>CAWDHU010000001.1:0-3284 GCA_963802185.1 uncultured Bacteroidales bacterium
TATATTAACCTTCTCAGCGAGGACGATTTAATTTATGAATTCTTTAAAAATAAATAGTATTTATCCTTTGTAAAAACGTATATAAAACAGCCATTTAATCTGACAAATTGTAAGTCCGGATACGCCATTTTGACACCTGTCTGATATGATTAAAATATTGATAAATATCTGTAAAACAGAAATATAGAAAAAATATATAGCATAAATTAAAATTGGCATTTATTTTGAAATTTTAACCAACAGATAAACCATTAAAATAGTGTTAAACTTTTAAAAAGGAGGTTATTATGTCACTCGTAAAAAGAGAAAATTATCAACCCACCTGGTCAAATTTTTTTAATGATTTTCTGAGCCGTGACTTGTTTGACTGGAACAACCAGAATTACTCGCTCACCAATACGACCATACCTTCAGTAAACATTAAAGAAACAGGCGATCAATTTGAAGTGGAAATGGCTGCCCCGGGAATGACTAAAAAAGACTTTAATATTGAACTCAATAACAGCGTGCTTACGATCTCTTCCGAAAAACAAACAGAAAATGAAACCAGGGAAGACAAAAACGTGACACGCCGGGAGTTCAGCTATCAATCGTTCAGCCGCTCGTTTGCGCTTCCGGCAATTGTCGAAACCGATCGCATTACGGCGAAATACGAAAATGGAATACTACATGTAAATATTCCTAAGAAAGAAGAAGCAAAGCCAAAACCTCTGAAACAAATTCAGGTATCATAAACTACAGCCGGCGATAGCCGGCTGTTTTATTTTTCTGACTTACACTTCTAAATTAATTGATTTTATTGTAATCAACAACTGATTCTGAGATTTCATAGTATTAGAAATATAGTTGTTAAACCAATCACTTTTTTTTGACATCTGCGATACTTTTGTGCATTAAACCACAGAAATTAGTGCATATAATCAATAGGATATTTCAGATAAATGATTAAATTATAATATTATTTGTAAATTTTACAGATATATAATGCAGATATACAGATACATATAAAATATTTATTTTTTTTAAGTGTATTTTGAACATTTATTTAATTCTTGTTGTATATTAGCTGGGTCAAAAATAAGTGTAAAATTTACCCTTATTTAAAATGATTCTATAATGTAGGATTATTTTCCTGAATTGTGAGTTACATAAGAAAAATGGAGAAAACATTATTTATCCCCAATTTATTAAAGACATACAGACGTTTGTTTGAATGTCTGATGCTATAATTAACCCTCCTCCCCTTCATAATTGCTTTTTCAAGTGATTAAGTGATCTGCTTGATTATTCTGTTGCGATCATGGGTGAATTGTGTAAATGGACTTCAACACACAAATATCAATTTACACAATTGAATTGTTACCACAGAAATTTACTATTCCTTAGCTTCAATCACTCTATGAAGCCATCTGTCAGAAGTAATTTGATAAACGTAATTTCCAGAAGAGTATCCTTAATATGAGCCTGTTTATCCAACTTGATGAAAAAGATAAAGTGAATTCACAGAAAGGTGCCAGGTATTATCGCTTCAACTAAGTGAAATACAAAGAGTTGTTACATCACGGATTTATTTTAATATGCCGGTTTAGACAATGAATACTAAGAAATCATCTGAACTCAATACAATAAAATATAAAGGGATAAATTCTATCTGTACATAACTAAAAATGGATCAGCGCTAAATAGTTCATAACATTAATCAGTAACAGAAATAGTTTGATATGAATCTGAAATCTGCACTTTTACTTTTAGTTGTTTTATTTGCAGTAACTGCAGCAGCCCAAAAACAGGCTGAGCCGGCCACTTGCAGGATTTACATATTTGCAGATCAACCTGGGGCAATAATCAGCAAAGATATTTACGGTCATTTTGCTGAGCATTTAGGCCATTGCATTTATGATGGTATCTGGGTAGGGAAAGACTCCAAAATACCAAATACAGATGGAATACGAAACGATGTTGTTAAAGCGTTGCGAGACATGAAAATACCCAATCTTCGCTGGCCTGGTGGTTGCTTTGCAGATACATATCACTGGAAAGATGGCATTGGTCCTACATCCGAAAGGCCTTCCATTATAAATACCAACTGGGGAGGAGTTACTGAAGATAACTCTTTCGGCACACATGAGTTTATGGAACTTATTGATCTTCTTGGCTGCGATCCCTATATAACAGGTAACTTGGGAAGCGGTACTGTTCAGGAAATGGCTCAATGGGTTGAGTATCTGACTTCAAATAACAAAAGCCCAATGACTGACCTTCGTAAAAAGAATGGCCACGAGGCAGCCTGGAAGGTGAAATATTTTGGAGTTGGCAACGAAAACTGGGGTTGTGGTGGTAACATGACACCCGAATATTATACAAACGAGTTAAGGCGGTATGCCACTTATTTGCATAGTTTTTCAGGAAACCGATTACAGCGAATTGCATGTGGGCCTAACAGCGACGACTATAACTGGACAGAAACGTTAATGAAAAATGAAGGTGCACGATGGGCTATGCAAGGACTTTCATTGCATTTTTATACTGTTCCCGATGGCTGGGACAATAAGGGCTCGGCAACAAGTTTTACTGAGAAAAATTGGTTGCGCAGTTTTGCCACGACTTCGCATATGGATGAATTGATAAGCAGGCATTCAGCAATCATGGACAGGTATGATCCTGATAAACGTATTTTTTTAGCAGTTGATGAATGGGGTGCCTGGTATGATGTAGAACCTGGAACTAATCCAGGATTTCTGTATCAGCAGAATTCCTTGCGAGATGCTATGCTGGCTGCAATCAACCTGAATATCTTCAATAATCATTGCGGCAGGGTGAAAATGGCTAACCTGGCTCAAACGGTTAATGTGCTTCAATCTGTTATACTTACCGATAAAGAAAAAATGGTGCTCACACCTACCTATTTTGTGTTTAAAATGATGGCTGTTCACCAGGAATCAAAGTTACTGCCTTCGAACATAAAGTGTGAAGAATACAAATTGGATGCAGACAGCATTCCTTCAATCAGTTATTCGGTTTCCAGATCTGCTGATGGTAAAATCCATCTTTCGGTTGCAAATCTTTTTGCTTCACGTAATCAAAAGATTAGTTGCGATATCAACGGTGTGAAAATCACCAAAGTAACCGGAGAGATACTGACTTCAAACCTGATAACGGATTGCAATACCTTCGAAAAGCCTGGTGTTGTGGTTCCCAAAGAATTCACTGACTTTAAAATAAATAAAAATATGGTTGAACTGCAAATGCCTGAGAAATCATTTGTGGTGCTCGAAATAGAATAA
>CAWDHU010000002.1:0-7422 GCA_963802185.1 uncultured Bacteroidales bacterium
ATGGCAAAAGATGCCCTTATTCCGGTGAAGTTTAAACCCGTAAAAACCAAAGCTGTTAGGCTGGAATTTGTGATGCCTGTCGATTTTTCTTCGGGTATTTACGAATGGATGGTCAAATAAGACCTTTCTTTTTCTGCAGTATAAATAACCTTTAACAGGGTTCAACTTTCCAAACGAACATGGCATATTACGAATATAGCATTTACTAAATAGAAAATAAGTACTTCAATTATTAATAAATTAAATCAATGTCTATGGGATAAATTAACTAACCATGAAAAATGCTTGAAACCAATTTTAAATTAAACTGATAATTAACCAAATTTCAAACAAACATGAAAAAAAACAAAGCTCAAAACCACAGGCAAAAATGGTCAAGGCGCTTAAGTACAGCACTAGTTGTCATTTTTATGCTCTCATGCAATCTGTATGCACTTGCCCAAACACCAAAAGTGACAGGTAAAGTAACTGATGCCATAACCGGTGAATCATTGGTGGGCGTGTCGGTATATGAAAAAGGAACGCAGAACGCAACCACAACGGATGTGGATGGTGTGTACACTCTGAATAATGTTAAAAAAGGTCAGGTCCTGGTGTTCTCTTTTATAGGGATGAAAACCACTGAAATTACTACGGATGAAAGAACTACCTACGATGTGGTATTACAATCAGAAGCAACAGGGCTCAATGAAGTTGTGGTGATTGGCTATGGAACCCAGAAAAAAGGTGATGTTACCAGTGCTGTATCAACAGTTAAATCAGATAAATTTTTGCAGGGAGCAACCAAGGATGCTGCTCAGTTAATACAGGGGAAAGTAGCAGGACTTACTGTTTCTTCTTCATCAGGTGACCCAACTCAGGGTACTCAGATCATGCTGCGTGGTATCTCCACTCTTATGGCTTCTACTGAACCATTAGTTATTGTTGATGGTGTTCCAGGAAACCTCAATTCCGTTGCACCAGAGGACATTGCTTCAATTGATGTATTGAAAGATGGTTCTGCTGCTGCTATTTATGGAACCAGGGGAAATAATGGCGTTATTTTCGTTACAACGAAGCGCGCCACATTAAATACACCGGCAACACTTGAATATTCATCCTATGTTAGTACACAGACAATAGCAAGGAAATTGGATTTTCTGACTGCTTCGGAGTACAGGCAAAAAATTGCAGAGGGTATTGGATTTGAAGATCTGGGTGCTTCAACCGATTGGTTCAAAGAGGTTACACGTACTCCGGTTAGCCAGTCTCATAACTTAACTTTCAAAGGAGGCAATGCCACCTCCAGTTATACTGCATCACTCAACTACAGAAAATTTCAAGGTATTTTCCAGCGATCAGATAATGATCAATTTATAGGACGTTTGAATCTAACGCATGCAATGTTTAATAACAGGTTGAAATTTAATTTTGATATGTCGAGTAGGAATATGAGCTATTGGGCAGGTGGCGATGGGTATAGTTTTAACCCTGAAATTTACCGACAGGTTATTATCCGTAATCCGACAGATGTAATTAAAGATGCAGATGGAGTATGGCAGGAGAGGGATACCTACATGTATAACAACCCGGTAGCTATGTTAAACGAAGCCGATGGACTCAATAAAGAAAAAGAGTTGCGATATTCGGGAAGTGCCTTATACACACCAATAGCTGATTTGCATATTAAATTGATGGTGTCAAGAGTTGAAAATTCAGCTTTAAGAGGATATTATGAAACCAAGAAACATGTTTCGACTACAAAATATGGAAGAAATGGTTACGCTTCACGATCAACAGATGCTAACTTTGACAATCTGTTAGAATTTACTACCGATTATTCAAAAAAAGTTGAAAATCACAATTTTACTTTACTAGGTGGCTATAGTTATGAATATTATGAGGCAGAAAATTTCTGGATGCAAAACTGGGATTTTCCAACTGATTTGTATACATACAACAATATGGGTACCGGCGATGCCTTAATCAGGGGCGAGGCTCAGATGGGTAGCGGAAAAAGCTCATCAACTCTTATAGGTTTCTTTGGCCGATTCAATTATAACTACGACAATAAATACCTGGTAATGGCCAGCTTCAGGAGAGAAGGATCAAGTAAATTTGGTGACAACTACAAATGGGGTAATTTCCCGGCAGTTTCATTGGGTTGGAGGATATCAAGTGAGCCATTCATGAGTGATTTAAGTTTTATTCATGAGCTTAAACTAAGAGCGGGTTACGGCGTTACCGGTACCGCGCCTACCGATCCATATCAATCTCAAACCAGCCTTAACTACGGTGATAGATTCCTGTATAATGGCAAATGGATTCAAGGTATATCACCTGTCAGAAATCCTAATCCCGATTTACGTTGGGAAAAGAAAGAAGAGTTGAACCTTGGTCTTGACTTTGCATTTTTAAAGGGTGTGATCTCGGGAAGTGTTGATTTATACAAAAGAACAACAAGGGATATGCTTTATGACTTCCCTGTTCCTGTACCGCCTTATCTGTATAGCACTATTTTGGCTAATTCTGCTGAAATGGAGAATAAAGGGGTTGAAGTTATGTTGGCCGCCAATAATCCTTTTCAATCAGAAACTTTCCAATGGACAACAAGTTTGACTTATTCAACAAATAAAAACAAACTGCTCTCTCTTTCAAGTGATCAGTACAAATTAACCGTTGACTATATTGACGCAGGTTATACCGGTGAACCTATTCAAACAAATACGCACCGTGTTCAGGTAGGACAGCCTATTGGGAATTTCTGGGGATATAATTCTGTTGGAGTTGATGCAGATGGAGAATGGATAATTGAAAATAAAGATGGTGTACGAAAAAGTATTGTTGATGCAGATGAAACTGATAAACAAATTATCGGAAATGGGTTACCAAAAGCCTATTTAGGATTTAACAATAACTTCAATTATAAGAATTTCGATTTGACGGTTAATTTACGTGGTGCTTTTGGATTCCAGATTTTGAATTTCTCGAGGATGTATTACGAAAACACATATGATTTATCTTATAATAAACTTGCTTCTGCTTTCGATAAGGTTTATGGACAGACGCTTAAGAGTCAACTCTGTTACGTAAGTTATTATGTTGAGAAAGGTGATTATTTGAAACTTGATAATGTAACGCTTGGATATACTTTCGATGTTAAGGGTTCAAAGACTTTTAAAAATGCAAGGGTCTATGCTTCGGGACTCAACCTGCTCACTATAACTGGTTATAAGGGTATTGATCCTGAAGTTAACAGGTCTGGTCTGGATCCGGGAAATGATCAGAGGGACAAGTATCCGACAACCAGAACCTTTTCCATTGGTGTAAATGTAACATTCTAAAAAACTACAACTATGAAAAAATCATATATAAGCGCAATGCTTGCAGGTTCCATACTATTAATTAGTGGCTGCACTAAACTAGATGAGAAAGTATACAGTGAAGTTCTGGCAAAGGATTATATTCCTACCGAGAATGATATCCCGGCAATTGTTGCACCGGTTTATTCGGTAATGAGGCCAATGATGATGGACTGGCAGGGCTATTTTGATGTTGAGGAAGAATCTGCTGACCAGATTGTAACTCCTGGCCGTCCCAACGGGTGGGTTGATGGTGGAACCTACCAACGTATGCACTTGCATACATGGACTTCCGAGCAATGGCAACCATGGAATCTGTGGCTAAATTGCTTCACCGGTATCAACACTGCCAATAGAGTCATCTACCAGATTGAGTCAGGTTCCATTCCTATGACTGATGAAGGCAAACCAGCTTTACTGGCCGAACTTAGAACTGTCAGAGCATTTTACTATTCTCTGCTTTGCGATAATCATGGTAATGTTCCTATCGTCACCGATTATACCGATGCTGAACCTCCGGCTCAAAAGTCCCAGCTCGAAGTATTTAATTTTGTTGTGAGTGAATTAAAAGCCTGTATCCCTCTGCTCAGCGAAGATGTAAGCAGTGCAACTTATGGACGCTTTACAAAATATGCTGCTCAAACTTTGTTGGCTAGAGTTTATCTGAATGCGGTAACCTATACTGGAAGTGGCAAATGGGCAGAGTGTGAGGCTTACTGTGATTCTGTTATTAACAGTGGGAAGTATATTATTGAGCCTAACTACAAAGCATCGTTTGTGACTAACAATGAAAGTTCCAGAGAGCTTATTTTTGCCGTTCCTTACGATGAAACCAAGGGTGTTGGTAATATCAATCATATGAAAACTCTTGACCCTTTAATGAGAAAAGTCTTTAAAATGGAGGCTCAGCCTTGGGGTGGAAGTTGTGCAGTGCCACAGTTCATTAACACTTATGATCCTGATGACAGCAGGTTAGGTGATACCTGGATAATGGGCGATCAGATAAATCCGGATAATGGAGTAGTTGAAATTTCATATACCAATACCTGTGCGAGTATTTATGGTACAGAACGATATGAGGGATATAGAATTGGGAAATATGAAATAAAACAAGGTATGAAGACTCACTCAAGTGTTGATTTCCCCATATTCAGGTTTGCAGAAGTAAAGATGATGAAAGCTGAGTGTATGCTCAGAACAGGACGTCCCAGTGATGCAGCTGCTATCGTTTCCGAAGTTAGAGCTAGGGCCTTCACTTCAAATCCATCAAAAGCTTTTGTAACAGGAGATAAACTCATGGGGAACAGCGTATATGTTTATGGTAACGCTGATGAATTAGGTATAGTTACAGGTGATAATGGTGCTGCTATTGAATATGGCGGATTCCTTGACGAACTTGGCTGGGAGTTTGCAGCGGAAGCACATCGCCGTCAGGATCTGATTCGTTTTGGAGTATTCTCTACCAAGAAATGGCTGAATCATGTACCTAATGGAGATACTAAGAAATTATTCCCGATACCTTTGGATGAGATTCATAAGAATGGTAAATTAACACAAAACCCTGGATATTAATCCGAAATGTTTTAATGAACAGTCTTCAAGGCGTAAACCGGAAAACTTCGGTTTACGCCTAATGAAGGCTAAAGAATAAGCAAATCTTTTTTGTCCACAGAAGTTTCTTTTGTTATTAATGATTATGCCTGATAAAAATAGCAATGAAGAATACTAACCGGAATAAAGCAACTTAACCAAAAAGCAATATTGATATGAAAAAATACAGGATTCTGCTAATTGCTCTTTTTATATGCTTCGGAATGACATTGACGCTCCACAGTGCATTACAGAAAGACAAAGCCAAGCCAGAAAAGGCCAATATTGCTATACTTGCTACAATATCCGGGTCTGATCATGATGCCGCTTCGCTTAATGAACTGAATGACGGTTTAACTCCCAATACAGTACCAGATGAATTGCGTCGGTGGGCCGGGAGTGCAAACTTTCAAAGGAGAGCACATCGACTCACCTCACAATGGCTGCAGTATAACTGGGATCAACCAGTAACTATAAATGAGATTTCTATATTTTTATACAACTATGACAACCTGGGGAAATTACCTCAAGCATACAGGCTTAAATACTGGGATGGAAAAGAATATATACCGGTTACTAATTCAAAAGGATCAGGACTGGTTAATAACCAATTTAACACAACAACTTTTAATGAAGTTACAACGACCCGTTTAAGACTTGAAATTGACTCTGTACAACGTTTTTTGTCACCCATTCTCGAATGGAAAGTTTTAAAAACAACTAATTCGCCCGAATTAGCTCCTTTCATATCCGCAGGTGGTGATCGTAATGTAATGGTTGGTGGTAAAACATACCTGGCTGCTAGAATAAAATCAATCAGCCCTCTTAATAACACAAAATGGGTAGCTACAGGTCCAGGAAAAGTTGAATTTGCTGACCCAACCAGCCTCGTAACAACTGCTACTTTTACCGTTCCAGGAGATTATGTACTTACACTCTCATCACAGGCCGGTAAGAAGAAGGCTTCTTCATCACTTAAAGTTATAGTAAGTTCCCAGCCAAAAGAAAAAAGACTTGATGTTGTGTATACAAAAAGATATAAAATAGATAATCCACTATGGAATAATCGCGCTAAAGTTCTTATTACAAATTGGATACCCTGGTGCATTAAACAGATTGAACGTACAGATCTTACTATCGGAGAAGGCGGGCTTGATAATTTTATCGAAGCTGGTAAAGCACTTCGGGGTGAGCCTCATGGGAAACATCTTGGTTACGTTTTTTCAAATGCATGGGTTCACCAGACGATTGAATCAATGTGTATAGCCCTGAGGTTGTACTACCCGTTGGAAAGAGAGATGGTCGCCCGCTACCCGTGGTAATCATGAAGGATATGTAGCTGGTTATTTTATTGAATCAGCTATTAACCATTACACCTTGACTGAAGGGAAAGATAAACGACTTTATAATGCTGCTAAGAAGCTGGCTGATTGCTGGGTAGCTAATATTGGACCGGATAAGAATCATTGGTTTGATGGTCATCAGGAGATGGAGCAGGCCCTGGTTCGTTTTGGTCGCTTCGTTGATGATGTAGAGGGCAACGGGAAAGGGGAAAATTACATTACGCTTGCAAAATTTCTGCTTGACAATCGTGCAAATGGAAGTGAATATGATCAGAGCTTGGTGCCTGTTCAGCAACAATACGAAGCTGTAGGCCATGCAGTTCGCGCAGTATATACTTACTCGGGAATGGCTGATATAGCTGCTGAAACCGGTGATATAGATTATCAGAGCGCGGTTATGTCACTATGGAATAACATGGTGAATAAAAAATATTATGTTACCGGTGGAGTCGGTAGTGGTGAAACCTCAGAAGGATTCGGAGGCAATTATTCTTTACCTAACGATGCTTATTGTGAATCATGTTCGAGCTGCGGATTGATTTTTTTCCAATACAAAATGAATATTGCATACCACGACGCAAAATATGCTGACTTGTATGAGGAAACAATGTATAATGCTCTACTTGGATCTATTGATAATGAAGGCAAGAATTTTTACTACACCAATCCACTTTCAAGTTCGGAGCCACGAGAAGCATGGCATGTATGTCCTTGTTGTGTTGGCAATATTCCCCGTACATTGCTTATGATCCCGACCTGGACCTATGTAAAAAGTGATGATGACATCTATGTGAACCTTTATATTGGCAGTACAATACAAGTAGAAAGAGTCGCAGGAACTGATGTTGAGATGGTTCAGAAAACTGATTATCCATGGAAAGGTGATGTTTCAATAACAGTTAATCCAAAACAAACGAAGCAATTTACAATATACATTCGGGTTCCTAACCGGAAAACAAGTGATCTTTATACCTCAGTTCCCGCTGTAAACTCACTTAATTCATTGTCAATCAATGGCACTTCTGTTCCAATGAAAGTTGTGAACGGTTATATTGCCATTAACCGTGAATGGGTAAAAGGGGATAAAATTGATCTCGTGATCCCGATGGAGATACAAAAGATAACAGCTGACGAAAAGATTGAAGCTG
>CAWDHU010000003.1:0-7303 GCA_963802185.1 uncultured Bacteroidales bacterium
CGGGATTTTCTTTTAGTAATTTAAATTTACACTATTGCCTGCATCCCTGATACAGAAAATTGTATCTATGATATCCTTGTGCTTTCCATTTCTGAATAGTTCCCAATGCACTATTGTATTTTTATCAGCATAAACTTTTGTTTTAATTTCTGATTTTACCTCCCCACCTATCCATATGAGACGATTTTCTGAATTAATCCGGTAATTTTCTATTTTGTATGGGTAAAATGTTTTACCATCAATTCCATTTGTTTTCCACGATACTGTAAGTGTGTCTCGTAAAGTTGTTTTGCTGACCCGATTTATTTTTAGAGTAAAGTCAACTATTCTCTTCATTTGAAAGGATAAGAACTTACCACCCGTGTGAAGATCAGACAGCCCCAATATATTATTTGATTCAGCATAAGCCTGATTACTCCGAATGCAAAAATTGTACAAAGACACATTTTTAACTTTCTTCAAAGTATAGGTGAAACAGCCTGAACTGTCAGTGGTAAAATCGCCCACATACTGATTTATGTACTCATCATTGTTTTGACCCAACGCCTCAACCATTATCGATAAATTGGGAATTGCAGTTTTTGTGCTTTCATCAATAACTTTTCCTTTTAATTCAATAGTACCGACAGTATTATTGCATGCACAAAGAAATATACTTAAAACGAAAACGATTGATCTGGTATGTTTCATTATTCCTTCCTTATGTCGGAAATATAAACTTATTGTTATATTTTTTCAGTTTTATTTAACTGAGAAAGCGAAGCAATACCACTTATTCCACCCAGGTTCATGGCATCAAGCGCAGAGCTGGGTACAATTATCATTGAACCTATTTTTAGTCCTTCTCCAATCAGGTTCATGGCTCTTAATTGCAGTGCTACCGGATTGCTCAAATATGATTCGCTGGCTTTGGCAAACTTAGCAGCAATTTCAGTTTCGGCTGTACCCAGGATAACCCTCGCCTGGCGCTCCCTCTCGGCTTGTGCCTGTTTACTCATGGCGTCAGACAATCCTTGTGGAATTGTAATGTCTTTTATTCCCACAGTTTGACAAGTAATTCCCCATGGATTTGTATTTTCATCCAACAACTTTTGAAGGTCCTCTGCAATTTTAACTCTGTCCTGTAACAAATCTGCTAATTCATGTCTCCCGATAATATCTCTTAAACCGGTTTGAGCAATGTATTGAACGGCTGTCATATAATCCTCCACCTCGAGTGCTGCTTTTTCTACGTCCCAAACTGTCCAATACAAAGTGGCAACCACATTAACCGGCACTGTATCCTTGGTTAATGTTTGATCTGCCTTAAAATCAGTCACCCTAACCCGTTGATCGATATAATCTATTACCTGATCTAAAATAGGCAGGATAAAAAATATCCCCGGCCCTTTTAATCCAATGTATTTGCCCATTCGCAACAGAACTGCTTTCTCCCATTGATCTGCAATTTTTATTGAGCTGCTAATGAGTATAGTCAGTACTATCAACAAAATAAAAACCTTGAGATCCAGATAGTTTAAATAGAAAATAACTGTTAATACTGCTGCTATGCTGATTAATACAGTTATTGAAATGGCGTTAAAAAGATTTTTAGTTTTCATAATTACATATTATTATGATTGTTAGTAAGATTGTTATTTTGTAGCTCATCTATTACATCTTCCTTCGAAAACCCGTAAGTGTAAGCTACCGTTAAAAATTCCTTACAGATGTCCTGAAGTTTTTTTTGTTTTTCTTCGTCGCTCAGGACTATCCCATTGGCATTTATAAATGTACCTGATCCTTGCTGTGTATCAAGAATACTCAGGATTTCGAGTTCTTTGTAAGCCTTGGCAATGGTATTAAGGTTTACCTTAAGTGTCACAGCCAATGACCTAACCGTTGGAAGCTGTTCCCCGGTTTTTAATTTACCGGAGGCAATTCCAAATTTAATCTGATCTATAATCTGTCTATAGAAAGGTGTTCCCCCACTTGGGTCTAATATGAAGTGTATCATTGTATCAATGTTATAATGTAATAGAAGAATAGTACAAATATACAACATTATTTTAAAATCCCACCAAAAATGTGAAAAAATATTTTTAAATTAATTAATATGGCTGATTCACAGGTTATTAGGGATATGAACGGGCATATAATTGTATAGCATAATACCCGTTCTATTCCGGTGTTGGATTTGCCTCCGTTTGCGCTCGTGTTATTTTCTGACGAGAGCGGGTAACATTTCTTTACCTCAGACGCAGAAAAATAATAATCGCACTATAGGGGAGGATATAAGCCAGTATAGGCAATTTATTTCCGCTCCGTCGAAAAAGCATACAGCCTTTCACTCGCTTTCATAAAATGATTCTGACCTGTTCCGGCGGCTATAAATCCCTTTAGTGTGGCTTTATTATCTGTCAGTATTACTTTTCCATCAAATTTCCAATAATAAGGATTATGATTAAACTTAACGCATTTCGGATCATCTTTTACCCTTGGAAAATCACAGCAACCTTGCGAACCTTTGGGATAGGTAAAACCTTGTACCGATCCTATCAGCAGTACCACTCCCGCCGGATCTATTTTTCCTTTCAATTGAATCCCTTTTGCATAAAAGCCATCTCTTGGATATTCCTTATGAAATTCAAAATTGCATGTAACCTCGCTTTCCTTGATTTCAAAAGTCAAAGTTGAAATAGTGATGGTATATCTGCTGTCAAGTTTTGGATTTGTGCCTGCAAATTCGACCTTTCCATCATAAATTCCGTCAAAGTCAGGATACCTGGTTATTTCGACAGAGGCTGATGAAGGGTTGTGCAGCGAATGACTCAGAACACCAACTTCGATCCATTTCCCGGGCTGGTGTATGATATTTATACTGTCTTTTTTCGCATATAGGTCCAATTCGCGAATCAGTTTCCGGCCTTGGCTGGTACATTCGAAAACAAGCACCGAACAGTCCCCTTCACAGCTTAGGTTCTTAATGGTGTACATTTTTTCATTCACCACCTGCTGCTTTATAATTTTTAACATCCTCAACGACATATAAGGCACATCCTTCCGGTAGGTAACCTTAGGCTCTATATTGATCTTTTTAAATTCAACTGTCTGTATATATTCCAGCCCTGCTGACAGGTTTCCCAGGTAGAGGTTTTGATATCTTTTTTCAAGCATCCATAGCATAAAATCATAATACTCCTGCCCCAGGCCTTTTGAGCCTAACTCAGTTTTCACATAATCGTCAAGCGAAGTACGTATATACGAAAATTCTTGCCAGGCACCCTTCACCGGCCATTTGAATATTTTAGCGAAATCAGCTTTGGTTCCGGTTCTGTAGTAGAGCAAATAACTGAGAAACGCACTGCTTATATACCAATTTGGATCTTTATTGCAGACGTCCCAGGAATTATGAATAACGTTTTGAATACCTGTCTTATCGTCCATAGCAAAAAGTTCGGCTTCGTAAGGCGTATTTTTTGGAAAAACCAACCGATCAGCTTGGGCGGCAAGGCATTCCCACCACCAGGCATTGGAAGTTGCATCAGCCAGTGAAGATAACTTCACCATGAAGCCACTATAATAATAGGAAGTTATATTGTGCAATAGTTCATGCGCGCATACTTTTTGAAGCGCTGAAACTTTGTCCGGCAGGTCGTCACTGACGGGAACATTCTGGTTAATAAAAATGGACCCTGTTATAGAATTAGTTTCGCCTTCAATCGCGGTATTTCCGGTTCCTAATGGACATGCATACACATGCCTGATAATCAATTCATCATTAAAAAAAGTAGTACTAATATTTGGTTTGTTATAGGTTGCGATCCCCATTCCAACATATACGCTTAGTGCTTTTTCAAGGTTAATACCCATATCAACTATGTAATAAGGTACGGCACGTACTTTTTTGCCGAAAACCTCCTTATCATAAATCCAATCCGGATCGCCGTCAACAACATCGCCTGGCGCAATTTTATTAACCGGGATATACGATAGGTCCTTCCGCGAAGGAACAGAATCGATGTTATAGTGGATTACAAAATGTTCGGTTTTGTATTCCTGGGGATAGGAATAGGCGAAACAATTGTCCGAAGAGCCTATTAAAATAAATGCTAGCAAATAATAAATCTTATTCATGGTTCTGACATTTTATTAATGCTTTAAAGTTGGACTGTATGCCCGAAAATCAATGGACGAATTTAATGAAAAAGGAAATTCATTCATATGCTGGATCAAATCGGGATAAACAAAAAACCCTGCGGGGGGCCACAGGGTTTTCTAAATCAGTAAATTGAAGAGATATTTAGTTATGGTAGTAGTTTCTTTATAATTTCCGAAATCATTTTATTATCTGCTTTACCGGCAATCTGTTTACTGGCAATGCCCATCACTTTTCCCATATCTTTTATTCCCGTCGCTCCGGTATCGGCTATTACTTTTTTTACAACAGCAATTACATCATCGTCGCTTAGTTGCTCGGGCAGGTATTTCTCGATAATTGAAGCCTGGAAGATTTCAGGTTCGGCAAGATCAGGTCGGCCTTGTGCTTTGTAAATCTCGGCACTTTCGCGGCGTTGTTTAACTAGCCGCTGCAGCATCTTGAGTTCTACAGTTTCAGGAATTATACCACCCGTAACATCTTTTCCGGTTTTTTCGAGTAATAAAGCAGCTTTTATTGATCGTAAGGCCTCAAGTTTTTCCTTGTCCTTATGGATCATTGCCTGTTTTATATCCTCATTAATCAGTTTTTCCAGTTCCATTGATACCTTTATTTAGTCAACATTATCATGCAGGAACGAGTTATTCTCTCTCAAACCAGGTTTGTTATTAGCATCGGTGCCTAAAGTATAACGCGAAACTTGTCCTTCGTTCATCTGGTTTGCCTCAGGTAAATCTACATTACGACGCATGTAAGCAGGAACCCTCTCCATCTCTTCCACATTTGAAGCACCATAAGTTTTGTGGCTGAGGTTTTTTAGCTTGCTGATGCGATCCAGTCGCTGATCTTCCTGTTCTACAATTGGCTTTTGAACCGGGGCATGCACATATTCAGGTTCTTTAGCTTCTTGATTTATAACCGGATTCACGATTTCAAATTCAGGCTCCTGACGAAAGAACGACTTAACTTCGATAGGTTCAAAATTCTGAATAGTGGTTTCAGTTGTTTTTTCCGCTTTCTCCGCTGAGCTATCATTGAAAAGAGTCAGGGGAGAAGTGTTATTTACAGTTGGTTCCGGATTCACTCTACGTTCAGGTTCTTCAGCAGATACCCGCGGGCTTACCGGATCAGCAACCAGTTGCACTTCAGTTATAGGCTCAGCTTTTATAGCAGCCGGTGGACCATACAATGTATTTTTAACTTCATCCAGATTGTGTATTGTTACTACAGGTCTGCTGAAACCAGTTGCAATCAATGTAATTGAGATTTCATCATCCAGGTTATCATCCACCCCGTCACCCCAGATTACATTTGCATCTTCTCCTGTACGTGAAGTAATATATCCGGTAATATCATTGAGCTCTTCGAGCGAGATTTCATTTTTCCCTGAGGTAATATAAAGCAATACATTGGCTGCTCCCTTTATATCTGTATCATCCAGCAAAGGGGAGTTCAGAGCCATTTCGACTGCCTTTACAGCCCTATCAGGGCCATTGGCAATACCAGCACCCATGATAGCTTTCCCGCTGCCCTGCATTACTGTTTTTACATCCTCGAAATCGACATTTATACGACCTGTAACAGTGATAATTTCTGCAATTCCTTTTGCAGCGATGGTCAAAACGTTGTCAGCTTTTCCAAATGCCTGGCTGAGTTTCATATCGCCCTGCATATCAAGAAGCTTATCGTTGCAAATTACTAATGTTGTATCTACATACTTTTTCAGTTCTTCTATTCCGGCTACAGCCTGAATCTCGCGCTTGCGACCTTCGAAACTGAAAGGTTTGGTTATGATACCTACTGTTAGTATCCCCAGTTCTTTAGCGATTTGAGCAATGATCGGAGTTGCGCCGGTACCGGTTCCACCACCCATTCCGGCAGTGATAAACAACATCGAAGTATTGTGAGATAAAATTTCACGGATCTCATCAGCGATCTGTATGGCAGCTTCCCGCCCGACTGTAGGATTGGCACCGGCACCTAAACCGGTATTGCCCAGACGGATTTTGTTGGGCACTTCACATTTGCTAAGTGATTGTGAATCAGTGTTACAGATATAGAAATCTACTCCCTTTATACCTTGCGTGTACATGTACGAAACGGCATTGCTGCCTCCGCCACCTACACCTATTACTTTTATGATTGGGGCCTGTTCGTCAGGCTTGTCGAATTTTAGCATTTCAGTCATTTTTCTCCCCCTAAAATTAATTGTTTAATATCTGGTTACTTTCAACTATTTAAAAATTTACTAACAAAATGAATGTTAATTATTAACTGATTCCATCGCCAAAAAACCTGTCGAGCCAATCTGAAACTTTGGTTGACTTTTGTGCCGGTTTTTTTTCTTCCGTTTTAGTGTCTTCTGGTTTAGTAACATCATTTTTAATTCTTGAAACATCAGCTCTTTGCATTCCCAATAGAACAAGCCCCAGGCCTGTTGAATACATAGGGCTGGTCATTTCATCCACTGAGTTGCTGGCAAGGTGTTCATTTGGATATCCAATCCGGGTATCCATACCGGTAATGAATTGAGTCAGTTGTTCAATATGTTTAAGCATAGCTCCGCCACCGGTAAGAACGATACCTGCAATCAGTCTTTTTTCCAGTCCTGTACTTTTTATTTCCTGGTAAACGGCTTCAATGATTTCTTCCATCCGGGCCTGTATAATCTTTGCCAGATTTTTCAGGGTTATTTCTTTTGGATCCCGACCTCTTAAACCTGGAATAGCGACAACTTCTTCAGCGCGGTTTTCGCTGGCAAGTGCCGAACCAAATTTTACCTTCAGATCTTCAGCATGTTTTTTTATAATGCTGCAGCCAGCTTTTATGTCCTCTGTAATTATCTCTCCTCCAAAAGGAATTACAGCGGTATGACGGATAATTCCATCCAGGAAAACAGCCACATCTGTCGTTCCACCTCCTATATCGACTAAAACTACACCAGCTTCTTTCTCATCAAGACTCAGTACTGCTTCCGCTGAAGCCAGAGGTTGAAGTATCATATGCTGGAGGTTATATCCTGATTTCTCAATACACTTCAAAATGTTCTGTGCAGCCGAAGTTTGAGCCGTTACGATATGAAAACTTGCACCCATCTGATGCCCCAGCATACCCTTTGGATCTTTGACCCCGGCTTCGCCATCGATAATAAACTCCTGTGGCAGA
>CAWDHU010000004.1:0-8691 GCA_963802185.1 uncultured Bacteroidales bacterium
CTATATTTAAAAGGGGTGCAAAGGTATTACTATAATTTTAAAATCCAAAGACTTATTCACAATATTTTGTTGAATACTTTTTAGCACCCCCTGAAGTATCTTTTGAGTTTCAAAAACAAGAGTGCAAAAGTACTTAAATAAGCTCAGGTACAGTACAAAACTTGAGGATTAAAATTCGCCGCGAAATTATGTTGCTTACTGGCTTTCTTTGCCAGGTATCGATAAGGATATCATCACATTATGATTAAATCCCAAGCCCAAAATTCCAAGCTTCAAATTCCAAGGAAATTCAAATTAGATTATGTTTAACAATCTAAAATTATTCAATTTTTAAATTTCGATTCTGCATTATCATAATGGCCACTGAGCCTTTGTCTTGAAATTCTGAACTTGGTGCCCGGGATTTGGGACTTACAATTTGAAAGTCACAATTTATCCCAATTACAGCATAAACTCCTGCTGTTTCGGCTAATTTTTGTAGGTTTGCACAATATAAAAGTGTGAACATGTCGATTATAACCCACGATGTTACAAAGGTTTATGGCACCCAGACAGTGTTGGATAATGTAAATATCAATATTGGCAAAGGAGAAGTTGTTGGTTTGCTCGGACCAAATGGCGCGGGGAAATCAACTCTGATGAAAATACTTACCGGCTACATCCCTCCTACTTCGGGCACTGCTTCCATTTATGGGTATGATGTACTTTTAGAAACTGAAAAAGTTAAAAAAATAGTCGGTTACTTGCCGGAACATAATCCACTGTATCTTGACATGTATATTAAAGAATACCTTGAGTTTATAGCAGGTATTCATAAACTCGGTAAATCAACCGGAAAAAGCATACGGGAAATAATTGATATAACCGGATTAGGGCCCGAACAGAATAAAAAGATTGGTACACTCTCGAAAGGATACCGTCAGCGGGTTGGACTTGCACAAGCTTTAATTCACAATCCGGAAGTTCTTATACTGGATGAGCCTACTTCAGGGCTCGACCCAAACCAGTTGCTCGAGATACGGGAACTGATTAAAGGTATAGGTAAAGAAAAAACAGTGATACTATCCACACATATTATGCAGGAAGTGGAAGCTGTATGTAGCCGTACTATAATTATAAACCAGGGGAAAATAGTGGCTGATGGCCCTACTGCCGGATTATCCGTAATTCAATCGCATGATATTGTTACTGTTGAATTTGAAACAGAGACTTCTGAAAAAATGATGCTTTCAATCCCCGGTGTTGCCAAAGCGATAAAGACAAATACACTGTCGTGGAAGTTACAGGCCAAACCCGGTGAAGATATCAGGCCCCGGATCAACAAATTTGCTGTTGAGAATAATCTGACGTTGCTTTCGCTTCATCGCGAAGAACATAATCTGGAAGAAGTATTCCAGGAACTGACAGGGAAGAAGAATAGTTAATAGAAAATAGTTAGTGGTTGTTATTCAAACAGTCTAATATAAAAGAAATGATATAAATATACTCCCGAGCCCCTGAAGGTTTCTAAAGTGTTGAATTTCTATTTTTTTATCTTTTTAAGCAAATAATCAACGCTCCACTTTCCTGAACCTATAAAAAAGAAAGCTGCGAAAATCAGAAGAAATAAAAATGCGTGCTCGCCTTCGCCGGTGATCTGACCGTGATGAGCTACAAATGCGGCTACAGCCATAGTAATTGCCAAAGGGACGGACACAAACCGGATAAAAAGTCCCAGCGCAAAAAACAATCCACCGAAAAATTCAGATCCTTTAGCCAGGTAAGCCATAAGAAAAGGAAAAGGCATTCCCATATCCTTGCTAATAGACTCCGCCATTCCATTCATAATCTGAGAGTCGAAAACCATTTTTCCGTGCAGAAGAATCAGGATCCCGGCAAAGACCCGGATAATACTCAAAGCAAAAATACCGACAGGATTGACAGATAGGAGCTTTTTGATCATACTAAATAGGAATTTGATAATAAAACCCAGAACGGCCAATTATGTTTATTATTCACCACAATTCCTGCAAATATCCATTTCTGAACGGTTTTTGAGAACCTGATTTCTGAAGCTGTAATAATGCTGATTTTTCCAAACGGACGATAAGGATTCTTCCAGCAGGTTTCCGGAGGAGTGATCCGCATTTTTATCATAGCAACAGGGAACCACTTTTCCATCCCAGGTAACAACCAAAGAACTCCATATCCGGTGACAACGGTTCCGTACCTTCCTGGCCATCCTCCACGAACCATCTGTATTTTGCCTGTACCTTGATTTTTCTGTCAAAGTTGGGACAATCGTATTTTCAGCATTAAAATTATAAACCTGCGCAGTTTTAAAAGTGAGTTTATCGACCTGTGCTTGCCTTGCAAATTCACGCATGTGGTTCATCTGATGCTCATTGTGTCGCATCACAAGAAATTGCAATTCGACAAATGGGGTTTTAGAATGAACAGCCTTTTTAGCCGCAATTAACCTTCCAATACCTTCAGTAACAGTCTGGAAATCTCCATTTACTCGATATTGCTTATAGGTTTGCTGGTCGAGGCCATCCAGGGAAATGATAAGGTGGTTTAGTCCACTTATAATAATTTTTTCAACATTCTCCTCATTGAGATAATGTCCGTTGGTAGAAGTAGCGACAAAAATGCTTTTTTTGCGTGCTGATCTTATCATCTCATGAAAATTTGGATTTAACATAGGTTCTCCCTGAAAATAAAGAGTTAGATAGATAAGATCGGGTGAGAGTTTATCAAGTATTTTCCTGTATACATCTATATCCATAGTTCCCTTAGGCCGCGAAAGCGATCGCATCCCGGTAGGGCATTCGGGACAGCGGAGATTACAGGAAGTGGTAGGCTCGATGGAAGCAGACCATGGTTTTCCTGCCAATAAAGGTTTCCGGAATATGTGGCTCAGAAAATAACTTGTCTCAACCAGCATAAAATTAAAAACCCTTCGCAGGCTTAATGAACTCAGTAATTGGAAATAGTATGTGACCATTTTCAGAGTACCCAGGTTTAATCGATTTTTTCAGTGAGTTTTTGCACTACTCTGAATTGGTTAAAAAATTCCTTTGCAATTACCCTGAGCACGGTATAAAAAGGTATGGCAAGTAACATACCTGGTATTCCGGCAATACTGCCACCCATAATAATAACAAAAAATATTTCGAGAGGATGGGCTTTTACACTGTTTGAATAAATAAGAGGTATCAGAATATTATTATCAACCAGGTTGGCACCAATAAAAACACCGGTAATTTTGGCTATCACAGGCAGTAATTCAGGATAAGTACCTGAAGCCAATATAGTTGTAGCCCCTAATGATATTCCTATAAAGGTACCGATTACGGGTCCGAGATAAGGAATAATATTCATCATGCCTCCAAAAAAGCCTATAAGCAAAGCATTTTCGACACCAAATAGCCATAACCCAAGGGTAATAATCGACATCATACAAAGCACCTCCAGCATAACACCTATAAAATAACGCACCAGCAAATGTTTGGAATCAGCTATTACTTTGCGGGTGGCCTGATGATGTTTAACCGGAATAAACAGCAACAGGCTATCCTGGAAAATCATTTTGTCCTTCAATAAAAAGAAAGCGATAAAAAGCACTGAAAATAAACCGATTAGAATAGTTCCGGCTGCACTAAATACACCGTTTATTGCTGTAGTTACACTTCCAAGATTCACGATTGTTTTGGCTTTAATCACGATAAAGTCCGCCAGAGTTTGACCGGATGGGATCACATCAAACTCATATAACATGTTTTCGAGCCATTGAAAAGGCTTTTGCAGGTTTTCAGCCAGACGGCTAACATCGATCTTTGAAATGGTTTCAGCTTGATGTATCACAAGTGGAACAAAAATTGCAAGCAATCCGGAAAACATAAGCACTACTATAATTAATGATAGTGCTGCACTCAATGCATGTGGAAGCCCCCGGTTTTTAATATGTATACTGTCAAAAAATACGAAAAACGGATGTCCGAAAAATGAAATTACCGCGGCAATAAGCACCCAAACAATCATGAAAGAAAACTGCCAGATTAAAAATCCTGCAACAATTAGTAACAGAATATAACCTATATATTTTAATACTTGTTGCATGGGGGTGTGTTTGATTACAAATTTAAGGAATATTAATCAGGATTGAAAACTTTCTGAAAGATATGCCGGCGTATATGAAAACCTGGTGCGTATCAGACACACCCATATTGAATCCTGAATGAGTTATTTTATTGAATTCTAAAAAAAACACCATTCCAAAATTCCAGATTCAAAGTCCCGGGAAGTTAGTAGTGAAGTTCATCCAGTATCATGAAATTTGGAATTTTGGACTTTAAAATGCTTTTCAGTTCACCCAATCCGCAATAAACAAATTTGTATCGTTTGTACCGTGGTTATTCCGGTTCGACGACCAAACCAGTTTTTTACCATCAGGCGAAAACATGGGGAAAGCATTGAAATAACTTTCTGAAGTTACCTGTTCTATTTCTGATCCATCCAGATTAACCATAAACAGGTGAAAGTCATATCCTTTCATCGATCGGTGATTGCTCGAAAAAATGATCTTTTTACCATCGGGTGTGAAAAACGGCGCCCAGTTAGCTTTACCACAATGTGTAACCTGTTTCAGATCGCTGCCATCCACGTTGCAGGTATAAATCTCCATAGCCGTTGGCATAACAAGATTCTGAGCCAGCAAGTCCTTATATTCCTTTATATCTTCAGGTGTTTTTGGACGCGAAGCACGGAAAACCAGTTTCTTGCTGTCGGGTGAAAAGAAAGCTCCCCCATCATATCCCAGCTGATTGGTAACCTGTTTTACGTTTTTTCCATCAATATCACAGGTATAAAGATCAAGGTCCCCATTACGGGTGGAAGTAAATACAATTTTCTTTCCATCGGGCGAAACGGTTGCTTCTGCATCGTATCCGGGGGAACCGATTAATGTCTTCACAATTTTACCACTTAAATCAGCTACGAAAATGTCGAAATCCGGGTAAATCGGCCAAAGGTATTTATGATCGGCCCGAGGTTCCGGATTCGGAGGACATTCCTTCCCGCCGAGGTGAGTGGAAGCATATAAAATCTGTTTGTCACCTGGTAAAAAATAAGAGCAGGTAGTGCGTCCAAAGCCAGTGCTTATAAGTGGCGGACGGTATGTCGTGTCATTGGCTGCTTTAGCAATATCAAGGTTAAATATCTGGTCACACTTTAATCCCCATGCATGATTGTTGCATTGGAATGTGAGATTTTTTCCATCGAAGCTGAAATAGGCTTCGGCATTATCGCCACCAAATGAGAGTTGTTTAATGTTTTTCAGGTGTTTTTCCTGGGCAGATACTCCCAGAGTAGCAAATATCAGAAGTAAGAAAATCGTATTTTTCATGCGTTTTATAATTGATTTTAGTTTTAACCAATTATAAAGGATTTATACGGTTTATTGTTCATACTAATTGCAACAATTCCTGTAACTAACTGACATAGTAATCCCTAATCTCCTATTTGAGAATGGAGGATAAGAATTGGCACTGTTCTGAAAAAAGAAGCTATTTTAGCAGCAACCCATTAAACAGCAATTTGTAAATTCCCGGCACGGAACCTCTGAATTGCGGACTGAAACCATAAACAACCAGGTTGCCTTTTCCTTTCTTAAGCCACACCATGGCTGAATAATTTCCAAGCAGTTCTTCTTTTTTACAATAACCGCTTAGAAGTACATCTTCTTCGGGATAAGATGCTATGACACGCCGGTCCATATCAAAGGAAGGCACCGATGTTTGGAATACCTGGTCGGCAGTGGTTAAAATTCCTGCTTCTGCCTGCATTCCGAATGTCATCGGATGATCAGGCAATAGGTTTACTTTCAATAAAGATGATGGACAATTTAATCCTGCTTTCTGGAGTTTGGGTGCAATATTGGTGAACGGGAAACGGAAATCCTCACTCTCAGTTTCACTGGTTTTAATACTCATCATTCCTTCGAAAAGTGCAGTTGAACCTCCCCACGAAAGAATGGTTCCACCAGCATTGATAAATTTTAAAACCTTCTGAAAGCCTTCTTTCCCCATTCCTTTTGCATATTCCGTGGGCAAATTAGCCATGTAATACTCATCGTCATCATCTTTTGCTTTGATTTTGCCTTCCATCAATATGCCTTTATTTTCATCAGGAAAAATAACAACATCAAAATTCAGTTCAAAAGTTTTCTTTGCGAAATCACCAGGCCTTATTACAGTATAAGGGATATTAAACTGATCAAAAATGAAACGGGTCCATCCAGCATCCATATCCTGGAACCAGCTTTCGACAAGAGCTATGCGTGGCATCTGGACTTTAGTGGCCGAAGAATCAGGGTTCGTAGGAAACCATTCCGGTACAACTGTCAGAATACTTTTCATATCAGGAAATTTCTTCCCTTTATCACCTGAAACGATAAAACTCCCGGCAGGAATTGTTTTGCCTTTATAGATTATTTTTGCTTTAGTCCTTGTAACATTGAGTCCATCAGATATGGATTTAAAAGCTGCTTTATAACTTTCGTTGCTTGCAGAGTTGAAAACCCAGTAACCGTTGTCATGTTCAGGGAATTCATTCAGAAGCGTGAAGGGAACCGGAACTGCTTCCAGGTTCTTGTCCAGTTCATCCACTACTACAGGAATTTCGTATGATTGCAACCCCTTATTCAGTGGCAGCGACCAACTGGTGATATCGTAAGGTTCAATTGCTTCTCCGTTAGGCATATAATGCCGCAAAGGGAAAGTCTGTGTTTCCATTACTTCCTTGATAAATGAACGGAAAGGCTGAGCCAAAGGAACCACAATATCTCCGGCATGCATCATTTTATTGTTCCAGGCCATATCTGCCTTGAGCTGTGAGACATTGATCCCATGTTCGTGCAGCAGGTTTACCAAAGCAACCAGTTCACTCTGATCGTGTTGCTTTGAAGGGATAACAAAATAGGAAGGCGCCTGTGTTTTACCCTTCTGAACTTCTTTACGGCACATTGCATTCCTGAATTGCAGGAGTTGCTCCCTGTTAGCCGAAGCCGTCCTCAGTAATGACCAGGTGGATTGTATTTCGTAATGAACAATATCCGAAAGGCGCCACCAGCCACCTTCCCAGGGCAAAGGCATATTTATACTTTTTTTATTTTCGCCAAGGCCTTTGCCAATAACCCTCAACTCGTTCTTTTCAATATATAGAGGGGAAGCACCCCGAACACTGGCTGCCTCTGTAAGCATTCCAACCATATTTTTCCATTCAGCTGTTGCTGTTGAGCCGGGCCAGTAATCATCGAAAAGATAATGTTGAGCAACACCGGTGCATCCGGCCTCCGACATATCCTTTGCCATAGCTGAACCAAATACCCACGACCAATTCCACACAGCTTCATCCACATTGAGCGCAATAGGATCGCTCATAGGCGGAACAAAATAGCGAACACCGGTTGAACCCATCTGGTGTTTTTCTATCATCACCTGTGGAAACCAGTCCTGGCTGTAGATGGCCGAAATTACTCTTGTGTCCTTTTGAGTGAGGGTTACAAAATCACGGTTGTTATCATGACCAATGTACTTATGATACACGCCCGGCAATGTGCTGCCTTCGTACAGTGTTCCTTTGTACTTTTGATAGTTGTCAACCACCATCTGCATCCCATCGGGGTTATGATTAGGCACCACCATAAAAACCACGTTATCCAGAGCCCTTAGCATTTCAGGATCCGTTGTATTGACATAGGAATACGCAATTTGAGGAAAAGCCTGGGAAGGTCCAACCTCGTTCGAATGCATCGACAGTGTAGCAAGCAGGAAAGTCTTGCCCTCCGAAATGAGAGAATCCCGCTCTGAGTCCCGCATCTTCCAATCTAATGCCAGTTTACGGTTTATTTCTTTGTAACGATCTAATTTTGCGATATTTTCAGGAGATGAGATAAATATCAGATACATTTTCTTACCCATTGGTGATTCTCCTATTTCTCTCATCTCGACCCTGGGTGAGGCCAGATCCAATTGCTTACAATATGCGATCAATTGATCGTAATCGAATAAATTCCGGTCGGAACCCGGTTCAAATCCGAAAAACTGAAGTGGAGTTTGTGCTGTTTGAGCCTGAATGTTTTTAATATCACAGAATATTACAACCAGGAAAAGGATAAAAATGTAGAGGTAATTTTTCATAGTAGAAAGGTATAACAGGTGAGTACATCCCTAATCATCAGGCATTATTCGAACATAATAGCAATATCAGATGAATCGGTATGTCAAATTAAAGACATTTTAAGCAAATTGGCAAATAGTAAAAAGTAAATTTTAGTTCCTTTGACATTTTTTCCATATCCTGATTTAAGTTATTTGAATTAATATTTATACTATTTTCTGTTCCTCTGATTCTCTCAATTCTTACTTTTACAGAAAAATAACACTTACTATGAATAATGCCGAATTTCGTGAATGGGCGCATCGCCTGGCCGATCACATGGCTGATTACTATGAGCACATTGAAGAATATCCAGTGAAATCTATGGTGAAACCTGGCGAGATATTAGCACAACTCCCTTCGGTGCCTCCTGCGGAAAGTGAAGATATGACAAAGATAATGAGTGATTTCGAAAGCATCATTATGCCCGGGATCACTCATTGGCAAAGCCCTAATTTCTTTGCCTATTTCCCTGCAAATGGCAGTTACCCG
>CAWDHU010000005.1:0-8391 GCA_963802185.1 uncultured Bacteroidales bacterium
GATCAGATTATGTTTAACCGTTTAAAAATAATAAATTTTTAAAATTCGATTCTACCAATATCATGCTGGACACTGTACCCTGAGTTTCGAAATTTAGAACTCATTGCCTGGGAGTTGGGACTTAGAATCACAAAGTCACAATTTATCCCAATTACAGTATAAACTCCTGCTGTTTCGGCTAATTTTTGTAGGTTTGCACAATATAAAAGTGAGAACATGTCAATTATCACTCAAAATATTAAAAAGAATTACGGCACTCAACTGGTGCTCGATCATGTGAATTTCACTATCGGTAAAGGAGAAGTTGTGGGTTTGCTCGGACCAAATGGCGCCGGGAAATCAACACTGATGAAAATACTTACCGGCTACATCCCTCCTACTTCGGGCACTGCTTCCATTTATGGGTTTGATGTACTTACCGAAACTGAAAAAGTTAAAAAAATAGTCGGTTACCTGCCTGAACATAATCCGCTGTATACTGATATGTATATCAAGGAGTATCTTGAGTTTATTGCAGGTATTCATAAACTGGGAAAAGAATCAAAGGATCGCATTCGTGAAATGATTGAAATTACAGGACTAGGCCCAGAACAGAACAAAAAAATCGGGACACTTTCGAAAGGATACCGTCAGCGTGTCGGACTTGCACAAGCATTAATTCACAATCCGGAAGTTCTTATCCTGGATGAGCCAACTTCGGGACTTGACCCAAACCAGTTGCTTGAAATACGTGAACTTATAAAAGAAATAGGGAAAGAAAAAACTGTAATTCTCTCCACCCATATTATGCAGGAAGTAGAAGCTGTGTGTAGCCGTACTATTATTATTAACCTGGGGAAAATAGTTGCTGATGGCCCTACTGCCGGATTATCTGTAGCACAAAAGCATGATATTGTTACCGTAGAATTTGAAACAGAAACTTCCGAGAAAATGATGCTTTCGATACCAGGAGTTGCTAAAGCAGTAAAAATAAATGCGCTTTCGTGGAAATTGCAGGCCAAACCGGGAGAAGATATCAGGCCGGGAATCAACAAATTTGCTGTAGAAAATAACCTGACTCTTCTTTCGCTTCATCGTGAAGAACATAATCTGGAGCGGGTTTTCCAGGAGCTTACAGGGAAGAAGAATAGTTAATAGCAAATAGAAAATAGTTAATGGTTGTTGCAGGGTGAAGTTTATTCCAGAAAAGAATACAATTATCTTAGGCTGTAGTTGATAGTTGCTTGTTAAACTTTGTGTTTTCTTAGTGCTTTAGTGGCTTTGTGGCTCAATAAAAAACTGCCACTAAGACTCAAAGCCGCAAAGAATCACTAAATTCAGACTGCAACCCATTTCTAAACTTGTGACTTATTTTATCCTATACTTCTTTATCTAACCAGCTCTGTCTATATCAGCAAAAAGGTTATTGCCTCATTCGCCGCAGTTGCGGCAGATATCCATTTCTGAGCGATTTTTCAAAACCTGCTTCCTGAAGCTGTAATAATGCTGATTTTTCCAAACGAAAGCTAAGGATTCTTCCAATAGGTTACCGGTTTGATGATCAGCATTTTTATCGTAACAACATGGAACTACTTTTCCATCCCAGGTAACTACCAGTGAACTCCAGATCCGGTGACAACGATTCCGTACTTTCATTGCTATCCCCCATGAGCCATCGGGATTTTGCCTGTACGTCGATTTTTCTTTCAGCGTAGGAACAATCGTATTTTCGACATTAAAATTATAAACCTGCGCTGTTTTAAAAGTAAGCTTTATCAGCCTGGGTTTGCTTCGCAAATTCACGCATCTTGTTCATTTGATGCTCATTGTGACGCATCACAAGAAATTGCAATTCGATAAATGGAGTTTTAGAATGAGTAGCCTTTTTAGCAGCAACTAGCCTTTTCAATACCATCCCTGACGGTCTGAAGATCTCCATTTACCCGGTATTTTTCATAGGTTTTTTGGTCAAGACCGTCAAGGGAAATGATTAGGTGATTAAGACCACTTTTAATTATCCTATCAACATTTTCATTATTCAGGTAATGACCATTGGTGGAGGTTGCAACAAAAATTTGCGCTGGCGTGCTATTTGTACCATTTCAGTAAAATGAGGATTCAACATAGGTTCACCCTGAAAATAATAGAGTAAGATAGATACAGATCAGGCGAAAGTTTATCAATAATTTAGCGAATATATCCATATTCATATTCCCTTTCGAGCGCGAAAGCGATTGCATACCGAGTGGGACATTCGGGACAGCGTAGGTTACAGGAAGTAGTCGGCTCTATGGAAGCGGCCCATGGTTTTCCAGCCAGGAAAGGCTTTACGGATTATGCGGCTCAGGAGATAACTTGCCTCAACCAGCATAAAATTAAAAAGCCTTCGCATGGTTAAGCGACTTCAACAACTGGAAATAATATGAAAACATTTTCAGGGAGCCCAAAATCAATCGATATTTTCAGTGAGTTTTTGCACAACCCTGAATTGGTTAAAAAATTCCTTTGCAATTACCCTGAGCACTGTATAAAAAGGTATAGCCAGTAACATACCTGGTATTCCTGCAATACTGCCGCCCATTATGATAACAAAAAAGATTTCGAGAGGATGGGCTTTTACACTGTTTGAATAAATAAGAGGTATCAGAATGTTATTATCAATGAGGTTTGCACCAATAAAAACGCCGATAATTTTTGCTATCACGGGCAACAATTCAGGATAGGTACCTGAAGCCAGATATAGCTGTAGCACCTAATGATATTCCTATTAACGTACCGATCACAGGTCCAAGGTAAGGAATAATATTCATCATCCCTCCAAAAAATCCAATCAGCAAGGCATTTTCAACACCAAATAACCACAAGCCAAGGGTAATAATCGACATCATACAAATCACTTCGAGCATAACACCTACAAAATAACGCATCAGCAGGTGTTTGGAATCAGCTATTACTTTGCGGGTGGCATGATGGTGTTTAACAGGAACAAACAGTAACAGGCTATCCTGGAAAATCATTTTGTCCTTCAAAAAAAAGAAAGCGATAAAAAGCACCGAAAACAACCCGACAAGAATGGTTCCGGCTGCACTAAAACAGCTGTTTATTGCTGCAGTTACGCTTCCAAGATTCACGATTGATTTTCGCTTTGATCACAATAAAATCTGCCAGAGTTTGACCGGATGGGATCACTCCAAAGTCATGCAACATGTTCTTCGAGCCATTGCAGAGGACTCTGCAAGTTTTCAGCCAGGCGGCTAACATCGATTCTCGAAATGGTTTCAGCCTGTTTTACAACAAGCGGGACAAAAATTGCCAGCAATCCGGAAAACATCAATACATACTATAATTAGTGACAGTGCTGCACTCAATGCATGTGGAAGACGCCGGTTTTTAATATGAATACTGTCGAAAAATCTGAAAAACGGATGTCCGATAAATGAAATTACCGCGGCAATAAGCACCCAAACAATCATAAAAGAGAACCGCCAGATTAAAAATCCTGCAACAATAAGCAACAGAAGATAACCTACATATTTTAATACTTGTTGCATTTGGATAGTGTTTGATTACAAATTTAAGGAATATTAATCAGGATTAAAAGACTTTCTGAAATATATGCCGGCGCATATGAAAACCTGCTGCGTTTCAGACACACCCAAATTGAATCCAGAATGAGTTATTTTATTGAATTCCAAAAAAAGCACAGTTCCAAAATTCCGGATTCAAAGTCCCTGGAAATAACCAGGAAGTTACCGGATCTTGATAATTTGGAATCTGGAACTTAGAGCTTGGTAATTTAAAAAGTCTTTCACTTCACCCAATCCGCAATAAACAAATTGGTATCGTGTGTTCCGTGGTTATTCCGGTTCGATGACCAGACCAGTTTTTTGCCATCAGGCGAAAACATGGGGAAAGCATTGAAATAACTTTCGGAAGTTACCTGTTCGAATTCCTGATACCATCCAGATTAACCATAAACAAATGAAAATCATACCCTTTTATCGATTGGTGGTTGCTCGAAAAGATGATCTTTTTGCCATCGGGAGTAAAAAACGGCGCCCAGTTGGCTTTGCCTAAATGCGTAACCTGCTTCAGATCGCTGCCATCCACATTGCAGGTATAAATCTCCATAGCCGTTGGCATAACAAGATTCTGGGCCAGCAAATCCTTGTATTCCTTAATATCTTCAGGTGTTTGCGGGCGTGAAGCACGGAAAACCAGTTTTTTACTATCGGGCGAAAAGAAAGCTCCGCCATCGTAACCCAACTGATTAGTAACCTGTTTTACGTTTTTCCCATCAATATCGCAGGTATAAAGGTCAAGATCTCCATTGCGTGTGGATGTAAAAACTATTTTCTTTCCATCTGGCGAAACAGTTGCTTCTGCATCGTATCCGGGGGAACTGATTAGCGTCTTCACAATTTTACCATCTAAATCAGCTACGAAAATGTCGAAATCAGGGTAAATTGGCCAGAGATATTTATGATCGGCACGTGGTTCGGGATTTGGCGGACAATCCTTCCCGCCAAGGTGAGTTGAAGCATATAAAATCTGTTTATCACCTGGTAAAAAATAAGAACAGGTAGTGCGTCCAAAGCCGGTGCTTATAAGTGGTGGGCGATAAGTTGTATCCTTGGCTGCCTTCACAATATCGAGGTTAAAAATCTGGTCAGCATTTGAGCCCCCATGCATGATTGTTGCATTGAAATGTGAGATTTTTCCCGTCGAAGCTGAAATAGGCTTCGGCATTATCGCCACCAAATGTAAGTTGTTCTATGTTTTTCAGGTGTTTTTCCTGTGCAGATACTGCCAGTGTAGCAAATATCAGAAGTAAGAAAATCGTATTTTTCATTTTGGTTTATTATTGTTTTTAGGTTCAAACAATAATAAAGTATTTTCAGTGCGTATTGTTCATAGAAGTTGAAACTATTCTATAATCAAACTGACATAGTAATTCCAACTCTCTCATATGAGTATGGAGGAATACATATACTGTTGTTCCGTAAAGAAGATTCTATTTCAGCAATAAACCGTTAAAAAGCAGTTTGTAAATTCCCGGTACTGAACCCCTGAATTGAGGACTGAAGCCGTAAACAACCAGGTTGCCTTTCCCTTTCTTGAGCCAGACCATAGCTGAATAATTCCCAAGCAACTCTTCTTTTTTACAATATCCGCTCAAAAGCACATGATCTTCAGGATAAGATGCTATAACCCTGCGATCCATATCGAAAGATGGCACCGATGTTTGGAATACTTGGTCGGCAGTGGTTAAAATTCCGGCTTCTGCCTGCATTCCGAATGTCAGCGGATGGACAGGCAATAAGTTTACCTTTAACAAGGATGAGGGACAGTTTAATCCTGCTTTCTGGAGTTTGGGTGAAATATTTGTGAATGGGAATCGGAAATCTTCATTTTCCGTTTCACTGATTTTAATACTCATCAGTCCTTCGAAAAGTGCAGTTGAACCTCCCCACGAAAGAATAGTTCCACCGGCATTGATAAACTTTAATACCTTCTGAAAGCCGTCTTTCCCCATTCCCTTTGCATATTCGGGAGGCAAATTAGCCATGTAATACTCATCGTCATCATCTTTTGCCTTTATTTTGCCTTCCATCAATATGCCTTTATTTTCATCAGGGAAAATGACAACATCGAAATTCAGTTCAAAAGTCTTCTTTGCGAAATCACCAGGCCTAATTACAGTATAGGGGATACCATACTGATCAAAGATGTACCGAGTCCATCCCGCATCCATATCCGCGAACCAGCTTTCGACAAGTGCTATGCGTGGCATCTCTACGTTAGGGGTCGATGAATCAGGGCTCAGCGAGAAACCGGTCCGGCGAAACCGTTGCTCAATCTTTTCATATCCTGAATTTTCTTTCTTTATCACCTGAAACCACAACTACCGGCCGGTATTGTTTTTCCTTTTTAGATTATATTTGCTATCGTCCGGGTAACATTGATTCCATCGGATAGGGCTTTAAATGCTATCTTGTAGCTTTCGTTATTTGCAGCTGTGAATACCCAGTAACCATTGTCGTGATCAGGGAATGCCTCCAGCAGCCAATAAGGAACCGGTACCGGTTCCAGATTGTTCTCCAGTTCATCAACCACCACCGGGATTTCGTAGGATTGCAGTCCCTTATTCAAGGGCAGCGACCAACTGGTGATGTCGTATGGCTCAATTGCTTCGCCGTTAGGCATATAATGGCACAGGGGAAATGTCTGAGCTTCCATCACTTCCTTTATCAATGCCCGGAAGGGTTGAGCCGTGGGACCACTAATATCTCCCGCATGCATCACTTTATCGTTCCATACCATGTCAGCCTTGAGATGAGATACACTTACTCCATGCTCGTGCATCAGGTTTACCAGTGCTACCAGTTCGCCCCGATCGTGTTGCTGTGACGGGACTACAAAGTAAGCAGGCGCCAGGGTCTTTCCCTTCTGTACTTCTTTCCGGCACATAGCGTTTCTGAATTGAAGGATCTGTTGCCTGTTTGCTGAAGCGGTCCTTAGTAGCGACCAGGTAGATTGCATTTCGTAGCGTACAATGTCTGAAAGTCGCCACCAGCCACCTTCCCAGGGCAAAGGCATATTTATACTTTTTTTATTTTCGCCCAGTCCCTTCCCAACGAACTTCAACTCGTTCTTTTCGATATATAAAGGCGTTGCTCCCCTGACACTGGCGGCTTAGTGAGCATGCCGATCATATTTTTCCATTCAGCGGTCGCCGTTGAACCCGGCCAGTAATCGTCGTATAGATAATGCTGGGCTACACCTGCACAACCCGCTGCCGACATGTCCTTAGCCATGGCTGAGCCAAATATCCACGACCAGTTCCATACAGCCTTCATCCATATTGGGCGCAATGGGATCTCGCTTCATCGGCGGCACAAAATATCGTACACCGGTCGAGCCCGTGGTGTTTTTCGATCATCACCTGCGGGAACCAGTCCTGGCTGTAAATGGCCGCAATTACTCTGTTATCCTGTTGGGTGAGGGTTACAAATACGCGGTTATTATCATGGCCAATGTACTTATGATAAACTCCCGGTAAGGTACATGCCTTCGTAGGGCGTACCTTTGTATTTGCGGTAGTTGTTAGACCACCATCTCCATCCCATCAGGGTTATGATTAGGCACCACCATAAAAACCACGTTATCAAGAGCACCTCAGCATTTCCGGATTCTGTGTGTTGGCAAGCGTGTACGCTATACGGGGGAAAGCCTGTCGGAAGGTCCAACCTCGTTCAATGCATCGACAGTGTAGCAAGCAGGAAAGTCTTGCCCTCTGTAATGAGGGAATCCCGTTGTCAGTCCCGCATCAGTCCAGTCTAATGCCAGTTTCCGGTTTATTTTTTTGTAACGGATCTAATTTTGCGATATTTTCAGGGGAGGAGATAAATACCAGATACATTTTCTTTCCCATTGGCGATTCGCCAATTTCTCTCATCCCGACTCTTGGTGAAGCCTGATCCAATTGCTTACAGTATGCGATCAATTGATCGTAATCGAATAAATTTCGGTCGGTACCCGGTTCAAATCCGAAAAATTGAAGCGGAGTTTGTGAGTTTGAGCCTGGATGTTTTTAATGTCGCAGAATATTACAACCAGGGAAATGATAAAAATGTAGAGGTAATTTTTCATAGTAAAAGGTATAACAGGTGAGTACATTCCCTGATCATCAGGCAATAATTGTCCATAATAGCAATGTCAGATGATTCGGTATGTCAAATTAAAGACATTTTAAGCAAAGTGGCAAATAGGATCAAGTAAATTTAAATTCTTTTGACTTCTTTTTTCCATCTCCCGAATTATAGTTATTCTGGAATGGTTCTGTTTAAGAAAATTGTAGAAAATGAATTTATCTGTAACTCATCAAGATTATGGTTCCGAGTGCCAAGTGCCGTGAGCTGGTTTCCATTCTTTATTCAAGGTATTCTACTTTCAATTTGCAACGAGAAGACAGGAACAGTTAAACAATAATGGTTAGTAGCAACAGGTAACGGTTACCCGGCACCCGGCACTTTAGCAAAAAAGGTCTATTCCTACAATGTTTTAAAACACAATCTTCTGAATTAATATTTATAATGTTTTCTGCTCCTCTGATTCTCTCAATTCTTACTTTTACAGAAAAATATCACTTACTATGAATAATGCCGAATTCCGTGAATGGGCGCATCGCCTGGCCGACCACATGGCTGATTACTATGACCACGTGAAGAATATCCTGTAAAATCGACGGTGAAACCTGGTGAGATATTGGCGCAATTGCGTTCGGTGCCTCCTGCGGAAAGTGAAGATATGACAGAGATAATGAGTGATTTTCGAAGCGTAGTTCTGCCCGGATACGCGTTGGCAAAGCCCCAATTTCTTTCTTATTTCCCTGCAAATGGTAGTTACCCT
>CAWDHU010000006.1:0-12973 GCA_963802185.1 uncultured Bacteroidales bacterium
TGTCAAAAAAGGTTTAAAATTTTTGATAAAAGTACAATTAAAAAAGATTTTACAAAACAGCAACCTGGAAATGGGGGTAAATCATTCTTTTCCAGGAATTTAAAAATCCCCCATGGATTTTCCAAAGGGGCTTTTCATAAATTCAGTAATAAAATGATTGCAGGTAAGGGTTTAAACCGACCTCATCTTTTTATATTCGTTAATCAGTCCATTGGTTGACACATCAAGGCTTTTAACTTCAGCATCCCCTTCCAGTTCAGGGAGAATGATGTTGGCCAGTTGTTTTCCGAGTTGAACGCCCCATTGGTCGAAACTAAAAATATTCCAGATTACTCCCTGGACAAATATTTTTTGTTCGTACATAGCTATCAATGAGCCTAATGTGCGCGGAGTCAGCTTTTTGAACAGGAAGGAGTTGGTTGGAATATTTCCTTCAAAAACCATGTATGGGAGGAGTTCATCAATTTCAGACTGGCTTTTACCGGCTGCTTTCAGCTCGGTTTCGACCTGTGCAGCAGTTTTGCCCAGCATAAGTGCCCCGGTTTGCGCAAAGAAGTTTGCAAGCAGTTTCGGGTGATGATCGCCGATTGGATTGTGGCTGATGGCTGGAGCCATAAAGTCGCAGGGAATCATTTTTGTACCCTGGTGTATTAGCTGGTAAAAAGCATGTTGACCATTGGTTCCGGGTTCGCCCCAAAGGATGGGACCGGTTTGATAGGTTACTTTTTTGCCGTTGCGATCCACGGATTTTCCGTTGCTTTCCATGTTTCCCTGCTGGAAATAGGCAGCAAAGCGATGCATATACTGATCATAAGGCAAAATGGCTTCGGTTTCGGCACCGTAAAAGTTGTTGTACCATATTCCTATTAGAGCAAGTATTACCGGAATATTTTTTTCAAACTCAGTTTCAGCAAAATGCTTGTCCATGGCGTAAGCGCCTTCGAGTATTTCCTCAAAATTTTCGAAACCTATACCGCATGCAATCGAAAGGCCAATAGCTGACCATAGCGAATACCGTCCGCCAACCCAGTCCCAGAATTCGAACATGTTTTTGGTATCGATACCAAACGCTGCAACTGCTTTTGCATTGGTTGAAAGAGCGACAAAATGATTTTTAACAAAGTCTGTATTTTTTGCTTTGGCAAGGAACCAGGTTCTGGCCGACTCAGCGTTGGTCATGGTTTCCTGGGTGGTGAATGTTTTGGAAGCAACAATAAAAAGCGTTGTTTCGGGATTCACCAGTTTTAATGTTTCGGCCATATGTGTGCCGTCCACGTTCGAGACAAAATGCAGTTTGATATTCTCTTTCTGATAATGCTTCAAAGCTTCCGTCACCATTAGCGGACCGAGGTCGGAACCACCGATACCAATGTTTACAATGTCTGCTATAGGTTTCCCGGTGTAGCCTTTCCACGAACCGGAAATAATGCTTTCGGAGAATGCTTTCATTTGCTCCAGCACGCGGTTAACATCGGGCATTACATCTTTACCATCGACAATAACCGGCGAATTGCCGCGGTTGCGCAAGGCGGTATGAAGTACCGGCCGGTTCTCGGTTTTATTGATCCGTTCACCGGTAAACTGGCTTGTGATGGCATCTTTCAACTCACATTTACGGGCAAGATTCATCAGGAGAGTAAAGGCGTGATCATCCATAATATTCTTCGAAAAATCGACCAGGATATCTTCAAATTTTATGGAATATTTCATGAAACGATCAGGGTCACGTGCAAAAAGGGCTTTCATTTGTGTGCCATTGAATGCTTTAAAAAATGCTTCAAGCTCTTTCCAGGCTTCAGTGGATGTGGGATTTACGGTTGGGAACATAAAATTATATTTTAGTATACACTTTGTATCTGATGGTTTAAATCGGGTGCAAAGGTACTAAAGTTGAAGAACGTTGAGGTAAAGGTTGTAAAAGAGATAAATGCATAGCTTTAAAATGAAAGCTGTCATTGTGATAAAGGAGACTGGCTAACAGTATCAGAAGTTTATTTTTTCTTTAATAGCAGTGTTTTCTTGTTATAATCTGCAGAAGCATTAATTACTTTTCTGAATTCTTCGTACCGTTCAACAGGATATTCAGACTCTGAATAATACTCCGTTGAGATAATTATTAGCTGGTTGCCTACAATCTCAGCGTCGGAAGTAAATATACAGCTGGGCTGGCTATTGTTCTTCAGTTCAACATGCATATTTAGATCGGAAGGATTGGTAACGGTATATCCATCAGGAATATTGAATATAATTTTGCGGTAATAATTACGCAAAACATCAATTTTTATTGGTAGTTTACGCGTCGTTGGCTCATATAATTCGCTTTGGGTACCAATAGTTTCCCCGATTTTTATAATGATATCATCCCCAGCATTTTCAACAAGGGCACGTGCAGTAATATCAAGATCCCATGTTATAGGTTTTAAACCAATATCTTCGGGCAATTCGTTGCTGACAGTATAAGAATTTATATGGGTATTTTCGCTACCCATATTAAATACAATCCCCACAACTTCCTCTTTTCTTTCGTTAGTTATAGTATGCCAGAACGACTGGAAATTACGTGCTATGTCACCATAGAAAGCCCTTCGTGATTTAACCTTTAAGTCTGCCTGATCCAGGTCTACAGTTATAACCTGGTATAGTGAATCCGTATTTTCGAAACAGGTTGCAGAAGGAATTTGTTTGATATCATAAGCCATCGTTTTCATCTTGTCGTTATAACTTATGGGATGCATAAAAAGCCCGAAAGCTCCCTGGTAGTTGCTGGGAATCAGCCCTATTCGATATGAAGGGTCATCTGGTGTGATATAAGCATTAATTGCCGGGAAATAGATAAGGTAATTATTTAGAAAATTATAGCAACTAAATTCGGGATCAAAAGGCTGTGTTTCCATATCACTGGTTAACACAACCTCAAAATCAATTTTTTCAGATTGAAACAATGCAACAAAAAGACGTATTGAATTGAATTTGCTTGATTGTTTCATTTTTATTATATCCTCAAGGTCCATTTCCTGCTTAAGATCTGGGGAAATACTAATTTCCGATTTTACTTTGTTCTCGATATAGCGGACCCTGGTAGCAAGGTCGGCTTCAGGAACCCTCATTTTCCTGAGCCAGGAGGCTACGGCAGATTCCTCATTTTTTTTGAGCGGGATCAGGTTTGAATAGATAGTAGCGGAAGCTTTACTCCACGAATAAATACGGAGTGCACTGGTGTAGGTGTTATAGGCTAAAGTAAATTCATACCTCATTAAATTAGACTTATAATAGGCATATCGTTCAGAACGCAGCGAAGGAATATAACCAGCATTTGCCTGCATATGAGTTATTCCTTTTTCATCGGAAGTAAAAACAAAGCCAGGGAATTTATTATAACTCTTTATTAAAAACGATAGTTTTGAAGGGTAAGAAAAAAGAATAACAACATCCCCTTTGGGAACATCATCCTGAATATAAACGGCACCATTGGGGTTCAGATTTCGCCTCAGAATGTAGAAATACTCTATCTGACCACCTACTTCGGCCCCTTCAATGGCAAAGGTTTTAAAATTGCCTTTATTTTCAAGATTTTCGACCTCTTTGATGCTCTCACTTTTAAGATTTGTTATTTTCCCGTTGGATGCAATGAAGCGGGCTTCTATTTTTATTATTTCAATCACATCTTTAACTGGAATGTAAATTTTATTCTGCTCATCAACAGCTTGGTGCGATTCGACTTTAATCTTTTTGTGAAACACATATATTTCTTCAAACACATCTTTCTTTTCATTCAGATACACTTCGGTAATATGGCGTTCGAGCAACACCACAGTACCTTCAACACTTTTTATTGTATCTGATTGGTTTTGAGATGGTATTGTATTCCAGGAATAGGTGTCAAATTCGGTTTGGGCCCAAATTCTGCCAGAAATAAGAATAAGTACAATAATCAGAAGTTGTTTCATAAGGAACAGAAATATAATTTATAATGCAATGATTTAAATTTTAGTTAGAACTATTGATTTTTTGTAGGCTTTGTTTAGCTCAAAAAGCATCTCGCGGAAATGATCGATTTCTTTGCCTTCAATTATTCTGCCATCGACTGTTATTTCACTGGAAAGAATTATGGTATCTCCTTTCCGGCTGTATTCTTGACTGAAACTAAAACCTGACTGTTTGAACAAACTTATTTCGGGCAGGCTGCTAACCGTGGTCTTTTCAGGAATCTGCAAAATGCATACAAAACGATGAATTGTTGGTGTTTCTATTTCAATTGGTATCCACCGGTCAGGTTTAATTTGTACATCATTCAAATATCTTTCAATGTTCATGTTTATATAACTTGAACCACTATTTGAAGTAATATAATCTGGAATTTCAAAGTTGTAGGCAACTGTAACAGGCTGATCCAGGTTATGCAAATCCGAAACCTTAGCCTCCGTGTATTTACATTTATTACTTGCTTTGGGAATCAATGTATTTAATAAATTAACGTATTTAGTTGAATCAACACCTTCAAATCGTGCAAGGGTATTAGCTTTATACTCTCCTGTAAAAGAAGAAATTCCTCTCCCGTTCAGCACCCCGTTACTCAAATTTATCCAAACCGTGTCAGCAGTTATATTTTCGGCAGGAAGTGAAAGCGGAATGTCGTACACCTGAAAATCATCAGGACCTTTTTCAATAATGCATTGTTTACCCTGAATGGTTGAAGGAATCTCACCAAGGTTATGAAAAAGTGTTGTGCCATCGAGTATTACTGGCTTATTCTGTTCGTCCCACCATATGGCCACCATATGGTTTGAATTCGACACAGCAGGAAAATCCGAGTATTTGTAAGGCAAAGCCCGAGTCCCAACCCATGCTAAATTTGATGTTAGCCCTGCTGAGCAGATCATAGCTGTTAATAAACTGGATTTATCTTTGCAATCGCCATACCTGCGTTGGAGAACGAGTGCTGCTTCACGTGGAACATGACCGTTATCTCCATCTTCGATGGCTACATATTTTATGTTTTGCTGTACCCACCGGTATATGTGCTTAACTTTTTCCCTGTCTGTGTTTAAATTTGATGTAATGGAAACGGTCAGGAACTTGATATCGGGTGAAGGTGTTTTGTTCACATTACTGATTTTCGAATAATCCCACTTGTATAAGTCCGTTAAATTACCTAATACTTTAGTGTATTTCCCTTTATATGTATATCCGGCGATATTGATAATAATGTGAGGCGTAAAATACCTCGCCGAAGGCGAAATATCATCAGCAATATAACTTTTAACTGTGCTGCCACTCCAATTATAAACAATGTTTTTCCCTTTCTTTGTTTTGCTGAAAATTACAGCTGTTGTATCGTAACCAAACATGTGGTATGAAATTTCCACATATTCCGGTAAAGTAAGTGTTAACCTGGCCTGTTCAACAGGAGTGTATCCTCCGAAGTAGAAAATATTCGGGTAAAACAAATCGTTGTTAACTATTTTTGAAGTTGTTACAAGTTTAGTTCCCTTAACAACTGAAGGAAAATTAAAAATATATGCATACAGGTCGTCAAAAAAAACACCGTTTCCAGTTTCACGGGTTTTAGTGAAGTTTTTTACAGATTGCTTTTTGTATGAGTTCTGATCGGGTACCAGGCTATAAGCATCTATCTCATTAACTTCAAATCTTGTGCTGAAATACTCTTTTGATTCTGAAAGTATTGTAGCATTGTCGCCAAGTACAAACAACGAACTGTATTCAGCAATACCGATCTGGGGCTCAGTGGTTTTGGCAATTTCAAAAGTTACATCATTTGTAACTGATTCTGCAATAAAGAAAACCCCAGGATACTTTGCCTGAAAACGTTCCAGATCTGCATGCGGCTGTGCTGAAGAAGCCAATGAAAACTGAAAAAGGATTATAACTATACACGAAACAATAAGTAAATCCGACTTAGTTGATGTCAATAATTTCTTCGTTTTCATAATATAGCGTGTTTACAAGTTTACCAGTTTCGTTATATTCCTTCCATTCACCCTGTGCCTGCCCTGCTAAATTTTGACCGGTTTCCCGTTTTTGACCGTTTTCATAATAAAGCTCATACTTTCCGTCTCTTTCATCATAATGATACATGATCAGTTCTTTTAGTCTGCCGTTTTCGAAATACGATTTATAAGGACCTTCGAAATCGCCTGTTACATACATCTTCTCGCGCATTATTTTACCATTCGGATAGTACGCTTTACTTTCACCGTGTGGCAATCCATTTTTCATTGCCATCCTGACTGAGATTGTGCCATTCGGATAATAACAGATTACTTCGGTAGTTTCAAGTGTAATCGGTTTTTCCGGCACAAATTCCCCGTTCGGCTTTTTATAGGTATATGAAATCAACGAGTTTTCGAAGTAAATAAAACGATACATAAATGAACTGTCCGGGGCATAGAAATCGGAATTCCCATGTATTTGATCATCCTCATACATCGTCTTTCCTGCAATTTTGCCGTTGGTATAATATTCGTTGAAATATCCTTGCAGGTGACCATATTCATTTGTATAAGAGTAGGAGATTTTTCCGTTTTGCCATTTCTTTAACTCGCCATTTGTACTTCCCATAGTATAGGGAATTTCCAATATCAGGTTTCCCCTATAATCCCAGGTTTTACTGACTCCATTTAATGAGCCATAAAGAAAAGGGGTCTCACTTTTTTTACCACCATTAGGGAAATACCCCTCTACAATTCCCTGTGGTTTTTTATTTATAATTAGCTTTTTAGTATTTAATTTTCCGGAAAGCCATCGCAGCTCGAAAAGAACAGAATCATATTCGTATTTCTGGTCCATGGTTATATTACCTGACAAATCATATAGCTTTAACCTAATTGATTCACCATCTTCATTAAAAAACTCTTCCCGCTCAATTTTTCCCGAAGGTGAATAAAAAATCTGGCGTCCAGTTTGTACATCATCAGTATAGAAATATTTAGACTGTACTGAATCATTACTGAAATAACTAGTCCACTCTCCTTGCTGGCCATCTTTGTTGAATTTCCCGAACGTTTTTAATTTTCCTGAGGAATAATACACTTTATAATCTCCTATAATCAAGTTGCTATCACAAGAATACACTTCTTTGAAAGCACCGTTTTCGTGATATTTTTTTTGTAAACCTGTTTGCAAACCGTTGCTGTACAACAATTCCTGCGCAATATTACCAAGAGGATAATAAATAATCCATTTACCATCTCGTTGCCCTTCTCTCAGATTGCCTTCCATTTCAATTATACCGTTAGGGTAGTATGTCCTGTATTTAAGTATACCATTGTTCTCATTAGCGGAGTACAAGCTTTTACCGTTGCTGTCAAATAATTCAACTGCAACCATTTTATTCTCCTTATACAGGAGCTTGCTCTTAATATCCCCATTGGCATAATAGTATAGCATAATACCATTTAGCGTACCACTGGTATATGATGAATCTACACTTTGAATTTTTCCATTATGGGAATAAAACTTTTCTATTCCGGTAAGTTTGCTTTCATCATCATATTCTCCTTCTGATTTTTTTGAACCAATAGCATAATAATTTGCCCATTTCCCAACTTCAACTCCTGCCTTGTAATTTCCTTCCGATTCAGGTTTTGAATTTGAATACCAGGTTCGGTAAGGTCCTTCGAGCAAACTGTCCATGACACTTGCTTCGGATTTCAATACCCCGTTTAGCCACCGTTTAGTAATTTTGCCTTCCGTTTTATCAGCTACATAGTCAGCTTCACGCATGAAACCATCGCCGTAGTAATAATATATATTTTTACCATTTAACTTGTTATCAAGATAGTTAGAAATAGATAGTCTGCTTCCGGATGAGGTAAATTCTTCATGAAGACCTTGTCTTTCTCCATTTACAAATGGAAATATTCCGGATTTTGCTTCGTTAGGGTAGTATGTATAAACGATACCGTCCAGTTCGTTGTTATGAAAGGCAAGTTTCTGTTTAATCTTGCCGTTTGGCCAGTACAGCAACCAGTTTCCCTCAAGTTGATTATTAACATAGGGACCTTTCTGCTCGATCCCCCCATCATTGTTTAAGATAATCCATTCGCCATATTTTGATTCCTCCGGAATAGTTTTCAGATTACCGATAGATCTCAATTTGCTGTTGTCGCCGAAATGGAAAGTTTTCACATTATTGATTTCATTCTGTATTGAAAACCCATAACATTTCCAGGTATCAATGGTAGTTTGAACCCATTTAACAAAGTCATCATTTTTTGCTGAGTTCTTCTCAAACCAATCTTTTACAATCTCATTATTAGTGTTTTTATAAGAGTAAAATAGAAAAGTTTCGAAGTAGTTTTGCTTCAACAACTCTGAAAATAACCGGGCGTAAAACTGGCTGTAAATGGAAGTATCCGAAGACGAATAATTAAGTTTACTCAATAACATGAGCGATTGGCGTGTTGTCAGATAATTTATTTTATAATCATACTCAAAGTCCTTGTTAAATGCCATTTCAGATTTCAAAAACCAGGTGCACTCATCCCAATTGCGATGATCAACACCTTCCGGATAAGGATAATTATAAGGATGGCATAGAGAATCAAGTTTTCCGGTTATTGCATTTTCGAACTCAGTAATGTAACTCACTTGGGGATTCATCAGGATGGCCATATTGTAAGCAAGGTAGGATTGGGCTACTCTTCCCATATAAAAATTCACCTTAGCCAGTAATAGATGACTGCTTTTATGGTACGGGTTAACCCGGATATTTCGAATTGCTATTTCTTCAGCCTTCCCGTATTCTTTACTGTTTAAATAGCAAGCGGCAAGATTGTATAGCAGTAGTCGATTGTATGGCCGGATTTTAAGGGCATCATTTAAGTAAACTATAGCTTCGCTAGTTCTGCCCATATCATCTAGAATACTTCCTATTAATGCAATTGTTTCAACATTTTGAGGGTCCAGATCTTCCGACTCCCGGATTTTAGCCAACGAAGCCTCAAGCTTATCCTGATTGTAGTACACCAAAGCAGTTTCATAGCATGCCCACCAATAATTGGGATCGCATTTGCTGACATTGTTGAAAATTGCCAGCGCCTCATCGTATTTTCCCTCATCGAAAAGAGTTATGCCTTTTTCAATCTGCAGATGAGAAGATGTTGAATCAGTTTCGGAATTTTGAGCAATTAATTTTTGAGAAAATAAAAATAAACAAAGAATAATAGAGAATGAAATCAGTTTTTTCATAGCTGTATAAGAGAGATGTGAAACAAAGAACAATAATCAGCCAAAAATAGGGAAATAGAAATAGCAAAGAAACTAATTTTCAAATAAATTTATTTCCGCAAGGAAATAGATTGTTAAATTATCTAGTAAGTATTAATAATTGTGACCATAATAATTAAAGTCGTACATTTTATGACTGTGTTATAAAACCCTCAAAGCCACTGCATCTTCTTCCATTTCATCTAGCAGTTTCAACGCCTGCTCATATCCATGCGCCCGCATAAACGCATCGCGCCAGTGTGCTGCATTGCTGAATCCATTCAGATAAATTTTAAAAAAACGTTTTAAAACATTGTAATCTTTGCCGTTGCCCCAGGTGTTTTGGTACAGCATAATATGCTTTCGCATCAGTTCAATACGACGTTTAACAGTAATATCAACAGGTTCGGTATTGAACATCCAGGGATTCTTAAAAACTCCGGTCCCAACCATTACTCCATCCACTCCATATTGCTGAATGCGGCTTATGGCATCGGGGTAACTGGTTACTTCGCCATTTCCAAGGATCAGTGTTTGACTCTTAAACTGGTTTCGCAAGGAAACCGCTTTCCCGATTTCGTCCCAGAGTGCCGGCCCGTTCGACATCATTTTACGGGTGCGGCCATGGATGGTGATGGCTTTAGGTTTGGTTTCAAGCAAATGGCTGATCCATTCTTCAGTAACGATCCTGCTGAAGCCGATACGGGTTTTCACACTGACAGGCAAATCTGTGGATTCGGTGGTGGCATAAATAATTTCTTTGGCCAGATCCGGGAAATTGATCAGGTTCGCACAGCTTTTGTTTTTTACAACCTTTTTTGCCGGGCAGCCCATATTAATATCGATGCCATCAAACAGATTCATCTGCGAAATCAGTCTGGCACTCTGGCTGAACTTTTCGGGATCGCCGCCCCAGATCTGTGCGACCAGCTTAGTATTGCGCGATTTCAGGAGTTGCAATTCACTGGCGTTTACCAGCAGGCGTTCAATCACTTTCGGACGGCCTTTTTCGTGGCACAACCCATCGGTGGAGGTGAATTCGGTAAACACAACATTTAACGCATCCACATCTGAAACCGAAAGTACCACTTCTCGGAAAACGGTGTCGGTAACATCTTCCATAGGCGCCAGGGCAATAATCGGCTTTTTTAGAGTTTGCCAGAAATTATCCATTGATGGCGGTTTGCTCCGTTTTTGAATTTGGTTTCAACAGGAAAGGAGATAATTTGCTTTTGTAAATTTTACTGCCGGCATATTTACGGTGGTTTGCTACCCGAAGTTCGCGGCGGGCCTCCAAAGGTAGTTTAATAATAGCAGCACATTCTTCAGAGCAGCATTTATCATATTTTGAAGCACATTCGCTGCATTGGATAAAAAGCAGGTGGCAGTCGTTGTTGGCACAGTTTACATGCGTATCGGCAGGTTTTCCACATTGGTGACAATGCGAAATTACCTGCCCGTCGATAGTTTCACCCAGGCGTTCGTCGAAAACGAAATTTTTACCGACAAACTTCGATGGCAATCCAAAGTGTTTTACCTGCTGCGCATATTCAATAATACCGCCATACAATTGCGAAACATCAGTAAATCCGTTGTGCAGCAGGAATGAACTGGCTTTTTCGCATCGGATTCCACCGGTACAATAAAGCAGGATTTTTTTATCTTTCTGATGCTCAAAATCACTGATCACCATTTGAATGGCATCTTTAAATGTATCTGCATCAGGACAAACTGCATTTTCGAATCTTCCGATTTCACTTTCGTAATGATTGCGCATATCGATAACTACGGTTTCGGGTTCGCTTGCTAATTCGTGAAACTCAATTGCCGATAAGTGTTTACCAACTCGGGAAAGGTCGTAAGTATCGTGTTCAAGTCCGTCGGCAACAATTTTCGGTCTCACTTTTATAGTAAGTTTATAGAAGGATTTTCCGTCATCGACAATCGCATATTTTATCGGAACTTCTTCCAGTTCTGAGATGGAATTAAGTTGTTTAAGAAAAGCTTCGAGATTATTTTCAGGAACGCTCATTTGTGCATTAATTCCTTCACGGGCCACATAAATACGGCCAAAGCAATTCAGTTCCGACCATTTCCGGTATAAATCATCACGGAATTCAATAGGATTTTCGACGTTCACATACCGGTAAAAAGAAAGGGTTTTCCTCGTAAACGCTTCCTTTTGAAGTCTTATCTTTAGTTCTTCTTTGTTAATTCTATTCTCAAGCATATGCTGTTTGTTATCAAATTAGAGATGGCAATCTCTTTTTCCCCTGATTACCAGATAATAACTTAAGACAACAATAGAATTATTGGAATTGTTTGATTGCAGAATTCAATCGAAGGTATTTTGGGAAGAAGTATTCTCATATCGAAACGAACCCTTCGAGGGTTTTAAACCCCCGAAGGGTTTGAAAACGAGCGAAATTTACTTTCAAAGCAAAGAAAAAACGAAAAGCGCTTAAACAATTGGCATGAATTCAGGCGAATCCTATGATTATAGATATTCACCGATTTATCATAAACGAACCCTTCAAGGGTTCAAAACCCTTGAAGGGTTTTATGCCGAACAGATAATTTTTTAAGGGCAAGGGCAGGCAAAAATCCTATAACACCAAGTTTATGCCCGAGTCCCAGCTGGGCATTTTTTAAATAGCTGCACCGATTTACCTCAAACGAACCCTTCGTGGGTTTTAAACCCTCGAAGGGTTTGAACGTGATAAAAGTTTATCTTTGAATTAAGATACAAATCAGCATAAAAGCATTCAGATATGCCAAATCCCCAGCCACCCCTCGCTTATGGAAAGTATTTCCATATTTACAATCGGGGTATTAATGGGTGCAATCTTTTTGTGGAATCAAAGAATTATGATTATTTCCTTACCCTCTACGATAAATACATCTTTGAGGTTGCCGAAACCTATGCCTGGGTTCTGATGCCAAACCACTTTCATTTACTTCTTCGGATTAAAGAGGAAGAAATGATTGGATTCAATCATAAAAAACAGATCATCAAAGGTGAGGCAGCAGCGTGGATCGAAAAACAATCTTTGATTTCCTCATCTGATTTTGATGAAAATAAAGATTTCGTTTTTGAAAAATTTAAGCCGGAGAATCAGTTTTCCAATCTATTTAACTCATATGCACAGGCTTTCAATAAGAAATATCACCGTACAGGAAGTTTATTTGAACATCCTTTTCACCGAAAGCAAGTTGAAAACATCGGATATTTCAAACAACTGATTCTTTATATTCATAAGAATCCGGTTCATCATGGATTTTGTAGTCATCCTGTCGAGTACCCCTGGAGCAGTTACATTTCATGTATATCTGATAAAAAGACAAAACTACAAAGGAGTACAGTTTTGACTTGGTTCAAAACGGCAGATAAATTTATTTCAGAACACTCAGAAAGTATGGATGAAACAGAAATCGAAAATTGGCTGGGAATATAAATTCTAATAAGTGTTTATAATTTGGATGTGATGTAAATCTGAAATGGCTTACTTACTCCCAAACACAAAATCCAGCGTTGGCCACATCTGCCATTTGGGTGTTAGGTAGGGATATTTGCCATAAGCTAATATATAACCACCACGAATCCTGAGTGATTTACCTACGGCCCACATTAATGTTCCTGTATTTTCGAAAAAGAAATTATTCTCCGGACGGGTTATGATAAATGCCTGTACGCCTTCTTCATAAAACCATTTTGCTCCCAGGCTTCCTTTCACAGCGCCGCCAA
>CAWDHU010000007.1:0-154883 GCA_963802185.1 uncultured Bacteroidales bacterium
CTTGATGATGCTGTCCGCGATCTCGGCTGCTTCGGGTTCGCCGGCCTCGAGTCGCTGACGCGCCTCGGCAACCCGTTCCGGCCGCGTTTCGGGCGCGGTCTCAACCGCTGCGACGATGCGATTCATCAGCTCTGGCGGGATTCCGGGGTGGCGTGGACACGCCATCGATGCAGGTGGTTGGAGGTACCGTGCGGCAACTTGTGCCTGTTGCTCTGAGATCATCATGTCCAGGCTATCGGCACCGCGTGAACCGCGCTTGATAGCCGGCGAGAAGACTGGCGGAGATGCCGGTGACAGGTATCACGATTGCCCCCGAAGGGCCCCCAAGAAAAGGGGGAGCCCCAAGGCCGGCACCTTGAGGCTCAGGGGTAAGGGTTGCATTCGCATGCAACTCACGAGAGATGCTAGCACCGCTCAAACCATGATGCAACAAGAGGTGATTTCTATCACAGAACCTACATATCGAAGCTAGCGAACGATGAACGGTACCAGCAGCGCCGATGTTCCGGCAAAGAGCGGGATGAGTCCGAAAACCACGACGACAAATGCCATGAGCGCGACCACCCTGGCTGTGCTTCGTGCGTCGGCCGCAGGCTCGGCCTCAGTGGCGGCGGGCACTGTTTGAGACGCACCCTGCGCCGCGAGACCCGCTTCGCCGGCATCCCGCTCGGGAGCATCGGCGTACAGCGATTGCAGGACGCTTCCGTAGTACGCGAGCGACACAACGAGACCAACGATGCCGGCGGTGGCGAGCAACGCGTATGCCCATCCCATCACCGGGTCAGTGGTCACGAGGAACGCACGTGCAGACATAGTCACGGCGCCGGCAAAGACCTGGAACTTGCCCCAGAAGCCGAGCAGCGGAGGAATGCCTGCCAACGACATGAGCAGGAGCGTCACTGAGCCCGCGAGCAACCGGTTTCGAAGTCCGAGTCCGGACAGGCCAGCGATGGGCCCATCCCAGTCGGGGCGAGCCTGTGCGAAGGCGCGGGCCGCCAGGAACGTACCCGTGGTCGCAATCGCGTAGGTGGATGCGAAGAACAGGCCGCTGTCGGACTGAGGATGACCACCCCGATGGCGGCGTAGCCGGCTTGCGCGACACCTGCATACCCGAGCATCCGGGTGTAGGACGTCTGACGAAGCGCCCCGACCGAGCCAACCAGAATCGACAGACCGGCAATGACAGAGAGCACGACCACCACGCGGTTCGACAGGCGTTCGGTCGTCGCGACCAGAGCAAACAGCGCCATGGCCCCGATGGCACCAAGCTTCGGGCCCGAGGCCAGGAACGCAGCAACCTCGGGGCGGGCGGACTCGTAGGCGTCAGGCGCCCAGGAGTGGAACGGCACCAGCGAGGACTTGAACGCCAACGCGCTGAGAACCAACAGGACCCCCGCGAGTGCTGCTGTGGAGACCACAGGCCGGGACAGCGAGACTGCGAGCATGTCGTATGCGCCCGAAGGCACGAAACCTGGTCAGGCGAGCCCCATGAACAGCATCCCGGTGGCGATCGCGCCTGCACGAAGTACTTGATTGCGGACTCGTCTGAGCGCGCGGTGCGCGCTTCAGCAACCAGCGCATACCCGGCGGCAGCGGTCGTCTCGAGCGCGACCAACAGCATCAGCAGGTCGAAGCTCATGGCAACGGTCCACGGCCGAAGCGACGGCGGCCAGACCGATCAACGCGGCCGAGGAACCCCCTCCTGACCGGCGCGCGAACTCACGCCAACCGCCCACGACCGCCACAGCGGCGAGCAGCGTGGATCAGGCCCAGCACCGTCGAGAACGCGCCACCCACACGCAGAACGCCAAACGCGGTCGCACCGGGAATCGCGAACCCGGCCCAAAGCCCAAAGCACCCGGCGACGAGCAGCCCCAGCACCGTGAACGCAGCAGCCGCGGAGCGGCGGTCAAACGCGTCGAGCGCCAACGCAACCACGGCGCCAAGCAAGGCTGGTCCAGAGCTGCAATGTGAGGGTGTCCCAGGCGGCTGACATCTACATCCCCCCGCCCGCGATGCGCGAAAGGGCGATGAGCGCCTTCTCGGCGATGTTGAGCAGGAGCATCGGCTGGACGCCCAGGCCCACGATGCCCGCCGAGAAGGCGACCACCAGCGAGGTCTCGCGTAGCGGAAGAGTCCGGCAGCGACGTGAACTCCCCTACCGGTTCCTGCACCGAACCGCGCACCGCACGGAGGTTGTAGGCGGCGGCGAGCACCAAGCCGATGGTGCCGACCGCGGATTGCGCCCCACCCGAACGCCCTGAATGATTCGAGGACGGTTGCGAACTCGCCCGGGAAGCCCGACACCCCCGGCAGCCCAAGCGTCGCGAGCGCGCCGAAGGTAACGGCGTCGCCCCAGACGGGATGACCCGACCTAGACCGCCGAACCGCGCATCTCGCACGTGTGGGTGCGCTCGTACAGCGGTCCCACGAGCAGGAACAAGAGCCCGGCTACCACACCGTGACTCACCATCGCGACGAGCGTCGCCGCCCATCGCCTCGGCGGTGGCAGACGGAGAGTGCGAGCATGACGAAGCCCATGTGCGGCTACCGACAGTACGCCACGAGCCGCTTGAGGTCGCGTCTGCACGAGCGCCATAGCCGCACCGTAGATGATGCCGAGGATGCCCAGGATCGTGAGCGCGACCACGTGCGCCCGGTCGATACGCACTCGGCCGGCATACGGGCATCGCGACCCGCATCAGCCCGTAGCCGCCCATCTTCAGCAGCACTCCGGCCAGCACGATCGAACCGGCGGTCGGCGCCTCGATGTGTGCGTCCGGCAGCCAGGTGTGGAAGCGGGACTGCCGGTATCTTCACGAGGAACGCGATGGTGAACAGCCAGAAGATAAGCGTCGGAGTAGGCATCCCTGCGCTCTGCGAAGCGATCTCGCGAATGCTCGGGTCGCCCCCGCCCTCGGCGATGGCGAGGATGACACCAAAGAGCATGACCGCGCCTGCGGCGAAGGAGTACAGCAGGTACTTGTTCGCGGCGTGCTTGCGGTTCGACGAGCCCCACCCGCCGATGATGAAGAACATCGGTACGAGCACCGACTCCCAACCCACGTAGAACAGAATCAGGTTGTCGGCGAGGAACACGGCACTCAGGGCCGCCTGCAACGTCAGCAGAAGTGCGAAGAACGCTCCGGCCGTTCCTTGACGTCCCACGAGACGACCACCGCAGCAAACCCGATGAAGACCGTCAGGAGCACGAGCGGGGTCGACAGGCCGTCGAGAACGGTCGCCCACAGCGTGATCGTGGCCCGAGGGATGCGCCGTCGATTCGCGAACCCGAAAGCAGGCCGTAGGGCACAAGCGTGGCGAGCACGACGCCCTGAGCGGCGATCGCGACGGCAGCGAACCATCTAGGCAGCCTCGGCATCGTGCGGCCGGCGACGACGCACGCCAAAGCCGCTATGACCGGGATTCCTATGAGCAGATCGAGCTGCAGCATGCCGTCACCTCCCCAGCCAGATCGAAGCCGCCAGCATGAGCGCGACGCCCGAGGCGATCAGCACGCCGTACCACTGCGCGTCGCCGTTCTGGAGCTTGCTGACCACTCCGCCAGCCCACTTCGCAACCACGGCGGTGCCTTCGACCACGCCGTCGTCGAAGCGGTCGGCCGCAGCCCACAGGACGCGAGAAAGCACGACGGTCGGGCCGACGATCGCGCGGGACACCAGACCGTCCCAACCGAAACCGGATACGCCGGCTGACCACGCGGCGCCGAGACGACGCTCGAGGGCTTCGTCAGCGCTCTCTCCACCCTCGAGCACCCAGCCCGTCACCAGACCGAGTGCGCCCAGAACGGACCACTATGGCGGAGATCGTCAACGAGAGCGGCTCCGGGTGCTCGCCGAGGCGCGAGATGATCCAGTTGCCAGCGAACCCGAGCGCGGTCGCGGGAACAGCCAGCACCGCGAGCGGGACCAGCATCGACAGCGGGCTCTCGTGGGCGTGGCCTTCACCGCGGCGCGCGCCAAAGAACGTGAGCCGCGTCGCGCGGCCCGAGTAAACGCCGGTCACAAAGGCGGTCGCGATGCCTCGATTCTCTTGGCCAGACCCAGCAGGTCCTCGGGAGCCAGCGAGGTCCTTATGCGGCAGACGATATTGAGGAAGAGGGGTTGGTCGCTATGGTCCACCGGTTCCGTCACATAGAGAGAAGAGGTCGTGGCTATCTTCACCCTCTGGGCCAGCAAGTCAATCGCCCTAGCCACGTTCTGGTCCCGGTCCCCCAGATTCGACCCGAGCCCCAGATAGGCCTCAACTACGGCAGGCTTCTGCTTCATGACAGCCTGCCCCTGACCACGGCGTCGCTCATGCGGCAGACCCGCACCATCTGCGCCACGTCATGGACGCGCACGATGTCCGCGCCCCTGGCGATACTGATGGCCACGGTTGCGGCCGTCCCCTCCAGGCGCTGGTCGGGCGGCAGATTCAGCACCAGCCCGATCATCGATTTGCGGGACGTTCCGATCAATATGGGCCTGTTCAGGCACTTGAGTTCATCCAGGCGCCGCACGATCTCCAGGTTCTGTTCCAGCGTCTTGCCGAAGCCGACGCCGGGATCGACGATGATGTTCTGCCGGGGCACTCCCCGGTCCGTTGCCACGGCCATGCTCTTCTTCAGGCCGGCGATGACCTCCGGCACGATGTCCGGACACTGTCCTGCCGCGCTGGTTGCTCATCAGCACCATGGGCACTCCGTGTTCGGCGGCCAAGTTCGCCAGGCGCGGCTCGTGCCCCAATCCCCAGATGTCATTGATCATACTGGCGCCGGCAGCGAGCGCCCGCTGTGCCACTTCGTATCGATACGTGTCAACGCTCACCGGCACTGATACTTCGCCGGCCAAGCGCTCGATCACCGGAATCACCCGGCGCAATTCTTCCTCTGCGCACACGGGCTCTGCGTTCGGCCGGGTTGATTCGCCGCCGACATCCAGGATGTCGGCTCCTTCAGCCGCAAAACGCTTTCCCTGTGCCACCGCCGCCTCAACATCGCCACCCAACCCGTCCCCGGAGAAGGAGTCCGGTGTAACGTTGATGATGCCCATGACATAGGTGCGCTCGCCCCACCGGAACTCGCTGCCGCCGCAGCGCGTCACACCCGGATCGAGCCTGTTGCTCAAGGCCATATCAGCCACAAACCTAAGTTTATACCATCCGCGTCTCTCACTGGGCAATTGAGAAGCTGGCATAGCAAGCCAGTAGGGTGGGTCAAGCGCAGCGGACGCACCACCGACTGCGTGATGGACATCCCGGGAAACACGTCGACCCAGGAGGATCAGTCAGCGTCCGGCCACTGGCCCCGCCGCTATGCGGCGGACATTGCGGTGGATCCGTCCGCTCCACGCGGACTTGATCCACCCTACGGTACTGTCGGTTCTACGTTGCCAATAGATCGATACCCCACCGACGCCACCAACTGAGATCGAATGGGTCTCCCGATCTCAGTCGCTCAGCAGGCCTGGGCTGCGCCCACCATTCGGGCCCACTACCGCCGCCGTTCGTGATACGAAATGAGCCGCACTACCGCCCGTGCCGCACCGTCCACCGAGCGGTACACGGGGAAACCCGCCTTCTGGCAATCGGCCTGCATCGCTTGCGCCGCCTCCTCGGACTTGGCGACTCCACCCGTGCGCAGAACAACCAGCAGGGGCTTCTGGACATCCCCGGCGACCTTGGCCAAGGCCTCGACATGCTTGCTCAGGACCTTGAAATGCGCATGCGCCAACAGGATGCCGGGGAGTATTGCCAGAATGAGGAAGTCAACGCCCTCCCATTCACACATGCTCCTGACGGTCCGGGCGGCCAGTTCGGGATTCATGAAGCCGTCCGTGTCCAGGTCCAGAGGATTGCGCAAGCCAACGCCCACGGATGGGGTGTATTCCAGAAGCTCCCGCCTGATCCGGTCCGGCAACACGGGCACCTCAAGCCCGGCGTCCTCACACTCGTCAGCAGCCAGGACGCTGGCCCCGCCACCGACACCGACGATCCCCACCCGCCGCCCCCGCGGCGGCTTCAGGCACACAAAGGCCGCGAGAGTGTCAATCAGCTCGTCGAAGTGATCCACCTGGACGACGCCAGTCTGGCGGCACAGAGCCTCCCACACCTCCCGCCTCCCCGCCAGCGCTCCTGTGTGCGAGGCCACCGCTCCTGTCCCGGCTTTGGTGACTCCACCCTTCAGCATAATCACCGGCTTGGCGCGGGCAGCCGCTCTGAGCGCCCTGACAAACCGCGCCGGCTCCTTGGTTCCCTCGATGTAGGCCGCAATGATCTCGGTATCGGCATCACCCGTCAGGTACTCCAGGAAATCCGACTCATTGAGATCAGCAGCATTGCCGAAGCTGACTCCCTTGCTGATGAATATCCCGCGCTCTGCCCCTGCCACGATGATTTCACGGGCGTTGCCACCACTCTGGGCCAGGAAGCCTACGTTGCCGCTTAGCTTCGGAATGCCCGGATCGAGAGACAAACCCGCCTTGGGGCAGTGCAGCCCCAAGCAGTTCGGGCCAACCAGACGTATCCCGCCCTGCCGGGCAATCTCCGCTATCTCCTTCTCCAGTCGCACGCCTTCCGGAGTGCCCACCTCGCTGAACCCCGACGTGAATACGGTGACCGCCTTGACTCCGGCTGCAATGCAGTCCCGCATCAACTGGGGCACCTGCCGCGCCGGGATGGCCGAGATGACGTAGTCCACCGGTTCCGGAATTTCGAGTATCGTGCGGTAAACCTTCAGGCCATGGATTTTATCGGCCTTCGGGTGGACGGGGTACAGTTTTCCCGGGTAGCCATACATCAGGAGCGGGTAGAAGAAATGGACGTTGGTCGGGGCCATGGGTTGTGGTGAGGCGCCGATGACGGCAATCGACTTGGGGTGGAACATGAAGTCCAGATCAGGCATGGCTCAGATTGTCCCAGATTCAATGCGGGCCGGTCAATCGACTCCGAGCTCGTAGCTCATGGCTCATAGCCTCAAAGTGGGGGCAAGGGGGTCGACCAAAGGCCTGTGAAGGCGTCGAGGGCGCATCTGGGTCCTGGATTACCGCTTCCGCGGAACTGATTCGCCTGAGGCGGACCTCAAGCGAATGGAGGGTTCGGCAATGCCCGCGCCACCCGTTGGGGCGCGCAGAGGGGCTAAGCCCCTCTGCGTCTTCTCTCTATTCCCCCAAGAACGGGGTTCAAGGGGGTTGACAGGCTCCAACCTGGTTGAAAGAGGGACTGAGACGCCCTCGATGCATTCTGCCGACCATCTCTTGACACGTCCTGAGCGTGTCGAGTAAGATGCGCTCCGTAACCCAACGAACACGGGAAAATTGAAGGGAGGGGACATGGCAGCTTCATCAGGTAGCGTGTACGACGTAATCGAGGTGATTGGCACCAGCACCGAATCATGGGAGAAGGCTGCCGTAGCGGCGGTGGAGACTGCGGCCAAGACGCTGCGGGACCTGCGCATTGCAGAGGTCGTCGAGATGGACCTGCAGATTGATGACGGCAAGGTCCGCGCCTTCCGAACCAAGGTCAAGCTCTCGTTCAAGTACGAGGCGAAAGGCTAAAGCCCGGCCCCATTCAAGCCGTCTCTCCTCAGTTTCACCTGAGGCACTCGTACAGCACTTTGTTGCGATGGCTGTCTCTGTGTCGACAGTATGCCGCTGGTTTGGCATCCCCTTGGCATCTGTCTATGCGCCCGTTGGCGCGGCATCATTGGTTGACGCCACTCTTGGGTCTGCCCATACTGGTGCCGGACTGCACGACATGCGACCACTGCTTGTCGATCTTGGCAGAGATGAACAAACGAGAATCTTGATTCCGGGGAGGTCAAGAAGATGAAAGTGCTGGTGGCCTACTACTCCATGAGCGGCAACACGGAGAAACTGGCCAAAGCCATACACGACGAGGCCTTAAAGCACCACGAATCTTACCTCAAGAAGGTTGACGAGGTGGATACGAAGTGGCTCAACAAGCATGATGTCCTATTCGTCGGATCGCCAACGCACGGAGGCGAACTCTCTGCGCCGGTGAAGAAGTTCATGACCGGACTGCCAGAATCGCCCAGGTTCAAGGTGGCGGCTTTCGTCACGCACTCCAGTCCCGACAGAGCTGACTACGAGAAATGCTTCAAGGCGTTCGAGGCTTTCGCCAAAGAGAAGAGGTTCACCCTCCTTGGCTGCTGCGACTGCCAGGCGCGCCTGGCGCCGGAGATCCAACCCTACGTGAAGGAGGCCCGCAAGGCTTCCGACGCCGAGTTGGAACCGAGATGATGAAGAGCATTGACAAGCGTCCCAATGCTGCGGACCTGCGAAACGCCAGGAAGTTCGCCAGGGAGATGCTGTCCAAGCGCATAGCTAACTCCGGAAGCCCCACCACTTCCAGCCACCCCACAGCAGTTGCCGCTGCTGAACCGCGCTCGCCGACAATGCCTCTGCTTGACAACATAACGACGCGCTTGGAATAATAAACGGGAGAGATTCCATGCCCGATATCAACAAGTGCAGCAGTCCGTTCCAACCGGACCCCATTTATGATATCTCCCCCTGGCAATCACATCTCGGCAGATCGCCCGAGGTCGGGAGTTGACCCAGGACATAGTGTCGCGGAAGGCCAAAAGCCAGCCTGAGTGACAACGCAATTGAGCAGTCGAAAGGAAGGTTCAGATGGCAAAAGAGACAGCAGAGAAGAGCCCAGCCAAGGCGAAGGCACCGCAACGGAAGAAACAAGGACGAAGCCAGCGGCAGCCAAGAAGGTAGCGAAGTCTGCGAAGGAAATGAATGACTACTCCGGCCCGTACACCCGACTTGACCTTCAACGACTTCTCCAAGGACTTCATACTGAAGTTGATGCAGGTATGGCAGTATGCCTGGTTGCATATGACAGAGGCCTGGTATGACGCGGTCAAGGAAAAGGTAGACAAGGAGACCGCCGATGTCTGCGAAACCGCCGCATGGTGCAGAATAGGTGAGAGAGTCAACCCGCGGTTCGCCAAGGTGGCCAACATCCAACTCAACACCGTCCTTGATTCCATGAAGTGCCTCCAGTTGCCCCTGGACAACACCACGGGCGGCTTGTTCCCGATTCAGCTCGAGGTGATCAATCCCAACCATGTCATCTGGACCATCCCGCAGTGCCGCTCTCTGCAGTTCTTCGAGGCCAAGTGCCCGGAGAGAATCAAGTACGTCTGCTACGAGAACGAGAAGCGTGTCATAGAGAGGTACATGGTCAACCGCAAGATCAGAGTCACCCCGTTGAAGCTCCCACCTCGCAACGGCCCGAATGATATCGCCTGCAAGTGGGAAGCCAAGATGATGGATACGGACCAGTGGTCCGACTTCAAGATGCCCGAATAGAGCCAATATTCCGCGTTAGGAGGCGATACTAATGGCAAATCAGGTAGGCAAGAGATACACTTGCGCCAAGTGCGGCTCGGAGTTCATCGTGACCCGCGCCGGACAGGGCGAGCTCCACTGCTGCGGACAGCCGATGACCCTGAAGAAATAGGGATTGGCATCAGCATGGCCTCCGGCGGCTCATTTCGCTGTCGGGCTGCCGGGTGGAGGTCCTGTATCTGAAAGGCTTTCGAGGTAGGAGGTTTGAACCGGAATGGCTAACACGTTAGGCAAGAGATATAGCTGCGAAACCTGCAAGACCGAAGTCCTGTGCACCAAGCAGGGCCAGGGCGCTGTCGCCTGCTGCGGCAAGGACATGGCCGAACAGCAACCCAGACCGCTGCCGTCTTCGGACTAGTCCAACTGATTCTTCTCGTCCGGTGCCACGCTGGCCACAAGCCGGCAGGTGGCACCGGATGCCGGCATCCCCTAGTGTCTCTTGATTGTGGTTTCCCCTCTCTACGGTCAAAGACTCCTTGACTCCTTTGCCCAACGGACCTGCGCCGTACACGTCTGTGTCGCCACGTCACCCTCTATGCTAGAATGAACCCCACAAGGCAAAGGAGGCAGCACCTTGACTCGTTTCGTTCTGATCAGGCACGGACAGACCGTTTGGCACTCAGACGGGGTGGAAAGGGCGGAGGGGCGAGCCGAGGTGGACCTGGACGAGGTGGGAGTCCGGCAAGCCAGAGCCACGGCAGCCAGACTGAACCCCTGGGAGATATCGGCGATCTACTCCAGTCCGCTGAAAAGGGCCTTCAGCACCGCGAGTATCCTGGCAGCCCGGCGCGGCCTTACGGCGCAGCCAGAGCCGGGGCTGATCGACATCGACTACGGGAAATGGCAAGGGATGACCCACCAGGAGGCCAGGGCCGACGACCCGAAGTCCTACGACCTCTGGTTGAAGAGGCCGCACCAGTTGACATTTCCCGGCGGAGAGGGTCTGGCCGACGTCAGGAAGCGGGCCGTCAGCGCCGTCGAGGCACTGACGCCGAAAGCACGATGGGCAGACTGTAGTGCTGGTCTCACACAAGGTGGTCATCAAGGTCCTGCTCTGCCATTTCCTGGACTTGGCTGATACTCACTTCTGGCGGTTCCAGCAGAGTTTCTGCGCGGTCAACGTCGTCGAGGTGGACGGAGGCTCCGCGACCGTGCATCTCATCAATGACGCCTGCCATCTCGAGAGGCCTGGGTGACAACGGCGCAGGTCCTGCGGCTGCTGCGGAAGGAATACGGCCCGCGGAAATGGCAACCGGGACAAGACCCCCTCTCCACCCTGATCGCCACAGTGCTTTCCCAGAACACGTCGGACGTCAACTCACACCGGGCTTTTGCGGCGCTGGTGAACAAGTTCGGTAGCTGGGAATCAGTTGCCGCGGCCGATGCCAACGAATTGGCCCGGACCATCAGGGCCGGCGGCCTGGCCGACATCAAGGCCAGGCGGATCAAGCTGATTCTTCACGAAATCAGAGATGGAACGGGGCAGCCTTGATCTCGGCTTCTTGAACGAACTCAGCCTGGCAGAAGCCAAGGCCTGGTTGCGGGGACTGCCGGGGGTGGGGCCGAAAACGGCCGGGTGCGTCCTTCTGTTCTCCCTGGGGAGACCAGCCATGCCGGTGGACACCCATGTCTACCGGGTGGCCAGGAGGCTGGGGCTTGATTGACGCCAGGGCGTCTGTCGAGAAGGCACACGAAATCCTGGAGAGCCTGGTGCCGCCAAGGAACGTCTACGAGTTCCACATCCTGATGGTGGAACACGGCCGCCGGACATGCAAAGCCCAGAAGCCCCGGTGCACCGTGTGCGCGCTGAGAGGGCTCTGCCCCAGCGCCACCGGGGCAGGCGCATAGAGGCGCCGGTCTCGTCCTTCTTACATGAATTCGGGCAAAGCATCGTAGCTCTTAGCGTCACCAGCTCCAGAGCACGTGAATCCAAGAGGCTGAGGCGATTCCGCATCGCTGCCGGGGTTGGGGATGTCCGGGCGCATTCAATGCGCCCCTACAGGGCTACGCATCACGGTGCAGCAGAATGCTGCCGGGCTCTGCGATTCTGATCCCCCGAGATTGGGGACCAAGGGGTTCACGATGCTGCCCGCGCGAGGACAGGCTGCCGCGAATGACAGGAGTCGTGTCAAGGGGCAGTCCCTGCCGATCGAGGTCTGACTGTTGCCTTCAACAACCTTGGGGCAGTAAAATCCATACGGTATATTGGTAGAAAAGGAAGTCCTGAGAATGAGCCTGACCAGAATCGCCATCGTCAACATCACCGGCTACATCGGCGCAGAGGTGGCCCGCCTGCTCTGCCGCCATCCCATGGTGAAGATAGTCTCCGTCACGGGGCGAAGTGAGGCCGGAAAGAGACTGGGGAACGTCATGCCCCATCTCTCCCAGCTCGATCTCACCATCGAGGCCGCTCCGGGCGAGGCCGATCTCGTCTTCTCGGCCCTGCCGCACAAGGCCAGCGCGGAAGCCATCATTCCGCTGGTCGGCAAGGGCGTCAAGGTCATTGATCTCAGCGCCGACTTCAGACTGAAGGAGGCGGGGCAGTATCAGCAATGGTACGACCACGCGCACCCGGCCCCGGAGTTGCTCCAGAAGGCCGTCTATGGCATCCCGGAGCTTCACCGGGCAGAGGTGGCCAAGGCCCAACTGGTGGCCAACCCCGGCTGCTACCCGACCAGTGCCATCCTGGGCCTGGCTCCGGCAGTCAAGGCCGGCCTGATCAAGCGCGACATCATTGTGGACAGCAAGTCCGGCGTTTCGGGGGCAGGCAGAGCTCTCAGCCTCACCACCCATTTCCCCGAGGTCAACGAGAACGTCTCGGCCTACTCTATGGACGGGCATCGACATCTGCCCGAGATCGTGCAGGAGTTGCAGGCCTTGCAGCCCAAAGAGACGCTGATGATCACCTTCCAGCCTCACCTGATACCGATGACGCGAGGCATCTTGAGCTCCTGTTACGCCCCCCTGGTGGAAGGCAAGATAGCCGTCAGCCAGCAGGGAATTGCCGAACTGCGGCAGGTCTACCGGGACTTCTACAAAGGCGAGACCTTCGTGAAGGTGATGGACACGCCGCCGCAGACCAAGCAGGCCTGGGGCAGCAACCTGTGCCTTATCCATCCGACGATTGACCTGCGGACGGGGCGCCTCATCGTGGTCAGTTGCATCGACAACCTGATCAAGGGCGGGGCGGGGCAGGCGATCCAGAACATGAACCTGATGCTCGGCTTTCCTGAGGCTACGGGGTTGGAAGCTCTGCCGGTCTATCCCTGAGCGGCAGGCTCCGGTTCTGACCGTGGTTCTCAGAAGGTAGCCTTCCACCGGGTCAGACTGCGGCGCTTGTTCTCAGCATCCCGAACAGTATATACTCAATATCGTCATCCGCGCCCCCATCGTCTAGTGGACCAGGACGCCGGCCTTTCAAGCCGTTAACAGGGATTCGAATTCCCTTGGGGGCATTCCAATTCCCTACCCAACTATCAACCTCAGCTTGGATACAAAGGGGATACTGAATAGACAAAGGGTGGACATCTCTGCCCACGGCCAGTCCGGGCCTCATTCGATACCTGAAGAGCGTCGACTATTCCGCGGTTGGCAAGCGCCTGCCTGTGTCTTCTCTGATTGAGACGGGTGTATTGAGTTCAGGAAGCCGGAGTGCATGCTGGAACGCGCTTAAGATGAAGCCGGCACAGTCTCGGGTGTGCGAGTATCAGCCTTCACCTGATTCCTCTTGATCATGCCTTGTGGATACCAATGCTGCTCGAAGTCAGCCTCTGCACCGCATTTCTTGCACACGGCATGTACTATCGTCGCGCGCTGATCGCCACACAGCCAATGATGAATACATGGTCGGGGTGAACGGTTGGACCGGGTGCCTGGCTGTTTCATCAGTAACCCCCCTTTGCGAGTAGTCTGACCTTTGACACTCTCAGGTAGTGGTTCCCTGGATGCCTTGGCAATAGGAGTTCGCTTAGGATAATACAGGTGCTGATCGAGGACTGTCAACCCCCCGTGGCGCAGCACGCAATCTACGCCAGTAGGCAATCCATTGCCTACCAGACATGACTCTGTTATACTGTTTACTCAATGGTGAAAGCACCCTACCAGGCGCCCCAGGTAATCGCACCGGCCTTCTCACCAGGAAGGGCGGTGAAGCTGCTGGCACCAGCTCACCCGGATCACCAGACCCCTGGACAATGCAAATGAGTAACCATACCGTCATGAAAGCCAAGAGGAAGTCCTCGAAGCAGGGCATGCCTGAAGCCGTGGAGCTGTTCCTGAACCGGGACAGATGCAAGGGCTGCCGCTACTGCGTGGAGATCTGCGCCCGGAAGACGCTGGCCATCGGCGACGAGATGAATGCCAAGGGGCATCTACTGCCGAAGGTGGTGGAGAACGGCGAGTGCGCCGCTTGCGGCCTGTGCGCCATGATCTGCCCGGACTTCGCCATCTGGCTGTCCTCAGAGGATGAGGAGGCTTAGGGATCGATGGCTGAGTCGGCAGTTCTCCAGGGGCAGTTCTTCATCACCGGCGACGAAGCCTGTGCCGAAGGCGCCATCAGCCGCCGGTTGCCGCTTCTTCGCCGGCTATCCCATCACGCCGGCCACTGAGATCGCCGAGCGTATGGCCCGTCGGCTCCCGCAGATCGGCGGCGTCTACGTCCAGATGGAGGACGAGATCGCCTCAATGAACGCGATCCTCGGAGCCTCCTGGGCGGGAGCCAAGGCGATGACCGCCACCTCGGGCCCCGGATTCAGCCTGATGATGGAGAACCTGGGTCTGGGCTTGATGCTGGAGACCCCGTGCGTTGTGGTCAACGTGCAGCGCGCGGGCCCTTCCACCGGTCTGCCCACCATGGTGGGTCAGGGCGACATCATGCAGGCCAGGTGGGGTTCCCACGGAGTCTACGAAATCATCGCTATTTCGCCGAGCTCGCCGCAGGAGATGTTCGATCTGACCATAGCCGCCTTCAACCTGTCGGAGAAGTACCGGGTGCCGGTGCTGGTCATGGCCGATGAGACCGTGGGGCACATGAGCGAGAAGGTCGTCATTCGGCCGGTGAAGCCGGAGGAACTGGTGGAGCGCCGCCGCCCCACCAAACCGCCCGGGAAGTACCTCCCCTACCAGCCCGATGCTGATCTGGTTCCACCCATGGCCCTGGCGGGCGAGGGCTACCGCTTCCACGTCACCGGCCTGACGCACGACGAGAGGGGCTATCCGGCAATGACGGCCGCGGCGCAGGAGAAGCTGGTGCGACGGCTTTCAGACAAGATCCGGGTGAACCGGAACGATATCATTCAGGTGGAAGAGGTAGGCACCGAGGACGCCGATGTCATCGTGTGTGCCTATGGGATCACCGCCAGAGTGGCGCGACGCGCGGTTCAGATGGCGCGGGCAGAAGGCATTAGCGTTGGCCTGCTGCGGCTGATAACGGTGTGGCCTTTCCCCGAGGACCGGGTCCGGGAACTGTCCCGTCGAGCGAGGCTCTTCGTGGTGCCGGAGATCAACTATGGACAGATTGCACTGGAAGTCGAGCGATGCGCCAGCGGCAAGAGGACGGTTCTGGTGCCCCACATGGGCGGCGGAATGCATTTGCCCCAGACCATCCTCGAAGCCATCAGGGAAGTGGTGATGTGATGGAAGCCGGGCGCGAACAGCAAAATCCCGTTGATGCCTACTTGCGGGTGGACCGGATGCCCAGCATCTGGTGCGCCGGCTGCGGCATCGGCACGTCGGTCGGCTGCTTCATCCGGGCCATCGAGCGCGCCAAGCTGGACGCCAACAAGATAGCGCTAGTTTCCGGCATTGGCTGTTCCGGAAGAGTCGCCGGCTACGTGCGGCTGGACTCCTTCCACACCACCCACGGGCGGGCCATCCCCTTTGCCACCGGTCTCGTACTGGCCAACCCCGAGCTGAAGGTCGTGGTCTTCTCCGGCGACGGCGATCTGGCAGCCATAGGCGGCAATCATCTCATTCATGCCGCCCGCCGCAATATCGATATGACGGTCATCTGCGTGAACAATTTCAACTACGGCATGACCGGCGGCCAGTTGGGCCCCACCACCCCGCTGGACGCCCGCACCTCCACTTCACCCTACGGCAACTATGAGCCGCCCTTCAACCTGCCCCGGCTGGTAGCCGCCGCCGGCGCCACCTTCGTCGCCCGCTGGACGGTGTTTCACCTGCGCCAACTGGAACGCTGCATGGCCGAGGCGCTGGCAAGGCCGGGTTTCAACTTCGTGGAAGTGATCGCTCACTGTCCCACGGTGTATGGCCGGTTGAACAAGCAGGGCCAGGGAGTCGACGGACTGCGCTACTTCAAGGAGAAGAGCGTGATCAAGAACGGCGCCGATCCGGCGGAGGCCGATATCGTGCTGGATGGCCCCATCATGCTGGGCAAGTTCGTGGACATCCAGCGCCCCAGCTTCTGCGGCAACTACCAGCAGGTTTGCGCCAAGGCCCAGAAGAGCAAGTGACGGTCTGAGAGAACGATGAGCAAGAGCGCTGCCAGAAGAGAATTGCGAGTCGCCGGGTTCGGCGGCCAGGGGGTCATCCTGTTCGGCGAGATCGTGGGCAAGGGCGCCAGCATCTTTGATAACGGCTTTGCCACGCTGACCCAGAGCTACGGGCCGGAGGCGCGCGGCGGCTCATGCACCGCCGAGGTGGTGGTCTCCAGGGAGCCGATCGACTACCCGCGTGTGGTCAGCCCCGAGGTGGTCGTTGATCCTGGCACAGGAGGCCTACGGCAACTACGGCCGCAACCCTCCCAAAGGGACTCTGGTCATCGTAGACCCGGACCTGGTGAAGACCGATCCGGCAGTCCAGCCCGCTCCGCTCTCGGTTCCGGCCACCCGCATGGCCCGGGAGATGAACCGGCCGGTGGTGGCCAACATCATCATGCTGGGCTTCTTCGCGGCGGTGAGCGACCTGGTCTCGCACAACGCGCTGCGCGAGGCAGTGCGGGACTCCGTGCCTCGAAGGGACCGAGGACCTCAACCTCAGCGCTTTCGACAAGGGCTATGCCTACGGCCAGGAGCAGGCCGGGCACAAGGGCAAGACGGCGCACTAGCCGTCGGGGCGCAGGCTGTTGGCCCTGACATCCAGATGGACGCCGCGTAGTCTTTTGCAGGGTCGCTGTTCGGGCAAGGTTGACAGTTGATCATCGACGACATAGAATTGGCCAGCTTCAGCATGGTGGCAAGTCGACGATCGACGATCGACGGCTAGCGCAGGAATGACGTAGGATAGGTTGTAGTGGATTCGAGTATCCGCAATCCTATACCGGAGGGCAGGCGCCATGGAACCGAGACTCAGCCGAGCTGACATCATAATTCTCGCCGCTGGGCACAATCCAAGTATAGTGAGTCCCCAATGGCTCAAAGAGAATTCCCTGATCAGCGAATCGCCCAGTCACTTTGTTCACACTCCGGACTTCTCTGTTTTCGAGTCCGAATCCTTTTCGCTGGTTGTTGACCATCAGCGTTTGCAGGTTGTTGCCAAGAAACAAGACGAGTCATCAATAGAGACTCTGGCAACTGTTGCTGGCAAGTATATAGGTCTTCTGAAGCATATCCCGTACAAGGCACTGGGATTGAACCTCGTGTGGAGCATTGAGGCTAATGGCAGCACTAGACTCCCGCATATAGCCCTGAAGCTCAACGACAGTGATCCCAGTCTAGCTTTTGCTGGGCACAAGGTCGCCTTTGGTGGGATCATCTATGCACAGAAGGAGTCATACGTACTCAAGCTCACTATCGAACGTCAGGGTGAGAGATGTCTTGTGCACAACTTCAACTATCACCATGAACTTGCATCCGTGTCCACTGACAATATCGTAGCGTTAGTGCATACCTTTGTAGCGCGTTTCAAAGATTCGGCTGCTGTTATTAATCGTCTCTACCCAGACAGGAATAGCACGTAGTTGCCAGGAGCATACATGTGAACACTCGGAGTCTAGAATTCAAAACAAAAGTCCCGAACGAGGAAAAAGGCAAACGCCAAGTGCGCCACTGGGATACTTGGGGAACATCTGATGATGCTGTGCATTGCTGCATCGGGGCGAATATTATCAGCGCCTACCATGACTTCCACCAAAGAGCTCTGCAGACCTACTGGGTGTCTGGTCAGTTTTCGCATGGCATGTATGAATCCGATGCTATTGGAGAAGACGAATGTTCAGATATCGTCGTTTATGGTTCCACTGCACTTGAATATGAATCCCCCGATCTCATAGCTATTGCGTGCAACTATCAGGATGTGTATGAAAGCATAGTGGCCACAACTGTCGGCAAGTTCGAGCAGACTTTCTCGGCTTATCCCACAACAGAAATAGCCACACTTGAGGGCCTCTATGATCTGAGGGATAGATTGGAGGTCATGGAATTTGTGGCCAGTAACCTTTTCCTGCTTCCTTTGTTACAGCAGATACCTGAACAAACCAAGAAATACTTCGGCGAACCCACTCATCTCTCTCTGGAAGTCATTATTGACCATGAGGAGAAAAGCGATAAGGAATTGGTGGCTTTCATTTGTACGAGCCTTTCACCTGATGATGCTTTTGTGAGACTACGATCATTTGATCGTGATTGGTGGCTGGCCAGACTGGCGGATACCCGAGGGAAGCTATCAGTCCACGTGGAGCTTCGATGAGCTTCGACTGGTCACAGTATCTAAGACTGGCCGAGGAACTTGCCGGGCAAGGGACAGCACCGTCATCTCCGGAAGCCAAGTTACGTTCTTCAGTCAGCAGGTCTTACTATGCGGCCTACTGCACAGCGCGGAACCACTTGCGTGATGTTGATGGGCTTACGATCCCAAGGGATGACGCTCACAGATTCGTCTGGGAAACCTTTGCGAACAGTGCAGATACCTCACGCAAACAAGTTGGTGCAGATTTGGACCGTCTCCGAATAGACAGAAACAAGACGGACTACAATGACGTCATGGACGTGTCGAGGTGGCTGCCATTGCACACGTTAATGGCTTTGAAGATCTCACAGCAGGTTATCTCCGATATAGCCACCCTTTGATTCAAACACGGTATTGTCGACTTCAACCGAACTGAGTGTCCCCGAGAGCCCGCTATTGACAAAACCCCCGCCTGAAATGACAATAGGTGGTTGTTGGCAGAGGTTCTGCTTCCGACGCTCTGCCGGACAGGGTCCCATCTCTGGCATGACTACGGCGCTTGAGAACCTCTCGTGCCTTGGAGCAGAGAGGTTCTGTCGTAGATCGGAGTAACGATGAGCGAAGCATCTGGCGACAAGACAAGACTGGACACCATGCGCCATTCCGCCTCCCACGTGATGGCCGAGGCGGTGAAGGCCCTCTTCCCGGAGGCCAAGTTCGGCATCGGCCCGCCCATCGAGGACGGCTTCTACTATGACTTCGACCTGCCCCGGCCCCTGGTGCCGGAGGACCTCGCCGTCATCGAAGAGAAGATGCGGAAGTTCGTGGCGGCCAAAGCGCCTTTCGTCCGGGAAGAGATCGACAGAGACAAGGCGCGCCAGCTCTTCGCCTCGCAGCCGTACAAGCTGGAGCTGATCGACGATCTGCCGGACCAGACGGTGACCATCTACCGCAGCGGCTCCTTTGTCGACCTCTGCCGCGGGCCGCACGTCGGCTCGACCGGAGAGGTCGGCGCCTTCAAGCTGCTGAGCATCGCCGGGGCCTACTGGCGCGGCGACGAGAAGCGGCCCATGCTGCAGCGCATCTACGGCACCGCCTTCGAGACCCAGGCCGAGCTGGATGCGCACCTGAAGAAGCTGGCCGAGATCGAGGCCCGCGACCATCGCCGCTTGATCAAGCAGCTGGACCTGATCAGCTTCCACGAGGAAGCCGGCGCCGGGCTGGCCTACTGGCATCCCAAGGGCGGTCTGATCCGGGTGCTGATCGAGGACTACTGGCGCAAGCGGCACCTGGAGGGCGGCTACGATATCGTCTTCACGCCGCACATCGGCAAGGCGCACCTGTGGGAGACTTCGGGCCATCTGGGCTTCTACAAAGACAGCATGTACTCGCCGATGGAGATCGACGAGCAGGACTACTACATCAAGCCCATGAACTGCCCGTTCCATATCATGATCTACAAGACCAAGCTGCGCTCCTACCGCGAGCTGCCGCTGCGCTGGGCCGAGCTCGGCACGGTCTATCGCTACGAGCGCAGCGGGACACTGCACGGCCTGCTGCGGGTGCGCGGCTTCACCCAGGACGACGCGCACATCTTCTGCACGCCGGAGCAGATCGAGGACGAGATACTGCGTGTTCTCGACTTCTGCCTCAGCATCCTGCGGGCCTTCGGCTTCGAGGACTTCAAGGTGGAGCTGAGCGTGCGCGATCCCCAGAACCCGGAGCAAGTACGCCGGCAGCGACGCCATGTGGCAGCAGGCGGAGCGCTCTCTGGTCAAGGCGCTGGAAGCCCGCAATCTGCCCCATGAGCGGAAGGAAGGCGAAGCGGTATTCTACGGGCCCAAGATCGACATCAAGATCAAGGACGTGCTGGGACGGTACTGGCAGTGCTCGACCATCCAGTTCGACTTCAACCTCCCGGAGCGGTTCGACATGACCTTCATCGGCGAGGACGGCAAGGAGAGGCGGCCGTACATGGTGCACCGGGCGCTGATGGGCAGCCTGGAGCGCTTCTTCGGCGTGCTGGTGGAGCACTACAGCGGGGCCTTCCCGGTGTGGCTGTCGCCGGTCCAGGTGATGATCATCCCGATCGCCGACCGCCATCTGGACTACGCGAAGAAGGTGGAGGCCGAGTTGAAGGCTGACGGCCTGCGCGTCCAGATCGATGCGCGTTCGGAGAGAATGAACTCCAAGATTCGGGAAGCGCAGATGCAGAAGATCCCGTACATGCTGGTGGTCGGTGACAAGGAAGTGGCTGCCGAAGGCGTTTCGATTCGCCTTCGCAGTGGCGAAGACCTGGGCCGGAATTCGCTGGCGGACTTCAGGCTTCTGGCTCGAACTGCTGTGGAGTGCCAGAAGTAGCGGTGGAGCATGATCCTATTGCACCCGGGAAGGGTATTGAGAGAAGGGGGACGTATGGCGGCGAAATCGGTGAAATCTCAGAAGAAGACCACGGACGCCAAGGAGACAGGTGTACCGCCTGATCAAGGAACAGAACGTGAAGTTCATCAGGATGTGGTTCACTGACATCCTGGGCTTCCTGAAGAGCTTCTCGGTGAGAGTGGAGGAGCTGGACCGGGCATTTGAAGAGGGCCTGGGCTTCGACGGCTCGTCCGTGGAGGGCTTCGTCCGCATCGACGAGAGCGACATGATTGCCAGGCCCGATCCCAGCCACCTACTCCATCATCCCCTGGAGGCCCATGGATCACGCCACGGCCAAGATGTTCTGTGACATCCACTGGCCGGATGGCAGGCCGTTTGAGGGCGATCCCCGGTTCGTGCTGAAGCAGAACCTGCGACGGGCAGCGGAGAAGGGTTTCACCTGCAACGTGGGGCCGGAGCTGGAGTACTTCTACTTCCAGAGCAACGAGGATGTCACTCCGCTGGACAGGGGCGGCTACTTCGATGTGACGCCTCCCAATGTAGCCAGCGAGTTTCGCCGGCAGACAATTCTCACCCTGGAGCAGATGGGGGTCAACGTCGAATATGCCCACCATGAGGCGGCCCCCAGCCAGCATGAGATCGACCTGCGATACACCGATGCCCTGACGATGGCCGACAACGTGATGGTCTACCGTATCGCAGTGAAGGAGGTCGCCCAGAGGCACGGCGTGTACGCCACCTTCATGCCCAAGCCGGTGGCCAACGATCAACGGCAGCGGCATGCACGTCCATATATCGCTGTTCAAGGGCGACCGGAACGCCTTTTTCGACAAGAACGATGTCTATCAACCTGTCGAAGACGGCGAAGCACTTCCTGGCCGGTTTGCTGAAGCATGCTCCGGAGATCACGGTGGTCAACAACCAGTGGGTCAATTCTTACAAGCGGCTGGTTCCCGGCTACGAAGCGCCGGTCTACGTTACCTGGGCCCGGCGCAACCGCTCCGACCTCATCCGGATTCCCCAGTACCAACCCGGCCGGGAGAAGCGCCACCCGGATGGAGCTGCGCTCTCCTGATCCGGCCTGCAATCCCTACCTCTGCTTCAGCGTCATTCTGGCGGCGGGGCTGGAGGGCATCGAGAAGGAGTATCCTCTGCCGGAGCCTTCGGAAGAGAACGTCTACGAGATGAAGCCGGAGGAGAGAGCGAAGAAGGGCATAAAGACGCTGCCGGGGAGTCTGGCGGAGGCCATCGAGATAGCCGAAGGCAGCAAGCTGCTGAAGAAGGCCCTGGGCGATCACGTGTTCGACAGCTTCATCAAGAACAAGAAGATTGAGTGGGACCTCTATCGGACCGCGGTCACGGACTTCGAGCTGAAGCGGTACCTGCCCTCTGCTGTAGGCCGGTGTGGCGGGAAGCCTATGCGCCGCGTTCAGCCGTTCTCACGGGCCGACTGGCTCAGGCCATTGATGGTGTTGATCAGAAGGTCATGTTCCCGCCGGTAGGCGTCCTTGCTCAAAGCATCCAGGTAGTCGAGGTCCCGGTCCTTGCTCCTCAGCAAGCCCAGTATCTCTTCGGTGTCTTGCCTTCCCTGGCGGCAGAGCCAACGGTCTCGTACCACGCCAGCAGCTTCGACCGGGCCAGCCGCAGCCTCTCGACCGCATTGCCATAGCAGCCGAAGTGCCCGTAGCAGAGCGTCTTTGGCTCCAGTGAAATCAGCCTGTCGATGGAGGACAGCGTTTCGTCCAACCTGAACGGAGGTGGAGTGGCCATCCGGACGGCTCCGTTGACGCAGACCCCCACTGCTTCGCCGGCGATAAGAACACCATTCTTCCTGTCAAAGAGGCTCAAGTGGTGAGCGGCATGTCCGGGCGTGAGATGCACTTCCAGCACCAGCCGCCGCCCAGGTCGATGTTCATCAGGTCGGTCGCCGCCGCCAGCCGGTCTTCGGGCACCGGCTCGATGCGGCCGTACTGGAGGGCCAGGTCGCCCAGGGTCTTGAGGCTGGCCTCCCAGAGCTTGGCGGGGTCGACGAGATGCCGCAGGGCCTGGCTGTGGGCCAGAACCTTGGCCCGGGGCATGTCCCGGAGCGCGGTACCCGCGCCGCCCGCGTGGTCAATGTGGATGTGGGTCAGGATGATGTAGTCGATCTCACCGGGGCTGATGTTCAGTTCGGCCAGCGCCGACAGCAGATTCGGTATGGCTGATTTCGGGCCGGGATCAACGATGGCCTTCTTCTCGCCGACGAAGAGGTAGGCCCCGATGAACCTCTCATAGCCGGGGATGGGAGGCTGAAGATCTATCAGCTTCAGGGTCGGCGAGATGGTGTGGATCTATCTTATCCGAGGGCAGCTCATCTCCCTGGTGTCCAGGCGCCAATGCCAGATGTCGGTGTCTCGCGCGAGGTCAGCGCAGCCATGCGAAGTGCTAGCGTCCTTCTTCTTGGCAGGTGGCTTCGGGGCCTTCACCATCAGGACAGGGACAGTGCTGGCCCGGAAGACCTTGTCGGCCACGCTGCCGACCGCCCACCTCGTGACACCGGACCGGCCGTGGCTGGCCATGACGATGATGTCACAGGGTTGTTCTCCGCGAAGGAGACAATGGCCTCAGCAGGATCGCCGGTCATGCACCTTGATGTTCGTGGGGATTCCCTTGGCTTCCAGCCTCTTGGCGGTTCTCTGAAGGTAGACCCCGGGACGCTTCCCGCTGGCCAGCATTCCCTCGTACCGCTCTTGCTCTACCACATGGACTATGGTGACCTTCTTCGCCTCACAGCCCAGGGCCAGTGTCTCGACATGAGGAATCGCGCTTTCGCTGATCTCCGAGCCATCCAACGGAAGGAGTATGTTCTCGTACATTTGATCTTCTCCTCTCTCCAGCGTCAGTTCATCATTGTACCGGAAGCGGTCTATGTTGGCCAAAGGCACCAGGGGGCTGCGTTCAACCCCCTTGATCCCCCAATCTTGGGGGAAGGAGAAGAAGGTGATTTGAGGGACACCCCAAACTCCCGGCAGCGTCCCGCTGCACCTCTCATCCTGTCATTCCCACGAAAGCGGGAATCCAGAAAGGCGGTGTGCATTGCCTTCGCGGAGACACCCCGCAGATGAGTGGGAGTGAGAGACCATCGAAGCCCGCAGGAAAAGGGGGTGCCCTCCCGCACCTTATCCAGAGGCAACCATATCCAGGAAGTACCGGTGCAACCTGAGGTCGGAGGTCAGTTCAGGGTGGAAAGCAACGGCCAGCAGCTTTCCCTGCCTGGCCGCCACGGCCGCGCCGTCGGGCAGCCGGGCCAGGACCTCCACCGTGGAGTCTGCCGCTTCGATGATGGGGGCGCGGATGAAGACGGCATGAAAGGCAGGCTTCCCCAGGGCCGGCATCTCCAGATCGGCTTCGAAGCTGTCCACCTGGCTTCCGAAAGCGTTCCGTCGCACCGCGATGTCCATCAGCCCCAGCGTCTGAAGCGTGAAGTCAGGAACCGATTTGGCCATGAGGATCATGCCGGCGCAAGTGCCCAGAATGGGCAGCCCCTCCTTGGCCAGGTCCTTCAGCGGCTGGAGCAGTTCATACTCGGCCATCAGCCGGCTCATGGTGGTGCTTTCGCCGCCGGGGATTATGAGGCCGTCCAGGCCGTGCAACTGGCCCGGCAGGCGGACGGCTACGGCTTCTGCGCCCAGCCGTTCGACTAACGGCGAGTGCTCCACGAAGGCACCCTGCAGAGCCATCACGCCGATTTTCATACTGCTTTGGTGTAAGGACCGTCTGGGCCTCCAGCATCAGTCCCAGAGCGGATACATCACCAGGCCGGTCGGCAACTTGGGGTAGAAGTAGGTCGATTTCGGCGGCATCCTCTCGCCGGCGTCGGCCACGGATAGAACCCGCGATATCGGGATGGGGTTCATCAGGAAAGCCAGTTGACAATCACCCGCATCCACCTTCTCGGTGGCCTCCACGCCGTCACGGGTGTACGCCAGGCAAGTGGCCTCTTTCTGCGGGGTATCTATCCCCAGCATCTGCCGCAGGATCAACCAGTGGAGGAGGGACACATCCAGGCTTTTCCATTCCCGGCTGCGCTCGCGCGGCATCAAGTTCTGTAAACCGGACCTCTTTCGCGGATGCAGCACACAGAGACGGTCCTTGGCCAGACCATAGACTCCAAACGCAGCACGGCGTCTCCCCTGCTTGGCCAGAGCGCGGAGCCAGGCCTTGAGCGTCTCGGACCGTGTAGCGCCGGCCGGGCCGATCTCCTCGATATGGAACAGCCGGCTCATCTTCTCCCTCAACCCCACGACTAGAGAGTCGTCTTTCAGCCTCACCAGACGGTGGGTGGGAAGGGCGATCAGCCCCGGATCGTTGCCGCCGATGAGGGTCATCATCACGAAGTTGAACGGTTCGTCGCCGCTCCAATAGGGATCTGCCGCCTTCTTGTCTCTCTCGTAGGCTGCCGCTGTTTCGTACCGGTGATGACCGTCGGCAATGTAGATGGATTTCTTGCTGCACCACGAGGTGATCTTGGCGATGCTTTTCTCATCCCTGATGACCCACATGTTGTGGATGATCCCTTCATGGTCCATGGCCGTGACGTCCGGCCCGGCCTTGGCCGTCTCCATGAGGAGTTTGGTGAAGTTGTCTCTGCTGTGGTCGATCATGGCCATGATGGGGCTGAAATTGGCGCGAGCGACTCGCAGCAGCTTGAGGCGGTCCACGATGCGGTCTTCCATCACGCTCTCGTGGGGTCGGGCTGCGGCGCTGCCCTGTCTGGCTATCCGCACCCGGGCGGTCAAGCCCCACCGCTCTTTGATGCCGGTCTCCTGGGCAAAGCGATGCTGGAAGACGTAAAAAGCAGGAGCTGGCTCGCGGATGAGGACTCCTTCTTTGAGCCAGCTCTCGAGTGTGTTGGCAGCTCGGGTGTACTTATTGTCCTGCGTGGAGTCGGTGGGGAACTCCTCACCGAACTCCAGCCGGATCACGTTGTGCGGGCTTTGCTGGTGATAGGCCTTCTGTTCCTCTGCCGAGATTATGTCATAGGGAGGGCTGATGACCGCGGTGACGTCCTTTATCAGTTCGACGTTGTAGCGCAGGCCACAAAAAGGCTGGACATCGGCCACTTATACTGACCCTCCCCCGATCCTAATCCCGTCAGCCCGAATACTAGGGTTGACCCAGTACTGTGACACCGCAGACGAACTTGCCAGGATGTCCGCCCTGGTTGTGCGCCAGTCCCAGCTTCACGTCTTTGACCTGACGTGAAGGTTCCTCGGCCTTATGTTGGATCTGCTTGTAGATCTCGTACACCTCACGGCAGCCGCTGGCGCCGATGGGGTGGCCGAAGGACTTCAGTCCGCCGCTGATGTTCACCGGCATTTCGCCGTCATGATAGTAGGCCCTGGTAGCCGTCATCTGGTCCTTGAACTTGCCGGTCTCGCAGAGCTGCATCGACTCGCTGGCGATAAGCTCGGCGATACTGAAGCAGTCGTGCAGCTCCACCATGTCCAGTTCCTTGCGCGGGTTCTTGATCCCGGCTTCCGCGTAGGCAGCCTTGGCAGCATGCTGCGTGGCGTCCCAGTAGGTGAAGTCATAGTCGATGCGCTCTTTGCCCCACCCTGGGCTGGCCGACATGCCGAACGCCTTGATGTTGACGTAGTCCTTGCGGTACTTCTTGGCATCCTCCGCGCGGCAGAGGATGGCGGCCGAAGCGCCGTCAGTCACGCCGCAGCAGTCGAAAAGACCCAGCGGCCAGGCGATCATGGGAGCATTGAGGACCTGCTCGATAAAGCATCTATCTTATAAAAACTCGCCTCACTTGCTGTTTCATTAAATAACTGGTCAAACCTTTCGTCATCTACTATGACCGAAATATCTGTTTCTGAAGAAAAACGGCTGGAGCCCCCTACTGGCACTCTGGCTCTATGACCAATAGCAGTCATTTCAAAACAATGCGCAAATAATTTCTTAATAGTTGTTTGTTGATCTTGATCTGATTCTTTAGCCATAGCAAAACTAATAGTAACATTGATATTTCTATTTTGTTAAGCGGGTGAGTGATTAAAGGATAACAAGCTAGTACTGGTGTGATTTAGTTGGCGGAGAGCATGGGATGAAGTTGGAACGTTTTTTCAAACAACTACTAATGTAACAAAATCGATTTCGGGTTCTTCGTATGGATGAACTGACTTAATAGCTGATTGTACAGCGCCCGCTTTTTCATCGGGGCAGATCATTTCAATTCTGACTTCTGGCTCTCTAGACATAGTACCAACTGATCCAATGTGTGGATGCGATCCTTCTTCAGATTTCCAATTCCCCATGCCATTAGTTATAAATGCGCAACATGAATAGTTCCCAATCACCCCAGCACCAGCCTCCGAAGCCTTGGTAATCAGTTTGTTTATTATTTCCTCATTATCGGGAACAAAAACAAATAATTTGAGCATACACATGATTGTATCACTTGGCGGAGATGGTGGGATGAAGTTGGAACTATAAAAAATACGATTTAGGTCACTGAGTGAAGATAGTCGTAGGTATACTTTCCTGGTAGATCATAATATTCAGGATCGTTATATAAATCGAGCTGCCTACCAATTCTAGCTACAGTTTGTGCTCATTATGTAGTATCTCCAATTATCACCTAATGTTTGTGCCTGCAACTAGAATATCAGCAAAAATATCAATTTCTGACTGACTTCTTTAGCAAACGCTCATCATCAATATACCTTTGAACCAATACTGCTAATTCTCCTTTAAAACGTGACAAGTCAGGAGAAAACAAACCTGCCTCACTATGTAAACTCTCATTCGTCTTCTTGTTCATGGTAATTTTCCTTTCGTCTTTATATTTGCGGAGAGGGTGGGATTTGAACCCACGGTACCTTGCGGTACGGCGGTTTAGTAAACCGCTGCACTAGACCACTATGCGACCTCTCCAGAAGTGCTTGTGTTGATATCGCGGCGGAAGGGGAGGGATTCGAACCCACGGAGCCCGAAGGCCACGGTTTTCAAGACCGTTGCAATTGACCGCTCTGCCACCCTTCCAGGTGTGAAACTAGCTTATTTTACCACTGTTGAGGCTAATGTCTTAGGATATAGTAAGTGGGTGAGTAAAGATACATTTTCTGTGGGAAGTCATCGCTCATTTCGGTGTTTGTGCTGGCGTTATTGATTTTCTGTGTTTTGAGCTACTTTAGTTTTATGAGTGCTCGATTTTGGCAACTATCTGCGAGACCCATGGGGGTCATTTATGACGACCTTGATTACGTAACCAACGGTTGGTCATTTGCCAAAACCGGTCAAGATCTCCATCAACAAACCTCTTGGTGGAAACTGCAGCCGATTAAAACTGGAGCATTTACCTCTGAAATCGGTGCCCAATGGCACATGCCTACCGGTTTAGTGGATTGGGATAACCCAGTATTCGGGGCACGGGTGACTTCGGCAGTTGCTGGATTGGCTACCACCATACTCATAGGCATTGCAATGGCATTATTATTTCGCCGAAGGGATATTGCCACAGTTACTACCAGTTTTTTACTTATCACTCCATGGGCAATTATTTTATCCCGCTCACCAATTGACGCTACTATTGGTATATTTTGGCAATCTCTGGGACTAGTAGCATTTCTTCTCTTGATTCGAGCAAAGCACAAAAAGCAGTTATTGTTTGCGCTTGTTCTGGCAATTTGTTCGTACACTGCAGCATTTTACTCGTATCATGCATACAAATTCTCGGTCTTAGTAACTATTGGGATACTTTTTTCTACACCCTAGGAATAACAAGAAAACAAATCCTTCAAAAGGAAATTCGCCTCGCCAGCGTGCTGTTATTTGCAGTGGTACTAATAATCACTGCTCTGTTTTTGTATCTAGTCAAGAGGGCAGTGTGGGTGCAAGACAGTCTGAAGTTGTCTTTTTCAATAGTCAGTATCAATCAGAGTTAGTCGATACCTGGCGCAGAGATAGCCTGTCCTCGTTTATGGATCATTTTTATTACAATAAAGCAGTAGTTTTGATAGATCATGTTATTTCTCATGCCATCAAGTTATTTAACCCAGAGTATCTGTTTTTACAATCCGGTGACTCATCAGTAGCAGCGAGTTTGTATGACACGGGATATATCTTTGTCATATTTTTGCCCTTGATAGCGGTGGGTATTATTTGGGGATGGAAGCGATATCTTAGAGAAACGGCATTACTCATTGGACTGCTGTTGGCAGCAATGACTCCCAAGCCTACTGCAAACAGGTTTTTCTGGAGTTTTTAGAGCTGGTATGTTTTTTCCATTACTCATCGTATTGGCCGCATTAGGTCTCGTGAGAATAACGATGATCAAACGACTGTGGGGCAAGATCTTGTGCGGAGGTGTACTAGCACTATTGGTAGTACAAACGTTGTGGTTCGGACACTGGTACTTTTATGTGTATCCCATTCGAATGGCCGATGCTCAAACCGCCGCTGATGACGTATAATTCCAGGGAATGGATTGATAGATTCCGCCTAGCTCTGAACCAAGAAATGAGTTCCAGTATTGTTGAAATTCTTTTTTTGGAGAAATGAAGTGAATTTCTGGCGTAGTTTCACAAATTCTTTGTACCTTCATGGTGCTAGTATAAAAGTAATTACCCCGAATTTAGGCCTTTTTGGCTTATTTCGGGGTAATTCATTTTACTTTTTATCAACACTAATTGTTGATAACTAGATATTTAACCTATTGCTGAAAGTCCCTAGATAGAAATGCATTTTCAATCAGTCCAAACCAAGAACTTCTGAGAAAGATGAAAACTATCTCAATTTCCACTTTGTTATGAATATGCTTGTGGTAAGTTGTTTTTGTGTTTCATATAAAGCGAAATACTTGCAAACAAAAATAGAAGAGCAAAATTAGTTTCTTTGATTTCTCCAGAAGAACGCAAGTCTATAATATCGATTCTTTCAATTAATTCAAAGGTAATAAAATTGATTAAAAAAAGTGAACCGAGGAATATAGGAATAATAGGAAGGTAAAATCTTGTAATAATATTATGTATTTTCAATGTGTATTTATTCAGAATTGGGATCATAACGCAATACAAAAACCAGAAATAAGAATAAAGAGCAACACTGGAATAAAAACGAATTAAACCATGCTTTGATTTATCATGTTTATCAAGAGCTTCCCAGAAATTAAGATTATGTATATTTAGTTCACCTTGTCTATTATTTTCAAGTATTATTTGCGGTGTGCTGAAATTAAAAATACGTTGACCCCAACTAATTTCTTCTCCTAAACAAACAATAAAAAAAACACCCAAGAAAAGAAAAAAATAATTCATATTTGTTCCCAGAAGATATTTTTTTGTATCTGATCTTGATTTAAAAAAAAGATAAAAAAGTATAATGGCTGAAAATAAATAAGAAATTGCAGAAGCGTTTTCAACAATATTGTCATCTTTGGTAAGAATGATTATTTGTTCCGGACTTTGAAAAAACAAAAGTGTATTGTATATAATTATTACAAAAAGCACTATAAATTCAAGATGGTTAGACTTTTTCATAAATGGTCAGTGTTTAAAAAGAAATTCTATTTGAATAGTAAGGAATTGTTTCACAAGTTTTATCGTAAAAGCAAGATTCAGATATTAGTCTGAAGAGTTCAACTAACAAAACACAAATGAATCTAGAAAAGTTCATTTTACAATATTGTAACTATGTGTCTTTTCGCTAAAAAACCCTGAAAAATAGGACTAAAAATCTATTTATAACAAAAAAACAGTAGAAAATGAAAGCCTTAACATGTAGTTTTGCTATTTCAAAAAGTAATTTATCTTGGATCTATCATAACCTCCTTCGTATTATTCTATCCCATAAACATATATGCAATGGGATCCATAAATAAAAGAGGATTCTTTAGAACTGTTTCAACACTTCTTCCCCCATTGCATCCGTGCCTAATATTTTATCTGCCGGCGTTTTGCTATCGGCAATATCACGGGTCCGGAAACCGGCTTTCAAAACAGCATCAACTGCCTGTATGATTGCATCGGCTTCGGTTTTTAAACCAAATGAAATGTCTAACATTAATGATACAGATAAAATAGAGGCTAACGGATTGGCAACCCCTTTGCCGGTAATATCATGTGCCGAGCCATGGATTGGTTCGTAAACCCCGGTTCCATCACCAATGGAGGCTGAGGCCAGCATACCCATTGAGCCTGCAATCTGTGATGCTTCATCGGTTAAAATATCTCCGAATAAGTTGGCAGTTACTACTACATCGAACCGACGCGGATCTTTAATCAGCATCATAGCTGTTGAATCAACAAACATATGTTCTACTTCTACATCAGGATATTCCAGGGCAACTTTTTGTATAACTTCTCTCCACAAGCGGCTTGTTTCGAGCACATTGGCTTTATCGACAGAGCATAATTTTTTTCTGCGCGTGCGGGCCGCAATAAATGCTTTGTGGGCAATGCGTTCCACCTCATACCGGCTGTATTCTGCAACGTCAAAAGCAGTATCGCCGTTGTTTTTTCTTCCTTTTTCACCAAAATACAAATCGCCGGTAAGTTCCCTGAAAAACAAGATATCGGCACCTTTTAATATTTCGGGTTTAATGCTGGAAGCACTCAATAATTCATCGAATAGTTTAATCGGGCGGATATTGGCATACAATCCCAGTTCCTTGCGCATTCTCAACAATCCCTGCTCCGGGCGGACTTTTGCCGAAGGATCATTATCATACTTTGGGTGACCAACCGCACCAAATAATACCGCGTCGGAATTTTTCATCTTAGTTAAGGATTCCTCGGGTAACGGATTGCCGGTAGCTTCAATCGCTACATGGCCTATCAATGCTTCATCATAGGTAAACGTATGATTAAATTTTGCGGCAATTTTATCCAGTACTTTTTTACCGACTGCGGTTACTTCCTGTCCGATCCCATCACCGGGAACAATTAAAATGTTTTTTGATGCCATGTTTTAGTTTGAGCTTAATTATAATTTTGGTTTAGATTGTCGTTTTTTGAAATTTGACAGGGCGAGGGGCGACAAGGAGAGGGGAGAAGAGCTAAATTTTACTTTTAGGAATGTGATTCCAGGTTGTGGATTCTTCCGACTTCCGACTTCCGATGCTTCCGTCTTCCGTCTTCCGTCTTCCGTCTTCTGACTTCCAGCCTTTAGTTGCATCTGAGTATTGATATAAGAAAACAGCCATCAAAGCTCTCGCTCCCAAAACTTAAATCCCATTCAACATTTTCACAGTTGCAATAATGGCCGATACCGTTTGATCGCTATCTAAGCCGTGTGTTTTAAATTCCTTTAACCCTGAGCGCCAGGTAATTATAGATTCACACAAAGCATCCGTTTGCCCGCCAGGTGGAATATGAACGACATAGTCCATTAAATCCGGCAGTTCGAGCGACTTCTTTTTATATATCTTTTTCAGTGCATTCATAAATGCATCATATTGCCCGTCGCCTTGTGCATGCGCCTCAAAGGTTTCGCCTTTAATATTAATCTGTACAGTGGCTGTTGGCCTCAATCCCTTAGCATTTGTGAGGACATAATTTTCAATATGAACTGTCTCTTCAAAAGCCCCGCCGTCCAGTACATCTGACAGGATATAAGGCAGATCGGATTGTGAAACTGTTTCTTTTTTGTCGCCAAGTTCAATAATCCGGGCGGTTACTTTTTTCAGATCGGTATCCGACAGCTCAATACCTAACTGAAGTAAATTGTTTTCGATATTGGCTTTTCCACTTGTTTTGCCCAAAGCGTATTTGCGCTGACGGCCAAAACGCTCAGGCATCAGGTCGTTAAAATAAAGGTTGTTCTTTTTGTCGCCATCGGCATGGATTCCTGCCGTTTGGGTAAATACATTTTCGCCCACAACCGGTTTATTCATAGGAATCCGGAGACCCGAAAAAGTTTCGACCAGCCTGCTTACCTGGTATAATGACTTTTCGACTACCGAAGTTTTTACATCTTTTACAAAATCATGCAACACCGCAACAGCACTTGCCAATGGTGCATTCCCAGCCCTTTCGCCCATCCCGTTTACGGTAAGGTGAAGCCCTTTGGCACCCGCTTTAACAGCTTCAAGAATATTGGCAATACTCAGGTCGTAATCGTTGTGTGCATGAAAATCGAAATGTATATCCGGATATCGTTGAACTATTGATGAAATATATTCAAAGGTTTCGGATGGTGTGAGAATGCCAAGCGTATCGGGTAATAAAATTCGTTTAACGGGCTGTGTCGAAAGGAAATCGAGGTATTGAAAAACGTATTCTTTCGAATGTCGCATACCATTGCTCCAGTCTTCGAGGTATACATTACAGTCGATATTGTTTTTTGTTGCCAGAGCAATTACTTCGCCCACTTCCCTGAAATGTTGTTCTGGGGTTTTCTTTAGCTGATGTGTCAAATGGTTTAAGGAACCTTTGGTTAAGAGGTTCATTACTTTGGCGCCTGTTTCAATCATCCAGTTTACGGAAGTATCACCATCAACAAAAGTAAGCACTTCAATCCTTTCAATTAAGCCTTTGCTTGTTGCCCACTCCATAATCTTTTTTACGGCCTGAAATTCACCTTCCGATACGCGTGCTGATGCAACTTCAATCCTGTCAACTTTCACTTCGGTGAGTAATAACTGCGCAATAGTCAGTTTTTCGGAGGATGAAAATGATACACCGCTGGTTTGTTCACCATCGCGCAGGGTGGTGTCCATGATTTCAATATGACGTAATTTGCCGGGCATAATTGTAATCCTTATTTTTATTAATGTGTTGTTCCGATGAGTTATACTACCATCTTTGATGAAAATGAACGGATTTCGTTTTTCATCGCCTGCAAATAGTCAATATCATCGAAACCGTTGAGCATATTATGCTTTTTGTATCCATCAATTGCAAAGGTTTCTTTTTCTCCTGCAGCAACGATAGTGATGGTTTGATCGGGCAGGTTGACTTCTAATTCAGTTTTAGGATCTGCCTCAATAGCCTTAAAAATCTTTTCCAGAAATTCAGCACTTACCTTAACAGGAAGAACACCGATGTTGAGTGAATTATTTTTGAAGATGTCAGCAAAAAAACTGGATACCACACAACGGAAACCATAATCATAAATAGCCCATGCTGCATGTTCGCGGCTGCTTCCACTGCCGAAGTTCTTGCCGCCAACCAGGATTTTTCCTGAGTATCTGGTTTTATTTAAAACAAAATCTGTTTTAGGCGAACCATCAGTATTGTATCTCCAGTCTCTGAACAGATTATCACCAAATCCCTTTCGCTCTGTTGCTTTCAGGAAACGGGCAGGAATAATCTGATCAGTATCTACATTTTCAATAGGTAAAGGAACTGCAGTACTTCTGAGTATGTTGAATTTATCGTAAGCCATTTTTATTTGATTTTTTATTATAAAATTTATGCTAGTGAGCCTCTATAAAAATTCTCTCGGATCAGTTACCACACCTGTAACAGCAGCTGCAGCAGCAACAAATGGACTTGCAAGCAATGTTCTGCTGCCAGGTCCCTGGCGGCCTTCAAAATTCCTGTTACTCGTACTTACTGCATATTTTCCGGCCGGAACTTTATCGTCGTTCATAGCCAGGCAAGCCGAACATCCAGGTTGACGCAATTGAAAACCAGCCGCTGTAAGAATATCAAGGATGCCTTCTTCTTTAATTTGTTGTTCCACAACATGTGATCCGGGTACAAGCCATGCTGTGATATTGTCAGCTTTTTTACGACCCTTGACGATAGAAGCAAAGGCACGAAAATCTTCGATACGGCCATTGGTACAACTGCCAAGGAAAACATAATCTACTTTCTTTCCAATGATTTTTTCACCTTCCGAAAAGCCCATATAGGCTAGTGATTTTTTATAGGAAGCCTCGCCATCCTTTATTACAGCAGCAAAAGGGATATTCCTTGAGATACCGGTTCCTAGTCCCGGATTGGTTCCATAGGTAATTTGTGGTTCTATGTCAGCGGCCTCATAGTTCAATTCCACATCAAACTGAGCACCGGAATCTGTTTTGAGTGTTTTCCAATATTCCAATGCCTTATCCCAGGCCTCGCCTTTGGGAGCCATTTCTCTTCCTTTCAGATAAGCGAAAGTAGTTTCATCAGGAGCAATCATACCACCGCGTGCACCCATTTCAATGGAAAGGTTACAAACCGTCATACGTCCTTCCATGCTCATATTTTCGAACACTTCGCCTGCATATTCAACAAAGTATCCGGTAGCACCGCTGGCAGTAATCTGCGAAATAATATACAATGCAACATCTTTGGGTGTAACTCCTTTTCCTAATTTGCCATTTACATTGATGCGCATTTTCTTTGGCTTTGGCTGCATGATGCATTGTGAGGACAGCACCATTTCAACTTCTGAAGTACCAATACCAAAAGCAATGGCACCAAATGCACCATGTGTCGAAGTATGCGAATCGCCGCAAACTATGGTCATTCCCGGAAGTGTAATTCCATTCTCAGGACCTACCACATGAACAATACCATTTTTCGGGTTGCCTAATCCCCAGTGCGAAATGCCGTATTTGGCTGAGTTTTCTTCCAGAGCTTTTAACTGGTTGGCCGATAACGGATCTGCAACCGGTAAATGCTGATTGATTGTAGGTGTATTATGATCGGCTGTTGCAAATGTTTTCTCAGGAAACATAACAGGTACATTCCTGTTTTTTAGACCTAAGAACGCTACAGGGCTGGTTACTTCATGGATAAAATGCCTGTCGATAAAAAATACATCAGGACCATCCTCAATACTTTTAACAACATGGGCGTCCCATACTTTATCAAATAATGTTTTAGGCGTGTTGCTCATTTGTAAAAATTTAAAACTCTGATTGAATTTACTTTAAGAAGTGCAAATTTCGGCAAAACAGTCGGGAAATACCTCTGTTTTGAATTTTTTAACTGGTTTTTAGGTGAAATACGGATAGAATGGTTGATTACTGATTCACATAATTAAACCTGATAGCTATGGATGACACCAAAACCAGCTAAACACTTAAAGTAAACAGTCAACAGGGAATTTTGTTGTTAACTTTTTAATTTAGTGACTGTTGAAGCTGCAACAGTGATATCTATTGCAAATTGATTTAATCTCTGGGGTTTGCTTATAAAGATGTCCTGATTATTTAACGATATCCTTTGAAAAAAAACAAATGTGATTGATTTTCAGGTTACAAAAAGAATACATTTGCAAAATCAAGTCAAATCAATATTTGATGGGCCATTTTATTCACTTACATAAAAAGCTAAATGAAGACTACGATTATGATAAAGCAGGTATTTCTTTTATTTCTTCTTTCTTTTGGTATACATTTTTGTGTTAACGCCCAGGTTTTTGTAGCTGATTTACCACCGGGATATAATAAAGTAAATTTACCGGAAAAGGAAAAGGGAATAGACGGATCTCCCTGGCTCACGGAGACATGGGTTCCGGGCACAGTGTTTACTAAAGCCGGTGAAACCATTACCGGGCTTGAATACCGGTATAATGTGTACCGTAACAACTTATATTTTAAGTACAATAACGCAGAGTATAGGATAAGCTCACCTGACAGTATCCAACAGTTGATCATGGATGGCAAAACATTTGTTTATGACAATCCCGATCCGGCAGGGAAGGCTTATAAACGTTTTATGGAAGTTGCTATTGACGGCAAAGCCAGGCTGTATGTAAATTACTTCGCTGAAATTACTCCGGCTAATTTTAATCTTGTACTTAATGCAGGCAATCCGAATGAAACAGTTTCGGTTAAAGAAGCTTACCTGATTAAAGTAGGATCTGTGCTTACTGTTATTGATAAAAAAGGCAAAAAAATCCCTGTTGCACTTGGGGACAAGAAAAAGGAAGTAAGTGAATTTATCAAAACAGAGAAGATTTCTACCAAGAAAAGAGGAGACATCGAGAAGGTAGTGAAGTATTATAATTCATTATAATACTGTATGATATAGTCAAATTTCATTGAAAGTTGCGCGGAAAACATTCAAGAAAAAAGAGGCACAATGGCCTCTTTTTTCTTGAACAGAAACATGTTGTGTTAGTTCTTTATGAACTCAGCATTTGCGTCTATCAGTACTTCGTTACTTACTACTGCTTCAGGCATGCCAGTGCCGATTCCGAAATCCAGGCGGTTAACCGTACCGGTAATTTTAAATCCGGCAACGGTTTTTTTGCTCATTGGATTAGTACCAAGACGGGCAACAGCTGTCAGAGTAACAGGTTTTGTAACTCCATGCATGGTAAGGTCACCTTTAACGATGTAAGTGTTGGCTGTACTGGCTTTTTTAAAATACGTACTTTTAAAAGTTACCGCCGGAAATTGTGCCACATCAAAGAATTTGGCACTTTTCAGATCATTATCTCTCATTTCCTGATTAGTGTTGATGGATGAGGCTTCGGCCGAAAAGTCTACTACCGCATCTGTAAAATCATCATTAGTTGTTGTAAGTGTTGCGGTAGACGTTTGAAAATAGCCTTCAACATCTGAAACCATCAGGTGGGTTACACTGAAACCAACTTTAGCGTGATTTTTATCATACGTCCAGCTTGTAGGTGCTACTACAGTAAAGGCAAATAAAGTAGCTGAAATTACAATGATTGCAATTAATGTTATTTTTTTCATTTTCATTTTGATTTTAAAGTTTGTAAATGATGCGTTTTTCAAGCTGCAAAGTTAAATGACCTGTGGTATGCAGTTGTTACACATTCAGGAAGAAGTGTGGTACTTATAGGAAAATCCCAAGTCCCAAAACTCAAATACCAAATTCAAAGAGCCCCAATTCCAATCTGTGATTCAAGTAAAGTTGAATTTTTAATTTCAACTTTTTCCCCTGGAATTTGAGACTTGGAATTTGGGCCCTGGAATTTAAATATTTATTATTTCTTAACCGAGGATGATCAGTTGCTGTAAACCGGATAATCGGTATATCCTTTTTCATCGGCTGAATAAAACAAATCCATTTTGAGATCAGCTGATAAAGGCAAGTCGTTTTTAAACCTTTCAACCAGGTCGGGATTGTTAATAAACGGCCTTCCGAATGCCACAATGTCTCCAAGCCTGCTTTCAATATCAGCTTCAGCCCTTTCCTTATCGTAGCCACCGGAGAGGATGATAGTGTTTTTAAAATTATTCCTTATCGTTTTCTTAAGCTCTAAAGGAACATCAGGGGCACCCATTGCCGAATGATCAGCGATATGAATATAGGCAATGCCAATCTTATTAAGTTGCTCTGACAGGTATGCATATTTGGCGTCCATTTCGGGATAATGTGGCATATCGCTGGCTACTCCGTATGGTGATAAACGAATCCCGGTTTTGTCTTTTCCAATGGCTTCTGCCACAGCGGCAACCACTTCAAGAACAAACCGACTACGGTTTTCAATGCTTCCGCCATAATTATCGGTTCGTATATTACTTACAGGCGAAAGGAATTGTTCGAGCAGGTATCCATTGGCTCCATGCAGCTCAACGCCATCAAATCCAGCTTCTATTGCGTTTTTGGCAGAAGCTACAAACTCTGCTTTGGTATTGACCAAATCTTCAGCGGTCATTGCTTTGGGAGTAGGGAAATCCTGCATCTGTTGTGAGTCAGTCCACATTTGTCCGGCAGCTTTAACGGCAGAAGGAGCTAATACCTGTGAACCTTCAGGCATATTCAGCGGATGGCTTATCCTGCCGGTATGCATAAACTGAGCAAATATCTTCCCCCCATTTTTGTGAACGGCCGAAGTTACCTTTTTCCATCCTTCAACCTGTGCTTTGCTATAAATACCTGGTATCCTGGCATAACCAAGTCCGTTAGGTGAAGGCGATACACCTTCGGTTATAATCAATCCTGCACCTGAACGTTGTTTATAATATTCAGCCATCAGGTCATTCGGTATATTCCCGATTGCGCGGCAGCGTGTCATCGGTGACATGGCAATCCGATTTTTTAGTTCTAAAGATCCTGAGATTAAAGGAGTTACTAATTTATAATTATTCATAAGTTTTGTTTATTTATTTTATTCAATAACTAAACAAGTCAATCAGCAGAAAGTTTTTCTATGGACTAAAAATGATATATTAAACATTATGTGTAAAGATTATTATTTCAGATTATTTTAACATATAAATCAGGTAATCAATATTTTGCTAAATTAAAATACTGCCGATCATATTATCAAATCATTCACAGGAAAAAATATTTGTAGAATTTTTTTAAAATCATCAAACAAAATGTGATTCTTATTTGTTTAAGAAAGCGAAGCAAAAAAGGCAGAAAAAAAGGATAGATTTCAATAGTTTATGAGACATTTTGTGATACAAATTTTAAATCTGAGCTTTTTACTTCGCATCACGGTATATTTTTTATTGTAACTTTTTTAAAGCTATACCGTTATATTCACACTTCTAACAAAACAAATCTATTTTAAAAACTTCCTCGAAAGAGAATAAAAACATAAAAAATGAAAACTTCAAAAATTATCTCAACTTCAATTACTTTTAGCTTAATATTTTTCATGTCGGTTACATCAACCGCTAATTCAAATAATGGAACTACCGGTGATATCGTAAAATCGGATAATACAAAACAAATTGAAGCGGTTAAAAATACATCTGCTGATATGACTTTATCTTCTGAAAATAAATTTAATCACCTGCGTTTCGACGTCAATAAATTCAATACAGAGAGTGAAATTTATGAACTGCCTTTGAATTCGACTGATTACCTGCGTTTTGATGTTAATAACTTTACAAACGGATCAGCTTCAGAAATATCAGAGCTTCCGTTAACAAATGAGTTTGACTACCTACGCTTCGATGTGAATAGTTTCAGCAATAACAATGACGTTTCAGAAATGCCTGTAAATTAATTAGTTAATAGAAAAGTGGTTAATAGAAAATAGTAAATACAAAATTGGTATAGAAAATTGTTTTCTAAACGAAAAAGTCCTGCTACTTACAGGACTTTTTTCGTTTTTTACAATAAAGCCGATTCGTTTTTACTTTGCATCGATAATGAATGGAGCGCTTTTTTTAGTGTCCATAATTATCAGTTTAGCATTGGGTGAAGTTGCAATCGCTTTGATCATTTCGTATTGTAACTGTTTGTCGCTAAGACCGGTACTCAGAATTTTCTGGTAATCGGCTATTCCCTGTGCTTCAACCCGTTTACGTTCGGCTTCCTGTTTTTCTTTCTGGAGAACGAAAGTCATTTTCTGCGCATCCTGTTCGGCATTGATTTTCGATTCGATGGTAGTTTTTACAGAAGTTGGCAGCGTAATATTCCGCACCAGTAGTTGTTCGAGTGTCAAACCCCTGCTTTTAAAATCACTTTCAATGGTTTTAAATATCCGGCCCTGGAATTCATCGCGCTTTGATGAGTACAGAGCTACAGCATCATAATAAACCGCATTGTCCCTGATTTTAGTCCGGCAGATAGGACGTACAATCGTATTCCTGTAATCGGTTCCGATTTCCTGTAAAATTCGCGGAGCCTCGTTGGGCATAACTTTGTACAGCACCGTCAGGTCTATTATCACCTCAAGTCCATCGGCTGACAGAACCCTGATGGCATCGTCACCTGATTTGCTGCCTTCGTCCTGTACACCCGACATGGTATAATTCTGGGTACGGATATCAAACATTACAACTTCAACCAACGGATTAACAACATTCAGCCCGCTTTCGAGTGTATTGCTGTTTACTTTACCGAAGAGTTTCTGAACCCCTACATAACCGGGCTCAATTTGTTTTACGGCCGATAAGCCGGCACCAGCCAATACCATCAGGAACCCGACAATCCGGATGATGCCGGTATAGGGTTTTAAAGGCGAATCTTGCCTGGCAAGAACAAAACCAATAACAATTGCAATAATTCCAAGTACAATCAAAAACATATTTATAGGATTTAAAGGTTAGTAATCCGGTGAGTTAATATCTGGTAAATATACTATAATTGATGGATTTTAACCTGTATACGGTTAATTGACTAGGGCAGGATATTATTTTGATGTGCTAGTCTTTATTATCAACTGAAGAATATTTCTATTTTGTTTTTGATTTTGTTCTTTTGTCATGCCACAAAAGAACCAAAAGGTCTAGGCTTAATATAAATTTTACACATCTGTACGCCTCGGTAAAGGCTCGCAAAACAAGGCTTGACAGATTGGGAACATCATCCTGACAGCACGTGAAGCTGGTGTTTTGCTACACACGTGCCTGCGCTTTTTACCTTCGTCTACATCTGTTGTAAAATTTCTATTAGGCCGCGGGCCCTACACCCTAATAATTTACCTATTAGACCCTATCGTTGTTCCGCTATGTTGCCATATGGAAAGATTTTCTAAGAAGGGACCGGCATAAGAAAAATGCGTTAGCGGTTCTTGACGGAAGTATGTGCGAAAGGCATGTGTGTAGCAATACACAGCAACTACAAATGTTATGAATTGTGCCATCCTTCATGCCTTGTATTGCGAGAAAATACCTCCGGCATAGAAACGCAACGTATTTTTATTAAGCCTTGAACTTTTCTTTGTTACTTTCTTTTTGCTTTAAGGCAAAAGAAAGTAAAACTAACCTATTTATTTACCATGCTTTTTTCTTTTAATTCATCCTTTCGTCTTCAAACAAAAAACTATAAGAAAAAATGTGCCATACAATATTTAGTTGCATTCAAGTTCCAGCAAATCAAAATAATATGTAGCTCTGAATAGGGTCTACACATTTAAATTTTAAGGATTTTCAATAAAATGTTGTTGCTCCAACAAGCTTTAAGCCTTTCTGTCCAAAGGTTCAACTTATGTGAGTCTTCCCGTTTTAAAAGGCTCAAAGCTATTTTTCAGATGACAGCAGGATTCTGAGCGAAATATTTTTCGCTTTTTTGTTGATCATCCTCTCTGAAGGTCATATTCAGAGCCAAAAGACTTGTAAATAGTTGATATTGAGGCTCTCCTAATAGCCGGAGGTTGCATCCGGATGCAAATCTTTCTCTAAGTATATCACCCTTGTATTTCGGTCAAATCTTCTTCTGTAAGCTGTAACTCCCAGGCATGGCTTATCCCGTCAACCTGTCCGGCACTTCTGCCTCCAACAATAGCGGCTGTTACCGCAGGATTTCGCAAGGTCCATGCGATGGCCACTTCACCTGCCGAATAGCCATGTTTTTTACCTATGGATTTTAGTTTATCAACAAGTGCAAGGTTTCTCGAGAGTGCTGGTTCCCGAAAGTGACTGCTGTTTTTTCGCCAGTCGTCGGATGGCATTGCTGCAATCCGTTCACGGGTCATGGCGCCTGTAAGCAATCCCGATCCCATGGGTGAGTAAACGATAACCCCAATTCCATTTTCTTTGCAAAAGGGCAGAACTTCTTTTTCATAATCCCGTCCTATCAGGGAATAAGGTGGTTGTAAAGATGATACCGGCGCGATTTTCACGCATTTCCGTATCTGTTCAATATTGTAATTTGAAACACCGATAAAACGTACTTTTCCTTCTGATCGCAAGGTTTCCATCATTTCCCAGGCTTCCTCCAGAACTGCATCAACAGGCCAATGTACCTGGTATAGGTCAATCGCATCAACATTTAACCGGCGCAGGCTTGCCTCGCATTCCGCCCGGATTGATTCAGCTTTTAAGTTCCGGCTTACGTTACGTTTGTCGTCCCAAACCAATCCGCATTTAGTAAAAATGTAAGGCTTTGTGCTAAGTCCTTTAATTGCTTTCCCAACCAATTCTTCAGAATGGCCAAGTCCGTATACTGCGGCAGTATCTATCCAGTTCATACCGTTTTCGATAGCGCGACGTATGGCGGCAATAGCTTCGTTGTCATCCTGTGGTCCCCATGCGAATTCCCAGTTTCCACCACCAATGGCCCATGCCCCGAATCCGATGCGGGTAATTTTCATATCAGTATTTCCAAATTTCTTTGTATCCATCTTTAATGTATTTTATGATTTTACTTCTAAGATAAACAATTTAGAGTTGTATTAAGTTGTAATCAGTTTTATTGATTTTATAATAAATATTGACTTAACAAATTTTTCTTGATTCAAAAAGAAGTCTTTTTATGAAGAATTTTAATCTTTGTTATTTTTAATTTCATTGTATATGGTTTCAACCAGAGCACGCTGATTTTGATCAAACTCACTAATAATATCGTCAAGGGTCTTATTATTATTCATCATTGATCTGATTTTGTTCTGCATGCTTTTCATTTCATCGATATGTTTTTGAATACCGGCACGATCCAGAATTTCGCTATGGCCACTCAGGAATTTCTCTGCATCCAACGTTTCAAGCATTTTGGTAAGAGTCTTTACGTGTTCGAACGAGTTACCTCCTTTGTAGACATGAATAAGCTGGGGTCTGCCTGTGAAAACCTGGTCTCCTATAAATGCTAATTTTTGTTCCGGAAAATATACCACTGCATCGCCGGTTGTATGACCAACACCAAAATATAAAAGTTCAACTTTCTGCGATCCGAAATAGATATCCATTTTGTCGTGAAAGGTAATTGCTGGTACAAAAGGCAGCAGTTCAGGTTTGTTCCAATCCGATGGGCTTCCATCTCTTTTGGGTGAGAAAAATTCTTTCCTGCAGTTTTCCTGGGATACAATGATAACCGATGAAGGGAAAAACTGGTTTCCTATGACATGATCTCCGTCACTATGAGTGTCTACCAGGTATTTTATTGGTTTGTCCGAAACTTTTGCAATTTCATCCATAGTTTGTCTGACAGAAATTTCATCCTGCTTTGCATCAATTACCATTATTGCATTATCTCCGATGAAAACACCGCCCCTGGCGCCTTTCCCATCCAATACTTCATAAAGATTATCTGATATTTTATTTAGTTTCACCGGTTTAGTCTCCTGTTGTTGGGCAACACACACAATTGAGGATACCAGGAGGGTGGAAATAATACTGATAAGATATTTATTCTTCATAGTTTTATTATGTTAAAGAGTCACTGATTATTTAAATCACTTAGTTTATGATTAAAAAAACATTAGGAGCCAGCTAAGGTTTCCGGTTGCGATGAAGTTTGTTAATCCATGCGGAATTGCAAATCAAGATACCAAGTCCCGAAAGTTTTTTATAGCAGCTTTCGTAACACTACCAAAGGTAAAAATAATTAGTTTACCATCTGATACACTGATAAAATCAATCTAATTGTCAGCTCTCCTGCATTTTACAGGATGGAAAGAAATATAATACATACTAACTTTAAATATTTGTTTTTCATTTTGTCAGGTTTTCATTTGTTGAACGACTACCAGTATAAATTAAACAATTTAAAAATCAACACAATGAAAACAAAAATTCAACAGGCAGTTTTAGGTGGCATCGTAGCTACTATTGTAATGACAATGGTCATGTTTGTGGCTCCATTAATGGGATTGCCAAAAATGAATCCCGCTGCAATGCTTGCAGGCATGATGGGCTTACCAATTATAATCGGATGGATTATGCACTTTATGATTGGTGTTATCTTTGCACTGGCTTATGTATTCCTTTTTTCTGATGTATTAGGTAAAATCAGTTCTAAAATAGTAAAAGGCGCTCTTTTCGGTTTTATCGTTTTTGTATTTGCCCAGGTAATGATGGCCGTCATAGGTGCTGTTATGGGTGGTATGCCGGCTCCTGCAGGAAGCATGACTTTAGTAATTCTTGGCAGCATCATGGGCCATATCATATATGGTATTGTGGTTGCTCTTTTTGTTCCAAACAAAGAATAGTCATCTAAACTACAGTATCTTTACCTTAGAAATTGTTATACTATGGTGCTGGAAAAGAATGAAATCATTGCAAAATGGGTACATGAGTACACCAACCAAATGTACCGGTATGCATGGTCAAAAGTTTCGGATCGGGAGGCGGCGGAGGATTTGGTCCAAAATACCTTCCTTGCCGCGCTTCATTCGTTTTCTGATTTTGAAGGCAGGAGTAATCCCAAAACATGGCTGTTCTCAATTTTGAACCACAAAATACTCGATTATCACCGCGAAAAGTACCACAAGCCTTTTCAGGTTGAATTAAATCCCGGGAAAGAATTTATGGATGATGATTTTTTCGACGAGTCAGGCTCCTGGAAGATGGAAGCCCGGCCAACGCATTGGGATGAAAAAAACCTACTTGATGACCATGATTTCAACTCAGTTTTACACGATTGTTTGCGCCGCTTACCATCTAAATGGTTTTCGGCCGTTCAACTGAAATATCTTCAGGGAGTAGATGGTAATGAAATAAGTAAGGAGTTGGATATTACTCAGGCAAATTTCTGGCAAATCCTTCATCGCGCGAAATTGCAATTAAGAGTATGTTTAGATACTAATTGGTTTAAAAGTTAACAAAATGAACAGATTGATGCAAAAACTGATGTTGTCCTGCAAAAAGGCTACAGAATTAATAGATAAAAAAATTCATTCCGGTATAAGCCGGGACGAAAAGGTAAAACTATATTTTCATACCATGATGTGCAGTGCTTGTACCAATTATGAGAAACAAAGTTATCTTATCGATAAGGCACTAAAAGATACCCGCAAAAACAATAATGATTCACATCATACTGATGCGGAACCAGATAAAGGGCTTATCGACCGTGTTATTCAAAAACTTGAGGAGAATTAAGAAGTTTTTTATCGGCGACACGTTTTAAATCTTTTGTTTATTAATCGTACAAAAGAGGATGAAATTAATCTTACAAACTAATGTTTACATCTTCCCAATTATTCATTTAGTATCTGCTGAATAAAATATTTCATTTTTTAATCTACAGTTCAAAAATTATAAATCTTAATTTTCCAAAACAATGAAAGAAGCAATCCTATTTTTAAATCTCCCCTAAATGCCACGCCCGAAACCAGCCGGATGTCTCAATACACTTTTTCCAATGGAGGTTTTTTCATAAAAATGCCTGGCTGAAGAAGGCAGTCAAATTCACCTTAATGTCCCGGGAATAATCAAACTCCTTTCATGCTTAAATAAATGCCCCAAATGATAATTTCATAACCAAATAACCGGGTCCGGTTATATAGCGGCCATAAACGAGTTTTTAAAGCGGGGGTTTAAAATTCAGTAGTTACCTGGGTAGTTTTTGTCGATAAACAATCACGTCAATTCAAGTGAGAATATAGCGGAAAAGAAAAAACCACCTACAAAAGACTTGTAAGTGGTTTATTTTGAGGCTCCCCCTTCAGGACTTGAACCTGAGACCCTCTGATTAACAGTCAGATGCTCTAACCAACTGAGCTAAGGAGGAATGTTGGTTTAATTGTTATTTCCCCTCGAAAGGGACGGCAAAATTAAACATTCTATCGGAAATAACAATATCTTTGCAAAAAAAACTCAAATTCATTTTAATATCCTTTTAATACCCGATTATGAGTACTGTTATTGTTGGAACTGTCGCATTTGATAAAATTGAAACTCCTTTTGGAAAAACCGATAAAATACTGGGTGGAGCAGCAACCTTTATCAGCCTTACTGCTTCAAAATTTGCTGAAGATGTGCATATAATTAGTGTTGTAGGGGGCGATTTCCCTGAAGAATATATAAACCTGCTAACCGAAAGAGGTATAAATACTGATGGACTCCAGGTTAAACCCGAAGGAAAATCATTCTATTGGTCAGGCCGGTATCATACCGATATGAATACACGTGATACACTGGTTACCGAACTGAATGTGCTTGCCGATTTTGATCCGATCCTCCCTGCATCCTGCCTTGAACCTGAATTTGTGGTACTTGGCAACCTTACTCCAAGTGTACAGATGCGTGTATTGGATCAGCTTACCAAACGTCCAAAACTTATAGTTATGGATACCATGAATTACTGGATGGACTCAGCCTGGGATGACCTTATGAAAGTAATTGCACGTGTTGATGTGCTTATGGTTAACGATTCCGAAGCACGCCAGCTTACCGGTGAATATTCACTTGTTAAATCAGCTCAGAAAATCCTGACTATGGGTCCAAAGTACCTGGTTATTAAAAAAGGAGAACATGGCGCTTTACTTTTCCATAACGACAGTGTTTTCTTTGCTCCGGCTCTTCCTTTGGAAGAAGTTTTCGATCCAACAGGTGCCGGCGATACTTTTGCAGGAGGATTTATTGGCCACCTGGCAAGTACGGGCGATATTTCCTTTGGAAATATGAAAAATGCAATTATCTATGGCGCCGCTATGGCCTCATTTACTGTTGAAAAATTTGGAACCGAAGGTTTACTTGATCTTACCAAGCAGGATATATTCGATCGGGTAAGACTTTTTGTAGATCTTGTTCAGTTTGATATTTCACTGGTTGATTGATACAAAATAAAATTTGTGTATAAATTCTGTCAGAAACTTAACAATAAAAGCCGGAGCAATCCGGCTTTTATTTGTCCCTGACGAATATAATTAATGTGTTTAACCTTTCACTTTACCTGCAGGCAGTGATTCAATGAGTTCTTTATACCAGTCCTCCCCGTATTTTCGTATTAACGAGTCCTTTAAAAAAACATATAAAGGCACATCGTGCTTCCTGCCGTTCAGCAAGGCCGGCTTGCAGATATGCCATTCGTGGTAATTTACAGCTTCAAAATCATTGTATTTGCTGATACGAACCGGGTATAGATGGCAGGATATAGGTTTCATGAAAGGAATTTTCCCTTCTTTAAAGGCTTTTTCGATGGCACAGAAAGCTATCTCGTTTTCATGATAAACAAAGGCACATTCACGTCCGTTAACAAGCGGAGTAACATACATTCCAAACATATCATAATCAAAAACACCGGCAAGTTCAACCTGGTCGATACCTTCCTGGGTCATATAGGGTTTTATCTCATGAAAATAATCTTCCAGAATACTGATTTCTTCTTCATCAAGAGGGGCACCGGCATCACCATCAACGCAACATTGTCCTTTGCAGGCTGACAGGTCGCAGACAAAACGAATGCTTCCCAATTCATCAGATATTAAGGTTTTATCAATTGCTATCATACTGCAAAAGTACTGATTTTTAGAAAGTGAAAACAGGGAACTCAGGTAAAGGGGGAAGAACAGTTATACATTTTTTTATCTCTCCTTTTCTCTCCTTATCCGCTCGAATATCCGACATCGAACATCCGACATCGAACATCCAATATTCTCTCCATCTCTCCATCACTCCCTCTCCTTAACCCTTTGTCATTATATTATTTTTGGCTACCTTTGCCGCATGGCACAGAACGAAGAAATTTTCAAAAAGATAATATCCCATTCCAAGGAATATGGGTTTGTATTTCCGTCGAGCGAAATCTACGATGGCCTTAGTGCCGTATACGATTACGGGCAGAATGGTGTTGAATTAAAAAATAATATCCGCCAGTATTGGTGGAAATCGATGGTACAATACCACGAAAATATAGTTGGCCTGGATGCCGCTATTTTCATGCATCCTACAACCTGGAAAGCATCAGGCCATGTTGATGCGTTCAGTGACCCATTGATTGATAACCGCGATTCAAAAAAACGCTACCGTGCTGATGTTCTGGTTGAAGACCAGATGGCTAAATGGCAGGATAAAATAGATAAGGAAGTTGAGAAAGCTGCAAAACGCTTTGGCGATACTTTCGACCAAGATCAGTTTCTGGCTACCAATGGCCGCGTACTTGAATACAAAGAAAAAATAGAGTCCACCACAAAAAGGTTCTACGGTGCCATGGAGCGCAACGACCTGGCGGATGTAAAAAAACTCATCGAAGATCTCGAAATCGCTTGCCCTGTCTCGGGAAGCCGCAACTGGACCGATGTACGCCAGTTTAACCTGATGTTCAGTACTTCTATGGGTTCGGTGAGCGAAGATTCAAATGTGATTTACCTTCGTCCTGAAACTGCCCAGGGTATTTTTGTAAACTATCTGAATGTACAGAAAACCGGCAGGATGAAAATCCCCTTTGGTATTGCTCAAACAGGAAAAGCTTTTCGTAACGAAATCGTTGCCCGCCAGTTTATTTTCCGCATGCGTGAATTCGAACAGATGGAAATGCAATATTTTGTTCGCCCCGGAACCGAACTCGAATGGTTCGAATACTGGAAAGCAGAACGCATGAAATGGCACCAGTCTCTCGGAATTCCTGCCGCAAAATACCGCTGGCACCCTCACGATAAACTAGCACATTACGCTAACGCTGCCATTGATATTGAATTCGAATTCCCTATCGGTTTTAAAGAACTTGAAGGCATACACTCTCGTACTGATTTCGATTTAAAAGCGCACCAGGAATATTCGGGAAAGAAAATCCAGTATTTTGATCCTGAACTGAACGAAAACTATGTTCCTTACGTAATCGAGACCTCTATTGGCCTTGACCGAACTTTTCTGGCTGTTCTCAGCTATGCATATACCGAAGAAAAACTGGAGGACGGATCGGAACGCGTTGTTCTTCGTTTGCCTTCGATGCTGGCTCCTGTTAAATGTGCAATCCTGCCATTAACCACAAAAGATGGCCTGCCCGAAAAAGCACGTGCGATCATGGATACTCTTAAGTACGATTTTATGTGCCAGTACGAAGAGAAGGATTCCATCGGGAAGCGTTATCGCCGCCACGATGCCATCGGTACGCCCTATTGCATCACAGTTGATCACCAGACCTTAGAAGATAACACTGTCACAATTCGTGATCGCGACACCATGATGCAGGAGCGCATTCCGATCGAAAAAATCGGAGAATTGGTTACGCTGAAAATTAAGAGCTAAATTGAAAGGGGAACATCAGGTTCCCTTTTTTTATGCTAACAACTATTATAATACTCTCTTTTTGAGTATTTCCTGAATTTTTAAATCATTATTATGAAAAACACATTCCTTGCCTTTGAACTTGGAACCACTGAAGGTCGCACTTTACTTGGCGAACTTAATGATGGCATTCTCAGTCTTCAGGAAATACATCGGTTTGTAAACGAACCGGTTATGGACGAAGATCATAAGTACTGGAATATTGAATTGCTTTTCAAGGAAATAAAAAAGAGCCTCGTTCTGGTTGCTGATCAAAATATTCCGGTTGAAAGTATAGGCATTACTGCCTGGAGTGTTGATTTTTCGATTATGGGTGATGATGGAGCTCCTTTCCGGCCGTTACTTTCAGATGATGTTAAAACTGAAATTAGTTTCGACGGATTTACTCAACGGATTTCAGAAGACAAAATCTATGGTCAAACCGGCATTCCGGTTCCCTGCAATTCTTCCTTGTTCAGGCTTTCAGCTTCAAAGAAAACAGCAGGGGAGGAGCTTAAAAAAGCAAAACACCTGCTTTTTATGCCCGATATATTTAATTATCTGCTCACAGGCATAATGAGTACAGAATTCAGCATTGCAATTACTTCGCAGCTGTACAACCCGGTGAAAAGAATGTGGGATCATGAGATTTTCAAAGCGCTGGGAATACCTGTAAGCATTATGTCCCGCATCGTGGAACCAGGCAGTATTATCGGCAGTGTATCGACCAATGTTTCGTACGAAACAGGCATCGCACGGATTCCTGTAGTTGCTGTTGTTTCAAACGATGTAGCTTCAGCAATTGCTGCCATCCCGGCAAAAGGGAACAACTGGATTTATATTTCTGCCGGAAGCAAGTTTCTTATTGGATTTGAATCGAATCGTCCGATTATTAATAAAAAATCGCAGCAACTGAATTTTACCAACCAGGGTGGAGTCGGGCATGCTTTCCATATACAGCAAAGTCTTACTGGTCTGCAGCTGCTTCAGGAGTGCCTGAACGCATGGGGTGAGGATGGTTATACATCTGCCTTTATACAGGACCTGGCCGGCACATCTAAGTCATTTACGGCCTTTATGGATACGGATCATGCTTCATTGTTTAATCAGGATGATATGCCGACAGCAATATTGGAGTACTGCAAAGCTACCGGTCAGTATGCACCACAATCGCATGGTGAAATTATGAGGATCATTCTCGAAGGCTTTGCTTTAAAATTCAGGATTGTAATCGGGCAGATTGAAGAATTAAGTGGTGTAAAACCTGAAGCAATTTACTTGACAGGTGAAGCTATCAATAATGAATTACTCTGCCAGTTTACGGCTGATTGTTGCGGAATTCCTGTAATTACTTCTCCTGATGAAACCGTTACAACAGGAAATATCCTGGTACAGGCTATGGCACTTGGAATTATTAAAAATGTTGATGAGATCCGTGAAATTGCAGGAAAGTCATTCCCACCCAGAACTTATCAGCCTTCTGAAACCTCAGTTTGGGATGAAGCGTTTAAACAATATTTGCAAATTGTAAACCCTGAGTAATTTTTGCTTTTGGAGCTATAGAAAAAAATCCGGGTGGTATTCTTTTTAATCGAAACTAACCTCTTTGCATTCCGCTAAAAACAAAAAAGGTACAGAGTTCAGAACTTTGTACCTTTTTTGTTGAGTGATGTTAGTCCGGTTTATTTGGCACCAGGCACAGCTGTTGGTTCAACAGCACGTGTTGATGCTACCTGTATAACCAGGTTGCTCATAACTTCAAGAACTTCGATGTTCGGAATCTTGATATCACTTACTCTAAGGCTATCTTCAATTTCCATTTTTGAAATATTGATTACAATTTCTTCCGGCATATGTTCGGCAAGACCTTTAACTCTCATCTTACGGAATTTTTTAACCAGTTTACCTCCGCGCAGAACTCCTGGGGAGCTTCCTTCAACACGGATTGGAAGGCTGACAATAATCGGTTTCCCTTTAGTTACCTGCAGAAAATCGGCATGTAAGGTTTTGTCCGAAACCGGGTGATATTGAACATCCTGAAGAGTTGCTGTGAATTTCTTGCCTTCAATGTCAAGATCAATTAGGAAAGTGTAAGGCGTGAAAATGATTTTTTCAAGTACTTTTTCCTCGATTGCAAAATGAAGTTCTTCCTTACCACCGTAAATTACACATGGCACCTTGCCACTGGCCCGGTTCATTTTCGCATCTTTTTTCCCTACGTTCGCGCGAAGCGAACCGCTCATAGATACTGTTTTCATTTGATTTGATTTTAATTGTTATTATTATTTGATGTTAAAAAGAGATGAAATTGATTCGTAATTGTGTGCCCTTTTAATGACATCAGCCAGCAACGACGCTGTACTGAGTACTTTTACTTTAGGATTGGTATGCTTTAAAGGTATAGTGTCGGTAACTATAACTTCGGTGAATGCTGATTCGACAATACGGTTGAAAGCTTCGCCGGATAAAATCGGATGTGTGCAGAATCCGCGTACACTCGAAGCGCCATTATCTATCATTATCTGTGCTGCCTTTGTTATGGTCCCGGCAGTATCGATGATATCGTCGAGTAATACAACATCCTTACCTGTAACGTCGCCTATTAACGACATAGAATCTACCTGGTTGGCTTTAGAGCGTTGTTTGTAACAGATGACAAAACCGGTGTTAATGGCCTTTGCATAGCTAGCAGCTCTGCGTGTCCCTCCGGTATCAGGTGATGCAAACACCAGGTTGGGAAGGTTTAGTTTTTTTATATACGGCAGAAATATGGATGATGCATATAAATGATCTACAGGAACATCGAAAAATCCCTGTATCTGGTCAGCATGCAAATCAATGGTTATCATTCGCTGTACACCTGCAGCACAAAGCAGATTAGCAATAAGTTTTGCCGAAATCGGAACGCGTGGCTTATCTTTCCTGTCCTGCCGTGCAAATCCAAAATAAGGAATTACAGCGGTAATAGTCCTGGCCGATGCCCGTTTGGCAGCATCAACCATGAGCAGAAGTTCTAATAGGTTTTCAGCAGGAGGAAATGTGGACTGAACAATATACACATCATTACCCCGGAGGTTTTCTTCAAATGAGATCGTAAATTCGCCGTCGCTGAAAACAATAACCTGGACTTCTCCAAGTTTTGCTCCAAAGCTAAGTGCAATATTCTCAGCAAGGTAGCGTGTAGCCCTGCCTGAAAAAATTTTAACCTCATGTGCCATGTCCGCTGGATTTTTTGAATCGAACGGCAAAGGTATGATTTTTTTAGATTCTGCAAAGTAATTTTAATCTTCAATATTGTATTAGTTTGATTATTAACAGTATAAATAATCAGTATTCTAAATATATTCAAATCATTTGTAAAAATTGTGACGGTTCGAATGCTTTTGTAAAGTATCTTTGATGCCTCACAATAAAGCAGAGTGTACGCAATAATTGATATTGAAACCACCGGAGGTAATGCCAGCCGGGAGCGGATTACAGAAATAGCCATATTTATTCACGACGGCAAACAGGTTGTGAAAGAGTATTCCACACTTATTAATCCCGAATGCAAAGTCCCTCCTTTTGTTGCCCGCCTTACCGGTATTTCCGACGAAATGCTTGTGAATGCTCCAAAATTCTTCGAAGTTGCCCGCGAGATCGTTGAAATAACGGAGGGCTGTACTTTTGTTGCACATAATGCTGCATTCGACTATAGTTTTGTGAAACAGGAATTTCTGAACCTGGGATATAAATACAAAAGGCCTGTTTTATGTACCGTTAAAATGTCGCGTAAGCTTTTGCCTGGCTATAAATCGTATAGTCTTGGAAATCTTTGTAATAGTTTAAATATCCAGATAACTTCGCGTCATCGGGCTTCAGGTGATGCTTTGGCAACTGTAAAACTTTTCGAGCGTTTGCTGAGTGTTGATCCAACCCTGAGCCAGATCCCGACCGATGGTATGCATCCATCGCTTGACAGGTCGGTTTTCAGTAGATTGCCTTCAACTTCAGGCGTTTATTACTTTCACGATGAGGACGGAAAACTTCTTTACATTGGAAAAAGTAAAAATATCCATGCAAGGGTTTTATCGCATTTTCAAAACAATAGCAGCAATAAGGCCATCGAAATGCGTACAAATACGGCTAGTATCAGTTTCGAAGAAACAGGGAGCGAATTGATTGCACTTTTACTCGAATCGGACGAAATCAAAAAGCACAAACCATTACATAACCGGCTTCAACGCCGCACGCTCTATAAATACGGTTTGTACTCTTTCTACCTGCAATCGGGCTATCATGTTATCCAGATTGAAAAAATCAAAACGACAGGTAAGCCACATACAGTTTTTACTTCGTTTGATGAGGCGTTGGTTTTAGTGCATGAAATTGCTGCAAAATATAATCTCTGCCAGAAATTATGCGGCTTATATCAGAATCATGGCGCATGCTTCCAGCATTCCATCGGGCAGTGTGCGGGAGCTTGCATCGGTGTTGAACCTGCAGAAAACTATAACATGAGGGTCGAAACCGCTTTGGCTGAATTTAACCACAAATGGACGGATATGGCAATTATTGACCGAGGCCGAACCGAATATGAGGTATCGGTTGTGCTTATCGAAAATAATGTTTTTGCAGGCTTCGGATGGATGTCGAACGAAAATGCCATTTATGATCCTTCACAGATCAAAGACTGTATAAAACCATATAGTGATAACCGTGATGTCCATCAAATTATCAAAGGATTTCTGAATTCGGGGAAAGCCTTGAAAATTATCCGGTTCTAGTTCGGACATATTTTCCCTTTTTGGAACACTAATTCTGTGTTTTTCAAATATTCCCTGGAATTAAAGTATCATTAACAAAACAATTTTCAATCATAACATATTGTATGTCTGTGTGTTGTAAATATTTCCCGGTTAAGGGCATCCTGCAATCGATGTTTTTTTATACATCGCCTGTTTTTTAGCACGATTTTTATTGATTTATCAAATGTTCTGTTGCTCTTAAGCAACAATAAGATATTTCTTTTGGCAAAGGGAAACACAGTGAAAAGCTGTGAAATAAAATTGGCGGGTTTTGGACACCCGCCTTTTTTTATGTCATACACGGCACTTAAATTTCACGCCCTAATGTGCAGTACCTGCAGCAGTTATGAGAAACAAGGCGCTTTGATAGACAAGGCATTAAGAGAAACACATGCTAGCCAAAGCGTATCAGATCATGATCATGCTGAACTCCCTGATGGATTAATTGAAAGGATAATTCAAAAACCCGGAAAATAGTATTGAATTAAGAAGGTTCTCAACGATGAAAAAGAACTTATCTGATTTTATTTTAGTGGTTGTCGCTATCGTGGTTCCGGAATATTTATTAGTTAAAAAACAACTTTCCCTGTCAGGTTTTGTTATATTCTTCGACTATACTTACACAGTTCACTAATTACAAACTTTAATACTTAGAAAAAATGAAAAAAACACTCATGTTTTTGATCCTCCTGGCTGGTTTTTCAGTAGCCGTAAATGCACAATCTACAACAACAGAGAAGAAGAAACCAAAAGCAAATACGGAGCAGGCACAGCTGAAAGATCATGTCTGCACTGATGCCTGTCATACCAGCGGAAAATGTGTTTACGCTCATGGTGAAAAAGGGCATACATGTACTGCCGCCTGCGCCGAAACACAAGCATCGGATAAGCAAATGGAAATGAAAGATCATGTTTGCACATCAGCTTGTACCGAAGGTAATCATGTTTATGCCCATGGTGAAAGAGGACATGTCTGTACGGATGCCTGCAAAAAGATGTAAATCTTCCGGGATTTATTCAATTGCACAATATTACCTGATTACTCACCTGCAACCAGAAAGTATAAATCTGATTGCAGGTGTTTGTTTATAATTAATAACAGTATTTTTTTAGAAAACTTAAGTTACAGATGACTGGGGATGGTATCAATTTAGTCTATTTGGACAATGATGGCTTTATGCCTGAAACTAAAATCTTACCTTTACCATCTCTATTTAAATAATTATTTATGAAAAACACCGCTCCTCTCCGATCACTCGGAAAATCCGATCTGATGATTACTCCTATTGGCCTGGGTTGCTGGCAGTTCAGCAAACAAAAAAATATGGCTGGAAAATTCTGGCCGGCTTTGGATGATGAACTCATACAGCGTATTATAAAAACCAGCCTCGATGGTGGAATTAACTGGTTTGATACTGCCGAGGTATATGGGGATGGTGCTTCAGAGATAGCTTTGGCCAGGGCCCTCACTCATAATGGCAAATTGCCGGGTGAAATCAAGGTGGCCACCAAATGGTGGCCGATGTTCCGGACCGCTTCGAATATCCTTAAAACCATCGATCAACGTATTGATGCCCTTTCACCATTCCCTATCGATCTGTACCAGATTCACCAGCCGTGGGGTTTCTCAAACGAAAAAGCAGAAATGGAGGCTATGGCTAAGCTGGTAAAAGATCAGAAAATAAAGTATGTTGGAGTCAGTAATTTTTCGGCAGCAAAAATGCGATCGGCGTGGGAAACCCTTCAAAAGCATGATATCCAGCTGGTTTCAAACCAGGTCAGGTTCAGCCTGCTCGACAGGAAAATAGAATCAAACGGCATACTGCAAACCGCCAAAGAACTCGGGATTACTATTATCGCATTCTCACCCTTGGCCCAGGGGCTGGTAACAGGAAAGTTCCATGAAAATCCTGCGTTGTTGAAAAACATTGGCATGCGTAAATATAGTTCGCTTTTCAAACCTGCCGGACTGGAGAAGTGCAGGCCACTGGTAGCAACTGTTAAGGAACTATCTGTTAAATACGGTGTTACTACATCACAGATAGCACTCAACTGGCTGGTCAATTTCCATGGCGATACTGTGGTGGCTATTCCCGGCGCAACCAAGGAATCGCATGCAACGGAAAATACCGGGGCAATGAACTTTAACCTTACTGCTGAAGATATGTCCTTGCTCGACCAGAAAAGTGCACTGTTTAAATAATTTCTAGAGAAAACGTTTGATTTGTTTTTCCCAGTCCGATCTGAAACCATCAGTAGCAATAAAGTAAATTAGTGGAGCAGCAAATTTAAAATGCACTTATGAAAGCATTATTTATTGGAGGATCGGGTAATATAAGTTTCCCGGTAAGTCAGTTGGCTTTGCAAAAAAACATCGATTTATACCATCTGAACAGGGGAAACAACCCGGCCATAAAGGATGTAAAAACTTTGATTGCTGATATTGGAAAGATTGCTGAAAGTAAAAAAGTTCTGGCTGGTCATACCTGGGACGTGGTGGTAAATTGGGTAGCATTTACGCCCGAAGATATAATGCGTGATTTTGAGCTGTTCGAAGGAAAAACAAAGCAATATATCTTTATCAGTTCTGCTTCGGCCTACCAGAAACCGCCTGTAAATTATATTATTAAAGAATCGACCCCATTGGAAAATCCGTTCTGGGATTATTCGCGAAATAAAATTGCCTGCGAGGAATTGTTGTTAAAACTTTACCGCGAAAAGAATTTTCCTGTAACCATTGTAAGGCCTTCGCATACTTATTATTCAGTGATTCCTGTTACGCTAGGTGGCTGGACAGAATATACTGTCGTCGACCGCATTAAAAAAGGCAAACCAATAGTGGTTCAGGGCGATGGTACTTCCTTATGGACAATAACTCATGCAACAGATTTTGCAAAAGGATTTGTTGGTTTAATGCTTAACAAACTTGCCATAGGCGAGGCTTTTCATATAACTTCCGATGAAGTGTTAACCTGGAACCAGGTTTACGAAACACTTGCTGAAGCTGCCGGTTGCAGAGCTAATATTATCCATATTACGTCAGTATATATTGCTGATTTTGCCGACAAAAATAATTTTCCTTCGGTAAGAGGCACTTTGCTGGGTGATAAAATGTATAGTGCAGTATTTGATAATTCAAAGATTAAAAGTCTCGTTCCTGAATTTATATGTACTACTCCATTTGCTGTGGGAATTAAACAAACCTTAAAATGGTTTGAAACTGATGCGTCGAGAATGCTGGTCCGGGAGGAAACTAACAGGTTTTTGGATGGGTTGATTGAGCGTTATAGCCAATAAGAAAAAAGGTTAGAACGAAACATCGTTAAACCTTGGCGTATTTAGTATTATCATTTTCAAACAATTAAGCATTTTGCTGGTTTTATGAATATTGTATGTTCAGTCAGATTAAAGGGCAGTGTTATTCAAAGCCTACTTTAGCGCCTTAAACTATAAAATGTATAGGCATTCTGGTTGAATTCAAACAGCGACTTAAAATAAACACTGCATGAAATCGCAACCACAAAACACAAAAAATGAGATGTGCACAAATGCAACTCTATTTTGATCCCGTTTCTTTTAATACTATGGTATGGTATGATTCTTTTTTGCTTAGATTTGTATTCCTAAGACACATTTCTAGACTAGGCTTTTTCAGTTCACTTAATAATCACTAAAAACAATCCAAATGAAAGTAAAATTTTACATTTCAATTCTGGCGCTGTCAATTTTTTTGTGGACGGCCAACGCTTTTTCGCAGGAAGTGAAGCCCGAAAAAGTTATGAAATCAATAGGTTTTGATATTTCGAAAAAGCTTAGTGATGTAAAGTACAAATCAGCTGGCTACATCGACCAAACCTGGAAGGAAAAAGTAATTCCCAATAAGGATGGATTTCTTGATCAGTTTAAAACTGAAGCTACCTTGAAAGGTCCTGACCCCGTTTTGCAGGGAAATCAGCTGAAAGCCAGTAGCGCAAGTGCTACCGTAGGCAAGAATTTCGCCGGCCAGGATAATGCCAGTGGTGTTGCTCCTCCTGACACACAAGGTGATGTAAGCCCGTTGTATTATTTTCAAATGGTCAACCTGTCATTCCAGATCTGGGACAAAAATGGGAATTCACTTCTCGGTTCTACACCCAGCAGTGCACTATGGGATGGATTTACCGGGGCATGGACCGGCACCAACGACGGCGACCCCATAGTGCTTTATGATCAGGCTGCCGACAGGTGGATTGCAACACAATTTGCACTTCCAAACTATCCAAGCGGTCCGTTTTATGAACTGGTAGCTGTTTCAACAACCAATGATCCAAGAGGTACCTGGTACCGTTATGCATTCGAGTTTACCAATATGCCCGACTATCCAAAGTTTGGTGTATGGTCTGATGGTTATTACTTGACTGTAAACCAGTTCGCCTCGCGTACCGGGAGATTCCAGGGAGCCGGGGTTTGTATACTCGACCGCGCAGCTATGATCAGTGGCAGCTCCAGTGCCAGGATGTTATTCTTTAACCTTGGTACTTCCTATGGAAGTTTGCTTCCTGCTGATGCAGATGGTTTAACTGCTCCACCTGCCGGAAGTCCTAACTATCTTGCTGACCTCAGCACCAATTCCCTTCATATCTGGCAAGCTCATGTTGATTGGAATACCACAACCAATTCATCTGTTACTTTAGTTAAGACATTAGCCACTCAAGCCTATTCATATAGTGGTATTACAGTTAGCCAGCCTGGCACATCACAAACTCTTGATGCATTAGCTACCCGTTTAATGTACCGCCTGCAATACCGGAATTTTGGTAATTACCAGGTGATGCTCACTAATCATTCAGTAAATGCCGATGGAACAGGCAGGGCTGGTGTGCGCTGGTACGAACTGAGGAATTACGGAAGTGGATGGTCTATTTATCAGCAGGGAACCTATGCCCCGGCTGATGGCAACAGCAGATGGATGGGAAGTATTGCCATGAATGGTAACGGTGATATTGGCCTCGGTTATTCCGTCTCGAGCAGTTCAACTTATCCTTCGATCCGCTTTGCTGGTCAAACAGCAGCAAATTCAGGTTCAGGAGTGCTTGATGTAACTGAAACCAGTATAAAAGCTGGTGCATTATCGCAAACCGGTGTTAACCGCTGGGGTGATTACTCCATGATGTCAGTTGACCCAACAGATGATGCAACATTCTGGTATACAACCGAATATTCTGGTGGCGGATGGAACTGGAAAACACAAATCGCTTCCTTTAATTTCGGAGCATCGGTTGTTACAACACCAGTTGCCAACTTCTCAGCTACGCCTTTAACTGTAACCGCAGGCCAACAAGTGAGTTTCACGGATCAATCCACCAATACTCCGACATCCTGGTCATGGGTATTTACAGGTGGAACACCGGCAACCAGTACTGTAAAGAACCCTGTTGTCACTTATCCTACAGCCGGGACATATACTGTTAGTCTTACAGCCACAAATAGTGCAGGAAGCAACACAATTACAAAAACGAATTACATAACTGTGACAAGTACTTCCATAAGTTATTGTGTTTCTAAAGGTAGCAATACATCATACGAATGGATAAAAACTGTTACTCTGGGTTCCTTTACAAATACATCAGCTTCAAACAGTGGTTATGGCAACTTTGTTTCAACAGTAATTCCATTAACAAGCGGCAGCTCAACCAGCCTTGCATTAAGTCCAGGATTTTCCGGAAAGTCGCGTTATGAATATTGGAAAGTGTGGATCGATTACAATAAGGATGGAGATTTTCTGGACGCCGGTGAAAATGTTTACACTGCGAACCGACAGAAAGGCTCTGTTTCAGGGACAATAACGGTACCTGCCGGATTAACCGGAGAAACAAGGATGCGCGTACAGATGAAGTATGGTTCGGCACCCTCATCCTGTGAACTGTTTACGTATGGCGAAGTAGAAGATTATACGGTGTCGTTCTCAACCGGACTAAATGCTCCTGTTTCTAATTTGCCAGGTAGCTCCGTTAATGCACCTGCTGCTATTTCGAAAGTAAACAATCTCAAGCTTGAGATTTATCCTAACCCGGCCTCGGATTTACTTAATGTAAAGTTAACCGGTGCTGAAGAAACTGTTAATATCAAGATTTACAATGCACTGGGACAAATTATTGATGATTTCAACATTAAAGATAACCAGTCAACAATTAACCTCAGCAAGTATAAAAAAGGTTTGTACTTCGTTGGTGTTGATGACGGAGTTCATAACGCTTTGAAGAAATTTGTCAAGGAATAAATGAATTTTTTCTTTACCTCAAAGGACAAGCCCGTGGATGATTTCACAGGCTTGTTTTTGTTTTAAATTTATGAAAAATAAATATTTCATCAAATCACCTGAAGCTTTTAATTGAAAAACCTTTTGTTTTCTATCTCAAATTTGCTTCTGGTAAATCCTGTACCTCCTTAATGGTTTGGCATTCAGTTTACGGATTGCATTATTCATTGGGGTATTATCTTCGAGCACATAATTGATCTCCATCCATATATCAGTTGTGTAAAGCGATTCGCACAATGCGCGGTATATAAGACTGTCAATCCCTTTGCCATGATACTCAGGTATTACTCCCAGAGCAAACAGTCGGTAATTCGTCAGTTTTGGCAAGCCTGTCAAAAGCTTCAGCCAGCCAAATGGGAATAAGTGCCCATTCAGTCCTTTGAGCAAAACATTAGCATTCGGAAGTGCTATGGCAAAACCTATGGTATGGCCATTTGCGTTTTCGGCAAACAAAACACCTTTTGTCTGTATTATGGGTTTCAGGTCGCGCGCTATAGCCTCTGCCTCCGCTTTGGTAACCGAGGTAAAACCCCAGTTGCCATCAAGGCTTTTGTTAGACAGATCGATTATTTTCTTAACATCTTCATCATAATGCTTCATATCAACCGGTCTCACCTTCACCCCGTAACGCTTTGCAACATTGTCAGTCTGAGACATTATCCTGTCAGGAATTTTGTATCCTTCCGCCCCCGAAATGTAATATATAAGGAGGTCTTTAACCTTTTGCAGATTATACCTGGCCAAATGATCAATGTAATAAGGCGGATTATAAGGAGCCATTACAGTTGGTGACGGAGTAAATCCTTCAATCACGAGCCCCCATTCCTGCGACACAAAGCTCCACGGACCACGCATTTCTTTCATATTGTTTTCACGAAGCCAGCCTGAAGCGGCATCCAGGAGCATTAGAGATGCGGTATCATTTTCAATACACTCATAGTGTCCGAATAACCCGATTGGTTCTCTCCAGGTTTCGAGGGCAATCAGATCGATAAAAGCTGCAATACGACCAATGACTTTTCCATCTTCTTCGAGCAGGAAAAGAGCATATTTGCAGTGATCAAGCGTAGGATTACGCTTCGCGTCAAACTGTGATTTCTGTTCATCGAATAATGGTGGCACCCATACCGGATCGTTTTTATAAAGTTGGTAAGGCAGTTTTATAAACCTTTTAAGGTCAGATTTAGTGATAACCCGGGAAATTTTCATAACTGGTTTATAGCAATAATTGGTTTTTTAAAGGAAGAAACTTTGTTATTCACTATAGACCAAATATACTTCTTTCCTTTCACTATCAAATCCATTCAATTGAAAATGGAATGCTACATGATTAAACAACCACAAATCAGGATTGACCTTTAAACTTGCTTCACCAAAAATGAGGATAGTATTATTGTTTTACAATGCTGATTCTTTTAACTGTTCTATCGGTAAATTCAGCTGACAGGATATAAACCCCCCTTTTTAAACTTTTAGGTTTAATCTGAATTTGATTGCCTGAAACAAGTGATTTGTAGCATATTTTCCCGTTTAAATCACAAATTATAATTTGCCTTATCGAACCCGATGATGTAATAGTAAGCGTGTTGGAAAATGGATTTGGATTAGCTGAAAATGCATCATTTCCGTAAAAAGAAATGCCATCAACAAGCTTAGATTTTGTATTGATTACCAGCTTTTTGGAAACAAAAAGGGAATCAGTTTCCGAGCAAAATACAATATTGCTAAAATTACTGTTAACGTATTTTGGTGCATATTTTATACTAAATGTTTTTTCTTCGCCCGGCAACAGCTTTACAGGCATGGGTTCAAGCACTGACAGTTCATCATTTTTAATGTAGATTGAAGTTATATTTCTTTCAGCACCTGAAATGTTTTTAAAGATAATTTGCCTGGTTGTTTCCTGTCCGGAACTGGTTTCATCAAAATACAGGGTATCAGCATTGAGTGAAAAAATTGACGGTTCCCACACTTCGCGGTAAACCCTGTATGTTGGAAGCGATTCGTTATTGAGTTCGCCTTCAATAACAAGCTTTTTATCTTTATCATACTCCGAGAAATTATGAATAACAGGACCTGCTGCACCACCCCAGTAAATCAGTGTATTCCCATTGCTTAATCTTTCGATATTGCCCATTACGTTAACATACTTTCCTGTAGAATGTATAAATTCGTTGAATAAGGTAACCTTTTTGTTTTTTAAATCGGTTTGGTATTCAACTCCGCGTGAGTATTCGGGGACCCGGTTTACTCCGTTATCATAAAAAATAATATTCCCGTTTTCCAGCATATCGACTGAATGCTGACCGGCAAACTGCCTGGTTTCATTTATAAACTGAAATTGATTGTTTTTGCCGCCCATCCTCCAGATAAAAGCTCCTGTGTTTTTATTAATCCTTGTTATTTCATTCAGGTTTCTGGACGAAAGGATAATAGTCGAATCCGTGTCAGCATCAATGGAGTTGCAATGCGCATAATCAATAGTTGAATTGGTTAAATCTTCATACGAATCGGTTATTTTAAAATGATCCCAGGTACGCCATTCGAAAACAACCTGTCTGTTTTCATCCAGTTCCTGGATAACTGCACCGGTAACCGTTGTTTCCTTGTGTCCGTCCACAACATAGCTGCTCATATCAATATTCTGCCTGTCGGATGCAATCATAAATGAATGTCCGTTTTTTAAGAGCAAAAATTCGTGCATATCAGCCTGGTAGCCATTTCCCATTTTGAAAGTATCAATAGGATTCAGCTCACTATCAATCAGAATATAGGCATATTGCGAATAATCATAAAAGCTGGCAGTTCCCCATCCGTTTGGCTTAAGATTATTTATGCGGCCTGGGAACTGTTTTACAAAAACCGGGATACCTTCATTGTCGCATGCATAGGCGTAATACTTGTTTTGAATCCCCAAAGCTGTAAAAAGATTACCCTCCGAAGGATTGTCTGAATATTGTATAGTGATAAGTGGGTTGGTAAGAAATGAATTATCACTAATGGTTTTATTAGTCGATTCCGCAGCCTTAAATAATCCGGAGGGTAATATTTCTGAATCGCCTCCTTGATTTTCATTCACACTTATATTCAATGTATTTCGTATACCAAAGCTATATTGCATCTCAGGCAAATAATTTCCGGAAACGGCAGAAATGCCTTTACTAATCCGTACCCGGACATTTTCTTTCAGGAGAAATGGCCTGTCGGGTTTAAAAATTAGGGTTTTGTTATCACTGGCCTGGATAAGTTTTCCTGTGTGGCTGCCACTCTTATCACCTTCAACTTCCACGAATTGAGATTGGATAGTATTGTTATCAATTTTTTCACCAAACCGGATGATAATATTTGTCTCAGGATTATGGCCAACACTACCCGGTTTTGGACTTAAAAACTGGTATTTATCTATTATTGCGTTTTGCGAACAGGCGGCAAAAGTCTTTAATAACAAAACAGCAAATAAGAAAGTTAAATTTATATTTCTATTCATGTTGTTTTATGAGCCTGATATTGTGTTCTGTTCCGGAACCGTCAGTTATAATCTTTAAAATGTATACGCCATCAGCCAGGTTTGTCAAATCAAGATAAAAGTTGGAGATTGAAGGCTGAAGGCTATTATAAAAAAGCCTTCCGCTTAAATCTGTAACTTTCAGCGTGGCTGATTTGCTTCCGGGAATTTGTATTTTATACAATCCGTTTCCGGGATTAGGAAATACAAGTATTTTATTTGATGATAACTCCGTTGCAGAACTAAATAAGTCACCGGTTGTAAATATGGAACTAATTGCTGAAGTTTTATTATCATAATAATCTTCAAATACACTGTCAACTGCAACGTAATATATGGTATTCGACTGGAGCTGGGCACCAGGTATAATGGAAATAATGGTTTTTTCAGCATTAATAGTTGCCGTAAAACCAACATCAGCTCCTGTTGAGTCATTCAATTTCAATAGTATTAAGGATTGAAGGTCTGAGTCCGTAATTTCAGAATTGTCTGATTTTCTGACAGGTTCATTGTATGTAATTGTAATTTCTGAGCCTGTAAAATTGGTTGCACCATTCGTTGGTACAATATTTCCTTCGGGTGCGGTTAAATCTACTGTAGTAAAAACTGCTTCCTTCTGGGAGCCTGCATTATTCGAGTAATCCTCATAAGCACCATCAACTTTAACGTAATATTTTTGCGTGTGATCAAGCGGAGATTCAGGCGTGATTATTATTGAGTTTTTATCTGTATTGATTACTGCATCAAAAGGTATATCATCACCGGACGCATCACCCTTTTTCAGGGTAATATAGCTGTCTACATTCAGGTATGTAAAATCAGTATTATCAAGCATTCTTACTGGCTCCGAGAATTTAACCTCAATAACTGCATCCACCGGAACCTGGAGGGCCGATGAAAGCCGGATGTTTGCTGCTGGTGCTATTTTATCTTCTTTAGTTCCTGAAAGCTGCACCTGCCTTGAAATTCGCTGTACCAGTTGATCCGTATTTATATCTGAATTAAGTGTCAGGACATCCTGAATGTACCCGGTATTTATGTTACTGGGAAAAAATACAATTGGCAGCGTTACCTGTCCGTTTGCCGGAATTTCGAAAGGGAATGTTTTATTTATATAAAATCCATCGGTCCGGGTTGAGTAGGAATTTATGGTTATAGCTTTTGCTGAATTATTTTTAACCCCAAGATTGAAAAGCGCATTATCAGAATATCCATCCCATTCGCCAAACTCGATAGTGTCAACTGATGTTTCGAACAAGCTGGTTTCCCAGGCAGACCTTACAGCCCTTCCTGAACTTAAATCGCCCACGAAATCCAATTGAAATGCCTTTGATCCATCAGGATGTACTTCAATTGCGGCCGGCCTGCTTACCTGGCCGCCATATCCAATAATGGTATTGCCTGATGGCAGCCTCCTGGTACTTCCTCCCGAAGGGCTTAATACTGATTTTTCAGCATCATATTCCCATACTTTTTCCACCTGCTTATTTACTTCGTCAACTATGTATTCGATTCCCCTGCTATACGCAGGTATCCTGTTTTTGCCATTATCGAATAAGGTATAATGATCACTGGATATTTGTCTGAAATCATGCGGCCACGAAAATTGATCTTCGGGATTTGAAAATGTAAACTGGTTGTTTTTTCCGCCCATCCTCCACATAACCTCACCCGTCTGCCTGTTTATTTTAGTAATTTCGTCCATGGTCCGGCCAATCAGTAAAATATTGCCATCCTGGGCAATTTCCAATGAGTTGGGATGAACCAGGTCAATCGTCGATTTGGTCAGATCTTCGTAGGAATCAGTTATCTGAAAATGGTCCCAGCTGTTCCACTCAAAAACAACATTTTTGTTTTCGTCAAGTTCCTGTATAACACAACCGCTAACCGAGGCATTTGCTTTCCCTCCCGCAACAATCGCACTCATATCTGTTGTCCGGGTATCTAATCCGAAAACCAGGTAATGACCATTCTCCATCGCAACAAAATCGTGGTTATCAAGCTTATACTGCACCATGCTTATTGAATCGCTTATTTCTCCATATGCATCAATCATATAAAACTTGCTGCCCTCATTTCCTGTTGACCAGAATGACATTCTATTATTAGTTTCGGGTGAAAAACCGCCTGAAGCTGTAGTGAGGTAACGATAATAAACCGGGGTTCCATAATTATCTATTACAACAAGATAAGCCGGAAACTTAACCTGTGTTGGCCTTGTCCCCAGGAACAAATACTGATTTTCGGGCGAATTGTTAGCTGTTATTTCAAATTTCGGGAAATCAGCAGGCAAATTACTCTGACCATTGCTATATGGGCAAATACCTGATAATAGGATCAAAATAAAAACTAATGTTTTAAAATCTCTCATAGTTGTTTTTTTTTTGGACTTGAAAAAAATACACATAGACTAAAATGTGTAATAACTCAGTTTCAAGAATTTAACGAAGGATTGATACAGATAAAAAGAACATTTTAGATAAATTGCCTTAAAAGTACCGAAAATACCCGGATGTATTTACAATTGAGAGTTGATTTTTGTAAAACTGAAATATACAACCATTGAGTGTCTTCTAACTCCTACCTACGATTTTCAGCTTCTGACTTCTACCATTTTTTCCTTAAACTACAGCCAACGCCTATTTTCTTTCATTCTTTTTCTTATTTTTAATCGGGATTTTACAACCCTTTTAAAATAAATCTGTCATTTAAACTAAAAACGCGGGGCCGGCAGCTTGATCCAGGAGAGTTACGACATACACAGGCAATTGGTTGAGGCATGTAAAGCCGGCAACCGCAAAGCATACAACGAGTTATACAATTCGTATGCTAAGGCTATGTATAATATCTGCTACCGGATGATGAACAATGCCGAAGATGCCCGGGATATGTTACAGGAAGGATTTGTGGATGCGTTCAGGCGACTTGAATCGTTCAGGTTTGAATCCACTTTCGGGGCATGGCTTAAAAAGATTGTGATTAATAAATGTATAAATGCATTGGAAAAAAGGAAAATAGTTTGGACAAATGAAGAAATTCCTGACGAATACCCCTCTGACTCCGGAAATGAAAATATAAATGAAGAAGAACTGCAATTAAGTGTTGAACGGGTTAAAAAAGCCATGAACCGTTTACCGGAAGGTGCGCGGGTAATATTTTCACTCTACCTGCTCGAAGGCTATGACCACACTGAGATCTCGGAAATACTGCATATTTCGGAATCCACTTCAAAAACCCAGTTTATGCGTGCCCGGCAGTTGGTAAAAGAGATACTGCTTACAATGCCTGCAGGCTAGATAAAAAGAAGAAAAAATGAAAGAGAAAATGATCAAATATATTGCTAAAAGGATAATCTGATCGGGACCTGGCCCCTCTCCTCAAGGAGAGGGGTTGGGGTGAGGTTCTCCCAAGCTTAAAATATTTTAATTCGTTTTCCCTCTTTAAAAAAGAATATTAGTATGAAAGAAGATAAATTAGAACAATTCGTAAGAAAAAATGCTGAAGCATTCGATACCCATGAACCACCGGCGATGGCCTGGGATTCTATTGAAAAAGAACTTCCTGTAGCGAAACCATCGCTTGTTCGTACGATGTGGCCCTACGCATGGAAAGTGGCTGCCGCTGTTCTCATTTTCACATCTGCCTGGCTGCTGAATGATTACAGGGATCAGAAAAACTTATCCGAATCGCATTTCGCAAATGCTGAAACCATTGCTAATCCTGAACTTGCTGAACTTTCAGAAGCCGAAGCCTATTACACTACCCAGATCAGCAGCAAACAGGCCGAACTTGCCCAATATGCCAGGCAACACCCTGAAATTATGGAAGATCTTAAAAAGGAATTCATCGAAATGGACAAAAACAAATCCGAGCTTAAAAAGGACCTTGTCGAAAGCAATGCCGACGAAAAAGTGATCGAAGCCATTATCCTTTCGTACCGTGTAAAACTCGAAATCCTGGATCAGATTCTTACTGAAATGCGAAAATCGAAAGAAGGAAACCCAAACAAAAAACCTGGTGAAATTAAACTATAGGCGTATTTTCAAGCCAATTTAATCATGAGAAAATCTAATAATATCATACGAGTCATTTCCATTTTAACGTTAGCCGTGAGCATACCGCTCATGCTCAGCGCCCAGGTTTATTCCGAAAAGCGTGAGCAAGGCAAAAGCTTTAAACTGAAAAGCGGAACTTCCATCCAGATTTCGAATAAATATGGAAATGTAAACGTCCTGCCTTGGGAAAAAGATTCGGTCCGGATTGATGTAAGCATTACGGCTCAATCGAAGCAGGCTTCCAAGGTGGTTAAAATATTATCGACTATTGATTGCGAAATGATGACCACAGTCAATTCGATCAGTGCACGCACGGTATTTTATGACAATAGCGCAACATTTTGGAGAGACGTAGTTTCCTATGCAGGCCAGGTGATAAATACCAGTAGTAACCTGCAAATCAATTACACGGTTTACATGCCGGCAACCAATCCTATTAAAATCGAAAACAAGTTTGGCAATGTGTATATGGACAGCCATAGCGGTAATGCCGAAATTACTGTTTCCAACGGCGATCTGCAGGCCCGGAATTTCAGCGGAGGTTTAAAGCTGAAAATCGAATTTGGCTCTGCAAGTTTCCAGGATGCAGGCGATGCTGAACTCAACATCAATTATTCGGATCTTACAGCCCGGAAAATCAGTAAACTTAACCTGGATAGCCGCTCTTCAACCCTTGATATTGAAGAAACCGGCGCAATAGAAATGACATCGTCGCGCGATAAACTCAATGTAAAAACATGCAATTCGCTGAGTGGCGAAGCCTCTTTCTCCCGCATCCGCATCAACAGGCTGGAAGCCACGTGTACCATGAATACAAAATACGGTGAACTACGACTGAACACTGTAAACCGCGATTTCCGCAACATCAATATTAAATCAGAGTATACCGATATATACCTTGGATTAAATCCGTCGGATTCCTATTCGCTTGACCTGGTTTATGATGCAAAGACCAACCTCAATATTACTGCACCAATCAACAACCTTCTCAAAAAAGAAACCCTTAATGCCAAGTCCGGAACCGTACAGGCAAGCGGGATTATTGGTAAATCAGGCACTTCGCATATTTCGGTGACGGCTAAATCAGGATCGTTGTCGGTGATGAATAAATAGTCTTTTTCTTTTTTTGATAATCAGTTTTTCACTTTGAGAGAAGCCCTGACTTTTTGTTCGGGTTTTGCTTAAGGGCAAAAACCTTTAGACTGGGGTATTTTTTTTATAGATTTTCCAACCCTTAAAAAAAATTTCTGTCATTAGTTAAAACAGAAAATCAAAATCAATGAAAGCAATCGAAAAACCACAGGCAATAATTTATACAACCCTTTTTATTCTGCTTGCAATAATTATTCTTGTCCTTACCATGTCGGGCTGTGTAAACGAGCGTATCGAAGGGAACCATGACCTGGTAACGCAGGAACGAAACGCACAAGCCTTTAACGAAGTAATTTCGGCCGGTAGTTTCAGTGTAAAAATAATTCCTTCTGGTGAAACCCGCATCGAAGTAAAAGGCGAATCCAATGTATTGCCTTATCTAAGCACAATTTTTAGCGGCTCCACGCTCACCATTAAATATATTGATGGCTACAATATACGCGAGCATTACCCTGTTGAAGTATTTCTGTACACACCCGTTTTAAATTCAGTTAAGTTGTCAGGATCCGGAACTGTGGATTGCGGAAGTTTCAGCGCCAACAATGTTCATCTGAATATTTCGGGATCAGGCGGGATAAACGGCAATTTTGAAGCACATAACCTCGACGCCGTTATTTCCGGCTCGGGGAACATGCTACTGGAAGGTTCTGTCACAACCACAACTTTAAACATATCAGGATCAGGAAATATTGATGCGCAACTGCTTGAGCAGGAAAATTGCAGTGCCACAATATCAGGCAGCGGAAATATAACTACATGGGTAACCAAAACTCTGGTAGCTACTATTTCGGGCAGCGGGAGTGTATTTTACCTCGGGAATCCTGAAATTACCACACATATTTCTGGCTCGGGGAATGTGGTGAAGTTTTAGGAGCTGGCTTAATGTTTTGTTGAATGAATTTTGAAGGGGAGAGGGAGCGAAGAGGCGAGTGAGAGAGGAAGCGAAGGGGAGATGAGCTATAATATTGCATTCAATTATTATTGCCAGGAAGGCTGTCAAGCAATAAATTAATATCAGAACTGTAACTTAGCAACTTTATCCTGCGTCATAAAAATCATACCAATTTCAAACACATTAAATCTATTTGCTGTGAAAAAAACATTTACCATTCTTATACTTATTATACTGGCAGCTACCGGAGCAAATAGCCAGAATTACAGGCAGGCTGCCGGTCTGAGGCTTGGCGCTGCCAGCGGAATTACATACCGGCGGGTATTTGGCGCTAACGTAGCAGGGGAGGTTATGCTGCTGGGGCAAAATCACGGAACATCACTGGTGTTCCTTTTTGAAAAGCAGAAACCGGCTGTATTGTTCGACGACCTTAACATGAACTTCATTTACGGAGTCGGCGCCCATATCGGTGGTGCCAGCAATGATTACTATTATTATGATGATCCGTACGGGCATAATTATTACCATATGGGGTACAATACCCTGCAATTAGGGATCGACGGATTTGCTTCATTTGAATACCTGGTACCTCGTTATCCAATCGCTTTGAGCCTTGAAACCAAACCCTATTTCGAGTTTTTCGATAACCATAGTTTCGGAATACACTTGTTCGTAATTGCTTTTGGAGCAAGGTATACGTTTTAAGCCAACCCTTTAAAAAACTGAATGATCCATAGCCATAGATGAAACTGTAAATTAATAATTAACAAGCGATACCCATGAAAAAGAATTCACCCCTGTTACTGATAATTGCCATTTGTATAAGTACTACTGTTTATAGCCAGGATACTTTGCGACTGTTTGGCCATAAAGATTCTCAGAAAACCCAACCACTTCCTGACACAAATGTGGCAGTCAAGGCCAAACCTGCCAATTGCGATAACCCCGATGGTATACAAACCCTTACTGGGCCCGGGCATAATGTCGGGTTTTATTTTGGCTTACATTCGGAATACTCGCAGATTGACGGTTATGATGCCTTCGGGGCTGGCGGAACGTTCGCCATCATTGCCAACCATGGACTTGCCATCGGCTTCTCAGGCAAGGGTTTTTTCAGCGAGCCGTATGAAGTTTCAGAAATTACCCATACGAGCCGTAGTTATGCAGGAGGATACGGAGGTATTTTGATTGAGCCGATTCTATTCCCAAAATACCCGGTGCATATTTCTTTCCCTATATTACTGGGAGGCGGAGGTATAGCCAGGAGTGTTTTATACAACTATTACTATCCGTACGAATATACCACAGTATATGTTGAAAATGCTGAAGCTTTTATGATTGCTGAGCCAGGCATTGAAGTTGAATTCAACGTTGCACGTTGGATGCGGCTGGGGCTGGGAGCCAGTTACCGCTTTACAACTACTTTTGAGCCATCAAGCTTTGATTCAAATCCTTTGAATGGATTTACGGGTGGTTTCTCCTTAAAATTTGGGAAATTCTGAGGTTAGCTGGCATAGACATTATAATAATCCTGTTAACGCTGAATCCTTTTAAGACAGAGTTAACAGGTTTTTTTTATGAATTTTAATGAAAGATTCAAAAGTTATTGCATTAAGAATTCCAGCCACAATTCGGAAATAGTATCTTTGTCGCCTCAAATATTTCTGTTTTTGGAACAACCCGGAACTATTCTTCGTCTAAAAAGAAGCGTTGCTTCAGCCTTGCCCAAAGGCATGAAAACGGCATGGTGGCTTATCAAGATCACGGTGCCGGTTTCATTTGGAGTAATGTTGCTCGACTATTTTGGTATTCTGACTCTGATGGCGCAATACACCGGCCCGGTATTCAGGCATTTAGGGTTACCCGGAATTTCAGCCATAGTGCTGGTAACCAGTATTTTTACCAATATTTACTCAGTTGTTGCGGTACTTTCATTGCTTCAACTTCCTGTTCGCGAAGGTGTAATACTGGCGTCAATGTGCCTGGTTTCGCATGCATTTTTAATTGAAACAGCAGTAATGAAACGAACAGGGTCGTCCGTAATAAGAGTGCTGTTATTAAGACTTACAGGAAGTTTTGTAATTGGCTGGTTGTTGAATATGATCATGCCAGGAAGTATGTCGCCGGACATACACACTCTTATCCAGAAACAACAGGATTTCAGCATTGTATTTATGCATTGGCTGAGTTCAATATCCAGGACTACAATTAAAATACTTGTACTGGTAAATTTACTCCTGATTTTTCAGCAAATACTGGATGAGTTTGGCTGGATCGGTGCAATTGAAAAACCCCTGGCTCCCGTTATGAAAATCATGGGATTGCCCCGCAGTACTACCTTATCGTGGGTGGTTGCCAACCTGATCGGCCTGGCATATGGTTCAGCTATTATGATCGACGAATCGGAAAAAGGAAAAATGAACCGCGAAGATGCGGATCTCTTGAATCATCATATTGCGCTTTCGCATTCTCAACTCGAAGATCCATTGCTGTTTCTCACCCTTGGATATCCCATCCTCTGGCTTATCTGGCCGAGAATAATTATTGCCATTTCAGCTGTCTGGCTCCGGAAAGCAGAGCTTAAATTTATGGCAGTTTACAGGAGTAAAAGAGTGCCTGTATAACTTTCTACTTCGATTTTATACTTTTAGCAATAATTTACTGTGCCCGAAGATCTTTACATTTATAAAGATGTAAGACCCTAATTGCAAATTCCAAGCCCCAAATCCAAAGAACCCGGGCATGCTCTTTGACCCTACTTGAAATTTGGGACTTGAAATTTGTAGCTTGGAATTTAGATCAAAATGCCCTGATTCATCCTATTCCAACCTAAAAGGAGTCTACGCTTTTGCTCCAACAAATGCAGATTTCTACCTATGATAAGCGTCTAACCATCAGGACCTTTACAGGCTGCTCATTTTTTAATTAACGTCTTTCCCTTTAACATTTGCATATGTTACTACAATTTATAACTTTGCAACCCATTTATCTCTGAACTACAGTTTCAATCACCATAAAATTACTTTTTAAAATGAGAGTCTACAAGACAAACGAAGTAAGAAATATTGCACTTATTGGTGGAGCCAAATCAGGAAAGACTACCACAGCAGAAGCAATGCTTTTTGAAGGCGGGGTGATATCCCGCCGTGGAACAATTGAAGATAAAAATACCATTTCCGATTATCGTGAGATAGAACTGGAAAGGCAGAACTCTGTTAGCACAACTCTGATGTTTGTAGAGCGCAACGGCAAAAAAATTAACATCCTTGATACTCCGGGATTCGACGATTTTATCGGCGAAGTAGTTGCTGCACTTAATGTTGCCGATACAGCTATCATGCTTGTCAACGCTCATAACGGCGTGGAAGTAGGAACCGAAATTACCTGGAGGCAAACGAATAAAAACCAGACTCCCGTTATTTTTGCCTTAAATCAGGTGGATCATGATAAATCAAATTTCGACGAAACTTTACGTCAACTGAAAAACCAGTTTGGAGGAAATGTTACCCTGTTTCAATATCCTTTGAATGAAGGTGCAGGCTTTAATGCCATTATCGACCTGATGCAGATGAAAATGCTCAAATACCCTGATGGTGGCGGGAAAGCTGAAATACTGGATATCCCTGCCGGTGAAATGGCAAAAGCTGAAGAATTACAGGGTGCTCTTATCGAAAAGGCTGCCGAAAGCGATGAATCTTTGATGGAAGCGTTTTTTGAAAATGGCACACTCACCGAAGAACAACTCGAAAAAGGACTCAAGGCGGGTATTATAGCCCGTGGATTATATCCTGTTTTTTGTATTTCGGCGAAACAGGATAAAGGTGTCGACCGTTTGATGGATTTTATTAGTTCATCAGTTCCGGCTCCTGATGAAATGCCCGCTAAATTGACAACATCGGGTAAAGAATTGAAATGCAAAGCCTCTGACCCTACCTCATTACAGGTAGTAAAAGTCGCTGTTGAAGAACACCTGGGTGAAATTGCTTTCTTTAAAGTATATGGCGGTGAAGTAACCGAGGCCATGGACCTGGTAAATAGTTCAAACTCAGGGAAAGAACGTATCTCCCAATTACTGATTATCGCCGGTAAAAAACGCGAAAAAATCGAAAAAGTATGTGCCGGCGATATAGCTGCAACAATTAAGTTGAAAAATACCCGTACGGGTGATACTCTTAATGTAGCCAAAAATGCTGACGATGTGATTGTTCCAATCCAGTTCCCATCACCCAAAATCAGTATGGCAATTAAGCCTAAAAACTCGAGCGATGACGAAAAACTGGGTGCACGTCTCAACGAAATGCACAAAGTAGATCAAACTCTATTAGTGGAATACTCGAAAGAGCTGAAACAGATTATCATAAAAGGGCAGGGAGAACTACATTTAAATATCGCCAAATGGTACCTGGAGCATCTCGATAAAATACCTGTTGAGTATATTGCGCCTAAAATACCGTATCGGGAAACCATCACCAAACCGGCTAAAGCAATGTACCGTCACAAAAAGCAGTCAGGCGGTGCCGGTCAGTTTGGCGAAGTGCATATGCTAATTGAGCCTTATACCGAAGGGATGAAGTTTCAGAGTGAATTTCCGGTACGTGGTACTGACGAGCAAAAACTTGCCTGGGGCGGAAAACTGGTTTTCAACAACTGTATTGTGGGAGGAGCTATTGATGCAAGGTTTTTGCCTGCCATCCTTAAAGGGATAATGGAAAAAATTGAAGAAGGTCCGCTTACCGGTTCGTATGCACGAGATATCGTGGTAAATGTTTACGATGGTAAGATGCACCCGGTTGACTCAAACGAATTAGCTTTCAAACTGGCAGGACGCCACGCTTTCCGCGAAGCATTTAAAAATGCCGGTCCGAAAATTCTGGAACCTATTTATGATGTGGAAGTTATGGTTCCAGCTGATCGCATGGGCGATATTATGACCGACTTACAAGGCCGCCGTGCTATCATTATGGGTATGGACAGCGAAGGGTCGTACCAGAAAATTAAAGCAAAAGTTCCTCTTGCTGAACTGAACCGGTATTCAACCGCACTCAGTTCACTAACTTCAGGAAGTGGTACCTATTCGCTCGCATTTGGCGAATATGCACAAGTGCCGCCAGATGTACAGACTGCGCTGCTGAAAGCATACGAAGAACAGGAGAACGAAGAAGAATAGGTATCATTCTTTTACTATACAAGGGGTGACTTTAAGACAGCCCACGAATAAAATACAGAAACCCAGGCTTAGTGGCCGGGGTTTTTTATTGTATGAATAGAACAGCAGTTCAAAAAGAATTATTTCAATAAATTTTCAATCTCGATTTTCAATTTTGGCAAATGTCTTACGATCGTACCCCAGATAATTTCATTATCAATTTTGTCATAACCGTGGATAACTCTGTTTCGCATGCTGATAATAAGTTTTTTGGCTGTAATATTCACAGTTGGATCCAGTTTTTCAATCCTGCTCATTGCTTCCCCAATAATTTCAAATTCACGTTCAACAGCTCTACGCAACATTTTATCAGCAAGATAAACATTGAAATCTCGCTTGTTTCCAAGATATTTTTCAATCGAATCAATAGATTCATGAATATCAAACAGGAATTTCTTTATTTCAGTTTCCATAAAGTAAAGTCTTGGTTTGATTAACTGAATCAATAAAATATGGGTTCGATAAAGATTTGTCTGTTACTAAATCAACAGGTCGGGCAAATAAATTTTCAAACTTATCAGCCAACTCAAAATAGGTGTCTGCATAATCACCATAATCCATTGGATTAAAGGAAATCAGCAGGTCAATGTCGCTGTTATCATTAAATTTATCTGTACATACCGATCCGAATGCAAACAAAGTCTTCACATTATGAGCCAGGCACAATGTTTTGATTTTATCTAAATTTTCAGATATTAAGGTTTGCATATCAATGTTTTGTGCAAATTTATGAATTTTGGTGAATTTATGCAAATGGTGAATTTTAACTTTGCATGTATCAATGATAAAAAACCTTGATAATTCATTAATTTTAAACAAAAGAAAGACGGACTTTAAAATCTCCTACTTTTGCACCCTGCAATGAAAAAATCAAAGAGCAAATATTATGTAGTGTGGGAAGGCCATCAGACAGGCATTTTCGATAGCTGGGATAAATGCAAAAAGCAGGTCGACGGGTATAATGCTGCAAAATACAAAGGATTTGCAACGATTGAGGAAGCAAAAAGCGCGCTTGGCAGCAATGCCTGGAATTACATCGGGAAAGGAGCAAAAGCACCCGCAACCAAAACGCTTAATAAAGCCTTTGGTGAACCTTTAAAACAAGCCATTTGTGTTGATGCTGCCTGTAGCGGTAACCCGGGAGTACTAGAATACCGCGGGGTGAATTTAGTCACAGGACAGGAGATATTTCATCGCGGACCTTTCCCTGAGGGAACTAACAATATTGGCGAATTCCTGGCAATTGTTACCGGCCTTGCATATCTGAAGCAAAACGGATTATCGCTACCCTTGTACAGCGATTCGAGGAATGCAATTTTATGGGTGCAACAGAAAAGTGCAAAAACAAAACTGCCCCGGAATAATAAAAATAAAGAATTGTTTGATCTTTTAGATCGGGCTGAAGAATGGCTTCTTAACAACTCATATGATACCAGGATTTTAAAATGGGAAACAAAAGCCTGGGGTGAAATTCCGGCTGATTTTGGTAGAAAATAGTGTTAATAATTGCTAATTAAAATAGCTTATAAGAAGAATGTAAGGCTGAGATATCGTGCGGGCGGGCTTTAGCGCTAATAAATATCTGCAAAACAAGTGTTTGGTATTTAAAATAGGATTTCGTAATTTTGCGCCCCTCAATTTAACATTGACCATTGTGAATCGCCTCAAAGAATATACTATTCCGTTCGTTGGGCTTGAGCTCGGGAATCATCAGTTTGAGTTTGAGGTCAATGATTCGTTCTTTGAAAATTTTGAGTTTTCGCAAATTCAGCATGGAAACATACACGTTACTGTTGACCTTGAAAAGATGGAGAGGATGATGATTTTTAATATCGGGATCGAAGGTGAGTCCTTGGTAACCTGCGACCGTTGCACGAATGAATTTAGTATTTCTCTATCGGACACACAGCGGCTTATCGTAAAACTGGGGGCTGAATATATAGAAGAAAGCGAAGATGTAGTTGTAATTGCGGAAACAGAATACAAGTTCGATCTGTCGCCATACATATATGAATTTATTCACCTGGCGCTGCCTGCCCGGCTGCTTCATCCGGATGATGAAAATGGCAACAGCACCTGCGACCCGGATATGTTGCGACTACTCGAAACACTTACCCCAAACGAAGATACTTCTGATCCCCGCTGGGAAGCACTTAGAAAACTTAATCTTGATCAATAAATAGTTTGAACTAACATTAAATAAATAATACAATGCCAAATCCAAAACACAGGTTCTCGAAAACCAGAACGGCCAAACGCAGGACACATTATAAACTTGAAGCCCCAACCTTCATTCTTTGCTCAAATTGCGGCACTTCAGTACTCTATCACAGGGTATGTCCCGAATGTGGCTATTATAAAGGCCGTCTCGCTATTGAGAAAAACACAACAGCTTAATTGTGCCTTTAACACGGCAATTCATGTTTTGTAAAAGATTCTTTAAATGAGAATCGGACTAGATGTAATGGGCGGCGATTTTGCGCCGGTAGCTGCCATTGATGGAGCTATTCTTGCAGCTAAAGCGCTATCAGATAACGATAAAATCGTTTTGATCGGCGATGAAGCCGCTATCCGTTCGTTATTACACGAACGCGGTTGCGAGGCTTCTGCTTTTGATATTGTGCATGCACCCGAAGTTATTGAAATGGGTGAGCATCCTACCAAGGCAATGGCCCGGAAACCTAATTCCAGTATTAGTGTTGGGTTTCAGATGTTGAAGCACAAAAAACTTGATTCCTTTGCCAGTGCCGGAAACAGCGGTGCTATGTTGGTAGGTTCAATTTTCAGTGTCAATACTATTCCCGGGATCGTAAGGCCGTTAACTTCTGCTATTATTCCGCAGGAAAAAGGTGGATATAGCTTATTGGTGGATGTAGGTACTAATCCGGATGCAAAACCTGATGTGTTCTACCAGTTTGGTTTGGTAGGATCTATTTATGCGCAAAATGTTTATCGTGTTAAGAACCCAAGGGTAGCCCTGCTTAATATCGGGCATGAAGAAGAAAAGGGCAACCTTACCACGCAAGCAGCTTACCACTTGATGAAGGGTTCGAAAGATTTCAACTTTGTGGGTAATATCGAAGGTCGTGATATCCTTCAGGATAAAGCGGATGTGATTGTCTGCGATGGGTTTACAGGTAATATCATCCTTAAACTTGTTGAATCCTTTTATAATATAATGGAGAAACGTAACCTGATGGATGATTACGTTCATAGGCTGAATTATGAAAATTATGGCGGTACTCCTATTTTGGGCGTTAATGGTGCTGTAATTATGGGACATGGGATTTCGAACGATATCGCCATTAAAAATATGGTTTTACTTGGACGCGATGTGTATAAAGCCAAAATTGCGTACAAGATTAAACGTGCTCTTTTAAACCTTAACGGAGGTTTTGTAGTGGAATAATTTTTTCGGACCGGGTTACAACACTGGATTCTCAACCGGAATTTGTAAACTGTGTTTGCTTGAACTACTTTTTTACAATTGGAAATTAAAAAAATGATGACTGAACTAAGAGCTGCTATCACCGGTGTTGCTGGATATGCCCCTGAATATATACTCAACAATGAGGAATTAAGCCACATGGTTGATACTACCGACGAATGGATAATGACCCGTATAGGGATTCGCGAACGCCATATTTTAAAAGGTGAGGGGCTGGCTTCTTCCGATATGGGAACTGAAGCGGTGAAACTACTTCTGGCCAAAACCAATACCAATCCGGAGGATGTAGACCTTGTTATTTGTGCTACTGTTACTCCTGACATGCTGTTTCCGGCTACAGCCAATATTATCAGTGATAAATGCGGAATTACCAATGCTTTCAGCTTTGATATGAACGCTGCTTGTTCAAGTTTCCTTTATGCACTTACCACCGGACAAAAGTTTATTGAATCAGGTACACACAAAAAGGTAATCATTGTCGGTACTGATAAAATGTCATCCATCACCGACTATACGGATCGGGCAGTATGTCCGCTTTTCGGCGACGCTGCTGCAGCTGTAATGCTGGAACCCACAACTGAAGAAGTGGGAGTGGTGGATTCTATTTTCCGAACTAATGGAACCGGTCGTCATCATTTGTATATGAAAGCAGGCGGATCACAACGTCCGGCAACACACGAAACAGTTGACAACAAAGAACATTTTATTTACCAGGACGGCCAAACCGTTTTCAAATGGGCCGTTTCAAAAATGGCTGACGTCTCTGTAGAAATGATGGAGAAACATAACCTGAAAGCGGAAGATCTTTCATGGCTGGTACCTCACCAGGCTAATATGCGCATCATTGATGCTGTTGCTAACCGCATGGGACTAGCAAGAGAAAAAGTCATGATCAATATAGAAAGATATGGTAATACTACCTCTGCAACTATTCCGCTCTGTTTGTGGGAATGGGAATCGAAACTCCATAAAGGCGATAACGTTATACTTGCTGCTTTTGGTGGTGGATTTACCTGGGGATCTACTTATTTGAAGTGGGCTTATGATCCTAAGTAAGCCAAGTGTACAAGAAATTCAGTTGACTAGTTGAGACAGAGAATAGGAGAAGGGGCGAGGCACTAAAAAGTGATAAGTCGAAAAACAAATACAAACCCTGCTGAATTGGCGGGGTTTTCTATTTCTGAAACCCAGGATTCATCTTATTGTGGAAGTAACTTTTGCCTTTACAGTGAAAACTGTACAACAACCAGATTTTGCTGATTCAAATAACACCAAAACATTAAATTGGTGTACCACAACCCCATTTAAACAGACCCGTTGTGGAAACCGGCGTTTGGATAAATCCTGAGATTTGGATTTTTGAATTTGGTTAATTACATCAATACTTATTATACCTAACTATTTCTTCGATAGGTTTTCGGATTTTCGTCCGCTGTGGGTAATCATCCGCATTGTATCCAATGCTTATAACCAAACCAATAGATTTATCCGTAGGTATTTGTAGAAGCTTCTTGATTTTATCTTCTTCGAACCAACCTATCATGCAGGTTCCAATACCAAGTTCAGTTGCCTGAAGACAGAAATGCTCAGCTGCAATACCAATATCGATCAGGGGCCATTCTTTTTTCTTTACCATCATGGCAAGGCGGGTGATCAGTTTTGCCTTTTCTATAACTATTACAATCAGCACAGGAGCCTGCAAAGTGAATTTGTTGATCAGCTTAATATCGCTGAAAGTAGCTTTTGCTACGTCAGTACGTAACGGTTCCTGATCAACTATAACAAAACTCCATGGCTGTGAGTTGCTGGCCGAAGGTGCCAGGCGGGCTGCTTCGAGGCATTGGTTTAATTTATCTTCCTCAACGGGTTTTTGGACATACTTTCGGACGCTTTGACGGGCGAGTATTAGTTCGTTAAAAGTCATTGTAACATTATATTTATGATTTCCGGGTGGTAAAAGTCAACCGGTAATTTTGTAGAAGATATCAGGTCCAAATATATGCTTATTTTAAAATATTTTCATTATTACTTGACTTTGCCGTTGTACAGATAGTAATTTTAGTATTGAAACGATACATAATATGGTATTCTAAACATTTATAATTACAGAATTTTCACATAATCGCACAAAAGGCAAGCCGGTTTGTTCTTTATTCCTTAATACATCCAAAATGTAAAAATATGTGGCCACGATTTGAGATTATACGAACTAAATTAACAACGCTGGAATATACTCCACGTTATTCGCGCCTGGCTGGAGAGCTGTCGTGCTATAAACCTCAACTCGAAATGCGAATCATAGATTCGAATGCCTCTGGTTTTCAATGGGCAATACGGGCAAAGGAATTAATCCATGATGCAGAAAAATTCTTAAAAGAAAACAAAATCGATGAAGCCTGGAAAAGTTTTCATGCTGCCAAACGCATGGTAGTGTTCGACATGAACGATAATGAGCGGCTGGCCAATGCTAAATCACTGTATCGCGAGACCGAAAAGCTGAATGAGTGGCGAAGAGAGGCCATTAATAACCTGTTGGGTAAAAGAACAGAAGGTGTAACCTCTGTACCTGCCGTTGAAACCCTTATACATGCTATGGAACTTAAGGATGAAGCATACGACAACCAGTTTTACCTCAACAGGCTTTCCCGTAATTTGTTCTGGCTGCTTTCACGGCTGCTTTTTATTGTAATCTCAGGGATAGTGCTCTATTTCGCTCTAATTATACGAAATATGGGAAGTGAGTATCCCTGGGATCTCAGCTTTACAGGTTATATCATAGGTGTTCTTCTTTTCGGACTCCTGGGCGCTCTTACGAGTGCCATTGTTTCTACAAGAATGTTGTCAAAATCGCCACGCATCAGCGAATTGGGAAGCAGCCAGGTTATAACCATGAGTAAAATATTTGTTGGTGCAGGGTTTTCGGTTTTCATTTTCCTGTTACTGCGATCTTCTGTGGCCGAAAGTATCAACCTATTCAGTTTCACTATTTCGCAGCCTCTCGACTATTTTGCTATTGCCTTTGCTTCTGGGTTTACTGAAATATTTGCACAAAAATCCATTGAGCTTTTACTGGGGAAAGAAAAAGCGACTGATAAAAAGAAAGACAGCAATCCATAGAAAAACTTTCATGTTGCATGCTTCAACTTAAACTGGGATCGGGAAAATTAAAAATAAAATCCTACCCTGAAACCCCCATCCAGCAAAGTCCCTGAGTAACCGTAATCAGTCCAGTAATTGTTATACCAGGTATCAAAACCATCCAGGTTACTGTTGTGGCTCAGGCGGATGCCGGCACCGGTATAAATATCAAAATATACTTTATCCCCAATCAGCCACTGGTATCCCAGGTGAAAATTTCCTCCAAACTTATATAGATTTGAATTTACTTCACCTTCAACAACTTCATAATAATCAATTCCGTTTTCGGAATAGGCTTGTGTATACAGCCGGTTTTCGGTAATAGAAAAGTACTGGAACATAACACCATATTCTGCATAAAAACCCAAAGGTTTCATGCTATTCGGAATAAAGTATATTTTATGCTTTACATCTAGTCCAACACCAGTCAACTCTTTAATATCATGATCGTACTTCATTCCGCTAAACACAAAAAACTGCGGTGAAATAATCAGCCATTGATTTGAGATTTTCGAAATACTGCGGTCGATATCAAAACGTAATCCTCCTGAAATGGTATACTGAGGCACAAAACCGATACCCGTTCTTGCAATAAAAGTCTCTTTTTCCTGTGCATAACCACAAGATACTATTGCTGTTGCCAGCGAAAGAATTAGGAATAGCTTCTTCATAATTATAATTGTATTGAAATAGTACTGATTTTCTGTAACCCTGTAGCGGTCTGTATATACTGATGTAATCCATCGGTTCCTATCACGATAAGCCTGCCTGGCTGATGAATTACATCCTGTGCCTGAATATCACTGAAGTAATTGAGCTGAACCGGGTTTTGTTTGTTGGCAATATTAAATACCTTGAGTCCCTGATCACAGACATACAATGTATCGTTATCGATATCTAGCCCAAGCGGCGTAGTCAGGCTCATTGTTTTTACCAGTTGCGGCGAATTCATGTTTTTGATATCCAGGATCTGTAACTCATTGGTACCGTTAAAACACCTTTGGTTACTGGTGTTCAATGTAACATAGGCATAATTATCCTGAGCTACTACCGGGTCGCACGAACGTATATGCTGAAAATACGTGACTTGTTGCGGGTTTGCCGGATTACTCAGATCGTATACAAACATGCCTGTCTCGGTTCCCAGCAGCAATGAGTTTTGATAAGGATAAATAGTTTCCGTATAAATTCCCAATGACTTATCAGATACCTTCTGAGGGTGTTCCACATCTGACAGACTAAAGGTATGAAGTGATGCCTGATCGACAGTGTACAAATAGTTTCCGGATATGGTAAACCGAGCCAGCGATCCACCTTTGCCTGAAACATTACCGTCAATAGCACCGGAATCACTCTTTTCGCTCATAGAGCATGCAGTAAATACCAAAGGAATCACTGCCATCATCAAATATGTTTTTATATTCTTCATAGTAATATGTTTTTAGCGTTTCTTTTTCCAGGCAACGAGTATTCCGTTCACAGGCCTGAACTTATTAACATAAAAAGGCGACCAGCCACCATCAGGTGATTCGGTTTCGGGAAAAATATTTTTGATCCTTCCAGTCACCTGCACGCTGGCGAAATTGTCAGTAGTTTTCAGTGCAATCAGGTCGATAGCATTATCGGCATACAGAACATTGTTTTTCATGGCCATATCAATACATCCGTCGATATGCAGGAATGCAATGTTTTGAGGTGCTGCCGGATTGCTGTTATCAATAACATGAATCCCTTTAAACTTTTCATTTACAAGGATATACTGTCCGTATAAGTATATTTTACCTGTACTATGAAGAGGTTGTGCAGCTTCCATCTTTACGGCGCTCTCCATCTCGGAACGATCCATGTATACAGGCGCGTATTCGCCATAAATTACCGGTTCAGAGCTGGAAAGTAAAATGCCAGTACCAATACTGGTTAGGGTAAATAGAAAATAGAGAAATGGTTTTTTCATATTTAAGATAATTTAAAATTTTTTGTTGAGATTATGCCTTCATACATACTATACACATATGTCAGCGTTTACCCTGATGGCTAAATGATAAATTATCCAAAATTTATAAATTAAATAATAAACAAGCGAATAGATATATTTCTTTAATCAAAACAGGACCCTATTCCGGGAATCTGATTGAATTTTAAAACAGTCTGGCATAAAAGTTTTACCTTCGCAGCCTAAAAGATATAAAACATAATTTTATGAAATAACCATAAAGCAATTTTCATAGGTTAGTGAAAAGGATATTATGGAGTATTTCAAGTGACCACTTAAAAATTAACAATAGAATGAAAGACATCAGCTACGCTTTAGGCTTAAGCATTGCAAGCAATTTGAAAAATTCAGGTGTTGAAGCGCTTGATATTGAGCATTTCACAAAAGGCCTGAATGCTATTTTAAACAACGAAGAAATCAGCATGTCACCTGATGAGGTGAATCATATACTCAACGAGTTTTTCGAAGGTATGCAGAAACAAGCAGAAGGCAACAACAGTGAAAGCGGAAGTGCTTTCCTGGCCGAAAACAAAAACCAACCTGGTGTAGTCACCTTACCAAGCGGTCTGCAATATTCAGTTATTACCGAAGGAACCGGTGTAAAAGCAACTGCAAAAAACCAGGTAAAAGTGCATTATACAGGAACCCTGATTGACGGAACCGTCTTCGATAGTTCAGTTAGCCGTGGTGAACCTGCTACATTTGGAGTAACACAGGTTATTTCCGGTTGGGTCGAAGGATTACAGCTTATGTCGAAAGGTGCAAAATACAAATTCTTTATCCCTTCGAACCTGGCATACGGAGCACAGGGTGCCGGCAAAGTAATAGGACCGAATGCTACATTAATATTTGAAGTAGAATTACTGGAAATCATGTAATAACATATTTGAAAATCAACAAAAAACCTGTCAGAGTAAATCAGACAGGTTTTTTTGTTTTCGAAAAACAGAATTATTTTTCAAACACGATTGAACATTAAGAATCTTTACATCTCTATTTTATAAGAGGATTTCCCATACTGAGAACAGTTTTTCCAGCCACATCATTTATAATTATAGCTGCCATCATATACCAGGCTGAACCTGCACAAACAATAAGTTCATAACCGGCAATTACATTAAACGTAGGGTTGCCGAAATGCCCCAGGTCAAGGAGAATAAAACCAAGGAGTAAAGTTCCTAAAGTAACTATCATTGCTTTGTGAATACGCAACGAAGCTACAAACATAACAGCCGTATAAAGAGTCCAGCCTACCAGGTAAAAACCTACATCGGTTTTTGAGGCCTCATAAATTTTGAATGCATTCAGCATCCAGATAATTCCCAACCCTATCCAAAATGAGCCATAGGCAACAAAAGCACTGTAGCCGAAATTATTCCCCGTTTTCTGTTCCTGGAAACCGGCAATCATCTGTGCGAGACCGCCAAAAATAAATCCCATGGCGACAACAGGTCCAAGACCCATTAATCCTATGTTGTGAAACTGTAAAAGCAGTGTGGTCATACCAAAACCTGCTAACCCGACCACGGCCGGATTTCCGTTTTTCTTTTCTGTCATGGAATTGCTTATAAGTTATGTATTGCAAACTTAATGTATTGAAAGCAATTCACAAAAACATATTTACTTTTTTGAATACAAATCTGATCTGGCTCAGATTTAGTTGTCTAGCAATTTGTAATATTGGCAAGAATAAATAAGACATTTTATTTTCTAAGTCTTTAACGTATCTTTGATCATCAATATGCTTTTATGAAAATTCCAGGTTTTATCGATGATTTCATTTCTCTATTGTATCCCCGGGTTTGCGCTGCCTGCGGCAATTCATTATTCAAGCACGAAGAAATTATATGCACGTATTGCCTGTACCACCTTCCTAAAACCAACTACCACCTGATGGAAGAAAGTCCTCTGGATACGGTTTTCTGGGGCCGGGCACAACTAGCAAATACTGCAGCGCTATATATTTTTCAGAAAAAGAGCAAGGTTCAGCACCTGATACACCAACTTAAATACAAAGGACGGGTGGATGTGGGAATTCACCTGGGCAAAATCCTGGGCGCTGACCTGATAAAAGCTGAAAATTTTAAAGATGTCACCAAAGTAATTCCGGTACCTTTACATCCCGACAAGCAGCGAAAACGTGGCTATAACCAGAGTGAACAATTTGCCATCGGGTTGGCAAAAGCGATGGAAATCGAAATGGATGCTACCTCCTTTATCCGTACCATAGATACCGCCACCCAAACGCGGAAATCGCGTTTTGCACGCTGGGAAAATGTAAAAGAAATATTTAAAGTTACAGCACCTGAGAAAATCGCCAATAGCCATATATTGCTGGTTGATGATGTAATAACCACCGGTGCTACACTCGAATCAGCCGCTCATATTCTGCTGGCTATTGAAGGAGTTAAACTGAGCGTAGCTTGTATTGGATTTGCAAGGGAATAGGAGTATGGGAAACGGCGCGAGGGAGATTGGGCGGGGGTAAGACGAGGAGAGGGGAGACAAGGAGACATAGCAAATCTGAAAGGGTGTATCAATGACTGGTTTAATTGATCTGAAACAGAAATATCATCGAAAAGTCTGCTAATTTTACCAGCCATTTCATTTTTATAAAAAAGAAATTTAGCTTTTTGAACTCTATGAAAAAATATTTACTTCGCATTTCGCTACTAACATTTGTTCCGATGATTATTTCATTTGCCCTACATGCCCAGACATCCGTATTGTCAATGGAACTGAATAAAAACTGGGAGTTCAGGCAAACCGGAACTACCACCTGGCTTCCTGCTACTGTGCCCGGTACTGTGCATACCGATTTGCTTGCGAATAAGAAAATTGAAGATCCGTACTATAGGCTTAATGAGCTTGGCCTTCAGTGGATTGACAAAGTAAATTGGGAATACCGGAGCACATTCAATCTTTCGTCTGAAATGGCCCAAAAACAGAACATTGAAATGGGGTTCGAAGGTCTGGACACGTATGCTGATGTTTATATTAATGGTCATCTGGTATTGAGCGCTGATAATATGTTCCGTACCTGGACGATTGATGTGAAAAAGGATTTGAAAAAAGGTGAGAATATAATTCTCATTGTGTTTAAATCACCTGTTGTTATTGGCCTGGAAAAACAGGAGGTATTGGGGTTTGGACTTCCTGCCGGTAACGATCAGTCCGTTTTAGGTGGATTGGGAAATAACCTGGTAAGCATGTATACCCGCAAGGCAGGGTATCACTTTGGCTGGGACTGGGGTCCGCGGCTTGTTACCTCAGGCATTTGGCGTAAAGTAAAAATAAATGCATGGGATAGTCAGAAAATTGAGAGTATTCACATTGTACAGAAATCACTTGGCGACAAATCAGCCCTTTTAAATGCTGAAGTGGAGATATCAGCTGAGCAGGCTGGCAAACAGGAAATCAGTATAAATGTGAATGAATACCTTGCAACAGGGAAGGCAATTGAGTTGCAAAAAGGAACCCATATTTATTCCATCGATTTTGAAATCAAAAATCCAAAACTCTGGTGGCCAAACGGGCTCGGTGAGCAAACCCTTTACTCCATTACTGCAGTTTTGGGAAGTGATCAGGCTGTAGCCGACAGCAAAACTGTCAAAACCGGGTTGCGTACTGTTAAGCTTGTCCGCACTCCTGATGCGGATGGAAAAGGTGAGAGTTTTTACTTTGAAGTTAATGGCAGGCCTGTATTTATGAAAGGCGCCAACTATATTCCGAATGATGTTTTCCTGCCAAGGGTTACACCCGAAAAATACGAAACAGTTGTAAAATCAGCCGCTGATTGTAATATGAATATGCTTCGTGTTTGGGGCGGCGGAGTGTATGAGGATGATCTTTTCTATGACCTTTGCGATAAATACGGAATACTGGTCTGGCAGGATTTTATGTTTGCCTGTACCATGTATCCCGGCGATTCTGCATTCCTGGATAATGTAAAAAATGAAGCCATCGATAATGTGAAACGCCTGCGGAGCCATGCCTGCATGGCTATATGGTGCGGCAACAATGAAATTGAATCCATGTGGGCGCAATGGGATGAAAAAGCGGGATGGGGCTACAAACAAACCTACAGCAAGCAGCAACGAGAAATAATCTGGAATGCATACGATGCAGTTTTCCATCATATTTTACCCGGTGTTGTAAATGATCTTGCACCCGATCAGCCTTACTGGCCATCTTCACCTTCAGCCGGATTTGAAAAACTTGCCAATTACGAAACCCGTTCAGGTGATATGCATTATTGGGGTGTGTGGCACGGGCTTCACCCGTTCAGCGATTTCCGCAAATACAAAGCCCGGTTTATGAGCGAATATGGATTCCAGTCGTTCCCGGAATTTAAAACCGTTCAAAAATATACCATTCCATCTGATTACAATATTGAATCGGAAGTGATGGCATCGCATCAGCGTTCAGGCATCGGCAACCTGCGCATAAAACAATATATGGCTGAGGATTATAAAATCCCTGTCGATTTCGAGCAGTTTTTGTATATCGGGCAGGTATTGCAGGCCGAAGGCATCAAAATGGCCATGGAATCGCACCGTATGGCTATGCCTTTTTGCATGGGCTCACTGTACTGGCAGATCAACGATTGCTGGCCGGTAGCCTCGTGGAGCAGCATGGACTATTACCAGCGCTGGAAAGCTGTGCAGTACTTTGCCCGTAATGCATATAAAAATTCGATTATCACTTCTGTTGAAGAAAACGGCAAAATCAAAATTTACGGTGTTTCGAATTTGGTTCAAACACAAAAAGGACTTCTGAAAATCAAGCTTATCGATTTCAAGGGAATAACAATCTGGGAAGAGACGGTTAAAGCGCAGCTTCCATCGAACTCTTCTGCCGTTATCTTTGAAACCGATACTACAGCATTGCTCGGCATTACCGACAGAACCAAATGTATAATGGTTTCTTCATTTGAATCCGGTAAAAATGTAATTGATACCGACTATCATTACTTTACCCGGGTAAAAGATCTTAAGCTGGTAAATCCTGTCGTAAGTCTTGATATCCAGGAAACTCCGGATGCATATTCGGTTACCATACATTCAGAAAACCTGGCTAAAAACCTTTTCCTGACCAGTACCAACAGTGAAGTTCAATTTTCGGATAATTTTATGGATATACTTCCGGGACAGTCGGTTACTGTAACCTGCCCTAAATCGATTGGATTTGAAGAGTTTAAAAGCGGGTTGAAGTATCTGACGGTTTTTGAGACGGAAAAATAAGTGCTATTTGAAGAGTTTGATAATTGCTTTTTAAATGAAGGTTTTCATCTCGCTACGTTGCCAAAATTGTGCTGTTGGAGAAAGAAGTGTATATTTTTACTCTTTCTCGGAGATTTATTTGCAAACGAGAGCCGGGTAATAAATGTCTTTACACATTTACCTGGTACTCAAATATGGAAATTGGGTAATACCTTTCCATGTCTTAATAACAATTGAAAGATTCCTTTGCTTAAACAATCAGAACCTGAATCCTACCTGGAATGTAAATTTGTTTTCTGTTAATCGTAAGAGAGAGTTAACTGCAACTGGATCAAGCAAATATTCATATAAAAAATCCAAGCTAAGCCCTTTTGCATTCAATATTATCTTTTCAATACCAACTTTCCCGACAATACCAATTAAATATGGCTGTATTGTTCGCCCATATTGGTCTTCAAAATTCGCAATTTTAAATTCCTTGTTACTACTTAAAATAAATTTATTTGTAATCCCTATCCCCGGAACTAAATACATTTTGCGGAAAGCAAAGTTGTAATTCACCATTAAAGGCAATTTTAAACTGATTAATTTTATGTCTACAGGTAGTTCCTGGATGGTCCTATTGTTTGGGAAACTGGTCAGAACATAGTTCACACCATTGTAACTTGCATGAACATATCTGTGATTTTCGAAAGGTTTCATTGTATAATTCGAATTTATCTCAAACATTAAGTCCACGCTCAAATCTAAGTTATCATCTGAAAAGAGTATATTTTTTAATCTCATAGATATCCCGGCCTGATACCCCGGTCTGTAATCACTATATAATTCAGAACCAAATTTGTATTTATTATATGATACTCCGAGTGCTATTCCAAAATTGACTTTTACGGGCGTTGATTCTCTTTCAAATATTATGCAGCTTTCATCTGTACATACTCTGTTATGATAGTCCTTTGCCAGCTTAACTAAAGATGAATAATTAAGTTGTGTATTATTTATTTCATTTTCAATTTCAGGACAATCAGCCATAATTATTCTAAGTTTTCCTTTATATATTGATTCGCCTTTATTATCATTTTCTGTGGTAAGATCCAAATCTGATAATTCAACCAGACCAAAAGGTATTTTTTCAATATAATAATGTTCGCCCTTTTCATTTACATAATAATATATACAAGCAATACCCTTTATGAAAAATTCCATAAAGACGGGTTCTTTAACATTATCCTGGCTTCTGCTTATTTGTTTGGAGATGTAATATTTCCCGTCAATATATCTATATGCTAATAAATCGTTAGGAGTATAAACTATTTTGTCGCCATCTAAAGTGGTTTTAAAAACACATTTTTTTGAGGCTTTGATGCTACTCTGATCAAGAAGATAGCCATTAATTGTATCTCCATGTAGATTAATAATGTATCCAACTTTGAACGTATTATTTGCAGACAAATTGAAATATACTAGATTTATTATTGTCAGCACTATAATTAGCTTTCTCATATAATTTAAAATTTAATATTACTATTATGTACTATATTTTAAAATTAATTCTCTGTTCGTGTGCTTCTTATTTTTTAACGCTTGCGAACGAAAACTTTTCTTAACTAACTTCAAAAGTAGATTAAATCAAATCCCAATAAATCTTAAAAAGGAAATATAATTCATTTTACATAAAAATATCTTACCCGGCCCGCGACAAAATATAAAACGCGCGCCAACCAGGCTTCAATTATGTTACCGAACACGCCATTTGTTTTGGTGTGTTTTCTATTCTGCCTTTTTTATTTCCTTGATATTATAGTAGTCTTTACATATATCTTTAATTCCTCCAAGTACAATATAAACTTTAATCGGCTCTTTAATTTCATACCCAAAAAGTTCTCCAATTAAAACGGTATCTGATTTTATTGTATCATTTCCAATTTTAATTGACCAGCCCCAACAGCACATACATTTGTCCGGATTAAAACCAATTATCTCAGCATTGCTTTTATTCAAACTATTGTCTTTCTTACATGATGACATTAATCCAATTACCATTAGACTTAATAAAATCAATTGTTTCATAATTCTATCTGTTTATCTAAAGGGGGAATTTCCCAATATTTGGTTGTATTGTTTTTAAAATGAGCTATAACGTTTGATGGTACGACACTATGCGGCATTACAGGGTGATATCCGATCAGTTTACACCGACTTTTTTACGAGCCTTTAAACCTTTCGAAAACTTCCACATCCCGCATGCACAATACCAAGTGTTTGGTGCCGCACTTATTATTTCTTGTTTAATTTTAATGGAAATATCATTGATACTTTTTTCTTGTATTCAATATACTCATCTCCAAAATCCCTTATTAATCTTTTTTCTTCAGATTGTTTTAAAAATAAAATCATCAAGAAGAATAAGAGTATTAAAACAATAAGTCCACTGATTGAATTTAAAATTATAACAATCGATGCATATAGCGAAAATGCTCCAAATACCATTGGATTCCTGCTATATCTGTATGGCCCAATTGTAACGAGTTTTTTCGTTTGTGGACTTACTGAAATTCCAAATGCATCAGTGGGCCCTCCTTTCCCGATCTTGCTTAGAAATATATTCGACCAAATCGCAAATATCGCGCCTATCAGAAAAGCTATAGCGAAGAATATAAATCTTAACGTATTGGAACTAATCAAGACTTTCCCATCTAAAAAGACATCCAATTGTGATAATTTGTAGAACCCAAATGGTACTAAGACTACGAAAAGCATAAAACCAACCAGGTATCCAAGTATGTATCTAAGTGTTTCTTTCATGACACTAAGTTTTATTGAATGGCACCCAATAGTGTATATGTATGATAGCAGATATATTAAGACATTTACCTTACAGTTTCCCTCCCAGCACCGTCCCCTTCTTATACCTCTTTACATTCCCATCCATATCGAATATTTCTACAAAAACAATATACCTGCCGATGGATGCTTTGAGCCGGTCGTTGGTAATTCCGTCCCAGGTAAAAGCGCCTGATGTGCCACACAGTTCGTGGTTTACCAGGTTGCGGACAAGGCGTCCGGTGGCATCATAAATAGTAATGCTGATATTGTTCCCGGAAGCATTAAACGAATAAGCGATGCTCAGGTTATCATTGTAACCGTCGTTGTCGGGCGAAAAAATATCGGGCGAAAGCGTAATCTCGTTGGCATCTGAAATTGTAGCGCCAAACTGAGAGTTTTTGTACCCTGGCGTTGCATAGCCTACCGCTTCGGATGCCGAATGCCAGTTGGTTACATCTTTTGAGGGTCTTTCAGGACTGATCCTTTCGAGCGAAACACCATCCACGTTGGTTAGTAATGGGTATTGCATATCGGAAGTATAGGCAACCAGGTCAATAACTTTCCCGCCTTTTGTAGTGAGGGCAACGAGTCCTTCATCATTATTCATCGACGGGAAATAGGCCATGTCGATAAATGCCTTCGGACTGATGGTTTTATAGCATTTTTTAACCGCTGAACTATCCGTTGATAGTACATAATACTCGCCGGGCAGAATCTGGAACGGCTGCTGGCTTATTTCGTTATAATCCGTAATTACCTGGTTTATGGTATCATAATTTGCCAGGATCAGGTCTTTCAGATCAATAACTTTGTTGGATCGGTTAAGTATTTCAATAAAATCAACACCTTGATCTGTGGGATCAAAAAGCAGTTCGTTGATCACAATGTCGTTTGCTTCAGCTTCAACCGGAATGGCAAACCGCACCGAATTTTCAGTTGTAAAGGCATTACCTGCACAATCGGTGATATTGCTGGTAATGGTTAGAGTGTAAATAACATCAGCAGATATTGGAGAAGTCAACGTTAAATCAGCAGCTTTGTATCCAGGGCTTTTTGCCCTGACAGAAGTTGGATTTCCAATTCCGTTATCAATGGTATAGTTTACAGGATTTAATATCGCTGTACTGTCGCACGATTCGCTGAACCAAACCGTGATATGGGTTGCGTCGGTCACTCCTACCCGGCTGATGGAGGGAGGAGTATGGTCAGGATTGGATGCATTAACCGAATTCACATTGCCAGGTGTGCCACCAACATCATTGTTGCAGGCAGCCCAGTTTGAAGCTTCTCCACAGGGATTTAACGGATCGATAAGTTCGAGCGACCAGCCGCCGTCCTTTTTGTAGCTACCATCAAACCAGTCATCTGTATAGGATACTGTATGAATTACATTCCCGTCAAAATCTTTAAGCGTAATAGTCCCACTCGTGTTAGTAATCGCAAAGCTGCTGAAATCAATCACGGATCCAAACGGCTGGAGCAACAACCTTGAACTGTCATCACATAGAATAACATATCCTCCGGCAGGTAGGGTGTACTTTGGAAGTGGTTTTACAGTGCTTCCGAGCAATAAGGTCCAGTTTTGTAACTCAAGTGGAAAAGCACTGCGGTTGTATAATTCCACATATTCAGCATCAGGCAGTTTAACAGCAGGCGACGGATCGGCCATAATTTCGTTGATAAGTATATCAAACGATTGTGCCTGGTGCCAGCTGAACGATGACTCAGCTGGAGCCATTATGTTTCCGGAAATATCTTTAACATTAATAATGTTCAGTAAATACGAAATATCCGGTGTAAACCGCTGTGAAAAAACAAGATCAACTACTGACGGGTCACTTGTATTTATCTTAGCCGATATCGGAATCAGCGAACCGGGCATTGCAGAATAATTACTGAACTTGGTTGCGCTAAAGGTCTCAACTGCTTCACTGAATGTAACCGATAATTTATTCGGTGGTGCAACCGAAACCGAAATCACCTCAGGCGAAATGGTATCGGGGAAGGGAATCAGAAACTGCAATGAACTACCGCTTAAAAAAGCATTGCCGGCACAATCGGTTATGTTTGTTGTGCTGGTGATGGTGTATAATAATCCGGTTACCAAAGGTGTTCCCAATGTCAGAGATGCAGCTTTATAATCAGGGCTGTAAGTCACCACTGAAGTTGGATTTCCAATCCCGTTATCGATCAGGTAGTTTGCTTTGTTTAAAATCGTTGCACTGTCGCAGCTTTCAGTAAAGCTAATGGTTAAATGTGTCCGGTCATTCACTATGGCCTGGCTGAGAGCGGGAGGTACATTATCGGGATTGGAGGCATTCACCGAATTTACACTCCCCGGTGTACCACCAACATCATTGTTGCAAACTGTCCAGTTGGAAGCCTCGCCGCAGGGATTCATCGGATCAATCAGTTCGAGCGACCAGCCGCCATCCTTTTTAACCCCGGCAGGGTACCATTTATCAGTAAACGGAACTGTGTGGATAACATTCCCGTAATTATCTTTCAGCGTGATGGTTGCACCGGTATTGGTAATGGAAAAACTGCTGAAATCAAGCACATTACCGAAAGGCTGAAGCAAAGGTTTGTTCGTAGTACTGCAAAGTATTACATATCCGCCTGCAGGCAATGTATATTGAGGAAGAATTTTTGAACTACCACCCAGAACAAGAACCCAATTCTTTAAATCCACCGGCAAAGCACTTCGGTTGTATAATTCCACATATTCAGCATCGGGGAGATTTACAACCGGTGATGGATCAGCCATGATCTCATTTATGAGAATATCATACGTTTTTGCCTGGTGCCAGCTGAAGGCAGACTGGCCGGGCAACATAGTATTCCCGGCAGGGTCTTGTACATTTGAAGTAGTGAGTGTATAGGAAACATCGGCAGTAAAATTCTGTGAATATGTAAGCAACACGATCGCAGGATTCGAAACATCCTGTGTTGCTGACAAAGGAAGTATTGAACCGGGAGTAACACTGTAATTGTTCACGTTAGTGGCAGTGGCCGCTTCAACCGGTTCGCTGAAAGTAACTGATACTTGTTTGGGTGAGGTAAGTGAAACTGAAACCACTTCCGGTGGTGTATTATCCACTATGGGAGGTCCGGCATAAAAATTATCGTAGTAAAAATTAGTAATGTTACTGCTTGTATATTTGCTATAAACACCTAAATACGAACCGGTCGTAAATGTATTATCCGTACCTGTTGCCTGCAGTTGATAATTAGTCCCGCCAAGGGCATCAGCATATACATTCCAGGTACCTCCAGCAGCCCTCACCACTTTAACGCGGATGGTAAAAGCAGCAGCAATCAATCCGTCTGTACCACGACAAACAACAGTACTCGTACTTCCAGTTTGTTTAACAAGTTCAATAGCATCATTAGCCAGGTTTTCGCCAAATTTGAGATAATACCCATTAAGTGACCCCTTAAGATCTGCATTATCCGAACACAAATAAACCCGGGCCAGGTTGTTATCCGAGGGTGCAAATGCCAGTTTTATCCAGAAATTCCATTCCATATCCGGTAACAAGGTATTTGCTGACGATAATGAGGCTGTTCCTGTACCTGTTGAATTCAGCTGAAGCTGAAAAGAGGAATTCACTTTGTATAAAGCATCATCGCCCGTCCACGTGGGATTTGAAGTAAAATCGCCATCTGTAAAAGTATCGGAGAACTGAGCCTTGGCTAAACCCTGAAACAGAATAACACTGAGAAATAAAAGCAGAATCTTTCGCATAATCCTATTGGTTGATATTCGATTGGTGTAAATGTAGTATTTTTGCACTTCTGAAATAAAATCTTTGTAAAGATATGAATTCGATACTATGTACATTACTGCAGGTTCGATCATCTATAAGATTGAAAGCTATTTCGGATTTAAAAAACAACTAACAAAACTATAGATGAAAATTGCAATTGTTGGTGCTACTGGCCTTGTCGGAAGCGTAATGATCAAAGTCCTGGAAGAAGCACGTTATATCCCTTTCGATAAAATTTCCGAAATCATACCTGTTGCATCCGAAAAATCGGTAGGTAAAGATTTGTTTTTCAACAATATGCCCCGTAAAATAGTGAGTATTACCGATGCTATTGCTATGAAACCTGAGATTGCTATCTTCTCAGCCGGGGCCTCCGTTTCTAAACAATATGCGCCTTTGTTTGCCGCAGCGGGTACATTTGTGATCGACAACAGTTCAGCATGGCGGATGGATGACACTATTCCGCTGGTTGTGCCCGAAATAAATGCGTCGTTATTGAACAGTAAGACTAAGATTATTGCTAACCCGAATTGCAGTACCATACAGATGGTGTTAGCTATTTCGCAACTGCATCAGCATCTGAAAATAAAACGGCTTGTTGTTTCAACCTATCAGTCTGTTTCAGGAACAGGTCAAAAGGCGATGGAACAAATGATGAACGAAAGGGCAGGTACACGTACCAATATGGTATATCCTCATCCTATTGACATGAACCTGTTTCCTCATGGCGGCACGTTCGAAGCCAACGGATATACAACCGAAGAAACGAAACTTCTGAACGAAACACGCAAAATACTGGGCGATAACTCGATACGTGTCACTGCAACTGTTGTCCGAGTACCTGTTACCGGCGGCCATTCGGAATCGGTAAATATAGAGTTTGAGAAAGAATTCGAGATGGAGTGGATCAACAAACTGTTATCAACGACAAAAGGAGTTGTGGTGCAGGATGACCCTGAAAAATCTATTTACCCGATGCCAAAATATGCCGAAGGCCGCGATGAGGTTTTTGTTGGCCGCATCCGCCGCGACGAATCACAGGCTAACACGATCAACTTGTGGATAGTTGCCGATAACCTCCGTAAAGGTGCTGCCACCAATGCAGTGCAGATTGCCGCTTACCTGCTGAATAATGAATTGGTTAATGCGTAAATACAGCCTGAGGTTTTGAATAAATTCCAAGTTACAAATTCCAGGGTAAGAAATAGAAAAAAAGCAAAGTTTATACCGATTTTGAAAGCACACATTTGGAATTTGATTTTTGGAGCTTGGGACTTGGAATTTAAATTTTAGGAATGAAATTGTATTCACAATGATATAATATATCACTGTTGCTTTAGTTCACTCGGTCGCCAAAATTTAACGTAACGAATGCGAATCTACCGTCAGATATCTGAATTCAAATCTCATTGCAGGCCAGTAACAACGGTGGGCGTATTTGACGGAGTACATCGCGGTCACCTGGAAATCATCAGCCGGTTAGCCGCTATGGCGAAGGAAAAGAAATGTGAGTCCGTGGTGATCACTTTTGATCCTCATCCAAGGCTGGTATTGCCCCACCAGGCTGAAGTCTGGCTTTTAAACACTCTTGATGAAAAACTGCAGCGGTTTGAATTGGCAGGTGTGGATGTTGTGCTGGTAATACCTTTCGATCTTGAATTTGCGAAAATCACACCTCACGATTTTATTAAAAATGTTCTTGTTGACCAGATTAAGGTGAGCCATGTAATTACAGGTTACGATCATTTTTTTGGCCAGAACAGGAAGGGCGATTTTGAAATGCTAAGCAAAATGGGCACGGAGTTTGGCTTTACCGTAGATGAATTGCCTATGGTCCTTGTTGCCGAACACACAGTGAGTTCCTCCATGGTAAGGCGTGCATTGCTCAATGGCGATGTGAAACTGGCTGAAACCATGCTGGGATATGCATACGAAATGAGCGGGATAGTTGTTGCCGGCAATAAAATAGGACGAAATATCGGTTATCCCACTGCCAATCTGAAAATCAATTACAGACATAAACTCATACCGGGGCAGGGAGTATATGCCACGCTGGTAAAAGTTAATGATACCGTTTATAAAGCAATGACCAATATAGGTTTCAGGCCAACAATCGACGCTGATCACCTGACCATTGAAGCCAATATTTTTGATTTTAACCAGGATATTTATGACAGGGAAATAACGCTGTCGTTTATCGACCGTATCCGTGATGAAAAAAGATTCGCCAGTTTAGGCGATCTGCAGCTTCAGCTGGCAAATGATAAGATTGTCTGCGGGAGAGATGCTGGATAGCCGTTGAACAGCTGCGTTTACTCTAAACAGGATAAATCAATGTATATTAAAATTCCAAATTCCAAGGTACCAAGATCCAAAAAAGAGATTGAGGTAACGGGTTTTATCTATGAAATTTAGGACCAGTTATTTAGTTCTTGGGGCTTGAAATTTGGAATTTGGAACTTGAATTTTGGGACTTGGATCTTCAGAAGAATCAAATCTTCTCCTTTTTCGATTCGTTGTACGCAAGCAGGCACTCGTTTATCGCCTTATACAGATCATATTCCGTCGAGCTGACAATAAAATCAACCGAAAGGTTGCAATACAGCATAAAATCCTGAATTTCTTTATCCGTTTTAAACGACGTTATCTGCTGAACAACTTTCGCATTGTACCTGCGGGCAGCCACTACTTTTTTCTGATCCTGGCTTTCCAGCGACTCCAGCTTTCGTTTGCTCTTGCCTTCTTTGCTGAATGCATCATATATGGCTGTAATCGGGCCGGGTATGGTAACAGTTAAACCCGGATTAGCCAGGCCGGGAGTAGCAGGTGGTGGCGGCTGACCACCTCCACCCGGAAGGGGAATTCCGTAAAATTTAGGATCGTTTAGTTTAAGATCAAATGTTTTGGGTGTTTGATCCTCCATTGCCAGAACGGCTTTTTTCAGCGCTTCTGCATCCGACGGCCAGGGATATATTTCTACGCCCGAAATCTCGAGTGTATCAACCTGCAATATAATATGCATAGGGATTACAGGCGATGGGCCGTTAACCGGAAGGTGATATTTGAAAGGAATATATCCCACACAGGTAGCCCTGATTGTATCGCCCGGATAGGCATTAATATGGAATTGCCCCTGCCAGTTGCTGGTTGTTCCTCTGCTGCCCGAAACATTTACAACATGCACATTTTCAATGTATTTTCCCTGAATATTTGTAATAAATCCTTCAACAGAAACTTCCGGTAATTTTTGAGCAACCTGTGCTTTCACACCCAGGAAAACCGTAAACAAAAGAATGAAGAGGAGCCAGTTACGTTTCATGTTTCCAGGTATAATTGTGCAAAAATACCTGTAAATCAGGATGAAGAAAAGTTAATACTTGTTAAAGAGATACTTAACAGGGATGAGATACTTTTTTATCTGGGATAAACTGTTTATTTGTTTTGTACAGGAGGCCGACAGAAGGTATATACCGATATACTAAACTGATTCTGTCACCACAACCCCAATCTCCTCAATTCCTTCCGTCTGAATTATCGGAGCCAGGTTTTCAATGCTGATCTTGTAGTTGCCTTTGGTACTGTTAATACTTTTCCATAATACCAGCCGGGATTCTGATTTAATCCCTGTCGGCTCTGAAATAAGCTTGCCATTTTCACGAATTTTCACAGATATTTCGCGGATACTCTCCTCTCCTGAAGGTGCAGTTAAAACCACATAAATAGGAAGGGCGTTATATTTAAATTTCTCTGTACAGTGAATAACAACCGTAATATCAGAAGTCTTTGTAGTTTCATCAAATGGAATCTCAAAGTGTTTAATATCAAAACGGTCCCAGGATGCATTTTTAAATTTCAGGTATTTCTCGAATACAGGAGCATGGCTGCGATCGCACGAAATTGAAGAGATTATCAGTGAGAAAAAGAGAATACAGTTAAGTAGTAGTTTTGAGTTTTTCATTAAGTATTATTTAAATTAAAGAATGATACTGTTTTTTAAAGTGCCGGGTGCCAAGTGCCGGGTACTGCAACCTGATATTTTTATTAAAGGGAAGCCTACAACATCTTTTAATAAGAAATCAGAAATATGAAATTTGATTCCCCAAACCCAAACCCCTAAATCCTAACCCCTATTCAATCACCCCGCTTCCAAAGCAAATCCGCGAGTCCTTGTCGTAAACCACTCCAAACTGCCCGGCTGCCACTCCCGATACCGGAACCGATGATTGGATTATGTAATTTTCGCCTTCCTTTTTCAAAATCCCTTTGGTAAAATCAGGTGTATGGCGGATTTTGAAAGTGATTTCCTTTGAATCAGTTTCATCTTCCCATGGATTTTCACTTATAAAATGAAAGTCTGTCAAACCAATCACCTCCTGGTATTGTGATTCGGGATCGTAGCCGTTGGAGACAAAAATGGTGTTTTCAACCGAATCTTTTTTCACCACAAACCATGGGCCTCCACCGAGATTTAAACCTTTGCGCTGCCCGATGGTATGAAACCAGTATCCTTTGTGTTTACCAAGTATCTTTCCTGTTTCCAGTTCAATTATCTTACCTTCTTTTTCACCAATATATTTTCGCAGGAAATCGACGTAATTCACTTTTCCAAGGAAGCAAATCCCCTGGCTGTCGCGGCGATGGGCACTGGGCATATTCTGTTTGTGAGCAATAGCGCGGACTTCGCTTTTCATAAGGTTTCCAATGGGAAACATTAGTTTGCTCACTTGTTGGTAAGTGATCTGGGCCAGGAAATCTGTCTGGTCCTTAACCGGGTCTTTGGCAGTAGCAAGCCAGGTTTTCCCATTTTCAATTACCGTATTGGCATAATGCCCGGTCGAAATTTTATCAAAATCCTTACCCCAGTATTTTTCAAATTCGCCGAATTTTATCAGTCTGTTGCACATTACATCCGGGTTAGGCGTAAGCCCTTTGCGGACTGCTTCCAGAGCATAAGCCATCACATTATCCCAATACTCTTTATGCAGAGGGACAACTTCCATTTTAAGCCCGTAATACTTTGCGAGCCATGATGTAAGCTCAATATCCTCTTCGGAGGAACAATCCATAAATCCCTCTTCGTCTTTCATACCGATCTGGATATAAAAGATTACCGGTTCGTAACCCTGCTCTTTAAGAAGATGCAAGGTAACCGAACTGTCAACGCCTCCCGAAACTAATGCTGCAATGTTCAATGGATACTATTGTTAGGTTGCAAAAATACGATTTTCTGGAGAATTGGAGGCTAACGTAATTCTGGTAGTGGGCTGGAAGCCTGAAGACCGAAGTCGGGAGAACCTATAAACATAGCTGATTCCCTATGTCCATTGCACTTTACCAGCCATTTAAGTTGTTAATTATTTATCTCACTTTATTTCTCTTTTGAAGTAATTTCATTTCATGTTTTACTCCTGACTAACGACTCCTGTCTCCCGACCACTTATTCCATTTCTGATTACCAAGTTCAATTCCAAATACTGTGATGGATTATGTTTGAACATTATAGAAACTCTTGCTATTCCCCACAAATCTTTGTACTTTTATAGTGCTGAATAAATCTTTTGATTGTGAAATTCTACAGCATTCATACAAAAATCATCCTCCTGGCAGTTCTGCTGGCTTTGTACATTTTCAGTAATTGTCAATCGAATACCAATCCGCCAACCACCATGAAAATTCCAGATACTTTACAAAACCGTCCGCCTGCTGTGGCTGGCAGTTTTTATCCTTCCAGTGCCTCTGAAATCCGGCAAATGTTAAAAATATATTTTGCCAAAGCGCCTGCCCCGGATACTGACCAAGATGTTCTGGCGATTATTTCGCCTCATGCCGGGTATGTATTTTCGGGCGAAGTGGCAGCGGCGGCTTTCAAACAGATTGATCCTGAAAAAGAATATAAAACCATTTTCATTATAGGCAGCAGTCATAGGAATTCATTCCCGGGAGCATCTGTTTACAGCATCGGGAATTACAGTACACCTCTTGGCATTGTAAACACTGATCTTGATATCGCTCAGAAACTGACCGCTGAGAATCAGGTTTTATCATACGATCCGCAATATCACCAGTCAGAACACAGTATAGAAGTTCAGATCCCTTTCCTGCAATATTTTTTGAAAAAAGACTTTAAAATAGTACCTATCCTGTTAGGCACCCAGGATCCGAAAACCTGCCAGAAAATTGCAAAAGCGCTTAAACCTTATTTTACTCCTGATAATCTGTTCGTCATCAGTACCGACTTTTCACATTATCCATCCTACAAAGATGCTATTATCACTGATAATCGGATTGCCAATGCTATTGTGACTAACAACCCGGATAAATTCCTGGATGCGGTTGAGAGTTGTACAAAAAAGGATGTCGCAAACCTGGCTACCGGATGTTGCTCCTGGCCTTCGGTAATTACCCTTATGTATCTAACCGAAACTATGCCCGGAATAGCTTACAAACAGGTCTTGTACAAAAATTCGGGCGACTCGGAATATGGTGAAAAGGACCGGGTTGTTGGCTATTTTGCCCTTAGTGTGCTACAACAAAAGCAGAACACAATATCATTGACGGATTCAGACAAAAAAGAACTGCTACTGATTGCCCGTAACACAATCACGACTTATTTAAAGGAAAGCCAGACAATATCAGTGAATACTGAAACCTTAACTGAATCTTTGTTAAGCCCGGCAGGTGCTTTTGTTACCTTAAAAAAGGCTGGTGAGCTCCGTGGTTGCATCGGTCACTTCGAGGCAGATAATCCACTCTATAAAATAGTTCAGCAAATGGCGATAGCGTCTGCAACACAGGATTATCGCTTCAACGCAGTTACACTATCCGAATTGAAGTCCATTGACATTGAAATATCGGTACTTACTCCCATGCAGAAAATAAGCAATGTGAATACTATCAGGCTTGGTATCGATGGCATCTATATCAGAAAGGGAGGCCGAAGCGGTACATTTTTACCACAGGTTGCCACCGACACCGGTTGGAACCTGGAACAATTCCTGGGCCATTGCGCCCGCGATAAAGCCGGAATCGGATGGGACGGATGGAAAGATAAGGACGCGGAAATATTTGTTTACCAGGCGTTTGTATTTGGAGAGAAAGAATAGCATATTTTAAAGTTTGTTGGTTGTTTAAATTCAGATTCCCGTCTGTTCATAAATTAAAATTTGCTATTATTCGTAAATCGTCACTCGTAAATCGTCACTCGTAAGTCGTCACTCGTAAGTCGTCACTCGTAAGTCGTCATTCATAAATCGTAAATAAAATTATATTTCCACTTTTAGTTATCATGCAAAATGCCGGATACTCCTTATTCCGTCGTATCTATCAGCCTGATATGCCTTATATTTTACGGCATTTCACTGGCATTGGTCCAGTTTGGGATAGTTTCCCGTAGCTGGCAGCGAAAATTCTGGAATACGCTGTTGCTGCTGGCAATCTCAGTAGCAGGGAGCATCGGAGTATTACTGGCCATAACAGTAAATTTTAAAGTTGACCTTCCTAGCACCGACAGCCTCCTGGTTTGGCATGTAGATTTTGGAATTGCGCTTTTCCTTATCGCTCTTATACACTTTTCGTGGCACTTAAAATATTACAGTTCTATCTTTAATAAAACTGTCAATTCTGTAAAAGCAGATGATTCTGAAGTTTTAACTCCACCAGCCGGCTTTCCGGTTAACAAACTTGGGTTTAACGTGAAACGCCTTCCTTTCAGCCTTGGATTTACATCTATGGCTACCCAATTAATCATGATCCGTGAGTTTTTATCCGTTTTTAACGGCAATGAACTTATTATTGGTATAGTACTGGCAAATTGGATGTTACTCACAGGTTTGGGAGCACTGATGAATCGCAGAGCTAAAGATCCTGTGGGACTGAAAGGAATTATGACAGGATTATTCACCCTGGCAATCATTCCGGTGATAACACTTTTCCTGCTGAATTGGTCACGGAATATAGTATTACCCCTTGGAGGAATGCCCGGAATCGGACAAATACTGATTGTGACAAGCTTTTTGCTTGCTCCGTTCTGCTTGTTGTCAGGCTGGCTGTTCAGTTCTATCAGCAACTATCTGTCTCATACACTGAGTCAAAACGCAATCAGCATTACGTACCGTATTGAAACACTGGGAGGCATTGCTGCCGGCATACTTTGCAGTATGATACTGGTATTCCTGTTCGAACCATTTCAGAATATTGCTATTATTCTGCTAATCAACAGTATAATTCTTTTCCTGGCCAGCCGAAACGAAATTTTCAGAATTCGAAAGAATTTTAAACTTTATCTTGCTGTCGCTGTCATAATTGCATTTACCACTTTAGTCGCGAACCTGGATAGAACTACCATGCATTACCTGTTTCCGGATCAGGAGATCGCTTCATTTAAAGATACACCTTACGGTAAACTTGTTGTTACCGAAAAAGCAGGTCAGCTTAATTTCTTTGAAAATAACACCCTGCTTTTTACGACCAATAACATTATTTTAAACGAAGAAACTATTCATTATGCTCTACTCCAGCGTCCGGTTAACGGGAATGTTCTGCTGGTTGGGGGCGGGTTGTCGGGGGTTGCAGCCGAATGTTTAAAATATCCGCTTAAAAGGCTCGACTGCTCTGATATCAATCGCCGGATACTAAAACTTGGGAAGTTGTTTCACCGTTTACCGGCGGATAAACGCTTCAACCTGCATATTGGTGATCCACGACTGCTGATGAATAAAATGGTTATTGAAAAGAACAGTCAGAACAGACTTGCAATTTCAGGGCAAAAGAATATCGACTCGCTGAGCTATGACGCAATTATACTTAACCTGCCGGAACCGTCAACCCTGCAGATCAACCGTTTTTATACACTTGAATTTTTCAGCTTGCTCAAAACCCTTCTGATAAATAATGGGATTGTATCATTGAGCCTGATGTCGACAAATGATTATATGGGTAGTGATGCTTTAAAAATTCAGTCGACAATGTATCAGACATTGAAAGATGTTTTTAAAAATGTATTGGTGATACCCGGTGAAAAAAACTACTTTCTTGCTTCGGATGGAGTATTAACCCCTTCGGTTTCATTGCTGGGTGAAAAACGGGGAATTGCCAACGAATATGTGAATGAATATTATCTTGATGATGCTTCATTGAAGGAGCGCTCCGATAAAATTATGAAAAGGATTTCTACAGATGCTCCGCTGAATCACGATTTCGAACCGGTTGCCTGTTACAGGCAACTAAACTATTGGTTAAGTTACCCAGGAAACACCGGCATGTACGTTATTATATTACCTGTTATCCTTTTAATGATATTTGCCGGTTATCGCTCCGGTGGGATAACAGTGGCTTTATTTTCAGCCGGATTCAGTTCATTTTCGCTTGAAATCATACTGATCCTGGCTTTCCAGGTAATATACGGATATGTTTACCTGATGACCGGTATCTTCATAACCCTGTTTATGGCGGGGCTTTCACTTGGCGTCTTTCTCGCCGGTAGCTTCCCGACAAAGGCCATGTATAATTCACTTATCAGATTGCAGCTGATGTCGGTTTTCCTGATTTTAATTAGTCTTGCCGGCATTTTATTATTAACGCATTTTCAGTTTTCAACAGTACTGGTGCATTTGATTTTCAGTTTGCTTATTTTTTGCATTGCATTCGTAACCGGCGCTCAGTTTCATATTGCTTCAATTCTGAAAACAGGTAATATAAATCAGGTTGCTGCCGTTAACTATTCAGCTGATCTGATAGGCTCAGCTGCAGGGGCGCTACTCATAAATGCATGGATTGTGCCACTTGTGGGATTTATATATTCACTCCTGATAGTATCTGCTGTCATTATTGCTGCAATAATCCTGATGTCCCTCAAAAAGCATGCTTGAAAATTAATTTTATCTGTTTTCTCTATTGAGAAAGCATTTTCGTAATGTAATTTTGTAAAGGCTTTTATGTTTTCTGTCGATGAAAAGACGAGACTTTATAACTTCAGGAATGGCCACGGCAGCTTGTTTGCTTTGCCGGCAGGAATTACTTTTTGCCGGGATTAACACACTTTCCGGACCTTCGGCAGCAAGCCCGCTATGGAGATGGAGTCGCGAAGCCTATCACTATAAAGTTACGGAGCGTGGCGTTGAATGCACCAACTGCCCCAACAAATGTACGCTCAAACGCATGGAGACCAGCAAATGCCGCAACCGTATCAACGTGAAGGATAAATTGTATTCTTTGGCTTACGGGAATCCGTGCGCTGTTCATATCGATCCGATCGAGAAAAAACCATTTTTTCATTTCCTTCCTTCGTCCAGTGCATTTTCAATCGCAACAGCAGGATGTAATTTTGCATGTTTGAATTGCCAGAACTGGGAAATTTCACAAAAGAGCCCGAAAGAAACCGAGAATATGGATCTTATGCCCGACAAGGTTGTTGAAGCCTGTTTAAGAAACAATTGCCAGAGTATTGCCTATACCTATGGTGAACCTACAGTTTTTTATGAGTATGTATATGATACGGCCAGGATTGCCCGTGCGGGTGGAATAAAAAATGTTTACAAGTCAAACGGGTATATTAATGAACAGCCAATCAGGATGTTGAGTAAATACCTTGATGCAGCAAACATTGACCTGAAGGGATTTACGGAGGATACCTATCTGAAATTAAATTCAGGCAAACTGGCTCCTGTTTTACGGACACTTCAGGTTTTAAAGGAAGAGGGCGTTTGGCTCGAAATTACCAACCTGGTTATCCCGTCGTGGACAGACAATATGAAAATCATCAGCGATATGTGCAAATGGCTTGTTGCCAACAAAATGGATGACTGCCCTTTGCATTTCAGCCGATTTTCACCTTTATACAAATTAACTCAACTTCCGGCGACACCTGTGCAGACTTTACAAAAAGCCTATGACACAGCCCTGAATGCTGGTATGAAATACGTGTATATCGGTAACCTGCCCGGCTCGAACTGTGAAAATACTTTATGCCCGAAATGCAGGAAAATAGTTGTGGAACGAAAGGGTTTCAGGGTAATTCAGAATAACATTTTTGCCGGGAAATGCAAATATTGCGGAGAAGGGATTGCAGGCGTCTGGAGTTGATAATGATAAATTTCCAGTTAGGTTGATTTGGCTTCACCGATAATTTCCTCACTTTCAATCTAACAAAACAGCCATTCCACCGTTTTATCTTTTTCAGTCTGTTATCACAAAGCTATTTTTGTAAAATAAAAAACAGAAACTATGCAAACGATTTTAGGATCAGGTGGAATAATTGCCACTCACCTGGCAACATCATTACCCACATATACGGATAAAATAAGGCTGGTAAGCCGAAACCCGAAAACTGTCACCGGAAAGGAAGAAATCTTTTCAGCCGATCTTACTTCAGGCTATGAAGTTATGAAAGCCGTTAAAGGCTCAGAAGTTGTATATGTCACTGCCGGTCTGCAATACAACATTAAAGTCTGGCAGGAACAATGGCCCAAACTGATGCTAAATGTCATAAATGCATGTAAAGAAAATGGCTCCAAACTGGTGTTTTTCGACAATGTTTATATGTATGGAAAGGTTGCCGGTCCAATGACCGAAGAAACACCCTTTAATCCTTACAGTCGAAAAGGGGAAGTTCGGGCTAAAATTGCCACCATGATTCTGGATGAAGTTAAAAGTGGAGAATTAACGGCTTTGATTGCCCGTGCTGCTGATTTTTACGGGCCGGAAACCTATAACAGCTTTTTAAATATGATGGTTTTCGAAAATATGAAGAAAGGGAAAAGCGCTCAATTAATGATCAGCAAAAACCTGAAACATTCATTTACTTATACACCCGATGCCGGAAAAGCAACAGCTCTGCTTGGAAATACGCCTTCAGCCTATAATCAAACCTGGCATCTTCCTATTGATATGAATGTTCTAACCACAGGACAAATCGTTGAAATTGCTGCTAAAGAACTTAATATAAAACCCAAAATCACCGTGCTGCCAAGGCTGATGATACAAATGGCCGGACTTTTTAATCCGATTATCAAAGAGAGTGTTGAAATGCTATATCAATATGACTCTGATTATATTTTCGACTCCGGCAAGTTTGATAAAGCATTTTCATTCAATAAAGTATTATATCCGGAAGGGATCCGAAATTCTGTTAGACTTTAATTTATAGTTTTTGGAGCTAACAAACATAATGAATCTTCTGACCGAAAAAGCACTTTTACCGGGATGCTTTTTCGGTTTTATGATGTTTGGTTTTAGCTATTTTTGTTTGGTCCGGTGCTGATTAATATTAAATCACATTTTATTGAAATTTCGTTTAAACAGTCTAATAATTTTTACCTTTGCCAGCAGTATAAAAATCATTTATAAGAGGCAAATTATTAATAATCAAGACAATATGTACGCTAAATTTCAGGATCACCTTACCAAAGAACTTGCCGGAATCAAAGAAGCAGGACTATTTAAAAATGAGCGTGTTATAGTTTCACCCCAAGGCGCCGAAATCACGATCAGTTCAGGTGCAGAAGTGCTTAATTTCTGCGCTAACAATTACCTTGGACTTTCCAACAATCCGCAACTGATTGCTGCTGCCAAAGATGCTCTCGATACACATGGTTATGGCCTTTCGTCGGTACGATTTATTTGCGGCACCCAGGACCTGCACAAAACCCTGGAAGCTAAAATTGCTGAGTTTTTCGGAACTGAGGATACAATCCTTTATGCTGCCTGTTTCGATGCAAATGGCGGTGTTTTCGAACCGCTGCTTGGCGAAAATGATGCAATTATCTCTGACTCACTTAATCACGCTTCCATCATCGACGGAGTAAGGCTTTGCAAAGCACAGCGTTACCGCTACGAAAATTCCAATATGGCTGACCTGGAAGAACAGTTAAAACTTGCGCAGGCTCAGAACTTCAGGCTTATAGTTACTGATGCCGTTTTCTCTATGGACGGTAATGCCGCCAAACTGGATGAAATATATGCTTTGGCTCAGAAATATGACGCCATGATCATGGTAGACGAATGTCACTCGGCAGGAGTTGTCGGAAAAACCGGTCGGGGAATTACCGAACTTCACAATCTGAAAGGCAAAGTAGAAATCATCACCGGAACTTTAGGAAAAGCATTTGGCGGTGCCATTGGCGGATTTACAACCGGTAAAAAAGAAATTATCGACTTGCTTCGTCAGCGTTCAAGGCCTTACCTTTTCAGCAATTCAATTCCTCCGGTTGTAGCCGCTGCAGGTATCCGCATGTTTGAGATGATGAGCGAAACCAACGAGCTACAGGACAAACTGCATGAAAATACTGCTTATTTTGTCGAAAAAATGCTTGAAGTTGGTTTCGACATTAAACCTACACAAAGCGCCATTTGTGCCGTAATGCTTTACGATGCAAAACTAAGCCAGGAAATGGCAGCTAAATTGCTTGACGAAGGCATTTATGTGATTGGATTCTATTATCCGGTTGTTCCAAAAGACAAAGCTCGTATCCGTGTTCAGATTTCTGCTGCTCACGAACGTGAACACCTGGATAAATGTATTGCAGCCTTTACCAAAGTAGGGCGGGAACTTGGTGTTCTTAAACTTATGGATGGCGGATGTGGTTGCAATTGCGGTTGCGAAAACTAAACTACTGAACGAAAGTTGAAACAAAGGCGGCCTTAACGGACCGCCTTTGTTATTTATTAATCCAAATCTTTTCCACTGTATCGTTTCGGGTATTTTTCATTTCCCTTCATGGCAAACCAAAGAATCCGGTTAAAAAGATCGTCATCACCTGAGTCAATTCCATCAAATTGAGGTTCCATGCTTTTTTGTGCATAATGGAGAGCAGCGCCCTTTAATCCTGATAATTTCGGGTTCATCTCATCCAATGGAATCTGGTTATCCAATGCCTTGTATGGCGTATGATCAGCTTGTTCAACAAAGCAATCGAACATAGGCATTGCGGTAGCATCCATAATATTCATAGGAGGAATACCCAGAATTTGCTCTATAGTCCGCACCATCGAAGGTTGATTATAATTGGTATGTATAACAGCACCGGTTTTGGTATATGGACTTATTACCATCCCAACGGTTCTATAGGCTGAAACATGATCCCAGCCGGCCTGTGAATCGTCTTCGGTAACAAAAATTACCGTATTTTTCCAGAAGCGGCTTTTGCTCATAGTCTCAACAATCCTCCCAAGCGCCAGGTCATTATCAGCAACCATGGCCCGCGGGGTTGGCAATCCGGGTCTCGTTCCTCCTGTATGATCATTTGGTAGAGCCATGACCATCAGTTCAGGAAGCTGGTCTCCGTCCATTTGCTCATATGCTTTCAACTCCTGGATAAATGTCTCGGCCCTGAGTACATCGGGAATCCGATGATCGTCATATGAAGGGTAATTTTCACTTAAAATTTTCTCTACCGGTTTAATAGTCGTTTTATTTTTAAACTCAAATTTCTTATGGTTCAGAAAGTCTGTATAAATGGACGTCCACGTGTATTGTTGATCATATTCAGGGACTGAAGCTTCTCCGTAAATCCTGACCGATTTTCCATGTTTCAGGGCATTGTCCCAAATAAATCCAGTTGGTGCATATACCAGGGCATCTTCCTGCACATGAGGATAACTGCGAAACCAGGCACGAACATCTTTTTCTATATAATCGGTAACTATGGAAGCATCGGTCCATTGATGCCCTTCGGCTGAGCATTTTCCGGAAGCGTAAAAATTATCGAGCAAAATAAATTTATCACTCAAATCATGCGAATTGGGAGTAATTTGTCTTCCAAAAATAGTAAGCGTCGAATCACCGTCTCCTTTTTTCATATCACCCAAAACCTGGTCGTAGGTCCGGTTTTCTTTAATTATATAGAGCACATGTTTGAACACTGATGGCTCACCAATCCTTTCGGGAACAGTCGTTGGTTTAGCCTGTTTTCTGGGCAATTTCTCCGTAAGTGCAAGCCTGAAAAATTGCTGTGAGCCTTCCACCTTTTTAGTGTATGCTTTCAGTTCATTCTCAGTTGGGTTTGTAATCACCGAAACAGATGCCAGCTGCCTGTGCGAATTGTAAGCTGGCATAGAGGAGCCTTTATCCTGGGTGGGGATATTTGCTGATTCTGCCTCAATATTGGCCACAAAGATCTGTCCCGTTGTTGAGATTGCGACTCCACCCGGATATGCAGCCGTTGGAATAAAACCTTCCACTTTACTTTCTCTTTCTTCTGCCGTACTGCCTGATTTCTGACCCAATTCAACAACCGCAAGTGCATTATCCATTCCATTTGCAACGTAAAGGGTTTTATCGTCGTGCGAAATGGCAAGCCCATTGGGAGAATCACCCCAATATGGATTCTTGTCAGGCATAAGTCGTACTGAAATCGTTTCGGTTACTATGTCAGTTTCTGTTGAAATGGAACTGATATTATCACTGTTTGCATTGGCAACATATACAAACTTGCCGTCATGGCTTGCTACCAGGTCGTTAGGGTGAAGCCCTACCAGGATTTCCTTTAGCACAGCACCTGATTTCGGGTCTAAAACCGAAACACTTCCTTCGCGTGTAGCCCCGTTTATCGGATCAACTTTAGCGCTGCCCCATGGCACACCTGCCACATTTTTATCATTACTATCAGGAATTCCTCCGGCCCAGTTCGTTACATAAATTTTGCCATTTGCTGATGTAATGCCAAAAGGAGCTACACCTACGTTTGTGGTCCAAACTTTTTGTTTAGTCTCAATATCCAGTTTTACTACCGTGTTATTCCCGTTTAAAACAATATAAAGATATGATTTGCCTTCTTCGTTGCGGATGCATAATTCATTAGGAAGCGACATCTGGGCCGGTTTTACAGTCTCAAAAGGAATAAATTCATTTGCAGTTAACTTTTTATTATCCCAGCTGGCACGGGCAACGAAAGAATCTTTGTTGCCTACTGCGCCCCAAAACAGATGGTATTGATCCCCTTCCTGTAACCAGCACAGACCCGAGAAGGTATTCATGATATTCTGCTCTTTTAGCGTATCACTCATTTTGTATTGAGCAACGATCTTATAGGTTTGCGGAGAAACAATGAGAACTTCGTACCGGCCTTCAACAGCCAACCATTTCTCGTCAGGAGAGTACACCACATCGAGGGCGTGATTCTCGAGAGTAGGTTCGCCAAAATAAATTTGTTTCCCTGCCGGATCAATCCACCTGTTGTATGGCAATAAATAAGGATATTCAGTCGGCGAAAGCGTTTTTGCTTCATAACTACTCACATAACTGTCCTGCCCCTTGTTCTTTTTGCAAAGTTGAGCCTGGAGCGTTCCTGCAATCATGAAAAGCAGTAAAGTGATTGTTATTTGCTTTGAGATATTCATATAAGTTACTTTTTATTTCCGGCTACTTAAAATATTAAATCTATAGCGCTTTTAAGGGTTGAGGACAATGTGTTTTTCAATTTGCAAAAATAGAGAGTATTGCTGATACCTTGGCAAAAACGGTGTTAACCTTTTGTGAAACAGTTCAACAATTGAAACTGTTCAGATGCCAGTAAGGCACTACACTTTGTTAAAAATCTATATAATATCCTTCAGAAAGAGAGAACAGTTTGTTAATGCGAAGTTATCCATTCCATAATCATAGTCGAGCGAATTCCTGTTTTCGCGGTCGATGGCGATTTGCCGATACCTCGCAATTGATCAACAATGGTTTGAATAAGTGGTTGCTGAATGTTTTCAGGGTGAGGAAGAGTATAATTTTGAATGCTCCCATCACTTTTTTCAACACAAATATTTTGATGTTCGAAAAACGAAAAGGTGATTTTTCCTTCAGACCCAATTATTACCGCTGTGTCAGTTTTTAAATTTTCAGGAACCGAAAAACACCAGGATCCTGTGCCTGCTATACCCGATTCAAAAAGAAAAGTAGCTGCTACCATATCATCAGCCGGATAATGCCCGGTTTGATTTATTGAAATGCCTTTGGCTTCTTTAATTGGTCCCAGCAGATATTCAAGATAATCGAATTCATGAGCAGCCATATCATGAAAATGACCACCGCCCGATATTTCAGGTAAAACACGCCATCCGGGTTCACTTTTAGGATCAGCCTCTTCGGGTTTCAATGGATTGTGCAATTGGACTTGAATATATTTTACATCACCAATTTCTTTAGTATCAATGAGTTCCTTAATCTTTAAGAAAACGGGGAGCCTTCGGCGGTAATATGCTACAAACAAGGGTTGGCCTGTTTCTTCGCTTACGCGGATCATTTCTTCGCATTCGGCAATAGTGCGGGCCATTGGTTTCTCAACATACACTGCCTTGCCCGCTTTCATAGCTTCAATGGCATATTTTGCATGAGTATCGGGAGGAGTTGCTATGTAAACAGCATTAACATCTGCATCATTAATTAGTAAAGTTGCATCCGAATAGAATTTAGGTACGTCATGACGACGGGCATAATCTTCGGCTTTATACGCATCACGTCGCATCACGGCAACAACCTTTGATCCTTCTATTTTGTTGAATGCCGGTCCGCTCTTTTTCTCGGTTACATTTCCGCATCCGATTATTCCCCAGTTAACCTGATTCATAGTAAATTATTATTAACATTTCCTGAATACAAAAATTGGCAATTAATTGGTTTCAACGATTCGTTGTTTTAAAAAGCCGAAGGAAAAATTACTGCAATCCATACAAGGCAAAGGTTGCCAGCCAATGATCTCCTCCATAATTTCCGGAAATCACATTGGGAAGTGTTGCCTGGATAAAACGATTGGCCGTTTCACTAAATAATTTCTTTTTAGGATGCCCTGCAGGTAAAGCGCTTGCAATTCCCTTCATACACCATGCCCGACTGAGGGATAATCCGTCAAGATGCACAATCTGGAAATCTGTACGATCGCTTACAACAGGTAATTGTGTTATTTGGGTTATGCTGCGTTCTTCATAGTAGGTATTGAACCAGGCAACAAATGATTTTTGATTCAGCACCCTGCGCATAAGATCAGCAACTTCAAGTGATGGACTGAAGAAATCGCTGCCATCCGGTTCGAAATAGGCAGGCACTTTTTGATTGTTTAAATAAAAAATCCGGGCTTTGTTTACGATAGCATTTTCAAATGCTGTATCTCCCACAGCCCTGGCCCAATCGAGGGCAAATGCAAGTCCGAAGGCTGTATTCGGATGAACACCGGTCCTGTTGGGATACGTTTGTTTGGGCAGGTAAGTCTTCCACAGCGTTACAATCGTTTCGGTGAGTGGCTGTAAAGTCTTGTGCCATTGTTTTCCGAGTTCACTATTCCAGCTTAGTAATTCATTATCGAGCTCCAAAAGCCATGCCCATCCATAAGTCCGTTCATACGTATTTGAACCTGTATATTTAGAAAAATATTCAACTTCAGTTTTTATTTTCTCAGCATCAAATGAGTTAGACAGGCATGAAATTATACTATCCTTATTGGTAATCTGAGGAAAGGCTTTTAACACTTTTACCAGTAGCCAATGCCCATGTACACTGCTATGCCAGTCGAGGCAACCATAAAATACGGGATGGATCTGCGAAGGTAAAAGTACGTGATCAACAGGGCTATCAGACATATGAGAGGTCTTGTTAGGCCATTCCGTTTGTATACAATGCAAAGGCATTCGCGAAAGCTTTAAAGCGATATCCTCAGTCAACACCTGGGCATTAACCCAAAGTGAAGCAACTATTAACAGTAATGTTATGCTTTTCTTCATTTTTCAGTGGTTTACATAAAATATAAACAGTCGCTTTCGAATTGAAAACTGTTGATTGTCAGTGAAAAAACAAGTAAGCCACAAATATAGCAGCTATAATACCTGCAAGGTCTGCTAGAAGTCCAGCAGTTATAGCATAGCGCGTTTTTTTAATTCCTACCGAACCAAAATATACCGCAATTATGTAGAAAGTAGTGTCGGCAGCGCCCTGGAAAATACAGGATAAGCGGCCTGCAAACGAATCGGCACCATATTGTTTCATGGTATCAACCATCATTCCCCTTGCCCCTGAACCACTAAGTGGTTTCATAAAAGCAGTCGGCAAAGCATCAACAAAATCGGTGTTCATTCCCATAACTGCAAATAGCTGGCCAATTCCTTTTACAAGGAAATCCAAAGCACCACATGTGCGGAATACCCCAACCGCAACCAGGATGGCTACTAAATAAGGAATAATCCGGATAGCAATTCCGAAACCTTCTTTTGCTCCTTCGATAAAAGCATCGTACACATTTATTTTCTTTACCAGGCCCAAAACAATGAATGAAAAAATTATTGAAAACAATATCAGGTTGCCCGAAACCGAAGAAATTGTGGTGACCTGCTGCTGACTAATTGTGCTGAAATACCAGATGATAGACGAAACAATAATCGTAAAACTTCCAAGGTAGAGCAATATAACTTTATTAAACAGGTTGATCCGCTGAAAAAGTGAAACAGCAATAATCCCTGTAAGTGTCGAGCAAAAAGTTGCCAGTAATATCGGGATGAAAATATCAGATGGATCAGCTGCTCCAAGCTGGGTGCGGAAAACCATAATGCTGATAGGGATAATTGTTAATCCCGAAGCGTTCAGCACCAGGAACATGATCATGGAATTGGATGCCGTTTCCTTGTCCTGGTTGAGTTCCTGAAGCTGTGTCATAGCTTTAAGTCCCAGTGGAGTAGCTGCATTGTCAAGTCCCAGCATATTGGCAGCAATATTCATCATCATCGAACCAATGGCAGGATGATCTTTCGGAATTTCAGGGAAAAGTCGTCGGAAAAGCGGTCCAACGGCTTTTGACATCAGTCCGATAATGCCGCCGGTTTCTCCCACTTTCATCAGGCCCATCCACAGTGTCATTACACCTGTAAGTCCGAGTGAAATCTCAAAGCCGGTTTTTGCCATGTCGAAGGTGCCGTTCATCATCAAAGGGAAAATCTCGGTATCACCAAAAAAGATTAACCTGATCAGGCCAACGATAAAAGCGATGATAAAAAAGGCAACCCAGATATAATTCAGAACCATAGTTTCAAGATGTCTAATTCAACGTTCAAATGTATCGTTTTTTTGTTGGTCATTTCAGATGTTCCTGGAATTTTATTACTCATTTTCAAATCTGGAATCCGAAAACCAGAGCTAAATTCCCGATAAAGAATCATTTGGTAAATATTAACAGAATAGTCCTGTTTTATTTGATTTTGTATATCTATTAAAATTAAATTTGATCACATTTTACAATCCGAAATAAACAAGTATATGAAAATAAAATTTATCGGCGCCGCCCGCGAAGTTACCGGAAGCAAACATCTTATAAACACCGATAGTGGTAAGAAAATCCTGCTCGACTGCGGAATGTTCCAGGGTAAAGGTCTCGAAACGGATGGAATGAACCGTAACCTGATGTTCGATCCGGCTACTATTGACCATGTTATCCTCACGCATGCCCATATCGATCACTCAGGACTAATACCTTATATCTACAAACTTGGTTTCCGCGGTTCAGTAATATGCACCAGTGCCACCCGCGACCTTTGTGCCATTATGCTTGTTGATAGTGGCCACATTCAGGAACTTGATGTAAAATGGTTTAATAAACGGCGTGTTGCAAAAGGGCTCGCTCCGGTTGAACCCATTTATACCGAGCAGGATGCCCGCGCCTGTATGGAATTATTTATAGGGGTAGCTTACGATCGCAAGTTTCGCATTGACGAAAACATCAAAGTGAAATTTACCAACACCGGTCATATGCTGGGAAGCGGAACTGCTTTGCTCGAAATTACCGAAAACGGTAAAACTACCCGCATTGCTTATACAGGCGATATCGGTCGGCCCACAAGTCGTATTCTGAGATCACCTCAACCCTTTCCACAATGCGATTGCCTGATCACTGAATCAACATACGGAAACCGTCTTCACCCGCCTCAACAGGAAGCCGAAGGAGAATTACTACGCGTTATCCGAGAAACCTGTGTCGATAGAGGCGGCAAGGTTATAATACCGTCTTTTGCCATTGGACGTACCCAGGAAGTAGTTTATTCGCTCAATAAATTCTTTAATGATGGCTTGCTGCCTAAAGTTAATATTTATGTAGATAGCCCGCTGGCTGTTAATGCAACTGATATTTTCCGGATGCACACTGATATTCTTAATGCCGATGTGGCCCATGTATTGTTAACCGATCCCGATCCTTTCGGATTCAATTCATTATTTTATATTAAGAGTCCGGAAGAATCGAAGAAGCTGAATGATAATAAAAAACCCTGCGTAATCATTTCGGCATCGGGAATGATGGAAGCCGGGCGTATCAAGCATCACCTGGCCAACAATATAGAAAATCCCAATAATACTATTCTTGCCGTTGGCTATTGCGCTCCCAGTACTTTGGGCGCCCGGATTTTGAACGGATCAGAAGAGGTTTCAATTTTTGGAGTTCACCATCCTGTTAAGGCCAGAGTGGAACGTATTGAAGCATTTTCAGGACATGGCGATTACAGCGAAATGGCCGATTACCTCGGTTGTCAGGATGCTTTGCAGGTAAAGAAAGTTTTCCTGGTGCATGGTGAAATAGAAGCTCAAACAGCTTACAAAAAAACGCTTGAGTTAAAAGGTTTCTCCAATATTGAAATTCCTGCTGCAGGTGAAGATTATACTTTGTAAATGTCATTTAGATGAAAGTTAGTTCGTTCTTTTTTCAGAAAATCATTTTCAAATACACTCTAACATAGTTTTTTCAAAGTGTTGTTTATACAATAACAATTTTTATTAGGTTTGTGAAGCCAATAACAGTTATATGCTTTACACAAAACTGCAGTCATACGCACTAGTAATACTAAGGATTACAATTGGATGGCATTTCCTTTACGAAGGTGGCGTGAAGATTCTAAATCCTCACTGGACAGCAAAATCTTATTTACTTGATTCAGGTGGTTTCATGAAAGGATTCTTTGAATTTATTGCAGGGAATCAAACATTACTTTCAATTTCTGATTTTGCAAATGCCTGGGGCCTGGCTTTGATTGGATTATCGCTTATTGTTGGATTGTTCACTCGCTTTTCGAGTTTGGCAGCTATGTTTTTGTTGCTGTTGTATTACCTGTCTCATCCTGCATTCCCGGGAATTGAATACCTGTTTCCATCTGATGGAAGCTATTTTATAATCAACAAGACACTTGTTGAGTTATTTGCACTGTTTGTAATTTTTTCATTCCCCACATCACAAGTGTTCGGATTGCAACGATTGATCAAAAACAATAAACCATTTCTGGCATAAAATGACACAAGATAATAGGGATAAAAATTCAGGAAAGTTAAGCCGTCGCGATATACTGGCAGGATTAGCTGCTTTGCCTATTGTTGGTGTTATTGGCTATGGATTATTACGGAACAAATCCGAAGCTGAAAAGCGGAACTCCAACCTGTTGGGCGATATAAAGCCTGAAATACAAAACGGCATTCCTCCCTTAATTGAAGGCAAAACACTTCGGATTGGAATTATTGGCTCTGGCGGACGAGGCGGTTATTTGATGAAGGCCCTGGGTTTTGTGAATCCAGATAAGATTGACGAATATACCGAGAAAGGTAAAACCGATAAATACTGGGTTCAGTACCTGGAGGATTTCAGGGCACAGGATAACCTGAATATTAAGATTACAGCCGTTTGTGATGTATTCGATAAAAATGCTGATAAGGCTATTGCAGCCGGAGCCAATGTTCATCGTAATGGCAAAGGCGGCAAAATGGACGATACTCCTAAAAGGTATACAACTTATATAGAACTAATTGCTTCGCCAGATGTGGATGCTGTTATCATTGCAACTCCCGATCACTGGCATGTTCCAATAGCTCTAGAAGCAGCCCGTAACGGCAAACATGTGTATTGCGAAAAACCTCTTTCGTGGTCGGTTGCCGAAACTTACGAAATCCGGAAAAAGGTAAAAGAATCAGGAATTGTGTTTCAATTAGGACACCAGGGAAGACAGACAGAAAGTTATAACGTTGCAAAGTCGCTAATCAAACAAGATGTAATTGGCAAAATTTCGTTGATCGAAGTTTGCACCAACCGCAACGATCCCAATGGCGCGTGGGTTTATGATATAGCTCCTGAAGCGAATGAAAAAACCATCGACTGGAAACAGTTTATCGGTCAGGCACCCTGGCACGATTTCAGCCTGGAAAGGTTTTTCCGCTGGCGTTGCTGGTGGGATTACAGCACCGGACTGAGTGGCGATTTGTTCACTCACGAATTTGATGCGCTCAACCAGATACTTGATCTTGGCATACCAAATTCAGCAATGGCATCGGGAGGTATTTATTTCTTCAAAGATGGCCGTACCGTTCCCGACGTTCTGAATATGGCTATGGAATATACCGATCGTGATCTGACGCTCTTATACAGCGCTACCCTGGCCAGTGAAAAAAACCGGGGAAAAGTTATCATGGGCCATGATGCGTACCTCGAATTGAGCGATACATTAATTGTCAGCGTTGATCCTCAATCAACCCGCTACAAGGAAAAACTGGAAAAAGGTATTGTTGAACCATTCAAACCAATATATTCTTACGTTCCCGGCCAGGGAACTGTTGATGCAATCACATCACCTACTGAAAAATATTTTGCCGGACGTGGATTATTGTATACTTACCGTGATGGGAAAGCTGTTGATACCACACATCTTCACTTACGCGAATGGATCAACTGCATCAGGGCAGGAAACGGAGCGCAGCCCAGCTGTAATATCGACCAGGCTTTCGAAGAAGCCATGACCGCACATATGGGAACCATTTCGTACAAAGAAGGACGAAGAACATACTGGGATAAAGAGAAAGAAGTGATTGTTTAGAATGGATTCATTATTGGTTAATAGAAAATCGTTAATGGTTGTCAGAAATAGTGTATTGCTTTAAAGATCAAAAAGAATATGCAAACAAGAAAAACCAGATCAGATAAAGAGAAACCGGTATTAAATGTCGGGATTGTTGGATTTGGTCTTTCAGGACAAGTTTTTCATGCACCATTCATTGATGTTAATCCTCACTTTAATCTTCATACTATTGTAACCACAGGAACTATTGCCGGTGAAAAGTACCCTTACATAAAAACTACCCCATCTTTTGATGAATTGTTGGCTAACCCGGAAATTGACCTGGTCATAATCTGCTCTCCGAACAGTTTACATTTTTCACACGCAAGTACCGCTTTGCAAGCTGGTAAACATGTAATTGTTGAAAAGCCATTTACTGTTAATAGTGCTGAGGCTCAAAGTCTGATTGAAATTTCAAACAAATCCGGCAAATATGTTTTCCCGTTTCATAACCGCCGCTGGGATAGTGATTTACTTACTCTAAAGAATATTTTAGGACAAGGGTTACTTGGGAAAGTGGTTGATTACGAATCACGGTTTGATCGATTTACACCTGTAATATCAAGGGCATTCTGGAAATATCAGCAAAAAGAAGGCGGGGGAACATTGTTCGACCTGGGTATTCACCTGATAGACCAGGCGGTAAGCCTTTTTGGCGCTCCCGAAGGCGTTTTCTGCAGGTTATTCAATCAACGTGAAGGCAGCGTTACCGACGACAGTTTTGACCTGAAACTTATTTATCCCGGTCTGAATGTAACGATTAAAGGCAGTATTTTTGTTAAAGAGCCCGGTCCCCGTTTCCAGGTTCACGGTACAATGGGGTCATTTGTAAAGTACGGAATAGACAGCCAGGAAGCCCAACTACGGCTTGGCAAAAAGCCGGGAACCCGGGGTTATGGTATAGAACCGGCAAGGCAGCGCGGTATTTTGAATACGGTACTTCCGGGGAAAGAATTTCGTGGAAAAATAAAAACTCTTCCAGGCAACTATATGGAGTTTTTTAACAACGTATATTCAGTTATAAATAACAACGCAGAAATGGTAGTGAAGCCTCAAGATGCTCTGCTTAACATTCGGATTATTGAAGCTGCGCGTAGAAGTGATACGGAGAAAAGGATAATACAACTCCAGATTTAAGACCCAATATTTATTTTATTTCTGATAAAATTTACATTCATGAATGTTAATAAATAAACCAATGACAACACGACGCAATTTTCTGAAAACCATCACTCTAGTATCAGGTGTTATGGCCACATCTTCATTACAGGCTGAAAGTGAATCAGCGAAAGCAAAAAAAATAAAGATGGGTATACAACTCTATACATTGCGGGATGTAATCACTACCGACCTCCTGGGTACTCTGTCTGCTTTAAGTAAAATCGGGTATAACAGCGTTGAACCATATGGATTTGATGGTAGTTTTTATGGTCATTCAGCCACAGAGTTCCGCAAAATGTGCAACGACCTAGGCATGGATATTAGCAGTACCCACACAGGAATTACAGTAGCAAATGCTGCTGAATATGCTGATAAAGCTGCTGAAGCCGGGCTTGAATATCTTATTTTACCGTCGTTCAGTGGACGGCCTGATAAAACTCTCGCAGATTATACGAAAGTTGCCATCGAGATGAACCAGATCGGTGAAATAACGAGGAAATCAGGAATTAAATTCGGTTATCACAATCATAATCATGAATTCAGGAATATTGAAGGAAAGCTGCCCTACGATGTTCTGTTAGACGAAACTGACCCTGCCCTGGTTTTATTTGAAATGGATATATTCTGGATTGTAAAAGGAGGACAGGATCCGTTGCAATACTTCGATAAGCACCAGGGGCGCTTCCAGCTTTGGCATATGAAGGACATGGGAAACGACGGTGAAACATGTATAGTTGGCAATGGCCAAATAAAGTTCAAAGATTTATTGAAGCAGTCTAAAAAGTCGGGATTAAAAAGGATTATTTACGAACAGGAACAATATTCGGAAGGAACTCCGATATATTGCGCTGAACAAAGCTATAAGTATATTCAAAAGCATTTAATCTAAAACCAAACAACAACTAAAACTATGGAAGAAAACAAAGCCACAGGTATCGACCGTCGTTCGTTTATTCGCAACACGGCTACTGCTGCAGCAGGATTTATCATTCTGCCAAGCCATGTAATCTCTGGTCTGGGCCACCGTATGCCCAGCGATAAGTTAAATATTGTAGGCGTTGGTGTAGGAGGGCGTGGCGGCGGAGTAATCCGTGCAGTTAGTAGTGAAAATATTGTAGCCTTATGTGACGTCGACTGGAAATATGCAGCCGGTATTTTCAAGGATTATCCCGATGCCAAAAAGTATTACGACTGGCGCATCATGTTCGATGAACTAAAGGATTCTATTGATGCTGTTGTGGTTGGCACACCCGATCATAACCATGCCATTATCAGCATTAATGCCATGAAACTCGGTAAGCATGTATACTGCGAAAAACCACTAACGCACTCCGTTTGGGAATCACGTCAGATGACTGAAATTGCAAAGCAATATAAAGTTGCTACCCAAATGGGAAACCAGGGTAATTCGGGTGAAGGCATCCGCCAGGTTTGCGAATGGGTTTGGGATGGTGCTATTGGTGAAGTAAAAGAAGCTCATGCATGGACCAACCGCCCGATATGGCCACAAGGACTTGAGCGCCCGACCGAAGTTGTTGCAGTGCCTGATACTCTGAAATGGGATCTTTTCCTGGGAACTGCCAAAGAGCGTCCTTACAACCCGGTTTATACTCCATGGAACTGGCGCGGATGGTGGGATTTTGGTACAGGTGCTTTGGGCGATATGGCTTGTCATATTATGGATCCGATTTTTATGGCGCTAAAACTGAAATACCCTACAGCGGTCCAGGGAAGTTCCTCTCAGTTCAATACAGAGTCACCTCCACTGGCTGAAACAGTAACTTATACTTTCCCTAAAAGAGAAAAATTCCAGCATGCCAAAATGCCCGAGGTGAAAGTAACTTGGTGGGATGGCGGATTGTTGCCTCCGCGCCCGGAAGAATTGCCTGCCGGAGAAGTTATGGGACGCGACACAAACGGTGGATGTCTCCTTATCGGTTCGAAAGGCAAAATCATGACCGGTTGTTATGGAAAAGATCCTTTCCTCCTGCCGTTGGATTACGACAAGAGCTACAAGCGCCCTGCACAGCAATTACGCAGAATTAACGGTCACGAAATGGATTGGGTACGCGCCTGCAAGGAAAGTCCTGAAAACAGGGTTGAAACCAGTTCGAATTTCGGCTATTCAGGCCCGCTGAACGAAATGGTAGTTATGGGTGTTGTGGCTGTCAGGCTCCAGGATTTGAAACGCGAACTGAAATGGGATGGCGCAAACATGCGCTTTACCAATATCAGTGATTCCGACGAGATTAAAGTCGTAAAAAGCGATAAATTCACCATTATCGATGGACATCCGAATTTCGATACCCAGCATGATACTATCAACGCCAAACAAGCTGCTGCAGAGTATATTAAGCATACTTACAGGGCGGGGTGGAGTTTATAGTTTGGAATTATTGTAGTTGAATCCTGGTAATTCTGGATTCAACTACAATTATGCGATTTGTCAGTACAACAAAGATTATTTTACATAGTCTCATTTTTTAGCCAGCGTATAAAGAGCAAGTATGAATTTTGAAAAATTGGTTTCTTCAATTCAAACCACTTCTGCTACTTTACAGCAAAATGCTGTAAAAGCAGTCAATTTTCATCTGACCCTGCGAAATTGGTTAGTTGGGCTTTATATAGTTGAATATGAACAAAATGGAGAAGATCGGGCAAAATACGGGCAGCAATTATTAAGTTCACTTGCCAGCGAAATCAGCATTAAAGGATTGGGTGAAACCACCCTGAAGTTGTGTCGTCAATTCTATGTTGTCTATCCTGAGATTTTTGAAACGTTGATTCTTGAATATCATAACCTTATTCCGGTTTCAATTCGTCAGACACTGTCTGACAAATTGGAATTGCCTGATACTGATGAAGCTAGAATTCGTCAGACATTGTCTGACAAATTTGAAGTCATGGGAAACAGCGATTATCTCCAACGGCTTCTGCTATCCTGTTCTTTCAGCCATATTGTCGAATTAGTTAAACTTGAGGATCAGACTAAACGAAAATTCTACGAACTACTCATTTTAAAAACGACACCATCCGTCAGGGAGTTACAAAGGCAAATCAATACCCTTACATATGAAAGATTGGGGCTTTCGCAGAACAAAGAACAAAGCTTGGAACAAATCCGAAATAAAATAACGCCGGAAATAAGTACCGACCTTATTAAGTCTCATTATTTTTTCGAATTTCTGAACATTAATCATCCTCATTTAATTGAAGAAACAGAACTGGAACAGGCATTAATCAGTCATCTGCAGCAATTTATAATTGAATTAGGAAATGGATTTTGTTTTGAAGCCCGGCAGAAACGGATTCTGATTGGTGATGAATACTTTTTTATCGATTTGGTATTTTATCATCGTATATTAAAATGTCACGTTCTGGTTGAACTTAAAACTGAGAAGGCCAATCATGAACACATTGGGCAACTGAAGACTTACCTTAATTACTTTAAAAAGAACTTAACTCTTCCCAATGATAATCCTCCGGTGGGGATTCTGTTAGTCACAAGCCAAAATAAGACCTTGGTAGAATATGCCATTGCTGATTCAGATAAAGATATCTTTGTAAGCCAATATTTATTACAGCTTCCTGACAAAGAACAACTGATATCTTTTATTAACAAAGAAATCAAGAAGTTGTAATAAAGCCTGTCATGTAAAATTAAATACTTCAAAATTTTCAGAATACGCAGTAAAATATTAATCTCAGAAATAATAATCTATAAAATTTGTAAAACCATGAAAAAACTTTTAATCACACTAATGATTGCAACTGCCTGTTTTTATTCTAAAAACACTCAGGCTCAGGACGCCACTGCTTTGAACACCCTCACCCCACAGGAGGTGAAGGATGGTGTAATTTTACTCTTCGACGGTAAAAATACCGATCAATGGCGCGGATATAATAAAACCGATTTCCCGCAAGAAGGATGGAATATCGATAACAATGCAATTCATTGCATCGGTTCAGGCAAAGGAGAAGCAGGTAAAGGCGGCGATATCATTACCAAAGAAAAATACAAGAACTTTGAGCTAACACTCGAATGGAAAATTTCGGAAGGCGGCAACAGTGGTATTTTTTACCTGGCACAGGAAATACCTGGCCTGGAGATCTACAAAAGTGCACCCGAAATGCAGGTGCTTGATAACTTAAAGCATCCTGATGCAAAGATGGGAGTTGATGGAAACCGTCAGGCTGGCTCGTTGTACGATCTTATTCCGGCCAAACCACAGAATGCAAAACCTGTCGGTGAATGGAATACCGTGAAGATCATGGTTTACAGAGGCACTGTGGTTCATTATCAAAACGGGGTGCAGGTTCTCGAATATCACCTGTGGACCGACGACTGGAAGAAAATGTGCGCAAACAGCAAGTTCAAGGATTTTAACTATTTCGTTGATACTGCTCCTGAAGGCTTTATTGGTCTGCAAGATCACGGTGATGATGTGTGGTACAGGAATATTAAGATCAGGAAACTCTAGAATCGGTAAGATTTATACCGTTAAATTGAAAGAGGGGCGAAGGGGAGACAAGGCGAGGGGTGACAAGGTCAGAATTTTTAATGCTGGTAAAAGGGTAGCCGTTGGTTGCCCTTTTTTATTTTTAATATGATAAGCCAAGCAATTCAGCCTTTATTTTTTCGACTTTTGCTTTGTCAAACTCCGAATAATTTCGTGCAAATTTCTCTGCAATTTTATCGTTACAAAGATTGCCTATACTTCCTTCATGAGTGTGATTTATCTTGATTTCCGGGTTAAAATTCCCGTCTTCAATTTGCATGCCTACGATTTTATAAGCATCACGGAATGGAGTTCCGGAAAGAACCAACCGGTTAACTTCTTCAACACTAAATAAATAGTTGTATTTAGGATCTTCAAGAATTTGTGTATTTACACTAGCTTTATCAATCGCAAAGGCTGAAATCTGAAGGATCGTCTGAATTTCAGTTAAAGACGGCAGGAACGATTCTTTTATAATTTGCATATCCCGAAAATAACCGGAAGGAAGATTGCCAAGGATCGAACCGATTTCAACCGGTAAGGCTTGCAACTTATTGCACTTTGCCCTAATCAGTTCAAAAACATCGGGATTCTTTTTATGCGGCATAATGCTGGAGCCTGTAGTAAATTCAGACGGAAGCGTTATAAACCCAAAATTCTGGCTTATAAAAAGACACAAATCGGTTGCCATTCGACCGATTGTTGAAGCAAGATTAGCGATAGCAAAAGCGGTGATCCTTTCTATTTTTCCGCGACCCATTTGTGCATAAACCACGTTATAATTCAAATCATCAAACCCAAGCAGCTGAGTTGTTAAAGTCCTGTTCAAAGGGAATGACGAGCCATACCCGGCTGCGGAGCCCAGCGGATTCTGGTTATTAATTTTGTATGCAGATGAAAGCAGTTGAAGATCATCGGCCAATGCTTCGGCATATGCGCCAAACCACAATCCAAACGAGGAGGGCATGGCAACCTGCAAATGTGTGTAACCGGGTAAAAGGACTTCTTTATACTTTTCGCTCTGGCTTTGAAGAACAGTAAATAGTGATTGAATATCATGAGCAATATCCAGCAAACTATCGCGGGTAAAAAGACGGATATCGACCAGCGCCTGGTCGTTGCGCGACCGGCCTGAATGGACTTTCTTGCCTGTATCTCCCAGCTTTTGTGTTAGTTGAAGTTCTACCTGTGAATGGACATCCTCGACTCCTGGCTCTATTACAAAATTGCCTTTTTTGATTTCGCTGTAAATTTCAACGAGGGCTTTCTTAAGAGCTGACAATTCTTCCTTTTGAAGCAACCCTATGCTTTCGAGCATGGTTATATGGGCGATGGTTCCCAAAACATCCGATTCCGCAAGGTAGATATCCATTTCCCTGTCACGGCCAACGGTAAAAGCTTCGATGATTTCATTAACCGGTATTCCTTTATCCCAAAGCTTCATAATGGATTTCTTTAATATTTATTCAAAAACAAAGGTACAAACACAAATCAGAATTCCAGTTTTTCAAGGATTTCGATATATACTTCTATTCCATTTTTAATTTCTTCGGGATAGATAAATTCATTGGCGGTATGTGAACGCGCCGATTTCCCGGGGCCCATTTTTACCGAGGTCCAGGGCATTACCGCCTGGTCGCTGCTGGTAGGTGATCCGTAGCAATTGATATTCATTGCGTTGGCAATTTTTACCAATGGGTGATCAAGCGGAATGGAAGAAGAATTTAACCTGAGTGATCGGGCAGTGACTTCACATTTAACATTTTGGCGGATAATTTCCAGCGTTTCGGCATTGCTGTAATGCTCATTGGGACGGACATCAACCACAAACTCACAAACATCGGGAACCAGGTTGTGCTGGTAACCAGCCTTGATCTGGGTTACACTCATTTTTACCGGACCGAGCACCTTCGAAACTTTCGGGAACTGATATGATTTTATCCATTCAATATCGGGAAGCGCATTGTAAATTGCATTTTCACCTTCTTCACGAGCAGCATGCCCGGGATGACCAGAGGCTTTGCAATCGAGAACCATAAGGCCTTTCTCAGCTATAGCAAGTTCCATGGTAGTTGGTTCGCCAACAATGGCAAGGCTGATAGGTTCTATCTGATCTTTTATGCATTCAATTCCATGATGTCCTGAAATTTCTTCTTCGGCAGTAGCTGCATAAATCAGATTCCATTTCAGTGAAGGTTTTTGCGCAAAGTATAAAAATGTCGCCATCAGCGAAACCAAAGGTCCGCCGGCATCATTGCTTCCCAGCCCGATCAGTTTTCCATCCATTTCAGTTGGTGTAAAAGGATCCAGCGTCCAGGAACTTGTTGGTTTTACAGTATCGTGATGAGAATTTAACAAAATAGTAGGCCTTCCCGGCTGAAAATCAGGATGGACTACCCACACATTATTCATATGCCGGTTGCATTTCTGGCCTTTGCTTTCAAGGTATTTCTGAATCAGATCGGCAGTCAGATTTTCCTCCTTGCTGAACGAAGGAATCCGGATCAGGTTTTTAAGCACTTCGAGTGCCTCAGTGTATAGTATTTCGTTCATATTGAGATTCGGGTTCCTGAATGTATATCAAGTGTTGAAGCACTTGTAATTATCACTTGTTTAACGCCTTTTTGAAGCGCTTCAAAACTATTGTCAATTTTAGGTATCATTCCTGAATGGATAATTCCTTGCTCTTTATATGATTGGTAAGATGCAGAAGTAAGTTTCGGAATTACTGAATTATCATCATTGGGATCGGATAAAACTCCCGGCTTCTCAAAGCAGAAAATCAGCGAAACTTCATATAAATCTGACATTGCACCTGAAATTTCCGAAGCAATGGTGTCAGCATTTGTATTAAGTAATTGCCCTTTTCCATCATGCGTAAGCGGAGCAATAACGGGAGTAATTCCGCTTTTCAAAAGAACAGCCATCAGCTCGTTATTAACTTTCTTAACATCACCAACAAATCCGTAATCAATATCTTTTACCGGACGTTTATCCGCTATAATCAGGTTCATATCCGCACCTGTAAAACCACCTGCATTACAGCCCCTTGCCTGAAGTGCAGCAACGGTTTTTTTATTGATAAGCCCGCCATAAACCATGGTTACAATATCGATGGTGTTTGCATCTGTTATTCTGCGACCCTCAACCATTTTACTCTTAATATTGAGCTGTTCAGAAAGCTTTGTTGCAACCCGGCCACCGCCATGAACTAGAATTTTAAGTCCCGGAAGTGCTACAAAACGGTCAAGAAATCCGGCAAGGCTAGCCACGTCCTCAAGAACGCCGCCTCCGACTTTAATAACTGTAAGATTTTCTAATTGATTTTTTGCCATTTATATCATCCTAAAAAATATTAATCGTTAGAAAGAATTGCATGGAGTGCTTCAATAAGCATATCAACATCATTTTTGTTAATGCTTAGCGGAGGGAGTAAACGGAGAGTGTTTTTCCCGCTATACCCCGAGAATATATTGTATTTGAAAAGCAGATCTTTCCGCAGTTGTGTAATATCAAAGTCAAATTCCAGCCCTACCATTAATCCGATTCCCCTGATTTCTTTCAGCCCTTTCAGGTTCTTTGAACGCTCTATTAAATATTTTCCAAGGATAGCTGCATTTTCAATCAGTTCTTCTTCTTCAATCACATCAAGAACAGCATTAGCAGCTGCACAAGCGAGATGATTCCCGCCAAAAGTGGTTCCCAGCATTCCGAATTTAGCTTCAAAAACCGGGCTGATCAATACACCTCCAATAGGAAAGCCGTTCCCCATTCCTTTTGCAACGGTAATAATATCGGGTCTTACATCTGAATACTGATGCGCAAAAAATTTGCCACTTCTTCCATAACCACTTTGAATTTCGTCGAGGATCAGGAATGTGCCATGCTGTTTGCAAATGGCATGCAGCTCCTCCAGGAAAGAAGAATCCGGAACGTAAATTCCTCCGACTCCCTGAATTCCCTCGATGATTACTGCCGAAACATCTCCTTTTTCAATCGAATTCCTGGCTGCATCCAAATCGAATCTTTCAATAAATTCCACTTGGTGACCGGCATTGAATGGCGAAATTATGGATGGATTATCCGTACAAGCTACAGCGCCTGAAGTACGTCCATGAAAAGCTTCTTTAAATGCAATAACTTTATTTCGTTTGTTGGTAAACGAAGCAAGTTTAAGCGCATTTTCATTTGCTTCGGCACCCGAATTACACAGAAACAGTGAATATTCCGGGTATCCGGATAATCGGCCCAATTTTTCGGCTACTTCTTTTTGCAGGCCGATAATTACCGAATTGCTGTAAAATGCAATTTTATTGAGCTGATCGGTTATGGCTTTAACATACTCCGGATGTGAATGACCAATAGATATTACAGCGTGGCCTCCGTAGAAATCAAGGTATTGATTGCCATTGCTGTCTAATATGCGGCTTCCTATTGCCTTAACAGGTTCAATATCAAATAGTGGGTATACATTAAAAAGGTTCATTTTAGATTTTTATTTGCATATTTATACAAGGAAATTCACCTTGTGATCTTATTTTAAGATATTTAGCTGTAATAGAGTGGCTGATAGAATTTAAAATCCGATAGATTTTAAATGCAGTCCTGAATCTTCCGGAATTCCAAACATTAGGTTCATATTCTGAACGGCTTGTCCCGAAGCTCCTTTCACCAGGTTATCGATAAGGCTGAGGATGTAAATTTTGTCGTCAATCCTTTCGGTGTAAAGGATGCATTTGTTTGTATTTACAACCTGTTTCAGGTCAGGATTTTCCCTGCTGATAATTGTAAATGGATGGTCTGTATAAAAATCGTGGTAGAGTTTATCAATCTCAGCCTGGCTTGCAGAACATTCGGTGTAGCAACTTGTAAGAATGCCACGGCTGAAATTCCCACGTACCGGAACCAGGTTTACAGATTTACGGAAACCAGGTTGCAGCTTATTAATGCACATTCCGATTTCCTTCAGATGCTGATGACGGAAAGGTTTGTAAACAGAAACATTGTTATTCCTCCAGCTGAAATGAGTGGTATCTGAAGGCGATTGCCCTGCGCCGGTTGAGCCGGTAATGGATGTAATATGAACTTCGTTTTTCAGCAATCCGGCGGAAGCAAGCGGAAGCAAAGCCAATTCAATGGAAGTAGCAAAACATCCCGGGTTAGCTATAAATTGTGCAGTTTTAATCTTTTCGCGCTGCAATTCAGGCAGGCCATAAACGAAATCATGGCTTTCGTCCCGATAATCGGTTGACAGGTCAATAATCTTTACATGGTCCGGCAGTTTAATTTGATCCATGAATTTCACGCTCTGTCCGTGTCCTTTGGATAAAAAGACAACATCTATTTCGTTGAAGTCAATGTCGCTGAAAATAAGTTCGGTTTCACCTAACAAATCTTTATGAACCGAATAAACCGGTTTGCCTGCATTGCTTTCGCTGTGAAGGTAATTTACTTCCACAAAAGGGTGGAAAAGGAGAATGCGTAAAAGTTCGCCTGCTGTATAACCGGCTGCGCCTTCTATTGCTACTTTAATTTTTTTATTTTGAATCACAACATTCAGATTACCGATGGGAATTTTTAACTAAATCTTGTATTTGTTTCGTCCCTACGGGACTTAATACAATTGGGGGTTTTGAAAGTCTACCAATATTCTGTCCCTACGGGACAGTAAAGTCAGATTATTTTCATAAGCATTGTCTATTGATAGAGCTCAGCTAAAGAAAAAAAGAAAAGTCCTGTAGTGGACGAAATAGAATTTTTCAACCCTTCTTTATGTTTTCTTGTTTTTATCCTGAACAATCCGGTGTATTTTCAACTGGTTTCCAAGTATTTTGGTGAATCCTTTTACATCGCCGGCGCTCCAGCCTTCGTTCATTTCGCCGTATTGTCCGAAGCCGGCATTCATCATATCGAAATCACTTTTAATTCCATCGATACTGAAACGGTATGGATTCAATTTTACAAAGATTTCACCTGTAACAGTTTCCTGTGAATCATCGAGAAATTTCTCGATGTTACGCATCACCGGATCCAGATACTGGCCTTCGTGCAGCAGCATTCCGTACCAATTGCCAAGTTGTTCTTTCCAGTATTGCTGCCATTTGGTCAATACGTGTTTTTCGAGAGCATGATGAGCTTTTATAATGATCATTGGTGCAGCAGCTTCGAATCCAACACGGCCTTTGATACCGATTATAGTATCGCCGATATGCATATCCCGGCCCACGGCATATTCCGAAGCCATGGACTCAATTTTTCGAATCGCATCCGTTCTTGAATAACTTACGCCATTCACATGCGTCACTTCACCCTTATCAAAAGTAAGAGTAAGAGTTTTTTCGCTTTCTTTTTTCAATTGTGACGGATAAGCTTCTTCCGGCAATGGTAAATGTGAAGTTAAGGTTTCTTTCCCTCCGATGCTTGTCCCCCAAAGACCTTTGTTAATGCTATATTCAAGCTTTTTCCAGTCGGCTTCAAACCCTTGCTTTTTCAGGTATTCGATTTCCGCTTCGCGCGAAAGTTGTAAGTCGCGGATAGGAGTTATAATTTCAATTTCCGGAGCAATGATATTGAATACCAAATCGAAGCGTACCTGGTCGTTACCTGCACCGGTTGATCCATGTACTACATATTTTGCTCCAATTTCGAGCGCATATTGTGCTATGGCAAGCGCCTGGAAAGTACGTTCTGAACTCACTGAAAGCGGATACGTTCCGTTTTTCAGCATGTTTCCGTATATCATATAACGAATACATTTCTGATAGTATTCATCTTCAATATTAAGCGTTGCATGTGATGTAGCACCCAATTCGATAGCTCGAAGTTCGATACCTTCCAGTTCTTGTTTTGAAAATCCTCCTGTATTTACAATAGCGGTATGAACTTCAAAACCCTTATCACTCGTTAAATATCTGGTGCAGAATGATGTATCTAATCCTCCACTGAATGCAAGTACTGCTTTTTCTTTTGTCATTATGTGTTTTGTGAATTATTTATTTCAATTGTATTTTTTCTGCCGGTTAAAGCAGCGTGATTACACAGTATCCCGTTTTTATTGGGGCTTAGAAGAATGTAAATATTTTCTTCTTTTCACCAGGCTTACTTGCCGAATTGCCGTTCTTTTTATTGAGCAGACGTAGTAGGATAAATTGCTTTAATTTCATCCACCTGGCATATACAGGGAGCGGATGCTCAAGAGTTTCGGGCTCTTTGGTTTCGTGAACTCCTTGTTTTTCCCACTCCGGTTTATAGAGCATTCCGGTACAGAGGCAATGCTTGCGTTCAGTCCGGGTAAGAATATCATAATTTACACAGGTCTGGCACCCTTTCCAGAAGGAATCGTCGTTGGTAAGTTCGCTAAAAGTTACAGGCCTGTATCCCAACTCGCTGTTGATTTTCATGACTGCCAAAGCAGTAGTAAGTCCGAAAATCTGAGCTTCAGGAAACATTTTCCTCGACAGGTTAAATGCTGCCCGTTTTATATCCTTAGCAATGCCAAGACTTCGGAATTCGGGTCTGACTATCAGCCCAGAATTTGCAACAAATTTTTTGTCGCCCCAGCTTTCAACATAACAGAAACCAACAAACTTATCGCCGCTTGTAGCAATAATGGCTTTCCCTTGCGTTATTTTTTCAATGATATATCCGGGTTCTCTTTTAGCAATTCCTGTCCCACGTATTTTTGCTGAATCTTCAATCGTTTCGAGGATTTGCGATACAAAAATAATGTCATCAAGGGTAGCGACACCCACTTTTATTTCATTCATCGGATTTTCGTAATTAATTGTTTGAGTTAATTTTAAATATACTGAATAGAAGACTAATTCAGTTTGTTTTCAAAATTTGGTATTACAGCCCCCAAAGATTTCAGGATTTCTCTTTGAGTGTATCCTTCACGAGGGATAACCAGTATAGTATCGTCGCCTGCAATAGTACCTGCTATTTCGGGTAAGCGGGAGCTATCGATATATGTGGCAACGGTAGAAGCAAATGCAGGAAAAGTCCGTATCACACATAAGTGATAAGAAAATATCACTGAAAGAACACTGTTCAAAGGAAATGAAGGAACGTTGCTTTGCTGACTGGTTTGATCCAGTTGTTCCTGCAATACATAAATACTTCCCCTGGTTGTATCGGCAAGTTTGCCTACACGCATCTCTTTTAAATCGCGCGAAAGTGTGGCCTGGGTGAGTTCAAACCCTGATTTTCGTAATGATTCCAATAGTTCATCCTGGCTGGAAATTTTGTTTTCCAGGATAATCCGTTTAATCTGGCTGTGACGATCAGTTTTTGAATTCATGTATATTTATGCATTAAAACTGCAAATTTATACATTATTTGAATACAAATAACTTTGAAAAATAATTTTTATAAAATATTCAGAAACTAATCCTGAAAATCTGGCCTGAACAAGCCTATTGCATCACAAATTATGTGGGATAAATAATCGATGTGATTATCCTCACCTGACTTAGTTTTCAGGCATGAAATATTGTATACAGGTTTATCAACTTGAGCTTGATACTTTCTGATTATACATGATACAATTTTCCCCGGGCATTTGAAAACCAGAGATATGCAAACAAAATAAATTCATTTTTTGTGATGTATATATCTGAATATCAATGCCTGGATATAATAATTTTTCACTTTATTTTGAAATTCCTTAATTTGTATGTAACTTTACAATATACGTTTATTGGTGTATAACTCATGTAATTTCTTGGAATGCATTATTTATTTTTAAATTAATATTGCCGTGAAAAGTTTTATACTGTTAGCTTTAACAAGTACTCTCTTTGGTTTAAAACATGCTTTAAATCAGCAGGTTTGTAGATTCTCCATAAACCAGCCTCCATCTTTAACTTTTAAAATCCATGGGACAATCAATGCCTTTATTTAGATATAAATAAAGCTTGATTGTATAATAATCCATATTCAGAAATTAATTTAAAAATAAGCGTTATGAAAAAAACAATTCTCCTTTCCGTGTTCCTTTGCGAACTTTTAACCGTTCAGCTAATGGCTTCAACTTTTCGCGTGAACAATAAGCTTTCGGACAATGCATCCGCAAAAATCTATACCACTCTACAAAAGGCGCATGATGCAGCCTATAACGGTGATACCTTAATGGTAGATGGATCTTCTCAGTCATATAGTAGTTCTTTTACTTGCACTAAAAGACTTGTCATTAAAGGGCCTGGGTATTTTCTTGATGAAAATCCCGGGATATCGGCAAATAAGCTTTCAGCCAAAATAGGCTCGGACATATATTTCAACATTGGATCAGCCGGTTCTCAGATCATTGGGATTGAAAGTGGCTATATTTTGCATATAAATGATGATAATATAACTGTAAGAAGATGTAAGCTATTATATGGCTTGCAGATGTATGCTGAGAATATTAATATATCAGAATGTTATTTTGTAAGTAGTGGAAGTTCACTTTACGGATCAATAGTAACCAATCTTGTTGTAGCAAATAATATAATTAATATTCCAGTATATTTTCAGGAAGGGAGTACAGGTGTTTTTCTGAATAATATATTTACATATTCCTCGATAACTATCCCTACAGGCTTTGATATGAAGAATAATATTTTGTTCTTCACCACGAAAGATAATGTATCATTACCCATGATGCCCGATTCGGATGTCTCCTATAATCTCTCTTTAACTGATCATTTCGGAACAGATAATCACAATAAAGCAAATGTTGCAGAAGGCAGCTTATTTCTCGGACCACTGTCCGAAAGCACCGATGGCACATGGCAGCTTAATGCAGGCAGCCCTGCAATCGGAGCCGGTGAAGGAGGGATCAACTGTGGTGCCTTTGGCGGGCCTCAGCCTTACATCCTATGTGGGGTGCCAACTGGTCCGGTAATTTACCAGCTGAATGTTAGCAGTTATTCTACTACAGATAACAAGCTTCCGGTGACAATCAAAGTTAAAAGCTACTAGCCATGCGCCCATTCGTCATTCTTTTTATACTTGGGCTGGCATTAAAAGTGCATCCCCAGGTAGTTAAGGCAGAATATTTCTTTGATAACATCGCTGTAGCTTATGGACAGGGTACATCATTAACAGTGCCGTCCAACACAGGTGATGTGCAGATTACTGCAGATCTGCCTGTTACCGGTTTATCACCTGGATTTCACCAGGTATATTTCCGGGTTAAGGATGCTGTTAAAGGCTGGTCACCTCTCACGCCGAAATCCTTTTTAAAACCCAATCCACTTGAAATGATTGTTGGGTTCAAGTATTGCATTGATGCTCAGCCTGATGCCAATGCCTGGATATACAAGATTTTTCCATCATCATCAACATCTGTAAGTATGGATGTTGATATTCCTCTCTTTAATTTGTCTCCCGGGTTTCACCAGATCTTTTTCCAGGCTAAAACCGTAACCAATGAATGGTCTCCACTTACACCGAAATCATTCATGAAGCCATGTCCACTTGATACTATAACGGAATTCATGTATTGTATTGACGCACAAGCCGGATCAGAAGCATGGACTTATATAGCATTCCCGATACCATCAACAAATGTGAATATGGATCTCGAACTTGAACTTGGAACACTATCAAAGGGAATTCATTATCTGGATGCTGCCGCCAAATCGAAAAGCGGCATATGGACTCCAATTTCGAGAGGCACATTCTTTAATCTTTATACCGAACCATTAAATATTACCTCGTTTGAATACTATTTTGAGGATGAAAGTGGCGTGACAAGTTCTCTTTTTACAGAAAATAATTTCACTCCTTCTCCCAATGTGACCCTTGATTCAGTTACTTTTTCAATTCCTGCTTCATCACTTGTGAATCTGAAAAAGTATTATATTAATATCAGAGCCGCTGATGAAGTTGGAAACAGGAGTTTATACATGAAGGATACTATTGTGTACCATGTCTTCACCGGGATTAAGGATAGGATAAATCTTACACCTGAATTAATTGTTTTTCCGAATCCGGTATCTGAAATGGTCAACCTAAAACTTGTCCGGCTTAATTATCCGGGTGATTTTACCATCAAAGTATTTGATGAAACCGGCAGGAATGTAGCGGAGGAAGAATTTTCATTCCACGTCAATGATCATTACTCTTTCGATGCAGCCGGGTTGAATTCCGGGGTTTACAACATTGCTATTTATAACTCTTCAGGTAAAATGGCTGCCAGGGCAAAATTTGTGAAAAGATAAGAAGCTATTCGAATTAAGTTACTGATATCAAAAAAGATGGCTTTTGATTCTTAACTGGCCGATGATCCCAATTTAATGGATGGAGACGAAAACAAGAAACCTCTCCGAAAATTAATTTCAGAGAGGCTTCCTTATTCACTTAGAAAAACTTCTATTTAGCCTTTCCTTTTTGTGATTTGGCTATAGCTGCATCTTTTTCAGCTGCCAGAACTTCGTAATATTTACGTGTAGCTGCATAGCGGGCCGAAGCGATGGTTTCGCGGTTGGCTTTCTCAGTGATCTTTCCACGCGAGAGGTCTTCAACATCGATATAACCATAGGCCAGTAACAATTGTACCACGATGTTATTTATTATGGTATCCTCATTATAACCTGAAGCTACATATACGTCGCTGCAAGCCAGGTAAAGTTCTTCGGCAAAATCGAGGGTATGCGGTATATGCATCAGTTGCTCGTAAGTTTCGCTATACCCGTTTATTTCGACGTTGGTATTTGGTGTTACCAGCAATGGGCTAAACTCATGCGTTGTTGGTAATGGTTCATATCCTTTGAGGTTGACTTTAACCTCCGCTTTCGGATTGTCAATCCTTACAAAACGGGCTTTACGCATCTGCTCCAGCTGGAAAAGATAGTAATTGTATCTCCACACTTCGAGGCTGTGTTTGTGGTGCTTGAACAATCGTCCGTATTTTTCGATGATCAGCTCCTTCACCAGCTGCTTGTTGCGGTTTATACCCGGTCGCTGAATTCTGATTTCACGGATAAATCGTTTAAGGTCTTCCGCGGCTTTTTGCGGACCTGCAATTTCTTTGCCTTTTTTACCCAGATCAGTACTCAGGATACCGGTTTGTATATGGCGGCCTTTCCCTTTTCCATCTGCTCCGCCTTTAAGCAGTTCAGCCAGGTAACGACGGCTCTTTTCTTCACCTTCTTCGGCAATAAAGGGATTGCCTGCTGGTGTTGATGCTAATGCATTAAAGAGTGAGTTGAACAGTTTGCGATCGAGTAAATGTTCAATTTTATCTGTTTCTGAATCAACTGAAACAGCTTCATACCTAAACCGGTTCTTAATAACATCGAATTTTACCTGTTCGATACGGTACTTTTTATCTCCTTCTTTTACCTTCTTTCCGACAAATACTTTATTTACTACCTCTTCAATATCAATTTTATCCATTAATTTATAAGAAGAACAGAGATAGAATGATTTGTTATTCTCGTCATATTCCCAGTCGAGCACAGTATCCAGGTAATTTCCATGGCGGTCGAGTATTTCAACTATATTCTTGTCGCCTGTATAGCGAAGGAAGGTTCGCTCAAAGTTGGGCAAGTCGCCACTTGTTGCTTTTTCCATGCGTTCGCCATGCGATTCGCGATAATACAGGAAGTTTTCATGGTTAAAATAGTGCGAAATGCCGGCTTCTTCTTTGGCATAATTCCAGGCGGCAAGCCAGATGTCGATTTTAAAAGGCATGCTGATATCGCAAAAGCCACTAATAGTAGACCTGGAATTCAAATCTTCAACATTACTTTCGGCACTGCTTTCGAATAAGGTGCGGTATTGACGGATGTAATCGGGATCGAAATCTGTTACACGGCTAAAATCACCAACTTCGGTTCCAATACCATACAGGTTCCCTTCCTTGTCAGGGAAGAGATGCAGCATATCACCGGCAATAAGTTTGATGGAACGAATACCAGGCAAATCTTTTTTGAGCCATTTAAGCATCATAGCCGCCAACATTTCCGATTTCCCTACACCGCTATCGCCACTGATCTGTACAACGAATATAGTTCCATCGTCTTCCTCAACAGCAAAAAGTGAACCGTGAACAGGTACGCCGCCCATTTCCTTCACTTTTTCGTTAAGCATAGTAAGGCGCGGTTTCTTTATATCGCCGAAGTAATCCACTTTCTTTTTAAGCGGAGTGACAATGGTTTTAATATTGCCTTCCGGACCCGGAATATCAAAATACCCGATCTGAGGATACGAGATGACCTTTTCGGGTGCACCGTAAAACAAAATAATATCGGGAATGAAATTCTGTACTTCCTCAAGCGACAACGATTCGGGTGCAATAAGCCTGTAATTGTCGGCCAGGTATTTCAGGTATGATTTATGGAAAATGCAAAGCTCTTTTACCAGTCCGCGTTGTATAATACGGCAGCGGTATTCATCAGTATCAAGATGTTCAACAAATTTGGCCAGCCGTTGAGCAAAGAAATTGCCCGAAGGTCTTGTAGCCATGTTCTTGATAAAATCTCTGGGTGAAACTTCGGCGCCATTTAATGTCAATGCCTGAGTTGATTCGGCACGGTCTATTTTATGAAAAGGATACTCGCGTTTTTTTGCATCAGTTTTCATTCGTGTATGCGTCTGTACAGGTTGTTCGGCTGCAATAACGCCACATTTGCTCATCAACTGGTTAATCCATGCCAGTTTACCACCATCAAATTTTTCCAGCGCTTTGTTCTTCATCTCAAAATTGTGGTACAGGGTATAACCATGTTGTACCATTTCGTTTATGGCTGAATTCTGACGCAGGAATCCGGAAAGTGTAAATTTGATAATATAGTGGTTGTAGTAGCTGTAAAAATCGGTTCCTTTAGCACGGTTCAACATACCTGTAAGGAAGAGTGTGATGTCGCGTACCAGGTCAGCAAGTTCCGATTTGGTTAATTTCTGACTTCGTAAAGCAAATTTTTCGGCGAACAACTGCTCTATTTCTGATTTAAAAAGTTCAGTGGCATATATCTCTGTATCAGGTTCTTTATGCCCATCAAGTTTAGCTATAAGTGGTTCTACTTTATCAACAATTTGTTTCGAGAAAAACCGGAAACGGTAAACCAGCCAAAGTCGCAGCAGGTTCTCGTTAATAGTATTCTCAGTCTGAATTTCCTTAAACGCTACTTCGGCAAGGATTCCGGTAAGTATATGTGCATACGGGTGACCCTGGAAATCAGCCGAATTACTGGTAGCTGAAACCAGGTTGCTGATCCGGACACGCAGGTCTATTTCCGAAGAAGATTTGCCTGTTACTTCTTCAAATTTAGCTCTTGCTGATTCAAACACCTCCTCAACAGAAGGTTCCTGGCGCTCCTGGGCAAAAGGCAGGTTAAAATGAAGTAATATCTCTTCGATATACTTACGCATAATCCGGTTATAGCCCTCCAGCCTGGCAAGGTCACCTTGCGGATCAGTTATGCAGGCATCAAGCGCAAGGAGTTTAACCTTGGCATCGCTAAACAGAATTTTCTCCAGTTCCAATAGTATCTCTTTCATAATCAGGAGTTCTTCCGGATCATCAAGCAGATGAGCATCAGGCTGGAATTCAAGCTTGCTTTTTATATACTTTAATAAGGTTGGTTTTCCATACCTTGCGATGACTTCGTTAATATCGGATTTGCGTATGGCCGGAATCTTTTTATAGATTTGTGGCAACAGGTTTTCGTACACTTTCGAGAAAGCCCTGCTACTGATAAATTCAAGAAGGTTGCTGCATTTCCCGATATTTTCATAAAATTCAAAAACTGCGTTCTCGCTGCTTCCAATGGAACTTATACTTAATCCACTAACTTTCGGAAATGAGAGATAAATGTTTTTTATATCGCTTATTCTCAGGTTCCGGGCTTGGTTTTTTACTAATCCGTTAACCAGGCTAAAGTCCTCAACAATTTTCTTAACGAAGAGCTCATCCGTTTCCTCGGTAAAGATCAAATCAAGAATATCATCAGTTCGAAGACTCTTATTACCAGGAAGACTCTTAATGTCATAGAATTTTTTCCAATACTTAACAAACAGCCGGAGAGCACATTCCAATTCCATACTCAGTGCCTGGTAACCTGCTTCGGTTCCATCCAGGTAATCGCCCAGAGAAAAACGAATAAATCCACTCCGATAGGGTATCAGGGCGATACCACGGGCTTCGGCCATTCGCTTGGTAAATTTCTCAAGATCCTGGTGGGAGAAAAAATCGTTTAAAACAAGATTAAAAAGGTAAGATCCATCGCTTTCCAGAACCTGGCACCAATCCGTTGCTTTTTCATCTTCCAGAACCCGGTAAGCCACTTTTTTAGCCATTTCGAGGCGGTGCAGCGATTCAGCACGGAAGATCCTGTTTACACGAAACCTGTTTAATTCTGTAACAATATGATTTTTATAATAGCTGAAAAATGCTTCGCCTTTGTATTTGAAATCATCCGGAAGTTCGAGTACATCCAATTTATCAAGACTCACCAATTCGTCGAGAAGGAAAATATAAAGCGGGCTGCCTTCGAAAAGCGATGTACGTTTCACTTCGTCATCGGCATTAGCGAGTGTTACATGAAAGTTCTTAGCTGATTCTTCTTTGATAAAAGCATGGAGTTGTTCTTTAATGTTAGCCCTGGAAGCATCTTTGGCCAGGTTCTTCTCCATAATAATTTTCACCTTTTTACTCAGCTGTGCCATTTCAAGCACATTTACCAGCATGAAAAGTGAATTAGTATTGCCTTTATCCGGCGTATTCATGTTTTTAGCAAACTCAATGACATCCTTACGGCCAGGTGTTGATACAAGTGATCCTAACCTGTTGCCTGTAGCTCCAAGGTTTTTAGTTGTGCTAACACTCGACACCATCGATATTTTACCCATAGCCGAAATGTTATTCATAATATAACGGCTTATAGTACTCCATTTCGGTTCTTCAGGATCATCAACCTTTACAGAATCGTTATAGGCTTCGTCCAGGAAAAGTGTAATCTGGCTATGGCTCAGGAACTTCAACAGTTTAAGCAGTGAAACATCATTAAAATCGCTGTACCCGCTTGGATTGCTCGGGTCGTTGATAATTATGGTCGAGTTGGTACAAAAACGGTCCCAAAGGTTCCCGGTTTCGTCGAATAACTGGAATGAATTTTTGATCCGCTGAAGTTTATTCAGGAAACGATCATAATCCATACGTCCTTCTTCGTTAAGTTCAATCTCAATATCAAAAGGATTGATATCAAAGTGGTCGGCGGGAAGCAAGTCGGAATACTCCCATGAAGCGGTACGATTCAGAAATATGAAAGGACGAAGCGGGTAATGCGCAAATAACAGGTCGCGGATAATCATTTGCACATCGTCGGAAACAGACGTTTTGTCAAGGTTTCCCAGTGCTCCGATAAACTCGCGCACAATTTCCTGATCTTCGCTGTTCAGCAGATCGTATTTAGCAACGATACCCAGATCGATTAGGAAATTGCGAAAACGGCCACGGTTATTGGCTTCGTTTTCAACTTTGGTAAGGTATTCCTTGTATTTTTCAAGAAACAGGTTTGTTCCGAAGTTTTTATGAAAATGGTTATTCAGCGTGCGGTCATAATTGTGAGGAAGTATATCCAGGATAACCTTACACCGTTGAGCAGTTTCTTTTTTAATAGACTTTATTTTGCGCTGCAGTAAATAGTCGCCGTAAAGTTTGATCTGGGCACGACCGCCACCTTCAAGTATCGTAGCAATATGTAACTGGGAATTATCACTGTAGAAATAGTGTTTCATCCTGCTTTCGAACTCGCTGATCAGTAACTCATTGATCTTAACGAATTTCTGCGGATCACGTATATATTCAATCAGCGTGATATACCCCACCAGTTTGCTGAGGGAATATTTGTCGCGGATGATCTGACGGGCAAACTCATCAAATTTGTACAGGATAATATCCTGGTCGGGATTGTTGCTGTCAGCTAATTGTTCGCTTTTTAATAGCTTTAGTTCTTCCTCATAATCCAGAATTTTTTTCTCCGCTGCCTGCCTGAAGAAAACCAGGTTTTCAGGTCTGACTTTATCCAACACCAGGCGCAGGTTCATTTGTGTATTGGCAGGAGCTCCGAGTTTCTTGGTGTGTGCTTTGTTAAGTGTCGAAACAATATCAATATGGAAAGCAAATACCAGGCAGGTATTGGTTGCTCTCGATTCGGGCGAATCATCCAAAAACACGATACGCGACAACAACGGGAACCATTTGTACTCATCAAACGGGTTGAGGCGCATGTTCTTGATTTTCACTGCAAAAATGCTGGTTGCATCGCTGCTGATGGCCTGGTAGACCTCATCAGGAGTGGTGAACTCAATAACTTTTACTACTTCAGGATTAAAAACATGACCGGCTAAAAGGTCGATGGCTGTATCGGCGGTTCCGCTTACCAGGGTGCGGATAAACCCATTCAGACCTTTAAAATTAACACCGGAATCGCAGCGGTTCAGGAAATTATCGATTTCAACTTTGGTAGTGTAATGAGTACTTTGGATAACCATCTGATCGAGCACATCGAGAAAATAGTTCCATTGAGCAATTTCAATATAGCCGTTAACTCCAATCAGGTCACGGAATTTACGCAGTTCATTTACACTTTCCCCCAATAAAATCTGGTTCAGGTAATTTACAAGGTATTGCGATGCAGGAGGGGTTCCTATACTGAAATCCTGCATTTTGAGTATGCTGTTAAAATGTTTCTTTTGTTCATCATCAACCATCTCATTATCCATCAGGAAGTTGAGACGCTCCTTAAATGCCTTGTTGCGGGCGCTATATTCGAATGCTTTTGAATCTTCGTGAGGGTAAATCATTAAAGCTACGTCCACATAACCAGGAATTGCTTCCTTTAACTCGAGCATTGCTTTATTTATATTCAGTTCCTGGCGTGAAGGGTCAACAGGTTCCTGATGGCATAGTTGAACAAAGTTCTTCAGGCTGTTAAATACCCAGTCAGGTATAAAATTCTCTGATCTTTCGCCCAGGGCAGCAAACAATGAGATAAATCCTTTTGCTTCCGAAGTGAGCTTAATCTTGGGAATTCCTGTAATTTGCATAACTGTTGTAGTTTAAGAAATTTTTGCAAAGATAATGCTTATTCAAAAAGGAATAAGGAGCCGTGCTTCATCAGATGGATATTCAACAAGCTCAGGGTAGCTTGGATGTATAAATTTTTGACAATCCAAACCTTCGTATATTTTATGTATCTAATTTAAATTCAGCAAACTACATAATGAGCATTGCTGTGTATTCAGTTATGTTTTACTTTCCGGTGAAATCACAATCCTCTAGACCATATAAGCTACATTGCTAATTTTTAAGTGAAACACTTAGGTTTTAAAAGTTCCGTTCAGGCTGCAATTTGAATAGAATCTTATAAAACGATTAAATTTCTTGTTCAATTCTGCTTACTTCCATTATTTTTGTACCAAATCCATTCCAATGATCACCTTTCTCTTATCCATCGTCGCACTCATAGTTGGGTATTTTATTTATGGACGTTTTACAGAAAAGGTTTTTGGTATTGACACTTCCCGGCCTACCCCGGCTATTTCGCAACCTGACGGAGTTGATTATGTGCCGATGAAATGGAGAAAAATATTCCTGATCCAGTTTCTGAACATAGCAGGGTTGGGGCCGATTTTTGGTGCTATTGCCGGAGCTGTGTGGGGCCCTGTTGCTTTTATCTGGATCGTTTTCGGAGCCATTTTTGCCGGTGCGGTACACGATTTTATGTCGGGAATGATGTCGCTGCGAATGAAAGGCCAAAGCATCCATGAGATTGTAGGGAATTATATGGGCAATGGAGTAAAGCAGTTTATGAGCCTGTTCACTGTTGTTATGATGATACTTGTTGGAGCCGTTTTTATTATGGGACCCGCCGCAATATTGACTGGACTTACAACCGGTGTTTTGAACATTACAGCCTGGGCGGCAATAATATTCGCTTATTATATATTGGCTACTATGTTGCCGATAGATAAACTGATCGGACGGATTTATCCCTTTTTCGGATTTGCCATGATTTTTATGGCTGTCGGAATCGGCGGTGCGATGATACTGTATGGATTACCGATTCCTGAGCTTATTCCGGCAAATTTTGTCAATATGAACGCTGATCCTGGTAAGTTTCCGATTTTTCCTATGCTTTTTGTTACCATTGCCTGTGGTGCGATTTCAGGATTTCACTCTACCCAATCGCCTTTGATGGCGCGTTGCATAACCAACGAAAAATATGGCCGGCGGGTGTTTTACGGCGCAATGATCACCGAAGGGCTGGTAGCTTTAATTTGGGCTGCCGTTGCCATGAGTTTCTTCGGGGGAGTTGGAGAATTGAATGATACAATGGCTGCACACAAAGGGAATGCCGCATGGATAGTGAATGAAATATCGAATTCTCTGCTCGGTCGTTTTGGTGCAGTATTGGCAATATTAGGTGTAGTGGCGGCTCCAATTACATCAGGCGATACGGCTTTTCGCAGCGCGAGGATCATAGTTGCCGACTTCCTGAAATTCGATCAGAAAAGCATAAAGAACAGGCTCATACTCGTTTTTCCTATATTTACGTTTGGATTTCTGCTGACACAAATCGATTTTTCAATTATCTGGCGGTATATGGCATGGTCGAACCAGACACTGGCTACCATTGTGCTTTGGGCAATTACAATATACCTGGCTACAGAACGGAAATTCTTTTGGATATCGCTTGTTCCTGCCGTTTTTATGTCGGCGGTAGTATCGGCTTATTTACTTGTGGCTCCCGAAGGATTCGGAATAAACACTTTTTATGGTCAAATCAGTGGCATTTGTATCGCAGGTATGTTATTGATATGGTTCCTGGTATGGAATAATTCGACTAAAAGGTTAGCAGCGATTGAAATTCCTGAATAAAAAGAGTGCCGGAAGAGTTAACAATTTACTTTTAGAATTTTGAAAATTGCTTTCACCAAAGCCTTCTATTGCTAATGGTATTTATTTTTCGTACTTTTAACATCCGCTAATAATTATACCATGGCCAAAGAAGATAAAAGCCTGACTCCTTACGAAGTTTTCGAAGGATCGCCCTGGGAAGCCGGGCTGTTAAAAAGTATTCTTGAGGATAACGAAATTGAAACAATTATCCAACAAGCTTCAGCACTCCCCATGAATATCTGGCCAACAGACAGTGCGACCATGAAGGTATATGTCGCACAAAAGGATTTTGAACAGGCTAAGGCTATTGTGGATGAGTTTTATACTAATATGGATAAAGAAGATTCAAATGGCTCGCCTGAATAAACAAGCTTTTATAATTGTGCAAATGCAGTAAGCATTAACTATACAAACAACTATCGTCGAAAAATGAACTTTCAGCGGGCCGTGGATGTTTTCTTACTATTATAATTAGAGCCTGTTTAAACTTTTTTTAAGCGCTTTTCATCTGCCCTTTTTCGCTTGACCCCAACCCGAAGGGAGCCGAAAAAGGGCAGAAAAGAAAGATTTTCATCATTGGAAAACATGCTTAAATTCCTTTCATAGGAAAATTAAACAGTCTTTAAAAGAATGTAGTAAATGTTTAACCCGTATAAAATTATTTTACCATGAAATATAACCAACTTGGAAAAACCGGAGTCCTGGTTTCGGAATTATGCCTAGGCGCTATGACTTTTGGTGGCAAAGGCTATTGGAAATCAATCGGCGAGCTGCCACAGGAAGAAGTAAACACTTTGACAAAAACTGCCATCGACAGCGGTATCAATTTTATAGATACAGCAAATGTTTATTCCGAAGGCATATCGGAAATTATGCTGGGCAAAGCACTTACTTCATTAGGTATATCAAGGCAACAACTTGTGATTGCAACCAAATTACGTGGACGCATGGGTGAGGGCGCCAACCAGGTAGGACTTTCGAGGCTTCATATTGCCGATTCGGTGGATGAAAGCCTGCTACGCCTAAGTATTTCGCATATCGACCTGCTTTATATCCATGGTGTGGATGCAATTACGCCACTGGAGGAAACCATGCGTGGCCTCGAAGATGTGGTGCGTGCAGGTAAAGTGCGCTACCTCGGCATCAGTAATCACCCGGCATGGATGGTGGCAAAAGCAAATGGTATCGCTGATAAAATGGGCTGGACTAAATTTGTAGCTCTCCAGAATTATTACAGCCTTGCCTCCCGTGATATAGAACGTGAGCTTGTTCCGCTGGCTTTGAGTGAGGACCTGGCGTTGATGCCTTGGAGCCCGCTGGCAGGAGGGTTTTTATCCGGTAAATACACCCGAAACAACGAAGTTGCGGGCGACAGCCGCAGGGATACGTTTGATTTTCCACCGGTTAACAAGGAAAAAGCGTATGGTATAATCGATCTGCTGGTTCAGATTGGTGCAAGTCACGAGGTTTCGGCAGCCCAGGTAGCGTTGGCTTACATACTGCAAAAACCTGCTGTTACCAGTATTATTATCGGTGCCAAAAAGCATGAACAATTGCTCGATAATATTTCAGCTACCCAACTTGAACTTTCAGCTTATGAATTGCAGCAACTGGATACCATAAGCGAGTTGGCACCGGAATACCCGGGATGGATGCTTGAGCGTCAGGCGCAGGGAAGGATGCCGCAGGGTTGAAAACTCGTCGCAAAAAAAGAAAATCAGAATATTCCGGCTGAGCCAGGCGGAACGGAATGAAATCGTAGAATTCATTTGCTTTTTAAGCTATGAACTTGATTTGATAACAGATTTAAAGCTCACGGGCTACTCTTTTTTTGAGACTCTTTACTAAGACTATTACAAGTGAAATCACATTGACCACCAGCCAGATAAAAAGCAAAACTGTAGCCAACATCGAAAAACTGAAATCCACATCAAACTGAAACTGTTGCTGCTGGAATCTCCAGTTTCCATTTTCTTTTACCATTACACCGGTAAGACGGAGTGGAATAACCAGCAGGCTTGAAAGATCAAATTTTACATACCCCCTTGCCGAAAACCACGCTACATTTCCAGCATATGAAATATTGGCACTGTCCATGGCGAAATGGCAATCGCCCCAGGATTCCCAGTCACTTTTTACAAGCCCGGTTGCCCGTTCGTAACCATAATAAATTTCGCGGGGCATTGTCCCAAGGATAAGGGTATTTTCTTTTGAATAAAGGGACTCCATAAATGGTTCTACCCGGCTAACATCGCGTTTGGTATATCCTTCCTGGAATTTATGCAATTGTTCAAGTACTTCCTTTCGTATACTGTCAGGAGCATTCCCTTTTGAAAAAACAGCTGCTGATGCAGGTCCGTAACTGCGTTCATCAGCTCTTTTAAAGATGCGTGTAACCAGGTACAGTGTTACCAGGATCAGAATTATCCTGATGAGAATTTTTACGATGTTCTTCATGGGTTATAGCCTGAAATTAAAGATTAAATTTACTAAAAATCTAAACCATCAAACGTAAGATTTAAATTTCTATTGAAAAGGATTTGTAACATTAGAAACCCTTTCCCTCCAGAATTCATTGAAACTGGAACGAGGCTTTGTGCAAAGCCAGACTCCAACGCCATATTCCCTGGCAAGTGGATTCTGTATCTGACCAACTAAACGGCAGTCAGAAAACAGTTTACTAACGTCTTCGCCAAGTTCGAAATTGATGTAAATTAAATTTGTGATTTCATTTTCCGGATTCCTGGGGAACCAATAGAAAAAACTTTCTGAAAAACAGACAGGTTCGGGTAAATTGTATTTTTTCCCAATGACCATAATCGCACCAGCTTCCCCGTAGTTTTCAGCATAAATCATGGTTGCCTTTTTATCCGAAACCTGTTCATAAGCTTTTGCTGTAATTGCAGCCATCTCGTCCCAGCCCAGCATATCGGCATAATCCTGGGGAAGGCTGTGAATACGTCCGGTTTCCCAGCGAAGGACCATATCAAAGCCATATTTATTTTTTACCCGGGCAAAATATTCTGCTAGTCTATCAGCTTTGAATACAGGTATGCCCATTGGTAATGTTGGAATTGTAATCAAAAGCATCAACAAGGGTAGCAACACCTTCATGAAATTTCTTTTTAATTTGTATTCCCAAAATACACCTCCGGCTGCAATCCAGAGCGGGAACAAGCCTATTGTATAGTAACTTTTCCCCCTAAGGATCGCCAGTATAAGTAAAACAATAAAACTTGCAATTACCAGCGGGCGATACTGTTTCATGCTTTTACCAAAGCACATAACTATAATTCCGGGGATAAACAGGACTATTGCTATTGAACCTATGACAAGCTGGTCGGTGAAAAAAGCGATGCGATTAACATGCACCAGTTGGGTGTTGTTCAATGCCTGCATATGAGTCAATACAGGTAAATGATATTTAATCTGCCAGATAATGTTTGGCAGAAATACAACAAACGCAATAAGGATTGCAAGGTAAAATGCTTTTTTTGTGAAGATACTACGATAGGGGGAGAACAAGAATGCAGCCAGAAGACCAAAAATTTCAAGTACTATCAGGTATTTGTTGAGCATGCCTAATCCTGCAACAAGCCCGATAAGCAGAATGTATTTGTCCGATTTTGTGTTGATCCATTTCAGGGCCAGCCAGAAAATCAGGCTCCAGAAAATAACTTCAAAACATACAGGCTGAAAAAGGGAAAAGGCACGCAGGTTAAACGGAGTTACAAAAAGTGTTATTGCTGCCAAAACCTGGGCGTACTGTTTGCCTTGAAGTTCTCTGGTGATAGCTGCTCCAAGAATTATCAGGATTCCACTAAGCATGATGGGTATAATCCTGGCCGATAAAAGCGAATAACCCGAAATGTGAATCATCAGCCAGGCTACAAAACCTGTAAAAGGGGGTACAGAAGCATATCCGGCCGAAAGGTGCTGGCCTAGTGAAAAGTAAAGCAATTCATCCCGGTGAAATCCGAGCGTATTATAAAAGGCCAGGTGGAAAATCACGTTCAGTATGGCAATCAGGAATATCCAGGGTGAAAGATGGTTGTTTGCTTTATTGTTGTTGAATATTCCCTGCAATGCGGATTTAGGGTTTGTACTCACGATCAGGTGGAATGGTTAATTAAAATTTATAACAGTCTCTGAACCTGTTAACAAAGATAAAACAAAAATTCAGGTTCAATTGGATGTATAAAATGACCAAATCTGATTATCTCTCGTACAGTTCAACGGGTAAATTATCCGGATCAAAAATAAATGTAAAACGCTTGCCGGTTATTTCGTCAACACGGATAGGCTCGGCTATTACATCATTCTTCATTAATGTTTCAATAACGTTATCCAGGTTATCAATTTCAAATGCAATATGCCTCAGTCCGGTAGCTTCCGGCCTTGTTATCCGTTGTGGCGGATCAGGAAATGAAAAAAGTTCAATTACGTATTCTCCGTTCAGTGAAAGATCCAGTTTATGCGATTGACGTTCCTGCCGGTAGGTTTCTTTTATAATTTTTAAACCCAGTATATTAGTATAGAAATCTTTCGACTTTTCGTAGTCGGAGCAAAGGATGGCGGTATGATGGATGCGGTTCAGCATGAAGTTAAATGTGTGTATGTTAACTTTTAGAAGCTGAATTATAATAAACTTCAATTAAGCTAATCGTTCCTTTTGCCCTTTTCAATGGCTTTGTCTTTCTTTGTTTCTGCCAGATAATTTTTGTCCGAAACAACTTTTTCACCGGTTTTCAATTCCAGTGCTTTGCGTGCATCGCCGGCTATTTTTCCTCCTTGTTTGGCAACTACTTTGTTTTGTACAAACCCTTTTGGTTTTTTGGTTTTTATTATTGCCGTTGTGGACGCTTCGCCCAGCATTGAAAAAATCAATTCGAGGTCGGTCATATGATCGCGAAGGTTCTGACTTTTCAACCTTTTAACTTTTTTATATTCAGAAGGCGTTATACCAAAAGTTGCTTTTGATATCTCGGCAGTTAAAATAGCATATTCAATTTTCTCGCGAACGCCCCTGTTTTTCCATTCCCCGGTTAATTCCTCGCGGATAGCAATGCTTCGCATGCGCTTTTCAATCCAATCGTCAGGATAACCTTTTGCTTTATACAATTCGCGTGTTCGCTGTGTTGCAAGCTCGGGATTCTCAATCTCATCAAGTCTGTCGGAACCCACTTGTGCCAGCCATTGTTTAAATGGTTCAGCTTTTGGTGATGGGATTGATTGGATAATACGCAAAAGCCCTTTTGCATCTGCACAATTCAACTTTTGTTTACCGCCAGCGGTATCAACTGAAAGGGGGGTGACAATTTGTCCCCACCCTTCAGAGAGCAACAAATCCCTTTTTCGCATTTTTTTAAGGTAATCAGTCGGGTTTGGTGTGTCCGTCAGCACTTGAACAACATCTGCAATAACAAAATACCATTTTTCGTCTGCTTCGTTCCAAACAGCTCTTATTTGCTTGCTTTCAAAAAGTTTAATATTACTCATATTTCTCAGGAATATTGTGTATCAAAAATCACTGTTGTCCGGTTAAATTTGATTGAAAACGCTGTAAAGCTTGGTATATCTCGTCCCTACGGGACTTTATTGCTGAGGGGGTTACTTTTTATTCTACCAATATGTCGTCCCTACGGGACTTCCCGGAATTTTCGTCTTTCTCTCTGCCAACAGGTATTTGCTCTCGCAAATAATCTGACGGGATTGTCCCGTAGGGACAAGATATTGGTAGAAAGCACATTACAGAATCTTTAAAAGTCCCATAGGGACGATATAAAATTTTACCCGGACACCAATGATCAAAAATATGAAATTCTCCGGTTTTATTATAAAGACATTTCACCAGTTAATCAACTTTTGTTACTACGCAGAAACTGTCCTAATTTAATGATTTGATTTAAGAACAAGGATTAACGATTTCAGATTTTAGAAGTAAAACTCTACATATTCCTCCTGTACTGCCCTCCTACCTCAAACAGCGCCTGCGTGATCTGGCCGATGGAGCAGAATTTTGCTGCTTCCATCAGCCTTTCGAAAAGATTGCCGCCATGCAGAGCCTGTTCGCGAAGGTGTGCCAGGCTTTGGTGGCTTTCAGTCTTCCAGGTTTTATGCAATTGTTCCAGCATACTGATCTGGTATTCCTGCTCGGCTTTGGTGGCTCGTATTACCTGACCCGGGATAATGGTTGGTGAGCCTTTGCTCGAAAGGAAGGTGTTAACGCCCATAATCGGCAGTTCGCCGGTATGTTTCAGATGTTCGTAATACAGCGATTCTTCCTGTATTTTGCCACGCTGGTACATGGTTTCCATGGCGCCCAGCACACCTCCGCGTTCGTTGATCCGGTCGAATTCGGCCAGCACGGCTTCTTCCACCAGTTCGGTTAGTTCTTCAATAATAAATGAACCCTGAAGTGGGTTCTGGTTTTTGGTCAGCCCCAGTTCGTTGTTGATGATCATCTGTATGGCGATGGCCCGGCGCACCGATTCTTCGGTTGGTGTGGTAATGGCTTCGTCGTAAGCATTGGTATGCAGCGAATTGCAGTTATCATACACGGCATACAAAGCCTGCAGCGTGGTGCGTATATCGTTGAAATCGATTTCCTGTGCATGCAGCGAACGGCCGGAAGTCTGTATATGGTATTTCAGCATCTGTGAACGGGGACCTGCTTTGTACAGTCCTTTCATGGCTTTGGCCCAGATCAGGCGTGCCACCCTTCCCATAACCGAGTATTCGGGATCGATGCCGTTGGAAAAGAAAAACGAGAGATTGGGTGCAAACTTGTCGATATCCATTCCGCGCGAAGCGTAATATTCAACATACGTAAATCCGTTGGCAAGCGTAAAGGCAAGTTGCGTGATAGGATTGGCGCCGGCTTCGGCAATATGGTAGCCCGAAATGGAAACAGAGTAGAAATTCCTGACTTTGTTTTCGATAAAATATTGCTGCACATCGCCCATCAGCCGGAGGGCAAAGTCGGTGCTGAAAATACAGGTATTCTGTGCCTGGTCTTCCTTTAAAATATCGGCCTGCACCGTACCTCGCACATTGGCAATGGTGTCAGCTTTTATTTTCTGGTACACATCTGCCGGCAGCACCTGGTCGCCGGTAATGCCCAGAAGCATCAGTCCCAGCCCGTCGTTACCTTCGGGAAGTTTTCCCTGGTATGCAGGACGTTCGGAACTGCGTTTCTTATAAATGGCTTTGATTTTCTTTTCAGTTTCTTGCTTCCAGACCGTTTTTACGGATATACAATTCGCATTGCTGGTCGATGGCAGTATTCATAAAAAAGCCAAGCATGGCCGGTGCCGGACCGTTGATGGTCATGGAAACGGAAGTAGCCGGGTCGCAGAGGTTAAAACCGGAATAGAGCTTTTTTGCATCGTCGAGGCAGGCAACGGATACACCGGCATTGCCTATTTTACCGTAAATATCAGGCCGGCGTCCCGGATCAGCGCCATATAAAGTTACCGAATCGAAGGCTGTCGAAAGCCTTTTGGCCGGCAGGCCCAGCGAAACATAATGAAAGCGTTTGTTGGTGCGTTCGGGTCCGCCTTCGCCTGCAAACATGCGGGTTGGATCTTCGTTTTCGCGTTTAAACGGATATAACCCGGCAGCAAAAGGAAATTCACCCGGAACATTTTCAGTAAGACACCAGAACAGGATATCGCCCCAGTCTTTGTACTTTGGCATCGCTATTTTTGGAATCCGCAGGTGCGACATCGACTCGGTATACGTCTGTACTTTCACTTCCTTGCTGCGGACCTGGTAGGAATAGGTGTCCTTTTTGAGATGGCTGACTTTGCGTTGCCAGTCGTCGAGGAGGGTTTGGGATTCGGGAGACGAGGTGTTTTTGGTTTGCCTTGAAGAGTTTTTTGAGTTCAGCAGAAAGTGAGAGGTTTGAGTTTCCGGTGGAGGGAGGGAGAGAGGGAGCGTTGGCGCTGTAGTTACTATTATTAAGCTCTTCGATAGCAATATGTAAGCCATACATGCGGCTGGCAATGGCGGCTTGCTCCGAGGCCCATTTATTGTAATTGCGAATGGTTTCGGAGATTTCGCCCAGGTAGCGGACCCGCCGTGGCGGGATAATTCCTGCAATCTGCTCAATATCTTCCGTCATTGCAAAATGCGAATCAAAATGCGCCTTTGTTTTGGCATTCAGCGTATTGATAAGTTCGCGGTACAGCAGGTTTACGCCGTGATCGTTAAACTGCGAAGCCATGGTAGCGAATACAGGCAGCTTTTCAGGATCGGCGGTAAACAGCATCCGGTTACGTGCAAATTGTTTGCGAACATCGCGCAAAGCATCCTGGGCACCTCGTTTATCCGATTTATTGAGCGAAACAATATCGGCATAATCGAGCATATCGATTTTTTCGAGCTGGGTGGCGGCACCGTATTCAGGTGTCATCACATACATGCTTACATCGCAGAAATCGATAATCTCGGTATCCGACTGTCCAATGCCCGACGTTTCGAGGATCACCAGGTCGAAGCCGGCATTTTTAACCACGCAAAGCGCTTCGGCAATATATTTCGACAAGGCAAGATTGGCCTGGCGGGTTGCCAGCGAACGCATAAATACGCGGGGAGTGTTGATGGCATTCATCCGGATACGGTCGCCGAGTAAAGCGCCGCCGGTTTTCCGTTTGGAGGGATCAACCGAAATAATGGCAAGGGTTTTATCGGGGAAGTCCACCAAAAAACGCCGTACCAGTTCATCCACCAGCGATGATTTTCCTGCTCCGCCGGTACCCGTAATTCCCAGTACCGGGGTTGTACTTTGCGCGCAGCCTTCTTTCAGTTCCGAAAGCAGGTTTTTAACTTCCGAATGATGATTTTCGGCTGCCGAAATCAGTTGGGCAATAGCATGGTAGTCGCGGTTCAGGATTTGATCTTTGGTTACTTTCAGTCCTTTGCCAGTCGGGAAATCCGAAAGTTCAACCACTTCGTTTATCATTCCCTGCAAGCCCATCGTACGGCCCTCATCCGGCGAATAGATGCGGGTAATGCCATACGCTTCCAGCTCTTCAATTTCTGTTGGCAGGATCACACCTCCGCCTCCGCCGAAAATTTTAATATGGCTGCAGCCCTGTTCTTTCAGCAGGTCGTACATGTATTTGAAATACTCCATATGCCCGCCCTGGTACGAAGTGATGGCAATAGCCTGCACATCTTCCTGTATGGCACAATCCACCACTTCCTGAACCTGCCTGTCGTGCCCGAGATGGATCACCTCCACACCTGTACTTTGCAGTATGCGCCGCATAATATTGATGGCTGCATCGTGCCCGTCGAATAAGGCGGCAGCAGTAACAATGCGGATAGGGTTCTTTGGTTTATATATTTTTGGTTGCATGGCGATATTTAAAAGCAGATGATTCCTACAAATATATAGTTTTTCGGATGCATAGGGTGAGATGATGAAAATTTATTTGAAAATACTTATTTCGTTCCGGAACCGAATCAGGAATGAGCTAAATTGAGCATAAATCTTTTATCCTGTTGTGAGTTATTTTAACCCTACCGGGAAAAACTATTTGTTTCAGTTAAATAATTTTACAACTCCGGAATATCATTTTGAGTAAAACGGGAATATACTATCAACGATTTTTATTGCATAAATCCCTTCATTTTTCAACAATTGCCGGAACTATTTCAGTGCCAGTAGGCATAGCGAACCAGTAACACAGCATCCCCATCTCCCATCTGTCAGCGCTCCCTAACCCCATCTCTCCATCGCCCCCTCTCCCCTCTCTCCCTCACCCCCTCACCCCCTCACCCCATCTCCCCATCTCCCCTTCACCCACTCATTAAAAACCCCCTGTTAATAAAAAAATAACATACTGCCTATGAATATCCTGAAACTGTAAACAATATTTTCTTAGCTTTGCAGGTTAGTGCATTCCCTTACTGAAATGCGCTGAAACGACCAGCTGAACGCATTTCGTTATCACTTTTTTTACCACTACGAAACCTATTAAACTACTACTCACCAGCCCTACACTAAATAATACTATCCGAATACTCTGTTAAAATCTTTATTTTTCAATACTCATATACAAGAGATTTATAGAAAATTGTACTATATTTAAA
>CAWDHU010000008.1:0-369315 GCA_963802185.1 uncultured Bacteroidales bacterium
ACCCAAAGGGACTGAAGGACTGGATTTATTTCCGGTCCTTTTTTTGTTCTAGGTGGTTAAGGTCTGGTTTTCCGAATAGATTTTGAAAATTCTATATCTTTCCAATCTGCTTGCCAGACCTATACAACAATTGCTCCTGACATACTTGTCGAAATTGCCTTGATTGGTACTATGTACCGGCATAAGAAAATATCACCAACGCAGATTTATGCGAAGGTAAGCGTGCGTTCCAAAATAAATATGACTCGACTTATGGACGCGATCTAAGGCAACCTGGTAGTTCAACTGATCCTACTATTTCTGATATATATGCCCTACCGCTATGTAGTTGAAGGGGGAAAACAATTGGGAATATAATTGGTTGGTTGCTTTAAAAGTAATTCAATAATTTATCTATCGAAATCAGTTTGATATTCCAACAATCTGTTATAGCTTTACATGCATTTCTTATTATACTAGTCAACTATTAGTAGCTCGGACTTTCTCCCTTGTGAGCATCCTTTTGTATCCCCTTTATCATAGTAAAATTTCAATTAAAATAATTTCTATGACAACCCCTGAAAACCTTCTGATTACAGGCGATTTCGTAATAGATCACCATTTATTAAAGGGAAATAAAATTGATGCCTCTGGCCCTGAGAGGATTGGAACTTCACTTACAACAACGTATGGAGGAGCGAAACTCACATTCGATCTGATGGAGAAATTTGTTGTAAAAATCAATAATGATCCAAAAAGGGATGCTTTAAAAGATCAATTTTTATGTACCTGGCCCTTTATTACAATGCCTCCTCTTGGTTCTACTCAAGGAACATTCCACGATTCATACCTTCGATGGCTGGTAACTGAAAAAGAGAAGAATGGTGTCAGGGAATTTTCATGCAAGTTTGGTGAAAAGCTTGGTTTTGGTGGTTTGCCAGAAGCTGAAAATGAAAATTGGTTTAATTGCGATAATCAAATGAATGGCAGTGACTTTAACTCTATTGTCATTGACGAAGCTAGTCTGGGTTTTAGAAATCATGCACTGGCGTGGCCTGATTTTGAGAATGCTGATAAAATTATACTAAAAACAGCTTATCCATTATGTGAAGGAATCCTATGGAATAAACTTCTTGGGTACAAACATAAGCTGGTAACCATTGTCAAACTGAACCATTTAAAACAATACGAAATCAAGGTTAGCAATGATATCTCATGGGAACAGACTGCCCTGGATATTGTATATGGATTGAACAAGGACATAACATTAAAAAATCTTCTCAAATCAAGTGAAGTTATTGTAACTATTGGAACAGCCGGTGCTGTGTATATAAAAACTGCCGAAGACTCTGCATTAAACGAATACACTCTTATTTTCGATCCTGAATACATGGAAAATGAATGGGAAGAAAAGTTTATAAAAGATATTCAAAACAATATTGGCTTAGGCAGTGCTTTCCTTTCAGGTTTTGTTTCTTCCCTGAGAGTTAAAAACCTGAACATGGTTGACAGTATTAAAATTGGTTTAAATTCAATGACTGCTGCTTCAGTAAAGGGCGTGTTACGTTTAAATAATAACTATTCATTTGAACCAGGGGATTTATCCGGAGCATTAAGTGAACGGTACAATGGAAGGTATTATTCTTCCGCATTTATTCCCTCTCCAGCATGGGAACCTGGTTTTAAATACTTGCATAATCAGGAATGGTCGATACTGGAGAATAATTACGATAATACCCGGAAAGGGTATAAACAAAAATCTGATTTCTTCCCGCTTGCATTTTCGCTTGCAGAAAACGGGAAAAGAAACCTCCACTATGCACCAAGGTTGACATTGGGCCGGGTGACCATTTTCGATAGAAATGAGATTGAGAACATGAAAAACATCAGGAAGCAGGTTGATTTTTATGACCGGTATGATGATGGTAAAAAACCTTTGAATATTGCAGTATTCGGTCCTCCCGGTGCAGGTAAATCTTTCATTGTAAAAGCTCTGGCTAATAGTATGTTTGAAGGGAAAAGGACCAAACCTACATTTCTTACATTCAATTTGTCCCAGTTTAAGGATGAATCTGAGCTTTCCGGAGCATTTCATTCCGTTCGCGATGAAGTTCTGAGGGGTAAGCTTCCGATAGTTTTCTGGGATGAATTTGACTCCAATGATTATAGTTGGCTCAAAGCCATGATTGCACCCATGCAGGATGGTGAATTTCAGGAAGGAAAAGAAGTGCATCCGATCGGGAAATGCATCTTTGTTTTTGCAGGTGGGATCACCTATACTATGAAGCATTTCACTGATAAAATGGAAGGGGAAGAATATATTGTTAAAAAAGGCCCTGATTTTCAAAGCCGTATCAATTGTTCGCTAAATGTCTTCGGACCGAATCGCAAACCCTTTCCGGATGCTGAAACAGGGAAATGGTTACGGGAAGGAGACCCCAGGGATATCTGCTTCTCTATCAGGAGAGCGTTGTTTATACGATCAATCCTGGGTTCCGACGATAAACCTATAAACATAGAACAACGCCTTCTAAGGGTTCTTATCGAAGTCTCGGTTTATAAAAATGGTTCCCGCGGCCTGGAACGCCTGTTACGGAACCTGGCGATTCACAGTGACCGAAAAATCGAACGTTCCGATCTACCTTCGAAAGAAATTATTCAGATGAATGTCGATTACAACGACTTTATGGAAAAATTATCGGATGAGGCGAGTGTAGGGAATATGGCATTCGAAAAAATTGCAGTTTCCATTCATAATTCCTGGCTCGAAAAAGATGTAACTCATTCTGTGTATTTCAGGCAGTACGAAGATCTGAGTTTTGATCAGCGATTGGATAATATAAGTGCAGCTTTAAGGATGAAAGAAGTAATCGAACATTCAGGAAAGTTTATGCTCATTTCTGAGCCTGAATTAAAATCAAAAATGTTAGCTGATGCAAAAAAGGAGTTCGCCGATTACATCAATGATGAAAATTTATTGGACGAGTTGGCTGAATTAGAGCACAATGGATGGATGAAAGCCAGAACTGATGCTAATTGGAAACCTGGCAAACGAAGTGATTATCATAAAATGCACAACTGTATAATTCCTTTTGGTGAATTAGACAAAGACATTCCGGCAAAGAAGGATCAAAAGGAGAAAAACAAGGATAGGGATACTATTAAAAAATACACATCAATGCTTGAAGGGAGCGGATATACAATTACCTTTCTTAAAAATTAGGTATTTTATGAATGCTGACCCAGATCCTTCCAGGCATCAGCTTATACCGGATATTCCGGAACCTGTCCCTTATACCCTTCGTATAGGGGTAACAGGCCATAGAAAACTGAATAACCCGGAAGCCATATCAGAAGCAGTGGAAAATCTCTTGCTGGTTATAAAACAATCTCTTGAAAAAGGGATGTTAGACCTGCATCAGCCTCAAATTATTGGAGTAAACAAATGGCAACGGATGGAGAGCCAGATGGCTTGGAATATTAAAAGAACGCTGGCTATTTTCGGCATCTTACCAAAATTGACAGAAAATTCACGGCAGACACCATTAAACTGGAGAGTTATCTCATCTTTAGCAAAAGGTGCTGACAGGATAGTGGCCCGTTCAGCTATGGATAATTTAAATGCTTCGCTTGAAGTTATTCTGCCATTTGAGGTAAATGATTATAGAAAGGATTTCAACACACAGGATGACCTGGAAGAATTCAACCAATTGTTTGGCCGGGCTGATAACAAATCTACTTTGCAGAATATCTCTTTTCCGGTTTATAAATCAAGGGAAGATGGGTATGAGCAAGCTGGAATCGAGGTCGTAGATTCGTGTGAAATCCTGATCGCCGTTTGGGATGGTAAAGCATCTAGAGGAAGGGCAGGAACAGCAGAAATCATCCAGTATGCCTGTTCAGTTAATCGCCCGGTAATCTGGATTAATGCACTAGAACCTGATTTGCCTCCGATCCTGATCACAAATATTCAAAGTAATTCTGAAATTCATGAGGGCAATTCATCTGAAAATCTGCAGGTAACTAAAAATCCTTTGCCAAGATATGCAGCAGAATGGTCGGCCAGGTATATGCAGGTTTCTGAATACAATCGTGATAGAGCATTCAGACAGGAAGGCTTTGAGGCTATTTTACTGAGCAATCTGGATAAATTCGAAAAAGTCAGAGAAAATACCAGTTTGCTACCTGAAGAAATAAATCCTCTTCTTAACAACTTGCTTCCTCATTATGCGCGGGCTGATTTCCTGGCTATGAGGTATCAGAAGCTGCATATCCGTTCAGCTATATGGCTATATCGACTGGCTGCCATAGCAGTTGCAGTAGCCGTTTTGCAGACACTTTACCTGCCTTCACAAACAGCCTGGGTAATGCTTGAAATCCTGTCATTACTTAGTGCAATTGTGTGGTTTCGGATTAGTATTATTCACCATTGGCATGAAAAATGGCTGAATTACCGTCACTTAGCTGAAAGGATAAGGATTCTTTTATTTCATTCACTGGGTGGAAAACAATCAATTATTCCTTCAGTTTTAAGTCAACAGTTACCGTTCTATCCTGGTCCCGGGGGATGGGTATTAGATGTTTTCGACCAGATCAAAAAAGGGATTCCGGCAGTTAAAATACCTGAAGATAAGATTCAGGATGTGAAAAAAATAGTCCTTGAGGGATGGATCACTGACCAGGTTAAATATCATCATTCTAATGCATTAAGCAAAGAACAACTTGCCATGAAGGACCACTTATTGATTGGCGGTATGTTGTTTGCAACATTAGTGGCAGCTGTTCTTCATTTATTAAAGGCAGTTCATCCTGTTTTCCTTGAGAATTTAATTGTTGCGATCGTTATCATTCTTCCATCATTTGCAGCAGCCCAACATGCCATTGGCAGTATTCACGATTACGAAAGGATTGCTACACGTTCAGCCAGGATGAATGAAATTCTGCTGAGCCTTCAAAGCAGTATAAACCGGGCAAATTCATGGGAAGAATTAAGCATTGAAATTCAACGTGCCGAAGATATTATGTCAGCCGAAAATCACGAATGGTGTGTTTCACTGAGCTTCAGAAGAGATTAGTTTACCTGTATAATAAAAATTGGTTTTAGACAATTGAAGATGATTAATTCAGCATTTTTCTTCCAGACGTAAGAAGTAGCTATTTGGTTCAGAAAATATTTTGAATAGCTTGCAAATACGAATGATAAATTAAAAATTTAATCTGCTTCCAATGAAAATATTTATCAACTACCGACGTGACGATACACGTGAAGCTGCTTTCATTATTGCTAAATCTCTTATGGCCAAGTTTGGTGAAGCCAATGTTTTCTTTGACAGGCAGGGTATTCAGGCAGGGGAAAATTTTGTGGACAGCATCAAGCTGGCTTTTAGTGATTGCCTTATTTTTATTCCCCTTATTGGGAAAAAGTGGGTCAAAATCCTGCACCAAAGGTTAGCAATGGGTGAAAGGGATTTTGTACTGGAGGAAATTTCTCATGCCATTAAAAATAGGGTAATCATTATCCCCTTGCTTCTTGGTGATGTGAAAATGCCTTCAAAGAATGAACTGCCTGAAAATTTACATGACTTTTCTGAAATCCAGGCGACTGATATTTCTACCAACCATAAGCGACTGCCCCGTGATTTGGAATTTCTGAACGGAATTGTAAAAAACAAGCTTGAATCAATTGGTAAAAAAATTTTAACTGAAGAGAAACCGGAAACGAGACTTCAGGAAAATGAAGAATTGCCAACATCGACCAATTCAGAACATACTGCTTCGTGGTTTATGAAAACCACCACCGGGCCAGGGGAAAGGTCAGGTTTCGGAATGATTTATGACGACGTGAAAGAAGGAATTATTTTAGATGGAGGATTTGGTAATGAGAATGTTAAAGATCTTCCTGAGGAAAAGAGAATGTTTACTTTCAATAAACCAGACCTCAACGATACCTGGATTTGGAATGGTTCTTCCTGGCAATTTTTACAAAAAAAGAGTTTATCGTTTCATAATCACGCATTCACATTCAATAAATCAACAAAGCAAAATCTAATTCACGGTGGCTGGACCGGAAATCAAAGAACTGACCAAACCTATATAATGGCAGGTGATGAATGGATTAAAGCAGATGCTAATTTGAACTTTAATCCTGGTTATCGTGAAAGCCACGCCATAGTTTACGATGATAAACGAAAATCTGTAATTCTGTTTGGCGGATTAAATATGAAACTTGAATTCGGACAGTTTACAAAAGCATCTCAAATCGCATTGGGAGATACCTGGGAATTTAATGATTCTGTTTGGACGAAACTTCATGTGAAATGTCCTGAACCTCGCTGGGGACACAAGATGGTATATGACGAGAGTTCTGGTGTAATTGTATTATTCGGAGGTTACAACGGATCAAATTATTTTAATGACACCTGGATATGGGAAGGGGACATTGCCGAATGGTGTAAAATTACTACCGGGAATATACCTTCAGCCCGCTGCAATCATGCAATGACCTACGACTGTAAACGTAAGAAAGTTTTGTTATTTGGTGGTAAGACTCTTTCCAATGATCCATTGCATGATTTATGGGAATGGAATGGAAATGACTGGAAACTTATTATTGAACATGCACGTCCAAAACCACGGTATGATCATGGTTTTATATATGATAAGAAAAGAAATAAGTCAATTTTGTTCGGAGGGAGTAATGGCAATGAATGGTTTCAGGATACCTGGGAACTTTCATTTTAGAATCCCAATAATTATAAATTTGACTTTATCATGAATTCATTACGGAATAACAAACTATTAAAACTTGACAAATTATGAAACATGATGTTTTTATCAGTTATTCATCTCATGATAAAAAGATTGCTGAAGCAATCTGTTCTAAACTTGAAAACAGTAAGATCCAATGTTGGATAGCCCCACGCGATATACTTCCGGGAATTGAATTTGGTGAAGCAATTATAAATGCAATTGCTGACTGCAGAATTTTGTTACTGGTATTTTCGGCAAAGGCTAACGATTCCCCATATATAAGGAAAGAAGTTGAACGTGCTGTAGGCAAAGGAAAGATTATAATTCCATTCCGTATTGAAGATATACTTCCAACAAAAGCAATGGAATTTGTGTTGAGTGATACCCAATGGCTTGATGCAATAAGTCCTCCATTGGAGTTGCATATAGATAAATTGACGAATACAATTTACAGTCTGCTCAAAATTGAAAACCCTAAACTACTTTCAACCCAGTCACAGCCTCTTAATCCTAAACCTGATTCCGGTAAATATTATCCAGTCGTTGGTGTTTCAATAGAGGATTCGGCAGGGACTAAGACCAGACTTACTGAATTCGGGATTAGGGGTGATTCCTATGCGCAGTTAGCAGGAGCGGAAAGAGATGTCCTCTCCATTGGAATGGGACAAGGTATCAGGCCAATCCCATGGGGTTTGATTGAAACTGTTCATATTCGAAACAGGGACGATGCTACTGTTAAACAATGCGATGGAAATCTACTAGATCATGTTAAGCTAATTAATTTCAGCCTGGTAGGCAAGGACGAATTTGATTTTACTTTTGTCTTTGATTTCAAAAATCAGCTTACAATCACTCCCCTTCGGGATGCCTCTGTTCCTGTCATTGAAGAATTGGTTCGCGATATTCCAGTCCTTTCCCGGCGGGCTGATGGGCCGGCATATAAGAATGCATTGATACTTGAACCTGACGATGAAGGTTACCTGGTAACGTTTGCAAAATATCTTTATAGCGAAATTACTGTCAGTCATACATTCAGGTTGCCGGGTCCGCACAGTTTTACATCACATGATGGATTTGTAGAACTCAAGGTTGGAGGCAACTTCTCGATGGATCGCTTTCCGCATGAGACTGCAAAAGCCATTGCCCTTAAGCTTAACCAACTGAATAAATTATTATCAGAAGGGAATGAAAGAAACTCCAAACCTCTGAGTGAAGAAAAACCTAATGAAAAGAAGCAGGAAGTTGAACCATCTGCAGCCGGTTCTGAAGTAATTACCAGGCAGGATAAGAATCAGGCTAACGGAGCTGATAAGTTGTTTGTCAATAAAAAAGATGGGACAAAGTTAGTTCTTATCGCTGAAGGTGAATTTTGGGCCGGAAGCCGTCGTGAAGGAGAAGGAGGTCGTCCGTTCAAAGTGAATCTGCCAGCTTTTTATATGGCAAAATTCCCTGTCACCAATGAGCAATATAACCATTTTCTCAATGAAGCTGATCCCGGGCAGAAGGACCTGGATAAGTGGATAAAACTTGATTCAAAATCAGTCATTCGGATGGTTGGCGCTGGATTCGAAGTATTTGATGAAAAAGAGGATCATCCTGTCACCGGTGTTTCATGGTACGGGGCAATAGCGTATTGTGAATGGGCCGGCCTGCGCCTGCCCACTGAACTGGAATGGGAAAAAGGAGCCAGGGGGAAGGATGGCAGAGAATACCCATGGGGGCAGGAATTTGATCAGGCTAAATGCAGATGCCTGTCGAAAGACTCATGTAGTATATATGCTTATGAAGAAGGAATCAGTCCCTGGGGGTTGTACCACATGATTGGAAATGTAAAACAGTGGTGTGTTGATGAATTTGATAAAGATGCATATGATCGTTACAGGAATGGAGATTTTTCAGTTCCAAAAGGGATGTATAAGGTTTATCGGGGATGTTCATGGAGTGAGAACAATTCCGATTATTTACGCATTGGCAAACGCAATCACACTTATCCTGATGATACAACCTATTCTAAATTGGGATTTCGCTGCGCAAAGAATCTATAGGATTCAATACTGATGAGTAACCCTTCGGTTTTCTGATTTACTTGAAAATATCTCCAGGAAGCCAAATTTTATTTCTATTTTTCTGTCTGATTTATTAAAATAAAGAAGCAATGAAACGCAAGAAAAACAAAACTATTGCGAATGAGAATTCACAGAGTAGGTGTATGGGAAATAGAGATAATAAGGAAAATATATCAGAAATCCAGAAAGATTTTTCGGGGAATGTTGTACCCCTTACTTTTCTGGATATTGAATGTAAAGCTTTAGTGGATTCGGATCGAAGGGCCATCGAACTAAGCCGTAAAGGTATATTCGCTTGTCCAAAATACAATGATTTATTTATTACTATAGATGATGCCAGGATGAAATGAATGAATCCGTTTTCAGAAAACAGTCATTTCACAACATTACAAGTTTTATAATACTTATAGGATGGCAAAATCAAAATGAAGGACATGTTAAAAACAGTCCAAAATAAGTGAAAATAATTATTCAATTATTTGCTTTTTTTGTCAAACAGAAAATGGGTATAAAAAAGATCTAAAATAAGTTTTCACAATAAACTGATCTTATTCTGTTTGAATCGCTGAAAGCCATACTAATAAAATAATTGCTGAAATAAGACACTATCAGTCGACACCACCGCAAAGGGACTGAACGACTGGTTTTACTTCCGGTCCTTTTTTTGTTATATGTGGTTAAGGTTTATTTTTCTGAATAGATTATAATAAGTCGATTTCTTACCATTACTCCAGTCATAGATTTAAATAAGTTGCTCTTGAATTAAGCGGTAATATTGCTTTGGTGAGTAAAATGTGTGGGCATAAGAAAATTGCGTCTACAATGATTTATACCAAAATAAGCGATAATGCCAAATTGAATTTGATCCGACTGATGGAAGCGATATAAGGAAACCTGGTAGTTCAACTGGCTCCTGCTTTCCTCATATGTTTTTCCTCCCCAAAAGCCCCTAAAAAGGCTTGGGGGGAAGGGGGGGATAGCAGGAGTTGTTGTCTTATGGGGGGCTTCGAATACTTTACTTATGTTATAGAACTCACTGCATCAACTTAGTGAAGCGAACTCAACGAAGTTTGGCCCATTATTGAATTTACCAATCAGTTCATTCATTGACTTCCATTTTTAGATATAAACATCGAAGTAATAGAGATTAGTCGCTACTAATTTTAGTCACTATGAATGAAAGTATCAAAACATATGGAAAACATAGAATCAATCAATTGACCTTGCACTTTTTTTTTCTGTGGGATCAGCGTGATATTTCTTTCTGCGGGATCAGCGTGAACCCTTTATTCCTTCAAGCAGAGGAAGCAGATTTTAAGCGCAGATTTACGCAGATCAATCATATTACTGGTTTGTATTTTCGTTTTCAGAATTCTTTTTCTTTCATACTTGTGAAGGGTCGGAATCCCCATTTCCCGCCTCCGGTTTCGTATAATCTCAGCTTTTTTCTGTAATCCGTTAATATGAATCAAGTTAGCGCTAGATAGTAAATTTTGTTTACAGTTTATATATAATATTACGGTTAAGTGTAAAATTATTATCAATTTATTTATTATTGACAGTCAAGAGTTTACAGTATGATTTAAGGATTTTTAACAATGTATACATTGAATTTCTTTTCAATCGGTCGCCATTTCTGGAAATATCTTTACACTTTTGTGGCTCACACGTCCCCTATTTATGATAACTCTTTAGTCTACCCTGGCCCCAAAACCTTGTAACCCCAAAAACCCTTTTTCTGAAGGGATTACACACAAACAGGATACTTTATTGTAACCAGGTTTACAAGAAGTGTTCAAAACAGGGCTGTTTTTTTCTGGGAAGTCGTCACAATACTGCCCGGTACCGAACAAAAACTGCAGATCACAAAAAGTTTCTATTCCCGGTTGCTGATAACGGATCAAATCATCTGTGACGCCAGGATACATGGCTATCCCAGAATGCTGGAACTATGTAGTGTCTGCAACCTTAAAAACCTCTAGAGAAAAGTTTCCGTAAACCGAAGTTTCTTAGAATTCACATCACTTCTCTGATTAATTACCTTACTAAAACTATAACAATGAAAAACATAAAAACAAAAAATAGGATTTCAAATTCCGGATTAATACCCACCTCAAACATTTCAACAGCCACAGATAAAAATCCATTTGTTGCAAAGAACATTAATAAATATAATGTTTCGCCACTACTGTCAAAAATCTTTACGTTCTGCATCGTGGGAACGGTTTTGTTTACCTCATGTAAAAAAGAAGATGACTTCATTCCTTCACAGGCACCAGTCATTACAAATACAAATGATCTTACTCTGAAATCAACAGCGACCCCAAGTTTCTGGGGCGATTGGGAATCGGGTACCGTAATTGGAACCTATGCCCATAACTGGGGGTATAAAGAAGTTGTTTCCGCTGATCGTATTTCTCTTCTCAATGATGCCTTGGGAAGACAGGGCACATACTATGCAAAAGTAGAAGTGCACGACGGGGATAATCCGCTTGCTCCAGCATGTGCCGGTACCAACAGGGCAGAAGTATCTTCGATGCGTGATGCAAATAATGCTAAAGTATATGAGAATGAAAGTAGCGGAACTAAACAATATTCCTTTAGTATTAAATTAGATAAAACTTGGCAACAACCAATTGATAATGGAGATGGAAGAGGTAAATATGCTATATTCCTACAACTTCATGGCCCTGATGTAATGGGGACAAATCCTCTATTTGCGTTTAGTGCTACCGATCAAATACGTTTCTCCTTATATGGAGGCGATATAAGCAAGTATAGCAAGTCATATGTAAACCTTTCTGATGGAGCATTAAACATCGGTAAATGGATTGATTTTATTCTAACTATAAAATATCAAAAGGATAAAACTGGATATGTCACAATTCAACGAAGAAACGAAGGACAAACAAATTACACAGAGGTGCTGAATTTGCAGAATGTTTCAACTCTGCAATATCACCCTAGTTACAATGGAGGTGCCGTCGGTAATCATTATATGAAATACGGTTTATACAGAAACAATCAAAAGTTTACAAGTATATTATACCTCGACGGATTTACAGAGAGTACCATCACCTCCTCTGGCACTACAACTACCCCTACCACTACCACCCCCACAGCCAACCAGGCTCCCCAGATCAAGAACCAGGCTTTTCAGCTGACCGAGAAAAGCGCAAACGGCACGGCTGCAGGATCAGTTGCAGCATCTGATCCGGATGCTGGTCAAACGCTCACGTATTCCATCCTTTCGGGAAATACCAGCAGCGCCTTTGCTATCAATGCTTCCACCGGTGCCTTAGCTGTCGCCAGTTCCGCCGCACTGAATATTTCGACCAATCCTTCGTTCTCACTTGTAGTTAAAGTGATAGATAATGGCTCACCTGCGCTGAGCAGCCAGGCTACCATTACCATAAACTTAAAAAGTGCCGGTGTAATTGTACCGGTAACTACATCTTCCTTCATCACCAGCCAGACATTCAGTTTGAGTAAATACGCTTCAAACGGGACTACGGTCGGAACAATGGTTGCTTCCACCCTCAAATCAAGCCAGGTACTCACCTATTCCATCTCGGCAGGCAATTCAAAAACAGCATTTGCAATCAATTCGTCTACGGGCGAAATTACAGTCAATAACAAGTATGCGTTCAGGTATTACAGATCCAAAACATTTCAACTTACTGTGACTGCCAAAGATAACAGCACGCCTGCGCTCAGCAGCCAGGCTACCATTACCATAAACGTACATTAAACCCCGAGATATAGCTTACCAAGAAATCAAGAAACAAAACAGCTTAAAATAAGTGAAAATAATTATTCATTTATTTGATTTTTTGCTTATCTTTGTCATTCAGAAAATGGGTAAAAAAAGATCGAAAATAAGTCCCACCCATAACCTAAGCTTATTATATTTGAATAGCTGAAAGCCTATTGGATAAAGGGATTGCTGAAATAAAGCACTCTCTATCGACATCACCCTAAGGGGCTGAAGGACTGGATTTACTTCCGGTCCTTTTTTTGTTTCCCGGGGTGTGGATTTTTTCAGCACGAACCAATCGAAGGCAACACGGCAACCTACAAACTCAAATCGGTGTAAGTCATTGCAAGGTGGAACGCCGATGCAATCCTGGTATTATGCTGTAACCATTCTTAGCACATTTCCACTTCTCTGGCCGATTGGCTCAAACAACAACGCGTATATCCTTCGCAATACGATAAAATGAAAACTATATTAAGTTATTATCAATCAATAATGTGCTTAACCCATTAAAGCTAAAGGGCTTTTGCGTGTACCCATCCATCCCGGCTTTAAAGATTAGAACTTTATCAGGATTTGTTGTTATAGCTATAATGGAGGTATGTCCTTTTTCAGGATAATCAGTTTCTATTTTCCGGATTTCTTTTGCTGCCTGCAGGCCATCCATTTCAGGCATTTGAATATCCATAAGAATAAGATCATATTTTTTATCCTTGAATCTGCTTACAGCTTCAATCCCGTTATTTGCAACTTCCACTTCATGTCCATACCTATTCAGGTAGAACGCTGTTACCTTTTGACTTAATTCATCATCTTCAACCAGCAAGATATTAAGTTTTCTCATCGGACCATAATTCTGATAATATCACATTTGTGTTTTATGTCATAAAAAGCGGTAGGTGCCTGCTTAATTCATATACTTCTTATAAACGATGGTTTCCATTTTAAAGTGTAGATTACATCCCCTAACTTTCTGCAACAAAGCGATAAGATTATTATTTCCGATTTAATCTTATAACAGATTTTATTAAAATCAGTTGATAAAAGATTGTAACTAATATCCACTATATGATACTAACAAACAAAAAGTGAAAATGTTAGGAAAGAGAGTAAGAAGCTGGCTAAAAATTTATTAATCCATATCATTCCTATCTGCCCGAAATACCTTTACCAATATAATACTCGAATTAAGTGGTTTTATTGCAGCATTTTTTAAAAATTTTGGCAAAACAAAAATACAGAATACGAAGATTAATGTCAAACTACCGGGCTGTTTAAATTGGATTGTGATTGGATTGATATACTTGATGTTTTACTTAAAGTTTTTCTACCCTTCTTCATTTTTTACAACAAAGGCTTCATAAATATAACAAACCTTAAGGAGGACTGGTTATCCAGGATAAACTTATAACAAGGCTTACCGAAATCGAATAGGGAGACTTTAAAGTAAAAAAAGTAAAATCAGATATTTAAAAGTATGCATCGTTTGCTTGCATCAAATTTTATGATGCCTGCAGGATTATAGAATTTAACTTCACCTAAATTTATTTCTCTCAATCTATACAAATTACACTTTTTTATTATATATTTGCCATCTATTGTCATGTCATTATATTTCATGCCTTATATACGCAACAAACCATCTCTTGGAGCCATCTTCCGCCATAAGCGTGAAGAAAAAGGCTTATTAATTCGTCAGGTCGCCGCAGTCACAGAAATGGATCAGGCTTTAGTAAGCCGCATTGAAAATGGGGACCGCCTACCAACCAAAGAACAATTAAATAAACTAGCCGTACTTTATGCTCTCAATCTAAAAGATATATATTCCACCTGGCTTGCAGAAAGAATGATCCGTGATTACGGCAACGAGCCTTATGCACCCGAGGCTTTTCGTGAAGCCCACGACCAGCTCATCTACAGTATGAGGTCTGTAGCCGGACCACAAGATGATTTTTTTTCTACTGATTAATCCGGCAGCCTTGATAAAAGTAATTCAGGCTTTTCTCCCCATTCTATTTTATTGATTTTTTATCTATAATGGTATGACAACCAGCAAAATTTACATCCTTATTATTCTTGATGATAGTGTATCACTTCCATCAATTTAAACAACGACCCATTACGGTTTCATTGAGGTAAACAGGACAATTAAAGACATTGGTAAACTATTACCTGAACAGGAATACTATATTCCTTTTGAGTCATTTTATAGTCTAGCTAGAAAATCTATTCCTGGCAAAGTTCCTGTCGAAAGTCTTCATATTTTAGATTTTTTATACACATCCGGATTCCGGCACCATTGTATAGCACAATTGTATTAAGTGTATTAAAACTCAAAATTGATATCGCGGCTATTGAAAACGTTTACGTATTATAACCCAACCATGCGGATGCGGAATAAAAATACATCCAGGCAACTCAATTACGCCCAGGCTAATAGCATAATTGCAGAACAGAAAACACAAAGAAAACAACTGATAAAGCAGGATCAAACCAGTATCGCATAAAAGCACTCCCATTATCAGTCATGTTTTACCTTACTCTTCCTTTTCCAATTAATAAGGTAAACACCTGCCAGGATAATGCCCATAAAGATAAGATGGAGAAGAGTCACTTTTTCGCCATAAAGGACACCCCATATAATAGCAAATATGGGAATGATATACGTTACTGATGATGCTCCGACAGGAGATGAATACCGAATGAGGCTATTCATCAGCAACATGGCAAATGCGGAACCAACAATGCCTAGTGTAGCCAGCGCCAGTAAATGAATCGGCCATCCCGGATTTGCCAGGCCGGGTACGAAAATAGTCGTAAACAGGTAAATCAATACTACCGGGCCAATAAACAGGAACGAAAATGATGTAACCTGATTTTTTTTGAATTTACATGGATAAACACATTCCAGTTATTAGCCAAGTAACGCCATTTGTCTAATAAACATATAACTCTGAAAACTTACAAGGAAATGAGATTTTCGTAATTTTGAATGCATCTGCAATATTGATGTAAAGAACTTCACAAAATCCCAGGATGTAAGAGCTGAAAATTGCACTGCTTTCTTTTTCTCGTAACTATCTATATCAATACTTAGTTTATTAAAATATTTAAGCTATATAAATATTACTTGAGCATATGTCTTTATTAAGTTACAATATCAATAACCTTGATTGTTATTAGTTATTTCAGTTTTATTAGTTTTCTTTCCTGAATATCGTTTTTAACATGCATCCTAATTAAATAAATACCTTCCGGCAGATTGGAAATATTTATAGCTGATTGATTCATTGAGGAATGAACCAGTTTCCCCATACTATCTATAATTTCAACTTTTGAAACATGATTTGATGAAGAACTAATATTTATAATATCAGAGGCTGGATTCGGATAGATAATCAGAGATTCTTTAGCGGATTCTTCTATGCCTACCACACTACAAGTAGGATCAAACGCAATCCCGGGACTGCCTGAGAAGCATGACTTCGTCCAGTTGCTTCCTTCATTTAAATCAGTTTTTATTTGAATTAGTTGTAGCGAATATCCTTGACCATCAGGTGCCTTAGGGAAAGGTGCATTGTCGTCATAACAAACAGAAAGATTTAATTCGCCATTTGAATCATAAATTCGTATCACATCACCACTGCCATCAAATCCAAAATTAGTAGGTCCGACTTTATTTAGAACATCTGGAAACAGAGCAACAAATTTTGCTGAATTCTGATACACTACAAGGTATCCATCCGGAGGAATGGTGATTCCTGCAGGAATGGTGAATGAATTATCTTTCTTGTCTGTAATTCTCCAGCCGGATATGTCAATTGGCAAAGTTGAAATATTCCTTAGTTCAATCCAATCACCTGCGTCATAAGTAGCTGATGATTTATAATTTATTTCATCAGGTATCAGTTGCTCGTCACACAAGCTGAAAGCTACACCGGGAGACCCTTTCATGCATCCATCGAACCATGATTGTGCCAAATTTGGATCGGCATCATCATTTTTAAGTTCCAATGTTCTTCCATAACCATCAGGAGTGGTTCTCCATGGTGCAAGATCAGAATAAGTAAATGATTTCACCAGTTGGTTTTGGGAATTGAATAGCGAAATGCTTTCTCCGCTGTTACTGAAATTAAAGCCCAGGTTACCCAATACATTTTTTACTAATGAGTTTTGAGTGCGGAATTTAACAGTATCATCAGCCAATACCAGATATGAGTCAGCGGGGATAACTGTTCCGGATGGAATGAGATACTGATTATAAAAATTCTGATCTTGTAATTTCCAGTCGGATATATCAATTGGAGAAGAGGTTGCATTCTTTATTTCAACCCAGTCACCTGCATCTAATGTGCTGTCGCTGTTATAATTCAGTTCAGAAAAAATAATATTACCAGAAATTGGTGAGCCGGCAAAATTTGCAGTGAAGTTAGTATTACTTGATATATTATTAGTAAAAGTAGCCGTAGTCAATGAATTGATAAAAGCATTTTCATCCCAATCAACAAAGGAATAGCCCGGCCTGGCGACAGCAGTAATTTTTACAGGATTTCCATTAAAATAAATGCCTGTCCAGGGTAATGAATCAGGAATAATAGAAGAGATTTTAATATAGCCGGCATTGGCAGGATTTACATTTAGCGTAATATTAACCTTTCCATTGAGTGAAAAATAATTCTGAATATGCGAACGAAGTATATTGGGTCTCGCTGCATGAAAGTTCTTTAGATGCTGCACCTCGCTTAACCAGGCAACCGAATCCAGGGAATTCCATCTGTTTGCTTGCGCATTTATTTCTGGGGCGATTTCAGTTACGTTGTCATCAATAATCTTATTAATATTATTATTTGTCCATTGATAGTTAAGTAAATCACAAAACCTGTTGATAAAGTAATTCTTGAAAGACGAATTTTTTAACAGTGAATTCATCATATCAGTATATGGATTAGGAGTATATGGATTTGCCAGAGTGTTATACAATAAGTCATCGGTAACATTTCCTTCAACCCCCTGTGAATCTGAAACATCCCATAATATATATTTCCATTTAATCTTTGAGGAATAATCACTTGCTATCCGGGTGTTATTGTACCAATAACTGGGGAACCAATCAATATTATTAGAATAAATTTCTGCTGCAAAATAATCGACCCAGTTCTTATAATCTATTAAGTCGGATGCTTGATTAAACATTATACTATCACTTAAATCATTATTAATCAGATAACTGTTCATTGAATTAAATGATGTTTCACCTCCTTCTTCGATTACAAAAGGGTCAGGATAACTGGATAATATCATATCAACACTATCTTTTTGAGCTCCAAGATTATCTCTCATAAAATATTTATCCAACAATTCGCGTGCGGCATAATGCCCCCAATATTCTCCATTAATAAATACTGCTACATGTTGATATGCAGCAGCTTCAGAATACGTTTTTAAAGACATCTGGTTAACAACAATATCTCTCATGCGAGTGCTTCCCCAATCATCATCCATGCTTCTGACTCTGAATCCATGAGAAGCACCCAACCCCGGTTTATCGTTTGAAAAAATATTGTAGCTTACATCTCCGCTTGCACCATAATCTTCGTCGTAAACAAACTGGATTGACTTTTGGGGGAAATCCAAAGAATAACCTCCTACCGGAGCAAAACTCGCCGCACTGGTGAATTGGATTTGATGATTCTTATCAAAGTATTGAATGGTGCAGGATGCTTTATTTGTTTTATGATATGCGGCTGCACTATCATAAACTGCTAGTCCCCCTGTACCATCAATAAATAAATTCCTGGGCACTGCAACAATGCTTACAATCGGAAGTGTGGTTGGTTCATTGATTAAATAGGTTTTTGTTACAACTTTACTTGGCAATTTGCCTGGTTCAAAACTTTGTGCTCGTAAAGACGTTGTTGAGTTCAGGTTAATTGAAGATGTATAGGGAAGCATTGTTGAATCCGGATCAGCACCATTCAACGTGTAATGAATGTTGGTTCCTGTCATTGATAAAGTTGCACTGCTTTCAAAATATCCCGATTCCGGAAATACTACCGGGGCAAAAGAATATGAAGTGTAGCAAATACCTGTATTCGCTGCATCAGGCGTTGGTGTATTTGTGAAACACCATTGGCCACCATCATTTATTCTTGCTCTTGAGTGACCAACTTCAACATCTACCGTTACGCTATCCTGTAGTACACCTGTCGAATTATATAGGGAAATTCTTTCGCCATTACTTATCTTAAAATTAGTATGAAATTTTGAGCTGCTATTTAGTGATGGAGAAATAAACCACGATGGATTAGGACCAAAAAAAACATTGTTATTTCTAATACCAAAGTGTAACCAGGTTCTTCCCGTCATATCACCGGAAGTATTATAAAAGTTATGGATCTCAATAGATAATTTGTTGGTCCCAGACTTAAGCAACGATTGAAGAGTGTTATAATCAATTACAAATTTTTCAGGAATGCCTCCTCTATATAAAAAAGCTTCATGTTCTGAATCGGTAATTTTAGTATTACTGGTAGGGCCAGATATACCTGCACGTGCTATTTCGGTTCCGTTTAAATATGCAATAAACCCGTCATCATAATCCATACTTAGTATACAACCAACAAGATCGGCTTTATTAATCACCGTAAAATATTTTTCATAATATTCGCTTACAGTACCAACCGGAACCAGAGTGTTATCGTCACCGTCGCCATATCCAAAACCACCTTTCCCGCTAAGCCACGAAGAATTATCTGTATTTACTTTATTCCAGTCTGGATCGGGATTGGTGTCTCCGATAAAATACTTCCAGTAATTGGAATCGTACAAAGCCGTTTCCCAATGATTGACGAGTAAACTATCGGGAATGAATCCGTTTCTATTTTTTCCTGAAGCAAAAATCAATAATCTCTCTCCGGCATTCAAATCAATAGAGGGTAATTGCCACTTATTCCAAGTATTGTTATCTGTTACTCCCCATGCATTTAAATTCACCGTATTTATTCCAGCATTATAAAGCTCAATCCAGTCAGGATAATCACCGTCTTCGTCAGCATAGAATTTCGGATTAGTTGATACTGATTCATTTATTACTACCTGAGCATTTGTTCCTGAAATGGAAAATATAACAAGCAAGGAGACTACTAAAATTTTTAGACTATTTAATCCCTTTGTGAATCTTGAAATTCCAAAATGGATTGAGCGCAATTTAAAAAAATTGTCTGCTTTTATTTTTATAAATTTTATGGGTGATGTGGCAATCTTCATATAAAATTTCTATTATAAGTGTTAATTTCAGAAATATAGAAAAAGTACGGTAAAGAGTTTAAAGTATTAACTTTTATAACTTCAGGAATATCTATACTTTTACTTTCTATCAATTTAGTTCATTACAACTATAATTTGAACTTTTTGTTTAATTTAACGCAGGATTGTTTTTAAAAACTGGGTGCAAAAGTAAGCAAAAACCGCCTTTATCTATTTGCCCTTTCGACAATCAACAACAAAGGATACTTTCTATTGGTTCACTATTCCCTTTCTCTATCGTTGGGTCTGCAAATAAAATAAGTATTCTTTTAAATTAATTGATATTAATTGAAAAGGTAACAATCTTAAAGTGAACAATCTTTACAAGGCATTTACCTCCACCCTTTTCATTCAGATATATTAATAAAACTTATGATAATTCAATTTTTTTTGCCATTCAAAGACTTTCTTTTGCCAATTTTCAATTCTATTAAATTCTCTAATTTGATTAAAAACGTGCCATGTAGATTCAAAACATCCATTTCAATTCCATTTCGTATTAGAATTAGATATTGAACCCACAATCAATCGCTGTTATTCCCAGACTATATTATCAAAATAAATCAAGAGACCGTTTTATCCAAAGAATTATAATCATCCATAGCAGGACTCTTAATTCTTTTTCTTTTTTTCCAATTGATAAGGTAAACACCTGCCAGGATAATGCCCATAAAGATTAGATGGAGCAGGGTCACTTTTTCGCCATAAAGGACACCCCATATAATAGCAAAAATAGGAATGATATACGTTACCGACGATGCTCCGACAGGAGAAGAATACCGGATGAGGCTATTCATTAGTAGCATGGCGAATGCAGAACCAACAATGCCTAGTGTAGCCAGTGCCAGCAAATGAATAGGCCATCCCGGATCTGCCAGAACCGGTGTAAAATTGGTAGTAAGCAGGTAAATCAACGCCACCGGACCAATAAACAGAAACGAAAATGATGTGACCTCAACACCTGTGAGGTGCGGAAGCTTTGATTTGATCTGATTGATGCTGATGGCATAGAAACAAGTAGCCACAACAATATATAAAGCATAGCTGTTAATGGTCCCCAGGTGAAATCCGTCACCGACCAAAATCAAGCCGGTAGCTCCTGCAAGTCCCAGTGACAAGCCCACAACCTGCATCCACCGGAACGCCATCCGGTGAAAAAGCAATCCGACAATCAAGGTAAAAACCGGTGTAAGGGAGTTGAGCATTCCGGCCAGTGAGCTATCGATGCGTGTTTCGGCTTTCATAAACATAAAAGCTGGGAAAAAACTGCCTATAAATCCAACTATTAACAGACTCTTCAAATCCTTTGCCTGTAGCTTTTTAATGTGTTTGAGCGCGGTGGGCAACAATGCCAGCGATGCCAGCAAAATGCGAATAGCTCCGGCCTGGTTGCTGCTAAAACTCTTCATCCCAATCTTCATTAAAATAAATGAGCTGCCCCAGATAAATGCCAGAATCATCAAAATCGTAAACTGAAACCAGCGTTTTGACCAAATCATATGTTGTAAATTTTAAAGGCCGAAAGATACTCCAAAAGTTTCAAGTGATAGTGGATTATAAATAATGCAATGAACTAACTGTTATTAGCCAGCAAAGTTCAACTACTGACGAATCATTTATTAGCATGCTTTCCCAAAACGCCTATACGCTCTTTATGAAATTTAATTGCACTCTCACAACATTATAAGCTAATTTATTGATAATATGTAGATAACAGTGAACATAACTGATAATTTACACGTTTGTATACTCATTCCACGTCAAAATAAATAAAACATTCTGTTGATAAGATCACGCCTTTTCCTGTTCTGAACTGAAAACTGGCTGCGCATACATTAAAAACAACTAATCAATATGCCCAAACAAGCATGAAATACTATTCTGTAAGCTAAGATTTTACTTAATATAAAACTTAACAACTCATTTATGATATCTTAAATTAACTTGCCTGATAATTTCGATGCCTGATCATTATCGAGTCATCCCGGAAACACTTAAAACATTATCTGAAATAAAAGTTTGAATAAAGAAATAACAGACATGGACACAGCTACCCCATTTGCACCATTCAGTTGCCAGTATACGCCTCAAATCCCTGATTTATTGCTGAAACTTAATTGCAGCATTGCAATTTCAACTTACCAGGCAGGCAAGTTGATTTTTATTTCCCCTAAAGATGAAGAAACGCTCATTCAATTGCCCAGAACCTTTGAGAAACCAATGGGTGTGGCTCAGGATAATAAAAGCGACAAACTCGCTTTAGCCTGTAAAGATGAGGTGATTGTATTTACAAATTCAAAAGATCTGGCGAATCATTATCCTAAATCGCCTGGTAAATATGACGCATTGTATATGCCTCGTATCACTTATCATACAGGTCCCTTGGATATACACGATTTAAGCTTTGGAGCGGACGGAGGTCTGTTTGCCGTAAATACTTTGTTTTCGTGCATTATTAAAATTAACAGTGATTATAATTTTAGTCCATATTGGACGCCACCATTCATGGATAAAATAGTTTCCGAAGACAGGTGCCATCTTAACGGAATGGCAATGGAAGACGGGATTCCAAAATATGCAACCGCATTTAACCAGGGCAACAGTTTCCAGAGCTGGCGCGAAAATATCACAAAAAGCGGGGTGATTTTTGACCTGGAATCAAATGAAGTTATTGTAGAAAACCTGGCAATGCCGCATACTCCAAGATTATTTGGCGGCGAGTTGTACACTCTTTTATCCGCCACCGGCGAGTTGATCAAGATTGACATCAATTCCGGAAAATATGATGTTGTGGTTAAATTAGATGGGTTTGTCAGGGGAATGTCCTTGTATAAGGATTATTTATTTATAGGGTTATCCAAATTACGTAAAAAATCTTCCACCTTCGGGAAACTCGACTTTGCAGAACAAGCGAATCAATCCGGGATTATGGTAATTCATCTGCCAACGGGTAGCATTGCCGGAAAAATTACCTACCTCACTTCATTGGATGAAATTTATGATGTACATATTATTCCCGATAAAATACGCCCAAACATATTGAACACAATAACGCCCGACTATAAACTTGGCCTAATGACTCCAAGGGAAACATTTTGGGCAAAAGATAATTCCTAAACCTATTATTAATTAAAAACAGACTATGAAACAAATCCACTATTCAAGAAAAAGAAGGCAACTTAAAGCTTTGGCTGAAAGGTTACAGTACTTCTTGACACATGAGAGGGAAGAGAATTTAATTCAGGTTGAAAAACTTGTTTTGAAAATCAAAACCCTTCTGAAGGAATTAGTCCGGGTATTCTCCGGAGTTGATTTAAAGAAAATTCTCGGTGCTGCTGCTATTATTACAGGCATCGCGTTTACAAATCCTATCTCAGCTCAATCGTTTGGTCCGCCCCAGGTTAATCCGTATGGACTAATACCGACATTACAACTTGCTATTCCAGCCTTTGCTGACTTAGATGGCGATGGCGATATGGACTTGCTTGTTGGTGAATATTATGGGGCAATGCAATATTTTGAAAATACGGGCTCAGCATCCAATCCGCAGTTTGCGGCGCCCGTGAAGAATCCTTTCGGATTAGATTCAGTTGCTGGTTTTGCTGTGCCTGCCTTTGCTGACTTAGACGGCGATGGCGATATGGACCTGCTTGTTGGGGAATACAATGGCGGTATGCAATATTTTCAAAATACGGGTACAGCCTCCAGTCCGCAATTTGCGACACCTCAAATGAATCCCTTTGGATTGACTTCAGTTTATTATGATGCATTCCCAACTTTTGCTGACTTAGATGGCGATGGGGATATGGACTTGCTTGTTGGTGAACTATACGGTGCAATGCAATATTTTGAAAATACAGGTTCAGCTTCCAATCCACAATTTGCCGCACCTGTAAAGAATCCCTATGGAATGATCTCAACGGTTGAATTAGCATTGCCTGATTTTGCTGACCTTGATGGTGATGGTGACCTGGACTTGCTTGTAGGTGAATATTATGGTGCAATGCAATATTTTCAAAATACAGGCTCTGCTTCCAGCCCGCAATTTGAGGCACCTGTAATGAATCCATTCGGATTAGTTTCAGTTCAAGAATATGCCTTCCCCAAATTTGTTGACCTGGATGGAGATGGTGATCAGGACTTACTTGTCGGCGAATATTATGGAGCCATGAATTATTTTGAAAACACCACAACTGTTGGCCTACGTGATCTTTCGAAGAATTCCAACGATTTATTATTCCCAAACCCTGCTAAGGATATTATCAGGATAAAGACGAACCGGAAAATAACCCAGGTTGAAATCTTCGATGCCACAGGTAAACTTGTTTCCATTTCTAACGGCCCATCTCAGGCCATTAAAGTATCCGACCTGAATAAAGGAATTTATTTTATGAAACTTACCGATTCACGCGGGCAATTGGAGACAAAGAGTTTTCAAAAACAGTAAATCAAAAAGCAAATTTGACTTACATCCGGTAAACGAACAGTGCATGCTGAATTAATAATTTGCTAGTTTGCCAATAGGGTAAACCATACTATCACCCTGAATGTGGTAAACTAATGCAAATTAGATCGGCATGCACTGTTTCTATATACCTGGAAAACTTATATAAATCAATCAAATATAGTATGAAAAAAACAGCATTTAAACTTTCATTTTTTATTTTGGTAGCTATTTCGTCCGTTTCACAAGCTCAGGATAGGGAAATCATTTTAACCTTTAATCTTTCCGAAAATCCTGAATTTAAATTGGTTAGTATCAAATAAACAAAACCCAGGCACTTTTTCTCTCCTTATACTTTCAAATAATAAGCAACAAAATGCTCAAAAGACTATCAATCAAAACAGTGCTGGCAGTGATGCTGACATGTTCAATCCTCAATACCTCTGCCCAGGATCAGGATAAAATAGAAACTCAGGAAGAAATTACAAATTCACCGGCAGCGAAAAAGCTGGTTGATGATTTTACGTTTGCTTTGCAGTCCCAAAACCATAATGACGTTTTGAAATGCCTTCCGGATAAAGAAGAGCTACGTCTTTTAATGGTTCAGATGAATATGGCTGATAACACGCCCATCGAAAACATTCAAGCCGAATTTAAAGAAGATTTTTTAAATAAATTTGATTCCCAGATAGAAAAGGGGAAAAGAAGTGGCATAAAATGGAATGAAATAAAATTAACAGACTTTCAATTCAGGTTAAAAAAATCCAGGGAAGGATGGCCGCCGGAAAATGTGGATATAATTATCAATTATATAGAAAACAATAATTCATTTTCAATAACAGTTAATCGTGCGACCAGGATAAACGGGAAATGGAAAATGATGGATTCTTTCCGTTTGGATGATATTGATTCGGAAATGCCTCAGTCTGCTGCTTTGGACACTGCTGCTGAATATTATCCGGCTGTAAAAGATTACCCGGTTGAGGAATCAGGTACGGCTAACGTTCCTGAATCAAGCGGGATAGCTGAAGACATAAACTGGCAAACAGATTCTCCCGAAACTGCGAGAGAAGAACCGCCAGTTACAGAGGAAGAAAAATATCTTAACAGTGGAGTACAAAAATTTAATACCTCAGACTATACAGGTGCCGTTGATGATTTCACAAAATCTATAGAGATTAATCCTGGATTTACGGATGCTTATCTACTGAGAGGCAGGGCAAAATATGGTCTGAAAAATTACAAAGAAGCCATTGAGGACTATAACAGGATACTTGAAATAAATCCGGAGGTTAGGGCTGTAAACTGGGTATATGTGTACAGGGGACTTGCCAGTTCGGCGCTTCAAAACCACAAGCAAGCGGTTGAAGATTATATAAAAGCATTTGATGACTTATCAGAAGGTGAACTTCAACCTATAGATTTTGCGTTTCATGACAGGGCCTGGCCAACCCTGGATCAAATGATTATCATTCAGAGGTCGTTTAAAGCAGTTGCGGGTGAAACATCCCCGGACCTGCACGACAATAGCGATATTACCGGAGAATGGGTCGGTGATCCGGATTGGGGAGCAGAAATCGTAAATTTCAGCAAGGACAATTCGTACTCATCCTCCTGGGAAAGCCGTGGCAAAAAAACATACGAAGTTGTGTATCACTCAAAAAATATCAGCATTATCCTGGTAGACTCGCTGGTAAATTCCAACCCTGCAACGTATAAGTATTGCGTTGCATTAACAGGCGGCAAATCGGGTGAAGGACGTTACGATGAAATGAAATTCAGAGACAAAAATAAAATGGCCTTGTGTCGTCTTTGGGAACCCCGGGATGAATATCAGATTCCGCTTGCTTTCACTTACTCGCGCAAAAACCAAAGACCGCCTGTGCAAGTTCTGACCTTGTCAGCAGCGACAAATGAACGCGTTAATGAAGCAGTGAAATTATTTGACAAGGATTTTGTTGCCGGTGCCGGCTACACCCAGCAGGTAAGTGATCTGAACATGGAAAAAGTAGTGGACTCATTGCAGACCCATGGATTGATGAGCCGGCTGGACACTGCAATTTATAAAACCGCGTCCTATCTTGATCATCTTAATCCCGAAGGATTTGTAAAAGCTTCGAATATTCTTTTTCATAAATCAAAATACAATGAAGCCGCATTCCTGCTATTGACGGGTCAGATGAGAAACCAACTGTATAACATGGTCCAGGGTGAATATGACCTGCCCCTTTATGAGATACTTTCTTATCCGTATGAAAATTACCTGGAGTCAGATATCGACAATTCGATTTTTATTACTCAAACAGCAGTTGACTATGCCAAAAACCACGATTACGGTGCTTATCCCCGTTTAACCGACGTTTCCAGCTATAATTGGCAAACAACAGAATTAGTCAATAAAATTGAAGACCTGAAGGCAGCTAGAGATTACCAGGAACCCTTAAATGATGTGCTGAAAATACTTGGCCTGAAAACCGGAAAGTTCTCAAGTGGATTGATGATGAACCCGAATGGAGAAAAAGACTGGGATGAAGAGACCCTGTACAACGATATTTATAATACATCGGACTCGCTGAAAGCTCTCGGGCTTATCAGCCAAATGGATACCGCTGTATTTAAAGCAGCCCGCTTACTTGATCAGGGCAGCCCGGATGGATTCCTCAATGTTTCCATGATTTTGCTCGAACACCGCAAATACAATGAAGCCGCATTTTTGATGTTTCTGGGCCAGATGAGAACAGAGTATTACAATTCGGTTGGCGGACAATCGGGCGGCAGTAATGGGGAAATCGCAGCTGCATATGGCATGATGATCGTAAATATGGCTTATTTGCCTTTGATAAACTTGTATTTACAAACCGACATTGATAATGCAATCCATGTGCTTAAAACAGTTGTTGACTACTATAAAAAGAATGATTTCCCTGCATATCCCCGGAAAGGAAACATAGAGAAATACGATCATGCCTTAATACAGATCAATGACAGGATTACTGAATTAGTGAACAATAAAAAAGAGCTTTCAGAGAATTGGTATGCAGAAAAAAATTACATACAAATGCATGCAGAAGAAGAGAAAGAGATTGCTGCCAATAGAAAACCGGTTCCGATAAAGAACAACAGCCTCATAGGGACATGGTTGGGACTGGGAGAATATAATAACGTTTCACAGATTATTGATGTAGTCTCATTTGAAAAAGGAGATACGGTACTGTTTCACCCTGAAAACAGCAGGGATTCAGATCCGGATAAAGTTGAAAAAACAATCTATATTGTTGATAATAGCACAAATCCTATACGCATCGAGGCAATCCGGAAAGATCCTGATAACGGTGTGCGGAAGATGGTGAAATATTTAGCTGAATTTTTAGGTGAAGACAAGTTGAAGTTTGGCCGGCCCTATAGTAATAATGAAACCAAATTCAATCCCGAGCATTCACAAATACTTACACGGAAGCTGGAGGGTGAAAAGAATTATTACAATTATGCAAAAATACAGCGAACAGATGCACCTGGCAGTTCTAAAAGAATTCCGGACAATGAGTTACAGCGTTTCTGGAATGACAATATTCAGGCCATCATTAACTTAGATAAAGAAAAAACTATTGCTCAAACCAGTTTCCCGCTTGTTTATACTGACGGGTCTAATGACGCAGACTGGTTTCGGGAGTATGGATCAGACCAGATATTTTCGTATCAGAAAGAGTTACGCCTGGCATTGAAGGATATGGATTACAGGAATATTGATCAGGTAGAACTTGATAACGGGGAGGTTCTTTTGATGATTTACATACAGGGGCAGCCCTTTTATAATGTTGAAATGGAGGAAACCACAAATCATGCCCGTTTTGGCTTTCTTTTTAAGAAAGAGGATAGCTCCTGGAAATTATTTACTGCATCAACAGGTGCTACAGGTGGCACCACCGAAGATATCTTAACAGGGCAGAATGAATTGATCCGACAGGGGCAGGTTCCCATGGAAAAAACGCTGCTATTAAACCACAATATTCAATCAATGATTAACCTGGATAAGAATGCAATAATAGCACAAACCAATTTCCCGCTTACCGGGAACTGGGGCACTGCAGCAGGGCTATAGTGGTGAACCTGCAGACTGGACCCCGAAAGATCTGGCTGCCCATCTTGATAAATTTCTGGATCCTGGAATTCGTTCCCGCTTGTCAGAATATGATCAATCAGGATTACAGGAGGGATATGACCAGGAAAAACCACTAACATTTGATGTTTATGCAAACAGGGAAGAAACCCAGGTTGACGGACAATGGCATTCTGAAGCCATAAGAATGACATTTGGAAAAATTGCAAGAGAGTGGAAATTAATCAACCTTGATTGGGAAGTGAATTGATTTAATTATAGTTAAGTAATATTATGGTTCGTGTAAACATTTATCATATTTAGATTGTTGCATACAATATGTATACGATATAGCCTCCACTGCCTGGCTTTTAAGGTCATTCCAACTTAGCCCAGATTCTTAAAATACTATATTTGCAATAGACCTATCATCTTGAATTCGCTTAATAAAATCAATATTATTTTTGTAATTAATCCTCTGACATGAAAAACTTAATTTTATTTCTCTGCTTTCAAATGATAAGCATTGGTTTATTGTTTTCTCAAAATTCAAGCCAGGAAAATGCAAACTACAATCCGCATGATTTTTATGTGCCTGACTTTAATCCTACTACTGGCAACATGTTTCGTTCAGCAAACGGGGCTCCGGGGCCTATGTACTGGCAAAACAGCGCCGACTACCTGATACATGCCTCATTAAGCGAAAAAGATACTACCATAACGGGTGATGTAACCATAAGCTATACCAATAACAGTCCCGACAATCTGGATTATGTGTGGCTGCAATTGGATCAGAATCTTTTTAATTCATCGTCAAGGGGAGTAGCTGCAACCCCGGTTTCAGGCGACAGGTTCGATGCAAAAGGATTTGATGGCGGTTATCATATTTCCGGCGTATCCGTAACCCAGCAGGGGAAAACATACCAGGTACAACCGGTGATTACCGACACAAGAATGCAACTCAGGTTAAACAGCCCTATATTGCCAAAAGGCGACCGGATAGATATTGTAGTAAATTACAGCTTTGAGATTCCAGCCCAGGGCTCAGACCGGTTAGGAAGAATGTACACGAAAAACGGTGTTATTTATGAAATAGCCCAATGGTATCCGCGCATGTGTGTATATGACGATGTGGAAGGCTGGAACACTTTACCTTATATGGGCCTTGGTGAGTTTTATTGTGAGTATGGCAATTATGAGTATTTTATTACAGCTCCTGCTGAAATGATAGTTTATGGTTCCGGGGATCTGCAAAATGCCCCACAGGTGTTAACTGCTGAACAAATAAAAAGACTTTCACTTGCTTCAAAAAGCGATAAAACAGTAACAATTGTAAGCGCTGATGAAATTGGCAAACCTGCCATGCGCCCTTCAACCAAAGGCAATCTTACCTGGCATTTTATGATGAAGAACACAAGAGATGTAGCATGGGCTGCTTCAAAAGCCCTGGTTTGGGATGCGGCACAAATAAACCTTCCATCGGGTCGTAAAGCAATTGCTATGTCGGCTTACCCGCCTGTAAGCATGGGCGATACAGCCTGGGACAGAGCTACTGAATACCTGAAAGCCAGCATTGAAATCTACTCAAAAGACTATTTTGAATATCCATGGAACTCTGCCGTTAGCATTGGGGGAATAGTAACCGGGATGGAATATCCGGGAATGATTTTCAACGATTATAAAGAGAAAAAAGCTCCGCTCTGGTTCTTAATTTCACACGAAATCGGTCACAATTGGTACCCGATGATTGTTGGCTCCAACGAAAGAAGATATATGTGGCAGGATGAAGGCTTCAATACCTACATTAATTATTTGGCTACCGTTAATTTTAATCACGGTGAATATTCAACCGATGCCACTTTGTATGATAAGAATTATTGGTCCATACTTAACGTAGATTCCTTGCCTTTCCGAGGCGATCCCCTGATGTTACTGCCTGAAGCGATGGACATGCAAGAATTTTTCATATATTACAGCAAAACGTCATACGGTCTTAAATTACTGCGGGAAGTGGTGGTTGGGAAAGAACGGTTTGATTATGCCTTCAGAAAATATACGGAGGCCTGGGCATTTAAACATCCAACGCCTTACGATTTCTTTCATTTTATAAACAATGCCGCCGGTGAAGATCTGAACTGGTTCTGGAAAGAATGGTTCTATACCACCTGGACATTGGATCAGGCCATAACTAGTGTAAAATATACTGACAACGATCCATCCAAAGGCATAATTATTACTATTGAGAACAAAGGCAAAATGATTTTACCGGTTATTGCAAAAATAATTGAAAGCAACGGAAAAAGCGGAACAGTTGAACTGCCTGTTGAAATATGGCAACGTGGCGGCAGCTGGACTTTTAAATATGCTTCAACAGGTAAAATTGATAAAGTAATACTCGATCCTGAAAATGTACTACCCGATGTGGATAGAAAAAACAACCAGTGGCATGCCGGCAAATAACGAAAAAATGAAAATGAAAATTGCAAGGTTTGTGTTTTGTGCCACATAAGTTAAAAATGCCCGGCACGCAGGATTGATCAGGAAAAAAGAACCAGATGAACGTTTACAAAGCTTTTATTTAACTCATACCCGAAACCATAAACTTCAAAACTGTTTCATGGAAAAGAAGTATAAATACCTGGGCTATTTCATGCTTATATTGATCCCGCTCATATTCGCTGGATTTTACAAAAGCTATATCGGCCCATTCCCAAATTTCCCTGCCAAAATTGATGTTTATATTCATATACATGCCGTTATTGCTTCTGTGTGGATTTTAATGCTGATTGTACAACCTTTCCTGATACTCAACAAAAAACTTTCACTCCACAGGGCCACAGGCAAACTCTCCTATTTCGTTTTCCCTTTGCTTATTTTATCCTTTGTTCCCCAAATGATACGAATAATGCATTCACCGGAAAGCGAGAATTTATTTTACCCTTTGGCTGATTGTAGTTTACTGATCGTATTTTATTCGCTGGCGATTTATAACAGGAAAAAGAGCTCCCTGCATATGCGGTACATGATTGCTACCGCCGTGGTGTTTTTAGGGCCAACGGTTGGGCGGATCGGACCTCATTGGTTCGGATGGTCCGGGCTTTTAACCCAGAATGTTCAGTACGGAATCATTTATTCAATACTCATCAGCCTGATACTATATGACCAAACCAATCGCAAAAAATATACTCCTTACCTGGTAGCGATAGCAGGTTTTGCCATTCACCAGGCAGTATTTTACCTGGTATTTTTATAAGTCGTCAGCAACATTTTATCAATTAAAATAAATCTTAAATGGAAACTTAGTTGATTAATATTGAGTATCTTTTCATGGCAAACCAAGTATTTTATATATCTGATTTCCTTTAACTTAGAATGTATAAAACAGATATTTTGAGTACAAAACTTTCATTTTGTAACTAACTTTGCAGTAAACAAATTGCGCTCATATACGTTGATTCACTAATAATCATACCTGTTTAAGTATTCGGAAATACTAACAGCACTTGAAAATACAGGCAAAAGCTTCTTTTGCGATGTTGTTCTCGGCAGACTTTCTATTGATGAGTGAAACGAAAAAACACCTTACAAAATGGGAAACTGTACAGCACAATGGGTAATAATAGGGGTATGCATCCTTATTATACTCGCAGGTTTATGGCTTGCGGTATACCGTGAGATCCGGAATATTCAAAAAGGGAAAAAGGACATTCAGACTCTTATCTATGACAAAGAAAAAGGAATCTTTAATTTTTCTTTTGCCATAGGTATAGTATTGCTTGGTGGTGGATTATACGCTACAATTTATACTGTGCAAAACGATATCGGATGTGTAAAGACTATTGTTGAGCCAGCAAAAAAAGAAGTGGAGATAGGAAGGCTTCTTTTCAAACTTGCATATAGCTCAGCTCCTGAGGAACTGCGGTTGTGCCAGCAAAAGCCGACATTTAAATATAGGAATATCAGGAAACAGGAAGAAGGATATTTTGATGAATATATCGATGTCCCTAACCAAGACGAAGATTATGTCTCATATTTCGTAAAGACGGTTAATAATAGCGAATACAGCACCAATGCAACTGAAAACCCTATCGAGATCTGTTTTAAAAGAAACGATAAAGATATCAGATCGGATCATGTGCTTGCAATTCTTAAAGCCGGAAATGACCTGAAATTTAAACCGGATATTGGTGACCCCGGATGCATTAATCTGTGCGAGCCAAATCAAACGGGTAGTGTGACTTCCTTTAGCCTTTTTTCCGCTGCTTTCGCTCAACCCGATCAGGCAGGTAAAAAAAATTACGGATGGACTGTCCCTAACCTGCAAACGCTCAAAGAGAAAAAGATAACCGGATTTTCAGAGATTATAATTAAAAGCAAATCATTAAATCCAAAGCTCAAAGAATCAAATCTCTATTATTATTCGATCGAGGTAAATAATACGCCTATCTATATTGACGGCTTATTGCCTGAATATATGAAGTATCCGTTCAGTTATGAGAAAGGCATAAGCCTTGATTTTGGCCTGGAAAATCTGGGATTTTCAGGCATCAATAAAGGATACGAAAAAATTGCAGTAACTGTTTATTTCTATCATGATTCAAAATTCATCAGTTCAATCCTGCTGCCGCTCGATTATGTAGCTTTACGAAATTCAGATCCTAAAGACAAAGAAGCAAGCGACGGTTCAAAGTTTATATGGGAAGCTTTATTTAAAGCAAACCGCGAAAACCAGATTTTTGTTTTGTCAACAATCAATGTTCAGGAAGCATTGAATTCGAAAAAAAGAATTGACTCCGGGCCATTGCTTTTTAAAGGCAATAAGGTTGTCGGAGTAGTTCGCCCTCCTTACAGAGATAATAAAAATTACGGGGTTTGTGTCGGAGTGGTACTTCCTGGCAAACAGGTAAAATTTACGTTTGACAACAAAGAAGCCAATGAATTTGTTACATATTTAACCAACAACAGATATAAACCTTTAAAGCGGCAGCTAAAAGACAATTAAGGCAAACCAGATGTATAAAGCACCTTATATAATTGTCATGGGCGCAGCTGTCGAAAAGGATGGAGAACCCTCGGGCGCGATGAAACGCAGGGTAAGTTCGGCACTCAGAATTTCGAAAACATTCACCGAATCAATCTTTCTGGTTACAGGAGGTGTTGGTAAAAACAAACCTGTCTCCGAAGCTGAAGTAATGAGAACCATTTTGATTAAATCAGGAATATCTTCAAAAAAAATACGAGGTGAGGACCAATCAAAGGACACACTCTCATCCGCATATCGTTGCTCCATAATTTTGAAAAATGTGAACAATTGCCTGGAAGTTTATGTTTGTTCCGACCGGTATCATATCGCCCGCAGCCGTTGGCTTTTCTTTTTATTGGGTATTCACACACAGCCTGTTGAAGTTATGAGCGGGCAGGAGGCCAATGGTTTAAGTAAATGGATATACTATTATTTTCGCGAATATGCAGCCATCGTGCAAGATACCATCCTGGTTTATTTGCATAAAGCAAGAATCCGGAGCATACTGTAACGAGCTTATACCCAAATCTTATTCTAACCCTTCCGGCAATTTATCCGGGAAAAACGTTGGACCTTAAAAATTCCTGTGGAAATATTGCGTTTATTATCCCAATAAATGTTAGTTTTGGTAAGTTTTATTATTCCGTAACCCCGGGATATTCAATTTTGAACCATGACAAACCTCGAAAGCGCATCTGTTAAGAAGATGATTTCTGACTTAGCCTCAGAAGGTTTTTTATGTCATGAAGATTTTGATGAAATTAATGAATATCGCTTCGGGAAATTATACCGGAGACGGCAACTCGAAAATGTTGTTTTTGAAAAGGAAGGAATCATCATTAAAATATACAATGAGCTGTTTTTCAGGTTCACAGGGCTATCTTATTTATTTGATGAAGGCCAGCAAAAACCCGTTAGAGTTTCGGACGAAGAATTTTATGAGATTCAAAAACATTTAATCCGGTACAGGTACGAACAAGAGCTCAAACTTTCGGATACTCCTGAAAACGATATCGAACATCCTATTTCCATTAAGACATAACTAAGCAGCGGGAAAAGATAAAAACTGTATTGCCCGTTAAAAACCTCACCCCCCTGCCCCCCTCTCCTGAAAAAGGAAAGGGGGGAGTTGGTGCTATTTTTGTCTTATATTGAAATAGCATGACTTAAAACGCTTCGCTTGTCAAATATTGAGACTGTACCGGGAATTTAATTTTAACAATTCGATTAAACAACAAATTGTATGAATCCACAAAAGAATACTCTCCTACTGGGCCTTTTCAGATTTAAAATCTCCTTATTCCCTATTCTGATGCTGATGGTCAGTGTTTCTGTGAACGGGCAGATCAAAGAAAATAACGGTAAAGAAAAACCTCTGCGCCTTGGAATAATAGGATTATCACACGATCATGTTCATGCCGTATTTCAAAACAATTCGAATCCCGATATTGTTGTTGTTGGGATTGCAGAGCCGGATACAGCCCTTGTTACAAGATATGTTAACCAATACCAACTGGACCGCAAGATCATTTTCGGAAGTACCGAAGAATTAATTGCAAAAACAAACCCTGAAGCCGTTTCTGTTTTTTCTTCCATCAGCGATCACATCAAAGTGGTTCGGATTTGCGCCCCGCATAAAATTTATGTGATGGTCGAAAAACCTTTGGCTATCAATTACCAGCAGGCAAAAGAAATGGATGATCTTGCCCGAAAATGGGGAATTGAAATAATCACTAACTATGAAACCACCTGGTACCCGGTTACCAAAGAGGCGTATACAAAAACTGTTGAGGAAAAGCTGATTGGCGATCCCCGTAAAATAGTAGTCCACGACGGGCATAAAGGCCCTATCGAAATAGGATGCAGCAAGGATTTCACCAACTGGCTGACTGATCCGGAATTCAACGGAGGTGGTGCAATTATAGATTTCGGATGTTATGGAGCGGACCTGATAAGCTACTTTATGAAAGGAGAAAGGCCCATATCTGTCACAGCTGTTACCCAACAGATAAAACCGGATTTGTATCCGAAAGTGGACGATGAAGCAACGATTATTGTTACTTACCCTAAAATGCAAGGGATAATCCAGGCTTCATGGAACTGGCCTTTCAACAGGAAAGACATGGAGATTTATGGTAAAACCGGGTACATCCGCACTACTGATAATGTGCATATGAAAATCCGCACAAGCGAGCAATTGCCGGAACAAACGCTTACCATTTCTCAGGATAATGCCATTGCACAAAACCCCTTTTCATTCTTTGCATCTGTAGTAAAAGGTAAAATAAAACTTGCACCAAACGATCCTTCGTCACTCAGTTTGAACCTGGTTGCCATGGAAATTCTTGACAGCGCGGTTCAATCGGCAAGGAGCGGGAAGACTGTGTATTTAAAATAAATAATACGGTTGTCCGGTTAAATTTGATTGAAAACGATGGAAGGTTAGATATATATCGTCCCTAACGGGACTGTCCCGACGATTATTTACGAAAGCAAATAGCTATGCATAGAATAAAAAATAGCCTCTTCTGCCATAAAATCCCGTAGATTATTTGCGCTAGTAAATAGTATATTGGTAGAAAACAATTAATTATATATGTAAAAAGTCCCGTCAGGGACGAAATATTGGTAGAATAATTAGTGCCCCGTATTGATTCAAGTCCCGTCAGGGACGAAATAAAAATTCACCCGGGCACCAAAAATAAAATAAGTATCAGTAATAGCACAAAGAGTTTCATTGTAGCCCGTTACAGACCTCACCCCCCTGCCCCCTCTCCTGAAAAAGGAGAGGGGGAGGATTGTGCACTCATCATAATTCAATACATTTACTGAACCATTAACCGGTCTGTGCAAATTTTCAATTTTCACAGACATATTCTAATTAACTTCTGTAGCAATGAACGACTCAGCAAATACTTTAAAAGAAGCGGCCATACATTTTCTGCAGCTTACAGCTATTGGAAATGTAAACGAAGCTTTTTACCTCTATGTGATCCCGGAATTCCGGCACCACAATATGCATTTCAGAGGCGATGCGGATTCGCTGAAAGCAGCCATGCTCGAAAGTGCTGCTTACCTGCCTGAAAAAAAACTTGAGGTCAGGTTTGCCATTGCTGAAGAGAATATGGTTGCCGTTTACTCAAAAGTTACCATCAGCCCGGGGGAACCCGGAATTGCCCTGGTACATTTTTTCCGTTTCCGGGATGATAAAATTGTTGAATTATGGGATCTGGCCCAATCACCTCCGGACGAAAGTATAAATGAAAATGGCTTATTCTGAAATCGAATCCACGCTATGATACTAAAAAACAAACTTGACAAATCATTTGGCCCATCGGGAACATTTGCCGGTTATACAATATTTGTGATCGGACTTATTGCTACCTATTCAACCTGGGGCGGTTTACTCCTAATAGTAGTTGGGGCTTTTATGGGATTTTCATCCACAAGTACGGTGATCGATACAGATAAAAAAAAGATCCGGTATTTGAACAACTTCTTTGGTTTTATACCTGCAGGCAAATGGATGGATATGGATGCTTCCATGAAACTGGGCATTAAAGAATCAAATGTTACCTTCACGACTTTCAGCCGGAGCAACCGCTCAATCGATACGGTAAAAAACGACTTCAGGATAGTGCTGTGCGATTCCGGTGAAAAGGAAATTATGGAGATCAGCAAAAGCGATTCCTTCGAAACTTCAAAGGATCGGCTTGATTCGTTGAGCCGGCAACTGGGATTGGAGGCAATTTGATTTTACAGTAGCATTATATTGCGAATTTTTCTCATATGTATTTTTTTTTGATGGGTTGTGACCTGGTTACGAAACTCACCCCCTGCCCCCTCTCTGTGAAGGAAAGAGAGGGGGTAAATTTATTACTGCGGGTATTTCATCATATCTGAACCTTTCTGTTTACTTAGTGGTTTAATAATCTGAAAATTGTTTGTTATACCTTTTGTGCCTTTTGTGTTTCAGAAATCATTACCACAAAAAAATAAAAGGGGCCAGAAACTGAGAAATATACCTTTTGGGCCTTTTGTGTTTCAAAAAATAAAACCACTAAAACCAAGTTCACATAGAATAACTAAGATACAGTATCACTTTTGTGCCTTTTATGTTGCAAAAAAGGGTTACCACAAAAGGAACAAAAGGGCCGGGAGCTGTGAAGATTGCTCTTAGTGTTTCAGAAATCAATACCATAAGAAGAAAACGACAAATGGAAATTGGAATAGATAGTTTTGCAGCAGTAAATGCTACAGATGACAAAAGCAATCCGGTTAACAGCGCACAAGCCCTGGCTGAATTGCTCGAACGTATGGAATATGCCGACCAATCGGGCCTCGATATATTCGGTATTGGGGAGCATTATCGCAGGGAATTCCTGGATTCAGCTAATATCGTTATCCTGGCAGCAGCGGCAGCCCGAACCAAACGCATTCGTTTAAGCAGCGCTGTTACCGTATTAAGTGCAGCCGACCCGGTAAGGGTATTTCAGAACTTTGCAACGCTTGACCTGGTTTCGCAGGGACGGGCCGAAATGGTAGTTGGCCGTGGTTCGTTTACTGAATCCTTCCCTCTCTTTGGCTTAAATCTACACGACTATGATGAACTTTTCGCTGAAAAGCTGGATCTGCTGCTCAAAATCCGCGCCAATGAAACCGTAAGCTGGTCCGGCAGATTCCGTCCTGCATTGAAAAACCAGGCCATTTATCCACGGCCTTTGCAACCGCAATTGCCCATCTGGCTGGGTGTGGGAGGCACTCCGGCTTCGTTTGTACGTGCCGGCGAACTGGGGCTGCCCCTGATGGTGGCCGTAATCGGCGGCGAGACACATCGGTTTCGTCCGCTGGTTGACCTGTACCGCAGGGCCGGAAAAGAGGCAGGGCATGCGCCCGAAACCTTAAAAGTAGGATTGCATTCGCTGGGGTATGTGGCAAACAGTACGGAGGAAGCCGTTGAAGGATATTATCCCGGTTATGCCGAAACCTTTACCCGCATTGGCAGGGAACGCGGCTGGCAGCCGGTTACCCGTGCTCATTTTTATGCCCAGACAGGACCCTCGGGTGCCCTGGTTGTGGGAAGCCCCGAGGATGTAGCCGAAAAAATCCTCCGGCACAGCAAAGCCCTTGGCGGCATTTCGCGCTTTACTTTCCAGATGGATAATGCCGGTTTATCGCATGCTAAACTGATGCAGGCTATTAAGCTGATCGGCAAGCAAGTTTCACCAAGCGTGAACAGCCAGATTCACTTATCTGATTAACAGAAATCAGGCAGACACCCAATCCTATATTTATTTCTTTAATTCTTCCATTGCACGTTTCCTGACCAGTGCAAGATTCAGTCCGTTCACGTTACTTTTAGTTATCTTTTCAAATAGTTTTGTTGCGTTTTGCTTATCCCCTTTTTGGGAATAAGTTACAGCAGTATAATATATGTTCATCGGATCTTCAGGATCAGCTTTGGAAATATACTCCATAGCTTTATTATAATCTCCTTTCTTGAGTTCATAATAAGCCTGCATGGAGTTAAACATCATCATTTCACCAGGGTTTTTTGTATTTTCGATCTTTTGCCTGCTTTTTTCAATTTCAGCTTTTGCTTTATCAAATTCGCCTAAAGCAGAGTAGCTATAGATGTTCCACATCATTGAATAAGTAGCAAAATTATTTTTTGTAGCCTCAGGCAGTTCTACTTTCTCTGACATATCAATAGCTTTCTTAAAATACTTCATGCCTTCGGCGGGTTTTCCGGTTTCTGTCAGAATTTGGCCCTCGAATGCATTTGACCAGATGGCCGAGGCGGGTAAATCCTCCTTCCCGGCTAGTGTACCGCGTTCGGCAAAAGTTTTTAGCGCATTATCAATATCACCTTCGTGCACATACGATATTGCTTTCCAGTATAATGCTGCCAGTCTGCCACTTACTGTCGACGCTTTGTCGAAATATTCCTGATAATATTTCCTTGCTTCCTTATAATCGCCTTTAAAAATGTAATTGTGACCTATACCAAGCAGTGACCCGCCAAAATTAACAGGATCAATTTCCACAGCCTTTTTATACTGAGAAATTGATTCATCGTATTTACCCATGGTCAAAAGAAGTTCTCCATACGAATCGTAAGGATTAGCCTTGGTTGGTTTCAGTTTAATATAAGTCTGAAACGCTTTTTCGGCTGCTGAGTAATTGGTTAATGCCGACTGGCAATAGCCAATCATATTATAAGCTATGGCATAGTTCTTATCCAACTCAGCTGCTTTCTCCAGGTAAGGAAGTGCTTTTGAATAATCTAATTGAAAGTAATAGTAATTCCCGGCAAGTAGCTGAACCCTTTTATCCGATGGAAACAGTTTAAGAAGTTGCTCAAGATACTCTTTCTGTTTTTCAGCATTGCCATCGTTTCCTGCCTGGTACCAAAGAATTACTAATTTTTCTCCCTCCGATACTTTGTCGGCAAGGCTTACAGCTTTATTCATATTTTCCTGTGCTACCATTGCTCCCCCTCCTGACATAGAGCGATAAAGGTAAGCCATTGCAAAGCCAGGATCTTCAGCTATTGCTTTATCAAATAATGGCGCTGCAGTGATAAACTCCAGGTCCTCCGCCTGATCCCTTCCTTCTAAAAAATATTTTAGTGCTTCTTTGGATGAGGTGGTAATTGGAATTTCTTTACCCTGGGCCAACAGGTTAATTGGAAGCACAAAAAACATAATCCATAAAATAATTGCAACAAACTTTGCAGTTTTCATTTTCAACCTCCTTTTTAAAGTTAAACGGATTAATACTTTTATTGCGAAATTGAAGCACAAAACCTTAGTAAGTCTTGCATAGAATAACATAAGAACTATATAGCTAACACGGAGTTGGACACCTAAAAGGTTTTCACATCATCTCATGCTAAAATTACGACATTTTTTGCTCAATATCAAGCTTTTACGAATTTATATTTCCTGCTGTCTCTTGGTTTGATTCAAAACTGGGAGAATATCTGACCAGACATTTAATTATCAATAATATTACCAACCCGGCAAATAAATAGAGTAATATGAGAAGTTAAAGGATAGCCGAAGACTGATATAATTTTTTATCCTTAAATAAAAACATAAGCTATGATTCACAATTAAAAAATAATATACATTTGAGCTATTATTATTTGACTTCAATTATAAACTGAACATTATAAAAAGCAAATAACTATAAGATAAAAAACACCTGGATTAAGCATTATAAAGAACACACTTTGCCTGATATTAATAGTTTTTAAGCCCTGGTTTTCAAAGTACACGGATTAAAAAGAAAGATTATAAACTGACATATTTATTTAATTCTAAAATCCTCATTATGAGAAAAATCTCCCTGCTCTTTTTGCTTTGTTTATGCAACATTTATGTTTCGTTTGCTCAATTAGAAGTTAAAAACATAAGTTCCGCTACAGGCGATAAAATATTTTGGCCACGGGAATTTATCAGCTACAACAATTTAATGTTTTTTAAAAGTTCAACCGCAGGTTACGGGGATGAAATATGGGTAAGCGATGGCAATTCTGAAAACACAAGGCTACTAAAAGATATAAATCCGGGTAGCGGAAATGCAATAACAACCACATTTTCAGCAAGTTCAGTGCCATTTAATAATTCGTTATACTTCGTTGCCGATGATGGGCAAACAGGCAGTGAACTTTGGAAAACGGATGGAACAACCGAAGGAACCTTCCGGATTACAGATTCAATTCGTGCATACATCCCAGAGTTAACGGTTGTCGGGGATCAGATTTTTTTCATAACAATAATTAAAGATCCGCTTTATTACCTGGATACGATACAGGTCTGGAAAAGCGATGGAACTAAAAGCGGAACATCCCCGGTAACAGGTAAAATAGTACCATTCAATTTGCCTACATTCCAGGGGAAATGCAATAACACATTTATATTTACATACGAATCCTATGGTACAAATGGCTCAAGAGTATGGAGAAGCGATGGAACGGATACCGGTACTTACCCTGTAACTGCGGGGCTGCTTGGAAATGGGGCAGGATTTGTTACGGGCTTGCGCGCCACCGTTATTTTAAGTCAGTATATTGAATTCAATAACTATTTATACTTTGTAACAGGTTCAGGCATAATGAAAACCGATGGAACCTTAGCCAACACGCAACTTGTATTTGGCGGTACCGGAGGTGGAATGAAGCAGGCGAGTGTAATTGAATTAAATAACAAACTGTACTTCTCATTTTATCAAGAATACTCCGACCAGCTATCTCTATATGAATCAGATGGAACTACTGCAGGTACCAAAGAGATTTATAATCAATCAGGAAGCAGATATATAATACCATCGAAGCTGGAAAAGAACAATTCTTCATTGCTTTTTACCGGGCCCAACAGCAATGGACAGACTTGTCTTTTAGACTTAAATACAGCGGATTATACAGTGAATGAAATTGCTATGTTAGCTGATAATCCAACACATCCAAACACTTATTTTGAATACAAAGACGCTTGTTTTTTTAATCCTTTTTCTGACAATATTTTTATTTCAGTACCTATTGGTTATGAGCATGACGGATGGATATATAATTTAACCCAGAACACTATTCAGAAAGTTGATACGCTTAAAAACGTATTGGAGGCATTTGTCTACGACAATAAACTGGCTTTTTTCAGATATGTAAGTGGAATGAGTGATTTATGGATCCTGGCGAACGGCCTTACGAACGGTGTAAAGAACACCTGGGCTCCAGGTGAAATAAGCATGTATCCCAATCCCGCCCATGATTTTATAACGGTTAATTTAGCTCACAGAACCGGCAAAACTGTTGATATAACTATCAGTAATTTACAGGGCCAGGTAGTAAAAACAGGACACTTAACAATCGACAATCATTTCAACGTGAGTGATTTACCCAAAGGAACCTATTTCCTGGCGGTAGACAAGGCAGGTAAACAGGTACCTTTAAAATTTATTAAGTATTAAATTGTATAGACCTTTAATGTGCATTATTTCACCATAATAAAGCCATCACTTTTCCTCTTAGCAGACGAAACCAGGTATTTTAAAACTGCCTGGTTTTCGTCTTTTTGTGGTATGGCAGATGTACACGACGAAAAAACCAGAAGTTACAGTATGAGCCGCATTGGCAGGAAACGCGGCTTTAGGGCTACATTATTACGTTAAGGAAATTTGATTTTCGGTTTGTCAATAATCTATATCTAAAAACATAAAATAAAAAAAACAATGAGAAGCGATCTCACAAACAAAGAGCGTAATCCTTGTTCCTCGTTCTTAAATCAGAACTGCCAATAAAATCCAGGCTGCCACTTCGTATTTCTACAAAAACTTTACCTGATAAAACTTGTCACCACTTTTTTCACCGCGGCCGGTGCCGGCAGTGTATCTTTGGTTTGTTCACGCATTTTGAGCAACCATGCCATATGGTTGCCGAGTACGCTCATGATCTGTGCACCTTCATAGTCTTGTTCCGCCTCACCAGGCGTGCGGCCGTGAATAATGTTCCAGTAACTGGAAGTGGCCAATATCATTTCGGAATAGGTGAGATAATGATTCAGGCTATCGAAAGTTACCGATCCGCCGGTGCGGCGTACAGCAACCACCGCAGCTCCGACTTTATGCCGGAACAATCCCCCGTTGCTGCCCGAAACATAGAAAGCCCTGTCGAGAAAGCATTTCATGGTTCCTGCAATACCCGCATAATACACAGGGGAAGCGAGTATAATGCCATCGGCGTTCTTCATGCTTTGAATCCATTCGTTTAGTTTATCGCCGGTAGTAGTGCACTTTTCATCTTTGTTTTTCGCACAGTTGCCACATGCCAGGCAACCTCTTACCGCTTTATTACCAATATGGATAATTTCAAAATCAATACCGTTTTCTTCCAGTTGCGCACCTACCATTCGTAAGGCATGATAGGTATTTCCTTCTTTTTTCGGGCTTCCGTTTATGGCTACTACTTTCATTTTTCCGGGTTTTAAACTTATTCAGATTCAGAGGGTATTAAAAATCCAAAATTATTCCTTTTTTCTGAGAATTCAGGAATAGTATATCTACAGTAAGGGATTCCCAGCTCGCGCATTATAACGCGTGCGGATAAATTTCCGAATTCCCTATGCAATAAGATTTTTTATTTTAGTTTATGGCTGTCTGAGCTATTTTCAGAATATAGAATATGGACATGTTCAGAAGTCAAGAAGTTATTAGTAATCTAAAATACAATTCGGCAATTAAAAAAATGTGAATATTAGTAAATCAAATAAGTTATATATTTGAATAAATATTATATGACTGTTTGATCAAATATTAATATTGAATATGTTAGACAATCAAATCCGATTAGCCGCATTTGACCATTTAAATAAATTAGTTTCTATTTATGGTGATGTGTTGCCATATAAAGAACTAATTAAAGGATTTCTATTTAAAGGGGAAATAATTACCCTTCTTGGGGCAAGCGGGATCTGGAAACCTAAACAATTAGGTAACCCTCTTTCAATAACTACCTCTTCGGGTGGCCCCTATTCTGATTCATTAACAAACGATGGCTTTCTTAAATATAAATACCGGGGTACTGATCCAAATCATCGTGATAACATAGGGCTTCGCGAATTGATTAATCTGCAGAAACCATTGATTTATTTCCATAGTGTGCTCAAAGGGAAATATATTGCAACCTGGCCTGTATATATAATGAATGACAATATTAATGCATTAGAATTTACAGTTGCAGTTGATGATGTTCGTCATATTAGTAATGAGATAAGCACCGTTGAAGAACCTGAAGAACATTATAGAAGGAAATATCTAACAAGCAATGTACTGGTTAGATTGCATCAAAGAAGTTTCAGAGAACGAGTTCTAGCAGCTTATCAAAATCATTGTGCTTTATGTAATTTACGTCATGTTGAACTTTTAGATGCGGCTCATATTATTGGAGATAATGAAGATTCAGGAGAGCCGATTATTCAAAACGGATTAGCGTTGTGTAAAATTCATCATGCTGCTTTTGATCAGAATATACTTGGCATTGATCCAGATTATAAGATAAAAATCAGGCATGATATATTACAGGAAACAGATGGTCCAATGCTAAAGTATGGGATACAGCTTCTTGAAAATAATAGCCTGATATTACCCAAAGATAAACGGAATTATCCTGATAAAAATAGACTTTCGACAAGGTTTGAGCAGTTTTTAAAGGCTGGATAATCTTCATTTCAAATTCAGCATAATTTAATGGGTGCTTTTAAGGTTTTATTCCATAATATAAGATTCACATGCAGGATTATCTTTTAAAGTACATGCAAGCTTTCCGGAAGCTGCGCATTGACCGATCACATGGCATAGCGCCTCATAAACCTATATTATTGCTTTCAGTATTACAAGCTTATCTAAATAACCTGATTAAAAGTCAACGTATAAACATTACTCCTGAGATAGTTGCATTGTTTAAAACCAACTGGAGTTTATTGGTTAGTACCCAACATGATTGCAGAATTTCATATCCGTTTTACTATTTAAAAAGTGAAAAATTCTGGCACCTGATTCCTAAATCCGGATTTGAGAATATTGACGAAATGGGATCAATTATGAAAAATTTTTCCAACCTCAATGCAGCTGTTGAATTTGCAGTTATCAATGATGATTTGTTTTTTCTAATGCAAGATAAAAGGAGCAATAGTATCTTGACACAATTCCTATTGGATGAATATTTTCCAACAACAAAAAACAATTTCTCCTATTCAATTACAGGACAACAAAAACTATTTGATGATATCGAGGGCAAGATATTGCGAGAAGATTCCACTGAATACAGGAATGAAATCAAGACACTTATGGAACAGCAAAACGAAGAGGAAATTTTTATTCGTGGAAGTATTTTCAAACGTGAGATTCCGAAGATCTATAACTATACTTGCTGTATATCAGGTATGAAAATAGCTGCAACCATTTCCGTTTCAATGATTGATGCTTGTCACATAGTTCCTTTCAGTGAAAGCTATGATGATACCATTACAAACGGTATTTCTCTCTGCCCAAACCTCCATCGTGCTTTTGACAGAGGTCTTATATCTATAGATCATAATTACAAAGTACTTGTAAAATCAAATTGGAGCGAAAATAATTCGAATTATTCTATTAAGCAGTTTGAAGGAAATCCAATCTTTTTACCTTCAAACTCAAGTCAACTTCCTTCTCTGGAAAATCTTCATTCTCATAGAAAGCGATTTGATTTTTAAATAATCTAAAAACAGCCAGATTTTTACTGTTTAAGAATAAACACTTTCGCTGATTACATTATTTTCCGCATATACGGTTGCAAGCAATTTGTAGTATTCCTGGTGCTTTTCGTGCCCGACATTCTGATCCTGAATCTTTTTCAGATCATTCGTAAGTGATATAAGCTTATCGGCATCAAAAACCTTGTCGCATAAGGGCAATAAAACATTATCCACTATCTTAATATGCCTTTCTTCAAGGGCTACATACCTGATCATACTTGATGATAAACTATTCAGAATCTGAGAATTCCCTGAAAGATACTCCTGAAATAAAGTATCGATTTCATTTATATACTCACGAGCCTGTTCATGTTCATCAATTAAGTGATTTATGGTGTCAGCTGTCCAGGGGATATCGCATTCAAGTAAAGCCGGGTAAATACAATTTTCTTCCTTTTCGTAATGGCAATGCTCAGTGAACGTATGCAGAAAATCAAGAATCTGTACTATACGGTATGAGTCTATATATTTGCCGATACGCATATCCAGGGCAAGCTTTTTCATTGCATCAAGAATAATAGTTATGGCTGTATGTTCACCTTTTATATCAATTGTTGGTTTCATCTTGGTCAGTTTTTAAGATTAAAACATGAAGAATATCTCAGGCCGGGAGTCTTGTCACTCATAACCGGCAAGCGCCTCATATTATTCAGCTTTATATATATAACGGTTTTTAAATTCTATTATTTCAAAACCATTGCTGAAACTATGTTAATTATAGTTAACACCCTGCTTTAGCTGTAGTATCGAAATGCATAGCAAGCTAAACCTGGTGGCATAATTTGGTTAAAAACAATTTCAGTATGTATTTATAATTCAATTTTAATAATGCCCAATCCATATCAGCCTTTATTCCGGGCTTTATGTGATTATGAATTCCTCGGAATATTTGTTTTCAGTTTAAATAATTTTTTGAAATATTTTCAATTATAGTTATCTTAGCTATCCAAAATTTAATTTATAAAGATCAGCCAAATCCAATCCTTCTTTAGTATACTATTTGCCGCATATACACTGCATCATTACTCTATACGCAAAACGTTTCATACAAATAATGGTTAACCCTTAAACGGAGCAATTCCCGCAGTTAAATTAAAACCAGGAAATATGACAGACCTATTCTATTTGCCCGATGATTTAAATACTGTTATTGGTACAGAAAAAAAAGAATTTGCTGTTAAAGCGAAACGTGCGCAACCGGGGAAAGTCTCAATGAGCCTGATTCTTTTCGGAACCGTCTGGCTTGCCTTTACAAGCATTTTTTTTGTTGCTTTTCTGGGGCCGTTATTTGTGGGTGAAGAAGTTGCATTCACTACCAACGGGGTTCCTACCGTGGCCGGTCCGGGCAACCTGGGCCCAATACTGTTACCAGCCTTGATTATTGGTGTTTTTGTTTTGGTGGGAATCGCTATGATGGGATCGGGCATTTACTCGATGTTCAAAAAAGGCGGATATTTTGTCGGAACCCCGACCCGGCTTATTCATTATCAAAATGGAACGGTGCGCTCCATTGACTGGGAACAGTTTTCCGGGGATATTGAAGTAAATGGTGATGCAGAAAAAGGGAATTTATCCCTTCAAATGCGGACCGGCCGGATGGTTAGCAGCAAGAACAGCCCTGACAGGTATGTTCCTGATACAATATATATTTCAGGCATCGCCAGTGTATTTGAAATTGAACAGGTATGCCGGAAAAGGATCAAGGAAAATGACCCGACTCCCTCCACATTGTAAAGTGAAATACCGCAGAAAAAGTAGTGCCAAAATCATTTCATTAAATGAAAACAATTATAGGTAAACAAATCGGGTTACCAGAAGCTCTTCAGCAAAAAGCACCTGAAAAAGGCACTCCCATAAACCATGTAAAAGCTGAAGCTATTGCAGAACTGGAGCGGGGAGTTTATGCAGCGCTGGAAACTTATTCCAATGTTCACCGGGGTAACGGGCATAATTCTATGGTGACCACCCAGATATTCGACCAAGCCAGGGACATCGTCCTGGAATACCTGAATCTGAATAAAAGCAGATACGTAGTCATCTTTTGTACGCCCCGCAGAGCAGCAGCCCTGATCAAATTGCTTGCACCGGAATCGTATCAAATTGTGTCGGGCCCTGACCTTGGACTTTCATTAGGTATAAGAGCTTTGGCTGTTAAAAAGAAAGCATTGCCGGGAGGGGTTCCTTTCCAAACGGGTGGAGGAACGACAAAACTTGTTTCCAAAAATTGGGTAATATGGGCCGACGCACCAGACAAATTCGAGGCCGGAACGCCCGCCATTATTAATATCATCGCTTTTGCCAAGGCACTGCGCCTTGTACAGCAATCCGGGAAAGATATTTTTATAAGCCCGGACTCTAAAAAGCTGACCGCTGCAGAAATAGTATACCACGATGAGCTTGAGAAATCTTCTGGTCTGGAACTGCTGGATAAACTAAGGCTAACTCTTGTAGGCCATGATGTTCGTGTTCCAACTGTGGAAGGAGCCAAACCTTTTATCAACCTCGACAACAGTGCAAGTACTCCAACATTCGCTCCGGTTTGGAAAGCATTTCAGCAAGCATGGCGCCAGCCGGAAAAAGTGCAGGAAGAAATCATCCATGAGGTAAAGTCCATTTGCGCTGAAGTACTGGGTGCGCCCCAACCAGCCTATGATGTTATTTTTACGTCCAACACCACCGAAGCCATTAACCTTGCGGCCGAAAGCCTCAGCCTTGAAACCAATGAGGGCAACGGGCCGGTTATACTAAACACACTTCTCGAACACTCCTCCAACGATCTGCCCTGGCGTTCGATTCCCGGTTATTCGCTGATCCGGCTGTCGGTGGATGACGATGGTTTTATGGATCTGAAAGAGATGGAAACGCTGTTAAGCGAATACAACCTGGCGGCTCGGCATGGAAATAAGCGAATCAGGCTTGTTGCTGTGAGCGGCGCTTCGAATGTACTTGGCGTGTGCAACAACCTGGAAGAGATAAGCCGGATCGTTCATCAGTATGGTGCCCGCCTGCTTGTTGATGCGGCACAGTTGGTCGCCCATCGAAGGGTTGATATGGAAGGATGGGGAATTGACTATCTGGCATTCTCTGCCCATAAGGTTTATGCACCATTCGGTTGTGGCGTGCTGGTAGTGAGAAAAGGACTGCTTAATTTCAACCATACAGAAATGCAGCTCATCCGATCGTCAGGAGAAGAAAATGCAGGGGGTATCGCAGCATTAGGCAAGGCGCTTGTACTTTTGCAACGGATTGGCATGGATGTGATCCGGGAGGACGAACAGGTTCTTACCAGGCGGGCTTTGTATGGGTTGACTAAAATTCCCGGTCTCACGATATACGGGATAAAAGACCCGGAATCAACCGGATTTTCGTCTAAAATTGGTGTGATTGCATTCGGCCTGAAAAATAAAATGCCCAGCAAAGTGGCCAGGCAACTTGCCTTAGAAGGTGGGATCGGTGTACGCAGTGGTTGTCAATGCGCTCATATCATAATCAAGCGACTTCTCCACATCAGTCCTTTTCTTGAAAGCTTCCAGCGTTTGATTCAAACCTTGTTCCCAAAGTTCAGGTTTCTTGGCCTGGTCAGGGTAAGCCTGGGCATTGAAAACAGCCAGGAAGATTTCGACAAATTAATTCAGGTTCTGGGCAAAATAGCAAATCCACGCGGGGTTACATCGGACACAAGCTCTGCGCCCGGGAATACAGGCAATCCCATTATAAATCAGGCTGAAGCACAAAAGCAGATGAATGATTTTACCAGGAATATAGCCACAATAGTATATTCCCAACTTTAACTAAATCAGAAAAACCGGACGAAATGAGATCAGAGGAGTTAACTTAGCGAAGCTTCTGGATGACTTTTTTCTACTGTTTATTCCTGCGAGCAGAAGCATAAAAAAACCAAAAATCCCTAAATCTATTTTCAATTAGAATCATTAACGCGGTTAATTCTTACATTTACCTGTAATTCCAGGCTAACCCATTCCCCTATGAAAAAAACAGTACTTGCTGTATTTCTGCTTTGTTCAGTTGCAGCTTTTTCGCAAAAACCAGATTCTGTTGCCAAAGAAAGCTGGCAGAATATCTATCGCGCCACCGAAACAAAATTCAACGACTTGGTGCATACCAAACTCGATGTGAGTTTCGATTATGCCAACTCATGGATGTATGGCAAGGCCTGGATTACGCTGCATCCGCATTTTTATGCTACCGATTCGTTACAGCTCGATGCAAAAGCAATGAACATCAGCGAAGTATCGCTGGTTAAAGCTGGCAAACGTATTCCACTCAAATATTCGTACGACAGCCTGAGCCTCTTCATTACACTCGACAGGATGTATAAAGGAGGCGAAAACTATACGGTTTTTATAAAGTATATTGCCAAACCGGATGATGCTGGATTAAGAAAAAAAGCGGCAGCTTTTGAATCCAAAGGCTTGAATTTTATAAATCCGAAGGGAGAAGATAAAGAAAAACCTGTTCAGATCTGGACGCAGGGCGAAACCGAGTCGAACTCGGGCTGGTTTCCCACCATTGATAAGCCCAACCAGAAAACCACGGATGAAATCAGCATGACAGTTCCTGCCAGGTACCAGACCTTATCGAACGGCATATTGGCAAGTCAGAAGAAAAATACCGACGGAACCCGTACCGATACCTGGAAAATGACACTGCCTCATGCTCCTTATCTTGTGATGATGGCTGTGGGAGAGTTTTCAATTGTGAAGGACAGCTATAAAGGCAAGGAAGTAAGCTATTATGTTGAAAAGGAATATGCAGCTGTTGCCAGGCAGATATTTGGCTTAACACCCGAAATGATCGCGTTTTTTTCGCGGATAACCGGCGTTGATTATCCCTGGCCAAAATATGCACAGGTTGTGTGCAGGGAATTTGGCGGTGCCATGGAAAATACCACGGCCACCATACATGCCGAAGAAGCACAGCAGGATGCAAGGCAGCTGCTGGACGAAAACAGCTGGGAAACCACCGTTGCCCACGAGCTGTTTCATATGTGGTGTGGCGATTACGTTACAACCGAAAGCTGGAGTAACATTACACTCAACGAGTCGTGGGCCGATGTAAGCGAAACACTGTGGATGGAATATAAATACGGCAAGGATGCCGGCGACGAGCGCAACTACAACGGGATGCAGAATTACCTGCAAAGCGGCAGCGAGAAAAAGGACCTGGTCCGTTTTTATTACAAGGATAAGCAGCAGGTATTTGATGCAGTAAGCTACAAAAAAGGAGGCCGTATACTTAATATGCTCAGGTACTATGTAGGTGACAGCGCCTTTTACAAATCACTGAACCTCTATTTAAAAACAAAGAAATTTCAGTCGGCTGAAGCCCAGGACCTGCGGCTTGCCTTCGAGGAAGTTACCGGCGAGGATCTGAACTGGTACTGGAACCAATGGTATTATGGCAGCGGCCATCCGAAACTGGATATCAGCTATGAGTATGCACCCGACGGTAAGACAGTTAAAGTTTTTATAAAGCAAACTCAGCCTGACAAGGTTTTCCGTTTCAGGATTGCCGTGGATATATACCAGGGTGGAGATAAGAAACGGTATTATGAGTGGGTGGACCAGGCTGCCGACACTCTTACTTTTGCAACAGCCTCGAAACCGGAACTGGTTAATGTGGATGGGGAAAAGATACTGCTCTGCCAGAAAGAAGATCATAAAACCATAGATAATTTCATCTTTCAGTACACAAATGCAGGCACATATGTCGACCGGCGCGAAGCCATCGACTATGCGGCAGCGAAACAGGGAGAAGATCCAAAGGCTTTAAACCTCCTAAAAACTGCCCTGAATGATAGGTACCCGGGTCTAAGGATTTATGCCATGCGCAAGCTAAATACCAGGAATGATACTGTTAAAGCTGCTTTTGAACCATTGCTGGTTACCCTGGCTGAAAAAGATCCGAAATCGTTGGTGAGGGCCGAGGCTATTGCAGTGCTGGGCAAGTACAAAAATGATATATATAAACCTGTATTTTTAAAAGGGATGAATGATTCTTCCTATACCATTGCTGGCAATGCCCTGATGGCACTAAGTGCCATCGACAGTGTGGCAGCATTTGAACAGGCCAGGAAATTATCGGCTCAGCATGTAAAAGGCATGCTTGCGGATGCCATTAGCAATTTAATGTATAAGTATGCCAGTGAAAGTGATTTTGATAACCTGGCTAAGCAGTTTGATAATCTTCCTCTGGGAAATGAAAAGTTTATGAAGCTTCAGCAATTTGCTGAATTTCTGAAAGGAGTTAAGAATACGGATAATTTCAGGAAGGGCATCGATATTATTGTGAGTTTCCGCGAGTCCATCCCGGAGGCATACAGAGATCAGACTTTCCCCTATATTAACGGCATGATATTAAACGGTATAGCTACCGCAAAGCAATCGGAAGGCCTGGCCGAACATGCTGACTATGTACGTTCGAAACTACCGGTTAACCCGGTAACTACTGCAGTTTTTGAAGTTCCGGCTGAAGTTCTTCAAAAATATGCCGGTGAGTATGAGTTGAACGGGGCCATTATTAAAGTGGTACTGAAGGACGATAAAACCCTGACCCTGGTTTCGGACAACGGACCCGCCATGGAGTTAGTAGCGATATCAAATACTGATTTTAACGTTAAATACATGGAAGGCATTTCTGTTAAATTTGCCATGAATGAAGAGGATAAAGCAACTGAGATGACATTGACTACGCCAGGTGGTGAGATGAAGGCAAGCAGGAAGAAATAAAAGATTGTCTTTACATTAGGCATATTAAGTTACCTATTGTGACCTATGTGCCTAATGTGGTTTATTGAGTTTATTGGTGACTAAAACCAGGAAGTATGTCAATATGGAGAGTAATATTATGCATCATTTTCCCGCCACTAGCGGTAATAGACAAGGGTTGCGGCTCGGTGCTGATCGTATTCCTTTTAACACTCTGTGCATGGGTGCCGGGAGTTATCGGGGCATTGATTATCTGCAACAGGCGGTAAAAAAACCAGTCAGATTGATGGCATAATTGCTCAATATCAACAGATCTGGTAACTTGTATATTTAAAGCCCGGAATCACTTATTTGATAGTTTGATACCTGTACTTTCTAAAACCAGGGGAAATGGAAAAAATCAAACAATACCTGCTTAGTAAAAACGGAATCCTGTTTATCTTATGGGGATGGATTTGGTTAATCGTTTATTTGAGTGAATATATTGTAGGAAGTCTTCAATTTTCATTTCATTTGGAGCAGTTTAAGCATGTTTTATCCATTTCTTTACCAGTGCTTGGATTTGGATTTACCGTGCTCTATATCTACTGGTTTTACAAAATTGAATTTACTGCCAATTACCGCCTGGTAATTATTGTATGGTTATCAGTACTTGTCACCCAGATCCTGATTAACCTGATACAATTCAATATTCTTCACAAGATCATTTTCCAGCTCCAGCATCCCATTTTTATGGTGGTAATTGCTGCCGGCATACTCATTACCGGATACGTACTAAAGTATAAGCTGATCATAAGCGGGGGCATTATTTTCGCAGGATTAGCCTTGCTGTGTTCATACTTTAATCTGCACGAACAGTTGCTGATTGAAGCTATTGCATGGCTTATTGCATTTATTATCCCGGGTCATATTATAGCTTTGAAGCATGAATAAGCTTGCTTTGTGGCAAATTCAAGCTGATTTTGAGATAACATTCAAAGTCCTGCAAGGGAGTATAATCCTTAATCGGGAAACAGTAAAAAAAATAAAGCCCGGAAGGGAATAAACCCCGCCAGGCTGTATTAAAATATTAGATTGAGAATAAGAACTACCGGATAACTATCTTTTTTACCAAATTAGTTGAACCTTCCTGGGCCTGTATAAAATATACTCCGGGTGCAAGTTTGGTATCAAGGGTAGTTGCCTTACTGCCGTGTACAGTGGATTTATACATTTCATGACCTGTTACATCAAGAATCCTGAGATTTACTTTTGGACTCAAGCCATTTAAGGTTACGGTGAAAGTGCCGGTGCCAGGCGATGGATATACCGTCATTCCGGGGGCAGCACTCTTGCTGGGTATACCGGTTGAAATTGCAACTGTTGTTGATTTAACTGCTGACCATCCACCTTCGCCGCAAGCGTTTATGGCTTTAACACTTACATCAGCAACTCCCAGGAAACCACTGTTCCATGTTACAGTAGCTGTAGCACCCGTACCGGAAATGCTTCCGGCTCCGGCAGGACTGAGTTCCCATTGATAGGAATCAGCATTTGAAACGGCAGCTGAAGTGTAGTCAGTTGTAGATGAATATATTAGATCAATATTATCCGGGCCAGTAATGGATGCGGCTATACCAGGAAATAATTCAACTGTTATTGCACTGGTTTGTAATGAACCATTGCCACAGGACGTGGATGGCGTTACCTGAACATTACCACCGGCTGTTCCTACGGTTGCTGTGATTGAATTTGTACCCTGTCCGGCGGTAACTGACCAGCCTGCAGGTACAACCCAGGAATAGGTAACCCCGGCTACATTTGTAGTTGAATAGGTTTGCGACGAGCCCTGGCAGGGAGATGCTAATCCGGTAATAGCAGTAGGTTGAGCTGGAACAAGATTTACAGTTGTTGCCAATGTTCTTGCTGTTCCGTTGCCACAGGTATTCGAAGGAGTTACCTGTACATTACCTGCAGCTGTTCCTACAGTTGCTGTAAGCGAATTTGATCCCTGTCCGGCAGTAATTGACCAGCCTGCAGGAACTACCCAGGTGTATGTTATACCAGCCACATTTGTAACTGAGTAGTTTTGCGACGAGCCCTGGCAGGGAGTTGCTGATCCGGTAATTGCAGTAGGTTGAGCTGGAACAAGATTTACAGTTGTTGCCAATGTTCTTGCTGTTCCGTTGCCACAGGTATTCGAAGGAGTTACCTGTACATTACCTGCAGCTGTTCCTACAGTTGCTGTAAGCGAATTTGATCCCTGTCCGGCAGTAATTGACCAGCCTGCAGGAACTACCCAGGTGTATGTTATACCAGCCACATTTGTAACTGAGTAGTTTTGCGACGAGCCCTGGCAGGGAGTTGCTGCCCCGGTAATAGCAGCCGGCTGGGCAGGTACAGTCCCAACTGTGACAGCCAGATTACCGGCAGTTCCGTTGCCTGATCCATTGGTACCATAAACACTAATATTGCCGGAAACAGCATTAGCACTAAAACTTACAGTAATGGCTGTAGTTCCCTGGCCGGCAGTAATGGTGGCTCCTGCAGGAACTGACCATACATAACCTGTTGCACCGCTGATTGCTCCTACTGAATAGTTTCCTGACGAATTAGAACAAACGCTTTTTGATCCTGTTATAGCACCGGCGGCAGCGGGAGGAGATGCGCTGTTTTCGGATACCACAAGCGTACTGAGTGTAGTAGACCCTGAATAACCACGTGCAAATGCACCATAAAAAGTCACACTACCGGTGCCTGCAGCGGGAGCGGTCCAGGAAAATGTCCATGTTTTGGTGCTGGAACTGGCACTGGAATGGGTAATATATTTCCCCGAGCCTACCAACTTACTGTTGGTACCTGTGGTAAGTGTACCCAGTAGTGTACCGGTGCTATTCTGAGGTGAAATCTCGTACCCGTATTTTCCGGAACCAGCCATATTATTAGTAGCAGTTATTTGGTAAGCCTGGCCAGGAGTATACCCTGCCGCAGGAATGTCGGATGTTATCCATCCTGCCGTGGTTGTAGCAGCTGCTCCATGGCATGATGAGCAGTTAGATCCGTCGCCTGGAGAACCGGTGTAACCGGCAGGTGCTCCGGACGGATAAAATGCAGCAAAACCGGATAACAAAACTACGGATGCTATAATCGCAAAAGCAAGAAAGTTGATTTTTTTCATGATGTTGAATTTTAGATTGTGAGTAAATAGTATTTGTTTGAGTGAATTAGTTAAAGAAGTCGTACGGTTTAAACTATGCGGCAGGTAAGTAGTATTTGAAGTCTGACAAAGCATTACCTACTAATGCATATATTTAGTTTAGTGTATGTCAAATTTAATGATAGCACTCTGGTTTAGTGCGATAATTTCATAAAAATAGTCCTGTCAAAATGCTATTTCGCATTCCGGTAAGGGTTTACCTGATTGTGCCATGAAAAAACTCAATGGTTTTGCAGTAAAAATAATTTACGTCTTTACTAAAATATTGATTTGTTAAGCTGGTATTAATGCCACGAACTGTAGAACACCTATCCTGAAACAATGAATAATGAGAGAAGCTACATAATTCAAATGGAACGAGTATTAGGCTATTATTCATTACTAATAAATACAGTCTCTAATTTCAATTGTATTGTTTTCGATATACTCCCTACCCTACTTTTACCATTATGGTCGATATTCAGGTACTCTTAAAACCCGATTGAATCCTTCAAGTGAGTTAATACCTTCGGGTGATTAAATTTCATTAAATTCATATTGCTTTCATTTCAATTATTTCATACCTTTGAGATAAAAAAAATACAAAAACAGCAGCAGGACCAAATTTTGACATTAAAAAATTACTCTATATGGAAATATTTATCGCATCACGCCTCACTGCAGGAAATAAAGTTTTTCCTTCTCAAATCATTGTTGATCAGGATGGGATAACATTAAAAATCCCAGGCCTGTTCAGTGGCAATGAAAAAACCATTCCTTTCACTCGGATCTCTTCAGTGAACATAATCAACCCTTTAATTGGCTACTCGACCATTAATATCGAAACCACCGGCGAAGGAAGTATTAAAGCACATGGTTTTACAAAAAGTGAAGTAATAAGAATTAAAGAACTGATTCTTGCAAAGATTAATATTGTGTGAAAATATTTTTCATTTTAATAGCCTGTTTTACTGCCATGAACATTTAAGTGATCAACCTGGCAATAAGACATCAAGATAATTTATATAAAAATCTATACCATATGAGAGTTTTAATCGCTGAAGATGATCTGATGAATCAAATGCTTATGGGAAAGTATATGCGTATGTTGGGATGGGAGCATACTATTGTAGCTAACGGTTTACTGGCTGTTGAAGCCTGCACTTCAGGGAATTATGATGCTGTATTAATGGATATTGAAATGCCGGAACTTGATGGCATACAAGCCACAAGAAACATCAGATCATTTAACCAGGTAATTCCGATAATAGCGGTTACTGCTTACGCCAATGAAAAAAATAAAAACGAATGTACCCACGCCGGAATGAATGCTTTTCTGGCCAAACCAGTAACACCGGATGTAATCAAGGCTATTATTACAGGATTTATTGCTCCTGGCTTGCCTGGTTAAAACTGATAATAAGTCTTTCATATAGTTTTCTTCCCCTACCCTGACCCCGGCTTATTCTTTTTGCGTCAGGTATAAAATCAGCAACATCGGAATTCCATTTTACCCCTACTATTAGAGGAAGATAAACCGTTAACTTCATCCCAGCATATATCAAAAGGTGAAAAATTTACTAACTTTGGTAAAGATTGATGCCCGCAATTCACAATATAAAATTTGATTTATGAAAATACAGTACTGCTCCGACCTTCACCTTGAATTCCCTGAGAACGAAACCTTTCTTAAATCCAATCCTTTAAAACCGGACGGCGATATACTCATACTTGCAGGCGATATTGTTCCCTTTGCGGTTATGGATAAGCATCCGGATTTTTTCGATTACCTGGCTGATAATTTTGAAACAACATACTGGTTACCGGGCAACCACGAATATTATCATTCGGATGTCTCGGAACGAAGCGGGGTACTCAACGAGAAAATCAGGAGTAATTTAGTGCTCATTAACAATCAGTCAGTTTCGATACACAACACCAGGCTTATCTTTTCGACCTTATGGTCATATATTTCTCCTTCAAATGAATACAGGATAAATAAGAATATGTCCGATTTTCATGTTATATCTTACCAGGGCCAACCTTTTTCGACGGATGTTTTCAACCTGTTGCACATAGAAAGCAAAGCCTTCCTGGTTTCGGCCTTACGGGATAAAAAAGAAGATTTTAAAACGATAGTTGTATCGCATCATGTACCTACACTTACCAATTATCCTGAAAGATATAGCGGGAGCAAGCTAAACGAGGCTTTTGTTGTTGAACTGTCGGATCTGATTAAAGATTCGGAAATTGATTACTGGATGTATGGACATACCCATGCCAATACTGCCGATTTCGAGGTGGGGAAAACCCGTATGCTGACCAACCAGCTGGGTTATATTGAATACAATGAGCATCAATATTTTGATATATCCCGAACGATTTCTATTGGAGAAAAAGGCTGACTGCCCTGAGATTTCGGTTTGCAAATTCAACAGCAGAAATGTTCTTTTATAATTATCAGACGTTTCTCATTAATCCGCGTATGGCCTGCGTAAAAATTGTTACTTTTATTTCCCTGTTATCCAAAAATATTTGAGATGAAAACCACAAGAAATCTCGCTTTTCTGCTTTTCCTTTTCTGTCAATCGATAGTAAATGCCCAGGAACAAGGCAAGGTTACTGAATCTTCCTATTTTAAACTTTCTACTTCCAATGGTTTGATTGTAGCAGTTTACAATGCAAAAGAAAACAGGATCGATTATGTGTATCCGCATATTTTTGCAAATTATGATTCGGGTAATTACGTACATCCTTTTGTAGGCAATATTAAATTAAAGAGTGATGAACAACCAACAGAAACAAGCTATCAGAATAACACCCATGTTATCACATCCCGCTATGATGGTTTTACGGTAAATTATTTTGCATCGTTTACCAACCATGATAAAATCTTTTATATCGTGGTTAGAGGTGATAAACAAAAAATTGAAAAGCTGGCATTTAATGCCGAAACCGGTAAAGGGAAAGCCGTGAGCGGCATAACTCTGTTGGAAAATCCACTTGAAGATCTCCCTGTACGGATTGACGGAAATATCCTTTCGGGTACATTTCTAAGGAAGTATGACAAGGATGTGTACGAAAAATACTTTTTATACTCTTTTACTGATTCGTTGCACACGGATAAGGGTATAGTAACCAAAGCCATCGCCGATATAAAAAAAACAAACAAGTCGTTGCTCGATGCTGAAATCAGCTGCATGCAAAAGCTTTTTTCGGTCTGCACTATTCCCAAAGATTTATCATCCAAAGAAAGGAACGTGGTTGAGCAATCCATTTCCATTTTAAAGATGGCCCAGGTTTCCGACTATGAAATTTTCCCGAATTCGCATGGTCAAATACTGGCTTCGTTACGCCCCGGTCTCTGGCACATAGCCTGGGTACGCGACGGGAGTTATGCCATACAGGCAATGACTCGCCTGGGCATGTTTGCTGAAGCAAAGAAAGGACTTGAATTTATGCTCAAAGCCCCGGCTAACCGGTTCAAAAACTATATTTACAAGGATGGAAAAGACTATGGCCCCGGAATGGATTACCAGGTTTCGTTGACGCGATACTTTGGCAATGGAACGGAAGAGTGCGACTACAATGAATTCGGTCCAAATATTGAATACGATGATTTCGGCCTGTTTCTGATTGCATACTGTGATTATGTTTCGCGAAGTAATGATATTCATTTCTATGAAAAATGGCTCCCTGTTGTGAGTTTAAAAGTGGCTGATGTTATTGTTCATTGCATGGATACAAATTCCCTGATTAAAGCCGATTCGGGACCATGGGAGCATCACCTGGAAACAACCAAACAGTATACATTTACATCAGGTGTCTGTGCCAGGGGACTGGAGCTTTTCGCCCAGCTTCAGCAACAATTCCAATTACCTTTTGAAAAATACAAACTTGCTTTTGAGAAAATAAAACAAGCTATTTTAAGTAATATGCTTTGCGAAAACAAATTTTTAAAAGGAAATGCGAACGACCAATCCATGGCTGCCAGTAAGGAATTTTATGATGCCGGTGTTTACGAGGTTTTTGCCAACGGGCTGTTTACCGAAAGGTCATTGTTTTTATCTCATATGACTGAATACGACAAAGTATTGAGAATTAAAGGCGACAGGCCCGGTTATATACGCCTTTCAAGTGCCGATCCTTACGAAAACCAGGAATGGGTTTTTATCAATTTACGTATTGCACTGGCTCATCTTCTATTTGAACAAAAGGATATTGCCTTTAAATTGCTGGACTACATCACCAGCCAGGCAGCTATGAATTACAATACCATCCCGGAAATGTACAGCAACAAACTGCAAATGGATAAGGTTACTCAAGAATATATGTCATCCAACATCTGGTGCAATTGCATCAGGGATGCCGATGGAATGTATATCGGCACTATTCCAATGGTTGGCTACGGGTCGGCGGTGTATGTTCTTTCACTTTTTGAATATTACGACAGGCTGCAACACTAGTCACTTCAGGTTAAATAATACTAATTTGTTCTTTTCTTAATGCTGATTATATTTGTGAATGATTCATTTATTCGATGGCATCCTTTGTAATCAGGCAAATAACATCCGGATGCAACCAGAGGAAGGATGCAGGTAACGAACTCGTTATGTTTTTTGACAGGAACTTGTTTACGATACTTCTTTTCTGAGACCCATTAATTAGCATCAGTATCTTTTTTGATTGCAGAATATCAGCCATTCCCAGGGTTAGTCCATATGCAGGTTTGATTTCCATTTCCGAAATCATTTGGTGCTGAAGAGACATGGAAGAAAGTTCAGCAATATGACAATGAGGTTGCAAAAATTCAGCTGGTTCGTTCAATGCCAGGTGCCCGTTCATTCCAAGCCCCAAAATGCACAGATCGATAGGACCAGCATTTTCGAGTTGTTCCTGAATTTTTTCACATTCCAGCCTGGGATCAGAAGGACTGCTTTCGAAACTGATGTAGCGGGATTCCCCGATTTGAAGTGGCTGAATAAGATGAGTTTGCAGATAGGACTCACAGGTAGCCGGATGGTTCATGGGAATACCACCCCATTCATCAAGCTTGATAATCCGAAGCTGTTCAAAAAGTTTCGGACGTTTCAGATATTCTTCGCCGAGCAATTCATACGTACTGGCAGGGCTTCCACCTGTAGCTGCACAGAGTAAAAGTTTCTTGTTTTTATTGATTTCCCGAACAATGATATCTTTGGCCTTTAAGCTTAGCTCCTGGTACGTATCAAGAATATCAATTACCATATATTGAGTTTGATTGAATGCAAGTTCAAAAAGGATAAAGCTTACAATTCCCTTTCATTATTTTCACACCGATATCGGGCAATATCAGGCCTGAATTATTTGGTTTCTATGTCCCAGCTATCCGTTCGGAATGATGATGCAGGCAAACCGGCACCATTAAAGAGTGAGGCTACTGAAGTATTAAGAAATGCATACCTCACGGCAAGCGGGTGTTTCACTTTTTTTGATGCAACTATCAATTTATTCCCTTGCACTTTAACTGTTGCCGGGTAAAATACTTTGTCCACTCCGGCAATCATGAAATTATTTCTGGTTGTCTGGATAATTTTCAAGCCTCCTTCGGCATACATGAATTCAAGGCTAACATTTTTCTTTTCAATTTTATAATCCTGGTAAACCGGTCCGGAGTAACTGCCTACATCCTGTCCATATGTTTTAGTCATTGCCCATAAGGCCAGGCGCTTTCCGACATCCAGCTTATTTTTGGGATGAATATCATTGATATCACCGGCAATATCCATAGTTACTGCCATGCCTGTATTCGGAATCGAAAGACATTTCAGTTGTGCTTCACGTAATAAGGCTCCAGAGTTGCTTTCTTTATAAAGGTAAGGTGCAATTTGAACATAATAAAAAGGGAAATCGCCGATGCCCCATGCTTTCCGCCATGAAGTGATCATTGTATTCATTAAAGAGTGATAGAGTTTATAATCCATCCTGTTCGATTCGCCCTGGTACCAGATAGCTCCTTTAATTGTGTAATTTATAAGTGGATGAATCATTGCATTGTAAAGCACTCCTGCTGTGCCAGGCCACCATGCATACCCGCTGTAATGATGAATAAAATAGTGCAGTTCCGGCACTTCTTCCAGGCTTTCAACCGGAGTCCAGACTTCTGCTGCCGTACCACCCCATGCTGTATAAATTAAACCAACAGGAATTCCCAGTTTTTTACTTAGTGATGAACCGAAAAACCAGGCTGTAGCGCTGAAATTATCAGCGGTTCCGGTATCGGCATTAAGCCAGTTACCTTTGCAATCGGTACGAACAGTTGCAGAAGTATCTTTCTGAACAGTAAAAAGCCGCATATTGGCGTAATCTCCATCTAAAACTTCATCAAGGACTTCGGGTTTATAATTTTTCCATCCGCCCAGCCCTTTTATTGTAAGGTCCATATTAGATTGTCCTGAACATAACCAGACCTCACCAATCAGAATATTTTCGATATTAATGGAATAATCACGTCCGGTAATGGTCATGGTATAAGTACCACCGGCCTTGGGAGTGTTGATGGTGGTTTTCCAGTTTCCTTCCTTTGTGGTAATGACTTCTGATGTACCGGTAAGCCAACTTGCCCGGACAGTAACTTTTTCGCCGGCATCCGCCCAGCCCCAAACATTGATTGAGGCATTCTGCTGAAGAACCATATTATTGCCGATCAGAGCGGGGAGTCGAACAGCAGCAAGAGTTTGATTCTGATAAAAGATTCCGGCAAGAATAAGTAATCCTGCAAGAATGGTGTTTTGTAATTTATTCATCTGAGATATTCTGAAACTAATTTATGGTTAAAAATCATTCCGATGTTCTTTCAGTACTATTCCGGACTTTTGACCCGTTCTTTGAAAAATTCAAAATGCGAACCGATGTTAGATTTCCAATACGGATAATTGTGAGCTCCGGGATTCGAAATATACGTTGCACTAGTTTTTGTTTCATCACATTTTACCCTGAATTCATTGTTTACTGAATAGAAAGGATCAGATGTGCCGCAACTAAAAATTATCTCTTTCCCGGATTGAGTTATTTTTTCAATATTCCCAACCACAGAATAGGATTTCAAGATCTTTAAGTCTGAATTATCATTTTTTAATCCTAAATAGTCACTGATCCGATAATCATTCCTGCTATTGGTTAAATCAAGCACGCCGCTGATGCTGCCTGCACTCCTGAAAAGCTCAGGATTCTGCTCGAACAAGTACAAAGCTCCGTGCCCTCCCATGCTTAATCCGGTTATAAAAACATTTTTGCTGTCAATCTGGTATGACTTTGTTATAAAAGGAAACAAGTCCATGAAAAAGAAATCAGCATACTGGCTTCCTTTTATTGCAGGGCTGTTGATGTACCACGAATCATACAATCCATCCGGACATACTATAATAAAACCATACTGATCAGCATATTTCTGACAATCCATGATATCATTCCACTGGTGATAGGAACCACTCCAACCATGTAAAAGATAAATCAGTGGATATGTTTTAGCCTGGTTTGCTGAGTAATTAGCCGGAGTAAAAACCCAAACCGTATCGGCTTTCGAAATATGTGTTGAGGTAAGTACATGTTGTTTTTGAGCTGATAAACCCGAACCCAGGCCAGTAAATAGTATCAGCGCTATAAGAATCTTTCTCATTTGACAAATTGATTTTCAGTTTAAAGGATTATTTTTCAAAAATCCGTTTCACCGGAACCCCTTGAAAAACAGGTCTGTACTTACTTGCATCCTGAAATACATCCTCAACAACAAAGCTGTTTACGCAATTTGAAATCAACAATTCGCCATTTTCAATAAATTGAGGATGTGCCAAAGCATTGTAACCAAACAAATTTTTAGTGGATATTACATCATCCGGAAGCAGGGCATGACAAAGGACTTTCCTGTTCTTCCAGCCTGTATAGGGAGAATCAGAATAATACGAACAAATTTCACCACTCATAAACCCACCTTCCTGAACAACGAGTACATATTTATTTTTAAGCTTAAAAACACTGAACTGCTCTGATCCCTGGATAACCAGCATGGGTTTCGATAATTTTGGGTCTTTTACCCATTCCGTTCCGGTGTAAAATTCCCAGGGTGCCATAATATTTCCTTTCGGAGCACGGGCTACATAAAGATTCTTAGTCTTGTCTTCAGCACCATAAATATAAGTGAACTTTTTATCCCCATCGCAAACAGCATGTCCCCAGTGGATTTCGTCAATCCCCGGATATGAAAAATGATCGATACTCTCCAATTTGATATCTGGCAATGAAAAAGTAGCAATATTGGCACCTTGCCATCTGAATCCCCAATCTCCTTTTACAGCCTGGTTAAACAGCGACATGAAAACCTTTAATTTACCATTCTCAATAAAACCGTCACCAGGCCAGTACCACAGCGTATCTTCCGAAAACATCTTTCCTTTCGGAGCGCCTGGCGGAATCACAAGTGACGACTCCCAGCCATCAATAACATTGTAAAGGCTACGCAAAGAATCGCCTTCCTGTACCGCCATACTGTTACGAATAAACCAGGGTGTTCTTTTCTCGCGTGATCTGTCAGGCTTGACAGTTCCGAGGAATGAATCGCCGAATATCCAGACTGTACGACCGTCAGGAAGCAGAACCGAATAATCACCATCAGCGCCTGTTACACCACAACAATCCCGGGCAAAAAGTTTGTTGAATTTTTTATCGATAGTTGCTGTTCCAGGTTCAGTATTGGAGGCAACGGGTTTCTGCCCTATTGCACAACTACTTGTTATAAGAATGATTAATCCTGCAACAATAAACAGGAATCTATCATGAACGAATATTTTCATAAGCTGTGTTTTATGTTGTTAATTACCAGAATGCAGTTGTTGAATTGCGAAAGCATTAGCACCAATGGCAATTGCCGAACTGGCACTCAGCTTTGAAATCCCAATTCCAACACGAGCCAGGTTATCATAAGTTACCATCCTGTTGCTCGAAGGAATGGAGAGATGCTGAACATGTCCCAGCGAAAATTCTTCGAACGTACTTTCATCTTCCAGGTTATAAACCTTCACCGAAACACGGGCGTATTTGTTACCGGAGGGATCTTCATACATCCGGTTAATTTCAGTAAACATATCCGGGGCAAACAATTCCCATGCTGCAGCTAATCCACCCCCGATAACTATAATCCCGTCAATCAAAGTGACCATACTAGCAATTGAGTTACCAAGTGCTTCTCCAAAAACCCTGAAAGAGTGAAGTGCGGCCTCCTTGTTCCCTTGAGCAGCTCCTTTTGCAATGTCGAAAATATCTTTCGGCATCAGGCTCATATTCATTTCTAAGCCTGCTTCTTCACAATACACACGTTGAATTGCCCTGGTACTGATGCTCTCTTCTGCATTCCAGTTTGTGTTAAACCTATTGGAAGTATTGTGGATTCCAGCATCGCATGAGTTATCGCCTTCCAGCAAATGGTCGTTTAATACTATTCCACAGCCAAAGCCTGTTCCCAGAGTCAACCCTACCAGGTTCTTAAATTGCTTGATTCCGCCGTTTTCAATAATGCGTTTATTTAATTCCGGCAAAAAGCCTGCCAGGGCTTCCCCATAAGCAAAAAGGTTCCCATCATTATTGATAAACACAGGCAAACCAAATTTTTCTTCTAAAATAGGACCCAATGGAACGCCACCATTAAAAGCTTTAAAATTGGGCAGGTCTTCGATTATTCCCATGGAATAATCGGCAGGTCCCGGAAAAGCAAAACTTATTGCATTCACCGGCTTGCTCAGCTTTGCTATTACACTCTCAAATCCTGTAAAGATGGTATTTATGCATTTCTCAAGATTATGCGCATTTGAAGCCGCTATAATAGGTTCAACTATTTCTCTTCCTCCCTGATATGCAGAAAATACAAAGTTTGTTCCGCCTGCATCAAGAGTTAATACTACATTTTTATCTTCGCTGAGTGTCATATGTTTTTTATTTCTTAATTGCGTAATAAGTTGCAAATCCTACATAAGCAATACATGCCAGTAAAACATAAATGGCAGCTGTTACCGAGTATAAATCACTTAAAAAGCCTGCTATCGGAGGGATTATGGCTCCACCGCAAACTGCCAGAATGATAAGTCCCGAAAGTTCGTTGGCATAATCAGGCTTGCGCTGAACGATAATGGCAAACATGATCGGGAAAACGTTTGAGAAGCCAAATCCTGCAACAAAAATCATGATCCTGGAAATTGTTAGATCGTGGATGGTTATTAATCCAATAAGTCCGATCAGGGTTATTATTGTGCTTACCACCAGTGACAGTTTTGCATCCACTTTGCGTAAAAGAAAGGCACCGAGAAACCGGCCTGCCATCAGGGAAGCAAAATATATACTTATTCCCAGGCTAGCAGATTCAATGGTGATCGAAAATCGGTTGCTTAAAAAGTTAGCTATACTGGTATTCATGGTTACATCAAAACCTACCATAAAAAATATGGCAAAAACCATAACCAGGATATACGGGTTCTTGAGTAAAACAAATACGCTTTTAATGGTTGCGCGGGCTTTATCCGGCTGAGTTTCTTCAATTTTAACCGAATTTAACCACAGTGCCGAGATAAATGATATGATGGCGTACAAAGGAAAAATGTATTTCCAGTTGCCTGTGTAAAGAGCCATACCAGCTGCAATGATTGGCCCCAACATGGACGCAATAGCTTTTACAAACTGGGATAAACTCAGGTTTGCTGCCTTGCCTTCGTCGGAAGAAATATCCAGTAAAAGAGGATTGGCTGAAACCTGGAGAATAGTGTTCCCAATTCCAAGAACTGCAAAACCGATAATAGCTGTAACCAGTGAATAATAAAAAAACGGGATAAGAACGCCTATTCCAGTTAACACCATTCCAATATTTACTGTCAGGCGTTTCCCCCTGTTATCCTGGAACACTCCTGTGGGTATGGCCAGAAGTGCAAACCAGATGAAAACCATAAAGGGCAGTATTTGCGCCACCCCATTTGAAAGACCGAAATCCTGTTTTACATAACCAGTAGCCAATCCAACAACATCAACAAATCCCATTACGTAGAACGAGAAAATTACTGGCAAAAATTGTTTTAATGAATTTTTCTTTTGCATCGATTTTAGTTTTTATCCGTTAACTCTTACATATGCTTTTACAGTTGCACATTCTTTTCCTATGGATTCGCCATAAGGCCTGATCGTATAAGCTCCCACAGTTGCCGGAACAATAAATGTTTCGGCAAAGTGAACTACAAAAGAATCAAACGATTCAGTCGGGCTCTCAACAATAACTTCACGGCCTTCGACCAAGGCAATAACATTCACTCCATCGTTTGTATTATGAAGTACAGTTTTTGTGAACCAATGGCGCCTGGTTTCGATAAATTCCAGCTCATGAAGGCCTGTTTTTTCTTCGCGCCAGCCGTCACCTTCTCCCAAATCCTCAAAACGGTTCACCAGGTTATCATGAACCCATTTTTCAGTCCTTTTCCATTGAATATTCTGAATTCCATGCTCGATGTTGATTGGCCGTGGATTTCCGTCCATGCCGAGACGTCCCCAGTCCCATAGTTTAAATGTAAAAATATAAGGTGTAGCACTGATTTCGAGAACCATGCAGCCTTTGGCTGAGCAATGAATTGTTCCGCCGGGAATTAAAAAATGATCATGTTTTTTAGCCGGCCAGCTCTGAATATAGGTTGATGCATCAAATTCTGTATTACTATTTTGAGCTTCTTCCAAGTCAGAAATCATTCGGTTCGAATCAATGCCTTCTTTTAACCCAAGGTAAACGCTGGCTTTTTTTTCCGCTTCCAGGATGTAATAACTTTCATCCTGTGTGTAATTTACACCGAATTTTTCCTGTATATATTCTGTTAAAGGATGTACCTGCAGGCTCAAATTCCCGCCACCAATGGTATCTAAAAAATCGAATCTGATCGGGAATTCATCACCAAAACGTCCATAAACCGGTTCACCCAGTAATTCGACAGGTTTTGAAAAAACAAGATTTATTGAAGGTGTCTCAAACCTGTTTTCGCCAAATACCAGGAAAAGACTGTTTTCTTCAGGCACACAATTGAAACACCAGGCGTAGTTTTCGGTACTTCTGTCCAGGTCGAAAGTGTCTTTCATCCATTGCCCGCCCCAAGGACCTGCATCAAAATAAGGGACTACACTGAACGGCTGCATTACAGCTTGCTTCATCCCTTCTGAAAACGCATCAGCAGTTATCATAACAGGTTTTCCAGCCAGGTTGGTGTCCAGGATAAAATCCCAGCGGTTCATGACTTCTTTCTTAAGCCTGTCGCAAACTCTCCAGTCCACAAAATAAGCCCGTTTGTATTGGCTTTCTAAACTATCATTGTAATTAGTAATTCCCAGGTTGGAAACCTCATTACGCCGCATCCGTTTCTGGATTTCCCAACGGGCCATATCTGCATAGATCATTAAGTCAGGATCTGGAAATACCTTCGTTGCTCCGGTTCCATAAATTAGAATGGTGCCTTTTTCAATTACCCCAATTTTGGACCTCAGAGCATCAACTTTGTCATGATCATAAAAATCATCTATTGAAAGCCTTGTTATAAAACCGAATATCCTGTCGTCGGTTACATCCGGGAAGGTGATCTTCCTGATTTCATCTTCCGATTTCATAGCTCCGCGGGCATCAAAAACCATATCGGCAGTCAATCCTTTAATAAGAGAATTGAATATTTCTGTATCATTCGTGCCTTGGTAGTATTCAATTACAACGACCTTTTTTGCCTTCCGGTTCCCGGATATCTCCAGGTTTAAGAGGGCGATAATATTATCCCAACCGGCAAAACAGCCCGTATCTTTGCCCTTTATTTTTACTTCCGGATTTTTATTATAATTTGAAATCAAATTTTATCTTTTTAAAAATGAGCAAATTTTTCCTTTTAAAGGTAATTATTTCAAATGTCCACAACCGTCCTCATACCTCATTCTTACTTCACAACCGGAGGTAAACTCCCGGTACCCCAGTTTTTATTTGGCTGGTTACTAAGCCATATTTCGAGTGTTCCCACCTTTAGCAAAGTCTTCGTGCGTAAACCAGAAATCATTCAACTCCTTTCTATTTAACTGCACTTTTTGAATGTAAACATTCTCCTTCGAATTGTTGTGAGTGATTATAGTAAACGCTTTACCCTTATAATACCGGGCATCAAGCTTAATTGTAGTGCTGTCAAATACCGGGCTGGTTATTTCGTAAACAGGAGTTGCTGAGGCATTTCCCTGCAAACTGAATAATCCTATGGACATTAAAGCACTTAACGCGCCCATTTGTCCCTGATCCTCATCATGACCTCCATAGCCCAGGTCAGGAGTTATTCCTCCATAGGCCTGTTCCTTTACTCTGCGTACCCAATACTGAGTCAACCATGGTTTGCCGGCATAATTAAATACATGTGCGTTTGATAATCCAGGCTGGTTGGCATAACTGACATACCCATCATTATAATCAAAAACAAAATCCTGGGGAGCAGCCTTTTCAAAAGCATAATTAAGTTTGTCGCATAGTTTGTCGTTACCACCCATTAAAGCAGCTAAGCCCGGAATATCATGTGAAACACCCCATGTGGCCTGCCATGCATTGGCTTCAATCCATCCTGCTCCACTCAACGGATCGTTGTGCGTGAATTTGCCTTCACTGTCTTTTGGGAACAAAAGGTTTTGTTCAGGATTGAAGCAAGCTTTCCATCCCTGAGCCCTTTTCGAGAAGTAATTGTAATCCTTCTTTTTACCAAGTTTGTATGCCATCTGGGCAACAGCCCAATCCTGGAAAGCGGCCTCAATGGTTATGCCAGCATTATCTTTCCACCAACCATGTTTTATGTAAAATGTTATATCCTCTCTGCTACCCAGCATTCCTCCCGGCATCTGGTTTCTTTTCATCACTTCAAAAGCATGGTGTACATCCACCTTTGACAGCAATCCTTTTTGAAAAGTACCTGCAATAAGGTTAACGGCCGGATCACTGGTCATAATATAGGAATATCCGCCACCTGAAGGTCCCCTTGGTAACATTCCGCCATTATCTGCATATTGTATCATGGAAGCTGACAGTTCATCCTGAACTTCCGGCCAGCCAAGTCCCCATAAAATATTCAGGTTCCATTGTGTCAACCACAAGGCATCGGTGCTATACATGCTATATTTCAACTTACCATCAGCATTTTTTGGAAGTCGTTTCACTTTAAAAACAGCATCGGTAAAAGTGCCTTCCCGAACGCCGGTAGTCCTGTCAGGATAATCACCGGACACATCATTAATTTTTTGACGACCCAGGAGTACATGCCACAAGTCAGTATAAAACTTGATCTTCTGATCATTGGCTCCACCATTTACTTCTATCTTTCCAAGCCATTCATTCCACACCTGCCTGGTTTCATTTCGTACGGCATCAAAATCCCATGAAGCACATTCAGATTCAAGATTTCTTCTCGCATTATCAATACTGGTGTACGAAATCGCAACCTTCATTTGTATTTTATCTCCAGCTTTTACATCGTATTTAGCCGAAACGCCAGTACTATCACCGTTGAGATCGGACAGGTTTTTTAATAAAGTCTTGCCTTTCCAGCCATCCAATGATTGGGTTGCTTTGTCGAGTTGAATGACAAAATAAACCTTTACATCTTTGGGTCCGCCCCAATAGCGCTTTACAGAACTGAAGGAGCCTACAAATTCCTTGTCATTTATCTTTTTAATGGCAGCATTGGCCATGGTGCTGTTGCCCATGTATCCTCCAAGGTTTACCAGGATTTGAGTTGGCATATCCTGATTGTACCTGAAACGATAAAAGCTGACCCTTTCGGTAGCCGTCAATTCAACCCAGGTTTTAGGTTGTTTCAGGTAAAGTCGCTGATATCCTGGTTGTACCAGCTCATCATCATGACTGAATTCTGATTTCCATGCATTTTCTCCTCCTGTGGGATTTACAGAAATATTAGCCGGCATTATTTCAATTCCTGACATCATCCATGCATGGATATTCCCAAAACCTAAAACATTCTCTTCGTTGTAATTATACCCTCCACCATTCTGATTTTTATTTCGTGTATGCGGTGCTGCTCCTACCATTCCAAAAGGCCTGGAACCAGTGATAAAGAAGATATACCGCCCCCTGTTGGTTTCGATATACGGATCAACCCAGCCAACATAATCAGTTTTTAAAGTTCGGGTAGGATACACTTCAATTTCGGAAAATCCAAGGTCTTTACCGTTACCGTCTGTGGTTTCGAAACGAACAGAAGTAACCTTTTTTGTGTCAAACTTCACCAGTTTGGCAGTACCGTCATTGGGGATTTGATCCACCCACACTATGCTGCCATCACTAAAAACAAGTCTTCCGCTTGCAATATGATTATTGAGAGCCGGCCTGTCGAAAAGGAGTATTTTATCAATGGCTTGTGGCTGGTTCCAATCCAGTTGTATCCATGGAAAACGAATATACCCCCAATCGGTGGTATCCCCTTCGCAGGCCCATTCTCCTTTATTGGCAACTCCAATAATACCATCCTTAATATTGTCGGCTCTAAATTGACTGCTTAAAGTTGATGATGCAGTAACTTTTGCATTTGGAGCAATATTATCGGTTCCCGCAAAGGCAATCAGATTTATGGCAGCAAGTACTGCCAATAAGCCGATCTGTTTGATTTTTTGTATCACAGTTTTCTGCTATTTAGTGCTGATTTTCGAACTTTAAAGTCTGATTAAAACCAGATTTTAGTAACCTTCATTTTGCTTTAAATTTTTATTGTTGTCCAGTTCCCGCTGCGGAATTGGAAAAACATAATTAATTGCTGTAGGATCTGATGCGTCACCTTTGGCTCTTTTTACGCTTTCAACCAGGGTTCCTGTTCGTACAAGGTCGAACCAACGTTGACCTTCACTCACAAATTCATGTCTCCTCTCATTGAGTACTGCTTGTTTGAAACCATCATGATCTAATCCGGCATAATCGGGAAGGACATCAATAACTCCATTCCTGGCCCGGGCACGTACCAGGTTAACTGCATCATAAGCCTCTATGGTAGGACCCGAATTTGCTTCGTTCAGAGCTTCGGCATAAATGAGCAAAATTTCTGAATACCGCATTACAAAAAAATCAGCACCCGATGCGGTAGTGGCTGCAGGCTTATATGCATCCTGGTCCCAATATTTCCATATGTGAGGCTCAAAAGTATAGAACCAATAACTGCTGAAGAATGTCACTTCTTTCCTATGGTCACCATTTTCAAAACTATTCAGAAGATCTTCAGTTGGCAGCATGATCTCCGTTCCTGCTGAGAACAGGCCCTGAATGGAAGGTAGCCCTGAAATTACCATCTGGGAGTTTTCCGTATTTGTTTTTTTATTGAATTGTACTTCGAATACCGACTCCTTGCCATTTTTATTTACTTCCTTAAAGTTGCTGATATAATCCGCATTAAGACTGTATTGCTTCGACTCTATTACCTTTGAAGCAAAAAGGCTTGCGTTTGTCCAATCATTTGTTGTAAGATAAACTTTTGAAAGCAATCCCCAGGCAGCGCCCCTTGTAGCTCTTCCTTTATCGTTGGAGTTTGAATATTTTAGGGGAAGTCTATCCGCTGCCATGCTAAGATCTTTAATAATCTGGGCGTAAACGCTACTAACCGGCGATTTAAAAAGGTAAACTTCTACATCAGTCAGACTTGCTGAGACAGGAATAGTATCAATTGGCACTTCGCCAAATAACCGGACCAGGTTGAAATAAAATAAAGCTCTGAGAAATCTGGCTTCACCAATAATCCGTTGCCTGTTGGCTGAATCCATTTCAATGGTAGGCACTTTCTCCAGTACTACATTTGCGCGGCTGATTCCCAGGTAGGAGCCCTGCCATATTCCGGACAGGTAATTATTTGTAGGTTGAATGTCATAGGTAGTAAACTGATGCAGGTTTGGATCATTTATAGTAGGCCTTGCATAACAATCGTCGGAGCTGACATCCTGTATCAGCCAAATCGAACTGGAATACTGGTTAACTGCGCCAAGTACATCGTACACTGCATTAACAGCGGTTAACGCATCTTCTTCAGTTTGATAGAAATTATCATAATATATCTGATGTGGAGTCAATTCCAGTTCCTTTGTACAGGAACTAAAAACCACCAAAATGAACAGGACTGTCAGTATTAAAATGTTCTTCATGATCTTTTATTTTGAAATTTCTTGTAATTAAAAATTAATGCTGGCACCCAGGATATAAGTTCTTACCGATGGATATGAACCAAAATCGTATCCCATACGGGTGTTATCCATACCAAATGATCCAACTTCAGGATCAAAACCGCTGTATTTGGTAAAAGTGAATGGGTTCTGTGCTGTAACGTAAACCTTTACTTTCGTTATCTTTAAGGCTTCCATCAACTTTCCAGGAAGATCATAAGAAAGAGTTATGGTTTTTATGCGGACATAGGAAGCATCCTCCAGGTACCGGGTCGACATATGCAGGTAATCAGCGTTACGATTTGCCCTGGGATATAAGTTACTTGGATTTTCAGGGGTCCACCTGTCAAGCAATTTTGTTGAAGCATTCGACAACCCATTTCCTGATTCCAGTTCGAAGCGGTTACTGTTAAGCATCTGATTCCCCTGGCTGCCTTGCAGAAACACATCAAGAGAAAAACTTTTATACGAAAAATTATTGCTCAGCCCCCATGTAAAATTCGGCAGGGCATGGCCAATAATTCCCTGGTCTTCCACATCGATTTTACCATCACCATTCTGGTCTATATACTTGAAATCACCAGGTTGAGCTCCATAAACTGCTGCCTTGTCAGCTTCAGATGTTTGCCATATTCCGTCGGAAACCAATCCCCAGAAACTTCCCATCTCCTCTCCTTCCCTGATAATAGCCCAATTCCCGATCTTCAGTTTGTAAGTATCATTGTTAATGTACAAGTCGACACCATTCAGATCAAGGATCTTATTTTTATTGAACGAAATATTGCCGGATGTATTCCATTTGAACTCTCCAACACAATTCACGGTATTGAGAGCAAATTCAAATCCTGTATTTCTGAGTTTCCCAATATTTTTCAGATATGAACTATAACCTGTTGTATAAGGAAGGTTGAAATAATAAAGCAGGTCCGATGTTTTCTTATTGTAATAATCTACAGTTATGCCGATCCTGTTTTGGATAAAACCAACATCGATACCGGCATCCACTTGTTGAGTAGTTTCCCATTTCAGGTTATCATTGCCCGGATTGGCAGGTGAAAAACCGGAAGCGGCATATGAATTATTGAAATAATATGTGGATGATGAAAGAGTCCGGATGTAAGCGTAATCCATTATACGGTCATTTCCGCTAACACCATAACTCAGCCTGAATTTAAGATTTGAAATTTTATCAAAACGCTTGAAGAAATCTTCTTCAGATGCCCTCCATGCAAAGGCTGCCGATGGGAAAGTGGCATACCTGTTATTAGCACCGAATTTTGATGAACCATCCACGCGGCCTGTTAAAGTAAAAAGGTACTTTTCTTTCAGACTGTAATTAATCCTTCCCAGATATGAAACTATGGATGATTCGCTGAAACCGGTCAGAATGGTGGGCATATTCGTTGCATTCGCGATACCATAATAGCCCAAAATATCGTTGGGAAATCCTGTTGCTATATCAATAAAGGTACGGGAGGCATTCTTTTGAAATGTGAAACCGCCCAAAATATTGATCCTGTGGATTTTTTGCCATTCTTTGTTATACGTCAGAAGGTTCTCAAAAATCTGGTTCTGAAAACTAGTTGTTGCATAACGGGCTTGTCCGCCATTAAATGAACCTGAATATACATAATTGGGAGTATACATGTCCTGATCTGAATGATAAATATCTACACCTAAACTCGTCTTGAATTTCAGGTCTTTAAGTATCGAATATTCCATATAGGCATTTCCGAGCAGGCGGTTCACCTTTTCTAATGCATCTACATCCCTGGTTACAGCAACAGGATTATCCAGCCATCCGTCAGCATTAGGATCAGTAAGAGTATACTGCCCGGTTGCGTCATAAACCGGCAACACTGGGTTAAATATTAATGCTGTATTTACAACTCCAGGGAAAAAACCTCCCGGTGTGTCAGTTGGGACTGTATTTGAGCTTGTTTGGGTATAGCTAAGGTTTGTTCCTACGACTAACTTTTCACTGACCTTCCTGTCCAGGTTTAATCTGAATGAATAGCGTTTGAAGTCGGACCCAACAATAATCCCTCCTTGTTTGTAATACCCTGCGCTTATAGCGTAGGTCGTTTTTTCATTGCTTCCTGAAAAATTCAGCTGATAATTTTGAATTGGTGCATTCTGGTAGATTTCGGATTGCCAATCAGTGCCGGCACCTAAACTTTCCGGGTCCGGATACAGAGGCACGTAACCTGAAGAGCTTGCATTAGCTCCCGCTTCATCGTAAAGAGTTGCAAACTGACTTGCATTCATTACAGTAATGTCTTTAGCTTTATGCTGTGTGCCAAAATAGGTCTCGAAAGTTATATTGTCTTTCCCCTTTTTCCCTCTTTTTGTTGTAATCAGAACAACTCCATTTGCACCCCTGGCTCCATAAATAGATGTTGCTGAAGCATCCTTCAGTATTTCCATTGATTCAATATCACCGGGATTGATCGAACTGAGGCCATTTTGCGCCGGGGAACCTATCCATGACATATCGACCTGACTTTCAATTAATACCCCGTCAATCACATACAGGGGTTCATTTCCAGCCATAATTGAATTGCCTCCGCGAATCCGTAATGACATTGCGCCTCCAGGTTGGGATGATAACTGAGTAACCTGTACGCCCGAGACTTTGCCTTGTATTCCCTGATCCAACGAATTGACAGGTATTTTCTTTAAGTCGTCGGTACGAATTGAAGCCACGGAACCGGTTAGGTCGCTTTTTTTAACAGCGCCGTATCCAATTACTACAACTTCATCAAGGCTTACAGCTTCAGATTCCATTTTAATATCGACCACATTTGATGTAGTTAAGGGAATCTCAATACTTTTCATCCCAATGAAAGTAAATACAAGCACTCTGGCAGTCTCATCAATTTTTAAGGAATATTTACCGTTTACATCAGTAGTAGTGCCATTTGCAGTTCCTTTGATGAGTATAGTTACACCGGGAATCGATTTACCATCAGCGGCATCAGTCACGGTTCCTGTTATTGTCCTCTGTTGTCCGAAAACTGCCATGGTTGACAGAAACAGTAAGAGATAAATCAGAGTTATTTTCATTTGGTTTTGTTGTATTAAGTTTTATTCTTCTATTTGCACACCTGTTTCAACCCGCTTTATTATTTTCCTGAAGTTTTTGAAGAATTACTCCGGACTTATCCAGCACTTCCCGTTCACTTTCAATAGTATATACAAAGCTGTCGGCCCTGTAATATCCAATGTTGTATTCAATTGGCCTGCCGCCCGGATCAAAAACAAAACGTTTCCTTTTCAGGATTGCATCACCTGTATTAATATTGAGTTTACCTGCCAGGAATTTATCTGCTGATCTTGCTGAAATTTCTTCTTTTGACAGTTTTGCTATAACCGAATGCTCTTTTTCGAGTATTTCATACAAGGGTTTCGAAAAATCTTCTTTCCCTGTAAGCCCTACATTAGGATGAAAATAGGAAACGAAATAGACGAATGGATACTCCACCCTTCCACGAAGACGTACCATTTTTAATATTTTTTTTCCTGGTGTAATCCTAAAAAACTGTGCTACTTCATCGCTGGCTTCAACCCATTCAGCATGAATCTCATAGTTTTTTATCTGTATTCCTTTAGAAGCCATTTCCTGAGTAAAACTTAACCAATTGTTAGCCCGCGAATCAACACTCTGGTCAGCAGCTTTAGTTCCAACTCCTTTCTTGCGGATCAGTAATCCTTCATATACAAGTTTATTGGTTGCCTGTCTGACTGTATTGCGCGAAATCCCAAGTTGTTTTGCTAAACCAACTTCATCAGGAAGAAACTTCCCTTTTTTATATTCATCTGATGCTATCAATTCCCTAAGTAGATTTTCAACCTGGGAATGCAGGGGAACAGAACTCTTATGGTCAATCGAAAAAATCATATTTCAGTATTATTAGGTTATGCTGAGTGAGTTACAGAAAGCACAAATTCCCTCTTATTGTATTTATTATCAATTTTTAATCAATTTCAGACAGGCATTGTTAATGCGATAAGTATAAATACCATTGTTTAAATTTTGGAGATCAATATCCACATTGTAACTTCCCGGATCAAGTACTTTATTGACATAGGATTGTATCACTTTACCTTCAATATTGTTTAAGTGCAGACTCACGAAGCCTTTTTGTGTTACTGTGAATTTAATTTTCGTTGTGAGGCTTGCAGGATTCGGATAATTCTGAAATAGAATTACCTCATCCGGATTATTTTTTTTTTGATGATACTCTTTCACCGACACAAATGTGGGATCAATCATCGTAAATGGAACCCGGATAAACCGGGGCCGGTAAACTTCCACATTTGTGAATATATCCGCGAAATTTCCGTTTGAATTATATGAGATCAATAGCTTATTATCTTCATTGAATTGAGGGTGAGGGAAAGCATTGTATGTAAAGGTGTTAGCGAAAAGGATAGGAGTATTGTACAAAAGGTTTTTATTATTCCAGGGGCCTTCTATTTGATTGGACGTATATGAGTATATTTTGGTTGAAAACCAGATTTCCTGGTTTATCACAACATATTTGTTATTCAATTTAAAAACACCATATTGCTGGGAAACAGCCACCGAACTAATTTTTTGTGTTTCGTTGGGAACCGCTGACCAGCCGGAGCCATTATAAAATTCCCAGGGAGCCAGAATATTACCTACAGGTACACGGGCAATATGTGGATAGGGAATATGGTGAATTGTATCATTTTCTTTTCTGCCGAATATATAAGTGTAACCATCTTCAACCAGAACACTATTTCCATAACAAACTCCGTTAGTATCGTAATATGGCAATTTCGTGATATCAAGCAGTGCTATATCGGGATAGGCAAACCTTGCCACTATTGCAGCTTTGTACTTAAAGTTAAATCCAGCAGGACCGCTTGCAAGTATAAATTCTGAAAAGAAGATTTTTAGCGTATCATTTTCTATAAGGCCATGCTCCGGCCAATACCAGTTGGCATTATCATTAGTTGATGTGACAAACGATACCGGATTTTGAAAAGTTCCTCCAAAAAGAGCAACCATTGAATCACCATCCTGTAATACCGCACAATTTCGGATCATTTTAGCACCACTGGCAATAGAATTATCAGGTTTCACAGTTCCAATAAAACTATCTCCAAACAGCCATAGGGTTTTATGTCCAGACAATGCAACAGAAAATGTAGCATCACCTGCAATCCAGCCGCCGTTAACTTTTCGGATTGTTGAATTGAAATCAGAATCGGGAAGGGCCTGAGAAAATACCTGGCTGGTTAATCCAAGTAAAAGACCAAAAAAAAACAGGAGACTCTTCATTTTCAGGTATTTAAAAATAACTGCAGATACTTTACTCCTGCAATGAGCAAAATATCCGCAGCTACTTCAACTAATCAATTATTTAACTATGATCTTAGAACTGGTTTTGTTAGTCCCGTTCTTAAGTTCAACAACATACATGCCTTTGGGCAAACTACTTAAATTAAATACATTTGAACTTTTTAGTATCTCTTTTGACAATACGACCTGGCCTTTAGTATCGTAAACATTCATTTTAATAACCTGCGCCTTGTAATCGCCCAGATTAACATGAAGCAATCCATGGGTTGGATTTGGATACATCGATACATTTGCTTTATTTAACAGGTCGGCAATACCTACATTACTTGTTATATCAATACTAATTGGATCGGATAAGCCTCCGCCATAATTATACTGATCAGCAGGATTTCTGTCCCAGTAATCTTTATCTCCGATAGCATACCTGAGGAAGAAAGTACCGGTTTGACCATCTGTTTTGATGCGCGGTGTGAAATAAAGACTGTCGAACTGGGTCAAATCTGCAATCTGGTTAGTAATGGCTCCCCACCAATGATAACCAGCAATTGCCGGAAGCGAATCCTGCAATTTTTGAGTATGTGCAGCATCATAAACCAGCAATCCTGAATTATTTAAAGTGGGATCTTTCGAAATAATAGTATAAGCAATATTATCATCTACTGTCCAACCATCAGGTAACATAACACCAAAAAGACCCGTGTTTTGCAATACATTAGCCCATTCCGTATCAGTTAAACCAGGATCATCATCACGTTGTGCAACAATCGGTACATCAAAGTAACTATTGGTATATCCCTCACTAGGCTGATTTATAGATCTAAACTTGTAACAGCCAATAAAAAAGAGCGAAGTAACGAACAGTATCCCTGCCAGAGCCAGGAAAGTCGTTTTTTTGCTTCCAGCAAAAAAGTTAATTGTAAATTTTTTTTTCATGTTTAAAGAGATTAAATGAATACTTTGTTTAAATGTTCATACATACTGATTTCAATACAAAGATAATGTCTTTTTATTCGTATTTACTTTTTAGGCAATTTATTTTTTATATTTTATATTTAGATTAAATAAATATATAAATATTATAGATTGATATTAAACCATATAGGTGTTTTTCAAAAATGATTTAGTTCATTCCCGGAGTTGATTTCTGCCTTTTGAATTAATCTGGAACCATTATCGGTATTTGATAATGCAATTATTATACTTACCATCATATTTGAATGAAATGAAATATTGAGCCAAAATAGCATCTCAAGGAAAGGCAGTTGCTTTGGCATTACTCTCATTCTTCATTTTAATAATTTCTTATAATAAAAAACAACTACGATCATTTTCCCAGTGAAAGGCCTTTTGTATATTCACTAAGGCAAGCCTATCGAAGTGCATCTGTGTTGAGTCAAAATCAGGAACTACAAACAGATGGAAACAGTCAGGGAGCCCTGGTGTAGAATCAGTTAAAGACGCTGACCTTGTTATTATGAAAGTGGATGGAAATAGCAGTATGCTATCAAATCAATTTCAAAAGAAAACAGCTAAACCACGCAAATCGTGGAAACCCCAGATAAAAGAAAGTTAAAACTAAAACATTGGAATCACTTCCCGGAAATTTCGCAAAGTATAAAACAACACAAAAAAGGTGAAGGGCCTTATTTGCTTTTTTCCTCAGGCTTACTCCAATCAACATGAAATTTACCTTCACTCAGAACTATGGTATCTGTTTCATCACTCTTTTTGGTGTTGGCGTGGTCGTGTGGGCCTGAATTTGCAATCATTCCGCCACCAGCTTTTGTAAGCATTTTACGCTCCAGATTTGCCTGAATTCCAGCGCCAGTTGCAGTGGCCATAGCCCGTTTTTTATAATAGACACCTTTCAGTGTGGCTTCAAAGCTGCCTTCTATCGAAGTTTTACTCGTTTTTTCAATGGTCAGGGTGCCACTCATTGATTCTCCATCGTGGAAAGCATGCCCCATTCCTTTGGTTTCTTCCGTATAATCAACCAATACCCATACCAGATCCTGATCCGCTTTCTTTTTTGATTTCGAATTAAGGTCATCTTCTGACAGAATAGGATAAGTACCGGGTTTCAGGCTGTCAGAATAATAATAGAAGGTAATCCAGACCTGCACATCGGGGCTTACCTTAAAAGCTGCAAGGGAAAGGTACTCGAAACCGGAAATCGGGATTTTTACTCTTTTAGCTTCGGCTTTCCATTCTTTGCCATCCGCTTTGCAAGAAATATAATTAGTAAATTCCTGGGCATGAAGCATGCTTCCAAAGCCCGACATGATTAACACAAGGGTTAAAGCTAAATTTTTCATGGCTTAGATATTAAATTTATTAGACTTAATTAAAACTTAGAAATTCCCCGGAATTTTCTTTATCAGTAAAAATTTTACCTTTTTCTGATTAATTACCTGGTAAAACCGTTTTCTTACTTTCGTTTAAATAGTCTTTCGAAGAATGATTTCTTTTCGTTAGGTTTCTTGTCTTTATTATCAGGATTATTTGCATCTTTTCCATCTTTCCCACTAAAGAGACGGTTAAAAAAGCCCTGAATGCCCTTTTGCAAAAAAGGATCACATTGCAGGTATGTATAAACGTCGTCAGAGAATGCGAATGATGTAAGGTATTTTGCTCTTAATTCAGAATCATTTTCAATACCTCTCACCACTTTTGCGACAACAGGTAATGCCAGCGACGACCCAGATCCGTTGCCACTAAAAAAGTGAACATCAGGCGTTCGGGCACCTACCCATGTGCCCAAAACCAAGTCAGGTGTATATGTAACAAACCAGGCATCCGAATAGTTTTGAGCAGTGCCTGTTTTTCCGGCAAGATCGGCCTGAATCCCATATTCTGACCGCATCCTGACTCCCGTTCCATGGTTGATTGCTTCCTGTAAAATAGCAGTTATCGTTTGAGTTGTTTCAGTGCTGAAAACGGGTGCTGATTCGGTTTGTTGTCGTAAATACAGCGTATTCCCCCCGGCATCAGTGATTTTGTTAATCATAACCAGTTCGTTCATTTGACCCTGGTTGGCAAAACTAGCATAGGCTCTTACGACTTCGTAAAGAGATAAATCAAGCGTACCTATAGCTATTGACGGAGCTTCGTCAGTAATAACGGGGAATTTTAACTTATTACACGTATTTATAAGGTTTTCCCTTCCTACTTTAAAGTACAGGTCAATAGTAGGAAGGTTCATGGAGTGTGCCAGGGCATACCAAAAAGCAACAGTGCTGTCGGGAGTTGACTTATTATCATAGTTTTGAGGCTCCCAATCCTCATAAGCGGGATATATATTTTCTTCATTTTCAAGATACGTACAGGGAGGAAACCCGTTTTCAAGTGCGGTAGCATATAAAAAAGGTTTAAAAGCAGAAGCCACTTGCCGGTGCGACAGCACCATATCAAAAGGAAGTGTCTGAAAATGATTGCCCCCAATCCAGGAAATAACTGCGCCGGTTTTAGGATTTGTGATAAGAACTGCGGCATTCAACATAGTATAGTAATACCACAGGCTATCTATTTTACTAAAGTGTTGGGTTTTGGGACCATCCCAGCCAAAAACCTGTATGTCCCTTTTCAAAATATCTTTATCGTAATCCTTATCATTACGCTTTTGCTTATTGTACCACTGTTTTTTAAAATTATTGCCCAGTTCTTTATCAAGCTTTTTCTGCATATTTGCGAGATGAACCTTAACAGCATCTGTCGCAAGATCCTGAACCTGCATATTCAGGGTAGTATATATTTTCAGCCCGTCTTTTTCCAGGTTGTACTCCTTGCCGGTTTTAATTCGAAAAGTTTCCAGCAATTCCAGTGTTTTCGCTTTTACCTGGTATACAAAATAACCCGCCGGAGATTTTAAATTCACGTTTTCATAAGTTAGTCTGATAGGTAATTTTCGTAAACTGTCTGCTACCTTTGCTGATAAATAATGTTCCTTTTCCATTAAATTTAAAACCATATTCCGACGTGCAAGCGAATTCCCGGGATTAAGCCTCGGATTGAAATAGGTATTGGATTTTAACAAACCTACCAGTACAGCTGATTCTTCAATATTTAATTCCCGGGTGGGCTTGTTAAAAAATCTGTGTGAGGCCGTTTCTACACCATAAACATCTTCTCCGAATGGCACGGAGTTTAGGTAGATTAATAAGAGTTCTTCTTTGGTATAGACTTCTTCAATGCGGGAAGCAATAATGATCTCTTTAATTTTGTTAACTGGCAGGCTCAGAAAGCCAAAATTACTACGTCCATAAAGATTTTTAACCAGCTGCTGTGTCAGAGTACTTCCTCCCCCACTGCTTTTATCACCAAGTAGAATACTTTTCAGGAAAACGCGGAAGTAACTCCTTGTATCATATCCTTTGTGAGTAAAAAAACGCTTATCTTCAGTTGCAATCAGCGCATTTATAAGATGATCCGGGATATCTGCCCATTTAATATTGGTACGATTCACAGCAAAGTATTCTCCTATAATAATGTCATCAGACGAAAACACAAGCGAAGCCTCCTCATTATTTATTGCTGCCAATTCATTTTTATCTGGTAAGGGTCCGAACGCACCGAAATACACCAACAGAAAGAAAATCAATGGTAATAGAATCGAGATCGATACAACTACAATACTATATTTCAGAATTTTGGTGAGACGTTTATTTCCTTTTAGCATATTTTTATCTTTAGCAACTGGCAATAGATATAAATCAAACTCAGCCTGAGCTTGTTTATTTCACAGGTACACATATTTTATAGTAAGCAGAAATCCGTTGAAACTTAGGACTTATACTTTCTTAAGGGCTTCCAGCACTCTGGCTGGTGTAAAAGGCATACTATACAACCGGGCTCCCGTAGCATCAAAAATTGCGTTTGCCACAACTGCTCCGATGGCGATAATAGCAGGTTCACCGCCTCCCTGGGGAGCCTGGTCTTTCCTGTCGAGTATCAAAGTTTCCATTATTGGAAGGGAAGAGAACCGTGGAATTTCGTAGGTATCGAAATTACGGTTTTTTATATTGCCACCTTCAAAAATCAACTCTTCGGTAAATGTATAGCCAAGGCCCATGGTAATACAGCCTTCCATTTGTATAGTCGCTCCTTCCGGGTTAACACACAGTCCCATATCCTGGGCACAGGCAATACGAATAACCTCCACCTTGCCGGTTTGTTTATCCACTTTAACTTCAGCCATATGTGCCACCCAGGTACCGGCATCCGTGCCACAGGCAATGCCAATTCCTCTACTACTTGGGGTTTTAGCCGGCGTATATCCGAATTTATCGGCAACGGCTTTCAGGCAGTCAATCATCTTCTCGTCCTTCAGGTTTTTTAGCCGGAATTCAAGCGGATCGATTCCTGCTGCAGTTGCCATGATATCGATTTGTGATTCCCTTGCAAAGGTATTTGAATTTGCATTGGGGGCACGCCAGGCACCAGTTGCGAACGGATGAACAGGTGGCGAATTCTGCTTTCGGCTATAGCTCACTGTTTTAACATTGGGAACATCGTAAATGGTATCCGATCCCCTGCTACCTCCATAAAAAATATTGTATTCCCAAAGTTTTATCAGTCCTGAACTATCAATTCCTGATTTTATCTTATAAACTCCGGCCGGATGAAAATGATCATAGAAAAACTCCTCATCGCGGGTCCATATATTCATAACAGGTTTACCAGCCAGTTTTGCAAGCCGGGCAGCTTCAATAGCCTGCTGATTGGCACTTTTGCCGCCAAAGCCACCACCTACAAAAGGTGTTATAACTCTCACATTTTCCTGCGTGTAACCAAGCTCCTGCACTAATTCGTCCTGTAAACCGAATGGATTTTGCGTTGATGCCCAAACGGTAAGCTTTCCATTTTCAATTTGTGCCAGGGCTGTGTGTGGTTCAATAGGAGTATGAGCCAGGTAAGGATCGTGAAACTCCGATTCAATAATTTTTTCGCACAGCTTCAGTCCTTGTTTCGGATCTCCGGATGATCTTATTTCCCTCGAATCCGAATCAGTCTTCAACATCCAGTCGAAGATTGTATTATCATCGACCGGCATTTCCTTGAATGAATATTTTGCATCCATTTTTACAATGGCCTGGTCAGCTATATCGCGGTTTTCATGAATCACCGCTACTAAATCGCCATCACGTAAAACCTTGATGCCTTCAATTTTCTCAGCTCCCGAAACATCAACCGAAGTAAGTTTAGCCCCATGAGAAGGTGGCCGCAATATTCTTGCAAAAACCATCCCGGGCAACTTTAAATCGCCTGTATATTTTGCTTCTCCGGTTACTTTGAGGATAGCATCACTGTGGTTGTATGATTTGCCTACATAAGTGAATTTGGTGTAATCTTCAACTTCAGGTTTTACATCGAGGTATTTTTCAATTTTTTTCCCTTTTGTGAGCTGTGCAAAGCTAACCGAATTGGATGAGTTTTTTGTATCGTTAATTATACCATCCTTTACTTCGAGTTGCGACACCGGTACCTTAAATTTTTCTGAGGCAAGTTCAAGGAGAACCACCCGTGCTTCGGCTGCGGCAGCTCTCATAAACGGGCCAAAAACCCTGGTGCTTAAAGAACCCCAGGTGCCTTGATCCCAGGGACAAAGATCAGTATCGCCCATTACCATCTTCACACTCGATAAAGACACATCAAGTTCATCAGCCATCATCTGAGCCAGAGATGTGATAATTCCCTGCCCCATTTCAATCTTGCCTGTGTAACAATTTACCGTTCCATCTTCAGCTATCAGAAGGAAAGCATTATAATCTTGCGGAAGGCTTCTGCGTTGTTCAGGTGTGCATCCTAACAAATCAAATACACTCCATGAATTAAAAAAGATAAATATCCCGCCACCTAAAAGCTGGATAAAACTTCTTCTCTTTAACCCTGATGATTCAGCAGATTGGGTTAATTCTTTCGGATCTTTTTCGGTCTTTTTCATAGCTATTTCCCTCCCTCCATTTCTTTTGCTGCAGTATGAACAGCCTCGATGATACGTACATGTGCCCCGCAACGGCAAAGATTATCTTCCATGCCATCCTTAATTTCCTGGGTGGTTGGTGTTGGATTTTTTATCAGCAGACCTGCTGCATTCATAATCATACCGGAAGTACAGAAACCGCATTGCAAAGCATCGTGCTCAACAAATGCTTCTTGAACCGGGTGTAACTTGCCATCTTTCGCAAGCCCTTCGATGGTAACAACTTTTTTGCCATCCACATCGCCAATGGCCAGGTTACATGATCTTACAGGCTCCTGATCGATCAATACTGTGCAGGATCCGCAGAAGCCGATACCACATCCATATTTGGTTCCAGTCAAGCCGAAGTGGTTTCGTATTACCCATAAAAGGGTCTGGTTGGGATCAAGAGTGGCATCCACTTTTTGACCATTTAACTGAAAACTGATAGTCTTTTCCATATCATAATGATTGTTTAGTTATCTATCGTAAATATACCTTTAAAAGTAAAAAAAATCCTGGCAAGGATTGTCTGTTTCTATTTCAGAAAAATAATTTGCTTTGAGTTTATCAAAGATACAATCAAAAAAAAATATTTACTAAAGAAACTTAAAATTTCAAACTGCACAAATACTAAGGATCAACAACGGCATCTAATCCAGATATGGTTTGAGACTCTTTAATGATAACCATTAGCACTGGTATGTCAAACATCAAAAAGGTAAATAATACTTCTCTAGTGTCCAGTTTCAAGAGCGGAAACAACTCATTTATTTAGAATTAAAATAAATTACAATAAGGAAGATAATTCAACAATTTTGTCCCCTATCTTTGGACAGTTTTATGTTAAACAATTGTTAACATGCAGAGGTCCTTTGCATACCAATTGTTTTTTATCAGGTTGCCTCAATTAAAAATGAGAGAGTTAATTTTACCCTGAAATGAATTAAATACCATCTTGATTTTTAATGTTCCTCAATCTGACAATATAAAGCCCATTTTCTGCCACCGTTGTATTACAAATGTGATTAAAAGCAAGTTTTGTTTCGTTATTGGACTCCTAAACTGAATACCCTACTGGTATAAACTTTTTACTCATGGTAGCACGTATTGCTCACAGAACTGTGAAGTTAGATTTATTCATATCCTTATTTCTTTCACTTATTGCTATTATTGGTTTTAACTCTAAAGCCAGCGCCCAGGGATGGACTTTTACCTTTCAACTCGCGCAATCGGGTCCATGTCCTCCAGGAGCACCACTTCCGATATTGCCTACATTTCCCAACTTTGGAATTCCCACTCAAGGCCAGTGCGAAGCCTTGAGACAAACTATTCTTAGTATCAATTCAAGTTTCCCGGTAACTGACAGCAAAGGCAATTATATAGGGGATTGTTCCATATTTTATACATGCACTCCTTGCACAGGTTCCGACATTTCTACCCCCGGACAGGTAAATCCCGGAGAAGTCTCATTTAACGGTCAGTACGAGGGAGAACCCTTTTTTACAGCGCACGAAAGTTCGGCTTTTGAGGACTGGTCGACAGACTATAAAAAACAGCTGGAAGCGTTCGGTATTACCAGCATACTTGATAACCCGCTCAACGCCTTCAAGATACCTTTGACAGGCGATCAGGACTTTGATGCATTTTACAATTACCAAACGTCAAATTTTAATCCTACTACTTCTCCAGTTAAAAATTCCCAGAACCTGGATGCAAGTGTTGTTGATCTGAGCGGGAAAGTAGGTGTTGTACAATTGCTTACTACCTCTGAGGAGCAAGCCAAAAGGGATAAGTGGTATGAAGAGCATGTAAAAGATCAAGGATACAATAATCTTGTCCCAATATCACCTACAGAAGGGATCAGCCCTAATTCTTCGCCAACTTGGGATGAAAACTCACCAAGTTATAAGGCGGCAAACCAAATAATTGATGCAGTTGGTGAAAATCCAAATGGGGTATTAGCAGCATACATCGGTAAAATTGAATTAAGCATTGGAAAAAATGTTTTCGCATATTTGGACGGAGCAAAGGATGCTATTACTAATGGGAATGAGGAAGAATTTTCAAACAGCAATCCTAATCCAGCAGAAACTGCAGTAATGGGGATGGTAAAAGACCAAGCAACTGATAAAATTAATGAAGTAAAGGGAAACATTATACAAGGGGCACAAGAAACTATTCAAAATGTAGGAGGAAAAGTTATGACTTATGTATATGGGGATAAGGGAGGAGCGGATTATAAAACCACACTGAATGTTATTAGTAATGTCACAAAAGTCAATGATAAAATAAAAAATGTTACCAATTGGCTGGCACCAAATTCTACTGAAAATAATTAAAATCATGCTGCGAGTTACCTGCAAACTTTCTTCTATTATACTTATTGCTTGTCTTTCTCAGATGGTACTAGCCCTTCCTTTTAGAAATGATTCATTACGCTATGAAATATTGTTAACCAATAAAATGTTAGTCAATTCCCCGGAAGATAATAAATTCATTCCTTCAATTGATATTACATCCAACCAGTTAATTTTACTTTCAACAAAAGAGCAGTATTATTTATTAGGATGGGGAGGCCTTGTGCCATATGGTGAAAAGCTTACCGGAAATATCAGCTCATATGCCTTTACATCTGATAGTTTATTAATGACTATTAGAAATAAGGAACTTTGCAGTTTTAATTCTGGGGGCAAACTCTCAAAACTCTTTGAATTGCCAAATGAAGGAATGGGAATATGTTCCGGGAAATATGTAATGTATATATACGACCGCAGTGATTCTAAAACAAAACATGGCTTTTATCTTCTTACCAAAGGTGGCAAATACAAAAAACTCTTTGAGCTACCCACTGCGATAAGCTCAGCTGCAGAATCCTACAATTCAGTTCTATTTGCTACAGAGAATGTACTATTTAGTTATAATCCTAAAATTGATGAGTTAAAACCACTTTCTATATTACCAAAGAATCAAAAAATAGAATCTATTGCTTTGGATACGCTAAACAATAGAGTATACTTTTCGACTGATAGCATGATATATGCTTATAAAGATTTAAAAACTGTTTTAGTCACTAGCGAAATTGGAGGTATTCTTCGCTTCTTCAATGGCGGGCTGATCGTTTTTAACCCTGAAAAGAAGCTTGTAATAAGATTAGCAGGTATTGAAAATGAAATAGCCTCAAAAATGTTGCAGCCGGAAGCTTCTGCATCAAGCAAACCAACATCTGACATCCTTACAAATGAAAGCATTGTAAACCTTGTAAAAGCAGAGCTTTCAGATGAAATGATAATCAAAATCATTAATAAATCCGAAGTAAATTTCAATGTAGGCATCAACTCAATGATAGAATTATCGAATCAGAATGTTTCGTCGGCTGTGATTTCAGCTATGAAAAGTGCTATGAAAAAGAAAGCCACAGTAAACTCCCAAAACAGTAATTAAAAACGAATAAAATGCTTTCATAAATTATTTCCAAGCATTCAGATGACAATAAAAATCAAACAAATAATGATGAAGAAGATAGTCTCTGTTTTATTAATGGCCTTGTTTGTTGGGAATATTTTGCAGGCACAAACTGCTGAAACACTCACTAATACTACCATTGTAAAAATGGTTAAAGCAAAACTCTCTGATGATATTATTATTGATGAAATAAATAGCTCAAAAGTAAACTTCGATTTAAGCGATGCATCCGTAAATACATTGAAGAGTGAAAAAGTATCGGACAAAGTGATCAGTGCAATGAAAGCCGCCAGCAGAGCCCAAACACCAACTGCATCTAAGGAAAATGTTTTGCCGGCAGTTGTTGTTGCTGCACCTGTGGCTGTATTGGCAACCCAAACAGAAACACCGAAACCGACTGCAAATATTCCTGCACAGGTTAAGGATACACTCAGTAAACCAGCTCCACAAAACACTAATCCTACCAATAACAAAACCCTTGCTATTCCGGCAGCGGTAGTAATAGCATCAGGTGAGCCCCAAAAACAACCTGTTAATGCAGAAATAAATAACGAAAATTCATCTTTACAAGGATTATCAATAGAATCAGCTAAAACCGAAAGCGGAACAACAATCTTAATAGAAAGGCCGGCTTTTTCGATTGCAGCTCTAAGTTATGTGAACCCCGTTACTGATCTGATAGCTTTTTATAACAAGGAATTTTCTTCCTTGGCAGAAGCAATTAAGGAATGGGACAGAAAAACAAGGGCTTCCCTCGAAAAAGAAAGGCAAAATACAGAAGCGATCAACAAAACTGAAAAAGTACTTATTGACAAGAAGAATGCATCAGCCAAACCCTTCACAAAAGAAATCACAGATTTGAATACCACCCTTGTTCAGTCCTGGGGAAAGCAGAAAAGTATTAAAATTGATATGATTAATGAAGAAAAGGCTTTAATTGAGGAGTTAAAGAAAATAAGCAACGAAACACAAACTGCAATAGATTCAAAATTTAAAGACGTCAGCAAAAAAATAAAAAGTGCGAATTCCGATCCATCATTGGGAGAAACCGAACAAAAAATAAATATTCCAAAACAAAAATTCAATAGCAATGTAACCAATCATTTCGCGCCAGTTGCGATGATGCTTGTCTTATATCAGAATGAAATTATCGCACTTCAGAATGTCATCACTGCCTGGAATGAAAAAGCGGCAATCCTCATTCAAAAAGATGCTGAACTCAAAAAACAGTCGGACCCTCTTGAAAGTGAAATATCACAATACCTGTCCACATCAAAACAGGATCAGAAGTTGAAAAAACAAGAAATATCAGCTTTAAAAAAGCAATGTGATAACATTGATAAAGAAAGAAAACAACTGGCTAAACAAATGGGAACGGATAGTGATAAACTGGCTGATGATCTGAATAAAATGAAAACTGAAGTTCAAGTCGTGGTAAAAGAAAGATTTACCGATATTATTGAAAATGTACAGCATTCATACCAGGACAAATTTAATTTATAAAACTACTGATGTTCAACCTAATACAAATATATCATACACGATTTGGCAGGCTTTCCACCTGCTTGCTGCTATGTGTGTTTGTATTTATCTTAATCCCTCATATTTCATTTGCACAGGATAAGATTTATAAAACAGATAACAGCATAATTGACGCCAGGGTATTGGAAATCAGCAATACCGAGATTAAATACAAGAAGTTCAGTAACCAGAACGGCCCGGCCTATGTCGTCACCAGGAAAGAAGTATCGATGATCGTATATGAAAACGGCGAAAAAGAAATATACAATCAGGTGCCATCTGCGCAACAACCTGCGGCTAAGGCTACTGTGGCAAATAGTAGCGTATCATCTGTCACACTTTCCTCCATCGACAAAGCCAGGGGTTACATTCTGAATGAAAACATTTCCGAAGCCATCGCCGCCTACGGAAAACTGATAAAAACTGATGCCTCCAACCCTGTATTGCTCGCTGAAGATTCCTATGCCCTGGCTTTAGCCGGAATTTATGATGCCGCCTTAATGCGACTTGACCGCTGCAGGAGTATGGGAGCCATTACGCCGGAAACAAACTTTTATACCGCACAGGTTTTTGCTTTAATGGGTTATACTGATCTTGCAAATGAATACTGGAAAACCTCTGATATTAATAAAGCACCAACCTGGGTATATTCAAAATCAGTTGTTTTGCTGCAGAAATACAAAAGTAAAGCCCCTGTTTCTTCCACCAAGAGCCGCGAAGCTCTGATAGCTAATTTTAAACATGCCAATGAACTGGCTTCCCAAAATGAATATTTCCAATCCATTGCATTGTTTCATGACATTGTAACTATCTATCCAAACGAATATCTTCCTTACGTAGGCTATAGTATTACACTTGAAAAAACCGGCGCTTTTGAAAAATCAGCTCAAACCATCGAAAAGGCCATTTCTTTAATAGGCACTACGGCCGATGACCAGGTAAAAAAGCAATTGCTGGAAAAGCGACTTGCAAATATCAAACAGAATATGACATTGCTACCTTCACCGTATATAGCACCTGAAATCTCCATGAATAAGAAACAGGATGTTGCAAGCCCTCAGATGATGGCTTATGCGGGGGGAATGATGGCACCGTCTTATTTAAGTTTTAATGGCAGAATCGGGTATTTTATATCAGGAGGAAGTAATGCATCGTTTGATGTCGGAATTCTGAAAAACGAAGAATATGCATCTACTAACTTAGGGTTATCGGTATATAACCGGAAAAACAATTTTGTGTCCGGTGCAGGAATACTAATGACAGCCGGAAACGGGAATACAGCTTTTGCGATGAAATTATCCGTCGGGTATAGCAAAATGAGTAAAACCCGTTCGTCGAGTTTTGACATTTTTGTGGATGTTAACAGAACATTGGCAAAGGAATCCTACACCACAGCTTGTCTGTCGATTGGCAGAAGCTTTTATTTCGGGAAAAGAAAATGAAACAACTATTAGCCATATTATTTGCTGTTGTGCTGGGTTTCCAACTAACTTATGCTCAGGATTCTAATTCTAAAAAGATAGAATCGTTCAGGGCAAATGTGTTGCCTCAGTACAGCTTGTATTTTACACAGGCTCAACTTACTGAAAATGGCCAATTGGACTTAGCTGCAATCGACAAATATATTTTATTGCCTGACGATAGCAAAAAAGATATCATGCTTAAAATTACAGCCGCCTGGCGCGATTCGCTGGTTTTGGTTCATTATGGATCCAAACGCGAGCTCTGGGGCTGGAATTCAGGTACCGGAATTGCTAAATTGCTGGATGAGTGGGATATGGCTTTGCCACCGGCAGCGGATGTACAGGTTGTGAATACACAGAATACCGTATTGCATCCCTGGTTTCTTTATGGAGGAGGTCAGGTACTGTTTGACAGCCAGCAAAACCTTTCCATTTCATTAAACGCACGTCTTGGATTTTACCTGCTTCTGAATCGTTGGGATTTTGCAACCACATTTTCAGTAGGTAGTTCAGGGAATGTTGATGCAACAGGCACTCCCTGGTCAAACATCGGTGCGATGACCAGAGTGCATTTCCCTCTCAAAAAATCCGGAATCATCCCTAATATCGGGGCCGAAATTACGCTGGCATCTTTTGGTGAGACAGAAACCACCTATGTACCTTCACTCGTGTTAGGTGTTAGCTGGTTTGTTGGTATAGGGCGTTTGGATATCGGTATAAAAATCGGTGATATTACATCAGGAATGGGAGGATATACTATGTACCCGGGAATGAAGAACATGAAATAAAGAGAAATAGTATTGGCAGAAAATGAGTGGATTCGATATGCACTGGTTATACTACGTTTACATACACTAAAATGAAACTGACATATTATTTCATGCGGTACAGGATAATCTCAGATCGTAAATCAAATTTCCATAAAATGTTTACTAAAAATATATTTCAGTCGATAATTGCAATTAGCAGTATACTCTTACTTATAAACAGTTGTGCTGTGGAAGAGGAAAATCCGGCAGCAAAATTTGAAATCGGTAAGGAGTATGGCGGAGGTATTATTTTTTATGTGGATAGTACTGAACAACACGGCTTGGTATGTGCGTCGTACGATCAGGGAACTTCCGTAACATGGAACAACGGCACAGATATACTCACCAATGCAACAGGAGCTGGTATAGGCGCCGGCATGGCAAACACGGCCATTATTGTATCTGCCCAGGGAACTGGAAATTACGCTGCCAAAATATGCAGCGACCTTGATATTAATGGATACAACGATTGGTATCTGCCATCCAAATCGGAATGCTTTGCCATGTATTTTAACCTGAAAATAATGAAAGGCCTCGGCAATTTTAGCGATACGCTGTACTGGAGTTCAACGGAGGCAAGCATTGGCAATGCCTATTCCCAATATGCAAATGACGGATATCCTCCAAACGGGGGATATTATAAAAACACAACTCACTATGTGCGGGCTGTAAGGTCATTTTAACTCACTACCAACATCGGCATAATCATCCGGATTTTTCATTCAGGGTTTTACTTGTTTCCCCCTATCTGGTATCGCAAACCTAACATCCCGTGAATTTTATTCCCGAAGTCCAGGGTTGTATGCAAATATAATTGGTCATGCAGCAGGAAGTTGCCATCTACGTAACCGAGGAGTTTATTTTCAACGGATGATACCCCAAAACGCAACAGGTGTTTGTCAGGATCTCCAAAACCGTTTCCCATCCCGATTTGCCAGACTCCGGCAATACCTGAGGCATAAAAATTATCTGAAATATTGGCGTCTACAAAAAACTTTTCCCGGGGAAAGGCACGAAAGTAAAGGGATGGCAAGCCAGGATTTCCTTCCGATAACAGGAAATTGTATCCGAAGCCAAACCCTATTTTTCTAAAATCATACTTAAAATAAGGATTTATAAAATTAATAAACATGCTGTTCATGGAGGATGATGTGCTGTTCATTCCTGATAACAGATCGCCACTGTCATACAATTTACCCAGGTTCAAGCCGGCATTCACATGATGCTTGCGGCCAGTTATGTAATTATACGCTATTCCACCGCTGACAATGCTGTAATGCTGAGGTGTACGACCGGTCTCATTTCCACTGCAATCGTAATTGATCTGATCGTATTGCCCTCCTCCTACCGAAGCCTTAATATCCCACCATTTAACGGGTGCAGGTATACTGTCGTTGCTGATTATTGTATCCGTACTTTTCTGGCTCATGAAAACAATGGTAAAAAACAAAGCTGTGGCTGTTGATAATCGGAGAGAAGGAATTGTACTTTTTTTAAATACGCTCACACCCACAGCCAGAATAGCAAGAGAAATTAAAACCAGGAGTAAAAAGAATTCAGAATACGCCAGTATACCCGAGAAATTCCAGACTAAAAAAGCTGCAAAAAAAAGGAGCAGGCTGCTACGCCACAGGTATTCTTTATTGGGAGGCTGACTTGCTAAAGCTTTGTACTGTTTCTCCCTCAGATATAGTGTTACAGAAGCTGCAAACACCAGAACCAGGATTATCCACTGCAGGAGGTTTACTCCTGACCACTGCATCGAACTTAACTTATTTTGAACGGGTTGGCGAAAAAATTCGATTATAAAACGCGATGCCGCCATTATGATGAAGCCTGCTAACGCCAGACTGCCTGGCGCCTTTACCTTTTTACGGAAAAGGATAAGCAGAACAAATGCCAGTAGAAATCCGATAATATAATAGAGCTGTGTAGGATGGACGCCCAATGAATGTGCTGCGGTTCCGGAAATCAATCCTTCCGAAACCTGTTCCTGGTATGCTAACGAAACATTGGAATAATGGATGGCCCAGGGAAGTTGTGTAGGTGTCCCGTAACAACAGCCGCTGATCAGGCAATCAGTACGTTGCACAATACCAAGTAAGGGTAAGCCCAGGATTAATGAATCAAGAATAGCGAACCGGATTTTCAGCACAAATTTTAACAGGAATAACCCTATTGCTGCGAAAATAATGCCTCCAGGCAGATATTTTGAATGTTGCAGTTCAACGGGAGATTTTGAAAAAATATCTTGCCATTCATTAAAAGGGTAACTGATGATTTTAAGACCGATAACAAATACAACCATCAGAAAGACAGTTGAAACGGCAACTATCGAAACAGGGTATTTTTGACGAAAAACCGAAAAAGCAAACAGGCCTGCACATAGTATAAGCACCGGGATATAAAGCAGGTCGAACTGGGCAGAAGATACAATTGTCATGGCTTGATTATTTTATAGAACAAGTGTACTTTATAATATCAGTAAGACAAGTAATTCAAATGCTGACTAGTTTAGGTTCAACAATAAAAATGTTTTTCCAAATTTTATTATTTCAAGATAGGATACGAGCAAACAAAAAAGCCATAAGAGCAATTGCCGTATTAAAAAAGACTCCCCAATGCTATTTACTGCTCTATTTCAAAAAACCAGGAAAAGGAATTATTATGGAAAATCCAGAATTAATCTAGTTACAAATATAAGCAATAAATCAAACTTGTAACAACTGGAAGCACTGATTTCGAGGTCGATATTAATATTTCCGGGGTTCTGAGTTTCAGTTATCAATATTAAATAATAAAGAACCTGGAAGGTTTATTGGTTGATATTCCTGCAGGCAACATACTATTAATACACTTCTAATCTCCCGGATGAACTTACCTGGTCACGAACCATCCGGTTGAATTCCGTCTGCGCCAGTAAATCTTCCAGATTCAAATGCATCCTGTATCGCCAGTAATGGTTCGGGTTTCCCGGGTTGTTTATACGTTCGGCGTTTGCATTTTCGAGGCGAAGGTTCTCATCCATCCCCAGCAGATCCTGAATAGCAAAAATAGCCCACATACTCGGCGAATACAAATGCTGGTTAATAATCTGTTTAACAATGAACGGTTCACAGAAATAGGGTGCCTCGAACATATTACCCAGGATTTCGTTATAAAACTGTTGCGATCGTGCATAATTTTCTTCCCACCAACCGCGTACGGTTGATGTATCGTGCGATGAAGGAGTAGCTACTGACAAATAAGGATAACCTGCCGGGTGACCAAACGTTATTTTCGGATCTTTTGGCATCCGCTGTACCTCAAGGCTCAGGATTCCCAGGTCGTTCATAACGTTGGGCACACATGCCGGAACCATTCCCAGGTCCTCGCCACAAAGCAACATATTAGTTGCTTTTTTCAAAACAGGAAGCTTTTCCAAGGCTTTTGCCTGCCAGAATTCTTCATTACGGTGATAAAAATAATCAAGGTATATTTCGTTGATTACATGCTTAGCATGATTGTCGAGTTCCTGGTACGAACGTGTAAAATGGAGTGTATTACGAGGGAAAAAAGCATTTCCTCCTGTTCCTGGCGCAGGTAAAAACAGAACTTCCGAAATCAGCGAATATAAACCCTGGATTATCCGCTCCATTCTGCTTCTCATTTCGGGCGTGGCATCAGGTTCAACAATAAGTTTTTCTTCCACTTTTCGCTGTGTATCATAATCAGGATGAAGGTCGAAGCATTGATATCCCGACTCAATAAGGTAATTAGCTTTTACAAAATCAGTTAAATCACCAAACCGCTCATACAGAAAATGCTCACGGATGTAAGGCTTACACAAATGGTTTTCATCGAACCAAAGGCCACGGTTTTGAAGTTCGTCGCGATAATAAGGAATGCTTGGATTAAAATAACCCATTAAACCTTCAACCTGCGATGCCGGAATTTCCCATATGCGAAAAAAGCCAAGAATATGGTCGATACGGAAAGCATCGAAATAGTGCGACAAATGACTCAGGCGCTGCTGCCACCATGTATAGTTGTCTTTTGCCATTTCTTCCCAGTTATATGTTGGGAAACGCCAGTTCTGACCTTTAACCGAAAAATCATCAGGCGGTGCTCCTGCCTGGCAGTTGAGGTGGAATAAATGAGGGTTCAGCCAGGCATCAACACTGTTGCGATAAATGCCGATGGGGATGTCGCCTTTCAGTACAACGCCTTTCGAACGTGCATATTCAGAAGCTTCGAGTAATTGAAGATGTGCATGAAATTGTATAAAATAATGCACTGCAATATCATCGTAATGTGCCGAATCCGGGTCAGTAAGATTTGCCATAAGTTCACCCGTTGGTATGCTGTATTCGCCCCAACTGCTAAATTCGGGCGTATTAAACAGGTCGCGCAAGTACGAAAAAGCAGCATACGGCTTCAACCAGTGTTGATTTTCCTTAAAAAACTTAAGGAATTCAGGGTCTTTTAAAAATTCACTCTTCTTCTGATCATAAATAAGTTTAAAAAATCTCGACTTCAAAGCTTTGACAGCCTCATAGTCAATTTTAGCAAGTGAATTAAGGAATTTACCCTGAGCTTCGATGATCTGTTGAGTGATAACCGAATCTAATTTACCGATTTCCAGCAAGTTGAGATATATAGGATGCAAGGCATAAACAGAAATCGCTGCATAAGGATATGAATCTATCCACCTGTGTTTGGCAACAGTATCATTCACAGGCAGTATCTGTATCAGTTTCAAACCTGTTTCTACTGCCCAGTCGACCAGTAATTTTATATCAGTAAATTCACCCACACCAAAGCCCTGTTCACGACGTAACGAAAACACAGGTATGGCAACACCAGCTCCTTTCCAGGGAAATTGTGGAAAATCGAATTTATCGTCACCAACTTCAATCACATCAGGCGTTTTGCCTTCAGGTAACATGATGAAACGATCGAAGGATTTTTCCCAGAAAGTCATTTTTCCTTCTTCATCCCGGATCAGGTATTTATAACGGATCGGGAAATCAGAAATATTAACTGTAACCTCACCACTCCATTGTGGGTGGTCGGGATTCCCAAGTGAAATCGCTTTTTTCTCCTTCCAGGCACCCAGCGATTTTGCATTTCCTGAAACAGCAACTCTATGCCCGGGTTTGATCCGGATGACATTAGGCTTGAATCTGAGAATAACTGTTTCCGGAGTTGGCATCAGCCTTTACTTTAGGCGATTTAAAGGTATTCTCCTGGTTTAAGGATAGCATTGATAAAAGCAGACGAATGCAAGGCAAATTCAGGATCGGACATAGGGCGCCAGCAATCAATGAGGAGGATATTCTTTTTGAGCCTGCCTTCAGATTTAAAAATCCGGTCCGGGCCCCATTCTTCGGTGAAAGTATTAAAGTTTTCATCTTTCACAAAATAACGGTAGCTGAACTCAGTTTCCGAACTTAATTTAACCTCAAAAAACCAGAGTCCTGTCAATGCATCTTTCAATGTCATCGACTTTGCATTTTGCTGGCTGCCATTACCCAATTCGGGAATTGATCCGGTAATGGTTAACTGTTGGCCGATATGTGTTTTATAGATTACCTGAAACTGAACTAACATAATTCGATATATTTGTGTGAAGTTGAAAACACTGACTTTTCGGATTTGTTATAAAAATAGTAAAAAGTAATACGGCAAAAGCCCTTAGCTTCTAAAATCATGAAAATATTTTTTTACTTTTAAAAATCGAAAGCAAAAGTCAAAAAGCTATTCGATTGTGAAAGTTCAAAATATAACAATACTCCATTTATCGATTAAGTTGCTAAAAAGCAGATATTATGTTATTCAAAGCAAAAAACAACAGGCAGGTTTTATTACGGAAGCTTATTCCTGAAGACATTGATAAGTTATGCGCCTATCTGAAGAATTTAGGACCAGATACAACAAAAAGATATGGTCCTCATAAGTTTGATAAACTGTCAGTAGCTGAACTGTATCAAAATGACGGCAACCATACGGCTTATATTGCTCTGGATATTGAAACATCCGAAATTATAGCCTATTCCATAATAAAAGCCGGGTTCCTTGAGCATGATGGGTACCGATTACAATCCTACGGATTAACTCCAGACCCTGAAACGGACTGCACATTTGCGCCATCCGTTGCCGACCATTGGCAGAGCCATGGTGTCGGTAACAGTTTATTCCAATTTATGCTGGCAGACATTAAAGCAAAGGGAATAAAACGGATTATTCTGTGGGGCGGTGTTCAAAGTGATAATCAAAAAGCTGTAAACTATTATCTGAAAAATGGCTTTAAAAAAATTGGCCAGTTTGAACATAATGGGCTTAATGATGATATGGTTTTAGACATCGGTTAACCCATTTTGAATATAAAGGAAAGAGATATTCAGAAATAATAAACGCTTAATTTCAGTGGGACAGAATACTTAAAGTGAGTGCTTTACTGTCATTAATCTGTCGATTCGGCAGTAAAAACTCAGCTGGCCCGGTTATTGAATAGTAAACAACTTCAACGTAAAGCTTGTTGATATAAATACAGACTAAACTTTTAAACATAAGATGAACAGACAAATTATATTAAAATCGCGGCCAACAGGAATGCCTGTTGCAACAAATTTTGAGTTATCAGAAACTGCAACACCTTCGCCACAAGAAGGCGAATTGCTTGTTAAAGCACTCTATATTTCAGTGGATCCCTATATGCGTAGCCGCATGAGCGACGCCAAATCATATGTTCCATCATTTGAATTAGACAAACCCATGGACGGAGGCGTGGTGGCTGAAGTTATTGAAAGCCGTCATCCTGATTTTGTTGCCGGCGATGCAGTTCTTGCTCACCTGCAATGGAAGGAAATTCAAACTGTAAATGCCCAGCAGGCAAATAAACTGGACAAATCAGCACCATTAAGCTATTACCTGGGAATCCTTGGAATGCCAGGATTAACAGCCTATTTTGGGTTGAATGAAATAGGTAAACCTGTTGCCGGCGAAACCGTAGTAGTATCAGGAGCTGCAGGAGCAGTGGGAATGGTAGCCTGCCAGATTGCCCGTATTAAAGGCTGCCGTGTAGTTGGGATTGCCGGAAGTGATGCCAAAATTGCCTACCTGAAGGACGTCCTGAAAGTGGATGAGGTAATTAATTATCATACCGAAAAAGATATGAAAGCGGCTATTACCCGCAGCTGTCCTAATGGAGTTGATGTATACTACGACAATGTTGGAGGTGAAATTTCGGATGCCGTATTTGCAAATATCAATAAATTCGCCCGAATCATACTTTGCGGTCAGATTTCAATGTATAATAACACCGAGGTGCCTGTAGGGCCGAGACCTCAACCTCAAATGGTTAAAAAAAGTGCATTGATGCAAGGGTTTATAGTAAGCAATTATTCTTCACGTTTCGGTGAAGGTATACACCAACTGGCACAATGGGTTGGCGAAGGTAAACTTACCTACCAGGAAACAATCGTCGAAGGTTTCGAAAAATTACCTGAGACTTTTATCGGACTTTTCCATGGGAAAAATACGGGTAAGTTACTTGTTAAAACGCGTTCCTAGAATGATTGAGTACTTAAAGTGCCTAGAATGCCTAAAGTGTCTAGAGTTAAACCGCAACCCATTATAACAATTATTTCAGTTTAATATCTTTTAAAACTTTAAATTCTTTAGGCACTCTAAGTACTTTAGGCACTTTAAGTACTTCTAACTTCAGTTAATTTCAAAAACTAATAAACTCAAAAACCATGAATAATTTCAATTTTTATAATCCAGTTAAAATCCTTTTCGGAAAAGGAAAAATCGCAGAACTTAGCAAGAATGTACCGGAAAATGCACGTATTCTTTTAACCTACGGAGGCGGAAGCATATTCAAAAATGGTGTTTACGACCAGGTGAAAACTGCTTTGAAAGGCTTTAACGTTGTTGAATTCGGGGGCATCGAACCCAATCCCAGGTACGAAACCCTGATGAAAGCAGTAGCAGTAGTTAAGGCTGAGAAAATCGATTTCTTACTTGCTGTTGGAGGCGGATCCGTGCTTGATGGAACTAAATTTATAGCAGCAGCAGCACTTTATGAAGGCGAATCAGCCTGGGATATTGCCGCAAAACAGATTTCGGTCAGCAAAGCTTTGCCACTTGGCGCTGTGCTGACTTTGGCAGCCACTGGTTCCGAGATGAACAGCGGCGGAGTTGTTACACGTGAAGCAACACAAGAGAAATTTGCATTCGGATCGCCAGAGTTATTCCCAAAATTCTCGATTCTCGATCCACAGGTCACTTTCAGCCTACCTAAACGCCAGGTTGCAAACGGAATTGTGGACGCTTATGTACACGTTATCGAGCAATATCTCACTTACCCAATGAATACACTAGTTCAGGATCGTTTTGCTGAAGGTATTCTACTTACTCTGATTGAAGAAGGACCAAAAGCAATAAACGGCGAAACCCCTGATTATGAAAACCGCGCCAACCTGATGTGGGCTGCTACCATGGCTTTGAATGGCATTATTACAGTTGGAGGAAAAAGCGATTGGTCAACCCATATGATCGGTCATGAATTAACAGCATTTCATGGTATCGACCATGCAGTTACACTGGCTATTGTACTTCCGGGGGTGATGAGGCTGATGAAAGACAAACGTCGCGAAAAATTATTGCAATATGCTTCCCGCGTCTGGAATATCAACGAAGGTAGTGATGAACAGCGAATTGAATTAGCTATTCAACGCACCGAGTCATTTTTCCAGCAGGTAGGAATTGCTACACGATTAAGCGACCATAATGTTGGACAAGCTACAGTCGACCGGATCGTTGAACGTTTTACCCAGAGAAAAATGCGCGCCGTTGGTGCCCAGCAGGATGTAAGTATTGCCAATGTAGGTGAATTGCTTGAAACTCGCTTGTAATAAGCACATTACTGTTCTCAAATAATTAAGAAGTGTTGTCTGAAAAGCTTTTTTAACGCCTGTCAGACAGCACTTTTTTGTTTAAATCCGACAGTTTCAAAACCTATTAGGAACAGACCAATTTTCAACAACAATATTTTCTTGAATTGTCGCACATTTACTATACATGCATCTACCTTTGCAAAAAAAAATCCATGAGTAGAATTATTGGCATACTGTTATTCTTTACAGGATTTATATTATTTCAGTCGTGTAGTTCAACCTCCTCCCTGCCAACTGAAAAACCGGCTGAATCATACATTCCTTTCAGTTACGTTCCTGTACCATCTACCATAAGCCTTCCGGTCGAAATGAAGGTAAGCGCTCTCGAAGCTTTACTAAACCGCCAGCTTAACGGATCTTATTTATGCCGATACCAGCCTCGATGACAATGGTGGCGATAATATAATGGTTAAGGCCTGGAAGAAGGATAATATCAAAATCGGTTTCGAAAACGGACAATTTATTTACCGTGTACCTTTAAAACTATGGATAAAGGCCGGGTGGAAAATACAGCAATTTGGAATTTCCCTTTCCGACTACCGCGAACTTAACGCGGAGATTGCACTTAAGTTTCGCTCCACTGTAATTGTGAATAAGGACTGGTCAGTGACAACCATCACAACTTCCGATGGTTATGAATGGTTGACCAAACCCACGTTGAAAATCGGCCCGGTCGATCTGCCTATCACCTTTATTGCTGATATGATTATTAAGTTCAACACCAAAACCATAAATTCAGCAATAGATGCAGGATTGGAACAAAGCCTTGATCTCAAATCCACAGCCAGAGACGCCTGGATTGAAATGCAAAAGCCCATGCTGTTATCGGAAGAATATGGGGTGTGGCTGCGTATCAGCCCTAAATCTGTTTCGGCCATGCCAATCACCGGAGGCAACGGAGTTATAAAGCATAATACATCCATACAGGGAATAGCGGAATGTTTTACCGGGAAAAAACCGCCATCCATGATAAACCGGATGCTTCCCGACCTTACAACTGTTACTGACCTCAAGTGACGAATTCCTGGCAAACGTGGTTTCTTATATCGGTTACGATTACCTCGATTCCATAACACGCCTGATGCTGATCAACACTTCCTATACTTACGAAAAAAAGAAGATTACAATTACAGGTGTATCTGTTTACGGAAACGAAAACAAGATGATCATTGCAACAGATGTGATTGGAAGCATAAACGGAAAGTTATATTTCTCGGGACTACCCATGTACCGTGCCTCTGATTCGTCTATAATACTGAAAGACCTTCAGTTCTCTGTGCAGACGAAAAATCTTTTAGTGAAATCAGCAGCGTGGGTAGCTAACAGCGGTATCGAGAAGATGATAAGTAAAAATATGTCGTACCCGATTGGTGCTGACATACGCGAAACCTATGATATGATGGTTGAAAGTCTAAATAAATATGAAATTGGAGAAGGGTTTATCATGACCGGAAGCCTCAGCGGCATGGATGTGCAACAACCCGTGCTGGTTCCTGCAGGGATCATTGCCCCTGTTAGCATCAAAGGAAAACTTGCTATAAAACTGGAATAAATACCACTTTAAACTTTCATATTGGGCAACAATCAAATGAAATATTGAATTGTGATTTCAGATTTCTGAATTGTGATTCAGGGATTATATCATTAGTACAAATAAATCGAGATCAATCAATATTTTACTAATTTGGCAATAGTTATTCATCTTACTCTTTTCAGCAGCAGCTTTAAAATAATTTCAACTGGAACATAAAGGCAAAAATATCATTCAAACGCTTGATCACGTGAGCTTCGAAATGCTTTTCAGGAAGCATTTTGCGGGCATGTGCTTTTTTGCACAGAAATATGTGAAGGATTATGAAACCGCCAGGGAAATTGTGCAGTCAGCTTTTATCAGTCTCTGGGAAAAACGGGAAACCATTGATATGGATCGTGCTGTAAAATCGTATCTCACAACAGTTATTCATAATAAATGTACCAATCACCTGCGCGATAACCGTAAATTTGATCATAATATACTCCATATCGAAAACCTGCTGGAAGTTCCTGAATACGATGGTGCCGACAGCATGGTGGAAAGTGAGCTGAAAGCACAAATTGATTCTTCAATAGCAGACCTTCCTGAGAAATGCAGGGAAATTTTTGTGCTAAACCGATACGAAAACCTTAAATACCAGGAAATTGCCGACAAATTACAGATTTCGGTGAAAACCGTGGAAACACAAATGTCGAAAGCATTACAACATATGCGGGTAAGGCTGGCTGAATATTTAACGGTCTTAATAGTGTTTGTAAGTAGCTTTTTAAGCAAATGACCAATGTATTGTTAAATGAAGGGGCGACAGGGAGAGAGGTGACAAGGAGAAGGAAAATATTAAAATCAGATTTCCAGACTTCCGACTTCGGTTTTCCGACTTCTGACTTCAAAAAAACCAAATCCACATCAGGGTAAAAACGATTCGAAGTGTATTATTAACAGGAAAGGCAAATGAACGAGAACTCTACATATTATACCGACCTCATCACGAGGTATTTCTCCGGAGAAATCACGGAAGAAGAGTTGCGCATACTCTCGGCATGGATGAAAGCAGATGCTCAAAACGAAGAGTTTTTCAATCAATACCGTAAAACCTGGGAGCTGATCGAAAAACAGAAAATTCATTCCACCATAAACCTGGATCAGGAATGGAAATCCATACTGGAGAAGATGGCTGCCACCGCTTCAGGTAAGGACAATCAAGCAAAAGTCATATCTCTGAATCAGAACAGAAATACCAATCCTTTCTCTTTCCGGAAAATTTGGAAAGTCGCAGCAACTGTTACTATTTTGCTGGCGGCCTCATTTATTTTATATTTCAATATTTCAAAACTCAGAGACACTGTTGTTACAGCACAAACCTCAAATATTGAGCATGTATTGCCCGACGGAACTGTGGTTTCGCTACATGCCGGTTCACAAATAAAGTATGCTTCTGCATTCGATTCCAAAATCAGGAAGGTTGAATTAATTGGTGAAGCCTATTTTGAAGTAACACACGATAAAACAAGGCCGTTTATTGTGAGTTCGGGCGATGCAAGGGTCGAAGTGCTCGGAACAAAATTCAATGTAAATTCAAATACCTCCGCCGGAACCATGGAAGTGGTTCTTACAGCTGGTAAAGTATCAGTTTATTACAAAAACACTCCGAAAGAAAATGTGCTCCTTAATCCGGGGGAAAAGGCTGTCCTTCAACCTGAGCAGAAGCAGATCAACAAATCAACTAATACTGATCCAAATTATATGGCATGGAAAACACATGTGCTTGTATTTGATAATGAAACCCTGGCCCAGGTAGTAAATACACTTCAAAATGTGTATCAAATTCCCGTTAAAATAGCCAATCCTGCTTTGTCTGAATGCAGGGTTACAGCTTCTTTTGATAATCAGTCGCTTGAGTCAGTTTTACAGGTAATAAAGGAAACGCTTGACTTAAAGGTAAAACAAAACGGAAATGTGATTGAAGTTTCAGGGAAAAGCTGCAAGTAATTTTGATTTAATGATTTTATCCTTTTAATCACTTGTAATTTATACGGATACGAATCATTAGCTATAAATCTCAATTATTGAAAAACATCTTTTATGAAAAAATCATCTTTACTGATTCTATGTTTTGTTTTAGCAATTATCACTTTTGCTCAGAAAAATGAATCTCAACACCTGAAAGGCAAAATCGGGATAACGTTCTCCTCTTTAGGAGAAAATGATGTAATACGGTTTCAGCCATTAGAAGGAGAAGGTAGTTATAACTCAGACAATTTTTTCACAATTGGTATAAACTATTTGCATCAGCTTAATAACACTTTTAATTTTGAGACTGGAATTGAATACTCAAATCACAAAATAATAGTTGACCCATTTGATCCTCCTTTCAATCAGGCACCATCTCATAGAGAACAGTTTTCACTCATTAATATACCATTAACTTTAAGAGTTAATTTCCTGAAATATTGTTTTGTAAACGGCGGATTGATCCTCGATATTGATCCAACTATTTCAAGCCCTGTTGACAGCCAGAATGGTATAGGCGCAATTTTTGGATTAGGGCTGAAATATGATTCTGATTTCGGTGTTTCAGTTTTTGTAAATCCATATATGAAATCCCATTCGCTGATTTCTTTTTCAACCACCGAGAACCATCAGCGACTAATGGAAACCGGATTCAGATTTGGTTTAATGTACAAATTGAAATAACTTTAAACATTTAAGAAAATGATACGAAACTGGAAAATAAAACTAATCGGCGGCATGAGTTTTGCCACCATGTTATTCGTCTTTCAGGCTTGTTACGGCACGCCTCAGGATTTGAATAAGGATCTATTAATTGAAGGTATTGTAAAATCAGCAGCTACGGGTAATGCTATTAAAGGAATTAAGGTTTCTGTTGTTGATTTATCGCAGCATACCTATTCGGGTGATGACGGTAAATTTTCATTTTATACAATATACAATACAAGCATCGGCCTGAAATTTGAAGATGTTGACTCCACTCAAAATGGATCTTACTACCCGAAAGATACCATCCTGAAAAACCCGATTGACCAGGTATTTGTTGCTATATCATTGGATGAGAAATAGATGATTCAATCAGTCAAAAAAGCAGTTTTCAGGAGTTTCAAAAAAAATGAAACTAAAATTCACGAACTGAATTATTTGTTCTGGGAATGTACTTCGCGCTGCAACCTGAATTGCTTGCATTGCGGTAGCGATTGTTCGAAAGACAGTTCGGTTGAAGATATGCCTTTGGTCGATTTTTTATCTGCTCTCGACACCATTGATTCAATTCCTGAAAATTTTACCGTTATATTAACAGGCGGCGAACCTCTGTTACGCAAGGATATTGAAATATGTGGCCGCGAAATACGGAAGCGGGGAATGCGCTGGAGCATGGTTTCGAACGGATATTTGTATGATGAGCCAAAACACAATTCATTGCTCAATGCCGGATTAGGAGCGCTCACATTCAGTCTTGATGGATTGGAAGAAACTCATAACTGGTTGCGGAATACAAAAAACAGCTTTGCGAAAGTGGATACAGCTATTGACATAGCTGTAAGTTCGCCACGACTGAATTTTGATGTTGTGACTTGTGTAAATAAAAGAAATATTAAAGAACTGCCCGCTATCTTTGATTACCTTATCAGCAAAGGAGTTAAAGCCTGGCGTTTATTTACCATAGTACCTATCGGGCGGGCAAAAGAAAATCCGGAATTGTTTTTAACGGATTTACAATTCAAAGAAGTAATGGATTTCATTGCCTTAAAGCGAAAACAAAAATCGATTGATATAAAATTCAGTTGCGAAGGTTATGTGGGTGTTTATGAATCGAAAGTCAGAGATAATTACTTTTTTTGCAGGGCAGGAATTAACATTGGATCTATTTTAATTGATGGTTCCATATCAGCATGTCCAAATATTGACAGGTCTTTTACACAGGGCAATATTTACAGGGATAATTTTCATGAAACCTGGTCGACGAAATATCAATCTTTCCGCGATAGGAACTGGACCAAAACCGGGCAATGTGAAAAATGTAACGATTATAAAGATTGCTTGGGGAATGGTATGCATTACTGGCATGGAGCAAAAGAGAATGTACTTGTTTGTCACAACGAAAAACTGAACAATGTATTGGTTACCTAGCTTTGTAAGTGTTAGGAATCTGATTATGGCTGGCATCACCGAAATGAACAGGAATATTCAAACTAAGAAATGAGACTTAAAAAACTCTGATTTGAACATAGGAAAAACAACTAACCGCCTCCTTTTTACTTGTCTGCTTTTAATAGTGGCTTCGGTTGTTTTTGCCCAAAACCTGGAAAAAAAAATAACCATTAAGGCTAATAATCTTTCGCTTGGAGAAGTAATTGAACAGATCAGCGAAAAAGGGAATATCCTTTTTTCATTTAGTCCTCAATCTATTCCGGTCGATAAAAAAATCACGGTAGTTGCCCGCAACACTTCGCTTTCGAAAATTTTTGAACTGGTTTTTACAGCCAACGGTATTGACTATATCCTTTCGGAAAAACAAGTAATTCTGAAACTTCATAAACAGGAAACTCTTCCAAAACAAGAGGTCCCGATAAAACAAGTCCGTAAATTCACGATCAGCGGATATATCAGGGATAAATCTACAGCTGAGGTAATAATCGGCGCTAATGTGTACGATGCCGCTTCCATGCAGGGCACAACAAGCAATGCATATGGCTTTTACTCTCTTTCATTACCCATGGGCGAATACCGGATCACTAATTCGTTTGTTGGGTACACTTCGGTTACGCAAGATGTTAATCTGAATAAAAATATCGAAGCAACAGTTGACCTGGAGCTTTCTGCCGTCGAAATGAATGCCGTTGTTATAACTTCCGATCCGGACACAGATGGGAAACCATTAAATCAAACAGGGGATATCCGGTTTTCGCCTTCTGTGCTGAAGCAGATTCCAGGATTTGCCGGCAATGTGGATGTGCTCAAATCGTTACAGAACGTTCCCGGAATTCTCACTTTCGGTGATGGCTCTTCATTTTATTATGTTCGCGGAGGGAACAGTGATCAGAACCTTTTATTGATCGACGAAGCCCCGATTTACAATCCTTCACATTTGTTTGGTTTCTTTTCGGCCCTGGCTCCTGATGCCATTAAAGATGTTATGGTTTATAAAGGCGATTTCCCGGCTAATTATGGTGGAAGGTTGTCATCCGTAGTTGATATGCGTGCGCGCGAAGGCAATATGAAACGGGTCGGATTTTCGGGCAACATTGGACCTTATACCACTGACCTTACGCTAGAGGGACCAATTTTGAAAGAAAAAAGCTCCTTCCTTATTTCAAGCCGGATTTCGAACCTGAATTGGCTACAATTCCCATTTGATGACCAGCGTACTTACAAATTCAATTTTTACGACATCAATGCCAAATTCAATATAAGGATCAACAGGAACAACAGGCTTTTTTTCACAGCTTTTAAAGGCAATGATGACTTTAACCGGTATAACAACCTGAATGCAAATACTTTTGGAATCAGCTGGAAGAATGTTGCCAGTACATTAAGGTGGAATCATATTTTCAACAGCCGTCTTTTCTCCAATACCACAGCTTATATCAGCCGGTACAATTATTATCTTGATCTCTCAAAGGAACTCAGTACATACTGGACTTCTTCTATATCGAATGCAACCATTAAAACAGATTTTTCATGGTATCTGAATCCCAAAAACACCATTAAAACCGGTTTTGAGATCAACGGTCATCAAATCAACCCGGGTAAAATGTATTTCACAAATGATGAAATACCTGCAAGCCTTGCCCAATACCAGTCTACCGAGCTGGCCATTTATGCTAGTAACGAACAAAAAATCGGCCAAAAACTTATCGCTCGTTATGGGATCAGAATCTCACGGTGGAACGACCTTGGCCCGACTTCGGTTTACTTTTTCGATGCCAATCACAAAGTTATTGATACAGTTCAGGTTGCAAAAAATACCGTTTACCAGAGCTTTCTGAACTTCGAGCCGCGTATCAGCCTGAAATATGCCCTCAGTGAAAATTCGTCAATTCATGCTAATTATAACCATAATGTTCAGCATTTACAGGTATTGAGCAACTCAACCAGTCCATTTACTTCACTCGATGTCTGGGCACCGAGTGGTCCAAATATACTGCCACAAAAGGCGGATCAGTTTTCGCTCGGTTTTTTCAGCAAAGTGTTTCACCATCAGCTTGATTTTTCCATTGAGGCTTATTACAAACGACTGTATAACCAGGTGGAATACAAGGATCATGCTAATTTACTCATAAATCAGCTGATTGAAGGTGAACTCCGCTTTGGCGATGGCTGGTCGTATGGTTTGGAAACGATGCTGCGCAAAAGCAAAGGAAATTTCACCGGCTGGATCAGTTATGCCTGGTCGCGATCGATGAAACAAATCGCTGATATAAATAATGGTGAAATCTTTCCGTCAGCTTATGACAGGCCTCATAATTTCAGCCTGACATTATCCTACGCAACCAAAAAACACTGGAGTTTTTCGTCGCACTGGATGTATCTTACAGGCGCTCCGTTTAGTTCGCCCACCGGGTTTTATTATGTAAATGGTTATTCTGTACCTGTATATGGCGAAAAAAATAACGACAGGTATCCTGATTATCACCGACTGGATTTATCTGTTTCATATGCCTTCAGCAAGCCGGAAAATAGATTCCAGCATAGCCTGATGCTTACCATTTACAATGCATATGGGAGATACAATCCTTTCTCCATAAACTTTAATAAAACAGAGGACGACAACGAAAATATTATGGTTCCTGCTAACCTGGAAGGTGATGTTGAGCGCATAATAACTTCCATGTCTGTTGCCGGTGCCATACCATCACTAAATTATACTTTCCGATTCTGATGCAAAAACTGTTGATATACCTGTTTCTTTTATTGCTGCTTGTTTCGTGCGAGAAACAAACGGATTGGGATTTACAATCAGCTGACAATGATTTTGTAGTGGTTGATGGAATTATTACTAATGAGTTGAAAGTACAAACTATAACTATAATGAAACCGGTATCCACACTTAACATGCAGCCAGAGCCCGTAAAAGGCGCAACCGTTTTGGTTTCATCAAACCTGTTGGCACACACTTTTCATGAAGACACCTTACATCCGGGAACATATGAATCGGACAAACCATTTATTGGCATACGGAACGAAACATATTCATTGTCAATCACTTCAGGCAACAGGATTTATTCATCAAAAGCAGTGTTGGCAGCCCCGGTGGATTTTAAGTTTATAGAGTACGAAAGGGACTCAGGTGATAATCAATACAGGTTCAGCAAAGTACCGTTTCCATACAATCCTTTTTTATCAGCCATGTTCGAAATTCAACTCGACTGGTCGTTAGCGCCGGGTTATGAAAACCAAGACCCTGATTCGTGCAGGGCGAAAGTCTTTTATTATACCCTCCCAACACTGGATGTGAGTGAGCTTTTTGCCCCGACTATGGAAAAAATCACCTTTCCTCCGGGAACTGTAATTACTGAACGAAGATATTCCTTAACCGATGAACATGCAGCATTTCTGCGCGCCTTATTACTCGAAACAACCTGGAATGGCGGATATTTTAATACAGCTTCGGCTAACGTTCCTACGAATTTAAGTGCCGGCGCTATGGGCTTTTTCGGAGCGTGTGGAGTGGTGGAGAAGCAGGAAAGAGCAAAATAGTGATGGAGACCTGCATTTTGTTTGAGGGTTTCAAATTAAGTTTGCCTGCAAATCTTAGGGAATCATGGCAAATTTTTCGCCTTGAACTCATGAAAAATGAACCCTGCAAAAAAATATACATCACTATAATTCAACATTTTGCAAAATAATTTTAAAATAATTCCGTTCCTCATCAGGGTAAAAAACAATATGAGTGTATTATTAATACAAACTTAAATCACTCAATTATAATATTACTCAAAACAATGAAAACCATGAAAACAAAAAATCTTCATCACCTGGCAATCATTCTTGTCTCCGCAATTACGCTTATTTTCACTTCCTGTGCCAAGGAAGATCTCAGTACAAGCACAGTCGACCCTGTATCACTGGAGCAATTATCCGTTGATGAAAATAACGTGGAAAACGTTATGAAAGATGTAGAAAGTGATGTCACTTCCATAATGTCGAATAATGCTGGTAATTTTAAATCTTCAGCATGGAAACCTTGCAATGCAACTGTTGACACGGCTTTAATAGTAAATGACACTTTAATCGTTAGGATCACATTTAATGGTGCCACCTGTAATGATAAACGCAGCAGAGCAGGAAAAATAGAATTAAGAATTAAAGTGGGCACACATTGGGAGCAGGCCGGTGCAGCTATCATCTGTAAATATATCGATTTCACTGTTACCAATGTTAAAACAGGCAAATCAGTAAAACTTAACGGAACTAAAACCCTTATGAATGTTAATGGCGGACATCGTTGGCAAGTAGGGACTATGATTACGTCTTATGTTGAGAGAATTAGCGGAACTATGCAAGCCAGTTTTGATAATGGCACCAACCGTATGTGGAATGTTGCCCGCCAGAGCACCTATACAGGCACCGCTGGCCAGTATATCCTTACTATCGATGGATTCGGCTCAGTTGGCAATTACCAGAATCTGGTAGTTTGGGGAGCTAACAGGATGGGAGAAGAGTTTTTCACACAAATTACTCAATCGGTGGTCTGCCGCCAGGCTTGTGATTGGGATCCCGTTTCAGGTATCAAAATTCATCAGATACCATCAGACGATAAAAGCGCTACCATCACTTTTGGTTACAATGCCAATAATGAACCTATAACCGGCGACGAATGCCCTGCCCGCTACCGTGTTGATTGGCAAAGAAATAATAAATCAGGAACAAGTTATCTTCCGCTATAAACTCGAATACTCGTATAAACACAACATTGAACAAAAAAGCTGATCCATAAGGATTGGCTTTTTTAGTTTAAATTCTATGATAAATTCCATTCAGGTAATACTTTGAATTTGAACATAGTTATTGTTTTTATGTTCTTAGACCTTTATAAAGAGAATTATGAAACTAATAGGAGAAATTTTAATTGCGATTATTGCCATTGAGCATTTGTACTTTTTATGGCTGGAGATGTTTGCCTGGGAAACAAAAGGAAAGGAAGTTTTTAAGATGCTGGCACCCAATCTTTTTAAACCAACCAAAGTTCTGGCAGCAAACCAGGGCCTTTATAATGGTTTTCTCGCGGCCGGTTTAATCTGGACATTGTTTATTACCAATGACTTATGGGGTTTTTATATTGCAGTTTTCTTTTTAAGCTGCATAATAGTTGCTGGTATTTATGGTGCATTAACGGCATCAAAAAGAATATTCTATGTACAGGCTGTGCCTGCCATCATTGCATTGATTTTTATTCATTTGCGATAATTTTTTTTGCCGCATTAAATATTTTACTACTTTTGCAAAATCAAACAAAGAAAAAAATGAACTTCATCGAATTACATCACCATCATTTTCATACCAGCTCTCAGGCAAGGAGAAAGTGATATTTGTAATTTGTAAAATATTTCGAAACCCGTCTGAGTAAACAGTCGGGTTTTTTGTTTTAAATCCCCTCCCACCGTTTACTCAGCATAAAACACAAAAAGCATGAGTAAATTAAAAATTGCAATTCAGAAATCGGGCAGGCTCAGCGAAAAATCGCTTGAGCTGCTCAAAGAGTGTGGTATTAAACTCTCCAATGGCGACCGCAAATTAAAAACGGAAGCTAAAAATTTCCCAATCGAAGTACTTTTTCTTCGCGACGACGATATTCCTCAATACGTGGAACAAGGTGTTGCTGATATTGGTATTTTAGGTGAGAATGAAGTCTGGGAAAAACAAAAGGATGTGCTTACCATCGAAAAACTAGGCTTTGCACACTGTAAACTCTCATTGGCTATTCCCAGGGACGAGGATTATACCGGTTTGACATTCTTCAACAACAAGAAAATAGCCACGAGCTATCCCAAAATTCTGAAGAAATTTTTCGATGAGAAAAAGATCAATGTCGAAATTGAAGAAATCGGTGGAAGCGTCGAAATCGCTACCGGCATTGGTTTGGCTGATGCAATTTTTGATATCGTCAGTACAGGAAGCACACTTTTAATGAATGGCCTGAAAGAAGCAGAAGTTCTTTTTTCGAGCGAAGCCGTATTAATTTCCAATAAAAATCTAAGTCCTGAAAAGCAGCAAATCCTAGACAAGATGCTTTTCAGGATCAAAGCAGTCAGGAATTCGTCCGAAAACAAATACATACTTCTAAACGCTCCGAACACTTCGATTGAAAAGATTTCTTCCATTTTACCCGGCATGAAATCGCCAACTGTATTACCTTTAGCCATGGAAGGATGGAGCAGCATACACTCGGTGGTAAAAGAAGATGAATTCTGGGATATTATCGACCAGCTCCGGGATTTGGGAGCACAGGGAATTCTGGTAATTCCGATTGAGAAAATGGTGCTGTAAACCCCGACCTTAAGGTCGGGGTATAGTGCACAAGCCACCCTTAACCCCGACCTTCAGGTCGTGGTACTAGAAACCCAAAAAACCAAGAAAGATGCAAAAACATATCAATCCAGGACAGAAAGACTGGCAAAAACTCGCCGAAAGACCTGTTGTTGAGAAAGTATCGATGAGTACTATTGTAAACCAGGTTTTTACAGAAATACGTGAAGTTGGTGATAGTGCTGTGAAAAAATACAGCCGCCTTTTCGATGAAGCTGAGTTAGATTCATTGGCATTAAATGAAAAAGCGTTCGCCGATGCATCAGAAAAAGTGCTACAAGACCTGAAAGCAGCCATTCAGCTTGCAAAAAGCAATATTGAAAAATTCCACGCGGCACAAACCGAAACTTCCAAGGTAATTGAAACGACTTCAGGAGTTGAATGCTGGCGCGAAAGCCGGGGAATTGAAACCGTCGGAATTTATATTCCCGGCGGCACGGCACCTTTATTTTCGACTGTTCTGATGCTGGGTATTCCGGCAAAGCTGGCAGGATGCAAAAACATTGTACTATGTACACCACCCGATAAAAACGGGGAAATCAACCCGGTTATACTATACACTGCCAAACTGGTGGGTATAACTTCTGTATTCTGTGTCGGTGGGATACAGGCAATTGGAGCAATGACATTCGGGACTGAAAGCATTCCTAAAGTGGATAAAATATTCGGGCCGGGCAACCAATATGTAACCGCAGCAAAGCAAGTAGCTCAGCAATCGGGCGTGGCTATCGATATGCCGGCAGGCCCAAGTGAAGTTCTAATTATTGCCGATTGTAGCTGCAATCCTGCATTTGTGGCTGCTGATCTGCTTTCGCAGGCTGAACACGGAACCGACAGCCAGGTTATTTTACTATCAGACAATGAAGATGTTGTAGATAAAACCCTGGCACTTTTGAGTCAACAATTGCAAAACCTGCCCCGAAAATCCATCGCTGAAAGAGCATTGGAAAACAGCAAGGCAATTGTTCTGAATAACATTAATGAATGTGTTGAATTCAGCAATATGTATGCTCCTGAACACCTTATTCTTGCTGTGAATGAAGCCCGTAATCTTATTCCTCAAATTTCAAAAGCAGGTTCTGTTTTCCTCGGAAACTACAGCTGCGAAAGCGCGGGCGATTATGCCAGTGGAACCAATCATACGCTGCCAACTAATGGGTATGCACGAAGCTACAGCGGAGTATCGCTCGATAGTTTTGTTACTAAAATAACTTTCCAGGAATTATCGAAAGAAGGAATCAGAAACATTGGCCCGGCTATTGAATTGATGGCTGAAGCGGAACAATTGTTTGCGCATAAAAATGCGGTAACGTTGCGATTGACGAATGAAGATTGACGAGGTACGAATAATAAGAAGCAATCCTGAATTTTAATGATTGATTTATGCAAAAATCAGAAATTATAAACCTGGTCCGGAAAAACATCCTTGCGCTAAAACCCTATTCCAGTGCCCGCGATGAATTTTCAGGCTCTGAAGGCGTATTTTTAGATGCCAATGAAAATCCGTTTGGCGAATTAAACCGTTATCCTGATCCACATCAGAAAGAATTAAAGAAAAAGTTGAGCGAAATAAAATCGGTTGCTGTCTCAACTATTTTTGTTGGAAATGGAAGTGACGAAGTGATTGATTTGACTTTCCGTATTTTCTGCAATCCCGGGAAAGACAAAGCACTGATTTTTACACCAACTTACGGCATGTACGAAGTTTCAGCTGAGATTAATGATGTTGAATTGATCAAGGTTCCATTGACTGAATCATTTCAGATTGATTTCGATGCATTGGAGAATTACCTGGATGATGAAGCGCTAAAAATGATTTTTATCTGTTCACCGAATAATCCAACGGCAAACAGTCTTGTGAATATTGAGACTGTACTTAAAAAATTCAAAGGAATTGTAATTGTAGATGAAGCCTATATTGATTTCAGTAAAGCCGGTTCACTGTTAACTAAAATCGAGCAATATCCAAACCTGATCGTTATGCAAACCTTCAGCAAGGCCTGGGGATTGGCAGCTGCACGAGTCGGAATGGCATATTCAAACGATTTGATAATATCGTTGTATAATAAGGTAAAACCACCCTATAATGTGAGCGGGCCAAATCAAAAAGCTGCTCTTGAAGCATTAAGAAAAGTTGCTGAGTTCGAAAAAAGAAAAACCATCATCCTCGAACAAAGAACATGGCTTCAGAATCAATTAAACGGCTTGGCTGTTGTAATAAAGATATATCCCTCGGATGCAAATTTTCTGCTGGTTGAAATGACGGAAGCCAACAGGATATACACTGAACTTGTAAATCAAAAAGTGATTACCCGTAACAGGCATAGCGTTGTTGAGAATTGCATCCGGATCACAGTTGGAAGTTCGGAGGAGAATCAGATACTTGTTGATGCATTAAAGAAATTATAATCTATGAAAAAAGTATTATTTATTGATAGAGACGGTACTTTGGTGATTGAACCACCTATCGATTTGCAACTTGATAGCCTCGAAAAACTGGAGTTTTACCCCGGTGTTTTCCAATATCTTTCCCGTATAGCACAGGAACTCAATTACGAACTGGTTATGGTTACCAACCAGGATGGACTTGGAACCACTTCTTTCCCGCAGGAAACATTCTGGCCGGCTCAGAATAAAATTATTCAGGCATTTAAAAATGAGGGAATTACATTTTCAGAGATTGTTATCGACAAATCCTTTCCACACGAAAACCTTCCTTCACGAAAACCAGGAACAGCCTTGCTCACACATTATTTGAAAGGCAATTATAACCTGGCTGATTCGTATGTGATCGGCGACCGGTTAACCGATGTTCAGCTGGCCAAAAACCTGGGATGTAAAGCCATTTATATGGGAATGGATTCCAATGAAGATGCAGTTCTAAACACATCAAGCTGGGGTGATATTTATCAGCTTCTGAAATCAGAGCCGAGAAAAGCGAAGGTTATCCGTAAAACATCCGAAACCAATATCGAAATCGAACTAAACCTGGATGGATCAGGAAAAAGTACCATTTCAACCGGCTTAGGCTTTTTCGACCATATGCTTGAACAGATTTCGCGGCATGGGAATATGGATTTAAACATTCAAGTTAAAGGTGATTTACATATTGATGAACACCACACTATCGAGGATGTTGCAATCGCTCTTGGTGAAGCTTTTATTAAAGCTTTGGGAAGCAAAAAAGGAATCGAGCGATATGGTTTTTTGCTGCCTATGGACGATTGCCTTGCCCAGGTAGCTATTGATTTTGGCGGCCGGCCATGGTTGGTTTGGGACGCGGAATTCAAACGGGAAAAAATTGGCGAAATGCCAGCCGAAATGTTCTTTCCATTTCTTCAAATCCTTCAGCGACAATGCCAAATGCAACCTGAATATTAAAGCCGAAGGCACTAACGAACACCACAAGATCGAAGCCATATTTAAAGCATTTGCCAAAGCCATCCGAATGGCAGTGAAGCAAAACAGGTAATTTTTCGATTCCCAGCACAAAAGGAACGCTATGATCGCAATTATAAAATACAATGCAGGCAATATAAAATCTGTGGAAAATGCCATTAAAGCGATTGGGATACGAATGCATGGTGACTGACAATGATGAACTAATCAGAACTGCAGATAAAGTAATATTTCCCGGTGTTGGTGAAGCAAGTTCCGCCATGCTGTATTTAAAAGAACATCATCTGGATGAACTGATAAAATCCCTGAAACAACCAACACTTGGAATTTGCCTGGGACAGCAACTCATGTGTAAATACTCTGAAGAAAATGATACTGAGTGCCTTGGTATATTTGATGCTGACGTTAAAAAATTCCCTCCGGACGAACTGGTTCCGCATATGGGCTGGAATAATCTCGAAAACCTGAAAGGGAAGTTATTTGACGGAATAACCGATCAGGACAATGTATATTTCGTACACAGCTATTATGCTGAACTCAGTGACGAAACCATTGCAACTTGCCGGTATATTTTACCTTTTAGTGCCGCGATGCAGAAAGATAATTTTTATGCCACACAGTTTCACCCTGAAAAGTCGGCATGGGTAGGTGAAAGAATCTTAAAAAACTTTTTAGAATTATGAGGATCATTCCCGCAATAGATATTATCGGAGGTAAGTGCGTCAGGCTGAGTAAAGGCGACTATTCGACAAAGAAAATATACAACGAAAGCCCGCTGGAAGTCGCTAAAGAATTTGAAGCCAACGGCATTCAATTTCTGCATGTCGTGGATTTGGACGGAGCAAAGTCGAACCATATTGTAAATTATCAGGTGTTGCACGAAATTGCAACCAAAACCAAATTAAAAGTCGATTTTGGCGGTGGCTTAAAAAGCAATGAAGACCTGAAAATTGCTTTCGAAAACGGTGCTTCGCAAATCACGGGAGGGAGCATTGCAGTTAAAAACCCTGAATTGTTCCTCGAATGGTTGGCCGTCTACGGGCCCGAAAAAATTATACTAGGAGCCGATTTCAATGATCGTAAAATTGCCACACACGGATGGCTCGAATCCTCTACCCTGGATGTTATTGATTTTATTGGGAGTTATGAAAGCAAAGGCATTCAATATGTTATTTGCACCGATATTTCGAAAGATGGTATGCTGGAGGGAACTTCAAACGAACTTTATGCTGAAATAATTGCCGGAACCAAAGTAAAACTTATTGCCAGTGGCGGAGTGTCCTCCATGGAAGATGTTGAAAAGCTGATTGAAATCGGCTGCGAAGGAGCCATAATTGGCAAAGCCATTTACGAGCAAAAAATCACCTTGAAAGAATTGAGCAGACTATGTTAAAAAAACGAATCATTCCTTGCCTCGATATCCGGGATGGACGGACTGTAAAGGGAATCAATTTTGTTGATATCCGTGATGCAGGCGATCCTGTTGAACTGGCGAAACGCTATGTGCAGGAAGGTGCGGATGAGTTGGTATTTCTGGATATCACTGCTACGCACGAAAACAGGAAAACGCTCTCCATACTTGTTGAAAAAATTGCTCGAGAGATCAATATTCCTTTTACCGTAGGAGGTGGAATCAATTCGCTGGCCGATGTTTCAGTAATCATAAAAGCAGGTGCCGATAAAGTCAGCGTCAATTCTTCAGCTGTAAAACGTCCTGAACTTATCACTGAAATTGCGGAGCAGTTTGGCAGCCAATGTGTGGTAGTAGCCATAGATACCAATTTCATAAATAACGAATGGATTGTTTATGTGCACGGCGGCCGTATTCCTACTGAGCTGAAAACAATGGATTGGGTGAAACAAGTAGCGAAACTCGGTGCTGGAGAAATTTTACTCACTTCCATGGTTAACGATGGAATGAAAACCGGTTTTGCCATCGATATTACAAACGCCGTAAGCCAGGCTGTCAATATACCTGTTATCGCTTCAGGCGGAGCAGGGTCAAAAGTACATTTCAAAGAAGTGTTTCAGCAAACCAAAGCCAGCGCCGCATTGGCTGCCAGCATTTTTCATTTTGGAGAAATCCCTATCCCTGATTTAAAAAATTATTTACAAAACGAAAAAATACCTGTACGATGCTTATAGACTTCAGTAAAACAAATGGCCTTGTGCCGGTTATCATCCAGAATTACCAGAACCAGCAGGTGCTGATGCTCGGCTATATGGACGAAGAAGCGTTGGCAAAAACACAATCTGAAGGAAAGGTAACCTTTTTCAGCCGCAGCAAAAACAGGTTGTGGACCAAGGGTGAAACTTCCGGTAATTTTCTGATAGTAAAAGACATTCTTATAGATTGTGATAACGATACCATCCTGATTAAAGCAGACCCAATCGGGCCAACCTGTCACACCGGATCAACAACTTGTTTCAGCGAAGAAACTGCTAAAGGATTTTTATATGAATTGCAGCAAACCATTGCCCAGCGCATTGATGAAAATGATGTGGATTCATACACAAATAAACTCTTCCGTAAAGGCATTAATAAAGTAGCTCAAAAAGTTGGAGAAGAAGCTGTTGAATTGGTTATTGAATCAAAAGACAGCAACGACGACCTCTTCAAAAACGAAGCAGCCGATTTACTTTACCACTTACTGATATTATTGAAAACAAAAAATGTAACGTTGGAAGAGGTTGAACTTGTTCTGAAAAACAGGGTAAATCTGCCTCGCCGTTAACCATATCTGCAAATAAATAGGATTTATTGCATTTTATATCTAGAAAGTTATATATTTGATATACTGTACCATTTTCGCCAGAAGATTATACGTACATGCAGCTACCTGCATGATGCTGCCGTTGATTGAAAAATTATGATACAGGCTTAAAGTGGTTTGATTAAAACCGAAGCATGTATTATTTATAAATTCTAAAACGGGAAAATGGAAAATAAAAAATTTAAACCTTTTGCATTGCTGATATTTAGCCTAAGCCTCACAGTATTGCATGCTCAGGAATCAGTCCTTGTCACAGGTGGTAATGCTTCGGGAACCGGAGGAACGGTGAGCTATTCTGCCGGGCAGGTAGTTTATACAACCAACTCCGGAACAGGTGGCTCGGTGGCACAAGGCGTTCAGCAACCTTTCGAGATTTCTATAGTAACCGGGCTCGAAGAAGCCACCGGTATTACTTTGCAATGCTCTGTTTATCCCAATCCTTCTGCTGACTTTATAATTTTAAAAGTTGATGCTTCGGCAACACTCAGCATCCAAAATATGTCGTATCAGCTTTACGATGGCAACGGAAAACTTTTGGAAAATAAGAAAATAGTCAGCAATGAAACAAGCATTGACATGAGCCATCTTGTAATTGCATCATATTTTTTAAAAATACTTCAAAGCAACAATCCACTTAAGACATTCAAAATCATTAAAAATTAAGCGTTATGAAAAAACTATTTACATTTTTAGTATCAGTAGTATTTGCAACATGTGTCTGGGCACAAAGCCCTCAAAAAATGAGCTACCAGGCCATTATCCGCAATAGCAGCGGACAATTAGTAACCAACCATACCGTAGGCATAAAGATTTCAATTTTGCAGGGTTCTGCCAGCGGAGCGGTTGTTTCAACCGAAACACAAACCCCGACTTCCAATGCCAATGGTTTGATAAGTATCGAAATTGGCGGAGGTGCAGGTTTCAGCACTATTAATTGGTCGGCAGGTCCATATTTTATTAAAACTGAAACCGACCCAACCGGAGGAACAAGCTATACCATTTCAGGTACAAATCAATTGTTGAGTGTACCTTTTGCTTTGTATGCTGCAAATAGCGGTAGCGGTTGGAGTATTAATGGAAATGCCGGTACAACTTCTACCAATTTTATTGGAACTTCCGATAATAAAGATGTGGTTTTTAAAAGAAACAATACAATTTCCGGAAGAATTGGAACTGACAATACATCGTTGGGATTTGGTTCACTTTACTCAAACTTATCTGGAACAAATAATACTGCCAACGGTAAAAATTCACTTTATTTTAATACATCAGGAATTAAAAATACTGCAATTGGCGAAAGCGCACTTTACCACAACACAGCTGGTGGTCATAATACTTCCGTAGGTCTTGAATCACTTTTTTCCAATACAACCGGTAATAATAATAATGCTAACGGTGATGGAGCACTGTATTCAAATACTACCGGAAATGATAATACTGCTGTAGGTTTTGAAGCACTTGTTTTCAATAAAACAGGAAACAGTAATGCTGCAAATGGTTTTAGAGCCCTTGCCTCTAACACCGCAGGAAATAATAATACTGCAATGGGTTATTCAGCGCTTAAAAACAACTCATTAGGCTTTAGCAATTCCGCTACTGGTTTTAGTGCTCTTTTCTCAAATACAACAGGAGATTATAACACTGCAACTGGCGAATATTCACTCTTTTCAAACACAGTAGCAAATAACAATACGGCGAATGGTTATTGGGCCTTAAAATCAAATATATCAGGAGAAAGTAATACAGCCACTGGTGAGAGTTCACTTTTCAATAACATATCGGGCAGTTTTAATACTGCAGTCGGAGCCAGTTCTCTTAGTGCAAACGCAACAGGTAATTACAATACTGCATTAGGATATGGTGCAATTTACAGCAATTACAGCGGAAGCAACAATATTGGAATAGGCTATTATGCTCTTGTTCCAAGTTCCTCCGGGAGCAATCAGGTTCGCATTGGGAATAGTTCTATTACATCTGCTGGTATTCAGGTAGCCTGGACCATTGGTTCTGACCGAAGATGGAAAACCGATATTAAACCATCTGATCTGGGTTTGAATTTTATCTCCAAACTTAAACCGGTTTCGTATTTGCGTAAAAACGACGAAACTAAAAAAGCAGAATATGGTTTTATTGCCCAGGAAGTAGACGAAACCCTTAAAAGCGTTGGAGCCACTCAAAATGGGATGATAACAGTTGACGATGCAGGTATGTACAATCTTCGTTATAACGATATTATTGCGCCACTGGTTAAAGCTACTCAGGAGCTCAACAATAAGGTGGAATCACTTGAAAAAACAAATGCAGAATTACTCGAACGCATTTTAAAATTAGAAGAACGAATGGTGGTTAATGTTATAAAAAAGTAGTATAAACTTTCTTTAATGTTATACTGTAAAGAATACCTAATTCTATCCTATTATCAATAAATCAAATTAATCAATCCGCAATGAAAAATGTATTCCTACTAGTAGCTTTTGCTTTGTTTATGATAGCAAGCTGCAATTTGACAAATTCAAAAAATGATACAGGGTCTGAACCTGTTACTGTAACTGAAAAAAGTAATTCAGCCGGTGAAAATGCGATACTTTTTACTGTCAAAGGCAAAAAGGTGATTTCAAAGGGTTGGAATATAAACAGATTTAGCATGCAGGATAAAATATGGATAAATATTACAAGTGATATGCATATAGAGAATAATACAATAAACATAAATATTGCAGGGGCAACAACAGGGAAATATGTTTTTGGAAATGGAATTAAATCGTCGCACGGTTCCTATTACCCTAATTACCTTAAAGAGAAAACAAACAATTACCAATTTGTTAGTGGCGAAATGAATATTACTAAAATCGATACGCTAAACAACACCCTGAATGCTACATTTTGGGGAATTGTTAGGAATGACAATAAAGAAGAATTAGAAATAACTGACGGGAAAATAATAAACGGCACCTTAAAAAAAGGAGTAACAAAAATATATTAGGAATTTTTTAACAGCATAACGCAAATCTGTTATTTCCAGAACCTGATTTTGATTATCCTCAGATTCTCATCTGAATTAAGGTACATTCGCATACTTTATATCTCATTCTCAGCGAGTTTGTTTTGGTATCAATAAAAGGATTACCTTTGCCGCTTTAACTGACATTCGCAATCTAAGACGAGCGAACAGGGGATCAACCCTATGAATGTTGCCTTGAATTCTTCCGGGCACTTAATTTGGGAATGCGTATTCCCAATTTCTACCGATTAAAACTTTGCTGTGCGAAAGAATTTCTGAGAACCTTGTCTGTTCTCTTAATTTATATTTCATTACTAAACCATTTATGCAATTCGAATCACTGAACATCATTGAACCTATTTTAAAAGCTGTAAAAGAAGAAGGTTACACCATCCCAACACCCATACAAGCAGAATCAATCCCCATAATTTTACGCGGCGCCGACCTTATCGGAAGCGCACAAACCGGAACAGGAAAAACAGCAGCCTTTGCCATTCCTATCCTCCAATTACTTAGTGTTAACAAGGTATACGACAGAAAACGAAAAATACGTAGTCTGATCGTAACACCCACACGTGAACTTGCCATCCAGATCGGCGAAAGTTTTAACGCATATGGGCGCCATACAGGATTATCAAATACCGTAATCTTTGGCGGAGTTAATCAAAATCCTCAAACAAACACTTTACTTCGTGGTGTAGATATTGTTATCGCTACACCAGGCCGCCTGCTGGATTTAATAAACCAGGGATTTATGAACCTGCGTGATGTGGAAATACTGGTGCTGGATGAAGCCGATCGCATGCTCGATATGGGCTTTATACACGATGTAAAAAGAATACTGGCGCTGCTTCCAAAAAAGAAACAATCACTTCTGTTTTCTGCTACCATGCCTGCAGAAATCGTTAAACTTGCAGCATCCATTTTACAAAATCCTTCAAGGGTTTCAGTTACACCGGTTTCTTCTACGGTAGATATTATAAATCAGTTTGTTTACTTTGTAGATAAAGGGAATAAAAACTCCTTACTGGTAAATATCTTAAGAGATCCGGTTATTAAAACCGCCCTGGTTTTTACCCGTACCAAACATGGTGCTGACAAAGTGGTGAAAATACTGTTGAAAAACAACATCACTGCTGAAGCCATACACGGCAACAAGGCACAGAATGCCCGCCAACGTGCATTAAACAATTTCAAAGCACAAACTACACGCGTTTTAGTGGCAACTGATATTGCCGCCCGCGGTATTGATGTTGACGACCTTGAATACGTAATCAATTTTGAAATGTCGAACATCGCCGAAACATACGTTCATCGTATCGGGCGAACCGGAAGAGCAGGCGCAAAAGGAACCGCCTATTCGTTTTGCGATGCCGAAGAAAAAGAATTTCTTCGTGATGTGGAAAAACTGATTTCGAAACGGATACCAGTTATCGACAATCATCCTTTCCCATTGATGGATCAAAACCCGATAAAGGAAAAGAAACAGCAGGGAAGAGGGAACTCAGGTCACAAGGCACCAAGACCGGTTGCCGCTAACAATAACAGAAGGTGGGCTGGAAGATCGAATTCGGCGAGGTAAGATTTGTTAGGGATTGCGTGTTAAAGCATTACCTATTTTTGATTCTTTCTTATATCAATTCTGGCTTGCGACATGCGTTCACGCAAACCTCCTTCGTGCAGAAATTCCTTTTCCAATGTTTTTATCTGTTGCGCAAGCAGATAAGAAGTTACGTTTATTAAGCTTATTAAAACATTAGCAGAAACCTCAGGATCGGGACTTTCTATTCCTTTTCTGTAGATTTCGTAATCTGCATTAGGTATTTTGTGCTTTAAAGTTAGTTTTGGATAATATGGATGTGATTTATCCCAATAGGTTAGTTTGTTGTTTCGTATATAGTCCTTGTAATCTATCAGCAATTCTTCCAATGAAGCCCGTGCAACATTTGTGAGTTTTATTTCCGTTTCTTTTGAGGTACCTGATGCCATGCTGGCTTCAACGATATTTTGCTTTCCCGAACGAGCGGCCTGCACCATTTGATCAATAGTGCGGTCATAAGGGTGAAAATATTTCTTGGTAAAATATTTTGTTCCATCAAATATTATTTCAGCTTTCTGGTAGGTTATCAACCGCTCATAACCTCCATATTTAGGGATAAAACCATCTGGGTTGTATTGATTTCCCATAGGGCAGGTATTTTTTGGTTTTTTTTTGGTTTACCTCGGATGACAATCAAGACTATCATGACCGATGCAAATTGTCTTGAAAGTCTTCAACTTCGTCCGAAACTCAAGATGAAGATGGTCTCAAGCATCAACTTACAGATTATCATCCGTAAACCGAATATCCTTAATATTTAACTGAATATTCTTAACTCCGTTCCATTCGTTTTCCTCGATATGGTAACAGATATTCATACTCTGTCCTTTCTGAATCAAATCAAATTTATCGCCCTGCTGAAAAGCAATTCCTGAGTAAGGATCACTGCGCACGGATTCCTGGTATACAGTCATTTTTACATGATTTTTACCAACAATACGGGCATGGCCTGAATCAACCGTATCGCGTGTCATAAAAACCGGCGACATATTTCCAGGACCGAAGGGGGCAAATTGTTTTAATATCCGTAAGAATTTAGGTGTGATCTGGTTCAGGTTCACTTCAAGATCAACCTCTACTTCCGGTATCAACATTTCGTCAGTAATACTTGCCGAAACTATCGAATTAAACCTTTCCCTGAAAGGTTTCAGGTTCTCAGGTTTCATGGATAATCCGGCGGCATACATATGCCCTCCAAAGTGCTCAAGCAAATCGCTACAGGCATCAATGGCATCGTATACATCAAAATCTTTTACTGAACGGGCCGATCCGGTTATTAAACCATTGGATTGCGTTAATACAACCGTAGGCCGATAATAGGTTTCAGTTAGCCGTGACGCTACAATCCCAATTACACCCTTGTGCCAGTCAGGATTAAAAACAACGGTAGCCTTTGCCTTACGGAGCTTATCATCTTTTGCAATGATATCAAGAGCTTCCTGGGTAATCTGTGTATCCAGAGTACGGCGTTCGGTATTAAAATCGTTAATAGTTTGGGCAATACCGGCGGCTGTTTCCATATCCGGCGAAACCAGGAGTTTTACTGAGTTGCGCCCGCTTTCGATACGTCCGGCGGCATTAATGCGCGGACCAACCACGAAAACCATATCGCTGATGGTGAGTTCGCGGCTAAATAGCAATCCAGCATCTTCCCCATCTTTTTTAATCTCATCCTCCGCTTTTCGTACAATATTGGCAACACCCAATATGGATTCAATTCCGGGTCGCGGGTTGGTATTGATAAGTTTTAAACCGAAATGAGAAAGAATACGATTCTCACCGATAATAGGAACAATATCCGAAGCTATGCTGATGGTGACCAGGTCGAGGAATTTATACAAGCTGTTGAAAGGGATATCATGCGTTTGGGCATAAGCCTGAATCAGTTTAAAACCAACGCCGCAGCCCGAAAGTTCATCAAAAGGATAGGTTGAATCAATTCGTTTGGCATCAAGCACGGCAATAGCTTCAGGCAATTCGTCGCCCGGCCGGTGGTGGTCGCAGATAATAAAATCAATTCCGCGATCGGCGGCATATTTAACCTTATCGACAGATTTAATTCCACAATCAAGGGCAATAATCAGAGAGAAATTTTCTTTTTGTGCATAATCGATTCCCTGTATTGAAATGCCATACCCTTCGTTGTACCTGTCGGGAATATAATAATCAAGATTTTCAAATCCATTTTCTTTCAGGAAAGCGTATACCAGAGAAACAGCAGTGGTTCCATCCACATCGTAATCGCCAAAAACCAGAATCTTTTGTCCTTTGATTTTAGCGGCTTCAATACGATCAATGGCTTTGTCCATATCGTTAAGCAGGAAAGGATCGTGAAGCTGAGAAAGGTCGGGTCTGAAAAATGCTTTTGCCTCTTCAAAACTGGTAACACCTCGTTGCACAAGCAATTCTGCTAATGCATTCTCAATTCCCAAGGCGTGGGCTATACCCGATACAAGGGGTGCATCACCTTTTTGTTTAAGTACCCAGCGTTTTTCCATATTGTCAGCCCTTAGGCAAATATAGCCTAATAATTGAATAATAGAACTACTTTTTCAGCAAACGGTGTTATAAATGGACCCCCGTCGAAAAGCATAATTAAAATGTGGAGCGCATGGCTTCAACCGGATCAAGCCGTGAAGCCGACCAGGCCGGAAATAATCCTGATACCAGTCCTATAACGGCTGACACAGACATGCCAACTGTAATATTCTTCAAGCTAAGAACCAGTTCCATGCCTCCAAAATTGGTTACCAGCAAAGTACCGATATAAATTAGCAATAAGCCAAACAAACCACCCAACATTGAGAGGAATACCGCTTCGAAAAGGAATTGTTGCAAAATAAATGCATTCCTGGCTCCCAGCGATTTCTGAATACCAATCTGTGCTGTACGTTCCTTCACTGAAACAAACATAATGTTGGCAATACCAAACCCACCAACCAGGAGCGAAAAACCGCCAATTATCCATCCAACAATTGCAACAACACCAAATATCTGGTCGAATCCCTTTGTAATAATACTTGTTTCATTAATTGCAAAGTTATCTTTAACGGTAGGCTTTAACTTCCTCACTGATCGCATAATACCTGTCAGCTCGTCTTTTAAAGCTTCGTTTGAAACATTCTGTTTCCCTTTTATCAGAATGGATGATTCAATATTATGACTATTAAGATCAATAAAATTGCGGGCAAAATTAACCGGCAATACTACCCAGCTATCATTTGAGCCACCAAATGCATTATCACCTTCTTCTTTAAATGTTCCGATAATATCAACTTTCCGGCCAAAAATCGTTAATTGCATACCTATAGGGTCTATGGCATTAGGCAGTAATTCTTTGATAATCTTACTTCCGACAATAGCTACTCCACGTCCGCCCTGCGATTCGGCTAATGTAAAAAATCTTCCCTTATCCAGATTGACTGTGTTTACCTTGTCATATTCATGCGAAGCCCCGATGATAACCGCATTCTCGAAAATAACACCATTTGTTTTGATATTCCTTTGGGTAGCTACATAATATCCGGTAGCTTCGGCAAGGTTGCTACGTTTCTGGATTTCTTCCATTTCCTGCAGTCGTGTCTCAGGTCGTTTCATATACTCCCACCATGCATAATTCGCATCACCCATTGCCCAGGGCCATTTTTGTATGTATAGTACATTGCTGCCCAATTCCTCAATATTTTTTCGCAGTTTCATTTCAATACTATCGAAAACCGTAAGCACCGAAATAACTGAAAATATACCTATTGTAATGCCTAACAGCGACAAAAAGGTTCGCACTTTATTGGCAACTATTGCTTGTCGTGCAAAAGCAAACGACTCACGGATCAACCTCAGGTAAAGCATTTTATTATTGATTTTATATTAATATTATCAGAATACAGTTTTTAAACCAGATTGTGCATGAATTAATGAGTTTCAGAGTTTCTTCTTTATAAAACAATCATTTCATCATTAAAGCAATTCTCCAACCCTGATGTAAAATTACACACAATTTTGATCTTATGAAATATTATGAAGCACTTTCGATAATTATTGCCCTATTTTAGCGTTCTTCATTAAAACCTGCCCGAAAATTTAATAAAATTGCAAACTATTTCGAAAAAGTTAAAAAGCCTATGAATTCTATAAAACCCATTCGTTCTGCACTGATTTCTGTATACCATAAAGACCATATTGACGAAATTGCACACAAATTAGATGCTTTAGGTGTCACAATTTATTCTACAGGTGGAACGTATGATTTTATCCGCGGCCTTGGAATTAATGCAATCACTGTCGAAAGCCTGACATCCTACCCATCCATCTTTGGCGGTCGTGTGAAAACACTACACCCGAAAGTTTTCGGCGGAATACTGTTCAGGCGCGACGAAGAACAAGATGTGAAGCAAGCTGCTGAATTTGAAATTCCTGCCATCGATCTGGTGATTGTTGATTTATATCCATTCGAAGCCACAGTGGCTTCCGGAGCCAATGAAGAAGATATTATTGAGAAAATTGATATCGGAGGAATTTCTTTAATAAGGGCTGCAGCAAAAAATTATAACGATGTCATCATCGTACCTTCAGCTGAACAGTACACTGATCTCATTAAACTTTTAGACGAGAAAAATGGCAACAGCGATCTGAACGACCGCTATTATTTTGCAGCGCAGGCATTCAACGTTTCATCGCACTACGATACCGCTATTTTCAATTATTTCAACCGTAAAACAGATATCAAAGCCTTTAAACAAAGTCTGAATAAGAGCGAAGTATTACGATATGGTGAAAACCCACATCAACAAGGTGTTTTTTACGGCGACTTGACTGAAATTTTCGAACAGATGAACGGCAAAGCTGTGTCATACAATAATCTTGTTGATCTGGAAACGGCTATGGCTCTGATTCGCGAATTTACAGAACCAACATTTGTTATTATAAAACACACCAACGCCTGTGGTGTTGCCAGCCGCCCCACATTGAAGCAGGCATGGCTCGATGCGCTGGCCGGTGATCCTGTTTCAGCTTTCGGTGGAGTTGTAATCACTAACAAAATTGTTGATTTTGAAACCGCTCAGGAAGTGAATAAACTGTTCTTCGAAATAATAATTGCACCCAATTACGAAAATAATGCATTGGAACTCTTAAAGTCAAAGAAAAATAGAATAATTTTGCAGATTAAACCAGTTGATTTTCAGGCAAAACAATTTAAGTCAGTACTTAACGGAGTAATTGAACAACTAAAGGACACACTTACCGAAACGGTTACTGACCTGCAGATTGTCACTAATACTCATCCTGATGAACAACAGGTTCAAGATTTGCTTTTTGCCAATATCATTGTTAAACATTTGAAAAGCAATGCAATTGTCCTGGCAAAAAACGGTCAGCTGTTAGGAGCAGGATGTGGCATGACTTCAAGAGTGGATGCTTTGAAACATGCCATTTCGAAAGCTGCTGAGTTTGGCCTTGATTTGCATGGCGCTGTAATGGCTTCGGATGCTTTCTTCCCGTTTGCCGACTCTGTAGAGCTGGCTTACAAGGAAGGTATTATTGCTGTAATACAGCCTGGGGGATCGGTGCGTGATGAGGATTCAATTTCGTATTGCAACCAGCATGAAATGACAATGGCTTTTACAAGGATAAGGCATTTCAAGCATTAAACTAAAATCAGAATTTGAAGCGAAATTAATTTTAAAAGTAAATACACACATCTTAATAAAAGGAAGAATACGAACTCATGGGACTTTTTTCATTTCTTACCAAAGAAATTGCGATGGATCTTGGCACTGCCAATACCATCATTATATATAACGACAAGGTAGTTGTTGATGAACCTTCGATCATAGCTATTGAACGCAGTACAGGCAAAGTGCTTGCTGTGGGCAAACGTGCACAGATGATGCACGGTAAAACGCACGAAAACATCAAAACTATCCGCCCTTTACGCGATGGAGTTATTGCTGATTTTCAATCGGCTGAATATATGATCCGCGAATTTATTAAAATGATCGGGCCAAGCCGCAGCCTTTTCCCTCCTGCTTTGCGAATGGTAATCTGTATCCCTTCGGGTATTACCGAGGTGGAAGAACGTGCGGTAAAAGACTCAGCTGAGCAAGCCGGAGCAAAGGAAGTACGACTCATCCATGAGCCAATGGCTGCTGCTATAGGTATTGGGATTGATGTACTTGAGCCTACCGGAAATATGGTTATAGATATTGGAGGCGGTACCAGCGAAATAGCAGTTATTGCTTTGGGCGGTATTGTAAACAACAAATCTATCCGTATTGCCGGTGATGATTTCAACGCCGACATCGAAGAATACATGCGTAAACAACACAATATCAACATTGGAGAGCGTACCTCTGAACTCATCAAAATTGAAGTAGGATCAGCTCTTACCGAAATTGATAATCCGCCGCCTGATTATGCAGTACATGGACGCGATATGCTCACCGGAATTCCGAAAGAGATTTATGTAAACTATGCCGAAATTGCTCATGCGCTGGATAAATCCATTTCGAAAATTGAAGCCGCTGTGCTGAATGCACTCGAAATGACACCGCCCGAACTGGCTGCCGATATTTTTAAAACCGGTATTTACCTGGCCGGAGGAGGTTCATTATTGCGTGGACTCGACAAACGTATACATATGAAGACCAAATTGCCGATTCATGTTGCCGACGATCCTTTACATGCCGTTGCCCGTGGCACTGGTATAGCACTAAAGAATTTTGATAAGTTTACTTTCCTGATAAAATAAAAAGTGCCAGGTGCAGGGTTCCGCAACCATCCGGCACACGGCAGCTGGAACATGGCTCCTTGCAATAGGCATCAAGCAATAGCGCACATATTAACAAAAACCTATAAACACAAGATACCATAGCCAACTATGCGTAATATCCTGGTTTTTATTATCCGGTATCACTTTCTGCTGTTATTTGTGCTGCTTGAGTTTTTTTCAATCTCACTTCTGGTAAATTCCACATATTACCAAAGTTCGGTTATTCTGAAAGCCGGAAGCAGGTTGACAGGCAGTTTTTATACCAGCGTTAGTAACGCTACCGATTATTTTAAGCTTGCAACTACCAATGAACACCTGGCAAATGAAAATGCTTTGCTCAGGCAAATGAAAGGGGTGTCATTCTTAAGAAATGATACTGCAAGTTTCTGGGTTAAGGACACACTTTACAGGCAGCAGTACAAGTATATTGTTTCAAAAGTTGTGCTTAATACTGTTGGCAAGCGGAATAATTACATCATGCTTGACAAAGGCAGCCGCAGTGGAATAAAAAAGGACATGGCTGTAATTACTTCGAATGGCATTGTAGGAACTGTAGTTAACGTTTCGGAGAATTTCAGCTGGGTGATGAGTATGCTCAATAAGCAAACACGCATCAGTGGTAGGATTTTGAAAAACGACCAGATGGGAACCATTATATGGAACGGCATTGATCACTTATATGGTACTTTGACGGATATACCTGCACACGTTAAAATTGCAAAAGGTGATACTATAGTGAGCAGTGGTTTTTCTTATATTTTCCCGGCAGGTATTATGATCGGTACTATAACCGACTTCAGGGTTGAACAAGGTGATCATTTTTATACCATTCCGTTTAAGTTCAGCGTTGATTTTAATGCGTTGCAATATGTGTATGTGGTGAATAACCTGATGAAAGACGAGCAGGAATCACTCGAAAAAAGTACGGAAGGAGAGAAAAATGAATAGGTTAGTCCTGACGAATATTTTCCGATTTATCATTCTGGTAATCATCCAGGTGCTCATTATGAATAAAATCAACTTCTATGGATTTCTCAATCCATATATTTATATTTTATTTATTTTGCTGCTGCCATTCGAAACTGCGGGGTGGCTTCTGCTTATTTTATCATTTACAATGGGATTAACGGTTGATCTTTTCAGTGGCACTTTGGGTTTGCACGCAGCAAGTAGTGTATTTGCTGGGTTTATAAGGCCGGCTGTTATTAAATTTGTAGGCGAAAAACCCGAGTATGATAGTATAACACAACCCAAGCTCCAGCAAATGGGGCTCAAATGGTTTATGGCCTACGCCATGCTGATGATTTTCGGACATCATCTGTTTCTGAATATGCTGGATGTATTTAGCTTTGACGAATTCTGGCAAACACTTTTACGCGTTATTATAAGTTCACTATTTACTTTCCTGTTTATTATGTTGTTCGAATATATCTTTGCACCTCAGAAAGAAAAATCCTAGAATTCAGTTACTTTTCTAAGGTTGACATAACATATCCAAGTAAACAGATATACTTAATCTTACCTACCTATGCTACTAAAACAAAAAAACATACTTTTGCATCACATTAACAACTAAAAAAATCAAAATGAGAAAATTATTTGCAGGAAGCATCATATTAGCTGTGCTATTTTCAGTTATGTCGTGCAATACAAAAAAAACAGACGGCTACACCATTGATGGTACCATTACCGGCGCTGATACCGGATGGATTCTTTTGAAAAAACGTGATGAAGGAAAAATGATTACAGCCGATTCAGTCCAGGTTAAAGAAGGCAAATTCGCTTTCACCGGGAAAGTGGATATGCCTGAAGTATATTACCTGAAAGTTAAAAACGTTGATGGTGCATTTCCTTTCTTTATCGAGAATGGAGCTTTAACATTGAAGGTTTATGCTGACAGCGTTGACAAATCAGTGGTAACCGGTTCAGTCTCTCAGGATGCCCTTGTTACATACCAGAAAGAAGAAGCCGTTTATAACACTAAAATGGAAGCACTTTACGGTGATTACATGAAGTGTAAAGAAGCACATGATTCCATTGGGGTGAAAGCCGTAGAAACTGCATACGATTCTGTTCAAAATGCACAATCCGCATTCACGAAAGAATATATTCTGAAGAATGGTAAAAGTGTTGTTTCTGCTTATCTTGCTATAAGCAATGCATATGCTTACTCACTCGAAGATCTGAAAGCCATTAATAAAGCCTTCGACCCTTCTATTGCCAATTCTGCCTATGTTAAAAAACTGGCTGAACGTGAAACTATCCTCACTAAGGTCGAAGTTGGTCAGCCCGCTCCTGAATTTACCATGAACGATACAACCGGAAAGGCAATCAGCCTGAGCAGTTTAAAAGGCCAGGTTGTTCTAGTCGATTTCTGGGCTTCGTGGTGCGGCCCATGCAGGGCTGAAAATCCGAATGTTGTAGCAGCTTATAAGAAATTTAACAGCAAAGGATTTACTGTTTTAGGTGTATCGCTCGATACCGATAAGGGAAAATGGTTACAGGCTATTGCAAAAGACGGCCTTATCTGGACACATGTAAGCGACCTTATTGGCTGGGAAAATGCAGCAGCAAAAGAATATGGCGTTATGTCTATTCCGGCTAATTTCCTGTTGGATAAAGACGGAAAAATAATCGGAAGTGGCCTGCGCGGTGATGCCCTTGTGAATAAACTTGAAGAAGTTTTAGGGAAATAATCTATTGTTTCAATAAATGGAAAGCCCGGAATCAGTGATGGTTCCGGGCTTTTTTAATGCACAAAAGAATTCGACGGCCTGCTATTTTTTGTCCTCTTCAATCACAGTAACCTTTATTTCCTTTTTTACAGGTGATGTTTTATCATAATTATCATTTATAATTACTTTTTCGCCCGGAGCTTTCCTGATAATTATATGCTCTTCGTTTTTAGGCATGCTGCCCTGTTCCCCGTTTTTATATATTATAATATTTTCTTCTTTTTTGTTTTTCCGTTCCTTTTCTATATCTTCCTGACTCCTGTCTTCGAATGTGATAATCACCTTTTTCCCCTTCCGTTTTTTCTTAACAACAACCTGTTTCATTTCGCCGAAAGGCATCACATTTTCCAAACCCAATGTCCTGATCATGCTTTGCATCATATCTTCGAACTGAGGCCCCCGCATTGGGCGAAAATCTTCATCCGGTGTATTGAAATAAATATGATTCATGCCACGATGGGGCGAAGGGGGAGCATGCATATTGAACTTATCGTTGAAAACATATACCTGGTCACCGTTAATGTTAATAGTATCCGGTGTATTGCCATCCGAATCGTTCCATGTAAAATCCTGTGAATCCGGATGGCGAATAATGATATGCTTTTCAACATTCCCGCCTTTACCCGGCGAATCACCATCCGATTCGTTCCAGGTGAAATCCTGTGAACCCGGATTACAAATAATGATGCGCTTTTCAACATTTTCACCCGTTTCCGCAGTATCGTTCAAAACACCCTGTTCTTCCAGAAAGGCATCGGCGTCGAATTCTCCATCAGTAACCACTGTAGTATCAATGACCATAACATTTCCATTTACTTCCTTGGTCACATGAATAGTATAGGTTTTTTTTGCATTGGTCTGATCTTCCGATTTCTGCTGGGCAAAACTGCTTGCAGAAAGCAGCAGAAATCCTGCCAGGGCAATTGAAAGCAGGAAATACTTAGTGGGAGTGTCATTCTTCATCATAGAATTTTTTATGGGGTTTGAGTTTTATTAATCTTTCATCAAAAATAGAATACTATTTCAATAAAGATTCTTATACCCTGTTAATTAATGTTAAACCTTGTTAATTAAGAGGTTGCTGTATTTTGAAACAAAGATTACTTTTCCCTTCACACTGCCGATCTTACTTTTTTGAATACTTTTGAATTTCAATATGCTATCAATGATACATACAGTCGGCACACCGGATCTTTACAAATTTGAAAACCTTCAGCATATTCCAAAGTTGGTTCATTTTGTTACATCGCGCTCAGGTGGAGTGAGTCTGCCACCTTACAATTCGTTGAATCTTGGATTACATACTGCCGACAATCAGGAACATGTACTTTTAAACCGTGCTTTACTGGCCAAAGAAACCAGAATTGCAAAGGAGAAGTTTTTATATGCCAGCCAGGTACATAGCGGCGATGTGAAGATAATTGATAAGACTGCCGTTGAAAACGGGGTTCTGTTGCAGAATCCGCGGACCGACGCAACGATCACAGCCTTGCCGGGCATTTGCCTGATGGTAATGGTTGCCGATTGCGTTCCGTTACTGTTGTTTGATCCGGTAAAAAGAGTGAGCGCAGTTATTCATGCTGGTTGGCGTGGTACAGTGCACCAGATTACTACAAATACCATCCGTACAATGGTTTCGTATTTCGGATGCAATCCAACAGATATACTTGCCGGCATAGGCCCTTCCATCGGTCCATGTTGTTATGAGGTAGGTGACGATGTGAAGGAATTTGTAGCACAAAGTTTTGGCACTACCGAAGGTTACCTGGTTCACAAAAATCCGCCATCAAAACCTCATTTCGACCTCTGGTATGCGAATCACAAACAACTAACCGACAATGGAGTAAAACCAGAAAATATTGAAACTTCGGAACTATGCACACTTTGCCATTCTGATATATTCTTCTCTTCGCGGGCTTCGGGCGGAATTACCGGGAGATTTGCTGCGGGAATTTGTATGCTTCCTCCCGAAAACCAATAAATTTCGTTTGGCAGAAACACGACACATGTTGTCTCTACAATCTTGAACCTTCTATCCTTGAACCACCTGAAACATCAAAAAAATGCAAACCATTGCTCTTATTATATTCATTATTACCTACATCGGTATCATTTTCACACGGCTTCCGCGAATGAATATCGACCGGCCATCTGCAGCGTTTTTCGGAGCCGTGGCTATGATTCTATTCGGTGTAATTACTTTTGACGAAGCCATTCAAGCTATCGATTTCAACACCATTGCACTGTTGCTTGGAATGATGATCATTGTAGCAACCCTCGAACTCGATGGATTTTTCGATTTGGTTGCGACTCGCACGCTTGCCGTTGCCGATACTCCGTTCAAACTTCTTGCAGTGCTTTCGTTTACCACCGGAATAGCAAGTGCTTTCCTTGTGAATGATGCAGTAGTGCTTCTTTTTACACCGATAATTATTGGCATCTGCCGTTCACTCAAACTCAATCCGGTGCCTTTTCTTATTGCCGAGATCCTGTCGGCAAATATAGGCAGTGCCATGACGATAACCGGAAATCCGCAGAATATGCTAATCGGTATCAGCTCAGGAATTTCATACAGCCATTTTATGCTTTACCTGTTTCCGGTTTCGATTGCGGGCATGCTGGTGATTGTATACTTCGTTAAATGGTATTATCCATCTGTAATAACGCCACGTTTCCCAGAAACGGATAAAAAAACAAAACCGGATATAGCTGCTATAGAAAAGGAATCTTCCTTTAACTATCGTTCCATGCGCTTTTCAGTTCCTATTTTTATCCTGGTCATCATCCTGTTTTTCCTGAGTCGTCCGCTCAATATTTCTATCCCTATGATTGCATTGCTGGGAGCATCAATGATTTTATTGCTGGGCCGGATAAAACCATCAAAAGTCATCAGCCGGGTCGACTGGGTATTGCTGCTCTTTTTTGCCTCCTTGTTTATTGTTGTATATGGAATTGAAAAATCAGGATTGATGGCACGATTGCTGAACCATGTATCCCTGACGGAAAATGGAGCCGGTCTGGCCGGAATTCATCTCATAAGTTTACTGCTTTCGCAAATTGTAAGCAATGTACCGTATACTGTTGTAATGCTTCCGCTGATGAAGACTGCAAACAGCGAAGTGCTCTGGCTGGCTTTGGCATCTGCATCCACATTAGCCGGAAACGCAACAATTATAGGAGCTATGGCTAACCTGATTGTTATTGAATCAGCTGAAAGCAAAGGAATCAAAATAAAGTTTATGGAATTTTTCCGCATCGGGATTGCGGTAACTATTATCTCAATGATTCTTTCATTTGGAGTCCTCTTCCTTGAAATGCAAATCAGGTGATAAATATATCTGCTAACAGATACTTTATCACCTGATTAAGTCTTTCCTTTTATCGATTTACAATATCCTACTCATATTCCGGTCGTTTTATCTCCCCTCACCATGTCGCCCTTCTCCCTTCTCACAAACCTCAATCCCCAAAACCCAATCCCTAGAAAGGAAGATCGTCCTCTACCGGTGCTGCGTTAAACGAAGCCGGGGCATCATTTGGCACTTGTGGGGATGATGTATGTGTTGGTGTGGAAGCCGTAGCTCCTTGTTTTTCAACTTTCCAGGCCCTGGCTTCGGTGAACCAGCGGGCGTTATACTCGCGGCTTTCGATATCAAAAAACACTTTTACTGTTTCATTTAAGGCTAAACCAGCCTGGTCAATTTTATCACCCCAAAGGGAGAAACATATTTTTTTAGGGAACTGCCCGTCGGCTATTTCAATAATAAATTCCTGTTTGCGCCATTCGCCGTTTTTGCCTTGACCGGTTACCAGTGGTAACAACTGAGCTACTCTTCCGATGATTTCCATATCTGTATGTTTAAAATTTTAATGTGCGAAAATAAGATAAAAAAGCTGATCCGAAGGTCGATGTTTATAAATATATTTACAGAAGGAGAGGATCGTTTTATTGTTTATTGCTAAATTTTATACTCATGCCGGGCAAGTGTAACCTTGTGAAACGCTGCTTAATTTTATACGAAAAAGGTATAGCGGGCCTATATCTTTCCTGTTTTTATGGACGACCAATAAACACCTCTGACAAAGGGTTACACATAAAAACATATTGCAAAAAGATTAGCTCAGCTTTTTCTGAAAGAACCTGGTAGGTCTGCCTGTCGGGTTTAACTTTTAGGTACTTTAGCAATCACAAAAAACAATAATATTATGGGTAATTCTACTAACTCAACAATTAGCTCAAATCTCTTTCTTCAAAAACATTCAGTCGCAATCCGCATCTGGCATTGGATTACCTTTTTATTTATTTCCGGATCCATGATAACCGTTCTTTTTGCTTCAACCTTGTTGAACCCAAGAGATAATATCGGGCTGGTCCAGGAACAGTTGCAAAGCAAAGGAGTTACTGTTACCCACGAACAGGCCTTTGCCGTATCTCATGAATATGAAGACAAAGTATGGAACCTACATAAATGGGTTGGCTTTGGAGTTGCGTTTTTACTGTTTTCAAGGCTTGTGATTGAATTTACACAACCCAGTGAAGAGAAATTGCGTTACCGTTTAAAAAGTGCTGTCGGGTTATATAAGCAGAACGATGAAAACAAGTCGGTATACCGCCATTTTATAGGAGTCAAGGTAACTTACTCCTTGTTTTATATCTTACTGTTTTGCATGGCTTTAACCGGTCTGGGAATGTCATTTGGAAGGGATTTGGGATTTTCGAGAGAACTGTACCGAACTATTAAAGAAATACATAGTATCGGGCAGTATTTTATGTATGCTTTTGTACTTATTCATCTCGGAGGTGTTATTATAGCCGACAATTCTGCATCTAAAGGCCTTGTTTCGGGAATGATAAATGGCAATAAGTAATTCATTCAGAATAAAAACCGAATCCGGCAGAAATACCATAATTTTGTATAACGGATTAGCAGCTTACAAACTGAAGCCCGAAGGTAGACACCCATATATCCTTTAATAGTAGAAAGCGTGCTAAAAACAATCAGCTGGTTTACATACCTGTGGTGGAGTATGTTAATACCAAGGCTCACACTGCGAAAACTCAACAGGCAGGGCAACATCACCGAACGGGATGCCTGCGCACACGACATAGCACGAAAATGGGCTCAATCAGGCCTTGCCATGAATGGCTCTTCCATACAGGTGACCGGTATCAAAAATGTGCCTCAAGACGGTGGAGTCCTTTTTGTGGCAAATCACCAGAGCAATTTCGATATTCCCATAATGATCGGGCATGTTCCCCGCGATAAAGGCTTTGTCGCTAAGCTGGAGTTGTCGAAAGTTCCGGCTTTCAGCCGCTGGATGAAGTATATCGGCTGCATTTTTATCGACAGGAAAAATCCGCGCCAATCGCTGACTGCAATCAACGAGGCAGCAGATCGCCTGAAGGCAGGACATTCCATTGTTATATTTCCCGAAGGAACCCGCAGTGCCGATGGAACTGTCGGCCCGTTCAAAGCAGGAGGACTCAGGTTAGCCATAAAGGCAGGAGTGCCCATTGTGCCGGTAACCATTAGCGGATCAAAAAATATTATGCCCAAAGGCACTTCAATTATAAAGTCGGCCAGTGTGAACATTTTAATCTCACCTCCGATACTTCCGGATGAATTCAAGGGAATGGACTCGAACCAAATCTCCGAAAAAGTTAGAAATATAATCGTTTCGAATCTTTAATGGATGAAAGATTCATATTAATCCTCTTTTTGCAATAAACTACTTCAGGATTGGAACGTAGCCGGGAAAACATATTTGGAGGATGATTGAATCATTTGGGTTTTAAAAATGACCCAGCTAAAATTTAGCCTGTGAAGAAATTTGCAGTCGTGACAATAAATTCTTTGAAGATATTTATTTCAGTTTGGTTCTCCATTACCAGAGTTTTTTGCCAGGCAGCCGAAGAAACAGCATTCTTATACAAAAAGCACTGGTGGATCAGGATTCTATTCAAAAAGATAAAGCAGAATTTGCAACAACACTGTTTCTGTGGTGAAAACGAAAATGCTATCCGGACTCAAGTTAGGTGTAAACTCAAGGCTCAACTGCTAAAGACTATAATCCAAAAAATGGCTCAAACAAAGCAAGCATTTTTAGTTGTGGTTGTGACCAGTCCTAATTCATCTGATAAGTTTACTTTATGTATTCGAATTACTTCGAAGTATTAAGAGGGAATACTTATAAATATATTTCTAACAGGTCAAATATACCGGCTGCCATAGCAGCACCAATAAATGGGCCAATTATCGGGACCCATGCATAGCTCCAGTCGCTATCACGTTTTAGCGAAATTGGAAGCAGGAAATGAATGATACGCGGGCCAAGATCACGTGCCGGATTTATCGCATAACCTGTGGGGCCGCCTAACGAAAGGCCAAGACCAAGCACAACCAACGCTACAGGTAAAGCGTTTAACGCTCCCAGGCCAACGCCAGGTGCCGCCATATACAGAACAGCCAGTGTAAGTATAAAAGTCCCGATAACCTCTGTTATTACATTATACCAATAGTGCCTTATGTTTGGGGATGTACAAAATACAGCAAGTTTAAGATCTCCATCTTCCGTAGCATCAAAATGTTTTTTATAAGCAAACCATACAAGTATGGCGCCAAACATAGCACCAAGTAACTGGGCACTTATGTAAAGCAGCATCAAATCAGGAGAAAATTTATGCACCAGTACAAGTGCCAGTGTTATGGCGGGATTCAGGTGCGCACCGCTATAAGGTGCCGCAATAAATACACCTGTAAAAACACCTACTGCCCATCCAAATGTAATTACGATCCAACCACTGTTATTCCCTTTTGTTTTATTGAGAATTACATTAGCAACAACACCTCCGCCAAAGACAATAATCATTGCAGTTCCGAAAAATTCAGCAAAAAAAGCATTCATGTGTTTTAGTTATCTGGTTAGTAAATAGTATCAGATTAGTATTATACTGAATCATCCGCCCATGCTTTTGCAGCTTTTACAGCCCGATTCCATCCTTTAACAAGTGAGATTGTCTCATTAGCTTCAATTTTCGGCGAAAAGGTACGATCAATTTGCCATTGATGCTTAATCTCATTGATATCGCTCCAATACTTCACAGCCAAACCAGCCAGGTATGCAGCTCCCAATGCTGTAGTTTCTGTAATTTTAGGTCGGACAACTTTTGTTTGCAACAAATCGGACTGGAACTGCATCAATTGGTTATTAACAGTAGCTCCTCCGTCAACCCGTAATTCCAGGATATTGATACCTGAATCGTTTTGCATCGCAAGTAGCACTTCCAATGTCTGATAAGCAATGCTATCAATTGCAGCCCGTGCAATATGAGCAGCTGTTGAACCGCGCGTTAATCCTACCATGGTTCCACGCGCGTGTTGGTTCCAATGCGGTGCGCCAAGACCAGCGAATGCCGGTACGAAATATACTCCATCACTGTTTTTGACACTGGTAGCTAATGCTTCTACATCTTCCGATTTTTTAATAACTCCAAGGCTATCGCGAAGCCACTGAACCACAGCTCCTCCTATGAAAATACTTCCTTCGAGAGCATACTGCGTTTCATTTCCGATTCTCCATGCAATGGTTGTCAGAAGTTTGTTTTTTGATTCAATAGGTTTCGTACCTACGTTCATCATCATAAAACAACCGGTACCATACGTATTTTTCACCATTCCCGGTTCAATACACATCTGGCCGAACAGGGCTGCCTGCTGATCACCTGCAATACCGGCAATAGGAATTTCTGTTACAAACTGTCCTATACTTTTACCGTATACTTCGCTTGACGATCTGACTTCAGGAAGCATACTCGCCGGAATATTAAAAATTTTGAGCAATTCTTCATCCCACTCAAGTGTATTAATATTGAACAGCATTGTTCTCGATGCATTAGAAACATCTGTAATATGTAATCCTCCGCGGGTCAGGTTCCATACCAGCCAGGAATCGATGGTCCCGAATGCCAGCTGACCCTCTTCAGCCATCTTTCGTGCATCTTTCACATTATCCAGTATCCACCTGACTTTTGTTGCTGAGAAGTATGCGTCAATTATAAGACCTGTCTTTTCGAGGATCATCCTGCTTTTGCCTTCGCTCTTTAACTGGTCGCAAAAGGCGGCAGTACGCCGGTCCTGCCATACAATAGCATTATAAATGGGTTTGCCGGTCTTTCTGTTCCATACTACCGTTGTTTCGCGTTGGTTAGTGATACCAATGGCAGCTATGTCGGCGCTTGTAAGTCCGGCTTTAGTAATTACTTCATGAGCAACTCCTACCTGAGTTGACCATATTTCTTCAGCATCATGTTCAACCCAGCCCGGTTTTGGGTAAAACTGGGAAAATTCCTTTTGAACAGTTGAAACTGGCAAACCATTCCGATCAAATACAATGGCACGCGAGCTGGTCGTTCCCTGGTCGAGCGATAAGATGAATTTTTCCATTTCGTTCTTTATTAAATAAATTTAAACCCTAAATATAATTTTTTATTAACAGATTATATGATTCTACCTGATCTTTCTGCCACTGCATACCAAGCCCCAACTCGATTGCCATCAATGCAGCTACCTCTGGGGCGATTTCTGAACTTGCCTGTGTATTGAGAAATAAAGCCCGGGTTCTTCTGGCAAGAATGTCCTCTAAATGAAGTGGCATTTCGTTTCTGCAAATCCAGATTATCTCAGCTCTAGTATATGGAAGTCCCGGATGCATAAGTAAACCAAGTTCGGGATTAGTCTGTATCATGGTTTCAATATCTGATAATCCGTTCCCATAAATACGCAAACGGTCAGAAGAAGTATCGGCAATATCTGGTATAAGGGAATGAGTAGATGTAACACATTTCCTCTTCTCAAGAATGCCTGTGGTTATCGCCTTATCAATGGTTTCTTCAGCCATTCTGCGATAAGTTGTCCATTTCCCGCCTACAATGGTAAGTAGTCCGGAAGATGAAAGCGTGATTTTATGGCGACGGGAAACTTCTTTGGTGGAATGCGGATTGTCGGGATTTGCTGCGAGTGGGCGCAAGCCTGCAAAAACAGATAAAATATCTTCACGCCGGGGTGGCTTAACAAGGTATTTCTCAGCGGTGTGAAGGATAAAACTGATCTCACTTTCCAGTGCAACCGGCTCCAGGTTGATTGTTTCAACCGGCGTATCGGTAGTGCCTACAACAACCCCATTGTACCATGGAATGGCAAACAGCACTCTTCCGTCATCTGTTTTTGGAATCATAATAGCTGAGTTACCTGGAAGAAACGATTTGTCGAGAACAATATGAACACCCTGGCTGGGTTTCATTGTCGGCTTTGCCTGTGGATTATCGAACCTGGTAACTGCATCGGCAAAAACCCCGGTTGCATTTATTACAAGTTTTGCCTGGATATCGATTTCGTCTCCGGAAACTTCTTCTTTTGCTTTTACTCCATTGATTTTGCCTTTTTCGTTCTTCAGTAAGCCAATTACTTTGACATAATTAAGAACAGTACCTCCACTTCCAACACAGGATTGGGCCAGGGCCACCGCCAAGCGAGAATCGTCGAACTGACCATCGTGATAAACAACGCCGCCTTTTAATCCTTTAGGCTTTAGCTGAGGCAATCTGTTCAATGTGTTTTCCTTATTGATGAAATGAGATTTGCCCATACTTAACCGACCGGCAAGCAGGTCATAGAATTTTAGCCCGACAGTATATTTTATAACATCAAAAAACGTGTAAACAGGAACTACAAACTCTTGGTTGGAAGTAAGATGAGGCGCATTTTTAAGCATTAATCCACGTTCGTGCAAGGCTTCCATAACCAGGAGCAAATCGCCCTGGGCCATATAACGCACACCTCCGTGTACCAGTTTTGTGCTTCGTGAGGAAGTACCCTTTGCAAAATCAGATTGCTCAAGTAAAAGTGTTTTAAATCCGCGGGTAGCGCCATCCAGCGCAATTCCAAGCCCTGTAGCACCTCCGCCAATTACAATAATATCCCAAATAGTATCCGGGTGGTTTTTTAACTCTTGAAGTAAAATGTCTCGTTTCATCTGGCTTGGTTGTAGTAATTTGAATTTCTGAATCAAGACTTATTCATTTGGCATTGGATACTTAATCTTTGTTTTGTGTCTTTGAAAGGGATCTTACATTATACAGCCAGATGCAAAACAAAGATATGAAAACGACTTAAATATTCACTTAACCGAAAATATATTTCTCGAAACCGATAAATTCAAGCTCTGATACGTACTAAATATTCCAAAGAAAAAAATAAGGGCGCGATATTATTCGCACCCTTATTGAATAGATTATTTTTTAAAGAAGGAATGGAAATTCAGTAACTATATTGCTTTCACCAGGAAATAATTCTTCTTTCCTTTTTGTGCAAGGATATATTTGTTGTTGAGCAAATAAACTGATGTAATTGTTGATTCTTCAAGTGCTTTTTCCTTGTTCACCTGAACACCACCCTCTTTCAACATGCGGCGGGCTTCGCCTTTGGATGAGAAAATTCCAGTTTTCTCCGAAAGGAAATCGACCATGCCCATGCCAGCTTCAAGTTCTGTCCGGCTGATCTCGCTTTGAGGTACGCCCTCGAAAACACCCAATAAAGTTTTTTCATCGAGTTGACGCAAGGTTTCGGTAGTTCCTTTCCCAAACAGTATTTCCGATGCCTGCACTGCCTGGTCGTATTCGGTTTCGCCATGCACGCGTAAGGTAAGGTCACGGGCAAGTGCCTTTTGCAAAGCACGGAGATGCGGAGCCTGCTCATGCTCAAATTCAAGTGCGGTTATCTCTTCCTGGTTGAAAAGTGTGAAAATGCGGATATATTTCTTCGAGTCCTCATCGCTGCAATTGAGCCAGAACTGGTAAAATGCATACGGCGAAGTCTTCTCGGGATCAAGCCAGATATTTCCCTTTTCGGTCTTTCCGAATTTCCCACCATCCGCTTTGGTAATCAGCGGACAGGTTAGTGCAAAAGCTTCTCCACCTGTTTTTCGGCGTATCAGTTCAGTACCTGTAGTAATATTTCCCCACTGGTCGCTGCCACCCATTTGCAGTTTACAGTTCTTGGTATTGTATAATTCCAAAAAATCATATCCCTGTACCAGTTGATACGTGAATTCTGTAAAAGAAATGCCGGTTTCGAGTCGTTTCTTAACCGAGTCCTTCGACATCATATAGTTGACAGTAATGTGTTTTCCCACTTCGCGGAGGAATCCCAGGAAGGTGAATTCCTTCATCCAGTCGTAATTGTTTACAATTTCGGCATGGTTGGGTTTTGATGTATCAAAATCAAGGAATTTCAGTAACTGTTCTTTAATGCATTCCTGGTTATGGCGCAATAACTCTTCGCTAAGCAGGTTACGTTCTTCACTTTTCCCCGAAGGATCGCCAATCATTCCCGTTGCACCTCCTACCAGCGCCAGCGGCTTATGACCAGCTAATTGCAAATGTTTAAGCATCATAATTGAAACCAGGTGGCCAATATGAAGTGAGTCAGCAGTTGGATCAATTCCAACATAGGCTGTGGTTAATTCTTTCTCAAGCTGCTCATCAGTGCCAGGCATTACATCATGTATCATCCCGCGCCAGCGCAGTTCATCAACAAAACTCATAAAATCAGTATTTGAGGCGCAAAGTTAACAAAACAATTGATTGACTGTTCCAATGGAATATAGGATTGGAAACAAGATGTTCAAAATCCTGACTTTCAAACGTGTTTGAAGCGATCAAAAAATTCATAGTTTTGTAGCATGATACTAGTAACCGGCGGAACGGGATTGGTTGGATCCCACCTATTATATGAACTTACCCGCAGAGGGCATAAGGTAAAAGCTTTGCTTCGACCGGGGAAAAAGCCTTACGAAACTCGCAAGCTTTTTAAATGCTTTTCCATTGAAAACGAAAATCTCATTGACCAGGTGGAGTGGGTCGAAGGAGATGTATTGGATCCTTTTTCGCTGCAACAGGCCATGCAGGGAGTTGATTATGTGTACCACTGTGCTGCCATAATTTCATTCAATCCACGTGAATTAAAGTCTATGCTTGCCGTGAACGTGGAAGGAACAGCCAATGTAGTAAATGCATGTATCGAAAATGGAATAAAAAAACTATGCCATGTCAGTTCGATTGCATCACTCGGCCAGGCCGAAAAAGGCGAGATGATTGACGAGACGGCCAAATGGAAAACTTCGCGAATTAACAGTGGCTACGCCATAAGCAAATACGGTGGCGAAAGAGAGGTCTGGCGCGGTATTGAAGAGGGATTGAACGCGGTAATTGTAAATCCATCAGTAATTATCGGGGCCGGATGCCATCGAAAAGCCACGAATAAACTATTTCATAGCATAGAGAATTTTCTTCCATATTACGTTACCGGTATCAATGGATATGTGGATGTGCGCGATGTAGCAAATGCCATGATCATGCTGATGGAAAGTGACATAAATGGTGAGCGTTATGTGCTTAATTCCGAAAACCTGTCACTCAAAGAATTTTTTACCAAAGTTGCGGATATTCTTCACAAGCCTCATCCACGGATTGCATTGAACAGTTCAGTTATGAATATAGTAGCATGGCTTGATGAAATGAGGGCTCGGCTTACCAGGTCGAAACCCCTTTTAACCCGGGAGAATGTTCGCGCTTCTATGTCCAAATCATATTATTCAGCTGAAAAATTCAGATCCGCTTTCAACTATTCCTTTTTACCCATTACTGATAGTCTGACAGAAGCATTACATGTTCTTGATGAGTTAAAGAGGTAAGAATTTTGCTATTTCTATCGCACAGAAAAATGGTGGATTTTTCATTGTCAATTTCTTTAAACAAAGACTGCCGGAAAAATCCGGCAGTCTTTTTGCTGTGTAGTGGCAAAGGGAAGTAATACGAGCAATTTGAGTTCTTCAAAAACTTTTGACCTGTTTTGCAGCATCAAAAGAAATAATAAAAAATGCCAATCTCAATCATTCCTTGCGGTCCGGTTGAGACCGGATTAACCAAAAACCAAAGTTAACCAAAAACCACTTTACTAACTTTGTTCATTAGTTTATTGCCATCAACCCGAAAGGTAATAGTGATAAAACAAAAAATAATTGACCTTTTTAGGATTGCAAACTCATCTGGTTGTTTTTCAACTAAATGGAGAAGTTTTATTTGCAAATTTTTTACACACCACTTTGTCATGCATTTATAATATCCGGATATGAAAATTTCTATTTTTGGAGCAGAGAGTAAAAACTTAATACCAAAGAAAAATGTTATTATGGAATATTTTTAATCCATAATGACGATAATATACAATTAAAATACATTTTAAAACAAGAGCAATGCTGCTTTGCAACAAAGAAATAATTATAGATAAATCCGATGGAAATAATTTTTAATAAAGAATGGAATGAAGTAACAAAGGGTATAATTTGTCCATTTTCTGAAATGCATTATAAAAAATCCAGGGAAGTAAAAGGATCCGGAAATTATAACAGCAGGAACTATCTAAGTTCAAAAGATGCTTGCCCGATTTCGCGATCTTCAGTAAAAACATTCAACACATACCTGCCTTTAATCATATCGGCACCATTTTCCGGTCGTTCAAAAAATGTACAAACATCTGCAGCATCACCTTCATAATTAAGCGTTTCCATAGCTGAAAATTGCAGAGTCTGTCCAAGAAACTGGAAAGTATATGCTGGCCCGCGTGTAAGTATCGCATTATCGGGTCCTGCTATCCGGACAAAGAACCGCTTGTATCCGGAACTAACGAGTTTATTTTCGCTCACAGTAAAACAGACCTTTATTTTATCCGTCCTTGAAGCCTTATCAGTTTCTTTATCCTTATCAACACCTCTCGATTTATAGGCTACTGCGGTTATTTTATAAGCTTTTAACACTGCAGCACCGGTAATTTTTTCATTTAAAATTTCTTTATCCTTCGACAGATCAGTGGTTTTTTGCTGTTCAAGGTTAAAGTCAATTTTGATTTTGTCATTTTCAGCTTTCAGTTTTCGGTTTACTGTAAATAAAGAATCGACCTGCTGTTCATAAACCTGAGTAATCTGCTGTAATTGAGCCAGTTTTTGTTTTACTACTGACAGTTCGGATTTGGCACCAATTAGTTGTTTTATTTCCCTGGCTTTTGCATTTATTATACTGTCTCGCTCCGAAAGAGAATTACTAAGTTCACCATATGACACTTTTACACGTTCATGTTCGGCCAGCAACGAATCCAGTTGGCTTTGCAATTCCATTTGCATATTTCCTGAATCTTTCTCCTGCAATACAATCTCTTTTTTCTGATTTGTCAGCATCCAGGCCATAACAGCTATAATAGCCAGAAGAATTCCGATTGAAATCTTATAAGCCAATGTGTTAGCAGGTTTTTTGTCCATTTGGTAAAGTGGTTTAATTGCTCAAAGATAATGAAACAATGGATTTAAAAGCATGTTAAAACAGGATTTTTTAGACTGCAACAAAAAACGCCCGGCCGGATAATTCCTGCAGGGCGTTTTGAAACTATGTATTGAGCAACAGGAGTTTTTATCAAATGGTATCAGGTATCCTAAATTTACCCTCTTCTCCCATCCGACTCCCGACATTGACCATCTGAAATTCTAATGCCCTGCCGGTCCAATAACTTTAAATTTATCTCCCGTTTCTTTAATCAGATTACGGTAGAAAGATTCTCCATATCCAGGTTGTTTAATATCAGGAGCTACATATTTGTACCCATCAGGAACGGCAACCGCCTCCTTGATATTTCCATCCATATATTTTGCAAACAGATAACCATAAAGTTTTTTCCATTCGTAAACAGTATTATTGCCTTGTGTAACCGAGAAATCGGTAAGGAATTGTATTGCTTTGTGCAGGATTGGTGCGGTACATTTCGAGTGCCACCTTATCAATAGCCGGAACCATTGCTATGTAGTTGCTTTCGAGTTCCGATTGTTTCTTTTGTATATCCACGATCATATCATTGTAGCGCGTATAGGCAAAGTTCGAAACCTGGTTAAAGACCCAGAAAGCTGCATTATCATTGTATTCCATCATTGAACCATTGCCAACTGCAAAGGTTTCGGGTACTTTGGTCATACAGGTGTACATAGGCGTGAAAACGTTGGAATACGTATCGTCAACACCAAACCACAGTATTCCTCCAAGCGGACCCGGAACATATGGCCTCGACTGGGCAACAAAAACAAAGCCGGTTTGCTGAGTGCTGATCGCTCTTTCGTTGAAATAGTCAACGCCATCAACTTTAAAAGTAAGCGGACGCCAGCGTACTATACAGCCGTAAGGACCTGCACCAATATCTTTGGTCATATCAAGTTCAGTGCCCTGGTAATAATCGCGCATCAGGCCAATTACTTCCTGTAAGGTAAGTTTATGGTCGGGTTTTACATACAATGGCATACGGTTATGGAGGTTCTCGCCTTTAATATAATCGAGGTATTTGTCCATTCCCTTGGTTACTTTGTTGAAACCGCTCCAAACACGTGCTTCGCAAAAGCGGGCACCTCCGAAATTAACAGGTGCGTAAGTATCGGAGAAACTGAAGTCCTTATCTTCTCCTGTAAAGAGACCTTTTTCACGAGCGAAACTGATTACATCAGGAGCATAGAGGCAATTTTTAGGATCGTTAAGAGGGAACGTGGTAATACGTGCCTGGTTTGCATGTCCCGAAATGTAACCATCGGGGATGCGGATGGCTACCCAAACGCTGCCTTTATTGTATTTAACAGTTTCGCGTCCTATAGTGTCTTTTTCAATTTCGGGCTTTCCTTTTGCTACCATTTCCATGATCCATACCTCGTTAGGATCGCTGATTGAAAATGACTCTCCTGAACTGGCATAACCATATTCAGCCATAAGTGAAGTGATAACCTGTATAGCTTCGCGGGCAGTTTTTGATCGTTGCAATGCAATGTACATCAGGCTGCCATAATCCATTATGGCTGTTGTGTCCATCAGTTCTTCGCGCCCCCCGAAAGTGGTTTCGCCAATAGCAACCTGGTGTTCGTTCATATTGCCAACTACATTGTAGGTTTGAGCGGCCTGTTTTATTTTACCCATCCATTTACCGGTATCCCATTCATATACATCGAGCATGGTTCCGGCAGGATATGTAGCTGCAGGCCAGTAATATAATTCACCGAAAAGTACGTGTGAGTCGGCTGAATAACTGATCATACTCGAACCATCAACTGTGGCTCCTTTTGTAACCAGGAAATTGGAACAGGCATTTACTTTGTTTGCCGAAAAAGCAAATACAAGGCTAATCGCAAGCAGAAAAACTGTTTTTTTCATAAAAATATTTTGGTTGTTTAAAGATTATTTTCCTGCGAAAGAGGAAACTTGATGGGCCAAAAATAGTCTAAAAGGTTGATAGAAAACCAACTTTATTTCAGTTTTTAAGAAAACATTGAATTAAAATTCGCTTCGCTGATAGAAAGTAGCAAAGTCTCATTAAAAGCAAAGTCTGGTAGTAATGACTTGTTTAAAATAAAAAACAAGAAACATTTGACAAAGTGAAGCCTGAGTTTTCAGGAACAAAAACAAGATAAATTCAGCTACGTTGTTTTTATTCAATCATCCCCACACCCACGGTTTCATTCGTTCCTTCATCAATAAAAATAACAGCCCCTGTAATGCGGTTTTGTTTGTATGAATCAAATAGTAAAGGTTTGGTTGTGCGGATAGAGATATGAGCTATATCATTCATTTTCACCTCTGTATCATCGATAATTTGCCCTAGCGTGTTCACATTTACCTTGTAATGGACTTCTTTAATTAAGCAGCGCACATCGCGGGTAGTATGTTTGAGCGCGTATTTGCCATCAATCTGCAGCGGGCGCGTACTCATCCAGCAAACCATCATAGTTATATCCTGGCTTACCTGCGGGCGGTTATCCTCTTTCACGATCATATCGCCGCGACTGATATCGATATCATCGGTCAGTTGCATGGTAACTGACATGGGAGGGAAAGTCTGTTCCAACTGTTTATCCTGCAGCTCAATGGATTTGATAGTCGAATGAAATCCTCCCGGAAGAATCATTACTTTATCGCCGGTTTTGAATATACCCCCATCTATACGGCCTGCATAACCGCGGTAGTCATGGTATTCGTCGGAAATCGGCCTGATAACGTATTGTACAGGAAAACGCGCATCGGTAAGGTTGTAATCATGGTCGATGGACAGGTTTTCGAGAACATCGAGTAATGTTCCGTTATTATACCAGCTCATATTGGTTGAAGGCTCAACTACATTATCGCCATGCAAAGCGCTGATGGGTACAAACCGAAAATCTTTCACCCCTAGTTTAAGTGCGAAAGCAACAAATTTTTCCTGTATTTCATTATATACTTCCTCGCTGTAGCCAACCAGGTCCATCTTATTGATGCAAATCAGGATATGAGGTATCTGCAATAAGGTGGCAATATAAGTGTGCCTGTAGGTCTGCTCAGTAACTCCGTTGCGTGCATCAATAATAATAAGTGCTGCGTTTGCTGTAGAAGCGCCGGTGACCATATTGCGAGTGTACTGAATATGACCGGGAGTATCAGCAATAATAAATTTGCGTTTGGGTGTTGCAAAATAGCGGTACGCTACGTCGATAGTGATTCCCTGTTCGCGTTCGGCACGTAATCCATCCGTTACCAGGGCCAGGTTTATATGCTCGTTACCTCGTTGAATACTTGCCCGTTTTACGGCTTCAAGCTGGTCTTCGAAAATGGATTTGCTGTCATATAAAAGCCTACCGATAAGCGTGCTCTTACCATCGTCAACACTTCCGGCTGTTGTAAATCGCAACAGCTCCATATTCAGGTATCCTTTGGATGAAAATTCAGTCATTAGTATAGTAATTGGTGCTTAGTGCAGAGTTCCGATATTCGTGGTTTTGCACTTTGAATTTTAATTTATTTTAAAAATCTCCTTGTCGCCCTTCTCCCTTTCGCCCTTCACGTGTTCCTCTCAATCTGCTAAAAATACCCTTCCTTCTTCCTGTCCTCCATAGCTGCCTCACTCCGCATATCGTCGGCACGGCTGCCGCGCTCAGTTACGCGGGTAGCAGCAATTTCATCAATAATTTCTTCAAGCGAATTAGCTGTTGAAAGGTTGAGTCCGGTACAGGATACATCACCTATGGTACGGCAGCGGACAATTTTCTTTTCCAGCTTTTCGTTAGGTTTCAATTTCATAAAAGGAGCATTAGCAAGCCATACTCCGTCGCGCAAAAAAGCTTCGCGTTCATGGGTAAAATAAATGCTGGGCAAAGGAATGTTTTCCTTGTAAATATATTGCCAAACATCCATTTCGGTCCAGTTGCTGATAGGAAATACCCTGAAGTGTTCACCGATATGCTTTCGGCCATTGAAGATATTCCATAATTCAGGACGTTGGTTTTTAGGATCCCATTGCCCGAATTCATCGCGGTGCGAAAAGAAACGTTCTTTGGCGCGTGCTTTTTCTTCGTCACGGCGTCCACCACCCATGGCAGCGTCAAATTTATATTTTTCGATAGTATCGAGTAATGTAACAGTCTGCAGCAAATTACGGCTGGCACTGTAGCCTTTTTCTTCAACTACGCGGCCGGTATCAATTGATTCCTGCACGGAGCCAACAACCAATTGTACTCCGAGTTCTTTTACCAGGTTATCGCGGTATTCGATTGTTTCCTGGAAATTATGCCCGGTATCCACATGAAGTAAAGGGAATGGAATTTTTGCCGGCCAGAATGCTTTCCGGGCCAGGTATGTCATTACAATACTATCCTTGCCTCCCGAAAAAAGTAATGCAGGGCGTTCGAACTGGGCTGCCACTTCGCGCATCACGAATATGGATTCGCTTTCCAGTTCATCAAGGTGTGAAAGATTGTAGTTGGTCATGCTTATAATATGTTGGTGTTGAATAAATTACTGTTGGCAATAATCATTGATTAATTAACAAGATATCGGGAAAAGGGTTCAAGGTTGTACAGAGATAAACTTCGCCTTATTCCACTTCGTAACAGATAATGTTAAAGAGGTGCAAAAGTACGGTTTATCTTGTTAACTTCATGCAGTTTGAGCCGAAAAAGGGAATTATTGGTTTACCATTATTCTCTCAAAGAAGTATTTAAAATGCATTTTCAGTGCCTTTCAGGTGGTGATATTCAGGATTTTATTTGTTTTATGAAATGACGTATATGCATAAGGGCATAAGGCCTGGTAGATCAACAATCTGAAAATGTCGGTTGGAAAACCAGAATTAAGAATTGTAATTCAAAAGAGTTAAAAAGGGGTATTACTTCCAGTGTATCGTTTCGAAAATGTGTTGTATATCAGTTTTCACAAAATCAATTACGGGAGCAAGCGAGTCGTTGTTTGGAATGGCATCAAAGTAAAGTGATCCCCGTAGCCAATGTGTGGTGCTGTCAGTGAGATAAAACTGGTATGGAGAAGCAGCACCCATGCCATTAATTTCGTAAACCAACCCATACAGTTTTCGGCCTGGATCATTAATGACAATATTCCTGATTCCGCTGGCTTTTGACATATGCTTTAGTGCAAGTGTACGGGTATCTTCTGTGTACTGTATCAGGCTATTTTTATCAGTTAACGGCTTATAACTGATATGGATACGACCGTGGAAAACCGGCATTTCTATATTAATCCAGTTCTTTTCACCAGGTGAAAGAGGGTCGTTTGTTATCCCTGCATAGGCAGGATATTCGAATGTATAAGGGTAAATGGAATCGAGGAGTATATATTTTCTTTCGGGGAGTGCAATACGGAAATACCCGCGTGGTTTTGGAGTGTATTCGTTGTTGCACGAAGGCATACTAATGATACCGGCTAGCATTACTATTAATAATATAATTACTGTGATTGATTTGTTATACGTTGCCGGGAATGAAGATTTTTTAGGGAAAGGCATTTTAAAAATGTTATACGTTTTAAAACGAAATGCATTGTTGTTTATTGCTTTTTAAAAGGCACTTCCGGGAATTGAAAAATGAAGATTCAGTCATCTTCCCGGAAGCAACTTTTCACTTCTGACTTATTTGGAATCCTTATTTTCAGATGGAGAAATGATTTTAACTTTTTTTATCCTTCGTTTATCAGCAGATTCAACGCGAAATGCAAATTCGCCAAGCGAAAAAGTTTCACCGGTAGAAGGCATTTTGCCGGCAAGTTCGAGTATCAGTCCAGCCAATGATTCGCTTTCACCCTTAGCTTCGTCGAAAATACGATCGTCAATACCTATTACCCGGCACATATCGTTGATGGTGGTTTTACCTTCGAAAACATACGTCTGGTCATCGATTTTCGAAAAGAAAGTGTTATCCGCTTCTATATCGAATTCGTCGTTTATCTCTCCAACAATTTCTTCGATAATATCTTCGAGGGTAATGATTCCTGAAGTTCCGCCGTATTCGTCGACTACCACTGCCATATGGATCTTTTTCTCCTGGAACTCCTGCAAAAGGTCGTTAATGGGTTTGTTTTCGGGAATGAAAAAGGGTGGACGTACCAATGATTTCCAATCGAATGAATCAGCTTCTGACAAATATGGAAGCAGGTCCTTGATATACAAAATACCCGTAATTGTATCCGGCGTATCGTTGTATACCGGTATCCTCGAATAGCCGGAATCGATAATTATCTTTTGAACTTTATTAAAAGGAAGTGAATCTTCAAGGGTAGTAAGATCGACCCTTGGACTCATTATTTCACGGGCATTAATAGCGCCGAAACGGGTTATGCTCTTCATGATCTTTCGGTCCTCATCATCCACTTTCCCATCGGCTGTAATATCAATGGCATTCGAAATATCGTCAAGGGTAATATTGTGGTATTTGTGAGCATACCGCTTGTCGATAAACCGCGTTGAACTCACCAGCAAGAGGCTGAAAGGATACAATACCTTTTGAATGATACTTAATGGAGTTGCCAGAAATGAAGCAATTTTCACAGGTTTACGGGTCGCCAGTACTTTAGGAATAATTTCACCCAGCAAAAGCAAAACGGAAGTAATAATTATTACCTGGAAAGCAAAACCAAGAAGCGGGTTTGACGAAAAATCAATATAATGGTTCACCAGGAATGTAGATAAGATAACAATACCGACATTTACCAGGTTGTTCGCTATCAGAATTGTTGCCAATAATAATTTGGAGTTTTCAAGCAAGTGCACAATCCGTTTATTGACATGAGTCTTCGACGACCGTATCTCATTCAAATGAGAGGGGGACAACGAAAAGAAAGCTGTTTCGGAAGCCGAGGCTGCTGCTGAACATAATAATAATGCAATTACAGTAAGCAATCCGGCTATCAGGCCGGCTGAAGAAGCAAGATCAGTTGTTGTTAGATTTAATAAAATATATGCGTGAAACGCATCAGGAAGTGGGTCGGCCACGGTGTGAAGTAATTGATTTTAAGATGCAAAGATAGTAAAAGCATAAAATAAACGAGCAAACAATGTTCGCCCGCCTATTATTAACCATAAAATAATTTAAAATGGCAGATCGTCATGATCAGCTTGCTGCGGCGATGGCTCAGTTATTGGTGGGACAACTGGCTGAGCTGGATGTGAGATAGGCGTTGTTGATTGTTGCTGATTGTTATTTTCATTGCCTCCATCTTTACGACCACCTAATAAAACCAGGTTATCAGCCTGAATTTCAGTGATATATTTTTTTGTTCCGTCCTTGGCATCAAAAGAGCGGGTTCGTATCTTGCCTTCAATATAAACCTGGTTTCCTTTACGAAGGTACTGTTCTGCAATTTCGGCCAGGCCACGCCACATAACTATATTGTGCCATTCGGTATGCTGTACTTCGTTCCCTTCTCTATCACGCGAATATTCTGTGGTAGCCAGCGAAAAAGCAGCTTTTTTATATGTGTCAAATGTTTGAACTTCAGGATCTTTCCCCAGGTTCCCTATCAGTGTTACTTTATTGATACCTCGTGCCATAATGATTGGATTAAAAATTTATTATTCGTACAAATGTAAGTCAATTTGATACCATCGATGGGGATGTTGATAAATAATAGAGATGAAATGAAACCCCGGCCCATCCTAAATGTAAATCACAGAATGCTGAATTTGGAATAAAATTCCTCTTTCCGAATCCCCTCTAATCCTTAACCCCCAAATCCTAAGCCCTAATCCCTAACCCCTCTTATATGGATGTGCCTCCGTATTAAATATCACTTTATTAAAATCCAGTTTACCGGATTCATCGAAAAGTAAAAACGCATATTTGAGGGTTTCGGCAAAGAAGAAACTTTCCATGTAATCGCGCTTTTCCTTGGTACGGACATCCTTCAGGGCGGCATAGGCATCGTCAGTCCGGCAGTATTTCACCAGGTTATCGAACATGGATTTACCCATTTCAAGATATTTTTCATCATGCGTATATTGATAAAGGTAATAAGCTCCTTCAATATTCTCCGGCCGCAGGGCATAACCACCGTTATCAACTTCCATCGTCATGTAATTCAATGATTCCGGCTCAATACCGTGAAGCATCCACATGCGGTAATTTGAATTCTGAAGGTCAGCTGCCCGTTTAAGGTCGTTATTCAAAGCAAGTGTGCCTGCAAAAAATGCATCCAGTGCACCGTAAAAGGTTTCTGTAATTTTGCCGGTGTACATATCTGCATGGCCGTACCATAAGCCATCGGGAGTCTGGTCGGCCAGGTACTTATTTACTGCGTCAATAGTCGGAGTCCACATTTCGGCTAGCTTTTTATCGTTGAAAAGGATGGAGCCTTTGAGCATATATTCCAGGTACGAATCAATGCCTCCCGAAATATGGCTTATAGGGTTGGTAATTGTTCCGGTTTCCACATTGATTCCTTCAGCTGTAAGATTCAGCGGCGAACGCAAGGAATACAAGGCAGTCATTGCTTTCATGGCAGTCTGGTAATAAATAGGATTTCCTGTATGTTTGCTCAGTGTTCCATATTCAATCAGGTAAGTTCCAATTTCGGCGGGATTGGAAACAGCTCCTGAAGTTGCACCTGTTTTCAGGTTTACATATCGGTAAGGCATACCGGTTGGAGAGTTGAAGGATTTCATGAGCCTTTTGCCAAGGTCTTCAGCCAAAGCCAAAAAACGTGGGTCGCCATCAAGTTCGTAAGCAGATAGAAGTCCACCAAAAATGCGGATAGAAACCTCAAAATTCTGCACATCCATATCCACATTAAAATCAAGGTCTTTAAAAATAATCTCTTTTGCCTCTTTCGCTTGTTCTGTCAGGTCCATCAGGATCATGGTGTCGAATGCATCAACAGGTGTCATCAGCAGTGATTTTTTGTACCAATTATGCGGTTTTTTACTTAGTGGTTGAAGCGCATCATATCCCCAGGCATATTTTTTATACCCGTTCCAGGCATGCAGAAATTCGGCTTTCACCTTATCGGCCATCTCTTTTTTGTTGACAGATTGCGGATTATCGAGTAAAACAGTGGTTGCTCCCCTGGTTTGCGCTTGCCCGGAAAATGCAAAAACCAGCAAAAGGAATAGTAAAGCCAAAAGACTAAAAATATTTTTCATTGTATGTTTATTTGAAAGGCGAAGGTAAAAAGATATAAAGGATAAGTATCAACTGAATCAAGATTAATCCGGGACAAGTTTTACTTTATCTGCAACGTATTAAATGAATCAGGTTCTAACACAGCACTTATAATTTCATTACCAATTTTAATACTGATTGAGTACTGTTTTTCATTTTCATTTTGCAGGATGATCACGACGCTTTGATCAGGGTTAATAAAAGCGAGTAAATTCTTATAATTCCCTGTTGGTTCTAACAATTTAGCCCCAGGTTTAACAAAATGACTAATATGTTTCAGAACGTAATAATCAAAATTGTACTTGTAGCTTTTTGTTTCAGGGTCAACGCTTACTAGTGAATTCTGTTTCCATCCCCAGCGGCTGATCGAATTCTGATTTAAAGACGTATTCCAGTACATATAGGCACTTACCCAGTTGTTGAAATAGTGCTTCATCAGGCTCCATGTATATTGGGCGTATTTCCAGTCGTTTTTACCATTGCCACATTCCTGTTCGGATTGGTACAAGGGAAGATCCGGATACTTTTTGTGAACGCCGGCAATTGCGTCTTTTCCTGCCCATTGAAACCCGACGCCTTTAACATATTTGCTGCTGAGAGCATCCTGCAGGATAGTATCCACCAACCGTTCATCAGGTCTTTCCATGGTGCCGAAGAAAACTTTTACATTCAACGCATTCATCTGAGGACCCAGGTAACTTATAAATCTGGCAAGCCCTTTTGCCGTCCAGGTGCAGCTTGGAAAAGGCTGTGCCGAGTTAAATTCATTTTGAGGCATCACCATTCCTATGTTGATGTTTTCGGCCTTATAAGCTTTGATAAACCTGGAAAAGTATAAGGCATAAGCCTGGTAATATTTTTCTTGCTGGATAAACATATCGGTACCTTCCCTACCCTCCAGTTCCGGTTTCAATCCATTATCCAGGCCGGTAAAATCAATTCCCCATTCATCCGACTTCACATTTGTAATCCCTTTCTGCAAACTCTTAAGGGCATAATGCTTGTTGTATTTCATCCATGAAGGAGGCGACCAGGGAGAAGCCCAGAGTTTCAGGTCGGGATTATATTTCAGGGCACTTTTAATATACGGAATTAAGGTTTCCTTGTCGTTGGCAATGCTGAAATTTTTCATTTCGAAATCTCCATCCTGTTCGTCAAAAGAATACCAATCCCTCGAAAAATCATTTGCTCCGATTGGCATTCTGCAAATTGTGAAATTGGCACCTGTACCGGGTGAAAACAATTCCCTGAAAATATTTTCCCTGTCCTTCTCATTCAAAAGGCTAAGTGAAGTCCACCCAACTTCATTAAAGCATGTACCAAATCCCTCAATTGTCTGCAAGGTAACATTTGGTTTTATTTCAACATCGAATAGATCTGAAGCCGTAGAGACTACTATTTCATTCTTTTGCTTCCATTGCTCACTTTGTGTTGAGCTTATCCATTCTACTTTTGTCTGGGAATATGAAAGCGATGCCATCATTTCTAGAACAAAAAACCCGATTATTTTATTCAATCTCATAATTCCATGATCGTTGGCTGTTTCAGCAAGAGATTTGTTTATTGACAAAGGTAATTTACTTCCTTTAAATATATCATCACCCTAAACTGAAAATAAAGAAATTTCTTAAAGTTGGCTATCTCCGTGGCAGTTCCAGGCAGTATTTCGCCAACTTTTTTCCGGCAAGTAGCCGAATATCGAATTTTCTTTATTTCACTCTCCGTCAGTCTTTCAACTGACATATTCCCTGATTCAAGGAAGACATATGGAACCCTGAAGCAGAGCCCCGAGGTTTTTTGATTAAATTAACATTTTATATCTGTTTATTGAACCATATAACTTGCTCTTCCACTGCCCATTAAATTATTGGCAGACACTCCATTGATCGTGATTATGACCGGGCCACCTCGTTTTAGATTTGAATATTTTATTTTAATTGGTCCTTTCCCATCAAAAAAGACTTCCGGCTTCCATAAAATGGTAGATCGGTCCTGAAACAATGGATCAATATCAAATTCCAATTTAGTCGGGGTGTAAAATTCAATTGTCGGGCGATAGATTTTAATGGGGACCAGCATTTTGTCCTTTATATTTTGTGAAATCCAATCTGAGCGAAGCTGCATCAGGTTAGGATCACGACTCCTTGTATTCACAAAAATTATTCCGCCGAGGGCATCCTGTCCATACATTGAAAAACCACTGATTCCTTTAACTATTGTGAGAGATGTTATCTGACTCGGGGACATTGAGCTGACTGCACTCCATCCTGATCGTAAAGGCATTCCATCAAGAACGATAAGTGCAGGAGTAGCACCACCTAATAATGAGCCAGGATAATTGTTAAGGGTTATATTATCCTGAGTTACACGAACCCCTGGAACCAATTTGCGTATTGCACTCTCCAATGAATAGGATGACCAGAGAGCTTTATAGTCCAGGCTTTTGACATTGGCGTATTGGTACTGTTCTTCATATTGATCATGAAATATTTTTTTCTGCAGCGCATGTCCTGTTATCGTAACCTCAGGAAGCTCAATTATATTTTCATCCATTGGAATGTACTTGTGTGGCAGCAGGATGCTATATTCATCTGATGAAATTTCAGGCTGTGGAATAAACAATTTGTTGCTCTTAAAGTATTGCTCGTTGAATGGAATACTGAGCATAGATCCCAGGGCACTCTTTTTGTTTTTTACATCCGGCACTAAAGTTACCGAACGGGTAATTTCAGGAAGCGAATCCAAAGGGAATGAGATTTCTCCGGATTGATCGGTTGTAAGATGCGCGATGGATAGTCCTTCGAGTGATAGAATGTTCAGGCTTCGGCCGGCCCGGCGGCCTGGCAATGAATAAAGGATCCGCATTTTCAGCATATCGTAATTAATAATCTGCTTATCTTCTGTTTTTCCAGGAGTAAAGTCCCAGTTAAATTGGCTCCAACCATAAGCCATTAAAAGCAGATCACGCTCTGTATCAGTCATGTTTTCAAGTCCTTTTGCCAAAACCTTTGGGGGAAGGTTATTAATAAGGTGGGATTGATAATTAAAAGCATATTCAATACCGGGAGTAAATAATTCGGAACTAATTCCTGTAACTGAATCTGTAACTGCAATTGAGAAAAATCCTTTTGCAGGATTTCCCAGCCCATCAGTTACCGAAATTGAAAGTTCTGTTTCCTGTCCAGGTTCATAAACTTTATCCGTTTCAATAGTAAACTTCAGATGCTTATCACTATTAACATAAAACAAACGTTCTGCTACCGGCCTCAGGTCTTTATTGAATAACGTAATATTAGCAACACCTGCAGGCAACTGGTCAGTGACTATTACCATACGTTGCTTTTTGTTTAGAATCAATTCCTGCGAAAAAACCTGCGTCGTGTTCACTGTACCGGTAACAGTTACAGTGTCGCTGTTATAATTTGTTGATTGAACTTCCACGGCAAATGAGCGGTAATCGATTGGCGTTACATAAAGCGAGAAGCCCTCAGTTACAGGAACAGGCAAAGGCCATATTTTTTCAGATCCTAAACCCTTTATTAGTTCAACATATAGTCCTGGCTGAGCAGTGCATGAAAAACACCCCGGCCCAAAAGTTCCTGATTTAATGGTGTCAAGTATGGATCCGGAACTGTTTTTCAATAAGCCTTCAATTAATAAGGGTTGGCCTTTAAAGTTGGTTGCATTAAAACCAATTCTTTGCTCAAGTCCTTCAACAAAAGTTCCGCCTTCGGGTAAGAATCGTAATTCAAAATAAGGATCCTCGTAAGGGATATAAACATCTTTTGTAACGGATTCTTTTTTAGTGTTTTGTTTGGTGGTAACCTTGAACCTGGGCTGGGATGTAATTGTGTCGGGAATAGTAAATCTGATTACACACTCACCTGTATTGTTTGTTTTTGTCTCATCGGATTCAACAAAATATTTGTCGGTTAAAAAACTGCCGGTGATCTTCTGTTTATTTACGGGGCTTCCAAGCGGATCTGTTATTTTAATATTCGCTTCAAGAGTATCACCGGGATTGTATTTCTCTTTATTAAAGGTAATTGCAATTTTATCCAGATTGCTGCTTCGTTTTTTTACATAAAGATCAAGTTGAAATGCATCAGCAGGATCAAAGTTTTGCATCGTACTGGTGAAAGCCACAAAGTGGTATTTACCGAAATCCGCATTTGCAGGAATTGCCATCCACCCGGAGACAGTGGAATAACTGATTTTAAAACGGGAGCTGTCTATTTTTATATTGTTCTCGTTGAAAAGAAGTGCATACATAGCTACGCTTCTTGAGTCGAAAATTCCTGTAAACTGATCTCTTATATAAGCTTCAAAATAAATGGTATCACCTGGTTTATAAATGTTTCTGTCAATTTGTACGAAAACCTGATCATTGCCTTTGGATTTTTGCTGACCAGACAGGTATTTCGAGATAGGTGAATATTCAAATTCAGGAACTGAATCATTATTCGTTTTTGCTGCAGGCTGCGTTTCAACCAGAAGCTTTTCTATGACACTTTCATTGGCCGTTTCTCCACCAGTTGTTACAAGATCAGAATCGCCGGAAAACAAATATTGAGATACTTCCAATGTATCCGTATTTATTGGCATATTCATCCAATATTTTTGGTCATCATTATAATTCAAAATCACACCTGTGTTATTCTTTTTAAGTTAAGAGCAATAGATGCCAATTGCAGCGGTTCCTGAGTAACAGAACTGATAACTTTACAACTAATCAACCTGGTTGATTGAGCGAAAAGTTGAATTACGCTGGCAAATAAAAATATGCAAATCAAGAAGATCTTCTGTTTCATTAACGATCGGGGTTTTATCATGAAATCAAAACATTAAGGAGGATATATCAAGAATTATAAGCTACTTCATCACATCAATCATTTCACGATGAAACAAAATTTAAACCTGGCAGCTGATCCGGGCCCGTAAGCTGAAAATGGCTTTAGTTAAATCTAATTGTTTCAATTTTTTTATAGCTTTCCCGATAGCAAAATAATCAACAATCACTTTTCTGTCAGGCAGTTAATACTGAAGATATTTTTTTTGACAGTATATTATTATTTCTTAGTATCTTTGCTGAAACAAACTAAAACAACAAAATGTTTAATATCAATACACTTTTCAATAATTATAATCCCCTGTCGGATTAGGAAAGCTGTATTGTGTTTGAAAAATCATAAGTTAGGCTTTCCGGATCGGGAGGTCTTTTTTGTTTTTGAGTGACAGGGATCAGTTTGAAGTTTCATTTTTAAAAGAATAATTATGTGTGGAATTGTAGGAGTTTTTGAATTAAAAACGGCATCGCAGGATTTGCGGTTGCAGGTACTTGAAATGTCGAAAAAGATCCGTCATCGGGGACCAGACTGGTCGGGTATTTATTGCGGTGATAAAGCCATCCTGGCTCACGAGCGGCTTTCAATCGTCGACCCGCAATCAGGAGGCCAGCCATTGAAAAGTAAAGATGGTAAGCTGATTTTATCGGTTAACGGCGAAATATATAACCATATGGATTTGCGCAAAAACCTGGCATCTAATTATGAATTTCTTACCCTTTCGGATTGCGAGGTGATACTTGCCTTGTATCGCGAAAAGGGAATCAATTTCCTTGAAGACCTGAACGGAATTTTCGCCTTTGCTTTGTATGATTCCGAAAACGATAGTTACCTGATCGCCCGCGATCATATAGGGATTATTCCTCTTTACATGGGATGGGATAAGTTTGGAAATTTTTATGTTGCATCTGAGCTCAAATCACTCGAAGGTGTGTGTAACCGGATCGAGGAATTTTTGCCCGGGCATTACCTTTACAGCAAGGACGGTGAAATGCGCAAATGGTACAAGCGTGACTGGACTGAATATTCGAACGTTAAAGATAATAAGAGCGATATACACGAATTGCGCGTAGCCCTTGAAGAAGCTGTTCACCGCCAGCTGATGTCGGACGTCCCTTATGGAGTCCTGCTTTCAGGAGGACTTGATTCGTCTGTTATTTCAGCTATTGCAAAGAAATATGCTGCCCGCCGTATCGAATCACACGATCTCCAGGAAGCCTGGTGGCCGCAACTGCATTCATTTGCAGTTGGCCTTAAAGGTTCACCCGACCTGGCGGCTTCGCGAATTGTTGCTGAACATATTGGATCAGTTCACCATGAAATAGAATTTACTATTCAGGAAGCATTAGATGCATTACGCGATGTGGTTTACCACCTCGAAACCTACGATGTAACTACGATTAGGGCATCCACTCCCATGTACCTTATGTCGAGGGTGATAAAATCTATGGGTATAAAAATGGTACTTTCGGGTGAAGGTGCCGATGAAATATTCGGCGGATACCTCTATTTCCACAAAGCTCCGGATGCAGAGGCGTTTCATGAAGAAACTGTGCGGAAATTATCAAAACTACACCTGTATGATTGCCTCAGGGCCAACAAATCGCTGGCAGCCTGGGGTGTTGAAGGCCGCGTTCCTTTCCTCGACAAAGAATTTATGGATGTGGCCATGCGCCTGAATCCGGAAGATAAAATGGCAAAAGATGGAAAAATGGAGAAATGGATACTGCGCAAAGCATTCGAAGACTATCTGCCCGAAAGCATTGCCTGGCGACAGAAAGAGCAGTTCTCCGATGGAGTTGGCTATAGCTGGATTGATACACTCAAGGACCTTACCGCTTCACAGGTAACCGACGAACAACTGGCGAATGCGAAATACCGTTTCCCGATTAACCCGCCACGGGTAAAAGAGGAGTATTATTACCGTTCCATTTTTACCGACCATTTCCCTTCGGATGCTGCAGCGCAATGTGTACCATCAGTACCTTCGGTGGCATGCAGCACTGCCGAGGCTTTGGCCTGGGATGTATCCTTCCAAAACCAGAACGACCCATCAGGACGTGCTGTAAAAACAGTTCATAACGAGGGATATAAATAAGATAATCTTCAAGGAACAAATTCCAGGTCTCAAATTCCAAGGACTAAATTCCAAATTCCGGGTTAAAGATTCACTCTTCGCCCTTGGAATTTGGAATTTTAGATTTGGGGCTTGGGACTTAACATTATGTTTAGTTTTGAAATCTGTTTTCAGATTTTAACAAAACCAATCCATGTAAACTTCCAGTTATCAATGGAACAGTAGTATATTTGTTTGCCGTTTTGTTATGAAAAAGATTTATAGAAGCTTAATTGCTGTTTTCTGTATTGTTGTTTTTCCAGCCGTGATTATTTTTGCGGAAGGAACAAAACAGGTAATGCCGGTTGCTAATGCTAAAGGGCAGTTATGTATCAACAAATGGAGGAATGACTTTGCTTTTTTTACTGGGAAAGCCGAATTCAGGCTCAATATTTCCATAGCAAACACTTCTGAGACAATACGATTTGGTTTTGGACAAGTGCTTGACAATAGCAGTAATCCGATTTCCAATCTGACTTACCGGATAAAAGACTCAACCGGAACAATAGTATATGGTCCGTTTCCTGTTCCGGCATCAGGTAAAGGTCATATTAATTCTTATGCTGAAGCGGTTTCAGGGCCCTTTACAGGTGGATATGATTACCTCGAAATTCAACCGCTTATTACCGGCGACTATTACCTTGAATTCTATTATCCGTCACCTTACGTTGATAATACGCGACATTATCTTGAGTTTTTTGACATCACTGTCGTGAATTCCGCAGGTAATGCAATAGACGGACGGCTTTGGTCAAAAGCCTGGCAATTCTGGAGCGCAGGTGACCCGTTTTACGGTAAAATGATGATCCTTTCGGACGATAGTATTGTCACCCAGGTTGACTGTAATGGTTTTCATGGCGGATCGTTCTCAATTTCAAGTAATAAGACCGGTTGCGCTGCTACCGGCATACTTTCCATTGACCGACAGTCTAACAGTGGATTTCACACATATCCCCAATACAAAGTATTTCTCAATGATCCTGACAGCACTCTGTTTCCGACACTGACATTAACTTCAGGAAGTATCACAGGAGTGGCCGTAAATCCGAATTGTACCGGAGGTGCTGATTTCAACATCGAAATGGTAAGAGACGGAACAATCAGAATTCTTCTCAAAAGCAACCCCGCGCAGGGCACACAAACCGAAGTGGCACAAATAATCAGTAATGTTACAGTTGGAAACAACAGCATCGAATGGGATGGCAAGGATTCAAACGGAAATCCGTTTCCCAATGGTACACCCCTGGTTTATTCCGTAACAAACCTGAGTGGAATGACCCATTTGCCTTTATATGATATTGAAGACAATGCTAATGGGTTTATTGTCAAACAGATACGCCCTAAAGGCAACCAAATGAATCTCTATTGGGACGACAGCCAGATCGGAGGTTCTTACAATATATCGGGGTGTATCAATGCTGGTGGTTGCCATACCTGGAGCAACGCATTCGGAAACAACAATACGATAAACTCCTGGTGGTTTGTAACCGGTTCCGAAATTCTGGATAATTTTTTTATTTCAAAAAAGATTCCCGGCAATATTACTATTTCAGGAAACAACATACACTGCGCAGGAACAGAAAGCCAGGATTTTACAATAGCTACTGAACCTAATTCAACTAATTACAAATGGAACTATTCAGGAACCGGTGTGACCATTACTGAATCGGGAACAACGGCAACATTGCATTTTACTGCTGATGCAACGCCCGGATTTCTTTCGGTTTCCGGATATAATGTTGACTGTGGAGATGGACCAGCCAGTATATTGGACATCATATTTGAATCATTACCAATAGTTACGTTGGCATCACCTGACGATATATGCTATACTGCACAGGGTTTCAGATTGACAGGAGGGGAACCTGGTCCAGGTTATTATTTTGTTCATGGTAAAGTGGCCGACAGCCTTTTTCCATATAAAGAACCGGAGGGATTGCTTCCAATCGTATATTCATATAAAACACCAACCGGATGTTCAAACTCTGATACATCTGAAATATTGTTATACTCAGGACCTGAATGCCTTGGGACCGTATATTTCCCAAATGCCTTTAGCCCCGACGGAGATAGCCTGAATGACGTATTCAGGCCTGTCTTACAAAATATTTCTTCATTTCAGATGTATATATTTAACCGCTGGGGAGAGCTTATATTTTCAACATATGATTCAGCCAACGGATGGGATGGCACAAAAAATGGGGAACCATGTCCTGAAGGGAACTATTCATATACAGCAACGTATGGTTTGTCACTCCGAACCGACGATATTGAAACTAAAAGAGGGATGTTAACTCTGATCCGGTGACAAAATTTGTATTTCATTCTCAAATTATTTGCATTTCATATATTACCATGTTAAATAATTTTCTGAAATTTGATAAATATTCCTTTATATATGATTCTATTCCATACTATCAGTAAGCATTTGAATATCAGGTGTCTTTCCATTATTTTTTTTATTTTCAGCATAACGTTAGCCTTCCCGCTTAATGCAAATGCAATCCCGGATCCCGGAAACAGGGAATCCGATAGTCTTAAACAAGTACTTACAAAAGCACTCACTCCGCAGGAGAAAATCAAAACTCTTTCGGCTCTGGGAAAGGCCTATTATAATGAGTCGGAACTGGATAAAGCGCTGGAAACTGAACAGCAGCTTTTAGAGGTGATAAGCAAACACGGAGCTAAAATTGATTCGGCAAAATGTTTCAGGCTTATAGGATTAATTTATTTACAAAAAGCGTGGTACGACAAAGCGCTTGATAACCTTATGCGCGCCCAGCAGCTTTTTGGCGAATCGGGCGACACCGCAATGCAGGCAAAAGCCATAATGAATGTTGGAATTGTTCATGATTGTATGAATAATTACCCGATGTCGTTATCCTATTACAACAAAGCTCTCGATTACTTTAAGCGTACTAAAAACGAAGGAGGAACTGCTGATTGTGAGTTGAATATCGCCATTGTTCTTGCCAAGCAGAAAGAATATGAGAAGGCATGTGAGAACCTGCTTTCGGCAGCTAAAATATACGAAAAATCGGGAAATGACTCTTACCTCGCAGCAGCATATATAAACCTTGGGCTTACCTATAAAAAAATGGGTAATTACAATCTGGCTATCGAATACCTGGATAAAGCATTGGAAATCTGGAAAGAGCAGGACGATCAGTACCATATCTGCTATTATCATCTGAATATGGGGGAGATCATGCTTGATATGAAGAGAACAGATGAAGCCGGTGAATATCTTCGCAAGGCAGAGTCGATTGCGCAAGAACTTGACTCAAAAGACCTCCTGGCAAAAGCATACGAATTTTTATCCGATTACAATGCTGCCAGGAAAAACTTTAGTGATGCTTATTCTTATTTAAACAAATCGAAACAAATTAACGACAGTATACTGAACGCTGAAACCACCGAAAAAGTGAACCAGGTTCAATATCAGTATGAGATTGCAAAACGGGAAGTGGAAAACGAACATCTTGTAAAACAAAACCTGAATAAGGAACTTGAGTTGTCGAAGAAAAATCTGACCTTATATATTCTGACAGGAATTATAATGGTAATAGCATTATTGGTTTTATTATTAGTAAATCAGAATCGTTTAAAACGAAGGGTAAACCAGCAGCTTGAAGCGAAAAACGAGTTAATCGGAAAACAAAAAGATGAACTTATTTCGCTCAATGCTTCTAAAGACAAATTCCTTTCGATACTTGCCCACGATATAAAAAATCCATTGAGCTCTATCCATGGCATTAGTGAATTGCTTGTAACGGATTATGAGAAACTTACGGAGGATGAAAAGAAAATTTTCACACAGGATATAAACACCTTGTCTACGAATCTTTTTGAAATAATCAATACGCTTCTTGCATGGTCGACCTCGCAAAGCGGAATGATTGCTTACCGCCCAAAACCATTTGCTATTGCTGCATTGTGCGCTAAATCAGCACACAACCTGGAGACTGTTGCCAAACAAAAAGACATTACTATTGAATGCATTTCAGATCAGGATTTTATGGTGATGGCAGATGAAAACATGATACTCTCAGTATTGCATAACCTGATAAATAATGCCATCAAATACTCCTATCACGAAACCACAATCCACATTGAAACAGTGAGGGTGGATAACAATGTGCAGGTTTCTGTAATTGACTCCGGCATCGGGCTTTCAAAGGAAAGCCAGGCAAAACTTTTCAAGTACGACCAGCATTTTATGAATAAAGGAACAGCTGGAGAATCAGGTACCGGCCTGGGGTTGATACTTTGCAAGGATTTTGTTGAAAAAAATGGTGGCACTATTAAAGTGGATAGTGAATTAGATAAAGGCAGCACTTTTGTGTTTACACTTCCATTGGCAGAAAGCCATGTCTCTATACAATCGGAGGGAGTCTGACACTGTCAGAAAAAACGCTCGCTCACGAATTTCTGAAATTTCTCCTTGTAGTTTTCGGAAACGGGTATATATTCTTTACCAAAGACAATGCGATTACGTTCAATGGTTTTAATTTTATCAAGGTTCACAATAAAGGAACGACGGACACGCATAAATTTTGAATCGGGCAGGTTTTCTTCGATCGACTTCATGTTCATCAGCGTGAGGACAGGTTTTTCCTTGTCTTCGAGGCAGAATTTTACATAGTCTTTTAAGCCTTCAATATACAATATGCTATAAGAGGTATTCTTTTGATTAGACGAAACAAAAGTATAGACGCCATCGTGTGGTTAAATTATACATAAGTTGCAGAGTATTTTATGGACAAAGGCTGGGAATTTATCGACGAACCTGAAAAATGTTTTTGTTTTCCTGCCAAAAATTGCGTTGACATAATTAATTGGGATTGAACAGCCAGAAAAATCCCTGGTATCCTGATACGAAATGCCTCATTGAAAGAAAGCTTACCTTTAACGGATATTTATAAAAATTAAAGAATGGCAGCTCTGCGCGAACTGATGTTCAAAGGTTGGTACTGGTATGTGAATAATATCGACAAAAAAGCAGAAGTGCTTTTTATGAACTACGGCTTTACACATCCAAATATGCGGGTAAGTTTAGGCCCAAACGATGAACCCAACAGGTATTCTGCACAATTGTACCACCTGCTTGGCAATGCTACCGAAATAGAAAACAGAGATATCGCCGAAATCGGATGTGGTCGTGGCGGCGGACTGTCATATATTGTGAGAACTTTTTCTCCGGCAACTGCCGTGGGAATTGACATAGATAAACGTGCGGCAAAATTCTGTAACAAACACTACAAGCTAAAAGGTCTGTCCTTTGTACAGGGCGATGCACAAAATTTATCTTTCCTCAAAGACAATTCCTTCGATGCAATTCTCAATGTAGAATCATCGCACCGGTATTCAAATATGGATCTTTTCCTGAATGAAGTGCACCGCTTGCTTCGCCCGGGAGGGTATTTTTTATTCACTGATTTCAGGTGGGATTGGGAGAAACCTGAACTCAAACAGCAGCTTGCCGATTCGGGATTGCATATTGTTAAAGAAGAGATGATTACCAATCATGTTGTAAATGCACTCGAAGCTGACGATGCCCTCAAACGTGCACTGATAAAAAAGCTTGTTCCCGGATTTGTTCAGAATGCAGCTTTGAATTTTGCCGGCACCATCGGAAGTAAAACTTACAATCATTTTGTATCCCGCAAATACGAGTATTATAATTATGTGATGCGGAAGAAATAATCCGGTATATAGCTTGTACCAGAAAAATTCTTTCATTAGCTAAGCATAAAATAAGCAGGGCTGGCAGATACAAAGATCAGCGGAAAGTATTGGCCTCCATACTCTGCAAGGAAAGAGCTACCCCAATGTAAGGAAGCTTTGGAACAAAAAAAAGAATACTGTGGCTTGCAGAGAATCAAAGCCCGGACTATGAAAAATGAAATGCTCTGTATATTTTTCGTAGGTCATACTGCCAATGCCGTTCGAATGACTAAAAACAAAAAAAGAGCCATATTCGCTCCCAGGATATTGTTCTTTTAAACTAAATATAGGTTCCACTGAAAATTTAGTTCTTCCGGCTGAAAACAAAAAAAAGATCGTCTTTTCCTGACAATCTTTTTGTTAAAACAATACGATATTTTGCCTACTCAGTAACTTTCCCCTTCTTGCGGGTTGAGTAATTGATTTTTAAAGCATTTGCTTTTCGCAGTTCCTGTTTCACGTCAGTAACGATGCCCATCTTGGTATCGCCATCCACTTTGAGTGAGGTGGTAAGCATTTTTCGGTCAACCTCGTTACGCGACTGGCGTTCGGCTGCTACAAACGCCTGGATATCAGAAACAGAAGAAAAAGAATTATTGAGTTGTATGCGGGATTCATCCCCATACTTCGTTTGTATCGGCTCGCCGATATAAATGAAACTCACCAGCGCCTTCTTTTCCAGCTTTTGAATTTCAGTGGCTGAAGGAGGCTTGATTTTAACCAGAGGAGTAACCTGCCGTATAGTAGTAATTACCATAAAAAAGAACAGGAACATAAAGATAATATCCGACATGGATCCGGTATTTATTCCAGGTACTTTTCGCGAACCAGCTTTCTTAAAACGTGCCATTTTAATTGCCTCCTATATTTTCGGGTTCAGCTTCTGATATTGCAATCGGAACAGCTTTTGCGATAGCATCGCTTTTCGCTTCGGAGAGATCGCTGAATTTAACACCATACTTCTGCTTTGATAAATCATTACGAAGTTCACTGATGGCAGCAGCCAATTCATTCTGAACATTGATGTAGGTATCGTATGAAGTTCCGCGGTCATTTTTCAGAGAAATTACTCCTTTTGAAACCATTATCTTACCTAAGCCGGGAATGTCTTTTTCTTCCTTTTCGGGAAGATCTGTGCTATTCTGAGGATTGGCCAGGAAGTTTTTGGCGGTTATTTTCAAATCACGGATATCAATAAACTTACCCTGAACAAGCAGTGCATTGCTTTTGCTGACAAGCACTTTCAGGACATTGCGCTCTTTGATATCTATATTGGGCGGGGGATTCATGGGATCGAGAGGGGGCGGAAGCTTCCTGGTAATACCCTGATCTGTATCAATTGATGATGTCAACAGGAAAAAGGTAAGAAGCAGAAATGATATATCTGCCATCGACCCTGTATTTATTTCAGGACTTAATCTTGCCATAGCAATTATGATTTTATGGTTTACTTAAACCATTTAATAACCGATGTGTATATCGTAATGATTACGAGCCCGGCTAAAATAATATATGTGGTGATAAGGCCGGCTCCTATAAGTTTTGACATTCCAGCCGATACATTCATTTTGGTATATAACAACCCCTGGTCAGCGGGCGAAATGATATAGGACAAAATAGCAATTCCAATAAGAACAGCTACTCCCACAAGCGTAACTTTTGCATTTTTAACATTCCCTTTCACAAACGAAGCTACAGGGAAAATAATGAGAGCCGCAACAGCTATAAATAGCGCAAAATAAGCTATATATAGCCCGATATTGATTAAGCTATCCATAGTCTTTTAGTTTTTAGCATTTTTGTTCTTCACAAGAATATCCATGAAACTGATAGTTGAATCTTCCATTGTGTTAACAATGGATTCAACTTTTGCTACCAGGTAATTATATACAACCTGTAGGATAATAGCTACTATCAAACCGAATACAGTTGTAAGCAAAGCAACTTTCATACCTCCTGCAACTACGGTTGGCGAAATATCACCGGCAGCTTCAATTGAATCGAATGCCTTAACCATACCTACAACTGTTCCGAGGAATCCAAGCATTGGTGCCAGTGCAATAAACAATGTGATCCACGAAAGGTTGGTTTCGAGGCGTGCCATCATAACACCGCCATAGGAAATCACTGATTTTTCAACAATATCAATGCCTTCGTTGTATCGATCCAGTCCCTGGAAAAAGATGGAAGCAACAGGACCACGGGTGTTTTTACACACCTCTTTAGCTGCGCTTATCCCGTTAGTCTGAAGTTCACTTTCAACACTAATAAGTAACTTAGTTGTGTTGGTAGTGGCTAGATTTAAATAAATAATACGCTCTATACTAAGGGCTAAACCAATAATCAGGCACAATAATATAGGAGACATCCATTGAGCGCCGCCTTGAATAAATTCATTCTTGAGTACCTGGTGGAATGACTGAGATTCTTCCACCGGCTCGTCAGGGGTTTCTGAAACCTGGGCGGAAACCTGGTCAGTCTTAGCAGCCGTATTTGAATCAGAAGCTGCGCTTTGATCCTGTGCCCATGCAAAATTCGATAATCCGATAGTCAGCATTAAAGCTAATGCAATGAATGTGAGTACTTTTTTCATAGTGTCACTAAATTGAATTTTGTTTTGTAATGTATTAATCGATCCTGCTTAAGGATAAAAATTTGCGGAGAGGATGGGATTCGAACCCATGATACCCTTTTGAGGTATACACACTTTCCAGGCGTGCGCCATCGACCAACTCGGCCACCTCTCCAATCAATTTCAATTCTAATTACACGGTTTATACCCCTGTAACGGAGCGCGAAGTTACAAAATATATTTACAAACCATGTTCTAAAGATTATTATGGCAAGATATTATTTTGATGTGCTGGATTAGTTCCCAGACAATAAATTATTTGTTTGTCTTTTCATCTTTCTTTTGGCTTGACCCAAAAGAAACAAAAGGTCAAGGCTAAATAGAAATATCACACATCTGTATGCCTCGGTAAATGCTCGCAAAACAAGGCTTGATAGCTCAGAACAACATCCTTACAGCAAGTGAAGCTGGTGTTTTGCTACACACATGCCAGCGCAGTTTTACCTTCGGCTACATCTGTTGTGAAATTTCTATTAGGCCGGTCCCTACACCCTGAAAATCTACCCCAAAAGCCAAATCGTTGTCCCCCAATGTTGCCAGAAGTAAGATTTTACTTAGTAGGGACTGACTTTATAAAGTTTTAATAGTTTTTCAAGGAAGGTTTTTGAGCGAAGGACATAAGCAAGCCATGCAGAAGTGAGCCAAGTTCCAAAGTTCAGCAATGGTTTGCTTTTTCATGGCGAACGGCTTGCGTGGCGCGGCAAAAACCTGACGTAGAAAATCATTAAAACTTTATAGAGTCTTGATTTTTTGGTCCTTTTTAATCAAGCAAAAAGGACAAGAAAATTATACAAAAGCAGAGGATGGAAGTAGAAGGATTCTTCGTCTAGCACATCAAAATAAAATGATGCCATTATTATTCTGCAAGCGTATATCAATGAATGAAAATTCTTTTCAGACCAATACAGGTTTCAGCGAGGCCCATTTAACAAAATCACTTTAAAGAATACCTTTAACCATTGTTTTTTCATAGTGTATAAGCGAAATAAACAGAAAATAAAGAAGAGCAAGTACGTTTAAAGCTCCAAATATAAGATATGTATGGGGCAGACCGATTGCATGGGCCAGGAATCCAGTTATAAGCATACCCAGTCCAATACCCAGATCAAGACCGGAGAAAAGCGTAGAATTGGCTGCGCCACGTCGTTGGGGTGGAACCATATTATTAACCATGGCCTGAAAAGTTGGGAATACAACTCCGCTGCCTAATCCCAGCAGGAATGCGGCAGTCATAAAACCGGTAGTATTCAGAATGAGGCCCAGAATCAGATGTCCGATAACAAGTAAAAGAATTCCTGATATTGCAAGTGCTTTCGGTCCGTTACGGTCGAAAATTTTACCCATATAAATTCGTGCCAATGTTATTCCGCATGCAAAAACAATAAAGAATATCCCGGTATTCCCGATTCCGGTTTTTAAGGCATACAGCGAAACAAACGAAACCAGGCCTCCATAGCTGATATTTACAATCAAAAGGTTGAATGTTACTGGAAGGGCCTTTGATTCAAGCAAATTGCGAAATGAAAATATCGTTTTACCTGATTGGGATATTACAGGATATTTTATAAATAAAGTAAGTAGAAACCCTGCAAAAGCTAGTGCACCGGCAAATAAAAACATGAGTGTATAGTTATTGTTATGTGTTAGCTGAAGCCCAAATAACGGTCCCATTGCCATTGGGAATGTCATTGACAAGCCATACAATCCTATACCTTCACCCCGCCTTTCGGCAGGTACAATATCAACAATCAGTGTACTTCCGGTTGTGGTTGCAACACCCCAAACCGCCCCATGGACGAAACGTACTATGAGAATGAACACAAAAGCTCCTGCCAGCGGATAACCAACAAATATGATTGCAAATAATAATAAAGAGAATATGTAGAAGATTTTACGCCCATACTTGTCGATCATATAACCGGTGAAGGGTCTGATAAGTAATGCTGCCAGCGTATATACGGCAAGGATAAGACCCGTTTTGGCTTCATCAATTTTCAGTTCCCTGGTCAGAAAAACAGGAAGGGTAGGCAGTAAAATATAGAATGCTGTAAATACCAGTAAACTGGCTAAAAACAACAATACAAAATTGCCTCTGAAAATTGAGTTCTTTGCTGATGGCATCCGGTTTATTGTTGACTTATTTGTTAAAAATGCTTAATTTTTATTTTCGATTCTACTTTTATCAATCGTGATATCAATTGATACAAAGGTATATAATCATTGGCTGCATAATACATGCAAGTATCTATATAAGTAAAACTGCAATAATCAAAAAACATCTGCGTTATGACAACGCTTAGTTAATTAAAAAAACATCATCATAATGAAAAAGTTCACGATCATTCTGGCAACCATCCTACTTTCTGCAACCATAGCGAATGCCCAAAGATATATGACCAAAGGGGGAACCATTAAATTCTTCTCAGATACGCCGATGGAGAAAATTGAAGGGATAAACCACCAGGTAAACAGTGCTTTGGATTTTGCAACCGGAAATTTTGTTTTCAAGGTTCTTATCCATGGCTTCGAATTTGAAAAAGCACTGATGCAGGAACATTTTAACGAAAACTATATGGAGTCGGAAAAATTTCCTAACGCAACTTTCAGCGGAAAAATAACGAATATCAAGGATGTGAACCTGGCTAAAGATGGTGTTTATAAAGTGGTAGCCGAAGGTGACCTGTCGATGCATGGGGTTACAAATAAAGTTAAAGTTAACGGAACACTCGAAGTTAATGGAGGAAAAGTATTAGGGAAAGCTACATTTAATGTGGCTCCGAAAGATTACAACATTACAATACCCAGTGCTGTAATTAAAAATATTTCTGAAGCCATCCAGGTCGACGTTACTATTTCGTTGGATAAATTATAAAATACTTTTGCATAATTTTATTCCATCATAGCAGGATTATTGAATACTTGTTACATTTCCTGGTAATTCAAATTTTGAATCCAAACTCTGGTTTTTATTTTAAAAGTCTCTTATTCTCATTCTGAGAGATCTTTATTTTTACCTGTTTTAATAGCAAAACAGCCTGAGCCAGCATACTGGTCATTCGACATTAAATTCTTTGGTTGTTTTAACCCTGGTGGTTTCAAATCCTGGTTTCCTGCTTTTGCGAAACCCATTTTAACTCTGGAAATTTGTTTTTAGAACATTTATTTTACAGCCGATAATGATTATTCATCTGATAGAATTAATTTAGCTGAATCTGAATAAGCAGGCATCAAGTCTACTTTCAATTCTCAAGAATCTCATTATGTATCATTTAACCAATATCTTCTTGCTGTCATTAATGCAAAATATGCATACTTTGGATATCGGGATATTGAAAGTAATTTATGAAAGCAGGATACAGGCGTTAGATTCAACCTTTATTGTTATTACCAACTCAGCAGGAGTAATTGCTTTCGGATTACCCATAATTTTGTTAATTATTGCCAATAGGAAGAAGAATCAGGAATCACGACGGAATGCTCTTATTATCCTTGTCTCGGTCGCCATATCGGCCATTATTGCAAATATCCTGAAATACACTTTCGATATGCCCAGGCCATATGAAATATATCCGTTTATTGTGAAACTCAGTTATGGCGGAAGCCCTTCATTCCCATCCGGACATACTGCCGACGCTTTTGCTTTTGCTGTTGCTGTGAGTTTGGTTTTCCCGAAGCGGCAAATCATCATTCCATCATTGATCTGGGCTATGCTGATAGGGTATTCGCGAATGTGCCTGGGGGTTCATTTCCCATCTGATGTTTTGGGCGGTGCTATTATTGGCGCAGCATGTGCATATGGTTATTTTTTATATGCAAAACGAAAACATCAGATATCCCCGTAAACAGGATTAATCTACCGTAGCAGTGATCTAGCTGGTTATCTTATGTCAGACATATAAAGCTTATCAGAATAACCATCAATTTTTATAAAAATGAAAGTAGCCGCTTCAGAACAGTTGTCCCGATTCCCAACTGCTTACTTGCGTTATATCCCAAAATATAGTTACTTTTGCGACTTCAATTAAGCCGGCCCCATAGTTCAATGGATAGAATTTCAGATTCCGGTTCTGAAGATTTGGGTTCGAATCCCGATGGGGTCACTTTTATAAATCATAACCACTTATAAACTAATTAGTTGTAAGTGGTTTTTTGTTTTAAATATTAATAAAGTATACAATTATTAAATTTTGGCATTCGTTTTTCTGCGATATGTAATAAACCATACCAACCCACTTAACAATAATGTTAACATCATTTGGGCGATAAGAAATGTTGTTTCAGCTTCAGCTTTAACAAATGCCATAGAAAAGACTACCAGGTACATGGCATAGCAAAATATTTTACTGATAATAATGGAGCCAAAAGCACTCAGGAATGATTTCCGGGTTTTCCGGTAAAAATAAAGAAACAGCCAGGCATTCATCAGCAGTTCAGCCATAATGATTATCATTTTCACAGGTGCAGGATGACCTGACACAAGGAATGAAAACAATGGCAACACTATCGCCAATGTATAAGCATTCCAGCGCGATGAAAAAAGTAATGCGAGAACTAACATAATTCGCATCGGCTCAATATAATAAACCGGGATTTTAAATAAATGCGACGCGGCCGGAACTAAGCCTATAAAAACCAGTGCTGCAATATCGGTTACAGCTGTTCTGTAACGGAAAGTCCATGAAGGAATAATTGTTGTCTCCAAAGTAATAGAATATTTTACGATTGATTATAGTAAAGTTACGTTTAATTTGAATACAGGTAAAAGAAGTAATAAGTTTTCTTCCGGCTTTAACTGACTGATCCTTTAAAAACAGCAAATTTAATGCGTTTTACAATGAGTGGAAAATATTTTCCGTTAACGTTAACGGAATTTCAAAAAATGTATTTATATTTGCACCGTGTACGTTAACGGAATTTTATAAAGTCCTATTAATCAAGCAAAAATTGAAAAAGGAAGCATCACTCAAGATTGGCATAAAAGACATTGCTAAACATGCTAATGTTTCCATTGGCACTGTCGATCGCGTGTTGCATAACCGCAGCGAAGTTTCTAAAACCACCCGCGAACAGGTTCTTAAAATAATTGACGAATTAGGATACACACCTAATTTATTAGCCAAATCTCTGGCGTCGAAAACAAAGTACACTATTGCCATTCTGATTCCAGACCCCGACAGCAATACTTACTGGGAAAAACCTTTAGAAGGGATTAAAGCTGCAGCACGTGAAATAAAAAAATTCAACTTCGAGCTTCAGATAGCTACTTTTAATTATAGTGACGAAAATTCTTTCATTGAAAAATCCAATGAAATAGTAGATTCGAATCCCAGTGGGTTCATTTTTGCTCCTGTTTTCTATGATTCATCCTTGAAGGTGATAGACAAATGTGAAAAACTTAAGTTACCTTATGTTTTCTTCGATGTATTTATCGAGAACTGTAAAAACCTGGCATATTTTGGTCAGAACTCAGTACAAAGCGGTTACCTGGCTGCGAGCTTAATGAATTATAGCATTCATAATGGAATCAGCCATATTTATATTGTAAAACCGGTTAAAAGTTCAGCACCTGTATACCATTTAGGCTTAAGGGAAAAAGGATTCCTGTCTTATTTTAAACAGGAGCCTGGTCTCCAGACAGCAGTTCATTCACTTGATGTTGACATTTCATCACTCCCGACCCTCGATACAGCATTAGACACTATTTTCGAAAGCGACCAAAAACCATCCGGTTTGTTTATTGCAAACTCCCGGGCACACCTTGTAGCAAAGTATCTCGAAAAAAAACAAATTAAGAATGTTGTCCTGGTCGGATATGATTTATTGAAAGAGAATATTGAATATCTTGAAAAAGGGATTATTCAATTTCTTATTTGTCAAAAGCCTGAAGAACAGGGATATAAAAGTGTATTTTCACTTTACGATCATCTGTTCCTGAAAAAACCGGTTGAAAAGGTAAACTACAGCCCGATTGACATTATCATGAAAGAAAACATAGAGTACTATAAGAATTTTAAAATTTAACAGATCTACTCAGATCCAGATCATTCATTTAAATAAAAATAGAAACAATATGATTTTTGATTTTTCAGATTTAAAGGGCAAAGTAGCTGTAATTACTGGTGGGGCCGGAGTTATAGGCTATGCAATTTGTGAAGCAATGGCTTCATCAGGAATTAGAACCGCCATTATCGACATTAACAAGGAAGCTGCGGTCAATACAGCCAAGCAGCTGTCCGAAAAGTTTAAGGTCGATTGTATAGGAGTTGAAGCCAATGTTCTCGATAAGCAATCGCTTGTTGAAGCCAAGAAAGTGATTAACGAAACGCTTGGCACTATTGATATTCTTATCAATGGCGCTGGAGGCAATTCTCCAAAAGCAACTACCCAGGTTGAACAGCTTACCGACATCAATGATCTGGAAAAATCCTTTTTTGGACTCGGAATGGATGGCTTTGATAAAGTTTTTGCCCTGAATTTCAATGGCACCCTGCTTCCTAGTATGGTGTTTGCTACTGATATGCTGCAAAAACAGAAAGGCGTTATCCTGAATATTTCTTCTATGAATTCATTCAAGCCGCTCACAAAGATTCCCGCATATTCGGCAGCAAAAGCATCAATCAATAACTTCACACAATGGTTGGCGGTTCACCTTGCCCAAACCGGGATTCGGGTAAATGCAATTGCGCCGGGGTTTTTCCTCACCAACCAGAATCGTTTTTTACTTACCGATGAAACAACCGGTGCTCCAACATCGCGAGGTTTAAAGATTATATCAAATACACCCGTAGGGAAATATGGAAAACCTGAGGATTTACAGGGTGCAACGCTTTTTTTGCTTTCCGACCTCTCAGAATTTATTACCGGCATAATTCTTCCCGTCGACGGAGGTTACAGCGCCTTCGGAGGTGTTTAGAAATAAAAAAATAGCTGTTCTGCCACGTAGTGAATGGAATTACGTACTATTTAGATGGTCAGAAGTCGGAAGTCAGAAGACGGAAGAAATTGCTAATTTGAGAATTTAATCCTACTAATGGAAAATGATTTGAAGAAATTTAATTGGCCAACAAAGTTTCACTTTCATGTGATAAAACAAGTTTTCAGAGCAACTTCTGACTTCCATCTTCTGTCTTACGGCATTTTCAATTGTCCCACTAAATTAATATTAGAATCAATATAATTACAACAAATCAACATCATAATATCATGGGCATTCAATTAAAAAAAGACTTTACCTGGTCACTTCTGGTTCCAACCAGCATGGGTGTGCGTATTACACCAGTTAACGGGCAACCGGTGCATAGCAGCGACACTTTTAAAATGCAGGCAACAAGTGCTGAAACCAATGTTGCAAGCATTTCGTCTTATCTTGGGCTTCCGGTAAAGGTGCTCACTACATTCGTAAAAGATGGCGCTATTGCACAGTTTATTAAAAGCAACCTGGCCGGCAGGCACATGGCTTATGAAGGCAGAGAAATTGAACAGGGTGATCCCTGGGGTTATCGTCACCAGTTCAATATTGCTGACAGCGGGTTCGGTTCGCGGGGACCACGCGTACAGAACGATCGTGCCGGTGAAGTAGGCCGCACATTGAATGTTAACGATTTTGATCTCGATCGTATTTTTGTAAAGGAAGGCGTTCAGATTATGCATCTTTCGGGCCTCATAGCAGCCTTATCACCCGAAACCAGCACTTTTTGCCTCGAACTGGCACGCGCTGCCAGGAAGGCCGGTACCCGTATTTCTTTTGACCTCAATTATCGCGCTTCTTTCTGGAAAGGACGTGAAAAAGAATTGCACGATATCTTTACCGAAATAGCTTCAGTATCAGATATCCTGGTAGGGAACGAGGAGGATTTTCAACTTTGCCTGGGAATTGAAGGGCCTGAAGCCGGGGGAAAAGACATTGATTCAAAGATTGACAGCTTTAAAATAATGATAAGCAGGGTAAAAGCAGCGTTCCCAAATGCTACGGTATTTGCCACCACGCTACGGCAGGTTATTAATGCCAACAAACACCTTTGGGGTTCGATTATGCTTGAAGGAGATAACTGGCATGTAATTGAGCCCCGCGAAATTTCTGTTCTCGACCGCATAGGCGGTGGGGATGGTTTTGTTGGTGGTTTACTTTATGGAGTCCTTAAAGCATGGGAACCTGAAAAATGCATGCAGTTTGGTTGGGCCAGCGGTGCCCTGGCTACAACATTTTTAACCGATTATGCCCAGCCTGCCGATGAAGATATGGTTTGGAGCATCTGGCAGGGAAATGCAAGGGTGAAGAGATAAGATCCAAATTTCAAGTCTCAAATTCCAAGGCCCAAATTCCAAGTTTCAAAATGCGATTTCCGAAATTCAGGAAAATGATAATTAAAAGATTTAAATTTATAATGTTCTTTCCCCCCTTGGATCTTGGTCCTTGGGATTTGAAGCTTGGGTCTTATTTACAGGAATTTGAGACCTGATCATAACAAAATGTAACTTTGATCCCATCATTTAAACTAACACCATGATCTATTATAACCAGGGTTCTGTTAATACAGAGTTGAGTATAGAGGAGCTTAGAAAAGGGCTTTACGAAGCTTTGGATAAGCTAGGTCCGAAGCGTAAAGTCCTGGTAGTACCTCCTGATTTCACCCGTTTTCATTCACAAGCCGGCGTTCTCACTGAAATGGTATGGGAGTATTACGGCGATGCTGTCACTGATATTCTTCCTGCCCTAGGCACCCATGCAGCCATGTCGGAAACTGAGTTGAAAGAAATGTTTGGTAAAGTTCCACTTTCTCTTTTCAGAGTTCATAACTGGCGGACCGATATTCTAACGCTGGGTGAAGTGCCAGCTGAATTTTTAAGTAAGGTATCGGAAAACCAGGTTGATTTTTCCTGGCCGGCACAAGTTAATAAGTTACTGGTTGAAGGAAATTTTGACCTGATCCTTTCCATTGGCCAGGTGGTTCCACACGAAGTAATAGGAATGGCAAATTACAACAAGAATATATTTGTTGGAACTGGCGGCAAGGAAGGCATCAATAAAAGCCATTTCCTGGGAGCTGCTTATGGCATGGAACGCATCATGGGAAGGGCTGACAACCCGGTCAGGAAAGTTCTCAATTATGCTTCGGAGCATTTTGCTACCCATCTTCCGATAGTATACATGCATACCGTTATCGGACGAGCTATAGGTGGCAATATGGTTGTTAAAGGTCTGTTTATCGGAAACGATGTTGAATGTTTTGATAAAGCGGCTGAGTTATCCCTTAAAGTGAATTTCGAATTACTGGATGAACCTCTTAAAAAAGTTGTAGTTTATCTCGATCCTTCGGAGTTTAAAAGCACATGGCTCGGGAATAAAAGCATTTACCGTACACGGATGGCTCTTGCTAATGACGGGGAATTAATTGTTTTAGCCCCGGGCCTTAAGGAATTTGGCGAGGACAAGGAAATCGACAGGCTTATTCGTAAATACGGCTATCTCACGACTCCTGAAATCCTGGAACTTGTCAAAAATAACCTTGAACTTCGCGAAAACCTAAGCGCTGCCGCACATCTTATCCATGGCTCCCACGAAAACAGGTTTAAAGTAACTTATTGCCCGGGAAAGCTTACCCGCGAAGAAATTGAGAGTGTTAACTTCAGTTATGCTGACCTGGACGAAATGACGCAAAAGTATGATCCCACTAAACTTAAAGATGGTTTTAATGATGTAGATGGAGAAAAAATATTCTTCATTTCCAATCCGGCTCTTGGATTATGGGCCTGGAAAAATCGTTTTTAATGTTAGCACACACAACTCATTTTAGTGTCTGCATATCTGAATGGTGTCTGGTACTGAATCTTTACAGATTAATCATAAAGTAAAAAATAAATTGAACAGAATTAAAATAATTGCCGATGATAAAATCCCTTTCCTCAAAGGGGTGCTGGAACCCTATGCAGATGTGATTTTTATGCCAGGCAACCGGATATCAAGGGAATCTGTGATGAATGCCGATGCTTTGCTGATACGCACCCGTACCAGGTGCGATGCAGCATTACTTGAAGACACTGCAGTTAAATTTATTGCCACTGCAACTATTGGTTGCGATCATATTGATGCGGATTACTGTAAATTAAAAAATATTACCTGGGTGAATGCTCCCGGCTGTAACTCCTCTTCAGTACAACAATATATTACATCAGCTTTGTTGACTCTTGCCCAAAATTACAATTTCAGCCTGAGTGAAAAGACGCTGGGCATAATTGGTGTGGGTAACGTAGGATCGAAAATTCAGAAAGCAGCAAATCTGCTGGGAATGAAAGTTAAACTTAACGATCCGCCGAGAGCGCGGAAAGAAGGGCCTGCCGGGTTTGTATCGCTCGATGAAATTCTTGAAACATGTGATATTATTACTATACATGTGCCACTAATCAGGGAAGGTGAAGATAAAACATTTCATCTCTTCGACAGTACATTGTTCGGTAAAGTCAGAGAAGGTACCTGGCTTTTAAATTCATCCCGTGGTGAAGTTGTTGAAACCATCGCCTTAAAAAACGCGCTTACTGTAGGCAAATTAAAAGGCGCTGTTATTGATGTTTGGGAGAACGAACCGGATATAGATCTGGAACTTCTCAGCCAGGTTAGTGTTTCCACGCCGCATATTGCCGGCTATTCAGTGGATGGAAAGGCAAATGGAACAGCTATGACAATTCAGGCTTTAAGTTGGTTCTTCGGACTTCCACTCGTTGACTTTTATCCGCCTTCGCTTCCTGTTCCTTCGGATCCTGCAATAAAAATTGATGGAACAGGGAAATCAAGGCAGCAGATTATTTATGAGGCTGTTATGCATACCTATGCCATTATGGAAGATCATAATCGTTTACAACTGTCGCCGGGCACTTTTGAGCAACAGAGGGGAAATTATCCCGTTCGACGTGAATTCGGAGCATATGTAATTAATATATCAAATGCACAAAGAGGAGCAGCCGATATTTTGGAGAAACTTGGATTTAGAATTGAAAATAAAAAGATAGTCACCGGCTTAAATCTATTAACGATAAACAAAAAAGATCATGAATAAATTAGCAGACATTGGATTGGTTGGTCTTGCCGTAATGGGAGAAAACCTAGTATTGAACATGGAAAGCAAGGGTTTTACAGTTGCTGTTTTCAACCGTACAACCGACAAAGTGGACAACTTTGTAAATGGACGCGGCAAAGGGAAAAAGATCATTGACACACACTCTATTGAAGAACTTGTTAAAAACCTCGAACGACCCCGAAAGGTAATGTTGATGGTAAAGGCAGGCAAGCCTGTGGATGATTTTATCGAACTGCTTCTGCCACATCTCGAAGCAGGTGATATTATTATTGATGGCGGTAACTCCCATTTTCCTGATACCAACCGGCGGACAGCTTACGTTGAGAGCAAAAACATTCTTTACATCGGTACTGGTGTTTCGGGTGGTGAGGAAGGCGCTTTATTAGGACCTTCAATTATGCCTGGAGGTTCCAAAAAAGCATGGCCGGAAGTGAAGCCCATTTTTCAAGCTATCTCAGCTAAAGTTGATAACGGAACTCCTTGCTGTGACTGGGTTGGCGAAAATGGTGCAGGTCATTTTGTTAAAATGGTGCATAACGGAATTGAATACGGTGACATGCAGCTAATATGCGAGGCTTACCAGATTATGCGCGATCTGCTGGGTATGTCGGCTGATGAAATGCACACAGTTTTTAAAGAATGGAATGAAAGCGAACTAGACAGTTACCTGATTGAAATAACCCGTGATATCCTGGCGGTTAAAGATACTGATGGCCAGCCTCTTATTAACAAAATAGTTGACACTGCCGGCCAAAAAGGTACCGGCAAATGGACTGCAGTTACGGCCCTTGATCTGGGTATTCCTCTTACATTGATTGGTGAAGCAGTATTTTCACGCTGTTTGTCGGCTATTAAAGACGAACGTGTTGCAGCTTCTAAAGTTCTTTCGGGTCCAAATCCTGCTTTTGCCGGAGACAAGGCTCAATTTATCGGTTATTTAAAACAAGCACTGTATGCCTCCAAAATAATATCATATGCTCAGGGCTATAGTCTTATGCGCGCTGCTGCCGAAGAGTACAAATGGGATTTGAATTATGGCGGTATCGCTTTAATGTGGCGTGGTGGATGTATTATACGTTCTGCATTCCTCAGTAAAATAAAGGATGCGTTCGATCTTAATCCCTCACTGGCCAACCTCTTGCTCGATCCTTTTTTCAATGAAACTATTCAAAAGTCGCAGAGCGGCTGGAGGCAGGTGGTTGCAACCGCTCAACTAAATGGAATTCCAATCCCATCTTTATCAACAGCTTTGAATTATTACGATGGCTACCGTACTGAATTCCTGCCTGCAAACCTGTTGCAAGCACAACGCGACTATTTTGGTGCCCATACCTACGAGCGATTCGATCAGCCCCGTGGAAAGTTCTTCCACACTAACTGGACCGGGCGTGGCGGCGATACATCATCATCAACTTATAATGTGTAACCTTTACAAAACCCAATTGTTTTCAGATTAATTGTATCCTGTATTTTACCACCCTACCAGTTGTAATCAGGAATGATAGAACTTAATGCCGGTAGTGTATTGAAGGTGATATCACCTCTTGTACATAACCGGCCTATGGGTGCCTGCTTCTATTTGGGAGTACCCGTAAACCTGGATTCCACAGTTGCATATGATGTTTAAAACTATCGTTCAGAATTGTTGTAAATATCAAGCTTTCTATTAATTCGGATAAATTTATTTCATATAATTCATTAAATGATTTGTATTATGAACGTACGTTCATTACCTTTGTAGAAAATTTAGATCATGAAATCTCAATTCTTCTTCAAAGTGTTTCTGGTGCTTCCATTTATCCTTATGGTTGACTGGATTTTGATGGTTTTATTAGGATGTGCTTCATGTCTATTGGGCTTTGGCAATAGTTTTTACTGTGGATCGTATTGTTTATTCGGGAAAGGTATCTTACTTTTATCAGGAGTATCTTTTATAATTTACCTGCTCTTCCCCGAAATCAAAAAAATGATAAATCATAAAACGCATGCCCAGACCAATTAGAAACCGTAAAATACTCAATCCACCTAAGATGGCTGGATTCAAGCCATTTGGCATGCCGTTATGTGACCTCGAGGTTGTGAAATTACAATTTGATGAATATGAAAGCATCAACCTGGTAAATTATCAGAATTTGCCACAGGATGTCGCAGCAGAAAAAATGGATGTTTCGCGGCCAACATTTACCAGAGTTTATAATAGTGCATTAAAGAAAATTGCCCTGGCTTTTGTTGAATGCCTGGCTATTGAAATTGAAGGCGGTCACGTTGAATTTGAAAAGCAATGGTATAAGTGTAAAAAATGCTTCAAATTGATTGATGGGCTTGAAAATCATATCCGATGCAAGAATTGCAAATCGTATGGAGTTACAGAATTAATAAATTTAAATGAATTAACATAAAATGAACTGTACAACCTGCGACGATAAAGTATGCCGGAAGCAACAAAGTTCCTGTAATCGCGAAATCTTTGATAAAACTGAAGTAATTAGTGAATACCAGGAAGTTTCTAACAGCGAAATTGTAAAAGCTGCAGCTGAACTGGTTGATTCGGGCAGGGCGGGGACGCTTTCCAGAATACAGGAAATTATAGAGTTTTCGAAGCTTATGAATTATCAAAAAATCGGGATTGCATATTGTTATGGAATGGAACAGCAAGCAAAAGCCATTGAAACTCTTTTAAGAGATGAATGGTTTGATGTATCCGCAGTTTCCTGCAGCATTGGAGGGCTAAAACAAAGTGAAGTAAACGCTGCTAGCTGCATTCACAAAGTTTCGTGTAATCCGTTAGGGCAGGCTGAGCAGCTTAATGCTGAAAACGTTGATTTAACATTGGTAGTCGGGATTTGTATGGGCCACGATATCATTCTGAACCGCAATCTGCAAATGGATTTTACAACCTTCGTTGTTAAAGACAGAAAATTCAATCACGTACCTTTGATGGGAATTAACAAATAATAGACGCCTGTAAATCATATAAATAAAAACTATATTCAAAATAATTAAAGTGTACAAATCATGAAAATTGCAGTTCCGGTAACAAGTACCAACCAGGTTGATGGCCATTTCGGTCATTGTGAGTTTTATAGCATTTATAACATTTCGGATGAAGGCAAAATAGCTGAAATACAAACAATTCCTTCTGTTCAGGGGTGTGGATGCAAATCGAATATTGCAGGAGTTTTAGCTGCAGATGGAGTAACCATTATGCTTGCCGGCGGAATTGGAGGCGGAGCAATAAATGTGCTGAATAATGCAGGCATTAATGTAATAAGAGGCTGTGAGGGTGACGCAGCTGAAGTAGTGAAAAGCTATGTGGCAGGTTCCATTACCGATAGTGGTGAAAGCTGCCATCAACATGCAGAACACCATGCAGAAGGAAGCGGACATCAATGCAGTCATTAAATAGATAAAGTGACTAAAGTTCTTAGAGTGCCTAAAGTACTTAGAGTGTCTGAAATGGTAAAAAATGTATTTTGATTCAGATATTTCAAGTAATTTTAGGCACTTAAAACTTTAGCGCACTTTAGGCACTTTTATGCAAGTCCTTAAAAATATATACCAATTTTACTACCAGGGTTTTAAAAGCATGACCGTGGGTAAAAATTTATGGGCAATCATAATTATTAAATTAATCGTCCTTTTCCTGATTTTAAAACTGTTCTTCTTCCCCGATTTTCTTAAAACAAATTTTAAGACTGATGAAGAGCGCAGTAATCATGTAATCGAACAACTTACAAAATAACAACAAACCTCATGGAACACATTGATTTTTCGCTTGTTGACTGGTCACGGGCACAATTCGCATTAACGGCAATGTATCACTGGCTTTTTGTGCCGTTAACACTGGGACTTTCGTTTATCGTTGCTTTTATGGAAACACTCTATGTGCGAACGGGGAATCCTGAATGGAAACGCATTACCAAATTCTGGATGACTATTTTCGGAATCAACTTTGCAATTGGCGTTGCAACCGGGATTATCCTCGAATTTGAATTCGGAACCAACTGGTCGAATTATTCCTGGTTTGTAGGTGATATTTTTGGTGCACCACTGGCAATCGAGGGTATTATGGCCTTTTTCCTCGAAAGCACATTTATTGCAGTCATGTTCTTTGGCTGGAATAAAGTGAGTAAGAAATTCCACCTGCTTTCAACCTGGCTGGTAGCTTTTGGTTCAAACTTGTCGGCTTTATGGATTTTGGTTGCCAATGGCTGGATGCAGAATCCTGTCGGCATGAAATTCAATCCTGATACAGCCCGCAACGAAATGGTTAATTTCTGGGAAGTGCTTTTTTCACCGGTTGCAATCAATAAATTCCTGCACACTATATCATCGGGATACGTGTTGGCTTCGGTGTTTGTAATTGGAGTAAGTGCATGGTATTTACTTAAAAACCGGGAACATTTATTTGCCAAAAGAAGTATTATTGTAGCAGCTACCTTTGGCCTGGTGACTACAGCTTTTGTCGTTTTAACAGGTGATGGATCGGCAAGAAATATGGCAAAATACCAGCCCATGAAATTTGCTTCCATGGAAAACCTTTATGTCGGGCAGCAGAATGCGCCGCTGGTTGCAATAGGGATTTTAAAGGAAGATGTAAAGGAAGCGTCTCACAAAAAACAGGATTTCCGGTTTATGTTCGAAATACCGAATATGCTCTCCTATATGGCTTTTCTCGATCCCAATGCTTATGTTCCCGGAATTCAGGATATTGTATATGGCAACCCCGAAAGGAACATCCTGTCGTATAAAGAAAAAAGCAAAATGGGGAAAATCGCGATAACTTCACTTGCCGACTACAAAAATGCGAAAAAAGCCGGTAATGACAGTTTAGCTGCTGCAGCTTTAGTCAACTTTGAGGAAAACTATAAATATTTCGGGTATGGATATTATGCCGGCCGGAATATGCAGGAACTGATTCCAAGTGTTCCTACTACCTTTTATTCATTCCGGATAATGGTTGGGTTAGGCGTTCATTTCGGTGCATTATTCCTGGTGGTTCTGTTGCTGACATTAAAGGATAAGATTGACAAGAAACGATTCATTCTTTATACAATGCTTTGGTCTATTCCACTTGCTTACATTGCTTCCGAGCTGGGTTGGGTTGTGGCTGAAGTAGGCCGTCAGCCCTGGGTGATCCAGGATATTTTACCAACTATTGCCGCTGTATCGCAACTCCAACCGGCATCGGTACAAATCACATTCTGGATGTTCTTCGTCATTTTCACTGCATTGCTTATTGCTGAAATCAAGATTATGACAAAACAGATCAAAAAAGGGCCTGGTGATGAAAATGTCACAGTTGAAACCACATCTGCAAATAACTAACCTCTAAAAACCAAGAATCATGTTCGAAGTATTTTCACATATCACATTACAACACTATTGGTGGATCATAGTTTCGCTTTTGGGGGCAATTCTTGTTTTTCTGATGTTTGTACAAGGAGGGCAAACGCTAATTTATACCATTGGAAAAACCAATGATGAGCGAACAATCCTGATCAATCTGCTGGGTCGTAAATGGGAGTTCACTTTTACCACCCTCGTAACTTTTGGCGGAGCATTTTTTGCATCTTTTCCCTTGTTTTATTCAACCAGTTTTGGCGGAGCGTATTGGGTATGGATTGTCATATTATTCGCCTTTATCATCCAGGCTGTATCGTACGAATACCGCAGTAAAGCTGGTAATTTTCTTGGTAAAAGAACTTATGAAATCTTTCTCCTCCTGAATGGAATTCTGGCTCCACTATTAATCGGAACCGCTGTTGCAACTTTTTTCACAGGTTCACAATTTTCGGTCGATTTTATGAATATAACACGACTAACCGGTGATAAAATGCCGGTAATTTCCGAATGGACCGGACCTGCGCATGGTCTAGAAGCCGCATTGAGTATTCATAATCTGACATTAGGATTGGCGGTTTTATTTCTTTCGCGTGTGCTTGCTTTGTTATACTTTATGAACCGGATTAAACATGCTAAAATGATGGAACGTGTTAAAAAACAATTGCTTATAAATGCAGTTCCTTTTGTCGTTTTCTTTCTCACTTTTGTGATATGGACCTTATTATCAAGTGGTTTTGCTGTTAATCCGGAAACTAAAGAAGTGTTCATGGAACCATATAAATACCTGCACAATCTCATTCAGATGCCTGTTGTGGCAATCCTTTTTGTGCTTGGTGTTGCCCTCGTTCTGATAGGGATCATACGTCCGCTTACTTGTTTCGAAAAATGCAGCACCAAAGGCATTTGGGGTGCCGGAGTTGGAACTGTTTTTACGGTATTGGCATTATTCCTTCTTGCCGGATTTAACAATACGGCTTATTACCCTTCCACTTTCGATTTGCAGAGTTCACTAACTATACAAAATAGTTCGTCCAGCAGGTATACTCTCACTGTAATGAGCTATGTTTCACTCCTGGTTCCTTTTGTAATTGCATACATATGGATAGCCTGGCGCTCTATCGACAACAAAAAGATCGATATGGAAGAGTTGAATAACGAGACTCACGTTTATTAACAAAAAGTGTTGCAAATTTAAAAGACAAAACTATGATAACTCAGATTATATGGCTGTTAACCTGGCCGATACTTATTGCAGTTTCTTTTTACGCAGTTAATTTGATGCTGAAAAAATTTGACAAGAACTCTGGTAATTGAATTGCTACCAAATATTTTATTTTATTTGGAGCTGAGACCAGAGCATTCTGCTATCCAGGCTAAGGAGCACTTGCAGGTTTTTAATTAACAAATTCATTTTAGTTGTATATTTGTTTAGATTCATAAAGCAATGAAATCGGTTACGATCTCAGGTATTTTATTCATTGTGATGGCTGCGTATCTTATTTTACCAGCCTTACCAGTGATTGATTACCTGGTTAACAAAGAATATATTGCCAAGAATCTGTGCGTTAACAAGGATAAACCCAGGAGTTGTTGCAAAGGGAAATGCCACATGGTAAAACAGTTACAGAAAACAAACCAGAAATCTGAAAAAGACCCTAAAAACACCAGCAACAGGATTCAGCTTAAAGAATTTGATGAGTATATTCTCGACAATCCTCGTCCTCATTATTTAACTATAATTAATATCAAACATCTGGCATTTAATATACCAGAGCCTAAACAATTGGCATCTTCTGCCATATTTGTCCCTCCAAAACCTGCTTTTCAAACTTTATAGGAAAAAGAATTGCCAATACCTTATATCTTCCCGCAGCTACTTTGCTTGTGAATATTGGTATGTGAAGGCAGTTTCTTTTAATAATGAATGCTGGAAAGCATTTGATAAATTCTGTATTTTATATGCTTCATAAGTTTAATACAGGTTAAAAAACGGCAGGTGATCAGTACACGATCTTACCAGATAACATTTATAACTGACTGAACAAATGGATTCATACCCACTGTTATGATCTCAGCGTGATAAAAAACATACACGTTAGCAAAAAGAAAATGAAAAATGAAAAAACACATATATATTCTAATAGCTTGCTTTTTAATAGTTGCCTCGGGAATTAACGCGCAAAATTTAACCGATACCATTAATCTAAGCACTGTCGAAATCAGGGATTCCACAATAAAACGGGCACCTTTCGTATCCTCACAGATTTCGAAAGAGATATTACAATCTGTTCCTACCCGCGACGTAGGAGATTACCTTCGTAGTATTCCTAATGTTTCAGGAATCCGTAAAGGTGGCGGAGCCATTGACCCGGTTGTACGTGGTTTCAAATTCAGCCAGCTAAACATCGTTCTGGATGGTGGCATGAAAATAGAAAATGGCTGCCCAAACCGTATGGATCCGGTTTCATCGCGTGTTGAAATTGAGGAGCTTTCTAAAATTAGTGTGGTGAAAGGCCCTTATCTGCTTAATTATGGTCCAGCCCTGGGTGGTGTAATTAATCTTCAAACAGAAGATCCACATCCTTATCCAAAATTTGAGATTCATGGAAATGCTATGTTTGGTTACGAAACCAACTGGGACGGTGCAAAGGAATATTTTTCGATCTATGGTGGCAACAGTAAAATTTACTTCCGGGCATCAGGCGGATATCGTAAATATGGCGATTATAAAAGCGGAGAATCCGATGGAGAATCAACTGCTTACAGCACATCTTTCCGGAAATACAATTATGGTGCAAAAGTCGGGTATACCATTTCACAGAAACAGAATATTTTGCTTTCGTACAATGAATCACATGGCAGGGATGTCATGTTTCCGGCACTTACCATGGATGAAAAAAGTGATGATACCCGTATGATGTCATTGGATTACTCGGCTAAAAACCTATCAGAGAGTATTAAAACACTGGATGTAAAAGTGTACCGTACAGATGTGCATCATGTGATGGATAACAGCAATCGTGCAACCTGGACTACAAAACAAATGGTTGCTGATGTGGATGCCATCAATACGGGTGGAAAAGCTGTCATGGGAATGAAAATAAAAGATCAAAACCTGTCAGCAGGTTTGGATTTTGAAAATATTTACAAGGATGGCATACGAACCATGACCATGCAAATGATGGGAGGAACTTCAACTAAGAATTTCAATTTATGGAACAAGGCCAGCATTCAGAATGCAGGATTGTTTGCCGGGTATAATACAACCTTCAGTTCTTTCGCAGTTGATGCAGCCATTCGCATGGATGTGAATAAAGCTGACTCAGAAGACACCCTGGTGCTGATTAAAGACGGCGTTGAATATTTCAATAAAACTGCCTCGCAATTTGTAAACCTGAGTGCCAACCTGGGATTAACTTATTATTTTGATGCAAATTTCTCGGTGTCGTTAGCTGTTGCGCGCGGAACCCGGAGCCCGAATATGCTGGAACGATACATCAAACTGTTAACCGTAGGATTCGATAGTTACGATTACCTCGGAAATCCTCAGCTAAAACCTGAGACAAACAACGAAGTTGATCTTACTTTCAAGTTTTCGGATGAAAAACTTGGTAGCATTTATGTTAATGGATTTTACTCCTATGTAAAGGATTATATTTCGGCAAGGCTACTTCCATCGTCAGTTATAACACCGGGAACATTAGGTGCACCGGGAGTTAAGCAATTTATTAATGTGGACAATGCACGATTTACAGGTTTTGAAGTAGGGTATACTTCACCCAAATCATACAAACTGGGAATGAGCATAATAGCTGCTCTGACTTATGGACGAATTCCCGAAGTAACTAAATACATTATCACAGCCGGGCAGGTTACCGGAGATACACTTATAAAGAACGATGCACTTCCCGAAATACCGCCTTTCGAAACAACAATAAGCCTAAACTACCGTTTATTGAAAGGGAAACTTATACCAAAATTATCATACCGGCTAGTAGCGGCTCAGCATCATGTTTCACAAGCATTTTACGAGCCGGAAACACCTGGTTTTTCTATTTTAAATTTCTCGGTTTCTTACAATTTGAGTAAAAATATCAATATGAATGCCGGGGTAAATAATATCTTTGATGTATCGTATTACGAACATTTAAACCGTAGAATAGTCGGCTCTACAGAAAAATTGTATGAACCTGGCAGAGTGATTTTTGTTAACCTTTATCTTTCAATCTGATGCATGTGAAATATGCCCTGTTGATAATCCTTTTGTTCGGCTTTTTAATGCTTACAAATGTGTCGTGTAATAATGACAAGCCTGACTCTATAAAACCCACTGGGCATATTTCTCTCAACTTTACACACCTGGTTGATGGACTACCCCTGGAGAAGGATAACATGAAATATGTAAATGCAGCCGGAAATCCTTACGAGATAAACCAGTTGATGTATTTTATTTCGGATGTTACGCTTCATAAATCGGATGGAACTAAAAAGCTTATCAGCGACTGGACCGATATTCACTATGTCGATATTGATATGCCCGAAACCCTGAAGTGGGATGTGTATGACGATATCCAGACCGGGGCGTACGATTCTGTTAGTTTTGTTTTCGGTATTACTGAAGAAAAAAACAAGTCGTTCATGTTTGTAAACCCTCCCGAAGTAAATATGATGTGGCCTGATTTTTTAGGCGGAGGCTATCATTATATGATGATTAATGGCAGTTGGAAGGATGAATCAAATGTGATTAAGAGCTTTGCATTTCACCTGGGCATTGGGCAGTTATACAGAAACAATGTAATTGAAGTGGATTCCATTTATGCTTTTGTACAGAATTATTTTAAAGTAAAGCTGCCCAATTCCGCATTTGCCATTGAAGAAAACAAAACGAGGCAAATTGAAATCATTATGAACATCGACAGCTGGTTTAAAACACCGCACATCTACGATCACAATTATTGGGGTGGCGCAATTATGCAGAATCAACCGGCCATGCAAATGGTTAAGGAAAACGGATATGATGTGTTTACTGTTGGGAAGATTGAATAGAAAACCAGATATAAAACGCTTATCCTGCAACTGCTGGCGGACAAATATGTTAGTAAAATCACATTTACTTCTTTCAACATTTATTTCTAACTTTGTTGTTAGTTCAGATTTTATACTATTTATTGTGACTGTATCAGTATAGTTTTTAGGGCTAAAATCCTTGTTCGGTAACCAACTGAAATCCGGGAGTATAGAGTACTTTTTAAAACAACCCTACTTACACTCTACACTGTCATTATGAGGGCATATAAAAGTAAATGAACAGGTTTAAAACCAGATAAATAAGTTAACTGTAGCCATTCCGATCTGCAATTTTTTTATCCGATACCTATGAATTTGAAATTCGTTGATATTCTTAACCTGATTTCAATGTTTCAACTGTTCCTGTTCGTAGTCTTTCTACTGAACAAGAGCATAAATAAAAACCGTGTATCTAATTTACTTCTTGTGGCATTTTTTATGTGCCAGTTTCTGAGTATTTCAAATCATTTTATTTTAAGTCAAAGAGCCTTTTTTATAGGTATAACGCCTCATATATTTTTTGTTGGCATGCCTTTTACCTGGCTATGGGCACCGTTGTTTTACCTTTATGTAAAATCCTTGATCTATTCTGATTTTCATTTGAGCAAAATAGATTTTATCCATTCCATTCCATTTCTCATATTTCTACTCTTTGATATTTTACAGTTCCATATAAATACCGCGGAGGGAAAGCTATACTTAATTAATAATAATCGATTAATTACGCAGAATATAAGCTTATTAATTAACCTGCTAATAACTCTGCAAATAGCAGGTTATCTGATATTTGTGCTTAAAATATATTATAAATACAGAACGAGATTAAAAAACAGGCAGTCGAGCATTGATGTTTACCAGAGTAAATGGTTGCAAATCTTTATTTTCGGCTATCTGTTTGCATTTCTGATTACTGATTTTTGCAGGATTGGCTTGTATACTTATAAAGACCTGAAAGACGTTTTTGTATTTTTCTCCTTTTTCAGCTTTTTCATTTACTTTATTCTGCTTTTTTATAAAGCTATCAGTAATCCGTTGATTTTCGCAAAAATTGAAGAAAAGCCCGAAGCAAAAACCCATGTTATACCAAAGCATGAGGCTTATTTTTTGTTGAAAAAAATCAACGATTATATGGTTCAGAGCGAACCATACCTGAATCCCGAACTGTCCTTGAAACAACTGGCTATAGAGTTGAAAACCCCAGAACGACTTTTATCCGGAGTAATTAACCAATACAGCAATCAGAATTTTTATGATTTCATAAATAATTTCAGAATCGAGAAAGCAAAGAAACTTCTTTCTGAAGACACATTAAAAAGAAATACTATCCAGGAAATTTTTTACGATTCAGGCTTTAACTCCAAATCAACTTTTAATCTGGCATTTAAAAAATCCACGGGTTTCACGCCTACTGATTTTAAGAAAATGCAACTAAAGGGAATAGATCCGCCAAAGAAATCTAATTGAATCCCTGTTTTAATTCCTGTTTTATAATATAAAAAAGTCCGGATACATGTATTCCGACTTTTTTATCTGTTTGATTATCTGCTACTTAAAATATATTTAGTCCTAATACATGTATTCGGTCGCTTTTCCCGCCATTGCAGTTTAAATTTGGTTCAGCTTCACACAATGTACTGAATGAATTAACCAGATTAAAATATGATAATGCAAAAAAAACATAAAAATTCAACTCTAAAATCCAAACCAATGAAAACATTAGTATTAAAAACAGGCTTCATCATGCTCATTCTCAGCGCTTTTAACATTTCTGTTAAATCGCAAAGCATCTCTGAACTTTTAGATGGTTATTATGCCTTTAACCGGTTCTGGGGAAACGTGTTAGTTGTCCAGGACAACAATGTTGTATTTCAGAAAAGCTATGGTTATGCAGATAAGGATAACAAAATTAAAAATGAAGAAAATACAATATTTGATTTGGGTTCGGTAACAAAAACCATGACTGCCGTTGCTGTTTTAACGCTTCACGATCAAGGCAAATTAAGTGTTTATGACCGGGTGGATAAATATATACCCGACTTTATAAACGACAATACGGAAAACATCACAATTATTAACCTCCTCAACCATACTTCGGGAATGGCGGCAAACATAGGCCGGATAGATGAGGAAGGGAAAAGTATATTGCCATCCAGTGAACCGGTTTCGCTGCAAGATCTAGTAGAAAAGTTTAAATCATCAAAACTTAAATACCAGCCCGGAAAAAGATATGAATACAACAATTACGGGTATACCTTACTAGCTTATATTATTGAGAAAGTCAGCGGAATGAGCTATGCCGATTATCTGAACCAGGCTATTCTATCAAAAGCCAATATGATGAGTACGTTTTATAAACTTAACTTGGAAAAAAGACCAGCCATCGGCTACTCAGGCGTTGGCACCAATGATATTTTCCCGGCAAAAGACGAATTTCATCCTTCCTGGATAATTGGGGCAGGTTATATGTTTTCAACTACCAACGATCTCGCCAAATATATGAAGGCCGTGTTTTCGCACCAGCTTTTTTCCGAGAACACCCTGAACCTGATGATGGATACTTTATTTACGACCCGAAAAGGAGGAAAATACTGGGCACTTGGCTGGGAAAAGCAGAAAACTGATGGTTTAGACTGCTATGCCCACAGCGGAGGTGTATTTGGGTACTCATCGCGCATAGCATATCTGCCTGAAAAAAATACCTACATAATCGTTTTGTCTAACCTGGTGAAGGATATTAAATTCGACGAAATCTATTCTGCCAAATTTTCGTTTGTTGATGAAATCGTTGAAAACATAATCAAAATACAGAACAATAAAACAGTCACCTATTTGCCTGTCCCCAAAGGAAAGGCAGATAAGGATCTTATGGGGAGCTACAAGTTTGACAATTCGCACTTTGCCGACCTCTTAATTCGAAATGACACCCTTGTGTTATCGACAGATCCGAAGGGCACTTATACATTATTCGATTATTGCTATAACACAGAAATCGCGGATACAGGACGAAATTACCCCATCTGCAGCAAATTTGCCAAATCCATATTGGCTGCCAACTTTGACGGTTTTGAGGAAAATGCCACCGATGAAATGAAAAAAGGTTTGTTCAATCCCGAGGGTATAAAACAAATAAACGGAGCATGGAAAAGTTATACTTCACAAAGCGGCAACTTTTTATCCTATAATATCTGTAACAGGACCGAAAGCAATTACACCATTGCATTTCATTATGAGAAAGCTGAAATAATCATGCAGTTATCATTTAACAGCAATAATTTGTTGCAGGGCTTGTTTTTCAAGAATGTGCTGCCTAAATGTGAGATACATTCAGTAAGCATGGTGCCAGTAGGAAACAATGAATATGTGGTTGATGGCTATAAATATGGCGGCTATGATGATTATAGAATTAAATATGATAAATTGGAACAAACACTAAGTTTTAAGAATGCCACAGAAATCTTTAATGCGCAGAAAATCAATTAGAAAAATCCTGAAAATTTTCATTTTTTAGCTTAAAACTCAAAATCTGGTCAAAGAATAGTGTAGCGCAAAGATATACTCTGCTTATACTTTGAATTTCGTTCATTAAAACCTTTAGAAATAATGGAATTTGAGAATTCATGGGGAAATCCGCTTCGGTCGTCCTGCTATTCAAAATTAGAATTTCCAAACACATATCATTTGGCTTACAGGGATCTGCCGGCAATAATTGCAAAGCATATTCAGGGTACAAAAGCAATTGACTTTGGTTGTGGCACTGGACGATCGACTCGGTTTTTAAAGCAACTGGGATTTAATGTAACCGGTATCGATATCTCGGAAGATATGCTAAGCAGTGCGCGGGAACTTGATCCTGGAGGTGATTATATCTTGGTAACAAATGGGCAATACAATCAACTCTCATCCCGTAAGTATGATTTGATACAGTCTGTTTTTACATTCGATAACATTCCGGGTTGGGAAACCCGGACTAATATTTTAAGATCGCTCTCGGGATTACTTTGTGACTCTGGAAAAATAATCTGTTTGGATTCGAATTCAAAAATGTATACCAACGAATGGGCTTCGTTTTCAACAAAAGATTTCCCTGAGAATAACAATGCGGTTACTGGTGATATTGTAAAAATTATAATGACAGATGTTGACGACCGGCGGCCGGTGGAAGATATTTTATGGACCGAAGAAGATTACTACAATTTATTTGACCAGGCCGGACTGCAAACAGAAGCAACATATAAGCCTTTAGGACTTGATAACGAGGCATTTAACTGGGTTGTCGAGAAAGAAATAGCTCCCTGGATTATTTTTGTCTTAAAGAATAAATCCAGTTATTTGATTCACAATTGATAGCACTAAAATGAACTAAAAAAGAATTAAAGGAGAAATTTAGTTTTGATTCTTGGGGCATTTTTAAGTTGAATCATATCTGTTGCGTAGGAAAATCCATGACCAGTTTTTATTACTAATGCCGGGACAAATTCATCTTTCCTGCAACCCGGTTGACCTTTGCTATTATACCTGGTTATTTAAACTAGTTGGTTCATGCTTCAACTTCGCACCAATTTGGCCAATTCAGCTTTTGTATTTAATATTGTTGAATGAATAAACTCACTTATCTGCTTGTATTTTTATTTATAGCTCATTGTGGATACTCCCAGACAATTATAAATGCCGAACGACTTAGTAATGGAACAGATTCAACGATTTATGCAATTGCATTTTCGTATGCCGGAACGAGAGGTAATTCAAATGTTGACCAATTAGATATTGCGCCAACAATTGTTCTGATGAGAAAAAAAAATACGTATCAATTGTTTGGCGGTTATAACGTTCTTTCTGATTCAGATAAAGGAATTCTGAACAGTGGTTTTGTGCATATCAGGCATAATTATATTCTGACTGAGCGAATCAGAACATTCGAATTCTACCAGATCCAGTTTAACGAAGTTTTATTGCTCACTAAAAGGCAGGTTTTTGGAGCGGGTTTAAGATTAGGCCTGGTAGCAAAGGATAGCCTTAAATTTGATATAGGTTTGGGACTTATGAGAGAAGTTGAAATTTTAAACAAAACCACTTTGTTGCCCGGCGAACCATCCGAAACAAAATATTACAGGGCAACCTGTTTAACCAGCTTTAAATGGATTATTAGCAGAACTGTTCAACTCAATGATGTTGTTTACTACCAACCTTACTTAAAAGATTTTGCGGATTACAGGCTTTTAAACGACTTCAATCTCGTAGTTTCCATAACCGATCATTTTAAATTAATTACAGCACTTACAACCCGATATGACAGCCAGCCGCCTGGCACACTGAAACCCCTGGATAATGTGATTCGCTTCGGATTCAATGTGAAGTTTTAAAACGGAAATTATTGCTCTTATAAGTAAGAAACAAAAAGGTATCCTCCGGTTCTTCAAATTTCAGGGCAAAGCCCGTCATTTGGACTGGCAAGAGTTACTTTGCCCGGTAAAGGACTTACTTTAATATCGCAACTAAATCAGGGAAGCAGCTTTATAACTTACCGTACAGATATTGGAGACATTGCAGTCCTTATATCGGCGGTAATTTAATTGTTGTTTGCTGTTGTTAACCAATAACTTGAAAGTTGAGAGACAATATGGCTAGCGTGAAAGCTGATAAGGTAAAGATAGAGCAAGAAGGTTTATGGAATAAGTGTCATTAAAAGAGAATATCGATCATTCTTCCGTTATTTTATTACATAGCTGAATTTCAAACCTGACAGTTTTATCCCATTGGTGTGCGGCTTTTTTGATGTTCTCAAGGTAGAATGCTCTTAGCATTACATAAATCCAGAACTGGCAATACGTAAAATACATGATTAGAATCAGCCCGACATTCATCCAATTGTCTTCATGGTCAAAAGAAATTGCAAGCAGGATTTCGAGCATAAATAGCATAATAGCTATTATCCATACAAGCGTGTATGGTCCTGGCAAAGGAATGCTGATGACTTGAAACAGGCTTAAAAGGAATAGCAAATCAGAAACCAGCACCGCTACAAAAAACACATAATATAGTGCAAGAGTGTAAAGAAGGTCAAAACGGAGTCTTTTGTTCTTAAAATTTGGAATTCCCTTCACGAATTTTGCGAGAACATAATTGTTGCCTCTGACCCAACGGACCCTTTGTTTGATCCATACACTCCACTTTTCCGGTTCTTGCTCATATGTTATGGCATAGGGAAGGAATTTGATCTTGTACCCCAGTTCATAAATGCGAATGCTTAATTCAGAATCTTCTGTAAGTGCTTCTTCATCCCATCCGTTGAGTTCATCCACCAGCCACTTCCACATAACAAAATTAGTTCCGGGCAATGTGGCGATCTTATGCAGCTGCCAGCGGCCTGCCTGCAACATCGATTGAAAACTTAATGTCTCAATATTGATGAAACGGGTCAGGAGATTCTTGTTTTTATTAACAGTCCGGAACTTACCGATCACAGCGCCAAGCTCCTTGTCGGAAACCAGCGAAGCAACCAGGTAATATAATGCTTTTGGATCTGGTGTGTTATCCGCATCATAAATGGCAATTACTTCTGATGATACTTGTTGGATACCAAGATTCAATGCCCTTGATTTCCCTTTACCCCCCATTCCTTCAGGTACATTAAAAAGCACCACTCTACTGTCTTTCTTTGAATAGCTCTCGATGATCTTCCTGGTCTGATCCTTTGAACCATCATTGATAACCATAATTTTCAGCCTGTCTTCAGGATATTCCAATTTTAACATTGCTTCAATCGTGTTCCCGATAACTATTTCTTCATTGTGGGCAGGAATCAGGATTGTACAGGAAGGAAATTCGAAATGCTTCTTGTCTACAATCTGCTTTTCTTTCATTGACCGGATAAAATTGATATAGCCGAAAATGCTGAATAAAAATTGATACCCGATCATAAACCAGATAAGGATGACACACAATAGAAAAATAATTTCAAGAAAAGTCATTGGAATACTGTATTACAGGTTATTAAAGAATATCAGAATTTGTAATGTTTTCTGATAAATTTTAAAGCAATAAAAAGGTTAATTAAGAGTATTACCGCCAGAACACCATAAATTGATATCGCGCTCATTGACCAAATGCTGGCAAGGTTTATCCCATCACTTAATTTATCCCCATTATGGATTTCAACCTGGTGTTTCCCTGATGGAAGCATGATCGTATAGCAATCATTGCCTTTTAAGACTTCAACCGTGTAATTCTTACCATCAACCTTGATTATGGCTGGAATATAATTTAATGATGCCAATGTTCTTTCTTCACTTTCATAACTAAACAAGATCGCTTGCATCAGATAGTCAACCTTCAATAGATTTCCTGATAAGAAAAGGAGTTGAGGCTGCAATTCGTGTGTCGAAAAACCTGGTATTTCATTAAAATCAGTAATAATAGTGTGAACTCCTGCCGGAATTAAATAGTGATTATCGCGATAACCAACCTGATTCACACCATCAACCCGAATGACTTTAATTGATTCCGGCAAGTGTAGCTCAAAAGAATGGGGAGAAAATACCTTATATCCATCATGCAGGCACGTATATTTAACCATACTTGAACTGGCATATGTGAAATATGGAATGTCCTGAGAATTACAGCTTGATTCACTATAAATGGTAAACCGTTGAGCATATGCTGAAGCAGCTGCAATCAACTGGTAACTTTCCAAACCAGTCTGGATGAGAGTTGAAAATGGAGAAACATCATTCGTCGATCTGAATTTGAATATATTCAGGTCAAGCATCAGGTCTGAGGGATCTTCCAATTTCCCGGAGTAAACTTTCCCCATTTCCCGGTAACGATCGGGATCAGTTGACCATTTATTAAATGGGTCTTCCGGTTGCAGGTGAAATTTGTATTTCTTTCGCAGCTCAATCATATTATCTGAGCTGGCACCATAGTATTCGGTCAACTCAGGCGAAAAATAGGTGTCGTAAAATGTTACAACCACATCAAATCCACTCCTTGATTTAGCGAAACTGCTGATTTCTGAGAGAAAGGCATCATGCAATTCCATGATTTTGTCTACCCGGAATTCCGTGACCTGTTCTTTAACCATTCGGTTTGTTTTCCAATAAGAGCTTGAAGATGGATTGAAAATATCTTTCAGATTATATCCGTATATCCCTTGAAATTGATCAACAGCAGAAGGATGCATGGGAGTGAATAATTGCGGGTCTTCAAAGCCCTGTCCTGCTTCAAAATTCAGCTCAGCAATGTTTACTCCATCGAAATCATATTTTTTAAGCATTCCGAGATATTCATCCATTGCAGCCCTGAAGCATTTTTTATCCGTCAGTGCAACCGGATATCTCCAGGAAGCCTTTAATTCTTCATCTTTGTGAATATCCTGGTCCAGGTAATTTTTCTCTCTCCATTCCGGGTGATTGTCCCAGAATTTTTTGCTGACCTGGGGCGGTTCCAGCCAGGCATAAACTAATATACCGTTTGCATGCGCCAATTTTATAAGAAGTGCATAATCGTATGTGTAGTTTTGGTATTGATGCCAACCTGCAACATGTATTATTCTTACTCCCTGTTTTACCCATTGTTTGACAAGTTCTTCCGGATCGGAATTGGTTCTGAATCCGGGATCAAAATAAAACTCAAGGTTGTGATTCTCTATAATGGGCTGTAAATGAAGAAAGTTTTGGACATATTCCATAAAAAAAGGATAATAACTAAATCCTTTTGGGGTAAGAGGATCAAAAGCCACGTTCAGGAAAATGATCTTTCCTCTCTTAAAATCTCTTCCTATCGCTACCGGGAAACCACTGGTGGCATCCTCACAAAATATTTTATCATCTGTATTGAAGTCAAATTTATTCACTACAGGTCCTGCTTCCCATATTATAGATTCTTCAGGATAGAAATTGTCGCGTATATATTGCAATTTTAATTTTGAATCTGAAAAAATTATTCCAAATTCCTGGATTAAGTTGTTTTTGCAATCCGTTACAAGATTTCCGCCATCAGCAACGAATTTAAGTACTACCTTTTTAGAATCCTCTGACATTCGATCGGCACTTGTGAATGGGACAATCAGAAGGTTACAATTGGTGAGATCCATCCCTTCATTAAGGAATAGTGTATCAACCTGCAAATTCAAATTCCTGAATACCGATATATACGAACATTGATCAAAATAAGCAGCACCAAGGGCGGCCGGATTCCAGACTACTTTAACTTTCGCCTGCTGCCAATCAGTATTCTCAAACCATGAATGATAGGCTGAACTTACGCTGTTGAGTATACGGTCCTTAAATGATGCCTCTTTGATATTGTAATCCACTGCTTTAGCAAAATACAAATTACCCGGTTTGAGGTCGATCTTTTTAGAGAAGGCACCTTTGACTCTCTTCTTTGAAAAATTTTTCTTTACTGTTTTGCTATCCTGATCAAAGACCTGTTCAGAAATAAATGAGTCCTCAGGATTAATTGTATAGGATTGTGATCCTGTTAATATCACGAAATCATTGGTTTTCACCCAGTTGGTGCTAGCTCTTATATCTAAAAACGAAAAACCTTTTGAAGTAATTCCATTCACTAATGTCTTGAGTAATTCGATATCCAGAAACGGATGAAAAAAGCAACCTGCTACCCCATCCCGAACCTGACCGATCGCTTCCGCATTCCTGATCAGCATTTGAACAGCTTTCCTTGAGTCCCGGATATCCGGTTTGAGAGGAACATATCCCAGGTTTTCAGGAATTATTTTCTGACCGTACAAATCCTTGTTTATCAGATATGGAAAATACTGCCCATAATTAAATTCATTGATTGACATACGTTGTTCGACAGCTGTGCTAAAATATTTGGATATTACATTGAAAAATGCTGCCGAAGCCATATAATGAGGGGTTTCCCATGCAATTGGGTAAAGCCCGTTCTTTACAAATTCATCTAATCCCATCTCAATTTTGATTGCATATTCTTCTGGATTCTCCTCTGGTAATGGCTTAGAGTTTGCAGCGTCCCAAAATTCTGCGTCGTTGGCAGTAATACCGGTATATTGATGAGTGGTCCCATGCATCACTATAGAGCCTCCGTTTAAGACCATGTATTTAAGGGCATCAACAAGTTCGGGTCTATCAGAAAGGCTGACTTTAACATTTTCCTTTGGATTTACATAGAAGGGCACTACCGAAACCAGGAATGGTATTCCCTTTCCAGATAGAAAATCAGCCACTTGTCTTAGTTTCACAGGTTCGTAAAGCGGGGTGACATCTTCTAACCTGAGAACTGCGGTATGCGATTCCGGATGAAGTTCATTAAGAATATCATGCAACTTATCAGCAAAAAGCAGATATCGGTCTGTAACTTTAGCGTCCAGGAATGGCAAATCGGCCACATATACAAGGTTGCCGGATTTAACCATATAGGGCGTCCGTGCTTTTGTGCCCGAAGAATATGCTTCAGCCCAGGTCTCTACTTGTTTTCTGTTTTTTATTTGAATGAGATTGATTTCACTATTGCCTTTTGTATAAGAATATGAGTTTGTTTTTACAGCATCAAACTCCGAATTCTCCATGTACTTGAGTATCCCAAAACCATATTTATTCTGGTTTTGGGTATTTTTAACCAGTTCGGAAATCCCTGTATTCAGCCATATAATAGGTTTGGTAGAATTGAGAATATCCTGAGTCAGAACACCAGAGGGATGGTTTTCTGCAGAAATTCCTACATAAAACAGGTAGTCAAATTGGTCAATTTCATGAGCTTTATAGGCACTTATACTCTCGAAGTTAACTATAGTATTGAAGTGACCGAGCAGTTGAGCCAGATCCCTTGCTGCGCCACTTGACTCACTTTTGAAATCCGGTTTGGTTTCTGTAATGATCAGAACTTTTTTCAGAGGGTAACCCTGGGCGGTTGCAGCTATATAGAGCAGGGTTAATATGAATTGAAGAAAAACTATCTTTTTCATTGAACTATTTGTTAAGTAAACGTGTGAAAAGCACAATTACTGTGGAATGAACTCTTCCACAACTTCATCAGTAAATCCAAAATAATTCTTAAGTATCTTTACAGTCCTCTGAGCAGAAAGACCATCACCGTAGGGATTGATTGCATTGGCCATTTTCTTGTATTCCACTTCATTTTCAATGAGTTGGACGGCGGTTTCAAATATCCGGTTTTCACCCAGCCCTACCAGTTTAGCAGTCCCAAAATCAACAGCATCGGGTCTTTCAGTGACAGTACGAAGCACCAGGACTGGTATTCCGAAATGAGGACCCTCTTCCTGTACTCCGCCGGAATCAGTCATAATTAAGTAAGATTTTGACATTAGGTTAACAAAATCAAGGTAATCGAGTGGATCAATCAAAGTGATATTAGGTTGATCCTTTAGAATGGGGAACACTACATCGCGAACGATCGGATTCATATGAACCGGAAAGATGAATGCTAAATGCGGGAATTTCATAGCAAGCCGTTTTATTGCATTGCATGCCCCTGTCATGGGTTGTCCCCAGTTTTCACGTCTGTGCATGGTAACAAGGACAATCTTTGTTCCACTCTCAACAATAGAGTTTAAAACAGGGTCCGAAAACCTGTGTTGGCCGGTTACGGTATAATCCAGCGCATCGATTACCGTGTTGCCTGTGATGAAGATTGTTTTTGGATCAATATTTTCTTTTATGAGCGCCTTTTTTGCCGTCTCGGTTGGAGAAAAATGCATATCTGTAATACATCCCGTTATTCTCCTGTTGATTTCTTCCGGGAATGGATTTGCTCTGTCATTTGTTCTTAAACCGGCTTCAATATGGCCAACCGGTATCTTATTGTAAAATGCGGCAAGACTGCCTATACAGGTGGTTGATGTATCTCCCTGAACCAATACCATATCGGGCTTTTCGGCGGCAAAAATATCATCAAGTCCAGTGATTATCTTTGCTGTCAAACTTGCAAGAGTTTGCCTTGGCGACATGATGTCAAGATCGAAGGAAGACTTGATCTTAAAAACTTCCAAAACCTGGTCAAGCATTTGCCGGTGCTGGGCCGTGGCTATAGTGAGTACTTCAAAGTACTGCTCATTTTTTTTCAATTCAAGAATTACAGGAGCCATCTTGATCGTATCAGGCCTGGTACCAATTACCACAACAATTTTCTTTTTACACATTTTAGCGACTTTTACCTTTATTAGTCAGAGTATAACTGATAGTACCTGTGACGAAAAATGGATTATCCGGCAAATTTGATTCGAGTGGTTTGTCGATATTCAGTGGAATATCATAATGGGGTGAGAGTTTCAATGAAAATGAGCGAAGAGTGAATGTGAACGGGAGCTGGAAGCTCAAACACAAGGGTAAAAACTCGGAAGACTCCACCTGGGTGGATGTTTCAGGTTCCAGATAGTTGATGAAGGTTAAGGAATATTTTGTACCGAGGATGGAAACGAATGTCGGTGACACTGCTATGGATCCTTTTTCCCTGTATAACAAGCTAATATATTTAGCTAATGAAAACTCCTCATACCAACTGGTTCTGCCACCTCCAAAACTAAAGCCGAGGTAATTATTGATCGAAAATAATTTGAGATTTAGCCCTGATCCAATGTTAAATACATTGAAAAGAACCTTCTTATCCTGTACTCTGTTAAATAAATATGCATATCCAGGTGTCAAAGTCATTTTAGGATGGATTTGGAGTTTATAGGCAAGTCCGAGGTCAGTTTCAGTAATAAGGCCATCTGTCTTTTCCATTCCATAACTGTACATGTTTAATATAAAACCCGACTTATGATAAAAGACTATGGACGGATTGAAACCCATTTGCTCTATTCCATAATTTCTGCCTGAATAAATGACACTTGATAATACATCAAGTGAAAAAACAGCTGAATTATGCCCTTTTGACTGAGCACTATCCGCTGGAATATTTTGAGCATGCAAATGATTTCCAAGAAACCATTGGAAAATCACTATGCAAAAAAAAATTGGCATTCTCCTGAATTCCATAAAAAGATCAGATGTTCATTATTGATTTTAACTTGTTGATTTACACATACAAATTTACAATGGCCAGAAAGCGATAAAAAGTATTTTCAACCAAACACTTTAACGGATAAGTAGAAAGCTGTTTTTTGCCGGTCAACTATTTTTACAGGATTCTATGAATAAGGAATACAGATTTACAATTTATAAAGTTTAGCATAATCCATTCGTATTCAGTCAACATATCAAATCGTTGATGATTGTAGTTAATCCTTATACTCCAAAAACTATTAGTTTTCTTAAAACACTAATTATATAATTTTATCAGCTAAATTGTTTTATATTGTGTGAAATAAATAATTGGAACAAACTATTAACTATTTTCTCATAAACAATTCATTAAAAATAAGTGAATTTGATGCCAATGTCCATGATTGGAATAAAAATCAGCGATATATTGGTAAATCAAAAGCCCCTGCAGAATTAAGCGGTTGCGGCCTAAAAGGAATATTGAAAACCTGAGTATTAGCTGATGTCAGCCATGTGTGTTTCCTGAAGAATCTTTTCGCTTATTGTTACTTTACTTCACTAATCCGGAAAATCCCATAAAAGCCAGCGAGAGCAGACCTGCTGTAATTAGCGTAAGCGGGAATCCCTTCATGCCTTTGGGATATCCATTGAGTTCAAGTTGTTCGCGGATGCCTGCCAGCAAAACAAGCGCCAGTGTAAAACCTACTGCTGTAGCAGATGCATAAACCACACTCGAAACCAATGTGAAATTTTTCTGAACGGCAAGAATCGCAATTCCCAGCACTGCACAATTGGTAGTAATCAGCGGAAGATAAATCCCCAGCGCCTGGTATAGCGATGGCGCTGATTTTTTAAGAATTATCTCAACTACCTGCACCAGGAACGCAATTATCAGAATAAAAGTGATCGTTTGCATAAATTCGATATGTAACGGCACCAGAATAAAATTCCGGATAAGAAATGTAACCAGGTTGGCCAGTGACATTACAAATACTACGGCAGCACCCATTCCCAAAGAAGTAGAAACTTTATTGGAAACCCCCAGAAAAGGGCATATTCCCAGAAACTGAGCCAATACAACATTATTGACTAATAATGCCAGTATTACTATTTTGATTAAATCCATATCATTTAATTAGCTAATTAAAAATCCTAAAATGATTAATTAAATATTATACTTCCGTTTAACACCATTCATAATGGCAATAAGGTATCCAAAGGTAAGAAACGCCCCGGGAGGAAGAATAAATAACAGCATTGTCCTTGCATCCTGCGATACCAGCCTGATATCGAATATACTTCCATTTCCCAGAATTTCGCGGATACCCCCCATAAGCGTTAGTGCAAGGGTAAAACCGATTCCCATTCCCAATCCATCGAGGATTGAATTCATGACAGTATTCTTTTGTGCAAAAGCCTCAGCACGGCCAAGGATAATGCAGTTTACCACAATAAGTGGAATAAATATTCCAAGTGTTTTGTATAAATCGGGGGTAAAAGCTTTCATTACAAGGTCTACTATTGTAACAAAAGATGCAATAATCAAAATGAAGGCAACGATCCTTACTTTGTTGGGTATTAAGTTTTTGAGGAGTGCAATAAGCAGGTTTGAGCAAACAAGCACGAAAGTGGTAGCTGCCCCCATCCCGACACCGTTTATAGCTGCCGTGGTTACGGCTAATGCAGGACAAGTGCCAAGCACCAACACAAACAAAGGGTTTTCCTTCAGTAGTCCATTAGTGAAATACCTGATATTACTCATTTTATATCTCCTTTCTCAATTACAGCAGTGTCAGAAACTGCTGAAGTGAAGTTTTTCATATACAGATCATAGGCTTTCTGAACTCCGTCGCAAAAGGCTCGGGATGTGATTGTTGCAGCAGAAATAGCATCAATAGTTCCACCGTCTTTTTTAACTTTCAACTTTTGACCTGGAAGTGTAGCAATATTAAGCAACATAAACGGATCTTTGAATTTGGCATCTTTCATTTTTGATCCCAGACCGGGCGTTTCTTTCTGGTCGAGTACAACAATCTGGTTGATAGTTCCATCAGGTTTAAAACCAACCATCAGGTCGAATCGGCCACTATAAGCTTTATCGGTATATGTTTTTACTGCGCACCCAACCGGTTGCCCACCTTTGGTAGCCAGATAAAACTTCAGTCCATCGATAGTTCTTATATCACTTGTAGGGTCGTTATCAAATTCAGGAAGAACATCGCGAACTGCCTGAATTTCTTTTTTCTTAATCACCTGTTCAATTGGCCCTTTTGTAACTCCATACACGAATCCAAGTGCGGCTGCCATAACTGTCGAAATGAGCAGCAGCGAGAGAATCATGTTCACAAGCGTTGATTCAAGTTTTTTAGCCATTATTACCTAATTTTGTACGTTGAACTGTTCTGTTATCTTGCTGCTTATTCTGCTTTAACTGTTTTGCCGAACATAGAAGGCTTGAATCCCTTGTTTATAAGCGGAGTAGCGGCATTCATAATCAGGATAGCAAACGAAACACCTTCGGGATAGGCACCCCATACCCTGATAAGTACAGTAAGCACACCACATCCAAACCCATATATTAACATCCCTTTCCATGTCATTGGCGAGGTTGTCATATCCGTTGCCATAAATATCGCTCCTAACATTAATCCCCCGGCAATCAGGTGAAAAACAGGATCAATATAGATATCAGGATTAATAAGCCACAATATGCCTGTGAATGCAAAAACGGTAAACAGGTATGAAAGCGGTATATGCCAGGTAATTATTCTTTTATATAACATATAAAAACCACCGAGTAAAATTGCTGCAGCAGAAACTTCACCTAATGAACCACCAATATTGCCTAATAACATGTTGGCATAATCCGGAATTTTTGATGCCAGTTGCGATAGTGACTCACCGTTTTTTACACCTTCTTTAACAATTCCTAAAGATGTTGCTCCTGAGATTGCATCAGTCAGAACAAAGCGGTTTTGAATGGGCAATGGCCACGAAGTCATGTCAACAGGGAATGAAATGAGCATAAATACGCGTCCTACCAAGGCCGGATTGAAAGGGTTTCGGCCCAATCCACCAAATGACATTTTGGCAACGCCAATTGCAACAATACTTCCTATAACGAGCTGCCACCATGGAATAGAAGAAGGCACATTGAATGCAAGCAGAATTCCGGTTACAACAGCCGAACCATCTGTAATGGAAGGATGTACTTTTAAAATATACTTTGCGATGGTATACTCAACCATGACACACGAAAGCACAGCAATGGCAGTTGTTACAAAGGCTCCAAGGCCAAAATACCACAATGAAACCAACAGGGCCGGCACCAGCGCGGTAACAACTCCCCACATAATCTTCTGAACAGATTGGTTGTTATGCACGTGCGGCGAACCCGAAACAGTAAAAAGCTGCATGTTTTAATTATTAATTCTTGTTCTTAGTATATGACCTACTTTGCTTTTCCCTAACCGCAGATAGTCGAGCAATGGGCGCGACGCAGGACAGGTAAACTGGCAGCTGCCGCATTCCATGCAATCTAAAATCCGATTGGTTTCGGCATCGTCCCACACCTGGTTATTGACCTGTTTTTCCAGAAGGTACGGCTCAAGACCCATAGGGCAGGCAGTTACGCACCTTGCACAACGGATACAATTCTGAACTGGCATACGCTTGCTTTCGGCTTCATCAAACAGTAAAATCCCTGAAGTTCCTTTCATTACCGGGGATTTTAATGAGTTTAGCGCTTTCCCCATCATAGGGCCACCGCTTACCACTTTCCCTGTTGCTTCCGGAAGTCCGCCTGCGTATTCAATAAGTTCACTGATCGGAGTGCCGATCCTAACCAGGAAATTAGCCGGTTTAGCGAATTTTTTGCCAGTAACGGTTACGATTCTTTCGATAAGCGGTTTGTTTTTCTGAACCGCTTCGTAAACAGCAAAAGCAGTTCCAACATTATTTACTACACAACCTACTTCAATCGGAAGTTTCATTGAAGGAACTTCTTTGCCAGTTATCGCTTTAATAAGTTGCTTTTCAGCACCCTGAGGATATTTTACTTTCAGTGCCACGACTTCAATTCCCGGGAAAGTCTTAACCAGGCTATTGAAATGCGCAATGGCATCCGGTTTATTATTTTCGATACCGATAGCTGCCCGTTTAACATCTAACGCTTTCATTAGGATGGTGGCGCCGATAAGAATCTCTTCACCTTTTTCGAGCATTAACCGGTGATCGGCAGTCAGGTATGGTTCACATTCAACGCCATTGAGAATAAGGATTTCAGCCTTTTTCCCCTGCGGGACCATCATTTTAACTTTTGTAGGAAAAGTAGCGCCGCCAAGCCCGACAACTCCCATTTCGTGGATTTTGTTGATGATTTCAGCAGGTGTGAGATGACATTCCTTCCGGATTAAGGGACTGCGATCGATAGAAGAATCCCATTCGTCACCCTCGGTTGCAATAATTACAGCCGGGCGGCGATATCCGCTTTGATCGTTGATGTCATCGATTTTTATCACCTTACCCGAAACTGATGAGTGAACATTAGCCGATATAAATGCTTCACCACGGGCTATAAGTTGCCCTGTTTTAACAATATCTCCTTTATTTACGATCACTTTCGACGGCGCTCCCAGGCTTTGTCCAAGTGGAATAAGAACCTCGGCCGGGACAGGAGTGACTTGAATAGGACTCCCTGACGAAAGTTTATTTTCATCAGGGTGAACGCCTCCCTTTATAAATGTTTTCAGCATCATAGGTATGCCGTATTTAGATTTACGATTTGAGATTTATGATTTGAGACTTGAAATTTGTTAAAAGAAGTAATTGAAACAATAGTAAAACCCCGATTTAGATTATACTATGCTGGAACAGTTTCTGTTTTTTCTGCATCAGCTTTAGGCTTTCGTTTAGGAAAGTTAAGTTCAACAATAGCATTGGTGGGACATTCCTCTACACATTTACGGCAGAGTTTACATTTTTCGAAATTGATATAAGCCAGGTTGTTCTCCATTACAATGGCATCGTACGGACAAATTTTAACACATTTTCCACATCCGATACAGGCAACCTCACAGTTTTTCCTGGCAATAGCACCTTTTTCTTTATTAACGCATTCGATATAAATCCGTTTACTTTTTGGGCCAACTTTTCGCATTTCGATGATTACCCTCGGGCAGGCTTTTACGCAAGCTCCACAAGCCACACATTTTTCTTCGATAATTACCGGTAACCCTGTTGTTTCATCCATATACATTGCATCGAACTGGCACGAAACTACACAATCGCCCAGGCCAAGGCACCCATTCGGACAGCCGCTGCCTCCACTGAAAAGGTTATGTGCAAATGCACAACTTGAAGCGCCATCGTAAATAATTTTTGCCGGAGCATGAGTAAAAGAGCCATTACAACGCACCACTGCAACCGTAGGATCAGTGTCAGCAACAGTGAGACCCATTGCTTCAGCAACCAGTTTCATGCCTGTGCTTCCTGCAACCGGACAGTTCAATCCATCCAGACTTCCGGATTTTACAATTGTCTCAGCAAAATTACGACAACCGGCATACCCGCATCCACCACAATTTGCAGCTGGTAAGAGGTCGGTTACTATATCTATACGTGGATTTTCTATTACCTTGAACTTTTGGGCAACAAAATATAAAATTATTGCTGCAAGAACTCCGATAGCAGCCAAAGCAATTACAGCATATAAAACAAACTGGTTCACAGATTAACAACTTAATTAATTTACAGCATATTAAGCAATTTAATTTTATGCTGATTTATTAATAAATCAAAATAATATTGCTTTGTTAGACCGTAGCAAATGTAAAAACAATAAAACATTTAGGACAATAAAATGCGAAATCGGGTTCTCTTGTATAATATTGTTATTCAGAGTGATACAATCACAATTCTTAAAATTATATATCTAAATTTTAATATGTATCAGTGCTGGTAAAGCTTTAAAGCTTGTTTGTAGAATGATTATAAATTACACCTCACCATTTCGCTCCCAAACCGCCAAAAAAGTGGAAATAATTTATACCTGTTCAATGTGAAAAGAAAACGTTTTACTCAATCGATTTTTAAAAAGAGATAACAGGAAATAATATGGAATTAAAACTGCAATGGCAAGAAGCCCGGATAATAACTCATTTAGGAATTGACTTGCTACCAGAAGAGTTAAAATCATTAAGAGGAATGGAAATAAGTAACCCAGCACCACTGCTTTGTTTCCAAGTGATCGATCCAGAATTACATTAACAATCTGCCCGACAATGAGATCCGGTTTATTTACTTTCACTTCAACAAGTTTTTCTGTCATTTCCGAAACACTGCATATTCCATTTGAGTGGCAAGCTGCACAGGCTGATTTACTTAGAATCCGCACAAAAACCGAATCGGATGAGATGTGATCGATTATACCTTCGTGGACTATGCGCTCGCTCATGGTTTCTATGGATGGAATTGCAAAAGTATAAAAATGTTGAACGGATCTAAAGTTAAAGCGGTGTGGCAAAATACACAAGACTATTATTTGAGTATCAGGAACCATTAATAAGATGGTTATTGGCGAACAAGTATTACTCCTACTGAACTATTCAATTCCAGCGTAATGTTTCATAAACTGAACGCGTTCATAAGCCACCGGATTATAAGCTTTTTTGTAACTCGTTTTACCAATGAAATCAGAAGGCTGTTCAAAATTGTGTTTTATCATCCAGGCTTCGAGCTCTGTAATCATCTCTGCTATACGACCATGGCCATGTTTATAAACAGTGCTGACAACTTCTACCGCTTTTGCTCCGGCCAGTAGCATTTTAATCAGCCCTTCTGCATCGTGAACACCTGTTGAAGCGGCAATGTCGCATTGCAGATTTTCAGAAAGGAGAGCAACCCATCGCAAAGGCGTATAAATTTCGTCAGGTGTACTGAAAATATTTGTTGACGTAACTGTAAAACTGTCAATATCAATATCTGACGAGTAAAAACGGTTAAATAAAACCAGGCCTTTGGCACCTGCCCAAGATAGTTTGCGGGTAGTTTCAGCAAGACCGGCAAAATGCGAACTAAGTTTCACTGCAACAGGAATGCTTACCTGCTTAAGTACTCCTTCCAGAATGTCAAAATAAATTTTTTCATTCTGAGCTGAAGTTCTGTCAGGATCGGAAGGCATAATGAATATATTAAGTTCCAGGGCATCTGCTCCTGCTTCCTGAATTTTACCTGCATACTCCATCCATTTACTTGCTGTAGCGCAGTTGATACTTGCAATAACAGGTATTGAGACAGCATTCTTACTATCAAGGATCAGTTTCAGGTAGTCGGCGATGCTGTTTTCGTGGCTGAAATTGCTAATGTAATCAAGAGCTTCTGGATATTGGTAGGATTTTTCCGACAGGCTCATGGTCGAATTCACCTCATTTAGTATCTGTTCCTCGAATAATGATTTCAAAACAACAGCACCTGCACCTTGTTTTTCAAAATCAATAATGTTTTCAACAGAATTTGTTAGTCCGGAACTACCGACAATCAGTGGGCTTTTCAGGGTTAGCCCAAGGTAATTTGTTTTGAGGCTGATCATAATATTATCTGATTAACAACAATTTATAACTTAATGCAACAGGTCCATTTTGCCGGAAAAAGTTCCCATTTAAACATGCGTAAAAATAGAATATATTTCAATCATACAAGTCCCGGAAGTCATCATTTCAACAAATATTCATAATTTAAATGAAGTTGTTGCCACAACCATTTTCAAAGCCCTTATCTTTACAGCCTGAATTGCTGGTGCACTTCAATTACCAGGCATTAATCATACAAACCTGCATTGAAATGGAACAGAGTTGTTAAACTATTTACTGTTTTATCCGTTACTAATTCCAACTATACCTTACCCATGAGTGAATTTGATGCCAAAGCCCGTGATTGGGATAAAAATCAACGATATATAGACAGATCGGAAGCAGTAGCAAAAGTAATTGCTCAAGTGATTCCTTTACAAAACAATATGAAAGCGCTTGAATATGGTTCAGGAACGGCTTTGTTAAGTTTTGCTTTAAAAGATAAGTTCGCGGAAATTACCCTGATGGACAATTCGCGGGAAATGACAACGGTAACTGAAGAAAAAATTGCTGCCGAACATATTAAAAATATGAAGCCGCTGTTCTTTGATCTGGAACACCAGGATTATTCAGGGAAATTCGATATCATATACAACCAGATGGTGATGCATCATGTTCAGGATGTCGATGCAATGCTGGCTAAATTCCACACGTTATTAAACCCGGGCGGATATATTGCCATTGCTGATTTATATACTGAAGACGGATCATTTCATGGTGAAGGTTTCAACGGGCACCTTGGATTTGATGTTGAAAGCCTTGCCAGTACGATGAATACGATAGGATACAGAGACATTCAACATCAGAAATGCTATACCATTGAGAAAATTGATGAGGAAGGCAATAAAACGGAGTATCCCATTTTCCTGCTGACGGCTTCCAGATAGCGACACCCTTGTGATTTAGACATTTTTTTTGCGTAGCGCAGTTCGATTTAGAAGCTTATTTCGAAGAAGTGACAACTGTGCATCGGAATGGCGAGGATGAAAAGCCTATAGTATTGATAGCAATTTAAAGTTTAACTACATATTCTGCATTAATACGCCCTTCAAAGCGACCTTTGTAACTACTCCAGATTGTCTCCAGACCGGTTTGCCGTTTTTAAAGACAATCAACGTAGGTACACTCTGAATCTGGTATTGACTGGCGATGGCATTGTTTTGATCTACATCTATTTTTATAACTCTAACCTTGTCACCGAGTTCAGAAGCTAATTCCTTCAATATCGGTGACTGAACCTTGCACGGCCCGCACCACAATGCATGAAAATCAACAATAACAGGACGTGAATCGTTTATAATGGTTTCGAAATTTCCTTTCATCGTCTTTTATTTTATAAGAATCGGAACTTATTAATAGCGTTTTATTGATAGTTATTTATTTAATTTTTAGCTTTTAACTTAATTTCTGGCAACTTATTTCCTAAAATCTGCATTACATCCCTGGTAAGCGTGGAAATTTTCCGAGTTTCGTTAAGCGGGCATACATTCCCCAACCTTTTTTCATCCAATGTCCAACTACCGGCATCGGTATCATAAATGCCCAGGTACTGTTTCGGAATACAAAGGCTGCTCCATCGCCGGTATCCATAACACAGAGAATATTCAGATGTGCCTGGTAGCCTTTGCGCTTGCTACTACCCTTTTCGATTTCAGTTATATTGAAGGCAGCGTTACGTCCCATGAGCTCAGCAATATGGCCTTGTTTTGCAATCCATTCGGGACCTTCCAATGCGGCAATGTCGCCAATAGCAAACACGTTAGTAATACCATTAACCTGCCCGAAATCGTCAATTTTAACGAATCCTGCTTCCGACAAAGGCAAATCGGAATCCTGAAGCAAAGCAGGCCCGGTTCCGGCAGCAATAAACATGGTGAAATCGGAATCCAGCTTCGAGTCATCCTCGAAAATTATTCCATCGGCTACAAATTCCTTTATTTTTTTGCCAAACCGCTTATTGATATTGTAGCTGGCAAACATTTTATCAAGCATTGGCAAAGCACCTTTTCCCATTCTTGCTCCGGGTTCGGCCATAGGCGCAAAAAAAGTAAGTTCAAAGTTTTCCCTGAGCTTTTTACTTTTTAGATAGCTGTGAATATTAAACATGAGTTCGAAAGCCGGTCCGCCCCGAACTGCAGATTTGTCTTTTGGGTTTCCACCAAATCCTATGGCAATCCTTCCACTTCCTTTACTGACCAGTTCATCTATTTTACTCCTGATTTCGAGTACCATATCGGGCTTTGAACAAATCGACATTGTGTGATTAATACCTTTGTGCACCATTTTTTCGGCGCCAAAAGCAATTACAAGGTAATCAAAGGTCAAAATCTGGTTTTCGCATGTCACTGTTTTATCAGCAGCGCTGATCCCGGTAACCTTATCGATAATAACCCTGAAAGGATATTTTTTCTGAATGCTGGCCAGCGGCACTTTCACTTCATCAAATTCCTTTATACGTACAGGAACCCAAATGGAGATAGGATATAAATATAGATAGTCGCGATCCGAAACCAGGGTAACCTCAAACTGTCCTTTTTTCTGTAATTCAATTGCCGTTTGTACACCTGCAAAACCGCCACCCAGAATTAATACGTTTTTCATGCTGCTATGTATATTCAATTAAAAATATCGTTTCTAACTATTTTGGAACTTTAATTTATATCAAAATTCCAGGAATCATTAGATAAACCAAACTATATATCTTCATTCTAAATCAAACAAATGGCGGGGAAGTCTCACAAAAGGTTTTTGATTCCTGCTGTGAAAATCACCTGTTCCTGCTTAAACATAAGTCGCGTAATATCTGAGTCCGCCTGTATAATTCCCTGAAACGAATGAATCTGCCTGAATGTTCTTAAAAAGAACCGATTACTGATTTTACAATCTCAAAAGTTTCATCGGAAGCTCCATGTATTGCAGTGGCAATGGATTCGGGCATTCCTCCGGTCATGCCAGCCATGTTTAATAAAGCTACATAGGTTTTACCATCCTCTTTTTCATACACCGAAATACGACAAGGCATAAGAATTGAACTGATTCGTTCGTGGTTTTTTTCGAGCATATTGCCTGAATATTCAGGCTTACAGATTTCGACAACCTGAACAGGCTTAACCTCTTTGCCCGATTTTGCAAGTGATTGCTGAAGATTATGAACAGCCGGATTCTGCCATTCTCTGCGGGTAGCAGTTTCAATAAGTTTTTCAACTGTTGTAGCCACATCATAAGGGCTAACCTGCTCAATAATTAATTGGTTTGCGTTCATGGTCCGATTTTTTAGGTTTAATCCATTTCTTTTGCAATGGCAATTGCAGCAATAGTTCCATCGGCAACTGCCGTGGTAATTTGCCTGTATTTTTTGCTTGTAACATCGCCTACGGCATATATCCCCGGCATACTGGTGCGCATATCTTCGTCCGTTTTTATATATCCCCAGCCATCAAGTTCAAGTTTATCTTTAAACATGGTGATGTTTGGCCTCATACCTATAAAAACGAATACGCCATCACTAACGAGCTTCGAAACTTCTTTGGTTCTTAAATTTTCGACTTCAGTAACGATTTTTTTGCCATCGTACTTAAAAGACCTAGGTTCGTGTTCAAAGAGAGTCGAAATTTTAGGGTTAGCAAATAATTTCTCCTGGGCTTGTTTGTTCGCGTTGAAAGCATCAAACTGGTGAACAATCGTAATCTTTTCAGCAAACTTACTTATAAAATCAGCCTCTTCCACTGCTGAGTTTCCACCTCCGATAACAACAACTTCTTTATCTCCATAATATTTAGCATCGCAGGTGGCACAATACGAAATCCCTTTGCCTTTTAGTTCTTTCTCGCCTGCAATACCCATCAGGTTAGGAGATGTACCGGTAGCAATTATGATTTTTTTTGCCCTTATGGTCTCAAATTCATCAATCACTACTTCTTTTTTATCCAGGTCAATTTTCGTAACATCAACGGCTACCTTATAAATGGTTCCGCATAATTTGGTTTGTTCCGACATGTTATGCGAAAGCATGTAACCAGGCTGAGGATCAATAAAACCAGGATAATTGGAAACCTCGTGGGTTGTGGAAACATGTCCACCTGGAAGAGCAATATCGATAAGCACAGTATTTACTTTCGACTGGCACAGGTATAAACCGGCGGTAAGTCCGCCTGGTCCGGCTCCCAAAATGAGTACGTCAAATTCTGATACTGTGGGCGTTATAAGGGCGTCAATTTCTTTCACCCTTTCGGCCGGCAACATACTGTCCAGCTCATGAATGATTTCACTGCGTTTGATACCTCCGGTAAGTGTATTTCCAACCAGTTCCCCTTTGTCGAAAAAAAGCAGGGTTGGGGATGATTTAACGCCATATTTTTCGGCAAGCGGCTTATTTTGCTGCCGAAACATTTTAACGAACTTGATATCATTGCCATACAATTCAGCCAGCCCTTCAAATTTGGGTGCCAGGGCATCACATGGCGGGCATTCGGTTGAATAGAAATCGAGTACTACTTTGCCTCCGGCAAGAACCTCGGTTTCGAATTCAGTTGAAGTTATTTCTTTCATTTTTATTGTATTGATCTTTATTTAAAGTTAATCAGGTATTAAAGTTTGATTAGTATTGTGGCATTCAGATATTCTTTACCACGGAGACACTGATTACACAGAGATACACGGAGAAATATTTTCCTCTGTGATCCTTTGTGGCCTCCGTGCCTCTGTGGTTATCTTTTCCTTAGTTTTCATCCAACTTTTGTTTTCATTCAATTCTTCTCAAGGTAGGCTGAAAATCCCAGCTCAAGCAATTCTTTTACAGGTCTGCAATCCGTTGAACATACACTGCCCGTCCTGTTTTTAGCCACTGAGCCGCAACCTCCGCCACATGCAAGTTGCAGGTTACAGGTGCTGCATTCAGCAATAGCAGTTACATCGCGGTTTTCCCAGGCGCTGATTAAATCGTCTTTTCTGCTTACTTCCGGATAAAAAGTTCCCAGCGATTCGCCTTCCTTACCAACAGTGGCTGTGCACGAAAAGATGTGCCCGGTAAAGTCGAATGCCCATTCCGATTTACATGCAGGACATGCATCAAACAAAGGATCAGGAAGTTCACCATTTTCGGCCAGGAATTTGGCAACAGAATACGCCGGTTTGTAAAACTCAACTATGTGAGGATGCAGCTTAACCTGGTTGTAAATGGTTTCGTAGAGCGAAATACGGCTGAACAGCTTTTCGGAAGTAGCCTGGCAATGATGCAGCTCGTAATTCCGGCCCAACTGGGTTTTAAATAAATTGTTTTTTGTCCAGCCTTTATCGATAGCAAACTGAGCCATTTCGGGCAATCCGCTGATGTTTTCCTGGTCAATTACCATCCTGAGATTAACAGGGAGATTATTAGCAAGGCATGCATCAACTCCTTCTACAATTTTATCAAATGTTTTACCTCCGCCTTTCAGGAACCGGCGTTCATCGTGTATAGTTCCCACCCCATCAAGAGTAATCTGAATTTCACGTATACTGGCTGTTGCCAGGATATCAGTGTATTCAGTCAGCGTAAATCCGTTAGTTACAAAACACACCTCCAGTTTGGCGGCGTTTGCCTGTTTCAGCATGTACGAAATCAACTCTTTCTGCTTAGGCGAATTCAGTAATGGCTCACCACCAAAGACTGTAAGATACTTTTTACGGCCTGCAAATTCAGTGTTCACATACCTGAAAAAAGCATCAATTATTTCGGCAGTAAGACCTTGCTTCGAAGTGGTGTATTCATCCTGGTAGCAATAGGTACAGGCAAAATTGCAGCTGTAGTTTGGGACAAAAAACAACTGGATTTCTTCCTCTTCACGCTCATCTACAAAATCAAGATATTTCCTGCGGTAGAGCCTTTCTTCCTCTTTTTCATCCACCAGGTAGCCTTGTGCCGTCAGATTATTATGAAACACAGGCTCAAGATTTTTTCCCCCCAGGAAATCCTTTATCATTCCGGCTTCCACAGGATTTAAAATATCAGCACTACCGTTAAGCAGATTTACAATAAAGTAATTATCTGAACCGGCAATTTTTGAAAAAATATTGTGTTTTGAATAAGTCATCAACTCGTTTTGGTTTGAGAATTTATATCGAAAAAGCCTAAGAATATCTAGCAGGCTATTCTATTCAGCAAAACTTGTTAATCGTGGCAGCCAACAACAGTTTTCGATGTTTTGGCACAGCACTGAGCTGTCTTTTTTGTGTTTACTTTTTGTACTTCAATCTTTTTCTTTACCAGACTTTTCATAATTTCTTTTTTTAGTTTTTGAATTACTTACTATTTATCTTTTGAAAAATGAGCTATTCGTTTTTTAATTCCCACAACCACATCCGGAAGCTTTTTTACCGGCTATAGTAAAGCTGCATACTTCTGCATTTCCTTTGGCATAAGGAGCTGATTCTTCAATAATTTCGACTGATGCAAATCCTGCTTTTTCCAGCTGCTGCATATATTCCGGTCGCGTCACCGAACCTGCCCAACATTCGGCCACAGCTACCGGATCGTTACGGTATTCGTCGGCGATGGCAGCAGTTGCATAGATATCGCTGATTACAAAACGCCCGCCTTTTTTAAGGATGCGGTAGATTTCGTTCCAAACAGCTTGTTTATCGGTGGCATGGTTAAGCGTGCAATTCGAAATTACAAGATCAGCTGTTTTATCAGGAAGTTCAAGCTTTTCGAGTTCGCAGCGGATAAAACGCACATTTCTGGCACCAAATTTTTCGGCATTATGACGGGCTTTTTCAAGCATTCCATCTGAAATATCAATACCATACACAAAACCAGTTTCACCAACTGATTCAGCCATACGCAGAACATCCGTTCCACGACCGCTGCCAAGGTCTACACATACTTCACCTCTTAGCGGTTCAGCATAGTTTATTGCGCCTCCGCAAGAAAGACAGCATTCAGATTCAGCAAGTTCGCTGTACCGGGTATTTATTTCTTTAATTTCCATTGTATTAGATCAAAGGTAGTAAAACTTAGCAGGTTCTGCAAGGGCTGTTTACGACAAAATATCCCATTGCACTTCCCATCAGAACACTCGAAAAAGGATTACTTGTAATTCCGCATGAGCCTGACGCACATCCGACATAAAAGTAATATAAAAAGCCCGCAATTCCACCTATTATAACAGCGGCAGCAGGTTTCCAGAAATAGGAAGATTGCATTAACTCTTTGAATGTCTTTGGTTTATCTTGTTTTTCGCATGATTCATTCATCACTAGTTTGTATTTAATTTAAATAATAAAGTGAAATGCATATGTTCAGTTATTTTTCGAAAAACTATGGTTCAGATATCGGGTCATCAGATCAATAATCTTGAATCTAAGCTTTGTCAAAAAAATCTCATCCGACAGGCTAATTTTAATCGGTCTATATTTCCTCAGTTTCAACAATTTTTGCCAAAATATCAGCATATGGAAGGATAAGGTATTTGCGACTTTCGAAATCGATTTCGGTTCCGCTGTATGCTTTGAAAATAACCATATCGCCAGGTGCTATCTCAGGATTATCAATAACGCCGATAGCAATAACAGGGGCAATCTGAGGTTTTTCGCGCGAAGTATCAGGAATAATGATTCCTCCGGCTGTACGCTGTTCTTTATTTTCGATGGTAATATCAATTACCACATGCTGGTTAACGGGTTGCAATTCTTTCATTTCAATGCTGCTTTTTATAATTATACTTTGTAAGTTAAACTTCCATTCGGGCAGTTTGCCACGCATTTTAAACACTTGGAACAGGTGTAGCTATTGCCGGGTCTATCCAGTTTCGGTTTGTAAAGGCTGAATTTTGCAGGTTCCATGGCTACAATATAACATTCCTTATCGCAGATGCCGCAGTTCTTGCATGTATCGTTGTTGATCTTTATCCTAAAGAATGAATATTTGTTCAGAAATCCTGAAACCCATGCAATCGGGCAACCAATCTTATGGTATTGATACATGGCTTTGAGTTTGCTGTCGGGATTCGAGCCCATGATAAATTCCATCATTAAACCCAACGGGCAAACCCAACGGCAGAATACTTTCCCGAAAACAACTCCGGTTACTGCTCCCGCCAACAAAACATACCATAGTGATATATGATAGGTATTGACCAAATAATAAAGAGTGGCTGCAAGAAAAGCAAGGATCATTATCCTTTTATCAACCAATAATTTCAAAACGTTACGCATAGTATTTTCTGCTGAAAAGGTTAGCCTGATTTTTATTCAGGAAATTTATTTTTCCAATACCTGATGAATTTCAACAGAATATTATCCTATTTCAAGAAGTTCCTTTAAACGCTGCTGGTTAAAGCCAACAACTATCTGCCCGTTGATTTCAGTTTGAGGAACGCCTTGCTGTCCGCTGCGGCGAACAAGTTCTTCAGCCGCATACTGATCGCGCGACACATCAACATCGGTAAAATGAATGTTGTTTTTACGAAGCCATGATTTGAGAGTAGTACACCACGAGCATGTCGGGGTTGAATACACTGTTACATTTTTCGCGGGCTTTCCATCGGCTGATGCTTTAGCCTGGAATACTGCATTTTCCATCATTGATCTGAAACTGCCGGCAGTATGGCATCCTTTAATTGTATTTATGTGTTTCCCTTTATCAAAAAAAAGTAGTGAAGGAACGCTGTTTATGGCAAAATTCGGATGTATATCCCGAACTTCGGTAACATCAGCAAAGCTAAGTTGCAAACCTTCGGGGTTTGAACCATACGCTTCTTTCAAAGCGCTGTATGCACAATCACTGACCGCACTGCCACTTTTATAAAGAAAAAGAAAACTTTTATCAAGTCCTGATGCCCATGAAGTGAGTTCGCGGTATGAATTTAGAGTTTTCATTCTAACTTATTTAACTTTATTTATTTCATTAACCAGGAAGCTCTTGGTTTTGGCGCCAACAAAACGGTTTATTTCTTTCCCGTTCTTAAAAAGTATCATAGTAGGAATATTCCGAACTCCGAATTTGGCTGAAGAGCCCCTGTTTGATTCCACATCCAGCTTGGCAATTTTAGCGGTATCACCGATTTCCTCAGCTACTTCGTTCAATATCGGAACCATCATTTTGCAAGGCATGCACCATCCTGCCCAGAAATCGACCAGGGTAACGCCGCTTTTTACCTGCGCCAGAAAATTCTGATCCGTCAGATTCTTTATGGATGAATGTGTTTCAGCTTCAGGAGTATTCTTTATCTTTTTATAGCTATAATAGACATATGCTATGAAGCCGAAAATAACCAGCGCTGATATAATAAGTGTCATTGTCATGATTTATACGTGTTGAATTAGTTTATTTTGTTGATTGAGTTCATGTAAGTATTTCGATGCAGCCAGGGCAGCAATAGTTCCGTCGGCAACTGCAGTCGTAACCTGCCGGTAACGTTTCACAATAGAATCGCCTGCAGCATACACCCCTTTAATGCTGGTCTGCATTTCGGCATCTACCACGATTTCCTTCCATTTATTGAGTTCAATTTTACCATCAAGGAATTCGGTATTCGGCACATACCCGATAAAGATAAAAGCACCATCGATCGGGTAATTTTGCTTTGCTCCATTTTTCAGATCCGTAATTTCAACGCCCTCTAGTTTTTCGTTGCCATGAAAAGCCGTAATTGTAGATTCCATCATAAAACTGATTTTCGGATGGTTTCGCGCTTCTTCAATGGCATATTCAAAGGCCTGAAAATGATCGAACTGGTGAACGATTGTTACCTTGCTTGCATATTTTGTAAGCGAAACAGCTTCTTCTAGTGCCGAATTGCCACCGCCGACAACAAATATTTCCTTGTCGGTAAAGAAATCACCATCACAGGTAGCACAATACGAAATGCCTTTACCTTTCAGCATTTCTTCGCCCGGCACGCCCAATGTGCGCGATCGCCCGCCCGGACTCAGAATTACTGCATCTGCAGTATACCTGGTGCCATCGTCTAATACAACTTCTTTAATTTCATTTTCAAGGTTGAGCGTTTCGATAATAATATTCGACCTGATATCGCACCCGAATTTCTTTGCCTGGTTGCGCATAATCATCGAAAGCTGGTACCCGCTGATGTTATCAACACCCGGATAATTGGCAATTTCATGTGTTAAAATCATCTGACCACCGGCAGTTCCTTCATTCAGAATGAGTGTCCGAACCCGGGCACGAGAAAGGTAGATGCCTGCCGTTAATCCTGCAGGCCCCGCTCCTATCACTATTGCGCTGTAATGATTATTTTGTGTCATAATTTTAAAATCTTTCAGGCAAAGAACCTGTTTCCACTAGGAAACCATGCGTTTTAGTAACAAGGATTAGGTTAAGTGAGTGTTTATTTCAGGAAGGGAAAGCTATTAATAACAATTGATTTCCTTCCCCTAAATCCTAACCACTAAACCCAAAACCCTTCTTATTTAGCAAATTCAGCTTCCAGAATACCTGTAACCTGTGCTTTGCTCTGAATGCTGGAAGTAGCTTTCACCAGTTTCCCGTTTTTGTAATACATGGTAAAAGGAATTCCCATAAAGCCACGAACTTCAGGTGTACTGCGGATTACGTGTGACTCAGGACTATCGAATTCCATATCGGCAAATTTCACGTGAGTATATTGATCTTCAATATCTTCCATTATTCCGTAAACTGGGATACACATTGGGCCCATACGGCCACAGCATATCATTACGTTTTCGTTTTCACTAATAAATTTCTGATGATCAGCAGCAGTTTCGATGTGTTTTAAATTTGTGTAAAGCATTTTTTTAGGATTTAGGGATTGGGTTTTATAGGTTTTTATTTACGATTGAGGAGATACGATTTACGATTGGGGTAGATTTGATTTATACGAGAAAATGTATGAGTCCGATAATTCGTAAATCGTCATTCGTAAATCGTCATTCGTAAATCGTCATTCGTAAATCGTCATTCGTAAATCGTATTTAAAGAGTATTGTCTATTTCAGAAGTGATTTCCATGGCTTTGCGATAAACCAGCGAAACACCGCAATAGCGTTCCTGTGAAAGATCAACGGCTTTCTGAAGTTTTTCTATTTCAAGGTTTTCACCTTTAAATTCGTAAATGATGTGCATGGCTGTATAATGTTTCGGATGTTCTTCCGTCATTTCGGCTTCAACTCTTACATTAAAAAAGGTAGGTTCAATGCGCATTTTTTTAAGAATAGAAATTACGTCCATACCGGTACAGCCGGCAAGTGCAGTAAGCATTAGTTCTTTGGGGCGTGCCCCTTCGTCGTTTCCACCAACTGCGGGCAAAGCATCTATGATAATATGATGACCGCTTACAACGGAATCAAACTTCATATTTCCCTGCCACAATGTATCTACTGAATGTTTCATAAATTGTTCTTTTTGATTACGCTGCAAAATTACACAGGCTTTGTATGCAAAAACGAAACTTTAAGTTAATCTGAATAAGCACTTAGTTGAGATTGCACAAGTATATTGTTGAGATAGTTCTTACTTTTGCGGTTTGAAGAGTCGGAAGACGGTAGTCGGAAGTCGGAAGCCAGGCGAGTTATTGATTTATTCACAGAACTTCTGATAAAATACTAACAACTTATTTAAAGGTTCAGTATTCAAAATTCTTCCGACTCCAGACTTCCGTCTTCCAGCCAAATGCTGATCAAACTATTAATTACACAACTACAATAACAAAATGAAAACATACTCAGCCATCGACGAATGCGTGCTTGGCGGGCTCAGCGCTCCCTGTTTCGGAAACCTGTTGCCCGAAGAAATTGAATTAGTTAAGGACAGTAAAGTACAGGTTCAGTTCCGTAAAGGTGAGAACCTCACTAAACAGGGCGCATTTGCTTCGAGCGTATTATTTGTGGTTGAAGGACTGGTACGGCAATATATTGTTGGTGATACAAACCGTGATTTTAACCTGCGCATTATCCGTAGCGGAGAATTCATAGGGCTTTCGGCAGCATTCAGTAAACACACCTACGATTATTCGACTGTTGCACTTCAGGAAACATTAGCCTGCCTGATTGAAAAAGACGCAATTGCCGGACTGATAAAAAGCAACGGAGAATTTGCCTATGGACTGATTAACCGGTATTATGAAAATGACAGTTCGCTCTACAGCACGATTCGCAGCATGATGTACAAGCAAATGCACGGCAGGCTGGCTGACGTATTGCTTTACCTCGATACCATGCGTTTTAATGATGAAAGCATTTTCGGTTACCTTTCGCGCAAAGAAATTGCTGATTTTGCAGGATTATCTACCGAAAGCACTGTAAAACTGCTGAAGGGATTCGAAAAAGACGGCCTGATCAACCTCGTTGATAAAGATATTGAAGTACTTCATCGGGAGGAGCTTATAGAGATTAGTAAAAGGGGATAATCGTTCCCAATTCCCTAGCTCGTTCCTGTCGACCAACCTTGCCATGACGGGTCAAGTGACAAATCCCAATTGGGAACAAATTATTATATAATACTGCCACTATTTTTATTTAGTCATTATAGCATCAGTATTTTTTTCAGTCTACAAAAGTTTCCTTAATAACTTCCTTGCATGTCTTAATTTCTGATTTTGTCAGCTTGCCTAAAACTTTCAGAATTCTGACTTTATCAACTGTCCGGATTTGGTCAATAACAATCATGCCCTTTTTCCCATCATGCTCAACAGCCACTCTGGTTGGATACTGTTTCAGGTTCGTAGTCATAGGAGCAAGAACAATAGTGTTCAGATACTTATTCATCTCGTCAGGTGAAACAATCACACATGGTCTTGTTTTCTTTATTTCACTGCCTAAAGTTGGGTCTAGGTCGACCAAAACTATCGAATACTGTACTATTTCCATTCTTCGAAAGTTTCATTGTCGAATACATCGTTTACTAACATTTGATCATCGTTTTCCAAATGCATCTTTTTGAACGCTGTTTCCCAGTTCTTTCTAGGGCTTTCGATCGGTTTTAGAATAATCCTTCCTTTCTCAAGAATAATCTCAACCTTTTCTTTGATATTATATTTCTCGAGAATTGACTTGCTTAATCTAAGTCCCTTAGAATTTCCGATTTTGATAATAGAAGTTTCCATATTGCTGCCCTAAACGTGACTACAAAGTTATTACATATTTTTCAAATATTCAAATTTGAAATTTTTTATGCTAACTCAATATCAGCAAAATGCTTCTACGACTATTTGACATCAGACAAATAATCAATAACCTGGTTATAAATATTTTGCGCTGTAAATCCGAATTTTTCGTCGAGTACCTTTGCCGGTGCCGAATAGCCAAAATGATCCAGTCCCCAGATTTTCCCTTTTTTACCAACCAACCCGGCAAGCGTAACAGGTAAACCAGCTGTGAGGCCAAACACAGGTAAATCGTCAGGAATAACATTCAACTGGTATTCCTTATCCTGCTGGCGGAATAGCCCTTCGGAAATGACAGAAACAACTCTTACATTCAGGTTATTTTGTGATTTTAGCAGTACAGCGCCATCCAGCAATGTAGAAACTTCAGAGCCGCTTGCAACCAAAATTACATCCGGTTTTGAAGGGCAATCCTGAACAATATAAGCACCTTTTTCAGCTTGCAATGCGGATTGATATTGTGACAAACCTGATTTTGCCGGAACATCTTTGATGTTTTGTCTTGATAAAATCAGGGCAGTGGGTGTTTGTGTGTTTTCCATAGCCATTTTCCATGCTACGGAAGTCTCGTAAGCATCAGCCGGACGCAGAGCAAGCAGACTCATCTGGCCGTGATGGTTTTTCATTTGCTCAAGTAACCGAATCTGGGCTTCCTGTTCAACTGGCTGGTGTGTTGGGCCATCTTCACCAACACGGAATGCATCATGCGTCCAGATGTATTTAACAGGCAGACCCATTAATGCTGAAAGGCGAACGGCTGGTTTCATGTAATCGCTGAAAACAAAAAATGTGGCACAGGCTGCCCAAACGCCTCCATGGAGAGTTATTCCGTTACAGATGGCCGCCATTGTAAGTTCGCTCACACCAGCCTGCAGGAAAGCCCCGCTGAAATCACCTTTGGTTAATGGTTTTGTGTATTTCAGAAAGCCATCTGTTTTATCACTGTTAGATAAGTCGGCGGATGAAACAATAATATTTTCAACATTTTGCGCCAGATATCCTAATATTGCAGCTGAAGCTGCACGTGAAGCAACGCCTTCTTTTTGAATAACAGATTCAAAATCCAGTTCCGGTAGTTTTCCTGAAAGAAATAACTGAAGCTTTTTAGCCAGTTCAGGATTTGCTTTTGACCATTCCTGTTCGGCTGCTTTCCGCGAAGCTGCTTCCTTCACTTTTTCAGCACTGGTCCTTTTGTATAATTCAGCTACTTCAGGGAAAATAACGAATGGATCAGCTGGATTTCCACCCAGGTTCTCAATGCTTTTTTCAAAACTTGCACCTGATTCACCCAATGGCATACCATGAGTAGCACATTTACGTTCGAAATTTGATCCGTCAGCTGTCCTTGCACCTTTACCCATAATCGTTTTACCAATGATAAGAGTAGGCTTATCTTTTTCAGCTATTGCTAAAGTAAGAACCTTACGGATTTCAGATGCATCATTGCCGTCGATTGTCATCACATTCCATCCCCAGGCCTGGTATTTCATAGCCGTATTTTCGCTTGTAACGGCGTTGGTATCGGTAGAAAGTTGAATATCGTTGGAATCGTAAAACATAACCAGGTTATTCAATCCCAGGAAACCGGCAATACGACCGGCAGACTGAGAAATCTCTTCCTGGATACCTCCATCAGAAATAAATGCAAAAGTTTTATGTGCCATCCATTCGCCAAACCGGGCACATAGAAACCGTTCTGCAATAGCAGCGCCAATCGCCATGGTGTGTCCCTGTCCCAATGGGCCGGAAGTGTTTTCAACACCCCTGCTTCTTTCCAGCTCCGGATGGCCCGGTGTACAACTTCCCCACTGCCTGAAATTTTTAAGATCATCAAGGGAATATTTACCCGATAGTGTAAGAACGGAATATAACATAGGCGACATATGGCCAGGATCAAGGAAAAAGCGGTCGCGCTGATGCCATTCCATATCCGTTGGATCGTACCTGAGGAATTCAGTGTATAAAATATTTATGAAATCAGCTCCACCCATGGCTCCGCCCGGATGTCCAGATTTAGCTTTTTCAACCATTGCTGCTGAAAGAATACGAATGTTATCGGCCGCGAGATTTGTCAATGTTTTTTCCATTTGATTCATTTACAGAGGTTATTATTGCAGTTAAAACAATTTGATTTATTCTTATTTTCCTGTTTATTTTAGTGGACAAAGGTATGCTTTTGATATTTGTACTTCAAATGTCCGACCTGTTTTTCGTTATTAAACAGTTTTTACTAATGTCTTTCAATTACCGGAAACTCTGCTATTCGCATCGTTGTGCAACCATAAGGGATAAGAATTATATCTTCAGCAGGTGAATTCTGGTCACGGTATGACTCATTTGAATTTGGAATCTTTCCAGCGGAGTTTTCATATAAGCCCCAATTGGGAATTCTCTTGCCTTTCGTCGTAATCTGAATTGGTGCATTTTCCAGGTTCCAGGGCATCAGATCAACTTCTTTAATCTGTTTAACAGAAAATTTGAGACTATTGATTTCGATCTCAGGAATTCCATAATTCCATGGAGATTTAGGAAATACCTCCCAAAAGGTATCTTTACTATCGTCAGTTTTCCGCTCTTTCCAGTCTTCGTCCACTTTCAGTGCATAAACCAAAGGGCCACGTTCAATTCCAAGTGAATTTTCGAACCAACGCGAAAATTTTATTTCCATTGGCAATTCAAGTACAATTACATCTCCGTCGTGCCATTCTCGATCGAGTACTGCGACTTCACCACTTTTTACTTTTTTGATTAATGTAGAATTGCAACTTATGCTTGCTTCGGCACACCATAACGGAATGCGCAGGTACAACGGGAATTTTACAGGCTTTCTGATTTTGCAGGTAAATTCAATCCTGTCCGAAAAAGGATAATCTGTTTTTTCGATGAACTCAACGTCATCGCCATCGCCAACTTTAGCTTTTACACTGCAAGGTCCGTACACCATTGCGGCTAGACCTTTGTCCGGAGTTGCATACCAGAGATTCTGAATAAATTTCGGCCAGCCCTGGTGCATGTTTGTCAGGCAGCAAGGATATCCAGTTGTAGTCCCAAAAACATTTCCGGTTAAATAATTGCAATCAAAATGACGAAAGTCAGCAGTAATCAGAACCTGGTTCACCTGTTGGTAATACTGTTTCCTGAGATACTGATCGTCGGCTTGCGTTGGTAATACATTGTAGGCGATTTTTTCGAGATAATCGGCATAAAATAAATCTCCTGTTACAGGCAGCATACTTTCGAACGAATACATCATTTCGACAGCGGAACAAAACTCGGATCCCTGGGAGGGGTCGTTGCCATGTAAGGCTTCATCACCACCATACATTCCATTTACAAATCCATGACCATCGTGTAAAGCTTCCAAACCTTTGCGGACAGCTTTTTCGTATTTTGTATCGCCATTCAGCTGGTAATACATTACAGGTTCCTTTAATCCCTGGGCAACATTAACGCAATGCAGGTCGGCATACGGATTTGCTTTGCGCAGCGTATTATCGGTAAAGATCGTTGTCCAGTCGGAAGTTTGTTTATGGATAAGTTCGCCAAGTTCGAGCAGGAATTTATCGCCGGTAATGTTATACAGCCAGAGAACAATTTGCAGGTTATCACCTCCACGTTGCTGGGCCCACCATGTCCATTTATTTAATGGAAATTCCGGAAGCGTTTCCAGTTGGTATTTAAAATAATTAGTCATCAACTTAATGACTCTTGCGTCGCCAGTGGCTGAATAATATTGTTGCATCGCTTTCAGCATCACCATTTTAGGCCACCAATCCTCGCTGTTGGTTTGCTGGGTTCCTTTAATCTTAGGAGTACCTTCTTTATTAGGATATGGACCGAAATATCCATCCGGGCGTTGATTATCGATAGCCCAATCAATCCATTTCTGTGCCTTTGCTTTCAGATTTGAATCGTCGAGAATATAAGCAAGCGGCACCAGACCGTCGATCCAGTAAGGTCCACGTTCCCAGCAATCGCCTGTTCCCCCAAGCCAGCCATTATCAGGACCACAAACCTCACTGTAAATACTGTCGAGATTCCCGGTAAGTCCGTCACGCTGAAGCTGGAGCATTTTGAGAAGATGACCGGCAGGTTTTATACTCCCCAAAGGAAGCGGAATGTATTTACCAGGAACCAGCGGGAATCTATTACCGATATATAAATCATTTAGTATAGGCTCCTGCGCCACCAGGGAGAACGAAACCGTGAACAAAATGGCAGTAATCAGTAAACTTATTTTAGGCCGGTTCATGATATTATTTAATTTCGTTCAGCGAATTACAAACTTCACGGTTCACTTTACGGATCCAGGGTTCGTCGAGTTTTATCACTTTCCGGTCGTAGGTCATCAAGCCATTGATTTCAATTTCCACATCGGTTGTCTGGGTATAGATTGCAGCCGAAAATCCTGAAACTATAAGTTTTTTGAGTTTCTCAGCAAATGCAACATAGGCATCCGTAGCCTCGGCAGAAGTTTTGTATTGCACATAACCCCAGTTACGATCCTTAATCCAAACATGATCATCATATACCAGCCCGATACCGCCGTATTCGCCCAAAACACAGACACGGTTGCCATCATACAAAGTCATTTTAGGTTCAGGATAATTATGAATATCAAGAATATCGTCAACCGGGTAAAAATTACCTCCACTAGCTGGATTTACAAGTCGTGTCGGATCATAACTCTTGGTCCATTGAGCAATTTCAACGGTTTTAAACTGTCCCCACGACTCATTAAATGGCACCCATGTTACGACACAAGGATTGGAGATCAACATATCAATTATGTCTTTCCACTCCCGTCTGTAATTGGTTTCCGATTCCATTGAGCGGATATGTTCTGTGCCATTAAAATACTGAGTCATTTGCCAATCCGGACCTTCGTCACCGCTGGGCATATCCTGCCATACAAGTATTCCTTCCCGGTCGCAATGATAATACCAGCGGGCAGGTTCCACTTTTACATGTTTACGGATCAGGTTAAAACCAAAATCCTTGGTTTTTAGAATATCAAACTTCAGCGCTTCATCGGTAGGAGCTGTATAAAGACCATCGGGCCACCAGCCCTGATCCAACGGGCCAAACTGGAAATAATCCTTATTATTGAGCTGCAACCGGACAACTCCTTTTGCATCTCTTTTGGTTGAAATCTTCCGCATTCCAACATAACTTTTTACCTGGTCAATAGGTTTCCCATTTCTTAGCAACACAATTTCCACATCATACAGGAAAGGCGATTCAGGGCTCCACAACTTTGCATCAGGAACAGATAATAATACTTCCCGGCCGGCGATTCCTCTACCCTGAGAAATAAGTTTACCCTTTTCAAGAATCTTAACCTCAACAAGATCGGAATTTAAACTTTCTGCTGCAAATGCAGTTACAGAAACCGTATTTCTATCAATATTGGAAACTGATTTAATCTTTGTCAGATAATTTTCATTTACAGGTTCAATCCAAACTGTTTGCCAGATTCCGGTTACCGATGTGTACCAGATTCCTCCTGGCTTTGAAACCTGTTTGCCATGAGGCTGAAAGCTTTTATCAACCGGATCCCAAACCCTGACAATCAGTTTCTGAGGCTTGCCCGAAATCAGGTACGGAGTAATATCAAAACTGAAAGGAGTATATCCGCCCTTGTGTGATCCGATCTGAATTTCGTTTATCCAAACATCAGCTTTCCAGTCGACAGCTCCAAAATTCAGCACGACTTTCTTATTTTTCCATGCATCAGGAACAGAAAACTGCCTGCTGTACCAAAGTTCATTGTCCTCGCCGACTGGTTTTTGTACGCCAGATAATGATGATTCAACCGCAAACGGAACCAGGATTTTTCCATCAAATGCCGTTGGAACGGCATTTCCTTTTGGAAGTATAGCATAATCCCATAGTCCGTTCAGGTTCGACCACTGATCGCGCACCAGGGCGGGGCGTGGATATTCAGGCAAGGGATTTTTTGGATCGACTTTTTCTGCCCATTGGGTTTTGATTTTATCTCCGGCGGGTTTCCAATCCTGGGCAAATCCGCCCAGACTTAGTAAAAAAATTATACCTATCAAAAAATGCTTTTTCATACCTAATGGTTTCGTAAAACGTAAATATTGTGCATTGTATGTTTAACTTATTTTTATTTTAACTTTAATAACAATACCCCATGCGATGGTATGGTCAAATCCATTGTATTTGCGGCTTTCCCCAGTGATTTCTGGCGCCACAGGTCACGAATCTCGCCACCTGCTTTCAATCCGGCCTTTTCAAGTTCCAAATTATACTTCCCTGTTTTCTCTCCCAGATTAAAAATGCCAAAGGCCTTAGAACCATCTGCCAAATCTTTAACCCACACCTGAATATCTCCATCCACAATTACTTGTTTTGCCTGGCTGCCCAGCGGATCCTGATCAAGGGCAATTACTTCATCATTGGATAGCAGGTTTATCGTGAATTCATCCAGCCGTTGCAGGTCGCAGCCTATAAGCAAAGGTGCTGAAAGGAGGCACCATAAGGAAATGTGTGTGTACTGTTCATCTGGTGTTAGCCTGGCGGGATGAAGACTTGGGCCCCAGCCAACCCACCCGACAACCAACATATCAGGGTCGTTCCAGTTTCCGGGTTTGGCAAATGGCTGATTTTTCACCTGGCCGAACCCGATTTCGCGAAGACTCTCCCAGGTATCAGTAATGTCACCGGTAGTCCGCCAGAGATTTCCTCCTACCTCGTCGCCCCATTTCCAGACATCACCCATTCCATACTGGCAAAGGCTGTATACTATATCCCGATCAATTTTATTGAGTGCATTGCGCATTACAAAGTAAGGTTTCTTGTATTCGGCTAGAGTGGCATCTTTAGCAATTTCACCATATGAGCACCAGTCGTATTTCAGGTAATCGATTCCCCACGAAGCATACGACCTTGCATCCTGCTCTTCGTGCTGGTAGCTGGCTGTATAGCCGCCGCAGGTAAGTGGTCCGGGAGAGCTGTAAATACCGAATTTCAAACCAAGGGCATGAATGCTGTCGCCCAGGCGTTTCATATCAGGAAATTTTTCGTTGGTAAGAATGTTTCCTTGCGGATCGCGTTTAGGATTGAGATCACCACGGATTTCCCAGCCATCATCAATATTTATATAAGTCCATCCATGATTCATGAGGCCCTTATCCCGGTAGATATGGGCACTGGCAATTACTTTCTGTTCATCAACGGCTAATCCCCAGCAATTCCAACTGTTCCATCCCATAGGAGGTGTGAGGCATATCCGGTCGCCAATAGAAATGGTTAATTCGCGCGAAGCAACGCCTTTTGCATTTTTTGCTTTTACCACTACTTTATATTCACCTTTTTGATCAACCCTACCAGTGATACTACCGGAATTTTTATCCAGTTTAAGTCCTGTCGGCAAATTCAGTGCTTCAAAAGTCAAAGGGCGGTCGCCGGAAGCAGGAATGGTAAATAAAAATGGTTTACCAGGACGGGCGGCTGTTATAGATGCTCCATTAATGCGGGGTGATGCAGATGGTACAGGTGTTGTGATATAAGGAGTTTCATCCGTAACAGTAATGCTTGATCCTGCTTTCGTAAAATTGAAAAGGTAAGTGATGAGTGCAGACTGATCTAGTTTTCTAATCTCTATATCAAATGCCTTGTCTTGAAGGGGTTTTAGTTCAATATTTTTCGTTTCATTTTTATAAATCACTTCCCCGGTAAGCTTGTTAATTGCATTGATTGAAAAATCTCCTTCGATTGTATACGCAGATGAAGTGTTCCTCATATCAATAGTCTTTTTAAGGGTATTGTTTTCAAATTTATATGGAACCTTATTATTCTCAATTGCAAGATAATCTGATATTTTAATCATGGAAATTGACTGGTCACCGGTGTACATTCCACCACCACCATTCCAGTCGAAAACGCGCACGGCAATTACATTTTCCTGGTCCCATTTTATCCGCGGATCGTTTGCTGAAAGAGTATAAGTCCTTCCTACATCCCAGAAACTCTGTGTACCAGCTTTGAACATAGTATCGGCAATTGTTTTAGCAGAAACATTATTCCCATTAACACCAATAAGTGATCCGTTGAGAAAAGTCTGATCAAAATCATCGATCTTACCCATGTAAATCCTCAGGCTATCCTGCAGGAAAGCGGATTTTTTCAGTTTCGAGGGAATAATCACCTTGATCCGGTACCAGGCATATCCATCATATTTATCGTAACCCGAAGCTTCCCATGTCCTGTCCGGTTGAATGGTTTTCCAGCCCGAATCATCAAATCCGGGTTGAGCGAAGTCTAAATTGTCCCCCTGGTTGAACCTCCAGGCTTGATTCAGCGTTACACTTTGCTCTTGCGGGGTTTGTGCCTGCAACGATATAGTTATAATTAATGCAAGCAGGTTCAGTAAGTTCTTCATAAGGTTTTCAATAAGATTAAACAGTGTTAAAGGTAAAGACATTATGTTATTAAATATAACCCCGGAATGAAAAACATTCCGGGGTTGAATACAATATTTATCTAATTTTCCGGCATCCCAGAGAACCACTTTTTTATATAGTTCAAACAAGCCCTCGGTCACTATTAAAACTAAAACTTGTTTATTTCAAACTTCCATAAATCACATTTTCAATTTTCGCAGCATAATCGCCATGTGAATTTGGTGTTTGCTGAGTCATGATCAAGCAAATAAGTTTTTCTTTTGGATCAGCCCAGTAAGTGGTTCCATAATAGCCGCCCCACGCAAATGAGCCCTCGCTTCGCATATTCAGATTAGCCGACTTCGCAGATGTTATGGAAAACCCAAGGCTAAAATTGTCATTGCCAAACATTTTGTCATCCAATTGCGGGCTAATCATGAGTTCGGCGGTACGCCTACCCAGTATTTGCTTGCCGTTGTAAATGCCTCCATTCATAATCATCTGGAGAAAAACCGCATAATCAAATGCTGTTGACGACAGGCCTGCACCACCTGAGAAAAAGCTTTTGGGGATCAGCGGATATTTTGGATCCAGGTTCCGGAAGGTCGGTGACCATGGGATAATTTTATTCTGTGCATCTTCTGTATACACAGTAGAAAGCCTATCAGCCTTTGATGCAGGAACATTGAAATAGGTATCTTTCATACCAAGAGGTTCAAAAATATTTTTATTGAAATATTCTTCCAATGATTTCCCACTGATAATCTCGACCAAACATCCTAATAAATCTGCGTTTAGCCCATAGGTAAACTTTTCACCGGGTTGGTGAACAAGGGGAAGGCTTCCTAACTTTTTCATTGCCGAAAGTAAAGTGATATTGAAACTGCCTAATCCGGAAGGAATTCCAGCCTTCGCATAAATGGCAGTCATTTTATCGGAACCAATTGCAGCATAGTCAATCCCGGAAGTATGGGTGAGTAAATCGCGGAACGTTATTTCCCGGTTGGCAGGGACAGTTGTATAACTCGTATCAACTGGATTGAAATCTTTAAGCACTTTGGGGTTTTTAAACTCTGGTATAAAATCGGAGATATTCTGATCCAGTCTGAATTTCCCCTGCTCGAACAATTGCATAATCGCCAGGCTGGTAATAGCTTTGGTTTGGCTCATGATCCGGAAAATAGCATTGGCTTGCATTGGCTTTTTACTTGCAGCATCAGCATATCCAAGTCCTTTGTAATAAATCAGCTGATTGTCTTTTGCAATCAGAACAACTGATCCTACCAGCCAGTTATTTGAAACATACTGATTCGAAATCGTATCGATCTGCGCTAAGCGGGTATAGTCAAATCCTGAATTGAGCTTTGACCCCGGTGTGATTACCTGTGTAAACCCAATGTGTACAACTAAAATCAGAATCAGAAAAAGTAAGGATTGTTTTTTCATTTTTAAAAATTTAGTTTTCGATTTAACATAGGGTTTTTCCTGCCCATTTTAAAGGTAATGTTCAAACTTCACTATCAATCGTAACTCTGTTCCTGATTAGCTATTTAACCGTTCATTCATATATATTAGAATCAGTGGGGGCATGCAGGAACCAAAATGGACCTTAAGCTTATTGATATATAAATTTACAACTTTTCTGTTACCTTATTACCTGAATACTTAATTGTTTTGTTAGGGATGTCAGTTGTCTCAACTCCAATTCCTTTATTTTCAGAAACTAAGACAATATTAAACGTCCGGTTTTTTATCATTCCGGGAAATTCTCCTTTCCTGTCGCTTATCGTTAAAGTTTTCTGAGCATTATCCCAATGAAATGAAATCAGGGAATACACTCCTTTTTCATAATTATAGGTATCGCTTTCGTCTTCATACAATGTAAAATCACCATCGGCACCTGCATAGATTCTGATTTCGAGCGGATCGGATTTTTCTGTCGAATACTGAATAAAAGGCCCCATTGGGATAATTGAACCAGACCGAACAAATAATGGCATAGTTTCGAATGAAGCATCAGCTTTAATGCTTTGACCGCCATCAAACCGTTTTCCAGTCCAGAAATCAACCCATTGCGTTCCTTTTGGCAAATACACGTTCCGGGTATAAGCCGACGAATCCATTTTTACATTGTTAGGGCGGAAGTACAATGGCAGAACAACCGGGTTAACCAGGATTGAAGGACCAAACATATACTGGTTATTGATATTGAAAGTAGCTGTGTCAGCCATAAAGTCAAAAGGTAAAGCCCGCATGATGGTATAGTTTTCATTAGTTACTTTCCATGCCAGTGAATAAATATAGGGCATCAGGCGGTAACGCAGGTTGGTGAATTTGAGAAGTGTCTGGTACGTTTTCGATTCAGGTGTTCCGAAAGCCCAGGGCTCCCGGGGAAAATCGGCACCATGTGCCCGAAACAGCGGGCAGAATGCAGCAAACTGGAACCAGCGGGTATAAAGTTCTTTAAAGCCTTCATCTTCCTGGCCTTTTTCGAATACGCCATTGGAGAACCACCATCCAGGTTCGTGTTTTATAAAATAACCGGCTATATCAGTTGTCCAATAAGGAACGCCTGTCATACAAAAATTCAATCCTGCCGGGATTTGCATACGGAATTCCTCCCAATTTGCCGAAACATCACCTGTCCAATAGCTGGCACCGTATTTCTGCATACCGGCAAATGATGATCGGGTAAGAATATAAACCCTTTTCTGTGAAGGGGTTGATCGTTGGCCTTCATACAATCCTTTGGTATGCATTAAAGCATAGGCATTTATATAGCGTCCGCTGCGCATCAGATCTTTTAAAGCTCCCGAATTAACTTGGATCGATTTTTCGTTAGACAATTTGAAGAAAGCAGAAGTCCAGTCAGAGTCGTAACCTTCCGAACAATCGGCCCACCAACCATCTATACCTATTGAAAACAGGCTATCATTAGCTTGTTTCCAATACATTTTCCGGGCTTCAGGCATCAGGATATTCAAATGCTCGTTGTCGCTGAGCAAACCATGAATTTTAGAAAGTTCAATTTGGTTGGGGCATCCTTTGGACATATTGGGCCAGATGGAAATAATCACCCTGGCATTCAAATCGTGAATATCATTCACCATTTTTGTCGGATCGGGATAGTTCTTCCGGTTAAACGATTTCTGTCCCCATTGATTTTCAGGCCAGTATTGCCAGTCCTGAACGATTAAATCGAGTGGGAATTTTCGTTCACGGAATCCTTTAACGATGGAAACAATCTCGTCCTGTGTATTGTACTTCTGCTTCGACTGTATATAGCCGTAAACCCACTTAGGAAACATGGGTGCTATACCGGTTAACTGTCGGTAGGCCGAAATTATTTTATCGGTAGTTTCACCATAAATAAAGAAATAATTAATTTCATCGGCTACTTCCGACCATATGTAATAGCTTCCGCGGATGTCGTTAAACTCGCTATACGAATAGTTATCCCATAATAAGCCATAGTGTTTGGTGGAGATAATAACAGGAACAACATCATCCCGGTTCTTTTGCAGCAGCGAAATCTTTTTACCATTCAGTGCCAAGTCTGCATCCTGGAAACTACCAAGCCCATAAAGCGTTTCGCCGGGGGCATACTGAAACGATTGTTTAATATGATAACAGTCTTCCTCAACAACCTTAGTTGAACTTATTTCCCTACCGTTTTCAGCCAGGATTAATTTACCTGCCATATCAACAAACTCTATTTTTGAAGTGAGTTTATCAATGCGAGCAGTAATAGAATTTGTAGATACTTCTATAAGTTTATCTGTTTCGACAACCTTCCAGTCAGGCGTTTTGAATTGGTTTTCAGTGATGATAAGGCTTTCACGGGTTGAAAATCCATTTGTTGGGTTTGCAATGACCTGGATAATATTATCGCTCCAAACCTTAATTTTTATTTTTCCACTTTTGCCTGCTTGAGGTGTAAACACAATACCATCCTGCTCCTTTTGAACGGTTTGGCCGAATAATAATGTGCAACTTATTGAAAGCAAAATAAATACCGGTAAAAATTTCAGAGGCTTCATCGTTTTTGGTTTTAATTAATCTTCAAATTTCATTACAAATCCACCGGTTGGCTTCATTACCAGTTTTGTAATTTTACTTTTTTTCAATAGTAAAACTGAAGATGCGAATGAACGGTTAGTCTCGCCATCAGTATACAAAGTTGCTTTCAGGTCTTTTGTTACGAAAGGCAAGTTGAAACTGATATCTTTCGGGGTTGCTTCACCATTGATTCCTGCAACATACCAGGTTTTGCCCGATTTACGCGCCATAACCACAAATTTGCCCGGGAATCCATCAATAAAACAGGTTTCGTCCCATTGAGTAGGAACAGTGCTCATATAATCCCTGATGTAATCCGGCATTTTGTCCATCCCTTCCGGGCTTTCGGCCCAATGCTGAACAACGGACTGAAAAATGACCGTCAGCGCCAGCTCAAATGCACTTGATGTTTTACGTTGAATGCCAGGAACTTCCGATAAATTGACCGGAGTAAAATCCATAGGGCTAAAAACATTACGGGTAAAAGGAAGCATGCAGGCATGATTTGGCTCCAGGTCGGCCCATTCCTGGCTGAAAGTAACATTCTCGAAACCTCTGACAGCTTCCATGGTTACAAGGTTAGGGTAAGTTCGCTGCCATCCTTTCGGGTAAGTAGCACCATGAAAATTAACCAGCAGTTTGTATTTCAATGCATCCTGTAAAATATTATTGTAATATTTAATCATTGACTGACCATCTCCGCCAAAGAAATCAACCTTGATTCCTTTAATTCCCATTTCGCTTATGCGTTTAAATTCTTCTTCACGATTCAGATTAAAAAGCAGCTTGTCCTTAGGATGATACACCACTGTATTCCAGCTTCCTGCAGAGTTATACCATAGCAACAGTCCAACGCCTTTGCCAGCAGCATAATCGGCCAGTTCTTTAATTTTTTCATAGCCTATTTTAGTATCCCAATCGACATCAATCAGGCAATACTCCCATTTCATGGCTGCAGACCAGTCGATATATCTTTTTTGCACATCGTAAGTTATTGAATCGTCTTTCTTCATGATCCAGCTCCAGGAAGCCCGACCGGGTTTTACAAACGAGTAATCCGCTTCTTTGGCCGGAATGGCCAGATCGGTTTCGAGTGTAGATTCCATCAGGGTTTTCAACCCATCACTTATGGCTATAATCCGCCAGGGAGTCAGCCAGGGAGTGGTGGATTCAGGATAAAGTGGAGCCAGAGGAGAAGTCTGTTCTCCAACTTTTGGGAAAGCAATTTTGTAATCTCCATTTTCAGATAATTGCTGAAGACGGCTTCCGCAATAGGTTCCATCAAGTCCTGTCTCAGTGAGTAAAATCCAGGTATTATCTTTTTGGAAAAGCGCCGGGAAAACCCACCCTGATGAATACAGAGAAGGCTTTCCTACGTTTTCACCCTGGAAATAATAATCTTCGTACGACGGCTGCGAATTGCACCATCCCATATACACATCGGGGCAAGGACTCAAATAAATTTTGGTTCCGGAATTGAATTTAAAAGAAGTAACTTCTTCTGTAATCTTCTTTATTTCAGTTGACTTTTCCGGAAGGAAATACCTGAATGCAGCGCCATCGTTCGAAAGCCTGAATATCATATCCATAGGCTGGTTTTTTGCGTTTTTGAACCGGATTGTTGTTTCAAGCCCATCGTAAACACAGTTTTTTCGTTTCCCGGAAATAATATTGTATTCATCGTGAATTAATTTTGCATCTGAAACAGATTCGATTTTCAAACCTTTTGTGAAATCTGCATCTTCAAGCTTTAAACCCATTGTTGATTCGCCCAATATCTGCTGACCTTTGAAATCAATCAAGTAGACCGGAATTCCATTGGAAGTCAGTTTTACTCATTAATGCAATATTCCCATCGGGGCTTATTGGAAAAGTTTGTCCTGTCTTGTCAAAAAGAAGGCAGGGCAAAAAACAGGCATCTTTCAGGGAAAGTATTAAAATATATTTCATGATGAAATGTGATTAGAAGCAATTTGTGACAAGTGAACTTGATTTGCATTATAATGCAAAGATTTCGCTAAGAACGCAAAAGAGTAACCTGAAATGGTGTTTTAAAAAGCCCAACATCAGGGAAGCCGGGCTTTTCAGTACTTATATCAAATCAGGTATTCTGATATAAATTACACCTTGCTCCACCTTTTATTCCGACAGGAACTTGTAAATGGAAGTTGTATGGTATGTTTCTCCCGGTTTCAGAATGGTTGAAGGAAATGCCGGCTGGTTGGGTGAATCCGGGAAATGTTGTGTTTCGAGACAGAAGCCTGAATACTGCTGGTAAACATTGCCTGATTTACCGGTTAGTGTTCCGTCGAGGAAATTTCCCGAATAAAACTGAACTCCGGGCTGATCGGTATACACTTCCATGATCCTTCCGCTGGTTGGTTCAACCACACGCACGGCCAAATCCTCTAATCCTTTGGTATCAAGTATAAAATTATGATCATAGCCAATTGGCTTGCCTCCGGCTGCCACTAAATCTTGCCCAATCGGCTTAACTGTTGTAAAATCAAATGGAGTTCCTTTTACATCACGTAATTCTCCGGTTGGAATAAGAGTACTGTCAACAACATTATATTTGGAAGCTGCAATCATCAATTCATGAGATTTAATATCTCCGCTTCCGGCAAGGTTAAAATAGCTGTGCTGGGTAAGGTTAACAGGCGTAGCTTTGTCAGTGGTTGCAATATAGTCGAAAGTTAGTGCGTTGTTATCAGATAAAGTGTACGTTACCGTTATGTCAAGATTCCCGGGATATCCTTCTTCACCGTCTTTACTGAGATAATGCAGTTTCAGTCCAACAGCACTGTCTGTTTTGAAATCTTCGGCATCCCAAACTACTTTATCATACCCTTTTACGCCTCCGTGGAGATGGTTGGGGCCATCGTTCTTTGCCAAGTCATATTCTATTCCATCAAGTGTAAATTTGCCTTTTGCAATACGGTTGCCATATCTACCAATTAAGGCACCAAAGAAAGGTGTTGCTTTCAGATAACCCGACAAACTATCATAACCCAAAACAATATCACCAACTTTTCCATTTTTATCTGGAACAATCAGGGAAGTAATAATACCGCCATAATTAGTCACTTTCATTGTTATCCCTGAATGGTTTACCAGGGTATAGAGATCGACTTTTGTTGAATCGGGCATAACCCCGAATAATGCTTTTGTAACTGTTCCGGGAGCTTGTATTGTTTCTTTTTTAGTACATGACGAAGTGATTATTAACACACCCAGCACGAAGATGATACTTTGGAATAAAAATCCTTTTTTCATATTTGATTTATTTAGAGTTCATAATTTCAGTTTCAATTACCTGTCCGTATTGTGAGTATTGCTTATAAAGCAGCTGATATTTTTCTGCATTTTCCGGAATTGGATGGTATTCGGTTTCAAAACCATTCCCCATTGCTTTTTGAGCATCCAATACGGTTGGGTATAATCCGCCTACAACCGCTGCTGCCATTGCGGAACCTAGCGCACAAGCCTGTTCGCTTTTTGCTACCAGGATCGGTTTATTGATAACATCAGCAACAACCTGCATGATAAACGGTGATTTTTTAGCAACACCTCCCAGGGCAATAATTCCTTCGATAGGAATGCCTTCATCAATAAACCTGTCAACAATTTTCTTAGCACCAAAAGCAGTTGCTTCAACAAGGCACGGAAAATACGCGGTGCATCCGATCCCAGGTTTAATCCAAGAATGGCACCTTTCAGAAGCTGATTGGCATCGGGTGTACGACGGCCATTCATCCAGTCGAGGGCAATAATACCCGATTCGCCAATACCGAGTTGTTCCGCTTCCTGAGTAAGCTTTGGAATGATACTGTCAGAGATTTCAGCAATCAGTTTTGCTTTTGAGGCTTCATCCAGGATTTTTGAATCCGAAATCAATGTTTCTACAGGCCACATCAGCATTTGTTTAAACCATGCATATACATCGCCAAACGCGGATTGACCGGCTTCGAGGCCCATCATACCGGGAACTACGGAACCATCGACCTGTCCGCAGATACCTTTCACCAGCTTATCGCCTACTTCTTCAAGCGGCGCAATCAAAATATCACAGGTGGAAGTACCCATAACCTTACTAAGGTAATACGGCTTTATTTCACCACCGAGCGCACCCAGGTGGGCATCGAATGAACCTGCTCCGACAGCGACTTTTTCGCTCAATCCCAATCTTTTGGCCCATTCAGGTGTAAGCGTCCCGATATTAACCTCACAGTCGTAAGTATCTTTAAACATCCTGTCGCGAAGCCCGGCAAGTAAAGGATCCAGTTTAACAAGAAATTCTTCCGGCGGTAATCCGCCAAAATCTTTGTGCCACATGGCTTTATGACCGGCGGCACAGCGGCTTCGTTTCATGCTTAGCGGGTCAGTTGTACCTGTAATCAATGCCGGAATCCAGTCGCAATGCTCAACCCAGGAAAATGCAGCTTTACGTATTTTTTCGTCTTCACGCAGAACATGCAGAATTTTGGCCCAGAACCATTCGGACGAATAAACACCGCCTTCGAATTTCGTATAATCAATTCCTCCCCAGGTCCGGGAAACAGTATTGATCAGTTCTGCTTCCGCAGTAGCAGTATGATCTTTCCACAACACAAACATGGCATTGGGATTTTCAGCAAATTCGGGAAGCAAGGCAAGTGGTGTTCCGTTTTTATCCACAGCAACGGGCGTTGATCCTGTTGTATCAACCGAAATAGCCACGACATTTTCGGCAACACCTGCCGGGGCTTTTGCAAGCACTTCCTTTATTGTTGCCTCAAATCCCTCAATATAATCGAGTGGATGCTGGCGAAAACGGTTATTATTAGGATCACAATATTTTCCGGCTTTCCAGCGGGGATAGTAAAAAACGCTGCTTGCAATTTCATTGCCATTTGAAGCATCAACCAGGATAGTGCGTACCGAATCAGTACCATAATCCACGCCAATTGTATATTTTGTCATTTCTATAATTATTTTAATTGCATTAAATATAGGCAGCTCGCCTATGAAAAATATCGCCAGTTATTTTTGACCATAATAGGCATCTTTCCCGTGTTTCCGATTAAAATGCTTATCAAGAAGGTATTGTTTTATCGGGGTCGTGTTTCCTAATTGCATTGTTAGTAAAGCCATCCGTGCAACTTCCTCAAGAACTACTGCATTATAAACTGCTTTTTCTGCATTGGCACCCCAGGCAAACGGTCCGTGGTTACCTACCAGCACACCTGGAACATGGAGCGGATCCATGTTTTTAAATGTCTCGATTATTACAATCCCGGTTTCTTTTTCATATCCGCGTTCGACTTCTTCTTTTGTCAATTCACGTGTACATGGGATTTCGCCATAAAAATGATCTGCATGTGTTGTTCCCATTGCCGGAATTGCTTTCATAGCCTGTGCCCACGCCACGGCATAGGTGGAATGGGTGTGAACAATGCCGCCGATTTCGGGAAAAGCTTTGTATAATTCGATATGTGTGAGTGTATCGGAAGAGGGTTTCAGTATTCCTTCAATGACGTTACAATCGAAGTCTACGACTACCATGTTTTCCGGCTTCAGCACATCATACGATACCCCGCTTGGCTTAATAACAATGAGCTTGGTTTTACGGTCGATGCCGCTCACATTGCCCCAGGTGAAAAGCACAAGGTTATGTTTAACCAGGTCGAGGTTAGCCTGAAATACTTTTTGTTTAAGGTCTTCGAGCATACTTGTTCTTCTAATTTAAATTATAAAACCAAATGAGAATGAGAAAGATAGGTCTCAAATTCCAAAGCCTCAGATTCCAAATTCAAGAAGCAGGATTTTCAAAGCTAAATTGACTCATTCTTAAAATTCTTATCCGTTTTCATTCGCTTCTTTGGGATTTTTGAATTATGGGACTTGTTCCTAAGGTGATTTTTCTAAAATCTTAAATCGTTAATCCTTTTTCTTATTCATGTTTATTCTACTTCCCGATTATAAAGATATACACTACATGAACTTAAGCCCGTTGGCTAAGTGGTAATAAACTTCATTCCACTGCAGTTCCTTTTTGAATGGGGTGATGCTGGTATCCTTACCGATATGGATAAATTCGATGCCTGCCATTTCACAGAAATCCTCGATACATCTTGCATCAATTGCCTGGCTGAAAGCGGTATGATGCGCGCCTCCGGCATAAATCCAGGCTGCGGCTCCAACTTTCAGATCAGGTTGCGGAACCCACAAAGCCCGTGCAACAGGAAGATTTGGCAAATCGGCTTCGGGAACTATACAATCCACTGAATTAACGATCATGCGGAAACGGTTGCCCATATCTATCAGGCTGGTGTTGATTGCCGGTCCGGCAGGAACATTGAACACCAAACGTGCAGGAGCATCTTTACCACCAATTCCAAGGGGATGAACTTCGAGATTTGCTTTACCGTCGCCAATAGTCGGGCATACCTCGAGCATATGAGCTCCAAGTACACTCATACCTTTCGGATTGAGATGATACGTATAATCTTCCATAAATGAGCAACCGCCTTTGAGGCCTTTGCCCATCACTTTGCTAACGCGTACCATGGCAGCATGTTTCCAGTCGCCTTCGGCACCAAAACCATATCCGGCATCCATCAGCCGTTGCGAGGCAAGCCCGGGAAGTTGCTTCAAACCGTGAAGGTCTTCGAATGTAGTTGTAAAAGCTCCGAATCCGCCTTCTTCAAGGAAACTCTTCATCGCAATTTCAAGACGGGCCTGGTAACGGACATTTTCATAATATTTGCCCCCTTCTTTACCTTCATCCGACATGTTGTAGGTTTCGTTGTATTCTTTAACCAAGGCATCAATGGCTGATTCTGAAACGTCATTGACAATTTTTACCAGATCGCCAACGCCATATCCGTTTACAGAAACTCCAAGCTGAATCTGCGCTGCCACTTTATCTCCTTCGGTAACAGCCACTTCGCGCATATTATCCCCGAAGCGGGCAATTTTCATATTCTGCATATCATTCCAGCCAGCAGCGGCACGTGTCCAGATGGCAATATTTTCAATTACTTCGGCATCCTGCCAGTGACCAACCACCACTTTACGGTTAATACGCATGCGGGTCATGATAAAACCATGTTCACGGTCGCCGTGAGCGGACTGATTCAGGTTCATGAAATCCATGTCGATATCAGCCCACGGCAGATCACGGTTGAATTGGGTATGAAGGTGGAGAATCGGTTTTTGAAGTCTTTTCAGCCCGTTGATCCACATTTTTGAGGGTGAAAATGTATGGCACCAGGTTATAAGCCCAATGCAATTCACAACCGTATTTGCCTCAATACACAGCTTTGTGATTTCATCAGGCGATTTTAACACCGGTTTATAAACCACTTTTACAGGAATTTCATCAGAATCAGTAAATGCTTTCGCGATAACCTGCGAATCGTTGGCAACCTGTTTTAATGTTTCCGGTCCGTACAAATGTTGACTCCCGGTTACAAACCAAACTTCTAAATCTTTGTATGCTTTCATTTTATTTAAATTATGTTTCTATTTCTACCAGAAATAGATGTAGAAGGAAATTATGATTAATAAGATAACTGCGGAATGAACGATATCCCATGTATTCCAGCTTGCACGTGTAGTGGCTTTATCAGCTTCACTCGATGCACCATAGGTGTATTGCAATTGTTCAATTGTTGGTGGTTTGCTTCCCAGGCTGATAAGAACCATAACAGCAATGCAGAAAAAGAACAGCATTACACAAAAATGCAACCAGTTCACTGAAGCGATCTGGAAAAGTAAGCCGGATTGCTCGTAAAACATCACGGATAATCCTGTTTTAGCCTGGCCGATAAATTGAGCAGCCTGATGGGCAGAATCCGGTGTAATACCGCCTGCAAGAGCATCCTGTGCTCCATTGATAGAAATAACAGCGTTTTCGCCTCCGGTACCACTAACCAGGGAAACTTTGTCGCTCAATGAATGTAGTGTTGCAAGTATTTGCTCTTTAGTAGAAACCATGTTTGAATTCAACTGTTGAATTAATTTTTCAGATTCAGTAATTACAGCTACTTTGGCGCCATAAATAACATTTAATGCCAATCGAAACATACCGATGGCAAATCCGGAGATCATTCCCCAGAAAGCAGCTTGTGGAGTAGTCCGTTTCCAGAAAACACCCAGGAGAAATACCGATGCTATAGCAGGTGCCAGCAAACTCTGAACGGCCTGCAGGTATTCGTACAATACTTTCCCAAGGCTAAGCATAACCGGAATCCAAACAATTCCAAGCACAACTACTGCAGCAGTAGCCATACGACCAACCAATACATAATGCTTCTCTACTCTGCCCGGTTTCATTTTCTTGTAGAAATCTTCTACAAAAAGCATAGCAGACGAATTGAACAAAGATGCCAGGGAACTCATAAGCGCAGCAAGCAATCCACACACAACCACTCCTGTAACACCGGCAGGTAATAATTGTGCTACCATGGCTGCAAAGGCTGAGTCGCTGCTTGTAACATTCAAAAGGCCTTTTTGATTGAGCGCGAATGCAATCATTCCGGGAACAAGGAAGATAAAAACAGGCAATAATTTGAAATAACCGGCTAAAATAGCACCCCGACGGGCTTGTTTCTGGTCTCTGCCCGAAAGTACACGTTGTACAATAAACTGATCGGTGCACCAATACCAGAATCCGATTATGGCTGAGCCAAGGATGACACCGGTCCAGGGGAATTCCGGATCAGATGCGGAACGCATCAGGTGCATATTTGGACCAACAATGCGCTCTACTTCTACCCAGCCACCAACTTTAATTAAACCAACTACAACAATTACGATGGAACCGATTAAAAGTACTGGAGTCTGAAGAATGGAGGTATACATAATAGCTCTCATACCGCCTAAAACGGTATACAATCCGGTAATAACTACCAGCCCAACTGCACTGATCCAGAAAGAAATCTATGCCCCACAGTTCTTCAATACCAAAAACAGTTTTAAAAACGACGCCTCCCGCATAAACGGTAACAGCCACTTTTGTTAATACATAAGATACGAGAGAAATTACGGATAACACCGACCTTGAACCAGAAGAAAAACGTCGTTCGAGGAACTCAGGCATCGTAAAAATCTTAATCCTGTCGTAAAACGGGACAAAAACCCATCCCAAAATCAGGATCATCCAGGCCTGCATTTCCCAATGGGCCATAGCCATGCCACTTATAAACCCTGCACCGGCAAGACCAACAAGGTGTTCGGAGCCAATATTAGATGCAAAAATTGAAGAGCCTATCGAAAGAAACCCTGCATCTTTGCCGGCCAGAAAATAGTCCGTTGTGTTTTCTTCCTGTTGGCGCATCACGTATACGATGATACCAATGAGCCCAAGGAAAAAAGCGCCCAACACAATCCAGTCAAGTGTTACCATAATTTTAAAAGGTTAGTTGATTAATAGTTAGTATGATTATTGCTATTTTAAAACAAGTTCAAGTCCTACAACCGATTTGGCAGGCATATTTACTAAGAGCTGGTTACCATTGAGTTTAAACCCATCGAACTTTGCAGGGACCACTTTAGCAGTAACTCCAAAATCGTTGTAGTCGTTCATATTTTTAGACGTGATAACCTCTCCCGAAACATTGATATTTTGAGTTAAACCAAGGTTTAGAGTAACTGAATTAGCAGCATTGGGATCAAGATTTACCAGTGTGATATGAGTGCGTCCTTCTTTGTCTTTTGACGCCGAAACACTTATGGATGGAACTGATTTGCCTTCGAAAGTGTAATCACGGCAAGCAACTGTTAACGGTATCATAGTAGCACCCTGGTGAACTTTGTACAATTTGAAAACATAATAGGTTGGAGTAAATACAATCTTTTCTTTTTGGGTAAGAATTACCGACTGCAAAACATTAATCACCTGGGCGATATTAGCCATTACAATACGATCGGCATGATTATTAAAGATATTAAGATTGATACCAGCTACCATGGCATCGCGCAATGTATTTTGCTGGTAAAGAAATCCCGGGTTTGTACCCGGTTCAACATTAAACCAATTGCCCCATTCGTCAACTGACAAGCCTACTTTATGTGCAGGATCGTACTTATCCATTATTGCCAGGTGTTTGTTTATAAGCTCATCGATCCTTAATGTTTTTGATAAGGTTGATATCCAATCTTTTTCTGTAAAGGCAGTTGCTGAGCCTTTATCATCCCAACTGTTACAGATGGTATAATAATGGAGTGAAATACCATTCATGAGCTGTTGTTGGTCCCAGGGTGATTTTTTCGACCAGAGACGCATTATTGTTTCGGTCCAGTTGTAGTCGTCCTCACTAGCTCCAACCGCGATCCTGTAAAGATTGTTGCCATTGTAATTACGGCAGAAATTGGAGTATTGCATCAACTCATCAAAATAATGTTCGGGACTCATTGCACCACCACAACCCCAGGATTCGTTGCCAACACCCCAGTATTTCACTTTCCAGGCCTTTTCGCGACCGTTTTTCCTGCGTAAATCAGTCATAGGACTCACATTATCCGAATTCAGGTATTCAACCCACTGCGACATTTCTTCCACAGTACCGCTGCCTAAATTACCAGTGATTACAGGTTCGCAACCCAATTGCTCGCAAAGGTCCATAAACTCATGCGTTCCAAAACTGTTATCCTCGGTAACTCCGCCCCAATTGGTATTGATCATGGTAGGCCTTTGATCGCGGGGCCCTATCCCATTCTTCCAATGGTATTCGTCGGCGAAACAACCGCCTGGCCAGCGCAGATTGGGAATACCCATTTCACGAAGGGCTTTCACCACATCATTACGAATTCCGCGTGTATTAGGAATGGCAGAATTTTCTCCCACCCAGATACCTTCATAAATACAATGCCCTAAGTGTTCTGAGAAGTGTCCGTAAATGTCTTTGCTGATAGCTGCTTTAGCCTTATCAGGCTGAAGTGTGACAATATTATCCTGGGCTTTCAAACCCACTGAGCCTGACAGCATCAGAAGTGCGAATACAGGCCATTTTAGTTTTTGTCTCATTTTCTTTAACGGTTTTAATTCAGCATAGCATTAATAATGTGTTGAATATTACAGTTCTCTATTTTTAGTGAAAATAAAATGCGTTGATTTTTAGCTGCATCTTTATTCTTCCCTGGTTCAATTCATGGAAATTCCCTGTTTATCCATTAATAAACTGCTGTTCTCTTTTATGATATTACCTCTTTTCACTTTTAACTCAAAATGAAAACCCTGTTCAGTATATTTTTGATATTTCCGGTGGTCAAATTTGTAGTAAAAAGCTCCTTTTTTGGAGGACTCTTTCTCTTTCTCATCGAGTTTTACCAACAGTCCTGTTTCCAGTATCTGCTTTCTGAAATTTCGTTTATCTAATTGTTCCCCACAAATGCTCTCATAAAGCGATTGAAGTTGCGGGAGCGTAAACTTTTCAGGCAAGAGTTCAAAACCAATAGGTTCGCGGGAAGTTCTTCTTCTCAGGGCTTCCAGGGCTTTTTCAACCATATAGGAATGATCAAAAATCAAAACAGGCAGATTTTTAATTGAAATCCATTCTGCACCATGCGTTTCGGCAAGCAACCGGTCATTATCATTAATTTTAATTAAAGCATAATACGCGACTGAAATTGTTCTCGCACCCGGATCCCTTTCCACTTCGCCAAAAGCACTTAACTGCTTCATATAAATATTGCAAAGCCCGGTGAGTTGATTAAGTATCCTGGAAGCTGCTTCATCCAGACTTTCCGATTTTCCTAAAAACCCGCCCATCAATGACCATTCACCTTTTGAAGGTTCAAATTTTCGCTTTAATAGTAAAAGTTTCAGTTCACCTTCATCGAATCCGAAAATTATACAATCAAGTGCGACGAGGTGACGGTCGTATTCATTATAATATTGGGTCATAATAAAAAGTTATTTTCTTGTTACATTGCAAGTTGAAAGAAGTGTAATGTTTACACTTACAAAAGCTAATTTACATGTTTTTTTAATTCAATGAATATTTTTGAAATTTATTTTGCTTTCTATTCTCCCATCCATGATTTCAAAATTGTTGATTGCAAAGGGCTTGGATTTTCAATCCTGATTATCTTTAATTTTTGAGTGTTTGCTTTGCCCTTTGATTCGATATTTTGTTTGTCGATTTTTAATCCTGCGTATGCTAAATATTTTGCATAGTCAAGTTCTTTGGTTGTGTAAACATATTCAAAAAAGCTTTCTAATGAAATTCCTGCTATTTGCTCACATGCTGCCTGAAGCTCGGCTTCTGTAAAACCACGATGTTCCTCCTTATAATATTTATGGTATAAAAATCGCATCACATCATCAAGTGAGCTTTTATTTTGCGTGGCATTCCTGATTTCAAAATCCAGAAGAAGGCCTACAAGAGGACCTTTGTCATAATATGAAATTGATTTATCAGGCCCACTTGCCAGATTTCCAAATGGCCCATCGCTCCAGGTGCTGTAACTTGCCTGCTGCAACGATTGATAAAACCTGCCAGGATCATTTTCAAAAGCATTCAGGTTTCCATCGAAGAAAGACAACAATGTCCCTCCATCTGCGAGACCTGCTCTTTTCACAATTAAATATTCATAATACACGGTTAAGCCTTCGCTAAACCAAAGCAGATTAGTTCTGTTTTCTTTTTCATAATCGAAAGGCCCCAGTTCAAAAGGCCGAATACGTTTTACATTGTAATTATGAAAATATTCATGAGCAATGAAATTCATCATTCTATTCATTGCTTCTGGTTTAACCAGTCCACTGCCATCAAAACTTATGGTAGCATTGTTCAAGTGTTCTATGCCACCTCTGCCAGGGCCGATGCCAATAAATGTATATTGGTAATAAGGGATGTCGCCGATAATAGCAGTTGCTGCTTCCACAGCTTTTTTTAGATTCTCAATAAAAAGCTGATGGTCGAAATCACCCAGATTATAACCAATAAATCTGTGTTCAATTCCATTTACTATGAAGGAAGGCAGTTCCTGGAGCTTTCCGATAAGTATCGGGCAATCGTAGAGTATATCAAAATCAGGTGCAGTAAATTCATTTGACTTGCCTATGACAGGAGCCAAACCTGTAGCAATCTTATCCCATTTGCTATTGTATGAAAGACTAACCGACACGGGCAAATTAAGGTGGCCATCTATATACAGGAATGTATTTTCGGGTATTAGGTAAGCATGTGTACTATCAATATAACTGTTAGCAACGAATTGCGTTTTTGTCATTATTGTATATTTCACAATAAATGACTTATTTTTTATTCCGGGAATAATCCAGGTATTTTCATTCATCCTTTCAACAGGTATGAAATTCCCTTTGATATCTTGGGCTAAAAAATTTTCAACCGACTCTGCATAATCCATTAACTGGTAATATCCGGGCATCCATTTGGGCATTTTTAAATGGATAGTATCCTGGTCCCAATTGCTGCACTGAAGTTCAATATCATAAGTATGGCTGGCAGGCTCAGGAAATGAAACAAAGTAATGCAAAAACGGGGCCCTTTCCTGTGCAAAAACAGCAGTGGAAGAAACTAATAATAAAATTAAAAACAGCTTACGTTTTTTTGCATGTTGATACAACTGAACACGTTTTGTAAAAGTCTGAAGCCAGAAAGGCAATTCTTTTTCATGAGATGATATATTTTGAGAACTGTTTTGAGAAAACCTGAATATGAGAGATCTATTCATTTTATGTTTATTTTCTAAAATCAATAACAAACTGAATAAAACACTTCAGTTTAAAGATTTGGCATTAATCGTTCAATTAACTTTTGTTACCGGCCACGCAGTTATAAGTGAACTTTCTTTGTTGTGATTGTAAAAAGGATTTGTAATATATATCGCCAAATAGGTGGGATTGTTCGATAAATAATCTGTAAGCCCGTTTATATAATATTCCTTTTCAAACTCACCATAGTAAGTCATATCAGCAATATCACCGTAATAATTATCAGTGAAATTAAACCAAAAAAGATCTGAAACCTCCAGAAAATAATTATTATATGATACATCAGGAGTATTATTTATGTAGACAAAAAACCTAGCCACAGAATGCGGTTGAGATAGTTTTCCTTTAAATATTACTTTTTCGTTGACTATAGAAATTTCCATACTGGTAATTTTCACATCAGGTTTTTCGGAAAGGAAATTTGATCTTGAATTGAAGACTGGAATTACACCCGGAGTAACTGTTATCAGACAGGTGTCAGATGAATAACCATCCTTTGTATATTCAATACTACAGGTACCAATCGGTACATTGGTGAGTTGATATTTTCCTGCTGAATTAGTAAAAGCGCTGCAATTGCCTGCAGTAACTTTTACTCCGCTATTATCCTCCTGAAATTGTGCATATTTATCCATTGTCTTAACAAAGCCTGTCACCATACCTGTGGTAAAGTCATTCTCTTTCTGGCAACCTGTTAAAAGTATAGCTAATGCAAAAAATACTGTTTGAAAACAAATGCCTGATTTCAACGAAAGCGAATAAAATAATTTGTTTGATTTCCTTTTCATCTTCCAAAATATAGTTATTTAACAATAACAGAAGCTACATTAGAAGCTCCTTTCGGCTGTATTCCGGAATAAACCCGGCATCCGGTATTCATATCGATATAGGAAGAACCAAGCATTTCATATGGATAGATAATCACATAAATTTTGGTATTTTTCTCGTATTGAAGGGTATCGAAAGAACTAAGGTTTATTTTATTGAACCCCTGTTGTGTAAAATAGTGTTGTTTATAATTATTGTATGATACGTTAGCATCTGAGCTGAGATAGGCCATCAAATTTGGTGCTGAGCCTTTAATATCGGCAGTCCAGTTTATATTTTTATTAATAATGGTAAAATATTCATTCTCAATAGTTTCTATGGTCATGTTAAGGTTTAACTGTGAAATAGAAGCATCAGGTAAGTGAGCTAATTCAACAGAAGGTACCGTCTCGGTTATAGAATCGCCTCCAATAAAAGGAAAGCCATTAAAATAATAGGTGCCAAAACCCTCTTTTGTAAATTTCAGGTTGTACGTTCCGGTACTAATTCCTGTAAACGAATATTTACCATAATAGTCGGAAGTGGTAGTTTTACTATAGTTATGGCCTTCGAGCATTACTTGTACCGGGATATCACTGTATCCCCCATTGCTATAAACCACCCCGTTCAGGTTTCCCTTTAGCAGGTTATAGTCTATCTCTTTGGTACAACTTGTTGCCAAAATCAGCAAAACAAATATTAATGTAAGATTTACAAAGTTATGTTTCATCTTAATAATTCTTTATTCGATTGATGATCTATTTAAATTTCAGGGGATTATAAATGTATAAATGCTTGTTGAATCAGAAGCTGTTTTATAGGAGTTACTGAACCTGTCATATTGACTCATCGAATGATCTTCCTTAATTACATAATTTGAAAAAATGGCACCAAAATCCTTATACTTTTTATATATATAAGAATTTATATAACCTCCACTTTTTAAATCATAAATCTTTGATACCATAGATTTTATTTCATTGGTTTTCAAATCGAAGGGAATTATACGAGAATAATATTGGGAGTTATCGGGCGGAAAACTTGAATAAAGCATTATTTTATTGCATTCGATGGGAGGAATACCATCCAGTTCAACTTTTCCAATCATCCAAATTGTATCTTTAATTATTTCGAAATGATAATCAATGCTTTTAATGTCAGGTTGAATTCTATACCAAAAGCTCAATCCTGATGGTCCGGCGCCGCCTAAAAGGCTGCAATGCCTGATGTCCATAATTTCTTGATTGTTATCCAGAAGTGTGAAGTTATATCCTCCGGAAGGAAGGTCTGAAAAATTAAACTTACCGTTTTGGTCTGATGCAGTCCAGTAAGTTTTGGTATCAGATTGGGCTTTGATTTGATATGAAATACCCGGAAATTGGTAGTTATAATAATCAATGTCATTAAAAACAATGCTACCTTCTAAACTACCACTGGGTAAATCGATTAATTCATGTTTAGTACAGCCAATCATAAGGGTTAATGCCAACATCATGGCAAATGGAATTGCCCATAACTTATACTTGAAGCAGGGAAAAATGTTTATAGTCTTTTTCATATGTATTAGAAAAGCTAGTTGTGCTTACAAAATAGATCTTGTTCTCTAATCTTTTTTAGACTCATTGTATATTTTTAATCCGCCACATTTGCATTTATTTACTTATCTCACAACAGTAAGTAAAATGCGCTATAGCTACTCTATTGTTGCCATTTTCATGTCTTTTCCAATGAATACCAAGAGCAGAGCAATAGCCTGGCGTAGGTTTAGAAGCACTAAACTTTTCACTGAGATGCAACTATTTATAAGACCTACATTTTCCAGTCCACCACTAACATGCATTGAGACAAAGCTTTTTTGGCAGCAAAGCTTTTCATATCATAAAATCCTCAATTATTGCTACTTCTTTATTTTTAGCCTAACCATCAATACTTCATGACCTGCAATGGTAGCTTTCAGATTCTGGTTTGTTTTACCCAGATTCCTTTTCGTCCAAAGGTCAATAAGGTCGTATTCATTAGCCTTAATATTAAATGTGCTTTTGGCGATTGACTCGTGGTACATTCCATGTTTTTTCCAGTCGTAATCAAGATCAATGGGGAACCTGCTTCTGTTCAGAAAGCAAAATGCAGCTTCGCCTCTTGCCAGGGGTTTAACCCACAATTCGAGGTCACCGAAATCAATGAATTTGTACCCTTGTAAACCAAGCGTATCCTGGTTAACAGCAATTACATCCTTATTGGTCAGGATTTCTAAAATTTCGGGGGTCATGCTACGAAGATCGTTCCCTGCCATCAAAGGCGAAGTCAACATACTCCAAAGACTGAAATGTGCCTTATATTCGCCGGTTGTCATACCACCGTTTCCGACTTCGAGCATATCCGGATCATTCCAATGTCCAGGTCCTGCATAGCTTTCCAGACCAACTTGTTTGTCAAGGATCTGCAAAACTCCAAGTCCGCCCCAATCGAGCTGACAATCGAAACAATCGCGGATATCTGCCGTGGTGCGCCACAAGTTTCCAATTCCTTTGCCCCATTCCCAGGGCTTATTTTCACCCCATTCGCAGATGCTGAAAACTATCGGACGCCCACAAACAGCCAAAGCATCACTCATGGTTTTATAAGCTGCTTTTGCATTCTGACCTTCGTCGGAACACCAGTCGTATTTCAGGTAATCAACGCCCCAGGCTGCATATTGCCGGGCATCCTGAAACTGGTAACCACGACTGCCGGGTCGTCCCTGGCAGGTGTATGACCCTGCGCATGAATACACTCCAAACTTCAATCCTTTGGAATGAATATAATCGGCAAGCGCTTTCATCCCTGAAGGAAAACGATCAGTATCAGGCATGATATTTCCATCTTTATCGCGGCCAACCTGCCAGCAATCATCGATAACAACATATTGGTAACCGGCATCTTTCATCCCTGATTTTACAATGGCATCAGCCATTTCTTTGATCAGCTTCTCGGAAACATTGCATCCGAACTTATTCCAGCTGTTCCAACCCATGGGTGGCGTCAGAGCCAGGTGATCGTTTGTCTGACTTTTTGATGTGGCAACTATTGCAAACAGAATTAAAATTATGATAACTGTTTTAAGGCTTCGCATTGTTGTTAGTGTTTTTAAAGAGTTGAATGAAAAGTTTTTATGGCTTCTGCATATCAAAATTCCCTATCGGCCATTGCCAGGATTCTTTAATTACCGTAGTTTGCTTATAATCTTTTCCATTTGATTTCAGAACAACTGAATACTTTCCGGTTTGCAGATGTCTGAATGGAAATTCCACTTTGCCAAATCCAGCTTCTTTTACCTGGAATATTTTCAAAAGACTATCGGCTTCGTTCCTGATTTCGATAGTTGGTAAAACGACTTGCTTTTTCTTTGGAGCTAAAAACTGATCCTGGCTCACGTAATAGTAAATCTCGAATGCATTGGGTTCGTTAGCTGTAAAAGGATGAGTATCGCCCATCAAACGGCGGTTTCCAAGCCAGGCTGCATCCGAGAAATTCTTCAGAGGTTTACATTTAACCGGAAATAAAACAGCATGATTTGCAAAAACAGTGTCGTTCAGGCTTTTCAGGGGAAGAATATTGGCAATATAAACTCCACGACCGTAAGTGGCAACGATCAGGTCGTTTTCGCGTGGATGGATTGCTATGTCTTTTACAGGAACAGCAGGAATCTGCTCAAATTTAATCCATTCGTTACCACCGTTTACAGTTACGTATAAACCTCCGTCGGTTCCAACAAAAAGCAAATTTTTATTATCCACATCTTCAGTAATAACGTTAATTGGTTCATCTGGTAGATTTGAGGTAATCTTTTTCCAGGTCTTTCCATTGTCAGAAGTTTTAAACAGTAAACTCCGGAAATCATCTTTTGTATAACCCGACATACTGACAAATGCGGTAGCAGCATCATGTACAGAAGCTACAACTCTTGTTGTCCAGAAGCCTGAAGGCCAACCTCCTGCAATAAGGGTCTGGGTGCAATCCGTCCAGGTAGCACCATCATTGAGTGTATACTGAACTTTTCCATCATCAGTTCCTGCCCAAAGGATACCAGGTTTCAAAGGTGATTCATCGAAAGTTGTGATGGTACAATATTTAATATGACCACGCCCGTTTTGTTTTACGGGGTCATTTGTAGTAAGATCAGGACTAATTTCTTCCCAGGTCTTGCCTTGGTTTACTGACCGCAGCATCATTTGAGCAGCGGTATAAATGATAGAAGAATTGTGTGGTGAAAGCAAAAGCGGTGTTGCCCAGGTATATCGATATGCTGGTTTCCCTTCAGCTGCTACAGGCATAATCCGTGATGCTTTGCCAGTCCATGCATCCAGGACCAGTTGCTGCCCGAACTGGCCTGTCGAATACACCCAGCGGCCTGTTTCCTTGTCAGCTTTGCAGTACATTCCATCACCAGAACCAACAGTAACCCAATCCTCAGGGCCAATCTCACCCGACCATCCGTTTGAAGGACCACGCCAAACATCATGATCCTGCAAACCGATGTATATATTGTATGGAGTCAGAAAATCATACCCAACGGCATAAATCTCCTCAATAGGAATCTGGTAAAAATGCCGGGTTGTTTTACCCGCATCAAAAGTTTCGTAAATTCCTCCATCGCTGCCTAATAGCATATGGTTGCCATCGTAGGGGTCAAACCACAAGGTGCGATGATCACCAAACATGGATTCGGTTAAATGTGTAGTATCACCTTCGAAGCCTGTCCAGGTTTTACCGCCATCGAACGAGATATGCATGGCATCACTGATTACCCAAAGGTTATCCGGATTTTGTGGGTTGCAAAAAATCTGGTTGAAGGAATAAGCAGCTTTGGAACTGACATTGTATTTTTCATCGTTCATTTTCAACCACGATTGCCCGCCATTCTCTGAACGATACACTTCGCCACCGATAAGCTGATCATAATAATTATCGCGTGAAGTATTCATCATTCCTTCGGTTTTTAATTCTTTGGTAGGATCCTTAGGGTTGAGGTTTTCAATAACGGCATACACGATTTTCGGATTGCTGGCACTGATTGCCAGGCCAATTCTGCCTAACTCACCATCAGGAAGTCCATTTAAAGTTTTTGACCAGGTTTTTCCGCCATCCAAAGTTTTATAAACGGCACTGCCTTTCCCTCCGGCTTCGAAATGCCAGGGATATCTTGTTTTTTCGTAAGCTGCTGCATAGAAAACTGAAGAATTTGAGGGATCCATTATCATGTCTATTACGCCGGTATTGTCGTTGATATAAAGAATCTTTTCCCAGGTTTTTCCGCCATCAGTAGTTTTAAAAACACCACGCTCAGAATTTGTAGAGTACAGGTGACCCATTGAAGCAACGTAAATAATATCAGCATTTTTAGGATCGATAATGATTTTAGCAATATGATGCGAATCTTTTAATCCCATATTGGTATAGGTTTCGCCTCCATCTGTTGATTTATAAATTCCATTTCCGGCGTAGGAAGAGCGGGCATTGTACGATTCGCCGGTTCCAACCCACACCACATCAGGATTTGAAGGTGCCACTGCTATTGCGCCAATGGTAGTTACGCCGTATTTTTCGAAAACAGGATAAAAGGTAGTTCCGTTGTTAACGGTTTTCCAGACTCCACCATTACGGCCACCAACAAAGAATGTGTACTTATAATTTTCACCCGGATTTTCAGGAACGGCAATTGCTGAAACCCATGCTCCGGCACGGTAAGCTCCAAGGTTGCGAAACTTGAAATCATTTAGCATTGTTGAGTTCAATTTGGTTTGTGCTTTTGTACTTACACTAAATACAACCAAAAATGCCAGGAAAAATAGTGTGCATTTTGTTTTCATTATTATTCTATGTTTTTAAAATTTAATACAATTGGAGGAACGGGAAGGACCGGTTGTTTATGTGATTGTTACTTTATATTTACAGCTTGCATCACCCTTTAAAATTGAAGAGGTTACTTCTGCTTTAACCGGATGCCCGAACACCGTAGAAAACATTTTTTCAGCAAACCCTTCGGAACAATTGCACATTACAGATGTGCCAGTAAGTTCAGATTGATTTACCATGGGACAAACGCAATAACTTTTGTTTTCATCAGCAATCAATACTCCGGAAGATTTGTCAAATTCAATTTTCCATCCCCATTTTTCAGAGATAAAGGTGATGAATTTATCAGGATATCCAATATAACCCTTAAGCATATCATTCATTTTTAATTCGTTGAAATGAACGATTGCATACTTTTTAACCAAACTCCTCAACTTCTCAGGTTCAAGTTCTGAACTCAGGTTCATCAAAAGGTTTGCTGTCCAAACTTGTAGAAGATGTTTCTCAGCGTCAGTTTCAGATTCCGTCACATCAGGCTTATTTTCAGCGACATTAGAAAAAGCTATTCTTCCGAATCCACAAAAACAAGCGCCGGTTATACAGGCTTTTTTCAGAAAATCTTTTCTATTTATGGCCATAACAAAAAAAGATTTAATTTATTTCTGAGGTGTTTTTACTTATCACTTTTCAAAGTGCGGGCTCCAAAAATCCTTCCGGCTGTTCTGCCATGGTTTGCATCAATCTTAACGGTTACAGAGGTTTTGTTACCTATCAAATCCGCAGGAATGGTGTATTCCTTATCATAAAACTTACCAGTTGTTCCTCCGTTCCATTCAACATAAGCAATTTTTTCTCCATCAACCAGCACATCGAATTTGCGATCCTTATCATCTCCAATGTAGGTCAACAGCAAAATATTCGCTACGCCTGGATTTACTTTCATAGTGAATGCATAATTATTACCGGGACGGGCTTCCCTGCCAGTCCTTCCCAAGGCAATATCGACATAAGATTTCTCGGTGGCAACAAGGTTATGATCGCGTTCAGGTTGCATTTCACCAATACGGAAATTATCAATAGTCCGACCTTCAATTAATTGTTGCTGCTTTTTATCAGCTTCGTATTCTGCTTGTTTGGCAACCCATCCGGCCTTTGTAAAGAAGTCGAAATACACGCTGTAATATTTATTGTATAAGGTATAGAATGGCTTAAGCGTGATATCTTTGGGTTGCCCTATGCCTCTTGTTTCGAAGATAAGTTTCTTTTTATCAACAGGTTTCACCCAATCTTTTATATTCCTGTTGTCGGTTAATAAAACCGGTGTTCCGAAAACGGGATCGGGTAACGAATCACCCAGGTCCGCTGCCAGCACTATCGGACCATACAAGAATGCTATACGATCAGTATTATCGGGCATGGATTCTGTATGAAGATCCATTGGCAAAGAAATCTCAATTTTATCATTGTTATTCCATTTCTGGTTTATTTCGAGATATCCGTTGGCATGTAAAGAAACTTTTACTGGTTTCCCATTTACAGTAACTGCAATTCCTCCTTTAGCCCAGGCTGGCTGACGCAGAAAGAGTGAAAAAGCCTGGCTTTTCTTTAATCCGACACTTATAGAAACTTTGTTGTCATAAGGGAATCCTGTTTCGAGCTTTATTGTTGCACTTCTTGTTCTCCAATTCAACTCAGAAGGAATGAAGAGATTGATAAAAAGATCAGCTTTAGCGGTCTCATTGTATATGGCTTCCACATATTTGCTGTGATTTTCCATTCCACTACCCACGCAACAGGTAAATGTATTGAACTGGTCACTGAATTCCTTACGGGTTCCCATGCGTAATGGCGTAAAATAGCACATCATTCCGTCTTCGGGATTCTGGGATGAAAGGATATGATTATAAAGAGTCCGTTCGTAAAAATCAAAGAGTTTGCTGTCGGGCTCCCCGGCAAAAAGATGCCTTGTAAGTTTAAGCATATTGTATGAATTGCAGGTTTCGCAGGTGTTGTCACTCAGGCGGTCATTGAGTTTATCCGGTTCGCCTAGATATTCATAATTACTGTTTCCCCCAATTACATAAGCCTGGTGGTGGGCCAAGATTTCCCAGAAGAAAGAGGCGATTTTGTGATCAGATGCACTGCCGGTTAGCTCGTACCTGCGCGCAGCACCAATTGCTTTAGGAACATTGGTGTTGGAGTGCTTTCCAGCCATTGGGTCGATCCCTTTGGCCAGTTGACCCATAATAAATTCATCATCAAATTTATACGAAAGGTCCAGGTATTTTTTATTCCCTGTGATTGAATAGATATTAACTAACACGTCCTGCATTCCACCATATTCGCAATTGAGCATTTTTAAACGTTGCTCTTCGGTGAGTTTATTCATCAGTTTGTCCGTCCAGTCAGCCAAACCGGTTACTACTTGCAGCGCCTGCTGATTATCACAATAGAGGTACGCATCTACCAATCCGGCCATTATTTTGTGCTCGGTATACCAGGGTGACCAGGCACCATTGAGGTCAAATCCACCGGATTTTATTTCGCCACGCGAAACTTTGGCCCAAAGTGTATCTTCATTTGGAATAGCTCCTACATATCCTGTTTTTCGGGCTTCCTGGCAACGGGCAAGTTCAGAAACAATGTAATCAACCCTGTTTTTAAACTCAATTTTCCCGGTATTAGCATAAAATAGTGCACAAGCCGAAAGATAGTGTCCTAAGGTGTGACCTGAAAGCCCATCACTTTCCCAACCACCGTATATTTCACCTTTGGTTGGCAAACCTGCATTCTGGTAAAACCGGAATAAAAGGCGGTCAGGTTCGATAACCAGAAGATATGCAGCATCCTTTTCCATGGCATTTTTGAAAGGGCTGCCATCTAGGAGCTTTACATCTTTCAGATCAATAGCATACGCATTGATCGGAATTACCGGACTGATTTTCACCTTTCTATTTTTTAATTCCGGTACATAGGATTGTGCAAATACTGAATATGATAGTATCAGGAACAAACTGATTACGAATGTTTTTTTAATCATGATTATATTATTTTTAAAGTTAATGACAGAGAAATTTGTTATTTTTTTATTCACTTTCGTTCCAATCTGGTGGTTTAGCGTTTAACAAATATTTCACAAAGAAATCTCTCCGTTTGCGCTCGCCATATTTACCTCCGCTCGTATGGTTCATTCCCGGAAGCATCACGAGCTCAAACTCTTTGTTTGCTTTTATCAGTGCATCACAAACCTGGATGGTTGAAGCAGGATCGACATTATCATCTATTTCGCCAACCAACAACATAAGTTTTCCTTTCAGTAAATGTGCATTGGTAACATTTGAATTCTCAGCATACCAAGGTCCTACCGGGTAACCCATCCATTGCTCATTCCACCAGATTTTGTCCATTCGGTTATCATGACAACCACAGGAGGAAACAGCAACTTTATAAAATTCAGGATGGAACAATACAGCTCCGGCTGAACTCTGCCCCCCGGCTGATGTACCAAAAATTCCAACACGTGTAGTATCCATATAAGAATACTTTTGAGCAGCGGCTTTAATCCAAAATATCCTGTCGGGGAAACCGGCATCTTTAAGGTTGCGCCAGCATACATCATGAAAAGCTTTTGAACGGTTCGATGTTCCCATGCCATCAATTTGCACTACAATAAAACCGAGCTCAGCCAAAGCTGCATAATTTCTGTACGACGCAGTAAAACTCTTGGGAACAAAAGAACTGTGAGGACCGGCATAGATATATTCGATGATGGGATATTTCTTGGTAGAATCAAAACTGGTCGGACGATAAATTATTCCCCATATATCAGTTTTGCCATCGCGGCCTTTGGCTGAAAAAACTTCAGGAACTTTCCAGCCAGCCGAAACCAGATCGCTGGTTCCCGACTGTTCAACTATCATAAGAATTTTGCCGGTTTCGCCATTGCGTAATACGAACGTTGGAGCCATATCAACCCGGGAATAAATGTCGGTTAAAAACCTGTAATCGGTTGAAAACTGGGCCTGGTGATTTGCCTGAATCGGTGATAATTCCGTTAAATTGGTTCCATCAAAATTAATCCTGTAGTAATGAATAAGGTAAGGATCTTCGCCCAGGTTACGTCCACTTGCAGTAAATATTATTTGCCGGGTCGAATCAAAAACTTTTATCACATCCCGCACTACCCACTCACCACTGGTAATCTGTCCTGTAAGGATCCCAATGCCACTGTATATATACAAATGATTCCAGCCATCACGTTCCGAAGCCCAGATTATTTCCTGCCCATCGTTTACATCGTGACGAAATAATTTACCACTATAATCAATAAAAGTGTCTGATTTTTCATTGATTAATACCTTGCATATTCCTGTGTTAGCATTAACTTCAACAACCAGGTAACGCTGGTGTCCGCGCTGGTTAAACTCAAAAGTAAATGCCCTGTTATCCTTTCGCCATGCTATATTTCCTAAGGTAAACTGGTTCAGAAATGGCGTTCCATCCACAGCTACCTGTTTTTTTGATTCCAGGTCGAAAAGCACAGGGCTGCTGATGGGTAAGGCATCACCGGCTTTGGGATAATAACGTTTCTGGAGTTTTGGCTGGAGCTGGTCCGAAGGGGATGATTCAACAAAATAAATATAATGAGGAATTTCGGCACGCACTTTTGTTCCGGCAATTTTTTTAGAATCGGGCGACCAGAACAATTCGGCTGAATAATACTCGCCCACGGATCCATCAAAACTCAACTGAACCTGGTTTTTATCGAGTGAATCTTTTACAAAAACATTATTCTCCCGGATAAAAGCTATCCATTTCCCATCAGGTGATTTTACAGGCGGGCCGGTATGGTCTTCTGCCCTGTCGCCCCAATATCCTTCGGGTTTATCTAATGGTTTGGTTCCGGTCTTTTTTAATTCATGTTTAGCCATATTCCACTCAAACAACAAGGTATCCATCTGAAATTTGAAGGTTGAATCATCCATTGAAAGCTTTGGATCAACTGGCAAGAATCCTTCGTTTTTAACAGGTTTTTGGAGCAGTTCCGAAAGTTGATATACCAAAGAATCAGTTTCAAAAATTTTCTCTTTGCTGAGTTTTTCAGCATTTACCATCCAGAAGTCTTTTCCATTAATAGATAAAGTCGAGTACCAGAATACCGGCTTCCCTTCTACCCAATTCACTTTTTGAACTGCGTGGAAAACTTTCTTATTGAAGAGATCAGCTAAAGAATCAGCTTGTTTGTAGTCGCTGGCCGTGAATACTTTTTGAGAGTAAGTTGCTGAAGCAAAAGAAATAGCAAACATTGTGAGGACAATGTATCGGATGTTAATATTCATAAGTGGAAGATTAGTGTTATTCAAATTTATTTCATTTTCAGAGACACAAGTGGGTTTCGGCAAAAAAATAAATGAAATAAGGGATAAAGTTAAATATAGCAATGATTTAAAATAGCCCCGTGATAAAAGTTCCCGGTATATTTTTTATGCAATATATAGGCTACCATGATTTATTTATTCTAATTATTTGCATCCCAGAAAACACCGCCTTTGGCGAATTCATTCAAACCATTGTTTGAATGTGTATTGGGGTTTGAGTCCACAGCATCCTGAGGATACAGGAACCAATAGAATATTTAAATATCCCAGATAAATCCGGCAATGATTTATTATTCTAATTATTTACATCAGAAAACACGTTTGGCGAATTCATTAAAACATTGTTTGAATGGTAGAAAAAAAAAAAATAATATAAAAAAAAATAATAATTAATATTAATTAATAATAAAAAAATAGAAATAATAAATTTAAATATATATTATATGATATAATATAATAAATAAAGTTAATAATACTGCACAAAAAATATATTTTAAAATTATATAAAAAATTTAATATTAATTAAAATTTTAGAAAAAAAATAATAATTATATAAAAATTATATAATAATATATTAGAAAAAATTAATATTGTGATTGAGTCCACAGCATCCTGAGGATACAGGACCAAAAAATAATAAATATAATATAAATAAAAATATATATAAAATAATAATATATTTATTATTAGAATAATAATAATAATAATTAATATTTTTAAGTGATTTTTAAATTTAAGTTTATATTTATAAAATTTATTAATAATATATAATTATATAATTAGTAATAATTGATTTTTAAAGTTTGATTAATGAAGTATATAAGTTATTATAATTTAATAATATTTTAATAATATCTAAATTATTTAAGTTGTATAATTATGAAAAAAATTTATTATAATAATATATGTGTTTTGTAATAATTAATTAAATTAATAAGAGTAATTAGTAAATGAATTTATATTAATTATTTTAAATTATATTTTAATTTATATTTTTTATATTTATTATAAATATTTTGTACAATTTTATTTTAATTATATTTATTATAATAAATTATATAAATTAATTTTTTGTATTTTTTTTTATATTTTTATTTTTTTTTTGCGCGGCATTTTAGCAGCATTGACAAAATCGAGATGAACATCAGTAAATACAAGTTTAGGATAACCTGTTCTGATCCAATCGAAACGCGATGAATGCTACTAATTTTACATGGAAAGAACTTTTTTATTTGACTGACCATTCATAAATTCCTGCTGAGAAATCAACAGGCATTATAAATTCAAGTCGAACAGCTTTGGTTTTTACAGATTTAAACTTCACTGAATTAAGAGTATCTTTTACAATTGTGTATTCACCTTGTAGCTTTACCGGTTTCCATGAATTGCCCGATTTATATAAGATCCTCCACGATTTAGGCACCCGGCACCCACCAAAAGGGCCATCATCAAACCAATAAACGGATGACTCCGACACTGATGTATTTTTATCAAAATCATATTGAACCCATTCGGTGCTATTGTTTTTAGGCCAACAATTGTAATTCATTATATCCTGGTCATTGGAACTTAGAGGCACTTCATTGTCATTAACAGCGCTAAGCGATTTCCCTGATGTTGACGCACTTACCTTACTTTTGCTTGAAAGCGTAGGCATCTGCAATGGACGTGCAACCTCGGCTTTTGTTGCCAACCAAACCTGCATTTCGCCGGCACCCCTGTTTGCCCAGGCATAGTATGGAATCGCTGTAAATGTTTCGTTGCCGGTAGCCTGTATGCCGCTTTCAGTTTGTTTAAGTGATGTTGCTTGTCCGGTAATTACTTCAACACCATTTAATAATTGTGGTTTAAATGAGGCTTTAGGATCAGATTTTGAATCAAACACAAGGTTCAGAACATGACCATCTTTGTTATCCGGCCATTCGAGGCAATAAACCAAAGGGCCACGTTGAAGAGCAACTTTATCTCGGTCGGCTCCAACCAAAGAATTTGCTGCAATTTCCCTGACTGGCATGGGCAGGTTTAGTTCGATTTTATCGCCGGTTTTCCAAGTGTTTTGAATAACTGCATATCCATTTCTTAATACATATTTTGCAGGAATACCGTTAACGGTGATTGTGATTGGAGCATTTTCGTCAGGTAAAAAATAATACAAATCACTCGGAACTACCTGTCCGCTGGCCCAACCCGGAATACGCATAGCAACATCAAATTCCTTTGTAGTAGAAGGATTTACAGTAACAGTAATTTTCCCGCTCCAGGGATAATCGGTTGTTTGTACAATCTGAGTTTTGCTGCCGTTAAAATCAATATCTGCTGTATTTTGAATATATAAATTCAGGTAAATGGCTGATTTATCGTGAGCATAAATGTACCCCGGAATGGAAGGCAGAAAGCGGCATACATTGCTTGGGCAACACGCACAACCAAACCATTCTGAACGTTGGTGCTGGCCACGCGATTCAAGAACATTGGGATAAAAGAAATGATCGCCGCTCAGCGAAACTCCCGAAAGCAAAGCATTATACAAAGTGCGCTCCAGAACATCCATATATTTTGAATCGCCATGAAGCAGGAACATCCGGTAGTTCCAGTATACATTGCCAATGGAAGCACAGGTTTCGCAATAGGCCGACATATTCGGCAGATAGTATGGTTCACCAAATCCTTCGTTATTTCCTCCTGAGCCAATTCCACCTGTAATGTAATATTTAGTGGTGATAAGATCGTTCCAGATTTTAGTCAGGGCATTATCGTAAGCTTTATTTCCGTTAATAGCTGCCAGGTCAGCCATGCCCGAATACATGTATGTTGCCCTTACGGCATGACCTTCAATTTTATCCTGCTCAGCCACGGGTTTATCTGCCTGGTTGTATTCTTCACCTCCATGACGGATATCAAGCATATACTGGGCCAGTTCCAGGTATCTCTTATCACCGGTAACACCATATAGTTTAACCAGTCCCATTTCAATAACCTGGTGCCCGGGATAGTACGGTAATTGTTTACCTATAAAATCGGTATAAACCAGGTTGGCACTCTTAATAGCAATATCGAGCAGTGTGCGTTTGCCTGTTGCCTCGTAATGAGCTACTGCAGCTTCGTAAAGATGGCCCAGGTTATATAACTCGTGGCTGAGATCGGGGTCTTTTTCCCAACGTTTTTTACCAACCCACTCGTGCAAATGCGTTGAATCGATAGTCCGGTTGGTAAACAGGTAACCGTCAGGCTCCTGTGCCAGGCCAATGTAATAAATAAGCGTATCAATGGATAGTGATAAGTTGGAATCAGGAGTAGTTTGCAAAGTGAAACTGGCTCCTTCAATAATTTTATAAATATCCGAATCATCAAAAGGATATAGGGAACAAAAAGAGCCTTTCTCGAGTTTACCGGCGATTTTAAAGTTTTTAATGCGACCTGTTTCACGACATTTCTGAATAGCAATTGGAATAGTTACCTCGTGATTTGTGCGGATTCGTGGTGCCCAGAAATTATCATTTACATGAACTGAGGTAAAAGGAACAGGGCCAATAGGATAGGATGGCCACAACTGTTGTGAAAAGGCTGTGCTTACAGAAAAGGAAATAACAGCAATTAATAACATTAATTTGAAGATCAGTTTCATGTCCGATTTATTCGTAAGAATTTTATTTACTTCCTGAGCAAAGAATTAATATTCCAATAGGTTTTTAACCCGGTTGTTGAATTAATGACTAATAAACCTCCACCAGGACAAATGTATAGAAATAAAATTTATTGAATGATTGATTTTAAATAAGCAAACAAGACCTATAAATAGGTTGTGCTTAATAAGCTTTGATTAACTTATATCGATAATTGATAGAGATTTTAAGTCAGAAAAAACTAAACAGCCGGCTATCGCCGGCTGTAGTTTATGATACCTGAATTTGTTTCAGAGGTTTTGGCTTTGCTTCTTCTTTCTTAGGAATATTTACATGTAGTATTCCATTTTCGTATTTCGCCGTAATGCGATCGGTTTCGACAATTGCCGGAAGCGTAAACGAACGGCTGAACGACTGATAGCTGAACTCCCGGCGAGTCACGTTTTTGTCTTCCCTGTTTTCATTTTCTGTTTGTTTTTCGGAAGAGATGCGTAAGCACATTGTTGTTGAGTTCAATATTAAAGTCTTTTTTAGTCATTCCCGGCGCAGCCATTTCCACTTCAAATTGATCGCCTGTTTCTTTAATGTTTACTGAAGGTATGGTCGTATTGGTGAGCGAGTAATTCTGGTTGTTCCAGTCAAACAAGTCACGGCTCAGAAAATCATTAAAAAAATTTGACCAGGTGGGTTGATAATTTTCTCTTTTTACGAGTGACATAATAACCTCCTTTTTAAAAGTTTAACACTATTTTAATGGTTTATCTGTTGGTTAAAATTTCAAAATAAATGCCAATTTTAATTTATGCTATATAATTTTTCTATATTGTTGTTTTACAGTTATTTACAGATATTTTAATCATAATCAGCTGTGTCAAAATGACGTACCGAGAATTACATTTTGTCAGATTAGAGAAATTGGCTGTTTAATGTAATTTTTACAAATTTATTCAATTCACTATTTATTTTCAAAGAATTCGGTAAATTAAATCGTCCTTGTAACCAGGAATATCCTTACGAGGTACTGAATAATTCAAGATTAGCACATCCATGAGCTTTAGCCTGATTCCTATAAACTAGAAAGTATACTCATGTATGAATTTTAAGTTTAATTCCAAATCTCCATTTTATAATAAAAACCGTATCTTTGCAAAAGTATAATAATCGATCACATAATTTTTAACAATATGTCAGACAAAGTGTTACAAAAAGTTGCCCCCGGTGTAGTTACCGGCGATGGCGTTCAGGAGATTTTCCGTATTGCAAAGCAAAACAAATTCGCACTTCCTGCAGTAAATGTAGTTGGAACCGATTCGATCAATGCCGTATTACAGGCTGCCAAAGAAGTTAATTCCCCTGTTATTATTCAGTTTTCGAATGGTGGCGCTCATTTTTATGCAGGTAAATTCCTGAATAATGATGGCGAAAAAGCTGCTATTGCTGGGGCAGTTTCAGGTGCAAAACATATTCATGCAATGGCTGAAATGTATGGCGTACCCGTAATTATACATACCGACCATGCAGCTAAAAAACTTCTGCCCTGGATTGATGGCCTTTTAACTGCCGGCGAAAAACATTTTGCTGAAACAGGCAAACCACTTTTCAGTTCACATATGATTGATCTTTCGGTAGAGTCTCTTCATGATAACCTTGAAATAAGCAAACAATACCTCACCCGTATGAGCAAAATGGGTATGACACTTGAAATTGAACTTGGTGTTACCGGAGGTGAAGAAGATGGCATTGATCATTCAGATGTCGACAGTTCGAAATTATACACTCAGCCCGAAGATGTAGCTTATGCTTACGAAGAACTTCTTAAGGTCAGTGATAAATTCACTATTGCAGCTTCTTTTGGCAATGTTCATGGTGTTTACAAACCTGGCAACGTGAAACTCCAGCCGGTAATACTCAACAACTCGCAGAAATATGTTGAGAAAAAATTCAACACAGCTCCTCAGCCGCTTAATTTCGTATTCCACGGAGGATCTGGTTCCACAAAAGAAGAAATTCATGAAGCTATTTCCTATGGTGTTGTGAAAATGAATATCGATACCGATACCCAGTGGGCTACCTGGAAAGGTATTATGGAATTCTACAAGAAAAATGAAGCTTATCTTCAAGGACAGATTGGCAACCCCGAAGGTGAAGATATGCCGAATAAGAAATTTTACGATCCACGTAAATGGCTTAACGAATCACAAAAAACCTTGATTGTACGGGTTAAAGAAGCATTTTCCGATCTGAACTGCATCGATAGAAACTAAATTGTATTGAAACCGGTCCTTTTTTTGCGACCTGGTTACATTAAAAAAAAAGCTCCTGACCGGAGCTTTTTTTTGTGTTATCCCATTATATTTTATCTGGTCGAAATTTGCATAGTATCAAATGGGTTGATACTCAGAACCGGATAAGGCGAATTGTTAACCATTTGCTGAGCATAAGGCCCTACAAGTAAATTGAAAGGACTGGTTTCCTGTTCGGTCATTATGCTGATCAGGTTAGCCCTGATACGTTTGGCATATTCGATAGTACCTGTAGTAAGGTTATCACAGGCTAATACATCGCGATGGAACTTAATACCTTCTTCTGCAAGATAAGAGCAAACCTGGTCCGAATACATATCCACGCGTTTTTGAATGCTTTTATATTTAGAGGCATAAAGTGAAAGCACATAAACTTCAGCTTCAAAAAGTTGGGCCAGATAGGTAGTAAAAGGTACCTTTTGTCTCGTATCGAGGGTACTGTCGACAGGCAGAAGTATACACCGTATTATCTGTTTTGGATCAACACCTGCTCTTATAGTTATTACGGGACAAGGCGATACTGAAATTAATTTGTTTGCGTTACTCCCGATCCAGAACTGCTCAAACCCTGATACTCCATGCGTGCCCATTACGATACATAAACTATCCATTTCTTTGGCTTCATCAATTATTTCGCGATACACTTTTCCTTCGCGTATTACAAAATCAATAGTTGAATCAGGAAGCTGAGGGCTGTACTTTTCAACGAGTTTACCAAATTGTTTCCTGATTTCATCAATCAGCTCTGCGGATGAATCGGAATAAATAGTAGCTTTTGTAACGCTGGGATTATTCACCCATATCATGTGAATATCGAGTGTTCCTCGTGTGGCTATTGAAACTGCATGCTCTAGTGCATTTACTGAACAGTCGGAGAAATCGATTGCTGCAATAATATTGGCCATATACTAACTGAATTACAGGTTTAACAGGTCTTAAAAGAGGCTAAGATAATGAAAATAGGATGGCGACACAAGTAATTTTTATCGGCGATTAAGTAACGCGATTTTCAAGTTTGTAGTATATCAGTCTTTTATAATTTTTGTTTGCAGAAAGAACTCAATTTATAACGTCCAATAAAAACCCCTTTTATAAAAACTTACACTTTTATTCCAATTCATTTAAAAACACATTCATGGAGAAAAATGGTGAATGTAGAAGTAAATTTATTGCACAATTTTATCCTTAACCGGAAATGAATTAGGAAAATCCGTTGCAATTTTTTTCTGAAAACCTACAGCCTCGATCAGCGTGCGAAAATCCCCGACTCTAACCCTGTAATAAGGCTCATTATAAGACAGGTATGATTTTACCTCCGGGTAAACTGTTTCAAATCCAGTTTGAACATTTGTGGCCGCGTTTTTTGAATTACTTCCGGATTCAAAAAATATCTGAACCCTGTATCCATCAACTTCGGGATTGTTCATACTCATCTTCCGGTATTGATCAGCAAGTTGCGTAATTCTTTCGTCCTGGACAACTTCGACCTTACCTTCAGCAGGCACTAATTTCTGTGCCCTGATATCAGGATTATTTAATATCAACAAAGCTATAACAATGAAAATAAATCTGAACATACGCTTAAAAATGATTACAATGTATGAGTATCCTTTGGATGGATGCTTAATACCGGCACCGGCGAATGGCTTACCAATTGCTGGGCAAAAGGACCTAAAAGGATTGAAGTGGCCTTATCATGCGCATCAGTCATTATGGCTATAAGGTCGGCATCTACTTCACGTGCATGTTCAATAATATCAGAGGCAATATTTTTAGTATTAATGCTATCGACGACATAATTAACACCTTTCTCATCAAGGTATTTTTCAACCTTAGCCACATTGTTATCTACCATTTTCTGCACCGATTTTAGGCCACTCGAATTTAAAGCCAGTATATTAATATCGGCACCGGTAGTCCGGGCAAGATCGGCAGTAAAAATCAGTTTTTGCAGTGTGTGTGGAGTATGGTATATAGGCATCAGTATTTTACGGTATCCCCGTTTAATTTCATAACTATATTTAACGGTAATAACCGGGCTTGGCATGCTGGAAACTATCCTGAAGGCATTGGTGCCTATCCAGTATTCTTCAAATCCGGAAGAGCCATGGGTGCCCACAATCAGTAAACAGCAATCGGACTGTGTAATATGATTTGCAAGCTCCTGGTAAACTCTGCCTTTACGTACTTTAGTAGTAAATTTGCCGTTAATAAGCTTATCCTTATATTTTGCCAGTAGTTCGTCAAAATTCCCTTTGGCTTCGTTTCGCAGTTCTTTTGTTTCATTCCTAAGGTCCTTTGCTTCGTTGGCAAATGTAACTTCACTCCCACTGATATTGTCGACCCAAACGAGGTTAATATTAGCATGTATAAGGTTGGCAAGCTCAATAGCATACTCCAGAGCATGTATTGACCCTTTTGAAAAATCGATAGCAACTACTATGTCTTTCATGGCCACGCTTATATTAAATTCTTTGCTAATGTATAAATAATTATTAAAAGTAAGTGTATTTTCCACTTGATATTTATAATAATATAAAATTCTGTAGTGCTGTAAACATTTGCTTATACGTGAAAATCATTAATATACCTTCACTTCAGTTGCTTTTTCATAACTTTGCTGATTACGATAAATCTCTAAATGTAAACTATGAACAAGAACCTTGATGCAACTCCTGAACATCTGACTCCAGTCGAACGTGAGATAGAGCAAGTGCTCCGGCCGCTCGATTTTGGTAGTTTCGCAGGCCAGCCGGGGATTGTTGAGAACCTCAAGGTTTTTGTAGCAGCTGCTTCACGCCGTGGCGAAGCACTGGATCATGTGCTGCTACACGGCCCACCGGGATTAGGAAAAACTACCCTCTCGAATATTATTGCCAACGAGATGGGTGTTAATATCCGGGTTACTTCAGGTCCGGTGCTTGATAAACCGGGTGACCTTGCCGGGCTGCTTACCAATCTCGAAACCAATGATGTTCTGTTCATCGACGAAATTCACCGCCTCAGTCCGGTTGTGGAAGAATACCTCTATTCAGCTATGGAGGATTTCAAGATTGATATTATGATTGAATCGGGTCCTAATGCAAGGAGTGTTCAGATTACACTCAACCCGTTTACACTGATTGGCGCTACCACGCGTTCAGGATTATTAACGGCACCATTGCGTTCCCGGTTTGGCATCAACTCCAGGCTTCAGTATTATGATGCCGAAACATTAAAAAAGATCATAGTACGTTCAGCAGGTATTCTGCATGTTCCAATTCATGAAGATGCCGCCATTGAAATATCTCGACGCAGCCGTGGTACTCCGCGTATTGCCAACCTGCTGCTCCGCCGCTTACGCGATTTTGCCCAAATAAAAGGTACTGGCACTATTGATCTTGCAATAGCTCAGTATGCCCTGGCTGCTTTACAAGTCGATAAAAATGGCCTCGACGAAATGGATAATCGTATCCTCAGTACCATAATACAAAAATTTAAAGGTGGGCCTGTAGGACTAACCACCATAGCAACTGCTGTGGGTGAAGATGCCGGAACGATAGAGGAGGTTTACGAACCATTCCTGATACAGGAAGGATATATGATGCGAACACCCCGTGGACGCGAAGTTACCGAAAAGGCTTACAACCACCTTGGCAGGTTTAAAGGACCGGAAGCGGGGAAGTTATTTTAGAGGACAAGTGGGCTGCGGACGACAATTAGAGGGGCGATGGGGAGAGGGGGAGAATGGGAGAATGGCGAAAAAGAGAAAAACAGACCACCAAAAATTTCCATAAATTACACCAAATCTTTACTTATAAACTCATGAACCAACAGGCTCAACTTTCCGCATTTATAAAACAGGAAGCTGCCTTGCTTGGATTTGCCGAATGTGGTATTGCGCCTTCAGCCCGATTGGAAGAAGACGGTTTTCATCTGAAAAACTGGTTACAAAAAGGATTTCATGCCGGCATGGATTATATGCAGAAACATGCTGATCTCCGTGTAAACCCAGATTTACTGGTTGAAAATGCAAAATCGGTTATCGTTTTCCTTTACAATTATTACCCGGCGAAAATGATGGATACAAATTCACCATACCTGGTCTCTGCTTATGCTTATGGAAGGGATTATCATGATGTTATCCGGGAAAAGTTAAACATTCTCATCACGAAATTAAAAGAGCATATCCCGGAGATTTCGATACGTGGATTTGTGGATTCAGCTCCCATACTTGAGCGGGCTTGGGCCACCCGTGCCGGGTTAGGCTGGATTGGCAAAAACAGTATGCTGATCAGCAAGCGAAACGGTTCGTATTTTTTTATCAGCGAGCTGATAACTGATGCTCAACTTGAATATGATACGCCTATGGGTGGCGATTATTGCGGCGAATGTAGTCGTTGTATGGATGCCTGCCCGACTGGTGCAATTACCGATTTAAGGGTTATAGATGCCAATAAATGCATTTCGTATCTGACTATCGAAAATAAAGGCGAAATCCCTGAAGCATTCAAAGGTCAATACAAAAAGTGGATTTTCGGTTGCGACATCTGCCAGCAGGTCTGTCCCTGGAACCGTTACTCTTTTCCACATAATGAACCGGTTTTTGGACCTGTACCGGGATTGATGGAACTCAATAAAACGGATTGGGAACAGATGGAAGCGGAAGAGTATGGCAGCATTTTTAGAAAATCTGCAATAAAAAGAGCTAAATTTGCCGGCCTGAGGCGAAATATTGAATTTCTTTCGGGATCAGAATAGCAATAATGGTTACGGGTTACGGGTTCCGAAGTTCCTCTGGAACCTGGCACTCCGGCACACGGCACCAAACAAATAGTATTAAACAAAAATCCCCTTTCCCCGATGCAACCACAAGAACAACCTTTTAAAGTAGATATCCGATCCGAAATCGGAGAATTGGAAGGTGTAATAATTCATACTCCCGGCCCTGAGGTCGAGAATATGACTCCCGATAGTTCTCAAAAAGCACTCTACAGCGATATACTTAACCTGTCAGTCGCTCTTAAGGAATATAACCAGTTTAAAGGATTCCTGTCAAAAGTTACAAAGACATTCCAGGTAAAAGACCTGCTATCCACTGTAGTTCAAAATCCTGATCACAGGGCTGAATTATTGCAAGCCATTGCTACCAAAGAAAAGCTGGATGAGCATAGCATTGCAGAGCTAATGGATATCAAACATGATAAGCTTTCGACATTGCTGATCGAAGGTGTTGAAATGCGTAAAGATAATCTGACGCGTTTTTTGTCGAAAGACCGTTACTCTATTGAGCCGTTGCATAATTTTTTCTTTACCCGCGATGCATCGGTAGCAATGCTCAACAAAGTACTGATAAGCCGCATGTATAGTCGTATCCGCGACCGCGAAAGTATTATTATGGATGCCATTTTCCGAAATCATCCTGTTTTTGGCGTAAAAACTATACAACCCGAAATAAGCCGCTACACAAATAAGGAATTCAGTTTCGAAGGTGGTGATTTTCTGATGGCCAGGGAAGATATTCTCCTGATAGGAACAGGCACCCGAACCACTCCTCAGGGTATCGATTTCATAATGGAATACTACAAAGAGAAGAAAGTCCAGCGTCATATCATTGTACAGGAGCTGCCTTACACACCTGAATCTTTTATTCACCTGGATATGGTTTTTACACTCCTCGACCGGAACCAGTGTATGGTTTACGAACCGCTTATCCTCCAGCCTAACCGCTACCTCACTATTCATATTCATATTGATAACGGTAAAGTGAAATCTATACGCGAAGTTGCCAACATTCCGATAATTTTAAAAGAATTAGGCATGGAGATGGAAACTTTGTATTGTGGCGGCCGTCGCGACAGTATGATACAAGAACGCGAACAATGGCATAGCGGGGCTAATTTTTTCGCTATTGCTCCCGGCAAAGTAATAGGTTATGGCCGCAACGTAAACACCATCGAAGAAATGAACAACCATGGTTATGCTGTTATCAAGGCCAACGATGTGGTAAACAACAAAGTTGACATTAAAAACTACAGCAAATATGTAGTAACTATTGATGGATCAGAACTTTCGCGTGGAGGTGGTGGCTGCCGGTGCATGACAATGCCGGTCAGAAGAAAGGCTGTGGATTGGTAGGATTTGGGATCTTGGGATTAGGGTTTTGGGATTGGAAGACATGGAGACAAGTCGAGAGGTGACAGGGAGAACTAACACTATTTTTCGCCCCAACGAAATCCGCCCACTTCTATTCCTGACAATGATAAAACCCTGTTGGTTACAGTTGCAGCCAGTTGCTCCAGGGTTTCAGGACGGCTGTAAAAAGAGGGTGTCGCCGGGCAGATGATTCCTCCGGCTTCGGTTACTGTTTTCATATTGTTGATATGGATAAGGCTTAAAGGGGTTTCGCGGGCAACCAGGACCAGTTTACGGCGTTCTTTTAGCATTACATCGGCAGCACGTGTCATCAGGTCGTTGGATACACCTGATGCAATACGTCCTAAAGTTCCCATACTGCATGGGCAAATGATCATAGTATTATATCCAGCGGAACCCGATGCAACCGGGGAATAGAAATCATCTTTTTTATAAAATGTAAATGGCAGTTTCTCAAAATCAGTGTTGCCAAGTTCGTACTTCCACACTTCTTTTGCATTATCCGAAAACAGGATTGCGACTTCCTCTACCTGATCTTTACACCGCATCAAACTGTCGAAGAGCACTTTGGCATAGATGGCACCACTAGCACCGGTAACACCTACAATTAGTTTTATTTTGGAGTAATTCATCTTTGCTGGGGATTATATTGTCATTTTATAAAATATATAATTTGGTGACTTCTGATTGAAAATTCCAAATTCCAAGACCCAAATTCCAAGTCCTGAACTTAGTTGGCTTATAGTGCATTGGCTTTTGGGGTTTTATTTTGGGGCTTGGAATTTGAGACTTGGGGCTTAAATGAAAACGGAAATCTATCCTGTGTAAATTTCATCCTTTTAAAGCTTATAGCTCAGAGAAAACAAAAGGCAGTCATTGTATTGGCCATGATCGAACAAGCGATATACGGCTCCGTTAACTTCATCCTTCCTGATGCTGAGTATGGAACTGTTCATCCGGAAGTTGGCACTCAACTTTTCGGTGATTGGATATCCAATGCCGGCCATAAACGAAGGATTGAACAAACTGAAGTCTCCATAAGTCACTTCCAGGTAATCCAGTTCTTCATAACTATGAATCAGAAACGAAAACGAGGGGCCAACTTCGAATAAAATCTTATTTTTAAGATGATACTGATACAGGAAGGGCATTTCGATATATCCAAGCCGCATCAGGTAAAAAGTATAATCTCCATTCTTTTCGTCTGGATTATGACGGCTACCCTTTTGAAAATAACTAAGTTCTGTTTGAAAAGAGGACCGATCACTGACAGCCAGGCGTACCCAGAGTCCTGCATTAACACCTGCTTTGTGAAAACCGCTGTAAGTATCACCTGCAACCTGGCTGCCAACAAGCCCGGCAGCTACTCCACCCTGGAACTTTTGGGCCATCGAAGTAAAAGATGAAAAGAAGAGCAGAAGGATAACCGTGTAAATTTGTTTCATATTAATCATTAACAATTTTATTGGCACTATTGTTTTCTTTGCTGACTAATGCTGAATTTATTCGCAAAGCCCCGGTTCTCCGGCACTATCTTCCTCTGCCCCAAACCAAACATTTGCATAATCCCCGTATATACCTATTCCAATAGCCTGCCATTTCATATCCTTCCAGATGCTTTTGTTTATGATCACATCGTTATGCCCTGTGCTTTTCTTCCATCCTTCCAGAATATCCTTTGCATAGTCTTCTGCTGTCGCATATGGGTACGTTGAAAAATACGAAATTTCAAATCCATCACCAGGGTAGTTGGTAAGTTCACGCGGTTTGTTCCACATGCATTTAGCTTTTTTATGGTCGGGAGTATAACAACAGGTCGTCCAGGAACCTTTATCAGACCAACTATGCATATTACAGCGTTTCCCATCCTTAAAGTTTTCTGCCTGATCTTTAGCATGAGTACGGGCCACATAACTTAGAGAAGCAGATAACTTTATTGCAGGTAAACCCTTCTGCGAACGATATTCATTGATAAGTTTATATAATTCTGTTTCGGTTTGAGTAAGGCAAATTTCAGGTAATTTTTTCTCTGCTATTTTATCTTGTGAATAGACTTTGGGAGAAACTAAAACCAGGATTAAGCAGAATGCAAGGATACGGTTCATAGTATAATTTTAGCTTAATAACCCAAACCTTTCGAAATAATTGTATCACTTGCCGGGTTCAAGTTCCTTGCCAGCCTCACCGTAACGTTTCTCTTTAATTTTCTGCCCGTTTTTAAATTCGGCTTTAACAATCAGCTTCCCTTTTTCGTCGTAATACTGCCATGCACCTTCCTTAATTTTATTTACATATTGACCAGAGCCCGAAACTTTGCCGTTGGCATAATATGATTTCCAGGCTCCGTCAGGTCTGCCTTTATCAAAATTCTCTTCTTTTATTTTCATTCCTGCTGCATCAAAGTATACCCAATTGCCATTTCGTTCCCCTTCGAGCCAGCCACCTGATTCACTTAGCTGTCCGTTATCGTACCATTCCTTCCATAGCCCATCCTTCACGCCTGATTTATAAATACCCATTGTACGCTGTTTCCCATTTGGATACCACACCTGATATGTACTATCCTGGTTGCCGTCAATATAATAACAAATGTACTGGGGTTTACTGTTTTCGTACCAGCCTTTCCATTGGCCCTTCATTTTACCATTATTATAGGATCCGGAATCTTTCACCTGCCCGTTTATAAACCAACCCATCCAAATGCCGTTTTCTTTATTGTCAACATATTCACCCTTATGATGGATGTGTCCATCCGTGTACCAGAATGTCCAGGGACCAGTTTTTTCATCGTTTTTGAAAGATCCTTCTTTCCATTTTGCTCCATCCTCGTAGAAATACTGCCATTTGCCTTCAAGTTTTCCTTTTTCAAACAAACCGGTACTTCCGGTCGCACCATTGGGATGATAGAAAACCCATGTACTATCGCGCAGGTCATCCGTAAAATGTCCTTTTTCCTGGAGGATTCCATCGCTGTGCCATGCAGTAATGCTACTATTGAGTTTACCCATTTTAAAATAACCTTCAAACTGCTTTTTGCCATTCGGATACCATTCTGTGTATTTTCCCTCTTTTACCCCGTTTACATAATTGGCCTCAGCAATTTTAATTCCCTTTAAATTGAATTCATACCAAATGCCTTCACGTTGCCCGTTTACTATCCGGCCCTCTGATTTTTTAATGCCATTTGAATAATTTTCAACAGTCACCTGCGCGTAAGCCGTCACTGTAATCAACAGGGAAATCAATAAGCTGATAAGAATTTTCATTTGAGATTGTATTTTGAATTATTCTGTATGAATAACGCGAAAAGCATATAAAAGTATCAATAAGTTTTGTTCAGGGATTATTATTCAATGTTCTAAACCAGGAACCATTGACTGGCGAAGCCTTTTGAACCTTGAACTTACTTAATGTTTCCTTTCAGTGGTAAACATAACAAGTTGCTCGAGCGAATTACGTGAATCACTTTCAGGCATGGTGTTGAGCAAAGCGATGGCTTTCTGCTGATACTCCCGCATCTTACCTGCGGCATATTCGATTCCACCGCTCTTGTTAACGGTCACAATCAGTTCAGCAACTTTTTCCGGTTCGTTATTGTGGTTCCGTACTATATTCATAGCATGGCGTTTTTCGATCCATGTCATCTGGTTCAGCATATAAATTAATGGCAGGGTCATTTTTTTCTCTTTTATGTCGATGCCATTGGGCTTGCCGGTTGCCAGGTTTTTTTCGTAATCAAACAGGTCGTCTTTAATCTGAAATGCTATGCCGACATACTCGCCAAAAAGGCGCATTTTCTCGATTGTTTCAGCATCGGAACTCACCGATGCAGCACCAGCAGCGCAACAGGAAGCAATAAGCGAGGCGGTTTTTTTTCGGATAATTTCGAAATACACCGGTTCTTCAATATCAAGTTTGCGGGCTTTTTCGATCTGCAACAATTCCCCTTCACTCATCTCGCGGGTGGCATTAGAGACGATTTTCAGCAAATGGTACTCTTCGTGTTCGAGTGAAAGAAGCAGTCCGCGCGAAAGGAGATAATCCCCAACAAGAACAGCTATCTTATTCTTCCAAAGAGCATTAAGCGAAAAGAACCCACGCCTTTCATTGGAATCGTCGACCACATCATCATGAATAAGAGTGGCTGTGTGAAGGAGTTCAATCAGTGAAGCAGCATGAAATGTACTTTGATTTACCTCTCCGCATACTTTAGCTGAAAAGAAAACGAACATGGGCCGCATCTGCTTGCCTTTACGCTTGATGATGTATCGGGTAATGGTGTTGAGCAGAGGGACCGGACTTTTCATCGAGTCGCGGAAATGTTTCTCGAACTCTTCGATATATGAAGCTATAGGAGCTTTAATCTGGTTGATGGTGAGCATTCGGAATATGAATATAAAATTAAGTACTCAAAAGTAGTATTAATCATCGAATAATCAGCCGGAAGGAATATTCCTTTTCGGAATTTATGCCTGCCTCCTTGTTTTGGTTTACTTTTGCAAATATTATAAACTCCGGAATCACAAAGCTGAGGAAGGCAGAATAAAATTATATGGCTGGAATATTATTTGATGAAATTGTCTTTGGGCCTGTAAAAAGTCGCCGTTTCGGGGTTTCACTGGGGATTAACTTAATGCCTCTGGAAGGCAAACTGTGTACTTTTAATTGTGTTTATTGCGAATGCGGCCTGACGGATGTGCGTAAAAAAGATAAACTGAAACTTTTTTCGGCGAATGAAATAAACGGCTCGCTGAAAAGCCGGTTTGAAGCACTCAAATCGGGCGGACTGGATCCTGACAATATTACTTTTGCAGGGAATGGGGAACCTACACTTCATCCCGAATTTGAGACTTTAATTGACAACACCATCCGTTTGCGTGACGAATTTTTCCCTAAAGCCCTGATCACTGTGCTTTCGAATGCAACCCGCCTGGATCGTGCAAATGTTAAAAATGCATTGCTCAAAATTGATAATAATGTTTTGAAACTCGATGCCGGAACCAATGCTACATTTCAGGCTATTAATCGGCCTACTTTCCCGATTACACTAGAAAAGGTGGTTAAGGAATTAAAGAATTTCGGGGGCAACCTGACCATTCAAACCATGCTGATTCGCGGAGATGTAGATGGAAACCAGGTTGATAATACTACTGAAGACGAACTTTCGTTATGGTTAAAACATATTCAGGAAATTAACCCTAAATTAGTGATGCTTTACCCAATCGACAGGCAGACACCTTACAGAACACTGGAAAAAGTACCTGAAGTGGAATTCCAGGCCCTGGCTTCCAGGATTGAAGAGCTGGGGATTAAAGCGGAGGTGTTCTATTGAGTGAAAAGTGAATAACGAATAGTGAATAGTTGACACAAATCAGTAACTATTGTATGAACACTTGAATTAAGGAACATTTGAACAATAGAATATTAAAAGTTAGACTTATTTCCCAATCACTCCCTCTCCCACTCTCCCTTCCCCCAACCCCTAAACCCCAAACCCCAACCCCTCATGCTTGAATACGAGCCAAAAATACTGCTTGCTTTTGCCGAAACCCTGAGCGGAAACCAGGAGATATTCAACTGGCTGATGCAAAACGGGTATCCGGAGCTTGGAGCTTTAAGTATGAGTATGCGCGGCAGCGAAGAAGCGTTTGCCTGGCTTATGAAAAATGGGTATCCGCATTTTGGTGCGCTCGACCGGGCCATCGACGGAGATCCGAAAGCGTATATGTGGTTACATAAAAACGATTTTCAATTACTGGCCATTTTGGCGGAAGCATGCAACGCCAAGCCCGAAGCCATTGACTATCTGAACCGCAACAACCTGCCTATTTTCCTGCTTATTGCACGCAAGTTTATTGCCTTCCGCGATAACCAGACTTTTGATCATCACAAGAAACATTTTTGAAAATCAGGAATTTTCATTAAAAAATAAGAGAGGCCGAAATATTACTGTTTTTAGGTATCAGAGCATTTATCAATATAAACAAAGTAAACAATAAGTTAACTTAAGAATACAGATTCATCCCCTTTTCACCTGATTATGCCTTCTGTCCTTTGACTATTTCATGATAGTCATCAGTTTTTGGGAGTTCATTAAACTTGTTGACAAGTTCCTGTGGTGGCCGTTTGAGTTTGCGTTTTACCATGTCAATCCAGGCCCCTTCAACAGTAATAACAGCGGAAAGTGTACCATCGCCTTTAAAAACCTGGTGAACCATTTTCCATCGTTCGCCATCAGAAGAAAGACCGGCGATTTGCAGATCAACAGTAATTCGTTCTCCCATCCGCACTTCAGATAGAAATCGGGTTTCTTCTCTAAAGAGTACAGGTCCAAGCATTAGTTTTTCCATTTCTTCGAAACCGACTCCATTATCATCCATAAAAGCGACCCGAACCTGGGCTGCATAATCGTTGTAGGCAGTATGACGCATATGACGGTTGGGATCCATATTAGCCCAGATTACATCAAATTGTTTGTTATATTTTAGCATTTCTTTAGTCAATTAACGAAAAGCAAATTTAAATTTAATTTCCGGAGTAAAAAGCCCGGAATGTCGGGTCCCAGAATCTGGGCTGACTGAAAATCGGAACTAATCTATTTTCTTATAACATGCATAAAAAAACCACGGCCAGAATTTAGCCGTGGTTCCGTATCCGAGTGGTAATTAAAGTATTGTTTATCCGCATTTACTGTACCCACATGAAGTACAGGTCATACATCCCTCTTTATATACAATGGTATTTTTATCGCTGCATTGCGGGCAGTTGTGGCCGGTTTGTGTTCCGTCGGGGATAAACTTTTTGAGGCCACGGATCACACCGTTCTTCCAGGTGGTGATGCTTACATTGTCGAAACTCAGGTGATCAATCAGTTCAACCACATAAGGAAGTGGCATACCATGCCTGAGAATACCTGAAATAAGCTTTGCATAGTTCCAGTAGTCTTTTTTAAAGGATCGCGACAAACCGCGGTGTGTTACACGGTATCCATAACTGTCCTCATATTCAAAATCATAACGTGCTGAAGTTTGTTCGTTATCCTTATAACGGATCACCCAACCTTTTTTCACGTAATCGGGGATATAGAAATCGGTGCTTTTGCCAGTAAATATCTCGTAAGGTTTATTGTTGAGCAAACCTACAAACGCTATCCACCGTTCGTCTTCGTTCATAAAACGTACAACTTCAACTTCCAGTTCTTTTGGACGAGGCGGAGCTTTGGTTTCCTGAAATTCGTTGATCTCTTCTTTTTTGGTTTCGTTGCTGATCAAAACACCCGAACGTGAGCCGTCGCGATAGATAGTCATGCCCTTACAACCGCTTTCCCAGGCTGTAAGATATACATCACTAACCAGTTCTTCGGTAGCTTCGGTTGGAAGGTTAACGGTAACGCTGATAGAATGATCCACCCATTTCTGTATGGCGCCTTGCATCTGCACTTTTGCTACCCAGTCGATATCGTTGCTGGTGGCTTTATAATAGGGTGATTTCGCAATTATAGGCTCAAGTTCTTCATCGCTCATCGAAATGGCATTTTCCATATCATAGCCATTGATTTTCATCCAGTCGAGGAACTTTGGGTGGAACACGTTGTATTCTTCCCATGCATCGCCAACCTCGTCAACAAACGAAACATGTACATTTTTATCGTTTGGATTTACTTTACGGCGGCGCCTGTAACTTACCATAAAAACAGGCTCAATGCCTGATGTGGTTTGTGTACAAATACTTACGCTGCCGGTTGGAGCAATTGTAAGCATGCTGATATTACGGCGGCCTTGTTTTTCCATTTTGGCATACACCTCAGGAGCAGCTTCGCGGATACGGTTGATCAGCGGATTGTTACGTTCGCGTTCGATATCAAAAATAGGAAATGCCCCACGCTCGGCAGCCAGATCGGCCGAAGCACTGTATACTTCAATTGCCAGAGTTTTGTGAACATCAACGCTGAAACTTGTAGCTTCTTCGGTTCCGTATCGCATATTTAAAGCAGCGAGCATATCGCCTTCGGCTGTAATACCAATACCGGTTCGGCGGCCCTGCAGTGTTTTTTCACGGATTTTCTCCCAAAGGATTCTTTCTGTTCGTTTAGTTTCTTCGTCCTCAGGATCTGAATTGATTTTGGCAAGGATTCCATCAATCTTTTCCATTTCAAGGTCGATGATATCGTCCATAATCCGGAGAGCAGCACGCGAATGTTCAGCAAACAATTTTGAGTTGAACGAAGCTTGAGCCGTAAACGGATTTTCGACGTAACCATATAAATTTATAGCAATTAACCTGCAACTATCGTAGGCACAGAGGGGAATTTCGCCACAAGGGTTTGTCGAAAGTGTTTTAAATCCAAGATCAGCATAGCAATCGGGCACTGATTCACGGATAATGGTATCCCAGAACAAAATTCCCGGTTCAGCCGATTTCCAGGCGTTGTGAATTATCTTATCCCACAAACCGCGGGCATTAATTTCCTGAACTTTCGATGGGTTAGCTGATTCGATCGGGTATTGCTGGTTATATTTGCCTTTGTTTTTAACGGCATTCATAAATCCATCATCAATCCTTACTGATACATTGGCACCGGTAACTTTGCCCTGTTCCATTTTAGCATCAATAAAGTTTTCACTGTCAGGATGTTTGATTGATATTGACAACATCAGGGCACCACGGCGGCCATCCTGGGCAACTTCGCGGGTTGAATTACTGAACCGCTCCATAAAAGGAACAATACCGGTTGAAGTGAGTGCACTGTTCAAAACCCGGCTACCTGAAGGCCTGATGTGAGACAGGTCGTGACCAACACCTCCACGGCGTTTCATAAGCTGAACCTGCTCCTGGTCAATTTTCATAATTCCACCATACGAGTCGTGGTTGCCATCACTGCCAATTACAAAGCAATTGGAGAGGGAGGAAACCTGGAAGTTATTTCCAATACCCGCCATCGGGCTTCCCTGCGGAACGATATAACGGAAATTGCGGAAGAGTTCAAAAAGCTCTTCCTCGCTCATTGGGTTTGGATATTTCTTTTCGATACGTGCTATCTCGGAAGCAAGACGATGGTGCATATCGTCGGGTGTGAGCTCATAGATGTTACCATCACTGTCCTTGAGTGCATATTTATTCATCCATACACTTGCAGCAAGTTTGTCGCCTTCAAAATATACGGTGGCAGTTTCTAATACTTCTTCGTGAGTGTATGCTTTCATTGAGTCTTTTACCGGCTTTTCAATACTCTGTTGAGTCATTAATTTTGGTTCAATTACTGGAACGCTTACAAGTTCTGGCTCTGTAGCCGGTTCAACTCTTTCAGACTGTTCAATCCCGGGTCGTTGGCGTTGCTCAAGTACTTTACCATAAAAATCGTTTTTAACACCTTCTCCAACTGTAGAATCGATTTGTGAAAAAAGATTAACATCCATATTGCTTTGCGTTCACTGTTAATAATAAAAAGAATATCCTGAAAGCCAATAGTATTAGATGGTTTTACTGGCAAAAATCAGGATTTACAAATTTCACTATGCTTATCGAATAAATCAAATGCAGTTATTAACAAAAATCATGTTAGCATCTATTATCTGTCTGGATATGTGGCGTTTAAACCCTTAATAAGTTACGAAACCCTTGTCAATAAAGGGTTTCAGAAGGCCCGTAAACAAAGGGATGTAAGAATAAAAAAATTAATGCGCAAAAACAAGGCGAAATGGTTGTATTATTTTTTTGAACAACATAAACTAATTAATATTCAAATGTCAATATTAAACTGGGTTTAATTATTGCTTAACTATCAATCTTCCAGATTAGTTTTGTACCAAAGCCCAGCCGGTTATGAGTCATCTTAATATAGTCAGGTTGTATGCCCCAAAGTATGAGTTTCTTAAATGCTGCAACCGGAAATTTTTTCAGGTATACGCTCAGTGCTGTTTCGTAAAGATTGCCATCCAGTTCCGTCGATATTCCGGTAAATTGTATTCCCTGTATCTTTCCTATCATTGTAGTTTCGAGTGCAATAGCTCCTGAAACCGTAGGTTGGCGAAGCATTTCATCTACATGACGTGTGCCATGGTCTGATGTAAACACAAACATGTTCAGTTCATCTATATATACATAAAAACAGGTGGAGGTATATGGAATATTTTTAGCTGATGTAGCTAGGGTAAAAATATGGTGCTTGTGAATAAAATCGGTTATTCGTTTTTCAGGAAGGTTCATCTATTCGGGAATTGGGCATGGATAACTGAAGATTTGAGTGTGAGACACCCTTCGTGTTGCGCAGACTCTCTATCCATTAAAAATCAAGGCTAAGTGAGATATAAAAAATCCTGGGCTGAATCATCTGATCTTCAATACCCCATGCCCAATCGGCACGCAGGAAATAGCCAAACAATGTACTGCGCAAACCAAAGCCATATCCGGCTATCAGAGGGTCTTTCTGGACCTTAACAGTTATATCCAGTGGCGGACTGTTGATTGTCTTTGTATAATAGGTATTCGATTCGTCAAGCGGATTAAGTCCCTGCCAGGCAGAACCTATATCGGTAAATCCAATAATCTGAAAATTATTAAGAAATTCGGACCTGAGTGGTTTATTTAAAAAATATTTAAAAACAGGAAAACGCAGTTCAGAGCTAAACAAAGCAAAGGTGTTGCCGCTACGTGCATTCTGTTTAAATCCCCGCATGCTGGTGGCTAAGGTTTGGAAAGCATAATTCTGATTATAATCAATCTGGTATTCATAATTAAATTGCGGTGTTAGCCAATTATCAACACCACCCATGTAATAAAGCAGTTTGTTTTTCCCGAATGAAGTACTTCCGGCAAAGCGGTTTGCCCAGATAAATGACCGATGAATACGGGTGTAATGTCGTACATCAAAACCCACAACGATCATATTCACTGAAGGTTTTTTTACCAATTGATAATATTCCCCAAAGACTTTAGCCCTCATACCTTGCATAAGATTTATGCCGATTTGACGGGTGTTGTCGTAAACAAGTTCGCCTTTTGCAATAGCCCAGGCATTGCCATCCAGGTTCAGGTTGGCGGTTGGATAATCATATGCCAGTGAATAAGGTTTATCATATTGCATCATAGCTGTTCCCTTAACGGCAATTACCTCAGTAAAAGGATACCGCAACACATAGTGAAGTTCGTGTATCCTGTGCCGAACATATGCATTGGAGTAAGAAGCATCAAATCCGGTACGATGGAAATAAACTTCGCGGTCGAGGCGATGTTTAAGGTTAGCAAAGCCGAATAAGTACTCGTTATGCACAAGGCTTGCATTTAGCCGAACACCACCAATGATACGATAATCCTCCAAAAGGTCGGTTGCTCCCAGCATAAAAAGTGCATTGGTAGGGGAGTTCTGATAAACCGGTCCTGAATATCCAAGATATGGCTGGTAGCTCAGGTTGAGATACGAAAAATCAAGCTGACTAACAAGCTGGTTAACCGAATATGAAACATTATAGTTTCGGGGTTGAGGAAGCTTGATAATTGCATCTCCACCTCCTGGTTGAAGAACATTGCCTCTGGTAATTGATGTTTTCCCTACCTGTAAATTGCCTGAAATCTGGTAGTTGTTAATATCAACTCCTGATGAGTCTGTTTTTGAAGCAGGAACATCATTTTCGTAAACGGCAACAAATCGTTTACGTTTTATTTTAATTTCAGGTTTTAACTTGAGAAGGGCTTCTTCTTTCTTTTCTTTTTGTGCCTTTTCCTGCAAATCAGTCATATATTTGGTTTGACCCAGGCCCTGAAGCGGAACAATTGGGCCAACAGGAATCTCACCTGAATAGATATGGTATTTATTATCCACACGAAACAGTTCTGCAGTTTTACGGCCAACATAACTAACATCCTGGCTAAGTATTGATTGCGGATAATTAGTGAGAGGGAAAGTCTGCGTGTAATAACGGTAATGAACGGTAGTATCTACATATGCCACTGTGCTGTCGAATCTTGCAGCATACCGGTTATAAACGCCATTGGCATCACTAAGGTAGGTGAAGTACCCGGGACTATAAGGAAGCGGCTGAATTTCATTGGCCAACCTGGTATTGGTCACTCTTTTCAGCACATTGCTGCCGGAGTTTCTGTCGTAAATAAAAAGGTCATTATTTTCCTTGCCATCATACGAACTGAGATTCTCCCTGGTAAACCGGATAGTATCATCGGGCCTGTTAGAACTGAAGATTATAAAGTTTGTTTTAGGAAGAAACCTTGGATTTAAATCATTATAAACATCAGAGGTAATGGGTTCGGCCGTATTTGAGGCTATGTTGTATATGTAAATGTCGGACTGGCCTCGTTGAACTGCCGACATTGCAAATAAGCGTCCGTCAGGTGAATAAGAGAAATCGATAATTTTCTGAAAATTGAAAAGGTTCTGACTTTGCCATTTCCGGGTTTCCATGTCGTAGAAATATATATACAACAAGCCTTTACGTTCAATGATCATAGATATTACATTCCCTGCAGGATGCCATGCCAGCAAAGGGTACGAATAGTCAACCTTCTCGTCGGTTCGGTATCCGGTGCGAAAGATTCGTTTCTTTTTCCCGGTGGCCATATCATAAATAAAAACTTTGTATAAGCCATTATCATTTACAGAATATACCATCCTTTCCCCATCAGGGCTAATCCGCATATTATCATAAACCCTGTCTTTTTTTATCTTGAAAGAAACTTTCGGATTATATTGGCTATAATCCTGGTTATCTGCAGAATATATCTGTTTATACCAATTATACCATTCCTCGATTACATCTTTGAACGAAATGCCCAGCACATATACAAAGCCGCCTTCGACACTGCGGTTTACTCTTGTCATATAGAGTATATTGGCAATGTTTTCTTCTCCATACTTCTCGGCAATAAAACGCCATAGTGAATGGCCGGCTAAAACGGCATCATCATCAATCAGGTGGTTGAATCTTTTGAATTTCTTACTAAGAATTCCGTCTTTTACCTTATTATCAAGTTCCGTATCCCAATTCCGGCTGTAATATGAAACCAGACCGTCAATGTACCAGTCAGGCAGGGTAATCAGTGTACTGTTTTTTACCTGCGACCCAAGTGACCCTCCATAGATAATATTTTCGAGCAACAGCCGGGTAATACCTCCACGAATCTGCCTGTCGAAATGATTCAGGTCGCCATCGAAGTACAGAAATACTTTGGTGCCGATAATATGTGTGATTCCTCCCGTATTGTATTGGGAATTATTCATTAACCCGATGTTGCTCTGCTTCAGGTCTGAATATGTATTATAAACTATGAACTGGGTCTTTTTATCGAGGGTTGTTTCAAGTTTTTTCTCAATTTCAGGAATGTATTTCCCTGCGTAATCGGCTGTATGCTGTGCCAGTTCTTTCCCATTGAGGTAATAATAGACATCATAATTATTAAACCGGTAGTATGTCCAAAGGAAATTCGTGTATTGAACACGGTTTTTCCCGAAAGTCATTTGTGAACCATTATAAAATTGTGCCGAAGCAGAATTCGAAAATAGCCACACAATCAGCAATATACATGCTAACCTGTTTATTTTCACCATTATACCAGTGGAGACTATTCTCATTTGTGTTCAATAATTTTCTACCCGCTAAAGTAACAAAAATCTGCGGTTCAATGTTTATGTATATGCATTAGGTTTATTGATAACTTTATCGCTTCAAAATTAGTATAATCATGATTCAGAAATTAAAGAGGTTTGTTTTTAATTCCTTCGGGGTAAACACATATGTATTAAGTGATGAAACCGGTAAATGCCTGGTAATTGATCCGGCATGCCAGGGTAAAATGGAAGAAACAGAGCTCGCAGACTATATTACCGGTAACAAGCTTGTACCTGTGGGAATGGTAAATACACATTTTCATGTTGATCATATAATCGGGAATAATTTTGTCTGCAATACATTTAATCTCAGACCGCAATGCCATAAAAACTGTAAAATGTTTTGGGAAACGGCAGCAGAGTTCGGAGCAGTATTTGGTATAAAAGTGGAGAAGCTGATCATCCCTGTTGATTTCATCAGCGAAGGCGACCGGGTAAGTTATGGAAATTCAAATGTTGAAGTTTTATATACTCCCGGTCATGCCGAAGGAAGTATTTGCCTGGTAAATCATGCTGAACGATATGTGATAGCCGGCGATGTGCTGTTTCGCGACAGCATAGGCCGAACAGATCTACCAACAGGTAATTTTGATGTATTGCATCAAAGTATAACCTCGAAATTATTCACTTTGCCTGATGATTATACCGTGTATCCGGGACATGGACCTGAAACTACGATAGGTTATGAAAAAATGAATAATCCTTTTCTGCATTGAAAAAGCAAAAAGGAAAAGTTAGCACAAAGCTAGGGACGATTCAGATTGGTTTGATAAATATTGTAGGAACCGGCTAAAAGTTTCAAATCGACCATGGAGAAGAATTTCCAATTTTAAAATCGTTCGGTTTTAGCCTGTATTATAAGATAATGGATATTGTTCCTTGTAAATTCCTATTCCAGAAATTAAAACTTGTAACTACCTTTGCCGGCATGAAATTCGTTGATACTCACTGTCATTTATACCTTCCTGAATTTGCTGAAGACCGGCAGGCTGCCATTCAAAAAGCCATTGATGGCGGTGTAACCACAATACTTTTACCAAATATTGATTCAACTTCCTGGAAGTCCATGCTGGAACTGTTTAGCCAGTATTCCGGAATTTGTTTTCCAATGGCCGGCCTCCACCCCACTTCAGTACTACCTGAAACCATAGAAAATGAACTTTTAGAAGTAACACATCAGCTCGAAACCGGCAACTACATTGCTGTTGGTGAAATAGGCATCGATCTTTACTGGGATAAAACCCACCAGGGCTTGCAGGAAGAAGTATTCCGCACACAGTTGCAATGGGCAAAAAAGTATAAACTTCCTGTAGCCATACATGTCAGGAATTCTTATAACGAAGTATGGCGGATACTAAAGCAGGAACTTACATCGGATCTGAAAGGTGTCTTCCATTGTTTTCCAGGGAATGAGATACAAGCGGCTCAAGTGATTGACGCTGGTTTCAAACTGGGAATCGGTGGAGTAGTAACGTTTAAAAATTCAGGCATGCAGCAGGTTGTGAAAGCAGTTGGACCTGAACATATAATACTCGAAACAGATGCACCTTTCCTGGCACCGGCTCCTTATCGCGGAAAGCGTAACGAACCTTCCTATATTCCTATAATCGCAGAAAAAGTGGCGGAGCTCTGCGGGATAACTATTGAAGAAGTGGCTGAGATTACGACAGGGAATGCTGTAAAGCTTTTTAATTTGTAATTTTATAAGAAAATATTTTCAAAAAACTCACCCCCCGGCCCCCTCTCTTCACGAAGAGAGGGGGTGACACGCCGAACAGAATTTAATTTAACAAACCTTGTTTTGTAAACCAATGATCTCAAATAACTAAACTTCCTCGTCCTCACCCCCTCTCTTTTCTTCAAAGAGAGGGGGCCGGGGGGTGAGTTTTAATGACCACACTTTCTCTCTTCACAAAGGGAGGGGGTGACTCTCAGAATATAATTTAATATTATCTACCTTGTTTTGTACACCAATGATCTCAAATAACTAAACTTCCTCGTCCTCACCCCCTCTCTTTCCTTCAAAGAGAGGGGGCAGGGGGTGAGTTTTAAAACAACCTTATGACTCCCTCTCTCCTCATCATTTACACCGGTGGCACAATCGGAATGGTTAAAGATCCTGTTTCAGGTGCTTTGCAGCCCTATCATTTTGAAGATATCTACAAGTTGATGCCGGTTCTGCAAAATTTTGATTATAAACTCCAGTCTGTTTCTTTCAATCCGCTGATCGACTCTTCCAATGTAACCCCTTCCTTTTGGGTGAAACTGGCAACGGTTGTTGAAGAAAATTATGAAAAATATGATGGATTCGTAGTTTTGCATGGCACCGATACCATGTCCTATTCAGCCTCGATGCTTAGCTTTATGCTGGAAAACCTGAACAAGCCAGTAATTTTTACCGGTTCGCAGTTACCAATGGGTGTTGTCCGCACCGATGGACGAGATAACTTTATCAATGCTATCGAAATTGCCGCTGCACAGATAAATGGACATCCTTTGGTACCTGAAGTGGCTATCTATTTTGAAAACAAGCTGATGCGCGGAAACCGAACCAGTAAATTTAATGCCGAAAATTTCAATGCATTCCTTTCAGGTAACTATCCTCTGCTGGCAGAGGTCGGAGTACATATCAGGTATAATTCGGAAATGATACTGAAACCCGGCAATAGTAAGCTGAAAGTTCACAAAAAGCTTGATAACAGCGTGATAATATTAAAGCTATTTCCGGGTATAGCTGAAATTGTTGTAAAAAACGCTCTTAATATCGAAGGACTTAAAGGGGTTATTCTTGAAACTTACGGTGCAGGCAACGCTCCTACCGACGCCTGGTTTATTTCTGCTTTAACACAAGCCATCCAAAAAGGAATTATCATATATAATGTTACCCAATGCAAAGGCGGCTCTGTAGATATGGGCAAATACGAAACCAGTATCACGCTCAGCCAGATAGGAGTGATAGGAGGTTCTGATATTACCACAGAATCGGCAATCGCCAAAATGATATACCTCCTTGGAGAAGGATATAACTTAGCTGAAATGAAAAGGTTATTGCAACTGCCCCTTCGCGGGGAGCTTACCTTATAAATAGCACTATTCCCTGAATGGCTTTAGGTGAACTTCAGTTCTCCTGAGCTTATTAGTTTTAAAACGAGGTTCGAAAATTTTTAGAACACACCGTCTGATCCAATCAGGACAAATAGTTTCAAAATGAAAAAGAGTCACGGGTGCTGAGAATAAAAACAATTCATATATTACTATTATTCAGACTATTGTAAACTATGGCAAAATTATTGCAAGTAATCTTACTTGTTACTGAATAAATTTAATAATTATTACTCACCTAACTAATTACAGCCTTGGAAACAAATACAACAGCGAACAGCAGGATTAGTCTGCGTGCACAAGTTGCCCAGAGTAAAGGCACCGAATGGATGGTGTCAAATTATAATTCATGGCAGGAGCGCTCCCCGCTGCCCGAAATGCCGAAAAGTGAAATCGCCCCTTTAATGCGTTTGGCAAGTAAACTGGCTCAAAAAGAGACACAGTTGAATAGTGTTATGGCGCTTTCTTTCAGATCCATACTATTAATTATCGGATTAATCATGTCTGTTAGAGGCAGATAACTCTGTTAACCAATAGATTTAATTAAAATCATCTCAATTTTGCACATTCTTGCTTTTGTTTAATTTTTGATGTGCTCTTAAACAAATTGCTATCCAATTCGATGTGATTCTGATTGTCAGATTATTGCCTCATATAATTAAGAATAAGTACTAGAAATATGATTGTTTTGTTCTGCAGCACGACATGTTCTTCATGTCGTGTTTTGCGCTGCAATAGATTTTATTCTTTAAAATCTGATTAGTAATTTAAGCGGATCATATATTCTGAAGGTTGTTTATCGGTTCAGTTTCAATGACAAAATAAAATCTTTAACATTGCACAAATAGCCTTTTGCTAAGTACGGGTTAAGTTGGAAGCATCTGGGCCAACCGATATAGCAGTAATTACAAATGCGGATACAGCAAAAATGTAGCCTGAAAATTGGCACTTGTATCAATTGACAGCATTTAAAAAATTCATTCACAAATTTTCTGCTTTTCATCCTGTTTAATTCCAGCATCATAGGCCCTTTTCAAAAATAAACGCAGTCGCCCACCAGATAGCGGCTGTTTTTTTATAATTTAGCTTACAATTTCAAGAGATATGCAGGAGATTATTAACGATCTGAAAACAGTTATTGAGCAGGGTATTCCTGCAGTATTGTGTGTTGTAACCGAAACTACAGGCTCCACTCCACGAAAAGCCGGTTCCAAAATGCTGGTGTATCAGGATGGATCCATAAAAGGAACCATTGGTGGTGGAAGTGTTGAATTCCAGGCCATTCAGGAAGCTTTGAAAATTATTTCATGCGGTTTGCCATTTTCAAAACGCTTTCACCTGGCAGACGACCTGAAAATGCATTGCGGAGGTACCATGGAAATATATTTTGAACCTATCGGATGCCTTCCTAAACTGTACATTTTCGGTGGAGGGCATATAGGTAAAGCGCTTGCAGGATATGCTACCGGCCTAGGATTTCGCCCGTTTGTGTTCGATCAGCGGGAAGGCATTTTTGACACCTGGAACATACCTGATGTTGAAACAAAGACAGGTGATTTCCTGCAGATTATTGATTCACTGGCTTTCGATAACAATACCTATATAGCCATCGTAACCCATAAGCACGATTTTGATGAAACGGTTCTTCTGGCTTGTATCAGGCACGAATTTGCCTACCTTGGAATGATAGGGAGCAAACGCAAAGTCGCCGAAATCAGGAAAAATGCAATAGAAAACCATAGTATTCCGGAAGCACAACTCGAAAAAGTAGATATGCCGATAGGCATTCCTTTTGCAGCGGAAACACCGGCCGAAATCGCAATCAGTATCATTGCAAAAATGATCGATGTGAAAAATACTCTTAAAAAATCATGAGTTCCCAACGCAATAATATTCAGTTTGTATTAAACGAAAAAGTTGTTTCTATTGATTTTAATTCAAATCCTGAATTAAACCCAACCACAACCGTCCTCAATTATCTGCGTTCACTTCCCGGTCACAAGGGTGTGAAAGAAGGTTGTGCCGAAGGCGATTGCGGTGCCTGTACAGTGGTAATTGCCGAAAACCAAGAGGGTAAATTAACCTATAAAACTATTGACAGCTGCCTGGTATTCTTACCTATGATCCATGGCAAACAGTTAATCACAGTCGAAAACCTGGCCGACTCCGGGATACTTCATCCTGTTCAGCAGGAAATGGTAAATCATAATGGAAGCCAGTGCGGATATTGTACACCGGGAGTAGTAATGTCGATGTTTGGATTATATAAAAACCACCACAACCCTGAAAGGGAGGTAATTGAAGATGCATTTACGGGGAATCTCTGCCGTTGCACAGGATATCAACCTATCATTAAAGCAGCCGAACATGCCTGTTCGTGTGTTGATACCGATAAATTCAAACTTCACGAAACAAAAATTATCACGTTGCTAGATGAAATCAACAAGGATAAATCTCCTGTTGAAATCTCTACTCCTACCCAGCACTATTACAAGCCACTCACCTTGCCGGATGCACTCACATCGAGAAGAAAATACCCGGATGCAATAATTGTTGGAGGAGCTACTGATGCAGCCTTACGGCAGACCAAGAAAAGAGAACGGCTGAATGAAATCCTTGATATATCAGATATCACAGAACTGAAGTATTTTACCGAAACGGATAAAGTCTTTGAAATTGGCTCCGGCTTAAGCCTGGAAATGCTGAAATCGCAATCACACGAAAAACTTCCGGCATTGTATAAAATGCTGCAAATATTCGGGTCGCTTCAAATCCGGAACCTGGCAACCCTGGGAGGAAATATTGGTTCTGCATCTCCTATAGGTGATATGTTGCCATTGCTGATTGCATATAAGGCAAAAGTAAAATTACAATCGTCAGATAACGAAAGACTAATTCCATTCGGAGATTTTATCAAAGGCTATCGTTTAACTGATATACGTTACGACGAGTTAATTACAGCCGTTCATATACCTAAACTACCTGCTGATACTTTGATTCAGTCCTATAAAGTTTCCAAACGCAAGGATCTTGATATTTCGACTGTAAGCGGAGGGTTTTCGTTACAACTTGAAGGCGGTCATGTAAAAGAAATTATTCTTGCCTTTGGCGGAATGGCCGACCAACCTAAACGTGCTTCTGAAACAGAGCATTATCTTTTATGGAAACCATGGACCAGGGCAGCCGTAGAGCATGCTGTGAAGATCCTTGCTCATGAGTTCTCCCCTTTAAATGATGCCCGATCCGGGGCCGAATACCGCAGACTTGTAGCCGGTAATCTCCTGATGAAATTTTATGCAGAAACCTCAACTTCAGGGCTATGAAAACTGCAGATTTAAAACACGACAGCGCCATTAAGCATGTAACCGGACAATCGGTGTATGTGAATGATATTGCCACAAACCGGCAACTGGTCGGAAGAGTGGTGTACAGCAATGAAGCCCATGCGCGTATTAGTTTACTTGATACAAAAGCAGCAGCAAAACTTAATGGCATAGTCGCCATTCTCACACATAAAGATATTCCCGGCAAAAACCAGATGGGGCCGGTAATTCACGATGAACTTTGCCTGGCTATTGATGAAGTAACTTTTATAGGGCAAGCCATTGTGCTTATTGCTGCCGAAACTGAGGACGCCGCTATAAAAGCTGAAAAACTACTCCGTATTGAATTTGAGGAACTCGATACTATTTTGGATTTACATGAAGCCATTGCCGTTAACAGCCTTATAGCTCCTCCACGCCTGATTGAATGCGGGAATGTGGACGACACTTTAAAATCAGCGCCTCATGTTATTTCGGGCGAACTTGAATCCGGGGCGCAGGAACATTGGTACCTCGAAACGCAATCGGCACTGGCAATTCCGGGCGAAGGGAAGGAGATACTCATTCATGCTTCAAGCCAGAATCCGGCCGAAACCCAGGCTATTGTTGCTGAAGTACTTGGAATTGCAAAAAACGAAGTGGATGTTGAAGTGCGTCGGATGGGTGGAGCTTTCGGGGGAAAAGAAACCCAGGGAAATCATGTGGCAGCATGGGCAGCCTTGCTGGCCAATGCAACAGGCAGACCTGTCGGCATTCATCTATTCCGCGACGACGATCAGAAAATGACCGGAAAACGGCACCGCTTTTTTTCAAAATACCAGGTAGGATTTAACGATGAAGGGAAAATACTTGTTTATTCCGTTGAATTGAACTCTGACGCCGGGGCCGCTACCGACCTTAGCCGTGCCATCCTCGAACGGGCGATGCTTCATGCCGAAAACTCGTATTTCATTCCGAATGCAAGAATCATCGGCAACGCCTTTCGGACAAATCTTCCTTCGAATACAGCTTTCCGTGGTTTTGGAGGTCCGCAGGGTATAGCTGTTATTGAAACAGCCATTGATAAAATAGCCCGTTACCTCAAAAAGGATCCTGCCGAAATCCGCAAACTTAACTTTTACGGAATCAATCAGAAAAATACTACCCCTTATGGCGAAACCGTTGTCAATAATCGTCTGCACATGATGTTTGACCAGCTGTTGGTTTCATCAAATTATAGCGAACGCAGGAAATCCATTGCCGGATTCAACCAGGAACATGAATTTATAAAAAGAGGCATTTCACTCACACCGGTAAAATTCGGTATTTCATTTACTACCGCTTTCCTCAACCAGGCCGGTGCTTTGGTTAATATCTACACTGATGGAACTATAGCCGTAAACCATGGCGGAACGGAAATGGGGCAAGGACTACATACCAAGATTCTTGGTATAGCAGCTGATGAATTCGGCGTTTCACCTGAGATTATCAAAATAAATCCAACCAATACCTCAAAAGTCCCGAATACCTCCGCCACTGCTGCTTCCTCAGGCAGCGACCTCAATGGAATGGCTGTTAAAAATGCTATTGATCAACTTAAATCAAGACTAACTGAAGTTGCCCTTGATGAATTAAAATCAAAGTTAAAAACTGAGGCCATCCAAGCCAACCATATTCAATTTGCTGACAATTCTGTTTTTGCGACTTCACATCCCGATACAAAAATTCCTTTTAGTGAACTTGTAAAACAAGCCTACCTGAAACAGGTCAGCCTCAGTGCCACCGGCTTTTACAAAACTCCAGGCATCTTTTTCGACCGCGAATTAGGCAAGGGCAATCCATTTTATTATTATGCTTATGGAATGGCAGTTTCCGAAGTGGAACTGGATGTTTTAACCGGCGAATACAAGCTGTTGCGAAGCGATATTTTACACGATGTAGGCGACTCATTGAATCCCGGAATTGATATCGGCCAGATTGAAGGCGGTTTTATACAAGGCGTGGGTTGGGTTACAACCGAAGAAGTAAAGTGGGACAGAAAAGGGCATCAGCTTACCCATTCGCCAGATACCTATAAAATTCCAACGGTAAATGATATTCCGGGTATTTTCAATGTTGAATTGTTATCCGGCTACCCAAACGAAGGTACCATCCGTAAAAGCAAAGCCGTTGGCGAACCTCCGCTGATGCTTGCATTTTCGGTATGGCTCGCGATAAAAGATGCTGTCTCGGCAGTTGGAAATCATGAGTTTGAGCCGGCTTTTTCGTTGCCTGCAACGGCTGAAGTTGTTTTGTTGAGTATTGAGGAAGTAAAAAAGAAGGCTTTTAGGCTGTAGGGGTTTAGGCTGTTAGGATTCACATGATTCCTTAACGGCCCAAACATCACATTGCTGAAATCTAATCCAAAACACATACCACAAGATTAACCTGAATAAAAATAATTATCACACACCCAAAAACCCCTAACAGCCTAAACTCCTAATAGCCTAAATCACTAACAGCCTAACCCCCTAACAGTCTACAGCCTAAACCCCTCAAATTATGAATGATATTTTTGAAAAAATCAACGCTTTATCACACAAGTACCGTGACTACACCGCACAAAACCTCTCAAAACTGGTACAGATCAAATCGACCAGCATGTACGAAAAAGATGTTCAGCTGGAGCTGAAACGCCAGATGGAAGAAGCCGGTTTCGACGAAGTTCGGATCGACGGACTTGGAAATGTTATCGGTCGTATCGGCAACGGAAAACGAATCCTTGCTATCGATGGCCATATGGATACTGTTGATGTTGGCAATGCTGCAAACTGGACTTTTGACCCGTTCAGCGGCGAAATTAAAGATGGTTTTGTTCACGGTCGTGGCACCGTGGATCAGAAAGGCGGCCCTGCAGCTGCAGTTACCAGCGGAAGGATACTGAAAGAATTGGGTTTCGACCGCGACCTCACCGTTTTGGTGGTTGGCAGCGTGATGGAAGAAGACTGCGATGGTCTGTGCTGGAAATACCTGGTTGAAGAAGAAAATGTGAAACCTGATTTTGCTATTAGTACCGAACCTACCAACCTGAATATTTATCGCGGTCACCGCGGCCGGATGGAAATTGTTGTTAAGTTTCAAGGCCTTTCGTGCCATGGCAGTGCGCCCGAACGTGGTGTAAATGCTATTTATATGGCTGCCAGGGCCGCTCTCGAAATCGAAAAACTCAATGAGCGGCTGGGAACCGATGAATTCCTTGGAAAAGGCTCAGTTACCATTTCCGAAATTAAATCAGGCAGCCCGTCGCTTTGCGCAGTTGCTGATTATGCTCAATTCCACCTCGACCGCCGCCTGACCTGGGGCGAGACCAAAGAATCAGCCGTGGCTGAAATCCAGGAGATCATTAAAGATATGGATGCCACCGTTGAAGTGCTTTATTATGAAGAAATTGCTTATACCGGGTTGAAATATGGAATGGAGAAATACTATCCAACCTGGAAAATTCCGGCAGAACATACCGCTGTCACTACCGGCGTAGAAGCTTTCAAACAGCTTTTCGGCAAAGATCCTATCGTTGATAAATGGACTTTTTCGACAAACGGTGTTACTATAAATGGATATTATGGCATTCCGATTATCGGCTTTGGTCCGGGGAATGAAGTATTTGCACATGCTCCTAACGAAAAAGTTCCTATCGACCATCTGGAAACAGCGTCAGCATTTTATGCGGCATATGCGTTTCTGATTTAAAACATAATGCCGCCTTATTATTAAAAGACCAAATTACTAAATTTGTCACGCTGAGGAGTCGAAGCGATCCACTTTCCATTTTCCATTAACTATTAACTAACACAGATGAAATCATTCAACCAAATCCTTGAAGCTATACAACAACTGAAATCCAATCTGCATGCCAACGATTTCCTGTTAACCTGGGATAAAACAGAGGACGAACTCAAGCAAACCCTTTTGGTAGCCGAAGCTTTGAAATTCCTGCGCGATCACAATATTTCAACAAAAGTATTTGACTCGGGTCTTGCTGTTTCCAACTTCAGGGACAATTCCACCCGCACACGGTTTTCGTTTGCATCAGCCTGCAACCTTTTGGGGCTTGAAGTTCAGGACTTAGACGAAAGCAAATCGCAGATCGCCCATGGCGAAACCGTGCGTGAAACTGCGAATATGATCAGTTTTTTAACGGATATTATCGGTATCCGCGACGATATGTACCTGGACGAAGGCCATACATATATGAAGGAAGTAGGTCATGCTCTGGATGATGGATTTAAGAACGGTGTCCTGCCCCAGCGCCCGGGAATCGTGAACCTGCAGTGCGATATTGACCATCCGACTCAATCCATGGCTGACCTGATGCACCTGGCAGATTATTATGGCGGACTGGAAAATCTGAAAGGAAAGAAAATCGCCATGACCTGGGCCTATTCTCCAAGTTACGGCAAACCTTTGTCGGTACCACAAGCCATAATCGGTTTGATGACACGTTTCGGCATGGAGGTGGATCTGGCATATCCTGAAGGCTATTCCCTTATACCTGATGTTATCGACCTGGCCGGAAAAAATGCAGCTGCTTCAGGCGGGAAATTCCGGGTAGTAAACAGCATGGACGAGGCTTTCCGCGATGCCGATATCGTGTATCCAAAAAGCTGGGCACCATTTTCGGTAATGCAGCGCCGCACACCGCTATTGCATAACAACGATAAAGACGGACTCAAATCTCTTGAACAGGAATGCCTGGCCAACAATGCCCAATTTAAAAACTGGGAATGCACCGAAGAAAAAATGAAACTCACCAAAGACGGCAAAGCTTTGTATATGCATTGCCTGCCGGCTGATATTTCGGGTGTTTCGTGCAAGGAAGGCGAAGTGGCTGAATCGGTGTTCGACCGTTATCGTATCGAAACCTACAAGGAAGCCGGTTTTAAACCGTATATTATTGCAGCTATGATCTTTAATAACAAATTTAAAGATGCTGCAGGAATACTCAATAAGTTAAATGACAGGGGTTTGAAGCGGATTTTAGGATAACCAGCCAAACCCCCACCCATTCCCTTTAAAATAAACCACTTCATTAATTCCTGCTTCTTTCAGCAGCGAAAACCCCTGTTCGAACGCCAGGTCAAGTTCATGTGGTTTGTGTGCATCAGAATTCACCATTACCGGGATATGCATGGCTTTAACCTGTTTCAGAATATCCAATCCAGGATAGGTTGTCTCCGAACGTTGTTTATAAATTCCGCGGGTATTTACTTCAACAATGATATCACGATCCTGTAAAAGCTCAAGAGTCTCACTTATTAATGCCTTGTACCAGGGTTCATCTTCCTTAAAAAACCGGTCGCGGTTGTGCATTTTGATCTTATCGAAATGACCGATAATATCGAATTGCTGCGATTCGATCATTTCGTTTACCTGTTGATAATACCTGCTGACGGCTTTTCGGATATCCGCACCAAATAATTCACCCAGACCTTTGTCGTAAGTTTTATAGTCCGGACCGTCGGTAAACCAGAGTTCTTCACTGTCTTCAGGCTTTACCAGGTGAACAGATCCAATCAGATAGTCCAATTTGTAATCAGCTTTTACTTTACCAAAACTATCCGACATACCAGGAATATAATCCATTTCCATACCTGAATAAACAGCAATTTGTCCTGAATATTTTTGCTTCAGATTCTGCATCAGCGCAATGTACTCATCTTTGTTTTCCTCTTTGAATGAAAACGTATTTTCGAAAGGCAAAGGTGAATGTTCGGTAAAGCCAAGAATATTGAAACCTTTGGAAATGGCTTCAGTAACGTATTCTTCAGGCTGCGATGAGCCATCGGAGAATAGGCTGTGGGTATGATGGTTGGTGAGCATGTTCACTTGGAATTGAGTTAACTTTGAAACTGAGTTAGTAAGGAGTCGGAAGACCGAAGTCGGGAGTTGGGTGAAGGGGAATTTACTGCATATTTATTTTATTTTTTCTTTGAAGGCAACCATCATATTCATCAAATTGAAAGCAAATTCGTAATGTTCCTTAAAATCTACATCTGAAATATACTCCCGCCTCTGCGCCTTGTATAAACATGTAACCACTTCAGCAAGAGAGCGAATGGAATAACCCATAAATTTTTTGAATTCCGGATCTGATTGCCCGATTGATCCTTCCGAAATATTTAAGGCAATTGAATCTGCAGCCCTGGTGATCTGAGAGGAGAGATTATACAACTCTTTCTTAGGGAATTTAATAGTTAGATTGTTTATAGATTCTCCAAAATCCATGGCTTTTTGCCAGATAATAAGTTTTTCGAACTTGAATCCCATGATTGACTATTTTTAAAATGATGCGTTTGTAGTATAAGATTATCTTTAAGAATGGCTGTAAGTCAGGAGACTCTCCGTCTTCTGTCTCTATTCTTCTGTCTTCCGTCTCCTGTCTTCCATCTTCCGTCTCCGGTCTTCCGTCTTCCATCTTCCATCTTCCGACTTCCATCTTCCGTCTCCGGTCTTCCATCTTCCGTCTTCCATCTTCCGTCTTCCATCTTCCGTCTCCGGTCTTCCATCTTCCATCTTCCGACTTCCATCTTCCGTCTCCGGTCTTCCGTCTTCCATCTTCCATCTTCCATCTTCCGACTTCCATCTTCCGTCTCCGGTCTTCCATCTTCCGTCTTCCGTCTTCCGTCTTCCGACTTCCGACTCTTTCAATGCCTCTCAATTCCCACAATCTTATAAACCTTATCGTTTCGCCTCACGGGCCGTAAAACCGGGAAAGTCGGATTCTCCCCTTTCACGGCAATTTCGCACGGCTGTTCATTTTTAACCAATCCTGAAACAACGGCTTCGTAAACACCAGTGGTTGGCCCGATAATTTCAATCTGATCGCCATTGGAAATATCGTGCGAATCCATCCGGATATGCGCAATACCCAGTTTGCCAAAGTAGTTGGCCACCAATCCGACGTATATTTTCTTTGTTGTTGCCAATGAACCATGCACCGGTGACCATTCGCCAAGTTTGCCACCCATATAATAGCCTTCCCAGAAACCACGGTTATAAACGGTTGACAGTTCTTTGTCCCATCGCTCCACATTTTCGGGTGTAAATTCCCCGTTGAAATATGCACTAACCGCTTCGCTGTAGCAACGGGTAACCGTTTTCACATATTCAGGTGAGCGGCCGCGACCTTCAATTTTCAGCACCGTAACCCCGGCAGCCAGTACTTTGTCGAGCAGCTGTATGGTTTTCAGATCCTTGGGCGACATGATATATTCATTGTCAATTTCAAGTTCTACTTCGCTGTCCTTGTCTTTTACGTGATACGCCCGTGCGGCAGTCCTGCAGGCATGCACCACGGTTGGCCGAAGTATTGTGATTATGCAGGCTCAGGTAACATTTGCCGCTAACGGCCATACACAAAGCACCGTGTACAAAAATTTCTATTTTAATCAGTTCCCCTTTCGGTCCGCGGATATTTTGTTCCCTGATCTGGCGGGTAATGGCAGCCACCTGTTCCAAAGTGAGTTCGCGGGCAGTAACCATCACATCGGCATAGTGGGAGTAGAATTTCACCGCCGAAATATTGGTAATATTACATTGAGTTGAAATATGGATTTCGACACCCTGCTCTTTGGCATATTCGAGCACGGCAAGGTCGGATGCAATAATGGCAGTAACGCCGTTGGCTTTGGCAGCATCAATGGTACGCTGAACTTCCTCAATTTCATTATCGAAAATAACCGTGTTCATAGTCAGGTAACTTTTCACATTGAACTGACGGCAGATGCGGGTGATTTTTGCCAGGTCTTCAAGTGTAAAATTCACGCTGGACCGTGCACGCATATTGAGTTTACCCACTCCGAAATATACCGATCCCGCACCGCCTTGTATGGCAGCCATCAGCGACTCGTACGAGCCAACGGGCGACATGATTTCTATTTCCTGTAAGGGCATATTGAAAATTTGTGCAAAGGTAGATGATTTTGATTACTCTGGAAAGGTGAGGAGCGACTGGGCGAGGGGGCGACTGAGCGACTGGCGACTGGGGGACTGAGCGAGCGGCAACTGGGCGACCGAGTGATGAGCGATTCTAACTCCAGTCTCCCGGCTTCCGACTCCCGACTCCTGACTTCTAGCTTCCAACTCCCGACTTCCGACTCCCGGCTTCCGACTCCCTACTTTCAGGATAAATTTACGTAATGAACTCCAGGTAATTATCCGGTGTAATCAAAGTGTATGTTGAATTATCATAGGTCTTTAAAAACTCATCCGGAATCTTGGTTTTCCTGGTGGTCCATTTAAACTCAAATCCTGCCAGAGCACCGCCTGACTCTTCAATTAAATCAATTTCTTTTTGATCGTAAGTGCGCCAGAAATAATAATTGCATACTTTACCTCTATAATGGTTCATCTTAATTCTTTCAGATATACAGTAATTTTCCCACAGGCGGCCGACATCATCACGCAATTGAAGCCTGTTGTAGTTTGCTATCACTGCATTTCTGATGCCATTATCCCAAAAATAATAACGGGGTGATTTGGTAATTTCTTTACGCAAATTACGGCTAAACCCCTGGTGCGAAAAGATTATAAAACATTTTTGAAGAAGTTCGAGGTAGCGTTCAACTGTTTTTCGATTTACCCGAAGCGTACCGGCCAATTCGTGAAGCGAAACATCATTGCCTATTTGAAATGCAAGCAAACGTAACAGGTTTATTATAAAAAGTGAGTCCTTAAGATTATCAAGTTCAAGTATGTCCTTTAATAAATATCCATTTTTTATCGACTCTAAAACCTCGATTTTTTCTTCATTATTTTCAGCCATAACCACTTGTGGATATAGCCCAAAGATTAAATGATCTTCCAGATGTTCTTTCGATTGCAGGAAATTCTCCTGTAATTCAGATTGGGCAAAAGGGAATAAATTAAAATTCATTCCCCTGCCTGTAAGTGGCTCGCCTATATTACGGTGAAGGTCGAAAGTAGAAGAACCTGTTACAAATACTCCAACATCACTAATGGTATCAACCAGAAGTTTAAGATTTGCTCCAATATTCGGAATTTTTTGGGCTTCATCGATGAAAAGAAAATCATAACCGGCAACAAATTTTTTCAATACCGCACTTCTCTGACTCGATAAAATCTCCGATACATCCAGGTTTTCCCCATGAACCAACAATATTTTTTTGTCAGTCATCTCATTCATTATTTCGCTCATTAATACCGTTTTCCCCGTTCGCCGCGCACCAAAAAGGCCTAGAACTTTGCCTGGTTTTAAGGCGGCAAGCATTCTGATTTTAATAATTCTTAATACCATGGTGTAGAAATTTAGCTAAATATTGACACCAAAGATACAATAATTTGTAAGAATTAGTATATAAGTAGTAAGATTAGATCAATCTGACCTCCCCCAACTCCTCCGGATGAGGGGAGTACCGCACTCATCTTTAGAGGTGAACGAATCTGAAGTCTTACTTTCGTGGAGAACGAGGGGGCGAGGGGGCGAAGGGGCGACTGGGCGAGGGGGCGACTGAGCGACTGGGCGACAGAGCGACTGAGCGACTGAGCGAGCGGCGACTGGGCGAGGGGGCGAAGGGGCGACTGGGCGAGGGACTGGCGACTCCGAGCGACTGGGCGACAGAGCGACTGGGCGACTGAGCGAGGGGCGACTGAGCGAGGGGCGACTGGGAGACCGGGCGATGAGCGATTCTAACTCCAGTCTCCCGACTCCCGACTCCAGCCTTCCACCTTCCGACTCCTGACTTCCGACTCCCGACTTCCTACTCCTGACTTCCGACTTCCAACTCCTGACTTCCGACTTCCGACTTCCGACTCCTGACTTCCGACTTCCGACATCCCTCATCTCACTCCGACTCCCACTCCGGACTTCCGACTCCTAACCTCGCCCTTCGCTCCATCTCTCCATCGCCCCTTCGCCCCCTCGCCCCCTCGCCCCCTCGCTCCCTCTCCCCTTCAAATCCAATTCAAAAATGGACAAATTTGTTTCAATCCGGGAATTACTTACCGGTTCCTTTCTCTTAAAATGGCATATACATATATGATTGTCTTGTCATTATGAAATTTGGCAATATTTTTGCGCAAGAATTATCCTATTACAATAAAGTGGTAAAAATATCACACTATTATTTATAAATCATAACTAAATATCATTCTGATACTGATACTCAAAAACTTTCCGGAATCCAGGTATAACAACACTTGTTTATCAAATCCCTGGTCAAAGAGTACTCAGTTTCAGGCAATAGAAACCTAAAGGCAGCGATGGCTGCCGTTCGTGCTTAGTTTTTAACCTATAAAATAATCCAATATTGACGGTACTATTTTCTGACAAACAAAAAACTATTATGGAAACATACTCAGTATTAAACACCCGAAGCAGCATGCTGGACCAGGTTGCCCGCAGTAAAGGCAATGAATGGATGATATCCAGCTATAAGGCATGGCAAAAGCGCTCCCCTTTAGGAAGGAAATCTAAAAAAGAAATTTCTTCAATTATGTGGCCGGTCAGCAGGCTGGATCTGTAAGAAACCTCAGTGAACAACTCTATATTACTTTCGTTCAGGATGATCTTTTTCATTCCTGGAATACTAGTGGTTGGCCGTATCCCGCCCCATCTCTTCATCACCTAGTCTACCCTCGCCCCATCTCTCCTTCCCCCAGTCGCCCCTCACCTTGTCACCCTGTTTTGAGCAAGAGCTGGCGTGCCTGATGCATGCAGGGAAGGGTGCATTTTAGAATAAATTGTTCATAAGTTTTTCCTGGTAATCCAGTTAAATTTTTAATTGAAATTGAAATTAATTATAATTTAGCCTGCATAACTCATACCACATTTTTACCTGGTAAAAGATTTAATTGAACAGGTCGGCCAACTATATCTAATCCTCTCGTATTTATAGTTGTGCATACTTCCGACTAATAGGGTTTGTATGAAAGTTCAACTAAAACACTAGCAGGTCTGCCGATCCTTACAAGTTCTGATTTTAATATCATATCTTTTAATTCTCTGCCTTTTCGCCCCATCGCTCCATCACTCCATCTCCCAGTCTCCCAGTCTCCCGGTCTCCCGGTCACCCGGTCACCCCTCTTCTTGTCGCCCTTCGTCCCCTCACGCCATCGCTCCATCCCCCCATCACTCCCTCACTCTTCATCTCACCCCCCCCCGCCACTCTCCCCAAAATGGACAACTTCGTTTCAGTTTGGGAAACTTCTTTAACTCCCCTTGCTTCAACAAAGTCGTTTATGTTTTTGATATACAGCTAATTATCAATTCTGGCAATATTCTTGCTATAGCTTTGTTCCAATCAAAATGATTTGGAGAAATTATTCAGCGATTGTATTTTAATATCATCTCAGCCGCTGAGAAGTTAAATTAAAAATTTTATATCACAATTTGCAGATCGTAAATCACTACTAACAAATCGTAAATCGTAAATCAAAAATCGTAATTTTTAAATCACACCTCTTACCCCTGATCCTCGAAACCTAAATTAATACTAACATACTAAAATCCAATACAATATCGGCGTTTTTTTACTCTAAAGATCAAAAGGATTGCTTCGCATTCCTCCGGACAACGGCTAATTGAAATGCAGGTTTATACCTGCTGCGGGCATCAAGCTAGCCAGTCTTTTTTGTACATCAAAGGCTACATTTTATTGGGTTTTTGACAAAACCTAATATGACTAATATCACTGAGCTGCAAGCCTCGTATCACTATCGCATGAAGGACCTTATCCCTAAGGCTCCTTCTGCTGCGTGCTTCTGCAAAGCATTTTTCAGTAAATTTTCCTTTCCCTCTGCGGCACAGGTTTTTGTGCTGCTATTGCTGTTTTCTCCGTCTCTTTTCAGCCAGGCTAATCCATACAAAGCAAGTGAAAATGCTGGCACTTCGCAAGTACCACTTGCTATTTCGCAGAACACTAATTTGTATTCTATATTACAGGCACCTGCCGGTGAAAAATACCAGGCAATGACTTCTTTAATGAAGGGTATATCAAAAGGATTTCCTGGGGAAAAAGTATCAAATCCTTTCAAAATACGACGCACCCGAGGCCTTTTGAGCAAAACGGATTTTCATGTGATTAGTGGTGTGGTTTCAAATATCAGTTTCATAAACAATGGCTTACGTTTTCCGGATACCGGGAACCCTCCATGGCAATTTTACAAAAGACCTCCGGGTACCATTTTCAAAATAAGAATTTAAAAAACAGCAGCGGCCCGATATGGGCCATTCCGGTTTAACGAAATAAAAAAAATACTATGAATGATTTCAACAGGATTAAATCCTGTCATAAAAACAACAGCCATGAATACCTCGGACATAAATTCAGCCCTTTACCTCGGACATAAATTTACCCACATACAGATCCCAATTCATACAGCATATAACAACCCAAACAGGAAACAAGAAATAAAATCTTTAAAACCCTTAACGCTATTGCCAACAGTAAAACATAATCCATCCGTCACTTTCCCCGACACAACGGTAAAAACCTGTGCGGGATTTGGTGTTTATGCCCAACGGCCTTCTTCAAGCCGGCACAGGGCCATATGGCTTATAGCAGGCATGATCTGGATTATGCTTATTGTGCAGAGCGTTGCCTGGGGACAAACTACGCTGGCAACTTTTAATTTTGAAAACAATTTAACCCCTGAATCAGGAGCTATCGGATCACCTTCACTAGTTGAAAATTCAACTTCATTTGATAATGGTACCGTTTGCCAGGGATCTTATTCTCTCTTGTCAAATTCTACCGGTGATTATGTTGAGCTTACAATCTCAACAACCGGGTATGAGAATATTTCTGTTCAGTGGAATGGAAGATACTCAGGTAGTAATGATTGGAATGGTGGTAATCAATGGCTCTTGACCGGCGATTATGGAACTGGTTACGGAGGCATATTGCAGACTCAAAACCTGTCCACCTCATGCAATGCAGCTCAATATACTTTGGCAAATGATTTCAATAATAATTCTTCCATTAAATTACGAATTACATACACTGATGGGGGAAGAGACGGACGTTTAGATGAATTAATTGTAACCGGAGATGTAATCTGCATACCAACTGCAGGCGAGCCCAATATATTTGGCACTAATACCTGGAATGTTTATGCCTACAACGGTGGAAGCATTGATTTAAGTGGAACTACATACCGTGGTTTTTATGCAGAACCCAACCTTTCGTTTAACACGACCAGCAGATGGGGAGATCTTTTATCCCCTTCTTCAGCATCCGGTTACCAGGGATGTTCTGTTGACGTCGATTATTTCACTTTTGTATACAAACGCCAGGGTTTCCCATGCGGAACATACCAGATTGATGTTCCCGATCATGATGACGAAGCCCGTTTATATGTAAATGGGACCAATGTTTGGGAACATTTATCCTGTTGCGATTCGCATACCAATGTCTGGACCGGCGTGTTGGATGTAAACTCTACTGTTGAGTTTCGCGTTCAGGACGGGGCCGCAAATTCATTAGGTGCCCTTACTTTTACCCTGATTCCGGCAGCTGCTGATTTTTCAGCAACCTCAACTTCCATTCTGCAGGGAAATAATGTTACCTTCAGCGACCTGTCAACAGGCAGCATAACTACCAGATCATGGTCTTTCCCCGGAGGAACGCCTTCAACCAGCACTGACCCCAATCCGGTAGTTACCTATAATACTCTTGGAACGTATGATGTTTCGTTAACAGTTAACTCCTGTGGAAGCGATGTTGCAGAGACCAAAACCGGTTATATTACCGTATCTGCCCTTACTCCTTGCGGCACAGCGGTTATCTGGGAAGAGCCATTTACGGGATACAGCACATATACTAATTCCGGAACAGGGACCACTTCAGCAGGCTCATGGATTTCAGAACTGGATCCAAACGGAACAGACGGTGTTTATGCAACCGGAAACCGATTGGTTTTTGAGGATGCTGATGCGAACAATAATGATGACTTTAATCTTACCCTGAATACTGCAGGTTATTCCGACATTGAAGTTTCGGTACCCTATGGCTCAAATTCGTTAACTAACGGAGATAACCTTGTATTTTCATATTCCGTTGATGGCGGTCCTTTTGTGTCGTACCTGACTGTAAACGGGACAACACCAGATGGTACTGCTTCTACTCCAACCCTTAATGGTTCTTCGGTTGTAATAAATATCAACGCTTATGTTGATGCTGAAGGCGATTATTACTGGCTTGATAATATTTCAGTTAGCGGTACACAGGTAGCCCCAACTGTAAACGATCCTGCCGACCTTGCACAATGTGCCGGCGAAGCTACATCGGTGGACTTTACAGGCGCAACAACCTACCTCTGGACGAATGACAATACCAATATTGGTCTGGATGCCACAGGTATAGGCAATATTTCATTTACCACAGCAGATATTCCTGACCAGGAAATCGCTAACCTTACAGTAACACCCTCAAACGGAAACTGTACCGGAACACTCTCAGCTATTTACCATTACTGTAAACCCGTCACCCATGGCAGCAGTAACCGATATTAAAAACATTACCTGTTACGATGGAAATGATGGTGAAATTACCATACAGGCCAGAGGCGGGAAAGCTCCTTATTCCTATTCAGTGGATAACGGTGCAAACTGGGAATCAGCACCTGATGATACCTATACCTATGGCGGACTCAGGGCAAACCAGGCATACAGAATAAAAGTAAAGGATAGTAATGCATGTGAATCACCCGAAATACCATAATCAAAAAAAAGAAAATTGATGGAACCGAATCCTGTAACCAAACATTTCAGCTATGAAAACATTTAATTTTCAGTCGCTTATGAATCCGCAAGGCATTTTCGCATTTGCAGGAATTCCCATCAAACTGATTGATGCCATAAACAAGCAACAACCAAAAAATAAGGATATGAAAACCGCTTCTTTGCCTTCTGCAATAAACGGGCTCAGCAGTGACTGCCAGCAAATATTATCCGGAACGGCCATTGCCAGTAACCTGCAGTTAAAACCCATTGTAATCAGCAAGGCAAAACGCACCCTATGGCTAATCGCAATGCTTGCAGCATTCATAATAGCGAATTTGTTTTTTGTCAGCACTGCAATTGGACAAACTGTCAGTTTGTATATGCAAAATACACAAACCCAATCCGGTACAGGAACATACGTACGTGACCTTTCACTAACACAAGCGTCTGCCGGAATAGTTCAATCTCAGGGAAATGCTTCAACTGCTCTTACTGAAGTGCTTGCTTTCACTATAAATTATAGTAGTTTGACATCTGTTATTAACGGGAATCAATTTAATGTTTCTGTTAGCCAAACATTATCTAGTACCAACTCAGTAGCTCGATTCCGTTTACAAAGAGTAAATTCAAGTGGAATTGTTCAAGGATCAACTGGCTATTCAAATCAGTTTAATAGCAGTGGAACAGAAACGGCAACATTAATTTTTTCCTCTTCCCAGACATGGGCTTCAACTGATCGCTTACGTCTTTCTATTGAAGTTGCACGCAGTACTACCGGAACTACTGCAAGAACAATCACAGTTAATACAGGTAATCCATCTTCGTTTGTTCAGTACACAACTACCTGTGATCCACCCGAAATTACCTGTCCTACGGCAATTTCTGCATTCATTAATCCGGCAACCGGACTTATAAACGCTTACCCTTTTAATGAAACAACCGGGACGACTGCAAACGATGTTATTGGGAATAAGGATGGAACATTTGTTAACAGCCCTTCCTGGAATACACAAGGAAAATATAGTGGAGCTGTTTTATTTGATGGAGGCGCGTCAGGCACTGCATCTGATTATATTGATCTTCCTGATGGTATTGTTAGTGGTTTATCAAGTAATTACACCATCTCGACCTGGGTTTATATGAATTCAAATTCAGGAAGCTATTCCTATGTCCGAATATTTGATTTTGGTAACTCTTCAACAACCGGTTATGTTTATTTATGTCCTCGCACAGGTACAAATGGAGGGGTACAATTCTCAATCTCGCAGACTACTTATACCGCAGAACAGAGTCTTTCTTACACAACACCATTATCACTTACTACATGGCATCACATAGTTATAACTGTTCAGGGTAATACTGGTACAATGTACTTAGATGGAACGGCTGTTGCAACTAATCCGAATATGACTTTAAAACCCTCGGTATTAGGGAACACGGCAAATAATTATTTTGGCAAATCTCAATATTCAACTGACGGTTACTTTAGCGGCAGGATCGATGAATTCAGAATTTATAATATAGCTTTAACCGGTGCGCAGGTAACAGCGCTTTATAATAAAGCAAACAGCTGTGATGTTGCTGCTGATCTTGGTTCCGGAGGTTTGGGATCACCTACAGTTACAGGTGGATGCGGTGCGGTAACGGTAACAAACGATGCTACATTCCCACTGTCACAAGGCTCACATACCATTACCTGGACGGCTACGGATGCGTCGTCAAATTCCAGCAGTTGTACTCAATCCGTAACAGTGATCCCATCAACAGTCACGTTTACCGGAATCCTTGCCGACCAATGTGTCAGCAACACAACATATACATTGACAGGCGGATCGCCTGAAGGCGGAACTTATAGCGGCACGGGAGTTACAGGAACGAATTTTAACGCTTCAGTTGCCGGGATCGGCACCTTTACAATCACTTATACCTACACGTATATTTATGCTGACGGAACCTCATGTCAGGGAGGAACCACAACAAATACAATAAATGTCAATTCCCTGCCAGCTGCATCTGTTATTAACCAAACCAATATATCCTGTTATGGTGCCAATGATGGCGAAATAACCATACAGGCCAGCGGCGGAACAGGCCCTTATTCTTATTCAGTGGATAACGGTGCAAACTGGGAATCAGCACCTGATAATACCTATACTTTTGGCGGACTCAGTGCAAACCAGGAATACAGAATTAAAGTAAAGGATACTAAAGCATGTGAATCACCCGAAATACCCTAATCAAAAAAAAACAAATTGATGGAACCGAATCCTGCAATCAAACAAATAACCTCCATGAAAATATTTAATTTTCAACCTAATGAGAAGCCACAGGGCATTTTCGCTTTTACAGAAATTCCCATCAACCCAAACAAGCAACAACAAAAAATCAACTATATGAAAACGAGGGACACCCTTTCTGCACAAACTGCTTATTCTGATTTAACCCTGCATACTGCTGCTTATAAAGTAGGTAAGGGGATTACAAACGCCTTTCGGATTTATACAATAAAAAAATTGATAAGTAAAACCTGGGTATTCGCAATAGCTTTGCTGATAGCGAGCCTTTTTGGGGGAAATACTGCTTTGGCTCAAACCAGTACTTTATTTCTAAAAAATACAGCAACTAATGCAGGAGCTAATGCAACCGCTAACCCCAATGTTTATGATTTATCGGCAACCCAGGGTACTCCAGTCAACATTACGACTACAACCGGAGCTAATTCTACCACATTTGTTGAAATTCTGGCTTTTACCATCACTAATAGCCAGCTAACTGCAGCCATTAATAGTGATCAATTTAATGTCTCATTAAGTGTACAGTCCACGCAAAGCAACAATATGACATATCGCTACAGGTTGCAAAGGGTCAATTCAAGTGGTGCGGTGCAAGCTTCAACAGGGTACTCCGGTACAGTTAATGGATTTACGGGTGGTGGCCCTGTTGTAACAACTGCGACATTAAGTTTTGGAACTGCCCAAACCTGGGCATCAACAGATCGTTTGCGCCTTTCAATTGAAGATAATAATACATCATCATCTACTACTCGAACAATGACAATAAATACAAATAATGCAAATTCCTTTGTTCGATACTGCTCCACTCCAACCGCACAAAATGTAACTGGTGGAGGTAGTTATTGCACGGGGGGAACTGCTGTTGCAATTGGATTGAGCAATTCCCAGACCACTGTGAACTATCAATTGTACAGAGGAGCAACTCCGGTAGGATCTGCGGTAGCTGGCACTGGCGCAGCTATTTCTTTTGTTAGTCAGACAACTGCTGGTACTTATACAGTAACTGCAACAAGCACTGTTGGAGGATGTACAGCCAATATGACCGGAAGTGCAATTGTAACAGTAAACTCACCTGTTACTCCTTCGGTAAACCTCGCAGTTGCTCCCGGCAACAGTATACCGGACGGTTCTGATGCAATATTTACCGCCACAGCTTCCAATACAGGTGGCGGTACGGTTATCTATAATTTTAGAGTGAATGGCAGTTCTGTTCAAAACACTGCTTCAAATACCTTTAACACGAGTAGTCTTACCAGTGGGAATACCGTAAGCTGCGATATCAGCGTAAGCGGTGGCACATGTTTAACTGCAAATACTGCAACATCCAATACGATAACCATGACCGTAAACCCATTACCCATGGCATCGGTAACCGGCCAAAGCAATTTAAGCTGTTTCGCTTCTGCTGATGGCACTATTACCATCTTAGCCAGCGGCGGTTCAGGCAGCGGATATGAATTCTCTCTTAACAACGGTTCAACCTATATAAGCGGCGCTAACCCGTATACTTTCACAGGATTAAGTGCCGGTGTTCAATACAGAGTTAGAGTGAAAGACAGCAACGCAAGCCAATCACCTGCCATACCGTAAGCAAAAAAATATATAAATGATGGAAACGAATCCTGTAATCAAAAAAGCAACAATCATGAACTCAACCTATACACAACCCAATGTAAAGCCGGAAACCAATTTCTCTTTTACAGGGATTCCCATCATTCCGGTAAATATTTTCCCAACCATGCAACAACAAAATATTACAGATATGAAAGCTTTTTACTCCACTACCACGGCTGATTCATCCTTAACCGGAACTACAACGGCCGAAATACAGCAAACTAATGCCTGCAAGGGCATAATTACCAACGGCCAGCAAACAGCAGCCCATAGCCGCAGAAAAGTAAAATGGCTTATGGCGAGTTTAGTTTTGCTTATGGTGATAATGCAGGGCAGGGCGTGGGGACAAGGAACACTTGGAAGTTACTCTACTCAGGGTTTGACTGGAGCGTCTGCATCAATCTCAGCTTCATCAGTCGCATCAAACGTTTCTTTTTCTACATTTACAAGGGGAAACGGTATCACTGCTGTTTCTGTCAGTAACGCTTTCAGATCAAGCGGCTTTGCAACTGGAACAGGAGGTTTAAATACAGGTAATAATGATTACTTAGAATTTACAATTACTCCAGCTTCATGTTATAGCGTTTCTTTAACCGCTATTCGATTTGATTTAATAATTACGACTTCCGCTGGAGGCGGCAGCAATGGCGGACCTACAACTGTTGCACTACGTTCGAGTTTAGATAGTTATGCTAATACTATTAGTACTAATACTACATCTACAACTCTTAGTACTGAAAGTTTCGATGTTTCTTCACTGCCGAACATAACAGGTCCGGTTACATTCCGGCTATATGGATATAATGCTGAAACTACAGCTGGAACTTTAACAGTACAAAATATCAATAATACAAATGATTTAGGTGTTGAAGTGGATGGTACAGTAGTTATTAATGCACCTGCACAACCAAGTGCAATAACAGGAAATACTGCTCCTTGTTTAGGAAGTACAGAAACATACAGCGTGTCCAGTGTTGGTGGGGTAACTTATACCTGGACGTTGCCGAACGGATGGTCCGGAAGTAGCATGTCAAATAGCATAATAGTTACTGTGGGCTCAGGTTCAGGTGACATTTTAGTAACACCTGCAAACAGTTGCGGCGGTGGAACAGCTCAGACTTTGGCTGTAACACCAATTATTTTAACCACCCAAGGTGCAATCATTTGCCAGGGGGGAAGCGGAAATCTTACTGCAACGGCAAATTGCCCGGCAGGAGTATCAGATTCGAAAGGACCAAATAATGCTGGAGCAGGTGCGAATGTTACCGAAATTGGAACGATAGCCTGGACTGGATCTAGTAATATTACTACTATTGGAACACCTTATGCAACATCTTCCGTGACCGGAGGAAGTATTACTAACTACCTTCGTGCAACAAATTATGGATTTGCAATACCAGAAAATTCAACAATCAATGGAATAAAAGTAGATATAAATCGAACTGGAACTTCTCCAGCATCTGGATTTGGCATTTTTGACAATACGCTTTTCTTGGTAAAAGATGCATCTGGAGTTCCTGTTATTCAAACAACAGGGAGCGATAAAGCGTCAACTGGCACTGTATGGCCAACATCTTTAACAGTTGCATCATATGGAGGTGCAAATGACCTTTGGAACTTAAGTTGGAGTGCGACAGATATTAATAATGGAAATTTCGGTGTAGCCCTTTCTGTAAATGCAAATGGTTCGCAGGCAAAAACTGCAACTGTTGATTATATGCAAATTACAGTTTATTATACTACAGCAGATGGTACAATTGAATGGTATACCACATCTGTTGGAGGTACTTCAATAGGTTCAGGATCATCATTTAGCCCGGTTGGAGTTTTGAATTCAGGTTTGCCAAATACAAATACACCTGGTACAACCACTTTCTATGCTGCATGTTCTAATTCATCCGATTGCAGAACGGCTGCTGATTTTGTAATTAAAGCATTACCGGTAGTAGGTTTCACTGCTATGGCAGCAGAATATTGCTCAAATGATGCAACAGTTGCATTAACCGGTAACCATGCTCCCGCTGGATCATTCAGTGGAGCCGGTATAACCGATAACGGGGACGGAACTGCAATTTTTGATCCTGCCACGGCTGGAGAAGGAATTCATGCAATAATATATACATATACTGATCCAATCACTAATTGTCCAAATACAGCAACTCAGAATGTAACTGTCAATCTTATACCGGCAATCACAGACCAGGCTATTGATCGCAGCATTTGCGAAGGAGATAATACTACTTTCGGAATAACAGCTACCGGGACCGGTATCGGTTATCAATGGCAGGTTGATGAAGGGAGCGGTTTTACCCCCCTGGCAAATGTAGCACCCTACTCAGGCGTTGCTACATCCACTCTGACCATAACCGGGGTTACCAATGATATGAATGGATACAAATACCAGTGTTTCGTATTCGGAGCATGCCCACCGGCTGCAACATCCGACCCTAAAACACTAACGGTGAATCCATTACCAGGCGTTACCGGTACATTAAATGTTTGTGCCGAATCCACTACTCAATTGTCAGGTTCTTTCACACCAGCAGATCCAATCGCCTGGATATCAAGTGCCACGGATAAAGCAACAGTTGATAATACTGGTTTGGTAACCGGTGTTTCAGCCGGGTCGGCTGATATCACCTATACCGATATCAATGGTTGCAGTAAAACTGTAACGGTGGTTGTGAATGCAAAACCCATCATAACAGGAACAATGGATGTATGTCAACTATTTACAACCCAACTATCAGGTTCGGGAACACCGGCTGATCCAACGCATGGGAATCAGCATCAACTCCTTTGCTACAGTCGACAATTCTGGTTTGGTATCAGGAATAGCTCAAGGAAGCAGCCTGATAACTTATACCGATATTAACGGATGTAGCAGCAGCATTACAGTGCAGGTATCTCCTACATCGGTTGGAGGTACTGCAGCAACAACAACTCCGGTAATTATGTACCGGATCCGGCACAACCCTTACTTTAACTGGTTCTACCGGTTTAATCCATTGGCAGCAATCGGCCGATGGGAATGAACCATGGACAGATGTTACTGCAGGAAGCGGTGGCACCACGGAAACATACATCAACACCAAATCTGAGTGCAACAACCTGGTATCGTGCAACAGTAAACGGGATATGCCCGGTGGTTTATTCCAATGCAGTCATGATACAGGTGGATGAAGTACCCACAATAAGTCTTACTTCAGCAGCTGGAACAGATATACAAACTGCCGCTTTGGGTGTGCCCATATTTCCTATTACCTATCTTAATCGGAGGCAGCGGGACTGGTGCAACAGTTAACGGACTGCCTAATGGTGTTACAGGAACCTTTAATGCCGGTACCTTTACCATCAGCGGTTCGCCACTTACCAATGCAGCATCACCGTACGATTATACTGTTACAACTTCGGGTGTAGGTGTTTGTTCTGCAGTAACAGCAACCGGTACCTTAACGGTGACTGACCTTCCGACTATAGTACTTTCTTCGGCCGCCGGCACAGATGGTCAAACCAAATGTATAAATACACCTATACTTGATATTACTTATGCTCTTGGTGGCAGGTGCAACTGGTGCAACCGCTAGATGGATTGCCATCCGGAGTAACCGGAACCTATAGCGCAGGACTCTTCACGATTAGCGGTACACCGGGTACAGCTTCAGGATCACCATTCAGTTATACCGTTACAGCTACAAGCGAGTCGGCAGCAACAGCCACAGCGACAGGAACTATAAACGTGGATGCTGTTCCTACTATTGATATTACTTCAGCTCCCGGAACAGATTTGCAAACAGTATGTATTAATACAGCCATAAATGATATTACCTATTCAATTGGCGGAAGTGCAAACGATGCTTCAGTTTCAGGACTACCCACAGGGGTTTCGGCATTATTTAGTGCCGGTACATTAACGATCAGCGGTTCACCAAGTATTACAACCGGATCGCCATTCTCCTATATAGCTACAACTTCAGGAGTGGGTGTCTGCCCGGCAGTTACAGCCACAGGCACTATAGCCGTGGATGCTGTACCGACTATCTCCCTGACATCGTTACCAGAAACCACTTCACAAACAGTATGCATTAATACTGCAATTACAGATATTACGTATGCTGTGGGCGGTGGTGCAACCGGTGCAACTCTTTCAGGACAGCCGGCTGGAGTTACCGGAACATACAACGGAGGTACATTTACCATCAGCGGTTCACCAAGTGTTTCAACAGCCTCGCCATTAACTTATACTGTTACAACCACAGGCGGAGTTTGTACAGCACTGACAGCAACAGGAACAATAGATGTTAATGAATTGCAAACAGCTAATGCCGGTGCTGCTCTTGCTGAAATATGCCAGGGAAGAACCTCGGTAGCTTTGGGCGGTTCGGTTGGTGGTTCAGCCCACACTGGAACATGGTCATCAGATAAAGGCGGAACATTTACACCAAACGCGAATGATTTAAATGCTACTTGGACACCAACGCCTTACTTTACAGGAATAGCTACTCTGACATTGACCTCCCATGACGGAGGTGTATGCGGCGAAGTTACAGCCTCAAAAACACAGGTTGTAGGTGGGATCTGCGATCCTATCACACTCGGCCAACCGGCTGAAATAGTAACAGAAGCCAGCGGCAACAGCCCGATTTGCAGCGGAGGAACCACTGCGATTACATTAAGCAGCCCCTTATCTACAAATGCTATTTTCTGGACAACTTCTGTGGAAAGCGGAACGGCCAGCGGTAATTTACCCGGCACCGGAACCAGTATAGCACAGACACTTATAAATACCGGTAATACAGTTGCCATAGTCCGTTATACAGCTACAGGCTCAGATGCAAACTGTACCGGTACACCTTTAATTATAGATGTAACTGTAAATCCACGCCCATCCGTTATTACAACACAGGCTGCCACAGCATGCAGCGGAAGCGCATTTTTGGTTAGCCCTGCTAATGGCGGAGGCAATATCGTACCAGCTGGTACTACCTATAGCTGGTCGGCCCCATCCGTTTCCGGCGGACTTTCAGGCGGAGCTTCAGGAAGTGGTGCAACTATCAGGTGTTATACAACCTCCGGTGTAGTTACAGCCACTTATACTGTACTCAGCGGGACACTTGTTAATCCAACAAGCACAACACAAACCGCAACTTATACAGTGACCCCAACATCAGGAGACTGCATTGGCTCAGATTTTACTGTTACTATAACAGTTGATCCGAAACCTTTTATTGCTTCACAAACAGATGAAGTTTGCAGCGAAGCCGGCTTTACGGTTGCACCAACCGACGGCAGCGGCAATATTATACCGGCAGGCACAACCTATAGCTGGTTGGCCCCATCAGGTTAACGGCTTTACAGGAGGAGTTTCCGGAAGCGGTTCAAGCATCAGCGGAACCCTTACCAATACTACATCTGCCGCAGTTACTGCCATTTATACGGTAACACCGACTTCAGGAAATTGCGACGGGAGTACATTTACTGTAACTGTTACAGTTAATCCTAAACCAGCAATTTCAACCATAAATACTGCTATTTGCAGTGGACTTCAATTTACTGTAACCCCTGTTGATGCTACCAATGGAATAGTTCCATCTGCAACATCTTATAGCTGGCTGGCGCCGACAGGCTCTGACTTTACCGGAGGAGCTACCAGGCAATGGTATCAAGCATCAGCGGAACCCTTACAAATTCAATAACTGCCCCGGTTACAGCTACATATGTAGTCACCCCGGTTGCAGGAAGTTGCACAGGTGCAGACTTTAATGTTACAGTACTTGTAAATCCGATACCAACCTTAGCAGGAGCTTCACAGCAAGCTACTGTATGCGAAGGTTCAGGAGCAACTATCCTTTTATCAGGATTGCTGCCATCCACTTCATTAAATGTAGACTATACAATTAATGGTGTGCCTCAAACCGAAATTACAGGTGTACCTTCGGATATTAACGGAGATGCCAGTTTCACTTCGGCAACCCTGAGTTATGCCAATAACGGGCAGACCTTACAAATTACAGGGATAACTGTGCCCAGTGCAGAACCCAATTGTCCGCAAACATTCACACAAAATATTACGCTGAGTGTAAACCCGATGCCTACATTAGCAGGAGCTTCTTTATCATCCGCGTATACTTGCGCAGGTTCAGGAGCCGGGATTAATTTAACAGGCTTACTGGCTAACAGCACATCCACAATCAACTATACCATTGATGGCGTACCACATAGTGTTACTGGTGTAGTTGCTAATGGTTCAGGTGCAGGCAGTTTTACTTCGGCAGCTCTGACAGATGCCAATAATGGAAAGGCCCTGGTGATAACCGGAATAACCACAACCAGTGGTTCACTACCAAATTGTACCCAGGCCTTCTCAACATCGGTTACCTTATCCGTGGCACCGCGTCCGACGGCTGCAATTACAAGTTTGAATACAAACTTATGTTCACCTGGAACAACGGATATTACTATGAATATTACGGCAACCGGAAGCTGGACCTTAACGTTTTCAAATCTAGAGAATTTTAATGGTTCAGGAAGCGGAACATTTTCTTATCCTGCCAGCCCAACCAGCACTACTACATATGCTGTTCAATCGATGAGTGATGGCGTTTGTGCTGCAGCTACTTCAGATTTGAGTGGTTCAACACTGGTTACGGTATATATCAGACCACAGCTTATAGTCAATGATCCGGCTGAAGTTTGTGCACCCGCAGTAGTTGATCTTACACTTGGAGCAGTGACCCTGGGTGGTCAATATCCAACCGGAACTGTATTCTCTTACTGGACTGATATTGACGCAACCTCTGGCTTTACCAAATCCAAATGCTGTTACCGATGGAGGAACCTATTACATCAAGGCAACCAGTGGTCCTGCATGTGAGGTAATTGAACCAGTTACTGTAACTATTAATCCGGCTCCTCCATGCAGTATTACAGGAAAACCTAGGAGTTGTATGTAATGAGCAAACTTTTTATTCAGCGCCCGGAGACCCGAATGATTATACGTATCAGTGGTCACTTACTGATAATTTTGATATCGATGGTAATCCAATAGCAGCTATAGGCGGTACCGGTAGCACAACATCCCAATTAGTCACAATTAATGCCTATTATGTAGGAGTATATAAACTTCATCTGTTGATTACCAATAAACTAACCGGTTGCTGGAGTGAGTGTGTAATGTCTGTTAACGTTGATCTGGCCAGCCAATTCATCACTTTTGATCCGGATCTGCTTGATCCCAGGACCTATGGTGATGCTACCATCTGATATTAGTACAATAGCCACCTCTCTTCACGGTGTTGGAAACCAGGTTGTACCCACAGGTTTACCAGTGTCTTATGTAAGCAGCAATAGACTGTAGCTACAATTACTCTTGAATTATGATCCTGATAGAGAGCTGATACATTATAGTCTTAATATTCTTGCAGCAGGTCAAACAACCATCACGGCCAGCCAGCCTGGAGACTTGATTTTATGCTCCGGCAGCTGATGTTAGCCGGATATTGATGGTTAATCGAAAAGAACTGACCGTAACAGGTATTACCGCTGATAATAAAATCTATGACGGTAATACTACGGCAACCTTAACCACATCAGGTTACGTCCTGAATGGTATCCTTGCTTTAGCCCAGGATCCGGATGGTATCCCCGATGTTGTAACTCTTGATGCTTCAGCTTATACGGCTAATTTCGATACTGAGAATGTTGGCCAAAACAAACCTGTTACCGTTACGGGCCTTACCTTGGGCGGAGCTTCTGCACCAAATTATGTCCTGACACAACCGACGGACTTAATGGCTGATATCCTTGACAATCCGGTCACGGTAACAGCTACCCATACAGGCCGGAGAACCTTCGACCAACGGAGAGTTCACCTTTACTTTGATGTACCCGGTCAGCATAGGAACCAATGTTAGCTATACCGTCACCGGTACAGCAACTAATGGAAGTGATTATGCCACATTAAGCGGAACGGTATTTATCCCGGCTTACACTACCAGTGTAACGATTCCTGTTACCGTAATTGATGACAACATCGTGGAAACAGGAGGAGAATCAGTAATCGTAACCCTGACAGGCACTGATAATGGGGTTACTGCCGGAACACCGGCAGAAGCAACTGTAACCATTGCCGATAATGACTTTTCAGAAGTCAGTATTGCAGCCACTATCGACCAGGCCGGCGAACCTTCGACCGACGGGGAGTTTACTTTAACGTTGACCAACCCGGTTAGTATGGTTACGACCGTAACCATTGCCATAGCAGGCACAGCAACCGAAGGCTCTGATTATGCAGCTATCGGATCAACAATAGAGATCCCGGCCAATGCCACCAGTGTATTGATGCCGGTAACTGTAATCAATGACCTGATTATTGAACCAACAGAAACTGTAATTGTAACCCTTTTATCAACTGATATTCCGGATGTTACCATTGGATCACCTGCATCAGCGACAGTAAGCATTACCAGCGAGGATAGCCCTTCACCAATCACTTGTACAGATGATATCCCACAGGGTACCGATCCAGGTGTTTGTATTGCAACGGTTGCTGTTCCTTCACAGGATTTTAATACCAACTGGCCAACGGCAATACTTTCGTGGACTTTATCAGGAGTAACAGAAGACAATGGTACAGGGCAGATTGGAAATCATACCTTCAACAAAGGTGTTACCACGGTTACTTACCTGGTATACGACCTTGTCACCTCATATACGGCCACATGTCACTTTGATGTAATAGTATCCGATAATGAAGCCCCTACGTTCACCGCTCCTGTGAATGTTGAAATCTTCACTGACGCGAACTGTGAATACGATATGGCATTAGCCGGCGATGTAACCGATGAAGCTGACAATTGCTCTGTCGGATTGCAGGCTACCTATAGTGATGTTCTATTCCGACGGTTCCTGTATAGGTTCACATATCATAACCAGGACATGGTCATTAGTTGACGATGCAGGTAATCATGCAGCAGACCAGGTACAGATCATTACCCTCTCAGATAATCTGGCACCTGGTTAACAGGCACATTGCCAGGCGGGATCCTGGGAAACCTTTGCGAATCAGCTGTTGAAGCTCCTTTGCCATCAGTTATTGAAGCTCAATACACCGATAACTGCAACGGAGTTACTGCTACCCTGATAAATTCATCAGTAACTGGTACCAACTGCAGCTGGACAGCTGTATATACATATGAAGTTAAAGATGCCTGTGGTAACATTACTGTACCAAATGCGATAGTAACATTTACAGGCGGAGATACAGAACCACCGGTTCTGAGCGAAGAACCTGCCGATCTGGAACTGAGTTGCAATGGATGCAATACCGGCAGTACCACTTATCACTGCAACGGATAATTGCTCCGGAAGCGTACCGGTAAACTTTAGTACTATTAGTACAAAGGGTACTGATGCCTGGGAATGCAATTTCTACAGTTACACCATCACCCGCACCTGGACTGCAACAGATAATTGCGGCAACCCAACCAGCTATACTCAGACCATTACTATTTCGGACGACACCAAGCCATTTATTCAGGCAGGTACTATTGCACCATGCTACTCAGCATCTACATTTCAGTAATGCAGTAAACCTGGCCCTTTCGGCTGCTGAAAATGCAACGCTGTACAGCGATAACTGTTCAGATGACGAACATCTTAATGTATATTCAAGCATTTCCGGTTCGTGTAATGCAGTGATCACTGTAATAGTGACTGATGTATGCGGCAACAGCAATTCAGTTTTCTATAATACAAGAATAGATAATGTTGCCCCGGTACCACCTGCAGCACCCGCAGCAGAATCCTATACATGCCTTGAAGATGTACCGGCACCCGGTACTTTGACAGCAACCGATAATTGCTCCGGTTTGATTACTGTAACCGGTGTTGATACTCCTAATGGCGGAAGCGGTTGTATAAATGATCCTTTGATTATAACCCGTACCTGGACTTTCACGGATCTTTGCGACCATAGCAGTTCTGTGAGCCAGACGATTACGGTGATTGATAATGTAGCTCCTTCATTTACCCGTCCTGTAGATACTGAGATATTTACATCTGCCGACTGCAGTTTTGATGCATCTCCGGCTATAACCGGTGATGTAACCGATGAAACTGACAATTGCTCAGCCTGCATTGAATGCTACATATACGGATGAAGTAACTAATGGTCCATGCGAAGGTTCACATATAATCACGAGAACATGGTCGCTGGCGGATAACTGTGGAAATAGTGCTGCCAACCAGGTACAGATCATTACGGTATCTGATCATACGGTTCCGACATTCAGCCGTCCGGCTGATATTGTAATCTTCACAAATGCGAATTGTGAATACGATGCATCTTTAGCAGCAACAGGTGATGTTTACAATGAAGCAGACAATTGCTCAACAGGATTACAGGCTACATCATTCAGATGCAATATCTGACGGACCATGTTCGGGTTCATATATTATCGAAAGAACCTGGTCATTGGTTGACAACTGCGATAATCATGCAGCCGACCAGGTTCAGACCATAACGGTATCTGACAACACACCTCCGACTTTCACAGCACCCGCAGATCTTACGATCCACACAGGTGCAGATTGTATCTATGATGCATCGCCGCTGGCAACAGGAGATGTACTTGATGAAGCCGATAACTGCTCGTCAGAAATCGATGCAACTTATACAGATGCAACGCCTGCCGCAGGTGCATGTAATGGCGCATACACGATTACCAGAACATGGTCACTCTCTGATTGTGCAGGCAACACGACTACACACGAACCAGGTGATCACTATAACTGATGATACCCCGCCTACATTCACAGCCCCGGCTGATATAACAATCTATACTGATGCAGCATGCATTACGATGCATCAGTATCAGAAACAGGTGATGTTGGTAATGAATCCGACAATTGTTCTACGGGTATAGAGGCAACATTTACCGATGAGGTAGCTGATGGCCCATGTGCAGGTTCACATGTTATTACCCGTACATGGCATCTGCAGGATTGCGCAGGCAATTCCGCCGCTGACCAGGTTCAGATCATAACGGTATCAGATCGGATAGCTCCACAATTAGCAGGAACAATTCCGGGTGGACCACAGGGGAGTCTATGTATGTCAGCAGCTACACCTGCTCCAGACTGAAGCAAGTATCGCAGCACTTTATACAGACAATTGCAGCACAGTAACTGCAACCTTGCTGAGTTCTTCCGTAACCGGCACCAATTGCAGCTGGACAGCAACATACACCTACAGCATTAAGGACGCCTGTGATAATGAAGCTGACAATGCAGTGGTAATCTACACCGGTGGAGATACAGAACCACCGGTATTGAGCAGCCAACCTGAAAATGTTGTAGTAAGTTGTGATGCAATACCTGCAGAACCTGTTATTACCGCGTTCGACAATTGCGCAGGTGCAGTAGAAGTAAGTTATAGCAGTACAAATACGCAGGGGAGTGATCCTTCGGTTTGTGATTACTACAGCTATACTATATTCCGAACCTGGTCTGCAGTGGATGGATGCAATAACAGCACTTCCTATACCCAGACTATCGAGGTTAAGGATCAGACAGCTCCTGCAATTATAGCAGGTACCATTCCAGGTTGTTATTCCGGAACTTCTATCACAGTTGCAAAGAATAATGCCCTCAGAGATGCTTTATTTGCAACCATATACAGTGATAATTGTGTAGCCGACGAGTATCTGATTGTTACCCGGAGGATAGAAGGTTCATGTAATGCAGTTATTTGGGTTATTGTAGAAGATCCATGTGGAAACGACGATTCAATAAGTTATAATACCACGATCGACGTAACACCGCCTACATTTACCCGCCCGGTTGACATTGTGATTTATAGTGCTGCCGATTGCAGTTATGATGCATCTGTGGCTATAACCGGCGATGTAAACAACGAAGCAGACAACTGTGCCGTTGGCTTGCAGGCAACGTACAATGATGTTGTAGTTGACGGTTTATGCCAGGGTTCACGTATCCTTACCAGGACATGGTCATTGGTTGACGGTTGCGGTAATCAGGCAGCCGACCAGGTACAGACCATCACAATTACTGATCATACAGCACCTTCGCTGAGCAGCGAACCGGAAGATGTAATTGTAAGTTGTGATGCTATACCTGAAATACCAACTATCACGGCAACTGACAATTGTTCAGGCAGTGCAGAAGTTACATTCAGCAGCATAAGCACGCAGGGAACTGATCCCGCACTATGTACTTACTACAGTTATGAGATCAAACGCACCTGGAATGCAACAGATGTATGCGGTAACCTTAGCTTCATATACACAAACCATTACCGTACAGGATCAAACTGCACCAACAGTGACAGCCGGTACTATTGCATCTTGTTTCACCGGCGCTAATATTTCTGATGCAAGAACTAATGCTCTCGAAGCTGCAGTTGCTGCAACAACATACAGTGATAATTGTGTTGACGAGGAATATCTGCTTGTTTCCAGGGAAATAGACGGATCCTGTAATGCAGTTATAACAGTTACAGTTTCCGATCGATGTGGTAATAGTAATTCTGTCACATATAATACAAGGATCGATGTTGAAGCTCCGGTACCACCGGCGGCTCCTGAAGCAGCATCGTACCAGTGTGCGGTAGATGTACCGGCACCGGGTCAAATGACAGCAATTGATAATTGTGCAGGTGAGATTGTGGCAACAGGAGTTGACGAAAACAACGGAGGAAGCGGAATAGCTTCAGACCCATTGATCATAACCCGTACCTGGACCTTTACTGATCCATGCGGCCTCAGCAGTTCTGTGAGCCAGACGATTACAGTAATTGATAATACTGCACCTGTAGTTCCGGTACTCGCCGATGTAAACGGAGAGTGCGAGGCAACTGCTTCGGCACCGACTACCATTGATAATTGTGCAGGTACTATTACAGGAACAACCCTGGATGCTGTGACATACAACACACAGGGCAACCATGTAATCACCTGGAGCTTCGACGATGGCAACGGTAATGTTTCAACAGCTACACAAAATGTAGTAATACATGATGGAACGGCACCGACACTTGTCAACTGTCTGATTAATGTTACATCCTCTACCGGTCCGGACAATGAGAGATGCGATGTTTTAGGCACTTTCTTTAGCCCGCCTTCTGCAGTAGATAATTGTCTTGGTACGGTGACGACAAGTATACATATGGTTGATGCTGATCATAGCATCGATGAGGAATACACTGGCGCTTTGCCAGCCGGAACCAGGTTCTTTGTCGGCACAACCCATATGACCTATACATTTGCTGATCCGAACGGGAACAGCAGTACCTGCTCATTTGATGTGATAGTTACTGATAATACAGTACCATCCATTACCTGCCCGGCAAATATCAGTGTTTGTGACGGTGAACCAATTGCAATTACAGAGCCGGTAACAGGAGATAATTGTGGTGTAGCCAAAGTGGAGGGTGTACGTAGCGATGCACTTGCATTGGATGAAGATCTATCCTGTAGGATTGACTACTATAACATGGACAGTAACCGATATTCATGGTAATACAAACAGTTGCCAGCAAACGGTAACGGTACAAGCATTACCTGTGGCCGATCATCCAGACGATGTGACCGCTTGTGACAGCTATACCTTACCAGCTTTAACCAATGGTAATTACTATACCGCACCTGGCGGAACTGGTACACCTATGAGTGCAGGTGATATAATCAGCAGCACAACCACCCTGTATGTATACACACCAGCAACAGCACCTTGTGTAAATGCCGCAGAAAACAGCTTCCTGGTAACGATCAACAACTCACCAGTGGCCGATCACCCAGACGATGTAGCCGCTTGTGAAAGTTACACTTTACCAGTGTTGATCAAAGGTAATTACTTTACTGAGCCTGGCGGAGCCGGAACAGCGATGAGTGCAGGTGATATAATCAGCAGCACAACCACCCTGTACGTATACACTCCCGCAACTGCCCCATGTGAAGCCGCAGAAAACAGCTTCCTGGTAACGATCAACCACACACCTGTGGCCGATCATCCAGACGATGTGACCGCTTGTGACAGCTATACCTTGCCAGCGTTAACCAACGGTAATTACTTTACTGAGCCTGGCGGAGCCGGAACAGCGATGAGTGCAGGTGATATAATCAGCAGCACAACCACCCTTTATGTATACACACCGGCTATAGCGCCATGTGTAGCTGCAGAAAACAGCTTCCTGGTAACGATCAACCACACACCAGTGGCCGATCATCCAGACGATGTGACCGCTTGTGACAGCTATTCCTTGCCAGCGTTAACCAACGGTAATTACTTTACTGAGCCTGGCGGAGCCGGAACAGCGATGAGTGCAGGTGATATAATCAGCAGCACAACCACCCTTTATGTATACACACCGGCTATAGCGCCATGTGTAGCTGCAGAAAACAGCTTCCTGGTAACGATCAACCACACACCAGTGGCCGATGACCCAGATGATGTAGCAGCTTGCGAAAGTTATACCTTACCAGCCTTGACCAATGGTAATTACTATACCGCACCTGGCAGAACTGGTTCACCTATGAGTGCAGGTGATATAATCAGCAGCACAACCACGCTTTATGTATACACACCGGCAACAGCACCATGTGTAGCTGCAGAAAACAGCTTCCTGGTAACGATCAACCACACACCAGTGGCCGATGATCCGGACGATGTGGCAGCTTGCGACAGCTATACCTTGCCAGCATTAACCAACGGTAATTACTTTACTGAACCTGGCGGAGCCGGAACAGCGATGAGTGCAGGTGATATAATCAGCAGCACAACCACCCTGTATGTATACACACCGGCAACAGCACCATGTGTAGCTGCAGAAAACAGCTTCCTGGTAACGATCAACCACACACCAGTGGCCGACAATCCGGACGATGTAGCAGCTTGTGAAAGTTATACTTTACCAGCCTTGACCAACGGTAATTACTATACCGCAACTGGCGGAACAGGAGCAGCGATGAGTGCAGGTGATATAATCAGCAGCACAACCACCCTGTATGTATACACACCGGCTATAGCGCCATGTGTAGCTGCAGAAAACAGCTTCCTGGTAACGATCAACCACACACCAGTGGCAGATCATCCGATTGATGTGACAGCTTGTGACAGCTATACCTTGCCAGCATTACTCAACGGTAATTACTATACCGCACCTGACGGAACAGGAGCAGCGATGAGTGCAGGTGATATAATCAGCAGTACAACCACCCTGTATGTATACACACCGGCAACAGCACCATGTGTAGCTGCAGAAAACAGCTTCCTGGTAACGATCAACCACACACCAGTGGCAGATCATCCGATCGATGTGACGGCTTGTGACAGCTATACCTTGCCAGCATTAACCAACGGTAATTACTATACCGGGCCTGGCGGAACAGGAACACCGCTGAGTGCAGGTGATATAATCAGCAGTACAACCACCCTGTATGTATACACACCAGCAACAGCGCCATGTGTAGCTGCAGAAAACAGCTTCCTGGTAACGATCAACCACACACCAGTGGCCGACAATCCGGACGATGTAGCAGCTTGTGAAAGTTATACTTTACCAGCCTTGACCAACGGTAATTACTATACCGCAACTGGCGGAACAGGAGCAGCGATGAGTGCAGGTGATATAATCAGCAGCACAACCACCCTGTATGTATACACACCGGCTATAGCGCCATGTGTAGCTGCAGAAAACAGCTTCCTGGTAACGATCAACCACACACCAGTGGCAGATCATCCGATTGATGTGACAGCTTGTGACAGCTATACCTTGCCAGCATTACTCAACGGTAATTACTATACCGCAACTGGCGGAACAGGAGCAGCGATGAGTGCAGGTGATATAATCAGCAGCACAACCACCCTGTATGTATACACACCGGCAACAGCACCATGTGTAGCTGCAGAAAACAGCTTCCTGGTAACGATCAACCACACACCAGTGGCAGATCATCCGATCGATGTGACGGCTTGTGACAGCTATACCTTGCCAGCATTAACCAACGGTAATTACTATACCGGGCCTGGCGGAACAGGAACACCGCTGAGTGCAGGTGATATAATCAGCAGTACAACCACCCTGTATGTATACACACCAGCAACAGCGCCATGTGTAGCTGCAGATAACAGCTTCCTGGTAACGATCAATCCAACCTTGTCAGCAAGTGTATCGATCGCAGCATCTGCCAACCCGGTTCCTGCAGGTACTTCGGTCACCTTTACGGCTACTCCAACCAATGGTGGATCATCACCGACATATCAGTGGTATAAGAATAGTGTTGCTGTTGCAACAGGAGCAACTTATACTTATATTCCTGTTAACAACGATGTCGTTTATGTTATGATGACCTCCAATGCAACACCATGCCTTGCCGGTTCACCTGCAACTTCCAACTCAGTTACTATGAATGTTTATTTTGTAGGTACTGCCAGTGTTTCAATTGTAGCCTCATCAAACCCTGTTTGCTCAGGCACTCCGGTAACATTCACTGCAACCCCGGTTAACGGGGGTACACCTTCCTATCAGTGGTACAGGAACGGTTCACCGGTTGGATCAAATCTTGCTACTTATACTTATACTCCTACAAATAACAACCAGGTTTATGTAATTATGACTTCGAGCCTGTTTGGAGTTACTGGCAGTCCTGCAACATCCAACATTATTACAATGTCGGTAAACAGCCCGCCGTCACGACCAGGTAATTTCACTGCTTCAACCACAAGTGTATGCAGAGGTGCAATAGATGTTGTTTATACTGTGCCACCAGTTACAGGCGCAACATCTTACATCTGGAGTTATACCGGAAGCAGGTGCAACCATCACAGGATCAACAAATTCCGTATTAGTCAGCTATTCAAATAGTGCAACTTCCGGATTGTTGTCAGTACGCGCATCCAATAATTGCGGAACGAGCAGTGCACGGTCTGTATCTGTAACAGTTAATGCCTTACCTGCAACACCTACTATTTCAGCCAGCGGTTCGACAACCTTCTGCGCTGGTGGTAGTGTAACCTTAACTTCTAGTATAGGCTCGGCTTACTTATGGTCAACCGGAGCTACTACCAGAAGTATAATTGTTACTTCTTCAGGAAGTTATACTGTAAGAGTAACTAATGCAAGCGGGTGCCAGAGTGCAGTATCAGCAGCAAGAGTAGTAACAGTTAATCCTATACTTACTGCAAGTGTTTCGATTTCAGCATCGGCTAATCCTGTTAATGCAGGTACCTCTGTAACCTTTACAGCTACGCCAACCAATGGTGGAACAACACCAGTATACCAGTGGTATAGAGGCTCTACACCTGTAGGGACAAATGCTGCTACATACACTTATGTACCTGTTAACGGAGATGTGATCTCGGTAAGAATGACTTCGAATGCTACACCTTGCCTGGCAGGTTCACCGGCAACTTCCAATTCGATAACAATGACCGTTAATACTTCTTCAGCAAGTGTTTCGATTTTCACTACAACCGGAAACACAGTTTGCACAGGTACATCGGTAATGTTTACAGCAGTTCCGGTTAACGGTGGCTCACCAACCTTCCAGTGGTACAGGAATTCAGTTCCTGTAGGCACAGGATCAACATATTCCTATATCCCATCAAACGGCGACCAGGTGTATGTAGTTATGACTTCGCACCCGGCAGTTTCCGGCAGCCCTGCAACATCCAACATCATTACTATGACGGTAAACACTTTGCCGGCAAGACCAGGTAACTTTACCGCGTCTACGCTGAATGTCTGCCAGGGTCAAGCCAATGTTGTTTACACAGTGCCATTTGTTGCCGGAATTAACTATATCTGGAACTATTCAGGTACAGGTGCCACCATCACAGGTACATCAAATTCGGTACTTGTAAGCTTTTCAACGACAGCTACATCGGGAACCCTTTCGGTAAGAGCATCCAATAACTGCGGAACGAGTGTCTCGAGGTATATCGGCATTACTGTGAACAGAATAGCCAGTCAGCCGGGTAACTTCACCGAATCCACTCTGAGTGTTTGCCAGGGTCAAACCAATGTTGCTTACACAGTGCCTAACGTTGCAGGTGTATCTTATATCTGGAACTATTCAGGTACCGGAGCTACAATCGTCGGAACATCGAATTCGGTACTTGTAAGCTATTCAGCTACAGCAACCTCCGGAACCTTGTCAGTAAGAGCGTCCAACGATTGCGGAATAAGTGTATCCAGGTATATCGGCATTACTGTTAACCGTACCATCCAGCCAGGTAACTTTACCGAATATACGTTGAGCGTATGTAAGGGTCAATCCAATGTGGCATACACAGTTCCTTACATTGCAGGAGTTACTTATATCTGGAACTATTCAGGTATAGGCGCAACCATCGTAGGGACTTCTAACTCGGTTCTGGTTAGCTATTCAGCTACAGCAACCTCCGGAACCTTGTCAGTAAGGACATCCAACGACTGCGGAATTAGTGCTTCGAGGTATTTAGGCATAACTTTAAACACCTGCCTGCTAAGAGCTGATTCAACAGCTGCAGCAGAACCAGTCATTATGTCAATTGCCTCGGTAAATACCGAAGTGAAAGTGTATCCGAATCCAACAGCCGGTCCTGTGACATTTGAATTCCAGGTGGGTGAAAATTCCAGGGTCACCCTCGATATCACAACTATGACCGGAGAACAAATTGGAAGGATCTTCGATGCTGACGTAGAAGCAGGAAATAAGCAGACTTTGGTCTACGATAAGTCACTTCCTCCGGGTATGTATGTCTATTACCTGAGATCGAACAATCACCTGCTCACAGGTAAATTCGTCAAAATACGGTAATTCCGTTTGATGAATATGTAAAAGGCGAAGCCGTTGCGGGGAAATCCGGAACGGCTTTGCTGTTTTATCTGAAAACTGTTTTGTAATTCAAGCGTATCCATCTAAATAAAAACCGATCTGGCCAGTATTTTCTAGTGGAGATAGTGCATATTGTATCCAATTTTATCGCTATTGTTCAAGGGGAAGCCCGAAATTTGAGGACAAAATATTATTTTATGCATGCGAATGAAAAAGAATGATTTCCTGCTATCTTTGAGGGGGAAATACACCAACCAGGATTTATAAATAAATAAGCATTTCCCACGTTGTTAATACCAGGTATAAATGACCCATTGCCCATTTCAAAACAGTATTGATTTTTAAAATTAAAGAGAACCAAACCAATTAATTAGCATCAACTTCTTATCCTGATTTTTATGAAAAAATCTATACTTCTGATCCCGATTCTGTTTGCTTTATTAAAAACCCATGCACAGGATTATCTTATCAGTTTTGCAGGTACAGGTGCTGCTACCGAAGTAAACACTATCCAGGTTGAAAATCTGAACAGCGGATTGTCTGTTACCCTGAACGGCGGAGATATTTTACATTTGTCAGGCAGTACAGTTGGGATTGGCAAACTGAACAGTGCCGGGAGGAATATGCAGATTTATCCAAACCCTTCGGCAGAGCAATCAACCCTGACATTTTCCGTACCTGAAAATGGCAATGCAGTTATTAGCATTGTCGATATATCCGGAAAAACCATTTACCAGGTTAGCAGGATGCTGAGCCAGGGTACTCACAGTTTTCGAATTACGGGTTTTGGCAAAGGCATGTATTTGGTAAAAGTCAGCGGAAGCGGTTATAATTATCACTGCAAAACTGATAAGCCAGAGTAATCTGAAGCAGAAGGCCGGAATTGAATATTTATCTTCCGGTTTGCTAAATCCCGCCGACAATAACCTGAAAAGTGCTGAAGCGACTATAGAAATGTTTTATAAAGACGGTGATCGCTTGCTTTACAAAGGAATTTCAGGAATATACAGCACCATAATTACTGATGTTCCAACCGGCAATAAAACAATTACTTTCGGTTTTGTAGCCTGTACGGATAAGAATAACAATAATTATACAGTAGTCAAGATCGGCAACCAAACCTGGATGGCCGAAAACCTGAAAACCACCAGGTTCAATGATGGAACTCCTATCCCTCTGGTAAGTGATAATACCACATGGAGTACTTTAAGTACTCCGGGGTATTGCTGGTATAATAATGACTCTGTAAACTTTAAAGATTTTGGTGGTGCTCTGTATAACTGGTATGCAGTAAATACAGCCAAACTTGCTCCTCCTGGCTGGCATGTGCCAACCGATGCCGAATGGACAACTCTTACAAACTATGTAGGAGGCCTGGATGTTGCCGGTGGAAAACTAAAGAAACCGGCACAACCCATTGGATAAGTCCTAATTCAGGCGCAACCAATGAGTATGGTTTTTCTGCAATTGCGGGTGGTTTCCGTTTTAGTAGTGGAGATTATAAGGTTGGGCAGCTATGCAAACTGGTGGTCGTCAACGGTAATACTGCAACTACTGCCTGGTACCGTTATATATTTATGCAATGCAGCTAACGTAAATCGTTTTAACGGAAATAAGCTTAATGGGTATAGTGTCAGGTGTGTAAAGGATTAGTCAATTATCCTGCTTATCGATTAGGCTTTTCCACAAAAGGGAAATTACCAGCCATCCATTAAGTTTTTCAATTTTCTTCCTATTTTTTTTGTTCTGTTTACTTTTTTACATAAATGTTTTTGTAAATTTGAACTTGTATTATGTGTTTCATATTGCCAAACAATTGGCTATAATTTTTTTATTTGTTTCTCATTTCACTGCATACGCTTGTATCCTGGTATTTTGAAATATTTGTCTCTTTGAGCTAATCGTTTTATATTACAGATATCACTCGGTTTCCGAAAGTTCTTTAATTTAACTAGTATACAAGCTACCAGTTCTTAAAAAAAGTATTATGTAAGGAATACATCAAATTGTGATAAGGAATCCATTTCAGATAAGACTGGATGTTATTAATGGAGTTAAAATTCTTGCGCAATACTGTATTTCTCAGAATGAATTATTTTTTAAACAGGTTTTCCCAAAATGGAATAGTACAGACTGATTATTTGAAATTTATAAATTTAATATGCTGAAAAAGAATTACATATGATTTCTGGTACAATGTTGGTGTATTTACCGGACCGACGCTATTTTGATTTTTTTTATATGATAAATACATATACTCTGTTCAAAATAGTCCGGTTTACAAAGCATTGCATAAAAACACCATTCTGATCAGACTCAGATTGACTATTTAACCTACACGAGCTAACACAATCTTTGTAATTAGTTCACAATATAACACGTTACTTGTTTCACTCACTCATACTACATAAACTGATTTAACATGGAGGACTTTACTTTTTCTATATATAAAACTCAGATTTCTGCCTTTTCCTGGAAATTTATCCTAATGGAAAAGGTATTATGTATTGTCCCAAAAAGATACAGTTATGGAATTTTGGATGTTAATATCAGATATTAAATATCGGATTTCGGAACCTTGAAACCTGAAACCCAGAACAGAAATACCTAGTACCCAGTAACCCTGAGTCCAAATTACTAATCATCAACTAAACAACACCTTATAGCATATTTTTACTTTTTTTCGATGAAAGAACGCCTATTTGCATATAGTTCAGGCCTGCTTGCGAAAATATTCGCTCTCCTGCTGAAGTTACGCTATGGGCTGATATTTCATCCTTTTACTTGCAATTGATATTAGCTCTTACGGGCAATGTCCTCCGACTTATAACTACTGATTATTGTAGTCCTTGGCAATGGACAGGTTCAATTAACAGCTACATTCGACCGGCGCATACAAGTTTCCAGTGGAATACAGGGCAGACCGGACCGACTATTACCGTTCCCGGGGCAGGAATTTACACAGTTACAGTTACTACACCTGGATGTACTGTCGCCAAATAACACAGCTATCAATTAATGTAGGAAACGACCAAGTAGTGAACGGAAATTTTTCGGCCGGCAATACAGGATTTAATTCATTGTATAATTATTCCCCTACCAACCTTAGCGCACAAGGGAGCTTATGCTGTTACACCCAATGTCTATCCTATCTCTAATTTCGGCAATGGACTTATTTCTGGGGTTATGACCATACGTACCGTGCCAACGGATTAGTCACCAAATAATTATCTGGCTGCAAACGGAGCGGATGCTTCCAATTTGACTTATTTGGATGCAGAACAAGTAACTGTTGTCCCTAATACGGATTACTATTTTTCTGCTTATGCAATGGATTTATTGGGTCATTTGAATGGTGTTAACAACCAGGTACAAGTTCGACTTAAATATTGTTCACTTTCCCAACTCCTACAGTAACACAGTTCATTTACTTTGCCATGGGGAGTGCAAAGCAATAATAATCCATGGACTCAATATTATATGGTCTGGAATTCAGGAGCATATAGCGGGCCTGTTCAGCTCAGAATAACAGAACCATTTATCGAATATATCGGAAATAATCCCGGTCTTGATGATATTTCTTTCAGTTTACTAAATCCTGTTCCTCTTACATCCAGGGACACCAGTATTAGCTGTATGTCCCGGCAATCCGATTACCCTTACACCTGTAATGTTCGGTGGTAGTGCTCCTATCACTTATTCCTGGACCGGGCCCAATGGATTTACTTCCAATGTTAAAAATCCCCCGGCTATCCCCAATGCAACACCGGCAATGGCAGGTGTTTATACACTATACGGCAACGGATCGCTTTGGCTGTATAAAAACAAGTAAAGTTACCGTATCGGTTACTTCGGGCATAGTATTAACTGCAAGTGCAGCACCTTCACCTGTTTGTGCGGGTTCGCCGGTTACGCTTACCTCTTCAACAACCAGTACCTTTACAACCACTTTATTATCGGAGAAGTTCAATAATGCAACGAATACCTGGACTAAAGACCAATAACTCAACCGGAGGTACACCCGCAAATGCAGCATGGACTTTACGCCCCGATGGATATAACTCAAGTGTAACTTATCATTCCAATGATAACAGCCAGTTTTATCTTTCCGACAGCCGCAACCAGGGCAGTGGAACATCCAGAACAGAAACAATGCTGACTTCACCAGTAATGAATACGACAGGCTATTCATCCTTGGCTTTAGATTTTTATCATTATTTTCAATATGCCGGTGTAAGCAATGAAAGAGCGACTGTTGAAGTCTCAACCAATGGTGGAACAACATGGACTATATTACCACTGGGAACTTATACAAGTACACAAGGCACGTCAAACAACTTTGCACATCGCGGTTTTTGATCTTAGTGCTTATGTTAACATTGCAACATTACAGGTACGATTTCATTATTATGCTTTAGCAAGGGCCAGGTACTGGGCCATTGATAATGTTACGTTATCAGGGACTTCCAATAATTTTCAGATAAACTGGGTATCAGCCCCGGCTGGTTTTACATCTACAGTTGCAAACCCCGGAATTGTTAACTCCGCTTGTCAATACTACCTATACAGTTACCTATACCCATCCATTAACCGGGATGTTCCGAAAGCAAAGTATTACCAGTTACTGTGCAAGCCGCTCCTGTTATTACATCCCAACCTCAGAACGTTTCTGCCTGCGGGGTAGCTGCAACTTTTACAGTTACTGCCACAGGAGGTAGTGGTTATCAGTGGTATGAAAGTACTGCCATAGGAGGCCCATGGACTTTGCTGACAAATTCCTCACCTTATAGCGGGGTGACTACAAACACACTTACTGTTAACCCAATTGCTTCAAAAACCGGATTCTATTACCATTGTGTTATAAGCGCTAGCTGCCCAATAACCAGTGATCCGGCTTTATTAACCGTTACCGGAGGGGCTCCCACTATTACTATTCAACCTGCACCTGTATCAGTTTGTGCAGGAGAAAATGCATCATTTTCGGTCGTTTCAAATGGACAGACTTTTCAATGGCAGGAAAACACCGGTTCAGGCTTCACCAATATTACAAACGGAGGGAAATATAGCGGTGCCACTACAGCTGATTTAGTAATAACCGGAGTAACCACGGCTATGAATACATGGCAGTACCAGTGTATTGTTACTATTCCCGGATGCGGAAGTGTTACCAGTACATCCGTTATTTTAACAGTTAATGCTTTCCCGGTTATCAATACACAACCGACCGATGCCAGGATCTGTTCAGGTGCCAGTCATACTTTTACAGTTGGTACAACCGGTACAGCATTCCAATGGCAGGAAAACAGCGGAGCGGGATGGGTAACTCTTATTGATGATGGCATTACCTACAGTGGTACGCAGACTTCAGCCCTTGTACTTACGAATGTTCCTGACGGGTTTAATGGAAACCAGTACCAATGCATAGTTAGTACAGCGGCAAATTGTTCATTAACAAGCAATTCAGCCACATTATTAATCACTGCTTACCCCGTAATCTCGGTGCAGCCTGTTAACGTGGCTATCTGTACAGGGAGTACAGGCGATTTCAGCATTACTGCCATAAGCACCGTTACACTTACTTATCAATGGCAAAGTTTTAATGGTTCAACCTGGAGCAATACAGGAACAAATTCACCCAGCCTTACCACAGGAACAGCTGGAATGTATCGTTGTATTGTTAAAGATATACTGTAACCAGCCTGATACCAGCGTTGATGTTGTATTGTCATACAAACCACAACCAATCACTACTCCACCAGCCGATGCTACTACATGTGAAGGATTCGGCGTTTATGCCACATTTCATGTCCAGCCTTTGCCGGGTGTAAGTTACCAGTGGCAGGTAAGTACCAATGGAGGCGGTTCACTGGACTAATTTAAATATTGATTTATGGGGAGCTGAGTTAGGTGTAACTTCCTCCGACTTACGGGTGTGGACAAATGATTTTACTAAGAACGGGTATAGATACCGTTGCATTTTAACACTGGATGGATGCAGCGAGAACAGCGGATCAGCCTTGTTAACCATAAATCCAGCACCTCTTTTCAGTTATCTCGCCTAATGTTCCATCCCTTTCCTATTGTGCCGGATCAAGTGTTCCATTAACAGCCAATATTTCGGGCAATTATGATTACCTGTGGACTATAAACGGAGTTTCAACCGGGATCACAACACAGACTATTACGATTAAATCAATAGCTGACGGTGGCTTTGGCCCCGGAGACTATTCTGCAACAGTAACTAACAGGACTACATTATGTTCTTATACCAGGGTTCCTGTTACTGTAACTGAGACTGCTTCAGGTGGACCGGTCAGTGTTTCAATTGCAGGCACTTCATCTATCTGTGCAGGACAAAATGTTTTATTTACTGCTACGCCTGTCAATCGTGGAACATCACCATCCTACCAATGGAAGAAAAATGGTCTTAATGTAGGTTTAAATTTACCTACATATAACGATAATACGCTTGCTAACGGTGATGTGATTACCTGCGTGCTGACTGCCAATGTGGTGTGTGCATCCGGCAACCCGGCTACCTCCAATCCCATAACCATGGTGGTAAATCCGGTTGCCGCAGTTAGTGTTACCATTGCAGCAAACCCCGGTATTTCAATTTGCCCGTCCACAAGTGTCACCTTTACTGCTACTCCTGTCAACGGCGGAACAACCCCTGTTTACCAGTGGAAGAAGAATGGAGTTAATGTCGGATCTAATAGTCCAACTTACACTGATGCCGGTTTAACTGGCGGGGAACTGATAACCTGCGTACTTACATCAAATGCTCCATGTGCCACCGGAAGCCCTGCTACTTCCAATAGTTTAACTATTACTGTTAATAGTCCGGCTCTTTTTACTGTCAGGTCGAATTTGAATAATGGTGCTACTTCTCTAATGGTGATAGACAGTATTGTTATAACAATGAACCATATAGGAGTAAGAATTGGTATGGCTAGTATTGATGCATCGACTACTTATACTTTGTACAAGATGGAGTACTTGTTACATCTACTATGACTTGGAGCTGGCACAGCTTATTGGTTTGGTGCTATGGTGTTCCAGATATACTCTACCTGGTGTTTATACAGTTACTGCTACCTTAAATGGTTGCAGTGCACCAATGAATGGTACTATAACTATATCTACATGCTCCTGTAATTACCAACCCACCTGTAAACTGCTGCCATTTGTGCCGGGGCCAACACCAGTTTCAGTGTAGTTGCAACCGGAACCTCACTTAGTTATCAATGGCAGGTTAACCCGGGAACAGGATTTGTAAATGTAACCAATACGGGTGTATATAGCGGTGCAACAACGTCGACGCTCAACATTACAGGCGCAACTATAGGGATGACAGGCTATATTTATCAGATGTCTAGTTACCAGCGGGACTTGTGCGGCTGTATCCTCGGGTACATGCTATCCTTACGGTTAATACTCCTCCTGTAATTACAACGCAACCGGTAAGCCAAACTGTTTGTTCAGGAGGATCAGTTACATTTAGTGTTACTGTTTCACCAACAGTGACGCCTTTACCAACATATCAATGGCGAAAAGGCGGAGTAAATATTCCTGGTGCTACGGCATCGACTTTTACGATAAATCCTGTAGGCGCTGGTGATGCAGGTAGTTATGATGTTGTTCTTACCAATACTTGCGGTACAATTATATCAACTGCTGCAACACTTACGTTATATTCTGCATTTAATGCTGGTGCGCATAATACAACGCCCATTGAACAGTGTATAGGATATAATCCTGCTATTTTAACTTTTACAACTCCACCTTCAGGAGGCATGCTTCCTTATACTTATCAATGGCAATTGAACGGGGTTGCTATTCCGGGACAAACTCTTGCAAGTTATGATCCTCCTGCTCTTATTTCCGCAGGAATTTATAGCTATAATTGTATTGTTACTGATGGTTGTGGACCAAGTCAAACTACATCAGCAAAAGTCATTACTATAGTTCCTGACCCTTCAGTTGCAATTACAGGAGCAGGAACAGTATGTCAGAATACACCTGTTATATTAACAGCAATTATTACGGGCGGAACCGGAAGTTATAATTATTTATGGCAATCAGGACCAACTGCTACTGGTGCATGGACAACAATATCAGGGGCTACTTTATCAACTTATGCGCCTCCAACCTCTGGTACAGGCACAATTTACTACCGCGTAATTATTTCACCGGCTTCAGGTTCATGTAATAATGCAACATCAGTCGCGGTGGCAGAAACGATTAATGCAATACCCACATGTTCTATTGCTGGTCCGGATGCTATTTGTTCAGGTACTACTAATCTTTATACTTCAACTGTACTTCCTGCCGGAGGAACAATAACTCATTCATGGTCAATTAGCGGTTCCGGAACCATTAGTGGTTCTACTACGGGTGCTTCGGTTACCGTTAATGCAAGTACTGTATGTACTTCTTCAACTTATACTCTTACTGACAATTGTACCAGAGATGGATGCCCAAGCAGTTGTAATCTGGTTGTAACTGTTAATCCACCTGCACTTCCGATATTCAGCGCACCTCCTGCTAATATAACAGTAGCATGTGGCGCAATACCTGCTGCAAGTTCTCTCAGCTATACAAACAGTGGAAGCGGAACCTGTCTGATCAGTGGATCGGTAACCTCAACACTGGGAACTATTCCCGGCCCTTGTGGCGGAACTGTAACAGAGACCTGGACATTCACCGATGCCTGTGCAAGAACCATAACACAAACAAGAGTTATCACGGTAAGCCCTGCACCTGTTGCAGTGTTTGCAGCAGCGCCACCAATCACCGTTGCATGCGGTGCAGCTGTTCCAAGTTCATTAAGTTATACGAACGGAGGAAGTGGTGCCTGTCTGATCAGCGGATCGGTAACCTCAACACTGGGAACTATTCCCGGCCCTTGTGGCGGAACTGTAACAGAGACCTGGACATTCACCGATGCCTGTGCAAGAACCATAACACAAACAAGAGTTATCACAGTAAGCCCTGCACCTGTTGCAGTGTTTGCAGCCGCATCACCAATCACCGTTGCATGCGGTGCAGCAGCAACAAGTTCTCTCAGCTATACAAACAGTGGAAGCGGAACCTGTCTGATCAGTGGATCGGTAACATCAACACTGGGAACTGTTCCCGGCCCTTGTGGCGGAACTGTAACAGAGACCTGGACATTTACCGATGCTTGAGCAAGAACCATAACACAAACAAGAGTTATCACAGTAAGCCCTGCACCTGTTGCAGTGTTTGCAGTAGCGCCACCTATCACCGTTGCATGCGGTGCAGCAGCAACAAGTTCTCTCAGCTATACAAACAGTGGAAGCGGAACCTGTCTGATCAGTGGATCGGTAACATCGACATTAAGTGCACTGCCTGGTGCATGCGGCGGTCCGGTAACAGAGACCTGGACATTTACCGATGCCTGTGCAAGAACCATAACACAAACAAGAGTTATCACAGTAAGCCCTGCACCTGTTGCAGTGTTTGCAGCCGCATCACCTATCACCGTTGCATGCGGTGCAGCAGCAACAAGTTCTCTCAGCTATACAAACAGTGGAAGCGGAACCTGTCTGATCAGTGGATCGGTAACATCGACATTAAGTGCACTGCCTGGTGCATGCGGCGGTCCGGTAACAGAGACCTGGACATTTACCGATGCCTGTGCAAGAACCATAACACAAACAAGAACGATCACGGTAAGCCCTGCACCTGTTGCAGTGTTTGCAGCAGCGCCACCAATCACCGTTGCATGCGGTGCAGCAGCAACAAGTTCTCTCAGCTATACAAACAGTGGAAGCGGAACCTGTCTGATCAGTGGATCGGTAACATCGACATTAAGTGCACTGCCTGGTGCATGCGGCGGTCCGGTAACAGAGACGTGGACATTCACCGATGCCTGTGCAAGAACCATAACACAAACAAGAGTTATCACAGTAAGCCCTGCACCTGTTGCAGTGTTTGCAGCAGCGCCACCTATCACCGTTGCATGCGGTGCAGCTGTTACCAGTGACCTGGCCTATACTAATGGAGGATCAGGAACCTGTCTGATCAGCGGATCGGTAACATCAACACTGGGAACTGTTCCCGGCCCTTGTGGCGGAACTGTAACAGAGACCTGGACATTTACCGATGCCTGTGCAAGAACCATAACACAAACAAGAGTTATCACAGTAAGCCCTGCACCTGTTGCAGTGTTTGCAGCAGCGCCACCTATCACCGTTGCATGCGGTGCAGCTGTTCCAAGTTCATTAAGTTATACGAACGGAGGAAGTGGTGCCTGTCTGATCAGCGGATCGGTAACCTCAACACTGGGAACTATTCCCGGCCCTTGTGGCGGAACTGTAACAGAGACCTGGACATTCACCGATGCCTGTGCAGGAACCATAACACAAACAAGAGTTATCACGGTAAGCCCTGCACCTGTTGCAGTGTTTGCAGCAGCGCCACCTATCACCGTTGCATGCGGTGCAGCAGCAACAAGTTCTCTCAGCTATACAAACAGTGGAAGCGGAACCTGTCTGATCAGTGGATCGGTAACATCAACACTGGGAACTGTTCCCGGCCCTTGTGGCGGAACTGTAACAGAGACCTGGACATTTACCGATGCTTGCGCAGAACCATAACACAAACAAGAGTTATCACAGTAAGCCCTGCACCTGTTGCAGTGTTTGCAGTAGCGCCACCTATCACCGTTGCATGCGGTGCAGCAGCAACAAGTTCTCTCAGCTATACAAACAGTGGAAGCGGAACCTGTCTGATCAGTGGATCGGTAACATCGACATTAAGTGCACTGCCTGGTGCATGCGGCGGTCCGGTAACAGAGACCTGGACATTTACCGATGCCTGTGCAAGAACCATAACACAAACAAGAGTTATCACAGTAAGCCCTGCACCTGTTGCAGTGTTTGCATCCGCATCACCAATCACCGTTGCATGCGGTGCAGCAGCAACAAGTTCTCTCAGCTATACAAACAGTGGAAGCGGAACCTGTCTGATCAGTGGATCGGTAACATCGACATTAAGTGCACTGCCTGGTGCATGCGGCGGTCCGGTAACAGAGACCTGGACATTTACCGATGCCTGTGCAAGAACCATAACTCAAACAAGAGTTATCACAGTAAGCCCTGCACCTGTTGCAGTGTTTGCATCCGCATCACCAATCACCGTTGCATGCGGTGCAGCAGCAACAAGTTCTCTCAGCTATACAAACAGTGGAAGCGGAACCTGTCTGATCAGTGGATCGGTAACATCAACACTGGGAACTGTTCCCGGCCCTTGTGGCGGAACTGTAACAGAGACCTGGACATTTACCGATGCTTGCAGCAGAACAATAACACAAACAAGAGTTATCACAGTAAGCCCTGCACCTGTTGCAGTGTTTGCAGCAGCGCCACCTATCACCGTTGCATGCGGTGCAGCTGTTCCAAGTTCATTAAGTTATACGAACGGAGGAAGTGGTGCCTGTCTGATCAGCGGATCGGTAACCTCAACACTGGGAACTATTCCCGGCCCTTGTGGCGGAACTGTAACAGAGACCTGGACATTCACCGATGCCTGTGCAGGAACCATAACACAAACAAGAGTTATCACGGTAAGCCCTGCACCTGTTGCAGTGTTTGCAGCAGCGCCACCTATCACCGTTGCATGCGGTGCAGCAGCAACAAGTTCTCTCAGCTATACAAACAGTGGAAGCGGAACCTGTCTGATCAGTGGATCGGTAACATCAACACTGGGAACTGTTCCCGGCCCTTGTGGCGGAACTGTAACAGAGACCTGGACATTTACCGATGCTTGCAGCAGAACCATAACACAAACAAGAGTTATCACAGTAAGCCCTGCACCTGTTGCAGTGTTTGCAGTAGCGCCACCTATCACCGTTGCATGCGGTGCAGCAGCAACAAGTTCTCTCAGCTATACAAACAGTGGAAGCGGAACCTGTCTGATCAGTGGATCGGTAACATCGACATTAAGTGCACTGCCTGGTGCATGCGGTGGACCGGTAACAGAGACCTGGACATTCACCGATGCCTGTGCAAGAACCATAACACAAACAAGAGTTATCACAGTGAGCCCTGCACCTGTTGCAGTGTTTGCAGCAGCGCCACCTATCACCGTTGCATGCGGTGCAGCAGCAACAAGTTCTCTCAGCTATACAAACAGTGGAAGCGGAACCTGTCTGATCAGTGGATCGGTAACATCGACACTGGGAACACTTCCTGGAGATGGTGGTGGTAATGTAACCGAGACCTGGACATATACCGATGCATGTAACAGAATAATAACGCAGACAAGAATTATTACTGTGCTTCCTGCACAAATAACACCAATGTTTACAGCTATTTCCGCTGTCTGTCAAAATGCCCCGGCTCCATCATTAGCCACAACCTCCAACAATGGTATTACTGGTACATGGTCTCCTGCTGTAAACACTGCTACAGTGGGTACGACTACCTATACTTTTACACCAACTCCTGGGCAGTGTGCAACGACAACCACATTAGCTATTACGGTTAATCCTTTACCTGCTGTTACAGTGAACTCATCAACTGTATGTTTTGGAACTGCAGCTACCATCACGGCAACGCCAGGCACAGTTGGAACATATACCTATGCATGGACTGTCCCCGTAGGTGTACCGGCCCCGGGCAATGTGTCAACATTTATATCCACGGTAGCCGGAACATACAGCGTAATAATTACTAATACAACAACCAACTGTGTATCTGCCTCTGCAAGCGGAACTGTAACTGTGATATCGCTCTCAGCCACCTTCACCCAAACCAATGTTCTGTGTAACGGTGCATCTACCGGTTCAGTGGTTATCACCCCTGCAGGCGGCACAGGTCCTTATACCATTACTCCTGCCCAGACCGGATTGAATGCAGGGTTGCATACCTTTACCGTAACTGATGCCAACGGTTGCAGCATCAGTGTCCCGATCACTATTACCCAGCCCGCAGCCCTTACAGCCACTTTCACCCAAACCAATGTTCTGTGTAACGGATCATCGACCGGCTCCGTGGTTATCATCCCGGCAGGCGGCACAGGTCCTTATACCATAACTCCGGTCCAGACCGGATTGAATGCAGGGTTGCATAACTTTACTGTAACCGATGCCAATGGCTGCAGCACAACAGTACCTGTTACCATTACCCAGCCCGCAGCCCTGACAGCCACCTTTACTCAAACCAATGTATTGTGTAACGGCGCATCCACCGGTACAGTATCCATTACTCCTGCAGGAGGCACAGGTCCTTATACCATTGCACCTGTACAGGTAGGATTAAGTGCAGGTTTACATACCTTTACCGTAACCGATGCCAACGGTTGCAGCATTAGCGTACCGATCACTATTACCCAGCCCGCAGCCCTTACAGCTACCTTTGCTCAAACGAATGTTCTATGTAACGGAGCATCTACCGGTTCAGTGGTTATCACCCCTGCAGGCGGCACAGGTCCTTATACAATAACCCCTTCACAGACCGGATTAAATGCAGGGTTACATACCTTTACCGTAACCGATGCCAATGGCTGCAGCATTAGCGTACCGATCACTATTACCCAGCCCGCAGCCCTGACAGCTACCTTTACCCAAACCAATGTGTTGTGTAATGGTACATCGACCGGATCCGTGGTTATCACCCCTGCAGGCGGCACAGGTCCTTATACCATTACTCCTGCCCAGACCGGATTGAATGCAGGGTTGCATACCTTTACCGTAACTGATGCCAACGGTTGCAGCATCAGTGTCCCGATCACTATTACCCAGCCCGCAGCCCTTACAGCCACTTTCACCCAAACCAATGTTCTGTGTAACGGATCATCGACCGGCTCAGTGGTTATCATCCCGGCAGGCGGCACAGGTCCTTATACCATAACTCCGGCCCAGACCGGGTTAAGTGCAGGTTTACATACCTTTACTGTAACCGATGCCAATGGCTGCAGCACAACAGTACCTGTTACCATTACCCAGCCCGCAGCCCTTACAGCCACCTTTACTCAAACCAATGTATTGTGTAACGGCGCATCCACCGGTACAGTATCCATTACCCCTGCAGGCGGCACAGGTCCTTATACCATTTCGCCAGTACAGGTAGGATTAAGTGCAGGTTTACATACCTTTACTGTAACCGATGCCAACGGTTGCAGTACAACAGTACCTGTTACTATTACCCAGCCCGCAGCCCTTACAGCTACCTTTACCCAAACGAATGTTCTATGTAACGGCGGAACTACCGGCACAGTATCCATTACCCCTGCAGGCGGCACAGGTCCTTATACCATATCGCCGGCCCAGACCGTATTGAATGCAGGTCTGCATACCTTTACCGTAACTGATGCCAATGGCTGCAGCATTAGCGTACCGATCACTATTACCCAGCCCGCAGCCCTGACAGCTACCTTTACTCAAACCAATGTGTTGTGTAATGGTACATCGACCGGATCCGTGGTTATCACCCCCGCAGGCGGCACAGGTCCTTATACCATTACTCCTGCCCAGACAGGATTGAATGCAGGTTTGCATACCTTTACCGTAACTGATGCCAACGGTTGCAGCATCAGTGTCCCGATCACTATTACCCAGCCCGCAGCCCTTACAGCCACTTTCACCCAAACCAATGTTCTGTGTAACGGATCATCGACCGGCTCAGTGGTTATCGCCCCTGCAGGCGGCACAGGTCCTTATACCATAACTCCTGCACAGACCGGGTTAAGTGCAGGTTTGCATACCTTTACCGTAACCGATGCCAATGGCTGCAGCACAACAGTACCTGTTACCATTACCCAGCCCGCAGCCCTGACAGCCACCTTTACTCAAACCAATGTATTGTGTAACGGCGCATCCACCGGCACAGTATCCATTACTCCTGCAGGCGGCACAGGTCCTTATACAATTGCACCTGTACAGGTAGGATTAAGTGCAGGTTTGCATACTTTTACTGTAACCGATGCCAACGGTTGCAGCACAACAGTACCTGTTACCATTACCCAGCCCGTAGCCCTGACAGCTACCTTTACTCAAACCAATGTTTTGTGTAACGGCAGCATCTACCGGCTCAGTGGTCATCACCCCTGCAGGCGGCACAGGTCCTTATACCATAACTCCTGCACAGACCGGATTAAATGCAGGTTTACATACCTTTACCGTAACCGATGCCAACGGCTGCAGCATTAGTGTACCGATCACTATTACCCAGCCCGCAGCCCTGACAGCCACTTTCACCCAAACCAATGTTCTGTGTAACGGATCATCGACCGGCTCCGTGGTTATCACCCCCGCAGGCGGTACAGGTCCTTATACAATAACCCCTGCCCAGACCGGGTTAAGTGCAGGTTTGCATACCTTTACCGTAACTGATGCCAATGGCTGCAGCATTAGCGTACCGATCACTATTACCCAGCCCGCAGCCCTGACAGCCACTTTCACCCAAACCAATGTTCTGTGTAACGGATCATCGACCGGGTCCGTGGTTATCACCCCTGCAGGCGGCACAGGTCCTTATACCATAACTCCTGCCCAGACCGGGTTAAGTGCAGGTTTGCATACCTTTACTGTAACCGATGCCAATGGCTGCAGCACAACAGTACCTGTTACCATTACCCAGCCCGCAGCCCTTACAGCTACCTTTGCTCAAACGAATGTTCTATGTAACGGCGCATCTACCGGTTCAGTGGTTATCACCCCTGCAGGCGGCACAGGTCCTTATACAATAACCCCTGTCCCAGACCGGATTAAATGCAGGTTTACATACCTTTACCGTAACCGATGCCAATGGCTGCAGCATTAGCGTACCGATCACTATTACCCAGCCCGCAGCCCTGACAGCTACCTTTACTCAAACCAATGTGTTGTGTAATGGTACATCGACCGGATCCGTGGTTATCACCCCCGCAGGCGGCACAGGTCCTTATACCATTACTCCTGCCCAGACAGGATTGAATGCAGGGTTGCATACCTTTACCGTAACTGATGCCAACGGTTGCAGCATCAGTGTACCGATCACTATTACCCAGCCCGCAGCCCTGTCAGCCACTTTCACCCAAACCAATGTTCTGTGTAACGGATCATCGACCGGCTCCGTGGTTATCACCCCTGCAGGCGGCACAGGTCCTTATACCATAACTCCGGCCCAGACCGGGTTAAGTGCAGGTTTGCATAACTTTACTGTAACCGATGCCAATGGCTGCAGCACAACAGTACCTGTTACCATTACCCAGCCCGCAGCCCTGACAGCCACCTTTACCCAAACCAATGTATTGTGTAACAGCGCATCCACCGGTACAGTATCCATTACTCCTGCAGGTGGCACAGGTCCTTATACCATTGCACCTGTACAGGTAGGATTGAAGTGCAGGTTTACATACCTTTACCGTAACCGATGCCAACGGTTGCAGCATTAGCGTACCGATCACTATTACCCAGCCCGCAGCCCTGACAGCTACCTTTACCCAAACGAATGTTCTGTGTAACGGCGGATCTACCGGCACAGTGGTTATTACCCCTGCAGGCGGCACAGGTCCTTATACAATAACTCCTTCACAGACCGGATTAAATGCAGGGTTGCATACCTTTACCGTAACCGATGCCAATGGCTGCAGCATTAGCGTACCGATCACTATTACCCAGCCCGCAGCCCTGACAGCTACCTTTACTCAAACCAATGTGTTGTGTAATGGTACATCGACCGGATCCGTGGTTATCACCCCTGCAGGCGGCACAGGTCCTTATACCATTACTCCTGCCCAGACCGGGTTAAGTGCAGGTTTGCATACCTTTACCGTAACTGATGCCAACGGTTGCAGCATCAGTGTACCGATCACTATTACCCAGCCCGCAGCCCTGACAGCTACCTTTACCCAAACCAATGTTCTGTGTAACGGATCATCGACCGGCTCCGTGGTTATCACCCCTGCAGGCGGCACAGGTCCTTATACCATAACTCCGGTCCAGACCGGGTTAAGTGCAGGTTTGCATACCTTTACCGTAACCGATGCCAATGGCTGCAGCACAACAGTACCTGTTACCATTACCCAGCCCGCAGCCCTTACAGCCACCTTTACTCAAACCAATGTATTGTGTAACGGCGCATCCACCGGTACAGTATCCATTACTCCTGCAGGCGGCACAGGTCCTTATACCATTTCGCCTGTACAGGTAGGATTAAGTGCAGGTTTACATACCTTTACCGTAACCGATGCCAACGGTTGCAGCATTAGCGTACCGATCACTATTACCCAGCCCGCAGCCCTTACAGCTACCTTTGCTCAAACGAATGTTCTATGTAACGGAGCATCTACCGGTTCAGTGGTTATCAACCCTGCAGGCGGCACAGGTCCTTATACAATAACCCCTTCACAGACCGGATTAAATGCAGGGTTACATACCTTTACCGTAACCGATGCCAATGGCTGCAGCATTAGCGTACCGATCACTATTACCCAGCCCGCAGCCCTGACAGCTACCTTTACCCAAACCAATGTGTTGTGTAATGGTACATCGACCGGATCCGTGGTTATCACCCCTGCAGGCGGCACAGGTCCTTATACCATTACTCCTGCCCAGACCGGATTGAATGCAGGGTTGCATACCTTTACCGTAACTGATGCCAACGGTTGCAGCATCAGTGTCCCGATCACTATTACCCAGCCCGCAGCCCTTACAGCCACTTTCACCCAAACCAATGTTCTGTGTAACGGATCATCGACCGGCTCAGTGGTTATCATCCCGGCAGGCGGCACAGGTCCTTATACCATAACTCCTGCACAGACCGGGTTAAGTGCAGGTTTACATACCTTTACTGTAACCGATGCCAATGGCTGCAGCACAACAGTACCTGTTACCATTACCCAGCCCGCAGCCCTGACAGCCACCTTTACCCAAACCAATGTATTGTGTAACGGCGCATCTACCGGCACAGTATCCATCACTCCTGCAGGTGGCACAGGTCCTTATACCATTGCACCTGTACAGGTAGGATTAAGTGCAGGTTTACATACCTTTACCGTAACCGATGCCAACGGTTGCAGCATTAGCGTACCAATCACTATTACCCAGCCCGCAGCCCTGACAGCCACTTTCACCCAAACCAATGTTCTGTGTAACGGATCATCGACCGGCTCCGTGGTTATCACCCCCGCAGGCGGCACAGGTCCTTATACCATTACTCCTGCCCAGACCGGGTTAAGTGCAGGTTTGCATTCCTTTACTGTTACCGATGCCAATAGCTGCAACATTACTGTACCGATAACCATTACCCAACCCGCAGCCCTTACGGCCACCTTTACTCAAAACAATGTTGCATGTAACGGCGGCACTACCGGCGCAGTGGTTATCACCCCCGCAGGCGGCACAGGTCCTTATACCATTACTCCTGCCCAGACCGGATTGAATGCAGGTTTGCATACCTTTACCGTAACCGATGCCAACGGTTGCAGCATTAGCGTACCGATCACTATTACCCAGCCCGCAGCCCTTACAGCTACCTTTACTCAAACCAATGTATTGTGTAACGGTGCATCCACCGGCACAGTATCCATTACCCCGGCAGGTGGCACAGGTCCTTATACCATTGCACCTGTACAGGTAGGATTAAGTGCAGGTTTGCATACCTTTACCGTAACCGATGCCAATAACTGCAGCATTAGCGTACCGATCACTATTACCCAGCCCGCAGCCCTGACAGCTACCTTTACCCAAACGAATATTCTGTGTAACGGCGGAACTACCGGCACAGTATCCATTACCCCTGCAGGCGGCACAGGTCCTTATACCATTTCGCCAGTACAGGTAGGATTAGGTGCAGGTTTGCATACTTTTACTGTAACCGATGCCAATAACTGCAGCATCGATGTACCGGTAACCATCACTCAAGCCTCACCGATCCTATTAACAGAAACACATACTGATGCAAGCTGTGGTACATCAACCGGATCAATTGATCTTACAATCACTGGAGGCACTTCCCCATATACTTACTTATGGTCTCAGGGAGCTTCAACCGAAGATATCACAGGACTTGCTGCAGGAGCATATAACGTTACAGTCACTGATGCTAATTTATGTAGTGAAACATTAACGGTAACCATTTCGCAGCCAACTGCAATAAGTATAACAGAAACACATACTGACCTTGTATGCAATGGAATATCAACCGGATCCATAGATCTTTCGGTAACAGGAGGTATTCCTCCTTATACGTATCTCTGGTCCAACGGAGCAACCACAGAGGATATCTCAGGCCTGGCTGCAGGGACCTATACTGTTACAATTACTGATGGTGGTGGATGTCCGGCTATACAATCAGTAACCATCACTGAGCCAGTATCACTTACGGCCACCTTTACTCAAAACAATGTATTGTGTAACGGTGCATCCACCGGCACAGTATCCATTACCCCTGCAGGTGGCACAGGTCCTTATACCATTGCACCTGTACAGACCGGGTTGAATGCAGGTTTACATACCTTTACCGTAACCGATGCCAATAACTGCAGCATTAGCGTACCGATCACTATTACCCAGCCCGCAGCCCTGACAGCTACCTTTACTCAAACCAATGTATTGTGTAACGGCGCATCTACCGGCTCAGTATCCATTACCCCTGCAGGCGGCACAGGTCCTTATACCATTACTCCGGCCCAGACCGTATTGAATGCAGGTCTGCATACCTTTACCGTAACTGATGCCAACGGTTGCAGCATTAGCGTACCGATCACTATTACCCAGCCCGCAGCCCTGACAGCTACCTTTACTCAAACCAATGTGTTGTGTAATGGTACATCGACCGGATCCGTGGTTATCACCCCCGCAGGCGGCACAGGTCCTTATACCATTACTCCTGCCCAGACCGGATTGAATGCAGGTTTGCATACCTTTACCGTAACTGATGCCAACGGTTGCAGCATCAGTGTACCCGATCACTATTACCCAGCCCGCAGCCCTGACAGCCACTTTCACCCAAACCAATGTTCTGTGTAACGGATCATCGACCGGCTCAGTGGTTATCGCCCCTGCAGGCGGCACAGGTCCTTATACCATAACTCCTGTCACAGACCGGGTTAAGTGCAGGTTTGCATACCTTTACCGTAACCGATGCCAATGGTTGCAGCACAACAGTACCTGTTACCATTACCCAGCCCGCAGCCCTGACAGCCACCTTTACTCAAACCAATGTATTGTGTAACGGCGCATCCACCGGCACAGTATCCATTACTCCTGCAGGCGGCACAGGTCCTTATACAATTGCACCTGTACAGGTAGGATTAAGTGCAGGTTTGCATACCTTTACCGTAACCGATGCCAACGGTTGCAGCACAACAGTACCTGTTACCATTACCCAGCCCGTAGCCCTGACAGCTACCTTTACTCAAACCAATGTGTTGTGTAATGGTACATCGACCGGCTCAGTGGTTATCACTCCTGCAGGCGGCACAGGTCCTTATACCATAACTCCTGCCCAGACCGGTTTAAATGCAGGTTTACATACCTTTACTGTAACCGATGCCAATGGCTGCAGCATTAGTGTACCGATCACTATTACCCAGCCCGCAGCCCTGACAGCCACTTTCACCCAAACCAATGTTCTGTGTAACGGATCATCGACCGGCTCCGTGGTTATCACCCCCGCAGGCGGCACAGGTCCTTATACCATTACTCCTGCCCAGACAGGATTGAATGCAGGTTTGCATACCTTTACCGTAACTGATGCCAACGGTTGCAGCATCAGTGTCCCGATCACTATTACCCAGCCCGCAGCCCTTACAGCCACTTTCACCCAAACCAATGTTCTGTGTAACGGATCATCGACCGGCTCAGTGGTTATCATCCCGGCAGGCGGCACAGGTCCTTATACCATAACTCCTGCACAGACCGGGTTAAGTGCAGGTTTGCATACCTTTACCGTAACCGATGCCAATGGCTGCAGCACAACAGTACCTGTTACCATTACCCAGCCCGCAGCCCTGACAGCCACCTTTACTCAAACCAATGTATTGTGTAACGGCGCATCCACCGGCACAGTATCCATTACCCCTGCAGGCGGCACAGGTCCTTATACCATTTCGCCAGTACAGGTAGGATTAAGTGCAGGTTTACATACCTTTACTGTAACCGATGCCAACGGTTGCAGTACAACAGTACCTGTTACCATTACCCAGCCCGCAGCCCTGTACAGCTACCTTTACCCAAACGAATGTTCTATGTAACGGCGGCAACTACCGGCATCAGTATCCATTACCCCTGCAGGCGGCACAGGTCCTTATACCATTACGCCTGCCCAGACCGGGTTAAGTGCAGGTTTACATACCTTTACCGTTACCGATGCCAATAGCTGCAACATTACTGTACCGATAACCATTACCCAGCCCGCAGCCCTTACGGCCACCTTTACTCAAAACAATGTTGCATGTAACGGCGGCACTACCGGCGCAGTGGTTATCACCCCCGCAGGCGGCACAGGTCCTTATACCATTACTCCTGCCCAGACCGGATTGAATGCAGGTTTGCATACCTTTACCGTAACCGATGCCAACGGTTGCAGCATTAGCGTACCGATCACTATTACCCAGCCCGCAGCCCTTACAGCTACCTTTACTCAAACCAATGTATTGTGTAACGGTGCATCCACCGGCACAGTATCCATTACCCCGGCAGGCGGCACAGGTCCTTATACCATTGCACCTGTACAGGTAGGATTAAGTGCAGGTTTACATACCTTTACTGTAACCGATGCCAATAACTGCAGCATTAGCGTACCGATCACTATTACCCAGCCCGCAGCCCTGACAGCTACCTTTACCCAAACGAATATTCTGTGTAACGGCGGAACTACCGGCACAGTATCCATTACCCCTGCAGGCGGCACAGGTCCTTATACCATTTCGCCAGTACAGGTAGGATTAGGTGCAGGTTTGCATACTTTTACTGTAACCGATGCCAATAACTGCAGCATCGATGTACCGGTAACCATCACTCAAGCCTCACCGATCCTATTAACAGAAACACATACTGATGCAAGCTGTGGTTCATCAACCGGATCAATTGATCTTACAATCACTGGAGGCACTTCCCCATATACTTACTTATGGTCTCAGGGAGCTTCAACCGAAGATATCACAGGACTTGCTGCAGGAGCATATAACGTTACAGTCACTGATGCTAATTTATGTAGTGAAACATTAACGGTAACCATTTCGCAGCCAACTGCAATAAGTATAACAGAAACACATACTGACCTTGTATGCAATGGAATATCAACCGGATCCATAGATCTTTCGGTAACAGGAGGTATTCCTCCTTATACGTATCTCTGGTCCAACGGAGCAACCACAGAGGATATCTCAGGCCTGGCTGCAGGGACGTATACTGTTACAATTACTGATGGTGGTGGATGTCCGGCTATACAATCAGTAACCATCACTGAGCCAGTATCACTTACGGCCACCTTTACTCAAAACAATGTATTGTGTAACGGTGCATCCACCGGCACAGTATCCATTACCCCGGCAGGCGGCACAGGTCCTTATACCATTGCACCTGTACAGACCGGGTTGAATGCAGGTTTACATACCTTTACTGTAACCGATGCCAATAACTGCAGCATTAGCGTACCGATCACTATTACCCAGCCCGCAGCCCTGACAGCTACCTTTACCCAAACGAATATTCTGTGTAACGGCGGAACTACCGGCACAGTATCCATTACCCCTGCAGGCGGCACAGGTCCTTATACCATTTCGCCAGTACAGGTAGGATTAGGTGCAGGTTTGCATACTTTTACTGTAACCGATGCCAATAACTGCAGCATCGATGTACCGGTAACCATCACTCAAGCCTCACCGATCCTATTAACAGAAATACATACTGATGCAAGCTGTGGTACATCAACCGGATCAATTGATCTTACAATCACTGGAGGCACTTCCCCATATACTTACTTATGGTCTCAGGGAGCTTCAACCGAAGATATCACAGGACTTGCTGCAGGAGCATATAACGTTACAGTCACTGATGCTAATTTATGTAGTGAAACATTAACGGTAACCATTTCGCAGCCAACTGCAATAAGTATAACAGAAACACATACTGACCTTGTATGCAATGGAATATCAACCGGATCCATAGATCTTTCGGTAACAGGAGGTATTCCTCCTTATACGTATCTCTGGTCCAACGGAGCAACCACAGAGGATATCTCAGGCCTGGCTGCAGGGACGTATACTGTTACAATTACTGATGGTGGTGGATGTCCGGCTATACAATCAGTAACCATCACTGAGCCAGTATCACTTACGGCCACCTTTACTCAAAACAATGTATTGTGTAACGGTGCATCCACCGGCACAGTATCCATTACCCCGGCAGGCGGCACTGGTCCTTATACCATTGCACCTGTACAGACCGGGTTGAATGCAGGTTTGCATACTTTTACTGTAACCGATGCCAATAACTGCAGCATCGATGTACCGGTAACCATCACTCAAGCCTCACCGATCCTATTAACAGAAACACATACTGATGCAAGCTGTGGTTCATCAACCGGATCAATTGATCTTACAATCACTGGAGGCACTTCCCCATATACTTACTTATGGTCTCAGGGAGCTTCAACCGAAGATATCACAGGACTTGCTGCAGGAGCATATAACGTTACAGTCACTGATGCTAATTTATGTAGTGAAACATTAACGGTAACCATTTCGCAGCCAACTGCAATAAGTATAACAGAAACACATACTGACCTTGTATGCAATGGAATATCAACCGGATCCATAGATCTTTCGGTAACAGGAGGTATTCCTCCTTATACGTATCTCTGGTCCAACGGAGCAACCACAGAGGATATCTCAGGCCTGGCTGCAGGGACGTATACTGTTACAATTACTGATGGTGGTGGATGTCCGGCTATACAATCAGTAACCATCACTGAGCCAGTATCACTTACGGCCACCTTTACTCAAAACAATGTATTGTGTAACGGTGCATCCACCGGCACAGTATCCATTACCCCGGCAGGCGGCACAGGTCCTTATACCATTGCACCTGTACAGACCGGGTTGAATGCAGGTTTACATACCTTTACCGTAACCGATGCCAATAGCTGCAGCATTAGCGTACCGATCACTATTACCCAGCCCGCAGCCCTGACAGCTACCTTTACCCAAACGAATATTCTGTGTAACGGCGGAACTACCGGCACAGTATCCATTACCCCTGCAGGCGGCACAGGTCCTTATACCATTTCGCCAGTACAGGTAGGATTAGGTGCAGGTTTGCATACTTTTACCGTAACCGATGCCAATAACTGCAGCATCGATGTACCGGTAACCATCACTCAAGCCTCACCGATCCTATTAACAGAAACACATACTGATGCAAGCTGTGGTACATCAACCGGATCAATTGATCTTACAATCACTGGAGGCACTTCTCCATATACTTACTTATGGTCTCAGGGAGCTTCAACCGAAGATATCACAGGACTTGCTGCAGGAGCATATAACGTTACAGTCACTGATGCTAATTTATGTAGTGAAACATTAACGGTAACCATTTCGCAGCCAACTGCAATAAGTATAACAGAAACACATACTGACCTTGTATGCAATGGAATATCAACCGGATCCATAGATCTTACGGTAACAGGAGGTATTCCTCCTTATACGTATCTCTGGTCCAACGGAGCAACCACAGAGGATATCTCAGGCCTGGCTGCAGGGACCTATACTGTTACAATTACTGATGGTGGTGGATGTCCGGCTATACAATCAGTAACCATCACTGAGCCAGTATCACTTACGGCCACCTTTACTCAAACCAATGTATTGTGTAACGGTGCATCCACCGGCACAGTATCCATTACCCCTGCAGGCGGCACAGGTCCTTATACCATTACTCCTGTCCAGACCGGGTTGAATGCAGGTTTGCATACCTTTACTGTAACCGATGCCAATGGTTGCAGCATTAGCGTACCGATCACTATTACCCAGCCCGCAGCCCTGACAGCTACCTTTACCCAAACGAATATTCTGTGTAACGGCGGAACTACCGGCACAGTATCCATTACCCCTGCAGGCGGCACAGGTCCTTATACCATTTCGCCAGTACAGGTAGGATTAGGTGCAGGTTTGCATACTTTTACTGTAACCGATGCCAATAACTGCAGCATCGATGTACCGGTAACCATCACTGAATCGTCAGCTATAACAACAATAATAACAGCACAGGTCCATATACTATAACTCCGGTCCAGACCGGGTTGAATGCAGGTTTGCATACTTTTACTGTAACCGATGCCAATGGTTGCAGTACAACAGTACCGGTAACAATTACCGAGCCATTAGCTATAGCAGCTATAGAGACCACCATAACCGATGCTGCATGCGGCGCCATCCAACGGCAGCATAACCCTGGGTGCAGTAACAGGCGGAGTATCGCCATATACCTATTCGGTAGACGGATCCGCATTCACCTCAACGACCAGCTATACGAACCTGTCAGCCGGCAACCTATACGGTAGAAGTAAAAGATGCCAACGGCTGTACATATTCCACCACAGCATCGGTAAGCAATACCGACGGTCCAACGGCAGTTGAGACCACTATAACCGATGCTGCATGCGGAGCATCCAACGGCAGCATAACCCTGGGTGCAGTAACCGGCGGAGTATCGCCCTATACCTATTCGGTAGACGGATCCGCATTCACACCAACGACCAGCTATACGAACCTGTCAGCCGGCAGCTATACGGTAGAAGTAAAAGATGCCAACGGCTGTACCTATTCCACCACAGCATCGGTAAGCAATACCGACGGTCCGACGGCAGTTGAGACCACTATAACCGATGCTGCATGCGGCGCCTCCAACGGCAGCATAACCCTGGGTGCAGTGACCGGCGGAGTATCGCCATATACCTATTCGGTAGACGGATCCGCATTCACAGCAACGACCAGCTATACGAACCTGTCAGCAGCAACCTATACGGTAGAAGTAAAAGATGCCAACGGCTGTACGTATTCCACCACAGCATCGGTAAGCAATACCGACGGTCCAACGGCAGTTGAGACCACCATAACCGATGCTGCATGCGGAGCCTCCAACGGCAGCATAACCCTGGGTGCAGTAACCGGCGGAGTATCGCCCTATACCTATTCGGTAGACGGATCCGCATTCACAGCAACGACCAGCTATACGAACCTGTCAGCCGCAACCTATACGGTAGAAGTAAAAGATGCCAACGGCTGTACCTATTCCACCACAGCATCGGTAAGCAATACCGACGGCCCAACGGCAGTTGAGACCACCATAACCGATGCTGCATGCGGCGCCTCCAACGGCAGCATAACCCTGGGTGCAGTAACCGGCGGAGTATCGCCATATACCTATTCGGTAGACGGATCCGCATTCACCTCAACGACCAGCTATACGAACCTGTCAGCCGGAAGCTATACGGTAGAAGTAAAAGATGCCAACGGCTGTACATATTCCACCACAGCATCGGTAAGCAATACCGATGGTCCAACGGCAGTTGAGACCACTATAACCGATGCTGCATGCGGTGCCTCCAACGGCAGCATAAGCCTGGGTGCAGTGACCGGCGGCGTATCGCCTTATACCTATTCGGTAGACGGATCCGCATTCACAGCAACGACCAGCTATACGAACCTGTCAGCCGCAACCTATACGGTAGAAGTAAAAGATGCCAACGGCTGTACCTATTCCACCACAGCATCGGTAAGCAATACCGACGGCCCGACGGCAGTTGAGACCACTATAACCGATGCTGCATGCGGCGCATCCAACGGCAGCATAACCCTGGGTGCAGTAACCGGCGGAGTATCGCCATATACCTATTCGGTAGACGGATCCGCATTCACCGCAACGACCAGCTATACGAACCTGTCAGCAGCAACCTATACGGTAGAAGTAAAAGATGCCAACGGCTGTACCTATTCCACCACAGCATCGGTAAGCAATACCGACGGTCCGACGGCAGTTGAGACCACTATAACCGATGCTGCATGCGGAGCATCCAACGGCAGCATAACCCTGGGTGCAGTGACCGGCGGAGTATCGCCATATACCTATTCGGTAGACGGATCCGCATTCACATCAACGACCAGCTATACGAACCTGTCAGCCGCAACCTATACGGTAGAAGTAAAAGATGCCAACGGCTGTACATATTCCACCACAGCATCGGTAAGCAATACCGACGGCCCAACGGCAGTTGAGACCACCATAACCGATGCTGCATGCGGCGCCTCCAACGGCAGCATAACCCTGGGCGCAGTAACCGGCGGAGTATCGCCATATACCTATTCGGTAGACGGATCCGCATTCACCTCAACCACCAGCTATACGAACCTGTCAGCCGGCAGCTATACGGTAGAAGTAAAAGATGCCAACGGCTGTACATATTCCACCACAGCATCGGTAAACAATACCGACGGCCCAACGGCAGTTGAGACCACCATAACCGATGCTGCATGCGGCGCCTCCAACGGCAGCATAACCCTGGGTGCAGTGACCGGCGGAGTATCGCCCTATACCTATTCGGTAGACGGATCCGCATTCACAGCAACGACCAGCTATACGAACCTGTCAGCAGCAACCTATACGGTAGAAGTAAAAGATGCCAACGGCTGTACATATTCCACCACAGCATCGGTAAACAATACCGACGGCCCGACGGCAGTTGAGACCACCATAACCGATGCTGCATGCGGCGCCTCCAACGGCAGCATAACCCTGGGCGCAGTGACCGGCGGAGTATCGCCATATACCTATTCGGTAGACGGATCCGCATTCACCTCCACGACCAGCTATACGAACCTGTCAGCCGCAACCTATACGGTAGAAGTAAAAGATGCCAACGGCTGTACCTATTCCACCACAGCATCGGTAAGCAATACCGACGGTCCAACGGCAGTTGAGACCACCATAACCGATGCCGCATGCGGAGCATCCAACGGCAGCATAACCCTGGGTGCAGTAACCGGCGGAGTATCGCCCTATACCTATTCGGTAGACGGATCCGCATTCACTTCCACCACCAGCTATACGAACCTGTCAGCCGGCAGCTATACAGTAGAAGTAAAAGATGCCAACGGCTGTACATATTCCACCACAGCATCGGTAAGCAATACCGATGGTCCAACGGCAGTTGAGACCACTATAACCGATGCTGCATGCGGAGCATCCAACGGCAGCATAAGCCTGGGTGCAGTAACAGGCGGAGTATCGCCATATACCTATTCGGTAGACGGATCCGCATTCACAGCAACGACCAGCTATACGAACCTGTCAGCCGCAACCTATACGGTAGAAGTAAAAGATGCCAACGGCTGTACCTATTCCACCACAGCATCGGTAAGCAATACCGACGGTCCAACGGCAGTTGAGACCACCATAACCGATGCTGCATGCGGAGCCTCCAACGGCAGCATAAGCCTGGGCGCAGTGACCGGCGGCGTATCGCCCTATACCTATTCGGTAGATGGATCTGCATTCACCTCCACGACCAGCTATACGAACCTGTCAGCCGCAACCTATACGGTAGAAGTAAAAGATGCCAACGGCTGTACGTTCAGCACTTCAGCTATTATAATGCAGATGCCATCTGCCACGGCTATAATTAGCGGCAATGCATCAATATGTGCCGGGACTTCTATTGGTTTATCCGTTACAATGACGGGCACCGGACCATGGACTATTACATATACAGATGGTGTAACACCTGTTACTATAAATAATATTCTGAGTTCACCTTATAACATTATTGTATCGCCACCAGCTACTACAACCTATACTCTATTAGGGGTAAGTGATGTTAACTGTGCAGGTACTGCAAGTGGTTCTGCTATTATAACGATTTCTTCAGAGGTCACTCCAACATTTGAGGCAATAGGACCACTATGTCAAAATTCAATACCATCATTATTACCATTAACATCTATAAATAACATAACAGGAACATGGAGTCCTGCAACGATCAATACTACGACAGTTGGAACAACTACCTATACATTTACTCCAACAGCAAGTTCCTGTGCTATATCAACTACTATTGATATAACAGTATTAGCAAATCTAACACCAGTATTCAACTCATTTGGACCCTTCTGTCAAAACTCAGAAGCGCCGGTATTATCGCTAATATCAATTAATAATGTCACCGGAACCTGGAACCCTTCATCAATTAATACTGCAGTTGCAGGAACAACCACGTATACATTTACACCTACAGCCGGTCAATGTGCAACAACAGTAACCTCCAATATTATTGTTACTCCAACTGTTACTTCAACAACCGGTGTAACTATATGCAGCAACCAATTACCATACAACTGGAATAACATATCTTATACCAGCGCAGGGACCTATAATGTAAAACTTATCAGTATCAAAACTGGATGCGATTCTATCGCTACATTAAATCTTGCGGTTAATTCAGAAACTGTACCTAGCTTTGCTCCCGTCGGACCGTACTGTTCAGGAGCTGCCATTGCTGCCTTGCCGACCACTTCCATCAATAACATTACTGGATCCTGGTCGCCAGCTATCAATAACACAGTTACCACAGAATACACCTTTACACCTAATGGAGGCCAGTGTGCTAAATCAGCTAAACTGACCATCACTATTAGCGACAAAATCATACCTACTTTCGATGCCGTCGGACCATACTGTTCAGGAGCTGCTATTACTTCCTTGCCAACCACTTCCACCAATAATATTTCAGGATCCTGGTCACCATCTATCAATAACACTGCTACCACAGAATATATCTTTACACCTAATGCTGGCCAGTGTGCTACCACAGCAACCTTAAGTGTAACGATCGATCCTCTCCCGACCCTTTCTGCTACCGGCAACAGTCCGGCAACCTGCGGAGCCAACAGATCAATCGATTTTACCTTTACCAATGTACCTAACGGCACCTATACCATTAGCTATACTACGGGCAGTTTCCCTAATGTAGTAGTTATGGGAGGAACAGCCAGCGTTAACGTTGCTGCAGGTGATTACAACAACCTGGCCATTACCGCCAGCGGATGTACATCCGTACAGGATCCCGATATTACCATCACGGCTCCGCAAAATCCGCCAGCACCATTGGCAGGCACACCTTCACAGCCTACCTGTGTTCTGGCAACAGGTAGTGTAGTATTAAGTGGTTTACCGGGAGGAAACTGGACTATTAATCCGGGAGCCAGAGTAGGAACAGGGGCAAGTACTACAATTACCAATTTAGTTGAAGGAACATATAACTTTACTGTTACAAATGCCGCCGGATGTTCTTCTTCTGCTACTGCTGATGTGGTAATCGATCCACAACCGGAAAATACACTTTCCTTGTCTGCTACCGTTATTGATGCAGCCTGTTCCGCTTCGATAGGCGCCATAAACATTACTGTTACCGGAGGCACCGCTCCTTATACATATGAGTGGACAGGACCTGCCGGATTTAACTCCACAGATGAAGATCTTACAGCATTAGCTTCCGGCGATTATACCGTAATTGTTACCGATGCCACCGGATGTACTCTAACTGAAATAATAACCGTTGGACAGGCCGGTAATACACTGGCACAAACTGCAGTAGTGCGCGCCGCAAACTGTTCTGTATTTAATGGCTGGATTGATATTACCGTTACAGGTGGCACAGGTCCTTCTACTTTTAAATATATTTGGACGGGTCCTGCCGGGTTTACTTCCACTGATGAAGATATCACTCACCTTGCTGCAGGTGATTATAGCGTACTTGTAACCGATGCCAACGGCTGCACGCTGAATGCAACAATCACAGTAGGACAGGCTTCCAATACCCTGGCCCAGACATCCGTAGTTACAGAAGCAGGTTGCACGTCTCCGACCGGTGCTATAGATATTACCGTTACCGGAGGTACAGCACCGTACAGCTATGCATGGACAGGCCCGGCCGGATATACATCCACCAATGAAGATATTACCGCTCTTGCTGCCGGCGATTATACGGTCCTTGTAACTGATGCCGCCGGATGTACTCTAACTGAAATAATAAATGTAGGACAGGCTGCCAAGCCACTTGCAGACGCACCAGTCAATGTAAATGCCTGTGAAAGCTACACTCTTCCTGCATTGACCAATGGAAGCTACTTCTCCGCAACCGGAGGTGCAGGACCGATTGCTGCAGGTACGGTTATCACCGGTACGCAGACGATCTATGTATATGCCGGTACGCCAACCTGCTATACTGAAAACAGCTTTACAGTTACCATCGGTACCAGGCCACTGGCAGACGCACCAGTCAATGTGAATGCCTGTGAAAGCTACACCCTTCCTGCATTGACCAATGGAAGCTACTTCTCTGCAACCGGAGGTGCAGGCCCGATTGCCGCAGGTACGGTTATCACCGGTACGCAGACGATCTATGTATATGCCGGTACTCCAACCTGCTATACCGAAAACAGTTTTACAGTTACCATCGGTACCAGGCCACTTGGCAGACGCACCAGTCAATGTAAATGCCTGTGAAAGCTACACTCTTCCTGCATTGACCAATGGAAGCTACTTCTCCGCAACCGGAGGTGCAGGCCCGATTGCTGCAGGTACGGTTATCACTGGCACGCAGACGATCTATGTATATGCCGGTACCCCAGCCTGCTATACCGAAAACAGTTTCACAGTTACCATCAGTACCAGGCCACTTGCAGACGCACCAGTCAATGTAAATGCCTGTGAAAGCTACACCCTTCCTTCATTGTCCAATGGAAACTACTTCTCCGCAACCGGAGGTGCAGGCCCGATTGCCGCAGGTACGGTTATAACCGGTACGCAGACGATCTATGTATATGCCGGAACTCCAACCTGCTATACCGAAAACAGCTTCACCGTTACCATCGGAACAAAACCACTGGCAGACGCTCCTGTCAATGTAAACACCTGTGAAAACTACACTCTTCCTTCATTGACCAATGGAAGTTACTACTCAGCAACCGGAGGTGCAGGCCCGATTGCCGCAGGTACGGTTATCACCGGTACACAGACAATCTTTGTATATGCCGGTTCCCCAACCTGCTATACCGAAAACAGCTTTACCGTGACCATCGGAACAAAACCACTGGCAGACGCACCAGTCAATGTGAACGCCTGCGAAAGCTATATCCTTCCTTCATTAACCAATGGAAGCTACTTCTCCTCAACCGGAGGTGTAGGACCGATCGCCGCAGGTACTGTTATCACAGGGACACAGACGCTCTATGTATATGCCGGTACTCCAACCTGCTATACCGAAAACAGCTTTACCGTGACCATCGGAACAAAACCATTGGCAGATGCACCAGCCAATGTGAACGCCTGTGAAAACTACACTCTTCCTTCATTGACCAATGGAAGTTACTACTCAGCAACCGGAGGTGTAGGATCGATAGCTGCAGGAGCAGTTATCAGCAGTACACAGACGATCTTTGTATATGCCGGTACCCCAGCCTGCTATACCGAAAACAGCTTTACCGTGACCATCGGAACAAAACCACTGGCAGACGCACCAGCCAATGTGAATGCCTGTGAAAGCTATACCCTTCCTTCATTGACCAATGGAAGCTATTTCTCCGCAACCGGAGGTGTAGGTCCGATTGCTGCAGGTACGGTTATCACCGGTACACAGACGATCTTTGTATATGCCGGCACCCCAGCCTGCTATACCGAAAACAGCTTTACCGTAACCATCGGAACAAAACCACTTGCAGACGCTCCAATTAATGTGAACGCCTGTGAAAGCTATACCCTTCCTTCATTGAACAATGGAAGCTATTTCTCCGCAACCGGGGGTGTAGGACCGATTGCTGCAGGTACGGTCATCAGCAGTACACAGACAATCTTTGTATATGCCGGTACGCCAGCCTGCTATACCGAAAACAGCTTTACAGTTACCATAGGAACAAAACCACTGGCAGACGCACCAGCCAATGTGAATGCCTGTGAAAGCTATATCCTTCCTTCATTGACCAATGGAAGCTATTTCTCCGCAACCGGAGGTGTAGGTCCGATTGCTGCAGGTACGGTCATCAGCAGTACACAGACAATCTTTGTATATGCCGGCACCCCAGCCTGCTATACCGAAAACAGCTTTACCGTAACCATCGGAACAAAACCACTTGCAGACGCTCCAATTAATGTGAACGCCTGTGAAAGCTATACCCTTCCTTCATTGAACAATGGAAGCTATTTCTCCGCAACCGGGGGTGTAGGACCGATTGCTGCAGGTACGGTCATCAGCAGTACACAGACAATCTTTGTATATGCCGGTACGCCAGCCTGCTATACCGAAAACAGCTTTACAGTTACCATAGGAACTAAACCACTGGCAGACGCACCAGCCAATGTGAACGCCTGTGAAAACTACACTCTTCCTTCATTGACCAATGGAAGCTACTTCACAGCAACCGGAGGTATAGGATCGATAGCTACAGGAGCAGTTATCAGCAGTACACAGACGATCTTTGTATATGCCGGTACCCCAGCCTGCTATACCGAAAACAGCTTTACAGTTACCATAGGAACTAAACCACTGGCAGACGCACCAGCCAATGTGAACGCCTGTGAAAACTACACTCTTCCTTCATTGACCAATGGAAGTTACTACTCAGCAACCGGAGGTGTAGGATCGATAGCTGCAGGAGCAGTTATCAGCAATACACAGACGATCTTTGTATATGCCGGTACCCCAACCTGCTATACCGAAAACAGCTTTACAGTTACCATAGGAACTAAACCACTGGCAGACGCACCAGCCAATGTGAACGCC
>CAWDHU010000009.1:0-7541 GCA_963802185.1 uncultured Bacteroidales bacterium
TGTTTCTTGATTTCTTGGTAAGCTATATCTCGGGGTTTAATGTACGTTTATGGTAATGGTAGCCTGGCTGCTGAGCGCAGGCGTGCTGTTATCTTTGGCAGTCACAGTAAGTTGAAATGTTTTGGATCTGTAATACCTGAACGCATACTTGTTATTGACTGTAATTTCGCCCGTAGACGAATTGATTGCAAATGCTGTTTTTGAATTGCCTGCCGAGATGGAATAGGTGAGTACCTGGCTTGATTTGAGGGTGGAAGCAACCATTGTTCCGACCGTAGTCCCGTTTGAAGCGTATTTACTCAAACTGAATGTCTGGCTGGTGATGAAGGAAGATGTAGTTACCGGTACAATTACACCGGCACTTTTTAAGTTTATGGTAATGGTAGCCTGGCTGCTCAGCGCAGGTGAGCCATTATCTATCACTTTAACTACAAGTGAGAACGAAGGATTGGTCGAAATATTCAGTGCGGCGGAACTGGCGACAGCTAAGGCACCGGTGGAAGCATTGATAGCAAAGGCGCTGCTGGTATTTCCCGAAAGGATGGAATACGTGAGCGTTTGACCAGCATCCGGATCAGATGCTGCAACTGATCCTGCAGCCGTGCCGTTTGCGCTTTTCTCGGTCAGCTGAAAAGCCTGGTTCTTGATCTGGGGAGCCTGGTTGGCTGTGGGGGTGGTAGTGGTAGGGGTAGTTGTAGTGCCAGAGGAGGTGATGGTACTCTCTGTAAATCCGTCGAGGTATAATATACTTGTAAACTTTTGATTGTTTCTGTATAAACCGTATTTCATATAATGATTACCGACGGCACCTCCATTGTAACTAGGGTGATATTGCAGAGTTGAAACATTCTGCAAATTCAGCACCTCTGTGTAATTTGTTTGTCCTTCGTTTCTTCGTTGAATTGTGACATATCCAGTTTTATCCTTTTGATATTTTATAGTTAGAATAAAATCAATCCATTTACCGATGTTTAATGCTCCATCAGAAAGGTTTACATATGACTTGCTATACTTGCTTATATCGCCTCCATATAAGGAGAAACGTATTGATCGGTAGCCTAACGCAAATAGAGGATTTGTCCCCATTACATCAGGGCCATGAAGTTGTAGGAATATAGCATATTTACCTCTTCCATCTCCATTATCAATTGGTTGTTGCCAAGTTTTATCTAATTTAATACTAAAGGAATATTGTTTAGTTCCGCTACTTTCATCTCTCATATACTTTAGCATTATTTGCATCACGCATCGAAGATACTTCTGCCCTGTTGGTACCGGCACATGCTGGAGCAAGCGGATTATCCCCGTCGTGCACTTCTACTTTTGCATAGTATGTGCCCTGTCTTCCCAAGGCATCATTGGAAGAAGAAATACGATCAGCGGAAACAACTTCTTTATACCCCCAGTTATGGGCATAGGTTCCAATTACGGTACCCGATTCCCAATCGCCCCAGAAACTTGGGGTCGCTGTTGATTTCAAGTAAGATCATTTGTATTTGTAATGACTGGTGCCTGTGAAGGAATGAAGCATCTCTTTTTTACATGAGGTAAACAAAACCATTCCCACGATGCAGAACATTAAAGATTTTGACAGTAGTGGCGAAACATTATATTTATTAATGTTCTTTGCAACAAATGGATTTTTATCTGTGGCTGTTGAAATGTTTGAGGTGGGTATTAATCCGGAATTTGAAATCCTATTTTTTGTTTTTATGTTTTTCATTGTTATAGTTTTAGTAAGGTAATTAATCAGAGAAGTGATGTGAATTCTAGAAAACTCAGTTAAAATTTTCTCTAGAGGTTTTTAAGGTTGCAGACACTACATAGTTCCAGCATTCTGGGATAGCCATGTATCCTGGCGTCACAGATGATTTGATCCGTTATCAGCAACCGGGAATAGAAACTTTTTGTGATCTGCAGTTTTGTTCGGTACCGGGCAGTATTGTGACGACTTCCCAGAAAAAAACAGCCCTGTTTTGAACACTTCTTGTAAACCTGGTTACAATAAAGTATCCTGTTTGTGTGTAATCCCTTCAGAAAAAGGGTTTTTGGGGTTACAAGGTTTTGGGGCCAGGGTAGACTAAAGAGTTATCATAAATAGGGGACGTGTGAGCCACAAAAGTGTAAAGATATTTCCAGAAATGGCGACCGATTGAAAAGAAATTCAATGTATACATTGTTAAAAATCCTTAAATCATACTGTAAACTCTTGACTGTCAATAATAAATAAATTGATAATAATTTTACACTTAACCGTAATATTATATATAAACTGTAAACAAAATTTACTATCTAGCGCTAACTTGATTCATATTAACGGATTACAGAAAAAAGCTGAGATTATACGAAACCGGAGGCGGGAAATCGGGGATTCCGACCCTTCACAAGTATGAAAGAAAAAGAATTCTGAAAACGAAAATACAAACCAGTAATATGATTGATCTGCGTAAATCTGCGCTTAAAATCTGCTTCCTCTGCTTGAAGGAATAAAGGGTTCACGCTGATCCCGCAGAAAGAAATATCACGCTGATCCCACAGAAAAAAAAAGTGCAAGGTCAATTGATTGATTCTATGTTTTCCATATGTTTTGATACTTTCATTCATAGTGACTAAAATTAGTAGCGACTAATCTCTATTACTTCGATGTTTATATCTAAAAATGGAAGTCAATGAATGAACTGATTGGTAAATTCAATAATGGGCCAAAGTTCGTTGAGTTCGCTTCACTAAGTTGATGCAGTGAGTTCTATAACATAAGTAAAGTATTCGAAGCCCCCCATAAGACAACAACTCCTGCTATCCCCCCCTTTCCCCCAAGCCTTTTTAGGGGCTTTTGGGGAGGAAAAACATATGAGGAAAGCAGGAGCCAGTTGAACTACCAGGTTTCCTTATATCGCTTCCATCAGTCGGATCAAATTCAATTTGGCATTATCGCTTATTTTGGTATAAATCATTGTAGACGCAATTTTCTTATGCCCACACATTTTACTCACCAAAGCAATATTACCGCTTAATTCAAGAGCAACTTATTTAAATCTATGACTGGAGTAATGGTAAGAAATCGACTTATTATAATCTATTCAGAAAAATAAACCTTAACCACATATAACAAAAAAAGGACCGGAAGTAAAACCAGTCGTTCAGTCCCTTTGCGGTGGTGTCGACTGATAGTGTCTTATTTCAGCAATTATTTTATTAGTATGGCTTTCAGCGATTCAAACAGAATAAGATCAGTTTATTGTGAAAACTTATTTTAGATCTTTTTTATACCCATTTTCTGTTTGACAAAAAAAGCAAATAATTGAATAATTATTTTCACTTATTTTGGACTGTTTTTAACATGTCCTTCATTTTGATTTTGCCATCCTATAAGTATTATAAAACTTGTAATGTTGTGAAATGACTGTTTTCTGAAAACGGATTCATTCATTTCATCCTGGCATCATCTATAGTAATAAATAAATCATTGTATTTTGGACAAGCGAATATACCTTTACGGCTTAGTTCGATGGCCCTTCGATCCGAATCCACTAAAGCTTTACATTCAATATCCAGAAAAGTAAGGGGTACAACATTCCCCGAAAAATCTTTCTGGATTTCTGATATATTTTCCTTATTATCTCTATTTCCCATACACCTACTCTGTGAATTCTCATTCGCAATAGTTTTGTTTTTCTTGCGTTTCATTGCTTCTTTATTTTAATAAATCAGACAGAAAAATAGAAATAAAATTTGGCTTCCTGGAGATATTTTCAAGTAAATCAGAAAACCGAAGGGTTACTCATCAGTATTGAATCCTATAGATTCTTTGCGCAGCGAAATCCCAATTTAGAATAGGTTGTATCATCAGGATAAGTGTGATTGCGTTTGCCAATGCGTAAATAATCGGAATTGTTCTCACTCCATGAACATCCCCGATAAACCTTATACATCCCTTTTGGAACTGAAAAATCTCCATTCCTGTAACGATCATATGCATCTTTATCAAATTCATCAACACACCACTGTTTTACATTTCCAATCATGTGGTACAACCCCCAGGGACTGATTCCTTCTTCATAAGCATATATACTACATGAGTCTTTCGACAGGCATCTGCATTTAGCCTGATCAAATTCCTGCCCCCATGGGTATTCTCTGCCATCCTTCCCCCTGGCTCCTTTTTCCCATTCCAGTTCAGTGGGCAGGCGCAGGCCGGCCCATTCACAATACGCTATTGCCCCGTACCATGAAACACCGGTGACAGGATGATCCTCTTTTTCATCAAATACTTCGAATCCAGCGCCAACCATCCGAATGACTGATTTTGAATCAAGTTTTATCCACTTATCCAGGTCCTTCTGCCCGGGATCAGCTTCATTGAGAAAATGGTTATATTGCTCATTGGTGACAGGGAATTTTGCCATATAAAAAGCTGGCAGATTCACTTTGAACGGACGACCTCCTTCTCCTTCACGACGGCTTCCGGCCCAAAATTCACCTTCAGCGATAAGAACTAACTTTGTCCCATCTTTTTTATTGACAAACAACTTATCAGCTCCGTTAGCCTGATTCTTATCCTGCCTGGTAATTACTTCAGAACCGGCTGCAGATGGTTCAACTTCCTGCTTCTTTTCATTAGGTTTTTCTTCACTCAGAGGTTTGGAGTTTCTTTCATTCCCTTCTGATAATAATTTATTCAGTTGGTTAAGCTTAAGGGCAATGGCTTTTGCAGTCTCATGCGGAAAGCGATCCATCGAGAAGTTGCCTCCAACCTTGAGTTCTACAAATCCATCATGTGATGTAAAACTGTGCGGACCCGGCAACCTGAATGTATGACTGACAGTAATTTCGCTATAAGAATATTTGCAAACGTTACCAGGTAACCTTCATCGTCAGGTTCAAGTATCAATGCATTCTTATATGCTCGCCTATCAGCCCGCCGGGAAAGGACTGGAATATCGCGAACCAATTCTTCAATGACAGGAACAGAGGCATCCCGAAGGGGAGTGATTGTAAGCTGATTTTTGAAATCAAAGACAAAAGTAAAATCAAATTCGTCCTTGCCTACCAGGCTGAAATTAATTAGCTTAACATGATCTAGTAGATTTCCATCGCATTGTTTAACAGTAGCATCGTCCCTGTTTCGAATATGAACAGTTTCAATCAAACCCCATGGGATTGGCCTGATACCTTGTCCCATTCCAATGGAGAGGACATCTCTTTCCGCTCCTGCTAACTGCGCATAGGAATCACCCCTAATCCCGAATTCAGTAAGTCTGGTCTTAGTCCCTGCCGAATCCTCTATTGAAACACCAACGACTGGATAATATTTACCGGAATCAGGTTTAGGATTAAGAGGCTGTGACTGGGTTGAAAGTAGTTTAGGGTTTTCAATTTTGAGCAGACTGTAAATTGTATTCGTCAATTTATCGATATGCAACTCCAATGGAGGACTTATTGCATCAAGCCATTGGGTATCACTCAACACAAATTCCATTGCTTTTGTTGGAAGTATATCTTCAATACGGAATGGAATTATAATCTTTCCTTTGCCTACAGCACGTTCAACTTCTTTCCTTATATATGGGGAATCGTTAGCCTTTGCCGAAAATACCAGTAACAAAATTCTGCAGTCAGCAATTGCATTTATAATTGCTTCACCAAATTCAATTCCCGGAAGTATATCGCGTGGGGCTATCCAACATTGGATCTTACTGTTTTCAAGTTTAGAACAGATTGCTTCAGCAATCTTTTTATCATGAGATGAATAACTGATAAAAACATCATGTTTCATAATTTGTCAAGTTTTAATAGTTTGTTATTCCGTAATGAATTCATGATAAAGTCAAATTTATAATTATTGGGATTCTAATATGAAAATTCCCAGGTATCCTGGAAAAATTCCTTGCCATGTATCCTCCAAACAAGATTGACTTATTTCGTTTTACGTCATATACAAATCCATGACTATAGCGAGGTTTTGGTCGTGCATTTTCAATTAAAAGCTTCCAGTCATTCCCATCCCATTCCCACATATCATTCAACGGAACATCAGAAAGAGTTTTTCCACCAAATAATAATACTTTCTTACTTACACAGTCATAAGTCATTGCATGGTTACAACGGGCTGATGGCATATTCTCAGATGTAATTTTATTCCATTCTGCAAAATTCCCGTTCCATATCCATGTGTCATTAAATAAGATGGAATCATTACAACCGCCAAATAGAAGAACAACTCCAGCGTTTTCATCATAGACCATCTTATGTCCCCAGCGAGGTTCAGGACATTTCACATGGAGTTTTGTCCAAACAGAATTATTAAATTCCCAGGTATCGCCTAATGCAATTTGATTTGCTTTTGTAAACTTCCCAAATTCAAGTTTTTGGTTAAACCACCAAACAGAATTATAGTTTGTCGTTTCTCATCGTAAACCATGACATGACTTTCACGAGAACCCGGATTAAAGTGCAAGTTAGCTTCTGCTTTAATCCATTCGTCACTTGTCATTATATAGGTTTCATCAGTTCTTTTACTTCCAGCCCAACCACCGTGAATTATATTTTGCTGGGTTGATTTATTGAAGGCGAAAGCGTGACTATGAAATGACAAAAGCTTTTATGTAATAATTGCCACGAAGCACCATTCCAAATCCAGGTATCGTTGAGGTCAGGATTATCGAAGGATGAAACACTCTTTTTTCTTCAGGAAGATCTTTCAATATTCTCATTTCCAAATCCTCCATCTAATACAATTCCTTCTTTTTTGTCATCATATATCATCCCGAAACCTGACCTTTCCCCTGGCCCTGTTGTGGTTTTCATCTTCCAGGATGAAGTATGTTCTGAATTGGTCGATGTTGGCAATTCTTCATTTTCCTGAAGTCTCGTTTCCGGTTTCTCTTCAGTTAAAATTTTTTTACCAATTGATTCAAGCTTGTTTTTTACAATTCCGTTCAGAAATTCCAAATCACGGGGCAGTCGCTTATGGTTGGTAGAAATATCAGTCGCCTGGATTTCAGAAAAGTCATGTAAATTTTCAGGCAGTTCATTCTTTGAAGGCATTTTCACATCACCAAGAAGCAAGGGGATAATGATTACCCTATTTTTAATGGCATGAGAAATTTCCTCCAGTACAAAATCCCTTTCACCCATTGCTAACCTTTGGTGCAGGATTTTGACCCACTTTTTCCCAATAAGGGGAATAAAAATAAGGCAATCACTAAAAGCCAGCTTGATGCTGTCCACAAAATTTTCCCCTGCCTGAATACCCTGCCTGTCAAAGAAAACATTGGCTTCACCAAACTTGGCCATAAGAGATTTAGCAATAATGAAAGCAGCTTCACGTGTATCGTCACGTCGGTAGTTGATAAATATTTTCATTGGAAGCAGATTAAATTTTTAATTTATCATTCGTATTTGCAAGCTATTCAAAATATTTTCTGAACCAAATAGCTACTTCTTACGTCTGGAAGAAAAATGCTGAATTAATCATCTTCAATTGTCTAAAACCAATTTTTATTATACAGGTAAACTAACTCTTCTGAAGCTAAGTGATA
>CAWDHU010000010.1:0-588601 GCA_963802185.1 uncultured Bacteroidales bacterium
CTTTTATAAACAGCCCTATACCTCTTGTATAATAACATTCTGAATTTTAAAACGTTTTATTCTCCCAGACTCTGAATACCAAGGGTGCCGGAATCCTGAAACAATAGAAAATAGTTAATCGAAAATAGAAAATAGTTTTTGGGAAGTTATCTAAAAAAAGAATTGAAATAGTTTGCAAAACCCTGTCGCAGAGCTCTCCCCCACGGGGAGATGTCCGAAGGACAGAGGGGTAAAAAAGAGTTAATAGTTAATCGAAAATAGTAAATAGTCCTTTGAACGCGAAGCATTTGAACTACCTTTGAAACCAGTAACCAGTAACCAGTAACCAGCAACTAGCAACCAGCAACCCTGAAAACCTTTGAATGCAAAGCATTTGAACCCTTGAACTATAGAACAAAACAACATTACTACATTTGAACTACCTTTGAACCCTGAACCAAGTAACCAGTACCCAGCTAGCAGTAACCAGTACCCAGCTAGCAGTAACCAGTACGTAATACCCAATAACCCTGAAACAAAAATTTATCGCCATGAAAAAAAATATACACTTTACACGCAGTCTTGCTATTATAACCTTTTTGATTTTTATATTAATGCCGGGATGGGGATGGGCAACAACATTTTATTCGCAAAGTAGTGGTGATCCATTAACACTTTCAAACTGGAATGACATAAGAATTGGCGGTGGATCATCCCCAGCTGACTTTACTTCCGGTGATGTCTTTGTAATTCAAAACGGGCATATAATGACAACATCGGCAGGCTGGACTGTGGGTGGCACCAGCTCTTCAATTCAAATTGAAGCCGGAGGAACGCTTATTGCATCTTATACTGTTATAAGTAACCAGTCTACTATAATAGATGGCACATTTCAAATTAACCAGGGTGGCTGGGCTACAGGTGGTACCTGGACATATGGCCCAGGTGGCACACTTGTTTTCAATAATTCTTCTGGTTCATATGGCGTAAATGATGAAGCATTCTGGCCTGCAACAAATAGCCCTGTAAATGTAAGCGTAATCGGAGCCGGTGGAATAACCATGAACGTTATAAGAACTGTTTCAGGCACTTTTCAAACATCAGCCGGCGTTATAAATGCCAATAATTTAACTTTTAATGGTACGGCACAAATAAATGCGGGTGGTTACTTTGATTCTGCACCAACCTATAGCACTTCTTCCACCTTGGTTTATAACACAGGCAATATCTATGGTCGTGGTTTCGAATGGAGTTCTACCAGCGGGGCAGGGTATCCTAACAATTTACGGATTAGCAATAACACAACCTTAAACTATCCCAATACTTCTTTAATGGCCCGCAGCATAGCTGGTAGCCTCACCATTGATGCAGGATCAGCTTTGTATATGGATTTCGGAAATCCAGGTATGAATAATCCCCTTACAATTGCCGGTAATCTAACATTGGATGGTTCACTTTCACTGGGCGATGCAGTTGGCGGTGATCTGAATATTGGTGGTACTTGGGCAAGAACAGGCACCTTCACATCCAACAGCCGCGCAGTTGCTTTTAATGGTTCAACTGAACAAACCATTACAGGAGCTACGACTTTCGCTTATTTGAATATAAATAATTCAAATGGAGTAGCTCTTTTTAGTGACATTACGGTTAATAATACATTGAACTTGTCCAACGGACTGCTTACTACAGGAAGCAGCAATGTTATCATGGCTTCTGGCGCCAATGTTTCTGGTGCTGGCTCAGGCAAATATATTTATGGTAATCTCAGAAAATATGTACCCAATACGCCTTCGCCTACTGTTGCCTTCGATATTGGCGATGCAACAAATTATACACCAGTTGTTATTGCTTTTGCAGGTACTGTTTCAGGTTCAGGCTATCTCGATGCTTCAACAGCAGTTGCAACGCCACCTGTAGAAACTGGGTTAAGCCAAACAAATTTTATCAACCGTAATTGGACAGTAACCAATACTGGTGTTACCGGTTTTACATCATACAGCCCAACCTTTACTTTTGTTGATGGTGATAAAACTGGAACTCCCAATACATCCGCCCTGGTTATAAGAAAACTCGACGGTTCTACATGGACAGCAACTACAACCGGAACACAAGCAGCTAATTCAACTCAATGTACAGGGTTAACTTCCTTCAGCGAATTTGCCATTGGTGAAGTTGCTGATGCACCAATCGTAACCATCCAACCCGCCAGTTCAACCATTTGCTCAGGCAACAACACCAGCTTTACAGCCGCATCCACTTCAACGCCAACACCAACAGTGCAATGGCAGCGTGATGCAGGAAGTGGTTTTGTAGATATAACTCTTGCAGGCCTTGATGCTGGCACCACCTATGGCGGTTTTACAACAGGCACTCTTACTTTAACCGGGTCAACCATTGCATTAAGTACGTATCAATATCGAGCTGTGTTTACTAATATTAATGGATTTGTAAATTCTGATCCGGCAACATTAACTGTGAATCTTTCACCTGCTATAACCCTTCAACCTGTTGATCGCATCATGTGCACTGGAACTACTGACGGGTTTACCGTGGAACCCACAGGCCTCAGCTACCAGTGGCAGTATTCAATAGATGAAACGTTTTGGAATAATACGGATGCAATTAGTTACATGACGGGGAATACCACGGCCACCCTTACAGTTACCAATCCGCAGGCACAAAGCAGTTATTATGTCAGATGCGTGGTTACTTCAGGTTCGTGCTCTACACCCTCAAACTCTGCACAATTAACTATAAATTCATCCCCTAAAATTATTACCCAGCCTGCTAGCCAGGCAGTGTGCGATGGCAGTGGTACGGCTACTTTTAAAAGTACTGCAACGGGATATAACTTCATACCAATGGCAGGAATATAATCTTACAACTTGGAGCGATGTTCCTAATGGAGGTATTTATTCAGGGGAACAATCTTCAACTTTAGTAATTACTAACGCTACGGCTTTAATGAACGGCTATAAATACCGTTGTATAGTAAGCGGCGGTACTTGTTTACCAGGATTTGTTACTACAAACGAACTTGCAACGTTAACAGTGAATGCAGGGCCCGCTGTGGTAGTTGTAACTATGATGGAGGCGTTGGCCTCACTGCACCAGCGCAACCAGTGCTGCTCAAACGGAGGTGCCGGAACCATCTATTTCCAAGGTCAAACAGCGGAGGAACTTCAACTTTAACACCTTCCATAAGTGAAATTATAACTTCATCCGGAAGTTATTAGTTATAGTAACTGATGCAAATGGATGCCGGAGTTTACCATCTGAAGCAACAGAAGTAACCGTAAATCCTTTGCCAACAGTAGAATCAGCATCAGTAACTCCAGCCGCTGTCTGCACCTCTGGTACTGTAACATTTTCAGCTACAGCAAGTGCCGGGACTATTACATGGTATGATGCGGCTACTGAGGGGAATATTGTAGATGTTCACAATCCCATACAAATTTTTACAACAACAACCTATTATGCGGAAGCCTCTGACGGTACATGTGTTTCCGCCGCACGTACCGCAGTTACAGCAACGGTTTTCAGTGGAGCACCTGCAATTACCGGCGAGCCCAGGAGATCAAACCGCCTGTGATGGTATCGGAACGGTTACATTTACTGTTGCTGCAACTGATGGTTTATCCTATCAATGGGAGGAAAACGATAATATAAACGGCTGGATCTCTATTACAGATATTGGCGTTTATACAAATGCAACAACCTTCAACTTTAACAATTACCGGCCCAAATTCTGGAATTACTGGCTATAAATACCGCTGTGTTGTAACCAATACCTGTTTTTCAGCGACAACAAATGGCTTGGCAACGCTTACTGTGAATGTGTTACCAGATAAGCCAACTATTACAGCTGATGGCCCAACTACTTTCTGTGAAGGTGGTAGCGTAAACTTAACTTCAAGTTCAGCAAATGGTAATATATGGTCAAATGCGGTTACTACCCAATCCATAAATGTTACTACAAGCGGGAGTTATACAGTACAGGTAACTGATGGAAATGGATGCCAGAGTCCATTATCTGATCCAACAGTTGTTACAGTTAATCCATTGCCAGCCGCTGCAGGCACTATAGCCGGTGCATCATCGGTTAATCCCGGACAGTCTGTTGTTTCTTATTCTATTTCCGCCATTCCCAATGCTGAAAGCTATGAGTGGACTTACACTCCCGCTACCGGTGTTACAATAAATGGAACAGGTACTACTGTAACTCTTGATTTTTCAGCAGGAGCTGCAACCGGCACTTTATCCGTTCACGGCTTCAATACCACCTGCGGTGCTGGTGCGGATGCAACTTTAAGTATTACTGTTAATGTGGATCCTTTCCCTATAGCCTATAATGTTACCGGCACCGGCTCATACTGTTCAACCGGATCAGGATTAGCTGTCGGACTTGATAATTCTGAAACCGGGGTAACCTATGAATTATGGAAAAACGGAGTAGCTACCGGTACCACATTACCAGGCACCGGCTCATCAATTTCATTTATAAATCAACTAGCCGGCACCTACACTATTAAAGGCACTAATGTCAATGGCACAACCACCATGTCAGGAAGTGCCGTTATTACCGCGGTTGCTCCTCCTACGGCTTATGCCGGTCCCGCTGCAGGTTATGCAACGGTTGGAGTGCCTTACCTGCTAAGCGCTTCCGATGCAAGCAGTTACACTACGCTCTCATGGTCACATACAGGTAGCGGAAGCTTCGACAATTCTGCTATTTTACATCCTGCATTTACAGGTCTTATAAGTTTTGAAACCGTTACGCTTCAGCTTACAGCCACTAATGCAATCTGCCCTGAAATTGCCACATCCAGTATCAATGTTACCCTGTTTCCACCGGGCACTATTACTGCCTACACCTGGACCGGGGCTACCAATACTGTATGGGAAACAACTACTAACTGGTCGCCTTCACTTCCTTCAAATACTCAATTTGATGATATTGTTATTCCTTCCACTACAAATAAACCTGCAATAAACAGTCAGGTAACCTGTAATGATTTAAGCATCGATCCTGGTGCCGTTTTAACCATAGGTGCGTTGAAATCGCTTACCGTTGTTGGCACGCTTACAAACAATGCCGGCGCTTCGGGTTTGGTACTTAACTCCGATGCTTCGGGTACAGGCTCATTGCTTCATTATACTCCAGGGGTGCAGGCAACTGTTGAAAGGTATATCACAGGTGATTGGAGTACATGGAAAACCGGCTGGCACCAAATAAGTTCGCCGGTTGCAGCACAAGCTATTTCACCCGGGTTTGTAGCTTCCTATGTACTTGGAACCGAAGACTTCTATAAATGGGATGAACCTTCAAATAATTGGATAAACATTAAAAATGACGATGGTACAGCCTGGACTTCTGGTTTCGAAACCAATTTTGAAGTTGGCAAAGGGTACCTGATTTCCTATCCAGGCGATGTTACCAATACATTTTCAGGCACTCTGAATGTCAGCAGTATATCCAAATCAAATTTAAGTTTATCAGCAGGGGCTAATTACAGCTGGCATCTGCTTGGCAATCCTTATTCCACTGCACTCGACTGGAGTTTAATAACACTATCCAATTTTGCCGGGACTTGCAAAATATGGAATGAAACCGGGAAAACGTATACTGATATTACAACTATTAATGATCGTATTCCCTCAGCCCAGGGATTTATGGTATCAGTCAGCAGTGGTTCCAATAGTATTACCATTCCTTCTTCAGCCCGTACCATTGATCCTCAGGCCTGGTATAAATCAAGTGAAATACAGTATATCAAGCTTCTTGCTGCTGAGCAGGATGGAAGCTCGTTCCAGGAAAATAATATCATTATAAACTCCTCGGCAAGCCCTGGATTCGACTTCGAATATGATTCCCGTTTCCTGGCAGGGTATGCTCCGCAGTTTTATTCGGTTATAGATAATGAGAAACTTTCAACTAAGAGTCTTCCTGACATAAAGGATTCGGATGTAATCCCGTTTGGTTTTATTAAAAACGAGGCCGGCAGTTTCAAAATCGAATTGAAAGCCGCTACTACCCCAAACCTGGAAGTTTTTCCTTACCGACCTGAAAACAAATACCACTCAAAACCTGAGCGAAAACCCGGTATATAATTTTACATCTGCCAGTGGCGATGATCCGGCCCGTTTTGAGCTTAGTTTCCTGGATGTTACTTCCGTACCTAATCAAACTCAACGGGAATCCTTTGGCGTTTACCAGGAAAACGGCAGCATACGTATTACCACCCAATCGGGTGTTGATGCTGAAATTCGGGTTGTAAATATGCTGGGCCAGGTGGTATTACGCAGCAAAACCAACGGCAACTCCCTAACCTCGCTTAATGCCAGCAAACTGCAGAACGGTGTTTATGTAGTAAACCTGGTTACCGAAGGAAAAGTGACGAGCAGGAAAGTGGTGGTTAGTAAATAGTGCCCTTCGCTCAGGGTGACAAATAGTGAAGAGTGAAGAGTGAAGGGTGAAGAGTGAAGGGTGAAGAGTGAAGGGTGAAAAGTGATGAGAGATAAGTGAGGGGCAATGAAAAACGGTGGGAGATTGAGATTGAAAGGGAGCAGGCAACAGGGAAGGATCAGGAAAAGGGCAGTTGGACGCTACGCTCTGAATTTCAGGCTATTATTGGATGTTTTTATTAATAAATATCCACATAAAACAGTTTCAATTAAAAAAAAGAATACTTTTGCAGTTTGGCTGCCGTTATACGTACCAGAAAAACAACATTATTATGAAGAAACAATTTCGGATATTCGCAGCTTTTTTAACCTTTGTGTTATTTACAAGTATTCAAATTTCAACTATGGCACAGGATAGACCTCCTCCACCGCCACCTAATGGTCATGGTTTGGGAGGTAATCAGGCGCCTGCTGCCGGAGCACCCATTGGCAACGGTACCTTTATTTTACTTACCCTGGCTGCGGCATACGCCGGGAGGAAAATATATATATCACGCATTGTTTCAGCTGAGGAATAAACAGACTTCGTACCGGTAATTTACCGGTTTAAATACATACAGCACAGTTATCCGTATACTCTGGGTAACTGTGTTTTTTTATAGGCATGGATAAGGTTTGGCGTTTTACCGGGGCTGGTTTTAGTGAAGAGTGAAGAGTGAAAAGTGAAGAGTGAAGAGTGAAGAGTGAAGAGTGAAGAGTGAAAAGTGAAGAATGAAGAGTGTAAGATTATTTATCTATAGTTTATTTTATATAGCACAATATTAATCTTTGAGTTCATCACTTTTATCTTTTTACTTTTCACTTTTATCTTATGTACTCCTTCGTATTTAGCTCCGTTATATCTGTTTATATCAGTGTGAAAAACTAAATGCCGGTAATTCGTATACAACTGATATACAAGATGTTTTTAACTATATCCAAAAGGACAGGGATGAAATAATGAAATATTTAAATGCTGCCTGTTGCCGGTCCCTGGCATAGCGATGCATACGTATAAGCGCAGCGAAAATACTCCTGGCACTGATTTTTTTATTTCCGGGTAACAGTATTTTTATATATGTTAATTATTTATTAAAAATAATTCTCTATATTTGTTCAATTATATTCCCATAGTGTGCTGATTTTATAAGAACAAAACTGCATACAGGTTGTAACTGAAATACATACCACAGCAACTATTTTGTTTATACTGCTTATACTTTGGGATATATACACTGCCATACCAGGCATCTCTATTTCGACTACGCCTCAACTTCTCCTGACCTTGAACACGGAACTTTGAAAATCAAAAAAATGGAAAATAGTTAATCGAAAACAGAAAATAGTTTTTGCAAAGTCATCTAAAAAAAGTCAGATTAAAAACAAAACCCTCTCGCAAGGTTCTCCCCCACGGGGAGATGTCCGAAGGACAGAGGGGTAAAGAAAAGAGTTAATAGTTAATCGAAAATAGAAAATAGGTTTGGGAAGTTAGCTATAAAAAAGGAAGTCAAAAAGATTGCAAAACCCACTCGCATGGTTCTCCCCCACGGGGAGATGTCCGAAGGACAGAGGGGTAAAGAAAAAGTTAATAGTTAATCGAAAATAGAAAATAGTTTTTGTAAAGTCATCTAAAAAAAGTCAAATTAAAAACAAAACCCTCTCGCAAGGTTCTCCCCCACGGGGAGATGTCCGAAGGACAGAGGGGTAAAAAAAAGTTAATTAATAGTTAATCGAAAATAGAAAATAGTCCTTGAACGCGCAGCATTTGAACTTTGACCCATTTTGTAAAGTCATCTAAAAACGGTCAAATTAACAACTAAACCCATTCAATTACTCAAAGTTCTTTCTTATCTATTCATCCTTCGACCAAAAATATGCTTATTTACCTCGACAACTGTTGTTTTAACCGCCCGTTCGACGATCAGAAACAAATACGGATTCATATAGAAACAGAGGCAAAATTATATATCCAGGGAGAAATATTAGAAGGTAATTTTCGTTTAGCATGGTCATACATCCTTGATTTCGAGAACGAAGCAAATCCGTTTCCCGAGAGGAAAGAAACCATAGCCAACTGGAAAAACAGAGCAGCTGTTGATACCAGCGAAACTCAAACCCTTTTAGAATTGGCAACCAATTTACTTGAAATGCATGTAAAAGCCAAAGATGCACTCCATATAGCCTGTTCAGTTGTGATGCAATGCGACTATTTTATCACTACGGATCTTAACCTGATTAAAAAAACGAATAACTTTGAAAAAATAAAGATAGTAAGCCCTGTGGATTTTATAAATTGCTTAAAGCAAGACTAATGTTAACTGATACCGAAATCAAGAAAAAAGGATTCAAAGTCCTGGTTGAAAACCTCGGTGACATTGATGCCGAAAAATTCATCAGCCTTCTGAGCAAGGAACCTTTTGATTATACCCAATGGCAAAGTACCCTCTGGAGCAACCAAACCATCGAACTGATCAGTGAAAGGCAATGGATTACCGGGCGAAAAAAAGTTAATAGTTTTAATCGAAAACAGAAAATAGTTTTTGCAAAGTCATCGTAAAAAAAGTTCAAATTAAAAACAAAGTCAAACCTGTTCACTGGCGCAGTGTTTACCCCCACGGGGAGATGTCCGAACGGACAGGACACAAAAAAAGAGTTAATAGTTAATCGAAAATAGAAAATAGTTTTTGTAAAGTCATCTAAAAAAAGTCAAATTAAAAACAAAACCCTCTCGCAAGGTTCTCCCCCACGGGGAGATGTCCGAAGGACAGAGGGGTAAAAAAAGAGTTAATAGTTAATCGAAAACAGAAAATAGTTTTTGCAAAGTCATCTAAAAAAAGTCAAATTAAAAACAAAACCCTCTCGCAAGGTTCTCCCCCACGGGGAGATGTCCGAAGGACAGAGGGGTAAAAAAAGAGTTAATAGTTAATCGAAAATAGAAAATAGTTTTTGTAAAGTCATCTAAAAAAAGTCAAATTAAAAACAAAACCCTCTCGCAAGGTTCTCCCCCACGGGGAGATGTCCGAAGGACAGAGGGGTAAAGAAAAGAGTTAATAGTTAATCGAAAACAGAAAATAGTTTTTGCAAAGTCATCTAAAAAAAGTCAAATTAAAAACAAAACCCTCTCGCAAGGTTCTCCCCCACGGGGAGATGTCCGAAGGACAGAGGGGTAAAAAAAGAGTTAATAGTTAATCGAAAACAGAAAATAGTTTTTGCAAAGGCATCTAAAAAAAGTCAGATTAAAAACAAAACCCTCTCGCAAGGTTCTCCCCCACGGGGAGATGTCCGAAGGACAGAGGGGTAAAAAAAGAGTTAAAAGAAAATAGAAAATAGAAAATAGTCCCCTTGAACCCTGAACCTTTGAACCCTTGAACCTTTGAACCCTTGAACCTTTGAACAAACGAACCCTTGAACCTTTGAACAAACGAACCCTTGAACCCTTGAACAACAAAACCTTTGAACCTTTTAACTACCTTTAAAAACCAGCAACCAGTACCCCTTGAACGCGCAGCATTTGAACCTTGAACTTTGAACCCCCATACCTCATAACCCTCGCAACTCACTCGTCCCTCTAAAACCCTGAAACATGAAACCCATAACCCTGAAACAAAAATTTACCGCCATGAAAAAAAATATACACTTTACACATTCCCGCTTCCTATCGGGACTCGCCACGGCAGCTCTCGCTATTTTTATGTTTTTGCCGGGATTGGGATGGGGGCAAACGCAACTTGCAGCTTGGACTTTTGATGCTACAGCTGCTGCTCCTAGTACACCGAGTAGTGTTGCTGCTAATTTGGAACGTCAGTCGGGAACTGCAACTCTCTATGCTGAAGGTAAGTAATAATTCTTCAACATGGATTACGGCCACCTAGGAAATGAACTGACTGCTTTGTGGAGGTTCAACTTGACGACCCCGAGAGGTACACCATTCGCTGGTATGTCTTATTGTCCTGTGGAGGAACTGGTTATTCTTCAAATTGGGATAAAGTTATGATTCTTCAATTTTCAATGACAGGTTTTCAAGATCCAATCTGTGACATTGCGCGACCAGATATTCAAGTGCAACTGCTTATAACTACTATCAATGGGCATGGGGTTTAATGGCAGCACTTTCACGAATTTTGGTTCAAATACAGCTCCGACCTCAACCTCATTTGTAACTAAAACTTTAGACTTTAAGTTGCAACAAATTCTGTTGATGGAACTAGCACGGTTTGATCTTAAAATTACATTTAGTGGGATAACTGGTGCTACCTCTAATAATAGACTGATAATTTTGTCATAAATGCAACAGTAGCAGCCTCCGCTCCCACCTGGACCTCCGGCTGGCCCAAAGCAGAAAATCCAACACCAACCGGCTTTATGGCCAAGGCAAATATCAATGTTGCAGGAACTGCGTACTTTGTTGTACTGCCCAACTTATCACCGGCTCCTTCTTCAGCACAGGTTAAAGCCGGTCAGGATGCCAGTAGTGGAAGTTTAGCATCAAACCTGAAAGGCACAATTACATGTACCAATGCCAGCACTGAGTATACAGCTGCAGTTTCAGGTCTTAACGCTTCAACCACTTATGACGTTTATTTTGTGGCTGAAGCATCAGCTCTGTTGCAAGCTTCGCCAACTATGGTATCTGTTAGTACTACATCAAGCGCTTCAGCCCCTACAATTTCTTCTCCAACTGCATCTGGCATCATAAATAATTCAGCTTTACTCGGTGGAAATATAACTTCTGATGGTGGAGATGGAATAACAGCCAGAGGCACAGTCTGGAAAACATCTTCCCCTGTCCTTATCACTGATAATGTTTTAGCTGAAGGGGGTACTAGTACAGGTACATTTAGCCATTCACGTTCATCGTTACCTGCTAAAACACTTATCTACTATGCTGCTTACGCGACTAACAACATTGGTACAACATTGTCGTCTGAATCAAGTTTTTATACGCTTGCCGATGAGCCTGCAAGTCATGTGGGTAGTTTTGCAGCTGTAGCAGCAAGTTCAACAGCTATTAACCTGACCTGGACAGCTGCTACCGGTGCAGATGGGTATCTCATTTTGCAAAAACAAGGTTCATCTGCACCAACAGGAACTCCTTCGGATGCAACCGGATATACTGCAGGGAATACTATTAGTGATGCCACGGTGGCTTTTGAAGTATTATCAGGAAGTACAACTTCACAAACGATTTCAAGCCTTACCGGTGGTACACAGTATTACTTTACAATCATACCTTATGCATATGATGGTTTGAATTATCAAACATATAATTATAATACTACTGCTACTATTCCTTCTGCAACTGCAACTACCCAGGAAGCTACAATTCAATGGGATGGCGGCGCTTCTACTACAGCATGGGCCGATGCCAATAACTGGAGTGGGAATATTGTTCCTTCTACAAATGATATAGTTGTATTGGATAATAGTATTGTTGGAGGTTCATATACCGTTAATTTACCAACTGGTAATGTAAAAACAACAATTAAAAGATTAACTATTACGCCTACCGGATCAAATAACATTACTCTTACCTTACCGGTAGGTAATACTTATGGGGCCACAGATGATGCTGGATTTGTAGTTGGTGATAATGCTGCTGTCAACAGATGATATTATTATAAATAACGGAGGAGTTTTGGTCAATGTCCAGTGGAGCATGCATTAGGAAATGGAATTCAGGTTAACACGCTTTCCAATGGAACTTTGAGAATTAATAAGGACGGGAAATATATTCATAATACACTTAGGAGTGCGGCTGGAACAGCGGCGGCAATTATACTTTCGAATGTTTCAGGAACAGAAACTGGCATTTTTGAATATAATATTCCAGGTGGTGCTGTCATACGCATTTGGTGCTACAGGCCGTACTTATGGAACATTGATCCTTACAGGATCAGCTCAAGCAGCAACATACACTGCTAGCGGTGGTAGCGCTTTGACAATCAAGGGGAATTTCATCATTAATTCAGGCGTCACTTACACATCTTCAATGTCAGCAGCAATGAATGTTGCCGGAAATTTTACACATAATGGAACAGCTTTAACTATTCCAGTTGGACAAACAGTAAATTTTAATGGGACATCCGCACAGAATATTTCTGGAACTAATAATATCACTTTATTAGGTGCTGTAAATATTACTAATAATGCAGGAGTTTTTATTAACAGTAATATTGGAGTTACTGTAGGAGGTACTCTGACTAACAGTGCCGGTGCTAGTGGGCTGGTGATTGAACTCAGGTGGTTCGCTTATTACCAGCAATAGCATTGCTGCCACCGTTAACCGTGATATTACTCCAGGTTCCTCAGCCTGGCACCTGTTTATATCGCCTATTACCCAATCAGTGCAAGCATCTTCTTCTTCCTGTTTCAACGGCGCTTACCTCGACAAGTTCGACGAGGCTAATGGTAAATGGGTACGATTGGTAACTGATGATTATGTAACCGGCACAGAAGGGTATTCGATTAACTTCCCCTCAGGCTCGCATACCCTGGTTTTCCCGGGTACTCTGAAGGCCAGCCCGGTAAGTTATACCAATCTGAGTTATAACGCCGGTACAGGAAATTACCTGGGTGGCTGGAATCTTGTAGGGAATCCTTATACCTGCGGCTTAAATCCAAACGCATGTGCCGTTCCTTCGGGTATCAATGCTTTTGCCTATGTTTGGAACGGAGCTAATTATACCACCCTTTCGATAGGCTCAGCTTCAAACCCCGGCACCATTGCCTCGCTACAGGGATTCTTTGTACGCACATCATCAGTTACAAACTCACTTACCCTGGCTAATGCTGCTAAACTACATGGCGGATCATTCCTGAAATCAGCCGATGCAATTGCCGATATGTTGAAACTCCATATCGAAGGCAACAACTATTGGGATGATGCATTCGTACGTTTCGATGCGCAGGCTACCGAAGGCTTCGACCAGTTGTACGACGCATACAAACTTTCCGGGCTGGTTGAGGCTCCTCAACTGTATTCCCTGTTACCCGGCGAAAAGGCAGCTGTAAATGCACTTCCTTCGTATGTTACCAGCAGCAATGTTTCCCTTGGTCTCAAAGTTGGCACAGCTAATACCTATACTATTAATGTAGAAGGAATAGAAAGTTTTGATGCATCCGTGCCTGTCCGCCTCGATGACCTGAAACTGGGCACATCGCAGGACCTAAGGCTTAATCCTGCTTATTCGTTCACAGCTGAGCCTGGTGATGCCGAAAACCGTTTCAACCTGAGTTTTGCTGAGGTAACCGGGATCGATAAAAATCCGGCCGCCAGCTTACGTATCTTCTCAACGCAGCGCCAGGTAAATATTACCGGCAATGCACTTGCTAAAGGAACAGTATATATTTATGCAGCTTCCGGACAGTTGATTGCAACATCCCCGCTCCTCCCCGGCGAAACGCGGCTCAGCATGCGTGCACCTGGCGTTTACATGGTGAAAGTGGTTACCGGAAAAACCGTTACCACGGGTAAAGTAGTAGTCAACTAAAACAGAAGCAAACCGCAAATTTTAACGATAAAAACGATACAGCTATGAAAAAAGCAATAATATATACCTTCTTAATCCTGGTCCTCGCCTTCGCATCTGCAAACACTATAATGGCACAGCCGCATCCCGGTGAACAAGCCGGAGGAAGTGGAGATCCTGTTCAGGGCGCTCCGATCGGCGCTCCCGTTGGCAACGGCACCTTTATCCTGCTTACTCTGGCTATGGCCTATGCCGGACTAAAAGTTTACGCAGGGAACAAAACTGTAGACGAAGAATCAGAGTAACTACCATCACTGGTTTTCTTCCAGTCCTCATATGCAACACAGTTATCCGATCAACCCGGGTAGCTGTGTTTTTTTATTTTAAAAGCCGCCTTAGCAGGTGTCCCCCTTTTATTTCAAAAGGGGGAACAAGGGGGATTCCTTTTCTCAAGGAAAGCCTCCGACCGGAAACGATATACAAAGGCACAATCATTGCGAGGCGGTATGCCGAAGCAACCTTGTGCCAATACCAAAAACCATCTTAGTTTATTTTCCCCGGTCCGACAGAATGCGTCGGCAAACCTCACCTGTTTCAGGAGGGAAGGGGGTGAGGTACGCTCCAATGCGAGGCGCATAGCGCGAAGCAACCTTGTGCCATTACCCAAAAACCATCTTAGTTTATTTTCCCCGGTCCGACAGATGCGTCGGCACAGTGCAGTCTGCGTAAGCCTTTCCCTGCCTCGCAACGACTATGCTCGCTCTGTAGGTCTCACCTTCAGGATCAATACCATCGCATGGTCGCCCTGTCGCCCCTCGCCCTGTCGCCCCCCTCTCCTTGTCAACTACGAAACCCGTAACCCCCAGCTTAGCAGCACCCTGTAGAAAAACAACATAGCAATCACAGCAATTACTATACTCCACCTGAAATAGTTGCGCTGTATCATTCCTGTACGATGAATATCTTCATACTTAAGCGAGTCGTACAGGAACAGCGAAGGGAGCAAAATCAAACCAGGGGTAAGTCGTTTTCAGGATCAGAGGGACGTAATACGTCGGAAGCGTAATCAGAAATAAGATCACAACCCCCGTCAGCCACGGAAGTACAACCTGGCTGATAATAAAGAACACTCTTACTTCGGGCTTAATAAGCGTAACCGATCCCGATGAAATCAGGAACAAAGGAGTTACAATACGGCCAATGATAAACATCATCACAAAAGAAATAGAAGTAAATATGATTTCCTCAATATCGAATACATTGCTCATAAATAACCACTCGGAAGTATAAATAAACTCCGTACGCGTAAAAAATCCTGAAATATAAGCCCCGAAGAACATGTTGGCGCCGCAGATAAAACCCCACAGGTAAAATAACTGAAAACGTCTTACTGTAGAATTTTTGGAAAAATACAAGCGGAGGAACACAAATGCCAGCATCAGCGACAGTATAGGCCCGGACGCAAAAATCACCACCAGTGCCTGGCGGGTATAGAGCGGAGAATAATTAGACAAAGGGAATTTTAACTGGTAGTAATACCATACAACAGGAATATGGTACGACGATGCAACCATTATAGTAACTGCCTGGTAAATAATGTATATAAGCATAAACGCCAGGATAAAATAGGCGGTAGAATGAAGATATCCAAATCCGAACTTCTGCTTTAGATCAGGGCTGTGGAGTATATTTTGGAAATTGTGAAGGATTTGTTTCCTTTTGAGCCTGGCCAACTCTTTTCGTTCCTTCCTTGTCATGTGATACACATAAAGGTATCCGCCTTCGGGATTTCTGCGTTTTTTGCGCTGAATTAGAACCCGCCAGGGATTTTCCCTGAATTTTGTCCACCACTTCTGCAGTTCCAGTTTACGGTCGCGCCTGGCATACATTTTAAAACGCTGAATTTCACGTTCGTCGGACGACAGTTTTCTTTTGGCAAAGGGATTTGACATAAACGCATTGAAGCGTCTTTTAAAGTGTCTCCATGCTTCTTTGCGTCTACGGCGTTGCCAGGCTTTCGCCCTGGCACGGGTATGTTTCTTTTCCGCGCGTATCTTCCTGCGATCGGTCTTTGCCAATGGATCTCTTCTGAAAATTTTCCACATACACGGATAGATATATTGTGGCTAAGATATAAAAATTAGTACTATTAAGCGTGGAGAAAATGTTGCCATGAATATGTATTCATGAAAAGTAAAATGACTACCACTGTTAAATTCAAAACAGGATAAAGATGATTTGATTCTCAATCCCCCTGTGGTCCCCCTTTGAAAAGGGGGACAGGCCGTGCCGGGTCCTCCTTTGGTGCTTCTATCAGGTTCACTTCTTTTATATTTCATATTACATTTCCCTGTTTTGAGCTCTTAACATGTAATTTTATCTTCTTTTTCTTAGAAGGTGTCCCCCTTTTCCTTCAAAAGGGGGAACAAGGGGGATTCCTTTCTTTTCCAGAAACCGCCTGGCAAAAACCAGAATCAAACTGTCAACTCAAAACAGGATAAATATAATTTGTCAATCAATCCCCCTGTGGTCCCCCTTTTCAAAGGGGGACAGACCGTGCTGAGTCCTCCTTTGGTGCAAATAGCTCGTTTATATTGCCCATTTTGCTTAGAATGTGTCCCCCTTTTTTTTCAAAAGAGCCTGTCCGGACCTGTCGGGAGGGCAATGTCATCAAGTTAAGCATCATATATCAATTTAAGAACAGGAGTAACGAAATATGACTTTCAGATGTACATCGTTGATATACCAATACTTCGAAAATCAAAAATCGGGGTTCCTTCTGTTCGAACTTGTTGATAATGCACATTTTCTTAACGTGTAACCGCATGGCTCAAAAGAGGGAACAAGGGGGATTCCTTTCTTTTCCAGAAACCACCTGGCAAAATCCAGAATTAAAATGTCAACTCAAAACAGGATAAATATGATTTGACACTCAATCCCCCTGTGGTCCCCCTTTGAAAAGGGGGACAGGCCGTGCTGAGTCCTCCTTTTGTGCTTATATCAGGTTGTTAACCTTTATTTTACATAGTACGTGTCCCCCTTTTGAAAAAAGGGGGAACAAGGGGGATTCCTTTCTTGTCTCATGAAATAAAATGAAAGAAGACACCAAATATTTCACCAAGTATCAAACAGATTAAAATCAATAATCCTGTTCAGGTCTGTTACTATTCATCTGTTCTTCAATCGCCTGTATGGCATAATAAATTTTATTATGTACATCCTCCAAAGCACCTAAAACTTCAAATTCCGGAAATCGCAGCACGATAAAACCAAGTTCTTCCAGTCTCTCTTGCCTCTTATAATCTTCTGATCCTTTTGTTATATGGCTTGAACCATCAATCTCAATTATAAGACTTAATTTCCTGCATATAAAATCTACAATATAATCCTCAACAATAAATTGCCGGTTAAACTGATATCCATTCATTAATCTTGCCCTTAGTACCATTTTCCAAAGAACAGCTTCTCCCTTGGTCCCATATGTCCTTAACTCCCTCGACAGGGGCTTAAGATCGGTATTTCTGTAATATTTATTCACAGAACAAATGAGATTTTATAGTTAAAAGTAAATAAAATTTATAAAGGGTAATAACAAAGCCGATCATATTAAAAAGATTGAAAAGAAATCATGCTTTAGCGTCAATCCCCCTGTGGTCCCCCTTTTCAAAGGGGGACAGATCGTGCTGAGTCCTCCTTTGGTGCAAATAGCTCGTTGATATTGCCCCATTTTTCTTAGCACGTGTCCCCCTTTTGAAAAAAGGGGGAACAAGGGGGATTTCTTTTTGCAATCAGATTCTTATTCTCAGAAAAAACACATCAAAATAAAATAATAAATTTCATTTTGATGTGCCTGAAAAAACGTTTAATAAGACTGTAAGAAACTACATATTAAATACTTACCCTATCTTCGAAACCGCATCGATAAATGCTTCCACTGATGCGGTTATAATATCGGTATTGGCTGAGAAACCATAGTACAACACTCCTTTGTTTTCGAGTTGTACATGCACTTTGCCGATATCATCCGAACCACGGGTGATGGCCTGGATCAGAAATTCCTCAAGGGTAACCGTTTTGCGGATAATCTGTTTTACTGCATTAAAGGCTGCATCCACAGGTCCGTTACCTGGCGCAGTGGCCGAAAAATCTTCCCCGTCGACGCTGATTACAACAGATGCTACCGGCTGGGTGGAAGATCCGCAAATAACCTGGAGGTGCTTCAGCTGAATACGTCTATCATGTTCCGACTTTTCAACTCCTACCAGCACAAAAAGATCTTCATCCTTGATTTCCTTCTTCTTATCAGCCAGCTCAATAAATTTATCGTACACATCATTCAGTTCAGCAACCGTTAAGGTGAATCCGAGAACATCGAGGCGGTGCTTTAGTGCAGCACGTCCCGAACGGGCCGTTAAAACAATACTTGACTCCCGGATCCCAACATCCTTTGGATCGATGATTTCGTAATTTTCACGGTTTTTCAGAACTCCATCCTGGTGTATCCCCGACGAATGGGCAAAGGCATTCCTTCCCACAATAGCCTTGTTAGGCTGAACCGGCATGCGCATAAAAGTCGAAACCATCCTGCTGGTCTCAAAGATCAGCTGCGAATTAATTGCAGTTACCATCTCCATATTGGGACGGGTTTTCAGGATCATTACCACTTCTTCGAGCGAAGTATTACCGGCACGTTCACCAATACCGTTAATGGTAACTTCCACTTGCCGGGCGCCGTTTAAAATCCCTGAAATAGTATTTGCCGTAGCCATGCCCAGGTCGTTGTGGCAGTGTGTCGAAAGTATTGCTTTATCCACATCCTTTACATGATCCACCAGGTATTTGATCTTTTCGCCATACTCATAAGGCAGGCAATACCCGGTTGTGTCAGGAATATTTACCACGGTGGCACCGGCTTTGATAACAGCTTCAACAACCCGGGCAAGATATTCGTTTTCGGCACGGCCGGCATCCTCACAATAGAATTCAACATCGTCAACAAAACGGCGCGCGTATTTAACGGCGGCAATTGCCCGCTGAATGATTTCCTCGGGATTCGATTTTAATTTATGAACTATGTGGTAATACGAAGTTCCAATACCGGTATGAATACGTTTGCGCCGGGCATATTTAAGGGCATCGGCAGCCACTTCAATATCTTTTTCAACGGCACGGGTAAGCGCACAAATAATAGGTTCGTGTACCGCTTTCGAAATTTCGACCACTGATTTAAAATCGCCGGGACTCGAGATAGGGAAACCGGCTTCAATAACATCCACACCCAAAGCTTCCAGTTGCTTCGCAATTTCTATTTTCTCCAGAGTGTTCAACTGGCATCCGGGTACCTGTTCGCCATCCCTCAAGGTGGTATCAAAAACATAAATTTTATCGCTCATATTGATTGGGGTTTTACTACTATTACTATTTAATTCATTTTTATGCTGGAAGCCGGAAGTCCGAAGCCGGAAGTCCCGTAGAACCAGCTATTTTGCAATAAATGCAGATTTATGTGTCAGGTCATCAGGTATTTCATATCAGATGAATTCACATTTGGTATAAAAATATTCTTATTCACACTTTCCTTTTCTTCTGACTCCTGTCTCCCGACTTCCGACTTCCGACTTGCGTCTCCCGACTTCCGACTTCCGTCTCCCGACTTCCGACTTCCGTCTCCCGACTTCCATCTCCCGACTTCCGACTTCCGTCCTTTTTCTTCTTGTTTCCGTCTTCTGACATCCGAAATTCAAAATCCGACATCCTAAATCAGGTACTCAAACAAGCTCTCGTGATTGTTAACTTCGGTAAACGCAACCTTGTGTTTTTTCATATTGGAAACCAGCACCGCATAATCCGTTGGAGCTTTCATTTCGATACCAACCAGCGCAGGTCCGGCTTCACGGTTATTTTTCTTGATAAATTCAAAACGGGTTATATCGTCGTCGGCACCCAGTACATTATTCACAAAATGGCGCAATGCACCGGCACGTTGAGGAAAACGTACCAGGAAATAATGTTTCAGTCCTTCGTATAACAACGATCGTTCCATGATCTCCTGCATTCGGCTGATATCGTTATTGCTCCCGCTAACAATACAAACCACTGTCTTCCCTTTTATCTGATCCCTGTATAAATCGAGAGCAGCCACCGACAAAGCGCCGGCCGGTTCAACCACTATGGCATCCTCGTTATAAAGCTTTAATATCGTGGAACATACCAGTCCTTCAGGCGTTAAAATCATTTCATGAATATGGTTCTTTGCCAGCTCGAAAGCATGTGTGCCTACTCTTTTTACAGCCGCGCCATCAACAAATTTATCAATTACCTCAAGGGTTACAGGCTTTCCGTTTTTCAGGGCTTCTGCCATGCTTGGCGCACCTTCAGGTTCGACACCAATAATTTTTGTCGCCTGACTTTTAGATTTAACAACTTCCGAAACACCGGCTATCAGACCGCCACCACCAACCGGAACAAAAATAAAATCGGGGGATTTTAACTCCTCCAGGATTTCTAAAGCTACAGTTCCCTGCCCTTCAATAATCCTGTAATCGTCGAACGGAGGGATAAATGTTTTACCCTCTGCCGAAGTATATTCCAATGCTTCTTTCAGGCAATCATCAAAAGTATCGCCTGTCAACACCAGTTCAATCCAGTCGCCTCCGAACATTTTTACCTGAGTTACTTTTTGCTTTGGCGTAGGGCTGGGCATATATATCACTCCTTTTATCCCCAACGATTTACAGCTCCAGGCAAATCCCTGTGCATGATTCCCTGCACTGGCACAAACTACTCCTTTTTCTTTACGTTTGAGGCTTAGCTGGCTTATCATATTGTAAGCACCTCGTATTTTATACGAACGGACTATCTGCAAGTCTTCCCGTTTTAGGTAAACTTTACATTTATACTTTGCCGACAGGTTAGCATTCAACTGCAAAGGCGTATGGAGCACAGCCGGTTTCAACCTTTCGGCAGCAGCTTCGAAATTGAAAACATACGTTGAATCAGTTGGCGACATGTGAGGATTGGGTTAATTGAGAGAGGAGGGATGAGGGAGTGAGGGGGAGAGAGGGAGATGGAGCGATGGAGAGATGGGTTGATGGGTTGAAGGGTTGAAGGGTTGATGGGTTGATGGGTTGATGGGTTGAAGGATTGAAGGGTTGATGGGTTGATAGGTTGATGGTTTAAAGGGTGAAGTTGAATTTACTCCGAAAAGTGAAAATACTGCGACCTGGCAAGTACTTCACACTTTTCGAAGTTTAATCAATGCTAAATTCTATAGTGAATCCGGGTTATATTGTTATCTGGTTCCAGGATAAGAATTGCTTTAAAATCGAAGTAGGAAATCCTAACACCTAACACCAAAACCCTAAATCCTTCCTTAATTATTTTCCGGTCTCAGTTTGCGTACAGCGGCTCCTGCCACCCACATTTCTGATTCGCGAAGCTCTTTCAGTTCTTCATCCAGTTTTTCGCGGTAATCGGCTTTGCTGTTGGAGTCGATCGAAAGCTGTGCTTCGTTGCCGCTTGCCACTTCTTTGTAGAGTTCTTCAAATACAGGCTTTGTTGCATCGCGGAATTTCTTCCACCAGTCTAGTGCTCCGCGCTGTGCAGTGGTTGAACAGTTGGCATACATCCAGTCCATACCGTTTTCGGCTACCAGCGGCATAAGACTTTGAGTTAATTCTTCCACCGTTTCGTTAAAAGCTTCGGAAGGACTGTGTCCTTTGCTGCGCAAAACATCGTATTGAGCTGCAAAAATTCCCTGTATGGCTCCCATCAGCGTGCCACGTTCGCCGGTAAGATCGGAGAAAACTTCTTTCTTGAAATCGGTTTCGAATAGATATCCCGATCCAACTCCAATGCCTAGTGAGACTACGCGTTCGAATGCGCGACCGGTAGCGTCCTGGAAGATGGCATAACTCGAATTGAGTCCTCGACCCTGCAGGAACATACGCCTTAGGCTGGTACCCGAGCCTTTTGGTGCAACCAGTATTACATCAACATCGGCCGGAGGAATTATACCGGTACGTTCTTTATAGGTAATTCCAAAACCATGTGAGAAGTACAGTGCTTTACCGGGGGTAAGATTTTTCTTTATAGTTGGCCATAAAGCAATCTGACCTGCATCGGACAACAAAAACTGGATAATGGTTGCACGCTGGCATGCTTCTTCAATTTCGAAAAGGGTACTTCCCGGTGTCCAGCCATCTTTAACTGCTTTGTCCCATGATTTGGAACCTTTGCGCTGACCAATGATTACGTTAAAACCATTGTCGCGAAGATTTAATGACTGTCCGGGGCCTTGAACACCATATCCAATAATTGCTATAGTTTCATTTTTAAGGGTTTCCACTGCTTTTGCCAGGGGAAACTCTTCGCGGGTTACCACATTTTCTTCTGTTGATCCAAATTTGATTTTTGCCATTGTTTTTGATTTGTTTAATATAATTAAAATTGCGTTTTTTTTGATTTCACTTTTTTCAGACAGGTTTTCTTAATGAATTTCTGGACTCAACCTTCAGGAGAAACTCATCTCTTTCCTTAAGGAATTCAGATAATTTCTCGATACGTGAGCGGGTTATCGCAATCCGGCCGGAACGGATAAACTGCATTACCCCAAACTTATTCAGCCCATGGAAAAGATCCTGCGTTTCCTCTTTATGACCGGTCTTTTCAATAACGGTATATTCCGGGGTTATTTCCAGTATCCGCGCGTTGTGGTTCCTGATCATGGTTTCTATCTCATTACTTTCGAGCAAAGCTTTTGTAGGTACTTTATACAATGCAATTTCCTGGTATATCATTTCATCGTTAGTATGATAAAATGCTTTGAGAACATCAACCAGCTTGTCAATCTGTTTTACAATATTTTTAATTTTATCTTCTTCTTCGTTTACAACAATTATGATCTTATAAATTCCGGGCAGGGCTGATTCGGAACCTGTCAGGCTTTCGATATTAACTTTCCGGCGGGTGAAAATAATGGTAATGCGGTTTGTTAAACCGATATGATTTTCACTGTATGTTGTAATAATAAATTCCTTTTTCATTTCGTTAATTTCATTGCAAATTAATCCTTATACTTTAGGGCGTTTGCCTTTGGATTCAATTTTTGCCAGCAGGGCATCTCTTTCTCTCAGAAATTCCGAAAGTTTTTCGATAGGCGAACGGGTTATTGCTATCCTTCCCGAGCGAATGAACTGCAAAACGCCAAACTGGTTTAACTTGTTGAATAAATCCTGGGTTTCTTCCTTGTGCCCGGTTTTTTCAATTACAGTATATTCCGGGGTAATTTCGAGGATGCGGGCATTGTGGTTACGAATAAGCCTTTCAATCTGATCACTCTCCATAATAGGTGCTGTGGGCACTTTGTATAAAGCAATTTCCTGGTAAATCATTTCCTCGTCGGTATGATAGAATGCCTTCAGCACCTCAATCTGCTTGTCAATCTGCTTTACGATATTGCTTACCTTATCTTTGGTATCATTTACAACTATAGTAAATTTCGAAATGCCTTTAAGGGCTGATTCAGAAACAGTAAGACTCTCGATGTTTACTTTACGACGGGTAAATATGATGGTAATACGGTTGAGCAAACCAATATGGTTTTCGCTGTATGCCGATATGATATATTCCTGTTTCATTGTTTCGGAGTTAAACTGTTAAACATCTATTTTTTAGCATCTTCAGGACTCAACAGGATATCGGAAACAGATGCTCCTGCCGGAACCATCGGGAAGACGTTATCCTCTTTTTCAATATTTACCTCCAACAAGTATGGGCCTTCGGTTTCGAACATAACTTTAATGGCATCATCGAGTTTATCCCGTGTTGAAACAAGGTTGCCCGGAATGCCATATGCGTCGGCAACTTTCACAAAATCAGGACTTAAAATTTCGGTAAAGGAGTATCTTTTTTCAAAGAAGAGTTCCTGCCACTGCCTCACCATCCCGAGGAAATGATTATTCAGGACAACCATCTTTACAGGCAATTTTTCCTGTGCTATTGTGCCCAGTTCCTGTATCGTCATCTGAAACCCCCCATCACCGGCAAACACAATTACCTCGCGGTTGGGCTGGCCTAATTTGGCGCCAATGGCTGCAGGTAACCCAAAACCCATGGTTCCCAGTCCACCCGAACTTACATGGCTTCGTGAATGCTTAAATTTGGAATAACGTGCAGCCGCCATTTGATGCTGGCCTACATCTGCAACAATCACTGCATCATTTTTAGTAAATTCCGAAATCCTGCGGATTACTTCACCCATGGTTAATCCGGGTTTGGTAGGATATAAATCGGAATGAATCACTTTTTTATCTTCAATAGCGTCGGCTTGTTTAAATTCTTTAACCCATTCTTTATGCTTGTTCGGGTTGACGATATGAGTCAGTAAACGAAGTATTTTCTTGGCATCTCCCAACAGGGCCACATCTGTTTTTACATTTTTATTGATTTCGGCGGGGTCAATCTCAATGTGGATAATTTTTGCCTGCTTTGCATACGTTTTCAATGTTCCGGTAACCCGGTCATCGAAACGCATCCCAACGGCTATCAACAAGTCACATTCATTCGTTTTGATATTAGGGCCATAGTTGCCATGCATGCCAAGCATTCCGACATTAAGAGGATGATCGCTGTTTAACGCTGAAAGGCCCAGGAGGGTCCAGGCTGCCGGTATTCCTGTTTTGTCGATGAAACTCTTAAGTTCTTTTTCAGCTTCTCCCAGCATGATACCCTGTCCGAAAATCAGGAAAGGTTTTTTTGCTTCGTTAATCAGAGCCGCAGCATCAGCCAATTTTTCTTTGTTTACAGGGTATTCAGGAACATAACTCCTGATTTTATGACATTTTGAATATTTGTACTTCAGTTTCCCGAACTGGGCGTCTTTGGTAATATCAAGTAAAACCGGGCCCGGTCGTCCGGATGCTGCAATATAAAAAGCTTTGGCAATGGCTTCGGGAATATCTTCCGCCGAAGTTATCTGGAAATTCCATTTGGTTACCGGCATTGAAATGCCTACCACATCCGATTCCTGAAAAGCATCTGTGCCAAGTAAACCCGAAGTCACCTGGCCGGTGATACAAACCAAAGGTGTTGAATCAATCTGGGCATCCGCAATCCCGGTCATCAGATTAGTAGCGCCGGGCCCTGAAGTAGCAATACAGACACCTACTTTACCTGTAACACGCGCAAATCCCTGTGCAGCATGTACTGCACCTTGTTCGTGCCTTGTTAAAATATGGCGTAAAACGTTGCGGTAATCATACAGGGCATCGTATACCGGCATAATCGCTCCACCCGGATACCCGAAAATAACTTCTGCACCTTCAGCAATCAACGATCGGATAACAGCTTCGCTGCCGGTAATTTCATCATCCTGCTGCTGTGACCTGCGGGTTTCTTTTTCTTTAGTCGTCATAATTATGTCTGTTGGTTATTTTCAATAGATTAATTCTCAGATTATTTCGTGGTTTATATTCAGTTTTTTCTTTTTTCAATATCATCCACTAACCGACTATCCTAACGGCACCTTTATCAGCAGATGAAACATGCAGGGCATAAATTTTAAGCGCATCCGAAATATTTCTTATCCTGGTTTGAGGCGTATAAGCAGCTTTTGCCCTTAACATTTCTCTTTTCTTTCGGAGTTTCAATTCTTCTTCACTTATTTTCAGATTGATCGAGCGTGTGGAAATATCGATAACAATGACATCATTGTCTTTTATGAGTGCTATTTCTCCGCCTGCAGCAGCTTCGGGCGACACATGGCCGATGGAAAGACCGGAAGTGCCTCCTGAGAAACGGCCATCCGTAATTAATGCACACTCTTTATCGAGTTTCACTGTTTTCAGGTAGGAAGTCGGGTAGAGCATTTCCTGCATTCCGGGACCACCTTTCGGACCTTCGTAACGGATCACCACAACATCGCCGGCGTTAACCTTGCCACTCAATATTCCATGAACGGCTTCATCCTGCGATTCAAATACCCTTGCCGTTCCTTCGAAATGAAAAAGAGCGGGATCAATTCCTGCGGTTTTTACAATACTGCCTTTCGTGGCAATATTTCCATATAAAACGGCTAGTCCGCCATCCTGGAAATAAGCATTTTCAACGTCGCGGATACAACCGGAAACACGGTTATCGTCAAGTTTTAAATAACGGGTATCCTGCGATCCCATTACCAGGTTTATTCTATGAGCCGGTGCACTGCTGAATATCTGCATGGCTTCTGCAGTAACATCAGTACTTACAATATCAAAGGCTTTAATTGCCTGCTCCAGGTTTAACCCGTCAACGCGGTAGGCTGATGTATCCATAAGTCCGGCACGTTTCAATTCGCCAAGCAGCGACAGGATTCCACCCGCACGGTTAACGTCCTCAACATGGTATTGCGAACTAGGCGACACTTTACAGAGACAAGGCGTTTTGCGCGAAAGCTCATCAATATCCTTCATCGTGAAATCAACTCCGGCTTCGTGGGCAACGGCAAGTAAATGTAAAACAGTATTGGTTGATCCACCCATGGCAATATCCAGTGTCATGGCATTTGTAAAAGCTTTTTTTGATGCAATCTGCCGGGGAAGCACGGTTTCATTTCCTTTATCATAATATTCACGTGCCATTTCAACAATGCGGCCGGCAGCTTTTTCGAAAAGTTTAAGCCTGTTGACATGGGTAGCAACAACAGTTCCGTTGCCGGGTAAGGACAAACCCAGAGCTTCGGTAAGGCAGTTCATGCTGTTTGCAGTAAACATGCCCGAACAGGAACCACAGGTCGGACAGGCGGATTGCTCTGCTTTGGCAAGATCAGTATCGCTAATGCTATCGTCGGCACCCATAACCATGGCATCTACGAGGTCGAGTTTACGATCGCCCATAACACCGGCTTCCATGGGTCCGCCGGAAACAAAAATAGTTGGAACATTCAGCCTCATGGCTGCCATCAGCATACCGGGAGTAATTTTATCGCAATTGCTGATGCAGATAAGGGCATCGGCTTTATGCGCATTCACCATATATTCAACACTATCGGCAATCAGGTCGCGCGAAGGCAGTGAATATAGCATCCCGTCGTGACCCATGGCGATTCCATCATCAATGGCAATGGTGTTGAATTCGGCGGCAAAGCACCCCTGGGCTTCGATCAGTCCTTTAACGTATTGACCAATTGAATGCAAATGCGCATGGCCCGGAACAAATTGAGTGAACGAATTGGCGATAGCAATGAGTGGTTTGCCAAACTGTTCTTCTTTCATGCCATTTGCACGCCAAAGACTGCGGGCTCCTGCCATTTTACGGCCTTTGGTTGATGTATCGCTGCGAAGTGGGATCTGCATTACTATTGAGTTAGATTTTTATTGTGGTCCGGATAAATTACATTTTTAAGCTGGTTGATGTTCGAAAACATTTAAGTCTCTATTTATAAACACTTTTACTTTAAAAATGATTGATCCGATTCAAAATTTGCGTTCTTAAAAGTGATTGTTTTACAACAAAAAACCCCTCTCATTTATAGTGAGAGAGGCTTTCTGTTTTATATTTTGCTAAACAACATTCCTAACTCACCCGCTGGTTCCAGAGGAGGAGGACGAGGAGGCTAATAATGTTGTTTGATAAAATGCCTGACATACAGATTGAGTTTGTGAATACAAAATTACGGCCTATTTTTATATGCTCAACATTTTATACGTTGTTTCATACTTTTTTCAGTAAATTACTTAATATAACTTTCTATTCTATGATTTTATAAGTAACTCATTTTTGGGGGATTAAATAATTCCATTAAAGATTATCAGATTCAAGAATTATAGGACAATTAACAGCTGTATGCATAATTATTCAGAAAGATAGTATAAATCCAAACTTCAAATAATGAACTATTTTTTACTGAATTTCAACGAGAACTAGCTTTGAAAATTTGCTGGAGTGAAAAGTGCCGCCTGAACCCACTACGGTTTGATGTTTTTGCTTACCGTGACCCGGCAATTCATGTTTCGTCACCAACAGACAATAAAAATACTGCAAGCTTTATCAAGTAACCCCGCATCAGAATTTGTTAGCAATACCCTTGAATATAAAGGTGTTACGTGGAACGGCAAATATCCCAATTCCCATGGCATTGTATAAAGTTATGAGGTCATTAAGTTTTCTTTTGAAATAATTGGTTAGTTATAAATCCTGTCTACTCATAGTCTCTTTTAATTGCCTATCACCCCCCAAAAACATCTGCATCTTGTAACCCTTCAGCAAGCAGTGTAGGTTATTACCAGGTGTGTGCCGAAGGCAGTCGAAGTATCCTTCAACGGTATTAGAAGAAAAAAGTTTAATTGCATCAGGCAGGCAAATCCCGCACAGCTTTCCCATCAGGTAAACTTTTCAAAACCATCACATTCATTATTATGTCTTATTCCCCTTCCCCAACCCAACAAATTGGTACATTTGCTTTGTTATTCCAATAGCTTCAACCATTCCAAATTAACGAAGGATGCATAAACGAGGATATATAATACTGCTATCGGTTTTTCTCTTCCTTTTTTCTCAACATTCATACTCCCAGAATAAGGTAAAAAACGTTGTTATCTTTTTTTCATTAGGCTCAAATCTAACGTCTTACCAGTATATTCTTGAAGGATTTAAAAGTACGTTTAATCAAAATACCAACGAACCCAGCAATTTAATTATTGAGTTCATGGATATCGGCAGATTGTATAATGAAGATCATGCCAGGCAAATAATTGAAATGTATAATACCAAGTCGCAAACGACTAATTTTGATTTATTAGTTACGGTAGGCCCAGGAATTAATGCTTTGTTATTAAAATATGGACAGAATCTATTAAAAACTTCTCCGGTTTTGAATCTTGATATTGAAATACCTGGAAGGATTTCAATACAGGACTTACATATAAAGAACGGAATTGAAATATTGGCAAAATTCAAGGTCAGTTCTACACTCAAGACGGCATTCGCTCTTTTCCCTGACTATAAAAATGTTTTTGTGATTGGTGGTTCCTCAAATGTAGATTTGTTTTTTACTTCCTTCATCGAAAAGAGCAAAGCACAATTTGAACCGGAATATAATTTTAAATTTATTTCAGGTATAAGCATGGATTCAACCATCCGATTCGTTAAAAAAATCCCTTCAAACAGTTTAATAATTGTTTCCAATTATAACAAAGATGTACGGAATAACACCTTTTCGACACCCGAAGCTCTGAAGTTTATATCCAATAACGCTCTTGCCCCCGTTTTCACTATTTCTGATGTTTTCAGTAAAAAAGAAGGCGGTATCGGAGGGTATGTTTTTAGTTACACCTTTTATGGAAAAGAGGCTGGTCGAATCGCTAATGAAATGCTTAGCGGTAAACAACCAAAGGATATAATTGTAGACGAAAATAGCCTTTACCAATATATTTTCGACTATCAGCAGTTAAAAAGGTGGAATCTCGTTGATTCAAAAGCGATACCTGCCAACAGTATATTTTACAACAAAGATTTTGATTTTTTTGCTGAATATAAATGGTATATTCTGGCTGCTTTTTTGTTTTTAATTCTGGAGTCACTCCTTATTTTATATTTGATACGCCTTAATAAAAGGCAGAAAGCAATTGTAAAACAAATGGCTGAAGCAGAAATACTTTACAGGGTTATTGCACGTGAACAAAGACTTATGACGATGGTTCAATTAACGGCATCCCTTTCGCACGAGTTGAGCCAGCCTCTTACGGCAATTCTGTATAACACTCAGGCGTTGCTTGAATATCATAAATCTGGAGAAGCAGAGCCTGGTGAAATTGAAAATTTGCTTTTAAAAGTAATAAGTGATGATAAAAGAGCCGGAAGTTTGATCAGTAGTGTGCGTAGTCTCATGAAACTTGAAGTTCGCGATAAAGAGAAGGTAGATATTAATGCTATTATTCAGGATACGGTTTCGCTTTTCAATCCTGAGGCTATACAACAACACATCAAAGTCAATATGCATCTCAATGATAATTCTGTTTTTGTTTTGGGCGACAAAATACAACTTCAGCAGGTAATTTTAAATTTATTATACAATGCCCGGAATGTTATGGAGAATGTAGACAGTGAAGAAAGGACAATTGAAATATTTCAACGTATTGACAAAGGTGCAGTAACAGTTTCCATACACGATTCAGGTCCGGGCATAGATGACGAAATAAAGAAGAACATTTTTAATCCATTTGTTACTTCACGAACAAGTGGACTGGGCATAGGCCTGGCAGTGAGCCGAACTATAATTGGAAATCATAACGGTGAAATTTGGGCTGATAATAAAGCTGATGGTGGTGCTGAATTTTCATTCCGATTAAATATTATTGCACATGACTAACGTGCCGGATATCATATTTGTTATTGATGATGAAGAATCTGTAAGGAGTTCGCTTACACTCTTTCTGCGATTATCTAAATACAACGTCGAATCTTTTGAAAGTTCTGAACAATACCTTGCCAGGGAACCACATACCGGAGCCGGATGCATTATTCTTGATGTAAATCTTTCAGGAAAATCAGGCCTTGAACTTCAGGCAGAACTCATCAGCCGCAATTCACAATTACCCATTATTTTCATAACCGGTTTTGGAAATATCCAGATGAGTGTTCATGCCCTGAAAAAGGGAGCTGTAAATTACCTCGAAAAACCTTTTGATAAGGATGTCATTCTTAGTTCAGTATCCGAAGCACTTGATTTGAGCCATAAATTAATTACAGAAAGCAAAGAAACTCAAAAAGCCCGCCAATTGATTAATAAGCTCACTCCTCGTGAATATGAAATTTTAACTTATATTTTAACAGGTTTATTGAATAAGCAAATAGCAGGTGAACTCAATATTGTAGAACATACAGTCATGATCCACAAGCGTAGTATTTGCGAAAAATTCGGAGTAAAATCAGTACCGGAAATAATTCAGATTGCCTATCAGGCCGGAATACAATTTCCTGAAAAAGCATAGGACACTTTCAATAGCAAAATTCCCGGTTTCATTATTAATCATATCCTTTCTTCTCTTTACAGGATAACTTCTACATTGTTCAATATACCTTTCAGGTTTCTGTATCGATGCTGTATGTCATAAAAGTGCTATATCATTAGCATTTTCAATGATTTAATTTTGTACAGTCAAAATACCATTTATAAGAATTATCCCGCTTTAAAAGGAGGAATACATGATTTATATTATTGAAGATGATGTTTCTGTAAGAGAGTCAATTGGAACATTTCTCAGATGTAAGGGACTTAAATCTCAATCCTTTGGCAGTGCCGAGGAGTTTCTGGCAGGGTGTGCAACTCTGGCCGATGATATTTTAATTCTTGATCTTAACCTGCCTGGAATAAGCGGAAACGATTTACTCATAAAGTTTGAAGAAAATCAAACAAAACTGAAAGTGATTGTTACAACCGCCTTTGACGAACCCGGCAGTCGAAAGTTCTGCCTTGAACATGGAGCGAAAAGCTATCTGCGCAAACCGGTTGACGGAGAGGCTCTATTTGATATTATTAAATACAATTTGTTAATACAAACACCTTAATTATTGAATCACTTAACCATAAAACCAAAAATGAGAAAAGCATGAAAAAACAGCTAAAATTTCACAACACACACCGTATAGGATTTCTGGCAATCCTGGCGTTTCTGTTTGGTGGATTATTTTCACCAAATGCTTTGGCACAAGCAACACAACCTCCATTTAAAGGTGACATTAAACTTGATGTCCGCGATTCAAAACCAGACTGGGCACCTTACATACGCAAAAAAGCACCTGAAGGATCACCCAATATCCTGTTTATCCTTTATGATGATACAGGCCTGGCAGCATGGTCGCCTTACGGAGGAAGAATAAGTATGCCAACCCTTGATAAACTGGCTGCAGATGGACTAACTTATACCCAATGGCATACTGTTGCGCTTTGTTCTCCTACCCGTTCGTGCATCAATACCGGTCGCAATCATAACCTGAATGGAATGGGTATTATTACCGAAGGAGCCAACGGATACCCCGGCTTCAGTTGCCAGCTTCCACCTCAAACTGCAACGATGGCACAAATTCTGAATGACAACGGATGGAGCACTTTCTGGATAGGTAAAAACCATAATGTTCCTGAAACCGATCTTTCTGCCGGTGGCAGTAAAAGCCAGTGGCCACTGCAACAGGGTTACGACCGGTTTTACGGGTTTATCGGTGGCGAAACCAACCAGTTGTATCCTGACCTTACGGAAGACAATCATGCTATTGAGCAACCTTACGGTCCCGAGGAAGGGTACCATCTTTCGAAAGACTTTGCTGATCAGGCTATCAAAATGATAGGTGACCAAAAATCTGCCAATCCTTCCAAACCTTGGTTTATGTGGTATTGCCCCGGCGCTAACCACGCACCTCACCAGGCACCTGAAGAATACATTGCCAAATACAAAGGCAAATTTGATGATGGATATGATGCTTACCGTAAATGGGTAATGCCACGCATGATTGAAAAGGGGATATTGCCAAAAGATACAAAACTCACTGAATTTAACCCAATGTCAGAAGACCAGGCAAATGCTGCTGACTTTGTTCGTCCATGGAACACACTTACCCCAGATGAAAAGAAACTTTTCTCCCGGTTATGTGAAGTGTATGCCGGATTCTCGGAATATACCGATGTGCAGATTGGCCGCGTCATCGACTACCTGAAACAAACCGGGCAGTATGACAACACCATCATCATGTATGCTGCCGATAACGGAGCTTCAGGAGAAGGCACTCCAAACGGTTCGGTGAATGAAAACAAATTCTTTAATGGTTTCCCGGATGATTTAGCCGAAAATATGAAACTTATTGATGAATTAGGCGGACCAAATACTTACGAACATTATCCAACAGGATGGGCGGCTGCTTTATCCACTCCGTTTAAAATGTTCAAACGCTATTCCAATTATTCAGGAGGTACAGCCGATCCATTGGCCATTATCCTGGCCTAAAGGTATCAAGGCCCGTGGCGAAGTGCGTAACCAGTATCACCATGCTGTTGATATCGTTCCTACTATTCTCGAAATCTGTGGATTGGAAATGCCAAAGGTTTACCGGGGTGTTGAGCAATATCCTTTATCGGGCGTTTCGATGAAATATTCGTTTGACGCAACCCCCGATGCTCCAACACAAAAACATGTTCAGTATTACAGTATGCTCGGCACACGTGCTATTTGGCAGGATGGCTGGAAAGCTGTTGCTGTGCATGCACCTCTAACAGATAAAGGTCATTTCGACCAGGATAAGTGGGAATTGTATCATGTAGATGTTGATCGTTCAGAATCAAATGATCTTGCCAAACAATATCCGGAAAAGTTGGAAGCACTAAAAAAATTGTGGGATGAAGAAGCTGATAAAAATTTCGCTAAACCACTCGACGATCGCACTACCATGCAGATTATAACCACTGAGCGTCCGACCGAAGAAGCCGAACGCGACAGTTATACTTATTATCCGCATACCGGCTCAGGTACCCGAAGCAGTATGCGTAAATGTAAGAGGCAAATCGTTCAAAATTATAGCTAATGTCGAAATTACTGATGCAAATGCATCGGGAGTGATCTTTGCACATGGTTCCCGCTTTGGCGGCCATAGCCTGTTTATAAAAGACCACAAATTGTATTACGTGTATAATTTCTTAGGAATCAAACCTGAACAGCAATTGAGTTTCCAGTACCACTCTTAAACCGGGGAAATATACTTTTGGTATGGAATTCACCAAAGAAAAAGCCGGTGAACACGGTGAGTCAATTGGAACTGCGAAACTGTATGTAAACGATAAAGAAGTTGCAAAAGGTCCGATGCGTGCCCAGGTTGGTAAATTTACACTGGTAGGTGATGGACTTTGCGTAGGATTTGACTCCGGAGACAATGTAAGCCAGCTCTATAAATCACCAGGTGAATTTGAAGGCGGTACTATCTCATTTGTCACTGTAAATACAGGTAAAGAAAAATATCTTGATTTGGAAAGAGAAGCGGCAAGAGCGTTCAGCAAGGAATAAGTTGACATTAATATTGTTGAATCTCATTCTTTACCATTAATTAATGAACTATCTCAAATCAACGGTCATCAATCTGGTGGCCGTTGGTTTTAATACATCATTCTTTTATTTTTTTAATGAGAAATCTTAACACAGTATCTATGCTGGATTCAATAAAATACACTCTGAAAAAGAATTCCCGGCATTCAATCCAAATGAAATTACTTCTGGTAATTGTTCTTCTCAGTTTTATGCATTCTTCGCTAAAAGCACAGCAAGACAAGGGTAATGAGTATCGTATCACATTATTCCCCAGCGCCAAAATAACTGATAAAATCACGGGTTTTGCCTATCTTGGATATGTGAGGAATCCTGAAAAGAATTACCAGACATATTACCTGGGCTGGCCTGCAGCCTGTTATACGCCTAAGTCATGGTTACAAATCAGGGGTGGTATTGTTGGATTATATACTAACAATGAAAACTCGGCTGACAAGTTGGAATTGCGCACATTTATTGGATCAAGGTTCTTTCATCCCAACAGGATGAAATAGAATATCTATAATTTCACCCGCTTTGAATTTCATGCTAACCAGGATCGCCCAACCAATTACTGGACTAACACAATCAGTACATTGTTGAATATTCCCGCGAGGCCTTAATGTCAACACTGAAATATATCAGAAAAAAAGAAAATGCCCCGGAATTTATATACCGGGGCATTTTGAAGATAATTTAATTAGTCGTCCTAGTTTTTCACAACCTTAGTTGTGCTTTCGAATCCGTTTCCTTTAACATTAATAAAGTAGACTCCATTATCAAAACCTGAGAAATCAAGTTTAAACTGGCTTGCGCTATTTACCTTTTGGGTTCGAATAACTGCTCCTATAACATTGGTGATCCTTACAGTAACTTCCTTACCATTATTTCCCGGCAGGTTTACGTTCAGTATCCCGTTGGTTGGGTTTGGATAGAGTTTAATGGTTCCGGCTGATATATTACGAATACCGGTGTTAAAGTCTAAGGTTACAACCTCCAATACGTCTTCTGTATTAACCTCTAAAGCAGTTTCAGCAACACTTGCATAGTCCTGCTTAGTGATTGTATAGGTATAGCTTCCTGCAGAATAGCGATCGAATAATGCCAATCCGGTATTGTCGGTTAAAACAGTGATACCATTTAGAGTAACAGCAGCGCCTTCAACTGGATCTGATGCTGCATCGATGGTATAGATTTCGATTTTATGTGCATCAAGTACATCAAGCCACAGGTTTGCATTTGGCTCCAGTTCTGTCAACTCAACAGTTCCACGAAGTATTGCTTTTGTAACGTCTTCAGGAGTTATAACATACGTATGTGTCCCTAAACCGCAGTTTATTGAGTTTCCACCTAAACCGGTATTATACTCATAGTCTGTTCCGTCGAAGGTGATTGTTGCGGGTCCGAAATAGGACATCCAACCGTTTACCAATGAAATATAAACACCCGGGCTGGTTAAATATTCCGTTTGGGTCACAGCATTGTTAGAGTATAAAAACTCCTCAGTGCTGGTGAAAGGAAGTGATATTGAGCCTGTTACTGAATTATATGGTGCTTCTCCTGTAACAGTATATTCATACGCGTTGGTACTGGGTTCGGTGTTTGGGAAATATGCATTCCCATCAGCATCAGTAGTTGCAGTAATACTATTAAAGACAACAGTTGCTCCGGCAATCGGGTTATATGTATTTCCATCAAATGCGCGAATTACTACATTGTAAACCGGAACCATATTGATAGTTTGGGTCATATCAGAAGTTACGCTGGCAATGTCAACAGGAACATCAATAAAACCGGCTTTCATGTTAATGAATGAAACTTCTGAATTTGGAGCTACGCCAAATACAACTATACCATCCACACCAGTTATTTTGCTGATCCCGTTTATGGTAATTGTATCATTGGCAAGTCCGACAGTACCATCAGGCCCGTTTATTACATTGATTGTGAGGTTGTAACCCATAGCCAGTGTTACGGTTTTAGCCGCATTGGCATCCATTACGGTTACAGTTCCGGCCATATCAACATAACCAGGAGTTGAAATAACAAACTGATAATCGCCATTGATCATTTTTGGGAATACTACCATACCGCTTGCATCAGTATATAAATCAGTATTGTTGATCAAAACAGATGCACCCATAACCGGGTTTGTGCCATCATTAACTGTAAAAGTAATTTCATAAGCACGTTCTAAAACAATAGGGTCAACAACCAGGTCTTCCTGTTGCATATTTACCGTACCTATCGCATCAGCAAAACCATCAGCTGAAATAGTATAATCCAATGAAGTCCAGCTAGGGAACAACAAGTCTGTCAGCAGAACTCCCTGGGCGTCGGTCATAAAAGTCTGATCGAATTCCGGCCAACCGCTTACAAGCCTGATGCTTGCATTTGGTATTGGGTTAGTTCCGTCGGTAACAGTAAATTGAACGCTGTATGCAGGTTTCATATACACTTCAACCATAGCATCAGCATCTTCAATATAAGCTGATCCTTTAACAGTGACAAAACCTTCTTTTGTGACTGTATAATCATAAGTGCCGTTAGGCTCGTCAGGTAAAATTGCAATACCGTCTACATCAGTAACAGCTGTGTTACCATTAAATATAACGGTAGCACCTTCAAGTCCGGCAGGAGGCCAGCTGGTACTGCTGTTGTCATAGGCTTTAACAGTAACTTTATAGGCTGTCTCTAATTTTGTAGTAATTACCAGGTCAGCAGTTACCATAGCAGCAGTGCCTGTAACAGTTCCGTAACCCTCTTTGGATATAGTATACGCATAATTAGAATTTATTGCTTTACGTACAAAAACCACATAACCACCGACGGTTGTTTGTGTTACGCCATCCAGGGTAACTGAAGCGCCATCAATCGTATTCTGATCAGGAGTTGCATCTGTTACATACATTTCTATTTTCTGACCATTTACAACTGTTACAGCTGCATTGCCAGGTTCTGTATTAGTTACTGTTACTTTACCGGATACAATCGCTTTAGTTACATCATCAGGAGTAACTGTATAGGAATAAGTACCTGCAGCCACAAAAAAGAAATTGCCTCCCATTCCCGCATCATACGGGTAATCTACTCCATTAAATGTAATGGTTGCAGCACCAAAATAACCCATAAATCCTGTATTAAGACCTACATATGCATATGGTCTTTCATAGTTAATGGACTTAGTAAGATTATTGTTATTGCTCAGATAGGATGTGCTTGATAAAGGTGCTGAAATTGTACCAGTTTGTGTAATATAATCGCTGCCATCAGGACCTGAAATTGTATATGCGTAGGCTGTTGCACTGGCCGGAACATCAATGTATTTGGCTATGCCGGTTGCATCAGTAATAATATCAGTTCCATTAAAAGTTACTTTAACTCCTGCTTGTTTCGAACCATCAAAGAAATCGCTTACAGTAAACTTAACAGTATAAACAGGAATCATGTTGATAGTAATGGCTGTATTAGCCATAATGTTTGAAACTGCCACAGGCACAGTAATAAAACCGGCTTTTTTGTTGTCGAATGTATAGGACGATCCCGGAGCCACTCCGAATGTAAGAATGCCTGTGGTGCCGCTTATTTTTGTTATTCCATCGATAGTAATTGTATCTTTCTGAAGTCCGGTTGTACCGCTTGCACCGTTAATAATGGTGAAAGTAAGATCATAACCAGTAGCTAATGTTATTGCAGGAGCCTGATCGGCATCTGCAACAGTAACGCTTCCGTTTTTGTCGACAAAACCGGTTTTTGTAATGCTGTATGCATAAGCTCCGTTTACTTTTTTAGCGAAAGCAGCTATTCCGGCAGCATCGGTTACAACAGTCGTTGTTCCAATGGTTACATTAGCGCCGGCAACCGGGTTTGTACCATCCGTTACTGTAAAAGTGATATTGTAAGCATTTCGTAACTTAACAGTTGGAACGATAAAAGGGTTGGGTGAAGAACCGGTGACATTAACATTAAATGTTGAATCAGCATAACCAGCAGCAGTTACCAGGGTTGAATGGTTAGCAACCGAATACAGCCCGCTGAAAGTAACATCTCCTGTGGCATTGGTGGTTAGTGTTGTAGCCGGGGTTGTATTTACTTTTACTGAAGCACCAGCAATAGCAACACTGTTTTTATCGGTTATCTTGTACGTAATATCAAAGATTTTCTTTATAGTAACGCTTTTAGATACCGTTGTACTTGTTGGGGTTAAATAAACTTGTGAAGAGTTCGAATAATCAAGGTATCCTGCTGCAGTAATTGCAACTGCATAATAACCGGAAGCAGCTGGTGTTGGAACTGAAAACACTGCTACACCGGCGGCATCACTAATCACAGTGGGTGTAGTTGCTCCGGTAAGTGTTACTGAGGCACCACTAACAGCCGTTGAGGGAGAAAGGTTGTTCATTACCGTAATGGTTACGGTTACCTGTGCGACTGCCATTTTTAAAAACAGCGCCAGCACAAAAAGCATGGTAAATTTTTTCATTGGTTAAAATTTATTGGTTAATAATTATTGAATTGCATTTTATGCTGCAAGCCCTTCGACTTGCAGCATAAAACCTGTTTGATGATTATTGTTTGATGATTTTACTTGTTTTTTGAAGTTGATTGTTACTCCATTTCAGGAAGTAGATCCCTTTAGGCAGATCTGTTAAATCCATGGAGAATTTATTAAAGACGGATGCAGTAAAGATTTCTTCCTTCACAGCTTTACCCTGGGCATTATAAATAGTTAAAACTACTTTACCCTTCAAATCCGAAGGCATAACTATATTCATCTCGCCTTTGGTTGGGTTGGGGTACAGGAAGAAATCATTTGCATCAACATGGTCGATTCCTAAAACCTTATCCGGATACCAATATCGGTACGGTATTGGTTGCTTTTGCTCCATATTTATCAGTTACCATAAATGTTACCGATGTTATACCCTCAACTCCTGGCATTAACAGAAAACTGTTTCCTGAAACAAACAGGTTTATAATTTCGCCATTACCCGTAGTAGCTTCGAGCGTTTCCATGTCGTCATCGGGATCAGCAAAAATATCAGTTGCGGTAATAATTCTGTAATCCCCCTGTGGAACAAATTTCAATGTATCCACAGCCAGTGGAACCGGCACGCGGTTCACATTTTTTACAGTAACTGATACCGTTGATTTTGATATATTATTGAACTCATCAGTACCTGTGAAGCTAAATGTATGAACGCCCTGGCTTTTGAAATCGGGTTTGTACATGTATTTCAGCGTTTTCACTTTTGGATCAGGATCGGCATACGGAATATTTTGGAGTAAACTGTATGCACTATCAATTACTGTTGTATAACTGTCACCTTCCTGGTCAAATGCGGATACCTGGAAAGCTATCGAATCATTTTCTGAGACAACCAATGGCAAAGCCTGATCTTCGAATACCGGACCTTTATTTTTGATTAACCGCAATACGATTCGTTTTTCCGGGATTGGCAATATCGTTTGATTTAGCCACCAGGTACGCGATATTATCATCGTTCGGAGCTGTACGGGCAGTGAAACTAAAATGAATAGAGTCGGTTTGTGCCGGTTCAAGTTCGCCATTGGTTGCTGAAGTTAAAACAACCCATGGAACATCGCCTGAAGTTTCTTCAACGGCTCTTGCCATCCACCCGATAGTATTAAATTGTGAGTAGTCAGCCAGGTCGTACCAATCTTCGGGTGCGCCGAACAGAAACCTGTTTTTTACAATTTCTGTTTTGACAGCACAACCCTGCGGGTAACTCAACGCGGCTTCAAAGCCAAATACGATATAGAATTTTTCGTTTGGATTAATATCCAAAGGCTGTGACAATTTATAGGTCAGCAGGCTACCCTTTTCGTCAACGGCAGGTATATCATATTCAAAGGATTCTTCGGCAAGGGTTTTACAATTATTTATATCCTCATCGCCGGCAAGAACCATTACTTTGATTTTTGATTTCAGCCAATCGCCGGGAACAAACCAGTTTTGCACATGCGAAAGCAGGAATCCGCTGGCAGGAGCAATAAATCCGGTTGACGAATAAAAAGCGCGGGAACCATTATAACCGAGTCTGGTTTGAGGAACTGTATCCGAATCCCAGGAGAGAATACGGTTATATTCATTAACTGCTGTTTGTGATTTATTAGCGGATATTGAATGTATACCAATCGCTGCCAAGGCAGGCAAAGTATCCGCTTTGCGGGTAGTGTTTACAATAGGATTGCTGGCGGAAGTGCCGACAGCCTGGTCGGTTGGAACTTCCCTCTGGAAGTTGATACTCAGGTCGTAAAGTAAGTTTAATCCGCCTGTTTCGTTACCAATTTTTACAGCATCCGTAGCCTTGAATGAGTTGGTTTGGGCATAAAACGATATCGTATCTGCACCCAGACTAATCACTGCAGGGTTATAAATATTGGCAGTGATCGGAATCTTATAAGTTGCCGGCGTGAGTGAGGTTGCAAAAGCATTGTATCAAGAAGGACATCAGGTGTCAGCGGTGTAACCGTTGCCTTGAATTTCATGACCGAATGTGCTTTCAGGGTTACCGGAAATGTAAAGTTGCTGAGTTTGGTCCAGGTCCCCATATTATTATTGACTTCATAGGTTTCTACCAAAACGTCATTCGGTAACAGTTGAGTAATCCCATTCAGGGTGAAGTTTGCTGTTCCGGTATTTTTAACTTCAAACTCTTTTATAGCAGTGGGTACTGCCGGATTTACCAGCACTGTGTCGTAAACAATTGGCGATGGTAATGTTATCTCAGGTGTTCCCGAGATAACCAGCTTGGTTGGCAGAGTTAAATCAAGGGCATCCGGATCATCATTGGTAAAGGCAATACTGTCAGCATACGAACCTGCTACCAGATCCCTGGCATCTAATAGCATTTTAAAGTCCTTGGTTTCAGTTGGTGGTATGGTGTAACTGCGAGCCGGATATAAGGTTATAGCCATATCGGAGTTGACTACAGTCTGATAGTTCGAAATCATTACTCCATCGGTACCATCTTCGTTTTCAATGCCAATAGTACCTTGTTGTGTAACAGTATTAACGGTACTTGTAGGCATAATGTACTGAAACTTTATATTGCCGTTTTTATAGAGTATAACTTCAGCTGAAACCGGATCTCCCATGGAAAAGTTCGTATTATAATCCTTATATTCAATAATTACTTTGTCATCATAAAGCTGATAGTATGTGCCAGCGTCAGGAAACAATACTACCCAATCCGGTCCTCCGAAAATCCACAACGGGGCGATATAGTTGTTAGGTTGAGCAGTATCAGGTATTGGTATACCTCCCCAGAAAGTACCTGTTCCATTCTGATCAGGATTGAAAGAAACCAAACCATTCCCGATATACAGTGAGTCATACTACTTTCCCATAGAAATTGAATGGGAACGGCATCTTTATGCCTGGGGCGAAGTCCTATACCATTCCAGGGATCGATACCTTCGGTAATTTTAGTGCCTGTTTCGGATATCTCAATCCAATCGTAAACAGGGCCTCCGTAGTCGGTGCTTTTCTTCCACTTATACATTACGCTTTCTGAACTGGCTGAAGGAACAGTTTCCGCAATGGTTTCCCAATCGTTATTAGCAGGTGCAACATGCAAATCAACACTTCCTGTATTACTGATTTTAAAGTTTACGGTAGTATTATTGCCGGCTACCAGGAATTTTGTTACCGAACTTAAGGGTGAAGCAGCTGAATTCAGCAAAGTAATCACAGGACCCTGAATAACCTCCAGCGATACCGGCATTTTAAATACCTGACCGTTTTTTGTAGTCATTCGCAAAGTGTCATTAAAAACGCCTAATACATCGGTTTTTGCTGTTACAGAAAAAGGAATGCTTCTTTCAGGTTTAAGGAGCGAAGGAACATCGCCTGTAAGCGTAAAATAGTTATTATCAAAAACGGCAGTCATTAAACTATCGGTAGCTTTCCCATTGTTTGAAACCAGGAATAAGATTTCTTTTTTGGCTCCTTTAAATAAAGTCCCGAATTTTAAATCCGTGCTGTCAATATGTATATCTGATATTCCACCACTAACTATATTGAAAGCGGCAGTATGAATGGTAGGATTGGTATATGGATCGTTGGTTATGATAACCAGGTTCTCGGTATAAGGCAGCACCGACAAGCTATCTGTTTTAATAGTATAGGTGATTCGTAACGAATCATTTGGCATATACTGTTCCATACGGTTTTGAGATATTAGAGAACAGGCCCAGACCTGGATTGGTAATACTTATTGCAGTTCCTTCTTTAAAAGTACAGCAACTTACCAGCTGATCATATTTATTCCGTTCGAAACCGTTAAGCAATATTCCATCATCTTTTGTCTGATCTTCAATGGCAACTAAATTTGTCTGATAATCCCTGGGTTGCATCGAATTGGCTTTATAATACATACTGATATTGCCATTATCATGCAGAACTATCTGAAAGGTCATTGCTGATTTTACAGGGGATATGCCTTCTCCTGTCCATGTTGTGCCATCATAGTAAGGAACATTATCGTACTGAACTATAAATTTATCCGGTTCCTGTTTGTAGTAAATATGTCCAAAGCCAGCCTCCTCGAATCGCATTGGAAATGCGGCTGCAGAGATATAACGATCCGGGTTTATCCAGTTTTTATATTGTATGGGCGATGAAGACCAGACATAGTCATGATCATCAAATGAAAGAAGCCCGTATTTTGTGATATACACAAAATTTTCCTGTTTACCAAAGAAACGGGAACATAAAGGCCAGAGGGAATTGTTTATAGATATTCTCCCTGTCATTTCCAGAAAACATAGCATGTAACATCTTTCCCACTGGCTGCAATATCATTCCATACATATGAAGCGCCGGTGGAATCAACTTTTACTGAATATCCGAATTTATGAACATTGGCAGGAATAGTTTCCATGTTAGAACCATCGGCAAATGCGGGCATATAAAAATCCAAAGGATATTTGCCTTCATTCTTTAAATTGAAGTTTCCTTTGATACTGTCACCAATAGCCAGGTTATCATACGTAGCGGTTTGTGGATTGATGTGTACAACGGGTACGTCCATACCTGTACCAAACAATTCGAAATTGTAAGTTTCACCATTTTCGCCGATCAGCGCAACCTGGCAGTAGTTGTTGCCTATAGTTGTAGCGGTAAAACGAAAAGTCAGATTCTGCGAAGTAGCCGCTTCAAATTTTTGATCGATTCCCTTGATATAAGTAAACTGTGGGTTACTGATCGTATATTGCGGTTCTTTAAAAGTAAACCTCCCCAGTCCTGTATTTTTAAAAGTGACAACTATATCTTTGGAGGTACCCACTAAAATATTACCAAAATTAGCTCTTCCGATGGAAGTGATTTTCGGTTTATGACCCTGTATGGTTATATTAACCGGAACACGGATCATAGGCTTACCCGTTTCGTTAGTGTTAACCACCAGGTTGGCTTTGTAAGTCCCGTTTATCATATTAGCCGCATTTACGGTTGCTACTATGGTTGTATCACCTAATGGGTAAACTTTGCCGGTAACAGGGTTCAAAGTAACATATTGATCAAGTGCTACTGATCTCGACATGGCAAAAACCGCCCAAACCACCTGGTTATCGTAGTATAATTCTTCGAACATTTTCCAGGTCTGGCCTCCATTCAGACTTATATAACAGTTCTTTGAATATTCAGGTGATAATTCAAGTCCACCACCCAAAGGGTATTTATTTCCTGCAGGAACATGAATAACGATCCAGAAATAGGTTCCCTTTTCGAAGAATAATTCTTCATTAAGATTAATGCCTGTATAAGAAGGATCAGTTGAATTAGCTACTTCCTGGGCTAACAGGAGCTTAGCGCCGGAAATATCGGGTCCCGCATAAATTTCGAGAATCATAGGACCTGTAGACGGATCATGCTGAAGATATGCATCAACGAAGGTTAAATTAAAACCATTTTCCTCATCAACGTAAAACTTTGTGGCTGATGAGTTAGGAATCTTAGTATTTGTTTCACCAAATACCATAAGGCCAGCCCACTGATTTACATATCCTTTTTCAGCCAAGGTATCATGCTGAATGTTGTTTAAAATTTCGGGTGACAATGTCATGCTTTTGATTCCTTGGGGAGATGCCGTTGCATCCAGGATTTTGGGATAATCCAATGCCGGCTTAACGCTTAAAGGTACAGCATCAACATGACGGGGAAGTGCATCCCAAACCAGGATACCTTCGCCACTGTTCAGCAATTGAATACTATCGCTACCAACTGGTTTTTGTGTGACATTGATATTTATGTTCAGCGCCGTTTTTGCCGGATCGAAGGATGCGGTAGGGCCATTGTTGGTTGTGGCGGATATTGAATTTGAAAAATCGGCAGTATTTCCCCAACGGTCAATACCTCTTACTGAAAAATAGTATTTGGTTACAGCCTGAAGATATGGAACTTCGAAATCAATTCTTGTCCCAACGGCTCCTGTATTTTTAATAGTAATGATTTTAGCATAGGCCATGGTTGCCTGGTTAATCTCTTTGGTAGAATAAATAACCTCAAAGGATAATGGTTTTCCATCATCCTCATCAGCCGGTACACTCCACGAGAGGGATGCAAAATCCTGGGCGATACCTTCCAGTTTTAAATCAGTAATTTTATTGGGAGCTATTTTGTTGTCGAGAGCAAGCGCTAATACGGCATCAGCTTCGCCGGTACCTAATTTACCAATCATGGCTTCATTGTCCGGGATATCATAAATATCTTCCCTTGTACCTGTAATTAAATGGTTTTTTAATGCTGTATTGGTAAAATCTGGTCCGCCATATTTGGAAACCACCAATCCGGCTATACCTGAAACATGGGGACAAGCCATGGAAGTACCATCCAGATAACCGTACCCGTTTTTATCCAGGGTACTCATAATTCCATTTTTGTAGTTTACATCGGCGCCTGGTAATGCATTATCTTCTGCTTCGCCTCCAGGTGCCGACATAGTAACCCAGGTCCCGTAGTTGGAATATCCTGCCCGGGTGGCAAAGGCATCCAGTGCCGATATTGAAATAACAGGAGGATAAGCGGCTGGGTACATTTTCAATTCTGTATTGCTGTTACCGGATGCAAAAATCACGACACCGCCTTTCATAGGGCTGCCCGGATAATTGCCTGCTTCGGTAATAAAATAGTCAATGGCATCATGTACAGCCTGGTCGTAAACTCCAGGAGTTTGATAACCCCAGCTGTTTTGTGAAATCACGGCTCCATTATCAGCGGCATATATATAGGATAAAGGGGTATTCCCGGCATGTGCACCTCCAATAATCTGGCATGTCATTACACGAACACCATCGCCGACACCTGTACCGCCTGCGACACCACTTACTCCTATACCATTGTTGTTTTCAGCAGCAATCGTCCCGGCTACGTGTGTTCCGTGGTACATAATATCAATGCTGGCCGAGTTATTTGTAAAGTTAAATCCATAAATATCATCGACATATCCATTTCCGTCATCATCAACATCCTTGGTTCCGTTTTTTTCAGCCAGGTTTACCCACATCATATTGGCCAGGTCTTCGTGTTTGTAATCAACTCCCTGGTCGTGGATTGAAATAATTACGTTTGGCTTGCCTGCTGTAATTGCCCATGCATTAAAAAGGTTAATATCTGCGCCTGGAGTACCGCCGGTTTGCCCGGTATTGTTATAATGCCATTGTTTCTTCAGGTATGGATCGTTGAAGTAGGCTGTATCTACACGATTGTTTGTTTCAGTAAAAGGAGAAGTAACATAGACAGGTTTACCGCTTCCATCAACCAATACCGTTTCATGAATTGGTTCCGCAATATCAACCTCCTGAAGTTTCGAGTATTCCTTAACTACATCCCGCGAAGAAGCTTTGGCTGTAACGGTAAGTTCATACCAAAGATGCAGCCCGTGTTGCATATGCCTCCCTTCGAATTTCGGGGAATAAGGGAAAACCCTTTTCATCTCCGTAACCGAGTATGTTTTGTTCAGCTTGTCCAAAGCCTGAATACCGGTTGTTACCATTCCTTTGCTTGTTGATTGGGCTTCAACTGAACTGGCGATGCTAGGTTTTATTTTTATCCGGATGGTGCCTTGCATTACACCGTTTGAAAATTCCTGTCCGAAAGAATTTAAAAGTCCAAATCCAAGTACCACCAGGACTACCAGAACCAATCTGAAAGAATGTGTAAATGTTTTTCTCATTGTATTTTGCGTTAGTAAATTGTTTTAGTATATATTTTTTGATCAGCACCTGGCTGATTTGATTTACTGCTTAGGGAATGAGGTATTCAGATTATCCAGGAGCTTTTTTAATGCCAGGTTTTCCTCGTTTCGTTTGTTGATCTGGTCAAATATTACCTGGTCAGTCTCCAAATGATTTGAATCAATATCCGGATCCGGATTTTTGACAGACTCGTTTTCAATCTTTTTATCTTTTTTCATCTGTTATTAATTTGTTTTTTAAAGGTCAGATGGAATACGCCAGATTGATCCTAATATCATCTTCGGTTGGTGATTTATTCCAATCATGGCTATTTCATAATTTCTATTCAGTTTTTAACAAGCAACAAAAATAATCGCACTTTCGGTGGTGCAACAATAAATGCCCTGAGTAAAACCTCTACAATAGGGAATATAACCTGAGTAAAAAGCCTACAGAGGAAAAAAAGACCTGAGCAAAACCCCTACATGGGGAAGCTAAGTAGCTGGAAAATAGAAAAATAGAAAATGGGGATGGGATAAGGGGGTAATGGGGGTTGTAATTGATAGACGTCGGAAGTCGGGAGACGGAAGTCAGAAGTCAGAAGTCAGAAGTCGGGAGACGGGAGTGGGGAGTAAGGAGAATATCGACTACTTCTTTTTAGGATATAGGAATTCTATATCGTAAAATTAATATTTGCAGCAATGGCCCTTCCGACTTCTTTCTTCCGACTTCCAGCCACAGTAGATTCCGACAATAATAATGGGAATTTTAGTGCCCTCAAATATTCAGCAAAAAGTTCACCAGGTTCACTTCCTGGTTGGTAATGCCCAGTTTTTTACGCAGCCGGTACCGTGCTGTTTCGAGGCTGTTAACGCTTTGATTTGTGATTGAAGCAATTTCTTTTGTGTTCATATTTAACCTGAGAAATGCTGCCAGCTTTATTTCTGAAGGAGTAAGGTCAGGGAATTTCTTCTTGAGCGTTTGGTAAAACTCTTCGTGCACGCTTTGGAAACGGTATTCAAACTCTTCCCAAACCTCTTTTTCAGTTATGGATTGAAGATCAAATATTATTTTCTGGAGTGGCTGTATGTTCTCTTCTTTCAGATTTTCTTTAAGTTTTAAAAGCCTTGATGTAATACTATTTATCAATTCATTCTTTTGCAAAAGGTAAAGCACATTGGTGGTTAACTCCTTATTCTTAATTGTCATGTCTTTCTCAAGCTTCTCTTTCTCAAGTTTAATTCGTTTTGCCCTGCTTCGCGACAGGAAAAAGAGCAAGGCAAGGATTACTGAGATAACCGTAACCGAGGATAATAAAACAATATATGTCATTTTAGCTTTCTGCCTTTTAACATCATTGTCTTTCTCAGTCTTCTCATACTCATATTGCATCTGAAGCCTGGTCAGTTCCTGGATTTTATTATCGTTGATAAGGCTATCACTGACCTTCTGAAATATCTCATGGTATTCTAACGCTTCCTGCCAATTTCCAAGTTTTTTATAAATCTGATATAAAAACATAGATGAAATTTTCCTGGTCAGAGGTTCTTTCAGGTCTGACCCCAGGACAAATGATTTTTTTGCATATTCCAAAGCCTTGTCAGGCTGTTGCATTTCCACATAGTGGTTTGCAAGTGAATAGTAGGATTTAGCTATTCCAGATTGATCATTGATTTCCTGCCTTGCTTCCAATGATTTAACAAGATAGTTGTTTGCTTTATCGAAATTTTTCTTTTGATCTTCCAGTTTACCCAGATTGTTGCAAATAATCCCGATATTGGCATTGTCATGTTTCTGTTCAGCTATAGCCAATCCTTTTAAATAATACTCTTCGGCGGTGCCTAATTCATTTTTCGAAAGGTAGATGTTGCCTATATTATTATAAAGCCCCTGAATATTCTTGATTTCCTTAATGGGTTTCCCTTTTTCCAGGCTTTTATTATAAATATTTAATGCTTCGAAATAATATTTGAGGGCATTGTCAAATTTATCAATGCGGTCCTGTATAACACCCAGATTCGAAAGCGATACAAATTCTTCATGTTCAAATTTGTTGGCTTGTGCAATTTTTAAACTTGCCAGGAAATTTTTCAACGCTTCGTCATAATTCCCGATTAAAATCAGGCTCGATCCAATTCTTATATAGGACCGCGCCTTAAACAGCTCACTTTTTGAATTGTCTGATACTTGTAATGCATCTTTTGAATATTGTATTGCCTTGATTAAATCAGTTTTACTATATATATCGGAAATTTCCAGGAGCAGTTTTACCTTGCTGGTATCCTCCTTTACATTGTTCAGTTTTATCTGGAGGCTGTCTATTTTTACCTGGTCCTGTGCAAAGATTGGTCGCAGGGATAAGATTATAAACAGAAATACCAGGGTCCACTTCATTAGGTAAATGTAAAGTTTTTTGCAAAACTACGCATTTTGGTTTTTGAATGAGGTTAAATCTTCAGGCCGTTCAACGCTATAAACAAAAAACGGTTATTCCGGGAATTATGTCCAAGCCGAACAAAAATAAACAAAAATGCCCCGGAATCTTTATTCAAGGGCATTTTCGATTAAGATAAAATAATTTTAGTTTTTAATCACTTGCAGGGTTTTTATCAAACCGTCACTATTTAATTTTACCAGGTAAACACCATTTGTCAGTTTGGATATATCCATCTTAACCGGGTTTTCGCCAACTGCTGGTTTAATTTCATATAGTAATGACCCTAAAAGATCGGTAACCTGTATTATTGAACCAGCCTTGAGATTCTGAGACAGGAACAGGTTGAATTCGCCCTTGGTAGGATTTGGATACAAGTTGAAGATGGATGCCTGATTCTTGTTAATACCGGTAAACAATACCGTAATATCAAACGAATGCGTTGCTGACAGTCCGCCTGCATCGGAACCTGTGATGGTAATGGTGGAAGTACCGGAAGCCTTAGCCGTAAAGATCACCGCATCATCAGCCATAAACAACTTAACCACAGACTCATTACTTGATTTTACAGTGTAAGTAAGCATTTCATCATCAGGATCAGCTATAATTCCCGAAAGTGAAATAATTGGCATTTCCGTACTCATCATATTTGTATTTCCAACCGGATTAATGACAATCGGTGCCCTGTTCACATTTTTAACGGTCAGCACTATTGAAGCTTCATTTTTATTTCCGAACTCATCAGTTGCTTCTACAAGAATAGTATAGGTTCCGGCATCATCGAAAGTCGGTGCACAGGTAATATCCATTGTACCGTTATCAATGGTATAGGTAACAAAGCTATGATTGCTTGCCATTACCATAGTGAAGTTGTCGCCTTCCTTATCAGTTGCAACCACCTGGAAATTCAGTGTCTCATCCTCATTTATTGACAGTGAAGTCTTCTTTACTTCAAATTGTGGTCCCTGGTTCAGATGCAGAAGTAGCGTTACATTCTTTTTGGGATACAATGGATCGTTGGAAATTATAGTAAGGTTAGCGTAGTTATCGCCCTGTTTTGCAGGCAATGCCGTAAAATCGAGGTAAACTTCGCCTGATGCACCAGCTTCAATTGTATCAGCAGTAGCAGAGCTGAGTGAAACCCAGGCCGAGTTTTCGAACTTCTCTTCAAGTGCACGTACTATCCATCCGAATGATTGCAACTGGGAACCGGCATCAACTATATCATTCCAGGCTCCAGTACCGTTGCTGTATAAATAGCGGTTTTTTGTTACCGTTGGCATAGTTAATACACCTTGCGGGTAGGTTGCGCCTGATTCGTATCCGAATACAACGAAAAAGTTCTCATTTGGATACAACTTTAAGTTCTGATCAAGAGCAATTGTCAACATTTCACCGGCAGCGTTTGTTTCCAGAATAGTGTAACTATAGGTTTGGCTATGAATCAGCTGTGCTTTATAGATATCACTGCTACCAGCATAAATCTGAACTTTTATCTTTGAATTTAACCATTCACCGGGCACATACCAGGTTTGAACATGACTTAAATTAAACCCATCGACTGGTGCCTGGAAAGCTGTTAATGTATAGAATGCCGATGATCCACCGTAACCAAGGCCTGTTTCTGCTGCAGTTGCTGACTCATAGGATAACTCCCTGTTGAATGACAATGCAGACTTTGAAGTTCTCCTTTTGGGCTTATCAAGCTTTTGGGAACCCAATATAGGTGCAGCTGTCGTCAAACTCAATGTTTGTGGATCAACAGACATTGAGGCAGTTTGTACAGGACGTTTATACGCAATTGCCAGAGAATAGCCAAGTTTGTAACCACCGGCAGTGTTATCAAGCAACACGGATTTAGTTTCAGCATGTGTTGGTAACTGAGCGTAAACTTCGAGAGTATCCGGATCAGCGGTCAAAACCGGTGGTGTAAATGCATTGCCATTAATTGCAATTACATAATTCCCTTTGTCAGTAATAACCGTTAATGAGTCCTTCACTTCACCAGCCATTTGAGGGGTAATCTCGACTTTATATTGCATCACGCTTTTAGGCTCCAGGAATAGTGGAATTGTTGATCCTGTATTCCAATCGATTGAAGGTAAATTGGCAACATCAATCCACTGATACGTCCAACCACCAAACCAATCCTGTGCAAGCACAGATGCATAAACGGTTGATGACATAAGCTTTGAGATATCAAACTGTGTGATTTCTGCTTTTGCGGTACCTGAGTTTTCAACATCAAATGTCTTTTCGTAGGATTTGAACGTCGAACCCCAGTTTCCGGGAGTTTCAACAACCAGGATATCGCCAACTTCAACTGATGCAGGAGTGTTTACTTCAGCTGAACCTGTTACTGTTAACGAAACCGGAATTGATAATCCCTGGCCCGATGGCGAGTTATTAATTAATCCCAGATCAGCAGTATAGTTGCCTGCAAACAATTCTTTTGCATTGAGCTGAACATTGAATGTTTTGCTTCCACCGGCCGCAATCACGTACTTGTTAACAGGCGAAAGTTCGTAAGCTGTTTTGTTCCTGTTTTTATAGGTACGATCAGCAATCTGAACACCTTCGGTTCCATCGAAATTTTCAACGCCTATTACTCCAAATGGTGTAATCAAATCCGCGTCATTATCATTGGCCATTTTATACTGGAATTTGATATTGCCGGTTTTGTAAAGAATTACCTGGATGGAGATTGGTCCCGTCATGCCAAACCCAGTGTTGAATTCCCTGAACTCAACAGTAACCTTATCATCGTAAGCTTTAAAATAATACCCGGTTTTAGGATACATTTCTATCCATGAAGGTCCCACAAAACCATACAATGGTGCAATAAAATTATTGGGTATTCCAATATTAGGTATAGCTGTTCCACCAAATGGATCGAGGTCCTGTCCATCAGTAAAACTGATTAACCCGTTATAACCTACGTAAAGGTATTTATATTCGTTCCCATAGTAGTTAAAAGTGAACGGAAGATCGATTTTTGCTGACCAGGGATTTTCGCCACCCCATAGGTCGCCAACGGTGGTAACTTTATTCGGTTCCTCTCCTATTTCGGTCCAGCTGAAATTTGGTCCGCCAGCCTCAGTACTGCTCTTAAACTGATAGGTATAATCAGGAATCACAGGCACTTGTTTTAAAGGTGGCACAGAGATATTCATCCACGAATTTCCGACAGGCGCAAAATCCAGGTCGTGATTCCCGGCATTAGTGATGACCAGACTAACCATTTTTGTACTACCCGATTCAAGTGTTTCGGTGATTTCGGTAATATTGGCGCTGATTTGCGGTGCTTCTATTACTTCGCCGGCTAGTGCAATTTCAAAAGTTTTGCCTTCGGCAGTAGAAAGTATAAGTGTATCCTTATATACTCCAATGCTTGAAGTGATGAGGCTGATATCGTGAAAAACGGCTCTGCCTGGTTTCAATACTTCGGGGAATGTTCCATTAATGGTAAAGTAACCATGCCTGAAAACGGCACTCAAAATGCTGGTAGGCGCTTTACCGGTATCGGCAAGGAAGATTGTTTCCGTTTTTGTATCATTTTGAAATACCTGGCCAAAATCCAGTGCATCATTGCTTAAAATAACAACAGGATCTCCACCGCTTGCAATATTGAAATTTACGGTGTAAAGACCGGGATTGTTAAACGGGTCGTTGGTTATTACAGCTAACTTTTCAATGTAATCCGCAACATAGAGTTTGTCCGTGTTAATCGTGTAATCTAATTTCACTGATTCACCAGCCTGAACGGTACCGGCAGGGTTAGTTAAAGATGAGAACAATCCTTGACCCGGGCTTACAAATTCAACGGTTGATCCGTTAGAAATAATATCTGGAACGGTTAAATTATAGTCAGTAATTCTGATTCCGTCATTTTTAGTTTGATCTTCGATACCTATAAATGTGCTGGAAGCAATATTTTCAAGGGTTGCCCAGCCTGTTGCTGTCATCTCTTTAATATAGATATTTATATTCCCGTTATCATGAAGAACTGCCTGGTAGCTACCGGTGCCCATTCCATTCAGGTAAGCATCCTGCCACTGTACAATAAACTTGTCCTGGAACCTCTGATAGTAAACATGGCCGCCATCTTCGAACGGAGTCTGGATGCCTGTTACCGAAATTATCCTGTCGGGTAATCCTTCCCATTTGTAGCGTAAAGGAGTAGAACTCCAGATATACCCTTCGGTATCAAAACTAAGTGTGCTGTAACGTGAAATATAAACTGACGACTCATTTTTGCCAAAGAACGGGAACTCAAAGCCCATATCTACCTGGAAGAAACGATCTGTATTGGATGCAAGATGACTTGAAACATCCGTGCCTGTTGTTGAAATATCAGTCCAGCTGTAAGCCGGGCGAAGTCTTCAGGAGAATTAATGTTCGCCAGAATATTGGAATCTGAAGCTTCTACTCTTTTAACTTTAAAAGTTATAAGAAACATATCAATCCTTAAATCAGAATTCCGTGACTGCAAAATCTTCTGCACTACCAAAGGGCTGATCAGTACAGGATGGCCTGCCCTATTTTGAAAAGCCGGTAATAGAACATCCGCTTCGTCTTTATAAATAATCAATTCGTGCAGTAAAGTAACAGTTGTAAACGGATTATCGATATTCTGAAAAAAACAGTTATTGCCTGGCTTCACATGCTTAATGCCGGTTTGTAATGAATAAAACCGGCCCAGTTCAGGTTTATCATTAATAATCAGCATCACCTTTTCCGAAAAAGCAGATTCGCTTTTGTTGATCAATTTATGTAATTCAGCATTCACAACAACAATAATCTGTTCAATGCCGGCCAGGGAATAGGTTTCTGTGATTTTTTGCAAAAAGGTCTTTTCAGTTTCAAATTTGAGTAAGGCTTTATGTGTTCCCATTCTTACTGAACTGCCCGCCGATAGTATGATAACTGAGGTTTGTGCAAATAATGCTTCCTTCATTCCAGATATTTTCTATTTTTACAAAGGTAAAGATAAGTGCCTAAAGTGTGCTAAAGTGTGCTAAAGTGTGCTAAAGTGCGCTAAAGTGTCTAAAGTTGAATATAAATTAATGATTAATACTGACACTAAAGACTCTCATAAGTTTAAGGTGCTCCATTCATATTAAGAACTCCAGTCACTCTTAGCACTGTTAACAGTTTTTTTCTTCAAATATTGATTCAAAATTCTATCCATGGAAAATAAAGAATTTGCTAAACAGCTGGAAATTAGAACTAAACAGTTTGCGATTCGAATAATTAAGCTTTCAGCGACATTACCTTCAACACCTGAAGGAAGAGTGGTAAAGAATCAGTTAACAAAATCAGGAACCAGCATAGGTGCAAATTATATAGAGGCAAACCGGGCAAGAAGTAAAGCAGATTTCTACCATAAAATACAGATTTGTGAAAGCGAATCAAGTGAAACAGCCTATTGGCTTGAGATAGTTTTAGAAATGATGTGGTCCGATTCTATAGAGTTAAATCTGATATTGGTTGAAGTAAATGAGTTACTTGCTATATTTACCTCGGTAAGCAATAAGTTGAAGCAATAGTTATCCTTATCCAATCTGTATACTACATCAAGTGACTAAAGTGCACTAGAGTGCCTAAAGTTAAAAACTAAGACAACAAGTATCTTACAAAAAGAATGAAATCCTGACTAACTATTTAAAAAATTAAAGACTTAATATATACTTTTACTCAGTACACTTCATATACCCAATAGTCAAAATTACTCTAGGCACTCTAAGTACTTTAGGCACTAATTTTAAACTCTTACGAATGGACCATTCCACAGCATTTTCACCTATTTCTGCTAGAAAGCTTTTTACACTTATCGAAACTGAATATTCGGCCCGGAAAGAAATTTTCGGGATTCCCGAAAAATTGTTCTTCAATCCTGAAAAGCAAGAAGGTCTTTCGATGGAAATCTTTGGTCAGCACCTGAATACTCCGCTGGGAGTTGCCGCCGGTCCTCATACCCAGATGGCTCAGAATATAATATCTGCGTGGCTGTGCGGTGCCAGTTATATTGAACTGAAAACGATTCAAACTCTCGACGAACTCGAAATTTCCAAACCTTGCATTGACATGCAGGACGAAGGCTACAACTGCGAATGGTCGCAGGAACTAAGAATCAAGGAATCATTCGAAGAATACCTGAAAGCATGGATTTTGATCCATCTACTTCAGCATAAACTTGGATGGGATAAAGAGCAAAAACGGGGCTTTCTTTTCAATATGAGCATCGGTTACAATTTTGAAGGCATTCAGAATGAAAATGTACAATGGTTCCTGAAAAGCATATCGGATTGCGTGGTTGCCAAACAGCAGATGATCAATGAATTGCTCCCATTTTATCCTGAACTGATAGAGGTTCAGATTCCGGATTGTATTTCCGACAATATCACCCTAAGCACCATGCACGGTTGCCCGCCTGATGAAATTGAGAAAATAGGACATTATCTTTTGAAAGAAAAAAAACTGCACACACTTGTCAAACTCAATCCCACACTACTTGGAAAGGACGAACTCCGTGATATTTTAAACAACAAATTAAATTTTAAAAACACCATTCCCGATATCGCATTTGAGCACGATCTGAAATATAAAGATGCTATAGGAATTATACAGAGACTTCAGCAAACGGCTGATGCAGAAGGATTGTTTTTTGGCGTAAAACTTACCAATACCCTCGAAAGCACGAATCACAAAAATGTGTTCCCTGTTCACGAACAGATGATGTATATGAGTGGTCGGGCACTTCATCCAATCAGTGTAAATGTTGCACGAAAACTTCAGAATGAATTCAATGGCAAACTGAATATCTCCTTTTCTGGCGGGGCAGATTGTTTCAATATCAACGACCTGATTGAAAGTGGATTAAAACCTGTGACCGTTTGTTCCGATATTCTGAAGCCTGGAGGATATGGCAGATTGGCTCAGTATATAGAAAGTCTTTCAGAAGAAAAGAATCCGAAAAGTCTGATTCCGCTTGAAAAGCTAAACATTTATGCAGACGAAGTCGTTTTAGATGATGAGTATAAACGTGATCCGTTTGTAGCAGAAAAGTATTAAAACCAGCCGGTCATTAGGCTTTTTTGATTGCATCCATGCGCCTTGTGTAGATGAGTGCCCCACCAACCAGGATATTCCCGAATACCTGTATCATACTTCACAAGGCGACTTTCAAAAAGCCTTTGATGTAATCATGATAAAAAACCCTTTTCCCAATGTGCTGGGTGTAGCCTGCGATCATTTGTGCCAGACCAAATGCACGCGCATCAACTACGAGGAAGCTTTGAAAATAAAAGAAGTTAAACGGTTTGTTGCTGAAAAAGGATTTGAGGCAGATATCAGCATCGCCAAGCCTAATGGCCGCAAAGTTGCCATTATCGGGGCCGGGCCTTCCGGATTGAGTTGTGCATACTTTCTGCGAATGGATGGCTTTGAGATTGATATTTTCGAAACAAAATCCATTCCCGGCGGCATGGTTTCGGAAGCTATTCCTGAATTCCGCCTGAAAATGGAATCGCTGCATAAAGATATTCAGCGCATTGAAAATCTCGGCGTAAAAATTCACTATAATTCAAAAGTTGATGGTGAACTCTTTACCCGTTTGCGTAGTGAATATAATTCGGTTTACATTGCAGCAGGGGCTCAGCGCTTTAAAACCTTTCAGCTCGAGGGAGAAAAAGCAACAGGTGTATTAAATGCATTTGAGTTCCTGAAAAACACAAAACTGGGGAAACAAACCAATCTGGGCAAAAATATCATTATTATCGGTGGCGGAAATACAGCTATGGATGTGGCCCGCACGGCCAAACGCATTGCTCAACCCGGAAGTACCGTAAAAGTTTTATACCGACGGACCCGTAACGAAATGCCAGCCGATGTTGATGAAATCAAAGCTTTGCTGTCCGAAGGAATTGAATTGCGCGAATTACTGGCTCCCGAAAAACTGGTAATGAGTGGAAATCGCATATCTTCTGTTATATGTTCAAAAATGAAGCTGGTCAAGTCATCAACTGATTCCCGGCTCACACCAGTAAAAATTGAAGGCGAATTCGTTGAATTTCCTGTCAATTCATTGATCCCGGCGCTCGGACAGGAAATTGATATCGATTTTGTCAATCCCCGCGAACTCGAAATAGTCAAAGGTTCTTACGAAACAAAGATTCCCGGCGTTTTTGTGGGCGGTGATGCCATGAGGGGCGCGGCCACCATTGTAAAAGCTGTTGGCGATGGACGCAAAGCAGCTATCCAGATTGCAGCTAAAGCAGGAATTGTGCTTCCCTCCGAAAAACTATCTTCGGATAAAAATATGTCGCACAACGATTTTATAGTTCGTAAGTCGAAACGGGTAAAAATAGATGCCTCTATTGCCGGAGATCATCCTCAATTTAACGCGGAATCCGCTATTCAGGAAGCCTCGCGATGTTTGCAGTGTGGTGATGTTTGCAGCGTTTGTGTTACAGTTTGCCCGAATCGTGCCAACAATTACTACCTTACCGATGCTGCTGATATTCCGGTATGGAAAGTTAAATTTAATGGTAATGTAACCTCTTTTGAAATAGAAAGGCATTTAAAAATCCAGCAAAAATACCAGGTTTTAAACGTGGCCGATTTTTGCAACGAGTGCGGAAACTGTACCACGTTTTGTCCAACCAAAGGCTCTCCGTTCAGTGATAAACCCCGGTTCTGCCTCACTGAGAAAAGCTTCAACCAAACAGAAAATGGGTTCTACTTCCAAAATGAAAGTGATACAGTTACTTTGCTTCACCGCAGCGGAGAAGCAGTTTCGAAACTATCGAAAACAGCACAAGCCTATTTGTTTTCAAATAATGAAGTAACAATCAGTTTTGATAAAACCGGATTTCAGATTACTAGAGTAGAACTGCATCTGGAAAACACCAATGAAGTGGTGCTCCAAAAAGCTGCCGAAATGAAAGTGTTGCTGGATAACGCGTTTTCTGTTTACAGGAGTCAAATTTAAGTATAATAAAATTTAGTTGATATTGGTTGCACCGATTGCAAATCCGCTTATCATTAAACACTATATTTTATTCCTGCAGTTTGTCCTCACTTTGTGGGGACTGATAGCCTAGTGTTTCATATAAATCGATTGATTGTTCCAATCAAATAATCAAACTGCAATGTATTGTAGGCAGCAGTTTTTTTTTGAATAAAATAGTATTGTTGTTTAGTTAACAGAATAAAATGAGCTTTTAGTCCCCAATTAAATTTTTTTTACTAAAATTACCAAATCAAAACGTAGAATTTATTACTGGAATTCAGATGTATTAATTAGTTCTGTCTAAATTTTAATGTTATGCCATTTTGTGATAGTTGTGGAAGTGAACTTTATCCGGGTAAGAAATTTTGTAGTAAATGCGGTTCAAAGGTGAGTTTACCTGCTGCAGCAACCTGCTCTGGTTGTCAAAAACCCGTAATTGGGCCGGAAAAATATTGCGTTTATTGTGGCACTTTATTAATAAAAACTGAACCTCCAGTTATTCCTGCCATAAAAACCGGATCGGCTGCATTAAATACGCCCCCAAATGTAAAAAAAACCCAAAAAGGCAGGGGCTGCATTTTTAAAACTCTGGTAGCATTAGTTATAATCGTTGTACTTGCATTGGTCGGGCTGTATTTTCTGGGAGATGATACAGAGCACTTTGGTAAAGAAAATAATAAAGAACTTACTGGAACCGATATTCCGGGTATTGTTTCAATTGACGAAGATTTCACAGGCGATGCATTTGAACGTACTGCCAGCAAGGATTTTAGTTTAGGTGAAAATAATCCCACTGCCGGTTTTGAAGGCATGACGGTGAATTTTGGTGAATTTAATTTTGTGGGTGATGAAACAGTAAGTATATCAAAATATGCTCCTAAGACTATTCAAAAGGAGGGTGTAATGATTTCTGCTTTCGAAATAAATGCAGGTAACCGGAAAGAATTTGACGATGTTATTACTTTATCCCTGCCATACTCAGAAACTTTTTTGGATAAATCCGTCCCTGAGCAACAGAGTGTGGCTGCAAAATACTATAATCCGGATACCAGGGAATGGGAGAATGTTCCTTATACAGTTGATACAAAAAACCGGTTGGTGCGTATTACCACCACCCACCTTTCAAAGTACTCCGTATTCCAGGTTAACAATGCTAACAGCCGCAAAGCGTATATCACCGGAACAAAGATTGACCTGCAATCACCAAAGGATGCACAGAACATACTGAATGAATACCTGAGTGAAGGAAGACCTGGAGATCTGGCACTCGAAGGAGGTTTTGACCTGATAAACAATACAGTGGGCGTTAGCTCAAAAGTCAACACATTTTTCACACTCTCAGATGCAACCTATCCGAGCGATTTTTGCAAAGGGCTTGATAAATATACCCGCTGGGCAGGAGTTGGACTTGCCAGTGTGAGCCTTGCGGCAGATATAGCCAGTGCTAAAACCGAAGAAGACAAACGCAGGTATGTCACTGATCTGGTAAAGAACATCGCCTACTCTTCAGTTGATTTCGTCGGATCCTCTTTTGTACAGGTAGGATTTGTGGGGGTCTTTGTGGTTGATTATACCCTTACTACATTCGGGAATACAGTTATAGAAATTAAGTTGCGTAGTTTGAAAAAAGTCTATGATTACCACAACAAAACAAAGACACCGCGAAAAGCAGTTGAATGGTATAGAAAAATAGTGGGAATCTATAAAAGTAACAAAACTGATATCCCGCAAGCCAAACGCCTGATCGAAAAAGAGATTGATGACTATGTTAATAAATTCTGGACATTAAACAGCTCAGAGCAGAATTTTCTGGCTGATGAAGCTGGTGTTGCCAAAATGCCTTACCCGAATGCGGATGATATTACTAAGCTTAAAGCAGAATGCCGGGAAAACCTGATGAACTCATTGCAAGGTGTTTTCAACCGCCTCGAAATGTATATTACAGAAGAAGTAAAAGCCGATTATGCCAAAAAGCTTGATGCACTTAAGAAACACCTGAATACTAAGGTAATAGTTAAGATTGCTGATGGTGATGCTTCGGGTGATGAAGCTTCACAGTACTCCGGATATTCTATCCGCTTTGCCCCGCTCAATGCACAGGCGAACCCTTCACAATGGACTGGGGTTATGAATGAGTCTGGATTAATCACAACCAGTTTTACCATACTGGGGCATATGCAGTGTGGATTGCCTAACCAGATTGAAGTATTTAAACCCGGTATTGATCCCGACTCAGGAACTCCTGAATTTGTAATTGATTTTAAAGTTACAATGCCCGAGACTGTTATTCTGCTCAAGAACAGAGGTGCAAAAGTTGTTAATGCAGGAAAAAAGCTTAAAAAGATCAGTTACTCAAGTGTTATGAGATATGACAAGGTGAATAGCTTCAAACAAAAATACCTTGAATATGCTTTTGCCCGTGCAGGTGAAATACCTGTAATACATTCAGGAGATGACAAATTCAGGATAATTGTACCTGCTACATCTTTCACTACTAAGGATGAAACCGCGGAAGAAAAACATGCAGTTACAATATCTGGATTTACGATTTCCGGAACCATTAACAACAGTGCGAAATACAAAGGAACCATTGATAAGGGCAACGTTATTATAAAAGTTGTTAGTACCGATACCCGAAGAAACCAATCCTATACAACAGAAATTACATTCCCATTCTCAGGTTCAGTAGGCCTGGAATATGGTGGTGGAGGGCTTTTCAGCATTTATTTCGAAGGCAAATCTTCATTTAAAACAACATATAATGATGGAGAAGTGGAGAATAGAAATGCTACTTTTAATGAAGAATTCAGGTTTGAGTACTCTACAGAGTAAGTTACATCATCTTTCAACAGTTTTTAGAGGCAGAATGCAAATTAATATGATTCTTACCAGATAGAAGATCAATTCCTTTTTGGCTGTTGATACAAAAAATTCGTAATGCGATCACGTGAACGCTTTTGAAATCAAATTATTGAGAGAAATTTGAATTCTCAAAAACAAGTAAGTAGGCCTGTCGGACCAACAGAAAACACTCAGTAGATTAATCATAAATTGGGTCGATAATAACAGCAATTAACTTTACCTTTGAGGCAATTAAAATATATTAATAATCCATGACCTTAATAATCAAATGATTACAACTATTGATCATATTATAAACCCTGCTGCCAGGCAGAAAGCCATTGAACGCTTCCGCGAAAAAAGCATAGTGCTGCCTACATTTGCACAGATGCGTAACCCGGAACTTGTTCCCGAAAAAATCAAAGAACAATTGAAAAACATTGGCCTGTGGGATCTTCACCCCGCCAATCTTTTCAGGATTACCTGGAAAAATCAGCCTGTGCCAAAAGGTGGTCTGTATGGCGGTGTAAATTATATTGAAATTCCTACGGAAATTACCGGTGTAAAAACACGGATAATTCTGCTTGTAGGCAAATATTTTCCAACCGGCGCGCATAAAGTAGGTGCCGCTTACGGATGCCTTGCTCCACGAATCCTTACCGGCGAATTCGATCCAACGTATCATAAAGCCGTGTGGCCATCCACCGGCAATTATTGCCGTGGAGGTGCTTTCGATTCACATTTGATGGGCGTTACAGCCGTTGCCATTCTTCCTGAAGAAATGAGTAAAGAGCGTTTTTCGTGGCTCAAAGAAATTGGAGCTGAAGTAATTGCTACTCCCGGTTGCGAATCGAATGTGAAAGAAATTTATGATAAATGCTGGGATATCCGCCGTAACCGTAAAGATTGCGTAATCTTCAACCAGTTCGACGAATTTGGAAATCCATGCTGGCATTACAATGTTACGGCTCCTGCTATTGAAGAGGTTTTTAATTCTGTAAAATCTCATAAAGGGCAATTGGCCGCTTATGTTTCGGCAACCGGTTCAGCAGGAACAATCGGTGCAGGCGATTACCTGAAAAAGCTATTCCCCCACATGAAGATTGTTGCCTCCGAAGCCCTGCAATGCCCTACACTGCTTAATAATGGTTTCGGCGGACATCGCATCGAAGGAATTGGCGACAAGCATGTTCCATGGGTTCATAACGCCAAAAATACCGATGTGGTAACTGCCATTGACGACGAAGATTGTATGCGTATTTTCAGACTTTTCAATGAACCGGAAGGAAAGAGTTATCTGAAATCCATCGGTATTGAAGCTGAATTTATAGAACAACTGGGGCTACTAGGTATCTCAGGCGTTGCAAACATTCTTGTCAGCTATTAAAACAGCTAAATATTACGAAATGACTGGCGATGATGTAATAGTAAGTCTCGCCACCGACGCAGCCGAAATGTACGGTTCGCGCCTGGAAGAATTAACCGCTGAAAAAGGCGCTTATTCATCTCTTCAGGCCGCTAAGGATATGGAAAAATGCTTGTTCGGACAATCAACCGATCACCTGAAAGAACTTAATTATTACGATCGCAAAGCTATTCATAACCTCAAGTATTTTACCTGGATCGAACAACAGGAAAAAGATCTTGAAGACCTGAACCAACTCTGGAACGACCGTGATGTATGGAATCAGCAATTTCAACAAGCTGCACGCTGGGATGAAATGATAAATGAGTTTAACGAGGAAACTGGTGTTCTAAAAAGTTTATAATATCCAATAACGAAAGATAATACTAATGTGTTCTAATGTGCCTATGTGGTTCATTTTTTACCACAGTAGACACATAGGTCACATTAGAATGTGATATAAAGAGACAGAAACTGATGACTCCCAAATTTACATACCAGTGTTCCGACTGCGGCAAGCTGATTCCCGCAGGCGAAATAATTTACCTCTGTCCTGATTGCAGTACAAAGCAGTTACCCGGCCAGCCTCCGCTAGGTGTGCTCAAAGTGATTTACGATTACAATTTATTAAGCGATTTATCATTCCGGGAGTTAGAGGAGAGCAATTTCCTGCAATTACTTCCGGTTAATGATCATAAAAGCTTTCCAAACCTGCGAGTAGGTCAAACGCCACTTTATGAAATCAAATCAATCGAAGGAAAGACCGAAGATTTTGAACTGTTTGTGAAAGACGATTCGCAAAATCCCACCTTTTCCTTTAAGGACAGGGCTTCGGCAGTGGTTTCAGCTTTTGCGAAAGAAAATGGAATTGATACCATTGTGGCTGCTTCAACAGGAAATGCAGGTTCTTCCTTAGCCGGAATTTGTGCAGCACAAGGACAAAAAGCCGTGATTTTCGTTCCTGTAACAGCTCCAAAAGCAAAGCTTACTCAAATAATGATGTATGGTGCAACCCTGGTTCCGGTTGCAGGGAATTATGATAAAGCCTTCGATCTGAGCATCGAAGCAACAAAACGCTTCGGATGGTATAACCGCAACACAGCTTTCAATCCGTTTACAATAGAAGGAAAGAAAACGGTTTCGTTCGAGTTGTTCAGCCAACTGAAAGAGCAGATTCCCGACTTTATTTTTGTTCCAGTCGGCGATGGTGTAATTATATCAGGAGTTTATAAAGGATTTGAAGATTTGTTGCATTTGGGTATAGTCGAAAAAATGCCCGTTATTGTTGCCGTTCAGGCAGCAGGAAGTTGTAACCTGGTTGAAAATATCGGCAAAGCAAAATTTGTAGTAACGCCATCAAATACCCTCGCTGACAGCATTTCGGTAGATATTCCAAGAAATTTTAATATGGCGGCAGGCTATATAACTAAATATGATGGGCAAACAATAACCGTTTCGGATGATGACATTCTAAGAGCCTCTTTAAAACTGTCTAAAAAAACGGGCATCTTCACCGAACCGGCTGCCGCAGCAGCTTTTGCCGGTTTCCTTACGTATAAAAACAGGTATTTAATTCCAAAAGGTTCAGTTAATGTAGTTTTGCTTACCGGTAGTGGGTTGAAGGATCTTAACGCAGTACAATCCCTGTTCGAAATTCCGATCCCTGTTTCGCCGGATATGACTTCGGTTGAGAATTTTTTAAAGGCTATTAGGCTTTAGGCTATTCGGAATCAATGTTAACTATTTTTGCATCTATGAGAGATCATACAAAATTGCGAGCATTTATTTTGGCTGATGAACTTGCACTTATCATTTATAGGATAACCGTTAAGTTTCCCAAAGAAGAAACATTTGGGTTGACTTCACAAATGAGAAGATGCGCAGTTTCGGTTCCATCTAATATAGTTGAAGGAAGCGCTCGTGAAAGTCAGACAGAATATTTGAGATTTCTTGAAATCGCCTTTAGTTCCCTCAGAGAACTTCATTATCAATTTGGATTAGCCCGACGGTTGGGTTATATAAATGAAACTGAATTTAATAAAACTGAAATACAACTCACTGAAACTGGAAAAGTATTAGCTGCTTTAATCAGATCTCTTCGCAAAATCTAAATACCTAACAGTCTACAACCTAACAGCCTAAAAGTCTACAGCCTAATAGCCTACTCCCATGATAAAATTCACTTTAAACGGACAAACTAGCTTATTTGATGGAAATCCCGACACTACCCTGCTTAAATATCTTCGGATTGAGAAAAATATTACATCCGTAAAAGATGGCTGTTCCTGCCAGGGTGCCTGTGGCGCATGCATGGTCGAAATTAATGGCGAAGCAAAACTATCCTGTCTCACTCCGCTAAAAAAGCTTGAAAATGCAAAAGTAAATACACTTGAAGGTTTACCTGAGAGTGTCAGGGATGTTATGGCAAAAGCATTTGTCGAAAAAGGCGCCGTGCAGTGTGGTTTCTGCACTCCCGGTTTCCTGATGCGTACCAACATACTTCTTCAGAAAAACCCTACGCCTACACGTGATGAAATCAAACAGGCACTTACTTTAAATCTTTGTCGCTGCACCGGTTATGTTAAAATTATTGATGCCATCCACGAAACGGCTCAGCGAATTCAACAGCAACAACCTTCAACAAGTACAACACTTTCAGGTAACGTCGGTACTTCCTATCCGAAATACGAAGCTTACGAAATGGCTGTCGGGAAACGTAAGTTTGTAAATGATCTTAGATTTGACGGGATGCTACAAGGAGCACTTTATTTCTCGGATCATCCAAAAGCCACAGTCATCGGAATTGACACTTCTGAGGCGTTAAAAGTAAAAGGTGTTATCCGGATTTTCACTGCCGATGATGTTCCCGGCGACCGGTTTGTTGGACTGATTATCAAAGACTGGCCGCTTATGATTAAAACCGGTGAAACAACCCGTTATATCGGCGATGTGCTGGCAGGCGTGGTTGCCGAAACCGAAGAGATTGCACGTGAAGCAGTAAAATTGATTAAAGTAAGCTACGAAATTTTAAAGCCGGTTACCGATCCGCACGAAGCCATTAAACCAAGAGCATTAAAAGTTCATCCTAACCAGGACAATCTGTTGGAAACCTGCCGTGTATACCGTGGCGGAATTGCCGATGAAATAATCGCCGGTTCCGATTTTGTCGCTAAGGGTATTTACCAGACTCAGCGCATCGAACATGCTTTCCTCGAAACAGAAGGTGCCGTTGCTATGCCTTTTGAAGAAGGAGTTCACCTGTATGCAAACGGACAAGGTATTTATGAAGATAGAAAACAGGTTGCCGCTGTGCTGAACCTGCCGGTTGAAAAAGTCAGGGTTACGCTGGTTTCGACCGGTGGTGGCTTTGGCGGTAAAGAAGATATGACCGTACAAGGACATGCATCCTTGTTTGCCTGGCTTCTGAAAAAGCCTGTAAAAGTGGTGCTTTCACGGGATGAATCTATACGCATGCATCCCAAACGGCATCCTGTGTACATGGATATTGAAGTGGGCTGCAACAAGGATGGAAAACTTACCGGACTTAAACTTTATGCTGTTGGCGATTCAGGAGCTTATGCTTCTGTAGGCACCAAGGTGATGGAACGTGTTGCAGGCCATGCCAGCGGAGCATATCATTTCCCATGTGTAAATCTTGAAGCACTTACAGTTTATACAAACAATATTCCCTGTGGTGCCATGCGTGGTTTTGGTGCCAACCAGGTGGCTTTTGCCCTCGAAGGTTGCATCGACGAAATATGCAAACTAGGTGGTTTCGATCGCTGGCAATTCCGGTATGATAATGCTCTTGTCGAAGGTAAAATGACGGCTACCGGGCAAGTACTTCATAAAGGTGTTGGCGTTCAGGAAACATTACTTGCTGTAAAACCATTTTACGATAAAGCCCGTTTTAAAGGACTAGCCTGTGGTATTAAAAACAGCGGTGTTGGAAATGGCATGGCCGATTTCAGTGATGTGATCATCGAAATAAAATCAGAAAGACAGATTGTTCTACATCATGGCTGGACCGAAATGGGTCAGGGTGTGCATACCGTTGCCACCCAGGTTTTATGTGAAGAAACCGGAATTCCGCCAGGAATTGTTGAAGTAATCGTGGACTCAAGTGCCGGTATTCCAACCGGGATGACAACTTCGTCGCGGGCAACTGCTTTGCTGGGAAATGCGATTCTCGATGCAGCTATTCAAATTCGGGAAGATCTGAAACATAACAGTTTGCAACAATTGGCAGGTAAAACCTATAAAGGCAATTACACCTGCGACTGGACCACCAAACCGGGTGCTGATGTAAAAGAAATTATTACCCATTTTGCATACGGTTACGCCACTCAACTGGTTGTCCTGGACGAAAATGGCAAAATTGAAACCGTGTATGCCGCTCACGATGCCGGAAAAATCATGAACCCCGTGATGTTCGAGGGACAAATTGAAGGTGCTGTGCATATGGGATTAGGATATGCTTTGACCGAAGATCTGCCGATGATTGATGGCCAACTTGTTTCCACAAAAATGCGTGACTTAAAGATTCTGCGTGCCAAAGATATGCCGGAGGTTGTTGTTTTAGGTGTTGAAGTTAAAGATCCGGTCGGACCTTATGGCGCAAAAGGGCTTGGTGAAATCGGACTGGTGCCGACGGCAGCGGCTGTAGCTAATGCATTATGCGATTTTGATGGAGTAAGAAGATATAAACTGCCAATTGGGAAATACTCATTGTAATTTACGATTTACGAGGTACGATTTACGATTAGGAAGGGGACGATTGATCATGTTATTGATAAATGAGAAATTGAGATCAAATTTTAATTAGTACCATAAAATAACGAAATCATGAATACTGAAGATTTAAAAAATCGTTTCAAACAGTTTGCTATTCAAGTAGCATTACTAATTAAAGATTTGCCAAAAAATATCATAAATATTCCATATTGCAACCAATTAATCAGGTCTTCCAGTTCTCCAGGTGCAAATTACAGAGCAGCATGTAGAGCGAAATCAAGCGCTGATTTCATTAATAAACTTAAGATTGTAGAAGAAGAACTGGATGAATCAGTGTACTTTCTGGAATTACTCTTGTTTTTTAATCCGAGCTTTGAAGATCGAATTAATATCTTAAGCAAAGAAGGAAATGAACTCCTGGCAATTACAGTTTCGTCATTAAAAACCTCCAGAGAAAATCAAACCAGGAAATAATAATTTATTGAATAATCATGGGATTATGATCTCTTAAAAGCACAAATCCTGTACAATCGTAAATCGTACCTCGTAATTCGTACCTAAATAAACTAAGATCTAATGACAATTTTACTTACCAACGGAACCTATATCCATCCCGAAACCCTCGAATTCACTACTTCTCACATCCTGGTTGAAGAAGGTGTTAATGGAAAAATCAGTTTCCTGAAAGATATCCCACAAAACAATCTTTTGCCAATCATCGATTGCACCGGCAAATACATTACCCAATCCTTTGTCTGCGGACATCACCATGTTTATTCCGCTTTAGCCCGTGGAATGGGCGCACCGAAAAAGAATCCAGAAAATTTCAACGAAATCCTCGAATATGTCTGGTGGACACTCGACAAATGCCTCGATGTCGAAATGATTGAAGCCAGTGCGCTTTATACCGCAATGGCAAGTTTGAAAAATGGTGTCACTTTCGTGATTGATCATCACGCTTCACCCAATGCCATTAATGGTTCGCTCGAAATTATTGCGTCTGCCTTCGAAAAAGTTGGCGCTTCACATTTACTTTGCTATGAAATTTCGGATCGCGATGGATTGGATAAAACGGAAGAAGGATTGAGCGAAACCGCTGAATACCTGAAAAATCATCAGGGTCTAGTTGGCTTACATGCCTCTTTCACCATTTCTGATAATACTCTGAGAAAGGCCGTTGAACTTGCAAAACAATCAGATTCAGGAATCCATATTCATGTCGCTGAAGCTGAAAGCGACCAGGATCATTGTGTAGAAAACTATGGCATTCGTGTTATCGAACGTCTTAATAATTTTGGTGCGCTTGATTCAGGTAAAACAATTCTGGGTCATTGTCTTCACCTCAGTGATAACGAGAAGGAAATAATAAACAACAGCCCGGCCTGGCTGGTTCAGAATACAGAAAGCAATCTGAATAATAAAGTTGGTTATTTCAATGCCAAAGGACTTGGTGAAAATATCATGATGGGCACCGACGGTATGCACAGCGATATGCTCCGAAGTGCCAAAGCCGCATTTTTTGTCGGTCAGAATTTCGATACCATTGGTTACGACAGCGTTTACCAACGATTCCGCAATGCGGATAAGTACCTCAATGACAACGGATTTGCTGGACATGGCCCCAACAACCTGGTAGTACTGGATTATGATACGCCTACACCTTTCAATTCCGGAAATTTCTATGGCCATTTTGTATTTGGACTTGAATCGAAACATGTTCAGCATGTGATTTCTAAGGGTAAGCTTAGTAGTTGAAAACAGGAAAATACTCACCGTTGACGAGGAGACAATTCTTGCCAATGCACGCATCCAGGCTGAGAGACTTTGGGCAAAAATGAAGGAATAGATTATTTTAGACTAAATTTGCTGCTCTATAGGCTATTAGGCTGTAGGTGTTTAGGCTGTTAGGATTTACAATTTAGGTGCTTTAGCCACTCAAAACTTATTTTATGGGAATATCTTTCTTACAATGGATCGGCTATCTTGCCTCAATTGTCATCGCTCTTTCAATGACGATGAGTTCCATACTGAAATTCAGGTGGATAAATCTCGCCGGAGCCATAACTTTTTCGACGTATGGATTCCTGATCGGGGCATTGCCTGTTGGATTTTTAAATGCCTTTATTGCTTTAGTTGATATCTATTACCTCACTACATTTTATTCCAAAGAAGAGGTTTTCGAAATTCTCGAAGTCCGGGCTGATAACAAGTATATGATCCGGTTCCTGCAGTTTCATGAGGATGATATCGAGAAATTCTTCCCTGGGTTTGCGTATCGGCCTGAGATGAATACTATTAGTTTTTTTGTTCTGCGCAATATGGCTGTTGCAGGCGTTTTCCTTGCTCATCGGGAGCAGGATCATTGTCTCTCGGTTGGGCTAGACTTTGTATTACCCGAATACCGCGATTTTAAAAATGGGAAATACATTTACCTCCGCCTGAAGGATCGGTTTATAAATGAGGGTTTTACAAAAGTTATTGCCGACGGACGAAGCGAAAAATACTCGAAATATCTGAAAAAATTAGGCTTTGAGAAAAACGTAGAAGGTCTGTTTGAGAAGTCTTTAGTGTCTGCACATCCTGAAGGTGTCTGACACTTCTCATGGAAACTCCCCAATATGCCAAATACTCTTATTGGTAATTCAACCAGAACTTTATCGCAGCCTCGGCGAAAGCATCTCTTCTCCTCTTAACGTTTTTTGCGCCAGGCTCTGTACATTTTCTTCCGAAACCAATAAATTCAAAGCATCCCGGATGGGTGCAAATTTTTCATGAAGCGGACAGGGGTTATTTTCATCGCATTGTTTTAAACCAAAGCCGCATCCGTTAAAAAGAGTATCCCCCTCAATTGCTATGATCAATTGCTTGATGGGTAAATCAGGCTTTTGGGTAGCAAAATAAAATCCTCCTCCTTTCCCTTTCTGCGATTCAATAAAACCTTGCCGTACTAATCGCTGCAATATTTTGGCTGTATAAAAATGCGGGGCATCAATCTGCTCTGCAATTTCGGTTATACCGGGCCGCTTGCCTTCAAAATTCTGCAACTGAATGTAGACCAATCCCCTTATAGCATATTCAGTTTCCTTATTGAACATATCCAATCACTTTATAGTAAAATTCCAATTTTACAAAAGTACAAATAAAATTTAATAAATAATAAAAGACCTTTTAGTCTTTTATTTGTTTTTATCTATATCTTTGTGGCAAATTTAAACTCATACAAAATGTCAAATCAAACAAATATAGAACCTACGATTGGCGAAATTGTTGCCAACGATTTCAGAGCCGCATCCATGTTTAAAGAAGCAGGCATTGATTTTTGCTGCGGAGGGAATAAGAGCCTTACTAAAGCTTGTAAAGAAAAAGGAGTAGATGCTACCCGCTTCGCACAGCAGCTTGAGACGCTGGCGGAAACACCCGTAAGCGGTGCCATGAATTTTAAAGAATGGGAGCTAGGTTTTCTGAGCGATTACATCATGAACACACACCATAAATTTGTGCTGAAAAACCTACCCGAACTGGTTTTCTACACCCAAAAAATTGCGAATGTTCATGGCGACCATCATCCGGAACTCATTGAAGTAGCGTCCTTGTTTACCAAAATCAATGAAGAACTTCTTCAACATTTAAAAAATGAAGAAGAAGTATTGTTCCCTGCCATTAAAGAAGCTGAAAAGAACGCTTCGCCATCAGTTAAATCAACCATTATTTCCGAAATCAAACGCATGCAAGGCGAACATGAGTTTGCCGGTGATGCCATGGATAAAATTAATGTATTAACAAATAATTACCTTATTCCTGTGGATGCATGCAACACCTACCGGGTTTCACTGCAACTGTTGGAACAATTTGAAGATGATTTACATATTCATGTTCATCTCGAAAACAATATTCTTTATCCAAAAGCTTTAAAACTGGCTGAATAAAAAGTAAGTAACAATTAACCTAAACAAATCAACTAACTAAAAACACAATTTATGACAACAAAAAAACTTTGGATTGCCTTTATCGCAGTCATAGTTATTTCATTTTCCGTGCTTGGTTATTTCGGCAGGGAAATTTACCGGAAAGCGCCGCCTATACCCGCGCAGGTAGTGACAACCGATGGTACAGTTGTATTCACCGGGCAGGATATCAAAGATGGTCAGAATATCTGGCAGTCGATCGGCGGGCAGGAAGTTGGCACCATCTGGGGCCACGGTTCGTATGTAGCACCTGACTGGTCGGCCGACTGGCTTCACCGCGAAGCGGAATTCATTTTAAATGAATATGCCCGTGTTAACGACAGTATGGAATACAAAAACCTTCCCGCTGAGAAGCAAGCTATGTACAAAGTCCGCCTTCAAAAGGAATTGCGCACCAATACATACGATGAGGCAAAAAACATATTTGTTGTTTCGCCTTTGCGTGCAGCAGCTATCGCGGCGGTAAGCAAACACTACAAGGGTTTGTTCATGAATGATCCCGCACTTGAAAAGCTTCGGGGATTCTATGCAGTTCCTCCAAATTCGATTAAAACTGTTGAGCGGATGGCGCAAATGAATGCTTTTTTCTTCTGGACTTCATGGGCATGTGTTACCAACCGTCCTGACAGCGATATTTCGTACACCAACAACTGGCCTTCGGAAGAACTGGTAAATAATAAACCAACCAGTTCACTTATTTTATGGACAGGCTTCAGTGTCATCATGTTACTTATAGGAATAGGATTGCTGGTTTGGTATTATGCATCCAGCAAACACGATGAGGCGGTAGAAATGCTGAAACAGGATCCTTTCTTCGGATTAGTGATGACACCTTCAATGAAGGCGACGCTGAAATATTTCTGGGTTGTTACAGGATTAGTGCTTGTGCAGGTAATTATGGGTATAGTCACAGCGCATTATGGTGTGGAAGGACAGGCTTTTTATGGTATTCCGCTGGCACAGTTCCTACCGTATTCCCTTTCGCGTACCTGGCATATTCAAATCGCGATTTTCTGGATCGCAACTTCATGGCTTGCTACAGGACTTTACCTTGCACCGGCTGTTTCGGGTCACGAACCAAAATTCCAACGTTTAGGCGTAAATTTTCTTTTCCTGGCTTTATTGGTTATTGTGGTCGGATCGCTGATCGGGCAATGGTTTGGTATTATGCAGAAACTTGGATTGGTTTCCAATTTCTATTTTGGCCACCAGGGTTACGAATATGTTGACCTGGGCCGTTTCTGGCAGGCATTTTTATTTATAGGACTCGTTCTTTGGCTTTTATTAATGGGAAGGGCAATCTGGCCGGCACTTATGAAAAAAGATGAAAGCAGGCATCTCCTGGCTATGTTTCTAATTGCTTCGGTAGCTATTGCAGCATTTTATGGTGCCGGACTTATGTGGGGTCGTCAAACCAACCTTGCTATTGCCGAATACTGGCGTTGGTGGGTAGTTCATCTATGGGTAGAAGGATTTTTTGAAGTATTTGCAACGGTAGCCATTGCTTTCCTTTTTGTAAAGCTCAATCTTATTCGTGCAGCCACAGCAACATCCAATGTGTTGTTCTCCACCATCGTTTTCCTTTCAGGTGGTATTCTGGGAACTTTCCATCACCTTTATTTTTCAGGAACACCAACTGCTATTCTTGCTCTCGGGGCATCATTCAGCGCACTTGAAGTAGCACCTCTGGTATTGATCGGTTTCGAAGCTTATGGCACACTTAAAATTTCCCGAACCAGTAACTGGATTCAAAATTACAAGTGGCCTATTTACAGTTTCCTCGCTGTTTCATTCTGGAACCTGGTTGGAGCCGGTATTTTCGGATTCCTTATCAACCCGCCAATAGCGTTGTACTACATGCAGGGACTAAATACTACGGCAGCACATGGACATGCAGCACTCTTTGGTGTATATGGCATGCTTGGAATCGGTCTGATGCTTTTTGTACTTCGGAGCATGGATGCCGGAGCAATCTGGAAAGAAAAATATATCCGCTTCGCTTTTTGGGCAATTAACATCGGACTTGCTCTCATGGTTTTACTCAGTGTGCTTCCAGTTGGCTTAGCCCAAACCTGGGTAAGTGTAAAATATGGATTGTGGTATGCACGTTCTGCTGATTTTATGCAGGGCGATACCTTATCATTCTTCCGCTGGCTAAGGGTTATTGGCGATACCATTTTTGCACTTGGAACTGTTTCCCTTGCCTGGTTTATTGTAGGTTTGAAAACGGGTTGGAGCCACGAAAAAAAGTAAATATCCTTTAAATTAATAATACTTTGCGTTCCATTGATAGATACTCAATGGAACGCTTTTCATTTTTAGGGAAGGATCATTTATCAGCAGGTACAAACTGCAAAAAAAAGGAGGACCAAAGCCCTCCGATATCAATAATTATATTTGCCTGATTTTATTCGGCAAGCACCTGTATTTTATTTTTCAAAACCTCCACAACGCCACCTTTAATATCAAAAAACAAAGTAGCTTTTTTTGAATCAATAACCTTAATCTTGCCTTCTTTAAGTGCAGCAATCATTGCAGCATGATTGTTCAATACTTCGAACGAACCATCCAGCCCGGGAAATTGAACCAGTGAAACTTCACCTTCGTAGATTGTATGATCGGGTGTTACTATTTCTATTTTCATTTTTTTAGGCTGTAGACTATTAGGCTGTTAGGCTGTTAAGCTGTAGGTGTTTAGGCTGTTAGGCTTTTAGGCTGTCGGGATTCAAATTTCAGGGTTTAAGTCGCCTTGTCACCCCTCTCCTTGTCGCCTCTCATTTTTCACTATTCACTATTCACTCCCTTCTAACCTTCCGCAATCATTTTCTTTCCTTTTTCAATCGCTTCCTCAATAGTTCCTACTAGGTTGAAAGCAGATTCAGGATATTCGTCCACTTCGCCGTCGAGAATCATTTTGAATCCTTTAATGGTATCTTCGATAGCCACAAAAGCGCCCGGAATACCGGTAAACTGTGTAGCAACAAAGAAAGGCTGTGAAAGGAAACGGGCAACGCGGCGCGCGCGCTGAACAACAAGTTTATCCTCATCCGAAAGTTCGTCCATACCCAGGATGGCGATAATATCCTGCAGTTCCTTGTAGCGCTGAAGAATTTCTTTAACACGTTGCGCAGTGTTGTAATGTTCTTCGCCAACGATATCAGGATTAAGGATTCGTGAAGTTGAATCGAGTGGGTCAACAGCCGGGTAAATACCTTGTTCTGCAATTTTACGGCTCAATACAGTGGTAGCGTCAAGGTGGGCAAAAGTAGTTGCAGGTGCAGGGTCAGTAAGGTCATCGGCAGGTACATATACTGCCTGAACTGATGTGATGGAACCGCGTTTGGTCGAAGTAATACGTTCCTGCATCATACCCATTTCAGATGCCAAAGTCGGTTGATAACCTACAGCTGAAGGCATACGTCCAAGCAATGCCGATACTTCGGAACCTGCCTGGGTGAAACGGAATATATTGTCGATAAAGAATAGAATATCTTTTCCACCACTTTGCTCGTCGCCATCACGGAAGTATTCAGCAACGGTTAGTCCCGAAAGTGCTACGCGTGCGCGTGCTCCGGGGGGTTCATTCATCTGTCCGAAGACAAGTGTTGCCTGCGATTCAGCTAGTTCTTTGGGATCGACTAAAGATAAATCCCAGCCACCTTTTTCCATATCTTCTTTAAAAGCATCACCATAATTGATAACGCCTGATTCAATCATTTCGCGGAGCAGGTCATTGCCTTCGCGAGTACGCTCACCTACACCGGCGAATACCGACATACCTGCATAGCTCTTGGCAATGTTATTGATAAGTTCCATGATGATAACCGTTTTCCCAACACCGGCACCGCCAAACAGACCAATCTTGCCTCCTTTTGAATAAGGTTCAATAAGGTCGATAACTTTAATTCCGGTATAAAGAACTTCCTTTGAAGTAGAAAGGTTTTCAAATTTCGGCGGATCGCGGTGAATGCTGGCGACTCTATCGCGCGATACAGCCGGCATTCCGTCAATAGCATTCCCGATTACATTAAACAAGCGGCCTTTAATGGCATCACCAACAGGCATTGAAATAGTTGCGCCAGTTGAAACAACCTGCATTCCACGGCTCAATCCATCGGTTGAGTCCATTGCTACGGTACGAATTGTATTTTCCCCGATATCCTGCTGACACTCCAGAACGATTACAGTTCCCTGTTCATTTGTCACTTCCAGTGCGTCATAAATATTCGGAAGCGGAACGTTTTCGTCAAAAGTTACGTCGATCACCGGTCCGATGATCTGTGAAATTTTACCGGTTATTTTTTGAGCCATAGTGAGTTGAATTAATGGGCAAATTTAAAAACAAATTGTAAAGTTCAATATACTTTCTGATTAATAGTCAGCAACTTTAGTATTATTCATCAGCAGGAATAATTTCATCAGTTGGTTCATTATTAACATCTTCTTTAGAGTCCTCAGTTTTAGCTGATGAATTTTCATTTTGTGACTGAAAAAACTTCCGTTGAAAGATCAGTAAACTTAAAACCCCGGTAGTGATTGCTGAATCGGCAACATTGAATACCGGGCGGAAAAAGATAAAATGATCTCCACCAAGCATTGGAAGCCATTGAGGATAATTTCCTTCGAGTATCGGGAAATAGAACATATCTACCACTTTGCCATGCAGGAAAGTGCTATATCCGCCCTCGGCAGGTAAAAAACGGGCTACATCGAAGTAGGTGCTTTCACTGAACAGCATTCCATATAGTGCACTGTCGAAGATATTGCCCATGGCTCCGGCCATAATCAGAGAAAAACAGAAGATCACACCAAAAGATGTTTTTGATTTAACCAGACGAACGATGTACCAGCCCAAAAATCCAACAGCAAATATCCGGAACAAACTCAGTGCAAGTTTACCGTAGCCACCGGCAAATTGGAGCCCAAATGCCATGCCGTTGTTCTCGGTAAAGTGGATGATAAACCAATTGCCGGCCACGTGAAATTCCTGGCCCAGAGTCATATTGGTTTTAATCCATAATTTTAAAGCCTGATCAATAAACAGGACGATAAATACGATTAGAAATGATTTCTTCAGCACGATATACTGTTCAGGTTATTTCTGTTTCAGTTTGGCTTCCATGCTCAGCGTGGCGTGAGGCACACTTCGCAGCCGTTCCTTCGAAATCAGTTTACCAGTTTCACGACAAATACCATACGTTTTATTTTCGATACGTACCAATGCATTTTCGAGGCTCTGTATAAATTTCTCCTGGCGGCCGGCTAAACGGGCATTTTCTTCTTTCGACATAACCTGGTAGCCTTCCTCCAATACTTTAAAAGTAGGAGAAGTATCCATAGTATCGTTATCGTTACTGTTGGTATAGGCTTCTGTCAACAATTCCATGTCATGACGGGCTTTTTCGAGTTTGTCGATAATAAGCTCGCGGAACTCAACTAATTCCTCTTCAGAGTAGTGGGTTCTTCCTTTTTCGTCTTTTACGTCTTCCGCTTTCATATATTCAGGTATTAATGTGCTAATTTATTAATTGATTAATGTGTTAATGTGTTAATGCGTGAATGCGATAGATTTTAAATTTGACAAATAACTTATTGAGTTTTACGATTTATCCATCTCCTTCTTGTCTCAACTCACTCTAATTTATTATCGTATTATCAAATTATATTTTGTCTACTTTAATTGCAATACTGATCTCATCAGTTAGGTCAAGCATTTCGGAATTGTGCAGCATCCTGTCCGAAACCGTGAGTGATTCAGCTAGTGTTTCTGAGCAAATATAGTCATTAAAGTTACTGATTGCTTCTTCTATCTGATCATTTTTCTGCAAATCTAATGTTATTTTGTCAGTCACATCGAAACCACGGTCTTTGCGGATATTTTGTATACGGTTAACCAGCTCACGGGCAATACCTTCCTGCCAAAGGCCTTCGGTAACCGTAATATCAAGAGCTACGGTTAGCGTGCCCTGGTTGGCTACAACCCATCCTGGGATATCCTCGGTAATGATCTCCACATCAGTTAAGTACATTTCAACGTTTTCGCCGCCAATCTGCAGATTATACTGTCCATCTGTTTCAATCTTACTTATTTCTTCCTGCGTAAAACCGCTGACAGCAGCAGCAATCTCTTTCATAAGTTTGCCGTAACGCGGGCCGAGAGTTTTAAAATTCGGTTTTATTTTCTTAACCAGGAAACCCGCTGTTTCATCCAGGTATTCCAGTTCTTTCACGTTTACTTCGCTTAGAATTAGTCCGCTTACTTTATCAAGTTGTTCCTTGATTTGTTCACCCGAAACAGGAATCAGGATTTTTTGTAATGGCTGACGAACACGTAGATTTGTTTTTTTGCGTAAGCTCAGCGCCATACTCGAAACCTGTTGAGCCAGTTCCATGCGCTCTTCCAGTTGTTTGTCGATCTTGCTTTCGACAGCAACCGGGAAATCGGTAAGGTGAACAGATTCACTTTTATCCAAACCGGAAACTGTGTTGAGGTCGATAAAAAGCCTGTCCATAAAGAACGGGGCGATTGGTGAGGCGAGTTTAGCTACGACTTCGAGACAGTGATACAAGGTCTGGTAAGCCGAAATTTTATCACTGGTATATTCCCCTTTCCAGAAACGGCGACGCGACAAGCGAACATACCAGTTACTGAGGTGCTCGTTAACAAAATCAGAGATCAGTCGACCGGCGCGTGTTGGTTCATAATCGGCATAGGCTTCATCAACATTAAGTATCAGGCTGTTGAGCTCCGACTGTATCCAGCGGTCAATCTCAGGTCTTTCAGCAAAAGGAATTTCTGCTTCTGCATAACTGAACCCGTCAATATTAGCATACAACGCAAAAAAGTTATAGGTATTATAAAGCGTTCCGAAAAACTTGCGCTGAACTTCAGCAATACCTTCAAGGTCGAATTTAAGGTTGTCCCAGGGCTGTGAATTGGTGATCATATACCAGCGTGTTGCATCGGGGCCGTATTTTTCAAGGGTTTCGAAAGGATCCACTGAATTCCCAAGTTTTTTCGACATTTTATTGCCGTTTTTATCCAGAACCAATCCGTTTGAAATAACATTTTTAAAGGCTACCGAATCAAATACTAATGCGGCAATGGCATGCAAGGTATAAAACCAACCGCGTGTTTGGTCCACGCCTTCGGCAATTAAGTCAGCCGGGAAATATTCAGGATGACCGTTATTTTTCTCAAATGGGTAATGGAACTGGGCATATGGCACAGCGCCCGAATCGAACCAAACATCAATGAGGTCGGTTTCACGAATCAATTTTTTACCCGTTGGCGATACCAGGAAGATATCATCCACATACGGGCGGTGAAGATCGAAAGTATTGTAATTTTCTTTCGAATTATTTCCCGGTTCAAAACTGGCAAAAGGATTTACAGTCATAAACCCGGCTTTGATTGATTTCTCAATTTCTGCCTGTAACTGGGTAATGGATCCAATGCAGATTTCTTCGCTGCGGTCCTCGCTAACCCAGATTGGAAGTGGCGTTCCCCAATAACGTGATCGCGACAGGTTCCAGTCGACAAGATTTTCGAGCCAATTTCCAAAACGACCTGTACCAGTAGACTCAGGTTTCCAGTTGATGGTTTTGTTAAGTTCGATCATCCGGTCCTTTATAGCAGTAGTACGGATAAACCAGGAATCAAGCGGATAGTAAAGTATAGGTTTATCAGTACGCCAGCAATGCGGGTAAGAGTGTTCGTATTTTTCGGTTTTGAAAGCCCTGTTTTCTTTTTTAAGCTTTACTATAATATCGACATCTACATTTTCATCCCTTTGCGGATCACCATCCTGTGCATATTCGGCTTTCACAAAACGACCGGCAAATTCGCCCATACTATCAACAAAGCGACCGGTTTTATCAACCAGTGTAAGAGCCGCCGATATCAAATTGTTTTGCAACTTTGAAGTCGTCAGCTCCAAAACTTGGAGCGATATGAACGATTCCTGTACCATCTTCGGTTGTAACGAAATCGCCTGGAATTACTATAAAAGCATCGCCTGTTTCGGGCTGCTCGTAAGGTAAAAGCTGCTCGTAACGAAGACCTGTAAGTTGTTTGCCGGTGAAAGTGGCAAGTATTTCAAATGGAATTGCTTTCTGTCCCGGAACATATTCGCTCATGGGGATTTCAGCATTTTTCTCGTGGAAATATTTTGCAAAAAGCGGTTTGCCCACAACAACCTTAATTGGCTCGTAGGTATATGGATTAAAAGTATTTACAAGCACATATTCGATATGCTTGCCAACAGCTAATGCGGTATTGGAAGGCAAAGTCCAGGGAGTGGTTGTCCAGGCCAGGATAAAAACATCGGTTTTGTCGTTTCCGAATAGAGTCGGAATAAGTTTATGTTCTGTATCCTTGCGAACTTTAAACTGCGCAACCAGTGTATTGTCTTTTACATTACGGTAGCTTCCGGGCTGATTTAGCTCGTGGGTGCTGAGACCGGTTCCGGCAGCGGGCGAATACGGCTGAATAGTGTAACCTTTATACAAAAGTCCTTTATTGTATAGTTCCGAAAGCAGGTGCCAGCAGGTTTCGATATAGGTGTTTTCGAAGGTGATATATGGATCATCCAGGTCAACCCAATAGCCGATTTTCAGTGTGAGTTCGTCCCAGCGGTCCTTGTATTTCATTACTTCACTGCGGCAGGCTTTGTTATAATCGTCAACACTGATTTTTTTACCGATGTCTTCCTTAGTGATTCCTAATGTTTTTTCAACGGCAATTTCGATGGGCAAACCATGGGTATCCCAACCGGCTTTGCGTTCAACGAAAAATCCTTTTAATGTTTTGTAACGACAAAAAATATCTTTGATAGCTCGGGCCATAACATGGTGAATACCTGGCATACCATTGGCCGAAGGCGGGCCTTCATAAAAAATATAAGGTGTGTGTTCGCTGCGGTTTTCAAGGCTTTTTTCGAAAATACGGTTCTCGTTCCAGAAATCGAGCACTTCGTTTCCGATTCGGGTTAAGCTAAGTTGTTTGTATTCAGTGTATTTAGTTCCCATGAGGAGGTAATTTAAGCGAATTTTTGAAGGCTGCAAAGATAGTATAAATTATGATATAAAAAATGATAGATGATGTGGAATTGAAGGAGTTAATAAGAAGAAAACCGAAAAACCTGACAGGACTTTAAGACCTGTCAGGTTTCGCCGAACAAATAAAAAGCCCCTTCAACTTTTCAAATTGAAGGGGCAACAGAATAATCTTACCTTTTTATTTTGCTTCCAACACTTTATATCCCCATGCCTCTAAATTCATTGGTTCTTTCTTTACGACTTTGGTTTCATCACCTGTAAAAGCATCTTTATAAGTTCCGTTTACAATATCTCCTTTTACTGCAACTGAAACAGGTTCATCAGATAAGTTGAGTATTACCAGCACTTTTGAATCTACTTTTTCACGGATAAAGCTCAGCACTTTTGAAGGCTCGGTATTTTTTATTTTTTCGAAAGTGCCCCCATAAGGAGGATTAAATAAAGCTTCGTTGCTGTGCTTTAGTTTATTCAACGTCTGGTAAAACGGAGTTAATTCCAGGATCGACCAGTCTATGGTATCTTTCGTAAAAAATTGCAGGCGATGATCAAGTCCTGCTTCTTGCCCGCTATAAATAAGTGGCATTCCGGGGAGCGTGTATGTAAGTACAGCAAAGGCATTTTCACCGTCACCGAATTTCTCTTTTGCGGTTCCATTCCATGAATTTTCATCGTGGTTGGTAATGAAATTCATCTGCATGGCATTCTTAGGCATAATAGAATCTACTTTCATTACCTGGCGAATAATCTGGCCGACAGAATCTTTTCCCTGGGCAACTTTATGCATAACCGAATGCATGCCCCAGCCGTAATTCATATCGAAAGCCTTTTTGCAAAGCTCAGGATGGTCTTCGTTTTCGGCCAGCATAAACATAGGCTTAACCTTTTCGAGTTCAACCCGAGCAGTATCCCAGAAATCCACAGGAACTTCCCCGGCTACATCGCAACGGAAACCGTCAATATCACAGTTAGTTACCCAGTATTTCATAGCGTCTATCATAGCAGAGCGCATATCTTTGTTGGCATAATTGAGTTTAGCACAATCGGTCCAATCGAAGGGAGTAATCATTTTGCCGGTGCTGTCTTTTATATACCATTCGGGATGTTCGGCAACCCAGTTATTATCTCGGGCTGAGTGGTTGGCTACCCAGTCGATGATAACTTTAAATCCCATTTCGTGTGCTTTGGTAACCAAAGCTTTAAAGTCGGCTTCAGTGCCAAATTCAGGGTTGGTTCCTTTGTAATCTTTTACCGAATAGTAACTTCCGAGACCGGACTTGGCTCCTTCGGGAAATTTACGGTCTAACACGCCAATAGGATGTATCGGCATAAACCAAAGGATATCCACACCTAATTCTTTAAGCCGGGGAAGATTGGTTTCGAAAGCTTTGAATGTTCCTTCGGGTGTGTATTGCCTGACATTAACTTCATAAATTACAGCGTTCTTAGCCCATTCGGGATAGTTGGCTTTTACATCTGTAACAGTTGTTTTGGTTTTACATGCCGTAAATAAGAAGGAGATGCAACAAAGCATAAAAAGGGATTTGGTTAGGGTTTTCATATTATATTGTTTTGTGGGTTTTTAAAAGTTCTAGGGTTTCAAGTTCAAATGCCTGCGGGGTTCAAGATATAAATGCTCTAGGCTTCAGGTTTCTCAACTTTTGCCCTTTGACTTCCTATCATTTACTTTTTATTACTGGCAAATAATTCAATAATCACAGGTTTCCCATCCCAGGCAAAATTGAGGATCAGCCATTTATCATCGTATGTACAAGAAGTTTTCTTTCCTGCTGATTTTCCTTTTTCAGTTCTGATCTTAACGGTTTTACCATTAATCAAAACATTTCCGGGTAAAGTACTTGTCCTGATTTCTATGCGCATATCTCTGCTTGAAGGCATTCCTTCCCAGGCACCGGTTTTTGAAATTGAAATACTGGTTTTCCCCGATTCCATTATTCCTTTGTACGTAATCAATTCAAATCTCCCTTCAGCAAGTGACTTGCTGTCGAGTCCATTATCTTCGTATTGTGTGAAAGTGGATTGCCCGGAAGGATAGTACCTTACCAGATAGTTTCCTCCGGTGTAGTAGTCGGTGGAGGTTACCGGTTTTGTCATCGGGATAAAACTCCCGGCTTTGGCAAAGACAGGTAGATTTTCGATGGTGAGAGGAAAGTCAATCCGGCTATTTCCGATGTATTCGGTTCCGGTAGTAAAATCATACCATTTGCCTTCAGGAAGGTAGATACTCCGGATTGTAAGTCCTTTTTTAATTACCGGCGCAACAAGCAGGCTTTCGCCCCACATATATTCATCTTCCACATGCCAGGCAGCAGTATCATTGGCAAACTGGTAGAAAAACGGGCGCATCAGCGGTGATCCGGTAGTTGCATTCTGATAAGCCAGGGTATAATTATACGGCAGCATGGCATATCGCAAATTCATGTATTTGCGGACAATATCCTGCGTTTTCTCGCTCCAGAAAACCGGTTCGCTTGGAATTACGGAACCGTGTGGCCTGAGGATAGGTGTAAACACTGCAAACTGAAGCCAGCGTGTGTATAGTTCATCATCTTTAACCCCTTGTGCAAATCCGCCAGCATCGGAATGAATATATCCCAACCCGTTCATTCCCATGGTCAGCAGCAAAGGTAACTGTGCCTGCAGTCCGCCCCAGCTGCGCGAAACATCGCCAGTCCAGGGATAAGCGGCGTATCGTTGAGATCCAGCGAATCCTGAGCGCTGCAAGTGAAATAAGCGTGTGTTCGGATAGTATTCCGCATATTTATCGAACAACATTTTATCCCAGTAGTGGCCAAAAATATTATGAACTTCGTTGGCTTTGCCGTTTACATGGTAAATATCGGATGGATGGCTTTCGGGTTCACCTAAATCGCCCCACCAGGCAGCGATGCCCATATCAATTTGTTTTTTATACTTCGCCCAGAACCAGTCGCGGGCTTCGGGTTTAAAAATATCGATCAGGCTACCCGCTCCGAAATAGAACTGTTTGTCGACATAGGGCTTGCCGAGGCTATCAGTAACAAAAACGCCCTTTGCTGCCGCATCTTTATAATTGGCGACAGTATCAATAACATACGGTTCGGTGATGAGGATTGTTTTTATTCCTTGCTTCCTGAACTTTTCAACCATTCCAGCCGGATCAGGCCAGGCCTTTTTATACCAGTCGAGGTTTCCAAGATGCCCCTGAATGCTATCGCCAAACCAGTAAAAATCAATAATAACAGCATCAACCGGGAAATTCTTTTTCTTCATCAGGGTAACAATACTGTCAGTTTCTTTCTGGTTGCGGTAAGCCATGCGACTCTGCAGGTTTCCCAACGCCCAGCGCGGAGGCAGAGGCTGGCGGCCAGTAAGCTGTGTATATGAATTTGAAATTTCAGGAAATGAGCTTCCGGCAATCAAATAATACCTTGCTGTTCCACCTATGGCTCCCCATTCGGTAACTGATGGTTCGGTGTTGCCAATATCCACATATCCTTTCTGTGGATTATCAAAAAGAATGGCGTATTTGCGCGATGAAATGGTCATCGGCACTGAATAGTTAAGCTGGGCAGCTCCAATTTCGTAACCGTAGGACGGCCTGTTATAAAGCTGAAACTTCTTTCCACGTCGGTCCATTGCAATAGCTCTTTCGCCGGTTCCATATACTTTCTCGCCCGGTTTCAGGACAAAACGAACACCGGTATTGCCGGGATTGCTGAAAAATCCACTTTCTTCACTCAACAAAGTATCGCCTTTGTAAATGTATGTCAGGTTAAAAGGATCAGCGTTAGCGGTAATTGTCATTTGTCCGCAGCTTAGGATATATCCTGATGAAATCTGCTCTGATGTAAGTGAAACCTTTCCGGGTTTTATTATTACGGAATTTGAAGAGTCGGCTTTTGTAACTCCATCAGGAAAATATGTAACTTCAACCAGGCTTTCGGAGTATGGCTTTACAGAGACCATACCTTTATCGGTAAAAATATTCCACGATTTTGGTAATTGCTCGACCCGTATCAGCTTATGGATTTCGCGATTCCCGCCAGAGTTTTCCTGTACTTTGGGTTTGTAACCGTTAACCGGAACAAGGATATCTTCGTTTTCCTTAGTTTTCCCGACAAGGCTGCCATCTTGATTACGAAAAACATAAACCAGCTGGTTAACAACATCTTCCTGTTTTAACCGATAGAAGGTTTTTATAACAAAACGATACGAATACAGGTTCTTGCCTTCCCGTTTCATCAACACACTTTTATCGTCTTTTCCCCAATCGCCAACCACATATTTCCAGTCGTGCCCGTCGAGGCTTTTGTTAGTGATTACGCCTGTGTGCAGGTATAAATCACCCGGATAGTCAATCAAAGCTTTATTCCCTTCAGCAGCATTATAATACAAAGTAACCGAATCTGTAACTTTGGAATTTTCAGGCTTCAGCCAGATTGTCTGGGCAAATGAGTCCTGATAAATAGAAAGGAATAATGCTATTCCGAGGAAACGGATTAATTTCATCATTTGGCTGATAATTCAATAATTTTGACACTTTTTGCGGCGACCTCAATTTTACTCAGGTCTGTAACCTGGCTGCCTGTAAGCACATCTTTACCCGATTTAAATCCATTCAGATTTTCTGCAAAACGTTCAGTCGCAACAGTTTTTAAATATGTTTCATTGTTATTTATTATCACCATTACGGATTCTTTTCCCAAAGTCCTGAAATAAACATAAATTCCATCTTCAGGGATATAATGGGTAAGTTTCCCGTCCTGAACCGTTTTATTGCCTTTGCGCCAATTGAAGAGTGCTGTCATGAAGTCGAGCATATCCTTCTGATCAATACTCAAGTTTTCGCGAGTAAACATATTGGTAGTATCTCCCGCCCATCCGCCGGGGAAATCTTTACGTTTCCCTGAATCGCCATGCAAGGTTCCACGGTCACTGAGTGCTTCGGTTCCGTAATAGATCATAGGGAATCCCCGGGTTGTAGCGAGGAAGGCCAGTGCCATTTTTACATTATCAGTCGTTTTCAGAACCGGGTACATGCGCTCAATATCGTGGTTGTCGGCAAAAGTGATAAGCTTCGTTGGGTCGCTGTACAGGAAATCCTGGCACAGTATTTCATACAACCGGGCCAGGCCGGTATCCCAACCTTCATTTTCAGTAAAAGCTTTCTGAACGGCTCCCATCAGCGGGAAGTCGAAAACATTGGTGAGGTTCGAGCGATATCCATCTTTGTTAGTCTTGTTATCAAGCCAGTAGGCAACCAGGGGAGGATAGTTTAACCATGCTTCGCCAACAACGTTCAGGTTGGGATATTCATCACGCAGCACTTTCATCCATTCAGCCATAAAATCTTTATCCGAATAGGGATAGGTATCTTGGCGAAGACCATCCAGGCCGGCGAATTCAATCCACCAGATGCTGTTTTGAATCAGGTATTTAGCAACATACGGGTTTTTCTGGTTGAAATCGGCCATGGAAGTATCAAACCAGCCTTCCGACATTTTCTTTTCGTCAAACTGTGAGCGGTAGGGATCCGAAATAACACTACCATGGAAATTAGAACGTGTAAATTCAGGCCATTGATGAATCCAGTCTTTCTGTGGCAAATCTTTCATCCAGTACGAATTGGTGCCAAAATGATTAAAAACTATATCCATAACTACCTTAATGCCCCTGCTGTGAGCCAGAGTAACCATATCGCGGTAACTGTCGTTTGTGCCAAACCGGGGATCTACTTTATACAAATCCGTGGTTGCATAACCATGGTAAGAGGCCGCAGGCATATTGTTTTCGAGCAGCGGAGTGCACCATAAAGTTGTTACTCCAAGTTTCTGCAGATAACCAAGGTGGTCAGCAATCCCTTTTATATCGCCACCGTGACGGCCATTCGGTTTGGTACGGTCAGCTTTTTCGAGCATTCCGGGCATATCATCGTTACTCGGATCGCCATTGGCAAAACGATCGGGCATAATAAGATACATCAAATCCGAGGTATTGAATCCCTGGCGTTTGGCCGATCCTTTTATTCGTTCTTTCAGCTCATATTTATAACTGATTAAAGCACTGTCCTTTTCATTTTCTTTAAAATCGATTGTTATCGTACCGGGCTTTGCACTGTTGCTAATTGATAGATCAACAAACAGATAATCTTTGCCGGTACTGGTTGAACCTTTTACTTTAACCCCTTTATAATTGAGGAATGCTTTGGTTTTGCCAATATCAGTACCATGAATCATTAATTGCAGGGAATTTTCCTTCATGTCGGCCCACCAGTTCGGTGGTTCAACATGATCAATAGTAACCTGCGTGAAAGCGGCTCTCAGGATAAATAAACAGATAATAAACAGCGGAATTTTTTTCATAGGTTGAGGTTTTGGTTTCGCAAAGATATAAGAAAATATTCCATATAAAATACCTGTTTTTGTCGCAATCGATTGCGGGAGAGAAAATTATGGAGAAAATAACAAATAAAAGCGATGCAAAGGGAATAAGTCAATTATTCCTGAAAAGAAATACCATCAGGATTCATTTTTGAAAACCTGTAATTAACCAGCTACTGATGGATATATTACTTTAAAGCATCGGCGGATAAACGTGTGAAAAAGGCTTCTAATGAAAATATGCCGCTTTATCCATATCACCAACCGTTTTGAATTTTACGGGCGGATCTAAATACCCGGCTAGGAACTTATAGATTTTCAGCCTTATCTCCTTGCCGATAGATGTGTCGATGCGATCGAAGGAATGCCCTCCTTCAACGCCTTTAAATATTTCGTATTCGAATTTTTTGTTTTCTGCTTTAAGTGCCTGAATCAGGTGTTCAACTTCAAGCACATTCACATCGTCGTCTATTGTGTTGGTATGAATTAATAAAGGTGTCTTCAGTTTAGCAGCATTCCATGCAGGGCTGCGACGTTTGTACTCTTCAACATCTTCCTGAGCGGTTTTGCCAATATGATACTTTGCAGAAAATAAATTGCGGTATTCTTCATCGTAGTATCCCATCCGGGCAATCAGATCACTGACTGGAACACCTGCAAAACAGACTTTATATCCATCTGCATGTTCAAATACATCCAATAAAGCGATTAAACCCCCATGGCTCCACCCAATTATTCCAACCCTGTTGGCATCTACCATTTCATAATTATGAACCATATAGTCGCGGGCAGCATTCACATCTTCAACCTCCAGTCCACCATAATCTATCTTTTCCCAGAAAGCTTTTCCATAGCCGGTACTGCCCCGGTATTCAGGCGCTATTACAATATATTGCTGGGCCAGCAGTTCGCGGATAATATGCGTGTGGTAGGTTGTAAAATCAGCATGAACGCCTCCGTGCGGTAAAACGATCAGAGGATACTTCTTTGAAGGATTAAGTGATTTAGGAATAAAAATGTAGGTTTGAAACTTAACAGGATTCCCGGCACCCATCGCCGTTGGATTAGGCACCTTTGATGACGGAGGACCACAAATGATTACTTTATCAATATAGCCCACATCGCCAACTTTATCAAACCATAAAGCATCATCATTCTGCTTTTCAAGGATATCAAACCGATGTTGCATATCGTCAAGAGTCTGTTGAAGTGCTTGCACTTGTTTTTGCAGATCTGATGATTGATCCTGACATATTCCTTGTTGAAATGAAAGGAGAAAAATTACAAATGATAAAAAGAAATGACTTAATTTTTTCATGATTTAGCTTTATTTAGTATCAAGAAAAGCTAAATTATTAAAAAGACTTACATGGCTCAGTATTTAACTGTAAAAGTTTAAATTATACCAGCTAATCTGGCATTGCTGTAAAACAATTCAATTTCGGTAGTATTTATTTTAAAAACACTTTATCCATTTATTTTACATTTAGTCAGAGATTTTTCAGATAGGTTGTACAATATGATATTAGCCTGGCATACTAGCTTTGAGAAGAAGTTTTAACTGATTGTTTATTTCAAAATATTTTCAAATATCCTTACTTTAGCTTTACGGCAAGTCTATATTATTTTGTAAATTTCCGACTTAATAAAAGTTTATTTCTGTGCCTAACATTTTTTAAAATATGAATAAAATAACAAGTGCTATTCTAATCTTCTGTGCAATTGTTTCGCATGTTTCTGGTCAGAAAACCAGTACTCCACTGGAAAAAAATAACTATCAGAAAGTCACTTCGTACGATGAATTGAGCACTTTCATTCATCAACTGGATGAAAAATCGGACTTGTTAACTGTCGAAACTATCGGTCAAACAGTTCAGGGAAGAAACCTCTATGCATTGAAATTTTCATCCTCGGAATTCGGGAAAGGCATTTCGAAAATCAAAGTGCTCTTCTTTGCCCAACAGCATGGCAATGAGCAATCCGGGAAAGAAGGTGCTTTATTACTCGCCCAGGCCCTGCTAAAGCCTGAAAACCGTTATCTGCTTGATAAAATTGATATTGCCATCGTACCGCAGATGAATCCCGACGGCTCTGAACAAAACAAGAGGCGGAACGGGAATGAAATGGACCTCAACCGCAACCATCTGATTTTATCGGAGCCGGAAACTCAGGCTCTGCATAAGTTTTTCGATAAATACCTTTTCGAGGTCAATATGGATATACATGAGTATTATCCCTATGGTGGCGAATGGGAGAAATACGGTTATCGCCGGAATGCGAACGAAACATTAGGGGTAAATACCAATCCGAATGTTTCGGAAAAAATCAGGGAATTTTCGAACAAAGAGGTTTTTCCGTATTGGTCGAAATACCTGTCCGACAGTAAATTCAGTACCGCAATTTATGCTCCCGGCGGGCCACCCGAAGTTGATTACATCAGGCACAGCACTTTCGACATCAACGATGGCAGGCAAAGTTTCGGAATTCAGAACTCCCTCTCATTTATACAGGAAGGGCTGAACGGGACTGACAATTTTGTTGAAAACATCAAACACCGTGCTGAAGGTCAAATGACTGGTATGCGTGGGATACTGGATTTCGTTTATCTGCATAAAGCTGAAATTAAAAAAATGATTTCAGCCGATCGCAAAGCATTGGTTTCAGGTAAATCGAATACAAAAGTTTCGATACAATCAGAGCATGTCAGCAACGGTGAAAAACTCAGCCTTCTTTTGCTTTCGTATTCCACCGGTAAAGATACTGTGGTGATTGTTAACGATTATCGCCCGGTTGTGAAGTCGATTTATGATGTGCAAAAACCACTCGGTTACCTGATTCCTAAACAAGCAAAGGAATTGGTTGAATGGGTGGAGAAACAGGCTCTTGTTAGTTCTGAATTTAAAGAACTGAAAGATATGAAAATTGAGCAGTACTTAATTAAAAGTATGGATTCCATTGATTTTGAGAGGGATATGATTATTTATCCGGTGACTGAAACAAACGAATTCAAGGGGAAGATAAATGATGAAGACTACATTTTTATTCCAACGGCCCAGTTGAAAGGCAATATGATTGTATTGGCACTCGAACCGAAATCGGAGCTGGGACTGGTAACGTACCCTCAATATGATCATTTGCTTAAGATTGGAGAAGTGTTTCCGGTATTAAGAGTGATGAAGAAATAATGTCGGATGTTTGATGTCAGATGCCGGATTTGCCATTTTCAAACAATTCGAACTTATAAAATCCAGCCAAAAAGCCTACAGCCTAACAACCTACAGCCTAACAGTCTACAGCCTAATCCTAAGAACCTAACCCCCAATGAGAATCGATCGAATAGAACTCCGCCACACCAAAATGATCCTGGTAACTCCGTTTGTAACTTCAATGGGTACCGAATATGATGAACAGCATATTATGGTGCGTGTTGATGCCGAAGGTGTTACCGGCTGGGGCGAATGCGTTGCCGAAGAAACTCCTTTTTATTCGTACGAAACAGTGCCAACCGCCTGGCATATTCTGAATGATTTCCTGATTCCGGCTATTATTGGAAAAGATATTTCCAGTGTGGATGAAGCCATTGCCAGCTATGCAAAGGTTCGCGGGCATATGATGGCCAAAGCCGGCCTGGAAGCTGCTTTGTACGATGCTTTTGCTAAATCAAAAGGTATTTCCTTGTCAAAAATGCTCGGTGGAACACAGGAGAAAATTAATGTGGGTGTAAGCCTTGGAATCAGTGACACGGTTCCTGATTTGCTTCATGTTATGGAAAAGTACATGAAGGAAGGCTATCAGCGTATAAAAATTAAAATTGCCCCGCAACGCGATCTGCAATTTATCGAAGCGCTTCGCCGACGAATATCCTGACATGTTGTTACAGGTTGATGCCAATTCGGCGTATACACTCGATCATCTTCCCGTTTTTAAAGAGATGGATCAATACAATCTTTCGCTAATTGAGCAACCACTTGGTTACGACGATATTTTCGACCATTCGAAACTGCAACGCGAAATCAAAACCGATCTCTGCCTTGACGAAAGCATCCACTCACTGGGGGATACCCGTGCCGCCATCGAGATGGGCAGTTGCCGCATTATCAATATCAAACCCGGCCGCGTTGGCGGGTATACCGAATCGATTAAGATACACGATTACTGTGCTTCGATGAATGTTCCGGTCTGGCATGGAGGAATGCTCGAATCCGGCATCGGACGAGCCGGTAATGTTGCCCTTGCTTCGCTGCCCAATTTCACTCTTCCCAGTGATCTTTCACCAAACAAGAAATACTACACAGAAGATATTGTTGAACCCCTGTTTACGCTAAATCCAGATGGCACTATAAACGTTCCTACCGGACCAGGAATCGGGGTGGAAGTAAATATAAAGGCGCTGGAGAAGTATACAGTGAGGAAGTGTGAACAAAAGGCTTAATTACTATTCCAGAAAAGACTCTAATTTTTATGGTGTGTTTTGAAGAAAGGTCTGTAAACTACTATTCACCACTTTCAACACATCCTCCATTTTCACCAAATCTGCATTTGCGGAAATATCGCGCGGCGTATGATAATCGTTATGAAGGCCAGTATTATAGGTCATAACAGGGATTTTTTTTGCTGTAAATGAAGCATAATCACTGCCCGAATGGCCTGTTACATCCCAAAGATCAAGTTCAAACGGATGTTGAAGTGTTGCATTGGTTTTCCTTGCTAAATCTCTGAGATATTCATCGGACTTTCGCATGCCGATGCTGAGTTGACGTCGGGCTGTATCTTCAATTACACTTCGCGAAATCATGTCCATATTAATATACAACCTGATAGCTGCCGGATTAATTTTCATCTCCTGCACAAAATACTGACTCCCAAGCAATCCCTCTTCTTCTGCTGACCATGATGCAAAAATAAGATTGCAGGCAGGCTTCACACCACTTTCCATCCATACTTTGGCAAGTGCAAGTAAACCGGATGCTCCCGAAGCGTTGTCGTCGGAACCATTATAGATTTGTCCGTTATGTTTGCCGAGATGATCATAATGCCCACCTAAGATGATGTGTTTTGATGGATCTCTTCCGGGAATCATGCCCATCACATTCCGTACCAGCAAGGCTTCCGTTTTTATGGTTACCGAAAACCGCATCAGTTTGTCTTTAAGTATCATGGAAGAAGGCACTGCAGTTTTTGCTGTTTTCTTTTCAAAGTCAACTAAATTTAGTCCTGTTCCGGAAATTAATTGGCCTACGGCAGCGGATCCAAGACCAAAAGACGGAATCACTTCATTTGCGGTATCATTTGGTAAAATATAGTCGTAGTCTTCGTAATCTTCATCTGCATTTTTAACTGAATTAATTGTGGAATTAAGCAGGAGCTGGTTACTTTGTGCCCGTTTAAATGGTTCAAATTTACCGTCGACATCAATTGTGATAAGAGCAAGAGCTCCATGTTTCCGGGCTGTCTGAAGTTTTGTTCCAAAAGAGGCTCCGTCATCACCCAGATATTTACTCAGCTTTTTCCATGCCATTGAATTTGTATCGACATGACCGGGAAATCCTTTCAGCACAACAACTATCTTCCCTTTAACATCAATATTTTTGTAATCATCGTATCCTTTATCCACCGCAGTTATCCCATAGCCGGCAAATACAACCTGAGTTTCAGCATCCACGCTTTGCGTTCCTCCTTTAACTTCATAGTCAACGCCTTGTTCAAGCTGTAAAGCAAATTGCGTGTCGGCAGTAAGGTTAATAAAAGCCAGGTTCGATTTTTCGGTTTTATACCGCAAAATCTCGAAATCCTGAAAGTAATTACGTTGTTTATTCCCTTGATCACCATAAGGTTGCATTCCAAATAATTGCATCATCGAAGCCATATAATCGGCAGCCATAAATCCACCTTTGGCACCGGCTTCCCGCCCTTCCATCCAATCGGAAGAAAGAAAGGAAAGTGTTGGGGCAAAGTCATTTACAACAGGAGCTGGAACATTTTTCGGATTGTTTTGAGCAAATAAAGTTGCCTGAAGCAGCAAAAATGAAAAGATGAAAATTGTTCTATTTGGCATAATCGGAAGAATAAATGATTTGAGACTCTGGTGGTTTTTACATTGCCCGGTTCAAATATACAAATTACTGAAGAGTGTTGCTGGTTAGATCCAAATTCTGTATGCTGGTGCGCTTAATGAGATTAAATTTTTATGTTGTCCCAACGGGGCAGTCCCAGAGGGACTGGATATAGGTAGAATAAAGCACCCGACCGATTTGTTCGAGTCTCGTAGGGACGATATTAAATAAGGTGTCTCAACAATTTTTTTGCAGTACATTTATGATTCATATCTTGCATTTACCTATTTAATGCGCTAAAAAAAAGCTCAAATGTTGGCGGAATTAATTTTTGTATTATTTTTGCAACACAAATGAGAAATCAATCAGCAAATAATAATTGGTGGCACTTTACGACAAACGTTGTGGACAGCTAATATATTTGCGTTAACTTACTATAAGATAACCCGCTGTTTACAACGAACAGCGGGTTTTTTGTTTCCTGATTTTAAACACCATTACCGATGAAAATTTACACTAAAACATACCAGCAACTGTCGGATACCAAAACACCGGTGAGTTTATTCCTTGCTTTGCGCGATGAATACAGTGCGCCTATGTTGCTCGAAAGTTCTGACTACAACAGCAAAAGCAACCATTATTCGTTTTTGTGCTTCGAGCCGATCGCTACCATCAGCATTCATAACAAAGTTTCAAAAACAACGATCAATGGTGCAGTTGCAAAAGAGTATTTACAAGCTACTCCTCAATCACTCAATACTGCATTTACCAGTTTCATTTCTACTTTTGAGTTTATCGACGATTTGCCGGAACACTTTAAAGGTTTATATGGTTATTGCTCATTTAATATCGTTGAATATACCAATGAGTTGAAATTAAGAAACAACGCTAACGAAATCCCGGAATTGTTGTATCATTTGTATTCGCTGGTTTTGATGTTTAATCATGCTACCAACGAACTAAGCCTTTTTTCGCATGCTTATTCCGAAAAAGCAGCCATCGAAAACCTGGAATTATTGGTCGAACGGATTGATTTGCATAAACACAATAATTATACTTTCGAGCTTACAGGCGGCGAAACCAGCAATTGCACGGATGAAGATTATATGCTGAAAGTAACCAAAGCAAAGAAACACTGCAAATTAGGCGATGTGTTTCAACTGGTAGTTTCGCGCAGGTTTTACCAGGGTTTTAAAGGTGATGATTTTAATGTGTATCGCGCATTAAAGAAAATCAATCCTTCGCCTTACTTGTTTTATTTCGATACAGGAAATTTCAGGATTTTCGGGTCCTCTCCCGAAGCACAATTAAAAATCACGAAAGGCATTACTGAAATACATCCAATTGCCGGCACTTACAAGCGAACCGGTAACGATGCTTTTGATATCGCAAAATCGACCGAATTGCTCAGCGATGCCAAGGAAAATGCAGAACATGTGATGCTGGTTGACCTGGCAAGGAACGATCTGAGTAAATATTCTAAAAATGTTCATGTAAAATCTTACAAGCAGATTCAGTTCTACTCGCATGTCATTCATATGGTTAGTAATGTGTGCGGCGAATTAAGACCTGAATTTAACTCCTTTGAAACCTTGAGCGGAACTTTTCCGGCCGGAACTTTGTCGGGAGCACCCAAACACCGAGCCATCCAGCTTATTGATGAACTTGAAAACGATGCACGGGGATTTTATGGCGGAACCATAGGATTCGTCGGCCAGAAGAGTGAACTGAACCAGGCTATTATCATCCGTTCCTTTTTGAGTAAAAACAACCAGCTTATATACCAGGCCGGTGCCGGAATTGTGGAAAGCAGCAAAGAAGAAAATGAACTTCATGAAGTGTTCAACAAGATCAATGGATTGCGAAATGCGCTTAAGGAAGCAAATACACTTTTCAAAAAGGCGATACCACAACTGATTCAATGAAGTAAACGCAGTAAACAAAAAAGAGTTAAAAAAATTCAGGCTAACGCCTCGCTATTAACAATTATACAATGAAACTACTGGTATTTGATAATTACGACAGCTTCACCTACAACCTTGTTCAGTTGATTGAAAAAACAAGTGATATAGAGTATGAAGTTCATAAAAATGATAAGATCACATTGGAGCAGGTAAACGAATTTGATAAAATACTATTGTCTCCGGGACCCGGAATACCAGTAAATGCGGGTATTATGAACGACCTGATACGAATGTATGCATCAAAAAAGTCTATACTGGGCGTCTGCCTTGGACTTCAGGGCATAGGCGAAGTTTTTGGTGCTAAACTGATAAACCTTGATACCGTTTACCATGGAATTGCCACTGAAATTGAGATTATTGCTGAAGATCCCCTGTTTGACCATTGTCCGAAGAAATTCATTGCCGGCCGTTATCATTCGTGGGCAGTGGATTACAAAAGTGTTACCGACGATTTGATTGTAACTGCATTAGATGCTGAGGACTGTGTGATGGCAATAAGGCATAAAAAGTTTGATGTAAAAGGCGTTCAGTTTCATCCGGAATCCATTCTGACTGAATACGGGGAGCAGATCATCAGGAATTGGATAAATCGTTAATAGAAAAAAGAAAATAGTTATTCCTCTATGATAAAAAGATTTTGAAATACGGTTTAAACGCAGATTAACAATGAACGAAATATATATAAAACTCAGTGCAGGGCATCACTTATCGGTATTAGAAGCTGAAATACTTATGAAGAGCTTATGCGAACAGCAATACAACGATCACCAGGTTGCATTTATATTAGGCCTTTTCAAAACCCGGATAATGGACCTCAACGAACTCACCGGTTTCCGGAATGCACTGATGAATCTCTGCATCCCTGTTAAACTTCAAAAACCGACGATAGATGTCTGTGGCACGGGAGGCGACAATAAAAACACATTCAATATTTCGACACTTTCGGCTTTTGTGCTGGCGGCTTCGGGCGTGCCGGTTGCAAAACACGGAAACTTCGCCGCTACTTCCGTTTCAGGTTCATCGGATATTCTGAAACATTTTGGATATACCTTTAAAACCACTGAACAGGAATTACAGGATGACCTCGATAAAAACAATCTCTGCTTTATTCATGCACCCAATTTTCATCCGGCTTTAAAAAATGTTGGTCCGGTGCGCAGGGGTCTGAAAACCAACACACTCTTTAACCTTATGGGGCCGCTCGTAAATCCCGCCCAAACTGAATTCAAATATGTCGGCGTTTATAATCGTTCAGTTGCCCGGCTCTACAATTTCTTTCTCCAAACAGGAACCACACACTATTACCTGGTAAATTCACTTGATGGATATGATGAAATCAGTTTAACATCAGATGTTCTGATTACTTCCGGCAACGGAGAACAGGTTATTCCAATGGATGAGCTTCCTTTTAAAAACATAAAGCCTGAGGAAATCAGTGCAGGAAACAGCATTGAAGATGCAGCCAAAATATTTAGTGCCGTATTGAAAAATGAAGCTTCGGATGCACAAAAAAATGTGGTTGTTATTAATAGCGCGTTTGCATTACAATGCTATACCAGTAAACCACTGGATGAATGCATAGCGATTTGTACTGAAAGTATAGAGTCAAAAAAGGCGCTTCAATTATTTAACCTGATTATGCAGAATTAGCTATGAATAAACTTCAAGAAATAGTCCTGGAAAAGCGAAAACAGGTTGAAGAAAATAAACTACAATTCCCTGTGGAAATGTTGGAGAAATCCATTTATTTCAACAGGAAATGTGCATCGTTAAAGGAATACATTGTTAGGAAGGATAAAAGTGGCATTATTGCCGAAATCAAGAAGAAATCGCCCGCTCTTGGCGCAATAAACCAGGAAATTAAAGTTGAGAAACTCGCGGCAGGTTATACTCAGGCTGGCGCAAGTGCATTATCTGTACTTACTGATATGAAATTCTTCGGAGGCAATAACTCTGACCTGATTTCAGCAAGGGAAAATACTTCCTGTCCTATTCTTCGGAAAGATTTTGTGATTGACGAATACCAGGTTTTTGAAGCCAAATCCATTGGTGCCGATGTGATTTTACTGATTGCAGCCATCCTGACAAAGGAAGAAATTAAACAGTTTACTGATCTTGCCCAAAAACTTGGAATGGAAGTAATAATGGAAATCCATGCAGAACAGGAGTTGGGAAAAGTCTATGATAAAGTTGATGTGATCGGGGTAAATAACCGTAACCTCGAAACTATGCAAATTGATATTGCCACATCGATATCAATGGCAAAACGTATTCCGTCCGGTTTTATCAAAATTTCGGAAAGTGGAATTGAAGATCCTTCTGTTGTGCTTGAACTCAGGCAACTCGGGTACAATGGTTTCCTGATCGGTTCTTATTTTATGAAACACGCCGAACCGGGGAAAGCGCTGGCTGATTTTATTCAACAAATCAATAATCTTTAACAGGAAACCAATGCAGCTTAAAGTGTGTGGAATAACCACTTCTGAAGATATCTTAAACCTGATCACAATGAAAATAGATCGTTTAGGATTTATCTTTTATCACAAGTCGAAGCGCTATGTATATGGAAAACTGATTGAAGATGGATTGAAAGAAATTCCGAAGCACATAAAAAAGACTGGTGTTTTTGTAAATGCCGAAATTGCTGAAATTGAAAACATTATTGACCAATATCACCTCGACAGCATACAGTTACATGGTGATGAATCACCCGAGTTTTGCAGACACTTTAAAAATACGGTTGAAGTAATCAAAACCATTTCCATCAAAGATAAAAGTTCATTTGAAACAGCAAAAATGTATAAGGATGCGTGCGATCTTTTCCTGTTTGATACACAAAGCGAAAATTATGGTGGAACAGGTAAAACCTTTGATTGGCAATGGCTTGAAGCTTACACTTTAGATAAACCATTCTATCTCAGTGGTGGAATTAGTTTAGAAAACTGTAAAGAAATCAAAAAAATAAAGCATAAACAATTGATTGGTATTGATGTCAATTCAAAGTTTGAAATCCGGCCCGGAATTAAAGATATTGATAAAATAAAACAGCTTATTGATTTAATAAATGACTGAAAGTAATACCAATGAAAAAGATAACCACAGAGACACTGATTACACGGATTTTCACTGAGAATTTTCTCAGTGTTTCTTTGTGCTCAGGGCCTCCGTGGTAAATTATATTAAGAACAATAAATTGCCTTAATTAAGATATAATTAGAAAACTGCAAATGAAAGATAATTCTCAATCAAAGTCAGGATACTACGGAAAATTCGGCGGAGCCTATATCCCCGAATTACTTTATAATAACGTGGATGAACTTCAGAAAAACTATGAAAAAATCATACGCACTAAAGAATTCCAAAAGCAGTTTAAAACGCTTCTGAAGGACTATGTCGGTCGCCCTACGCCATTATATTTTTCAGAAGCTTTATCCGCAAAATACAAAGCAAAGATTTTTCTGAAACGCGAAGACCTCAATCATACCGGCGCGCACAAGATTAATAATGCGCTGGGACAAGCTTTGCTTGCCAAAATGATGGGAAAACAAAAAATAGTAGCCGAAACCGGTGCCGGTCAACATGGAGTAGCAGTGGCTACAGCCTGCACACTGCTCGGACTATCCTGCGTTGTGTTTATGGGTGAAACCGATATCAAGCGGCAGGCACCAAATGTGGCACGCATGAAAATGTTGGGAACCACCGTAATTCCTTCACTCAGCGGGACCAAAACATTAAAAGATGCAACCAACGATGCTATCCGCTACTGGATAAATCATGCCGATGATACACATTATATTATTGGATCAGTTGTAGGGCCGCATCCGTATCCGGATATGGTTGCCAAATTCCAATCTGTGATCAGCAAGGAAATCAGGACCCAATTAAAGAAACAAACCGGAAATGCCGAACCGGATTATGTGATAGCCTGTGTAGGTGGAGGCAGTAATGCCGCTGGTGCTTTCTATCATTTTTTAGGATCAAAAAAAACTAAACTGGTTGGTGCCGAAGCTGCAGGAATGGGCATTCATTCCCACGAAACTGCCGCTACTCTTATGGTTGGTTCAGTTGGAATTATTCACGGTTCGAAAACCTATTTGATGCAAAACAAGGATGGCCAAATAACAGAACCTTACAGCATTTCCGCCGGGCTCGATTACCCTGGAATTGGTCCTTTGCACGCGTATTTACACGAAACAAAGCAAGCCACCTATTATGCTGTTACTGACCGTGAAGCGTTGGATGCGGCAAAAGAATTAATCCACCTGGATGGAATTATTCCTGCTCTCGAATCGGCTCATGCTTTTGCTTTGTTGCCAAAAATGAAATTCAAGCCAACTGATGTCGTGGTAATAAATCTTTCAGGAAGAGGTGATAAGGATATGGAGACGTACCTCAAATTCATTTTATAGACGGAAGACGGAAGTCCGAAGTCGGGAGCGGAGAAGATAGAGCCATAGAGCAAATGAGTACAATTAGTATCATTACTAAATTTTAAAATGACCCGGTCAAAGTTGAATTAAGAAATACGCAGGACTGTCTTCCGGCTTCGGGCTCCTGTCTTCCAGCCTTTTATAACCATCCCTTCAAACACAAAATATTCGATCCATGAGCACTTTACAACAGACCATACTCAATAATAAGAACAATAACCTTTCTGTTTTTTTTACAGCCGGATTTCCAGCTTTGGAAAGCACAAAGGAGATTCTGTCAATTCTGAATACCACCAATGTTGATTTCATTGAGATCGGCATTCCATTTTCCGATCCTTTGGCTGATGGTCCGGTTATTCAACATTCAAGTACCATAGCGTTAAACAACGGAATGACGCTGGAAATGATGTTTACACAACTAAAAGATGTTAAAAGCAAGATTTCAAAGCCATATTTGCTCATGGGATACCTGAACAGCCTGCTGGCTTGCGGAATAGAAAAGTTTTACAGGAAATGCAATGATGGTGGCGTGCATCATATCATTATTCCTGATCTACCTGTTGACGAATATTTGAGAGAACATAAACCCATTGCCGATAAGTTTGATGTTTCGCCGGTATTCCTTATCACACCAAGTACTTCTGCAGCACGTATCAAAGAAATTGATAAAATTAGCAACGCCTTTATTTACCTGGTTTCGGGAAATACGACTACAGGTAATGATTCGTCTATTCAAACCGAAGCTATCAAAAAAATCAAAAATCTGAAACTGAAAAATCCCCTGATTATTGGATTCGGAATCAAAAACAAGGCTGATTATTCTGAAGCCTGCAAGCTGGGAAACGGGGCAATTATCGGGAGCGCTTTTATCAATGTAATTGCTGAAAGCAAAGATTTGAAGAAGGATATTCCTGAGTTTATTAGTCAGATAAAGAGCTGATCTTTTTGTCTCAAACGCAGAGTTTTGATTTTTTAGCGCAAAGGGCGCTAAGTTTTAAACGCAAAGAACACAAATCAAGTAAAATCGATTCTTTGCGAAATTTTCTTTTCGTCCTTGCGGTAAAACTATTTTCAATAATCCCTTATTTCACCATTTTCCCATTTGCCATCAAATGAACAATATTGAACGCTGGATCCAGAATAAGGATATCCGCATCAAAACCTTCCTGTATATATCCTTTGCCGGGTAATTTCAGAATATCGGCAGGATTCGAAGTAGCAACCTGTAAAGCAATTTCCAGTGGAATTCCTTCTTCTGTAACCGACTCTTTTATTTCACGTAAAACCGAATCTGGCAAACCCATTTCTATTTTAATAAGCTTACCGGTTTCGGGATCAAAACCAGGCAACGATCCACATGCATCCGAAGTAAAAGTTATGTGTTTTATAGGAACACCGCTTTCAAGAAGCTGTTTTAACGCAACCGAAGGCTTTATCTCTTCATCTTTATAGTATGGATAGGAACTGGTGGTAATATCCACATATCCTTTTTTACCATACTCTTTGGCATCTTCAAAAATATAATCGTTGCGGTTGCAATGCGTTGGGATAAATTGTTTGTACCCCATTTCACTATTTGCGACTACATCATGCAACGGGCGGAAAGGATCACGCGCATCGCCCATATGCATATTTATAATTCCAGCTTTGCCGCCAATCATTCCTGCAACCCTTGCATGCCCTGTTAATTTGGATAATTCAGCAATAGAAGGAACCGATGAACGGTGGTCGGAAATAGCGATTTCACCAACGCCTATTATCTCTTCAATCAGGGTAATATCGCGCATAATATCGCCGGTAATTGTAGGAGGCGGAACCTGGTAAGCGCCGGTGTACATCCATGCCGACATGCCATTGGCTTTAATGCTTTTTACTTTCATTAATACACTTTCAACTGAACGTGTGATACCATCGGTACCCAGGCAGCCGATCACAGTTGTTACACCGCCATCAATCATCTGGCTGATCTGGAGTTCAGGCATACGGCTGATCGGACCGCCTTCGCCGCCTCCACCTGTAATATGAACGTGGGAATCGATCAGTCCCGGAACAAGATTTAATCCTTCGCAATCAATTACAGCAACATCAATGTCCTGTGGCGTATTAATCTGATCCTGAACAGCCAGGATGGATTTCCCGCCGACAAGGACATCTTTCTTCCCGATATATTGCGGGGCATATACAAAGGCATTCTTAAATAGAGTGAGCATATTTATAGGTTTTGCAAGTAATTTTTGCTAAAATTATTCAATTTTTCAATGCAATTTTACTTAATTTAGCTAAACTTAATTTTATCAGCTTATGCATTCTCTTTGCCATTAATAGGAGTTTAAATGCCGAAAGAGACTAAATAATCAGATTGTCAACATATCAGATATCCAACCTTAACCGATATTACATAGCTTGAAATTCAGACTGAGAATAAATTAGACATCTAAAAATGAATTTATGAACAAACTAAAACCTATACTTCTTATTTCCTTAATCTTCGTTTTGCTGGCAGGCCACACTCAGGATTTGCCCCAGGGTAGTTTAGTTATTGTTGGTGGTGCTCTCAATTACGATAATAAAAGTGTTTTTACCCAATTGATTGAATTGGCCGGCGGTCCGGAGAAAGCAATATTTTCAGTAATTCCGTCAGCCAGTGGTGTTGCGACACAAACCTATGTTTCCTTCAGCAAGCAGCTAATCGCCTATGGTGTAAAACCAGGAAATATTCACCTCATCCCTATTGCCATGGTTGATGATGACAGTACTACCAGTATAAATGAATCGAACTGGAGCAACAATGGCAATGATCTTAAATTAGCCGAAATAGTGAGGAAAAGTTCATGTGTCTGGTTTAGCGGAGGCGACCAGTCGCGTACTATGAAAACATTAGTTAAAGCAGATGGCACTAAAACACCGGTTCTCGAAGCAGTTTGGGAAGTGTTCAAATCGGGAGGGGTGGTTGGTGGCACCAGTGCCGGGGCAGCAATTATGAGTGAACCTATGATTGGTGGCGGAAACAGTATGGGTGCTCTAAAACATGGAGTTATAACCGATTACAATGGAGATGATTTTCCTGAAAGCCATGGCGTGCTTCTAACCCACGGACTTGGGTTTTTCCCGTTGGGAATGGTCGATCAGCATTTTAATGCCAGGGCACGTCTTGCACGCCTTATAATGGCTATGATGCATGAACAGAACACCGTTAAAATTGGTTTTGGGGTAGATGAGAATACAGCTCTTATTTATAATGGGAAACTGCAGATCCTGAAAGTAGCCGGTGCGGCAGGTGTAACGATAATTAATACTACTAAGACCACTATTTCTCAGGTGCAAAATCTTCCTTTGGTTGAAAATGTAATGATAAGTTATCTCGATGAAGGCGATGTATACGATATCAGCAGTGGCAAAATTATTCCTGCCGAAGGAAAGAAAAGTACTACAGGCCATGAATATTACAATAATGCAAATCCAGCCCTGGGTGGCATGTTTTCAGGAACAGCAACTAACTTCCTTAACCTGATAACTGTTAACCTTATTGATAACAAAGCTGTTGACAAAGTTCAGAATATTAATTTTACGGATAAGGAAACAGGATTCCTGGTAACGCTAAGTAAAACACCTGAAAGCAAAGGATACTATACTGATAAACCTGGTGGAATTGAAAGATACACTGTTATGGATATCAGGATGGATATTGAACCTGTTAAAATAACTTTAACTCCAATAAAATAAACCGGGATAACAGAAGTTCAAATCAGCAAACTTCAAATTTCATCCATGTGAAATGTTGATTTTCTTTGTAATAACTCCTTTTTGTGATTTAATTTTCAGGATATAAATACCGTTTTCCAGGTTCGAAACGTTTATGCTGGCTTGCCTGGATGCTTTGCCTGATTGATAAACCTGCCGTCCTTCAGTTGTAAATAACTGCATTTGTGCATTCTCAAACGAACCCATTACCACGAGTTTTTCATTTGCCGGATTAGGATAAATATTTAATTCAGTTTTATCATAATCAGTAATTTTCACATCCGGTGAATATGAAACCTGGATTGAATCGAGCAGCAGCTGGTACTGATCTGTGCAATTATAATGGCACCATGTAAGGTAGATTTTTTGGCCAATAAACGGAGTCAAGTCAACAATCCTTTCATGCCAATAGGGATAAATTTCATAATAATCATCTGCAGTGCAGGTTTCTTCCTTCACAATGCTTGTGAAATCTGCAGGAGCTATACCTGAAGTAGATACGGCTAATTTGTAATGCTCTGCAAATAATACCGGATCTGGAACCTGTAAGGTGTATCTAAGTTTAACTGTGCCCGAAAGCCCGGCCAGGTTAATTTGAGGCGATACCAGGTAATTCTCCGGTGTTAAAGCACCAATAAAACCGGCCATCCACGAATCGGAAACGGCAAAACCAATGGTATCATACGTAAAAACATGCCAGTTATGACCATCTCCATCCTGATCAATGGTTGTCCAGCCGGCAGGGATGGCACATGAATCATTAAAAAATTCCTGTAACAGAAAAGTCTGACTAAAACCAAATGTGTTGAATAAAAGCATGACAGCTAATAACAGATGTTTTTTCATATTTTGTAATTGTTAGTAGTATATAGTAAAATATCAAAATAGCAGGTAGCGAATTTACAAAGTATTCTTGTTAACAATACCTGGATTGAAGATTATTTTCGAACTGTTTTTTTGGTATTTTTGAAAAAAATATCAAATTAATCCCTATGGCTTCAAAATTTAAAATTCCTCATACCTACGTAATAGTTTTTTCAATAGTTATAATTGCAGGAATACTTACCTGGATTGTACCCGGTGGCACTTTCGATCGTAATATAATGATGGTCAATGGCATTGAACGTGAAGTAGTGGATGGAAACAGTTTTCACTACATTGGAAATTCCCCGCAGACCTGGCAGATATTTTCAGCCATTTTTGATGGTTTTGTAGATAAATCCGATATCATTGTTTTCATATTCCTTATTGGAGGAGCTTTCTGGATAATGAACCAGACAAAAGCCATTGATATAGGCATTTACGCTTTCCTGCGCTATACCAGGAAACTGGAAAGGTACAAAGCTCTTCGATACCTTGGAATTGACAACCTGATTATTGTTTTATTGATGCTTGTTTTTAGTGTTTTCGGAGCTGTGTTCGGAATGAGTGAGGAAACCATTGCTTTTACCATCATTTTTGTGCCTCTTGCCATAAAAATGGGGTACGATTCCATCATCGGGCTCGCCATGTGTTTTATTGGTGCAAGCCTTGGTTTTGCAGGAGCATTGCTTAATCCGTTCACTATTGGTATCGCCCAGGGATTATCCAAGCTTCCATTGTTTTCGGGCATTGAATACCGGATGTTTTGTTGGGTTATCATCAACATAGTTGGTATAACTTATATTTTATGGTATGCCAAAAAATTAAGAAAAAATCCAAAATCATCTGTAGTTTATAAAGAAGATGAATATTGGCGCAAAATGGCAGGCGAAAATATAGAAACAGTTGAATATTATACTCCCTTTTCGGCCTGGTTGATTTTCGGAGTTTTGCAGATTGTGATGGTTATTTTCTCTATATATTACTCTGAGACAATTCTTAAAATCGGTCTTGCTAGTGTTACATTGCCAATAATTCCGATTCTTAGCGGCCTGTTCTTGATAACCGGAATTCTTTCATTACTTAAATCGGTCCATTTTTTTATACTTAACCTGTTGTTTTTCACTATTGCATTCCTTATTGTGGGGGTAATGGGTTATGGCTGGTATGTGATGGAAATTGCTACATTGTTCTTTGTAATGGGCCTCGCTTCTGGGTTTGCATTTGGTTACACTTTGGATGATATTACAAAACATTTTCTTGATGGTGTCCGCGATATTATGTCAGCTGGATTAATAGTTGGACTGGCAGGTGGCATTATTATAATCCTGAGAAACGGAGAGGTAATTGATACACTTTTACATGGCGTTTCTAGTTCAATGAGCACCTGGGGAACCTATGCTTCAATTAGTATGATGTATGTGATACAAACAGGGATTAACCTAATAATGCCTTCAGGATCGGCAAAAGCTGCTCTTACCATGCCAATCATGTCCCAATTTTCCGATCTGATTGGAGTTTCACGCCAGGCCACGGTAATGGCGTATCAGTTTGGCGATGGTTTCACCAATATGATTACCCCAACTTCGGGAGTATTGATGGGTGTGCTTGGTGTTGCACGTATTCCATATGATAAATGGATTAAGTGGATCTGGCCCTTTATGATAATACTAATTACCCTTGGATTTTTATTGCTTATTCCCACAGTGACCATGAAACTGAATGGGTTCTGAGAATTTATCTCTGCTCAACTAAAAAAAAATGGGAACAGACCTTCGAACGGATAATGCTGCCTAGTTTTAAAATCTGTATTTTTTGTATCTGAATCTCCGATTAAATCCCATCATTGCTGATTTTTGAGATTGAATTACAAGGGAATAATCCTAAAGAAGCAAAAAAGTCTATTTATTAAAACTGGACTTGAATTATTGATTAAGGACCCTAAAATGGCAGATAGGTGCGGATTAGAACCGGTATTTAAAATTCTCCATTCATAAAAATTAGTTCAGATTGCTAAAAATTTATACAGGAATCTTATTCCGAACTCTGAATAATTGATAAATATAATTTCAATTTTTTTACTTAGCAGGCCCATCTAATTTGCCTTGCACTATGCATTTTTAATTTAAAAGCATGTCCCTCAATGATTTAAAGCATAATTTTATGATATTATCTTTCAATGATTTTAACCACTTCCACTAAGTATTATAAATTACATGACATTAAGATCTCGATTATTAACAGTTCTTAACATAAGAGAATGAATGAAAAAGTTTTTTATTAAAAATTAAATTTTCAACAAATTTTTATAACGTATTGACTTTATTTCATACATTTGAATAACCAATCAATAAAATAAATTTCTTTTATATCTGCATGCTTCTGCAATTCAGATAATTATACAATTTTTGTCCTGTAAGCAAATCTATCATTAATCAAACCAATTAATCATTAACTAACCAAAAAACAACACTTTATGAAAAAAATCTACGTTTTACTAACGCTGATGTGTTTTTTTCTGCTGCACACGGCGATCGCTCAAACCCGGCAAATTTCGGGGGTAGTAACATCTTCTGATGATGGCAATGCAATTCCGGGTGTCACTGTTCTGATTAAAGGAACCACCAATGGGGTTCTTACCGACATTGAAGGTAAGTACAAGATTAGCATTCCTAAGGATGATGTAGTTATACAGTTTTCATTTGTAGGTATGGAAAAGCAGGAAATTCCGGTTGGGGTTTCGGATGTTATCGACGTTACCCTGGTTGCAGTTGCAACTACACTAGATGAAATAGTTGTAGTCGGGTATGGAACTCAGATCAAGTCGAAAGTAACCGGAAATATTTCTAATGTTAAAGGAGATCTTGTAAAAAACACCCCGGTTCCTTCCGTACAACAAGCTTTGCAGGGGAAAACAGCAGGTGTTTTTGTTGAAGCTAATAACGGTAAAGTCAGCGGTGCAACACGTATGCGTATCCGTGGATCTTCGTCAATTACAGCAAATAACGAACCTCTTTTTATAGTGGATGGAGTGCCTTTAACAACCGAGGCCCTGAACCAGAGCGGCGCAGCAATCAATCCTCTGACAAGTATAAACATGAATGATATCGAATCCATAGATGTGTTGAAAGATGCATCTTCAACTGCTATCTATGGATCAAGAGGCGCCAATGGGGTTATTCTGATTACTACCAAAAAAGGTAAGGTTGGTGATACAAAACTGAATGTCAATTTTCAGTATGGATCAAGTAAAGCCTCACATATGCGCGATTTTATGGATGCTGAACAGTATATTGCTGCTTTCCGCCAGTCAGGTAAAAATGCGGATGCTTACGAGGATGTTTTATACGGCGATCCTCCAGGAACCAATACATATTGGCAACGGCATGTCGAAGGCAGGCTGAAACGGTATTCGGGATGGGCTGCCATACTGGATGGTGATGGAAATTATGTTGGTTCAGAAGTAAATACTGACTGGCAGAAAGAAGCTTTTCAGACCGGATCACTTCGAATGGTTGACCTTTCTGCTTCAGGAGGTACTGAAAAGCTGAAATATTATGCCAGTGGTTCTTACAATAAACAACAAAGTATTATTGTAGGTAATGGACTGGACCGTTTCAGCGGCAGGTTAAATGTAGATAATAAGGTTAACAAATTTACTGATCTGGGTTTTACTTTAAGTCTGGCACGAACTAGTATACAACAGGTATCAGCTGACAATGCTTTTTCAACGCCCATGCAGCTGGTAGCTTTGTCTCCTATTACCCCTGTCAGGGATTTGGAAGGAAATTTGTATGGTACACCAACAACAACTTACTACAATGGTTTGATAGATGTTGAAGATGCTCAGAGAAATATACTCGAAACCCGTACCGTATCAAACGGGTATTTAAATTTCTTACTGTACAAAGGTCTGAAATGGCATAACGAATTCGGCTTCGACCTCTATAATTTGAAGGAAAACAGCCGGTATGGTGCACGCACAGATGCCGGACAGGGTATTAATGGGTATGCTTTTTCAAACTATGGACAAACACAAAACCTGATTACAAAAACATATCTGGATTACCTGAATAATTTTGGCGACTTCGGCTTAAGTGCTGTTCTGGGTACTGAGTTTCAGAAAACTTCGGTGGATAATACCTGGGTAGACGGACAGAATTTCCCAACCGACGATTTAAAAACCTTAGCCAGCGCCGGTCTGATTACCGATGGTTCACAAACCTTAACTGAATATGCTTTCTTATCCTATTTCTCGAGAGCTACATTTGATTTTAAAAGTAAATACCTCATTACACTGGCAGGGCGTATTGATCAGTCGTCACGTTTCGGAGCCGATAACCGCACCGGATTTTTTCCTGCTTTATCAGCTGGATGGGTACTTACAAAAGAGGATTTCCTTTCAACAAGTAAAACTATTAGCTTCCTGAAATTCAGGACCAGTTATGGTAAAACAGGAAATGCCGGTATTGGGAATTTCACTCACCTTGGATTATATGGAGTTACACCTTATAATGGTGAACCTGGTTTCATTCCATCACAAATACCAAATCCTGACCTCAGCTGGGAAAGCACCAAGCAACTGGATTTCGGATTGGACTTCGGCCTTTTCAAAAACAGGATTTCAGGAGAAATCGATTATTATGTGAAGAAAACCGATGACCTTTTGCTGGACGTGCCCGTTCCCGGTACCAGTGGTTTCTCTACTCAAACCCGAAATATTGGTTCAGTTGAAAACAAAGGATGGGAGTTCGTACTGAATACTACAAACCTAACAGGGGAATTCCAGTGGAATACCTCCTTTAACTTTTCAGTAAATAAAAATACAGTAACCGACCTTGGAGGTCAGGATATTATTGATGCAGGTAGTTCACGCTTTATGAATGTTGTAAAAGTTGGTCAGCCTTTAGGCGTTTTTTACGGGGCTGAATATGCAGGTGTTGACCCGACAAACGGAGATGCAATATGGTATGTGAATGAAACTGATGCAAACGGGAATATTGTTAACCCGACAGCTACAAGCAGTGATTTCAGTTCCGTAAATTTTGTTGTCCTGGGCCATCCTACTCCGGATTACATGGGTGCTTTAACAAATACCTTACAATATAAAGGTATAGAATTGACATTTACATTTCAGGGTGTAGGTGGCAATAAAATTCACCTGTCAGGCGATACTTATATGGCTGCCAATGCTGCATGGTACGACAACCAGCTCACTGATCAGGCTAATGCCTGGTCAACACCAGGGCAAATAACCAATGTTCCTCAATCTCGTTTAGGCTATAGCAATGGCGACCAGGGGCGTAACAGCCGTTATCTTTCCGATGGCGCATATATCAAACTTCGTTCACTCATGCTTGCATATACCTTCCCAAAAGATCTGATCAGCAAAGCACATCTGGACAATCTGAGAATATACATACAGGGCCAAAACCTCCTGACTTTTACAAAATACACAGGATGGGATCCTGAAGTTTCGACCGATTTCGCGGTTGACAATGTGACATCGGGTGTTGACTTCTATTCGGCTCCCCAGCCCAGATCTATTACATTTGGTATAAACATTGGATTATAAACCTAAAAAAGACTTTCACACTATGAAAAAGATACAAACAATACTTGCTATACTTGCGATACTGGTCGTGGCCAGTTCGTGTGAGAAATATCTCGACTTGAAGCCCCAGCAATCACTTGATGAAAGTGTGGCTTTAACCTCCGATGCCAATGTTAAAATTGTGATGGTAGGTGCATACAGAACAATCAGGTACAGTGCTATATACGGAGGCTGTATCCTGCGTAATTCAGAACTTACAGGCGCTGATGGCGAAATCTCGTGGCAGGGCACGTATAACGGCCCCCGCGAAATTTATAACCATGCAATCATTTCTGCAAATGGCGACATAACTAGTCAATGGTTAAATAGTTATGAATGTATAAATGTTTGCAACAACGTGCTTTCGGCACTGGATGTTGTTGATGAGGCAGACAGAGAAAGAATTGGCGGCGAAGCTTTGTTCCTACGCAGTATGATGTTCTTTGACCTTGTACGTTTTTATGCAAAAGCGTATGAGCCTGGCGTTGCAAACTCGCAATATGGTATTCCTCTTGTTTTAAAACCAACACGTGGTATTGATGGGGAAAATAGTGTAGGACGCAACACCGTTGAAGAAGTTTACACCCGTATAATTGAAGATCTGGTGAAAGCTTCCCTGGCTCTTCCTGAAGAAAACGGGTACTATGCAACCTCTGGCGCTGCAAATGCACTGCTTGCGCGTATATATCTCCAAAAAGGCGACTACGCCAAAGCGCGTGATGCTGCTAACCTGGTTATTGGTTCCGATATGTATTCGCTTACAAACACCTATGCGCAAGAATTTAATAACTCAGAATATACGTCTGAGGATATTTTCTCCACAAAATTTATTCCAGCTGATGGGATTAACCAAATGACTGAGTTCTGGTCTACTACCGAATATGGCGGAAGAGACGGGGATATAGAAATTATGCAGAAACACCTTGACTTGTACGAGGCTGGTGATGATCGTCTAGCTTTTTTCTGGGTAGGAAATGATGCCTACAGGTCCGGGAAATGGAATAATCAGTACGGGCTTGTTAACTTATTCCGCCTGGCCGAAATGTACCTGGTAAGAGCTGAATGTAATCAACGCCTTGGTACATCTATTGGAGATACTCCTGTCAACGATTATAATATGGTACACGAAAGAGCCGGCCTGACCGGTAAATTATCAGTTACACTCGACGATATACTTCTTGAACGCAGACTGGAACTGGCTCATGAAGGATTTAAACTTCATGATATGAAACGGTTAAAACTCAGTGTAGGTTCAATACCGTACAACGATCCAAGACTTGTTTATCCTATACCTGCAAGGGAAATTGCCGCTAACCCGGTTATTGCTGAACAGCAGAACGAGGGATACTAAGCCTTATAAATCTAAAAAGAGAAGCCGGTTATTATTACCGGCTTCTTCATTTTAGGGCACAACCTTTGTAATATAAATAACTCGACCCCAAAAAATATAATCTCATTTCCATAACATTTTTTCAGGTTTCATTTACTCTTTTACCAATATCGCATTTTTTATCCTCATACATTTGCAAATGGAATTGTATTGAATATAAGGGTCCCCGGAACCAGCCATCAATTATCGTAATGGAAAAGCAGACATTTGTTGTAGCCTTATTATCATTTATAAAACCAATAGGTTACGTAATACTGCCATATTCGTGTTACAGGGAAAATGATAATTTTATTACTGTACACGAAAGGTTATCGTCTCTTAATATCAGTCTGTATCCCGATTTAAGTACCTCCGAATCAGAATTTATCAATCTTACAGAGCAGTTTTCGAACCAGGCAATTCTCAAACAGTTTTCAAAGAAAAATCAAACGCCGAAGGATTTCTTTACAAAACTTGACAATAAACTCCTTGATGAAATGATCCGGCCATTTGTGGAGCGAAAACTCTCAAGAATTATAGAGATTATACACTCGAACGAAATTCCTTTTTACGAAAGCGAGAGTTCAAACCTCCATCCCGAAGAAGGCATTATCATTGAAGATGAAAGTCCGCAGGCACGGCTGAAGTTTACCCGTACAGAAGATGGTACAAATTACAGGCTTCAGGCATATCATGCCAACAAAGAAATTGTACTGAACAGACCAGGGAATAAAATCCTCGTAAATGATCCTTGCTGGTATTTAGCCAAAAATAAATTATTCAGATTCCCCGAAAATATAAGCGGAAAACTCCTGACCCCGTTTCAAAACAAAGAGTTTGTAACCATTCCAAAACATATAGAATACAGGTATTTCAGCACATTTATCCGAAAAATCGCAAACCGATGTGATATTGAAGCCGAAGGTTTTCAGGTAATTAATATGCAACCTGTACCAGAGGCTTTACTTTCAGTGGAAGCAGGCTGGCAGGGACAAAAAGTATTGATACTGTCATTTCAGTATGGTGATAAGATACTTCTGGCTAATAATCCGCAAAAAGTTTTTACTACTTTAATTGCCGACGAAAACGGGTTTATATTCAATCGCTTTAAGCGCAATATGGCATGGGAGGCAGTGCAGGTTTCCTATCTTAAATCGCTGAATTTGAAGAAGTTGGAAGCAGGTTTTATGTTACATCAGAAAGAATCAGCCCTTTACACTGACTATCAATTGATCGAGTGGTTATCAGAAAACCGTGATGAACTTAAACAACATTTATTTACAATCAAACAGCCTGAAAACAAAAAATACTTCTTAGAAGTTCCTGTTTTAAACCTGAACATGCAAACCGCGAAAGATTGGTTCGATGTATTGGGTAAGGTGGTGATTAAAGATTTGGAAATACCTTTTATTAAGTTTAGAAGCCACATTATCAACAACATAAAAGAGTTTGAGCTGCCAAGTGGTGAAATTATGATCCTGCCTGATGAATGGTTTTCGCGTTACCAGGAAATTATGCTGTATGCGAAAGCTCAAAATCATGGTATCCGAATCAGCAGGCATCATTTTAAATTATTAAGCACAATTTTTACTCCCGAAATCCAGCAACTGGATGAATCCCTGTCATCACCTGAACATATTGCCCTTCCGGAACTAACAAATGTAACACTGCGGCCATACCAGCAATCAGGCTTTTATTGGATGCATTCTCTTCGTAAAAACGGGTTAGGCGGAATCCTGGCTGACGATATGGGACTAGGGAAAACCCTCCAGGCTATTGCACTGCTGGCATCGTTTCATCCTAAAAAAGAATGGGCTCCTGGTTCAACTGATCCGACTTTTAGAGACCCGGCATCCCCAGTTGACTTTCAACTTGATCTGTTTGCTCAGCCTGAAGTAAATCCGGTTAAAGAATCTAATTTCCGCAATTCTCCTTCAGTTAATCAGCTTCCCGGCAGCCTTATAGTACTTCCGGCTTCGCTTATTCACAACTGGGTTAATGAATTTACCAGGTTTGCGCCATGGTTGCGGATTTATATCCATACCGGAATCAACAGGATTGCAGGTTCAGAGATTTTTAACAGATACGATATAATTTTAACCACTTATGGAACTTTGCGCAACGACATCGATATGTTAAGTGCATATAGATTTAGTTATATTATACTGGATGAAAGTCAAACAATTAAAAACCCGGGAGCAAAAGCGACACAAGCGGTCTTTAATTTACAGTGTGAACACCGGATGGTGCTAACCGGTACACCCATCCAAAATTCCTTATCCGATATATGGTCGCAGTTTAACTTTCTGAATCCGGATATGTTGGGAAACTATCATCATTTTATGCAACATTATGCTCTTCCCTTATCGAAAAACCAGGACGACCCGGCTGGTGAAAAACTAAAAAACCTGATTAAACCTTTTATTCTGCGCCGTACGAAGGAAGCCGTCGCTCCCGAATTGCCGGATATAACTGAAACCTCTGTTTTTTGTGAGATGACGGAAGCGCAGCAAAGCATCTATGAAACTGAAAAATCGAAAGTACGGAATCTTATCATTGAAAATTTTGAATCCGAAGGAGTAACGAATTCATCGGTAGTGGTTTTACGAGCCTTGACAATTCTCCGGCAGTTGGCAAATCATCCACGTATGATTGATGCCACTTCGGATGCTGACAGCGGTAAATTTAAAGAAGTAACCGAAAGCCTCGAGACTGTACTAACCGAAAACCATAAAGTGCTGATTTTTTCCTCTTTCGTTAAGCATCTTAACCTAATTGAAGAATATTGTAATGAGAATGGATTTAAGTATGCATTGCTTACCGGATCAACTACCCGGCGCGAAAAAGTGATAAATTCATTTAAGCACGATAGCGATATCCGGCTTTTCCTAATCTCCTTGAAAGCAGGAGGTGTTGGGCTCAACCTCACAGAAGCGGATTATGTTTTTATACTTGATCCCTGGTGGAATCCGGCTGCCGAAATGCAGGCTTTAAACCGCGCCCATCGCATCGGGCAGGATAAAAAAGTTTTTGTGTACCGTTTTATTACCAAAGATACAGTAGAAGAAAAGATTATTAAGTTGCAACAAAAGAAAAAGGACCTGGCTGATTTGTTTGTAACAACCGACACTTCCATTGCCGGCATGACACGGGATGAAATTCTGGCGATTTTCTCTTGAATTTGTTTCCAATCGCTTGTAACTGTCGACCTTGAGATTTGGGTCTTAATGTTTACAATCAGATTGTTACAATCCCCCTATTTTGCTCCAAAAGTGCCTGGTTCTCTATTTATCTGATTACTGTCATTCAAACTTCAACACAAGCTGCATGCCCGGCTTAATATTAAATTCTATATTTGTTGCCTGTTAAAACAAATAAATGCAAAGTCAAAATCACCATATATCTATTAAAACTTTATCCTGATCCGCATGAAAACGATTTTTTCAATTTTGTTCTGTTGTGTTGCATTCAGCGCATTTTCACAAGCAACATCCAAATACGATAATGTTCCTTTAAATTCTGCAGCAAATTGCCGAAAGGCAGAACCGCAGGTTATTCTTGCTTCCGATTATGTGTATTCATCACCTATTGATAAAGAAAACACAACCAGGAAAAACGCTATTTCCTTCATTATGAAATGGATGGCAGGAACAGCTGACTATTCATTTGGAATGGATGAAACTATCAGTAAAATCGGTGGCAATGACAATGATATCATCGGCATGTACTTTGTATGCCTGGCTAAATATGCACTTTCAAAAGGCCCAGGCGTTGATCGTGATGAGTTAAAATATAATGCTTATGTTATGCTTGCAACGTTTTGCGAAAACCCCGACAATAATTACAAACCAAGGGGAGAAGTCAAAAAATTGATTGATGCTAAAAATCAGAATACGTTAAAAGAATTCCTGGAATCAAAGCAAAAAAAATAATCTATATAAGGATTTACATAACAATTTTCGACTTTATATAATTGAAAAGCGCAGTAAATTATCTCTTTGCACTTTGAAAAGGGAAGCAGTCAGCAATCCTGAACCTGGAAACTATTGGAACCTTTGAGCAAACAACAACATATCTATCTTGCCCCTTTCCAGGGAATAACCGGAGTTACTTTTCGCAAAGTGTTTTCAATACATTTCCGGGGAGTAGATAAACTCTATACACCTTTTTTTACAGCCGTTAATAATCAACTGAAGCTACCGGCCAGGAAAATGGCTGAACTTGGAAATCCTTCTGAAAATGGAATTGAAGTTGTTCCCCAGGTATTAAGCAAGGATGCCGACGAAATTTTACGTTTTGCCGAATTCTGCCAAAAGCTCGGATTTAAGGAGCTGAACTGGAATCTGGGTTGCCCATACCCGATGGTAGCAAATAAGAAACGAGGGTCTGGCATGTTGCCATATCCCGAAATGGTGGATGAAATCCTCCGGAAAGTAATGGCGGAAACAAACATATACTTTTCGGTTAAATGCAGGCTTGGTTATTACTCGCCCGATGAAATCTTAAATCTTATTCCAATTTTCAACAACTACAAAATTTCGGAATTATCCATTCACGCCCGTATCGGAAAACAACTCTATACCGGTGAACCTGACCAGGAGACTTTTCAAAAGGCTGCTGCCCTTACCACTGTTCCGCTTATTTATAATGGCGATATCTTTACGATGAACGACTTTCAAAGAGTTAATGAACGTTTCCCCGCGATCAATACCTGGATGATAGGACGCGGCTTACTTTCGGATCCGTTTTTGCCTGCCAGCATCAAAGGTTTATCTATAGCTGCAGATCGTCAGGCAATAGTTAGGCGATTTATTGATGAGTTATACTTCGCTTATCGCAGGCAGTTTAACGATAACCTTGCCGTATTAGGCATTTTGAAGGAATACTGGCATTACCTGGCTGAATCTTTTAATGATCCTCACAAGGTTTTTAAGAAACTGAAAAAGGTGAACAGTTTTGACGAATATGAAGATGCGATTACTGTTGTTTTCAATGAATACAGGTGGGTAGGATCACAAAAATAAAAAACTCGCTGTCACAGCAATGATGACCTCATCCTATTAACCTTCTCAGTTATCCGCCTTTGGCACCTTCTCCTGTTAGCAGTGGAACGATTGATGGCTCCTGAATACCTGAATAGTAGACCCCCGAATAGAGACGTTGTGTACATGTCTATCCGGGGGCCCTGCAAATCTTTTGAAGATTTGATATCGCAAAGATAGTTGCAACATTCACCTTTTATTAGAATTTAGCAAAATTTGTGATATCTGTTTTGATAAAGATTTTTGCTTTGTCACTCTCTCCTGGCCTGTACTGAGCCAGGTCGAAATGTCGCACCCGTATCTTTAGCTCCGCCACCTCTCCAATTTAGGGATTCCCATTGTAAAAAACGGAGTGAGAAAACCTGGTATTCCCATTTCTTTCATTTTCCCTTTAACCAATTCCTGCATTTGTTTAGCAGTAAATTCAGGCCGTGAAAATTTGCCATCTCTATAACACCGGCTGCAATACATCAGGCTTTTTGTGCCATCAGCATTTGTTCCACCACCTTTTTCATCTTTCTTCAGAGGCATGCCGCAACTCTGGCAGAATTTATAAACCTTTTCCATTGTATTTAATTGTTCAGCAGAGTGTGCTTCGCTTAGTAAATTTTCTTATTCAAACAATTCATGCATTATTTCCCCTTTGCCAAATTCCATTCTAAAATGCAGTAACTCCGAAATTGTAGCACTTATATCAATTAGTTCTCTTTTATTGTTTAGGATTACTCCTTTTTTAAAATCAGGACCAAAAGCGTAAAAGTTAATATGTCTGCAACCAAAGCAACTATCACCGTGAGAAGCAAAACCACCTTGGATGCTATCCAGGTGTCTGCCATGATCATTTGTTACAAACAGGGTTGTTTTCCCTTTGTAATAGCAATCATTTTGAACATATTCCCAGATCTGATAAAGATATTCATCGGTGCTTTTTATTCCCTGTAAATATTTATCCCAATTATTACTGTGTGCCGAAAAGTCGGGGTCTCTGAAATTAATTAAAGTAAGTTTAGGGCGATTTACGGATAAGACTTTTAATACCATATCAAATGTCACGCTGTCGTCCCTGTAGCCACTGCCCAAACCATTGATTCCACAATCGGTTGAAGGCTCATATTGGTTATTAAATTCAATGTATTGGCAGTTATTTAATACTTCCAGTTTGTCCTTGCTGGCAATGATCCAGGAGCGTTCTTTATCCATTAAATATTTAGCATTCCAATATTGAAAAATAGAAGGATACATTGGCAATTCCTTACCTGAATTGTCAATTTCCTGGTAAAACCCTGTTGTAATAGCGGTATGACCCGCAGAGGTATAGGTAGGCCCGTCATTATAAAATTGCGTATTAACAACACCAAATTTTGATAATTCGTTGGCTAAATGAGGAATATTCAGGTGAGTTGAATCTCCCCAGGTTTCAGAGTATCTTGATCCGTCAATTACAACAACAATAACATTCTCAGTTAAATAACGGGAAGTTCTTGCTTCTTTTTTGCATGAAAAAGAAACAAACAGGACTACAAATATTGCAAATGATACTTTAGAAATTGCACTCATAACAGGTGAAAAAATTGGATGTAAAAATGCCGCGGGCAAATCATAACACAGAGGTATGCCTTTAAGTTCATTGATTTTTTTTCTGAAAATTAAATCCTTAACAGCAGCGCTGTTTCACCAGGCACCTAATGATTTAAAACCGATACTTACTTTTGGGAATATAAATGGGAAATAACGAAGCATCGTTAGAATTCAAGCAGTAAAGACAGCATAACCTTTAGATAAGGATATTATCTGAAAATTGAATAACCGTGAACTCACAAAGTTACAAGGGTAACGAATTGGGTTCAGCGCGTTTTCCATGTCTAAAACAGCATGCTAGCTATACAGGAACCGCTTGATGCTGCGTTTCGGAGTTTTCTCAAATTCGCTTGAAACTACCTGGAATTTTGATACCTGCATATAGTTCGGGACTTCGCGGTTCAATTGTTTGCAATATGTATCCATAATTGCTTCCAGCGAATGCTCTTTCATTTTTTTTGCATCTACCATTTCCATATCAGGATAAATAAGGGCTACCAATCCTTCCTTTCGGTCCACTACTATGGACTCTTGAACAAGTGGAAAGGCATTAATCCGGGCTTCTATTTCTTCAGGATAAATATTCTGCCCTGACGCACCCAGTATCATGCTTTTGCTGCGGCCTTTGATATATAAAAATCCATCGCTGTCCATAGTGCCAAGGTCGCCGGTATGCAGCCAGCCATCTTTGTCCAGGATTTCACTTGTGGCTTTAGGGTTTTTATAATAGCCTTTCATTACGTTTTCGCCACGCACCAATATTTCGCCAACGACATTTTCAGGATCGGGAGAATCAATACGCATTTCAAGCTGGTCGACACAGCGGCCGGCGGAGTTGAAGCGTGCTTCACGCCATCCGGCATAGCTTATCAAAGGACCGCATTCGGTCATGCCGTACCCTATTGTAAAAGCAAAACCAGCCTTTCGGAGAACCTCCTGCACTTCTTCGTTTATGGCAGCTCCACCAACAACGATTTCATGGAAATTGCCTCCAAAACTCTCGGTAAGTTTGGTTTTTATTTTACCAAGGATAACGCTGTCCATAAATGGGATTTTCATCAGAAACTTAACCTTGGACTGTTCCAGCACAGGCTTTATCTGTTTTTTGAATATTTTTTCAATAATCAGCGGTACTGAAAGAATCAGCCTTGGTTTTATTTCACTAAAAGCTTTAAGCAGCAATTGAGGCGCGGGCATCATCCCCAGGAAAGTTATATGACAACCCGAAGTAAATGGGTAAAGAAACTCTATGGCGCAACCATACGCATGAGCCAGTGGCAGAAAACTGAGAATCTTATCACCGGGAACTAAAGGCATATTGGTACGGGAATAAACCATGTTTCCGGTAATATTATTATGCGTCAGCATAACGCCTTTCGAGAATCCGGTTGTTCCCGAAGTGTAGATTATGGCAAAAAGTGATGTATTGGGAATGATCTGTTTTGGTAATTTTTCTTTGGTGAAATCCTTGGCAAGAAGGCTTTGAAATTTGTTGATATGTTCGCAGGAATGTTTTGCATGTGTATACAAAGGCGAAAAATCATCAAGCGAGATTACCGCTTTGAGTTTAGGTAAGTTGTCCTCATCAAGTACATCCCAGTTAGCCTTATTTGCAAACAACATTACACTATCTGAATGGTTGATGATATGCTGAACGTCGTTGGGAGTAAAGTTGGGCAGAATTGGAACTACAACTGCCCCGTAAGTAACAACTGCCTGATAAGCAATAGCCCATTCAGCACAGTTTTTGCCGATAAGAGCAACTTTTTCTCCTTTCTTTAGTCCACACTTTGAAAAAAGCTTTTGCATGTAGTAAATGCTTCTTCCAACTTCAGCATAGGTATAACTTGCTGATTGGTAGTTGGTAAATGCGGTACGGTCCCAGTTTTCGAGAATGCTGTCCCATATAAACCTTGTGTAGTTTTCCTTTAACATAATTATGCTTTTTAAAAGATCACTAATTTATGTATAAAAACTCTATGGTAATACCGGATTATGTATAAATATTTTATACATCACATTATAAATTCCAAGGTTCCAAGTCCCTTGCTCCGGGAACAAGAGCAAAAGATCAAAACCACGGGTTAATATATGTGTAACATTGAAACTATGATTTTCTTTTTCCCGGAATTTGAAATTTGAGGTTTTGAAACTGGGATTTTAATAAAAAGTGGTTTTATCTCAAGCAAAGTATAATGGTTTTTGCCCCCTTCATCGAATAGCAAAGCAAATGAATTTACCTTACATGGCTGTGTATAACTATGTGGATAAATTTCTCACTATCTGCATATTATCCATCTTGAATGTGGGTAAATTTAGATCTAACTGGCAGAAAACCAATTATTGCAGTTATTTTTTACAAAAACTTGTATTACTTTTTCTCTTAGCGGTTATAAACATTATATAGCGTTAAGAAAAATCATTGAGTTATGAAAAATACCAACGTAACACTGACTGATCAATACTCGGACATTCTGCCAGAAGAATCTTCAACTCAATTTATAGTAAGGCCATTTCATATTGTTGGCACAGCAGTGCTTTTAGTTGCATGGGCCTGGCTGGGTACCATTATTATAAGCTAAAACGCTTTTATTCAAAATCCCATTTCACATAAAATTCCAATCGGGTAATACAAATTGTATAATCAACTCTTTTGTTGTAGTTTGTATCATTCAACCCGGTAGTCTTACCTTCTCTTTCTTAGAGTTTAAATGCTTTTCCCTGAATACCAAAAGGGAATCCTGTCGTTTTTAAATCTGCATTTTATCTGGCAAATCTGTCAATTGAAATTGATAAATTTTGGTTAATTGAATATTGTTATTGCATGAAGTTGCATATTGTTGGATATTAAATCAATATTTAAATATCTTTGTTATTAGATATGAATTAATTAAATAACCCAATCTTAAAATTGTAACCTATGGACTTTTCGACCCTCAACTGGCTTGCTATTATTGTTTCTACACTAGTGTTTTTCGGACTGGGTGCTATTTGGTATACCCCTTTGGCATTCGGAAAAATGTGGATGAAAGAAACAGGAATTACAAAAGAAACAGCGCAAAAAGCCAATATGCCAAAAATCATGGGACTGACATTGCTCTTTACTTTTATTATGGCAGTAAATCTGGCCCTGTTTCTGAATTCGCCTACAGTAGGAGCCACAGAAGGTGCCATGTACGGTTTCTTCACCGGTTTTGGATGGATAGCGATGTCAATTTTTGTTACCGGTCAGTATGAATTCCGCAGCACACGCTATATGCTGATTCATGCTGGATATAATATTGTAGGACTGACGCTTATGGGGCTGATCCTGGGAGCATGGAAGTAGACGGGTAGAGAGAGGTGTTTGAGGAGGAAGAGGTAACAAGGAGAGGGGGAGAAGGGGAGAATGTCGGAAGTTGGATTTGCGATGTTGGATGTTGGATTTTTCCGGGTGGAAGATTGAAATTCTCAGGTGTTTTATAAAAGAAAGATTCGCCAAATTTAATGGAATATATAGGCCCTTATGTTTGTAGTCAGATCTGTACCTCTGAAACTTCTCAACCCCTAAAACCCAACCCCAAATCCTAACCCCTTTTGAAAATTATCCCCGGCCAGTTAAGGACTTCGGAATCCGGCCTGTATGAACACTCTCGGAACGAAGCCTCCGGCCAACCATACGTTCGACCATGGCTCCGATCTGGAGTACTTTATCCACGTCCAGGTTGGTTTCTATTCCCATTTCGTCCATCATAACAACCATATCCTCGGTTTGTATTAAACCGGTAATCATAGGGTCTGCATAATAATATGCCCCGGTTCCGGCCACGGGAACACCATCCACAAAGTTGGCAGGCTGCCCGCCAATTCCGCCCATTGTCGATTCGTAATTAGTCATTCCGGCTTGTAAAGCAGCAAGTACATTAGCCAGGCCCCAGCCACGTGTGGTATGGAAATGAACAATTTGTTTCTCAGGGCGAGCAATTTTATCCATTAGCATGGAATAGTAGCGATAAACCCGGTCGGGTGAAGCTGAACCATCGTGATCGGCATGCTCCACATCACTGGCCCCGATATCAAACCAACGTTGCGAAAATTCAACGGCTTTCTCCATTTTAGTAGGACCTTCGATCGGGCAACCCCAAATGGTGCTGACAGTTCCATTAACTTTTAACCCTGCATCCTTTGCTTTGGGAATCCATTCCTCAGCCATCTTCCAATAATCAGCAAGGGAAAGTCCTGAATTTTTAATATGATGCGATTCGCTGGTGGAAACCATTAACAGAATCCTATCTGGGCCCCAACCTTCCTTTCTTGCCTGGATGGCTCGTTCAATAGCTCTTTCGCGAATAGTTACAGCAGTGAGACTCACATTTGGTAACAAGTGAGCAACTGTTTTGCTGGCACGGATTTTTTTCAATAATTCATCAGCATCCTTAAACTGTGGCATCCCTTTGGGATTCCCAAGGTTGGTTACTTCAACATGCCTGAAGCCAGCAAGGATCAATTGCTCCGTAAGCCAGAGTTTAGCTGAAGTTTGTATAAATTTTTCTTCGTGCTGGAAGCCGTCACGAACTGTGATATCGCCTATGGTTACTTTTTTTGGATAGTTCATCTTGAATTTTTAGGTTTTAAAAGGTTTGACTGATAGAAGTTAAGGCTGCCTAAAAGCCCGATAAGGGCTGGAAGAGTGCTATTAAAGCTTGCTAGCAGAAGACTTGTTACATAAAAGGCAAGCAGATGTTTCAGCCTTTTATCTCTCCTTTTCATCATTACTCCCTCACTTCATTTCCACACTTCTTTCAAATGGTAACAGAACCAGGCAAAATGATAATTTAAGACTATTAGTTAAAAGTATGTAATTTTACAGCTAATTTAATGCATTCTGCATTTACCATTGCAATGACTAAACAAATAATCTTCCTGTTTTGTTGCTTCGCGTTTTATCAATCCTTATTTGCTCAATACAGGAGTAATGTACATTCCATTTCGCGCCGTGAAGGCTTATCCAATGGCGCAGTAAATACGATTGTGAAAGATGCAGAGGGATATATATGGTTTGGTACCTGGAATGGACTTAATCGGTATGATGGCAGCACTATTGTAACATACCTTCCCGGGAGCAATTCCAATTCCATTCACAATCATGTTATCCGCGAACTGTATCCTGATATCTCCGGTCCTATCTGGATGCTCACCAACAAAGGCGTTGGACGGTACGATAATGTCCACGACAAGTTTACTTCGTTTTTTACCAACGAATCGGAACAGATCAACTATGAAAATGATATTTCCCTGACCCATTCGGATAAGTATGGGACAAAAGTCGCTGTGTTCGGGGGCGGTATTTATAATTACGACTCACTTGCAAAGCAATTTGTGAAGATGATATTTAACGAGGGTTCAGCTAAAGTTTCTCTTGAAATTAAACGTTTACATTTCATTGGTTCTGACATTTACTGTATAAGCGAAAGCAATATGCTTTTTAAAATTTCGGGTAACAATCTTATAGATATCATTCAATTACCAATAAATTCTGCGATTTCGTCTTCATTAGGGGTTTTAATTGATAATCAGCCCTTTCTTCTTATCACACAGCGTGGTGGCGATGCGGTGATGGTTGATATAACTCAAAAAATCATTAAAAAACTCAGAATCCCTGACGATATTATTACTTCATTCGCACCTTCAGCAGCGCCTGGAAGACTTTGGGCCGGAACAGAAAAAGGGAAGATATACAGTTTAAACGCCAGCAAGGGATTTGAAATACTCAATATTCCGACAGACCTTTTTGTAAAAAATCCAATAGCTACACGCATCTTATGCCTTTACGAAACATCACCGGATATTTTATGGATCGGCACCGATGGGAATGGCGTTTATAATATGAAACTTTCCGATTTTCCGAATAAAAGTTTGTCATCCAGGTTATTATCCTACCCGATTGTTCGTTGCATCCTGGTCACACAGAATAAAGATATGCTGATAGGGACAAAAGGTGGAGGAATTGACATTTTCGATTCAAATGGCAAGCACATTAAAGAAATATCAGTAAGAGACGGGCTCAGTAATAATTCGGTACTTTCGTTTCATGAACGGGATGATGGAAGCATCTGGGTAGGTACAGATGGACGAGGCATTGATATTATTTCACCAGATTTTAAAAAAATTAAAAATTTCCCCCGGGATTATAATAGCAGCAACGGTCCGGGTTTTGCCTCGGTATACCGCATCCTGGAGGACAGTGATCAACGTCTGTACCTGGGCACGAGCGGTTTTGGAGTGATAATGGTGGAGTTTGACAAGAACAAACCTTCGAATCCAGTATATTTTGAACAGGTTGTTCTGGATGGGAGCATAAACACCGGTGACCAACAAAAGCAGATTGTATATGCTCTGACTCAAGAGCGCCCTGGTATCATCTGGATAGGGACCCGCGGGTTTGGTGTTTACCGTTACAATACAATAACCAAACGCGTGCTTTCAAAATATAACTCACATACCAATCCTTCAACCATCAAGAACGATGACATACTTGCTCTTTTCACTGACAACACAAAAAAAGTATGGGTTGGAAGCAGCGCAGGTATTTTTTCGCTTTCTCCGGGCCTGGATGGTACGGTGGATGTTGCCGGTTTAAACCTCCAGGAGGAACTATCCAATACATCCATTCATGCTTTGCAAATGGATAAGCAGGGAAACCTTTGGGCAAGTACCAACCAGGGGCTTTCGTGTTTTGATGTTCAACATAAAACAGTAAAAAGCTTCTCTTTTAACGATGGGCTCATCAATGTGGAATATAGTGATGGTGCTTCTTTTTACGACAATTCAACCGGCGAATTGTATATGGGTGGCACCATGGGTGTTGATATGATCCAGACCCGAGAAATTCAATTTGCATCCTTCTTCCCACCAATTGCCATTAACGATTTGTATATCAGGAACCAGTCTGTTACCATTGGTGAGGAAAGCGTTCTCAATAACCGGATAAATCTCCAGCCGGATCTCATACTCAGCAGCAATCAGAATGCACTCACTTTTTTTGTTTCGCCACTAGCTTATTGGGGAAAAGAGAGGCACCGCATATCGTACCGGTTGAAGAATTTTGATGATAACTGGGTGCTAAACCGGCAAAACCAGGCAATCAGTTTTACCAATCTCAACCCGGGCAGCTATATTCTGCAAATCCGTGTAAGCGACGAAAATGGAACCTGGTCAGAAAAGGTAAGAGAAGTTAAAATAGTTATTAATCCGCCTTTTTGGCGAACAAAATGGGCAATTGCGGCTTACATTTTATTGTTTATCGGAATTCAGTTATTAATTGTCAGATCTTATATCAGGCGGGAATCACGGAGGAAAGAAGCTGCGCTTTTAGCGTTATCCCGGCAAAAAGAAAAAGAAATGCAGAATTACAAAATTGAGTTTTTCACCAATGTAGCCCATGAGTTCCGTACGCCGCTCACCCTTATTACATCACATATACATGCCTTGATTGAAGAAGCTGAAACTACCGGTAAAAACCCGCGCTTACTGAAAGTATACAATAACAGCGTTAAGTTACATAAACTTGTGCTCGAAATCATTCAATTCAGAAAGCTGGAGATGGGGAAAGAACTGCTCAATATCAGCAGGGTAAGTCCTGAGAAACTTGCGCTGGAAGTAATTTCGGATCTGGAACCGCTGGCACAGAAACAAGAAATCACTTGTGAAGTGATTTGTAAGGAGAAAGATGTTTTTATTAATACAGATGCCGATAAATACCAGCGTATTATAACAAACCTGGTATCTAATGCTATTAAATACAGTCATCCAGGGGGGCTTGTATATGTACGGATCAGCTTTGGTGATCATGAATTTATTACCGATGTTGAAGATAGCGGCGTTGGAATAAATCCAGAATTTAAGAGTAAGGTTTTTGAACCGTTTGGAATCTCATCGGCTCATAAAAGAGGCAGTTTCCCTGGTTACAAATCAACAGGTCTCGGTCTGGCCGTTACCAAAGGAATAGTCGATTTGCTGGATGGCAGCATTTCATATGAGAGCAAACTCAACGAAGGCACAAGGTTTACATGCAGGTTCCCTGATAATCAGCAAGTGAATACAGCAAACCTGGTGGAATTAAGACCTGATGATGCCGCCGAAATGGAGTTGATTGACGAAACAAACACAACCCAAATTTATACAGCGGATAATAATAGCTCAGCCGAAAAACCAACTATTCTATTGGTTGATGACGATTCAGAAATACTCCAGTTATTGAACGATATGCTCAGGTCTTCCTACAATCTTTGCTTTGCCAAAAACGGCATTGAGGCACTGGATGCTCTCGGGAATCAAAGTGTCGACCTGGTTGTTTCGGATATAATGATGCCAGAAATGGATGGCATAGAACTTTGCTGTAAACTAAGGGAGAATTTTGATACCAGCCACCTGCCATTGATATTACTTACAGCCAAGGCTGAAATAGAGGACCGTATAACAGGTTTACAGGCTGGAGCTGACTCATATATTCCTAAGCCGTTTCACCCAAAACACCTTAAAATACGTATCGAAAAGTTGCTGGCCAAAAGGCGGAATATAAGGAAGAGTTTTGCTAAACCGGATGTAAACGCAGCTCTTATCAAAGAGATCCCTGATCCATTTTTTCAGAAATTGCTGAATTATATTGATCAAAATATTGATGATGAATCTCTCATAGCAGAGAAGCTTTGCGACAAACTTGCCATTAGTAAATCATCGCTTTACAATAAAACCAAATCCGTATTGGGAACTACACCTCACGGACTGATTAACCAGCGTCGGATGCGCAAAGCCTCAATTCTACTTGATTCCACCGCATTAAATGTGAGTGAGATCATCGACCAGACAGGCTTTACTAGCAGGGCCCATTTTTATGAACTTTTCAATAAAGCTTTCGGGTGTTCACCATCCGAATATCGTCAGAAAAGGAAATCAGTAGCCTGAGAAGGCTTTCCAGGCTGTACTGATTTAAAATACATTCTCTTTCGTAGAGGTAACCTGTTTTTGCAAACGGGATAAATCTCCGCAAATAAAAATCCCAAGTCCCAAATCCCAAATTCCAAGGTCAAAATTCCAAAATCCCCAAAGAAAGACTTGTAGTAACCCTTTTGGAATTTGGGATTTGGGACTTCCTAAAAAAAAGTTCATTCACTTCTTGATGGTTAACCTCTTGCAGTCCTTTTTTATCTATAATTTCCAGCGAATACCCCGATAATCCCAATTTAGGACCAGACCGGACAAGATAAGGACCAGGGCGGACATGGTTCACGGCTATCCATAGTAATTTTGGTATTCTCAAAAAGACATCAATGGATATTGCAAAACGCTTTCCTCAAAACCCTCTTCTTCGTCCATCTGATCTGAAACCTGGCATTGAAGGAATGGAGATACTCTGCTTGCTCAATCCGGGTGTTTTTCAATTTGAAGGGAAAATATGGTTGCTGCTCCGCGTAGCTGAAAGACCTAAACAGATTGAAGGCAAAATAAGCTTCCCCGTATATAATAGTAACGGAGCAATTGAGATACTGAGTTTCGACAAAAATGATCCCGACCTGGATGCAAGTGATCCACGGATTATAAATTATAAAAAGAAGGATTACCTTACTACTCTTTCGTATTTAAGGCTGGTATGCAGCGATGACGGAATTCGTTTTTACGAACCCGATGGCTATCCGCCTATTTTTGGTAAAGGTGAACTAGAAACTTTTGGTATTGAAGACTGCCGGGTTGCCAGTATGAATGATGAATTCTGTCTTTCGTTTACCGAAGTATCGTCGTTTGGAGTGGGAGTAGGGCTTATCCGTACAAAAGACTGGAAAAACTTCAGCCGTGAAGGAATGATATTCCCTCCTCATAATAAAGACTGTGCCCTTTTCGATGAAAAAATAAACGGCAAGTATTTTGCCCTTCACCGCCCGAGCAGTCCTGAATTGGGTGGAAATTACATCTGGCTGGCCGAATCGCCCGACCTTATCCATTGGGGGAAACACAAATGCATAGCTACCGTTCGTCCCGGCATGTGGGATTCAGCACGCGTTGGTGCAGGAGCAGCACCCATCCGGACTGAAAAAGGATGGCTCGAAATCTACCACGGAGCCAATAAAGATCATAGGTATTGTCTTGGGGCTTTACTTCTGGATATCAATGATCCTTCAAAATTACTCGCCCGAAGCCTGGAACCTATTATGGAACCTTCCCAGACCTATGAGCAAACCGGATTTTTCGGAAATGTGGTTTTTACCAATGGTCAATATGTGGATGGGGATAAAATTACAATTTACTATGGGGCCAGCGATGAAGTTATCTGCGGAGCAGAGTTATCGATAAACCAAATTTTGGAAACATTGAAAAAAAAGTAAATACAACAATTTGAATCAGGTAATCATATTTGATAATATAGTATCTAATGAGGAATAAAATTTTGTCGGAGTTTCGTTTTTTTATGTCTATGCCCAGGGATATGCGACTTGTGCTAGGCACAAATATGATATACGCATTTGTAATTCCCATAATAGATATTTTTGTTGGAGCATACATTATGCGCAGTTCCAATGACCCATCTATGGTTGCAGTTTACCAGCTATGCGTTTACACGGGGATACCCTTTACATTTCTTATTAACGGATTTTTACTTAATAAGATAAAGATATCACGTTTATACAGCTTTGGAATGCTTTTAAGCGGTGTTTCTATGATTTTCATGATGACACTCAGTAATATAAGCATGGTTGGAGTATCCATATCCGGATTTATTATGGGTGCTTCATTTGGATTCTTCTGGGCCAACCGCGATTTCCTGGCCCTTGATACAACGAATGATACAAACAGAAACTACTATTACGGTGTGGAGACATTCTTCTACACCTTAACATTTATAATAGTGCCTGCCGTTGTTGGCTGGTTCCTGATACAAAGCAGCAGCCAGGGTTGGTTTGGTGGCAGCATTGTGGGTGCCTATAAGATTGTAACAGGTATAGTGCTTCTGCTCACCATTCTGGCCAGCATTGTAATTCATCAGCATAGATTTAGAAATCCCCAGCAGAAAAAGTTCCTGTACTTTCATTTCGACTCGCTATGGAAGAAGATGCTGGGGCTTGCTTCACTAAAGGGAATGGTACAGGGATACCTTGTTACCGCACCCGCCATTTTAATCATGACTTTGGTAGGCAATGAGGGTGATTTAGGTACTATACAGAGTATCAGTGGGGTACTTACAGCCTTCATCCTTTATTTTCTGGGTAGGACAACAAAACCAAAGCATCGGATCTACATTTTTGCCGCTGGCATGACTGTTTTTCTTATAGGTGCACTTACTAACCAGGTACTGTTTTCTGCCTTTGGGGTTATAGTTTTTGTTCTGTGTAAAGTTCTCTTTATGCCCTTGCATGATATTGCTTATTTCCCAATTCAGATGCAGGTGATCGATATCTTATCGGCAAGGGAGAACCGTAGCAAATACGCATACATTTTCAACCATGAATTTGGACTGTACCTGGGTCGATTCTTTGGGCTGGTCCTGTTTATTGGCTTAGCATTCTATGTTTCTAAGGATTTTGCTCTAAGATATTCGCTTGTAATTGTTGCGCTTATTCAGATGCTTTCGATCCCGCTTGCGAAAAACATTATGAAACATTCTTATTCGGACGAGAAATGAAAAAGGCCACTTTAATACTTATATCGCTGATTCTGTTTGCCGGACTTTTTTCTTGCAATCCTCAAACCGGTGTGCCCGTAGCTCAGACCTCACTGCCACGTATCGATCAGATGCCAGCTATCCCACAGCCTTTGAAAATAATCGACTGGAAGAAAAAATCACTTCAGTACGACAGCCTTGCTTTCGATTTCGATAACAAGGCTTCCTATGGTCCGCTTATCTGGCTCGACAGTTCAAGGAGAAATATTGACCAGGTAACATACGGGATTTACACTGTAATAGGCGATGTACGCCAAGGGCCAACACATAACCATGGTGAATTTCACGAAGCACTTTCATCATTGAATTCTTTACTGAGTGCAGGATTGATGGGAATCGACAAAACCAATCAGCATGGATTCAATTTTGTAAAAATGGCTCAAAACTATTTCAATAGTACAACAAAGTGGAATATCGTAATGAATAATACCAATCCTTCCGTTGCCAAGGCAGGTGGTGGCTATGGCCGCGACTGGTGGTACGATGTTTATCCCAATGTATTGTATTACGGTGTTGCCGATCTTTTTCCCAATGTTGAAAATACAGAATTTATTCAACGTTCTATAGCAAATCAATTTTACAAAGCCGATTCAACACTTAATGGGAACTATAATTATTCCTATTTTGATTATGCTCAAATGAAAGGGATGGTTAACAATGTTCCTTTACAGCAGGATGCTGCGGGCGGACACGCATGGGTATTGTATTCGGCATATCAAAAATTCGGGGACAAACGTTACCTCAAAGGAGCCAAAAGTGCAACAGAAGCTTTACTAAACCAGAAAGAAAGCCGCTTTTATGAAATTCTCCTGCCTTTTGGAGCATATACTGCCGCCAGGCTAAATGCTGAACAAGGCACCAATTACGATGTAACAAAACTTCTCAACTGGACATTCGATGGCTGCCAGGCAAAAGATGGCCGTTATGGCTGGGGAGTTATAGCCGAAAAATGGGGTGATTATGATGTTTCTGGCCTCCAGGGAAGTATTACTGATGGCGGTGGTTATGGTTTTTTTATGAACTCCGTAGCTATGGCCTGGCCTTTAGTTCCAATGGTAAAATATGAGCCACAATATGCCAAAGCTATTGGTAAATATATGCTCAATGTGGTAAATGCATCCCGGTTGTTTTATCCCGACCATGTTGACTCTTCACACCAATGGCTCCCTGATCTGAAGGATCTCACTAATGGGATTATAGGCTACGAAGGTGTACGCAAAATTGATGACTACAATAATCCGGCATTGAAAGGGATTTCGCCTGTGTCAATCGGCGACGGTCCAAAATGGGTTGCCGGCCAACCCAGGGAATCCATGTTCAGCCTTTACAGCACTTCCATTGTCGGTGTTTTTGGAGCAATGGTACATACTACCGAAGTAGATGGAATTCTGGCCCTGGATTGTAATGTTACCGACTTTTATGCTGAAAATAAATACCCGGTTTTTCTTTATTACAATCCCTTCAATGAAGATAAAACTGTGACATACACTTCAATAAACAATGTGGACTTATTTGATATTATCACGAAAAAATACGTCGCCAAAGGAAGTAGCGGTAATATAAGCATTAGTTTACCGGCTGGTGAAGCTACATTGCTTGTTATCCTGCCCGCCGGAACGCCATTGAAAATTGTTGGAACAAAAGTAAAAGCCAACGATATAATAATAGCATACAAATAACCCAAAAGCCACCGAATTGTGAAATCTTTCAATAACATATAAAAAATGAAAAGACTGATACTACTTGTAATGATACTTTCAGCAACTATGTCGTTGTTTGCTCAGCGTGTGGTTGAAGGAACAGTTGCGGATGCCAAATCCGGCGAAACCCTGATTGGTGTTACTATTCAGATTAAAGGAACAATCTCCGGTACAACAACCGATATAGACGGCAAATATCGTCTGGTATCTGATCAACTCACAGACACGTCTGTATTAATGTTTTCTTATATCGGGTACACTACAATTGAGCAGGTTTTAGGCAGCCGGACAAAACTGGATATTCAGCTCAATTCAGGGCAGGTGATGCTCGACGAACTGGTAGTTATTGGATATGGATCTGCCAAGAAACGAAGTGTATTAGGAGCTGTTACTAAAGTGAACAACAAAGAACTCACCATGTTGCCGGTGGCTGATGTTGCCCAGGCATTGCAAGGCCGTGCAGCTGGAGTTCAGGTAACACAAAATACAGGTGCTCCCGGCGAAGGGGTTTCAGTTCGTATTCGTGGTGCCGGGTCCATCAATTCAGGTAACGAACCACTGTATATCGTTGACGGGATACCAACTGCAAATGCACTCCAGATCCTTACGCCGGGCGATATTGAAAATATTTCGGTACTTAAGGATGCTTCGTCAGCAGCAATATATGGTTCTCGTGCCAATAACGGGGTTGTGCTTATCACTACTAAAAAAGGTGTTAAAGGGAAAACCAGGGTTACCTACCATGGGCAAACGGGTTTCCAAAAAGCTACCAGGCTTACTAAAATGGTAAACACTGCCGATTATGTCACTGTTTATAACGAAGCAGCTGTTAACGATAATTCATATATAACCGGGGATGTGCCACATCGTGATCTTATTACTACCGAAGATGCTGCTAAATTCTCTGATATAAATTATGTGAAAGAACTGCTCCAAACAGCACCTGTCAATTCACACGAAATTTCCCTTTCAGGCGGTAATGAATCCACTAATTACCTGCTCTCTATGTCGTATTTCAATCAAAAGGGAATAATTGCAGGTTCCGGTTATGCCCGTGGAACAGCCCGTCTCGATGTAAATACAGAAGCCAGCAAATGGCTAACGGTAGGGCTGAGTATGCTTACAGGGCTATCGAGTAATGATATAATCGGAAGTTCAGGCGACGGCGCAGGCGGTAATGGCGGCAGTGTAATCCGGTATGCTTTCTTTCGTAACCCGGCCATCCCTATACGCTTTCCTGATGGAACTTTCGTGGATCGACCGGCAGAATATTTCGGAGCTCAGAAATATGACTCATTTCTTGGTGATGGATACAATCCTATTGGAATGGCAGCACTTAATGAGAATAATCGCAAGGACGACAATTACCTGGGCAAGGCCTATTTCACTGCCAAAATAACCAAAGAGTTGAATTTTACTACCAACCTGGGGTTAGATTACCGCAATTCATACAGCCGCCGCTTCGACCCGACATGGGGGACCATGGACCGCATAAATGCAAAAAACAACCTTAGTATTGGCAACGAATCTACATCTAACATTTCGGTAAACAGTGTATTTAATTACGAAACCAAGTATGGTGAATCGCACACATTTTCGGCCATGGCAGGATTTGAAGCTATAAAAAATAGTGGAAAAGGTTTGTATGCCAGTGATATGGATTTCCCTATTCAGCAAAAAGAACTTATTTATATCGGAAACGGGCTTGGTGTTAAGGTCAGCAGTCAAAATGAGTATGCTTCAACACTGGCATCATTTTTCGGAAGAGCCAGTTACGATTTCAAAGGGAAATACTATGTGTCGGGAACGTTACGGCGCGATGGGTCTTCAAAGTTTAGCGGGGATAATAAATGGGGGACTTTCTACTCTTTATCAGCAGGTTGGGTGATGAAGGCAGAAAACTTCCTTAAGGATGTTTCGTGGCTCACAAACCTTAAACTCCGAGCAGGATACGGTGCCATTGGAAACCAGGATATTGGCCTTTATGCATACAGCGACAGGATATCACCGTATTATAACTATCCTTTCGGAGGAGTTGTAAACAGCGGATATGCTCAGTCAGCCCTTGGAAATGCTGATCTGAAATGGGAAACCAGCTATCAATATAATGGAGGAATAGATGCCGAACTGTATGAAAGGTGCATTATCCTTTTCCGTTGATTACTACTATAAAGTTACAGAAGATATGCTGGTAACAGCTCCAAATCCGCCGTCGACAGGGTATTCCCAGGCAGCATGGATCAACAGCGGATCGGTATTAAATACCGGGATTGAACTGGAAGCAATTTACCGGAAAACAAAAACGGATTGGGGTTATTCAATCGGAGGAAATCTTGCCTTTGTGCATAACGAAGTGCTCAAATTAGACGCTCCGCTTTATGGAGGCAGAGTTGAGTCTGGTGTTGATGCAACGCGAACAGAAGTGGGATATGAGATTGGCTCATTTTACCTGTATGAAATGGAAGGCATTTTCCAGAATGAAACCGAGATTTTACTCTCAGCCAGCCAGAAATCTTTTGGTGGCCAGCCTCACCCCGGTGATGTAAAATACAAGGATCAGAATGGTGACGGATATATTGATAATCGGGACAAGGTGCATCTCGGTAGTGCTATTCCGAAATTAATAGCCGGGATCAACCTGGCATCTAATTATAAAAATTTCGATCTGAGTGTGTTCTTCCAGGGTACTTATGGAAATAAGATCTATTCGCAGGTGAACCAGGATATTGAAGGTTTTTACCGTGGTTTTACTGTTACACAGCGTTATTTTGATGAACGCTGGACCGGCGAAGGAACTTCCAATACACAACCAAGAGCATCATGGTCTTCAAAATCTAATAATGCAACACCTTCATCGCGGTTTCTCGAAGATGGCTCTTACATCAGGCTTAAAAACCTGCAGCTTGGATATACTATTCCTGCAGAAGCTCTTAAAGTCATCGGGTTAGCACAGACAAGGGTATATGTGTCAGGCACCAACCTGTTAACGTTTACAAAATATTCAGGCCTTGACCCGGAAATGACTGTAAGCGACAACTCTAAAAATGAAGGCGACCGTGCTGGTGGAATCGATTGGGGAACTTATCCTTCAGCAATGACTGTAATGCTTGGAATCGACATCACATTTTAATTTCAAAGGGCTATGAAAAAGATTTATAAAAACATATCAGACACTCTTAGACTTCAACTTATGAAAAAAAATCATTTTGGAAACAGAAGACCTAAGTATTATTCTACACTTCTTCTGTTCGGATTTTCCGCAGTTTTGCTGGGTTCATGTACTGATTTTCTCACCGAAGACCTGAAAGGAACTTTTTCAACAGACACGTATTACCAGAACGACAAACAAGCTTTACAGGCTATAAATGGTGTGTATAATGCAATGTTATTCACTAATTCTGATAATGTAATCTGGGTTTTTGGTGATGTAGCTTCTGACGATGCTGTAAAGGGAGGTAATCCGGGTGATCAGGCTGAAATTACGTATATAGATGAATTCTCGGCTAATTCAACTAACGGGATGATTATCAATTACTGGACATTTGCCTATGAAGCTATTGCACGTGCAAATAATGTGATAGCTAATGTACCTGCAGTACCCATGGATGAGGCACTGAAGAATAGGATTGTAGGCGAAGCTAAATTTATCCGGGCATACAATTATTTCAACCTGGTTAATATTTTCGGCAGAGTTCCACTAAAACTTTTACCACAGCTTACACAGGAAACTATTCATGTACCCTTGAGCGAAGTTCCTGCCATTTATCAGCAGATTGAAAAAGACCTTGCCGATGCAGCCGCTGTTTTACCGGTTTCATATAGTTCGTCAGATGTGGGCCGTATTACAAAAGGCGCAGCTTTAGCGATGTTGGGTAAAGTTAATTTGTATCAGCAAAAATGGTCGGCTGCCATCGGGTACTTTCAGCAGGTTGATGGCCTGGGAATTTACCGCTTATTACCTAATTACGCTGATAATTTCAAACTGGCTCATGAAAACAGCAGTGAGTCTATTTTTGAAATTCAGCACCTTGCCAACCAGAATCCTGGCACCGGAAATCTGTTGAATCAATGGTTTGCACCAGCTGCAGATGGCGGGTATTACTTCAATGCACCAACACAAGTTCTGGTTGATGCTTTTGAGAAAAGCGCTACCGGTGAAGTTGATCCACGCCTCGATGCTTCTATTGGTCGGGATGGTCAACCATGGTTGAACGGAGATATTTTTATGGCTTCATGGTCACCTTCAGGATTTCTTACCAAAAAGCACCAGCAGCCGCTTTCTGAGGTTTCTTCATCACTTAAAGGAGATGGTAATCTCAATTACATTTATATGCGTTATGCTGATCTTTTACTGATGAAAGCTGAGGCATTCAATGAAAATGGGAATGCTGATTCGGCAAGGGTAAATCTCAATAAAGTAAGAGAGCGTGCACGTGCTAGTTACAATGGAAGCCCGCCTGCTGACCTGTTAAGTGATATTACAAGTCTCGATAAAAACACACTTGCTACAGCAATCCGAAACGAGCGCAGAGTAGAGCTGGCCCAGGAGTTTCACCGCTATTTCGACCTGATGCGTTGGGGTAAGACAATCGCAGAAGCCGCACTCGGTGAGAAATTCAACTACGACACCAAACGCTATCAGCCACTTCCACAAAAAGAAATTGATGCAAACCAGGCTATTAACCCATAAAACAAAGAAAATCAATCCGACTAAATCAAATCAATCAATCAATCAATTAAAATTAATCCTAAAAATCACAAAAATGAAAAATCTGATGAAACTACAAACATTACTGATCATGCTGGCCTTAAGTACAGCTTTGATCTTTACCTCATCGTGTAAGGACGATGAAGAAGGAATCGTTGAAGGCGACAAAACCGAACTCAACGCTTTAATTGTTGAGGCTGATGCACTTGCTGCATCTGCTACTTCCGCCGATTACCCACAGGCTGCTATCGATGCATACAAAGCTACACTGGCTACTGTAAAATCAGCTGCTGCCACTCCTCTTACACAGACAGAAATCGATAACCTGGTTATCCAGTTAACCGAAGCAATGAATACCTTGGAATCACAGGCTTATGGTTTTATTGACAATGCATTGTATCTGAATGCCGGCTGGCACTTCGACGAAGGAACCGGAACTACTGCAACAGCATATTCTACTGTTAAACATGTTGGTACTTTTAAAGCCGGTAACTCTGTAATATTGGGCGGCGCTGCTTTATCACCAACATGGGTTACTGGTGTTAAGGGTGGAAAAGCTATTTACCTGGATAAGGGCGCACACCTTGAAGTTCCTTACACAACTGCATTCCTTCCTGTTAACTTAACTATTTCAGTCTGGATCAAACCAATTGAACTTTACGAGAACAATTATATCATCTCACAAAACTATTGGAATGGATATAAACTTCAAACCCAGGGTGGTGGAAAACCATTCTTTACTTACAAAAAAGTTGATGGTGGTATTGTAGATGCAGATAACGAAACAGATAACTCGATTAAGGCCAATCAGTGGAATCATGTTGTTGTCTCAGTAAACGGCACAACCAAAGAACTGAAATTCTATGTTAATGGTACACTCACCAAAACATGGACTGAAGCTAATAAAGGTATTGGTCCACTTACACAAATTTTAACATCTCCTGATCCGCAACCTTTTATCATTGGTTGCGTTGCAACAGATGCTGAACTTGCAGCTAATTTCATGGATTGGACAACAGCCGATAACTTAGGTTATTTCAAAGGCGCTATTGATGAGTTGGGTATTTATAACATCGCTTTAACAGATGGCCAGGTTTCGAAACTTTATAATGATGAAAAGCCATAATTGGTTGGTTGGGTTTAATTGTTAGTTAGTGGTTAGGGTAAGGCTCAATAAATCCTGCTTTGAGTAGGCAGGAAATTGAGCCTTCCCTTTTTAGTGTCTGCACTCCCGTTTAGTGTCTGACACTATAACCCTCGGAATACCCTCAAATTCTCTTAAAAACAATAACCTACTTTATCTACATACCATGGTTCGTCGTTGTTTGATATTATTATTTATCATTGGTTCCATGGTCGTTACAGCCCAGCCTGGACAATTTACTGCAAATGGACAATGGTGGCGCGAATCGGTATTTTACGAAATTTATATGCCTTCCTTCAAGGACAGTGATGGAAATGGTTACAGCGATTTTAAAGGAATGACATCAAGGCTGGAGTACCTCCAATCACTTGGTATTAAAGGGATATGGCTGACTCCTTTCCTGAAATCTCCCAAAGTTGATAATGGCTATGATGTAGCTGATTATTTTGAAATCGATCCTGTCTATGGGCAGAAAGAAGATTTCAAAGCCTTTCTGGATGAAGCACACCGCCGTGGAATAAAAGTAATTCTGGATATGGTAGTGAATCATACCTCCACAGAATGTAATTGGTTTCAGGAATCCCGAAAATCCAGGGACAATCCGTATCGCGATTATTATATATGGAAGGACAAACCCAATAACTGGGAATCCTTTTTCGGCGGAACAGCCTGGGAACAGGATACACTAACAAATCAATATTACTACCATAAATTTGATGTCAGGATGGCCGACCTTAATTGGTCGAATCCAAAGGTCGTATTGGAGATCCGGAAGGTACTCAGGTATTGGCTTGGCTTGGGAGTGGATGGCTTCAGGTTTGATGTAATTAACTTCCTTACCACGGATGGAATTGTTGCTGATAATCCAATGAAAGACGGGAAACAGGAACATGTTTTCGACATCAGTCAGCCTGGGGTAAAGGAAGCCATGAGAATACTAAAATCTACTGTAAATGAATACGAAAACAGGTTTGTGGTGGGTGAAATCGGCAGCGATAAACTTGATATCCTAAATCAATACCAGGCAGCTGACCTGATGGATGTTGTTTTTAACTTTAATTTTGGGAGTATTCCTGAATTTTCAGTGAAACGCATTTATAGTGAACTACAAAAAATGGATCAGGAGATGAGCGATTATCCAACCTTGTTTTTTGGCAGCCATGATATGCCCCGACTTATGGACCGCCTTGCGGGTGATAATCCAAAAAGAGCCAAAGCCCTTGCTGCACTGATGCTGACAGCCAGGGGAGTTCCTTTTATTTATTATGGCGAAGAGATCGGAATGCAAAGTATCCAGGCTACAAGTTTAGAGGAAATAGTGGATATCCAGGGTAAAATAAATTATAAGCTCGCTTTACAGGCTGGCAAAACACCTGATGAAGCTCTTGTTGAAGGTAATAATCATAACAGGGATAAGTCACGCAGCCCAATGCAGTGGGATTCAGGTAACAATGCCGGTTTTTCGACGGGAAATCCCTGGATAAAGGTAAATGAAAACTACAGGAAAGTTAATGTTCAGCAATCTCAGCAAGAGAAAACCTCAATCCTGAATACATACAAAGCGTTGCTGGCGCTAAGAAACAGCGAAAAAATACTTCAATATGGAACGTATGACAAACTTGAACTGATCGATGACAGAATCCTGTTTACCCGAGTGTTTGAAGGGAATAAAATTACCGTAATTGTTAATTTCGGGGAAGAAACAAAAATAGATATTCCTCCACAATCAAAGATTCTTATGGGCAATTCACTGCTAAAAGCCAATAGTTTTTTGATTTACAGGAATTAGTTGTGGACTAAACCGAAAAATTGATAGCAAAAGAAATTCTGCTACAAGCATGTATAAATTAATTCTAAAAACGATGAAACAGTTCTTACTCAATCTCATTTTTGTATTTCTCGCATTCACAGTTCTGGCTCAGACAGGGCAGTTAAATATATCGCGCATCAGCCTGATGCCTGATCAGCCTGCACCTCTGCAAATCAGGGACTGGAAATCGGTGGCCCACAATTACGATAACCTTGTTTTTGATTTTAATAAGTCGGGACAATATCTGCCTTTATCACGATTGGGAACAACGGGACAATTCAATTATTCCGATAATACTCCTGTGTACCTCGATTCGTATGTTGGTGCAGATAGTCATCTCAACCAGGCAGAAGCTATTAATATTATGCCTGCTATTGTGGGAGCATCCCTTACCGGAATTGATAAAAGCAACCAAAACGGAATGAATTGGGTTGCTATGACCAAAGATTTTTTTAACCTGAAAAATGGACAGAATGTTTATCTGAACAGCTATTCCACGAAATCAGGAAACGACTGGTGGTATGATGTAATGCCCAACGTATATTTTTACCAGTTAAAATCATTGTATCCGGATGCTGTAGTTGAATTTAATTCTCAGTTTGCCTCCGTTGCCGACCGCTGGCTGTATTGTGTAAAACAATTAGGAGGAAGCACAACACCATGGACAAAACCTGATATGAACTACAGGGCTTTTAACCTGGCAACCGGATTGCCACTGTCGGAAAGTGTGCCTGAGCCGGAATCAGCAGGAAGCATTTCATGGCTGCTTTATAATGCTTACCTCGAAACCGGAATCCGGAAATATTTCGAAGGCGCCCAGCTTGGAATGGATTTTTTAACTGAATTTGGTTCAAATCCTTCCTACGAACTTCAGCTATCTTACGGAACCATTGCAGCCGCCCGAATGAATGCAGTTGAAGGAACAAATTACCCGTTGCAAAAGATGCTCGACTGGAGTTTCGATCGGGGCAACCTCAGAGGATGGGGATCTATAGTAGGAACCTGGGGTGGTTACGATGTATCGGGCCTCATAGGTGAAGCCAATGATAACGGTGACGATTACGCTTTTGTGATGAATGGTTTTCAGCAGGCTGCTGCACTTGCTCCTTTACCCAAATATGACAAGCGCTATGCCCGTGCCATTGCCAAATGGATATTGAATGTTACCAACGCCAGTCGCCTGTTTTACTGGAATGCACTTCCGCAAGCGCAACAGGATTCTTATGCCTGGGCTTCAGCAAATGATCCTGCGGCATGCATTCCTCATGAATCCATGAAACAGATTTCGTCGGGAAAAACTCCTTTTGCCACGGGTGATGCCATTGGTGGAGGTTGGGCGGCTACAAACCTGTCGCTCTATAGCGGATCGAGTGTAGGATATCTTGCGGCCGTTGCTCAAACAACTAATGTTCCCGAAATTCTTCAGATTGATCTCAATAAAACTGATTTTTACGGTGAAAATGCCTTGCCTTCATATCTGTATTTTAACGCAACACTTTCCAGTAAACAAGTCGATTTAAGCTTACCTTCAGGCACATTCGGAGTGTACGAAGCTATTACTGAGACTATCCTGTTTGCATCAGCTACAGGTTCAATGCAGATAGAGATTCCTGCCGGGGAAGTTCGGCTGATCAGGCTTTTTTCAGCAGGATTAACACCTGAAACCCGGAATAACAGACTTTATGCCGGTAATGATATTCTTGATTATCATTATCAATATGACTTTTCTGAAAACCTCCGCATAAAAGCTATTTCGACGGATCAAAACCCTATAGTAACTTCATCGACGTTTACCGCATTTTGTGAGCCGGGCAATATTAACCCCGGCAACCAGGTTCAGTATGAATGGTATCTCGATGATTTACTAATTGCAGGTCAGAACCAATCACAGGTACAACTAACAGCGCCTGTTGATCCTTCACAATCAGTTTTAAAATGCAAAATCAGCTTTAACGGACAAACTGCGGAAGATACATTGCATCTTCAGATAGTAGGACACATTGCCGTTCCGCCTGTCGTAGATGGTGTACAATCTGCTTCAAAATTCACCGCTATCAGCGAAACAAACACTTTTACCGCTTTGGTTACACCAGCATCAGGCGAAATACTTTCGTATGAATGGAGTGTATCAACCGGAACTCTAAACCAGGCTACCGGGAATTCTGTTACCTGGCAGGCACCTGCAACACCACAAGTCGGGTCTGTAACGCTTAAGGTTACCAACCAGGATATGCTTTCGACAACAGTAACAGTGGGAATTCTGGTAAAAGACACAACTTTGACTGTTCAAACCCCTTTGATCTGGTATCCCTTTGATTTCGACAACAAGAATGCTTCCGCTGACCGTTTTCATGCTACCGCAACCGGGGTAACTAGAACTGAAGATTCACGAGGCGTCGCTTCTCTGGCGTACAGGTTTACATCCGGGTCGAATATCATATATACTGACAATAACACCGACCTGAATTTCACCGATGCAGTGAGCCTGAGTTGCTGGGTAAAATGCGAACAACTGGATTCTGAAAGGTTTATCATCTCCCATGGATCATGGCAGCAGCGTTATAAGTTATCCATTACACCCGAAGGCAAGCTTCGATGGACCGTAAAAACCGATACCGGCGTTGCTGATCTGGATGGATCAGCCCCGATTGAACTGAACCGGTATTATCATGTAACCGTTCTCTATACTGGTTATTCCATGGAACTATATGTAAATGGTGTGTTGGATACATTTAAAGCGTTTTCAGGAAGTATTCAGCCTTCAACCAAACCGCTGACCATCGGCAGGATGGACAATGTGGAAACCTTATATTCTCTTCGCGGGAGCATTGACGAAGTAAAGGTATGGGACAAAGAAATCCCGATACCTCAGATTGAAAAGTTAAAAGATCAATGGAATACATCATTTGGAATTGAAGAGAATAATGTGATTGCCCGGGTATATCCTAATCCGGCAAAAGAAGTAATTTATATCGAATTTACCGGCTCTGCAGATGCCGAGCACATCTCCCTGTTAAATGTGCAGGGAAAAGAATTGAAGGATTACAAGGTGAAAGTGCAAGGCTCATTAATTTCAATTGAACTTCCCCAGGTTTCTTCAGGAATACACTTGTTGCGCATTGTCATGAAAGATGGCCTTGTAGTAACAAAGAAAGTTATGATCCGCTAAGCGGGAAAGACATCAAAATGGAATTGAGGCTTTTGTTTTTTATTTTATGATCGTGTAACCACAAAAGGAACAAAAGAGAAATGAAAAAGCAATAGAACTTTTGTGCCTTTTGTGGTTAAAATACTTTCGATAACTAAAGACACAAAAGGAATCAATATACTGTAACCCTGCCAAAACAATTTAAAGATGTTGCTCATGATACTTATTAAAAACAAGCTGGCAGTTTTTTTTCTGTGCGTTATTGTCCTTTTAAACATTTCATCCGCATACAGCCAACAACTATCTATGAAAGTTGCAGGCGATACAATTACAGGTTTTCATGTTAATATTTTTAATGGCGATAAATTACTGGTAACAAATACCGAAGAATTCTCCCTGCAGTTGTATAATCTCGATTTGAGCACTGTAGCAACTCTTAAGCATTGGACAGGTCAGGAGTTTTCGACAGGTGAAAAAGGCATTACATTAAAAAGAGATTCATATATCCCGGAGTTTGATGCCAATCTTTCGGTTTCAGTATTTCTATGAAGTGGTTAATGCCAACGTGGTTAAAAAAACAGTTGAATTATTCCAGCCATCCATGCCGGGGATGTATTATATATTGAAGGAAACATCAAGGCCTGCAGAAAAACCGCAACGATATGTGACATTTGAATACGATAATTTTCCGGGAGGGATTTGTACACGAAATGTTTCCTGCAGCAGGTTTTGTAACTCCTGATAATACTGTCGTTGGGTTTTTGACAGATGCAGGTTATAAAAACCAGTATACGCGAAATACACGCCGCCGGTTCAGCGGACGCGGAGGTGGATTTGTGGGTATGCGCCGCTTACCTGATCCGAATTTGTTTTCAGTTGCTACTGCAACGGAACAGGCTGAAAATAATCAATTATATCCGTCAAACCTTCGGTGAAATGTATAACCTCGATGCCGGTAAAGAAACCATTCTGGCAACTCCGGATACATTTCAAAAAGAAGGCAATGCAGAAATCGAAATGAAAAACGGACTTATAACGATAACAGGCACATCCGGGCGGCAGGGCAGGGATTGAATTTATTGCGCCATTCAAAGATCAGAAAGTGTACACCATTTCTTTTTTATGCAAAGGGAATACGGGTGTTGCACTAAAACTCTTCAGGATTAAAAACGGACAAAAAACGATTGAACTGGAAGACGGAGTTAAGTACATTGATAACTTTCCTGCAGTCGAAAACGAATGGACTCTTTTTAAAGGAAGCATTTTGGTTCCATATATTGAAAATGATTCTGTTTCCATGTTTATTGGCACACAATCGGGGAAGGAATGTAAGTTGCAGATAAAAGATCTTCAATTTGTTGAACATCAGCCACAGGTAGAACCATACAATTTGCTTCCAATTGGCGAAAAGGTGGTGAAAACCACCTATGTTTTTGCTGAACCATGGAAATCACATCAGCAATTTATGATCTCTGCACAATCGCGCTTAGCGGAAGGCAAGGATTTTAAAGGATCACTAATCGAAAAAATGTTGTATGCCAACTTCAATATGCTAACCTGGATCACCGATACAAAGGATTTTACACCTTTTAATGTGCCTAATATGAATTATGCTCCCGATATGTATAACCGGGATTCATTTTTTGCTGCTGTATCAACATACAATAAAGAGGTGAACCTCTCCATCTGGGAACAATGGGGCAAAACACAAACTCCCAAAGGTGGCATCGGCACTATTATTACACCTTTTATGGGATCGGTCGAGGCCAAGGATAATGAAGCTACCATCGAATGGCTGATATGGGCCATGCTGAATAAACGCAGGTTTGGCGTTACGCTTCCGCAGGAAAAAATTAAAAAAGCTGTTGATTATGTTTTGAATGAATTTGATGCCGATCGCGATGGGAAATGCAAATCACATTTTTCACTGAGCCAGGTTGATATTGTTGATTTCAATCCGAAAACAGACCGTCTCTGGCGTTAACCAGGGAATGCTGGCCATTGCTTTACGCACCATCAAGGAACTGGGTTTTGATATTTCAGAAGAATATATCCAGAAAGCCGAAGCTGAATACCGGAATTTTTATGATCACTGAAAGGAAACATCTGATTGTTTGACCGGAATTTTCCTGACATCATTAACCTTAACGATCTTGAACCTGAATTCTTCTCCTTATGGTTGTTTAACAGGCCCATACTGACAGATGAAATGGTGAAAAACCACCTGGATCAGGTGCCGGTTCTGAATAAAGTCCCGAATTCACCTCATCCCGGAATATGGCACAACAGCGCCTATTTTGATAAGATTAACAAAGGAAGCACCTGGATATGCTTTCCTGACCGGTGATTACCAGCCTTTTGAAAAATTCGGGCAGGAAAATTACAGCAACGGCAAGAGCGACGGATTTTATTACAACGGTGGCAGCTGGTTCCGTGCGGAATATTGCGCTTATGTGGTGGGATTAAAACATGGCTGGACCAAAGCAAACGCCTTGATGGAAAACCGTGCCTGGGCCGAGATTTACCTGAATCCCAAATGGCCTTTCAGCAAAGAATTTATCCCGACAAAATGGACAACAACCGATAGCTGGTGGCCTTCCACCCGCGGATTGTGCTGGAATGTTTTTATTTTAATGGCTGATGAAGTGGCAGGATTAAGGACACCGGAGATGGATCCGGATTATGTGAGGGTTCCTGAAAAGTAACCATCTGTAATCAGCAGTAAAATCAAATGAAACGATTACCTTGGCGTATAAAACCCTTGAAGGGTTTCAAACCCTTCAAGGGTTCTGAGATTAGGTGGCTGTTAATAGCAATTTATTATTTGAAAAAAAATTCAGATTGGTATCGCATCTTGCGATACCACTAACGATAGAATAATTCAGATAACTTTAAAATTCTCATCTCCGGTATTTCCCCCTCTACAATCAGCTCTCCTTCTGTGGCTTTTATAATTTCTTCAACACTCACTCCGGGCGCTCTTTCGATCAGTTTAAATCCTTTTTCGGTAACATCAATCACAGCCAGGTCGGAAACGATACGTTTTACACATTTAATTCCGGTCAGGGGCAAAGTGCATTTCTTCAATAGTTTGGATTCGCCATTTTTGCTGCAATGCTGCATGGCAACAATAATATTTTTTGCTGAAGCAACCAGGTCCATGGCGCCACCCATGCCTTTTACCATTTTGCCGGGTATTTTCCAGCTGGCAATATCGCCCTGTTCGGTCACTTCGAAAGCACCCAAAACCGTTAAGTCGACATGCCCGCCACGGATCATGGCAAAACTCAGCGATGAGTCGAAATAAGCCGCTCCCGGTATCACGGTTACAGTTTGTTTACCTGCATTTATCAGGTCGGCATCCACTTCATCAGGATAAGGGAAAGGTCCCATTCCTAAAATTCCGTTTTCCGATTGCAGGATGACTTCCATGCCTTCGGGGATATAGTTTGCCACTAATGTTGGAATTCCAATGCCGAGGTTAACATAATAACCGTCGTGAAGTTCCTGCGCTATGCGTTGGGCAATTTGTTCTTTTGTTAAAGCCATTTTAATTTCGGATTTCGGATTTTTGATTTCGGAATATGATATGTGGATTGCGGATTTCGGATTGCGGGTTTTATCCCGAAATCAGCACTCGCCAATCCGAAATCACTCTCTAACTGTGACCCTTTCTATTCGTTTTTCGTAATCAACTCCCTGGAAAATGCGCTGAACAAAAATACCTGGCAGATGAATAAAATTGGGATCCAGCGTGCCAGTCGGAACTAATTCTTCCACCTCAGCTACAGTAATCTTACCAGCCATAGCCATGGATTGATTAAAATTGTTAGCTGTTTGTTTAAAGACCAGGTTTCCCATTGTATCACCTTTCCAGGCTTTAACGAATGCAAAATCGGCTTCCAGTCCGGTTTCGAGCAAATGAGGTTTCCCATTGAATATACGAATCTCTTTTCCTTCGGCAACTTCGGTTCCAGCTCCTGCAGGAACAAAAAAAGCAGGTATCCCCGCTCCACCAGCCCGGCAACGTTCGGCCAGTGTACCCTGCGGAATCAGATCGACTTCGAGTTCTCCTGCAAGTAATTGGCGTTCAAATTCAGAATTTTCACCAACATACGATGAAATCATTTTATGTATCTGCTTGTTTTGCAGCAAAATACCTAAACCAAAATCATCAACACCGGCATTATTTGATATGCAGGTCAATCCTTTTACACCACTTTCGGATAATGCTAGTATTGCATTTTCGGGAATGCCGCACAGTCCGAAACCTCCAACCATCAGGGTCATTCCATCTTTTACACCATTAATGGCTTCGGCAGCATTTTTAACAACTTTATTCATAGCGTTGAATTTGAATTTGAAAGTACAACATTTTATTGTTCTGACTTGCCTGATTTGGAAAATTTCTTTTAAAATGAAATTGTAATCGTCAAAATCCTCAAATCTTTTCGTACCTTTCGATAGTAATTTCCATCTATACCTTGGATATATCGTTTTGCTATTCAATTTTTCTCCATAGCATCGGCTTTTAAATTCAAACCAGGACTTCATTTGCCAAAATGAAAAAGTACTCCTTAAGTAAGCATTTTCAATCTATTGATAGCCGGGTAGACTATTTTCTATCAATTCCGGACATCAGCAATAAGGAGTTGCTGATGCGCAAAAATTATTGGTATGCTACCATTGCATGTGGATTGGCAACCGTATTTCTGACATTAATTGTACTCATGTTGTCTACTGTCCCCAATATGCTTATGATATATGGCATTTTGGTTATTTCCGGACAGTTCATTACAACATTCATCTTTTTGCTCAAGCCACGTAAAATCATGTGGATTATGATCACACATCTGTATTGGGTCATGTTTGTCACTTTTGTTTTTATAATCAGGCTTGGCGGGATTCCTTACTCGGGAGGCCTCGTGTTTATAGGCTTTGGGTTGGTGTTTTTTGCCTTACCAATGCAATCAGCCTGGATTATGATACAACTTATAAGTGTATACCTGCTTGCGGTAATTATTACTACTGTGCTTCAACCGTTTTTGCCATATCCTCCAGTAATTTCTGAAAGATTAAACTTCATTTTATTTGCAGCTAATATAAGTTGGTTATCCATTACTATCCTGGTATACCTACTCCGATCGATAAGGCAAAATATTGAAATAGAACATATTGAAACTAACCGGCTTAAAGAACTTGATGAAGTAAAAACCAGGCTTTTCACCAATATTACCCATGAATTCCGCACTCCTTTAACCATAATATTGGGAATGGCTAAGCTGGTAAAAGAAAAACCGGGCGAATGGCTTGAATCCGGTTCTGAAAAAATCAGGAGTAATGGGCAGAACCTGCTGCAACTTGGTGAACCAGATGCTCGATCTTTCAAAACTTGAGTCGGGTGGAATGCCTTTGCATATTTATCAGCAGGACATCATTTTACATCTTAAATACCTCGTTGAATCTTTCAGTTCTTTGGGCCAGAGCAGAAATATTCAATTGCAATTTAAGCCGGATACGGATCATTTCCTGATGGATTACGATGCAGATAAGATAATGCATATTGTGACAAATCTTATTTCGAATGCGTTGAAATATTGCCAGGAAGGTGGTGAGGTTGAGTTAACCACAGGTTTATTAAACGAAAATGGGAGTAGTAAATTTATGATCCGGGTTCATGATAATGGTCCGGGTATTGAGCCCGAGCATTTGCCTTTTATTTTCGACCGGTTTTACCGCATCGAGGAAGATGCCATTCGATTCGAAAACGGAACGGGCCTGGGCCTGGCTCTTACCAAAGAACTTGTGAAACTGATCGAAGGTACTATAACGGTGGAAAGTTCACATGGAGAAGGAACGGCTTTTACAGTTCAATTACCTGTTTCAAATCATGCACCGCTAAAAGAAATGGCAGGATTTTCGGATGTGAATGAGAAAATAACCGTCTTATCCAAAACAAAAAGGAAAGATCATTTAAAATCAGAGATACATAACTATTTCACAGAGTGAGACGGCCAATTTTGCTTGTTGTTGAGGACAGTCCCGACCTGGTGGAGTACCTTTCAGCTATCCTGGAAGAGGAGTATCACCTTGAAGTTGCCTCGAATGGCAGGGAAGGCTTGCAAAAAGCCATGGAATATATTCCTGATATTATCCTGAGTGATGTAATGATGCCTGAAATGGATGGCATTGCCATGCTCGATAAGATTAAAACCGATCAGCGCACCAGCCATATTCCGGTGATAATGCTCACAGCAAAAGCTGATATTGCTTCTAAACTTGTTGGGTTGGAAAGAGGTGCTGATGATTACCTGGCCAAGCCTTTCAATGAAGAGGAACTTCGTGTCCGGCTCAAAAAACTGGTTGAACTGACGAAAATTGTTGCGGCGAACGATATGCTTCAATGGAGGCACTTCCCAAAACCGAAGATAAAGCAATTAAAATTGAAGATGCCTTTATTCTGAAAATACGCAACATCATGGAGGCCCATCTCGATAATGACCATTTTGGCATACAGCAATTATGCAAAGAAATCGGCATGAGCCGGGCACAGTTATACCGTAAATTTAAAACACTTACTGATAAAACAGTAAACGATTACCTACTCACCTTCCGTCTGCATAAAGCAAAAGAAATGCTTTTACATACTGATTTAAATGTTTCAGAAGTTGCCTGGGAAGTAGGTTTTAAGAATCTTTCCCATTTCAGCCGGGCATTTACGGAAGCCTTCGGACTAAATCCCAGCGGTATCAGAAAATAAATTGAGATTTCAAATCCTGAGACTTACAGCATATAAAATGAGATGCATAGCAAAAAGCATCATGATAGATGTATGTAACATTAACTGTTTGGTTAAACAAAGTTTTGTGATCTTTTAAAGGATGTACAGGTTTAGTGGAAATGACTGGAAAAATGGATCCTGCTACCGGTGGTGGCTCTTGGACAGCAGAAGGGACAATCACATTTCCGGATAAGAAAAAGCATCACAATGAATGGTAATTTATAAATTGGTTTACGTTTAATTTTATATAAACGGGGAAACGAAAAGGCATTTCCCCGTTTATTGTTTTAATTATTCTTTAGTATTTATCTCTTCAACTTGTTTCCAAAAAACTCTCCAACCACTTGATTAAACCGATCCTTATAATCGATAAGCGTTCCATGGCTTGAGTTGGGCAATATCCACAAATAGGCTCCGGGTATTGATTCCGCGATCAATAAAGTATGTTTAGGAAGGATAATATCGTGATCACCTCCGATAACAAGGGTAGGACATTTAATCAGTTGTAATTGTTCCCGGGTTATATGTGGCTCAAATGTATCCAGTTTTACCAGTTTTCGGGTGTGAATAATATCAGGGGTTTGAGGCATTTCTCCTAATGAATTATAATAATTTAAGCCACCTATATAATCAGCAGCACTTATCGCTGTACTGTCGGGCCAGAGGTTGGCACCGGTAATTGCCAGTTTTTTAACTTTCTCCGGATGACGAATGGCCAGCAATAATCCATTAATTCCTCCGTCACTCCAGCCCAATACATAACAGGAATCAATACCCAGACTATCCAGCAAAGTACTGAAATCATCAGCCATCATTTCAAAACTAAGTGAGTCATTCAAATCCAGAGACCGCCCCTGCGCCCTGCTATCCACGGCAATAACCCTGTAACTTTTCGAAAAATACGGAATCTGATTAATAAAACTATTAATTGATCCGCCATTTCCATGGATCATAAGCAGTGGTTCGCCCTGTCCGTAAGTTTCATAATACAGGTCAATACCATTCACTCTTATATAATTACCAGCCAGGTCATTTTGACCATAGTGGAGTGTATCGGAATGTGAAACAGCTGCTTCCCGGGCAAAAATACCCTGATGAATCAAAAGCATCAGGAGTAGTAGAACTAGTTTATTTCGAATTTTCATTTAATCTGTTTATTGTTTCCCAAATCCTCCATTTCATATAGCTTTTTCGCCCCTTCGCCAAGTCTCCTCTCATAACCTTCTAACACCCAATATACCGCGAGATCACCATTCTTTGTATCTCTGACGTTCCTTCCCCGATTTGCAGCAGGCGCTGGTCGCGGTAAAAACGTTCGATGGGGTAGTCTTTCATCAGGCCATATCCGCCATGTATCTGAACGGCTTCGTCGGTAACTTCTTTGGCTATTTCGGAGCAATAAAGTTTCGACATGGCTGCTTCTTTGGCAAAAGGTAAATGGTTGTCTTTGAGCCAGCAGGCCTTGTAAAGCAGGGTACGGGCAAGTTCAATTTTGGTTGCCATATCGGCCAGTTTAAAACTGATAGCCTGGAACTTTGAAATAGGTTGCCCGAATTGTTTTCGTTCCTGGGCATAGCTGAGCGCCATCTCAAAAGCTCCCTGCGCGCATCCCAGTCCCATGGCAGCAATGGATAATCTGCCGTTGTCGAGAGTGCGAGAGCATAATGCGTGAACCATCTCCCACTTTACCAAGTACATTTTCGTAAGGAACGCGGCATTCGTCGAAGAAAAGTTCGGCAGTATCGCTGGCACGCCACATCATTTTTCCGTGCATGGCCCGGCGGGTAAAACCAGGAGTATCTTTTTCAACAATAATGGTAGTAAACTCTTTCTTTCCATTGGTTTCGCCGGTTACAGCCTGCACTGTAGCACCGACAGAAATATCGGAGGCCCCGTTGGTTATAAATATTTTTGAACCGGTAATCACCCATTCACCGTTTTCGATATGTGCTTTTGTGCGGGTTCCCCGGGAATCGCTGCCTGCATCAGGTTCAGTCAGTCCGAAAGCCCATAAGGCCTCACCGCTACATAGCTGGGGAATATATTTCTGCTTTTGTTTTTCGGTACCATAATAAAATAACGGACCTATACCCAGCGAGTTATGTGCTGCAATAGTAGCAGCTTGAGATCCATCAACACGAGCAAGTTCCTCAACGGCAATGATATAGGATAAAGTATCCAGGCCAAAACCGCCATAATCGACAGGCGTATTTATACCAAACAATCCAAGTTGGCCCATTTTCATTGTTAATTCTGTAGAAAACCGGCCTTCATCATCCAGTTCGCGGGCAAGGGGTTTTATTTCGCGTTCAGCAAAATCACGTACAGCTTTACGTATGTTTTGTTGTTCTTCGGTAAGGTGAAAATCCATTTGTTGATGTTTTTTAGGATATTTGAGGTAGATTGGGGTTTATGAGTGGGAGAGTGGGAGAAGGGGAGAGGGAGAGAATCGGAGAGAAGGAGTGAATGGGAGTGAAAAAGTTAGGGAGAATTAGTTTAATCAGATTTTGCATTGATTGATAATGTTATCCAGACGATCCATAACAATAAATTCATAACCAGTGCAATAACCGGGAACCAGAATGCTAAAACCGTTGAAATTGTATAAACAACAAAACCGAGTTGGGTTGTTCGCCTGATGCCATGTATCAAATCAACATTAATCTGCTGATGCAGAAGAAGCTTGGGTTTAATAACTGTTCTGAGCAGCAGCAACCAGCCTGTGCTATTTATTACACCTCCAAAACAGTAAAAAGCTATGGCAGGTTTAGCATAATCTGTTCCAATGTATTCGGCTAATAACGCAGTCGGGAATGGCATAAATGTGATAGTTAACAATAAAAAACCATTTGCATACAGAAACGCCCGCGATGATTTATCTAGTAAATTAAACAAATAGTGATGATTAACCCACGAAACCAATATAATACCAAAGCTCAGGAGAAATGCAAAATAAGAAGGCCAAAGCTGAATCAACCCATTCCATAAATCATTTACAGAGTGGATCGAATCGTGAGGCGGAACCTTTATTTCTAGAATTAATAAAGTAATAGCAATTGCAAAAACCCCATCGCTGAAAGCTTCGATCCTGGCATTTTCTTTCATTTATTTCTATTTTAGTGTTTAAAAAAGTTCAAAAATCAGGAATGAAAAAACATACTGGAATAAAATTCATTAGTATTTCCAGCCAGCTTGCTAACTCTTAATACTAAATACTAACAAATTAATCTGCTCCCTGTTTAGCCTGGAGTGCCGATAAATGAATCAATGTTGTAACGCTGTCGACCAGATCGCCGGCAACCACATTTATCCGATCAACAACAGCATCAGCAGGGCTCAGAATATTATTTTCCATTTTCATTGCTTCAACTACCAGTAAAAGGTCGCCTTTTGAAACTATATCACCTTGTTCAACTGCAACTTTAATCACTTTCCCTGGCATAGGCGAGATTATTTTACTCCCGCCTTCACCTACAGCGGCAGAAATTGAATTGAATTCAGCCTGGGCAGGAAGTATATCTTTGCAGGATACATCAAACGTATGAGTGTTGTAGCTGACCACGACTTTTCCGGGTTCAGGGTGAGAAACAAATAATGTAAATGGCTCTCCATTAAGTTGAATTTCAGCTTTCTGAGCCGATTCATACTTTTCAAATCGGATATGCACATTTTTAGTTTCAAATTTTGCAGTCAGTTCATTAGGCTTCAGGTCGCTGATCCGGCACTGGTAAATTTTCCCTTCCATTTTCAGTTCCGGCTGCATCATAATTCGCCAGTAACCGATCGAATTCCAGATATCATTAACCGTATTTTGAGTTTGAGCTGGATTATTTGAACTCCTGGTTTTACAAACTAAAGCTATTGCAACAGGCAGTAAATCAGGTATTGTTTTGCGCTCATTTTCAATAGCTTTCAGCAAAGCATCAGTATGTTCGGAACAAAACCGGGTTGAAATGGTATTGTTAATGTAATTTACGTTTTGAACGATAGCCGACAAATAACTAATGTTGTTTTTAATGCCATGAATGCCATAATTCTGCAAGGCGCCGAACATTTGAAACCGGGCTTCCTCGCGTGTTTTCCCATATGTGATCAGCTTGGCGATCATCGGGTCAAAAAAACTGCTTACCTGGTAAGGTTCAATCATGGCATCATCTACCCTGATGAAATCGCCCACTGGTTTCTGGTAAAGGGAAAGATTACCTGGGGAAGGCAAAAAATTATTTGCCGGATCTTCGGCATAAATCCGGCATTCAATGGCATGACCCGTTTGAAATAATTCCTTTTGTTTTATCCGAAGCGTTTCGCCTGACGCAATATACAGCTGCTCTTCAACGATGTCAATTCCGGTTGTTAATTCCGTAACCGGGTGTTCAACCTGGATACGGGTATTCATTTCGAGGAAGTAGAAATTCAAGTTCTTATCCACCAAAAACTCAATAGTACCTGCTCCTGAATAGTTGATCCCTTTCCCGATTGCCACCGCTGCCTCGCCCATACTGGAGCGCAAATCAGGTGTCAGGGTTGGCGAAGGAGCTTCTTCAATAATTTTCTGATAGCGGCGCTGTATGGTACATTCCCGTTCAAAAAGATGAACAACATTGCCGAAATTATCGCCAAGAATCTGAAATTCTATATGCCGTGGTTCTTCAAGGTATTTTTCAATATATACCGTGCCATCAGCAAAGTAGTTGGTTGCTTCGCGAGAAGCAGCTTCTAATGCACCTGCAAGACTGGCTTTGTCGTTTACAATCCGCATTCCTTTGCCGCCTCCGCCGCCGGCAGCTTTTACCAAAACAGGGAATCCAATTTCATCAACCTGGCTTAGGATTGCAGCAGTATTTCCCGACAATCCTTTAGTTACAGGAACTCCTATGGATGAAACAAAATTCCGGGCTTCAACCTTATTCCCCATTACCTGCATCACTTTCGCTTCCGGCCCTACGAATATAATTCCCGCTTCGTTGCAAGCTTTCACTAATTCCGGATTCTCCGAAAGAAAACCGTAGCCCGGATGCAGCGCATCGCAATGACTACTTTTAGCAATATGAATGATAGCCGGAATATTAAGATACGTTTCCGAAAGATCGGATTTGCCAATGCAATATGCCTCGTCAGCAAAACTATGGTGAAGGCTGTTTTTATCAATTTCGGAATAAACCGCTACTGTCCGGATACCCATTCTACGTGCTGTTCGAATAATTCGGACGGCAATTTCACCACGGTTGGCTATTAGAAGTTTTTTGATCATTTTCGAATGTCGGATGTTGGAATGTGTGATCTCGGATTTACTGAATCAAATTTATTCTTTACTGTTTTGATTGAAGCAACAGTTATTGAAAGGATTTCATAGCTTCTTGTTTTGATGGGTTGTCAATTCATCATTCACGTTGAAGCGAAGATTAGCTTCAATATGATTTCCAGCCAGAATACGTTTCATCACATTCTTCTTCAGCGATTCCGAGTTTTGCGAATAAAATCTTTTGGCGACTTGCTCTTCATGCTGCTCGGTAGTTCGCTGCAGCTGAGGTTCAGATTTTATAATCTGGTTTGTAGATAACCTTACTTTCCTGGCTCAGAGGAAATGATTTTGTGAATTTTATCACCTCTGAAGCCGATGTTTCAGGTTCGTATTATTGCAGTTCGAATTGATCCATAATAAAAAATTTATCCGAAAGATTTTTAACTCAATGGTAAAAGTCTAATTTCATTCTTTTAATCCCACATTGCAAATCCGCATATCCGACATTAAACATCCGACATCGTACATCCACCATTCTATCTTAACCCATTTAGGTTTTCTTTTTTCCAAAAATGCCGCCATGCCTTCCTGCCCTTCCTCGGAAGCACGGATTTCGGCTATCATTTTAGCTGTGTAAGTTAAAGCTTCATTCAGATCAATATGGTTAACTACTTTATCGATTAGATTCTTACAATGCGTGATAGCTACCGGACCACTTGTGAGCAGCATCTGAACCATCTGATCAACATACTCATCAACCTGATCGGAAGGCACAGACTTATTAACCAGCTTATAGTTTTCGGCCTCTGTTCCATTGATACGTCTTCCTGTAAGCATAAGTTCACGGGCTCCGTATTCACCAACTCTTTTAATCACATAAGGCGAAATACATGCAGGTACAATCCCGATTTTTACTTCACTGAGCGAAAAGATGGTTTCGTTGTCGCAAACAGCAATATCGCAGGCTGCCAGAAGCCCGTTGGCTCCGCCTATAGCTGCACCATGAATTACTAGCAATGGTTGGTTTTGGTGAAGAATAGATTGCGTAAAAGCATTCAGATAATCGGTAACTCTCGGCATAATTCTGCTCATAGCTGTATCTGGAAACATCACGCATCCAGTTAAGATCGGCACCGGCACAAAAGGATTTGCCTTCACCTTTGAGAATGATCACCCTGATATCTTCCATTTTACTGGTCACCTGAAATGCATTCGTAACCTCAGCAATCATTACTTCATTAAATGCATTCCTGATATCAGGACGGTTAAGCAGAATGGTTGCAATGCCCTTTCCGGTTTCTAGCTTGATAGTAGTATAATTGTTCATTTTAGGTTGTTTTTAATGCAAAGGTGAAAAAGGGAAAATGAGATTGATCAGAATTAAGGATATAAGAGATTGAAAGAATTTTCCTGAAATCCGCATTCCGGAATCCACGATCCTCAATAAACTATCTACATCCTGAAAATCCCATACTTCGTCTCTTCCCAATGTTTATTCATTGAAGCCGCAATTCCCATTGCAAGCACTTTGCGCGTATCGACAGGATCAATAATTCCGTCGTCCCAAAGACGGGCAGTGCTGTAATATGCTGAGCCTTCTTCTTCGTATGTTTTGAGTATAGAATTCCTCATTTCATCACGCTCGGCATCACTCAGGGTAAGTCCTTTAGCTTTTAGCTGATCTTCTTTTACAGTAATAAGCACCCCGGCAGCCTGTTCGCCACCCATAACGCTGATTTTTGAATTGGGCCACATAAACAGAAGCCTCGGTTCGTAAGCGCGGCCTGCCATTGCATAGTTGCCTGCACCAAAAGATCCGCCAAAAACTACGGTGAATTTCGGGACACGAGCATTGGCCACAGCATGAACCAGCTTGGCGCCATCACGGGCAATGCCACGTCGTTCATATTCCTTGCCAACCATAAACCCGGTGATATTCTGCAGGAAAAGAATAGGCACATTACGTGAAGTGCACAGTTCAATAAAATGAGCGCCTTTCAAAGCTGTTTCAGAAAACAGAACGCCATTGCTGGCCAAAATTCCGACAGGCATTCCCATAATATGGGCAAACCCTGTAACTATAGTTGGCGCATAATTAGCTTTAAATTCGTGAAAACGGCTTCCATCCACTATGCGGGCAATGATTTCGTGTGCATCAACCGGTTTGCGTAAGTCTATTGGAGCAATACCATATAATTCAGTTGGATTATAAAAAGGTTCTTCAATCGGTACCAGCTCGAGGAATTGTTTATCAGGCTTTCGGAGAGTAGAAAAAATATCGCGGCAAATCTGCAGGGCGTGACTATCATTCTCAGCAATATGATCGGCCACACCCGAGATGGATGTATGCACTTCGGCACCACCCAGTTCTTCGGCTGTAACTTCTTCACCTGTTGCAGCTTTAACCAAAGGCGGACCGCCGATAAAAATAGTCCCCTGGTTGCGGACAATAATCACCTCGTCGCTCATAGCCGGAACATATGCGCCGCCGGCAGTACAAGAACCCATTACAACCGCTATTTGCGGAATTCCCTCAGCCGACATGCGTGCCTGGTTGAAAAAGAACCGTCCGAAATCGTATTTATCAGGAAATACATTGGCCTGTTCCGGCAGAAAAACTCCTCCCGAATCAACGAGATAAACGCAGGGCAAATGATTTTCCATGGCGATTTCCTGTGCCCTGATATGCTTTTTAATGGTTTCGGCAATGTAAGTTCCGCCTTTTACGGTTGCATCGTTAGCCACAATCATCGTTTCACGGCCCTGAATCAGGCCGATTCCTGTGATTATTCCTGCCGACGGGAATCCATTATCGTACATTCCAAAAGCCGCCATGGTCGACAACTCCAGGAAAGGCGTATTGGGATCAATCAGCTGATCGATGCGTTCGCGGGCCAGTAGCTTACCACGTTCTTTGTGTCGACTGACTGAGGATGGAGGTGAACCGTTAACCACACCATGTAATGTGCTTCGGTATTGTTCCATAATATGCCCGTACGCTTCGAGGTTCGCAAGGTATTCGGGCGAATGAATGTTGATTTTTGATTCAATCCTGTACAAAACAGTTTGTTTTTAAAGTGTGAAAGACAATTTTAATCGTTTGCAAATAGCCAGAACAAGTGCCGGATACTGAAACCTAAATTAGTAATAAATCTGAAATGAGCAGAAATATTGAATTAATTATTGAGTAATATGAATATATCCGGAAAGTTAAGATAGAATATAACTATCAGTGTGTGTTAAAAGTTTACCAGCTATTAAATTATCGAGTCAATACAAATCATTCAACAAGTCAGGATAGTGTATCAAAGCTCTTTCTATAATTTTTCTGACAAAGCGTTCAGTAATCAGAGTAAACATAATTCTCTGATTGGACTACTTAACGAATCACCATTCGTTCACACTTTCACCAGAAATCACTAAATTTGCAGCCGTATTCACAATTTGATGTTGAATAAAGAACAATAATAACAGGATAAAATTTGACCTTTAAGGTTGAAACATAGAACTATGCAAACAGTAGTAAGCGGAATCAGGCCTACGGGCAATCTTCATCTCGGGAATTATTTCGGAGCCATGCAGAACTTTGTTAAAATGCAGGAAACGGATAATTGTTATTTCTTTATAGCTGATTATCATTCGCTTACAACGCATCCAACACCTGCCGACCTTCATGGCAACGTAAAACAAGTGCTGGTCGAATACCTGGCTTGCGGCCTTGATCCGGAGAAATCTACTTTATACTTGCAGAGCGATCTGCCCGAAACAGCTGAATTGTATCTTTTTCTGAACATGAACGCTTACATGGGCGAACTGGAGCGCTGCACTTCTTTCAAGGATAAAGCCCGCACCCAGCCCGAAAATGTGAATGCCGGCCTGCTTACATATCCAACACTGATGGCAGCAGATATCATCCTTCATAAAGCGCACAAAGTGCCTGTAGGTAAGGACCAGGAGCAGCACCTCGAAATGACCCGCACGTTTGCAAACCGTTTCAACCGCATGTATAATGTGGATTATTTCCCCGAACCTGTGGCATATAACTTTGGTGAAACCCTCACTAAAATTCCGGGATTGGACGGCAGCACCAAGATGGGAAAGAGCGAAGGCGAAGGCAATGCCATTTTCCTGTTTGATACACCTGAAGCGATCCGCAAAAAAGTGATGAAAGCGGTTACCGACAGTGGTCCAACCGAACCTAACCAGGCAAAGCCTCAACCCATTGAGAATTTATTCGGCCTGATGAAAGCCTTATCAGAACCAGAAACCCTTCAGTTTTTCGAAGATTCCTACAATGCCTGTTCTATCCGTTATGGTGATATGAAAAAGCAACTGGCTGAAGATGTAATCCGTTTTACCACGCCATTCCGTGAGCGGATACTCGACCTGCTTGGTAACGATGAGTACCTGCGGAAAGTAGTGAATATAGGCTACGAAAAAGCACATGAAAGTGCAGCCAGAACAGTCAGGGAAGTAAGGGAGATTATCGGGTTTAAGAAGTTTTAATATTCAGTTTTTATTGAATACAAATTAAAGTCCGCGCAACAGAAGGTAAATATTTATTCTTGCGGAGCTTTTTATACCGATGTTAGTTGTTTCTGTTATGTTGACGGTTTATTACTCAAAATCCGTTTCACATTTTGCGTAACCGATTCCCTATATGCCTATTCCAAAGATTCGTACCTTTGCCACCCTAATACCATTTAATGCTCCCCTTCGATATAAAACCCGAAAAAGCCGTTCTGATTGGCCTGGTCACAGGCAGGCAGGACGAAGATAAAGTCAACGATTACCTCGACGAACTCGAATTTCTGCTCGAAACCGCCGGTGCTATACCTGATAAACGATTCGTTCAAAAACTTCCCAAACCCGAACCCCGTACTTTTGTGGGTGCCGGTAAATTGCAGGAAATAGCTGAATATGTTAAAGCTGCCAGTATTGATCTTGTGGTTTTTGATGATGAACTCAGCACTTCGCAAACCCGCAATATCGAAAAGGAACTCGGATGCCGTGTATTGGACCGGCCGTTGCTGATACTCGATATTTTTGCAAAACGGGCACGCACTACCACCGCCCGCACCCAGGTTGAACTGGCTCAGTATCAATACCTGTTGCCGCACCTTTCGCATATGTGGACCCACCTCGAGAAACAACGCGGAGGTATCGGAATGCGTGGTCCGGGTGAAAAGGAAATTGAAACTGACCGTCGTATTATCCGCGATAAAATCATTCTGCTGAAAGAAAAACTGAAAGACATCGATAAGCAGAAAGTTACCCAGCGGAAAAACCGCGATGAGATGATTCGGGTTTCACTTGTAGGATATACCAATGCGGGTAAAAGCACTACTATGAACCTGCTTAGTAAAAGCGATGTATTTGCTGAAAACAAATTATTTGCAACGCTCGACACTACGGTACGAAAGGTGGTAATCGAAAACCTGCCATTTCTTTTGACTGATACTGTTGGATTTATCCGCAAACTTCCCCACAACTTGGTTGAATCTTTTAAATCGACTCTCGATGAGGTTCGCGAAGCAGACCTGTTATTGCATGTGGTAGATATTTCGCATGCTTCTTTTGAGGAGCAGGTGGAAATTGCCAACCAGACATTAGCTGAAATAGGCTGCGCTGATAAACCAACGATTGTGGTCTTTAATAAAATAGATGCTTACTCGCATGTGGAAAAGGATCCGATTGACCTGGCTCCTGCCACAAAAGAGAATATCACACTCGAAGAACTCCGGAACACATGGATGGCAAAGGTGAATGCCCCGGCAATTTTTATTTCGGCTAAGCAGAAAATTAATGTTGATGAATTCAGAAAACTATTGTACGACGAGGTAAAGAAATTGCATGTAATACGTTACCCGTATAATAGCTTTTTGTATTAGCCGTTGAAGGTTGATGGAACGGATGAGCAATTGGTAATATTTCAAGAATAAGATCGTTAAACAGACTTAAAAACTGCATTTTCAAAATTTATCAAATTGGATTCAAATTATAAATTCCTGATTATCCGTTTCAGTTCCATTGGCGATGTTATTCTTACAACGCCATTGATCAGGAGTTTACGTAAAAAATTTCCTACATCTCAGATCGATTTCCTGGTGAAAAGGGAATTTGCTGTTGTTCTTTCTGATAATCCACATCTTACTAATATTATCACCTTCGATAAGGGAGCAGGCAAAGGAGAATTAAGCAGAATCTGCAAGGAAATTAAACAAAAAAAATACACCCATATACTTGATATTCAGAAAAATATACGAAGTGTATTTATAACTATTGGTTCAGGAGCCATTGTATCCGGATTTTCTAAAAAACTAGTGGAACGGGATATTCTGATCAGGTTTGGCAGGAATATTTATACTGAGATTAAACCTGTGTACTTACGCTATTTTGAATCGGCAACTAATCTCGGCGTCGAATACGATAGCAAAGGCACCGAAGTATTTCCGGCAACAACCGAAACTGAAAAAGTCACCGGAATCTTAAAACAGAACAATATCCCTTCAGGGAAGCTGATTTTGGTAATTGCTCCCGGTGCAAAATGGGAGAATAAGCGTTGGCCGGCGGAAGGATATGCTGCAGCTGCCAACACATATTGCAAGCAAACCGGATCTTATCCCATTCTGATAGGCGGCCCGGGTGATGTTGAAATTTGCAATCTTGTTCAGGCATTAATGAAAACGCCATCACTAAACCTTGCCGACAAACTGAGCCTGATGGGTTCAGCATCCTTACTTGGGAAAGCAAGCATGGTATTTACTAACGATACCGGAATGTTGCATATGGCACAGGCTATGAAAACACCTGTTGTGGCAATTTACGGACCAACAACCCGCGAACTGGGTTTCTTCCCGTTGCCGGAAAACAGCAGGGTGGCTGAGATAGAGATTTCGTGCAGACCCTGTACCCAAAAAGGCTTACATTCGTGCCCTAAAAAGCATTTCCGCTGTATGATCGATCTCAAACCTGAAATTGTATCAAATCTGGCGGCTGAATTATTTCAACGTAAAAATGAGACTATAGTTTCAGCAGGCCAGCCGGGATCCTGAATAAACAAATTAGAATATAAATCGTTAAGAATATTTAAGTCAAATCTATAAATAAACTCATATGAAACAGCTGTTTAACTTGTTTTTTGCTTTACTGTTGTCTTTGGTTGTAATCCTGCAAAGCGGATGCAAAGATGAACCATCAGATAATCCTCATCCTGATGTAACAGCAAGTTATTATACCATTTATGGGACTGTAAAATACAAAGTGGTTGATACGACAGGAACCAGGCTGTTAGACTGGGATTTCGGGCCTGCAATGGTAAGAGCAACAGCAGATGGAGAAAATATTGCTACGGCAGCATTGTCATCTGACGGTACTTTCATGCTTATACTGCCTGAAACTGTTTCGGGCACTTATTTTACCAGCATGGCTGATTATGCCCAGACGCTGGGTGGTTCCATTGTAATTTCGTCTCAGACCTTACATTTCGTAAACCCCCTTGAATTCATGGTTGATTATACTGATAATGGTGAAGCTAAACATATTGCTGTCAAACTCTCAACATTTGTCCTTATTAACAACAAACCAGTTGTCAGCAAATTATACACGTACAATTTTTACGATCAGGATGGCACTTTTACAGGAACTGATTATTATGGAAATGTATTTAACTGGACTTTTACCAAAGGCTGGGGGATGATTGAATCATATGGCACAAGTACTTCGGGCAGCACTACTACTTCAAAATCAGTTAACGCTGCTCCTGCAGATGCGGTTTGGACAAATTAACCTTTAGGAAGAAAAAAAGTTAATTATTTGTTTTTTGTTAAGCCTGCCAAAAATAGAAAACATTGCTATTCAGGAATTACGCCCGGGTATCTTCTAACAAATATTTCATATTGAATTTTTTAATTAGCAGCGGTTGGGAATGGGTTCTATCTGCTTTATTTAAATAAAAGTGGCTATTTCTAAAATCCATGGCAATATATAATTATTTCATTTTTGGCGCTCAGATTGTTTAAAACCGTCAGCTGATTATATTCTCTATTCATTTGATATAAAACACTGTCGCTAATATTTTCTTTCACTTATACTAATAACAATAGTATTTTTGCGTTAGTTTTAATAAAACCACTGTTTCCGATTATGCGTCACAAAACCATCAGGGCAATAACTTTATGGATAATAGGCATTATTGCATTTGTTGTTTTGTTGCTCCTTCTGGCTCAACGCTATCTTGGGCCTGAGGTAAAAAGACTTTTTATCACCGAAATAAACAAATCCCTTACAGCCGAAGTTCAGATTGACGATGTACAGTTAAGCCTGGTCAAAGATTTTCCGTTTGCTTCCGTTCGTTTTTCGGGGGTGCGGATAAAAGAAGCCACAAAATTGCCTTCTAAACACTACTTGCTTACAGCAAAAACGGTTTCGTTGCAGTTTAATATCCTGGATTTATTGCGTAAAAAGTATAGGGTAAAAAACATAAGTCTTAATGATGTGGAAATAGCTCCGCATGTATATGCTGATGGTGGCGACAATTTCCATTTCTGGAAAGAAACCTCAGGAAGAGCAAACGAAAGTTTTAATTTCGAATTGCAGCGCATACAGATTCGGAATCTTCACCTGCGTTATATTAATGATGCATCGCTCACTTTCGTAGACACGCACATACCTGGTTTTGATGCAAATGGCAAATTCGGAAACAGCAAATATACTCTTGGCCTGGCAGGAAGATTCCTTATTCATGATTTCAAATCGCAGGGAACCAGTTATATATCAGAACGCGATCTCAATTTATGGCTATTGCTGGAGGTTGACAATAATACCGGTTCATACAATATTCAGAAAGGTGCACTTGAAACAGGTAAACTGAAACTCACCGCTTCGGGAGATTTTATATACAGTGATAAACAAAAACAAGTAAACCTGGATGTAACAGCCACAGGGTCAACCTTGCAGGAAATGTTGTCGCTTGTACCGGCCAGCTACACAAAAAGTTTCTCTGGGTATAAGTTCGAAGGTAAAGGAGACATTACGTCTAAAATATCTGGTATGTTTGGAGGGGATAACACACCGGCCGTTTCTGTCCGTCTCCAATTGCAGAATGGTAATATTACCGAACGAAAATCAGGTATAAGTCTCCGCAATGTTTCGGCACTGGCAGAGTATGGGGTAAAACAAAATGGGAAAAATGAAACTCTCTCAATTAGCAATCTAAAGGCTAAGCTTGGCGATGGGTTTGTTAGCGGTTCGTTTTTAATGCAGGGTTTCTCGTCATCTGTAATACAATGTAATCTCAGTGCCAGTCTGAATCTGAATGAACTCCAGCAATTTCTGAAATACGAGCAATTTACTTCAATGAGTGGATGGCTTAAATTGAATGCTGCTTTTAATGGCAGGATTGACGATATCAACCATCTTGCCTCCTCCGATTTTCTTAACAGCACTATTACAGGTTCAGGAAGCATTCAGCAGTCAAGCCTGGGATTGAAAAACTATGACCTGCCAATCAAAGGAATACAATCGGTATTTGCATTTAACGGAAACGGCATACAATTACAACAACTTTCATTCCAGGCGGGGCGCAGTGATTTTAAGCTGAGTGGCACTCTGGGCAATATTTTACCTTGGATTTTCGTCAAAAATGAAACCCTGTCGATAACGGGTTCTCTTATTTCCCAACGGTTCGACTGGGACGAGTTGTCTGGTGCTCAGAAAGGATCAGGAAGCGAATACCAGTTCCGATTACCAGGCGATATCCTCATCAGCAACCTTCTAATTCGGAGTAATAATTTTACTTTCGGCAAATTCAGTGCTGCCAACATTACCGGGATAGCGCAAATGCGGGATAAAGTGTTGTCGGTTGCTGATATTGCCATGCTCACATGCCAGGGGAAAGTTACCGGCCAGGCCAATATTAATGCGCAGGCCTCCAATTATTCGCTGTTGCAGGCCAAGGCAAACCTGGATAAGGTGAATGTTAAAATGCTCTTCACCCAGTTTGGTAATTTCGGGCAGAATGATCTGAAAGACGAAAATCTCGAAGGATTGGTTACAGCTGAAGTGATCTTTGCCAGCACTATGAAAAATAACCTGGATATCGATTTAAATTCAATAAAAACGCATGCTGAAATCAGGATCGAAAATGGCAGGTTGGTGAATTATAGTCCTATGCAAAGTCTTTCAACATATTTAAAAGTGGAAGATCTTACGGATATTCGTTTTGAAACTTTGCAAAACCAGATTGATATCGCAAACCAGGTTATTTATATTCCGGCAATGGAAATAAAATCAAGTGCCCTGAACCTGCAACTTCTGGGAACTCACACTTTTGATAATGAACTCGATTACCACTTTACCATTGCCTTGGCCGATCTGGTTGCATCAAAATTCAAAAAACGAAACAAAGGATATGATAACCAGGCTGAATTCGGACCTGTGGAAGATGATGGCCGAGGTCGAACTAAAGTATATGTTTCGCTTACGGGAACTGTTGATGATCCCATTGTAAAATATGATAAGAAGGCTATGCGTGAAAAGATTTCCACCGATCTGAAAGCACAGAAAGTAGAGCTCAGGCAGATTCTGAAACAGGAATTTAGCAGGAAGCAGGGTAGTGACTCGCTTTATAAATCAGCAAATTTCAAAGATAAGGATTTGCTTAAAAAGCAGGAGCAGGGAAAGTTTGTAATTGAATGGGACGATGATAAGAAGGTTGAGTAATCAGAGTTGGGAGAGAGGGAGAGAGGAGGAGGGGGAGAGTGGGCGAGGAGGATGGAGGGGAGAGTGGGAGAGCAGGCGAAAGGGAAATGGGGGAGAAGGCGAGGGGAGAGTTGCGATAAGAGAATGTACTTTTCTAAACATTGTCATTCTTAGTGATTCTTAGTGAACTTAGTGCCTTAGTGGTTTAATTTTAATTTTATGCAATGTAAAATGTACAAATCAACATTCTTTTAAGGTTTTCGTAATCAGGCCGGTAAAAGTAATGTTGTACATTTATTGCCTGAATAAATATCAGGAATTAAATGGGAATCTCACATATATAACTTTGGATCTCAGGTATAACAACGCTCGTAAGCTTTTTAGCAATTTTGAAAGATGAAAAAATCCTTATTTGGTCGTTACAATATTTATAGCCGGAAGAGGCACTGGAAACTGCTGCTGTTTCTTTTTGCTATCGTAATTATTGCATTTTCACTTTGGTATTCCAATGTGTTGGTTAAAAAAATTGCCAGGGACGAGCGCATGAAAATACACACCTGGGCCAATGCATTGCAGACCAGGGCACGCCTTGTTAATTCAACACAAAAATTTTTCTCGCAAATACAGGAAGAAGAACGGACCAAAGTTGAATTATACGCCGAAGCCCTTCAGCGGTTTGTGAGATCCGGGCCCAATGAGGATCCGTCATTTTACATGAAAATCATTCAGAACAATAAGTCAATCCCTGTAATTCTTACCGACGGTAAAGGCAACATAACTTCACAGGTGAATACAGTTTTCAGCTCCGATACCATTCCGGGGATGAATGATTACCTGAAAAAGGAGTTTTCGAAGTATCCGCGAATTGAGATCAACTATTATAAGGACGAGGTTAACTACATCTATTACCAGGATTCCAAATTGTTTACTGAAATGCAGGTGGTCATGAATAACCTGGTGGAATCATTTTTCAGTGAAGTAGTTAATAATTCGGCATCTGTCCCGGTGTTGGTGACCGACAGTGCACGTACCGAGGCATTAGCCTACGGGCAGATTGATACCTTGCGGATACACGATTCGGCTTACCTGCATCAGCTTATAAGCGATATGTCTTCTGAAAACGAACCTATAGAAATTGATATTGCAGGCCAGGGTAAAACATTTATTTATTATAAAGATTCGTATGTTTTAACCCAGTTGCGGTATTTCCCGTATATTCAGTTTGTAATTATCGGTATCTTTTTGCTGGTGGCATACCTGCTTTTCAGCACAGCAAGACGAAGTGAACAAAACCAGGTTTGGGCAGGACTGGCCAAGGAAACGGCACATCAGCTTGGCACTCCGCTATCATCGATGATGGCCTGGGTCGATTATCTCGAATCGAAAGACTTGGACAGCGAAACCATCGAAGAACTGCGAAAAGATGTGAACCGCCTTAACACTATTACCGATCGTTTTTCAAAGATAGGTTCAAATCCGTCATTGGTTCCTGAAAACCTGGTTTCAGTTATCTATAGTTCAGTATCGTATCTTAAAACCCGTACTTCTCAGAAAATAACATACTCAATTAATGTGCCGCCCGAATATTCGATTGTGTTGCCATTAAACCTGCAGTTGTTCGAATGGGTTATTGAAAACCTGGTAAAAAATGCTGTGGATGCCATGACTCGGCAAGGGAAAATAACCATTGACATTACTGAAGAAGCCCATGTTGTTAATATTGATATTGCCGATACCGGCAAAGGTATTCCGCGTAACATGTCCAAAACTATATTTAATCCCGGATATACCAGCAAACAACGAGGCTGGGGTTTGGGCTTGTCGCTTTCGAAAAGGATTATCAATGATTATCACAAAGGAAAGATATTTGTTAAAAGTTCGACCATAGGGAAAGGAACTACCTTCAGGATTGTGCTGAAGAAGTAGTTGTTAGAAAATAGTTGAATAGCAAATAGTCAAATGGTTAATGGTAGACTTGTGAAATACATTATACCAAATTTGATTTAATTTTAATTCTCAGATTATGTCTTCTTAACTATTTTCTATTTTCCATTTTCTATTTCCCTCAACCATTTTCCATTAACTTTTTACAAACAACAATGGCCGGAATCTACATCCATATTCCCTTTTGCAAACATAAATGCAACTACTGCAATTTCTATTCCTTAGCCAGTACGAGGTATATGGACCAGATCGGGGATGCTATTATCAATGACTTGATACAGCGGAAAAGTTATCTCGAAGGTCAGAATATAGAAACCATTTATTTTGGAGGAGGAACGCCATCCCTTGTCGAGACATCTGATATTGAAAAAATACTAAATTCAATTTATAAATACTTTAAAGTTGAATCCGGAGCCGAAATAACCCTCGAAGCCAATCCCGACGATCTTACACCTGAAAAACTCGGGGCTTTTAAAAAAGCCGGAATCAACAGGCTTAGCATTGGCATACAATCTTTCAGGCAGGAAGACCTGGTGTTTTTAAGTCGTACACACTCTTCGGCACAGGTTTCGCAATGTATTACAGATGCAAAACATGCCGGTTTTCACAACCTAAGTATCGACCTGATTTATGGTATTCCCACTCTCACCGACGAAGGATGGGAAGAGAACCTGCAGAAAGCATTTTCTATAGGGATTGCTCATATCTCAGCTTATTCTCTGACAATCGAAGATAAAACCCCGCTGGCATTTATGATCCGGAAGGGGAAAACGAAACCCGTGGATGAAAACCTGTCTCTTTCGCATTACAGCATTCTTTGCCGGTTAATGGAAGAGCATGGGTATGAACATTATGAAGTATCCAATTTCTGCCTTCCGGGTGCATATTCGCGGCATAACACGGCATACTGGCAAGGGAAGCACTACCTGGGTCTGGGCCCTTCAGCACATTCGTACAATGGCATTTCACGAAGCTGGAATGTGGCTAATCTTGCTAAATATATTGAATCGGCAGCTGCAGGCGAAGTGGAGCAGGGGCAGGAATTGTTAAGCCCTGTAACACAATTAAATGAATATATCATGACTTCGCTGCGTACGATTTGGGGATGCGATTTGGTGGAGGTAAGGAGAAAATTTGGTAATGAAAGTGCCGAAAAACTACTGCTTGACGCATTGCCGTTTATTGAGTTAAAACAAATGATATACCGCCAGGGCAAACTTGTGTTAACTCCGGAGGGACGGCTTTTTACAGATGGAATTTCGGCCGAATTGTTTAAGGAAGAATCATAAGCCTCTTAGACTGCCAGAATAAGTCTCTGGTCCCAGGCCTCAAATTTCGAGTCCGGTACTCAATATTAATTGGATTTGACTAATTTAGGTTAGGTGGCTATGTTTTGATGTATACGAATTTAGAAATTATTTCTAATTTAGCCAGCTATAAAACTTAATTTACACAAGGTATGCCTATACTTGGATCAATTATCAAGAGTGCCATTGAGTTCAGGAGTAAATTTCCGATGGAAGCCCTGAAAACACAGGATGCATATAAAATTCAGATCCGGACACTGAAAACATTACTGCGACATGCTCAACTTACTTCATTTGGCGAAGAGTATGGTTTTCAGGATATGCTTAGGCAGCGAAATCCACTCGAATTATTTAAGCAAAATGTTCCCCTTTTTGATTACGACAGTATGCACCGACAGTGGTGGTATCGGACTTTGAATGGAGAAGCCTATGTAAGCTGGCCTGGACAGGTTAAGTATTTCGCGCTCAGCTCAGGAACATCGGGTGCTTCGAGTAAGTATCTGCCTATTACACGCGATATGTTAAGTGCAATAAAAAAAACCGGGACCAGCCAGATATGGTCACTGGCCAGGTACGATTTTCCACGCGATTTTTATTCGAAAGGAATATTGATGTTGGGCGGCAGCACCCAGCTTCAGTTTAACGGAACCTATTACGAAGGTGACTTGTCGGGGATTACTGCCGGTAATATTCCCTTCTGGTTCCAGCATTTTTACAAGCCAGGCAATCGTATCTCGAAAGAAAGTAACTGGTCGACCAAACTGGATGAAATAGTTAAAAAAGCGCCACAGTGGGATATCGGAATTCTGACAGGTGTACCAGCTTGGATTCAGATACTTCTTGAAAAAATTATCGAAACATACAACCTGAATACCATCCATGATATGTGGCCGAACCTTAATATTTATGTTCATGGTGGCGTTTCGTTCGCGCCTTATCTGAAAGGCTTCGAAAAATTACTTGCTCATCCGCTTACATATATCGAAACTTACCTTGCTTCGGAAGGATTTATAGCATACGAAAACCGTCCCGGTAGTAACGCCATGCAGTTAGTGCTTGATAATGGTATTTTTTACGAATTTGTTCCTTTCAACGAAACAAATTTTGATGAAGATGGAAACCTCAGGCAAGATGCCACTGTGCTTAATATAAGCGAAGTAGAAGAAAATAAAGATTATGGATTACTGATTTCGACCTGTGCAGGAGCCTGGCGTTATCTGATTGGAGATACAGTCCGGTTTAAATCCAAAGCAATGAGTGAGATCGTGATTACAGGCCGTACCAAGCAATTCCTGAGTCTCTGCGGCGAACATATTTCGCAGGAAAACCTCAACCATGCCGTTGAAATGCTATCGAAGGAATTGAATATCACTATTCGCGAGTTCTCAGTTGCAGGAGTAAAACATAAAAAAGGAATGTTTGCACATAAATGGTACCTGGGTTGCGATTCGCCGCTCGATGCTGATACGGCTGCTCAAATGCTGGACGAAAACCTCAAAATCCTCAATGACGACTACCGTACCGAACGCCTGCATGCCATCCGCGAAGTTACAGCCGAAGTTATGGCGCCATCTGTTTTTTACGAATGGATGAAATTGCAAGGGAAAGAAGGTGGGCAGCATAAATTCCCCCGTGTTCTGAAAAGTACCAAACTCGACAGCTGGATAGAGTTTTTAGAGAAAAAAACAGGTATTAAAAATAGTTAACAAGTACGTTGAAACAGACCTTCCCCTTTAATCAAAACTTGTTAAATTTTACAAATCCCCTTAATTAAGTCTCGTCTTAAACCTCAACCCCTAACCACTAACAATGCATCCCTTTATACAAGGTGTCATTCTCGGATTAACACTGTCAGCATTACTTGGCCCGGCATTGTTTACGCTGCTGCAAACCAGCATTCACCGGGGGCTGAAATCCGGAATTTTCCTTGCTTTTGGAATTTTCCTGAGCGATGTCAGTGTAGTATACCTGGCACTTCTTGGAGCATTGCAACTGATCAATCAGAAAAATAATTATATGATCGCCGGAGTTATAGGTGGGTCAATACTAATCGGTTTTGGGATATATACTTTCCTTCATAAAATTCATATCGAAGATAACAACAAAGGAATCGAAATTCGTGTTCCCGGGCCTTTAACCTATGTATTGAAAGGGTTTTTTCTCAATATAATGAACCCCTTTGTCTGGTTTTTCTGGATTTCAGCCATGGTTGGCGTGAGCTCCACCTATGGTGATGATAAACACGGAATTATCATTTTCTTTATCGGAACACTGACTACGGTTTTTGGAGCCGATGTTTTAAAGGTATTTATTGCCCATCGAATTAAGGATCATCTGAAAATAAACATACTGGTCCGGGTGAATCATTTTGTCGGGCTTCTGTTAATTGGTTTTGGGATATTTTTAATTGTGAGGGCAATTTTTAGATTATAGGAAAGTTTTTTTGCTGACTAAGGAGATCTATAAAATTCTGCCGGGAACACTAATTGTTTTCTATTACTGTTACTGCAGCTGGTTAGCCAGGAAGAAAGCTTCCGGAATTCAACTTGTTCAATACAGAATAATGCATTACTTTTGCATCCCCAATAAAGGGCCTCATAGTTCAACGGATAGAACGGAAGTTTCCTAAACTTTAGATATAGGTTCGATTCCTATTGAGGCTACTCTTTGAAAATCAGCGTGATACACTGGTTTTCATAAATTAAATCGATGAGGCAAGGAATATTTCTGAAATCCTTGATTAATCCTATCGTACATTTCCAACCCTTATTCCAAACCAAAAAATTCAGGTGAATTTATGCGGGAGAAGATTCCTCTTTCTTCAGTTTTGTAAATGCAATAATCAGGAAGCTTACAATAAAGAATAAGGATAACAACAAGGTGCTGTTCCTCATGCTTCCGGTAATTTGTTCAATAATGCCAAATCCAAGCATCCCGATTACAATAGCCAGTTTTTCAGTGCTGTCGTAAAAACTAAAATAAGAAGCAGTATCAGTTGTATTATTAGGTATTAATTTTGACCAGGTTGAGCGTGCCTGCGACTGTATTCCTCCCATTACCAAACCAACCAGTGCTGACAAAACATAAAATTGATAATTGTTCTGCACATTGTAGGCTGAGAAACAAATAAATATCCAGATTGCAAGCATCCACAGCAGTGAGGTTCTGTTCCCATAACGGCTAGAAACTCTTCCAAAAATAAACGCACCCAGAATCGCTACTGCCTGAATTATCAGGATGGTCATAATCAGCATGGTATCAGAGATCCCCAATTCTACTTTGCCGAAAAGTGAAGCCACAATAATGATGGTTTGTACGCCCATGCTGAAAAAGAAGAAAGAAAGCAGAAACCGGTACATAGTCTTATGTTTTTTGATGTAACCAAACACGTTGAAAACCTCATGAAATCCCCTGGTAAAAATGGTTACATCCCAATGAACCGCTTTACGTTCTTCACGCAAATAGTAAAATGCAATCTGCGATACAGCCAACCACCAGATACCCACTTCAATAAATGAAAACCGTATGGCTTGCAATGAATCTGAGAATCCAAACAGCTGATATTTTTGCAACGAAAAAATATTAAAGATCAGTAATATCATACCACCTGCGTATCCAAATGAAAAGCCTTTGGCGCTGATGCGATCGTGTCGATCGGGAGTGGCAATGATTGGTAAAAAAGAATTGTAGTACACCAATGAGCCGGCAAATCCCAAAACAGCCAGCATAGGCAGAATGAGGCCCAGCGTAATATTGGCCCCGGTAAACCAGTATAATCCAATGCAGGCAAAAGATCCTAACATGGTGAAAACCCGCATAAACTGCTTGCGATAACCTCCCAAATCAGCTATTCCGGATAAGGATAAAGTCAGAAAGATGACGATCAGGTAACCCAATGCAATGGCATATTCATACAAAACAGTATTCTTAATATTCATCCCCATGAACATCACCATTTCCGAACCAAAAGCTTTCTGAGTTACCTGCTGATAGAATATCGGGTACAATACTGTATTAACACTTAAAATATAGGCAGAATTCGCGATATCGTATGAACACCAGGCATTGATAACCTTTGGGGAATTTACAGGCAAAATCGGTCTTTTCATATCAGTCTGAATATTTTACACATAAAACTACCATTTTTATTTGAATCAGATTCAAAAACCGGATTGAATAATCCATCCATTATCTTTTTATTTTCTGCCTGAAGAAAAATAAGTAATCAAAATTCACTATATTTGGATGATACAAGCAAAGTTCAAATGAAAAACTCAGACTCATTCGTTCTCTTTTTATCGAAGATTTTAGCTTTCAAAATCAGGCTGCTGATTCGTTTCCGGTACAAGGTTTCAATTAAAGGAGAAGAAATTTTACAAAACAATTCGCCGGTACTCTTTTTGCCCAATCACCAGGCATTGATTGATCCGATCATTTTACTAAGCCAGATCTTCCGGTTCTCAACCGCACTTCCTGTAGTTACAGAGAGATACTTTAACATTCCTGTAGTAAAATGGTATTTTAAACGACTGGGAGCCATCCGGGTAAGCGATCTTGAAACAGGTAGCCGTGATACCAAGGTTTTAAAATCAATCACACGCTCCGTTTATAAAGGATTCCGACGTAACAGAAATATTGTGATCTACCCCAGCGGGCAGATTGCAGGCCAGGGTTTTGAGAAAATTTTCAATAAAAAATCGACATACTCTATTGTCACGACAATCCCTGATGGGGTTCAGATTGTAGGTGTTCGTATAACCGGCTTATGGGGGAGCATGTTTTCGAAGGCAAAGACCGGGAAATCGCCGAATTTTTTAGCCCAGATCCTGAAAGGGATTTTTTATGTACTGGCCAATCTGCTATTTTTTCTACCCAAACGTAATGTCAGCATAGAATTTGAAGATATCACTTCAGTCGCTAAAGAAAAAGTGATTCTCGGACAAAAACCATTCAATACATTCCTCGAAGATTTTTATAACCTGAAAGGGGAGGAACCGGCACTTTTCCTTAAGCACTTTTTCTATTTACCGCAATTAAAAAGAAAAGTAGCCGAAAGGATTTCCGGTTCAGCTGAGGAAGTCCGTGATCAGGCATTACCAACTGATGCCGAATCAATTCCTGAAGAAACATTAGAAAAGGTAAAAGGCATTGTTTCGTCGGTTTTAAATATGGCACCTGATGAATTATTGGTAAATTCAAACCTGGTTTTGGATTTGGGGGCCGACTCGCTCAATATTGTGGAAATTGTTTCCGAACTGGAGAATCAATTTAAGGGTTTCTCTTCTCCTGAAATCAATGAATTAAAGACTATTGGCGATTTGTGCATGGTGGTTTTGGGCCAATTCAGTACCAGTTCTGATTTAAAACCCTGCCATTTTGATCCTGACTTAGCCAGGGAGGGATATATCCAGGTTGATCCTGACAAAAACATTCTCTGGCAATTTCTCGATACTTTCACTACCAATCAAAAGGAGTACTTTGTTTACGATGCTATGATTGGGTCAACCAGCCGGAAAACATTCCTGTTGAAAGCAGCCGTTGTCGCTGAACTTATTAAAATGAAGGTGAAAGGAGAGCATGTCGGGATTATGTTGCCGGCACTTCAAAGCACTACCCTGCTAATCATTGCCTCTTATATGGCAGGGAAAATCCCGGTAATGCTTAACTGGACCGTGGGGAAAAAGGTACTGGAACATTGCATGGAAACTGCAGGTGTAGAGGTGATCCTTTCAGCCGACGGCTTTATAAAAAAAATTGAAGAACAACTTCCTGATAGTATCAAATCAAAGTTGGTATTGCTGGATAAAGAAATCCCCAAAATCAGTATTACCTCAAAAATAAAAGGATTAATTGTTTCCAAATTTCCGAAACTATTCCTGGATTACAAGCATATCAATGAGACTGCTGTAGTCCTGTTTACATCCGGAAGCGAAGCTTTGCCCAAGGCTGTACCTTTAACGCACCTGAATATTACCAACGATTTGCATGGCACTTTTAAACTGATCAGGTTTGAAAATACAACGATCTTTCTTGGATTTCTACCACCGTTCCATAGTTTTGGATTTACGGCATTAGTTGCTTGTCCACTGGTTTCAGGGATCAGGATTGCCTATACTCCTAACCCAACTGATGCCAGGGAAGTATTGAAAATTTTAAAACATACCCGGGCAAATATGCTGGTTGGAACTCCTGGCTTCCTGAAGATGTTTATGGCTGTCGGGTCAGCATATTATTTTAAATCCGTGCGTTATGTTATCTCAGGAGCGGAAGCTATGCCTATGGCAATAAAAGAGCTTTTTGATAGTCTTACCACTGATGCCAAACTACTTGAAGGCTATGGAATTACTGAATGTGCTCCGATACTTTCCGCCAATCCTGTGGACAGGCAAAAAATGAATAGCGTCGGCAAATTTTTACCTGGGGTAGAACACCTGATTATTAACCTGGAGACAGGGAAAGAAGTACAGCCAGGTGAGGCAGGAATGATTTATGTGAAGGGGAAAAATGTATTCCATGGCTATTTAGGTGAAGAAACAATTAATCCTTTTGAAGAAATAAATGGTAAAACTTATTATAAAACCGGGGATCTTGGATACCTGGATGAAGATGGGTACCTGTTTATTACCGGAAGGCTTAAACGGTTTATTAAAATTGCCGGGGAAATGATAAGCCTCCCGTTTATCGAAAAAATATTGCTGGAAAAATATGGCGATCTGGAGAAACAGGTTATGGCAGTGGAAGGTTCTGACAAAACAACGCCTGCGCAAATTGTGTTATTCACTTCACTCCACATCAACCTCGATGAGGTAAACGACTATCTTTCAAAAAATGGAGTAGCTGCTATGGCCAGGGTAAAACGCATCATTGAAATAGATGAAATTCCGGTATTGGGAACCGGGAAAATCGATTATAAAGTTTTACGGAAGATGCTGGAAGAGTAATGAATACTGGCTGGATTATTACATTTTGAGTGAATAAAAGAAAAATTTACTTCACTTTTTACTATTGCATTTAGCGAAATTGCCGGTAACCTTAAAGTTTGTTTTAGGCAGGTTTATATAACTATGCTGGATTTTCAGGCAAAACTAAAGTGCCGTTAGCGTGCTAACTAATTCATTCTTGTGAAGGCAGAAATTGTGAAAGGCAATCAGATCCTTCTCGCGCGTTTATAACGCGTGCGTATAGTACCTGTGGATGGCATCCTCCCGACTTGGGATGTGCGCCAGCCATGGAAATTAAAATTTTAATGCCAGGCCTAAACCATCGTTTATTATCGTTATGCTTAATCCTTTACCGGATTCCTGTTTAAGCAGATTTGCTGTTTTGAAATGAGTTATTGACGAGATCCCGATTATTGTTCCTGCCACTATTATGCCGCCACCAACCAGGTGTAAAGCTTTAACCGTATTTTCATATGCTTTAAAGTCTTCGGGGTAGCTGTACATGTTACTGCCCTGGATGGTAGGTTCGTGTAAAAAACGAGGACCAAATACTGCCGTAATAATTCCTGCAGTTGACACAGCAAACCCGATCTTTAATATTGTATGTGCCTTTTTTAGTTCTGTTGCTGCCAGCTCAGAGCTTGTAAGTTCATGCTTTGGTAAAGCAAGCTTTACATACCAATATCCTTTGTATATTTCACCATCCTGTATAGTTTTTACGCCCAGCATTTTGCGATATTTACCAGCCTGATCCTTTCCCGGCCACGAATAAGAAGCAACGAATGCGGATTGAACCTTCTTTACCTTCAATTCTCCGTTGTCCCGGATACAGAACTGAATTATAGAATCAGGTTCCGATACTTTTAATATCTGGCAAAGGATTTCAGTGCCATCTTTCATCCTGATCGTATCATTCCGGTCCTGGGCATTTAAGATTGTACAGGACAAAATCAAACTTAGTATAATTATAATTCTCATATCTGTTTTTTTATAGCTGAGCAGATAACAGAAGAAAAGGCAAACACGCTATAAATGCTTGCGAACAGGGCAATTTCTGTCAATCTTCTTTTATTAAATGCTTTTTCGTTTCCGTAATATGAGCAGACCGAACAACAGTCCAACAATAAACTGTGCAATGCCTGCATTTCTTGAAATTTCTCCCGGAAAGAAAAACACCCAAATCCCAATCAGAATAAATCCAAAACTTAAAATCAATGAAGAATATCTGAAAATAAAATTGGATACATTCAGTAAAATTTCTGCCAGTTTAAACATACCTACAATAAGTTTAAAAGTTAATATTCAGTTCGCTAAATTCAGGAAAAACAAATTAACTGCAACACGATCTTTAAAATTTTCTTTTTATTCCAGAATGATAGTTTTTGGATATTTTTTCTTGTCTGGAGAATTTTCAGTTTTTTACTGCATTAACGATATCGCTAGAGTAAATGTGCAGAGGCATGGATTAATCGCTTCGCTCATGAGATCGCTTCGCTAAGTTACACATACTTGCCAGCCTTGGATTGGGATACTAACATAATGAGTGACACGTTTCAGCTAGGGTTTATTACTTGTTCACAAACCTGCAACCCGACATAATAATTTCCGTATTTTTACAGATGTTGTATTTATTTTGCATAGCATACTTAAAACCGGGAGTGAAACTATATAACCCCTGAATTTATTTTAGTCCTTGGATTGCAGCGATTTGAAATTACTAATTACCCTGAATAAATACTTTATTATGAGAAATAAGTTGGTTATAAGCCTCATTGCTATACTAATAAGCTTTCAGGTGGGTAATGCACAATCATCAGAATTGGCCAACAGCAATTTACCCTCTTTTGCGATTAAGTATAATGAGAAAATGTTCGGTGAAAATGTTTTCATTTTCGACCCAGGCATGGATGTAAATGAAATACAGGTATTGATTGATACCCTGTATAATCAGCAACATCCGAGGAAAAGTGAATTCGGTTTAAACCGGTATGCATTACTTTTCAAACCCGGAACCTATCAATTGGATTTAAAAATCGGCTATTATATGCACATCATTGGCCTGGGCGAATCGCCTGACGATGTGGTTATCCGGGGAACCTTAATTTCAAAAGGGGATAAAAAAGGGAATGTAACCTGTAATTTCTGGCGTTCAGTTGAAAACCTTTGCATTGCATCCCCAAGCGGTGCTGTAAATATCTGGGGAGTTTCGCAGGCGGCTCCCATGAGACGAGTCCACATAAAAGGTGATGTCCAGTTGCACGATACTGGATGGGCAAGCGGTGGTTTCATTGCGGATAGCAAAATAGACGGAACCGTGTTTTCCGGAGTTCAGCAACAATGGTTTTCGCGAAATACAGATATGGGAAAATGGGATGGGGGTAATTGGAATATGATGTTTGTTGGAGTCCCCAATGCACCGGAGGACAGGTGGCCGGAAAATCCTTATACCGTCATTAAGCAAACCCCGGTAATCCGGGAAAAACCGTATTTGATTTTTGCTCAATCTCAATATAGTATTAAAATTCCGCCACTTAAAACTAACAGTGCCGGAGTGAGCTGGATCAACGGAAAGATGCATGAGGCTGTTGTGCCTTTAAATGATTTTTACATTGCAAAACCAGGTACGGATAATTCGGAAACATTAAATGCACAACTATTAAAAGGTAAAAACTTATTTTTATGTCCCGGGATCTATTTGCTCGATCAAAGTCTTAAGATTACTCGCCCCGGAACCATTGTAACAGGTGTTGGAATGCCTACACTTGCATCCGGAAATGGCAATCCGGTTGTTGAAATTTCGGATGTGGATGGAGTAACTGTTTGCGGATTAATTATTGATGCCGGGAAAATACAATCCCAAAAGCTTTTCCAGGTAGGCGAAACCAATTCGAATAGAAATCATGAAAAGAACCCGACCTTTTTATATGATATATTTATCAGGGTAGGCGGATATGGTGAAGGGACGACTTCGAGTTGTATGGTAATCAACAGTAAAAATGTGTATGTCGATCACACCTGGCTTTGGCGGGCCGATCATGGAAAGAATGTAGGATGGGATAAAAATACCTGTAAAAACGGCCTTATCGTAAATGGTGACCATGTTACCGTATACGGTTTGTTCTGCGAACATTTCCAGGAGTATCAAACCCTTTGGAATGGGAATGAGGGTAAGGTTTATTTTTATCAGAGTGAAATGCCTTATGACCCGCCCACTGCTGCTGATTTTAAAAATGGCTTAACAAATGGATATGCCTCCTATAAAGTATCGGATAGTGTAAGCAGTCACCAGGCATGGGGATTAGGAATTTATTGTGTATTCTTAAAAGCTCCCGTTATAGTGGATCAGGCCATTGAAACACCTGCTTATCTCGAGAAAGATATTCACCATAAAGTCATTTTTTGGTTAAATGGGGGGAATAAAGGTAGTATGATTAAAAGTGTGATAAATGGCAAAGGCGGTTATGTTGATTTTACGAAAGTAAAAACTGTTATGGATTAAGAGCCTGTTTAAAATTGTCTTAGGCTATCTTTTGCCCGTAGGGCATGAATGTCCATAGAAAACAATTCCGAATAAATCTATTGTCCGTCAGGACATTAATATAAAATAAATTAATTCCCTACGGGAAATTTGCTTAAACGATTCGTCCTCACTATTGATATTTATCTCCTATGGAGAAAATTTAAACAGTCTCTAAATCAGTAAGACTTTATTCCCCGCAGCTTGCATAGAAATAAAGCGATAGTATTTCCGCTTCAATACTTGTTCCAATTACGGAGAGGAAGGTTATTAGCGTTCGCATATTTAAGGTTTGGCATCCACAAGCCTTGTGATATGCTATTCAGTAGGTGATGGCCTCCATTTAAACGATTTTTCATCAATTGCCCGCATGGTACTAAGCACACCATCTAAATGGTCATACTCATGCTGAAATAATTCAGATAAACTACCATTTACTTTCCATTCATGTTGTTGCCATTTTTCATCTGAATAGTGTAAAGTCACACTTTCATGCCGTTTAACTTTAACCAAAAGATTCGGGAAACTCATGCAATCATCCCAAACATCAAACATCTCATCACTTAACTGGCTGAAATGCGGATTGATAATAACGACAGGCTTGTCGATGTTCAAATAAATAAGTCTTTTCAGGATTCCTAACTGGGGCGCAGCGATTGCGCGGCCAAAATTATATTTAGATCTTATCTCCTGCATAACATTATGCAAGTCTGCAACCCAACCTGGAACCAAATGTAATTCAGATTGCAGAACAGGCTCAGAAATCGTATAAAGTAATGGATTTCCCAACAGTAATAAGTCTTCCAGTTTTTTCATAGCTAAAAACCTTTATTATAGAATAGAAGTAAAGATAAGTTGATTTTTGAACAGAAGCTTTCATTGGTCCCCGGTTAGCACAGATATTCTCTCCTATAAACGCACGCCACCGAAGGGTATACTAGCCAAGATGGCTTTGATCACCTTTATTTTATAAAATATATGGCTGCCACTGCAAACCCGATTACAACCACGGCCCATCGTAATTTTGCCGGACTGATAAAAGTGGCGGTCCTTCCCCCGATATTACCGCCTGCAACAGATCCGAAAATCATTACTGCTACTACCGGCCAGTTGACCTGGTCGGAAAAGCTAAAATAAATCGCAGCTGAAACATTTACGCTTCATGAAATGGTTTGTTTCAACGCATTCAGCTTTACAAGGGAATCGTCTACTAACAGTCCTAGCACAGCAAGCAGAATAACACCCAGGCCAGCACCAAAATACCCGCCATAGATGGCTGCCAGGAAAATAACAATAAGTACCAGGGCTCCTTTTGTTTTATGATGAAAGGATTTTTGCAAACGGGCTTCCACCATTTTCTTCAGCACAGGCTGAAATGCTAAAAGTAAAGCTGACAATAAAATTAAATACGGAATTAAAATACGGAATGAATTCTCGGAAGTGTTCCGGAGTAAAAGCCCGCCTGCAATACCGCCTGTAATGCCGACTGGCTGCATCTTCCATAGCCTTTGTTTTTGCGAAAGCAGATCTTTCCGCTGGGCCATTACGCCCCCGAAATAACCGGGACATAAGGCTATGGTATTTGTGATATTGGCGGCAACCGGCGGAATGCCGATGGCAACCAGCACAGGAAATGAAATTAATGTCCCTCCCCCGGCTATTGCATTAACGAATCCAGCCGCAAGGGCCGCAACAAAAACAAATACCAGGTTGTATACATCCATTCTGAAATAAGGTTGATCGGTCAAATGTATTAATTAATCGGGCAGGTTTGGAAACGTTGTGAGCCGGGAGGCGCTTCCAAGCCTGGGATTGTGAGCGAAGGCATTAATGCGCGTTATAAACGCGCGCCAGAGGGGGGATCATACAATTTGGATTTTAATGATTAAACCTGTTTCTGAATCTATTATACCCTGAATTGATCAGCGGGTTTATGATCGTTTTCATATTCACTTACCCTGATCAGAAAATCCGACAGCACATTCATATAATTTAGGAAGGCATCATAAGGCGAACTATAAGGATTGAAAGAAGTGTACAGTTTCCCATCAGCAAATTGCTCCAGGCTCATATAATAAAAGTGATCACTCGATTGTAATTTACTCCAATCCCTGCGCAAAGCATTGTCTTTACAAGTTGCCATAACAGGCAATGCCGAATATAACCCGTTTAAAGCCTCCTGCTGCAGATCATTACCGATCCACGATGACAGGACAGCGTTGTTGCCTGAAACTTTTTCGCGTTTATGAGAACCCGGTTTAACAACAGACTTAACTGTTTCTGCTGCTTCACTTACAGTACTAAAAAGCCACCTTTGTGATGCCACAATCCTGCCGGTGAAATTCTGCAGAAAACCAAGTATGCCGGTGTTCATATTCCTGTAACCGGCAAATGTCTCATAATCAGTAAAAAGATTCACGGGGGTTGTACTTTGTTCCATGCCATTCAGCCAACTCACATATTTTTCTGATGTTAATGGCCACTCATTCCATTCCCTGCTCGAAAAACGGGATGAAATATCTTCACTAAGTTCATTACTGCGCAGGGCTATCTTCAGCTCAGGAAATAATTTACTTTCGGGTCCCGCCGTGTTTTCCCTCATACCCGGAAACTGCTTAGTTTCATCAACAAGTATAACTTTAAATCCCATTCCTGAAGCCATTGTGGCAAGTTCATCCGAATATAAAAAATTGGAATTGATCAGTGCGTCCGGAGTGCAGCCAAAAAAGCAGTGAAGCATTTTAACCTGCTTCTCAACCTCTCTTCTGTATTCATCTATATCCATAACCAAGGCCAGGGAATGGGAATAAGGTTCTGCAACCAGCTCAACATTTCCGGTCCTGTACAATTCCCTGAAACTTTCAAGTGCTTCCGGCACATACTTTTTCATTTGTTCAATAGCTATCCCACTTATACTGAGAGCTATTTTAAAACCATCTCCAAACGTTCTGATCAGGTTCATCAGAACTTTGTTAACCGGTATGTAACAGTCATGGGCAATCCGTCTCAGAATATCTGCATTTTGGTATTGATTAAAATAGGAATGATCAACACCAATATCGAAAAACCGATAGGATTTGAGCCGGTAAGGCTGATGCACCCTTAATAACAGGCAAATTGCCTGTTTCCCTAGTGAGTTCTGCGTTTTCATATTTTTCAGTTTTAGCGATTTAAAAACAGACTTGCTTCAGTCAGAATTGAATTAAAAAACCTTGTTAAAAAGCAAAAGACTTATATTTCGAAATTTAGCATTCTGTGTATTCTTCACTAATCCTGAGATCCAATAGAAAGCAAACATAGAATGTACCACTCTTCTTTGCAATTCGTCCAGAGGCTAGTAGCAGATTACTTATGTGTAATGCAACCAGATAACCAGCCTGGTTTATAAATAAAATAGCAGGCAATTCTTCTTTACATTCTTGTCTGCGATAGTGTAAACCTTATTACCATGATTGATATGTTAGCTGTTCCAAATCACTTAGTTAAGTACAAATTACCAACAGGGCCTAACTATATATATATATTGTTTATCGGGATATCAAAAGTATAACACCAAACTTCTGAAAGCCTTACACTATTTAGAGAATATGTTACATTATTTCCGCTTACCGTTATCAGTCATTTCATCTGTTATTAATTTGTTTTTTAAAGGTCAGATGGTATACGCCATGATTAACCTTAATATCATTTATGTTTGATGTTTTTACAATCATGGCTATTTCATGTGTTATTATTTATTAATTCATTGCTTAATAGCTACAGTTTAGATGACAATTCTGGCACAAACCCCTGTTCGCGAACGTTTGCAACGCGTGCGCATATCAAATTTTAACCAAATCAGTAGGACAGGCCATGAATTTGCAAATGAATAATTTGAAGGAAAGCTCTATCCTATATTTTCAGACTATCGGAATACCATTTCAGATAAATATCGGATAATCGGGAGTGATGATCTTTACTTTGCAGCTTTCGCTATGGTGGATTGGATTAAAGTCCATTTTAAGCAGGAATGCTATAGTTGCCGGGTATAATTTTATTGAGCTTGTGAGCAGAAGGCAATAATACACATGTTACAGACGCGCACCAGCGAGGGAAGACGGACTTTTTTATAGGTGTTATACAAAAGTTGAATTATACAGATTTTAATTTCCCAGCAGCAATAACGATTCCATAAAATTTCGCATATCAAAAGTAACTTCAACTATGCTTTTCCCTCCTGAAATCTGTCGGATTTCGCGATCGGCGGTCATCGGATCTTTTTTACCGCTTCCCATATCATCGAGTACCCCGTTTACTTTTTCCCAGTAGCTTTTATGTTTTTGCCAGGCGTCAAAAGAAGGGGTACCGGCTTTTGGTCTTTTCTGGTCAAACAACGGCATCATTTTAGTCCGGCAGTCTTTTGCGGTACCACGGGCAATTTCCACAAATTTTTCAACCCTCTGAAATCCTTCCTGGCCGCGAATGTGATCGGCTTTGTAATAGCTTACATCTGCAGTTTGTCCGGCCCATTCTTTATTTGCCCGGAGTATCCCGTTTTTTTCCAGCACATTTATATCTGCATAGGTATCAGGCATTTTTCCGTGGGTAATATTTTCCCACGATTTCGTTGGGCTTTGCCCTGTTTCAGCTTTATACGCTTTTTCCCATGCAGCCTGGGCTTCGGCCTGCCACGCTTCAACCGGAACCGGTTTACCATTCTTCATAGGTGGAACAGGTTTCCCATTGGCATCCAGTTTTGGTTTCCGCCCGGCATCGTAGTCCATGTTCACTGTTTTGCTACCCAACAACGCTTCAGGCTGAACGATTTCGCCGCGTGCCTGCATATCACGCGCCCGTTGCAAGTCGGCAGGGTCGGGTTTATTTCGGATTGATATTAGTTCCTCAGGGGTCCATCCGTTATTCTGCATTTCTGCCTGGAACCCTTTTTCAACCTTTTGATGAATCCTGTCCATGGAGTTGCTGTACCGTTTTATCATGTCTAAATTTTTCGGCTGCTTTTGCATGGTTTTCATCATCATTTTTGCCTGGGGCGAACTGTGTATTTTTGCAGACCTATCGTCCAGCTCAATGATTATCTTCTTAATTTCGCTGACCGGAGCCCCCGATTTTCGCGCATTCTCCAGTTTTTCATAGGTTTTTTTGTAGGAATTCACCTTGTTTCTGCCATCCGCTATTTGTTCACGGTGAGCTGCAATTTCCTGGGTAGTTAAAGGCCGGTTAAAATCGGGTTCGCCTGCACTGGTAGTGGTTTTTTGTCCTGCCGTCGGTTTATTTGCTGTACCTGTGGTTGTCTGCCCCGTTCGGGTGGGGCCATCCACGTTGGGCAAATTGCCATTGGGGCGATTAAAACTCCCTGAAATTTTACCGGCTCCATACGACATTGCCTTGTCAGTAATCAACCCTTTTGTTATTTCCCAGCCTGCGCCGAAAACACCGTCAACAACATCACCTCCCTGGTTCACAGCATCTTCAAACCCCCGGAAACCGTCAACGGCTACTCCTGTAATCGTATTATACGAACCGGACACACGTAAAAAAGCTTCTTTAGGGCCACCTTCAATGTACCCGGTTATTCCCTGATACGTTGTATTCACATATTTGCCACCAAACAACGACAAACCCATCATGGAATAGTCGGCTGTAGTTTTTACAATCTCAGCAGTTTGTAAACAAGCATCTGCCCATTCAGCTTCATTATCGGCCACCTTTTTATCGGCCCTGGCTGCGTCAATTTTCCCCTGGTAATATTTTTTGCCTACCGAATAGGATTCTTCAATAATAGCTTGAGCCGCTTTTTCATCCAGATCGGCCATTATTTTCCCAGTGTATTTTTCGTTAATAATATCACGGGCTTTACGGGCTTCCTCGTCGGGTAAGCGGTCGGCCATTTCGTACGCTTTGCGAATTCCCCGGCTGATGTTTTCCATCGTTTGTTGGTTCTCGGATATATTCTGAATAAAATTGCTTTTTGCATAATCGTCCCACGGCGAACGATTAAACACAATTATACCGGTTTGAATGGTGGCTATCCGGTCTTTTTCGGCCTGGATATTTGCCTGGGCCCCCAAAATGCGCATTTGGTAATCTTTCTTACGGATCGGATCCTTTTCCTTTGCCAGATCTTCCTGATCGCGCATCATGTTTTTTTGAATGATAGCAAGGTTGTTGGTGTGAAATTCAATGGCCTCGGCATCAATTTTTCGACGGTCTTCCGGGTTTTTGTCATCAATAATTTGCAAATAGTTTTCTCCGGAGTTTGATTTGTCGGTTATTGTTTCACTTTGGGTTGAGGAGTTTTTTGTCGAATTATTTGGAGTAGTGGAGTTCTGGGATATATCTACATCGTTTCCTGACATCATTTCATTTGAAAAAGCTAATAACAATGCATCTGGTATCCTCCAGGATGCGTTGTCGTTTGGGGCCGCATATTGCTGCCATTTATTTTCTTTTGTCCAATACAAGGCTGTTTTGAAAAAAGCAGGGGCTAGTTCCTTTACCTTAAAAGCGCTATTTAAATACTGTTTTCTCAAATTCTCTGCGTTACCAGCGTCTTTGTGTTTTTTTGCCGCATCAATAAAAGTCTGGTATCTTGCATCTGATGTTTCAGGAAAATTGGGAATGTCAGGGTAACTAAATTTTTTTTCAACAATAATTTCTTTCCCATATTTTAAATTCTTTGGGTTATTGCCTACCAAAACATAATTTTTGTTTTTGTATCTTGTTCGAATATCATTGTCGCCAATATGATTTGAGCAATAAACTTTTGTTGTAGGGGAGCTAAGGATACTACAATCAGCACAAAGCTGAATCGAATAATACTGCTCAATTCCACTTAGCGTCATTTTGAAGATATAAATATAAACAGGTATATGAATGTAACCTTGCCCCAGATTTTGATCCCAAAAAGTATTGGCATCCCCAGCCCAACAACCTTCTAAATCAAAATCATTATCTGCGTGATTTTCAATATCCTCTTCTTTTTTTAAATCATTTTTTACTAAATTTTTCAGGTAATCTTTTTCTTGTTTATAGCGACGTTGTCGTTCTGCCATCATTTGCGCACCATCGGGCGGATTGCCCAGTGCGATTAATTCGCTGGTAATTTGCTGAAGCCTTTTTTGCCGCGAAATCAAAAGTGTCTGGTATTTCGAGGCCAGGTCGATGTAAGCAAAACTAAGTTCAGGATCGTCGTATTCGGCAGCATAACCGGCATTTTGCACAGCCTCTTCCAACAAGGTGCTTGTTTGGGTTATGATGGTCCGGTAGGTTAAAAATTCGCTCAGCAGTGGATTAAATTTATTAAGGTAGTCAACCGCTTCTTTAAATGGAGTTTGCCGCAACGGAGCCCATGATTTCTCAAATTGTTTATTTTCTGCATCTGTCATCGGGCCGTAAACCAGCCTCATCCCTTCCATTGCTGCCGAAACTGCACCGTCCCATTCGGTTTTCGAAATGGTGACAATATCCAGAAAAGGGAGTGGCTTTGAAGGCGGGATATCTGCCATTGCATTTATATCAAAAGAGGGTTTAGCCACTTCGGTTTTGTTTGGCTGAGCTCCTGAACCTGCTTTAGTATTGTTTTTCGCGTTATTTGTACTGTTTGTTTTTTCGGTAACATTTACTTTATTGCCGCTTGCAGTGCTATTGTCGGTTGCTGAAGTTTTTTGCTCAGGCTGCGACGAACTTTGGTTTTTAGCTATATACGGTTGTGGGTTATTGCTTAAAGTAATACCGTTTAAAAAATCGAGTACCTCTTTTCTGAGTTCTTTTTTCTTCTCTGCCTGGTCAAAAATGTAGACCCAGTATCTTTTCCCATCCAGCTGTGCATTGAGAATAAATCCACGGCGGCCGGTTTTTTTATCAATAAAGGTCATCATGTGGCAATTGCTGACACCAAGTAGGGAGTAATCGCTGTTGGGTTTGAATTTATCTACCAAATCGCCCTTTTTATATTGAGCCTGAAACAATTCGTTTACCTGGTTATTGAAATCTTTAGATGAGGTGCAGACTACGGGTTGTTGCCTTATTCTCACATTGTAATTCATCTGTCCATTGATATAATACTTGAAAGTGAGCCAGTTTTTATCCGTGGCATTTTCATCAAATTCCCATCCGGGCAAATGATGAACCTGGTAAATGCCATAATCTAAGGGTTGCTGGGCAACAGCCAGGTTTATTTTTGTTGGAATTGTCAGATTTAAAACAACCAGTATAGCAATCAATAAATTTGATTTTGGCAGATTCATGGCCTTACAATTTTCGGATTTTGACCGAAGGTATTAAAAAAAATCAAATATTGAGTTTTCTCTAATATGAGTTTTCGGACAATAGTATGCAATGCTTGCCAGGGCCGCGCACATTTGTAACGCGTGCACATAGTAAATTTTAACCAAATCCAAAGGACAGACCATAAATATGCATATGAATAATCTGAAGGAAAGCGCTATCCGATATTTTCGTACTATCGACAAAACGTGCCAGGTAAATACAGGATAATCGAGGGTAATGAGCCTTACTTTGCGGCTTTCAATAAGATGGAATGGATTAAAGTTCTTTTATGCAGGAATGGAATCGCTATCGGATTTGATTTTTTTGAGTTCGTGAGGGAAGTCATTAATGCAAGAGGGACAAACGTACTCCGGCAAGGTGAGCCACAAGAAGGCAATGTTGTTTTTTATGTGGACTCAATTCCGAAAAATAATCTGGCGTTTTCTACCCTGCGGATTAGGATAGTACTTTCGGTTTCAATTTTGTCAAAACTTATTTTGTCGGTATAATGCTTTTCTCCGCTCCAGCCAGGCATTTTAATATATATCCCTATGGAATATAAGGCTTACCTACAAGCAGCTTATCGCCCGATAAATCTACTTCAAATAAATGCGGAACCCGGAGAAAACGGCCGTTGATGTTTGTATGACTATGTACTGCCATCAGTTGCTTGCCATTCAATGCGGTGAACAACATCCCATGACCGTAATTGGGAGGAGTAATCGGATCTTTATGTTGTATCCAGGGACCGTCGAGGGTGCCGCCTGCTGAATAGGCTACTCCCTGAGTATAAACACTGTAAACCCAGCTGGTCCATATCATCCCCAATCGTCCTGTTGTGGTCCTGAACAGATAAGGTCCGTCAGTTACTTTATTCGGAACTTCATTGCCATTCTCATCTTTCTCACGGCTCCACGGAGAATCACTCGCAAGGAACAACACCTTAGCATCGCCAGTGGTACCGCTTAAGTCGGGTTTCAATTCTATCTTTTCGATGGTACCATTCCAGTTCTGCAACCATTCGTAGCAATAAACCATATATGGCTTTCCATCCATGTCAATCCAAAAAGTTCCGTCCAACGTAGGTTTACCGGCAGGCAAATAAGTGGGGTCCGCCATGGGCACATAAGGGCCATCCGGTTTGTCGCTTACCAGCACATGGCAGGCGCGGCGTTCGATTATATTTCCTTTCACCGTATCAATTTTAACCGACTGATTGGTAAAAGTGGCAAAATAATAGTATTTGCCTTTATAGGGATGAATTTCTGCGGCCCATATCATCGGCCTGGGACCCATCCATGAGTTTGAATCAGTTTTTGCAACCTTATAAGGTCCATCCCAGAATTTCAAATCTTTACTTTTCCATAGCATGCCGCCGGTTCCGGTCATGTAATACATGTTTGTTTTATGATCTGCCAGTATAAATGGATCACTTAAAAAAATTGAGTCCAGAGGAATATCTTTCCTGAATTCATATCCCCCCCTGTTTTGAGCCATAAGCACTGCTGAATAGAACAGGAAACCTAAGAGAGTTAAACAAAGCTTTTTCATATTTTAATTTCTTATTTTTATTTTGTTCAGAAGCCTGCCCGGTGCAGGCGGAGAACTCATAATTATTTAACTAAATGTTTTTTTCTGTGGGTGATTACTCAAATTTTAGTTGATTTTAACAAAGTTCGTGAGACTCATGTTTTACTGCAGGAAAGTTTGACGAGGTTACAAATCCAAGCCAGCGGGATTATAAACGAAGGCATTAATACATGTGTTACCTACGCATGCCAGCAGGAGCTTATCATATAGTGATAATGACCTTCCCCCTTGGTCGCCCTTTTTCAGCAAATTCAAATGCCTCTGAGGCCTTATCCAAAGTAAAAGTATTCTCTATAACCGGCTTTAACTTCTTCTCACTAAACAATTTTTCAATCTCTTCGTAATCTTCTGCTCTCTTGCGCATATTCATTGATGTGATCTTTTTGCGTGAAAACAACCAGATAATATTTGTTAAGAAAGCCGGAGCCAGCAAAATAAGTGGTGAAACATAGGTGCCATCCTTTTTAAGTAACCTGGAAAAATCTTTAAATTTCATATGGCCCCAGGCATCAACTATTGCATCAAATTCACCTGGTATTTTTGCCAGATCCTCTCTCCGGTACCCGGTAATCTGATCTGCTCCCAGTTGCATTGCCAATTCGCTGTTTACTTCGCTGCACGTTGCAGTTACAACAGCTCCTTTTGCTTTTGCAATCTGAACGGCAAAATGTCCGACTCCCCCGGTTGCCCCATTTATCAGCAGGTTGCTTCCGGCATTTATACCACATCTCCTTAGTCCATTAAGTGCCGTGAGTGCAGCAACAGGCAGGGATGCGGCTTCCTGAAACGACATTCCATCGGGGATGTGTCTTGCGTTTTTCGATTCTGATACAAGTAATTCAGCCAGGGACCCTGGTTTCCCGAAAAAGATAGGTACTGCACCGTAAACCCTGTCACCTGCTTTAAACGTACTATCGCCTTCAGCGGGTTTCCTGACAATTCCGGCAAAATCAGAACCGACAATCTTTGGTAATTTTGCACCCGGTATAAACCTGGTATCAGCATGGTTTAATTTATAGTCAACCGGGTTTATTGAAACCGCTTTCACCTCGATTAACATCTGGTTCGTGTCTGCAACAGGATCGGGCAGATCGCCATACATGCTGGTTTCTGATTTTTTATAGGATAACTTATAAAATGCTTTCATATAAATTCTGTATCAGTTTGTAATATAAGCAAATGTAAATAATAAGTAATTATGCTTAACTAACAAAAATGGATGTGCGCGCGACGAAGTTTCAATTATGTTTCCTAGCCGGAAGCGGAGGGTTATGAGCTTTCCCCCCGTTTAATTATTTTCACAATACGGCTGTAAATAATTTCCGCTAAATTCCAGTCATATCCATCAAAGTTAGTTGTATTATTAAATTGAATAATAACCGTGTCGATGTCCTTGTGGTATTCAGCAATGCTTTGGTAGCCGGGAATTAAACCAGTATGGTTGTACACGTATATGGAAGAATAAATTTCCTGTTCCCCTTCATTAAACACCGAACCATCGTTTAAAGCCCTCAGGAATTTGCCAACATCCTCCGCGGTTGCTATCATTAAGCCTGTATCTTCCTTTTTAAAATCTTCCTCAGAGCCAACATAATAGCCACTCATTATATTGTCTATATTCACTTCGCTTTGCGAACCGAAAGTATTTTTCAGCCCAAGTGGTATCAAAATTTCCTCTTTTATAAATTGTTGGTGGCTATAACCCAACGTTTTATCAATAAGGTCTGAAATTAACATGTAATTCGTGTTTGAATAGCCATAATCTTCACCAGGTTCAAAGTCAGCTGGCAAATCGAGAGCGTAATCAAGTGTTTCTTGTTTGGTTTTTGGCGGTTTTGTCCAATAATCAGGATGGTCTACGAAATTGGGAATGCCACTCCGATGCTGCAGCATCATTCTTAAGGTTATTTTTTCCGAATTTTCAATACGTCCCGCAAGTTCCGGGAAGTAATCAGCGAGTGTTTTATCCAAAGACAAACGTCCTGCTTTTACTAATTTAGCGGTAGCAACTGCGACATATAACTTGGTGATGCTGGCAATTTTGAAAAAGGCTTGCGGGTAAGCAGGAATTTTATTTTTTCGGTCATGCCAGCCTGCAGCATAAAACTCCGGTGGCTTCCCGGCCTGGTCCACGTAAACAATCATTCCGTCAAATCCATGACCAATTGCTTCATTTACCTGTTCCTGAACCGTACCAGGAAGTGGTAATATCCAGGCCTTTACCAAAATCCATGGCACGAAGTATAAAGAGGATATGCTGGCAAGAATAAATACTATTCTCAGTATTCGTTTTGTTTGTTTCATAGTCATAATGTCATATTTTTTCAGGACGATTTACTTTTTATTAAATGTCCGGTCCTAAGATACGGCCTCAGGTTTTACAATCAAATTTACCTGGTATTCAAATACCGATTCGGGTGTTTTATAGCCCAAAGATAAGTGAAGTCTTTTCTTATTATAAGTTTTGATTGCATTTTTGGATACCTGCCTTGCAGGTTCTGTACCGGCAAAGCAGATTTACCTGCACGCGCTACAAACACTCGCCGGCGGCAGGGGTTTTTTCGTTAAATAGTTGTTTTACAGCCTTCGCTTTTTCCATATCCGAATTGAATAGCCACAGCTTTAATGTCTTTTCGTCCAGTATAATTTTCAGATGGGCTTTATCCTTAATTTGTGGTCCGAAGGGAACTAAATTTAAAATCCAGGTATTGTATCTCACTATCTGCACCATCGACATAAACCAGGCATTTTTTAATTCGACCAGTTTTAAATTATCATACGAGTAGATTCCATTATTATTTGGTGCGGATTCGTCTATTACTTCAAATCCATTTTCTGCAAAAGAAATTTCTAATCCCGGTTTACTTCTTAGAATAATATTTTGATTCATTTTCTGAGATTTTAATATAATTCAGGTGTTTTTAGAGGCCGGGGCTATAACAAGTGGCGGATTTTGAGCTACCACCAGGAGACCGCTTTGCGAAACTGCAATTGCGCCAGTAATGGATTATACCTATACCCGCTGCAAACACACGCCAGCCCGGAGCTGGCATTATCTTATTCGCTTTCCGATATAAAACATATAGCCATAGTACGCTTTGTATTTGTTATATAATTCTGCTTCATATCGCTGGGAAGAAGCAAATTCTTCTGCTGTTTTGTTGCCCTTATGTTTTTTTAAAAAGGCATCAATATTCAATGACTGCATACTGTAATAGTCTGTCCATATAGTTTCGGGTAACATATAGGTGGCAATCGGTAAATAACCAGCTTTTTGCATTTGTGCAACTTTATTTGCGATTGTATCAATTTCCGGATACGCTTTTTGCCAGAATTCCCGGATTTCTTCAGGTCGTTCTTCACTAAACCAGGTGTTTTCTGTAATGGCAATATATCCGCCGATTTTCAGAAATTTTCGCCATTCATTTAATCCACGCTCAAATCCAATGTTATAAATCGAACCTTCGGCCCATATCAAATCCAGTTCTTCTTCGTGAAACGGAAGATTTTCCATATTCCCGACTATGCCTTTTACCCTGTCCTGTAGTTTTTGATCCAGGGAATTCCGATTAAATTTATCGATAAAATCCGGCCACACATCAATGCCTATAATTTCACATGCTGTGTTTTGTCCTAATGTCATTGTCTGACCGCCGGTGCCGCAACCCATATCTGCAATTTTCGATTTTCCGGTAAGACCAGGTATAAAATTCAGTGCTTTAAGCGTTTCTACGGCATTACCCGGACCTTGTCGTTCAGTATTCGAAAAATATTCATAAATAATATTGATGTCAAAATCGTGAACGGTTTGTTTTTCGTTACTCATGATTTGTCCTCCATAAATTTAGTTCATTTCCAGTTTTTAATGCCATATGGTTTGTTTGCCATAACGGTGGAGGTATGGTTAGTTGCCGAATTCGAAGCACTTTCCTATCAAATTATAACTATTTTTGATACGGCCTGTGCCGCTTGAATACGCACTGCCCCGGCAATTAACTATACCGCGTGTTAGGCAAAGTAATTTTTCTTTTCTTTCATTTCTTTAATAGTTACCTCTAATCCCTCTTTATATGATGGATATTCAGGTTTCCAGTCTAAAAGTCTTTTGGCTTTTTCGTTTGAAACCTTACAATTCAACCTAATTATTTCATAAAAATCATTTCCCAAAACTAATTTAACAATAAATGCTGGAATATGTCCAGGTCGTTTTTTATTCATCAATTTAGCCATATAAATTGTAAAATCCTTTTGAGTGACTGCTCTATCGTCCGCTATTATAAACTTTTCACCAATTGGCAATTTCTCAATGGCTTTAACTATTGCCGATGCTGCATCACTTGCATGAATATTTGGAATGCAATTATCTCCTTTACCAATAATTTTGGTCCGTCCTTTCTCCAGCATATTGTACATAAAACGAAAAAGGCTGCCATTGCCATAAATTTTCCCATATAGCAATTGAATTACTTTTGGATTTTGGGTTTTTATAGCTTGATTAACCATTTCATCTGTGTCTTTACCTATTTCAGTTAATCCAATCCTAAGAATTGGCCATGTCTCATCTGCTATTTCATTACTTTCGGTCTTGAAACTTGTTCCTGAAGGTAAAATAATGGGAATGTTATAATATACTGCTAAATCCATAGAATTACGAAAAAAATCATTTGTTTCTTTTCTCAATTCCTCCTTACGTTTCTTAGTCATCCTATGTCCGGGCTTAACACTTGGCATTGCAAGCAATACGATAATATCAAGTTTTTCAGGTAAATTACTCTTGAATGTCTCTGGATTTCTAATATCACCCAAAAGACCATATGCTCTCAATTTATTAATCTTGTCAATTTTATCTGCTGTACGAGTTAAAGCATAGACCTCATTCCCCTGTTCAACTAATCTTGGAAGTAAATAACTACCTACTAATCCAGTTCCTCCAATTACGAATATTTTCATTGTATTGTATGATTGTATTATGTCTGGTCCTAAAATACGGCTACATGTTATACATACAAATTTACCTGATATTCAAATACCGATTTGGGTGTTTTATAACCTAAAGTTACATGAAGTCTTTTCTCAGTAAAAGTTTTGATTGCATTTTTTTTGCTGCCAGCCTTGCAGGTTCTGTACCGGCAAAGCAGATTATACCGGCACGTTGTACAAACGCGCGCCAGTTGGGGCTATTGGTTACGAAACGCATACAGGTGTTTATCCGTTCGTATATACAATACATCATCTACCGCTACCGGAGACGCACCGATCTTCTCCTTCAGTTTGTTGTTAGCCAGTACGCTGAAATCATCCGCTGAAAGTACTGAAACTGTCCCGTTGTATGAGCAGGTATAGATCCTGTTTCCGGCAAACATGGGGGAAGAAAGGTAGGCGCCCGGTGCTCCCACTTTCTCCTTCTTCACAACTTCACCTGTCTCCCGGTTAATCACGGTGATAATCCCACCGTTTTTGATAAAGAAAACATTACCGCCAACCACAAGAGGTGACGGGGTTTCGGGGGTATTATCAGTTACTTTCCAGAGGATATCGGAGGCTGAAAGTTCACCCGATCCGGTCACCGGCAAAGCCAGCATTCCATGTGGTTCAAGATAGGGTTGTAGCATTTGCAGAAATGCAGCCCACTCCAGACTGTCCAAAGCAAGATCTTTATTTCTATCAAACGCCCGGTAAAACCGGTCATCGTTCATGGACATATCCGTCATTGGTTCTCCGGAGCTTTCCGGCCTGGAGTAGATCATGACCGTATCAGGTATCTCAGCTTGTTCCAGTTTCTGATTCTTATCTTTATCATAGTCCCTTAAAAGATCATTAAAAGTGAAATTAATGCCATTGACACTCTTTTCGCCAAAATTTGTCCAGGATCCCAAATACATCACATCCCCGTAAACCACCGGGGTAGATACCCCTGTTGTCGGTGTGGACAGCCACCATTCAGCTTTTCCTGTCAGGGTATTATATGCCACCACATTCATGTTCTGATGCATGATTAGCAGATTCCCCCATACGACCGGGCTGGCACAACTTCCAACCAGTGATTTTATGTGCAGGGAATCTTTGACGGCCCACAGCGAATCCCCGGTCTCAGAATCCAGGGCCACAATCCTCGTATCCCCCCTGGAGTTGATATTTACAAGAACCACTTCGTCCTTAACTACAGGGGAGCTTGCCCCTGCCATAGAGAATCCTAGGGGCTGATGCCTGAATTCCCAGCATTTAGTGCCATCCGGCTTATAGGCTATGAGTCCGTACCCCGGCAGGTGTGCGAAAACCTTCTTCCCGTCACTGGCCACAGTTGGATTTGCATAGGAATTGACCGGGTGCAGATCATAGGTCCTCTGGAGCCGAACCGAATCTTTCCAGAGTATCTCCCCGTTTTCGCGGTTCACTGCAAAAGTATGAAGCATGCTATCTGCCTTGTTGTACCCGGTGAGGAAGATCTTGTCATCGACTATGCAGGGTGAGGACCATCCGGGAAGGATCTCAGTTTTCCAAAGCAGGTTTGTGTCAGCACTGAAGACAATGGGCGGATCAGCATTCGCAGGAGCGATCCCTGATGCATTGGGACCTCTGAACTGGAGCCAATGCCTGGATTCAGGCCGGAATTTGTATAGTCCTTTTGAACTTGCATCATTGTAACTCAGACTGGCGGGTAAAACAATGCATAAGGCAAGTGCCATAAAGGAGAAAAAGAAATGAAACGGTGGAGATTGAAAATTTCTTTTCATGATTGCCAGGATTTAATGTCCCTTTAAAGTTACAATCATTTTGATTTTAAGTCAATTATATGGTGAAATAGACCTATGTTGGCGGGCGTCAGAAGGAAGACGCGCGCGAACGGAGAATTATACAATGGTGTATTTTTTTATTTTGCTGATCTTGTTCTCCAGGCCGTCCACGCGCCTGAAGACCATAGGGCCCAGGCAATCAGCACAGGCTGAAAGAACAAACGTATTAATCTTGCTCTATCCGAATCCAGTGTAAAAGCATCCTTGCCGCCAAGGTATTGAGCAATATTGCCTGGAAACACCAAGATGAAAAATAATGCAAGAGCCCAGCCAAAGTGAATGCGTTTGTTTTTCCAGAAAGCTAAGCCAATGCCCAGGGCTATTTCAACAATGCCTGACAGTATGACTACTAAATCTTTACTTAAAGGAATCCAATCGGGTACCTGGGCCTGGAAGTCTACGCGATTAAAAGCCAGGTGGCTAACTCCTGCAAAAATCATAAAAGCTGCCAGGAGAATTCTGAATACATCTTGAGTAAGCGTGGTTTTACTGTTTTTTTTCATTTCTTTATCAGCTTAATTCCAAAATTTAAACATTCTCTTATACAAAATTCTATCAACAAGTGCTGCTAAACCTACTCCCAAAGCATACATAACGAAATCTAAAGGATCAAAAACTTGTGCCAGGGCATAAATTCCAAAGTATTGCAGTGTTTCAGATAAACTACAAAGAACAAAGACTGCACTTGCTTTTATATACCACTTTTTAAGAGGCTTGTAATTGTTCTCTAAAAGTACTAGGAGCAAATAATAGCCAAATGGTATAGCTATATCAGCAAAGTAGCTGTGAAAAAGTTTATGTACAGTTTCACTTGCCCAATCAGCTCCAATTACAAAAATGATTGCAATAATAAGCATTGTAATAATTACAACTGTCTTTTTGTCCTTCACTAGTATAAAGGTTTTACTATTCATTTGATTTTCAATTTTTCAGTAAAAGTAAAAAACGAGATTTGAAATAAATATTTCAGCTAACGGCAAATTATATGAGCAGTGGCAGATTATCAGCCTTCGCTCATGAGACCGCTTCGCTAAGTTCGCTCAGTTGCATGGGACTTGCTTTTCAAACCGTGATGAAGTTTGAGCGGGGTAATCGTCGTACGCGTCAGAAGGAAGGCGCGCGCGAACGGGATGTCTATTTGTATTTTTTATAATATCGCCTAACGGACAAGTATATGCAAAGTGGGCGATTGCGGACTTCAAACTTATCAAACCGAGACAAATTTGAAGCGGGCTACAGCCCCTGTACTTACAAGTGTTTAGCCCATTTTGTATATACAGTGTTGTGCGTTCGTTTTTTATATCTTCTCGTTTTGATTTATATATTCCAAATCTAATTCTTTAATTATTAACCAAATTGCTAAAATTACTTCCTGAAGTACTAAGGGTACAGTTATAGCGATATACGCTGTTGAGATAACATCGACTAATTGGAATAATATTAAAAAGCTTGCCATTATTATAAGGATATTTCCAATTATTCCCCATACTGACAACCACTTCGGAATATATTTTCCGCAAAACAGAATATAGTACAAGAGTAAATTTCCTAATCCAGTTGCTACCATAACTCCTAAATGATTAGTCAAATCTCTAACTATTTTTAACATTTCACCCAGACTTTCAAAGTAGAGCAAACTTTCTCCTGTCGAAGTCAAATATATCTTACTAAGGTAGATGAACAATGGTAGTAAAATCACTCCGATAATTTGAAATGCACCAGCAATTAGCCGAAATCCTACAAATCCAATAGCACTATTTTCCTTATGTCTTTTAAGTGTATTAAATAATACAAGAGCAAATCCAATGTAGATTGGGACTAATAGAAATTGAAATATAGCACCAATCATCACTTGGCTTCTATTAGGAAATACTTCTTTGAGATAATCAACACTTTCTACAGAAGGAACAACACTTATTATTCCTGCAACCATTCCTGTTAGGATTAAAATTCCGGCAATTCTTGAAATCCTTTTATTTGAATTCATATTCTATCTTAGTTTTGGTTCAACTAAAATGACGCACAACTAGTATATATGTATGATAAAATCATACTATTACTACCAGTTTTGGATGTATATGTTTGAACTCTATCATATTCCAATCCCCCAAATATAACTTTTATCCCAATTCAAAAATAAATGAATTTTAATTCAAGAAATTGTGCCAGCAACCTGTCCCCAAATCCAACTCCTTTAGCCTGCATACGTCGGAAAATAAGATGCACGCAAACGGGGCGCGTATATTCTGTTAATATTTTATTATCAGTGGTAAAACTGGTCTGAAGTCGATCTCCTTATTCTGTATATTATTGTCAAATATCAATTCCATCCTTTCTTTATCTCCCTTTGCTAGATGTATCCCGTTTCTCACTAATTCATTACTTGTTTCAGATAAGCCGGATATGGTTTTTACATGTATTTTATACGACGTCAGAGTTTTGATCCCGTTAGCATGGATATGATTTTTTTTGAAATCTTCAGGTTTTTCATCACGAAGCATTTCTTCGATAGAAGCATAACATGGAAATTCCATAGAAGGTTGCAGGAGGAATATAAGCGGGGTGCTTAAGTTTATATTATCTTTTGCCATTAACAATGCGTCTTTGGCCATCCAGCTTGCTTTATATTCAAAATAATCAAAAGGAATGCTGTCCTTATTAAACGAAGGCATTTTAAGGCCTAATCCCAGGGCTGAAGCTTTGCTTTCTCTCCATTTATAGCGTTCAATATAATTACAACCGAAATTGTCAAGATTATTCAGTGCTTCTATACTATCTGAAATATATAATAGCTCTATATAAAAATTTAGGAAGAATATATACTTCCCTGCTGTTCCTTGTCCTGTATGTTTTCCGGATATAATACCTGTAAACCCGGATTCTTTAAAAAGTTCCATTTCCGGTGCATCTTTGTCTACCCAAATTAAAACATGATCCAGTTGTAAGGTATTAATCATCCTGTTTTGTGCTAATAATTGAATTGAACTACAAAAAATTAATGGCTATAAATTTTGTCTATACAAGCAAAACCAATTTCATATTTCAATCCTCCAAATATAACTTTTATTCCAATTCTTCTGTTGGCGAGCGTCCTTATTTTCTGATGCGTGCCGGTAATATTTACTTCATTAACCTGTTCCCGGCTTTAATACCACCTTTTAAAAAATACCTTTTCCATCAAATACCCGAATCCAACACCTATGGTGTAACAAACCATATCGCTCCACAGGAAACCGAAACCAAGTACCAGCCCTCCCAGGGGATAAGCGCGCAGGGCATCAATCCGGGAGGCATGATACAGTTGGCTTATTTCGATACTATACGAAAATGCCAATGCGGCAATGGCTACCCATAGGGTGCTTTTTTTAGGTAAAATAAAGCCCAGCAGCAGAAACACCATCAATGCCCAAAGTGTATCGCCCAGGTATAATTGAACCCAGTGAGGCAAAATACCGTGAAAATGCCGCGATGCCAGCCCTGTGGCTATGGTAATAACCAGTAAAAGTGAATATATGTAACGGTTTCGGTTCAATGTGTGCGTTTTTTTTGCCGGTGCGCGTCAGAAAATCAGACCCGCGCGAACGGTTGGAGTTTGGTTAATTCCCGGTTTCGAAGCATTTTCCTGCCAGGTTACAGCTGCTTTTAATACAGGTTAAATCGCCAGGATAGGCACTAATCCGGCAATTAACAATACCGCTTATTAGCAAACGTTAATTCTTTATCAGTCTTATAGTTGCAATCCTATTACCTGAATTAATTGTCAGCAAATAAATGCCCGGTTGAACATTTAAATTCAGTTCAAACTCTTTGGTGTTTTTATAGGTTGATTGACTTATTAATTTCCCGTTTACATCATTTATTGTTAACCATAAATTCAGTAAAGACGGCGCCCAAATCAATTTTAACTATACCTTCAGTCGGGTTCGGATACACCGTTATTTCATTGTCAAAAGTGTTTTCCAAAATTCCAACACTATTTATAGCATTGCAGGCAGAAGTATCAACACAATTGTTTTGAGTTATTTCAACAGCATAGCTTCCATTTTTGGTTGCAGTAAATGACTGGTTCGTTTCTCCATTAATAATGGATTTGCCATTATTACAGTCTAACCATTGGTATATTGCAGTTGTTGTATTTGCTGAAAGCGTTACTCCGTTTTGAGCTACGGAAACATCAATGTTGTTAACGGTTAAGTTAATGGTGATTGTACTGTCACAACCTGCTGCATTTGGTATAACAGCTGTTTTTATGCCCGAAGTAGTATATGTTGTTCCATCGGGAGCTGAATAATTACCACAAGCGGTTTCACTGATTGCTGAAGCAGTATGCAACGACTTAATTACAATTGGCAGTACAATGGTGCTTTCCGTTCCAAGCAAAGTATCGGTAACAGTAAGGCTTACCTGAAAGGTATTATGCGCGTAATAAGTGTGTGTCGGATTAGCTGAAATGCTGGTATTTCCATCTCCAAAATCCCAAAAGTACTTATCGCCATCAACGCTATTATCAGCAAAGGTAATTATTGCAGAATCACAATCCTGTGCAGTAGAAAAGGAAAAATCTGCTACAGGCCTGGATGCTTTTTCAACGGTATCGACTACCACAACACTCCATTTTCCAAAGGTGTCTTTGAACTGGAAATTGATTTCGTGGCTTCCTTTCGATAATTGTGTTAAATCAAGTTTATCAACCAAATTAATTTGCTGACCGGGTATCAGTGATAAATTAACGGCATTTGCAAAATCGTTGTCAAACCAATAGCGGTATCCTGTTATCATATTTTGAGTAACGATTTGCCCGGGTGTTTTGTAGAAGAATTGACTCAGTATGCTGCTCCATAAATCAGCATTATCTTTAAACCGGATATTGAAATTATGCACACCATTATTGAGTGAACTCATCGAAATCAATTCATTGATGTTTACTTGCTGCTGAACAGGAGTATTTACCAGAACAGCATTTGCATAATCATTATCCAGCCAATATTCGTAAGCCACAATTTCAGGACCTGGGTTGTTTTCCAGTTGCAATGTTTTATAAAAGAAATGGCTCAATATACCGCTGTACTTTCCTGAATTGTCGAACGAACGAAAATTGAGAATGTTTATTCCCTCTTTAAGTCCCGAGGTTGAAATAGTCTGGTTAATTAACAATTGCTGCGTTGATGTTACCGAAGTGGTTGTTTTATTGGCAAAATCATCGTTAAACCAATACTCATACCCCTTTATGGTAGATTGAGCATAGGAACATGTTATGCCTGCAAATAGCAGATATGATTAAATATATTTTTTTCATAGTTAGTTGTTTTGTGCTTCAACCTGTATTTGAATTTGCAAATCTCCATTCGCATCAGTTGTTGAAGCATTATTTACTAATTTTATGTGTGGGTTAAGTGGAATGGCTCCTTCTTTGTATGGGAATTGTCCGCCATAAATACCCACTTCTGTATTGTCAGTTCCTAAATATGTTGCCGGAGCTTGCAGATGGTAATCGAATGCATAATTAAACGCCGTACCTGTTTGATTTACAAAAATATCAGCCTGAGCAATACCGGTATAGTTGCCGGAGGCTGTTGGAGTTGTCCCGTAATTTGGTGTGGGCTCCACATAAAGATTGTGGTTAAAAATATTTCCATAGCCGCCTGCATCGGCATTATAACCTTCCCAGATAAAAATATTATTATTTAAAGTGTTGTTATTCCCGTGAAACAAGTTGTCCATTGAATAACCCCATATGAACCCTAAAATAATATTGTTATTTATAAAATTTCCGTTTGAACCCTGAAACGTATTCGCAATGATATTATTAGAAAGCAATGCAGTTTCGGCATTTTCAAGATTAATGCGTGTCACTAGAACATTGCCGATAAGGCTCAGATTTGATGATGGGTTGGTGAAATCTCCTGTCATATTAAAAGCCCCGTTTATTTTACAACGTTTAATTATAACATAGTTAACAGAATGGTTGGTTGTGAAAGTAACAGTGCCGGTAATTTCAACTCCCTCAATGTAAAACATATCAGCATTTTCGCTTAGGGTCAGAGCACCGTTAATAAAAGTTTTTCCGGTTGCCAGCGAAGAATCTGCATAATGCCCGGCTCCAAAAATCATCAGCTGTTTGTCAAATGCAGCCGGTGGTATAAATGTTCCTCCTGAAAGATAAAGAGTATCTCCGCTTTGGGCAGCAGTATAGGCTGTTTCAAGAGCCATGTTGCCTTTTATTATTTGAACCCCGGAAGAAGAGTGTAATGCAATTGTTTGTGCATTAACAGTCATTGTAGTTGCTAAAGCAATAATCAATGTAAGTAGTGATTGTTTTTTCATCTTTTATTGTTTTTTAGGTTGTATGATATTTTTCTTTTTAATGTTTGCTAAAGGCTGGTATATATATACATGGGTAAGCAGCATACTTATTTCTTTTCCTTATTTTCTCTGATCAGTTTTAAGGTGTATTCTAATGTGTATTCTTTATCCGTAAGTAAGTCATCGATTGTTGGTGTTACGGTATAATCAGGAAACACACCATTGACTTCATCATTATTATGGCAGGGCATATAAACTTTCGAGAGCGCAGTTATACAAAACATTTTTGTTTCGGGTAACATAAATTGATCCTGATCACCATTGCTTACCAATGGTTGTCCGGTTTCTTCTCCTACCAAAAATGCACTCCGATAACACTTTGCTGCTGATGCGAAACTTGTTGCAGCAGAGTATGATAAAGGCCCTGTTAAAATATAAGTTGAACCGGTGAACCGCCTTTTACGGGCAGAGATATGACTTGAATAGTCCTCAATAAAATAACCTTCTTTAATATAGCCTTTTGTTTTTTTGTCCTCAATAAATCCCTTTGTTGAGGAGCTTATTTTTGTCATTTTTTTCTCGAGCATGCCATATGGTTTATCCGTAAAATATGACATCAGGGAATCTGCAAGGTCAGTTAAACCGCCTCCAATAAGATTATCTATAATCAAATAATTTATTTGTTTTTCAGAGATTACTGTAAAAGCAGAATCCATAAAATGCATGAAATCCTTAGGTGGCATAAACATTCTTTTATACATATAGGCGATGTCATCATCATAAAAACGCAACTCAAATTTTGGTTTTGACGTCTCCTGAAAAGCATCCCAATTAGTCCCCTTTAGATTATATTCAGATTTATTTACAGTAATTTTAAAATCAGAAAACGAACCATATACCAATGCCAGAAAAATCTGAAAATCTTTTTCAAGCTTCTTTGTTTTATAGAAATATTTTTCGCCTGGGGTATACCTTATCAGGTTGCTGATGACTTCGTCCGATGAGACACCATTTATTTTTTCAATAACCGAACCTTTAACCAGGGTTTCATTTGTCGATAAGTTTTCTTTTATAAAAAGTGAATTTTTGTATATAACCACCTTAAATGGGAATAAAGGATGCTCTTCATTCGGACAAAGAGGCCCGGTGTAAATAAGGCTTGTATGCCCATCGATAGTTACAATGGGCTGCATAAGCCTGAAGAAGCCGAGCGCCGACATTGGAGTATTGATACTTTTTTTAATACTGTCTACTGTACTTTCTAAATTATTGGTTTCGTAATGGTTCAAAAACGTTGGATGAATTTCTTTTAATTTGCAGATCAGGGTATCGATATCTGCCTTTATTTGCGTTGGTTCGTAAAGTTGGATGCTGTCCTTTTGCCCAAATACAATTATCGGAATTATCAAAAAATAAAAGAAAAATATTTTTTTCATAGTTTTAATTCAATTAATGGCTTATAATTTAAAATCTCTCATATTGAGGCGGTTTCTTATTATGCTGCTTACCTAATTATAGATAAATATAACAAAATCATACTATCTTCTTGTTTTTGCCATTATATGTATGAATCTTATTATATCCCAATCCCCCAAATATAATATTTATTTCAATTCCAAACAAATGATTTATAATTTAAGGGAGTTGTGCCAACAACCTGTTTCAGGATATAAATACTACCTTTTAAAAAATACTTTTTCCATCAGATACCCGAATCCAACTCCTTTAGCCCACATACGTCAGAACATAAGACTCGCGCGAACGGGGGATTCGTATCTGAAAGAAAGCAAATGAAAACTATACATTCTCTGCAACTACTTTCATATAAGTTTTTGTTCCGGCATATATTTCGTCCTTCAAAGGATTCTTTTTCTTTTTAATAATTATGATAGCCTGGTAAACAAACAGGGCCAGGTTCGCAGCCAGGGCAACAAAACTTACTATAAAAAATGCCTCTGGTTTATGAGTTGTAGGTACAGGCGCAATTTTATCAGCAAACTGGGGAATAGTCATTACAAACATGATCCACAGTGCAAGAGTGGATGCCCTGTGCTGAAGCCATGCCCCTTTTTTTATAAAAAAAGCAGGGATTGTACAGGAAAGGAGCAATGCAACACCGGCATAAAAAGAGTGATCAGCTATGCAGTTATAGGTATAAGCAAAGTTCCACAGATCATATGCAATAATCCATGCCCAAATCATATCAGGCCAGATCATATCTTTTGATTTGTCTTTTGAGATAACAATCCCAAACCAGCCGCAGATTGTTAAAATATTTAAAAGACCTGCTATTCCGTTCATTATATTCCAGGATCCTGACATTGCCCATAGATTATCAACATATCCGCCGTCCCACAGGCCATAACTGAACACCTGGAAATCCCTTATACAGGCCTCAAGAATATTAATGGCAAGAATAGCAGCCGGAAAAACAAGAACCCATTTCTTTTTTGCCAATGAAGGAATATACCGTATAGCCATAAAACCGAGACAACCAGCCAGCGCCGAATAGGTTTTCACCCAGTTGAACCAGGTACCTGTTCCAAACTCATTTCCAGGGGCTGCAGTTTTAGGCCATACAAATATTGTTAGAATTATGGGAACAATAAGAAACAGAAGAATACCTCCCCACTTTGTTGTCCGTCCAAATTCATTAAATGCAATTAAAGTAAATGTAACAAAGAGCATAATTGCCCAACCATTCAGTCCGGGTACTTCGTAGAAATAACTCATAACACACTACCTTTTAGGTTAAAAACGTAAGTTTGATTAAGTACTATTTTGATATTATGAAAGCATTTTAAATCATAATTTTTGTTACAAGTTCAAAAAGCGTATTTTCTCAGTTATATTTTCTTTCAAAATCAAGCCAGGATGCCTGCATCCGGGAATTCTGCAAACCACTTTCATATTGCAGTCCCCCAAATATAACTTTTATTCCAATTCAAAAAGAAGTGATTTTTTATTCAAGAAATTGTGCCAACAACCCGTGCCGGATATACATACTGCCTTTTTAAAATAACTTTCCTATCATATACCCAAATCCAACTCCTTTAGCCTGCATGCGTCAGGAAATAAGATGTGCGCGACCGGGATCTGCTAATTGCGTATTCTCCAGTTGATTGATAGTATAATATTAAACATCGAACAATTCGCTCAGAGTTTAGGTAGTCACGAGGTTGAACTATCGCCTGAAGAAGTTTCAGTGCTCCGTTTGAATTTTGCCCGAAGTTAGATTGGATTTTCCCTAATATGTCCTGGGTCCCGGAATCAATTCCTTTTATGTATTGTTTTAAATGGTCTTCCAGAACACTTCTAACATTGGGATTATCGGGGAGTAAAGATCATTTCATGATTGTAGCTGCCAGCTTGAAGGTCATTCCACTTCCAACCATCATCTTTAATCAGCGACAACAATAATCTACGTCTTGACTTGAGCGTTTCGTATGCTAAATCTGCCGTCTTACCTTGAATCAGCTTTATCCCCTTAGTCTCAAGTGCTGAAAGTTCAGGCAGAGGAGGAGTTTCATCTCCTTTGGTAATAAAAACTTCAGGTAGCGTTACGAGATAGGAGGTGATGGCTCTTCGTAATCCCATTAGTACATTGAATGAAGGCTGTTGTTCTGCCGGAATTTCATGAAGAAGCACTGTAAGAGCCTCGTCAAGGTTCGTGAGGTTGAGTACGAAAGCTTCTTTTTTGTCGGAAGAATGGAAAAAATGGAGAACAGAATAGGCTTTATGATTTTGGGCGTGTAAGATGATAGTATCTGTCAGGCTAATAAAAGGTTGCTCTAATTCCTTAAAATTTTCCCCATTCCAATAATTCATTAAGATATCTTCAGCTGAACAACCCAGGGTAGTAATATATACACTGATTCTCCTTTTAATAATTTCAGCTGAAACCACCGGAATTAAGTAAGTGATGGCTATAGAGATCAGAATCAGCCCGGTAAACGAAAGTATTGCAGTAAGAATATCCCAGAAGGGGCCATCAGGCTCTATGTCGCCCAGGCCCAGTGTGGACAATGTATAACCCGTATAAAATATTTTATCAATAATTGTAGTAGACGAATTGCTCTCAACATTCATCAGCGAATCGGGTTTGCTGATAAACAAAAGGCTGGCAGAAGTCCATATTAACAATAACCAGCTAATGAGGATAGCCACTAAAATGAAAGCCCCTCCCAACTCAAGAGGTTTTCTGGATCCTGTTTTTTTATGAATAGCTAACAGGACTGTCCAAATGGTCTTGGATAGCCGTTTTGTAATAAAGCCTGCACCACGCGCGGATAATGAGGTATTGATTAAATCAGTAGCGGTAATGATGAGGAGTATAACTCCCAGAATAAATACGAAGTAGTTCATGCTAATAATTAATTTTAACACCCATAGTATTCCATTATGGGTTTATTTTTGAATACGCAAAGGAAAGCATACCTCGAGATTAATAATTACATATTCTTCCATTAGAATTACATAATTCATAGGTTTTGGATATCCCGGTTTTTTTCGCATCCTGATTATAGCGTATGGTACGAACAGTCATCCGTTCTTTTAAGTCTACTTGGCTGGCACGCGTTTTGAATGCGCCCGATCGGGGAATTTTTGTTGACGATACAGATTGAAAAAATAAAATTCTATTCTGTTTTTATCAGTTTTTTATAAGCTATTCGTATAATTCCAGTTATAGCAAGAAATCCAATTCCTGCAACTAACCGATAATTCCTGAAAATATTGTCGGGAAATAAGTCAGTCAAAGCTATGATTAAAACTGTCAGACTTAAAATCCAGATTATTGCTAAAGCGATCAAAGTAATCTTTTTCATAGTCTTAAAATTTATCTTTTTTCATAGTTGTTTTATTTTTATACATTGACAGAAGTTCTGTTTTTGTGTTCAATTAATTATTAATTCCTGATTTTCTTTAAAATCCTATCAGCCGCTAATTTGCCTGTCAGAATACACATTGGAACACCTGCAGGACTATATGCCCATTGTCCGGCTTGATAAATTGACGGGATTGATGTTAATACTGAACGGTCGGAAAACTGAATTTTGCTTACTACAGGAATAGGTTTTTCAAACGACCAGCCTGTGATAGCTCCTTCTGAACTTCCAACCCTGTTTTCGATACTCAGAGGGGTAAATGAGAAACGGTTCATCACCTTATTTTTTATCATCGGGTAAATCGAAGCGGAGATTACATTTAAAACCAGGTCTTCAAGATTTACTTTAAACTCATCTATCCATCCTGATTCCTGAACTTTTTTAAACAGGTCATATTCGGCCAGGAAACTAATGATTAATGCAGTTTTTCCCGGGGGTACCAAATCAGGATCTTTAAGGCCGGGAATAGAAATTTCGTAGGTGTTCAGACGGGTGAATTTTTCTGACCAGGCTAGGATTTCTTCTTTAGTGGTATTCTCCCAATTATTCAGCAAATTATTCAGCTCCGCCCTGTGCGTTTCGCCTAAACCAATTTTTGATGGCGTATAAAAGAAGTGACCATGGGCAATTTTTCTAAAACTTTCCAGAGGCTCATCAATTTCTAAAAACAAACTAAAAACCGAATCCCCACCACGACTTTCCGTTATTTGTTTTTTTACATTCCCGAATTTTGTACAAATTTCAGGCGATAAACCATCGGTTACAGTATTATTGTAAAGCGTTTTTAAATCAGCAGCCCAAATCAGATGGTCATATTTATAATCCATACTATTTTCGTCCCTTACAATACACTTATCGGGCCATATTTGTGCGATTTTGGTTTCTGTCTTTATCTCACCACCGAACTCCAGTATTTTGTCTTTTAAGGCATCAGTCAGTTTACCAACACCTCCTTTTGGGTAGAAATAATCGAGGTATAACGAAAAATAACTGAGTGCAAAAAAGGTAGGTGTGTTTTTGAAAAAATGCTGCGAAATAATATCACGTAATGACGGATTTTTAATGATTGATTTTAAATAACCTTCAACCGGCATATTCATCCGGTTGATTTTTCCGACAGTGAAAATAAATTTGGGCAACCATGGCAAAAGCTTTTTGAAGATAAAAGCCCTGTCGCGTTTTAAGTCTTTAAATACAGGATTCTCAATGCCGTATAGCACATCCATGTGTTTCATTATTTTCCGGATAATTTTCAGCACATTGTCAATCTCATCCTTACTTTCCGGAAATAATTTTACAAGAAGGTTTTTGTATTCTGTTAAGCTGCTCAGGTCTTTGATATGTACTATTTCATTTTCCACACCAACTGAAACATCGCTTTTTACTGTGTCGAGCTGGATGCCTAAATCTTTTAACATGGGAAAAATAATTCCTGCATCTTCCAAAGCACGGACGCCTGTTTCAAAATGAAATCCATTGTGTTTAAAAGAGTTTACCAGTCCGCCACATTCCTTGTTTTTTTCAATAAGTAATACTTTTTGACCTTGGCGTGCAAGATATACTGCAGAAGTCAAACCTGCGATCCCGCCTCCTACAACAATGGTATCGTATTTGTTTTCAATCATAGATTATTAAACTTGCCAGTGCAACGTTTGTAATAATTAATGTGAATTTAGGTTATTTAATCTCCCCATTTCAATGCTTTTTTCCCACAGCCTGTAAGCTACTTCCATATCCAAAGCAGGAGGCGTAGGTTCTTCTTCGGTAGTTAAATTAAAGAATTTTCCGCTTACCTTTTCAATCTCATCAGAAACGCCCAGGTAATATAAGGCCTCCGCCGATATTTCTGCCTGCTTTAAGGTTTTGTCGAAAAAGTTTCGTTTAAACCATCGGTAGACTGGCCCGTTCTCCTGGCCTGTCTGGGTTTTAACAGCTCCCGGATGCATGGCATTTATTGTTACTCCCGAATGTTGAAAATGCTCATTAAACACCAACATGGATAAAAGCTGGGCTAATTTGGCCGAGCCATAACTTTTCAATCCGGTATAGCGCCTCTTTTCCCAGTTTAAATCATCCAGTTTTAATCCCCAGGCTGCAAAACGGTGACCTTCGGAATTAACAAGGATAATCCTGGCCTTTTTCTGAGATTTAAGTTTATCCATCAAAATATAATTGATGATAAAGGAAGACAGGTACTGTACCACAAAAACTTTCTCTAGGCCATCGGGAGTTAGTTCTTTTTGTGTAAGATAAACACCGGCATTGTGAATAAGTACATCAATGGGAGCGCTTAGCATTGATAACTCTTGTGCAACTCTGTGAATATCTTCCAAAAGGCTAAGGTCTGCAATTATGTAATCACATCTTACACCAAATTCACTTTCAATTTCCTGGCGTAATAATTCAGATTTATCCTGATTGCGATTGATGCATAAGAGGTTTGCACCTTGCGAGGCATATTTTCTAGTGGCAACTTTACCAATTCCGGAAGTGGCACCAGTTATTACCACAAGTTTACTGGCAAAAGCACTTGTGCAAATCTTTGGATCCTTGCGATTATTTTTAATCATCGCAAAGATGTTAGACCATTGATATTCCTTTATGTATTTTTTTGTTTTTTTATCCATACAAAATTATCAACCAAACTTTCTCTTCATAAATCTTCTGTAAGCTTTACCAAATCGTGGAATATTGTCAAAAATATCGCCCCATAAATCGTAGTAATCTCGTTGTTCGGTAATTTTTCCTTCTTCGTTTAATGTCAGCCGGGAGGTGCCATACATTATAGAATTAGGATATTTTTTAAAACCGATTGTCATTTCCCATTCAATAAAAATAATATTCTCTTGTTTTAAAGCATTAACAAGGTTCATCTTCAAATCCTTGGAGCGCTTTGTAAGGCGTTCTGTCATTGCGATAAAATCCACCAGGCCGTTTAACTCCTGAATGGAGTCTCTGAAATAAACAGATTCATCGTAAAAAGGCAGAATATGCGACCAGTCGGGTTTCCCTGCTGTATTGTAGGTTTTAGACCATAACTCCTTTACGGTTTCAATGCCGGTAATCTTTTGATCAGCGATATCTTGTTCTACAGGATTCATTTTTTCCATAAGTAGTTGTTAGTTCTCGTTTGTTATTTTTCCAGGTACATTGTCGTACAATTTAAGGTAGTGGTGCCATTTAGTTCAAAAATAATTTATTAGGGTGATGATAGGGGGCAAAACGTCCTTTCGCGTTATTTAAAAATCCATAAACTCAACAGCCATTTCAATCCAGTTAGTTTCTATTTTTTGTAATGGTTTTTATCATGAAAATTTTATGCATACTAAATATTTTTCTGTGGAACCCGTATTAACTTATTAACGTCGTAGCCTCGCTTAACCAATTTGGCTACTATTTGCCGGTATAAAATTTCGTCCATTTGAGGACTGCGGCTGAGAATCCACAAATAATTATCGGAGCTGCTGCCAACAACGGCCCATTGGTAATTCTGATCGAGTTCGAGGATAAAATAATCGCCATAAAAGAACCAAAAGAAAGAAACTTTTAATTTCGACGGTGTTCCGGAGTCTGGAATTTTCGCTTTTCCCGTTGCTTTAGATTTTTTGCCATCGAGTGTCTGCTTAAAACCACTATTAACAACTTTTATCTTGCCATCATTTCGTATTGAATAATCAGCGGTAACGCCAACTAAACCGCGTTCAAAACGATGGTCGAAGCGTGCAATTTCGTACCAATTACCTAAATATTGGTTAATGTCAAATTCTTTTACAACCGTTTTATCAATCATTGATTTTTGAATTTTACATGAACCCATTAACATTATTAATGTCAATAAAATTATTGAATTTTTCCCCATACTTCTTTCATTTTTTGAAATTTATAAAAACATTCAAATGAGATGTTGTTTACCATGGAAGGTTGAACTGCTTTACTTCATTTAGATAAAAAGTCTCCAACTTTTCAATAAGTTCGCTTGAAATAGGGTTGTTTATACTTTCTACATTACTTGTTAACTGAGCTATATTTATATTCCCGGGAATAACTGTAGATACAGCATCATATCCCAAACAAAACGAAATTGCTTTTTGAGCAAGATCATCTTTTGCATGGACAATTTCCTTTACCCTGTTAACAAGATGCGCCCTGGTTTTAATATCCTGCCTGGACCAGCGGCTTCTAATGTCATGAAAGGTACTTTCAGCATTGTACTTTCCTGACAACCAACCTGAATCGAGAGGAATTTTAACGATTATACCAACCTCTTTTTCAATTGCCAAATCAAATGCCCGTGAAGCATCCTGGTGCAGAATATTGAAAAAAGCTTCAATCACTTTAGCATTTGTGGTATTCATAAACAGACTCATCTCTTCGTAAGTGTCTAAAGATGCTCCATATGCCTTTATTTTGCCTTCTTCCATTAATCGTTCGAGGATCTCATAATGGTCGTTCTTATTGCCATCCAGGTACCCGAAGGGTGGATTATGAATAATGAGCGAATCAACATAATCGAGATGTAATCTTTTAAGGCTGCCCTCCAAAGATTCCCGAATATAATCTGAATTAAAATTAGTGATACCCTGTATTCGTACGTCCGAATTTTGTATTGATTACAATTTTACTTCTGTCAACACCCTTCAGCGCTTTACCGAGCCTGGCTTCGCCCGTGCCATGACCATAAATTGGTGCTGTATCAAAAAAATTGATCCCGTATTCCAATGATCTTTCAACTATATCCAACAGCATCCTTTTCTGACATACCCTGCCATCCGGAATCATTTCCCAACTGCCATGCACCAAGTCCAATTTCAGAAACCAGAGGTGCATCCTGGATGTATCTATTATATTTCATATCGAATTTGATTTAATGTTAATTTAATTAAGGGTTCAGGCAAACCATTAAATTGGTAAGAATCCAAATCAGCATTATTCTCAGGGAGGTATTAGCAGCCTGGTGAACGATGCTTCAATTATATTTCAAAACCCGCCATTTGTTACATCCTTTGTTACCAGCAGCCGTTTATTCTTTACTGGTTTCTATTCCATATTGCTTAAAGCATTCATTAATTATGGGAATTGTAATTTTCAATACTGAATCTTGCGGTAATTTATCAAGTTCCCATAAATCAGCAACTGAGTATTTTGCTGAATATTTTTCTACAAAGCACTTTGCAACTAAGTCTGCAGTGTCAGTATTTATACTTTGCAGGTAATTTGAACTATTTATTATTTTATGCTTAAAATCATCTTTTTGTTCTTGTGACCAGTTTTTGCTTTTTTGCTCCTGGTCAAGATTGATTGCACTTAATTCTGGAAATACTAGGTTTATAGTGCCAATTATCACAAGGAAAATTCCTCCGATCTTAGCGAAAGTCCCAAACTTTTTATGCCATTTGACCATTCTCTCTTGATGCTCAGGATTGTCCTTCTTTGGATTAATTATCTTAAAGCCGAGTAATGCAATGTATGCTCCTCCCAAAATCGATGTGAATGCAAAAACGTAAGGTAAAATTTGTATCATATTATTCTTTATTAGCGTATCTGCCAACGAAAATTAAAGTTAGTAATCCGATTATAACTGTCAGACTAATTATCCAAAAATTTGTCTCCCCGAACTGAATTTTCAAAATATATCCAGCCAGAATCAGTCCGCAAGTTAATCCGATAATGCTTAAAGTCAGTTCACGTTTTCCAAATAGTTTCATGCGTGAGTTTTTTTTACGGTTGCTGGTAACTCGTCTATATGTATCAAAATCATACTATTGCCCCAAATTCTGTCTGTAAATATACAGGTGCCATTATATTTCAATCCCCCAAATATAACTTTTATTTCAGCTATAATTGCAGCTGATCCGGATTTGCCGGAACTTACCCCGGTAGCTCCCAAAGAGTTAAAAAATTCTTAAAACAAATCTGAAAATTATACATCTGAAATACTTATATTTGATATTTTTTAGGAGGAATAGCAACATGTGCAGTACTGTACTGAACAGTTCCACCCATCAAGCTGTTTTAAAAAACGGGAATACAATTCTAATATTGAAATAAAGATTATCCGGGAAATGAGTTTATTAAAAGCAAGCATACTGGTTATTGACGATGATGTGGATGTGCTCACCGCCGTTCGCCTGTTATTGAAAACCGAAGTACAGGAAGTAGTTACAGAGAAAAACCCGGAGAATATTCCGTCACTTATCACTTCGCGTGCGTTCGACCTGGTGTTGCTGGATATGAATTTTAACGCCTCAATTAATACCGGCAACGAGGGCTTGTACTGGCTTAAACGCATACAGGAAATAAAACCCGGGGCTTCGGTAATTATGATCACAGCTTACGGCGATATCGACCTGGCTGTGCGATCCCTCAAAGAAGGTGCAGCTGATTTTATTGTAAAGCCGTGGCACAACGAAAAACTTTTATCGACCATCGCTGATATTTTAAAGAAAAAATCGCAGCGGACAACCCTATCTAATAGTGCAGTTACATCCAAAAACTCCTATCCCGACCTGATAGGTACCAGTGATGTAATGCAGGATATTTTTTCAAAAATAGATAAAATAGCACCTACCGATGCCAATATTTTAATACTTGGCGAAAACGGAACCGGCAAAGACCTGATCGCGAAAGCCATTCACGAAAAATCGTTACGTAACAAACAGCCATTTGTAAAAGTCGATATAGGTGCGCTTACTGAAACCTTATTTGAAAGTGAATTATTCGGCCATAAAAAAGGCGCATTTACCGATGCCCGGGACGACCGTGCCGGCAGGTTTGAATCAGCCAACGGAGGGACGTTGTTCCTGGATGAAGTCGGGAATATTTCGCTTCAGCAGCAGGCTAAACTGTTATCGGCATTGCAAAACCGACAAATCACGCGGCTGGGGTCCAACCAGTCCATACCTGTTGATATCCGCCTGATATGCGCCACCAACCTCCCTATGAGTGAGCTGGCAAATGAAAACCGCTTCCGCAAAGACCTGGTTTACCGCATCAATACCGTCGAGATTATTATACCACCGCTTCGCAAACGTGATGAAGACATCCGCCTGCTAATCGACCATTTTGTAAAAATATATTCGGCTAAATACCTGAAAACCAATATACGGTTTTCGGATGCGGCATTGAAAAAACTGGAACAGTATCACTTCCCCGGCAATGTACGCGAATTGCAGTATATCATCGAAAGGGTTATTATTATGACGGACGGAAATGAGCTGACCCCGGAAGATATCAGTTTCTCTCCTATTGAATCGTCGCAATCTCATACTTATTTGGAAAGTGATGAAACAAAGCTTAGCAACATCGAAAAAAATACCATACTGCGGGTAATTGAAAAAAATAACGGGAACATCTCGAAAGCAGCCAGGGAATTGGGAATCACACGTACAGCTTTGTACAGAAGGCTTGGAAAGTATGAAATTTAAAAAAAACGACCAGGGACTTTTATTGAGGGTGGTTTTATTGTTTATCACGCTCCTGGCATTAGCTTTTACTATAGTAAATAGCCGGTACGGTTATGCTTTATTCCTTTCACCTGTTATTGTTTTCCAGCTTTTTGATTTTTACCGTTTACACAAAAAGGCTGAGGATGAAGTGGAGCAGTTTGTTGAATCCATTCATTACAGGGATTTCTCCAAATTCTTTAATGTAAAACACGCGCCTGTTGAAGTGCAGTCGCTGCGGCAGGGATTCAACGAGATAAATACTACATTCAGGGATGTGAGCAAGGAAAAGGAAACCCAGTACCAGTACCTTCAGAAAGTGCTCGAACTGGTCGATACAGGAATTCTCTCGTATGAAACCGAAAGCGGCGCCATAAAATGGATGAATGAGTCGCTTAAAAAAATACTTGAAGTGCCGTATTTAAAAACTATTCATTCCCTGGAAAAAAGAGACCACCTGCTTTATACTCAGATTATGGGCCTGGCTCCCGGAGAACGGATCATCAGCACCATTCACCGCGAAAAGAACAATTTAAAGGTTGTATTATCAGCTACGGCTTTTCAAACAGAGAATGTACATTTCAAGCTGATTGCTTTTCAAAATGTAAATGAAGCCCTTGAAGAAACCGAATCGAAAGCCTGGCAGAAGCTGTTGAGCGTAATGACACACGAGATTATGAATTCGGTGGCGCCTATTTCGTCGCTTGCTCATACTTTGCAAGGGTTGTTAAAACGATTTAAGCAGGATATTCCTGATCCGACAGGCATTGCGGAGGACCTGGAGCTGGGAATTGAAACCATAAAGAAGAGAAGCGAAGGTTTATTGAAATTCACCGAAACTTACCGCAACCTGAATAAAATTACCAAGGCGGCGCTGGCAAGGGTTTTTATCGGCGACTTGTTCGACAATATTCACCGGCTTATGCAGCCTACGCTGGAGCAGAAAAACATAGATGTAGCCGTGATTCTTAAAGATCCTTTGCTTACCATTGAAATTGATGCCGGCCTGATTGAACAGGTTCTGATAAACCTGATTCTGAATGCGATTGATGCGGTGAAAAGCAAAACTGATCCTAAGATTATTTTATCGGCATACACGGATAATGACAGCAAAGTGATTATTAAAGTTGCCGATAATGGTACAGGTATGCCTGAGGATGTTTTGGAGCAGATTTTCATCCCGTTTTTCAGTACCAAGAAGAACGGTAATGGGATTGGGTTAAGCCTTTGCAAGCAGATTATGATGGTGCATAAGGGTACTATAACCGTTCATTCGAAAGTAAATGAAGGAACGGCGTTTTATTTAAGGTTTTGAGCTAAAGAAAACAAAATATATGTTTTGGGTTCAAGCTAAATTTTTTTACCCACTCCAGCCCTCCCTGAAAATCAGGGAGGGAGTAGGATGTGCAAGACTTTGGTTCATCGATTTGCAGAAAACCTTCATAGTACGATCTCCCCCTGATTTCTGGGGGAGACAGAGGGGGTAACGAAAGCCGAAAAAATGAACCTCAAACTTAATTGAGATGAAATGGTCAGAAATTAAAGAAATATCTACAAGACTGCGAAACAATCCAACTGAATCAGAAGTCGTTTTATGGGAAGTTCTCCGGAACAGGCAGTTAATGCGTCGAAAATTTTTAAGGCAGCACCCTTTGATTTATGATACGGATAGAAATTCTAATGAATTCTTTTTCTTTATTCCTGATTTCTATTGTGCGAGTGAGAAGTTGATAATAGAATTAGATGGTCCAATTCATGATTTTCAAAAGGAAAAGGATTATCAGAGGGAGCAGATTCTAACAAGTAATAATCTTAGGGTGCTTCGAATCAGGAATGAAGAGCTTGCTAATATTGAACAAGTGAAATATAAAATAATAGCAATGTTTGAGTTGTGAACAATATTTTTTACCTACCCCAGCCCTCCCTGAAAATCAGGGAGGGAGTAGGTTGTGCAAGATTGTGGTTCACCGATTTGTAGAAAATCTTCTTAGTAGGTTCTCCCGCTGATTTCAGGTGAAGACAGAGGGGGTAAAAAACATTTCAAAAATTTGAACTTCACCTTTTTACCACAACGGCTTATCCTGGTAAAAATCCAACAATTTGGTGCGGAGCAGATAATTGTACCTGATCGATACTAAATTGATCAGCACCCTGTCGAGGTTATTTTTTGCAATAACAAAATCAACTGTAGAAATGGCACCCTGTGCAAAACGCACTTCAGCAGCATGAAACGATTGTTCAAAATCATTTACCTGTCTCCGCAGGATTTGATACGAAGAATAATCAGTATTCATATTTACAAAATCCAGTTCAATAGCCTTCCTTAAAAGATCGCGGGTATTTTGTGCCTGTACGCTTAACTGCTGTTCAGCCACTTTTGCCTGGTTTAATTTATTCCGCACCTGCAAGCCATTGAGCAACGGTATCTGCAAGCCCACGCTAACGGCTGAATTGAAGTTGTTGCCCAGCTGTGTGCCATATTTGATTGGAATTGAATTATACGTGGACTGTGGGCTGTACACTGAATTTTTAACATTGTTCAGCATCACGTAATCAGGGGTTTGAACATCAGTTGTACTTACAAACTCCTGCGTATTGGCTGTACTCGAATAGTTGGTATACAAACCACCCGACAAATAAAGCGTTGGCAGCATCTGACCCTTAATAGCCTTAATGTTTCTGGCTGCACCTGCAACTTTCAGATCAGCAGATTTCACCAATGCCAAGTGTTGCAGGGCATTTTCGTACACTTCGCTCAGGGTAGGGCCATAAGGTTGAACACTGGCGCTGTCGCTGAAAGCAACAAGCTGCATATTTTCCGAATACGGGATATTCATAAGCTGAGCCAGGGTGAGTTTTGCATTTTCGAGACTGTTTTTTGTATTCACCACCGATAATTCATCATTGGCCAGTTGGCCTTTCATATCGTAAAGATCAGAGGGCGAAATTGCTCCTTCATCATTTTTCAGCACCAGAAGTTCCACCTTCTTTTTGGTGGCTTCCACCTGTGCCTGGGCTATATTCAGTTGTTCCTGTGTGCTTAAAACAAAGAGGTAGTTTAAAATAATATCAATCGTTATTTTGTCTTTCGCATTTTGCGCATCCATTTTGCCTGCCTCATAGTTGAGTTCATTTTGTTTCATATAATTATGAAGGCTGCATCCATTCCAAAGAACAATGCTGCTTGTAAGCTGGTACGAGGCAGCGTTATTCTGTTCGTTGATGTACGAGTTGGTATACGGGTTAATGCTTCGCCCGTTATACATCGAATGCGAAACACCCGCGTTTAGGTCGGGCAGCAGGTTGGCTTTGGATTGGTTATAATTGAGGCGGGCCGATTCTGCCAGAAGCTCAGCCTGTTTTACATTGGCATTGTTTTTAAATGCTGTTTCAACGCATTGCTGGAGCGTATAAATATTGGCTGTGGATGTCGTGTCCTGGGCATTTGTTTTTGGAGTTATTACAAATGCTATAAAGATCAAGAGTAATGGTGTTATTTTTTTCATATGAAAATCTTTCTTTTAGCTGATCATTTTTTTGATGCTATTTCTGATATCTATTGAGTTTAAAATCTTTGTTTATTCAAAGTTCAAAAAGCAAATGGCAAAATTCAAAGTTTTTAGTCATTTTTTACTGACAGAACTGTATCATTATTAGGGTTGTATCCAAATCGACTTTCATATATTAATTAAAATATTTTACTGGTTCAACCCTCTTTTTGACCTTTGCATTTTGACCTTATCTCTCAATCCTCCCATCCAGCAAGTTGATGATTTTGGAACCATAGGCTGCATTCCGTTCCGAATGGGTTGCTTGTATAATGGTTACACCATCTTCGGCATTTAACGATTTAAAAAGTTCCATAATTTCCTCACCCTGTTTACTGTTCAGGTTGCCGGTAGGCTCATCGGCCAGGATCAGTTTGGGTTTTGCAACCAAAGCCCGGGCTACTCCAACCAGTTGCTGTTGTCCCCCTGATAACTGGCTTGGAAACAGATCTTTCTTCCCGACTATATTAAACCTGTCCAGGATATCCGAAACCATGGCCTGCCGTTCCGAAGACTTAACATTCTGGTACAACAGCGGTGTTTCAATATTTTCATAAACGGTTAGTTCGTCTATCAGGTGGTAGGCCTGGAATACATACCCGATATGGCTTCTGTACAATTGCGACCGCTGTTTTTCCTTTAACTGATGAACCGGCTGACCGATAAAATTGTATTCGCCTTCGTTAAATTCATCCAGCATCCCGATTACATTCAGCAAAGTTGATTTCCCTGAACCGGAAGGGCCCATAATACTGATAAATTCTCCTTCCTTAACGGTGAGGTTAATATCGCGTAAGAGGAAAAAACGGTTGCCACCTGAATTTACCCATTTTGTTATGTGTTTTAGTTCTATCATAATGGTTGTTTTATTCTGTATGTAGGCTCTTTACCGGGTTCGCCACAGCTGCTTTAATGGCCTGGAAACTCACTGTAATCAGGGTGATCAGCAGTATGGTTGCGAATGCCACAACAAAAACGGATGCACCCATATTTATTTTATAGGCAAATCCATTCAGCCAGCTGTTCATAGCCCACCAAGCCAGTGGAAATGCAATCACTACTGAAATAATCAGTAATTTGAAGAAGTCTTTAGAGAGCATTAAGACTACACTGCTTACTGATGCGCCCAGCACTTTGCGTATACCGATTTCTTTGGTCCTTGCTTCGGCATTAAAAGCGGCAAGACCAAATAAACCCAGGCATGAAATAAGTATGGCTAACCCGGCAAAATATTTTGACAAAGCTGACACCTTTTGTTCCGAAACATACAGAGACTGGTAAGCTTTATCCAGGAACTTATAATCGAAGGAATAACCGGGATTGTAATTTTTATAAAATGCAGCCAACCTGGCAATGGTTTCTTTTTCGTTACCTGCCTGTATCTTTGCCATTATAAGCATTGTGCTTGTGGGATCATACCTGAATACCATAGGAGCAATGGTTTCGTACAGGGAGACAAAATGAAAATCTTTTACTATCCCTACAATCTCCATTTCTTTGCCCCACATCATTACTTTTGTACCAATAGGGTTTTTCAATCCCATAACTTTTATGGCCGTCTCATTAAAAATAAGTTTAGATGAATCGGCACCAAATTGCCTGGAAAAACTCCTGCCCTCACTCAGTTGTATTCCCAGTGTTTCAATCATATCATAATCAACATTTGTAACACCAAAATCTATCAGGTCTTTCGCGTTTTTACCCGGCCATTCAATTCCATACGTTGAATTATTATTGCTACCCTGCACAGTACTCTGAGAAATTGCGGAAGCGTTTACCACACCGGGAATCCGTTTTAGCTGTTCCAGGAAAGTGGAGGTGTTTTGAGCAACAGCCCCTTGTTTGTCAAACTGCAGCACATTGTCCTTTTCATAGCCCAGGTTCTTTCTCTGAATGAATTCCATCTGCATCTGAATTACCAATACTGCCACGATCAATACCAGCGAAATGATAAACTGGAATACAACCAATCCTTTTCGTACCATTAATTCGCCAACTGAGTTTTTTATCTTTCCTTTCAGAACAGAAACAGGATTGAACCCCGAAAGGTAAAAAGCCGGATAACTGCCGCTTAAAATACCCGTTGCCAGGGTAGTGCCGATAATAATAAGGATCAGTTTGGGATCAGCAACCAGTACAATATTTTTTCCGGTTATAGAATTGAATTCGGGTAAAAACATTGCTACCATTGCGCATGCAACAATCAATGATAGCAAGCTCATGAAAACGGCTTCACTAAGGAACTGGAAAATGAGTGCTTTCCGGGATGAACCAACCGCCTTTTTGATACCCACTTCTTTTACGCGGGCTGATGCTTTTGCTGTGGAAAGATTCATGAAGTTGATGCATGCGATCATTAAAATAAACAAAGCAACAATTGAGAAAAGTTTCACATAAGCGATCCTGCCACCTGCCTGCACACCATTTTCGAACCTGCCATACAGGTAAGCATCGGAATACTGCCGCGTAAATAATGTAAACACTGTTTCTTTATTGTATTTCTTTACAAAATCTTTGATTTTGAAATTGAACTTGTTAACATCAGTTCCATTTTTTAAAACCAGGTAAGTCTGCGGCCCTTGGTTCCACCAGTGCTGGCCATTTGTCCATATTTCATTAATCAACAGGTCGTGTGTTAAAACAAAATCAAATTTCAGGGAGTTGTCCGAAGGTGGTTCAATAAATACACCTGCAATCCGGGCTTGTTTTTTGGTAACTCCTGCCACTTCCCACTCTATCGTTTTCCCGATAACATCATCAGAACCAAAAAGATTTTTTGCCAGCTTTTCCGAAATCACTATATCATTCCGGTTAGCTAATACCTGGTTAGCATTTCCATGTTTCAACCTGAAGGAAAACATACTAAAGAAGTCTTTGCCTGCAAATATTCCGGCAGCCTTCAGTGATTTATCGGGAGTTTTTACATTAAAGGAAAACCCTAGTTTTCCAAGGTTCATCACCGAAACGGCTGATTCAACTTCAGGCAGATCCTTTGCCATGGCATCAGCCAGTAATCCCTGTGTGCCATCATGAACGACTTTAATATTGTTCTCCCTGCTCAATTCCATCACTTGGTACAACTTGCTGTCCTTTGCATGAAACTTATCAAAATTCATTTCGTCATTTACCCACAAATATATCAGTAGCGCACATGCAATCCCGGTTGAAAGTCCGATAAGGTTAATAAAAAATGAGCCCTTATGCCTTTTCATGCTCCTGATACTGATTAAGATATAATGTTTTAGCATGGTTTTGTTTTTATTCAGTTTTTAAAACAATAGCCGGTTTTGTAAGGGCAGCTTTGGCCGAGTGATATGTTGAAGTTGCTACCGCTGTGATTACAATCACCAAAGCAGATACGATGAAAGGAATTACAGAAAGTCCATTGTTGTATGGAAATACCTGCAGCCAGTTATGCATAAAATAGTAAGCAACAGGGAAAGCGATCAGAGAAGCAATTAATGCCAGCCAGAGATAATTTTTTGTGATAAGGATAACTACTTCCATGGTGCTGGATCCAAGCACACGCCTGATGCTGATTTCTTTCTGTTTCTGCTGTGTTGTAAACGCAGTAAGGCCAAGCAAACCGAGGCAGGTAATAAGAATGGTGAGAAGGGAAAAAGAAGCAAATATTTTCCCGCGCTTCTGATCCGCAATATACTGCGAATTAAAAGCTTCATCCAGGAACTTATATTCAAATGGCAGCTGGGTGAAATACTTTTTCCAGATAATTTCAGCTTTTGTTAGGGTTGATTTTATGTTGCCTGAGCTCAATTTTAATTGTATGATATTATTATTGGCAGAGTAAAATAAAATAAGAGGAGCAATCGGGTTATAAAGTGATTTCTGGTTAAAATCCTTCATCACACCTACCACTTCAACGTAATTCCCTGAAGTGTCACCAGGGAATGTTACCCGCTTCCCAAGCGCGTTATTCCATCCAAAGTGCTTAACCATGGTCTCATTCACCAATATACTGTGCAAGGTATCGGCAAGACCGGAGAAGTTACGGCCTTCTTTTATCTGTATTCCCATTGTGCCGAGGAAGTTTTCGTCGATCTGATAACTTTCAATTCCTTTGTCAGTTTTGCCACTATTTGTTTCAACGGTAAACAGGTTCAGCCCAACATTTCCACTTCCGGGATAAGCATTCCCGGTTCCAACATCTTTTACGCCCGTCATGCTACGGAATTCATTGTTCATGGCATAGATTTTATGTCGCTCATCCTCACCAGTATTTACCGTTACGATCATCACCTGATCCTTATTAAAGCCCAGATCAATCTTTTGTAAATACCGGAGTTGTGAATATACCACCCAGGTGCAGATAAGCATGATCATTGAAATGGAAAACTGTAGAACCACCAGGGTTCGACGCAGGTTTACATTTCCTGATGCTGATGAAAGTGCCCCTTTTAAAATGCTTACCGGCTTAAAAGCCGAAAGATAAAATGCAGGATAACTACCACCAACCAAACCGGTAAATAAGCCTATTCCCAGTAACAGCAAAGTATTAAATGGCTGCATCAATGTGTGCAAGGTAAATGTCTTACCTGATATGGAATTGAAATAAGGCAATAACAGTAGTACCAGCACAGCACTTATCAGCACAGCTATAAAAGCCGTTAGCAAGGATTCACCAAGGAACTGAAATACCAGTTGTTTTTTTGATGAACCTGTAACCTTGCGAATACCTATTTCCTTAGCCCTGCGTGCCGATCTTGCCGTTGTTAGGTTCATGTAATTTATGCAGGCAATCAGCATCATAAAGAATGCAACAGCTGAGAATATCCAGATGTATGACATACTGCCCAGTTCTTCAGGCTCGCCCTCCAAATCGGAATGCAGGTGGATGGAAGTGATGGGCTGTGCTTCGTACCTGATTTTTACATTGTACTGTTCAAAAATTGCCTTCATATATTTATCATACATGGGCAGCAATTTCTTATTGAAAGCATCCACATTAACTTCTGGTTTCAGGAGCACATATGTAAAGTTGTTAAAACCACCCCAGTTATCCTGGCCAATATTCCTGCCTTTTAAAATGGTTGACATGGATATCAGCATATCGAACCGCAGGTGCGAATTCTGGAGTACATCTTCAATTACACCGGTTACTTTGTACAGGTCATAGACTGTCTTCAGTGTTTTGCCAACGGCAGAAGTATTTTTCCCGAAGTATTTTATGGCCAGGGATTTCGATATCACAATACTGTTGGGCTCTTTCAGTGCAGTGGAAGCATTGCCTTCGAGGAATTTATAAGAAAATATGTTGAAAATGTTGCTGTCGGCATAATAGATTTTTGTTTCATAAAAACTATTTTCGCCATTTTTAAACAAGGTTCTCTCCCTGTTTAAAAACCGTCCCGATTCTTCCACTTCAGGAAAATCTTTTTTCAACGTAGCGGCAAGCGGAAGCTGTGTAACCGGCCAGTTTGTGTTTTTATCCTTTTCCTGGATATAGGATGCGATCCGGTAAATACGATTCGCTTTGTCGAGATAACGATCGTAGTTCAGTTCGTCGGTTACATAAAATATCAGGAAAAGGCTGAAAGTAATGCCAATAGTCAGGCCCAATACATTCAGCAGGCTGTACCATTTGTCTTTCTTAAAATTCCGGAGTGCTATAAGTAATATATTTTTTATCATGGTTTTAAAATTATTCGGTTCGTAAACTTTTTACTGGGTTGGCTATTGCTGCCCTGATGGCCTGGAAACTAACTGTTACAAGTGCTACAAGAATTACAAGCAAACCCGCAATTGCAAAGAGCCACCAGTCCAATGTAATACGGTAAGGGTAGTTTTGAAGCCATTTATCAGCGGCTAACCAGGCAAGCGGTATTGCAACAATCAGCGCAAGTGAAACGAGCTTTAAGAAATCTTTCGAAAGTGTAGTAACAACGCTGTTTACCGAAGCTCCCAGCACTTTCCGGATACCAATCTCTTTTGTGCGTTTTTCGGCGGCTAAAACGGATAATCCGAACAGTCCGATACAAGAAATAAATATGGTTAATATGGCACCGAAGAATATGATCTGTTTCCATTTGGCTTCAGCATCATAATCTTTAATTCTTTGATCATCTTTAAAAATATAAGAATACGGGCTTAATGGAAAAAATTGTTTGAATGTCTTCTGAATGTACTTCAGGCTTTCAGTTTCGGTACCCGGCTTTATTTTAATGTTGAATTTGCCGTACATATTATTGTTTTTCATAGTAAACAATTGTGGCCCGATTTTCCGATTCAAGGTCAGAAAATGATAATCTTTAACCACTCCAACTACCGTATAGATTTCATTTTCGTTATAAAAGAAATTCACTGTTTCACCAATCGGTTTTTTCCAGCCGGCTTTCTTTACAAACGCTTCATTAACGAGGACGGAATTAGTGGAATCTGATGGATAAGCAGCAGAAAAATTCCTTCCTTGTATCAACGGGATTTTTAAAGAAGGGATATAAGATTCATCAATCGTTTCGTAATTAAAACTGATGGTAGAATCGCTTGCAACTTTTGCTCCTGTCATCCATTGTCCGCCATTTTTTGGCGCAACATCCACAATGTTTCTATTCTTCAGTAACTCAGCCTTAAACACAGCAGCTTCACTATGTTTAAATTGCTGGTTGCCCACTTCAACAATATTGTTGTCATCATAACCCAGATCGGTTTTAGTAAGAAAATTAAACTGCTCATAAGCAGTTAATGTGGCGATAATCAGAAAAGAAGCTAGTGCAAACTGCAGTACCACCAATGATTTTTGCAGATAGTTTTTGCTGGCAAGATTAAAACGGCTGTAAAGTGTTTCGACAGGTTTGTAGCCCGACAGGACTAATGCAGGATAAAAGCCGGCAAGCAAACCGGTGAACAGAAACAACAGTATATATCCTGCAATTAGTTTTATATCAAACAAATAGGAAAATGAGAGGGCTTTGTTTGCCAGGTTATTAAATACAGGCAAGATCGATTGAACTAATAACAATGCGAGGATAAAAGCAATAAGGCAAAGTAAAAATGATTCACCTAAAAACTGGAATATGAGTTGTTGCCTGTCACCACCAATAACTTTACGAATGCCTATTTCTTTAGCCCGTTTCAATGAGCGGGCAACAGTAAGGTTTACGAAATTTATACATGCTATCAGCAACACAAACAAAGCAATCCCTGACAGTATGTACGAATACATCGGGTTACTTGGATTCACTAAACCGTTTTGCGCAGGCAGTTCTGTGTTCATGTGCATATCCGTAAAGGGTTGCAGGAAATAAGTACCCATATTCTCATCGGGTCCGATGCCATATTTCTCAATCATTTCTTTATACGTTGCTGAAGCATCCTTCAGATAAAATGCCTGCATCTGATTTTCCACAGTTTGAAGACTGGCCCTGGGATTTAACACTACAAAAGTGTTCAGGAAGAAGTTGTACCAGTTATCGTTGTTTTGAGCTTCTGTTTCAGATTCTTTAAAAGGCAGTAACACATCAAATTGTATGGAGGAATTTTGCGGACACCTTTTTGCAACTGCAGTTACATTGTATGGCATGAATTTATCGTCCTCCTTCATCATGATTGTTTTACCAACCACATCGGTTTTACCAAACTGTTTCTTTGCCGCATCTTCGGACAATACTATTGAATGGGGTTCGGTTAAACAAGTCGCGGCATTCCCGTTGAGCAATGGAAATGAGAATACGGAGAAGAATCCCGGGTCAACATAAAGCAAATCCTGCGACTGAACTTCGGTTCCATTTTTTATATCTTCGGCACCGCTTTGTACCCGTACATAGGATTCTATCCCCGGGACATTTTTTGAAAATCTCGGACCCTGGAGGAAACCTGTATTGGGGTCTTTATGCTCACTGCCATTATATTTTGATTTTGTTACAATACGATAAATATGGTTGACATTTTTATGAAATTTATCATAGCTTACTTCATCTTTTACATATAAAAGTATGAGCATAGCACAGGCCAAACCAATACTCAAACCAGCAATGTTGATGATTGAATACGTTTTATGTCTTGATAAATTTCGCCAGGCGGTTATGAAGTAACTTTTTAACATTGTAAATTGTTTTTTATTCAGTCCGTAAACTCTTCACAGGGTTGGCAACCGCTGCTTTTATCGCCTGGAAACTTACCGTTAACACAGCGATCATCAATGCCAGGACTCCGGAAAAAGCAAAAACAGTCCAATGAATTTCAACCCGGTACGTATAACTCTGCAGCCAGTTGTTCATCGCCCACCACGCAAGCGGGAAAGCAAGAAGGCACGAGATAGTTACCAAAAGGAGAAAATCTTTTGAAAGTAATGCTGCCAGGCCTTGTATACTGGCTCCCAATACTTTCCTTACCCCGATTTCTTTGGTTCTACGTTCAGCAGTATAAGCAGCTAAGCCAAATAATCCCAGGCAGGAAATAAAGATGGCAAGTGCAGAAAAGATGCCAGCCAACTTCCCGATCAGAGTCTCTGTTTTGAATATGTTATCAAATTCCTTATCAACAAACTTGGATTCGAAAGGATAACCGGGATTATAGGTTTTTATAACTTTTTCGACAGCAGGTAAAGCAGCAGCTAAATCGGTACTTGGCTTAAACCTCATAGTAAGACAACTGGTGTTTGAAGTATCCGCATACATTATCAATGGAGCCGGGGTTGAATACATATCGTTGTAAATAAAGTCGTTTACAACCCCGACAATGGTAATTTTTGTCTTGTCCCAATTAAGTATACTGCCTACAATATCCTTCTTGTTTATGATTTTTGCAAGAGCTTCATTGATGATGACATTGTTACTGTCGGCTTTTATATCGTCATTGAAGTCTCTGCCGGCTGCCAGCTTCATCCCCATGGTTGATATATATTCAGGGCTAACCCCTTCAATTGTTATCAACACCTGCTTAGTCGGATCTTTTCCTTGCCATTCAAAATCAGATGTGTTACTTCCCAGTTGTAAAACCCGGTTGTTGCTGAGGCAGGCATTCAGAACAAATCCTGTAGCCTGCAAGTCGTTTTTGATGGCATTAAAATGTTTCTTCATATTTCCCTGCAGGTTGGTATAAACCAGATCTTTCTTATTGTATCCCAGGTCACGGCTTTTAACATGAAGTATCTGCTGGTAAATAATAACGGTACTTATAATCAGGATTACAGAAATAGAAAACTGAAGTACAACCAGGCCTTTACGGATATATCCGGCACTGCTTCCGTTCTTTAGCTTTATGCCTTTTAGTATATTTACCGGATTAAATGACGAAAGATAAAATGCAGGATAGCTTCCGGCAATCAGTCCGCAGAATATAGCAATGACTGTCAATGCTGCAAGGTGAGAAGGCTGAAAGATTTTTACGGCTAATTGTTTTTCGACAATTCCGTTAAAAGCAGATAATGACAGATAGATCAATCCAACTGCAATAAAAGTTGAGATAAACGACAGGAATAAGGATTCGCCAATAAACTGGCCGATCAGGCTGCCTTTACCTGCTCCCATCACTTTCCTGACGCCGACTTCCCTGGCGCGTTGCTCGGAACGGGCGGTGGAAAGATTCATAAAATTGATGCAGGCGATAATCAGGATAATCCAGGCAATCAGGCTGAAAAGGTTCACATATTTGATCCGGCCGGCAACTTCTTTGCCATTTTCAAAACTGTCGTACATTCTCCAGCGATTCATCGGGTAGATCGACATCTTTGCCACCGCTCCTTTTTGTTTCTGTTCTACGAAATTGTACAATTTATTGTTGATAGAAGCTACGTCAACATTTGGTTGGGTTTCCACGTATGTTAACACACCGTTGCTTCCCCACTGTGTCAGCCATGTATTTTTGTCTTCAAAAATTTTAAAAGGTGCCAGCCAGTGAAACCGGAACGAAACATTTTCGGGAATATCCTTAAACACACCGGTAATTGCGTAATCCTGCCTGTTATCAACTTTCAGCGTTTTGCCTATCACATCGGTGGTTCCAAAAAACTTTTCAGCCATAGTTTCGGAAATAACCAACGAATACAGTTGTGTAAATGCATCCTTTGCATTTCCTTTAATAAACTGAAGCTGGAACATGGTAAGAAACGGAGCATCCACAAAATTCCCCTGCTCATAAATTGTTTTATCGTTCAGCGAAAAAAGAAGATTGTCGCCCCAGGTTGAACGAGCCGTATTTTTAATGCCCGGAATTTCAGTTTTTATACCCTGCGCCAGCGGACCAGGTGTGGCATCAAAAGTAAAAGTTTGGCCATCGTATGTCTGACGGTCTTTGATTTTATACAGGTTTTCGCGGTTACTGAAATAATGGTTAAATGTGAGCTCATCTTCGACCCATAGTAAAATCAAACCGGCACATGCAATACCCACGGCAAGTCCGCCGATATTCAGGAAACTATATCCTTTGTTTTTCCAAAGGTTACGGAAAGTTGTTTTAAAATAATTTCTGATCATTGGATTCTTTCTTTTTTGATCAAAGGTTAAAATATGTCAGGTGCAATAATCTCATTGAGAAAACTCATTTTTATTCAAACATTCGGTTGAATGACAAGAAAATTGTAGACTGGAAATTCTAGACGAGGATATTTTCTGTAACCGTTTGTCCGTCTAACATTCGAATGATACGATGACTGAACCGTGCATCGTGTTCGCTGTGTGTAACCATGATAATGGTTGTGCCCTGTTCGTTGAGATCAGTTAACAGCTCCATTACTTCGTTGCCGTTTGATGAGTCGAGGTTACCGGTAGGCTCATCAGCAAGAATTAATTTTGGATTGTTAACTACCGCCCGTGCAACAGCCACGCGTTGCTGCTGTCCACCCGAAAGCTGCTGCGGATAATGATTACGGCGGTGCATAATCTTCATTTTATCCAGCACGCTTTCTACCATTGTTTTTCGTTCACCTGTTTTCACTCCGGTATAGATAAGAGGAAGTTCTACATTTTCGTACACAGTTAATTCATCAATCAGGTTAAAACTCTGGAACACAAAGCCAATATTGTGTTTGCGCATCTCGGCACGTTTTCGTTCGTTAAACTGGGCTACCTCCACTCCATTGAAGACAAAACTTCCGCTGTCGGAATCATCCAGCAGACCAAGAATATTCAACAATGTGGATTTACCACAACCTGAAGGTCCCATTACGGCTACAAACTCACCTTCTTTCACTTCCATCGACAATTTATTTAATGCAATGGTTTCTACCTCTTCAGTGCGGTAGATTTTTTCGAGGTCATTAATCTTTATCATATGCGTCTATTTATTATTGAGTTATTAGATTATGATTTTAAATGTTCTAAATTTTGTTCTTTTTAAAATAGGTGACGTGTGCCAGGTGCCGCCTGCTAACATTGATTTTTCTTTTATCCAGATTTTTGCACATTTTAGGTAATTGCTATAAAATTTTTGATTTGGCAGTGGCACGTGGAACCTGGCACCCGGAACTTTTATTTTTTCAGCACCAGTTCCTGCATCGTTCCATAATTCTCATAGCTGCTCGTAATTACTTTATCTCCTGGTTTTAATCCCTGTAAAACTTCGTAAAAATCAGGGTTCTGATTTCCAAGCTGAATATCAGTTTTATAGGCAGTTTTACCATCAGAACTTACTTTAAAAATCCAGTTGCCACCGGTTTGCTGGTAGAAACCACCTCGCGGTAAACGAAGAGCTTGTTTTTCATCACTTAATGCCAGGCGGATCTGCAGGGTTTGTCCACGGCGTATGCCTTCGGGCGCAGTTCCTTCAAACTGCATATCTACCTGGAAACGCCCACTGACAACCTGTGTAAACACCTTGCTGATAGTTAATTTATATACCTTGTCGGCAAAAGTGAAGTCTCCTTTAAGTCCGACATAAATTCGCGAAATGTAATGCTCATCAATGTCAACCCGAACTTTAAATCCGCTCAAAACATCAATCTGTCCAAGGCGGTCACCCTGCCTCTTATTTTCCCCTATTTCAGCATCCAGCGATGTAAGCTGCCCGTCGATCGGCGATCGTACAATCAGGTCATTAACTTTTTGTTTCATCATATTCAGTGCTTCCTGCGAACCCTGGTACGATCGTTTATCCTGTTCTTCCTGCTGAAAACGGGATAAGGAGTCCTGTTCCAGGATTTTCCGTGTCAGCTTTTTCTTTTCCAGGTAATATTGATAATCATTTTCAGCTTTTTTAAACTCCTGTAATCCAATTACTTTTTCCTCATACAGGTGTTTGTCGAGGTTGTAAATACGCTCAGCTTCTCTAAACTGGCTAAGTACATCCGCCATCTGGTTTAATTTGCTTACTGTGTTCTGCTGAGCTGCATTGTTGTTAATCTGCATCTGAGTCAGAGTATTATATACAGTGTTTTGCTGGCTCATCATAGTCATCAGCAGATCGGTGTTCGACAAGCGAAGTATAGGCTGTCCTTTTTTCATAATTGTGCCATCTTCAACATACTTTTCTTCAACCCTGCCACCTTCACTGGCATCGAGGTAGATTGTTGTAATAGGTAATACAACCCCATTAACCGGAATAAACTCCTGGAATGTTCCGTTGGTTACTTCACTAATAGTTATCCTTTCCAGATCGACATTCAATTTCGATTTACCTGAAGTGAAATAATAGCTTGCGGCAATCAACAGAACAATTGCTACGACAATTACGATTGTCATAATCCTTTTTGAACTCCACTTTTTCTTTTCAATAACTCTATCCACTGTGTTTGGGTTTTTTGTTGTTAATAGTATAACATTCTATTTAAGAGTATAAATATAATGCCAAAATTAAAATGCATTGATTGCCAAAGCGTTAAATATTTATTATTTGGGAAAACTGTTCGATAGCGATACAATAAGTGTATGGTTTCGATACACATTTTCCTCGCCTAACAAAATACATTTCAAGCGTTTTGATTAAAAGTCTTTAGGAAAATGTATTTAAGTCGGGAAACCGGGATAAAAATATACACCGGACTAAATACATTTCTAACGGAAGTTTATTGTTTCAGGATAAAAAACATTAATGATTATATTGTATTTTTGAGCCAAACCAGTGAGAAATGCAGTTAGCCAGGGGCGAAAATTATTTTAGGGAACATGAGCTTGCAATCAATGTTTGCAAAGTGAACCGCATGAAAAATATTTCGCATGACCACGATCTTACCGAGATCGAGCACCACCATGATTTTATCGAAATTGTTTTTTTAACCAAAGGCAAAGGGATACAGGTAATCAGCAACAATGAATATGAGGTTAGTGAAGGCGATATCTTTATACTGCAGGGTTTTCAGAACCATTATTTTAAGGATGCAGGCAAAGCTGAAATTATTAATGTGATGTTTGACCCGGTAAGGAACCCCGGACTGATTTCAGAAGAAGTTAAAAGAATTGATGGTTACAGCGCCCTTTTTATACTAGAACCCCGTTACCGCAACCGTGCACATTTTAAAAACATGCTTCACCTGAGCAGCATCGACCTGGCAAAATCAGAATATATTCTCAATACCATGTTGCATGAGTTTCAGCAAAAGGAGCCTGGCTATGAATTGTTTTTGAAAAACAAGCTCGAGGAAATCATAATATTCCTTTCAAGAAAATATTCACAGATCAGTATCCCAAAAGCAAAATCGCTGGTGCGGATAGGGAAAGCTATTGCATATATTGAAAACAATTATCAGAACGACATTTATGTTCGACAATTGGCTGAAATGAGTTTTATGTCGGTCCGCAATTTTCAGCGGATTTTTAAGGATTCAATAGGCCTGTCGCCCAACGATTATTTACTCGATCTCCGTATTCAGAATGCCTCGAAACTGCTGATAGAAACTGATTCTGCCATCTATGATGTATCCGAACAGGTTGGAATTCCCGACTGGTTTTATTTCTCGAAAGCATTCAAGCGAAAGTTTGGAGTCAGCCCGCTAAAGTTCCGGAAGCAACATAAGCTTGAATAAAGTATTTAATGCCGGGTTTTATGTTGATATTTTTCTGGAATAATATTCGGTTACTTGAAATATTAGGTCAAAGTTTAAATAGCAAAAGTCATAGGTCAAAGTTTTATTTTGCTCAATAGGTTCATCAAAAATTGTACTTATAATAGTATTTATTTTAAAATTTCGGAGAATAACATAACTCCGGGACATTTTAAAACTTAACATAGCTTTACCTTTTTCCCTTTGACTTTTGACCTGCATTTCTTTTGGTTCTGGCTCTCCGGGTTATGAATTAGGATTTCGAATTTTGTTTAACCTCTAAAACCTAACCCCTAATCTCCAAAACCTGATTAATTGGCATAATAATACATCCTATTTTCATAATAGTACATTTCATTTAAGGTGTATTTGGCATACATTTGTAATAGACTTATTATAAATAGATTCCGCATGTATTTATTAGGACTTGATATCGGGACTTCATCCATAAAAGCATCGATTCTGAATGCTGAGTCTGGAGAATGCATTGCCAGCGCACAGTCGCCTGAAACCGAAATGGAAATCATTGCCCCCAAATCAGGTTGGGCAGAGCAGGATCCCGAAGCCTGGTGGGAAGACACCCAAAAAGCGATTATTAATGTCATCAGAAAAGCTGCAATACAACCAGTTGAAATTAAAGCAATCGGTATTTCGTACCAGATGCATGGATTGGTTTGTGTGGATAAGGACATGAATGTTTTACGGAATTCCATTATCTGGTGCGATAGTCGTGCAGTGGAAATCGGGAATACAGCTTTTCGCGAAGTAGGAGAGGAGCAGTGTTTATCGCATTTGCTTAACTCACCAGGCAATTTTACTGCTTCGAAATTAAAATGGGTTAAGGAAAATGAACCTGAAATTTATAACCGGATTTATAAAGTGATGCTTCCCGGCGATTTTGTTGCCGCAAAATTAACCGGTGAGATAAAAACCACTGAATCCGGACTATCAGAAGGAATTTTCTGGGATTTCGAAAAAAGAGAACCAGCTGATTTCCTGCTTAAATATTTTGGTTTCGAAAAAGCTATTCTGCCCGATACAACTCCCACTTTCGGAATTCAGGGCTTTGTGACCGAAGAAGCTTCAGCCTCAACAGGCCTGAAGGAAGGAACTCCTGTTAGTTACCGCGCAGGCGATCAGCCTAACAATGCTTTTTCGCTCAATGTGCTCAATCCGGGTGAAATAGCCGCTACGGCAGGTACCTCAGGTGTGGTTTATGGAGTTAGTGACCAGGTAAAATATGATCCGAAATCCAGGGTGAATACTTTTGTACATGTCAATAATTCGGTAAAGCAACCCGTAACGGGATATTACTTTGTGTTAACGGAACAGGTATTCTGAACTCATGGATGAAGAAAATTGCAGGCGAGAATCATGAGCTATGCCCAAGATGAATGAAATGGCAGCAACGGTTAATCCCGGATCTGATGGGCTTATTAATCCTGCCTTTTGGAAATGGTGCTGAACGTGTTCTCGAAAACCTGTGAGAACAGGCTGCAGCATTCATAACCTGAATTTCAATATTCACGGGAAAGCCCATTTATTCAGGGCTGCACAGGAAGGAATTGCATTTTCGTTGTATTACGGCATTAAAATAATGCAGGACCTGGGTGTTGAAATTAAAGTGATCAGGGCCGGGAAAGCCAATATGTTTCTTAGCCCTGTTTTCTGCCAGACTTTATCCGATATATCCGGAGCTACCATCGAACTTTATAATACCGACGGTGCCCAGGGTGCTGCCCGTGGAGCAGGAGTAGGAGCAGGGATATTATAAAGATTTTGAAACAGCATTTGGCGGATTACAGAAACTTGAAACAATTCAAGCTAAGTTGATAATCAAATACTTAAACTGGCTTATACAAATTGGGAAACTGTGCTTAATAAATAAGTTTCAAGTTTTAGAGTTTCAAGTTTCAGAGTTCAGAGACATCATAGATTTTCTCCAATTGCAAAGAGTTTTATAATTTCAAATAATTAGTCCATAGTCTGAAACATGAAACACTGAAACCAGCAACCAGTCACCAGCCACGAGTAACAAACTAAATCAATAAATATATGAAACCAACAATCGGCAGTAAAGAATTTTTTCCTGGAATAGAAAAAATCAGGTTCGAAGGCGTTGATTCCCGTAATCCTTTAGCCTTCAGGTATTACGATGAAAACAAAATGATAGCTGGCAAAACCATGAAGGAATATTTTCGGTTTGCTATGGCCTACTGGCACACGCTATGCGGAACCGGTGGCGATCCGTTTGGTCCCGGAACAAAGGAATTTCCATGGGAAACGTCGTCAGACCTTATGCAACGCAATCGCGACAGGATGGATGCTGCTTTCGAATTTATGAGCAAAATAGGAATTCCATTCTGGTGTTTTCACGATACGGATATTGCAGGCGATGGCAGTGTGAAGGAAATTGAAGATAACCTTGCCCAAATGGTTGCCTATGCAAAAGAAAAACAAGCTGCTTCAGGTATAAAATTGCTGTGGGGTACTGCTAACGTTTTTTCCAATCCAAGGTATATGAACGGGGCTTCGACAAACCCGGACTTCCTTGCGGTTGCAAATGCCGGAACACAGGTGAAAAATGCTATTGATGCAACTATCGCATTGGGTGGCGAAAATTATGTATTCTGGGGCGGCCGCGAAGGATATATGTCGTTGCTCAACACCAATACCAAACGCGAGAAAGAACACCTTGCCCGTTTCCTTACCATAGCCCGCGACTATGCCCGTGGCAAAGGTTTCCAGGGCACATTCCTTATCGAACCCAAACCCATGGAGCCCACCAAGCATCAGTATGATTTTGATACCGAAACTGTGATTGGATTTTTACGCTATTTCGGTCTGGAAAAGGATTTTAAACTAAATATCGAAGTAAACCATGCAACGCTCGCCGGCCATACTTTTGAGCATGAATTGCAAATGGCTGCTGATGCCGGATTGCTTGGAAGCATTGATGCCAACCGTGGCGACAACCAGAATGGCTGGGATACCGATCAGTTCCCGATCAATATTTACGAAACGGTCGAAGCCATGCTGGTAATTCATCAGGCTGGAGGTTTTACAAAAGGAGGCATCAATTTCGATGCAAAAACACGGCGTAATTCGACCGACCTAGAAGATATTTTTATTGCCCATATCGCAGCAATGGATACATTTGCCAGGGCCTTTATGGTGGCCGACAGGATTTTGCAAGAGTCCGATTTCCTGAAATTAAGGAAACAACGCTATGCATCATTCGATTCAGGTAAAGGCAAAGAGTTTGAAGATGGCAAACTGAAACTTGAGGATCTCAGAGCGATTGCGCTGGCAGCAGGTGAGCCTAAAACCACTAGCGGTAAACAGGAAATGTATGAGCAGCTTATCAATCAATACATTTAAAATTATGGATAATCAAAAAGCAAATCTGTCTTACGTTTGGGGTATTACAATTGTGGCAACTTTGGGCGGTTTGTTGTTCGGGTACGATACCGCTGTAATTTCGGGAACAGTTCATTCGTTGAAAATTAACTTTATCGATCCGCGGGGGTTAAACGAAATGGCCGCTAATTCCTTGTTGGGCTTTACCGTTTCAAGCGCTCTGGTGGGTTGTATTATAGGTGGACTTATCGGGGGTTGGATGGCTCTGAACCTGGGCAGGCGAAGCAGCATGAAAGTAGCGGCTGTATTGCTTATAATTTCTGCGATTGGTTCGGGTTTTCCGGAATTATTAATTGCCCCGATTGGAAATAACGCAGCTGCATTTCTAACTCCTTTTATCATTTATCGTATTATCGGGGGTATTGGTGTCGGGCTTGCTTCGATGCTCTCGCCCATGTATATTGCCGAGATTTCACCGGCAGCGAAACGTGGAAACCTGGTTTCGTGGAACCAGTTTGCCATCATATTCGGTATGCTGGTGGTTTATTTTGTCAACTGGACTATTTCGAAGCAAGGCAATGAAACCTGGCTGCATGAATTCGGATGGCGCTGGATGTTTTTCTCAGAAACTATACCAGGTGTTTTATTCTTTTCGCTATTGTTTTTTGTACCCGAAAGCCCACGCTGGCTGGTAATGCAGCAAAAGGAAGAAAAGGCATTTGCTATTCTTTCGAAGATTAATGGCAAACAAATTGCAGACCAGGTGCTTAATGAGATCAAAGAGACTGTTGCTGGTGTCGGGTCATCGAAGTTGTTTTCATATGGTATGTTGATAGTGGTAGTGGGAGTTCTTCTTTCTGTCTTCCAGCAGTTTGTAGGTATTAACGTGGTATTGTATTATGCGCCCGAAATTTTCAAAAACATGGGCAGTACTACCGATGCATCGCTTCTGCAAACCATAATTGTTGGTGCTATAAACTTAACATTCACGGTTTTAGCTATTTTTACTGTCGATCGGTATGGGAGAAGGCCTTTAATGATTATCGGTGCGTTGGGAATGGCCGTAAGTATGATCGCTTTAGGATTCACTTTCTATATTGAGAATATTGGTATAGCAGCCCTGCTGTTTATGCTTACCTATGTTGCTTCCTTTGCCATGAGCTGGGGACCGGTAACCTGGGTTTTGCTTTCCGAAATTTTCCCCAACCGCATCCGTGGCCGTGCCATGGCCGTTGCCGTTGCCGCACAATGGATATCGAACTACCTGGTGTCGTGGACATTCCCGATGATGGATAAAAGCTCATCATTGAATAATGTATTCCATCATGGATTTGCGTACTGGATTTATGGCGGAATGGGTTTGCTGGCAGCATGGTTTATGTGGAAATATGTTCCCGAAACCAAGGGAAAATCGCTTGAAGAGATGGAGAAACTATGGAAGAAATAGTACAGCATCCCAAATAAGTGAAAGCGGAATTTTAGAAAAACAAGAAGTTTTGTATTTCGAATAATAGTATAATATTATCTTTTAAAACTGTGGTTATCTGCCTGACTCAGGCTGGGTGATCACAGTTTTTGCTTTAAGAATTTTGAGTTTGTTCAAAGTGGGATTAAATTCATTTAATTAATATCTTTGATGATAATATATATCTGCAGATATACATATACCATAAATTTTAAGGCAATAGTATGGTTTTATCATACATATACACGAGTTGGCGTTCATTGTATAAGACAAGACAAGACAAAAAACTGAGAAAACAGGAAATTTTAATAAACTAAATGTTTTACATATAATTCTAAACGGTATGAAAACAAATAATTATGCAACTTACTTGTTCGTTTTAATGGGTGTTCTGATAATTTTTGCCAGCAGTTGTAGTAAGGACATTCAATCTAAACCCGAATTAACAACAATCGATGCATCGGGTTTTACCTACCATTCTGCAATTTGTGGTGGAAGTATAACCTCAGATGGTGACGCAGAAATTACTGAGCGGGGAATTTGTTGGAGTAATCAACAAAATCCGGCCATAACCGATCATAAGTTAGCAGATACTGCAACTGGTCCTGGTGATTTTACAATCAACATAACTTCTCTGCCTTCAAATGTGTCAATCTATGGAAGGGCCTATGCAACTAATAGTCAAGGTACATCCTATGGCAATGAAATATCATTTACCCTTTGGTTAAATGCTCCAGGCGATCCAGTCACAGATATTGACAATGAAAGCTATTCAAGTGTAAAGATTGGCAATCAGGTTTGGATTACAACAAATCTGAAAGTTACACATTACCGTAACGGAGACCCTATTTCGAATATCCCATTGCAAGATGATTCTGAATGGCTGAATACAACTTCCGGAGCTTACTGTACCTATGAAGACAATAGTGCGAACGCCGAAAGGTATGGATATCTTTATAATGGGTATGCTGTATTAGATAGCAGAAATATATGTCCCGTTGGCTGGCATATCCCAACTCAAAATGAATGGGAAATTTTGGTAAATTATCTTGGTGGTAATATTGATGCGGGCAATATGCTAAAAAGCAAAATGTACTGGGAAAATCTTAATGTGAATACAACAAATATGAGTGGGTTTTCTGCACTTCCTGGTGGCTTTAGATTGCATCCGACGCCAGAACGCACATACACAATGTATACTGATCTCAAATTACGAAGTTTTTTTTGGTCAAAGGATGAAAACAAAGATTACCCCTTTGACGCGATGTGGTATATTCAGATGATGAACACGACAGAATGGGCTATGATACAAAGTAATACTGACAAAAAATGTGGGCTGAGCGTTCGATGTATAAAAGATTAAACTGGAAATCTGAAAAGCTTAAGATTATTTCTAATTAATGAACAACGAAACGCCAACAAAGGCTATAACAAATGGCGGGTTTTGAAACATAATTGAAGCTTCGTCGCCCTCACAAGCATTCGTGTTGGTTGACAGCTAAGTGCCTCGCAATCCGCCACTTGTCATAGCCTCAGCCGTTGGCGGTAATTGTGAATACACGAAAATGAAACAACATTTCAATAAAAATGTAATCGATGCTTTTGCGATACTTTTCGTTGTATTGTTTCCGCATTTTGTGCCACTGCCTTTTTATTCCTATGCAATAGTGTGTTTGGCTTTGGTGATTTTTATTCTGCGTAAGGAAAATAAAACACTTCGGGATATAGGGTTGAAACAGAAAAGTATCTCAATTAAAACGTTTGTGGTGGGCATTCTGTCAGCTATACTTTGGGTAGCTTTTATGAAGTGGATTTACCTACCTATAATCTCTTGCCTTTTTACTGTTCCGGATTATACCGAGTACAATTTTATTAAAAATCATCTGTCAAATCTCATAATTACCACAATTGCAGCATGGATAATTGGCGGGTTTTATGAAGAAATTATTTTTCGCGGTTTCATTCAAACAAAAATTCAAAATTGGGTCAAAGGCAAACATTCATTTCTGATTGCAGGAATTCTAACAAGTTTAATTTTTGGATTCTATCATTATCAGCAAGGATTCTTAGGAATTGTATCAGCAACTTTGGGCGGGCTGTTTTGGACATATTTGTTTAATAGATTTGGCCGAAATCTTTGGTATGCAATTTTTTCTCACGCAATTTTTGACACAATAACTTTGACTCTAATTTATTTCGGACTTTTCGGTAAATAAACAACTACCGCTAACATCGCATTTTAGAGCTGGTTTTTAGTTAATTGAACGATTTTCCAAACCAAGAAAGTTGTAAATTAGGGGAGAGAACTCTGCTCCTATTTCCGCTTCTGCGCAAATGCGAGAGATGTTATCGGCAATGTTAGACGATCAGAGAATCACAAAATTTCGTAAAGTCAGAGGTAGGCTGTAAACTAATGGACTAATAAATTTGTTACAAACAGACAATAATGTAACATAACAACGCATTAAAACATTATGAAAACTAAAGACGACACAACACATTTTGCTCCCGAACTGCACATTCCTAACGGGACATTTAACATTGATTTTTACACTAAATTAGGTGCAACTGAACGTTTTTGTTTTCGGAACGATGACGGGAGTATTCATGTTGCTGAATTAGAAATCAACGCTGCAATTTTTCATGTGCACGAGACTATGCGTGACGCTCTTGAACCAATAAGTGCAAAAGGAGTGACTTCTGTTATAGGTTTGTTTGTTTCTAATGTAGACGACATAATGAATAAAACTATTCTGGCAGGTGCAACAGAAATCAATCCTGCAACAGACCACGATTATGGTTACCGACAAGGAATGTTCAAAGACCCGTTTGGACACTATTGGCAAATACAAAAAAAAATCTAAATGGATATACACAAAAACACTGCTGGTAACACGCTGTCATAAAACATTGAGGTTTAAGTGGTAAGGTAGGTGTATCTCTCTCTGGCAAGGTTATTATCAGTTGGTAGGTTCGCAGCTCCTCAATTCCCAACGTTTCATACCGCCAAACGTTGATCAATACTGAAAAATTTGCAATTGATTCAAATTTGGTGTATTTTTGCATCATAAATACAAAAAACAAAGCCATGCCCAGACAAAGTATTTCTTTCTCGAAACCCAATGATGAATGGTTAAAGGCTCAAATAGATAACAAGGAATATTCCAGTAAAAGTGAACTTGTTAATGATTTGATCAGACAGGCACGAAAACAGCATGCTCATATTGACTGGATTAGGGCAAAACTTGAAAAATCCGAAAGAAGTGGATTTACTAATGACACCAAAGAGCAAATTTTAGAACAGTCAAAGTCTTTACTTAATGGCTGAATATAGATTAAGTAATGAAGCAAAAGAGGACTTGATTCGCATTCATCAGTTTGGAGTCAAAAAGTTTGGAATAACTCAAGCAGACAAATACTTTTATTCTTTTTTTGATTATTTTGAAATAATTGCCCAAAGTCCATTTTCATTCGAATCAGTGGATTATATAAAAGAAGGCTATAGAAGATGCCCATGTGGTTCTGACACTATATATTACAGAATTAAAGATTCTATGGTTGAGATTATGGCTATTATTGGAATGCAAGATTTGAAAAATATACTTTGATTTTTATAGATTAAAAAGTACTGCTGCCAACAAACTATATAACAAATGTGGGGTTGGATGCTTGTTGAAAGATTTGGAATCTTAACATATATTTCCCGATACATCGGGACAGGTTTCCGATACATCTGGACAGGTAGTGCTGGCTGACAGTTTACCAACAATTTAATCCCACACTTGTTATATCCTCATCCCTTAACGATCATTGTAAAAAGGCAATAACAATCCATAGACAACTAAAAAATAGAATTATATGAAAAAAATAATTTCATTTATGCACATTTCGCTTGACGGTTTTGTAGCAGGACTAAACGGAGAAATGGACTGGATTAAAGTTGACGATGCACTTTTTAACTTTGTGGGCACAATGACTGACCAGGCTGACACCGCATTATATGGACGTGTAACTTACCAAATGATGGAGAGTTATTGGCCAACTGCCGGGGAAAAACCAAACGCGTCTAAACACGATATAGAACATTCCATATGGTACAATAAAGTTTCAAAGGTTGTTTTATCTAGGACAATTAAAAGAATCGGACAAAATAATACAAAAGTTATAAGCGAAAATATTTCGGAAAATATCAATAAATTAAAACAACAGGATGGGAAAAATATTTTAATTTTTGGAAGCCCGACTGCATCCAACTCAATATTAAATAAAGGACTTGTTGATGAATTTTGGATTTTTGTAAATCCTGTTTTATTAGGCCAGGGTATTCCATTATTTAAGGATATCTCTGAAAGTATCAGACTGAGTCTTATAGAAACAAAGACATTTGATATTGGCGTAATTGCACTTCATTATGCAAAATTATAAATATGGCATTTTCCCTCAGCAGGTGCGTCTCCCGTCGCGTGCCGGTATCATCTGCCCTTGTTTACTAATTTTGACCATCTTACATAGCACACACATTGGAAAGGGATTTAAGATGTTTGCAGAATATCTCTATGTGTAAAGATTAAAAACGAACTAAATATAAAATTCATTGTTAATATTCGGGAATCAGGCAGGTAAAACCGGAATCAATACCAAATAGCTTTTATAATACTTGTTAAGCCGTTTTAAAAAGCAATAGCATGATATTATCATACAAGCCTACCCGTGATGCAAAATTGCGACAACCTGCGCTCAGACATCCGGAATAAGAAACAAAAAACAACTTAAAAAATATAAATTATGGCACTTATCAATCCGCACATTAACTTCAACGGAAATGCCGAAGAAGCATTTAATTTTTACAGATCGGTATTTGGCGGGGAGTTCGCAATAATTATGCGATTAAAAGACCTGTCAAGCCCTGAATTTCCGATAGCAGAAAATGATGCAAATAAAATTATGCACATTGCTTTGCCTATTGGCAACAACGTTTTAATGGCCAATGACGTTCCGGAAAGTATGGGACGGGTAAATGAAAATGAGAACAGGTCTAAGATATCTGTAAGTGCAGAAAGCCGTGAAGAAGCCGACAAAATCTTTAGCGGACTTTCAGCAGGTGGAAGTATTGAAGTGCCTATTGGCGACAGTCCCTGGGGTTCATATTTTGGAATGTTCAGAGACAAATTCGGTATTGAATGGATGGTGGATTTTGACCCAAAATAGATCGGGAAAGTATAAGCGAAAAACAAAGAACGCACGCCAGCAAAGGAGTTTATAGATTAAGGGAAAGTGGGTTAAAATATAGGGCATTGTATTATATTTGCTTCTCAAGGCAAACAAAGCAAATATGAAATTAATAAAAACCAAAAAGAGGTGGGGCATCATTTTGTTGCTGCTTGCACTGATTATCAGCCTGGCCTTTTATCCACTGCCGCCGCAGGCTCCCATTCAATATTATGAAAGAGAAAGCGGGCAACTGAAAACCGAAAAGGTGGTCGGAGAAAAGTGGCTGGTATGGTTGTATTACAATCCAATCGGAGAAGCAACCCTGTGGGCGTTGGCGAAACGGAAGCTGGTTTCAGCTATCTATGGTAATATGATGGATCGCACTTCGTCAGCGAAAAAGATACATCCCTTTATTGAAGATTTTGATATTGATATGAGCGTTGCTCAAAAACAGGAGTTCAACACTTTCAACGATTTTTTTACCCGCAAACTAAAGGGTGATGCAAGACCGGTTGATACCAGCTCTACTATTGTTGTATCACCTGCCGATGGGAAAATTCTGGCTTATGCCGATATCAGCAACACCGATTTTATCATAAAAGGATATCGCTTTGATGTATCCTCCTTTTTGGACAATCCTGATCTTGCACAAAAGTACCATGATGGCACCCTGCTTATCATCCGGCTGGCCCCGGTCGATTACCATCGTTTTCATTTTCCGGTTAGTGGAAATGTATCTTCAAACAAAAAGATTGATGGTGACTATTATTCAGTCAACCCCTTTGCTTTGCGTAAAAAGGCTGAAATATTCTGTCTGAACAAAAGAGAATATGCAATCCTTTCAAATCCTTTGTTTGGTGATGTTGTTATGGCCGAAGTTGGTGCCACCATGGTAGGAAGCATCGAACAAACTTTTAAGGGAAGTTCTGTAAATAAAGGCGAAGAGAAAGGCTATTTTAAATTTGGAGGCTCAACGGTTGTACTGTTGTTTGAAAAAAGTAAAATCTACATTGATAAGGATTTATTGATCCATACAGCAAAGGGCTATGAAACTACCGTTAAAATGGGAGAAAGAATTGGAGAGGAAAAATAAAAGAGATATTCATGTTTTTTAGTATTTTGAGTTACAAAATGAACTTTAAATAGCTCAGGAATGTTATAGCCGATGCGCAGAGCAGTTGGATGTTTTTATATGTTAAAATAAAAATAACAAGGCTATGGTTTCAAGTATTCAAAAAGAAAAGGCTGAAATGTTCCTGAAATTTCATCAGGACAAAGAAATTCTGGTTCTGTTAAACTCATGGGACATCGGAAGTTCTAAATTAATAGAAGCATGTGGCTATAAAGCAATCGCAACTACAAGTATGGGAATAGCTGCCTCTTTAGGTTATCCTGACTGCGAAGTAATAACATTGTCAGAAATGATTCAATCTATTACGGGAATCGTAAATGGAGTACAAGTTCCGGTAACTGTTGATATAGAAGCCGGATATGGAAATAATTTAAATGAAATAATTGATTCGGTTAAAAAGATAATTGTAACAGGAATTGTTGGAATAAACATTGAAGACAGTATTGATTTAAGTCCGGAATTAATTGACGAGTTGGAATTTTGTGAACGGATATCAGCTATTCGCGCATTATCCGATTCACTGGGCTTTCATTTAGTAATTAATGCACGTACGGACTCATTTTATACTTCGTCAGGTTCGACTCTGGAAAAATTATCCGAATCAATAAAGCGTGGCAATAAATACCGGGAAGCAGGTGCCGACTGCATATTTGTACAACCTGTATGGGAAAAAGAAACGATTTCAACCCTGGTTAAGGAAATTAATGCCCCGATTAATATTCTTTCAAACCCTACGATTGGGGCAGGATTACCTTTATCCGTCAGTGAATTGCAGGATTTAGGTGTCGCGCGTTTAAGCCTGGGTTCAGGTTTGATGAAAGCCACTTTAGCTTTAATTAAAAAAGTTGCCGATGAATTATCGGAAAAAGGAACTTACAATATTTTATTAGATTCTCTGACACCGATTCCCGACACTGCATTGGCCTATAAAATGGCAACAAGGTTAAATAGATGAACAGCCTCTGGTATAAAACAAGGAAAATAACTGATTCATTTGAATGATTTAAACGAAAAAGAGGGATCGTTCCCTCTTTTTCTTTTAATAGTTGTACCAATCTTATCTATGGCTGTCAAAGAAAGACGAAACTTACTTTTTGTTGCTTTTACTTACAGATGGATAATTCCTTAAATACTCTCTGGCTTTCAATCCTGATTCTTTCAGGTCTTTATCTTTCCAATTCCCATCGGAAGCAGCTGAAGGGTATAACACTGAACAAGTTTCATTTTTATCAGAAACTGACCAGGTAATCCAGCTCAATCCTTTCTCATCCATCCAATCTATCCATTTTTCCCACTCTTTATAGTCGATTGGACCATCACCCGATGCTTCCATACCTGCACATTCCGAAATAAAAATCGGGAGCCCTTTACTAATTGCAATATTCGTATTATCCCGAAGCCATTGTTTGTGTGTTCCGGCGTAAAAATGAACAGTGTACATCAGGTTTTGAAAACCCGTAATCGGATCGTTGGCTGGTAAAAGAATATCCTGGTCCCAGCGCGGGCTTCCAACCAGAATAACATTATCCGCATCTATAGCTCTGATAGCTGAGATTATTTCTATTGAATATTTTTTTACTTCTTCCCATGTTTCATAGTCCGGTTCGTTAAAGATTTCATAGATCACATTTGGATACTTGCTATAGGTTGTAGCCATTTCAGTGAAAAATTTCTTTGCTTCGGCCTCTTTAATATTATGACTGTGCCAGTCAATAATAACATAAACGCCTTCTTTGATCGCAGCATCAACAACTGCTTTTACTTTCGAAGTTGAAAATTCCGGGCTTTTTAAATAGCCGGAATCATTTAGCTCAACTCCCATGGCAGCCCTTATCACAGAACAATTCCAGTCTTTGTACAGTTTCGATACAACTCCTGCATTGTAAAACCTGGGCCATAAATTATGCCAGCCTAGGCTCATGCCACGTAAAACCACCGGCTGATTATGTGCATCCATTAATTTTGTGCCTACTACCTTCAATTGACCATGAACTTTTACCGGCTGTGCAGCTAATACTGTACATAATAACAAAAGAAATAAGGCAACACTCATTTTTAATTTCATAACATTGGTTTTTTAAAATTCCAGGAAGTTTGTGATAAGCTTAAATTGCCCTTTTCATAATCTCAAGGCACATGCGCCCATTATGGTACGGACATTTCCAGAACCCGGCCTTATCGCCACCCCGGTTCACTGTTCCGTCGGCTTTTATGCTCCAGTACCATTCACCGTTAACAGCATCGACCAGGTTGGACTGAATAAAATCGAGACATTCAGTTACATTCAATAAAAAGTGACTGTTGCCTGTGAGTTCAAAGGCATTGTAAAATCCAACCACAGCTTCGGCTTGTGGCCACCAGTGCCGCTCGAAATCGGTGTGGCCTGTGGCATTATCCTTTTCATAAATAAGACTTCCATCCGGATGAAGACCTTCTTTTGCGGCCTCAACAATTTTAAGGCAGATTTCTTTTGTCTTTTTAATTAAAGCCAGATCATGAAGTTCAAGTGCAGCTTCATACAAAAGCCAGGAACTTTCAATATCATGGCCATAAGAAGTGATACTTGATTTACGAACCCAGTTTTCATCAAAAAAGAGGTTCAGATGAAAAGATTTTGGGTCGATAATTTTATCCAGGAATATGTTTATCAGGTTTTTAAGCTGCCTGGCAAGTGTATCATCTTTCCATATCCTGTAAAGGTTTGTATAGGCTTCGAGGATATGAAGATGCGTATTCATGGTCTTTTTCTCGTTGGCATCTTTCTGGCTGAGCCTGAGATCTTCCAGCAATTCCCAATCGCGGCTATAGGCCTCGAAATAGCCGTTTTGTTCTTTGTCGAAACTTATTTTTTCAATTAATCCGAACAACTTAATTGCTTCAGCTCTGCAACTTTCGTCGCCGCTAGCCAGGTAATATTCCGAAAGGGCGTAAATAAAAAAAGCCTGCGAATAGATTTGTTTCTTTGTGTCGAGAGGTTCACCTTTATGATCAAGGCACCAGTAAGTTCCGCCAAAATCTGAATCAAAAAAGTGTTCAAAAATGTAATCCTTTGCCCGGCTTGCTGTTTCCAAGTATTGGAGGTTTTTAATAGAATTATACGCAGCCGAAAATGTCCATAATATCCGCGCATTCAGTATTCCGCCTTTAGGCGCATCAGCAATAACCTGGTCATTTCCATCTATCTGACCATAAAATCCACAGTTTACAGGATCAGCCATCTTCTGCATCCAGAATGGAAGAATATTATGCGTCAACTCTTCATTAAGTTGCTGTTTGAGTCCTAAAAGATTGTGTTTCATACAGAAAGTAGATGTGTGAAACTATTTATTGGGGAATAGCATTCTGCCTTTTCAGATTAAGCTGTTCCGAAATTTCCTTTACTTTTTTATCGGAAAGCGGATAAAACATCATGCCTGCAAAAGCCAGTGCACAACATACGGCAGGAATTAAACTAATCATTATATGTTCGCCAAAAAGCGTCTGAGCACTTTGCTCTACTGCTTCCGGAGCATATTTGAACAATGCCAGAATCCAGCCACTCATTGCTGCGCCTAAGGCCCAACCTAATTTTTGCGACATAGAAGAAGAAGAGAAAATCAAGCCTGTTGCACGGCGTCCTGTTAGTAATTCCTGGTGATCCACAATATCGGCAAACATCGACCACAATAACGGCAGAACATATCCTGCGAAAAGAGAAATCATGAACTGAAAAACCAGGATCCAGGTGATATTGTTAGGAATAAAATAAAATCCTGTGCTTAATATTCCAGCAATTAGCATAGCAATCATATACGTTTTTTTCTTGCCATATTTTGCTGAAATAGCAGGCGCGGCCATTACCCCTATTAAGTTAGCAGCCTGTCCGACAAGGAAGTAAATTGTAGTCATATCCCAGCCTGAACCTTCCATCCGGTAGTTTACTTTCACGTAATCTCTGAAAAAGTAGATTGCAACACTGTCGCGGACAGCATTGAAAAGTAAAGCGGCCAGACCAGTTGCAACCAAAATCCACCACGGTCTGTTGTGGAACAAATTTTTTAAATCCTGTTTGATGGAAACATTTTCTTCGCTCTCAATTTGAGTAACCCTTTCCTTTGTCCAACTGAAACACAACAAAAACAAGATAACGCAGATCATTCCTATCGCCCCGACTCCCATCACCCATCCAACAGGCGATGTACTCACAGTGGATTCCATTGCCTGGGTAGTCTTTGCAACACTATCAGCATCAAATGTTTTAGAAAAAAAGTCAATCAGGGGCTGCAACAACATGAATGTTACAAAACTACCGATGAAGGCAAATGACATGCGGTAGGAAGCAAGAGAATTCCTTTCATTAGGATCGGAAGAAATGGCTCCAAGTAAAGAAGCATAGGGTACATTAATTAGTGAGTACACCACCATCATCAATGAGTATGTAATGTAGGCGTATACTAATTTCCCGGTCTGACTAAAATCCGGGGCAAAGAAAGTGATGGCACCCATTACTGCAAACGGAAGGGCAAACCATAATATGAACGGACGATATTTGCCATAGCGGCTTTTGGTGCGATCGCTGATAATTCCTACAAAAACATCGAAGAAAGAATCCCACAAACGTGCCACAAGAAACATTGTTCCGGCTGCAGCTGCCGTAATCCCGAACACATCGGTATAAAAGAACAAGGAATACATTCCGAAAATTTTCCAGAACATTGAAGAAGCTGCGTCTCCCAAACCATAGCCAATCTTTTCCCGAAGTCTGAGTTTATAAGTTGTCATAAAATGGTTTTAATGAAAAGTGGTAATTCCCGGATTATCAAAGCAAATATAAGTTTAGTTGTTTTATGTGCCAACACTGGTATGTTTCTGAACTTTCTCGTTGATTTGCATGAAGATTTTATTTTTTTCAATCAGGTTACGCAGCGTTGCTACTGATGTTGCCGAACGTAACCCGTCAGGTGGTGTATTCATGCAGTAGTCAACGAGTTTATCAATACTCGAAACAGCCACATGCTGGCGTGTATCTGATGAAGCATAATAAATAAGAACAGTTCCGTTGTCGTCGGCAATCCATCCGTTTGAAAATAATACGTTCGAGACATCTCCGATTCTTTCAAGGTCTGCGGGAGCCATAAAATAACCGGCGGGTTGCGAGATTATCTTTGACGGCTCTTCAAGCGAAGTCATGAACATATAGAGCACATAACGCAGACCTGCCGCGCAACCGCGCACTCCGTGAGCCAGGTGCAGCCAGCCTTTGGATGTCTTGATAGGATGAGGTCCCTGGCCGTTTTTAAGCTCTTTAATAGTATGATATTGGCGATGGTCAATTATAATTTCTTCTTTGGTTTCAGCATTTTTGATGTCATCTATCAATGCCCAACCTATTCCCCCACCGGAGCCGGCATCTATAAAACTATCCTGTGGCCTTGTATAAAGAGCATATTTCCCGCTAACAAATTCGGGATGGAGTACAACATTCCGCTGCTGACTTTTCGATTTCAGATCAGGGAGACGCTCCCATGTTTCGAGGTCGTGGGTTCTTACGATTCCTGTTGCTGCAATTGCTGAACTCAAATCACCTTTAGGTGCATCAGGGTCTTTCCGCTCTGTACAGAAGAAACCATAAATCCAGCCATCTTCATGATTTGTAAGACGCATATCATACACATTTGTATCAGGATCAGATGTCTCAGGCAAAAAGACAGGGAAATCGCGGAAACGGAAATTGTCAATCCCATTATCACTTTCTGCCATGGCAAAAAATGATTTCCTGTCAGCACCTTCAACCCTGGCGACGAGGATATACTTATTGTTAAATTTGATTGCCCCGGAATTGAAAACGGCATTAATTCCAATGCGCTCAAGTAAAAAAGGATTCGAAGCCGGATCAAAGTCATAGCGCCAGGTAAGCGGGGTGTGTGCCGCCGTGAGAACCGGGTATTCAAACCTGTTGAATATTCCATTTCCTTTTTCAATTTTGATATTTTTCCGGGCCAGCAGAAATTCGTATTCTTCTGTCAGCTGCTGAAGTCGTTGTGTGAAATTGGCATCCATTTCTTCCAGATGGGTTTTGGTGGCTATTTATAAATCTGAGTTTTTTCAATGTCTTTAAGGAAAAGAGTTCCGGGAAGGGAGTAAAAATCCCTGAAATCGTTCTCGCTTTTCTGGCCCGGGTAGGGCATATAATAATGATTTGGCCTGTTGGCTGCATTACGCCAGAATAAGGCATAGGAAATCTCAAAATCTTTTATCACCGGGTAGATTACGCCTGTCCACCATTTCGCTTCGGGAATTTGCTCGAATCCGATTTCAGTGATTGCTGATAGTTTATCGTGTGCTTTTGCAAATTCATTAAGAAGTGTAAGCTTTTCCCTGAGAATTCCGGCAAATTTATTGTTTGCCTGACCTGCATCCTGATATATATCAAAACCTACAATATCCACATATTCATTTCCAGGGTATCTTTCGGAATATTCATTTATATCTTTAAATGATGCGGCTGGAGAATAAGCAAAAATCAGGTTATGAAGGTTTTTTGTTTCGGTAAGGTATTTAACCGTGTAAATCCACATTTGCTTGTATTCGTCCGGAGTGCAATGTGCTTTTCCCCACCAGAACCAGTCGCCGGTATGTTCGTGAAAAGGTCTGAATATTACCGGTATTGCCTCGCCATTTTTATCTTTTAATCCCGAAAAAAATGCAACGACATTGTCAAGCCAGCGATTAAATTCGGCATGATTTGCACCACCTGGTAAAATACTTTTTACAACCCCGTTCTTTGTTACATCCCAGGCACTTCCTCCGGTGAGCGGGTTGTCAAGGTGCCAGCTGAATGAATTTATTCCACCCCAGGCATTCACTTCGATGGCATATTTTTTCATGTCGCTGAATGGCACCGAGTCGAGGTTTACAGCCGATCCCTTTTCAATATGACCCAGGTCCCAACCAAATACTGCCGGGTAATCCGAGCATACTTTATACACATCCGACTTTCCGTTTGGCGCTTTCCAGCCTATGCCGTAAGCCAGGTCATCCTGGTGGCCGATCATGATACCTTTAGATGAAAGTGCTTTCATGTTTGCCAGGAGTTTCAAAGTTGGAACAATAGCTTTGGAATCAGCCGTGCTTGCATTCGGTTTTACCTGGCTTTTACAGGCTGTAACTGTCAGAAATATAAGTACCAAAATACTGGTCAGCGATTTCATGATGGTTATTTTTTTAGTATTTCAATCAGTTTTTGATTGTATTTTTTGATAATTGGTATCGTTGAATCAGTACTGAATACTGAATTTAATCCTTGTTCTTCATTTGGTGGATCGCCAACATAGTCGTTGCCTTTCACCCAAAAAACATTAGCCGGCCTACCTTCGCCACCGAATCCCCAGAAATTGCACCCTGCGAGTACGTCGTTTCGTTTGCTGTGATCAAGTACCTGCTCAAAAGCATTGATATAATAGCTATCGCGGCAAGATGTTTTTTCAGTCGGCAAATATCCGTGAAAATCGCGAGGTAATCCAAATTCTTCAAGTACTATAGGTTTGCCAAGTCGCCTTGCTGCGACAAAATGGTCATCCATATATTTGTTTGTGTTTTTAATGCCTGTTTCCAATGTACCCGGAATATTTTTCACATCAATCCAGCTCCAGTTTTTAGGCCAGATATGCATGGTGAGGTAATCTATTTCCGGCTGAGCATGGATACGTTCAAAAACTTCCATAGAATTTTCGCAACCCCATTGTCCTTCAGTCCCCGTTGTAATAAGATGATTTTTATCAATTTCCCTGATAAGGGCCGCCGTTTCCTGTATATATTTCTCCAAAGCGGGAATATTTTCAGGTGAAAAAGCACGTGGTTCATTCCCGATTTCCCAGGTCATAATTGCCGGATCATCGGCATATTTCTTACCTGTGTAGCGATTGGTGCGATTAAGCAAATATTTTACATGATCAAAGAATTGCTCTTTACAATTATCACAATTCAGGAACTGACCGGCGAAAGCCATAAACTGTGGCCAGGTATTGGGCTTAACCATAGGGTAGGGTATGGGTCCATATCCGTTCCAGTTCAGATACTGTGCAAATCCTCCCGACCAATCCCAGCTGTTGTTTAGAAACAAAACTGCATGCTGTCCGCGTTTTCCCATCTCAGATAACAGGAAATCAAGTCCATCTATCATTTCATCGCTGTATTTTCCCGGAGCTACCTGCATCGAAGGCGTAACCCTGAAGGGCTCGTTGTCCGGTCCTTCAGCGCCCGCCTGTATGCGGAGATTAGTAATCCCGTTCTCTTTCATGAAATCCAGTTCGCGTAACAAACGGGCACGGTCGCCATACGATCCGGAAGAGGCAATAATAACACCATACCAGTAGTTAGTGCCGATATACGAATAGGGTTTTCCATTCAATACAAACCGTTTTCCTTCCACTTTTACAAATGGCGATTGAGCCATAATGCCGGAGCAGGTAAAAACAACTATGGCACAAAGTGTTAAAAGTTTTCGGATCATATAAATTCGAATATTTTGTTTCTTAATTGAAGCGTAATCCATTATTAGAGGATTGCTTTTCCCGTTATGTAAAGATCACTATCATTTGCTCTAAAATTTTAATATTATTTTACCAGTATAAAATACTTTTTATTGAAAAACATAGCAGACATCTGGCTTTTTATAAATGTAAAATATTCATAAATAAGACTTTCGTAGCATTTTTATATTTAAAATAATATTTGTACTTTTATGGCAAAACTTACTCTAAGTTTTGTTAATCACTTATATTTGCTGCTTATAGAGAAGGCAAATATGCATCTAAACAATCTCATTATCTGACCTCGTTTCGATTTTATTTCACCAGAGTTAAATACTTCAAAATTAAAGTTCATGAGAGATAATATATTACGTGAAATAACACCACTCACCAAAGCCGATTGTTTCACAATGTTTAGCCGAAAAAAAAAATCATTCGATTTTCCATTGCATTGTCATGATGAAATAGAACTTAATTTTATACAGAATGCAGAAGGAGCACGCAGGATGATTGGTGATCATATTGAAGATATCGGTGAAATAGAACTGGCGTTGATAGGTCCTAATCTTGAACATGCCTGGTTTGGTGAAGATTTTGGTGAACGGGAAATAACTGAGGTTACTATTCAATTCGATAATGACTTCTTCGGTGAGAAATTCCTCAGTAAAAACCAGCTGAGCTTTATCCGAAGGATGCTGGAGAAGTCGACACGTGGTATCCTTTTTTCAACTTCAACTGCAAAACAACTTGCTCCGCGTATTATTGGATTAAGCAAAAAGCAGGGTTTCGATTCGGTTCTTGAACTGATGTCTATTCTGCATGATCTTTCTATTTCGCGCAATTACAGGATCCTGAGTGATTCGGGATACAACCAGGTTGAAAAACATACCTATAGCAGCCGTCGGATTGAAAAGGTAATGAACTATGCGCATCAGAATTTTCATAAACCCATTACACTTGCTGAGGTTGCTAAAATTACCAGCATGACCGAAACCGCGTTCAGCCGTTTTTTTAAACTTCACACCGGTATGACGTTTATCAATTGTTTGAATGAAATCCGATTGGGGCATGCATCGCGGATGCTGATAGAAACTACGCATTCTATTTCCGAGATAGCATATGATTGCGGATTCAATAATATTTCGAATTTTAACAGGATTTTTAAAACCAAGAAAAAATGTACGCCCAAAGACCTTCGCACCAGCTATGAAGAAGGGACACGGGTTTTTGTATAGTGTGAATATTTTGTGCAGCGATAAAATATCAAATATACTAAAAGGCCCAAGTCTCAAATTGCATGCCCCAAATTCCAAAAAGATGTTTAAGCATGCTTGGGACTTTGTCTTTGGATATTGGGATTTGGGTCTTATAAGAGGCAGGAAATTACCCCTCAGCCTTGATCAACTTGCAGTATTTCTGATATTTCCCTGTGGTTAACCGACAAATATAAACGCCGTCAGGCAGCCTTCTCCCATTATCATCTTTTCCAAACCATTGTATTGTGTAGGGCCCCGCTGGTAATGATTTATTAACCAGGTCCGTAACCTTTTGTCCGTTAATGTTGTATATCGAAATTCTTGTCGGCCCGCTTTCGGGCAACAAAAAAGATACAAGAGTTGAATTGATCATGGGATTAGGCACTATTCTTAACGTTGGGGCTTCATTTGAAGCCAGGTAATTATTTACACCTAAAGTTCCCTGTTCAAGCACAGTTGCCGTGTCCTGATCCGTAATGGAAATATTATCGAACCAGATCTCTTTATTATCTAGTGAACCGTACTCTGAAACAATCTCCAAACGGTCGATAGCTTTCCAGTCGAATTTCCCTGCCGGATTGTACCAGGTGTTATTGTCCCAGGCTCCCTGTTCTGTAAAACTGCTGAGGGGAATATGCAGATGATGCCAGCGTTTATCCCAGTTGATTACACTATTCGAAAGTGTTGTCCTCATCCTCCAGGGATGATCAGACGGATCGGAAGTTTTGGTATCGAGAAAACGGATATCGAACTTTATATCTGAAACATTCCCCCTTACAAACATATCCAGCGCATAACCTGAGTTCACCAGTTTCGAAAGGTCCCTGTCGGGAACAAAATCGAGCGCAATGGCGGTGTATTGCGGACCGCCCGACCAGTATAGGCAATAGGGTCCATTGTTAGGGAACAGGGTTGAATAGTAATCGATAGTTCCCTGGGAATAACTGGCTTCGTTGATTCCTTGTTCCAGATAATTGTCATAAATCATGAAGCCCACACTGTCAGGCTGAAACAAATATGAATGTTGCTCCGGAATATTAAAATCCAGGGCTTTGAGTAAAGGGATATTGAGGTCAGATTCAAACAATTCAGGCGAGCCTTTTTTAAACAGCCCGAAGCCTCCTTTATAATCCCAGATAGTCCATGGAATTGACTTTTCTTCAAGGTAATCTTTCACGGTTTGATACCAAAAAACCCGGTCGGCGGTATCGCTATTGGGTATATAAACTCCAAATTCGCCGCAGAAAATATTCACATTATGGGCGTTCTTGAAATTAACAGCAATATCGATCAATGATTTAACTTTTGCGACAGTTCCATCAACAGAGTAATTATTCAGAGCTTGTTGAACCCACGATCCGATTAAATCAGTCGGGCAGGCTGGCATAGAGGCTGCATCATAGGGGAAAGGAACGCCTGAAAGTGAAACCATCGAAGGCGTGTTCCAGCTTGCGCCCTGGTGGGTAAACATAAACGGGTCGTAGAAGTGGAAAGTATAAATCAGGTTCGCATCCGAATATATTGGCATCTGTGCCAGGTCGTTGTAACTGTTGAAGCCTGAAGGCCCGACAATAATGGTGTGTTTGGTATCCTTGCTGCGGATAGCATCAATAGACTGTTGCTGAATGCTTCCCCAAAGCTGATTAGTGATTCCATGCGGTTCGTTCAGCACTTCATATATAACATAATTCGAGCGGTCCTTGTAATGATCTGCCAGCTGTGGCCATACTTTGTTGAGTGTGAGTCCGATATCCGGGCTTGTATTGGATGAAGGATCGAAAGAGTGATTATCGATCAGAAGATAAAGCTGCAACTCTTCGGCCCAGTTTACTGCTGAATCGAGGAACGAAAAAAGCAGAGGATCGATAATGTAATCCGGCGCACCGGCAGTCATCCCATGCAGATTAATTGGCAAGCGGATTACATCACAGCCCAGGCTTTTTATTTCCATAAAATCCTTTTTAGTGAATTTCCGAAATTGAATACTTCGGGCACTTGAAGCCTGGAACCAACCGGTTAAGTTTACGCCCCTATGAAACGGCACCTGAGAATGGCTGACTTGTATTAAAATGAAACACAAGAATATAAGTAGGAGCTTTTTCATTTAGTTATTCTATTTTCAATCATGATGATTTACTTCGATTCAATTGACTTTCATCCTTCAATTCCTGTTCAGGGTTTTAGCCTGAGCAGGATAACATCGTGAGCTTGCACTGTCGATTTGAAAGGAACCGAAGTTGTTCCGATATCCTTCTTCTGCCAGCAATCGCGAAGTTTGTATACGTTTTTTCCGAAATCATAGCTCTTCCCCGAGATACCATCGCTGATAGAAAAATCTTTCCAGTTGAAATCAAAGTTAATTGGCGTTTCACCCCTGTTCAGGAAACAGATGGCCACTTCGTTGTTGTCCATAGGTTTTGCATATACCTCGAAATTTCCACGGCCGAACATTTTGTAACATTGCACGCCAAGCGGATCCTGGTCGATACCAATTACTTCTTCGTTGGTTAGTATCTCCCGGGTTTCAGCCGACATATTTCGGATATCATTACCGGCTATCAAAGGAGCTGCAAGCATACACCACAACGAAAAGTGGGCGCGGCTTTCGGATGTGCTCAATCCGTTACCTACTTCGAGCATATCGGGATCGTTCCAGTGCCCCGGACCGGCATATTTCCGCAATTCCATTTGCTTGTCGAGAATGGTCAGTACACTCAGTTTCGACCACGTACCGTAACCTATTTCGCAATCCCAGCAATTGGTAATATCGCCGGTAGTACGCCAGCTATGTCCTATGTTCGAAGCCCATGTCCATGGTTTGTTTTCACCCCATTCGCACATGCTGAAAACCATGGGTCTGCCGGCAGAATAAATAGCATCCCGCATGGTTTTATATGATTCTTCTGCTTTGAGTCCGTCGGTATTGCACCAGTCGTATTTCAGGTAATCGATACCCCAGTTTGCATATGTTATGGCATCCTGGTATTCGTGACCACGGCTGCCGGGTTTGCCTCCGCAGGTTTGTGTGCCGGCATCGGAGTAAATTCCAATTTTCAAGCCTTTTGAATGGACATAATCGGCCAATGCTTTAATACCTGATGGAAACCGGGTGGCATCTTCGTGTATAAATCCCTGTGCATCTCGCTGTCCGTGCCAGCAATCATCAAGGTTGATGTAAATATAACCAGCATCTTTCATTCCGGATGAAACCATTGCATCGGCTGTTTTACGTATAAGGTCCTCATTGATATCGCAGGCAAATGTATTCCAGCTGTTCCAGCCCATAGGCGGAGTTTTGGCAAGGTCAAACTTCTGTCCGAACGAAAACTGAACGGCGAGAGTTAAACAAATAAGAAGTATTTTTTTCATAGGAGATTTGTTTTAAAAACAATGTCTTAAATGTGTGTTTTGAGTGAGATAATAAGTTTATTCTACTACGCTGAACATTATTCCCGTTAGTTTATCTGAACTCGGTCCGATTAACACTTCAAATTCACCGGGTTCGACAACACGTTTCATTTCAGCGTTATAGAACTGAAGTTTATCAGGCGTAATAGTAAATTCAACCTTCCTGCTTTCGCCCGGATTTAATGAAATTCTTGCAAAATCCTTGAGTTCCATGATGGGTCTGGTAACTGAACTTACCTTGTCGTGAATATAGAGCTGGACAATTTCATCACCGGTAAAATTACCGGTATTTTTAACAACAACCGATACATTAACACTCTCATGATTATGGATTTCCGACTTGCTTAATTCAGGTTTTCCATATTCAAAAGTAGTATAGCTCAAGCCATATCCGAACGCGAAAAGCGGCGTCATGTCAGAATTAACGTAACTACGGTAGCGGCCAGGTTTTTTGCTGTAATATGCCGGCAACTGGCCAACGTTTTTAGGGATAGTAATACTTAGTTTCCCTGATGGGTTCACTTTGCCAAAAAGTACATCGGCAACTGCTGTTCCGGTTTCCTGGCCGAGATACCAGCCCTCAAGTATAGCCGGCACATTTTCGGCAACATAATTGACAGTGATGGGACGGCCATTGATTAAAAGTACGATAACAGGTTTACCGGTTTTCAACACTGCTTGCACCAGTTCTTCTTGTCGTCCAAATAAGGAAAGATCATCGCGGTCGCCACGATGGTTTTCGCCCCAGCCTTCACGGCAGATAGATTCGTTCTCACCAATAACAAGAAGGACTACGTCACTTTTCGAAGCTAATGACACAGCTTCTGAAATCAGTTTCAAATCAGATTGTTCATCATTTAAAACCGTATTGTCATTATCCCAGAAAGAACCCAGTGTGGTTGTGATTTTACAGCCTTCGGCATAGGTAACATTAAATTTCCCTTTTGCGAATTGTTGGATTCCTTCGAGTACTGAAATGCCTTTCCTGGGTTCGATGGTGTAGCCGCCCAGGTGAATATCTGCAGCATTGGGGCCGATCACCGCCATGGTTTTTAGCTTTTTGACATCAATGGGTAGAAGGTGATTTTCATTTTTCAGCAACACAATAGATTCATGTGCAGCTTTTAATGCTATATCACGGTGGTCCTGGCAATTTGTGATGGTTTTTGCTTTTTCAAAATCGGCATAAGGTGTTTCAAAAATCCCAAGCCTGAATTTGTCGAGCAATAACTGCCTGACTGAATTATCAAGGTCTTTTTCGAAAACAATTCCCTTTTTTACGAGTTCGGGGAGGTTGCGGTAATAGCTGTTTACATCCATTATTTCAAGATCTATGCCCGATTGCATAGCCATGCGCGTTGCTTCGGCCGGGCTGGTTGCAACTAAATGTCTACGGTAAAGATCTTCAATACCACCCTGGTCGCTGATGATATGCCCGTCAAATCCCCACTCATCCCTGAGTACGGTTTTTAGAAGCCATGGGTTGGAATGATTAGGAATGGAAGACCACTCATTGTACGAAGGCATCACACTTTTCACATTTGCTTCTTTTACAGCAATTTCGAATGGATACAAGTGGTTTTCGCGGAAGTAACGCTCGTCGCAGACTACAGGGGAGGTGTTGTTTCCGCCTTCGCTTTGCCCGTGGCCGGCAAAATGCTTTACAGTTGAAATTACATGCTGATTGTCTATCAGAGGGCTACGTCCCTGGAAACCGAGTACAGCGGCTTTCCCAATCCTTGCAACAAGGTATGGGTCTTCACCATAAGTTTCTTCGGTCCGGCCCCAGCGAGGCTCCCGGCCCAGGTCTATTACAGGAGAAAGTACTTGGTGAAAACCACGTGTTCTCATTTCGAGTGCTGTAGCTGTGAAAACACGTTCAATCAGTGTAGTATCCCACGAGCAGCTAAGCGCAATGGCTTGTGGAAAACTGGTGGCGCCAACAGCCATAAAACCATGCAGACCTTCACCAATGAAAAGGCAAGGTATTCCAAGGCGGGATTTTTCAACAAGGATTTTCTGCAGCGCATTATCCAGTTTTATGGCCTTTTCCATCGGCATTTTAACCTGGGAAAAGGATACTGCACCAATTCCATTCGGGAACATAGCCAGCACCTTAACTTCATCTATATAGCCCTGTACATCGAACAAACTATCTCCTACGTTGAGAAAACAAAGCTGGGCAGCCTTTTCTTCTATGCTCATTTTTGCCATCAGCAGATCAACCCTCTCTTCAATTGGTAATGAAAGGTTAAGATAATCTGCCTTTTGCTGGCCAAAAGAATTCAACGAAAGTGCCAGTATGATGATCGAAATAAAGGTCTTCATAATTGTGATTATAAATTTCAAAGATTTACCTTGATGAAAGTTTATTAAAACTCAACAAGAATTAAGTGCGGCTGATGAATATATTGAACCTTAAAGTTCGATCTGCTCCTTCAGCAGGATATTGTCGGATGATGAGCCAACAAGAATTTCGAATTTACCAGGCTCCAGGATCCATTGTTTCTTGTCAGGGTTGTAATACTGAAATGCCCTTTTATCAAGTGTTACCTCCACCTTTTTTGATTCCCCTGATTTCAGGCTTACTTTTCCGAAACCCTTTAATTCTTTCAGCGGACGGGTCAAAACTGACTCCAGGTCCCTGACATATATTTCGGCAATTTCTTTGCCATCGACGTTGCCGGTATTTTTGACATCAAATGAAACTACGCATTTCAACGAATCATTTTTCTTTGTCAGGTCAATTTTATAGTTTTCGTAAGCAAATGTAGTGTACGACATTCCGAACCCGAACGGGAACATCGGTTTCACATTTTTTGTATCAAAATAGCGGTACCCAACCAGCAGATCATCGTTATATTTCACTGTGCCATTTGTCCCCGGATATTCACCAAATATATACGAAGGCGAATCTTCAAGTTTATACGGTAGGGTGTATGTGAGTTTCCCTGATGGATTAATATCTCCGGCCAGAACTTCTGCCAGCGCAGTTCCAGTTTCCATACCGATGTAACTGGTAAAGAGCAGCCCTTTGGCATCCGAAAGCCAGCTTCCCATTTCAACAGGACTTCCGGCAATCATAACAATAACGGTATTAGGGTTGGCTTTTAAAACGGCTTTAATAAGTTCATCCTGACCATATGGGAGCATCATATCCGGTTTGTCATATCCTTCGCAATCGAGGCCATGTTCATGATTCAGGCCCCCAAACAGGATTACTGCATCAGCCGCTGCCGCAGTTTTTACTGCTTCCGCGATTAAAGTTTTATCTGAAGCTTTCAGATTATTGGAAACAGTATACCCTTGTGCATATGATATCTTCACTGAATTACCTACTTTAGTTTGTAATCCTTCGAGTGGTGTGATCTCGTATTTCGCCTTTATAGTGGTGCTTCCGCCGCCATGAGCATGTTTCCGTGTTGCATTATCACCGATCACCGCCAGTGTTTTGATGTTTTTGAAGTTGAGGGGAAGTACCTGGTTGTTTTTCAACAGGATAATGGATTCTTCTGCAATTTTAAGCGCTGTTTTACCACGTTCGGGAGTGCCGAGGAGGGCAGCCATACCGGTTGTATCAGGTTCGGATTTGCTGATAATATTCAGTTTCACCATTACATACAGGATATGGCGTACTTTATCATCAACAACTTTGGCATCCAGCTTACCGGCTTTGATTGAATCGAGCAAAGGTTGTCCCATATAATATGAATCTTTCGTACCTGACATGGGCATCATTTCAATATCCAGACCATTTTTTGCTGTTTCCATTGTACTGTGTACGGCTCCCCAGTCGGACATAACAAGGCCCTTGAAGCCCCATTCTCCCTTAAGAATAGTCTGCAGCAGATATGGATTCTCACAAGCATATTGTCCCCTTAATTTATTATACGAACCCATAACACTCAGCACTCCTGCTTCTTTAACCGAGGCTTCGAAAGCCGGCAGGTAAATTTCGCGCAAAGCTCTTTCTGATACTTCTACATTTATAGTTCCACGCTCAAACTCCTGGTTGTTAAGTGCATAATGCTTGGCACAAACAGCAATTCCTTTAGCTTGAGCCGCATTAATGTAATATACTGCCATTCGGGAGGTGAGGAATGGATCTTCGCTCATGTATTCCCAGTTTCTGCCGTTAAGAGGAGTGCGATGTATGTTTAGCCCTGGAGCCAGCATAATGTCTTTTCCCCTGATCACGGCTTCTTCGCCGTATGCATTCCCGAACTCGGTTGCCAACTCGGTATTCCATGTTGAAGCCAGTGCGGTGAGTGCCGGGAAATAAGCTGTTGCATCATTTGTCCAGTTCGCCGATTTCCATGCGTATGGAGCGTTTTCTTCCCTTACACCGCAAGGTCCATCCGACATATGCAGGGCAGGAATACCCAGGCGAGGAATTGCAGGTGTTGTGAAATAGGTATTCCCATGAATGAGCGATACCTTTTCTTCCAGGGTAAGCTGCGACAATAATTTTTCGACTCTTTGGTCAATGGATTCTGGTGTTTTGCAGGAAATTAGCAGGATGATGAAAAGTCCGGCAAGTACAATAAGGGGGAATGTTTTTTTCATGATAAAGTGTGGCGATATTTATGATACAATTAAAATTACGATTATTTCAAGCCAAATTGGGAACGTATCCATTCCATCTTTTTTAAGTAAAAATCCTGTGGAAGGTTGTGTCCCGAGAGCGGATATACAAGATACGACTTTTTTGTGGTTACCTGGTTATACGCAGCAAAATTAATATGCGGCGGGCAAACATTATCAATTAATCCTGCTCCCATTAGCATAGGAGCTTTAATCCAAGGTGCCAGGTTTTTGATATCAATGTAACTCAGTGTGTTATAAACCTGCTCCCAGGTTTGTTTCTTTTCAATCTCTACATAATTTACAAATTCGTTGGCAGGCCAGGTTGCAACCTGGAAGTAATCCTCAAAATCCGAAAGAAACGGAACCTGCGGAGCACAAGCTTTGATCCTAGTATTGTTAAGCGCTGCCGTTGCAAAAGTCAAAGCTCCACCCTGGCTGGCACCCTCCACAGCCACGCGGGTTGTATCTACTTCAGGGCGAGAAAACAGGAAATCGATACCACGAACACAGTCCATGTAAGCGCCACGATAGATATACAATTCTTTATCGTTCAGGAAATATTCCAGGTAACCCGGGAATCCAGGATTTATATCATCCTTGCTGTTGCCATGCCCACGGATATTAAGGCCAAAACCAATCAGGTCGTCGCCATAATCAACGTATTCGGGAATAATTGTACTGCTATACCCTTGCACTTGCATTACTGCAGGATATTTGCCCGGAGCTATTGGAACAGAATACCAGCCTCGGATCAGGATATTGCCTAGTGAGCGCATTTCGACCAAGTAAATATTTCGCCTGGAAGTGCATAATGAGTCAATTTTAGTAACCTTGAATTGCGGATCAACAGCAGCAAGTTCTTTTTTGGCACGTTGCCAATAATTTGTAAAATCAGGCTGAGAATTGGTTGGAGATACAATTTTTTCAGGTTCATAACCGAACATAAAGGATGTCTTTTTAGAAATCCTGTCGTTGCTGAATGTAACATAAGCCCTGTAAAAACCAGGTTCCAGGTTTGGAATAGTAAAATTGAGCAGGGAGGCTTTTTTACTTTTCAGTTTTACTTCTTTTGTGACCAAAGTGATTTCCTTATTAAAATCGGAAACTATCCGAACCGACAATTTACCTGATAAGGTTGCGATAAAATCATTTTTCAGGGAAACCTGCAGATTTATATTGTTAGTGCCTAAGAATATCCGGTCGGTATGTTCAAAAACAGGTTCAATACTGATTTGTTCTGCAATTCCCGGAACCAATAATTGGACAGGGTCACCGTAAATACCCCCGTTTCCTGTAAAGTCAAAAACTCTTACGGCAATGGTATTAGGCTGATCCCACTGGACTTTTGAAGCCGGTATGGAATAAACTCTGAGGTCATCATACTTGGTAACATAATTGGGCGGTAATTCGCCGGTTTTACCAATCAGTTCTCCATTGAAATAAGTATAATCGACATCATCAATTTTACCGAGTTGCAGTGAAAGACCGCCAAAATTCTCGGCGTCTTTTTTGAATTTAGAAGAAATTGTAAAGGTAGCCCTGTACCAGGCAAATCCGTCGTACCCGGGGAATCCTTGTTGTTCCCAGACTACACCCGGAGTAATATCGCCCCAATTGGTATCGTTGAAAGTCGGTGAAGACCACTCTGTATTATCACCTGTCTTAAATTTCCATGTAGCAGGCAACATGGTTTGAGCAGAAACAGCAGAAGATATTAGTATAAAAGCTATAAAAAAGCTGATTCTTCGCATGGTATAAATATTTTCAAGTTTTAGATACATAAGCTCTAAAGAGTTATTTTTTGCTCTTTTCCATCGTACATGATAACCTTGTCGGGAACACCGTCAAATTTAAGCTTTCCGTGTTTATCAGGAGTTACAAATACAATATTGAATGTCCTTCTTTCAGTCATACCGGCAAAATTGCCTTTACGCTCGCCTATACTCAATGTTTTTGAAGCATCATTGTATTTGAATGGAATAAGTGCATAGTCGCCTTTCTCGTAGTTGTAATTAACGTTTTCATCTTCGTAAAGAGTGAAAGCTCCATCTTTCCCGGCAAATACAAAAAGTGTAATCGGATCAGCAGGTTTTTGGGTAGTAAATTGAATTTCTGGCCCAACCGGCAAAATAGCTCCTTCACGTATAAAGATTGGTATGTTAGTGTAGGGAGCTGCTGCATCTACTGTCTGACCACCGATAAAATGTTTTCCAGTTAAAAAGTCGTACCATCCGGTTGTTGCCGGAAGGTAAACACTGCGCGACCTGGCTTTGTATTCATGCACAGGATTAACCATTATCGAAGGTCCGAAAAGGAATTGGTCCTTGATATCCAGCACTGATTTGTCGCTGCCAAAGTCCATGGCCAAAGCCCGCATAATGGTGTAGTCGTTGAGCCAGGTCATTCCGGTAAGCGAATAGATATATGGCATTAACCTGTAACGGAGTTTGTCGTAAGCCAGCATTGTTTGGTAAGCCGGGTGATTTTCGGGTGCCACATTGAACATTTCACGATATGGATACTGCCCGTGAACCCTGAAAATGGGAGCAAAAGTTCCGAACTGGAACCAGCGGGTCATCAATTCGCGCCATTCATCAAGATCTTTTCCTTTCGCATCGTAATACCTTCCTTCAACAGCGAAGCCGCCAATGTCCATGGTCCAGTAGGGAATGCCGGAGATGCAAAAGTTCAGCCCGCAGGGAATCTGCGATTTCATATCATGCCAGCGGGATGCAATATCACCGCTCCAGTTGGTAGCTGCATAGCGCTGCAATCCGCCGAATGCTGAACGGGTAAGAATATAAACACGCTGATTTGGAGAAGTATTTCGCTGCCCATCATAAACGCCTTTTGCCTGTTCAAGCGAAAATGCGTTGAAATATTTACTGGCCGGTCCCAGTGCAGTAGGATCCATCAACGCTTTACGTTCATCCATCGGCAGGTTGGAGGTTATATCAGGTTCGGTGGCATCCATCCACCAGGCATCAACTCCTTTGCTGAAAAGTTGTGTATTTATCTGGTTCCAGAAAGCTTTACGTGCATCTGCATTAAAAGCATCATAAAAAGTGGAAACATAACCCAGCCAGTCTTTCCGGTTCTTTTCAATATTGAGTTTATACAACCAGCCGTTTTTATCCATCTCTTCATAATTCTTCGTGCCTTTGTAGTATTTGGCCCAAACAGAAATCATTAATCGTGCATTCAGTGAATCATGCAGAGTGTTCAGCATAGCCATCGGGTTGGGAAACCTGGTGGAGTCGAATTCGTGATCGCCCCATTTATCAATTGGCCAATATTGCCAGTCGAGTACGATGTTATCGATTGGAATCTGACGTTTCCTGAATTCACGTACCGTTCCAAGAATTTCATCCTGTGTTTTATATCGCTCACGGCTCTGCCAGAAGCCCATGGCCCATTTAGGCATCATTGGTGCTTTACCGGTAAGGGTGCGATAACCGCTGATTACTTCATCCATATTCTGACCAGCGATAAAGTAAAAATCGATTTGGTCTGCAACTTCCGAAAAGAACGAAATCCGATTCTGATCCTCTGAGGCTAAAGGTGTAAGGTATTTCAATGCGATAAAAGATTCGCCTCCATCAGGAATCCATTCAATCTTCAAACTATATTTTTTGCCAACTTCCATTGGGAAATCAAAGCGGTAGGAACAAGGGTTCCAGCATTGCCGCCAGCGATCAATCAGAAGTTTGCCATCAATCCACAGTTTTGCATATCCTGCCGAAGTAAACATAAACTTATGCAACCCGGAAACATCAGATTGAAAAGCCCCTTCCCAGGTTACTGCACCTTCACCAAGGTTGAATCCCTGAGGGAATTTTGTAAGATCAGGAATAAACTGGTAGTTGATCTCCTTCTCCGGCCTGGTAGTAAAAATCTTAGAGGGATCTTTTTTATCAGCATATATTGCCGTTAATGCGCCCTCTTTTCCTTCTTTATCATAAAGTTTAAAACCTGACATTTCTTCAAATTCGCGGATATCTCCAAATTTGGTTCGGGAGTTATTGTCCCAAAGGATGCCATAGTTATGGGTTGAAACAAGGAATGGAACTACCGCTTGTGTATTGTATTGGAAAAGGTCGGCATCTTTTCCCTTCAGGTTCATATAGTCGGTCTGGTTTGAGCCTAGTCCGTATAGTGCTTCATCAGCAGGAGATTCAAACTGTTGACGAATTGCCAGGTACTGTTTCTTATCAACTGTAACAGCTTCATAGGTTTTACCTCCTCCTTGTTTTTCTTCCAGTATTACTTTGCCGGAAGTATCAGTAAATATTACCTGGCCGGTTGACTGAAGAACCAAGGCTTTCAATAATGCCGTTTTCAGGATTATTGTATCACCTTTTTCTGCGATTTTGAAATCAGCTTTCCTGGCTAAAGTGTCAAGCACCATTAGGCTTTTTTCATCCACAAACTTATCCCCGGGAATAGAACTGACATGGATAATGCTGTTGGTAACCACCTGCAGACGAACAGAATGTTTTGCCGTAGTTTCAGATTTTTTAACGTGTACAATCAGTCCATCCGATATCTGCTGATAGGGTCTAGTGCTGCATGAGACCACTGCTAGTCCAGCAAAGAACAACCCGAGATATTGGAGGGCAAAAACTATCCGGCTTTTCATAATTCGGGAGTTTAAAGGTTTATTTGTACAAAAATAATTTAACAATGAGTTCGGTAATAAAAAAGAAGCCTGGTTAAATGAACATGTAATATGTGCACTAACCAGGCCTTCCAACATCAAACCTCAACCAACCTATGCTTATTTTATTAATACGGGATTATTAAAATAATTTGTTTCCCTTAAATTATGGATCCGGAATATAGTGATTTAACTATCTTATCCTGATCCGATTTTCAGAGCTTAATTGATTTATGGTTGTATCTACTGCACTAATTCAGATTATGTGTCTGTTCAATTATTTTTTCTCATAACGCATGTTGTCGATATATAAGCCTGTAATGTCGACAGGTCCATCTGCCCACCAGAAGTTTATACCCCACTCACCACCTGAAGGTATTGTAGCTGGTAATCCCATAGTAGACAAATCGTATGTAACTGTCACCCATCCTGTTGTTGTAGGGGTTGAAACGCCCATTGCACCAAGATCTATGCGGTTGCCACCTAATTCCATTTGGAAATGGACGTTGGTTGTTCCAAATGGCTTGGTAATATTAACATCCATTTTAAATACATGATCAGCCGAAGTAACAGAAGGGAATGCATACCAGTTATTTCCCCATAACCAGGCCCAACCAGATAATGCTGATGCTGTTCCATGCACAACATTGCCAAAGTAAGCGGGCTCTTCAGGTGAAGTAATTACTTCAATATTTCCTCCCCAGTTACCAGGTATGTCAGGATTTGTACAATCAGTAATCATTAATGCGGGATCTTTTACAGGATCCACAGTTCCAATATAAATCGGAGGTGTTATACCTTCATCGCCTTCGTAAGTTATTATTCCGATAGTGCCAATACCTTGTGTTGTATTTAGCGGTACATATACCTCCACTTTGGTATCCGATTTTAAACCATATTCGGTTGCTACAATATTTCCCGGGAAAATTAATACTTTGATAAGCGACATATTCGTTCCATTCAAGGTTAAGATTTTACCCGGAACGCCTTTTGGTTCCGAGAATCCAGTGATAGTAGGCAGGTTAGCTAAGACGGTAAATTCCGTTGGTGACAGAATCATGCTTCCGTTTAATGTAACCAGGGTAATTTTACCTGTCTTAGCCCCAACAGGAACTGTAACTGTCATCTCTGTTAAACTGCGGGTACCAATAAGGCCTTCAATTCCACCGGCAAACACAACCTTAGTTACTAAATCCAGGTTAGTTCCTGTAATAATAATATCAGTTTTAGCTGCAGAGGATGTTGGCGCGAAGGATGTAAAAACAGGATCAATAATAGTAAGCTGTGGACCTACTACCGTTTTGGCTGCCTTGGTAATAAAGTTAACAACACCGGTAACCGCATCAGTCGGAACAGTAACCATGATCTGGGTAGCAGTCCCCCCGGGTTGAATAGTGCCTTGTTTATTCCCGCCAAAAACTACCTGATCAACTAAATCCAGGTTAGTTCCGGTAACAGTAATATCAGCCTCATTTTTAACAGAAGTTGGAGTAACACTTACCGTTGGCACAACCATTACCAGGGGAACATTCGATTTTACAATAACATCGGATGCCGGTATAATCATAAGAGTATCATCATGTGCGTCAAGAGGGACATTTAATACTATCTGTGTAAGCGATTGGCTGGTAAAGGCTGTTACGCTTTTATTACCTCCAAACACTACGCTTTGAACCAGGTCGAGATTCGTTCCGGTTATTGTAAGGGCTGTTCCGGCTTTCACAGGATTTGGCGCCATTGTTAACAATCCAGGTAATTTAACAGTTAATACTGAGGTTGAATAAATAATAATCGGTTCATCAGCGCCATTCGATACAGCTATTTTCCCTGTTTGTGCCGCTGCCGGCACTTTAACTTTAATTTGAGTGCGGCTCTGGCTGATAAATGAAGCTTGCAGAACGGAAACCCGGTCAGTAAAAATCACCTCTTTTATCAAATTCAGATAGTCGCCGTTTATGGTTAAAACCGAATCGAACTTGATAAGTTGTGGTGAGAAATTTGAAATGGATATTGGCTCAGAAAAACCCATCGGAGTCTTGGTAGTGATATCTCCATCCGGAGCTTTGAGAACCACCAGCCCTTCCACGGCATTCTGTGGCACGGTAAGAGTGATCAGGGTTGAAGATTTAGAAGTGAATTCTGAAGCAGCAATCTCAATATTATCTGGTAAAATAATTGCTGTAACCTTATCGAGATTTTCACCTATAAATCTTAATTCCGCGCCCCGTGCAATCGGCATAGGGCCATAGCTATTAAGTACAGTAAGGCCGTTGCCTCCTTCATCTTTATTACAGGAGGAAGTCAACATTGTTCCGGCCAGAATCGTACCCAGTAAAATGAACAAAAATGTCCTTTTGATATATTTCATATAGTTTGTTTGCATGGCAAATTTTGTTTTAGTTAATGTGTTATTTGTTGACAATTCGCAGATTATCAATACACATGTGTACCGTACAATCTGTCCCTTCAACGCCACCATTCCATACAAAGAAAGTCAGACCTCTCAGCATGTCGGGTGTAAGAGCATTTCCACAAAGACCACCATCAGGTGTGTATTTAAATTCACTTAAAGGAATGCTGACTGTTGTCCAACCAGCAGTTTTATAGCTGCCGGAATCTTTCCACGGTATCCAGAGACCTCTTGGAACACTGGCATCACCAATATAGCTGTTGGTGCCACTTGTACCGTATGGTGTAAATATCATTTGTAATGCAGAAGCTTGCCAGGGTGCAATTACAAAGCATTCAAATTTTAAAACAGCATCAGCGAGATCGCCTGTATACAAAGGTTCGTCAGGACGACCATTGGATGATGGCCAAAAGTTGAAGCTAAATGCATCCTCATTCCAGGTTGCTCCAGCTGCACCAGCCATATCTCCTCTGAATCTAACAAAGTTGCCGCTTACAGGATCAGGATCCGAATTAGCAATCACGCCTGATCGCCATCCTCCAGCTGCAGTCAGATTATCAAAATTGAGAAAAATGTTTCTGTCGTCCCGGAAAAAGAATTTAGAACGGGTTGTGCCATATATCCCTTTAACCTGTATCGGCCCAACACCGGCACCGGAAGGTACAATTACCTTTATTTCATCGATGGCAACTTCAGAAATAGTACCAGGGATATTGCCCGGAAACAAAACCTGAAGCGGAATATTGGGGTCATCAATAAAGAAATTACCTTTAATTACGGCAACGTCTCCATCATTAACATATTCACAAACCATAGCGTCTACCCGGGGAGCAGGAACAACTACACTAAAAGGAACTTTCAGTGTGTCCTGTGTATTGGTTGTGATTATGTACATCTGGTTAGTAACAACTCCGGGTATAGTGTTTGGAACAGTAATGATTATAGTTGTACTGGTTACAAAACTGCTGTTTATGTACGCCTTTTGGTCATTAAACCAAACCTGGTTTACTCCTTGCAGATTTTCTCCCATGATTGCAATTGTACTGCCCATATATGCACTGGTAACCAGTGAGTCTGATTTGGCCGGATCGGTTATACGGATATAATTAACCACCGGTGGCGCACTGTTGCCTGAATCGCTTTTTTCACAAGCCTGAAAAAGAGTGCCTGAAGAAACGACAGCTATTAATAGCATTACGATGTATGCCAGTTTGTTGATTTTTATTTTTCTTTTCATTTCTTTTGTGCTTTAATGGTTATTGCTTAATATCCAATGGTGCCAAAATCAAATGGAACCGGATCGGCCAACAGATTAGGATTCATTGTGATATCGTTATCAGGGAATGGCAGGAAGAACTTTGAATCATCGGAAAGGTTAACTTTAAAAGAGTTTAAGGTTACGTCTGCAATAGTAGCACTGCCGGCATAATAATCTTTCAGGGCATTCCATGATCCTCTTTCCTGTGCATTGATCATTTGCTTTGCCAAGGTAGGGTTGTAATAATGCAACCTTACATAATCATACCAGTTGTCGCCTTCGCAGGCTAATTCTTTTCGGCGTTCGTCGAAAATTTGCCTGAAGGTTAGTGAAGTAAATGGTTGAGCAGAAGGAACAGCCCGGCTGTGCACAAGGTTGAATACCCTTAGGGCTTCAGCATCAGATGTTGACGCGTTGTTTCCTAAAACTGCCTCCGCATAAATAAGGTAAACGTCGGCCAGGCGAAGAACATGAGTGGATAAACTGGTAGCCATCCGCAAAGATGGGCTGCCATATTCAGCTGTATGATCCTCGGTATTTCCAACAATGTGTTTTACACAATTTGCACCGGTAGGAACGCCAAATGTTGCTCCGGCTACATTATTTGCATCATCCCAGGTTGCAGTAAAACCGCCTTCATTACGCCAGAATAACGGATAGTAGTCGCTGTACATCATCATAGTTGCTTTGCGGCGGGCATCTTTGTTGTTGCGGGTCATCGAAACGGCGGTATCACCAAAAAGCCTTTGCAAGTCTATTGTAGGTCCAACCCATGTTCCCCATGAATCAGCAAGTCCTGTAAAATTGTTCAAAGCAAGGTCTGATTGTTCCGTATTTTGCGAGGTCCATTGGTCGGAGGCAACCCATTGCCATGACATTAAGTTTTCAGGATTCCTGTTCCCTGTCGAAATGCGGAATAAATCGCTGTAAACGGGCTCTAAAAATGCTCCGCTTCTGTTAATCACTATTGATGATAATACTTTAGCACTGTCGAGATCGGCTTGTACTCTTGTTCCTGCCTGGTTCCATCCTGAGCGTGTAAGGTAAACTTTCGACAACAAAGCCATTGCGGAATATTTGCTGATACGCCCGGATTCATTTTTCTCGGGAAGTAAAGTAATAGCCTTTCTGAGGGTACGAACTATATATTCATATACGTCTTCAACTGTGTTCTTTTTTAGTTCTGTTGCGGTTCCTGCACCGATGATCGCGCTGTTGCTGTGAATAATAGGAACAGCTCCCCAGCCACGGACAAGGTAAAAATAGGCCATCGCTTTCCATGTCATTGCTTCACCGGTCACCGTATTTTTTGCGGTTTGACTTACATTGGGTCCTGCTTTGGATGCAATATTTTCGATTACTGCATTGCAATGACCATTTACAAGCCATAGTGAATTTGAAGCGTCAGCCAACTGGCTGTTGGAAGAAGTTAAAATAAAAGCCTGGTAAACATCATCAGTACTATAATAGATGTTTCCAGCCATTACATCGCCTATTTTTACCCAGCCACGCTGGAAATCATACCAGGGTGCGCTATACAGCACATTGGCTGCCTCGAAGCACTGAGCATCGGTTTGGTAAAAACCATCAATGGTATAATTATCTTCAGTAGGGCGATCAAGGAATTTGGTGCAGGCTCCTAAAGCAAACATAATTGCTATCAGCGACACCAACTTTATTTTGTGGAATTTATACATGTTCTTCATCTTCTTATTTTTTTCAGAAATTAAAAACTAAGGTTTACGCCAAATGTATAGATACGAGGCGAAGGATAACGACCATTATCTAATCCCATAACATTATCCGATGTTTGGCTGGCTCCTATTTCAGGGTCAAATCCGGTATAGTTGGTTATTGTCCACACGTTCTGAAGACTGATATACAATTTCAGATTTTCGATATGGGCCTTTCCAAGGAGATCTTTTGGAATATTATAAGCTAATGAAATATTCTTGAATCGCAGATAAGATCCATCCTCAATATACCTGTCTGAAATCCGGATATTTTCATTCGGGTCGCCGGCAATAGCACGTGGTAACTCTGCTCCCGGATTCATTAACCGAACATTCGAAATATCATCGTACCAGTTGTAAATGGTTGCGCCAAAAGAATTTACAAATGGATAGGATTTATTTGCATCAACCGGTTCAAGTTGAGCGCGGCCTGCAACATCCTGCAATTGGTTAGTCCATTGACTTGTCATTGAAGTTAAGTTTCTTCCTACATAGTTCATGATCTTATTCCCATACGAACCATTGATAAAGATATTTGCTTCAAAATTCATATAACGGAAGGTATTGTTAAATCCAAATGTGAATTTTGGTTGTGGCGAACCTATATTAGTTCTGTCGTATTCATCAACAACGCCATCTGGTATACCCTCAGGTCCTGAAAGATCAGCAAATTTCAAATCGCCTGGCCATACAGTTGTTCTTTTAAAATCGCCATTTGCAGGAAATGCCTTTTGTTTTGGGCTATCCAGAATATCCTGTTGGTCTTTATAAACTCCGACAACCTTGTAGCCATAAAAATTGAACAAAGGATCGCCGATATTGGTTAAACTAACGAGGTCAGTCCACTGCCCATATCCTTCGAGGTGGGCTGCAGGTAATCCTGTTAATGCCAGCAGTTTATTTTTGTTAAATGTCAACTGAAAATCATTTTCATAACTGAATTTGCCAACAGCCGGACGTGTGTTTATCGAAATTTCAAGGCCTTTGTTCTCAATTTCGCCAAAATTGCCCATTGGTGGATTCAGGCGAATTGAACCATTTCCGCTTGTTCCCATATAGGACGGAAGTTGCATATTCATAAGAAAACCTTCTGACCTTTTCTTGTACATATCAATTGTTAGATTAATGCGATTGGTTAAAAATCCCACATCAACCCCAAGGTTTGTCTGAACCTGCTTTTCCCATTTAATATAAGGATTGGCTATATTTAGCTGTCGGTATCCCTGTCCAAGGTTAGTAGGCATTTTGCCAATTGCAGCACCCCATCGATATCCCCCGATATTTTGGTTACCGGTTTGGCCCCAGCCAAAGCGCAATTTCAGATTGCTTATTGCCAGCTTATTGTTTTCCATAAATGATTCACCCGATACTCTCCATGATACTGCAAACGAGTTAAACGGAGCCCAGCGGTTTTCAGGACCAAAATTGGAGGACCCGTCATACCGGTAGGTATAGGTTGCATAATACTTTTCAGCGTAATTATAGGTAGCCCGGGCGTAAACGGATGCTAATGCACCGCTGCCGTCACCTGAGCCTATTCTCATAGTGGTTGGGTCAGCCAGGCCGGGTTCCTGGATATCATTACTTGATAAATCTGAACCGGAGCCTCGTAAATATTCATACGTATATTCAGAAGCTTCCTGGCCGAACATCCCGGTAACATTATGTTTACCGATCTGGGTTGTATAGGTAAGATAATTCTTTAATTGCCAGAAATAATTCTGACTATATTGCCTTGATATGGAATTGGTAGTGTTTACAAGGCTTCCATATTGATAAGTTGGAATAAACTGATACGCATTTGTCATATTTACCGAACCACCCAGTTCTGATCTCAGGGTCAGACCTTTCATAAATGTGATATCGGTAAAAAGATTCCCGTTAAAATCGTTTCTTTTCAATTCGTTTGTTTCGTCCAATGCTTTGGCAATAGGATTTATAACACTGGGAGCCCCTTCCCGGCTAAGACCGGCCCAGGTTCCATCAGCATTTTTCACCGGTACATCAGGAGTGGTATTTAATGCCACACTAATGATACCTTCTGTGCTGTTATTTAAACCTACCTGGTCATGTGACTGCGAAAGTGAAATATTGGTTCCAATCTTGAACCATTTTTTCAGATCAGCATCAAGGTTAAGGCGTGCTGAAGCCCGGTTAAAAGAAGAACCTATAACTGTTCCGTCCTGCGAAAAATAGCCGCCTGAAACAAAATACCTAACTTTATCAGTTCCACCCTGGGCACTGAGTTGATGGTTGCTCATCGGAGCAACCTGGAATACTTCGTTTTGCCAGTTTGTTCCTTCTCCCAGAATGGAAGGATCCATAAATTCTATACGAGGATCACGACCAGCAGTTTCTGCTGCCCAATCGTTGCTGAACTTAGCAAATTGTTGCAGGTTCATAACGTTAATTCTCTGAATCTGTTCCTGGATTCCGTACGAGCCATCATATGAGAACTTGGCATCGCCTGCTTTACCTCTTTTGGTGGTAATGAGTACAACTCCGTTTGCACCACGGGAACCGTAGATGGCAGTTGCAGATGCATCTTTCAGGATCTCCATGCTCAGAATATCATTTGGGTTGATATTCGCAAGGCCTGATACCGGTGAAACTGTACCATTTCCCAACCTGTCTCCCAAACCTAATGCAGCCCCGCTTTGACTAACATTCTGAACAGGTACTCCATCCACAACATATAAGGGTTGAGTTGATCCTGCCAAAAGGGTACTGGTTCCACGGATGTTAATCTGAACACTAGCCCCGGGCTGTCCTGAATTATATAATGCAGTAACACCCGCTGCACGTCCTTGCAGTGCCTGTGCCAGGTTTGAAACAACCGTACCTTTTATTTTATCCTGAGACACTGATATCGTTGCTCCTGACAAATCAGCTTTTTTGGCGGTGCCATACCCGACTACCACCACTTCGCTAAGAGCGGTTGCAGAGGAAAGCAGGTTGACTTTTATTAACTCGCCGGTTATAGCTATCTCCTGGGGTTCCATTCCTATAAAAGAGACAACCAATGTTTTTGCGGTCGCGGGGACCTGCAATGTAAATTTTCCGTCTTGATCGGAGGTTGTACCATTGGTAGTACCTTTCACAAGAATAGTTGCTCCAGGTAAAGTAGCGTTGTTTTCGTCATAAACAACTCCTTTTACAGTGTTGGTTTGCTGGGCAAAAACATGTACTGAAAAACCTAATACAACAACGCAGATCAGAGCGATTGTTTTGAGTATTTTCTTTTGCATAACTGATTTTGTTTGAATATTCAAATTTAGGTCTGGTATTGCCAATTGAGTAATACTATTTTACCTCTTTATTGCGAATAATTGATTATACTATATTAATTATAAGAAAGTACGGAATACATGAATTTTATTTAATGTATTGATTATATGTGAAATAAATTAATGTTACAGAAAATTACCGAGGTAAATCATGTCAGGATATTTTTACATTAATCTTACACTAAATATGTATGCAATAAAGTAATTCTGTGAAAAAAGATTGAAAACAAAGGATTGCGATTCATTATTCTTTGTTTTCAACCCATTCTTTTTTTGATTTTCATACCTGGTTCTTCTAATCATTCTCATGAATCCACTTGTGCAAAAACCACCTTAATATGTTGACTCAATCGGAAAATAGATTTTTCTTCAATTTTGATTTTTTAAACCTTGCTATATATAATAGGTAGAAAAACAGCTAATCAAATAGTATTTTATTCATTCATTATACACAGCATTCATTTTCTAATAGATACTCAATTTCAATAATAGCACATAAATGCATTTCAAAGCCTCAAATGCTGACATTTCAAGTAGATTTTATAGCGGCTACAAAATGTTTCATTATTTATTTATTACCAGTTTGAGCTGGATAATCTCTTGATTATGTAAAGATTTTCAATATATATATTCCGTTCTTAAAAGGTCTTACATAGAAATTGTTTGTATGAACAGTTGTACGGTAAACCATCCGGCCATGCAGATCAATTAGTTCCAGCCGGGTAATTCCTTTCCCAACAACATTTACTATTTCACTGGCAGGATTTGGATAAATATGATATTGTGAAGAAGTGTTACCTGAAATTTCATAAATTGATGTGGGATTTTCGAGCGTAAGTACATTGCTGTTATTATAAACTTCTGCGATGTGTTGATTCGTGTTTTGTGCCGTAACCAGGTCGCTCCACGACATGAAATAAGCCCAGGGTGCATCATTCTTAAGGCATTCATCCGGATCGGGAATCGGGCCGTTTTCGGACATGGCGATAATTTTCTCCCCGTTTGTAAGCTGGTATAACCTGTCGAAAGCACTTTTTTGAGGATCGTAATTATAAACGCCGGGATAGGAATCATGGCCGATGATATCCACGGAATCGTTTCCCGGGTACCAATCGGTTTCGGGAGTTGACCAAACCCAGACCAGGTTATTCAACCCGTGATAATTGGTTAGCCTGTCATAAATAATGGCATACAGTTTTTTACATGCAACCGGCCCTTTAGCACCCCACCAGAACCAGCCACCGCCAGCTTCATGCAATGGCCTCCACAATACAGGGACTCCGGCGTTCTGAAGTCTTTTGAGCTGGTACGCAATAGTATCAATATCTTCGAGTATTTTTATGTTTTCAGGAGTGCCTTGAATTACAGCCTGAGTTACATCGAAAGTTGTATAATCCGTATAAAATGTATTGGTCCCTGCCGTCCCACCGAAAGGCGAATGCCAGTGCCAATGGAAACTAACTATGCCGGTCTTATTGGTGCTGTTGTACCAATTAATGGCTGTTTGAACCTGTCCGTCATCTTCGGCGCCGAAGCCAAATCCACCATTAATCCACTTCCACGAATACCCCTGGGTATAATGCTGAAAATCGAATGCCCTCAGAAGCGGTGTTTTACCCGCAATAGGTTTTATTTTGTCATACCAGTCATTGGTCTGGCCCGAAATAATTTTAACTGTGAACTTTGACAGAAGATAATTGTAGAGAGATACAGTTGCTGTATCCGCATTGGGATTTACTAATTCGGGGGCTGGATTGTAGGTGTTTGGCGGAACTGAATACAAAGAAAATTTATCAATATTGATCCAGCCCCAATTGCTTTGAATCATAAAAGTATTGGTGCCGGGTTTAAGCAGATATTTACCTGCATCAATTTCAGTAAAAATATTTGTTGCAGGAAATACGACAGCTGAAGGACCTTTTCCATTCACAAACAAATCCTGCGGCTTATACTCGGATTGGTATCGGACCATAAGTTTGTAGAATCCTTCTGTAAGGACGTTCATAGTTACTGTAACTTTATCTGCCGAATTTTTAAAGTTGGTTACATACCCGGTACCTGAATACCCGGAAATTGAACTGCCTACAGTTACCCCACCTGACAAAGTTCCGTTTTCAGCTTCAACAGTAGCATCCGGGGCTATCTGGGCAGAAAGGATCATACAGCTCAAAATGAAAAAAGCGAATGAAATCAACTTAAGTTTGAATGAAGAATAATCAGACTTTATAACAGATTCCATTTTTATACTATTAAATTTTTGTTGAATAAATTATTTACTCATTTCTTCAGTTGAAGGTCTTAAAATTCCTGGAGCCGACATGATCTTCAGCGTTGCCGGGACCAATTCGGGAGATGTAGCAGTTAAAGTTATTTCGCCTGCTTGTTTTGTAGTTTTCACAATCACCTGTGCCAGCCCGTTAAAGGTTTTCCGTTTCCACTGTGGTGCCGGATTATACACTTTGATAGTTCCGGGATTGGTATTTATTTCTTCCCATTGCGTTTGTTTCACAAATGGCTTCCCGGAAAATATCACCACATTTCTACCCTTTCTAAGGATATTGTGATCAATTACAAAAACCTGGTTCGGGTCATTACGTTTCAGATCTTTACCTATTAATACACCGTTTACATAAACCGACTGATCGGCAGCCAGACTTTTTACATAAAAAGTAATCTCAGTTTTATCGTTGAAACCGGCAAGGTCAAATGTCCCTCTGATGATGATATTTTTACCTGCTTCGTATTCGCCATATCCTTTTTCAAATGCGTTTAACCATTGAGAATCATTATAATCCAAAGCAGTTTCTGTTTCAACTGACTTGGCGGGGGAAAGTTGGTATTTCAGATCCTTGAAGGAAAGTTGCTCCACTTTTTCAACAAACTGTTCGTTCTCATGCGATGCAGGATCGCCATTGCCGATACCGATTATTTTGCCTGGCCCGGTAAGCGAAAAGGCTATTTCCTGGTTGGCTGTTGGAACCATTCGATCATTCTTATCGTTTATCTGGACAGTAATTATGGACACATCTTCGCCATCTGCATCAATTTGAGATCGTTCAGATGACAGTGCAATTTTTGCTGGTGAATCAGTTGTTTCAATTTTTTGGCTAATGATCAGTTTGTTCTTCACAAATCCTTTAGCTTGCAAAATCCCTGGCTGGTACTTTACATCCCAGTCGATATGGCCGTTTTGAGGCATAGGTTTTTTGCCAAGGCTTTTTTTGTTGAGGATCAGTTCAACTTCTTCGGCATTGCTGTAAATAGTAACAGTTATAGTCTTGCCTTCGCTTTCTTCCCAGTTCCAGTGAGGCATGATATGCATAACGGGTTCGTTGCCCCACCACGATTTCAAGTAAAAAAAGATATCTTTCGGGAAACCGCAAAGGTCAGTCAGGCCAAACTGCGAATTAACGGCAGGCCAGGTGAGCGGGTGTGGCTCGCCACGGTAATCAAAGCCTGTCCAGTAAAACAATCCTGCCAGGAAAGGACGGGCAAGGTAAAACTGCCAGCCCGATTCGGTGCCCACATTTTCGGGCATACGGTTTGTGGCAGCCATATGCCCGTTTGCTTTATCATCAGTATAAATTCCTCGTGTACCAATCGTATTGCTCTCTTCAGTTCCTATTCCGCTTTGCCATGGGAATTTTTTATGATGTTCATCAATATCGCCCTGAACAATGTAGTTGTAGCCCATTACTTGCGCCACCTTGCCACTTCCATTATCCCATCCGCCGGAAAGCGCCACTGTGAAAGCCCTTGATGAATCAATGGTTTGTGCATATTCCTGCATGGTTTTAGTTATCCGGGCACCCTTTTCATTCCCTTCAATAGCCCATTCTTCGTTGCCTAGCGACCAAAGTATCACCGATGGATGATTCCTGTCGCGAATCATAAACCGCCTGAGCAGATCGAAATGTTCCTGGTTTATTCCCATGAGCCTGTTCTCATCAAGGATAAGAATGCCGAGACGATCGCAGATATCAAGAAGCTCAGGAGTAGGAGGATTGTGTGAAGTGCGGATGGCATTGCAGCCCATTTCCTTCAGTTTTTTCACCCTGAATTCCTGCAAGGCATCGGGAATGGCAACACCAACCCCGGCATGATCCTGATGCTGGTTCACACCTTTTATCTTTACATTTTTACCGTTCAGGAAGAAACCAAAGTTGGGATCAAATTTTACTGTACGTATCCCGACCATGGTTTTGTAAATATCCACTGTTTGGCCGCCAGCAATGATTTTTGTTTCGAGGGTGTAGAGGTATGGATTTTCCAGTGACCAGAGAATTGGTTTTTCCAGTTTTAGTTTTTGAAAAAAAGTATTGTTTTGGATTCCTGAAACGGAAAGATTATCTGATTTGCATATTGCAACAGGTTTATTGTCAGCATCCAGCAAAGTTTGTTCAATTGAAAAAACTGAAGTAGCCGGGTATTGGTTTTCAACTGTAGTTCGAATTGTCAATTCTGCATTTTCGCCGCTTATTTCAGAAGTTACAAAAGTCCCATACTGAGCTACATGCAATTTATTGGTTTTATTAAGCCACACATGACGATAAATTCCTGCACCTTCGTAAAACCACCCTTCTTCGATACTGGCATCCACGCGGACAACAACCACATTTTCGCCACCATAATTCAGGTAATCACTAATATCGTAATCCTGGCTGGCATAACCACTTTGTTCGTGGCCTAAATAAAATCCATTAACCCAAACCGTTGCATCACGGAAAATGCCATCGAATTGAATACTGATTTTACGACCCAGATCAGATGCCGGGATTTCAAATTTTTTGCGGTACCAGCCTACCGAAGTTTCGGGATATTTCCAGCCAACAGTGTGGTAGCCATGGCTATGACTTGCTTCCGGAGAGAAAGGCAGTTCAACAGCCCAGTCGTGAGGCAAATCAACCTCGCGCCAGGTACGGTCCTCGAATAGCGGAGAGGCGGCACCATCGCCATACCCGGTTTTGGCAAACCAGGTAAAGTAACCGGTTCCGTTTGAAAAGTCTTTTTCAAAGTCCGATGCATGACCAAAAGCAAAACGCCAGTTAAAATCCATTAATAAATGTTCGCGTCCTGGATTGTCGCTTTTATCCATACTTTTTTGTGAAAAACCGGACAATATGCAAGCCGCAATAAAAAATGCCAAAAGTGATATTTTTTTCATCATTGACTGATTTTAAGCAGATATCCTCTTTGTTCTAAAAGTAAGGTAGTTATTTTTTATCAACTACCATTATTATAGCACCCCTGGCAGGAACCGTTACTTTTATTCCATTAGTAGTTACAGATGAGCGGGCTTCGAGCGTATTATAATAGATAGGGCCACCCACAGTGCCAGGAGGACCAATATTATTTACCAATACCATTCCCGAAAATTCGCCGTTGTCCGAGCCACCCTGGAGTGCGTACCAATAAAATCGGTTGCCAACCCGAAAGTTTTTTGGTTTCACTTCCACACTATAGGGTAATGCGGAAGTATTAATCAAAGTTACATTCAATTGTCCTGAAGAATAGGTTGAAGCATACGCTGATATTTCGGGGCTGCTGGTTGCTGAGACCAGACGGTCGCCTAACATTTTTTGAAAATAATACATATAGTAAAAACTTGGGCGAGGACTCCATTTACTTACTCCCGGCTCATTGCCCGAGCTGAATAGGCCGTGATCGTTACCGTTGTCCCATCCGTTTAATAAATCCCATCGGGCAGTCATTCCATATTTATTTTTCAGCGCTTCGCCCAGGACTAAAAGCGCAAAACCGCCGCTCACATTCGAAACCTGCTGTTTTGAATCTTTGGCCCACATATTCCATTCGTCCAGTACAATAGGCTTCACTTCAACTCCGTTTGTTTTCAAAGTTTGGGTAACAAAGTTCATCATTGACCCAGGAACACTTAATGCTGATGAATAGATCACCGAAGCAGTTGAATTTTCGTTATAAGGAGTAAAATAATTGTGAACCACATAAAAGTCTGCTTTGTTATTTATACCAGACATCATACCTGAATTCCAGGTTCTGACACAATTGGTTTGCCACGGTTCGTTTGATGGTGACTCAACTGTTACAGCGCCAATGTATATTTTTGATCCGATTTCAGTCGCGGCCTTCTGCATGGAATCAACAAATACCTGGAAATGTTTTGCATACAAAGCACCTGTTTGTAATTCAGGCTGACCATCTTGGTTCAGGCCAGTGTCAATTCGATATCCCCATTCCCATGTGCCATAGTTTTCGTTACCGATTTCCCAATATTTCGTGCGGCCATTATCGTACCTTACCCAGTCAGCCGCAAGGTGTGCTGCCGCAGCTACAGGATCGGGACCAGTGCCATACCGTGCATAACCATAATTCACCGTAATTATTCCTTTGTTGTTGGTTTGTTGCAACATACTGTAATAATTATCGAGGGAACATTGCCAGTTATAATCAGTCATGCCGTAATTATACCCCGGTGCTTTTTTAACTCCGCTTTCATCGGTTATCTCCATTGGTGCATCAGGCGGGTTAACGCCTTGTTTTGCATTCCAGAAATAAACATCGCTTGAACTGCCGCCGGGAAAACGAATGATATGAGGATGAAGATTAGTTACAGGATCAATAAACTTAGGATCACCGGCAACGGGACCCATCCACCATACAGCATTTTGTCCGAATTCAGATAAAGGTATTTTTGTAATGATGGATGAAGCATCAACAATAATTGTAGTCGGTGTGTAGGCAGGAACAGCACCCTCAGTATAAGCAGGTACAATAAATGTTTTGGGTTGCCAGTCGTCGAGAAAGAAACCAATAGTATTGGCAATTGCAGGATCTACTCCTGGTACAACTGTAGTATCTTCTACAATAACAGGAGGTGTTGTATCGTCGCCTTCCGTTTTCTTACAGGAAGAAATGATGATTAAAAAAACGAATGGGGCAATTTTTAAAAAGTGTTTCAAGATTACATGCCTTTCTGTTAGAATGAGTTGTAATTAGGGTTTCTCGACAGTTTCGGAACCAAAAACAAGGGAATTTGGGATCCTTCAGGAACTTAGTTTCAGGTTACAATGTTCATTTTTCAAAATTAGGTTAAGCCGAACTTATAAAGTGATACTTTTTTATCCCATTATTGCCATATTTCATTGATATAATCCAATTCTTACACATTAACTAAATGGTAGTCTTAAATATACCGCATTGAAATTAGAACAGATAAATTATTGTAAAATTATTTATCAAAACAAAGTAAGGAGCACCATCTGCACAAGTTACTTGTTTGAAACGGCAAGTACTTAATTGGGGACAAGATTTTCATTTGGATAACCATCTTCCAACTCATATCCTGAAATGTACTTTTTTATCTGTTTTAAAAGGAATCTACCTGGATTAAGATTTAAACATACCCATACTCAAATCCTATATAGTCTATAAAAACTAACCTTGATTGCCCAGACTGATATAAGCATCCATCCTGTCCTGTAAAACTTCTGATAAAGGAACTTTCCGCAAAAGCGATTCAACCCAGGCGGTAAAATCGAAAATCCTAAGAATTTGTTTTTCAAATATATCCTGGTGAATTTCATTGAATTCCTTCATTGTTTTATCAAGCAGTTGCTCTCTTTTTTTTCCAGATACCACCAGTTTTTTGCTTAAAAACTTAAATAAAAACCGTTCGATCTTATAGTCTTTAACTGCATCCAGTAAGTCGCGTTTCATTGATCGGATTTCATACCTAATAAGATCTAAATCACCTAATTTGTATAAAATCATCAGGTTTACCAATCGAATAGTCCTATACAATGGAAGATAGTAATAGTTTTTGCCTCTTAGAATTATCTGGTTCAGGAACTTGTGTGCGTTATGGTATTCTGAATTTCCGAAATAGATTAAAGCAGTGTACAGGCAAAGTTCAGCCTGTCGGGCCCTGTTGAGTGTAAAAAGTTTATCAAACAAAATGTCTCTATACTCATTCATGAGCGACATAGAGGCTGCAAAATCACCACGATCGAGTAATGGAAACAACTCATATAAATATGTAATGCTTGTAATGTTATTTGTAAAGCCAGCTGATTGATATTCAATTGCCTTTAATTGGTTAATAAAATAGGTCATACCTTCATAGTTATGAATGCTTCTCAAACTTTCGAGTACGCCTTCGAGAGTATGCACATAATATACCGGTGGGTTGCTCCAGAGATGTTTGTTCGCCTCAAAAAGGTTATTTAGTTCGATGTACGAGTTTAATGCCGATTGATAGTCGCCGACACTGATCAGGTAGTTGGATTGAAAAAGCTGATGAAGTTTGCTGATTTCGAAGCTATCCAGATTTTGTGAAGCAACAATACTGATTTCACTATACACCAGGTCGTTCAATTCATCCTTTTGCTTTTGCGAACGGGCATAGCCCTTATAAACAATGCGGTGCTTCAGATTTTCATAAAGTGCTGACTGTTCATTGATCTTTCGCACATACTTTAGAGCCTCATTCACCCGGAATTGCTTTTTCAAAAGTGTTTTTTCGTTCAGATTTGCGAAATTCAAAGCCAGCAAATAATCCAATTCCAGTCGTGAGGCTAAAAGCATGGCATAATAGTTTTCATACTTTTCGGCTTGTTCAATAATATTATCCAGCAATCCGAAGCATTCATCAAACATAGATTTTTCATATAATATCTTAGCCTTTAATATCTTATTAAAAAGGAGATAGAAACTATCCTGCTCTTTCTTCAACTCAAGCATAGTATCAAGCAATAATTCAAACAGGTATTTCACAGTAGTTTCGATAGAAGCTCCCGGACGTACTTTCAGGAATTCAGCTAATAAGGATGATGTGGTTAGTTCCCTGTTTTTCTCAATGATGTCATAAAGTATAATATAGTCTGTACCTGACTTGTTGCGTAACGATCGGATCCTGAATGCCTTCTTCTCAGCTAAAGACATGGATTGAGTAAGCAAAACAAGTGATTGGAATTTCGACATGGTGGGATATTGATTTTAATTGTTTTGAATTTATTTTAATACAAAATGCAAGAAAGAGCTATTAGCCTGCTTAAGGAAAGAAGTATAATGCCCCGGTACTTCCCGAAAAAGTGAACTTCATGTACTTTCTTTGCTCTGTAATAAAATGTAAACTGCTGCTAAGATGCTGTAAATATACCGATTGAATAAAAATATTCGTCATTATTAGTTTAAAATTACAGTATAATGTATGATTTATCGTATTAAAATATTATTTAATAATTTGTTTTTCAACATTATAAACAAATTTGTTTTTAAAATTAAATTGTTTTATAATTACCGGTTTGTATAAATTATTGATACTTTTCATGTTTATCATGATATATCTTTGTTGCTTATAAAATCGGAAGAATATGCAATCAAAAAAAATCGTTGTTGTCGGAAGCTGTAATACAGATATGGTAATAAAAGCGGATAGGCTTCCCGTGCCAGGTGAAACTATTTTAGGGGGTACTTTTTTTATGAATCCAGGTGGAAAAGGTGCTAATCAAGCTGTTGCTGCGTCAAGAATGGGTGGAAATGTGACGTTAATATCCAAAACAGGAAACGATGTTTTTGGGAAGCAATCGGTAATGCTTTATGCTGCTGAAAATATTAATACAGATTTTATTGTATCGGATCCCAAGCATCCTTCTGGTGTAGCATTGATAACCGTTGATTCGCAGGGTGAAAACTGTATTGTTGTTGCTTCAGGGGCCAATGCGTATTTAAATACTTCAGATATTGACAAAGCCAGTGCTGAAATTGAAGGCAGTGACCTTATTTTAATGCAGCTTGAGATTCCAATTGAAACCGTAGAATATGTAGCTGAGATGGCATTTAAAAAAGGTATAAAAGTTATTTTGAATCCTGCTCCAGCCAGGACCTTGTCCAATAACCTTCTTAAACACCTGTATGTTATTATTCCCAATAAAAGTGAAGCAGAAATCCTTTCGGGAATAAAAGTATCGGATATTGAATCAGCCAAACAGGCTGCCGATATCATCAGTGCCAAAGGGGTTGATATAGTTGTAATAACACTTGGTTCGCAAGGCGCTTTGATAAAGGAATACAATGAATATCTTTTTGTAGAAGCTTTCAAAGTTGATGCTCTGGATACAACTGCGGCAGGAGACACTTTTTGCGGCGCTTTTTGTGTCGGTCTTTCTGAAGGAAGGTCAATACCGGAAGCAGTAAAACTGGCTGCACGGGCAGCCGCAATCACGGTTACACGCATGGGCGCCCAGGCATCAATACCTTACCGTTCAGAATTATCATCACTTGATGTTGAACAATTTAAAACTTCGATATGAAATCAATTATGTGTTTTGTAAAACAAAGATTTGGCTTGTTGAGCCTGGTACTGACATTCTTGCTAATTATTTCAGCAAGTAATTCTATTGCACAGGATGTTCCTTCTCTAAAAATAGCAGGAACTGTTTCTGATGGAATAAGTAATGACCTTATTCCAGGTGTGAATGTTCTAATAAAAGGTACTCAGATTGGAACAGTTACCGACATTGACGGAAAATATTCCATAAATGTATCAAAAGGTGCAACACTTGTTTTCTCATATATAGGGTACGAAAATTTTGAGGTATTGGTTGGTACGCAGAATAACATAGATGTTACTCTGAAGACTATAGCTCAGGCAATTGATGGTGTTGTGGTAATCGGATATGGGACAACCACTAAAAAAGAAGTTACAGGTGCAATTTCCAGCGTCAAATCTGACCAATTTAACAAAGGCGCGTATACCAATCCAATGGGGCTGTTACAAGGGAAGGTAGCCGGATTAACGATTGTTAACCCTAATGGCTCTGATCCAATGGCAAACCCCAATATCATTCTCCGTGGTACAGGTACACTTACTTCCGGACAGGGTCCCCTGATCATTATTGATGGGGTAGCCGGCGCTGATATGAAGAACATAAGCCCTGAAGAAATTGAATCCATGGATGTGTTAAAAGATGGAGCTGCTGCGGCTATTTATGGTACCCGAGGTTCGAACGGTGTTATTATCATAACAACCAAGCGGGCTAAGTCCGGCGCGTCCAAAATTGAATATACCGGGCAGTTTTCGTGGCAGGTAGCGCCTCGTAAGGTTGAAAACCTGACTTCCGACGAATTCCGGTCGGCAATTACACAATACGGCGATTCCGCCAATATTTTTAACGCGAATACAGACTGGTTTAAAGAAATAATTAATACAAACCCATTCAGCCAGAAACATAACCTCGCCATCAGCGGGGGAAATGAAAACTTTTCGCACCGGACAAATATTTATATTGATCAGTCGGATGGTTTGCTAAAAAACAATGTATCAAATAAATACCTTGTCCGGACCAATATCGTGCAAAGAGCATTCGGTGATATTTTATTACTCGACTATAACCTGAGTTATGGTATGCGTAAATACAAACCTGCCAATTATGATGTTTTTTACCAGGCATTTATCCGTAACCCGACGAGCCCAATTTATGACTCTACAAATACAAATTCAGGTGGTTATACAGTGCTACCGGGGAATGCGTATTACAATCCGGTTGCTATGCTTAATGAGCGGACTGTCGATGGAAAGACTATCGAAGGTACTGCAAATGTTCGCGCCACATTAAAACTGGCTAATTCATTGAAATGGGTCAATTTTCTTTCGATTGATCAATCGGACTATGAATCGCTGTCATACAAAACCAGGTATTATCCAAGTATACTGGGCCAATACGGTGAAGCCGAAATTGAAAACGGGAAAAACAGTTCAGTGCAATATGAAAGTACCGTTAATTTTACAAAATCAATTGAAAAGAATACTTTCCAGGCGCTTGCAGGGTACTCCTATCAGACACAGGAGGCGAATTCTTCGTATATGGGTAACAGCAAATTTGATACTGATCTATATCTGTATAATAATATCGGGGCCGGTGCAGCGATTCACTCTGACCAGGCTTATATGAGTTCGTATAAAGAAAGCAGCACCCTGATCTCGTTTTTTGGCCGTCTCATGTACAATTACAGCGAACGCTACCTGCTTGCTGTTTCGCTACGCAAGGAGGGATCTTCACGCTTCGGCAAGAATAATAAATGGGGATGGTTCCCTGCTGCCAGTGTTGGGTGGAGGATAAATAAGGAAAATTTTATGAACAATGTTTCCTGGGTTAACGACCTTAAACTCCGCGTAGGTTACGGTACTACAGGGAACCAGGAATTTGCAAACTATCAGTCACTGATTATGATGGCACCAGCCGGGCAATTCCTGTACAACGGACAGTGGATCAATAGTTATGCGCCAACTTCGAACCCGAACCCGGATCTGCGCTGGGAAAAGAAGGAGGAGCTCAATGCCGGTGTCGATTTTTCTATCTTTAAAAACCGTGTGAGTGGCGTTATTGACTATTACTACCGCAAAAGCACTGATCTGCTTTATACCTATCCTGTTAATGTTCCGCCATATATTTACCCTTCATTATTTACCAATGTCGGTGTGATCGGTAATCAGGGGATAGAAATTTCAGTAAATGCAGTAGCTGTTCAACAGCAATCTTTTAACTGGACAACTACAGTAACGTTTAGTAAAAATAACAATAAACTTATCTCATTTACCAATGATGAATTTAACTCTCCATATATCGAAACCGGCCAGCTTTACAATGATTTTCCTATAAAAGTACAGCGTCTTTATGAAGGGAAACCTATCGGCACTTTCTATGGGCCTGAATGGGTGGGTATCGATTCAAAGGGTCAGGATATTTTTAAAAATGACACTGCAATCGCTGCTACAAATAAAAGCGACACAACAACTTTTTATAATGACGCTTTCATTGGGCCGATCGGCAATGCAATGCCATTCTGCATCCTGGGATGGAGCAATATGCTTACCTATAAAGACTGGGATTTAAACTTTTCGTTAAGGGCCCAGATTGGAGGCGAAGTATTGAATACCTATCGGTTGTATTACGAGAATTGGGTGGTACTCGGTAAGAATATTGTACACACTCAACTCGATAACCCTGAATTCACTGGTAAAGCACAATATTCGTCGAAGTATATTGAAAAAGCAACCTACCTTAAGCTCGATAATATATCGCTCGGATATAACGTCCCTATCAGTTGGAAATATATTTCGAAACTCAGGGTCAACCTCACGGCCCAGAATGTATTTACAATTACCGGCTACAAAGGGCTTGATCCGGAAGTGGGTTTAAGCGGATTAGCTCCCGGCATGGAACCATTGAGTTATTATCCACGCTCTACTTCAGTGACTTTAGGTGTTAACGTTATTTTTTAATTAAAACAGAAGTAAACCATGAAAAAGTTAAACTATATAATAGCCATTTGTTTAACCATAGTGTTAAGCATGGTAGCGTGCACAAAGCTCGACGAAACAGTATATTCTAAAATTACCATCGACCAATTCTTTGTGAATGAACAAGCGGTATTACAGAACGCGGCACGGGCTTACACCAAACTTCAGCATTATCCGGAGGAATTCAGTCTGTGGACCCTTAACGAATTGTCTTCCGACGAAATGGTTGCCCCTAAGAAGTATGATGGCTCGGTGTGGGATGGCGGACGCTGGGATCAAATACAACAGCATATGGTCTTATCGACCAATAAAATCAATCTCTGGGCATGGAATTCTGTTTTCCAGGGCATTGCAGGCTGCAACGAAGTGCTTTACGAAACCGAACAATCTTCCATTACATTTCCTGAAAAAGATCGAATAATTGCCGAAATCAAGATCTTACGCGCATACGAATATTACTGGGCAATGGATAATTGGGGGAATATACCTTTTGTGACTGATTTCACAAGTAAAGAACTGCCTCCGCAAAAGGACAGAAAATTTGTGTATGATTTTGTTGAGAAAGAGATTCTCGCAAACGTTGATATACTACAAAAAGTTCCAACCCCTGCATATTATGGCCGTGTTACCCAGGGCATGGCTTACACCTTACTGGCAAAATTATACCTCAATTCTCAGGAATGGATTGGTGTGGATAACTTTCAGAAATCAGTTGATGCCTGTGATAAAGTGATAGCGCTCAATAGTTATCAAATCGAACCTAATTATTTCACAAATTTTAAAATAAAAAATGAGTCATCAAAAGAGAATATTTTCGTAATCCCTTATGATCCCACTCTAACACCGGAACTTTTTTACTTTTTTGCTCTAACACTCAATTCTAAAAGTGCCGAAACTTATGGGATGACGGGAAATTCGTTTTGGGACGAGTTCGTTGCTGAGCCGCCTTTCGTAAAAAAGTTTGCTGAAAATGATAAACGAAAAAAATCTTTTATCAGGGGCCAGCAATATGATCTGGCTGGTAAACCAATAGCCGGCTTTATTTACACCGACACTATCATTAATTATAATAGCCGTAAAAAATGGGAAGGCGCCCGTATTGGAAAATATGAATACGCGTTAAATGTGTTGAATTATGACACTTACGATATGGATAATGATTTTGTACTGTTCCGATATGCCGATGTACTTTACACGAAACTCGAAGCCTTATACCGTCTGGGCCGTGCCGGTGAGATGCTGGGTAATGCCGATCTTCAGAAAATACGCACCCGCGCCGGCCTTGCGCCCTTAGAGGCGTCGGATATGAACGATACCGAATTGCTCAACGAGTTGGGCCGGGAGTTTGTCTGGGAAGGTCATCGGAGACAGGATCAGATACGTTTTGGCGTTTGGGGCAATAGCTGGTGGAATAAACCGGAAAGAGGCCCTAATGCAAAATTATTCCCTATTCCCCAGGATGTTCTTAATGCTAATCCTTCCCTTCAACAGAATCCACCAATGCAAAATTAATTGATAATGAAGAAAATATTCATACCACTGGTTTTTATCTTCGGCATATTTCTGCTTCCGTTTCATTCAAACGGAAGCAAACCTGTCAAAATAAAAGTAAGCGAACTCCGCGACAAAATCGCTGCCGAATGGATTGGCCAGATGATCGGTAATATGTACGGTCTGCCGCACGAAAACAAGTATGTTGCTGAACCAGGTTTGGAAAAATGGCCTTATGGGTATAGCAAAAGCCTTGATAAATTAAAAAAATATGAAGGCGCTTTCTCCGATGATGATACAGATGTTGAATATATGTATCTGCTTCAGCTGGAGAAATTTGGTCCGGAACCTTCATATACACAGCTTAGGGAAGCCTGGATGTACCATATCCGCGACAGGGTATGGCTGGCTAACCGCGCTGCTCTTGGGCTGATGCATTTTGGGTATACACCGCCTTTTACCGGAAGCAAAGAATTAAATCCGCACTGGTACCAGATCGATCCTCAGCTTATAAATGAAATATGGGCCGTAACAGCTCCGGGAATGATAAATTATGCTGCTTCCAAATCCGACTGGGCTGCTCGCATTACCAGCGACGACTGGGGAGTTGAGCCAACTATTTTTTATGGTGCTATGTACTCAGCTGCCTTTTTTGAGAAAGATATTAATAAGCTTATCGAAATTGGTATCAAAGCATTACCGGCAAACGGACGGTTTACAGCCACTGCCAGGGAAATGATTGCCTTGCATAAAAAATACCCCACTGACTGGAAAGCAGCAAGGCAGGAAATGGCTCAGAAATATTATATCAATGAGCCCCAGATGACTAAAACCATCTGGAATGCAAATCTGAACGGAGCTTGTGCGATACTGGCTATGCTTTATGGGGATAATAATTTCCAGCGCACACTCGACCTTTCCTGTGCCATGGGTTTTGATGCCGACAACCAGGCTGCCACGGTAGCCGGATTAATGGGCGTAATAAATGGGATGAAAGGTTTGCCTGCAAACCTTTATCTGCCGATTGAAGGATGGAAAACTCCTTTCAACGACAAGTATATTAACATTACCCGTTACGACCTGCCAGATGCAAACATATCCGATATTATTGACAGAACTTTAAAAGCTACTATTGCCCTGGTGATTTCAAAAGGCGGAAAGTTAAGCGGAAAACCTGGTAGTGAAGTTCTCACCATTAACACTGATGCTACTTTTAATCCACCTCTCGAATTTTACCTGGGACCTCTGCCACAAATGGAAATAGGCAAACCGGTTGATTTTAATTTTTATACCGAAGCAAATAAAGCGTATAATTGGAGCCTGATTTCAGGTACTTTGCCCGCCGGCCTTACATTTACAAAAGGAAAAATTACCGGTATTCCAACAGCTCCAGGATATTCAAAAGTCACTCTTCAGCTGGATAACGGGAAAGAGAAAATTGCCAGAGATTTCAACCTGCTGGTTCGCGGAACCAATATTGCGCAAACTGCCGATACGATTCTGGCCAATGTACGCGAACTTAACGAAAAGGTACTCGATTCCTGCTGGATCACTTTCGGGAAACCTATGTATGCCAAAAATGTAGAAGTAATAAACGATGGCGTAACATCCGGTGCCGGATCCGTATTTTACAGCCTGGCGGCGAAAGCAAAAATCCCTAAAGTTGATTATTACGGCTATGGATGGAATATGCCTCAGAAAATAAGTATGATGGCACTTCATACAGGTTGCCTCGAGGAATTCGGAGGCTGGTTTACTTCCCTCAATGTTCAATATCTGAATGAAGCCGGGAAATGGACTCCTGTTGAAAAAACATTGATCTCTCCACCTATACCAGAGACCGATATTGTGTTTTTTCAGCCTCATTTCGTCGAATTTGTAATCAGTTTCGCTCCTGTCGAAACTAAAGCTATCCGGATTATCGGCGATGCTAAAATTCAGGATCACTGGAATAAATATACCAAACAGGTTTCCGGTTTTACATCGATAACGGAACTCAGCGTATATCATTAAAAATAATTTGCATTATGCACAATCTGATCAATAAGGTTTTTGGATTTACACTCTTTGCAGGGTTATTACTGATTTTCTCAGTTTCATGCAAGCAGAAGTATTCAGATAAGAAAGCTCCGTTAACTGAAAACACCTTTACAAAGGAGCAGCTTCAGGAGAAGATCAAAGGCGGCTGGGCCGGACAAACCATTGGCGTGGTGTATGGCGCTCCTGTCGAATTCAAATACCAAGGGTCAATTATTCCTGAATATCAGAATATCCCCTGGCGTGATGGCTACGTGAAATACTGGTGGGATAAAAAGCCTGGCCTGTTCGACGATATTTACACCGATTTGAATTTTGTAGATGTATTCGAAAAATACGGATTGGATGTTCCCATGGATACTATTGCGCATCACTGGGCTGGAACAGCTTATCACCTGGCCCATGCAAACCAGGCATCAAGGTACAATATCCTGAATGGTATCATGCCTCCGCAATCCGGATTCTGGAAGAACAATCCACATGCCGATGACCTCGATTTCCAGATCGAAGCTGATTTCATTGGTTTGATGACGCCCGGAATGGTAAATTCAGCAACCGAAGTTGCCAACCGCGTAGGTCATATTATGAACAGCGGCGATGGCTGGTACGGTGGTGTTTATGTTTCGGCATTGTATTCGTTGGCATTTGTTTCCAACAATGCAAACGAAATCGTGGAGCAAGCCATAAAAACTATTCCGGAAGGAACAAAATTTAATAGCTGCATTAACGATGTTATTAAATGGCATAAGCAATATCCTAATGACTGGCAGGCAACCTGGTTCGAACTTCAGAAAAAATGGAACAACGATGTAGGTTGCCCGAAAGGAGTTTTCCTGTCATTTGACATCGACGCTAAAATCAATTCAGCTTATGTTACTATCGGGCTGCTCTATGGTAAAGGCGATTTTACAAAATCAGTTGATATTGCTGCCCGCTGTGGTCAAGATGCGGACTGTAATCCAGCAACAGTTGGTGGTGTATTAGGGGTTATGCTTGGCTATTCAAAAATTCCGGATTTCTGGCTCAAACCTTTACAGGAAATTGAACCTTTAAACTTTGAAGGAACACCAATGTCGCTGAATAGAGCATACGAGTTAAGCTTTAAGCATGCATTGGAAAAGATCAAAGCTGCTGGCGGTTCTGTTGAAGGAGATAATATTGTAATTCCATTTTCATCGCCTGTTCCTGTTGCCTTTGAACAGAATTTTGAAAAAACATTTCCAACTTTCCGCGACAGGTTCGACAAATCATTTACCGATGAACTTTCCTACGATTTTACCGGCAATGGCTACATTTTTTATGGTAACCTGGTAAAAAATTCGAAAATCGATAAAAACTACATTGACCGCGTTTCGAAGAGAGTAGGTTCAGAAGTATTTGGACTTGCTGAACCTGACGATCCTTATGTTGCTGAACTTGATATATATATCGATGGGAAACTCGATGAGCATGTAAAAATGCCAATGAAAAATACTTCCCGCCGCCTTGAGCCGGCATGGAAGTATCAACTTACCGAAGGGAAACACAATGTTACGCTGAAATGGATCAATCCGAATCCTGAATACGAAATACGGATCAATGATATTATGGTTTATTCGGAAAAACAGCCTGAAAGTAATCTGCCTAAATAGACACCACAATGAAAAAAGGAATACATTTTCTGATTCTGATATCTGCCGTGCTGCTTATTTTATCAGCCTTATTACTTTTTCCATCATGTAGTAGTAAGAGTAAGCAGACAACAATACTGCCCGAAAAGGTCACAATTTTGGCAGATGCGTTGAAAGATAAAATAAAAGGTGGTTGGGCCGGTCAAACTATTGGTTGTACTTATGGCGGACCTACGGAATTCCAGTTTAAAGGAACCATGATTCAGGATTACCAGCAAATTGTCTGGTATGATGACTATATCAAAGAAATATTTGAATCCGATCCGGGATTGTACGACGACGTTTATATGGACCTGACTTTTATCGAAGTGCTCGAAAGATGTGGTCTAGATGCCCCAGCTGATTCTTTTGCCCTTTCCTTTGCACATGATGATTATAAACTCTGGCATGCTAACCAAGCCGCCCGGTACAATATTCTGAACGGGATTATGCCGCCTGCTTCCGGACATTGGATGAATAACCCGCACGCCGATGATATTGATTTCCAGATCGAGGCGGATTTTGCAGGAATGATGTCACCCGGAATGATCAATACAGCTGCGGAAATTTGTGACCGGACCGGCCATATTATGAATTATGGTGATGGCTGGTATGGTGGTGTATTTATGGCTGGTATGTATACCGCAGCTTTTGTTACCGACGACCTGGATCTTATTGTTGCACATGGGCTGAAACCTATTCCTGAGAAGAGTAAATTTTATCAATCCATAAGCGATGTAATTAAATGGCATAAGCAATTTCCTGATGACTGGAAACAATGCTGGTTCGAATTTCAGAAGAAACACACTTCCGATATAGGTTGCCCTGAAGGTGTTTTTAATGCATTTAATATTGATGCCAGCGTTAATGCAGCTTATGTGGTGATGGGTCTTCTTTATGGGAATAAGGATTTCTTTAAAACCATGGATATTGCCACGCGTTGCGGGCAGGATTCAGATTGTAACCCGGCAACGGCGGCAGGAATACTTGGTGTAATTCTAGGTTACGATAAAATTCCGGCTTTCTGGAAACCTGCAATTGAAAAAGTGGAGGATTTAAACTTCCCTTATTCGGACCTTACCTTAAACCAGATATACGCTTTAAGCTATAAACATGCCACGCAGTTGATTGCTGAAAACGGCGGTGAAGTAAAAAATGATAGTATCACCATAAAAGTTCAGAAACCCGAAACCCTAAGGTTTGAGCAGTCCTTCGAAGGAATGTATCCTACCAAACAACTCCTTGTGAGGAAAGATTATCTGAACGAAAGTATAAAGATTGACTTTACAGGGAATGGTATAGTCGTTTTGGGGAATGTTAAGAGCCAGTGTGGTGTTGCAAAAAGTGATTTCGTGGCTTTGCTGGATGTATATATCGACGGCGTAAAAGTTGAACAGGTTAAGATGCCATACGATTATATCGTTCGCAAATACGACATTTTTCATAAATATATGTTGAAAAACGGGGATCACAAACTGGAAATAAAATGGATGAATCAGAATCCTGATTTCAGGATAACTGAGAAATCCTATGTTGTTTATGCTGATAAACCTCTGGAAATACTTAATCCTGACAAAAAATAATCACACATTATGTATAAAGGCTTCATCTTCAGTTTTCTTGCGACTATAGGCTTCTTATCCCTTTCATTGGGGTTGGTTGGCTGTAAGCCCGAACCGAAGCCTCCTGCCCCTCCTTATAAGCCTCCTTTTATACGCTTATTGACTGAACGAACATTGAAAAGTCATGTACTGAATCGCGATATCAAGTACGCAGTTCTATTGCCGAATGGATATGACACTCTGAATTCGACATATCCGGTTGTATACCTGCTACATGGATTTGGTGATAATCAAACTGCCTGGTATCAGGGTGGAAATATTTCTTATTATGTCGATGTAAATGCTTCCGAATCAATTCCCATGATTTATGTAATGCCACAAGGCTTTAATTCCTATTGGGTCAACCAATACGATGGGAATTTTGCATATATGGATATGCTTGTAAATGAAATGGTTCCGGAAATAGATTTGTTGTACCATACAATAAAAGATCCCCAGCACAGGGCCGTGATGGGTTATTCGATGGGCGGTTATGGAGCTCTAATTTTAACAGCAAAAAATCCTTCAGTATTCAAAACCGGTGTTGTATTAAGTATGTCGTACCGCACGGATCAGCAATATATGAATGAATCTCAGTCGGGCTGGGATATTCAATGGGGTTCCATTTTTGGTGGTATAGGTTCCAAAGGCGCTGCACGTTTAACCGACTATTATAAGGCAAATAATCCCTTTTATTTTTTTACGAATCCGAACGATATATCATTACAAGGTCAGAATTATTTTTTTGATTGCGGCGATGATGAAGAAAACCTTTCGCAACCCAACGATTCGCTTCACGATATGCTCCGCAACCTGAACATAAAACACGAATACCGTGTAAGGAATGGCGCTCACACTTGGGATTACTGGAATGGAGCATTGCCTGAAGCACTCAGGTTTATCAGTTTTGCCGTTCAAAATATTCCATATCCGGCAGATCCGGAGCCGGTTGACCCCGGTGCAGTTGTTCCTGCTGAACGTATTTTTGCGGAGCAAGCCGAAGGAACCAAAATTGAATTTAGCGTAACTGTGCCGCAATCCTATTTGTCAGATACAAAAAACTATCCGGTCATCATTGCACTTCACGACCGGAATATAAGCACACAGGAAGAAGAATCACAAAAATTAAAGTCGTTGTTTAATACTATGATTGGCGAAAGCAAAATACCTGCTTCTTTGTTAGTTGAAATCCCATTGCAAACAGGGACTGTTACCGCGGCAATTCTTCAACAAATTATAGCCCAGGTTCAATCAAAATATCGTACTATAGCTGACCGTAATCATACTCTGCTGCTTGGAAATAAACAGGCTGGGTTATTGGCGTACCAGCTTGTAATCGCATGCTCACAGCAAATGAATGCCTGCCTTCTTTTTGATGCAAATATTCCATCGGATGCCAGCGCTGATAATTCTGACTTAAGTTATTACCTTGATATCACTGATGAAGGGCTCAATTACAACGGCTATCATTCGTTATACATGAGTGTGAGAAAGAACCAGTTAAACCATGAATACCGTGTCCGGCAGGGAACACCTTCACACGAATCCTTCTTAAACGGACTATATGAATCGGCCGCATATCTGTATGACCATCTCAACAATTAGAAAATGAAACGAACTGCTTTACTGTTTTTCTTTGGAGTAATCCTGATCTGCAATTCATTTGCTGCCTCAGGATTGCGGATTATGGAAAGCATGGTTATGCACAGCCGGTTACTGAAACAGGATGTTCATTTCTCGGTATGCCTGCCTAAAGACTATTATGAAACTAAAAAATCATATCCGGTAGTTTATTTATTGCACGGGCTTGGTGACGATGAAACTTCGTGGCTGGAATACGGACAAATCAGCCAGTATGCCGATAAATCTGTCGAAAGTGACGAAGCAGTACCTATGATTTTTGTAATGCCTGAAGCATTCCGTACTTATTATGTGAATGATTTTAAAGGATCATTTCTCTACCAGGATATGTTTGTAAACGAGCTGGTACCATACATTGACAGCCTGTTCCGCACTAAAGCCGACAGGCAGCATCGTGCATTAATGGGTTATTCCATGGGTGGATTCGGAGCCCTTAACCTTCACCTGAAACATCCGGATGTTTTTGGATCAACAGTTCCTTTGAGTATTTCAATCCGTACCGATGAACAATATATGACTGAAGACGCCTCCGGTTGGGATGATCAATGGGGCCGCTTATTTGGTGAGCCCGGATTTAAAGGCAAGGATAGAATCACAGAGTATTACAAACAGAACAGCCCTTTTTACATCTTATCTCAGATGTCTGCAGCGGAGATTAAAAAACTGAATATTTATATTGATAATGGCGATAAGGAACAGACACTCTGCCGTAGCAATGAGGAATTGCATATTCTGATGCGGAATCTGAATATCCCTCATGAATTCCGTGTCCGTGATGGCGGACACAGTTTCCAGTACTGGTGCTCCGCACTTCCAAATGCACTCCGTTTTATCAGTGATGCATTTGAAGGCAAACCGTACCAAGGAGATATTCCGGCCAAAGCTACTGCAAGCCAGTTGCCGGAGAAGCAAATCCGGAAACTGACTATTCTGAATGAAACAACATCTGCATATGTTCCTGCTGAATATGATGAAACCGACCGATTATACCCGGTAATTTATTTTGCAGGAGATTTTTCAGCCTCACAGCAAAAAGCAATTGTGGCTGCTTTAAACAACAAAATAAAAAAAAATAAGGTATGCCCTATGCTATTAGTCTTTTTACCTGAAAATGCACTGACTCATATTGAAAATGCGTTGCCCGAGCTTGAAGAAAAATTAAGAATCCGCAAAGGATACAGGTTCCGTGCAATAGCAGGATATGAGGCTGAAGCACCTGATGTTTTCAAAATAGCTTTACAGGAGCAATTCGTTGCATGTATTCTTAGTGATGCATTCCTTTCAAAAGACCTTTTCTCTGGCTTGCTTTTAGATATGAAACCGAAAATCCTTGAACGCACTTCATGTTTCATCGATGCACCTGATAAAGGTAGTTTTTACGAAGGCAACGGGAATGCACATATGCTTTTGCGTGATAAAGATTTGCAACACGAATACAGAGTGAGGGAAGGTAGTGGGGAATTTGATTGGTTTATGGAGGGCTGGCCCGAAATTATAGCATTTACTGCAAAAAGATTTCACAAATAACTTAATCTAATACTAACTAAAACTAAAAACCATGTTTATCGTAAGTAGTTACACTCTGGCAGTCGTTCTCACTTTTATTACCATGCTTTGCTGGGGATCGTGGGCGAACACACAGAAAATGGCCGCCAAGAGCTGGCGTTTCGAGCTTTTCTATTGGGATTATGTGATTGGGATTTTACTGTTTTCCCTACTTTTCGGTTTCACTTTCGGCAGTACCGGAAGTATTGGAATGGGCTTTGTTGAGAGTATCAAACAGGCAAGTACTTCGAGTATTCTCAATCCCATTTTAGGCGGTATCATTTTTAATCTTTCCAATATTCTGTTGGTAGCTGCCATCTCAGTTGCAGGTATGGCTATTGCTTTCCCGGTTGGAGTTGGTATTGCAATGGTTCTGGGAGTACTTATTAATTATATAGCAACACCAAAGGGCGATCCGATTCTTCTGTTTGTTGGAGTGGGAATCGTAGTTGTGGCTATAATTCTCGATGCATTGGCATATAAAAAACATGCCATAAGCGAAAAGAAAGCATCAACAAAAGGAATCCTTCTTTCGGTATCAGCCGGATTTTTAATGGCCTGGTTCTTCCGTTTCGTGGCAAGCGCTATTGCTTCTGATCCTGAAGCAACAGCAGCCGGATTATCCGAAGCCGGAAAACTGACACCATATGCCGCATTTTTCTTCTTTATGATTGGGATAGTTATAAGTAATTTTTTGTTCAATACCTACCTGATGAAGAATCCTATTGAAGGAACTCCGGTTAATTTCAAACAATATTTCGAAGGTAATTTCCGAAGCCATTTGTCAGGAGTTATCGGCGGAATGATCTGGGCTTTAGGAACTTCGTTAAGCCTGTTGGCAGCAAATAAAGCCGGTTATGCTATTTCTTTCGGTCTTGGACAGGGAGCTACTATGATCGGTGCTTTCTGGGGTGTCTTTATCTGGAAAGAATTTAAAGGCGCCAACAAATCGGTCAATACATTACTCGCATTTATGTTTTTACTTTTCACAGCTGGTCTGGCGCTGATTATACTTGCCGGAAATTAAAATTGAATTATTATTACCTCCTAAATAAATTAATGTTTAACCTCAAAAAAAAAGCCATGAAAAAAAATTACTATCTGGCATTATTTGCCGCAGTCTTAATGTTCTTTGGAACATTACAAACATTTGCACAGGTTTACACCATTTCTTTTACAGGAAGCGGGGAAAGTGCAACTGTTGAAAGTGTTGAAGCCCAAAACGTTACCCAAGGCATATCAGTTACAGTGCCAAGTGGAGATGTACTAGTTTTAAATGTAACTACAGCTCTCAAACCATTATCTGCATACAGTGATGGGATGCAAATTTCTTCTAACTCAGCATCAGGAATTTCAACTGTTTCATTTTATGCTAAACAGGCTGGAAATGCACGTATCAGCGTATACAGTATGGATGGCAGAAAGATTGCCTCACTTTCGCAAAATCTACAAAAAGGAACAAATTCCTTTCAGGTTTCATTGCGAACAGGTGCTTATGTAATTAGCGTGCAGGGGGCCGGATATGCATTATCTGGCAAAATGATTAGTGTTTCCAGCAACAATAGTCGGCCTGAAATTTCTTTTCTAGGTGTTCAGGAAAAGAATATCGTAAGTCCGCTTAAAAGTGCTGAAGCTTCTGTCTCTTTGGCTTATACACCTGGTGATATCATGTTGTATAAAGGGATATCCGGGAATTACGCCACTATCGTTACCGATGTACCAACGAATAACAAGACAGTTAATTTCAAATTTATTGAATGTAAAGATGCTTCCGGCAATTACTATGCAACTGTAAAAATTGGCGGTCAAATATGGATGGCTGAATGCCTGAGAACTACCAAATACAGATCAGGTGCTTCCATTGACAATGTAACCACTGCTGATGCATGGATACTTTTAACTACGGGTGCTTGGTGCGATTTAGACAACAATACTGACAATGCTGCAAGATTTGGTAAATTATACAACTGGTTTGCCGTAAATGATGTCCGGAATATATGTCCCGCTGGCTGGCATGTGCCAACCATTGAAGAATACGGCACATTATCAGAATTTTTGGGGGTAGATGAAGCTGGTAATAAATTAAGAGAAACAGGGATTGTCAATTGGGCTCCAGAAACTAATGCTGACGGTACCAATGAAACTGGGTTCTCCGCAAGAGCAGGTGCTAAGTGTAATAGCAGTGGTATGTTTAACGACTATAACTACAATTACTTATGGACAGCTACAGAGCTCGCTACTGATGCTACCAAAGGAACGTGTGCGTTCCTGACTGGTGAATCTCCTATTCTGGATATGACATACAGCACTAATAAACGGAATGGTTTCTCGCTTCGTTGTATTCTGGATGATAATACCGTAAAATCAGTTTCATTTCATGCAACCTGGCAAACTGATATTGAAGAGTGGGATTTTACTTATGATGTAGCAGGCAGAGTAGCAGAAATGACTAACCTATGGGCAGGATCTCTGGATAAAATCTTGACTTACGATTATTCAGTACCTAATAAACTCACCCTCACAAAAGATGACAATTCTGTTTATGCTTCATACGATTTAAATGAATCAGGCTACATTACAAAAGAAGACCTGGGCGGAGGTGATTATCTTGGCTATGAATACGATAATGCTGGTTTTGGTATAACATTTAATGAATTTTTTGGTACAAACGTTAAAAAGCGTGAAGTTTTTATTACCAATGGGAATGTCAGTAAAATTGTTAAGTATAACGATGCCGGTGATACAACTCAAATAAAGGAGTTTACTTACCTGCCTGATGCTAATATGGAGGGCATTTTTCAGGCTAATGTTTCTGATTCGGATTGGAAGCCGTATGGTAATTTGTATGGCAGGCCCAGCACTAAACTGATTGAATCTTTTACATACTGGAATCCAACTGCAGATCCTGTTGTTAAGAAAACAGCGACCTTTGCCTACACCAGAGATGACAAAAACAGGATAACAAAGATTGTAAAGACTAATGCAGCAGATAGTTCAACAGAAGAATGGGATTACACATATTAATAGACATTTAGAGCCAGGCTTGTTTTTTGAATTTAAAAAATTTGTTGATAAGCTTATTTAAAAGAATATTAGTAGTTGATTAAGAAAGAGGTTTACCGTTTATTGCAGAAACGGTTACCTCTTTCTTTTAACATCTGATTCCTGGAAACGAAGTTGTTATAAGTCAAAAACAATGATTTGTCAGGCTTTAAATAGCATGGATTTTAGGAATGCCCGTACAAACAATTTAATAACTGCTGATGAAAAATATCAAATACCAGGGCTTGCTTGGAGGCATCGTTTTTCTGATAGTTATCCTAATGCTTCCCGTACCAGCCGGAATGTCGCCTGCAGCCCGTAATGCCGGAGCAGTGGCTTTACTGATGGCCATCTGGTGGATTACAGAAGCTATACCGGTGTATGCCACAGCATTTTTACCGATGGTTCTTTTCCCTTTGTTGAAAATTTTGCCTGCTGGGGCAACAGCTGTTAACTATGGACATGATCTTGTATTGATGATGATTTCTGGGTTTTTTATTGCGAAAGCCATTGAGGCTCAAAATCTTCACAAAAGAATAGCCCTGGTTCTGATCAAAGCTCTGGGCACCAGCCGTCCCCGTATATTACTTAGCATAATGATTGCCAGTGCATTTCTATCGATGTGGATAGCCAATGTTACAGCTGCACTGATGATGCTTCCCATTGGATTAGCTATAATAACGAAAGAGGAAACACTTGGCAACGCGAATCCAAAATTTGGAACTTCAATTATGCTTGGAATTGCTTATGCTGCCAGTATTGGAGGCGTTGCCACCCTTATCGGTTCTCCTACCAACCTGATTTATGTTGGTATTATGGCTAAATTATTTCCCACAGCTCCCCCAATCAGTTTTTTCGAGTGGCTTAAGATGGGTATACCTGTTTTGATCATTTTCCTGCCTTTAATCTGGTATTACCTTGTTCACTTTTTTAAAATAAAAGGAAGTATTCCAGGTAACAAGGAGTTAATTGAAGAAGAGTTAAAAGCAATGGGCAAAATGTCTGTTGGTGAAAGAAGGGTGATGTATATATTTTTTATTACGGTATTTGGCTGGGTATTCCGCGAAGGATTTACCTTTGATCAAACTGTTATTCCTGGCTGGGCATCGTTGTTAGGTGTAAGTGAATTTGTTCAGGATAGTACGGTTGGAATGTTTTCAGCTCTTCTTCTTTTTATGCTTCCTGCAGGCAATAAAAAGCGTCTCCTCGATTGGAAGACCGCATCTTCAATCCCATGGGGAGTTGGGGTAATTGTAGGAGGAGGATATGCCCTTGCCACAAGTTTTAAAACAACCGGACTGGCCGACTGGCTTGGGAACCAGCTGGTTTTTATAAGTAGTTATCCAACTTTGATTGTATTAATAATTGTGGTAGGCGTTGTATTGCTTTTCACGGAATTGAATTCCAACACCGCTACAGCCAATATTTTTCTTCCGGTACTTGCCAGCATGGCTGTTGCCGGAAGTATCAATCCTATGTTATTGATGGTACCTGCTACATTTGCCTGTTCGTTTGTATTTATTATGCCGGCAGGAACCGGCCCGAATACTGTTGTTTTTGGGAGCAATAGACTTACCGTGCCTGATATGGCCAAAGCCGGTATTTGGCTCAAACTTGTCAGTATGATCATACTGCCATTGGTTTTGTATGTATTAATAATCTATGTCTTTGGTATTGATCTTGCTTTGCCGGTATGGGCAAAATAGAGACAATAGTATTTTCTAATATATCTTCCCGTTTTAAATGTCTATTATTATTTTCACTTTAGCATATTTTAGCGTGCCAAGTGGAGCTTACTGAAAGGACAGGATCAGCGAATCAAACTATAGTGTTATTCAAACATCCTTTATTATATTAGTATTTCAACATCCCGATGAGATTTATCTGCCTGAAAGTGAATATATCACGCTAAATAGTGGTAACTTTATACTATGGATAAGCCATAAAATTTTATCTTTTTAAACCTTAATTATGGAGGGACTTGAAATGAGACGATTTAATGCTTTTGCTTCACTGATCTTCGTACTAATCCTGATAATAGGAGCAAGTATTGCCTATTCATCGTACAGTGGCCCGGCAGATACTGGTGGCACCATGGGAACTATTGTCCTTACTTTTGTTATTGCCGCTCTTGTTTCGTCTTCAATTAAAATTGCTGATCAATGGGAAAAGGCAGTAGTTTTGCGCCTGGGTAAATTTCGTGTCATAAGGGGTCCCGGGCTGTTTTTTATTATTCCCATAATTGATGCAATTCCATATTGGATTGATACCCGTGTGATCACAACAACTTTCAAAACCGAAAAAACCCTTACCAAAGATACCGTTCCGGTTGACGTGGATGCTGTGCTTTTCTGGAAAGTAATTGATTCGAAAAAAGCGGCCCTTGATGTTGCCGATTATCAAAGTGCAATTAGCTGGGCATCGCAAACAGCGCTCAGGGACGTAATTGGTAAGACCATGCTTTCGGATATGCTCGAAGGCAGGGAAAAGATCAGCTCAGAGCTTCAAAAAATTATTGATGAACGTACCGAACCATGGGGTATCAATGTTATTTCAGTTGAGGTGAAGGATGTGCTTATTCCGCCGGCTTTGGAAGATGCCATGTCGATGCAGGCACAGGCTGAAAGAGAACGGCAGGCCCGGGTTATACTTGGGGATTCGGAACGTCAGGTTGCAGCGAAATTCGGTGAAGCAGCCCGCACCTACGCCGATAATCCTACAGCCCTGCATCTCAGGGCTATGAATATGCTTTACGAAGGGCTGAAGCAGAATTCGACTATTGTAGTGGTTCCCAGTTCGGCATTGGAAACTATGGAATTAGGGGGACTCAGTGGGGTAACCGCATTAACCATGCAGTTGCAAAAAGAGAAGTCGGAAAAGGCAAACGTTACGTAGTGCCTGAAAACCAAAGGAAACAGCTTTGAAAGTCACTCAATTACGTGCATTTACGAAAGGATGCGTCACTATCACTTTTTTCAGTATGTTTGTCCTTCCAAAAGCAATAGGTATAAAAAGGTAGATTCAGCAATCCAATACATTCGTTATTGCCTGATTAACAAACATGAAACATATTGACCTTGCTTCATCCATAAAAAAAAGTGATTCGGAATTTCTGAAAAAACTTCCTGGTTTCGTAGTACTGGGCCTCGAAAAGATTATTAAGCAGGATGAGCTAAACTATGTTATAGAAAAATACAAGGATTGTGAAGGAGGTGATTTTCACCGGAGCATTATAAAAGAATTTAATATCACACTGGAAGTCGACGGGATTGAAAACCTGCCCGAAAATGGAAAGTGCTTTTTCCTTTCCAATCACCCTTTTGGAATTGTTGATGGGCTTATCCTTACCAAAACAGTTATTGAGAAATACGGAACTTTTAAAGCAATTGGAAATGAGTCGTTCAGGTTTGTTCCAAATCTGAGGCCATACATCGCGCTTGTAAATCCTTACGGTATGAGTTCAAAAGTTTATGTTACAGAACTCGAAAAAGTTTATCAATCGGATGTGGCAATTACTCATTTTCCGGCAGGCGAGGTTTCACGGCGATATAATGGAAGAATACAGGACCGCGCATGGCAAAAGAGCTTTATTACACGTGCGATCTCCTGTGAAAGAGATATTGTACCGTTCTATTTTCATGGCAGGAATTCAAATATGTTTTATGGTATCAATATAGTAAGAAGAGCATTGGGTATAAAAACCAACGTTGAATTAGCTTTATTGCCCCGCGAATTATTCCTGAAACGAAATAAAACCATTAAGCTGACAATCGGAAAGCCTATTCCATGGCAAACATTTGATAAATCCATGTCGCATGTCCAGTGGGCTGAGAAGGTTAAAGCACATGTTTATAGCATGTCAGCTAAGAATGGAAGCAGCCTGGACTTTTGAAAGTATAAGCTTTCATCTTTTTACAACAAAGCAAATCGGGCCAATAAATAAAAACCCAAATTCCAAAATTCAAGTTTCAAGCTACAAGAAGTTATCGATTGCTTTTTTGGGGCTTTGGAATTTGGCTCCTGGAATTTGAGTCTTGGGGCTTAATTAGTAAGAGAATTTATTCGGTTTTCAATAATTTCAATCTCAGGAATCTCACCGCAGAATTCCGTTATCAAAAAATGAAGTCACATCATGGCCAGCCTCAATATGAATTCCCTGAATTCCCTGAAGCGCTGCTGCTTCAATATTGGCTAAGGAATCGTCGAAGAAAACTGTTTCCGAAGGTACAATTCCATCATGTTGAAGCACATGAGCATAAATTCCGGCATCCGGCTTATGAATTCCGATTTCGTGCGAAAGGAATAGTTTTTCAAACAGATCTGTCATCCGGAAGCCATATTTCTCATAGAACTCACCGGTATAATGGTCGAAATGAATACTGTTTGTATTGGATAATAAGAAAACCCGGTAGTTTTTTCTGAGTTGCTTCAACAATTCAACCCTGGGCTGTGGAAAGTCAAGCAGAAGTGTGTTCCAGGCCCGGTCGATTTCTGAATCACTGGCTTTAATGTTCATAATCCGGCATAATTCGCTCCTGAATTGTGTGTCATTCAGCCTTCCGGTCTCAAATTTTTCGAAAATATTTTCACTCAAAAGCCGCATTGTTAATTCTTTTTGATCGAGACCACTTATCTTTTCAAATTCTAAAAGCGACAGTAACGGGTTGATATTCAGTAAAACACCACCTAAATCGAAAATAATATTCTTAATTTTTGAGTATTGAATTTCGGGCATAAAAAAAAATAGTTAAACAGGCTTTTAAATTGACTGCAAAAGTGTAAATTTGCACCCGTAATTCCAAGTTTAGTAAAACTTTTAATTCAAAGGGCCTATAGCTCAGATGGTTAGAGCAACTGACTCATAATCAGTAGGTCCCTGGTTCAAGTCCAGGTGGGCCCACCAATATTAATCCATAACAAACTGGTTGTCAGTAGTTGTGGATTTTTTTTGTGGATGTTAATGGCCAAAAATTTTTCCGGTTTACCAGAATAAATCCTCTAAATTGATGCTATTACAACTAAATGTCTTCGTTAATCTCCTTATTATATTTATCCTCTAATTCTCTTTTCCTGATTTCAGAATTTACGTTATCTACATAAGTTATTGAAATATAACCATCCTGGACTTCAACAGTTATATCCCCTGAAGCACTGATATATTTGCTATAATCTCCTTTCATCAGGTGCCTGGTGAGTCTTGGTTCGTTAAACATAAGCCTTTCCCTGGTTCTGTATTGCTTGTACCTGGTTGTTCCCATTCCGTATTCTGCTGAGTATAGCTTTTGTATTTTTTCAAAACTCGATTGAAGTGAATCCTGAACTTCTCCTGGCAGGTTAACTCTGACTTTATATGCGGTTTTGTTTTTTATAGTCCCATACACATAAATCTCACAGTTCTTATCTAAAAATACTCCATCAAGCTTAATTTGATTTTCTTTCACTAACTGCGGCCCGGTAAATCCCAGTTTAATCAACTCCTTTACAAATTTATCAAGTTTGCCATTTATTGGTATATTTTTAAATTCCATGTGTCCTATTGGTGAACAGCCATTTAATAAAATAATTATAAGTAAAAGGATGATATTTTTTATTTTCATTTTATCAGATTTTGATGTCCTAAAAATACAATTTTTATCGATGATAGTGGAGTATTGTTAGGTGGAATTTAACGCATTTTCCATACAGGAATATTAATTTTGCTCATGTTGAACAACAGTTAAAATGATTGCTATCCGAAAGAAAACAGAACTTTTTTATATTTTGAAATTAATCTGCTGCTGAATAATACTCAACAGGATTGGCTTTGTACGATTATGATGTATTCAATCTGGCAGAGCATGAATTTTTTTTATGTACTGATACCTGAACTTATTCCAAACTAAACTTGTTATATTTACATACTATAAATATAGAAATATGGAATTTTTTAAGAACCAAAAGCAATATACATTTTCCCGTTACTGCCTGTTAATAATTGTTATAGGTAGTCTTTTATTTGCACCGGGATGCAAAAAAGAAATCACGAATGAAGGACCGGTAAATGAAGTATTGGTTTCGTACCAGAAGATTCTCAGCTATAAGCAGGAAACGATAAAGCAACAGGTTGGAGTGTGGCAGAATCTTTATCCAGATGCAATTCCCATTGTTAGCAATACTGCTTATGGAGTTGATGTTTATAAAATCACTTATAATACAGTCTATAAAGGGGAAACTATTTTAGCCTCCGGGTTGGTATGCCTGCCTCAATCCCAGGAGTCATTCCCGATTATAAGTTTCCAGAATGGTACGAATACGCAAAAAAACGATTGCCCCAGTGTGAATCCGACCAATTATTATTACACTTTGATGGAATACATGGCAGGCAACGGGTATATAATAACTTTTCCCGATTACATTGGCTTTGGAGCGTCGGCGCAAATTCTTCACCCATATTATGAAAGGGAAACCACCGACAACGCTGTGATTGATATGATAAGGGCATGCCACGAATTGCTTGATGAAAATGATATACAAGCCAAATTTAACGGTGAACATTTCCTTATGGGCTACTCGCAGGGAGGGTGGGCAACACTTTCGGGGCTTAAAAATATAGAAACTAACTTCAATACTACCATACCTGTTACAGCAACCTCTTGTGGTGCCGGGGCATATGATATGATGGTTATGTCAACTTATGTATTAGCTCATCAGGTTTTTCCGGGACCGCTGTACCTACCGTATTTTATCTATTCGCAGCAGTTATTCGGAGCACATAATGACCCGCTCAGTAAATTTTTCAATGAACCTTATGCCTCGCGTATTCCGGAACTTTTCAACGGAACTTATACCAACGACCAGGTGAACGCTCAACTTAACGATACTATTCCAAAACTTCTTACGAGCAATATGATTTCGGATTTCAGCAATGGAGCTGATTTTGCACAACTACGGTCGCTGCTGATAAAAAATAGTGTAACGGCATGGGTCCCAAACTCAAAAATTAACTTATATCATGGGTCAGCCGATCTCAATGTCCCTCCAGAACAATCGCTGCTTATGTATAACAGTTTTGTGAGCCTGGGAGTTGGCCAGGATAAAATCCAGTTTATAAGTCTGCCTGGAACCGATCATGAATACAGTTTGCTGCCATGGGGGCTTAAAACCATAAATTGGTTTAATGAGCTAAAGAAATAATCAGAAGTAAGTGATTCAAGGTTTTCGGATGAAATAATCCAATTCTGCCCTTTTTCGGTTACCTCCGGGTCGGGGTATAACGAAAAGGGGCAGTTGTAAAGTGCTTGAAAGAAAAATTAAACAGTCTTTTACTGTCTGGGAAATTCAAAATAAAGGAATTTTTCGTCAAAATATATTGTTACTAATAGTTTTTTGCCACTAATTACAAATTCTTTCTCATCATTTTTATCATAATTAATTCTCCAGTTGTAAGAAACTTTAATATTTTTTGCAGTAGTATCGCAAATAGTTTTTATAGATTCTAAATCATATGTTTTAGGGAATTCAGCCTTGAAACAATAAAGATCTTCATCTTCATCATGACACAGGATTTCCCCCTTCACATTTTCAACAATTTTGGTAGAAAGAGCCATGCATTTTTCATTCTGAGCAAATGCAGTAAGACTAAAAATAGTCAGGATAAATAGTAGAGCCAGCGTTTTCATAGTAGGCTGTTATTTAGATCTTAAAGATACAAAATATTGGGTAGTATTCAAAATATGAATATATGTTTTTATAAAATTATTTTTCCGAATAATTACATCATGCTGAAAAACAAAGACATACAGTTCCAATTTATCTTCCTGTTTTTTTTTGAACTACTTTTAAAGACTACCTGAATGAGTTATTACCTCTTACGATTTCACGTTTACATCGAGCACTGTTTCAATATCAAATTAATAAGACAGGATAACAAAGATTTCAATATTGGCTCTTTTTAGCGTAAAGAAATAATATCAAGATAAGCTAACAAATCAAATTATTAATTCATTACACTCCAGAATTTTGGAAAATGGCCAGGTAGGATAAAACTTTCTGGCGTTGTATGGGGGGTTTACCAGCTAAATAGAGATATTAGCATTTCTTAACATTTGCATTTCATCTCTTTCAATAGTTCTAATTCGGTTTTTACCCTATCTTTGCTATCGAAAAACACAGTAAATGAAACGGATCTTACCTTTAATTATCATCTTTTTGGCTTTGACAGCCTCAACGTATGCACAAAAACCTTCAGCTGAATCCATAAGTAAGAGGTTAAGCCTCGGATTTGGTGTTTTTACGGATATCTGGCAAAAAGTTCCTGATTCTATTAATCCGAGAGCCATCAACCAGGGTGTTGACGTTTTTATACATTATGCATTCCCAATGGATAAAAAAGGCCGTATGACTTTCTTTTTGGGTGCAGGTATTGGCGCTCATAACTTTTACAACCAGGCACTTTTAGGGACAGGCAAATACAATATTTATGAAACATTACCTGAAGGCGTTAGCGCTAATGAGTCTTATTTTTATAATGTTCCCGCTAGATTTAATAACAGTAAAATTGATGTAAAAAAGAGTAAGCTATCGATAACCTATATTGATATTCCTTTCGGATTGCTCTATAAAGCACCTTCAAATGCTCATTTTACGCTCGGTTTTAAAGTAGGCTGGAAAATTGATGCTCACACTAAATATAAAGGCAGCAACCTTGATGGAAGCGGATATGAGGTTGTTGAAAAAGAAGCGAAACTCCGGAATATCGATAAAATCCATTATGGCCCGTATGCTGAGATTGGATATAAATGGATTGGAGCATCCGTATTTTACCAGATTTCATCGGTATTCGATAAAGACCTCGGGCCCCAGATTTATCCGATTTCTGTTGGGCTGGTTTTTAAGCCTTTCTGATCAGATCAGGACAAGATAGTAATCAACAGAACTACACTAACGCCTGCAATATAGCCCAAATAAACCTGGGCTTGATTGTGGGCTTTTTGTTTTAATCGTGCATAGCCTGCAATTCCTGAAAGGAGTATAGAAATAAGTATGAATGGAAACAGTGGTGTGCCTGTTCGGATCGAAATGGCTGCAAGCGTGGCTGCCAATGCTCCCCATCCGAGTGTGTGAAGGCTTATTTTAAATACCAGGTTTAATAAAAACCCTGCCAGCAAGGCTAACGCTGCTGAATAAAGGATGTACAGAAAAACTGGCGGTAATATGATCGGCTTAATAAAAAAAAGAAGCCCCATATACGAAATACTGGCTATGAACAATGGAACAGTACGTTCAGTGCGACGTTTCAACTCAACAGAATATATAGCATGGAATTTCAGCAAAATAAACACACTGCTTACCGGTATCACCAATGTAAACAGAAAAACTATAGATATAAACCAGAGTTTTAGTGTAGTGGGTAAAACTATTGGGAAAAGATCCGGTTTCAGCATCAGTGCCGAAACAGCCAAAGTCGGGATTAAAAGTGGATGAAGAATATACGATAGAATTCGTGATAGCATGTAGTCTGCAGATTTCATTTTAAATTATTGGAGTAGGAAAATTGAAAGTAGTCACTGTTATAACTTCAGCAGTTGTTTACCTGTATCTGATAGGAACTGCAAATGTAACAGGAAAAAGTTTTTAGAAGGATTACTGCCGGATATACTGGCAATCTTTACATCACTTTACGCAGACGGGCAACCGGAATGTTAAGCAGCTCACGGTATTTTGCAACGGTGCGACGGGCTATAGGGTAGCCTTTCGTTTTCAGGATTGCAGTAAGTTCCTCATCCGTCAGAGGTTTACCCTTTTCCTCAGCGTCAATACAATCTGAAAGGATTTTCTTGATTTCCCGGGTCGAAATTTCTTCTCCCTGGTCATTCTGAATGGATTCGGAAAAGAAACTCTTAAGCAGGAAAGTTCCGAAAGGCGTCTGCACATATTTACTGTTAGCCACTCGCGAAATAGTTGAAATATCAAGTCCGACCCGTTCGGCTATATCTTTCAGGATCATTGGCCGCAGCATGGTTTCATCGCCTTCGAGGAAATACTTTTGCTGGTAGTCTACTATGGCCTGCATTGTTACATAAAGCGTATCCTGGCGTTGTTTTATAGCTTCAATAAACCATCGGGCTGAATCAATCTTTTGTTTTATGAATACAACTGCATCGCGCTGCGAATCATTTTTTTCTTTTTTGTGTTTATTTTCGCCGTACGATTCCAACATTTCCGTATAAGTCCGGCTTAACCTGAGTTCGGGCATGTTACGCTGATTCAGGCTCAGTTCAAGAATGCCATCCTTATTTTCGATGATAAAATCAGGGATAACATATTGGTTACCTGCTGTTGAAGCGCTGAAAGCACTGCCCGGCTTTGGATTGAGCTTTAATATTTCATTTATGGCATCCCTTAGGTCTTCCTCTTCCGAGTGGGTCCGTTTCAGGATTTTGTCATAATGCTTTTTACTGAAATCATCGAAACATCGATCGATTATAGTAATTGCCAGTTTAACAGCAGGGGAGGAGGGATCGGTTCTTTTTAACTGAAGTATCAGGCATTCCTGGAGATTTCGGGCTGCTACCCCTGCCGGTTCAAAACTCTGAACTTCTTTCAGCATGAGTTCAATTTCCTGCAGAGTAGTGGTAACACCTTGTGTAAAAGCCAGGTCGTCGACCATGGCATTCAAATCGCGCTGCAGGTATCCTGATTCATCAAGGTTGCCAATAATGGTGGTTCCGATTGTCCGTTTTTGAGATGGAAAGTCTTTCAGGTCGAGTTGCGAAAGCAGATATTCATGAAATCCGGTATCCGCAGTCATCGGCATTTCTTTGTGCTCGTCGTTCACGGAAGTGTTCCCGGCATTCAGCCGATAGGAAGGGATGTCATCATCACTCAGATAATCATTTATATCCACATCATTTTGTGAATCTTCATTCTTATCTTTATCTACATCGCTGTAATCATCTGCTTCATTTTCACTATCCTGGTCGTATTCATCGTCAATTTCAAGAACCGGGTTCTCTTCGATTTCCTGTTTGATGCGTTGTTCAAGAGCCATCGAAGGAATCTGCAAAAGCTTCATCAGCAATATCTGCTGAGGCGAAAGCTTCTGTAATAATTTCTGTTGAAGGCGTTGATTAAGCATAATGGCTAATGAATTGGATATTTGATTATTCCAAAGATAACAACTATTTAATTAATGGAACAAACTGCAAAAAGTCATATTCTTACAATTGACTAAAAATCAGCTGTCATTGGTGTGCGTGGGAAAGGGATTACATCACGGATGTTCGACATGCCGGTAACAAACAGCATAAGCCTTTCAAATCCTAAGCCAAAACCGGCATGTGGCGCAGTGCCGAATTTGCGTGTTTCGAGATACCACCACATATCTTTTTCGGGGATATGAAGTTCATGAATACGAGCCATAAGTTTATCATAATCTTCCTCGCGCTGTGATCCGCCGATAATTTCACCGATGCGGGGGAAAAGAACGTCCATGGCTCTTACCGTTTTGCCATCTTCATTCTGTTTCATATAAAAAGCCTTTATTTCTTTGGGATAGTCCGTCAGGATTACAGGTTTCGAAAACACTTTTTCGACCAGGTACCGTTCGTGTTCCGATTGAAGGTCTACACCCCATTCAACAGGGAATTCAAATTTTTGTTTAGATGCCATTAGAATTTCTATTGCACGGGTATATGATAGCCGTTCGAAATCATTGTTAATTACGAAGTTAAGGCGTTCGAGCAACTCGTTGTCGTACATTTTCTGAAGGAATTCCAGGTCATCATGGCAATTATCAAGAGCATAGCGGATGAGGTATTTCAGGAAATCCTCCGCAAGATCCATATTGTCGGTAATATCGTAAAAAGCCATTTCGGGTTCTATCATCCAGAATTCGGCCAGGTGGCGGGGTGTATTGCTGTTCTCAGCCCTGAAAGTGGGCCCGAAAGTATATACTTCTGACAATGCCAATGCAGCAAGTTCACCATTCAACTGACCCGAAACCGTCAGGTTTGTGCTTTTACCAAAAAAGTCTTGCGAATAATCAATCTCACCGGTTTCATTTTTAGGTAAGTTATTCATATCCAGAGTTGTAACCCTGAACATAGCTCCGGCACCTTCCGCATCCGATCCCGTTATAATTGGTGTATGGATATAATAAAATCCTTTATCATTAAAGTATTTGTGAATAGCGTAAGCCATATTGTGCCTGATACGCAGGACAGCACCAAATGTATTGGTGCGGGGTCTGAGGTGTGCTATTTCACGTAGAAACTCGAGGGTATGGCCTTTTTTCTGTAAAGGGTACACTTCAGGATCGGCACCTCCGTAAACCAGGATCTGTGAAGCATGTATTTCGACTGATTGTCCGGCGCCGGGTGATTCAACCAATGTGCCTGTTACCGATAAACAAGCTCCTGTATTAACCTGTTTCAGAAGTTCTTCATCAAAATTTGCCAGATCAACAACAACCTGAATGCTATGTATGGTTGAACCATCATTCAGTGCAATGAAAGCTACATTTTTATTTCCGCGTTTGGTACGAACCCAACCTTTAATGGTAACACTGTTTCCAATACCTGTTTTTTCGGGTGTTTTCAGTAGTTCAGTTATTTTTATTCTTTTCGATTCCGACATAAATGCTTTGTGATTAGTTGATTGCAATTTTGTTGTTAAGTCAATGTGCAAAGATAAAGAATTATTCATGAATCTCTCTTTGAATGTTGCCTTGTAAGTATTGATCAACAAACAATGAGAGATACCCCAGGCTTTATTTCCCAGGCTATCTGATTTTTACAAATGAAAAAATACAAGGATTTTTTAGAGATTACCGACCCTGGACTTACATCCACTTTTTCCTCTTGAACAAAAAGATAAAACCTCCTGAAATCAAAACCATACTTCCCATAAGTGCCCAGAAAGTATATGAATTATGCATAAATGGCAGGGTCACATTCATACCATAAAGACTCGCTATAAATGTGAGAGGAAGTAAAATGGAGGATATCAAAGTAAGAGCTTTCATGATCTCGTTGGTGCGGTTGCTCTGCATGGAATCGAATGTTTTCGAAAGGCCTTCGATCAATTCTTCATAGTCTTCGATCATATCCCACATTTTCTGGTAATAGTCGAGGATATTGCCCCAGTATTCTTCCATGTTTTCGGCATAACCTTCAATCTGACCGGATTCGAATTTCTGGAAAAGCCTGAGCTGCGGTTTAAAGATGGTATTGAGCAGGATCATGTTTCGCCGCGTAAGCGAAATGCGTTCAATGGTTTTTTCTGCTTTTTTACCAAAAAGTTCACGATTGATAAGCTCAAGTTCAATACCTAATTTACTGATAAGGGAAAGAGTTTCCTGCATCAGTTTTTCCAGCACTTTATACAGAAGCGCATCAGAAGTACCGGCCTGGAGAATTTCGTACGGGTCGTTCATTTCCTTGGCACTGTTGAACAAGCTACTTACCACCCAATGCGGTTTTCCAATGGTGATAATGTACCCTTCGCCCCAGAATATTTTCACTTCTTTGGTTTTCAGGAAACGGTTCCAACGGTCGTAATGAGGGAAATGCAGGATGAGAAAATAGTAATCATCGTAAACGTCGATCTTAGGTCGTTGATTCACACTCCGGCAGTCTTCTATATCGAGTGGGTGGAAGTGAAAGTTGTCTTTCAGGAATCCGAGATCATCATCTGATGGATCTTCAATATAATGCCACTTAATCGTGCCTATCTTAATAGTCTGAATCATAGGTTGCCCTTCTTTATGATCGTAAATACTGATGAATTTTACATTCCTGCGTTTTGTTTTGAAATGGAGTGCAAAGGTAAACCATTTTTTTTGGCAAAAGAATTTTTTCCTTTTTGGATTGCTAAAACTTGTTAAAGAAAAACCCTCTGTGGAAGCAATTTCGCAGAGGGCTTTAGGATGAATTGGTTAGAGCTTTATCCAATCATTTTTGATGGATCAACCCACTCAGTAAACTGCTCATCGGTCACCAATCCCAATGCCATGGCTGCTTCGCGTAGGGTAGTGCCTTCGTGATGTGCTTTCTTGGCAATTTTCGCGGCATTTTCGTACCCGATATGGGTATTGAGTGCTGTTACCAGCATCAGCGAGTTTTCAAGATTTTTACCTATAAAGTTCAGATTAGCCTCAATACCAATGGCACAATTATCGTTAAAAGAAACACAGGCGTCGCCAATAAGCCTGGCAGCCATGAGGAAGTTGTAAATAATTACCGGTTTGAAAACATTGAGCTGGAAATGACCGTGTGTATTAGCAATTGTGATGGCTGTATCGCATCCGATAACCTGTGCACAAACCATGGTTAGTGATTCGTTTTGGGTTGGATTAACTTTGCCTGGCATAATGGATGAGCCGGGTTCGTTTTCGGGCAGATGCAATTCTCCGATCCCGCAGCGTGGACCCGAAGCCAGGAGCCGGATATTGCTTGATATGTGCATCAGGCTGGTGGCTAGCATCTTAATTGCACCCGAGGCTTCCACAATATTATCGTGACTCGAAAGTGCTTCAAATTTATTTTCAGCAGTTACAAATGGCAAACCGGTGAGTGATGCAATATGTTCAGCTACTTTTACGTCGTAGCCTTTTGGTGTATTGATGCCGGTTCCGACTGCTGTTCCGCCTAAAGCAAGCTCCGAGAGATGAGGAAGCGTGTTTTTTACAGCTCTCATTCCATGATCCAGCTGCGACACATAACCCGAAAATTCCTGTCCCAGGGTTAGCGGCGTAGCATCCATTAAATGAGTACGGCCGATCTTTACAATTTTGCTAAACTCTTTCGCTTTGGCAGCAAGTGTATCGCGTAGTTTCTGAACGCCTGGTAGTGTGACATCGATCAACATTTTGTAAGCTGCTATCGACATGGCCGTCGGGAAAGTATCGTTGCTACTCTGTGATTTGTTAACATCGTCATTCGGATGCAACGGGCTTTTACCTTCGCCCAGTGCTCCACCAGCAAGGACATGCGCACGATTACTGACAACTTCATTCACATTCATATTGCTTTGTGTGCCCGAACCGGTTTGCCATACTACCAAAGGAAACTGTTCATCAAGTTTTCCGGCAGAAATTTCGTCGCATACCTTTCCGATCAGGTCGCATTTTTCGGGAGCAAGCACTCCCAGATCGCGGTTAGTTAATGCGGCAGCTTTTTTTAGAATGGCAAATGCCCTTATGATTTCCAGAGGCATATGTCCGTCGCCGATACGGAAGTTGTCTTTCGATCTCTGGGTTTGAGCGCCCCAGTATTTGTCGGCAGGAACTTCTACCGGTCCCATGGTGTCTTTTTCGATGCGGTAATTCATTGTTATGTTATTTTAGATGATTGGGTTTATTGGATTGAAATAGTTGTAATTAAATTGTTGTTGGACAAGAGTATTGAGTTATTTTGAGAGGTTTTAGTTGTCATACGATGGTCATTCAATTGTTGTTTGACGAGAGGTTTGAGTGTTCTGGCGTTTTGAGTTGTCATACAATGGTCATTCAATTGTTGTTTGACGAGAGGTTTGGGGATTTTGAGAGTATGAGTTGTCATTCAATTGTTGTTTGACAAGAAAGGCAGAGAAATTAAAGTTTTTGAATTGTCATTCATGTTTGTTTGAAGAATTTCCGATGGTATTTATATAATTGTTAAGCTTTACCGAAAGATCATGTATATCCCCTATAAGTTCTTTGTATTCTTCATCTTTAATTAGTTTTCGATTATTGGCTTTTATGGTCCAGGTTCTGGTTTCGTAAAGGGAGCCGCGTGAATAGTATAAGAAGTTTTTAGAATCTTTAAAATGAAATCTTCCAAATCCCACACTTATTTTTGAACCAATTGAATCTGCTGCTTCAGTATACTGTTTGCCTATCGAATATTTTGCAAAAGAGTCCCATTTCATCATAATTTCCCAGACTTTCTCAGCCAGTTGCATTGCTAATTGATAAACTCTTAAATCATCAATATCCATGAAGCAAAATTAAAATTCATTACTTATAAATCCAGATAACAATAAAAATATATTCAACTTTTAATTAACCATTTATTACAAGCTCTTTAACTCAAAAACTTTTAAACTCATTCCTCAACAACTGAATGACCATCGTATGACTTTTTAACTCAACTACTGAATCTCCCCCATCAACCTATCTATTTCCTCCACAGGTTGTCCCAGCACTGCTTTATGATTTTTAACCACGATTGGTCGTTGAATTAATTTGGGATTTTCGAGAAGGATAGTGATCCATTCTTCATCTTCAAAATGTTTGCCTTTTAATTTTTCTTTATACTCATCCTCTTGTGTACGCACAATTTCTTCAGGACGCATGTTGAGCTTCATCAGCAGATCTATAAATTGTTTGCGTGTAAATGGATTTTTGAGGTATTCGATAACACTTATTTCCAGACCCTTGTCCTGAAGGTATTGCAATCCGGCTCTTGATTTACGGCATTTTGGATTGTGGTAAATGATTATCATAGTGCTTTAAGATTAGGTTGATTACCTTTCAAAGATAGAAAAAAATAGATGTATACATAATTATGGTTTGAATAGTATTTTAAAATTTCAACGATCGGGGGATCTTATAGAAAAGGAAAAGGAATACGCTGAAGTTATTTTACTTCAATGTATTCCTTAACTGTATTCCGGAAAATCTAATGTGTTATTTACGAATCACTCCTGCCAAACTCCATCAGGTATGCTTTGATAAAATCATTCAGGTCGCCATCAAGTACCTCGAAAGCATTTGAAGTTTCATGCCCGGTACGTATATCCTTTACCATTTTGTAAGGATGAAGCACATAGTTGCGGATTTGCGATCCCCATTCGATTTTTTTCTTATTGCCTTCAATTTCGGCCTGAGCTTCTTTTTTCTTACGCAGTTCTATTTCGTACAACTGCGACTTGAGCATCTGAATGGCTTTGTCGCGGTTTTGCTGCTGTGAGCGGGTAACCTGGCATTCTACAACAATGCCTGAAGGAGCATGATAAAGACGCACTGCTGTTTCGACTTTATTAACGTTTTGCCCGCCTGGCCCGCTGCTTCGGAATGTATCCCAGCTGATGTCAGCAGCACTGATCTGGATATCAATATTATCGTCCACAACCGGATACACATAAACCGATGCAAATGAAGTATGACGGCGGTTGGCCGAATCGAAAGGGGAGAGGCGCACCAGGCGGTGAACTCCGTTTTCGCCTTTCAGGTAACCGAAGGCATGATCGCCTTCAATTTCAATAGATACTGATTTAATCCCTGCACCATCGCCTTCGTTTAAGTCGAGTTCGCGTACTTTGTAATTATTCCGTTCAGCCCAGCGAATGTACATTCGCATCAGCATCTGAGCCCAATCCTGGCTTTCCGTTCCGCCGGCGCCGGAGTTTATCTGTAGAATTGCGCTCAACCCGTCTTCTTCGTTACTGAGCATATTACGGAATTCGAGGTCATCGAAAAGTTTTTCGGTTTTCTGAACTGCTTCTTCTACCTCTTGTTCAGTGGCTTCACCAGCCTGAACAAACTCAAGTAAAACATGCAAATCGGCCAACGAGGACTCAGCATGAGTAAATGCATTTGTCCAGCTTTTCTTTTCCTGGATGGATTTGAGGACAAGCTCCGCTTTTTTGGGATCGTTCCAAAACCCGGGAGCCTGGGTTATTTTTTCTTCTTCGGCGATGAGTTCAAGCTTGGTATCGACGTCAAAGGAACCTCCTCAGCGCTTCGAGCCGCTTTGATAGTTCTTTTAGTGATTCGTTGGTTATCATAGATTTGATTGTATTTAGTTAAATGTAAATATAGTTAAATTAGTAACCGTTTATGTAAAAAGTGCGTTGTGCATAGTGCTTAGTGCATAGCAATAACAAGTTGTGTGTTTATCATAAATCTTATTACTAACTTATCTGTTAAACTAAGCACATAGCACTGAGCACATAGCACAATTAGTTTGCTAACATCTTTAACTGAATCTATTTTTACTCACTTAGTTCGATATCTCGCAATTGTGCTGCAATAAGTCCAGGCTCAAAACCCCGTGAAGCTGCGAAAAAAGCTGCTTTTTGCCGGTTATCCGATGTGTCGCCACCCAGTAGTATGAGTTTTTTCTGCAGTAATTTGGCAAGGAATAAAGTATACTCTTCCATTTGAAAAGATGCAAGTGCTTGTTGAATCAACGAAGCTGGAATATTCCTTGCTCTCAGACCTGCAGCAATTTTCAGTTTTCCCCAACCTTTTATCCTGAATTTCCCGCCGGCATAATTGATTGCAAATCGTTTTTCATCAATAAAACCTTCATCAAGCAGTTTGCTGATAATTTTGCTTGTAAAGTTTTTATCAATGTGCCAGCTGATAAATTTCAGCTGCATTTCGCTGATGCAACGGTCCTGTATGGCACAATAATCAGCGGCTTTCCTGTAGGCCTGGCCAAAATCAAGTAATGCGCCGTTACTGTATCCGGACATGAGTTTTAATAAAAATCGACTAATTCAGTTTCAAATATCAATACTGAGTTTTGAGGAATAACTGAACCGGTAGGAGGGTTTGCTCCATATCCTAAGGATGAAGGAATAAAAAGTTGTATTTTGCCTCCCGCACCAATCAACTGCAGTCCCTCCTGCCAACCTGCTATCACACCGGAGAGTGCGAAATCAGTTGGCTTTCCGGTAGAATATGATTGGTCGAAAACAGTTCCATCAGGAATATATCCCTTGTAATTGACAGAGACTTTCGATTTTATAGTTGGATGATTGGTGCTGCCTGGTTTTTGAATAACATAATATAAGCCAGAAGCTGTTGATTGTGCATCAGTTATGTCGTGAGCCGCCAAATAATCTTCAATTATTTTTTTGTCGGTTGGACCATAATCAATTACAGTCTCCTTTTTACAGGATATGGCTATTACCAGCAGCAGTGAAAAGGCAAAGAATTTACGAAGCATAATGTATAAAATATTTCAGAGCAAAGTTAAGACTTTGAAGCATACAGATTTTTATCAATACAGATTTTGATGATTTTTAACATTCCAAAGAATTAACTTTCAAGGAATTTCATGTGCAAATCCTGGATTGCGCAATTTTTCGAAACAATCATCGCTGTTTTCATGAGAAGCTCATCATGAATTTTACTGCAAATGTGACTAACCGTGTTTAGTTGAATTTAATCAGTTCAATATCAAATATCAAAACCGAGTTGGCAGGAATTTTTCCGGTTGGATAAGGTCCGTACCCTAAAGCTGACGGAATAAAAAGTTGTATTTTGCCGCCGGGACTTATAAGCGGTATACCTTGCTGCCATCCTGCTATCAGGTTGCTGAGGGGATATGTGAATGGTTCTCCGGTTGCAGAAGCATCGAAAACAGTTCCATCAGTGAGATATCCCTTGTAGTTTACTGTTACAGTAGAGTTAATGTTGGGATGAGTGCCGGAACCTGGTTTTTGAATAATATAGTACAGGCCCGAAACAGTGGATTGCGCTGTAGTATCATTGTGTGCCGTCAGATAATCTTCAATTATTTTTTTGTCGGTAGCGCTGTAATCAGGAACATCCTCTGTTTTCAGGCAGGATGTTACGATAACAAGTAAAAGTGAAAATGCGATAAATTTGCGAAGCATAAGATAATTTTTTTCGGTGCAAAGATACATTTTTGAAGTTTACATCATTTTATACCGGACAGTATTGATAAATTTTAACAAATAGAGTGATGAAACCTTTTCAAATCTATTTGAATAAACATCATAAAATCAGAAATTTGGCTGAAAACCTGCTTATACATTTTATATCGAAAAAAATAAATATAAATTTCAATAGAACCTTTTTCAGTAATGCTTGTTATGTGTAAACTGAAATTGCAGGAAATTTATAAAATCATTCATAGCTTAAATCGTACAAAATGCAGGAAGAAACGATAACAATAGAAAATAAAGAGCAAGTCAAAAATAGCGCATGTGGATGTGGATCAGGTGGTTGCGGAAGTCATTCAAACAGTCATTCGCATTCGGAAAACAGCCTCAACCTCCCTTCAAGGTTTGATCTTTTGCAGGAAGGTGACCGTGTGGTTGAATTTGGCTCAGGATTAGGAAGCGACTGTATTTCGGCAGCCAGTGTTGTTGGACCTACAGGTAAGGTAATCGGTATTGATAAATCAGAGGAAAACATCAGTACTTCCCGTGGAATACTTGATTCAATGAAACTCAGCAATGTTGAATTCAGGCTGGGAGATATTGAAAACGTGCCTTTGCCGGCTGAATATGCAAATGTGATTTATGCAAGTTGCGTATTCAACCTTCAAACCAATAAACAAAAGGTGGCCGACGAAATGTACCGCGTTTGCGATCACAACGGGTATGTATGTGTATCAGATTTTGTTATCATTAATGATATTCCTGAAGGTTTGCGTAAAGAAGCTTCGGAGATAGCAGGCTGTATTGCAGGCGCTGAAAAAGCTGATGTGTTTATGAGCTATTTTCAGAAAACCGGGTTTTCGCAAGGCGGAATTGTTGAAGTGAATAAAATGGAACTGCCTGTGGAATTACTTGAGAAATACCTTGATGCTGATATGATTAAAAAATATAATGATATCAATTCGGATGAAGGTATTTTCAGTGTAGTGCTGGTTGTTGAAAAACCTGAAACGTGCCAGGCCGAAACATGCTGCCATAACGCTGATAAGCATAAAAACTAAAAAGAAATAAAACATTTACTTCCTGGTTAACAGGTTGTAAAGAATTTAAAACAGATAGCGTAGAAGATAAAATGGGTTAACGCTCATACTATCTTCTGCGTTTTTTTTTATTTACACACCCATTGTCTCTTCTATCCCTTTAACTATACTGATTAATCGATAACTTTACTGCCTCAATTCACTCAGGAACATGAATGCAATCTATCCATTTATTCAAAAACTGGTATCAGGCTGGATATTGCTGTTGTGTGTTTTTGGAGGTTTGGATGTAAAGGCAGAGCGGGAAATTAAATTAAATCCATCTGGACAAAACAGCACGACTGTTCTCCAAAATACAAATTCCCGATTACAGGTCTCCAATACCCTCAGCAGTTTCGAAACCTTATTGCTACATACTGACTCTGGTGATTTTGTTGAATTGATGGTGGATTCATATTCAAAGAATAATACCGTCGGTGCGCCTCAATTACCTGTCCTAAGTAAATTGATCGAAATCCCTGAAGGTTCAACCCCTGAGGTGAAAGTAATCAGTTACGATATAAAGGAATATACCCTGGCTGATTGGGGTATAACCCAGAAACTTTTACCTGTGCAGGCTCCGCAATCGAAAAACAGCAAAGGGATTAATCCAATTGTAATGAACATGCAGGTTTACTCGACTAACAGTTTTTATAGTGAATCTTTAGCGAAGGTTGTAGTTGCCGGGTGTATGCGGGGTGTACATCTTGCTAACCTCATTTTGTCGCCAGTGGAATACAATCCGGTAACGAATACTTTAAGGGTGTATGATAATCTTATAGTGGAAATAAATTTCGTCGAGGCCAGCCAGTTTAAGAGCCGTGAGGACAATTCAAGCAAACGCTCAACATATTTTAACGGCATTTTTAATAATGTTCTCAATTATAATCCTGCTGAGGCGAAGGCCGAAGCAAACGTAAATGTTCCCGTAAAATATGTCATCGTCTCAGATCCAATATTTAAAAACGCGTTGGAGCCTTTTATAAACTGGAAAACCAAACGTGGGTTTAATGTTATTGAAGCAAATACGGATGATCCGCTTGTCGGCACATCCACAAGCTCAATAAAGGCGTATCTTCAGAATTTGTACACTTCTGCAACTTCAGATGATCCTGCGCCAACTTTTGTGCTTTTTGTCGGGGATGTGGCCCAGATTCCGGCTTTCGACTGCGGCGATCATGTCAGTGATTTATACTATTGCGAATATACCGGGGATTACCTGCCCGAAGTGTTTTATGGAAGGTTTTCGGCAAATACTGTCGAAGAATTGCTGCCTCAAATCGATAAAACACTTCAATATGAACAATACCTGATGCCTGATCCATCATATCTGAACGAAGTTGTTTTGGCAGCAGGTGCAGACGCAATTCACCAGTTGAGATGGGGTAACGGGCAGGTAAACTATGAAACGGCAAACTATTTTAATGCAGCACACAACCTGGTACCACATACTTATCTTCAGCCTGAGCCGGCAGGAAGCAATTACTCACAAAATATTCAGTCTGATGTAAGCTCAGGAGTTTCGTATGCCAATTATTCGGCCCACGGAAATATTGAAGGATGGGCGAATCCTACGTTTACCATATCTGATATCTCAAAACTTCAGAATGCCGGCAAATATGCTTTGATAGTTGGTAACTGCTGTGAGACAAATGTGTATAATAAAGATGCTTTTGGAGAAGCTCTGGTAAGGGCGGAAAACAAAGGTGCTTTAGGTTACATCGGGGCTTCCGGCTTAAGCTACTGGGATGAGGACTATTGGTGGAATGTTGGCAGCGGATCAATAGTTTCGAACCCGACGTACGAAAATACCGGTTTGGGGGTGTATGATCGTATTTTTCACGATCATGGCGAAGCCAGGTCGGAATGGTATAGCACCATGGGGCAAATGGTTTTTGCAGGAAACCTGGCCGTTCAGGAATCAAATTCAGAAATGAAAAAGTATTATTGGGAATCGTATTGCCTGTTGGGTGATCCGTCAACCATGATTTATTTCGGTGTGCCTTCTGCATTAACAGCTGAATTCAACGCGCTGCTTCCATTAGAGGCTTTCACTTTTGAAGTCAAAACTGAACCTTTCGCTTCGGTAGCTATCAGCAAAAACAATATTCTGCATGGTGTAGCTGAAGCGGATGAAAACGGGCTGGCAGTTGTTTCGCTGAAACCATTCACAGAACCTGGCTATGCAAATATTGTGGTTACTATGCAAAACCGGCAGCCATATATCGACAGTGTGAAAGTGGAGTCGCCGGAAGGACCGTACCTGGTACTTAAAAATATCAAGATAAATGATAACAGCAATGCTAACCAGTTGCCTGAGCCAGGAGAATCTCTAAGCATAAACTTGCAACTTGACAACGTAGGTGGCTCCGGAGCCGCAAAAGCCATGTCGATACTCAGTTCCAATGATACCTATGTTTCCATTTCACAGGATACCTATAATTGGCCGTCAATAGGAGGAAAAGGATCTGCTTCAGCCGAAAATGCTTTCACATTGCAGCTAGGCAATGATGTTCCCGACATGCACAAAGCATCTTTTACTGTTAAAACCCAGGTTGATTCTAATACATTCAATTCCGATTTCAGTTTTCTCGTTTACGCCCCGAAGTTGGTAAGCGGAACCATTCTTTTTGATGATTCTACGGCAGGTAATGGCAATAGGCAGATTGATCCGGGCGAAACGATTTTTATCACAGCTCCGGCAACCAATTCAGGTAATTCAATGTCGGGTGAAGTTACTACTCAAATGTTTGTCTTCGGTGATGTTGTGACTTCCAATTCACCTGCATATAATCTTGGTAAACTGTCATCGGGCGAAACCGGCATTTCAACTTTCTCTTTTACGATTAACCCGGATGCCATTCCAGGAAGTCTTTTTTCAATCTACGTTGTAGCAGCGGCGGGGTCTTATAATTCCGTTGCAAGCACAACACCTGTTATTGGCTTACAGGTGGAGGACTTTGAAACAGCTAATTTCCAAATATATAACTGGCAGTTTAAAGGTGAGAAATCATGGGAAATCAGTTCTTCTGTTAAATCCGAAAGTTCGTTTGCAGCAAAGTCAGGTGCAATATATAATTCGGAACGAAGTGAGATGTATTTTGAAGCACAGGTGCTTTTCGATGATACAATTTCATTTTTCCGCAAAGTATCTTCTGAAAATGGGTATGACTATCTTACATTTTATATTGACAATAATGAACTTGGAAGCTGGAGTGGTAACCAGGACTGGAGAAAGGTAAGTTTCCCTGTTTCAGCAGGAATTCATCAGTTCAGATGGGCGTACAAAAAAGATGAGGCAACTTCTGCCGGGCAGGATGCCGTCTGGATTGATGATATTCAACTGCCGGCTTTAAGCCAGCCTGACTATGATACAATAGCCATAAAAACGGTAGCATTGCCTTCAGCTATTTGTGCCGGGCAACAATCTCAACTTTATGTTTTTGCAAGTGGGGGTGAAAACGATAATACTTATAGTTGGGAACCCGCTTCCACACTCAGCCAGGCAGATATTTTTAATCCTCTGGTATCTCCAAAAGAAACAACTACATATGATGTATCGATAAACAGGAATAATTTATCTTCAACCAGTAAAGTAACAGTTGAAGTTTTACCTGTGCCTGATGTACCGTTGATTTCAGTTTCTAATAATGAGTTGGTATCTTCCGAAATCTATGGAAATCAATGGTATAACAGTTATGGCCCGATTCCCGGAGCTACAGAACAGAAATATCCCCCCTCATCATCTGATACTTATTTTGTAATAACCAACAATTCTAAAGGCTGTCCGTCGTTACAATCAAATAAGGTAGCATTTGATATTACAGGAATAATAACTTCAGCCGAAGAAAGTTTCCGGGTATTTCCAAACCCTTTCACAAGCCAATTGTTTATTTATTACAGCTTAAAATATGCAGGCCGGATAAAGATTGTGATTTACAATTCGGTAGGCAGCGAAATCACAACTATTGAGGAAAGTGAGAAATCTGCAGGGAATCATATAGCTTTTTTAAATGTAGGTAATGTTGCAGCTGGAATATATCTTTGTAAAATATTCAGTGCCGATGGAGTGCAGTTTGCAAAAGTGATAAAAAATAAAAATTAATTGAAAATGAAGAATTATTATAAATGGCTTGCTTTTTTAACAGTACTTATTTTGGTGGGCAGCTTTTTCTATATAAATACCCGTACATCTGAACCGGCTCAGAAAGATAATATTTCAGCTATCAAATTAATTGATTCAGGCTCTCTTAAAAATAAGGAAGCCGAAAATCTGTCAGGCAATAATGACGATATCCATGCTACATTGAGCAAACAGATCCCAGGTATAGCACAGCGGATTAATGATGAAAAATATGGCATAAAAAAGAGCCGCAACGCAATTGATACAAGCCCGAAAGCAGAATTGACACCTAAAGAAATGTGGGATGCCGAATACCTTAAAAAGAAGGAAAAACGCAAGGCCGGGTACAATAAAGCCGATAAACCTGATATGTTCACCCAATATTTCAGAGATATCACGAAAAGGATCGGTGAACAAAAGCCAGGCTATAAAATGAATTACAAAGTTGTTGAGCTGGAAAAGGCCCGGCTTAATTCAAAAAAATCGCTTAAACATACAGAAATACTTAACTGGATACAACGTGGCCCAGCAAATGTTGGGGGCAGAACACGCGCCCTGATCGTGGATCCGGATGATAACACACATAATACCTGGTTTGCAGGCGCAGTGAGTGGAGGAATGTGGAAAACAACGGATGGAGGTGCTACCTGGCAACTTCTTTCAGATGATATTTTAAATATCAGTTCGATGGCAATGGCTAAATCCAATCATAATATTATCTATACCGGAACGGGAGAAAGTTTTCCCGGTGGAACTTACATGGTAGGAAATGGGATATGGAAATCAACCGATCGGGGCGTTAACTGGGTTCAATTAAGCAGCACATCGACAAATACTGAGTTTGAATATGTTAACAGAATAATTATTGATCCGGCTAATGATAATATTGTCCTGGCTGCCACCGAAGCTGGTATATTCAAATCAAACAATGGAGGAGCAACCTGGATAAAAGTATATTCAAGTAATAAGGGTGTTGAAGATTTAGTAGCTGATCCTACAAATTTTAATATTCTGTTTGCCGGCGAAAATACATTAGGTATTTTACGTTCAACCAACGCAGGAAACAATTGGAATGTATCAAATTCAGGCATGGAGGCAGGCAGCAGGTTCGAAATAGCGGTTTCACCTGTTGATCATAACAATGTTTTTGTGAGTGGTGATATTTCAGAAACTGCATCAAAAGTGTATATTTCAAATGATAATGGCTTATCCTGGAAGAGGTTTAACAATTCTCAGAACTTTCTAGGAGGTCAAGGAGAATATGATAACACTATAGCTGCCCATCCCTATATTGCCGATGAGGTTTTTGTTGGCGGGGTTGATATTTGGAAATTAAAATTCAACGGGTCATTGACTACATCTGCTTCACTCATCACGAATTGCTATCCGGTAAACACTAGTTTTTTAACATTTGTAAATTTCGGTGGAGATTTTTTAGGGGGAGGAATGAGCTCGACTGAGGGAAAATCTGTGACTACCACCAGTTGGGTACCCGTCGAAATCCGTTTTGGCCCGGGCTTAAAACAAAAAGCTCACCGGTTTATCGTTCCTGACAGCGCCACCTCAGGTGTTCCGGCTGCAAATTATACATATACTGATTATGTTTATGTTCCTTTCCAGGTGTGGGACGTTAAAAACAACAGGCAATTGATGGTTTCGTTCAGGGACCAGGAGAAAGATGGAACCTATAACCTGTACGAGCGGACCAGCGATGCTTATGGTAAACTGGGCAGGGAGTATATTTTTGTGCAGGCTATTCCTTACGACTCTACCGCACCTAATTCCAATATTATTGCTTCTACTACCGGTGGACATTTGTACAAGACTCTTTATATGTTCTGGCCCAACCTGGCACCAGGTGAAACCTGGGTTCCCGACAATTTACCAACATCAAAAATTGTTGTCGATTATGGGACAGTAACACTTTATAATGGTGTAAAAACCAGTGTTGCTGATGCTTATAATAACTACAGCGGACCAAATAATTATGATCAAAATGCCGGCTTTGGAAAAACTGTTATTCCTGGTCTTCATCCCGATCACCATAATATTACAATTATACCTTTAGGGAATGGAAATTTTAAAATGATTGAAGCAAACGATGGTGGTCTTGGAGTTTCCAATAATAATGGTGTAACGATTACCCAGGTGCCAACCAATTATATTACAACCCAGTTTTATGGGGTAGCCAAAAACCCAACAAAAAATGAATATATAGGTGGCATGCAGGATAATGGTACCTGGCGATCCCCTTCCAACGTGGATGCGTCAGTTTCGTCAAGGTATTTATTCCAGATTGCTGGTGATGGCTTTGAGTGCTTGTGGCATGCTACCAACCCACAGCTCATATTAGGGAGCATTTATAACAACTCTATCCGCAGAACTTCCAATGGAGGGACAACCTGGGTTAAATCAACCGGAATTACAGCAGATGACGGCCCGTTTATCACCAAACTCTCAACATCCAGGGAGAATCCGGACCTGGTGTTTGCAGTTTCGAACACAGGCGTTTATCGTTCAACGAACTTTGGATTAACTTTTAACAATAAGCCTATTTCTACAAATTGGGCAATAAGTAATACTGTATCAAGCTCACATCATGTTGAAGTTTCGCCTGCCAATGGAAATATTGTATGGGCTGGAGGCGGCATGGCTAAAAGTTCAGGTTTACAAATGCAGGTTTCAACTGATCAGGGACTGACATTCAGTACAGTTGCAGATTATTCTGAGGTAGTTCTGAATGCATTTCTTAGCGGGCTCGCTACACATCCAACTGAAGATTCAACAGCATATGTTTTGTTCTCGGTAAGCAAAGCCCCCAAAGTACTCCGGACAAAAAACCTGGGTGCGAGCTGGGAAGATATTTCAGGATTTGGCACCAATAGCGAAAGCTCAAATGGCTTCCCCGATGTTATTGTGAATTCATTACTGGTTATGCCGCATAATCCCAATATAATTTGGGTTGGTACAGATATTGGCTTATTCGAAACAATTGATAATGGATTGAGCTGGCACATCGCAAATAATGGCTTGCCTCCTTTACCCGTGTACCAAATGAAAATAAGTGGCGAGCAGGTTGTTATTGCAACTCATGGAAGAGGGATCTGGAGTGTTACAATTCCTGAAATACTTAATGCTCCTTCAGTTAGTAAGTTTAGCCAGGTTGAGAACCTGAATGTTTCCATAACAGCCGATCTGAAGGTAGTTTACGATTCAGTTCAGATTTATACCGACAGCTCCGGATATGCAGTTGTAACAGGAACGGTTTCTGGTGAAAATACTTTCAATGTTTCTTTGGGAGCTTACGGTAATCATGCTGCGTACATCATAGGATATATTAACGGGGTAGCCTATAAATCTAACACTAAATATGGTTATTTCAGTCCCAGTGCATTTGGAATTGATGAAATAAGTGAAACAGGTCGAACAGAATTATATCCAAATCCGGCAAATGATTTTTTCAGGTTCGACCTGGATGCGAAATACAAAAAGTACCGGATTGAAATCTTCACACTAAGCGGGCAGAAAGTGCTTTCTCTTGAAAATAATAATGTGGTAAACAATATAGTGAATGTCGGTTCCCTGCCGGGAGGAACCTATCTTGTTAATTTGTATTTTGACAATAAAAAAACCACTAAAAAGTTGATTATCAAAAAGTAAACATGGAAAGGGACGAGATTAATTTTCGTCCCTTTTTTATTCTATATCTTTTCTTATCCGCATGCAAGCTACCTTCATTTTGAAATGAAAATATTCAGAGACATCGCCATCAGTTTTGCTGATTGCTTTTTTAATTATCATTCGTTTTTCAGTAAAAAGTTTTCATACTTTTATTTTTTCTAAGTATCCTGAATTTTGCTTCAAACTCATTCGCAATCAACCCAAAAACAACAATGAAAAAATTACTTCTTCTAAGCCTGTTCATCGTATTTGAAACCACTTGTCTGAAAGCACAAAACACTTTATTAACCGTAGCAGAAAAATCAGGGTTTGAGTCAACTGCCAATTATGCCGACGTACAACATTTTATAAAAGAATTAAGTAAAAATTCAAAGAAAATCCGGGTTGAAACAATTGCCAGATCAATCGAGGGACGTGATGTTCCGCTTTTAATCATAGGGAATCCTTTGCCACAATCGCCGGCTGATTTGCTTAATGACAAGCGTTTGGTGGTATACATACAAGCCAATATTCATGCAGGTGAAGTGGAAGGTAAAGAAGCAACTCAGATGTTGGCACGGGACCTGGTTAATGGTTTAAATGATGATATTCTGAAAAAAGTTGTTGTACTGATTTGCCCCAACTTTAATCCCGACGGCAACGAAGCCATCAGCACCCAAAACAGAACCTATCAGAACGGTCCGAAAAACGGGGTCGGATTGCGTTACAACGGACAGATGCTCGATTTGAACCGTGATGCTATAAAACTCGAAACTCCCGAAATGCAGGGATTGATCCGCAATGTGATCCGCAAATGGGATCCTTCGGTTATGGTCGATTGCCATACAACAAATGGTTCGTATCACGAAGAGCCGGTTACATTTACCTGGATGATGAATCCTGCCGGCAGCCGGGAACTTATCAACTTTATGCGTGATGATATGATGCCGGCAGTTTCAGGAATACTTTCAGGAAAATATAATGTAATGAATTGTTTCTATGGCGAATTTACCGATCTGAAAAATCCTGAAAACGGTTGGATATCATACGCCTCCGAAGCCCGCTACCTTACAAATTATATTGGCATTCGTAACCGGCTGGCTATTCTGAACGAAAACTATGTGTATGCTGATTACAAAACGAGAGTACTGGGAAGTTACAGCCTGTTGCATTCAATACTCGAATATTCCGCCTCTCATTCGGATGAAATCAAAACAATGTTGAAAAGAGTGGATTTGCAAACTATTAACAGGGGGATGAATCCGGCAGTAGCTGACTCCTTTCCGATTGAGTATAAAGTTGAACCAACTCCTGAAAAAATTAAAATCAAAGCGTATGAAGTTGATGTGGTTACGGATGCAAATGGCAGGGAACAATTACATAAAAGTGATCGTAAGAAACTGGTTAATGCTCCTTATTTGGCAGATTATTTTCCTACCAGGAGCATTTCCTTTCCATATGCATACCTTATCAGACTCTACGATCCGACAGTGGCCAACCTCTTAATAAAACATGGCATAAAAGTGGAGAAACTCACGCAACCCGCCACACTCGAGGTTGAATCATTTAAAATTACTGACCTTAAGCCTTCCGACCGATTAAACCAGGGTCATTATACGAATGTTGTCAAAGGCCAGGTGGAAAAGGATACTGTTGATTTCTTTGCAGGAACTTTTGTCGTGCATATGTCCCAACCTCTGGCAAATATAGTTGCCTATATGCTTGAACCTCAAACTAATGATGCCTTGATTCTATGGAACTTTTTCGACAGATACCTGGTTCCTCAATGGGGTAGAGGATATAGCGATTACCCGGTTTACCGGCTTTTGGGAAAGACTGAACTTAAAACTCAGCCTATTCCTCAGGATTGAAAGTTTAAATCAACTAAAGCCCTGCTATTTCTTTTTGACAGGACTTTAATTCCGGATACTATTTATTGCAACACATTTTGTGTAAATTTATTTAACATCTATATAATTGTCATTCAAAAATATTCACATGAAAAAATCCAGCTTTATTCCGACGCTTTCAGGTTCGTTTTACAATCCTGAAACTTACCGAGATGTGGTAACCAATAAAAAAGGGAATACGTTCGGGTATCTGATATTATTAGTGCTGTTGTGCGCTATCCCGTTAATGATTTCAATTGTATCCGGGATGAATAATTTTATGAAAGATGATGGCGCATTTATTGTCGGGCAGGTTCCTGAATTGAAAATCAACAACGGGATTATTAGCATGGATAAGGAATCGCCATATTATATTAAAGCAAAATCAGGGGAAACAATTATCGTTATTGATCTTTCGGATTCAGCCGGAATTACTGCATTGTATGGCAACGCCAAAGTGCTGCTCACCAAAGACAAATTGATTGCCCAGCAAAAAGAAAATGAAACCCGTACCTATGATTTATCAAAAATTCAAAACTTCACTCTGAACGCTCAAATGATTCAAAGTTGGTTTGGGTATGCCTGGATTGTTTATATCATCATTTTTATATTCATGGTTATATTCTTTTATATCTATCGCCTCATACAGGCTCTGGTCAACGGGGTTTTGGGTTTAATAATCAGTGCGATATTGAAGGTAAACCTCGATTTTACATCCTTACTTTATATTGCTATGGTTGCCATAACGCCTGTAGCCATAATAGCTTCAATTGTTCTGGCCACTGATATTCAGATTCCCTTAAAAGGTTGGCTGGGTTTTATCCTTACGCTGGGATATATCAGCTTTGGTATTTTGGCAAACAAGCCTCAACCAATTAAGGCAAATCCTGAGAATTCTACTACGGAGCTTCCGTAAATCAACAGTTTTTTCCTGCTTAGAATTACGCTCCTCTAAATTGTAACTAAATGCAATTAATGTGAGGCTTCAGTTCTCTGTCAGAAAAAAATACAAATATTGAACTTCTGATAGTTTATGTTGTTATATGCATATTGTAGCATACGTATTTCTGATGTATGCACTATATTTTTTCGTTTAATTGATTTATTGCAAATAACAAACCTTAGTTTTTCCAAATAAAGCATACTTAATATGCTCAGGCAACATACACTTTGTATAAGAAACAAAAGGTATTTTTATGGAAAGCAGAACTCAAAAGATACAACAAAGCAACTGGCTCTCAATTACCGGACTCATACTTTTGTTAATCCCGATCTGTGTCTGGATAGTCAGGATTGGCAATTTTTTTCCAAATCCATTTATATCACAAGCTGAAAAAACGGCATTCTTCTTATATTACTTTCCGCCTTTTCTTCGAAGTATTTCATCTACTTCATTTATGGTTGTGATTATAGTAATTGGTTCTATCGTATTGTCTATTCTTGGGCGAAAGAAGGCAAACCAATTCTTCGGTGATATCCACTTGTTTGTAATAATTGCTGCATGCCTCGTATTGTTTTTACAGATTTTTACAATGGTTTAAGATATTTCAAAACAATTAAACAATAAAATTATGGAACGACGCAATTTTTTAATGACCACAGGCCTTTTCGCATCTTTTAGTGCGCTGTCGCCAATAGCAATGGCAGCAACTCAAAACACACCAGTTGTTGATCCATTAAAACCAGTTCTCCTGCCAGGCCTGCCGCCTTTGGAAAACAAAGGGGGCATGGATATTCGTGTATGGATGCGTTCAGGTATGACTAATAATTTGTTTTCGAGTGTCGAATGCGCTGTAGCTCCAAAACTGATGGGCCCTGCACCGCATCATCACCTGGAACTGGATGAAATGATGTATGTAATCGAAGGAACTGCGAGTGTTCTTATTGGCGATGAAGTTGTTGAAGTACAAGCCGGTGGCTGGCATCTGCGCCCACGGCTTATTACCCATACATTCTGGAACGCTTCTGAGAAACCATTACGATTTATGGATATGTATTTCAATCAACCTTTTGAGGAATACCTGGAAAGGGTTTTCCATGAGCTCACACCCGAAAACGGATACCCGGATGGATCAGAGAAAAAGAATAAAGAAATAAGTATACTGGCCAAAAAATTTGGACTCATCCATTCTCCAACAGCAAGGGAGGAGCGCAAAGCAATTGCAGCTAAGTATGGATTAAAATGAGCTAAGAAAAAAAATAAAAAATGAACTGCTTTATTTCTGAGGATAGTAAATCTCCAGTATTTTAGTTTCAACCAGTGGGATAATCTGTATGCGTTCCATAATAGAAGGAATAAGCAGAACTTCACCGGCAAGAAGTATCTCTGTGCTGCCTTCGTATTCAATGTTGCACTTTCCTTCGGCACATTGCAGGATTACAAACGAATCCAGCCCGCTGTAATCTTTAATTACAGGTTTATCGAAATGTATTAAACTGGTATTGAAATAGGTACTTTCAACAACAGGAACTGTTTTGTTAAACGCAGGCTCATATTCGGTTCTGTAACTTTCGTGTCTGGTAAAATCAAGAGCATCAAGAGCCAGATCTGTATGTAGCTGACGGGGAATGCCCTTATCATCAACCCTGTCGAAATCATAAATGCGGTAAGTGAGGTCGCTGGTTTGCTGAATTTCAAAAATGAGTAATCCGGGTCCTAACGCATGCACCCTGCCGGCAGGCATAAAATACACATCGCCTTTATGTACCTTTTCGTAATTCATGATATCTTTAATCGTTCCATTATTGAGGTTCGATAGGTATAGTTCTGCATTCATTTCGCGGCTGAATCCACTAATCAGCTCAGCGCCGGGGTCGGCATCAGCCACATACCACATTTCGGTTTTGCCCAGATCATTGTGACGGCTTTCAGCGAGTTTATCATCCGGATGTACTTGTATCGAGAGCCAATCGTTCGAATTCAGGATTTTTATAAGCAAAGGGAATTGGGTGCCATATTTTTCAAAAACAGCCTCACCAACCAGGTCGCCCATATAAATATCAATAAGCTCATCAAGCTGATTCTCAGCGAGAAAACCGTTTTTTACCACGCTGATTTCTTCACCGTATCCCGACAATACCCATGCTTCTCCGCAATTGGGGAGCGGAGCATAGTCCATTCCGAAAACTGTACGAATTTTGTCGCCGCCCCATATTTTCTCTTTAAAAATGGGATTAAATTTCAAGGGATATAGTTCATTCATCACAAATCTCCAATTCTTTATTTATCAGTTTATTAAAATATATTATCGGTTTGTTAAGGAGCTCAAAATTACGACATATTCTATTTCGGGCGACGCGGTTGCTTTTTGGCTAGATATTATTTTGATGTGCTGGATTAGTTCCCAGGCAATAAATTATCTGTTAGTCTTTTCATTTTCTTTCTTTTGGCTTGACCCAAAAGAAACAAAAGGTCAAGGCTTAATAGAAATTTCACACATCTGTACGCCTCGGTTAAGGCTCGCAAAACAAGGCTTGATAGCTCAGAACAACATCATGACAGCGCGTGAAGCTGGTGTTTTGCTACACACATTCCCGCGCTGTTTACCTTCGGCTACATCTGTTGTGAAATTTCTATTAGGCCGGTCCCTACACCCTGAAAATCTGCCCCATAAGCCAAATCGTTGTCCCCCAATGGTACCAGAAGTAAGATTTTACTTAGTAGGGACTGACCTTATAAAGTTTTAATAGTTTTTCAAGGAAGGTTTTTGAGCGAAGGGCATAAACAAGCCATGCAGAAGTGAGCCAAGTTCCAAAGTTCAGCAATGGTTTGCTTTTTCATGGCGAACGGCTTGCGTGGCGTGGCAAAAACCTGACGTAGAAAATCATTAAAACTTTATAGAGTCTTGATTTTTTGGTCCTTTTTGATTAAGCAAAAAGGACAAGAAAATTAAAAAAAACAAAGGATGGAAGTAGGAGGATTCTTCGTCTCGCACATCAAAATAAAATGATGCCGCTTTTATCGGGATGTTGAAATCGTTTGAAGCTCTAAAAAAAGTACTTTTGCCGGGTCAAATTTTACTACATGTCCGAAAAATCTGAAAAACATATACGCAAACCTGACTGGCTCAAGATAAAACTCCCGAAAGGGGATAACTATTTGAAGGTAAAAGGAATATTGGAAGAAAAAGGCTTGCATACTATTTGCTCCAGCGGCAAATGCCCGAATATGGGCGAATGCTGGAATGCCGGCACAGCAACCTTCATGATCCTGGGCGATATCTGTACCCGCTCATGTAAGTTTTGTGCTACCAAAACCGGCAAACCTTTACCCGTAGATGCAGACGAACCTGTTAAAATTGCAGAATCCATCAAACACTTAGCCTTGAAACATGTTGTAATCACTTCGGTGGATCGTGATGACCTGGCCGATGGAGGTTCAGCAATATGGGCAGCTACGGTTCGCAAGGTGAAAAAATTAAACCCCGGAACTACTATCGAAACTCTGATACCCGACTTTGGTGGAAACTCCGAACAATTGCATACCGTTATTGAATCAGCACCCGATATAATTTCACATAACCTCGAGACTGTTCGCCGCCTTACGCCCCAAATCCGAAGTGCAGCTCAGTACGAGCGAAGCCTTGAAGTATTGCGGCAGATCGCAGGATCTGGATTACGTGCGAAATCAGGAATTATGGTTGGTTTGGGTGAAACGGAGGATGAAGTTCTTGAAACGATGGATGATCTTCGAAAAGTGAACTGCAGTATTTTTACCATCGGGCAATACCTGCAACCAACTCCAACTCATTTGTCCGTAGCTGAATATGTTCATCCTGATGTGTTTGAAAAATACCGTGTTGCCGGGTTGGATAAAGGCTTCACACATATAGAAAGTAAGCCATTGGTTAGAAGTAGTTATCATGCTGAGAAACATATGGTGGATATAAACCGATAACTTATAACCACAGAGACACAGAGGCCACTGAGAACCACGGAGAAAACAAAGTGTTTTGTGTTTCCGTTAAATAATACTGCCGGAATATTTTCTCAGAGTCAGGAATAAAAAAACTCCGTGTACCTTTGTGCTCTCCGTGCCTCTGTGGTAAAAAAATATTTTTAAATGAAAATAACCTTTCGCGACCTGGGATTAATGCCCTACCAACAAGCCTGGGATTTCCAGGAAAAATTTCTGAATGAAATAATTACCCGGAAACTTGAAATCCAGAAACTACCTGTTAATCATGAGCAATTTACCAATAATTATTTGCTGTTTGTCGAGCATCCCCATGTTTTTACCATAGGTAAAAGCGGCTCGGTAGATAATATGCTTGCCAACTTATTACAATTGCAGGCTAAAAATGCAGAGTTTATACATACCAATCGTGGTGGTGATATTACCTATCACGGCCCAGGCCAGATTGTGGGTTACCCGATCCTGAATCTCGATTATTTTGCCAAAGGTGTGCGGGATTACATTGAAAAACTGGAAGAAGCCATAATCCTTTGTCTAAAACATTATGGAATAGAAGGTTTCCGGCTCGAAGGTGCAACCGGTGTCTGGCTTGATCCAAACCTTCCCGGGAAAACACGTAAAATCTGTGCCATTGGCGTTCGGGTGAGCCGTGGAGTGAGTATGCATGGGTTTGCATTTAATGTAAATACTGATTTATCGTACTTTAAAATGATAAATCCCTGTGGTTTCACCGATAAAAAAGTAACCTCGTTGCAACAAGAGCTTGGTAAAGAAATGAAGATTGAAGAGGTGAAAATAGTGTTGAAGGAGAAAATAGCAGAAGTGTTTAATCTGGAATTAAATAAATTGTAATAAATGAGTAATAAAATCAAATCCATCTGCGTTTTCTGCGGCTCATCCAGCGGCAGCAATCCTGAGTATACTTTAAAAGCAAAAGCCCTTGGCATTTTACTTGTTCGGAAGGATATCACACTTATTTATGGAGGCAGCAATGTTGGCCTTATGCGGGTGATAGCCGATACCATGATGGAGGCTAAAGGCAAGGTAGTGGGAATTATGCCTCACACACTTATTGAGCGCGAAGTAGCTCATAAAGGGATCAGCGTTTTTCATGTGGTAAACACGATGGCAGAACGTAAATCCATGATGAACGAACTTTCGGATGCTTTTATCGCCATGCCTGGCGGAGTAGGTACACTCGACGAGGTTTTTGAAATAATGAGCTGGAACCAGCTTGAGCTGATTACTAAGCCAATAGCATTATTTAATGTTGATGGCTATTATGATCATCTGCTTTCATTTCTTGACCATTCGGTTAATCAACAGTTTGTAAAAGCGGAACACCGCGCTAACCTGATCGCTGAAAGTGCTGAAAATATACTTTTAGAAAAAATTTTCAATTATAAACCGGTTAAAGTTGAAGGTGGAAAGTGGATTAAAGAATTAAAGGAAAATAGGTTCTGATTTTTCGCTTTTTATTTTCACAAATTTGGCGCGACCTTTGCAAAAAAATATAAGCATGCTGATCATCGGAATTACCGGAACATTAGGCGCAGGAAAAGGAACTATAGTTGATTACCTGGTTCTGGAAAAAGGATTTGCTCACTTTTCAGTAAGGGGATTTTTACTTGAGGAAATTTCGCGCCAGGGATTGGAAGCAAATCGTGATAGCATGGTTTTGGTAGCCAATAAATTACGAGCCGATCATTCGCCATCCTATATTATTGATCAGCTTTATGAATGTGCTTTGCTGACAGGTAAAAACTGCATTATCGAAAGCATACGCACACCAGGAGAGGTGCATTCGCTGAGAGAAAAAGGCAATTTCATACTTTTTGCCGTTGATGCGGATCCCATGTTGCGGTATAAGCGTATCGTGCTCCGGAATTCGGAAACGGATAATATTTCGTTTGATGTATTCCTTCAAAATGAAAAGAGGGAAATGAATTCTGATGATCCTAATAAACAAAACCTTAGACGGTGTATTGACCAGGCTGACCACGTTTTATTTAATAATGATTCAATTCCTGAACTAATTCAACAGGTATCTGTTATACTAGACAAGCTCAAAATCTCATCCTGAGATTACAGTAAAAGCAACATTTTGTGATGCCAATAAGTTGTTGTGTCGGTTTTTTAAGTATATTGTACCTTTGAATTGTAAAAAATAATCAGCATTTATTTTAATGTTAAAAAGCCATCGTAATATAAATCTGTTTATAGCCTTCACTCTCCTTATACTTATTGGGTTTATAGGCGTTGTCGGGTATATGAGTCTCGAAGGCTATACCCTGCTGGAAGCTGCTTATATGACTGTAATAACAGTAGCAACAGTTGGTTTTGAAGAAGTTCGTCCACTTTCCGATGCCGGGAAAGTTTTCACCATATTTCTGATTACATTCAGCTTCGGTATTTTTGCATATTCCTTATCCACCATTACTTCGTCTTTTGTGGAAGGAAGGCTTAAAGAGTTATTTAAAGGCAATAGAAAAACAGGAGGGATAACAAAAATGAAAGAACATATCATAATTGTGGGGTTTGGCCGTAACGGGCTGCAAACCACGCGCGATTTGCTGCTGCTTAACAAGAAAGTAGTTGTAATTGAGAAAAATCACGATTTGATTATTGCAAATCAGTATGAAAAAGTAGTATTTGTTGAAGGGGATGCAACCGAAGACGAAGTGCTCGAACTGGCAGGCATACACAAAGCGGGTGCGTTAATCACCACTCTCCCTATTGATGCCGATAACCTTTACGTAGTGCTTACTGCCCGATCATTACATGCTGATCTGCAGATTATTTCAAGGGCTTCGCACGAGTCATCCTTCAAAAAGCTAATAACAGCGGGTGCCTCGCACGTGGTGATGCCCGAAAAAGTTGGCGGTACTTTTATGGCCAGCCTTGTTGCTAAACCCGACCTTGCCGAATTTTTTCACCGCCTTTCTATCGAAGGAAACGAAGGTGTTAACCTTGTGGAAGTGGTTTGCTCTGATTTGCCAATCGAGTTCCAGGACCGGACAATTCACGATATGAGCATCCGACGGCTCACAGGAGCCAATATTGTTGGTTTCAGAACCCCTGACGGGGAATACATAATTAACCCTGCCGGCGATACAGTGATGGTAAAAAACGCAAAATTATTTGTGCTGGGGACTCCTGACCAGATTGAAAAAGTAAAAGATATTATAAAACAGAAACGAAGGAGTTAGCTTTTTTAGCAATCCCCAGGATATCCTTTATCATAAAATATCAAATCTTACTCAGAATAAGTTTAATTGTTTTCCTTCTATAGCTAAGAACTGAAAGTTATTTCTTATTTTCCAATCTCCGCAGGATCAATATTTTCAACGTGTTGCTTAGCATATTGAAGCACTTCGTCATTTACATACGAAAGTTCAATTCCGGCCTGGATAAACATTTCCTCCGACTCGGAACCTGAATGGTATTTAAATTCACAAACCACACGTTCTATTCCACAATTGATAATCAGCATGGCACATGTACGGCAGGGAGTCATCCGGCAATACAAGGTGCTTCCCTGCAAAGGAATCCCAAGCCTGGCAGCCTGGCAAATGGCATTTTGTTCGGCATGAACAGTTCGTACGCAATGATTGGTAACTTTTCCGTCTTCGTGGGTAACCTGTTTGAAAAGATGGCCAACTTCATCGCAATGAGGTAAACCAACCGGTGAACCCACATAGCCGGTGACCAAAATTTGTTTGTTGCGTGCAATTACGCATCCGCTGCGGCCACGGTCGCAGGTGGCACGTTTGGCAATAGTGCGTGCCACTTCCATAAAATATTCATCCCAGGTTGGGCGGATATAGGTAGTTTCTGGTTTTTCTGTCATAATTAAGGAATATTGCCGTTCAAATCAATTTTACTCAGGCCTGCTAATTTACTCAACAATTTTCAAAGTATTTTATTTCTATTCAAACATAGCCACCTTCATATCTCCGTTGGATTTTACAAATCCCCTGAACATTCCGGTAGTATTAAAAGTCATGGCAACATTGCCTTTGTTGTCAACCGCAATAATTCCGCCTGTTCCGCCCTGGCTTTTCAGTTTAACCATTATCACGTCATTGGCAGCATCTGTAAGCGAAAGCCCTTTATATTTCATAAGTGCCGAAATATCATAAGCCACTACATTCCGTATGAAAAATTCGCCATGCCCGGTGGCTGAAACCGCGCAGGTATTATTGTCAGCATAAGTTCCGGCACCAATTATGGGAGAATCACCGATACGTCCATATTTCTTAAGAGTCATACCACCGGTTGAAGTAGCTGCTGCTAGATTACCGTAGTTGTCGAGTGCAACACAACCGACCGTTCCATGTTTTTTATCCATATTATCCATTGAATCGGCATTGGCTTTGGCTCTTTATATAGGCATCCCATCGTGGCTGGGTGAAAAAATAATCAGGTGAAACCAATGTCAAACCTTGTTCCGCTGCAAACGCTTCAGCTCCTTTTCCGGCAAGCATTACATGTTCCGATTTTTCCATTACAGCCCTGGCAGCAGTAATAGGATTCCTGATGATAGTAACCCCTGCTACGGTACCGGCCAAACCGGTTTTCCCATCCATGATGGCTGCATCCATTTCATTTTTTCCTTCAGCATTAAACACTGCACCTTTGCCGGCATTAAAAAGCGGGCAATCTTCCATCATCCTCACACAGGATTCAACTGCATCCAGGCTTGTTCCACCTGCTTTAAGTATAGAATCGCCGTGTTTAAGAACCTCAGTAAGTTTAGCCTCAAACTGCGAAGCCATTTCTGGTGACAGGTTGGCTTGAGTAATATTGCCTGCTCCTCCATGAATTACAAGTGCGTACTTGTTTGAATTCTGGGATTACGGCAGAAAGACTCAGGAATAGGAAAAAGGTTAAAAAGAGTACTGTGGTTGTTTTCATAATGAAGAGGTATTTTTGTTGTTTAATTAAATGATATATCCTTTTAGGGTTTTAAACCCTTGAAGGGTTCATATGAAGGTATACTATTGCCGAAATTCTATTTTGCCATTTACCATTTTCTTGTCTAACCATTTTCTATTCAACTATTTTCTATTTTCTCTCACTGAAACGTATTCGTCACAACCTCCCTGATATTAATAATTCCAAGCAGGTCGGAAGCAAATACTATAATTACAACAATCACAACCCATCGAACGAAATTTGCACCCCATGATACTGCAAACCGCGATGCAACATAAGCACCGATAATGTTTCCAATAGCATGTACCAACCCGTAATCCCATCGAACCTGGTCGTTAAGAATAAAAACGACAAGTGCTAATGGCGTATATAACAAAACTATCCACACTTTTATAGCGTTGGCTTTCACGAGGTCGTATCCTGCGCCTAAAACTACGCCGGCAAGAATAAAATATCCAACTCCTACCTGTACAAAGCCGCCATAAACCCCGATAGCGAAAAAAATGACTACCTGTATCCACGACACCGGTTTTTCCATCAGGGCATCAGTTCCTTTGAGCCATTGCGAAGGCTTAGTCAGGATAAAATACATCATAATAATCATTACAATACCTATAGCTTTGCGGAAAACGGCTTCGTTAATATCTGATGCAATCTGAGCGCCGACTATTGCTCCTATCATGGTAGGAATTGCCAGTTTATTGGCTTTTTTAAAATCCAGTACTTTCTTCCGTCGGAATTCATTGACAGAGGTTATGTTCTGCAGGATTACTGCAACCCTGTTCGTCCCGTTAGCAATACCGGCAGGTAATCCAAGGAACATAAAGATTGAAAGGGAGATAATGGTGCCTCCTCCAGCCAGCGTATTGATAAATCCCACAAATACACCTGAAACGATCAATGCTAAAACTATAAGCCATGTCATATCATAAATATTTTAGCCGGAGTAAATGTAAGAAGAGTTGCAGAGGTAGTGAAAAGATTTGAAATGGATAGCCAGATGGTTTTGTGTGAAAAGAGCCTTTAGTTAATATCACTATTCACTTGACAGGTTTTTAAGCCTGCTATGTCTCATTCCATAAGCAAAATACAATACCAGCCCTATAGCCAGCCATATCAGAAACCGCATCCAATTGGTGATTCCCAGTTCACTCATCAGGTATAGATTGGTTAATAATCCTAATACCGGAATCAGCGACCATTGCCTGACTACTGCATAGAATGTGGTAATAACGGCTACTATTAGAAAAACGAACATGGGAAGTTGGTTATGGAACCCTTTCGAAACATGATTGCTTCCATTAAAAATACCGGCAAAAAAACCGGGATTAGACATCCAGATAATAAACAGAATGATGCCCCACATGGGCAGCAGGAACCAACGACTATTTACATACGGAACATTAAACCCCTTTTTATTGACATCATTATTACCTCTTGGATGCAGAATAAGTACTCCTCCCGAAACGAGTATAAATGCGAACAAAGTGCCTATACTTGTAAGGTCAGTGACTTCAGTCAGGTTAAGAAACAAAGCCGGAATGGCAACCAGGAAACCGGTAATGATAGTGGCGAATGCCGGTGTTCTGTATTTTTTGTGAAGCTTTGAGAAACGCGGAGGTAAAAGACCATCGCGGCTCATGCTCATCCATATGCGTGGCTGACCGACCTGGAAAACAAGCAGCACTCCGGCCATTGCGATAACTGCGCCCAAGGCAATGATACCGGAGAGTTTGGTCAGGTGTAAATTTTCGAAAGCATAAGCCAGAGGATCAGAAACTCCTAGTTGGCTATAATTGACCATACCGGTAAGTACCAGGCTGATAGCTACATACAGTACGGTTGTTATTACCAAAGCATAAATCATGGATCGTGGTAAATCGCGGCGCGGATTACGGCACTCTTCGGCTGTAGTGGAGATGGCATCGAAGCCGATATAAGCAAAGAAAACACCTGAAACTCCTTTCAAAACACCGCCGATCCCATTAGGTGCAAATGGACTCCAGTTTTCAGGATCGATATAAAAAGAACCAACTGCAATAACAAGAATCAGTATCCCGATTTTGATCAGAACCATTATGTTGCCGGCCATTTTGGTTTCGTAAATGCCTTTATAAACCAACCAGGTAATGAAAACAACAATCCCGAGGGCTGGAATATCTGCTATGAGTCGAATATTTCCAAAATGAGGTGCCGAAGTCCAGGCCAGGTATGCTTCACGCAGGTTCGAATCAAGACCTGCAACTGTAATACCCGACTGAAGTTGTTCTGTAGCGAGTTTAAATCCTTTAGCCGCGCTCAGGTAATCAATGGCCAGGAATTCAGGAATATGAATATGCAATCCACTTAATAATCCGACAAAATAACCCGACCAGGAAATAGCAACTGCGATGTTACCTATGGCATATTCCATAATCAGGTCCCAGCCAATGATCCAGGCTATCAACTCTCCAAAACTTGCATATGCATAGGTGTATGCGCTTCCGCTGATGGGTATAGCCGAAGCAAATTCAGCGTAACACATAGCCGATAAACCACAGGCAATAGCTGTAAAAACAAACAACAGCGACACTGCAGGACCACCACTGGCAGCAGCAGTACCAATGGTACTGAAAATACCTGCACCGATAATGGCAGCAATTCCCATTGCCGTAAGATCCCTGACACCCAACCGGCGTTTCATTAAATCGGTATTTCCTTCATCAGCGTGATCAAGGATCATTTCAATTGACTTTTTCCTGAATAGATTTTGCATAATTTACTTTAACCGGCGTAAATGTAAGAAATTGTTATAAAAAAGCACTTTTGTGAAAGAATTTTATAGCCGGAGATTATTTCGACGATTTTAATTCAAAATATAGTTCTTAGCAGAAATTGATCTCAAATAATGTAAATTAAACCTGGCAGGTAACATTTACCTGCCAGGTTTAATTTCTTCATATTGGGGATTATAAATACAAAGAAACTTCTTCATAATTTATTGTCTAACAATAATTTATAGCGCTATGATCAGAATTTAAATCCCACTTTAGCAAAATATAAAGCACCGCTAAACCCCATTTGTACACAATCCCATGTTCCACCGGATTCAGTCAGGGCAGGGTCGTGTCTATCAGGATACGCATTTAAAAGGTTAACTGAGCCCAACGTGAAAGTAAAGTTTTTCAGGTTATAGCCAACTGATAAATCTACTGTAACTTTAGGGTTATATACATCCAGTTCTCCTGGGTCAACTACATTATCTCCATTATCATTCCAATTGATAAGTTCAATTTTCCCAAACCGGGTAATTTTTAAGTTTGAAAATAAATTTCCTTTGGAATAATCAACTCCAAAATTGAATTTGCTTTTAGGAGCGGAAGCCAATAAGAAATATTGTTCGCGAAGTCCGAAATAAACATTTTCTTTTCCCTTGAGTTGATCGTTAGTATATATTTTATCAATAACCATATTGTTGAAATTTCCGGCAAACGTAAACCTGAGGTTTTGGTGACCCGAAAGTAAAACAGAGTAGCCCAGTATAGCATCCACTCCTTTAGAGGTTGTGTTTACAGCATTTGTAAAAAACTGGGCAGCACCGATATTCAGATTTTGAAGTTCGTCACCAATTACGTCGTCGTCGCTATAAAAGGAACCGGTAAGTACAATCCGATCATGGATGCGCACATAATAAGCATCAACTGTTAAAGATAGTGCTTTAACTTTTGCAGTGAAACCAAGTCCTGCATTTAAGGAAACTTCCTGTTTTAATTTCGGAATACCCAATGTTCGGGTAAGAGGACTATTATTCTTTGCAATGATTTTGTCAATGGCTTGTCCGGCAACAATGTCGGTAAAAGTAGTATTGAAATACAACTGCGCTAACGATGGTGCCCTGAAACCTGAGCTTACTGAGCCACGGAGCGAAAAGGCATCAGAAACTTTATACCTTGTAGCAAATTTCCCGTTTAATGTATTTCCAAAATCGCTGTATTGCTCAAAGCGGGCAGCTGCACTCACCACGAATTTCTTTGTAACATCCATTTCAAGGTCGGCATAAGTTCCGAAGTTGCTGCGCGATTCACTCAGCTCATTACTTGGCTGAAAACCTGGAAAACCTTGCGATCCACCTGGTCTGAATGTAGTGTCAGTGCCATCTATTGCAAAGATTTCAGGCCCATAGGTTTTATACGAACCTTCCTCACCGGCAACAATTTGGTATTTTTCTACGCGGTATTCGGCGCCAAAAGCAACATTTAATCCGTTTGCCACAGTAGGAAATAGTTTGGAGACATCTAATGCTGTAGTGTTTTGGGCTAATGAAAAACCACCGGCATTAAATCGTGTAGGAGATTTGGTTAAAAGTGAAGAATTCAGCGTATTGTCAACAGTATATTGAAAGTTATTGCCACCGAATGTATTGTTAAAATCCAGTTTAAACCCGTTTATTAATGTTTTCATCCCTACTGACAGTGATTTGTCAGTTATAACTGATTGAATCTGGGGGTCGAATCCATTTGGATATATTTCAATTACATTTCGTTCTTCGTCAGCTGCACGGCTGAAAGCGAAAGCATCGGTGGAGCGGTAATTGTAACCACCAAACATATAGATCTCTGTTTTTTTACCCGTGCTGAACGATGAATTGAAATAGGTTGCAAAATCCTGTGATGCAGCATCGCCGAATTTATCACGATAAACGCCGTTTTCATTTTTAGCCGGGTCGGCACGGCGGAAAGTATGATCGAGTTTTGCATAGTCCATTGTCATATTAACAAACCCCTTTTCACCTATTTTAGTTCCATAATTTCCGTTAAACTGTGTAAGCTGTCCATCATATTTCTTGGGTTCCGGCAGTAAATCATATTTACTTGAAGGTGTAGCATTTCGAACACCGGTTGTCAGGCTGCCTGTAAATTCGTCGGTATTTGATTTCAGGACAATATTAATAACCCCGGCTATAGCATCCGAACCATATTGAGCGGCTGCACCATCCCTTAAAATTTCGATCCGGTCGATTGCTGAAATGGGGATTGTATTCAAATCGGTTCCTGTATTGCCGCGGCCACGTGAACCGAAAATATTAATCAATGAGGATTGGTGACGTCGTTTCCCGTTAATAAGTACAAGTGTTTGATCCGGGCCAAGGCCACGCAGGGTGGCAGGATCAATATGGTCGGCACCATCAGCACCCGATTGTTTATTCGAATTAAAAGAAGGCGCAACGTATTGCAGCATTTGGTTCACATCAGGCTGTCCCATTGTGGCCAGCAAACGTGAAACTTCAATTATATCAACCGGCACAATACTTTCAACGGCTGTACGGTTAGGGCGTCGTGAACCTACTATTTCTACTTTGTCCAATATGTTGTTGCTGACCAATGTGATATCTAGCGTTGTTTGCTTTCCAACAGTAATTTCCTGGGTAACTAATCCAACAAAGCTAAATACTATAACAGAGTTTTCTTCATTGTAATGAACCGAATATTTCCCGTTATAATCTGTAAACACACCATTTGTAGTACCTTTTTCATAAACACTCACTCCTGCAACCGGTTGTTTCTGGTCATCGAATACAGTACCTGTAAGCACGTTTTGTGCGAATAAAATACTCACATTAAGTAGCAATGCAAGGCAAAGTAGCGCTTTTCTCATAGATTTAATTGTTAAGGTTTATATCTGGTTAGATGTAATATCAAATGTATGTAAATATCTTGATAAATAGATATGAAAAAAATAAATTATTTTGAGATTTTACTCAGCAAAAATTAATAGCTGACGACACGGATGCTAATGAAGTAATTAGATAAGCCAAAACAGATCATTTATAACGAATGTTTTTAAGAAATATGGGTTACTATCTTTTCGTGTTCTCTCAGCATTAGCTAAAAAGTAAAATCATAAAAAAAGCGTCCTTTAAAAGACGCTTTTAAAATTTATGGTAAGGTCCCGTTTATAAAGGACTCATTGTAATTTCAATCCCACTTTCCATTAACATTTCCATTGGTAAATCAGGTATAGTGCCGTTCAGATTACCATAAATTGTTAATAGGAAAGGCTTTTTCATTGCTGAAGTGAGATCATAATCATTAACTTTAAAGTCAATGAAATTCTCTGTAGCATCAATTGTTCCTGAAGTGGCTATATCAATTGGCGGGCCTTCATCAGGCGTTATTGTAATTCGTGCAGAATTTAACCAGTCGAGTTTTGCTGATAAGGGTGATACTACTGAAAATCGAATTTTATAAAAACTCACTCGCTCTACCAATCCATTTCTTGTGCCGACAATACTGTCAATATTAATTGAGTAAGATTGTGAATATAGCTCCATTTCGGTTTTCAGGAGTGATATTGAATCTATTGTATAGTTCACATTGGGTAAATCGTATTTAAATTTAAATGTTGTAGCTTCCTTCAACTTTTCACATGATGGTAAAAGAAAGATTGATATTCCTGAAATGATCAGAAGCAGTAAAGTAATTCGTGAGGATTTTGCGTTCATAATAATTACAGTTATGCGAGTATAGAATTTCTTTGAGCCGGTTTGCCGACAAGTTTATATCTGCTTAACGTTTATAAAGCCTCGATGTTGTTTCGAATAGCAGCCATATCAGATAATCTTTCATTTAATTTATACACTTTTATACCGGATGTAACTTTTAATACGAAAAAAATGAGAAAAAAAAACTGGCAGGGTTTTTAAACAAGCCAGGTAAATAGTATTCCTTAAGATGTGATAAATTTCAATCAAGAAAGCAAAGTTTTAAGACCTTGTTTTATAAAGCTACGAACTTGTTAGTGGCTTTTATAATTCCATCCAGATCTATTCCACACTCGTGGTGTAGTTCTTCAAGCGTTCCATGTTCCACAAAACGATCCGGGATTCCCAGCCGATGTATTTCAGCGTTGTGATACCCGTTATCATTGGCAAATTCCGTAACAGCACTTCCTAATCCACCAATGATGCATCCATCTTCCAGGGCAATAATCTTTTTATGACGTTTAAACACTTTGTGTAGCAATTCTTCATCTATAGGTTTCAGAAAACGGATATCATAAAGTGCTGCATCAATGCCTTTTCCGGCAAGTTGGTTGCACGCTTCCAGTGCTACATTACCCTGATGTCCAATTGAAATAATGGCCAGGTCATTTCCGTTGCGGATAATGCGCCCTTTTCCGACTGGCAACGCTTCAAAAGGCATTTTCCAGTGTGGCATTACTCCCCGTCCGCGCGGATACCGGATAGCAAACGGTCCCATTCCTTCGAGTTGGGCCGTGTACATCATATTACGCAACTCTTCTTCGTTCATTGGCGAGCATATCGTTATATTTGGTATAGCTCTCAGGTAAGCAAGGTCGTAAGCCCCGTGATGCGTAGGGCCGTCTTCGCCAACCAGTCCACCCCGATCGAGGCAAAACACTACATGCAGGTTTTGTAACGCTACATCATGTATTACCTGGTCGTAGGCGCGCTGCATGAAACTTGAGTAAATATTGCAGAAAGGAATTAGTCCGTTGGCGGCCATTCCGGCTGAGAAAGTAACTGCATGTTGTTCAGCGATGCCAACATCGAAAGCCCGGTCAGGCATTTTAGCCATCATCAGGTTAAGTGAACAACCTGTAGGCATTGCAGGAGTTACACCTACAATTTTCTCATTCATTTCGGCCAGCTCTATAATGGTTTTTCCGAACACCACCTGGTATTTAGGCGGCTGGTCTTTACATGGCGTTTCCTTCAGTTCACCGGTTTCCATATCAAAAATCCCGGGCGCATGGTACAAGGTTTGATCGCGTTCAGCCTTTTCGTAGCCTTTGCCTTTAACGGTAACAACATGTAGAAGTTTAGGACCCGGGATGTTTTGTAAGTCACGCATCAGGTGGACAAGTTTCACAACATCATGCCCATCGACAGGCCCGAAATACCTGAAGCCGAAGGCCTCAAAAAGATTGCTTTCCTTTAACAAAGAAGCTTTTACCGCATTTCCAATTTGCTTTACAACAGCCCTCGAGTTGGCACCATAGCGGGTTTTCCCTCCCATTAGCCACCAGACTTTATCTTTGAGTTTATTATATGCCCTGGAAGTGGTAATTACGGTCAGGTACTTTGAAAGCCCGCCTACATTTTTATCAATGGCAATTCCGTTATCGTTCAGTATTACCAGGAGATTGGCATGCGAAACGCCTGCATTATTCAAAGCTTCCATTGCCAGTCCTGCAGTCATGGAGCCATCGCCGATCACAGCAATATGTTGTTGGTTGTTCTTTCCCAGCAATCCGGATGCCACAGCCATCCCCAGCGCTGCCGAAATGCTTGTTGAAGAGTGCCCGGTGCCAAATGCATCATATTCACTCTCAGTCATGCGTGGGAATCCGCTTATCCCTCCGTAGGATCGGTTAGTATAAAAAATATTTTTTCGCCCTGTAAGAATTTTATGAGCATATGCCTGATGACCAACATCCCAGATCAGTTTATCTTCAGGCGTATTGAAAGCATAGTGAATGGCAGCAGTGAGTTCAATTACCCCCAGGCTGGCACCGAGATGGCCAGGGTTTCGCGAAATGACTTCGAGAATAAATTGACGGATATCCTTACACAGCTGTGGCAGCTCTTCCATAGGGAGTTTGCGCAGGTCTTCAGGCGAATCGATATTTGATAATAGTGTGCCCTGTGCGGGAGTCATAATCCGTAATTTGGAGTGTAAAAGTAAGGTTTTCCTGCTTAAACGTAGCCGTTAAATGCATATTATTGCATTTATGGATTGTTAACAAAAAAACATGCCATGTGTTTTGGGCCTGAATTAATTAAAGATCAGTTTAATTAATGAAAGTGGAAAATAATGTGATAAAATCATATCACTTCACAATAAAATTATTTTTCTGATCTGAAAAACACAGGGCTGAAAGTTAACATGATCCATGCCCAGTTTTGAGTTAGTTCGTGATTGCCGCCTTTGAGAGCCTGAAGAGTTTCGGTGCCAAACATCTGTGAATACCCGCCTGAAACGTTCATTTCGGACGAAAATGCATAGGTGATCATAATTCCGGCTTCGGTGCCAAGCCTTGAATTCATGGCAGGAGTTGGGTTTCCCGGATCCCTTACAGAAGCTGCAGCTCTATAATTATGCAGCTGAAATTCGGAAGAAAATTTATCTTTTTTATAGGTCACAGGAATATATAAATCAAGTAAGCCTGCTCCCTTATGTGAGCTACCAGCATAAAAATAATCCATCCAGCCATTAAACCTATGGCCGGTACCTGATGTAATAACAAATTCATGATCATTATTGCCGGGATTTACCTGGTCATTACCCGTAAGATACTGGAAACCAGCGCCTAGGCTGAATTTACTCATCGAATAGCCTCCATCACCACCGGTATACCAGGCAGATTTCGCAACATTTTTATCATTTTTACCCGATTGATAGTATCCTGCCAGGTGAATTTTAAAATCACCTTTTTTATAAGTGATATAAGGTCCGAAAACCTGCATATATTTGATTTCCTGGGTCGGAATATTTTCTCCTGTAGTCGTATTGTAAGGCATTCCAAAATTACCAATCAGAAAACTGACTGCAACGTTTTTGATTTCATGATGTGCCCATGCATATTGCACTGCTTTAAAGTAATTCAATGAGTAAAAATTACCTGTGTCTTTTTCTTCACTCTGATTGTAGGCAAATCCTGCATGTATCATAGTGGATTCTGATTGAGTGTATTTAATAAGAAGTGCATCGTTACTGCGCGACTGCTGAGTCCAGTCGGAAGAACCAAAAAGCCGTTGATCATCGTATGAAATTGTCTGACGACCGGCTTTAACCGAAAGTTTTGGTGTAAGAAATATTTCTCCCCAGGCCTGGTGTATCATAAGTCCATTCACATCCGATTTATTGGAGGTTTTTACATCACCCCAGATGCGTATATCCTGAATAGAAATTACGGAATTGAACTGTTTTGAATAATAATTCAAATTCAGCCTTGTTCTTTGCGAAATGGCAAAACCAGGTTTTACTCCATCATCGATCAGCGATCTGTATCCATGTCTGTATTCAGCCCTGGGTCGGATCTGGCCATCTAACTCAAAGGTTTGGGCGACTGTTGTTACAGAAAGAATCAGGAATGAAAATAAAGGAAGGTAGAATGTTTTCATAAATCACGGAAACAAACAGATGATTAATCAGGCGAAAATATTTCTACAAATATACCGACATGAATCCAGTATGCATCCAATTTTTAAAAACAAAAAAGCCGGGTTATCTCTTAGACAATCCGGCAATTTTTTTTTGAAAAGGTTAAAGAAATCCCAATTCCAGCATCCCCATTTCGCTGATCATATTGCGGTCCCAGGGCGGCTCAAAGGTTAATGTGATTTTCGCATCGGTAACACCTTCCACGTTTTTAACCGCTTCGTTTACATCGATGGGCAGGCTTTCGGCAACCGGGCAATTAGGCGCTGTCAGTGTCATGGTAACATGGGCCACAAAATCGTCATCTACCAGAATCGTATAGATCAGACCCAGATCATAAATATTAACAGGAATCTCCGGATCATAAATTGTTTTGATAACCTGTACAATTCTTTCAGAAATTATATCTTTTTCTATTTGTTTTCTCATGGAGTAATGTGTTAATGCGATAATTAGCTAATGTGCCAATGTGATATTGAGCTGATTTAACAAAAACTTAGTAGATTGTGATAATATGATAATTATCGCATTATCGCATTAAGACATTACCACAATTAACTGTTCTTTTCCCTCACCTGGTAAGCGAAGGCATAAAGTTTTATTTGTTTTACCATCGATAGCAATCCGTTACTCCGTGTCGGCGATAGATGTTCCTTCAACCCGAGTTTATCGAGGAAAGTAGTCTCGGCTTCCACAATTTCAGCTGGAGTATGGCCTGAGAAAACACGGATCAGCAGGTAGGCTATCCCTTTGGTAATAACCGCATCACTGTCGGCAGTAAAATAAATGATGCCATCCTTGTATTCTGAGCTAAGCCAAACTCTCGACTGACATCCGGTGATCAGGTTTGCATCTGTTTTTTGAGTTTCGTCAATCAAGGGAACTGATCTCCCCATTTCGATAAGGTAGTTGTACTTGTCCATCCAGTCGTCGAACTGGTTGAACTCCATGATCAACTGATCAATAGTTTCGTTAATCGTCATTTTTATGTACTGTTATAATCGCAATTATGCGAAAAGAGTTTTCACACTATGAATTGCATCAACTAGTTTATCAATTTCCTCGCGGGTATTGTAAAACGCCATTGAAGCACGCAAGGTACCATTAATTTCTAAAATATCCATCAATGGCTGTGTACAATGACTTCCGGTGCGAACAGCAATTCCCAAATGATCTATAATTGTTCCGGCATCAAAAAAATGAATTCCTTCAATCAGAAATGAAACAATTGCTGCTTTATGCGCGGATCTTCCAATGATTTTTATGCCTTCAATCGTCTGAAGTCTGTAAGTCGCATAATCGAGCAGGTCATTTTCCTGGGCTGTAATAAATTCCCATCCCAGATTATTCAGGTAGTCGATAGCAGCACCAAAACCCATTACGTCAGCTACATTTGGGGTTCCGGCTTCAAATTTATAAGGAATTTCGTTGTAAGTAGTTTTTTCGAAAGTAACTTTATCAATCATTTCGCCGCCCAACTGGTAGGGTTGCATTTGTTCGAGCCATGACCTTTTTCCGAATAAACCGCCAATGCCCATCGGGCCATACATTTTATGTGCCGAGAATGCATAAAAGTCGCAATCCAGTTTCTGAACATCAACCGGGCCATGCGATAAACCCTGCGCACCATCAACAAAAACGGGTACATTCTTGCTATGAGCTATGGCAACAATCTCAGAAACAGGGTTGATAGTTCCAAGTGCGTTGGAAATATGACCTATAGCAACAATTTTTGTACGATTATTCAATAATTGTTCAAAAACTTTAAGATCCAGGTCGCCTTCAGTGGTTACCGGGATAACTTTGAGATGAGCACCTTTTCGCTCACAGGCTGCCTGCCAGGGAACAATGTTTGAATGATGCTCGAGTACCGAAACGATAATTTCGTCGCCGGCATTCAGAAATGTTTCGCAAAATGACCAGGCCACCAGGTTTATGGCTTCAGTAGCTCCACGGGTAAAGATAATTTCATTTGAACTGCCTGCATTTACGAAGGCAGCTACTTTTTTCCTTACATCTTCGAAAGCGCCGGTTGCCTGCTGACTCAGGTAATGAACTCCCCGGTGGACATTGGCATTATCATTCAGGTAATAGTTGCTGATGGCATCAATAACCGTTCTTGGTTTTTGTGTCGTTGCCGCATTATCAAAATAAACCAGGGGTTTACCATAAATAGTGCGCGACAGAATCGGGAAGTCGGCCCTGACCAATTTAATTTTATCTTCTGAAATAATGCTCATTACAGTTGAGGATCAGATTTTTGTCATGTCAATTTTAAACTCAACTTTTTGATGCTCATGTGTACTGCAGTTCAACACACATTGTTCGCATTGCGAAAGTTCACCACGCAGGCGTTTCTTAACCATATCATCCATGCGCAACCGTAATTCCGGAATTGAGATCTTGTTGATAACATCGGCAGCAAAAGCATACATGAGCAATATTTTGGCATTGGCTGCGCTGATACCACGAGAGCGGATATAAAATAACGCTTCTGCATCCAGCTGGCCAATAGTTGCTCCATGGCTGCATTTTACATCGTCGGCATAAATTTCGAGGAAAGGCTTGGTATCAATGCTGGCTTTGTCGGAGAGCAGGATATTTTTATTCGTTTGAAAAGCATTGGTTTTCTGCGCATCGCGATGTACTTTGATATGGCCGTTAAAAACTCCGCTGGCATGATCATCAAGTACTCCTTTGAAAAGTTCCCTGCTTTCACATTCAGGTGCTGCATGGTTGATAAACACCTGGTTATCCACATGCTGGTACCGATCCATAAGGTAAAGCCCTGAAATATCAGCATTGCTGTGGCTACCGTTCAAAGTAACATGTGAAAGGTTACGAATCAAACCACCATTGAGGCTGATAGCATTGGTGGATAAACTACTTCCTTCGTCCTGGTGAAAATACATGGAATTGATCAGCGTAGTATGATCATCCTTATTCTGAAGTTTATAATGATCAAGCGTTGAGTTGCGACCGATTTTAACTTCAGTGACCGAATTAATAAAAGTCACATCGTGATTGATAGAGTCATCACACTGAACCAGTCGCAAGTGACTGTTTTCGCCTAAAATAACGAGGTTACGTGTATTCAGAAACAGATTTTGCTTGAAATCTGTAATGTTAACCATCTGGATATTCTGATCAACAGTCACATTATCGGGCACATAAATAAAAATTCCGTCCTGCGACATGGCTGTATTCAAAGCTGTGAGGCTTTCGGAACTGTCATCCGCATATTTACCAAAGTGAGCTTGTATAAGTTCCGGGTATTTACTGAACGCAGCAGCAAGGCTTCCGATAATCATACCGTTCGGATATACCTGTAGTAACTTTTTCCTGTCAGCATACCAGCCATTGAGCTGTGATACAAGCAAAGTTTCGAAGTGCGGGACATCGCATTTAAATATTTTGTCAATATCCAGATCGGAAGACGGTGGTTCAGGCAATGCATAATATTCATGATTCAAAGCCCGTGAGAGATCGGTGCCCCGCCATTTTTCGAGTGCAGCATGAGGGAAACCCATCTTGCTGAACAATTCAAATGCATTAGCACGCTTTATAGCCACAAAAGGTGTATCATTTTGCGAGATTTCCTGCTGCTTGTCAGCAAAAACTTCAGTCAGATACTCTTTGAGGTCGTATATTGTTGAAACTATTCCTGCATCCATAATTTTATGTGTTTTAGAATTCCTGAGATTAGGATTCATTTCTTATCCATTCGTAGCCTTTTTCTTCCAGGAGTAAGGCAAGTTCTTTACCTCCTGATTTCACAATCCGACCGTCAAAAAGGACATGCACGACATCAGGAATTATATACTCCAGCAAACGCTGGTAATGGGTAATTACTATAGTTGCATTATCCGGGCGGCGGAGTTTGTTTACACCGGTAGCCACAATACGCAGTGCATCGATGTCAAGCCCTGAATCGGTTTCATCGAGTATGGCTAGTGCAGGCTCGAGCATGGCCATCTGGAAAATTTCATTCTTTTTCTTTTCGCCACCCGAAAAACCTTCGTTAACGGAACGGCTGGCGAGTTTATCCTGCAGTTCGAGTAATTGTTTTTTCTCTTCCAGCCGGGCGAGAAATTCAGCAGCAGGAACCGGGTCGAGACCACGGTATTTGCGTTGCTCGTTAATAGCAGTGCGAAGGAAATTGGTAATTGAAACTCCCGGAATTTCTACCGGGTACTGAAATCCAAGAAACAAACCTTCGCAGGCACGTTCTTCCGCGGACAGATCCAAAATATTCCGCCCTTTAAATATTATCTCGCCTTCTGTTACTTCGTAGCCTTCGCGGCCGGCTATAACATAAGCCAATGTGCTTTTACCTGTTCCGTTCGGGCCCATAATAGCATGTACCTCTCCGGCTTGCACCTCAAGGTTAATCCCTTTTAAAATCTCTTTCCCTTTGATAGAAACATTTAAATTTCTGATACTTAACATGTGTGGTATAATGTATTAATGTGCTAATTTGTTAATGTGACAATGAACCTATACTCAAATCTAAACTGTAAATCCGACATCATTCATCCGACATCGAACATTATTTCTTACCCAACGCTTCCTTCCAAACTAATAGCCAGCAATTTCTGAGCTTCAACAGCAAATTCCATAGGCAGATGCATCAGCACTTCTTTAGCATATCCGTTAACGATAAGGCCAATGGCACTTTCAGAACTTATTCCACGCTGTTTGCAGTAGAAAAGCTGGTCGTCAGAGATTTTTGAAGTGGTAGCTTCGTGTTCAATGATGGAAGTATGGTTTTCAGCTTTTATATATGGATAGGTATGAGCGCCGCATTTATCGCCCAACAGTAATGAATCGCATTGGGAGAAATTACGTGCATTTTCGGCCCGTTTGATCACTTTTACCAATCCACGGTAACTGTTGTTGCTTTGACCGGCTGAAATACCTTTCGAAATAATGGTGCTTTTGGTATTTTTTCCAAGGTGAATCATCTTCGAGCCGGTATCAGCCTGCTGGAAATTATTGGTAACTGCCACCGAATAAAATTCACCAATCGAATTATCTCCCATTAAAACAACACTCGGATATTTCCATGTAATTGCTGATCCGGTTTCGACTTGTGTCCACGATATTTTGGAATGGCTGCCTTTACAAATACCCCGTTTGGTAACGAAATTATAAATTCCGCCTTCGCCTTTTTTATTGCCCGGATACCAGTTTTGAACTGTACTGTATTTAACTTCGGCATCTTTCATGGCTACAATCTCGACGATGGCAGCATGGAGTTGGTTTTCGTCGCGCATAGGAGCTGTACAGCCTTCCATGTAACTAACATAGGCACCTTCGTCGGCAATAATTAAAGTACGTTCGAACTGTCCGGTATTAGCAGCATTAATACGAAAGTAAGTTGACAATTCAACCGGGCATCGAACGCCTTTGGGAATGTAGCAAAACGAACCATCGCTGAATACTGCTGAATTGAGTGCAGCAAAAAAGTTGTCGTTGCTTGGCACCACGCTACCCATATATTGTTTAACCAGATCCGGATGGTTTTTAACTGCATCGCTGAAAGAACAAAAGATAACTCCGTATTTCGAAAGCGTATCCGAAAATGTGGTTTTAACCGAAACACTGTCGATTACAGCATCAACGGCAACGCCGCTCAGTTTTTTCTGCTCTTCGAGCGAAATACCAAGTTTATTGAAAGTTTCGATTAATTCAGGATCGACTTCATCGAGACTTGTAAGTTCTTTTTTTCGTTTAGGGGCAGCATAGTAAATAATATCCTGGTATTTAATTGGAGGATGATGGATATGCGCCCATTTTGGCTCGGTAAGCGTAAGCCAATGACGGTATGAATTAAGCCGGAATTCAAGCATCCATTCGGGCTCATTCTTTTTTGCTGAAATAAATCTTACCGTATCTTCACTTAGCCCAACAGCAGCCATGTCCATTTCGATATTAGTATGAAATCCATACTTGTAATCGCTGGTGGTTACTTCTTCCAGTATATTGCTCTGATTCTTTTCCATTTCTTTGTGATGTTCAGGCGCTAATTTATCTTTGGTTTAAATAAATTTAGCGGGCAAAGTTAGTAATAATAAAGGTATTGCAATACCTTATTAGCTGCTTCTTTTAGTAAAAAACAAGTGGGAGTATGAATTGTTTTGAGATTTCGGAAAATGAATACCGAATTTTATTGCATTGCACTTATAGGATATTCATTCTTTCAGAAAAAAAAGAAAACCACTGAGGCACGGAGGTCATAGAGAACCACTGAGATAAAAAGAAAACTCAATGGAACGTTATGCAATTGATATTCTTAAACGACAGATATCATGAAAAACCAGAGTTTCTGAAGGAGTGGAAAATTTCAGTGAAAAAATAAAACTCTGTGTCCCTCAGTGTAATCTGTGCCTCCGTGGTAAAGAAAACCTTAATTTTGTCACAAATTTAATTTCATGATCGATCAAACACCGGGTAAACGAACCGAGCTTTCATCTTTAGGCGAATTCGGACTGATAAAACACCTTACTGGAGCTTTTATTAATGAGCAACCTTCAACCATTAAGGGCATTGGAGATGATGCTGCTGTAATTGATTATGGCAATAAAGTGACACTTGTTTCCACAGATTTGCTTGTCGAAGGTGTTCATTTCGATTTGGCATACATGCCATTGCGACACCTGGGATATAAATGTGCAACCGTAAATTTTTCGGATATTGTAGCTATGAATGGCACACCAAGGCAACTTTTTGTCGGAATTTCAGTGTCGAACCGCTTTCCTGTCGAAGCTCTTGAGGAGATATACGAAGGTATCCGTTTAGCCTGTAAACGATACAACGTTGACCTTGTAGGCGGAGATACAACTTCATCGGTCCATGGTTTGTTTTTATCGCTTACGGTTACCGGTGATGCTGAAAAAGAGGATGTTGTGTACCGGAATACTGCCAAAGAAAATGACCTGATTTGCGTTACCGGAGACTTGGGCAGCGCATATATGGGTTTGCTGTTGCTCGAACGCGAAAAGAAAGTTTTTGAAGCTGATCCCGGCATGCAGCCCGACCTCGCAGGTTTTGATTACATACTGGAACGCCAGCTTAAACCGGAACCACGCACCGATATTATTGAATTACTCAAAACTGTTGGAGTAAAACCTACGTCTATGATCGATATTTCCGACGGTCTGGCATCGGAAGTACTTCATATTTGTGAAGATTCAGAACTTGGTTGCCGTATTTTTGAAGAAAAGATTCCGCTGGATGCCATGACCATTGCTGCTGCTGAAGAGTTTAACATTCAGCCTGTTACGGCAGCTATGAATGGAGGTGAAGATTATGAACTGTTGTTTACTATAAATATGAACGATTTCGAGAAAGTGAAAGAACTTGAAGGTATCAATATCATTGGCCATATGACAGAACCCAATGCAGGCGCTTTTCTTGCAACTATCAACGGGCCGCTGATTCAAATCGAAGCGATGGGGTGGAATCACATGAGGGAAGAAGAATAAGAAATTGGAAAGCCGGAACAAGCAACAAGAATGAAGTATATTCTGTCTATAACCTAACAGCCTAATAGCCTACAGCCTAACATCCTAACAACCTACTGCTTTATTCCCTATAATTGTCTAAAAATTCCATCCATATCCAAAACATAGTCCGCGAACTGCCCGACAGTCCCGGGGTGTATCAATATTATGATAAGGATGGGAAAATACTTTATGTCGGGAAAGCCAAGAATCTTAAAAAACGGGTTTCTTCTTATTTCAGGCAGAATGAATCTTTGATTGGGAAAGTAAGGATACTGGTTCAGAAGATTGTTGATATCCAGATTGTAGTGGTTGAAACTGAGCTGGACGCTTTGTTGCTGGAGAATAACCTTATTAAAAAATACCTGCCACGTTACAACGTGATGCTGAAGGACGATAAAACCTATCCCTGGATCTGCATTAAAAAAGAAGCATTCCCGCGTATTTTCCCGACCAGGCATCGCATTAACGATGGTTCCGATTATTTCGGACCGTATGCTTCGGTAAAAATGATGCACACATTGCTCGACCTGATCAGGCAATTGTACCAGATCCGCACTTGTAGTCTTAATTTAAGTCCAGCCAATATTCGTTCCGGTAAGTACAAAGTATGCCTCGAATTTCACATGAAAAATTGCCAGGGGCCTTGTGAGAATCTTCAAACAGAAGAAGATTACGGGCTATCATTGATAGAAATCAGGAATATCCTTCGCGGTAATATTTCTTCTGCCCGGCAGCATCTGGCAGGTATGATGAAAGAATATGCTGATACGTATCAATATGAAAAAGCACATATTGTTAAGGGGAAAATCGTACTTCTCGACCGTTACCAGAGTAAGTCATCCATTGTAAGCCCTTCGATTCACAATATTGATATTTTTTCTTATGTTGATGAGCCTACAGCTGCCTATATCAATTTCATGAAAGTGATTAATGGAAGTATAATACAGGCACATACTGTTGAGATTCGTAAAAAGCTGGACGAATCACCCGAAGAATTGCTTCTATTAGCTATTGTTGAGCTGCGTGAGCGTTTCGATTCCGATTCGCCCGAAATTATTGTTCCGTTTAAACCGGATGTCGAATTGCCGGGAGTATCCTATACAAGGCCTATACGTGGCGAAAAGAAAAAACTGCTCGAACTTTCGGAACGCAACGCTAAATATTATATGCTCGAAAAACACAAACAGCTAGAGCATGTTGATCCTGAGCGCCATACAACGAGAATAATGGCTCAAATGCAGGCTGACCTTCGCCTCAAAGAGCATCCGGTGCGTATCGATTGTTTTGATAATTCAAATATCCAGGGATCTTATCCTGTCGCAGCCATGGTGGTTTTTACCAACGGCAAACCTAATAAAAAGGAATACCGGCATTTCAATATCAAAACCGTTGAAGGCCCGAATGATTTTGCTTCGATGGAGGAAGTGATTTACCGCCGCTATAAACGTGTAATGGATGAAAATCAGCCTTTACCACAGCTGATTATTGTTGATGGGGGCAAGGGACAACTCAGTTCGGCCATGGAAAGCATTAATAAACTTGGACTGCACGGCAAAGTAGCTGTAATTGGGATAGCCAAAAAGCTGGAAGAGATTTATTATCCCGGCGATTCGTTGCCTCTTTATATTGATAAGAAATCGGAAACACTCCGAATTATCCAGCAATTACGCGACGAAGCACATCGTTTTGGCATTACCCACCACCGTAAGCGCCGCGAAAAAGGAACAATAAAAACCGAACTTACTGAAATTGCCGGGGTTGGTGAATCGACTTCCACTGTTTTGCTTCGCAAATTCCGTTCGGTAAAAGCTATTAAGGAAGCTGATCTAGCTGATCTGCAAAAGGTTGCCGGATTAGCAAAAGGAAAGATTGTATTTGAGTATTTTCATCCGGAGAAAGCTGAAGAATGAGCTAAATGAATGATATTGATTAATTTATTAGTTTTGAGTTGTATTATTTTTAAATCAAAATATCAAACGATATGAAACTTACTATCAGCAAAATCATATTAATAATTGGTGCACTAAGTGCTATTGGTATGATTTATTTATTGGCTATTGAAGAAACTAGCAAACTGTTTTATATACTGATGTTGATCTCGTTATCTACCTGGCCATTGGCACAATATATAAGTTGGAGAAAGAAAAAGAGTGGCGATACAACTTCTCATAATTGATGGTGAACCGTTTTGGGGCTTTTTTCTCCCATACTTGTGCGTGTATTCCTTAGGATGTAAGAATAACCCGTCATGCGTCAGGAGATGCACGCCAGCACAGGATATTTTGAAACTCAACCTAATAAAGTCAGCGTAAATATTTTGTTAGAACCTAAACTAAAGCGAGAGGAAAAGAAGAAATGAGAAAATTACAAAAAAGAAACTTTTTAGTGTTTTTATTGATAATGATTGCAAGCTTTTCTTCAAAATCTCAGGTAATTGACAGTAGAAAAGTGGTAAATTCTGTTCATGCTGATGTTATCAATTATTTGATTAAAGTTGGTGAGTTAGAGAAAGGCAAGAGCATTGAAGATAATATGAGTCAAATTACTATTGTCGAAATTGTTTCTAAAAATTTTATAGGTTATCAGAAATCTGGGATTTTTTTATTTAGAGCATTGAAATCACCAACGACTACATATTTATTATTAAAAAGTAACTCTAAATATAGTATTCTTGATTTACAAGAAACAGCTAAGACTTTGCAAAGAATAATAAAATTTTTATCAAAGCATGGTTCATCTAATGATGAAATAATAAAATATATTGAACAGGTTAACATTATTTATAATTACAATTGTTATAGTTGTAAATATAGAATGTGATTTCAATCCCTAGCGTTAGCTAGGGATTATTATGGAAAAGGTAAAGGGTTGCTTGAAATTGTTGCTTTATAAGGGAAGGTAATTGTCCGAAGTTAGAAACTTCGGACAGCTGTGAAAAAGAGTGGTGAATCAATTTCTAACACTTGATAGTATTTAAAAGCGATTATCATTTATTCTTGCTTTGGCAGAAATAAAAAAGCCCGGGGCTTTTACCTCCCGGGCCTGACGTGTACCCCAACAAATCAAAATTTTTAAATAGCACTACCACCGCGTTCGCCGGTACGTATCCGGATGCACTCTTCGAGCGGCGTTATAAATATTTTACCGTCTCCAACACTGCCGTCCGGGCCGTTGGTGCGGGCGGATTTAAGAATAGTGTCAACCGTAATGTCAACAAATTCTTCATTTACTGCGATTTCAATTTTCATTTTAGGGATCAGATCGGGAACAATAATTTGACCGCGGTACATTTCCTCTATCCGCTGTTGCCCATGACCTGAAACACGGCTGACTGTTATTCGCTTGATTTCAGCCTCAATAAGTGCCTCGCGGACTTTATCAAGTTCGGCTTCCCTGATTATTGCAGTTATTAGTTTCATTTTGTATGTCTTTAAATGATTAAAGAATAAGTATTTTGTGTTATAGAGTTGGTGCTAGGTGCCATTTGCCGTTAGTAGATTATTAAAAGGCAGGTTGCAATCCGGAACCGGGAACTTGGAGCCATATTTAATTGGCATTTAACATTCCGTATCCCCGTTCACCATGATACGACCTGTCGAGACCGGCCATTTCTTCCTCTTCTGTTGATTTGAAAGGTACAACTTTATTTAGAAGGTATATAATTACAAAAGTCATTACAGCTGCATATACAACAGCGATACTCACTGCAATAGCCTGTACACCCAGCTGGTTCCACATTGTCCAGTTTCCGCCTGCTGCTGTAGCAGCTTCCTGCATCCACGATGGGCGAATAAAAAATACCAAAAGCAATGCTCCTACAATTCCTCCAACTCCATGTATTCCGAAAGCGTCCAGGCTGTCATCATATCCTAATTTGTTTTTCAACTGAATAGCCATATAACAGATAATTGAAGCCAGGGCTCCAAGGATAATTGCTCCATAAGGCTGAACAACTCCTGCTGCCGGGGTAACTGCTACCAATCCGGCGAGTATACCGCTGGCAAAACCAAGCGCGGTGGCTTTTCCCTGGTGTACCCATTCTATCACAATCCATGTAAGTGCACCGGCTGCTGCTGCTACCTGTGTTGCCACTAATGCCTGCGCAGTGCTAAGCCCGCTGGATATACTGCTTCCGGCATTGAAGCCAAACCAGCCAACCCATAGCAGGCCAGCTCCCAGCATAACAATCACCATATTATTAGGGCGGATAACCTGGTAAGGATAGCCTCGACGCGCACCAAGAAATAAGGCAGCTATCAGACCGCTCACACCAGCCGAAATATGCACAACTGTGCCACCTGCAAAATCGATGGCTCCTTTTGCACCTATATTGAAGAGGAAACCATCGCTGGCCCATACCCAGTGACAAAGCGGATTGTAAACCAAAACACTCCAGAGGGCAATAAAAAAGAAATATGCTTTAAAGGAAACCCTTTCGGCAATAGCTCCGGCTATCAAGGCAGGAGTTATAATGGCAAACTTTCCCTGGAACATCGAAAAAACATATTCGGGAATTCCTGCGTCCATAATATTGGTATCAATCCCTTTTAAAAAGAAATAGTCGGGATTCCAGCCAAACCAGCCACCAAGAACATTGCTGCCAAAACTCATGCTGTATCCAACAGCTACCCATAAAATACTTATAATACCCATGGCCACAAAGCTGTGCATCATTGTTCCAAGTACATTTTTGGTACGCACAAGGCCTCCATAAAATAGTGCAAGGCCAGGAACCATTAATAGTACCAATGCTGTTGAGGTAAGCATCCATGCTGTCGCACCCGAATCAATTGCTGTTCCCGTTGATGCATATGCACCTGTAATACCGGTAAAAAGTAAAACCAGTAATATTAAGGGGGTTTTCCATTTTAATTTCATTATGGATGGTATTAAGACTATGAATTTAAATTTTTTGGCAAAGTTAGAGAAAATTTTGATATGTCATGAAAAAAGTATAAATATTGAGTCAATACCCTTTTAAAAATGATCTAACTGATAAAAAAGTATAAATTAAATGAATATACCCCCTATATAATTGATAGTTCAAAAAATATATATCTTTTAATTGATTCGTGATTTGAACCCCAAATGAGAAAAATTATCTCCTGATTTCTTCAATGTATTTAATCTTTGGCCAAATGGAATTGAATACCCACTGACATCATGAAAATTCATTTTTAATGGCACAAAATATTTTCACTTCTGTTATTTTGAAATCCATAATAAAATTGCCCCTAAATAATTAACTTAGCGATCTTTGTTGTTGCCAGTTCATAAATGTATAGGAAGTATTTCTCTCAGGTCAATACTACAAAATGGCATTTCTATTGTTTAATACAACAACCTGTTCTGTGGATTAACTATTATTGATGTTCTATGAAAAAACTTATCGAAGGAGCCGTCGCTTTCAGGCAAAATGATTTTGAGACACATGAACAGCTTTTTTCCGAACTTGGAAAGGAGCAAAAACCACACACATTGTTTATAGGATGTTCCGATTCGCGTGTGGTACCCAATATGATAACAGCATCCATGCCCGGCGAGCTGTTTATTATCCGGAATATTGCCAATATAGTTCCGCTTTATAAACCTGAAGGCGAATACCTGGCTGCCATTTCAGCCATTGAATTTGCCGTTGAATCGCTTGAAGTTGAAAATATTGTTATCTGCGGTCATTCGAATTGTGGTGGTATTGCAGCATTGTATAAACCGGCTGAATATTTTCATAAACTGCCACATACGCTTAAATGGCTTGAACTTGCTCTTCCGGTAAAAGAAAAAGTTCTCAAAATTTTACCCGATGGAAACCATGCATCAAGGGAATGGCTGACGGAACAAATGAATGTAGTAGAGCAAATACGTCACCTGCTTACTTATCCTTTTATAGCCGAAAGATATGTTAAGGGCCTGATCACAATCAGCGGATGGTATTATATAATCGAAACCGGTGAAATATTTAATTACAATGTGGAGAAAGGTTTCTTTGAACTGATAAATTGATAGATTTTTAGTGCTCAGTGCTTAGTACTGAGTGCACAGTGCTTTGTACATTATATTGGAATTGTGCTGTGTAATAAATGATTTGAGTACGATTTTTACCAAAAGAGTAGTATTGTTGAAAGCTAATTACGGAATCTATTTCACTGATTTTATCTTTACAATTTCAAAAATGCCTTCTATAACTTCGAGCCCGGCGCGGGAAGCATGATCGTGGTATATTTCTGTTCCGTCCAGATCGGATAATACAACTTCAAGTTCCGAATCAACGCTTTCCTTTATCCTGCGGCTCATTTCCCCGGATTTTGGCGCCAGCAGGATTCCTGAATTTTTAAGTGTTGCAGTAATTTTGAGTTGGTGTTTCTTGCTTCTAAAACCAAAAGTCAGCTTTTCATCAGCCAGGTTCAGCGCGGTAATCTCCGATTTATGGTAGGTGCTGAACGGATAGAAATCGCCCTTATAATAAAGAAAACCTAGAAAACCGGTGAAAAAACTTCCCAACCATGGTATTTTGGCAATACTCATCATGATGCATGCGTCGGAATTAACAAAGTTGTTACTTTGAACCCATATCCATGATTCAGGAAATGACTTTCCCCAATCTTTTTCAATATAGCCTTTGCCGCCTGAAAAATCAAGTTGTTCGCCATTAACCAGCAAACTTCCGTCAATGCGATGCGATACGGAAACTACACCATGCTTGCATTCCATAAACGGAACGAATGAATACCAGCCCATGATTCCGGGAGATAATATTGATGTCGGGTATTTTATGCTTCCTGAATAGCCCAGCCGGCCACTGACTTTGATCAGGGGAGAGTTAATATTTAACAACATGCTATCTGCTGTAAAAACCGAATCACCTACCTGAACACTAAAGCTGTTTTTACTGAATTTAAATGATGAAACAGGATACTCAACGTATTGAGTGAGGCCGGTTAATCCATTTATTACCTGGATAAACGCATGAGGATTTTCCGGATTTAGCGAAATCCCCGGGATAAATGAATAAACGAGTTCCATGTTTTTCGAAACGTGTTTGAAGTACCAGCCTTCGAAATAACGTTTGTATGACATGCTCCCCTGGAAAATTTCCGGTTTGAAAATACTCATAAAAAAGAATTAGTAGTAAATTAACAAAATATCGGTCAAACAGTTTGTAATATATTTTTCGATAAATATTCGTCGCAGAAATCGCATAATAAAAAAGCCCGGGTATCAATGTAATTTAACCGAACCTTTCTACAACGAATAAAATCTTTTAACAAAAAACCCATCCGGTAGGGAATGGGTTGTATTTATGTTTTTTCATATCAGCCGGCGAGTGTGAACCTTATTGGCATATTAAACTGCACCCGAACAGGCTTTCCACGTTGTTTTCCGGGTTCCCATTTAGGCATGTTTTTTACCACACGAACGGCTTCTTCATCGCAGCCACCGCCGATACCACGTAAAATTTTAACATCAGTAACAGAGCCGTTTCGCTCGACTACAAAAGTAACATATACTGTTCCTTGTATGCCGCTTTCACGAGCCATTGCAGGGTATTTTATGTTGTCCTGAAGAAATTTCATCCGGGCTATATCACCCCCAGGGAAAGCAGGTGCATTTTCAACTACCTGAAAGATTTCCTGTTCCTGTATCTCAGATTCTTCTTCCTGTTGAACCGGAGCCGGAGCTTTATATTCATCTACAATGGTTCTTTCGTCAGCTTCAGCGTCAATAGAAATATCGTCATTAATTTGAGCAGCGTTATCAACAACATTTAATACAATCGAAGGTGGCGGTGGAGCTGGTGGAGGCGGAGGGGTGCTTTGTTGAGTTATCTGCACCATTTCTTCAACCTCTGTATTCATGTTTCGGGTGCTATACGTGTCAAGATTTTGAACATCAGAGCTCCTCCACTCAAAAGCCACAAGTATAAGAGCCATCGAAAAGATCAGGCCTATCTGAATGAATATGCCCTTCTTGTTTTCAAGATCTGCTTTCTCTGATTTTTTTAGTTCCATAACCTATATAATTAGGTGATACTTGTATTGTGGCGTAAGAACTTGCTAAATTACAATAATTCCTTACTCAATTTATTCTTTTCGCTATTTTTTGCATTGATTATTAGCCGAGATGCAAGAAATAGGCCATTAGTTTTCCACCTGAAATTCTTTATACACTTTCCTGATTTTTAAACAGGTGTTTAAGTGTCATCCCTGATTTACACTGCTTTTATTCCAGGTTCCATTGTAAATTTATTTTGTCGCTAAACTATGCTTTATGAGAAATAGGGACTAGAAATTTTACAGTACTCAGAAATATGTAACCTTTTCGGATTATTAGTTCATGGAAGTAAAAATCTAAAAAAATCAGGAGAAGGTTTAGGTTTTAATCGTTATAGTGGTATGCACTTAATCCACACCTAACCATTACAGGGCAGGTGTGGGTTTACAAGCTTTACATGGAATTGAAAATCAGATGGCTGAATCAGGAACTTATGCTTCTACTAAAGCTTTGTATTGTTCAGCGGAAAGAAGAGCGGACAGTTTTGATATGTCGGTAATTGTTACTTTAACAATCCATCCGGCACCATAAGGATCTTTGTTGATTAGTTCAGGCTCGTCGTTTAGTGCTTCGTTGAATTCTATCACTTCCGAATCGACCGGCATAAACAAATCGGATACAGTTTTCACTGCTTCAATGGTGCCAAAGGTATCACCCTCGGCCAGCGTATCGCCTACTGTTGCAACATCCACAAAAACGATATCGCCTAATTGATGTTGTGCAAAATCGGAAACACCTATTATGCCGGTATTGCCCTCTACCTTGATCCATTCATGATCATTGGTATAATAAAGATTTTCTGGAATATTCATTGTTCTGTTTTTTTCGATGTCAAAATTAAACATTGTAATCAACCTGCAATCAAGAATTTTCAAAATAGAATGATTCTGAATAAAAGTCCCAAATTTCAAGACACAAATTCCAAATTCCAAGTTCTGGGTTGGCAGTTAAAAGGTTAAGTATTTAAGATTCAAAATAAAAATCTCAAATTCAAAACTCTGAAACATGAACCGAGCAAAGTGAGTTCAGCAAAGCTAAAATCTGAAACAAATTTATTGCGCCAGGGTAAACCTCAGCGAAATACCTGCGTTGATATTGGAAGTAGGTACCTGGGCTGATACATGCGGTTGGTTGATGGTTTGATCGTAGAACAGTCGTACGTTCAGTTTTTGGCTAACCATGTAATCAGCCGAAAAATTAATTGAAATTGCTTTGGTTCCGCTCGAAATCTGGTTATTGTTTTCTTCAATACGGCGCAGTATGGTTTTATTGTCACGGATAGAGAAATCAAGTTTTACATTGAGGTCGCTTTTCATTTGAACGGCTTTCCCTGTTGACAAGGATCTGACTTTAAACGGGACACTCTTAAACCTGTATCCTGTACCTATTACCAACTCATTGCTTCGCATTTCAGTAAGTTGGTTATTGACAAAGCTTAAAGCGAGATTTCGTGTTTTCCTGAATTCCACCCTGGCAAGCATGCTGTTTTTCATGGTCATATCAAAACCAATCAGCGGCCCGAACTGTTCCGTTACAGTAATCACATCCATGTGTTTTTCCGGAATAAAGTTTTTAGCATTATCAAGTGCAGAAGAGAAACCTCCTAATTCCTGGTATTTGCTGTCGGTAAGGAAACCGCCCACCGAATAGGACGAACGATAGGCATGTGATACACTAACTGATTGGAAATACTTACGCAGGGATTTAATTCCCTGTGTGGCATTGTAGGTTATACGCCAGTTAGGATAAGGTATTTTCGGGAATGCATTGAATTTGATTTTATCAGGACTTTTCCCGCTGTAAGCCGCCATAAACGAAGCAAATAGAACCTGTGGCTGGGTAGGCCCATAGCCGTTAGGATATCCGAGTGAATCGACACCTACTGAGTTGGGGTTTTCTAAAGCCAGTCTTTCCGCTATGGGTTTCCTGTACGAAAGCATCTGTTCGAAAACAGGGCTTTGATCATTGCTATTATCTTTTTTAAAGGCACTTGCCCAGATAATGTAAGACATACTAAAATTTCCCCGATCCTGTGCCGATGTCGGATCGTTAAACACTCCGTTGGAATTAGCTTTGTAATATGCCTGGTAAGAGGTAGCGTATGTACGGTCAGCAGTTACATCGATTTTAAAATTCCGGACAGGTTCCACTGTTGATCGGAATGTAAAATTCTCCGTTGCTCTTGTAATATAGGGATTATTAAGCAAAGTATCCTTTGTAAGCCATCCTGAAGATGATGCTTTAACTGTAATATCCTTTTGGCTTCCAAAAATAAAACCAAGGCCTGGCGCATTCAAATCCCAACTGTTACCTAAAGCGCCCGGCACAGGCGTAAAGCCAGGTAGTATGATACCGTTTGACCGGGTATAGGTAAAGTTCATGTCTTTGACTGACATTAAAACACCCAATGTATAGGTTCCGATATCTTTCAGATAATTTTTCTTTGGTTTCTCTGTACTATCTGCATTGGCGTCATTTTTTCCAGCTTTTTTAGTCAGATCAGGGTTTGCATCTTTCGGATTTTGCATGTCCCGCGTTGGTAGTTTACCTGGTTGTGACTGTCCTTTATTTTGGAGCTCAATCCGTGCTTTTTTCAGGAACGGAACTTTATCATATAATGTAGTAAGTCTGAATCCTCCGTTCAACTGGATGTCGCGCGAATTTTCAATTGAATTGCCAAATCTGGGTTGAAGCGAACTCGGTGAAGCTTCCCAGCGGTATTTTACGCCATAACGGGAATTCAAAGTAACCCAGTTCAGAGCACGGATTTTATTAAATGGAACCGTATAGTTAATATTTGCCAATTGATTAAACCTGTTTGTTGAACCAAAACTCTTGATCGAATTCCATACAGTATCGCGATAATTCTCATAATTGCTGTTTTGCTTCTCATAACCTCCTGCCGGTTCATCGATATATGCATTTACGTTGGCGCTATAATCAAATTTGAGAGATTGTGAGAAATCATATTTAATGTCGTAAATACGATTCCAATCCCATCGTTTGGTATAATTTGGTTCGAGTATAATCAGTGAGCCACTTTTATTACGGAGTAGCCTCCGTTGATAGTCGCGGTACATATCCGTACGGAATGAAATTAGCTTAGGAAGATAGTAGAAGTTAAAGTCGCGGATAGCAGCAAGTGACTTCGACCTGACAGTCTTTTGAAACGGTTTGACATTTTTGGGATTTGCAGTAAAATTATATCCCAGTCCTCCCCGGTATGTTTTCTTGTTATCAGATTCAATGTCATTGTTTGAATGTGAAATCTCGGAGTATGCATACGACAGGTCAAAGTTTTCGATATCCCAGAGCTGTGGTTTTTGAGCAGCTCCAACCCTGTCCTTGCGCACATTCATAAAGTTAAGATTCTGTCTTTTTGTAAGATCGGTTGTAAGTTTCGCCAGCGAATCACTCTGCTGTTTGGACATACCATTGGTTTGATCGGTATACAACACATCCGGATCCAGCGGATTATATTGCGGTTTGCTGACAGTTTGCGAATAATCGTAATGCATTGGGATACGTATGCCTGAATTTTCGGGAAGGAATTTCCCCAGTTCCAGGTTGGTAGCTACATCTAGTTGGCTGATGGCTTCTTTCTGCCGCTCGTTCACTTTCTTTTCGATGCTTCCAAATCCTGCTGTACTGTATGCGCCAGATAACATAACATTTCCCAGGTCAGCAAGGTTAGTAGCAATCCTGGCATTGGCAGCCCACCCTGTTTTTTCGTTAAAATCGGTGAGGCGCAATTCATTTACCCATACTTCAGCACATTTTGCCTGACCGTCGTCGTTATCAAGTTTTCGGGGATTTCGTTTAGGATTCCGGACTCCGATCATCATCGCCCTGATATCGCTCATACTTGGCGAGCCGACAATAGTTATTCTATTGTCTCCATCAGGAATAACGTAAGGAGTAGTTGTACTGATAACCGAACCTGAACGGTTCATCTCATCGTTACGCGATTGTTTTGCAGCAACCAGTTTAGCAAGTTCAATCACCATATTATTTTCCTCCGGCCAAATGGCATTCGGATTACTGGCTGGGGTATCCCATGGTGTAAATGAGAGTGGTACCTCATATTCATAGTAGTTTGTCGTAAAATCGGAACCCATCCTTACAAATGCTGTAAGATCTCCTTTTTCAAGATGTTGTGACTCAATCGACTTTTCGGCATGGATGTACATTTGTAATTTCTTGTAATCGCGGAAATCGAAGTCTGTGGTTTTATAAGCACCGCGGGCATCGCCGTCAAGCAAGTTACAAACCTTAAGCACCATCGACTGTTCATTCAGTTGCTGGTAATTGGAGCTTGCATAATTTACCTCACGAGTAATTCCAAGGGGTATAACATAGGGAATAGGAACTCTGCTGCCGTTTTCCTCATAACTCAGTGTCGACATGTCGAAGGAGGTACCATCCTGGTTTGGATCAGGAATATATTCGCCTGGTGTAAGCAAGCTGTTGTAGTATTTCCGCCATTCGCCCCGTTCCAGCTCAAAGGATGCAAAGCGGCACACAACTGCAGTATCCCAGTCCTTAAAAAACATACGCATGAATCGTATCGATTTGAAATCCTGTATTCCCCCAACTACCTTATCCGGTTTTTGCACAGGGATTTTAAACTGGTACCACAACGCTCCCCCTTTTTGTCCATTTGCCAGTTTTACCGTTCCCCTTGAGTCGAACATATCGGTAATATAGTTTTGACCTACTACCATATCCTGAGGGCGAAGATGGACAACGTACTGGAAATACCGCTCCTGGTCACTGAGGGTATTGTCGTTATTTAAATCCTCCGTATTAGGGTTCCTCTGCCCGATATTATTTGAATTGTTATCGTTGTTAGCAGGTGAGTTGCCGTCCGGCCCATTGTACAGTTTATAACGTTCAACTACGCTGGAGTATTTGGGATCACTGTCGTAATCACCTCCTATAAAAGAGTGGAAGTTGTCGGACGAAGGGTCGTTATTAGCCATGATATAGGCATCAGAGGATGCGCCCTGGCTTGTTATAATGCTTTGAAGATATTTATCAAAGAAAGTCTGCTCATCTTGTGTGCGTAAACCGTCGTACCCTACATCCTGGAACGGGCGCGACTCAGGCTTGCTGTCGAACGATTGAGTAAGAGCCTGTATGGTTGGCACCCTGCCCCAAATGGTGGTGTCAACATCAGTTGCCAATTCGGAACCTGGTAGCCCGTTTTCGAATGATTTCCTACCGTCGCGCAAGATATCTTCCGAAATATCTCCAAGGTTAAAATACAGGTCGCCCCCTTCATTTCCCAAAGGTGTTGATGACTCCGAAAATGGATCCATCAGCCAGAAAGTGATATATTCAACATTGGCTGCTTCAAAATCGGAGTTCTCCATTTTGCGCATAATACCACCCCATCGGGTATAAGGATCAATTAGTTTTCCTTTCTCGGTGATGCCGCGTGAATATCGACTTGCTGAAACATCGTAATTATAAGGCCCACGCTCATCAGGGAAATAAGAAAGGTTGAAAATATTAATATTTAATGGCTGATTGTACTGGTTTTCCTTGTTAGGAAACAACTCGTTCTCGTAAACTACACGGACCGAATTTCTCGAAAGCTCATCATTACTGATGTTTTTAGGTTTTCTTGAATTCGACTTATCGTAAAAAACTGATGGGTCGATAGTATACCACGACGCTATAGCCCTGTTGTATCCATAATCTAGTTTTGTTCCTGGAGCAGCCTCGGGGAACATATTAATTGTAGTTTGCCCCTGCGGGGTACTGGCTATTGACCAGGAAGAAATGTTGGTAAGTGAAATGGTTGATTTAGCGCCTTCAAAATCATCGATGTATGATGTTCCTGATTCTCCTATCGCCTTTGAATGCCCCGGGATAAACTGGGCAAATTCAGCATCTACGCGAAGTTTGGATGGCGTTTTGGTGCTGTAAAATGGGAGCTTATCAATTAATTTGGTAATAAAGTCCGATTGTTTCTGGTAATTAATGCTTCCGCCCCATATTGTGTTTGAGATAGGCGCATCGCCATAATTGGTTTTTTGAGTGATGGGCCTTTCGTGGAGGTTTAGTATGGTTGCTCCTAACAACAGGTCATTGTTAACTTTGTAATCGACATGTCCTCCAAGCAAAGTCTGGCTGTAGACATTGAACATAGAGTTGTTTTCGAGCTGAATATTAATCGGAGTACCTGAATTGAGAATACCTTCGTTTATAATTTTTACCCTGCCAAGTGTGTAGTCTACAGTATAATCTGAATTTTCAACCAGCAGAACTCCCCCGGCTGTGACTTTTACCGATCCTTGCGGAACATTGAGTGCATTGAGTGCTATATCCGAGCCTGATTCCGATTTATACTGGCCTTCCAGGAGGTATTTATTCCTGTCAGGATATTGCTGTGCCCCTGTTTTGGTCATTGAATAAAGCGAATCGTAACAATACTTATCAGCATAAGTCTTATCATTGATTTTTGCACGCAGGTAACTCCCGAAAGGTTCCAGTACAGGGAAAAATACTCTTCCGTTCGATGCCTGAATAGTTCCTCCGTTACGTGCAGCATTATCGATAAAGTCGAAAATTCCGTCGTGCGGAGCATTTAGTTGCGGATCTAGTTTATCTAACCCAAATATCTGCAGGAGGGGAATACCTTTGATACCTTCAGGTCCCTTATCGAAATATCCTGTTGGAACTGCATTGCTATTGCCGGTATAAAGTATATTAAGTAAAAAGTCATCCCTGTTAATATTATAAGCACCCAGGTTGTATACGTTTTTCATCATAAGGTTCCACAAAGGAACATGGGTGTTCACAGCTGTACTCTTTAACAGTTTAACCATCAAACAACTGGCAGTGGGAATGCCCTGATCGGAAAACTCTCCTACCTGGTATACTTTATCATCGCCAATAACAGTATATTGATAAGCAACAGCCAGTGTTTGATCAGGATTTATGGTAGTGTTCAGGGAAATGAAGCCTAGCCGGTTATTATACATGTACTCTGAACTGTTCAGTTTTCGTGCACTCTCAATTTTTTCGAAATCAATACCCGGTGCGTATCCTTTTTGTGTGATAAGGTAATCGGAAGCAACATTGATATTTCTAACCTGGTTTGTATCCAACTGATGTAAAAGGTCGTTCGATTCGTTATCAGGATAGCGTTGTTGTGCCATTGAATTAATTGTAGGATTATAGGGTTTGCTTTCCCCTATGTCCTGAAACGCTACAAGATTATGGTTTTCTGTTATAGCAGCTCCAATATTGGTAACCCAGACTTCAATTTTTGTAATATTTATATTAGATGTAATTACCGGAAGTGTTTCAACAGCTCCTTCAAAGCCATCCCGAAAGAATTGGCCTAAGAAAAAATGCCTGTTTTCTTCATAATCAAGTGCGCTGGTCGAGAATTTTTGTGTTTGAGCACCGCCCTGAACTGTAATATTTTCGACCTGGCTCTGCTGTTGCGAAAAGATTCCTGTAACGGTTGCTTTGCCAAACTGAAGTTGTGTTTTAAGTCCGAAAAGGCTCTGACTGCCGGTTATCAGGGTACTGTTGATTGGCATACTCACATTTCCGGCTTCAATAAGTTTAATAATTTCGTCTTCTTTGCCTTCGTATTTGAGTTTGAGTTTATTTTCGAAGTCGAAAGTTGCCTCTGTATTATAATTGGTATTGAATTCAATTTTATCGCCGATCTTAGCCTGAACACTCATTTGAATCTTCATATCAAAATCAAAATTTGTGGTACGACGCAATTGCTGGCTGATAAAAGGATCGTCGCGTCGATTTGAAATAACTCCGAATATAAGTTCAGCACTACCTTGTGGTTTGATGTCAATAGTGTTTCCTCCAAAAATACGGTCGAAAGCTTCGCCCCCAACCCGAAACTGCGGAATGACTCCAAGCCTTGTTGCTCCCGAAGAGCTGTTGGCACGTTCCTGCCAGTAACTGTCCAAAGCCCGGCGGGTATCCCATTTGCGGTATTCGTCGAACGAAAATGAGGCAGGATTCCGGTAATCGATAGTTCCTAATTTATTGGTAATTGTATACTCATTGTACTTAGGATCATAGATGACTTCCTGTTTCAGGTTCGAGGGATCGTTGAGGTACAAGCCTCCTGATGGAGTGACATCATAAGGATTCTGACTTCTGGGAATGGGGAAACGTAAGGTGGTATCGGAACCTGCAGAATCGGGGGGTAAAATAAAATGGCCCTTTTCAAGATCGTTAGGTGATAAACCAATGGAAGCACTTACAGCCCACACCAGAGATATAAGTATTGTAAAAAAAGAAAGCCTGGATATGTATTTGATATATCTATTCAAACCGCTGGATTCTTTGTATATAGCTGCCAACAGGTTAGGGTTAGCTGGTTAATTGTTTGCTGTAAATAGTATAAAATACGGCTGATATCGTTGGTTAGAGGATTTTCAGCGCATTTTTTATTAATTGATCAACCGGTAATGCAGCTCCGTTAGCCTTTATTATCTGATCCAGGGCTTTCTCGGCAACAGGCCTGTTAAAGCCTAACATTACTAATGCAGATAACGCTTCATGCTTGCCAGTATTGTGCGAAGAGATTAAATTTTCGCCCGCCGGCAAGTCCTTCATGATTTTATCTTTCAGATCAATAATGATACGTAAAGCGGATTTACCACCTATACCTTTAATAGACTGAAGTAATTTAACATTTTCATTTGCAATTGCTTCGGCTACTTCGGCCGAAGTGAGCGAAGATAAAATAAGCCTTGCCGTATTGGGCCCGACTCCCGATACAGAAATAAGTTGCTGAAAAACATGCCTTTCACTAGTATCTGCAAAACCATAAAGTATCAGCGCATCTTCTCTCACTACCAGGTGGGTATGCAGGCGGCAGGATTCTTTCCCCTGTATCTGGGTATAGGTATTGAGCGAAATGTTGATCGAGTAACCAATACCCTGGCATGCCAATACGGCTGTAGTGGGGTTAAGGTCAGCAATTTTGCCTTCGATAAAGGAATACATAAAGGATTTATTAAATAGAAAATGAAAGTTCTGGTGGATTATTGAGGTTAAAAGTTATGTGCTTTGGGCTTAGTATGTGTCAATACTTATTCTGCAAACGAGATAAATTTCCATATTCATTAAGATTCAAATTCCATTCTGGTATCTATCAGGATGGGAATAGGCCCTTTTTTGAATGATTTTATCCTTCACTAAGTATAATTTGTTTTGCGGTTCGTTTTATTCGATAACCTCTTCAAAGTAGCGCAAAAGTAGCAATTTTAATTAATAATATAATTGGGGTTAATACTACTCTTTTCCACTATTTAACTATCAGTCAACAGCAAACATTTTGGTGCCCGGTTTTAATACCTCAGGTAATTTAGACACAGTTCAAATTGCATCAGTTTACGAAGTTTTAACTGTAATATTATATAGAAACCATTCAATTGTTTGTTACTTTGCAGTACGAAAATATTTTATTATTTTAATGATTAACAAAAGGTTATCATGACAAATCTCATTCGAAAAAACGCACTCACCTATCACTCCGAAGGGCGCCCCGGCAAAATTGAAGTTGTACCCACCAAACCCCACAGCACTCAACGCGATCTTTCGCTTGCCTATTCACCGGGAGTGGCGGAACCTTGTCTTGAAATTCAGGCGCATCCTGAAGATGTTTATAAATATACTGCCAAAGGCAACCTGGTAGCAGTAATATCAAATGGTACGGCCGTACTGGGTCTGGGCGATATCGGCCCCGAAGCCGGAAAACCAGTAATGGAAGGTAAAGGATTGCTGTTTAAAATTTTTGCTGATATAGATGTTTTTGATATCGAAGTAAATGAAAAAGATATTGATAAGTTTGTAGCAGTTGTGAAAGCGATCGCACCAACTTTCGGAGGTATAAACCTCGAAGATATTAAAGCGCCAGAGTGTTTTGAGATTGAAGAAAGACTGAAAGCAGAACTCGATATTCCCCTGATGCATGACGATCAGCATGGCACGGCTATTATCACCTCAGCCGGTTTGTTGAATGCCCTTGTAATAAACGGGAAAAAAATTGAGGACATGAAAGTTGTGGTCAGCGGTGCCGGGGCTGCTGCAGTTTCATGCACACGGCTATACATTAAGCTAGGGGTTCGAAAGGAAAATATCATTATGCTCGATAGCAAGGGTGTGCTGAACAGCAAAAGGACAGGGCTGAATAAATATAAGGCAGAATTTGTAACCGACCGCGACATCAACACCCTTGAAGAAGCTCTGGATGGTGCCGACATGTTCCTTGGATTATCGGTTGCCGGTGCCTTAAAGCCTGAATTCCTGATGAAGATGGCGCCTCATCCAATAGTGTTTGCACTTGCCAACCCTATCCCTGAAATTTCGTATACCGAAGCCACAACAGCCCGTCCCGATGTTATCATGGGAACCGGTCGCAGCGATTATCCCAACCAGGTGAATAATGTGCTGGGTTTCCCATACGTATTTCGTGGTGCTCTTGATGTGAGGGCCCGTACTATAAATGAAGAAATGAAACTTGCAGCAGCCTATGCACTGGCTGATCTGGCAAAAATGCCTGTGCCTGAAGAAGTAAATGTAGCATACAATGCAAAGAACCTGAAATTTGGGAGTGAATATATAATCCCAAAACCCAGTGATCCACGTTTAATATTATATGTTGCTACCGCTGTTGCAAAAGCTGCCATGGAAACAGGCGTGGCCCGCAAACCGATTACCGACTGGCCGGCTTACGAAGCAGAACTTAACAAAAGACTTGGGCTTACAAACCCACTTATTAAACGGATAAAAGCCAGGGCACAGGCAAATCCGAAACGGGTTGTATTTGCCGAAGCAGAAAATTATAAAGTACTTAAGGCTGCGGAAATTGTATTAGACGAAGGAATAGCAATTCCAATACTTTTAGGTAATAAAAAGATTATTTCACAACTGATAGAAGAGTATGACCTTGAGCTTCCCGAAGTGGAAATAATTGATCCAACCAAGAAGGAACAACTTGAAATGCGGGAATTGTTTGCCAGTCAGTACTATAAAAAACGTCAGAGAAGAGGGGTAAATGCTCAGCTCGCTCTCGATTTTATGAGTAACCGGAACTTTTTTGCTCCGAGTATGGTTGAAAACGGATATGCAGATGCTGTAATATCAGGGTTAACCACAAGTTATCCTGAAACCATCCGCCCGGCTCTACGCATTATTGGGAAGAAGGAAAATGCAAACGTCATATCGGCCATGTATATCATGCTCACCAAAAAAGGTCCATTCTTTTTTGCTGATACTACCGTAAATATGAATCCTACTTCCGAAACCCTTGTTGAAATTGCCCTTCAAACCGCTGAGGCTGTGAGGTCATTTAATATTGAGCCCCGTATTGCAATGCTTTCCTACTCTAATTTTGGATCAACTGAAGGAAACATACCAATTAAAGTAAGAGATGCAGTGTCAATTTTGCACCGCGATTATCCCGACCTGATAGTTGATGGCGATATGCAGGCAAACTTTGCCATTAATAATGATATGCTGAAAGAACATTTTCCTTTCAGCAAACTTGTGGGTGCACCAGCCAATACGTTGATATTCCCGTATTTAACGGCAAGTAATATAGCTTATAAACTCATACAGGAATTAGCCGGTGCCGAAGCTATCGGGCCTATCCTTATGGGCCTCGATAAATCCATTCATGTGCTGCAAATGGGCTCGAGTGTGAATGAAATTGTAAATATGACCGCTATTGCGGTGCTTGATGCTCAGGCTAATGAAGAAAGAGCAAAGAAAAATAATAATAATAGTGAATAATAAGCTGTTTTACTGGATGTTAACGCAGAATTATAATTACCCTTAAATATTTTCGTCTCAGTTATATTTAGTAAGGTAAATGTTTATTAATTTAGCTGACGTTGAATTTAAATATCAAACAAAGAAATTTTATTTATCATGAAAAAAATAACTGTAATCGGTGCCGGTAATGTAGGCGCTACTGTTGCTAATGTTGTTGCACACAAGGACCTGGCTCGCGAGGTTGTTTTAGTCGACATCAAAGAAGGAACTGCCGAAGGCAAAGCTCTTGATATCTGGCAAACTTCTTCTATCAATAACTTTAACACCCATGTTACAGGTTGTACTAATGATTATTTGAAAACCAAAGGCTCAGGTGTTGTTGTAATTACTTCGGGGCTACCACGTAAACCCGGAATGAGCCGCGATGATTTAATTAAAACAAATGCGCTCATTGTAAAGGAAGTTACTGAGAAGGTTATTAAATATTCACCGGAGGCAATTATTATTATTGTTTCGAATCCGTTAGATGTAATGACTTATTGTGCTTATCAAGCCGCACTCAAAGATGAGCGTAAGGTTTTCGGTATGGCTGGTATTCTGGATACCGGGCGTTATCGTAGCTTTATTGCCGAGGCACTTAGCCTTTCACCTAAGGATGTACACTCCATGTTATTGGGTGGCCACGGCGACACTATGGTTCCTTTACCACGCTATACTTCTGTTGGTGGTATTCCTATTACTGAATTGCTGAATAAGGACGAAATTGATAAAATTGTTGAACGTACTCGTAAAGGCGGTGGCGAGTTGGTTAACCTGATGGGAACTTCAGCGTGGTATGCTCCAGGTGCTGCAGCAGCTCAAATGGTTGAAGCTATCGTTGATGATCAGAAACGAATTTTCCCGGTTTGTACCAAACTGAACGGCGAATATGGATTGAAAGATGTTTTCCTTGGTGTACCTGTTCGATTAGGGGCAAATGGTATTGAGGAAGTGATCGAACTGAAACTCGACAAGGCCGAGAAAAAATTACTCGAAGATTCAGCTGCATCAGTAAGAGGGATGATGGATGCCCTTGATAATATGCACATTTTCGAAGACTAAACAGGAATTTGTATTAATTATAAGGCACTCTTCATCCGTGGGGAGTGCTTTTTTTGTTCATTCATAGCTAAGAAATCAGATATCTCAAATGAAATTTAGATTTATGATTAACGATTTTAGATTATTGAAATTTGTCAACATTTAATAAATCACACTTCAAAATTCGTTAACTTAGCGAAGCGCTCACACACGCGAGGGGAGTAATCCTTGTTCTGAAATCAAAGCGAATACTTCAGGTAAAACAAAATGAGTTTATGATGAAAAAGATAGTAGTTCTGACCGGCGCCGGAATAAGTGCTGAAAGCGGCATCCGTACTTTTCGTGATTCGAACGGTTTATGGGAAGAGCATAGGGTTGAAGATGTGGCTACTTTCGAAGCCTGGCAACGGAACCAGGCCCTGGTTCTGGATTTTTACAACCAGCGGCGAAAGCAGTTGTACGAAGTAAAACCTAATGCAGGCCATCTTGCGCTGGCAGAACTAGAGAAAAAGTATGATGTTCGGATCATTACTCAAAATGTGGATGATTTGCATGAGCGAGCAGGATCCACCCGTGTGCTGCACCTGCATGGCGAACTTAAAAAGGTGAGAAGTACTATTGATGAAAACCTGGTTTATACTCTTGATGGATGGGAATTGAAGAAGGGAGACATATGTGAAAAAGGCTCGCAGTTAAGACCGCATATAGTTTGGTTTGGCGAAGCTGTACCAATGATTGAACCAGCAATTGAACTTTCGGCAGAAGCAGATATTTTTATTGTTATCGGGACTTCGTTAAATGTATATCCTGCGGCCAGCCTGGTTTATTATGTGAAAGAAAACACGCCTGTTTATTTAATTGACCCTCATGCTGAAATGCTTTCGGGTGTCAAAAACTTAACAGTTTTTCGTGAAACTGCAGGCAGTGGTGTGCCAAAGTTGGTGAAAGAATTGATGGCAAATGAGGGCATTTAACCATTGCTTAATTCAAAATTCACCTGTCAATAAAAAACCGGAGCACTAATAAAAGGTGTGCCCCGGCTAATTAAAAGTGCATTGAGTATATTGGTTAGTATGACGGGCTTACATAAATTCGTTTTCCTTTGGCGAATGTTACCACAAAAGCGTCGGTGAATCCGTTTCGGACCATTTCACTACGGTATTGCATAGCTTCTGCATGTGTATCGAAAACACCTGTTGTATATTTATACATTCCATCTTCCCTGTACATTTGCACATCCTGTAGGTCTTCAAATTCTGAATCAACCAGTGGTTTTTCCCTGTTAAGAGCAAATATCTGAACCCTGTATGTAACGGCACCGGTATTTGTTGGTACAACTTCTTTCACAGATTCTTTCACGGGCTCTGGTTTCATTACCTGTTTTTCAACTTTATCCGGCTCTGCTTTGGTAACTTTGGTTTCGGTAATAACCTGTTTTTCAGGAACAGTCTTTTTCACTTCTTTTACTGGTTTCAATTCTTTAACAGGCGTTTTATCTGCAGTTTGAACCTTGTTCTCAGCCGCAACAGGTACATTGGTAGCTTCGGTTTTAGCAGTCGATTTTTTCATCCTCCTGTCATTAAGACATTCATTAAAGAAATCTCTATCGAGCAGGTAAGCAGGAATTTCTTCACCTTTAATAAATTTGCTCATATCGTATTCAGAACTGACATCTGTTTTGGTAAAACCTGTAACTTTAAATTCGGTTCTCCTGTTGGCCTGGTGCTCGCTTGCTGTACATGGAACGCCATCAGAACAATTGTTAACCAATAGCGATTCTCCATATCCTTTGGCAATAATTCGTTCTGATTCAATGCCTTGCAGCACAATATACCGGACGGCTGATTCGGCCCGTTTCTGTGACAAATCAAGATTATACTCTCTGCTTCCACGGCTATCGGTGTGCGAACCCAGTTCAACAGTAACTGAGTTTTCTCTCATTACCTGAACTAACTTGTCAAGTTCTTTAGCTGCTTCAGGACGAATAAACCATTTGTTGAAATCATAATAAATAGGTTCTATTGTGTAATCGGTGCTGCCAAAACCTATTACCTTATTCACTTCAAGATGATCAAGCAATAAATCGCGGGGAGTAGTTAAAAAATGTGCTGTATCTGTTGTTTCGAATTTGAAGTTAATACAATCGGACAGGTAATTATTCTCCATACCTTTTACCACATATAAAATTCCTTTGCTGCCTACTGTTGTGAAATGCCCGTTTGCATCCGTTTTCAGAACCGACGCTTTGCCAGTTTGAGTATTTAACAGAAATACAGTGATGCCAGGCAAGGGTTTCATCGTTTGCTTGTCCTTAACAAAACCGGAAATCGTGACTGAAAGTGAGTCCTTCTGTTGCTCAGCGATTTCTTCAGCTGACTTTTTAAAGGTTCTTTTGTCAATAACTTTACATGCATAAATATCATCGCTTCCCATGCCGCCCGGACGGTTGGAGCTGAAGAAACCTTTTTTACCGGCTGTATCCAGCACGAATGCAAAATCATCGAAAGATGAATTTACGGGAGGGCCCAGGTTTTCAGCTTTCGACCACGTTCCATTTTTAAATGTTGATTTAAAAATATCAAGGCCTCCGAAACCGGCTATTCCATCTGAAGCAAAATAAAGCTGATCATCGTGTACAGCAGGGAACATTTCGTTACCAAAAGAATTTATTGATTCACCCAGATTTACGGGAGGTCCCCATTGTCCCATAGCATCCCATTTGCAGGTGTATATATCAGTACCTCCCATGCCTCCTGGCATATCTGATACGAAATATAATGTATTGCCATCAGGTGAAAGTGCCGGATGTCCAACTGAATAGCTATCAGAGTTTAACGAGGAAGGTTCGGTTTTCGACCACGATCCGTCATACTTGGAATAGAAAATTTTAAGCCTGTCAGTCCTGAATTTTTCGTTGTCTTTTTTTTCTTTTCCTCTTTCGGTTCTGGTTAAATATATCAGGCTATCGTGGCGGGCAAAAGCAGCAGGGCCGTCATGGTATGTGTAGTTGAATTTGTTATCAAACGGTTTCGGTTCATTCATTTCCTGGAAAAAATCACCAAGGAAACGTGGGGTTGAAAAATACAGGTTGAGGTAATAAGAATTGGTCCATTCGTACTTTTTATTATCTAAAAAGTTTTGACGCCTGTCGGAAACAAAAACAATTCCATCACTATAAAAAGCAGGGCCAAAATCAGATTGTGGAGAATTGAGGCTGGTGGCATTTTTAATCTCAAATCCGGGAGGATTTTCACTCATCTTTTTTACATCTGCACAGAAGGAAGCATATGCTTTGCCACGAGGATCGGATGGGTTGAGGTAATCGTATTTTTCGAAAGCTTCCTTTGCCATATCATACTCCTGAGCGCATTGGAGTGATTCCCCATAATATAACCAATTGATATTTTCGCTATTGGGAAGGGTAACAGCTTTTGCATACCAGGCTTTGGCATTAAGCTGATCATTAGTGAGCCGGTAGCAGTCAGCTAGTTTGATGATTGCATCGTTACGATCAGGGTCCCCAGGTTTTTGGGCTATTTTCAGATATAGTGGAATTGCTAGGGAATAGCTGTAGCTTTTATAATATTTATCAGCCTGGGATATCTGAGCCTGAGCCACGTTACCTGCGAAGGTAAAAGCTATGAATAAAACTAAAAGTCGCTTGTTCATACTCGGGTCATTAAGTGCTAAAGAAAAATTAACTAAAAATATCTTGGAGAATACATCCTGTTTTTCAACAGATCCAAATCAAGTCCAAGCCTGATTTCATGCGAACTGGAATTGTAGTTGATCCTGTCTTTTACGTTTATATCATACGAATATCCGATTCGGTATTTCCTGCCTACTTTAATTTCAGTTAAAAAAACCAGATCACCATCCGTACGATATGTCATACCTAGCCAGAACAAGTCGTTAAAGAGAAAGCTTGCATTAAGGTCCATTTGCCATGGAGCATTAGGTACATATTTAACCAGTACCGATGGCCTGAAAATAACCATGTCGGAAACAGGAACGGCAACTCCCGCCATACCATAAAAATGCCGTAGCAGTTTTGAGTATGTTTTTTTCCCGTCAATTGTTACCATTCCATACTCATTTTGTAAAAGTTGTTTCGATGAAATTCCTGCAAACATTCGATTAGAATAATAGTAAATTCCAAAGTTAGCGTCTGGGACTAATTTACTCTTTTGTTCACCCTGAAATACAAAATCAGGGTCTTCGAGTTGTATCATATTCCAGTCGATAGTATTATATTTAATACCAGCCTGTAATCCAAATGATAATTTGCCTTTTGGCAGATTGATCCGGTATGCATAAGTAGCCAGAGCGCCCTGATCGATAGTTGGTCCAATTTGGTCACTGTATATATATCCGCCAATGGCAACATGATCGTCGCGCAAGGGTGAATGTATACTCAATGAGAGTGTCTTAGGAGCACCTTCAATGCCAACCCATTGATACCTGTATACCAGGTCGGCGCTGAATACCTCGCGACTGCCGGCATATCCCGGATTAATGGTGAGTTTATTGAACATGTACTGACTAAAGAGCACGTCCTGTTGCGCAAAGCCGGAAAGGCCTGTGAACAAAACGATTATGAGGACTATTTTTTTCATCTGTGCATTTGTTTTTATAACAGTTCAGATACCCAACCAGCCTGGGCTGATAATTTTCTTATTCCTTGTTGTATTTCTCCTGTCATGAACTTCTTTTTATCACTGTAACTCTTTACCCAAATTGAAGAATACCCTTGTGTTTACTACCTGTCCATTAATCCTGATCTGGCCTTTTAATGTGTTCCTCTTAAATAAATCCAACCTTTTAACACGCCAACATCTTTCACATCAAGGATATAGAAATAAGTGCCATCGGGTAAAAACTCACCCTTTTCATTTTTCCCATCCCATGAACGGTCTGTGTTGTTATAGTTCGCAAATTCACGCAGCTTATCGCCCCAGCGGCTGAAAATAATTACGGTGTTGTCAGGATATTTTTCAATATTCTTTACTTTCCACACGTCGTTACTGCCATCGCCATTAGGGGATATGCCACTGTAGGGAAATAAATCGTTGATGCTTGGTTTTTTAACATTTATTGATACTGTGGCCTCGGCACAAAGCGAAGGTATATTCGCATTACAGATGCTGTAACACAATACATCTTCTCCTTCAAAATCAGAATAGGGAGTGTAGGTGATGGTATTATCTGAATTCAGAACTACAATTCCATGTGAAGGAACACCGCAAAAACTTATTATCAGAGGATCTCCGTTCGGGCTTATATCATTTTCAAGTATGTTAATGGTAACAGGGGTATTCAATAAGGTTGTGTCATAATCAGCAGACGCAACCGGAGTATAATCAGTGTTGTCGATAAATACTTCTGTTGTATCAGAATCAGAACATCCTGTGGTTATATCAACAACCGTTAACGAGAATGAGGTGCTTGAATTCAAAACAACTGTTTGTGTGTTAGCAGCGGAAGGGTTTAATATTAAGCTTGCCGGAGCCCAATCCCATGTATAAATACCTGAACCGCCTGATGCTGTCCCAGAAAGCGCAGCTGAGCTGACGGGTAAAATAGTTTGATCATTACCGGCATTAGCAATAACAGTTTCATGTACCTCGAAGAAGATTGTATCATTGCTGCATTCAACCGGAATTCCTGCATCACATATACTGACAACTACAAAATCGGATCCGGAATAACCACTGTTGGGTGAGTAATCAAATGTTCCGGTTGTAATATCCGTAATCGTGAATGTCCCATGTGCCGCATCCTGAACAGGAACATCGTTAAGTGTTAACGGGAGATTGTTTTCAGGATCTGTATCTCCATTAAAAACAGTGCCTCCATTGGATAACGTGCCGATAAAGGATGCATTCTGGCATACATCTGTATTTTCATTTACAGTAACAGGTGGCAGGTTGGGAGGAAGCACAATTATAAAAATTGTATCCAAAGTACAAGCGGGAGGCAAAGGAATTCCTTCATCACACACACTAATAACAACGATATCATTACCTATATAATTAAGGTTAGGAGTATAAGTAAAGCTTCCATCAGCAGCAATTATAAATGTGCCATTAACTGGGTTAAGTACCGGTGCAATGGTAACAGCTAAAGCAGTTCCATCAGGATCATAATCACCATTCACCAGTACGTTATCTGACGCAGGTAAATTATAATTTACTGTAATTGATTCATTTATGGTTACAGGTGGATCGTTAACCGGATCAATGGTAATAAATACTGTAGCTAAGGAAGTCGCTCCAAGGTTATCCGTTATGATATAATCAAAGAAATCGCTGCCGTTAAAGTCAGGTAATGGAGTATAAGTAAATGTACCATCTGCATTTACAATCACAGAGCCGTTTGTTGGCAAGCTGTTAGAAGTTACGGTAATTGGAAGGTTACATAATACCTGGTCGTTTGTCATGGCATTAGCATTCAGATCAGTGTCCTCCTGAGTGGTGAAATAATCATCTGCAGCAAGTATCAGCCCGGAGACAATAATGTCTGCTGAAATCGTAGCTTCACAATTATTGGTGTCTTTTACTGTAATCAGGTAATTCCCTACAGGTAAATTAGTAAAGGTGTCATTAATCTGGAATGGACCGCCGTTTAGACTGAATTGATAGTTTGGAGTGCCACCCGCACCTGCAACAGTTACCAAACCATTTGTGCTTGTTGCACAATCATAATTAACCTGGTTGGTTACTGAAACCGATAGATCAAGCGCCGGTTCTGTTATAAATGCAGTGTCAACAACAAAACAACCTGAATTATCAGTAGTGGTAACAATATAATTGCCGGCTGTCAGGTTTGAGATGGTAGAGGTTGTTTGCACAGGAACTGTATTCCACGAATACGTATATGGCGGGTTGCCATCGGTTGCTGTAACGGTTGCGCTTCCTCCTCCTTGCCCTTTACACAAAACATTTGCCTGATCTGTAATGGATGCATGTAAAGCATTTACTGGTTCAGTTATGGTAGCTGGTAAACTAAAAGTGCAGTTGTTGGCATCCATAGCGAAAATAGAGTAAACTCCTGCAGAAAGATTGTTGAACGTGCCGCTTGCCTGGAAAGCACCTCCATTGATGTTATACTGATACGGAGGAGTTCCTCCGCTACCGGCTACTGTAACTGAACCAGTATTTCCAGCACAGACTACATTAACCTGACCTGTAATAGATGCAGTGATTTTGGTAGCGGGTTGATTAATTGTTACAAATGCGGGTTTGAAACAACCTAGAGAATCAAAAACTGCAACAGTATAGGTTCCTACAGGCAAGTTTGTTGCTGTAGCTGTGGTTTGTATCGGAACAGTCAGCCATGCATAAGTATAAGGAGGTATGCCCCCACTGGCTAATGCTGTTGCAGTACCTGTTGATTCTCCGAAACAACCTACATCTGTTTTAGAAGTTGCTACTATTAGTGGAGTAGGTTCAGTTATAGCAATGTTAACAGATGTTTGACAACCTGCTGCATCCGTTACTGTTACTGTGTATGCCCGTGCCGAAAGATTATTGGCTGTCACCGTTGTTTGAACAGGAGTGGAGTTCCATGAGTAAGTGTAAGGTGATGTACCTCCACTGGCTGCAACAGTGGCAGTTCCGTTTGCTTGTCCGGAACATAATACGTTTATATGGCTGGTTATTGCAGCAGTTAAAGGAAGAGCCGGTTCGGTAATGGTAGCTGATATAGTAACATTACAGTTGTTAGCATCTTTTGCAATAATGGAATGAGAACCTGCAGCCAGGTTGCTGAATGTGCCACTTGCCTGAAATGCCCCACCATTGATATTATATTGATAAGGAGGAACCCCTCCACTGCCAGTTATAGTAAGAGAACCTGTGGAACTTCCTGCACAGGCAGCATTCACCTGGTTTGTAATTGAAGCCTGGAATTTGGATGCCGGCTGAGTAATAGTGACAAAGGCAGGTTTAAAACACCCTAACGAATCAAAAACTGCTACAGTATATGTTCCTGCCGGAAGATTTGCTACGGTAGCAGTGGTTTGTATAGGAACCGTGAGCCATGCGTAAGTGTATGGCGGAGTGCCTCCGCTTGTTGAAGCAGTGGCTGTACCATTTGAATCTCCGAAACATAAAACATCGGCCTTGGAAATGGTTACTACCAGCGGGGTAGGCTCAGTAATGGTAACACTTACAGGAAAAGCACAACCAAGTGCATCAGTTACAGTTACAACATAACTTCGTGCAGTAAGGTTAATGGCAGAAGCACCGGTTTGTACTGGGGTTGTATTCCACGAATATGTATAGGGGGTGGTACCTCCGCTGGCTGCTACAGTGGCACTTCCGTTTGCCTGGCCAGCACATAAAACATTGGTCTTGCCAGTAATTGTTGCAGTAAGAGCAGTAACCGACTCAATAATAGTAACAGGTATACTGAATTGACAGTCGTTGACATCCTTTACAATAATGGTATAGGCGCCAGCTATGAGGGAACTGAAAGTCCCATTTCCCTGAAAAGCGCCTCCGTTAATGTTATACTGATAAGGTGGTGCGCCATCACTGCCAGCAACCGTTACTGAACCGGTTGCATTGCCTTTACAGGCAACATTGATTTGATTTGTGATTATGCCTGTGATTGGTGCATCACTTGTTACAATAACATGTTGAATACATTGACTTGAGTTTCCATTAATATCATTTCCGGTCCATAATACCGAAGTATTGCCGAGTGGAAACTGTGAAGGCGCATTATTAGTAAAATTCAGTATCCCGCAATTATCTCTGAATTCCTTTAAATAAAACGTAACGGAGTTTGTGAGGGTTGCACAACTGGGTATGGTAATATTTGCATCATCCGGGCAGACTAATGTAGGCGCTTCATTATCGTTAACCGTCACTGTAAAAGAGCATGTAGCTTGTGTGCCTAAAGCATCCACAACTGTATACGTAATTGTGGTTAAACCCTTATTAAAAATATAAGGCGCGGGCACATAATTTATTCCTGTAACAGGAGAAACAGCGTTAGTAGCTCCATTCATTTTCCATGTGAGGGTTGTTATGTCACCGAGCCCGTCAGGATCATTTATAGTTGCTGGCGTTAAGTTTATTGAAGCTCTACATACACCCAAGTCAGTATTTGCAGTAACATTTCCGGGACAAAGAACCGTTGGAGGTGCCGCCATTGCCTTTAGCGGGATGTAATTTGGATATGAATTCCTTTTGAATAAGTATGCAAAAGAGAAATAAGAATTCCCTGCAATAGAATTTAGAATAGAATCAGGAGTACCAACATTCAATATATTTTTTGAACCTGTGGATATAATGCTGCTTACAGCAGGATCGGCTATGATATTTGAAACATAAATTGCTTTATGCGACGATGTGTCTGCCAATGTTGTAGCACAAAATAAGAAGGAAGGCATAAGTATTAAAAGCAATCCTAATGCCTTATTTAGGGTTCGATTATATAGAGACTTCTTCATGTCGGTAGTTTTAATCTTTAGCTTGATTATTCCGGAAGCAGTTAAGCAATTTAGCTTCAGGGTTTAACTGAATGGAAGGTTGCGAGCGCGCATTAATAGTTCAATAGCTTGATCAGATATTCTTTTGTAGTTTAATTATTGAGCAGTTTTTCAGTTAAACTCTTAAATTAAGTGCAAGTTATTACAAATAAATGCCGGCATTAGGTTGTTGCAAATAAGTTATTAAATGATTTATTAACAACTAAATATCAGATAATCAAATGTATATATGTTTTTTTGTTAACACTTTTTTGGCAATAATTCTACCTTGATATCATTTCCCGGTATTTCGTATCGAAATCAAGTGAATAATAGCTTTCAATGTTCATATCTGATGGTATGATCAATAGTTCAGAATCTAAAATTAAAAATTCAAAACAGTACAGGTATGTTCGTATTTTAATTATAAAACTCAGGTTTTTTTACATAAGTAGTTAATCGTGATAGCAGTTACATATTCTAAAAATATTTATTACTTTTGCATTCATAACAGCATTGTTAATTAAAAATTTAGGTTTAAAAAGTTAATAAATCGAATTGTTTAAATTATACGTCTGTAAATCAATTAGAAATAAATAATGTTTCACACTTTAAACCAAAAACAAATGAAAACAAAACTCTTATTAGTTATGGGTCTCGCAGTTTTAATGCTTGGGACTTCATGTGTTAGCCAGAAAAAATATAAGGCACAGACTGCCAGTCTCGATGCGTTGAATGCCCAATATTCGCAAAAGCAGAGCGATTTAAATGCCTGTGAAACAGCTAAAGCCAATTATCTGAAACAAATTGACGATCTGAACAAGCAACTTGCTGATTGTAAAAAAGAGCAGGCTTTCCTCAAAGAAAACAACTCACTGGCACTATCCCAGTTAGAGAATCTTTCGGTAATTTCAAGTTCACAAGCCGAAAGTATCAAAAAGTCAATGGATAACCTTGGTATGAAAGATGCTTATATTCAGGGTTTGCAGATGTCGCTGGCAAAAAAAGATTCACTGAATATGGCTTTAGTTATGAATTTGAAAGGTGCTATTGGCAATCTTGATGATAAAGACATCAACATTAAAGTTGATAAGGGTGTTGTAATGATTGATATTTCAGATAAATTACTATTTAAGAGTGGTAAATGGGATGTAACAGATGCTGCTAAGGATGTACTTGGCAAAGTGGCCAAGGTATTGAAAAACCAGCCAGGTATGGAATACATGGTTGAAGGACATACAGATAATGTTTCATTTAAGAAAGGCGACTTGGTCGATAACTGGGATTTGAGCGTAAAACGTTCAACATCAATAGTTCGTTTGCTCCAGACTGAATACGGACTGGATCCTGCAAGTTTGATAGCAGCCGGACGTGGCGAATACCTGCCTGTAGCTGATAATGCCACAGCTGAGGGTAAAGCTGCCAACCGCAGAACCCGTATTGTAATTATGCCTCAGCTTGATCAGTTCTTCAAATTGCTCGAACAGAAATAATATTTTGCTTACCTGTGTTGGATACTATTAATTTGTATCCTGCAAATTCAATAATCCCGGTGTATTATCTGTCAATCAAACGGCAGTAGGATATATCGGGATTTTGCTTTATTGTAACTTTTGCATAAGTATACTTTGCCAATCTTAAGTAGCATTCTAAATGCTTGTATTCTTAAGTTCCGGATAAAACTGATTCGAAAAGCCGAGAGGGTTTTAAAAGCATGAAATAATTATCAGGCTCAGCCAATATTAACAAAAGCCCGGACTATACCGTCGCGCTTAATTTAGCCGCGATACGTCTTACAGGCAACCAGGCCGCTGCAGTACCGATTAGAATAATAGTGATAAAAACATATAAAAAGTCGGTAGCAATTAATTTTACCGGGTAAGCACTGATGATAAATGATCCTCCACCCTGTAGTTTTACCAGGCCAAATTTCTGCTGCAAAACACAAACCAATAAACCCAGAAGAAGTCCTGAAAACGCGCCGGTTAATGAGATCAATAATCCTTCGAAAAAGAAAATTCTCTTAATGGTAGCATCTCTTGCTCCGAGGCTTCGTAATATACCGATATCTTTTTGCTTGTCGAGAATCAGCATTGTGAGAGAGCCTATTACATTGAATGAAGCAACTATAAGAATAAATGTAAGTATCAGGAATACAGCCCATTTCTCGGATTTCATAATTTTATAGAGCACTTCCTGCTGCTGAAAACGGTTTTGTATTTTGAATTTAGGCCCGGCAATGGCCGCGATTTTTTCCTGTATTAACCCGGCATCTGCATTCTGTGCCAGCCTGATTTCGATACTGGTAACTTCATCAGTATAATCGAGCATACGACGCATAAAACGAAGCGGCACAAGCATATATTTATCGTCAAAATCCTGTTGAACCGAAAAAATAGCGATTGGCCTGATATATTCACTCATAAATGATTCCTGGGGCATACCTGTTATGCTTCCTTTTCGTTTTGGAATATATACTGATATCAGGTTATCGGGAGAATTCATATCCAGGTTCAGGAAATAGGCAATTCCATAACCAGGGATGGCAAAATCAAGGCTATCCTGCTGAAGTATCATATCACCGGTAACCAGCAAAGAGTCATTTAACGGGCTATTCACCTGGTAAAGCGAATCAACCCCTTTAATAGTAGCCAGGTATTGTTGTTTTTTGTAATACAAAAGAGCATTTTCCTCAACTACATAAGTGTATTTCGTAACGCCGGAAATGGCGCGGATTTTATCCGCATCAATTTCGTTTTGATGAAAAGTTTTTCCTTCGTTTACGGTTATTTTGACATCGGGATCAAAAACTGAAAACAAAGATACCACTACTGATTCGAAGCCATTGAATACACTTAGAACAATAATCAGAGCAGCTGTTCCCAACGCCACGCCAACCATCGAAATCCCTGAAATCAGGTTGATGATGTTGTGCGATTTCTTCGAAATCAGGTAACGGCGTGCTATGAAAAAAGGGAGGTTCAAAGCTGTTATGGTTTAGGGAAGCAATAATTGCCTTGGGATTTTATCTGTATGTAATGTTGACTACAAAAAACTCAATTGTTGCTGTGATGTTCAATAAACGAAAAATTCAGTCCTTCTCCTTTTTGAGGAGAGGGGTTGGGGTGAGGTCAATTACTTCCACGCTTTCACCACCAGCCCTGTTCCGGTTTTATGCACCAAAGTTGCATCTAAATAATTTAAAACCATGCAAAACGGGAACGTAATTATGTAGTAAAACGGCAAGATGATAAAAAAGAGTTTGGTTTTCCCTAATGCCAGTATCGGGTATTTCATCGAAAGGCGCCAACTGATTTGTCCCGGTTTCCCATATTGATAGCGGGCTTCGGTACGGCTGAACCCTGCTAGTTTAAGTTTTTCCTGAATTTCGTTGATATTATAACCATCACGAACATGTTCTTCAATAAAGGATTCCTCTTCGTGGTCGTGCACATCGCTTCCACCCTGGTCCGAAGGTGTTGATATTAAAACCATTCCGCCAGGCTGAAGGGATGCATGAAAATTGCGGAACACGGCGACATCTTCAAGTATATGTTCCATCACATCAACCGAAAGTACCAGGTTGTAAGCCGAAGCATCAGTAAATGCTGTAAGGTCAGCGTAAGCAAATGTTACATTCTTATGCCCGATACGGCTGAAGAAACCATTGCAATCAGCAATCTGTTCCTCTTTCACATCCACACCCCTGATCTTCCAGTCTGGATGTCGCGACGACATATAGAAATCGTATTGCCCGAATCCTGAGCCTGCATCAAGTATTGCTGCATCTTTAGGTGCCGAAGCAGCCCATTTTTTTACTTCGAGCCTTATATGCCACGAACGGAGCAGAAGTAAATCCAGTAAATGGTAAAAAACTTTTCGTAAAAACGGGGTACTGTTAAAAACGCTGCCGAGCGAACGTTTAATGGGATCGTATTGCATTTTTATATAAAGATATTTGGAGTAATTATTAACATTAAGATGGGGCGAATGGCGGAAAGGCGAGGGGCGATGAACTGAAATGCATTTAGAGCATTTGATTGTTGATTCTAGTGGCTTCTGTCTCCGGACTTCCGTCTTCCGACTTAATACTTACAAACAGTTAATCCTGAAGTTAGCTTTATCTAACTCTTTTTCAACAGGTTGTCAATGTTCTCAATATAATCGAGGGAATCGTCAAGAAAAAAATCGATTTCCGGGATTGAGCGGACCTGGTTGTGTATACGGTTACCTAGCTTAAGCCTGATTGCTTTCCTGTGTTCTTTGATTGAAGCAAGCAGTTCCTGTTTATCTGTTTTACCAAAGAGGCTGAGATAAATTTTTGCCAGGAAAAGATCAGGCGAAACATGAACCTTTGTAACAGTTATCATATTGCCCGGGAATACATCACGGCCCATGGCCTGAAATATTTCCCCCATATCCTTCTGTAGCAGTCGGGCTATTTTGTGTTGGCGTGTTGTTTCCATGGTGCAAAGGTACTGATTTATTGTAAATGCATGTATGTGGTTGAAAAGCTAAGCCAGTCAGAGTTCAATGAAACTGACAGCGTTACCCTGAGATAGTCACGAAAGTAAACTCTAAAGATTCGTAGTAATATCCCGACAATAATCCTTCATCGTTTCTAATCCCCATTTTTCTTCAACTGAGATAATGTTTTCGCTATCGGCAAAAGGCGCACGGGTCGATTTTACAGTAAGCCGGATATAATGATGTATAAAAACACCGAGTGCCATATGAACCGGTTTAATGTCACCATTTTCAATATTTCTTTTTTTCGAGCGGATATAAAGATCAAAATCAGCGCCTTGTATCTTTTCGTCCCAGAGACCTACTTTTTCAATGGCTTGTCGCCGCATCATAACTGTATTTCCAATAAAACCTTCTTTTATGGAAAGTCCGAATTTCTCGAACCGTTTATTGGCAAAGTGTTCCCAGTTTCCATACATCAGCTTGTGCATGAGGCGCAAATTGAAATCGCTGAATCCGAACAATGCCAATGGGTTCTTAACTCTCAGCCATTTGCGTTTTATTGTTTTTGTGACGACATCATTTTCGAGCATTTCGATGCCAACAGGTGTAATTATATCAAGTCCATTGGCATCTGCAGTATCCAGCAGCCGTTTATCCCATTGTGGTGAAACGATTACATCGTTATTGATAAAAACGAAAGTGTCGTATTTTGCTATGGCAATTCCCTGGTTTTGGCATACCGGGTATGAATAATTGAGCGAATTCTCAATCACAACGGCGCCAACAGATTTAAAAAATTCCCTGCTGCCATCCGTACTGTTATTATCGATAATGATGAGTTCGAAAGGATGGAAGGTGTATTTCCGGAGGTAATTCCAGAATATACGGTTCATAGGCAATCCATTATGCACTGCTGAAATAATACTGATCATTGGAATGCTGATTTTGAGATTGCAAAGTAACGAATAAACGCTGATAGATATTTATTGTTAATTTAGCCGATTGTTTATTTATGCCTTAAATACCTAATTGTGAAGATTTATTTCCGCTTGCTGGCTTTTGCTAAACCATACAGAAACTATATTCCTGAATATATTTTGTATGTTATTCCATCTATTATTTTTGGAGCGCTCAATTTTACACTTCTCATGCCTTTGCTTGATGTGCTTTTCAGCGCAAACGCAAAAGCAACTGTTACCCAGCTTCCGGAGTTTTCATTGTCAATGAGTTATATTAAGGTTTTCTTCCAGTATTATTATTTTATTATTGCCGGATCTCATGGGAAATTTGCTGCACTTGAAGTCATTTGTGGCATTATTACGGCCAGTGTTTTCCTTACAAATTTTTTCCGCTACATGTCGCAGCGGGTTCTCACACGAATGCGTACCTGGGTAGTTTACAGACTTAAAAAATCTCTTTTTGAGAAACTGAGTACCCTGCATATCGGCTTTTTTAATCGCCAGCAAAAGGGGAATATTTTATCCGTGATGTCAACTGATGTTTCTGAGATTGAAAACTCAATAGTGAGTTCAGTACAGGTATTGTTGCGCGATCCGTTCACTTTAATTGTCTATATCATCTTGCTTTTTAGCATGTCGCTGGAACTTACACTTTTAACAGTTATATTTTTCCCCCTGTCAGCGGCACTTATTGCCGGTATTGCTAAAAAACTCAGGAGTAGCGCCGTTAAAAGCCAGAGCCTGTTAGGGCGGATATTAAATGTAACTGATGAAACTATTTCAGGAGCCAGGATTATAAAAGCATTTACGGCCCAGGCTTTTGTGCAGTCAAAATTTAATGACCATAATGAATCGTACAGAAAAGTACAGAAATCAATGGTAAACCGTCGCGAAATGGCGGGACCATTATCTGAATTCTTAGGTGTTCTGGTAATTATTGCAGTTATGGTTTATGGTGGGCGTCTGGTTCTGAACCAGCAATCAGCCCTTTCGGCAAGTGCGTTTGTAACTTATATCATTCTTTATACTCAGCTGATTGCTCCGATAAAAAACATTTCAACAGCATATACCAGTATTCAGCGCGGACTTGCTGCCGGCGATCGTGTTATGGCAATTATTGATACTGAAAACCTGATTGTCGACAAACCCGATGCGCATAAACTGGAAGAATTTAATAGTAAGATTGAATTCCGCGATACTTCATTTGCATACAATACAGAAGAGGTTCTAAAAAATATTTCATTTACTATTCCTAAAGGAAAAATGGTTGCCATTGTTGGTCAGAGCGGAGCCGGTAAATCAACTACCGCCGACTTGCTTTGCCGATTTTATGATCCACAGGGTGGAGGTGTTTTTATTGATGGTTACGATATCAGGGATTATACGCTTGAAAGTTTACGTAAACAAATGGGAATAGTAACCCAGGAAGCTATATTATTCAATGACACAGTTTTTAATAACATAGCCTTTGGTATCGAAAATGCTGCCGAAGAAGATGTGATATTTGCAGCTAAGGTTGCAAATGCACACGAATTTATCGATCAGATGGAAGAAGGTTATCAAACAAACATCGGCGACCGTGGCTCAAGACTTTCCGGTGGACAACGTCAACGAATCAGTATTGCAAGGGCTGTTCTCAAAAATCCCCCCATCCTCATTCTTGATGAAGCAACCTCTTCGCTCGATACAGAAAGTGAAAAGCTGGTTCAGGATGCCATTCAGAAACTGATGCTGAACCGTACTTCACTGGTTATTGCTCACCGCCTGTCAACTATCCAGCACGCTGACGAAATAATTGTTTTAAGTGCCGGAAAGATTGTACAGCGTGGAACCCACCAGGAATTAATTTCTCAAAAAGGAATCTATAAAAAACTCTGCGACATGCAATCTTTTGCTTGATAACTTATTACAAAAAGCCATCAAGTTACTTCAACACATTTGGGAAATGGCATGAAATTAAGAAATATTTTACCTATGAAAGCCATCAAACATCTGACATTCAGTTTAGTCTTTATACTCTTTATCGGTATATTAACAAGTTTCCTGAAAAAAGAAAACAGCATTGATTTTGTTTATCCCGATGGAAATACAAAAGCTCTCATTATGAGCTATGATGACGGAACAATTGATGATGTTAAACTTATCCGGTTATTTGATGAAACTAAAATTGTCGGGACTTTCAACCTGAATTCCGGACTCCTAGGAACCACCCAGATATGGCCACAAAAGAATGCAGATACACTCGTTTACAAATATTTGCCCAAAGATTCATTACTTTCCATATATATAAATCATGAAATTGCAGCTCATAGTGCAACCCATATGGATTTCAAAAACCTGGAGGATGATGATATTTTGCAGGAAGTTGAAACGGATATTGCTAACCTGAATAAACTTACTAAAAGGAAGATCCGAAGCATGGCTTATCCCTTTGGAAATTCGAATCAACATATTGCAGAATTAATCAGCAACACAGGTCTTACCAATGCACGAACCGTCGGCAACACATACACATTTAATTTGCCTGATACTTTTTTATTGTGGCGCCCAACCTGTCACGACAGCAAAGCATTGGGATTGTTAGATAGTTATTTATCGCTTAAAAGTAATAAACTTACTGTTTTCTTAGTCTGGGGGCATTCCTGGGAGTTCAAAGATGAAAGAAGATGGAATGACATCAATAAATTCTGCACAGAAATAGGCAACCGAAAAGATATCTGGTATGTGGGATGTGGCGAATTTATTGATTACCAGTTAACATTGAAAAAATTAAGAATAACAGCAGGGACGATTGAAAATCCCAAAGGCAATAAAGACATCTGGTTCAAACAGGATGGTTTTATAAAAGTCCTTAAACCCGGCGACAAGATAGAGGCAAAAATAAATCAGGTAATGAAATAGTAGGTGTCAACCGCCGGAATGTTATGAATAAGTACCTGATAACGAAAGGTTTGATAAGAAATATTGCCACGAAAACAGTTATTGATTTTAAGATCATTCTATGACAAATACATTAAGTGAAAAAATAAAATCCCTTGCCGCTGAATTTGCACCCGGTATTATCCAGATCCGAAGGCATTTACATGCTAACCCCGAATTATCGGAAATGGAATTTAATACTGCTAATTTTATATGCAAAACACTGGATGAATATGGAATTTCCTATGTAAGAAATATTGGGGGAAACGGAATTGTAGCAAAAATAGAAGGCAAACAACCTCAGACTACTACACTCGCGCTTCGTGCCGATATGGACGCCTTGCCAATTAATGAACTGAATGAATGTGAATACAAATCACTGAATTCCGGCGTTATGCATGCCTGTGGGCACGATGTTCATATGTCTTCTTTGCTGGGCGCGTCAAAAATTCTAAATGAACTCCGAAACGAATTCGAGGGCACAATACGGCTAATTTTTCAACCCTCGGAAGAGAAATTCCCTGGTGGTGCCTTAGCTATGATTAAAGATGGTGTTTTAGAGAATCCGGTTCCGCATCGCATATACGGACAACATGTTTTACCTACTCTTGAAGCGGGTAAAGTAGGATTTAAATCCGGGCGGTATATGGCTTCAACAGATGAAATTTATTTAACTGTAAAAGGCAGGGGTGGTCATTCAGCAACACCCGATCTTAACATTGACCCGGTTTTGGTTGCTTCACATATTATTGTTGCTCTTCAACAGGTAGTAAGCCGATCGGCCTCACCCGGAATTCCAACAGTTCTATCCTTTGGGCGAGTAATTGCCGACGGACGTACCAATATTATCCCTACAGAAGTAAAAATTGACGGCACTTTCCGCACTTTCGATGAAGCCTGGCGGGCAATGGCGCATGAAAAAATTACTGCTATCGCAAAAGGAATGGCAGAGGGCATGGGTGCTTCCTGCGATGTGCGTATCGACCATGGATATCCGTTCCTGGTAAATGATGACCTGGCAACATCCGAAGCAAAATCGCTGGCACAGCAATACCTTGGTGCTGAAAATGTAGTTGATCTTGAACAACGTATGACTGCTGAAGATTTTGCCTATTATTCACATATTATTCCGGCTTGTTTTTATCGTTTAGGTGTGAAAAATCCTGGATGGGAAACCATCCGGAACCTTCATACTCCTGAGTTCGATGCCGATGAGAGTAGTCTGGAAACTGGAATGGGATTGATGGCGTGGCTGGCTGTTAACCAGTTAAAACCTCTGCAATGAAAGTAGCTGGCAAACATTACAGGACTATCTGGATGAATAGTGAGACTGGTTTGGTCAGCATGATTGACCAAAATGCATTGCCATTTTCATTTGAGATTTTTGAGGCACAGAATTACCAGGATACATGTTACGCAATTGTCACCATGATTACTCGTGGAGCAGGAGCAATTGGCGCTGCTGCTGCATTTGCGATGGCTCAGGCTTTTCTGGAAGGCTCAAAACATTTGAAAGTTGAATCTTTGGAGTTTTTGTCATATGTTGAATCAGCCCGAAAAGAAATTGAAGCAACCCGCCCTACAGCCCGAAACCTGTTTTATGCCACCGAAAGAGTTTATCATACTGGTCTTATAAGTGTTGAAAATGCTTTACGAGAAGCGCAATTACTGGCAGACGAAAATATCGCAGATGCAAAACAGATCGGCGAATACGGAAGCAAACTTATTCAGAATGGCAGCCGGATTTTAACTCATTGCAATGCCGGATGGCTTGGATTTGTAGATTATGGAAGTGCTTTGGCACCATTATATATTGCTAAAGAACAAGGCAAAGAATTTTTTGTATATGCCGACGAAACCCGTCCGCGAAACCAGGGTGCACGCCTTACAGCCTGGGAGCTTCAAAACGAAGGCATTCTGCATAAAATTGTTCCCGACAATGCCGGTGCATACCTGATGAGTAAAGGAATGATCGATTTTGTGATCGTTGGTGCCGATCGTATTGCCGCCAACGGTGACACCGCCAATAAAATCGGAACTTTTGAAAAAGCCATTGTAGCAATGGAATTTGGAATTCCCTTTTATGTAGCAGCTCCTTTTTCGACCATCGATTTTTCAATTACAGATGGAACAAAAATAACTATTGAAGAGCGCAGCGAAGATGAAGTACTTACTTATTCAGGGCCGGATTCTGAAGGTGTTATACATACCATCCGTATGGCTTCTCCCGGATCACATGCATTAAATCCGGCTTTTGATGTTACGCCAGCAAGGTTTATAACAGGATTTATAACAGAAAAAGGAATAATCAGATCTGAACTACTGAATAATTATTATTCACGCTGAAAAATCCAGATATGAGAAAAATTATACTATATATCGCTATCAGTCTGGATGGAAAAATTGCCAGGCCCGACGGTAGTGTTGATTGGCTTGATACAATTCCAAATCCTGACAAACTGGATTACGGCTATTCTGATTTCTACAAATCCTTCGATACCACACTGCAGGGATATAATACATACCAGACAATTCTGAATTTTGGCATTCCATTCCCTTACCCGGATAAGAAAAATTATGTTATTACTACGAAAACAAACCTTGAAAATACTGAATATGTTGACTTTGTTTCAGGTGACATCATTTCATTTATCCAAAATTTGAAGGGTGAAGAAGGGAAAGATATCTGGTTAATTGGAGGCGGAAAATTAAATACTGCTCTTTTTAATGCCGGCCTTATTGATGAATTTCAGGTTTTTATAATGCCAATTGTTGTTGGAGAAGGTATTCCCTTGTTTAATGTTGTGCCGAATGAAACAATGCTCAGACTAATTGGTAATACAGCATTTTCCAGTGGTGTTGTGGCACTTAAATATGTTACAATATAAAATCAGACTTCTGATTTTACAGGCAAAAAAACAATCTGTTTAGTTATACTGACAAAAAAAATATTTTCATGCAAACATTAAATACCTGCAACTGGCCCGGCAACGATCCGCTAATGATAGCATACCATGATAACGAATGGGGAGAACCTCTTCATGATGATCGGAAATTATTCGAATTTATGATTCTTGATGCTTTTCAGGCCGGGTTAAGCTGGAAAACCATACTTCACCGAAGGGAAGGTTTCCGTGCAGCATTTGATAATTTTGATGCCATTAAAATTGCTGAATACAAGGAAGATAGGATCCAGGAACTGATGCAGGATTCGCGTATTATCCGCAACCAGTTAAAAATAAGGTCTACAGTGACCAATGCTCAGGCTTTTCTGAAAGTTCAGAAAGAATTCGGCACTTTCGACAAATACATCTGGCAGTTTACAGGCGGCACAACGATTTATAATAACTGGACTGAGCTGAAACAAATTCCTGCAAAATCTCCCGAATCAGATGCCATGAGCAAAGACCTAATTAAAAGAGGGTTTAAATTCTGCGGATCAACGATTTGCTATGCTTTTATGCAGGCAGCTGGAATGGTGAATGACCATATGGTGTATTGCAACAAACATCCTGCAAGCAGCGGAAAGCAGTTATAAAATATTCTCCGACTCCGGATCAGATTTTCTTTGAGTCATATAATTCTTCACCATTCTCAGTTCGCCATAGCTTACATCATCGCCCAGCACCGTTTTAGCTTCAGTTAGCGAAGTACTTTCTGTTTCAATAAAATATGATTTGATCAGTTCAAATTTTTCAGTTGAAAGTAGTTTCAGAATATCCAACTCCCCACTTGCAACAAAGCGGGCCAGGTGTCCTTCAATAGTCGAAACAGCATAGGAGCGTTCCCTGGCAATTTCTTCAATTGTTTTACCTTGCTTGAACATTTCCAGGCTTACCCTTTGTGATTGTCCTTTTTCCGGTTTAGATTTCTCTTCGGGTTCATCCACTGGCAACTCAACTTCCAGCTTGTCTAGGTGATTTGCCTGCAAATATGAACGGATAATTCCAATAAGCTCTTCGCCGTATTTTTGAACTTTCTTCTTCCCGAAACCTTTGATTTCTTTCAGTTCCTTTGTTGTAACCGGAAGAAATTCAACCAGGTCATACATCGTTTTCTGGGGAAGTACCATATAAATTGGAAGATCTTCTTCATCAGCCATAGCTTTGCGCCAGGTTTTTATTTCCTGAAGCAATGCGGGATTTGTATCGCTGTTGTATGTACCAAGAGCTTTCGGTTTTAATTCGGGTTTGAGCTGAATTTTCTCGATCGCTGCCACCGACTTTGCCTTCAGGTAATTTTTTACTGTAAATCCAGTTATGCAGGCTTTGAAACAGGCTGTTTTGATAAAAGATTCCTGGTAAAGGTTTTCAAAACTATCTTTTATTAACTTTCTAATAGCTTTATTATCTGTTTCTATATCAATGTTTTGCAATACCTTGCAAATATGCTGATCTGTTTTTTCGGCAAACCATGCACAAGCTTTTCTGATACGTTCCTGCAAGGCTTCATGGCCTTCGATCATGGGATTATCAGCCAGGAACTGCCCAACCTGTGGTTTGAATTTATCGGATACCGAAATCAACTCATTTTTTAAAATATCATGAATTGCCATAAACGCTTCAGCCAGGGAAGGCAATAAAACATTTGAATTTTCCTTGATAAGTTTCTGGCAGTGGTAAAAGCGACGCTGAATTACCGAGAAATCAAGCAGCTCAACCAGTAAGGTTTGTTGATAAGCTATTTTTGAAGCCAGAAGTTCCTTTTCACCGGGTTGGTTCATTTCGGCTTCAACCGAGAAGCCTTTTACACTCATATCGCTCTTGATACTCACCTGTGAAATAGGAGAGCTGAGCACCATGCCTTCAAAGGTTTTGCAGCGGCTTAGAGCCACATATACCTGGCCATGAGCAAAAGCGGCATTGGCATCAATTATGGCTTTTTCGAATGTTAACCCCTGGCTTTTATGAATGGTAATGGCCCACGCCAGTTTAAGCGGATACTGTGTAAACTGTCCGATAGGTGATTCGGTAATCTCTTTGGTTTCTTCGTTAATGGAGTATTTGTTGTTTGTCCATTCAGCTGGTACAACAGGTATTACATCATAATCGCCATCGCATTTAACAAAAATAACATCATCCTCAATACTTTTAATCTTCCCGATTTTACCGTTATAAAAGAGTTTTTCACGCGAAATATCGTTTTTCACAAACATAACCTGCGCTCCTTCTTTCAGTACCAGTTCGAAATCAGTCGGATAACTGTATTCCGGGAATTCACCCTCAACGGTAGCTGTAAAATGGTAAGGATGGCTTTTCAGTTGTTTCAGTTTTGTTTCGTTTATCGCCTGCGACTGGTAATTATGCGTGGTGAGGGTAATATAACCTTCATCATTACCGGGATTAAACCCTGGGATGTAGCGCTTATTCAGGTCTTCGAGCGACTGCTGGTCGATTTTATTATCTCGTACTTTATTGAGCAGGCTTATAAAAACGTCATCGCTCTGGCGGTAAATATGTTTGAGTTCGATGGTTTTAAAAGCTGTTTTCTGTAATGCCCGGCTTCCGAAAAAGAAGATAGTATCGTAATAGGGACGGAGCATATCCCATTCATCATCCTTGGCAACCGGGGCGAGTTGCTGCAGATCGCCTATCATCAGCAATTGTACCCCACCAAAAGGTTTGTAGTGGTCTTTAAACCTACGTAAAACTTCATCTATTGCATCGAGCAAATCTGCTCTTACCATGCTGATTTCATCAATCACCAGCAGGTCGAGACTTTTCATGATATTTATCTTCTCGCGGCTGAAACGCTGTGAGCGGTCGAACGCACTTTTCTGAGAATCTCCCGGAGAATTATGTTGTTGTGAAGCCTGTTCGGGAATATGCGGCCCGAAATGCATCTGGAAAAAAGAGTGAATGGTAACTCCTCCGGCATTGATGGCTGCTACCCCGGTTGGAGCAACTACGATCATGCGTTTAGGCGAAATGGTTTTCAGGTTTCGCAAAAAAGTAGTCTTACCCGTTCCCGCTTTCCCTGTAAGGAAAAGGTTTGTGTTGGTCTGTTCAACAAAGTCAAAAGCCAGTTGTAGTTCGGGATTCTGGATTTCCTGGGTCATAAATGGCATTTCTTCTAAGTTTAAACTATATCAAAAATAGGGATAATTTTTTGGGCTATCAACCAGGAGCAACTATTAAACTTAGCGCTTTTTGCATTTGCTTTAAGTCTTTGCGGTTAATTTTTTACCGCAAGGACGCAAAGTTAAAAGTTAGGAATGCAAAGAATGAATTCGTAAACGCGAAGTCTTATCTTAGGTTATTAATGGGCTTGTTGTTTTTCATCCTTTTCAGGCGCGTAATAAACATCCTTCGCCAGCAAATGATTCAGGTTTGCAACTCCCAGAACTACAATTGCCGTCACGATGGAAGTGTGTTCCTGGTATTCGGCAATACTTTTATTGTATAAATCCCTTTCGGTATGCCATATTTCACCATAATTGAAATTATAACCTTTAGTATCTGCAGTTCCGAAAGTCATGGTTGGAACGCCTTCAACTGCAAACGGACCGCTGTCGGTTCCCCATGCTGCTTTAGGTTTTGGTTTGGAATCCAGTTTTTTTAGTGTAAACGGGAAATCCGGATTGATTCCGCTTAAAGGCTCGCATATTTTCTCCAGATCGTCCTTCCATGCATCCGGAACGCTTAAGCTGTTGGCTACCGTTGGGCCTCCATCACGGTTAAACATATTCGATATTTTGGCAAGCTTTTCAGGATTTCGTTTTACCCAGCTTTTGGATCCAAGCAAACCGAATTCTTCACCTGCCCATAAACATACCATAATTGTACGTTTTGGTTTTCCTCCGGCTTTCATAATCATGCGAGCAGCTTCCATAGTCGGTGTTGATCCTGATCCATCATCAACGCCACCGGTTCCAACATCATAGGAGTCAAGATGACCGCTCATCATTACAATCTCATCCGGGTATTTGGTTCCCGGAATGATGCCGATCACGTTGTAATATTTGATTGGACCCATCTTAAAATGATTGCGGATATCAAATTCAAGGAAGAAATTACGCCTTTCTTTCGCCATCTGTTCAATGATAGTATATTGATGCTCATCCAGCTTAATGTCAGGAAGCGTGGGAAGCGTTTCGAATGTCATATTATCGATATTTTTCCGGTCGTATAATACACGAATTGGAACCGGTGCGGATTGAATAATCCCTAGTATACCTGCATCTTTCATTTGTTTATACAAAAGAGCAGGTTCATCGGCCAATGGTATAAGTTCTTTCTTATCAGCATCATTTTTTGCCTTTCTATTCTCGTCTTCAATATCATGATTTTTCTTCCTTATCTCAGTATTAAGTGCGATAAGGGAATCTCTTCTGTGGTCGGCCTTTTCTGAGAAATCGATTGGCCAGCCATCGCTTTTCCCGGTAATAAGAACCCATGCACCTTTCAGGCTGCCTTTCATACGATCAAATTCATCCTGGGTTTTTGGTTCCAGCAGAACGTGGCCGGTTTGTAATCCTTTGGTTCCTGCCGTGTATGAAGGTGTAGCGAAATGGAGGTCCATCCCGTTTTCGGCCAGCAGTTTTCCAAACCAGGGACCGCGGTTAAAGCCAACTGGCACTGTGCCGGCTTCGTCCATTTGCACTTGCATGCCCCATTCTTTAAATTTAGAAGCTGCCCATTCGGCTGCGTTTTCATAGGCATCTGAACCTACCGGGCGTCCGCCAAAACGGTTGCAAAGCACATCCAGGTGTTGCATGGTTTGATTATCGGTTTTGCCGATTTCAATTATTTTGTTGACTACATCCTTTTGGGCAAAGGCTGAGCCCGATATCAGAACTAAAGCTGAAAAGAGTAAAATTGTGAAAGATTTTTGCATTGGAATGTCTTGATGGTAAAAAGTTGTTAATTGTTTTTTGAATACTGCAAATGAAAAGATTTTTTCTATGCAAAAGCAACTAATATTCTAATTTACCCAAATCAAGGCGAACATTTGTGATATATAAGCCTAACAGGATATTTTTGATTTGAGGATGAATAATATCAAGGCTTTTTTATATGCATGAAATATTTTTTTCTCGTCCTTTTGCCTTGATGCAAAAGGACCAAAAAATCAAGGCTATATAAAAATACTGGCGGTTCTAAGCCGGAGGTATCCCTCGCAATACAAGGCATGAAAGATGGCACAGATATTGACAATTGTCGTTGCTGTGTATTGCTACGCACATGCCATGCACACATACCTCCGACAAGAACCGCAGGCGTATTTTTCTAAGGCCTGTCCCAAACCCTGAAAATTTACCACATAAGCTTTATTGTTGTGGCTGAATGTTGCTAAAAGTGAGATTTTTTATAGGAGGGACTGACCTTATAAAATTTTAGTAATTTTTCAAGGAAGGTTTTTGGGCGAGGGCTATAAGCAAGCCATGCAGAAGAGAGCCATGTTCCCAATGTCACATATTTGTGAACTGTTTCATGGCGAACGGCTTGCGTGGCGTGGCAAAAACCTGAGGTAGAAAAATACTAAAATGTTATAAAGTCTTGATTTTTGCCTACTTTTTATCAAGAAAAAGTAGGGAATCAATTAAAGGAAGTGTACAACTATCTAGGTAGCTTAATCTAAATTTACACAAACATTTAAATTGAGGAATAGCCTTACTACAGATTAAGGTAACATTTGAAAATCATTCAACAACTAAAACTTGAAATTAAAGTATACTATTGTATCTTTTCAGTGAATATTATTCTTTAATATGTTCTTTCAAAAACAAAAATCAATTAATTGATTAACAACTAGATAATAGCTTTAAATCTACCCTGAATATTAAACATAAAACCATATTTAGTTTCCGCCTGTAACTTTTTTAGCTAATTCTCGATTAACTGTAGTATGACAAAGGAGGATTTCATTACCTGCGCAAAGCAATTTACCCCAAACCTTCTGAGGTTCAGCAAGCGGGTAGCAGGGAATGCAATCGAAACGGATGATATCGTACAGGAATGTTTTGAGATTCTGTGGAAAAACAAGGAAAAGGTCGAAATGAAATCGGCAAAATCCTACCTATTTTCGGTCGCACACAAGAAAATCATTGATTCCTTCCGTACAGATTCAAGGCTGGAAAATTTTGATGCAGCATCTCATGAACAGACCACAAATCCAGATCAAACAGATACACAGCAACTTGTTCAGTTAGCCATAAATCAAATCCCGGCCTTATACAAAGAACTGCTTACGCTACGAGACCTGGAATGCTACTCGTACAAGGAAATTGAAGAAATAACCCATTTGACTGAATCACAGGTAAAGGTTTACTTGTTCAGGGCCCGTAAAGCCATTAAAGCAAAGATTTTAGAATTGGAAAATGTATGAAAACCTTGATAAACATAGATAATTACGAAGAGATTATGTTTCGCCTGGTGGAGGATGATTTTGACGAATCCACCAGGATCGATTTGCTTCGCCAGATTGAAGCGGATGCGCTTTTTAAATTTGAATGGGAATCGTGGCAAAAAACAAAGTTCGTCGATCCATTAGAAAACTATTCGATTGAAAGTCGCGAACTGACAGATAAAATCATTCTGATTGCCGAGCCTCAGACTTCTGGACGAAAAAGGGTTTTCTATTATTGGACAGCAGCAGCATCAATTCTGATATTAATTGCAAGTTTGTTTTTATTAACTGCTGATTTTAATTCCAAACCAAAACAGGATGTTAAAGAAGTAGTTTTAAAATCTCATACTCCTATAAAAACCATAGCTGCACCAGTTCAAAATAACAATGTAACCATTGCTATTACTGACCGAAAACAACCTCTAAATCAAAAAACAGAAAATAAATCCATACCTGTGGTTATCGATTCCAACAAGATTGTTGCAACTGAAAATACTTTAGCTGAAATCCCCCCAAAAGCTATTGACTCTATTCAAATTAACTCCAATGAGCTGGTAAAAGTAACGGAGGAAAAACCGCGGTATACAATCACAATTTCAACATCTCCTATAGATGACAACGTTCTGCAAAATCATGATCTGGCTCAACACCGGAAAGTTAAAATCGGCAAAGTTTTAACTGGAACACGCTTGTTTTTGCAGCGAAAGGAAAATGGTGAACCTGATAAAATAATTATAATGGGTGATGAAAATAATTATTTATGTATTAACTTAAACTATACAGAGAAATGAAAAGAATCAACAAATTTTTACTTTTAATTATAGGCTTTACATCCATTTCGGCAGCGGCCCAAAAATCAGATTCAGTAGTTATTATCTATGACAAGCAAAAGACTTTGATACCAGTTCCTGATTTTGGTTACAAAACAACTATTAAATTAGCCGACTCAATTGAAATTATAGAAATTGGTATAACAAGGCGAAAACCCTCAGACAACTTAGTGCTTCAGCAAATACCTGAAAGTGATATAAGTTCAGATAAACCTTTAAAAAAGATAAAGTGGTACTCGCAACTTGAGGCAGGTTATACCATAAAATTTATGGCTGGTCCGCGTTCTGAGTCTATTATTATTAATGGTACTGAGCCTGCAACACTTTATTATAATACTGATAATCAGCAAGGATATAAACTTGGAATTTCTATTTTTGAGAAGGAAAGAAGTATTTCAAATAAATTTTCATACGTCAGTGGATTTAAGCTGGGATTTGCACAATCATTCAGGAAGTACAAAGACCAACCCATTATTCAGGATTCAATTCTTCGTTTATATGTTGGATATGATCCTGTAACAACCAGCCGTATACAGTTCCTGTTTCCTTTTGGGTTCAGGCAAAATATTGGTTCAGGAAAATCAGATTCGAGAATTTCTTTTGGGTCAAATATTGGTTCATCAATTGATTTGATAAAGACAAAAGGTATTAATGGGTATTTTACTTTTGGTGGTTCTCCGTTGATACTACAACCGTTTTTAGGATTCGAAAAAGGCAAATTAGGAATTCTGATCACAGCAGATTTCCCATTCAGCTCAACCTATGATACCTCGACCCACCAGACCGTATTAAAAATAGATGATGGAATTGGCTTTTCTTTAACATACAGGTTATTTTAGCCCAAAATTTAAACGACTTAAATCTATAAATAGATTACGAAAACCACTTCATAAAAAACTTCAGCGCTTTCATCTTATCACGGTAAGGTGCATACCTCACAGGTAGATCGAGCCAGTTATAACGGGTGGTTATTCCTTTTTCGAATGTGAATGTATCGAACGAATGCTTTCCATGATAAGCGCCAACGCCACTATGCCCTACACCACCAAAAGGCAGGCGGTGATTGGCAAAATGCACCAGGGTATCATTAATTGTGCCTCCGCCGAATGAATGGCTTTCGATAATCCGCCTGATAAATTTTAAGTGATTGGAGAACACATACAAAGCCAAAGGTTTCTCGTAGGATGCGATCATATCATGAATTTCCTTTTCAGACGAATAGCTGATTACCGGAAGTATCGGCCCGAAGATTTCATGTTGCATTACAAGGCTTTCACGTTCCGGATTATCGAGCAGTGTGGGAGAAATGTAAAGATCATGTATATCTGTTTCGCCACCTGTCAGCAATTTTTCATTCTCAAGGTACCGTTTTAACTCTTTGAAATTATGCTGATTGATAATCCTGCTGTAATCCGGCGATAGCTTTGGGTTTTCGCCATAAAGAGCTTTGATTTCAATTTTGCATTCATCTGTGAAATCATTTTTTACACTTTCGTGAACCAACACATAATCAGGAGCTATACAGGTTTGTCCGCAATTAACAAATTTTCCCCATACAATTCGTTTTGCAGCAAGTTTGATCATGGCTGTTTCATCAACTATACATGGATTTTTCCCTCCCAGTTCAAGAGTTGTAGGAATTAAATGTTGAGCGGCAGCTTTAGCCACTATTTTTCCTATGGCAATACTTCCGGTAAAGAATATATAATCCCAGCGTTCGAGAAGAAGTCGTGTTGAAATGGCAGGATCACCTTCAATTACTGTAACGTGCCCGGGATCAAAAACCGCAGCAACGATTTCGGAAACAACCCTGCTTGTGTTGGCCGAATGCTCCGAAGGCTTTATCACAACTGTATTTCCTGCAGCTATGGCCCCGATCAATGGCGAAAAAACCAGTTGGAAAGGGTAATTCCATGGGGCAATGATCAGAACAGTACCATATGGTTCTTTATAAATCCGGTTTGTGGATGGGAAATTTACCATTACCGGCCTGACATACCGTGATTTTGTCCACCATCGTACTTTCCGGATTGCCAGGTTAAGTTCATTCAAAACGATCCCGGTTTCTGTCATTACCGTTTCGAATTCCGGTTTACGGAAATCGTCGTACATGGCTTTGGCGATATCTTTTTCGCGTCTCATCAATTCTTCACGCAAACTCACCAGGCAGGCTTTCCTGAAGCTGACATCTTTGGTTTTTCCACTTTTAAAAAAATCTTTGTGACGATCGATTATGGCAGTTACTTCCATGAGGGGAAATTATTTTAAACTGATTTTAATAGTATGATGTTATGTGTTTTGTAAGTGCCGGGTGCCGGGTGCCGAGTGTCGAATGCTGTGTGCTGTTTGGAACCCGGAACTTCGGAACCAAGCCTGATATTCTCAATTAACTCATTTACCTGTCAAATCTGGCACTTTTTTAGGAATCTTGCTCATACCTCTTTCAGAAATTGCAGTTATGGTCAGCGATGGATTTACTCCAGGATTGGCAGAGATCATGGATCCATCAAAAACATACATGTTTTCATACCCGAAAACTTTGTTGTTGCTGTCAATTACACCGTCTTCAATAGTTTTACCCATACAAGCGCCTCCCAGGATATGAGCAGTCGAAGGAATCCCGGCAAAAACTTCGTTAACCATGATCTGAGGCTTGGCATGTATAATTTTTGAAAAAATATGCGCAACCTTATGTGCTTCGGGTATAAACGGGGTTGGCGCTTTGCCTTTCTCGAGGCGTGTTTTTACTCCGAATATTCCCCTTCGAAGCTTTAATGTGCTGTCGAGGTGCTGCATAAAAAGAAGCACTGTGCTGCTTCGCCCGAAGTCGCGGACAAAAAATACTTTTAACCAGTTTAATGGATCCTTAAAAGGCAGAATTATCAATTTCAATATCCGTAAAAAAGGATTTTGTTCGCTCACCATGGGTACCATGGTAATCCGCCAGAATCCGGAACCTTCGCCGTATCGTACGGGTTCGAGGTGGCTGTTTTCGTCCATTTCGAGGATGGAGCCAATGGCAATTCCCTTGTGAAGTTCCAGTTTGCGATCGGTGGAGGTGGTGTAAATCAATGCTTCGTTATTGGTGCGTATCATATCACCGACTCTCGAACTTAACCTGCGAAGTGTTGTTTTTTTGAGTTTCAATAACAGCGGGATTGTTCCCATTACACCACCTGCAAAAATTACACCTCTTGCGCTAATGGTTTTTGTTGCTGAAAAATAGGATGTTGATCTCCTGAAACTGACTTCATATCCGTTCTTTTTTTCATCACCCAATGCCTTAACGGAACAGACCTTGTTCTCAGCTAAAATAGTAACGCCAAGCTGTTGGGCAAGGTGCAGATAATTCTTGTCCAGCGTATTTTTTGCATTGTGTCGGCAGCCGGTCATGCAGGCACCACAATGGATACATCCTGTCCGGTCGGGGCCTTTGCCCTCAAAATAGGGGTCTTTTACAGTAACATCCGGTTCTCCGAAGTAAACAGCTGCAGTGGTTGCTGAAAAATGTTCTGATTTGCCTATCTGTTCCGCCAGTTTTTGCATAGCCCGATCACTTTCGGCCAATACAGGATTTACTGATGCTCCCAGCATTTTCCACCCCGTTTCGTAAAAAGGGGCGAGTTCTTCTTCCCAGTTTTCAAGTCCGGCCCATGATCCTTGTGCATAAAAAGGTGGTTTTGGTTTGGGAAGTGTATTGGCATAAACCAGTGAACCGCCTCCAACGCCAACGCCACTCAAAGCACTTATATGCCTCATAAAGTTGAGTTTCTGTATTCCGAAAAGCTTTAAGCCGGGAAGCCACAGCCATTTTCGAAGGTTCCAGTTGGTTTTGGCAAAATCAGCACTATTGAACCATTTCCCTTTTTCAATAACCAGAACTGAATATCCTTTTTCGGCTAGCCGAAGTGCAGAAACCGAGCCACCAAATCCTGAACCTATTATAACGTAATCATATTCTTCTTTTAGCTGCATGGAATTGCTGATTTATTTAGATGGATTTATTAAAAAATGGAGCTCAGTACTTTGTGATGACTTATTTTCCGGAATCTGGAATTCATTAACCGTTCGCCATTTCCTTCAGTGTTTCACCGGTAACCCTGAAAATGGTCCATTCATCCAGTGATTTTGCCCCCAATCCTTTATAAAAACAGATGGATGGTTCGTTCCAATCGAGGCATGACCACTCGAGTCGGCCGCAATCCCTTTCAATTGCCAGTTTTGCCAGTTGCGAAAGCATTTTCTTTCCAAAACCTTTCCCCCGCATATCAGGTAGGATATACAAGTCTTCAAGGTAAATCCCGGCCTGTCCTAAAAAAGTAGAATAGTTATGAAAAAATAAGGCAAAACCTACTGGTTTACCATCATAATCGCCGATGATTACTTCCGCCATTTTTTGTTGGAACAGCGTTTTATGGAGTTTTTCCTCGGTGGCGACTACTTCATGACTGAGCTTTTCATAGGCTCCAAGTCCCTGGATAAATTGAAGGATAAGTTTAACATCGCTTTCTTCGGCAGATCGAATTTTAAATTGTTCTATAGACGTTTGTTCAGATTCATTCATGCTTTTTGAATATTGTTGATAGTGTTTAGTTGCTTCTGTTAATAATGTTTTTGATAACTTTTTGAACTACCGAAAATTCCTCGGTAGTTGAAACTTCCTCCAATTCTCCGGATTCAAAGATGTTTTTTAAATGCAATCCGATAGAATCGGAATCTTTATCAAATAAATCTGCCATCTGCTTTTGAGAAAGCCAAACAGTATCATTCTCTAATTTTACCTGAATTTCTGTTTTCCCGTCTTCTAATTGATAAATATTTACGTCAGAAACAGTCATAACCCATATTTCTTCAAAAATAGCAAAATTCCAGAATATATCTTTATTAATAAGAGCCCGTAAATAATTATTGTGAAATTCAAAACTCATCCTATATAAGGTCATTGCCTATCTTTGCAGAAATTTTCATTAATACATGGAACAACTTCCCTTAAAAGCCTGGCTTCCGATTACCCGCGATGAAATGCTGGCCCGCGGCTGGGATGAAGTGGATGTTGTAATTATTTCGGGCGATGCCTATGTGGATCACCCGGCTTTTGGAACGGCGGTAATTGCCAGGGTTATTGAAAATGCGGGCTTTACCGTTGCCATTGTTCCTCAACCTAACTGGCAGGATGATTTACGCGATTTCCGCAAGTTTGGTAAACCAAAACTTTGCTTTGCTGTAGCAGCTGGCAATATGGATAGCATGGTGAATCATTATACCGCCGGCAAACGCCTGCGTTCCGATGATGCATATACTCCGGGAGGAAAAGCCGGATTCCGGCCTGATTATGCCACGGTGGTTTATTCGCAGATTCTGAAAAAAATATACCCTGATGTTCCCGTTGTAATTGGTGGCATCGAAGCAAGCATGCGTCGGCTGGCACATTACGATTACTGGTCGGATATGCTGAAACCCTCCATCCTGATTGACAGCGGTGCCGATCTGCTGGTTTATGGCATGGCTGAAAAAGGAATTGTAGAGGTATTGAAAAGGCTGAACAATAATCCTGAAATTGGCTGGATCACAGATATTCCACAAACCGGTTTTGTTGTTCCCGAAGCGGCCGTGAAGGAATTTGAAAATAAAGAAAAATCAATAACTCTTCCCTCTTTCACTGCCTGCCTGAAAGACAAAAAAGCCTTTGGCGAATCTTTTAAGCATATTGAGCAGGAAAGTAATAAAGCCTCTGCAAAAAGACTCATACAACATTCGGGCGACAAAGCTGTGATCATCAATCCGCCTTTCCCATTAATGACTTCCAAAGAATTGGATGCTGTTTATGCTTTGCCTTACACACGTCTTCCGCATCCGAAATACAAAAAGCGCGGCAAAGTTCCCGCTTACGAAATGATACGCCATTCCGTTACAATGCATCGTGGTTGTTTTGGGGGTTGTGCCTTTTGTACATTGAGTGCGCATCAGGGGAAATTTATTTCAAGCCGTTCAGAAAAATCAATTTTAAATGAGGTTGAGTCCATTACTAAAATGCCTGACTTCAACGGTAATGTTTCTGACCTTGGCGGCCCATCGGCCAATATGTATAAAATGCAAGGCTTCGACCTGGATATGTGCGAAAAATGCAAGCGTCCATCCTGCATTTTCCCTACCATTTGCAATAACCTGAATACTGACCACAAACCGCTTACTAAACTATATAAACAGGCAGCAGCCATTAAAGGTATCAGGAAAATATTTATTCGGCAGTGGAATCCGTTACGATATGCTTATTGGTCGTAGCGCTGAGGATGATAAACGATTCGGATTAACTGACTATACCCGGAACCTGGTAAAAAATCATGTTTCCGGTCGGCTGAAAGTAGCACCCGAACATACCAGCGATCATATCCTGAAAATTATGCGCAAGCCTTCATTTAAATTGTTTCACCAGTTTAAGCAAACATTTGATAAACTGAATGAGCAGGAAGGTTTGAGGCAGCAAATCATTCCATATTTTATTTCGAGCCACCCGGGCAGTAACCTCAATGATATGGCTCACCTGGCATGTGAAACACGCGAACTTGGTTTTCAACTGGAACAGGTCCAGGATTTTACGCCAACCCCTTTAACCCTGGCAAGTGCCATTTATTATTCAGGTATCCATCCGTATACAGGCGAACATGTATTCACCGCCCGAAGCAAACAAGAAAAAGAAGATCAGCGTAAGTTCTTTTTCTGGTATAAACCTGAAAACCGGCAATGGATCAGGCAATCGCTTGCGAAAATGGGGGAGGCGGGACTTGCTGACAGGTTGTTGGGAGGGAAAGGACGCTAAGTTATTTAAATTTATATTTTTGACAAGGCGAAGGGGAGAGGGGAGACACGGCGAAAGTTGGAAAGAGAAAATTGAAATAAAGGTTAGATTTCTGTATACGTGTTTCGGGATTTTCTATCCTGAATTTTTAAATTACTACATTTCAGGCAATATCCCCGGTGAACACAAATTGATCCCCCGCAAGTTGGGCACTTCCACCTGATGGATTCCTTTTGCTCAAAATTTTCCAGCCCGAATTTTTCAATGTATTGCAGGTTCTCAAGCATGCTCATCTTATACTTCAGCCTGTATCGCTTATCCAGTTGCTTTAAACGGGTGCAAGGAAAATTCTCACACTCATAGCAGAATTTTGAATTCGTTTTTTCTAATAAAGGGCAATTTTTAATTACGCAGTTTAAGCAGGATTTCGATTTATGCCCGTTACTGCTCCAACACCCTTTGCATATATTTTTATCCCGCAGATAGGCTAAGCAGATTCCACAATTCATGCCGCACGGTGCAATCAGTAAGATCTCCATATTGAGAGAATCGTTAATTACCAAAAGAAATATAATGGAATATTTAATAGCAAACCCATTGCATTTATGTTCCATCTGCGATAGGCAGGAATCAGGTTTGAAGAAAATCTAAAAACCCAAAATTATTTTGACGGAACAATCAGAACCGGGCATGGAGTATGTTTCACCACACCTGAGCATACACTCCCAATAAAAGCCCTGTAAAGAAAACCATGGTTATGGGCTCCCAGAATAATCAGATCTGCATTATAGCTGGCGGCTTTTTCAATGATCGTTTCAACTATCGGGCCCTGAACAAGTTCATAGTCGACGTCAACTCCGCGCTCTTTGAGATAATCAACCATAGCCGATAATTCCATCCTGACCCGGTTCAGCTCTTCTTCATTATCAGTTGGAAGTACAGGCTGAACTATTTCATTTCCAATGTATGAAGGTATGGGCACTTCAACATGCAGAATATGGACATGGCTTTTAAAGGCACGGGCAAAGGAAACCGTGTGATCAAGCGCCACAGTCGCAACATCCGATAGGTCAACAGCAACTATTATTTTATCCATTTTATTAATTATTTAATCTTGTGATATTATAGCACAAATATAATGAATATCAAGGGTAAATGCAAGCTTTTTGTAAATAAAGAGGGCTTAACCTGTCAAAACTTTTCATTTGAACAGGACTCTAAATAAAAAACAAGATTACCTTTATTTCAAAAAGGAGTAAATGATTGAATGAAACAGTAAGGCTTATAGAAGGATCAGAATTCGAATTTTAATCCACTCATAAACCCTAGTGTAAGCTCGTCTGTAGCCTGATTGTTCAGTGACAGAACAGGTTTAAAATACCAGCGGCTGGTTGGTGTAAATGAAATGCTTACTTTATTGAGAATCTTATAATTAAAATTAATAGCTGTAACAAAATTCACATTTACATCGTTATAAACCGGTTTGGAAGAGCTGACACTAACTCTCTGCGAATTATACTGACCTTTTATTGAAGAAGTTGTGGTTGCAATCAGATCAGGTTCATTAAGCTTAATGCCAAATCCGGCTCCTGCATTAAGCCATGTCGAGAATTTCCCTCTACCATAAAGCCTCCTGCCGATTCCAAGGTTGTAGGTAACATACTTGTGTTTTTCGGTTCCCATGTATTCCGATTCCATGTTCGATACATTATAACTCAGCGTATCCAAATGGCCTCCGGGTCCCATAGCAGTTACAGGAGTATTAATGTCGTAGTTCATTTCAAATTTTATCTGTTCTTCATTGTAGGCCATACCCAGGCTGGTATTGTACCTTACTTTTTCCTTGTTATAGCTGGCTGTGAGGTCGACATTGTGAAAAAGAGAATTATCGGTTCCGTTATAAATGTTTTCGGGCAGGTAATTCATAGCCAGGCCGACATGATTTTTATTGCTGGCTGGAATGGGTACCGGTGGAGGATACTGTTTTGTGTAAGAGGATGCTGTTGTTGGATAAGGTTCCTTTTGAAATAAAATTGATCTGGGTTCCTCTGCAGTGTTAATGATTTCTTTAGCTGGAAGAGTTTCATCATGAATAAAAGAGCTTTGAGTTTGCAGCGGAATATTGTTTTCTGATTGAACAGGTTTAATCGTGCCAGCAATCTCATTGGCTGAATTTCCGGTATTCAGCAATAAAGTCCCTGATTCTGTTTTATCTGTTACTGATTCCTGGTTTAAAGCAATAGCAGTATTATCAAGAATGACTGATGATACAATTTTAGTCTCTTTTTCAGTAGATTTTGATTTTTGAATTCCTTTGGAATAGTTTACAGAATTATTCGCTGCAAGCTTATTCCCTGGATTTTTAGTTGCTTTTTGAGTGTCTGCAACAAGTGTTTTAGCAGTATTGTCCGCTTTAGTATTTTCTGCAGAAATATTTTGTTGTGCTTGACTGGCTATCTGTCCGGCACTATTTTCTTTAGCCTGATATTGATCTGAGATCCGTGAAACAGTGAAGAATAACAGTAATCCGGCTGCAGCTGATAACGCTATCCGGACACCGGTTTTATAATAAGCAATGCGGTTTAAACGACGATAAATCAGGTTCCAGGTTCCATGGTTGGGCGAATGAACCGGAAGTTGCTGTAATTTCTCCTGGTAAACAGCTTCGGCATCCATGGTATCCAGCTTCGCCGAAAGGCGTTGCCAGGCCCCCGGATCAGGAGAATGCGATGGCAGCTGTTCGCCAAGCTTTTTATTTATATGTTTATTTTTTTCGTCCATGTTCAATCATCCATCCATGCTGAAAGCCGGTTTTTAAGCATTTTCTTTGCATGATGCAACTGCGATTTTGAAGTCCCTGTGGAAATACCAAGCATTTTGGCAGCTTCTTCGTGGGTATATCCTTCAACTTCGGTAAGCAGGAAAACGGTTCTGTATCCATCCGGTAACGAAAGAATTACCTTTTCGAGGTATTCGCTGTTGAGTGTATCGGGGATCAGTATCATTTCATCACTTTTTGCTTCATCCATATCAGCAAAAACCAGGTTACGGTTTTTCGAAAGCAGTTTCAGCGAAGTGCGTACCACAATGGTCTTAATCCATGCGCCCAGGGTCGAATCGAACCTGAACTGACCAATATCGCGGAATACCTGTATAAAGGCGTCCTGCAGGGCATCGTGGGCATCATCGCGGTTGTTGACAATGCGGTAAGCAATGGTGAACATGGCATCGCAGTACTTGTGATAGAGGTCACGCTGGGCAATACGATCGTTACGGGTGCACCCATGCACAAGTTCCCGCTCAATATCGCTTTTGTTCCCGGTGATCAGTCGTACAACGTTCCTCAATACAGTAATGTTTTAGCCTTTCACAAAGGTAATGTTTTATTCCCGCATTTTGCGCTGTTGCTTAACCGATTCGCTATCTTCAGCTTTCAGTAACAAAGGGAACTATTGCAGCGAAATGGTTGCATTGCGCTGAATAATTCCCTTTTTTAGTTTAACTGAACGAACAAGTACTTTTCTGAATAGAATACTAACCGTTTAATCTTGTTGGTTTAAAACAAACTGTACGTGAGCGTAGCAATTAACTGCTGCTGATAACTTGTATAGGTTTGCTTTGTATCTGTACCATCAGGCGTAGTGTCTATATTTTTTTCAGAATCAACAGTAAATTGTCCGCTGAAAGATAAGCTTAGCCTTAGTTTTTCTGATAGATAATAATAAGCCTGAACATGAGGGCCGGTATATGTATAATATGCGTTGAATGAATTTTCTTTGTCTTCTTTTGTAGTGCCCGTATACAACTTTTCAAATCGGGATACCAAATTCCAGTTAGCTGTTAGCCAGGTACGTGAGTTTGGATAGTAGCCGTAACCAAAGTTCGCCGCCAGATATACTGTGGGGAGTGCACCATCGTATACATTGAGATCAGGTGAATCTGTTATCTTTGTTTCTGATTGCCGAAAATGGGTTCCGATCATGGCTTTGATTGATGCAGATCTCTGCCATTTGAGGCTGATCGGTTTTTCATGGGTCAAGCCAGCTACAGCAAATGCGCTGAGGCCATGGCGGTTATCATTTCTCTCCGTAAAGTCTGGTGAGGGCATTATATTCTCGCTGGTTTTTTTGGAATAGAAATAATCAAAACGGCCCTCAATACCAGTGTATAAGCGCCATCCGCTATTTCGTGCCGGGTTGTTGGCAAAATCCCAGTTATCGTTTAAAGAAGTAAAATAGGCTGCATCTGTTTTACTTACTATTCCTTTTAGCTGCATAAATGAATCTATGGCTGAAATTTCGGCTATTTTCCGCAAACGGTCATCAAAAAAGCGTTTGTATTTCAATGAAGTAATTAACCTTGCCAGCTCAATCACATCTTCATCAGAAGAAAGGCGCTTTTCACGGTTTAACCTTTTCAGATCATCCAGCAGGAATAAGGCAAGCCGGGCATCCTGAACCTGTTCAATACGGCCGTTCCCTATTAGTAAAGACCCAGATGCTGAATTACGAAAGTTGTTGTTTTTGTTTGTATTGGAACCAAATAGCGTATCAGCGTTGTAGCCTCTATTTTTACCCGAACTACCTGAATATCCGAGGCCCAATGAGCCATTGACTTCAAAATAATTCTGTTTCGCATTATAAAATCTCTTCAATCCGTTGATATTGAAGGATTCATTATGGGAGAAATCATTTAGTTTCGATTCGGAGTTGTATGTTTCGCGCGTATAAAGCGATGAGGTGTTTGTTAAATCGCCGGATAACGAAGCGTGCATTTCACTTTGCGATTTGAGCGAATTTGCATAATTCGAATAATAAAGCTGCACATCTCCAACAAATCTATAATTGTTCAGATTATAATCATCAGATTCAGAGTTGTACTTTTGGAGACTCAATGAATTGTTCAACCCGAAATTCAGATCCAGAGCCTGATAAAAATAATCCGGATTCTTATAATCCGAAAGTTTAAAAGTTGTGTTTTGTGCAACGGAAGTTTTTACGGAGAATAAAACTAAAGAAGCAAGCAGTAGCGCAATCAGATTAAGGGTTTTCATACGTAAAAAATTGAAAGATTATAGATGAGTGAATAAGGATTAGCAGCAAATAAATAATTCAATAATAGAAGTTTCAAATAAGGGTCAAATTTAATAGAAATACGTTGCATACGAATATTTATTTTAACAGATTTTATGATGATTTTACCGATAATAAAAGCACTTTTACATAATTCAGGAGTTTTTTTATGGATGGTAAAGAATAAAATTTCATCTTTGGTTACAAATATTCAATTTTATGCTAATTTTCCGTCAGGAATGACTGAATCCCAAACAAATCAAATATAAAAATCAGATGAAAAAAACAACTTTCAATTTGCATAATGGCTTTATAGCAACTCTGCTTCTTGCCGTTATACTATTTTCGGTCTCTGGTGCGATGGCTCAGAAAACCAAATCGAAAAAGGAGTCCACAAAAAAGGAATCTGCAAAACAGGAAATTAAAGCAGATTCCTTAAAATCAGCCACATTCGGAGGGTTGAAATGGCGCTCTATCGGGCCAGCCTTTACTTCCGGACGTATTGCCGACTTTGCTGTTAATCCAAACAATCACAGCGAATGGTTTGTAGCGGCGGCTTCGGGGCATGTATGGAAAACCGTCAACAACGGTACTACATTTGATCCTGTTTTCGATGGGCAGAAATCGTATTCGATTGGTGTTGTGGTGATCGATCCCAATAATACAAATGTTGTATGGGTTGGAACCGGCGAGAATAACCACCAGCGTGCCTTAGGCTATGGCGATGGTGTTTATAAAAGCATCGACGGCGGAAAATCATGGAAGAATATGGGCTTAAAGCAATCGGAACATATTGGCAAAATTGTGATTGACCCCCGCAACAGCGACATTGTATTTGTAGCTGCCGAAGGATCAGCCTGGGGACCGGGTGGCGATCGTGGAATGTATAAAACCACGGATGGCGGCAAAACCTGGAAGAAAGTACTTGAAATCAGTGAAAATACCGGTGTTAACAATATCCTGATAGATCCGCGCAATCCTGATGTGATGTATGCCAGCAGCGAACAGCGCCGCAGGCACGTTTTTACAAAAATCGGCGGAGGTCCTGAAACAGCCATCTACAAATCGACCAATGCAGGCGAAACCTGGGATAAACTTAAAAGCGGTCTGCCAGGCGTTGATATGGGCGGTATCGGTATGGCAATTTCACCGGTTAATCCTGATTATATCTTTGCAATTATTGAAGCTGCAGGAGATGCAAGCGGTTTTTACCGCAGTACCAATCGTGGTGCAAGCTGGCAGAAAATGAGCGATTATTCAGCCCAGGGACAGTATTATAACGAGATTTTTTGTGACCCGAAGGATGTGGATAAAATCTATTCTGCTGAAACCGTATCTCAGTTTACTGTTGATGGCGGCAAGACCTGGCAGCGGATTGGTAATAACAAACGCCATGTGGATGATCATGCAATCTGGATTGATCCTACTGATACACAACACATGTTTATTGGCGGTGATGGCGGAGTTTATGAATCATTCGACGGTGGTAAAGAATTTGTATTCAAATCAAACCTCCCGGTTACACAGCTTTATCGTGTTCAGGTTGATAACTCGGAACCTTTCTATAATGTATATGGAGGAACCCAGGACAACAATAGTTTTGGTGGTCCATCGCGCTCAATCAGCGGATCAGGTGTAACTAGTGACGAGTGGTTTGTTACCTGTGGTGGTGACGGTTTCTGGTCGCAGATCGACCCGGTCGATCCCAACATCGTTTACTCTGAGTCACAGTATGGTGGTATGGTACGCTATGATCGTAAAAGCCAGGAATCAATTGATATCAGGCCTGAGCCACGTAAAGATGAACTTTCATATCGCTGGAACTGGAATACGCCGTTGATTCTGAGCCCTCATTCGCCAACCCGCTTGTATTGTGCTGCCAACAAAGTGTTCCGCAGCGACGACCGTGGGAATTCCTGGCAGGTGATAAGTGAAGATCTCACGGCTCAGATTGACCGCAATACTTGGCCTGTTATGGGCAAATACTGGAGCTATGATGCCGTTGTTAAAGATATCTCTACATCGCTGTTTGGCACCATTGTATCGATGGACGAATCGCCTGTGAAAGAAAACCTTCTTTATGCCGGAACTGACGATGGCGTAATACAGGTAACTGCTGATGGGGGCAAAACGTGGTCGAAAACAGATAAATTCCCCGACGTTCCTGAATATACATTTGTAAGTGACATTATGGCATCACGGTTTGACGAAAATGTTGTCTTCGCTGCATTTGACAATACATTGCGCGATGATTTCAAACCATACATTATAAAGAGCACAGATAAAGGTCGTACATGGACATCCATTGCAGCCAATCTGCCCAAAGATGAAACTGTGCACAGCATCCAGCAGGATTTTATAAATCCCGATCTGCTTTTTGTAGGCACTGAGTTCAGCTTTTATTTCAGCAACGACGGTGGTAAAATATGGACGCAATTAAAAAACGGTCTCCCTTCGATACCAGTACGTGATATTACCATCCAGAAACGGGAAAGCGACCTTGCTATAGCCACTTTTGGACGAGGGTTTTATATTATGGACGATTATTCTCCGCTTCGTACGGTAAACAAAGAGTTGCTTGAAAAAGACGCCTATATTTTCCCGGTTAAAGATGCGCTGATGTATATTCCTTCCGGAACAAAATACGGGCAGGGTTCTACCTATTTTATTGCCAAGAATCCTGATTTCGGTGCTGTATTCACTTATTATCTGAAAGATGCTCCCAAAACCCTGAAGGATATGCGCCACGACCGCGAAGCCAAGTTATTCGAAAAAGGTGAACGGATTCCCCAACCAACTGATAAAGAGCTGCGTGCAGAGCGCGAAGAGGTTCCTGCATATCTTACTTTCATTATTTCCGACGAATCCGGAAACGAGGTATGCAACATTAATAAAGCTCCCTCTTCGGGAATTAACAGGATAAACTGGGATTTACGTTACCGTGATATTTCACCTATAGATGGCAAAGAAAAATATGATCCGTTTGCTGCATCAAAAAGCGGAATTCCGGTTATGCCTGGCAAGTATAAAGTCAGCCTTTCAATTACAGTGCGTGATACTGTAAAACAACTGGCCGGTGCAGTTGAGTTTAATGCTGTTACTCTTAATAATTCGACTTTGCCGGCTGCTGATAAGGCAGCATTAATGGCATTCCAGAAGAAAGTAGCTGAACTTTCGCGGGTGATGCGAGGTACTGAAAATTATGCTGATGATCTATTGCAGAAGACTTATGCCCTTCAAGTAGCGATGAACGCTGTTCCAGGAGCTAACACTGCATTAAGGACACGTATTAGCAATGTCGCTGAGCAATTGGAAAGCATCAAATTGAAATTTAATCTCAACAGCAATAAACCCAGCGATGAAGAAAATCCTCCGGCTCCTGTTACTCTGAACAGTCGCCTGTCAAAAATAGCATGGTCGCATTGGGGATCAACATCAGCTCCTACTCAGATGCAACTGGATGCATACTCAATACTGATGGCGGAATTTCCACCGGTTTATGAGCAGGTAAAACGCATTGGTGAAACCGACCTGAAAGAACTTGAAAAAGAAGTTGAAAAGCTAGGTGCGCCTGTAACTCCCGGAAGGTTACCGGTATGGAATAAATAGTGTGTCTGCTCACTCGCAGGGTGTCTGACACACTAAAACAAAAACTGCCCATGTAAGGAATTTATGCCTTTACATGGGCAGTTTATTTTTGCAGCATAGAAGTTTTTTAGAAAGCAGAATTAAACTAGTATTATTGGATTTATGCTTTTAAAATCTTTTGTCAATTCCGGTTATTGCTATACAGCTAAAATCTCCTCCATGGTATTTGTAAGACTCACAAACTGTTCAACACTCAGTTGTTCAGCACGTTTTCCGGCAAATTCGCCGTTATAATCTCCTAATGGCTTAAGTGAATTGTGTAAGGTTTTACGGCGTTGGTTAAATGCTGTCTTCACAACCTGTAAGAGCAGTTTCTCGCTACAGCCTAAATCCTTTGTCTGGTTTCGTTGTAAGCGTATAACTGCTGATTGCACTTTGGGTGGAGGTGAGAAGACACTTGGATCAACAGTAAACAGGTATTCAATATCATACCAGGCTTGAAGTAAAACACTAAGAATTCCATAATCTTTTTTACCCGGAGGTGCAGCAATTCTCACAGCCACTTCCTTCTGAAACATACCAACAGCTTCGTTTACCTGCTCGTGGTTTTCGAGTACACGAAACAAAATCTGGCTCGAAATATTGTAAGGGAAATTTCCAATTACTGAAAAATGGCCTTCAAATAGACCCGCAATATCCATCCTTAACATATCTGCTTCTATCAATCCATCACCTAATTGCGGGTAGTTTGTGCGCAGGAATGCAGCCGATTCGCGGTCAATTTCAACGGCAACAAATTTATCAAAGTTCTTTTTCAGCAGATATTTGGTCAACACCCCGGTTCCGGGACCTACTTCAAGGACTTGTTTTGTTGATGGAGAAAGACTTTCGGCTATCCGGGCTGCAATATTTTCATCTTTCAGAAAATGCTGCCCCAGGTGTTTTTTTGCTCTTACTTCGTACACGGAGTTGGGTTTGGGGGTTAGGGATTGGGTTTTGGGGGAGCGGGGGAGTGGGAGAGTGGGTGAAGGGGAGAGTGGGAGATGGGGAGATGGAGTGACAAAGAGAAAGGGATTAAATGAGAAGAATCAGGGTTTTAGGCTGGGACTTGGAATTTGAAGCTTGGAATTTGGTCCTTAATTCACAGGGTCATTCCGTAACGCCCTGAAGTGTTTTCGGGCATCAACCACATAAAGGCTTCCGGGATATTGAGTTAGGATTTTTTCGTAGAGCTGCATGGCTTTGTTTTTGTCGTGCAGTTGGTTCTCATAGAGACTGGCCAGGTTATACAATGCATCATCGGCAAGCAGATCGTATGGATATTTCTCAATGATTTCGGAATAGTTGGCTGCTGCCAGGTCAAATTTGCCATTTTTTGAAAATATTTCTGCTTTCTTGAACAGCACATTATCAGCAATTGAATGCATCGGGAAAAGTGTACTTATCGAATCCAGAACAGCAAGGGCTTCAGTATCGTGGTTTCGGAATTCAAGCAGATCTGCTTTTGCATACATACTGAGTGGAGTAGTTAAACTGTCTTCCTCAATATTATCGGTGATTAAAAGTGATAGCTCTAAAGCATCATTGGCAATAAGTTTGGATGTGGCTGCTTTAAGTACATCGAGCTGTGCAAGTGCCCATCCGAATTCGCCGATATAAAACGACAATTTAGCATTCCGGAATTTAGCTTCGTGACCCAGCGGCTCATTCTTAAATGTCTTTTCGACCTGGGAATATAATAAGGTTGCCTCCCATTGTTCGCCCGAAAAAAGATAAATATCAGCCAGTTCGAGTTTGCATTCGGCTTGTTTAGTTAAAGGTACCTGAGGAAGATTGATGGCTTGTAAAAGCAGTTCGGTGGCTTCTTCAGTTTCTCCCAGGTATAATGCCTGCAAGTGTGCCTGGTTAAGAATAAGCGGAATCGTAAATGCAGTTTTTCCCAGCTCGTCAAGCAGCAATTTATAGTCCTGCTGCATTAGCAGGAGTTTGTTTTTATCCTGCAGAAATAAACTTTTATACTGGCTGAATTCAGCATTGATCAGTTCAATCCGGCTTCGCATTACCAGCTCTTTATTGGTGTTTTTCTTAATGATGTATTTATATCCGTCGATGGCGGCATTAAAATTTTCGTTGCTAACGCAAAGTGCTGCCAGGTCAAAAATCCGTTGCCCATTTTCGCCGTATCGCTTGTCGAGTGCTTTAGCCTGTAGAAGTGCAAACGGAAAATCTTTTTGCTGTATTGAATGCCAGAGCAGCAGTTCATTGTATATGATTTCATCCGGATTTTGCTGCAATTTTTTCAGCAGAACTTTGCGATACGTATCGTTTTTCGAATTATCGACATCATCGCTAAGCCAGGCTTGCAAACGGTTTTGAACCAATGCCACTTGTTGCGGGTTCGAAGTGATAAGGTTCAGGTATTCGTCGATCATTAGTTCGGTGCTACCCAAAACCTCATAAGTATAGGCAAGTTCAAAAGCAAAAGCCGAAGGATCTTTAAGCAATGCACGTCCATGCAGGTAAGTCCGGATTACATAATCTGTCTCCCGCCGGTTGCTGAATGCGTAGGAGAGATTGTAAATCTGCATTTTATCCGGCTGAAGGTCCTTCAGGCAGTTTTCGTACATCTTGCGTCCTTTGGTGATATCACCTTGCATAATGTTGAGATATCCCAAATCCACCTGGTAACGCGGATCTTCAGGGTTAGTCTTTAATTGCTTTTTAATAACCTTCTCTGCTTTATCGAATTCTTTCAGTTCGAGGAGTGTGTTTATATAGTACAGGTAATTGAACTGGCTGGGATTGCGACTGTATAACGATTCGAAAGTTGCCAGGGCTTTATCCAGTTCCCTGTTATTATAATATTGAGCACCAAGTTGTTCCTCTGTTTGTTGAGCCATAACTTTCCCCTGACTTGCTATTATGAGCAAACCTGATAGTATCAAAAGAAGGAGAACTTTAAGTTTCATTGACGAGGTATTTATAATTTCGGATTGGCGATTTTGGATTTCGGAATAGACCAAACCCAAATACCAATTTGCAATCCACAATCCACAATCCACAATCCGCAATCCCACATTATTTAATCCACTCAAATCCTGTATACGGAACAAGAGCCTTTGGTATCCTGATTCCCTCCGGGGTCTGGTTGTTTTCGAGTAAGGCTGCAACAATTCGGGGTAAAGCAAGTGCGCTGCCGTTCAATGTATGTGCTAGGCGGGTTTTTCCTGTGCTGTCTTTAAAGCGCAGTTTCATTCGGTTGGCCTGGAACGACTCAAAATTGGAAACAGAACTTACTTCCAGCCAGCGTTTCTGTGCAGCTGAAAATACCTCGAAATCATATGTTAAAGCAGATGTAAAACTCATATCACCACCACAAAGCCTAAGAATCCGGAATGGTAATTCCAGTTTACGAACCAAGCCGGTTACATGAGCACGCATATCTTCCAATGCTGCGTATGAATGGTCCGGATGTTGAATCTGTACTATTTCCACTTTATCAAACTGGTGCAAACGATTCAAACCCCTTACATCTTTGCCGTATGAACCTGCTTCGCGACGAAAACATTGTGAATAGGCCACGTTTTTAATAGGGAAGTCTGTTTCTTTTAAAAGAAGGTCACGGTAAATATTGGTTACAGGAACTTCGGCAGTTGGAATAAGGTAAAAATTATCCAGATCGACATGGTACATCTGGCTGTCTTTATCTGGTAATTGACCAGTTGCATAAGCTGAAGCTTCGTTAACCATCAAAGGTGGCTGTATTTCGAGGTAACCGGCATCAACACCTTCGTTCACAAAGAAATTGATCAGGGCGCGTTGTAACCTGGCGCCTTGTCCTTTGTATACTGGGAATCCTGCACCAGTAAGCTTTACGCCCAGTTCGAAATCGATAATATCATATTTTGAGGTCAGTTCCCAATGTGGAAGTGCTGCATCGCCCAGATCAGGAATTTCACCTTCGCTGTAAATGGTTACATTATGTTCCGGCAAATGTCCTAGTGGCGTTTCAGGATGCGGAAGATTAGGCAATGTAACAAGCAGGTCGTTTTGTTCTTTTTGCAATGCTTCGAGTTTCTCGCTCAGGTCGCGTGCGGCAACTTTCAGTTCTGCCGAACGGGCTTTTAGTTCGTTGGCTTCCGTTTGACGGCCTTCTTTGAAAAGATTTCCTACTTCGCGTGCAATCTGGTTCGATTCGGCCAGGTTATCGTCCAGCAGTTTCTGGGTTTCGCGCCTGTTCAGGTCTGCTTCCAGTATTTTTTTAACCGTTTCGCGTGCATCCACACGTTTTATGGCAAGACGTTCAATAACAAGTTCAGCGTTTTCGCGTAAAAGGGATAATTCGAGCATTGCGTTATATTTTTATAGTTCTAGATCAGTGTCTTATTTATATGTTCAGCAATTGATGATTCGGTTCCGGGTTCCGAGTGCCAGGTTCCGAACTGACGGCACCCGGCACTTGGCACCGGGCACTTTTAGAGTGCAAAAATAAAAAATCTCCTGACGTGAACCACCAGGAGACTTCATATAAGTGAGTTTAACTGCAGTAAAAACTGCCGATGCGCTTATTCGCCCTGAATAGGATGAACAGAAACGTATGATTTGTCGTTCGCGCGTTTCTTGAATTGAACCAATCCGTCGCATAGTGCGAAGATGGTATGATCTTTTCCAAGTCCTACGTTGAGGCCTGGGTTGTGAACTGTTCCACGCTGTCTGATGATAATGTTACCGGCCTGGGCGAATTGTCCGCCATAGATTTTCACACCGAGACGCTTGGAATGTGATTCGCGTCCGTTTGATGAACTACCGGCACCTTTTTTGTGAGCCATATCTTTTGAATATTATGAGTTACACTTAAAATTATGCGTTTATCGCTTCGATTTTTACCTGGGTCAGATTCTGGCGGTGGCCACTTTCCTTCTGGTATCCTTTACGACGTTTTTTCTTGAAGATTTTTACCTTGTCACCACGAAGATGAGCCAGTATGGTTGCCGACACTTTTGCACCTTCAACAAGTGGTGTGCCAATGGTTACAGTGCCTTCGTTATCCAAAAGCAATACTTCGCTGAATTCAACTGTCGAACCTGCTTCTCCTTTGAGGCGGTTCACATAAAACTTCTGATCTTTTGCAACTTTAAACTGTTGCCCGGCTATATCTACTATCGCGATCATTTTATATTATTGTGTGTTTTGTCCGTTAAATGGAGCGCAAAATTACGAAAAAAATGATACGAAAATGCATGTAGGTCAAAATTTTACAACTTTTTTTTATAATGTTTCCAATACGGGAATAAATATAGAATTTGGCAAGTATTTATAATGGGTTTAGATTTTAGAGGTTGGGGGTTAGGGTTCAAAAAGTTCGAGGTTCAAAGTTGTTCAATACTTCGTGTTCAAGGGTTTAATTTAACAATTTTCTATTTTCGATTAACTATTAACTCTTTTTTGTACCCCTCTGTCCGCCTAAGGCGGACATCTCCCCTTGAAAAAAGGGGAGAACCTTTTGACATATTTTTACGACTCATTGGTTGTTTCATGTAATAGATAACTTCCCAAAAACTATTTTTTATTTTCCATTAACTATTTTTCTTTAATTCAAGGGTTCAAAGCTTCGTGTTCAACTTACCCAATCCGATATTCACTTTTCACTATTCACTATTCACTCTCTTCTCACTTCTCTTTCTGAAACTTCTTATAGTCAATACCTGTACTACTTTTAATACAATTCGGGTAAACATGCTATTCCGGAAGCGTGGCGGCAGAAAGCTAAAAATAATTTCGTTGGCAATGTCAAGGATAGAGAGGATTTTACTGTTTCGTTCCTGTGAATATGGAAGAATTTCGTTTGTAATAATTTCGGGAAAATTCTTTCTTACATCATCAAATTTAAGGCCGATCAGCTTTTCCTGCTTAGTACAGAATGTTTGTAGCTCATGCTTTTCCTGGATCAACTTTTCGAGATTGGTGATTTTATTAACCTGCTTGCTCATCGTTATCCTCCTTTTTAGTTAGTTCACCGATAATACGTTCGATAAGAAAGTTTTCCAGCAGATCTTTTTTCATAAACAGCACCAATGCGAAGAGGATTAAGTATAATCCGGTTACGGAAAGGAATCCCAAAGCAAGGCTATCGAAAATTTTACCCAGGTAAAAACCTGCACTCATACTCAGAAAGAATAAAAGGAAGAAACCAAGCAAAGCAACAACTAAGGATGAGAATAGCACGGCCGTTACCTTCGCAATTTTTTCAAAAGTTTCAAGTTTTATAAGTTTGAGTCTTGCATCAAAATATTCAGTGATCAGCTCCCTGAGTTCACTGATAATAGGAGACTTTTCATTCATGGCTTCAGGATTTGGCCGGGATATCCGTTTCAGTTTCGAAATCATTGTCATTAAAGACATCCACTATGTCCTTCACTTTACCAAAGTTGTCATCAAAAATCTTTTTCAGACTGGCAGCCCCTTCTTTCAGATCATCAACCAATTCATCTTTTTTATCGGAGTTAAGAAAATACCCCACAGCTGCACCTACAGCCGCGCCTGCCAGGAAAGCCATTAGAAGTTTACTTTTGTTATTATCGCTCATAAGTTTGTTCTTAAGTAACAACAAATATAGGGTTAAAAAGTGAATATTTTTCAATTGAGTATCAGATGTTTTTGGTTAATCGGTAGTGGGGGAATAGAAAATAGTTGACAGAAAATAGAAAATGGTTGATCTCATATTCAAAAATGTCGGTTATACTTATTAAATCGGAACTCATATTTCTGATTTTTTCCATTTCATACCACTCGTTTCATTTTCAATTGTAACTTTATCCATTAAATAATAAGGCTATGAATTCACTTCAATCATTCGAAATATATTGTGCAGGCAAATTCATCACAACATCAGTTAAGCTTATTGTTACAAATCCTTACGATGGTAGTGAGGTTGCTGCTACTTTCCTGGCCGGAGACAATGACCTGGATCTGGCAATAAAAGCGGCAGAAGATGTTGCTGAAGAACTGCAGAATGTTCCCTCTTATGTCAGGTATAAAATTCTGAAACAGATAAATGAGGAATTAGCCTCGCTTCGTCAGCAATTTGCCGAACTTATCACACTTGAATCAGGTAAACCTATACGTTATGCCTTAGGTGAAGTGGACCGATCCATCCAGACATTTGCTGTTGCTGCCGAAGAAAGCAGGCGTTTACCTAAAGAGTATTTAAGCCTCGACTGGACACAATCCGGTGCAGGGAAAGAAGGACTTGTAAAATATTTCCCTGTTGGAATAGTAGCCGGGATTGCGCCCTTCAATTTCCCTCTTAACCTGGCGGTACACAAAATAGTTCCCGCAATTGCTGCCGGTTGCCCGATCATATTAAAACCTTCAAGCCTTACTCCTTTATCAACATTGATGCTGGCGCAGATAATAGACCGGACGGCATTGCCAAAAGGTGCAGTTTCGATTTTACCCATGAACCGTGAAACAGGCAACAAACTGGTTACTGACGAACGTATCGACCTTCTTTCGTTTACAGGTTCACCCGAAGTGGGATGGAAAATAAAACGCGATGCAGGGAAAAAGAAAGTGGTACTTGAATTGGGAGGAAATGCAGGCGTAATTGTTTCACATGGCGCTGATATGGAAGCGGCTGTTGCCAAATGTGTGGCTGGTGGATTTTCATATTCCGGCCAGGTTTGTATTCATACGCAACGAATTTATGTTTTACATGATCTTTTCGAATCGTTTGCTCAAAAGTTTGTAGAAAAAGTAAAACTGTTAAAACAGGGCAATCCGATAGATCCTGCAACCGATATGGCAGTAATGATTGATGATGAAAATGCTGTCAGGGTTGAAAACTGGATAAATGAAGCGGTTAAAGGTGGAGCAAAAATCTTAACCGGAGGGAAAAGAGAAAATAGTTTTATACCGGCAACTGTTTTGACCAATACGAAAGAAGATATGCAGGTTTGTTCTGCTGAGGTGTTTGGCCCGGTGGTGGTGATTGAAAGTGTAAACTCATTTGCCGGAGCTATAGACCACATAAATTCCGGACGGTTCGGATTACAAGCTGGTGTGTTTACCGACAGCATCAACGAAATGAACCAGGCGTTTAATCAATTACAGGTTGGCGGTGTGATAATAAATGATGTCCCCACTTTCAGAGTTGATCATATGCCCTATGGAGGAATTAAAGATTCCGGATCAGGACGGGAAGGAGTAAAGTATGCGATTATGGATATGATGGAACCACGACTTTTGGTGAAGAATTGCTGATTTTTTTTAATCAAATTCAAATAATGTAACCAGGGAGCTCTCTTTAGCTCCTTTTTCTTTTCCCCAAAAGCAGTACCTTTGCCGCTTATGATTTCTGTTAGTAACCTTTCAGTACATTTTACCGGCGATTACCTGTTCAGCAACGTGAGTTTCCTGATCGGCGACCGCGATCGTATAGGCCTGGTTGGGCGCAACGGTGCCGGCAAAACAACGCTGATGCGTATTATTGCCGGGATGCAGGAACCTGAAGGCGGAGTTGTTGCAAGCCCATCGGGAAGTTCCGTAGGTTACTTACCACAGGAAATGGCAACCGGTAGCCGGTTGAATGTGCTCCAGGAAGCTATGACAGCCTTCGAAGAGGCCCGGTATCAGCATCATTTAATGGATAAATTTTCTGCTGAACTGGCTGAACGAACGGATTATGAGAGTGAGTCATATTCAAAGCTAATTCAACGTCTGAACGAGGCCACGGATCGCTTTCATTTGCTTGGCGGGCAAAATATGCAGGAAGATGCAGAAAAAGTTTTAAAAGGACTGGGTTTTGAACCTGTGGAATTTGAAAAACCTCTCAGTACATTCAGCGGAGGCTGGCAAATGCGCGTGGAACTGGCAAAAATACTGCTTAAAAAACCTGATGTTATTCTACTTGATGAGCCTACCAATCACCTGGATATCGAATCCATTCAATGGCTCGAAGATTTTCTGATCACTTATAGCGGCTCAGTAGTTCTGGTGTCACACGACAGGGCTTTCCTCGATAACGTGACCAACCGCACCATCGAAATTATGAATGCCCGCATTTACGATTACAAAGCCGGGTATTCAAGATACGTTGAACTTCGTGAAGAGCAAATGGAACTGCAAAAGGCAGCTTTCGATAACCAGCAGTCGGAGATTGCACAAATCGAGAGTTTTGTAGAGCGATTCAGGTATAAAGCCTCCAAAGCTAGGCAGGTGCAATCGCGTATAAAATTGCTTGATAAAATGGAGCGTGTGGAAGTGGATGATCCGAATTCATCGGCTATTCATTTCTTGTTTCCGCCTGCGCCGTCTTCTGGTAGAGTTGTGGTTGAATGCAAGGATCTTACCAAACGCTATGGCGAAAAACTGGTTCTGGACAAACTCGACCTGGCGATCGAAAAAGGTGATTTTGTATCGTTTGTTGGTCGGAACGGAGAAGGGAAAACTACGTTGGCTAAGATCATTGTCGGAAGCCTTGATCATGAAGGTTTATGCAAACTAGGTCATAATGTAAAAATCGGGTACTATGCCCAAAACCAGGCTGAACTGCTTGATCCCGAAAAAACTGTTTTTCAAACTATTGATGATGTAGCAACCGGTGAAATCCGTACTAAAATCAGGAATATCCTGGGTAGTTTCCTGTTTGGCGCCGATGCCATCGATAAAAAAGTAAAAGTGCTTTCAGGCGGTGAAAAAGCAAGGCTTGCCTTAGCTAAATTACTGCTTGTCCCGGTTAACTTACTGGTTCTTGATGAGCCGACCAATCACCTTGATATGGTGAGTAAGGACATCCTTAAAAATGCATTAATCAGATACGATGGGACTTTAATCATTGTCTCGCATGACCGAGATTTCCTGCAGGGACTGACTGATAAGATTTTCGAATTCCGCAACCGCACTATCAAAACCTGGATGTGCGATATCAATGAATTTATCAAAGCACGTAAACTAGCCAATCTAGCCCAATTGGAAGCTAAGCGGACTGAACAGCAAAAGTCAGGAGAAAACCTTTCGGATAATAAACTCAATTACGCCAAAAGAAAGCAGCTCGATCGTGAAATCCGAAAGCAGGCTGCTAAAGTTGAAAAAGCCGAGCAGGAAATAGAAGCCATCGAAACCGAAATTTCCCGTTATGACCAATTGCTGGCCAATCCTGATACGCACAAAGATACTGCAAAAAGCACCCGATTATTCCAGGAATACCAGGGACTGAAGAAGGAACTGGAACTTAAAATGGAGGCCTGGGAAAAGGCGCATGAGGAGTTGGAAGGGATGCAAAAGGAAGGGGTGGAGTAAAGGAATGTTGGATTTCGGATGTTAGATTTCGGATGTGTCGACTGCTAAATCAATGCTTAATTTATTGCCTCTCCATTTTTTGAGCATTTCCTGTTTTCCATGTATTATACTCCCGTATAATATTCTCAATTTCCCTTGTAATACCCTGGTAGCCCTCAGTCTTATTCAGAATTTTCTCAGCAAGTTCAGCATCATCAGCAACATACGCCGACATGTTTTTGGCAAATTTCAAGAGAAACTTGAATTTGGTCAACTCAGTAAATTCGCCGTCTGCCTTGTCTCCGTATAGGTTTGAATAGAGATCCTTTTCATTGAACAGGACAGCTTTTGACAGGTCTTCAAGTGTAAGGTCCGCTGACATATAATTTGGCTGGTCAGGGTTATAATACCACACATACAGGGTAATGGGACCATTTAGTTTCTTCAAAATAAAATTCTGTTTACGAGTGCTGTTTGTAAAAGAATACTTCATGCTCTCGTAGTAGCGATTACCTACCTGGTAGGCTTTAATATCATTCGCTTTGTATTTAATCCTTCCCTTAAAATCAGATGAATCTTTATAGTAAAAAGTCGTTTTCTGATTTGCCCAGAGATTAATATTCAGCAGATAACCTCTTACGGTATCTCCTTTAAGGGTAATAATAAAACCGGGGTGGATGCTTCCTCGTTTGAGTGAATCCTGTGCTTGTTCTTCCTGTGCCACAACCTGTATCGAGAATCCCGTCAGCAGTAAACAAATGCATAATTGAATAGCAGTTTTCATAGCTGATATTTTGGCAGGACCTAAGGTACAAAGAAATCAGCCTTATCGCAAGAAAATGGGTAAAAAACAGCAGAGATTCAAAGATTTCGGATGTTGGATATCGGATGTCGGAATGGAAAGCCCCAAGTCTCAAATTCCAGGTAGCAAATCGCCCTGTCGCCCCTTCGCCCTGTCCCTCCCTCTTCTCGTATTCTCAATAACCCAAACTTCCCGTCAATTTTCCCTCTCCATCAGTTCAGCAGTATAATCAATAAGCGCTTCCATTGCTTCTTCTGATAAACTGATGCACGAAAGATCGTGAAGGGCTTTCTGGTAGTAATCATCAATCAATTTACGGGTATGCTGTTCAATTTCAAGTTGATTGAAAACGTCCTTTACTTTTTTGACTTTCTCACTTTTGCCGAGATCAGAAGATGAATAGATAGATTTAAAATATTCAGCGTTTTTTCCTGCGGATTCGAGGGCTTTCAGGTAGAGATAGGTCTTTTTACCGGCAATGATATCGCCGCCGCTAACTTTTCCGAATTTTTCCTGGAGGCCGTAAACATCTAGAAGATCGTCCTTTAATTGAAAAGCCAACCCAATGTTGATGCCAAACTGGTAAACGTAATCGCAATCAGCGTTTCCGGCACCAGCAATAATGGCACCTGTTTTAAGGCTGGCAGCCAGCAGAACAGCCGTTTTTAGCCGTATCATTTCAATATAATCAGGAATTGAAACATTTAATTGTTTCTCATAGTCCATATCATATTGTTGTCCTTCACAAACTTCGATAGCCGTTTGGTTAAACAATTCCACAACCTGCGATATAGCCTGTGGCCTTGTTCGTAGCATATATTTGTTGGCTATGGCAAACATGGTATCGCCGGCTAAAATCGCAACATTGGAATTCCATTTTTTGTAAACTGATTCTTTGCCACGCCTCAGCGGTGCTTCGTCCATAATGTCGTCGTGGAGCAATGTAAAGTTGTGGAACAACTCTATACCGATAGCCGGGTTAATGGCATCGTCCAGTTCTCCGCCAAACATCTGGCAGGATGCAAGTACCAGCAAAGGCCTGAGACGTTTGCCTCCGAGGCCAAGTGTATAGGTAATCGGATTATAAAGATCAGCAGGAGCCGAAGGGAATCGGATCGCGCCGAAAGCTTCATCAATACGAAACTGAAGATCCTCTATCGTGTTCATTATCCTGTATTTATTCTCTTTCAGGCAGATTCATCAGATAATCGCCATATCCGCTTTTAAGCAGCGGTGTAGCAATTTTTACCAGTTGCGCCCTGTCAATAAAACCATTACGATACGCTAATTCTTCAATACAACCTATCTTCAAACCCTGGCGTTCTTCGATAACCTGCACAAATTGTGATGCCTGTATCAGCGAAGCAAAAGTGCCGGTATCGAGCCATGCTGTGCCGCGACTCAGAATTCCAACCTTAAGTTTTCCCTGTTCGAGGTAGTAACGGTTTACATCGGTTATTTCATATTCGCCACGAGGACTTGGCTTTGATGTTTTTTGCAACTTCAACCACGCTGTTATCATAAAAATACAATCCCGGAACAGCATAATTTGATTTAGGCTGTTTGGGCTTTTCCTCGATGGAAATGGCTTTTTGATTCTGATCGAATTCTACAACTCCATAGCGTTCAGGATCTGATACATGATAGGCATACACAACTCCTCCGTCAGGATTGTTGTTTTCCTGTATAAGTCCCTGCAGGCCGGTACCATAAAAAATATTGTCACCCAATATGAGTGCTACTTTATCCTTGCCAATAAACTTTTCGCCAATTACAAAAGCCTGCGCCAGTCCGTTAGGTATTGCCTGTTCAGCATACTCGAAGGTACAACCCAGTTCAGAACCATCACCCAAAAGCTTCTCGAAATTAGGCAGATCGTAAGGTGTGCTTATAATAAGTATTTCGCGGATACCAGCCATCATCAATACCGACAAAGGATAATAAATCATCGGCTTATCATATATTGGCATCAATTGCTTGCTTACAGCTAACGTAAGTGGATGCAAACGGGTACCGGAACCGCCGGCCAGGATAATACCTTTCATAAGAAAACGGATAAATTAAATTGATTAAATATTATTATCAAAGTACATGATGAGCCCTTATTGGTTCAGTTTTATTCCATTGTGATTGCCACTATGGTTGCCGTTATTATTGCCATTTCCATTTCCATCTTCATCACCATCATATATCTCAATAATAGGTTCACTTTCAAATGCTTTAGTTACAGCATACTTATCAAGAACCAGAAGCAATGAAGGTAAGACCATAATATTAAAGAACATGGCAATAAATAAAGTGGTAGAAACAAGCATTCCCAGTGCCTGGGTGCCGCCGAACCTGGATACCATGAAAACGCTGAATCCAAGAACCAGTACAATGGAAGTGTAAATCATGCTGAAACCGGCTTCGCGCAAAGCATTAATGGTAGAGCGGCTTATATCGTTGCCGGTTACTTTCAGTTCGTGCCGGTACCGCGACAGGTATTGTATGGCATTATCAACCGAAATGCCAAGTGCTATGCTGAAAACAATAATTGTTGAAGGTTTAACAGGAACACCGGTAAATCCCATGATGGCAGCCGTAATTATAAGCGGAATAATATTTGGCAACATGGAAACTGCTATCATTCGAACACTCGAAAACATAAGAGCCATAAGCAAGGAAATAAATCCAATGGCTATAAGCACACTTTCGGCCAGGTGCTTAATCAGAAACTCGGTACCACGGGCATACACAAGGCTGTTGCCTGTGAGTTGTACATTATAGTCTTCGGCAGGGAATATTTCGGCAACCTTAGGCCTGATGCTGTCGAGCAGCCGGTTCATATCCTTGGTGCTTACATCGGCCATTTGGAAGCTCACCCTTGTATAGCGTTGAGTACTATCTATAAAGGAATTCAGCATATTCATCTTTGTGCCTGCTTTACGTGGAAAGTAAGAGAGTACAAAGTTTTTTTCCTGGGAGTTGGGAAGGCTGTACATTGCGGGATTGCCGTTAAAATAAGCCTGCTTGGCAAATTTTGCCAGTTCAGCAACCGAAAGAGGTTTTGAGAATCCTTTATTTTGCAGGATAGCCTCCTGCAATTCATTAATCTTCTGAATGGTCGGCAACCTCATTACGCCCTTCTTCTTTTTTGTATCAATAGATATTTCGAAAGGCATAACACCACCAAACTGATGTTCGAAAAATTTCAGGTCTTTATAAAGAGGGCTGTTGGAACTAATATCATCGACTACTTTACCCGATGTACGCATATTGAGCATTCCGATAATTCCAACAACGAGTAAAATACCGGCAATGGAGAAAATCCATTCACGTTTGTATTGTATTAAATAGATAATCTTGTCGAGAAGGCTGCTGAAAATTTTATTGTCGAGATGTTTCAGATGCTTTTCAGTAGGAGGGGCCATGTAGCTGAATATGATTGGCAAAAGGAGAATACACAGAATATATTCAACCATAACGCTGATGGCAGCGATGATACCAAATTCGCGAAGCATCTGGTTCGACACCAGGATAAATGCTGCAAAACCCGTAGCAGTAGCGGTATTAACCATCAGAGAAGCAAAGCCGATGCGTTGTACAACACGCGAAAGACCAAGAATTTTATTCCCGTGCAGGCGGTATTCCCAATGGTATTTATTTAGGATATAAATGCAGTTTTCGATCGCAATAACAACTATTAGTGATGGAATTACACCAGTAAGGATTGTAATTTTAAACCCAAACAAACCAATTATACCGACTGTGAAAATAATGCTTATCGCTACAACTATCAGCGAACTGGCTACTACTTTCAAAGACCTGAAAAACATAAAAAGGACGACAGCAGCAATCAGAATGGACAGAAAAACAAAGAGAAATAGCTCATTCTGTATCATACGTGCCATTACCGAACGTATATAGGGCAAGCCTGAATAATGAAGTTCATGCCCGGTTTGTGCGGTATATTCGGCAGCACGCTTAACAATATTATCGGTAATAACAAGCCGGATTTTATCGTTAAGTTTCTGCTTGTCCAGGGTAATGGCAAGCAGGTACGTATTCGTTTTCGAGTTGTAAAGAAGGCCTTCGTAGAATTTAAGGGATAGGATTTTTTCTTTTAATGAATCCGCCTCGGCCTGGGTTGTTGGTTTTGCCGGAACTAGGGGAGGGAAATCGTACTTCCTTAGATTTTCATTCTTAACAATGTTTACAGCTTTTGCAATGGAAGTTACACCTTCAACACCGTCAATTTTTTGCATGTCCATGGTAAGGTCGTACCAGGCATTAAATTCATTCAGCTTGAACATGTCGGGATTGGTAAGCCCGATAACGAAAACACTTCCGTCTTCGCCAAAACGTTTTTTAAAAGCATCGTATTCAACTAATGTTGGGTCGTCAGCTGGCAACATACGAGGATTGTCGTACCTAAGTTTTACTCCTGCTCCCAGCCAAGCCATAAGCACTGTCAGGATACCGATAACTATCAGTATTCCAGGCCGGTTACGTAGGATTAATTTAACAAGTAATTTCCACATAATTTGGTAAAAGTCCTATTTGATTGAATGGGCGAAGATACAATAATTATAATAAAAAAGTATTTGCATACAGTTTATCAGTAAGTTAAAGTGAAGCAATTATATATCGGTTACACTGAAATCCTATTTCTGAATCTCCTGAGTAAACATCTGTTTAGATTGCTCAAAATGCAAATCACATGTTCAAATCCTGAGAAATTATCTGCAATTATACTCCACACTTTTCAGGTTAAATTTGCCATACACATAATCCCCTTCAGGCATGTGCCAGATGGTTTCGCCATATGCCGGTACTTTCCGGCCGTTATAATCCTTGTAATTCTTTGCAGGAGTTGACCATGGGAAATTTAAATATGTTTTTCCATCGGTTGACATAAACCTGTCGTTTGAAATGAAATTTATTAGTTCCCCGGTTTCATTGAAATATAATATGGCGGAGATGGCATTTTTCCCAATCGTCTATTGCGCCTTTACTGTAAGAGGATCAAAGGTTTGCCACTGAACGTCGGCATCGATCAAAGCCGAAGGAGCCATCAGGCAAAGGTCGTTGAAAACAGTAACTGTTTCGCCCTGATCCATTTTTTCGCCTTTAGCATCAACAACAGTAAATAGCGATGCCATCCGGATTTTCATCGATGCTTGTTCATTTTTATACACATGCAATCCATCAAAAGGCAAACCCATCATCCGCATTTTCATGTAAAAAAATCTCTTCGGGCTATCGAAGAAATTATATTGCACGGATGTGAATTTCGAATACTTGCGATTGGGATCAGTTTTGAAATCGCCGGTAAATTCCAGCTTCACCGATTGGATTTTTTCTTTCCCGATTGCGCCTGTAAACCTCAGGTATTTTTGAACAGGATCGGGTAAATGCTTTATATCCTGTTCGGTTACAATATCGGGGATAGTTTTTGCCTGCATAGCTTCAGCAACTTCTGAAGTAAAGATTTTTTTGAAATTAGGGCCTGTTAGTTTCATAGTAATTTAATATTTCAGTTTAAGATCAATCAGTTTTTTTATATCTGACATAATCGATTCATTTCTCACTTCAATTCTAAAACCTCGTCCTTCGGCATATACTTTTGCTGATTCAATGATGGCTTTAATATCTTTGCTAATACCACTTGAAAGAGATTCGCCGGTAGCTTTTACTCCAAAAACGAAAGCTACCATGAAATATTTATCTTTTGGGAGCAAATAAATGATTGCTCTTTTTTTATCCTTAATCCTGAAACTCCAGCCATAATTCTTGCCGGGGAAATTCCATTCTTCAATTGCATTTGAATAAACAGTCGGGACATAATCACGTATATTCATCCAAACATTAAACATATCACCTAATGCTTTACTAACCGCTATATCATCCGGCATTTCAGTCTTGTTTGTAAAAATACTGGCTTCCATAATGTACTTATTTGCAGATGTTTGTTCAATTACCTTCAGAATGGCATATATTTCAACTAGTTAAATAGAAACTCAGAAAAATCAAGGCACCGTGCAGAACGATGCTTCCATCAAGAACCCCGTGATAGTATAGAGGAAGGCTTTTTATTGTTCTGTTATTGATAAAAATGATTGTTAGTACAATTGAAAAAATGTAAGCAGGCAGTATAAAAATCATGTTTGAATTCACATAATGAAATGTCGCGATGGATAAAGAAACAAGCATGGCCAGGTTTGAGATTTTAAGGGCAATGTTTTCTCCAAACTTTATGGGAATTGTGTTTTTTGAAGCTAGAGCATCGGTCTCCATATCGCGGATATCAAAAGGAATAGCTATGGCAAAAATAAAAGTAAAGCGCTCAGCAAACAGAAATGCTACTTGTTGAAAGTGAAAAGACAGCTCCCCAAAAAATACTGGCACTAAAACAGTTACGCCAGACCAAACTATAGCGATAAGCAGCGTTTTCATTCCTGTTAGTTGAAGCAAACGGAAATGGTGCTTTTTCCTTCCCGGTATAGAAAAGGAATAAAAAAATGAAAGAATAGCTAGCGGGAAAAGCAAAAACAGTACGTCTTTTCTTAAGAAGAACAAAACAATAACTAATCCGATAAAAGATGTAATGATTAGTGTTCTATGGATATACGGATGTTGAGTAGTCCATTTGAATTTAGTACTAATAGCAGAATCAGGCTTATTCCTGACAGCCAGGTAACGGTGCAGGTTATAGTCGAACAAAGTTGCAAGAAAAATAGCGGCTAAATAGGGATGCAACTGGGGATTCATGCCAAGCTGAACCTGCGTTGCCAGTGTTAATGCAAGTGCCGCAATAGCAATCAGGATATTGGAATTAATGATAAAGCTAAGTGCTTTCAATGCAACTATTTATGATTTGGAAATGAATTCAAAGCATTTCTATAAAATTCCCATCATCTTTTCGAGGTGATGATATGCTATGCCAAAGTAGGCCTTGGTTTCTTTTATTTTTTGTAAAATCTGTTCATCCTTTGGTTGTGATTTCTGGTTTTTAACACCCACAATCATCACATTTTTAGGCGTATGTGCATCAGAGATAAATTGGAAGACTTTCGTTTTATAACCAAAATATTCCAGGATAAGGGCGCGTATTCCATCGGTAACCATTTCGGCCTGTCGCTCGAGGAAAATGCCATATTTGGTGAGGAAATCGAGTTCATTGATGGCTTTTCCGGCTTCCATCTGTCTCCTGATCTGTTTATGGCAACAGGGTGCCACAACAATTAAGTCGGCCTGAGAAGTTATTCCTTTATATATGGCATCGTCGGTTGCTGTATCGCAGGCATGCAAGGCAATAAGAATATTGGTACCTGAACTTTCGTAGTTTTCGATAGTACCCTGCTTGAAACCCAGGTTATTAAAACCGGTATTTACAGCTATTTTATTGCATAATTCCACCAGTTCAGGACGGAATTCAACCCCGGTAACTTCTGATTTTGCGTTCAGAACATTTGTCAGATAATCATAAAGTGCAAAAGTGAGATAGCCTTTTCCCGATCCCATATCAACCACTTTAATGGTTTCCCTGGCCGGGATTTCCTTGATCAGTGTACTCAGAATTTCAATATAATGGTTAATCTGCTTGAACTTATCCTGTGAATTTACAAGAACTTTCCCATTTTCATCCGTAATCTTAAGTTCGGTAAGATATGGTTTCCCTTTAGAACTTATCAGGCGCTTTTTGGTCCGGTCGTGATCAGGAAGAGGAACTAATTTGTTAGTTGGGTCATTCTGTCTTAGAATAAACTTTTTGTTGTGGAGGTTCTCAAACGAGAGGTCAAAGGCTGTGGTAAATAATGTAGCTACATAAAACTGCAGGTTCAAAAAATCAGTCACTAGCCGGAGACCTTCTTCAAACGAATAGTTTTTTACTATATCGCGGGTTTTGTAACGGTAAGTAAAACTAAGTTTCTCCTCATTTTTAATTGCAATTCGTTTTATGTAAATGTTTTTAAGATTTTCCTCTTTGCCTTTATAATTGCCCAATGATAATTTTACAAACGTATTGTCGTTCATACTTTTTTGGATTGAAAGAATGAACTCGTCTGTTTTTTCGCTCAGGCTCATGAGGTGAATAATTTATATATGAATTCCAACAGTTAGCTGAAGATTTTGTAGTAAAATACAAACAATATTGATCATTTGACCACAATTAAATCTATAAGCTGCGAAGGTACAAAAAACTAAACCCGGAACTGAATTTTCCATCCGGATGGCGTATCCCAGACTAATGGTATAAACCTGAAATTATTCTTTTTTAAAGACCGAAATTACCTGGCTTATTAATAATCCAGATAATGCCCCGATAGCCAGAACTGAAATAAATTCTACCGTCCGAATGTTTCCATTTGTTATTCTCATGTAATTACTGATGCTGATGATAAGCAGGAAGGACATGACTCCGATACTGATTTTTCGATTTTTCATAATTTGGAATTTCGTTTTTTCGAAGGTTTAGCTTTTTTATTGAAATCAAGCGCAAGCCCGATCCAGTACTCCATATCTTTAACTTTATCAATACCTTCAGGACTGATAAATACCCAGCCTTTCATGGGTTTGCCTGTAAAATCCATCGGATGACAGCCTCGTTTCTCAAGAGCATCCTCGTAAATATCGGGATCGATGCGTGCCATCATTTCATCCTTAACTACACCAACACACATTTTATTCCCAACCATAAATGCTACCCCTCCCATCATATGTTTTTCTTCCACTTCGGGTTGGTCGACCAGGATTTCCCTGATACGGTCAGCTAATTTTTCGTCGTAAGCCATATTTTAATTTATTCAAATTGCTTTCATCCGATTATTTCTTGGGTTATGTTCCACTACAGCCAGGCCAAGTTTCTCCATTAAGGGTGGAATATACATGCCAAAGCGTCCGCGAAATCCTTTTTTTAAACCATACCAGCCGCCAACCGGGTTTTCGGGTGAACGGCTCCAGGATTCTACTGTTCCTTCTTTGGCCGGCTTTTGCTCATCTGCACTGCCCAATTCCATCCAGTCGCCATGTTTTTTAAGCATGGAATGCAGATCGGCAAGGCAACGAAAATCATAATGCAAAACTGTTGATCCAACTGTGCAAACCAATATTTCTTTACCCTCCTTTTCAGATTTATACATTTGGTATTCCGATGTCCCAGGAGGAGTTTTCAGCATCCAGGGATTTTCTTTGGTTCCTTGTTCAGTCATGATTTATAAGTTGTTACTTCTTGTTTAATTTTAACAAATCTGAATGGCAAAGGTTTTTGAAGCTTTAGTGAAAGAGTCGTTTTTGTTTTTTATAAAAACCTTTTCAAGTGGTTTAAATCCTGGAGGGGGATTAAAATAGGAATGAGGGAATTTATTTTATTTTTTAGAATACAAGCCGTAAGGTTAATCCTCCAGGAAATGCACTTACAAACAATTGGGACTTAGGTTTATACATGGCAGAGGGGAAGCCATTTTTATATTTCTCACAATATTTTTTATAATCTTTTATTGCCCTGGTAGGTTGTGTCCATATCTGGGCTTCGGTAATGGCTTCATTAATTGCGAAATTTATCAATCCCGATTTCACGGTCCGCTCAAATCCTAACCAGGTTATAAGCCCACTGCTCAGGTTAACCGCACTTGAAGCTGCATGCATTTTCCATGAGCGGCCTTCTTTTTCCCTTGCTGCACTCGCCTCAAACAATTCTTCAGCTTTGTTGAGTTTGTTGATACGTTCCTCAGGTGTATCACCCGGAATCAAAGCAAGTTTGCCTGGTGCACTGGCAGGTGTCATTGGCATTATTAATTGGCCGACTGCGCCTACCAAAGTTGTTGCAGCACCCAATGCCATATCCTGACGAGTCTTCAACTGATCACTACCCAGGAATACGGCACCTTGAACGACAGTTGCTGCACTATAGCCGTATAGCCAGCCATTCCACCATAGCTTTGCTGCCGGTTTTCCATTATCGAGCATAGTTTGGATGTAATCAATACGCATTGCTACAAGTGAATCCGGGATTTCATCCTGAGCCGATAATTTTGAAATGTGAAATATGAAAATTAGTAGTAAAAATAATGTTCCGGTGATTGATCGGTTACTTCCAACTTTGTGAGTATAGCTCATTTTTTATGTTTACGAAGGGAAACAATGGCATTTGAACGTATTATGTTGATCAGGCAGCTTTATGGACACTTTCCTTACTTATAAGTGATGATTCTTTAAGTTGTGTCGATACCAGGATACTTAAAACCATCAGTACAATAAGAACCACCAAGGGCATTGTCATGGAACCGGTTTGAGCCGATTTAAAGCTATCCATGCCGAAAATAAAAGCGATCCCTGATATTTGTCCCATCAGGAGCATCATTCCATTGGATGTACCCTCCGAAGTAGGATAAGTTATTTCGGCACCATATTGGAAGCCAATGGGTCCTGAGCTGAGCAGAAAGAAACCAAGTGCGCTACCTGAAACCAGCAGCAGCCAATAGGAAGTTGCAAACGTAATACCAACGAGGCTTAGAGTGGCTCCAGCTAAGGCAATGATAATAAAAGGCGTTCTTTTCCGGTAATAGTCGGAGAGAATGGGGATGACCAGCGCACCAATTATACCGCCTGCAATCATTAATCCGCCTGTAATTCCGGCTTGTGTATTGGAAAATCCACGGGGATTTAGAATATTTTCTATCCAGGTTGTAACTGCATTAAAAACACCTAATCCGATAAAAAAGATGAAAAGCAACCAGTTAAAATCCCTGACCTTGAAAATGTTTTTTATGCCATCGTACACCAGCGATCTTTCTTCCTGGTCGGGACGGCACGGTGCTGTTGGTGGGCCTTCCTTGGCAAAAACAACGAAAATTGCCGCCGCCACCATGGCAACTATTCCATAAATGTAAAGCATTCCGCTAATACCGGAGCCAATAATAAGGTGTGGTGTTACAATCATACCTGCCAGAATACCGATATACATGGCGAGTGTTCCAAGCCCTGCTGCGGTTGCACGTTCCGAAATTGGAAACCAACGGGCTGCAAATTTTGTAATGGCATTCAGTATAAATGGCTGGCCGATTGCTATACCAATCTGCGCTATCAGCAAAAGTTCAAAATTAGTTGTAACAAACCCGCGCAGCAACCCGAATACACCGGTAAAAGCAGCACCTATTCCAACTCCCACGCGAATGCCGTATTTATCGATTATCCATGATGCGGGTATTGAAAAAACAACAAAAACGATCATAAAACTCATGGACAGGATTCCTATCCAGATATCCGAAACGCCATAATACAGTGTTGCATCACTTGTTATCGGCGCAAAAGTGATCCATAGCATCTGGTTCACCGCAATTAAAAACATATAGATGCTGAGTATAGTCCAGCGATAGCGGTAAACTTTGAAAGTTGTAAGTTTAGGCATAAAATTTCGGCTTCAGAAAATGTGAATATGGGATGAATTAAAGGTCAGGAATTGAGTGTAATCAATTGTTATTTACAATTTGGCCTGCTAAAAGTAGTAAATTTATTCAAGGTCAAACCTTTTCTGGTTGAATTGGGTTTTTCCCGGTTTGAATATTCTTTCAAATCTTGGGTATCAGATTTTATTTTTATCAAGATTATTACGAGTTAATACATTTTGGAAAAGAACCGGTAATTGCTTTAAATAATGACACTAATATAGAGAAAAGCAAAAACCCGAAAATTCCGGGCTTTTGGGTTAATTTGTGAAAATAGAAATTTTACAGCAACAGTATTCTTCTCTGAATTGAGATATTAATTCCTTGAAAAATTTTCCATTGCTTTTTGAAACGTTTTATCTGTCTTGAGGAAAATCGGGTAAAATCCTTTTGAATCGTAAAGATTACGGGCAATATAGCTTTTCATAAGTTCGTTTATCTTCTGCTGCGACGAGGCTGTTTCGGCACGTGGATACTTAATGCCGTTCTTTTCGGCATAATCGACATACTCACTAAACATACTGCTGCTTATGTTAAACGAGTTGTCGAACTGGGTGGCAGTTTTAAACGAAATGAATTTTGCCCGGTTGTTGTCGGTATATTCGAAGGCAAATTGGTAAAGAATTCCTTTATTAACTGACTCGTTGTAAAATTTCAACGCAGCATTTCGCTCAACGGGAACAAAGATATCAGGCATAATGCCTCCTCCGCCATACACAATCTTGCCTCCCGGTGTTGTATATTTAAGGGAATCATTTTGCTTAATGCTATCGGCATTGTCGAGTTCACCATCCGTCATCCGGTGATAATACTCCAAAAAATATTCTTCATTACCTCTCGTATAAGGTTTTTGAATACAACGACCTGTTGGTGTGTAATAGCGAGCTACTGTTAGTCTTAGTGCTGATCCGTCGCTCAATCCGACTTGTTCCTGTACAAGCCCTTTACCGAAAGAGCGCCTGCCGATGATTGTTCCCCGATCGTTATCCTGCAAAGCACCGGCTACAATTTCGCTTGCCGAAGCCGAGCCTTCATCAATAAGTACTTCGACGGGTAAATCTTCCCATAAGCCGCCGGAACTGGATTTGGCAACCTGTTTCGGACGGTGCAGTCCCTGGGTATACACAATCAGTTTGCCATCAGGTAAAAATTCGTCGGCAACTGCTATGGCTTCCTGGAGATATCCGCCTGAATTACCACGAAGGTCGAGAATAAGTTTGCTTACACCTTTAGACTTCAATTCCTGCAAGGCTTCATGCAGTTCATCACCGGTGGTTGCACTGAATTTACTGAGTTTCACATAACCAACCTTAGCACTTACAGCATATGAAATATCAATACTCCATGTAGGTATTACTCCGCGGGTAATGGTAAAATCATTTAGTTTTTTCAAACCTCTTCTGAAAATGCTAACCGTAACCTTAGTATTCTTTGGCCCCTTTAACAACTTCATAACTTTGTCATTCTCAATCTTAATACTGGCAATATTTTTACCATCCACTTTCACGATTCGGTCGCCAGCTAATAAACCGACCTTCTCAGATGGTCCTCCTGGAATGGTATTTATCACCATTACTGTATCACGCTCAATTCTGAATTGTATTCCGATTCCTTCGAAATTACCCATTAGCGGATCATTGGCATCAGCAAATTCTGAAGCAGGGATATATACCGAATGTGGATCCAGACCTATTAACATGCCGGTTATAGCTTCATCATGCAGTTTTTGGGTGTCTACACTATCCACATAATTCTTATCAATAAACCGGATTAGTTCGTTAAGGGTATTTTTTGTCTGAACTCCTTTTACCGGCAGATAATTCTGGACAAAGGAACTTCGCATCATGTAGTAACCGGTTAGAATTCCGACTACAAGTACAAGCGCAAAAGCTATAGGTAAATAGGTATATGAGCGGCGATTATTTTCCATGTGTTGATTTTGTGTATTTTAGGTAAGAGAATTAAATTTTTCAGAATAAATGGCAAATGTACTAAAAACGTGAATGGGCTGATGGAGTGTATGGGAGGAGACACGGCGAGGGGAGAGTGTGCGAAGGGGCGAAAAGGAGAATTGAAATTTTGTCATGTCTTTCAATAATTTCGAAATCCGAAATCCACCATCTAACATCCGCCTTTGCACACCCAACTCAAGGCATACTCACTTGGCATATTTTACCGCGGCTTCTTTCATCGTAAATGCCGACCAGTTGAGCAGGAAACGCTCCACTTTTTCCTGGCTGTAGCCTTTATCCTGCTCCAGGTATCCACTGTCCTGTATATGCAGGACTTTCCCTTTTCCATCAAGAATAACAAAAACCGGAAAGCCAAACCTTTGCGGGTAACCTAGTGTTGCCAATAATTCATGGTTGTTGTTCTCCTTGCTGTAATTCACTAATACAACCTCATAATTAGCGTTCATAAGGCTATCCATCTTCATATCCTCAGTTACCATTTTGTGGAATCTGACACACCATGGGCACCAGTTACCGCCAACCTGCAAGAAAACGTGTTTACCTTCAGCAGAGGCTTTGGCAACAGCTGCCGCTACTTCCTTTTTTGCATCCGCAGCCGGATTGTATATATTTACAGCTTGCTGAGCGAATAAATTCAGGCTTAGAAACCCGATAAAGATTGTGATTACGATTTGTTTTTTCATAAACGAAACTGACATTCAGGAGTTTAAATTTTTTTATTGGATAAACTTAGCTGTATTCTTACTTTTAATTTATTGAAGGATAATATGTTCATCTCCTCGGCAAACTATTTCTAATTCTTCAACGGCAAATTAAATTTACTTGTGCATAATCATATTGTGCTACAAGCCACGCTGTTAATAAATTGCAGGATCGTAGCCTGCAAGATTTTAATTCTTTTCAGGCTTCAATATTAACAGATTAAAGGCAATAATGACCACTTCTGAATACATATTTCCTGTTAAAAATTCACAAATGCAAAGGTATGAACTCCTGTTATGTAAAAAGGGCTTATTGGTTTTTCTATTTTTGTCTTTTAAAGTTTTGCCGAATTCATTAAAACAGGACGCAATGAATTTAATAATTGATACCGGAAATACACTAACCAAACTTGCCCTTTTTCAGGACAGGGAAATGGTTGCATTTTCAAGTTTTAAAGGTATTGATTCAAAAAATATCATTCAGTTTTGTGAGTCAAATTCGCTAATAAAAAATGCAATACTTTCTACAGTAAAGGAATACCCTGCCGAAATTGATTTATACATCAGCCAGCATTACAATACGGTTTTGTTTAATCATACTATTTCTGTTCCGGTCATAAATAAATACAGTACTCCCGAAACTTTGGGTAAGGACAGGCTTGCCGGGGTTGTTGGAGCGAAACAATTAATGCCTGCCAGCGATATCCTGGTTATTGATGCAGGCACTGCCATCACCTATGATTTTATTACTGCTTCAGGTGAGTATTGTGGTGGAGCCATCTCCCCCGGAATAGCCATGCGGTACAAAGCTTTGCACACCTTTACCGATCGATTGCCATTGCTCGATTATTATGATGATGCGCAATTTATTGGTGATGATACATCAACATGCATTCATTCAGGGGTATTAAACGGTGCTGTTGCCGAAATGGAAGGCATCATTCAGCAATACCGGGACTTATATCCTGGCCTTAAAATCATACTTACTGGTGGAGATCATAATTATTTTGATAAACGATTAAAAATTAAGACCTTTGCAGCCCCCTACCTGGTTTTGGAGGGCTTAAACCTAATACTCGATTTCAACATTGAAACACATTAAAGTTAATCGTAAATTTATCCTGGCTGTTGCCTTTTTTCCTTTTACTTTTTTTGCATCAGCACAACAGGTAAAGGTTTCATCTCCGTATTCGCTCTTTGGGATTGGTAATCTGTATGGCGTAAGCAGCCAGATGAATATGGCAATTGGCGGCGCATCCACAGCATTCAGCAGTCCGTTCTTTATCAATCCTGTCAATCCTGCCTCATATATAGCATTCGATTCCAACAGTTTTGTATTTGATGCTGCTTTAAATCTTCGTTCTGGAACTTTGAAAACTGTGGATCAATCGCAAAAAACAAGGTTTGGTACACTGTCAAACCTTTATTTTGGCTTACCGGTTACCAAATGGTGGCGAGCCAGCCTTGGTCTCATGCCTTATTCAAATGTAGGATTTGAAATGGAAGGCAGCCAGTATATTGAGAATATCGGGAATTTAGTAACCAAGTATAGTGGATCCGGCGGGTTGAATAAAGCATATTTCGGAAGTGCTTTTTCTCCTGTTAAAAATTTATCAGTAGGTGTAAACATGTCATACATTTTTGGGAATATTGTTAAAGAGCGTGCTCTCACTTTTCCTGATTCAGCGTACTATATTAATTCGATGGCAAGAAGTACTGCAAGGCTCAATAAAGTAAACTTCGATATGGGCCTGATGTATCGTAAAGAAATGAAAGAAGGGCGGTTTCTTCAGATTGGACTTACTTATAACCCAAGTCAAAAACTCGACGGACATTCAGAATTGATTTCATATTCTTATGTGTATGACTATTCGGCCAATCTTGAAAAACCTAAAGATACAGTAAGTTACGAGACGGGTGCAAATGGTATTGTAATATTGCCTACTGCATTTGGAGCCGGATTTATGATTGGAAGCAGCAACAGGTGGTTAGCAACAGCGGATGTTAACTGGCAGAAATGGAGTCAGTTCAGGTACCTGGGGAATGATCTGGGTTTGAAGGATAACCTTAGAATTTCTATAGGTGGTCAGTTCAGGCCATCCCCGGTTGATATGGGGAAATATTATAATCGTATTAATTACAGGGCTGGCTTCAGGTTTGAGCAAAGTTATCTTGAAATCCAGCAAACACGAATTAATGACTATGGCATAAGTTTTGGAGTAGGGTTACCTATGAAAAAGTCGAGATCAACCATGAATATTGCTGTTGAAATCGGTTCACAAGGAACCACTGAAAAGAATCTGATCAAGGAAAACTATGTGAGATTCACACTGGGAACCGCATTACAGGAACGGTGGTTTTTGAAACGAAAGTTTAACTAGAAAAAGATTACGAATTTTCAATACTTCATTAAAATGAAAAATAACAAGGTATTATTAGTATTAATTGTAATATTAGCTTTTTCGGCCATACCGGTTATAGCACAGAAAACAATTAATAAATTCGGGGATGACAGTGTTTCATGTATCATGCACACATCTCTTTACCGTGAATTTTATAAGCAGAAAAACTATGCTGATGCATTACCGCATTGGAGATGGGTTTTCAAAAATTGTCCATTGGTAAGCCAGAATTTGTATATCGACGGTGTTAAGATGATGTCGGTAAAAATCAATGAAGCCAAGAACCCCGATACCCGAAACGCGTATATCGATACACTTTTGATGGTTTATGAACAACGTATAAAATATTTTGGCGATACACCTACCAGCAGAGAGGGAATGGTTTTAGGCAGGGAGGCTATAGAACTTGAGGTTTACCGACCATCTGATACATTGAGAGTCTATGAATATCTACGGAAGTCTGTTGAAAAAGAGGGTCTGAATAGTGATCCAATTGTTGTTTCCAGGTATTTTATTAACGTCAATAACATGGTCGCCAATAAGCGCTTCCCTTCTGACTCAATTGCGGAAGTTTATGACAGGTTAGGCAACCTGGTGGACCAGAAACTTGAAATTGTCAAAAATGATGCAGACGAAGTTAACAAGTGGAAAGAGGTAAGAACATTACTTGAGTCTCAGTTTGAGCCTTATGCCACCTGCGATGAGATCGAAAAAATTTATACCCGGAAATTTGAAAAGTCACCAAACGATACCGTTCTGCTTAAGAAAATCACCCGCTTGCTCGACAGAAAAGATTGCACCGACAGGACTTTGTTTTTCCAGGCTACCGAGAATTTGCATAAGGCCAGGCCTACAGGCCAATCGGCATATCTTATGGGCAAGCTGAGTTTGGTTAAAGGCGATGTGGATAAAGCTGAAAGTTATTTTATTGAAGCAATCCCTAACCTGGATGATCCTCTGAAAGCAAAAACATGTTTTTACCTGGCAAAAATTGATTACGATCAGAAACGTTACAGCGAGGCTCGTTCATATGCACTGAAATCACTGGCTATTAATCCGAACGATGGCATTTGCTATATGCTTATAGGAAATATGTACGCTGCAACTGCTGCATCATGCGGAGGTTCCGACGAGATTGCCTCACGGGCCGGGTATTGGGCCGCAGTTGACAAATTTATTAAAGCACGCACTGTTGACCCTTCGGTGGCCGATGATGCTAACAATGCAATTTCTATTTATTCTGCATACTTTCCTACCCGCGAGCGTTTGTTCTTCAATGATATAAAAGAAGGAAGCAGTTATAATGTTGGATGCTGGATAGGGGAAACTACCACTGTCAGGGCAGCACGTTAATACGCACTAATACCTTACTATGAGCAGGAACTGGTCTTCAGTATTTACTTCCGGAAAAATATTCAGTTTGCTTGTCATACTTATGGCTACAATGCTTTTTTCATGTGAAAATGACATGATGACAGTTATTAAGTTATCATCAAAAGACTCAATTCCTGATATTGCTATTACAAAAGTGCATGTGAAACAAAGTGAAATGGGTAAGATTACCCTTGAACTTACGGCACCCCGAATGATTAGTTATCAAAAACAGGAGGCATATACCGAATTCCCTGACGGGCTTAAAATTATATTTTTCGACTCCATTATGCAGCCGAAGAGTGAACTTACTGCCAATTATGGTATCAGCTACGATAGCAAGCATACCATGGAAGCCCGTGGCAATGTGGTCGTTCGTAATTTCCAGAAACAGGAACAACTCAATACCGAAAGCCTGCTCTACGATAGAAATGCTAAAAAGGTTTCGACCACTGAATTTGTTAAAATAACTACACCCGACCGGATCATTATGGGAAAAGGGATGGAATCAGATGAGTTATTTGATAACTGGGCTATCAAAAATGTTACCGGAACAATTTATGTTGAAGAGAAAAAATAGTCTTGAAAAGGGTCTTATCTTTGACATCTGGTTGATGAGTTATTAAATTGCATGTTTAAGAAAAAAGAACATTATGCAATTTTATTAAACTGTATTCTGAATCAATAATCAGATGCTTAATTTATTGCTGAAATTTAATGAACAATTATTTGATTATAGCTATTACACTTGCCCTTTCCGCCTTTTTCTCGGGAATGGAAATAGCATTTGTAAGCTCTAATAAGCTCCGTATTGAACTCGAGAAAGGCAAAGGGTTTCTGTCTGCCAGGCTGGTATCAGGGTTTGTTCATCATCCATCAAGGTTTATCGGTGCTTTGCTTGTGGGAAATAATATCTCACTTGTTATTTATGGTATTGCTGCTGCCGCTATTCTTGGACCTGTTTTAAAAAATGCACTACCAGTTGCTTTGGCTACCGAAAGTATCATCCTGGTTTTTCAAACCATTCTTTCCACTATGCTGATATTGATTACTGCCGAATTTTTACCTAAAATACTTTTCCGGCTCAACCCTAACGGTTTGCTGAATTTCTTTTCGGTCCCGGTCTACCTGGTCTACCTTTTACTATTTCCTTTCATGTATTTTTTCCTGGGATTATCCGAATTGATTCTCAGGTATATTTTCGGAATGAAAACAGGAACCGTAAGGTATCAGTTCACAGCTATTGATTTTGATGAGTATATTCGTGACTTTTATAGTCCGGCAGCTGCACAGGTTGATGAAGCCAGCGAAATGCAAATGATACAGAACGTGCGCGACTTTCATTCAACTAAAGTGCGCGAATGCATGGTGCCGCGTAACGAAATTATAGCTGTTGCCGATAATATTGCAATTGAAGAACTCCACAGCCTGTTTATTGAAACGCAGCATTCGAAAATTCCTGTTTACAAAGAAAGTATTGATAATCTCACAGGATATGTGCATTTATATGACCTGTTTGGCAAGCCTGCAAATATCAAATCAGTTGCACGAACTGTTATTATTGTGCCTGAAACTATTGCAGCCAGCGATGTACTCGATATGATGATAAGTCAGCGTAAAAGTGTGGCCGTTGTTGTGGACGAATTTGGCGGAACTGCCGGAATGGTTACCGTTGAAGATTTGATTGAAGAAATATTCGGTGAAATCGAAGATGAATTTGATGTTGATGAACAACATGTAAAACAGAACAGCGCTAACGAATTTATATTGGCAGGTCGCCTCGAAATTGATTACCTCAACCAGGAGCATTCGTTAAACCTGCCACAGTCGGATGAATATGAAACCCTTGCCGGGCTTATTCTCAACCATCACCAGAGCATACCGCAAATCCGCGAAGAGATTCAGATCGACAGGTTTACATTTACAATTCTTGAAGCCTCAGGCAGCAGGATAGACAAAGTGTTGTTGAAAATTGAAGGATAGCAAAAGGTCGGAAGCCTGAAGCCGGAAGTCCGAAGCTTTCAACATCCTCCAACTCTCTCTTTCATATTCTCAACTCCCCACATTCCACAACTTACATCCGACATCCAACATCCCACATCCCACATTCTTTTCCCTTCAATCTTACAGTTTTTTTATTTCACATTTGGATAAAAATAGAAAGTTATTCTTAAAGGTTTCATTTATAAATGCTTTCATTTCCCAAATCCTTCGTAAGAATGAAAAAATATTTTTCCAAGTGAGGAATTATTGTAAATTTGCACCTCTTTTTACGAAATCTATTAAATAAATTACAGATGGCAATTATTGGCGAAATACGAAAACATTACTGGTTACTTGTAGCTATTATTGGTGTTGCACTTTTACTTTTTGTGCTTAGCGATTTCCAACGCAAGAAAGGAAAACAATCCAATACAATTGGTGTTGTTGCAGGTGATAAAATTGCAATTACTGAATTCAACAGAAGAGTTGACGAAAACAGCGAAATGCAGAAGGCTAACAGCGGTAAGGAAAATCTTACTTCTGAAGAAAATTATCAGATTCGTCAGCAAACCTGGCAACAAATGGTAAACGAGATTGTAATGTCCAAACAATATGATATGCTTGGTGTTTCAGTTCCGGTGGAAGAACTTGATGACCTTATCAGGGGAAAAAACCCACATCAGGTTATAGTTCAGAGCTTCACTAATCGCGAAACCGGCCAGTTCGACCAGAAGGCTGTTAATACTTTCCTTCAGAACCTCGACAATCCTGAAATGGTAACACCTGAAAACAAACAGCGTTACCTGCAGATGGAAAAATACATTAAAAGCGACAGGCAATCAACCAAATACAACGATCTGATTATTAAGGCCTTTTATGTGCCTACAGCTTTCGCGAAACGCAATTATAATGAGTCTAACACTATGGCCCAGGTACGGATTACAGGTATTCCATATCAAACTGTAAGCGATAGTGCTGTAAAGGTTACTGATGCCGATTACGAAAAATATTACAATGAGAACAAGTATAAATACAAACAGGATAAACCTGTTCGTGATATTGATTATGTATTGTTCGAACCTAAAATGTCAGCTGAAGACATGAGCCTTCTGAAATCAAACATGCAAAAGGCCTACGATGAATTTGTTGTTACAACGGATATTCCTGGTTTTGTAAATTCAACCTCCGATGACCGTTACGATAGTTCATGGCATAAACGCGGCACTTTCGCACCTAATATCGATTCAATGCTTTTCAATAATCCGGTTGGCCAGGTTACTCAGCCCATTGAAGATAATGGTATGCTCAGGATATTCAGGGTTGTTGACCGTCAGTCGAAACCTGATTCACTACGGGCTAGCCATATCCTTATTTCGTATGCGGGCACTCCGGTACAAACCGCTACCCGCACCCGCGAGGCAGCTGATAAACTAGCCGACAGTATTTTAAATGTGGTACAGAAAAATCCAGTTGCATTCGAAGGTTTGGCTGGCACTCTAAGCGATGACCAGGCTGCCAAAGTAAAACTCGGCGATTTGGGATGGTTTGCTGATGGAGCTATGGTACCCGAATTTAACGAAGCTGTATTAAAAGGCTCTGTTGGTGATATCAAAAAGGTTGAAACACAGTTTGGATATCATATTATTAAAATTGTTGGCAAAAAAGATCCTTCAGTTAAAGTTAAGGTGGCCAGTGTTGATTTCCGTATGGAAGCTGGTTCCAAAACCATAGAGACATTATACAACGAAGCCAGCAACTTTGCTGCTGCCAACAATACGATGGAGAAATTTGAAAAAGCAGTGAAAGAAAAAGGAATGAACCTGCGTAATGCTCCTAAGCTATCCGAAAATGACAATACAATCCCAGGACTTAAAGCTGCCCGCGAAGTGATTCGGTGGGCGTTCAATAAGGATACTGAAAAAGCAGCTGTTTCAAATGTATTTGATGTTGAAGGTACTTATGTGGTTGCTACGTTGAAAAATAAAATTGAAAAAGGAATTATTCCTCTTGATGTATTAAAAGATCAGATAAAACCACTTGTCATACGCGAAAAGAAAGCAGAATATCTTTTACAGAAAGTAAACGACCAGTTTGCAAAAGCTAAAGATATGAATGCACTTACCCAGATGTTCCCCAATACCCGTATCGATACGGTGGATGTATCTTTTGCAAGTGCGAATATTCCTAACTACGGTCACGAAGCTAAAGTAACAGGACAGATTTTCTCGGCTAAGAAAGCTGTAGTAACAGGTCCTGTTCAGGGTGAGCAAGGAGTATATTCGTTCGTTCTTGATAATATGAAGGAACCACCTGCAACCACTGATTTCGCAAATCAGAAAAAGCAGATGGCAATGTATTTCCAAAGCCGTGCCGGAATGGTTTCAAATATCCTCGATGAAAAAGCGGATATCACTGACAACCGGATAATATTCTACTAATCGATCAAAAACATATTTTTTAAAAACCGCCTTCGTAATGGGGCGGTTTTTTTTATGAAAGTAAGTCGATTTTACTATTCCTATTCTATTAGTTGCAGACTTTGAATATTATTCTGAACTATTACACCTCATCCCCTTCCCTTCTCCTCAAGGAGAAGGGCGATAGTTTGAAATATATTGATATTTTGTACCTTTATATCTTAGTCATACAACCGATGGTTTATATCAAAAAATCATTTCAGGGCATTTTGAATTTTGGCGCTAAGAAGGATGTTTTCGAAAATGCAAGGGAACTTCGTAAAAGCGAAACTGAGGCGGAGAAAATTCTTTGGAATGTATTACGTTCGCGTCGGTGTGGTGGCCTAAAATTCAGGCGACAACATCCTGTAAAACAATTTATCCTTGATTTTTATTGCCACGAGTATTTCTTAGGAATTGAAATAGACGGGTCAGTTCATGAAAGTGAGGATGCAAAAGAATATGACCTGAACCGGACAGCAGAGCTTGAAAACTTGGGAATAACGGTGCTGCGTTTCAAAAATGAGGAAGTGCTTTTTGAATTAACAAGAGTGATTACAGAAATAAAGAGAAAAGCAGAGCAAATACAAAATTCCTCAATTCATTAGAAGAGTTATTAAGACTGCTTTCTGCAATCTACATCCATAAAAAGCAGCAGCACTATTGCTTGTAAATATAAACCACTCGTCCACAACCCTCTCCTTGAGGAGAGGGCAGGGTGAGGTGTTATGAATAGAAATGTAAGGTACTACCAACACCCAGTTGCAACCCCTTCAGTCGCGCATTCTTTCCTTCAGACGCTTGCTCGGGCAAGGACACTCAAAAACTGGTTAATTCATGTCATTCGAAAATAACCCATTTGTATCCTTCTTTCCTTAAGACATTATCAAGTACTGACAAGGAAAAGTCATATTTACACCAGTTGCAACCTGTTCGAATCCTGTTTAATAAAGATAAACAGCAAAATGGTGAAAGCCCATAATGAAGATCCTCCATAGCTGAAAAATGGCAGCGGAATGCCTATTACAGGCATTAGCCCGATCGTCATGCCTACGTTAACAAAGAAATGGAAGAATAGTATAGACGCAACTCCATACCCGTAAATCCGGCTGAAATCCGAGCGTTGTCGCTCGGCCATCATTACAATACGCACAATCAGCGCAAGGAAAAGCAGAATCACCAGTGTTGAGCCAATAAATCCCCATTCTTCGCCAACAGTACAAAAAATAAAATCGGTGCTTTGTTCCGGAACAAAGTTGAACTTGGTTTGCGTGCCTTTCAGGAAACCTTTCCCCCAAAATCCACCTGAGCCAATAGCTATTTTGGACTGATTCACATTATATCCGGCACCTTTCAGGTCGATCTGTTTCCCAAGCAGCACATTGATACGTGTTTTCTGATGGGGTTCAAGCACATTTTGAAACGCATAATCCACACTCAGAACAAACACGGAAGCCACAACAAAAATCCCTATTACTTTGAGTATGTTTTGCCAGTTTCGCCTGATAAAGAAAGTAAAACCGATCAGCAATATTCCTATTACAGTAATAACAATATACTGGTTAAACATTAATGCCATTATTGCTAATATGGCTGTCGCCACACCCACCAGCAGAATACTGCCGGGCATTCCCTGCCGGTACAATACCAGTGCAAGAGAAGCATATACAATAGCTGATCCTGTGTCATTCTGTAATAGAATAAGCAGTGCAGGAATTGCCAGGATAATCAATGGAATAATTTGTGATTTTCGTTTTCGGTTGTCAAAATCCAATGCACTAAGGTAATGTGCCAAAGCCAGGGTGGTTGCAAACTTAGCGAATTCTGCGGGTTGAAGTCTGAATTCACCGATCTGAAACCACGATTTGGAGCCGGAAATTTCTGTACCTGTAATTAACACAATAACAAGCAGTAATATTGTTCCTATATAAATCGGGTAGGCAAATGCATTGAAAAATTTTGCATCAGTGAGTATTATCAATAGTCCCAGGCCCAGGGATGTCGCAATCCATAACATTTGTTTACCGTACGATTGCGATAAATCAAAGATACTTGCATGTTCATTGTTGTATACTGCCGCATAAATGCTTACCCAGCCCATCAGAACCAGTGCCAGGTATAGAAGCACCAGTGTGCGGTCGATATATCGGAATATCCCTTTTTGCTCTTTCAATTATTCAGGAGGTTATAATTAATCATCCGGTCTTCAAGTTCTTTGCGTTTTATTTTACGGGTAATATATTTTTCAATCATTAAAGTGGCAATGGGGGCAGCATACGTCGATCCAAAACCTGCATTTTCGACAATCACACAAATTGCGATTTTAGGATTTTCAACCGGTGCGAAAGCTATAAAGTTCGAATGTGGTTTTCCGTGCGGATTGTCAGCAGTACCTGTTTTACCAGCCATTGTAATACTGTCGAGTTTGTAGGCGCGGGCAGTTCCATGTTCGCCGGCAAAAACCTCCATCATACCCTCTCGCACTACATCAATATACTCAACATTAATAGTTGATACATTTTTTTGTGACGAAAACTTGGTTTTTTCGTTCCCAACTGACCTTACAACATGAGGTGGATAAAAGAATCCCTGGTTGGCTACCAGGCAGGCATAATTTACCAGTTGCAGGGGAGTAGCCAGTATTTCACCTTGCCCGATGGAAAGCGACCGGATAGTCATCGCATTCCAACTGCCTTTCCCGTATATTTTATCAAACACATCTGAGGGCGGAAGATTTCCTTTCAGTTCGAAGGATAGATCTGTATTCAGCATTCGGCCAAAACCCATGCTCATCAGGTGGTTCCTCCATACATCATAGCGCTCTTTTACAGTTTCGTAATCCTGATCATTCATAATGGCACGAAATACCTGCCAGTGGAATGGATTGCATGATTGCTGAATGGCCATGTACACATCGAGTGGCGAAACATGGTTGTGGGTACACCTTATGGGAGATGAGCCCGGCCCCTGGCAAGTAAAACGTGTTTCCTTGGTTATCACGCCCATTTGTAAGCCAACCATATCATTTGCCATTTTAAAGGTAGAACCTGGCGGATACTGCCCCATAACTGCACGGTTAAGCAATGGTTTGATAGGGTCGTTGTTAAGTTCATTGAAGTTTTTACCTCTTACTCTTCCTACCAGCAGATTCGGGTCATAGCCCGGGCTTGAAAGAAAACAAAGTAATTCGCCGGTTGCCGGATCAATGGCAACAATACTTCCACGTTTGTTGGCCATAAGTTTTTCGCCGTATTCCTGTAAATCGGCATCAATACCGGTATACAGGTCGTGCCCCATCACCGATGCTGTATCATAACGTCCATTTTCAAAACTGCCAACATCGCGGTTGAAAACATCAACCATTCGGATTTTCATCCCCTTAATACCGCGTAATTCTTTTTCGTAAGTACGTTCTATTCCGCTGATACCAATATAATCACCTTGATTATAATACGGATTTTTTTCAACCTGTGCCGGCGTTACTTCACCGATGTAACCTAATAGGTGAGCGCCAATGGACATTGGGTATTTCCGCAGTGTACGCGGTTGAACGAAGAATCCCTGGAAACGGTATAGTTTTTCCTCAATATATCCATAGGTTTGTTTCGATATCTGATTTTCAAATGCTGATGCGAGCCTGGGTGAATAATCACGTGCTCTTTTCATCCTATCGTCAAAACCTTCCCGGGTAATACCCAGCAGCCGGCATATTTCTGCAGTATCAATATCTTTTACCTGCCGTGGGATCACCATCAGGTCATATACAGCTTCATTATATAAAAGTAATTTTCCGTTACGGTCGTAAATTAGTCCTCGCGCCGGGAATTGAGTAACATAGCGAAGCACATTGTTATTGGCCGAAAGTGTATAACTCCTGTCGATTACCTGGATGTAAAACAACCTGACCAGATAGATAAAGCCTATAACCAGGAAGGTGGTAATAATGACAATTTTACGATCGGCATAAATGCGGTTGGCCATTGAGAAAATTAAATTGTATTGTGAGCTGTATCAGCAGTATTTGATGCTGCAAAAATACAGAATACGATGATCATAAATGGCAAAAGTTAAATATTTATATCAGTTAACAGAATAAAAAAAACCTGCTGAAGTATTGTGCTTCAGCAGGTGATCATATAATTGGGTAAACGGGAATTTTTATGTTTTACTTCCTTTTATAATATTAAAGGTTTTGTATTCAATACTATGACGATTTGATGAGAAAAAAGTTACAAATCTTTCTGACAATTTTCGCTAGTTATAGCTTTCCACAAAACTTTATCAAACCGTCAATAAAATATGCCATACTTCTTGTCCAGCTTTCCTGCAAAAAAGCTCATTATTTATACCCATGCAGCCTTTAATCAGCTGATTCTCAATAAAAAAAAATCATCCAGTTTGTATAAACATATCTATTTGTATGTATATTTACAGTTAATAATTTTATATTTAATTTGTCAACCTTATAAATCAGATAACAAACTGGTTAAAACTAAAATCAAACTTCAAGCGCTAAAGAAGTTAAACTGCCGAATAATCCTATTAATAATTCATGTATGAACGATTTGTCTCCCATGGATTTGGCATTTACCAGGAAACTGGATGAGATAATTCATGCAAACCTGGAAAATGAACATTTTGGGGTAAAAGAACTGGCTCGTGAAATAGGCATGAGCAGATTCAACTTAAACCGGAAGTTACATTCCATTCACCGGAAAACAATCAACCAGTACACTCGTGAAGTAAGGCTGCAGCGGGCAATGGAAATATTACAGCATGAGCCTGTTACTGCATCCGAAGTTGCCTTTAAGGTTGGATTTAGCAGTCCGGCATATTTTAGCACCTGTTTTTCAGAATATTTTGGCTATCCTCCAGGAGAGGCCAGGAAAAGAAGACTGTTTGGCCTTGAAGAAAACCACGAAGAGCCATCAGCGCAATCTGCAGATGAAAAACATGATTCTGGTCGAACCGAAATTAAACCTCACCAGTCGAAAAAGCAAGGAAGGTTTATTGCTAGTGTTGTCTTGTTCATTATGTTGGTAATAGCAACAATATATTTTATCAGTATTAAATTTCATGAAGGTTTTAATATTATAACAAAAAATTGGTCGCAGGATAAAAAGAAGACAATTGCTGTTTTACCTTTTATAAACGACAGCAAAGATCGTGAGAATGAATATTTTATCAATGGGGTAATGGAAGCTATACTCGATAATCTTTCAAAAATTAAAGATTTGGAAGTCCGTCCCCGGACATCAGTTGAACAATACCGCAACATCAGGACTAAAACTATACCTGATATAGCCAAAGAACTCGGGGTAGATTATGTGATCGAAGGAAGCGGCCAGAAAATAGGTGACCAGGTGAGTCTCTATATCCAGCTGATTGAAGCCAGTTCCGATAAACACCTTTTATCCAACCGGTATAATATGAAATTGGATAACATTTTTAACCTTCAAAGTGAGGTGGCTTTAAATGTGGCTTCTGAAATTAAGGCAATTATTACCACAGAGGAAAAAGAAAGAATAGAAAAAATACACACTACCAATATTGCTGCAATGAATTTGTTTTTACAGGCCAATGATGTTCATAATGTTGCAGAATCATCAGGAAAATGGGAGCTGGACATTAAGGCAGAACGATTATACAAAAAGGCTATCCAACTTGATTCCACATATTCCGACCCCTATGTGTCGCTCGGATGGATCATTTTCAAAAAAAATATTGATTCCGCACTTTATCTGGCAAACAGGGCACTGTATTTCGATACAAAAAATTCGGAAGCATATACATTGAAAGGCTTTATATATGCCTATAAAGGTATGCAAAAAGAAGCAGAGAACGCCTATAAGTTATCCTTAAAATACAAACCAAACAATTCTGATGCTTTTCGTTTTCTAGGGGAACTCTATTTTTACCAGGGTAATTGTTCCGGCGCAATTGAGTACCAACTGCAGGCATTCCATCTGGAAAATAATTCGATGCAGGAACGCTCGAATATTGAAAGTTTTTGTTCAAGCCTATATATATTAGGTTTTTATATGGAAGGAGAAAAATATGCTGCAAAGTTGCTCGAACTAAACAATGATTCTTCTTATTATTATTGGAGTTTAGCTTCAGCCTGCCTTGACCTAGGCGACTATAAATCAGCGCTTAATTCAGCCCTTAAAATGTATGCTTGCGATACAAAAGATATAGATAACATATATCTGCTGATGTATACTTATATTTATATGAGAGATTTTAAAGAAGCATATATATTGCTTCAAAAATATATAGGTATTATGAAACAGCAAGGAAGAAAAATCGAACCAGATTACATCCTCGGATTTGTTTACTTAGAAAATGGTAAAAAAAAGGAAGCAGATTATCATTTTGAAGGGTCAATTAAAGACATGTTGAAATATATTAATCAGAACCAACCATCAATTAACTGCCAGGCCTACCTAGCCCTGGCCAAAATTTATTCTGTACTTAACGAAAAGGTGAAAGCACTTAAATACCTGCAAAAGACAGGAGATTGTATGGGCTTTACAATTCTAAGGTCAAAGGATTATAAAAATTGTCCTATGCTTGATAATATCCGGCACGAACCCGATTTTGCAGTATATTTAAAAGTAGCCGAAACCAGGCATCAGAATGAACATATGAAGGTTGAGGAATTATTACGCAAAGAAGGGATTCTGGTTTCCTCCAATAAATAACGTACTGTTTCGTTGCAGATAATCATCTGTAAGTAAGTCAGATCATCAGATTAAAATAGTAAATCCGCGCTTGCTTGATTTGCTGACTTCAATTGAATAATTGCAGGCTTGACCTGCCGGGGTCTCTCTTTCCATAAAGTTTACCAATTGCAATTTCTGAAATACCAGAAGCATCCTTAGCTGCCGCCTGATAATATTCCTGGATCAAATGTGACTTGGCTTGTGCTTTTTTAACCCACCGTTATTTAAATTGGGAACTTTCAATAAAAAATGAAAGAAATGTACAAAAAATGAAAGCTTTTGAGCGTAAAATCGAAATGCATCTTCCTGTGTAATGGCTGAACTTTACCTATCATCAGGAAGAATCCGAAAATCCTTTAACAGAGTAGGAGACAATCAATCCAGATAATTTATGAAAACAACAAAAAGACTGATTAATGCAGGATTAGCTGTTTTATTACTAATTTCTGTAATTAGTGGCTCATGTAAAAAGGATGCTTTTGATACTCCTTCTGCAGAGTCTTTGTCCTTAAAATCTTCGCAGGATTTTAAATGTGGAGATAAGCGTGATCACGACCAAAAGATACTTTTTATCAGTAAAAGAGACGCATCTACTGATGAAATCTATAAAATGAATGCGGATGGTTCAAATGTTGTTCGTCTTACCGAAAATGATGTTCCGGATGGAAGGGCAACCTGGTCGGAAAACGGAAAATATATTGCTTTTGCTTCCGGAACACCAGGTTCAAGGGATATTTTCATTATGAATTCGGATGGGCAAAGACTTCGTAATCTGACTAACACAGCAGCCGATGAAGATTGGCCCGAATGGTCACCGGAAGGCAACCATATTATTTTCTCCAGTAACCGTGATGGGAATAATGAAATCTATCGGATGGACATGGATGGCGATCACATCAGGAGGCTGACAAACAGACTGGAGGATGATAAATGGCCTTCGTATTCTCCGAATGGCAGAAAAATTGTTTTCCAATCCAACTTAGGTGCCGCTTTTGGGAATACAGAGATTTTTGTAATGAACTCAGATGGCAGCGGCTTAAAACAACTTACCAGTAGCCCTGCTTTTGACCAGATGCCAACCTGGTCGCCTGACGGGAAAAAGATTGCTTTCATGAGTTCACGTGATGGGAATCCCGAGGTTTATGTTATGAATGCAGATGGATCAAACCAAATCAATATAACAAATTCTCCAGGTATGGATGCCCGCCCTTCATGGTCCAGAAAAAGCAACCTTATTGTTTTTACAAGCACAAGGGATTTTGCCGTAAATACCGGTGTTAACCAGGAAATTTATACAATGAAAGGCGATGGCAGCCATGTGGAAAGACTTACTGATAATGCCGTTTATGACGATTATCCATTTATTAAGTAGGAATCAGATTGAACTAATTCCTGACTTTATTTAGTTTTTTCTATTCACAAGTTTATTGATATACTTAATTACGAATCCTTTTATCCTGAGTTTATCACTCAGGATTTTTTTATTCTAATCCTTAGCTATTCTTGTTAAAGGCCATTAAAAAGGCATTTTTAAATATTAACGGTTTCCCGAAACAAGATCTTTAAATCTTTGATCCTGTTGGTACGGTTTGAAATCCGCATCCGATTTTAAGCGGGTTACATCCTTAAATCCAAGTTCAAAGGCCTGGTCCAATGCTTTGAAAACTGCATCCGCATTGTGATTTATAGCGGCTACTTTGGCTGCCATATATCGGTGTTCAGTATTGGTTGGATCAACGAGACGGTATATCTCAATATATTTCTCAGCCGAAACCAGGTTCCCTCTTTTTAAAGCATCATTTGAATACATATAACAATTCATACTCAGGAAAGCGAGTACCCTTTGATAAACCTGGTTTACCTCAGGTTTCCGGGATTGTTTGGTTAAGGATTGCAACTGAGAGGCTTCATTTTTCCACCAATCTACATTTTTTAAATTTAATTCGGGCGAATATTTTTGTTGTAATTCCTGTTCTAAATCAAGGAGTTTCTGCTGCTGCTTCTGGAAAGCAATAACCTTTTTCTCAACTGATAACCTGTTGATTTCAGCCTTGAGAGGTTCAACATCCGTTAGTCCCTGGAGGTAATGCAGCATTTTAATATATACTGCCAGTTGCTCGGGATATTGTCCTTCAGTGGCTAATGCAGTGGCGATTTTATCATTTTTCTCTATAAACCGGTTGATTTCATTCCGATCGGCCGGCACAGCCTTTTGCCTCATGGCATCAAACCTGAGCCAGGTAAAAATATCCGGAAGAAGTTCTTTGATTGGCCACTGGTGTATGCCATCGAATACCAGCAAGTGATGCTGGTAATGAGCTGATTCAAGCATTTCGTCAAGTTGCTTTATTTCTGTATAATTAAAATCCTGGGTCCCAACCACGGCCAGGTAACTGAAGGGACCTACCGGATTCCGGTTTATTGCAGGCAGGCCGGCACCACATCCAACTACGCCGGCTATTCCTCCCTCGGTAATAGCCACAGCCCCGGCAACCCTCGATCCGCCCGAAAACCCTCCTAGGTATATTGCCTTTTTCTCAATATCGAACCTGCTTGTAATATCGGCAAGCATTTTGCGATATATGGCTGTGGTTTGCTCAAAGTCCATCCCATTTTTTGAATTATTGGAGCCTGCCAGAATGAAGCCTTTGCTAGCCGCTTCTGTGCTGAAATGAGTAACAGGAGCTAACCCATTGCCACCCGGAGCGAATAGAATAAGTATGGGGCATGGTTTCCCTTTTTCGTATTGAGGCGGTAAAAACAGGGCGTATGTCAGGGTGGTATCCGCAGAGCAAGCCACAGCTGGATATATTTTTGAATTTTCAAATTCATTGCTTTTCGATTGCTGTCCTGAAACGCAGGAAACCGTTGTCAATAGCAAAAGCAAAATTGAAACGCTGAAAATAACCGGTTTTAACATTTTATGGAGTTTTAACCTTAAATTAGTTTAATATGACTTTTAAAGTTGACGGAAGCCGGAAGTCCGAAGCTGGAAGTATCCGAATTTTGATTTATCCTTTCAATTTATCGATCTCAATTTGCGGATTTATATTTTTTTGTTTCTTTCACCATTCTGATCAAAGTTACAAGTATTGTTTACAGGTTCTCACAACTCCCGACTCCCGACTTCTGGCTTCCAGCTTATTCAAACATAAATTTTCTTCCACAAAGTTCGCTTTTTAATGTTTTGTAACAAAATAATGTATATTTCCCCTGTCATTAATTTGAATAAAGAGGACAGAGGGAACCTACATGAAATTTTCATTATGTGCTTGCGAATTAAATTTATTTCATGTAGGTTTGGCATCTCGCATTTTTGGGTACTATTCCTTTGAGCATCATGTTAAGGGTTAAAAGATTGATTTTTAGAAATATAAAAAGACGCGATGAATTCGTGAGTTAACCTTTTTAGCTCATTAACAACATCGTATTTTATTATTTTTCTAAAGATTTAATAACATGGAATTACCTTTTGCAGAACCTTACAGGATAAAAATGGTGGAGTCCATCCGCTGCAGTACACGCCAGGAACGTGAACAATGGATAAAAGAAGCCGGTTACAATTTATTCAATCTTCGCAGCGACCAGGTTTTTATCGACCTGCTGACTGACTCGGGCACCGGGGCCATGAGTGATAAACAATGGAGCGAAATGATGCTGGGCGACGAAAGCTATGCCGGCGCTTCATCCTATTACAAGCTGAAGTCAGCGATAAAAGATTTACTTGGTTTTGACCATTTCCTCCCAACTCACCAGGGACGCGCTGCCGAAAATGTGCTTTTCAGCGTTTTGGTTAAAGAAGGCAATGTTGTTCCCGGTAACTCGCATTTTGATACCACCAAGGGCCATATCGAATTCCGTAAAGCCGAAGCCATCGATTGTACTATCGATGAAGCTTTTGATACTACTATGGATCATCCGTTCAAAGGGAATCTTGACCTGGAAAAACTTGAAGATGTTTTGAAAAAATATCCGCGTGAGCAGGTTCCTATGATTATAGTTACCATCACCTGCAATTCATCAGGCGGACAGCCGGTTTCGCTTGCAAATATTAAGGATGTAAGACAACTGGCTGATAAATATAATATTCCTGTAATTTTCGATTCAGCACGCTTTGCCGAAAACGCATATTTTATCAAAACCAGAGAAGAAGGCCAGCAGGATCGCAGCATCCGTGAGATTGTAGCCGAAATGTTTTCGTATGCCGATGGCATGACCATGAGCAGCAAAAAAGACGCTATTGTTAATATTGGTGGTTTTATAGCGCTTCGCGATCCTGAACTTTTCAGGCAGGCATCGGTGTTCAATATTATGTTCGAAGGGTTTTTAACGTATGGCGGGCTTGCCGGCCGCGACCTGAATGCCATTGCACAAGGCTTATACGAAGGCACTGAATTTGATTACCTTCAAAGCAGGATTAACCAGGTTGGAATGCTTGGTCAGAAAATGACAGGTTTTGGTGTTCCGGTGCAGATGCCTTATGGCGGACATGCTATATTTGTGGATGCGAGCAAAGTGCTTTCGCATCTGCCAAAGGAACATTTCAGGGCTCAGACTCTGGCTGTTGAATTGTATATTGAAGCAGGCGTCAGAGGTGTTGAAATCGGCGCCATTATGGCCGACCGCGATCCCGTAACCCGCGAAAACCGTTACCCGGAACTTGAATTACTCCGGCTCGCCATTCCGCGCCGCACCTATACCAACGATCATATGAATTATGTGGCTGTTGCCATGGGCAATGTGTACGAACGCCGCCTTCAGATTACTACCGGCCTGGGAATTGTTGAGGAAGCACCGATACTCAGGCATTTTACGGTGAAACTGAGGAAGATCTGATAAGAGAATTGAGGATTTTAAAGTAGGTACGATTTACGATTTACGAGGTACGAATTTGCTAACAATCGTACATCGTACCTCGTAAATCGTACCTTTTATACTCCTGATAACTTTAATTTATTTGATCATTACGTGATAACCTTCGCTTCCTTAATATGGAAGACATGTTAAATAGTAGTTTGTTGAATCTGATATTTGCTATTATTTCTGTATAGCTGACAAGTAAACCGCTTCGTTACTGTTTTTTACATCCAGTTTACGGAAAATATTCTTCTTGTGGAATTTTACGGTGTTTTCTGTAATGGATAAATTCTTTGCGATTTCCTGGGTTGAATTGCCCAGGGATAAATGCTGGATTACCAGTTTTTCGGTTTGTGAAAGCGGATTGTTTTTTGCCGGCAGGAACTTCTTTGTTTTAAAACTGTAATTGTATTTTACTCCTTCATCCTGCATTAAAATATACATATTGCCAGGTTTGCGTGCTGTTGATAAAGTAACGAGGCAGAGAGAAATCCACAGATTGCCTTCTTCATTTAAAATTACAGGGGTGAGTTTGTGATTGATAAGGATTATGCTGCCGTTTTTATGCCGGATCCTGAAATCGTAAGCAATATATCCTTTAGGACGTCTCTCGGAAGGGAGATTATAGTAAAACTCAAATCCTTTTTCGTTTATTTCCAGCAGCATATTCAGGTCTTCAGGTGGAACAACCAGCCCGAAGAAATCATAGCCCATTTGCCGTGACCTGTTCACGCTCATAACCGGCCAGGAATAAGGGATGACCTGAAACATAAATAAATTCCTGCTTTTTATAATCAATAATGTAATAACTCAGATCAATCATACGGGCTATAGCTTCCAGGGTAACCACATAGTGCCGGAGCGATTCATAATCTGCATCGCTTATTCCTTCGATAGTAGGGAATCGTCTTAAAGAAATCGGTAACCAGGCTCATTAAAATACTTGTTTTTGATATAAATGGCAAATTTAGGCTAAAATACTACCCTTTCGGGTAGTTGTGTGGTATGCAGTACAGATATACTTTTACTTTTTTAATCTAACCTTTAAAATCAATTATTATGAACAAGTTAATTAAAGACTTCTCGGATTTTTCATTATGGAAGATCGACGAAAAAAAAACATCCAAAATGCCACCAGACTAGTGCTTAAAGTCAACTACCAACATCATCTGAATCAGACCAAATTTCCTTATTACGAACTTACCAAGGCGTTAAAAGACGATATGATTTATTCGGAATTTTCAAACTGTTATGCAATCTACAACAGAAAAAGCAAGTTGATAGGAGTAATTCGTGCTATGGAATGGAATTGGAAAGATAAGTTACCGATTGAAATAGATTTCAATGTTAATATGACAGACTTTCTTTCTCATTTATCCTCAGTCCCTAGTAAAGTATGGCATATCGGTCGTTTTGCGATTGATCAGGAAGAACTCACCACTGATCAGTATTTAAAAAGTAGGAGGATCATCATTCTCAAGCTTTTATTGTTTTGCGCATTTAAACATGTAGCTGATGATAAAAATAGTATTGCAATAGCGGAATGCGATTTCAAGCTTTTTGAAAAGCTTAGATTATTTAAAATATGTTCTGAAATACTAGGTGAACCTAAAACATATTTAGGTTCAGTAACTGTGCCGATTTACAATACATCAGCTGGTGTGCAAGAATTTGTTGAATCCAATAAAGACCTTTGTTATGTATAGAAGAAACAGAATTTATATAAATGATGCCAATCAGCAAAAGATAAAAAATTGTCGATTGTTGATTGCCGGTGCCGGATTAGGTAGCGTAATTAGCGAATGTGCCCTGCGCTTAGGATTTGAAAACATAACCATCATTGATTTTGATGAGGTAGAATTATCCAATCTGAACAGGCAAAACTATATACAAAATGATATTGGTAAACTGAAAGTGGAAGCGCTAGCAAAAAGGCTAAAATCTATAAATCCGGATGCAACCATAAATTACCACTCTGTTTGTCTTGGGAAGAGCAATCTGGATATTTATGTTAAGGACTTTGACATAGCAATCAACACTATAGATTTTACCTCGGATGCTCCTTTCCTCTTTGATGAGTATTGCCTTCAACAAAATAAGCCGGTTCTTCATCCTTTCAACCTTGGCTGGGCTGGATGTGTTTTTGTTATTGACAATAATAGTAAAAAGCTTCTGGATATTGAAGGGGTATCAACAGGTTCTGAGAAAGCAATTGTAAAATTTATTTTATCGAATACACAAAACGAACAAAATATTAAATGGATTGAAGATGCATTGTATCAATATGAACAGGAAAGTACAAATGAGTCGCCTCCTCAATTGGCTGCTGCTTCATGGATTACCGCTGGCATTTGCTCCAAAATAGCATATGATCATGCTACAGGTAATAAAATATTGACATTACCTGAGTTTTATTTTCTTTCAGCAGGATAATTTCGCTGAACTTAATTGCATTTTAATTCCTGCCTGGTAACATTTTCAGTTTGTCCTCTATAAAATAATGTCAACATGATGGAATGTTATCTGGCAGGATTAGTTGAAAAAGCATTTATCCACTAATAAAACTTTTTCACCTTTTACAGAAATACTACCCTTTTGGGTAGTTGTTTGGCATTGGATGCAAATTTATATTTGCCGCATTAATTTAAATTAATTATAAACCCTAACAAAATTGTGTATGAAAACAAAAACCAGCTTGTTTGACCAGCCTAAGCGATTTGCCCCGCTCCTATTTTTGCTACTTGTATTGTTTACAAACCCTCACGCGGCCATTGCTCAAAAAGCAGCCGACTCAAGCAAACTACTTAAGTACGAACTCTCCATCGACTTAGTGCCTTTAATTGACAACGGACAGTTTGGAAAGATTTACTTTAAAATTAACCATTTTAAAGATAAAAAACTAAAAGGGGCTTTTCGTATTGGCGCTGCGGAAGGTACTTATTGGTTTGTAAAGTATTTGCCAAATACTGTTGTAACAACTTCAGCTGATACATATAACGATTTTGCAGCTGAAGTATTTTTAGGATATGAGAAATACAAAACTATAGGCCGTTTCCTGACGTATTATGGATTAGATTTAAGCGGCAGGTATTTTATCCGTGAATATGATCCTCATTATAATGGTGATTACTGGACCTATTCAATTGGGCTTTGCCCTTTTGTTGGAATAAAGCAGCATATATCTAAAAAATTATCCATGGCGTTTGAAATAGGTTGGGACAACCATTTTGATTATGCCAAGGAACTGCATCCAGATTCAAATGGATTAACTAATACAAGTTTCCGCTCTGACTTGCGGTTACCTTACAACTTTACTTTTAACTATCACTTTTAAAAACAGTAAATATGAAAACAAACTTAATTACCAAATTATTCATTTTGTGCATTTTAGCAATTTGCAATATCAATGCATACTCTGCAATAACAGTTACTCTTACCAAAGCAGACAACAATGTGCCTGATAATGTATGTAACTTATCATCTTATAATTATATTGCAACTGTGTCTGGTGTTACAGGAAGCTATCAATTGTCATTTGTGCCAACAAACGGTACTGTTGTAAGTACAAGTGTTAGCGGATATGTCGTTACTGGTAATATCAAATGGTCAGCGAGTACAGGTACAGATGGTTATAAAGGTATGGTTAAAGCTGACTTACTTGTAGGAACAACACATTATTTGTCAGATCCGATTTCCGTCACTATTAAATCTATAAAAGATCAAGTTGCCACCTTTACTGGCACCCCCACAGGCTCCCCATGGAACCTCTCAGCATGCGAATCAGGTACACTTAACCTGGAAGCAGGCAATATGTATGTGCCGGGCACCGGTACTGTTTTCCCTGAGCAGGTTAACTCCTTTGCATGGTTGGTACCCAAAGGATGGACCGTAAATGGATGGACTTCTCCCGATGGCACAACCTGGCGAATAACCAGTCAAAATGTTACTGTTACCTACCCGAAATCAGATATCAGTGGTTCCATTAAGGTTAAAGCTTCCTATCTTACAGCTTGTGGCGATACCCAGGAAAGCAAAGAATCCGCTGCTATTACTGTTAACCGAAGTGTTACATTTACTATAACAGCCAGTAAAACATATGTCCTTTGTGGAGATGTAACACCTATAACTTATACTGTAACACCCGCTTTACCATGCGCCCTTTATTATTGGAACAACAGCCAAACCTCTACTACAAACAATAGTTTTCAGTTTACGCCTAATGGATATTCACCTGTTAATGTAACTGTTACCATTGTGTATGGCACAAGCACTCAAACAAAGACACATACAATGAATTACCAGCTTTTTGCGCCCGGTGTTACGCCCAAAATAGTTGGAAGTGCAGTTATATGTACTTCAAATTATCAATATTCAGTAAGTGATCTTAGGCCAGGTTATACTGTGTCATGGACATTGGATCCGAAAATACAGAGAGTTAGCGAAGCGGACAATGTTATCACCGTAAAATCTACATCTTCCGGATACGCAACTATCAGTGCTACTATCACCACCACCAACTGCGGTACTTATTCACCAGATCCAACTAAAACTGTTTGGATAGGGTCAACCAAGTTTTTCAACTTACGTAAACGGCCCTTCACAACTAACTCCGGGCTTATAGCAACATATAGTATAACCCCCGCAACCGGCGCATCAAGCTACTCATGGCAAATACCATCAGGATGCTACTCCACCTATTGCTGGCATATTACTTCGGGCCAGGGAACAACCGCAATTGCTGTACAGGCCGGGGCTATCGGAAGTGGGGCTATACAGGTTACAGCTTCAAACGCATGTCCGGGTAATGATTCGCGTTATATGTATGTCACTGTGCAGGACCCAAGCGATCCCTGTGATAATTTGACGTTAAGCATCACACCTAATCCCAGTTTGGGCGGTGATGTGGTTATAGATGTAATACAACCTCCATGCGATCCCACCTTAATGAACAGCACACCGGCAACATTATCGGTAATTGATAATATGGGGACAGTTGTGTATTCAAAAAAACATACCGGGAAAAAAATAGAGATAAAAGGGCTTAGGTTAACAAAGGGCCTATATCATGTAGTGTACATCAAGGATAACAGGAAGTTTGAAAAAAGTATGATTGTGGATTAGCTTGTTTGTTACCATGAAGAATCACTTTATCTTTTTACTGTGAAACATAGAAAAATCTGGTTACTCAATTGAGAAATTAAAGTAGGTACGATTTACGACCTACGATTTACGAATTTGCCTAACAATCGTAAATCGTAACTCGTCAATCGTACCTTTTCTACTTATTATAACCTATAATTTACTGTTTAACGAAAGTAGTCGGTGCATCTTTATCTGTTTTGGACCTGATAGGAATAACCCCGCCCATTTCACCCATCACATTTACCAGGTCGGAACCGGTAGGTACAACAATTTTCGAATTGTCTTTTAAGGATGTTTCCATAGCCTGTATCCTGCGTAGCATCTGGGCATTTCCGACAAAATATTTCTCTGCGGCTTCATTAACCAGTTGAATGGCCTGCGCTTCACCTTCGGCACGAAGAATGGCAGCCTGCTTGATACCTTCGGCCCGGCGGATTTCGGCACGTTTTTCACCATCAGCCTTTGTTTCGGTAGCAGTGGCGTAGTCGATAGCCGCTATTTTTTCATTTTCAGCCTTCACAATTTTATTCATGGTTTCCTGAACATCTTTCGGCGGATCAATCTCTTTCAGTTCTGTACGAACGATTTCAATTCCCCAGTTTGCTGTTTCTTCGAGCAATGTCCCATGCAGTTCCTTATTTATTTTGCCGCGCTCACTGTTAGCTGATTTTAGCGTCATAGTGCCGATAATATTACGCAGGGTTGTACGGGCGAGGTTTACGATTTGGTATTCAATACTGTTCACGTTGTATTGCGAGTTCTTTACGCTTTCCTCATCCTCTTTGATCTTAAAATATACCTGCGCATCCACACTTGCATTCAGGTTGTCATTGGTGATGATTTCCTGGGGTTCAGCATTCACCATTTTCTCCGTAATGTTGATCTTATACATCTTGTCAATCCCGGGAATAATCCAGTTAAAACCCGGAGGCGCGAAATGATGGTATTTGCCAAGCCGCTCAACCAGGGCCCGGTTTGTAGGCCTGATAATACGAATTCCTGCAAAGAACAACAGGAGCACAATTACAATGATAATAGTTAATAGATTTTCCATAATTGTAATTTTTAAAACTAAATTTAAGAACATGTTAATTATATGAATTTGCTTACCTACAAATATAAATCCTTTAGATACGTAATTCAATTTTTTCTGAAATAATTCAGAAATTAAAATATTTCATCTCATCCTCGTTAATTCATTATTTAATCCTATAACTTTTTTTATTATGGAATTATCCCATTTTCAAATCCCTAATTTATTCTCTACCTTCGCAAATCAGAAAATTCAAATCCTTTTTATATGAAAAACATTGATTCTTACGACTTTAAAGGCAAACGTGCCTTAATCCGTGTCGATTTTAACGTTCCGTTAGACGACAATCAGAAAATTACCGACGCCACACGTATTGACGCCGCTTTGCCAACTATCCGCAAAATATTGGCCAGCGGTGGTTCAACCATACTCTGTTCGCACCTGGGCAGGCCTAAAAAAATCGGCGAGCCTAAACTTTCACTTCATCACCTGGTTCCTTACCTGGAACAAGTGCTAAACACAACCGTAAAGTTTGCTGATGATTGCATGGGCCAATCTGCCGTTGATCTTTCAGCTACATTGAAACCCGGTGAAGTTCTTCTGCTCGAAAACCTCCGTTATTACGAGGAAGAAGAAGGGAAAGCCCGTTTACCCGAGACTGCTACTGACGAAGAAAAAGCCGCCGCAAAAGTCCGCGTAAAAACTGCACAAAAAGAATTTACTAAGAAACTTGCCAGTTATGCTGATTGTTATGTGAACGATGCATACGGCACAGCACATCGCGCCCATGCTTCCACCGCTTTGATTGCTGCCTATTTTCCAAATGATAAAATGTTCGGCTACCTGATGAATAACGAGGTAAGCAATATTACTAAAGTATTGCACGAAGCTCAACACCCCTTTACAGCCGTGCTTGGTGGAGCAAAGGTTTCGAGCAAAATCGAGATTATCAACAACCTTTTGAGCAAAGTCGATAACCTGATAATCGGAGGCGGAATGATGTTCACCTTTATCAAGGCGAAAGGCGGAAAAATTGGAGGATCGCTTGTTGAAAATGAATACATTGAACTAGCAAAAAATATTATGGCTGGTGCCGAAGAACTGGGAGTTAAAATCCTGATTCCTTCCGATGCTATGATTGCCAATGCTTTTGCCGATGATGCCGAACGTAAGGTTTGTAAATCGGATGAAATTCCTGACGGATGGCTCGGAATGGATATTGGTCCCGATACGATCAAACATTTCAGTGAAGTGCTGATAGGATCAAAAACCATTTTGTGGAATGGACCAATGGGTGTTTTCGAAATGTGCAACTTCCAGAAAGGCACAAAAGAAATCGCTCTCGCTATTGCTGAATCAACCAAACAAGGCGGATTCTCCCTAGTCGGCGGTGGCGACTCGGTTGCTGCTGTTAATAAATTTAAACTTGCTGATAAGGTGAGCTATGTTTCCACTGGTGGCGGTGCCATGCTTGAATCCATCGAAGGGAAAGTGTTGCCGGGAGTAAAGGCGATACTGGAGGATTAATAAAGAAGTGCCTGGAGTACTTAGAGTGCCTAAAGTTTGTTCTAACTTTAGGCACTTTTAACTTTAAGTACTTTAGGCACTCTTTCTAATGAATCATTTCCTTAACCTTAACGGTATATTTTTGAACAAGAGGAATTACAGCCGGCGCTATTGCCGAAACTGGTTTATATAAAACGGAACCTTTTTTAGAAGATGCCTTGAAAAGGCTTTCGTGCGGATCGATGCGCGCAAACAATAAAAACAGGAAGCTTGCAATTAATAATCCTTTTGCAATTCCAAACAATGCTCCGGCAAGCCGGTTAACAATGCCCAAACCTACCGTTTTAACCACGCCGGTGAGGAAACGTCCCAGCAGAAAAATCAAAACTACCACGATAACAAATGTGACAATATAGGCGATAAGCTTTATGTTGCTGCTTTTTAGTCCCATATCATTTTGGAGCCAGCTGGCGGTAAATTCCGAAAAATGTGCAGCCGCATAAAAACCAAGGATCAATCCTGCCAAAGTGGCGATACTGATAATAAGGCCGTTTGAAAAACCCTTATAAGCAAAGTAAAGCAGAAAAAGGCCGAGTATAAGATCGAGTGTTGACATGTAATTGAGTTCAAAATTAATAGGTTGCCTGGTCAGGCGATTAGCAGGGATCCTTTATATTGAAATTCCAAATTCCAAATTCAAATTCCGAAATCCGAAATCCGCCATCCGATATCCGAAATCCGACATCTCAACCCTTAACTGCTTTCACCGGTCTCAGCCTCTTGGTAAGTTCCGAAGTAAACACAAATGCCTGTACTTCCGGATTATCAGTATTTAAAATATCATGTTTTGTTCCTTCCCACCATAATTTGCCCTGGTACAGGAAATAGATTTTTTCACCGATTTCAAGTACCGAATTCATATCATGTGTAACAACAACGGTTGTCATATCATATTCCAGTGTAATTTCCTTGATCAGTTCATCAATAAGGTGCGCAGTCTGCGGATCGAGACCCGAATTGGGCTCATCGCAAAAAAGATAGCGGGGATTCATGGATATAGCACGGGCAATAGCAACGCGTTTCTTCATCCCGCCGCTCAGTTCCGAAGGATACAGTTTATTTACATTCTCGAGGTTTACTCTCGAAAGGCAGAAGTTGGCACGATCAAGTTTTTCCTGGGGTGTTTGTTTGGTAAACATGGTGATCGGAAACATAATGTTTTCCTCAACTGTCAATGAGTCGAACAAGGCACCACCCTGGAAAAGCATGCCTATTTCCTGCCGGATCTCTTTCATTTCGTTGAACGACATTTTCGAAAAGCCCTGTCGTCGTAAAATACCTGGCCTTCATCAGCTTTAAGCAAACCAACAAGGCATTTAAGCAATACGGTTTTGCCCATTCCGCTCTGGCCAATGATCAGGTTAGTTTGACCCTTTTTCATCGAAACCGAAATGTCCTCGATTACTATCCGGTCACCAAAACTCTTGCTGATATTTTTGCCCTCTATCATGCCAGAAGTAATTGAGTAAGTATCAGGTTCATAAATATGATAGCAATGCTGCTGTATACAACACCGTTTGTACTGGCTTCACCAACTTCGAGTGCACCGCCTTTGGTATAATACCCGCAATAAGCAGAAATAGAGGCAATTAAAAAGGCAAAAACTACTGTTTTGACTATGGCGTAAAAGAGGTCATACATATGAAAAAACGATTGTATGCCATAAATATACTCTGCCGAAGGGAAAAGACCTGTAAAAATTCCGGCAAGCCAACCTCCACCTACTGCAAGTATCATACTCATCATGATCAGGAAAGGATTAATAAACATGGACGCTACAATTTTAGGTAGAATCAGGTAAGTTGCCGGGTTAATACCCATGATTTCTAAGAGCGTCAATTTGTTCAGTAACGCGCATGGTGCCTAACTCCGATGCTATCCTTGATCCAACTTTACCTGCAAGGATAAGGCTGATAATGGTAGGGGCAAACTCCAGTTCCACACTCTGCCTGGTAACAAAGCCAATTGTATACGACGGGATAAGAGGCGTATCAATGTTGAATGCCATCTGAATGGCAAGAACAGCACCCATGAATACGGAAATAATGGCAACTATACCAACAGATGCTAAACCCAGCTTATCCATCTCAACCATGATCTGCCGGAAGTAAATGGATTGCTTTTCAGGACGTTGAAATGCCTGCCGTAATAAGCTTAAGTAGCGACCAAAGTGGAATAAAAATTTCATTTCATACAATAATAAGTGCTAAATTAGCGTAAATTTTAGGATTGGCATAAACAGTTGATTTTTTTTCTGAACAAGCCTAAGAATGGTTTGTTGAAATTTCGACTTTTATTATGCCAAAAAACCTTATAATCAATGGAATAATATGTTTCAAAATATAGTTAAAAAATCAGGAATTGGTATGCGTCAAATATTGTTTCTGGCTTTAGTTTTCCTGTTTCTCATTTTTACAGGTTGTTCAAGTGCAAAGAGTGGGCAAAGCAGCAGGCATAGCAAGCCTGCTTCAACAGGCAAGCGCAAATGTGGATGCAGTATGTTAACACCAGGTACCAATCAATCTATAAAGTTGTATCATCAGATAGATTATGTCCTACAAGCCTGAAACTCTCGAAGGTGTTCTTAATCGTTTCCCGGAGCAGGCACAGCAACTGACAAAGGCGTTATTCAACGAACATCATTTCCTTTTCCGTATTACCACTCCACGAAAAACCAGGCTCGGTAGTTTTAAAGGTGTTCGTTTGGGTGCGCGTCCGGTAATCCAGGTTAATTCCGACTTGGGGCAATACTCTTTTCTGCTTGTTTTTTTGCATGAATTAGCCCACCTGGTTATAATGAAAAAATATGGCCGAAAAGCAAAACCACACGGTGAAGAATGGAAAAATGCTTACCGAAATCTTGTACAACCCTTCCTTAACGATCAGGTTTTTCCAGGCGCACTTACAGTTGAATTGACCAGGTATTTTTTAAAAACACCAGCCACTTTTCACAGGGATACACGGCTTATCAATACACTTTCATCGCTCGAAGGCGGGAAAGCGATGGTAACCGTTAACGACGTGCCTTTAAATGGAACGTTCACGTTAATGAGCGGGCGCCAGTTTGTAAAACTTGAAAAGCTACGTACCCGTTACAAGTGTTTTTGCCCTAAGACACGCAAGTATTACCTCGTTCCCAGATCGGCGCAGGTAATGCAGGCGTGATGGAATATACGATTTCCGATTGACAATGTACGATTGTGAGAGAAAAATCGTAAATTGTACGTCGTAAATCGTACCTTTTAAATCCATATAATAAGGGCATACCACCCAGTAGAAATTTAATTCCACGCATAGCTAATCCGAAACCGGATTTATTACCTTTGCAAAAATTATTATTTTTCAAAATGTTGTAATTTAAATTGTTACATAAAATATATCCTGATGAATAAAGACTATTATTGTGTTATCATGGCCGGAGGAGTAGGTGCACGTTTCTGGCCTTTGAGCAGGAACTCCCGTCCAAAGCAGTTTATTGACATACTTGGAACCGGGGAAACGTTAATCCAGCAAACCTTCAGAAGGCTTACAGCAATTTGTCCACCTGAAAACATATTTGTAGTTACTCACCAGCAGTATTTCGACCAGGTGGTAGAACAATTGCCCGCCATTGTTCCTGAACACGTACTTTGTGAGCCTATGCGCCGTAACACGGCTCCCTGCATTGCTTATGCTACTTATAAAATAAATAAGCTAAACCCAAATGCTTGCATAGTTGTAGCTCCTTCTGATCATATTATTCTGAAAGAAGAAGCCTTTACACAAACACTTCTCTGTGCCTTGCAGGCAGCCTCTAAAAATGACTGGTTGCTTACCATTGGAATAACACCCAGCAGGCCCGATACCGGTTATGGTTATATACAATTTGATGAAGCCCATGCCTATGAACCTGAGTGTAGGGTTCGGAAAGTAAAAACATTTACTGAGAAACCTAATCATGAATTAGCAGAGTCATTTCTGCAAAGTGGTGATTTTCTTTGGAATGCAGGTATTTTTATCTGGTCGTTAAAAAGCATTATGAATGCCTTCGAGAAACACCTTCCTGAGTTAAACACTCTTTTTAAAGACGGAAGCGATTTGTATTATACCCAGGAAGAAACATCTTATATCGAAAGCGCATACACTGTCTGCAAAAGTATTTCCATTGATTATGGGGTAATGGAGAAAGCCGATAGTGTGTTTGTGCTGGCGGCTGATATAGGATGGAGCGATTTAGGTACCTGGGGATCTTTATACGATACATCAGGTAAAGATGATGATGGCAACGCCTTAATAGGGGCAAAACCTCTGGTTTACGACACCCACAACTGCATTGTTAATTTACCTGCCGACAGGGTTGCTGTAATTCAGGGCATGGATGACATGATTGTAGTCGAAGATAATGGCATCCTGCTCATCTGTAAACGTGACGACGAGCAGAACATCCGCAGCTATGTTGATGCTGTCCGGAATGAAAAAGGTGAAAAATATGTATAATGTTACCTAAAGGAATCTGAACATAGAATTGAAATTGTTAATACAACCAAATCATTAATTAAAGACCCATTACACCAATCATTTACTCTTATGAAAAAAATCACTCTCATTCTCTTAACCTTTTTATCCGTATTTACTTTCCAAAGCCGTGCTGATGAAGGCATGTGGCTGCCTCTGTTCATTCAGCGCCTTAACTATGTGGATATGCAAAAGGAAGGCCTTCACTTAACCGCTGAAGAAATTTACAGCATAAACCATTCAAGCCTGAAAGATGCAATTATCATTTTCGGTGGTGGATGCACCGGTGAAATTGTTTCTGCTAATGGTTTGATATTTACCAATCACCACTGCGGATATGGCTCAATTCAATCGCACAGCACTGTTGAACACGATTACCTGAGTGATGGTTTCTGGGCAACACGTTATGAGGAAGAACTGCCAACATCCCGGACTTACAGCCCGTTTCCTTGTTAGCATACAGGATGTAACCAAAGCAGCACTGGATGGCGTAAACGGTACAATGACTGAAACTGAAAGGGATGCTAAAATAAGAGAAAACTCCAAAAAGATAGAGGCTGAAAATACAAAAGGCACCAATTACAATGCCCGTACTGTTTCTTTCTTTAGCGGTAACGAATATTACCTGTTTCTGTACGAGGTTTATAAAGATGTAAGACTTGTAGGGGCACCACCTTCATCCATCGGAAAATTTGGAGCTGATACGGATAACTGGATGTGGCCCAGGCATACAGGTGATTTCTCGGTTTTCAGGGTATATGCTGATAAAGATAATAAACCTGCCGATTATGCTGCCGGTAATGTTCCTTTGAAGTCAAAACAATTTTTGCCGGTTTCGATAAAAGAGAAAAAGAAAGGCGATTTCGCAATGATAATGGGTTACCCTGGCCGGACGGACCGTTATGCAACTTCGTATACCATCAAATGGGCACTGGAGAAAAATAATCCTATGGTTGTTAAAATACGCACCAAAAAACTCGATATTCTTCGCGAAGATATGGCTGCCGACCCTGCAGTACGAATAAAATATGCTTCCAAATTTGCAGGATCAGCCAATTACTGGAAATTTTATATTGGTCAGAATAAAGGATTGAAACAACTTGGTGTTTACGACAGAAAGAAGGAACTCGAGGAGCAATTTGTTAGCTGGCTTAATAAAGATAAAGAGAGAACCGATAAATACGGTGAAGCTTTGACCGATATTGCTACAGCGTATGAAACTATCAATAAATATGAGCCAGCCGTGCGATATAACTCGGAGGCCATAATGCGTGGAGGCGAAATTATTGCTTTTACAAGAAATTTTAATAAACTGGCTGATGAACTTGCCAAGCCTAAGCCTGATCAGCAGGTTATTGAAAACCTTTCGAAAAGGATAAAAGAAAATTCGGAAGAGTATTTCAAAAACTACAATATGTCGACCGACGTAAAAGTGCTGGCTGCCATGTTGCAACTTTATTATGAAGATGTTCCTAAAGAAATGCAGCCTGCTTACCTCGAAAAAATGCATTCTAAATACAAGGGTAATTTCGGGAACTATGCCAAAGCTCTTTTCGACAAAACCATTTTCAGCTCTAAGGCAAAAGTGGATGCTTTCCTGGCCGATCCCAAATCGAAAACCTTACAGAAAGATCCTGCTTTAGTTTTACAGAAAGCTTTTACTGTAAATGCCGAAATTATCGACAGCCTGGTCAATCCATCCAACGATTTACTTGATAAAGGACGCAGGTTATTTGTAGCCGGATTACGCGAAATGCAAAGCGACAGGACTTTTTATCCTGATGCCAACAGTACCATGCGTTTAACCTATGGACAGGTACTCGATTACAGCCCTGCTGATGCAATCGATTATAGTTTTGTTACAACCCTTGATGGTGTGATGGCAAAAGAAGATCCTTCGAACCCGGAATTCGTTGTACCTGAAAAACTAAAACAACTCTACAAGGATAAAGATTATGGCCGATATGGCGAAAATGGCAAAATGGTTGTTGGTTTTCTAACCAACAATGATATAACCGGGGGAAACTCAGGTAGTCCTGTTTTGAATGGTGACGGTCAGCTTATCGGGCTTGCATTTGACGGAAACTGGGAAGCCATGAGTGGAAATTATGCATTCGAACCTAAACTTCAGCGTACGATTTCTGTTGATATACGGTATGTGCTTTTTATAATTGATAAATATGCAGGTGCCACCAATATCATCAAAGAACTTGATATACGCAACTAACGATTTCAATACGTTTAAATTAATAAAGCTTTAATGCTAACATGAAAACTCCTTTCTTTAAAATAGCCCTTCTGGCATCATCATTTCTTGCTGTTATGGCTTCCTGTACTAAGACTGTAGATACTCCACCTCAATTTTTACGTAGTGGAAACAGCCTGGTTATTGCGAATAGCGGTACAGTTACAGGAAATTTAATTATAGCCGGTTACAACACTTCAACTTCAAAAGGTTATGATGCAGCACTGATAATGGCAAACCCATCGAATGGTGATACTATTTGGACTAAAACATATGGCAATTCATACTCCGATGCTTTTTATAGTGTTGCAAATTCAAATGACGGAGGATTTATTGCCACAGGTTTCACCAACAGGGCCAGTGCCAGTTCGCCTGCCATGTTGTTAGTGATAACAGATGTGGCTGGGAAAGCCATTAAAACTAAAACATATGGTGGTTCAGCATATTCGCAGGGCTTTAACGTGTTGCCAGTTGTTGACAGTGGTTACCTGATTTCCGGATTTATCCAGAAAAGCAGCACTTCGGACCGGGATATTTACCTTGTGCGTATTAATGATACAGGTGATACCTTATGGACTAAAAGCTTTGGGGCAAAAGGTGTTGATCAATACGATAGTATTAATGATGCAGCCTATGCAGCTATTGAAGCTCCCGGAGGCGGGTATTTTATCACAGGCTCATTACATGGATATACCCAAAGCGGCGGTAAGATCTTTCTAATGAAGATTTCATCCGCAGGTAAAGAAATCTGGACAAAAACTTATAATATCGGTATAGGGTATTCATTAACGCTTACCAGTGACAACGGCATTGCCATCAGTGGCTCTTTACAGGAAGGAAGCAGCCAGGATATTTTCCTCCTTAAAACAGATACTGCCGGCACACTCCAGTGGGGTAAAACCTTTGGAGGTGGGGGCTTCGATTATGGCTCATCAATGATTGAAACGTCTGATGGAGGATTTGCAATCACAGGGATAACTGACAGTCATAGTCAAGGCCATGGCAATCAGGATGTATACCTTATCAAAACTAATTCAACAGGCGATAAACAATGGGATAAAGCCTATGGGGGCTCCGATAATGACCAGGGTTTCGGCCTTGTACAAATGCCTGATAATAATGATTTTTGTGTTACAGGACTCTCAAACTCGGGGGGAAGCTTTATCTTTCTGAACCGTTCATCATCTGGTGACGGGACACAGGGTTGGGTAAAATACATTGAATAAACTTCACATAGAAGTTGAAATATCCGGACAAAACGAAAGGTAATTTAAAAAAGAGAAGGCTGTTCCCTGTTGGGGCAGCCTTCTTTATTTTGCTGCTAACAGCCAGGTTTTACTACTTGTTTGATATAAAAAGAAATGTCCATATACCACTGACCAACAAGCTAATACTCAAATATTATTGCTGAAAGCCATAAATTTGACTATCTTTGTGAGACTGCTGCAATACAGAAAGACTTGCAGACCTTACCAGGCTAACCCACTAATTACTGATTTTTAATGTTACTCCGGAATATTATCATATTTCATATATTGATTATCTGCACAAACGGAGTTGCGGTGGCTCAGCATAAAAATGACAGTGCAAGCATTAACGGGGTGTATAAAAAAATTGAAGATTACTCTTCAAAGCGAAAAATAACAAAATTATTTCAGGAACTTTTATTGCGTCCGGTAATATCTTCAGCAGCTCCGCTTCCTGCAAGTCCGGGCATTCAGGTTTATGATACATATTCGCAATATGAAGGGAAAATAATCAGGAACATCAATATATCAACGCTTGATCCATTTGGATTTTCGATTCATGATAGCAGTGCTTATCCACGTAGTTTTCTTGAAAAGAGCGGTAATGCATTGCATGTAAAAACATTGAACAAGGTTATACGGAACCGGATGTTAATACAGCAAAACGACAAGTTTGATTCTTTGCTGGTAAAGGAATCGGAGCGATTGATCCGAAGCCAGAGTTATATTCACGATGTTGTGGTAACGGCAGTACCTACCACCGAAAATTCCGATTCGGTTGATGTTTTTGTACGTGTGAGTGATTTGTGGTCTATCATTCCCGATGGTGCCCTCTCAACTGAAAGTCTTACATTTAAACTCACCGAAAAAAACCTGGGTGGATTGGGACATACGATTTCAGGATCGTGGTGGCAGAATTATATGAATGGTAAAAATGCTTTTTCAGCATATTATTATGTTCCGAATATCAAAAATACATATATAAATACACGACTGGCCTATGCGATTGATGAGAATGAAAATTACATTAAAAGCCTGAATATCGAAAGACCTTTTTTCTCACCGGTTGCCCGTTGGGCGGGTGGTATATTTGCAGCACAGCAAAAGCAGTCAGGATGGATATATAAAAATGACACTGTACGCTTGTATTTACAATCTAAAGTTAATATTCAGGATTACTGGGCAGCTGTAGCCTGGCAGGTTTTTAAAGGCAAGTCGGTAACCGACAGAACCACAAAACTGGTCTTGTCCGGACGAGTATACAACATCAGGTATCTCGAAAAACCGATCGAGCAACCCGACATTATGGAATATTATACCAGTGAACAGTTTTACCTGGGCGGACTTGGAATTTCGAGCCGGAAATACGTTAAGCAAAGTTATATTTTCCGTTTTGGAACACCCGAAGATGTTCCTATAGGAATTACTTATGGGATTGTGGTCGGTTACCAGTTAAAAAACCATGAGCGTTGGTATTGGGGCCTTAACCATTCGTGGGGTAATTTTTTCAAATGGGGTTATTTCGGAACCGGTTTCGAGTACGGCACATTTGTAAATGCGTCTTACAAAACCCAGGGTGTTTTAAAAGTAAGTATGAACTATTTCTCAAACCTGTTCTCTATCGGCAGGTGGAATTTCCGACAGTTTGCCAAGCCTGAACTTACAATCGGGATGAAGAGGGCAACCTACGACAGGCTTACGCTTAACGACGGCTATGGGCTAAATGGTTTTAACAGTGATGTGCTTTCAGGTACCAATCGTTTTCTTTTTGTAATCCAAACTCAATCCTATGCCCCATGGAACTGGCTTGGATTCAGATTCGGACCTTATATAAATTGTTCATTCGGAATGTTGGGTAACGAAGATACAGGATTCAGGCATAGCCGTGTATATCCTCAGATTGGATTTGGCGTTCTGATTCGAAATGATTTCCTGGTTGTTAAAAACATGCAACTCTCATTTGCATTTTATCCTTCCATTCCTGGTAGAAGCAATAATGTTTTTAAAGGCAATCCTTTCAGAACCACCGATTTTGGTTTTCCTGATTTTATAATCGGGAAACCTGAGGTAGTTGAATTTCGCTAAACCCAATATGGTTGCTTTAACTCCGAAATACATCTTCATTCTGCTTCTTGCATTTAGTATAAATGGTTTTGTTCCACTCAAGGCTCAGACTGATTCATCCATTTATAAACGTTCTCATTACAAGCCTCATTTTATTACAGATCTGCCCGAATCTATCAAAGAAACATCAGGCCTGCTATTTTTTAATGGGCAGCTATGGACAATTAATGATAGTGGAAATCAGCCGGAAATCTATCAAATCGATACAATAACCGGAAATACTTTACGAACTGTTGTAATCCGTAATTCAGTGAATACGGATTGGGAAAGCATTACCCAGGATGAGGCGAATGTTTACATAGGCGACTTCGGGAACAATGCCGGAGACAGAAAAGACCTGTGTATTTTAAAAATTTCGAAATCTGATTTCCTCAACTATGCTATTGATTCAGTGGATGCTACATATATTCATTTTTCCTATCCCGATCAAACTCTTTTTGAATCAGCATTTAACAAGAATAATTTCGACTGCGAAGCCTTTTTCTTTCAAAACGATTCCCTCCACCTTTTCAGCAAAAACTGGTTGGACTTGCAAACTAAACATTATGTTCTGTGCGTTGAACCCGGAAATTATAAAGCCCGCCTGGCAGAGAGTTTTAACTCGGAGGGTCTGATAACCGATGCATCAATAAATAGCCAGGGCAATATTGTATTGTTGGGATATAAGAATAAAAGGGGCAAGTCATATACTTGTTTTGTGTGGTTGCTTTCAAAGTATAAGGGCCAGTTTTATTTTAGCGGAAGCAAAAGAAGGGTGAAATTAGGTTCCGCTTTGCACTTGGGACAAACTGAAGGAATCATGCTCAATGAGAATAATACTGGCTGGCTTTCATCCGAGAGCATTGAGGGAGGCTTGATACGTAGACCAGCTAAACTGTTCAGTTTTAACTTCGTTAGCTATTTTGTAGTAGGGAGTAGGGAGTAGGGAATAGGGAGAAAGGAGAAAGGAGAAAGAAGAAAGAAGCACGAGTAAGCAACCAGCAACTAGAAACTAGAAACCAGTACCTAGTAGCCAGTAACCAGTAACAGAACCTGCAATAACCTTTTATTCCTGCTTTCAGACGAATACTATTTTTTTGTAGTTTTACATCCTTCAAAATGTCAGTTACCTGTGGCATGTTTTAAACCTGATAGTTAATCATTTTATCTAAAAATAACCAAATGAAAAAAATCATCTCTGCTCTGTTTATACTGATCCTGGCTGCCGGCTGCACTTCAACAGCAATAATAAATAGCTGGACAGCACCGGGCGAAACGCTAACTCCAGAGCAATATAAAAAAGTGTTGGTGGTAGTTCTGGCAAAAGATGAAAAAGCCAGGAAGGTAGCTGAAGATAAGATTGTCTCGAACCATAAGCTGCTTAATGTTTCGTACCCTCTTTTTACCACAAAGGAATTGGGCAAGGATACAGTGAAAGTTAAAAATATGGTTAAGGAACAAGGATACGATGCTATCGTTGTAATGCGATTGATTACAACAAGGGCTAAAAGCACTTATGTGGCAGGAGGTCATAACCAGGCTTATATGAATAATGGAATTTATTACTATCCTGATTACTTGAATGCAAGCTCCTATGCTACAGATATGAATTATGTGGTTGCTACCAATGTCTGGTCCCTGAAGAATGAGAAACTGCTTTGGTCAGGAATGACTGAATCAACAAATCCTAAAAAGATTGACAAAGTGGTGAACGAAGTAGCTAAAGAGGTTGTCTATAAAATGAAAGAGGATAAGTTTATTCCTGAAAAATAAAATATATAGAATCCTTTAAACCCGGGTAATTCACAGACAGAGATTCTGGATTTGTGAATTATCCGGGTTTGTTTTTTTGTTGGATATCCCACTTAAAATTGTCTTTTTTTTGATTAATTCAATTTTGTACAACGATATATTCTGAATTCTTGGCTAAGTTCTCTAAGAAGGACTATTGGATTCTGTTTTTTACAGCTTACAAGAAATGAACAGGCTTTCTTTTTTTTTCGTATATTGCACTTTGAAAAAATAATCCGGCATGCAGAAAACAGGAAAATTCGGAACTTTCAGCGGGGTATTTACGCCATCGATTCTAACAATTTTAGGCGTAATCATGTACCTGCGTTTTCCTGCTATCATTGGCCAGGCAGGATTAATTAATACAATCGGGATCATCGTTATAGCGCATATCATTTCCTTTTCAACCAGTTTGAGTGTGGCTTCGCTTGCGACTGACAAAACAGTAAAAACCGGTGGCACTTATTTTATGATCTCGAGGAGCCTGGGGTTGCCAATAGGAGGGATGCTCGGCCTGGCACTGTTTGTAGGCTTATCATTCAGTGTAAGCTTGTACCTGATAGGTTTTGCCGAAAGTTTCCTGGCATACTGGAATCTTGACTCTTCCATTGATTCTATCAGGCTGACTGGCACTATTATTTTACTTGTAGTAACCATAATCACATTTATCAGCACCAAACTTGCTATCCGGTCGCAGTATTTTATTATGGCCGCAATCGTACTTTCACTGCTTTCCATTTTCTTCGGACACCATGATTTTGCGCCCAGTACAATTCATTTTGCGCCTTTGGCCACAGCAGCCCCCTTCATGCTGCTCTTTGGCATTTTCTTTCCCGCGGTAACAGGTTTCGAAGCAGGTGTATCTATGTCGGGTGACCTTAAGAATGCTAAAAAATCGTTACCCCTCGGGGCTGTTGCAGCAGTAACAGTCGGTTTTATTGTGTATGTAGGACTTGCGTTTTTTTTTACATATACCGTTGATGCTAACGCCCTGGCAAGCGATAAAGAAATCCTCTTCAAAATAGCTCTTGTTCCCGAACTTGTTATTATAGGAATATGGGGAGCAACATTGTCATCTGCATTGGGTAGTATTTTGGCTGCACCACGTATTCTCCAGGCAATAGCCATGGATAAAATAGCACCCAAAATTTTTGCACTTGGCAAAGGGGAAACCAATGAGCCCAGGAATGCGCTACTGCTATCTTTTGTGATTGCCGAAGTCGGGATCCTTATCGGTGAGCTGGATCTTATTGCACGAATCGTTTCTATGTTTTTTATCACCACTTATGCCTTTCTAAACCTGGCATCGGCTATCGAAAGCTGGTCGAGTTCCGATTTCAGGCCAGCTTTTAAAATTCCACGATTTGTAAGCATCCTGGGTGCAACTGCAGCATTTATTGTAATGATACTTCTCGATTTCCTGGCTCTGGCTGGTGCTGTTGTTGTTCTCGGGATACTTTTCTTTTACCTTAAAAGAAAGGAGCTTTCGCTTGAATCAGGTGATGCATGGAGCAGTTTCTGGACCAATCTTGCCAAGCACTCATTGCTTGAATTAACACGGAAGAAAACCAATACCCGTAACTGGCGGCCAAATATTATTCTATTCAGCGGTGGCGAACAAGCCAGGCCACATCTGACAGAGCTTGGACTTGCCATGTCAGGAAAACTCGGAGCCCTGACTGATTTTGAATTGATTTTGAATTCCAATAACAAGCATACTGCCAGAATGGTTCCACCACTGGAAAACGGGAAAAACAAACAAAGCATTTTCAAACGGCAGTTTGCCTGCGATAGCATCGAAAATGGAATAAAATCCGTTACTAGCGTTTACGGTTTCAGCGGGTTTGAGCCAAATACTATCCTGATGGGCTGGAGCCGCGATGTACAAAACCCGGATTTTCTGGTTAACGTGCTTACTGACTTCCGAAAAAAGGATCTGAATGCTGTTTTTCTGGATTTTGATAAAAATTATGGGTTTGGCAAAAAAGAAAATATTGATATCTGGTGGAATGGGAAAGGGCGTCTTTTAAACTTCGCCTTGAGTCTTCTCAAGTTTATACTTTCGGCTCCGGCGTGGCGGGATGCCAAGGTTCGGATAATGGTAATTAATAGCGACATTACAGTTAATGACCACCTTTACCGAAAAACAGCCATGCTGCTGGAGGAGAAGCGGATAACAGCCGAAGTAAAAATTGTCAGCGACGACTTTGGGTCACGCTCCAACCAAATGATCATCAGCAGCGAATCAGCTAATGCTGACCTGGTATTATTAGGCATTTCGCATCTGAACGTTACCTATACCGGGCAGTATATTGAATCAGTAAGCCATATTTCTGAATTACCGGCAAGCCTTTTGATATTAAGCCCTTCGGAAGAATTTGAAGAATTAGATTTTATTGATTCTTCTGTGAAAATAAATTTAGAGGAAGTATCTGTTTCAAATTTACCGGAGTTAAAACCTTTACCTGAGTTCGATAACAATGATCTGAGGAGCAGGATCGATAAACTTGAAGCTGATTTACAAACTGTCAGTACTGTTTTCATTGATAAAGTTATAGATAGAGCGGTTCGTTCCCAATTGGATTTTGTAGAAACTTTTCATGAGTTTACCGAAACAAATCTCCGGAAGCTGGAAAAGTCATTAGAAGAGGAGTCGGCAATTCAACTTTTAAAGACCATAACCAAACTTCATTTTGGATTTTTAAATTTCAGTACCGACTTTTTTGAAAAAGAAACTCCTGAAAATTTGGCGGAAACTAAAGAAATGCTCGTTGAAGGAATCGCTGATTTTAATTCAAAAGCAGAAAATTTAGTACCTGAATCGCCCGAAACCATTATTGTTTCTTTTGTAAATGAAGTTACAGGGAAGGGTAAAAAGGCTGCTCTGCCATACCGGAAATTGATTTCTTATTTGATTTATAATCGTGTAAATCCGGCGGTTTTAAATCTTTTGTCTGATTTTAATAGCCATTCGACAAAGTTGTTAACCAACCTGAAATCCGAAATATTACTGGTAAATGATATTTATGAAAAGTTAAATACTCGCGATATTGAAAATAAAGTTGATGTTGCACAAGCCAGGATTCAGATTGTAAATGAACTTAAACTTCTGGAACAGACCCATCAGTTTCAGATTTCAACAGGTAAGTCTGCCTTGTTTAACATGATCAGGGATAATATGATTGAAATATGCTCTGATTTGTTACAGGCAAAACCCAAAAAATCATTATCACGCAGAATAAAAGGCAGGCACGAAGATACTATCGAAAGAATGGTTGCTTTCCCTGAAACTTGGCTAACCCGAACCCGGGTTTTAAACAACGCTGTGTACCTCGATAGTCATGTAATTTCGGACCAGAAAATGATTGACGGTATTATCAGGAAAAATAACGACAAGACTAGATCCTTGATTACGGAACATGTCATTAATCCTATCGACAGAATTATAGCGGGCATTGACAAGAGTATTGTTAATATCCCGGCCAAGATTAAAGAAATCACATTTATTGAAAACTTTACGCTTACTGATCTTTTCCAGGAAGCTTATATCAAAATTACGGAGCTTATCGAACGCTTACCCAAAGAGCTTGAAGTTTCGGCTTCGTATCCTGACGAAAACGAAAACCTGAATGCTCCTGAGAATTTTGCAATTGAAATGACCGGGCCAAATAAAATAGGGCTTTATTACATGGATACCCGATTCTATGAACCATTCTACAGGGAACTTGAACAACTTGATATCCGGATCAGGCAAACAGTTGCTGAGTGCAGGGAAGCATTCAATTTGATTAAATTCCGACTTGTTAATGCACGGGACGAAATTCAGAATAATGCCTCTGCAGAAAAGGAAATTGTAAGTTTCCTGGAGCAGATGAAGGAGAAATTTTCGATAGAAAAATCTAAACTGACCAAAGCTACTGAGCAGGCACAGAGTAAGTCGGAAGCTTTAATCAAAGATGCGCTTTCACCCTTATATTCTCATGCAATTATACAGTCCGAAAAAAATATTTCTTCCCTTTTACGTGAGCATAAAAGTCAGAAGCTAAGTATAGGATTACTGGAAAAGATTACTCTGCTCAGAGGAAAGGCAAATTCGCTGATTGTTAGGATTTTATATAGCTCGAGTGATGGAGTGATCCTGGCAAAGAAGTTCATGAAAAAGCAGGAAAATGCCAAGACCAGCATCAGCCAGATACTCGATTTTGCCGAAGCAGAGATGCCGGAAAAGAAAACGCTGTCGCAGATCCCCGTTTTTTACAGAACACTTTTCACCAGTAAATCCTTGATAAATGAAAGCTTCTGGATTCCTAAGGAAGAGGAAACTGCTTTAATAAAAAGCGCTTTTAAAAGGCATAAGGAAGGGTATGGCGGAGCTGTTCTGATAACGGGAGTGCATGGTTCGGGTAAGACTGCATTAACACGTCATGTTGCTAATCATTTCTTCAGGAAAGACCGGACATTTGTTATTAAAGCACCTCTCAGCGGATCAATATCTCCTGATGTATGGCTGGCTGAATTGCGAAATGCAATCGGAGGAAATGTTGCCGATTCTGCTGAAATATTCCGCGCTATGCCACAGGATAGTGTTGTGCTGATTAATGATCTTGAATTGTGGTGGGAGCGGTCAGAAAGTGGTTGTGAGGTATTAAAGGAATTGACAGGGTTGATCAGGATGTATGGCCGAAAAGTATTGTTTATCATGAATTGCAATACCTACGCTTTTAACCAGATTAACAAGGTATTTCCGTTCGAGGATCAATTGTTGGCTATGGTCGAATGCCGCCCATTTGATACAAAACAACTTCAGCAACTGATCTTAAACCGTCACAAATCAAGCGGATTAACATTTCATTACAGGAGTATTTCTGAAAAAGCACTTCTTCAGCTTCGGATAGCTGCTCTGTTTCATTCCTACTTTAATTATTCGGAAGGAGTTCCGGGAGTAGCAATGAATGCGTGGATTAAAAATATTGCGAAGGTCGATGATCAGGATATTTATTTAAACAAACCCAAACTGTTAAACCCGGATATTCTGAATTGTATTGATAAAGACTGGATGATCATCATCGCCTTATTTATTCAGCATAAAAACATGAGTGCCGAAAAACTGGCAAGAGTTATGGATATGTTGCAGGATGATGCTGAAAATGCGTTCGATAAACTAATCAATGCCGGAATTATTGACATCAGGGAGAGCAACGTCTATACCCTCAACAGGTACCTTGAACCCTTTTTAGTAAAAGTCTGTTTTGAGAATGGGATCATCTAAGAGTGCTGAGTGCATAGTGCTGAGTGCAAGGTGCTGGTTTCGGGCGGTTTAGAAAATTCAGGGAATTAAATTGTAATGTTAAAACAGTTGGATTAGATACACCCAATTTAAGTAGTGAAACCCGGCACAGGGCACAGAGCACACAGCACACAAAACCTAATAAAATCGATTCTACTATAGTATAAAACAACACTTTTAATAATAAACACAATGTACATAGATATAGTTTTAGCCGGGATCGTAGTCTTTCTGTTTTTCAGAGTTCTGATGATACTCATCAGGATTTTACCGTTCTCTCGGAGCACAAAACTTTATTCCGGATACATAATGCCGGTAGTGGAATTAGTCCTGTGGGTGGGTTTTATGATGTGGTCAATTCGTTTACTGTACAATGCATACAATATAACTGCATTGATAGTTTCGGGTACTTTGACAATTCTTTTTATCGTCCCGATGTGGTTTCTGATCAGGGATTTTTTAAATGGCGTTATAATGAAAGTGCAGCGAAAAATTGACCTGGGAAATACCATTGAAATTGAAGGTATAAAAGGTGTAGTCACTAAAGCTGGTCACCTGAGTTTTGATATCCGGACCAAAGATGGATCCATCAAAACCGTTCCTTACAATAAGGTCATGTCAAGGATTATTTCGAAGCAGGGATCAAATGTTAATCTCGATTCCCAGGTAATCAGTTTCAGAGTTGATTCATCGAATGACATCGATTCTGCAATTGCAGGACTCAAAGCTACCCTTACAAATGCACCCTGGGTTGCTGCTTCGCAGGACCCTATTATAAAAGACATTAAGCAGGAGGCTGGCGAATATATTGTGGATACAGTTGTTTTTATTTTGAAGCCCGATCATGCCCAAAAAATTAAGGAGTATGTTACCGGTAAATCAGGACAAAATTTGGGATATAAGATATATTGATTTTAATGTTTTTATTCTTAATATTCTATCTTTGGAATATCTTATAAATTAATTAATAATCTTCATTCATGTCTGGTTATGATCTTCAACCAATGGTATGTTATCCTTGATTCGAAAGAGCTCAAAAACAAGCCACTCAGGGTAAAACGATTAAATGAAAGCCTGGTGCTCTGGCGCGATAAAAATGGTAAAGCATGTTGTATTGCTGACCGGTGTTGTCATCGCGGTGTTTCACTTTCGTGTGGTAAAATAGTTGATGGCAGGCTTGAATGTCCGTTTCATGGGTTTGTGTATGATAAATCGGGGAAAGTAACAGTTATTCCGGCTAACGGCAAAAACACACAGGTTCCCGAAACCATGAAGGTAAAATCATACAGCATATTTGAGGCATATGGGCTAATCTGGATTTGGTGGGGAGATAATGTCAAGATAACGCCGGAACCGTTTTTCTTTAAGGAACTTGCAGATTTCTCCTATTCAACTTTTGCAGATCCATGGAGTGTTCATTACAGCCGTGCAATTGAAAACCAGCTGGATGTGGTGCATTTGCCTTTCGTACACAAAACTACCATAGGCAGAGGCAATAAAACCCTGGTTAACGGACCCGTAGTGAAAAAAGAAGGTGAAATGATCACATTCTATGTCAACAACGTGAAAGACGATGGCAAAACTACGCCGCTGAAGCCGGATGAAATTCCTGATTATGAAAAACTCTTCCATCTCCAGTTCCATTACCCGAACATCTGGCAGAATTTCATTTCGGATAAAATCAGGGCATTTGCGGCTTTTGTCCCGGTTGACGATGAAAACACCATTGTTTACATCCGGTATTATCAACGGATGATTAATATCCCGGTATTGAAACAACTTTTCAACTATATCGGAAAAGTTTCGAGTATTGTAATATTACGTCAGGATAAGCGGGTTGTGCTCACTCAACTGCCAAAGAAAAGCGACCTTAAAATGGATGAGCGGCTGATAATGGGTGATAAACCAATTATTGAATACAGGAAACACAGGCAGGAATTGATAGAGAAGGGGTAAATTACTTGTTAACTCCGAAAAATTATAAAGACACTCCCCCATCCCTGGAATGTTTCTAAGGGTTGCATTCGAATCTGTAACCAACACCGGAAGCTGTACTAATAAACTCCGGCTTATTAGGATCATTTTCTATTTTTTTTCTCAGCTGTGCTACGAATACTCTCAGGTACTGTGACTGGTTGATATAACCTGGTCCCCATATTTGCCTGAGCAGAAACTGGTGGGTCAGAACCCGGCCTTCATGTTTAACCAATAACGCCAGCAAAGCATATTCGGTGGAGGTTAACCTGATGATTTCACCGTTCTTCTTTATAGTCCGGCTTGCAAAATCTATAATCAGATTACCGCAATTTATTGAAATATTTTCGTCGTTATTAACGGATGAACTGCGCAATGCCGTTCGGATCCGGGCCAGTAATTCACCGGTTCGGAATGGCTTCGATAAATAATCGTTAGCTCCGTTATCGAGTGCCTGTATAATATTAACTTCATCATTCTGGACAGAAAGTATAATGATTGGTTTATAGTACCATTCACGCAATTTCTGCAACACTTCATGACCACTCATATCGGGTAAACCAAGGTCGAGCAATATAAGATCAGGTGGATGATTAGCCGCAGTAATTACCCCTTCCTTTCCGGTATGAGCTACACTTATATCGAAATCATTGCTTTCTAGAGTAATTGTAAGCAGTTTACAAATCTGAAGTTCATCATCAATTACCAGTATTTCGGATTTATTCATCTACGAACGGTTTGTAAGATTATGCAAATATAAAGTCAATACTAGTATGATTGCTGAAAGAAAAGGAATTATCCTCTCGCTACAAGCTCGATTTGCGATAAATCTTTATAAAGTATTTATACCTGATTGCAAATCTTTATAAAACCCTTATATATTCCAGCCCAATTTTGCATCGTCTTAAATAGGATCAGTTATGAACTCAGCACTACTATTCGTCAAACCCGCAGTTTTTGAGTTGAATAGCACCACCGGATATGCGATTGGGGCTGTTATTGCCCTGGTTATTCTTGGATACCTGGTCTATTCACTTATTAAACCCGAGAAATTTTAAATAACATCATTAAGATGAAAACCACATCAGGGAATGCGTAATCTATCAAAGAACGCATAGAATCAGAGTCAAAATTGATTCTTTACAAAATCTTTATATTCAAAGCAATATCCTTACAAAACCTTTACAGTTTCCAAAATAATTTTGTATCGTTTTAAAAATGAATGATATGATAATCCTTATGAGAATTTGCATGATCGTTCCAGCATCATTACCCAAGGGAAAAACACCAGTTGAAATGTATAATGATTGCGGGCTGGCAATGGTTGCTTTTTTGGCATTTCTCATAATTCTGTACCTGATCATATCAGCAAATAAAACTAAAAAATCCAGGATTCGAAATAACTGAAAACCCTGTTCTGATTGATGTTATTTGATCAGACACGTCAAACGATTTTGATTTACATGGGCAATTGCCAATGCACTAAAATCTCTTACATAATTTAAAGTTTACTACAATGGCACTACAGGATCTTCTACAGATAGCCTTATTTATAGCCTTATTAACAGGCCTTTCACCCATTTTGGGCACTTATATGGGCAAGGTTTTCAATAGCGAAAAGCATTTATTATCCAACCTCTTAGGCTGGCTTGAAAAATGGACTTACAAAATCATCAAAGTAAACCCTGATGAAGAAACAAACTGGAAATCATACACTTTTGGTTTGCTGGCATTTAACCTTATCGGATTCTTGTTTTTATTCCTGATACAGCTCTTCCAGGCATATCTTCCGTTGAATCCGGCTAACCTTACAAATGTGTCGTGGCATTCAGCTTTTAATACTGCAGTAAGCTTTATGACAAATACTAACTGGCAGGGATATGCTGGCGAAACAACCATGAGTTATTTTGTTCAGATGGTTGGGCTTGCTGTTCAGAACTTTGTAAGTGCTGCAACCGGAATAGCAGTTGTAATTGCGCTGATACGTGGCATTTCGCGCAGGAGCACTGATAAAATCGGCAATTTCTGGGTCGACCTGACCCGGGCAATTTTATATATTCTTTTACCACTTTCAATTTTGTTTGCTATTGTCCTTGTTAGCCAGGGTGTTGTTCAGAATTTCAATACATACCAAACTGCACATACCTTGCAGGGAACTCAGCAGGTAATCCCGATGGGACCAGCTGCATCACAAATAGCTATTAAACAGTTGGGTACAAACGGCGGTGGATTTTTTAATGCAAATGCATCCCATCCATTCGAGAATCCAACGCCATTCAGTAATTTCCTGCAGATGCTCGCCATTTTTATTATTCCTGCAGGTTTGACTTATACATATGGCCGGTTTGTTAAATCGAGCCGGCAGGCCTGGACGATTTTTACTGCCATGATGATTTTATTCCTGGCAGGATTAAGCATTTCGTTATTTTCCGAATATTCAGCTAATCCTATTTTCGGGCATTTGCCGCTTATGGAAGGAAAAGAAACCCGTTTTGGTATAACCAACAGTGTACTGTTTTCGGTAGTTACAACAGATGCTTCCTGTGGTGCTGTGAATTCCATGCACGACAGCCTTTCTCCTCTTTCGGGAATGGTAGCAATGATAAATATTTTGCTGGGTGAAGTCATTTTTGGCGGAGTAGGAGCAGGGCTCTACGGAATGGTTGTGTTTATTATCCTTACCGTATTTATTGCCGGGCTTATGGTTGGGCGCACACCCGAATACCTGGGTAAAAAAATTGGAGCTTTCGAAGTTCAGATGGCCATAATTGCTAACCTGGCTACCAGTTTTGTGATACTGATTTTTACTGCGTGGGCTTCGGTTAGCAGTTATGGTTTATCAAGCTTAAATAATGCCGGGCCGCATGGATTCTCCGAAATCCTTTACGCTTACTCTTCAGCCGGAGGTAATAATGGCAGTGCTTTTGCCGGTTTAAATGCAAACACACTTTTTTACAACCTCACACTCGGAGTCGGTATGCTTATCGGGCGCTTTGGAGTTATTATCCCGATACTGGCTATTGCCGGCAGCCTGGCTGCAAAAAATATTACTCCGCCCTCTGCCGGTACTTTCCGCACGGATAACTGGCTGTTTATCGGCTTACTTATTTCAGTAATCCTGATAGTTGGCGGATTAACCTATTTCCCGGCTTTATCACTTGGACCAGTTGTAGAACATCTTTTAATGAATGTGAAATTAATTTGAAAATGAGCTGATTTGAAAATTTGAAAATGACAGATCCACTAAAATGATCCCCTATCAAGTTAATTTTCAAATCCGCGCATCTTCAAATTTTCAAATTCTTTCATTTTCAAATCTAAAAAAATCATGAGTACACGACAAAATACAGGCCTTTTCAATAAACAGATTTTATTGCAGGCTGCCAAGGACAGCTTTTTAAAGCTGAAACCAGCATTGCTGATTAAAAACCCGGTTATTTTCATTGTCGGAATCGGATCAGTACTAACATCACTTCTCGTTGTTTTAGGAATTTTTCAAGGTGGTTTTTCCTCCTTCAACCTTCAGATAGCAATCTGGTTATGGTTTACCGTTTTGTTTGCCAATTTCTCCGAAGCCATTGCCGAAGGTCGCGGAAAAGCGCAGGCTGATAGTCTTCGTAAAAACCGCACCCAAACCAAAGCACGTAAGCTGGTTGGCAAAGTGGAGGTACCGACATTTGCAACCGAATTAAAAAAGGACGATATCGTTATTTGCGAATCGGGAGATGTTATTCCTTCGGATGGCGAAGTTATTGAAGGTATTTCCAGTGTTGACGAATCAGCAATCACTGGCGAATCAGCCCCGGTGATCCGCGAAAGCGGCGGCGACCGCTCGGCAGTTACCGGTGGTACAAAAGTAATCAGCGACAGAATTTTGATCCGGATTTCAGCCGATTCGGGCGATACATTTATGGATCGCATGATTGCGCTTGTCGAAGGAGCCAAACGCCAGAAAACACCTAACGAAATTGCTTTATCCATCCTGCTTTCAGGCTTATCTATTATATTTTTGTTAGCTGTTGTAACGCTCCCGGCTTTTTTCGGATATGCTCTTTCGGCTTCAGGTTTGCCTATGTCGCTAAACCTGACAATTCCTGTGTTGATTGCTTTGCTCGTTTGCCTGATTCCTACAACGATCGGAGGTTTGTTAAGTGCTATCGGAATAAGTGGTATGGACAGGCTGATCCAACGGAATGTAATTGCTACAAGTGGTCGTGCTATTGAAGCAGCCGGTGATGTGGACGTACTTTTGCTTGATAAAACCGGAACCATTACTCTTGGAAATCGTATGGCTACAGATTTTATTCCGGCCGAAGGCGTAACGGTTGAAGAACTTGCAAATGCGGCTCAACTTTCATCTTTATCGGACGAAACTCCCGAAGGACGTTCAATTGTTATCCTTGCCAAAGAGCAATTCAATATACGAGGTCGTGAAGTTCACCGGTTAAATGCCACATTCATTCCATTTACTGCTCAGTCGCGGATGAGTGGTGTAGATTTAAAATCCGATGACGGTACCATCCATAAAATCCGCAAAGGTTCATCCGAAGCAATTCGTTCCTTTATCCAAAGCAGCAATGGTTTTTATTCGAAAAAAGTGCAGGATACAGTTTCGGACCTGGCAAGACAGGGTGCAACTCCATTGGTAGTGGCTGAAGATAACAGGGTTTTAGGTGTGGTTCATCTGAAGGATATTGTTAAAGGTGGAATCAGACAGCGTTTTGCTGAATTACGGAAGATGGGGATAAAAACTGTAATGATAACCGGTGATAATCATTTAACAGCTGCCGCAATAGCTGCAGAAGCCGGCGTGGATGACTTCATGGCCGAAGCAACTCCCGAAGATAAGTTGCGCCGTATCCGTGAAGAACAGGCTAACGGGCACCTGGTAGGTATGATAGGTGACGGAACTAATGATGCCCCGGCTTTGGCCCAGGCTGATATAGGGATTGCCATGAATTCAGGCACGCAGGCTGCCCGCGAAGCTGGAAATATGGTAGACCTCGACAGCAACCCAACCAAATTAATTGAAGTGGTAGAAGTAGGCAAGCAATTACTTATGACCCGCGGCGCACTTACCACTTTTAGTATTGCCAACGATGTGGCTAAATACTTTGCCATAATACCAGCTATTGCTATTTCGCTCTATTCCGGCAAAACCGGGATCGGCCCGCTCTCTGCCCTGAATATTATGAATCTCGGCTCACCTCAAAGTGCCATATTGAGTGCCGTAATTTTTAATGCACTTATTATTATGATCCTGGTTCCCCTGGCATTAAAAGGTGTTCGTTATCGTCCCGTTTCTGCTATTCAGGCGTTAACACGAAACCTGCTTATTTTCGGATTGGGAGGATTAATTGCCCCATTTGTTGGAATTAAAATCATTGACATTTTAATCAATTTTTAAATTGGTCAGAGAAATGAAAACAATCATCATAGCTATAAAAATCTTCCTGTTCTTTACCTTATTAACAGGAGTTATTTACCCGCTTTTTATTACCGGAATAGCACAGGTTGTATTCCCCACCAAAGCAGACGGCAGTTTAATTGTCAGAAACAACCAAATAATTGGCAGCGAATTGATTGGCCAGCAGTTTGATTCTTCAGTTTATTTCACTTCGAGGCCTTCGGCTGTTTCTTACAATCCTTTGCCTTCTGGAGGTTCAAACTATGGACTGTCAAATCAAAAACTGAAACAACTTGTTGATGACAGGAAACATCAGTTTTATATGGACAATAATCTGGATAGTCTTACAGTCATTCCTTCCGAAATGCTTTTTGCTTCAGCGAGTGGACTTGACCCGCATATTTCACCTCAGGCAGCTAGCTTACAAGTTGAAAGGATTGTAAAAGCTCGTAATTTTACTGCTGAGCAAAAGCAAAAGCTGTTAGAATGTGTTAAAGCTAATTCGGAAGCACCACAATTTTTCTTCCTTGGTAAACCTAGAATCAATGTTTTAATGCTAAATTTAGAAGCTGATAAAATTCGATGAACAATCATCCTGATAACCGCCCCGATCCTGACGAACTTTTGGCTTTGCTTAAAGACGATGAAGAGAAAAGCAAACGCGGAAAACTGAAAATATTTTTCGGAATGTGCGCTGGCGTTGGGAAAACATACGGCATGCTTCAAAGTTCACATGCTGAAATGTTGAAGGGGAGCGATATAATTATTGGGTACGTTGAAACTCATGGCCGGGTTGAAACGGCAAAACTAGTAGATGGTTTTGAGTTGATTCCACGCAAAGCATATAAATATAAAACCACTTCCGTTCAGGAAATGGACCTGGATGCAATCATAGCACGGAATCCACTGGTTGTAATTGTTGATGAACTGGCACATACCAATGCTCCCGGTAGTCGGCACACTAAACGGTACCAGGATGTACAGGAAATACTCAAAAATGGCATCAATGTATATACCACGCTTAATGTACAGCACCTCGAAAGCCGTTCCGAAACCGTTGCGCAAATCACAGGCATCATAGTTCGGGAGACGGTTCCTGATGAGATTTTCGAAAATGCCGATGAACTTGAACTGATTGACCTCACACCTGAAGAATTACTCCAACGACTTTCCGAAGGCAAAGTATATACTCCCGAAAGATCAAGAGAAGCTGTCGAAAATTTTTTCAGGAAGGGTAATATCAATGCATTGCGCGAAATGGCATTGCGTATTGTTGCCGACCGGGTCGACAAACAACTGCACGATTACATGCAGCATAAGCGCATCCGTGGTCCGTGGAAATCAGGATTACACCTTTTAGTCGCATTCGATTATACTACTCAATCAACAAGATCGTTACGCTGGGCGAAGAATCTTTCATACTCCATGGGCGCAACCATACAGGCTTTATATGTAGAAACCCTTCATAAGCTTACAACTAAAGAGCGTGAACAGCTCGATAAAAATTTCAGCCTTGCAAAACAATTGGGAATTAAATTCCGCATTATCACGAATAACGATATTGTAAAAGCAATCGTAGATTTTGCACAGAAAGAGAATGTGACTCATATTGTCGTTGGGAAACCCCGAGTCCGCAACCTTATATCGATGCTCCGATTGGGTAATTTTGTAAACAGGCTGATACGGTATAGTGGGAATATTGATGTTTATATTCTGGGTTCCGACAGTCAGTCAAAAGATAAATACAGGGAAAAAGTTTCGATTCCGGCTTTCACTTCAAATATCAGCCAATATCTGGTTGTCTTACTTATAGTTGTGTTATTCTCTGTGGGGTTTTATCTTGTTAAAGATTTTTTCGGATACCAGGTTATATCTTTTGGCTTGTTATTTCTGGTTTCCATACTTGCTATTTTCTATGGAACAGGCCCTATTTTGCTGGCAGCTTCACTCAGTGCATTGATTTGGGATTTCTTTTTCATTCCGCCCCAGTTTACTCTACATATTCAGGAAGCCGAAGATATGATGATGCTGATCATGTTTTTCATTATAGCCCTTCTGAATGGCATTTTAACTTCCAGGGTCCGCCGTCAGGAGAAAAAAATCAGGATTCGTGAAGAACGGACGAATGCACTTTATCAACTTACACGTGATTTATCGACTGCATCAGGAATTGAAGAAGTCTCAAATATCGGGGTTAAATATATCCGAAAGTATTTCAGCCTCGACTGTGCCATTATTCTCAAAAATGATTTGAATCAACTTGACAACCTGGTTCAGAACGAGACGAAAATCATACTTACCGAAAACGAATTCAGTATTGCAGCCTGGGTTTTCAAACATTCAGCTAAAGCTGGAAAATACACTGATACATTACCTTCCGGCGATTATACGTTTTATCCTTTAACAGGGAATGTCGAAAATATGGGAGTGCTTGTAGTTGAACATGCCAGCATTTTTACGCTAGGGGAAGAACAATTCTGGGAAGCCTGTCTCTCTCAAATATCCGGTAAATACGAACGTGAGTTTTTACGGAATGTGGCAAAAAAATCCTACATTCTCGCCGAATCAGATAAACTCTATAAAACCCTTTTTAATTCCATTTCGCATGAATTGCGAATTCCTGTCGCCACAATTCTTGGCGCATCTGATACATTACTTTCTCAAACATATCCTGAAGAAACCCGCTATAAACTGTATTCTGAGATCAGCATAGCTTCAGTTCGTCTTAATCGGTTAATCGAGAATCTTCTGAATATGTCACGTCTCGAATCAGGTCGAATTACTCCACGTCCGGATTGGTGTGATGTTCATGATCTGGCTAATAAAGTTTCTGAAAATCTGAAACAGGAATTATTGCCTTTTAAATTCTCAACGGTAATTCCTGCCGATATGCCGCTGGTAATGATTGATTTTGGTCTGATCGAACAGGTTCTGCATAACCTGGTGTTGAACGCAACACAAAATGTTCCGGCAGGCACCAATATCAGGCTCAAGTTTTTTTACGACAGCGGATCGCTTACCATACAAATGATGGACAGGGGTAAAGGATTCCCATCAAATGAGTTAACCTCAGTTTTTAATAAATTTTACCGCGGCAAGGATGCCCAGGCTGGTGGTACAGGATTAGGCTTATCAATTGTAAAAGGTTTTGTTGAAGCTCATAAAGGAACGGTTATTGCTGAAAACCGGCAAAATGGGGGCGCTGTTTTTACTATCAAAATCCCAGTCGAAATAGCGGAAATGAAACAATATGAGCAATAATTTGATTATCTATATTTGCAAATTACTACTTAAATGAAACCATGATTTTTGACCGAACAGATTACACTTCTTCCCCACTTCCCCGTGGAGAGTACGAAAACTGCACTTTTAAAAACTGCAACTTTTACAAAACCGATTTATCCAATTTTGTTTTCCGCGAGTGCATTTTCGATGGATGCGACCTCAGCATGGTAGCGTTTAAAAACACTAGATTAAACGATATCCGTTTTGTAAACTGTAAATTAATGGGCATACAATTCCAGGAAAGTAATATTTTTCTGCTTTCGTTCCGATTCGAGAATTGTATCCTGAAATTTTCGGGTTTTTACAAATTGAAAATAAAAAAAACAAGTTTTATAAATTGTAATCTACAAGAAGCCGATTTCACGGAAACTGATCTTTCAGGTTCAGAATTTGAAAACTGTGATCTCTACCGGGCCGTATTTTACGGTACGAATCTGGAAAAAGCTGATTTCCGGTCTTCCTTCAATTATTCTTTCGATCCCGAGAGAAACCGGATTAAAAAGGCTCGTTTCTCGCGTTTGGGCGTGACCGGATTACTGGATAAATACAATATTGAGATCGAATAGTCGGTGTTAAAATCAACCTTTTAAAACAGAGCTATTTTTTTGATCACATACCCTTCTTTACTCCAGGCAGATAAAGTGTAAATCCCTTTGCTGATTCCAGGTACTTTGCTCAGATCAATCCCGATTTCTTTGCCGTTTAATTTCTCAACTTTCTTAGTAAAAAGCGTTTTCCCGGTCAGGTCAGTAATCTGAATAGTCAGGTCAACAGGAATATAATTCTGGAATACGAGTTTAAATTTATTGTCAGTAATTGGATTTGGATAGACATTGGCTTTTAGCTGTTTTAAGCTCAATTCATTTATTCCGGTGGCTCCGTTTTCGAATTTTATCCAGTTTAAATTAAATCCTTTAGTTACAACTTCTAATTTTAACAGGTGTTCACCGGCTTCCAGGTTAATTGTATTGGTTACAGAAGTCCATGTTTGCCAGCCGCCTGTATTTGTTGTGTAAACGGCTACTTTTTTAACATTATCCACAGATACATCGAATCTGCCTGCTGCGGTTCCGGAATACCTGGTTGTTAAATGATATTCTCCGCTTTCAGCTACAGAAATTTTATATTCCAGCCAATCACCAGCATCCGTATATCCGATATTCATATACCCGTCACTATCATTGGTTAATTCGCCGAATAATCCTTTTTGCAGGTAATATTCCTCCGCTTCAATCCGGCCCGGGACTTCATTTACAAAAGACGAATCATAAACCGGTATATCTAAATAAATCTGGCCCAAAGCTGTCATTTGGCCGCTCCCGGCATATAAATCAATGTACGGGTAGACTGTTTCACCACCGTTTGTTCTGCCAATAAACCACGAATACCGGAATACATCTGGATCGCGCTCCAGGAAGTTGGTGGTCCCAGCTAAATAGTTTTTCTGGGCTTGTACAGTTACGCCGGAAGATTCCCAATTAGCATATTCCGTTATCCAGATAGGTTTGCCATATTTACGCGCATCATTTACGTATCCGGTCATGGAGTTACCACCCCCATACCAATGCAAAGCGATATAATCGACGCGGCAACCCACACAGGCAGTAAAAAAGTCGTCGAGCCATTTAAACGGGTTGGTGTAAACGGTTCCGTTTTCTGAAACACAGTTTCCACAATAATTTACAGCCGGGCTCACTAGTTTAAGGTTGTACTGATCGGCAATTGCCTGCAGTCGGGGCCAGGCTGCAGCCGCCTGCGAAGGAGTCATATTAGCCTGATCTTTAAAATTCGGTTCATTAAAACCTAAGATGTATTTCACCTTATCATCCTGTGATACCCATGAGTCCACGCCGCTGATGGCTGAAGAATTCCATGCCATAGGTGTAAAATCGACATTGTACTTCGAATAGGTAGACTGAAGTGCCCACTCTGGCTGAGTGCCCCAGGTATACCACCACGAAATGCCTTTCGACGCGGTTTGTATATCTGATTCGGAATGATTTCCATAAGAAACACCACGTTTATCACTTTTCGCCTGTCCAAATGAAAAGGATACAATAAATAAAAAAAGAAGCAAAACGATGGGTGTTTTCATTTGATATGCTTTTTAGGCTAACTGATTTTTACAAAGGTAAGTTATGATTGAATTGATTTTGAAAGAATATTGAAAAATTGCCTCAATTCAAACCAGGAGCACTGGCTTAATCAATAAATTGATACTTTTACTTCGTATAAAAATAAATTAAAATGAAAAAATTCTCCATTCTGTTCATTGCAATGATCTTTGGTTTTCTGTCATTTGCACAGCAAAACAACAATGTTAATTACAAACAATATTTTACCAGTGAAACCATGAGAGTGGATTATTTCCATACCGGAACTACTGCAGAGGAACATTTTTCTCTCGACCGTATTCTGAATGATGGAGCATGGGCCGGAAGCCAAACGGTTTTAACAGATAACCTGAACCGGGGTTTATATTTTTATAAAATTACCGATACATTAACAAATACTTTGCTATACAGCAGGGGTTTTGCCAGTGTTTTTGGCGAATGGCAGAGTATAGGCGATCCTGCGTGGGGCACATTTCACGAGTCAGTACGGTTTCCATGGCCTAAATTTCCTGTAAGGCTCACCATCGAAAAACGCGATGCTAAAAATAATTTTGAAGCCATCTGGAGTATTGTTATTGATCCGAAATCACGGGTTGTAAATCCATCGGTTTTAAAAACTCCTTATAAAACATTTTCATACATCGAGAATGGTAAACCTGCTAATCATGTTGATATTGTTATCCTTGGAGACGGATATACTGCTGCCGAAATGGAAAAATTCCACAAAGATGTGGCTACACTTACAGATGAATTATTTACGGTTGAGCCTTTCAAATCCCGGAAAACTGATTTTAATATCAGGGCTGTTGAAACGCCTTCGGTTACCAGCGGAGTAAACAAACCACATCCCGGAGTTTTCAACCGCACTCCGCTTTCCATGTCGTACGGGGCATTTGATAGTGAGAGGTATGCTCTTTCGTACGACAACCGAACCATTCGCGATGTAGCTGCAAGTGCGCCTTACGATTATATGTTTATCCTTATCAACGAACGGACCTATGGCGGTGGAGGTATTTTTAACCTGTACTCTACAGTGGCTGCCGATAACAAATTTTCACGGTATATTTTCGTACATGAGTTCGGTCATTGTTTTGCTGCATTGGCCGATGAATACTATACTTCCGATGTTTCGTATCAAACTCCTGCAATCACTGTTGAACCCTGGGAGCCCAACGTTACTGCACTTTTAGATCCAGCCAACCTGAAATGGAAAGAACTGGTAAAGCCCGGAACTCCAATTCCAACCCCATGGAGCAAAACTGAATTTGACAACTTCAGTTTTGGTATTCAAAAAGAAAGGCGGGCTTTACGCGCCGCCAATGTTCCTGAAACGGAAATGGAAGCTTTATTTGAGCGTGAGAAGAAGGCTACACTTGAGATGTTCGGTAAAAATAAATACAAGGATGCCACCGGTGCTTTCGAAGGAGGGAATTATATGCAATTTGGTATTTACCGATCGGCATTGGATTGCATTATGTTTACCCGCGACAAACAGGAATTCTGCCCGGCATGTACCAAAGCGATTTCGGAAGTGATAGATATGTATGCGAAGTAAATTGGGGTAAGTTTAGATATATTTTTTAGTTGTAGCACATTAAAAAAAGAAACTGAGAAGTCAAGAACCAATGGGAATAGCAGCAGGAATAATCATCATTTTAATAAGTATTGCTCATAATATTTATGGTGAAAAGAGACAAATTCCAGAACTAAAAAAGATTACCAATGATTCAATAATGATTGGATCATTAAGGATAATGATCTTTCAAGGTGGAATCATATTATTAGCAGTAGGAATAATTCAAGTATTAGCTTCGACTAATATCATACAACTGACTGGAATTTCAGCTTATTTTCCTGTGGGAATTGTGCTTATAAACTTCATCACAAGTTTGATCATCACTGGATTTTTCCATAAACAAGTTTTTAAAGTAACGATCCCTCAATTTGTAATTTTCATCGTAATTATTATCCTGCAAATCCTCTCGCTGTAATTACAATAAAAAAAGAGTGTTACAACATCGGCTATTGGAAATGCGGGCGGAGTCGTTAAATATAAAGATATTACAATAAATAAAATTTGTAATATACGTACAAGAATGTGGCTTCGAAATCCTGCACTTGCCATAGCCAAACTGTTCGGGAGGATCTATGAAAAAAAGTAAAATTAGTTTATTGAAAAAAGTTTAGACAGTTACAAAATAAGATATAGTATATTAATAGATGTATGTAATATTTAAGAGATGCCGAAAACTTATCAGAGTAGGCCCAAACTAGTATATCAGAATTATGAAACTAATGGTTTTAATGCTTGCACTTGCAATACTTGTTGTAAGTTGCAAAAAAGACAACAATCCAAATTCAAATAACAATGGAATAGTTATAAAGGGATCTGTTCCAACTGCCAAACTTGTAGGCGCTAATAGTCAGGCTGACAATGGCTTATCAATTTCGGATGCTAAAAAAGTCTTGGTTTTCAGCAAATACTATTATAAGCTTTATGATATTACCGACGGTAATTTTTCTGTTACCGGGCAAATTGGTTCAGGCGTAGCCTTGATTTTCCTGGATGCCAATAATAAATATATCGGAAACCTGGCTGCGCATGGGTTGAATATGCTTCCGCTCGGAAGTTTATCAAACGGCGAAAATACAGTTATTGACCTATCAACCCTAACATTGGTAGGTACTAGCGTTATTCCGTCGCACGATCCTCTTGGAAATGAAATCCAGATCTCTGAAGCCGAAATAAGCAGGTTAAAAGCAATAGATAGTTACTATGAAGCTATTGCAAAAAATATAGATATTGATAACGATGGCAATCCTGATGTATTATCAGATAAACAGTTAGTTATTTATACCATGTTTGCAATAAATGGTGGCCATTGGGGAACTGATAACTCGGCACCAGTGCCAACTGACAATGCTCATTATTATGTAAACTGTATGCTTGAGTTTAGCGGAGGTTCGGCTTTAACTTTTACAGATAATAACATAGCAGTTACAGGACCTATAGAAGATCCATACACCGATATTAAACTTTGGGGATTTATGAAAGCTCCCCAATGTGGTGGCGACCGGGCTTTTATTTCATCATTTTGCCGCGAGACACAAGCACCACAGGATGCACCCTGGGGTTCAGCCTTCCTGCCTTTTAAAAAAGGAACCTATACTTTGACACTCGATGGCACCAGAAACTATACGCTCAATTATTCCAGTGTTGATATGGAATACAACCTGGTAATTGTAAGTCCTACGCTTCACACTAACACTGAAGGCAAGTTAACTTCCATCACTTTTGAGTATAAATTGCCCGATGGAACAACAATTAACCCCGCTAGTGTGTTAACTAATGTAATGGTGCAGCTTAATAATAACCAGGGAGTCCAGTTTTATGTTAACGACAAGACCAAATTAACGAGTCAAACCGGGTTTACGGAGTTGAAACTGGATACTCCTCTTGATATTTCATCCATGCATCATATCGATTTGTGGTACGATGATTTATTAGGAAACCAATATGATATTATATGGCGTTAACAAAACTGCCATTAATCTTTAATCCTAATGCCTTAGTATGAAAATTGCAAAGCTGTTCAGCGAATTTTTTGAAGGAGAAAAAGCCGGATCTTCACTATTTCATAGCAAATGCTCCAAAAAAAACCTGTAGGATTATTTGATAATTACGAATTGATACCTGGAAAATATGTCAGCATTTTTTTCCCGTAACAGGTATATATGGAATTTTAGAAATCCTGATTAATGGAGACAATATCCTGAAGAAAGTAATTAAGATGTTCGTAAAAAACTGATTGTTATTTAGTTGATAATCATCATTTGTATCATATAAAAATGACAACCAAAATATATTTATAATGGAAATTGAACTTTAATTTTAGCATTTTGTTTTTTTGAATAAAACTATAATAGTATGAAATTCTTCGAAAAACTTTTTGAAAGTTTAATATATAATTCACGTTGGATACAGGCTCCGGTATATGTTGGCCTCATAGGCGGAACCTTAGTTTTTGCAGCGAAATTCTTTGTTGAACTTTTTCATCTCTTCACCGGATTTGGTTCTACTGATGAAAAGGCACTTATGCTTGCCGTTTTAGGCCTGATCGATATCACAATGGTTATCAACCTTCTGGTAGTAGTAATAATTGGCGGATATTGGACTTTTGTAAATAAAATTAATCTTATCAGCGAGGAAGAAAAACCCGACTGGCTAAGGAAAATAAATTCAGGTTCATTAAAAATCAAATTAATTGTTTCGTTGGTAAGTATTTCGGGAGTTGACTTGCTCAGATCATTTATCAATATTCAAAATATTGGAACTGAAAAAGTCCTGCTACAGATAGCTATACACCTTGTATTTATTATATCAGCTTTATTACTGTCCCTTTCTGATAAAATTATGTCTAAAACTTCGAATTAATCAAGAGTACGGCTTTTGAAAAGGATGCATTTATAACAACTGCTTATTAGTTCATATCCTATAGTCATCCCTGCCTGGCGGAGAGATTGCATATTGTTTTATGCTGCAATCCGGTGTCCATGCTACCATTGCCGGAGTACTGCTGGCATTTGTAATACTGTTTACTGATGGAGGGGAAAAATCACCTTCATATATTCTTCAGCACTTTTTACATAAGCCGGTCGCATTTATGATACTTCCATTGTTTGCGCTGGCTAACACCTGCATCGCCATAGGCTCCGACTGGTTCAGCAACCTGGGTGATTCAAACAGCCTGGGGATTATTGGAGGACTTGTTATTGGAAAACCATTGGGAATTGTTATGTTTTCAGTTTTTGCAGTTTGGCTGGGACTTGCTGTTTTGCCTCAGGAGTTGAAATGGAAACATATCCTTGGTGCCGGTTCCTGGGAGGCATTGGATTTACCATGTCCATCTTTATTGCTTTACTCGCATTCGGCGACCCTGGCACTATTGATAGTTCGAAAATCGCTATTCTGGTAGCATCGTGTTTAGCGGCAATAATCGGGTTTGTTATTCTGAAATTAACTTTAAATAAAACAATTCAGGAAGATCAAAGCTGACAAATACTCATTCTAAGGTGCTTAATTATTTGTTGCTTTTCCCTAGAACCTGAATCCCAGCATAACTATATATCTGTATCCCATGCTGGTTGTATTAATTGAACCGGATCTCTCAAACTCTCCAGGTTTAATAACCAGGCTATATCCGGGAATTTTTTCCTGTAGTTTTTCGTTAATTTTTGCAAACAACTCCGATTCCTGGTTAGGATCAAGGGTTGTACTGAGGTCGACTTTTGCTTTGTAAGAAGAGATTCCTGGTCCGAATAAAATCATATCCAGCGTTACCCGGTCCCAGAAAATAAACTGGTAACCAAGCTGAAAACCCAGGGTAGCAACCCGCAGGCTTAATTCAGCATTCAGATCTCCTGTAAAAGATGCAGTATTGGCTTCCAGGTCAAATGTGCGTGTAAATTTATTTAAAGCTAAGTAGGGCCCGATATATACACCATGAGGCGAATTGAACTTATTTTGTTTTGCAAGGTAAAACCTGTAATCGCCGCTCAGGCTTAACCCTCTGCTATTCACATTTTTATTAATGCTTTTTATCGAGTCAGTGTTGAAACTAATAAGTCTGCCTAATGAAAACGTGCCAGCATGAAGCGAAAAAGACTGATGATTACCTATTGTTCTCTCATAACCCAAAACGTAATTATTACTACCAAAAATCATTGGGCTGGTAAGATTTATCTTTACAGTATTTTTCCGATCTTTCTTCAATGTATCTTGCTTCTGGCAGTATGCGTTCTGCACAAAAATAAGCACACAAATCAAAAGTACAGTGTGTCTAACCTGTATGTACATTCTGGTTTTCATTGGATTAGGGTTGGAAGAGAATACTTTCATTTATTATCTTTTGATTTTTCAAAGGTAGATAAATTTGATGAAATTGAAATACACTGCAAAGCCTATACAATTTAGATATTAGTTTGCGAAAATATCGATTTAATGATATCCGAATTTTACTAATTTTACAGTTAATAAGATGATAATGCCTCCTGATTTTCTTAGCTTGTAAAAAAATTAATTAATCCATCCCTTCGAAGTGATTGGATTTATGAACGTAATACTGAATGAGTACTATCTTTTTACATCTTCACCCTGCCAGGGTCAACGAATTATCCATCCGGTTTAACCGCACCTTTGGGCTTGGTGGAATGGCGGCCTTGTTGATTGTTATTCAGATTATTACAGGGATACTGCTTCGGTTCTATTATACACCAATTCCGGCTGAAGCATACAATTCGGTAGTTTTCACCAAAAACCAGGTGCTCTTCGGACAGTTTATACGAAATATTCATTATTGGAGCGGTGTATTCCTTTTGCTGATCGCTTTCATGCATTTCCTGCGTGTATTTTTAACAGGAGCATATAGAGAAGAACGTAAGATCAACTGGTTATTCGGATTATTTTTATTGGTATTGATTGTGTTATTGAACTTTACAGGATACTTGCTGCCATGGGATCAACTTGCATACTGGGCCATTACGGTGAGTACAAATATTATTGGATATCTTCCATTTGTTGGCGAAAGTCTCCGTACTATGATAATTGGTGGCAAGGAACTAAATGCGGATACGCTACGGACTTTCTTTACTTTCCACACTGCAGTGCTGCCGTTTCTGCTCCTGATACTGGTTCTTTATCATTTCTGGCGGGTACGTAAAGCCGGAGGTGTGTTACTGCCTGAAACAGAAGAAAAACCTGAAATGGTGCCTACTATGCCCAACCTGGTTTTTAAAGAATTTATTGTTGCCCTTGTGCTAATAGCTGTGTTATTTACATTTGCTGCTTTGTTCAACGCACCTCTGCTCGAAAAGGCAAATCCTGCATATAGCCTCAATCCAACGAAAGCGCCCTGGTATTTTGCCGGTGTGCAGGAATTGCTGATGCATTTTCACCCTTTTTTCGCTGCATTTATTATCCCGATCTGCTGTGGCGGTTTTCCTGGTCTGGATCCCGTTTCTGAAATATAATGAAGCTCCGAATGGTCATTGGTTTATTTCGGAGCAAGGAAGAAAATCATCCGAGGCAACAGCTAAGTTTGCTGTTATTGTTACTTTATCAGGAATTCTTTTCAATGAATATGTGCTCAATTTCGAAGTGCTTTTATCGCCTGTGCCCGCTTTTATCAGCAACGGAGTTTTGCCTTTGTTTATCCTGCTTGGGTTTATGGCGGGTTTTTACCGGTATTACCTGAAACGGCTAAGTCTTTCGAAAGCAGAACTGGTTCAGGCGATTTTTGTGTTTATCATTGTAGCTTTTATTGTGCTGACGTTGGTTGGAATATTTTTCAGAGGGAAAGATATGGCGCTGACTTTTCCGTGGAATGTGTAATGTTAAAGAATTTACGATTTACGAATGACGATTTACGATTTACGAATGACAATTTACGAATCACGAATCACGAATGACGATGTAAGAATGAGGATTTACGATTTCCCATTTTCTATTAACTATTCACCCCAATCGTAAGTCGTAAATCTTAAATCGTAAATCATTTCAATGCTTATCCTGTATATGAAGAAACCACCACATAAAAAAGAACTTTTAAAAGCTGAACAAGCCAATCCTGATCCGATTAATCGCCGTGATTTTTTCAATAAAGCATGGAAATGGCTGGGAATTGTTGCAGTGGTTGAGGTAACAGGCATGTTCACGGGTTTTATGTTTTCAGGCAAATCAAAAAATAATACAAATCCAAAACAATTGCTTGAGGCCGGCCCTGTTGATTCATTTGCACTTAATTCCGTAAGCGCTTTTATGGGCGGAAGATTTTACCTGGCTCGTCAACAGGACGGGGGATTTATTGCTCTGTCTTTGCGATGCACACACCTGGGCTGCTCCGTTGCATGGGAAGAAGAAAAGAAAAGATTTATCTGCCCCTGCCATTCATCCGCTTTCGATATCAGTGGCGAAGTATTAAATCCACCTGCCGCCAGGGCACTTGATTATTACCCGGTACTGATTGAAAACGGAATCGTTAAAGTTGATATCGGAACATTGATGGAGCGCAATACTTTCAGAAAAGACCAACTTCAATACGCATGATAACCATGACTCATAACGCCTGGAAAACAACCGGACTTGTCGCAACAGTGGTCATTGTGCTTACTATTCCGCTTTCGCTGTTGCTAAACCGGAATTCAGGACAAACCAAAACAGCCACAGCCACTTTCACAGGTGGCAAAGCCTGTATCGAATGCCATCAGAAAGAATACCGCTTGTGGAAAGGATCCGATCACGACAGTGCTATGGCCATAGCTTCGGATACTTCAATAGTCGGTGATTTTAATAATGCTGAATTTACATTCAACGGAAAGACCTCGAAATTCTATAAACGCGAAGGTAAGTTTTATGTTTATACCGAAGGGCCAGGTGGAATTATGAAAGAATTTCCGGTAGACTATACCTTTGGTGTTCATCCGCTTCAGCAATACCTTATTCCGTTCGAAAACGGCAAATACCAGTGTCTGCCTATTGCCTGGAATACGAAGGAGAATAAATGGTTCCACATGGCTGCTATGGTTTACAAACCCGAAGACCTGAAACCCGATAACTGGCTCTACTGGACCAACCAGGCACAGAACTGGAACAGCATGTGCGCCGAATGCCATTCAACCAACCTTCAGAAGAATTTTAATCTTGAAACTAAATCATACAATACAACCTGGGTTGATATAAATGTAAATTGCGAAGCTTGCCATGGTCCAGGCTCCGCACATATTGATTGGGCCAGGTTACCGGAAATGGGCAGACCACAGGATAACAATACCGGCTTGATTGTAAAGACAAGCAAGATTACTTCGCGGCAGTATGTTGAATCGTGTGCGCCCTGTCATGCCCGCAGGAGTTCGTTCGGACCTTACGATCATTCGCATAGTGAATTTTTAAATTATGCAGTTCCACAATTGCCTACACGGCCAACATATCATATCGACGGGCAGTTTAAAGACGAGGATTATGAATATGGCTCTTTCACCCAAAGTAAAATGTACATGAAAGATGTGCGTTGCGGCGATTGTCACGATCCGCACAGTCTTAAAAGGAAGTTTGAAGGAAATGCTCTTTGCCTGCAATGTCATAAGGCAGAGGACTACAATACATACAACCATCATTTTCATAAATCAAAAGGCGAAGCCGGAACTTCATTCGTTAACAAACGAGGTGAAAAACTTGGTCCCGGCGACGGAGATCTATGCCGTGATTGCCATATGCCGGGGCAGTATTATATGGGTGTCGACAAACGTTACGACCACAGTTTACGTATTCCACGGCCCGATCTCTCCATTTCACTCGGAACACCAAATGCCTGTATCAACTGTCACGATGATAAAACTAATCAATGGGCACTTCAATGGGTGAATAAATGGTATGGTGAAAAGAAAAAATCACATTATGGAACCACCTTTGCTGAAGCATCTGACGGGAAAGCAGGTGCGGATTCCGGGCTTCTAAAGATTATCAATAGCAATTTGTATCCTGAAATTATAAGGGCAACAGCTATAGGATATTTGTCAGCTTACCAAAGTGCCAAAGCACAGGATGCTGTTCGAAAAGCTTTGAATGATCCTGATCCTTTATTGCGTCATGCTGCAGCCGAAAATTATATGGCAGTTGATTCTTCTGCTTTGTTCAGCGATCTTGTGCCTCTGCTCAATGATCCGATTAAGGCAGTGCGCATGGAAGCGGCTAACAGAATTATGACTTATCCGAAAAGCACTTTTAATGATATTCAATATAACGCATTTAAAAAGGCATTGGATGAGTACCTGAAATCACAAGAGTATGTAGCTGATTTTCCAACTGGTCGCTATAACCTGGGCAATTTTTATTCAAAATTGAAAAATATACCAAAGGCAGAGGAAAATTACAGGGAAGCAATAGCAATAGATAACCTTTTCTATCCGGCAAAAACAAACCTTGCTTTGATCTATTACCAGCAAGGCAAAACGGATCAGGCAGCCACACTTTTCGAGGATATAGTTAGTAATCATCCAGAAGCCACCGACGGATATTATTACCTTGCCCTGTTATATGGCGAACAACATAAATACGCAGAAGCCATCAGGTTGCTTGAAACAGCAACCACTATAGCTGGTAACAATTCCAGGATATTTTACAACCTGGGTCTTGCTCTACCAGATGACCGGACAGAATGAAAAGTGTGAATCGACATTGATAAAAGGCCTCACCCGGGATCCCGGAAATTTTGACATTCTGTATGCGTTATTTGCTTTTCAGATGAAATTGAATAACCCAACCAAAGCTGCGATTTACATCGAACAGTTGAAATCGTTCTATCCAAACAATAAGGAGGTTCAGGATTTGTATACCAATTTTAAAAGCGGAGTTTTAAATAAATTTATTTTAAAATCTTTTTAAATGTCAGGTACTTCAATAAAACTTTTACCTGGAAATTATTATCACATTTATAACCGTGGTATTAATAGCTGCAATCTTTTCAACGAGACAGATAATTATGAATATTTTATGCATTTGTATGATAAATATATTTCGGGAATAGCATACACATTCGCATGGGTTCTTATGCCAAACCATTTTCATTTTGTTGTAAAGATCAAGGAAGAATCAGAATTACTGAATATGAAAAAGGATCCGGATAGATTGAAACCGGCTCACCAATATTTTTCAAACTTATTTAATGCCTATACAAAGGCATTTAATGAACGGTTTAGTCGTCATGGGGCCCTTTTCGAAAGGCCGTTTAAAAGGAAATTAATTGACGATGATGAATATCTGAAACAGGTAGTTTTATATGTTCACACTAACCCGGTACATCATAAATTTTGTACTCATCCCATTGAATATCCATGGAGTAGCTATATAACCTGTGTTTCTCAGAAACAAACAAAACTACAGCGCGAAAAAGTTGTGGGATGGTTCCAAAATGTTGATAGTTTTATAAATCAGCACAATCAGGCGTTAGATATTTCGAAGATTGACAAATGGTTAGAATTGAATTCCTATGAAACCTGACAGGTTCTCAAAACCTGTCAGGTTTACCTTATAAATTCATATAAATTCAATCTTATGATGCACGAACCAATAACACTTACAACCCCGGCCCTTTTATTTTCGGCTATTTCATTGATTTTGCTGGCATACACCAACCGGTTTTTAGCTTATGCTGCCTTAATACGCACTTTGCACGAAAAATTTAAAGCTGATCCGAATGAACTCTTAAAAAGCCAGATTGCCAACATCCGGATGCGCCTTTATCTAACTAAAAACATGCAGATTTCGGGAGTTGCAAGCCTTTTTCTTTGTGTAGGAACAATGTTCCTTATTTTTGTTGGCCAACAAATAATAGCAGTCTGGGTATTTGGTATTGCTTTAATTATGTTGATTGCCTCCCTTGGTATTTCTATCTACGAAATTCAGATTTCGGTAAAAGCGCTGAACCTCCATCTAAGCGATATGGAACATGACGTTTAACCTGTTAATTCCTTTATTTTCCTTTGTTGAAATTTTCTTCTTTCCGGATCATGGTTTTTATGTATTCAATTTTCCTGAACCGTAACGCGCTCCAATCGTCATCGATAGCTACCTGTCGTACAGTTTCAAGGTTTAACTTTCGAAGTCCCTGCCAGCCTTTATCCCTGTTAAAGTCACATTTGTATTTTTTCGAAGTTCCTTTGGGGTAGCAGAACCATACAACAGAGTCTCCTATGAGCTTAGGAAATAGCCGGGTAATTAGCTCATCTATTTCGTGTTGTTTTGTAACAAAAACCAGGGCGAATTCAATTTCAGAGGTTTCATTGTCGTTTCTGATAATTGAGGTAAACTCATCCAACGCATTTAACTCACTTAAAAATGATTCAGGTGCATTAAGTGCAAGTATCTCAGGCTGATTTTTATAATTCAGTTTTTTGAACAGGTCAGTCATTTTGGATATAAATTAGGTTTGTTTTGTTTCGAATACTCATATTTTATTACGAGAGAATATCATTTTTTTAGCCGTAAGCTCATGTTTTATGCATTTTGATTTTATTGAATGGTATACAACTAATAATGACGTTTATTGAACTGCTCGTATCATGGTTGAACAAATATAATAATATAGCGGCATGGAAAATATAGATATTTTCACAAAAACCCTGGATCAACTGAACGTTCATAAAGCCATTTGAACAAACAAATAGTATCTTTGGCTTTTAATTCCGCAAAAAATTGCGATATTTGAAAAACGATAGTTCAACTGTTGATGGCAGACGAAACACCAGTTAAAAAAGCTTTATGGTATCGGATAATCCGGATTTTTATCCGGGTATTCGTTGTTATTTTTGCTTTGCTGATTGTGCTTATACTGGCGATAAATATCCCTTCAGTTCAGACTTTCGTTGCAGGCAAAATCATCAAATCCATCAGGGAGAAAACCGGAACGGAAATCAGTCTTGGTTCTGTTAAAATTGCTATTCCCAATACAGTAAAATTAAACGACCTTTTCCTGCTTGATAAAAATGCTGATACTCTGCTATATCTTCATTCACTGAGTGTAGATGTTGATCTTTTCAGCCTTCTAAAAAATGAAGTTTCTGTAAAAAGTCTGTCACTCCAAAATGTGGTTGCAAATGTTCAGCGGAAAGATTCATCTGGTGCTTTTAATTTCCAGTTTCTCGTTGATCTGTTTGCTTCGGACACAATTAAAGTAGCTGACACAATAGTAAAAGTGAGCAAGCCCTGGCTGATTAGTGTGAATGATATAAAACTGAAAAATATCCGCGCTATTTATACTGATGTCCGTGGGGGAATTGATTTGCGGGTTAACCTTGGCGATTTTAATGCTACATTGAAAGATATAGACCTCAGCAAGCAGAAAATCGATATCAATGAAGTCCTCTTAAAAAACACCAACGTGACTTTGGCTTTGTCGCCAAATGGAAGCAATGCAAAGGTTCAGGAAGCCATTAAAGAGAGCACAGATACAACAGGTAAAAGTAAAGTTGCAGAAAGTATTTTCCTGGCATTGAATATTTCAGCAGATAAATTAACGATTGAAAATACCAACTTTAGTCTTGATAATACTGCAACTCAAAGACTGTTGGAAGGAATTGATTACCAGCATCTTCATATCAGCAACTTCAATGCCGTTGTTCGCAATATAAATGCAGATTCCTTCGGATACAGGGCTGATTTTCAGAATTTGAGTCTGGCCGAAAGCTGTGGCATTAACGTAAAAAAACTCTCTGCCAATGCCCAACTAACCGACCAGCAAGCAGAATTGAAGAATCTTGAGCTCGAAACTGATAAAAGTCAGATTTCGGGCAATCTTAGTTTGGACTATCAATCTTTCAATAATTTTCTTGCCGACTTATGGAATAGTAAAGCTCTGTTAAACATTGAAAACACAAAAGTAAATGCAGATGAAATCTTTTTGTTTGCACCTTTTTTGGCAACTGATACCTATACAGGGAAGTTTAAACACTCAGATATTTTCATTTCAGCAAAGGCTGCCGGTAAAATAAATGACCTGAATATTGAAAATCTGGAACTCACGGTATTGGATAAAACTATTCTGAAAACAAAAGGGATTCTAGCCGGTTTGCCTGATATCTCAAAACTCTATGTTGATGCTACAATCGATAATTTAGGTACAAATCTTAACGATGTTTACCGGTTTGTAGATCCCAAAGTTTTTGCCGGAATAAAATTACCTCCATCCTTTAACCTGGCAGGAACAGTTAAAGGAAGTCTCAATTCGATGAAAACCAACGTCCAATTATTATCAGGATATGGGAATATAAGTGCTGAAGCGTATTATGCGAATCAAAACACTGCGAAACGTGATACTTTTAATATTGATTTTACAGCACAAAATTTACGGGCAGGAGTCATTCTTTCTGATACAATGCTTGGAAATTGTACTTTTTCTGGCCAGGCATCAGGTACCGGCTTAGCTGAAAATCAGCTTTCGGGATCTGCAATACTGGATATTCAGGAAGCTCAATATAATGCTTATTCGTATCATGATATCAAAATTGAAAGCCGGATAAACAGAAATGTTATTTCAGCAATAGTCAGTTCGACTGATTCGAACCTTAACTTTCATCTCATCGCTGATGCCGATCTGCGCGAAGTACAGCAAAAATATAAAGCCAGCTTGGATCTCACTAATCTGAACCTGCAAGCCCTGAACTTTATTCAAAAAAATATTGACATCAGCACAAATTTAACAGCTGAGTTAAAATATTCAGATTTAAAAAATTTGGGTGCAAACCTTGATTTTACAAATACAACACTTAAGAGTGATAAGAAAAACATTCCAATTAAAATAATGAATATCAATGCTAAATCTACTGAGGACAGCTTAAGTATTGACATGCATTCCGATTTAGCCGATGGAAAAATAAGCGGGAATATTAATTCCGAAAATCTTCCTATACTATTACTGTCAGCCTACAGAAAATATTTTGGGCTTACCGATACCAGCCAGTTTCAACCCGGCAAACATCTCAATCTGACAGCAGACATTCATATCCCGCCGGATATTCTCAACGAAGTGGTCCCCGGGCTTGATTCACTAAGTATCAGCAAACTGGAAGGTATCTATAAAAGCGATAACAACGAATTAACTGCTGAATTACGGATGCCCGAGGCCGTTTATTCAGGTGCACATTTCGATAACCTCAACTTGTTGGTGAACGGGAAAGATGAAGAGTTATCAATAGATCTTCAGTTAGAAAAAGTTGGTTACAACACTATGCAGATCAAAAACTTTGTGGCATTGGAGAAGATTAATAAAGGAAAAATTTCATCAGACATCAGTATTCTTGATTCGCTTGGTAAACCAAGATATTTGTTTGCAAATGAAATGGAGATGAGAGATAATGATTTCAGTCTCAGTTTTCAACCTCACGGACTTATCCTTGACGGCGAACCCTGGGAAATGAAGGAAGGGAATCTGCTTGAAAAAAGACAAAACGAATTTTCATCTCAGCAGTTTATATTTTCTAATGGAAATCAATTTATCGGATTCATAGCGGATGAAAGCCAAAGGAAACTTGTGTTTAAAGATTTCGCATTACAAAACCTGGTTAACATCGCCGAATTCCAGGGCATGAAAGATCCTGTAAAAGGGAATATTGTCGGCGATATTGATTTCCCTTTATCGGGAACGGATGGATTTGTTAATGCAAATCTCAAAATCGACAGTTTGTATCTTCGTGATACACTGGCAGGAGACCTGGTTTTCAAAGTCAAAACTTCGAATGATAAAATGGATATTGATACGCGCCTGGTAAATGAACAGAATGAACTCAGCATCAAAGGCGATGTGGATCATCTTTCGGGAACACCATTGTTAAACCTTGATGCTGCGATTAATATAAACGATTTGTACCGCCTTGAGAAATTTACCTTCGGTTTTCTTTCGGAAATGAAAGGAAAAATTAATGGGCAGATTGCACTCAGGGGAACTTCTCAAAAACCGGATATCAATGGCTTCGTCGATTTCGAAAAAACTGCATTTAAAATAAACAGTCTGAATTTCCTGGCCCGGATTGAAAACGAAAAAATACAACTAAGTAACCAGGGTATTCATTTTGATGATTTTGTTGTTGAAGATAACCAGAATAAAAAACTCACTGTCGTAGGTGATTTACTCACCAACAATTTCAGCGACTTTGGATTTGACCTGCATGTTGCAACAAATGACTTTCAGCCGATGAACAGTACTTCGGCCGATAATTCGTTATTTTATGGCAAACTTTCGCTTGCAACAGATGTATGGCTTAAAGGTGATATAAAAAACCCCGATATTGTGGCTAAGATTAACATCGACAGCGCCACTAACCTCACTTATGCCTTACCGGGAAGTGAACTGAAACTGGTAACTTCCGAAGGAATAGTTAATTTCCTGGAACCTGGTCAAAAATATGACTCCATTTATATTGTCAAAGAAGGTACTTCAATAGCCGACTCAATCATGTCGCGCATTTCAGGTCTTAATCTGGTAGTGAACCTCCGGATTGATCCGAATGCAAGATTTACTGTTGCAGTCGATCCAAAATCAGGGGATTATTTAACCCTAAGCGGGGGAGCTAATCTTAAATTGGATGTCGACAGGTCTGGTCGGCAATCTATGACTGGCTCCTATGAAGTTAAATCCGGACTTTACCAGTTGTCATTTTATAACCTGGTGAAAAAGACTTTTATCATAGTACCCGGAAGTACGGTGACATGGACAGGAAATCCGAAGGACGCAGGTTTAAACCTCGCTGCCAATTATACAGTAACAACTCCTTCCACTTCTCTGATGGCCAATGAATCCATTAGCATGAGCGAAACAGAGAAAAACATGTTCAAACAACGCCTGCCTTACAATGTAAAACTCAACATACTTGGCTTTCTGTCGCAGCCTGAGATCAGTTTTAATATCACTTTACCTGACAGATATCTTACTGCTAATCCAATGGTGGCAACTAAACTCACTCAATTGAACAGTGCAGATCAAACTGATGCCCTGAATAAACAGGTTTTTGCACTGCTGGTAACCGGCAGCTTTATTGCGGATAACCCGACAGCAACCGGCGGCTCTCCTTCAAGTATTGCCTCAACAGCCGCACGTAACAGCGTTAACGGGATTCTGGCAGGCCAGATGAATAATGTGACAAGCAAGTATGTACACAATTTTGATCTGAACTTTGGACTGACCACTTTTGATGATGGTACGCAAAGTTCAACTGATCCAACAACTGAACTGGATGTACAGGTATCAAAAAAATTATTTGATGAAAGAGTGACTGTTGAAGCTCAAAGTTCGATTGACCTGAGTGGAAATAAAAATACCAGCACAACGTCATCAGATCATAATTCAGGCGAGGTGGCTGTAACGTATAAGCTTACGCCTAATGGAGAATACAAGCTGAAGGCTTTCTCCCAAACTGCGTATGACCTTTTTGATGGTAATATTATAAGCAGCGGAATAGCATTGCTGTTTACAAGAGAATTTGATAGCCTGAAAAGGAAGAAGAAAACAGATGCCGGCAAGGGAAAGAAAGAGAATGAGAGTGGGGGAGAAGGAGAGAAAATAGAAAATAGAAAATAGGAAAGAAATAAAAAGTTAGCCTGATGAAAAGTAACCTGAAATGCTTAAGCCTAAAAAATAAAAATGAACTCTGAGTTTCTTTATACCTCGTCCACAAGTCCGCGCTCCTTTTTGAGGAGAGGGGATCCAGGGGTGAGGTCCAGGAAAAAATGAAATAACTATTTACTTGCACCAATAAAGAGTGTTCCAAAAAGCCAAAGTATATAAATTGCTTATCCTCTTATCGCTGTCCTTAGCGCTCCTTTCAGGCTGCACCGGCCTGAAGAGTGTGAGCGAAGGCAGTCATTTGTATACGGGCTATGATTTGAAGATCGATTCTACCCAATTTATTCCGCATTTGTATGATGCGAAAAAAGAACTCAACGGACTTTTTACTGTGAAGCCCAACTCGAAATTTCTTTGGATGCGGCCCAGGTTATCATTAGATAACATGGTGAAAGTACCCGAAAAGCAGAAAGGGTTTAAGCACTGGCTTAAATACAAGGTGGCCCGGCCACCAGTGCTTATGGCAAGTATTAATCTTAACGATTTGAATAAAGCCATTGAAAACCGGATGCAAAACCGAGGCAATTTTCATGCTAAATCTAATTTCGAAGTTATCAACAAAAGAAAAACCGCGACGGTGCAGTTCAACATTTCTCCCAGGGAGCCTTATAAGCTGAAGACGATTAATTATCCGCAAGGAAAAGAAGGAATTGAAGCTGATATAAATTTACTGAAACCAAAGTCAATTCTGAAGCCCGGGAATGTCTATAACCTGAAGGATTTTGAAAACGAGCGCACACGCATCAACCAGGCTTTGCTGAACAAAGGATACTACTATTTCAGGGCCGATTATTTACTTTATACTGCCGACACAACCATTGGGAACAGGGAAATTGATACCTGGCTGAATCTCAAGCCTGAAATACCTGCTGATGCTTCCACAGCTATGAGGTACAATGATATTTATATTGTTGATGATTACTCGCCACGCGACTATCATCCCGATACATTAAAGATAGGCAATTACTTTTATGTTTCCGAAAAACACCAGTTTAAACCACAGACTATACTTAATGAAGTGTTTTTTGAAAAAGACAGTCTATATTCACGTGCCAATCATTACGCTACACTTCAACGCCTCATGGGGCTTGGGATTTACAAACTTGCATCTGCAAATTTTGTAGCCGACGACTCAATTCGTGGGACTATGAATGCAAATGTTCTCCTCACGCCGACGCGCAAAATATCACTGAGTGCGGAAATGAATGCAGCTATGAAATCAAACAATTTTGCAGGCCCTGGCTTCAACCTGAATTATAAAAACCGCAATATTTTAGGCGGTGCCGAACTTTTATCAGTAACTCTCGGAGGCTATTTCGACTGGCAATACAGCGGTGCTACACAGGGAAATGCGGCATACCAGTTTACGCTGGATGCCGACCTGACTCTCCCGAAATTTGCACCTTTTAAAATCGGGAAAGGAACTATAAAATCTCTTGCTCCCAAAACGGTAATTGCAATGGGGGGAGGAATTTATAAAAGAGTAGGTCTTTACAGGTTAAATTCATTTCATACTTCTTTGGGATACCAGTGGCGAAGATCGGATTACATTACTTTCCAGTTAAATCCTGTGGATATCAGCTATACTAAACTCGCCGAATCATCAGCAGAATTTGATCAGTTCCTTAAAGATAATCCTTCCATTCAAAAGAGTTTTGAAGAACAGTTTATTATCGGATCAAGCTTTAACTTTGTAGACAGGCGTATAAAGCTCGGAAATACGAAACACAGTTTGTACCTTAACGAAAACCTGGACCTTGCCGGTAACCTGGCCAGCCTGTTTACTACAGCTTTTAGCGGTTCACGCCCAACACCCGAAGACCAGCACCAGCTTCTGGGTATGCCATATTCGCAGTTTGTTATGCTGCGTAATGAGGTAAGATATAATTACAAACCCAATGCACAGCACCAGATAGCCTGGCGGCTCATAGCAGGGTTGGGAATGCCTTATGGTAATTCGACAACTATACCTTATATCAAGCAGTATTATGTTGGTGGTGCTAATAATATCAGGGCCTTTGTTACAAAATCAATCGGACCGGGAACGTATGCCCCTCCTGATAGTTTGAGCAATGTATATGTCGATCAAACCGGCGACATCACTCTTGAATCCAGTCTTGAGTACCGTTTTGGTATTTATAAGAGTTTTAAAGGAGCATTATTTGTAGATGCCGGCAACATATGGCTTGTAAATGAAGACCCGCAACGGCCTGGCAGCGAGTTTAAAATGAATACATTTTATAACCAGTTAGCAGTGGGTGCAGGATACGGATTCCGTTTCGACTTTAATTTCATATTGCTCCGTTTCGATCTGGCTACGCCTTTGCGTAAGCCTTATCTGCCGGAAGGGCAGCAGTGGGTGTTAGATAAAATAGACCTTGGCAGTAAATCCTGGCGCCGCGAAAATATTTTGTGGAATATCGCTATCGGGTATCCATTCTGATGCATAATACATTATGATCCAAACAAATATTTAAAATAAATTAAACTGAAGCAAACGGATAATCTGTAAAACTTAAAAAGCTTAAAACACAACTGTTTTAAGCTTTTTACATTTTGCCGATCCTGAATAATGAAAATATCAATAAAGGAACTCATGTATGCTTGAAAAGACCTGCAAAAATTCTGATGAAATCAGTAGGTCTACAATGAACTTGCTGGTGGAGCTAGTTTAATAGCCTTACTCTTGGAATTTAACTGTTTGATAAAAAACACATTAACGATCTTATTATCTTCCGAAAGAAATGCTGACGACATTCCATTTGTAATATCCATATATAAGATAGCGGGATTGGTGGCATTAGTGTACTTAGGATTCAGTTTCATGCCCATTTTTTTTACTGAACCATCTTCCAGAATAACTCCTAATGTTTGGACGATCTGGTTGTTTTTAACTTCAACCTTTCCCATATAACAGTCAGCCTTAGTTCCATCCCTAACGGTGAAAACAACTTCCTGAACGCCATCAGGAATCGGGCTTGCACCTCTTTCGTTGAACACTTTTGCATATTCTTCGTAACAGTTTGATTGTGCACTGGTTTTAATAGCACTGCCCAAAAACAATATGGATGCAATCAGGAGTAATTGAGGTAGATTTTTCATGTTTAAGCTGATTTTAATTTGAAAATTAATTTATAGATTCATTATGCAAAACATTCATTGTACAAATCAATGCAAATATAGATAAAAGGTAGTATTCAGGTTCATTCTGCCATAAAATTTGTTCAGCTGATCTTTCGCCCGAACTGTATCAGCATGTTAAAGTAAGGTAATTCTGAAACTTAAACCGGGCAAAGAGAGCTCAGTGAAGCAAAACATGACATTTTCAATCTTATCCCTTCTCTGCCAGTAATTGCTCTTTTAGTTGCTGAAGTTCAGCAACCTGCTCTTCACCAACTTCAGGGTATTTCAATTTCATCGAATCCAGCGCGTTAATAATTGCAGCTGCCACTACCATCCTTGCGTATGGTTTATTGTCGGCAGGCACAACATACCAGGGTGATTTTTCAGTAGCGGTTTTTTTAATCATGTCGTCATATGCCGCCTGGTATTGTTTCCAGTAATTGCGTTCTTTAACATCAGCATTGCTGAATTTCCAGTTTTTTTCAGGCTTGTCGATGCGCTCAAGGAAACGTTTCTTCTGTTCCTTTTTCGAAACATTCAGGAAGAACTTTAGTACAACAATGCCGTTGTTATTCAGGTAGGTTTCGAAATTCTTCATGTCGTTCATACGATCGTCCCAGATATTATCCGTCAGGAGTTTTTCAGGTAACTTCTGGGCCTTTAAAATTTCGTCATGAACACGTACCACCAAAACTTCTTCGTAGTATGAACGGTTAAAAATACCGATGCGGCCGCGTTCAGGCATGTGTTTCATGCATCGCCACATATAATCGTGATCCAATTCTTCCGGATTAGGCGCTTTAAATGAAGTAACCTGGCAACCTTGCGGATTTATACCCGACATTACATGTTTAATTGCACCGTCTTTACCTGCAGCATCCATTGCCTGGAAAATAAGAAGAAGCGACCATTTATCCTGTGCATAAAGTTTATCCTGCATCTCTGCAAGTGCCTGTATGCCGACTTGTAAAGCTTGTTTTGCAAACTTTTTTTCTGCTTTACTCACTTCATTTTTTTCACTTGTAGGGAAATCCCTTAGTTTAAATTTCTTATCGCTGGTGACACAATAGGGTTTCGCGAGTTTTTTTGCACGTGAAATAAACTCCTTTCTGCTTAACTCAGTTAAGGCTGTAATTCTGGTATCTATCGGTTGCGAAACAGCGGCATTCTCTTGATTTTCTGACATAATATATAAATTAGAATTTAATGCTTTAACAAAGATAAGCTTGTTTTGATCAAAGTTAATCGGTTTATTATAAGTTATCTTAGTGCAAGATAGTTCAGATCAGCCAACTCTTTTGCAGGATGATATTGAGGTCATAGAAAAAAATATAAAAAATTGAATAAAACTTCCAGGATCATGATCTTTGAATAAGTAAAGCGGGGTAATTAAAATCAGCGAAATTAATTTACTTTTGCATGAAATTTATTACAGCAACCAGCAACAGGTAAAACCATTCAAATTCTAATTAAAGGATGTTCTTCAGATTTCTGCAAAAAGTTTCTATTGGATTGGTTTTATCTTTCCTTCTAATGGCGCATAAAATATCGGTAGCCCAGGTCGAGCAAAAAGACTTTACGGATGTTGTTGCTCAATGGAAAAAGAACCCTGCTCCTAAAGAGAGTACTGCTTTATTGGTTGGCAAGACGTATTATTCCCTGTTACCAGTAATCGGATATGCCCCGGCAAACGGATTTTTAATCGGAGGGGCAATAAGTTTCTCCCGCCTGTTCGGGCAGCCTCCTACCAATTTGTCATCGGGAATGCTCAATTTCCAAGTTACATCAAAAAGACAATTTATTGTTAATGCCAGGTCTAAGATTTATCTAACTGGGAATAAATGGTTTCTGCAAGGTGACTGGCGGTTGTTGCTTTTTACCCAACCTACCTACGGCTTGGGAATTAATAATTCCGAATTTAATAAAACGCATATTTATACCAATAATATGGATCAGACTGTTGACGATACACTTGCTGAGCCAATGAACTTTAAGCAGGTACGTTTTTACGAAGAAGGTTCGCGCCAATTGGGAGAGTCTCATTTTTATGCTGGTTTGGGGATAATGATTGATCAGCATTTTGATATCCAGGATGTGAAACTTGATACTGTAAAAGATAGTCCTACATATTTTATCACCAATCATTACAAGTATTGCAGATACCAACAATTTTAATCCGGTACAATACGGTACCAATGGGATTAAATTTACGCTTCTTACTGATACCCGTGATAATATAAGTAATTGTTATAAAGGATATTATGCTTCTGTTTCGCTGGTTACCAATGTAAAAATCGGGAGCAATTCGAAGCAAAGTACCCAATTGCTGTACGATGCTCGTTATTACCTTGGATTAAGTAGCCGCAACCCGCGGCATGTGCTGGCTTTCTGGAGTTATGGATCTTTTCTGTTGAATGGTAAAGTCCCATACCTGGCTCTTCCTTCCATTGGCTGGGATACGTATAACCGATCAGGCCGCGGTTTTATCCAAGGGCGCTACCGTGGATTAAGTATGGTATATAATGAAGCCGAATACCGCTTCCCTATTTCGAAAAATGGGCTTTTCGGCGGGGTGGTTTATGTAAATGCAACCACTGCCAGTAATTATACCAAAGGATTATTTAATAAAACTGCCTTTGGCAGGGGAGCCGGAGTAAGGATGCAGTTGGATAAACGGGCACGGACTAATCTGACAGTAGATATTGGATTAGGTGCCGACCGTGCTACTGCTATTTATTTTAACCTGCAGGAAGCGTTTTAATATGCTTTCAGTTATATGTAATAGGGAAAAGTGAATAGTGAATAATGAATAGTGTGGCATGGAGATTCTAATCTTTACATCCGACATCAAATATTTAATAACCGACATCCAATATTTTTCAATTTTTTAAATTAGAATTTTTTGGATACATTTATTGGGTTTTACATGAACACCCATTGATAACGATTATTTTTGTACCAACTTGCAGTATTTATGAAATCTGTTTTGCTCGGTATTTTTCTTGTGTTTTATGCTTTCACGCCTCTAATTGCTCAATCTGTTGATAGCACAATCTTGCTTTCTGCACCTCAAAGTAAAGGCGGTGAACCCAATGCAGACAGTGTCAAAAAGGTTGACCTGGTTGATTACCTTGTAAAGTGGCTGAAAATTAAAAACTCTGTAGAGAAACGCGACAACCGAAAAATCCGTTTTACTCTTTTCCCGACTACTACCTCCTCAGGTAAGACCTCTTTTACTTCATTTAACGCATCATTCGTATTAGGAGGGAATGCATCAAATACCAACTTGTCGACCATATATTTTTATCCTTACATTGGGTTTGGAGGCCAATATGGTTTTGATGTTCAATCATTTGTTTGGTATCCGCAAAACAAGTGGAACTTTATAGGTGAGTATTTCATTCACAATTATCCTCAGGATACATGGGGGCTGGGCAGTAATAGTCCTGACGACCATGAGACTTTGATTGATTATCAACAACTGCGTATCCATCAGAAAAGCATGAAAGAAATATGGCCTCATTTCTCTGCCGGGGTAGGTTATTCCCTCGATCAGCATTACAATATTCAGGTTGAAGAAGGTGAAATGAACGAAGAATTCAGCAGTTATTTCCCAGATAAAAATTCAACATCGTCAGGAATAGTGTTGCCGATAAAATACGATAGTAGGCGAAACTCTGTCAATCCAAAACAAGGATTTATGGCAGATCTTACATTCAGCTATTTCACCCCGATTCTCGGTAGCGATGATATCTGGCAGTCTTTGTTTCTTGATGTACGTAAATATTTCCCTATTACGGGCAAGAGAAATAATATTCTTGCTCTTCGGAGCTATTACTGGACCATCCTTTCCGGTGAAACGCCCTATCTCGATTTACCGGCTGTAAGGTGGGAACCCACTACCGGACAATCATCTCGCGGAATTCAACAAAACCGTTACCGAAGTAATGCAATGCTGGATTTCGAAACTGAATATCGCTTTGGGATTTCGGAAAATGGATTCTGGGGAGGTGTTGTTTTCGGCAGTTTAACCTCGGCTTCGGAATACGAAAGCCAGAATTTTTTATACTGGCATCCGGCAGGAGGGGCAGGCGTAAGGATGAAATTCAATAAATTTTCTGATACCAATATCTCTTTTGACGTAGCTATAAGCAAAGGTTTTGTAAATGTTTATCTTTTTATTGGAGAAGCTTTTTAGATTGTCGTTTGTAATTAAAAATTGCTCTTAATCTAACATGTTTGACATTAGAGAATCCCTTGTTGTGTCATTCCGTGGTTAAGCGTGTAATATCTTCATTCGTTGCTTTTATTTCTGGTATTGGATTCCCTTGTAACTTGTAATAAGTGCACAGCAGGGTCAACTCATTCTATATTTAAATGAGATTGATCCTGAATTTATTTCTCCAATATAAAACTGATAAACTCAGTCAGCCAGCCTCCAACAAACAATATATTTATAGTATTGAATTTTGAATATCAAAGCTATCAGACAGCGATAGTTATTACAAATTGATTGTAAGTGTATTAACATTACTAAACAAAATATATCCTGAGTTTGTTTCTATAAAGACATACAAGTCTTTAGGTGCATTGGAGGTATTTCTATTTTTAAGATACTGAAAAGCACAATGATAATATCAACGTAGAAGCATCAGTATCAGGAAATATAAAACAAACTAGGCTTTACTTGATTAAAAACATTTTTACAATTTATAAATTTTGAATTTAAGGCGAAAAAGTATGATATTTTGCTTAAAGTTTAAGGTAAAATATTTTAATGAAAAATTTATGCATCTTAATAAAACACTGATTATTCTTCTAGTAATGGTTGTGTTATGCTTATATCCTGCTTATGGGCAACAAAAGCGTCTTTATATTGCGAACGATGATCACACTGATTATTTTTGGACTGCAGATGCTGAAACCTATCGTGTGGCCTTTATTAATCAGCTGGATTATTATATAAACCTTATGGAAACTCAGAATGCTGTTCTTTCAACTCAATTCCAACACCGGTATAATTGTGATAATTCATTATGGGTATATGAATATGAAAAAGCTAAATCAGCATCAGATTTCCAACGACTGATTAATCAAATCAAGAGTGGCCATATTTCTGTTCCTTTTAATACTCTGATACCGTTGTATGGAGGACAAAATGCTGAAATAGCAATACGTGGAATGTATTATGCCGGTTATTTGGAACAGAAATATGGAATTGATGTTGATCTTGTTGCATCCATGGAGAATCAGACTTTGCCGCTTGGGATAAATAGTTTGTGGGCAGGTGCTGGTGCCAAATATAGCTGGAAGGGTGTGTGTAATTGTAAATGTCCTGATCTTGATTTTCAAAACCGGAAATACGAAATGTATTATTCGAAAGGAATTGATGGAAAAGGCGTTCTGATGAAGTGGTATGATCTGGTTGCAAATAAGGAATTAGGTGGATATGCAGAAATTCATGACCCTGCTCTTGCCATAAATCAATTAAAAGTAAAATGCAATACAACAAAATATCCATATTCAATTGCTGGTGCATTTGGTTTTGGCTGGGATGGCCTGGAGAGTTATCTGGATAACTTACCCGCCCTGGCAGAAGCACAAAGCAATGCTTCACAACAAGTTATAGTCTCTGATGAAAGAGATTTTTTTAAAGATTTTGAAAGTCAGTATTCTAATTCAACACCTTCTCAGGCAGTGTCGTTCGGAAATGATTGGGATGTATTGGTTGCTTCAATGGCAAAGGTGTCCGGAGATATTAAACGTTCAGCTGAAAAATTAAGAACAGCAGAATCTCTTTATAGTCTTGTTGCTTTGCAAGATACTGGCTTTGCTCAAAACCTATCCAGCCAGCGTGAACTTGCATGGATTTCACTTGGCAAATATTATGATCATGACTGGACGTCAGATGGACCTGCTTCAATTGGCAGAGCTCATTTTCAACGTGATATGGAAAATAATTTTTCTGATTATGTGAATTCCCTTTATGATTTATCTAAAAGCGCATTGGGTAAAAAAATTGTAAAGACCGGAACAAATACACGTTTTTTTGTTTTCAATCCACTCAGCTGGACCCGTAACGATGTTGCTGATTATCCCTATTCCTTGAATTTACCTGTTAAAGTAATAGACTTAACAACAAAATCGGAAGTTCCAACTCAGATTATAACTATTAACGGCATACGGTATATCCGGATATTTGCTTCGGGTGTTCCTTCTGTGGGATATAAAGTTTTTGAGATTCAACCAGGCAATCCATCTAAACTTCCGGAAGCTGCCTCTTTTTCAAATGGCATATTTGAAAATGATTTTTACAAACTTTCGATCTCGGGAAATGGTTCTATCACAAGTTACCAGGACAAATCAGATGGAAATTATGAGTTCAAAGGCAGTTCTTCTTTAAATGATTTTAGTTTTGGAAATCAAACAACGGGAACCTATACTATTGAAAGTGCAGGTCCAGTTTCCGTTACAGTTGCTTGCTTCAGTAGTAGTCCTTACAGTCATATAAATCGTTTTACACTTTACAAATCAGTTAAAAGGCTGGATATTGATGATCAATTGAATCAAAATATTGGAAACCAAACGATTGTATACCAGTTTCCTTTAAATCTTGATAATTCAACCGTATGGCATGAAGAAGTAGGCGCTGTAATAAATGCAAGATTAACAAATGATGGTGGGAACTATTCTGATCAGAATGCCAGTTATGCGTGGCTAACCGCCAACCATTTTGTACATGTTGGTAATCAAACAAGGGGAATTACAATCTCCAACCTGGGAGCTGATTTCTTCAAATTAGGGAATAGTACTTCATACTTATTAGATGAAATCAGCAATAATGTTCAATTTTTAGCAGCTGGAAGAGTCGCTTCCGATACACTAGGAATATCTAATCAGGCAGGAGATCAGACTTTTCAATACCAATTTGCTCTTCAACCAAATACAGGTGCTTTTAACCAGACTTTATCAATGAAAATGTCATTGGAGCATCAAAATCCATTTGCAACAGGAGAAGTTAATGGGGGAGGAGGCTATCCGGAAACCTCTTTTAGTCTTTTAACTATTAGTCCCGAAGATGTTTTGTTGTGGAGCTTGAAACCTGCTGAAGCAGGTTCAGCTAAAGGGCTGATTGCTCGTTTGTGGAATCAATCAGTTAGTATTCCTTTTATTTTTGATGGAGCATTCCCCATCTCAACTGCCAAAATTACTTCTCACGTAGAAACCGATATTTATAATGCTAACTTATTGAATAAAAATTTAGTTGAAAACATAGGTAACCAGGAAATGAAAACATTCAGGATATTATTTGATCCTACTTTTATAATTACGGATACTCTTTTAGATTCAATTCCTCAGTCTCAAATCGTTGTTTACCCAAACCCTACTCCCAGTGAAATAAATGTTTTGGGAAAACATCTTCCTAACGACAGGTATATTCTTTCGTTAACGAATATGTTAGGGCAAATTGTATTTCAGGATTACTTGATAATTACAAACAATAAAATCGAAAGGCAAATTGACCTGAATAAATTAACTAGTGGCATTTATTCACTTGCAGTTAGCTCTTCTAAAACTAAACAAGTATATAAAATTATTAAAAAATAAATGACATTTCATTTAAACAAGCGATAATTTTACATCGGTTAAGGCACATGCAAAATGAATTTATAACAAGCGATTAGTTCTATAAAAGGGATTCAAATTACCTCACTTAAAAATGGATTAAAGTTATCAGGTTAAAACATAAAAAAATACCGGCTTTACGCCGGTATTTTTTATTTCCGAAAAATGAAATTATTATTTATTTGTGCCAAATTCGCCAATAAGAGGAATTGCATCCAAAACTTCTGTCCTGATTGAGTTTTCGATAAACGATTCCAGCATAGTAAATTGAGCTGCTCTCAATGGGGAAATTTCCTTTGACATTTTCTTGAATGTTTTCTGTTGAAGTTTGGCAAATTCACCCTGGATAGCAAATGATTTATTGATCAGTTCGGTTGCTTTTTCATTGGTAAGTTTGTCATAGTTATTGGCATAATCCTCAATATTTGAGATACGTTTTTTACCCATTTCCTTACGGGCAGCTTCGTACTCGTCGTAAATGGTCCAAAACTTTGCTGATTCAGCTTCGGTGAGTTGCATAAAATCCTTTACCATTTGTTGTTTCGACATCCCAAAAGCACTTTGTACCAAAGCTACTTCGTCGGTATTGGATTGAGCCTGTGATGCTACAGCAAACATGATGCATATAGCTAAGAATAAGATTTTTTTCATACGCAAGTGGTTGTTAATTGGTTAAGATTAAAAATTAATTGATTTATACAAATAATTAAGTGCAAAGATAAAGGAATACTACACTGAAATAAATACCTTTTAGTAAGTAATTCTTTTAAATTATTCTTTTATAGCACAATTACTATGATAGAAATAAAAAAAAATACCGGTTTTCGGCCGGTACTTTTTTGTATTAAAAAGGTTTACTTCATAGTTATTTCTTTTCCCCAATGTGCGGTATTATCTCCGATAGTCTCTCACGTCCAAGGGCTTCGATGTACATTTCAAGATAAATAAATTGCCCTGCTATTACTGGCGACAGTGCTTTGGACATTGTATTATACGTTTTCTGCCAAAGTTTAGATTGTTCGTTACTTATTTCGAAGGTGGTTTTTAAAATTTCATCCGCTTTAGCATTGGTAATATTTTTAAAGTTGTCGACATATTGTTGAACATTATTAGCGCGTTTGTCGCTGATCTCGCTGCGGTAAAGTTCGTAATCTTCGTACAACGACCAGAACTTGGCTGAATCAGCCTTGCTGATATTCATGCGCTCAGCAACCAACTGTTTTTTTTCCATGCCGAACATGTTCTGTAAATACTTTAACTCATCAATGTTGGTCTGTGCTTTAACTGCAATGGCGAGAACGGCACAGATTGCAATGAGGATAAATTTTTTCATTGTTATAGGTTTTAAATGGTTAATGTTTTATGCAAATGAATAATTAGGTAACTTATTTAGAATAACAAAGGTAGAAAATACTTTGTCATATTTGATACTTATTGCTAAGTATATTTAGATACAGGAGGCAGTTTTTTTAATGAAATTTGTAATAGTAAAGCCTAAATGTCTTTAACTTTGTTCAGTTTTTAAGACGGAAATGTGTGCAATAAAAACTTTAACCTTTAAAAATGAATCAAATATGAAAATTTTAAAAATGTTAAGCTTAACGGCAGTTGTGTTTTTGTTAACGCAATGCTATCCCGAAGGGCCGCAGTATTATGAAGAGTTGGACCTTGTATATTCGAACTATGATCCTGCTTATGGTTTTGCAGCAAAACATACTTATGCAATTCCTGACAAGATCATGAAGATCGATGATGACCTGGTTTCCGGTGGTGATCCTAATTTCGTGAAAGAGCCATATGCATCGCAAGTGCTTGATAAGATCAAGTTGAATATGGCTGATTATGGCTGGACTCTGGTGTCGAAAGATAATAATCCTGATGTACTATTGGCTCCTGCTGCTATAGAAGTTACAACAACCGTTTATTGGGGTTATGGTGGATATTGGGATTGGTGGTATGGCGGGTGGTATGGATGGTATTATCCGTATCCTGTCACAACAAGTTATAAAACCGGTAGTTTGGCTGTTACAATGCTTGATCCGAACGATTTAAGCGCAGATGATAAAGCACGGGTTGTTTGGGGTTTTATAGTTAATGGAGTGATGTCATCAACAAGTGCTGATTTCGCAAACCGTGTAGCAAAAGGTGTAACCCAGGCGTATACTCAATCACCATATTTAAAAAAGTAATAACTTCTGTATATGAAAAAGATATTTATTATAACCTTCATGCTGGCAGCCGGAGTATTTATTACACCGCTTGTTACAGCCCAGAGTTTCACGTCCTTTCAATACACCATGGGAATACCTACAGGAGGTCTCAAAAACCATGTTGACAAAATCAGCTGGCGCGGAGCTACATTTGAATACCAGAGAGAAGTGGCTCCTTCAGTTTCCATTGGTGTAAATTTCGCGTGGAGTACATTTTACGAACGAAAAGATTACGACAGTTATACAAGAGATAATGCAACTTTAACCGGTGTTCAGTATCGCTATGATAATTTATTCCCTATGCTGGTTAATGCCCAGTACCGGATTGGTACAGGCACTGTAATACCTTACATCGGACTAGGTATTGGTACCATGTATGATCTGCGTAATACTGATATGGGCACCTGGACTATTGAAGAAGACAACTGGCATTTCCTGATGAGCCCGGAAGCCGGTTTCCTGTTTGATGTTGCACCGGATGTAAGCCTTAAATTAAATGCTAAATACGATTATGCATTTAAAATCAAAGATGCTGACGCTTTCGGAAACCTGAATATCAGCTTCGGAGTTGTATTTAACAGCTGGTAGAAAATTTAAATTTCTTACACAATCTAAAAATGCTCTTTCCCTTTCAGGATAGGGCATTTTTAGTTTAATACTTAAACAAGGTGAATTAGTGCATTTAGAAGACCCAAATTCAAATTCCGATAACTATCGGAACCAAATTCCAAAAGGGATTTTAGTGCGATCTTGGATCTGGAAGTTTGAATTATCCAGGGACTTGGGCCTTGAGATTTGGAATTTTTGACTTGGGATTTTATAAATGTAGAGTGTAAGTCTGTTTATTGGATAGAAAAAATCCTATCCTTGGAATACTTACTGATAAGTATATTTTAAAAAATGCACTATATCCTATTAATTAGTTTGACAGTATACATCTTTCTTGATTATCTTTGTATAGTTAATATTGAAAACTATAATTTTAATTTTAATTGGATTCTTTGCCTTAGCTGGAATTTTAGAATCCGGGTCATTGGAATTTTTATATAACAATTGTACCTGTTTTGGAATACCAAACCAGTTGATTTAAAACAATAATAATTAAAAAAAACGCCAGGTTTAATAAAAAAATGTTATGAAAACAACTTTCTTTGCACTGATTTTAGCTCTCATCGTTGCAAACCAGTCATTTGCACAGGTATATACAAATAAAGAAGTTGGTAAAAAGAATGAAACTTTAGTTGATAGCTTAAAAGTTTCGGAATACCCATATTCTCTTCCTATATGGGGCGCTAAAGCAACCGCTAAAGGATATAGTTTGCCTTATTCTGCAGGTGTTAGTGTAAACTACTTTCAGCAGGAGTCATCACTGATCATCGATAACCTGTTTGTAGGGTTTAATAACGGACCGATGTACGACCTGGATGAAATAATCCGCTTCGATGATGCAACAGCAAGAGCAGGAGCATTAACTATAAGGCCTGATGTGTGGATATTGCCCTTCCTGAATATATATGGAATTTTTGGTAAAGCTAAATCTTCGACTGAAATAAGTGCGGGTGTCTGGATTCCGGATACTGCAAGTGTATGGCATCAGATTTCCTCTTTCTCAACAAAGGCAAACTTTGATGCAGTTTCGGCCGGTTTCGGTATGACTCCTACTATGGGAGTAGGCGGAGGTTGGCTTGCATTGGATATGAATGTAGTATGGACAGATGTAAGCGCTCTTGAAAAACCGGTTTTCACATTTGTTTTCGGGCCACGCGCAGGTAAAACTTTCAAGTTGAAAAAACCTGAACAGAATATTGCCCTTTGGGTGGGCGGTTTCCGAGTTAAGTTTTCATCCGAAACCAAGGGATCGCTTAATCTATCAGAAGTAATACCTACTGATGAATTACAGGCAAAAGTGGACCATGGATTTGAGAAAGTCAACGAAACATCAGCCCAGGTAGAATCCTGGTGGGGAGGATTAACCCCTGTTGAACAAAAGAACCCTGTTAATGTTGCGAAATATGAAACAGCCAACCGCACCCTGACAGCTGCCTCTAACATGCTGACATCAGTGGATGGAGCTCTTAACGATGGGCAGTCGGCAACTGTACAATACTCATTGAATAAAAGTCTGAAGGACGCATGGAACTTCGTTGTCGGGTCACAGTTTCAGATCAACAAACACTTTATGCTCAGGGCTGAATATGGCTTCCTGGGTTCGCGACAACAAATTATGGGTGGCGTACAATACCGCTTTGGTTTGTAAAGCTGATTTCAAACCAGAATACTTTTTATAAATTAATACAGTATAAACAACTAAAATAAGTAATTATGAAAATCAAAATGCTCATTCCGTTAAGCTTAATCGGAATAATGTTTGCATGCGGATCCGCAACCAAACTTGAAAAAAGCTGGGCCGATCCTTCATTTAATGCCAGTATGAAACCATTTACCAAGATCCTGGTTATTGCCCCGCTCCGCGATGTAAATTCACAGCGGATAGCCGAGGATAAAATCGTTATGGAACTTAAAAAAGGTGTGGTTGGGGTTCAGTCCTATTCTTACCTTCAGCCCTCCGATACTGCAGTAACACTTGTTGAAAGCAAACTTAAAAAGGATGGTTTTGATGGTATCATTCTAATGCATTTGACTACAGTAGAAAAATCAATGTCGTACAATCAAGGTACGTCGTATTACGGTGGGTATTACGGATATCGCGGATACGGCTACGGCGGATACTACGGCGGTGGTTATGCCCCCGGATATTATTCAGAAGATAAGACCTTTATGGTTGAAACAAACTTCTACTCCATCAGTGATCGTAAATTACTTTGGTCAGGAACTACTTCAACTCTGAATCCAACCAGCCTGGATAAAACTTTAGATCAGATTATTTATGCTATTAAATATGAATTGCAAAAGAAGGGTTTAATAGCTAAATAGATTTTTTATTCTACATTTAAACAAAGCAATAAGCCATTAACTTCGGATTATTGCTTTGTTTTTTACATATCAATTAGATTTTCCCTGAAATTTCAGGAAGTAAAAAATTGCCTTGAAAGTAATTAAGAAAATGTTATTACTTTAGTATGATATTTCATTCCCGGATACATCCTAATCAAAGATTTGACAGATGGAAAAATTGTATAAGACCATATTAAAGATCAGGTGGATTATCATTGTTCTGGTAGTAGCGACAACCGCTTTCTTAGCCTGGCAAATCCCTAACATTAAGATTAATTCTGATGTTATCAGCTCTCTGCCCGATGATGATCCGGATGCGGTTTTGTTGAAAAAAATCGGGGCCCAGTTTGGAGGGAACAAAATGGGGATGATTATCCTGGAATGTGATAATGTATTTACCACTGAAGTATTGGAGCATGTAAGGCAGGTTACTGACTCGGTCAAAGAAATCCAGGGCGTTTCATCGGTTACCAGCATTACCAATATTATGGACATCAAAGAGGGTGAGGACGGTATGGAAATAGGCAAGCTGATCGATGAAGCTAACCTTCCTGATTCCCCCAAAGCATTTGAACAATTAAAGGCAAAAGTGCTTTCGAATGAGATGTACAAAGGCACTATTGTTTCGGAAGATGGAAAGGCTACAATTATCATTTTTTCACTGTACGACGATGCAGATATCCAGGCTTTGGCCAATGCGGTGAAAGAAAAAACCGAATCGCTTCATTTGCCCGAACGAATCTATTATGCCGGATCGCCGATGCTGATTACATCTATCGCTCATCTGATTTCGGCTGATCTTGCCCGCTTACTGCCGATAGCATTCCTGTTAATAGCTTTTGTGCTTTTTCTTGGTTTCCGCTCAGCAAGAGGAGTTATCCTGCCGTTACTTATAGCGACAATTGCCATTATTTGGGTTATTGGTATTATGGCACTTATGGGATCCAATATGAGCATGGTATCGAATAATATTCCCATCGTTTTGCTGGCTATAGGCACTGCCTATGCCATACATGTGCTGAACAGTGTTGAACAGGTAAAAGATAATCTGAACCAGGTGATAATAAAGGGTCTTATATCTGTCACAATTCCAGTTATCCTGGCGGCATTAACTACTGTTACAGGTTTTGTTTCTTTCATTTTCGGGTCCTATCTTACTATGATCCGCGATTTTGGTATGTATACTGCACTTGGAACATTCTTTGCAATGGCTCTGTCGTTGTTTTTTGTTCCTGCATTAATTTCAGCTTTTTCGTGGAATAAGAAAAGCGATATTGTTAAAAAAGGTGAAACCGGTAAATCATATATTTCCGACTATTTTCTGGTCCCATTGCAAAAATTATTATTCAAACATACTCGTGGTATTCTCAATTTATGGATTATTTTGACCTTGGTCAGCATAGGTGGCATTTTCCTTATTCAACGGAATGTCGACATCCGGAACTATTTCAGGAAAGGAAACCCTACCAGGATTGCTGAAGATATAATGACTGAGAAGTTTGGAGGCACAAAACCAATCTTTGTTCTGTTCAAAGGCGATATACAAAGCCCGGAGGTGCTCAATACCATGCTCCTGGCTGAAGAGTACATGAAGAAAAGCCCGGGAGTTACAGCAACGCAATCCATCGCTGACCTTATCGTGGATATTAATGCTGCATTTGGTGAAGGCCGGGAAATACCGGATGATAAAGATAAAATTGAACAATTGTGGTTTTTACTTGATGGAAACGAAAGATTGCGCAGGTTTGTGTCGGAAGATAACACTGAGGCAATTATCATTTCTAAATTTTTCCTCCCCGAAAATGACTCAAAAAAACAATTTGATGATTACATGAAACGGTTTATTAAACAAAACTCTACACCATCATGTACCATTGAAATAACCGGAATGCCATTTATTGACGTTACCATGGACAGAAGCCTCATCAACAGCCAGATGGGGAGCCTTGCCATTGCCATTCTGTTTGTAATTATTATTGTTGGAGGTATCCTCCGTTCGTTCAAAGCGGGTATTTTTGCTGCCATTCCTATCATTTCAGCCATTATTATTCTCTTTGGGATAATGGGTTATACCGGTATCCCGCTGAACATAGCTACTGTGCTGGTTGCCAGCATTGCGATGGGGATAGGTATTGATTACTCTATCCATGTAATAACACATTTTAATGACTCCTTAAGGAAAGGATCCACTCTTTACCAGGCTCTTGAGGATACAATAGGGATTAGTGGGAAAGCAATTATCATAAATGTTATTTCAGTCTCGGCGGGATTTCTGGTTCTGCTCTTTTCCGAGATGGTTCCCCTGCAATACTTTGGTTTTCTGATATTTCTGAGCATGGTTGGGTCAGGACTGGCTGCGTTAACCTTTCTGCCTGTGATTCTCATACTGGCTCACAGTAGCCGCAAATCAGTTCCTGATCTGAAAAAAAAATGATGATTATCTCATAACAAAATGGAGAAATATGTGTTTCTAAAAATAAACCAGAAGCAATAGGTATAAGCAGAAAAAAATAAAACATCAATGAAAACTCTGAAATTTAAAGCCTTTCTATTAATCATGGCGATATTTGGTACTGCTACGAATGCAACAGCACAGGATGCCAAGGTTATTCTTGATAATATGGATAAAATCATTTTCTCTCCAAAAGATAAACAGGGGAATGTTTCTATTATCCTGATCGAAAAAGATGGGAAAGAAAAAGTCCGCGAAGCCACCATGCTGCAAAAAGGCAGTGATAAAAAGCTTTACAGGTATACAAAACCTGATTCACAGGCAGGCGTTGCCACCCTCTCATTACCAGGTGATGTGATGTGGCTATATATGCCGGCTTTCAATAAACCCAAGAAAATATCGATGCTTTCAAAGAACCAGGCATTTACCGGCACTGATTTTTCGTACGAAGATATGGCTACAACGCCTTATGCTGACAGATATACACCTAGCTTACTATCATCTGATAAAGATTCGTATCTGCTTCAACTGGTGCCTAAATCAACAAAATCCAGTTACTCTAAGATCATCGTAAAAGTCAATAAAACGTATGGCTATCCTATCTCTATGGAGTTCTATAACGGGAAGGAGAAAAAATTTAAAGATGCTAGTTATCGCTACGTAAAAATAGGGAAATACTGGAATGCCGCAGAAGTTGTAATGACTGACCTGGATAAAAACCACAGCACAAAAATCCAGCTCAAAGATGTAAAATTCGACCAGGGGCTTTCGGATGACCTCTTTACTCCTGAAAAGATGAAACTTTAAGAATTAACGGAAGCCAGGAATACAATCCCGGAATCACATTTATTTACTAACGCAGTTTATCCTGGTGCCTCTTAAATTGACACTACTCTTATGAAGTTCCTTTTGTAATCAGAAAACCATATATTCACCCAGTTAAATTCTAAACTAAAACTCAAACAAAAATGAAAAACTTTCTTTTTATTGCCACTATTAGTACTGCTTTCAATGCACGGCTTTTCACAGCAGAATATGTTTACACTGAGCGGTGGGTATTCATTTGCTACGGTCGAAGACTCCGACACTAAGTTAACAGGCTGGAGAATTAACGGGAATTATGAATTTAACCCTCTGCAGGGAATGTTTGCACATGGGGCTTCTTTTGGTTACGTAAGTCTGTCGGCAACTGAAGGTACGGGAGCACAAGCGGTCGACATCAAAGTAAATTCATTTCCGATTTATTATGCACCCAAAGTGATGTTCGGTAACGATAAAATTAAAGCATTTATCAAAGGTGCGCTTGGAATGCAGTTTTCCAGTTTGAAAAGGGAAGGGCTTCTAACTTTAAGCGACAATGATTTTGGTTTCTATGGCGGCGGCGGCGGCGGCATTATGTTTAATGTTACCGATAAGGTTTTCATTAACGCTGAATATGAGATTGCTTGGATGTCGAACAGTTATTATAAAGACGGATGGCTGAATTCAGCCATGGGTGGAATCGGTGTCAGGTTTTAAAGAGTAAACAAGGGTTGAAGTAACACTTTTATCATGTCTTTTGTTTTATCCAGGCTGAAGACCTGAAACTAAAACCTTTTACAGGCGACCACAAATCCAAATCATTGAATCAAAAAGTATAAAAGAAAAACCTGGCAGGTTATAACCACTGCCAGGTTTTATAGTTTTAAGACTTGATGTTTTTAATGAGGAGATCAAAACTTCCCGTGCAATATAAATCCCCGAGCTTCTGGTATTTAAGTGTATTAAAGATACTTTTCAGCCAGAAATCTATTTTGAGGACATAAAATCTTCCGGGTTAAATTGCCAGCAGAGAGAAACATAGAACATTTGCGACTCCTGGTAACGCGACTGATCGCTTACATCGAAAGTTGATCCTTCGTTGGCATTTCCGTTTCCTTTAAAGTTTGAATCAAGAAAATCAGTCAGGTAGTACCTGAATTTGATATTCACGCCACCCGGGAACTGGAATCCGCCAAAAACGGATGGCAGGAAAGTAGGTGTTTGATTCGAAAACCATTCAGTCTTTTTAGTTTTTGACCCGGAGCGTTCATAGTTGCCGGTCCAGTATTTTTGCTTAAAATGGAAGGCCATTTCATACTCCCCACCGGCAAAAAAGTACATATGCTTGCCAAAGTCTCCGATTTTAAATGCAAGAGGAAGCCCTAGTGTGTACTGCCTTCTGATAATTTTATATTGTTCGTACGATGGCGGATCAGTAGAGCTGATTAGTGAGACAGTTTGAGGCAAAGTTTCATCGGTGATCATACCAATGTTACGGATGGCAAGTCCTGAAAATAACCCGAAGTTATTGCTTACATCGTAATGCAGGTACTGACCGACATGAAAGAACATGGTAAAACGGACATTGTTTCCCGACAGACTGGCACCTGAATATTGTTGCGTGAATTCTTTGGTAAAGGAAGACTGGCTCTGGCTGAATATTATTTCGCCGCTTGTTAAAGTGTAAACTTTCTGAGCCTGAGCAGGAATATATATCAATCCCAGGCCGATAATTATCATGTAGTAAATTTTTGCTTTCATAGTAGAGTTTTTGGTTGTTGCAAAATTAGCTATATGTTTTTTATTGCAAAAATATTTCTGTTCCTGCAGTCACCTTTGTCTTTATACAGCTTAAATATATTTAGATTCCTGAAAAACGTACCAGGCTATACTTTCTATTTATGAAAATCGAAGCACACAATGCCGGTAAATCCAAACTGCCAGAGCGTAGCATAGTCGGGAACTGCATAAGCATATCCCCCGTAACCAACCCAAACATCAGTACCAAATGTTGAAACAATGGATTGCATATAGGCTTCTAGTTTCAGGGAAACTACGGATGATGTTTTTATTTTAACCCCCAGTTTAGCATCCCAGGCAAATTTAGTGGCATTATTGCTGTTTACGCTAAGTATTCCTACTCCTAGTCCAAGCCCTCCGTAAGGTTGTACCTTTGCGTCCAACCCATCACCAAAATACGTATTACCGCCTAAAAGTATGTAATTCACTGATCCTTTATAATCATTATCCGAATTTATCCGCACCCCGGCCTTGGTATATAGAGGGAAATACGTATCCATCCTGTGGTATTTCAATTCCATTGATTTATTAAAATCAGCAAAATATTCAAAGCCGCCACCGTATCGGAATGCACCCTGGACTTCTGTATAGGCAGCATCGAAATTCACTCTGGATTGAAAAGTATAACCGGCATCTAAATTAAGGCTGATGGTTCCCGGTTGAGCGTGTGCAAAAATCGCACAAAAAATAATAGTGGTGATCAAAGTGAGTTTTTTCATGATGTGTTTTATTAGGTTAGAAGTTTTGTTAATAATATTTCAAATTCAATTTGCACAAAGTTCTAGTATAAGTACTAATAGAAAAGTCATTACCTATTTATAATTTTGCTCCGCTTTCTTCTGGTTTTGCCCCTAAACCAATCGGTAATTTCAGATAGAAATTAAGAGAGGAATTTTTCATCGTAACATCCGGTGTTTTGCTTACGTTTACCAGGCCGTAATAATAACTTACACCAACTGCCATGCTTTTAAGTATTTTTTTGGTTTTATATCCAACTCCCCCTACAAAACCGAAATCCAGGCGTGTATATTGATCCTTTACATCTTTGGTGTAAGTGAGGTCCCCATCGAGCGTGGAAGTTTTAAAAATATCCTCGGCCTGGGTCCGCAAACCGGCCTGGGGGCCTGCTTCAATATACCAGCGGTTGTTAAAGCGCTGCTGAAACATTATCGGGACATAAAAACAACTGATCTTTTTTGTTAGAGTCCCATCCTTGTATATCGAATCGAAATCGGCGTTATCGAGTGAATATACAGGCATTCCGGTTGCTCCAACATTGGATTTCACCAAAACCCCGGTGCTGATAAAAGAGTTGTTTTTCATATTGATATGAAAATAAAATCCCAGGTTAAAATGATTAAGCCCTTCGGAACCTGATAAATCAGTCAGATACGACCGGTTAAGCCCACCCACCAGTCCGAATTCAATCTTTGGGGTATTTAGTGCTTCTCCGAAAAGAAGTGAAATCAATACCTGCGCTTTCAGGGTTACTGAAAAGAGCAAGAGGGTAGATAAAATACTGATCTTGATCAGGTGTCTCATTTTTAAGTTTGTAAAGTTAAAGTGGCGATGAAAAGTATCAGCAAAAAAGCATCAAAGCCTTTTTTATCAATGATTGCAAAAATAATCCAATCCCCATAAATGTGATATACCTATCATTAAGTAAATTTATGAAGTGGAAAAGGCATATTAAAACAAAAATAGTCCTTTCCGAATTAATCTCCTTAGCCCTAAACCTGTTTTATGGTGATCAATTGCAATGGATAAGAAAAATTGCCCGGACAGAAAGGCTGAAAATTTTCTGTCCGGGCAATGCTATGTAAACTATTTCTTCTTTTCCAGGGTCACATATTGAATTGTCCCATTGAATTTAGACGAAGGGCCATAATCGGCTACATGCGTGCCATCGTCCACACCAACATCCGCCAAATCATCCACTGAGAAAATACCAGGCTGTGTTTTTTCGATCCTTTTTTCGATCACTTTCTTACCGTTTACTGTGATAGTACCAATACCTCCTTTACCGAGGCCACCATCAGATTTGAAGCTGTATTCTAATTTGTAATTTCCTGGCTTCAGGGATTCAGGACTTATAATATCAGTTGATTCCAATCCAAGGTAATTGTAGGTAAATGCAGGTTTTCCTTTTTTCAGGTAGAAAGATAAACCGCCGAATCTACCACCCTGGCAAACAATTACCCCATTAGCGTTAGCATCTATTGCTACTTCTGTGGTAATGGAGTATGATTTGCCTCTTAAGTCAATAAACACATCAACACCCATTCCCTTCATTCCTTCGCCATAGGTAACAGAGGTCCGGTTACCCATCACAGTAGGCCGGCCCATTAATTCGGCATTGGTTCTTTCGAGAAGACGATCATCCAGAGGCAGCACATGGTATTTCTCAGCCTCTTTCATAAACAGCGCCTGCATTTCTTTTAACTTATCAGTGTTTTTCGAAGCCACATCATTCGCCAGGCTAAAATCCTCGTTAGTATTGTATAATTGCCATTGGTCATCAGCAAGCTTTGCACGTGGTTTCATCTCCCAGGCAGCTCGGTGTATGGTCCGGGCATACCAGCCATCCTGATATATTCCCCTGTTGCCGAACATTTCGAAGTATTGTACCTTATGTTGTTCAGGTGCCTTGGCATCATTAAATGTATATGCCAGGCTAGTGCCCTCAATCGGATCCTGTTTAATTCCGTTAACAGTAGTAGGTGCAGGTATTTTTGTGATTTCAAAAATAGTTGGAGCTATATCAATTACATGGCCAAACTGTGAACGCACTTCGCCTTTGGCTTTAATACCTGCCGGCCATTGTATTATCATACCGTTCCTTGTACCTCCGAAATCGGAAGCCACCTGTTTAGTATATGAAAAAGGAGCATCCATGGCAACAGCCCATCCAGCCGAAAAGTGCGGATAAGTGCTTGGTCCACCCCAATCGTCGTAATGTTTCAGCATATCTGGTACAGTTTCGGGCACACCACTGAAAAACGTCATTTCCTGGTACATGCCGTTCATTTGGCCTTCGGCGCTTGCCCCGTTATCGCCGGCAATGAATATTACTATTGTATTATCCATTACGCCTAAATCTTTAAGAGTGGTAATAAGACGTCCGGCTTCGTAATCGGTTTGCTCGGCAAACCCGGCATATACTTCCATCTGGCGGGTGAATAATTTCTTTTCGTCAGCCGAAAGTTTGTCCCAATCCTTAATATCTTTTGGTTTTGGGGCAAGCTTTGTATCAGGCGGAACAATACCCAGTTTAATTTGTCTTTCTAGGGTAAGTTCACGGATTTTATCCCAGCCCTGGTCAAATTTGCCTTTGTATTTTTCGATCCATTGTTTCGGAACGTGATGTGGTGCATGGGTAGCGCCCGGTGCGTAATACATAAAGAATGGCCTATCAGGAGACAATGCCTGCTGAAAACGAACCCATGAAATGGCCTGGTTAGTCATATCGGTAGTGAAGTGGTAATTCGGATCTTCCGGTGTTTCAACCAGGGTAACCCCATCGTAAATCAATGGAGCCCATTGATTGGTTTCACCACCGATAAATCCATAAAACTTTTCAAAGCCTGAACGGGTAGGCCAACGGTCCTGGGGACCCGAAATGGAGATTTCCCATGGTGGGGTTTCGTGGTATTTCCCAAAGGCAGCTGTATTGTACCCATTCTGCCTCAGCACTTCAGCCATCGGGGTAATGGTTTGCGGCCTTACACCCGTATTACCTGGGAATGTTGTAGCCGTTTCACAGATTGATCCCATATTGTTGCTGTGATGATTGTATCCTGTAAGCAATGCAACACGAGTTGGCGAACAAAGTGCTGTAGTGTGAAAGCGGTTGTACTTTAAACCGTTTTCAGCCAGTCTGTCCATATTAGGAGTAGTTACAGGTCCGCCAAAAGCTTCTGAAACACCAAAACCCATATCATCGATTAATATCACAACAACATTGGGAGCACCTTTCGGGGCTTTAACTTCCCATCGTGCAGGTGGCGTAACATTTCGCGCATCAAGTTCAGAATAGGTCGGGCGTATAGGTTCTTTAATCGGGAGAACTGTACGGTCCAGTCCATCCCCGTTACCTTGAACTTGCTGGTCAGCCTTCTTCTGTGTACATGAAAAAAGCAGGAGACTGCTAAAAAAAAGTACTGCGGTTAAGTTGTTTTTCATGGTTTACTATTTGAATGTTGAAGTAAAGGTATTAGTTTTTTTTGCAATAATAGCAAGACACAAAATTATTCTATTTATAATAGTGAATTACCTATATAATCAATTAAATTATACTTATTAATAGGTATATTATTACACTTTTTTATAGGCCATTAAAGCCATGTACTACAGTCAGTCATTATTGGCAATCTGAGAAGACAAAATTGTCAGGTCTAATTGTTTCACTTTTCGTTTGACAAGGGTTTATTCCAATCCTCTTTGGGCACTACTTTCGGTATTTCGGGATCTCCTTCGTAAGCAGGTGTCATAATCTGTACATCATTTTCATTAAAGACATCGAGGATATTCTGATGCAAGATACTATAATACGCAGCCATTTTAGAGGCATCATCGCAATAGGCATTGATTTCGTAATTAACAGCAAAATCACCTAATGATTTTTTCAGGACGAATGGCGGAGGTTGTTTTAAAAGTCCTTCTGAACGTTCGGCTGCTAATTTGAGCATGGCATCAACCTGGCGCCAGGGTGTTTCGTATCCAATTCCAACACTTGTATGAAGGATCAGGCCCAATTCCTTTGCTCTTGAATTGAAATTGAGAATGTTGCTGTTCAGCAGTACGGAATTCGGAATTGATATATCTTCATTTTTCATCGAACGTAAGCGGGTTACCAAAAGTCTTTGTTCTTCAACAAAACCAATCTGGTCATCAACTTTTATCAGGTCTCCGTTTTTAAATGCACCACGATATGTCATGGAATATCCGGCAATGATGTTTGATATAAATGATGATGATCCGAGGGAAAACAATACGCCAAGGAAAACAGAAATACCTTTAAAGGCACTTGTATCAGAACCCGGGATATATGGGTAAGCAATAACCAATGCAAAAACAATTACAAAGATCCTCAGAATTTTGAAGGTTGGCATGGCCCAGGAATCGTCGAAATTCGCAAGTTTAATTCCCCCTTCGTGAATTCCTGTAAAAAGCAGTTTTATTAGTTTGAGCAAATAGCGGGTGATCAGGTAAATTATGATCAGAAATGCAAGGCTGGGTAAAAAATTCAGGAAAGCACTACCCAGGGAAACAATGGGATCCAGAAATAAAGATAATGTATATGCTGCAATGCCCCTGGTAAGGGGGAAGAGCCCAAGGACGTACTGAAGAAAAACAAGGACGATCGCAATGATGACTACAATCTTCAGTGTTCTGAATATCATGCTGATAAGATTCCAAAGATGTGCCGACTTGATAAGGCGGAACGATTTGTCTTCCATTGAGTCAATCCTGGTTTTAATCCGTTTGTTAAGGCCCCTGTTCAATACCCTTAACAGCCACAAGAGTATAAATAAACTTATCGTCAGCAGTAATGCAGCACCAAGGGTATACATCAAATTGTGCAACATGGCGGGCCTGCTGCGATCCGACCTGTATGAAGTGATGGCTATGCCGATCTTTTGCTGAATCCACTTTGCAAGCATTGGCCGGTCGATGCCCTCGGCTTCAGCATCAGTAATGCTCACAAGCATGATAAACTCTTGCCCGGCATAAACTTTCAGTTGATCTGCTTCGGCAACTATTTTTACGGAATCTGCCGGAATGGAGCGGTCTGATGCCGCTTTGACAATCCGCTTGCTGATAACAGCTGCACGCTCTTCGGAAGGAAAGGATGTGATACCTGCCACGTAAAATAAGACAACGCCATCTACTTTTACAGGTGAAACCTTTTGAGGTATATCCGATTTCAGATTTTCATCTTTGGTCTCCTGTCCGAATGTTTTAACAACAAAAGCCAGAACGATCCACAGCAAAATTAAAATTAGTTTCCCAAAGGCTCCTGGTAAATAGATTGGTTGTTCCATTTTAACAAACATTTTACTATTATTAATTACGAACAATAAAAATATAAGTCGATTAAAGTCTACAATTATTCATCCTATATGGTGTCTCAGATTACATGCTCGAATTTTCAAATTCCTGGGACCAGACCAGTTCATGATTACTCCGTTTTTAAAATTTCCTATTGCTTATTTTCCTTATTTTCTCATCATTAAATACCTTAGTCCTGCCTCTGTGGTCCATTTATATCTTGACATGTGATCCCCGAAAAGGCCTGCCCCTCCCTTGCCCCATATTGCCATCCGGCCACTTAGTTTGTAATAAACAGTTCCTTCAAGATTCATGGATGCACCTCCTTTGATATGATCCAGGTAAACCTCCGGGGCAACCAGGGTCCAAACTTTTTTTGACCAACCTTTGATATAATATCCCTGAAGTTTCGTCCACTTAATATCCTGCCTCGATTCATCGCCCCATAAAGAATAAAATTGTTGGAAAATCAAAGATACAATGGTTTTCTTTTGCATAAATATCCTGCTGTAAGAAACCAATGGCACTACCAGGTTTTTTCCGGTACCGAGCAAAGGCGACCGGGCTGTGTTAAAACTGAATTCAACCGAAGCAGCCAGGGCTGAATTTGGAGATTGATTAATCTTATAACCCAACAACCGGACAGAAATATCACCGATCCCTGAATTATCGTATCCGGTGCCAAAGGTGGAATTATACATGAAAGGTATATCGAAGCGGGTGGAGAATTTCTTTCCTAATGCTATTACACTTCTTAAAGTAGTAAAATTCAGAAACTCTCCACTTGGAAGTTTCATTAGTTCATTAAAAATTTCGGCACGGGTGATAAATTGGCTGGGGTCGTCCTGGGTAATTCCACTATTATTTTTAGAAATAGTAGTATCTTCCTGGCTATGTGCAACCAGGAAACTGAGAAAACTAAATACAAAGAAGGCCAATACTCTTTTCATAAGTTTGGTAGATGCTCTTTGCTAAGATTCCGAAGCAGCAACTTTAATCCTTCCGCTTTTTGCCGCTGCAACTAATGCATTGTAATCTTTTTCGGTCTGGTCGGCGTAGGCAAAAGCAAAGTTGACCATAGCCTGATCCAGCTCATCGCTGTTCCCGGCATATCCTGCAATCATAGCTGCATCGCCCGATTTGGCATGAGCCAGGGCCAAAGCCCAGCCACACATTGCACCGTATTGATCAAGGTTTTCGATTTTAATTTTATTCGGATCAAACTCAACGCCTCCTTTCATATCCCGCAACTGCCTGACATAAAAATCCATACCTCCCATTTGAAGCCAACCGAGAAAAATATCGGGTGCTGCCTGGAGCAACCGCTGCCCAATTACCACACGCTGTCCCTGGTTTGTATAAATTGATTTTGAAACATAAGGTTCAAGCACCGATGGCTGTGCTTCTTTTATCTGAAGGAATAACGGATCGTCGGAATGATTCCCGGTGAGGAAAACCACCCAGCATCGTGTACCCACGCTACCCACACCGACAACTTTTCGTACCACATCGGTAATGCGGTAATTTTTAAGCAGGGTCTTCCGTTCGTCAGCCAGCGAAAGGAAATAGGATTCAAGAAATAATCCCAAAGCTTCTTCGATTGGAGTGCCGTCTTTTGCGTGTGTTTCCCTTACGATGAAGGGTGCGTTTTCGCGCAGGCGGTATTTGGCATCCACCAGGTCGGTAAGTTTTCCAAGCACCTGCATATGCGTCCGCTGACGGGCTTTCGCCATCATTTTTAATGCACCCTTTTGTGCTGAACCGGTCAGTGTTTTTAAAATGTCGGCTTCATTGATGGTTGCATACCATAGCTCGAGGTATCCCATTCCGGCATATTCGTGCATCCTTTTACGATATGAACTAACCGCTGCCATTACGCTCTCTCTGCATAAACGCTTATTGGCGCCAAGGAACCTGCCTGAAGAAACAATGCTCACCACCAGCCGTTTAAGGTCCCATTCCCAGGGACCCGGCAAAGTTTCATCAAAATCGTTGATGCCGAAAACCAGGTTGCGTTCGGCCGAAGCAAATACACCAAAGTTAGCCACATGCATATCGCCGCAGGCCTGAACTCTTATGCCTGTAGGCTTGGGACCTGCTGCCAGGTCGGCAGCCATAACAGCTGCGCTTCCCCTCAGAAATGCGAAAGGTGAAGTCAGCATTCGCGCATAACGGATAGGCACCAGCTCTTCCAGGCGCGTTTTGCCTTGTGCTTCCAGAATGGAAACCGGATCGGCTCGTTTTGCTGAAGGCGCGTATTCGCCCTGTTTAATTCGTGGAAATTTTACACGCAGTGCCTTGCCGGCTGCCAAGCGTTCTTCAATCGTTTTGGGTTTCGATTTAAAATGGGTTATTATTTCAGGATCCATGGCTGTACCTTTTTAAGTTGTTTTTTGTTAAATGACAATGTCGATAGATTGTATTACAATCTTTAATCAGATGGCTCCAGTTGTATTCAGATATAGTACATACCAGGAAGAAATTCATTCATTCATTTATAGGCTTTATTTATTGGGTATTATTTCTGTTGCAGGTCTGTAATTGAACCTGACCAATGTGGGTGATTTTTTCTTTCCTTCATTTGAAATATACATATCTCCGTTTTTCATAAAGGTAATTCCTTCAGGTTGCTTAAATAAACCGGGATTTAAACTTGCCATATATTCTATCTTATTATTCATGTTAAACACAAATAAAAGTTTATCGATGGAAGACAATAGAAATAATCGACCTGTAATTGGATGTACATCTATTGCAGAAATCTTGAATTTAATATCCGGCTCCCTTTTATTACCTTTTTTCTTATCCTTCATAGGGACTTTTACCTTGTTTGCAATTGCGAAGCTATCAATGTCAGAAAGCTCAATGCTAAAAACAGGTTCCTGAATTAATTTTTTTAAAGTAAGGCTGAATCCGTAAATAAATCGTTTACCGTTCTCCCCGGAACCTTTTCCGGGCGTTTCTTTTGGTGTAATTAAAAGCCTGTCATTTTTCTGATCATAACACAGACCTTCATTATCTTTATATGGGATACCTGTTGTATAGGTCGATCTTTTAACTTTAGCAGATTCAAAATTGTTAATTTCAGACAACATTCCGTCACTTCTAAGAATATAAAAGGATTTACCTACCCTGGTAATCTCTTCATAATCGCCGTCAAATCCATAATCAGTTTGGCTGAGTATTTGATTCCTTTCTAAATCGTAAATATAAACAATTTCGCGTTCATCCTGGATGCATGCAATTTTAGAAGAGTCTAGCTCAGTGATCCCGGATATTTCCTGCAATTCATCGGGCAAAATATAAACTCGGTCTGGAGCAGAAAGGTTATAGCCAATGGTCATGGCATTCAAATCACTCTTTTTGCTTTTATGGGGCTTCCCGCAATAAGCGAACAGACCAGAGAGAAAAAGCAAGAATATCCAGGATGTCTTCATAATATTTGTTGCAGGTGAGTACCGGACTAGCTTGGATGGAAATCAGAAAAGAAAACTTCAACCACTTCAGATCTGCATGAAATTGCTTAAGAACATCAAATTTGGAGCTATACAAGGGACTATTCCTCAGTTGCTATTTATTCCTCTGAAAGTAAGTAAAGACTCCTACAAAAATAAGAAATATTTACCCGGTTTTTAAGGGGTAGTTGCATATTTTTTCGATTTATTTTGTAGATTTGTTTTATTGAATCTGATTTTATTAATCATAAATTGTTAGCATTAATAATTCAGGGCACTGTGTCAGAAATAATTATCATCTCAACATCTTCTCCTGATGATTTTGAGAGCATTACTGCAACTGGAACTTTGAGATTAGCAATGCTTAAAAATATAAACAATCAAAATGTTAGCGATTTGCTGTCAATCTAAATATGTATCAGTATGAAAAAAATCATTATTTTTCAAACAGTACTGGCATTATTTTTCACCTTTCCGGCATACTGCCAGAGGGATACAATTGCCAATCCTTTAGACGTGGTCGATACATTGAACCAGGACTTCGGTATGTTTACAAAGGATGAAATCCTGAAATTGTCGCTGCGATTTGATATTACTCATTATACACGGAAAAAACCGAAGGAAGAATATTTGAATGCCATTTTAACGTACCATATTAACGAAACAGATTCAATAAATAAGGATGTCCGACTTAAGTCACGTGGGGAAATGCGGAACGGACACTGTGATTTCCCGCCGATAAGACTGAATTTCAAGAAAACTGATTTCCCGAATGCGGCTGACCTGGATAAAATTGAAAAACTTAAGATGGTTACGCATTGCGAATATGGGAATGAAGAAAATCTGTTTAAGGAGTATCTGATATACAAATTATATAATGTACTTACCGATACCAGTTTCCGGGTAAGATTAGTGAAAATGGAATACATTAATACCTATAAAAAAAGCAAACCGATAAATACCTATGCTTTTTTTATCGAACCGGTTGAAATGCTTGCTGAACGAATTAATTGTCTTCCGGTAAATTCATTAACTCTGTCACAAAAAACCATTATCCCCAGGATGATGGACAGGATGGCGATTTTCAATTACATGATAGGAAACACCGACTGGTCTGTTCCAAACCAGCACAACTGCAAAGTTCTGTCTTCACTTGATTTCAATAATTCTTCTCTTGGAATAATAGTGCCTTACGACTTTGATTATTCAGGTCTGGTGGATGCTGATTATGCCATTCCATATGAGCCCCTTGGTTTATCTTCCGTTCGTGAGCGGCGTTATGTAGGGATATGCAGGACAGAGGATGTTTTTACCAAAGCGGTAAAGGAGTTTGCCGGTAAAAAGGAGGCGTTCTATAAGGTAATCAATGATTTTCAGCTTTTAAATGAAAAAGAAAAATTAAAAATTACCCGTTACCTGGATAGTTTTTATGCAGATTTTGATAAAAGAAACAGCATCGTAACTAACATCCTCAACGGATGTACTAGTTTTTAACAAATTAATTCAAGCCATTATGACAACAGAAGCCATTATCAATGCAGATGATTACTTAATTGAAGCCCTGGTGCGGTTAGCCATCAATGTTGCGGTATTATTCATAATAATCAGGCTTCTATACAACAGATATTCCGATAAGAAAGGGAATCTCTTTGCTTTTTTCCTGATGGGGATTATGATTTTTGTGCTGTGTATTGTGTTAAAGGATGTAGAGTTGCAGATGGGAATGGCACTTGGGCTGTTTGCTGTTTTCTCCATTATCCGGTACAGGACGAAAAACATGGCAATTAAAGATATGGCTTACCTCTTCACGGTGATAGGTATCTCGGCCGTCAATGCATTACTCGACTATCCTAATCCGGTAAGGGGGACGATACTTGTTAACTCAATCATCATTATAACTATATTTTTGCTTGAAATCTCATTCAAAAAAACAGATAAGAATAAAGAGGTTAAAGATGCGAAAGTTAAAAAGGAATTGACGCCAGAGGAACTGGAGCAGAAGAAAGCAAAAAAAGAGCAAAAAAAGCTTAATAAGCCTGCGCCATTAAAAAAACACCAGGTCTTGTACGACAACCTCGCATTACTTAGTCCGGATAAATTGGATGACCTGAAAAAAGATGTTTCTGCCAGGAGCGGTATCAAAATGGAGAAAATCAGGATTCGTAAGGTGAACTTAGTGGCTGGTAATGCCGAACTTGAAGTATTTTATCGTATTGAAAAATCGAAACCTGAGGTTCAATAAAAAGTTTCTACTGTTAACTTTTTGTGGTTTTCAGGATTTTTTTTGCAACCGTTAATTAATTTGGCAGGTTAAATAAAAGTGAGTTATCCCTAAAATTGAAGCGTATGAAAAGATTATTCCTGTTCCTGATAATCTGTTTTTATCAAATTAATTTATCTGCAGTTTACCAGAAAGGGGGAAATAACGATTCGATTAATGATGGCCCTTATGTTTTTTATGTGAATGATTCGCTTAAGGCCAAAGTGATTGAAAATAATATATATAGAGAATATTATATTTCGCCGGAGAATTTTTCAGAAATACAAATGGCTATTCATTTATCCTGTAATTATAAAGATCTGCTAAACATATATTCTCAAAAGGCTGACTATTCCCAAAAGTACAAAGATGTTGACAGCATCATCGCAATAAGTGATGTTCACGGGCAATACAAGAAATATGCGGACATTTTAATTGCAAATGGTGTGATTGATAAGAACTTTAACTGGAGATTCGGCAGAGGCCATTTAGTGTTTCTTGGTGATGCTTTCGATAGAGGTGATATGGTTACGGAATTGCTCTGGAATCTTTTTACCCTTGAAAAGCAAGCTGCAAAATCAGGTGGCATGGTACATGTTTTGCTTGGAAACCATGAAAACATGGTGCTCGCAGGAGATCTTAGATATATTAGCGAAAAATATAAAAAAGTTGAAGCATTGACTACTACTAAATATTCTGACTTATATTCTAAAAATTCTGTTCTGGGGAAATGGTTGCGTAATCAACCTGTTATGATTTCTATTAACAAGATCCTGTTTGTGCATGCCGGTATTTCAATTGATATGGTCAGGATGAAACTGACTCTAAAGCAAGCAAACAAGTTGATTTCCAATAAAATTATCGGGGAGAATATAGCTCCCGATAACACAAATAAACAGTTTGAACTACTTGCCGGCGACAATGGGCCTTTGTGGCACAGAGGATATTTTAATGATTCAACATTCAGTGAAAATAAATTAGATTCCATTCTTGGTTTTTATGGAAAGGAGCATATTGTAGTAGGTCATACCACTTTTAAAAAAATAAAAACTCTTTTTTCCGGTAAAATAATAGGAATAGATGCCGGAATAGGATATGAACAACCGGGAGAAGTACTTATATATAAAAACGGGAAGTTCTATAAAGGATCTGCTACAGGTGAAAGAATCAAACTTTAAATCCGACAGATTCGGTTGTTTTTATTTGAAGTTGATTTACCGGTATAATTTTTTATTTCACGAAAACCTACCCGTTGGCAGAAAGGGACAGAAAGACGCAATTTTTTGCGTTTAAATATCTTAATGCCAGGATAATAGTATGTAAAAATATTTGGTTTTTTTTCACTTTTAAACCAAACTAACTATTTCTGTTGGCTTTTCGGGATTTAGTATGAAATATACAAGGTTTATATTTATCCTCTCCAGAAAGCAAATTAATTTCGAAGAACATACAAGACGTTCTAATAGAAAATTATTAATAATTCCATCCATCGAAAATACTTATTGCTAAGTATCTTATTTTCAAAGGTAAAGCTTTATCTTTGTTATAATTACGCATGAAGTATAAATAACTAATCAAATAAAGATAACTAAATTCAAATCTCCATGAAAATCCTGACTGCATCGCTCACAATTTTATTGATCTCGTCACTGGCATTAGGACAGGTCTTTGGGCAGAAAAAATCAAAAGTGGATCCCAAAGATGCACAGATTGATACGCTTACCAAAAAGCTTGATTCTGTTTCGAAGGAACTGGTCAAATATGTCGGGGTTTACGACACCTTGAAAAAGAAGGTTATTCTGTATAATTTTGATCCAGCCAAAACTTCATTCCTGATCGATTCGTTAAGAATGCGACCGATAGATTCGACTTACGTTAAGCTTTCAACCGCTTACGCTGATACAATTGCGGTGCTGAAAAAAGAGAATAATTCTTTGAAAGCGGCGATCGATTTTACAAACAGTGAGACGAACAAACTGAGCGTATCTATGACTCAGGAAGAAATAGACAAAGCAAAAACTGTAACCATTTTAAAGCAGTATAAAGAACTGGTTACTGCCGGAGTACTTACCGAGGCTGAATTTATAGTGCTGAAGAAAAAGTATCTTGAGAAGTTATAACGGATAGTTTTATACTATTCTGATGTAAATTGTTAATCCATCCATTTTAAAAAAACATAAGTGGATGGATTTTTCTGTTCAAATACCAGGTTTTTCAACAAAGATTTAGGGATTTAGGTGTAAGTGTCCCTGTCCCTGTCAACATTGATAAAATCAGCACTGTAACATAATATCTAAAACCGAATGGTATGTATATGATATTGTTTTGTCCTATGCTTTTCTCCCTTCGCCATGTCGCCTTGTCACCCCTCGCCTTGTCTGAATGCAGAAACCAATTAATATTTATTCAGCTCAGGCTTTTTGCTTTTTAGGCAACCCTTTTCCCCAACGGTATTGCCAGGTTACACCGTATGAGGTAAAATCACTGCCCGTGCGTGTCGAAACACCGGTGCTAAAGTTAAATCTTAATGAATGATGCATACTCACAGGAAGTGAAAATGTTAAACCAAGGCGTGAATTTTCCTGCAGATCATTTCCCTCGACACCATCTGTTGTAGAGCGTCCTCCCCAATAATACGTTCCATCTGCCGCTGCCCAGATGCCATGAGGAAAATTGTAATTAACATGCCCCTGAAGAGAGCCTATAGGTGCCTGGGAGCGGGTTTTCCCGTTGTAAAAATCATGGTTAACTGTGTAAAAAGCAGCACCTCCCGTAAATTCCAGCATCAAGTGGCCCAAAGATTTTGAAATACCCAGTTCGGGTTTAATAGTAAAACGGTGTGTCCCGATATTTACAAGTTTCTCGGGATCGTATTGACCTGTAGGTACATATATCTGCAGGCTTCCGCCTATCACCAGGTTCTGCTTGTAATCTTTAAATCCTGAAAGTAGGAGGGAAGGCGCTCCTATGAAATTTACTGACATACGTAACCGCATATCGGCTAGTCCTGAAACATCGCGCGAAACAGGCTCCCCCTGGAATTCGGCAGTACCAGAAACCCAGGCATAGGGTAAAATCATATCAAACTTGCCCGACAAGCCCCCGATATTTAAGGAACGGGCATATGCTAAAACAGATCCGTTAATCTTAATATTAGCATTGTCAAGCGGCACTGCCGGATCAAATACAACTCCGCCATGCATATACGTATAACCGGCTACAACAAAATTCAACCCCCTGGGAATATTCGTGTAGGCCCGTGGTTCGAGATCCTGGGCGTATACTGACGAAATCCCTGATAACAAAACTATAAATCCGATTAGCCAAAGAAATTTTGGTTTAAATCCGGGAGGGCACATCATCAAATTGAATTAGTATTTTTAATGTGTTGCAAGATAAACTTATAGTGTTAAAAAGACCCAAGCTCCAGATTCCAGGATCCAAGCCCCGGGCGGGTAAAAAGAAAATCATGGTCTAAAAGTTTAAAAGTCATGGCCTTGGAATTTGGTACTTGGAATTTGAGACTTGGGGCTTTGTGCAGTGCCTTTATTCATTCGAATCATTGCTTTTGCTTTCTTTTTTATCATTTCCCTGCATTAAAAGTTTACCAATCAGAAAAGCGATGATGATAGCTACATACAACTGCCCGGTGATGGACAGAAGGTAAGCCAGTGTTTGTGTTTCAGCTATACGCGGGGTAATATCACCATAGCCTACGGTGGACATGGTAATAAAACTGTAATACAGAAAATGCACAAAAACAGGCGGATTAATGTAAACAGGAAAGTTATAAGCATCAGGATATATGGTATAAAAGGCAAAAGACAGGCTTGCCCCAACAATTCCGGCTAACAGGTAAATATTTATGGAAGTGATCAGCACATTTAAGGTAACAGAAGGTGACCTGGCAATGAACCTGATAAGAAAAGACATCACAAATATGAAAAATGCAACAAAAAGTGAGAGTTTTAAAACTTCGATGAACATGGAATCATAACCTACCGGTTTAAGAGCCGTTAACACGATCATTGAAACTACAATTGCGTTGATTATCATCTTTCTTGATTTCTTTACCTCTGCCACTACCGTGCTTTGTATAAAAAGAAAACTCAGCGTTACCGCGAAAATGATTTCGGAAAGCATGCGATTACCGAAAAATGCAGGCAAAATCAGGGTCAGGAGTGTGGATAAAAGCAGAAGCGAAAAACGTTTCTTTTCGATCCAATCAAGGGCTTTTTTATATTGTCGGTTTACCATAATCTGTTAATAACAAGTGCATACTCAGAGGCAGTAAATTTAGGGAAAAAATATAAAGGTCTGTTCGGGTATTCTGGGACACACAGGTTAAAATGCAATTTAACTTTTATTTTCGTAAAGATATCTCGCGAAGACGCTAAGGGAATGAGGTTTCATCAAAATCATCAATAAAATCCAATTAATTAAACTGATGTTTCACTCATATCAAACTGTTGAAGTTCAAACTATTGCGTCTCTGCGTCTTAGCGAGATAAATTAATTATTCATGCTAAATACACTATTCATTAACCACTGATTCTTTTCTTCGTAACAAGGCATCCCCTTCACTTTCGCTGTCGAAATGATATAACTTGGCGATGGTGATTTTCTTTGCAAGAAAACTGCATGAAATGCCTGCCAGCAAGGCTCCCGCCAGTGGTCCAACCAGGTAAATCCACCAGCCTCCCCATTGCCCTGAAATAACAGCCGGGCCAAGACTGCGGGCTGGATTTGCACTGGTACCGGAAATCGCTGCTTCAAGGGGAACCATTATGGCAAACAATACGGGGAAAATAGCCGGGGTAAACGCACGGATTTTCCTGATTCCTATGAATATTACAAGGAGTGTGACCATGATAAAAGTAACAATTACTTCACCCATGAATACAGTTGTCATTGAGTATCCTTCGCCGGGAAAGGTGGCGCCAAATGCCACGCTACGGCCCATTTGTCCCCAGAGCAGAAGTGGCAGGCAACCAACAACCGCACCGGTTAATTGAGCCAATATGTAGGTAATTGCCAATCGCCCTTCAATCTTGCGAAATAACCAGAATACCATTGTAACTGCGGGGTTAATATGGGCTCCGCTGGTTTTTCCAATCGCCGACAAGGCTATGGTGGCACCTGTTGAGCCGAAGAGGAAACCGGTAATTACCTGGCGAAGTTTCATATCCGGAATCAGGCGGACCATCGGGCTGCCCGAGCCGAACATCAGTATAACCACTGATAAAGCCACAAGCAGCAATAAAGCGGTACCCATGAATTCAGAAATGAAAAATTTGGACCGGTATTTCAGGTATCTGGCGTTGTTTTCTTCATCTGGTTCACTCATAAGTTTTAGGATCTAGTTTTAAAAAAATAAAAAGGTATAAATCAGCATGTTTAAGACCCAAGTCTCAAATCCCAAGTCTCAAAATCCAAAATTCAGGGCACCTAATCATGTTTTATAAATTCAGTTAGGTTAAAATTTTCTTGAGCTCTCCCTTGTATCTTGGTCCTTGGAATTTGGGATTTGGGTCTTTGTGGTATAATTTCACAATCTAACAAATCTGCATTAAAGCAACGATTCTATTTGATTTTCAGGAAACGCACGCAAACAGGCGCAACAATTTTGGTCGTATCCGAAACCAGGTTTAATCTTCCATTATCCTGGTTGATGCGGAAGAGTGCAATATTACCGGATTCCTGGTTTGCTGCGAAAAGCCATTGGCCGGTCGGATCTATCGCAAAATGACGAGGTGACTTCCCACCGCTCGAAACCCAGTCGACAGGCAACAAACTTCCATCATTTGGATTAATGCTGAACTGCCCGATGCTGTTATCTCCCCGGTTCGAAGCATAAAGATATTTGCCTTTAGCATCAACTGAAATCTCCGCTGCAGAGTTGTACCCTTTAAAGTTCTCAGGCAGCGATGAAAGAGTTTGCTCTGTTTGCATCTTGCCGGTTTCTGCATCAATTGCAAATACTGTAATTGTTGACGTTAATTCGTTTAAGACGTAAACAAATTTGCCGAAAGGATCAAAGGCGATATGTCTCGGTCCGGAACCGGGTTCCAGCTTTGCGTTGCCTGAATCAGCCGGAAAAAGTGAACCAGTTTTATCATTAAACCGGCTAATGACTATCTCGTCAATTCCAAGATCGGCCAACAAGGCAAACTTGTTGTTATTCGTTACCTGGATAAAATGAGCATGAGGTGCCAGCTGCCGATCAGGGTTTACACTCGATCCGGAATCCTGTAACAAAGAAGTACGCAGTCCAAGTTTCCCATCACTTCCGATAGGGAATACAGCTGCATTCCCACCGTTATAATTTGCAACCAACAGGAACCTGCCCGACTTATCAATCGACACATGTGCAGGAGCAGCACCTAGTGAGGAAATCTGCTGCAAGAGTTTTAATTGTCCTGATTTCTTATCTATTTCAAACACGCTTACCGCGCCTGACGGTTGATTCTGAAACGAATCCAGTTCATTCACAGCATACAGGAACCGACCGGCAGAATCGATGGCAATGAAGGATGGATTGTCTGTGTTAGCTACCAGGCCGATCGCAGTTAGTGCCCCTTGATCCGGGTTAAATCGGTACGCATAGATACCATCACTTCCATGACCGGTATATGTCCCTGCATAAACGAGGTATTCAGCTTTGGGTGATGTGCAGGCTTGCATAAGCAGAAAGGGTAAAAGCAAAAATGCCAGTTTTAAAATTCTCATATTTATCATTTCAAAGAAATTTTAGTAATAATTTATTGTTGTGCTATCACAAACATTTTTATCAAACCTCAGAAAATTGAATGACAACCTTTATATCATCCGGTTTCCTATCTAAAGCAATCCTAAAATCCTCAGGTTTTTCGCGCCGGGTGATAAGTTTGGCCAGCCACTTGCGATCGGCTTTGGCAAGGGTTTGTCCGGCTCTGTACCAATGACGTTTATTTGCATTAACACTACCAACAATAACCTTATTATTTAATACAGCTGCAGCTGCAACATCGGCAGTAGGTGCTGAGGTAACCACACCTCCGTGCCCTACGCCGGTAAGACAAACGATCCCGTTCGCACCGACTTTCTGTATACAATCGGAGATAACCTGGCCAACGCCAGTACATTCAATAATCGCATCCGGTTCAAAACCGAGATCGATTACTCTGCCAGAGTGATATGTTGCACCCAGTTCCCGCACGAGGTCAGGTTTGGAACCGCTTTCCATCCTGTCGAGGACATGAACTTCTTCTATCCCCCATATTTTCAGGCTCAGGGCTGCCAGCAGACCAATAGGCCCGGCTCCTGTGACCAACACAACATGTGGTTCCCAGAAAGACCTCCGCCCGATTAGCCCAATTTGTTCCATTGCTTTTGTTACCACGGTGGTTGGTTCGAGGAGAACACCAAGGATACCAAGAGTTGGATCAACCTTTATGGCATATTCAGGTTCGATCCGCCAGTGTTCCGACATAAAGCCGTGAATTTCTTTGATTCCTCGTTCGGTATAGAGCCCGTTGCGGCACATATCCCATTCGCCTACGGCACAGTTCGGGCATGGAACAGGGTCAGGACGCCGCACAATGCCGACAACCAGGTCTCCTTTCTTAAAAGCGGTTGAAGTTCCGGGATCAATTACACGGCCAAGCGATTCGTGACCAAGGATAAGATGCTTATGTCCCTGGGGTGACCAGCCATATTTTCCTTCTACGATTTCAACATCGGTTCCGCATACGCCTACGGCAATAGCTTCGACAAGTATTGATCCGTCGCGCATTTCCGGTTCAGGCATTTCCATGAGCCTTGCGGTTCCTGGTATTTTGGGTTCTACAGTAATAGCTTTCATGTTTTATATTTAATTGTGTGTGTATTTGGTTGAAAGTCGGAAGACGGAAGTCGGAAGACCGGAGACCGAAGTCAGAAGAATGAGGACGGATGATAAGGAACCGACTTCCGACTTATCTTATTTTCTCTTTAAACGCTACCATCATATTCATTAAGTTAAATGCATATTCGTAGTTCGATGTGAATTCTTCTTCGGAAATATAATTTCTTCTCAAAGCTTTGTATAAACAAGTAACTACTTCAGCCAAAGAACGAATTGCGTAACCCATGAATTTCTTGAATTCTGGATTTGATTGTCCAATTGAGCCTTCTGCAATGTTAAGCGCAATAGAATCAACTGCTCTTCGAATTTGTGAAGAAAGATTAAACATTTCTTCTTTAGGAAATTGGGAAGATAGCCGATAAATGGTTTCACCATATTCCATGGCATTTTGCCATATAGTGAGTTTTTCAAATTTAAATTTTATCGTAGTCACTTTTTTTTACTTTTTACTCCCAGGTCCACTTTCAATTTCGGCCTTGGTCTTCCAACTTTCGTTCTTCCGACTTCTGTCTTCCGACTTCCGTCTTCCGACTTCCGTCTTCCGTCTCCATACTTCCTACTCCCGACTCCCTACTTCAAACACGTGATACCCCCATGCCGGCAGATCCAGGTAAAGACCCTGCGATGAAAGCTGATACCCATCGCGATCATAGACTACAGGACTCATCAGATCACTGAAACGGATAGATTGGTCGGCCGGGAAGGTAAACGGCAGATGAACATAGCACTGACTGGAATGAGGTGAATAGTTTACACAGACCAATGCACGTTTTCCGTCCCGGTCCTCCCAGGCAAAAGTCAGGAAAGAATCCCAGGAATTATTTCCTTCCCAGGCGGAACTACATTCCAGTAATTCCCACCAGCCATTACGAAACACAGGATTTTTTAGACTAGAAAGTAAACTGCTGTAAAAACCCTGGAGTTCCATGTTTTTGAGCTCCTGCGGAGCGCGAACAAGGTGCGGAGAAATGCGTTTAAGCCGGCCTTCGAATTGGCCCTGGTGAAAAAACCGTAACCCCGGCGATAAAAATGTTATCAAGGCAGCAGCTTCATGCTTTTTGTTTTCGAAAGCAGAGGCGGCACGGGGTTCGTCATGGTTTTCGAGAAAGCGCGCCAGTTTTTCCTGGTAATCAAGATCGGCATAAAAATGTTCACGTACGGTCTGTGCATTTCCCTCAATCAATCGATCGTAAAGTCGTTTATCATAGGCATAATCAAATCCCTGCTGCTGGAGGGCCCATTCCATCTCCCAATACACTTCGGCCATAAAGCAAAACCCGGGGACTTTTTCGCGGACCAGCGCTATGGCAACAGGCCAGAAAGACTCAGCCCTGCGGCCCCATGTCCGTTCGAAAATTTCAGGCAGAACCAGCATCGCCATATCGCAGCGTACGCCGTCGCACTGACCTGAAATACGTAATAGTTCTTCCGTCATAGCCTCAACAGTTGCAAAATTGCTGTAATCCAGCTGCACCGTATCAGGCCATCCTGAAAAGAAAGGATCACGACCATAAGCGAATACCAGGTCGCCATTTTTTCTTTTTATCCTCGTGTAGTTTTGAGGTTGATTTTCAAGGTCACTTTCGTTTCCAGTCACAAAATAATCAGGATGCTCTTCAACCCATGGATGATCGGGACCCATATGATTGGGGACAAAATCGAGCATCAGCTTAAGTCCACGATTTCTTAACCTTTCACGAAGTCTTTTCAAGGCTTCATCGCCTCCAAGATCAGTATGGACTTTGTAAGCCGCGATGGCAAACCCTGAGCCGGCGATATCTTCTTCACGAAGATAGGGCAGAGTCCTTTCGAAATCTCGCCTCCAATCCGGGTTTTCACGCGAAATCTTTCGTCCGAGTTCACCTGTGGTCCATACACTCAGGAACCAGATCCAGTCAAAGCCCATTTCGGCCATGCGGTCGAGTTCTGTGTCAGGGATATCATCAAGGGTTGCTTTCCGGCCCAAATCCTGTGATAATTCGGTGAGCCATACTCTTGTGTTCACCTGGTATAATGAAGGATATATAGTTTGATTCATATTGTTTCCTTTAAAATGTTGACTAATCCGAATAGCTATACTTATGGTGTAATATTATTTTGTTTTAAAATAAACCCCAAATTCCAAATTCCAAGAACCAATATATGCCTTTCGATCCTTTTTTTGATTTTGGGGCTTTGAATTTGAAATTTGGGACTTAAATAAATGGATACTGTTTCCATTAGAAATTTCTTTCATTTTATCAGGATACTCAATTTTTCTTCTTTACGGTACTTCCCGAACTCTTTTCAAAAACTGAGCTTATTCCACCCTTCAGAAACTGACCGGCATCAAGCTGGCCATAAATCTGGATAAGTTTTGCCACAACTCCGCTCCAACCTGTCTGATGGCTGGCACCAAGCCCGGCGCCATTGTCGCCATGATAATACTCGTAAAAGAGGATTAAGTCACGCCAGTGCGGGTCGTTCTGAAACTTATCAGTGCCTCCGTATACCGGGCGATTGCCTTGTTTATCGCGTGTGAACGTACTTGAAAGCCTGTTGCTTATTTCTTTACTCACTTCAAAAAGATTCATCAGATTACCTGATCCGGTAGGACATTCAATTTTAAAATTTTCACCATAATACAGGTAGAACTGTTGAAGCGCCCTTACAAGCATCAGGTTTACAGGCATCCACACCGGGCCGCGCCAGTTGGAGTTGCCGCCAAACATGCCGGTATTCGACTCGGCAGGCAGGTAATCCACCCTGAATTCCTGTCCGTCGACATGAAGTACATATGGGTTCTTTTCGTGGAAACAGGAGATTGAACGGATGCCATGAGGACCCAGGAATTCGTTTTCATCAAGCATCTTCTCTAAAATTCTTCTGAGTCTTTCCGGGTTAACCAGGGCAAGAATGCCGCGTTCGTTTTCACCGAAATGGCCTATTCCGGTTGGGTGAATGGAATCCATTAATTCAGGCATCCGGCGCTTGTTTTCCTGCAGAATTTCCATTGCAGCCGGTATGCGCTCGCGCTGAGCTTTTTCGATAATACTGGTAGCGCATAAAGGCAAAAGTCCTACCAGCGAACGTACTTTCATCTTATGGGCACTTCCATCGGGTAAGCGCAAGAGATCGTAATAAAAACCATCCTCTTCATCCCACATGCCTTCGGAACCTTTCTTGTTCATGGCAGCGGCAATAAACAGAAAGTGCTGTGAGAATTTAACTACCATTTCCTGGTACGTATTGTCGTATACTGCCAGTTCCGAAGCCAGGTCAAGCATATTCTGGCTGAAAAGCGCCATCCATGCGGTGCCGTCAGCCTGCTCAAGGCTTCCTCCTGTAGGTAAAGGAGCACTGCGGTCGAAAACGCCAATATTATCGAGTCCCAGGAATCCACCCTCGAATACATTTTTACCAAAGCGGTCCTTACGGTTTACCCACCAGGTAAAGTTTATCAGCAATTTATTAAAAGTTGAGCGTAGAAAATTTAGGTCCGCCTTGCCTGTTTCACCCATTTCCATACGGTGCAGGAACAAGCTGGCCCAGGCGTGTACGGGTGGATTTACATCGCTGAAATTCCATTCATAAGCAGGCATTTGCCCGTTGGGATGAAGATATAATCCCTTGAGCATAAGTTCCATCTGCTCTTTGGCAAAATCAGGGTCAACTATCGAAAGCGGAACGGTATGGAAAGCAAGATCCCAAGCTGCATACCATGGATATTCCCATTTGTCGGGCATGGAGATAATATCGCGGTTAAGCATATGGTACCAGTCTGAGTTTCGGGCATTTTTATACCCTGAATGCAGTGGATTTGAGTTATGTTCATCAAGCCAGTTGTCGCCATCAAAAAAGAAGAACTGTTTGCTCCAAAGCATCCCGGAAATGGCCTGCCGCATTACGTTGGCCTCGTCGGCACTTACGGCAGCAGGCGTAACTGACTTGTAAAACTCATCAGCTTCACGAAGTTTGTTTTCAAATATTGTATCAAAACGTTTACCAAAAATTTCGTTTTTGCTCTCGGCTGTTTTATGGGTAAGCCTTAACCGGATTACTGAAGCCTGACCGGCACCAACGTTGAGATGATAATGCGCGGAAGCTTTTGTTCCCTGTTTTTCAGGATTTACCACATCCGGGAGGCCATTTACAACAAAGTCGTTGATGCCGTCTTTCACATAAGGGCTTTCATTTAATGTTCCAGGGAAAAGCTTTACATGGTTTGTTTCGTTTTCGGTAAACAGCAACGGGACATCGCCTTCGCAGGAGAATAAGTATTCACCAAGCAAACTGTGGTTGGCGTTGAGAGCACTCACGCCTTTGGGGGATTTTACCTGCTTTAGTGAAGGTTTGCTTTCAGCCCGGTTCGAATCGGCAATCCAGGCAGACCAATCGTTGCGGAACCAGAGCGTTGGCAACAGGTGGAGGTCAGCGGCTTCGGGGCCATGGTTTATTGCAGTGATCTTCACCAGGATATCCTCCGGACCCTCTTTGGTATATTCAATAAACACATCAAAATAACGATCCTCGTTAAAGATGCCCGTATCAAGGAGTTCATACTCCATCTCTTCGCGAGAACGCTGGCCATTTACCCTCACAAGTTCTTCATAGGGAAAAGCTGCCTGGGGATACTTGTACAGGTATTTCATGTATGAATGCGTCGGCGTACTGTCGAGGTAGAAATAATATTCTTTTACATCCTCACCGTGGTTGCCCTGGCTGTTGGTTAAGCCAAACAGACGTTCTTTGAGAATTGGGTCTTTCCCGTTCCATAAAGCCAGCGCGAAGCAAAGGTTTTGTTTGTCATCGGAAATGCCGGCAATGCCATCCTCGCCCCAGCGGTAGGCACGAGAACGGGCGTGATCGTGGGTGAAAAAATTCCAGGCATCACCATTTATGCTGTAGTCTTCGCGGACAGTTCCCCACTGGCGTTCGCTCAAATAGGGTCCCCACTTTTTCCAGGGGATCTTATTCTCCCGGGCTTCGGTTAATCTTGACTTTTCCATGGTGATAAAATTTACATTTAGATTGTTGCCCTATTATCTTTTATTATAGTTTTTACAGAATCATTTTAAAATATTGTATTAAATCAATCCCCCTGTGGTCACCCTTAGCCAACGGGGAGAAGCCCTGTCGGAGTCAAAGCTACGGCGCTTCGTATTTTCTTTACAAGGCTAGTGGGTAGAATATAGTAACGCAGTGTAGTTGAGCGCATTATCCAGATAACTATCTTCTATTTATGTTTCCGGATGATTATACTCTTTTAAGAAAATTATTTTGGATAATTATTTATTTTTCAGCGAATATCAACCTTAATTCCGGTATCAAATTTACGGATAGATTAACCCTTCAACAATACTTAATATTAAGTAATTGTGATTTATATTCAAATTCAGGAATGTTTTACTAAGAGGTTGGTGACAAATCACACTTTAAAGCGTATTCCTCTATCACTAATACTTTAACAGATACCTTAGAATAATACCAGGAGGTCAGGTTGCTATTCCGGAATTTCAACCTGCTTTTCAGGCGATTTCTCAGAGAGTCCAGCCAACTTATGAACATAAAAGTTGATTCCCGGCAAAGTGGAGAAACCATGTGCAAAAATACTGAGCATCACGGTTACCATAACCACCAGCCTGACAATAGATTCACCGGGGGTACTGGACTCCTGCTCAAGGTAAACCAACCCAAGCACAATGGAGGCAAGCCCCCTTGGACCAAACCATCCCATAAAGATAACGGTATATTTGCTTAACTTTGTGCCAATCAATGCGATAGCTACAGGCAGCATCCGGACCACGGTAAGACTGACTACGGCATAGATCACCATTTTATAATCGAAGTCTCCCCATGCCCTTACCACGAACAGGCCAAACAGGTAAAAGACAAAATAATTCAGCAGTTGGCCCCAGCCTTCGGTGAATTCAACACTATGTTGAGCGGCTTCTTTATATTTTATTTGTACTGCCAGTCCTGCAATAAACGCTGCAATAAACATACTGGCGCCTATGGGTTCTGAAAAAAGTACACAGAAAAAAGGCAAAGCGATCAGACCCAGTTGCTGCATTGATCCGGTCATCCATTCCTTTTTTCGGGCTAATGCCAGCATCCACCCTCCAATAAACCCGATTCCTGCACCTACCAACGTGCCTAAACCCAGTTGCTCCAATACGAAGCGTGTAAGAACAGAACCTGCTCCTTGTGAACTACTTAGTGAAAGTGCAATAAAAAACATCAGGAAAGGCACCGATATACCATCGTTCAGTCCTGCTTCCACATTCAGCGACTGCCGGATCCGTTCAGGTACTCTTGGACTGTTCACTATAACCTGGCCCAGGCCTGCGTCCGTTGGAGCAAGTATGGCTGCCAGTATGCCTGCTTCCCATATGGTAAGCTGTGTAAAAATTACCATGGCTGCAAGCGTTCCGAGCAGAATAGTCAGTAACAGTCCCGTGGTGAGCAGGCGGACAGGCATGTACTTGTTGCTTTTCAGGATTTTACGGTTTACATGGGAAGCGTCGGTAAATAGAGTCATTACCAGGCCGATTTCGGCAATGGTTAGCAACGTTTTCATATCAAAACCTATCTCCTCCTTCACAGGATTATAAAAATAGATCAGCATGCCTGCCACACAAAACAGGATTGGCGCTGTGATTACCGTTTTTTCAAGTCTTTTTGATAAAAGACTGTATACAAAGACCAGTAATGTGAAGAAAGAAATAAGTATCATAGACCAGTTTTTTACTAATTCTTTAATAAGGGGGAAACTGTTCAAAGTTATAAATTTTTCTATGAAAATAAATCACGTTAAATAATTGAACTATCAACGGCCAGATTTATTGATTTTATAACTCTCAATGTGTTTAATTTTAATCCATATCAGGATTGAAAATACTTCCCAGGATTCCTGTACCCAGCCCGATCTTGATATTCAGCCGGAAGATATTATCGGTATATATCAGGCCGCTTTCCTCTGTTGGTTGTGTGTACTGTGCATAATATATCAATTCAAATCTTAGCGGGGCCGATTTCATAATATAGCCAATTCCGCCGCGAATACGAAAAGGATCAATTTGCTTTGTATCAAACCGATAATAAGGTTCAACATCAGCCATCCCGTAAAATCCACCGGGTTTCCATGCTTTGTCCGTGGAACATAATGGAATCTCAACACCGAAGCGGAGCCGGATACGGCTGTAATTGTTCCACTCATGAGTGGTTCGGTTCTGCAGGGCACGGTATTCGTACCGGGTCCAGTTATAGATGTTCCATTTCCATGCATTGGGCAGGAAAAGTTTTACACCTCCAAACGGGCGTAATTCAAGTTGGTCGGCTTTGCTTTCATTATCTGTATACACCCCTATAAGACCTCCCCAGAACTGAAGCCATGAATTTGGCGTATAGGTTGCGCAGGGCCACCCCAGGTAATACGACTGGTAATTCTTTTCCGGGTTAAATACGTAACCCAGGTATCCGAATCCGCCAATTTTATCGGTTATCTTATGGCTTGGAAAAAGGGTAATCCTGTATTCGTTGCCAATATCATCCTGTGCCTTTGAAGCCAAAGGGCTAAAGGCAAATAAGATAATAAGCAGAGTAAAAAAAAGAAAAATTGATTTTATTCTTTCAGGTTTCACAGGATTAATTTTTATTTTTTTGGAAATACAAAAATCATTGCAGCCCTCACTCCAAAAGCAGATTTTGCTCCTCCGGGGGCGGCTACCTGAATGCGTGGCCCAACCTGTAATTGAACAAGTTGATTTCCAAATTTTGTCAGCCCTCCTGCCATTATATTGATATATGCATTGGTGGTACCGGCTTCCCAATTCAGAGTTGTTTCCGAATTTACCGTCAAACCCGCTCCGCTTTTCCAGTTGCGGGTAATAAAGGGCTGCAGATACATCTGGTTTACATCGGCTCTGTCTTCATCACCGGCCACCGACCATATTTGATTAACCAAAGCACCGTAAGTCCAGCCATTCTTTTGTTGCAGAACAATTACTGTTGGGCCAACGCCAAATTTTTTAGTTCCTAACAAATCATCGGTAGCGGTGGGAATTAAAAACGCAGCTCCCACACCCCACACAAATCCGTTTTTTACTACGGCGTTTGATATCCACCCGCTAACCAGCGCATCAGCCAATCCGCTTTGGTGAGTGCCTTCCCCTGTAATGTCATGTTGCGTTATTACAGGAAGAATATATCGTGTAATCAGGCTAAATTTTTCGGAGAGACTAAATGGAACTATTGGCTGGATGTTCAGCGTATTTCGCGAACCGTTGTAGTCTCCGATACCCACATCCATATTATTCTGAAAGGGTACACTGATAAGCGCCCCAATCGGATTAGCCAGTTTTTTGGCAATTTCGGCAGCATCATTTGCAGCCGGTTTTTGTTCTTCCTGTGCCAACAAAGGAGCAACAAATAAAAAACTGAGTAAAATGATACAGGCAATACTATTTTTTTTCATTTTCGAGTTTATTAAATTACACTTTTGCCAAAACCTTATCCGCCCTTGAGGCAAAATAGCGGGCTAAAATTAACCACACAATTACCGGAACCGGAACTGCCAGCAAAATCATCACCAAAACATTTGGGTCCTGAACCGGAAAGGCCGCGAAAGCCACAAACATGGCGCCGCCATTACGCGAACAAATACCCAGCGATACGGCACTGCGTTGTGCCTGATTCATGCCAAAGCCAGCTAAATAAGCTCCAAACGCAATTATCACAACAAACAATACCTGTGCAGCTACAGCAAAACTACCGAGTGCATGAAGGAGTTCCCGCCAATACATGAAAATGGTAAAACCCAATAAAAGCAAAGTTGTAAGGCTGGCCAGTTTTTTTACATAAGGAAAAATAGCCGTACCGGCTTTTTTTGCATATACCATCATCAGAACGCCAGCCACCAGTGGTAAAAGTACCGTCAGAATAAGTTGTTTGGCCAGCGCCATACTACTTACCGATACACCGGGAATTAACACCGGAGCCAATAGTGGCATCAGAATTACGGTGCCCACAACAGCCAATGGCATCATTGCTGCAGAGATGTCCATATCTGCTTTCGCTTTTCTGATTAAAATGGGTAACATGGGAGCCGTTGGCGCCAGGCTAAATAGAAGCAATCCGGCTCCGTGCGCTTCTGATAAAGGCAAAATCTGAATGATTAAAATAGCCAGTAACGGCCCGATAATCCAGCTCCATATAAGGGTTAATATAACCAGACGCGGGCTACGTAGGGCTTTCATGGTTTCGGTCAGGTTGAGTTCGAGACCCATTGACCCCAGATTCGCCACACAATAAAGGATGGCTACAATTCCGAAAATATCCTGTGCACTCATATAGTTTATGTTTTCAAAACCTGTTTATTAATTTCTTATTTAGTTTATAAACTTCCGAAACCACATCCACCTCGAGTTCGCGAGCCAATCGCTGAGCATCAACCACATCCATTGTATAGGCATCGGCCTCCTGTACCCCCAGCGTTGCGTGCATGTGGGCCCGAGCGTTCTTGCCCTTGCCGATGAAGACTCCGGCTCCGCCAAAATAGGTGTCACGCGCATTTTTGAAAGAGACCCTGTTGAATACGTCCGGGCCTGGTTTTGGTAGTTTCATAATGTTTCCTTTTTTATAGTTATTTAGTTTTCTCCGTTTTTTATTCTCACTTCTTCATTTCAATGAATCAGGATTGAGTATAAATCCATGATTAATCCAACACCCGCACCATTTCAAGTGCATTGTTCGGGCAAACAGAAATGCATAATCCGCAACCATTACATTTGGCAGGATCAATTTCTGCCTTGCCGGGCAGCAACTCTAAACTGACGCACGCCATGCTGGGAAAACGCTCGGCACCTTTGGTAATGGCCTGTTCCGGACAAGCTGTAATGCAATGGTAACTGCTATCACAGTTGTAAAATTTTAAATTTGCCTTAAACCCGGGACCTGTATTTTCCATATGCTGCAAATTTTCAACATTATAAGATTTTATCAATCATACTTGTTCTTTAGCGTTCCTTGAACCAAAAAATTTTGTCATAAAATAGGATGCAATTCCCGGTATCGGACCAGCAAGCAGAATCATGAGCAACATTTTTGGATCTGTAATTTGTAAGGCCATATACACTACCAGCATGGCGGCAGGATTCCGGCTACCCATGCCCAAGGCAATGGCGCTGGCCTGATTCTTTTTCAGGCCGAAGCTTAAGTAATACGAAATGAACATAATTCCGAACACAAAGAGAATGTGAGCGCCGATGGCAAAACTGCCTAGTATGCTGATAAAGTCAGGAAAGTACAGTACCAGTACAAATAGCATTGCAATCACCGTAGTGATACCGGCAAGACGCTTCATAGCAGGAAAAATTTTGTCAGTAAAAACGGGCGCATATTTCCTTAGCAGAATTCCACCAACAAGCGGCAACAATATCAACAGCAGAAGTGGTTTGGCCAATGACCACATATTAACCGTAAGGCCTTTAATCATAAATGAACCAATTAAAGGCAACAATACCACTGTAACAACCATGGCTAATGGCATTAGTGCACCAGCAAAGTCTTTATCTGAGTTTGATTTACGCATCAGAATTGGAAAGAACGGTGCAACCGGGGCAAGGCTGGAAATAATCAGTCCTGTCCCATAAGAAGTATCCATCGGAAGGACTTTTGCAAGAAGTAGTGCAAAAGCCGGTCCTGCAATCCAACCGAAAAACAAGGTAAAAATGATTAACCTGAAGTTGCCCAACGACCTGATGGTTTCGCGTAAATTGAGTTCCATTCCCAGTGAAGCCAGGTTGGACATCGAGTAGATTATAATTACAACATTAAAAATGGTGTCTACTGTCATAGTTTGTAATTAATAAAATACAATTTTAAACCTGCTTTATTTTATAATCCAAGGAAAACCATACCCAGCCCACATAAAAGAAGAGTAGATCCTGCCATCACATGACTGTATTTTTCCATCAATTTTGTTGAAAATAATTTTATTCCAAAAGAGGCAATCAGCACAACTGTAAGCATGGTAAGTATTGTAATCAAACTAAATACGCTTGTAACAACAACGAGTTCAAGCCAGTTGTGTTTTGCAGCCGGGAACATTACAATGGGAATCAGCGGTTCACACGGGCCGAAAACAAAGATGGTAAACAGAATCCATGGAGTGATGTTGGCTTTTGCTTTTTGGTCGTGTAAATGCAAGTGTTCTGACTTGTGATTGTGCTCGTGCACATGCATATTTCCGTTGCCGTGATAATGAATATGGGTATGCTTTTTACCCCTCAGAATCCGGTAAACTGCCCAAACCAGGTACACCAGACCGAATGCTGTGAACAACCAGGCAACGAGGCTGCCACGTACACCTTCAAAAAGCTCCAGTTTTGCAAGTGCAATTCCAAATGCAATTCCAATAAAACCGAGCACAATACTGCTTCCAACATGCCCCAGCCCACATAAAACAGTAAACCATGATGTTTTAGCCAGTGACCATTTCCGGGCTTTGGCAATCATGATAAAGGGCAAATAATGATCGGGTCCCGAAAGTGTATGAATAAACGCAACTGAAATTGCTGTAATCAAAAGAAGGGTGAATTCGCTTGTCATAAATCTTATTTCTCAATGCCCATATTCTGAATTCGTGCCTCTTCCCAGCCAATGAAACTTGACGGTACCTGAACCCTTTCATCTTCAGCTACCGGCTCCAGATGAAGAGCTCCTGAAGGACATCCCATTCCGCAGGAACCACATCCTACGCACTTGTCCCTGTTATACACTGACATTCTTCCATCTTCTGTTTTCTTCCATGTATGCGCAAAAAACTGGCAACGCCGGATGCATTCGCCACAATTGGTGCACTTGTCATAATCCTTAACGACACGGTAGTTTGATCGTTCGACAGTTTCCGTCAGTTTGCCCAGGCGCCCTCCCTGCAATATCGAACAGCAACATCCGCAGCAGTGACAACCTCCCACAAACTGAGGTTCTTCGGCTCCCATCGTAAATCCATAGAAGCCCTGTATCATCATGGTTCCCATCGCATCGAGTTCAGTCCAGAGTTTAATGGCTTCATCCCTGCTTATCACGTTTTCAGAGAGAGGGACAACAGGCGGCATGCCTACGAAACCACATCGCTTATTGGGCATTTCGCAGCTATGGCCATGCGCGGCAACTTTCTCTTTCTTGCACACGCAATCGAGTACAAGGAAACGGTCGTGCCGCTGGAAGTGGGCGTCAATATCGTTGTGGGGTTCCTTTTCAAGCCACTCTGGTTTAAGCGAGCCACGATATGGAATGGTTCCTTGCGGACCAGGTCGTGGGGCAAAGATTTTTTCGCCTCCGCCCTCAATAACATACTGTTCGTAAATATGGGCAAAGTCAGTACTTTCCGGCTTAACCTCCTGAAGATAGGATTCATACCAGCCAACAAGGAAAGGGAACAACCTGTATTTTTTCACGCTTTCTTCCTTCGCCTCCCCAGGCTTTGCTTCAACTTTTCCAAGCCCTTTTACCCCGGTTTCAAGCGCAAGGGTATCTGCTTTTACCATGCGACGCGGAATCATTCCTTCGAGCAGCACGGTAACTTCATCTAAAGGAAGACCCAGTCGTTCGGCGATTTCATTGGCAGTTTCAAGCTTGCGGCTCAGGCTGCTGGCTACTAAGGCTTCTTCAGGAGAAAAGACCAATTTAATTAGTTTGATTTCCAGTTTAGAAGGTGTTCGGGTAAAGCCGGCAGGCAATGCATCAAGAGCATCTGCAAGTCTTTCATAGATATCTTCTGATATTTTACTATTGTTCATTGCTGATTGTTTTAGATGATGGTTTTGACATACTCCTTATTATAAACCCTGGCCCAGATAGATGCCCAACGAATAGGCAATTCTCATAAATTCACTGTCGGCAGGTACTGATCCTGACTTTGTCAACAGCATCTTTAAGAGGCACAAACCTGATATCGGGGGGCATAAACGATACCATCACACCGTTTTGGCCCCCTTTCAATACCTGGACAGATCCAGCGCCATATGCCATTCCCAGTTGATGATCGGTTGCAGTGGGAGTACCGCCCCGGGCCCAGGAACCTATTACCAATGGATAGGTTTCAGTAGTTATCAGTTTTTGAAGCCTGGTTGCAACTGTACCTGCTACCTGACCTGCCGCAAATGTTTCTGTAGAACTTTTTGAGGATGGATTATCCTCTTTCTGAATAGTATCAACAAATTTTGACCCTTCAGCTACAACAACCATTCCGTAAGGTCTCCGGATTGAGATTTTGTCTTTTAATCTCGAAGCCAGATTTTTTATATCGCAGGGAATCTCAGGCATCAGCACTGCGTCGGCACGAACGGCAATACCTGCTTGTAGGGCGATCCATCCGGCGTGTTCGCCAGGCACCTCAACAACCGCAATCTTACTTGCCGATTTGGCAGCCTGATGCGCCTTGTTAAGCATTTCGATCGTAACGCTGAGCGCGCTGTTGAATCCAAATGATATTGCCGTAGTCGCAATGTCATTTTCAATGGATCGTGGAATGCATACCGTATGAAGCCCTTTGTTATGGAGTTTTTGAAGAATGCCAAGCCCCTGGCTACCCACGATGGAAATCAACGCATCAATTTCTTCTTCCTGTAGTCTTTTTAATATTGCATCAGAAAGATCAACTTCTCCTCCTGAATCGGAAGTGGCCTTGAACGGATCGATCCTGGGCGCCTGGCCAAGGATACCTCCGGTAGCCGGATCAAGGTTTTCCAGTAGTTCGGGGCTGAGTGTGACAAGACCACCCCCGGGATAACGTTCCGGGAACAACAGCCCGCCGAAGCCGTCACGGATACCTATCATTTCCCATCCTAATTTGCCTCCTGCAATGGCGGCGCCCATAACAACAGCATTGGTACCGGGAACAAATCCGGAACCCACGTTTATTGCAACGCGTCTGTGCGTACCTGCATGACCTAAACTTTTAATCATAACTTGTAGTCTTAGAATTACTATTAATCCAATACACTTACCATTTTCAGCGCATTGTTCGGGCAAACCGAAAAAATATCCCGCACTTGTTGCACTTTTCCTTGTCGATTTCAGGTTTGCCGGGCAGCAGGTAATTGCTCTGGCATGCCATGCTTGGAAAACGGTCTGCACCTTTGGTTATAGCCTGCTCGGAGCAAACGGTTATGCATTCGTAACTGCTTTTACACTGGTAAAATTTCAATTTTGCAATATAGCCGGGATCTGTGTTTACCATATTCTATAAAATTTTAGGAGTTATGAAATTCATTTCTGCATAACATTGAAACCCTAAAACTGATGTTGATCAAGGCTGCCAGTCCCTATGAACCCCAGGTTCGCTACACGCTATAAGGATGGCCACAATTCCAAATATATTATGACCATTCATCCGTTTATGTTCATAATTGCAAATTCAATTCTTCAGCTTTTTCTTCATTTCGCTGCTTCCAAATTCTTTGCCCTCATCTCTTCCCATTCCTCCATGCTTTTAGGTGTATAAAACCACTCCTCTGCCGATACAGCCTCCAGTTCAAGAGCTCCGGGATCGCAGGCAATCACACAAACACCACATCCTATGCACTTTTCGCGATTATATTCCGGCATGCCATCATCCCGGTTTCCATCCGTATGCGCATAAGTAGGGCATCGATCGATACAAATACCGCAGGCAGTACATTTATCGTAATCTTTAACAACCCTGTAGTTTGAGGGCTGGCTGGGATAGTGATTGTTAAATACCCCACAGGCATATCTGTCGCAATTGCAGCCGCCAACATACTGCGGGCTTTCAGCGCTCATCTGAAATCCGTAGGCTGCGTTACTTACATGCCCCATTTGTTCGAGCTTTCGAAGTAGCTGGTCGGCTTCCTCCCGGCTTAGCACATGTTCTCCCAGCGGCACGCTGGCAGGCAGTCCTAAAAATCCACAGCGCTTCAACGGATAGCGGCTGTCGTCTTTACCCAACGCCTCCATCTCCTTTTTACACACACAATCCATTACCAGAAAACGATCGTGCCGTTTTAAATGAGCATCAATATCGAGATGTGGTTCCATCGTAGCCATCAGTTCCGGTTTTAACGAGCCCCGCACCGGAACAACGCCCAATACGCCGGGTCGTGGCGCAAGGATCCGCTCGCTGCCACCTTCTTCCATATATTGATGGAAAAGTTCGGCAAATTCCTTACCCTCAATTCGCATAACTGCTTCGTACCAACCAATCATAAAAGGCCCAAGCCTGAAGAGAGAATCCTTTCCCGGAGGCGGAGCAGGCATACCGGGATAGGAAGGAGGTCCCTGCATTCGTACAAGTTTCCGCGAAATCAGCCCGCTAAGTATTACGATGGCATCTTCCTCATCAATTCCAGCCCGACTGGCAATATCTGCCGGGTATTCGTACTTTGTTGTAAGATAGCTTGCAAGTGAAACCTCCTCAGGAGTAAACACCAGCCTGAGCAGTTTTAATTCCACCCCTGATTTCATCCTGGGGAAGCCCTGAGGAGTTGCATCCAGAACATTGGCAAGTCGTTCGTAGACATCTGTTGATTTATCTATCTGGTCCATTTGATTCTCCCTATTTACAATTATTGAATTTTTGAAGAAAAGTTCCCAAAATAAATACCAAGTGATCCCGCGATCTTCAGGAATTCACTATCGGTGGACACTATTCTGACTTTATTAATCACTTCCGCCAGTGGCACATATTGAATTTCAGGAGGTGCAAAGGCAACCATAACCCCATTCTTTGAGGCTTTCAATGCCTGGATAGCACCAGCCCCGTATGCCATGCCCAGTTGCAGGTCAACGGCAGTAGGCGCTCCTGCTCTTGCCCATGGACCTACCACAAGCGGATAGGTTTCTCTGTCAATAAGCAATTGGAGTTCCTTTGCCAGTGTCTCGGCTGTCTTTTCAAACGGAATTATGACTTGCTCAGTTGCCTCCCCGGTTGCCTTAGGTGGAAGCGAAACTATGCGTGTTGAACCGGATTTATCTTCCAAAGGTTTTTTGAAAAATTTCACACCTTCGGCCACAACCACTAATCCATAGGGTCTCCTGGAAGAAATCTTTTCATCCAGCCTTCGGGCCAGCATATTGAGGTTACAAGGTATTTCGGGCAACAGCACTGCATCTGCAGAAATTGCTATTCCTGCCTGGAGTGCCAGCCATCCTGCCTGTTCTCCGATTACCTCTACTACAGCTATCTTTCGGGCAGATATGGCAGCTTGTTTGGCAAGCACCAGCATTTCTATCGTAAAGCTCAGTGCGCTGTTAAATCCAAAAGAAACCGAGGTAACAGGAATGTCGTTCTCAATGGATTTTGGGATACAGACCGTATGCAATCCCTTGCGATGGAGCCTGTATAGGATATCAAGCCCCTGGTTACCAACAACTGAAATTAATGCGTCAATGTTTTCTTCTTTCAGCCTTTTTAATATTTCATCAGAATGATCCACACCACCATTGTTGAGCGTGGTGTCATGAAACGGATCAACCCTGGGTGCCTGGCCAAGGGTGCCTCCCTGTGAGAGATCATGGAGAGCAACCATTTGCGGGCTGAGGGTAACAAGTCCGCCATCGGGGTAGTGATCGGGGTGCAACAAGCCTTCAAACCCATCCCGGATTCCGACAATTTCCCATCCCAACTGGCCTGCTGCCTGGGAAGCACCTGTAATGATGGTATTAATTCCAGGAAGATATCCGGCACCTACGTTGATCGCTATGCGGCGAAGTATGCCTCCGTGTCCAACATGTTTAATCATACTTTTCCAGTTTTATGTGTTTGCTACGTTTTATTTCTCCTGAGTGTCGCGACCAAAAGCCTTATCAATCATTGCCTGAAAGCGTTTAACCACTTCATCGGAAGGTGTTTTGTAATCGTCGAGTTCGTAAACCACACCAAGCGATTCATACTTACCCAAGCCAAAACGATGGTAGGGCAACAAGTTCATAATCAATCACATTTTTGTGTGGTTTGATGAATTCCAGTACCCCAAGTACATGTTCATCATCGGCATTCACGCCGGGAATAAGCGGTGTTCGGGCAATAAATTCAACGTAGGGAAAAGTTTCATACGCTTTTTTGAAGTTGGCCAAAATCCGTTCGTTGCCAACACCTGTCCACTTTTTGTGACGTTTCGGAATTCATGAGTTTCAGGTCGTGAAGCATGGTATCTACATGAGGCAGTACTTTCTCGAGAAAAGACCAGGGTGCATTACACGCTGTTTCGATGGCAGTATTGATACCCCTGTTGTGGGCTTCCTGCAGCAGGGCCGCGGCAAAGTCGGGCTGAAGCATCACCTCGCCACCGCTTATTGTCATACCACCACCGGTACTCCGGTAGAAAGATGCATCTTTTTCCACTTCGGCCATTACTTCGGCAACAGTCATTGTTTTGCCAAACATTTCCAGCGCGCCGGTGGGGCAAAGTGAGGTAATTTCCTCTGTAATGCCTTTGGCCAGCTGCCAGTTCACTTTTATCTTGCTATCGTCACCTTCCACAAAATAAAAACCGCCTTCGGGAAAGGGTTTTTTCAGGCAAATACTGCACTCTTTCCCCTTGCATTTTTTAGGATCGTATGAAACTTCCGGCTTCATTCCAATGCTTTCGGGATTGCCGCACCACTTGCAGCGAAGCGAGCAACCTTTAATGAATACATTTGTGCGTATTCCCGGACCATCGTGGCTGCAATACCGCTGGATATTCAGAACGGTACCGGTTATCTCCAATATATTTTTTGTTTGATCTGTCATGACTATGCCTCCTTATTTCCAACGTAAATACCCAACGAATCCGCCACCTGAAAAAACATGCTTTCGGTTGGTATCGTTCTTACTTTGTTGATGGCTTCAGCCAACGGAACGAACTTAATATCGGGCGGAACAAAAGACACCATTACCCCGTTACTGCCGGCTTCGAGCGCCTGAATAGCTCCCGCACCGTAAGCCACGCCTAATTGGCGATCGACAGCCGATGGCGCGCCACCTCTGACCCAGGGGCCGATTACCATAGGAAAAGTTTCTTCTGCTATCCGGAGTTGCAAGCCTTCAGCTACAGCCTGAGCTGCCTGGCCTGACTTATGGATCACGTATTCACTGTTGGAATCGCTGGTTGCCAGTGGCGATAACGAAGCTTTGAGTGATGATACTTTTTCATCTTTTTTCTGCTGATTGATAATTTTTGCGCCTTGTGCCACAACTACCAAACCCCACGATTTTTTGCCTGTCATTTTGTGTTTCAGGTGTGCTGCAAGCTGTTGCATATCTGCCGGAATCTCCGGAATCAGAACCGCATCGGCAGCAACGGCAATACCGGCCTGTAAGGCAATCCATCCGGCTTCCTCCCCTTGTACCTCGACCACTGCAATTTTATGGGCAGCCTTTGCCGCCAAGCGCGCACGGTCGAGCATATCGATGGTAAAAGTAAGCGCGGTGTTAAAACCAAAGGATACCGAAGTTGAGGCAATATCGTTTTCGATGGAGCGCGGAACACAAACTGTATTCAATCCTTTGCGGTGAAGCCGGTAAAAGATACTCAGGCCCTTTCCGCCCACTATCGAAATAACAGCATCAATTTTTTCTGTTTTTAGTTTTGCAATTAACTCATCCGACATGTCCACTTCCTCAACCATTTCAAGTTCGTTGATGGTTCGGACATTAAACGGATCGACCCGGGCCGACTGACCAAGAACACTGCCTGTATTCGGATCCATGTTCAATGTCCGGGGATCGATTGGAACTAATCCTCCTTCGGGGTATTTTTCCGGATGAAGCAAGCCGTCAAATCCATCGCGTATGCCCACCAGCTCCCATCCTAATTGGCCGGCAGCAAGAGCAGCGCCTGCAACTACAGCATTTATTCCGGGAATGTACCCGGCACCCACCATAATGGCAACGCGTTTTTGTCCTGTATCTTTTGTCATAATTATTTCTCCTTTATTTTTTCGTTTATTCATTAGTTGAATGAAAAGCTAAGGCATGGCAACTGCCATGCCTTAGCTTTTTCTTTCAATACCGTCTCACTAATCGAAACTCTGCAACGTGCGTTCGATTACCTCGTCCTGCACACCCTTAGCCAGTTTGGTAAAGAACGCGCTGAAACCGGCTACGCGAACAACAAGGTCGCGGTAGTTTTCCGGGTGTTTCTGAGCTTCCCGGAGGATGTTTGTATCCAGTACATTGAACTGGATGTGATAACCATCGTTATCAAACAGGGTCTTAACCAGTCGGAGCACATTCTCCCGGCCTTTGCGTGTTTTCAGCTGATCCGGAGGAAGTTTCATGTTCATGTGGGTTGCGGTGTACTTGATGGCATCCTGTGCCTTGGCCGCAGACATCACAAGTGCGGTAGGTCCGCTGACATCGGTTCCCGGCATGGCCGACAGACTACCGTCGGTAAGAGCAACTCCGGCGTATTTACCGTTGGGCAGAGCTCCGGTCACCATTCCCATCAGGTTGTGGATGCTCTTGGTATAGGCATCCGGCGCTGATTTGATGTCTTTGCTGAGGTAATTGCCACCGCCGTCAACACTGTTGAAAGCTTTAAGAATGCTTTCATACACCCTGTGGGTCATCCTGTTTACTTCAGGGATATCGTTACCATGCTTGGGTGCTTCAAAGCACATCTTGCGTACATTTTCGTATCCCACGAAATTGGCCGCCAGGGCTTTCTTGAGTTCGGCCATAGTGATCTTTTTGTCATCATAAACCAGTTTTTTCACTGCCATCAGCGAGTTGGCTGCGTCAATGCCGCCAACAACGATCTGTGCGCAGGTGTAATAATTGGCTCCGCCATTCCACACCTCGGTACCGGTTTCGATGCAGCCTCCGGTAAGGAGCGAGCGCCATGGAACCGGGAGGAAATCAGCGCATAACATGCTGGCGATCCATGCACCGCGGCGCAGAACCTCTTCATTGAAATTTATCTGCTTTTGGAATGCAGCATATAGTTCTTCGAAAGTTTTGAAGGTCTCGGGATCTCCGGTCTTGGGTCCAACCTGCTTCTTGGTGCGTGGATCGAAACCATCGTTCATCATCAATTCGATTACCTTGCCCAGGTTGGGTTGACCTTCCACCGGGTGACCGGTTTCATAAGGAATGTATGAACCCACGCAGGCACCTATACAGGTCCGCCGGGCTTGTTCAAGGGTAATGCCTTTTTTAGAGTCGCCGAACAGATTAAGGGCACGTTTCATCATCACGTTGCCGTTCACGAACTGAGGCATACCGACGCCGGTGCCGATGACATCCAGTACCTTTTCCAGGAATTTGCCACTCATTCTTTCGGTATAGACACAACTCAGCGGGGGCTGAGGCAAGTGAAGGTAGCCGGATGCTTCTAAAATCACATAATCCATTTCTGCGGTAGCATCTTCCCCATCTTCGGTAAAGCCTCCCAATGAGATGCTCTGACCCAGGTCGGCAGAATTCTGCAAAGCGACCTTCTCTCCAAAGTAATAGCCGATTTCGTTCAGTTTGATAATGAGGTTTTGTACCATGAACGTTGCCTGATCGTAATCGACCAGTCCGGCTGTTTTGTCGGCCAGGTAGTAGGGCTCAAGGTTCTGGCCCAGGTAGGCTTCGGAGTAACCGCAGCCAACTTGCTCAAGTTCAGCGCAAATATGACAGAAGAAATGGCATTGGATGGCCTCTCTCAGGTTACGGGCAGGATGCTCGGGAACCCATTCACAGGTTTCGGCAATTGCGATCAGCTCCGCCTTGCGGGTTGCGTCCTTCTCCTTGGCAGCCATTTCCCTGGCCAGCTCAGCATAACGATTAGCCAGGCGGACAATAGACCGCATCAGGATAAGACTGGCTTCGTAGAAATAAAGCTTGCTGGCATTGGGCAGGCGCATATCGAGAGCAGCCTGGCGTTCCTCGACCTCTTTGATCATAGCAGCCAGCCCATTGTTGTAAATCCTGGGGTAGTTCAGGTTACCTCCACCACCTGGCCAGTCGAAGAAACTGACTACAAAGCCTGAATCATAGGATGGGCGTGGATCAAAACCATACTTCTTCTCGAAGATTTCAAGTGTGCGGGGTTTAAGCGCCCGTTTTTCCCAGTAATCGAGAGCCCATTGGTTTACCCTCTTGTCCTCCGGATCCTTACACTTCTCAACGGTATTATCGTCTTTCATCCAATCGATGTTCCATTCCGGATACGTGTAGATGCCGTTGACGGTGCTGGCCATACTGCCTACAAATAGGTTGTCGTCGATATAGAGTTTTTTCCTTTCCAGCAGGGTAGCCATGAACTTTGCCCGACGCATGATATTCTGGTCGCCTTGCGTGTTCGCGTAAACCTCCTCCATGATCCTGATCCGCTCAAAATCAACCTCGGCAGGAGTGCTCCTGAGTTGTTCTTTTAGCCTGTCAATCCGTGCCTTATCGGCTGTGACCTTTGCTGTGTTAATGTTGTTTTGTGTTGTCATTTTTGTTTCTCCTTAATTTAATTTTAAGATTATTTAATTTTTATGTCAGTTAATAATTGGTTTTTCATTAATTCTTTCAATTCAATGTCAGTCCTGATTCGTTTTGCAACAATTTCTGTTTTTCCTTTTCTGAAACTTTGGATGGTATATTTAAAGTTGTCGTGATCTAGCATTTCACACTTGACAATATGGTCGGTGGGGTCGTCGGTTTCCTGTTTACACTCGTGTGCGAAACCATACAGAACAGTAATTTCTTTTACTACTTCGTACGAGGTCCATTGTATTTCGCCAAAGCCGCCAAATTCGTTGTGCCATACATGGGTCCATCTGCGAACATCAGCCCGCCAGCCTGCAACACATATCTGCTTCGTATCATCTAACGCGCCTGAGTTCGGGGGGACAACCAACCCAGGTTCAGTGCCCAGCGAACAGAATTTCCCAAAAGCTTCGGGCCAATTAAAAACGATTTGGCGGTTGAACTCGCCGTTTTTAGTAATCCTGCCCAACCAGCATCCGCCAAAATAGTCGCGAAATAATTTTGCTGTTAACTCTGCCATTAATAAAGGTTTAAACTGAAGTAGTCACAGGAAGAAGTGCCTTTTGCATATAGGTAAAATTAACGGCATCGGAATCCTTATGCAATACCGACGATTCTGTATTTTTTTGTTTAGATTTGCATCCGATTAACTTTCAAGACAGGATTTTATTATCTTATGGCAAATAACCCTTACAGCTACAGCATCTTTTTCGATTTTATTGAGTCCTATCTACCAACAGGGTTCTTAAATATTAATCCTGACGATCCTACTATGCAGAAACTTGAGGAACTGATGGAAGTGAATGACCAGTATTTCCAGGTTTTCGAAATGGGGCAAATGCGGTTCTTGTTTACCAGCCAACGAATTTTTCAAATGCTTGGCATTACACCCAAAGAGATTAATCCAGGACATTATACACAACTCGTACACCCTGACGATGAAGATAGGCTTGGGCACGCCAGAAGCAGGGTGTTTAAAATGGAAAAGGAAATATTTCATGCCCAATCGGGAAGTGCGCTAACATCATATAACCTCCGGATGCGCAATCCTTCCGCTGTTTATACTAATTTATTTGTGCAGGATTACATGTTTTATAGCCCGATCCCATACAAAGCGGTTTTTATGATCCAGGTTGTTACAAATATTGAATGGTTTAAAATGAAGAAAAACAGTTTTCACCATTATACCGGAACCGACGTCTCTTTATTCAGATTTCCGGATAAAGACCTTCTGAATTTAAGTCATAATTTGTCGGATCGGGAATTGGAAATCGTCAGGCTTATTGAGAAAGGTTTGAGCAGCAAGCAAATCGCCGAAAAATTATTCCTGAGCGTATACACCGTGAATACCCATCGCTCGAATATTCTGGAAAAATCTGGTAAAGCTCAGATATCGGATCTGATTTATGAGCTCAAGGAAAAAGGGGTGCTTTAAGGTATTTCGGATTTTGGAATGACGATTTCAGATTTCATATTATTCCAATCCCAAATCCGCGATCCGCAATCCACAATCCGCAATCCCAAATCCGCAATAATAGAGTCATTGTCATTTCAATATTTCAAAGAACATTAACCTGCCACCTGAATATTTCAGCCTTCATCCCTGGTTTCCTGCAGTTTTAAAAGGGTTTGCCGAGCGGCATTTTTTTTCAGATTCAATTCTTTTATCCGCTCCTGGTATGCTGACTCAACTTCGTTTAGTACCTCATCAGTTATTGATTTGAGATGTTGGATTTTATTGTCCAGCACTTTAAGTCGTATGGCTATTTTATCGATATCACTTATTCGTTTTTCCATCTTTGTAGCTTTATACCAGGGTTATAATATAATTCTTTATAAATTGATTTAAATCTTACCAAGAGAAAGAAAGGGTATTGGTAAGCATATTTCACATTCAAAATTAGTCCTGTAAATAAAAAATTACAATACAGATGAAACTGTATTTTTTTCCTGGTTTTTAATGCAAAAATCTATATGTATAAATGCCTGCGATAAATTATCCTGTTTTGATGTAAGAATTCAAGGCCGGGAGGTCTCATAAATATTGTTAAAGAAAAGAATCCATGTATCTGAATTCCTCTATATTTACACTCTGAAAGTATTCCAATTTTATTATGGTGAGCGTGACTGATCTGAATCAGGACTATAATTTGTTTCATGAGTTTTTTGAAAAATTCTCGCATTCAGGAATTGAAGGTATTGGTCCTGAAGACCCACTGATGATTGAGCTCGACCAGTTGATGGAAGAGAACAACCAGCTTTTTTATATAGCCGATTTGATTCTTCTTGATATTCTGTTTATCAGCAAAGGTGTCACCAGAATGTTTGGGCTTGAACAGGATAAGGTTAAAGCTGGCTTTTTTCTGACAACAACCCATCCTGAAGATTTAAAAAGACATCACCTTGTCAGGGCAAAAATGATCGGCCTGGCGCAGGAAATGTATATCAAAAAACGCGGAGCAAAAGTAATGTCCTCAAATTTCAGGGCAGCAAAACCGGGAGGCGGCTTTACCGATTATCTTTACCAGGGGTACTTTTTTTACAGCAAAGTTCCGTACGAATCCGTTTTTCTGATATTGGTAATTTCAGATATAACCGAAGCTGATCATATTCACAAAGGATTTCATTTTTACAGTGGCGACGACCAAAAGTATTTTCGTTACCCTGACGATGACCTCCTGATGACCGGAAACATATATTCATTTTCCGAATTCAGGATTATTGAGCTTATAGAGGAAGGCCACAGCACAAAAGAGATTGCCGAGAAACTTTTCCGAAGCCCGTATACCATCAATACGCATCGGACAAATATTATTAAGAAATCGGGGAAATCGTCAATAGCAGATGTTATACATGATTTGAAGGAGAAGGGGTTGCTGTAGTTTAAGTCCCAAATTCAAAGTTCCAAATTCAAAGAGGGTTACTTTGTGCTTAGTGCTATGTGCATAGTGGCATGTGCATAGTGCTGATCGGTCAACACCTGGAATTTGCGTCCAGGATCTTGAGATTTGAGCTGACAAGAGACCCCCAACCCCGAAGGGGCTTAACGGAGACGAGCATTGAAATGTCGGATGTTAGATGTCGGAACCAGTAACCAGAACCGAGCGAAGCGAGCTCACCGAAGGTAAACCAGTAACTTTTATTCTGAAACCTGGAATTTGGGTTGACAAGAGACCCCCAACCCCGGAGGGGCTTAACGGAGACGAGCATTGAAATGTCGGATGTTAGATGTCGGAACCAGTAACCAGAACCGAGCGAAGCGAGCTCACCGAAGGTAAACCAGTAACTTTTATTCTGAAACCTGGAATTTGAGTTGACAAGAGACCCCCAACCCCGGAGGGGCTTAACGGAGACGAGCATTGAAATGTCGGATGTTAGATGTCGGAACCAGTAACCAGAACCGAGCGAAGCGAGCTCACCGAAGGTAAACCAGTAACTTTTATTCTGAAACCTGGAATTTGGGTCTTGGAATTTGGGTCTTTCATCAGAAATGATACCCAAACTGCACACTATACCGGAACCAGGAAGATACTACGATTTTCGAAGTGCTGAAGGTTGCATCTTCGTCTGTAAAAAGGTAGCCAAGAGCCGGAAATCGTTCTTTAAGTTTAGCCGCAAGTTCCTCATCAATTTTATTACCCAGGTCACTATTCAGATTACCTGTCAGATCGAAGTTTCCCCAATAACCACTTAATGAAGGCCCGAACATCAATAAATCAATGGAAAATTTCTTTGAGAATATAAATTGATACCCTAATTCAAATCCCAGGTTAATCATATTCATCCGCGTATTTAATATAATCTTATCATCTTCAGGTGTATCCATCAATTTACCCCTGCTTTCGCTCGAGGTGCCGATATAAGAAAGGTATCCCCCATAATACAATCCATCCGGGGCCGGACGCCGGTTCCTGGAAAAGGGATAAACCCTGTAATCAAGGGCAATGTTGATCCCTTTCCTTTTGTCTTTATTGAGAAGCACACTGTTGAAGAGAGTATCATTTAAAACCGGTGGAACAACCAGGTAGCCAAGCTGAATGAAACGGATTTGTTCTTTTTAATAAGCCTCTCGTAGCTGAATGTAACATTTCTTAATTCATTGAACAGCATCATCGGGGTCGGGTTAAACTTAATCACACTCAGGTGATAAGGAGTAAGAATATCCGGATTGTCTGCATTTTTTGGTAATGAGATAGTGTCGTTTGTATCACGGATGGTATCAGTTCTTTCTGATGCTTTCAATGCTTCAAAAGAAGAGACATTTATAGCAATCAACAATAGGAAATGGAACATTATTCTGGTTCGCATAGTCAATAGCTTTTTTGTGTTTAGTTGTGCAAATGTATCACTTAAATCTGTCTGACTATATTTCATCCTCAGGTATTCCTGTTAAAATTCATAGACGTTTAATAGGATCAATTTACTCATTCAAAAATAATTCAATTCCCGAACGCAGAACCTCAAAAACCAGATTATGCCTATAGACTTTTTTGAGATTGTAATCATCGACTTGAAGATTTACATATTACCATGTTTTTATGAATAACATTTGTCAGCAATTTGTGAAATGAAAAGATCAGGAGTTTTCCAGAATAACCATAGATACGGATAGAAAGAATCCAAGGACGGTTGCAACACCAGCAAGTTTCCCTCCATGTTCGTATGCCTCAGGGATCATTGAATTGGCAAGCATCATCAGGATAGCGCCACCGGCAAAAGCCTGGATAAACGCCAGCCAAAGTTCAGCGTATCAATGAAAAGGGTGAAGCCAGCAACAGTTGAAAGCGCGCAAAACAGGGCAATGAACAACCACAGGAAAATTACTTTTTTCCCGCTCCAGCCACTGGCCTTCATCCCTGTAGACCCGGCTATGGCCTCGGGCAGATTAGAGACAAATACAGCTACCAGCATGGCCAGGCTAACAGCTCCTCCTTTAAATAATCCCAACCCGATCACAATAGATTCGGGTATTCCGTCGAGAATAATGGCTAATACCATTGGGACAATAAGCTTTGAACTTCCTGATGCCTCAACATCCAACCGGTTGCTGGCGCCAAATTTACCAATTAACATATCCGCGAAAAAGAATGTAAATGCGCCGGTAAAAAATCCAAAAGCAGGAAACCCTGATCCCCTGGCAATTTTTACTGCCTCAAAGATCAATTCATAGGAAATAGCCGATATCAAGGTTCCCGCGCCAAAGCCCATAATTATACCAATAGTTTTTTTACTCAAAGAAAACCTGGAAGCTATGATCCCGCCCAGGATCAACGAAGAGGTTGCCAAGAGCCCCCAAAGAAATGCATTTAACATAAGTAGAAGTTTTAGTGTAGAGTGAATTTAATTTAGTTCTGATTCAGAATTTGTACTTGCTTTATAGTTTCGGAATTATTTTTAGTAAGAAACTGGAAGACCGGAGATGGAAGTCCGAAGTTCCCAATAAGGTATTCTTTATTTTATCTGCATGATTATATGTCAAATAACCAGGCGTCATTAATTTCAATTAATACCTGTTTTGTCTTTTTGGATATTTATGTCTTATTTTTATAGTTCTTTATTCCAACATCTGACTTCTATTATCCAACTTCCGACTCCTGTCTTCCAACTTCCAGCCCTTTTCCGATACACATTCGCTCAGCCCATTCCCAGCGAGTTGGCCATGGCGGCACGCGCCCGATCTTCAGGTTCACGAAAATCCTGTAGTACACTGCGGTTGAGAACCTCTAACTCTGCCTTCAGTGAAACGGCTCTTTGCGGAGGTACTATTTCAATCAGATTTACAAGCATAGCTCTCAGCCGACGGACAACCTGCAGGCTATCCTTGCCATATTGCCTGATTTCGGTAATTGCCAGGTTTACAAAGTCTTCCCAATCGGGAGTTTGGAAAATGAGGCGAAGTTGTCCATCATTA
>CAWDHU010000011.1:0-170300 GCA_963802185.1 uncultured Bacteroidales bacterium
TTCAAGATCAGCTCTAAGGTCGAGGCCTGCTGAGTGAACTGTAGCATATTGAGGTAAAGGGAAACGTGAGCGGTTTACGATATTAACTTTCATTGAATTCTTTTTTTTAACTGTGATTTTATGTTCGCTTTAACAATGATTTTAGCCTTCTGATATCAATTTTTTCTCTTTTCAACACAAAAATAACAAACCCCAGGATATACAAAGTATTTAGTGCAATCCGGGCGCTTAAAGCCGGAGGGGCAATATATACACTTACAAGGTATAGAGTGATCCCCGTGAAGAAATAAAGAAGTATTGTTTTCCAATCATAAGGTATCGGATAATATTTGCGGCTTAGGTAGTAGCTAAAAATAACCATTGACAAATAGCTGAAAAGATATCCCCAGGCCGCAGCCATAAAACCATATACCGGCATAAAAATGATATTAATAACCAGGTTAATAGCCAGCCCGAGAACTGTAATGGTTAAGGCATAATGTGTTTTCCCTGATAATTTATACCACATGGACAAATTGAACACTATTCCCAACAGAATATTAGCTATCAGCATTATCGGCAATACAGCTATTCCGCTCCGGAATTCTTTACCAAGTAAAAGTGCAAACAGCTCAGGATACATTGCAATACCCAGAAAAATAAGAACACAAAAAGCAACAAAATATTTCATTACATCGGCATAAATTTTCCTCATATCCTCACGTGCGGCTGATGAAAAGAAAAAAGGTTCGGCCGCATACCGAAACATCTGAACAAACAAAACCATAAAGACCGCCAGCTTTACATTGGCATTAAAAATCCCTAACTGATCCTGCCAGGGTGCCGTTGCAGGGGCAAAAAACCTGAAGAAGATCCTGCTGATAAAATCATTCGCAACGCCAGGTAATCCAGCAATCATTAAAGGAAGAGAATAAATCATCAACTCATGCAACTGCTTTTTTGAGAATGCAAAATGAAGGTTCAGTAACCTGGGAACAAAAAGCAAAAGCGAGACAATACAGCTCAACAGGATTGCCATTAAAATATACCCGTAATCAGGTGTGGCAGGTATATATTTTAGCAAAAAAGAATCCGGATGTGAAATAAAATATTTTGGCAATACAAAAAATAAATAGACATTGAAACCAACCTCAGAGAGAATTTTAATACTCCTGAAGGCGGCAAATTTAAATGCTTTGTTTTTGAGTCGGAGTTCGGCAAAAAGAATGGCAGTAAAACAATCAATAGCCAGGATAACTGCGGCATATATGATATAGTTTACAGGATGTTCGGCAAATACACTCAGCTGACTGGAAAAAACAATGATCAGTAAAAGGAATGCCAGGGATGTTGTACCCAGCGAAATCAGTGCTGTTGAAAATATAATTTCTGAACGGCTTTTATCATTGCTAGCAAAACGGAAAAAACCCGTTTCCATTCCGAATGTAAGTATTACCTGTAAAATAGCAATGTATGCCAATAATTCAGATGCAAGCCCATAATTACCCGTAGTTAGCATACGGGTGTATAAGGGTACAAAAAAGAAATTAATGATCCTGGCAACAATAGAGCTCAGCCCATATATTGCAGTTTGCCCGGCCAGTTGTTTTAATGGATTCAAACAGGTATACAGATTAATCGGTGCAAAAATACGTAAATAGTGACTACACAGGACATAATGTTGCTTTAACGGGATACTACGTTAACAAACATTAAGAGCCCATAGCCTGAAGAAAGAAAGAAAGAAAGAAGGCCGATTAAACTGCAAAGGCGCATGCCGGGGATTTCCCGTTTTTACTTATCCTGCAATGGAAGTGATACAAAAAAGGTGGTGCCTTTACCCGGCTCGGTTTCAAACCAGATACGGCCGGAAGAATTGTCTATAATATTCTTAACCATGGCTAACCCAAGGCCCATACCCGCATTTTTTGTTGTAAAATTAGGCGAGAAAATACGGGTTTGACTTTCGTTAGAGATACCTGTTCCATTATCCTGAAAACTAATTTCACAAGTATTATTAACTATGTAGAGTTTAATCCTGAGAATCCCTTGTCTTTCATCCGAAATTGCTTGTAAAGCATTCTTGATCAAATTGTTAAATACGCGAAGTACCTGGTTGGGATCGGCTTTTATTATACACTCCTGATGATTGGTTTCGAAAGAGATTTCGCAATCGGATTGATCTCGGAACAGGGCAGCAGATTGTTGTACAAGAGGAATAACATCAAATTCCTGAATCTGGGGTTCTGGCATTTGCGCAAAATCCGAAAATTCAGTAGCAATCTCCGAAAGTGTATCAATCTGCATGATTAATGTTTGTGAAAATCGTTTCAACCGAACATCCCAATCCGGAGCTTTGTCATTCCAGGCTTTCATAAGCAGCTGCATACTCAATTTTATTGGAGTGAGAGGGTTCTTGATTTCGTGTGCTACCTGGCGGGCCATTTGTCGCCAGGCACTTTCACGCTCACTTCGGGCGAGTAATTCAGCACTTTTCTCCATTTCGTCAATCATCCTGTTATATTCGTCTACTAAACGACCAATTTCATCTTTCCTGCTCCATTCAATTTTAGCATTTTTATCTCCAATTTTAACTCTGCTAAACTGGTTTCCTATCTGTTGCAGCGGTTTGGTAATATATCGCGACAACAACAAGGCGAGCATAACGGTAATGACAAACATTACTATATAGATATTGGCTAAAGCCGAGATCAGGCCGGAAATCTCCCGACGTATTTCTTCCTGTTTTGCAAAATAGGGTAAATTGAGATACCCTAACAAATGGTTATCCAAATTACGAACCGGTGTATATGCCGATAAAAAAGAATAGGTTCCGATACTCTCCTTCTGAATGAAAAAAGACTTTTTATCCACTATCAATTGCAGTGCTCCCGATGGATTAATCTGTTCGGAAATCATTCCCTCCCTGAAAATCTGATCCCGTGATGAGGCTAGCAGGAAACCATCCTTATTATAAATATTAATATCGGTGAAGTACGTATTTGATAGATTCAACAACAAATCAGTAAGTTCCTCCTGTGGCACAACATCAAACGAAGCGTATTTTCCATAACGGATTTCAAGATCTATTAAAACCGAATTTAATTTCTCATTTAATATTTCATTATTTTTATTTGCATTTAACTTGTTGATAAACAACAAACTAATGGTCACCAATATGACTGAAGAAACTACAATAGTTGAAATCATAATCACCTGCAGCCGCAAACGGAAAGTATAAATTCCTATATTCCAGTTTAATGAAGATCCTTTCAATAAATTTATCAGCACCAGCATTACTAACAATAAAAGAAAGACATATGAAAAAGGAGAAATCAAATCCGCTATCCTGGGAACCTCCCTGCTAATCACAATCATTGTATTCTGGTTAACATTCAATACAAAGTGGCTATATCCGTTTGAAACAAAAAATCCTTGTTCCGATGCATGCTTAATAATATTCCTGTTATCAATATCGAAAGAGAATTTACCGACATTTTTGACTAATTCTCCTTTGTTATAAAAAGCATATGAATAACCATACAAATTATCGGAACTGGCATTTTTAGTATCTAAAAGTAACTCCGGATACCCTAAGCCTTTCCATATATTATTAGAACTTATCTCGACAAAAATTGAAATGTCTTTCTGAATGTCTGAATCAGTGTTTTTGACCTCGATTTTCCCTAAATAATACATAGCATCAATCGATTGTCTAAGGAAATATAATCCCGGAACAGAAACAGGTCGCATGAACTGGTTAATTTTTCCATTAAAATAATCATTACAACCTGTAACGATATTTCCCGGTTTAATATTGAGTTTTTTATTTGGTTGACATAAAGTGATTTGCACCTGATATTTACTCCAATATCCCGAAAAATATTCATTCTTAATATATGATGATACTTCGTTAACCTCGGTATCTGATTTAACTCCAGACAATAGTTGTGAAAGTATGCTATCTTTTTTAATGCTTATTGAAGCTTCATTAAAATAGTATTCAGCCAGGTTATCTCTTGCATCCGAAAGATGCGTAGCGAGTATTATCCGTTTTTCATGCTCCCGGCTTGTCTCCGATTTATTCACAACATAAGTCGCCATAGCTGACAATACCATTATAACTAATATTATTCTGCCAATTCTGGTTTTAGCAGAGGACTTAGCTCTGATTTGAAAATACAATACACTTAAAAGAGCTAATAATACGACCATATTTATAAAGTCGTAAATACCAGAATAAATAGTAAAAACCAGGTAGGCAAGAACTGCAGGTAAAGCAATGTAAATAAACAGATTAGCTTCTGTATTCCAGGTTACAAGATACTTTCCTAAAACTTCAAAAATGAATAAAAAACCTAGCAATAAGGATGCGATAATGAGCACTCCCACATGACTTATGGGCGGTAAACTAAGGATGTTTTCGAAACGGAATGATATACTCGAATTAAGAACAAGTTCTGAAATTGTTTGTGGCAGAAAATAAAAGATGAATACCAGGAAAATAATTAATACTGCTGCTGCAATTCGCCTGAAGATGATATTTAAATCTGTGACTTTAATATTTAATGAAGCGTGCTTAAACGCAAAATAAGTTAGCTGAACGCCAATCAGGGAGTTAATTAAGAAGTCACCAAGAGAAGGTAAAAAGTCAGAAGATGCAAAATATGCCGGGTTAAATAGCTGTAATCGGTAAAGATCGGCCGGAAAACGAAAATAAAGTTGGATTGCCCTTAAAATTATAATATCGAAAACAAATAACAGGAAATAAAGCCATTTATAGCCCCATTCACTCATTAAAAACTTATACATTATAAATATCGCCGCTATAAAGCACAGGAAACTGCTGATATATAAAGTAAAAATCAGGTATTGCAGCCAAATCGCCATTTCGAATGGTTGCTCATACGTAATACTAAAAAGAAATTTTCCGGAAGGGGCGGTAATATTATATTTTCCAGGTTTTAACTCAATACCTGCATTATCCGGGGCGCTGAAGCTTTTATAAAATCCTGATGGAAGGTATTCATTTGAAAATCTATAATTATAGCGAATCAATTGAAGTGCAATAATTAAGTCATTCTTGTTCCGTAGTTTTTTCACCAGGTAATATCCACTTCCATTACGTATTATATTGGATGCAAAGTTCGTACTATCTTCGTTTATGAATGGAGCAGCAAAAACATCAGAAGTCCAGAATTTAAGGCTATCATTCTTGTAAACCAGGATTTCGATTCCGTTTTTGGCAAAAGAGTCTTTATAATTTTTCCCGATAAAATCGAGGAACAAATTTTTGTTGTCTGTATTTTGATCAGCTACTTTTTTAACCTCAGTTTCAAGTTTATTAAATGCAGTCGCAATTTCAGATGTTATTCGTTGCGAAACATTTTCAGGAGAATAATAGTTTTTTATTACAGACGAAATAATAACAGCAGATAAAAAAAACAGCATGCTTAAAAAAAGCATAGGTAAAAGGCGTTTTTTAATTTTTTCTCTGCTAATCATATAGTAGTTATCACGAAATCGAGTATTGACAAGGGATTAAGAGGCCGCTTTAAATTAAGCTCTATATTTAACGATCTCCCGAAATCCAGGACTAGGTATTACAGAACCTGCATCAGCGAATATAAGGCTTATAAACGGCTCATTTTAATTTTATCACATAAATCAAACTTGAATGGCCATAATTTTGCCCGGCTTTCAGATTTGACCAAAAACCATTCCATAAAGCAGGCATCCAACGCATTTTCCCATTCATATATTTTTCACTCAAAAGGCTAACATAAAATGCATCAAATTTCATGGGTAAAATATTCACAATTGTAAACCCGTTTTGCTCTGCCAGTAATTTTATATCCGATTTTGTAAAATGATACAAATGCCTGGGTAAATCATAACCGGCCCAAAATTGCCCATACTTCTTTGCATCGTAACTATCACAATTGGGAACAGCAATAATTATAGTGCCCTCAGGTTTTAATAGTAATTTAAGTTGTTGCATTCGCACATTAAGTTCTGAAACATGTTCGAGCACATGCCACATAGTTATCACATCGAACTTAGACTTACCAAACTCATTTAGTTTTTCTTCCGGAAAAACCTGTAATCCATATTCCTCAATAGCACGAGCCCGGGTCTTTTCATCAGGTTCAATCCCGTTGGTTTTCCACCCGTGTTCTGACATGTAATGAAGAAACTGCCCTGTTGCGCATCCAATGTCAAGGATTTCTCCATTTTGCTGAAATTTGCTGATCATCGAAAGTTTACGAGCCAAAGTATATTTACGCACCTGCTGGTATACTGCAGCGAACAAACCTTTGCGGGTATTAGAATGCGAAATATATTCTGCTGATTCATAATATTTCCCGAGATCCGAAGCTTTTGGACGTGGATTTGTAAAACGGAAACCACAAGCTCTGCATTTGACTATTTCAAACGTTTCACCGGTAAGAAAATAGTCTTTCCCGGAAATAAAAGGTTCAAATATCTCTGATCCACAGATGGGGCAATTCTTTAATAATTCCATTCAGTAAAATGTGTACGTTGTAAAATGTTGCGAATTCCATTCAGTAAAAACACAAAAATTAGAGTTCAGGGCTCTAAGGTAGTTCTTTTATAAAACACTGTATCCGTCTTCGAAATCTCCTAAATAAAATTCATTTTAGCAATTAAAGCATTTTGTTCCACGTGAAACAGCTTCTATCTTCCAAGAAAAACCAGCAAAACAGAAATATCAGATGGAGATATTCCGCTTACCCTGGACGCCTGCCCAATGGTTGCAGGTCGTATCCGGGTAAGTTTCTGACGGGCTTCTGTAGACAATGAAGATAGGCTATGATAATCGAAATCTGGTTTAAGTGGCATATCATCAAATTTTGACAGTTTTTCAGCAATTTCCTTTTCTTTGTTGATATACCCGTCATACTTAATCAGGATTTCCGCTTCTTCAAGGATTTCATCTTTGTCCAAATCTATTTGTCTTGTGAAATCTTCCAGTAAATTAATATGCGTGATCAGTTCGTTAAACGAAACCTGGGGACGCAATAGCAGCGTATCCAGTTTTACCTTCTGCTTTATCGGAGCGGTATTAATACTTGCCAGAAATCCATTAACCATATCGGGGCTAATACTGGTTGTTTGCATAAAAACTTTAACCTTATTAATCCATTCCAGTTTATCATTAACTCTTTTTAGCCTTTCATCCGATGCAAGTCCCAGCTTATTTCCGGCAGGTGTAAGTCGTAAATCTGCATTATCCTGCCTGAGAAGAATGCGATATTCAGCCCTGGAAGTAAACATCCGATAGGGTTCGTCAACCCCTTTTGTAATTAAATCATCAATTAAAACACCGATATATGCATCAGAACGTTTAAGAATAAAAGGATCCTTTTCGGCTAATTTCAAGTGTGCATTTATTCCTGCCATCAATCCTTGCGATGCTGCTTCCTCATACCCGGTAGTACCATTTATCTGACCGGCGAAATAAAGGTTTTCAACCAATTTTGTCTCCAGTGTATACTTTAATTGTACAGGTGGGAAATAATCATATTCAATTGCATATCCCGGTCTGAATATTTTTGCATTTTCCAAACCTGGAATTAACTTTAATGCTTTTACCTGTATTTCTGCCGGTAATGAAGAGGAAAATCCATTCAGGTAATATTCCACAGTACTCCATCCTTCGGGTTCAACAAAAAGCTGATGCCTTGTTTTATCGGCAAAACGATTGATTTTATCTTCAATTGAAGGACAATATCGAGGGCCTGTGCCTTCAATCTTTCCAGTAAACATTGGTGACTCATGAAAGCCTGTTTCAAGTACTTTGTGAACTTCGGGAGAAGTATATGTGATAAAACATGGTCGTTGATTTTTCAGAACAGGTGTGTCAGTAAAAGAAAATTTTCCAGTCACTTCATCACCCTGTTGTTCTTCCATTCGTGAAAAGTCAATAGACCTACCATCAATTCGCACAGGAGTTCCGGTTTTCATTCGGCTGAATTCGAATCCAAACTGAACCAGGTTTTCTGTTAATCCGGTTGAAGCCTTCTCCCCTATTCTGCCGCCCCCAAACGATTTCATACCAATGTGGATCAATCCGTTCAGAAATGTGCCATTAGTAAGAACCACAGCTTTGCTTTCGATATGATAACCCATTGCAGTGTGAACACCAGTTACAAAACCTTCCTTTACGGACAATCCTATGACAGTATCCTGCCAGAAATCCACATTGGAAATGCCTTCTAACGTTAGTCTCCACTTTTCGGAAAACCGCATCCTATCGCTTTGGGCGCGTGGGCTCCACATAGCAGGACCTTTGGAACGGTTCAGCATCCGAAATTGTATCATGGTATGATCGGTAATAATACCCGACTGACCTCCAAGTGCATCAATTTCGCGAACAATCTGCCCTTTGGCTATGCCTCCCATGGCAGGGTTGCACGACATCTGGGCTATCACACCCATCTGCATAGTAATCAGTAAAACCGATGATCCCAGGTTAGCAGCCGCTGCGGCAGCTTCACTTCCGGCATGACCAGCTCCAACTACAATTATATCGTATTTTTTGAACAATTTTCTAGTGTTTCACGTGGAACAAAATGCTGTAAGATCTTATTTTCAATACTCACAACTGCTACTATTGATTAGGAAAAGAAGCCAGATAAAAATCCTCCTTGCTCCTCATCACTTTTTTATCCTCTGAACTTTTATCTTTATATCCCGCAAGGTGAAGAATACCATGAGCCATAACTCTACCTAACTCCTGGTTAAACGTAGTCTTGAAGCTTTCAGCATTTTCTTTTACCCGCTCTATGCTAATAAAAATATCTCCGGACAGCCTACCCTTTTCAGAATAATCGAATGTAATTATATCTGTAAGGGTATCATGTTTTAAATATTTTTCATTCATACTAAACAGGAAATCGTCATTACAAAAAACATAGGTTATGTCTCCTGCCTTTTTACCTTCAGTATCGAGAATGGTCTTAACCCAACTTTTAATTTTGAGCTTATTTTGCAGATTGTATTTTATGTCGACTGTTGAGAAACTAATCATGACTAGTATTTTTATTCGAATGAGAGGAAATATTCGTTTACTTTGGATTTATAAAACGGCTTTAAATTAGGCGGAACTGTACGCAGTAACTCCGTTTCTTTTTCCTTTATCTTATTGTATTCGAAGAACTTAGAAGGATTATTATAAAAGATATCCTTTGATTCTTTCGATTCACGCTTGTCATCAAGTTCACGTTGTTGCTCGGCTTTTTCCGACTCAAGCATTCGCGTTACTATTTCCTGTTGCCTTCTGATAGTTTCTGCATTGATGCGTTTGTTTACCAGGTCTGTTTCAGTCTGTTCCATCTGCTGCATCATTTCCTTAAAACCCTTATCTACACCAGTTCCATCTTTTTGTAGCTCCTGTCCATATTCCTGCATCTGCCTACGTAAAGCTTCCTGTTGAGCTGCCATACGTGCAAACTTCTCACTCATTTGTTTTTGTCCCTGTGATCCTTGTTTCCCGGGATTTTGCATTCCCTCCCTCATTTCCTGCAGCTGCTTGTTCATTTGCTCCTGCAACTGCCGCATTGATTTCATTTTACCCTGGCTCATTCCAGGTTTCTTGCTTTTTTTACCGGATTTACCAGAGCCTTTACTCTGCATATTCTGCTGCATTTGTTTCAGCGATTCCGAAAGCATTAAAGCAAGGTTATTAATGGAGGTCATAGCATATTGCTGTTTGGTTTTTGCTGTAGCTACAGTCCTGTTATTCAACAGATTAACAGCTTCTTCCATATTGTTTTCAACAGTGGTCATCTCCCGAAGGATAAAAGGCTCAATACTAGCCTGACGCTTACTAAGTGCGTACAGGCTATCGGCTACAATTACAAGGTCATCCTTCAGGTTTTTCTGTTTCTGAATGACCTGAAGATACTTAGGATTAGTCGTGCTGACAATATTTAACTGATTCATTAAATCTTCCTGATCAAATGAAATCTTAACCAGGTTATCTAATATTTGCCTGATCGCTTCCATATCTTCTCCCTCATCCTCTTGTTCCATTTCCTGCTGCATCTGTGAAAGTTTTTCGCTTAGACTTTTCATTTTATCCGATGCCTTTTTTTGCGACTGTGAAGCTTTCTGCGGCTTCCCGCTTTTCATTTCATCACTACTTTGCTTCATATCCTGATCGATTTCCTTTTCATCCGCATCAGTATTTCCTAATTTATTCGGCTCCTCCAGTTCACTGTTTTTTTGCTGTAACGCATTAAGATCATCTTTCACCCCGTCAAATTGTTTATTGAGTTCACTCTGTTTTTCATTGAGTTCATCAAGGTTTTTCTTGTCAGCATCTTTGGTTTCCTCACCAAGTTTTTTCTGGTCTTCCGATAGCTTATCGAGTTTATCAATGGTTTGCTGCAATTTCTGTTCGACCTCAAGTTGTTTAAATAATTCAAGGTTCCTATCCAGTTCTTTTTCAAGACCTTTACTGTCATCTTTCATTTTTTCGAGCATCTCGGCTACTTTATCCTTATCGATATCTTCCAGCATCTTTTGTAATTCCTCGTACATCTTCTTTATGTCCTCCGACATTACCTTATTAAACAAATCTTCTAGTTGTTTTTGCTTTTCCATTATCTCCGGAGAAAGTTCCTGGTACTGATTTTCCTGCAGATTTTTCTCCTTATTTTCTTTCTGAATTTCCTGCACCTGGTCCTGCAACGATTTTTGTTTATCAAGTAATTGTTTTAATGTTTGTTTTTCATGCCAGCCAACTTCCTTCTTATCTACCATCTTTTTTTGCATGTCTTCGACTTGCTTTTGCAGCGATTGTGATTGTTTTACAACCGATTCCATCTTGTCTTTAATATCATCATTTTTCTTTTCCGTCATTTTTTCAATCTCATCAAGCGTAGGCACCTTAAAAATATGTTTAGCCGATCGTGTTGATTTATTGCCGGTTACGCCATCATTATCCCATACTTCGAAATAATATTCAACTTCGTCGCCAGGTTGTACAAACAAGGTTGACATATCCATAAAGTAGAAAAACTGCTGTTGTATCAAGGATTTATCGAATTTGACCTCCCTGGTCTTTACTTCTGATGAATCGTTATCGGCGCCTGCCTTTTTAACCGACCAGGCAAATAAAAGTTTGCTTAATCCATAGTCATCCTTAACATTTCCCTGGAAATAAAGCCTGTTATCGTAAATGGAATCTTTAAATTCTTCAACAGAAACAGAAGGATACAGATCAGGAATAACGTTGATAAGGTACGCTAAAGAATCGCGGTTACTGAAATATTCATTGCCAATTATAACCGAATAAGGCATCCCGGACATCATTCGGGCTGATTGCGTAAATGTATTTGATTTATCGGAAACAACTTCAGTCAGCTTCCCTCCTATCCTGAATAGCAACTTTCGAGTATCGCGAGTGTAGAATTTCCAGGTAAGAAGGGTTCCTGCAGGAACAGTCAGATCACCGGTATTCGACATAGTTTCATTTTTGCGACCCAGGTATGAGGGATAATCTGCCAGAACATCAAAAGAAAGTATGATCGGCTTAGGCAGAATTTTTATGGTGTATTGCTTTGAATTATAACGGTAGGCGATAATCACAAAAGGAGTATTCTGTTGCAAATTCCTGAAAGTATAACTATAAAGCACATTACTTTCCTTTTCCATCCGGAAATCAGACTTGCCGGATTGGATGAACAACTGTGCAGGAATTTCATTTCCTTCTATTTTCACTTTAACGGTAAAATCATCTTGCTGAACAGATTCCAGTTTTTCGTTTAAAATCTTTATGGTAAAAGGCGCCGGCCTTTCGAATACCTCGTTGTGGTTAATTATTCTTTTTGATGGACCTATAATTAACGATGGTGAAATCAACATAGCCGCCAGTAAAAAAATTAAAGGAGGAAGAGCAAACTTCAGATATTTGCGGTTTATTTTTAAATCAACAGCCTCCGTAAAAGGTATAGGTTGCAGATGTTTAATTTTTTGATCTATGCTTGCTCGTATCAAATCACCGCTTTCATCTTTATTCTGCTCCAGCTTATGCAATTGCAGGGTATTGAGCAATACATCCTTTACTTCAGAAAAATGTTTTCCAATTATAACTGCAGCTTGTTCATGATTAATTATTTTGCCTAGTCGGCTGATGTGTGATAAAGGAATAGCTATAAAACGAACAATAATGGATGCTGCAACAGCCATGAATGTGTAAAACAGAATACTCCGGATGCCTGTGTTGAACCACGAAAAATACTCAAGAAGCACAATCATAATAAAATACGCGCCAAGGGCTGCCATCGAATAGAGCAGTCCCCGGATGAGTTGGTTTTTATAGTACTTCCGGATAAACTCATCGATCTTCCGGATCAATAAAACATAATTACTGTCCATCATTTTCAGTTCGTCAACCCTGTGCAATACATTACTTCTTATTGCCGTAGTTGTTAACAAATTAACCCACAAAGGTAACAACTATAGCGAAGCGATTTCATGAGCCACTTTAGAAAATAAGAAATGCGCCAATTATTAACCCGGCCCCTTGTTTGAAACGAATCAGCTATTATTAAACTATCATCCACCAGCTTGCAGAGGTTTTGTATCTTTGCGCCCTTTAACAATAAAATTATGCGTGAAGTCAGAGTACGTTTTGCACCAAGTCCAACCGGTCCGCTGCACATTGGCGGAGTAAGGACAGCTTTATATAATTATCTTTTTGCCCGAAAACTCGGCGGTAAATTTATTCTTCGTATCGAAGATACCGACCAGGGCAGGTTTGTCCCCGGTGCAGAACAATATATTATTGAATCACTTACGTGGAGCGGCATTCATTTTGATGAAGGTGTTCATATCGGTGGCCCATACGCGCCTTATCGCCAAAGCGACCGCAAGGAAATTTATCATCAGTATGCCATACAGCTTCTGCAAAACGGAAGTGCCTATTATGCATTTGATACTCCTGAAGAACTTGATGCCATCCGCAAACAGTATGAATCCCGCAAAGAAACTTTTCAGTATGGCCCTCAAACCCGGATTAGTTTAAAAAATTCACTCACGCTGCCTGAAAGTGAGGTTAAAAAATTGCTCGGTTCCGGGGTTCATTATGTTATCCGGGTTACTATTCCTGAACATGAAACCATTACTGTATATGACATGATACGTGGTGAAGTTAACGTTGATTCAGCTCTGCTTGATGATAAAGTATTGTACAAGTCTGATGGGATGCCGACGTACCACCTTGCTAATGTGGTTGACGATTACCTTATGAAAATTTCGCATGTGATACGTGGAGAAGAATGGCTGCCATCGGCGCCTCTCCATGTTCTTCTTTACCGGTATTTTGGTTGGGAAAAAGATATGCCCGAATTTGCACATTTACCCCTTTTATTGAAGCCTGATGGAAACGGAAAACTCAGCAAGCGCGATGGCGACCGCCTGGGATTCCCGGTTTTCCCGCTTCGCTGGACCGATCCTAAAACAAAAGAAATTTCCTCGGGTTACCGCGAAAGCGGCTATCTGCCCGAAGCATTTATCAATATGTTGGCATTCCTGGGCTGGAATCCAGGAACTGAACAGGAATTGTTTTCGTTGGATGAACTTGTTAAGGAATTCAGTATTGAACGGGTAAGTAAATCAGGTGCTAAATTTGATGTAGAGAAAGCGCATTGGTACAATCATCAATACCTTTCGAAAATGACTCCCGCTGAATTGGCAACATTGCTAATGCCAATTCTGGAAGAAAAAAGTATTAACGCCAGCGTTGAATATGCCGAAAAAGTCTGTGCTTTAATTCACGACCGTGCAGTTCTGATTCCCGATTTGTTTACACAATCACATTTTTTCTTCCTCGATCCGGAAACGTATGATGAAAAAGTTGTGGCTAAAATCTGGAAACCGGAGACTCCTACCCTACTTTCTGAATATATTCCTGTACTTGAAGCAACGGAACCTTTCACAAAAGAAAACATTGAAATCTACACCAAAGAATTTGTGCAGAATAAAGGAATCGGAATGGGTCAGCTTATGAACCCTTTACGGCTTACAGTGGTTGGAACCAATGCAGGACCTGGAATGATGGATATGATGGCTGTAATTGGCAAAGAATTTAGTATAGAACGCATCCGCAAGGGAATTGAAAAAATTGGAAACCAGTAGCATTAAAATTAACGGAACACATAATTAACAAGAACCTTTTTATGAAATCTCTAATTTATTTTTCAGGTTTGATTGCCCTAATGGCTCTTTTTGCCAGCTGCAAAAATAATTCGTCCAATATCAATGAAAAAGATGCCCTGTCGATGCATATTGATTCAACTGTAAATCCAGGCGATGATTTTTTTATGTTCGCCAACGGGAAATGGTTTAAAGAAAATCCGATACCTGCCAGCGAACAAAGTAACGGCCTGTGGCAGATGATACAGGATACCATCAACGACCAGGTGCTTTCCATTTGTAAAACTTCAGCTGCCATGACCGATGCACCTAAGGGAAGTGATAAACAGAAGATAGGTGATTTTTATTATTCCGGTATGGACAGTATATCCCTGAATAAAAAAGGGATTGATGATGTCAAACCGTATTTGGCTATGATTGATGAAATTAAGGATTTGGATGGCCTGGTAAAAGTAGCTGCGGAGTTACGGTATCTTACCGGTTCGGCTTTATTTTCATTTTACATAGGCCAGGACGACAGAATAAGCAGTAAAAATGCAATAATGCTTGGACAGGGCGGACTGAGTCTCTACGACCGGAATTATTATTTTGATATGGATAAACGAGCCATTATGATAAGAACGAAATTTGTTGAACATATGGCCAATATGTATAAATTAACAGGTTACGACGATGCTAACGCAAAGATGGCTGCCGAAAGTACAATGAAAATCGAAACTGCTCTTGCTAAAAGCTCACGAAAACGTGAAGACACGCGTGATCCGTTAAAAAATTACACCAAACTTTCCTTTAAAAATCTGGAAGAAAACGATCCTGATTTTAACTGGGCTTTGTTCACCCAAAGTTTGGGACTTAAAAATGTAGATTCGGTCATTGTCGGACAACCTGAGTTTTTTACCGCATTCAACGGCTATTTAAAATCATACCCGATTAACGATTGGAAAAATTATCTGAAATTCCATCTTTTCAGCAACCTTTCTGATTATATGGATGATAAAACCTTCCAGGAGAATTTCAACTTCTATTCAAAAGTACTTAGCGGTGTTGAGGAACCCAAGCCTCGCTGGAAACGCGTTGTTGAGCAGACCAATCACTCCCTTGGAGAACTTATAGGCCAGGTTTATGTAAAGGATTATTTGCCATCCGGAACAAAAGAAAAATTGTTGGAAATCGGAAATGCCATCAGGGTCGTGTATGCCGAAAGGATTAAAAACCTGGACTGGATGAGCCCCGAAACCAAAGAAAAAGCACTGGTCAAACTGGAAGGCATTGTAATGAAAGTTGGTTACCCTGATCAGTGGAAAGATATGAGCAGTGTTGAAATTGACCGCAGTTCGTATTTTAAAAATGTGGCTAATGCTTCCCGCTGGCGTTTTAATTATATGCTTGCAAAATATGGCAAACCTGTTGACCGCACCGAATGGGGCATGTATCCTCAAACCTATAACGCCTATTATAATCCGTCGAATAACGAAATCTGTGTACCTGGATGCAACATCCTTGTTCCCGGCTATGAGCATGTCTTGGCCGATGATGCCATTCTCTATTCTATTATAGGAGGATCAACTTTCGGACATGAGATAACCCATGGTTTCGACGACCAGGGAGCCAAATACGATAAAGAAGGAAACCTTAACAACTGGTGGACCAGCAGCGACAGTGTGAAATTCTTTTCAAAAACCAAACTTATTGTTGAACAGTTTGATAATTACATAGCTGTCGACAGCCTTCATATCAATGGTAATTCGACACAAGGCGAGAATATTGCAGACCTTGCCGGAGTGAGTATGGGATTTGAAGCTTTCAGAAAAACCAAACAATTCAAAACAAATGAAATTATTGCCGGTTTAAAACCGGACCAACGCTTTTTCCTTGCTTACGGCATGGCCTGGATGATTAATATGCGGCCCGAAGCAATTGCAAACAGGGTGAAAAGTGATGTACATTCACCGGCCAAATTCAGGGTAATCGGACCATTGTCAGATATTCCAGAGTTTTACACTGCTTTTAATGTTAAGGAAGGTGATGCCATGTGGCGGCCAGATAGCCTCCGGGTAAAAATTTGGTAATACCTGTCTTTTTTAAAACGAGAAAATAGAAATTCCAAAAATGCAATAAAGCAAAAAGGTTACTCTCTTGGGGTAACCTTTTTTGTAATACAATTTTCTCTGACCATTAAATCAGAATCTGATTTTAGATTTTGCAGAATAGGGAGTTATCAAAATTATTTTAAAATCATGAACCGATTTTTCTTTTATGATTTTTGAAATGGATTTAAAAATCCAAACGTGTTTCTGTAATTCAAACTTTAAGCTTTATATAACTCAAAATTTGTGGCCCGATATACGTGTCAGGAGTTTTATTGAAATCTCAGCGGCTTGAAACAATATAAAAAATCAACTTTTTCATACAGCTCACGATGCTATTTAACTGAAATACAAATGGTTTATATGGGTCAAAATCAATCTTAAAAATCATCCGGATTTTCATGCAAAATTGATGTGATTTCTGCCTTTTTATATAAATACAAACAAAAATGGCTTTTTAATGCTTTGAATCTAAAATCAGTAATTTTAAGCTGGTGAAAAAAAAGATCATTTTCACTTTGGACTAAATTGGTATTATTTTACCGGAGGATTAATCCTTTTTACTTTTTTGTGATCTAAATAGTTATTCGTTCTATAATCTGTAATCTTCATGCGCATGAATAAAATAAAATACGCACTCTTCTTTTTCAGTTTGCTCTTCGTCAATACGGTATTTGCTCAGGAATTCAGGCTTTCGGGCACCCTGGTTAACCAGGAAGACAAATTGCCATTGGTTGGTGCTACAATAAAACTTGTAAATATGCGCGACACCTTGAAGTTCGATTACAGGAGCAGCGGCATAAAGGGAGATTTCTTATTTGATAAACTTGTGAGGGGACGTTACCGGCTGGAGATAACCTATATTGGTTTTGAGAAATATGTTCAGGAGGTTTTTGCCGGTGGCAAAACAGAGAACCTGGGTACGATAACTATTAAACCTTCTTCGACCAACCTGGGAGAAGTTGAAATAAAAGAAATTGCCATCAGGGCTGAGCAAAAAGGAGATACAACTCAGTATAATGCCACTGCATTTAAGGTTTCACAAGACGCTTCAACCGAAGACCTCGTTAAAAAAATGCCCGGAATTACCATAGAAAACGGCACGATAAAAGCCCAGGGCGAAGATGTTAAAAGGGTATTGGTGGATGGAAAGCAGTTCTTTGGAGATGATCCTTCTGTAACTTTGAAAAACCTGCCTGCCGAAGTAGTTGATAAAATTCAGGTTTTTGACAAGCTCTCCGACCAGGCAGCCTGGACAGGATTTGATGATGGCAGCGGACAGAAGACAATCAATATAGTAACACGAAATAATAAGAATTCAGGACAGTTTGGTAAATTTTCAGCAGGTTACGGTACCGATGACCGCTATCTGTTAGGCGCCAATATTAACTTTTTCAAAGATAAAAGACGCATTACCCTTTTAGGGATGAGCAACAATGTGAATCAACAGAATTTCTCGGCTGATGATGTAGTGGGTTCAAGCGGAGGAGGGCGTCGGTCCGGTGGACGCGGTGGCTATATGCCAGTTCAGATGGGTGCGCAGAGTGGAATATTCAGCACCAATGCTATCGGAGTTAATTATACCGATGAATGGGGAAGCAAAATTATATTTAATGGAAGTTACTTTTTTAACTCAGGAGTAAATACCACCAACCAACAGCTGAACCGTCAATATATACTTGGAGGTGAAGTGAATCAGTATTACAACGAGGTAAGCTCTTCCAAAACAAATAATGACAACCACAGGCTCAATATGCGTATTGAGTACAATCCCGACTCGAATAATTCCATAATTCTTACACCTCGTTTTAGTGTACAGGATAATAACTCGAATAGTTACACAGGCGCATTAACTTCATTGTATCCAGATTTTAATCCTGGGAATTTATTGAATGAATCAGTTAATAAAAACAATGGCGATGCCAACGGTTACAATTTCAACAACGATTTGCTATTCCGGCATAAATTCGATAAAAATGGAAGAACGGTATCTATTAACCTCGGAACGGGTTTAAGTAAAAAGTACCAGAATAATTATTTAAACTCTTTAACCGGATTTTATGAGCCGTCGCAGTCGCAAATAAATGACACTCTGAATCAGTACAGTAAACCGCTTTCCAGTGGTTTAAACCTGTCGTCGAACCTGGTTTATACCGAACCGATTGGTGAAAAAAGCCAAATACAATTTAACTATAACATAGCATGGTCGCAGAATTCAAATGATAAAAAAACCTACAATTATTCTGTGGCGCAGCAACAGTATATTAATTTCGATACTTTATATTCGAATATTTATGATAATGATTATCTCACGCACCGAATTGGCACCGGATATCTTTACAGGACCCCGAAATTGAACTTAAACGCGGGTATCACCTATCAATATGCTGAACTTAAAGGAAATACCAGTTTCCCATTCATTGACTCAACCCGAAAAACCTTTAATTCGGTTCTACCCAATGTAATGTTTAATTATAAGTTCTCACCTTTAACAAACCTCCGTATTTTCTACCGGGCAAGCACTAATGCACCCTCAACCAGCCAGTTGCAGAGGGTCGTTGACAATTCAAATCCCCTTTTATTAACAACTGGTAATCCTGAATTGAAACAGGAATTCAGGCATTTTGCCATGACACGCTTTTCGCACTCAAATAAGGATAAAACATCAAATCTTTTCGGGATGCTGTTTTTTCAGAAAACGCTTAATTATATTGGATTATCAACCTTTATTGCTTCCAACGATACAATTGTGAACGGTCAAAAAATAGGCAAAGGAACACAACTCAGTATGCCGACTAACCTCGACGGTACATGGAATGGTCGTGCTCTGGTTTCGATAGGTTTTCCGATTAAGAAAATTAAAAGCAATATGAACTTTAATACTGGCGTCAGCTATAACCGCTTGCCCGGACTAATAAACTCAAACCCTAATTTTTCAAACACTATCGGAATAAACCTGGGAACAGTACTGAGCAGTAATATCAGTGAAAAAATTGATTTTACCCTTACCTACAACATCAATTACAACCTGGTTGATAATACTATTCAGCCACAGTTAAATAATAATTATTTCTTCCAGATAGCTTCCTTACAATTCAATTGGGAATTCTGGAAAGGATTTTTTATTCAAAACAGTGTTACTTATCAGAATTATAATGGGATCTCATCCAAAATCAGCGATCAGTACACCCTCTGGAATTTTAATCTGGGTAAAAAAATATTAAAGAATAAAAACGGGGAAATAAAACTTTCATGTTACGATATACTCGACCAGAATAAAAGCCTGAACCGAAGCGTAACGGATACTTATATTGAAGATTCAAATACCCAGGTTCTTCAACAGTATTTTATGCTGTCATTTACTTATACCTTGCGCAACTTTAACGGGAAAATGCCGACAGAACAAAGACGCGGATTTGATGGGCGGCCGGATTACCACATGCATTGATAATTGATTCAGCATCGATCACATTATCAGGAATACAATTTCAGACTATTTTAATCCAGGATACCTTTACGAATACCAAAAAATCCAAATAACAGTGTTACTGAAAATTCCGGTTTAGAATATTCTGACTTTTTGAATACCTGTATTTCTTCCTGGTCCTGGTTTATATAAATACCGTTTACTTTACCTAAAAAACGATATCCTGCACTGGCATTAACTTTGAACCATTTCGTCAAATTTATTTCGGCAAAAAGCCTGGGTATCACAATGTATACGCGATCATCATAGATTTTTTCGCGATTCAAAGTAACCGGATTTTTTGCATAAAGGTTCAATACACCAATACCGGCAGAGCTGCTTATTCCCCAATGCATTACTTTACCTGGTTTATGTATATAGCCAAGTACTCCGCCAGCGTGAACCATACCAATTTCCCCATCAGTATAAGTTGGATAACCGATGGTAGTAAGATCTGTACGGGGAGGATTGTTTACAAGTTTCTGCCCATACATGCCGGCAAAAAAATTATTATTAATTATAAACCCTCCGGTAGCTCCCAGATCAATAGAAAGGCTTCCTTCAACATTAGAAAAAGCAACCAAAGGACCAAAATACGCCTGAAGGTGAAAGCGCTTTTCAGATCCGAACTCATGATACCGATCAGATTTATTTTGAGCAAACAGTGTTAAAACTGAATTACTAATAATAGCGCAAGCAATCAACGCTTTGAATATCATGGTTTAATAATTAGGCTTAACACTAATAATGGATTTTCCTCTTATTGATAAACAAAAGTAAGTTGTTATTCTGATAAAGTGTTTAATACAGTTAGTATTATTGAAAAATAGTCTGCGTTATACGATAAAAAACCACCTGCAGATAAACGCTACAGGTGGTTGATTAAAAAGATATTCATTCAGTACCCTAATCTGGACTCTTCTATGCCAGAAGTATAATTATGAGCAAATTATTGTCAATATTTATTAGCCCATTGTACTGAATTTAAATAATATATATACAATTTGATTATTCAAAATGATTGCTACTATAATAAGCTTCTTCACTCACGATTTTTCCATCCTTATTAAAACTATCGGATATCATAAGTGGAAATTCGACTTTTTTGCCGTCTTTTTTTGAAGTGCCTGACCACACCCACCATGAATACACAACATAAATATCCTCCTTCGCATAATAAATGCAATCAGGGTAGCCTACCTGCTTCATTTTAATATTATCATTTCTTTCAAATTGTCCTTCCAAATCTTTTTTATGTTTTGCCAAGTCATCTGATTCACCCCAATTCATTGTAGAGTTTGAAAAAGTAGCATCAGGGGAATAATTTTCAGCCATGGCAGTCAAATTCTCTGCACAATAAGCATTTACATACTTCCTCACAGTGTTAATATAAGGATGGTTTATATATATCTTACCATTTTCCTGGGTTGTCCCGCTTGCAGTGATTGCTTCAAACTGGTTATTATTAAAATACAGGTACAATGCTGTAATTTTATCAGCTTTGTTAAAACTATACAAACAGTGCATATGCAAATTCAGGTTAATCCCGCTTTTTTTATGGGTTCCTGTTATTAATAACCAGTCCTGAACCCAGAGGCCGCCTTTCGCATAATTAATAGCATCAGGATAAGCGGGGGAATCATCAACTACCTTCAAGTTTTCAAATTCTGTTGACCACCAGTCAATACTTTTTAGATAAGCATCTTTTTTCTGCGGGGTTTCGCTCCCATTATAAATTGCAACCATGCTGTCGGCAAGAAATGCTCCAAATGCTGCTTTATCCCCTTTTTCAAAAGCGGCCCAAAGCTTTTTAGTTTTTTCAATTGCAGGATGCTGACTATAAACAGTCCCGTTGTTTTCCTGGGCATAGTTTGCCAGCCCTACCATCATAGCAATAATAAGAATTAGAAATTTTTTCATCTTTAATTGGTTTTTGGTTTCCTACTCTGTTAAAAGGATTTTCGGATACTTCCTAAGAGGCACTTTCACATCACCTTAACATATGTAACATATTAAATACTTTAATGTTTTTTATAGCTAAATGATTAACAAATAGTTAACATATTGGAATTTCAATTTTATACTATACGATATTAATACAATATCCATATTAATATTTTTTTAAAAGCAGGTTCTGTATTTCGAGGAAAAATATCAGGCAAGGTTTCGGGGATGAATCTTGCAAAACAAAAAACCACCTGCAAATAAACTCTGCAAGTGGTTGAATAAATGTTGTCCGACCAGGGCTCGAACCTGGACTCTTCTGATCCAGAATCAGACGTGTTGCCAATTACACCATCAGACAATTATTTGGATTGGGAGCGCAAAATTATACAATTTTCTGAATGACGTACAGAAATATATGGAATTTTTAAGGCTTTATTGATTTTGTCCACGTATCCTTAAGCGCTACGGTACGATTAAATACGACTTTTGAATTGTTTGAATCCGGATCAACACAGAAATAGCCTAACCTTTCGAACTGAAACCTGTCGCCTGCTTTTGCTTTGGAAACTGAGGCTTCGGCATAAGCTGTGATAATTTTCAGTGAATCGGGATTTATGTTTTCTTTAAAATCGCGCCCTTCTTCAACATTTTCAGGTGTTTCTGCCGAAAAAAGCCTGTCGTACAAACGCACCTCCACTGATAAAGCATGAGAAACAGAAACCCAGTGAAGTGTCCCTTTTACTTTTTTATTGCTGTTAGGTTGTCCGCTTCGGGTATCAGCCTGGTAGGTGCAATGGATTTCAGTAATATTACCTTCATTATCCTTAACAATAGACTCACATTTAATGATATATCCGTATTTTAAGCGAACTTCCCCTCCGGGTTTAAGTCTGAAAAATTTACCGGTTGGATTTTCCTGGAAGTCTTCACGCTCGATGTACAACTCTTTTGAAAACTGAACTTTGCGAAAACCGGCATCCGGGTCTTCAGGATTGTTAATTGCGTCAAGCTCTTCAACCTGTCCTTCAGGATAATTATCAATAATAAGTTTAACCGGATTGAGAACGGTCATTACGCGGTTCGATCGTTTATTAAGATCTTCACGAACACAGAATTCGAGTAATGCCACATCTATCAGCTGGTCGCGCTTGGCAATGCCAATAGTATCGGCAAAGTTTCGCAGCGATTCGGGTGTATATCCCCGGCGACGCAGGCCACAAATAGTAGGCATGCGTGGATCGTCCCATCCATTAACCACATTTTCATTTACAAGCTGCAACAATTTTCGCTTGCTCATAACAGTATATGTTAGATTTAAGCGGGCAAATTCGATCTGTCGCGGACGATATTCGCCTTCGGCTACCTGTTCAAGGTACCATTCGTAAAGTGGCCTGTGGACTTCGAATTCAAGCGTACAGATACTATGGGTGATTCCTTCGAGGTAATCGCTCTGACCATGAGCATAATCATACATAGGGTAAATACACCATTTGCTGCCTGTACGGTGGTGATCGGTATGAAGAATGCGATACATAATAGGGTCGCGCATCAGCATATTGGGGTGAGCCATATCAATTTTGGCACGTAATACCCGGGAACCATCTTCAAATTCACCGTTCTTCATGCGGGTAAATAAATCCAGGTTTTCCTCAACTGAACGGTTACGGAAAGGGCTTTCCTTTCCGGCACGTGTAACAGTTCCACGGTATTCACTTATCTGTTCAGCATTCAGATCGTCAATATAAGCATTTCCATCTTTAATAATCTTAACAGCCCATTCGTACAGCTGATCGAAATAATCAGAGGCATAATACAGACGATCGTCCCAGTCGAAACCAAGCCAGCGAACGTCTTCCATAATACTATCCACATACTCGGTATCTTCTTTAACCGGGTTGGTATCGTCGAACCTGAGGTTTGCAAGTCCATTGTATTTTATGGCTGTCCCGAAGTTCAGGCAAATACTTTTGGCATGGCCGATATGAAGGTAACCGTTTGGTTCCGGGGGAAAACGGGTATGAACACGACCTTGGTTTTTGCCGCGCGAAAGTTCTTCTTCAATAATCTGGTGAATAAAGTTAAGCGGCACTTTTTCTTCGGCTGCGGAAGTATTATTATCGTCTGTCATGATGCTCAGGCTTTTAGGCTTATTATTTTGAAATAGTTTGCAAAGGTAAAGTTTATTGGATTTGGAAAATGGTTAATAGTTAATAGAAAATGGAAAATAGTTAATGGAAAAATGTATTTAAATATTGAATTCGGTTGAATACAACTATTTTTGCAATCAATTGTTTAATAAAGGAGTTAGGGATTAGGCCTTAGGGAATTCAACCTGCTAGCCAGGGACAGTTTACGAATCATTTCAATGGTTTCTGGCTTTCTCTGATACTCAGACCGACCATTTTCTATTAACTATTTTCCATTAACTTAATAACCAAAACCAATGGGTCTCATAGAAATAGAAGGAATGGATTTTTTTGCTTATCACGGCTGTTTTAAGGAAGAGCGTGTGATTGGCACCCGGTTTACAGTTGATGCCTGGCTGACAACCGATACTGCTGAAGCTGAAACCAGCGACGAACTGAAACATACTGTTAATTACCAGGCTGTTTATGCGCTAATCAGGCTTGAAATGGAACAGCACTCACATCTGCTCGAACATGTAGCCCGAAGAATCATAGATGCCGTTTACAGGGATTTTAAAATGGTCACCCATGTGAAGGTGAAAGTATCGAAACTGAACCCTGCGCTGGCACATGGCGGAAAGATAAAACAGGTTAGTGTAACACTGGAACGTTAATGAAATGTTTGATTGCGGATGTCGGATGTCGGATTTTTGCTTTACTCCAACCATTTTTTCATCTTCTCACCTATTAACAAACCTTCCCAATAATAATGAATAATAAGGACCGACCATTCGAACAGAAAAAATGCCCGCGTTGCGGTAACACATTTGTTTGCAGTACTTCAGCAAAATGCTGGTGTTTTGAAATTGATGTACCTGCCGAAACCATGGAAACGATACAGGACACATGGCACGGATGCCTATGTCCTGACTGCCTTAAGTCGTTCGCAAAGCAATCCTAAAAAAGTATTTGTTGATAAAATGTTAATTACCTACCTTTGCACCGCCTAAACAAGGTTTCGTGGCCGAGTGGTTAGGCAGCGGTCTGCAAAACCGTCTACAGCGGTTCGAATCCGCTCGAAACCTCAGTAAAAGCCTCCTTTTAGGGGGCTTTTGTCGTATTGGGGGTAATTCGAGAGTTTTGGAGTGGTGTCGTAAATATGGTAAATTGCACTATCCAAAGAAAGGATTCTTAGGTCGTCCAATGAAAGATCCCCAGAAACAGCGCATCAGAGAACTGGAAAAACAGTTAGAAGAAGCCAAACTAAAAGTATTGGCTTACGAGAAGCTCATATCAAATGCAGAGCAAGCAGAAGGTATCAGCATCTTAAAAAAAGACGAAGCCAAACAATTAACGAGCTTGCCAAAACCTACCCTAGAAAAATAAGTATGTTTTGTGAGTTGTTTGGCTACAGTAAACAAGCTTATTACAAACAGACTCGATCTAAAGTACAAACCTTGGTGAAATTGGAGAAAGCTAAATCCTTGGTATTAGGTTTACGCAGACAAATGCCAAGGATAGGAATCAGGAAGTTGTATTATCTGTTACGGGATGAGTTTTCCCAAGACCAAATAAAAATGGGAAGAGATAAACTGTTTGATCTTTTGAGAAATGAAGGATTATTGATTTTAAAACGTAAAAGGTATACTATAACTACCAATTCAAAACACTGGATGAAGAAATACCCTAACCTGATAAAGGATCTTACCATTCATCGGCCAGAACAGGTATGGGCAGCTGATATTACGTATATAGATACACTGGAAAATGGAAATTGCTATTTACATCTAATTACAGATGTTTATTCAAAGCAAATCATGGGGCATGAACTATGTGATAATATGGAAGCTTCTTCTACTCTTAAAGCTCTGAAAATGGCGATAAAGAACCGGCAGTATAAAGAACAGGCCTTAATACATCACTCTGACAGAGGATTGCAATACTGTAGTAAAATCTATACGGAAACACTGATTAATAATAAGATAACCATCAGTATGACAGAAAACGGAGATCCCTATGAAAATGCTGTAGCTGAAAGAGTCAATGGTATTCTGAAAGATGAGTTTGGATTGTCAGAACAGTTAATTAATAAGATAGAGGCGAGTAAACAAACTGCTCAAAGTATTGAATTTATGAAACTAATTTTATTTGATTATTATTATACAGCAACTGAGAACTGAATATTTATATATTTGTCCTTCATAAATGCAGCAATATCATGCAGCAATAATGTATAGCTATTGACTTTTATAAATCTTCGTAATTTATTTATTATGAACTAATTCGAAAAGATACAAGTAACGTATAGTTGCCAAAGTACCTCTCAGGAAAATTATCAAATTCTTAAGGAACCAGAGCCTTACAGGGAATTCAAACCTTAATATAATGTTGTTAATTGTTTAAGTATTTCTCATTTAAATGACACTATTTCCAATAGGTTTTATGACAGTAGTGGCTCTCGTCCGATTTTAAAATTAGTACCCAATAACGATCTCTTCCACATAGAACTCAGTGTAATTTTTAATCTTTATGAAAATAAAAAAGCATATTATTCCGATTACGAAAAATTTGGTTGCAATCTCTCTCTTCCTCATGAGTATGCTGAATATTGCATCAGCACAGGACATTATTACTCTGAAAACCGGGGAGGAAATTAGAGCAATAGTGACAGAAATTGAGTTGAATGTGATTAAGTACAAGAAATTTGACAATCAAACCGGTCCTGCTTATACCGTTAGTAAAGCAGATGTTTTTATGATTAAGTATGAAAATGGCACCAAGGATGTATTTGATTACCAACCGGTAACAACGGAAGTAATATCGCCAGAGAACGGATCAAATACCCAAACCGGTACCGGGGGGAAACTTACTTCCTACAAAAGAAATGTTATGAAGGAAAAGCAGAACCTTAAGCCTTATGAGGTAAAAGCCCTAATGAATGCGAATTACGCTGCATTAAAAAGATATAAAGGGGCCCGGGCTTTTAATACATTGGGAATAATTTTTGGAATTATTGGCGTTATAGATATTAGCACAGGAATAATCAACACGTTTAACTCATACGATGCAACAGGTAATTTCTTGGCAGGAGGACTTGAAATTGGAGCTGGGCTCGTATTTATTTCAATTAGTAACAATAAAACCTACAGTTCGGTACTCATTTACAATTCAGGATTAAAAAACCATCCTACATCAAACTTGAATTTAGGTTTAACACCAAACGGACTAGGTTTGTGTCTTAATTTTTAGCCTCACTAATTCTTAAAAAATAAGTGCTTTGCATTTGCGTGTTTTTGTAGCTATTATGCAACATCCTGAATGAATTTCTCAATTCGTTATTAAAATAATGCAAAAGAGGCAGCCTAATAATTGAGGCTGCCTCTTTTAACTTTTTATAGTGATAATTTATTCCGCTTTTTTATACACGATAGTCACAACTGTTTTATCGTCACCACCCATATTTATGGTCATTCCGTAAGGCCGTGATGGATCAATTGTAATCTGATTTAATCCGGCTTTCCCTGTCAGTTGCTCCCAGATGGTAACAGCCATATGCACACCGGTTCCTCCTGTGGGATGTCCCCAGCCAATCAGTCCACCGGTAGTATTGATAGGAATTTTGCCGTCACGGGCTGTATTTCCGGCAGCAACAAATTCTGCGCCTTTACCGTGAGCGGCAAATCCAAGCGCTTCAACCGCAAGTATTCCTGCTATCGTAAAACAGTCGTGAAGTTCAACTGTGGCAAGTTGTTCAATAGTTATATCGGCTGATGCCAGGGCTTGCTTTATGGCTTCGCGCATGGTTGTGAGCTCCGTTGGTAGTGGCGGATCTTCAGTGATATCGTCGACGGCATGCCCCCACCCTATTACCTCAACGGCATCAGCATAAGCAATGCCGGCACGTTTTAGTCCTTCTTCATTCAATACAGCAATACCCGAAGCACCATCACTTACTTTCGAACAATCAAAAACATTGAGATGATCAGTAAATGATCGTGGGTTGGGTTCAGTAAGGGCCAACGCCTCAAGATCAGTAACTGTATTATGATGTTCCTGGGCGGTTGGGCACAGGCGAGCATTTTCGATTGCGTTGCGAAACCAGCGTGCAAATCCTTTGCGGGCATAATCCCGGCCAAATTGCTGGTAATATGCTCCTGCCCTGTCGCTGAATTGTCCTGGGAAAAAGTAGGCATGACCCGCTTTACGCTTATTGAACCAGCCCGCCCCTGCAAGGATATCAGCCCCATAAATAGCCTTTACGGTATTCTGAACTTCTATCCCGATACAAAGAACAGAATCAGCTGTACCTGATAATACTGATTTTATTCCGGTCATCAAAGCCAGGCCACCCGAAGCACATGCACCTTCAACACTGATGGATGGTTTATAACGCAGGCCTTTGTCGACCATTGGTAGAAAAGCGCCAAGGTGTGCCTGTTTATTAAATCGTGCCGAAATAAAATTCCCTACAGCACTTTCATCAATATTCTTCGCTCCACCGACCTGTGTAAGAACACCCTGACCAGCTTCTTTCAAATAATGTTCCAGCCCCGGGCGTTCAGTGCGTGGATTAAATTCTTTGCGACCGGTACCAAGGGAAATGGTATTGTAACCGGCGGTCATATATATTTTTCGTGATGGTTTTGACATTTCAAAAAGGTATTTAACCGTTTACAAATAATCGTTAATTGGTCCGTAGGCATGGAAAAAGCCAGTTAGCAAAACAGTATTCACATCTATTTCGGTATTAGCTACTTCATCGCTAACTAGTTTCCGGGCGATTTCACGTGAATTAAGGGCATATGCAACTGCAAGATCAGCCCCGGGAACAGCAGAAACCTGTAAGGCTTTAAAAGCCGGAATTAAGACAATATCCTTGTCGGCCACTTTAACCAGTGTTTTCCATGGCAATATTTCGGCAGGAATTGCACCAAGCCAGCTATCAGCTGTTGTGCGGAAAGTATCCATTTCAATATAAGATGTAGTAAGTTTATCAATAACAGCTACTGGTCTCCCTTTTTGATATTTGAAAAAGCCGTCTTTCTGACTGCCATCGCTATGCTGTCCGCCTTTTACGCCACTAAGAATAAGCTCGTCGAGCAGGCTGCTATGTAGTTTTTCGCCTTGCATATGCGGCTGCATTACACGAAGTATAAACTGAACTACATCCAGTCCAACATAATCAACCAACTGAAAAATTCCCATTGGTCGCGACAGGAAATCTCTGGTAACTTTATCGATGCAATAAATAGCTTCGTGCAATGGCATTTGAGCTGAAAGCCGTTCGGCTTCACTGATCCCGAAAAGGGCATCACGCATAAAATGTCCATTGCCGATAAAACCAGCTATATCGTTTGAAGGAACAACTGTTTTGCGAAGATTTGCGGCGTATTTCATAGCAAACTCAACCATTTCAGCAGGATTTTCAGCTATTGTTATTAGTTCAACCAATTTTTGAACGGCAGGTGGATTATAGAAGTGAAATCCTAAAATCCTTCCTTTTAATTGTGCATTTTTATTCAGGCCACCAATAGGGACTGAAGAGGTATTAGTAAAAAACCAGGGCTGTAAGCTACTATTTTCATTGATCATCCGGAAAAGCTTTTCCTTGAGCGCCTGGTTTTCACTTACGGCTTCAAACACCAGCGTAGAATCATATGCAGCTTCAATACGGGTGGTAGTCCGGATAATGCTCATTACATCCTGAACGTAAGCATCAATTATATCACTGTTTTCGATCAAATAAGGCTTTTGGGCATATACCATTCGCAGTGCTACTGCCTTTTTTTCAGCAGCTTTCACCACTTGTGATCGTAAATATTTCACAAGACCAATAAGGCCTTCATCGGAAGTATCAATAGCATTCAAAACAAATGATTTTCCGTAGTTTTCGGGTTTAAGCATCTGATCAGCCATTTCGATAGCGGTAAGCAGCATTATACCACTTCCCATTTTACCAGCGGCACCGAGGACTGATACTTTTTGGATTCGTTGTATATATTCCATTTTAAGGTTGAGGTTTTGGGGGTTGGGGGTTAGGGGTTTACTGAAGAAAGGGCGAGGGGTGACAAAGAGCGAAATGTCAGACTATTTTCTATTAACCATTAACTATTTGTATACTATAAAATTACCACTGCGGTTTTCGCTTTTCCAGGAAGGCTTTCATGCCTTCGGTGCCTTGTTTTCCAAATAGCTGACCGAATGCCTGTGCTTCAAGCAGGCTGCCTTGTGCCAGCGAAACCTGATAACCTTGACGGGTAACAAATTTTACCGATTTAATGGCATCGGGACCTCTAGAGGCTATTACGCCTGCAATTCGAAACACTTCCTCCATCAATTGTTCGGGATCGGTGACTTTTTGCACTAACCCCATACGCAGAGCATCGGAGGCTGTAAGCATTTCTCCGGTAAGAAGCATATACAAAGCATTGCCCATGCCAATTTGCCGGGGTAGCCGCTGGGTACCGGCATAACCAGGGATTAGCCCTAAGCTAACTTCGGGTTGCCCGAATTTAGCCGTGCTTGAAGCAATTCGAAAATCGCATGCCAGGGCAAGTTCAAGACCTCCACCCAGCGCAAATCCATTAATAGCAGCAATTACGGGCACAGCAATGGTTGAAAAACCCCTGAAGGTTTTCTGGCCTCGCAGCGAAAATGCTTCCGCTTCATCGGATGATTTATTTACCATTTCGGCAATATCGGCACCTGCAACAAATGCTTTTCCCATGCCGGTTATCACAATCGCTGTTAATTCAGGATCAGTTGCATCGTTAGCAATAAAGTGATCCATTTCATCGAAAAAAGCAGTGTTTAGTGCATTCAGACTTTCCGGACGATTGATGCTAACCAGCAAAAGACTATCGCGGCGCTCAGGTTGAAGTATTTTATATTCCATTAATTTTGGTATTAACTAGTGTAGCAAATCTGTGAATGAAACAGTAACAAATGTAAATATATTTCTATATAAGAAACAATTCGATAGTAAGAAAGTTAATTTATAAGTTTCAAATTATGAAGCGTATAATGCATATAATTGAGTTATGCAGCAGAAATAAAAAAGCTTAATACCTGGATATAAAACTTTCACACTTTTTATAGCGGGATTTGAAATTTCTTTTAGCTGATTAACCTAATTTTATCTGCACAGACCTTATATCCTGGCGAAAATCCCCTTAATAAAGTCCTTTCACCCTTGGCTTTCCGGCAATAAAATCTTTCAGGTAAAAAGGTTCGCAATAAGCGACATCAGCAAAATTACTTGCTTTAAATTCACTTTCGGCCAACCGGCAAACAGACAATGCTGAAAGATTAATATCTTCTAAAAAAGAATAATTTTTATTTGATTCAAGTAAGGAAATGCACTTGGAGGCTCCGTCGCCAAAATAAATAATTTCTTTGCCCGAAAATGCAGAAAAAGAATCTTCAGTAACAACGTGAGCATTCACCGGATCAATAACCTGCAGATTATGATCAAATATGGCTGTATAAACTTCCATGCGACGGGCATCAAGCATAGGTACCAGCAAAGCTTTATCCATATCTTTTCCTTGTTTGGTACATATCTGCAAAGCCTGCCATGCTAATGATTTTAAAGTGTCGATGGCAATAAATGGTTTATCCAGTGCGTAGCACAATCCTTTTGCTGAAGATACACCTATGCGAAGCCCTGTATAGGATCCGGGTCCCATACTTACAGCAATGGCATCCAAATTAGGAAACGCTAATCCTGCTTCATTAAATACTTCAGCAATATAGTTTGTGAGTGCAGCTGAGTGATCCCTGGCACCAACCGATTCGCGGATAGCAAGCAGTTTTCCATCTCTTACTAATGCAACCGAACAAATTGAAGTAGCTGTTTCTATTCCTAAAATTAACGGCATCTATTATTTCTTAAAATGAATGCAAATTTAAGCTTTTATAACAAAAGTGTTCCGGGCTCAGGGTGCCTTGTATAGAAACATAGTACCCTAGGCCCGGAACCCGGTATTCCTTTGCGCTTTATTAAATATCAATCCTATGGCTTCTCATCGGTATACAAATCCTTGACTTCTACCTTATTCACCTTATCGCCATCCTTTAGTTTTTTGGAAACGGCGCGGTAAGGAGCTGTAATTATTTCCTGGCCGTCTTTAAGTCCTTCTAAAATCTGGATATAGGTATTGTCCTGAATTCCTGTTTTTACTTTCACCATTTTTGCCACTCCATTATCATACAGGAATACATACTCCTGGGCAACTTCAATTTTCTTTTTAGTGTTGTTATCGGTTTGATCATTCTGATCAATCTCCTCAATTTTAGGTGCTGCTTTAGCAGTATCTGCCCTTGTGGTTACAGCCTGAATTGGAATCGTCAGCACATTTGCAACAATTTCGGTGCGAATATCAACAGTTGCTGACATACCAGGACGGAAAGGTGACTCATTGGGTTTATCCGCGGGAACTAAATCTTTATATGAATCAGGAAGAATACGGATTTTAACATCGAAATTCGTCACCTGGTCGGCACTTACACCAACTGTATTGGCGGAGGTACTGATTTCGGTTACTATACCTTTGAATTTCCTGTTCTGATAAGCATCCACTTCAACTAATGCTGTATCGTTAAGCGTAACACGTACAATGTCGTTTTCGTTTACACTAACATTCACTTCCATTGTCTGCAGGTTGGCAATACGCAATATTTCGGTACCTGATCCAAATTGTGAAGCCCCGGCTACCCGTTCACCCTTTTCTATATTAAGTTTCGAAATGGTTCCCCCAACAGGAGCATAAATAGATGTTTTAGAAAGGTTCTCTTTAGATTCCTTAACACCGGCTTCAGCACTTTTTATATTGAATGCCATAGCCTTCACACTTTCTTCGGCGGCTTCTACTTCGGCCTTGGCTACTTCAAAATTGGCCTTGGAGGTTTCGTACTCGGCATCTGAAATGGTTTTCTGATTATGTAGTATCTCGTTCCGATCGTAAGAACTCTTTGCATTGATATACTGCGATTTTACCTGTGCAAGCCTGGCTTTGGAGTTGGCAAGGTTTGCCTGTGAGGTGTTTAAAGCAGCAATAGTACGATCGTAATTTGACAGGTATATTTCTGGATTTACTTTTGCCAGCAATTGCCCTGCTTTAATCAGTTCGCCTTCTTTTATGTAAAGTTCAATTACTTCGCCTGAAACATCGGGAGATAGTTTTACCTCCACTTCGGGTGCAATTTTTCCATTTGCCGAAACTACTTCAACAATAGTACGCTTGGTAATTTTTTCCGTAGCAATTTTCGTCTCAGCAGGTTTTCCGATAAGACCTTTTTTCTTGGCGACAACACCTATTATAAGAGCAAGTGCCACAACAATAATAAGTATCCAGATAATTTTTTTGTTTTTAAACATTTTTGATATGAGTTAATTTATGGTTTGTTTTTTGTTTGTCAGTATAATGAAACCCGATTTTCCTTATTTCCGTGTGAGAGTTATCGGTTTGCCCATGTAGAAATCCAATACTGTGCTCTTAAAAATAAATTCATACTTGGCTTGGATCTGATCGGATTCTGCTTTTTCCAGATCCTTTTTCGAATTGTTATAATCAACGGAATTCATAGATCCTACTTCAAATTTTTGTTCAGCATACCTAAATGATTCGCGGGCTGAATTCACTCCGATAATTGAAGCCTCATAGCTATTGAGTGCGGCTTTAGCATCGGCATAAGCCTGCTGAATGGTTTTACGCAAATCAAGTTTGCTCAGTTCAAGGTTATACCTGGTATTTTCAACATTTATTTTGGCCCGGCTGATGTTTGTGCGGGTAGCCCATCCGTTGAATATAGGAATATTCAGATTGAGAGATACCGACTTGTTAAAGTTATCGTTAAACTGGCTGTTAAAAGATTTTGTTTCATAAGCAGACGTACCCGCTAAGGCCCAGACATATTGTTGTGGCTGTCCTGTGGCATCAGGTATAAAAGCTGCCGGAGCAGTTTTGGTAACATCCGGGATATAAGGAGTATAGCTTGTAAGTTCTTTGGCCGCTCCTGAATAACCTGATGCTAATGAACCCTGCAATGAGAGAGATGGCGACTGTCCACCCTGAGCTAATGTTAAACCCAATTCGGAACTTTTCACCTTTGCTTCAGCACTTTTAATGGATGGTTGCGTCTCGAGTGCAAATTCATAGATTTGTTCGGGTGTTAAATTAAGCTCCGGCTGAAGACCGAGTTCAAGGTCGGGTATCTCAATCTCAAAACCTTCAGTTGATGGTAAATCCAGCATCTGCACAAGTGTAAGGTAAGCTATGCCAAGATTATTGCGTGCACTTACCACCTGTGAGTTTTCCAATGCACGCTGAGCTTCAAGGGTATAATAGTCGCCCTGTGCCAGTGCCCCGGCATCAACAAGTTTTTTTAATCTCTCGGCTTGCAATTCAGTGGCACTCAACTGATTTTCGGCGGTTTTCACTACTTCCTTGTAATAAAGTATCTGCAAATACCCGGTGGCTATCAGGAGAGTGATATCATCCATGAATTTGTCTTTATCATACTGCGAGGCTTCCAGATCGACTTTACGTTGTTTAACCTGGTTTAATTTCAGGAAACCTTCAAACAGTGTAACACTCGAGCCAAGATAAAAGTTATCCGTCTGAACCCTTTCGGTAGCAAATGTATTGGTATAACGGTCAACTGTCTGACCAAAATTATACCCATGGGAAGCTCCTGCATTTAAAGAAGGAAGCATACTCAATTTATCCTGCTGTAACAACGCCTGCTGGTTTTTGACCTGTAACAGTTGTTGCTTTACCTGGATATTATTGGTTAGTGCGTATTCAACGCATTTCTCGATCGTCCATACGTCCTGTGCTTTCAGCGTGTTTATCAGCACCAGGGAACAAATTAATAAAAAATATTTTCTCATGGAAAACAGCTTACAGTTTCTAGCTTTAGTTTGTGTATTCATTATTGGATTAATTTTACAAAGTTATTGTAACTATTATATAAACATATGACAAAAACGTTTTTAATTGCTTTTTTAACAATATTTTTTCAATTAAACAGCCAAAATACCGTTTTTGCTCAATTTTCTCAAAAAGAAAATCAAAAAACGGCATTATACAGCGATACAATCGATGCTGTACATTATAGTATTCATCTAACAGATATTAATCTGACGAATAAAACGCTGGAAGGTTACACTGATGTAGAACTTGTTTCAAAAACCAGGAAACTATTATCTGTTAAACTTGAGCTTGCCAGCCTCACGGTTGATTCGGTATTTATCAAAAAAACCAAAATTAAAAATTTCCACCTTGCCGGAAATATAATTTATATCCCGCTCAATTCACCCTTACTAAAGGGTGATACACTTAACGCAATTATATATTATCATGGACATCCATTCGTTGACCCAAGCGGTTGGGGAGGATTTCATTTTTCGGGTGATTATGCACTCAACCTTGGCGTAGGTTTTGATGCTATACCACACAACCTTGGAAAAGCCTGGTTCCCCTGTATTGATGATTTCCACGACAGAGCTTTGTATGATGTATATATCACAGTCGCGAATGATAAAAAAGCGATAAGCGGTGGTATCCTGAGCGACATAACCGATAATGGTAATAATACCTCCACCTGGCACTGGAAAACAAAATATACACTTCCTACTTACCTGATTTCGGCTACTACCGGCAAATATGAATTAGTCCAGGATACTTTTAACGGACTGCAAGCTAAGGTTCCAATATCTTATTACTGCCGACCTTCGGATATCGCAAAAACCGCAGGCACTTTTATTAATATGAAAAGTATTCTCCGGGTTTTCGAGAATCATTTTGGCCCGTATCCGTTCGAAAGAGTTGGATATACGGGAACACCAAGAGGCCTGGGAGCAATGGAACATGCATCGAATATCAGCTACCCGTTTTCCGGGTGGACAGGAAGTACTGACAATGAATGGTGGTATGCCCATGAGCTTTCGCATATGTGGTTTGGGGACCAGGTTACCTGTGCTTCGGCTGAAGATATGTGGCTTAACGAAGGCTGGGCTGTGTGGTGCGAATCGTTGTACCGCGAAGGAATTTATGGGAAACAAGCTTACAAGGATAATATGCGCTCGAAACTGGAGGATGTATTGCTATCGGCAAATATCTCTGATGGAGGGTATTATGCGGTGTATGGAATCCCTCAAACTATTACTTACGGAACCACGGTGTATCAAAAAGGAGGACAGGTTGTGCATACGCTTAGGGGATATATGGGCGACAGCCTTTTCATTGGCGGTATAAAAGCCTACCTGCAAAAATACCGGTACAATTATGCTTCGACGTATGATCTGCGCGATTTTCTTTCAGCTTACAGCGGAATTGACATGGTTCCTTTCTTCGATGCCTGGGTTTTTGCTCCGGGATTTCCTCATTTCTCAGTCGATTCGGTTGTTACTGTTAAATCAAAAGACTGTTTTGATGTTACGGTATTCGTCAGGCAGAAGCTCAGAGGAACAACCCATTATGCCGACGCCAACCATATAGAAATCACATTTATGGATAGAAACTGGCAGAAAATCACTGATACTATTGTTTTTTCGGGAATTTCAGGCAGTAAAAGTTTTCACCTTCCTTTCTATCCTTCAGCAGTGATGGCCGACATGGGTGAAAAGATTTCGGATGCAACTACGGATGATTTTAAAACTATTAAAAGACCAGGAGAATATGAGTTCAGGCAAACCTATTGTAAACTCATGGTGGTTAAAATTGCTGATTCTGCTTTAGTTCGTATTATCCATAACTGGGTTGCTCCTGATAGTCTGATCGATCTTCCGGCAGGGCTTCGTATTTCCGATTCACGATATTGGACTGTGGAGGGAATATTTCCGTCAGGTTTTAAAGCAAAAGGAACGTTCAGCTATAAAAATGCTATTAATCTCGACAAATCGCTCTTTTCAGATTCTAGGGACTCGCTTGTAATGCTTTTCAGACCAGGTGCCGGGAAACCATGGAAGAGAATAGACTTTACCCGTCAGGGATCAGAAAACGAAGGTACAATTACAGTCGATAACCTTCAAAAAGGAGAATATACTTTAGCTGTCTGGACCTCAGGTAATATGGATTAAAGGGGAAAATGATTCCTATTTTCCAGGTGGCTTCCTGGCTAAAACATGTTCTAAATATGTTTTCTCAATCAGAATTTTCAAACGTTATCTAACAACAAAAGCTTATGATGGAACAGTATTTTGCTGAGCTTAAAAGCGCTTTTGAAAAACATGCAAATCCGACAATAGCAGCCGGGGCCAAAGCCTATATGCGGAACAAGTCGGAATTTTACGGCCTGCCTTCGCCCTTACGAAGGCAATTAGTGAAAGAGTTTATAGCCCATTCAGGATATCCGTCTTACGAGCAACTGGAAGAAATGGTTCGTTATGCCTGGGAGCAACCACAACGTGAATGGCAATATGCTGCCATGGAAATTGTGGAGAAATCACTTAAAAAAGCAGATCCGGGCCTTCTTGATCTGGCCGAATGGATGATTACCAATAAATCGTGGTGGGACTCAGTGGACTTTGTGGCTCCGAATATTGTAGGAGCTTTGTTTAAAAAATTCCCTGAAGTCAGGATGCTGTATATTGAAAAATGGATGAATTCAGGATATTTGTGGCTACAGCGCTCATGCCTTATACACCAGTTACATTATAACAAAACAACAGATCAGGAATTACTTTTTACCCTCTGTGAACGCCTGGCTAATCATCCCGATTTCTTCATCCGCAAGGCAATTGGATGGTCGCTGAGGCAATATTCAAAAACTTTTCCTGATGCTGTTGTTGCTTTTGTAAATACTCACGAAATGAGTAATCTTAGCCGAAAGGAAGCGTTAAAAGTTATCAATAAGAAATAAATCTACTATTGATTTTGTCAGAATCTTAACGAAAGGCAACTTAATCCTCCATCCAGTTTCCTGAATTCGGAAACATCAATTTCTATCGTTTTATATCCGGCTTCTTCTATTTTTTTCTTCGTCTCATTGAATCCCATGGGCACAAGAACATTACCGTTAATCCATAGGGAGTTTGCTGCATACTGTTCATTGGGCTCAACTATTATTCTTGAATATTTTTCGAAAACAGGATTATGTAAAAATTCCCCGCTAATCAAAAGGGTATTCTGTTCCAGGTAGGATAACCCGGTTTTCAGATGCAATATTTCTTTCAATGGCACTTTGGAGCCCGTCATTCCATACTTCTGAAGGATATATATTAGCTGTTCAGCTCCATTATGATTTGTTCTTTCGGATATGCCAATATAAAAATGATTTTCTACCATCATAACATCTCCGGCATCCAATGTACCAGGATTTGCGATTTCTTCAATATCATTGTAAAATTTCTCAAGTACCGGTTTTATTGCATGTTTTTCTCCATTTCTGGATAATGCTCCCGGGTTTGTGATTATGGCACATTTGGAAGTACAAACGGCTACATCTTCAATAAAGGTCGAATCAGGATATTCGCTATCGCTTTCTAATACAGTTACATTTAATCCACAATAATTCAAAATCTCGACATACCTGCTATGTTGTTCTATTGCTTTTAAATAATCAGGCTTATCCAATTTTGCAGATGTAATCCCATTCACCATTTCCGGGCAAGGTTTGCGAACAATGGCATTTGTAAATAATCTGTTCATATTTCCCCTCCTTACAATACAATATTGTCCAAAAATTCAAATCAGCCGCGAACGGGATTTGTTCCAGGCCAAAGTTAAATGAGCCTGGTAAATGGGAGCAAGTATTTTTGTAATAAATTATCGAATCGCCCTGCTATACCGCATTTTCGGTAACCAGCTTAAATCCAATCCCATGAACATTAATAAGCTCAACGGATGGATCCTCTTTCAGGTATTTACGTATTTTGGCAATATACACATCCATACTCCTGGCGTTGAAATAACTATCGTTTTGCCAGATGCGGTTCAGCGCAAAGCTACGGTCAACAACCTGGTTTACATGCTCGCACAATATCTTCAGCAGCTCAGCCTCTTTACTGGTAAGTTTCTGATCTTCACCGTTGAGATGAAGGTTCTGATGATTATAATCAAAAACGAAATTCCCTAATGTGAAAATTCCCTTATCTGTTTTTCCATCGGAAGCTTTAGCCGAACGCCTGAGAATGGCTTCGATACGGGCAAGAAGTTCATCCATGCTGAAAGGTTTGGTCAGATAATCATCACCGCCAGCCTGAAATCCTTTAAGCTTATCTTCTTCGAGCGATTTAGCAGTAAGAAACAAGATAGGAATCTGCGTATCTACTTTGCGGATATCCTTGGCAAGTGTAAATCCGTCCTTTACGGGCATCATTACATCAACAACACAAAAATCAAATGATTCCTTGCTGAAAACTTCGAGTGCTTCGAGCCCGTTTACACAAAGCCTGGGGGCAAATCCCTTTGCTTCGAGGTAAGTGCGTAGGATGGTGCCAAGATTGCGGTCGTCTTCGGCAAGCAGGATTTTTATTTTTTCGTTTTCCATTTTCGAAATTATTATCTTGTGAAATATTGGTGTTTATTATGTTTAATTTCTTGTTTCAGATCAGATTAATTGCATTTTCCGGGCTAATTCTGTTCAGGGGTTACATAGGGCAGAAACATGGTAAAAGTACTACCTTTTCCGGGTTCGCTTTCAACAGAAATTGAACCTCCATGTTTTTCAACTATAAATTTTACGTAACTCAGCCCCAGGCCGAAGCCTTTTACATTATGAACATCACCGGTAGGAACGCGGTAAAGTTTTTCGAAAATCCTTTTCAGATTAGCTTTGCTGATACCCATTCCTTTGTCGTGAACACTGATAAGCACTCCATTTTCGGCATCAGCGGTGGAAATCATGATTTGAGGCTTTCGCGGTGAATATTTATTGGCGTTATCGAGCAGGTTAAAAACAACATTCGATAAATGGACCTTGTCTGCTTTAATTAAAGGATGTTCCGCTTTAAGTGACTGGGTAATTATACCATCGCGGATCTCAATCTGAATGGCAATTTTATGAATAGCGTCTGAAATAAGTTGATGAACATCAATAGCTTCAGGTCGCAGGAGGAGGTTACCTTTTTCGAGAATGGCGGTCTGAAGTATTTTTTCAGCCATTTCACCCAGCCGGTGATTTTCGTCCCCTATGATCTGAATATAGTCATTATACATTTCGTTACTCCGCGGTATATCTTTATCGGAAAGAGCCTGACAGGCCAAAGAAATAGTGGAAATAGGTGTCTTGAACTCATGCGTCATATTGTTGATGAAGTCATTCTTTAGTTCAGAGAGTTTTCGTTGCCTGATAATAGTGAAAACAGAATATGAGAACGCGGCTATAATTACCAGAACAAGCAACAACGATACCATCATCATTCCCCATAAGCTTTGAAGATTATATTTTGATTGTTGCGGGAAATAAATAAGCAGAAAATCGCGAGTTGTTATTGCACCTCCTGAAAACAAAGGAAACATAAAACCCTGAAAAAGAAATTCATCTTTATATGCACTGGTCTTTTTGAGAACTATTTTATTCCTGTCAGGACTAAAAACACCAAACTCATAATCAATTGAAATACCCTTCGACGAAAATTCCATTTTAAGCAATGTGTCTATCAAACCGACCGAAATCCTTGTTTCGATATCTATATTTTCTTCATCCTTTAAAGTTTTATTCATTAAATAATTCAACATAAACTGTTTTCGCAGGGCAACTCCTTCTGTATAGTTTTCGGTAATGCTGGGCGCATGTGTTTCCTTATTATTATTTGAATTGGTCGACTGGGTCTTGCCTCTGGGCTGTGATACATTTCTTTTTACTTCAATCTGAGGTTGTATTGCCATTTGAATTCCCTGGGTATCCGAATTTGAAACAATCGGAAGCCCGGGAGAATTATGCTGATGCATATTTGTATCGGGTGATAAAGACTGCATTGAGCTTTTAGTTGTGCGACGCATAAACTCAATTGTTTCGAGTTTTATTAGTGCAACATTTACAGCTTCGTCGATACTGCGCTTGAAATTGGCTTCTCTGAGTTGCAATGAATTTTGTATCCAATAGACCTGGATACTAATAAATACAGCCATTGCGACTGACATAATGACTATTAATAAAACCAGTAATTGCTTTTTCACCTTATGTTTATATGATTTTTACCTTGATTTCGCCACTCCCTGAAGACTGCTACGTGAAATAACAAAATACCAGGATACTTCCAAACTCAGGCCCTCCCAAATTAAACCGGGCTGTAATTGATAACAATCACACTTGCCTTCGCCTTCTCATTTCCTGCAAATTTATGTAGCCTTACCATCAGTCATACAATTGCTTAACATATTTTAACGTTCTTTTACTTTCGTTAACATACGGCCCTGGTTTCTGATATTACTTTTGTATCGGTTAGTTGAACAAATAGTTATTCATAGAAGTCTCTGCTGGTTACAGAGATATTTTCATAACTGGTTTTGTTGTTTGTTTGATAAAATGCGATTCAAAATTTGGATCGCATTTTTTATTCAAAAATTTTTCTGGCTCTTGTTCAATGTCATTCTTGCAACAATATAACTAATTTCTATCGAATTGTTGATTTCCGAAGCTTAGCTGTTTCCATTTCAAATAATTAAATCCATTAACATATTTTAACGAATTTAAATTTTCGTTAACAACCATTCTAGCATTCTGATAGTATCTTTGTATTGGTTAGTTGAACAAAAAGTTATTTTTTATTTCTCTGTGAATGTAGAGATATCTTGTAACTGATTTTGTTGTTTGTTTAGAAAAATGCGATCCTCTTCTTGGATCGCATTTTTTTTTGCTTTATTTCAATAGCCATTGCTTGCACGAATAGTATTAATTGATCGATTAAAGATATATTCTATAACCCTTTGAATTAGGTGTTACTGATTCATTTCCCAAAGATTAACCCTTAACATATTTTAACGATCATTGTATTTCGTTAACACTCTGTTGGTATTTGAAGCAGTACTTTTGTATCGGTTAGTTGAACAAAAAGTTATTGTTACAAGTCTCTGCTGGTTACAGAGATGTTTCTTAACTGGTTTTGTTGTTTGTTTGGAAAAATGCGGCTCTTATACAGGGTCGCATTTTTTATTTGAATAGTTTAAAACGGAAACGTTCCGAAATCTCTCCAGGTTATACCAGGATTAGTAAACTGTTAAATTACCAGTAACTATATGATCTTCCTGATTTTTTTCGTACTTTTATACTCTCAAACATTCAGGAAGGACATAGTATCAATTCTCTAAAGTTATGATCAATCTTCAATTCCAATACAAACACGTAACGCGTTTCCTTTCGGAAGAAGAGATTTATTTGATGCAGGACGAAATAGATATCAGTCACAGCCTTCTTGTCGAAAAAGCCGGCAAAGGAAATCAATTCCTGGGTTGGATTGATCTTCCTGTAAAAATTGATGAAACCCTGATAAGCAGTATTGAAGCCGACGCGGAAGCCATACGTGCGAAAGCCGAAATACTGGTGGTGATTGGAATCGGCGGTTCATACCTGGGGGCACGAGCAATTATTGAAGCACTTTCGTCACCGTTTTCTGCTTTTTATACTGATAATAAAAATCCTGTTGTTTTATATGCCGGTCATAATATCAGCCAGGATTACCATGCCGAATTGCTTGCCCTGCTTGATAAAAAGGACTATGCTATCGTTGTAATTTCAAAATCCGGTACAACCACTGAACCGGCAATAGCTTTCAGGCTGTTAAAAAATCATATCGAGGAAAAATATGGCCGGGAAGAAGCTTCCAGGCGGATTATTGCCGTCACAGATGGTACAAAAGGAGCTTTAAAGAGTCTTTCGGAAAAACACGGGTATAAAACATATGTGGTTCCCGATAATATTGGTGGGCGATATTCGGTGCTTACTTCCGTAGGTTTATTACCAGTTGCAATTGCAGGATTTAACATCCGGCAACTTCTTGAAGGTGCTAACGAAATGCGCAAAGTTTGTACAGAAACCTCTTCAATTGCTGATAATCCGGCAGCCTGTTATGTTGCGATTCGTAATTCGTTATACCGCATGGGTAGCCAGATTGAAATCCTGGTAAATTACGAACCACAATTACACTATCTCACCGAATGGTGGAAACAACTTTTCGGCGAAAGCGAGGGTAAGGAAAATGAGGGATTGTTTCCTGCAGGAGCTGATTTTACAAGCGATCTGCATTCTATGGGGCAATATATCCAGGAAGGCCAACGAATGCTTTTTGAAACCGTAATTCACATTCAGAAGTCAAAACACTTACTTTCTGTACCAAAAGAAGAAACCGACCTTGATGGAATTAATTACATTGCAGGAAAAACACTTCAACAGGTAAACGAGATGGCCACACTTGCAACTACATTGGCACATTGTGACGGAGAAGTTCCAAACCTTGATATTTATCTTTCGGCAATAGATGAACGTTCCCTGGGTGAACTCATTTATTTCTTCGAATTCGCCTGTGGGCTAAGCGGCTATCTGCTGGGGGTAAATCCATTTAATCAACCCGGTGTTGAAGCTTATAAAAATAATATGTTTGCATTACTTGGGAAACCGGCTTATGAAAATGAAACAGAAGCCATCCGGGAACGTATCAATGAGCTATGAAGATATTAAAATAGAAGAGACATAGCGAAGGGCGAAAATGAGAAAATTAAAAGCAATTAACTGCTAAAAGATATCTTAATCAAACAATTGGGTTTGAAAATTTTTATTAAAAAAGGAAATAACCATGGAAAACAGGCTGTTCGAATATATGAATAAGCGCATCGGCGGCGATTTTACTCCTTCCCGAACGATGACGGATCCCGGGCCGGTTATAACCATTTCGCGGCAAACCGGGTGCGGCGCCAGGGGATTAGCCTGGGCAATCTGCGATGAACTCAATAAAAGAAAGTCTACTGTTAAAACTGAGGGAAACTGGAGATATATCAACCGCGAAATTCTCCAGGAATCTGCCGAACAATTGCACCTGGATACAAATGCTTTAAAAAGTGTAATTGATGATAAAAATCGGGGTATTATGGATGAGATTGTTGGTGCACTTTCAACGCATTCGCACAAGAGTGATCAGAAAATACTTAAAACGGTGCAAGATGTTATCAGGCAGTTCGCAATCAACGGAAAAGTCATCATCATTGGAAGGGGGGGTGCCAATATTTGTAATGATATCAAGCTGGCGCTGCATATAAAACTCGTTGCTCCCATAGACTGGCGTATTTCCGAGATAGCTCGTCGATTGGACTTCAGCAAAGCCTATGCTACTGAATATGTGAAGAAGCGCGATGTTGAACGGGAATTGCTGGTTACCAAACTTTTTGGCAAGAAACCCGACAGTTCAATGTATGATATTGAAATAAACCGCAGCCGCTTTACCGAAAAAGAATTGGCTGATGCCATTATACAACTCGCCCTTATTAAAGGACTGGTTTAAAATTATTAAACTAAACTAAAGCTATTGAAGACTGCCGGAAACTTTGAAAATTCCATCCTTACACTGAACAATCTGAGCGTTGCTTTCAGCCATGAAGGAGAAGAACATACTGCTGTAAACCACATATCGTTTGACCTGGAACGAGGCAGCACGCTGGGCATTGTCGGAGAATCAGGTTCTGGAAAATCCCTGACCTCATTGGCAATTATGGGGTTGATCCCAAAACCAAACGGGAAAATAAATTCAGGTTCTATCATTTTCCATACTCCGGAAGGAGAAAACATTGATTTGCTTCAACTACCTGAAAAGGAAATACGGTTGTGGCGTGGTAAAAAAATAGCCATGATCTTCCAGGAACCCATGACATCGCTCAACCCGGCATACCGTTGCGGGAAACAGGTAATGGAAAATATGCTTGAACACGAAAAAGTTACACGCTCTGAAGCACGTATCCGTACACTCAACCTGTTCCGCGAAGTAATGCTACCTGATCCTGAGGGTACATTTAATGCCTATCCACACCAGGTTTCGGGCGGGCAGAAACAACGTGTAATGATTGCCATGGCACTGGCATGTAATCCTGATATTCTGATTGCTGATGAGCCGACCACCGCATTGGATGTAACTGTTCAGAAAACCATTCTCGAATTATTACGGACTTTACAAAAGAAGCATACTATCAGCCTGATATTTATTTCGCATAACCTGGATGTAATAGCCGAAATTGCATCTAATGTGCTTGTTATGTTCAGGGGAGAAATTGTTGAAAAAGGTCCGATCGAACAAATTTTTAATCATCCACATCATCCATATACCAAAGGATTGCTTGCATGCAGGCCTCCGCTTGGAAAACGCCCGGCAAGGCTGAAAACTATTGCCGATTTTATTGATGGCAAGGAAATTGAAGGTGATATTTTTATAAACTATTCAGAACGACAAAAGCTGCACAAAAAGCTTTATTCGGAACAACCAATTTTAAAAACAGAAGGAATCAATACTGTTTTCACTGTTAAACGAAACCTTGCCGGTAAACCGGTAAAACAATATAAAGCAGTTAACAATGTATCTTTCGAGGTTTATCCCGGCGAAACGCTTGGGCTTGTGGGCGAATCGGGATGCGGAAAAACAACATTGGGACGTACTATTCTTCGTTTGGTTGAACCGAGTTCAGGAAATACAATATATAAAAATACCCAGGTTAATGACCTGAAGGCCGATGATCTGAGGGCCTTGCGAAAGAAATTACAGATTATTTTTCAGGATCCGTATTCGTCGCTGAATCCGCGGATTACCATTGGTGAGGCAATTATTGAACCGATGCGAATACATAAACTCCACGGAAATGAAAATTCCAGAAAAGGTAAAGTTTCCGAATTACTTCAGAAGGTAGGATTGGAAGCTTCACATTATGGAAGGTATCCGCATGAGTTTTCGGGAGGACAAAGGCAACGAATATGCATTGCACGTGCCTTGGCTGTTGAACCGGAGTTTATTATTTGCGATGAATCGGTTTCAGCGCTGGATGTTTCAGTTCAAGCCCAGGTTTTAAATTTGTTAAATGACCTGAAAAAAGAATTTGGTCTGACTTACCTGTTTATCAGTCATGATCTTTCGGTAGTTCGATATATGAGCGACCGCCTGATGGTGATGAAGAATGGCGAAATACAGGAAATGGGAGAAGCTGACAAGGTTTACACTAATCCGAAATCTGAATATACGCGATTGCTACTGGATGCAATTCCTAAAGGAGTTGTATAGAAAAAAACAGAGGGGCGACGGGGAGAAAGAAAGTGAGTATATTAGTAGGGGCTGAAAGTGAAAAGAGGAGATTATAAATTTATGATTGAGACTTTAGTCGATTAAAACTGTTATATTACTAAAGACAAAACTATTCCGGGCAATACGGCCCGGAAAATGAATTAAATAGAATTAAAATGTCAAAAAAGAAACAAAACCCGCAGGCTAACGTAGCCCGAAATGCATTTACCAACCAGGTTTTTAACCTGTTTTCGGAGAATTCCGAACATTCCTATAATTTCAGGCAAACGGCCGCACAACTGGGAATTACTGATAAACGTGAAAAAGATCAAATCCGGTCCATACTTGAAGAGCTCTGTGTTCAGGGTTCATTGATTGAAATGAACCGGGGAAAATACAAACTGAATCCAAAACTTATTACGGCTATTGCAAAAGCCAATACGGTGACAGGAATCGTAGATATGAAATCAACAGGAAAAGCATATATCATTAGTCCTGATCTACCTGAAGATGTATTTATTGAGGCCAACAATACTAATCATGCCCTGAACGGTGATAAGGTAAAAGTTCATCTTTTCCCGAAGCGTAAGAACCGCAAGCCCGAAGGTGTAATTGTTGAGATTGTGGAAAGGGCAAAAAAACAATTTGTCGGCATAGTGCATGTCTCCAAGCGGTTTGCCTTCCTGGTTCCTGATAGTCAGCTTATAAATGTCGATATCTATATTCCGCTCACTGCCTTAAAAGGCGCAAAACATGGACAGAAGGCTGTGGCCCTGATCACCGAGTGGCCCGAAAAAGCTACTAATCCTATCGGCGAAATTATTCATGTACTTGGACAGCCCGGCGATAATAATGTGGAAATGAATGCCATCCTGGCTGAATTCGACTTTCCGCTTGAGTTCCCTAAAGCTGCTGAGGCTGAAGCCAAACGCATTAAAAACGTTGTTGAACCTGAAGAATTAGCCAAACGCCGTGATTTCCGTGATACCTGGACCTGTACTATCGACCCCGTAGATGCCAAGGATTTTGATGATGCGCTTTCGTTGCAAAAACTGCCTGACGGAAACTGGGAAGTCGGGGTTCATATCGCCGATGTGTCGCACTATGTAATCCCAGGCACAGCAATTGATACCGAAGCTTATGAACGCGGAACTTCTATTTACCTTGTTGACAGAACCATTCCTATGTTGCCCGAGCAACTTTCGAACCTGGTTTGTTCACTCAGGCCCGACGAGGAAAAACTTTGTTTTTCTGCAGTTTTTAAAATGAATGATAAAGCTGAAATTCTGAACGAATGGTTTGGACGTACGGTAATAAATTCAAACAGAAGATACGCATATGAAGAAGTGCAGGTGATGATTGATGGAGCTGAAGGTGATTTCAAAAATGAGCTCATGACCTTACACAATTTATCTTCAAAATTGCGGGAAGAGAGGTTTAAGAAGGGCTCCATAGCGTTTAAGTCGCAGGAAGTCAAGTTTAAACTCGATGAAAAAGGCAAACCTATAGGAGTGATGATCAAGGAGCAAAAAGAAGCTAATTACCTGATCGAAGACTTTATGCTTTTGGCAAACCGCCGGGTAGCCGAAAAAATTGCCACGCGTAAAAACAAAGAGGGTGAATCCAAAACCTTTGTTTACCGCGTACATGATGAACCTAATCCTGAAAAATTAATCCGATTCTCAGAATTTCTTCAGAAACTGGGCTACGGATTTCAAACCAACAGCCGTAAAAGCATAACAGCATCATTCAATTCGCTGTTCGACCAGATCCTCGGAAAAGGAGAGGAGAATATGATCGAAACTATTGCCATCCGAACCATGGCAAGAGCTGAATACACCACTCAGAATATAGGGCATTACGGGCTTTCGTTCAGGTACTATACACATTTCACTTCTCCGATCCGCCGTTATCCCGACCTGATGGTACATCGCTTGCTGCAAAGGTACCTGGAGGAAAAGGGCAGTGCTTCGAAAGAAGAATACGAAGAAAAATGCAAGCATTCGTCGGATATGGAACGTAAAGCCATGGAAGCCGAACGTGCCAGCGTAAAATACAAACAGGCTGAATACCTGATGGATAGAATAGGGGAGGAGTTCGACGGTTTGATTTCTGGTGTAAGCAAATGGGGAATATTTGTCGAACTTGTCGAAAGCAAATGTGAAGGCATGGTTTCACTCAGGTTAATGAACGATGACTTTTATTACCTTGATGAAGAGAACTACCGCATTATCGGTCAGCGTTGGGGTAAAGTATTCAGGCTTGGAGATAAAATACGGATTAAGGTCAAGAAAATAGATTTGCAAAAGAAACAGATGGATTTTGACCTGGTTAAATAATTTTCGGATCTAGTGAAGGTTTCACCTGTAGCGAAACCTTCACTCTACTTAAAAGTGAATCATTTATATTTTTTGCATACAGTTTCAAATTATTATATATTTGCTTCTCTTCATGAATATTATCTTTTGCTTTTGATGGAATTACGTGATCTAAACAAATAATAATCATTAACCACAAAACAAAACGCTTATGAAATTCTGTCCGAATTGCGGAGCAGAGCTGAAACCGGAAGCCAAATTCTGTGCAGCCTGCGGAACACCAATTGTAGCAACAACTACCCCTCCGGTTGAGCCAACACCACAACCACAGCCAAATTATCAACAGCAGGAGCCTGTATACGAACAGGCAAAAGAAGCTACAGCTGCTTTTAAAGAAACCATTACAGGTAATACCAACATCATACAGAGGGTTATCCATATTATAACCAAACCAAAAGATGAATGGCAGGTAATCGCAACAGAGCCACCCAATGCCATGAAACTGATTGGCGGCTATGCCCTGATATTGGCACTCATTCCTGCTGTTTCTGCTTTTATCAAATACGGAATCATTGGCATGTCCTTTATGGGATACACATCCCGCAGTATCGGTTCCGGTATTCAAACCGGACTTATACAATTGCTTTCAGCCGTAATTGGTGTTTACTTGTTAGCCTGGGTTATCGATCTTCTCGCTCCTTCATTTGATTCACAGAAAAACTTCGGGCGCTCATTACAATTAGCTGTTTACTCTTCAACGCCACAATGGGTAGCTGGGATCCTGCTGCTTTTTTCAACTACTTTGAGTATGTTGATCATGGTGATTGGATTATATGCCATATACTTACTTGCTGTAGGAATGCCTGTTTTAAAAGGTACTCCGAAGGACAAAGTAGTTGGATATGTAGCATTAACCATTGTCGCAATGATAGTAATCGGACTTTTACTTGCTCTTATACTTGGTGCCATATTCGGGTTGTTCTTTGCCGGGAGTATGAGTGGATTTAAATTCTAGTCTTTTCTAAAAATGAAAGATTATAAAGCCTTTCTGGTTAAAACCTGATCCGTCAGGTTAAACCAGAAAGGATTTTATTCAAATGGCCAATTAATACTTACATTACCATGAAATTTTGCCCCCAATGTGGAACATTTTTTGAGCCAGAAGCCCGTTTCTGTCTTGAATGTGGGTTTGACAGATCAACGGTGGAATCGATTTCGCCCACACCTCCTTTATCTCCGGAAGTTATAATTCCCAACACGGAGACTAATACTGCTGAGCAGGCCGAAGTTACAAAACCACAATCGGAAATAACACTAGCATGTCCTCAATGTGGCACAGCGCTTATCCCTGGCGACCGTTTCTGCCTTGAATGTGGTTTTGATACTTCCGGCAGCAAAGAAGTTGTAGAAGAAGTTCCACAAGCAATTCAACCACCCATAATTGAAGAAGAAACTATTGCAGTAATTCCGGTTGCAGAAACAGTTTCTACAACCGGGAACAAGCAATTCTGTCCACAATGTGGCTCAGGTATTGATATTGACGAACGGTTTTGCCAGGAGTGCGGTTTTGATACTTCCGGCAGCAAGGAAGTTGTAGAAGATGCTCCACAAGCAATTCAACCACCGATAATTGAAGAAGAGACTATTGCAGAAAGTCCGGTTGCAGAAACAGTTTCTACACCCCTGAACAAGCAATTCTGTCCACAATGTGGCTCTGCTATTGATGTGGATGAGCGGTTCTGCCAGGAATGCGGGTTTGATACTAACGACAGTACGGAAGCTGTAGAAGATGTTCCACATGCAATTCAACCACCGATAATTGAAGAAGAAACTATTACAGAAAGTCCGGTTGCAGAAACAGTTTCTACACCCGAGAACAAGCAATTCTGCCCTCAATGTAGCTCTGGCATTGATGTGAATGAGCGATTCTGCCAGGAATGCGGGTTTGATACTAAGTCTGATAAACTTACAAATGATATAAAACCAGAGCCTGAAATAATTCCAATTGTTGCTGAAGCACTTTCCTCAGAAAAACCTGAAATCACTCCACCTGCAACTGAAACAGAAAGTTCGATAGCGCCTGTCTATAATCAGGCCGGAATACCTCCTCCACATAAACTTCAGCAAAAAGGAAATAAAAGATGGATGAGGATAATATTGATTATCATTGGAGTGATGGTGTTGGGAACAGCTGGCTGGTTTGGCTATAAAACCTATATAGCATCTGATAAGAATGCCACTGTCGAATCAAAAGCCAAACCTATGAGCCTGATGGATCAGGAATTGGCAAAATACAAAGCAAAGGAACAAAACCAGGATACTCAACAGAACACAACAAGTCAGGAGGCTGATGAAACACCTGTAGTCGAAAAAAAAGAAATACTGTCCAAGGTTATCCTGGAAGTCGGCCGGTCGGAAGAACCGAAAAATAAAAATCCTAAAAATCCTACAAAACTTACGATTTCGAAAGCAACAATGATTACAAGGATTACAACAGACCATTACAATGACGGTATGGGGACGCCACGCGGAGGTAACATAATTATAAAGGACCGCTACGGCATCACACTTGGCACCTATAAGGCTTTTGGCAAAAAAGGGATAAACGGGACACCAAGTGCCAAATGGGTAGCCGAACCGAATGTAATACTGGCTAAGGGAACGTATTTGATTTCGGATTCCGAAATTCAGACATGGTCGAGGACTTTACTGGGAAGTAATGGATTTGTGGTTGTTGAAGGATATGAGGTAGAGTAGGCTTAAGTAGTTACAGGTTAGGAATTGGATATTATTATAAATCGATGATTTGATTTTTCTGATGATTTACAAATGACAATTTTTAATTAACCATTTTAAACTGAAATATATGGCATTTTGCAGTAACTGTGGCGCCCGTATGATCGAAGGAGCAGCTTTTTGCCCTGAGTGCGGGACTAAAAATTTATTGGCAGGGGCTCCGGCGCAACAAGCACAGGCTCCGGCTTTTGCACAACCTCAGGCTTCACCTCCTCAACCTCAAAAAACTTCGGTTCAGTTTGGGCTTGTAAATTTTGAGGTTGTTGAAAAAGAAACGCTTAAATTCCTTAAAGCTGAATTTGAAAACAGTGCAGTCCGATACGAATCGGGTGGTATGTATTATATGCAGGGAAACCTGGAACTCGAGGCTAACCTTCCATCAGCTGGTGGTTTCCTAAAATCGATGGTAACCCGCGAAAGTGTAGTGAAACCGGTAATACGTGGCAGTGGAACCGTTTGGTTCGAACCGTCGTTTGGTAACTTCACTATACTGGAGCTTAAAAATGAAGAGTGGATCCTCGACAAAGGAGCTTACTATGCATCAGAAATGGATATTGAAATCGGTTCGTTTACCAATAAATCAATTTCCGGGATGTTCTCAGGAGAAGGATTCTTTCAAACTAAAGTATCCGGTTCGGGTAAAGTAGTTATGTTATCGAACGGCCCACTCGAAACCATTGAGCTAAATAACGGAAAGCTCGTCGTGGATGGATCTTTTGCAGTAGCAAGGCAGGCCAGTGTTCAGCTCACCGTTGCAAAAGCAAATAAAGGCATCTTCGGTAGCATGATTTCGGGCGAAGGCATTGTTAATACATTTACAGGGACAGGTAAAGTATTGATTGCGCCTGCTGCCAATCGCTATATTACCATGATAAATTACTTATCAAGTATTCATCGCAGGGTGATGCAGATCAAGAATTCATAACCGCTAGAACAAATATTGCATAAAAAGAAAACAGAATGGGATATAATTACCATTCTGTTTTCTTTTTATTTATTGAGATTAATACGATTCTTCTTCTTTTGTTTCATTAGGTAAAAAAAGATCAGATAGAATATAGAAAAAGAGAAAAGGTTTATAACCAGAATGGCAATAAACCCGCTTCCGAAAACAAAAAGTATGGATAGAAATAGAAATAAATTATTAATAATTAAAGCTTTGACAAATGCTCTCCCGCGGAAAGAATCAAGATTTTCATATTCGATTTTTTCCTTCGAGAATACAATTAATGCCAGCCCGGATATAAGAAGCAACAAGGTCAGATCATCGGCAAAATTAGTGCGGAAAGTAGTGAACATTTTTGTTTCAAGGAATGAGGAAAATACAGCAAATACTGGAAGCGTAAACCTAAAATCGAACCAGAGGTAAAATACTGCCGAAATAATTCCTGATATAGTAAGAAATAAGCCGATTAACTTCCAGGTATACGGTAAAAGAAAATTTTTCATCTGCTATTTTTTGATTTTTTACGGGTCAGATGGAATTATTAACGTCTTGCTTATTTTTAATAGTGTTAATGAAATCGCTTCGCTAAGTTACTCACATCTTGCTTGTTTTTATGGGTGTTCGTGAGCTAAAGGGTCGCCAGATTTATCATAATATCATTTTCGATTGGGGTTTTTACAATCATGGCTATTTCATGTAATCTGTTTGCCGAAAGGAATAAAAAACCAAATTTTTGTTTGTTTACACTTTGATAAATTCAATTGGTTAGTTTTGGGTGCTGGTATAAATTGGAAATGTTGCATTTGTTCCGTCATCGAACGCCACTTTAACTCCCACCAGTCCATATTTATGGTTCGCGATGTAAGTTACTTTCGAAACACCGGCACTACTCTTGAGGTAACTTGGAATTTCCTCGACCTGTATTACTTTAATCAGCATAAAACCATATGGATAATCATCGACCCCGGTTTTTGCCACGACTGTCCTGACTTTGCCGGTTGTGCCAATCGGGTAGGTATCTCCAACATTGGAATCGTACTTGACCATTATTCCGGCTCCTGGACCTGTCTTGCATTCAAAGCCATCGCTTGTTAACTTAAACTGTATATTGGTAGCCGTAACCTGATCCCCATTAATGGTTATTCCGGGTATATTGGCTACCATGTTTTTCAGCAATTCATTTTTAACAGTAGCTGAACCGCTATACGAAGACACGCCATCTTTTAATGAAATTACGGTGGCTGTACAATTACTGATACCTGCAATTTCTGCTGAGCTTGATTCCACTGTAACTCCAGCTTCGCCCATTACTGACTGATTACCATTGAGGGTTCCGGGATCATCTTTTTTAAAAAGTTTCTCACAGGATAAACATGTAGCCAAAATGGCTATGCTAAATAGAATAACAAACAACTTTTTCATAACTAGTGATTTAGAGTGAATAAATTATTGACTTTATATATATGGTATTCGCAAAAATATCTTGGGAATTTCCTCAATCAAAACATTTGGTCCTTTATCGTTCTGCTTTTACGTTACGACTTTTATCGGTTTAATTTACTGATGTATTAAAGTGTTCAACAATTCGCATAGCTTCTTCAAGGTTTCCTTTTGGTACAGGTACCCTTGCTACCTCCTCCTGTCTGCCTGTACGTGTAGGCATCGAGTAGGTAAATTCAATTAATTTCGGATCATTTTCCATATCAATTACTACACTATCGAGTTGCGCACCCATTTGTACCCAGAGGTGAAACATTTTACCAATTATAATACCTTTTTCAGCAATTAGCACTTTGGCTTCGGAATGCTGAAGTTTCCTGAAGCGGTAACGGGGAGCCCATAATGCAGGAATTGCAACGATCACAATAATTCCCAAAATAATTGGAATAAAAACCGGATCCCCGGAATTTATTGTCAATAATATTCCAATAACGACAGAGACTCCGGCAACCAGGAAAAACAACATGAGCTTCAGTTTCTTTTCTTCTTCAAAATCCTTGGTTACAAAGCGAATCCACTCTTCAGGAGTATATTGCCACAAAGCAATACGACCTTCTCCTTCAAGAATTTTGTCGAGTTGCCTGGCCCGAGCACGATAAACCAAAATCACGATCAGCCCGACAATTACCATAAACCCGGCCATAAAACTCATGGCAAAACCACCATTCATGCCATCGAGTCCAATGATAGAAGGAATAAAAACACAAAGAAGAAATACGAGACTGATCAAATACCACAGCTTCACTATACGTCGCTGCGTATTGGGCATTCTGAAATCCGGGTTAGATGACGAAAATCCAGCAGGAACTTCTTTTTTTTCCTGATTTATTAACGGGTTTGTTTGGTTTTGCCCTGATGTATCTATTGATGATCCACAGTTGCCACAAAAACTGGCATTGGGATTAAGTTGGTTACCGCATTTGGGGCAGAAGTTCATAGAATAATTATTTTACTGAGTGATTCACTGAGTTTTATAACCACATTTTCCACAAAATTTAGCGCCAGATTTAAAATTTGTGCCGCATTGGGGGCAGAATTTAGGAGTGGGGATGTCAGATGTCGGATATGAAATGTCGGATTTTGTATTTACGGGATTTACATTATCAGACGCATTGGATGTGGACAGATGGTTGGTATTTGGTGATAGTGGTAATGAGTTGACCTGGTTGATTTGCGTTTTCGATTTACGTTTTCGAATCACAACTATCAGAAGTATTGTTAAAATTAATGCTCCTAAGGCTGAAACTCCATAAACCAGGTATTTTCCTCGCCAAAAGGTGGTTACTATTGAGCCTGATTCCGAAACTTCGGGCAATATCACTGTCGGATTATCGGGAATACTCTTGGAAATTTCAGTCATTTTAATACCAAGGCTCATTAGACTTGAAACATCATTTTCAAGTAAACTACCTCCATCGTTCCATGCATTTATAAGTAGCGGATTACCAGGTTCCTCAGCAAGCGAAACTGTAAGTGCTGCCATGGTAAACAGGTGATTATCGTAATTTGATGCACCCTTCATAATACCTGCTACCAGTTCAGGATCTTTTGCTGCCATGCTGAACGCTTTTGCGCTGAATGAATTAAGCCAGTTATCAAACTGAATATTGTTTTCGTATAATGGTGCAAGTTGCGAAAAAGGAATATTTCCGGCAGATGCAGTCAGGGATGCTTTGGTAACAGACGATAAACCCGGAACTATAAAATTACCCGGTGAGTCTCCCGCATAAGCTGACGGAAAAATGTTAAATAGGAACAAACTACCTTGGTTTTCTGTAGTAACTATATTACCGGAAGAGGTACTTTTAAGCGTTAAATCAAAACAAAATTTTACATTTTGCAACAACGCAGCGTAATTTCCATATTCAGTATAAATATTGTATCCGGCCATCATTCCATCCAATGCTTTGCTGCATTTTTCAATTTTATCAAGCGTTTGTACCATTGTGGCATAATCGCGGGTTATAAAGACAGTGCCAATAACAGCAGCAGCTTTTGAAAGGTCGGCCAGCAGATCCTTATCGGCTTTGTAATAGCCCATATCCATCCGTTTCTTCCCAACATCGGCATACATCGACCGGAATTCAGATGTTTTGTCCTTTAGCATTGGTTGAAGGCGTTCGTACACAGCATGTACTTTTTGCGGATCGGTAGCCATATAGGCCGTGATGTTCTGCTGAACACTTTTATAATATCCATCTATCACCTCCCTGGTGATATACCCTTTAGGGTCAGTTATGTTACTGGTAACCATTTCAGAAAGACCGTTGCTGACTTTTTCAAGAAAATTCTCAAAAATCTTAGCCATTCCATTATAAACGCTTTCGCCCATTCCTTTGTAGAAGTACTCCACACCTTTGATTTTCCCTTTATCACTTATAGAGAAAATCCTTGTATACAATTCCTTGTACATCTTTGCTTTCAGCGTACCCTTGATCTCGTTGCCCCCGTATTTGGCAATGTATAATTTCACTTTGTCGGCACCATAACCCTGCAATTTGTCCTGAACTGCCGTTAGACCTGTTTTTTCCGACAGTTTTTCGGTGATCTTCCATTTGTCATTTACAAAAAATGCCACAGAATTAATTAACTCCCAGCTTGCATCGATCACTGCTTCGGTGGTTTCTTTAACCATAGGTGATGTGGAATTTGTATTTGCCATCAGGTTTCCGAGGATATGAAGTTTTTCCTCCATATATCCGCTTTGTGTATGATTCAAAGCACAAAGCCCTTTGTCCATTTCGAAAAGTTTATCGATCATCTGCCTGGTGAATACATCATCCTTAAAGAGTTTCAACACATTTCCCAGAGATCCTTTCCTGCGTCCGGTAAGGTCCGAAAGCTTTGCCTGAAGCGGTTCCATCGACAATTTTTTATCCGGATTTATACCGATATCCAGTTTAAACCTGCCATCCTTGTCTGTGAGGGCATAAAAACCGCCTTTATCTGAATCAATCAGATCAAGAAAAAATTTCCTGTCTTTTTTAAAATATAAATCATAGTATTTATTGAAGGATTCTTCGTCAAACTTTTTTCTTTCTATAAAAACAACGGCATCATTAACGCCTGTTTTATCGGGAATGGAGGGTGAATTGATCATTTCAATAAGTGCATACACGCTGCTTTGGAGTTTAAATTGTTCAAGCTGTGGAAGCAATATTTTAAACGATTTAGCTTCAAAACCCGGCTTCAAAATCCGGATATTTCTCTCGATGGTTTTATAGATGGATAAATAGGCTTCGGTATAATCGCTTGATCGTTTGGGGGAAGCATAATTTACTGTGATTTTATACAGGTCATAATTATCAATTATCTGGCCGGTATTTTCGCCGCGGATTTCACCAGTAGCTTTTAAAACAGGGGCTTCCAGGACAGTTTCGGCATTGCCGTTGGCATCGGTTACGGTTTGTACCGAAATCTGTTTAATCCCATTTGGAATTGACCACGAAATGCTTTTCCCGCTTACCGGAACACCGTTTTCGTCCTGGTAATGGAACACAGCCCTTGTGCGGCTTTTACCATCGCCTATAATTTCATTCTGACTTAGAACTATTCCTGATTTATCGGTCTTTATCTCCTCTTCCGGTTTCCCGCTTTGCGAACTTCCGGTGGAGCTGACCATCCGACCCTGGTATTCAAAAAGTATGGGGGGCACGTATATAAAAACTCCGTTATTAGGCATAGGCATATAAGCCGATCCCATACCTTGCTTGGCAATGTCGAAATTTTCAATGTATTTTGTTTCTTTCCATGAGGGACCAATATAGGCTTTCAGGAACCCGGTCATACCTGCAGTTTTACCTAAAACATCATTCATTTCAGTAAATACCTCGTTACTGAACATAATGGTGTTGTAATCATCTTCTGATCCATTGGCTTCTCCCCAGGTACCCATTCCGCCACTGGATATATTTAATTTCCAGTCGGATTGCCCGGTGATGTCGCGTCCGGAATAAACTCCTGGAACAATATTTCCATTCCGGCCTTCGGTAGCTTTGAGGATTTCAATTTTTGCTTTTCCTTTTACGCCGTTCATTTCACAAACGATATAGGCAAAATTATCTCCGTCTTTTTTAGGGATCAGGGTAACCGGGATCAGGCCTTCCCTGAATGTTTCGATGGTAATATCAGTGGCAAGCTTTTGGTTTGCTTGTGTATTGGTTGATCCGGCAGAGCGGGCGATAAATTTTTGCATAAACTTAAACATGAAATACACCATACGCTGCGAAGCTTTGATGGGAGTTCCGAACATTGGCGAAGCATATTTTACCATTGCAACACCATCCTGCATATTCACTTCTATTGCTTCACAGAAACCTGCACTTACCCGTACAGCCACTTTTCCATTCATCGAAGTTATTACTTCGCCTTCCTGGTCGCGGGCGGTAATGACCAGCGTGGTATAATCATCGCCATCTCCCATTAACTGGGGTTTTCCGGGTTGCACGTGCAACCTGAAACTCTGCTGTGCTATTGCTTGTAAAACCAGCAGAATAAGAACCGAACTAAGTAGTATCTTTTTCATAGCCTGCTAATTTTGAAAATAATCAGGAACCTGTTTGTATTCTTTTTCCACTGATGACTTTTTAGGCCAGCTCTGGTACACGTAGTATCCGATAGTTCCAAGCACCATTACCAGGAGCAAAATCAGTATCATGCCGCAACCGAAGCAGCATCCGCGTTTTTTCTTTTTCTTTGGGGGGGAATTGGTATCCAGATTAAGCTCAGAAGGTGTTTGCTGCGTCATAGTACAATCTAGAAAATGCTATATTAACAGTCATTTTTACTACAAGTGAAGTTATTAATTTCAACACCACTAATATAAGGCAGGAATTGGCTAATAGCAACAAAGCCGGAAAGATTATTTTCCGGCTCAAATCTATTTTATAATAATTGTATAAAAAACGGGATATTGCTTTTGTTTACCCTAACTGCTTTTATTCTCCCTCGAATGTGATTTTCCACATTCCACGAAAATCGCCTTCTTTATAACCTGTTGCTTGATCCTCAGGATAATTTTTCCGGATAATTTCCAGTGTTTTGGTATCAATCTCTTTACCTGAACTTCCATGACATTTGAGACAGGCTGGCATCGCTATTATTATAGGTTTATAATAAACAATATTTCCGTTTTCAGCTGAAACAACGGGACTCATAGCAGCTGACAAACTTATTTTTGTCCATATTTTCAAATCAGTTTCCGATAGCTTGTTTGCTGGATTACGATATTTATCTGACACCCTTTTAATCCGACAATTATATTCTTTTGCCAATGAATCGGTAAGAGGAATAGCTTGTTCGTTGCAAAAAGAAACAGCATAAACAGGCCCTCCTGATTTCATAGCTTGCATAACGTTTGCCAGTAAAATTTTCTGAACTTCTGATGCAATTGAATCACCGCGAAGCATAACTGAAGCCGTATCAATTACCCTTTCGGTTGCAGTAGTCTTCTGTTGACTTGAGTTGCACGATAAAAAGGATAAAACAGCTGCAAATGAAAAGACGATTGTAAACTTAAAATTTATCATGATCACTCATTAAATTTTATTTCCACGTAAAAGAACCTGATTTATCTTCTGTAACTTCAAAAATTACTTATTCCTCAAAAGCCGGCTTGATAGTAATCCCGTCATACCGCTTTTCAACGTCGCCACGGTACGTTATGATAAGGAATGGAGTACCATCCTCATTAAAGGTGATCCAGTCGCCCTCGCGGCTTCCGTTAAGGTAATTGCCCTGGTCTTTTAATTTCCCCGTTGGCCAATACCAGGTTACGCGGCCATTAAGGTTATCGTCGATGTATTCTCCTTCGAACCTGAGGGTACCATCAGCATAATAGGATTTCCATTTACCATAACGTGCACCACCTCGGTAGCTACCAAGTTCACGGTAATTACCAAAATCATATATCCAATCGCCTTCCTCAACTCCTTCAGTATATTGACCTTTTACAATAAGCCTTCCGGTTTCATCATGTTCTTCATACTCGCCGTCTTCCATTCCACCAATATACGATTGTATACGCCTTATGCTTCCATCATCAAAATACCAGCGCCAGGTTCCATCCAACAATCCGGATTTTGTATATTTTCCTTCCGATTCGAGTTTACCGTTTTCGTAATAATATTTCCAGTTACCAACCGGCTTTCCGTTTGTGTACGTCCCTACTGAGCGCAGCGTTCCATCTGTATAATATTCGCGCCAGGCACCTTCCTTATTACCTTCTTCATCTACAATTCCTTCACCGGTAAGTGCACCTTTTGTAAAAATATAGCCGGCAGTAATTTTACCGTCTTCGCTATATTCGCGGCGTACACCTTCCGGAACATCACCGTTGTAACTGGCAACCGTTTTAACTTTTCCGCTAGGATAATAATCGGTTTTTAATTTCAGGCTGGTGATTTCCTGGGCTTGAACCTGCTCAACATCATTAACAAATTTTTTAACTGTAAGCAGGCTTCCATTTTCATCATAGTCCTTAAAATAACCGTTCTTTTTACCGTCTTTATAGGTTCCTTCGAGTTTTACGGTATTATCATCGTAAAAATACTTCCATCGCCCTTGCTTCAATCCCTTGCTATCCGTTCGGTTTATACGTTCACGACTTACCAGGAACCCTTTTTTATATTCCATATATGTGATCACCATTCCGTTCGTATCCAGTTCACGGGCAATTCCGTTTTCGAGTCCATCCACAAAATTTACTATCAATCGTACTTTTCCATCCGGATAATAATAAGTTGTCGGACCTTCTTTACTATCATTCACGTAGGTTTCGGTAGTCATTTCACCTTTGCGATAGGTAGTTTTTAAACCATTCTTTTTATCTAAAGCATAGGTAATTGAAACTAAAAGCCTTGCTGAATCATCATAAAATTTCCAAACACTGTCGAGTAAATAATTTTTGCGGTTTCCTTCCGATTTAATAACTCCGTTTTCGTAAAAAGTTTTCCAATATCCGTCAGGTTTACCTTCGCGCATGGTGCCCTCGCTCGAAAGTTGTCCACCAGGATAGTAAAACTTTACAAAACCATCTTTAATAGTATTAATTTGCTGTTCCTGTGCTTGAGTTGGAACTACAAGCAATAAAGCAAAAACAACTAAAATCAGAGTTTTCAACAAAGCATTTTTTGAAGTGAATACAGAGTAATTTTGTAAAGTTTTCTTCAAGTTAATGGAAAATAGAAAATAGAAAACAGGATGCATTTTGATCAATTTAACAATAAACTTTTAACTGATTTTAAATTCATTAAATTCAATTGTTAATGGTCAACACGATTTTCCATTAACTATTAACTAACCTAACCCGTTCTTTGACAATTCGAGCATACGTAAAATCGGCTTTTTAGCTTTTTCTATCACTTCGTCCGAAAGAATAATTTCAGGTTTTTCGTTCAGCATACAAAGATAGAGTTTCTCCAACGTATTCAACTTCATATATGGACAATCATTGCACGAACAAGTTTCATCTGATGGTACCACAATAAATTCCTTTTCAGGAGATAGTTTTTGCATCTGATGAATGATTCCTGTTTCGGTTGCAACTATAAATTTCTGACAACTATCTGCAGCAGTAAAATTAAGCATAGCCGCAGTTGAACCAATAAAATCGGCTAAAATCAGAACCGGCTGTTTGCATTCAGGATGCGCAATGAGTTTAGCATCCGGATGTTCAAGTTTGAGTTGCAAAATACTTTCGGTCCTAATGGTTTCGTGCACTTCGCAGGCACCATCCCAGAGGAGCATATCGCGACCGGTCAGACCGTTTATATAAGCGCCCAGGTTTTTATCCGGAGCAAAAATAAGTTTTTGATCTTTAGGAAACGACTCTACGATTTTAACTGCATTGCTGGAAGTAACAATTACATCCGACCATGTTTTAACAGCAGCCGTGCAATTAATATATGTAATTACCTTATGATCAGGGTGTTGCTTTACAAAGTCAGAAAATTCTTTTTCGGGCGCACTGGCAGCCAATGAACATCCGGCATCCAGATCGGGCAACAACACTTTTTTAGAAGGCGAAAGTATCTTTGCAGTTTCGGCCATAAAATGAACGCCGGCAAAAACAATGATATCAGCATCGGTTTCAGCCGCTTTTTGCGAAAGTTGTAAACTGTCTCCAACAAAATCGGCAATATCCTGAATTTCAGCTACCTGGTAATAATGAGCCAGGATAACAGCATTCTTTTCCTTTTTAAGATCTATAATTTTTTTTATGATTTCTATTTTATCCATTTTTCAAATTTTCCTTATACAGTAAATAATAATTATTTATTTTTAATTATAAATATGTTATTATTATTATGCTGTTCATAGTGTTAACAGATTTTATGTCTTTTATTTTTTATTTAGTTAAACGGTAGTTTATGCACATGTTTTCAACAATTATAATACTTAATATGTTCTGATGTATATCGTTTTACGGTACTTGTTAACAATCTGTTCATACTACTACCGGTTATAAAATTACCCGGTTACAAACAGGCAAAAATTGTTTATATCTTGTTGTAAAACAACTCATAAAAACAGCAAACTTTTTAAAGTGCCTGTTCGTTAGTTCACCTGTGAATTAATTGTTAAGAGCAAGCTAATTCTGTACACATTTTAGTAACAAAAGTAATCACTTATTAACAATAATTGTTTAATAAATCTATTCGCCTGATAATGAAAGTCCTTGTTTTTGGATGTACTTTTGTTTCGCGTTGTAAGTTGTTAATTATGAAAGCAAATGAGCAACATTCCATAATACTGCATTAATTTTAAAATAATAATTTATTAACAATGGTTGACAAATCGAAAACTTTGGCTTTAGGTTGTGATCAGGGTGGTTACGAATTGAAAGAGTATATTAAGATAAAGATCGCAGAATCAGGTTATTCAGTTCGTGATTTTGGCACCTATACTCCCGATAGTGTAGATTATCCTGATGTTGCGCATCCGGTAGCTTCGGCTGTTAATAGCGGTCAATATCCAATGGCAATCCTGATTTGCGGAAGTGGAAACGGTGTATGTATGACTGCTAACAAGTATGCCGGAATCCGCGCCGCCTTGTGCTGGAAAACAGAACTTGCACAACTTGCCCGCCAGCATAATGATGCAAATATATTATGTTTGCCTGGCAGGTTTATCTCCGAATATGAAGCTCTCAGTGCAGTAATGGCTTTTTTGACAACTGATTTCGAAGGCGGGCGCCACAAGGCAAGGATCGATAAAATACCATTATCTTAGCTTTTTACATCAAAATATTTGTAGATCAGGCTTGCATCAAATTACTATTTACCTGTCCCCTAATTGAAACTAAATGAGCGATTCCTATACTAAGTTTATTACCGATAGTGAGCAGAAGGCCTTCGATAAAGTTCACCGTGCAACTCTGGCATTTAATATTTCGAGATATGATGCAGCCGTTGTAAGAGGGAAAGAGCAATATCAAAATTTAGAATTAGCGAAAGAAAGAGCGGCTCATATTAAGAATAAAGTAATTACAGATCTTCCCAAATACCTGGTCGATTTTGAAGCCGTTTTTCAGTCGAGAGGCGGAAAGGTTATTTGGGCGCAGGATGGTGCTGAAGCGGTTAGCGAAGTGCTTAAAATTGTGAAAAAGCAGCAGGCTAAGCACATAGTGAAAAGTAAAACTATGGTTACCGAGGAGATATTCCTGAACGAAAACCTCGAAAAAGCAGGAATTGAATCACTCGAAACCGACCTTGGAGAATACATAGTTCAGCTGGCGGGCGAAAAGCCGTACCATATTGTAACTCCTGCTATGCATAAATCGAAGGAAGAGGTAGCCCAACTCTTTAACGAAAAATTCGGTTTGGATGCCGCCAGCACACCTGAGGAGATTACAGCCTATGTTCGTGGGTTGCTGCGTGAAAAGTTTTTTAATGCCGATATAGGAATTACCGGTGCGAATTTCCTGGTAGCTGATATTGGTGCTGTATGTCTTACCGAAAATGAGGGAAATGCTTTAATGAGTATGTCGTTTCCCAAGGTTCATATTGTTGTTGCGGGGATAGAGAAACTCATTCCCAAACTGCGCGACCTGGATCTCTTCTGGCCATTGCTGGCTACTTTTGGGACGGGACAAAATATGACGGTTTACAACTCTATTATCACCGGTCCACGTCAGGATGGCGAAAACGACGGACCAGAAGAAATGTATGTGATACTACTCGATAATAACCGCACCGAAATACTGGCCCATAAAAACCAACGCCGAGCGTTGGGGTGTATTCGTTGCGGCGCTTGCCTTAATGTGTGCCCTGTTTATAAAAGCATTGGCGGACATGCTTATGGCACCACATACAGCGGACCCATCGGATCTGTGATAACGCCCTGGATGCGGGGAATGAAAGAGTTTAAACACCTTAGTTTTGCTTCATCGCTTTGTGGAGCATGCAGCGAAGTGTGCCCGGTAAAAATAAACCTGCACGAACAGCTTTTATACAACCGCAGCGATTCGGTCAAGGAAGGACTTGCCAGCCGTTTTGACAAAACTGTGATGTACGCCTATAAAACCTCCATGGGCAAACGCAAGTATATGGATATGTTCAGCGGTAAAACAAAGAACTCTGCTTTAAGAAGATTTTTCGCTTCTGCCTGGGGTCCACGCCGCGAGTTGCCTGAAATTGCCCCTAAAAGTTTTAAGGAGCTTTGGGATGAACGGAGGGAAGAAAAGAAGTAATCTTTTTCCTAATCAACAAGTACCGTTTTATCTTTTGGTGACTTTACTGAATATTTCAGAATTAACTGCTTCGTTTCATTAGGTTTAAGTTCTATTGTCCACAATACTTTGCCGGTATTTGGATTCATAACACCTCCTGACAATTCAAGTGTTTCCACCTGAATGTCTTTCACAGATGAAACAGGAACCTGGTCGAACAGTTTTGCCTTGATTGCATAAGGCTTGTTGTTACGCATGGTTAATTTCCAGGCATATGTTACTTTTTTATTGGAACCTATAAATTCCGATTGCGAAAAATCTTTTATTTTCTCACGGTTTACACTGATGTTATTATCAATACCAAAGGAAATATCAAGTGTGTCGCTGAATTGTTGGGTATTGATCTTTGATTGCCCAACAAACGAATTTTCCATATAAATATTTGCTTCACCATCCATCAGATCAGCTTTATACCAATCGTTGATTTTAGCAACCAGGTATACATTTTTGGATAATTTAGGAATGGATTGATATTCGTAAGTTGCATTTAACTGTGATTCCCTGAAAGTAATTGAATTTAACTTGTTATCAGAGTTTACCGATTGCGGCGCATCAACAATATATTCGTTGGATGTCTCATTTTTAGCGGTTACAGTTAGGGGTACATCTGAGTTATCCGAACCCTGTTTCGTTGTTATTACAACAACTCCATTTGCTGCCCTGGAACCATAAATTGCAGTAGCAGATGCACCCTTTAAAACATCCATTTTTTCAATATCGTCAGGGTTTATATATGAAATATCTGATTGTGGAACCCCATCTACTACATAAAGTGGTTGGTTTTCACTACTTATGGAGCTATTTCCACGTATTCTTATTTCATTCGCAGCGCCAGGAACAGCGGTATTATTTGAAAGTTGAACGCCCGATACTCTCCCTTGTAATGCATTCATTTCGCGAGGAGTATAAAATTGCAGGTAGTTTGTACTCAAATATGGAATTTGTGCAGAAACATTGGTTTTAGCCGTTGATAGTTTTAAATCAACATTCTTCCAATCCACCCCCGTATTCTGGCTGATATTAGCCTTAAATGAAATAGTAAGCGGTTTATTTACATCCAGGAAGCGAATGTCATAGGAAGGATACCAGTTTGCACTTTGAACAAGATAGTCTAATTTAATGTTCGCGTTTTGCGCTTTCTTTGAATCCACTACAATGGTAATTGTACCGGACGGAAGGTCACTTTTTGAATTTAGAGAGCTGAGTTGATTTTCAAGTTTTTCGGTTTCTTTGGAAAGGTCTTTTATTGTACGTTTCCGTTTTAATACTTCCAGGGAATATTTCTCAAAATTATCACCATAAATCTGGTTTAGAGATTTAAAAACTTCAGGATTAACGGCCTGGTCCTTCCCGGTTATGTTTTTATTTGATTTTAGAAATTCAAGTTTCTCCGATAGTATTTTTATCCAGGTTTCTTCATCTTCAATCTTATCCTTATATTGTTGTATTCCTGCATTCAAATCGTTAATTTCTTTGGTTTTTTCAAGTTCATTAAGGTAATCGGCCCTCAGCTGAACATTTAAAATTGTATAGTTACCATCACCATCAACCCGAATGCTCTCCTTGTTAATGTAGGGCGAAAGGTTTTTGAAAGACAAAAGTGATTTTCCCTGCTGCATGTCAAACGTTGCAGCCCTTTCGATCTGAGCTCCTGAAGAATATACGGTTACGTTAGTAATTTTTGACTTAACTTCTTTTTCTGTCTGGGCTGTTGATAAGGATTGAAATCCAAGAATTGTCACAACTAGTGCAATAGCGGCTTTTTTCATAATACAAATTTTATATTTAGATGAATTTCAGATTGAAGATTCAGTACAATATCAAATCAAAATACATGCCAGAAATAATTGATCATAAAAAGCGAAAGCCTAACTTTTTCTCCTGCCTGAATTGCCCGGTTTCCCTCCGCCTTTCCTTTTTCCACCAAATTTCCGTCCTTCATCTTTCCTTCTTATTTTAGGATTGTAAGCCGGCGTTTCACCATATTCTTCAGCAACAGGAGATTTTTCCACTTCCCTTTCGAGTAAGGTTTCGATAGCTCCAAAACGTTGCTGGTCGCGTTCGTTGATAAAAGTAACAGCTGTTCCTTCGGCCGAAGCGCGCGCTGTACGGCCAATGCGGTGAATATAATCTTCAGCATCGTGAGGCACATCATAGTTTATCACCATATCAATGTCTTCGATATCAATGCCGCGTGAAACAATATCTGTGGCTACCAGCACAGGAATATCACCGCTTTTAAAACGGATAATTACATTTTCGCGCGCCGACTGCTCAAGTGTGGAATGGATTTCTTCGGCCTTAATGCCGGTTTTCTTCAGTTCGTGGTATAGCTGGCGTGTTTTTTCTTTGGTGGAACAGAATATCAGGACACGTTTCATTACTGTTTCTTTCAACAGCATTTTTATAAGCGGAATTTTCTGTGTATCGTAAACCACATATGCTTTCTGAACAATTTTCTCGGCTGGTTTCGACATGGCAATATTGATCTCGAACGGATCGTGTAAAATCTGTTTTGCCAGGTGACGGATTTTCGAAGGCATTGTGGCAGAGAACATCAGGTTTTGTCTCTTTTTGGGCAAGTGGGATAATATCTTAAGAATATCTTCATTAAAACCCATATCCAGCATGCGGTCAGCTTCGTCGAGGATCAGAAATTTCAATTCAGGAAATTTTATATACCCCATATTCAGATGAGCCATCAGCCTGCCTGGTGTGCAGACAATCAGGTCGGCGCCCTCAGTGAGCGCCTGTTTTTCACGCGAAAAAACGGATCCATCGGTTCCACCGTAAATAGCGATTGAGCTGACTTTTGTGTAATACGAGAAGCCTTCCATCTGCTGGTCGATCTGAAGCGCAAGCTCGCGGGTTGGCACAATTACCATGGCTTTCACCTGGTTATCGTGAGGCATAGCCATAAGTTTTTCGATAACCGGAAGTAAAAAGGCTGCTGTTTTGCCGGTACCGGTTTGTGCCGATGCAATTAAATCGCGACCTTCGAGAATGATTGGTATTGCTGATTCCTGGACAGGAGTTGCTACTTCGTAGCCTATTGCTTCAATACCTTCCATTAAGGTTGGGCTGAAGCCGAATGATGAGAAGTTCAATTTTTGTAAATTAAATTGTTAATGCTTTTGTATTGATGGAGTGAGTGAGCGAGTGGCGACAAGGCGAAATATCCAAAGAGTGATTTTAGTAGACAATAACTTCTTACCATCTCATTTTTACCTGCTTATCGGGCCCAAAATTACTCAAAATTGCCGGATAATCTGCAAAACCTGCCGGGCATAGCTGCCGCCGAATAAATTAACATGAGCCAGCAGCGGGTAGAGATTGAAAATATCCATCCTTTTCTGCCAGCCTTTTTCCATCGGCCATGCCTGGTTGTAGGCAGTATAAAATTCCGGTTGAAATCCTCCGAAAAGCAGTGTCATGGCGATATCCACTTCGCGGTAGCCATAATAAACAGCCGGATCGATGAGACAAGGAGAGCCACTTGCGTTTACCATAAAGTTACCGCTCCAAAGATCACCATGAACCAAAGCTGGTTTTTCGACAGGAATAATATTGTGCAGGGTGTTAAATAGTGAACCAAAATAACGGGTTTCACTCAGGCTGAAAGCTCCTTTATTGCGTGCTTCCTTAAGTTGTGGTTCGATGCGCTCAGCGATAAAGAAACTTAAAAAATCAGGATGAAGAGTATTTTTCTGAACCAGTGAACCGATATAATTGTCATGATCAAGACCGAAATAGTCGCTGGTATTCCGATGTAAATCAGCCAGTTTTGTTCCGAATTCATTCCAGAAATTACGTGTACTTACCCCATTTTCAATATATTGAAGCAGAAGATAAGCATAGTTACCGGTTTCAGCAGCAGTGATTATACCGGGAATATCAATTGTTTTAGTATTGGCCAACATTTTAAGTCCTGCGGCCTCTTTTTCGAACATTCCGGGAAACGTTGCGGCTGAATTGTATTTGATGAAATATTTTCCAACATTGGTTTTCAGCGAAAGTGTTTCATTAATACATCCCCCTCCTACAGAGCGGATTTCAGATATCAGACACGGTTTTTCATTTATAACCGTCAGGATTGACTCAACCGATATTTTCAGTTCGTCCGGAAGCATTTGTTAAGAATTGAAATGTGAAGATAAAAAAAATCATTTTGCCGGGATTGACAAAATGATTCTATAAGGTACTAAATATGTGAGGTTTAATTTTTAGCTGCATCAACCTGCGGTTTGCGGCTTATTACCTGGTCGAAAACGGAAACCAGAAGTATTGCCACCGAAACAGGGATAAAGTAAGCATATTTGCCTAAGGCGCCGATTTTACCAAACATCTGTCCAATCCATAAAACTCCGTCTGAAAGCAGGTTTCCGGCCATTTGTGCGGCGGAAGTTCCGGCCATCTTAACATCAAAGTCAAAAACAGTCCAGGCGGGGAAAATAAGCATCATTATGGCAATACCTGCTGCAATTGCAAGAATTCCATATTGGTAGGTGATCATCCATTTTTTAACGGGCTCGGGTTGAGCTGCGAGCAGGCGATCCATGATACGCGCACTGAACCCTTCCGACGGCTTGTCAAGCCTGGTGAGGCTTACAATGCGACGGATTGCTTCATCGTGGTTGTTATTATATGTTGTCATGGTTCATGAGGTATTTCAAGGTTCAAAGGTACAATTTTTATGATACGGTTTCGTATTTCATTTTCATCTGCAATTCATCAAACAGTTTTTTACGAATCCGGAACAGTTTTACTTTAACATTCGACACACTTAACCCGGTGATGTGGCTTATATCGTCGATGGTATTTTCTTTCAGATAAAAGAGCGTAACAATGGCACTTTCGTCAGCAGGCAGGTTATTAATGGCTTCATTTACAAGTTTCGACTGGAGTTCAGCATCAAGCGTATCAAGGTTTTCAAAAATTTCATCTTCCGTTGTATCGCTTACTACGCGTTCGTCGAGTTGGGTAAAATCCTGTTTTTTACGACGGGTGTGCGAAATAGCTGCATTATAAACAATCCGGTACAACCAAGTGCTGAATTTTGAATCTCCTTTAAAAGAACGTAATGATTGGTAGGCTTTTACAAATGCATCCTGGGCAATTTCTTCGGCATCTTCGCGGCTGCGAACAATTTTATTTGCAATCGTGAACGCCATATCACTATGTTTTTCAACCAGAACGGCGAACGCTGCAGTATTTCCTGCCAGTACTCTCTGCACGTGAAAAATGTCGTCCTGTTCTTTCATGTGGTAATATGACGCTTTTTATTAGAAAAGGTTACATCGAAAATGTAGCGGAATTGAGCGGTTTCGGGTGCTGAAGTGACAGCTTCCGGGATGCCGGATTTAGTCGCACCGGATTCGTAGATGTAAAATTACAACAAAATTTATCCTTTTTGTAACCTGAATAACAAAGTTACGTCATAATAGGCAGAGAACAGATTTAAAAACATTTTAAATACAATTATTATGCAAAATGAAGGATTGTGGATTCCGATAGCATTTTTTGCAATGATACTGGGCATTGTTTACATGTCGTACCGCAAAAAAGAACGTATGGCCCTGATACAAAGCGGCCGCGATGCATCAATACTTAACGAAGACGGTCGCTGCTATTCTTCCCTCAAATGGGGGCTCTTGCTTTTTGGTGTAGGACTGGGATTACTGATTGCTGAATTTATGGCTAAATATGAAGTAATGTCGCCCGAAGCTGCATATTTCTCAATGGCTTCCATATTTGGTGGTATGGCACTGATCATTGATTTCTTTATCGAGAAATACCGTAAAAACGGCGAAGCAGAACCTTCAAAGACGGAATAAGGTAAAAAAATTGGTTAGTTTTTAAACCCTATGGGATTCGCTTTCCGTAGGGTTATTTTTATTTTAAATATTTACTACGAAGAGCTCGGAAAAGCTTTGTGATGAACAATCCATGTTAATCCAGCATTTCTGAATTATCCCTGTTTGTCACCTGATGGGTACGTTTAAAAGCATATAAGTTTAGCTGAAAATACATCCAGATACAAAGGTCCCTCGCGCCGGAGAATACTTTCGTAAAGCATTATTTCGTTTACATTTTCTTCCTGGATTTCAACCGTATTATATTGGCTGATTAACTTCTGAAATAGTGATTTGTCCTTTAATTTCCTGATCCGGCCAATGGTAAGATGAGGAATAAAGTTTTGCCGGTCCGGTTCCCAACCCTGTTTTGCCAGTCCGTCTACAATATTTTGAACAAGGATTTCAAGTTCAGTGTTTTTTTCAATTCCAAACCAGATCACCTTCGGATCGTAACGGCTGCCGAAGATTCCGGTATTAGCTATTTTCAAGGTAAAAGATTTTGTTTTTGCTGAAGCATCTGCCAGAACCTGCTGAATAAGTGGAATTTGTTTTTCGTCAGTTTCGCCAAAGAATTTCAGCGTCAGGTGCATGTTTTCAGGTTCTACCCATTTAATAAGTTCGTGCCCGAGTGATGAAGATATTTCATTAAAAAGGCTGATGTATTTGGACGACGGATGAATTTTAATGGCTACAAACAGGCGTTTCATAATAAATAAACATATATGATGTAAAATTAGGAAAGTTTCTTAATTTTGCGCCTCTGTTCCGGGGCGTTAGCTCAGTTGGCTAGAGCGCTTGCCTGGCAGGCAAGAGGTCAGGGGTTCGACTCCCCTACGCTCCACAATTTTACTGAATTTAAAAAATTAAAACGCTGTATATTAATTATATACGGCGTTTTTTTTATACAGAGAACATTCCTTCGTATTTGTTCTGGTTTATTTAATGTTGACTGCTATCTTTCCGGAATTGCCGATCACTTCTAGCTTGATGAATTGTAGTGATTATTAAATCAGTTACTTTTGGTAATCCAATCAATAATGCGCACCAACGGATGAAAAAATTTCTTCTTCTAATGCTGGTTTCTGTTTCACTTTTATGTGAAGCCCAGACTGACATCACTTATATTCAGGAAGGCAAGAGTATTATTTTTACTGATTCTCAGGGACAACGATTAAGATTATCTCCTTATGGACAGTCTATAATACGGGTCCAGGAAGTTCGTAAAAATGAAAATTTCTTCCCTGATGACAGGTATGAAATTGTAGAATCACATCAACAGGGAAAACTCATTCTGACTGAAGAGAATTCATTTTTCAGGGTTACAACCAATTTAATGGATGGTATTTCCGTAATGGTGAATAAAACTTCTATGCATCTATCTTTTTACAATAATGGTGACCCTGTGCCATTTCTTAAAGAGAAGGAGGGAATAGTTTGGAAGAAGGATACAATACGATCTTCATTTTCCTATGACAAGGATGAGCATTTCACGGGGTTAGGGCATAGTTACCTTGGGCGGGAGGCGAGTATTGATTTACGTGGCAGGCAGGTAAGCAGGAATTACGGGACGGAACATGGGCAGCAGGCGCCATTAATCGTTCCATTTTATTTGTCAAATAAGGGGTATGGCATTTTCCTGAACAGTACATTTCCCAACCTGTTCAATTTCGGGGAAAAAGGTAATTATGAATTTTCAATCCAGGGTGATGGGCGAATGGATTACTTTTTGATATTTGGCCCCGACTTTTCAAAAATAATTGATCTTTATACTCAATTAACCGGTAGGCCTAGGTTTCCGTTAAAATCGTTCTTTGGGTTAGCCCTTTCTGATAAAGGAAATGACCATATTTCCCCTGATCCTTCAGATGAATTGTGGTGGAAAAAGAAAATTACAGAGCATCGTAACGCAGGTTACCCTCTGGATCATATTGTAAATGATAACAGATGGAGAGCAGGTGGCGGACAGCGTTGTTTGTCATACTTTGATTGGGATTCCATTCGCTATCCAAATCCACACGAATATGCCCAATGGGTTAAATCAAACGGGCTTATTGTAACTTTAGATTTTAACAGGTGTATTGCAGTTCAGAGTGAAGGATGGAAACCGACTTATAATCTTCCGCAAAATAAAGGCATTGAATTCAATACTAGTGCGCCGGACTTCACAAAAAAAGAAGTAAGAGATTGGTTTTGGAATCTTATGTGGAGCAAATCATTAAATCCTGCTCTGGGTTATCCCGGCGATGCTTTATGGATAGACGAATTCGACGAAATGGGTAAAGCCCCTGTAACAATGAAGTTCGAGAATGGAACAACCTGGCAGGAAATGAGAAATTATTGGTTTTTTTTAATTTCAAAATCATTGGTTCAGGATGGCTGGGATAAAAGTTTTAAAGGAACAAAAAGACCTTTTGTTTGGGTTCGGGGGATGACAGCCGGAGCACAACGGTATGCAACTTTGTGGAGTGGCGATATCAATTCAACATATGCTGATATGAAAACGCAGGTTCGTAGTATGCAACTCGCAGGTCTTTCAGGTTTTCCTTTTTGGGGCCACGATGCAGGAGGTTTTCATGATGGCGAATCAAAAGATACTCCAAATGATTCAATGTACAGCCAATGGTCCATGGCCTTCGGAAGTTTTACACCATTCTGGAAACCACACGGAGTCGGAAAAACGCGCTGGCCTGTTGATCGTTCCTCTTCAGCCCAAACAGATGCAAAACTATACAGTGAAATACGCTATAAGCTTATTCCTTACATTTATACCTATGCTCATCTGGCAAATGAAACAGGAATGCCAATTGCAAGGGCAATGGTAATTGATTACCAGGATGATTCTCTTGCGTGGAAAAGTGATCTGCAATACATGTGGGGATCCGAATTATTAGTTGCCCCCAATTGTTCGGATAGTAACAATGTTACAGTTTGGCTTCCAAAAGGTGTTTGGTTCGATTTCTGGAATGATGAACAAATAACAGGAAACAGAAAAATAAATTACCCGGCACCTATAGGTAAACTGCCATTATTTGTAAGGGGAGGCTCCATAATTCCAATGGCGAATTATGCATTAAGCACGGCTTTTATTCATAACGACAGTCTTACATTCCATGTCTATCCAGGCAATGATGCCACGTTTACACTGTATGAAGATGATGGAGTTACCGAAGCGTATCGGTATAAAAATGAAAAGAGGACTACGGCTGTTAGCTTTAATCAATCTTCATTTACTTTCCGTATCGAAGCAGCTTTTGGAGATTTTAATAATGCTCCTGAGCAAAGGGCTTATCAGATTATTTTTCACGGTGTTAACAATCCTGTGACTTTTGAAGTCAATGGTCAAAATATAAAAACCACACCTCCCCCTCAACAAAAAAGCACTGTTGAAACTATGTCAATATGGGATGCAAAAAAGAAAACCTTATCTGTTTTTATTCCACGCACAACTGTGGCAAAATCATTGGTAATAAAACGTACAGCAAACGCTCAGCAATAATTTATTTAGCTATTGCAATTCAAAATAAACTCAATTTGTCATCTGTAAATCTGAATTCCCCTTACGAGACTATTGCCGAAATCCCATCAAATTCCCTTATAAAATGGTTGTACACCACCCTTTCGGCCAATAAATTATTTATCTCGTTGTAACTAAAGCATATACTTTACCGTCAAAGTATCTAAACCCTCAGATACTATGAAAAAATTCAATCAGTTTACTGTGCTTCTAATGGCCACCCTGGCTTTCCCTGTTTTATCCGCAGCTAATCCGGTGAATAACAATAGTGCAATTACCGGAAACAAAGTGGTTATAACACAGGACCGTCCGGTAACACCCTTTCACGCTTTAAAAGTCAGCGGGGGGATAGATGTAGAGCTTTCACAGGGGAATGAGCTGAAATTGCAGGTGGAAGCAGATGAAAACATTATAGCATCCATCCGTACGGAAGTAAAAGAAGGAGTTTTAAACATCTATCGTGAAGGAAATATCTGGAATGCAAAAACCATGAAGATTCATCTTACTTTTCAGCAGGTAGATGCAATTACAGCCAGTGGTGGATGTTATATTGTTTCAAAACAAAAGCTCAATTTTTCCAGGCTGAAAATGGATCTTAGCGGTGGTTGTGATATCAGGTTAGACTGCAATGCAGGTAACCTGGTTTGTACACAAAGCGGTGGTTGCGATGCCATATTAAGCGGAAAAGCAGAAAACGGAACCTTTAATGTTTCAGGCGGCTGCGATGTGAAAGCATCAGAATTTTATCTGAAAAACTGCACAATTGATGCAAGCGGAGGATCTGATGTATCTGTAAATGTAACAGGTGAACTTACAATGGAAGCTTCGGGTGCAAGTGATATAACCTATTTTGGCAAACCTTCAAAAATTCTACAAAGAGCTTACGGTGCTTCGGATATTAATGGCAGATAGTTCGCCTGTATCTTGAGCGCTTTTAAATAATAGCATACCAGCCATAATAATACAGCTGATAGAACTTAACAATAATGATTGCTGTTTTAGTATTGTTTATTATCCCGGCTCGTAATAAAAATATGTACTGCCCTGGGCATTTTACAGTCTGGAATGAATGGTATTATTAATGTTAACAATATACGCAGGCGAAATGGCCAATACTGTTAATTCGTTACAAGTAAAAGGAAAGACCGGATAGCCGGCTCAAGTGTATTCTCCTTTCCAATACCTGTTTAAAATCCTGCTTCATTAGGAATACGTATAAAGGTTTTGTAAATTTGATACTGCTTAAATTCACCTGCTCACGTTACCTGGATTAACTTAAACGCCAAGTGCAGTATTAACGGCAAAGGACGGACTGTTTGGCAAATATGCTTTCGGGATGAATAAAAAAGCTATTTTAATTCTATTCATTTTACTGTGTTGTTATTCCGGCAATTCACAGCAATATTTCTTTTCGGGATATTCCATTAGCGACGGCCTGTCGCAGAGTGTTGTCAACTGTATTTTCCAGGATTCAAAAGGATATATCTGGTTAGGAACGCAAAACGGGCTTAATAAATACAATGGATACACTTTCGAGGTTTTTACAACTAATCCCAATGATTCCAATTCCATAACCAATAACTGGATTAACGGCATTGCGGAAGATAAGGATGCTAACTTGTGGATAGCCACTAAAGGAGGACTGGTTAAATATACAAGGAACGAAAAAAGCTTCAGCAGGATTCGGTATAAAGCTCCATTTGATGAGCTGGTTACCAATTGTGTATATGATGTTAAATGTGCCCGAAACGGGAATATACTTGTCAATATGCCCCCGGTTCTTTCGGTATACGATCCGAAAACGTTAAATTTCAAGCACTTCGTCAGCCCATTCGATTTTGATGGAAGCGCAAAAGACAACAACATTCCATTGCTTGAGGACAGGAAAGGTACCATCTGGGTAGCATCCACCAAGGGCCTTGCTGCTTTTAACCCTCAAACTTCATCATTTAACGTTTTCATTCATCATTCATCTGATCCGACAAGTTTGTCGGACGACAATATTACTGCTTTATATCAGGAGCCTAATGGTGACCTGTGGATCGGAACATCTGCAGGACTTAATCATCTGAATGCAGACGGGACGGGATTCGTACACTACTTTCACGATAAGGGCAATGAATTCTCATTAAGCAATAATTTTATCCGGGCCATTCTTGCTGATAAATCGGGTAATATTTGGATTGCAACGGAAGGCGGAGGACTTAACAGGATGAGCCGCAACAAGGATAACAAGGTGTTTTTCGAAAGATTCTCTTCTGAAAAAAGTGGGCTGAATCACAATATCAACCTTTCGTTAGCCATCGATAACTCCAATAACCTTTGGATAGGAACCTTGTCGGGCGTCAATAAGACTAACCTTAAAAAACGAAATTTCAATCTGTATCGCAAAAGCGATTCTCCATATTCTGTCGACCTGTCAGGAAATGTTATTGCTTCAATTTTTGAGGACGAAAATAATGTGATCTGGGTTGGGAACTGGGGACAGGGGCTGAATCTGTATAACCGGGAAACCGGCGAAGTTGAACATTATTCATCAAGCCTCTCCGGCAAATACCACATTCCCAACGATTACATTCATTGCATTTTTGAAGATGACCAACATACCATTTGGCTTGGGACGCGCGATGGACTACTGGTTTATGAGCAACAGGGACGAAGGTTTGTCCGACCTGAGGAACATTTTAAGCATCAGCGTTTTCCTGACTTTCCTGGCTTGAGGATCAACAGGATGATACAGGACCATTTAGGAAATTATTGGGTTGCAACCCATGACGGATTATACAAAATTCAACGAAGCGGGTTAAGTCCGGATCATTTTTATGCAGGGGCTATTCCCGGCTTCAGGATAAGTTCAAATCTGGTGTATGCAGTTCTCGAAGATCGTGATGGAATGATTTGGGTTGGAACTATAAACGGATTAGATATCATTGACACAAAAAAGGGCAGCATTACTCATTTCAGGAAAAGTGAAAAGAATAAAAATTCATTGGCCGACAATTTTATTACGGCTTTGTATGAAGATCAAAATGGCAATATCTGGATTGGGACAAACTCCTATTTAAACAAGTATTCGAAAAAAACCGGAATATTCAGTTATTATTCAGGCGACCAGGGGTTTCCAAGCAATCTTGTGTATAGTATTTGTGAAGATAAAAATCATATTCTGTGGTTTGCGACCGGAAATGGATTGTGCCGGTTCGATGCTGCCTCCGGCAAATTCCGCACTTTTACTGTGGAAGATGGTTTGCAAAGTCCTGAATTCAATATGGGCGCATCTTACAGGAGTACCAACGGTGAAATGTTTTTTGGCGGGATGAACGGTTTTAATTCATTTTATCCTGATTCGCTCAGCGACAATCCTCATATACCGGTAATTGCCATCACCGCCGCTTATAAATTTAGTAAGGGTACCAGGGAATATCTTAACCTGGAAAAAGGGGATCCTGTAAATCTTGACTATAACGAAAACACATTCACCATCGAATTTGCTGCACTTGAGTTCACTAATCCTGTCAAAAACAGATATGCATACAGGCTTGAAGGTGTAGATGATGACTGGAATGATATAGGCTCTCGAAATTTTGTTGCTTTCACCAACCTTTCGCCAGGAGAATATACCATACGTGTGAAAGGCTGTAATAACGATGGCTTATGGAATAAAACCGGGGTAAGTCTGTCAATAATTATTCACCCTCCATGGTGGAAAAGTAATACCGCTTATGCAGTTTATTTCCTGCTGGGCGTTTTCCTTATCTTTTTGTATATCAAAATCCGGGAGCGCAACCACATCAGGGAACTTAAGATACTGGAGGAAAAAGTTACTGTAAGAACCCAGCTGATAGAAGAACAGAAATCAGAGATATTAAACAAAAATTCAGAACTTAATGAATTGAATGCGGCTAAAGATAAATTCTTTTCCATCATAGCCCATGATCTGAGGAATCCGTTTAACGCTATTATCGGGCTTACAGATATTCTGCTTATTAACCTGGATAATGTAGATATTCAAAAGCTGCAAAAAACCCTGGAAAATATAAAAGGTTCCTCGCAGCAGGCCCACGAACTGCTCGAAAACCTATTGTTATGGGCCCGGTCTCAAACAGGAACGATATCGTTCAGACCTGAACCGGTAGACCTTAAGCTACAGGCGGAGGAAAGTATTGAACTTGTCTCGGTGCAGGCTGCCCGTAAGAATATCACTATTATTGCTGATTTTAATACCCCTGGTTTGATAAACGGGGATATAAACATGATGAATACGATTTTACGCAACCTTCTGACCAATGCGTTGAAATTTACCCCCAGGAATGGCGAGGTACACGTCGGAATTTTCCAAAATAATGGTTTTTGTATTTTAAGTATAAAGGATAACGGAATTGGTATTCCTGCCGAAAAGTTGAAACACCTGTTCAGTATCGACACAGCGCACAAAACTAAAGGCACTGACCAGGAACCGGGAACGGGACTGGGTTTAATTCTGTGTAAGGAGTTTATTGAAAAACATGGAGGTCGACTTGAAGTGGAAAGCGAAGTTGGTAAAGGAAGCGAGTTCAGGGTCATGATTCCGGGAAACCGAAAAGAAGGTTCATAGGACTTATTTGCCTAATCAGATTATAATAATTAATCAATTCAGTTACAATCTTTTACGTTCACCAGTTATTTCCCCCTACTGGCAGATGCAAGCGTTCATTTTGCCGGATAATCTATACATTTCATCGATTTAATTAGGACTTATAGTTCTGTTTTCCATTATTTTGCGTAACTTTAAGTATTGAAAACAACTAACATTAAATAATAGAATGAAACGCAGGAACATCATACTTATTCATTTACTCTTCTGGTTCTATATCATTAACCAGAGCCTCTTCCCCCTTTATATAGGGCAGCTTGATGAGAAATTGCTGGTTGATAACAAATATCTGATGGATGTTTGCATTTCCACCATTCTGAATATGATTTCTTTCTACCCGATTTATATTTTATTTCCACGTTTACTGAAATTCAACAGCAGGGTTACAGCTATACTAACCGGGCTGATATTGGTAGTTTTGGTTACTGCCTTCCGCGTACCTGCTGAATATTATATCTGGAAACTTTTCATGAGTCAGCCAGGGAAAGAGATGGTGTTTGTAACAGCTTATATGTGGAACAACCTGCGGATGGTGATCATCATCGGGATATACGCTATATTGATTCGTTTTATGATTAACTGGTTTGAATCGCAGAAACTCAGGGACGAACTAATCAACCGGCAACAGGCAAGTGAACTTGCCCTGATGCGGTCGCAGGTAAATCCACATTTTTTATTTAATACACTCAACAATATCTACTCGCTGGCATACAGGAAATCGGACGAAGCCCCTGAAGCCATTATGAAACTATCATCCATCATGAGATACATGCTGCATGATTCTGCCTCCCCAATGGTTCCACTCGAAAAAGAAATTGAATACCTGAAAAGTTATATCGAACTGCAGAATCTCCGGATTAAACATCCTGATTTTGTGTCGCTTCGAATTGAAGGAAATCCTACAGATCGGACTATTGCTCCTATGCTGCTCATATCTTTTGTTGAAAATGCATTCAAACACAGCAGCAAAAATCACCTGCCGGGAATCCTTATTCACTTGTCGGTACCAGAGGAAGTGATAAATTTCGAAGTCGTCAATTATAAAAAGAAAACCACAAATGGGCAGGATGAAATTACAAGCGGAATAAGCCTTGCCAGTATCAGGAGAAGGCTTGAACTGATATATCCCAATAAACATAAGTTATTGATTAGCGAAGATGCAGAAAGATTCAGTATTAACCTTATAATTGAGAATTGACTTTTAATAGCCATGATGTAGAAAATATATAAAGAAGTATTAACTTTGATAAATCAAGGCACACCGTTAGCTCATTATTCCACTTGAAATCAAATATAACGTTAATAACTAAGCGAAGCAATCTCACGAACATCTTTGAAATCAGTTATTTCGGAATAATTCCATCTTACCATAATTAAAATTAATAAGATGAAGATCAATTGTATAGCCATAGATGATGAGCCGCTGGCTCTCGATATCATCAGGGATTACTGCGAAAAAGTCCCTTTTATTAACTTACTTCAGACATTCGATAATGCCATTGATACGCTGGAATATCTCCGCAATAATTCTGTCGACCTTATCCTACTAGATATTCAGATGGAGGAACTTACAGGCATTCAATTACTCAATGCTTTAAAGGTGAAACCGTATGTGATCCTGACAACGGCTTACGACTCCTATGCCCAGCAGGGTTTTGACCTCGATGTTACTGATTACCTGCTGAAACCCATTTCTTTTGAGCGATTCCTAAAAGGTTTAAACAAAGTGTACGACAGGATGCAGAGCGAAGCAAATGTTCCTGCTGCAAAACAGACAATAACATATCCATCCGAAACAGCTGAAAGAGATTATTTTTTCGTGAAAACGGAAACGCATCTCGAAAAAGTTACAACATCCGAAGTTCTGTATATTGAAGGTATGGGCGACTATTGGCGGATTGTTACCAAAAACAAACGAATTATGACGTTGATGAATGCTCGCGGAATTGAAGATGTTTTACCGGAAAATCAATTCTGCCGGGTTCACAGATCTTATTTTGTGGCCATCAGCAAAATTGAATCTATTGAACGAAAACATATTAAAATTGCTGATCAGCGTATCCCTATAGGTGATACATACCAGAAGAATTTCTTCGATATTATTGAAAAGAAAAAGTGATTACTTTATTCTTATCATTCTCAAATACCTATATCCATACTTTTTAACTTAAATCCCGGAATCATTGGCCTGTTAGTAAGCACTGCCATAGCTTTTCTTTTTCCGAAATTCATTAACCATTTGCCTCCTTCTTCTCCTACTCATCGATGAACCGTTCATTTCATCCTGCGAAATAGCCCATAATGACGGCTAAACTCTCATCGATTCTTTTTGCCTTTTTACAGAATATATTTGATTCACTATCAGGTTGTTATGTACCTTTATATCAATATTTAACAACACTAAAATAAGGAGGACCAAGCTATGAAAAAATTATCTGTATTGCTGATACTGCTCATGTCAGTTCTGATGCTGAAAGCCGGGGGCGAAGCTACCAGTTATGTAACCATCGACGGCAAAACCTATTTCTGTGAAACTGTGAAGTCGGGATTATTTAAAATGAACCTGACTTTGAACGATGGAACTATATTGAAAGTTCCATTTAAAAAAGTGGATTCTTATTGCTGCAATGGACGCTTGTTCGAAAGGCTTCCCGTTATGTGTAAAGGTGAACCGTCAAACTGTACAGCCCTGATGGAATACGTTGCAACCCGTAACGGCTTCAGACTCTTCAGGCATTGCGAATATGGCGAATGTGGCAATTTGTGGGATAATACTTACAAAAAGGCACATCTCCAGGTTGAATATTATGTGTATAAGGATGGTAAGCTCCACCTGCAGGCTACTCCCGAAACTATTGAATCCGTTTTGGAATTTTTTGATATTGATGTGTTGTGAAAACACGACTGAATATTGCTAAGGTCAGGTAAATAGCAAAAGTACTGAATAGCAGCGCAAAAGAACGAGGCTATCTCAAAAAAGAGATGGCCTCGTTTTTTCATTTATAGTTTTGAAGGCTGTATTTAAAAGATTGAATTGAAATTTTATGAATTTTTATACGGTTGGAATAAAAGCTATATTTGTAGAAGTGAAATTTAAAAGAAGCCAGAGATGCAGATACCCGGAACCAGGGAGTTAGCATGATACTGTTATATATTAATGGATAACCTATTGGTTCGACAAACTAACAACTTTTATGCAATTAAAATATATACTGACAACGAACAATGTTTCCATTGCAGAATTGACGGATGAGAACTTTTTAATCAGACATCCACAGGATGTACTGGATATTTTTGGTGATTTAATAGCCACAAATTGTGAGCGGATTATTATCCACGAAAGAAGTCTGCATGCTGATTTTTTCGATCTGAAAACCAGGCTTGCCGGTGAAATCCTGCAGAAATTCTCAAATTACAGGGTAAAACTTGCGATTGTCGGAGATTTTGCAAAATACAACAGTAAAAGCTTGCAGGACTTTATTCTTGAAAGCAATAAATCGAATTATGTATTTTTCGCAGACAGCATGAATTCAGCAATTCAGAGGCTGGATAAATAAGAACCATTCACAATAGAAATTATAATTGTTGTTCTTTATCATCATTATCAATAATTAGAAAACCAAAAAAATGAAAAAAGAAAATAAAGTGATCGGATTTGGCGAACTAGTTGAAGGATATACCATTCCTGTTTTAAACGAAAGGGAAATAAGGGCTGCAGCCGGAATACTATTCGTAATGATGTTTCTTTCCATATTGACGGCCATTCTTAAAGGCGATTTTCTATTGCTTAAGTATGCTGTTATTATATTTCTTACCGATATTGTTATACGTGTTTTTATAAATCCCAAATATTCACCTTCCTTAATAACCGGGCGTTTGATAGTCAGAAATCAGGTCCCTGAATATGTAGGGGCCAAACAAAAAAAGTTTGCCTGGATAATTGGGTTAATCCTGGCAGCTGTTATGTTTGTTCTAGTAGTTGTGGTAAATTCCTATAGCCCTATAACGGGTCTTATCTGCTTTATTTGCCTTATATTCTTATTCTTCGAAACGGCATTTGGTATATGTCTGGGATGTAAATTTTATAAAATATTTTATAGAGAAAAAGCACAATACTGTCCGGGAGAAGTATGTGATGCAAAGTCAAAACAGGATATACAAAAAACATCCTGGTTTCAATTACTAATTGTTTTGAGTTTTCTCGCATACATTACGCTTGCTGTATTTTTATTTAATGATGCATTCAGTGAAAAACCACATAATTTGTTTGGAGATAAAGGTTCTGAACAGATAAAATAATAAAACACTCTGAGTTTAAAAGTAATAAGCCAATTAATGTTTTCTTCGTTGTTAATGTCAATACTTTTATTTTGAGAGCCGGGAAGCATTTACCAGTTAAAGCTGTGGCACTTTCCTGGATTCTTCATTCGGTCGAGTATAAAAAGACCTGTGACTGAAAGGCGAAACACTTTTATTGCTTATTTGTTCATACTAATTCAGACTTGCAATCCAGCAGTTTGTGAGAATTCTATATTTCACCATTTTCCGCGTCTATCATCTTAACTCCGAACAGCCATGCCAACAATAATAAAACCTGAAAACTTTGAGTTTAAAACCGATAATTCTGCCATGGAAGATTTTGGCATTAAAACCCTTTTCCCTCGATTAGGAGTGATCTCAGAATCGAAGAACTTTACTTTCGATATCCGGCAACTGGATACGGGTAAGTTCTCATTCCCATATCATTTTCATCGGAATGCCGAAGAACTTATTATGATAATTTCAGGCACTCTGACATTGCGTTCTGTTGCTGGGTTTCAAATTCTGAACCAGGGAGAACTGGTTTTCTTCGAAACAGGCGAATCAAGCGCACATCAATTTTACAATCATAGTGATTACCCTTGTACTTATCTTGATTTTAGGACAACCATCGGACTTGATGTTTCAGAATATCCCGACTCCGGGAAAATCAATATTTTGCCCAGCTGGGAATTATATGAAAAACATACAAGTGTTGAGTATAATAAAGGCGAGGAAAATGTGAGGGAGATTTGGAATAGACTCCGAAAAAAATAATTGCGGAAAGCCTGCTTAATTCAATGATAATGTTTGTTTCCGAGTTAAATGAGTGTATTTCTCTGAATGCCGAATCTACTGCATTATATGTGATGGAAAACAAGAGTTGAAGTATCGGATTGTTATTTTCACTTTTAAAAAGGTCTTAAATTCCTACTGATTTATCAGTGGGAAAGGTTAAGATTTTATATTTTATAAATGAGCTTAATACTTAACGCCCCAAAAACATTTTCCGTCAAACTGTGATATTTCCGATATCTATGCGAATAATTAGAAAACATAGAATTTTAAAATCTAAATTGTTTAACGCTTTTATAGAAATGCATTTCCAATTTCAAACAACTGATACGAAACGCAAATGAGATCAACGGATAAATCAGAACAGTTTCTGGCGGTTGTTAATTCAAACAAAGGGATTATTTACAAGATCGCAAACTCGTATTGTAAAAACAGTGATAACAAGAACGACCTTGTACAGGAAATCATCATTCAATTGTGGAAATCATTTGATAACTACAACGAACAATATAAGCATTCCACCTGGTTGTACCGGATAGCACTGAATGTGGCCATATCTTTTTACAGGAAGTCAAAAAGGGATGTATCTACTCCTCTTACTGAAAACATAATAGAAATTATAAAAGAAGAGGAATCAGGTGAACTGGATGAGAATGTTCGCTTGCTTTATCAGTTTATTAATGAATTGGACGAACTGAATAAGGCACTGATGCTTCTGTACCTGGATAACAAAACCCATAAGGAAATGGCGGAAGTGCTGGGTATAACGGAAACTAATGTGGCGACAAAAATTGGGCGAATCAAGGAAAAATTAAAAAATAAATTTTCACTTGCTAACAATTAAAATTATGAACGAAATGGATTTGAAAAGTGCATGGCAATCGTATGATAAAAAACTGGATCGGTTACTGGAAGTTAATTTTCAACAGCTGAAAGAGATTCAATCCATAAAGGCAGAATCAAAAATCAATTCATTTAAAAAGGGCCATGTAATTGTCATGCTTCTGGGTGTTGCCTGGATTTGGTTCTTGAGTTTTCTGGTGTATCATACCTGGACTAATCTGTACTTTACCATATCGGTTGGATTAATTATCCTCTTCAATGTTTTTGCTGTGGCCCTTTATTTGCGCCATATTGTAATCCTTAGCTCAATTAACATTGCCCAAAGCATTACTGAAACACAACGCAAATTGGCCCGTGTGTATACGTCGTACGTTCAGGTAGGCAGGATTTTGCTGTTGCAGACACCACTTTATTGCACCTGGTGGTATACTAATGATCTTGTTCAGCACGGAGGTCCCGTATTCTGGACGATTCAGATTTTAGTTGTTACCCTTTTAACCGGGCTTGCTATTTATATGTTCCTAAAGCTTTCGCTTAAAAGCAAGGACAGTAACTGGGTTAAGCGCACTGACAAATTATTTGGCACCGAAAAATTACAAAAGGCAATAGAATTCCTGAACGAAATAGAAGAATTCAAAAAAGAAAAGGATTCAAAATAGAATCCTTTCTTTTTAAATACACTAACGACCATTTACCGGTTGAAATGTAAAGTCAATGGTTTTATTAAACGGTGTTGATTCGGCTCTCTAAAATTTTACGCTTTTTCTGCCCAGTTAAATTAAACCTTTTTCTTTTTTCTCAAAGAGAAAAACAACATCAGTCCGCCAAATACAAGCATAGCCACTCCAGTCCAGAGATTAATATTTTTACCCAGTGAACGCGCATATAATTCAGCATCATTCATCGAATAAAGGCCGAAAGCGAAAAGTATAAAACCGAGGATTGCAAAAAGCAGCCCAATGGGAATTCTGATATCCATATCCATAATTATTCCTCCTACCAGATAATGATTGTTATTACTATACTAATTGCACCAATGATCACAGCCATTACGACCGGTTTTTCATACCACGGAATTCCGGGTTCGTCTTTTGTTTTAGGCGTCAGCGAATAAACCAGGCCCCGCAGATCATCATCCGATTTTAATTGCTTTGTCGACAATGATAAAATTATAGTGAGTATCAGGCAAATTGACCAGGCATAAATTGCAGTCCAGAAACCTTGTGCCATGGCACTGGGATATTCAACCAGGTGGGCAAGCCATCCTCCTTTGCCTTCGGAAACAGTAAGTGCATAATGCAGAGCAGCAGCAAATGTGCCGGTAATAAGCCCCCAGAAAGCGGCATGCCCGGTTGTCCGTTTCCAAAACATGCCAAGCATAAATGTTGCGAAAAGCGGCGCATTAACAAATGCAAAGATGAGCTGCAACAAGTCCATGATGTTGTTGAAGTTTGCCGCGATATAAGCAGCACCAATACTGATAGCAACACCAAAAATAGTAGCGAATTGACCTACCTTCAGGTAATGATCGTCCGATTTACCCGGACTGATGTACGATTGATAAATATCATATGTGAAAACGGTATTAAATGCCGTTACATTGCCCGCCATCCCACTCATAAAAGAAGCCATAAGGGCAGTAATTCCCAACCCTAACAAACCTGTCGGATAATAATGGACCAGCATGGTTGGAATAATCATGTTATAATCCGTTTGCCCGTTATTGCCAATCAGCAGCAATCCTTTTTCCGGCATACTCATAAGTGCCATGGCAATCATGCCAGGGACAATAACCAGGATCGGCAGGAACATTTTTGGTAATGCGCCGATAAGCGGGGTGCGGCGGGCGGCTGACATGGAATTGGCTGCCATGGCACGCTGAACAACCAAAAAGTTGGTACACCAGTATCCAAAAGCCAGCACAAATCCAAGCCCCGTGAACATGGCGATCCAATCAACACCCATTGGGTTGGAAGACGACGAGCCAAGATATTTCCAGGTGCTTGTCCAGGTACCAGCGGCATATCCTTTCTGAACAGCAACTTCATTCAGCTGGGCGGTAAGTCCATCCCATCCACCTACATCCTGTAATCCGATTATTACAAGTGGCAAAAATCCAATCACAATAAGGAAGAACTGAAGCACTTCGTTGTAAATGGCTGATTTCAGACCACCCAGGTAAGTGTAAACCAATACAATTATTGCTGATGCTATGATACTGTAATGAAAATTCCAGTGAAGCATTACCTCCATAAGCCGGGCAAGTGCAAACATCGAAATTCCCGAAGCAAACACTGTCATAATAGCAAATGAAAAAGCGTTGAATCCCCGGGTTTTTTCATCAAAACGGAGTTTAAGGTATTCCGGCACCGATCTTGCTTTGGAACCATAGTAGAATGGCATCATAAACAGGGCAAGAAATATCATAGCAGGAATAGCTCCAATCAAATAAAAATGAGCCGTCATCAAGCCATATTTAGCACCGGAGGCACCCATTCCAAATACTTCAAGGGCTCCCAGGTTAGCCGAAATAAAAGCAAGTCCTGTGATCCAGGAAGGAATAGATTTCCCGCCTTCAAGAAACTGGGAGCTCGATTTCATGTATTTCTTCAATGCCCAGCCTATCCCCAGCACGAAAATGAAATAGATCGCCATAATGGCATAATCTATTATACTCAGCGAAAATGTGTCAACCATGCAGACGTTGTTTATTAGTTAGAAATAGAAAATTCAACTTATTTATTGAGCGTATACTTTTCAGGAAGAGAAGAACCAGTCAAATTTATCACAAAACCACGTTCACAGAACCGGTATTCCTGATAAAAAGTTTCTTACAGGATCCTTCGCCGAATACATGTTCGAGGATTGAAATATATTTTTCGAGCAGATGCTGTGGTACAAATGCCTGTATAGTCCCGGCAAAACCTCCGCCGTGAACACGCCATGCACCTTGACCTTTTAGTATCAATTCACTTAAAGCCAGCGCCAATGATACACCTTGTTCTTTCACATTATTTACAGGATAAATATTCTGGTTGTACATAAAAGAACTATAGCCTGAATCAATAACCAAATTAAGGAATGCAGGGAAATCATTTTGTTCAAGAGCTTCCACCTGGTTTACGACACGTTGGTTATCTCCCTGGAAATGGTAAGCTCGAAGTATCGCCCTGTCACCGGTTTTTTCACGAAGTTCAGGAATAGAATCAACAATCTGTTCAAGATTTACATCACGAAGAACATTACCTCCTAGTTCTCTTGCAACAGATTTCATTTCGACTGGCAGCGATGCATACTCATCATTTAAATCAGCATGATTTCCGCCGGTATCGGTAATCACAAGTGCAAATCCGGTGGAGGTAAAATCAAAGTCCACTTTCTTAACAACCGGCTTGGAAGGATCTTTGAAATCGATAGTAATAAAACCGCCTACGGCACAGGCAGTCTGGTCCATAAGGCCACAAGGTTTTCCAAAGAAATTATTCTCAGCATACTGGCCTATAATTGCGTTGGTAATCGGATCCAGTTTTCCATCGTTGAAAAGATGACTCAGTATGGTTCCTATCAATACTTCGAAGGAAGCAGAAGAACTCAGATCCTGAACCTTTAGGGACTCCTCCGTCAATAACAGCGTTGAAACCACCGATTGCGAATCCAAGTTCTTTCATGCGCGAACATATACCCCTTACCAGTGAGGCGGAAGTGTAATATTCTTTCTTATCTGGTATTAATTCAGAGAGATCCACTTCAAATTGTGGGTATCCTATTGATAAAATACGGATAACATCGGAGTTGTTTTTTGCAGCAACAGCAATATTGTCGAGGTTAACAGCTCCTGCCAGCACACGTCCATGATTATGGTCGGTATGATTTCCGCCAATTTCGGACCGCCCAGGTGAACTAAATAACGAAACCTGTTCACCGGCGTAAGTTTCCTGATAGGATTTCAATAATTCGGTATAACGAAGTGCCTGTTTATCCAAAATATCAGAATCACTGCCGTAGAGGCTTTTAAGCGCGTTGTTATCTCCACTTATTTTTGTGAGCAAAGTTGTAATATTCTCCATCATTCTGTTATAAAAAGAGTCTGTTTGAAATTGATGCTTTTAACTGTTGAATTCACACTTAATAAGCTGAAGGAACAAAGATACAATTCTAAACCATTATTGCATTCTGCTTCTTTTAATTTAAAGAATAAAAACTGAATTCAGATGCTGCCTGGCACCCTGATGGTTAATATCCATTTCGAGAACCTGATTAAGTTGTTCTTTGGCTTTATCTGTTTGTCCTAATCCAAGTAAGCCTAATCCCATGAGGTAGCGCGAGTTAATTTCGTTCCGGCGATCCAGGTCCTCATCCCATATCTGTAAATCGGGAAGTGATACGGCAAAGTAATCTACTTTAATATGATCATTCAGGTGTGTCTCCCCATACATCTTCAACCGGTTAAAACGGTCGTTAGCTTCCTCTTTCTGACCCAGTTTCACTAAAGCCAGTCCCTGGTAAAAGATTTTATCGGGATGCTGATCATTGTAAAAAATGGCTGCAGTTGGTTCAGAAGACCCCTGTGTTGCTTTTTCCCAATATGCATTAGCTTTTTCCTTCTCACCTTTGGCATCGTAAATACAGCCCAGCCAATAATGGATATCGTTTTCGCGGGTTCCCGTCAGTTTGCCTTCGCCCAGGTTGTGAGGATAGGATTCTGTTGCCTGCAAATGTGAAAAAGCATTTTCAAAATCCCGATCAAGAAATGCTTTTTTAGCAAGTTCAATTTGTGCGTATAGAAATTGCCCGGTAACTTTGCCTTCACCGCCTTCCCAGGGATGGAAATTTCGTGTCATCAGGAGTTCAAGGGATTTTTCAAACTTACCAAGTTGGTTGTACAGGGTGGCTCGTTCAAGGTAAAGATCATCGCGGTATTCAACGCAATCGGGATATTTTTCCAGATAACGCAAGACGTTCGGAATGAGACCGGTTCAGTTTTTTATACAATTGATCAAGTTCCATTAATACCCGGGAATCCGTTGTATCAAGCTTAAAAGCTGTTTCCAGTTCCAGGAGCGCTTTATCCGGCCCATCGGTTTTGTTATAATAAGCCAGGGCTAAATTTCTTCGAACAGTCGGGAATCTTCCATCCAGATCACGCGAAAGTTCCCAACAGCTAATTGCTTCGTTGTATTGCCTTGCATTATACCAGAAGTTGCCAAGATAATAGGATGCTTTGGCATCAGTCGGATTAACAGCCATGGCACACTGAAGTGCTATCACTTCTTCCAACCGGTTTGGAAAACAAAAGGCGGGATTCATTTGAGCCGCTTGTATTAAAAAAGCTCAATGCTGTTTTGTTTAGGTCATCAGCACTATTCTTGAATTGATTGATAGAAAAAGGAGTCTTAAGTGCAAACCAACCCATGAAATACCAGGCCATTGGATAAACTTCCTCTGTATGACCGATACCTGCAAGTAATAATTGCTGTGCCTCTTCGAACATGCCGGCCAAGGCATAATCCAGGGAGAATTCGATATAATCTTGTATATTATTTGCCAGTTTAAGAAGTTGATTCAAATCATCTTTCTTGTTTGACAAAAGGTATTTCTCGAATAAAACTCCAAGGTTAAACGCATCCAGATCCAGAGATTCATCAGCTAACTTTATTGCTTCTTCTTTCCGGTTCAGTTTCCGTAAGATGGCAACTTTCAGATGGCGGGCTTTGTGGTTATGCCAGTTGCGGATCAACGAACGGCTCACGGTATCCAGGGCTTCATCCCAACTACATTTTACCGATGAAAGCTGGGCCAGGTTAAAATAGGCTGCATCCTGCATAGCTGCATTCCATGTTGCTTTATAGAATTTGTCGAAAGCCTCTTCGTTCCTGCCCAGGAACCGTAAACACTGCCCCAGGTTGAATAAAGGTTCGCCATCATAGGGATTCGGATTTCGTTCTATCAAAGTTTCAATAGCCCTCCTTAAATAGGGCTCAGCCTGTGCAAATTGGCCCCGGCGCATCAGTAATAAACCCATGGCATTGTTATTACGGACATCTCCAGATTCGCGACGAAGTGCTTCACGGTAATAATCGGTAGGTTTATAGGTTGCGTGGCGATATTGTTCCAGGTGTAAACCTGTGAGATAGAGTTGTTCAATGGAGTTGATTTCCTGCGGTTCTTTGGCTGCTTTTGCAGGTTCCGGAACAGGTTTTTCCTGAGGTTTTTCTGGTTTATAATCAACCAGCAATTTACCCGTATTCGTTTTAAGAGAAAGATAAAAATCTTCCGGTTTTAATCCGGGCTCTGCGGCGATGGACTTTTCGAAGGACATAGCTGGTGAAAAGTCTGCTTTTTCTTCCAGGTACACCTTGTCCTTTGTTTCGAGACGGATTGTTGCACCAGCATAATTGGCAGTTGTATAAGCTTTTATTATAGCAACCCCATCTGTCAATTCAAAATTTACCATGGCCTCTTTGGTGGCATTTTTTACCATTCCAAGGTCCCGGTAAGGCATAAAGTATTGTTTGAAATCTCTTTCTTCGTAAGGCATCAGCCATGAAAAATCGGGCTGGTTATCGGTATAAACACCACACATCAGTTCAATGTATGGTCCGTCTTCATCGGTAAGATTCCGGTCCCATGCCTGCCCGAAATCACCATGTCCCCAGGTCCATTGCTTTTTGCCCGGCGAAACATGGTGGTTTGCAATATGTAGTAAACCCCCTTTTGAGTCATTTTCATATCCGCCTACAAAATTGTATTTCGATTCCACAGCCATATAGGATGTCGGGACGGGGATATTTTTATACTTCGAGATATCAACACCGGCGGAATAATCGACTTTGTAATATGTGCCTGTAGCAATCGGGAAAGTGGAAACATCGCGTCGGCCATGATCGTACACGGCATGCACATCGGGTGGGAATATACTCTGGTATGCATCGTTCACCTTCACGGCAGGATTGGCCCACCAGAGGAAAGTTTGTGGCTGAGCCGTTCGGTTGTAAAGTTTAACTTTGATTTCGAGATAGGCGTTATCAGGATAGAGCGTAAATCCTGCCATTCCTTTGGTCCGGAACATGCGCTCCACTTCGCTGCACCAAACCGTGATGCTGCCATCCGGGTTTTCCTCTATGCTGCTACTAGTTGATTGGTACGTACTTGGCCGGTGATGTTGTGGCCAGTTAAATTCGAGACCACCCGAAATCCAGGGACCCGTTAAACCCACAAGTGCAGGTTTGATTACCTGGTTGTAATAGATGAAATGGCGCTGTTTGGTTTTGTCGTAGGCCATCTGTATGCGTCCACCCAGCTCAGGCAGGATCATGATTTTCAGGTACTGGTTTTCAAGGAAAATGGCATTCCACTCCTGGTCAACTTTTTCGTCCAGAATCTTCTCAATAACCGGGTGAGGATAAACAACGCCACTACTTCCCTGGTAAACACGTTTTTCAAGGAAAATAGGATTTTTCTCTGGTTTCCCGATTCCATAGGTCGGGATAATCACTTTTTCGTACCAGGCTTTTACTTTTAATTCCATGTTAGTGCACTATTTTTTTTGCTTTCCAGATTAATTCGTCGATCATGAGATTGTGAACTTATTCAGCAATAGCCTCCCCTTACGACTCTTAATGCATTATTTACGACATCCTGTACCAGATTTTAATTCCATGATACGGTCATTAAATTCACGAACCAATTTTGGATTCCTGTCAGCAACGTTCTGTTTCTCAGAAATATCCTTACTGAGATCATACAATTCTTCATGACTGGCTGGGTCTGAATTTTTAATTGGAATAAATTTCCATTTCCCTTCACGGATAGCTATATTTCCGTCATTATCCTGGATCAGGACTTCATTGTATCCTGATTCTTTTGCATTTCCAATAAGCATTGGAAGCGCATTTCTGCTATCAATAGCAGCAGATTCAGGAAGGTTATACCTGAGAAGACTGGCAAAAGAAGCAAACAAATCAATAAAACTAACCGGCGCATCTGAAACTGAAGGTTTTACTTTTTCGGGCCAACTTACGATAAATGGTGTCCGGGTACCACCTTCGTAAAGGGAGTATTTTCCACCTCTCAACTCACCTGCAGGTTTGTGTCCATTTATATTTTGTAAACCACCGTCATCATACCCTTCAGCTACCCTGGGTCCATTGTCGCTGATAAAAACAAGCAGGGTATTTTTTCTGAGGCCAAGTTCATCAAGTGTTTTCAATACTTCGCCGACTGACCAATCCAGTTCCTGAATAACATCACCGTATACACCGCATTCACTGCTTCCTTTAAATTTGTGGCCCGGAACCCTGGGCTCATGGATGTTATGAGATGCAAAATAGAGGAAAAACGGATTTCCTTTGTTCTTTCTGATAAAATCAACGGCTTTACCAGTAATAACTTCAGCCATCTCTTCATCTTTCCACAAAGCAGCTGTTCCCCCGGTCATATAACCGATACGGCCAATTCCGTTTACGATGGTCTGGTCATGCCCCGAAAGACTTTTCAGGGATAACAATTCAGGATGTTCCCGTCCGGTGGGCCAGTTGCCTACAGGCTCATCATACCGGACTTCAATGGGATCGTTGGGATCGAGCCCGACTACAGAACCATTTTCCATGTAAACGCATGGAACCCTGTCGTTGGTAGCCGGGATTATAAATGAATAGTCGAACCCAACATCGTTGGGAGATGGCTTAATAGTTTTGTTAAAATCAATGTTTCCATTTCCCAGTCCCAGGTGCCATTTGCCCACACAAGCAGTTGTATAGCCATTTTGCTTCATCATTTCAGGCATAGTCAGGGTTTGTGGTTTAATAGTCATTGCAGCATCGCCGGGTAAAATTCCCAACTTTTTCCCGCCAGGCTAATTCACCCGTTAATAATGCATAACGGGAAGGACTGCATGTGGAAGCACAAGCATAACCACTCGTAAAACGAATCCCTTCGGCTGCAATGCGATCAATATGGGGAGTTTGTATCTTCACACCACCATAACAACCAGCATCTCCATATCCAAGATCATCGGCAAGGATTACAATGATGTTGGGATGTTCAATATTTACATGTTGTTTTTGTGCAAATGCTACTTGACAGGAAAAAACCAGTAACATCCATGCTCCGAACAATTCTATCGCTTTCATATTCTTACTCATACATCAGAGTTGGTTTTCAATTTCTTCGAGCGTTTTACCTTTAGTTTCATTTACTTTGAAATAAATAAAGACCAGGCCTATAAAGCATATTACCGAATAAACATAAAAGGTATTTTGAACGCCACCCAGTAGTTTGGCTAAAATGGGGAAAGTAAAGGTGAGAACAAAATAGGCGCCCCACAAACTCATAACAGCAATGGAAGTAGCTTCTTCACGAACTTTATTCGGGAAAATTTCGGAAATAAGTACCCACGTAATAGGAGCCAGGGTGGTGGCATACAGGCCGATGGCAGCTAAAAGAAAAATGGCTGAATAGGTTGCTGATTTTGCATCCAGAACCTGTGCAATTACAATATATAGAATTGCAAGTCCGCCGGCACCGATCAGCATCAGCGGCTTGCGTCCAAGTTTATCGACCAGTGAAATTGCTAATAAGGTGAAAACCGTATTCACCCCACCAATAAAGACGGTCTGCAGCAATTGATCGTCCTGGCTTGCACCAATGCTGGCAAAAATATTGGAGGTATAATTGAAAACCACATTTATACCGCAGAATTGCTGAAATACGGCTAACCCGATACCTAATGCCACAGCAGTGAGAAATGGCTTTTTAAAAGCTGCAGCATAGTTCATTTTAGTTGCGCCCAGTAAAGATTGCTTGATGGAAAGTGCTGTGGCATTTGCATAATTTTCGTCTCCTATAGCAGACAGAACCTTTTTTGCTTTTTCCTCTTTATTTGCTTTCATCAACCATCGGGGACTTTCGGGTAAAAAATAAACTCCTATGATGAAAACAACTGAAGGAATTACTCCCATGCCAAACATCCATCTCCATGAATCCAAACCATGGTTTCGTAACGAATAATTTACCACTGAAGTAATTAAAATCCCTAAAACGATGGTAAGCTGGTAAATGGAAACCAGGCGTCCACGCACCTGTGGTGGCGAAACTTCAGCTATATACATTGGGGCCAGCATGGATGCCATTCCTACACCGATTCCGGCACAAAACCGGGAAAAGATAAATATCGAAAGTCCGGAAGCCATTGCCATTCCTAATGATGAAAATGCAAAAACAAAGGCGGACAATAACAAAGCCGGTCTCCGGCCATATTTTTCTGATGTTTTAGCAGCTATGAAGCAACCTATTATGCAACCTAAAGCAAGTGAGCCAGTGGTAAATCCTTCCCAATATTCATTTAATCCAAATTGTTCGCGTAAAAAGGGCAGAGCGCCGGAAATCACAGCAAAGTCAAAACCAAACAGGTAACCTCCGATGGCAGCTACCAATGCAAGTCCAAAGAGATAAAAGGTGTTTGTTTTACCTGAGGGTGTTGTATCCGAATTGGTTGACGTTGTTGAGAATGTAGCCATAGGAGTTATTTATTATCAGGATTTAAAATTCGTTTTTTGAACTCAGCTATTTAAAGTATTTCATTATTTCGTTGGCTATCAGCAAATGTCCCTTTTCGTTCGGATGGTTGCTTTGTGCCATATATTTCGAAAGGCTGTCGCCGGAAATCGTAATCTGTTTGAATTTTGCATAACTATCAACCAGCCCGATCCCAAATTTGTCGGATAAATCGCGTATTTGTTGAGAATATTTTTCCAGAGTAGTGTTCGGATCAAGGATATTTTCACCCTGGTCCGGCGAAGGGGTTAAAAGTATGACTTTAATTCCCTTTTTTAAGGCCATTTCTATCATTTTCTGCCAGGCTTCCATCGTTTTATCCAAGCCAACCGATCTGTCGTTCAAAGCATAGTCGATAAAAAGCACATCGGGTTTATGAATAAGCACGTCCGATTCAAAACGTTTCTCGCCACTAACGGAATTTTCGCCACCTATAGCAGTGTTGATTACATTGATCACCGCAAAGGGGTATATTTCTTTCAGCTGTTTTAATACCTGATATGGATATGATTCTAAAGTCCTGACATTTGGCGTGTTAAAATAGCCTGCAGGAACTGAATGTCCGTGGAAAACCAGGTTGATGGTCCGGTTGTCGGGCCATTCTTTTTTCAGTTCAGTTTTTATATCATTCAGATAATCAGATGAATTTCCAATCTTTTCATTCGTTTGGCCTGATATTAAAAATGATTGAAACAGAAGTAAAGTAGATAAAACAAATTGATCAATTCTGGTCCTCATTCTGCATTTTTAAGTTGTTGGTTAACCATCATGGTATTTGATTAAACAAAATCAAACTAAACCATCATGGATGTTTATTTGCAAGGATTATTTTACTCCTGATTCAACCTGAATTGTTTTGACAGGCAAGCCTTCAGAGGCGGCACTTATTGTGATTTTGCCTGAAAGTTTTGTCGATTGAACCATAACAATACATCTTCCGGCATAGGCATTTTTCCAGGGAAGCTTAAAACTATCCACGCATTTAGCATCACCGTTGTCGGTGCCAATGATGGTTCCTTCGCCAGTAACTGTGAAATTTATACTGTTTGTGGCAAGGAAGGAAGTATTGTTGTTTTTATCCTTCAGCAATGCTTCAACTACAACTACATCTTTTCCATCTGAACTGATAAACGATGTATCGGGGATTAATTGGATCTGAACCGGTTCAAAAACTGTATTCAAAACAGCCGAATACTTCCTTTTATCACTCCCGATTCCGATAGCTTTTACTTCACCTGCCTGGTAAGGCACATACCACCAAAAGCAGGAATTGGCTTCATCCTGTTGTTTTTTTCCAAACGATTGCCCATTAATAAATAACTCTACTTCTTTACAATTTGAATAAGCTACAACCATTACCGTATCGCCCACCGAATAGTTCCAATGAAGCTTTTCTTCAATTTCGTTCAGGAACCAGGCCATTTTTCCCATGGGGTCGGCATTCACATCATCAGAAGCGGTTTTTTTACGGGCGGCAAGAGAGATCATAGGTTTTTCCGACCACATGGACTGACGCCAGTAAAAGATTGTTTTTTCATAATTAGTCAGATCGAGTAATCCGGAATAGGCGGAACGTGCCGGGAATTTGCCTCCTTCGCCAAGGTAATCAATTCCTGTCCAGAGAAACTGGGCTGAGATGAAGTCGTTATTTTTAACAGCAAGCCAACCCGAATAATTTTGTGGGTTCTCACTTCCAAAGATCAAACGGTCGGGATAAGCTTTATGATCTTCTGCATACCGGCTCTCTGTATAGTTATAACCGACAATATCCAGAATTTCAGGTAGTCCGATAGAGTTAGAATTGCGGATATTGGCCAGGGCCATGGTAACCGGCCGGGTTGTGTCAATTGCTTTGATGATTTCCTTCATGTTTTTGGCAAGAGGTACCATGCGTGCAGGATCAGGCCGTGCAATGGTATAATTCGAATCCTGCTTATCGGCATAAGGATCATTGGCATAGTCGATTTCATTCCCTATACTCCAGAGAATGATGGATGGGTGGTTTTTATCGCGATCGACCATATCTTTCAGGTCCTTTTCATACCATTCATTGAAATACCGGCTATATCCGTCAAACCCGGCAATAGTCTGGTTCCAGCCATCAATCCATTTTCGTTTTGAATATTCCCATTCATCAAAGGCTTCGTCCATTACGAGAAATCCCATTTTATCACAAAGGTCAAGAAATTCAGGAGCAACAGGGTTATGACTTGTTCGGATCGCATTACATCCTGCGGCTTTCAGTTTCTCTAAACGGATCTTCCATATTTTATCAGGAACAGCAGCACCTACACAGCCACCATCCTGGTGAATGCAAACGCCTTTAAGCTTCATGTTTTTCCCGTTCAGGAAGAATCCTTTATCCTTATCGAAGGAAAAACTTCTGATTCCAAAAGGAGTGGAGACTTCATCAACGATCCTGCCATCAATAATTAAGGTAGTTTTTACAGTATACAAGTCTGGTGAAAGCACATCCCATAAAACCGGTTTTTTAATACTAATTTCCTGTTTAACCGAAGATTCGCCCACAGGAAGCAATTTCGTCAATTTATCCCGGTTGATTTCTTTTGCATCCTTCCCATAGACTACTGAAAGAATCTCCAGATTCTGAGGTTTGCCGGAAGTATTGTCAATTTTATTAGCGACAGCTATTTTTGCCATTGAAGCAGTAATAACAGGCATTGTAACATAGGTGCCCCACCGGGCAACATGCACTTTGTTTGTTACATTCAGCCACACATTCCTGTAAATGCCTGATCCGGTATACCAACGGGAATCAGCATAAAGTCTATGATCAACTCTGACTGAAATCACATTCTCTTTACCGGTATTCAAATACGGCGTGAGATCGTACTGAAAACTGGTATAACCGGAAGGTCGTTTTCCCAGGTGATGCCCGTTAATCCAAACGTCGCTGTTATCGTACACACCATCAAACAGGATACTGACAATTTTATCTTTGTAGGATTCGGGTACCTTAAAAGTTTTCCTGTACCATCCGATCCCCGAAGGAAGATACGCTGTTGAGCTGGCGTACCTGGAATCGAAGGGGAGTTCAATATTCCAGTCGTGAGGAAGATTGAGAACCCTCCAGGAAGCATCATTGTAATCGGCATTCCTGGCTGCAAACACGTCGCCCAGTATAAATTTCCAATTCTCATCAAAATCTTGTCTGACCCTCGTAGACTGGGCACTGATATTGATAACTAGCAGAAAAAAAATAATTACAAAACAAGCAGATTTGATCTTCATGGGTAACGAGATTAACGAAGGATAATAAAGCTATGCGATTCAATGATGCCTTCATGTTCGACAGATATGAAATAAGAGCCGGGTTGCAAATCCTTTACAGGAATAACTGCACGACTACCTGTTGAATTGAAGGATTTGAGTTTTTTCCCTGATAAGTCGAAAAGCTGTATTTGCATGGCAATTGCCTGCTCACATTCAATATTTACGAAATCGGAAGCTGGATTGGGATATATTTTCACCGACTTACCGGAAGGAATTTCTGGATCAACTGCAGTATGGACATTTGCATTAACTCCTACCAAAGTGGTTATAGAACGGGCTTTCAGGTACACCGGTGAATCCGCGGTGATTTCGGGATACGATTTCAAATCATCAGTAGCCGAAGTGACAAAGGGCTTCAGTTTTTCCAGAACAAAATTAGCGGGGATGTTCGAGAGATTCAGATATAGTTGCTGATCATATTCACTGTAGTTAATTATCACCATTACAAGGGTATCGGTAGATGGACTCAAGAAGGCAGTAGCCATTTGTCCATAAGCAGCACCTGCTGTGGTCAGGCCATCAGAACGAACTACATTCACACGCGTATAACCAGGCCTTACAAACCGGCTATAGTTTCCTAAGGTCCAAAGATTCTTAGTAACGCCGAATTCCCCGTCGGTACAGGCAGCCCTGCTTTCAGCATTTGGATACCAGTTAATCAGGGCAAACCTGTATGCGTGATCGGCTGCGCCGGGACGACTCAGAGCTGTCCAGAAAGACCAGCCGCTGCAATTCCCTTCCACGAGATCGAGATGGATAACCCTTGAAATAAACATAGAGTAATCCATAGGTGTCATTTCTGTTTTACCATCAGAAGCATCCTCAAGCAGGGAATATTCGGTTTGCCAGAATTGCAGAGCCGGGTTCACGGCTTTCATTTTATTCACCAGGTTTTGCCGAATACTTACTGCAGTATTCACATCTGTATTTATAAAATAGGAATGACCAGCTACATAGTTCGACATATGTGATTGGCCACCCACATAATTGGTACTTGCTTTGCCCCAAAAAGAAGTAACCTGGTTCGAAGTATTCAGGTCACTTGTATTCCCGCTCAGGTAATTTAATCCACCGGCTTCAGGGATTAAAAATTTAGAAGTGACACTTTTCAGATCAAACTGGGCATTAATCGCTTTTACAACATTCGCTGCCTCTGCATTGGTACAATAGGAACCAGATTGGCTGGCTGATCCGATATCTGCGCTCCATGACCATTGAGGTTCATTTATAGGGCTTATAACGCTGAAGGGCATGCCATTATCCTGGAAATGCTTGGCAACTGTGGCTAGGAATTCGCCATACTTTGTATAATTTGACGGATCCAGGTTATAGGATGAAACAGATGCGGTCCGGAAGGTGTAATTGTTTATAGTCATAAAGAAAGGTGGAGAATTGAGCCATCCCGTGAAATAATTCACTCCATATTCCTTAGCTTTTTGCATAAACCATTGTGATCCCAGTTGCTTATTCCAGTTATATGAACCGTTGGTACCAAGAAAACACTGAGTTTCGCGATGCCAGTATCCACTGCTATAACCACTGGATGGTTGATCTGCACTCCCATCCCCAATGTTCACCCGCCACATCGAAAGTCCTATTCCTTCAGGGTTTGCATCCTGGTTCATTTGCTGACTGAACAGATACCGGGCAATTGCATCCTTTTTTTCAACAGGCCATTTATCTCCGATTATTTCAACCGACCAGGCATCAGAAGCTCCAAAATGATTTATGATTTGTTTTTTCGCATTGAAATCGATGGTAAAGGTCAAAGCCGGAGTAGTTAAATCTACCGGTTGTGAAATATCTGAGATATTTCCCGCAGCGTCCCTGGCCCTTACTGTAAATGTATAGGCGGTTGAAGATAACAGGATGACTGAAATACTTGTATCGCTTGTGGAGGTAATTACCCTTCCGTTTGAAAGGATATCATACGCTGTTACCTGGATATTGTCGGCCGAACTATTCCAATTCAGTTTTGTGGATGAGTTCGTAGTTCCGCTTGCTGTAAGGTTTGCAGGAATACCTGGGGCTACCGTATCAGACTTTGTGTAAGCAATATTAGGATCATAAGTAAAGTCAAATGTCCCCAGCAGTTTATCAATTTTTAAATCTGAAGCACCTGCCGCCAGCGAGAAGGAATGGTTATCCTCAGCAAGGTTTGCACTGGCAATCGGAACCCATTCCCAGCCAGTTGTTGGCATAATACTGTCGGAAACATGCCAGGAAAGATTATTGACCTTTACCCAGAATGGATTAACAACTTTTACATCTGTTTTTACTCTTGCCCATATAGCTAATGCTCCTTCTCCCGGTATTATTCCGCAATTCATTGCGTGCAAGTCTGACGGAACTTCATCCGGTGCAGCTGAGTAATAGGAATAGGTAGTTGTATCTTCACTTCCTTTCACCCAGTTTTCTCCCGGGTAATCTTCCGCTTCAAATACATATGGAATTGCTTTTGGTGGTTGCGGAATGGTGTCATGTGCCAGGGCATTGATCTGAACCGAAGAAAGAACTTTTGGGAAGACTGCAAAATCATCGTAGCGTGCATCTAATCCTCTCCAGTATCGCCCGGGAATTGGATCCGCACCAATGAAAAAGCGGTTCAGGACCATCCCGGCCATGGTATTTGTCAGCTTTCCATGTCCTACCTGGACGCCATCCATGTACAATATAACCTGGCTGTTGTCGAAGGTGATGGCCATATGCACCCATTGGTTAACAGGGGGAAGTACGGTTGAGGAAACATTTTCCCATCCTTTGAGTGATGATTCAGCTACTACTCCATAGTAACTTCCTGCTTTGGTTGACAGATAGAAATTATCATGGACCCCGTTAATGGCATTATTATTGGCAAATTCAAAAACAACCTGCCAGCTTTCAACATCCGATTTCCAGTAAAACCAGGTTGAAATACTAAACTGTTCTCCAATAATTGGATTTTTGTCAAATTCCATATAGCCTGTATCTACACTGCCAATCTCAGCCACCTGCCCTCTTATCGGATCATCTATAAAAGTCACATGATGAAGTGACAGGTTGTTTGTTCCTTTTGCATCCATACCGTCCCCGTCAAACGGATACCAGGCGGAGGCATTTTTATAAACCGTTGATTTGGGAACAGTATCCTGGGCTGTAGCAACTGAATTAAATTCAGGAGTTATGAACAAATTTAAGGCTACTGCGGAATTCATCATGAAGGTCAGAATGACCACTAATATTAAAGAGTATCTTCTTTTCATAACGTTTGATTTTTATATCATTTATTATTTGACACTAACTTCGAATTGAAGCGTGGTAACAGATTTTGCAGGAGCAATATAAGTACTCTCTTTATTAATAACAGGCAATCCTTCAGATATTTCCTTACAGTCTTCATTCATTGTAGTCCTGTATATTGTGGCAGATTTTGCTGTTTTTGAAAAACCCGAGAAGTCGATTGCTATGTTTCTTGCAGCAGAGTCTTCGTTTACAATTACGATTACTAAATGCTTTTTATCCGGGCTAAGGGCTGCCAGCGAACTTTTGTCGGACCCGCCAATAAATCCATACCCGGGTTTGATGAACTTTGAGAATTGTTTTCGGATATAATAGGATTTCTCCCGCTGATAGGTTTTATTTTTTGGGTCGTAACTAACCAGACCCCAGCGACCATCACCAATACCTCCTGATGCCAGCTGCCAATCGCACCAAACTTCGGGTTGTAATTCCTGAATATCGGTAACAATCCGCTGAGCCATAAAAAGATAATTATCAAATCCTGTTAGGTTAACATCTAATGGGCCACTTTCCGATTGCCACAACCTGAGCCCAAGCTTCTTTGATAATTTACCCAATTCAACCCTGTTGGTATCAGCATAGGAATGCGTGTTCACCTGCCTTATTAACGGGATGATATCGCCAGCTTTTTCATACCCTTCCAGTCCTTTCAGGCATTCAGCAATGCTGTTGGCATCCATAACACTTATAGCACAGAATCCCAACATATTTTTCATTTCAAGACTCTTGTAAACTTCTTTGATCAGGCGATGCTGGCTTTCCTGTGAAAAGGCGCAGCCTTCCTGCCCACCCATAGCTTTCCACCATCCCGAAAAGGGTTCATTCATGGGAGACAATGTGCTGAATGTAATTCCATATTTCGTTTTGTAATTTAAAACCGTGGTAGTAAGATAATCTGCAAAATCGTCGTAGCAATCTTCTTTCAGATTATTTGTCCCATCGGCAGCCCCTGCCGTGCAGCCTGATTTTGTCATCCACCAGGGAGGTGAATAGGATTCAGCTTCATTAATAGCATCTTTTCGCAGGGAATTAAGTTTTAGCAGAAAATTCCGCTGTTTTGCATCGCGTGTCCAATCAAATTCAGCATTTTCTGTCGGTTTATACCCGGGTATATCCGCCCCGTCTTTCCTCATGTGTGAATGAGCCGGATTATCACCTCCTCCAATATTGTACCGGAAAACATTCATATTCAGTTCATCCGGACTTGTGATCCAGTTGCTGATTTCATTAACAGTGGCTTGGTCCCAGTCCCCCATGCAATTAGCCCACCAGGCCAGCGAAATTCCCCAACCTTTCCATTTCTGGAATTGCTGATCCGGATTTGGTTGCAAATGGGATTGGCCCTTCAGAGAAAAGGTAAAGAGGAGGAATAAGCCAAGAGCTATAAATGGTTTTCGCATAGGATTTGAAAGATATTACAGTTATATCTGAGGTTTATTTGAAAAGTCAATAACGATATTTTCCTGAAAGGAACTTTGAAAAGTTCATTGACTATCAATGTATCTACCCCTAACCTAAAAACGTAAACAAATTGACTATCAATGAACTTTTCAAAGTGGGCTCAGATTTACAGCCCCAAAGTTCTTCTGCAACTAAAACCTGAAGTATGAACTTAGATATAAGTTATTACCAGCGTAACCGAAGTAACGATTTCATAGTCTCCAATCATTTTTTTGAAGAAAAAAGTGTGCCGGATAGATGTCAAAGTAATAGGAGTAACCCCTGATTCCAAAGGAGTGGGATCGTTATCCATGGTTACTATAACGCCGGGTTCACTTACATAAGTGAGTGTCGTTGTATTTGGTAAAAAGGAATCACGGTATATAGCAGCGGTGAAAACGCCCTGTTTCCCGGGGACTTCGGTGATTGCTTTTGAATTAGGACCATCAGTAAACTTAATACTTGTAACTACTGGATAAAAGCCTGTAATTACTTTATAAACTCTGAGTTTGCTGAAATATCCATACACATTTATGTGATTGATAATTGGAGCATCAGAAGTGAGATCATACAAGTTTAACTTTGATAAATCGGAGTAAAGCGTATCCCCGTTTTCAGCCGTTAACACAGCTTTTACATTATTGGTGCGGAATCGTATCGGCCGGGTGTTTACGCGTATATCGTACTTTCGTGCAAGCCTGAATACCAGGTCGCTGTCGCCATAGATTTCTGCTTCGGGTGAGTAATCTTTTTCCACATTGTTAAGGGCAAATTTCTCCAGGTAATTACCATCGTTGCCTGGTTTCACAAATATGTTTTTACTGGTAGTAACTGAAACGTATTTGCCGGTTACTTCGTCGTAACTTGAAGCTACCATTACAACAGTAAATGAACCGGACTGGGTATAGGAATAATAAAAGTCTGTCCCCTGGTTTGGTGGAAGTCCGATATTATTTAGCCCGGCATCTTTCAGTGTATAATCGTGGTTCTGATCACCTGGCCAGAAAGAGAAATATTCGCCGGAACCTGTATTAGTCATTTTTACACTTGACAATAATTCAACAGTATCTCCCGGGAGGCTGAAATCAGCTACTGGCTCCTCAAATCGTATAATTTGCTTATTACAGGCAAATAGAGCTATCAGGGGAATAAGTATGATAAATTTTCTCATATTCAATCTTTTAACTTTTTGAAATGCAACTTCACAAAATGCTTAATACCCGGGATTCTGACTGATGACCCCGTTACTGAGGATAATCTCGTCTTTAGGAATTGGGAAGATCTCATTTACATAGCGGATAAAACGGCGGGCTCCTTCTCCTTTTTTCCTTGCCATAACCTCTGAATTACCAAGTGCCTGCATAGTTGCGTATATGTCGCCCTGGCGGACCAGGTCGAAAAATCGCTCATATTCACCGGCGAGTTCGATCCTGCGTTCTTTCCATATAAGATCACGAATCATTTCATAAGGACCTATCGATTTCGCTCCAAGTTTTACACGTGCTCTAACCATATTCAAATAGGTGATGGCCTCATCGGTACGACCTGTTTCATTTAGTGCTTCTGCAAAGAGGAGAATTACATCGGCATATCTGAGTAAAACTGTATTCCTTCCTACATATGCACTTCCACTGCTTGGGCGTTCGGTTGAGATAACCCAGTATTTTACAAAGACAAGAAAAGTTGGACTCCCATTTTGTCCGCCCACATTAACATCCGGAAAATCTTCAGGAGGAAGTGGTTCATTATGCGAAAGACATCCATATTTATCACGTGGATCACCATTCATTACCTGATCGAGTGATTGGGTTGGAACCAGCCGGCAATTACCATCGTAGGAATTGTATCCTCCATAATAGGCTGGCAGTATAGACCCCGTTTCATAAGGCAGATTATCCCCGGTCTGACGCTCCTTATGCATAACGGAGATGACGGCTTCCGTATTTGACGTTGCATTCTGCACATCAATATCGAGGAAACTGGTAATGAAACTCGGATTAAGTTGCTTGTAATTAACAATATTGAACTGGTTTCCATCGATGGCGTAAAGACTGTTCAGATTAAAACCAGGATTCGAAAAAAGCTCCTTGTAACTGTCATCCAGTTTCATTCTTGTGTAAAAGCTGGTATCAATTCCATCAGGGAAAAGATTTCCGATGGTAAGGATATTCCCTTTTATAAGCCAATCTCCCATTGTAACGACCTGGTCCCAACCAGTACCTGATATACCGGGCTTAGATCTGAAAACAAGAACTTTTTCCAATAATCCGGCTGCTGACCATTTGTCGACCTGGCCAAATTCCGAATTCACCGTAATCTCTGCACGCAGAGCATAGATAGCTTCCCGCAAGTCTTTTTCTATATAGTCATATACCTGGTCAGGAGTTGATCGTGGGGTTGCGGGATCACCTATTTTGTAAGTTTCCGGAATAATAGGAACACCGCCGAAGGCCTGTACAAGTTTAAAATAGAAGAATGCACGAAAAAATAGAGCCTGACCGTATACATGCCTGTAAGTGCGGAGGTAATCGATGGAATTACCCGCATTTAAAATCAGTTCAACAGATGGTCCGGCCTTGATTACGCGATTGGCCCTGAAGATACCCTGATAATTGAGTTTATACCACGACTTCACATATTTATTGTCAGGTGTGGTCGAAAAGGTCTCAATCGCCATAGCATCCACATCGCTTTCATTTTTCCAGACAAAATTATCGCTGGGCATGTCGCCCAGAACAACCATAGCATTTTCATACTCCGAGCTTTGCCAGATATCGTAAATGGATACTGCACCTGATGTTAACTCATTTATGTTTTTATAAAAATCCGATTCAGGTACCCCACCAAGAGGTTGGGTATCCAGAAATTTTTTGCATCCTGTTAAAAGGACTATCAAAAGAAATGTTGCTGTATATAATCGTTTCATAGTTTACTTCTTTACAGGATTAAAAACCAATTACCAGACCGAAAGTATAGCTGCGTGCCATAGGGTAATTCCCTCTGTCTACTCCAAAAAACAGGTTATTCGAGGTATTGGAAACATCTTTTCCAATTTCCGGATCAAGTCCTGTATATTTTGTAAAGGTGAGCAGGTTATAAGCGCCGATATAAACTCTTAAGCTGCGCATCAGGACCCTGGAAATTAATTCCTCAGGGAACGTGTATCCGATTTGCATCGCTTTTAGTCTTAAGTATGATCCATCTTCGATGTAGAAATCAGAGGCCCTGTAATTATTGTTAAAGTCGTTGGGTTTAATAGCGGGATACGGCCTGTCCTGGTGCTCAGGAGTCCACGACAAATCAGTCAGGTTGCTGAGTGGATTTATGGGTTTCCCTCCATCGGTTTCAGCATAGAAATGAGCCGTGTAAAAACGTGTTGCATTAAAAATTTTATTTCCCTGGGATCCCTGGAAAGAAACACTCATATCGAACCCTGAATACTCTGCTTCAAAAGCAAAACTATACAGAAAATCAGGTTGTGCTGAACCTAGAATTGTCATATCGTTGTTATCGATTTTTCCATCACCGTTCAGATCCTTGAATTTAAAATCTCCTGCCTGCGGCATATTGATGCCTTGCACAGTATTATACCCCTGGGGAGTATACTTAATATTGGGTTCTTCTTCGGTTGAAAAAATTCCATCCGTTTTAAATCCGTAAAACTGGCCGATTGGGTATCCGGGTGCTGTATACGTGAGGTATCCCAGGTAATTACTTACGTAATAATCGTCGATTTTTGCTCCATAGATTGGCTCATTACGTTCGCCCAGCTTTACTACTTTGTTAACATATTGGGTATAGTTTCCTGATATTTTGATTATTACATTTCCGATTTGTTCCTTGTAAGAAGCTGATAAATCCATACCTGAGTTTTTAACCTCACCTGTGTTTTGCCATGGCCCGTTTGTTCCTTCTCCAATCCCGATTGAGTAGGGCAAAGGAACCTGTAACAACATATCACTTGTTGTTTTTACATAAAAATCGACAGAAGTTGTAAACCGGTTTTTGAAAAGATTCAGGTCAAACCCTATGTTGGCCGTGCTGGTTTTTTCCCAAACTATATTGGGATTTCCGTACCCAGACATCGACCAGCCCATATCCAGTACCGGTGACCTACCAAAAATATAATTTCCAAGAGGTTTAACGAGGTCGTAGTTGGAGTATTCCTCAATTCGGTTGTTTCCAAGCAAGCCATAACTTGCTCTGAATTTCAGAAGACTTAGCCAATTGAGACTAAGGTTTTTCATAAAAGATTCATTGGAAATAGACCACCCTGCTGAAACAGATGGAAAATATCCCCAACGGAGTTCTTCGGAGAAAAAGGAGGATCCATCAGCACGTGCATTCACCTGGATGTTGTACCGATCGGAATAATCATAAATGATACGACCTACAAAGCTCACCGTTGTGTAACGTTTTGCCCATTCAGTGGCATAATCGATGTTATTTCCCGGATTAAGGTATCGAAGCGCTGCAACATCGGAAATATAGCCATATTTCCTGGAACTGGCGTTGTGGTAATTTTGTCCTTCCAGGGAGGCTACACCTGTAAAATCTAAATGATGTTTTTCGGAGAGAGTCATATTTTTATGGACTATATTCTCCCACGACCATCGATAAGTCTGATTACTGTTTATCGACTTGGCTACTGCATTTTTGTCGCCACCGCTGAAAGGGAATAAATAGCTCTTGGAGGATGTATTGAAATAATTACCATCAAAGTAATTGACATAAAGATTTGCACGTGTTGTTAATGAAAAAGTTTTTGAGGCATTAAAAGTGAGGCTGAGCCCACCAGTCAGGTTGTTGGTTGTTTCCTTATTTTGAAGAGACTGAACCTTGGCATAAAGGGAACCCCAGACGTAGGAGGGCCCGAGGACTACACTGTCGGGTTTGCTGGGATTATCATAAAGGGCTTCATAGATCCTGTCGACAGGAGGTTGCCGCAGAATTTGCTGGAATACATTATCCTGTCCCTCGAAAATGGGATTACGTACGGAATTTGCGAAATTTAAATTAGTCTGGAGGGTGATTTTTTTAGTGAGGTCATTATCCAGGTTTAACCTGAAATTAGTTTGACGGAAGGATGCTTTTTGCATGATTCCCTTATCGCTGCTGTTTGTTATGCTGATCAGGTATTTTGTCTTATCACTACCTCCTGAAATAGAGAGGTTGTACTTTTGGTTGGTTCCATAGTCGTTGGTGACTTCTTTAAACCAATCATTTACTGCATATTTAGTTGTGAACTGAGTTGTATAATCTTCATAAGGCGTTCCTTTATAGTATAATGCCCTGGTATCAAGCCATTTGGTTGTGTCCATGAGCTGGTATGTATTCCAGAATTTATTAATACTGAAACTGGAAGTAAAGTCAACTTTAATTTTTCCGGAATCTCCCCGTTTGGTTGTGATGAGGATAACTCCGTTTGCTCCCCTGGAACCATATATGGCACAGGAAGCTGCATCTTTCAGAATGCTGATATCTTTTACATCATCCATGCTCAGAAAGCGGATATCCTCAACCGGCATCCCGTCAACAACATAAAGGGGTTCCGAATTATTGATTGTTCCCATCCCCCGGATGTTGACCGAAGTGGACGAACCCGGTGAGCCAGAGTTTTGAATGATCTGAACCCCGGAAGTTCTTCCCTGAAGTGCCTGTGCAACTGATTGAACCGGCATAAGGTTCATGTTTTTTGTATCTACCGAGGAGACAGCCCCGGTAAGGTCTACCTTTCTTTGTACTCCATATCCGACTACCACAACCTGATCAAGTTGGGTCGCCAACTGAACAAGAGATACATTTATGGTTGTCTGATTTCCCACAACGATTTCCTGTGGAGCATACCCTATAAATGAAAAAACAAGTATTGAATTTACATCCGTTACGGTGATTGAGTATTTCCCGTCGACGTCGGTAATTGTGCCAATAGTAGTATTCTTCAGGGTAATTATAGCGCCAATAATGGTTTCCCCTGTTTGTGAATCACTCACTGTTCCTGATATCTTGATTCCGTCCTGTACACTTCCACCTCCGGGAAAAGCTGGAGCTATAATTGTCGAAGCCGTTAAACAGCCAGATAAAAGAAAAAACGTCGAAAAAAGTAAAGTGTATATTTTATTCATAGATGCAGCCGCTAAGAATTAAGAACTGATTCTTAAATTTAAAGCAATTAAAAACTTACCAGGGAAGTCATTGGCTTCCCTGGTAAGTAAGATAAAGAAATTATTTCTGTATGATTAACTTGTGTGTTTCAACTCCCGCCGCAGTATGTAACTTTATGAAATACATGCCTTTAGCTAAGTTTTTCAGATTTAGGACATTGTCCAGGTTTTTAACAACTCCGGTTTGTACAGGTTTTCCTGTCATATCAAACACTTCATAGTTTACAGTCCTGTTTATACCGTTTGCGCGGAGGTGAACCTGTCCGTTCGACGGATTTGGATAAACAGTGAATGATTTGTCAGAAGTTTGATTTGGTTTAACAGAGACAAACTCATTAGCGTAACCAATTTTCATAAATCCGCCTATTACAAGTCCAATTGCAGGATCTGTTGAAGTCCAGGTAACGTTGAAAGTAGTATCTGTGCCTTTGTTATAGTCAATAATCTCATCAATTATAATTCTCTGGCCCTGTATATCCATTGCCTGAGAAAAACCGGGATAGCTGAAAGTCAAAGGCCTGCTTTGTGTCCACTGCCTGCTTGTCATCACAATAAGAAGGTGATACTGCCCACTTTCGAGAGGATAGCTGTACGTCAGATGGTTTCCAGCAACAGTACTTAACCAGATGAAGTTTGTAAACCTGTCCGCATCCCACCAGCATTGTCCACCATATTCTCCTGTCCAACCCCATTTCACCATGGATCCATCAGGTAAGGTATCATTACCATAAGGCTGGTCAGTCTTTGACTGCATCATGCCAAAATTCTCGTATGTTGGATCAGCTGTTAATGGGGCGAAATCACCAATGCGGGTATAGAAAAGCTCGGTGTTCTTGAAAGGAGGTTCCGTTTCCCATGCTGCGGTAACTTTAATCGTATCGACCATATCGTCAGTGCCCAGATAGGAACAGTATAAAGTCAGAGTCTGGTCCCAGGATTCCTTATCGATACTACCAATGAGTACTTTAACTACAGTATCCATATCAGGCTGGAAAGCGCTCGCATATAAACGTTTTGAATTGCCAAACGGATCATCCCCCCCAAGAGAAACTTTCCAGTCACCAGGTATTGTGAAATTAATCCAGGGTGCATCAAGACTTATACCTTCAGGATTTATGAATTTCAGACGGAAAGTTGCTGTATCGGATTTCGATTCATTTAAGGTCGAAATCAGGTTTGATTGTATTGTAAATACCGGAGTATATTCGTATTTGAACAAAGATGGGTATGTACCGGTACTAAAATACAATGCCGAGTTCAAACCAGTGAGATCGAAAGGATTGGTGCTTCCTGGACCCATATCGCCAACAGGAGCAGCTTTCTTATCGAGGCCGGTAACAACCCATAATTCCACATCAGTATATGGTCCGGTAAAAAACATAAGCGTATCTTTTCCTTCTGCCGTTTTTACAGTTGTACAATTTCTAAGCCATGTACTCGCGCTACCAGGAGACACGTCATAGAAAAGACTTGGGTCACCATCGGGTGTCATATACCATAGCTCTGCACCGGCTGGATTTCCACCGTCGTCAGCTTGAAAAAACACATCTCCTTTATATTCGGCAGGAAATTCCGGCCAACTGGCATTACCTCCCGCGTTAATATCTTTTACAAGGTGTGTTCCTGCGAGTCCCTGGAAGTTGGTAGTATGGAGTTCCACATTGATACCTGATCCATCGTCGGCTCTGAAATAAAACTTATCATTGTAAACAAATTGCCATGCATATTGTGTTCCATTTCCAACTCCATCTGTACCTTTTGTTGGATTAAGATCACCCAGGAAAGTGGTTGTTGTACCATCTGTAAACCAGATCTCCTCACCAAGGCTATTGGTATAATCACCAGGTGTATCAGAATATTTGGTTGGTGTTGTCTGGCGGAAAACGATAAGGGAGTCTTTATAGTTATAAATCCATTGCAGGTTACCCCCAATGGTGTAACCAGCAGGTTTTCCATCAGCTTGAGTATCCATGATGTCCTTAACAAGGTGTGAACTGTTGGCGGAGGTATCTGCCATAAAAAGTTCAGTACCATACATGTCAGAGTTTGAAGCAAAGAAAACTTTAGTGTTCTGGAAAGGAATAAGGAATCCATAATAGGAGTCACCAGCAAGAAGAGGCGTATCCATGCCCAGAAGTTTTAACTTGCCGGTATTTGAGTCAAACAAATATAAATATGACTTACTATCCAGTACTGAGTTTTCGTCCTGTGCGGCAAAAACCACAAGGCTTTTATCAGCGCCCATGGCTGTAAGATTTGAAGGATTTGATCCTTCTGAGCCAACATAAATATCGTATGCAAGCATAGTTCCGGCATCGGTACCATCTGAGACCCATAACTCCGCACCGTAATCAGGAGTTGTTGCTGAAAAAAATACTTTGCCACCTACAGCGCAAAGGTAGCGGGGATCACTACCATCAGAACCTGGATTGATATCTTTCACCATTTTAGTACCAGCTACTGTGCCATCAGTGACCCAAAGTTCTTCACCATTGGCAGCATTGGAAGCTGTAAAGAATATCTTGCTACCAAGTACAACCATATTCTTTTTAGCAGTATTTCCCTTGGAATCAATTGTGGTGGTTACATCCGCACCGGTCAGGTTGACCATCCCTTTGGGAAGTGTTTGTGCAAACAGGGCAAATGGCAACAAAAGCCCTAACAAAACTGTAAATTTTTTCATACGCTCTAAATTTAAGTTAGTAATTAATGATTATTGGATGAAATAAATGAAATGAAATGTTCTGTACTACAAAATTACTATCACCATTGCCTATTTGGTATAATTAATAGTTCATTTTTTAGGCTTATTCAATCATAATTGTTCTCATTCTCTTATTTAAAAGTAAAAACCAAGCGGGGAATTATCAATAAACTATTGTATTATAAGGCTGTATAGAAAATTGAACTGGAAAACGGGAATCTGGTTTCTATAACTGGAGATGTTTAAGAATTATTAACCCGATGCATTTTGTTGTTTACTTTCTGATTCAATAAAAGGGCTTTGAATTTTGCAAACACCAAGGAAAATTGTAAAAGAAAATGAAAGTTCATTGTGGTATTAGTCTTTAGTTGTTCTGCAGTTTTTGTAAGTATAATATGATTGATTATAAAAATCAGAAGACTTTTCTGAAATTAGGATTTATTTCTTTAATGAAATTATTTTAAAATTATCAAACTGCACAAAGTTTTTACTTGATCCTAACCCAACTAAACCACTCGTATAGTCGTTATTCGTAACCGAAGCTACCTCAACAGAATCAATGAATGCTTTTATTGTTGTACCTTCAAACCGAAGTTTTAATGAATGCCATTTAGCAGCTGAAAAAGTTACTGTGCCCGATGTAATAGATTTTACATCACTTAGTAAATTCCATTTGCCATTATTATCAATAGTTAAAGTATATCCGGCTAAAACTTTTTTGGGATCATACGAAAAAATCCTGCCCATGATTTTTGCGGTTCCGGTTTTTTCTATAAAAACATCGCTTGAAACTTCGTAATTTGAAAATGCCTGATCGCCTATTTCAGTAAAAGGTTCAGGATCGCAGGGGCCCCACTCATCCCAGGTAAGCAGCGAATCGGCTACAACCTGACGTAAGGTTTTTGTGCCGTCCTTAGAAATATAAACCTCGAAAGCCCCCGCCTGATCGCACCAATACCTGGGAGCAGCTCCATTGGCATAGCTGTTAAAGTTTTCAGAATAGTTATCAGGAAAACTAACAAGGGTTGGAATTTTATGCGAAGGTGTTCCTTTTTTTTGACCGGTTGTTGTTGTTAGTGAATAAAGGGTATTTGCCTCAACTTTAATACTAATGCTTCCATTTACGGGTTCAATATCTTCCTGTTCAATAAATTGTTCTGATTTATTCGATTTCCAAACATGTAATTTCCCAATTTTTAAACCACCGGTTATTTTAAAAGTAAAGGTTTCCTCAACACTGTCGGTAGCAATAATAATACTGTAATGTCCGCTACCGTCAGGTTTTTTTAAAGTTACATATGAGCTTTTACCTTGCGATATTCCACACCCGCTGTCAATGTATTTCCAACCAGGTTGGGCAAATTGGGTTGTGTGCGCAACAGCCCAAACACCGCCCTCAACATAGTAATACCCACACCACGGAGCATTCGCAGTTATTGGTCCGGTACCGGGATAAACCAAGTTATGATAGAAGGCATCAACAGGGCCCCAGTTTTCAGTTTTAGTGATTTTTGCGAGAATATAATTTTTATTCAGTGTCCGGGCCCACTTAAGTCCGGCATTCCAATCGCCACCCCCCAAACCACTTTCGCTTTCCCAAAGAGGTAGTCCGCAATTTTGGGCAGTTACAGTAGAACTGTTGTTTACATAGTGATAGCCAATTGCTGCAACAGCTTTTTTAAGCGCTTCATTTTTGACAATACTATCAGCAAAAAGCCAATCGGTTGATAAAAAGTCGGGAGCGACAATTTTCACGCTACTTAAACCATTTTTATCTAATGAAGGTCGAAGATTATTTACAATCCATGCACATTCGCCATTGCGCCAGGTTTCATTCCAAACACCGGTGTAGTCCATATCTATATCCCAATACTTCTTAGCACCTTCAATAAAACTTACAATATAATCAGCGTTGTCCTGCGAATAAAAGCCACCGTTAAACCATCCGGGTGCTCCCCATTCAAGACAATCGAGATAAATTTCCTTGTTTCGCTTCTTCGCTTCTTTCAATAACCAGTATTCGTAACCCCGTCGAAAATATTCGGGCTTTGGATTCATAAATTCTTCGCGCGTTCGTGCATGACTCGGTTCAACGCCATCAGTGGAATTAATATCGCCACCTATTTCCACCTTCAAATGTTGAAAACCCGCTCCAAAATTTGGTTTGAAAAGGTAATCCAGTATTTCGCTTCGATAAGGTTCAGGATAATCGATCAGCAATCTGCTTGAAGCTCCGGCACTTACAGTGCCGATACCTTCAAATATACGACCTTCGTCTTCACCATTGATAACTATTGGTGTTTGACAAAATATTGGAGTTGACAACACGATTAGAACCCCCAGGAAGATTGACTTATGGAATAAAATTTTCATTTCCCGAATTTAATATTGTTTTAAAAAAGCGGACTGATTAGTTTCGAATTATTTTTTAATTAATCCATATGTTCAAGCTTGAGCACTATACCTTCATTATTGGTCCGTATCTAGTCTATGGCCTGTGCAAAACACCAGGAATCTGAGTTAAATATTGGACTTTATCCAAAGTGAATTTAGAGTATTTAGGGAATAATTGCTGACCAATGTGAATACAGTTACACTGACTATTTCCGATCCTAATTTTCATATTCCGGATTATTCAATACTAAAGCCAAACTGCCCAGAAAATCCATACATGCAGCTTTTACATTGTAATTTCGGTCAGGCATTTCGTGAACTAATCTGATGGTTTCGATAAACGGTTCCTTGTTTTTTACATATAACAGGTAATTAATTGCCATCAGAGCTATATCCATATTGTCGTTCCTGCACAATTCTTTCATCTTATTTTCCGCCGGTTTGTTCTTGAATTCCTGATATGCAATAGCGGAAGCTGTTACAGCAACAGGCAGATAGCCATCATTCATACTTTTAATAATTTTGTCACGATATGGCTTTAAGGTTTCCGAGTCTTGCGAGCGAAGCCCGATTACAGCCCAGTAGCGGATAATTTTGTTTGGATTTTCCAGCAACAGAGCCTGTTTTGCAGCAATATCTTTCCCTCTTTTACCTGAAAGGGAAGCAACAGAATAGATTTCATCGAAAGGATATTTTGTATCGTCTAAACGGAATTCATAAGCATTGCCAGTTTTTGATATCAAGCCGATTTCATATTCAGGTAGAAACATCACATCACGTGATCCGAGAATTTCCGCATCAAGTTGTTTGTGCATTTTTTCAAGAACCTGTTTATATTCCGGATTATCAACCAGGTTTTGAGTTTCCCAGATATCATTTTCAATATCGAAAAGAAACTCAGTTGGCCGCTCCATAAATATACTTTTCTGCAATGGGTCCAGCATATTATTTGCAAGGTCAGATCGCATCTGTTGAACAATTTCGGATATTTCCATATACCGGATATAACGTTCTTCAGGCATAAAGGGCAGATAATTACGGGAGTACATATATTTTCCGTCGGTAATACTCCGTACCATGTCGATACCATTATCTGCGCGGTCATCAGATAGGATGAGATGTCCTGCTGGTTTCGAACGGTTCTTTCCTATGAGAATACGGCCGTTTAGATAATCAGGGATTTTCCCGCCTGCCAGGCTGATCAGGGTTGGAGCCAGATCTTCGAAATCGACCAGTTCATCGGTAACAACACCAGCAGTACCCCATGGCGAAAGGTTTTTATACATTTCGGGAAACCAGATAACAAAAGGTACCCGGTATCCATAATTGATCCCGTTGGTTTTTCCGCGTGGTTCACCCTCTCCGTGGTCGGCATAAAAAAAGATAATTGTGCTATCCCTTAAATGATCTTTTTCCAACCTGTCTAACAATTCACCGATCTTATTATCAGTTAGTTTGATTGAATTATAAACCCGGGCAAACTGTTTTCGCATTTCAGGACTGTCGCGGTAAATCGGGGGCATTTCGAAGTCATTATCGCCTATCCTGTCCCTCTCCGGGAGTTCTTCCAAGACATTCTTTGTATACCATTCGAACGTATTTGTCATTGTCCTCGACTGGTGTGAATCCATAAAATTAAAAACTGCAAAGAAAGGTTGTCCCGGTTTTCGATTCCACCAGCCTGCCTTATCTGAGCTTTCATTCCAGGCTTCCTTAGTAAATTCGATTACATTGCCAACATTATAATCAGTTTTGCTGTTGTTGGTTACGCAATAACCCTGCTGTTTCATAAAATACGGGAAACCATGGATGAATTCAGGAATGGTATAATTGCTCCGGTGGTTGCCTGTTCCCATTTTAAAAGTCCTTACCCCTGTAATAATAGTGCAGCGGCTTGGAGAACAAACAGTTCCGGTTGAAAACGCATTGGTAAAACGAACACCCTGTTCAGCTAATTTATCAATAACCGGCGATTGGGCGTTCTTGTTACCATAACATCCAACAAACTGAGGGGAGGTATCTTCGATGGTAATCCATAGAATATTGGGCTTTTGCTGACCATAAGCAAATCCATTAAAGAACAGAAGAATAAATAATATCGGTTTTATCCAATTCATTTTGAGCTATTTTTTATTTCAAAATAACTATAATTCGACAAAGCGCAGGATAAAAACTTATAACAAGCTTTCAGCGTATCACGTACCTACAAAAATAGGAATCTAGTTTTGCTTTTATTATAATAAAAAGTTCATTAATTAAGCCAATTCAATCAAATGAGTTATTAAATAGATTATAAGAGAAATACTATAGTTCATAAATCATTAAACTTTGTCATAAATCAAATGTTAATTTCTAATAACTAACAGAATATAATTTCAAAGCAGAACCCCAATAACTTAAAGAAAAGTTATTTAAGAAATATTATCTTTGGAAACCAGAAAATAAGTGCTTTACCCTAAGTCCATGTTGAAAAAATCGTCCCTTCTATTAAATTCCAGGATTTTATTCCTGGCAGCCGCATGGATTTTTTCCATGGGAGGAAGGATGCTTGCAGCCACCGGCGATGGGAATGCTTTTGTTTTTCAACGATTCAACATCAACACCGGTTTGTCGTCGGATAATCTGAAAGCATTATTCCAGGACCGGGAAGGTTACCTGTGGATAGCCACCGATAACGGCATAAATCGATTTGACGGATATAAGACAAGTATTTACAAACCAGAGTTTACAAAAGATAAAAGCTTTAATTCGGTTGATTTCAATTCTATTGCCGAGGATAAGAAGGGCGATTTGTGGTTTGGGACAGATCATTCGGGTATTAATGTCTTTAATAAGCTGACGCAGACTGTTACAATCATTGACCAGAGTTCTCCCGCAGGACTGGCACTTATAAGCAATAATATAAACAATCTACTCTGTGATTCAAAGGGACGCATCTGGATATCCTCTTTAGGTGGTTTGAACCTCTACTACCCCGATAAAAAGAAAATGATTACGTTTTCAGATACCAGGCATCCCGGGAAAAATAATCCTTCAGGCCAGATCTCTTATGTATATGAAGACAGAAATGGTAAGATTCTGGTAGGAAGTTGGGGCAACGGACTTTATATTTATGATGAACAAAAAGATGATTTTACTCATATCCTGATCCCCATAGAACCAGGAATGAGTAGTTATATTGGCCGTGTTGTAAAAATACTGGAAGACCAGCAGGGAAATTATTGGCTTGGAACATGGGAAGGGGGCCTTTTTAAAGTTCGCCTTAATAATTATCAGTCAATTACAGTTTTACAATATTATTCAATAAACTCCAAAAGACCATTTACACTTTCAAGCGATGTAATTTATTGTCTTTATGAAGATAAAGAGGGATCAATCTGGGCCGGTACCCCCTATGGATTAAATATCATTAAGAATCATAATTCCGGAAGGCCTGAGGTCCAACTCATTCAAAGTGGTAATAGTTCTGCCAACATATCTCAAAACGATATCTTCTCAATTATAAAGGATCGTTCAGGGATTATCTGGCTGGCTACACTTGGTGGCGGCTTGAATAAATTTGATCCGGGTCTTCGTAGTATTGATGCCTATAAAATCCCCGAAATTATCAGTTCCGGAGAAACACAATCCATAAGATCATTCTTTATCGATTCAGATTCATCGCTTCTTGTAGGAGTACAGGGCCTGGGTCTGGGGAAATATATTCTGGCGGAACACAGGTTCATTCCCTGTACATCCCTGCCGAGATTCAAGAAAATAACTGAGGACCTGGTTGATATCAATGCTGCTACATGTTTTCACCTTGATAGAGACAAAAATCTCTGGATTGGTACCAGGTATAAAGGAGTGTACATTATTTCCGCAAAAACCGGGAAGACCGAAAATTTCCTGAGCTATGATTCTGTAAAAGGTAAAATGAACAGGATGATCAATTCAATTTATGAAGACAAATTTCATAACATCTGGGTAGGATCAAATAAAGGACTTTTTGAGTTTGTTCCGGCAAAAGATGGTACCAATAAAATCTATACTTATATGCCGGTTAAGGGGAATCCGAATTCCATTTCAGCAGATTATATCAGCGCTATATTCGAAGACTCTGAATCAAACTTATGGATCGGCACACTGGGAGGTGCATTGAATAAGGCTAAAAATATTTCCGGGAATCAATATCCTTTATCTTTCAAGCATTATTTCCCGGACAGGGAAAAAGCCGGGTCCATTAAAAGCAATATTGTCTATTCGATTACAGAAGATAAGCATAAACGCTTATGGATAGGAACCGGTACGGCAGGACTTGCCTTATTTGACCGTAAAGATGAATTTTTTACGCATTTTGCAAAAGAGGAAGGAATCGGCGGCGATGCTGTATTTGACATTATCGAAGAAGCTGACAACTTATGGTTGACCACAAGTAACGGACTTGTTAGGTTCCGGTCGGGAAATAAAGGAGAATACCAGGTGGAACTGTTCACAATAGAAGATGGCCTGAACGGAAATGTGTTCATCGACGGTGCATCCTTTAAATCGCCCGATGGAAGAATTTTTGTCGGCGGATATTATGGGTTTAATGTTATCAATCCGGCAGAACTAACCAGTAACAAGTACATCCCTCCGATAGTAATTACCGGGATCTGGGTCGGAAATGAAAAGGTCAATGTATACGATGCCATGAAAAACGGCCTCGACCTAAAATATAATCAGAATAATATAAACATTGAATTTGCTGCACTTTCTTACTCTCAGCCAGGTAAAAATAAATACGCTTATATGATGGAAGGCTTAGATGCCGGATGGAAAAGAACAAATTCCGAAGGCAGAATGCTAAACTATTCTCATATTCCTGCCGGAAATTTCACACTAAAATTAAAAGCATCAAACAACAGCGATGTATGGAATGAAATCCCGTTAACATTATCGATAAGAGTAGAGCCTCACCCGGCTAAGTCTTGGTGGGCAATTTTGATTTATATTTTTATTGTGCTTTCCATCCTTATTGCTATTTATTACTTTCTGATTAACAATATCAAGATTAAGCAAGCCTATGAGATTGAAAAATTAGAAAGAATAAAGGAAGAGAACATCAACCAGTTTAAGTTCCGGTTTTTTACAAATATTTCACACGAATTACTGACCCCCTTGTCTGTGCTTTCTTTTTCTGTCGAAGACCTGATTTCGAAAATGGTTCTTGATAGTGAGAGACTTCAGATTATGGAACGGAATGTAAACCGTATCATGCACCTTATTTCACAGCTCCTTGATTTCAGGAAAGTAGAAAGCGGAAGCATGATGCCTGTTGTATCGCCGGGCAGAATAGATTCTTTTATTGAACAAATCTGCATAAGCCTGAAACCACTTGCTGAAAAAAAACATATCTCAGTAATTGTAAACGGGAATGACGATCAGACAATTTATTTTGATCCCGATAAAATGGATAAGATTATTTGTAATCTTTTATCAAATGCCTTGAAGTATACTCCAGAAAACGGGAAAATCATTATTAATTACCAGTTATATAAAAAGAATAATATTTCCTGGCTTAATTTGGAAGTGATTGACTCAGGGAAAGGCATAGAACCCGAAAACCTGGACCAGGTATTTGAGCGGTTTTACCAGGTTAAATCTGTCACCGGTAAAACTTTTGGAGCAGGAATCGGGCTTGCATTGTCAAAAAACCTGGTCGAAAACCATAAGGGGTACATGACAGTTGAAAATGAAGAAAACCTCGGTGCTAAATTTTCAGTTGATATACCGGTGTCTGCAGCAGCATACAGTAAAGAAGAAATAATAAATGAGGAAATTAGTTACCAGTCAGGGAATTTTATTATTGACCATGATGACTCATTATTGCCGGTAGAGGAAGATTACACTCACAACCTGGATATAAACGGGAAGAAAACGATACTGATAGTAGAAGATAATTCTGATTTCCGAAAACTATTAAATAAACACCTGTCCAATTATTATAACACCCTCGAAGCCGGTAATGGTGAAACCGGGTATGAAATTTGTCTTGAAAAGCATCCCGACCTGGTTATTACGGATATGATGATGCCGGAAATGAATGGTATCGAGATGTGCAATAAGATCAAGAATAATATTGAAACAAGCCATATCATTGTAATTCTGCTTACAGCCAAGATTGATGAAGAAACCAGGTATGAAAGTTACCTTGCAAATGCTGATTCCTATATTGCTAAACCTGTAGATGTCAGAACTTTGTATGCAAGGGTAGAATCGTTGCTTGGTCAAAGGGAAAAAATAATAAAGAAATATTCTTACGGCAGTATGCCTGTATCTGTTGAAAACGAATATTCAGCCCTGGATGCAAAGTTTCTTGAAAATGTCAAATCGGTCATTGAATCCAGGCTGCTGAATACAGAATTAAACGTTCTGGCTCTCAGTAAGGAAATAGGAATGAGCACTTCAAGCCTGTATCGTAAAATTGTAAGCCTCACAAACATGTCGCCCGTGGAATTTATCAGGTATATCCGTTTACAGTCTGCAGCCAACATGATGGTGAAAGAAGGCGCAAATGTATCGGAAGCTGCATACTCCAGCGGGTTTAATGACCTCAGCTATTTCAGCAAATCATTCAAAAAACAGTTTGGTGTCAATCCTAAGAAATACGTAATAAAACCTTTGCCCAATAAATCAGATTTTATCGAGGGGATTGAACAGAATAATTAAAGATCATCAATTACGCCATTCGTAATTACTTTAAATTTTTCGTGAATTTTATACTCGTTTCCCGGGTACATCTGAAGAAGTAATACGGCAACAAAATTTTCTTTTGGGTCGGCCCAACCATAGGTATCCCAGAAACCTCCAAAGCCGAAAGAACCAGCCGACATAGGACCTTCGGCAGCTCCTTTGGCGTTTGTGACCCAGGTCGCAAATCCCTGATCCGAATTGCCATCATCAAGGGTTGTCTGTTTCGAAAGCATCATTTCAATATACCGCTCACCAATTATGCGTGTATTATCGTAAATCCCTTTGTTTTTAATCATCTGTATAAACTTTCCATAGTCCTCAGCGGTCGAACACAGATCAGCCCCACCCGAAAAATATTGCCTGGTTTTAACGCATGGATAAGCTGTATCCGGATAGCTTGTTCGCTCCAAACCTTGACCTTTTTCAGCAGGTTGATAGGCTGTTACTAACCGGTATTGTTCTTTCTCCGGAATAATAAAATAACTATCAGCCATTCCCAGGGGATCAAGAATGTATTGCTTAATATAGTTATCGAACCGCATTCCCGAAATTTTTTCGATAACAACACCGAGCACGTCGTAACTTAAACCATAGGTGTATTTTTCTCCAGGTTCGTATAGTAATGGCAATCTGGCTATTCGTTGTATGTTTTCTAACGAGGTTCTGTTATCGTCTTCAAATCCCTCGCTGATATTGTTCTTAATGACCAGGGCATTGTATCTGTCATCCTGAAATCCATAGCCTATTCCGGACGTATGGGTTAATAATTGCCTTATTGTTATTTCAGATGCTGCAGGCCTTGAAGTAAAACCGGAATCGGGTAATATGTTAATCAAAATTCGTGGGTTTTTAAATTCCGGAATATACTTGCTTACCTTATCATCCAGGAATAGTAATCCTCGTTCACATAACTGTAACACGGCAACAGCTGTTAATCCTTTAGTCATGGAAGCCATGCGGAAAATATCATTTTTGAGCATTGGAACTTTATTTTCCATGTTCCGGTATCCGTATGCTTTATAAAAAACCGGCTTGTCATTTCGCCAGATATAAACTACAGCTCCGGGAATTTCATTGTTTTTTACAGCATTATTCAAAAGGGAGTCAATCAGGTTCGCCCGATAAGAAGGCGCCTGCAATCGATTATTTTTTTTATTGCTGCAGGATAAATTAAAAAAGATTGAAAGAACAAATAGTGTAGTGAAAATTCGGGCTGTTTTCATTTTAAAGTGTATCTGTCTATCAGGAAAAAATTAATTTAACGATCAGCATGAGTTTAAATGATTGTTTACGGGGTTTCTATCAGAATGCCGGCAAGATTATTGGTTTGTTTCTATCACATTGAATTTTATTGTTTTCAATGTTTAATTCTGCCATTTGCAGGTAGCAGATAAATTTCTGGCCCAGGAAAGTTTCTTTTAAATCGGCATATGGTTCAACATGATAAAAAATAAAAGCCCGGTCATTGATTATTGCTACACTTGGATGTTTTCCATTGGTTTGATCAAACTTCCTGGTTCCGGTATTTTTTGTCAGTATTTTTCCATCATAAACCCATTTAATAGCATCATCTGAATGGTAGGTAGCAATTCCGTCGCCGGGATCCGTAACCATCCAGTATTTCTTTTTCCAGGAAAAAACATAAGTGCCTTCCTGGTACCATATTTTATTGATATCCATATTGTTGACATCGCCTTCGGTTTTACCAGTAAATTCCCATTTTTTCAAATCCAGGCTTTGAGCATGAAATATTCCGCAAGGCTCGCAAATGCAATCACGAAACCACAAATGATATATCCCATTGATTTTCAAAACTGTGGCATCAATTGCTGTTGGATGATCTGTAACAGTTTGGTAGAATTTCCAACCTCTGATCATATCATTAACAGCTGCCTTATAATGATCAATCCGGCTATCTCCACCCCAGGGCGGTATCGTATCTGATTTATACGTAACAAACATATGAGCAGTATCTCCTTCGATATAAACTCCCGGTGCCCAGTAAGTATGCCCGACATCGGGTTTTCCGGCTATTCCGTCAAAACTGCAATATCCAACAAATCTCCAGTTAACTAAATCTTTCGATGCGGCTATTCCAATAGGTGTGCCAACAAAGTTGCCTTTATTTGAGTAAGGCCGGCTTGCGGTGTAATAAATCCAGTATTCTTTTTCGTAAGGATTATACACGATTTCCGGATCACGCGTACCATTATATACAGGATCTGCATATAATGGAGCTGGCGGTGTGTTTTGTGCTTTCTGAGAAAAAACGGCATTGTTCAGAAAGACAGCCGTAAAAAATAAAAGAATGAGCCCGGAGTTCATGTAATTAGCTTTAAGAGAGGTTTATTCAACAGAATCAATAACTACAGTCGCATCTTTCAACCACGGCGCAGTGAATTTAACAATTATTTTACCGGGATTTCCTGTGGCCTGCACATAAGCAATTAATTGTCCGTGATAAACCCGCTGAACGATATCCGTGTAATTGCCCATATCAGTCATATTACTTGCTTCGAGTCCAAGTAATTTTGCCGGTCCTTCGATGGTACATTTTAGTTCATCATCCGATAACAAAACCGGAATTCCTTTTTCATCAACAACCTGTAAGGTAATTTGTGCTAAACCCTTTTCTTTTTTAACCGACGACAAATCAGAAACTGCTGTTAAAGCAAAAGGTCTGTCTGAAGATTGAATTGTATAGTTACATATTTGCTGGTTTGTTTTGTCCATTCCCACAACTTCAAGCGTTCCATTTTGATAAGGAATATCCCAATAAATGATACCGGTTGTATCATTCAGCCCTTTGGTCTCACCAATTTGTTTTCCGTTTAACATTAATTTGGAAACCGGTGTATTGGTGTAACAAACAACCCGGATCGTATCCCCTTCATTGTAGTTCCAGTTAGGCCAGGCATCCATGGCCATGTAATTTCTCCACGCTTTTTGGGGAACAGGATAAGTTCCGATATAGGTAACCGGTTTTGAACTCCATAGTGCCTCGCGGAAATGGCCACGTGGTTTAAGATACCCACCAAGGTTTAATAAGCCGGATGTAGAGCCACGTGAGGGCCATCTGCCCGATTCGCCCAGGTAATCAATACCGGTCCAGAGAAATTGCCCGAAAATATAATCATTATCGCGCACGGCTTTCCAATCTTCCAGGCCATGGCGGTTTTCACTTCCATAAATTACGCGATCCGGATATTTGGCATGGTCCTGAGCATAACGGTCTTCGGTATAATTATAGCCATCTACATCCAGAGCTAAAGGATAATCCGTTTCGTTTGACATAACTACGCCAGCGCGAGCTGCTGTTACCGGGCGCGAAGTATCGAGGCTGCGCACTATGGCTGCCAGGCGTTTGGAAATGATGCCCAACCTTTCGGCATTCGGGTGATCTGTCAGGTAACCACCTAGCATAGGCTGGTTAATATTGGCATGGTCAAGAACAGGATGAGAATACGGATCGTTAGGATAATCAACTTCGTTTCCAATACTCCACATAAAAACAGAAGCATGATTTCGATCGCGTAAAACCATATCAGCTAAATCTTTATCACCCCATTCGTTGAAATATGAAGCTGCACCTTCAAATCCGGGAGTACCTGCATTCCATCCGGTTATCCATTTTCGTTTTGGGAATTCCCATTCGTCGAAAGCCTCATCCATCACAAGCAAACCAATTTCATCGCACAAATCGTAAACATCCGGAGCCTGTGGATTATGACTTAAGCGAATGGCATTACATCCAATTTCCTTGAGATTCGTTAACCGTCTTTTCCAGACTTCGCGAGGAACTGCCGAACCCAGGCAACCTGCATCGTGGTGTATACAAACGCCTTTCACTTTTGTCCAAACGCCATTAAGAGCAAAACCTTTATTCGTATCAAACGTAAGTGTACGAAGCCCGATTTTCTGTTCATTCTGATCGATAATTTTTCCATCCTGCCTGACAATGCTTTTCAGTGTGTAAAGATTGCGTTGCTCCAAAGACCAGCGTTTCGGATTTGCGATCGAGATATTTTGAATAAAGGAAGCTTTCGCATTTGCCTCCACTTTAAGATTTTTTGAAGTAGCTACCTGCGTTTTCCCAGTCGTTGGATCGATTATTTCATACGAAATCTGAATAGTTGCGCCAGTCGGTAACTCATTTTTAATGGTAGTTTCAATGGAGACATCCGCTTTTTTATCAGTAATGTTGGTGGCTTTGAAATACACGCCCCATAAATCGATATGCAAGGGCGAAGCATATACCAGGTAAGTATCACGATAAATGCCTGATCCCGTATACCAGCGCGAATCACGATCCAGCGAATGGTCAACTCGTACAGAAATTATATTTTCCTGTCCGAATTTAAGATAGGGCGTCAGATCATACATAAATGAAATATATCCGTTCGGACGTTTCCCCACAGAAGTGCCATTAATAAACACTTCGCTATGGTTGTATACACCTTCGAAATAGATAAAAACTTTATTGCCTTTTTCACTTTCAGGTACTGAGAATGTTTTGCGGTACCAACCGATGCCGCCTGGCAAAAATCCCGTACAACTTGCCTTGTCAGGACTATAAGTTCCTTCCACGCTCCAATCGTGCGGCAGATCCAGTTTTCTCCATTTGGAATCATCCAGTGTCGGGCTTGATCCTTCTTTTTCGTCCGACAGTACAAACCGCCAGTCGTTGTTAAAAAGCACTGCTTTTCCAAATTGTGGTTTTGCCTGTAGCATACCGGCAACAATTACCAATAAGGCGGTGGTTAAAAATAATGTTCGTTTCATATCTATTCGTTTTTTATTTTATTCCAAAAAGAGTAATTTCAGTCCTGCAGGGAATTATCAGTTTTAAGATTTACTGTCAATATTGAGTTACACAAAAACCATTCGGACGTACTATTTTGAACGCAAAACGTGAATTAACCTGCTTTAATTCAGTTGTGTAGGTATCACCCGGTTTTAAATCGGGCAAAGGGATTTCAATCAATTTGTTCTCCATTGTATAGTACTGAATTTTGTATGATCGAAGAGTGTATTCAGGAATATCATTTTTCACTTTTATGCCAATTTTTGCGTCCGAATTTCCAATTCTTTCCACTTTCACAATATCCACCGGAGAAGCTAATTGTTTCAGCACGGAATAGGATGGTTTTGGATTCAAAAACATATCGGTAATACCATGCCGGCGGATTTTAAATTTGCCGAATCCTTCCTCCCCGACATGCGTGCGATAATCATTTAAGCAGAAATAGATATAGCCTATAACAAAGGGCTGTTTCTGCCATTCCTTAATATGGAAAATCATTTCATCGATTCTGCGGGTATCGCCACCGGCAAAATAAGGTTCACATAAACCGTGTTCAGTTATCAGTAAAGGACGGTTGCCAATTGCTTTTTTGATAATACTGAATTTTTCGGGAATTTCATTCCGGTCTTTCCCATGCCAGGTGCCAATGTATTCGTTCCAGGTAGGAATATCACAAATAAGCGATTCATCACTCTCTTTCCGGTTCCAGATTTCGTTTGAAACAACTGTAACAAACCGGGTTGAATCCAGGTTTTTCACAAAATCACGAAGTTTTACATAGATTTCTTTATCTGTATTGCCATACACTTCGTTACTCAATCCCCATGAAAATATGCATGGATGGTTGTAATGGGCTTCGATATTATCACTCAGTTGCTTGTGAGCAGTATTTATAAGTTCCGGCGTAAGGATTCCGGGGCTTTGCCACCAGGGCATTTCTTCCTGGACAAGTATGCCATATTCATCCATCAATTTCAGTATATAATCATCCTGTTGCCAGTGGAAACGAGTAATGCAGATGTTCAGGTCCTTCATGGCCCGGACTACCGAATCCATGTAACTGTGAGGTTCGGCTGCACCATAATTGGGATTGCTTCCAGGCATATATTCCAGTCCGGGCAACCTGACTTTTTCACCGTTTAAGAATAGTTCTTCTCCTTTGATTTCCAGTTTCTTGAAACCAAAGGTGGAGTTTTCATTATCAGAAACACCTGTTTTATTAATTATGGAAGTTTCGAGAACATATAAATTCGGGAAATCGAAATGCCATGGCTTTATTGTTCCCAGGTCAAATGAAGCTGAGAAAACGCCATCAACCGGTTTTAATTCGACCATACCTGATTGAATGACTTTTCCGGATTTTCTTTCTTTAAACACAAAGGAGAATTTAGCCGTTTTAATATCATTTTCCCACAATCTGATGGTTACTTTAGCTATACCGAAACTGTCGTGTAATCTGAATTCAGGTGTTACATGAACATATTTTAATGAGGGTTTTCCGGTAATTTCGATGGAAACCGGGCGGGTTATTCCTCCATCATTAATCCAGTCGAAGGATTTCAGGTAAGGGAAAGCTTTGTCAGAAAACCGGTTGTTAACAGATACAACGATAGTGTTGTTTCCGCTGAAATTAACAAACCCCGAAATATCAACCATAAAAGGCGTGTAGCCTGAATAGAGGTTTTCACCTGCTTTTTGCCCATTTATGTAAACCGTGGCATCGCGGTAAATCCCCTCGAATTTAATGCGGATGTTCTTATTTTTAAAATCCTCCTGAATCCTGATTTCTTTCTGGTACCAGGCTAAATCGGCATAATCTTCAGTTCCCTGTTCAATGTTCCAGGTATGAGGGACTTTAACTTCATGTGAAAACTGGGAAGGAATTCCATTCTGCCAATTTTCCTGTATCCCTCGGTTGGTGGAATCAATAGCAAATTTCCATGTGCCATCGAAGGAAAGAACCTGCCGATTCTGGCTCTGGGCATAAAGGGAAATGCATAAAAGCACTAGCACTAACTTTGGAAATTTTGGGTTCATCTAATCATTTTTAGTGTTTGGTAAAATTTCAAACATAACCGGTCCCAGTAATCCTGATGGCATTAATGGCGCGTTGGCATCGGGCGAAGTGGTTGCGCTGGTTAACCGTTTTTCAGCAGGTAAAGCGGCATCGCCTACCAAGCGGTTGTTCCAGGTGTTTGTGACTTCAATTTCAAGGACATTGCCTTCCTTTTCGAGGTATTTTGAAATATCAATTTTATGAGGTTCAGCCCAAACCAGGCCCAATGAATGACCGTTCAGTTTCACAACTGCCAGTGAGTTGAATGCACCAAGATTTAGAAAAACCGGTGCGTCTTTTGCAAATTCAGGCACATTAAATATTTTCCGGTAACGGGCTGTGCCACTGTAATATTTAATGCCCGCTTCGGGTCGTTTTGTCCAATCTTCCAGCTTTTCAAAAACAACTGAATCCGGGGCTCCCCATTTCTTATCGAAGTAAACTGTCCAGGCTCCGCTTAACTCACCAATGGTTTTTTTGCCAATAAAATTGATTGGATTTTTCGAAACTGAAGTTGCCTTTTTTCTGAAAACAATAAAGTACGACTGACGCGGTGCAAACTCCAAAGGCACAATAGTTTTCCCATTTTCAGATTTATGATCAGGCAAATCCCGATATTCGGCAGTAACCGGATCCCAAAATTCGGGTTGTAAACCAGCCACACGAAACGATGGTGAAGTTTCAACCGTTTCATCGGTTTGATTGGAAATATAATAAATCTCGATGCCGGCTGCCGAGCGGTGAATCCACGCAAGACGCGTCAGATCCAAATTCCCCAGGTCAGCAGAAATCTGAAAATCATTAAATACACTTGTTAAACCTGTTCCGTTGTAAACCGTTCCTCGCCCGAAACGTACCTTTTTCACATTGGTACCATCACAATTCTGCCAGATTTCCTTAGCCATTTTGCTTACTTCAGCATCACATGCCGGATAATTCTCCATACTTGGTGTTCGGGTTGGAGCAGGACCAACAACAATTCCACCTGCAGCAATCAGTTCTTTCAATTTTTCGAGTACGGCAGGACGTATAGTAGTTTGTGGAGGTAATACCAGCACGAGATATGACATTCCATCAGGGAGAACGAATCGTCCATCTTTCACCTGCATTTTATCAATTACTTCTGTATTTACATAGTCAAAATTGTAGCCATCGGGCAATTTCGGATCACGGATTCCGGTCATTTTGGGAGCGTCTTCGCCTGTAAAATAGGCCACATCTGCTACATATTTACCTTGCTGAAGCAGGTAATGTGTGCGGCGCATATAGTTAATCCACTCTTTCGATTGATAAAACCAGGTGTTGTGACGGTTAAATTCAACCCCAAACCATGCATTGATTCCCGGAACTTTTTCCTCGTAGGGTTGATGAATATATACATGCATCACAAAGTGGTTAATTCCCTTAGTAGCAGCCCAATCACCTCTTTTTTTCAGACTCCAAGGCTCAAAATTCCACATGGGCCCGCCTGAAGTAAATGCCTCGGCATGCACAATATTTTTTCCGTAGCCATGCGCTGCCGACGAAGCAGCACGAAGCTCCAGGCCTTCCGGCTCATCGCCTGTCCAGAATTCGCCACTGATTTCATCGCTTTGCCCGCCATATTGCAGAAATTCACCTGGATAACCCCAGTGCCCGTAGTTTTCGAGCCACAGTTTTAGCCCGTATTCATTTGATTTTTCACGCAGCCCGCCAACGTATTGTTGCGAAATCCGGTCGGCAATCAACCGGCGCAAATCCCATAAAAAGCGGTCGGACAAATCGGCGTTTCCAACTACACGGCCAAAAATAACAGGCAAAAAAGGAAGCGGATCGTATCCATACTGTTTCTGAAAATCGGTAGCTAAACCGTCAGTCCAGTTTTGTGCCCCGGTTTCGTAACTATCTGCCACAATATGCTTTAATGCAGTCCGGTCATTCCCCGGAAGGCGATTGATTATTTTACCGATATATGCATCGAAATGATACGATACCCATTCCCGGTTCATTTTATCCACTTCCAGTCCGGTGGCTTCCACCGATGCCGGGGCGTTTTTCTGACCGGTTGGTGTCATTCCAATCCGCTCAATGATCCATTCGCCGGCAGGCACGTCCCATTCCAACGTGCCGTCATTCTTCATTTTTGAAGAAATATTCAGCACTTTCTTTGGGTTGACAGCCAGGGCCGGGTTATCAATTTCTGCAGTAGGCGGCCACAAATAAGCATCCCACAAAGGTGCCGGAGTCGGCCAGAGTTTTGCCAGTTGTTTTTCGATAAACCGATCTGTTCGGGCAGCACCGGAAAGCAAAATTTCGGTAAATCCGGCATTCCCGTTGATGTTGGTGAAAATCAACCGGAAATGTTTTGACGAAATGGATTCAAAGGTTTCGCAAATGGGTGCAAAAGGCAGGAAACCTACGCTGGTGCTATTGTTTGTCCGTTCAATTTTAAAAGTTTTAGCCATTTTAAAAGATCCGTCATCCTGCACAAATTGCACCTCACATTTCGCGCTGAAGGAACTATGCGAAGGATAGAGTGTTAGGCTTCGGGCGGTGTATAACGTGGGTTGTTCAAAATCAATTGATACTGATTTTGAAGGGGAAACCGGCAGATATATTTCAGTTGCAAGATTTCCATCGAAACAGTTTGCTATATCCCTGATCTCAGGCTGTGAACTGATTTTAGACGAAACTGCTGATAAATTATCCGTATCATGAAGTGGAGCAGTAAAAGCCATCAGTGCCACATCCTGAAACGGTGCAGCAGGTTGCGGTAATTTCCCGGAATATTTGAAAGGCCCTTTCACCCGGACTTCCGACATGGTAAGGTAACGCATGGAATGTTCAGGCGTATTCCACGGGCCACCAGACTGGCTCCAGCCGGGTGAATTAAACAGCCCGATATTCACGCCTAAGCGCTTGCCTTCCCGAATGGCAAATTCGACCATTTGAAACCATTCTTCTGAAAGTGCTTTCACATCCCCTTTCTGCTTGATCTCATCAATATTTCCGATTAATGCTTCCCCAATGCCCACTTTGGACATGGCTTCGAGGTCTTTCGTAATCCCTTCCCTGGAAATATGGTCGCTGATCCAATACCAATACACCCAGGGTTTTGTGCTGGCAGGCGGATTTTTAAAGTTAACGGATAATGTATCTGTGGTTTGTCCATAGCTGTTGAGTGCTGAGAATAATGCTATTACCGCTATGAAGATCCATTTCAATTTACTTTTCATTTTTTCAATTTTTACCCCAATCCATATTTGGTTTCGGTCCCATTTTAAAAACCAATTCTCCACCTTTAACCAATTCTGTGAATTTCAATTTAGGCTCAGTGAGAGGTTTTCCATTCAAACTTGCTGATTGTATGTAGACATTTACATCTGAGTTGTTTATAGTTTTTATAACAAAGGGCTTCCCTCCGTTGTACATTTTGTCTAAATGAATGGTTATTTCATCAAATAAAGGAGAAGTAAGATCAAATGTTGGATCGTCGGTTACTGCGCCGTTCATTTCGAATAAACCCATGGAGGCAATTACAAACCAGCCTCCCATCTGGCCCTCGTCTTCGTCCCCTTCCCATCCATGGTAAGGGGTGTTGCCATAAAACATTTCGAGAATGGCCCGCGAATATTTCTGTGTAAGCCAGGGTTTTCCGGAATAATTAAACAAAAAGGATGCCTGCATATTTCCTTCGTTTCCATGATTTACGTAATATTCGAAAGCAATATCCTGGTGGCGGTCGAATGCATGTGCGGCAAAATTGTGTTTTACCGATTTCTCAAAACCTTCTTCCAAACGCCTGTTAAACAGATCTTTTCCCATAAGTGTTACTAATCCCTCAATATCATGAGGCACATACCAGGTATATTGCCAGCCATTACCTTCGATCCAGTGTTTACCCGAGAAAGGATCGTAATCCTTCATCCAGTTTCCAAGTGAGTCCTTCGGCACCTGCATTTTTAAATCAGGATGGAATTGGTTTTTCCAGTTATTCGATCTTTTCAGGAAAAATGAATAGTCGGCATCCTGATTCATAGCTTTTGCTAGCTGTGCGGCACAATAATCGGTATACGCATAATCCAGTGTTCGCGAGGCAGCGTCAACTTCAAGCGGAACATAACCCAAGCGGTTATAAACATTTAATCGTTCCATGCCCGAAAGTCCTTCTCCCGGGGGCCTGACGCCCTGCTCCATTCCATTATGCCTGACGGCTTTATACAATTTGTCAACATCGTAATTCCGGATACCTTTTTGATAAGCGGAAACCATAAGCGCAATTTCGTGGGTAACTTCCATTATTCCGGTAAGTTTTAAGCCGGTCGGGCCATCGTTTGTCCAACCCGTTTTATCAAAAAGTTCCAGTTCTGTTTGCACCCAGTTATTCATAATATCAGGCGCGATAAGGGAAAGAATGGTGTTGTAATTCCAGAACGTATTCCAGAATGCATCGCCGCCATACATAACACCGCCTTGGGGTAATTGCTGAATTTTATTATGCGGGTCGACATAGCGGCCATCCACATCGCTCCAGGTTTGTTTGGCAAAACTCCGGTAGAGATTGGTATAGAATTTCTCTTTGTTCTGTTCGCTACCCTTTACTTCAATCCGCGAAAGCAAGGTGTTCCACTTTTCGCGTGCCGAGGCTGCAGCTGCTTCAAAATCCCATCCAAAGGGATCTAATTCGGTTTTCAGGTTGTTTCGGGCGCCTTCCATATCAACCAGCGAAAGCCCGACTTTCATCATAATTGCTTCGTTTTCAGTCGTCGAATAGGTTACAAAAGCACCAACATCCTTTTTGCCTTTTATTTGGTTAACATCTGTGAGAATAGTATCATTATTCCAGCCATTCAGCGATCTGAATGGTTTATTGAAATGGATGGTAAAGTAGAGTGTGTATTCACCGTAGGCAGCAAAGGTTTTTGCATAGCCTTCAACTACATTGTTGCCAATTTTATTAAATATTGCATTCTTGATATCCACTTCATATTCCGTCGGAAAGTTTAAAACCAATAAGATACGAACATCTTCATTCGCTTTAAAAGTATATTTATGAAAGCCACAGTGGGTTGAAGCTGTATGTTCAGCTTTGCAATCAGCATCGTAGAGTTCGCAGGAATAGTAGCCGGGTGAAGCCTTTTCGGTTTCTTTTAAAATACGCGAATGAAAACCGGCCCCGGCGCCACGATAGGCTTTTGAGCTTGCGCCGTTATCCTTTGTGAAATCCTGGGTTGCCGGCATAACCATCAGGCCAGCCATCGTCCAGGCATGTAAATGACTGAAGCCGGTGACATTCATAATCGAATACTCATAACCCGCCATCCAGCCCGATTCCTGGTTATCGGGACCTAATTGCACCATGCCATACGGAACACCGGCATACGGACCCAGCATCCAGCGGGAATTGGAGGTTCCGGTAAAAACATTCACATATTCAACAGGCTGTTTTTGCGCCAGCCCAATAGGGACTGATGCCGGGGCAGAGAATGAAATTAATAAGCAGAATGCTGCTAAATAAATGGCAGTCAGTGAGTTGAAATTTTTTAAATTAGATTTATTTGTCATTTAACAGGTGTCGGGTAATGTAGTTTTTATTTGAGGTTTTCATTACCTGTTCATTTTTCAGGCCAAACAATCCCCTTTGGTATAACTTTCAGAATATTTCCTGATGAATTGAAATTCAGGCTGTCAACACACAATTGCCGTAGCACGAAATCTTTCTTTTGAGGAAATATGCGGTGATACAGAATGTAACTTTGGCCATTTTCGCTAAAAACCGTATGATGCCCGGGGCCATAAGTTGTGCTATCGCTGGAAGTTGACAGGATTGGGTTATTCTCCCCTTCTATCCATGGACCGAAGGGCGTTTTGGAGGTGGAATACCTGATATTGTAGGTATAATCAATGGCTTTGCCGTTGGAATACATTAAATAGTATATGCCGTTTCGCTTGTACATAAAAGGGGCTTCGAAATAACCGGGAGGCGAAATATCCCTGGGTGAGCCATCAAAAGTGATCATGTCTTTATTAAGTTTCACGGCAAAGCAATGCCCGTTTACCCAATTTAGTCCCGAACCCCAATAAAGATATGCCTGCCCGTCGTCGTCAATAAAACATTCGGCATCAATCATGTGATAGCCGGGCCGAAAATCAGAAGGGATAAGTGGCGTATTATCTGATTTAGCATTCTTCCAGGGGCCTGCGGGAGCCGTACTCACGCCTGCCCATACTTCACTTCCTACCGAAACATACATATAATAGTGTCCGTTGTTTGCTTTAACCACCGACGGAGCCCAAACCATTGATCCCTTTGAACTGGAACTTGTGCAGGCTTTTTTGGTAGGCCAGTTGATGTGTTTTTGTTCCCATTTCCTGAAATCTTTCGTGGTAAACACGGCTAATTCATTACTGCCCCAAGGATCGATAGTAGCATAAATGTAATATGTGTCGTGGTATTTAACGATGGATGGATCGGCAAAATATCCATTTATAATGGGATTCAGAACGCGTTGCTGTTGTCCCATAACATATACGGACATCGCACAGCTAAACAAAAACATTGCCGTTGCTGTTCTCATCATCTTCATCCATTTTATGGGTTAAATTATTCAATTTCCCTGTAGTTCTGATTTAAAACCGGCATTTCAGCTTTAACTTCCTTTCGCCATTCATGCAATTGTATCAGAAGATCGGCAGCAATCTTTGGCTCTTTTAAAGCCAGGTTATTTTTCTCTGAAATATCAGTTTCCAGGTTATACAGTTCAATATGGTTATCCTCGTAAAATTCAATGAGTTTCCATTTCCCATCCCGAATGGCACCCGCAGGCGAATCTCCTTTTCCACCATAATGAGGATAATGCCAGAACAGGGATTTCCGGTTCAATTGATTTCCTTTCAATAAAGGAATAAGGCTTTTACCATCCATATGTTGTTCAGGCATCAGAGGTAAACCGCAGGCATCAAGAATTGTCGGATAGAAATCGCCTGAAATAACAGGTGTTTCAATTTTTGTACCTGCTTTTGTTTTGTCCGGAATTTTAAGAATAAACGGTTCGCGTATGCCGCCTTCGTAAAGCCAGCCTTTCCCGCCATGGAGTGGTGCATTTGTGGTTGGAGACCCTTCAGCGGTTGATAATCCTCCGTTATCGGACATAAAGCAAATAATGGTATTCTCGTCCAGGCCCAGTTCGTGGATTTTATCCAATACTTTTCCCACATTTTGGTCCATATTAAAGACAAGGGCAGCATATTCAGCATTACTTTGAATAAGACGTTCTTTCCAATGTGAAAGTGCGTGCGGGTTGTTTTTAATCCACGGCAGATCGGTTGTAAATTCCGGTTGCTTGTCGATGCCCCTTTTTTTAGCTTTTTCCCTGAAATAGGAAACATCTTCCGGTTTTGCCTGTATGGGTGTGTGTACTGCGTAAAACGACAAATACAAAAAAAACGGACCATTCTTTTGTTGCTCTATCCATTTAATGCTTTCGTCAGCCAGGCGGTCAGTCATAAATTCGCCTTTTGGCCCATCAGGTAAATAAGGATTATGATAAGGGGTATAATAAGCCATTCCTTCTTTCGAATTCCCGGTTGGTGAACCGCTTTTCCACCCACCAATATTTTTATCAAATCCCTGGTATTGCGGGTAAAATGCTGAATCCTCGGAGCAATGCCATTTCCCGACAAAGCACGTTTTGTATCCATTTGATTTTAATGCTTCGGCGATGGTAGTTTCCTGTAAGGACATATCAAGCATAAACTGCGGAGAAATCATTTTAAACTTGCTGAGTTTCTCTTTATTCAAGCCATCCTGGTAGCCGGGAATCCAGTCAGTAATATGAAGCCGGGCAGGGTATTTTCCTGTCATAATATTGCAACGGGTAGGTGAGCAAATGGGCGCTGCTGCATATCCGTTTGTAAATTGGGTACCTTGTGACGCCAGGCGATCAATATTGGGAGTTTCATAAAATTTACTTCCATTGTATCCTACATCGGCCCAGCCAAAATCATCAACCAAAATGAAAACCACATTTGGCCTTGATTGCTGCGCAAAGACTGAAGCCATTGCAGCATACAAAAAAGCAAGAAATAGTAATGTTTTTAGCATAAACTGATTTTACTTGTCTTTTAATTTGAGTGATAAAATTTCATTTGTTGTTATTGTCGATTCAGGATTAAAATTATTGCTTCTCATATAATTTATCAGGCTGTATTTAAGTTGCCGCGCTGCAGGCCTGTTTTCAATATCCGAATGAAGATCGACAGATGAAAAAACAAGCATTCCATTTCCGACTCTGGCTTCAAAAACATTACTCAGTTTTCGGTTTTTAAAGAAATTATCAATTACTGTTACTATCGGATCTACAGTAAGACTATCCACATCTACCGTTTTTGATTTTTTGCAAAGGTCCCACCATTGCCAGTTAGAATAAAAATCGGTTGGGAAATCGCGGAAAGCAGCATGCTTTGGATCCATCAGCAATCCCATGGTGCCGGGTTGATCAGGGAAATGAACCGGGCTCCAGAAAACAGGCACAAATTTCCCGGTAATTCCTGAAATATCATTGATATCGGGATTTAGAAGCACTTTCTTTCCTTCCTGTAGCGCTTCGACTGCATCGTTAAAGGAACTGGTAACAAGAATATCATTTTCCTGTGATTCAACGTCCTTTTTATACAGCCATATATTCCATTGGTTTTTATAGGTGGTTCCCTGGAGCGATAGCTCTATGGTATATTTTGCTGGAGCCGGAAGACCAGCAAGTGCAAAGCTGAAACTTCCCAGCTTTGAAGTATTTCCTTTCAGAATTCGGGTAATCTGGGTGGAATCTGCCAGGACTATTTTCCCATCGCTACTTATAATCTTCCATTTAATACCAGCATTTTTATAATCCTTGTAATAATCAGCAATTCCATACTCGGCTTTAAATGTTTCATCTGTAGTGTAAACTGCTTTGTCGAACCAGAGAAGCGGAACAACTTCCCCACAAAACATACGCCACTCTGTGCCACTTACAAAACCTTTCGATTCCCAGAATGCATTCAGAACGCCGACCAAAGCAGTTCCCTGTCCTGGGAAATCATGCAGGTCGAGCAACTGGAAACCACTTAGTCCGGGTGTTTTAAGCGCACGTTCAATTTCTTCCTTGTAAAGTAAGGTCGCAAATTTGCCGGTTGCGGCGGTATAGTTACTGGCTCTGTCCAATAATCCTTTCTTTTCCAGGTCCTTTTTAACGGCAATAAAATTCACCGGAGTTAAAACACCCTTGTATTTCTCAATTTCAGTCATATCAGGGTATACCGAGTATTGTCCAACTTCGTGGGAAACAACCGGAACAGTAATATTATCTATGGAATTGGTGTAATCCGTTTTGAAATCAGGAGAAAGCTGGTCAAATACGCCTTGTCCCCGTACCCATCCTTTTTCGGTGTTTTGAGTAATGTAATAATCATCAACCAGTTCCGGCTGCAGCCCGTGGCCTTTTTGAAAAGAATAGGTTGTTGTAGTGTAAAGGTGACGAGGATCCTTGTTTTTTAGTCTTGTTACAAGTCCGGTCAGAAGATCGAAATTACCTTCCAGTTCATTCCCCATCGACCACAATATAAAGGAAGGATGATTTCCATATTCCCGGATAATATTATCCGCTTCCATGTTAATAAAATCCACCACCGACTGATCTTTACCAAAATCAAGACTCCAGTTAGGCAGTTCAACCTGGATGTACATGCCCATTTTATCCGCTACCCTGAAAGCAGCGTCAGGCGGGCACCACGAATGGAAGCGGAGGTGATTGAGGCCATATTCCCTGGCAGCACTAAAAACTTTTTGCCAGCCGGCTTCATCCAGGGGAGGATGGCCGGTTAATGGGAAAATACTGCATTCCAGCGTACCACGCAGGTACAATGGTTTATCATTCAGGTAGAAATGCCTGTCTTTTGCTTCCAGATCGCGAAAGCCAAATGTTTCGGTACTAACATCTTTTACCTTCTTTTTCTTATCAAGTAGTGAAACACTGACTTTATACAAACTGGGAGAAAATTCATCCCAGGCTTGTAAATCATCCGAAAATTTAAGCTGAAAACTGGTTTGATCGCCAGTAACTGCCGTTGAAGTCGTGCCTATGATCTTGTTATCATTGTCCATTACCTGGACTTTCAGCGAATATGAACCCGCATCTTTCAGAATGGTTTTGACTTTCCCTGAGAGGTTTTTGCCTGTAAAATCAGGATATACAGCCAACCCGGATATATGTGACGGATCAACCGCTGTTAATGATATTTCGCCAAGAATGCCATTCCATTTGATCTGAGTTTCTTCGGTATAGGCATGAGCCATATCATTCCGACTCAGAGCATACTTCCTTGAATTATCAATGCAGATCGTAATCAGATGCTTACCCGGAGCCAGGTTTTTTGAAAGGTCGTAGTAATGTGGTGTGCAAAGGCTAAAGTTATTGCCTATCTTTTTCCCGTCAATCCATACAATGGATTCCCAGAGAACCCTTTCCAACTTTAAGCTTATGTGCTTTCCTTTCCAGTCCTTCGGGATGGATACTTCTTTCTGGTAATATGCCGGTCCGATATAGGAAACTTTCCGCTGAAGGTGCAGCATGACTTCACGCACAAGATTCGGTTGTACATGAACGTGAGTTCCTATTCCTGCAGAATCAAGCGTTGATGGAAGCATGATAACAAGACTATAGTCAAGTGATTTAAGATCTACATTTTGAGGGGAATTAATTGAATCTAAACACAGGCTCCATTTCCCGGCTATACAAATTTTATCATTTTGCCCATGGCAAGATAAAACGATGCTTAGAATAATTAATATTGTGATTGATCTGATCATGGTTGATAAGTTATCAGTTAATTAAAGGAGTAAAAATCCGGGCAAGCATTATCAGATCATAATAGGTGAGTTTCTGAAACCCCACTGATATTTGAGCTTTTGCTGGGATGTTATTTGATTTCGGAAAATTAAAGAATAACCCACATGTTCATTGTGACAATTCATTCAATTATTAGTAGATATTCACAAATAAAAGATAATTAAAGGATTGCGTTTACCTGTATCTTTGAATGGCTATAGGTGGATTAGCTGGAATCCATTTTCTGACTAATTGTTTTAACCGGATTAAGATAGTGTGTAAGCACAAATAATTTCCATTAAGGAACCTCCGTTTGCATCGGAAGTTGTTTATTTTGTTAATTTTACCAGTAATGAAACCTTCTTTCTAAGAATTGTCTGTTTGTATAGTAGGGTAGCTCTTATTCAATTTTCAACCTGATTAAAACATGGTGAAACAACCTCCACCCAAAAGCACGGGAATATTTTCGGATATACGGTTGTTCTTTTGGGATAAACCTGAGATCGAAACCCATATCCGGTTGCATTCAGAAGAGGAAAGGATGTTTTACAGCAAGAGCATATTGCAACGGACAGGCATTGGCGTTGATACATTCAGTGTGCTTAATATACATCGTATTGGTATTGAGACACCTGTAAGTTTCGTATTCGAAGAATTGCTGAAATGGAATGGTGATTCAAGTTGTTGGCCGAACCATATTGCCAAAGTTACATTAAAGGATGACAAACTTGATAAGATTAAAGTGAACCTGTTCGGGTGGCCATCAGACCCGTTTAAACCCAAAAATGGTTTGGCAAGCCTCCAGCTATTTCACTTGTTTAATATGAATGCAATAAAAATTCAACATACTCCCGATCCTTATGATTTTGATAATGCCAGGTTTCTATTATATAAATGCACAGGTGGTTATCCAATCGGCTATTTCTTAATGTATACCCGATCTTCCATTCCTGAACGCGGAGAGAAAGAGATGTCGCAACTGTTTATGATGGTAGGATTTAATTTTTATGGAAAAAAAAACCTTACAAAACTCAACTTTATTAATAAAACCTGGGAAGCCGTTCATAACCGTGCCACCACTCATATTATGAACAAGTTCAAACAGTTGAGCGAATATCGTTTCGAGCAATTTACCAGTTAAAATGAATAAACTTACCTGTGTTGGTAAATTTGGTCAGTGTTATTGTAACGCTCTTATCGTTTCCATAAACTTTTCCATGTCAAGTTTCATTTCGCCTGAAACAACAAAATCGGAATAGATAGGGTCGCCATAAAAACGTATTATGGTTTCTTTTGATCTGATTATTCTTGGAATGAGCTCCTGCATGCTTTCATTAAATGGAATAAGTACGTATTCCGAAACAAAATCTGTAGTGCCATAAGTATAAAATTTAAGGCTATCATATTCAAACGTTTCATCGTCACACACCAGTTTTATTCTGTTTGCATAAATCCAATCACTTCCTGTATAGTTAAACTTAACAAACGGGTATATTTTCGTATCCTTAATATATCCTGAAAAACCGATGTAGGATTTGTTATAATAATCAGAAGCCGAGCTTTTATCCGGATCAAACCGGATCATTTTTTCAACTTTGTCATATTCATAAGAGCATCTGGATAAACCATCAACAATTGAATCGCTTATAGCTAGCAGGAAACTTCAGCACAAAATCCTTCAGATAATTATTCCAATCACTGGTTTTAATTTTTGAACCGGTTTGCAATCGCATAGTATTCTTTGTTATTCCTGAATGCATCGGCATCGATCATTATTGAAGACCCCGAAAACAGCGGCGCCCAGTTCTGCGAAATAACACCACTGCATGTGCTCAATAAAAGAATGGAAAAAAGGATTTTTTTCATTTCAGGTAAGTTAATTATGAAAACGCATATAATAAAGAGGAGTACCTTTGCTTATAACTTTTAGGATAAAGAACCAGTGCAATTTACCAATAAATTAAATATGTTTAAGTTTTAGATCTGAAAACCTAATTTATGTCGACTCAGCTGATTATTTCAACTATACTGATTAACCTGGCCCTGATTTTTTACTCGTTAGGTGTCTGGTCCGAACGAATATCCAGGTACCTAAAAACCTGGCATGTCGTAGCCTTCTGGACAGGTTTTACTTTCGATGTTTCGGGCACATACGCCATGAGCAGGCTTGCAACAGGGCCATTTAACCTATTTGCATTACACACACTTACAGGTCAGATCGCTCTTTGGCTGATGTTAGCTCATGCTATCTGGGCAACTTATGTAGTACGAAAAGGAAGTGAAAAAACACGCACCGGGTTTCATCGGTATAGTATCATTGTTTGGCTGATATGGCTTGTTCCGTATTTTGGCGGCATGATTATGGGAATGATAAAGTAGGCTCCGCGATGGGCGCAGAGTGAGGGACGAAGGGAGACAGGGTGAGAAGAGAAAACAAGAAATGAGATTGCCCCCTGAAACGCAAAAGACCTGATAAATTCAGTAATATTCATTTTTTCCTCTTCCGGCATCAAGTATCGGTCTTCAAACTATGGCTTATTGTAACTGATCCTCCAACACAGCATTAAGTGAACCCGAAGTAATATTCCTGTTTTTATTTGCCCAGCTAACCATGGCCTCAAGCACCGGGTGCAATTCTTTACCTGACTCGGATAAACTATACTCTACGAAAGGAGGTATCACAGATTTTACTTCCCGTTCAACAAGGTTATCTGCTTCGAGTTGCTTCAAATGCTGGATCAGCATTTTTTCGGTAATTGCCGGTATCAGTCTTTTCAATTCGCTGTAACGCTTGGTTCCATTCAGTAAATTGTAAATAATAATCGGTTTCCAACGGCCACCTATCTTTTCAAGGGTGTAAGTAACAGGACATTGGGTTAGCGTATTTTTGCGGTTGTCCTGGTTTGTAGAGGTTTCTTTGATTTTGGTCATTTTCACATACTTTGGGGTAAGTACTTGCTTTTAAGTAAGTGCAAATATACCTTTGTTCTTTTAAATAAAAACAAAATAATATGAAAATTATAGTAACAGGATCATTAGGACACATAAGCAAGCCGCTTGTAGAAAAATTAATTGCAGCGAAAAACGATGTAATTGTTATCAGCAGCAATGCTGACAGGAGATCAGAAATTGAAGCCATCGGGGCTAAGGCAGCAATAGGTTCAGTAAGCGATGTAGCTTTTCTGACCCAAACATTTAAAGGAGCCGACGCAGTGTATACAATGGTTCCACCTACTTTTAGTGCAAGCGACTGGAAACAACACATTGCTGGTATTGGTAAAAACTATGCTCAGGCAATAACTGCAGCTGGTGTAAAAAATGTTGTAAACCTGAGCAGTATTGGTGCACATATGCCTGATGGTTGTGGTCCGGTCAGTGGTTTATATTATGTTGAACAAGCTTTAAATGCACTTGAAGGTGTAAATGTAATACATCTTAGGCCTGGGTTTTTCTATTACAACTTTTTTGCCAATATCGGAATGATTAAACATATGGGAATTATTGGCGGCAATTATGGCGAAGGAGCAAAACTGGTTTTAGCAAATCCGGCAGATATTGCTGAAGTGGCTGCTAAAGAATTGTCCAATCTTTCGTTCACCGGTAAAAGTATCCGTTATATTACCAGTGATGAGAAAACCACGGATGAGATTGCCGGAATATTGGGATCTGCGATAGGGAAACCTGATCTGAAATGGATAAACTTCACAGATGAGGATAGTGTTGGCGGCATGCTCCAAAATGGTTTACCTCTGGATATTGCTAAAAATTATGCAGAAATGGGTGCTGCTATGCGAAGCGGTGAAATGGCAGCAGAATATAATAGCAGCCGTTCGGCAACGTTTGGGAAAACAAATTTTGAAGCTTTTGCACCGATATTTGCTGCAGCATATTCGCAATCATAAGAATCTATAGCCTGCTAATTTAGAAGGGGCTTAGGCTCCTTTTTTATTTGTGATTAATCAGGGATGATTCCATTCTTTATGTTAGATCAAAGTTAATGTGCAAATTAAAAAACTTTTCATTTCCTGTTCTGTTATTAATATAAAGGTACACTCCGGAGTAATTTAATTGGAATGAGAGTAAATCCTGGGTTTAAATTATGGTTATTTAATTAATACTATAGAATGAAAATAGTAGTCTTTGGTGCAAGTGGGAAAACAGGAACTTTAATCACAGAACAGGCATTGGCTAAGGGGCACCAAGTAACTGCATATATCCGCAGGGCCGGATCTTTATTACAACAACACCCAAACCTGAAAGTTATTACTGGAAGCCTGAATGATACCGGCAAACTTAAAGAGGCTATTTCAGGAGCTGATGTATGTGTTTCAGCGCTGGGCGGTGGTTCATTAATTAAACATTCTCCCGAAATAACAGCTGGAATTCATACTATAGTTTCCCTGATGGAACAGGAAGGTGTTAAACGTTTGATTTACCTTTCGAGCCTGGGGGCAGGCGAAAGTCGAAAAATAATGCGACCCTTAATCAGGTTTTTCATTGCGGATATTATGCTGCGTGTTCCGCTTGCTGACCATACAGCCAATGAAAAGCGAATTGCAAAAAGCAAGTTGCAATGGACTTTGGTTCGCCCGGCGGGATTAACCAATGGACCTAAGACCGGAAGATTAAAGCACGGGAAAAGCATTACAATCTTGAAAGGGAATCCACAAATTTCGCGATCGAATGTAGCTTCGTTTATAATTGAACAGCTATCAGATACAAGTTATATCAACACAGGTGTTTGGATTTATGGATAAATAGGATTAGTAGCAGAAATACTACATGTGTAATTCTGTACGATACTATTGATAGAATGAAATTTAATTGCCGGTTTCATTAGGGAGCGTAAAATGAAACGTCGAACCTTTGCCCGGTTCACTTTCAACCCAGATGGTGCCGCCAAGCATTTCGACATATGCTTTTGTGATTGATAATCCCAAACCGGAACCCTCGTATATTTTAGATAGTGAATTATCAGCTTGCGTAAAACGGCCGAAAATGGCTTGCTGTTTATCCTTTTCAATTCCAATGCCGGTATCTTTTATATAGTACTCGATGTATTTTGCTTTAAGCACATATCCTATTTCAATAGTACCTTTTTTAGTGTACTTAATGGCGTTTTTAAGTATTTGGGTTAGAATTGTATCAAGTTTGTCTCGGTCCGTGCGTATGTGTGATTCTTCCCATTCCGTACTATTTATTACAATCAGATGAACTCCCTTTTTTTCAGCTTCAGGCTTAAAAATGGCGTACATACTGTCTAATTGCCCGTCAACATTTACTAACGAAAGATTAATCTCGGTTTGCCCGGATTCAATTCGAGATATTTCAATCAGGTCGGTAATGGTATTGAGCATACGGGCACTGCTTTTTTCAATAATAGCAATATATTCCTGCATTTGCTCTGGAGAAAGCGAAGCTGTTTTAAGCATATCGGCAAAACCAAGAATGCCATGCATTGGTGTGCGTATCTCATGCGCAATGTTCGATAAGAAAGCCGATTTAAGTTTATCGCTTTCTTCAGCTTTTTGTTTTGCATGTTCAAGTGTTTTCCGCTGATTGAAGTAATCCTCGAAAAGTACTCCAATATAGCTGAATTCACCGGCAGCTTGCTGAAGCTTCTTGATGGAGTCGCTGTTTTCCGATTCCAGTATATGGGTTATTAAATTCAGTGGCTTATATATCCATATCCTGGCATAAATGATATATGCAACCATACCCAGCATAAATGAAATAACAGTAATCAATAAAAGTGATTTGGATGTTTGAAAATTAAGATTAAAGTCACGGCTGAAAACGATATGTGAAACAGTTACATTATTAGCAGCCGTTAAGTTTTTTGAAACCGAAAGAATACTGTGGTTGACATTATATTTTTGATCCAGTATTTGCGGGAATTCAACACGTGAACTTGTTATTCTGCTCAGTTTAGTTTTAAACGACTGATCCCATAACCGCACCAGGAATACATATCCGGAAGGTTCTGTAATTTTATGTATGCGATCAAAAGTTGGATGAATAGATGCAGCGCTAACTTCGACCAGGCCTTCGGTTGTAAGCAGGAAGAAATTTGAATACCTGGTTTTTTTCAAAGCCGCGACAGCGCCTCGGGGAATGAAGCTGCGAGCAAAAATATTAGGTGAAGAGGTTTCGCTTATGATATTAAAACTTGTGTCGTAGACACAGATATAATCTATCTTTAAACTATTAATTGCACCTTTTATGTGTTCACTGTACCATTTGGAACTTCTACTTTTAGTAAACTCGACCAGTTCATCAGAACTCGTAAAATCGTTAACGGCAATGCGCATAGATTCGGAGTTGAGGTCGAGTAATGATTCTACTTCATTATTAAATTGGAGCTGAGCCGAGTCATAAACCTGTTTTTCCTGGATCAGGGTATAAAAGTATAATGATGTAAACAGCAACAGGAATATAATTGCTGATATTGAAAGCAATAATATTACCCGTTCATATATCGTGTTTAGTTTTATCATTCAGTCTGTGATTTTTAACAGTCATGCTTCACGTAACGTACAAATAACAAAAAAGTTAAACATTTATTGCAACAAATATAATCCATTTAGTTTGCATGGTAATGTATTTAACACTTATTCTGATACTATATCTTATTCATTCCGTAACGTTTGCACCAGATTATTTCGTAATGATGACTTTATGGGCAAATATATCCAGGCAAAACCGCTCAGAAATATCAGCAAAATAATCGCAATCAAATAGGTTACCGGAAACTGGAATGCAGGCGATAAAATGGATGGCAGAATTCCGGCAAAGGCTGCTATTATTCCAATACCCATTCCCGATAGCAGGATAAAAAGATTTTCAGTTAAGATAAGTTTTAAAATAAAGGATTCCCTAAACCCTAAGGACTGATAAAGGGCAATTTCCTGTTTCCTGTCTTCCAGGTTTCGGAGTAAAACAATCCCAAGCCCAATGGTGCCGATGATTATCCCAAGACCACCTAACAGCATAAATACGGTGAGATAAGTGTTTGTAACCGAATTGAACTCCGACAATCGCCCGGAAGTGGATGTTGCCACCATTCCATAATCCTGGAATAGATATTCGATCCTTTCTGAAATTTTTGTCCGATCAGAAAAATCTCCGTCAATCAACATTACACGGGATCCACCTACCGATGGGAAATACTGCCTGAAAATCTCAGCCGATACCAGTATATTTCCCTGAAATATTGAATTATCAAGCCCTCCCATAAGAATTACTTTCAGCGATTTTCCACCTTCATCCTGGTACAACAAAGTATCACCTACTTTCTTGATTAAACCCCATTGAATTACGGTTTGGTCAGCGAAACCCGGAATGATACCCGGAGCAAGAGGTTTTTCCAGATCCAACCAGGGATGCTGCTGGTTAACCGAGGGACCCAGTTTTAAAAAACTAAAAGAACGTTGTTGGTCGAAATAGAAGGCATTAACTCCCAGTATAGCCGGCTGCGAAACCTGGTTCAGATTTAAACAGCTGGCATCGTTACCATCGAGGCGAAGCATCTGCGAAAAATGCACGTTCTGAAGGTCAGTTTCGTCAGCAAGTCCGTATTTTTGCTTGCCTTCTGGTGAATTAAGGTCATATAAAACAGGGATTGTTGATTCGGCCCAGAAAAGAAATCCACCGGTGCCGGATTTCCTTGTGTTTTCAGTTCCATAAAATGTTTTTCGGTTTGCGCCTGTAATAATTACAGAAAATGTCCCGATGGCTAATAATGCCACTGCGGTGATGGATCGTCTCCTTTTAAGGCTTAGGTTTCGAATTATTAGGGTGAATCTAGGCAGTGATTTTGTCGTTTTTGGGTTCGCATGTAAAAGTGCCGCATTTAGAAAAGCAATGCCTGCAACCAAAATCAACCCTCCTGCCGAAAGGAAAAGCACTGTATCAATTGCATCTGTCGAAATAATGGAATAAATTATCAGCGCAACAGAGCCACCTGAAAATACAAATGCAATTGCAAGGCTTATTTTTTTTGCAAGGCTATTTCCATGAGGTGAATGGGTTTCAATTCCTTTAACCAAAACAGCTATAGGCTTGCGAAGATTTTGAAGCAATACAATGAGAAGTGTCAGCAAGGAAGTTATTGCGCCCACGGTGAACCCAATGAGCAATGTCCCCGGGATTACGTGCATTTGTAACATCGAGGTATTTACAGCATCGCGCCATAGGGTGTTGAGCGCAAGCAATATAATTTTATTGTAAAGAATACCGGAAAAAGCCCCCAAGAGGTTACCAGCAATTACCATTAATGCTGCTTCAGAAAACAGAACCCGTAAAATCACCTTTTTCCGGAAACCTAAAGTATTCATGACTGCCGTTTCAGCCATACGTTTCTGTGCATGTAACGAAAACAACAAAGCAATAAGCAGCAAAGCAGCAGCAATGATGAAAAAGCTTAAACTAAGAAACAATCCTCCAAAGTCAGTTGAATTAGCAGCCGCGGATTTCCCTTCGGAATATACATCCTGAACTGACAATCCAAATTCAGGGGGATTAAGTTGATTCATCAGTTTGTTTTGAATAACCTGCAATTTACTGCTGTCAGCTGTAAAGCGGAACGCTGTTGCATTACCAAAAGCATTACTCCATATTTTTTGACCTGCAGTTATTGATATAAAAGCTTTCGGTGTTCCACGGTAGGTATTCCAGTATTGCTCATCTTTATCCCTTATTTTATTAAGGTCAACAGGAGCTCCTGTTTCCCAGTCGCGGCAGTTTCCAGCATCCGACATTCCCGGGAAATCGGGCATCAATGTTCGGTCAAATAAAGGATCTGTTATGGACAATATCTTTTTTATACAAAAACGAGTACTATCTTCTGTTAGTTTCCGCAAGGAACCCATTTTGTAATACGTCAAGCTTAATGAATCACCTGGTTTTGCAGATAGATCGGAAGCAAGCCAATCACTGATAATAATTTCCCGATCTGATAATGTCTGTTTTAGAAGGCCTGTATCTTCAGCTGTTATAAATGAATAAGGCGTGGATTTCCCATTAATGCTGATATCATTAACCAGGTATGTAAAAACAGGTTCAGCACCGGGAATGCTTGCTTGTATTGCTTTAGCTAAATTACTATCAATAAATATACGGCCCGAACGGATTTCATAGTTTCCATTTGCAGATAATTTTTTGAATTCAAGCCCGGCATCTTCGGTTTGCCAGGAATCACGTATTAGGGAATCCAGCTTTTGAATATTCAGACCGGCACTCTTATTATTGGCGACAAGTAGTAAATTGGCATTTCCTGTCAATTCAACTTTACGGGCCAGGGCTTGTAAAGAAATAAAAATATTGAATGGCGCAGATTGGTTGCTTTTCAGACTGAATCGGCCCATCTGCTGGTCATCCGCAATAGCTGCTACCTTTAAGCGGAACACAACAAGTGGTTCTTTCTCAGAAACAAAGGGTGCATTTTCCGAAGCTAAAGCTTGTTTACGTATTTTAATGAGGAATTCATCACCGGGTTTTAGGTCCAGTTTTTCGGCTGTATTGCGGCTAAGAATGGCTTCATCCTCGCCCGGTTGCTTAAATGAGGTATTCCACAAGCGCATAAAGTTATCATCCACACCCAATACTTCAACCAGGTTGATCCGTGTGTTTTTATCAGTGTTTAAAGCAATTCCTTCGAGTTGCAACAGCGATGCGACAGGGCTTTTTATCTGTTTTTCCAGATCCAGGGCAAGCTGTTGCCTGAAAAACCTGTCTCTTGACTGAATCGCAAATCGAGTTTTCCCTAGCCTGATATCCGATAAATGCCCAAGGCTGTAACGCACCGAATCGCCTACTACAAGAGCGCCAGTCAACACAGCCGCACTGATAACAGTGCCGGCGAGGATAGACAAATACGGCTTCCTATAGTATTTGAGGTTGCGGAGGATCAGGGTGTACAGAGTCATTTAATAAGGAGGGTTTGGGCTTTAGAGGTTAGGGATACTGGAATCAAAACTCAAATTGAATAATTGTAGCAAATTTGCTCTTTGACGTCTAAGATAGATTATCATTTTGTGTTAAGTGTTTTTCATTGCGAAAGAATAAATATACCAAAATCCATTTTTCTTCTTTCCATTTACTATTTACCTAGTACCAACTTCCCTTCCCGGAGATGATATATTTTATCCATTTTCGATGCGAGTTCCATTGAATGTGTAACCAGCACGAGGGCTACATTTTGTTCGAAATTTAGTTCGGTAAGCAACGAAGCCAATTGATTTCCATTGGCAGCATCAAGAGAACCGGTTGGCTCATCGGCAAGTAACAACCGAGGTTGATTTATGAGTGCCCGTATAACAGCAGTCCTTTGGCATTCCCCTACCGAAAGTTGTGATGGATACTGACTTATATGTTCTGACAATCCAACCCTGTCAATAAGTTGTAAAGCTCGTTCGTTTTCGGATTGCAGGATATTTTTGTCTTTCCTGGCTAAAAGAGGAAGCAATACATTTTCGAGTAAGGTGAGCTGAGGCAGCAAATGATGCATCTGGAAAACAAAACCAATAAGATTATTCCTGATTTCTGCCAGCCGCATTTCCGATACATTTTCAATTAAATCACCACTCAACATTACTTTTCCGGATGAGGCACTGTCGAGTGTTCCCAGGATGTTGAGCAAAGTGCTTTTCCCCGAACCTGAAGGACCTACAATAGCAATCCGCTCTCTTTCCTCAATCTGTAATGAAACATCCTGAAGTACCAGGTTTCGTATGGATGAGCCCTGTTGCCCATATTGTTTGGTGATATGCTGGAGTTCGGCTAACATTAGTTTTAATTTATGTTTCTGTAAAATTAAGCTTTTCAGTTAAAATAGTAAACAAGAAATTTAGAAGCAATGCACAGAAATGAAGCTTTCCGAAAAAATAAGGCTATAAAATGCTCATTAAACCCGTTTTTCTCCCTGCAAGTCATTTTTTGCATTTTTATGTGAATTAAAATTGTCTTTAAAGGGTTAAAATATCCTTTTTTCTGATCAGAAATTTAAAAAACGGTTAAATGTTAAAATAATTTTAAAATAGGGGGTATGGCAGATAAATAATTACTATTTAGAAATATAGACATGAAAATTAAGGGGGGTATATATTAAAAAACGTATAAAAAGAGAAAAGAATAAAAAAATATGGGGGGTGTGTGAAAAAAAGATTAATTTTGCCGTGAAAATAAATCAATACTAATCTAAAAAATTAAAGATTATGAAAACAAAAATTTACTCATCAATTCTGTTGGTTCTTTTTATGACGGTATATTCTTCAGTTTCTTTATATGCACAGGAAGAAGAAAAAGAATCACCTTTCTCTTTAGGAGCAGATGTAGTTAGCTCTTATGTATGGCGAGGTTCTAAAATTGGAACCGGACCGAATATCCAGCCATGGATGAAATTTACCAAAGGAGGGTTTACACTCGGAGCATGGGGCTCAAGCAGTTTTCATGATTTTGGAGATGTGGCTGAAATGGATCTTTATACATCCTACGCTTTTGATTTCGGATTAAGCATTGGGTTAACCGATTATTATTACCAGGGAAGTAAATACTTCCAGTATCAAGGCGATACATCAAGCCATGCCTTCGAGATAAATGTAGGTTATACGATAAAGAGTTTTTCGATTGCGGCAAACTATGTAATCAACGATGCATCTATGGGTGGTCCGGCCAATAAACCAGGAGGAGGCGATATGTATTTTGAAGCAAACTATGCTTTCAAATACTTTGGTGTTTTTCTTGGAGCAGGAAATGGATGGCATACTACCTATGAGGATAATGGCGATGATATATTCGCAGTATGTAATATCGGATTAAAGGCCGCAAAAGAGATTAAAATAACAGATAAATTTTCATTACCACTTACAGGAGCTTTGTCTGTAAATCCGAATAGAGAGCAATTGAATCTTGTTATTGGAGTCAGCTTTTAACGAGAAGAAAACTAATATTTATAGAATTCTTACCAATAAAACAGAAAGCCATGAAAAAAATTGAAGCAATTATTCGTAAAACCAAATTCGATGAAGTTCAGGATGCTTTACATAAAGCAGGAATTGAATTCTTCACCTTCTGGGATGTAAGGGGAAAAGGAAATGCACATGAAGGTCGCATTTATCGTGGAATAGCTTACGATACAAGTACAATCGAACGTATTCTGATCTCGATTTACTGCCGGGATAAGTTTGTTAAACCTACAATAGATGCCATTATGCAGGCAGCTAAAACGGGTGAAATAGGGGATGGGAAAATCTTTATTACAGATATCGAAGATTCATATCGCATTCGCACCGGTGAAGAAGGGGATAAATCGTTGTACAATCCTGGCGGTGAATAATAACTAATCTAAAAAATGGAAATCATGACATATACTTTACTCATGGCCGACACTTTGGTAATGGCCGATAAAATTACCTCGTTAGAAACTGCACTGGTAGATTATGCTTTTTCGCTGAATACTGTGTGGGTATTAATAGCTGCAGCACTCGTGTTTTTTATGCAGGCTGGATTTGCTTTGGTTGAGGCAGGTTTTACACGATCCAAAAACACTACAAACATTCTTTTCAAAAACCTGATGGATTTTGTGATTGGTACCATTGCCTTCTGGCTGATTGGTTTTGGTCTGATGTTTGGCACCAACAATGGATTCATAGGTTCCTTCGATTTATTCAGTACAGGTTCTTACAGAACAGATATGCCGGATTTTGCATTTCTGATTTTCCAGACAGTATTTGCTGCTACTGCTGCAACAATTGTTTCAGGAGCCATGGCTGAACGCACAAAATTCAATGCATATCTTATGTATAGTGCTGTGATATCACTGGTAATTTATCCGATCTCTGGTCATTGGGCATGGGGTGGCGGATGGCTGAGCCAGTTGTCAACTCCTTTTCACGATTTTGCAGGTTCCTCGGTAGTTCACATGGTAGGTGGTTCAGCTGCATTAGTTGGGGCATTGATTTTGGGCCCACGGCTTGGGAAATATGGCAAAAACGGAGAAGTTAAAGCGATTCCAGGACATAGCCTTACATTAGCAACTTTAGGTGTATTTGTTTTATGGATAGGTTGGTTTGGATTTAACCCGGGATCACAGTTGGCTGCAGCCGGAGTGGCAAATGCGACTGCCATCTCACTTATTTTTGTAACCACCAATATAGCCGCTGCAGGCGGAGCTCTCGCTACAATGATCTATATATGGCTAAAGTATAAAAAACCAACTCTCAGTATGACCCTTAATGGTGCCTTAGCAGGATTGGTTGCTATTACAGCAGGTTGTGATGCTGTTACTCCGGGAGGAGCATTGATTATTGGCATACTTGCAGGAATATTGGTTGTTATTTCAGTCGAATTTTTCGACCGGGTTGTAAAAATCGATGATCCCGTAGGTGCAATTTCAGTGCATGGGGTTTGTGGAGCTTTTGGGACCCTGATGGTTGGATTCTTTTCTACCAGCCAGGGACTATTTTACGGACAAGGTCTCACATTGCTCAAAAGTCAGGCTATAGGAGTTGTATCCATTGCTGCCTGGGCTATTGGTGCTGCAACAGTACTATTCCTTGCGCTTAAATATTTCAATGGCCTGCGTGTAGAAAAACGTATTGAAGAAGAAGGTCTTGATATATACGAACATGGAGAAAGTGCTTATAACTTATAAAATCCTCTAACCACTCTATATATCCTCAAAATCGCTCCGGAGAAATCCGGGGCGGTTTTTTTATGAGAACCTATTTAGAAAAATCACACATCAGAAAAAATCAGATTCATAAACATTATATCAGCGCCTTATAGATATCAACCATTTTTTCACTCAGTTTACCTAAATCAAAAATTTCCTCAACAGCTTTTCTGCCTTTGAGGCTCATGACTTCCAGTTTAGCCGGATTTAATAGTACTTCGCTAAGTTTATCTGCCAGGGCTAACGCCGTATTAGGTTTGTATATAACGCCCCCTCCACTTGTATTTATAATTTCAGGAAAAGCTCCGAGTTCAGGTTGCACAAGCGGTACTCCTGATGCCAACGCTTCAAGCTGGTAAAGTCCGAAAGCTTCTCCTTTTAACACAGGAACCGATAACACTGTGATTGATTTAAAGAAATTATTAAGTTCTGAAGGTGTAAAATCTGGTTGTATTTCGAAATCACAATCAATATTATTCTGTTTTAACTTGTCGATTTGCTTATGGATGAATTTTGTATCATCCCCGGTTTGACCACCTGTTGCTTTTAGTTTTAAATCCTTGAAAGCCTCGTTTTTTTTCAAAAGAACAAACGCATCAATAAGAACTTCGAACCCATTTTCTTCGCACATCCTCGATACGAAGCCAATTGCCTGTGGTGCGGCTGCCGGTTTTGAATAGGTATAAGCATCTGCCACAATACCAACATGAAGTACATGAAGTTTGTCATCGGGAATGGACATTCGTTTCTGCATAACACCTGCAAAAAAATCACTCACAGCTATAAATGCATCCACATCTTTAGCCTTTTCGGCCAGCAGTTGCCACATTTTTTCACGGTGATCTTCGTGCATGGCATCCACCCAAACATCTTCATCCTGAAGGGAACAAACAACAGGAACGCCCACTTCCTCGCGGACTTTTTTAGCCAAACCAAGCAATAGCGCATTCGAAACGTGAACAATATCAGGTTTTTCGTGGTATTTCAGGAAATCAACTAATTGCTGCAGTTCTTCGCTTTGATGACCTTCAGCACCCAGAAGCATAGATTCAGTAAGATCTTCAAGACCTGAAGCACGGGTGGAACTAGATTTTTTAGCTGCAAATTTTAAAACTGACGGCGAATTCATCAGGTGTTCGAACCATTTTGGCATATGCCTGAAAACCGGGAACTGTTTCAGGTAAATATTTACTGCACCATAAAAAACAGGGATATCATCTTTATTTTCATTCCCATTCATGGTAAGAGGAAGGTACATTGGAAGAGTAACGGCATGATGGCCTGCTTTTTTAAGTGAAGCAACTACCCCGCTATCGCGCAGACAATTACCGCAATAAAAGGTTCCGCCAAAACCGGGGACTATATGGACAATTTTCATATTTGTGTTTTTTACCGCAAAGATGTATTAAGTGTTATCAGGTGTTTTTATAATAATATGTTTTTTTCGCTTACTCTGCTTATCCATTGCGTCTTTGCGGTGAAATTTATTTCCCAAAGGCATACACTTTTCCATCTTCAGCACCAACCACTATCATTTTTGAAGTTACAGCAGGTGTTCCGCTAATGGGGCTACCGATTTCGTATTTCCAGGTTTCATTACCGGAAGCTATATCCAGAAATCGCAGTCTTCCGTCAGCGGATGCTACAACTACAAAATTACCAGTGATAACGGGCGAAGCATCCACTTTGTTTAATGCTTTGAATTTCCAAAGTAGTTTTCCGCTTCGGGTATCATAGCAATATACTGTTTTGTTTTGTGAGCCTGTAATCACGCGGTTTCCTGAAATGGCTGGTGAAGCAAGGAATGGTCCGCCACCTTCAACTTTCCATTTGACTTTCCTGAGTTTCATATCCAAACAATAAAAAACCCCGTCGTAATTGCCGAAATAAGCCAGATTGCCGCTAATTGCTGCAGAGGCAGGAATATATGTACCGAGATCAATATTTCCCGAAGCCTTTCCATTATCAGTATTCACCAAATGAAGAATACCATCGCAACCTCCGAAAACAGCTTTTTTACCATAGATAGCTGCAGCTCCGTTGATGTAATTTCCAGATTCATATTTCCATAAAAGCTTTCCGGTTGCAGCATCAACACAATGAAGGTAATAGTCGTAACTGCCGAAAAGAATACATTTCTGTTTGCCATCAGGTCCAATCGTCCAGTTGCATGAACCGGATATCTGCCCTTCGGTTGCATATTTCCATTTCTGTTTGCCGGTAATGGCGTCCACCGCAAAAAGAACGCCTTCGAGGGAGCCTACAAATACTATATTATCAATAACCATTGGAGGTGCTTCGATGGATGAACCTGCATTAAATTTCCATTTCAATGTACCAGTTGAAGTGAGCGCATATAAAAAGCCATCATCTGAACCAACGAATATTGTATTATTGGAAATGACCGGGGACGATTTAATGGCATCTTCTGTTTTAAAGGACCAGAGCAAGTTAAGCGGAGGTGTAATTTTAGCAGGCGAAACACCCGTTAACTGCGCATTTCCCCTGAAGGATGGCCAGTTTTCAGCACCAGCAATCTGGGCGGCAGCTGTCAGGGATGTTGTTAAATAGAGAAATGATATAAGGAGAAGGGGATTCATTTATAGGTATTTAGACTGTTAGGGCTTTAAGATAAAAATGCAAAAGTCAATATGCAAAGGTCAAAGGTTTTTGCTAATCAATTGTTAATATTTCAAATATTTAATTATGAGATTTATTTCTACAAAAGCTCTGTGATTTTTATTCATCATTTCACTTTATTGATTTCACTTTGACTTTTAACCTTTGCATTGTAACCTTTGACCTGTTTCAAATTTCGTTCTTCCTGATCTTTAAATGCCATTGCGCCGGTCGGGCAGGCATTTACGCAAGCTGCAGCAGTTTTCTTAAGAGCTTCGGCGATAGTCTCATTAAATGGTACACTAATTCTGACATCAAATCCACGCCCGATATAAGTAAGCCCGAGAGACTCCTCTCTGCCACTGATTTCGACACATAATCCGCAGCGGATGCATTTCTCCGGCTCATAAACAATCAAGTCGTGATGGATAGATTTTGCCAGGTTTTTTCGCTCGGGACCAAGATGTCTTTTTCGGTTTACGCCATATTGATCAGAATAAATGCGGAGTTTGCAGGATGCCGGTTTGCGGCAGTCGCAATGCAGGCATCTTTTAGCTTCGGCGATAGCTTGCTCTTCATTAAATCCTGCTATGAAACCACCATCCGGTTCAACCGGAAAACCCAGGTAGCTTTCTTTCAGGTACTCCCGCTGTTCCGGTTTCGAAAGATGCCCGAAAGAGGAATTGAAATGTATTTTTGCTACCGGGCTTTGGGTTTTCAGATAGATGCCAACCTCTGTTGCTGTTATCCGGCCTTGTGCCGAAGCCCTTACAGCCATTTCATGTTCCCGAAGCATATTTCCACAAGCGAATACGCCAGTGCGGCGAGTATGGAATGTTTTTTTATCAGCGATATCGTGTCCTGAGTCGCCTATTAATCCGAAATCTTCAACTGGCTGGTTGCTCCTGTTCCCGGTTGCCAGTATTACAGCATCGAATCCGGGGATAATATTATTTTCGAAAAAATCAGGAGTAATTGGGTTGTTTAATTGAAAAACTGCCCCCATTTTATGAATACCTTCTATCTCTGTATTCAGCATTTCGCGGGGAAGCTTTTCTTCCGGAATGCTATACCGCATTGCTCCGCCGGCAAGTTCGTTTTTATCGAAAAGGGTGCAATCGTGTCCTGATCGTAACAGGTAAAATGCAGCTGATAATCCGGCAGGGCCTGTCCCGATAATGGCAATCTTCTTGCCGGTTTTTTGGCCTTCCGGTTTCAGATGTTGATTTCTTCTCTTCGTATCCTGGGCTGTAAAACGTTTCAGCAGACAAATGGAAACTGCGCCATCAATAGATTTACGGCGACAGGCTTTTTCGCAGGGAGCGGGACAGATATAACCCAGGATCAAAGGTAAAGCGATTTCATCCCGGACAATGTCGAGTGATTTTTCGAATTCGCCCTTTGCAATAAGCCTGTTCATAAGCGGAATATCCATGCCTGCAGGACAACTCAGGGTGCATGGCGCTTCGCAATCGCCTACATGATCGCTGAGCAAAAGTTCAAGTGCTTCGCGGCGGATATCAATAACTTCTTCTGATGTTGCAATAATATTCATGCCTTCGCTCACCGGCATGGCACAGGAAGGAAAGAAATTTCCCCTGTCGGCATCCTGCACCATACAAACCATGCACGAAGGGTGACACGAATGTCCTTCGAGATAGCACATCGTTGGTATTTCAATACCCAATGCTTCAGCAGCCTGAAGAACAGTAGTGCCTTCAACAACCTCAATCAGTGTGTTATCTATGGTGAGTTTTATCATTCTTTTTTGCAATAGTTGATATAAATTATTTAGGTTGGGAGTCGGAAGAGTCTCTGTTCAAATCTCGTAATTCTATTCATATGTGCAATATAATTCAGCATTTACTTTTTGTTTCAATTGGACTATTGACGTTAAAATTAACTTAACAGAATAACTCCGGTCTTCTTACTACTGACTTCTGTCTACTGACTTCTGTCTACCAGCCCTTACACAACTTCTACAGCATCCACAGGGCAAACCTGCCTGCAGATATCACATTTTATACATTTTTCCATATCAATGGCATGGATTTCATAAGGTTTAAATTCAATAGCATCCGAAGGGCATTGCTGAGCGCATTTGGTGCAACCTATACAATCATCAGTAATTTTATATGTGATAAGTTGCAGGCATTTGCCTGAAGGGCAATGCCCGTTTATATGTGCTTCGTATTCATCCCGAAAATAACGCAAGGTTGAAAGCACGGGATTTGGCGCTGTTTTCCCCAAGCCACATAAACTTCCCAGCCTTGTACTTTCGGCCAGTTTTTCAAGATGGGTGATATCTTCGGGTTTGCCTTTGCCGCTCCTGATTTTATCGAGTAATTCGAGCATACGTGTTGTGCCAACCCGGCAATAAGTACATCTTCCGCAGGACTGATCCTGTGTGAAAGACAGGAAATAATGTGCGATATCAACCATACAATCGGTATCGTCGAGCACTATCAATCCTCCGGAACCCATCATGGCACCGACTTTGGCAAGTTCCTCAAAATCAACAGGCAAATCATACATAGAAGCAGGAATACATCCGCCTGAAGGTCCGCCGATCTGTACTGCCTTAAACTGCCTTTCGTTTGCAATTCCTCCGCCTATATCCACCACAATCTGACGTAAGGTTATTCCCATTGGCACTTCAATCAGTCCGCCACGATTCACTTTTCCGGCAAGGGCAAAAACCTTGGTTCCTTTGCTTCCTTCCGTTCCTATGTTGGCAAAAGCATCAGCTCCATGACGGAAAATCCATGATACCAGCGAAAACGTTTCGGTATTATTAACAAGGGTTGGTTTCTCCCAAAGCCCTTTAATAGCAGGATAAGGAGGGCGCATTCGCGGAATTCCACGCTCGCCTTCAATGGAGGCAATAAGTGCGGTTTCTTCACCACAGATAAAAGCGCCGGCACCTTCGAAAATCCGGATATCGCAAGAATAACTGCTGTTCATTACCGAGGTTCCGACAATACCGTTTTCTTTGCAAATCTGCAGTGCTTCGTTAATTCGTTTTACAGCCAGCGGATATTCAGCACGGATATAAAAGATACCCTGATTTGCCCTGGTTGCATATCCGGCAATCAACATTCCTTCGATTACACGGAAAGGATAAGACTCGAGCAGCATGCGGTCCATAAAAGCACCGGGATCTCCCTCATCGCCATTACAAATAATATATTTTTCAGCGTTGACCTGGTCTTTAACCATCTGCCATTTCCGTCCGGTCGGGAACCCTGCTCCGCCACGACCACGAAGACCGCTTTTTGTGATCTCATCAACTACTTGCTGGGGTGTTAGTTCATCCAGGCATTTCTGTAAAGCAGTAAAACCCCCACCGGCCCTGTATTCTTCAATATCGCAAGGTTTGACAACACCGCGGTTTTCGGAAGCGATAGCCATTTGTGGTCCAAGAAATTCAGAAATGGGGGTGTCGCGTTGATCAGCGTTATACTTTCGGAACGATTTGGGTTCACCTTCCAAAGTTGCTTTTTCAAAACTGTTCACGAAACCACTTTTCAGCTTGTTAAAAAAGCCAACTGGTTTAAAGTGATTCAGAACGACTTCTTTAACTTCCTCAGGTTTGATTTTGGCATAGAAGGCGGGTTCCTGTCCGGCTTTGAATATTTCCATAATCGGAACCTGGTTGCAAACACCAACACATCCCACCTGTTTTACAGTGACGTTTATCCTGGATTCTGCCAGTACCCGCTCGAGTTCCTGTTTAACTTCTTCACTACCACTTGCCACACAACATGATCCCAGCCCGATTCGTATTTCGCCCAAAACTTCAGAATCATTTTTCCTGGCAGCAGCTTTTATATGATTTATTTGCAGGCTTTTCGATAGGAAATCCTGCATCACCTCGCCAACCTTTTCAGGTAAAATATGACCGTAAGTTGTATCGTCAATTTTAATAACCGGGGCTAATGTGCAGCACCCAAGGCAGGCCACTGTTTCGAGTGTAAAAAGGCCTTCAGCATCAGTTTCCTGTCCGTCATTGAGTTTTAATTCTCGGGCAATGGCATCAAAAACCCTTGTTGCCCCTTTAACATGACAGGCTGTACCAGTGCAAACCCTGATAATATGTTTTCCGGCCGGCTGGTGACGGAATTGCGTATAAAATGTTGATATACCGGTGATTCGGGCAGGCGTTATTTCAGTGATTTCACAAACGCGTTTCAGTGCGTCCTCAGGCAGGTAATTGAATTCCTGCTGAATATCCTGTAGAATGGGAATTGCAGCATCAGCAGAAGTACCGCGCTTTGCAACGATCTGTTCAACAGTTTGGATGATATTTTCTAATGGTGGATGCATTAAGTATATTCAATTCTATAATTGGTAGTAATCTATATCGCCCTGATTTGAGTCATTCGGGATATTGTTTTCCTCGCTTTGTTCATCCAGAAATTTCTGGTATTCTTCTTCGTAAGTAGCTTTTTGGTGATGTTTTTCCTGGTTACGGATATATTCACGAACCGTTTTCACGGCGGAATCCGAAACAGAGGAAGCATAGTAGTCATCAGCCCATTCGAATTTTTGACTGATGATTTTTCCTTGGTTAGCCCAATGAGATGATTCTCCTTTGATAAGATTCAGCACTTTACTTATTGAAAGTTCCGCATTTAGCAGGAGCAGACAGTGCACGTGATCCTCCACTCCATTGATAAAGTCGATATGTATGTTGTATTTTTTTGCATTCTCTTTGATATGATTGAATACGTTCACACGGATAGATTTTACCAGAATTGGATGTCGGTATTTTGTTCCCCAGATTGCGTGTACCCATATTTTTACGTATGACATGCTGTTCTTTATTGTCAGGCCTTTAGGCCTGTGGTTTGGTAAGTCCCCGACCTGAAGGTCGGGGTTAGTGGATTCGATGAGGAGACGAGCACCCGATTCATTTTATAATTCTGGCCTTTCAAGCCGGAGTTATTGGTAGGCTTAGTTTCTGTCACTTGCCGATACAGTACAAATTCTTATCACCCCTGATAATGATCTTCCCGCCTACGAAAGCCGGAGTGCATACCGAACCTTCGCTCAATTGAGACTCATTTACAGAAGTATATGTTTTGTCAGCTTTAAAGATATGCATTACACCTTTTTTATCCATCTGGAAGATATTTCCATCAGCAACCACAGGTGATGCATACGTTGGTGTTCCAAAGTCTTTTTCCCAATATTTCTCACCGGTTTTGGCATCATAACAAACCATCATGCCGTAGCTTGTAGGGAGAAACAAATATTTGGCTGTTGCAACCGGGCTTGGAATATCAGAGAGATATTCGTCGTTTTCCCATAGGAGTTTTGGACTTGTTCCAACCTGAACTGCTGCCAGTTTAGCATAGTCATTGACTGAAAATACCACGCCGTCAGCATAAGCCAGAGAAGGGCCGACTTCACCAGAAATGCAGTTAAAACGCCAGAGTTCCTTGCCAGTTGCGGGATTATATGAAATCACGAAAGGTTCTGCTACCAACATAACCTCTGATTGTTTGCCTGTGTTAACCAGTATTGGTGATGACCATGAGATTTTCACATCACGGCTGGTTTTCCAAACCTGTTCACCGGTTTTTCCGGCAAGAGCTATTACATTGGCGCTTCCTGACTGGTCGTATTGTACGATAAGAAGATCGAGATACATGATCAATGAAGACGAATATCCATAATGGTTTTTGGGTAATCCCAGACTTTTGGCCCAGACTTTTTTACCTTCAAAATCAAGTGCGATCAGGTCGCCATTGGCAAAGATGGCATATACCCGCCGTCCGTCGGTTGTGAGTGTTGGGGCAGCAAATCCGGTTTCACCATTTACTTTTGGTGCAGTAGCTGAAGAGCCGGGTATATTTTCAACAGCAGTCTGCCAAAGAATTTTCCCGGTATTTAAATCAAAACAATAAACTTCCCGCTTTGTAGCATTTGCTCCGGAGAGGAAAATTTTGTCGTTCCAAACAATGGGAGAATTATATCCGGGCAATGGAATAGCTGTTTTCCATTTAATATTTTTTCCATTACTTCCATTCCAACTTGTTGGGAAGCCACGCTGATAAATGGTTCCATTACCTCCCGGACCACGGAATGAAGGGGAATTACTGTTGATTTCCAGTTGTGTCGGGAAGCCATCCATGGATTGAGTGATAACAGTTGAATCCTTACCGGCAATTAATGAAGTATCATTAGCTGAAGTGGAATCAATTGTTGCCGGAATATTCTCTGTCAGAGGCTGGGTTGAATCTGCAGGTGAGCTTACCGCTTTTGCTGTTCTTTCAAGTGTTTTACCAAGTTCGTTGTGTGTAAGAAAAGCAAAAAGCAAGGAAATGGATACCAGGAATATTCCCGAATAAGCTACCCATTTTCGGTTTATTTTGCGTATATCCCAGAAATTATCAGTTGTTGTTTCCGGAACCTCAGGAATTTTTGCTGACAATAATTCTATTGTTTTCAGGCAAATGATAACGACCAGAACGCTGAATAGTAAAAGATACCCACCAGTCCGGATTTGCCATTGGTTAGTAAAAAAAGCTTTCCGGGCAAGCAGGTCCAGTTCGCGGATTTCAGCTTTCAGTTGCTCGTCATCAGGATTGCTTTTATACTTTTCAACCAATGACTTCATGACAGGAGAGTTCAGCGGATCGCTGCTTTTAACCTGGAAATAGTTCACTGATACCAATATGCAGATTACAAATGCCAGCAATGCAGCTGCAAAAGCAATGCTTTGGAGCAACCTGATGGTCTTTTCGGATGGTTTTTTGTCATTCATCATTTTGTAATCTGTTTCATTTCGTTTTCTATGGCAATTTTACAGGGCAATAATCCACGCATCTTACACAACTTAAACAGGTTCCTTTGTTCGGAGTGTAATCTGTATGATGCTTTGTAATCATTCTTCCGGCGATTAATCCACCGAAAACCAAGCCTATAAAACCGCCAAGAATCCAGCCACCTAAATAAAACTGTTTAAGAACTCCTGCTGCTTCAGCAAATGCCTGGCTTTGTTGTTTCCCTTGTGATTTGAAGGCTTGTATTTCGAAAGTTTCTGCCTGATTTTTATCAGTGACCGGGTTCAATATTTGCTTAGCCAGTTTCACTTTTGCATTTACACTTGCCAAGGGTTCATGCATACGGGAACCTGTCCAGCCACCGGCGAGCATCAGGATTGGAATCAGAAAAGTTATAAAGATCAACTTGCGGCCCATTGTACGTTTGTCTTCCGGATTCTTCGTTGTAACCGGTATATCGATAGCATCGTATGGGCAGGAATTTTCGCAAAGCCGGCATTGTATGCATTCAGCAGGAGTAATGGTAATATGCTTTCGCGAAAAGCGGCTGGCCCAGTTTAACAAAACGCCGTAAGGGCAAAGGAAACGGCAATAAGGCCGGGCAATAAAAATACCGACAATGAGCAAAACTCCTCCAAAAACGAACATTCCGAAAGTGGCATTAAATCGCCAGATTCCGACAAAAGGATCATAACGGCAAATGATAAAGTCTGTTCCTGTGGCTGCATATAATACGGCGAGCCCGAGATAAATGTATGGCATAACACCCAGCACTGCATTCAGCCGTGATCCCAGTTTCTGCGGACTGAACGCCACCAGGTCCTGTATAGCTCCAAATGGACAAACGGCAGCACAGAACGTCCGTCCGAAAAACAAAGTATATACCAAAGGTGCCACAAAGAATATGATCGCAGAAAGTGGAATCAGGTAGGATTTATCAAACAAGGCAAGAGTAACATTTTGGATCGATCCGATTGAACAAATGCAGCCTTCGCGGTAAAATCCAAAATACGCAAGTGCAAACAACGACATCCAGAAAACGCCGTTGCGAGAGCGTTTTTTTATTACCAACCATGAAACAATCGATAAAGAAATGATCAATACTGCAATATCCATAATTGCAAGCACTTCTGCTCTTGGATTAGGCATCAGGGTTTCGGGCTGCACATAACCCGATTCGAATTCCGGCTTTGGAAAACGCTCAATTCCGTAAGAGTTCATAAACTGAACTGCGAACAGGAAAACCAAAACGATTAAAGCCAGTATTTTTTTCATTTAGTATTTTTTTGTGCCTGGTGGTTAGTGCACAGTGCTTGGATTGCTATGCACAAAGCAATATGCACTATTTTTATCCAACTTTCTCCCCCTCATTTTTCGGTTCGATTCCTTGCAAAAGATATGGTTTGTTTGCCGGTACGCGGCTATAAGCATCGGACGGACAATTACGGGCAATGGCACATTCGTTGCAATTTACACATCGATCGTGGCGCACCTGTAATTGAAGAGATCCGTTGCCGAAAGCGCTGCATCCTTTCACACATTTAGCGCAGCCTATGCACAAAGGCTCATCAATAGTATACTGGTAAAAAGGATCCTCAACAAATTTGCGTTTTATAGCACTGGTTGGGCAAAGCTGGTTTTCGGCAGCTGTAGAAATGGTTTTGGTGTCCGGTTTAAGGTAGCCGCCACATAAGTCACAATATCCACACATCGCGTACACGTGGGTAACCTTTACTGCGGAAGGAGTCAGAACACAATTCTCGGCACACCGACCGCATTGAATGCATTTGGTGGGATCAAGCTGCCATACTGTTTGATTGAAAAGCGCAGCTTCGGGTAAGTCGCAACTATCCGATTTTCCACAAGTACTGCAGGAAGAACCCAGTTCGCAGTTTCCACCTTTTACTGACCGGAATACAAGAACCCCGGTAGTAGCTGCCAGCCCGGTTAAAATTGTTCCGCGGCACAGCAAATTCAGAAAGTCTCTTCGGTTCTGCATAGCCTTAGTTTATGGTTTTTTAGGTTCAAAAATACGAATCTCCATTTTAACCGGGTCAAGCACCAGGATCCGGTTTTTATTATCCACTGCCAGGTCGAGGCCTTTGGTTCCTTGTTTAAACTTATCAGGAGTGGCTACTACAGCAAGAAAAGTCCCATCTGCCCCATAAATTTTAATGCGCTCAATTCCCTTTTCACTGGTAACAAATAAGCTGTCGTTAATGAAAGCAAAGTTAGACGGATTGCAGCAACCACAAAACCCTTCGAGAGCCATGGAGGCTTTTCCCCACGAAGTAAGCAATTTCCCCTGGAAATTATATTTTTCAAAACTATGCCGGCCTGGATTTACAACCCACAGGTTTCCATCCTTACTAATACCAAGATCGAAATACGGACTCGGAACTATAAATCCCGGAACTCCTGTAGCCGGATCTTTCAAGCCGATTTTATTAAGAAGATAACCTTTCACATGGCAGTGATAAACGACTTTCTGCCCGGCATCAGCAAAGAAAATATCTGTACCTTTTACTGCAACGCTTGTAATTTCTACTTCGTCTCCCAGCGATGCCCATTGGGAAAGTAAGATGCCGGTGCTGTCCCATATTTCAATATGATCCTTCATTCCAATGAAGATATTTCCGTTTTCATTGAGCGCTATACATTTTGCTGTTCCATCGATTTTGAATTTGTTTTCAAGCTTTCCGGAAGAATCATATCTTTCAACCCCATCTTTTCCGGCAACAAAAATTTTTCCTGAACTATCCGTTGCAATACCATGAATTTCTTCCAATGAAGTTTTGATTTGGCCGGTTTCGGAAAAGGTAGCCATGGAAGTATCACCCGTCCGGACATTGTTCAGCTCAAATTCGTATGGATTTGTATTATCGGGACTGCTGAAAAAGAAGTCCTTAACCATAAATGCAACAAGTGCAAGCAGCAATAACAGTGCTGAAATGATAATTATCTTTTGTTTCATTGAGATGAAATATTTAGTGTTATTGTAATGATGTTAAAAAATATATGCCTGGTGAAAAGTGCTCTGTGTACTCTTATTTCGCCCTGATATCAAGGCAAACCAATGTTTTCGAATCTCGCATTAGTAAATATCCTCCGGTAAGAGCAAAAGGTCCCCACGAATCTTGTCCATCTATAATTTTTGCCTTATCCAGAACTGTAAATTTCGAAGTTGAGTATTTTGCTATAGTCATTTCACCATCATCGTTCAGGATAAAGAATTTGTTATCGGCAATGATATACGGTCCAAGACCAAATCTCACTGTTTTTCCGCTGCTCATAACCGCCTTCTTTGTATCGTTGCCTTTATAGCAGGCAAATTGCATCCGGAGTTCGCCTGCATCTTTGGGTAAAATCCCGAAAAGGTAACCGTTATAATAAATCGGAGTTTGTTGTTCCGAAGCAAGTCCTTCCAGCGGTTTGTACTGCTCAATGATTTCAGCAGAATAGCGCCCATCGTTTTCTTTTACCTGTATAAGCACCGCCCCTGCTCCATACCCGGCAGTCATGTAAATAAGTCCATTATCAAGTATTAAAGGTGATGGCGCAATTACTGCTGGTGAAAATCCAGTTGTTTCCCAAAGGATTTTACCTTTATCAGCACCAGATGCAGAAACTCCACAAATTCCGCCAATAGCGCAATACACATACATTTTTTTGCCTTTAAAAACCATTGGCATGATGGAAGAATGCGACATTTTCCAGTTCTTCGGATTTGGTGTTTCCCAGGCCTTTTTACCTGTTTTGCAATCGATGCCAATCAATAAGGCTTTTCCGCCTGTGGCAATAATTGCTGTGTCGTTAACAATTAGCGGGCATTGACCCGTATACCAGAAAGGAATTTCTGTATTATATTCTGCAGCAAGATCAAGTCCCCAGATCAGATCGCCATTCATCCGGTTTACGCACATCACCTGGCAACGAGGACCAATAGTTACAACATAATTTTCAGTTACAGCCGGTATGGTTCGTGAAAGGCCATGATTTCGTTTAAGCCTTACATGATAACCCCGTTGCCAGAGTTCTTCGCCTGTTGCAAGTGAGAAACAACGTAACAAATCCTGTTTTGACGCTTCATCATAATCGAGAATATAGACACGGCCATCGTAAATAGCTGGTGCAGCATGACCTTCGCCAAGTGGGATTTTCCAAAGAATTTTTGGCCCATCTTTGCCAAATTTGTCGATCAGGTGAATATTTTCTTTACTTACATTATCAAAATCAGCGCCGCGAAACCGGGGCCAGCGGGTTCCCGGGATATCCTCACAGGTTTTATAGAACGCGAAGGTTTCGCCTATATTTACTTTTTGGACTGCAACTGCACCTGTTGTCCGATCATCCATTCCCGGAACCGATGGTTTAAATGTCTTCACTGGGTTATAAATCAACCACCATACCAATACTCCAACACTTGCCATTACAAATGTGGGAAGAAGATATCGGTAAATAAAGGTTTTGAGCATTAGTGTGTCAACATTTTAAACCAAAACAAAAGTACGTATTATGTGTAATACTCTTGCGGTTTACAACCAATCGGCTGTTGAGTTATCTATCGGATTTAATTGATAAATATTCAGTTTAGCATATGAAACTATATCAAAAATCAGCTTTTCCTGATATCATATGCCACCATAGCATCGCCATGTCGCAAGTAAAGTGTCCCATCTAAAATTACAGGGATTGCGAAAAATTCCTTAGAGCCAAAAGTTATTTTAAAAGAACTCACCAGCTCCATTTTCCCATTGTTTTGACTGACTAATCCAAGCTTCCCTTTTTCGGTAAAGCAATAGAGCATATCATCTGCAAAAATGAGGGTCCCTTTATCGAATTTCAATGAGTCGGAAATTTGCCCGGAATTTGCATCTAAACTGCAGTACCTGCGTGGTTTGTATTGTGAAGTGTAGATGTAATTTCCAATTTTTACAAAACCGCCATGTACATCCGAAATGCTTTCGTTGCTCCAGACTTCTGAAATCGACCGCCCATCTTCCGACAAGGACAGTTTCACGGCTCCGTTTCCGCGACCAACCACATAATAAATAAATCCATTTTCGAACAATGGTGTACTGGCTTGTATGTCACCAATCTCTTTCTGATGGTGGTTCCATAATAGTTCACCCGTTGATGCATCAAGGCCTATGAGATTGTGTATTGATAAGTTAACAACAATTTTTCGTCGAAGGCAAAGTGATTAACATTGGCGAGGTATATGCTGTTGAATCGCCCATCGCCTTTGAAATCCAGGCTATTTTTCCACTGAAGCGATCAAGAGCAACAGCATTTGTATCTGGTCCGCCGGGAAAACAATAAACCAGGTTATTATTTACTAAAAGACCTTCGGCATAACCAAAACGAACATTAACCCCATGCAGATCCTTAAGCATTTCAACTGACCATTTTTCAGCTCCGGTGTTTGCATCAAAACAAATAATGCGTCCTATACTTGTTTCAACATAAAGCAATCCATCCACCAGGGTTGGTGTGGATCGTGAACCAGTAAAATTTTCCATCCATTCGCGACCGGTTTCTTTTTTCCAGACAAGGGAACCGGATTTAGTGTAGGCAAAAAGGTAACCGATACTGTCTATTTCGCCGGTAACATAAATCCGGTCAGCGGAAATTATAGGAGAACTGTATCCGTTTCCAATGCCTTCAGCTTTCCAGAGCATTGCTGGTCCTTCTTCAGGCCAAATTTTCAGCAGATTTGATTCATTATAAATCCCGTTTCGCTGAGGGCCGCGGAATTGAGCGATAGTTTGTGCTGACAGGCTTACCGATATTGTAAGCAGTGTAAAAAGAAGTGCGATTTTTGATTTACTGACCATTTAACTCCGATTTTGTAAAATTGATTTTGTTTATTTCGTTAAAATTTGATCCCTTCAAGGGTTTAAAACCCTTGAAGGGATTGGCTGCAATGAAAGCGCTACTTCAAATAAAACTCCCCTGTTACAATTTATTTTTTCCGGATATTATATGCCATCAATGCTTTGCCATGGCGAATATACAAAACGCCTTCTTTAATAACCGGATGCGAAAAGTGTTCTTTTGATCCTGCCGTGATTTTAAATTTACTTATGAGTTCCATTTTTGATGGGTCAGGTTTAACAAGATTCATCTCTCCACGCTGGTTGTAGTAATAAAGCATGTTGTCGGCAAATGCCATTGACCCGGTACCTATCTTAAGTGAGTCAACAACATGGCCTGTATTGGCATCAGCACATATAAGCGAACGTTTAGAGTCACTGCCGGTATAGATGCGATTGTCAATTTTAATAAATCCGCCCATATAATTGTCGATAGCTTTGTTATTCCATACCTGGGTAATTTGTTTTCCATCGGCTGATAGCTTCAGTTTTGTGCCACAGTTGTTATCGCCTGCAACATAATAGATATAACCGTTTTCGTAATAAGCTGAATTACTGTGCGTGTCACCCATTCCAGGTTTACGTTCAGGGACAGGAACATTGATTTGCTCATGCGCCCATAATAATTTTCCTGATTCAGCATCAATTCCCATCAGGTGATAGGCACTGAAAGTTACCAGAATTTTAAGAGAAGGCAGATTAATCATTATGGGTGAATTATATCCGGGAATTTCACCAAATCCTTTACATACCCAGTTTATCTTTCCTGTAAAACGATTCAAAGAAACCACATTGGTATCTGCACCTCCCGGTGTGAGAAAAACCTGGTCGCCATCCACAAGCGGTGATTCAGCATGGCCATGTAAAGTAAACTGACCATGAAGGTCTTTCAACATATCAACGGACCATTTTTTGGAGCCATTTGTTGCATCGAAACAGGTAAGATTTCCCAATCCGGAACAAACATATATCAGGTTACCGACAACAGTAGGAGTGGAGCGGGACCCCGGGAAAGTTTTAACCCATTCTTTTCCAAAATCCGATTTCCAAAGGAGTTTCCCTTCCAGATCGAAAGCAAAAAGATAGCCAACGGTATCAACCTCTCCGGTTATATAAATCCGGTCGGATGTTACTGCGGGAGGTCCGTAACCGTTACCAATTTCAGTATTGATCCAAAGCTGGGCCGGGCCATCTGCGGGCCATGAAGTCAGCAAATTCTTTTCTGGATAAACGCCATCGCGGTTAAGTCCGCGGAATTGTGCAATAACCTGAGCCTGTAAGCCAGCTGAAATTAAAATCATAATGCATGCGAGAGAAAATACTTTTCGGATCATACTATATGTATTTAGGTTTATGATGGAGAATCGACTTTATAATCAGGATAATGACACGGAATCAGATTTAGCATAGTAAAAATATGCTATTGGATGATATGTTAACAGACTTTTTGATAAAAGTCATTAAATAATCGATGAAATAGAGGGATCTATCTGCAACGCGCAATCAGACCAAGCAGATTACCTGCCAGTTAAAAATTATTAAAACAGATAAACTGCCTCAAATAAAAGACCCAAGTCTCAAATTCCAAGCCTCAAATTTCAAGAGTGTTGATGAGAAGGTTTTGGAATTTGGAATTTGAGGCTTGAAATTTGGATCTTTATTTCCTGATATCGTAAACCATCAGCGAATTGCCATGACGGATATATAAGCGACCGTTTTCAATAACCGGGTGAGCCCAGTGCTGCGCTGATCCATAAGGGACTTTGAATCCGCCAAGTTTTTTAAATCCGGTAAAGGTGGGCTCGACCAATGCTACTTCGCCACTTTCATCGTAGGTATACAACAAGCCATCAGCTGAAATAATGCTTCCCATTCTACCGTTCATTTTGTCATATGCAAGATCCTTACCGGTTTTCCAATCGAGGCAATAGAGTCCTTTGACTTTATCACCCAAGCCATAAATTTTGCCGTTCAGTAAAACCATTCCTCCCATACGGCTGTCGAGTGTAGCGTTTTTCCATACTTTTTCAACGGATGATCCGTCAGCGGAAAGCTTCAGCATTACTCCCCCGTACCCATATCCGGAAACACAATACAAGTAGCCGTTACTATAAAGCGGTGTATTGGCATGGACCGAATACTGATTGACTTGTTCGTAGCTCCAGAGTTTCTTCCCTGTTTCTGCATCTATACCAAGAATAGATTTTTGGGTCATGGTAACCACAATTTTTCGTGCAGGTAAAGTGATCAGCAAAGGTGAGCAATAGGCACTTGGTTCGCTGTTACCGGCGCTGCTCCAGATGAGTTTTCCTGTATTCCTGTTCAGGGCTATCACATTATTTTTAATTCCTCCTGCGGTACAAAAAAGTTTATCCCCATCGATAAGCAGGTTTTCGGTTACACCCCAGGTAATATTACGCCCATCATAATCCTTCATTATGTCTACAGACCAAAGAATGTTTCCTTTTTCAGCCGAAAGGCATACAATTTTACCAAAGGCACTCATCAGGTAAACTTTGCCTTCGTTAATTAACGGAGTGGAGCGTGAACCCGGATAGCTTTCAATCCATTCGTCACCGTAAGGCGTGCTCCAAACGAGTTTCCCATCAAGAGAAAAGGCAAACACCTTACCTTTTCCATCAGTGGCTCCGACTGTATATATTTTCTCATGTGCAACAACTGCTGCCGAAGCATGCCCTTCGCCTAAGTCATCATAATGCCATAAAAGAGTTGGACCGGCTTCCGGCCATGAGCGGAGTAAACCTTTTTCATCATAAATGCCATCGCGGTCTTTACCTCTCCATTGCGAGGCTTCCTGTGAAAAAATATTACTTGTGAAAATCGTGCCACATAATAAGAGTAATAATAGATTCTTCA
>CAWDHU010000012.1:0-8426 GCA_963802185.1 uncultured Bacteroidales bacterium
AAAAGGGTAAAGAAGTCCGCTGAAAAGGGATGGGAAAGGAATGCCGGTTGCCATCATGATAATTTGCCGGCTTAAAGGAATAGATGAATAAGCTAATCCTCCTGCGATAGCAGCATATAGGTAATTTGATTTTCCGGTTCTGTTTATGATAAGATCACCAATAATGCCTGGAAGGAGGAAGGTAAATGGCATAAAAGCATTTCCGAAATGGAACAAAGGTAAAAATGCGGAAGCTGAGGCACCGATGGATGAAATTGACATGGCATAACGCTGGCGGCTAAGGGTTTTGCCTGCCATAAATAGAAGCATGAATTCCAGCCCGTGATGTCCCGGGATTTTCAAAGGAATATTAATGCGCTCACGAAGTACACCATTGCAAAAAAGCCAAGTAAAAGCAGCAGCCCTATTTTAAGTAGATCATTTGTGCTGTCAATTTGAAATGCTTTTGATGTATTCTTTTGGTACATGTTGCCATTTATATTGTCCATGATCTTCAGTTTTTTCAACAATCAATGTAATTTTATTTTCACGCATTACAGGCCTTATCCAGTTCTCAGCCAGGATAGTATCTTCATTGTGGATTTCGGTTCCTTCTTTTTTTGTGGTTATCCTGTCAATAGTAAGCCGGGTTTTTAGCTTAGCCGAAGTGTAAATGCCTTCAGTTTCTCTAAGCATAGGCAGCCAAAGTACGCGTCCATCATTGCCTGCATGGCGCAGCCCGACAGCCGCCAAAGCTCCTATAACACCAATCTTTTCGCCGGTAAGCCCTTCGAGGAAAATATTGTTCTGCTGGGCTATTTCATGTGCAAGCGTTTTATTAAGGACTATTTTTTTTGCATTTTTCCCAGTTTTCAATACCACGATTTATAACTGTTGATGAAGCAATGCATAAACCTGCATCAGAACCAGGGGCTGATTCCCTAGCAGAAAATCGCGGCAGAAAGCAGTGAGTTCTACTTCTTTAGCCGAATCACATCCATCAGCAAACAAGCCGAACTGTTATGTGAAGTGTATGGAATGTCTTTGTGAACCAGTAGCTGGTGACGGGTGATGCAGATCAGCCTGGCTATTCCTGCTTCTTCGAGCATGGTTCCCAGTTGTCGTGCACGATGGCCTGTTCCCCTGCTTTCGAGGTTATCAGTATCATCAATGCCAATATAATTGTGCATAATAATTTCGATATGATGGTGGTTTCATATCCTTTGCAAAAGTAAAATACTTATCCAATAAATAAAGAAGAAATTTCGATGATATTTATTGCGAAAATGAGCGGGAAATATTGCTTGGTGGATGGGGTTAATAGTTTGTTCTGATTATCGGGTATAAGCGATTACCTCTTCACTAAACAATAAGTTGATAAACCTCAGATTTACAGGTGAGGAAAAACCTTTCAGGTATAAGCGTATGAATTTTGGGTTTGAAGAGAGGGTGGGCGCTCCGTAAGAAGCTGAATAATCAGTTAATGGAATTTGGAAATGGTAGAATTTTGAATGTGTAATTGACCCATTTTCCAGCTTTGTTGGAAAATCGTTAGTTAATATCTCAACCAGATAATTTTTGCCGGCTTGAAGTAATTGTTTATTGATAGCAATCTTGTATTCGAAATAATTATTCAATGTATCAAGGATGCCGTTGTTATTGATATCTTCTGTATTAGGAGAATGCTGATATATTACATCAGTACCACTTATTCCGGTGTACGAATTTTGTTCCCCGTTGTTGAAGTTTTTATACCTGTCGCGGACTTTGTAATTCATCTGGTTGTAAACATCGCCAAGATAGGAATGATAGTCATCATTTGCCGGGTCTTTATATGTTGACGAATAAAACGAAGGGCCACAAATTGTATTTATTTCATTCAGATAGGATGAAAAATAAGTTTTTTCATCGGTATTTGCCAGTTCATCCAATCCTGTGTCAAAAGATGAAAGATTACCGGATGGAAATGAATTAGATTTTGTAAGTGGTTTCACTAACCCCCAGGCTGTTGATGATGAAGTTCCTGCAACCGTATTTTCTGCCGATAAGAAGTCATCTTTCAAAACATCCTCACTTATATTGCCAATATCAAAGTATAATTCGCCATTTGCATCAGGGAAGGTTGTAAAAGGATCAAGCAACCAGAAATCGAGGTAGTTGGTTTTAAATCCGGTAATATCAAGTTTCCTTGTTATTCCGGGCCCAGCGGGAAGATGGATCGAATAATTTACCATCATATCCGATCCCGGCTGAATAGTCGGATGCCTGAGTATCATAATTCCAGGGGCCTCTTTCTGCAGGATAGTAATCAATGTTAAAAACATTTAAGTTTAAAGGTTGATTATACTGGTTCTCCTTAGTAGGGAATAACTCAATTTCGTAAATTACCCTGCAATCATCTTTCGACATATCATCCTTTGATAGATTAGGTGGTCTTAAGTTTGCAGTTTTGCTATAAAATATTGTAGGATCAATATTATACCAGCTGATTTTTGCCCGGTTAAACCCGTATGCTTTATTATTTTTTAGGTTTGATTCGGCTAACTGAAGAGGAACAGAAGAATAATTCCAGGAGAGCATATCAACCAGGCTTGCAGGATCGGGCTTGGGGCCATTTTCTTCTGGATCTTTTTTACAGGCGATTACAATAAAAAGTACAGGTAACATCAAAATAGCTGGCTTCAGAAATAGCTTCATAGTAAAAAATTTATATAGACATCGAAGATATAAAAAATACGATCAGGATTAAATTTTTGCATGATTTAAAGCCTGCTTTCTTCAATAACTTGCCCCCAGATTACGCTATAACCTGGCTAAGCAAGGGCTGTGGAATACATGGAGAGTTTCAGGGAGAAAAAGATCAAGTTGAATGTGAAATAATGGGAGAAAATGTGATTCCCCTTGCTGGCCCCACTAACGCACGAAATGTAAGCTCGATGAATCAAGACTTTCATGTGTTATTATTTATTAATTCATTGCTTACTTTCAGCGGTATTAATGCTTGCTTCGCAGGTATTTTTTATGGGCCAAATGGAATTTCTCATTCCTTGCTTATTTTTAAGGTATTCGTGAGCTAAAGGTTCGCCAGATTGATCTAAATATCATCTTCTGTTGGTGGTTTTTCCGAATCATGGCAATTTTATGTGGTTAAATTATATTCTTTAAATTTGCCTGATAAGCCATCATTATAAATTCCATAATGATGAAGGCAATTAGTTAACCAAACGAGGGGATTTTAGCGGTAGCAGGAGGAGCGCATGACGGGAAATTTAACTCTTTTCTAAATTGAAATGCTTACCCGATAAGCTTAGTTTACCCTTAATACTTAATCAAAGTAATAAATCATGAAGATTCTGCCTGTTTTGAAGTCTTGCGAATTGCAAATGGAAAATCAACGCTCACCACTTTTGCGTTCAGAAACACTATTATCCCTCCTCAAAGTTGAACGGGAAAATATTAAAAACGATACTCTTGCGAACAGAAATTTTACTGCAGATGAGTTTATGACCGACATGGATAAAAATGAACTGAGGTATGAGCTTAACTATGCAATAATATTGTTATCCGATTATCAAAAAACACAATCATTTAGAATTGCTATGCCTTCAAAAGCATATACAAAGGAATTTGCTGATAAGTTAAATTCTATAAAAGACAGTGTTGAAGCAATAATAAATAAGTAACAAACAGTTAATTAATTCAAAACCCACTCTATACTTCCCAGGGATGTTCCCATGAAGGTTCCCAGCCCGGGTTATTATCATTTTGCAGGTTAAGCCGGCGTTTTTGAGCAAAATCTTTTAGCATAGCAGATATTACATCCGGATTCATCTCTTCTTGTATGCGCTGTCGGTACGATATCCGCCTGTCTCCGTCATGAATGCGATTGTAAGTATTCAATCCCAGGTAGACACTCATTGGTTGTACCGGGTCAAACTGCAGCGATTTAAAATTAGCCTGGACACAAATAGAAGCGGGGATATTCGGATCCTCACTATGAATAAAAAGTACAAGAGCATCCTCAATATGGGCAACCGCTTTCAAATCTGCAACTTCAATCGAACGATCTCTCTTTTTCATAATCCCTAGGGTATTAGCAAGAATAATTTTTATGATTGCTAATATACAAAATTTCCGACAAATTTGCAAAGGTTAATGAGGCCCACCCAGGCTGATTTATAACTTAGCGCAGTGATCCCATCCAGCTTACAGGATGATCAGTGCCGGATTTAACTTTTTTCCTTATTGATAGTTATTAAAATCCACTTTGGCAAAGGCGGTAGTCGTCTCCGAGGGTGCATTTTTTGTCACAGTAAGTATAGAAAGTTAATACACCATGACGCATTTAAAAACTGCATTCATACCAACGCTCCCGCACGAATATTTTCGTGCGACTAAATGATATTATTTAAACTGTTACTCAGTATTAAAGCACTGATTATGAGTATTTAAATTTGATATTTACCAGAATTAACGGTATAAACAGGATTTTAAAAATTACGCTGACAACGTATGGAAAAGGAATGGAGATAGAATTATTACACTTATCCTACAGCACTTTATAGAAAAGCTTATTTTTGTACAAAATCAAACAAAGAAGACTATAATGAATAAGAAAAATCAAACAAATGGAATAGACCGTCGTAAGTTTTTACAAAACGGTGCAAAGTTTGCTGCTTCTGCAATGATTATGAATTTAGTGCCTTCAAATAAAATATTTGGTGCTTTTATCGGTAATCCAATAGAAAACTCCATTGAAAATATAATACTCAACAATGGCGTAAAAATGCCAATTCTTGGATTTGGAACCTATGGTCTTAGTGATTCCGTGTGCGAAAGATCTGTTGCTGACGCAATTTCTCTTGGTTATCGTCTTCTTGATACTGCTATGATTTATGGTAATGAAGTATCCGTAGGAGCAGGGATCAGGCTGAGTGGAATTAAAAGAGAGGAACTTTTTGTAACCTCGAAAGTTTGGGTCGAAGATTCGGGTTATGATAAAACATTAAAAGCATTTGAAACGTCTCTGAATAAATTGGGTTTAGATTATCTGGACCTTTACCTTATCCACAGGCCTCGTGGTGATGTAAAAGGCACCTGGAAAGCAATGGAAGAACTTTATAAAGAAGGTAAAATCAGGGCAATCGGCGTAAGCAATTTTGAACCTGACCAGCTTAATGATTTAATTGCGACTAATAATGTCAAGCCTGCGGTCAATCAAATAGAAACACATGCATTCTTCCAGCAACCCAAAGCATATGAAGTTTTGAAACAGGATGGAGTACAAATGGAAGCCTGGGCTCCTTTTGCAGAAGGACGTAATGGACTTTTTACTAATCAAACTCTTGAAGAAATTGGCAAAAAGTACAACAAAAACAATGCCCAGGTGAGTTTAAGATGGCATTATCAAAGAGGCATTGTAGCTATTCCACGAACATCCCAAAAAGCACACATGATTGAAAATTTAAATATTTTTGATTTTGAGCTCAATGAATCCGATATGAAGACTATCTCAAATCTGGATCTGAATACAACTCAATTTCCTGAGTGGGGATGACAATGAAATAACCACTAGTTACGCTATAGCCTGTAGTATGTTTTATTCTTATTAACCCAGTCATCATAAAAAATGATCCATATGAAATCAATGATCTTAATTTCAGTTTCTGTTTTATTAAGCTTTCAGTTTACTAATGCGCAGCAAATCAGTGAGTGGAGGCCTGAAAACCGAACCGGTGTATCCGCAGAAAGCGGTCTTTTGAAATCATGGCCTGCTGAAGGACCAACTCTTCTTTGGTCCAATCTCGAACTCACCAAGGGGAACTCCTCGGTTTCATTTGGGAATAACACTATTTATATAACGGGAACCAAGGATTCTGCTGATATGTTGTATGCATTGGATATAAATGGCAAGATGCTTTGGCAAACCGATATGGGGCGGGCCTGGAATGAATCATTTCCCGAAAGCAGGGCTACACCAACAGTTGAAGGGGATAAGGTTTACACTTGTAGTGGACTTGGAGACATAGCATGCATTGATGGAACCAACGGGCGGATAATATGGTCGTATAAAGCCAGCGAAATGAATAAAGGCACATACGGAAACTGGGGCATTGCCGAATCGCTTCTGATTGATGGTGATAAACTATATTTTTCACCCGGAGGGCCTGAAACCATGACCATTGCTCTGAATAAAGCTACCGGAAATGTCATCTGGAAATCTGCAAGCCTGGATGATAAACCCGGCTATGTCTCGCCAATCCTGATCGAATATGCAGGTACAAAAATGATTGTAAATGTTTCGTTGCAACATGTATTTGCAGTTGATGCTTCCAATGGTGAAATATTGTGGAAGGTGGCTCACTTAAAGTCAAGGCCGGGACATGATCTTATCTTTTGTGTTACACCACTATTTAAGGATGGTAAGGTATACGTAACCGGAGGTTATGATATAGGCGGTATGATGATTAATATCGGTGATGATGGCAAAAGCGCAAATGTAGCCTGGACCGACAGCGTACTGGATGTGCACCACGGTGGAGTGGTACTTATTGATGGTTATATTTATGGTTCAAACTGGCTGAACAACAGCAATGGTAACTGGTGCTGCATCGATTGGAACACAGGTAAAAAAATGTGGGAAGAACATTGGAATTGTAAAGGTTCTATTATATCTGCCGAAGGTATGCTTTATATATATGATGAGAAAAAAGGAAATGTAGGATTGCTTAAAGTAACTCCTGAAAAATTTGACCTTGTCAGTAGCTTTAAAGTTACGCAGGGTGATTCAGGACCCTTCTGGGCACATCCGGTAATTCGCAATGGGATACTTTATCTCAGGCACAACAATGCCCTGATGGCATATGATATAAAAGCGAAGTAAATTGCTTTAATCCTAAGTCATTTCAAATTCAGCAAAAAACGTTAGAACTGGAACGATATAATTTACATGCCCTTTTTAAAGTTGGTTCTTCTACGAATATAACAGGAATGGTGGTATAGACCGGAGTCGGAAGTCCGGAGTCGGAAGTAACTTAGGCTAAAAGCTGATTACTGCTGGATCAGAACTGAGTTTAATATGACTCATACAATGATAAATAGCTAACACTCATATAAACTGATTGATAGGTAAAGAAAACTTCACATTTTTCCTGACTTCCGTCTTCGGACTCCCGACTAATCAAGGTTTCACAAAAAGAATAGTAGAACCAAGATATTGTTTGATTTTCGTAAGTTCTTGATACATTGTTATTTATTTCCTGGCATGCCTTGTATTTACTTTTGTACCGTAATTAAAAACATCAAAAATGGAATCAAAAATGCAAAAACGTATATTAGGAAACAGCAACCTTGAAGTCTCGGCTCTGGGACTTGGTTGTATGGGAATGAGCTTTGGCTACGGCACTATTGCTGATAAGAATGAAATGATCACACTTATTCAAAAAGCAGTTGAAAGCGGAGTTACTTTTTTTGATACTGCCGAAGTGTACGGACCATTTATTAATGAAGAACTTGTTGGTGAAGCCCTGGCCCCTTTTCGCGATAAAGTGGTAATTGCCACAAAATTTGGCTTTAATACAAGTGGTGGAACCGGGTTGAACAGCCGTCCGGAAAATATCAGGCAAGTTGCCGAGGCTTCCTTAAAACGGCTCAAAACAGATGTAATTGATTTATTCTATCAGCACCGCGTTGACCCGGATGTACCTATCGAAGATGTGGCAGGAACTGTTAAAGACCTTATTCAGGAAGGGAAAGTTAAACACTTCGGTCTTTCCGAAGCAGGTGTTCAGGTAATCCGTCGTGCACATGCTGTGCAACCGGTTACGGCTTTGCAAAGCGAATATTCATTGTGGTGGAGAGAACCTGAAACCGAAATATTGCCTGTACTCGAAGAACTTGGAATTGGCTTTGTGCCGTTCAGCCCGCTAGGCAAGGGTTTCCTTACCGGAAAAATGGACACAAACACAACTTTCGATAGTAAAGACTTCCGCAGCACAGTTCCCCGCTTATCGCCCGAAAACCTTAAAGCCAATATGGCATTTGTAGATTGGATTGCCTCAGTAGCGCAGCGCAAAAACGTTACGCCTGCACAAATTGCACTTGCATGGTTGCTGGCACAAAAGCCATGGATTGTTCCGATTCCGGGTACTACAAAACTGCATCGCTTACAGGAGAACCTGGGAGCTGCAGAAGTTGTGCTTTCTCAAGGTGAACTTGAGGAAATTAACACTGCTTCATCAAAAATTGCAGTGCAAGGTGAGAGGTATTCAGGAGGAAGTGCAAAATTAATCAATCGGTAAGTTCCCAGACTTATAAATTAAGAAGCTTTCCTGAGATTGCTTAAAGCACAAACTAAAATCAACAAGATTTTTATGAGTTATTGTCAGCAAAATAAAATAAAAAGGACTACTTTTATATATCAACTAAAGTATTAATTTTAAATTTCA
>CAWDHU010000013.1:0-61131 GCA_963802185.1 uncultured Bacteroidales bacterium
TCAACCCACTTTCCATGCAGTTGCAAGCCATTCATTACTCGTCCCTCGTAATTTCATGCCTTTCACTGCCCCACAGCAGCAAATATTGCCTCGTGCCTCGTCATATCAGCTGCTAAGTCCTACCGCACTTTCCAGTTAGACAAGTATACAAGCCGGTGAGTTTTTTGTTTACAAGTCAGTTCTACAAGTGACGAGCAGCAATCTGAGAATCCAACACACTTTCCATGTTGCTGCAAGCAATTTCGTTCATTCGTCCTCAATACGCTCCCTCCTTTTCACTGCATTCAGTCTGGCAGGTTCGTCCTTCCGTGGACACCTCCTCCGTCGGTGACCACTCATTCACACGCCTAAAGCAAAGCCTCCTTCGTCGGCTCAGCTTTTAAGATAGTGCTTCACCAGCCAGCCTTCAAGGATGCCTTCCATTCGTTACGCTCCTTTCGATCCTCATTCACTCAATCACTTTCGCAACCCCACAGCAGCAGACCTGTATGGCAGCCAGGTTACTGCCCTCGCACCTTTTTTCGGCTCGCCGGACGCTTCCTCACACACATGCCACGTTACAGCGACCGTCAAGCACGAAAACCCACCACAACGTAACCCGTCCGACCATCCAAGCAAGCTGCTAAAACCTTCCCACTTCCAGGTTGACAAGTATCTTTAGCTATTTAGTATCACAAGTACAAGCGGTATTTGTGTGCGCACCTCCCTCCGGTCGAGTCATAAGCGCAAGCCACAGGCGTAAGGTTAATATTTAAGTTTATTTTTTACGGGAAATAAAAAAAGGCGGTTATTAAAACCGCCCATTCATTTTCAGTCCTACATGTAAATTGCATACTGGAAAAGGGGTCATTAAAGCATACGGTAATTTAATTCATACCACCATATCACCATATTAGTTAAACATATATTAAAACTTAAATATCACTCGGAAAGTGACACGTAAATATAGTACAAAACATGGAGTTATGCAATACTGATAGATAAATTTTTCTAACATATTTATCAAATAATTGAATATCTGAATATTGCAAATAATTAATTTTCTATAAATCTTGGCATTTATTCTGCCCAAGCAGTATTTATTCATCGGCAATTCATTGCCCATTTTAATTGTATTGCCGCCTCATTTATACTGCGCCACCGCCCCCTTAAAACTAAAATATTGTGCTTATTTCCGCAAGCTACTCCACGCACAATTTGAGGTAGCTTGGTTAATTATGGCTTCGTTCAATAACCAATTTAAGTTTTTAGGAAACCAACATTTGTGACAGTAGGAAATTTTGTAGAAAAGAAGAACCGAAAAAGCACGCAAAAAAGGAATTGAAAATAAGGTGGCTTCAAGCCAATTCAAGCACAGCCTTGCAGCATCACATTTTCTTATATGTATCATCATTATCGCGCTGCAAGGACTGCCCTCCGGGTGCATTCATTTTTTTTGCATAACCCCGCTCTGATGTTTCATAGCATGTTTTTCCATGCAAATAAAATGACCTGCATACTTGATTTAGCTTTCAGCCGATCTTGCTCAATTAATTCCTTTTTTGCTTTTTTCGGTTTTCTTTTTTTCCTAAAAAATTTGTGGAAGGGGCGGTAAAGGGCAGATAATCAATAATTTACAAATAACTTAAAATCAATTAGTTATGGAAAATTTAGCAGGAGTTCAAATCACAGAAGTCGAAGCCTTAAAACATGGGTATTACCTATTCGGTGGCAAAGGTGACGTTTGGAGTAACACCGCCCATTTATCAAAAGGCGGGATGGCAACCACATTATGTGGCCGTCCCAATGCTAAGCACTAATTGGGTGCGTATTGAAGGCAGTTAATGAGGTAGGCTGCGCTGAGTGTGCTCAAAAGTCTTTTTACTGAAGCAATTTCACATTTAATTAACCAGGTGCCCGGGCTACATGGCCTCGGGTACCTATAATTCTTTCAATCATGACACAATCCGAAATTATCAGCAGAACCTTCCGGTTCGTTTACAACATCCCTTCAAATTTTATTGAAGAAATTTGGTCTGACAGTCCCATCCTGGCAGAACACCTCAAAGCCAAATTCACAGGCTTTTGCAAATCCGAAGGCTATGCCTCAGCCAATGCCATCCTTAAATTCTTCTCATCCCTCGATGAATCCAACACCGAGAAATTCTGCCTATGCATCCACCTGGATACAAAGCATTAAACCACGAAAATAGCTGTAATTTCGAAAATGAACATCTAAACTTACATTAACTTTTAACCTCTATTTTATGAAAAAGTACTTCAATGATCCCCGCCCTCTTACCGTCCGTTACCCGGCAAATGTGCCGAATGTGCACTACCCTCAAAAAAGGCACCTCAGCCTATTACTGGCCTTCTGATGGCAAACTCTATTGTTTATCCTGTGGTGAATCCGAGTACCGGCAGTTCCTCTCAGCCGCAGCTGATGAAGATGTTTACAGGAATGGAAATCCTTGCTGTTGATCATTTACACTTTACTTTTACTTTTCTTGCCAGTTCTGCCGGGCATTTTTTTTACTGAAACCTTCTGAAGAATCTAACTTAAAATGTGTGAATTATGTAACTCTTCGAACTGTTACTCAATCAAAAATAATGAATTTTTCAGCTATAATGAAGTCCAAACTAAAGCAAAAATAATTTAACTAAACAAATTTAACTTAGCAGTTTTACTGCTGCAGTATTCATGGGAATCGTAGTAAGAACCAGGACTGTCAATTCAACTTCTGTATAAAAATCAGACACTCAATATTAGAGTGGATTACTGCACTAGTCAATCTTGGATTGCAGGTGATTTGCAATTTTTCAACGGAGTTACCGAAGCATTATAAATCTCAGTTGTCGGTGATGTTGATTCAGCGCGATAACGATCTGCGTTTTAGTCAGTTGTTCAGAATATAGACAATAATACGGTTGTGCGTGGTCACTTCCTGCAGGGTTACCAATGAACCAGGTTAGGTATTGCAGTATTAGATATGCACTGCTAGACGGATATACCGGACGTGATAATCCAGTCCTGAATTAGGTGCAGAAACATTGGTGGAACACTTACACTCGGCATTACAAGACTATGCACTATCATCGGTACGGATGTTACGATTAGGTGGTCGAATGATATTTTCATATTCAGGTTTAGGTACACTTACAAGAGTCAGCAGTTAGAATACCCTCAAGAGATACAGGCAAAAATCATTTTCAGAAACAGGCTGTTCCTCGTCCAGTCATTTGAAGAACATATAGATGCAGGTTAAATTTCAGACAGGAGCTTCAATCAACGTAGAATTTGGACAGACTTATGACACCAGATAATTCGGTTGTAAAACCTACAATTTTAAACATTAAATGTAGAAGCTATCCGATATCGTGATGGTTCTAATTGCTTTATAAATTTCTCATCAGTGAAAATGTGTGAATTATGTAACTCGTTCAATTATTATGTAACATTTCTGAAATAACAGATCTATCTTTGTATGATAATTTATTTCATCAATTCAACTAGACTAGAAGTAAACAATAGAATTACATGGAACACTGGATTGATAAGAAAGTCAAGCTAAAACAGAAATTTGCAATCTTAATGGATAAAGACTGAATCTTATTGAAGGTCATAAAGAAGAGATGCTTGCAAAAATTCAGATGAAACTTGGTAAAACCAGAGAAGAATTACTGAAGATTATTGCAGGGCTATAATCTCTTTGGTGAAATTTCACACCCTCCCCACCTTCACCATCCTCTTCCTATTCACCATAACTTTGCGCTAGGCAGACATACCTCACCGCATCAATCCCATGATTGAATTTATCAATCGGTTCATTCGTTGCTTTTCCTGCCTGGTCCTCTTTCCATTTATAATTCTTAAACTCCCGGATCAGGTTAACCGATCCCTTGGTAATATATACCTTATACCTTTTCATAATATCCAAACCGGCTAAAATGCTGTCCTTTCCCTTAAAGGTCGCCTGGATATTAAATCCCTCTTTTTTAATCTCATAAATGCACTTCGGCTGGTTATCTGCAATAACCTCATCCGTCCATTTCAATCCCAGTTCACCCAGCCATTTAGCAATATCCTGGTTAGTTAGTCCCCGGTTGTAAATCAATTCATCCAGGTACAAATCACCACCGCACAAACCTACTTTTATTAAGGCTGTAGGGTCATTACGAGAAACCAAAGTCCATCCCGTAAACAACCCACTTACATTCAGTAGGGAACGCTTCACACTGCTCCCAATTCGTAAAAATCAGACCTTTGATTTGTCCAGGCAATCCAAGCCCATAAACCCGCCAGTAATTTTCATCAATATATTTCAGTTGCTCAATCTCCTTCACCACCTCCGCCGGTAGAAAATCTATATTGTCCAGGTAAGTGCTTTGGATAAATGTGCAATCCTTCCTCGGGATCACCAGGTCATAAATCCAGTGTTCCTCCATTGATGGATTATAGTCAATAAAGATTTGCTTCTCTGTCCTGATGCTCAGCTGTATCCAGTCCTCCAGGCTCAATTCGTTTGCCTCATTAATAAAAAGATAGGTTCGCTTTGCTCCACGCTTTTTCTGCGGCTGATCCAGGCTCACAAACTCAAACAGGTTCCCATTCAGGATATAGGTACTTTCAGTCTTATTGTGGAATTTCTCATCATACAGATCTTCATTCTTTAGTATCTCGAAAAAATCCCTCATCGCTGATGCTTTCAGGCTGGGCATGGTCTTCCTTACGATGGTAAACACAGCATCCTTTTCCTCGAATGACTTCTACCAGGATCAGCAGTTGTAAAATACTATATGTTTTCCCGCTTCGGCTGCTTCCCTGGTTAACAACAATCTTGGTAGTTAGCCGACATGTTTTTATCGAAAACCACAGATACATTGGTCTCTTTATCTATCATTTTATCCTTTGTTTACCTGGTCACCTGTCTCAGGACTTGCCGGTTCACCACTTCTGATAACTTTAAAAGTAATCGATCTGATCTCTTTATCTTCCGTCCCCACATCCAGGTTAACCCTCTGAAGTTTTGGCCTGATATACTCCTGCAAATCCGCCCATAATTTGATCCGGTCCGGCGGTTTCATTTTTCTTAAATCTTCCTCCACGGTTTCATCCAGCAATTCAAGTACCCATTCCACCTTTGCCTGTATTTCACGGGTTATCTTATTCACTGCCCCTTTCGGCTTCCCTTTATTTCCCGGAAGAAATTTCCCTTTTTCATTTCTTTCATTTTCCATAATATTCAATTTTAATCAGTCATTGCGAGCTGTCATTGCGAGGAGGAACGACGAAGCAAACCGAAGCAATCTCATCCCCAAAGGCAATTTCATTTTTGAACTCACTCGTCCACAAGTCCCCTCGCCATCCGGAGAGGGATTTAGGGGTGAGGTTGCCTGTAAACAAGTTTCTCTATTGTACTAACCGAGACTCCATATTCGATCACTCAGCTCATTCTTAATATCTGTATACGTCCTGCCTGTTTTTGCCAGCCGGTAAGTACTTTTCTTTCACTACCCATTTCCGTGCATGATTCGTAGGAATCAGCCCAATGTCAAATAATTTCTCAGCATCTATCCCGGTAAGTTGCTGTATTTCATTTAAAATCAAATCCTTGCTTGCTTCCATGATCCAACCTGTATTTTTATATTACAAATTTACATAAAATATGGTTATATTATACTGATATACAAATATATTGCCAACTTTTACTAAAGTATTACTTTAAGTATTTTGTAATTTTGTAAGGAATCTAAAATCTACCTTAAAATGGCTAAGACAAACAAAAAAAACGGAAAAGGGAAAGCCCTGACTACGCTTAAATCTACCTACACAAAAACTCCAAAAGCTGGTGCTGACCTTGCAGAAAACTGTAAAATAATGCACAGGTACTTCTCAACTCCTCCCATATTTTCAGCTCCCGTCGCTTCCATCGACCGGGATAATGGGATTATTCGCGGAGTTACTATTGCTCAGGTAGGACCGGCAAAAGGACACGACGGTTTTATTGACAAAACTTTCCTGCTCCAGCTGGTGGATACTGCCACTTCCAAACCTGCCGGTATCAAAGCCCGGTTCGGACATCCTAACATGTGCACTACTGCCCTTGGAACCTATCTGGGGCGCTTTAAAAATTATTCTTATGCAAGCAACAAAGTAAATGCTGACCTCTACCTGGACGACACTTCAAGAAGCACCCCTAACGGGGATTTGTTTACTTACGTCCTGGATATGGCTGAAAAGAATCCCGACATGTTCGGGGCTTCCATTGTTTTTGAGATTGCGGAATCTGTATTCCTTAAAGAGGAGAAGGATGGTAAAAAAGTAGATAAGGAATACTTCCGCCTCAAAGACCTTAGGGCAACCGATATAGTCGATGAACCGGCCGCAACCGATGGCTTGTTTTCCGAGAATACTTTTCCTGGTATCGCAACTCAGTTCCTGGATGAAAATCCTGAAATCATGGATCTGATCTTTTCAAAACCTGATTCCGTAGTTGAATTTCTTTCTAACTATATAACTAACTCCAAAATGATTTTATCCGATAAAATAAAACAGAATTTTGCATCCTTCCTGGCTGCCTTTTCTACCGATCCCACTGAGCACATCAGCACTGAGCACTGAGCACAAAGAGGATATTACTCTGAACGCTCTTTTCGATGCTTTTTCCGCTTCCTATCCTGAATCCTTCACTGAGGTTTCAGAATTTACCCAGCAGCAAAAAGCTGAATCCATCACAGCTTTTCTGGATGATCTTGCTTCTAAAAATACACAATTAAGTGAATCTTTTGCCAATCTTAATGCCGAACATGAAGCCCTGCTTCAAAGTTCCTCCAAAACAGCTCAGGACCTTGATGCTGCCAATTCAAAAATCACTGAATTGTCCGAACAGCTTAAAGCCAGTCCTTCCATTCCTTTGAATGTCACTGATCCTCAGGTTACCGTCGGTAATCCAAAACCCGAAGATACCACCGGCAAACAAATCCTCAAAAATGCCCCTAAAGACCTCCGCTTTCAACTAAAAAAACGGCCTAATGGCTAGGTCATTGCGAGGGCTCCGCCCGAAGCAAACTTAAACTTTAAACCACTAAATAATTTTACAAAATGTCAAACATTTTTTCTCATTCCACAGACCCACCTTTTTCCCGTCAATCCATTGATGAATATTTCATCCAGCCAATGTTTATGGCTGAAGATATTCGGGGAATGATCACTGTACGTACTGATATTAAAGGTACGGAGCGTCTTAACCGGGTTTATCGTCCTGGATTTCTCACAAAACCAAAACTGGAACCTGGCTTTAATCCTAATGGTGAGCTTACTTTGACTCATCAGAATATTACCGTTCAGCCAATGGCCCTGGAGTTTGAGCAAAATGCCCGTGCTTTCTGGGGCTCTATCATTGAGCAGCTGCTTGCCCAGGGATATAAGGAAGATGATGTAGAACAGATGAAGTCACCTGATATTTGGAACAAAATCATGCTTCCCATTATTGCCCAGGCTGGACAGGATGACCTTATTCGCCAGATGTTCTTTGCGGATCCTACTGCTGAATCTTCTTATTCTGGCGGAACCTGATCCTGATCACAACGGTTATACCGGCTTCATGACTCATTTTCTGAATGATTTACGCAATGGTGGTATTTCTGAACATTCAGAATATTGCTATTACATCATCTGAACAAGCTGTTGCTCAGCAAGACGTTCATTACCTATGATGGTGATGCAGGTGATTCTGCTACGCATTGCATATTAATGGCACATCTTATTCATCAGCCCTATACGGCAGTCTTCACATCAAACTCTCATTAATTGGTCCAATAATTACAAAGATAATATTGAAGCCCGCGCTGGTATTAATGGGGTTCAGCTAAATGTTTCAGTGGTGATTCCCTATTATATCCTTGCTAAATATCCTGGCGGTAATTTCAACTCTTCATCACAGGTAGTCAGTGGAACCGGCTGAAGGTAGAATGATCTACTTCTCAGGGTGGTAGTCTTTGCCGGCAAACTTTCAGAAAATGAAGCTGATTACACGCTTGAATCCATGCTTGATGCTGCTACTCCTGAAATGCATGGTTTTGACCTGGTTTTCATGGTTACCAATTCCATTTATCGTAATCTGGCTCATACTTTCAAAAATCGCGTGGGCAGTCTGGGTGATACGGTTCTTAAAAATGGGCTTAAAGGTTCCAACTTACGAAGGCATTCCAATTTTTGTCCGTCCGGATTGGGATAAATGGATTAAGGCTTCTAATCACGGTGTTGCACCTCACCGTGCCATCCTTACCACTCCCAAAAACCTGCTCTTTGCTACAGATGGTACTTCCGATTCCGAAATGGTGGAATCCTGGTACAACCAGGAAGCACAGATGCGCAGGTATCGTGTTCAGTACAAAGCTCAAACTGCATATCTCCATCCTGAGCTCGTCGTTCTCGGTGGCTTTGATCCTTATTTTGGGATTAAGCCAGTTCTCTCGTCCTTCTTGTGCTTTAATCCCTCTTCTTAACCGGAGAGGGGTTTAATTGACTAAAAAAGCACGTATTGCGAGCCGTCATTGCGAGGAGCGGCACGCTCGAAGCAACCTCCACCCTAAACCGCAATTTCCCTTGAAATCCTTCTCCACATACAATTATACTCCGCTCCTCAACCTCAAAAAATCGGATTTCATCGATCTGAAATCCAATTATGAGTATTATATCCCTTTTGGAGAAGATAATTTACTGCCTTCTCAGCTCAACCAGCTTGCCAGGGAGGTTCCGGTTCACCGTGCCATCCTCAATTGCAAAACCAGCTATATCATAGGCAAAGGAATGGTTTCTAATGAAGCTATCATTCAAAATATTATTACCGATCCAAATAACACTTTTGAGGATTTTAACACCATTTTCCGTCATATAGTTCATGACTACCTTACTGTTGGTAACGGTTTTATCGAACTGATTACCAATCCGGCTAAATCCTTCCTTTACTTTTATCATATTGATTCAAGCAAATGCCGCCTGGCTTCTCTGACCAATGATGTTTTGATTCATCCGAATTGGGCTGAAACTAAAGGCAAGAATGATCCTAATTTATCAACCTTACCATTATTCCCGAATTTCAGCAAAGGTCCTGATGGATTGCTCCATTCCGTTTATCATATCAAAGACTATGAACCGGAGTTTTACTATTATGGCATACCATCTTATTTTGCCGGTATGCGACCCATTCTTATCTCGGGCATGACAAACCTCTGGAATCAAAACCGCCTTGAACGTGGTTTCACTTCTCCAGGTCTTTTGGTTGTTGGTGGCATCAATTCTGCTGATGATGCTGTTGAGCTCGATACTGAATTAAGTAAATTCAATGGAATTGATGGGGAGAAAGCTGGTAATATGGTTATTCAGTACCTGACTGATCTTTCTCCTGGCCAGCAATCACAGGAAGCCAAATATGTCGAATTTAAGAAGAACGAAGAAGGCAACTGGAAAGAACTGCACAACCAGGCTGAATTAAGCATCATAACCGTTCACAACTGGTTCCGGTCTTTAACACCCTATGCCAATGATAAGATTGGCTTCGATTCAAACCGCATCTCCAATGAATGGGAAATCGCATTGAATACCGTTATCCATCCTTTGCAGGAATTTTTCCTCAGGCATTTCGATCAGATTTTCACTGCATTCAAGTTGCCGGTTGGTAAAATCACATTTATCAATGAACCACCCATCGAACGCACCAACCCTTACAAATTCGTTTGGGAAGTTCGCCGCGATGCTGGTCTGCCATTCGATGCAAAAGACCCCATTCAGCGTCAACTCGTTATCCAGGTCAAAAACTCCTTCAATCAAGTCAGTAGAAACCACTTAAAAGCAACGTCATTGCGAAGGCGCAGCCGAAGCAAACTCCCCAAACTAGCACCCAATGTCCTTAATAACCGCAGAAGAAGTCAGCTCCATCGCCTTTGTCAACTCCCTTGACCCTGCTCTTATTTTGCCTGTCTTCATCTCCAGCGCCCAAACCAAATTCATTGTCCCCCTTGTCACCCAGGTCGTCATAACTAATATTGAAGAAACTCCCAATGATTATACAACCCTGGTTAATGACTACATAAAACCATATCTGGCCTTCTCAGTCAAATACATGTTCTATAATCAACTTTTAACTGAAACCGATACTTTCCCCACATCCGACCAGCAGCGCACTGCAGCAGTCCAGGAAGTGCTTTCTATCATGGAAGTAAGCCGCCAGCTTCTGGCCGATTATTTAAACGCTGAAATCTTTACAACTCCAACAGTTATTACCAAAAAAGTGGTAGGCGGATTAGTTAAAAGCGGGTATGCTACCGCTGCTTATCCGGGTTCCGTAGTTTCTTCAAATGGTGATGTTACTTCAACACTCGCAGCAGCTTCATCCGGTATTCCTTCAGATCCTGATACATTCAATTTTATCAACTTCGCTACCGGCTTATTGAATAAGATAAATGTGTCAAATATAAAGTCTGCTTTAAAAGCATACTTTGATACCATTTATTCCACACCATCAATTGAGTCAATAACCTATTGCTATCAGAATGTAAACCTTGAGACAGATTATTCCCAGTTTTATTTATTCCTGAATCCGAAATACAGTTTCAAAATTTTATCAGTTGCAGTTTATTCTTCTTCCAATGTATTTACTTTTTCTTTAGGCCATTCTGAAAGCTATGTTGAGGGTCTTTCCCGATGTGAATTAATTCATGGTGTTTTGGAGTTTACCGCAACGGCTAACAATACAATTCCAATCAATACCAGTTTGCTTGCAATCTTTGAAGGTTCTCCTGTTGATCCTGCTACAATTACTCTAACCTTGACAATTCAACGACTTTAAACTGAAATAATCACGTCAATACCAAATTAACACTAACTATTCACTCTTCACTCTTCACTTTTCACTCATTAAAGCCATGCTCGAATACCTTTCAATCATTTTAAGTTTCATCACCGGCGGAGGTATTTCAACACTAATTACCCTTCGCTACATCCGCAAAGACAGTAAGATCGATTATACAGAGAAAGCCATTGCATTTATCGAAAAACAATACGATGATGTCCTGGCTAAGAATAAAGAGCTTCACGACCGGGTAACAGCTTTAGAAAAACTGATACCGCTTGTTTGTTTTAAGATGGATTGCGAAATCCGTCAAAAGAAAGAGATTGGGTTATAAAAAAAATATACTTTATTTCTTGAAATATTTTAAATACTAAGAACAATTTTAACAATATTTGATTATATTTGCAATAAGTTCTTAAACAAGTATGACAACTAAATGAGGTTCCTATTTCGGTGCTAATCTTATTTGGAAAAGTTGTATAATACTGATAATTAGCTTATTGATTTGATTGTTCATTTCCCAAGCGGATCACAACAAATAATCAAAAGTCGCTAATTTTATAGAAATTAGCGACTTTTTCGTTTTATACATACTCCTCCTCCATTATAATAATTGATGTTACAGCTCTTAATGGTAACAATTACTTTTTCTTTATATTTTAAATACTTCACAATTATCCTTTTTTTTGCTGAATTTTGATAAAACAATTAACAATCAAGAAGGATCAGTAATATTTCTAAGATCCGATTTGGTCACTTTACCCTTTTTTGCATTGTTATGAGAACAAAATGTTTTCTGCCATTATTATAAAAATGATTCAGACTCAATATTACTTTTTCGCATTAAGGCTATTAAAATAAAACCACAGCCATGAATGCATCTAATTATCCAGCTCAGGACATTTCGACTGCAAAGTCTATCTCATCAGAAAAAAAATTCAGGTTTTCATTTTCGTCATTTCAAAAAGCGATTAAGTCGAATTCCGAAGTGAGAAAGCAGATTGAAGACATCGTAGATTTAGGATTATTTGATTATATGCTTAGGCGAAATACAATATTTATTCAGTCAGTTCGTGAGAAGGCCGAAGCTGAAACCATTGAACTGATGATGCGGTTTACCAGTGGTGCTGATGATTATCAGAAATTAAAGAAAATGATTCATAGGAACCGATTAATCCGCACTTTGGCAATTATGGACCGGAAAGCTCAGTTGGAATTACTTAATAAATTTAAGAATTCTATGGTTGGTGCTAAATGAGTTTTTAATACACCTTTCTTTAATTAACATTAATTAATCACCTACTAATGTGAAAATAGAGGTATTAATTTATTAATGCTTAGGACAAACATTTTATAAGTTAAAGGTTGTTATTTGAATAATAAAATAATAATGCAATTTGGCTTATCAATTATAAAATTATCCAAACTAGCAATTCATTCTTATAGATAGATTCAAGAAATATCCTCTTTATATAAAACAGGGTTTTTATAATGGCACTATAAAAAACTGACCATTTAATGGTTTAACAATCAGAATAGTATTTTTCGTTTTGATATTAATTTCACAAATTAATTTATTGTGAAAAAGTTCCATGTTTTATTTCAATCATATTGACATTAATAGACTTGATACTTCCAATTTTCAACTTTCGTAAAATATATTCTGTTTTTTATGGTGATGCATTAATTTATTAGAAATATGCTGTAACAAATCCAGTAATTTTTAACTATATTTGTAGTATTCAGACAGTAATATTATGGAACCTGACAATTTACCCTCCCAGATGAATTCTACTGAAAAAAAATACAGAGAGTTGATACAGGAAGCTGATGACTTTTTTAAAATAGAACTGTTAAGACAAGCTAATAATCGATACAAAAAAGCATTAAGCTTTAACATTCAATCCGATATAGTTGCATCCCGAATTTCTGAATGCGAAAGGATGTTATCATTTGAACGAAAAGTAACCTACATTCTTATCTCAATTGGTGTGTTTTTAATATTTTCTTTTTTATTGCTATCAATTTAATCTGTACAAAATAAATTCAAATTTTCTGAATTGGCGAACCAAGAAGGTATTTGTCTTATTTTAATAGGAAACTATTAATCCAGAGGTGAAATATAGATGTATGAAAAATAGGCTTTTCCTGAGATATTCTTTTAACAAAGGATTACTTACACTGAGACTATAAATAAAATTATAGAGGAAGCAATCTTATTTTATATTTAATCATAATTCTCATTTTAAACACTTTTTTTAAAAAAAAATTTAAGATAAAAATTTAGAATAATAATTTTAAGCTAATAATTTTCTTGCTTCGCTAAATTGGAATTTATATGGTTCAAAATGGGACTGTTTTTAGAAATATAAATTTGAGATAAATGATATATATGGATGATTACATGAATGTTATAAATCGAGGCACAGAATTTGATTTCTTTATTGTGTGCCGATCTACTAAGTTTTAATTCGAATAGTAATTGTTGCTTTAAAAAAGAATTAACTTTTAGGGAAACACAAACTAGTTATTACTCTCCGCTACTTATTTTTCTTGTCTACGAAAATCATATTTAACTGTGATTATATAATACTTTTATGATAAGAGAAAACGAAAAAGTAAGCACGTCAATGTTTAGAATTATAATAATGATTCTAACCATTATTACCTATTTTATATCTGTAAGGGTAGCTCAATATTACATTTCCCCCTCCATTGAATACTCATCTGAATACTTAACTTTATTATTGTTATTGTTACCTGTCTGGTTTATTGGATTATCGAAGACTGCACTTTTACTGATTTATCGGGTAAACCATTATCCCAAACTTTTCGTACAAAGTGTTAAATTCATTATAATTGCCAGTGGCATTTTATTTGGTTTGGTGAGTTTATTGAATTTAACTGGTATCAGTAAGGAGTTTATATTCATTTTTGGGATTATTAACCATGCAGTTATTTGCATCTCTTACGTTGCTGCGAATCAATACTACATGAATCGTCGTAGAAAGGGTATTAATTTGAAAAACATAATTATCATTGCTGACGAAGAGAATGAAAGTTTCATTGAGAAAATCACCACTAAAAGAGAACTTGGATATAAAATAACAATGATTATCTCGGATTCCCAGAAAATTTATGATAAATATAGCTCAAGTATTAAAGTTGTTAAAAAGACTATGAGTATGTCCTGCCTTATAAAGTCTCAGATTGTAGATGAGGTCTTTTATTGCAAAAATAACTTTAACTCGAATGAGATTAACCATATTATGGCAGCTTGTAAAGAAGTCGGTATTGTTTTCCGCCTTAGTTCACAACTGATAAATAATTCAGCAAAACCTAACGAAATACATCATTTTGATCAAACTCCTTTTATTACTTATCAAAACAAACCAGCCAATGAATTTGCACTGAGTTGGAAGTATATATTTGATTTTACTTTCTCTCTTATTGTCGTAATATTGTGGATGCCGATATTTATGATAATAGGTGTAGTGATTAAATTTACCTCTAAAGGGCCTATAGTTTTTAAACAAAAAAGAGTTGGGCTGCATGGTCGTGAATTTTATATATACAAATTCCGCACTATGATGGTCGATGCTGAGAAGATGCAAGCTGGGCTTATGGATCAGAACGAAGTGAGCGGACCTGTGTTTAAAATAAAAAATGACCCACGTATTACCAAAGTTGGAAAGTTTCTTCGTAAAACAAGTTTGGATGAATTGCCACAATTCTTCAATGTAATAAAAGGTGATATGTCGCTTGTTGGCCCCAGACCTCCAATTATGAACGAAGTAAATCAGTACAAGCCTTGGCAACTTCGTCGCTTATCAATGCGTCCTGGAATTACCTGCACATGGCAGATTTTACCTCATCGTAATAAAATATCTTTTGAAGACTGGATGAGACTTGATCTTCAGTATATTGATAACTGGTCATTGCAACAAGATCTCCTGTTAACATTTAAGACGGTTCGTGCTGTGATAATGGGAAGTGGACAATAGTGGAATTCACACCCTACTACTTTTTTATTGGTTTATTTTGTATAAATTAATTTTAACTAATCTTTACAAAAAGGTTAACTTAGCTCTATAAAATGAATTAAGAAAGATAGTATAAATATATTTTTTTATGAAAATTTGCTCTTTTTTTTGAATTAATATTATTAAATACTTTTGTTTATTTTTATAGGGCAGTTCAAGTATTTAAGTTGCCACTAAAAATCTCAAAAAAATATTTGTAATAAAAAATATAACAAAATGCAGTTCATATTGTTATATAATAACTGAATAAATGAGAAATTGCTCTAAATGTAAATAGTAATAAAATAAAAAGAATAAAATTTAATGTAATAATTAAAACTTTAAGCATTATGAAAAAAAAAATTACAATTACTTTAATTCTCACTTTAGTAATTTCTGCGCTTTCTTACTCTTCTTACGCCCAAACACCCAACGCATGGAATCAAAAAAGTAGTTTTGTTGGAATGGGTAGAACCGGAGCTGTAGGTTTCACCATTGATTCTAAAGGTTACTTGGGTACTGGTTATGGAAGTGGTGAAACCACTAAGACTGACTTCTGGGAATTTGATCCGGCTACTGATTCCTGGACTCAAAAAGCTGATTTTGGAGGCTCGGGACGAACATACGCTGTAGGTTTTAGTATAGATTCATTGGGATATATTGGAACTGGACTGAATGTGAAAGATACGGTTATTGGAAGTGCCCTTAAAGACTTTTGGATGTATTCACCTTCTTTAAACACTTGGGCTCAGAAAGCTGATTTTGGTGGTCCTGAACGATTTGGTGCTGTTGGCATTAGTATTGGTCCGAAAGGTTATATTGGAACAGGAGACAATTTTGATACGAGTTTTATGACTTCAAATGACTTTTGGGAATATGATCCTGCTACTGATACATGGATGCAAAAAGCGACATTTATTGGTGCAGGCAGAGTATCTGCTACCGGTTTTGCTATCGGAAATAAAGGGTACTTAGGTTTAGGGAATATCGGAGTTTCCCGTCCAACAGATTTCTATGAATATGATCCTGTATCCGATACATGGACTGAAAAAGCAAGTTTTGGAGGCTTAGGCAGAAAGGGCGCCTTTGGATGTGGTACAGACACTAATGGATATGTTGGAGTTGGGCTACTTTCAGATAAAACGTATATAAATGATTTTTGGGAATATAGTCCTACTGCGGATACCTGGATAAAAAGGGCCAACTTTCAAGGTAGTACAAGAGCATCAGCCGCTGGCTTTAGTATAGATCATCAGATTTATTTGGGAACTGGTGATAATGGATTAAATTATTTGGGAGATTTTTGGGAATTCAATCCAGGCTGTGTTATTGCATCAATTACTTCAGAACCTGACAGCCGTTCATTAACTTATGGTGATTCAACCAGTTTTACTGTATCAGCTTCAGATGCTGTTGTTTATCAATGGCAGGAAGATGCAGGCTCAGGATTTGTTGATCTTACAGATGGCGGGATATATTCTGGTGTAACAACTGATACTTTAAGCATTTCTCTACCAACAGTTGACATGACTGGATACAAATATAGGTGCTTAGTGACAGGCCCTTGCCTTCCAACAGTTCCATCAAATGGTAATGCTTCCCTTACTGTAATGCCTTTTTCTGTAATGATAACACCTGACGCAGACCAAATGAAGGTTTATGGTTCAGAAGATCCTTTATCTTTCGGCTATTCATTTGCTCCAATGTTATTAGGTTCAGATACGGTTTCAGGTCAAATGGAAAGAATTGCTGGAGAAAATGTAGGAGAGTATTCGTATTCAATTGGCACTCTTACTGCCGGAATAAACTATAGCTTATCAATTGCAACTACACCAACATTTATCATCACACCAGCTTCTCTGACAATTACAGCTGATGATAAGGAAAAGTGTGCTGACGGATCTGTATATGGCGATGCTTTTACTGTTTCATATGACGGATTTTTGAATGGTGATGATCAGAGTGTACTTGGCAATGTTCTTGTTTTTGGAGGAGATGCTGTAACCGCTACTGATCCTGGAAGTTATACCATTAGTCCATCAGGGCAGACAGCAGCAAATTACATTCTTTCTTATTTAGATGGCACATTGGTAATTAATCCAGTTCCAATTATTCCTGTAATTACTAGGAATGGTTTTTCTCTCATAAGCAGTTCTGATACCGGAAACCAATGGTATCTTGATGATGTTGAAATTGTTGGAGCCACTGATAAGGAATACACTGCAGTGTCTAATGGCATATATTATACAGTTATCACTGAAAATGGATGCAGTTCATCTTCAAATTCAATTTTAATATTGGATGTATCACTTGATGCGCTATCTGCTTCATTCTTTGATGTTTTTCCAAACCCCAATAATGGCAAATTCAATATTAAACTCAAAACAGCCAACAGCAAAGAGATTTTTAAAATTGAAATATATAACAGCCTTGGTCTGTTAGTCTGGAAAAATGATAATGAAAAGACGGATTCTTCTAACAATATTAATATCGATCTAAAAGGATCAAAATCTGGTGTTTATACTATAGTTATTGGATCACAAACTAAAAAGAATGTGAAGAAAATTTTTATTACAAAATAATTCTTAATTAAACTTTTAAGCCGGAATAATCCGGCTTTTTTTATGTGTGAATCCTGCCGCTTTGATTAGCTGATTTTGAAGATACGATACAATTGACATGAGAGATATTTACTAAAAGCAATGATTTATTGATTGTTTGAATCTGAAAATAGTTGGATAGGAAAGTAATTCTCAGACAAAAAGTAATCACATATTTAAAGGTGGACGAAATTTGTTGATAATATTAATTTGAGATGAAATACTTATTCGCTCGAGCAAATGATACAGACACAAGAGTTAAAAACAGTTCTGATTCAGATTATAGACCTGACAAGTATCAACTTACTGTAAATAAAGCAGAATTACTTTTCATTCTAAAATTTAAAGTAAATTTTTCTTATTATAAAAATAAAGTCTTTGCTATTTAACTCAAAATATTAAATACTTTTGTATACTCAAGTGCGGGTGGTGCAAGCTTTATGGCATTTGATTTTTGTGTTATAAAAACTTTGAATTCGAGTAGATAAGATTGTCCTGTTTAAAAAACGGAAAACTAAGAGTTGTTTTATTATTTTAATCGTCCAATTAATCTTTAAACATCATTTTTTATGAAACACTTTTTGTCCCTTCTTTTCTTAACAGTTTTTATCACAGCAATTGGTCATAATTCCACTAAACAAGTTAGTACACTTAATAATTATTTAGAAGAAGAAATCCAATTTAATATAAAATATACATACAAAATTGTTCGATCCAATAATAACACATGGTGTTATGATATTTTTATAAATAATAAATTATTTATACACCAGACAAGTATACCTGGTTTACCTGGAAATCAGGGTTTTAATACTAAATCAGATGCTAAAAAGGTAGCCCGGCTTGTAATTGACAAACTAAAAAAAGGAGAAATACCTCCAAGTGTTTCTTTAGATGAAATGAATAAACTTAAAATAAATACAAATAATTAAAACTATAACGACTATGAAAAAAAATGTTACTCTTGCTGTATTTCTCTTTGTCGTGTTTACAGCGTTTTCTTCTTTGTCCTATGCCCAAACACTAAGTACATGGACCCCAAAAAGTAGTTTTGGCGGAATAGGTAGAGCAGGAGCTGTTAGTTTTAGTATTGGGACTAAAGGTTACCTGGGTACTGGTTACGGAAATGGTAAAATCCCAAGAACTGACTTTTGGGAATATGATGAGTCAACCGATACTTGGTCACAAAAGGCAGATTTCGGAGGCGTGGCTAGAACATTTGCAGTGGGTTTTAGTATTGATTCGTTAGGATATATAGGAACTGGCCTTGGTGGTGCTGATACGATTGATGGTACGGTTGCAAAAGACTTCTGGGCTTTTTCTCCATCATTAAATACATGGACAAAGAAAGCTGATTTCGATGGATTAGAGAGATATGGATCTGCAGGTTTCAGTATTGGATCAAAAGGCTATATCGGAACAGGGGATAATGGCGACTCCCTTACACCATCTTTTAATGACTTCTGGGAATATGATCCAACAATTGATTTGTGGACTAAAAAAGCAGATTTTCCAGGTGCAGGCAGAGTGTTTGCTACTGGTTTAAATATTGGGAATAAGGGGTATTTAGGATTAGGGAATACTGGGGTCTCACTAACAACTGATTTCTATGAATATGATCCTGTTACTGACACATGGACCGTAAGAGCTAGTTTTGGTGGTCCAGGAAGGATAAATGCTTTTGGCTACGGAAATAGCACAAATGGATATATAGGGCTTGGGAGTATTGGAACAATTACCAAAATGAAGGATTTTTGGGAATATATCCCTGTTTTGGACAAATGGAATCAAAAGGCTGACTTTAGTGGGGTTTCTCGATCCCAAGCTGCAGGTTTCAATATTGGGGATATGTTTTATGTGGGGACTGGTGAAAACGGAGTGAATTATTTAATTGATTTCTGGGTTTTCAACTCAACTTGTATTCTAGCAGCCATAACATCTGAACCAATCAATCAATCAATCACCTATGGTACCTCGACTAGTTTTACAGTTACAGCTACTGATGCTGTTTCATATCAGTGGCAAGAGGATGCAGGTATAGGATTTGTTGATATTATAGATGGAGGAATTTATTCTGACGCGACAACAAACACATTGAATATTTCCATGCCTACTATTGATATGACTGGTTTCAAATACCGTTGTGTTATCACAGGTCCTTGCCTTCCAGTTGCAACATCAGATGGGAATACTACTTTGACAGTTTCAGCTTTAGATGTTTTTATTACGCCTGATGCAGGTCAGACAAAAGAATATGGTTCTGCAGATCCAGTTCCTTTTACTTATACTATTTCCCCTTCTTTAATTGGAACAGATACAATTTCGGGTCTTATGGACCGCAGTGCAGGAGAGGATGCGGGAGACTATGCATTTGCTCTTGGTACACTCGGTGCCGGAATAAATTATAACTTAATAGTTGCAACCGCTCCCACCTTCAGTATTACACCTGTTGCTCTTACAATTACTGCTGAGGATAAGGAAAAGTGTTATGATGGGGCAATATACAGCGATGGGTATACTGTGTCGTATAATGGATTTATCAATAGTGAAGATGAAGGTATCCTTGGCGGCACATTGGTTTTTGGTGGAACTTCAGATACAGCAACAATAGCTGGTAATTATTCAATCGATCCTTCAGGATTAACCTCTTCAAATTATTCCATTAATTATATTAACGGTACTATGGTTATCAAACCATCCCCGGTTACTCCAGTCATTATAAGAAGTGGCGATACCTTAATAAGTAGTGCTCCAAATGGTAATCAATGGTTTTTGGATGGAGCCGAAATAATTGGATCTACTGATCAGAAGTATCTGGCAACAGTTAATGGGGTTTATTATAGTATTGTTACTGATAATGGTTGTAGCTCATTTCAATCAAACTCAATTTCAGTGCTTGATGTTTCAATTAAAGAATTAGGAAAGGAATTAATTGATATCTATCCAAATCCAAGTAATGACAAATTCAGCATCAAGGTAAAGACGGGAACTAATGAAGTTTATGATATCGAAATATATAACAACCTAGGCATATTAGTCTGGAAACAAAATAATATTGTTCTTAATGAAAATAATATTCAACTAGTTGAACTTAAAGATCCGACATCAGGACTATATACTGTTGTATTGAGAGATAAAGTGAATAGTATAGCCAAGAGAGTGATCTTCGCAAAATAAAACCTTAATTATTCATTTTAAGAGCCGGAGTAATCCGGCTCTTTTTGTTTTACACAAATTCATTTTATTACCTTAAATTGAAAGTATACATTAAAAGTTTGTCAAAAAAGGACCGTTTGCCAATAATATGTGACCCACCAGTTAGAGGAAAATGTAGAAGGGTTTTGACAAATTTTAGAGAACTAACTAAAAGGTTTTCTAAAATATTAATTCGTTTTTGAAAGGATATTAATATAACAAATTGAATTGTAAAGATTTTTTACTGAAACTAATTCTATATATTTAAATGATAAAAAACTTATTACAAGTTACTAATGACTGAAAATCAATATTATAAATAGTTAATAATAACGTATTAGATATGATTGTTAAAATCTTTTTATTTTGTATTAGATATTCAAAATTTGAATCAACTACTTTTGAATCTCTAAAGTACAAAATTGAATGGAAAATTCAATAATTTCATAATGATGTTGCCGAGATGCAGGTTCCTGCTTGGTTCATCATTTGTACGCTATTGCTCGGAATACTCTATACATTTTTGATTTTCGGATAAACTGAAACTGTTATAGTTTCATCAACTTGTTTGAGATTGTTTAAAAAAAATAATTCAAACGAACTATAGATGAAAATATAGCTGTTTATTTTATATCTCTTGATAGAAAAGGGCAAAATTCTTAACTTCAAAGATTAACCGACTTAGCTCCTTTATTAGATGAAGTATTTGTAACCAGATACGCATCTAAATATTTGAACTCCTTCCACTAGTAGACTCATAATCATTGTCTTTTTCTTAAGATCATCCAAACGAAAAAAGGATATTTAACAACAATTCCAATAATACGAGTACTATTCTTTTAATTCTTTGGTTTTCAGAAATATATATTCTGAAAGTTAAATACAAAATAAATTCTGAGAATAAAAAAATATTATACTTAATGGCCACAAGAAATATTTATGGTGAAGTAAAAGTGAAAATTGCGTTTCCCAATTGAAAATAATATCAAAAAACACTCACATAAAGTTGAATTATTACTTTAAAACAAAAAAATATAATGAAGAGAATTGCTACTAAATACAAATCCCTTTCCATTTTCTTAATAGCGTTAACTCTAATTCTAGTTTCTTCTCAAACCCTTTTCGGGAAGAACTATTATTTCTCGACTTCAATTGGAGATGATACAAGAACAAGTACTCAAGCTCAGAATACATCCACGCCTTGGAAAACATTAAATAAACTGAATTCTTTTTTCACAAGCCTTGCCGCAGGTGATTCTGTTTTATTAAAAAGAGGCGATGTGTTTGTAGGTTCAATTAATGTGGCAAAATCCGGGACTTCGTCACAACCCATTATCATTGGAGCATATGGAAGTGGTGCTGATCCTGTTATAAGTGGTTTAACTGCAATATCAGGATGGACTAATGAAGGTAATGGTATATATTCAAAAACTATTTCATGTGAATCAAAAACCAATATTGTTACGATTGATGGAGTAAATACTGCAATGGGTAGATGGCCTAATACTGGTTTTATGTCTTATGAATCTTTTTCAGGCAATACTTCTATCACTGATAATCAATTAACAGGAACGCCTAACTGGAAGGGTGCAGAGGTTGTTATCAGGAAACTTAGATGGATGTTAGATAGGAATATCATTACTAACCATTCTTCAACTACCCTCACATACACAACCGGTTCTTCCTGGACCCCTACGGCCGGCTATGGTTATTTTATTCAGAATTCTCTTAGCACATTAGATGCACTTGGTGAATGGTTTTACAATGGGACAAAGCTTTATATGTATTTTGGAACTGTTGTCCCTACTACAAAAACAGTTAAGATCTCTACCATTGACAGACTTATATATATTAATGGATATAACTATATTACCTTTGATAATATTTATTTTGAAGGAGCAAATACGTACGCGGTCCAAAACAATAGCGGTAAAAATATAATAATAAAGAATTGCACATTCAAGTTTAGTGGAAGAGATGGAATTTATATTGACAATACAGTATCTTCCAATGCTTATATGATAATTGACGGCAATACTTTCGACCAAAATAATGAGTGCGCCATAAACTTAAGAGGCGCAACAAATTATGCCTGGATTAAAAATAATACAATTAGCAATACTGGCATGATCCCTGGCTCTGGAACAAATAATGATGATACTTATGATGCAATTACATTATATGGAGCAAATAACATAGTTGAATATAATTCTATTACAAATACTGGTCACAGCGCAATAACTGTACGTTCAAGTAATGGAATTATTATAAGAAACAATTATATAACATATTTTGGGATGACAAGATATGATGCTGGTGGAATATACTCATATAACTCCTCTCCTACTATAACAAGCAGGACTTTTACCAAGAACATTATATTAAACAGTAAGCAAACGAGTGAAGGAATCGGTTCAGAAACCAACCTTTCATTGTTTGGAATATATCTAGACAATAATAGCATTAATACCCAAGTTACCTACAATACAGTAGCTTATTGTAATCAGGCTGGAATAAATAATATAAACTCAGGTTCAAATACAATAAAAAATAACGTTTGTTTTGATAATGGATATCAATTAAGATTAGTACATGCCTGGGGAGATGGGATTGCCATAACGAAAATGGTGATTAAAAACAATATTTTCTTTTCAAAAGCTAGCAATCAGCCTACTCTTTATTTCAGAGATGACAGCAATCCATTTTCATCATTTGGCACCGCTGATAGTAATTATTATGCAAGACCCATTGATGATAATCAAGCAATAACAACTTCAGTTAGTGGTGCAAATACAAATAGAACCTTGGCAGGTTGGCAAAGCTTGGTCACGCAAGATGCTCATTCAAAAAAATCACCTATTTCCATTACAAATACAGCAGACCTAAAGTTTGAATATAATAATACAAAAACTAATAAAGTCGTTGCATTAAGTGTACCTTATATTGATGTGTATGGAAAGATTTATTCTAGCAGCATCACTATTCAACCATACAGTTCAGTTGTACTTATCAAAAGCCTAAGTACCGGGACAAATTATGCACCTGCTATTCAGAATCAAAGTTTTCAGATTAATGAAAAAAGCCCAAATGGCACTATTGTGGGGACTGTGGATGCATCTGACCCAAACTCAGGTCAAGTTCTCACTTATTCAATAATTTCGGGAAACACAAATAATGCCTTCACAATCAATAGTACTTCTGGTGAATTGGTTGTTAAGACTGCTTCTGCACTGAATATTCTGACTACACCTGTTTTTTCACTGGTTGTAAAAGTTCAGGATAATGGAACTGGCACTCTCAGTAGCCAGGCTGCAATTTCAGTGATCTTAACAAGTGCTGTTACATGTTCTGCCACTGGTTATATTACTTATCAACTATGGAATAATATAGGTAGTGGAACTGCGGTGAGTGATTTGACAAGTAATACCAATTATCCAAATAACCCAACATCCACAAGTGTATTGGCCTCAATGGAAGCACCAATCAATGTTTCTGATAATTCCGGAACAAAAATAGCAGGTTACATCTGTGCTCCGTTAACAGGAAGTTATACTTTTTGGATTGCATCAAACAATAATGGCGAATTATGGCTCAGCACTGATAATCAATCTGCCAATAAACAAAGAATTGCGTATCATACTGATTATACTGGCTCCAGGGAATGGAATAAATTTACAACGCAAAGATCTGCTACAATAAATCTGATTCAGGGACAGGCCTATTATATTGAAGCATTGATGAAGGAATACAATAATAGCGATAATCTTGCTGTTGGTTGGTTGAAACCGGGACAAACTGGAACAGTTCCTTCAGAGGTAATTCCTGGTTCAGTGTTGTCACCAATAGTTACTTCAACTTCGGCGGTTACCCTTGTTTCCTCTATTTCTTTACCTGCTACGGCATCTGTTAGTGTCGGATCAACAATCCCTCTCACTGCCTCAGTTTTACCAAGTAATGCAACAAACATTTCACTTAACTGGTCATCCAGTAACACATCTATTGCATCTGTGAGCAGCAATGGAACCGTTACAGGAATTTCAGCAGGATCAGTAAATATTACTGCTAGAACTACTGATGGAAGTAACAAATCTTCGACTTGCTCTATTACTGTGGATTCTTATGAATGCTCCGCAACTGGCTATATTACTTACCAGTTATGGAATAATATAGGTAGCGGAACAGCAGTGAGTGATTTAACCAGTAATACCAATTATCCTAATAACCCAACATCCACAAGTGTATTAACCTCATTTGAAGCACCAATTAACGTTTCTGATAATTTCGGAACAAGGATAGCAGGTTATATCTGTGCTCCGCTAACAGGTAGTTATACATTTTGGATTGCATCAAATAACGAAGGTGAATTATGGCTCAGTACTGATGACCAATCTTCCAATAAGAAAAAAATTGCCTATCATACAAATTATACAAACTCCAGGGAATGGAATAAATTTGCAACTCAGAAATCAGTTACCATTAATCTGGTTCAGGGAAAAACCTATTATATTGAAGCATTGATGAAAGAGTATAATAACAGTGATAACCTAGCTGTAGGATGGTTGAAACCTGGAGAAACGGGAACGATTCCTTCAGAGGTAATTCCTGGCTCTGTATTATCAACTATTGGGGCTTCATCTGGCACTATCTATCTCGTTTCCTCTGTTTCTTTGCCTGCTTCGGCTTCTGTTAATGTCGGATCAACAATTCCTCTGAATGCCACCGTTTTGCCGAGCAATGCAACAAACAGTTCTTTAAACTGGACATCCAGCAATACTTCTATCGCAACTGTAAACAATTATGGAACGGTAACAGGAATAGCTTCTGGATCTGCAAATATTACTGCTAAATCTACGGATGGTAGTAATAAATCATCTACCTGCTCTGTGAGTGTGAATTCTTCTGTTTGTTCTGCTACTGGAAATGTAACATATCAGATATGGAAAAATATAAGTGGAACAGCTGTAAGTGATTTAACAAGTAATATCAATTATCCAAATAACCCATCATCCACGAGTGTTTTGACTGCAATGGAAGCGCCGCTTAATGTATCAGATAATTCCGGAACCAGAATAGCAGGCTACATTTGTGCTCCATTAACAGGAAATTATACTTTTTGGATTGCATCAAATAACGAAGGTGAATTATGGCTCAGTACAGATGACCAAGCTGGTAATAAACAAAAAATTGCGTATCATACTGATTATACAAGTTCCAGGGAATGGAACAAATATGCAACTCAGAAATCTGCAATTATAAGCTTAATTCAAGGAAAGACATATTATATAGAAGCTTTAATGAAAGAGTACAATAATAATGATAATCTTGCAGTAGGTTGGTTGAAACCAGGACAAACCGGGACAGTACCTTCTGAAGTTATACCCGGATCTGTATTATCTCCTTTAATCAGTAAATCTATTGAAGACCCAATTGTAAATCCTTCTTTTTCTGAATCAGATATCAAGTTGTTAGTTTACCCTAATCCTCTTAATAGTGATGTCCTAAATGTCAAACTTGATAATTTCTCATCTGTAGCAATTTTAAAAATATATTCCATTTCTGGTGTTGAATATCATGAAGAACAATTGTATAATTCAGAACCAATACATTTGGATAGATCTATTTTCAAGAATGGCATCTATATTATCAAAGTATTTAATGACCAATTTGTTAAAACAACAAAGCTTATTGTTAAGTAGATTGAATTATTAATTTCTCTCTAATTCAGGTTACTTCAATATTCAAAATGAATACTATCGCCTTAAAAAACTGGATCAATACTTGAAAGATAGTGAATTATTTAGACCTGCTGTAGTAACTCAACAAAAAAACAGTAAAGAGGGATAGTCAGTAATATAGCGGTAAAAGAAAACAGAGGGTAAAATTTACAAAGTGGATCTTACTTTTTTTTATTTAAAGTATTGACAACGAAGATTTTTTGATAGTATTGTGATTAATAGTAGACCAAAAAGGCATAATAAAGCAATTGAGATAATGTATTTCAGCTATTATCAACATTTTTATAAATCAGGCTTCTTTTTGAATCTGTTCTTCCTGGGTCATTCGTATAGCAATTCGAGCAGTATTGGCAGTATGAACGCCCAAAAAATATCCAGAGCATTTCATATTTCATCATCCGGGCTTTGATTTTCTGAAGGCTATTATGCTCTTTTTCAATTCTAAAGCTTCCTTCCATTCGTGTAATCCTTTCTATACGAAGAACGGATGCTATCGCTTTTCATTGGTCCTCTTATTTCATTGCACGTCCTTTTCTTTTAAACCTATAGAGAATATGATTTGAGGTACAGCAGCTACGGTTTGTATTGGTAACATAGATGTCATCTCCACTCACACGACTGGTCTTTCTTGCAAAATCACTTCTATAGCTTATGGACTCCTGTAATCGGAATCCTTAATAAAAAGCATTAAAGCTAAGGTGTTTAATGAAATTGATCCCACCAGACAGTATAATGTTTACTTTGGCTTAGAATTCGACTGATCTTACTTGGTTCCCCCTTACAATGGGCCGGATATTATCAACACTAATTATTGATAACCAGAGATTTAACCTATTACTGAAAGTCCCTAACGAAAAAGTATACAGTTTACATTAACCTGAAACTTCCTACACAATAAATGGTATGACTACATTGAATATGAGTTGAGTTCCAATAAATCTTTTGTCGTGCCAACTCATACTTGGCATAGTTTGTTTTATTGGTAATTCGATCATTAACAAAATATTAAAGCCTACCCTTGACCAATGTCTGCAAGTTAGTGGGTTTGAGTTCAAACGAGCCATTTTTGATCTGGGATGCAAAGTAATCACCCAGATGATATATTATTATCATATTCCCTGGAACGCTAAAAGCTAATACGCCTTTGAAAAAGCATTGTATAAGAAAGAAATGTCGAAACTGATCTGTATCTGTCATTGAACCAATTATTCAAACACCATAAAACATGTTAGCCTTTTATGATAAATTATTTGAAAGGAATGCAGTGAGTCCCCCAAAATGGCTGTTTTAAACTTTAGATAATTACTAAGAAATTTTGAACGAAATATTTTTTTTGCATTTTTTAATTACTGGATCCTATTCTAATCTAACAAAATCAACTAATCAAATTCTTTAGTTAAAAAGTATTTATTAAGGATCTTTGAATTCGTTAGGGAGCGAAAATGGGATTTAATTAAGTGTTTTGTGAAACGTAAAATTATATTCCTCTTGAATTTATTTTAAATATTTTATATTGTAAATTATTACATTTTATCATTAGTGGGCACTTAAAACTCACATCTCAGTGGCTTTCAAATCGGTGTTATTGGTCAGAAACACAAGGTATTTGTTTTTCTCCAGATCGTAATATTTGATTCGTCGTAGTTTGTCTGGATAGTCTTTCTTTGCGTAGTAAGTTTCCAATTTGCCGATCTGATCGCATTGAACGCCTGTTGTTTTGTCCACTGCTCTGGAATACATACGTTTAAACCGCATGTTGCTTTTTGCTCGGGTAACGAAAAATGATCCCTGAGTATGAATTTTGTGTAACCTGCTAAAATCGATATATCCTTTATCGACCACGTAAAAACTTCCCATTTCATATGGGATCAGATCTAGAATATTTACATCGTGGACGCTGGCATTGGTAATGTATAGAAAACTTGGTATGGAAGTCTTCACATCAAATAAAGTATCACTACTGAACGACTAAAAAAAAGTAAGGGGTTACTCCCCGAAGGTTTCACCCCCATGTTGTAGATTTGTTTTGCGAAAAAACCTCAACATGGACAAAAATACAGAAATAAAGTTTGTCGGACAGCCGATTTTCAAACAAGTAATAGGACTTTTAGATGCAATAAGTATTAAAAGCTTGGTTGACAAGCACAATGCGGACCATTATTACAAGGCATTCAAAGCAAAAACACAATTAATAACAGTACTTTTTGGCATATTCAGTCGATGTGATTCAATGACCGAGATATGCGAGGGATTAAGGGCAATGGGCGGTAAGTTAAATCATTTGGGTTTAAAAAATGCCCCGGCCAAAAGTACAGCCTGTGATGGAATGCGTAATCGTGACAACAAGTTCTTTGAAGATGTTTATTTCAGTTTGGTGCGTCATTACCAAAGTTTTTTGTCGGACAGCCGAACGTACGGCCTGACGTTTAAGGAGATTTTGCTGATAGATTCAACTACAATTCGATTATTCAGCGATATTCTCAAGGGTGTTGGCCGTAATCCAAAGAACGATGGCAAGAAGAAAGGCGGGTTAAAAGTACACATGCTTATCGATGCTGTTCAATCGGTTGGACGGTTTATTAAGATTACCGAAGCCAAGGTTCATGACAAGAACTTCCTGAAGGAACTGGACCTTATTTCGCACAGCTTGGTGGTTTTTGACAAGGCTTACAACTACTATCACCAGTTTGCGATTTGGACAAATAATTCGGTATACTTTGTAACCAGGTTAAAGAAAAATGCGGTATACACTGTTGTCAAAACCCTTCAGGAGCATAGTAAGGTCAAAGGGAAGGCAATGGTGCTTAAAGAAGAAATCATAGAGTTGGAGTACTTCCCAGAAGACAAGAATGGCAAGAGACAAACTAAAATAAAAGAAAAACTACAGTTGAAAAAGGTAGGCTATCAGGATGAGAAAAACCGCTACTATGAGTTTCTTTCTAATAGCCCGGATAGTACCGCTGAAGAAATAGCATTTTTGTACAAAAAGCGCTGGGGGATAGAGATTCTATTCAAAAAGATGAAACAGAATTTTCAACTGCATTATTTCTATGGTGAAAACGAAAATGCTATCCGAACACAAGTCTGGTGTACGCTCATTGCACAATTGCTGATGACTGTAATCCAAAAGATGGCTCAAACGAAGAAAGCATTTTCAGTCGTAGCTTCATTAGTCCGAATCCATCTGATAAGTTTACTTGATGTATTTGAATTGCTTCGAAGTACTAAACGGGAATACGTAAAGAAAAGAGGGTCGCCATCCTTGGAACTGCAAACACGATTTGTTTTTTGAAGAGAGGTGACTTTTGAAAAATGAAAACCAATAATTGATTATCATGCACTTAGGATGTGTAAATCTCAATTGTGCATTTTAGTCGGATAACAGTGATAAAGTATGAAGTTTTATCCCTCCCTTATGCTTTCGAAATTCTGCCCACCAGAAAACACTCAAACAAAGATCTATTGTAGTTGAATCAAGAGCGTAGACGTTGCCATCTACTTCAATTTCAAAATCTGATTTGTATCAACTCTTTCGGGCTTGCTCAATTAATACATATGCAAACTCCTCAAAGATTTTATAGCTCCGCTTTTCATTGGCTTTACCCAGGTTCCTTCGAGTGACGGTTTGTCCAAACCCAAGGTGATAGAATTTGGACTGATGGGCTTCTATGCTTAACATCAAATCACGCATACTATCCCTTGAGGTTAGTTGTCCGAATACCATACAGAGCATCTGGTTCCAGCAAGTGAAAGTTCTGATGTATTTGTTGCCATTATGCTCTTTGACAATACGATCAAATACTCTGCGTGGCAGAAAATCTGTAAGTTGTGCTAAAATGTATTTGCCTTGATTCATGGAGGATTGCTTTTATAAAGCAAAAATCCACTTTTCAATTCAAATCGTCACGCATCCAAAAAATGCTACAAATGCGATTAACAAAGACTTTCAAAGAACGTTCAAGTAAATTTAGTACCCACTAGTGTTAATAGTATTATGTTAATTATAAATTGAAGTTTCTCTTTAACTTCTGGGTGAAGCTTGAAAATCTCCTTCGCTTTAATGCTTTTAACTGTTTGAATTATCCTTGTCGGACTTAGTATTGTACACTTTGTATTAAAAAATGAACATGATCCTTGTCGGTTCCTATCTCTATGAAGCTGATTTCATAACGTTTGGATATTTCAAGGCAAATCTCCTTCAAACTTTGATCAACTGCCTCTGTGAAAACCACTCGACGATATTTGGCTGGACAAACAAAATGATACAGTAATACCGTTACATTATGACTCTTATGTTTATATTCACTCACATAACAAAGTTAATTCTTTATTCGAAGAAGAGCTTTGGGGAACTAACCCCAGAGAGATTGAACCAGGTTATTAAACAGTATTAATGACCAATACTAAATATATTAATAATAATTAATAAATTTTGTGCCATAATTCAATTTAATCAGTTATAAATTATTTCTAATTTAATCCTCGAATACTTAACCACATGAAGGACTAAATTATTATGTATCAATAATTGTCTAAAGTAAATTTGGTAATTGAAATTATCTATTTCAAATTTCCCAAGATTAAAATAAAAATTATTTGCTGTGCTAAATAAATACAATTGCTAAACATTCCAAATGACATATTTTTTTTTAGAAATTTCCCTATTACTTTTATTGTAATAAGCCATTAATTAATACTTATGACCCACTAGTGAGTTGCTTGACTAATCTACTGCCTTTTAACTTTTTGAATGAACTTGGATTTTCTTGGAAACTAATAAAGCTCGTACAACTATGCCTTCTAAATCATTTGCTCGTGACGCTGGATATTTCTTTCCCTTACTAATTTCCTTATTTATAGTTTCTTCAGTGTTAATAACAAATGAAACCAAGGCCGGAAGAAATTATTACCTATCCTCTTCAACCGGAGATGACTCCCGTACAAGCACCCAGGCACAAAGTTCAGCAACGCCCTGGAAGACCATCGCTAAATTAAATGGCAGCACATTCCTACCTGGAGATTCAATTCTTTTAAAAAGAGGTGATGTCTGGCATGAAACATTTATTGTTCCATCATCGGGTAACAGTAGTAGTCCAATAATAATAAGCTCTTACGGCAGTGGGGCAAATCCAATTCTTACCGGATTCAGCACCATAACAGGATGGACGGATGAAGGTGGAGGACTATTTTCAAAAACCATCATTGTAGAATCCTCAATCTTAAACCTTGTTACTGTTGACGGCAGGAATACAGGCATGGGTAGATACCCTAATACAGGTTGGCTTACTTATGAATCAAATAATGCGAATCTATCAATCACTGACAATCAACTTTCCGGAACTCCCAATTGGACAGGTGCCGAAGCAGTAATTCGCAAAAACAAATGGATGCTGGATAGAAATACCATTACAAATCACTCCGCAACAACACTTACTTATACTACAGGATCACCATGGACACCGAAAGCATCTTATGGTTATTTTATTCAGAATTCATTAAGCACATTAGATATACCAGGAGAGTGGTATTACAACGGCACAAAATTTTATATTTTTTTTGGCCCGGTTGATCCAACAACGAAAACTGTTAAAATAGCTACTATAAACAGGCTTGCATATATCAATAATAAAAGTTATATAACATTTGACAGGCTTGCATTTGAGGGTGCGAATACAGTTGCATTACAGAACACAAGTGGTAAAAATATAGTTATACAGAATTGTACCTTTAATTTTAGTGGAAAAGATGCAGTTTATATTGATAATACTGTTTCTTCCGGGGCAACTATGACTATTGATGGTAATACTATTAATAACAGCAATGAATGTGCATTACGGTTGCGTGGAACTACATCGAATACATGGGTTAAAAATAATAGTATAAATAACACTGGAATTATTCCGGGATCCGGTTCGAGTGATGATGATACGTATGATGCTATTGTTATATATGGTGCAAATAGCATAATTGAGAACAACACTATTGACAGTTCAGGCCATAACGGCATAGGCATACGGACAAGTAGCGGGATTACGGCAAGGTATAATTACATAACTTATTTCGGATTGACAAGATATGATGCTGGCGGCATTTATTCATGGAATGCCAATTCTAATGTTACGAGCAGAACTTTTACCAAAAACATTATATTACACTCTAAGCAGACAAGTGAAGGAGTCGGATCAGTTACCGAGCTATCCTTGTACGGAATTTATCTTGATGAGTATACGACGAATACTTTGGTTAGTTATAACACAGTAGCTTATTGTCATGATGCCGGAATTCACATCTTAAATTCAGCTGATGACAACATTGAAAATAATGTTTGTTTTGATAATGGATATCAGTTTAGCTTAGTACATGCATGGAATTATGGAGTAGCTATTACAGGGTTGCTTGTTAAAAACAATATCTTTCTTTCAAAAACCAATGCTCAACCAGCCTTTTATTTCAGGGATGATAGTAATCCCTTCAGTGCATTTGGAACTGCAGATAATAACTATTATGCAAGACCTATTGATGATAATCTTGTAATCAGGACCTCCATAAATGGGTCTAATACCAATAGAAATCTTGCTAATTGGCAGAGCCTTTCTACCCAGGATATGCAATCAAAAAAATCTCCAGTTAACATCACAAATACTTCTGATTTAAGGTTTGAATATAATGCAACCAATACTAATAAGGTTGTTTCATTAGGTTCATCCTATATAGATGTTACTGATACTATTTACACAAATAGTATTACTATTCCTCCATATAGTTCAGTTATTCTTATTAAAAGTCAGAGTACCGAAACAAATTCTCCTCCATCCATTCTGAATCAAAACTTCCAACTGAATGAAAATAGTCCAAACGGCACAAATGTGGGTAAAGTTATTGCGACCGATCCCGATGCCGGGCAAATACTTACGTATTCAATTACTTCAGGAAATACGAATGGAACTTTCACAATAAATTCCTCAACCGGAGTTCTCACAGTGGCCAATTTCGCAGCATTAAACTTTGAGCTTACTCCTATTTTTACCCTGGTTATTAAAGTTCAGGATAATGGAAGCGGAATTCTCAGTAGCCAAGCTAATATTACAATTTCCCTTGTTGATATAAATGAAGCTCCGGTAATTACAAATCAATCTCTTTCAATTGCTGAAAACTCAGCGAATGGGGCTAATGTTGGAACTGTTATCGCCACTGATCCCGATGCAGGCCAAACCAAGGCTTTCTCAATCCTTTCCGGAAATACTAACGGAGCTTTCGTGATCAACGCGTCCAATGGATTGTTGACAGTTGCCAATTCCTCAACATTAAATTTTGAAGTGACTCCAACTTTCTCATTAGTCGTTAAGGTCCAGGATAATGGAACCGGAAATCTAAGTAGCCAGGCTACAATAACTGTCTCCTTAGTTAATGTAAATGAATCACCTGTAATTACAAATCAATCTTTTTCAGTTTCTGAGAACACATTGAATGGTACAACTGTAGGAAATGTTGTTGCCTCGGACCCTGATGCAGGCCAAACCAGAACTTTCTCAATTATTTCAGGAAACACAAATGCCGCATTCTCAATAAATCCCTCATCCGGAGTTTTATCAGTCGCTAACTCAGCAGCTCTAAATTTTGAAGTAACTCTGACTTTCTCATTGGTTATAAAAGTTCAGGATAATGGTGTAGGAAGCCTAAGTAACCAGGCAACAATTAGTATTTCAGTACTAGATATTAACGAGGCCCCTGTTATCACTAATCAGTCATTTTATATCGCTGAAAACTCTGTAAACGGAGCAACAATTGGAAATATAGTTGCCACTGACTCTGATGCAGGCCAAATCAAGACATTCTCAATAGTTTCTGGAAATACAAACGGAGCTTTTGGAATTAATGCTTCAACCGGAAATTTGTCGGTTGCCAATTCAGCAGCACTAAATTTTGAAGTGACTCCTACTTTCGCTTTTATAATAAAAGTTCAGGATAATGGTGCAGGAAACCTCAGCAGCCAGGCTACGGTTACAGTTTCCTTGCTTGATGTGAATGAACTTCCGGTAATTAATAACCAATCCTTCTCAATTGCTGAGAACTTAGCAAATGGATCAAATGTTGGAACCATTACTGCCACTGATCCTGATGCAGGTCAAACCAAGACTTTCTCAATAGTTTCCGGAAATACAAGCGGAGCTTTTACCATCAATGCTTCAACGGGAAATTTGTCGGTTGCCAATTCAGCAACACTAAATTTTGAAGTAACTCCTACTTTCACTTTGATTGTTAAAGCACAGGATAACGGAACCGGGAACCTCAGCAGCCAGGCTACGGTTACAGTTTCTTTGCTTGATATGAATGAACTTCCGGTAATTAATAACCAATCCTTCTCAATTGTTGAGAACTCAGCAAATGGCTCAAATGTTGGAACCATTATTGCCACTGATCCTGATGCAGGACAAACCAAAACTTTTTCAATAGTTTCTGGAAATACAAACGGAGCTTTCGTAATTAACGCTTCAAGCGGAATTTTGTCGGTTGCCAATTCAGCAGCACTAAATTTTGAAGTAACTCCTATTTTTGCTTTGATTGTTAAAGTACAAGATAACGGCATTGGGAACCTAAGCAGCCAGGCAACAATTACCATTTCATTAGTAGATATTAATGAGGCCCCGGTTATTTCGAATCAGTCATTTTCTATCGCTGAAAACGCTGCAAACGGAACAACAATTGGAACTATAGTGGCAACAGACCCTGATGCAGGTCAAATTAAGTCATTTTCAATTGTTTCGGGAAACACTAATGGTGCATTTATTGTAAATGAATCTACCGGAATTTTAACAGTTGCAAATACTTCGGCTCTAAATTTCGAAAGTGCACCTTCAATTGCATTAGTTGTAAAAGTTCAGGATAATGGTGTTGGAAATCTAAGCAACCAGGCAACAATTACTATTTCAGTATTAGATATGAACGAGGCACCTGTTATTGCCAATCAGTCATTTTCCATAGTTGAAAACGCTGTAAACGGAACATCAGTTGGAACTGTAATGGCCTCAGATCCTGACGCTGGACAAGCACTCTCCTACTCTATCATTTCAGGAAACACAAATGGTGCGTTTACAATCCATGCTACAACAGGAGTTTTAACGGTAGCAAACTCTTCTGCAGTTAACTTTGAAAATACTCCTTCATTCGGCCTAATAATAAAAGTTCAGGATAATGGAACCGGAAATATTAGTAGCACGGCAACAATCACTATTTCGATAGCCGACATTAATGAGATACCTGTAATTACTAACCAGTCATTTTCAATTGCTGAGAACTCAGCCAACGGAACACTTGTTGGTAATGTTGTTGCTTCAGATCCGGATGCAGGCCAAACCAAAACTTTTTCAATTATTTCAGAAAACACGAGCGGAGCCTTAACAATAAATCCATCAACCGGAGTTTTAACCGTTGCAACTTCAGCTGCTTTAAATTTCGAAAATTTAACTTCCTTTGCCCTTGTAATAAAAGTCCAGGATAACGGCGTTGGGAACCTAAGCAATCAGGCTACAGTAACTATTTCATTAACTGATGTTAACGAAGCCCCTGAAATCTCAAATCAGTCATTTTCGGTTGATGAAAATTCAGCCAACGGAACAACAGTTGGAATTGTAATAGCCTCGGACCCGGATGCAGCCCAAACTAAGGCGTTCTCAATAGTTTCGGGAAATACTGGCGGCGGCTTCGTAATAAATGCGGCAACAGGGATTTTAACTGTGGCCAATTCTTCTGCACTAAATTTCGAGAGTACACAATCATTTATTTTAGTAATAAGAGTTCAGGATAACGGTTCTGGCAATCTCAGCAGCTTTGCAAATATTAGCGTTACATTAAACGATATCAATGAGGCTCCTGTTATTAATAATCAGAATTTCAATGTTCTGGAGTTTTCATCAAATGGCACTATCGTGGGTTATATCAATGCTACAGATCCCGATGCAGGCCAATCCCTTTCTTATATTATCTTATCTGGAAACACAGGAAATGCATTCGCAATTAATGCGTTAACCGGAGAATTAAAAGTATCAAATTCAACAGCATTAAATCTTTCTATAAATCCAACATTCGCTCTTAGCATTAAGATTACAGACAATGGTATTGGCAATTTATCGACCAGTGCTATAGTTAATGTAATTATTTCGCAAACTTCTAATCAAGTACCTGTTATAACTAACCAATTGTTTTCAATTGCCGAAAATTCAGCAAATACAAGTATTGTTGGTAATGTAATAGCATTTGATCCGGACGCAGGCCAAACAAAAAATTTCTCGATTGTTTCCGGTAATACAAATAGTGCTTTCATAATAAATGCTTCAACCGGAGTTTTGACAGTGGCCAATTCAACTGCTTTGAACTTTGAAATTACACCATCCTTTTCGTTAGCCATACAGGTTCAGGATAACGGGGTAGGAAATCTCAGCAGCCAGGCAACTATAACCGTTTCGCTAACTGATATAAATGAAGCACCTGTTCTCACAGATCAATCATTCTCAGTAAATGAAAATTCAGTAAATGGAACGCAAGTTGGAACTGTTCTAGCCACTGATCCTGATGCTGGCCAAACAAAAACATTATCTATTATTTCTGGAAATACAAACGGAACTTTCGCCATCAATGCTTCAACCGGGATTTTGACTGTTGCCAATTCCACAGCATTAAATTTTGAAGTAACTCCGACTTTCTCTTTGGTTGTAAAAGTTCAGGATAACGGAGTAGGAAACTTAAGCAGCCAGGCAATAATTACAATCTCATTAATAGATATTAATGAAGTGCCGTTTATAGCAAATCAGTCGTTTTCGGTGGCGGAAAATTCAGCAACTGGAACTTCTGTAGGAACTATTGTTGCCTCTGATCCTGATGCAGGCCAAATCAAGACATTCACTATTGTATCAGGAAATATTGGTGGAGCTTTTGCAATAAATCCAGCTTCCGGAATTTTAACCGTAGCAAATTCAACAGCGCTGGATTTCGAGAGTACCCCATCCTTTTCACTTATAATAAAAGTACAGGATAATGGTGCTGGAACCCTAAATAATCAGTCAACAATAACTATTTCGCTTATAGATATTAATGAAATGCCCGTAATAGTAAATCAGTTATTCCCAGTGGCTGAAAACTCTGTGAATGGAACAAATGTTGGAACCGTTATTGCTTCTGATCCTGATGCAGGCCAAATTACAACATTCACAATCATATCAGGGAACACTGGCGGCGCTTTCGCAATTAATTCAGCTTCAGGGATTTTGACTGTAACCAATTCCGCAGCATTAAATTTTGAAGTAACTCCAACTTTCTCATTGGTTGTAAAAGTAAAGGATAACGGAGTAGGAAACTTAAGCAGTCAGGCAACAGTTACCATTTCGCTAATAGATATTAATGAAGTGCCGATTATAACCAATCAGTCCTTCTCATTAGCTGAAAACTCATCAAACGGAACCTCTGTTGGAACTATTATTGCAACTGATCCTGATGCAGGTCAAACCAAGACGTATTCAATTATTTCCGGAAACTTTAATGCAGCTTTTGCACTAAATGCATCAACCGGAGTCTTGACAGTTGCCAATTCCACGGAATTAAATTTTGAAGCAACTCCAACTTTCTCATTGGTTGTAAAAGTCCAGGATAATGGAGTAGGCAACTTAAGCAGCCAGGCAATAATTACAATCTCATTATTAGATATTAATGAAATGCCTGTAATCACAAATCAGTCGTTTTCGGTGGCAGAAAATTCTGCAATTGGAACATCAGTAGGTACTGTCCTTGCCTCTGACCCTGATTCAGGCCAAACCAAGTCTTTTTCTATTGTTTCAGGAAACACGAACGGGGCTTTTGCTATAAATGCATCTTCAGGGTTACTCACAGTTGTTAATAATGAAGTTCTTAACTTTCAAGTCTCACCAACATTTGCATTAGTTGTAAAAGTTCAGGATAATGGAACCGGAAACCTCAGCAGCCAGGCAACCATAACCATTTCGCTGGCTGATATTAATGAAATGCCAATTATAACTAATCAATCATTTTCGGTCGCTGAGAACTCAGCAAATGGAACAATTGTTGGAACTGTAATCGCATCAGATCCTGATGCTGCTCAAACCAAGACTTTCTCTATAGTTTCGAGCAATTCAAGCGGAGCTTTCGCTATAAATTCTACAACCGGAATTTTGACAGTTGCAAGTTCAGAAATATTAAATTTCGAGAATATAACTTCTATTGCTCTCATTATCAAAGTTCAGGATAACGGAGTCGGAAACCTGAGTAGCCAGGCAACTATAACGGTTTCTATAATTGATATAAATGAAGAACCTGCTATTAGTAATCAGTCTTTTATTGTGTCTGAAAAATCAGCTTTAGGAACTATTATTGGGAAAGTTGTTGCTTCTGATCCTGATGCAGGTCAAGCCATGTCATTCTCTATTATTTCAGGTAACATCAATGGCGCTTTCGCTATTAATCCTTCGACAGGGTTAATTTCTGTGGCAAATAAGGCCGCACTGAACTACCAGGTTTCTTCGTCATTTGCATTGGTTGTAAAAGTTCAGGATAATGGGACTGGGAACCTGAGCAACCAGGCAACTATAACCATTTCGCTTACCGATATGAATGAGGCACCGGTTATAACTGATCAATCATTTTCGGTGGCTGAAAACTCTGTTTTAGGAACAACTGTTGGAACTGTTATTGCTACCGATCCTGATGCGAATCAAACCATGACATTTTCGATTGTATCGGGAGACACAAATGGTGCTGTCTCCATTAATGCTTCGAGCGGGGAACTAACGGTTGCCAATTCATCAGTTTTAGATTTCGAAAGTACTATATCATTGAGTTTTATAGTAAAAGTTCAGGATAACGGAGCTGGCAATTTGAGCAGCCAAGCCACAATAACCGTTTGGCTAGCGGATGTAAATGAAATGCCAGTAATTCCTGATCAATCTTTTTCAGTGATTGAAAGCGCTACAAAAGGAACAACAGTAGGATCAATTGAAGTTTCAGAGCCTGATGCTGGCCAATCTCACTTCTATTTTATAATTACAGGAAATACCAATAACGCATTTTCTCTTAACGCTTTAACAGGCGAACTGACCGTAAATACAGCTTCAGCTTTAACACAGGGAATAAGCTCACCGTTTTTACTCGGGATATTAGTTTTCGATAATGGTACAGGTAACTTATATAATACAGGGATTGTTAGTGTAAATGTGATATCAAGTCAAAACCAACCTCCGGTTATAAACGATCAGACGTTATCAGTAAACCAGGATTCACCATCAGGAACTTCAGTTGGAATTGTTGAAGCAACTGATCCTAATGCAGAACAAATACTTACCTATTCCATATTGACAGGTAATACAAATGGGGCTTTTACTATTAATTCATCTACGGGAGAGATTGTGGTTGCAAATTCGACAGCTCTTGGGCTGGAATCAGCGCCTTCAATTGATTTAGTTATTAAAGTACAGGACAATAGCCAGTATAATCTAAGTAGTCAAGCAAACGTAACTATATTGATTCTCATGCCTGATATGCCACCAGTAGTCCTCAATCAGATAAAAAGTACAATCGAACACCAACCTATCGGAACAGTTGTGGGTTATGTATCAGCATTTGATCCAAATTCAAAGAGTTCTTTGAAATACAGTATAGCTTCAGGAAATATAAGTGATGGCTTTTCATTGGATACTATCAGTGGCTGCATCACCATCCATAATCCAAATGCTGTTTGCTTTGAAGGTCATCCGGTTTTTAATCTTATTGTTCATGTAGAAGATAATGTTGGGCTTTCGAGTGAGGCTACAATAACAATAAATGTTGAAGACATAAATGAAACACCGGTATGTACCAGCCAGATTTTCTCAATTGCAGAGAATTCTCCTGCTCAAATCATAGCAGGAACGATTGTTGCCAAGGATTTTGATCTTAATCAAACCTTAACATACTCAATAGTTTCAGGAAATACTAATGGTGCATTTACAGTTAATCCGACAGACGGAACAATAACTGTAATTAATTCCTCTGCACTTAATTTTGAGGCAAATGAGAAATTCGATCTGATAGTTTCAGTTCAGGATAATGGAATAGGAAATCTTATTGCTTTCTCCGACATTACCATAGGATTGCTTGATGTTAATGAGCCTCCAGTTATGGAAAATCAGGCATTGAGTGTTATAGAAAATGCTACACCAGGAACACAAATAGGCTATCTAAAAGCAGAAGATCCGGATAAAGGACAAGTTGTAAAATTTAAAATTGTTGGAGGAAATGACAGTCATACATTTAACCTGGATGATTATACAGGCCTGGTAAGTGTTGCTGATCCATCTATACTAGTATATGGTAAAAATTCACTTTTTGCTTTATCTGTAATTGCTCAGGATAACAGCACCGACTCACTTTCTACATTATCTGTTATTACAATTCACTTGGTGAAGGATACAACTCAGTATGGATTACCTGAAAAAGAAATCTCCCCTGTGGCTGAAGTCTTCGATGAGAGCGCAATTTCAATATATCCAAATCCTACGGCAGATGTTGTTAATATTAATCTGGAAAAGGTTGAACAGCAAGCTGTAGGCATAAGGATTATTAGTATGAACGGATCTGAAATTTATTCTTCGTTGACAAATGGGGAAAAGAATGTGAAAATAAATATGGAAAATCAAAGAGCAGGAACATATATTGCGCAAATATCTGCTAATGGCCATATTTTTGACAAAAAAATAATTGTTCAGAATTAAGCTATTAACGAACTAACAGCCTTTCAATAAGAAACGATTTGGATAAAGTCAATTAGAAAAATTTCCCTTCCTTTTATCAGTTCTTGTTCTAAAGGTATAGAAATCGTTTAATAAATTTTAAATACCTTTTGCATTTTAAGAAATAGAACAAAATTTATCAGTAATTTTGTCAAGAACAAATAAAAAGAATTATTGTTATTACAAATCGAGCAATAAGACATTAACTATAAATTATAACTAGTTAACTATTAATGCAGTTAAATAATAATTCATAGAAATAAACACAAATATTTTTACAAACACTTTTATAGAATAACTACTTTCTGATTATGGCTCCTGATTCAAACGCTATCAAAGAAAAAATCAAATCATATGTGCTGCAATCAGCATACAGCGGTGAGACTGAAATTCAAACAAGCACTTTAATTTTTAAAGAAGGGTATTTTGACTCAATGGGCTTTGTAATGCTAATTTCTTTTCTTGAAGAAGATTTCGGTTTAACAGTCATTGATGATGAATTAATTGAAGAAAATTTCGAATCAATTGATGCAATTGCCGATTTTGTTGTACGGAAAACTAACTAATACAGCATGTGTGGTATAGCAGGCATAATTGACTACAATAACACATATGACAGGAAACCCTTAATGGAGAAAATGCTTTCTGTTATTGGTTATCGAGGACCCGACGAGAGCGGAATTTACAATTCACCATTCGCTACTATTGGAAATTTACGATTGAGTATTGTTGATATTGCAGGTGGACAGCAACCATTATCTGATCAAACAGGTAGATTTTGGATCGTTTTTAATGGTGAAATTTTCAATTATCCTGAATTACGTAGTGAACTGGTAGAAAAAGGTTGTACGTTCAGTACACATTCCGATACAGAAGTTCTTGTCCAATTATATGCAACTTATGGCAGCAAATGTTTAGGAAAGTTGAACGGGCAATTTGCTTTTGCCATCTGGGATAAAAAGAATGAAGAATTATTTCTTGCCAGGGACAGGGTCGGAATCAGACCTTTATTTTATACCGTCATAAATGGTAATTTTTCTTTTGCTTCAGAGATCAAAAGTATATTTGAACAGGAAGAAATAATTCCGGAATTAAACCCTGAAAGCCTTGCTCAGATTTATACTTTTTGGGCTCCATTAACTCCAAATACAGCATTTAAAAATGTGTTTGAGCTTTCACCCGGAGAGTTCATGACATACAGCCGCAATGGAATAAAGAAAGAAAAATTTTGGGAGTTAAATTTCGGCAAATGCAACACCGAATTAACTTTGCAAGATGCAATTGTTCAATTCAAAGAAATTTTCAGTGATGCAGTCAGAATACGTTTACGGGCGGATGTTGAAGTTGCAGCATACCTTAGCGGAGGACTTGATTCAAGTGCCACAGTTGCATATATTAAAGATATTGAGCCTAATGTCCTGAATACCTTTTCAGTTGGTTTTGAAGAAGCGGATTTTGATGAAAGCAGTTACCAGACCGAAGCTGTTAAATACTTTAATACTTCGCACAAATCAATAATCTGTTCCACAATGGAAATTGCCGATGCTTTTCCTAATGTAATCTGGCATATTGAAACGCCAGTTATGAGAACTGCTCCGATTCCCATGTACCTTCTTTCAAAATTAGTGAGAAATAATAGTATCAAAGTTGTTATTACCGGTGAAGGGTCCGATGAAATTCTTGGCGGATACAATATTTTTAAGGAAACAAAAATCAGAAAATTCTGGGCCAATCAACCTGATTCTACCGTTAGGCCTCTCCTGCTTAAAAAATTATATCCTTACCTTCCACAGATGAAGTCGGCTAATGCGGCTATATTGAAAATGTTTTTTGGATATAAGCTTAATGAGGTAAACAATCCATTTTATTCTCATCTCCTACGATGGAATAACTCCAATCATATCACGAAACATCTTTCAAGAAAATTAAAAGAAGCTATTGGAGTTTATTCTCCTTTTGAAGAACTAACAGAAAGATTGCCAAAAGAATTCAATACATGGGATACTCTCGCAAAATCCCAATGGCTTGAAACAACAATGTTTATGTCAGGATATTTGCTTTCATCACAAGGTGACAGGATGGCAATGGCAAATTCAGTAGAAGGGCGATATCCGTTTCTTGATTACCGTTTAATTGAATTTTGTGCTGCTTTGCCACCCAGACTTAAATTGAATGGTCTGAATGAAAAATTTCTGCTTAAACAAGTGATGCTGAATCGCATTCCTGAAAGCATAAATAAAAGATCAAAGCAGGCATACAGAGCACCAATACAAAGTGTATTTTTATCAAAACAATCTCCTGAATACGTTAAAAAAATGCTTTCCGCGCAATTCACTGAACAGGTTGGAGTATTTAACTTTTCTTCCCTTCAATCAGTATTGGCACGAATTGAAAAAGCAGGAACAGCTACCGAAGTTGAAAATATGTTATTAACTTTCGTGATTTCGACACACCTTTTGTATGATCAGTTTATAAATAAAAACACTGGTCATTATAAACCAGTGTTACTTTCTAATTTAAAAATAATTGACGATTTCTAAATCATATACCATGAAACCTGATAAGCTATTTTCAAAAGATATTATATTACTAAAAGATGTTGAACTTGCTGTTCATGAAATTGCGGATAAGCTTCGCAAAGATGTTTTAAATGATTTAAAGCGTTTTGGAGCTATAGTCGGTATAAGCGGAGGAATTGACTCAGCAGTTTGTATGGCCCTTGCTGTAAAAGCGTTTGGTGCTGATAAGGTTTTGGGTATTATGTTACCCGAAAAAGATTCGAGTCCTGAAAGCGAATACCTGGCACTCAAACTTGCTGCAAAATTTGATGTTGAAGTAATTAAAGAAGACCTGACTTCAATTCTTTCGGGCTTCGGTTGCTATGAAAGGCGGGATGAAGCAGTCAGACGGGTTTTTCCTGAATTTAATTCTAGTACTCATAAGATGAAAATTGGGATTAAACAAGGAAGTATATATAGCAATCTGCCTCCTATATTTTATTTAACTATTGTCAATAATAAAGGGGAAAAGCAAGATAAAATGCTTCCTGTTAAGGATTACTTGCAAATTGTTGCTGCATCAAACTTTAAACAACGATCGCGAATGGCTATGCTCTATTACCATGCAGAATTGCGTCATTATGCAGTAATAGGTACTCCGAACAAACATGAACATAATCAAGGCTTTTTTGTTAAGTTCGGTGATGGAGGGGCTGATGTAATGCCAATAGTAAATCTATACAAAACACAGGTTTACCAGCTAGCAAGGCAACTTGGAATTCCTCAAGAAATCATTGAAAGAACTCCAACAACCGATACCTATACTGCGGAACAAACGCAAGAAGAATTTTTCTATCAGATGCCATTCGAGTTGATGGATATTTACTGGTATGGATTTGAAAATGGCTATTCAACAGAAGAAGTAGCTGAAGCAATGCAAGAGCCTGAAGATCGTGTTAAAACTTTATTCCGAAATTTTGAACGAAAAATAAAAACTACAGAATACTTGAGAATGGGGCCGATAAAAGATTATTAGAGAAATTTGAAATTTATTAATAATAAATAATTCAATATAAATTTCAATAGTTTATTCTGATAAATTTAATCTAAGAGATCAAAGATGATTAATATTCCACAACGTCTTCTAGGAGAAGCTTTATTGTTTTCAACAAAAAAGAGTCCCCAAAAAACAGCAATTATAGTAAAAGGCGAAGAATATTCATATTCCTTGTTGAAAGATAATTCAGAAAATCTTGCAAGATTCTTGATAAATTCGGGAATCAACAAAGGCGACCGGATAGCTATCTACATGAATAATTCCTTGGCCACAATTATTTCAATTTATGGAATAACTCTGGCTGGCGGTGTCTTTGTTATTATTAATCCGCAAACAAAAGCTGATAAATTAGGCTTTATTTTAAATGACAGTGGAGTAAAAATTCTGATTACAGAACTCTTTTTGAAGAAAGAATTTCTCAAAGCTATTGATCAGTCAAAAGATATTAGCAGAGTCATTTTCACAGGAAAAACTGATCATGATCCAAAACATCAAAATATAGAATTTGTAAACTTTGAAAGAGCTTTACATAACGTAGATTATTCAATTGAATTCCATAAAATAATCCCTAATGACCTGGCCGCTCTAATCTATACATCAGGAAGCACTGGATTTCCCAAAGGAGTTATGATGACACACCAGGCTATGGTTTTTGCTTCCTGGAGCCTCATCGAATACTTAAGATTAACTGATGAAGACCGTATTCTTCTGCTTTTACCATTAGCATTCGATTATGGTTTATATCAATTATTAATGTCTGTGACCCTGGGTGCCACGCTGATTGTTGAACAATCATTCATCTTTACTGCAACTATTTATAAACAGATAGAGCAGTTTAAACCAACTGTATTTCCTGGTGTCCCAACAATCTATGCCATGATGATTGCAGGCAATAAAAAGAATAAATTATCATTTGAATCAATACAGAAAATTACAAATACAGCAGCCGCCTTACCCGCAGAATATATCCCTGAGTTAAGACAGATATTCCCAAACGCACTTGTTTTCAGGATGTATGGGTTAACCGAATGTAAGAGGGTTTGTTATCTCGAACCAGAATTAATTGATTTAAAGCCTGATTCAGTAGGTAAAGCAATTCCAGGCACAGAAGTATTTTTGCTTTCACCCGAAGGTCACCCGGTTCCTGCTCATGAACCCGGAATTCTTCATATTAGGGGACCGCATCTGATGTCTGGTTATTGGAATAATGAAGGGTTGAGTTCGAAAATGCTAAAACCAGGCAGGTTCCCAGGCGAAAGAATATTATGCTCCCATGATTGGTTTAAAATGGATGAAGATGGAGATTTATATTTTCTGGGAAGGAATGATGATATTATTAAATCGAGGGGAGAAAAAGTTAGCCCGGTTGAAATTGAAAATGTAATTTATAGGATTCCTGGTATAAAAGAAACGGCAGTTATTGGCACTCCTGATGAGATTTTAGGAGAATCAATAGTAGCATTCATCACTACACACAATACTACACAAATAAACGAAAAGGAAATACTCCAAGCCTGTTCAGCTAATTTAGAAATGTTTATGGTTCCTCAGAAAGTCATTTTCCTTTTAGAAATGCCAAAAAATTCAAATGGGAAAATCGATAAATTAAAATTGAAGATGATTGTTGAGATTGAAAGCATGAAATAGGCAAACATTCTGACAATTGTATTCTTTATTATGTTAAATATTAAGAACTTTTCGTCAAAATGTACTATTTTTTCGTAATTTTGAGATAGTAAATAAAAGAGGTTTTTGCATACTTTTTGAAACTGATTTGAAATTCTAGACATCACTTTTAATACATTTTTTGTTAGTATTAAATACGAAGTTTTTTCAAAATCATTCAACGACAAAGTGCATTCTTTTACTTCTGAATTTGAGGTGAGTAATAATCAACAAAAAAACATTTTACGCTCCATTTCTTTTACCATTTTACACGATATATTAATAGTTATGATGTTTAATAACCATAATGTAAGAATAAGTCCGAAGGCAACAATAGGAAAGAACGTACGCATTGGTGATAATACTGTAATTTTTGATAATGTTGTAGTTGAAGATAATGTAACTATTGCCCACAATTGCATTATTGGAGAACCATTGAATGAATACTATTCAGACCCTGATTATATAAATCCAGTAACTATAATTGGTGCTAATTCACGAATTAGAAGTCATGCATTAATATATGCTGGCAATATTCTTGGAGAAAATGTGACTACAGGTCATCGAATCAATTTAAGAGAAAACAATTTGATTGGACATGATACCGTTATAGGAACATGTGCTGATATTCAGTGCGATGTTAAAATAGGCCATTATTGCCGTATTTATAACAGCGTGGCGATAGCACCTTTATCAACAATAGGCAACTTTGTTATTATTTACGCTTTTGCAGTTTTAACAAATGATCCATACCCACCTTCTAAAGATCTAGAAGGATGTACAATTTCCGATTATACTCAAATTGCTGCTAATTCAACGATCCTTCCAGGCGTTAAAATTGGAAATAATTGTCTTATAGGTGCGGGCAGCATTGTAAATCATCACATTCCTGATTATTCCTTGGCAATTGGAAGTCCAGCAAAATTAATTATGGATATTAGAAAATTTGTCGTATTTGGTAAAGGACGACTTTATCCATGGATGTACAGATTTGATAGAGGAATGCCTTGGGAAGACATAGGCTATGAAAAATGGATGAATAGTGGTCATGAGGTAGATTAATGTAATTTGAAACTACCTTGGAACATCAAAAAGTTTTAAATTTCAATCTTTCCTTGAAGGTACTTAATTCTGAAGTCAAAAATTGCTTTAGAATTTAAGGTACGTAATAACGTATTTTGAGGTTCTATGTAAACTCAAGATACAAATCTACCTTCAAAATTTACACATCATGAATCTTTCAAAAACAGAAATCATTAAAATGATTAAAGACTGGCTTACACAATGGGACAGTTACAATCTTGATGGTGTTATGGAATTAATACATGAAGATATAGTTTTTGAAAACTGGACTGGAGCTCTTGTGAATGGAAAAAAAAACCTGTATAAATTATGGGTTCCATGGTTTCTAAATCATGGTAATTTTAAATTTGTTGCGGAAGATATATTTGTCGATGATGCAGTCACAAAAAGTGCTGTTGCGATGGTATCTTCAGTGGCCATCACCTGAAAAAATAAATAAAGGAAAAATTGAGATTCGTCGTGGAGTAGATATTTTACTTTTTAAGGATGGTAAAATTTGTAATAAAAACTGTTATTCTAAAACTAAAGTTCAAATCGGCTCATAGGCATTGTTATATTCCTGACAAAAATCAGACTTTGTATTTAATAATATTGAACCTGAGATCGGAACAAATATTGTCTCTAACTTTATGAATAGCAAAAAGATACTCATCAACTTTTGATTCAAAGCCAAATAAAAATCAAAAATATTTTTTATTCCAAAAACTTTTATGCTTTATCTTTTAATACAACCTTGACTCTTTTTTAATTAATCGTTCACCCCTATTAATCCAAATATATAATATGGAGCAGAAAAAAAAATTTAACGAATTACTTGAAATACTTGAAAAGAAATTAATTGTACTACAAGATAAGAGCGAGGAAAATCCACAAAATACGCTTCTTGCTTTGTGGCATAGTGCACATGGCAATAAAGTGTCACCAATAATTGCTGAGAAGTTGGAACTACCTATCTTAACATTGTTACAAATTGTTATGCTGGAAGAATCCATTGAAAACAGACTATTAGGTATACCACTCGCACATTTAACTGAAAGGCAACATTTTATGGGTTTGGATTTTATAGTTAGTAAAGGTCTGTACATTCCCAGAAAAGAAACAGAACTATTAGCGAAAACAGCTATTAATACTATTGAAACTGATATTGCCACCGAGCCGAATCCTATCGTTATTGATTTATGCTCCGGAATTGGAACCGTAGCTCTAGCTATTGCACATTATTGTAGAAATACTACGGTTTATGGTTCCGACATTTATGAGCCGGCCATTGACGCAGCAGAAATAAATGCAAGGCATTTTTTTCTTGATGAAAGGGCTACATTTTTTAAAGCTGATATGTTTAATCTATTCGAATCTCTCTCCTTAAAAAACAAGACAAATCTTATCGTTAGTGCTCCGCCGTACATATCATCTGCAAAAGTGAAACAGATGGCAACAGAGATATCGGATCATGAACCTCAGGAAGCTTTTGATGCAGGACCTTATGGATTATCGATTTTCAGCACGCTAATATCAATTGCTCCGGAATACCTCTGCAATAACGGGTATTTACTTATTGAATGCGGGTTGGGCCAGGGCGAATTCCTTGCAAGTAGAATTAGCAAGAATGAGCATTATGGTGATATAACTCAGATTAAGGATGAAAATGGCAATGTGAGAGTAATAAAAGCTCAAAAAAATAGCTAAAACAATTTTCAGTAATGATCTTGGTGTACGGTTCATATACTAAATGAAATTACCCTGATAATAAGTCTTTTAACTTATTTCAGGGTATTAGTTTGTATTTTTTTTTTGACAAAGCAAATTGTCGAAAATCAGTTTTTACATATAGTACTATAAATTTTTAATTGCAAATTGCATTAACCATTAAATTTTTCTAAAGTTTCAACTTTGTAGAATTACTATTTTCTGGCTACTATAACTCTAATATTCCCTGAAAGATCTGACAAGCATTCTATACTCTCAAATCGTTTTGACCTTTGGCATAATTGGATTATAAATTCGCCTTGCCCCACTCCTACTTCAAAAATTAACCACCCAGCTTTTTTCAAAAACGTTGGTGCTTCAGTAATTAATTTCTGTATTATTTTAGTACCAAACATCCCACCATCAAAAGCCATGATAGGTTCATTTTCAGACATCTCAGGGTTCATATTTTTAACTTTAGCAACTGAGATATATGGAGGATTACATACTATAATATCCGTATTTTCAACATATTGATCATGATCCACTGAAGAGAATAAGTCACCAGGCCCAGCTTTTACACGTTCATCAAGCTTCAAATAAGCTATATTTTCTAAAGTAAGCTCGATAGCTTCAAGTGAAATATCAGTTGCATAAACTTCAGCCTTTGGATTATTGGACGCAATGGCTAGTCCAAGAATTCCTGCTCCACAACACGCATCAATAACATTAATTCTTTGCCTATTTTTTGCTAATTCAACAGAAAGGTCCAACGCTTTCCTGCCTAGAATTTCAGTTTCCTTACGTGGTATTAAAGCCCTTTTATCACAAATAAAATCGATACCCATAAACCTTTGTCTTCCAGAGATATGAGCCAAAGGTGTATTATTAAGCCTTCTTTCAATTAACTGATGTAATAACTTTATTTGTGAACTGGTCAACTCTGGTAATTCAAGCGCCACAACTGCTTCAGCTGATTTTGGAGATCCATATGCTGCAAACCATAAAGCTTTTATGGTTGAATCAAGTGTCTCTTCAGGCTTATCTTCTAAAAAGTTGATTTTATTTTCTAAACTACTCTTAATCTCTATAAAAAGTTCATCTTTTATCATATATTTTGTTTTTACTGAAGTTATCAATTAAATATTCAGCACAAAAGTAGACCTTTCAGCATTAAAAATGCCAGATCACACCCTTTTATGGGAGATCCAGCTCTTTTGGTCATTAATGTTAAAATTATATGATTAATAGAAATATGGGAAATCCATCCTAATATATCTTCTCGATACTGTTTACCAGAAAATATTGGCTATGAGAACTGGAAGAATATCACTGAAATCATTTGATTCCATTTGTCAAATTCCTCTTAACTTTTTTTTCTTTTCAACAAATATTTAAAATATTGTAAGTATCACTTCAAGATAATATGAAAAATCAATCAAGTATATGTCTATATTGAGGACATAAGATTTTTATGTAGTGCAACTCAAAAGTAATTTGAGATAGGAGATCCACCATTTTCTTTGATTGTCAGGATGCTCTTGAATCGAATAATATATAATAAAATATGCTGAATTTGACAAATTACTTCCGGCTTAAAAGCAGTCTTCTAATCCGTAAAGAATAAGTTGTTGTGCTTTTACCAAAAAACAGGGTGTCTAATGTTATTTGATAGTGTGAATTCAGGTATTCATCCAGCTGTCCGGTAGTAAATTTAAAATCACAACTATATCCTATCATTAAGTCATTAACAAAAAGCAACGATTCCGATGGGGAACTTACACTACTTATCAACTGGTTTAGCTGTGAAGTATCTTTTATTATTCTCTGAAAAGCATTCTCTGTAAGTTTACAAGTAATAGGTAATTGAATTATATTATTGTTCCCTTCATAGTAATATTCAAATGGAAGAGATATTGTCCGGCTGTTAAATAATATGGATTCAAAAGGCTGTTTAGTATTTTTAATGTATTGAGCTAGAGATGGATAATCGTATGTTTTAACCGGATTCATATATTTCAGTGATAGTAATACAATAAAAAATATTGATAAAGAACTGAAAATTATAAGTCGATAAAAAAAAGAAAATTCTTTAAAAATCACAAACATAAACAGTAACAATGGGAAAGCAACTGACATATACCTGTCATTAAATTTTATTCCAGATAAAACCAAATAAATTACAAACATAATTACTAAAATTGCTCCTGTAACCATGAGAAAATTGATCTTTTCAAAATGTGATTTTTTTTGTAAACGATAGGATGTATAAAGCCTGTAATATGCGTAAGTACCTAGCAGAATTGACACTATCCTAAAACCCCAATAAACCATTCGGTCAAATGGACGGGAATTAAGAGCAAAGAGAAGATTTTCAGTAGAATATAGTACAAGGGTTAATCTTTGTACCAGTGAATAACCGCGATTATCTGATCGGGCCATAGAAATATTGTCGGCCAAAAACCATAGATTAGGAAGTGAAAGAAAGACAACTGGCAATAAATAAAGACATAATAAAAAAAAAGCTCTCCAACCTTTAATTACTAATAAAGAAAAGGATAATGCTGCAATTAAAAAAACAAAAAAATATTGAGTATATATACCGGCAAGACAGAGAATCAGAAAATAGTATAAATCTCTCTTTTTATCAAAAAATATGTACCGGATAAAAAAGTAAATTGAAATTGTTGAAAGAAAAATCAATAATGCATAAGCACGTATTTCCAGTGCTGCCCAGACTGTAAATGGATTCAGAAGGAATATTACTACCAGCCAATTAGAAACAGCGGGTCCCGAAATCAAACGAACAAGACGATAGAAAACATAGGCTGCTAATCCTATAAATACTATTGAAAGTAACCTGGCAAAGAAAATACCAGAGTTTATAAGTCTCCAAAGTGCAAGTATTATAAAGTAAAACGGAGGTTGTCCTTCAAAGTTATATGATTCACTAATCACACCAAATAATTTATTAGATGTTGTATTTAAACTGTACGCTTCATCTTCCCATATATTTAACTTATTGCATAAGTAAATTAAGCCAACACTATAAACAACCAGAAAAATGAAGAAAATAATATCTCCGCCTTTCCATTTTTGAAAATACTTGTAATAATTGTTCATAACAATATTTTATTCATCATGTTAATATATCAATTTTCTGTTCCGTTATATGGAAATTGCTCCTTATCAAAATAGCTCTCTACCTTTATTATTTTGATTCACCTTCAATATGTTTTTTCAACGCTGTCCCTAAATGAAATAATTCTTCAAAATATCTTTTACTTTGCAGTGACATAAATCCGAGGCTTAAAAATTGAATTGCAATTAAAAATGTAATACCACCAACAATAAAGGATTGAGGATTTTTTTGGAATTGTAAAGCTAGGCTGGCTGAAAAGGGATTTTCACTTAATGAATTCTGCATATCGATTCCTGACATACCGGATATAGTATCAACAAGAAGCCAAACAAGTTGATATAACGATAGACACATTAGTAATGCTCCGATAACCACAAAGAATATATAGGGTCGGAAAATAAAACCTGACATTATTCCCGAAAAGAATCCTCTTAAAACCCTAATGCTTGAAGTCCTTTTACCGGCAAACTTATTCTGTTCTGTCCAGTCGAGATGAGCAGGTATCTCAATAATCCTGGCCCTTAGGATCATTGCTTTGTACAAAATCTCTGGATTTACCTCATAATCTTTTGTCTTGAGATTAACTGTCCGAATAAAACTGCTGCGATATGCTCTTACCATCCCCGTGTATGTATAGAATTTCTCCTGGGCAGCGATTCGCATAAATCTGTTTACCCATTTACTCATGATTTCCCTAAGAAAAGGTACTGCTGTAACTTGACCTCCTTTCATATAGGGTGAGGCTACAACAATATCCGAGGATGTCTCTATAAGTTTATCAACCAGCCTCTCGATATGTTCAACTGAATAGCTTAGATCGATATCGAGCACAACCATTATATCACCTTTAGCATTGTAAAAACCAGTCTTGAGAGCATTTCCTAGATTAAGATTAATTGGATGATGAATAACCCTGATTTTAGAATTCTGCTTTGCAATTTCTTCTACAATATCTCCGGTCTTGTCTTTACTTCCGTCATTTATTATCAATATCTCCCATTCATACTTTTGGCTTTTGCCAACCATATATGTAATAATTGTATCAAGATTAATCTGAAGAATTGCTTCTTCATTGTAGCAAGGAAGAATCAAAGACACAAACGGTTTTTCGTTATTTTCCATAGCTTTTTTTTGCATGATGTTAAACTATAATTATTTTATAAAAGAAAAGAATTTCTTTCAAATACAATTGGCCGAAGTTTTCAGATAATTTTATACTTCATTTTTATTTTAGATTCAAGGAAATCCTGATATTTCGACATATCAACTAAGTTATAATTGCGTGATAGTGTACTGATTACCTGCTTAAATATCTTTACTTTGTTTTCACTTTTTACATTCATTCCAGGGAAAAATGCAAGTTGAGTAATCTGGTCCCCTCCAATCAGATCGAGTGGATGAAGTAGAAAACTAACAGGCGTTTTGGTAACTTTACATAAACTGATAGCAAACCAAAGATATAGATTCATTAAAGACATAGAAATGTTACCAAGGAATATCAAATAACTGAGATGAAAAGGAATTTTGACGATTGGCATTGTAGTAACTGGTATTTCCGTTATGCTTTTTCCATCGCCCAGATCCCATTTATAAGGCTTAAGATTTCTGAGTCCTTCACTGAATTTTCCGAAAAGCTCTTTACGTGCTTTTTTCTCTTCTTTGGAAAGATCAGATTTGCTGAAATAATACATTCTTGCAAGGGGCCCGAGGTATGTTGGCAGAGTTGAAGCATCAAAGTTATAGCCACGACTTTCAAGTACTTTTAATAAATCCTTGCTCCAACTAAACCCTGGTCCTCTGAATCCGGTAGTTCGATGTCCTGTCGCTCCTTCAATTGCCTCTTCTGCTTGCCTGATCTCTTTCTCTATCTTTTCATAACTATAGGTTTGAAGCCAGGATTCGTGGTGATAGGAATGATTTCCCACTTCATGTCCCCTTTCGGTAATCATTTTCAAGTACTTTCGGTTTTCTTCATTTTCAGTATCTTTTCCAACAATGAAAAAAGTGATTTTTAGCTCCAGTTCATCCAACACATCCAGAACATGCGGAACAAAAATATCGAAATACGATGGATACTGCTCCCATCCTTCATCACCATGTATCTTCATGTATGACCATTGATTATCAAGGTCAAGTGAAATACTTGCCAATGGTTTATTTTGTCTCCTGGATTCCATCAAGTATTATTTTTAATTTGGATTCAGCTACCTGTATCGTTTCATTTACATTTAGTGTCCCATTAATTATCTGAGCAGAATTGACGATATAAAAGTTTTTAATCGATGTTCTGAATTCCAGGCAGATTCACAGAGTAACCGATAGTGGGTAGAGCAAAGACAATTCTTGCCTTCGATATGCCAAAATATTGCACATCTGCCTCTGAAATTTCAGGATACATTTTTAAAAGTGAACCAAGAAATATAGTCCGGACTTCGCTTTCAGTCTGCTTCGAATAAGGGATCATCAGAATCAACATATTTTGGTAGGTAGACAAGATTCTTTCCTTTCAACTCTTCTTTTTTATCAATGAGAGCAGTCATTTCAATGATACCTGTGAAAGGCGTGCCACTATCAGTAATGTTGGTTACATAATAAGGTGAAATAGGCTTACTAAGCAATACTGAAGGACAAATTACCCCGAGGTATTTTACATTCCGATGTTTTTCTTTTTCATCTGCGGTCAAACTATCAGCAAGATTAACGGACTGCTTTGGGGACAATGTCGAAATAACATGATCAAATTCAAACTTATCTTTACTTCTAGTAGTATTTACACCAATCATTCCATTACCGTTTTTCTGAACCTGGCTAACTTTAGTATTCGGTATAAATTCAACACCAAGATTCTGAAGATACTGCACAAATCTTGTGTTTATCACGTCATACCCCCCGCTCACGTAGCCAAACATTTCCTTTTTTAAACCACTCTTCCGGGCAGCATACATTCTCTGAATAGTCGACCAGATAAAAGCAGCAGATGTATTTCGATAGTTTTCGCCTAACTTAGCTTTTAATAGTGGAAGCCAAATTTTTTCGAATACATTCTTGCCAGACCATGAGGTAAGCCAATCGGCTACATAAATTTTTTCCAGTTTCTGCCAGTTCTTTATTTTGGAAGCGGCAAAAATTGTGATCCCAAGTCTGAATTTATCTATAAGATTAATTGGTGGAAACTTGAAAAACTCTATCATATTCGACATAGAATAAAGTTTTCCACCTGAATAAAAACCGGTTTTAGTCTCTACCCATTTGAATTCATTGGCCAAACCTATCTCTTCAATTATCCTTCGTGTGTTCAAATCTGACATGAGAATAACATGGTAAAAACGATCCCAGGTTACACCATTCAATTCCCAGGACTGGGTTAGTCCACCAGGTTTAGCACCCGATTCAAAAATGGTAACTTTGTATCCCAGCTGAGAAAGCCTCAATGCAAGAGTCATTCCCAAAACACCACCACCAATAATTCCCCATGATTTTTGATCAGGCATAAATTGTTATTTTAAAAAGAGTGATAAATACACAATCTTATAAATTATAAGACTATTAAATTTAAACAGGAATGTAAAGTATATTCTATGCATATTCCTATCATTCATTTAGCTCTGATTCTCAGCTTAAAAATTAATATTGATTCAGATGCTATTTAATTTTACTGGCCGATTTGACAAGTAAAGAAGCAAAACCATTGTAGGATGGAACTTTATCAACAATCACAGGATCAGCTATTTCACATCCGGTTGAACAAGTTTTGGCAAGTTTCTGAACTTCAGTAAACTTTACTTTATTATATTCATCGAATGCATAATTTGAATTATAAAATTCAATTAACTTCGATAATTCAATTGCCAGACCATGTTCCATCGCCTGAAAACTTTCGAAAACAAAGGTTATGAATTCTTCAGATGGTTCATTTTTCCCACGGCCAATACCAGTATAAGAAATGCCAACAGATTTAAAATATTCAGCCTGGTAAATATTGCAGGCATCCACCACACCTTTCAGTGACTTATTAGTAGTCGTAATCTTTTCAATGCCATCAATATACTCTTTGTGAGAATTACACATAAAGATATAATCTGCATCAATAAGTGCCTCATTCAGATCACGGGTAAAATGACTTTCCTGATTATATTTCAGCAGGTTTTGATCATCATTTTTTACATAGGGATCATGCATAATATAAGCTACTCCATTATCTCTCAGGTAATTTGCCAGAGTCAGAGTTGGGGAATTTCGGGTATCCTCCGAATTAAACCGATACGCAACGCCAAGCAGCGCAATCTTCTTATCTTTCAGATTACCGAAGATTTTCTCCGCTTGCTTAAATGTGAATGATGGGGATTCATCATTTATTAGTCTCGAATTTAAGATCAAACTATTGGATGTATCTGTGCCGGTTTCAATATTTCGCCACCACAACAAAATTCCATCTTTTGGTAGGCAATGACCACCAACGCCAAGCATTGGAATCAGGATGCCGCCACTTGGAACCACATTAGGATTTGAAGTTGCTGCATCTGTTTGCGAAAGCATATTATTAACTTTATCTCTTACCTTGTAGAAGTCAAAATTATTAGCATCACAATATCTAACGATTTCTGCTGAAAAAGCAATCCTAACATCGCGATAAGCATTTTCCAATGTTTTAACAATTTCAGCAGTGAGGCTATTTGTCTGAAAAACCTCTCCATTTGTAACAATGTGATTATAGAGTTTTGCAATAAGCTTAGGTGTTTCAGGATGCAATCCTCCGGCAAGTTTATCTGATTCCCTGATTCTTTCAACCAGTCGACCTGGCATTACCCTGTTTGGGCTGTTTCCTAATAAAATATCTTTACCTTCCTCTAACCCGTATTTTTTAAAATGTTCCCTAAAAAGAGTGTCCATTGTTGTCGGGGCCAGCGTCGATTCAAAAATAACCAAAGGAATTTTTGACGCAGGTTTTTTTTGCAAAGCTTCAGCAAGTTTTTCGAGCGCACCAAACATTGGACCGTAATCTGGAGCAAATCCTTTTTTGTCAGTTTGTACGGAAACAAGAATAACATCAGCATCTGAAAGAACAGAAAAATCAGAACTTGCTGAAAGGATTCCTGCTTTTACTGCTTCTCTTGTAATATCATCTAAATCAGGTTCAATTCCACCAATTACAGAATTACCATTATTGATAGAATCAACCTTCCATCCGGAATTGTTAGAGTCTCTTTGAATTACAATTACTTTTGCCGGTTGATCAGTTCCAATTTTAATTCTTGCATTTGCAAGCATTGCTGCCATTGGCATTCCGACAATACCCGGTCCTATGACACCGATTTTTTCAATTTTCCAAGTATTTGTATTAATAGGTGCTGCTATTTGTTTCATAAATAATTAATTTATTGATTTATCTAATTAATGTTTTTTAAATTACCTTAATTCTTTTAAAAGTGAGTTTGCTTCAACCAATTTCTATTAGAAGATCTTTTATTGCTATATACTTGTAATGATGATCCGGGCATTAATTGGCTATATATTATTAATTGTCAATGAATTGATTATACCAGAGTTCTAAAGATAAAAATCCCCATAGACCCCGACTAAACGGCTGTTCAGATTTGATAAGTTTCTCAACATATTTAGTATTTATTATGTTTCTATCTTTTGCATTTTGAGATAATAAAACATCCATAAAAAAATCTTTAGCTTTATTTTTTGACCATATATGCAAAGGCACAGGGAATCCCATTTTATCTTTTCGGTTCATGATTTTCTCTGGGATAACATCTTTCACTGTTCTTTTCAATAGATATTTCATTTCGCCTCCTTTAAATTTCATCCCTGCAGGCATTCTTGAAATAAGGTCTACAATTCTCCTATCAAGAAGTGGAACTCTCGATTCAATTGATACAGCCATACTTACCCGATCTTCTACTTGTAGTAGTCCGGGAAGGCTCCCAAACATATCAAAGTGTGTCATTTTATTAAAATAACTCTTAGTTTCGGAATGATTGAAATTTTCAGAGAATTTACTAAATATGGCTTTATCGTTTCGCTCATGCAGAAATTCGGGATGCAAAAAACTACTTGTCGACCCCATTCTGTTGATAAGATTGTAGTACCTGCGATCCATGGGTTCGAAAGCGCCATCATTCCAGAAAGTCTTCATCATGGGTATATATTGCCTAAGTGATGGAAGATTAGGGAGTATCGAAGTCAATGATACAATATGTTCACCTTCTTCATTCGATTCATAAATTGCACCTTTTACAGCCTGCTCCAGGTAAGCGACCAGGTAACGGGCATAACCACCAAAAATTTCATCACCACCCTGACCTCCTAAAATAACTTTAACATGTTTTGAAGCAAGTTTCGAGACTATATATTGAGGGAATAATCCAGGACCAGCAACCGGTTCATCTAAATGATAAATAAGCTTTGGCATCAGGTCTATAAACTCCTGCTCAGTAGGAAATACTTCAAAAAGCTCTGCATTAGCAGCTTGTGCTGCTACTCGGGCATATTCAAGTTCATTGAACTCAGGACCTTCATTAAAAGCACCACTAAATGACTTTATAGGCTTATCAAGGAATTTTGAAGCCATAATAGTAACCAGTGAAGAGTCCAAACCACCACTCAGATATGTTCCAAGGGGGACATCACTTCTCAATTGTTGTGATATGGTTTCATCAAGAATCTTCTGAAGTTCAACTATAAAGTATTCCTCTGTGTGAAACTGATCTAGTTGAAAATTTGGTTCCCAGTATTTTACAGACTGAATATCCCAGGACCGGAGGTCAATGGTCATGTAATGTCCGGGAAGCACCTTAAAGATATTTCTGAACATGGTACCTTCTCCCATTATAAACTGGAATGTAAGGTACTCATATAAATTATTAACATCAGATTCTGAAGAAACCTCAGGGTGAGCTAATAAGGATTTTATTTCACTTCCAAACAGGATTTTATGATCATCATGATACCAATACAAAGGTTTAATTCCGAAATGATCCCTTGCTATTACCAGTTTTTGTTTGCTTCGATCAAAGATGATAAATGCAAACATCCCGTTCAATATATTCAAAAATTCAACACCATACTCCTTATACATGTGCAGAATTACTTCTGTATCGGATGTGGTTTGAAATTTGTGCCCTCTCCTTATAAGATCGTTACGGAGCTCTATATAATTATAAACTTCTCCATTATAAACAATAGTACAGTCTTCAAATGACATAGGTTGACTGCCAGTAGCCAGGTCAATAATTGAAAGTCTTTTATGAAAAAATCCAACTGGGCCTTCGAGCAATATTCCATCTTCATCGGGCCCACGTGATGGATTGTTGATGCCATTTTGTTAAGGATATCGCTTTCTACAACGCCACCATTTTTATTAATTATGCCTATGAAACCACACATATATTAAATTTTTATAATTGAATAAAACGGTGAATTAAACTACATTAATACTACTTTCATTAAATATTTATAATTATGTTTGATGAAAGTAATACAGCATAGTTATAAATAGTTTTCAATTAATTCCTTAGTTTCCTGAATATGTGATTTAGAAGAGGCGCCAAAAAGAACCGATTCAATTTTAGGGAACCGACCAAGGTATTCTATAGCTTCGTTTGGCCGTAAAGCACCTGATGCGAGAACCTGCATAGCAATAGGCCTGAATGTTTTCTCCTGCAGATATTTTTCATTTATTTCTTTACCTCCTGACATCCGGAACCCTATTTTATTTATTGAAGCACAAATAATCGGATTCCTTATTTCCAATGACTCAAGAACATCATAAAGAAGTGGCATATTCATTGTTATGTATCCCGGTTCAGCATTGAATTTTTTTCTGATGTATGCATCATATTGAGCAAAAATCTCATACATCTTTAATCCTAGAATCATGTCGACCAAAACATTTTGAATGAAAATTACAGGAGTATCAATATTCTTGAACATTTTCATCTCTGCATCAATGAATATTTCCATCATTTTCATGAAATCTTTATTCAAAACCGCCATTCCGCCTTTTGCAAAAGTTCCAAATATATTTCCTGGAACATATTGTTTTATGGTTCCTAAAATTCCCAACTCTGTTACAGCATTAGCATATTTATGTGCATAAGGCATACATGGATATATCTTGTATCCTTCATAGTGTGCCGGATTTGCGCGGATATGATCACAAATATTAGCAATCCGATCATGAGTAGTACACATGAAAGTTTTGATTCCCAATTCAATGGATTGATCCAATACGCGGATTATTGATTGATCATCTTTAAATCGCATGGATTGAGCTCGAGACTTCTCGTCCGAAAGATGGCTCACAGCAAAAAACTGATTATCTCCTAAAATTACTTTTTCCATATTAGTTATTTTTTGCATTTTCCACAATCATTTCAATAACCTGATCAGTATATAGAGCCTGTCCAAACGAATTGAATTTCGCTTGTCTATTACTTTTTATACAATCAATAAAATAATCGATTTGAGCGCTGTATTCTTCACCTCTTAAGTAAAAATTGACTGGTATAGCAAATTCAGTTATATATTTGATTGTCCAGCCTTTGTCAAGATTTTCGGTTAATGATGACTCTTTGAGATAGATCTTAATCTCAGTTGCGTCACATATAATTTTCCCTTTCTTACCCTGAATCATTAATGAAGTGGACATTTTACGATACGTTTCATCGCTCCAATTAACAAGTAAAGTTCCTGTGACTCCACTCTTTAGTTGTAGAAGGGCATAAACAGCATCCTCCACTCCTTTTGAGTAAATACTTTTCAAAATTGCACCAAAAACTTTTTCAGGCCTACCTATAACTTCCTGAATAAGATTAATAACATGAGAAGCATAATC
>CAWDHU010000014.1:0-12274 GCA_963802185.1 uncultured Bacteroidales bacterium
TATCAACAAAGGATTAAAAATTTTGATAAAATTACAATTAAAAAGGATTATGCAAAACAGCAACCGGGAAATAGAAATAAAACAAACTGTTTCAGGAATTTAAAAATGCCCCTTTGGGTTTTCCAAAGGGGCTTTTCGTTGATTCAGCAATAAAAGCATTGCAGGTAAGGATTTAAGCTGACCTCATCTTTTTATATTCGTTTATCAAACCATTGGTTGATGCATCAAGGCTTTTAACTTCAGCATCATCTTCCAGTTCCGGGAGAATGATGTTAGCCAATTGCTTTCCGAGTTGAACGCCCCATTGGTCGAAACTGAAAATATTCCAGATCACACCCTGGACAAATATTTTTTGTTCATACATAGCAATAAGTGACCCTAAAGTACGAGGAGTTAGCTTTTTGAAAAGGAAGGAGTTGGTTGGAATATTTCCTTCAAAAACCATGTAAGGTAGGAGTTCATCAATTTCAGCCTGGCTTTTACCCGTGGCTTTCAGTTCAGATTCAACCTGTGCAGCGGTTTTTCCCAGCATCAATGCTCCGGTTTGAGCAAAGAAGTTAGCAAGCAGTTTTGGATGGTGATCACCAATCGGATTGTGGCTGATGGCCGGAGCCATAAAATCACAGGGAATCATTTTGGTTCCCTGGTGAATCAGCTGGTAAAAAGCATGTTGACCATTGGTTCCGGGTTCACCCCAAAGGATAGGTCCGGTTTGATAAGTTACTTTTTTGCCGTTGCGATCCACAGACTTGCCGTTACTTTCCATATTTCCCTGCTGGAAGTAAGCGGCAAAGCGATGCATATACTGATCATAAGATAAAATGGCTTCGGTTTCGGCGCCGTAAAAATTATTGTACCATATTCCGATTAAAGCAAGAATTACCGGAATGTTCTTTTCAAAATCAGTTTCCGCAAAATGCCTATCCATAGCATAAGCGCCTTCGAGTAATTCCTCAAAATTGTCGAAACCGATACCGCATGCAATCGAAAGGCCAATAGCCGACCATAAAGAATAACGTCCGCCGACCCAATCCCAGAATTCGAACATATTTTTGGTATCGATTCCAAATGCTGCAACTGCTTTTGCATTGGTTGAAAGAGCGACAAAATGATTTTTAACAAAATCGGTATTGTTTGCTTTGGCAAGGAACCAGGTTCTGGCTGATTCAGCATTGGTCATGGTTTCCTGCGTGGTAAATGTTTTGGATGCAACAATGAAAAGCGTAGTTTCGGGATTTACCAGTTTCAATGTTTCAGCCATATGCGTACCATCGACGTTCGAAACAAAGTGAAGTTTTATATTTTCTTTCTGATAATGTTTCAACGCTTCGGTAACCATAAGCGGACCTAAATCTGAACCCCCAATACCGATATTTACGATGTCGGAGATAGGTTTCCCTGTGTAGCCTTTCCACGAACCGGAAATAATGTTTTCGGAGAATGCCTTCATCTGCGTCAGCACCTTATTCACATCGGGCATTACGTCTTTGCCATCTACAAATACAGGTTCATTGCCGCGGTTGCGTAAAGCAGTATGAAGTACCGGCCTGTTCTCGGTTTTATTGATCCGTTCGCCTGTAAACTGGCTGTTAATGGCCTTTTTGAGACCACATTCGTGGGCAAGTTTTATAAAAAGTGAGAAAGCGCTGTCATCGACAATGTTTTTAGAGAAGTCGACCAGAATTTCTTCAAATTTTATTGAATATTTATCGAAACGCTTAGGGTCACTTATGAAAAGATCTTTCATCTGCGTACCCTCAAAAGATTTGAAATATGCTTCAAGTTCTTTCCAGGTAGCAGTGGTTGTGGGATTTACGGTTGGGAACATAAAATTATCTTTAGTAAGAGTCTTTATTTCTGAAGGAGAATAGAAGGTGCAAAGGTACTAAAGTTGAAGAAAGGAATAATATCAGAAATAAGCGTGCAAATAGAATGGAAGTTAACAGTTTAAAAATCAATGTTATAGACTTCAAATAAGTATTAAAGCCGGAACTTCCTCTTCCATTCTATTTAGCAGCTTCAAAGCTTCATCATACCCGTGAGCCCGCATAAACGCATCCCGCCAGTGAGCTGCATTGCTGAATCCATTCAGGTAGATTTTAAAAAACCGTTTCAAAACATTATAATCTTTCCCGTTTCCCCAAGTATCCTGGTAAAGTGTTATATGCTTACGCATAAGCTCAACGCGACGCGAAACAGTTATTTCCACAGGATTGGTATTAAACATCCATGGATTTTTAAAAACTCCTGTACCAACCATCACTCCATCCACACCATATTGCTGAAAGCGGTTTATAGCATCAACATAACTGAATACTTCGCCGTTTCCAAGGATAAGTGATTGGCTTTCAACCTGGTTTCTCAAAGTAACGGCTTTGCCGATTTCATCCCAGAGTGCTGGCCCGTTCGACATCATTTTGCGGGTTCGGCCATGTATCGTAATTGCTCTAGGTGCCGTTTCGAGCAAATGACTGATCCATTCTTCAGTAACGATCCGGCTGAAGCCGATACGGGTTTTTACGCTTACGGGTAAATCTGTGGATTCGGCTGTGGCGTAGATGATTTCTTTAGCCAGTTCCGGGTAGTTAATCAGGTTCGCACAGCTCTTGTTTTTTACTACTTTTTTAGCCGGGCAACCCATATTGATATCGATACCGTCAAACAGATTCAAATCCGAAATCAGTTTGGCGCTCAGGCGGAATTTTTCAGGATCGCTACCCCAGATCTGTGCGACCAGCTTTGTATTGCGCGATTTCAGGAGTTGCATTTCACTGGCGTTTACCAGCAGGCGTTCAATCACTTTTGGGCGGCCTTTTTCGTGGCACAAACCATCAGTGGAGGTGAACTCGGTAAAAACGACATTCAAGGCATCCACATCCGAAACCGAAAGCACCACTTCGCGGAAAACCGTATCGGTTACATCCTCCATTGGTGCCAGGGCAATAATCGGTTTTTTAAGTGTTTGCCAGAAATTATCCATGTATGCCAGCTGCCTGCTCAGTTTTTGTATTCAGCAAAGTGGGCGAAAGTTTGCTCTTATAAATTTTGCTTCCGGAATATTTGCGGTGATTGGTAACACGCAGTACGCGCCGTGCCTCCAAAGGTAGTTTAATAATGGCAGCACATTCCTCGGAGCAGCATTTATCATAGGTTGCAGCACATTCATTGCATTGGATAAAAAGCAAATGACAATCGTCATTAGCACAGTTTACATGCGTATCAGCGGGTTTTCCGCATTGATGGCAGTGTGAAATTATTTGCCCGTCAATACTTTCTCCCAGGCGTTCGTCGAAAACGAAATTTTTGCCAATAAACTTTGATGGCAATCCTAAGTGCTTTACTTGCTGGGCATATTCGATAATGCCACCGTACAATTGCGAAACATCAGTGAATCCATTGTGGATAAGGAAAGAACTGGCTTTCTCGCAACGGATTCCACCGGTACAGTATAGAAGAATTTTTTTATCCTTCTGTTGTTCAAAATCCCGGATCACCATTTGTATGGCATCTTTAAACGTATCCGCATCAGGACAGACTGCCTTTTCGAATCTTCCGATCTCACTTTCATAATGATTGCGCATATCGATGACTACGGTTTCAGGTTCACCGGCTAATTCGTGAAACTCAAGTGCAGACAAGTGCCTGCCAACCTTGGAAAGATCATAAGTATTGTGTTCAAGTCCATCGGCAACTATTTTTGGCCTGACTTTAATGGTAAGTTTATAGAAGGATTTTCCATCATCAACAATTGCATATTTTATCGGGACTTCAGCCAGTTCTGAGATGGAATTAAGTTGTTTAAGAAAAGCTTCGAGATTGTATTCGGGAACGCTCATTTGTGCATTGATACCTTCGCGGGCCACATAAATACGCCCAAAGCAATTCAGTTCAGACCATTTGCGGTATAAATCGTCACGGAATTCGGAAGGATTTTCGATATTCACATACCGGTAAAAAGAAAGGGTTTTCCTCGTAAATGTTTCATTATGAAGACGTTGTTTGAGTATTTGTTTGTTTATTCTGTTTTCAAGCATATGTTACTAAATGTGTATGAAATGATTGCAAATGTAGAGTAACAATATTTTCTACTCTTTTGTTTATATCTGAATTTACTATGTCATTTTATCTTTTATATTTACGCAATAATTTCAGAGATCAAATTTTAGTTAGTAAGATTAATTTTACAATCAACTTTTTAGTCATTATATAATTTTTAGCTATGAGGAATTTGCTTTTAGCATTAATTGTCTCAGGAATAAGTTTAAGTATTTATGGACAGAAGCTTGGGTATATTAAAAATGATAGTGCATCTATTTCCTGTGATATTTATAAACAAAGCGAAGCCAAATCAGCTAATTCCTGCATAGTCAGGCTGGCAAATAATTCACTTTATACTTATACCCCTGAGCAGATACTTGCATATGGTTATGGCAAAACCGACTATTATTCACTCAAAATAAAATCAGGCAGCGATACTGTTCGAAAATTTCTTTTAGCCATCGTGCAGGGGGAATTACCTGTATATTACTTAAATGATATTAACGGGAAGCATTTTTATATTTTAAATTCTAACAAATCGTTGATTGAACTAATAAAAGAGGATGGAGAATACAAACATCAACTTGCGGCATATTATAATGCATCAACTGACACTATTCCGTATTTACACAACAGATTTAACGTTTATGGAATGAAACGAACTATAAAGTCATTGCAGGCGGAAGGTTTGAAGGCCAACACTACTGCATATGAGAAGAACAATGTAAACTCAAATGGCAGTAAAAATATGGCTCAAAGTGAAATTGCGGATAAACCAATTTTAAGTTTAACATTTCAGTCAGGTTTCACGGCGCAAAAGTTGCCCCTTCAGATCGATATCGATGCCGGGGTACCTGAATCATGGGACAGTTTTAAATCGAAAAGTATCACATATAGCCTGGCCGCAGATATTCCTGTATTAAAATACTGGCCTGTTTCATACCACCAGGAGGTCAGTTACAGTAAATTCGTTAATGACTATAAAAAGGGAACAGAACCACCTGATATTCAATTAATTCAGAATTTTTCGGTTTTGAGCCTGCCAATGATGTTCCGCTATACACTCGAAAAAAAGAAGCTGGGTTACTTTGTTAATGCCGGCGTTCAGATAGATGTTGCATTAAATAAAAACAATGTTGAGTGGTTAATATTAAATGCTAATGACTTTTCTTCTACTTCAAATGGTGTAATTACCGGTTCAATGGACTATGCAACCTTCCAGCCGGGAATAACTGCTGGTTTTGGAATTAATTATAAAGCAGATAAAAACCTTTATTTATCCACTGAGTTCAGGTATAGCCGGATACACAATGTGCTTCCTTCGGCTTCGGGAATCGAAAGTCTATACATTTTCAGACTTGGAATTACGTATAATATATTTAATAGAATCCAATAATATAAGTAATGAGATATTCGATATTTTTCATATCATTGACCCTGATCGTAATATTGGGGGTGGCTTGTAAAAAGTCCTCAAAGCTGGATACAGAACTGATACCAGTTTTCACCGGGACTATTGATGTCGACGTTTCCTTTAAAAGTGTTTCATTTTTAGCGCATTTCGAAAAACTTGATCCTGATGAAATAGAAGATTGTGGATTTGAATGGATAGAATCAAACCAATCAACGGTATTTCTTGTATCAGGCAGTAAAATTGCAAATGGCAGTTTTTCTGCAACAGCTCCTCAGGAATTAAATAGAAACGCGAATTACAAGGCAAGCGCATGGATAAAGGTGAGGGGTAAAAGGATTTTAAGTAAGCCGGTAGGGTTTTCCGGATCAGTCACTCAAAAGGCAGAAATTCTTTCAGTGAACAGGTCATATGCTTTATTTGGAGATACTATTAAGATTAAAATGAAAAATCTTACGCCTGAATTACTTCCAAAGGATATTAATGTCGTTTTTTGGAAATCGTTAACAAAACCGGTACAGGCAAACCCATATGAAATAAGCTTGGATGAAATAGCAGTAATAATGCCAGCAGACTGTCCGCCAGGAACTTTTAAAGTAGAAGTGATCATTAATAACCAAGAGTCTCTTAATGATTTCTTAATTGAAAATGCATTCCCTCAAATAAAATCTTTGAGTAAGAGCGCAATATACTTTCACGAAACAACTGTATTACAAGGGAAATTTTGGCCAGAATATGCAAACCGCGTTTTCCCGGTCATAGGTTCAACGGGTATAAAATTTGAGATTATTAGTTATTCTAAAGATCAGATCGTGATTAAAATACCTGATGAAGCAGCTTGCATCAGCAAGGAATTTTTTATAGGTTTAAAAGCGATAGATCCCAATTCTGTAAAATCTTTTCAATTTGCTATTACTGATTTTAAATTATTTTGGCTTGATAAACATTGGGAAATAAACAGTTATACCAGGTTACCCCAAAAGTCAAAAGTAATTTATTTAAATGACCAATTCTATGCTCTGGAATTGAATTCCAATAATTCCAATACAAATTTTACCAGATATAATGTGTTATTATCCTCAACCATGACCTTACAAAAATACCCTGCACCCACAAACAACAATCCAGGTATAGTTGTGTGCAATAATGAAATTTATGCAGGATTTGAGCGTGGCGCAGATCAAAGTTCGAATTTTTATAAATACAATGTTCAGAATGATACCTGGTCAGAATGCGCCAATATGCCTGTGCCGGTTGAAGCAACAGGCTATATAACAACTGTCATTGATAACAAAATTTATGTTTTACTAAAGCAGACGAATGAAAAATGTATCTATGATCCAGTTTCTGGTTTATGGACCAGGTCGTCATGTACAATACCTGATTTTAATAGTACAGCACAAATGTTTGATTATAACGGAGAGCATTATTTGTTCAAAGGATTAGAAGGCAACTTACTTTATAAGTACGACACATCAATGGATACATTTTCACCTGTTATAATTGATGGGTTAGATAATATTGATAATATTTTTAATATTAATAATACTTATTATTGCACAGTTGGATGTCGGGTTTACGTATTGGATATTTCCGGGAAAGCATTAATTGATATGCCAGAATTTGGGAATCAATCGTATGAACAATATGGTAACATTTCATTTTTCTTAGCAACAAAATACAAAGCGATATTTGATACAGGCAGTATTAACTTTTCTGAAGAATTTACGCCATAGATATGATTATTCTTAGTAGTATATTTTCGTTTTTCTCACTCTTATTTAATCTTTTACTACTGATATGTTGGTAATTATTTTGATGTTAAATTTAATCAACGTTTTGGTCTCTATATCACAATTAACGATGCGAAAATTAATTTTATTTTTTATTGTATCAGGAATAAGTTTAGTAGGTTATGCCCAGGAACTTGGATATATCAAGAATGATAGTGCTTATATTTCCTGTGATATTACGAAGCAAAGCGAAGTCAAATCGGCTAAAACATGTATTGTCAGATTGAAAAATACATTGCAGGATATTACCTATACACCTGATCAGATCCATGCATATGGTTATGGCAATACCGATTATTATTCTCTTAATATAGTATCGGGGAATGATACAATTAAAAGATTCTTAGAGGCGATAGTACAAGGAGATTCACCTGTATATTATCTCGCCGAAGATTATGGAATTCATTTTTATATACTTAACGATAAAAAAGAGCTGGTCGAACTGGTAAAGGACAATGATGAATATAAGAAGCAATTAACAGACTATTTTGAAGCGCCGGCCGAAATTATTCCGCGCATTCATTATGGATTTAGCCGGAGTGGTATAATTCAGACCATAAAATTCCTGAAAGGGTTAAGCCTTGAAGCGGTTAATACGGGTTCCGAAACAATAGTCCCTGAACAAAAAGCATTAACCATAAAGCAAAAGAGAAGAATGCGAACAATAAGGCCAACAGTAAGCCTTACCTTGCAATCAGGTATTACATTGCAACGACTACCGCTAAACCTGCAGGCAGGTCTTCCCGCAGGCTGGGATGAGTTTAAGGCAAACAGCATTACATTTAGCATGGCTGCCGATTTCCCGTTAATAAAATATTGGCCTGTTACCTTCCACCAGGAAATTTGCTTCAATAAATTCGTTAACGACTTCAGGCAAGGATCAGACCCACCTGACTATCAGCTAATCCAGGATTTTTCTGTGATCAGTTTGCCAGCAATGGTTCGGTATACACAGGGTCGCAGGAAATTTGCAGGATTTATAAATGCCGGTGTACAATTGGATATTGCATTGAATAAAAATAATGTTGGATATTTAAAACTCGGAAATTATAGCTCGGGATATGATGTGCCCACTATTAATTATCTGGATTACAGTACATTTCAACCTGGTATTACTGCCGGATTTGGGTTTAGCTATAAATTAAGTAAATCCATGTCTATTAATTCGGAATTCAGATATAGCAGCATTTTCAAAGTGCTACCTGACAAGGCGGGAACAGAAAGTCAGTCTGCTTTTAAAGCCGGAATTACGTATAATATTTTCAAAAAGGAGAAATAAACTATGAGAAATATAGCCGGCTTCATAGTGATATCAATAATATTATTAGCAATGGGGTGTAAAAAGTCGCCTGAAATAGCTACTGAATACATACCGATATTTAACGGAATTGTTGAAGCCAATGTTTCGATTACTAATTTAACTTTAAAGGTTACGTACTCAGGTATAAATATTAAAAATGTAAAAACATTCGGATTTGAGTTAAGCGAAAGGGATGGAGCTAAATCAGTGGAGTATTCAGTTGGAAAACCAGGATCCTACGAAATGATAATGCAGCTTGATACTGCACTAAGAGAATCGGCAGATTTTAAGACCAGGGCATGGGTTTTAGTAGGGGCAAAGAAATTTTATAGTAACTATACATTCTTTAAGGGCAAGGGTTTCCCTCCACCAGTGATCACTTCCTTAAGCAAGGAATACGCATACAATGGAGAAGTATTTTATATAAACGGGAAATACTTTACAGATATTTTCCCCAATAATCAGCTTATTGTGAAAATTGACAATATTCCCTGCTATGTAGTATCTGCAACGTTTGATCAAATCGGAATCCTTATGCCGGATACTAAGACAAAAGGTAAAGTCAAAATATCAGTAAATGTATTTGGTATAGATGCTGCTGAAAAGTTTGAAATTGAAAATTACAGGCCTGAAATTTATTCAGTAACGCCCCAATCAATGTCCCCAACAGGCGAAATCTCAATAAAAGGTAAATTTCATAGTGAATATAATAAAAACATATTCCCAGTACAAAATGATCATAACATTTATAATATCGTTAAATATACGGATGATGAAATTATAATCAGGGCCACAGATAACATGAATTGTGATTCACTTTACAGCATCTACTTCAGAATGTCTGATTATAATAACCATATTTATGAATATGTAAATACAGGGTTTAGTGTAAAACGTTTAGGGGATTGGCAAGGGTTGAAAAAGACACCCTTTAAACTTGGAGCTGATTACGGTTATTACGGCCTCTCATGTAATGGGAAAGGGTATGTTATGGAATTCAATATGCTGGATAAACCAACCCTTTTCTGGAGATATGACCCTCAGTCTGATTCCTGGACAAAGCTGCCACAGTTTCCAGGAGTTTATCGTATTGATCCTGTTTTTACAGAATGCAATGGGCTAATATATTGCGGATTGGGATATGATTTTTATTCTTTTAAAAGATCAGATTTCTATAAATTTGATCCAACTACGAATGCCTGGTCACCATGCGCTGAATTTAATTTTGATTACATATATGGTCCTTCTGTATTCAGCCGAACAATTCAGGATGCCATTTATGTTTTTTCAGATCGAGAGAAACAGAAAGCTATATATGATCCGGCGAGTGACAAATGGGAAATTTCAGCCTGCGATGTTCCTTATTCATCATCTGCAAAGAAAATGTTTGTAAATAAAGGGAATTTTTATCACCAGACCGATTGGCAGTTTTATCAATTCGATCCAGCGACCAACAAATTTACTTTGCAGTATTCCACATATGATATATCTTATTTTGCATCGGTATTTACAGCTGGTGATAGAATTTTTATGTATGGAAGCTGTAGAATCTGGGAGGTAGATTTGACCAATAAACGGGCTGATTTGCATAATGAGTTATCGAACTATTATAGCAAAGACTCTTTTGGGTCCATCAAATTGTTTGATATAAATGGGGAATCTTATTTCTTAACGCAACCCAGCATTTTCAGCAAGTTTAATCTGGCAAAATAATTCATGAGAAATATTGCAGCATTTATCTTAATATCCTTAATATCAATGTCAACCGGTTGTAAAAAATCACCGGAACTGGCAACTGATTACATACCCACTTTCAACGGAAGTGTTGAAGCAAATGTTACCATTACTAATCTGACTTTAAAAACCTCGTTTACAGGGCTTAATATAACTAATGCTGAAGAATTCGGTTTTGAGATAAGCGAAAAAGACGAAAATGTAAATGTTGAGTATTCTGTTACCCAGCTTGGTTCCACTGAAATGATATTAAAGATTGATACAGCACTCAGGGCTTCCGTAAATTTTAAGACCAGGGCATGGATTATCGTAGGAAGCAAGAAATTTTATAGTGAGTATGCATACTTCACCGGGCTTGGTTTTCCTGCTCCAGAGATCACTTCATTAAGCAAGGAATACGCATTCAGAGGCGAAGTTTTTTATATATGCGGGAAATATTTTACAGATAATTTCGAGAACAACCAGATTATTGTAAAAATTGACAATATCCCGTGCCAGGTTGTATCAGCAACGTATTTCAAAATAGGAGTTAAGATGCCTGATACAAAAACGAAAGGAAAAGTTAAAATTTTACTGAATGTATTTGGGAAAAACGCAGTAAATGAATTTGAAATTGAGAATTACTGGCCTGAGATTTTTTCAGTAACGCCGCAATCAATGCCTTTGAATGGCGAAATCACTATCAAAGGCAAATTTCACAGCGAATACATTAATACTATATTTCCTGTCCAGGATGATCATCAGAGTTATAATATTGTTAAATATACAGATGACGAAATCATCTTAAAGAGCGGGGATTATATGAATTGTGATTCGCTATTCTCCATCTATCTCTCTTTACCTGATTATAATTACTTTACTTATGAATATGTGAATACTGGTTTTAGCATTAAACGTACCGGAAATTGGCAAATGCTTGAAAATGTACCCTTTTATAATACTAATTATAATTATATTTATTTTGGTGGTTCTTGTCTTGGGAAAGGTTACGTAATTCAAACCAGGTATTATCTTCCGGATATTTTTCTTTTCTGGAGATATGATCCTCAAGTTGATGAATGGACTAATTTGCCCTCTTTTCCTGGTAATTATAGGTTTAATCCTGTTTTTGTCGAATATTATGGAATATTGTATTATGGCTTAGGTAATAGTTCCCAAGGAGAAATTATGACTGATTTCTGGAAATTTGACCCTCTTGCCAATAACTGGACTAAGTGTGCTGATCTGAATTTAAAAAGCACATATAGTAATACTATTTTCGGAGGGATAATCCAGGATGCAATTGTTGTTTTTTCAGATTTGAATAACCAGAAGGCCCAATATGATCCATTTACTAACACTTGGAAAATATCAGACTGTGAAGTCCCATTTACATTTTATGCAAATAAACAAATGTTTATAAATGATGGCAAGTATTATTTTATTGCCGGGAGCCAAATCTTTCTGTATAATCCCTCATCCAATAGCTTTAATATTTATTATGAGGCAGTTGACTATACCATTCCAGGACCAGTGTTCACCGCAGGAAATAGAGTGTTTTCTTATGGTGGGTGTAAAGTAGGTGAAATAGATATGATAAATAAAAGGTCGTTTATTGTGAATGATTTGTCGAATTACTTAAGCAAAGAATCATATCCCACCAGTTTGTTTGCTATAAATGGTGTAACTTATTTTTTTATTTCGCCTAACAAGTTGTGTAAGCTAAATCTGGCGAAATAGAATAGCTAAAATTATTAACCCAACATGTATTTCTGTTACTTACTCCCAAACACAAAATCCAGCGTCGGCCACATCTGCCATTTGGGTGTTTCATACGGATATTTACCATAAGCAAGGATATATCCGCCCCTGATTCGCAGTGATTTGCCTACTGCCCACATCAGGGTTCCTGTATTTTCGAAAAAGAAGTTATTCTCCGGACGGGTTATGATAAACGCCTGCACACCTTCTTCATAAAACCATTTTTCCCCCAGGCTTCCTTTCACAGCACCACCCAAA
>CAWDHU010000015.1:0-1023520 GCA_963802185.1 uncultured Bacteroidales bacterium
TGGTGTCGACTGGAATTGAACCAGTGACACACGGATTTTCAGTCCGTTGCTCTACCAACTGAGCTACGACACCGTTTTGATAGGGATTGCAAAAGTAGTATTATTTTTTAAAATCCTAGTGTTTTGGCAAAGATTTTTTTGTGAAAGTGAAAAAAACATGAATTTTATAAAAAACTATGCAAAAAAAACATTGCTTTCGTTTGGGAGTTAAAAAAACTCCCTATATTTGCAGCCCATTAAGAAATTTATAATCAATTCATTAAAACATTTTGAAAAATGACTAAAGCAGAAATCGTTGCTGAAATAGCCAGTAAAACAAACATCGAGAAAGTAGCTGTACAGCAGACCGTAGAATCATTCATGGATGCTATTAAAAAAGCAATGGCTGATGGCGAAAATGTTTACCTCAGAGGGTTTGGAAGTTTCGTTGTGAAACAAAGAGCTGAGAAAACCGGCCGTAATATTTCAAAGAATACCACTATCATTATTCCTGCTCACAATATTCCTTCATTTAAGCCAGCAAAGGTTTTTGTTAACGAAGTGAAGAGTAAAGTTAAGTAAATTAGAATTCCCGATCATTAATAAGCAAAGTATGCCAAGCGGAAAGAAGAGAAAGAGACATAAAATGTCAACGCATAAACGCAAAAAACGTTTACGCAAGAATCGCCATAAGAAGAAATAACCACGATTAAACTTTATGATTTCATCACATGAAACGTGTGTTATTTCATGTGATGAAATTTTTTTTACTTACTTTTACCCTCACATCTGTATGCGGTTTATGTAGCATTTAGGTGTGCAACGGTGTAAATATCTGAAAAGCTAATATAGCTGTGGTAAACAAGGAATTAATTATAAATGCTGAATCTTCTGAAGTAAACATCGCACTTCTGGAGGAAAAGGTATTAGTAGAACTCAATAAGGAAAAACTAAACAACAGCTTTGCTGTTGGCGATGTGTACCTGGGCCGTATTAAAAAAATAATGCCCGGACTCAATGCCGCCTTTGTGGATGTGGGGTACGAAAAAGATGCTTTTTTGCATTATCTCGACCTGGGTCCGCAAATAAACTCTTTTCAGAAATATACACGAAATGCATTGACTGGCAAAGATGCCCAGATCATGATGCAGGAGTTTGAATGCGAACCTGATATTGAGAAAACAGGTAAGATTTCACAGGTTCTTCAGCCTAACCAGCAAATTCTGGTTCAGATTGCCAAGGAACCCATTTCAACAAAAGGGCCACGCATTTCATCCGAAATTTCTTTTGCCGGACGTTACCTGGTGCTGGTTCCCTTTAGCAACAGACTATCAATTTCTCAAAAAATAAAAAGTGCTGAAGAGCGCAACCGCCTGAAAAGACTCATCTCGAGTATACGACCAAAGAATTACGGCGTTATTATACGAACCGTGGCCGAAGGTAAACGCGTGGCTGACCTGGATGCCGATCTGAACAACCTTGTTCAGAAATGGGAACAGGTAGCTCAAAAAATGTACGGGGCAAAGCCTCCGCAAAAAATTGTAAGCGAGTTAGACCGTACCTCGGCAATTCTTCGTGATATGCTGAACGAATCGTTCAACAATATTCATGTTGACGATCCTAACGTTGCCGAAGAAGTAAAAAACTATATCCGTACTATTTCGCCCGATAAGGTTGATATTGTTAAGGTTTATAAAGGCAAAATACCTATTTTCGATAATTTTGGTATCGATAAACAGATCAAAAATTCTTTTGGTAAAATCGTTACCATTAAAAGCGGGGTTTACCTGATTATTGAACATACCGAAGCACTTCACGTAATTGATGTAAACAGCGGTCATAAAGTAAACAGCGACAGCAGCCAGGAGGAAAATGCCCTTGCGGTGAACCTCGAAGCCGCCAATGAGATTGCACGACAACTTCGTCTGCGTGATATGGGAGGCATCATTGTAGTCGATTTTATCGATATGCACGAGGGTACAAACCGTCGGAAACTTTATCAGCGGCTGAAGGATGAGATGGCTAAAGATAATGCCAAGCATACTATACTGCCTCCCAGCAAATTCGGATTGGTTCAGCTTACACGCCAACGTGTTCGCCCCGAAACTAATGTGGCCATTCTTGAAAAGTGTCCTTCATGCGGAGGTACCGGTGAGATTAAACCAAGTATTCTATTAACCGACGAAATTGAAAACAATATTCAGTATCTTCTTCAGGACCAGAATGAAGAATATTTGATGATCCATCTCCATCCTTTTGTTTATGCCTTTTTAAAACAAGGCGGACTTTTCCGCTCCATTCAATGGAAATGGTATTTTAAATATAAAAAATGGATTAACCTGAACCCGGTAAACTCATACCAGTTAACAGATTACAGGTTTTTAAATAAAAACAAGGATGAAATTAAAATGTAACTAAAAACGGCTCCCGAAAGGAGCCGTTTCCAGTATATCAAATTTATTTAAAAAGGAGCTTGATTCTTTGGCAAAAAGGTTCACCTAAATTATTCACTTTTCACTCTTCGTTATTCACTCTTCACTATCTTAACCTCGTACTCCATTGTAATAAGAATATCAGCCTTTGGTCTTAACGCTTGTACCATCTGGTGTTCCTGTTCCAAAACAGCCATACGGTATTCATTCTGAGGCTCTTTCCCACGGACAACCTGTGCTTTTTTGGTTTCATGATACGTGAGTTCAATAAAAATGCTCAAGTCAATACCTTCGGTTTTTATGGCATACAAACCATCAACCACCAGCATATCAACAGTAGAATAGTCGGTAGTGAGCTGATCAACCTGCTCTGTAACCAGGTCAACGCATGGACCGGTCGACATTTTTCCGTCCTTAAATTCAGCAATATTTCTGTAAATGGTATCCCAGTCGTATTCGCCATAGCCAACCACATTCTGAATTCCGTTTTCTTTTCGCCAATCGGTGCGCAAGAGCGGAAGAATGCGGTAATAATTGTCGATATGTATTGGTTTGGCGAAAATTCCGTGCTTACGCAAACCCTTGGCAATTACATGGGCCAGCTCCGATTTTCCTGATCCGGATTCACCGGAAATACCGATCATCATTTTAGGTTTCTGGTGGGAAAGAATATGTTCAATAATTATTTCACCGGCTTTCTGGTGTTTTTCGGTAATCAGCAATACGTCGCCTAACATTGTTTTTATTTTTTTAAGAGTTATTTTTTTAGATTGATTGTGCGGAATTTATGTAATTGCAAATCTTTATTTCTTCGCGCCCTGGCGATTATTTTTTAACGCAAAGACGCAAAGTTTCAATAAATGAACTAAGGGTCAAAGTTAAGAAGGAACTCTTATTCATACGTAAGCGTGTTTTCCTTTAATTTGTTAACCTTTAACTTTTCACCGTTGAGGATGATTATAGAATCATTATCTGCACTTACAACCAATTGTGTTTTTGTAATTTTTATCCGGAAACGGGTTCCTTTAAAACTTAAACCAAAACTCAGTGATTCCCATCCATCAGGCAAGGCTGGGTGCATGGATAAATATTTCTGGTCGAATGAGATACCGGCAAAAGTGCTTAACGCTATAAGAATAGTTCCTGCCATAACACCGGCATGAATTCCTTCGGCAGTAGTACCGCCTTGTATATCAACGTAATCGCTTGCTAATGCATCAGAATATAAATCCCAGCTCATTTCCCTGTTTCCGGCAATGGATGCCAGGCGTGCATGCACTATACGGCTGAGCGTTGAGCCATGCGAGGTACGGCCAAAATAGTATTCGAGGTTGCGTTGCAGGTAATCAGCAGGCAATTTATACCCAAGGCCTGAAAGCAGGCTGTCAACTTCTGCTTTTTCCAGGTTATAAAACGTCATTAATGTATCTGCCTGTTTGGATACTTTAAATTCATCAGGTGTCAGACCTTCCGCTTTAAGGATGCGGTCCATGCGGTAAATATTGCCGTATTTCTTTTTATAAAAATCCCAGTCCAGTTCTTTGAGGTCAAAATAACCTTCATATTGTGCGATAATTCCATCTGCATTAATGTCGAGGAATAGTTTACCCGCTATAGTGTTCCACAACTCAAGTTCTTCTTTTTTGAAACCAAGTTTTTCGAATTCCTCCAATCCATCTTCACCATATGATTCAAGAATCAGGGCAGCTTTCCGAAATGCCCATGCTGTCATAAGGTTGGTATAGGCATTGTTATTTAAGCCACCTTCTTTCGAATTTGGATACTGCTCATGAAACTCATCAGGACCCATTACTTTGGTAAGATCGTAACGCTGTCGTTTCTCATTCCAATGGCATTTACTTGCCCAGAAACGGCATATCTGCAGAAATACTTCGGTGCCGTAAGACTTCATAAAGTCAAGATCCTCGGTAATCTGGTAGTATTGCCATATATCGAAAGCAACCGCGAGCGAAACATGGCGTTGCAAGGAGCTATGGTCAACATCCCATTGTCCGTTAAGCGGATTGAGATGGATAACCTGTGTTTCCTCGCGGCCATCTGATCCACTCTGCCATGCAAACATCGCTCCCGAATAGCCGTATTCTTTAGCGTACTCCTTCGATTTGCCTAGTCTGCGGTAGCGATACATCAGCATCGATTTGGCTATCTCCGGGAGGTTGATATCATACAAGGGCAGGATAAAAAGTTCGTCCCAGAAAATATGCCCGCGATACGCTTCACCATGCAATCCACGTGCCGTAACGCTGGCATCGATGCTGATGTTGTGTGGCGACATACTTACCATAAGATGATACAAGTGAAGTCTTAAAAGCTTTTGAGAAAATCGGTCACCGGTAACCTGCATATCAACTTTATCCCAGATTTTATTCCAGGCCTTGGTACTTTCAGCAAGAAGAGCATCAAAATCACCTGATACATTATCCAGTTTAGTTTTAGCTGATGCCAACGGATCGGTTACATCATCTTTTTTTGTGGTATAAATGGCTATTTTTTTAACAACAGTTACTACTCCTTCTTTTTCGAGATCAAAGGATGCCTCACTATAAACAGCTGATGGTGAAATGGAATGATACAATTCAACGCCGGATGAAATTCCATTCTGAAAGAAAAAATGATCGGCAGCTTCAGCAATCTGAATCTCCGACTGAGTAGTAGTAACTAAAATATATTGTCTGTCACCCGAAACACCCTGTTCAGCAGGTTTCAGATGTTGCTGGTTAAGGGATTTGTAGCGTTCGACACCATCATTGATGATAGAACCGTTTATTCCTGTTTTGAGAGTTATTTTACCGCTGTAATTTAAAGGTTTTACTGAATATTGTATTGCTGATAAATGAGGATCCGCCATGGATGCGAACCTTTTGGATTCAATTAAGGTTTCGTTTCCGTTTTCATCTTTAATTTTTATCAGTCTGGAGAACAGTCCGGATTTGAAATCAAGTTTTCGGCGGATAGAAACTATTTCTGTATTATTAATATCAAACCATCCACCGTCGTTAATGCAGAAAGTAACCGGAAGCCAGTTGGGTACATTTACAAAATCTTCGTTCCAGATATCTCTGCCGGCTATAGGTGTACTCAGTCGGTTGTAAAGTCCGGCAATATAGGTACCCGGGTAGTTTACTGAATTGGCATCGCATTCTTCCATAGCTCCACGTGTGCCGAAATAACCGTTTCCAACAGTGAGCAAGGCTTCACGGGTGCGTTCCTTGGTGGGTTCATATGTATGATAGGTAATATTCCAACCGTCAGCTTCAATTCCTTTTTTAAACCAGATATTTAATTCTTCGAGTGATGTTTCGGAAATATCATCCAACACAATGTCGGCTCCGTTTATCAGTAGTTCATTTTTATTTTCTTCACGGGCTAAACCCAATACCAATCCAAAATTTCCAGCCTTGCCCGCTGCAACTCCCGACGTGGCATCTTCAACCACAATTGCATTATGAGGTTTAACGCCCAGGTTGGCGGCTGCCGTGGTAAAAATATCAGGTTCGGGTTTCCCTTTAAGTCCCATTTCGGCGGATACAACTCCATCCACACGGGTTTCAATAAGCGGCATTAGCCCGGCAGCTTCCAGCACCGCTTCACAATTTTTGCTTGAGGAGGCTACCCCAACTTTAATACCTGCTTTTTTCAAATCATGAATCATCTGAACCGTTGATTCATAAACACTTACTCCTTCACGTATCAATACTTCGTTAAAAGTGATATTTTTCCGGTTACCTAATCCGCAAACTGTTTCCATTTCAACTCCATCCGATGGATCGCCAAAAGGGATTTTGATTCCACGCGATTCAAGAAAAGACTTTACTCCTTCATAACGGGGTTTCCCATCAACATAAGGCAAATAATCATCTTTTTGTGTAAATTCTTTAAAAGGTTCGTTAAACTCTTTTTCACGTTGGCGCATGTAATCGTCGAACATCTTTTTCCAGGCATGGCTGTGAACCAGTGCTGTACGGGTTATAACACCGTCAAGATCGAAAATAACGGCTTCGAACAAGTATTTATGGGGCATATTGATAAGGTTTAAAAGCAATCAGGTAAAGTATTATTGTTCTGCGGGAAACCCGGGATATATTCTGATCAGGATAAATTCACCTTTTTAAAATCCCAGGCCCAAAATTCAAATTCCAGGTTTCAAGGGAAAAGAAAGTAAAATTAAGAATAAAGTATTGAAAATAAGACCTTGGGATTTGGAATTTGAAATTTGAGGCTTGGGCCTTATGGTGATCTGCTAATTATTATATTTTTCAATATGTCACCCTGAATCTGTTAACTGATTTTAAGCCAGTTAAATCCATAAGCTTCAATGGTAAGAGGTGTTGATCCGCTAAAAACATTTAGACTCTTTTCTGCGAAAGCAGGCAATTTGATATCGAAAGTATGATCAGTCATATTATGAATGATCAGCCATTTTTCATTTTCATAAGAACGAATAAACGAAAGCAGGTTACCGTTTTCGTTTCCGGGAAGGGTTATGAATTCAATGCTGCCGCGGCCAAAAGTTTTATGCTGTTTGCGTATATTCAGCATGGTTTTTAATTTATTGTAGATATGACTACTGAAGCTCTCCGGATTTTTCAGATTTAATGCAAGCTTATCCCAATCAATCTTACCTCTTACCAGGAAGCGTGTATCATCTTTACCTGTGAGGTGAATCATTTCATTATAGTAGGCTTTGTCGTTAAACTTTCCGAATTCGTCGCCATAATAAATAACGGGTGTTCCGGGAAGTGTTAAAATAATGGAATATGCCAGCAGGATCCGGCGTTCGTCGCGCTGCATAAGTTCCGAAAGACGTGCTGAGATACCTTCTCCCAGGCGGAAATCCCATTCGGGTTTCAAACAATATTGCTGATGAATATATTTGCGTTCTTCTTCTGTAACATAAACCAATTCGAGGCTCAGCTCATCGTGGCAACGAAGGAAAGTGAACCATTGTCCGCTGACAGGCAATTCAGGTGTAAACGCTTTGGAAAGTGTTTCTTCGATTGGTTTGCCACTTTGCATGGCAATGGATTTAAAAATCCGTGGCATCAGGGGGAAATGATAAGCAGCATGGCATTCGTCGCCATCGCCCATATATTCAACCACTTTGGCAGGTTGCTGGCAAGCCTCAGCCAAAAGCAAAGAACCAGGTTTAATATAGTCGAGCATAGCCCGGAAAAATTTTACCACCAGGTGTGCCTGTGGCAAATTCTCGCATTCAGTGCCTTCTTCTTTCCAGATATAAGGAATTGCATCAACTCTGAATCCATCAACACCGGTATTCTGCCAGAAAAGCAGTGCCCTGCTCATTGCAATTAATACCTGGGGGTTTTTATAATTCAGATCGGGCTGGAAATTGAAAAAACGATGGTAAAAAAACTCATCACCCAGTGGTTCCCAGTTTGATTTTTCAATCCCCTTGAAAATGATTCGTGCTTTATCATAAAGAGTAGCATCTTTGCTCCAGATATAATAATTGTGATAAGGGTTATCTTTTGATTTGCGTGCTTCCTGGAACCAGTGGTGCTCTTCGGATGTATGGTTCATCGCAATATCGAAAATAACACGGATTCCTCGCAAGTGAGCCTCTGCAATGAACTGACTAAAAGCAGCATGTTTATCTGTTCCTTCTGGTCCGGCTAACTCAGCCCGGATGCTAAAATAATCACTGATATCGAATCCTGCGTCGCGCATAGGTGAATCGAGAATCGGTAATAGCCATATGCAGTTGATGCCCAGGTCGTGAAGGTAGTCAAGTTTTTGAGTCAGACCTGCAAAGTCGTTATTAAACAAATCGGCATACAACGAATAAACAACAGCATCCTTATACCAGTCGGCCAGATCACTATCTGAACCTTTAGCTGTGCGGTTTACTTCGACAGTAAGCAGAAAATTCTCTAAAATTCGGGGTGATATCCCGGGATAGAGTGTTCCCCATATAGTAAATAAAAGATCGCGTTGTTGCATAACGGATGGAGGCTACAAATTGTAACAGAAAATCTATGATATAGTTCGTAGCGATTTCAGTGAAAATAATTCTGAGTACTAAAATTGTAACAACGAACCAGATTGAAAAAAATCATGGAAACAACTGCGATCCATGAGTAGCCAATAAAAAAAAGTTGTAAAACGAAACCTGTGAAAGCTAAAAGAGTAGTGTGGATCACAAATTAAGTAAGAATTTTAAAAAGGGGTTAACCCTTTTCAGGTCAAGCCCCTTTTTAAAATCTCAAATTTTATTTCTTTTTTACAGGAGTGATCGTGCAAACAGGCAGTGCTTTATTAAGGTCAAGCGTAATTTTATATGTACCTGCGGCAGCAACTGAAATATTAGCTCCATCCTGGGTAAGTCCATTAATGTCACCTCCCAGATTCACAGCCCAATCGTTGTTAGCTCTGAATTTAATGTCGCCGGCGTTCAATGCAATTGTAATGGTAAATACTTTATTTGCATCGTCCCATGTCATGTCGTGATCTGAATCCCAACCTGTAACTGGTATACCGCCACCAATTAAACCCCACTCGTTCATGCTGTACGTATATGCATTCGGATGGCTTAAATCCAGAATAAAGTAAGCATCTCCTTCTTCGAATGTGGAAGGTGTGGCAATATTGCTGCCACCAGCATCTAATGTTGCATTTAGAGCGGTACTGCCATAGTTATAATCCCATGAGTGATTAGCCCTGAACTTGAATTCACCTGGTTTGATATGCATTGCTCCCCTCCAGGTTTGCAGTGTAGGATTGTATGTTAATGCAGTTTCATCATTCCAGTCGCCAGGTGTTGCTCCCCCGATAACTCCCCATACAGTTGCAACAATTGTATAAGTTGAAGGGGTTGCCTCAACATAAGTTGCATTTATTTTATAATAGGCCGGACCGGTTGCTATAATATTTCCGGCACCATTATCTGTACTGAAAACACCTGGTGTTGCACTTACGCCATAATTTGTATGGTTCCAGTCAGGATCGGAGGTACATTTCCACTGATTGCTGGCTTTTGCCATATAGACATATCCTTCAAGACTATAAGGTGCCGCTATGGTACTCATTATGATTGGTGATTGTGCCGGATTCCAATCCAGTAATGTACTGCCGGGATAGCTGGCAGCAACATAATCGCCGGGAACATGCCAGGTTAGTATATCGGCCAGTGTAGTAAAGGCAACATCAGCACCATAAGCTGTACCAGCACTGTTGGTAGCATAGGCACGAACGTGATACGTAGTGAATGTAGATAAACCGGTTAGTTCACTTTCAAATGCACCGGTACCGGCACCACCGTCAATATTATTATCGGCAATTGTAGGATCGGCATTAAGACCCCATGCCAGACCTCGGGCTGTAACTGTGCCACCACCATCATAAGTAACATCACCTGCAAGCACAGCTGATACTTTTGTAAGAGCAGTAACAGGGGAGGTTGTAACAGCAGGTACATCAACCTCCGTTGTAAATGTTACCTCAGGGCCATAGCCTGTGCCTGCACTGTTTGTTGCATAAGCACGTATGTAGTAAGTCGTTTTACCTTTGAGATTCGAAAGAACACTTACGTAAGGACCGGCTGCATTCCCGTCAGCAGTTTTGCTATCGGCAATAGTCGGAGCTTTTTCGAGGCTCCAGCATACACCATGTACAGTAACTGCTGCGCCACCATCAACCAATACCATTCCGCCACCGGAAGCTGAATTTCCGGTAACATCTGTAATATCAGCAGTTGCAAGCGTTGGAACTACCGGCAAAGTGGTAAAAGTAAATTCTTCACCATAAACCGTATTGCCATTTGCATTGGTTGCATAAGCACGTACGTAGTATTTGGTAGCATATGCCAGCCCAGTCATGGTTACATTAAATGTAGCAGTGGTAGTTTCACCTGTATAAATTGCTTTGGAGTTAGCAACAGTAGGAGCAGTAGCTGTATTATAGCATACACCTTTTTCGACAAAACCATCTCCCTGTGCAATTACAAAACCAACCACCGTAGCGCCATCCGATGTAACATCAATTAGCTCAGCGGTTGATAGCTTTGGATCTAATCTTACATTCGGGTCATCTTTGGTACATGCGGCAAAAAAGACTGTCGCGGTAAAAAGGACGGCCAATATTCTATATATAGACTTTCTTTTCATGGATTTTTTTTTAATGAGGTTCAATTAGTGACTTATTTGATTTAAATTAATGTGGACAGGTAAGCGGTTCGCTGTGTGTATGCAAAGTGATGTTTTAGATAAACACAGCGAACCCTGACCAAGATACTTAGTTGTTTTTAACATAAGTAAATGTCCCGGTTTCAGGAAAAGCGAAGTTGGTAATTGTAAGATGGATTGTATAGTTTCCTGCAGCCATGGCAATATTAGCGCCATTATGTTCCAATGCATCTTTAGCGGCATTCCAGCCAAGATTCCAGGCCCATCCATCATTAAATCTGAACTTGATTTCACCATCAATTAAGTCGGTAGTAATATACCAGGTTCCGGACTTGGAATCGTAATCCATTTTTGTATCCGGTGAATTCCAGCCATTAGCCGTTGCTGAACCCACTAAACCTATCTCATATTGAGTCATTTTAATGGTAAGTGCTTTTGTGTCGACAACAACGTAATTGTAGCCATTTGTTCCAGCTGTAATACCAGGTCCATTCACAACAATCGTTCCTGCACCACCGTCACCATAAGCGATGTCTGCATCCGGATCATGAAGTGTGAAAGGTTTTGTTAAATCAAGTTTAACATAACCGGCGTATACACCATCTCCCAATGCAGATTCAATTTTTTGGTCAACACCTGAATCTATAAGGTCTAGACGTGGTAAACCATAAAGGGTAACTTCGGCAGATTTAGTATCTGAATTATACATGAAAGGTTCAACTCCTGTTCCTGCATCTGCAACCAGTTTGGCCCGGATACGAAAATCTACGGAAGATGCCTGATCGGCAGGGAAGGATCTGAGCAGGATTCCATTCAGATCGCTGACTGTAATTTTTAATTCTTCAGCTTGAGTGCTTGAAACTATTGAAATCGGGTTTGCAAATTTATCTCCCGAAGCGCAAGCTTCCAGGTAATAGTTAACAGATGCCTGAAAGCCAGGATCTAAAGGAGTGCCTACAAATGTAAGCGTTTGCGATCCATTAGCCCTTTCCAATGTGAGATTGGGCATGGTTTTAATTGTTGGAGCAATTGGATTGGTCGACATGACCACGTTTGTCCCATCCTTTTCGCAACCGGCAAAAAGACCAATCAACCCAATGACAGTTAAATATATGATTAAATTTTTCTTCATTTTTTAAAAGTTTAGAGGATTAATAAAGAGGGTTCTGTTTGATGTTAGAGTTGGCGGATATTTCATCAGCCGGTATAGGGAATACGTTCAGATGCTTGTCAGTATTGGTGCCGTTATAGGCATTCCCTTTCCAGGCCCAATTGTAATTCCCGTCAGTGAACTTTCCAAAACGAACCAGGTCGGTACGGCGTTGAGCTTCATAATAGAATTCACGACCGCGTTCGGCCAAAATGAAATCGGGTGTAACCTTATCAGCTGTAATATTGCCGCTTGCATTGCCAAATGCCCTGGTTCTGACAGCATTGATATCATCAACAGCAGTTGGGTCACCTAACCTGTATTTAGCTTCGGCCCTCATAAGTAAAGCATCAGCATAGCGGAAAACCGGGAAATCGGTACTTGCATAAGCCGTGCTATAATTAGCAGCCTGTGAGCCATCGGAATTTTTAGCTGTAAATTTATAGACACCTATACCGTAATCGCCACTTGATGAAGGGCTGGGGATATCAACCTGTTTCTTAACCTTGCATAAAATGCGTTTGTCAGGAGACTGAACAAACATGGTATCAGTCATCCATGGAATGGGATTATTGCCGTAAACAGCCGTTGTATCACCTAACAGAACATACATAAATTGTTTCTTGGTCCTATTTCCGTTCCAGTTGGTGTTCGATGTGAGTCCATGGAAATTTTCTGCCCTGATATACCTGGCATCGCTGCTTGATTCAATCAGGAAAGTGGTTCCGGTATACCCCTGGGTATTAACTCCGTCATATGCAAAAGCAAAAATCATTTCAGGATTTTGATAGCCATCGTTATCTGCACTGAAATTCTGGCGGTAGTTTGCAGCCAATGAATATTTCTGACTATTGATCACTTTATCGGTATAGATTCTACAGCTATCCCATTTTGCAGTTCCTGTATATACTTCGGCGTTAAGATAAAGCCGAGCCAGTAACATCCAGCAAGATGCTTTATCAGCCTCTGGGTAGGAAAACTTTGGTTCTCCAAGTTTGCTTTCGATACTGAGTAATTCGGTAACGACATAATTGAACAATTTAGCTCTGCCTTTTGCCATATCAGGATCCAATTGCTTCGGGAAAAATTTTCCAACCGGGTCAGCTTCTGTTGTGAAAGCAGGATTTGCAAAAAGATCAATGCTCCAGGAGTAAGCAAGTGCCCTGAGGAAGCGAGCTTCAGCGTTATAACGAATCAATTTAGCTTCAGAACTTCCGTCAGTATTCCTGATAAATTCGTTGGCATAGGTTACGCTTAAGATTAAACGTTGATAAAGAGCTGTCAGAAAAGGATTTTGCGAGCTCCATGTTTGTGTATTTAAATCTGCAATACCAACATCGCCCCAGGCACAGATTGCCTCATCAGTAGTTATTTCCTGAAGATTCCAAAGAGCTCTCGTAGTGGTAAAAAAGTTATCATCAGAAGCCGCAATATCAGCTCCCCCGCTAGAGCCTTGACCTGCAATAGTGAAACTACCGTAAATCTTAGCCAGGGCCTGATCCATATATTCAGGTTTATCATTTAAGTTGCCCGCAAGAATTTTATTTGGGTCAATAGGAGCAACATCCAAATCTTTCACACATGATGACATTATCAATGCTGAAAGAAAAAATCCCATTATTATTATATTTTTCATATCTGTTTAGATTTTAGATGATTAGTAGCTAATACTTACACCAAGCATAAACGTACGCGGCCTGGGGTAGAAATTATTATCAATACCACCGTTAACTTCCGGGTCAAGACCAGTGTATTTGGTAACGGTAAGTACGTTCTGAACGGTAAAGCTGACTCGCATGTTCAGTTTGCTAACGATGTTATCGAATTTATAGCCCGCACTTAAATTGTCCAGTTTGAAAAATGAAGCATTTTCCAGAAAATAGTCGCTGGTTTGCTGACGTTTCACAAAATTTGTTTTGCTCAGTGAGGTTGGTTCGTTATTCCAGTATCCATTAGCATACATCTGGTCGTACGAAGCACCTGCGGCAATTTGATTGAAAATATAGTTTCCAATACTTGCGCGGGAAGATCCTGAAAAATCAAAGTCTTTGTAGGTAAACCGCAATGAGAATCCCATCAGATAATCAGGAGCCGGGTTATGATTAATATATTTATCGGCATTGTCACCATTCACCGTGCCGCCTTCTCCCGAAAGATCGACGTAAACCCCCTCAATCGGGTTGCCATTTGCATCATAAACCTGTTGATTCACAAAGAATGATTTTGCAGGATAACCAACTTTTGTAATCTGTTTCTGACCATTAAAAGCATCACCGTAATAAATAGCATAATTTGGGTCGTCAGTAAAATTCAGCTTGGTGATTTTATTCACATTGTAGCCAACATTGAATCCCAAAGTTAAATACATATCTTGTTTTGAAATTGGTACAAGGTTCAATGAAACTTCAGCACCCTTATTTTCGAGGCTGCCAACATTGGTTAACAAGGTATTGGAAAAGTTACTGCCGCTGGGTACATTAACAGTGTTCAACAGATCTTTCGTTTCACGTTTATAAACATCAAAAGATCCAGTAATACGGTTATCAGCAAACCCGATATCCAATCCAATATTCTGGGTTGTTGTTTCTTCCCATTTTATATCCGGATCGTATGCGCTTGGGCGTAGAGTAGGAATATACTCACCATTGATCATATAATAGTTACCCGTGGAAGCTGTGATGTACGTTGCCTGAGAAGGGTAATCATTACCAATATCCTGTTGACCGGTAACTCCCCAGCCCAACCGCAATTTCATATCAGAAACTGCTTTAACATCTTTAAGAAAAGATTCTTCTTTGATTTTCCAGGCAAAGGCAGCGGATGGGAAAAGTCCCCAGCGGTTATCTTTGGAAAAACGGGAAGATCCATCATCACGTATAGTAAAAGTCACCAAATACCTGTCCATCAGAGTATAATTTAAACGACCAAAGAATGAAACCAGGTAGTTTTCAGTAACAAAAGGATTTACGTCAACCTGTGCGGTTTCGCCAGGTAAATGATAACCTGTGGTATAACTATCACCTTCACGTTTGAAATGCTGCCATGAATAACCACCGGTTAAATCAATTTTACTCCTGATGCTGCTAAGCTCTTTTACATAGTTCAGGTAAAAATCAAGAAGGTTATTATAGTTCTGGTTATTGTAGGTATTTATTTTCCCCCAAAAAGGAGCGGTAAGCCTGTTTGGTGAAGTATAAGGCCTGTTATTATGGCCATCACTATTCGTATAATCAGTTGCCAGGCTCAGATTTGCACTGAGTTCAGGAATAAAAGGGAGTTTATAGTTTAGCTGCAGGTTACCGATAAACCGCTGAACTTTCGACGTATTGTCTACATCCATAAGTTGCTCAACAGGGTTGGCTGTACCAAGATTAGCTCCGTAGTTCGGCCACTGATAATAACCATTGGAAAGGGGATTGCCATCCTTGATAACCTGGGAGGGATCCATACGGGTAGCGGAACCCAGGGCACCATCATCACCAAAATTTTGGTTGGTGCTCATTCCTTTGAGGTTGATGCTAACTTTCAAACTCTTATTAAAAAGTGTTGGGTCAAGATTAACAGAAGCAGTAGTTCTTTGCATATCCGTATTCTTCATGATACCATTCTGGTCAGTGTAACCAATAGATACCCTGTAAGGTAAAGATTTATATGCACCTGATAAACTCAGGTTGTGATCCTGTGAAACTGCAGTGCGGAAAATTTCCCTTTGCCAGTTTGTGTTCTGAGTACCAAGCTTAGTATAGCTCTCAGTATTATTTATATCTTGCAGATCGTAAGCGATTTGCCTGATCTGATCTCCTGAATATACATCTAAAAAGTCGATAGCATTGGCAATTGAAGTATTTCCATCATAGGTAAATTTCATTTTACCTCCTAATTGACCTTTTTTAGTTGTAATAAGGATTACACCATTCGAAGCTCGCGAACCATAAATAGCGGTTGCTGAAGCGTCTTTCAGAACGGTGAAAGTTTCAATGTCGTTAGGGTTAATAAATGAAAGGAAGTTTGAGCTGCCACCAACATTATTATTGGAGATAGGAACTCCATCAATAATAATTAAAGGATCATTGGATGCGTTCAGAGACGAACCTCCACGGATACGGATAGTTGATCCGCTTCCCGGTGCACCGCCTGAACTTGTGATTACGACCCCGGCACTTTTACCTACAAGTAAATCCTGTGGTGAGGTAATAGCTCCTTTGTTGAAATCTTTGCTGCTAGTTACACTAATGGAACCTGTTGCATCTGATTTCTTAACCTGTCCGTACCCGATTACAACTACTTGTTCGAGTGTGGTGGATGATTGTTGGAGTGAAATATTGATTTCACGTTGGTTGGTAATGGTTACCTCTTGCGTGTCGTACCCGATAAAAGAATAAACAAGGATAGACCCTGAATTTACTTTAAGCGAATAGTTCCCGTCAATGTCGGTAAGGGCACCGTTTGTGGTACCTTTTATCATTACTGTAGCCCCGGGTAGCGTGCTGCCGTTTGCAGCATCTGTAACTTTTCCTGAAACCTGAATCTCCTGGGCAAATGCCTGAAAGGCAAATGACATAGTAACAAACAGTAGCAGGATCCTGAAAGAGATTAAATTTTTCTTCATAGATCTGACTTTCATGTTATTGAACAATTGGTTAATTATTGGTTGATTTGTTGATTATATTTAGAGGGTAGTAAAATTATCCATTATTTGATCCTTGGGATAAAGTTAAGACTTTTTAAAAATCTAGTGGAATAATAATTTTTTTTAACAAAAAAAGAGTCATGTGAAGGGCGACTTTTTAAACACATGTTCGGAATAACAGCGCAAAGCTAAAAAAAGAATAATAAGAAAATACACTTATTAGCCTCTTTTTTAAGTATTTCTGTATTTATTTTTATGAAATCGTTTTCGCAATCGTTTGCGCTGGCTTAATAATTTGATAATTTCTTTTTAACATTTATTAAGAAGCGGTATTTTGGGCAAAATACTGATAATCAGCTTATCTTATTGTGAATTAGACACTAACTCGGAATAAAAATTTAAGTGATGTGACAGTTGAATTATATTCTATCTTTATCTGCAAATTTTACCGGGAATTTTTGGAAGATAGCAAACTAGATATTGAAAGGAAGTGGTGTAATAGGAGGAAGGAGCCGGTGGCCAGATCCGGAGTGCCAATTGGACCGAAGACCGAAGCTGTAAGACAGAAGTTGCAGACTCCCGGATAATATTGATTATTGCAAACGTGTAATAAAGAAAAGTTGATCAAAGGAGAGAGAGCCTATCAGGAACAAGATTAGGTTTTGAACTTCCAGTTTCCGACTTCTGCCTTCCGGCAGTACCAAATGTCTTTCATTTATAATAGAAGATAAAACAGCATGAAATCAAACCAATTAACTATAAAGGACATAGCACGCAGCCTGAATGTCTCAATATCAACAGTTTCGCGTGCTTTAAAAGATCATCCTGATATCAGCCAGGAAACCAAGGATCTGGTTCGCAACTATGCCGAAAAGTTTAATTACAGGCCTAACGTACTGGCACTCAGCCTAAGACGGCAGAGGAGCTATTCAATCGGATTGATTATCCCTGCCATTGTACATCATTTTTTCTCTTCCGTCATTAGTGGTATCGAAGAACTGGCGCATAAAGAAGGGTATAATCTGATTATTTGCCAGTCGAACGAGAATCAATACCGCGAGATGATTAATCTGCAGACACTCATCGATCACAGGGTAGATGGAATTTTGGTTTCACTCAGTAAAACAACACAAACTTTCGAACATTTTAGTGAGGCTCTTAATAGCGGGATACCTATTGTGTTTTTCGACAGGGTTTGTGAACAACTTGAAGCTGATAAAGTCATCACGGATGATTATGAGGGGGGACGCATAGCTACTGAATACCTTATTAATAAAGGTTGTAAAAATATCATTCACCTGGCTGCGCCCCAAAACCTGCAGATTGGTCGCGAAAGACGTAACGGTTACTGCGATGCATTACGCAAAGCCGGTATTGAAGTTCGCGAGGACAGGATACTCAAATGCGATACCCGTGAAGAAGTGCAGACCTTACGCCATCATATACTCAACCTGGCTCCTGTAATAGATGGAATTTTTGTTGTGAACGATAGTACCGCAATTGCAGTTATCCAGGTATTACAGCAAAATGGGTTCAGGATTCCGGAAGATATTTCAGTGATAGGCTATGGTGACGGACCAAATGCCTCAATCATTAAACCAGAACTAACTACTGTGGTGCAGAAAGGTTATGAAATGGGACGTGAAAGTGTAAAATTACTTTTGCAACGATTAAATAACCCGGCAGCGGATATTAATTATCAAACTAAAGTTTTTAAACCGACATTGAAGATCAGGCAGTCTGCTTAAAAGTTTGTTAGAGTTGAAGCTTTTATATATTGAGGGGAGACAAGGCGAAGGGAGACAAGGCGAGGAACAAATTTATCCCGAAATCATGATCTTCTATCGCAGAGACTTCTGACTTCCGGCTTCCAGCAAATAAAAACCCCTTTAAAACAGCCAAACTTCCTTATTCCACTATCACTTTCCGAACCACCTGCTGGTTTCCAATCCTGACTTTTAATATATGGATTCCTTTACCCCTTGGTGTCCAGGGTAATTGGAGATGAGAATTTATGGTTCCTGAAAATACGGTTTCTGATTCACTGCCGAGCAGGGTATAATCCTTTACTTCGCACGAAGCTGATCCACTGGTATTAATCCCGATAATACATAAATCTGAGACAGGATTTGGTGAAACTGTTACCGAAAAAGGTTCCTTTTTGTTTTCAAAGATACCATATGGATTATATTTTTCTGATAAGTATAAACGGTATTCCCCGGCTTTAAAAATGAGGTTATAATTTAAATTAACATCATCAAGTACCAATGAGTCTCCGGATATATAATCATACCATATACCTGTATGGGGAAACCCGGCGCTAACATTACTGCTTACAACATCAAAGTTCCCAAGAACAATGGCTGTTTTATTTTCGAAATTAAGCGTTATTTTTTTTACTGCTCCGGCAACATCCATGGTGAAATCGCTTGTTCTGAAAAGCGGGTTATTTCTGCGTAATTGGAGTAATGACTGGTATTGATTATACAGTTTTATGCGATCTGGATTATTCATATAATCCCAGCGTGACGGCTTATTGTCAAGCCTGGAGTTAGGGGTTCCGCTCGGATAATTTATTGAATAGTCGTATCCGTGTTCGCCAAATTGCCAGATCATTTTTGGCCCGGGAATAGTAAGAAAGAATGTTGCTGTTAATCCTGCCCGCTTAAGGGCAGTAATGGTATCTTTTATAGAATAAGACCCAAACACTTTTCCTTCTGTGATACATCGGTACATTTCGCGCTCTTCATCATGACTTTCCATATAGGTTACCAGGTTAGGTTTGCTCCAGCCGCGCGAAATATATGAACCCCAGCTAAGATCACTACTTGAGGTATTGCTCTTGGCAGCTTCGCCATAATTGTAGTTCATATTACCCCAAAGCATCATATCGTCAGAGGCTAACTGTTTTTCTTCCGAATTATCGGCAAAATGCTCAAGAATAAGAACAGCTTTTGGGTTGGTTTTAACAATTGTATCATGGTATGCCGAGAGTATAGCAATCCGGGAAGCATCATAAGCTCCCCAGGCGCCAGTGTTGTTCAATGTATTATTTTGAGTAAATCCTTTAGAAAGGTCGAACCGATAACCATCCACATGATATTCATCAAGCCAGTATTTAAGGACACGACTTATATAATTCTTTGAGTCGGGCGATTCGTGATTCATGTCGTACCCTACATTATAATCGTGCCTGGCGATAGGGTTATAAAAAGGACTTTCGGCCGAAGGCCTGTTGTTGGCGGCGTCCCAATACAACATGACGTAAGGCGATGTGCCGAACGCATGGTTATAAACCACGTCCATAATAACTGCAATTCCGTTTTGATGGCATATATCAACCAGTTTTTTAAAATCATTGGCCGGGCCATAATATTTATCGACGGCACAGTAATAGTTCGGGTTATATCCCCAGCTCAGGTTGCCTTCAAATTCGCTTACAGGCATAAGCTCTATGGCATTAATGCCAAGCCGTTTGAGGTAACCAAGGGTATCAATAAGTGATTGGAATGAGTGTTGTTCAGAGAAATCGCGTAGTAACAATTCATATATGATCAGGTCCGAATTTGCAGGCGGAACAAAGGAAGTGGAAGTCCATACATAGGGTTGTTTTGCTGTCTGTAACACTGTGGCAATTCCCTGTGTTTTCCCTGCTGGATACAGTAGCATGTTCGGATAAGTAGCATTGGTTATATACTTATCATTCCACGGATCACTCACTTTATCAGCATAGGGGTCGCCAATGCGAATAGTTCCATCTACAAAATATTGGTATATATATTCTTTGCCAGGAACAAGGTTGTCGATTTGAATCCAATACCGTTTCCCGTCGGGAGTTTGTTTCATGTAGGAAGATTCATCGGGCTGCCAGTTATTAAAATCACCAATCACGTATGCAAAATGTTTAAGCGGAGCATATAGCGAAAGAATAACAGATGTTTCGCTCAGGTAATTTATGCCATCTTTCATTCCAGCCGGCAGTTCGGCTACAGTTACCGCAGGGCGTACGTAATAAATTAATGTGTCAAAAGCGTTCTCAGTGGCAGTTTTAGCCATCGCTACCACCTGGAATGTTCCGTAAGATGAAGCCGTTATTGTATATGACACATGGTTTGTATTGGAAGCCGCAACCTTTAGCCCGTCAATAAATAAAAGTGTTGAGTCAGCTAAAAGGGATGAAGCTTCCACCGTAAATGTATCATTGAAGTCGGCTATAAGATAATTTGTGGAAGGATTCGTAATTTGAACGTTAATAGAAGAAGGGAAAACATCGTAAAATATATCACCTCCATCGGCTGTTTTACCGACTAAAGAGCCATCGGCATTGCGAAAAACAAAGGCCAGTTTCTGGATCACTTCTCCCACAGGCACAGAATAAAAACTGCGAATAGAAGGGCCGATGACTAACTTCCATAAATTATTCCCTAAAGATGTAAGTTTATTAACCTCGGTATTCTCGCCCCAGGCAGTTATAACGTATTTCCAGTCCGAAGAACTGGTGCTCAGGTTGGTGATAACCCCGGCATGGGCATAGATATCTCCTGTATATGTGGCCAGGCCGGCGTTGCCCTGGGATGCGTCAAAAATCACCACTACGCTATCCTGATCAGTAGGCAAAGCAGGAGTAACAGTTATTACCTGGCTGAATCCTGTTAATACAATTAACAAAAATAAACCTGAGAGTAGTGAGAGCTTTTTCATAATGAATGTGTAAATGAGGGAGAGGGCAAATTTAATGTATTTTATTTCAGGATATATAAATTAACCTGAACAGTATATACTGTCAATGATTTTAAGAGAGGATTCTAAATATTTGCCTTTCCTGGTATTTTTAAAGGGCATTTTAATAAAAGAATCATCTATAATTTTTTCAACACAACTGCCGACAATGTTTTCAAGTTTAATTGAATTGCCTTTCATCTTTTTATTTGTAATCAAATCAATCCAGTTTGATTTTGATGGCAATTTAAAATTCTGTTGAGTTGGTTCAAGGTTAAAGAGAACGATAATTTCATCTTTTGAATCAGAACGTGAATAAGCTAACTTTTTACCGTCTGTAATAAGGAATTTTATGTCGCCAGTAGAGAGAACAGGATTGCTTTTTCGGATATTAATCAACTTTTTGTAAAAGTCAAATTGAGCCTGGTTAAATGAAACTTCATCATAGGTTTTCGTCCCGGGCTGAATGTTGTTTCGGGTTTCCGGATCGAACTTAAATTCTTTCCACATAAGTGGTTTGCGGCAGTTGGGATCGTCGGCTCCCCACATGCCCATTTCTTCGCCATTCCATATTTGGGGTGCGCCAATACTTGTAAACAGGTGAATCAGGTACAATTCCAGACGTTTGTAAGATTCGGCAACCGGTCTACCGGTTTTATAATCCTTATTTTCATTTGGATTAGCGTGGTATTTATATTTGTTAGTGTTGTAAAAATCGCTTAACAGGCGTGGTGTATCGTGTGTGGATGATGTATTCATCATAGCATACCTGTTGGCAGGCAATAAACGGTTCCATTGAAACTCAAGACTGTCTTTTAATTGAGCTGCATTTATTTCATCATTGGTTTTGGCAAAGAAATACCTTGCAGGCCTGTAAGACTGATAAAACATGACAGCATCAAAAACATCACCGCTGGTGAATGGAACCGGATTCATCAGTTGGTCGGGCCATTGTTCCCACCATATTTCACCGATAAGATACGCTTCGGGTTGAACTGAACGGACAAATTTGCGGTAATCGCGCCAGAATCCAAGCCCGATATGATCGGCAACATCAAGTCGGAAACCGTCGATGCCTTTGGTTGCATCCCCGTCTGGAGCCAGCCACCGCTTGGAAACTGAAAAGATATGTTGCTTTGCACTTTCATTTATATTTCCTTCGTAAGCATGACCGGTCTTGCGTTCGGTAGTAAGATCAACTTTTTTAATTTCAGGCAGGTATTTGTTGTCGAGCCATCCTTCATATTTAAATTCATTTTCGGTTGTGGCCGGGTTGTCGAAAGAGGTAACGTTATACCAATCCTTACAGACTGATTTTTCCTGGTTTTTAACAAGGTCCTCAAAAGCCCAGAAGGAAGTACCGGTGTGATTCCAGGAGTAATCCATAATGACTTTCATGCCACGTTTATGCGCTTCTTCAATTACTTTGAGAAACATTTTATCGGCGGCGGTCCAATTCCAGGTGGAAGGATCATCCGGCTTTTCGGAAGCAATCAGTTTGTTATCTCCAACCGGATCTGGGCCAAAATTCACATCCACATGATGATAATTACGGGCATCGTATTTGTGTAAGGATGGTGCATCGTTGATAGGATTAAAAAATAATGCGGTTACACCCAGATCCATGCAGGTAATCAAGTTTATTCAAAACACCCTGAAGATCGCCTCCATAGCGCCGGAACTGTACCGCATCGTTGAATGACTTACCTGATTTTACAGCCCAGGCTTCCTGCTTGTACCAGTCGTGAGTCCATGGGGTAATTGACCAACCGGCTGGTGTTTTAATTTTCATAAACGGAACATCCATATTCTCCGGTTTGGGATCGTTGGTTTTATCGCCGTTATTGAAGCGCTCAACAAAAATCTGGTACCAGATTGCATTTTTCGCCCATGAAGGTGGTTCGTTAAATGGGGATTGTGTGTTTTGTGCTTTCACCGAAGTGAAGGAAAAGGTTAGAGCCAGAAACAGGAAAAACAAATTCTTCATAATGAGTGGTATTAAACAAGTTGAATGGCTTAGGTTTTCGGTTTTTATATTTTTTAATAGTAGATTATTTCCCCAGCAGGAATGTTACCGAAATATAAAATCTTGTATTCCATGCTATTTCGGTATGAGCAGCTCCCGGGAACTCTTTTGTAATCCAGTTTAACGGGGTATAGCCCTTTAATTTCATGATTTTATCTACCTGTTGCTGGGTTGGCTTATACTGGGAATCCAGCGTTTCAGTGCCATAATCGAAATAGAGTTTGTGGTTTTTAGGCAAAGGTACGTAATCCCTGAAGTATTTGATGAAAGCAGCTGGAACAGGATTGTCTTCCGTTTTGAATGTTCCGGGCCAATGCGTTGATAAGCATGCGGCTCCGCCAAAAACCTGGGGATATTCGCAGATGGCGTACATCGAAATCAACCCGCCCATGCTTGAGCCGGCAATAAAGGTATTTGCCGGATCTTTCAGCGTCGAAAATGTGCTGTCGATAAAAGGTTTTAATTCAGTAACCAGGAATTTCAGGTAATTGTCGGAGATGGGCCCATCATTCAGCAAGCGTTTTTTTTCAGTCCCGAAAGTGACAGTGGTGTTAAGCACATCCTGTTTTTCATCTTCTGTAAGGTAATCAAGGGCTTTCTGTGGGAAATACTCGGCATGCCGCAGTGGAGTATTCCATATGCCAACAACAATGCAATCCCTGATTTTATTTTCATGAATTAATCTTCCAACAGTTTCATCCACTCCCCATTCCTGGTGATTCCAGTTGATTGTGCTGTCAAAAAGCATTTGTCCGTCGTGCATATATAATACAGCGTATTTCTTTTTCACATCGTATCCATCGGGCAGCCATACATCAATATTACGGGCTCCAACAAATACTGAAGGGAAATTTTCAAAGCGTTTTATATTTCCATAAGCGGTCTGTACCTGTTTTTTGAAAGTTTCCTGCCTCAGAATTGTGGCTCCCAAGGGGAGTAAGGTAACCTCTTCATCATTTTGTGTTTTTTCATTTACCAGAGTGGTTTTCAACCCGATGCTTTTCCAGATATTTCCGGCACCTTCCACACGGCGGACTTTAATTTCCGGGTTTTTTACGCATGAAAATCTATATTTTACAAGATTAACAGGCTCATAGCCGAAATCTTTAAAATCATTTACGGTAAATGTTTTGGTGATTATTTCGCGGCTTTCGATTGGATAAGCAAATACAAGCGCTCCATATGTGAAATAAAATTCCTTGTTCGGGTCCTGCTTTATTTCAGGTTCAGCGTTTAGCTCAAGTTTGATTATTTCAGTATTTTTCCAGGTTTTTCTGATTGTAATATATCCTTCTTCAATAGTGTATTTACAATTCAATTTGAAGGTGCCGGCCCAAGCAGGTTTCCTGATTTTGAGACTGAAAGCCACAAGCTTTTTAACTGTAACCTTGTATTCAATTGTGTTTTTAAAAGGATATGAGGTATTTTCAAAAATCTGAACACCCACTTCTTTAATGTTTGTCCGAACTTCACAAGGACCAGGCAGAACTGCCAGAATTCCTTCTTCGTCTTTCATCCACATCGATTTAACAAAGTAAGGAGTGATTCGTCCGGCATTGGGTACACAGCAAACTGCCACATCCTGGTGAACAGGAGAATACTTGTAGCGGGTCTGATTCCGGTCAGGTTCCGTTTCTCCGTTTTTTGTTCCCATCATCTCGTAGGAATTATCGGTTTTCAGGTAAGCTATACAGGAATGATCAGGATTGCGTGAACCTTGTGCTGCGTTGTAAAAAATCCTTTCGATCTCACCGGCATTATCGGCATTTCCGCTTTTTTGAAACAAAAGGGAGTAACTATCCATTAATTCCTGAAGCGAGCAATATTCATAGCCTGTATGCGTGGCATCTGCCGTTCGTTCACCAATCCATTCATCACCAATAGCTCCGCCGGTTGCAGTAGTGCATTTTTGTATCCTGGAAACATAAACCTGGAGCGCTTTTTTAAGTTCCTCATTCCCGGATGCATAAGCAGCCACGATCAGGGGGCGAAGATGTTCGTAAGTATGTGCTCCATGCGATTGAAGCTTGTAGTTCGAATCCAGGATATTTGCGAGCTGAACATCTTTTTCCGAAGAATAGTTCTTCGAAAAATTCAGATATAAAAATAAGGAATAATCCTGGTATTTTTTATCCCCGGTAAGCTGGAACATCCGGTCAAGGATATCAGTGAACATTAGTCCGTGTGCCACTCCACCTGAAAACTCTTTTCCAACATTAAAAGGATCCGATTGGTTGATCGGATAATTCTGCATCACATTATCAACTGCTTTCAAAAGCGCATCCCACACTTTCGGGTCCCGGGTATATTCATACCAGGCCAGCAAACCACGGTACAATGTGGTTTTCGACCAGAGCTCGCCATTTTCGGAATGGAAATTATAGCGCAATTCTTTATCATAAATCCCAAGGTAACCATCTTTGTCCTGAGTGGAAAGGATACGGTCAATATATTTCTGCGCTTTTTCAATTCCTTGTTTATCATCCAGTAACAGCACATTCCGTATATATCCATCCCACCAGTTCGACTGGGTTTCGGAGTTCCACCATTTGTATTGATCGTCGCCTCCGGCATCGCCCGATTTCAGGTTGCCCAGATCTTTGGTTTTACTGTTTTTATGAATTCTTCCCTCGCCATAAATCGGATCATTGATCAGGTCAGGAACAAGTTTGTCCAGGTTCCCGACAAATCCTTCAACATCCTTCTGCATCTGGGTTTTAATCCAGCCGGCAGGTTTGATTTCTCCGAAAGGCAGGAACTTGTATTTTTCAGCCATTGGCTTTTGTGCACTCATCGTACAGGTAGCAAGTATTAAAGTGCTTATCATGATAAGTTTCTTCATATTTCGTTTGTGTTAATCATTTCAGGAATAAGATTCTTCAATTTAAAATCTTCTGCTTTTAGTCTTATTCTATTAATTCAGTTCTTCCTCTTTTATCATGTAGTTTCCTGTGGAATTTTTTAAAACCAGTCTTTTATTTATTTGTCATTCGGAACTGCAGATTCCCTCCATCCATAATTTCCTCGTAAGTAATAAAAAGTTTATCAACAGGAATTCCTTTTAGAAAGACCTTTTCAGTATAAATATTCTGAGCCGAAATGTTTTTGGCTTCGATGATGAGTGTATTCCGATTTGTAAGGTGTAAGATAGCTTTTTCAAGTTGCGGAGCGCCTAAAACAAATTCGTTGCCGGCAGGATTAACCGGGCAAAAACCAAGGCTTGACAAGATATACCAGGCTGACATCTGCCCGCAATCGTCGTTGCCGATCATACCATCAGGAGTATTATTGTGGAAACTGTTGACGATTTCATGAATATATTTTTGGCCTGTTTCAGGAGAATCGGAATAGGCATAAAGATAGACAATATGATGCCCCGGTTCGTTACCGTGAGCATATTGACCAATCAGAGCTTCCTGGCCCAGGAATTTATTCGGTTTTTCAGACTGAATGGTGAAGAAATCATTGAGTTGTTTTGTGAAGGCTGATTTCCCACCTAATAGTTCCTTCATGCCATTGATATCATACTGTGCTGGAGTCCAGAAATATTGCCAGGCATTGGCTTCTGTGTAATCTCCCGGGTTGTTCATTGGCGAGGTGGCAGCCAACGGATCAAAAGGTGTACGGGAATTACCTTTGGTATCTTTTCCCCGGAATAGTTTTGTTTCAGGATCGAATAGGTTTTTGTAATATGCCGCCCTCTTGTAAAAGGTTTCAGCCGTGGATTTATCGCCCAGTTTTGATGCCATTTCGGCTACGCACCAATCGTCGTAACCGCTTTCCAGTGTCCGCGAAACGGCTTCGTTGTCCAGTTTATCAAAAGGATAATACCCGTATTGGTTGTACAACTCCCAGTCGGAATTAATATGACTTTTCGTTGAAGTTTCAACCATTGCTTTGAGCGCTTCTTTGGGATCGAAACCGGTAAATCCATGGTTGTGAGCCGAAAGTATCATCGGAATGGCGTGATTGCCGATCATGCAGTAATTGTCCTGTCCCCATGCCGTCCACACAGGCAGAAATCCTGCGGATTTGTGATGGAGAAGCATCGTATTGATAATGCCGTTTATTTTTTCAGGCGCAATAATCTGGAGCAAGGGGAATGCCCCGCGATAGATATCCCAGATGGAAAGTGTTGAATAATATTCATTATTTGCAGCCACTGCAATTTTATCGTCGGCTCCACGGTATTTTCCGTTTACATCAGCTATATTTGATGGTTGTAAAAGCAAATGATAGAGCGAAGTATAAAAGATTTGCTTTTGTTTGATGCCGGCTTCAATATCAATCCGCCCCAGATAAGCATTCCAAACCTTAACTGCATTTTGTTTTATCTTGTCAAAGTTCCATTCTGGAATCTCAGTTTCAAGATTAAGTTTTGCGCCCGCTACATCTGCTGTTGAAAGGGCTATTTTTACCTGCAGGATTTTATTTTCACTTAGCTTAAAATCAAAAATATACTTTGGCGCATTTTCTTTCCTGCCTTTTGGAAGCATTTCCGATTTAACAAACGGGACATCAAATTTTACAACAAAAAAGTATTTTCTTTCCACCCAGTTCTTGGTATGGCAATAGCCGGAAATAGTTTTATTATCCTCGATTTTTACCTGGCTTTCCAACACCAGGCTATCAGTCAGGAAACGTATGCCATGCTGGAAATTAACAAATAGTTTGGCTTCCGTTGCCGGGAAAGTATATCGGTGAAACGCCACCCTTTCGGAAGCGGTGAGTTCCACTTTTACATTGTCTTTTTTAGTGACGGTGTAATAACCGACACTCGCTTTTTCGGAGTTCTTGAATAAAATGTTCTTTAAGCTTCCATCTTTACTTTCTACAAAAGGTAATAATAATATATCGCCTAATTCGCCAATGCCGGTGCCGCTCAGATGGGTTTGTGAAAAACCCAGGACTGCTGTGTCGCGAAATTGATACCCGCTGGTGTAGGCCCAATCGCTGTCTCTGTTATCAGGCCCCGGCTGCACCATGCCAAACGGCATAGATGGCCCGGGGAAAGTATGGCCTGTGCCATCTGTTCCGATAAAAACATTTACATATTGAGAATTATTCTGTGCACTTAGAAAATAACTGACAAGTGCCAAGGCGTTTATTAAGAGAAGTCTTATCATAAAGAGCTTACGTTATTGTGTCCGGAATTTTCCAAAAATTAAGATGAATAGGTCTAAACAGGCTCAAAGTTACTGCTGAATGTTGTGAGGAGAAGAAATTATTTTTTCCAATATTGCCCCTATTTTATCGGATTTGATAAATAAAATCTTACATTTATGGCAATATATTATAACATGAAACCCGGTTTAGAACAGATAAAGAAAAATGAAGCAAATTCTTCGCTAACTCAACTTATTCTCGATCTGCCTGAATTTGAGCCATACTGGCATTTCCATCCGGAGTTTGAACTTACCTTTATTATCAGCGGAAGCGGTAAACGAATTGTGGGTGATTCAATAGAACCATTTGTAGCAGGAGACCTGGTGCTTTTGGGTTCTGATTTACCGCATACATGGAATTCGGAGAATAACAACATTGCAAGCGAATCATGTAAAGCTGTTGTTTTTCAATTCAGTCATAAAATTTTAACTGATCTGATAAACGAATTCCCTGAATTTGAGGGTATCCGGCGCCTTTTGAACATTGCACACCGGGGTATTTCTTTCCATGGAGAGCAAGCTTTGGCTATAGGGAACAAGATGTTAAAATTATCAAAATCAAATAGCCTGGAGAAATTGACCCGTTTCTGGCTTATCCTTGATAATCTCGGCAAATCATCTAATTACAGATTACTTGCCTCCGGCAATTATGTTTCCTCGCTGAATAAATACAATGTTGAGCGGATCAATACAGTTTTTACTTTCGTTTCCGGACATTTTGCCGAAAATATCCCGCTGCAGAAAGTAGCTGACATTGCGCATATGACACAGACATCGTTTTGCCGGTTTTTTAAATTGATAACCGGTGAAACATTTACAGAATACCTCAATAATTTCCGTATTTCACGGGCTTGTGTTATGCTCACTGCAGAGCAGGATAAAAGCATTTTGCAGGTAGCGTTTGACTCAGGGTTTAGAAGCTCAACACATTTCAACCGTATGTTTTATAAGCAAAAGGGTTGTTCTCCTTCGGATTTCCGTAAACAGCATAATTTAATGATTAATCGTGGTTAATTAGAACTGAAGTATTTTGAGCTTTGGAATTTGAGAATAGTATTGAAAAATAACGATGGTAAGAAGTTGTCATGAGCTGATCTGGCATCTTTTTTTTGTCAACTGATAATAATTATTTAATTTCCCTTCCAATATCCAAATGAAATAATATTTTTGTAGTATCACAAAAAAGTAAAAACTAAAAATATGGGCAAGCGACCACGCTTATCATTTGCACAGATCTGGAACATGAGTTTCGGATTTTTAGGTATTCAATTCGGTTTTGCATTGCAAAACGGGAATGCTTCACGCATACTTTTAACATTTGGTGCTGATGTGCATCAGTTGAGTTGGTTCTGGCTTGTAGCTCCTATTACAGGTATGATTATCCAGCCGATTATCGGTCTGATGAGTGATAAAACGTGGAACAGGCTTGGCCGAAGGAGACCCTATTTCCTTACCGGTGCAGTTCTGACCAGTATTGCTTTGATCTTGATGCCGAACGCACCTCACCTTGCCACTTTCATCGCACCTATGTTTATTGGAGGAGGTTTGTTAATGATTATGGATGCGTCCATCAATATTTCAATGGAACCGTTCAGAGCGCTGGTGGCGGATAAACTGCCTGAAGAACAGCATACACTGGGTTTTTCAGTTCAAACCTTATTAATAGGTATAGGAGCAGTTATTGGCTCGTGGTTGCCTTATATTTTAGGCGAATGGTTTGGGATAGCAAAAGAAGCTTCAGGGAAAGGCCTGGTACCAGATAACGTAGTTTATTCTTTTTATTTTGGAGCTTTCGTGCTTATCTCTTCGATAATTTGGACGGTAGTTACAACTTCTGAATATCCTCCTGAAGAATTGGTTGCTACAGCAGAAGTAGAAGAAAAGCCTAAAAAGTTTTTTATTCCCCCGATTATGATCAAGTTGTTGCTTGTTCAGTTTTTCTCATGGTTTGCTTTATTCTCGATGTGGGTTTACACTACTCCTGCCGTTGCACTGAAGTTTTATGGAACTGCAGATGCTAATTCTCCTGCTTTCCAGGAAGCCGGAAACTGGGTTGGGATTTTATTTGGTGTATACAATGGAGTTTCAGCAATTATAGCCTTATCACTTCCGTTGATTGCAAAACGGCTTTCAAAAAAAGGAACCCATTCTATCGCTCTTGCTATTGGAGGAGTATCTTTATTGTCTTTCCTGGTTTTTACCGATCCTCACTTTCTGATTATTCCAATGATCGGAATCGGTATTGCATGGGGAAGTATCCTAGCGATGCCTTATGCCATGCTGGCAAGTTCAATTCCGCCGAAACGAATGGGTGTTTATATGGGGTTGTTTAATATGTCGATTACTATCCCGCAGATTGTAAGTGGTGTTTTCAGCGGGCTGATACTTAAATATTTCTTTGCGGATAATCCAATTCTGTGTATTGTTATGGCTGGTGCCAGTATGTTCCTGGGGGCAATTGCAGCCTTGTTTATTAAGGAAAAACAAGTTTAGATAACTTCTTATAATGCATGAAAAATTTATATGCTGCCTGGCAATTGTCGGGCAGCATCATTTTTATACTTCAGGCTGATACTGAGTCCGTAAAATGGTTTTTAATTCTTCAACTTCATACGCATCGGACAATGAGTGTGGTCCGACACGTGTCCGGCACAAAGCACTCATATAGGCACCACTTTGCAATGCCTGTCCAAAATCGCGGGCTAAGGCCCTGATATAAGTCCCTTTTGAACAGACTATCCGAAAATCAACTTCAGGCATCTCAATCCGGGTAATTTCAAATACCGACACACTTACCGGCCGGGCTACAAGACCCAGGTCTTTATCTTTACGTGCCGATTCGTATGCACGTTTTCCATCCACTTTTATTGCGGAAAACATAGGCGGGATCTGCATAATATCTCCACTCAGGTTTTGGGCAGCCTCCAGTATCATATCAGGAGTAATGTGCTCTGTAGGAAAAGTTTCATTTACTTCTTTTTCCATATCGTACGATGGGGTAGTTGCCCCAAGCACAAATGTGCCGGTATATTCCTTGTCGAAATCTTTAAACTCCTCAATTCGCTTGGTGGCTTTACCTGTACAGATAATTAAAAGGCCGGTTGCCAATGGGTCAAGTGTACCGGCATGACCTACTTTTATCTTTTTACCACCCAGTAAATGTTTCATAAGCCCGCGCAGGGATCCGATAACATCGAAGGATGTCCAGCGGTAGGGTTTGTTTACAAGAAGAATTTCGCCTTCGGTGATATTTAGCATTTGATTTTATTTGAATGTATTTTCCCGTTTGAGATGCGATGCCTCGCGTCTCAAACGAAGAAATAATTTTGAATATATTGTTGGAAAAGAGACGCGAGGCATCGCGTCACTACAAAATAAAATTACGATTTAAACCACCTTCAGGTCAACTCCCAGAGCTAAAAGTATCAGCAGAATGGCGCCAACAATGATCCGGTAATAACCGAACACCTTAAACCCATGTTTCTGAAGGAAAGTGATGAAGAATTTAATTGCCAGCATAGCAACTATAAAAGCAACCAGGTTGCCAACTATTAGTATGCCAATATTGTCGGCATTGAAATGTTTGTAATCTTTCAGGAGTTTATACGCTGATGCAGCAGCCATGGTTGGCACAGCCAGGAAGAATGAAAATTCAGCAGCCTTAGTACGGGTAAGTTTTTGCTGCATTCCGCCAATAATAGTGGCTGCCGAGCGCGAAACACCCGGAATCATGGCAATGCATTGATAAAGCCCAATTTTAAAAGCATTTATATATGAAGCCTCTCTTTTTTCGTCGGTATTAATAAACCATTTATCCACAAAAAGAAAGAGTATACCACCCAGGAGTAGCATCAAAGCAACCACGAAAACGCTCTCAAGCATCTCATCAATTTGCTTGCTGAACAGTAATCCTAATATAGCAGCCGGGATAAAGGCTACAAAGAGTTTGTAATAAAATGTGAACGATTGCAGGAAACGCTTCCAATACAATACAATTACCGACAAGATAGCTCCAAACTGAATATTTACAGTAAATGCTTTGGTGAACTCATTGATATCAGTGCCAAGCAGGTGTTCGGTAATTATCATATGGCCGGTGGAGGAGATAGGAAGAAACTCCGTAATTCCCTCAACAACAGCAATTATAATGGCTTCGAGATAAGTCATTCTAGTCTTTTGGCCGTTTCATTATAGCAACTATCTCAACTCCAAAACCGATCAGAATAAGAATTGTCGAAAGAGTTAACCGCCTGAAATCAAACATTTCATAATTAAATACATTGGGGTCTTTCGAACCACCACCTGTCATCAGGATGAATCCTAAAATGATAAGTCCCACTCCGACAAGCATCAGGATATAGTTTTCTTTTCCGAATGCAAATAGTGGCCGGATGTTATCTTCGGTCTTTTTTATGGCTTCCTGAGCCATAGTTTTTGAAGTTTTAGCCATTTCCAGGTATAATTTGAAATATAATCTTGAGGTAGTCTTTAAAAGAGGCTGTTTTGAAGCCAGAGTAATTGGATTGATACTGTTTGTTATTTCGTTACTGGGAATAAAGGTTGTCAACTTTCATTCGCAGGAATTTATTTACTGATATCCAGGTAGATAAAGCTGACAGAATTACACCGAGTATCAGTACTCCGCTAAAAAACAAAGCAAATTGCTGTAGATCTTGTAGTGCTGTAATTTCGGGTATGCGCTGCTGTGCCAGATACAATGTACCTGCCAGTAATAAGTCAGCTATTACTGCTGCAATTATACCGTGAACAATACTCTTTTTTATAAAAGGAAGACGGATAAAATTCTCAGTCGCCCCAACAAGTTGCATGCTTCTGATAAGAAACCGCTTTGCATAAATTGACAGTTTGATCGTGTTATTGATCAAAATTATCGAGATTATCAAAAGTATAAGGCTGAAACTCATTATCACAAAGCTGATTTTGCTGATATTGGAATTCACCTGGTCGATAAGCGATTTTTGATATACAACCTCTTTCACCAGGTTACTGTTTAGCAATTGCTTCTCAATTTTTGCTATGCTGTCGCTGTTGGCATATCCGGCTTTTAGCTGTAAATCAATGGAAGCAGGTAACGGATTATAGCCCAGGAACTGTACGAAATCCTCACCAAGTTCATTCGAAAGTTCTTTAGCGGCCTGTGCGCGGGAGACAAATTCAGCCTGTTTAACATAGCTGGTCCTTTGCAGCCGCTTCATATAGTTCTGAACTAAGTTATCATCAATGTTATCATTGAGCATTACCGAAATGCTGATATTCTCCCGAACATAATCAGAAAGCTTTTTCCCATGCAGTATAATCATGCCCAGAAGCCCAAGCATAAACAAAACCAGCATAATGCTGATAATGCTTGTTATATATGAAGCCCTGAGCCTGCCACTCCCTACCTGTTTCTCTGCCATGGAATTATTTCAATAAGAGGAAGCGAAATTAAGGAAAATTTTTCAGCCTGAGGCAATTCATTTTTTGAGGTTTGCATTTATTAACAAATTTTGAAATAGATATTGAATATTGAAAGCATTAATTTACACATGAATTCCACCAAATTAAACCATTAGTCAAAGAATTTTCGGATTCATTATTCTCCTGATTGTTGATCTTTTTCAAACAGGCAAAGCGATATGCTCAAATCCTCCAAAAACATTACCTTTGCACCCTTCTCAGCTTATTTTTTGAAGAAGACTTAAGTGTTTAATCTGAAACAATTTACATACTCAATGGAATACAATTTTGGTGAAGTAGAGAAAAAATGGCAGAAACAATGGGCTGCGGAAAAGGTTTTTAAAACTGAGATCGTTGAAGGAAAACCCAAATATTATGTACTTGATATGTTCCCTTATCCATCTGGTGCAGGGTTGCATGTTGGACATCCGCTTGGTTATATTGCTTCCGATATTTTTTCGCGTTATAAGAGGCTGAAAGGCTTTAATGTTCTTCACCCGATGGGTTATGATGCGTACGGATTGCCTGCTGAACAATATGCCATTCAAACCGGAACTCATCCTGCCATAACCACTGAAATAAACCTGGCACGGTACCGTGAACAACTGGATAAAATTGGTTTTTCTTTCGACTGGGACCGCGAAGTGCGAACCTGTGATCCTGATTATTATAAATGGACCCAATGGACATTTATCCAGCTTTTTAATTCCTGGTATAATCGGAAAACGAATAAGGCTGAAGCTGTCAGGGAATTAGTTGCCGTTTTTAAAACTGAAGGAAATGCTAATATTCTGGCTGCCAGTAGTGAAACCCCTGTTTTCGCTTCTGCAGAATGGAATCAGATGAGTGAAAAGCAGCAGCAGGAAATCCTGATGAATTATCGCCTTGCCTACCTGGCCGAAACAGCTGTAAACTGGTGCCCGGCATTAGGGACTGTGCTGGCTAATGATGAAGTAAGCGAAGGACATAGTGTACGCGGAGGTCATCCGGTTGAGCGAAAAAAAATGAAACAATGGCTGTTGCGTATCACGGCCTATGCTGACCGTTTACTAGCCGGACTTAATACTATCGACTGGACAGAATCGATAAAAGAAATTCAGCGTAACTGGATCGGACGTTCTGAAGGCGGTAGTATGAGGTTTAAAGTTGCCTCCCCCTGTCCCCCTCCGAGGGAGGGGGAACCGATAATTTCGTTGAAGTCCTCCCCATCGGGGAGGATTTAGGAGGGGTCTTAAATAACGAGCAAGGGAAAAACCTCCCCCTAACCCCCTCCGTGGGAGGGGGAACCCCTGATGAAATTGAATTATCCGAAATCGAAGTTTTCACAACCCGCCCCGATACCATTTTTGGTGCAACCTTTATGGTTCTTGCGCCTGAGCATGAGCTGGTTTCAAAAATCACTACTTCCGAATACAGCGAAAAAATTGAAGCTTATGTCAATTGGGCCAAAAACCGGACAGAGCGTGAGCGGATGACGGAAGTGAAGAAAGTTAGCGGTGAATTTACAGGCGCTTATGCTATAAATCCTTTCACTAATCAGCCTATACCTATCTGGATTGCTGATTATGTTTTAATGGGTTACGGAACTGGCGCTATTATGGCAGTTCCCGCTCACGACAGCCGCGACTTTGCTTTTGCACGTCATTTCAACCTGCCAATTATACAGGTTGTGAACAAACCCGGTCATGAAGCAACAGATCCTGCTACATGGGAAGAATCATACGATTCGAAAGACGGCATCATAATCAATTCAGGTTTTATTGATGGTATGCAGGTGAAACAAGCTATCAGCGCAGTGATTAATGAAACTGAAAAACTTGGAATAGGTACCGGAAAAATCAATTTCCGTTTGCGCGATGCCATTTTCAGTCGACAACGATATTGGGGTGAGCCTTTCCCGGTGTATTACAAGGATGGGATGCCATATACGTTATCCGAAGATCAGCTTCCTCTTCAATTACCTGAAGTGGATGCCTATTTGCCAACCGAAAACGGAGAGCCACCTTTAGCCAGAGCTAAAAACTGGGTAACAGCCGAAGGCAATCCACTGGAAACCAATACCATGCCTGGTTTTGCCGGATCGAGTGGTTATTACCTGCGCTACATGGATCCGCGGAACGACAAGGAATACTTCTCAAAAGAAACAGCAAATTATTGGCAAAGTGTCGACCTTTATATTGGAGGTGCTGAACATGCTACAGGACATTTACTTTACTCACGTTTCTGGAATAAATTCCTTTTTGACCTGGGATATTCGGTAGTTGATGAACCATTCAAAAAGCTGGTCAACCAGGGAATGATACAGGGACGTTCGAGTTTTGTCTACAGAGTGAAAGGTACCAATACGTTTGTATCGTATAATCTTCGCCAGAATTACGATGTACAGCAACTGCACGTGGATGTAAATATTGTTGAGAATGATATTTTGGATACCAAGAAATTCTGCAAATGGCGTCCTGATTTTGCCGATGCCGAATTTCTTTTGGAAGATGGCAAATACCATTGTGGATGGGAAGTGGAGAAAATGTCGAAGTCGATGCACAATGTGGTTAATCCCGATGTACTGATTGAGCGGTACGGTGCCGATACCTTGCGATTGTACGAAATGTTCCTGGGCCCGCTGGAGCAGGCCAAACCGTGGGATACCAGCGGTATCGAAGGAGTTTTCCGCTTTATCCGTAAACTTTGGAGATTGTTTCACGATACAGAAAATAATTTCAATGTATCGGATGATGAACCTGATGCAGCTGAATTAAAGATTTTGCACAAAACGATCAAAAAAATTCAGGATGATACTGAAAGGATTTCATTCAATACTGCTGTCAGCAGTTTTATGATTTGTGTAAATGAACTTACCGAACTGAAATGCAATAAAAGAGCAATTTTAAATGAGCTGGTAATACTGGTTTCGCCTTATGCGCCTCATATTGCTGAAGAACTCTGGCAATTGCTTGGGAATACAGGAAATGTATGCAATGCAACATTCCCTGAATATAATGCTGCTTTTACTGTTGATAACACTTTTGCCTATCCGGTTTCTTTTAACGGAAAAACACGTTTTACGCTGGAACTTCCGATAGATTTGCAGGTTCCTGAAATTGAAAAAGCTGTTTTACAGGCTCCTGAAGCACAAAAATGGCTGGATGGGAAACCTCCTAAGAAAGTGATAATTGTTCCAAGAAAGATCGTGAATGTGGTAATTTAAGCTGCGAATCAGCTATTATGTCTGAAAAAACAAGAATTCTTATAGCCGGTATAGGTGGTGTCGGCGGTTATTTTGGCGGGCTTTTAGCCAAACGGTACGAAAACAGTGGTGAAGTAGAAATCTGTTTCCTGGCACGTGGTGAGCATCTTACAAAAATCAGGGAAAAAGGGCTGAAAGTAATTCATGGCGAAAATGAATTTATCGCCAGACCCGCAATAGCAACCGATAGCGCGATTAAAATCGGCACTGCCGATTATATTCTTATTTGCACAAAAGGATATGATTTAAATGCAACTCTCGAACAGTTAAGGCCTTGCATAAACGAAAATACAATTATTTTGCCTCTTTTAAACGGGGTTGAAAGCGTTGAGCGGATTAGAGATAGCTTTCCCGGAGTTACAGTTCCTGAAGGTTGCGTTTATATTGTTTCGCAGGTAAAAGAAGCAGGAATAATTGAAAATAGCGGAATTAATCAAAAACTCTTCTTTGGACTTGATCATACAAGCAATGACAAATTGATGTTGCTTGAAAGGATTTTGCTGGATGCAGGCATTGATGCAACTTTATCCGATAAAATTTCGACTGTTGTATGGGAGAAATTTATTTTCATCTCAGCCATAGCAACCGCAACTTCATACCTTAATTGTAGTGTGAGAAGGTTGATTGAAGAAAACGAAAAAACTTTAACTCAACTGATTGAAGAAGTAAAGTTGATTGCCCGGGCTAAAGGAATTTATTTTAATCCTGATATTACAGTCAACATTGTAAATTACAATAAGTTGTTGCCTTATGAAACCACCTCATCCATGCACAGGGATTATCAAAACCTGAAACGAAATACTGAAGTGGAAACGCTTACCGGGTATATAGTCAGGGAAGGTCAGAAATTGGGTATTGAAGTGCCGGCATTTGCTAAAGCATATCGTCAGTTAATAATAAAATAGTGCTAGTGCAGCTTCTGGCATTATAACCCGGTTGACCCTAATTCTATCGCAATATTTCTCTCGAAATTATCATCTGCTGAATTTCCGATGTGCCTTCGTAGATCTGTGTAAGTTTGGCATCACGCATCAGTCGTTCCACGTGGTATTCTTTTACATATCCATATCCACCGTGGATTTGAACGGCCTGGGTGGTAACTTCCATGGCAATTTCGGCGGCGTAATATTTAGCTATGGAACTGGCATAACCGTAAGGCTGATTCTGATCTTTTAACCATGCAGCTTTAAGGCAGAGGTTACGGGCATTTTCAATTTTTACAGCCATGTCGGCCAGTTTAAAAGCAATGGCCTGGTGGTTCGAAATATAAGTTCCAAAAGTTTTTCGTTCCTTCGAATATTGCACAGCACGCTCGAATGCACCACTGGCTATTCCAAGTGCTTGAGATGCAATGCCGATGCGGCCGCCTTCGAGGGTTTTCATGGCAAAAGTAAATCCAAATCCATCGGCGCCTATGCGGTTTTCCTTAGGTACTTTTACATCGGTGAACATGATTGAATGCGTGTCGCTGCTGCGCATTCCCATTTTATCCTCATGAGGTCCAACGCTGATGCCGGGAGCATTGCGATCAACAATCAGGCAGTTGATGCCTTTGTGCATTTTTTCGGGATGGGTTTGTGCAATCAGCAGGTATGTTCCTGCCGAATTGCCGTTGGTAATCCAGTTTTTGGTGCCGTTAACCAGGTAGTAATCTCCCATATCCACAGCGGTTGTCTGTTGCGAAGTAGCATCAGACCCGGCATTGGGTTCCGAAAGCAGGAATGCACCTATCTTTTCTCCCCGGGCGAGGGGTTTAAGGTATTTTTCTTTTTGTTCTTCGGTCCCGAATTCCTGTAACCCATAACATACCAACGAGTTATTTACGCTCATTATCACACTGGCTGAAGAATCGACTTTCGAAATTTCTTCCATTGCCAACACATACGAAACGGTGTCCATGCCGCCCCCATCGTATTTTACATCGACCAGCATTCCCAGGAATCCAAGTTCAGCCATTCGTTGAACATGTTTTGTGGGATAAATGGCACCTGAATCACGTTCAATTACATCAGTAATCAATTCCCGTTGTGCAAAATCGCGGGCGGCGTCACGGATCATAAGCTGTTCTTCAGTGAAGGAAAAGTCCATGGGTATATAATTTATATGAGTTAAATTTAACTTTATTGATTTGACAAATATAGAATAATAGAATCACGCAAATCGTTATATCTAGATATTTTATTTTGATATTAATTTTTTTTGGAAAACACTCGTGAATTTAAGAGGAAAAGAACCTGCGTCCAATGTAACTATTAAATACAGTATACTGAGAGAAATATTCAGAACAATCTAAATGAAGTAGGAAAGAAAAATGAGCGTTACTGCAATAAAAAAAGCCTAAATCCAACCCCGCAATTTATAATATGTCAATCCAAAATACTCACGCAAAACCAGAACTTCGAGTTTGAGTTGTGTCCAGAACTGGTAACGAATCTGCATATTATTACCAATGGAAGGCACATATTTATTGCCCTTCAGGTCACTGTCTTTAAATGTCAAATCGGTTTCAAGGGAGTTTTCAAATGTGGGCAATCCGCTTACAGTTGTAAAGCCACATTTCCTGAAAGTCAAAACTGCCCGTTTCATGTGTTGAGGAGACGTGACTAATGTAATGGGCAACATCAATTGTGCTGATGTTTTACCTGCCGATAATTTCTGCGCCTGTTCCCGCGTATTACGCCCTAGGCTTTCAAAACCTATCCTTCTCTTTTCAATACCCCTGATAACTAATTCTTTGGCTGTTAATTGAGGAGCACTCATACTGTCAGCAAGATTGCCAGGCATTGAAATTACTATGTTTGCATCCGGGTTTGCTTTTGCCAGTCGGGCTGTATAATATGGCCGCAATAAACCGCCTTCACTTGGAATGCCGCTTCCGCTTAAAAGTACGATTGTTACCGGTGGTCTGGTGATTTTGCTGTTGCCTGTTCCCAGGCTATCATAAGCATAATAAGGAATTTTTGTAAATGCAAGAATCAGCAATATCAAAAAAATACTTCCGAAAACACTGAATGTTATTTGTAAAAATCGCCGTACCTTATCGCTTTTCTTTTTCATATCCGATTTGACAAACTAAATATAACTAAGTGCATTTACTTTGCCATTTGTGAAGGTAAAAGTAATTCTTCTCGTTATGAAAGGATTTATCTTTTAATAATAAACATGGGGGTATCAACCACATTGCTTTTATTCAGATCCCTGTCCTTAATATAAATTTCAAAAGCAATAGTATCACTTTGAAGCACTTGTCGTGCAAAATACAGTTCGAGTGTCATTGTAATTTCCCCTTTAATGTTTTTGTTTTTTCCGGCAGGAGTAAGTAAGGGAATACGGGCGTTGAAAGTTAAAGTGGTATCCGCTGGTTTAAATTCAACAAGCTGCTTGTTAACATATTGCATGAATTTCATGTAATAATTATATTTTTTCGGTTCAACGGTATCCCATGCAAACAATCCGATATTACCATCACCATCGGTGTACGAAATCGTAACAGTGCCAATTGAGTCTTTCCCCGACACGTCCCTCATAGTGGAAAACCCACCGAATTCAATTACCGGTGTAAGTGGATATTGCTCTTCTTTAATACATGCTGTAAGTCCTGTAAATAACAGAATCAGGAGGAATAAGCTTATCTTTGTGTATAATTTCATTGCGGACAATAACAAGGCATAAAATTACAAAATTTCTGACATGGATTTCACAGCTTTTAAACATAGTATTTTTAATCTGCAAAACCCTGGTGAATTTAACGAAATAGCACTCAGTTTATTTCGGTATCAGTATAAAAACAATGAAATTTATAAAAGGTTTGTGGATGCCCTGGGAGTAAGCGATAGTAAAGTTTATCATCCTGAACAGATTCCTTTCCTTCCTGTAAGCTTTTTTAAAACGCAGAAAATAATAACTGGCGATTTTGCAGAAGAAATGGTTTTTGAAAGCAGCGGAACTACAGGCATGGATACCAGTAAGCACTATGTGGTCGACACTGATTTGTATCAGTATAGTTTTACAAAGGGATTAGAACTTTTTTATGGCGATTTGTCACAATATGCGGTATTTGCCTTGTTGCCCTCTTACCTGGAGCGTAAAAATTCTTCCCTTGTTTATATGGTTGAAAAAATAATGCTACAATCGAGCAGGGAAATGGGCGGTTTTTTTCTAAACGAACTCAGCGAATTAAAACAACAACTACTAGAAGCTCAGCATAAAGGATTGAAGATTATACTTTTCGGGGTTACATTTGCTTTGCTCGATATGGCGGAAAACTTTCCTCTGAATATTCCTGAAGCCATCATTATTGAAACGGGAGGGATGAAAGGCCGCAGAAAAGAACTCACCCGTATGGAACTCCACGAGCAATTGTGTAAAGGATTTGGGGTACGAAAAATACATTCTGAATATGGGATGACGGAATTGCTTTCCCAGGCCTGGTCGGCGGGTGATGGGATTTTCCGCTGTCCACCCTGGATGAAAATTATGATTGCCGATACCAATGATCCCCTGAGTTTCCTCGAAACAGGTCGCACCGGAGGCATCAATATTATTGACCTGGCTAATTTCCACTCCTGCTCGTTTATTGCAACGCAGGATTTGGGCCGCGTTTTCGAAGACGGTAGTTTTGAAGTACTCGGCCGGTTTGATAACAGCGATATTCGTGGATGCAGCCTGCTGGTAACGTAGTTTCCGAGTAAAACTGTCAAGTTTTGAGTTACACTTTCGTCTTTCTCCTTTTCGCCCTTTCGCCCCTCAACTCATTCTACTACCTTTTCCCAAACCTCTCTACCTTCATTCCGTGGCGAGTTTACCAGCTTCGAAACCGGGTAAGCATCCATATCTTCCGAAGAATAAGGTTTCAAAAGAGAAAGAATTTTTACAGAATCTTTGCTTTCTAGCCAGATTTTTTCATCCTCAGGTTTAAGAATAACAGGCATGCGGTTATGAATCGGTTTCATAAAGCTGTTGGCTTCGGTAGTAATAATATTAAATGATTCTATAATGTTTCCTTCGGGCGATTTCCATCTTTCCCATAATCCGGCCATTGAAAAAATGGGATTGTTTTTTACAAAAATCCGGTATGGTTGTTTGCTTTCGTTTTGCTGCCATTCGTAAAATCCATCCGTTGGCACCAGGCATCGTTTGCTGAAAAGCGGAGTACGGAAAGATGGTTTTTCAGTAATAGTTTCGGCACGTGCATTTATCATTTTATTGCCGATTGAAATATCCTTTGCCCACGGAGGAATCAGCCCCCAGCGGTGATAGCTCAGCTTATGAGGATTTTCCCCTGTAATAACAGCCAGCATTTGTGTCGGCGCACCATTATAGCGCGGAACATAAGGTGCATCGCCACCTTCGAGCTCAAAACGAAGATTTAGCTCAGCTTCATTTGCGGTAAGTGAAAAACGGCCACACATGGGGTTGGGATTAGGGATTAGTGATTGGGAATTGGGTTTGGGAGACTGGGTGAGGGGGAGAAGGGAGAGAGGGAGCGAGTGGAAGAGGGAGCGAAGGAGAGAGAGGCGATAAGGCGACAGAATCCAGTGTGATCTGTGTGCCTATGCGGCTCATTTTATTGATTTCAATGGTTTCCTGACTGATTAAAAATAGACTTTAAAGTTACGAAAAACGATAGAATATTTATTCTAAAATGACTGAAAACATTCATAACAATTCAGGCAGAGTTTTCGTAATTTTATATTTTTAAATATTCCTAGCTATGAAGAAATTTGCAATAATACTTTCAGGATGCGGCGTATATGATGGTGCCGAGATTCACGAAGCAGTAATGAGCATGTATGCCGTGATGAAAAATGGTGCTGAATACCAGGTTTTTGCACCGGATATTGCCCAGCATCATGTGGTTAACCACCTCACTGGTGCTGAAATGCAGGAAACCCGTAATGTACTTATCGAAAGTGCGCGTATTGCCCGGGGAAAAATCAGGCCGGTTACCAAACTGGATCTACGCGATTTTAATGCTTTATTATTTCCGGGTGGATTTGGCGTGGCAAAGAATCTGTGCTCCTATGCTTTTAATGGAGCGGAATGTAAGGTTAATCCTGAAATAGCCATTCTGATCAAAGAAGCCGTAAGCCTTCGGAAACCTATCGGTGCTTTGTGCATTTCACCTGTACTTCTTGCTAGTGTGCTTGGAGATGTTGAACTTACCATTGGCAATGATGCCAGCACTGCCGCTGATATTGTTAAGATGGGGGCAAAACACAAGATCACAACTCATGGCCAGGTGGTCTACGATAGCAAGTATAAAGTTTTTACAACGCCTTGTTATATGCTCGATGCCACTATTTTGCAGATTGCCGAAGGAGCCTATAATATTGTAAAAGCTATGCTGAAGGAGATGTAATACCAGGTTTATCTTTTATCATATCCATCACCATGCCATGGTCAAAAGCCAGGAGTGGTAATTCATTTAAATCAAACCATTTAGCTTTTGCTGCATCATCACCAGCCCTAGGTGCTTCAGTTTTTTCATTGGCATAACCAATAAATACAGTAGTAATAGTCCGGTGGCGGGGATCGCGGTTTACTTTACTGAAAGTATGAAATTGTTTTAATTCGATTCCTGTAATTCCTGTTTCTTCCTGAAGTTCCCGAAGTGCAGCTTGTTCGAGCGTTTCGTCCATGTTCAGAAAACCGCCGGGGAAAGCCCACATACCTTCAAATGGTGGATGCTTACGCTCTATTAAGAGCACAAATTGCTGATCGTTAATTGTTTTGAGAATGATAATATCAGCTGTTACTGCCGGGCGTGGATAATCATAGCAATGTTTCATTCCTCATCATTTACTTCGTTATCCGTAATTTCGGGATTATATCCCGCTGAGCCAGCTACTACCAGTACAATTTCACCTTTAGGAGGATGTGCTTTATACCATTGAGCCAATTCTATTAAAGTTCCCCGCCGGTTTTCTTCGTAAATCTTGGTGAGTTCACGCGAAACACATGCCTGTCTGTCGGCTCCAAGGTATTCGGCTAATTGCTCGAGGCTTTTCACCAGCCGATATGGTGATTCGTACAGAATAAAAGTATACGGTTGCCTGGCTAATTCTTTAAGACGGGTTTGCCTGCCTTTTTTATGAGGAAGAAATCCCTCGAACAGGAAACGATCGCTGGGTAATCCTGAATTTACAAGGGCCGGAACAAAAGCTGTGGGCCCGGGCAGGCATTCCACTGTAATCCCTGCCTGTATGCAAGCACGTGTAAGTAAAAACCCGGGATCTGAAATAGCTGGCGTTCCTGCATCCGAAATCAGAGCCATAGTAGTTCCTTCGGATATCTGACGCACCAGGCTTTCTGCAGTTTTATGCTCATTAAACTGGTGATGGGCAAGAACCTTTTTATCAATATCGTAATGCCTCAGCAGTTTCGAGGATGTACGTGTATCTTCTGCCAGGATAATATCCACTTCCTTAAGTATTCGCAAAGCCCTGAGCGTAATATCCTCGAGGTTGCCGATAGGAGTAGGGATAAGGTAGAGTTTCATGTATCAGGGTTTGGGGATTAGAGGTTTGGGAGTTAGGGCAAGGGGCAACTTTGCAAAGAGTTACAGGCAATACAAAAGTAAACCATTTTAACTTTATAGCTATGCTTTGCTATTTTCCTGCTTTTATCGTTGTATATCTCATTAGCACATTCCGGATCTTTAGGCCATGCATTTTCAGTTTCATTTAGCCATAAATCTTTATGGTATTGAACGATTTGCCTTCAATTAACAGAACCCTTTTTTACCTGGTATTTCGTCAAGTAAGCCAATAATGAAAAACCCTGCCAGTAAGCTATTGTTGCTGGCAGGGTTGCATCAAAGTGATTTAAAATTATTTATTTTTTAATGAATTTCTGACTCAGTGTTTCCTTACCGTTTGAAACGTGGATTGTGTATAACCCCGATGAAAGAGAGCTTACATTAATTGAACCTTTACCTGAATTCATTTGCCCTTTATATACCTGTTTACCAATCAGGTTAAAAATTGAAACCGATGTGAATTTATTTCCGGCAGGCATGGTAACTTTTAATTCATTCGTAACCGGATTTGGGTAAACCACAATATTTTTATCAGCACTTAAAGGCTTAGATAAACCAACCATTTCATTGCCAAAAACAAATGATAAATTAACATCTGCACCTTCCATATACACCATTCGGTACTCATGATCCATGACTTCTAGACCGGGCATCACCGGTAGTGTTTCGTAAGTTAAATCGCCTGCATCATACGAGCCATAAGCAAATGCAGTGGCAAGGTGTATCCCTTGTGGCAATGAGTCAAAAACTACAGAATAAACACCACTAACACTACTTTCAGTAAGTGGAGTTGCATCTAAAGAAACATATTCGTTCATAAAATAGACAGTGTCTGTAACTGGATCAAAATCAGCAACACCAGTCATGTCAATACTTAGTTTTGCCGTAACCACTTTTCCCCATTTGGCATTAACAGTAACATTTTCTGTACCGATATAAATCATTTGATCAATACCTAGCGGGACACCAGACCACTCTATATCGGGCCAACCTGTTGTCCCTTTTGTCAAAGGATAAAAGTCATTCCATGTATAACCCGGCATAACGGAACTAAATACTACCTGGTAAATTCCGCTACCAGTATCATTCAATTTAGCTGAAGCATCTTCACCTGGTGTTGCCCATCCATTTATATCTCCTGAATAATACAAATTTTCTGTAGTTGGATTAAACGTTGAACTACTCATATCAATGTTGATAGTTACCGTTACTTGTGCATAGGTCATTGATGCTATTAATAGCATCATCATTAAAGTAGAAAACTTTTTCATAATTTAGGTTTTAGATGAGAATTAAGTTGTGTAAGAATGTAAGTACAAAAAGATATTTTACTAATTACGTTTCGATAAAATTACATTTCAGTTGTAAAATCATGTTCCAATAAGGAATTTTTTGAAGTTGCAATGAAGATATAAAAGAAATATATCCGCATGCGAAAATCATGATATGTGTATCTGATAATGATCATTAAATTAAAGAGTTACAGCAATATGTTGAGATTATTTGAGTAAGTGTAAAAGTGTATTAAGATTTAAAGGAATTAGCGGAAACAGTGGGCCCGGGGAAATAAATTCTAGCGTGATAATTTATTTTGCTTAAAATCAGAACTTTATTAGAGTTGGGCAATCATAAATATAAGTTCAACATTGGAATGAAGTATTTCTGGTTTCATTTTTCTGTCTTTTATTTGTTTTTCTGTAAATCATTTCAGAACACGCATTACAAAATACAACTATCACTAAAAACTAAACTTTTATAAAAGAAACGAACTTAAAGAAGTTAATTCTAAAAGATAGCTACTTTAATGAAAGAGGCAATAAAAAGCTAGCCTACCCTGATGGACAAGCTGGCTTTTTGCAAAAATATATCAGTATATTTCTGATAAATTTCACTGATTTTGTTTTAAATTCGGGTTCCTGTCAAGTTCACTCTGCGGTATAGGACAAAGTATCTTTTCGGGAGTTGCATTATAATTGATTTTTATAGGGGCACTTGGAGTACCGTTGTCACAGGTATATTTATATTCGTCGAGGTTATTCATGGTTGAAACAAATACTCCCATACGAACAAGGTCGTCGAAACGCTTACCTTCGAAGGCCAACTCCAGTCTCCTCTCGTTCATGATTTTGGTTCTCAAATCTTCTTTTGAGGAAGCAGAAATATCCGGAAGCCCGGCACGGCTGCGAATTTGATTAACTAAGTCAACTGAACCTCCCAGGTCACCGGTTTCATTCAGAGCTTCAGCTTTCAGAAGAATGATGTCAGCTAATCTCAATAAATAGAGATGATCGCCGCCGTTCCATCCATTCGGGTGCTTTTCTTTATAGTAATAAGGAACACTAGTTGCTCGAACATTGCAAGGATTCCAGTTTTCATCCGCATATGCATTATTTTTTCGAAAAATGATATTAGCATTTTTCCGAATTAAATCATTTTCTGAATCGTATAGATTTACAAGGTCTTTCGATGGTACACAGTAACTTTGGAAACCATCCCCAGTTTCGTTAAACAAAGCTGTCCCCCAATTGGAAGTAACCCAATTAGGGTCAGTTTTAAATGCGATTTCAAGGATTGATTCATCATTCATATAATGGCTGCCATCAAAAAGACTGGCATAATTGGGCATTAAACTATAAGCAGCAGCACTGTTAATGACTGCATCACAGTATGTTACTACCTTTGAATAATCGCGGTCGGTGCGTTGTGCCCAGATTTTTGCCATCAGTGCATTTGCAGCCCCTTTTGTTGCCCTTACTTTATTTTCTGTATTGTCGTCTGAATACTTATCAGGCAGATTAGTAATAGCCACTTCAAGGTCTTTCACAATTTGGTCGTAAACTTCTTTTTCAGTTGAGCGGGGAAGATTTGTTTTACTTGGATCAGTTGAATTTGAATGCAATTCGAGTGGTACACCACCCCAGGTTTTTACCAAATGATAGTAATGAAGTGCGCGGAGAAAACTTGCCTGACCTATAGCCTTTTTCCTGGCATCATTCACATCCAAAGCAGGATCATTTACCTGGCTCACCTTATCAAGAATTACATTGCAACGTGCAACGCCTACATAAAGCTGTGCCCAATCGAATTCCATACGCATATTACCAGGTTGTATAGTCAGGTTATCATATGGTGTAGTAGAAATATCTCCACCACCTCCGGCATACGCATTATCAGAGCGTTCATCACCCAGGAGGATATAATCCCATACGTAATATTCCTGGTAAAATGCATTGTAAGCTCCGGAGACTGCATTATTTACGTCCTGTGCAGTATTGAAAGCATTACCCGTATTCAGAGTTGAGGTTGGATGAAGATCTAGAAAATCCTTCTTGCATGAGCTTACTATAGCAATTAGCAATATAAAGCTCAAAAATCGTATTGAAATATCTATTTTTTTCATGTGTTTATTTTTTAATTTTTACGGGTCACATGGAATTACTCATTCCTTGCTTATTTTTAAAGGTATTCGTGAGCTAAAGGTTCGCCATGAATAATCATCCTTCTGTGAGACTATTTTTTGGTATGGCTCGTTTCATGTCAGATCTATTTTTAAATTAGAAAGTAAGGTTAAGACCAAATATAAAACTTCTGGATTGAGGGTATGAGCCAAAATCTACCCCGGGGGCAACGCCAACACCAAAGGCACTTACTTCAGGATCGAATCCGGTGTATTTGGTAAAGGTCAAAAGATTTTCTCCTGTTATATACACATAGAGTTTTTGTGCCCTCACTTTGTCGCAGAGTGATTTTGGCAGGTCGTAGCCTAATGTAGCAGATTTCAATCGAAGGTATGATCCATTCTCGACGTATCGCGATGAGACATCTGAATTATGCAATAGATTGCCTGGATCAGATTTTGGCATGTCTGTGATGTCACCCGGATTTTCCCAACGATTCATAATAGTGGATAATTGGTTAACCGGATAGTACATACCTTCGGTTACTATACGGCTGGCATTGAAAATCTGGTTCCCTTGCACTCCCTGGAAAAAGAAAGAGAAGGTAAACTGTTTATACGTAAAATTGTTGGTTAAACCGTAAGTGAAATCAGGATTGGCATAGCCAATAATGGTTTTGTCGCCATCGCTTAAGTCGCCTGAATTATCTAAATCTTTATATTTCATCACGCCTGTTTGAGGATCAACCCCATCTGCCACATAGCCGTAGAATGTTCCAAGTGGTTCCCCTTCCATGGCAATAGCAGCAGCTGACCGGTTATCAATTTCTCCGCCAATTATCGGCACTCCCTTTTCGAGTTTGGTAATTTTACTGTGGTTAAACGAAATATTAAAATCAGTTGTCCATTTCAATTTGCCAACCAAATTTTTTGAACTTACCTGGAACTCAAATCCTTTGTTCCACATCGAGCCAATGTTTTTCGTTGCAAAACTAGTTTCCCATCCCATCCCTACACTAAACGGGATTGGCGCATTAAGTAACATATCGTTGGTATTTTTAATATAATAATCGGCCGTAACATTAATACGATTATTTAATAAGGATGCGTCGATACCAATATTGGTTTGTGCAGTTTTCTCCCATCTCAGGTCGGCATTCTCCATTTGTGTGATTGCTGTTCCAGGCACTGTTTGGTTGCCAATTAGATAAAACGCACTTGGACTTACAATCCCCCATGAAGCGTAATCACCAATCTGGTCATTCCCTACCATACCCCAACCTACCCTGATTTTAAGGTCGTTAACCAGACTGTTTTCACCGTAGAAATCTTCCTTTGAAATTCTCCAACCGGTTGAAAATGAAGGGAAATAACCCCATTTGTGATCAGCTCCAAAAACCGATGAACCATCAGCCCGGAAATTGGCCGTCAAAAGATACTTATCATCGTATGAATAATTAATACGTCCAATAAAAGCAGCATTCGATTTTGCCGATTCATCGTACCCGGCACTTTTTTCTGTTCCTGCATTAATGGTTTGAACTGCCGGACTTCCAAAACCTTTGGCTGTTGTTGAAACACCCTCCCTATTAATTTTTGACGCAATGTAGCCGGCCATTGCACCAAAGCTATGTTTGTCAATCACTTTATTATAACTAAGGGTATTTTCGCTTATCCAGTAAAAACTTAATGAACTACTGTAACCGGCAATCCCCTGGTAATTACGTCCTGCAAGGCTTCTTACCGGATCAACCCATGAATGATATGAGTCGTTATTTTCTTCCATACCAAACATGCTTTTAAACTTCAGGTCTTTCAGAATCGAAAACTCAGCATAAGCATTCCCGTTAAAACGATAGTTGGAGTACCCATGTTCATCCTCTGTTAACAGAGCAACCGGATTTTCAAGGTCGGCTAAAAACGGATCAACAGTAAAAGTTCCATCCGGATTGGTTATATTTATAACTGGAGATGCAGTTAAAAATGAATTTCCCATACTCCATCGTCCACCTTCAGGTACACTTACATCTTGCCATTTGTTGTAGGAAAGGCTTGTTCCAACCTTCAGGAAATTACTGACTTTATGATCCAGATTTCCCCTGAAGCTGTATTTTTTCAGACTATTAGCAATAATAACGCCATCCTGATTTAGGAATGAACCGGAAAGATAAAAACTTGTTTTTTCATCACCTCCGGAAATACTTAACTGAGTACTTTTGGTTTCTCCGGTTCTGAAAACCTCATCCTGCCAGTTTTTATTATTTAAATTACCATTATTGTCCGTATAGAGTGACCAGTCAGTTGTGTAGCCCATTTCAGACATCAAATCTTTGTATTGATTAGAATTCAATACGTCCATTTTTTTTCCAACGTTGGCTATCCCATAATACGAATTAAGACTTACTCTGGTTCCCTGATCCGAACCACGCTTGGTGGTAATCAAAACAACTCCGTTTGCGCCTGAGGCGCCATAAATTGCGGCAGCTGATGCATCTTTTAGAATGGTCATGCTTTCAATATCGCCTGGCTCAATCTGGTTGATTGAAGATGTGGGCACTCCATCAACTATAAAAAGTGGATTACTGCCTGCTGTTATGGTTGAAATCCCCCTGATGGTAATGTTATAACCGGACTGAGGCTGGCCTGATGGTTTGCTGATTACAACACCTGCAACTTTACCTTCGAGGGCATCGCCCAGATTGGTTGAAGGCCTCGATTCGAATTCCTTGGATGAAACAACTGCTACGGCTCCGGTTACATCTTTTTTCTTTTGCTTGCCATAACCCACAACAACAACTTCATTCAGGTTTGTTACTGTTTGATTAAGCGTTACATCAATCTGGGTTTTCCCGGCTATAGGTAGCTCTGTTGTTTCGAAGCCAACAAAAGAAAACACCAGGATCCCTTCAGAAGGTGCTGAAACGGAAAATTTACCGTCGATATTGGTTATAGTTCCGTTTGTGGTGCCTTTTACTACAACACTTACACCTGGCATTGTGGTTCCGTCACTGGATTTAACTGTACCTTTAATAGTTACATTTTGAGCAAAAAGAACAGATTGCACAATCAATAACAAAAACGCAGTAAAATAGAGAGTCTTAGCCCTCAGGATTGGCACGAGATTAATTGGTAGCTTTTTATTCATTATTTTGGATTTTGGTTGATCATGCTGAAAGAAAAGTGCGTAAAACAAACAATCCAAAGGAATTGTGATTGTTTTAAGGGGAAATAGCATTATTCCGAAGTCAAAGATATATAGAGATTAATCTATATATGTATTGATTTGCGTATTATATTCTTCGATTTGCGTAAATTCGAATTCAGGTTTCCATTGAAACCTGAATCTGCAAATTGGAAAATGGAATGTGGAATTGGAGTCTTGAATTTTCTTGCGATCGCAAAATTATTTCCGGGTAAGATGTTTTTTCCTGTATTCGATAGGAGTACAGCCCTTCACCTGTTTGAACTGCCGCGAAATGTTCTTGCTGTTGTCGAAACCTGATTCGAGGGCGATCTCAAAAATAGTTTTATCTGTTTCGAGCAATCGCTGGGCAAACTTCTGGATTTGCAGGTTATAAATGTATTTGTAAACTCCTATACCGGTAGTTTCCTGGAAACGCTTTTCTAATGCTCGTCGCGATAAAGGAACCTGTTTCATTACATCAGCAACATTAATTCTTCCATCAATATTCTGGTGTATAAATTTAAGGGCCTTTGCGATATATTGATCGTTGGCCGAAGCAATATCAGTTGATTGCCGTGTTATTACCTGGGTAGGTTTTACAAGGATATCATAGTGTTCTGTTATCTGTTTTGTGATCATAAGATCCATTAATCGGGCAGCTTCGTAGCCACCTTTTTCCGTATCAAGGTCGATGCTTGATAAAGGAGGATCTGATAGATTGCAGGTCATTTTATCGTTATCAACACCAAGAACGGCAATTTCTTCTGGAATCTGAATTTTGGCATGTTTGCAAGCTTCAGTTATATGCTGCCCTCGTTCATCATCGCAGGCCATTATTGCAATTGGTTTCTGCAAGGACTTAAGCCATTGGCTCAGAGCCGATGGTTTATAATGCCATAATTCGCTCGAAGGGGCCTGATCGTTATCAAAATAGTGAACCTCGAAACCTAGTGGATTCAGGTGATTGGCATACCCTTCGGCTCGTTCGCGCGACCAGACAATATTATTAAAGCCATAAAAAGCAAAATTCCGGAATCCTTTTTCCAGGAAATATTCAGCTCCTAATTTACCGGCTTCAAAATAGCCTCCGGTAATATTAGGTATATCTGAGAAGCGTTCTTTAAAATCTTCAACAATCAGATGTATTCCGGCATCAAGAATTTTTTTAACATCCAGGTCGTTATATAACTGCGCAATGATTCCATCCGCCTCCCATTCTTTGGCAAAATCAACAATACCCTCCATTCCAAGTGTTTCCCTGTAGAAAAGTGGCATGCGGCAGAATGCCCATGGGCCATGCTCTTTTGAGTATGTAGCTATTCCCTTCATCAGGTTCTGACCGTATTCTTCCGAAATATCGATCAGGAGGATAATTTTGTGCATAACACTTTCAACTGTTATTCAGCAGCTAAAGTAATGCAAAATACAATGTTGGAGAATCAGCCTGATTAATCTCTGATTGTTTTATTAGTGATAAGTGGTTTAGCCCAGAAACTGATACTGAGAATATAGCCTAATGTTATAAATATAAGCAGCATACCTACTTTAAGAGAGGTAATATCACTGATGGCACCAATCAGGATCTGAATGATAGCGCCTCCGGCAATACCGGTCATTAAAATTCCTGCAAAAGAACCATGGTGTTTGGCAACTGAATTCAGTCCCAGCGAAACAATAATAGGATACATTACTGATAAAAAGAAACCTGAAATCGGGAAAGCCCACAACGAAACCTGAGCGTTGCCAAACAAGCCGGTAGCTACACTAATCATTGCCAGAATGGTAAACCATCTTAAAATAGGTTTGCTGTCGAATAGTTTCATCAAAACAAGTCCTAAAACTCCACCAACAGTCATTAATCCCCAGAAATAGGAAACTGCATCGGCACCAGTAATATCTGGATTGAAGCCATGGTATTTCAACAGGAATTTTGACATCCAGTATGAAATTCCCTGTTCAGAGCCTACGTATGCAAAGATGCCAAGAAAATAAAGGATTACATATTTGTTTTTAAAAAGTTCAAGATAACTCTCCTTTGTGCCTACTTTTTCATCTTCCTGTAATTCAACCTTTGGAAATTTTACAGTAGCAACAACCGCAATCATCAAAACAGCAATCAGTGCAAAAACCCAATACACTGAAACCCAAGACATTGATGCCGGTACCAGTCCCAACATCAGCCCGATGATAGGTTTATTCACATTTCCCTTGTCGATGTTGGTCACCAGGTAGGTGTACATTTGGGGGCTCACAAATGAAGCCAGTCCGAAAATCAACTGAGCAAGAACAGAATTAAACGCGTAATGCACTTCGCCTCCGGATACACGTAAAAGCGGATTGATCACCACCTGCAATGCAGCCATTCCGGCTCCAATGGTAAAAAGTGAAATTATAAATACATTAAAACTTGGGGAAAGAGCAAATCCCAAAGCGCCTGCAAAAGCAAACATAAAAGCCAGCATCATCATTCTTTTTTCACCATACTTTTCAACTAAAAAGCCGGAAGGAATTGACATTATTCCGTACGCGATAAAAAAGGCGAACGGCAGCAAACCGGCCATGGTTTCGCTGAGAGTGAAACTTTCGGAAACTTTTTGGTTGAGTGCTCCCAGGATATTGGTTAGAAATGAGATCACAAAGAAGGTGAGCATTATAAGTATGACTATCAGAAGGCTTTTTGTCTTCATGGGAAAGAAGTTTTTAGATTAAAATGCTATTTGTGATTTTTAACTAATCACTTGTAGCTAGTTACAAGTGACTTAAATTTTGTGATTTGGAGCTTGATGCTATTCCCATTATTGTATTTCCACCATTTGTTTCCTGACATTCCATCCTGATATCTGAAGTTTATTCTTACCTGGCTTTAAACTGCTTTTTGGTATTAAACAGCTAATTTCCTGTTTTTCGCCTGGCAGCAGGCTGATATAATTGTCGTCCCAGAACACCGGGAAAACCTGGCTGTCCTTTGCTGTTGAGCAATGCGAGATTGATAAAGAAGGCAATTGAATTGCTTTTGTTTTCGAGCGTGGTTGTCAGTACAAGATCATTTCCCATATCCTTTGTTGAATAAGAAGTTGAAATTTCAGTTTTGGGTAATGAATTCAAGCCCGAAAAATCAGCAAATTCTTTAATAGGTGTGTATGCCCAGGTTGTCTTTTTCCAGTCAAAAACATCCGGTTTATCCGAAAGCCAGTAAAAATTCTGAGCAAGTTGCCTTCCGTTGTTATCTGTTAATCTGATATCAAGAAAAACTGGTTTAGTGATTGTATCCAGTCCTAAAACTTTCACTGACTTATTGGAATTAATCGTGAAATTTACATCCTTATGAAATAATAACTTTGAATTAATGTCGAAAATACGGATTGCGGCCATAAGATTTTCGGCGTCATTTGTTGTTTCGTTAACTGCAAAAACCGAATTATTTTGATAGTCATACATAAGTTGCAATGGCTCATTGGCTTTGCGGGTGGCATAATATGCCGAGGTTGGAAGCATGTAATAATCATACAACTGCCAGTAAGTAGAAGGCCAGGCAGAGTTAAGCATCCATTGAATGATTCCGGTAGTTTTCGGCAGTTTAACCCTGAACGCCTCGAACATGGCCCGCATTGCTTCGTAACCCTGGACATCAGCTTTCAGGAGAAATTCATCCAATCCTGATGATTTTCCATACCTGTTTTCAAGCATTTCGGAAGTAACATTCATGGTGTTAAATCCTTCCTTTGAATGTGTACAATGGAAATCCCACGCCTTGCTCAATGGCCATAGCTGGTCAGCAGGAATCATCTTTTTTATCGATTCCAGAACCGGAATCTGCGCTCCCGGTCCTGTTTCGGTGTTAAAACCAAATGCCCCGCCATTAATTGTGTCATAATACCAATACACAGGGGCCACATATTCGTAAGGGCCATTCATTTTCACCCCTGTAGGACCACTGATTTTACTTACACGTGTTCCCGCCGAAGTGAGATACGGCCTGTTATCAAGGGTTTTAAACAGGCTGTCATATTTCAATTCTAGTTCAGGTTTAGGACATTTATCACTGCCGATCATCCACACAAAAACAGAAGGGTGATTTCTAAGCCAGAGCACCTGATCGCGAAGCGAATGCAATGCTAGAGTCATTTCCTGTTCAGTCTGTATTCCTCCAAAATCGTCGCAGGTTTTACCTAAGTATTCCTCCCATTCCCATTGGCAGCTCCAGCCAACCATGATCATAATTCCATATTTGTCGCACAGGTCATACATATCCTGTGAATTTCCCCAGATGCTTTCGAGGCGTATGGTATTCAGGTTCATATGTTTAACATATTGAATCTGAGTTTCAATGCTTGCAAGACTATCACGAAGAAAAAGATCATCAGTCCAGCCGGCTCCTTTAATTAATACTTCCTTGCCATTTAATTTAAATCCTTTATGCCCGGCAGGATTCGTGTACATTTCAATCTGCCTGATCCCGAATTGGGTAATATCAGAATCAGAAATCTCCTTTTTTGCCTTAAAATACAGTTCAAGCTGGTATAATTCGGGTGAACCCAGGTTGTTGCACCACCAGAGACGCGGATTCTTAATTTGCAGTTCCGGGATTTGCTGAGGAGTAAGAACCAGGTCTAATGTTTGACCGGCCTTAAGGACAACCGGGTAACTGAATTCCAGGTTCTCAATTTTACCGGTTAGAAAACCTTCCGCGGGCTTTGTCGAATTATTTTTAAGGCTAGTTTTGATAGTCAGGGTTGCTTCCTTAAGTGTTTCAATATTTACTGTTGACTCAACATACGTATTATTGATGCTGACTTCACCTGAAATTTTGAGGTATACTTCGCGCCAGATGCCCATATTTTCGTCAACAGGCCTGGGATTCCAATCCACAAATCCCAGGTTAAAGTCGCCGGGTTGCGCCCTGAATATTTCTACAGCAAGCACATTATTTTTATTGCGCAGCAATTTCGTTATATCAAATTCGTACCTGCGAAATGTTCCATAAACACTATCGCGCGAAGCCAGTAACTTGCCGTTAAGCCAGATATTTGCATAATAGTTAATGCCATCGAAATGCAGCATAACATGTTCACCGTGTTTGATAGCCGGGGCTTCAAATTGCTTTCTGAACCACCACGAATCATCGAATTGCTTTGTGTCAATGTTGTTATAGTTTTCACCAACGAAGATATCCTTATAAAGACCATTTAGGGTAAGTGCTCCCATAACAGTTGAAGGAACTGTAGTTTTAAACCAGTTTCCGGTATTTATGTCATTAACTGATAATTCAGGATCTTTTAAATCAACTTTGCCGGATTGCTGAATATACCAGTTTTCTTTTAAAAGTATTCTGTCCGAATGGTTTATAAGTTTCTGAGCAGACAAACTTGCCGGGCAAACCAGGGATAGAATTATCCCGAATATGATTAACAATTCCTTTAACATAGTCTGAACTTTAGTTTGCAGTTTGATTGGTTGCCGGATTACAAAAATGATAAAGCGAAGGTTTTTCTGTATTAAGTTGAATGAGTATGCTCATGATATACTACACTGAAATCAATTTCAAAGCTAATCTTTATTAACCAATGCCACCGCGCCAAGAAGAGCAATATTTTCAATGTTCGAATTAAGTATTTTCAGCCTTCTAATGGTTTCAGGGAATTGAAAATCGTTCAATGATTTTTTCATCGAATCTTCAAAAAAAGTGTAAGCTTTGGAAATCGAACCCCCAAGGATAATCGCTTCAGGGTCATAGGTATATGCAACAGCTTTCATGACATTTCCAAGATGAAAACCATATTCACTCCAGATTTTTATTGCTTCTTTTCCACCTTTTACAGCTGAGTCATGCGCTTCCAACGCGGTGGTTGAGTGAATGGATTCGAAAAAAGTGCTACTGGTATAGAATTCAAAATTCTTATCAAGATAGGGCAACGAACCTATTTCACCCGCCCCGCAATTATTTCCTGAATATAGGTTATTATTGATTATGATTCCTGCTCCCAGACCGGTGCCTAATGCCAGAGCTACAAAGGATGAAAAGGATTTAGCTTGTCCATGCCTGTGTTCGCCCAGTGCAAAGCAGTTGGCATCATTGTTAACAAAAACCGGAATTTTAAATTCAGCCTCAAGTAGTTTTTTAAGTTCTACTCTTTGCCAGGAAGGAATATTTACAACATCGAACACAATCCCGTTTTCAATGTCAACCACGGATGGAACTCCAATACCGATTCCTTTTACTTCAGGCCTTACTAACAAAGTAATAATTGCAATCAGCTGCGAAAGAGTTTTTTGAAGCGATTCCTTATCTGTTAAGAATATCTGTTTTACCTCGGTTATCACACCGCCCTCAATTATTCCAACTCTAATATTTGTTCCGCCTAAATCAATGCCGATAAACATATAAGTAAAATTTGAATTGTTAATAAGATAAGAGCGATTTTTCCGTGAATTTCCTGAATATCATGCAAAGCTATATTGCAAAGTGAATTAATGTGTAGGGAAATGCGTATATAAAACCTCGATTTGCGTAAAAAGGATAAGATAAATGATTTAAACAGGGAAGTATAAGCGCATAGGTACGGGTAACTGGATTTGAGTTCCGCGTACAAGGTTTCTTGTTTCTGGTTCCTTTTTTCTTGTTGCGGGTGCCACGCGTACAGGCATTTGGAAATTTTACCAGCAACAAAATAAGTGCTTTTGCCTTTCACCCTGTCGCCCTTCGCCCAATCATTCCTCCTAAATGATAAAGCTTCATTATTAATTAAGCCTGGACAACTCAGTCAGCCCAAGCCGGTCGGCGATAAAGAATATTTTGTGTGTTCATGTAATTGAAATGCGCTTTCATCCTTTGCTGGAATGAGGAATAAGCTCTGACTGGTGACCAGCAAACTTCGGACAATGCCTGCATCCTTGGGAATACCTGCTTTTCGAAAACAGCTTCAGACGGAATTTCTTCAGTCCATACACAGCCTTGCATTCCCTGGACTTTACTCATGACATTAGCCGGGTATATATCAACAGGATTATAGGTATACAGATTTTGTAAATTATCATCCGTACTCGGACTTGAAAGGTAAAAATTCGACCAGGGTGCCAGAATGATTGAGTTGCCATTGGCAGCGGAGCGCTCAGGTGAATCCGTAACCCAGTCACGCCAGTACATCATGGTGATTTTATTGTCAATATTTCCATCAATCACATCATCCCATGCAATTACGGTTTTGCCTTTTGCCTGCAAGTGTTCCTGTATCTTTTTTACGAAATAATTCTGAATTTCATTGAGGTCAGTCATGCCATTCTCATTCATAAAAGCCTGGCATTCGGGCGAAGCAGCCCAGGTTGCTTTTTCAACTTCATCGCACCCAATATGAACAATATCCGAAGGAAACAGATCTGCTATTTCGTCCCAAACCTTGTATGAAAAATCCATCACATCCGGATTGCACGGACAAATCGGGTACGAGAATTCAGTTCCCCAGCCGGCTGAACTAACACACGAAAGTTGTGGATAGGCATTTATAGCTGCCGACATATGTCCCGGCATATCAATTTCGGGAACAACGTCAATAAAATGAGCCGATGCATAAGCTATAATTTCGCGAATGTCCTGTTTTGTATAAAATCCGCCATATATTTTCTGACCGTTTTCCACCTTAACGAAACGTGGATCTATAGTATAATTGATATCTGTTTTGGCTAATTCCATGCAGGCCAAATCCATGGAATTGAAAGTACGCCAGGCTCCAATTTGGGTAAGCAGAGGAAACTGGTCAATTTCGACACGCCAACCCTGATCATCCGTTAAGTGGAGTTGCAGCTTATTAAATTTGTAATAGGCCAGCCAGTCGATAAGCTTTAAAATATAATCTTTGGTAAAAAAATGCCTCGAAACATCCAGGTGAAATCCCCGCCAGGCATATTGGGGCTGATCCTTGATTGTCATCATCTTTAGTGTGAAACTATCAGCTTTCTGACCTGAAGTGGAATTCCATATCATTTGCCTTAAGGATTGAGCAGCATAATAGGCTCCGGCCTTACTTTTTGACTTAACTATTATTCCCGAAGTAGTGATATCAATCTGATAGGCACTGGTATCCATTGTATCATCGGCAATAAAACTAATATTGGTTTTGCCAACAGGTGAATCTTTTTTTATGATGGCTGAATTGGATACTCCGGAAAGTGCATTTTCAACAACTCCGATAGCAGTTTGAAATTGCGGGTTGGTTACCAATACGGTATTTTTATCAATCGTAAGATTACCATCTGCCAGGTCAACATTAAGTGGAAGAGGAATAATCCCATGCACATGCGATGTAGTTTGGGCTTGAGGATTCTCACCGGCTTTTTTGCATGATGGGAACAGGAATATACAAAGCAGTACAAATATGATACCTGCCTTATTTATGTAGAAGATTTTCATAAAAGAGACCTTTCTGTTAGAATGAAAATAAAATTGATCTTGAAATCAGTACAAAGCTAATCCACAAAACGAATTAACCCGCAGGAATATGCGCATTTAAAACTTCTATTTGCGCAAGATCAAATTTAATCTAAAAGCGAAATAGGCTTTAATTGTCAGAACTCAAATTCAAGTCTATTAATCATTTGACAATTGATTTCGAATGATAAATGAATACATATTACCCTCTTCACATACTGAAACCAGAATCCCCAATACCAAATCCCTAACTCCCGATCCCTGCTAAATGAATCTCCTTTTAATAAAATCTTTCAACCGGGCAAGTGATTCCTGCTTATGTCCCCATTCAGCTGTATGATACTTCTGTAATATCCAGTTTGCCTCGTCTAAATTGACAGCTTTATCGATCCGAGCTATTGCTTCGTCATAATGTGCGGCACTATTGCCAAACAAATCACTGATAAAGCTGAACTTATCGTTAAGTCCGATTCCAGTAATTAAATCAGCTATAGGTTGAAACAGTATACGAGTACCCATTACTCCCTGAACCTGTGATGAGGCCAATGTTTCGCTCAGGGATTTGTTTGCTTTATTAAACCTGTCGGCCAGCATAGATGGAGATGCATCAGGATTGACAGTATTATTGTTTGCTGAAGCATCCTGAATGGGTTTTCCAATATCTGCTATTTCTGTTGTAGCCAGTACCTGTATTTCATGAACTGGTTCTGATTCAGTTACTTGTGCCGGAACAGTTTCAACTTCGTTTTCATTAATCAATGTTATCTCAGGTTCTGGTTTTGAAGCTGGTTCAGCTTCAATTTCTGGTTCCGGAACAGATTTAACTTCGGTTTCTTTATTTAAAGACATTTCATGTTCTGACGTAATTTCCGGATTAATCTCATTTATGGGTTCAGGATCGGATTTTGGTGAATCAGCCTCAACATCCACTGGATGTAATTGCTTTTCGCTGAAAACAGGCTTGGCTTGTGAAACCGGTTTCGAATCCAAAGGAACGGGGATATTTACAGTTACTTCCGGTTTAACAACAGGATTCTGAAGTGTGAGACTTATCTGGCCTATATTTTTAAATGTATCGTAAAGTTTTCGTAAATCATCAAGCATCAGATCAAGTTCAACCTGCGAAATATTGCCTGTTGGAACATAGATTTGGTTGTACCTCGATACTACTTTCCTGATCAGATTGTCGGCATCTTGGGTTAAGCGGTTTAAGTCCATGGTTTGGTTGATATTTATGGTTAATTCGTTATTTGCTTACAAGTATAGGAATCCAATTGAGATTTTCAAGTAGTAAATCGTCATTCGTAAATCTTTAAATTCCATTTGTTATAGGCGTTACTATTTATCAACTTGTAAAATGCTGAAAGCAGGTAGCTTGCCTGGTTATTGTTGAAAGATTTTCACTTATGCTATCTGTTTGGTCTTAGAAGAGAAACAATTATTTCATTAAGTTTGCGTTTCAAATCGCGGTGCTAAAATTAACAAAGAATAAACTACGCAGCTCATGTTTCTTGAAAAATCCACTAACAATCCATCACAAGGCAGGGGCTGGATCGAAGTTGTTGTCGGTTCGATGTTCTCGGGGAAAACCGAGGAATTAATCCGAAGGCTTACCCGTGCGCGCATTGCAAAACAAAGAGTGGAGATTTTCAAGCCTGAAATAGATAAACGTTATGATGACACAAATGTTGTTTCGCACAATGAGAACAGCATTCGTTCTATCCCGATTCAGAATGCATCGCAGATACTGCTCTATATTGATGGAATGGATGTTGTAGGCATCGATGAAGCACAATTTTTAGATGATGATCTTCCTGCCGTTTGTAATTATATTGCCAATCAGGGAATCCGGGTGGTAGTAGCCGGACTGGATATGGATTTTCAGGGTAAACCATTCGGACCTATACCTGCATTGATGGCTACAGCCGAATATGTTACCAAGGTTCATGCGATATGTATGCGCTGTGGTGACCTGGCACATTATTCGCACCGCACTGTAGCAAGTGAAAAACTGGTGGTGCTGGGTGAAAAAGATAATTATGAACCCCTCTGCAGGAAATGTTATACAGATTCCAAGTCTGGATTTAAAGATTAATTCTCAGAATAAAGGGTAGACTTAAAAGCATTGAATATAATCAACCAATTCTATTTCCAATCCGGATTCCCCGAACAAATAATTTCCTATGAAGAATATATTTATCATTGCAATACTGGCAGTCCTTTTAGTAGCTTGCCACTCTAAACCCAAAGAAACACTCGTAAGTATTTCAACGCCTTATGGGGAAATTATTGTCAAACTCTACGATAGCACTGCAAAGCACAGGGAGAATTTCGTAGAACTTGCCGATAAAGGCTACTTTAATGGCACACTTTTTCATCGTGTGATCCGAAATTTTATGATCCAGGGTGGAGATCCAGGTTCAAAAAATGCATTACCTGGCGCCTTATTGGGTGATGGCGATACCAATTATACGGTTCCGTTTGAGTATGTTCCTTCCTATTTGCATAAAAGAGGTGCTTTTGCCGCTGCTCGCGAAAGCGATGATGTAAATCCGTTGAAAGCTTCGTCTTCTTCGCAGTTTTATATAGTACAAGGCAAAGTTTTTACCAACGATGAGCTCGATGCAGTTGAACTGAAAGTCGAACGGCGCACCAAGCAATACATTTTGATGGATATGTTGAAAAAAGAAGGAAAGGAAGATGAGCTGAAAGCGTTCAGGCAAATGGCAGATAGTCATGACACTGCTAATATCAGGCTGATAATCAATAAATACCGCAATGCCGTTGAAGCTCAATATATGCGTACCACGCCTTTTAAACTTACCGCCGAACAACGGCATGTCTACACAACTATTGGAGGAACGCCTCATCTGGATGGAGCCTATACCGTTTTTGGCGAAGTAGTGAGTGGCATGGAAATTGTTGATCAGATAGCTGCCGTTGAAACAGATAAAAATGACCGTCCGGTTCAGGATATCCGGATGACAATAAAAGTATTAAAAGATAAATAACCACGATACAGAATCCTCTCCCAATCTCCCCCTCGCCTTGTCACCTCCTCATTACCCTGAAAAATAAATCGAAATAAATTAACAGAAGCTGCGTTAATCAACTAATTTATATAAGCGCCATGAAACGTTCCCTCTTTTTAACCTTAACTCTAATTTTTCTTTTTATGATGGATATAGATGCCCAGAAAATGACCAAAGTGCTAATCCACACCGATTTGGGTGATATTAAAGTTGAACTTTATAACGATACGCCGAAACACCGGGATAATTTTGTGAAACTAGTAAAAAATGGTTTCTATAACGGATCAATATTCCACCGCGTTATTAAAGATTTTATGATTCAGGGCGGTGGCGCTCCGGCAGGCTTACCCGAAATGAGCGACAGGGTTCCGGCCGAATTTGTACCTGCACATATTCACAAAAAAGGGGCATTGTGTGCAGCCCGAATGGGCGACCAGGTAAACCCGAAAAAAGAATCATCCGGGTCGCAATTCTACATTGTTCAGGGTGCCAAAGCTACTCCTGAACAGCTTAACCAATACGATCAGAAACGCTCTGTAAAATACACTGCTGCGCAACGCACTACCTATACAACAATTGGTGGAACACCATTTCTTGACGGAGATTATACTGTCTTCGGTGAGGTTATCGAAGGAATGGATGTGATTGATAAAATTGCCGCGGTTCAAACCGGTGGAGGTGATAAACCGGTAAAGGAAATTAAAATGACGATGAAAGTGCTGTAAATTCTGCATTATTGTTATAATAGTCTCAAAGGATTCGGATTTCTTATCGGGATCCTTTTTTATTTTTCAATCAACCTTTTCGTTTTATAAAGCATAATATTAAAAGGAGTAAAAAAGTTAGAACTTTTTCCGACCTTTGCACTATCCGTACAATAGTAGTGCAGTATTTGATATTTGAAGCATATGAAGGAGAAAGTCAGCCAGTTACTCGAAGAAGTAAAGCAGTTTAAAGCCGAAAGTGCCGATCAGTTAGAGCAGTTTCGTATTCGTTTCCTGGGCCGAAAAGGACTTTTACAGGATTTATTCGATGTATTTAAAGAACTTCCCGGCGATCAGAAACGCGATGTGGGTCAGTTACTTAATGTGCTTAAAAATGAAGCACAGGACAAAATAAACCTGTTGAAAGAGTCTTTTGAAAGTTTGGAAACAGGTAAGACTTCAAATGATGATCTTACTAAACCGGCTAATTTTCGGGAGCCGGGTACCCGTCATCCGCTTTCCATTGTGCGTAATGAAATGATCAGTATATTTTCGCGCTTAGGCTTCACTGTAAATGAAGGTCCTGAAATTGAAGACGACTGGCATAATTTCTCGGCGCTGAATTTTCCGCCCGAACATCCGGCGCGGGATATGCAGGATACATTCTTCATCGAAAAAGATCCGGATATTGCTTTGCGTACGCATACTTCAAGCGTTCAGATTCGGGTAATGGAAAACACAAAACCGCCTATCCGGGCTATTTTTCCGGGACGTGTTTTTCGTAATGAAGCTATTTCGGCGCGGGCACACTGTTTTTTCCACCAGGTCGAAGGATTGTATATCGACCGCAATGTTTCGTTTGCCGATCTGAAACAGACTTTATTGTATTTCTCACGCGAAATGTTCGCTCCCGACACCCAAATCAGGTTACGCCCGTCTTATTTCCCATTCACTGAGCCATCAGCAGAAATGGATATTTCATGCAACCTATGCGGAGGTAAAGGATGCAGTTTCTGCAAATATACCGGTTGGGTCGAAATCCTGGGATGCGGCATGGTTGATCCGGCCGTGCTCGAAAACTGCGGAATCGACAGTAAAGAATATTCCGGCTATGCATTTGGAATGGGGATTGAACGCATTACCAACCTGAAATTCCAGGTAAAAGATCTTCGAATGTTTAGTGAAAATGATCTGCGCTTCCTTAAGCAGTTTGAGTCGGCAGGGTAGAAAGCAAAGGAAGAGCTTAGGTGAAAGTTAAACTTCGAACGTTCAATGGTTCTTTTTTCCTTTTGTTGTAAACCCCCAATTTTCCAGCTTTCAATTGACCTCCAGTCTTAAAATTCAATCAGTACAGCTTTTACAACTTTAGAATGATTTCTACTACTAACCTAACGGCCTAACAGCCTAATAGCCTAACAGCCTAAAAGCCTCCTTTTTACCACACAAACGGTATAACCCTTTTTGTTTTCTGCATATAAGCTTTGTATCCAGAGAAATGTTTACAAAGTAGTCCTTCCTCATAAAACATTTTTACAATCAATCCGGTTACAAGTACAATACTAATGATCAGTTTTGTGAAATCAAACTGGCCTGCCAGTAATGCCAATGTGAATATATAAATCGAGGTATACATTGGATGCCGTATCACACTGTAGGGTCCAACAGTAACCATATTTCCGTTTACTACCGGGTATGGTACCACGTTAAAATTCCCCAGCTTCATTACAGCCATCGCCCAAAAAGCCAGAAAACCGGAGATGCAAATCATCAGATAGGTCCACCAGGGAAGTGTAAGCCAATTAGTTACTATCATTAGTAAAGCCAGGCAGGTAAACTGAATCGTAACAAGAATTTTCCCTTTCATTGATTTTCGGATAAAGGCATAAACTGTTTAGTCTCTTCAGCTTTTAGTTTTTTTAAACTGCTGAGATGCAGTTCAAGGTCCTGAAGAATAGGCCCCATAGATTTTATGGGCTCCTGGTTAATGAGGGCTGCTAATTGAACTCCGGTTATGGATTTAATCCGGGAAACCAGTTGGGATATTTTATCGTCGGGAATGCCCCCCTGTACGACCAGGAAATAACTAAACTGCTCATTGATTTTCGGATAAAGGCATAAACTGTTTAGTCTCTTCAGCTTTTAGTTTTTTTAAACTGCTGAGATGCAGTTCAAGGTCCTGAAGAATAGGCCCCATAGATTTTATGGGCTCCTGGTTAATGAGGGCTGCTAATTGAACTCCGGTTATGGATTTAATCCGGGAAACCAGTTGGGATATTTTATCGTCGGGAATGCCCCCCTGTACGACCAGGAAATAACTAAACTGCTTATGCGATGGCAATAAAATTGGCCCGCCATTACTATTACCCAGAAGGCAGAAATCGCTACGATAATCTTCATCAGGATAGTAAAAGAACTTATACGGATTCAGGCTGTTGGATTTTTCATTATACACAGGCAAATCATCTACCCGAACCAGTTTAAGCAGAGTTGCATTGTTAATAAAATGAACCAGTTGGGTAGCCGGCATATTGGTTGCTATACCCACAAATGCATCTGCCGGTTCAAAGGCTGGATCGATCCGAAGTTTGCTTGCCATGCTAATGAGTTTTTACTGGTTAAAGTATTGGGGAAAAATAAAAGGAAACAATAGGAACAAGGGAATGTGCTATGCATAGTCAAGTTTCACTGTATTCGTCTGCCCGGCTACATAGATCGGTGTACTGGCAACTTTAATCAACAGGTCACCTTTTTTTATCCGGCCTTCGGCTATAAGCTGGTCTGTAAGAGCCTTAAATGTTTTGGTGGTTGAGGTAACAATTTTGTCAAAGTACGATCCTCTTATGCCCCAAACCAGATTCAGTTTACACAATAAAAAGCGGTTCCCGGTAAATATATAAATATTCTGTTTCGGTCGTTGGCTGCTGATTCGCTGGGCTGAATACCCTGTAATGGTCATGGCTATAATCGCATTGGCATTGGATACAATAGCCAGGTTACAGGCTGCAGTTATAACCGAGTCGGAAATCAAACGCTTCTTATTCGTATGGTCCGAAAACAGGGATTTGTTATATATTTCGTCTGTTTGCTCAACTTCCCGGATAATTTTTTGCATGGTTTCGACAACTTCTTCCGGGTATAAACCTACTGAGGTCTCACCACTAAGCATTACTGCATCCGCTCCGTCAAGTACCGAGTTAGCCACATCATTCACTTCGGCCCGGGTTGGCCTGATATTACTGATCATGCCTTCCATCATCTGGGTTGCTACAATTATCGGTTTCGAGAGAAGGTTGCATCTGCGGATAAGTTTTTTCTGTACCAGCGGCACTTGTTCCAACGGAAGCTCAACCCCAAGATCGCCACGGGCCACCATTACGCCGTCGGCTTCATCGATGATTTCGTCCATATTGTTCACTGCATCGGGTTTCTCGATTTTCGCAATGATGCCGGGCATATTTACAGGCATCCCGAATTCAGTGATTACTGATTTTAGATGGCGGATATCCTCTGCTTTTCGCACAAATGACAAAGCTATCCAGTTCAATTCATGCTCGAGGATAAACGCCAGGTCGCGCTTGTCCTTTTCGGTAAGTGAAGGTAGTGAAACCACCGTATTTGGTAGGTTTACTCCTTTTTTCCCGGATAATATACCTCCGTGGATAACTCTTGCTTTTACTTCATCCACACCATTGGTTTCGATAACACGGAAAAGAAGTTTCCCATCGTCGAGCAGCAGATCCTCACCGGGTTTTACATCGCGGGCAAATTCCGGATAGGTGATATATAGCCTGTCGGCCGTGCAATTACATTCATGGGTTGTAAAAACCAGTTCATGTCCGTCGTGCATCATGGCTTCTTTGTCAGCAAAAGCCCCGATACGGATTTTCGGGCCCTGCAAATCGCCAAGCAGGGCTATATTAGTACCTAATTCGGCATTCAGCGACCTTACATGTTCAATAACAGATAAATGATCGCTGTATGCTCCATGTGAAAAGTTCAACCGGAAAACATCAACTCCGGCTTTAATAAGTTTACCTAACATTTCGCGGCTCGAACAAGCGGGGCCTACTGTAGCAACAATTTTTGTTTTCATAAAATTGAATCAAATGTTTTGATTTCTTACCGAATCCTGTGTTTCGATATAGATAGTACCTATTTCGGGAATCTCTTTTTTTAGATTAAGCTTTATTTTCTCTATCATATCTTCAACTTCGGAGCCTTTCATATTATCATCAATATCTACTGATAACAATACCAGGTATTTACTGTCGCCCATTACCATGGTTTGCATGCGATTTATATGCACTATCTTGCTGTAATTGTGTATAGCATTTCGCATCAACTGCCGTCTTTCGTGCGGCATGCTTTCGCCGATAATCAGGTTTTTTACTTCAGCTATCAGTAATATGGAAACAGCCAACAGCAATAATCCAACGGTAATACTTCCTATGGCATCGAATACCGGATTTACAAGCCAGGCCAATAGTGTTGATATCAACACAACTGCCAGACCAGTCATTGCAGCCGAATCTTCCAATACAACTACAATCAGGCTGACTTGTGTAGATGCTCTGATAGCTTTGAAAAAAGGCAGTTTTGTGGTTTTGCGGAATTCGCCAAATGCCACCTGGAACGATTTTGCCTCAATTGCAATTGAACTGATTAACACAGCAAAAATCCAAACAACATTTGTCAGTTCTTCCGGATGCATGAGTTTGTGAACGCCTTCGTAAATAGAAAACAAAGCCCCTACGAAAAACAATAAAACGGCTACCATCAGCGACCAGAAGAACACTTCGTTGGCATAGCCGAAACTATGCATTTCGGTAGGCGATTTTTTAGCTTTTTTATGGCCAATAAGTAAGAGGACCTGGTTAAAGGTGTCGGCAGTTGAATGTATGGATTCGGCCAGCATGGCGGCACTACCTGTAATAAAAGCGACAATATATTTGATAATAGCTATCAGCAGGTTGCCCGCCAATGCGAAAACAATTGCTTTGTTCGATCCGTGACTGCTCATTCAGGTTATTAGAAGTATAATGGCATTTGTATAGCTAAGAGGAGCTCTGGTTTTGATATATACAAATATACAATTTCTGAAGTATTATTTCAGTGCATAAAAAAAAGATAAAGAGATTTAGTTAGATTTTCTCACCTTCTAGCTGCAGCAGCGCTTTCATGGCTGCATCCTGCTCAGCACCTTTGATAGAGTAATCTCGGCCTTTGCCCAGTGAAATTTTATCGACAAGTACATCAACCACGTATTGTTTGTTATATCCGTGCCCGACTTCGTTGAGAATTACGAATTCAACCGGGCGTTTTTCCCTTTGCGACCATTCAATGATCCGGCTTTTGTAATTCGTATTATTGTTTTCGAGATCCTGAAGGTCAAAATGTTGCTTTATAATTTTTTCAATAATGATCTGCCTTGTGAAATTATACCCTTTATCAAGGTACATGGCTCCGATCAATGCTTCAAAAGCATCGCCTTTCATTGAACGGTATACATTATTATTATCGGTATTGACGGTAATGAGGGTATCGATGCCGATCTTTTGAGAGAGTTTGTTCAGTTGCGTCCTGCTTACAATACGCGAACGCATTTCAGTAAGGAAGCCCTCGTCCTTATAAGGAAACATCCTGAAAAGATGATCAGCAACTACAGCGCTGAGAATGGCGTCGCCCAGGTATTCCAGGCGTTCGTTACTCACCCTGCTGCCATTATTCAGTTCAATAGCCTGTGACTTATGACGAAAGGCAAGTTTATACAAAAATATATTGCCGGGATAATACCCGAAAATATTTTTCAGAGCTACGAAAAGCTGTTTGTCCTCAGAGAGAAATACTCTTATGGGATTAATGACGTTAAAAGCCAAAATTACTTAACAAATTTTTTGAAAATAAGCGTAGCGTTGTGTCCACCAAAACCGAAAGTGTTGCTTAAGGCTGTGTTAACAGTGGTTTTGAATGCTTTGTTAAAAACGTATGTAAGTGATTGATCAACTTCCGGATCGTCAGTAAAATGGTTGATCGTAGGAGGTATCATATCATTCTGAATGGCAAAAATAGACGCCATAGCTTCAACTGCACCTGCAGCACCAAGTAAATGGCCTGTCATCGATTTGGTTGAGTTTACGTAGACTTTTGATGAATGCTCACCAAATAATTTCCCTAAAGCTGCAGTTTCAGCTATATCACCCAGTGGAGTTGATGTGCCATGAGTATTGACATGATCAATATCATTGATAGTCATACCTGCATCGCGTATAGCTGATCGCATTGCATTAAGAGCGCCTAACCCTTCAGGATGTGGTGCGGTAATGTGATAAGCGTCAGCACTCATGCCTGCTCCGGCAACTTCAGCGTATATTTTTGCTCCTCTTGCGAGAGCATGTTCAAGCTCTTCAAAAATTAAAGCGCCACCGCCTTCACCCATTATAAAACCGTCGCGGTCCTTGTCGAATGGACGTGAAGCTGTTGTTGGGTCATCATTGCGGGTTGATAGTGCATGCATGGCATTAAAAGCGCCAACACCCATTATATTTATTGCTGCTTCAGAGCCTCCGGTAACAAATGCGTCAGCCATACCAATCCTGATATAGTTGAAAGCATCAATTAATGCGTTAGCCGAAGAAGCACATGCTGATACAGTTGCAAAATTAGGGCCTCTGAATCCATAACGTATAGAAATCTGACCAGCTGCAATATCCGCAATCATTTTAGGAATCATCAGCGGACTGAAACGTGGTGTGCCATCGCCAGCGTTGAAACCTGAGATCTCTTCGAAAATAGTAGTCATGCCACCAATTCCAGAAGCCCAGATGACGCCGACACGATCATGATCCACATTTTCTGCATCCAGTCCCGAATCCTTGATGGCTTCATCGGCACATATCATCCCGTAAAGCGTAAAAGGATCAAATTTCCTTATCTCTTTACGGTCGAAAAAATTTAATGGATCGAAATTCTTAATTTCACATGCAAATTTCGTTTTGAATTTGCTTGTGTCAAAGTGTGTGATGGGGCCAGCACCACTAACCCCATTAACCAAGCCACTCCAGTATTCCGGAGCTGTATTGCCTAATGGAGTCAGTGCGCCAAGGCCGGTAACTACTACTCGCCTTAACTTCATCGAATGGATTTTACTTATTTCGCGTTGCTTTCTAGGTAAGTGATAGCATCACCTACTGTACTGATTTTTTCAGCCTGATCGTCAGGAATAGCAATGTTGAATTCCTTTTCGAATTCCATGATCAGTTCAACGGTGTCCAGTGAATCGGCACCCAGGTCGTTGGTGAAACTTGCTGCAGGGTTTACTTCTTTTTCGTCTACTCCCAGCTTATCAACGATGATAGCTTTTACTCTTGTTGCAATGTCGGACATTGTTGTACGCTTTTAATTGGTTTAAGGCTGCAAAGAAATAACAAATTCGCCGATAAAACAATTTTTACAAATAATATTTTAGCATACAAAGAATTAACAAGCTATTTGTGAGGCAAGTATGTAGATTTATCAGCTACTTCCTTTTTATTTTTAATTCACTATTTTAATTTATTTTTAAGCTTCTACCCCTTGTTGCTGAAATATGTCGAAGGGTTTTTGTTATTTTGATCCCTTGAATAATCCGGAGGACTGCGCAAACTAATACAATTGCATCAGGCAATTTATTCTTCATATCAAAGAAATTATATGAAAAAATCACCCAGGATAGCCATATTTGCTTCAGGAAGTGGGAGCAATGCACAGCGTATTGCTGAATATTTTTCTGGTATGGATATTATTGAGATTGTTGCTATCTACTGCAATAATTCGGATGCATATGTCCTGGAAAGGGCCAGAACTTTAATAATTCCTTCGGTATTATTTAACAGGAATAGTTTTTATAATACAACCACGGTGTTGGATGACCTTCAGAATAGAGAAATTGATTGGATTATTCTGGCCGGTTTTTTATGGTTGATTCCTGAATCTATATTAAAAGCATTTCCTCAAAAGATTATAAATATTCATCCGGCCTTATTACCTGCATACGGAGGAAAGGGAATGTATGGTATGAAAGTGCACCAGGCTGTGATTGCTTCAAAAGAAAAAGAAAGTGGAATCACCATTCATTATGTAAATGAGCATTATGATGAAGGTGACATCATATTCCAGGCCCGCTGTAGTATCACCGATGGGGATACACCAGAAACACTTGCTGAGAAAATCCATGAGTTGGAATTTGAATATTTTCCACGAGTGATTAAAGATCTGATAGTGAGTGAAAAATAGAGTTTTTCAATGCGTTTTTTTACTATTTTTGACAAAACTAACCTTCGGAATGAAACTCTCGATACTACTCATCCTTTTCGTGCTTGGATTTAATTGCAATAATTTTTCTCAGATAGTAATCAACGAAGTACAAACATCTAACAAAAGCACAATTTCTGATGAAGATGGTGACTTTGAGGACTGGATAGAACTTTACAACTCAGGTGTTTCCGCAGTAAACCTCTATCAATATGGGCTTTCCGATGATCCGGCAGAGCCATACAAATGGAGATTTCCATCTGTTGTAATCGAGCCGAATGGCTACCTGTTGGTATTTGCCTCTGGCAAAGACCGGAAACCAAATATCAATCATTGGGAAACTGCTGTGTTTGCACAGGATACCTGGCGGTATTTAATTGGCAATCAAAATCCACCTGCCATTTGGGGAAAAATCGAATTTGATGCCTCAGGATGGCTCGAAGGTCCGGGAGGAATCGGGTATGGTGATGGTGACGACGGAACTGTTATTGCACCGGCAAATTCAGTTTTCATGCGTAAAATCTTCAATATTGCTGATGTTTCAGCAATTGAGTCTTCATTATTGAGTATTGACTATGACGATGGTTTTGTCGCATACCTGAACGGGGTTGAGATTGCCCGTGCCAATATTAACGGTTATCCTCCTCTTTACTATCAATTAACAACATCCGATCACGAAGCCCAAATGTATTGGGGCGGAACTCCGGATAATTTTGTGATTGATCCTATACTCCTAAAATCAATACTTGTAAACGGAACCAATGTTCTGGCTATTCAAACCCATAATTCGAGTGCCGCTTCATCTGATTTATCTTCTTCTCCTTTTTTATCATTCGGATTAATTAATGAAAATGTATATTTCAAACCGGTTCCCGCATGGTTTCCTAAAAGCCTGAGCCATAACCTTCATACAAATTTCAAGCTAAAGAATTCCGGCGAATCTATCACGATTACTGATACTTTGGGCAAAGTTTCTGACATTGAGCTTGTTTTATATTCTGATGTTGACCACTCACGTTGCCGAATTCCGGATGGATCGACTAACTGGTGTAATACCACTACGGCAAGCCCCGCACAGCCCAATAACTCTTCTATTTGCTTCAGCTCATATACCGAAAGCCCGGTTATGGATATAGCTCCTGGTTTTTACCAGCAGGGACAGGTAGTTTCCCTTAGCAGAAATATTCAGGGTAGTGAAATCCATTATACTCTTAATGGAGACATACCAAAATTATCCGACCCACTTTATACCAATCCAATCCATGTAAATTCCACGCTTGTACTTCGAGCCCGGAGATTCGGCCCTGATGGATATCTTCCCGGAAAAACTGAGACTGCTACCTACATAATTGGTTCGCATAATTATAATTTGCCGGTTGTTTCAGTTTCAACCGATTCAACTAATCTCTGGGATTTTTTTTCAGGTATATATGTGCTCGGACCATATGCCAATAAGGATTTCCCATACTTTGATGCTAATTTCTGGCAGCCTTGGGAAAAGGATTGTCATGTAGAATATTTCGGTCCAATGGAATCACGCAAATTTGAACTGGATGCCAGCTTAAGCATTCACGGAGGATGGAGCAGGGCTTTAGATCAAAAAAGTTTTAACGTAAAGACACGCAGCTATTACGACAATTCCAGGATATCTTTCAAATTATTCGGCGATAAACCTATTACCGAATTTAAAAGCTTCGTTCTCAGAAATGCAGGCAATGATTGCCTGGTTACCCATATGCGCGATGCCCTCATGCAACGCGTAATGAAATATACCTATGTCGATTATATTGCGTATAGTCCATCAGTAGTATATCTTAATGGAAAATACTGGGGGATTTACAATATCCGGGAACGTAATAATAAAGATTATATTGAAGAAAACCATGGAATTGATGCCGACAGTATTGATATCATTGAAAGTGATGGTATTGTTTCAGCTGGCGATGCTGATGCTTTCTGGCAAATGGTCGGATACATTACTACTAACGACTTATCAGTCCCCAAAAATTTTGAAGTTGCCAGTTCAATGTGGAACATGCCCAATTATGCAGATTATTTTATTGCTGAAACATATTATGTTAATAATGATTGGATTGGAGCCTGGACTAATAACATCAAATTATGGCGACAGCGTAAACCCGGTTCCAAATGGAACTATATGCTTTGGGACACCGATTTTGGATTAGGTTTTAGTAGTAAATACAGTGAGAACAAGTTAGCGGATGCTATGAATCCGCTAGTGGCAACACCTCATGCTGCTATTTTTCGCGCAATGCTTAAAAATGATAGTTTCAAGACCTATTTTATTAATAGGTATGCCGATTTGATCAATACGATTTATCAGCCGGCTGACATGTCAGTCCTGATGCAGAAAATTCAGGATTCTATTACTTATGAAATGCCTTATGCATGGCAACGATGGTATGGTAGCTTCACTACCCTTACCTGGTTAAACAATGTAAATGTGATGAAAACATTTATTTATAACCGTCCAAATTACGCCCGTCAGCATATCAATACTACTTTTAATCTTCAGGGACTTGTAACCGTAAATTTATCGTCATCCCCGAAAGAAGCAGGTGAAATAAAAATCAATACAATTATTCCAGGGCCTTTGCCCTGGTCAGGGACCTATTTTAATGGTAATCCTGTAACCTTAATGCCTATTGCAAAACCAGGATACAAATTCCTGTACTGGCAGGCAAATACATACATAGCAAAAGATACAAACCGAATTCTCTCTGTTAACCTTGATCATTTAGATACATTTACAGCTGTTTTCGCAGGCAATCCTGAAAATGCTTCAGCAACTATTTCAGAAGTCAATTACCATAGTGATTCAACCCGAAATTCAGGAGATTGGCTCGAAGTTTACAATGATGGCAATAATTCACTCGATATTTCCGATTGGCATATAACTGATTCGAAGCTATATAACGACTTCACCTTCCCAACCGGGACATTATTGCCTGCCAATGGTCGGATTGTAGTTGCAGAAGACACTACGCTTTTCAAAACCAGCTTTCCAGATATAAACTTTATCGGGCCATTAGGGTATGGCCTCAATAACAAAAAGGAGACTGTTTCGTTGCTTGATCAGCAGCGGACTGTCATTGTTGCTTTTACATATTATGATTCTATACCCTGGCTTGAAACTGCTGACGGAATCGGAAGAACTCTCGAATTACGCCCAGGTGCTTCAGATCTCAACGATCCGGCTAACTGGTTTGCCGGATGTATAGGAGGGTCACCGGGATACCCTTATCAACCGTGTGAAGATATTGTAGTATTTTCAGAAATAAACTATAACTCATCTATTGTGGCGGATGCCGGCGACTGGGTTGAACTATTCAATCCTGGTATTAATTCGCTTGATGTTTCAGGATGGAAATTCAGCGACAGCGATAATTTGCACTTGTTTACCATTCCTTCAGGAACCATAATCCCGGCCGGAGATTATGTGGTTTTATACGGGGATCAGCCGAAATTTGAATTTTCGTTTCCTTGGGTTACAAAAAAAACCGGTCCGTTTAATTTTGGACTTAGTGGATCAGGAGAAGCAATCCGCTTATTTGATAATACCGGGAAACTTCAATTTTCGGTGGTTTACAACGATGATCCGCCGTGGCCGAAAGAACCGGATGGGAACGGATATACACTGGAGCTTGCTGATGTACATGGTATTATGTGCGATGGATTAAACTGGTTTTCCGGATGCCCCGGAGGATCACCCGGGAAACCGTATTCATTCCCTTGTAGTATTGGGATAGATGAAGTTGGTGCGAGGTCCTTTGCAGTTTATCCAAATCCTGCAACCACCCAATTGTTTATTGTTCAGAAGGAAAATAACTTTGAAAAGGCAGATATTCAGATCAGTGATGCATTGGGCAGAGCTGTACTGGTAAAACAAATATCATTTAATGGTTCGTCCTCTGTGAGGCTTTCGCTCGATAGAATAAATAATGGGATCTATTTTATGAAAATTACAACCAGTAACAATCAACCTTCGCATGTTGTAAGGGTAGTTATTGCCAGATAAGGATTGGCCAATCTTTTGTTATGATGCACCTTAAAATAAAACCTTGCAGATGTTTAGTTTGCAAGGTTTTTTAGTTTTAAAATCTTCAGGAATGGAGATTTTCTGATCTTATTTCAGGATCTTATTGAGCTAGATATATTCTTTTACTTCAACTTCCCCTTTGAGTACCATAAGGCCATTCATTGCCAGGGCCCGCATTTCATCCTCGCCGGGATAGATATATACCGGAGCAAACTTATACACTCTTTCAATAATCAGGTTGGTAATCCATTTGCTGTGTGCTACACCGCCAGTGAGTAAAATGGCATCTACTTCTCCTTTAAGAACAGGTACCATGGATCCGATACTTTTGGCTACCTGGTAGGCCAGTGCTTCGAGAATAAATTTAGCCTGCTCATCGCCATTTTGGGCACGCTGTTCAGCTTCGTATGCACTGTTGGTTCCTAGGTAAGCTACAATACCACCATTGCCTACAACCATTTTTATTATTTCTTTTTCCGAATACTGACCACTGAAACAAAAACGCACCAGGTCGCCGGTAGGTAATGTACCGCTGCGCTCTGGCGAAAAAGGCCCTTCCCCGTCGAGCCCCTGGTTTACATCAATAACCCGTCCTTTGTGATGCGCCCCGGTAGTGATACCACCTCCCATATGTACTACGATCAGGTTCATATCTTCATACCGCTTCATTATGCTTTTTGCATGCTGACGGGCAATTGATTTCTGATTAAGGGCATGAAAAATAGAAATGCGTTTAAACAACGGGTGCCCTGCAACCCGTGCAATCTCATCCAGTTCGTCAACTACAACAGGATCGGCAATATAAGCTTTGGCGTTGGGTAATGCCCGGGCAATATCATCGGCTATAAGTCCGCCTAAGTTGCTTGCATGTTCTTTAATAGGATGGTCATGCAAATCTGATTTCATGGCATCATTTACCAGGTAAACACCTGAAGAAATGGGCTTAAGCATCCCGCCACGTCCAACCACAGCCTGAATTTTATCGATTTGAATATCCGCTTCTTCGAGTTCTTTATAAATTATTTCTTTGCGGAAATGGAACTGATCAGCCACATGCTCGAATTGTGCGAGTTCCTCATTGGGATGCGTTATATTCTTCACAAAAACCGGGCTCATATTCTGATATACCGCAATTTTTGTTGAAGTCGAACCCGGATTTATCGCAAGTATGCGGAAATCTTCCATGTTTTTAGTTAGTTAATGGTTAATAGCAAATGGAAAATAGTGTTTGTTAACATCCGAAAATTATTTGTTATTATGATTACCATTTTCTATTAACTATTTTCTATCTCTGCTAGCTACGCCATCAAAGCCGCAAGTGCAATGGAGTAAGTTTTTGTCAATGCACTATCACCACGCGAAGTAAGTACACAAGGAACGCGCGCACCGGCGACATATGCTGCTAATTCGGCTCCGGCTAACTTGGAGCCTCCTTTGAAGAATACATTTCCCGATTCAATGTTAGGGAAAAGCAAACAATCGGCATTGCCTGCAACCGGTCCTGTAATCTTTTTAATCTGAACTGATTCCATATCAATAGCACCATCCAGTGAAAGAGGTCCATCTACAATGCACCCTGGAATCTGTCCGCGATCACTCATTTTTGCCAATATCGCACCTTCAACACAGGCAGGCATTCCGGCAAGCATCTGTTCGGTAGCAGCTATAGCAGCAACTTTTGGCGTTTCAACCCCTATGGCTTTAGCTACATTTACCAGGTATCCCACCATTTTAATTTTTTGCTTCAAGTCAGGCTGAGGGATAATGGCAACATCAGCAATGGTAAGCAGTTTATGGTACGAAGGAAACTCCATTATTGTAATATGTGAAAGAACTGCTCCTTCGTTGGTGATACCGACTGTTTTATTGAGGATTGCACGCATGTACTTGTCGGTACTCAGTGAACCTTTCATCAACAGGCCGGCTTTGCCATCGTTAATCAGTTTAACAGCCAGTGCTGCAGCTTTTAATTCATTCGGTTCGTGAAGAATTTCAAATTTGGAGGCATCCATGTGATGCTCAATGCAGATTTCTTTAATCATCGTTTCGTTACCGGTAAGGGTAGCATCAACTATTCCTTTTTCAACTGCAGAATACACTGCTTCGATGGTGTGTGGGTCGTTTGCGAAAGCGACTGAAATACGTTTTTTAGGTTTGCTTTTCAGCAAATCAAACATCTGTTCTAATTTTGTAATGGCCATATGCCTCCTGGATTTGGTATTGTTAATGTGATAACACGTAAAAGAGTAAATAAATTCAACTTTTCGGGCTGCAAAATTAGTTATTTTCCCCTCATTTCCGAAGGATAACTTTTAGTTTTATTGCAATTTAGAATATATTTAATTAAGCATGATGTATTATATCGATGCTCTGGTTTTAAATATGCGGGCTGAGTGTTCAAACAAAAAAAAGATATTGAAGGTGGAAACCATTCAAATCAATATTCCTGAATAAAATATGTTTTTAGTATTCAGAAAGAGAATTACTTTGTATAAAAGTTGATCATTTTCTGAATACCGGCCTTACAAACCGGACAGAATTCGTCTCCCTTAAATGTCCGCATCAGGCAATCCGGTGTGGGACGAAATATTCCTTTGGCAACATATGCAGCACCTTCGTAAACTCCCAGTTTCATACTTGGAGCATTTTCAATAGGGGTTGGAACAGGTGTGTTTGGAGGCAGCATTGCTTTCCATTTGGTTTCGAATTTCACCAACGTGGTAATATTGGGTTCCCAGGGTTCGACATTAAGTGGGACCATATCATTGAAAGATGAAGATCCGTCATCGTATTCGTCAGCTAAGTCAGCAAAACCATGCCCGAACTCGTGAACAAAAATTTTTGACGACGATGCGTTGCTGTTTACTGACATATTGTAATAATTATAAATGGCTCCACCACCATATTTTGTGGTGTTAGCAAGTATATAAATCTGGTCGTAAGGTGCATTGGCAGCCAGGTCGCGAACCGACTTATTATCATAAGTCATCAGGTAACGCTCCGAATCAAAGGTATAAAAAGAGCTGTTGAGGATAGTGTTTTTCCAGACTTTATCACGTGGAATATCGGTACCGCTTTCAGCAGATGGCGCAAGTACAGCCCGGATGTTGAATTTATCGCGATTTTGAGTATAAGGATCAAAAGTAAAAAGTCCGGCTGCAAACTTGTCGCAATCAGCTTTGAACTTATCCATCTCTGCAGCGGTATAACCCTCCGGTAAAATTACGATATCAATTTTGGTAGCCGGATCTCCTGATATCATTAAATCATAAACCGGGAAAGCCATTTGTAGTTCAGGTGAAATAAAATAATCCTTCACTTCAACAGTATATTCAAACACTTTTTCAAAAACGCCCAGGAAATTCCGGTTGTAAAGCTCAATACGCACATCGTTTTTGGGGAATGGCATAACTACTGTTTCCGTAAAAGTCCGAGAAGTATGCTTAGCCTCTTCGGTAAACTGCCACTCATCGTATAAAGTACAATATCCACGACTGTATAAGAGGGTATTGGTTTTAACATCAAAGGCTTTAAAATAATATTTTCCATAGTTTAACGTGTCAATAAGGTTTATATGTGAGCCGCCCCAATAAGGTTCGGATTTCACCTGGTCGATAGAGTAAACCTCATTTTTATTATTCCCGGTATGATAATAATCAACTCGCAGGGTCTTATTTGTAAACCAATTGTCGAATGATGCAAAGGAATGGAATGTTGCAAATAAAAGAAGAACGGCAAGGGTTATTAGTTTCATGGGGGAAAGGATTTTTTTGACGATTCAAAAGTATGAAATGTATTAAGATAGCTTGTCTTTTAATTGTCAAAAATAAATTGATAAATTGGATTGTTTGTTTAAATCCGGCAAAATTCCAATAGCCGAGAATTTTTCAGAAAAAATGTTACTTTGTTAAAAAAAGTTTGAACAATATCTACTGCTTAATTGTTTTTAATATGATTAACAACTGTTAAGTAAAAAGCAGTTTTTTGGTTTTCTTAATTCCTCCTTACGTAAAATAAAGAAAATCATGATTTTCATCTTTGGCTGACCAGGGTCAAAGTTCACACACTTTTACCAATATCTTTTTCTTGTTAAAAAAAACAATTATATACCAGTGCCTAATTATGCCTAAAAATCAATACAATGTCAGTACAGAATAAAACAAAAGTGAGCTCCGAAGAACGATGGGTAAAAATAATAGCCCCTTATCGCAACGGAGACAAGCTGCATAGCTGGTGGCAGATCACAAACACCTTTGTCCCTTATGTGATTTTGTGGGTGCTGATGGTGATCAGCTTATCCTACAGTTATTGGATCACTTTACCTTTAATATTTATTTCGGCCGGGTTCCTTATCAGGTTGTTTATTATTTTTCACGATTGCGGACACGGTTCTTTTTTCAGTTCAAAGCGATTGAGCGAAGTTGTCGGATTTATTATTGGAATACTTGCTTTTACGCCTTATCATCGCTGGCATAATGCGCATCTTACCCACCATCGTACAGTGGGTAACCTTGATAAACGCGGATCGGGAGATGTATGGACACTTACTGTTGACGAGTACCTGGCGCTGCCAAAACGCAAACAACTGGCCTATCGGATCTTTCGCAATCCTTTTATCATGTTCGGGCTGGGGGCCGGGTTGATGTTCCTGGTTGGAAACCGCTTTACTAAAAAGTCATTTACCCGGAAGGAGAAGATGAGTGTATATGCCACTAATGCCGGAATTGCGCTATTGGCAACAACGCTTAGCCTTACTATCGGGTGGAAAGCATATCTGCTGATCCAGGTTCCGGTTATGTATTTTGCTGCCATTGGGGGAGTATACCTTTTTTATCTGCAGCACCAGTTTGAAGGCACACATTGGTATGGTGAACAGGACTGGGATTTTAAAACCGTGGCTTTGCATGGCAGTTCTTATTATAAGCTTCCGAAAGTGCTGCAATGGTTTTCGGGCAATATCGGGTTTCATCACATTCACCACCTGAGTTCAAAGATTCCTAACTACAGGCTTGAAAAATGTCATCGTGAAAATGAGCTTTTTAAAAGCATTAAGCCAATTCCATTTTTTAGGGGCTTCAAATATGTTAATCTTAAACTATGGGATACTAAAGCAGGCAGGTTAATCCGATTCAGAGATTTAAAGATGGTGTAAAATCCTTCACTGTGAGGGCTGGCATTCTGTTCGTTTACAACTTTTAGCGTATTAACCTGGCGGTATAAAACATTTATAAAATCTAATTACCAAACACGGCAATAAATTCAAATTTTTGCCGTGTTTTTTTATTGGTTGCTATGAAAATATTCAGGCTTAATCTGCAATCTTTGAAAAATATTTTAAAAAGATTTTCATTTCTCCTTTTTGATTGAAAGCAATTTATATCTTTATGCTTTCTATTTCAATGGTTAAATCTTCCTATAATATGAAACAAATATCTTTGTTGATCCTGCTCGCTTTAATTACAGTTTCTATTGCATTTGCCGGTCCGTATGATAATCTGATCAAAAAATCCGGTGACAAACAGACATATCCTGGTTCGGGTGTTCTGTTAATTTTTGACAGCACACGTGTTGAAATGATGGAATCCGGTTTGAGCCACAATTACATCCATCGTTTGTATAAAGTTCTGACACCTCAGGGTGCAAAAAGCTTGTCAGTGATCAAATTTGATTACGATCCGCTTTCGGCCTGGTCCGAAATACGGGGAGTAACCGTTTATCACGCTGATGGAACTCAAACACTTATTGATACTGCACTTACGCTCGACTATCCGCAGCCTGCCCGGGCCATTTACTGGGGTGCACGCGAAAAAATGATTGAAATCGGGCGACTTGAACCAGGTGATGCTGTCGATGTACACTTATACCGGAAAGGTTTTACATACGCATTATTAGGCGGAGGTGATGACGATGAAAGATATATTCCTCCTATGAAAGGGCATTTTTATGACATAGTACCTTTTTACAGTAGCGACCCTGTCCTGGAACAGGTTTACCAGATTAGCGTGCCTGATACCAAGGTGCTTCAATACGAAGTTTATAATGGAGAAGTGACTTCTAAAATGTGGCGTAAAGGAGATAAACTGGTTTACACATTTTCAAAGAAAGATATTCTCCCTTTCCATGGTGAGCCGCGCTCAGTGAGCCCTTCGGATGTAGCGACTAAATTATTGATGAGTACCAGCCCCGACTGGAAATCGAAAAGCACCTGGTTTTATGGTGTGAACGAAGATTATAAAAGCTTTGAAGCCAACGATGCAATCAGAAAGAAAGTGAATGAATTGTTGCAAAATGCACGTGATGAAAATGATTCAGTCACGATACTTACTCACTGGGCTGGTGACGAGATCCGTTACCTGGGTGTTACAATGGGCAAAGGCGAAGGTTACACTCTTCATAGCGGTGAAATGAATTTTACCGACCGTTGCGGTGTATGTAAAGATAAAGCCGGGATGTTAATCACTATGCTTCGTGCAGCTGGCATCGAGGCTTATCCGGCCATGACCATGGCTGGTTCAAGAATAGACTATATTCCTGCAGACCAGTTTAACCATTGTGTTACCGTTTTTAAAAGTCGAAAAGACGGACGCTATCACCTGCTTGATCCTACCTGGGTTCCTTTTGTTCGTGAGCTTTGGTCGAGTGCCGAGCAGCAACAGAATTACCTCATGGGTGTTCCCGAAGGAGCTGACCTGGCCGAAACCCCAATTTCAAGCCCATCGAATCATTACCTGAAAATGAATGGGACAACCAGCATTTCTGCTGATGGCACACTGGAAGGGGAATATACTGTAACGGCTGAAGGGCAGACAGATGCTGCAGTTCGTGGAATGTTTACCCGTGATTATATGTCTGATTGGGTCGAGAATGTTGAGAAAGAAGTGCTGCATATTTCACCACTTGCGCAGTTAGTGAAGGTTACTTACGACGATCCGTATAATTACCTGGCCGGACCTATACTTTTAAATTTCAAAATCCGCATTCCTGATTATGCTACGGTAGCAGGTGATGAACTGATTTTTACACCACTGCTTGCAACGGGTTTTATGAAAAGAGCCATGCCTCATACAGGATTTGATACTGGACTTGAAAATCGTGAATTCCCTTTCCGCGACAGGACTTCGCACACAGTGGAAATGAATGAGAAAATCACACTGCCGGGAATCAAGGAAATTGTCTATAAGCCTGAAGCCACATCGGGCGATGGAAGTGGTGCACAGTATCACGGCATGATAAAGAGAGAAAACAACATATTGAAATTTGCCTACAATGCATCTTTTCCCAAACGGATTTATCAGCCTGAGGACTGGGATTCATTCAGAAAAGCCGTTGCTTATCAGAACATGCTAGCAGTTGAACCTGTGATCGTTAAATTTAAATAATTATTTACGATTTAAGAATGACGAAGTACGATTGCACCTTGAATTTAATCGTAAATCGTACCTCGTAAATCGTAAATAAATTACTCATAAAACATTGAACAATTAGTAATCGTTACACTATGATACATAAAACATTATTTCTCACTATAGCCCTTTTTGCAGGCGTCACGGTTTTGGCTCAGGAAGTAAAATCCGATGCTGTATACCAGGAACAGACCAAAGAATATACATTGAGTAAGGATGGAAGCTGGAGCTATCATTACAGCCATAAGTTACTCATAAACACATATTATGCATTTCACAACCTGTATGGCGAGGACTTTATCGTGTTTGATCCGGCTTTCCAGAAACTGAAAATAAACCGCTCGATAACCACTATGGCCGATGGGAAGCAGGTTCCGACTCCTGATAATGCATACAACGAATTATTGCCTCGTTTTGCTGCCAATGTTCCGGCATGGAACCGCCTGCGTGAAATGGTTGTAACTCACACTGCCCTTGAACGCGGAGCCACTATCGATTTCGATTATACATTGACAACATCGAAAGGATATACTTCTTCACTTATGGGGAATGAACTCCTCTGGATGAATTCACCGGTAAAGAAACTTACCTTAATTATCAATGTTCCCTCTGGATCCTCCTTCAATTTCGAACAGTTTGGTTTCCAATCGAAGCCAATGGTTTTGAAACAGGGTGGCAAAACTTCTTACACATGGACACTAACTGATTTACCAGCTGCATTGCGTGAAGATTTCAGACCACAGGAACAGCAAAACCGACCACGGATCGTATTTCTTGCAAGTGCAAAATCAACAGATGCCATTGCCGGTTTTGCTTCACAGGAAGCATTCAAATGCGAAATCCCGGCAAAAGTTAAAGAAGAAACTACTAATACCGTATCCGGAATTGACAGCCCTTTGTTGAAAGCTTTGAAGCTTCAGGAAAAAGTTGCTTCCGATCTGAATACCTGGCAGGTGCCGTTGCAAAATACTGCTTATAAACTGAGAAATGTAGCTGCAATATGGCAAAGCAACGGAGGAACAGAAGCTGAAAAAGCTGTGTTATTTACCGCCATGTTGCGTTCGCAGAATATCCAGTCCGAACCAGTTGCAGTGGTTGCCGAGCAGTTTTATGCTAAAAAAGTGACAAGTCCTGAATTAATTGAACACTTCCTGGTGAAAGTCAGTATTACGGGAATGGATCCCATTTTTCTATCACCAACTCAGCCTGGCCAGCAAGACTTAAGGTATTCATTATCTGGAAACAGGATTATCTCGATGGTTCCAGGTAAAAAACAGACATCTGAAGTTATCGGTGAACCAAAGAACATTCTTGCTCTTTCAGGAAATCTTAAACTAAATAAAGATCTTAATCTTGACGGCAATCTTAATCTTGAACTTGGTTGTTGGCTGAATCCCTGGCTCGAATTGCAGAAAGATAACAACTATGAATCAACCTTACTTTCAAAAGCGTTTGGGAATGGGGAAATCGCAGATGTTATAAAAGGGAAAACAGATATTGATTTATCTTCATTCAGTTTTCATGTAGCAGCAGGATCGTTTACGAGCGAAAAAGCAGGACATGTGTTCTTTAAACTTCCATCTGTACCTTTTGGTTCAGATAGCTGGCATATGACTGAGCTGGTCAGCAGCCGTACCGAACCACTTGAGATTCCTTTCCCGATAAATGAAGCATACGATCTGTTTGTTACTCTTCCCGAAGGAATGGCAATGATTACTCCAGCCGCAAAGCTTGATATGACTAATGAATTTGGAAGTATTGAGATTTCAATTTCGGTTGAAGGGCAGCAATTGCATATTATTCGGAAACTCAATATCACCAACACAATGGTGCCTGTTGAGAAATATGATACATTCAGGACGATGATCAATGCCTGGAACAATAAAAAATATAGAGAGATCGTCTTAAAGAAAGGAAACTAGACAATTGTCCGCCCTAATTGCCCGCCATCAATAAGGTTAGCGATACGTTTTGCATTCATAAACTGCTTTTGCAGATCGATAGAGATATCATCTGTTTCCGCCGTTTTTATCTTTTCGAGCAACTCTTTCAGAATCTGGCGTACCCGTTTTGCTTTAAACGACAATATAGAATTCGGTATCAGGAAATCAAGCACTTCATGTTCCTGTAGCAGGCGGATTTTGCGCTTTTCCCAGTTTGGACTGAAGGTATATTTTGTAGCAATCAGGTCTATTACCGGTCCTGAAACTGCATTGTCGGGATGGTTGGTAAGCTTGCGGTAATCAATATCCGGATTGTTTTTTAACTCATCAACGCATGTATCAAAAATCTGCTGATACTGTTGATTTGTAAAATCGAGTTCGTCAGCCTTAATGTCATTTATTATGAAACTGGCGGCTTTCACTTTGTTTATGATGGGATCACCGCTTTCCGGATCCGGATAGTTTGTTTCAATTTCAACATCACCATACAAAAGCAGCTGCCGGATAATTTCACGCTCAATATCTTCAGTGCTCAGGGCATCGAATGAATCCTGCTGTTGTTCGGCGGGTTCGGGGGCAAACAAGTCGTCAATCGCATCCGATTCCGTTACAGTAGCACCTGATTTTTGACTGAATTTCTTACGCAACAATTTGTTGAGCTCATTCAGGATGGCTTTTTCATCCATCTGCATCCTGTCAGCACTTTCCTTTACATAAGCAAGGCGGGTAAGCTGATCAGGGATAAGTGAAATGCTCTCAATAAAATCCTTCAGTACGGCAACCCTTTTCAGAGGATCGCGACCGGTTTCACTCAGCAGCAGGTCAATTTTGAAATGAATAAAATCCTTGGCATTCTGCCGTATAAACTCCTGTACTTCGGCTCCACGTCGTGTGCGGGCATATGAATCCGGGTCTTCACCGTCTGGGAAAAGTACTACTTTCACATTCATTCCCTGTTCCAGGATCATATCAATTCCACGAAATGATGCTTTAATGCCGGCAGGATCGCCATCGTAAAGTATAGTAATATTGGGAGTATAGCGTTTTATCAGCCTGATCTGATCCACTGTAAGCGAGGTGCCTGATGATGAAACCACATTCTGCACACCGGCGCGGTACATTGAAATCACATCTGTATACCCTTCAACCAGGAAACACATATCATTTGCAGCAATGGAGTGTTTGGCAAAAGAAATTCCGTAAAGAACCTTGCTTTTATTGTAAATCTCGCTTTCGGGAGAATTCACATATTTCGGACGGGTTTTATCCGAACTCATGATGCGGCCACCAAAACCAATCACCCGCCCTGCCTGGCTGTGAATCGGGAACATCACTCGTCCGCGGAAGCGGTCGTACAAACGGTCATCTTTTTTAATACTTAAGCCTGATTTCTCGAGCATATCGGAACTGAATCCCTTATTAAGAGCTTCTTTACTCAAAGAGTCCCACACTTCCGGACTATAGCCCAACTGAAATTCCCGGATGGTCTCATCGCTGAAATTGCGTCCATGGAAATAGGATAAACCAACCGAAAGGCCTTCATCGGTATTGAAAAGCTGATCGGCAAAAAATTTGGCTGCAAAATCGACAATTGCCATCAAGCCTTCGCGGGCGGATTTTTCTGCAACCTGTTCAGCTGTTTCGGCTTCTTCCTGGATTTCAATATTGTATTTTTTAGCAAGATATCGCAGTGCTTCGGGATAGGTGAATTTTTCGTGTTCCATCACGAAATTTACCGAGTTGCCAGCCTTCCCGCATCCAAAACATTTGTAAATTCCCTTGGTTGGCGATACATGAAATGAGGGCGTACGCTCATTGTGAAACGGGCACAATCCTGTAAAGTTACTGCCGCGACGTTTTAATGCCACAAAATCAGCAACCACTTCCTCCACGCGGGCGGCATCAAAAATCTGCGATATGGTATCGTGAGGGATCAAGGTTCAGGGAATATTTTTGTGTTATGCAAAATAACGAAAAAAAAGGGTTGAAAGGAATTAAGTGTGATCCGTGTAATAAAACCAAACATAATTTCTGCATTTCTTGTAATAAAACCAAACATAAATTTCTGGAACAAAATATTAAGCCATTGGAAATAATGTAATCAGGGGAATAGTAGAGAGATCTCAGTGTTATAAAAATATAATAGTTCCCACATCCACAAGTGGCCCATCGTATAACTCAATGATAGATATTCCGGCTTGGGCAACAAATGATTCAATAAGATCCTTTTCCTTAAAATATTTCAGGCTTCCACAAACAAATAGTTTATTATCCAGCAGACCACAAGTCCCTCCAAAAAATCCATGTTTAAATCCATCAAGTTTTACACTAGTCGGATTAACAAAAAGGACTTCCAGTTTGCACTGAATAAGAGATTTTTCAATCCCGCGGTCAGAGGCAATAAATGAATCATTTTGTAAAGCAATAAGGTTACAACGAACATAACCTTGTTTGGAAGGAATGATTTCAATCTCAGGATTAAGCAAGCGAATAGTCGGATCGCTTCCGGCAGGATTTTGAATAATAAACTTATTAGTAACCAGTGTATTATACCGCGCTGTTTCAGGATAATCGCAACCGACAGGCAATGAACCTTTTATGTAGCTAATTGAGTTCTGATCCAGAATACTGAAATACTTTTCCGGAAGATTTGGAGCAACAATTAAACCGGCAGGAGTAGGACAGAAAAATATATCGGGATGCCCCGAAATAGCTTCGTACGTGATGCCTTCGGTTGCTAATTCCACAATTTCGCCATACGCTGCAAGCTTTTCTTTTGCAGCTTCAGGCATTTTCCTGTCAAGCAGTATGAGCATGGTATTCAAATCCTTTTAAGTCATGGCTTTCTTCAAAAACTACTTTCCTGAAACTTTCCAAAAGCATAGCTTTGTTCAGTGCTTTATGCCCGATGGCCGCATTGCGCATTCCTAATGGTACTGTTAGGGTGAGTATATTTCGTTTCCCGTTTTCAAATACCATGTTATTGAGAAGTCTCCGCCAGATTTCCGAAAACACCAATTCTCCAAAAGCCACATGAAACGGCCCGGCCACCAGGCTTGTGTTGTCCAGGAGCCCCTCGGAAGGATGAAGGCCAATTCGAAGAATTTTAACACCGGCTGCTATAAAAAGTGGTACAATATCCGCAACCCGTGAAATGGCTTCTTCCTGAGAAAGCGGCTGGTATTTTCCTTCCAGATAAAGCTGTTCAAGCTTTGTTTCTTTAATAACCAAAGTTGGGTAGATTCGCGTGCATTCCGCACCTAGCCTTATGATTTCCTGAGCTGTATAAATCGATTTTTCAGCAGAATCACCCGGCAGGCCAATCATCATTTGTAATCCAAGGTTAAATTCTTGTTCAATGATCATTTGTGAAGCTTCATGAACCTGCACTGCTGTATGTCCGCGCCCGGCAAGTTTTAGTACTTCCTCATCCAGTGATTGGGCTCCCAGTTCAATTGTAGAGACACTATATTGCTTCAGTATTTTTAGGCTTTCATTATTGATATAATCCGGACGTGTAGAAATCCGGATTCCTGTAACCCGACCTGATACAATGTGATTTTGAACTGAAGCCAGATAAGCCTTTTGTTCTTCAACCGGAATCCCTGTAAAATTACCACCGAAAAAGCCAATTTCCACTTCGCTGCCTGCTGGAATAGTTAGTAAGTGTTCGTCCACTTTAGCAATAACTTCATCAACCGAAGGAGCACACTCTGCTCCTGCAATACGATGTTGATTGCAGAAAACGCATTGGTTAGGGCAGGCTTCTTCGGGTATAAAAACTGGTATGGTAAAGTGTCGGACTCTCATGAAAGCAAAGTTAGTTGTTTCCTCACATATGAATGGGAATTATGCTTATGCATAAAAAAACCGGGGAGAGATTAGCCCCGGATGCAAGTAGTGTTGAAGGTTTAACAATATAGGAGAATTATAGCTTACCAGCTTTCTTCTCTTTTTTTTCAAGTCTTTTTTCTTTCAAAGATTTGGCGGCAGGTTTCTTAACCTCTTTATTTTCTTTATCTTTAGACTTTCCCATAGCACAAAATTTTATTGGTTATATAAGAAACAAATTTAGGCTATAATTTATTGCAATGCAAATGAAATATTTTTAGATAATTTTATCGCGAGCTATTTCTACTTAGTTTAAAAAAATACCTTTAACTTTTTGAAACTTGGTCATTTTGCCGGGAGACTGAGTGTGTCAGACACCTGAAAAAGGTGTGTTGACACCGATTACCATGCCGGAATTTCCCTAAAATCAAATTTTTCGTTATGTTTCAGGTATTCCTTTGCTGCTTCCATATCATTGGAAGTTAGATAATGTATGCTGTCGATGAAAACCATACGTGCTTGCTACCTTTCTATAGTAACCATGCAGGTCTCAACTTTCCAATCAAGTCTTCCAGGTCTTTTAGGAATTAGGGAGATATAACACCACTGGGGTCTGAACTTGCCATGTAACTGTTTAAACCATAAATGAGTTTAGTGATAAATTTTTAGTTTACCAAACGATAAGGAATCACAGGAATAAGTGTTTGATTGTAATAACTTGAAAAATTAACTATTAAATGGACCGTAGGAATTATAAGACATATTATCCATCTGATTCTATCCCATAGTCAGTGCCTGATGGTTCCATTTGCTTTTTCCGGTTACAGTTGCCTTCCAGTAATTCAGAATAGTGGCAGTAAAAAAAGCTTACAGTCTAAGAGCACATAAATATAACTCAACTAAATATTTAACAAATAGCTTGCTTTTTACTTCAAAACCTTTACTATTATGACTTGTACGCGCATAGATCCTGAGTAGTTCTTAGGTCTGAATATTAGTTTCCATAAAATGATATATTAAATATGCAATATATAACATATAATATCGTCTTTTTAACGAATGTGTTTTAGATTTACACTGCTTGAGATATGGAATATTCATGCAATAAAAATAATTATTAATTAAAAAATACTCCTATGAAAAAGATTAATTCAGCTTGGAAAGTTGCTCTGCTTGTTTCATTAATTATATGGGGATGTAAGAAGCAGCCAGTAGAAGATCAGACGGGAACATCAGATACTTCTATTGAAAAAAGAATCGCCAGAACCAATGATGTGGTATTTGGAGGAACCAGCGCCTATGTTGTATTTGCATGGAATGATCTGGGAATGCACTGTTTGAATCCCACCTATGACAAGATGGTGATTCTGCCCCCATACAACAATCTGAAAGTGCAGGTTGTCAAAAGAGGCAAGGTGCCTAGTGTTATTACAGCAGGGCTTACTGTTTCTTATTCAATCGACAACAATACTTATTCGTTTGGGAAAGAAAATTATGGTCAGTTCTGGACTTATGCACAGAAACTCTTCGGAGTAACACTGTCGCCGAATATTGGATTGACCGGAAATGGTCTGTCAGGAAATATGAAAGCAGAAACTGGATTCTTTAGTGCTGAAGGCATTCCTGTTGTGCCTGTGTATGACAACGGCGTAAAAGACCCTTATCAGCAAGCTACAATAACTGTAAAAGATGCCGCTGGTAAGATTGTTGCAACAACAAAAACAGTGATACCTACCTCTGATGAGATTAATTGTGCCCAATGTCACGGAAACAGTACAATAGATGCATTCGACGACATTCTTGCCAAACACGATAAAGCTCACAGCACAAATCTGATGGGAAGCAAACCGGTTCTTTGTGCCAGCTGCCATGCTTCACCCGCATTGGGAGCGCCTGGAAAAGTTGGCGTAAAATATCTGTCACAAGCTATTCATGGCTATCATGCAACTAAAGGCGCTACCTGTTACAACTGCCATCCGGGAGCAAGCACGAAATGTAGCCGCAGTGCACGTCATACTGCTGCTGATGGCAATTGCACTGCGTGCCATGGCAATATGGCCAATGTGGCTTCTACCATCGCTGCAGGAAGAGTACCATGGGAGGACGAGCCTAGTTGCGTAAGCTGTCATAAAGGGGTATCAGGTATTGAAACCGGTACTACGCTGTATAAGAACGCTCATGGTCATGGAAATCTATTCTGTTCTGCCTGTCATGGTAGTCCACATGCCATGGTTCCTTCTTTGGTTGCCAAAGATAACTACCAGGAAATGCAATATCAGGGTGCAAACCGCCCTGTTAAGTCGATTGGCAGCTGCGGTATTTGTCACAAAAGCTCACGAGGAGGAGATGCAACGATTAATGACTTTGCTGAAAAACATGCCGGTGCTTCTCCAAAGGTAAAGACTGCCTGCAACACTTGTCATACTGAAATTACTAAAGAAACAGCTAAATGGCCCCATTCTTTTCAGTGGAAAAACTCTGGTGGCAATCGTGAAGGAGTTTAAGACAAATTAATAGTAGATAAAAAGATAAAATGCCGTCTCAATTTTGTATTGAGATGGCATTTTTATAAAAGAAAAAAGCCCTGATCCGTTAGGAACAGAGCCATTTTTTAAAAAAATAACTAAAAGTTACAGTGACTGGATATAATCTTCAGGTGTATGACAATGGTTACCACTCAAGAATTTTCATAAAATCAAATTCTTCGGGATGTTTCAGGTATTCCTTTGCAGCTTCCATATCATCGGCAGTAAGATATTGAATACTATCGAAGAAAACCATATGTGCTTTCTGGCTGTCCATGGTTACCATACGCGTACGGACTTTCCCATGGCCATCTTCCAGGTCTTTGAGGAACAATGGGAAAATATCGCCTGTAGGATCTGAACTTACCATACAGCCTGTCAGCCCTTCGTCAAATATTTTTTTAACACCGATACCAAGCAAACTGCAATATAAAAGGTCCCAGGCCGTAGGTGCGATACACCGTAATTCATACCCCATTTCAACAGGGCGGCTTTTTACGTTCATGCTCAGTTGTTTGAGCCTGATTTGCAGCAACATATTGTAAATGTGCGCCTTACTGACAGTTCCCAATTCAGGATGCCCATGTTCGTCGTAGGTAAACTGGATCCCGGAGGCTTCAATTTCGTCGTCGCTCATAAAATGAAAAACGCCCTCGCTTACAATGGCAACACCATAGGGAATACCCAGAATTTTGCGTTTAACGATAGAAGAAATAATAAGTCGTGTTATTTTATCAAGGGTAACCTTGGTTTTATTGAACATTTCAGGAATAATGATCATAGGGTAATGACAGGCGGCGCCAATACCAAAAGCCAGGTGTCCGGCTTCGCGACCCATGGCGGAAACCACAAACCAATTCCCTGATGTACGCGCATCCTCATAAATGGTACGTCCAATCCGAACGCCTTCCTGTTTGGCACTCTGGTAGCCAAAAGTGGGCTGTCCTTCAGGAAGCGGAAGGTCGTTGTCAATGGTTTTTGGGACGTGAATATTCTGAATCGGGAATTTGCGCTCGGTCAGGAATTTCGAGATACGGTTTGCTGTCGAAGCCGTGTCGTCACCACCGACAGTTACCAGGAGTTTGACGTTGTGTTTAACGAAGAATTTAGTTTTAAACTCCAGGTCGGCAGGTTTGTACCGGCTCATACGTAACATTGAACCTCCCATGCTGAATACGCGGTCAGCCATTTCAAAATCAATATCAATGGTACCTGGGTTCTCAGTAAACAGGTTTTTATACCCATCGTGCAAACCAATTACGCGATATCCATCCCGTAGGAAAACTTTGGCAACTGAACTGATAACTGTGTTAATTCCGGGTGCTGGTCCGCCGCCGGCAAGGATAAGGATTGAGCCTTTCATGATGTGTTTTATGTTTGAGTTTTATTTATTTAAAGGGGTTGGAAGACGGAAGTCGGAAGACCGAATCTGCTTTACGCATTTCCAATATTAATTTCCTCTTTCAGACAGCCAAATTAATCAAAAATATTTGAAGGTGAAAGTTGGTGTAGTAAATACACATTAAAAATAATGAAACTTATCAAAGCACTACTGAGGACGAACAACGAACTGCGCAGTTAGCCTGCTTCGCATTTCTAGCAGCACCGTTTTCCCATCTGCTAAAACCCTGTCAATAGTAGCCTGATCGTAATGGCGGATAGTAATGAGTTCGAGGCCTGTATTATAGCGGACTTTATATTCTTTTCCCAAGGCTTTGAAAAGTTCAGAAAGCCTTCGCTCGTTATAATCCACACACACCGAAAAACTGATTGCGGAGTTTTGCATCAGGCTGATATGGATGGAGTTATTAGCGAAAACAGCCAGGATATTACTCAGGCTTAGTTCGTTAATAAAAGAGAAATCGCGCGGTGAGATAGAAATAAGGACCTGATTGATCTTGAAAATAAACGAAGGAATCAAGCTGTCGGCAGAAGTATTCTGATGGATCAGCGAACCATCTCCAACCGGATCAATAAATGATTTTATCCGTAAAGGAATATCTTTGTTTTGAAGTGGTTTTATTGTTTTGGGATGAATAACAGTAGCGCCGTAATACGACAGTTCAATAGCTTCGCGGTACGAAATGCTGGCCAGTAATTCAGTAACACTGAAATATTTTGGATCGGCATTTAATAAGCCGGGAACATCTTTCCAAATCACCATTTCAAAGGCTTGCAGCGCATAGGCAAAAATGGCGGCAGTAAAGTCGGATCCTTCGCGGCCAAGTGTTGTGGTTGCGCCGTCAGCAGAAGATCCCAGGAATCCTTGTGTTAGTGCAATAGAAGGTGTAGTTTTTGAATGATCGAGAAAGCTGGAAACTTGTTCCCTGATCAATGATTCGGTAGTTTCCCAATTTACTCTGGCTTCGCGCCAGGTAGTGTCAGTTTTTACCAGCTCCCGCACATCAAACCACTGGCAATTAAAGCCTTCACTCACCAGAAATTCACTAATAATGGTTGTGCTGATCAGTTCTCCAAAGCTTACAACCTGGTCATAATCAAAATCGTAATTCAGGGAAGGAGGTGTACTCAGATGTCCTTCGAGTTCGCCAAACAGCATGTTTGTTTTAAAATAAACGGGATGATTTTTATCAGGGAATAAGGCTGTTGTTATCGTCTGATGATAGATTATAACCTCTTGAATAAAAGTGCCGAGCCGTTCATCATTTTCGTACCAGGCATTTAATACCTTTTCGAGTGCATTGGTTGTTTTATCCATAGCCGAAATGATAACTACCAACTTTTCGGGTGAATGTTTTTTCAGAATTGCAGCTACATTACGCACTGATTCAGCATCTTTCACTGAAGCGCCGCCAAATTTAAAAACCTTAAGCATAAAGTGATTTTACATGGTAAAAGTACTATTTTTGTTTGAATGTTCGATAGCGTTGTTTAAGAAGCATGGAGATTTAACCTGGTGGACCGAAGGCGGAAGAACGAAGTCAGAAGTTGGAAGCAGGAAGTCTGGGACAATAAGAAAATGGCGGTAGTATAAATTTATTCAAACACGTATTAAATCGAAAAATCCTGATTTATTCAAAAATTAACATAACGCCTTAAATATATTGGGTATCGGTAGTGCCGACTTCGGACTTCCGACTCCCGACCAACAACTAAACCAATTTCTAAATTGAAAGGAGCCTCATAATGTCAATGAAAACAATGGTTGAGTTTATCAATGAAAAGCAGTCGGAATATCCTTCAGCAACCGGTGATTTAACCCGTTTACTCAATGATATTGGCATTGCCGCCAAAATTGTAAACCGCGAAATAAGGCGGGCCGGACTGGCAGATATAAATGGCTACTTCGGAACAACGAATATACAGGGCGAAGATCAGAAGAAACTGGATGTATTTGCCAACAACCAGTTTATCAATGCGTTGAAACATGGTGGACAGTGTGCCGCTTTAGCTTCCGAAGAAAATGAGGATATGATTATTTTCGGCAATAAATATTCGATGCAGGGCAAATATGTGGTTGCCTTTGACCCCATCGACGGATCTTCGAATATTGAAGTTAATGTGCCTATCGGAACAATTTTTGCCATTTATAAACGGATATCAACAGTTGGGACTTCGGGTTCGCTTGAAGATCTTCTTCAGTCAGGGAATCAACTGGTAGCTGCCGGTTATGTTATGTATGGTAGTTCAACCATGCTGGTTTACACTACCGGAAATGGTGTAAACGGATTTACCTATGATGCTACAGTCGGCTTATTCTTTCTCTCGCATCCGAATATTAAAATCCCTGAGAACGGAACAATCTATTCCATCAACGAGGCTAACTATGTGTATTTCCCCGAGGGAGTAAAGCGCTACATCAAATTTTGCCAGGAAGATGATAAGGCCACCAACCGGCCATACAGCACGCGTTATATCGGATCGCTTGTGGCTGATGTGCATCGTAACCTGATACGCGGAGGTATATTTATTTATCCGGGAACATTGAAAAATCCGAATGGGAAATTGCGTTTGCTTTATGAACTTGCACCTATGGCTTTTATTGTAGAGCAAGCCGGTGGCAAAGCGTCTGATGGTTTCCGCCGCATTATGGATCTGGAACCTTACGATTTACACCAACGTGCACCCGTATTTATTGGTTCCAAAGAGATGGTTTTAAAGGCCGAGGAATTTATGAGAGTATATTCGCCGGATTTTGTAAAGAAGATGTAGGTTGATCTCGGATGTCTGATGTTAGATCTGTGATGTTAAATCTGCGGCATCCTAATTTTCGATATTACTAATTTCTTAACATCTGAGATTGGACATCCGAAATCCGCCATTAAATTAATCTGAAATATATAGTTAGAAGCTTATTATTCCATTTGTTACAGCAGTCTTCACCAGCATTGCCGTATTTTTTGCATTAAATTTAAGCAACAGGTTTTTACGGTGGCTATCCACAGTCCAGCTGCTGATAAAAAGTTTTTCGGCAATCTCCTGGTTGGTAAGCCCGTCGGCAATAAGTTTCAGCACTTCAACCTCACGCCGGGTAAGAAAAGGAAGATCTCCGTTTGTTGCCAATTTACCTTTAAGCAGATCAGCTACGCTTTTGCTGATGTATTGATTGCCACCAATAATTTGCTTTATGGCTTCGAGTATCTCGTTTGTATCCGAGCTTTTCAGGATAAAACCATCTGCACCGGCAGCCAGCATCTGGTCAACAACATGCCGCTGCTCAATGGAGGTAATAGCCAGTATTTTTAAATCTGCATAACGCGATTTTGCAATCCGGCAGAACTCAATCCCGCTCATGTCTGGCAAGTTAATATCTAAAAGAATAATTCCGGCTTTGTGTCCGTTTAGCCAGGCCAATCCATCATGGGCGGTGGATGTATGATGGCATTCAAGTTCAAGGTCTGATGCGTTAATCAGGTTGGTCAGGCTATCGCTTACAATGGGATGGTCCTCAACAATCAGTGCATTTTGCATATCAGCAGCTAAATAGTGCAGCTAAGATAGTAAAAATTCCACTGTTGCTTCGGTTCCTTCCCCGGGAGTACTTTCAATGTCAAACCTTCCGTTGTTGGCAGTAACGCGATCGCGGATACTCACCAAGCCTTTTCCATCTCCTGATTTGCTTTTGGTATCAAAGCCTTTACCATTATCAACAACCTGTATGCATATCCGGTCAATATCAGCAATAAGCTGAAGGTCAATTTTAGTACCGCCTGAATGTTTCAATGCATTGTTCACCAGTTCCTGGGCTATTCGGTAAGCCGTTAGCTCAAGTTGTGATTCAAAACGCAAATCAGCTCCAAAGAAGCTGAAAGTGAGCTCTGTCGAAGGATTCTTGCTCATCTCTCCTATAAAGTCGTGCAGTGCCGTTTTCAGGCCATAATGGTTGAGGGTTTCGGGCATAAGGTTATGAGCCACCCGTCGTAACTCACTGATTGAAGTATCGAGCAACTTAATGGCATGATCAAATGCCTGGGCATTTTCGCTGGTAATTATCGAATTCCCTTTCATAGATGACAGATTTATTTTAACACCCGAAAGCAATCCTCCAAGTCCATCGTGCAGGTCGCGGGCCATGCGCGAGCGCTCGGATTCCTCTCCTTTTAAAACTGATTTTGTAGCAATAAGCTGCCGTCTCTTTTTCAAGTTCAGCAAGCTGTTTTTCCTTTACCAGGAGTTGTTGTTCAACGATAATCTTATTTTTGCTCACATTGTTGATAATGGAATACCCTAAACCGGCAAGAATAAGGAAAAGCCCGATGAGGCTGTATATGAGAATATTGCGTTCCTTTTTCTCAATCGAAAGCTTAAGGATTTCTTTCTCTTTCTTTTCGGTTTCATACTTTACCTTCATATCCATCAGTGCTTGCTGAAATTCTTTATTCGATTGAATATTAAATATCTGGCGATACCTGTCGAAGTAGTACAAAGCATTTTTGGTGTCACCAAGATGAATTCCTGCTCTAACAACATTGGCCGCCAGGTTGCTGAAAATATTCATGTCAGTTGTATCTGTTGCGATAGCTTTCAGAGCAGTTTCTTCACATTCGAGGTATCGCGCCTGGTGAAAATAGATATTCGATAAAGTATTGAGCATGCCTGCAATATCGGAGGGGAATTCAAGTTCTTCGGCAAGTTTTAATCCTTTGCGGGCATATTCTTCGGCCTTTTTATAATCTTTAAAATGTTCGTAATAAACCCAGGCAATGCCTTGAATTGCAATGGCTTCTTCCTGTTTGTTTCCGATCTTATGGCTTATATCAGCAGCTTTTTGTCCATAATCCAATGCTCTAACATAATCCTTCCGCTGAATATTAATTCTATTTAATCCATCATATGCCTGTGCCAGTCCGGCCTGATCATTAAGTTCCTCGCTGAGTTTCATTGATTGTAGGAAATATTTTTCGGCTTCATTAAAATTTTGCATTGCATTGTTGAGAGATCCTATATTTCCCAGCATGACCCTTACCCGGTCTTTTCTTCCTTCCTTTTCAAATATGGGCAGCGCTTTCAGGTAATTATTTAGTGCTTTCGGGTACTCACCTGTTATATTATAGAGATTTGCCATAGCACCAAAAACCTGTGCTTTCAGAAGGTTGTTATTTGCTTTTTCCGCCAGGCTCATCGCATGATTATAATAAATAAGCGCTGTATCATATTTACTTACCATATAATATGCTACACCCAGGTTACGGTAAAGTGTGCCTGTCATTATCTGGTCGTTCGCTTTTTCGGAAAGATTGATTCCTTCGAGAGCGAATTTTTTCGATTTATCGAAACTGTATGAAAGGTAACCCCAGCTTAAATCGTCGTAAAGCTTAATTTTTTCGTTATTTGAAACCTTTTTTAAAAGAAGGACATTTTCGAGTGAATCGAGGTTCTGTGCAGAAGCAATTCCTGCGAATGTGTATATCCACAGAACCATTATTGTTAGAATCACCGGATACCTTTTTTTTGAAATCATATAAAAGTGACGATTAGTTTTATTCGAAGTATAAGGGTTATGGAACTTTAAAAAGGCAATAATAATTTCACACAAATATATTCCACATTTCACAATTAAAAATCCCTTTTTTCAGGGATAATTCTGTTTTCAAAGCACAGTAATTTTACATATCTTTAAAGCAACTCTTTTTAACCATAATTTAAACCTGAAAACTATGAGACTTTTTACAAGAGTATTGTTAATGTCTTCCTTTTTATTTGCTGCTGCAAATCTTTCGGCACAGGAAAACGAGGAAGAATCCGGTTCCGAAACTACTGTTACCCAGGAAAAGCCAACGATGCAGACCTATTCCAAATTTGATTTTATTCCCGGTGAAAAGGTATTGTATTTCGATGATTTTATGGAAACAGCTGTAGGCGATTTTCCGCCAAACTGGAATACAACTGCTTCGGGTGAGGTGGTTACGAATAGTATTTTTCCAGGCAACTGGTTTAAAATGATTGGTGAAGGGTGCGTGGCCCTGGAAGAAGGTATTAAACTGCCTGAGAATTATACTATCGAGTTTGACGTAATTCCGTATACGGTTGAAGAAGGGATTGTTAGCTTTGAATATGGCTTTTATTTGTACAGTGCACAAAATCCGAAAGACCTGAACGAAGGCGGTGCTGTGCCTGGAAATAATGGAGGTATAAAAATGAGTTTTGGCTACCGCGCTACTTACAGTGCTTACAGCGAGGAAGGATATACTATTGATGGTGTAAAAGATGAGGCTGTTATGGAGGCCGGTAAGAAATACCGGCTCTCATTCTGGGTACAGAAAACAAGGCTCAGGGTGTATCAGGACCAGGTGAAGGTTTTCGACCTGCCCAAAGTATTCAAGCCTGGTTTTCAGACGAATCAGATGCGTTTCGAATTGTGGGGAGAATCTGGCCCGATGGTTACTAATTTTAGAATAGCAGCCGGTATGCCTGATATGCGGAGCAAACTGATCACCGAAGGCAAATTAGTAAGTTACGGTATTTATTTTGATGTAAATAAAGATGTAGTTAAACCCGAATCGTATGGCACCCTGAAAGGAATTGCCGATGTGTTAAAGGAAAACCCAACTGTACGTGTAAAAATAGTAGGCCATACCGACAGCGATGGCGCCGATGTCGCAAACCTCGATCTTTCGAAACGCCGCGGAGCCTCAGTTAAAGCTGAACTGGTTAAAAACTTTGGCATCGATGCCTCACGACTCGAGTCGGATGGACTTGGCGAAACCAAACCTGTTGCACCTAACGATACTCCTTCCAATAAAGCCTTGAACCGGAGGGTGGAGTTTATCAAATTGTAACATTTTTAAATGTTAAATAAAACCATAAGTTATTTACCCCATTTTTTATATTCACTAAAATCTATTTACTACGCTATTATGGCAATCCATTATAGGGTTGCCATTTTTCTTATAATGAACCTGTATAAATATCCTGAAAGATATAATAGCTAGGATTGTGAAAAGCATGTCAAAAAATAATTAGCAGAACTCTGAACATTTTGGCAAAGAGTTTACTATATTTACATTATAAAGATATAAGTCCGGCCGGATATTAAAAACCCCTTAAAACAGGGATGCCCGAGGTAGTTACTTGACGTAGTTTTGTTATTATCCAATACATATAAACCAAATCATTAACTCATTAATCTTAAGACTATGAAAGCGCTTATTGGAGCAGTTTTAGCATTTTTTTTCTTCGGACAGTTAACCAGTATATCTGCACAGATTATTAATGTGCCGAGACGTGTTGAAAACAAAGTTGTTAACCGGGTAAATAACAAGATAGACAGAGGAATCGATAAAGGGCTCGATGCGGTTGAAGATGATGTGACTGGGAAGAACAAGAAAACGGACAAAACTACCACTGAAAACCCGGATACGAAAAAATCAACTGATAATTCAACAGCCGCAGGCAAAAGCGATACAAAACAGGATCAGCCTTCGCTGCAATCTTATTCCAAATATGATTTTGTCCCAGGCGAAAAAGTAATTTTTTACGAAGATTTCAGCCAGGATGCAGTAGGAGATTTTCCTGCATTATGGAATACCAACGGCTCAGCGGAGGTGGTAACAACCAATTTATTCCCCGGAAACTGGATGAGGTTTATAATGCGTGAATGCGTCTGGACTGATGCTTTGCTCAAGTTACCGGATAACTATACCATCGAATATGATGTTATTCCAATAGCCGGTGAGGATAAAAAAAGCATGGGCGGTTGGAGTATGCGGTTGATGCAGGCTAAAAATGTAAAAGCATGGGACCATGGCACAACTCCCGGACAGGGCGGATACTGGTTTTCAGTCGAATATTATGGCAGGCCGAGTTATGGTACCTGGTTGTTTGGGAGTGAATGTGAACAACTTAAAACCGGTGGTTACAAAGATGGCGACGAGTTTAAAGAAAAGAAGGATCAGAAATATCACATCGCTATTTGGGTTCAGAAATCAAGAGTTCGCCTTTACCAGGATCAAAATAAACTCTTCGATACTCCTAAAGCATTCCCCACCGGTTGTGTGAAACCCGACAGGCTCAGATTTGAGTCAGGTGCAGCAATGATTTCGAACATTCGCATTGCCGTTGGTGCTCCTGATATGCGGAATAAACTCATGACAGAAGGCAAACTGGTTACTTACGGAATTTATTTCGATGTAAATAAGGATGTGGTTAAGCCCGAATCATACGGTACTTTAAAAGAAATTGCCACAATTTTAAACGAAGTGCCCGATGTAAAAGTGAAAATTGTGGGCCACACCGACAGCGATGGCGCCGATGCTGACAATCTTGATCTTTCAAAGCGCCGCGCAGCCTCTGTAAAAGCTGAACTTGTCAAATCGTTCAACGTAAAAGGCGACCGCCTTGTAACCGATGGCATGGGCGAAAGCCAGCCGGTTGCTCCCAATGATACTCCGGCCAATAAAGCGCTGAACCGGAGGGTAGAATTTATAAAAATGTAATAGAACCGGCAGATGACATGTAAAAGCACCTGGATATAGCTTTTGGATATCTCATTCAATGAGAAATAGATTTAAGATGGGCAGTCTACAGCAATAGTCTTATTCTTTGTTCCTCTATACATCCGTAGAATGAATTAATACCGCTTCTTTGCTTCCATTTCGATCTCTAAGAGGCGGAATTATTCAAATTTACAATTCGAGACCATCAATTATTTGAAAATTACAATTTGATCAGAATGAAGGCTACTTCGATTATTTTAACGGTACTCCTTTCGTGCTTCCTGGCATTCACAAAATTTGACGCTGAAGCTCAAAAAATTCCTCAGATTGAATGTAAAGCCAGTAAGTTGAAAGTTGGTGATATTAAAGACAATGGCGCCAACCTCAGATATTTGGTCCAGGGAACACAAGTAGTTGAACATGGAGTTTGCCTGGCAACCAATTCAACATTTACTGAAGGTTTTATTATGTTTTGCGGTTACAAGGGCGAATCAAAGGATATCCTCCCTTCAACAGAGTACGTAAAAGTGACAGCATCGGGACTTGAACCGAAATCAAAGTATTACGCCAATGTTTATGTAATCAATAAAAAGGGTAAAGTATTCTATGGCACCAGCCCTACTTTTATCCTCACCGGTGATCCCGAAGCATCCAAAAGGCCGGATCCTTCTGACGGGCCGAAAAAGGAATATCATGCCAGTGGCAAGCTGATGAGGGAATATACCATGAAAGGTGGAACGATGAATGGCGTCTATAAAATATACAGCGACTCTGGATATCTGATTACTGATCAGTATATGAAAGACGGGATGACTAATGGATATTTCAGAACTTACTACAAAAATGGAAACCTCCGAAGCGAGTCTGTCTATAAAGATGGCTTGCCTGCCGGTAACAGTAAAGAGTATTACGAAAACGGTACTCTCAAATCGGAGAGTAACTGCAGTGGTGTAGCTCCAAAACTCAGCTGTCAGAGGAAGGAATATTTCGAAGATGGAAAATTAAAGAAAGAAATCAATTCAAGCGGAGGTGAATTTATAAGTTCTATCAGTTATGATCAGGAAGGAAGGGTAAGATCAGAAGAATCGCCAGGCAGGAGTATTTCGTATTCGTACGACAATAATGGGATTCGTCATATTTCAATAAATGGAGTTGAACAAAAATAGCAGACCTGTAAGTTAAAATGGCATTGGGCTTTGTAGTATTGTAAAAACAAGTTTTTGAAAACAGTCTTCATCCTAAAGCGGATTTGAATTAAAAATTATGCAAAAGTGAATCTTATGAAAGTATTACTATTGTTATTGATGGTTCTCATTATCAGCACATCAGGGTCTCCTCAGGATATTCCTAAGGGCATGCCACCCAACATGACTCCCGAAATGCTCGAAATGATTAAGAAGTCGATGCCACCCGGAGCACAATTGCCTCCGGGAATGGAACAATACGGAAATACAGATGAGCCCGGCGAGGCAAAACCACTTGTTGAGATGCCACCAGTGCAGATGTATGAGTACTCCCAGGAATCGTCGGGGGGAACCACATCCCCTGTTTTCGGGTCAGGAAGGAACGAAGCGGAGCGGAAAGCAGCCGTAGATGCCGTTGATGCCGAACTGGAAAGAGAACCCTATATCCTGCCCAAAAAAGAAGATGCTCCCACAAAGAGCTATATGTTGCAAATGGCTCAAACCCGGAGTAAGGCTGCACATCAGAAATTCGGACCCGATGACCTTTCGGCATTTTCACAGGTTATTACATGGGTTCCCAACTTCGATGGCCTTCATCCTCAGCCTGAGAAAGCCAAAGAAATGTCTCTTCTGGTTTCAACGTCAACTAATTACCTCAATTTGCCTCAATTTATACTGGCGGTTTCTTCAGCAGTTTTTGCCCTTGATCCTGAAAGTTCAAACAATGCAAATAATTTCGCTTCCGCCATTATCACCGCCGGTGAAAGGTTAAATCCGGGACAGGTAAAAGCTGAGATACTCGCTCCATATCGAAAAGATGCCGAATCCGGCTTTTTATATGCCATGGCAATTTCAATGAAAGAGGATGCCTGGAATAGTGAGAGCCTGACACCAATCATAAACTTAGGCAACCTGTATATTGATATGCACAAGCTTGATGAAGCTCGTTCTCTTTTTCAGGTAGCGCGAAAACTGGATCCTTTATCCTGGGATGCAGCTCTGGGAATGGCGGCTTATTTTCATGCCATCGGCCAGCCCAATAAAGCCCTTGCCATACTCGAAGATGATAAACTGAATAAGCCGGTATCGCTCATGATTGCAAAAAAATCAGCTAAGGAACTTGAAAAAAGCGAACCTTATGCTGATTTGCCGGTCGATGCGCCCGAAGAAAAATTTGAAGAGGGAATTGAAATCATGACTGCGGAACCTATCTTGACATCAGCTGATTTTATTGCCCAGCTTGATCAAAGCGAGAGGAATAAAATGCGTTATTTTATTGAGCACCTTCCGCCCGCAGGAAGTTACAGCGTTCCGAAAATAAATAAACTTACCCAGTACTCTACATTAAAGGTCGTATCCGGGCCACAGGGCATAAGCGCCCTCAAGGATTTTATTGAAATGGTCGGAAATTTCTCCTTGTCATCAGCAGCATCTGTGAGCAATCAGCAAATAGAATGGTTAGCCAGAATGGGGTTGAAAATTGATCCCGGTGTTGATATGGAAGATGTAGCAAAGCATCCTGAAAAATACAAGGATAAAAACCTCAAAAACAATGTTAAAGTAACCGGCAAGGAGGAGTTTTTGGCGAATATGGAGGAGATGAAAAAGCAGGCACAAGTTGCTCAAAAAGACCTGGCAACCGGTAAAACTGCTTCACTACTGACAATTGCAGGAAAGGTGGATCCTTTTTTCAACATACTGCTGATTGATCCGGAACAGTATGCCGATCCTATGAATATTCTTATTCAGAAGCATAATTTCGCAGTTTACAACCGTAAGAAACATCTGTATGAGATGTATTTATACAGGGTGAATAAGAAGACGTATCAGTATGTGATGGATGATGTGCAAAAAGCCCAGAAAAAAATTGGTGAATTGACCATTAAGGAAAGAGCCGAACTGGATGAATTTGAAAAGCAATATGAAGAAGCAAAGAAGAATTACGACGATGCTGAAACTTTCCCTGAGGCTGAATGGAAGTTAAGGCGGCACATGATACATCAGAATTATTTTAACCAGTTCAATAACGCTGCCGAAACCGGATTCGGCTCAGCAACAAATACTGCTACTATTGCCTACATGAAGCGGATTAAGCCTACAGCCGAAGGCTATTATTATGATGTGATCCGTCATATCGGGCTTATTTCCGATCCGGAAGTTCGTGATCAGAAGGATACCGAGCTCAAATCTGGAATAAACTCAGCTGTAACAATGGCATTGAACTCTGTTATGATAGCGCATGGTTCATTCTCATATTCTGAAGACTGGGATTGTGGTTGCGATATCGAAGCTCTTCTACGCGAGCGGGAAGCAGAAGATGCTGCCATGCATGAAGAAGAAAATGCACGGATTATGCGCAATAAAGCTGCCAAAGCAGTTTTCGATTCGGGTGAAATACCAAAATCTTCCCCTTTATGGAAGAAACTCGACTCATATGTGGATGAATACAACCTGGGTTTCATAAAAGTGAGGTCATCCTGCGCACAAACCGAGGTAAAACTCAATACTGATATTTTGCCTATTCCTGGAATTCCAAAGCTTTTTGGCTCAATGACTACCAGCGAGAATACCGGCGCCACTGACTATGAAGGTGGTATTAAGGTAGGAATAGGAGTGCAGAAAAGTGGAGTAAATGTTGGAGCCAATATTGGGCTAAGTGGTTCCGTTTCCACCGATGGGCAGGGCGTTGTTAAGGATTATTCAATAACACCCAGCGCCGATCTGAGTGTAAAAGTAGGTAATACAGGCGTTACCGTGGGCGGCAGCCTTACCTTCGATCAAAATGGCGTCAAGGATTCTGACTTCTCAGCAGGTGTAAGCCAGGATTTTAAAAACGGATACGGAGGAGAAGGAAATGTCGGGTTCGAAGCCTCAACAAAAAGAGGCTGTTCATTATCTGGAAAAATTGCTCAGGATTCCGGTTTAGCACCTAAAACAAAACCAGAAGAGGATAGAATTAAAGCTACTGACAAGACCGAAAGCAAAATATTTAAAAAAGAACTATGGTCAGGTAAATATCAATTAAAATTATAAGCGATACTATTTGAACAGATATTGGTAGAAATGATTTTACACACAACCAGATAATAACCATTTTTTAAACTAAAGAATAGACCATGAAAACAACCAGGATTATTACACTCGCTTTAATCACATCAGCCACCTTGCTTTTCTCCTGCAAAAGCAAAACATCCGAAACTGCTGCTACCTCTGAAAACCCTGCAGCAACTGAAACCGCAACCCCAAAAGGCAAGTACGCCATTAAATCGGGAATTGTCGAATACAAAACCGAGATGATGGGTATGGATATGAAACAGACGCTGACCTTCGACGATTATGGTGCAAAAGAAGCCACAGATGTGGAAATGGATATGATGGGTGTAAAAATGCACACCGTTACCATCACTAAAGATGGGTTTATTTATACCCTTGATCTGGAGAAGAAAACCGGAACTAAAATCAGCGGTAAATCTCCTGATATCGATTTCGAAAACCTGAGCGAAGAGATGGTTAAAGATATGAACCTTAAAAAAGAAGGTTCGGAAGAATACCTGGGCAAAACCTGCGAAAAAATGAGCATCGATTACACTAAAATGAAAATGAAAGGCACTTTCCTGGTATACAAAGGAGTTGCCCTTAAATCGGAAACCGATATGGGAACCATGAAAATGAACCTGGTTGGAGAGAAATTTATCGAAAATCCTGAAATACCGGCTGCAAAATTTGAAGTTCCGGCTGATATAAAAATTGTTGATAATCAATAAGCGAATTAAAATATCATATATACAGGTTTGGGAAGAACTTATTTGGAATTTTAACACAATCTATGAAAACAACTCTGCTGCTTGCCTTCGTAGTGTTGGCGCATGTAACTTCGTTCGCTCAGGCATGCGACGACTGTTCAAGGCCTACCATAGCCCTTTACGATTGCTATATCACTGTGCCCCGTCCGGCTGATGATCCTGAATCAATTATTGCCTGGCAAACCCTTTTCTGGCCTTCTGCAGCTGCTCGTGGGTATATGCATACGAATGACCCGACAAAAGATTGTATGGTTTGGGTTGACGGTGCCATGGTAAATGCACTTGACCTTCAAAAGGGTAAACTAAAATTTGGCTCCGAGTATTCAAATTTGCCGGCAGCAGGACCTCTGAATTCTTCAGATTATTTAATTACAAGCAAAGTTGACGCCAAAGGAAGCAATTATATTTTCACACTTATTCTTGAAACAGCTGAATCACGCGAAGTAGTTAAAACTGTTCAGCTTGAATTTAGCGCGAATGTAGAAAGTGCTAACAATGCCGGACAACAGGCTGCCATGCAGTTGATGCCACTGTTCGAGACAATCCGAAAATTTGAAACAGATAAACGGAACTCCAATGTCAATGTGGCTATCCGGGACTTATGGGGGAATAATTCGCCCGACGACATTACTGTAAAGCCTAAAAAAGGCATGGTTAAAACAGGTGAATCTGTTGATGTAGAAATTACAATGATTGATTGTGATGGAGTGGCTTTGGCCAATCGGGAAATCATATTTAATGACACTACTATTCAGGTTTCAAATACGCCCGAGCTTCCATTGAAGGGAACAAGAGGAGGTGAAATAACTCCGCGCGTTGCAGTTACTGATGAGAACGGAAAAGTTACAGTTCATTTTAAAGCCGGAAACATTGCCGGGGTCGGGCAAATTGTCGCCTGGTACCCTCATCAGAAACCATGCGGAAGAGCCGATGCATTTATGGGTTCGGCTATTGTTCAGATTAATCCGCTTCCACCAAAATTCTGGGTGTTAAATGCCCAAATTACTTCAACAACAACTGTTCGCAGAGATACAGTTATGACTTTCGATATGGGCGGAATGCAACAAGTTAACCAAAATAGCGTCAGGGTTCAAACGAAATCTCAGGGAAAAATTATTGCTGCAATTGAAAACATGGCTGAAGAGCCGACAAAAACTTTTCATTATTTCACTGATGAAACAGAACCACTAGCAATACTTATAACTGCTGAAGGATTCCATGATGAGTATTCAATGCAAAGAGAAACAGTAGATGGAAAGCTTTCTAACGCCGGGACCAGAAACGAAAATGTTCATGGATTTGAAATATCAAAATTCGATATTCAATTCGATTATTCTCCCGATTACAAATATTTCGGTTTAGGGCTTAATATAAATGCAGTCGGCTCATACATCGAGCATAGGTATTCTGGTGAATGGTCGGATTATAGCAGTGATATTGACAGCTACAGTATTTATTGCTCGGGTGGCGGGAATGCACTTGAAGACCCGAATTGTAAAATTACAAAAAGCAAATCAGGATACAACATAAGCTGGACTTTTAAAAAGAATGAACAGAAAAATAGTAATAATGGTACTGAATATATTACGACGGAAGGGTCACTTTCAGGTACACTGACTCCCAGTCAAGACTATTCGAAATAAAAATGACAATTATTATTTGCTGATTTCTGAATCGCGCATTTTAATGGAATAACTATTTATCGTTAAAAAAATCCTTACAAATGAAAATTTCCGGTTCTATCTTACTATTCTGCATTCTACTGTGCGTACTGAATATTTCAGCCCAGGATAATATACTCCTGAAAGAAAAACCAGGCACATTTAAAATAGAAACAACAGCACTTAATGGCCTGGGCCCTGATCAATATAATAAAACATGTGGCTATACCAAAGCCGAATCCGATGCTGCGATGAAAAATCTTATTTCGCTGATTGATATTTTTCGCAGGTACCCGGTATTGAAAGACATTAAGGGCTTCGATGGCATTGGTGATCTGGGTTACGGCAGATGCAATACAAAATACGGTTATGGACTGCCAAGTACAGTTTGCTTTTACTTCCAAACCTGGTCCTTACGAAAAGGAAAGGAAATAAAATTTACATCTGAACCGCCTCAATGGCGATTTGAGGTGAATATGACGGAGAAGTTTTGCAGCAACGGGTTCAATGTGTCAGATTACAGTAACACTTACAATCCTACCAACCCCGCTTTCAACGAAGTGGCAGTGAATAAGTCTACTGTTGCATTGCGAGAACTCTTTTTTCTCCCAGGTGTAAAGGAGGAAGTTTGTCCGGGAATCGACCGTTACGGCGACAACCTTATCATCTTTAATCCCGACCGACCTGAATACTGGAACCAGGTGACCATACGTGAAGCATTCAGGCTATTGATGGAGTATTATAAACTGCTACCTGATAAAATACAGGTGGAAACTATGATACCTATGCTGGAAAGTGAATTTTCAAATTTTTTGGAAATGGAAAAAGAAGGCTTTGCTTATTTCGGGAATCCAGAATCCCTGTCGCAAATCGGCTCTGCAAAAAACGAAACTCCTGTTATGCGCCCGAATCCTGACTATTGGGACCGGAAATTTCCGCGTTCAGCCATACAGTTTATGTGGCTCGAAATTCCAAAAAAGGAAGAAGTAAAGCGTAAACTGGAAGGAAACTTAAAGGCAGAGGATGGGTATTATTATGTGTACCGGCTGCTTGATGAACTGGAAATTGATTCTCTGTTACCTGCCATTCAGAAATAGAAAATAATAAACCGCAAATAATTTAAAATGATAATCTTATGAAAACTATTATTCCTATACTTATTTGCCTATTTGCTGTGAGCATGTTAAAATCACGGGCACAGGATTACCCTCTGATCCTCGACCATCCCGGCACTTTCGAGGTGATCGATTGGGGTGTTTATACGCATTACGATTGCGGTTTCACTAAAGCTGAAATTGCCGCTAATTATCAGAAAATTATCGGTATCACAGGGTTGGTTCGCAAAAACCCGGTATTTACTAATCAGAAGGGATTCAACTGTGTTGTGTATGTTTTTGCAAAAAATTGCCCTGATAAATTTGGTTATGGAATCCCAAGCAGACTTAGGTTTGATTTTGGGGCCTGGTTTTTGGATAAAGGCCAACCGAAGGTGTATAAAATTGAACCTCCCAGCTGGGATGTTATAGTTAATAGCCTGGAAAATGCTTTCGGCGGTAACTATAGCCTAGGCGCTTCAAAACCTAGCGAAACACCAAAAGAGGGCTTTAATTTCGAAAAATGGAAAAGCGTAAGCGACAAACTACATGATTGTATATACATTCCGGGACAAAAGGAAGAACTTGGCAATGGAATTGACCGTTATAGCAGCGAACTGATAGTTGTATACAATCCAGAGCGACCCCCTTATTACCTGCCTGTAAAATTTCGCGATCTGGCTGAATGGATTATCGAATATTGGCGACTTCACCCTAATAAACTTCAATCAGATATGATGTTGGAATATATAGAAGCTGAATATTCTAAATTCTCAGAAACTGAACGCGACGGATGGGCTTATAATAATACTTATGACGAACGAAGCCCCTTTTTAAAAATCACAACAATCCCCGGCCCGCAGCCGGTTGTGCGTTTAAATCCGGAATACTGGAACAAAAAACTTCCCCGTTCCGCCATCCAGATACTTATTTTCAACCGCCTTACCGATACCAAACGATACGCCAGGGAAAAGGATGAGGCGCTGAAATACAACTCCGGTGGCTACCACCTCGACAGGTTCATGGAAGCATTGGATATTAATACGTTAGTTCCTGCTATTGACAAATAAAAATAACAATATGACAAAATTACCTGCAATTCTCATGGTTTTTGCATTTTTGCAAGCGACCTCACTTATCGCTCAAAAATCCTCGGAGTTTCTTCCAGATAAACCCGGAAAATGGAGTTATTCAAGTAATATCAAACTCCCCGGAGCAGAAGTTACCACATTCAATAAAAACCTGGCCGTTTTAGCCGAATGGTTTCATCAGAATGTTCCCATTTTGCTTAATCCCAAAGGATACGATCTAAATGCTGTTGCATTTGGAATATGGGATGATCATTACAGGATGAATAAAAGCAATTACGCATTACGTGCTGAAATGAATTTCGACTTCCAGTTATTTTTAAGCAATGGAGGCAAATGGACCGTTGAACCTCCCCATTATGCGTTTGATATAAATAATGCTGAATCGGGGCACGGAAGCAATCCCAATAATCCAACCTACAATAACCTGGAAGATGATCCTAAACTCGAAAAAACAATAAATAATGCTGCCACAAAAATGAACGAGGTTTTTGCAGTTTTCCCTTTTGTGAAATCGATGGCACCCGGAGTAAGTCTATATGATTGTGAAAATGGTGGATGTGGCACTCTTGTCGTTTTCAATCCTGAACGTCCTGATTTCTGGATACCTGTGAAATTAAGAGAGTTGGCTAATATGTATTTGGAATATTATTCAAGTAAAAAAGATAAATTTCTTCTGCCACAATTAGAGAAGGAAATATCCGAATTATCTGAAGAGGAATTAGATTCGCCTGCTTATGAAGGTCACGATACGCACTTTGTGCTGAAAGCAAACGGGAAAAAAGAAGGGCTCCAACTCATGCGTTTTAATCCCGAATATTGGGATCGCGCACTTCCTCCGTCAGCTATACAGTTTATGATATTTTATTACCCGCAGATGGATGAAGTGGCTATAGATGAATTCTATAAAAACAACGGGCATCCGAATTACAGTCAATTACTGGTTAACGAAATCGAATGGGGGAAACTGGCAGGGACAATTAAAAGGTAAAATCTGTTAAAGATACTCTGCCTGTTAAAATTATAAATCATTACTCAAAAAAATATTCTTTGGATTTAGTTTATTGATGTATTAACTTTACAATTACCATTCACTGCTTCTTACCATGGACAGCTGTATGTTTTCTAATTGTACTTCTTTCACATACAGTTCTGTTTTTAAGGAGATTGAAACAGGTAAAAGGTCATTTAGTATTAGTGCAAGAGTATAAGTGCAATCATTATGCCTGAAATCTTAATTACTAAGTTTTGATGAATTGTTATGCAATTAAAACAAGTGTATCATTACATTTTTTAATTACCTGCGACCATAATGAACCTTAATTTTTTATTAAAAATGTAGAGACCAGAAACTACCATAAAAAACGGGGCGATACTGAAAAGCCATATGAGTAAGGAGAATTAAGACCAATGGATATGAAAAAAATTCTACTAATTTCTGCAATCCTGACAATTTCGATACATGTTTTTGCCCAAACAAAAAAGCCTGCTCATTTCGCGAAACACCTGAAATCAATTATAGTACAAACTGCCAAAACCAGGCTGGATGCAGCTGCATTGAAAACAACAGGCATCTATTCCCGATTAAATACAGAACATGCTATCCAGCATAAAACTCTCCAGAAGCTATCCTCTAGTGATTTAATTCAAATATTCGACAGTGTGTATTACTGGCGATGGGACACAATCAGCCTTGGATGGGCTAAAGATTTTAAATATACTGATGTTGTTTATGATGCTAACAATAATCTTTCAGGTTACACTGGGCTGGAATGGGATGGCAGTGCCTGGGTGAATTCTACAAAAAATATTTCCGTTTATGATGCTAATAATAATCTGGTCAGTGAATTATATCAGGACTGGAATGGCAGTGCATGGGTGAATTCTTCAAAATATACTGACGTTTACGATGCTGACAATAATATGATCAGTGAATTATATCAGGAATGGGACGGTAGTGCCTGGATAAATAACTCTCAAACAGACTATACCTATGATGCAAATGGTAATTTTACAGAGTATTCATATAAAGAATGGAACGCTGGTATGTTGGAAAACCGATCAAAATTCATTTGGACCTATGATGCGAATAATTACCTGGTAAAGGAACTTTGGCAAAATGGTAATGGGACTGACTGGGAAAATAATTATATGACTCAATGGACCTACGATGTGAACAACAATACGGAAACTGAAATATCACAAAGTTGGAATGGAAGCGACTGGGATAATCAAATGAAATATATTTATGCCTATGATGCTAACAATAATCAGGTAAGCGAAATAACACAATATTGGTACGGTACTGACTGGGTCACCCAGGAACAACACCTCAGGACATACGATGCAAGCAATAATTTGACAAATGAATTATTCCAGGCATGGGATGGTCTTGTATGGACAGATTACTTGCAATACCTCTATACTTATGATGCAAACAATAATCTGATAAGCGAGGTAGATCAGCAATTTTGGGGTGCCGACTGGGAAAATTATTCGAAATACACCTATTCGTACGATGCGAACTTTAATTTGATTCTGGAATTGGACCAGGATTGGAATGGCAGTGAATGGGAGAATTCGTACCAATATATCTATACCTATGATGCTGCCGATAATCAAATAGGTGAATCAGATCAAATGTGGGATGGCAGTACCTGGTTGAACTCCTGGCAATACAACAGTTCCTTCGATGCAAATGGAATAACGCTAAGCGATACATACAGAGAATGGGATGAGACTGGCACTGAAGAGGTTTCAGGCGATAGCTCCTATTATTATTATCATACTTTAGTAACCAAAATACCCGGCTTGAACAGATCAAATGCAACTGTTTATCCAAATCCTACTAAAGGAAGGATTTCAATAAGCAGCAATAATACTATCAGCGCAATTGAAATTTACAGCTTATCCGGGAAACGGGTTTTTGCTGATTATCAAGGTCAAACAACCATCGAACGAAATTGATTTGTCAGGATATTCCAAAGGAATTTATTTTGTAAAAATTTATAACGGAACAAAGTATTATAATCGGAAAGTTGTTCTGCAATAACAAGGTTTTCTAAATGAATTTAAGCAAAAACAGAGCTAAAGGAATCTATAGCTCTGTTTTTTGTAAGTAAATTAGCGATTTAATAATTTTCTTGTTTTTCTTCGAAAAATGCTTTCGGATGCTGGCAGGCCGGGCAGTTTTCGGGAGGGTTTTTGCCTTCGTGGATATATCCGCAATTACGGCATTCCCATTTCGTAATTTCTTCGCGTTTGAAAACTCCTTCTTTTTCGAGGCGTGCAAGCAGCCGGAGGTAGCGTTTTTCGTGTTCTGCTTCTACTTTGGCAATCATTTTAAAGGCAGTTGCCACTTGTGGGAAGCCTTCTTCTTTGGCAATTTCCGAAAACTCAGGATATAATAAAGTCCATTCTTCATTTTCGCCTGCAGCAGCGGCTTTCAGGTTTTCGGCAGTAGTGCCGATCATGCCGGCAGGGTAGGTGGCTGTAATTTCAACCTCACCTCCTTCCAGGAATTTAAAGAACCGCTTGGCATGTTGTTGTTCCTGCCATGCTGTTTTTTCAAAAATGGCGGCAATTTGCTCAAATCCTTCGTTTTTAGCAGCTTTCGCAAAAAACAGATAACGATTCAAAGCCTGCGATTCGCCGGCAAAAGCTTTCAGTAGGTTTTTTTCGGTGCGGGTACCTTTAATGCTCTTTTCCATAGTATATAGTTTTAAATGAATAAGTTGCAGATTAAAATATTACCAGTTACATGAAATGTAAAGATAGGGAAATGTGAATAGAATCACAATAGGCCTTATAATTTTTATTTGAAATCAGGTTGATAAATAATACCCTGATTTGATGAGCTGAAATTTATACCAAACTTCTTTAGTACATTTGCAACAAAATTTTTCGCCGGTAATTCCTGTTGCCGGCTATACGCATTTAATAAAATAAATGAGTTCAAACAATAATTCCGCCTTGATACTTCCTGGTGAAGAACCTGTAAACGAGGTATTTTCGGCTTCACAAATGGTTTCAATCTTCGCCGGCGATACCCGCATTCTGGAAGCTATTTCTTTGTTAAAGAGTCCGGAAAAACAACGGGTTCTCCTGAAGGGATTGGTTGGGTCGTCGGTATCAGTCGCGGCTGCTGCCCTCCACCAGGCAGTTTCGGGAATTCACCTTGTTGTGCTTAACGACAAGGAAAGTGCTGTTTATTTCTGCAACGACCTCGAAAATCTTTTAGGCGATACCGACGAGAATTTCCATCGTCGTCATGTTTTGTTTTATCCAACTTCTTATAAAAAACCTTACGAGCCCGAAAAAACCGACAATTCCAATGTGCTGATGCGCACCGAAGTACTTAAACGTATCAGTACCCGGGGGAAAGAAACTATCATTGTAACCTATCCCGAAGCACTGACCGAAAAAGTCGTTAACCGCAAATACCTCGAAAAATCGACACTAAAACTGAAACGGGGCGAAACTGTTGACCTGGATTTTGTGTATGACCTGCTCGATGAATACGGGTTTGTACGTACCGATTATGTTGTTGAGCCCGGCCAGTTTGCTTTACGCGGAGGTATTATCGACGTTTTTTCATTTACTAATGACAATCCGTTCCGTATCGAATTTGTCGGTGACGAAGTAGGCTCCCTGCGTACATTCGACCCTGTTTCGCAGCGTTCCATTGATAAACTTGATCATATTACCATTGTCCCAAATGTCCAGGATAGGGCATTAGTCGAAACGCGTGAAACGTTTCTCGATTTTATTCCCCGTTACTCTATTCTTTGGATTAATGATACGGGTTTTGCGGCTGACAGGATAGAGGCTGAATTTGAGAAAGCGCATACTGCATTCGATTCACTTTCGGGACCTATTGAACACCTGGAACCTGCGGAATTATTTTCTGACAGTGAAACATTTTTAAGGCAGGTTACCGGATTTAATATTATTGAGTTTGGGAAACATACTTTCTTTGAACACTCGTTTGAAGTTGATTTTCAGATCACTCCACAACCCTCATTCAATAAAAATTTCGACTTGTTCGTGGCTGAACTTAAACGGAATACTTTGTCCGACATCAGGAACGTGCTTCTGGCCGACAGTCCCAAACAAGTTGAACGTATTTACACTATACTCGATGACCTCGAGAAAAATCATCCGGATGAGGAAGCACTCGAATTTGTTTGTATAAATCTTTCATTGCACGAAGGATTTGTAAGCAAAGAACTCGGCATAGCTTGTTATACGGACCATCAGCTTTTCGATCGCTACCATAAATTCAGGCTTAAAGATAGTTTTAGCGGCAAGCAGGCACTTACGCTGAAAGAAATGTACGACCTGAAACCAGGCGATTATGTTACACATATCGATCATGGTGTTGGCCGTTTTGATGGGCTCGAAAAAATAAATAATAATGGCAAATGGCAGGAAGCCATCCGGATCATTTATCAGAATGACGATTTGCTGTACATCAGTATTCATGCTCTGCACCGCATTTCGAAATATTCGGGAAAAGAAGGTCATGTTCCATCTATGGACAGGCTGGGATCGAATGCATGGAATAAACTGAAAGCCAAAACCAAGGCCCGCGTTAAAGATATTGCCCGCGACCTGATAAAATTATACGCCGAACGCCGCGCTGCAAAAGGCTTTGCCTTCACTCCTGATACTTATCTGCAACACGAACTCGAAGCTTCTTTTATCTATGAAGATACCCCTGACCAGGTAAAATCGACACTCGATGTGAAGCGTGATATGGAAGCCGATCACCCCATGGATCGCCTGATTTGCGGTGATGTGGGCTTCGGCAAAACAGAAATTGCTATTCGGGCTGCATTTAAAGCTGTAGCCGATAGCAAACAAGTCGCAGTTTTGGTTCCAACCACAGTTTTGGCTGTTCAGCATTTTAAAACATTCTCCGAAAGGCTTAAGGATTTGCCTTGTCGCGTGGATTATATCAACCGATTTAAAAGTACGCAACAGCAAAACGAGACTTTAAAAGATCTGGAGGCTGGTAAAATCGATATTCTTATCGGAACCCATCGCTTGCTTAGTGCCGATGTTAAATTTAAAGATATGGGCCTGATGATCATTGATGAAGAGCAAAAATTTGGGGTGTCGGCGAAGGAGAAACTCAAAAAACTCCGGGTTAACGTTGATACGCTTATTCTTACAGCAACCCCAATTCCCCGTACGTTGCAATTTTCCATGATGGGTGCCCGTGATATGAGTATTATCAATACAGCACCACCTAACCGCTACCCGGTTCAGACAGAAGTACATGTATTTAATGAAGAGATTGTGCGTGATGCTGTAAGTTACGAATTAGCCCGTGGAGGTCAGGTGTTTTTTGTAAACAACAGGATACAAAACCTGGGGGACCTGGCCGGTATTATCAGGCGGTTGGTGCCGGATGCCAAAGTAGGAGTAGGGCATGGCCAGATGGAGGGACATCAGTTGGAGAAAGTGATGCTAGGTTTTGTAGAAGGGGATTTTGATGTCCTCGTTAGCACAACAATTGTTGAATCCGGGTTGGATATCCCCAATGCCAATACCATTATTATAAATGATGCGCACCATTATGGATTAAGCGATCTTCACCAGTTGCGGGGCCGTGTCGGCCGCTCGAACCGGAAGGCTTTCTGTTACCTACTGGCTCCACCGCTTTCGGTATTAAGCGATGAAGCACGTAAACGACTTAAAGCAATCGAGGAGTTTGCTGAGATCGGAAGCGGATTTAATATTGCTATGCGCGACCTTGATATACGTGGTGCCGGAAATATACTCGGAGCTGAGCAAAGTGGATTTATTACGGAAATTGGTTTCGAAATGTATCAAAAGATTCTCGACGAAGCTTTGCATGAATTAAAAATTGCCGAATACTCCGAATTATATAAAGATGAATTCGATACTCAATTTGTACGTGAATGCCAGATAGAAACCGACCTCGAGATACTGATTCCTGATGGTTATATCAGCAATATCACTGAAAGGCTAAGCCTTTATAAAGAACTTGATAATCTGGAAACAGAGGAAGCCCTCCTTGCGTTCCAGGATCAATTGATTGACCGCTTTGGACCGGTTCCTGCCGAAACCCAGGAATTATTAAATGCTATCAGGCTTAGGCGCCTGGCAAAAGCCATTGGTATTGAAAAACTAATACTTCGCAACCAGGTTATGACCGGCCATTTCCTTAGCAACGAAGCTTCGCCCTATTATCAGAGTGAAATTTTTACTGCTGTTCTGAAATATGTACAAACTCATACTTCATCATGCCGGATGAAAGAAGGATCAGGTAAGCTGACAATAACGTTTCAAAAGATTAATCATGTTGCGGATGCGCTTAAGGTACTCAGGGATTTTAATATTGCTGAGGTAACTAATTTAGCATAGGTATAATTTAACTGTCTGAATTTTAAATTCGGGGAAGATCTGGTGAATCAGTAAAATATACTTGAATATCTTTTCCGGAAATGAATATTAAATTAATTGAAATAGTTCAATATCAATCAGTAAATTGAATGCATGAAATAGAAATCAACTTTAGTCGTTATTTCACAAATAAAAGCTATGCGTAAAAAAAAGATCATCTTGTTGTTAACGGGGTTGCTCTTTCTTATCCCTTTTCTTGCCGTTGCACAGCAGCATTGGATGGTTTATTTTAAAGATAAACAGCACAAGGACTTCAATCCATATACCTATTTTGATACAAAGGCTATTGAACGGCGCATCAACACCGGACTTCCACTTGATGATCCTTCGGACTGGCCGGTAAATGATACATATGTGAACGAGGTTTCCCTTATGGTTAACGAAGTTCTTGTAACAAGCCGCTGGTTTAATGCCATGGCCGTGGATGCAGATGATATTCAGATAAATGCTATCAGGCAGCTTGCTTATGTGCTTAATGTCGAATGGATTGAGCCTTCGCAAATAAATATGGCAAGCTATGGAGATTATGATACTGGAATAAGTCTGAATGAAGCAAAAGTACTTGAAGGTCAATTGAAAACTCTTGGAGTTGATGCATGGCGAAAAACCGGTATTGATGGCAAAGGACTCAGGATAGCGATTCTGGATGTTGGTTTCGATCACGCTGACAGGGTTCCTGCATTTGATCAGATACGGAGTGAGAACCGCCTGATTGCTACGCACGATTTCACAAATCGTAAGAATGGCGACTATGTTTATTATGGCAATGGCCATGGTACAGAGGTTTGGTCATGTATTGCAGGTAAAATCGGCGATATTCAAATTGGCCTGGCTACTGGTGCTGAGTTTTTACTTGCCAAAACGGAGAAGAATTCTGAGAAATATTCCGAAGAGCTATACTGGCTTGCTGCCGCTGAATGGGCCGATAAAAATGGTGCTGATATTATTAACAGTTCGCTGGGATATACCGGGAAACGGTATTTTAACTGGCAAATGGACGGCAAAACCTCATTTGTTACACGTGCTGCCAATATTGCTGCGCGTAAAGGGATGCTTGTTGTAAATGCTGCCGGTAACGACGGAACAGATTTGTGGCATTGTATTGGCGCTCCGGCTGATGCCGACAGTGTTCTTTCAGTGGGAGGAATTGACCCGTTGACCGGTTATCATACCGGATTCAGTTCCTATGGCCCTACAGCTGATAAACGTATGAAACCAAATGTTACAGCCTATGGACATGTGGTAGCGGCTGCACCAGCGGGCTTAACGTCTACCCAGGGAACTTCATTTGCTTCGCCGCTGGTTGCTGGGTTTGCGGCTTGTGCCTGGCAAACTAACCGCACTTTGACAAATATGCAGCTCTTTAAAGAAATTGAAAAATCAGGGAGCCTATACCCATACTTTGATTATGCCCATGGATTCGGTGTTCCGCAAGCCGGTTATTTCCTTAATAAGGATACACCCTCTGTAAATCCAACTTTTAAAATTGTTGAAAGCGGCGACAGTATCAGTATTTTCGTAAACAAATATTTTGGCGAAAAAACTATAACTCCTCAAAATTCAGGACCAAAACCTGATAATGGCAACAATTACGAATCAACAGGCAAACAGGAATACCTGTATTACAATATCATGAATAAATCAGGGGTTCTCAAAAGCTATTATGTTCTGAATGTGATGCAGCAGGAAGTACTTACAATTTTAAAAAGTGATTTTCAAGAAGGAGAAACCCTGAATGTGCATTTTTCGGGTTACAGTATTTCGGTTAAATTATAATGAGTAATTAAGTATGAAAAATGTAATCACAATAGCCCTTCTTTCACTTTCGCTTAGTGTGTTTTCGCAAGATATCTTGTTAAAGCAAAATGTAAAATTGGATTCAGTCAGGCCTTCCTATGGCCCAAATCTGAAGAATTTTTATTATGGTTATATTGGTATTGGGTTCCCGACCTATACCAATGAAGATTTAAATTATACCAAATTTGGTTCCTCTGCAGCCTTCGATTTCGGGTTAAGGTACAAAAGAAAGATCACAAATTTCCTGGCATTAGGAGCTGATGCAGGTATACGCCTGGGAGCTTATAAACTAAAGCAAATTGATGGAAAATCTGTTCCTGATACCATAATAAATGACAGGGAAAAATTCCAGATCACTTCAATTTTGAGTTCAGCATACATGCGCATAAATGTTGGGCGGCGGGGAAATTTTATTGGTAACTACCTCGATCTGGGAGTATATGGTGGCTGGAATGCCGTAAAAAAACACAAAACGTATAATGATAATGTTGAAGGCGAGAAGGTAAAAACTGTAACCAGCGGGTTGAAATATATTAATAATTTTTCCTACGGAGTAAGTGCAAGGATTGGCGTAAGCCGGTATGCCCTAACGGCAAGTTACAGGTTAAGTGATATTTTTGAATCATCTTATGCAATGCCCGAACTTCCGCGATTGATTGTGGGGATAGAAATGGGTTTGTTCCGATAACTTTCCATTGAAATGTATAAATGAAAAAGAAGCTGTCCTTTACAGGCAGCTCCTTTTTTGAAATTGGTTAGTTGGTTATATCGAAATATTATCTGTAATAATTATTCAAACAGAACTTTTTGATTCAAGACGTCTTTGTCCGTGGTTAAACGGAGGAAATACATTCCTTTAAACGCACCAGGGAAATTGTACTTCAGCACGTTATTGCCATTAGTAAGTTTGACAGTACGTTCAAACACCAGCTTGCCCGTAATATCAACAAGTTGTAACGTTCCTTTACCTGAGGAGGGTAGTGAACAGAGAACTGTCACACTCCCGTTATGCACCGGATTCGGGAAAACCAGAAGCTGCGATTTATCTGCAATTTTACTAATTTCATTTAAACCGGTCAATACACCATTATTGTCAACAAAAAGCTTAGCAAAGTTCTGGTAATACAAATTTGAGATTGTAGCATCATGGACTATCAGTGTATTTTCGTCGTTGTCGTTGTCAGCAGCTGCACTCCAGTTATGCGAACCTGTCAATACGAAAGGATCCGATGATGGATCTCCTTCATCAACAATCATATACTTGTTATGCATGATCCCTGAGTTTACGGTGTAGAATATGTAATGATCAGTTCCCAGGGCTGCGAGAAGGGTTGTATTTACTGTCGATCCGTTATTTCCAGAGGCATCAGTGAGCATATTTACTTGCGCGTTTCCAGCCTTGGCAGAGGCAATAGCATTGGCTATTTCATCACGTGTAAGCAGCATAGTGGCAATACTCAGATCGTTGCTGGCTGTATTGATGTGTTGTACAATCTGAGCGTTAACCCCGTCGGTCGGGCTGAAGTAGCATTCAACCCTTTTGCCGTTAATATTAAATTCGTGGGGAGTATTGTTCTTCTTCGTTGATCCGAAGCGGGCACTTGTTGTATTTGGAGTAATTCCGGTTGATCCCCACATTTCTTCAAATTCGATCTTATAAGCCCGTGCAAGGCTCTGATCCTGAATTATTATTACATTGTTGGCGTCGAGGTTGATTTGCCCGGAGGTTAAATTGGTGGAACCTGTCCATACCAGCGGATCGTTCGGATCAGTTGACTCGGTATCGAAAAGGAAAAATTTGTTGTGCATGATGCCATTGCGATTGGAACCGTTTGGCCCAATCAGAACATGGACTAATGATCCTGCCAGATCGTCAACACCATAGTTGGCAGTTGTTCCACATCCAATAACACGAACTATTACACCTCTGTTTGCTGCAGCTTTCAATGCATTGCTGATATTGCTTATACCGGAGTTATTGAAATTGTAGATCACAAAATCAATGGTTTGCTTTGCTCGGTTGATATAGTTAATTAATGTATCATCAATGGACTGGTTCAGATAAACAGCATCTACTCCGGTGGAATATGAATTATCAACAGTCGTATTAAAATAAACCTTCATATCCCCGCTTGAATTGGAAATGGTGGCATAAGGCATGATTCCAGAAAATGCTGTGTCACTCCCGTTTACCGAAAATGCCTGTGTCCAGATTATCTGCCCGGCCGAAAAACCGGATAGTGTTATGCTGTGCGTGATATCTCCCCCTGTACCGCTTGACAGGTTCGATTTCAGGGTTGCAGATGATGATCCGTAAAACATTTCAGTGGTGCCTGCGATATTGGTTGTCCAGCTGAAATCGAAATCGGTTTTGGTGAAATTGGTATTGTTCAGCGCATCTGTGAAATAAATGGCACTGGTCTTGTGAATATCGGCGATGGTGCGAGGAAGCAGCTGATAACCTGGAGGTGGACTGTTATATGTATTGTAATATTGGGATAACACTCCAGTCAGGTTTACAAGGCCATGAGGAATGATTTGCCCGATAATATCATTCTGACCTGTTTTGATAAAAATATTTGCACTTCCTGCAGTGGCGGTAATCTGATAGGTTTTATTCCCGGCAAATAAGCTGCCTGCATCCGTGAAAGATGCATTATTTATCTGTACTAATCTGCCTTCATAGGCTTCACCAATTTGAGCGGGTGTTATTACTATTGGATCTGGTAACAGGTTTCCTGATGAGTTTACAATAACGCTGGTTAAAGGGTCGAGTTCAAGCAGGCCGTTATAATTTTTAAGTGTCCCGGTAATTGTAACTGAATCGCCTTTATTTACGGCATTAACCATCGCTCCATAAGCAGCAATGCCTGCTGTATTGTCCTGGAAATAGCGGATAGGTCCCCATTCGGCTCCATGGGTAACAATACCTTTAACTGTAACAACTGTTCCCAAAGCTTTTGCCCGGGCTTCCAGGATGGTGTTTTGTGCATTTGTAACGGTAGCAATAGTCAGAAAGACAAGTGCAAGAATAGTAGATTTCTTCATGTATTTGATTTTTTTCAGGTAATATGTTTGTATTATTTAATCTCTAAAGTGTATTCCCCGGAAGTTTTCTTCTGATAAGCAGCGATACTTGCTATGAAAACTCATCAACCTGGCAGAGAGGCGGTCGGTTGAAAAAATCGGGCTACAAACGTACAAGTAATTTTTAAATAATTCTAGGAATAGCGTAGAAATTCAAATTTAAAAAGACTGTATATTAATTTGAATTCCATAGGAATCATATTGTCAGATAATTAGGTAACCTTGTATATTTTTTGATACATTTAAATATCGGAAAATTAATTTAGAATGCGTGCCTATAATCTGAATAGAAAGGCAAGAATCATAACAGTTCTTAAAAAAAGCAATCCGTCTGTAATTTTTTTTTAATTTCGTAAGGCAAAAAATGTACACCGTGTCCGATAGCCTGGTAATAATTCCTACATATAACGAAAAGGAAAACATCGCAAAAATGATCCGAAAGGTCTTTTCTTTGACTAAGGATTTTCATGTCCTTATTGTTGAGGACAATTCTCCCGATGGTACAGGTGCTATTGTTAAAAGCCTGATTCCTGAATATGAAGGAAGGCTCTTTATACTTGAACGCAAAGGGAAACTGGGTTTGGGAACCGCTTATATTGACGGATTCAGGTGGGCACTTGCAAAGGACTATGGCTTTATTTTTGAAATGGATTGCGATTTTTCGCATAACCCCGAAGATCTTGTTCGCCTGTACAATGCATGTGCTGTTGATGGCTTTGATGTGGCAATAGGATCCCGGTATATTAAAGGTGTGAACGTAGTTAACTGGCCTATGGGTCGGGTCCTGATGTCGTATGGTGCTTCCATGTATGTCCGTTTTATTTTAGGAATGCCTGTTGCTGATACTACTGCCGGTTTTAAATGCTATACAGCGAAAGTGCTTCGAACAATAAACCTTGAGGCCGTCAAGTTTATGGGTTATGCTTTTCAGATAGAAATGAAATACACTGCATGGAAATTAGGCTTCAAAATTGCCGAAGTACCTATAATTTTTACCGATCGTACTGAAGGAACATCAAAAATGAGTTCCGGAATATTCAAAGAAGCTTTCCTTGGTGTTATAAGCCTGCGGTTTAAAAATATAAAACCTAAGGCGGGCTGAATCCCGGTTATTTTTCCTACTCGACACTAACGTTTGTAATAAGTACAAATGGTGCTCTTTTAATTGAGTCCTTCCCCCCAAACCTCTATAAAAAATCTGGCGTATTCCCGCTTAGGTTAATGTATTAAAAATGATCCTGGATAAATATTGTTTAACAAACGTCATTCTTTAATATCAGGACTTGTATATCACAAATGCAGATAGAAATTGCAGATTACCGGTTTGATCGGTTTATTACAATCAGAATTACAGAAAAGCTAAAGATATCCGAAAAAAAAGGAGGCCTTCCGGCCTCCTTTAAAAAATGAAATGAGCAATGATCGCAGTTAATTCACTTTGCTGTCAGAAATGTATTTAAAGGTTGGAGGGTTTCCTCCTGAAGCAGCAGCAGTGCATTGGAATACGTATTCATGATATTCATTTCCTGCAGAAACACCGGTTGGGTAATACATATAAGTAGTAAGGTGGTAAAATACGTCAATACCACTTACGCTTGGGATAGCATCAGGATAACGTAGCTGTGCAAATTTTTCCATTCCACCTTTTAAGCGCTCCCACAACAATGCAACTTTGTCGGCATCATTGGTTAAAGCATACAATTCAGGATCAATGGTAGCTGGCTGAACATAGTCGCCTGTAAAATACGGATTACGATAGCTCAGTCGGAAACTTGTATTTGAGTATCTGCTGGCAAATCCCCAATAATACTCTTCGTTTTTATAGTACGGGTGGGCAAATATTGCTATTTCAGGCGTTGCCAGAACGTAATCAACCATCAACTGATAATCAGCAGTAACCATAGTCATTTTTACAGTTGGATCGAATACCCATCCTGAATTCGAAAAAATAAACTGCTCTGTTCTTTGAATTTGGAATGAATTCATCACCCATGTCCCACTTGTTAACGTAAATTGCTTCGCACCAGCATACGTTGCATTGCTTCCTGATTTGTAAACAACGTTTTTAACGGTGCCTTCCTGGGCAAATGGCAGCTTTTGAGCAAGTAACTGAGGAATATACAAAGGCGCATTGGTCGAAGAAATGTAACTTAATCCCATTGCAGTGTAATCGTCAGGTTGAAGAGGCATAAAGGAATTGTCGGCAGGTACCCAACTGCTTCCGTTGAACATATATACAACATATTGTTTTTCGCTGCTTTCAACAGATAAAGCTTCTTTTATCTCAGAAACTTTAATGTTATCAACTTCATAGGTGGTTGTTTTTAAAGGGTCGGTTCCGCGATCAGCGGCTGACCGGCCATCTCCATTGTATTTGAAGGCAACACGAATTTTCTTGCCTTTATAGGCTGTAAGATCAGCAATTCCTGCATTTATGAATGCCGGTGAATAGCCGGTAGTCGGAGTTTCAGGGAATGTAAAATTAGATGAAAGATCAGTCCAGGTAGCAGAGGAAATATTAGCTGCATTGCCGTCAAAATCTTCCGAAACCCATACTGTCAGGCAATTGGCATTCCAGTAGCCTATAACAAGATCGAACGTAAATTTGGGTGCAATAGCTGTTTGCAAATCTATTTCAGGGCTGATCATCCACATTTCATTTATTTCGAGTGAAGCATTGGATGTTGCTTGTGCATAATTATTGCTGCTATACGTTCTGCAAAACCAATTTTGTGTTCCCAGTACATCTTTGCTCATCCAGCCGTTTTCGCTAACTACAGTATAAGGTTTAACAGTAACAACAGTATGGTTGGTCCAGTCCTCGGATAAATACTTCACTTCTGTTGTTTGCAAAACAGCATCTTGATCTGAATAGTTGTATTCAACAAATTTGTAATTTCCACTAGGTGCTGTTGGAAATTTAGAGGCCAGAACTTGAGGTAATTTTGCAGAGGGAGTAATTGTTGGTGTAAATGCAGGAACATACACTCCGCCTCCCCATGCAAATTGATAATCGGCATTTTGCAGAATATTTACTGTTGTCAGATCATTAAGATAAGAAGGCTTATTCTCATCATAATTGTATGTCAGCAAAGTGCTTGAGCCTAAATCAAACGAAAAGAACATTGTGTTTAAGATTGGCGGGGCATAATCAGCTGCTGTAAAAGTGGAGTTTAAAGCTAATGATGTACCAATAGCATTGGCAGCAGCAATTTCTTCAGGAGTGGTTGCATCAGCTAAAGCAGCTTTCTTAATGTTTGCATAATCAGCAGCTGTAAGGGTATAGCTAACACTACCTACATTGGTTGGTTTGGTCATTTCGTCAAGACCCGTAAATTGATCGTTGAATTTAGTACAACTACCCAGTAGTAGTGCAAAAGCCAAACCTGATAATAATGAATAATATATCTTTTTCATGTTTTTCGGGTTTTAGAATTTAATTTTTAATGTGCTGGAGAAGGTTCTGCCGAATCCATAAAAAACAGGAGAAGTTTCCCAGTCGTGATTAGCTCCATCTGTAGCATCAGTTATATATTCAGCATTCAATAAGTTTTGAATATTACCGATTAAGCTTGCATCAAGATTGCCAATTTTGAAGCGGTAGCTCATGTTTAAATCAAGAGTTGTTGCATCAGGGATTTCCCAAGGTTGGGAGAAAGTAGTCGGATTCAAACTTGTACCAACTGAGGAAATGTTGTAGTAAGCATAGTTGCGGCCAAAATAGTTAACATCTAAACCCAGGTTAAAACCTCTTAATAATTCATATTTGGCACCAAAAGCAGCTGTTGTTTGTGCTGAGTTACCAACATGGATTCCCCCGATGTTAACATCAATTTTTGCATGGTCAGGGCCTTGCATCTCAACTACATTTCCATTGGCATCAACTGGCTGTCCGTCGCGATTATAAAGATAACCCGAAGCATCATCTTTCCAGTTCCAGTCACCAATGGAGATCATCCCGGTAAGTTCAAGGTTTTCGAAATATTTGGAAATAAAATCAAGCTCTACCCCTTGATGAAGGGCATTTACACCTTCCATATTTACAACCAGACTTTCAGGGCTGTTTGCATTGATGGCTCTTACCATGGTTTTATCTTTCCAAAGCGTACGGTAGATATTTAAGTTAGCCGAAAGAAAATGCGATCTGAATCCATATCCCAGTTCTGATGAAAATGCTTTTTCATTAACAGCATTAGGGTTAGTAATGTTGCTTGTGGTTGACTGAAGGAAAGCTCCTCCCGAGAAGAATGGTGCACGCGAGATAACTCCTATGTTAGCAAACACATTATGATAGTCGTTGATATTGTAGTTGGCTCCACCTTTAGCACAATATCCTAAAAAGTTGATTGTTACTGATTTGGCCTGGTCAGTGTCATAATAAAAACGATCGTAGCGCCAGTAAGAAGTGTTTGACCCAGATAAGGAAATGAAGGTGCTGAGAGCATCCTTATTATACTCAGCCTGCATAAATAATCCCTGGCTAAATACAAAACCATCATAATCGCGGTAAACCACATCGCCAACACCCAGTTTTTTTGTCATATACGATTGGTCGGCAAGATTAGGACGGGCTGTTTGATCAATATAGAAGTCACCACCGTATAAATCAGTAATCTCATTTGTATGTACACCTTTATAGTAACGAAGATCGATACCGCCATAGAAATCAACTTTGTCTCTTATTTTGGTAGTGAATGTTGAAAGTGCGCCGTACCATTTATGTTTGTTTACACTTTTCGACATAACCATTTTTGAGCCTTGTACGCTTGTATTATTGTATGCATATACAGCACCATAATCAAAAGTTCCGTCAAGAGCACGGAAAGTAGTGTTAGGAATTCCATTTGATGCGCCATACCAGTAACTGCGGTCAGTGGAGGTAAATCCTTGTCCGCTGGTACCATATCCATCCCCGATTGAAGCATAAATAACCGAAGACAGGCTTGTTTTATGATTGATAGTCCAAAAGTGATTTAAAGAAATTTGCGGTTTGTTATACACATTGAGTGATGAAGCTCTCTGCTGACCGTTCATATCGAAACCGTACGACGCATTGTATTTATATTTATTCTGTTGTTTCTGCCACTCTGTAATCAGCAATTTGTCATTATTATTTCGTTGATTGTGCCACTGTGGTGCACCAAAAGCAGTAAATGACAGTGAATGTGATGCGTTAATCTTTTTCGAAATATTTGCAAAATACGAGTAAGATTCAAACTGGGTTCCCTGGATATATCCATTACCAGATGTTTTAGCACCTGAAAGGGATACTGCCCAGTTTTTTTCAGTTAATCCTGTAGAAACTGAGAATCCGATTTTGTTGTATCCATCACTGGCAACACCAACAGAGATGGCGCCACCTCTTTTTGCATCAGTAGTGTTGGTCAGAATGTTTATGGAACCGCCTAATGATGGAGCTGCCACTTTCGACGCTCCTAATCCGCGTTGCACCTGCATTGAACGAGTTACATCGGATAAACCAGCCCAGTTCGACCAGTAAATGCCACCCCATTCCATATCGTTAACAGGAACACCATTAATCATAACTGCAATATTGGCCGATTCAAAACCACGAAGGTTAACCCGTGAGTCGCCATAACCGCCGCCTTGTTTGGTGGCATATATACCCGGGGTTGATTTTAGAATTTCAGGAAACTCCTGTGTTCCTAGTTTTTCTTCGAGTAACTTGGGTTCCAGTGTTGAAATGGCTACAGGTGTTTTCCGGCTGACAGCAACCGATGCAAGTATTACTACTTCCTGCAATCCAATCTGATTAACTGATAGTTCAACAATTCCCAAATCTGATGTCTGCCCGTTTTTAATGGTAACATCAACTTCAACCGGTGCATATCCGACATATTGAATAACTATGGTCTTTTTTCCTGCGGGGACTTCAAATTTAAAGGCTCCATTAGCATCTGCAGTAACACCGGTAGTGGTTCCTTTTACAAACACCGATGTTCCAATCAAAGTTTCAGCTGTAGATGCATCCTTTACAACTCCTTTTACAAATCCTTGTGCAAACAGACCAGTATTAAAAAGAATTAATACAAAGGCAAAAGCAATTTTTTGTAGGTTTTTTTTCATGATAATTGAATTTTCATAATTGAATTTTTTGGCAATTTTTCGTATTTATTTATTCGGGGGGGTAAAAATAGATTTTTTTTTAAATATAAAGACTTAGAGTGATTCTAAATTAGACATTTTGATACCTTTAGTATAATATTTTGATTTGCTATTTATGAATTCCAGTAAACAATCTGATGAATGTGAAGTGATAAATCCCCGGATATTTTATTTTCTTCCTTATCTTTTGATTCTTCTTATTATTTCTTTCTTTAATTAATGTATACATCTCTCTTCGCACTCTTTATAGAACTAAAATGAAGAATTAATAATTCGAAGTAACTGCAGCCCCGAACATATCCGGAAGTAAAGTACTTTTGTATCGTTTTCCCCGTCTATCCGAAATTTATGAAATCCAACAATATTTTAATACAGAATGCAACCATTGTAAACGAAGGCCGGCAGTTTAACGGCTATGTGCTTATCAGCGGTCAACTGATTAAGGAAATTGGCGAAGGAGAAATTCATCCTGAAGGCGATTACGATGTTGTTGATGCAACCGGACTGCTGTTGCTTCCGGGTATAATCGACTGCCATGTACACTTTCGTGAGCCGGGGCTTACCCACAAAGCTGATCTTTCTACTGAAAGCCGAGCTGCGGTAGCCGGTGGTGTTACATCGTTTTTCGAAATGCCTAACACTAAACCACAGGTTGTTACACTTGATTTGCTGGAACAAAAAATGTTTCTTGCTGCTGAAAAATCACTGGCTAATTATTCATTTTTCCTGGGTGCCAGCAACGATAATATCAACGAAATTGTAAATGCTGATCCAAAAACGGTTTGTGGGGTAAAAGTTTTCTTTGGGGCATCAACCGGTAATATGCTGGTGGATAAAATCAGTACCCTTGAAGAAATTTTCAAGCGCTCGCCAATTCCTGTAGCAGCACATTGCGAAGACGAATCAACCATTCGTGCTAATACTGAAGCCATGCGGCTTAAATATGGTGAAAATGTGCCAGTAGAAATGCATCCAGTAATCCGAAACGCTGAATCATGTTTTCGCTCCAGCGAACTGGCTGTTGCTTTAGCGCGTAAATACAATACACGTTTGCACATTACCCATTTATCCACCGAAAATGAACTCAGCCTGCTCGATGATACAATCCCGCTGGCTAAAAAACGTATCACTTCAGAAGTATGCACACACTATTTGTGGTTTTGCGATGAAGACTATGCCAGGTTTGGCACAAAACTTAAAGTCAACCCGGCCATAAAGTCTGCTACTGATAAAGCTGCCCTGCTGCAGGGATTGCTCAATAACAAGGTTGATATTATTTCAACCGACCATGCTCCACACCTTTCAGAAGAAAAGGCAAACTCGTATTTTAATGCGCCATCAGGTACTCCGCTTGTGCAACATTCGTTACAGGCTATAATGCAATTAGTGAAACAAGGTAAAATGGAACTCACTACATTAGTCGAAAAAATGTGCCATGCACCTGCGATATGTTACAATGTCGAAAAGCGTGGTTTTATCCGAAAGGGTTACTTTGCCGACCTTGTATTGATAAATCCTTCTCATAAGTACGCTGTTGAAAAAGAAAATATCCTGTATAAGTGCGGATGGTCGGTTTTCGAAGGCACAACATTCGATACAAGTATTGAAAAAACTTTTGTCAACGGGCATCTGGCATACGACAGAGGAGCGATTAACGGTAATGTTAAAGGATTGAGGATAACTTTCGACAGATAAAATCAAATTAATGAATAGAATACTCCTTTTTACATTTTTGGTTGCTGTTACTTCAGGGTGCAGCCGAAAAGAAGTGGTTGAATCTGCTTATGAAAATGGTAACCCGAAGGTGGTAAAATACTACCATAAAAAAGGCAGTGCCTTAGTGCTCGATCGTGAAGTAATGTTTTACGAAAACAAGGAGAAAAGAATAGAAGGCGAATACAAGAACAATTTACGGAATGGAATCTGGAAAGCATGGTACGAGGACGGAACAATCTGGAGTAAAGGAGAATATAAAGATGGGAAACGCAATGGGGAAGCTATTTCCTACCACCCAAACGGTATAAAATACATTGAAGGCATGTATCGTGATGATATCCGCGTTGGAGCCTGGTGTTTTTATGATACTACCGGAATATTAACGAAAGAAGTTGATTTTGATCTTGTTCCTAAAACCTTGGAACGTGATTCCCTATAATAAGTGCCTAAAGTACTTAAAGTTAAAAGTGCCTAAAGTTATTTGTCAGGATCATTTTGCATGTACTCCGACATTATAGAAAATCACTAATATAAAGACTTTAATCGCTATAAAAACTTAAGCACTCTAAGTACTTTAGGCACTCTAAATACTTTAGGCACTTTTATCTAATTCAGGTAAAATTTTATATAAACAGGCAGGTGGTCACTGTAGCCGCCAAAATATTTACTACTACTCATGGTGCGGTTAGGGCGTGATTCGTCGGCTTTGGTTTTAAAAAGAAGGTATTCTGCTTTATAAATTCCAGCATCGTTAACTGATGTCCTTAAACTTTTTTTAGCTGAAAGTGTGTTTCCCGTAACAATAACCTGGTCGAAAAGATCCCAATCCTTGTAAAACAGGCTGCCTTCTCCCTTTTTATACTCAGGATACAATAAACTGTATAGTTTATTATCTGCTATTGTCTGGTCAGGACTTAAGGCTTTTAAACCCTGAGTGATGCTGTTGTCCGAAGGCTCATCGTTGAAATCGCCAAGAATAAGAATGGTTGGGGTTTTTTCTAGTTTTTGAACAGCATCGAGTTTAGCCCTTAATACATTAGCAGCAGCCATGCGTTTCGAAGCTGAAACTTCAGATCCTTCGCGCCGCGAGGGCCAGTGGTTAATGAAAATATGAAGTGTCTCTCCTGAATTAAGTTTACCCTTAACATACAGAATATCGCGGGTCAGGTCGTTATCGGGAAGAATTACTTTTAAAGGTTCCGACGAAATAACTTTGAATGTTGCAGGGTTGTAAAGCATTGCTACATCGATTCCACGCTCATCGGGGCTGTCATAATGAACGATTCCGTATTTTATCCTGTTGATCCCGGCTGAAGAAACCAGCATTTCGAGAACCTGTTTATTTTCAATTTCTGCAAGACCAATCAGATCGGGCATAGCAGGGCTTGATATATCAGTAAGAACTTGTCTTACATGATTAATTTTAACTTCCAGGCGATCTTCTGTCCAGGGGACTTTTGCTGAAGGCGTAAATTCATCATCGTTGATTTTTGGGTCATCCTTCGTATCGTAAAGGTTCTCTACGTTATAAAATACAGCCGTAAAAGAATGGTTGACGGGCTTAGTGGTATTTTTTGCCAGCTGTGCGCATGATATGAGCCAGGGAAGCATTGTTGCAGCAAAAAGAAGAATTCGGATTTTCATGCGCAAATGTAATGTTTATATCTGTGAGACATTAATTTCATGAAGGATTGTTTCCTGAAAGTATATATTCGAAATGATCCTGAGCGGGTTTGAGGGATATCCTGGGTTATTTTCCCCGTCCTTTGGGGCGAAATTTAAAAGAGATCTTTCGTTGATACTTCGTCCGCTTGCACCGAGGAAGTTCAATTGTGTAATAAATGAATTAAAATTTTTCAATACCCTTCAAATAGTCTGTTGCATAAAAAAACCGGTTTCGAAAGAAACCGGTTTTTAAAAATATGTTTAAATGTATTAGTCAGCAGCAACTACAAGGTATTTGCTTCTGCTCCAGAAATCGGTGTAGTTTAAAATCACCAGTTTTTCAACTAACTTCTTGTCAGCAGTGCTAACAAGTTTGTAAGATCCTGTTGGATGATTTGAAAGCAATACAGCTTTTTTCTTATTGATTGGGAGTTCAGTAAGGGTTGTGATATCAGCCTTGGTGAAATTGGTTTTATCAAAATCAGTAGTTACTGTTTTTGTACGGCCTATTCCAATGAATCCACCAGATTTATCAATAACCTTCTTATCTTTCAGATCTTTGGTTGTGCCAACAACATAATAAGCAGTGTTGAGGGCAGCTGTTTTCTCATCAATAGCCTGTTGTTTTGCTTTGTTCTCAGCACTCAGGTTATCAACATTTGCATTCAGGTTTGTTACCTGATTACCTAAATCAGCAACCTTAATGTTCAATTTGCCAAGCTGATCTTTCAGCTCTGCAATTTCAGCATCTTTCTCAGCTATAGATTTTTCAAGATTGGTAATCATTGTTTCCAGTTCAGCAACCTTTGCATTGGAGCCTTTAAGCTGTTTACGTAATGAAGCTACCTGTGCGCGGTTCTTTTCCAGCAACTGATAAATAGCATTAATGTCGCCTGTAATTTGCTCACGGGCACTGGATTGTACTTCAGTTCCACCACTGGTGTTTTGGCTTATAATATTCTCTTTCATTTTGATTGAGTCGAGGTTCGACTGAATCTCATTAAAAGCCCTTACGAATTCCATTACAGTGGTATCTTTCTGATAACCAAGTGCAAGAAGACTATCGTTTTTAGCTTTAAGCCTTGCATTCTCTTCTTTCATCTTATTGCAACTCACGGTCATTAGCATGGCCGGAATAAGCATCAGTAACAATAATTTTTTCATAATATTTTTTTGGTTAATGGTTAAATAACGAGCAAAGGTACAATCAATTATATAAAATCGAATTATATTTATGAAAAATAAGTCAATTAATTTTAAAACGTAATGACGATAGGCGTTCCAGGAGGTTAAAATTTCTTACACCATAGTTATAATCACTATATAAATTCGTGTTTTTACCTGAATAATTGCCTAATTGGAGAAAATAATGTTCCAGTATCACTGTTGAACAATCTTGCCTGAATAATTTATTGCTCCAAGGTTACCTGACGCAAAGCCTTGATTTGAAACAAGTTAATTCCAGTAAAGCGTTTGCCGAACTTAATTGGTTTTTAATAATATACATATCCTCAGCGATGTTATTCGAATCGCTTTTGATAACGCTTCGCTAAATTGCGACTTTGCGACATATTTTTCGAATAATAAAGGCTGGATTAACACCCGGAGCATAGTATTTTTAGTCATATTTATGTTTTTGCTCAGTTTATAAAAATGTTGCAATATTTTTTAAAATGAGTATCGTATAAGATTAAAAATTTGTTCTTTTTGTAATTCACCCTCCCCAACTCTTCCTAAAAAATAGGGAGGGAGTTGGATTGTACTAACTAAAAATATTGCAGTTCTGTTGGTTAAATTCTGCCTCTCTAAATTTAGGGGAGGTGCCGATAGGCAGAGGGGTAATATTTGTTCGTCAATAACCATCTGATTAATGATTCCCGGCACTCATAAAGTAAAATTGTTATTAATAGGCGGAACCCTAAATTTTTAACGAATAACTCATTGAAACTTCGAATTAAGTTTTTTTCAACAATCTTATTACAAAGTACCTTTAATTTCAAATGCTTCCTTGTTAAACTACAAAAATCAATCTTTCTGAAGTGACTTTTAGGTTTCTATTCCTTATTTCGTCTGCACCATTTTGCCTTAAGCCAAAGCTCTTTTAATTACCTTTGCCAATATAGCTATAAATTATGCCAAACTATCCACAGATTATTCTTAAACCAGGCAAAGAAGGTCCGGTTCTACGTTTTCATCCCTGGATTTTTTCGGGTGCTATTGAAGAAACTGTTGGTAAACCAGCCGAAGGAGATGTTGTGGAGTGCTTCTCTTCTGCCGGAGCATACCTGGCAACCGGTCATTGCATGCCAGGATCGTTGGCGGTGAAACTGTTCACGTTTAAACGGCAGAAAATAAGTAAGGATTTCTGGTTTTCCAAAATAAAGGAGGTATGGCAGGTTCGCAAATCCATCGGACTTTCAGATAACATCAACACTAATGCGTATCGCCTGGTGCACAACGAAGGTGATAGTATGCCCGGGCTTATTGTGGATGTATATGGCGCTCTGGCAGTTCTTCAGGCACATTCAACCGGGATGCACGATATCAGGCAACTACTGGCCGAAGCAATTGTATCTGTAAGTGAAGGAAAAATCTCTACAGTTTATGATAAAAGCGCCGATGCCATCCGCAAAATGACTGACCGTGTGGTAGAAGATGGTTTTCTTGCAGGAACTATCGGCGAATGCGAAATACTCGAAAACAGTCATCGCTTTCATGTAAATGCAGTTACCGGACAGAAAACCGGTTTTTTTCTTGATCAGCGCGAAAACCGGGAATTACTTGCATGCTACTCAAAAGGGAAAAATGTCCTCAACATGTTTGGGTACACCGGTGGTTTTTCAGTTTATGCTGCAAATGCGGGAGCCAGAGTTGTTCATACAGTTGATAGTTCAGCGCCGGCAATCGCAATTGCTGAAAAAAATATGAAACTGAATGGTTTTGGTTCCACTGAATATGCCTGTATAGTTGCCGATGCCCGAAAATATATCGAAACTATGGAATATAGTCAGTATGATGTAATTGTACTTGATCCACCAGCATATGCCAAAAATCTGGCTTCGCGAAACCAGGCGCTTAAAGGCTACCGGACTATTAATGCTATGGCACTGGCTAAGATAAAAAGCGGTGGTATTTTGTTTACTTTTTCCTGTTCGCAGGTTGTCGACAGGCAGATGTTTACATCAGCCGTTACAGCAGCAGCTGTGGATGCAGGCCGACAGGTAAGGATTATTCAACACCTTTCTCAACCCCCAGATCACCCGGTAAATATCTTTCACCAGGAAGGGGAGTACCTGAAGGGTTTGGTTTTACTGGTGGATTAGTTTGATAAGGTTAAAGTGAAAAGGATAAAGGTTAAAGTTGGTAACCAACAAGTTTCATTTAATCTAAAATATTTGGAAGAGCTATTAACAAATAGCCTTTCACCTTTATCCTTTATCCTTTAACCTTTCCTGCCCTACCACGATTCCTTGCTATTCTTGAGCTGATCAATAACACGCCGAAGTTTCTTTGTGGGACGTCCGGCTCCCCGGTCGCGGTATTCGCTGTTGGTATCGTTAATCAGTTTTACCCTGTTATATTCGGTTTCAGGGGTGAGGTCTTCCATAAAATCAGGAACAAGTTTGGCATTCACCCGGCTTTTCGGGAATTGTTTTACGCGCACCGTTTTAAATAGCGGATTCAGGCTGACTGTGATAATGTCGCCTTCTTTAATTTCCTTTGAAGCTTTTACATTACTGCCGTCCATTTTAACTTTCCCGGCTTTGCATGCATCGGTAGCCAGGCTTCGCGACTTGAACAGCCGCACTTCCCAGAGCCATTTGTCTATACGTAGCGATTCGGTAGCCATTTTTGTCTAAAGAGAATTGGTTGAATTGGCGAGTAGGTGAGTGGGAGAGTGGGTGATGGGGAGAGTGGGAGAAGGAGAGAAGAAGAGAGAAGGCGAGAGGTGATTGTGCGGATCGCTTTGCAACATCCGACATTTAACATTTAACATCCGACATTCTTTATTTTTTTCTGAAATAAACCTCCATTGGAACACCCGTGAAATTAAACTGTTCGCGTATACGGTTTTCGGCAAATCGTTTGTATGGGTCTTTAACGTATTGCGGCAGATTGCAGAAAATCACAAAAGTAGGGTAAGGTGTTTTTATCTGTGTTATATACTTAATCTTCACTTCTTTACCTTTAATGAAAGGAGGAGGGGTGCCATCAAATATGGGTAAAAGAACATCGTTTAGTTTACGGGTAGGTATGTGTTTTCTGCGGTTTTCGTAAACAGCTGTGGCTTCCTCAAGTGCTTTATGGATGCGTTGCTTGTTGAGTACGGAAGTGAAAACAATCGGAACATCAGAGAAAGGAGCAATGTTTTTGCGGATAGCTTCTTCGTAGTATTTATGTGTATGAGTGTCTTTTTCAACCAGGTCCCATTTATTTACGATGATAACAATGCCTTTGTGATTGTTCTGGGCCAGCCTGAAAATATTCATATCCTGCGATTCCCAGCCTTGGGTGGCATCGATCATTATGAATACCACTTCACTACTTTCGATAGAGCGAATAGAACGCATTACGGAGTAAAATTCAATATTCTCGAATACTTTTGATTTTTTACGCAAACCGGCTGTATCAACCAGCAGGAAATCAAATCCAAATGAATTGTAACGGGTATAAATACTGTCGCGCGTGGTTCCGGCAACGGGTGTAACTATATTGCGTTCAACTCCGAGTAAAGCATTAACGAAAGATGATTTGCCTACGTTAGGCCTTCCTACTACTGTAAATTTAGGCAGGTCAGGAAGAGTTTCAGGGGTTGCTTTATCAAATACTTTGACTATTTCATCCAGCAGGTCGCCTGTACCTCCTCCATTGGAGGATGAAATTCCGAAAATGTCTTTAAACCCCAGGCTGTAGAAATCCGAAACCTCATGGAATTTATCAGGACTATCAATTTTGTTGACAGCAAGGAATGCTTTTTTGGGAGAGCGGCGGATCATATTTGCCACATCTTTGTCAAGCGGGGTAAGGCCTTCGCGCGCATCAACCATAAACAGTATAACATCAGCTTCTTCGATGGCAAGTTGTACCTGTTCAATAATAGCATTCTCGAAAACATCATCACCTCCTATAACAACACCACCAGTGTCGATAATCGAAAATTCAATTCCATTCCAATCGCTGTGACCATAATGACGGTCACGGGTAACTCCGCTTGTAGGATCAACGATTGCTTCGAGCGAACCGGTCATGCGGTTAAAAAAAGTGCTTTTCCCAACATTTGGGCGGCCAACTATAGCCAGAATATTTGCCATGAGTGATTTTTGCTTTGCTCAGTTTGAAACGGAAAGTAAAGTTTTTCAGGTATTTACAATCCGAAGTACTCTATGCGTAAACTGAATTTGTAATTTTCGGCAAAGGTAGCCTAATTTCTCTATTTTTTCATAATTGTTTCTGATGTAATGGTATAGGAATGAAACTGTCGGGTTAATTTTTGTATTCACCCTCGTAATAATGAAAATAAAACATCGATAAATTAAAATGTATACCTGGAAAGTAGCATTGAATTCAAGTATATTTATCAAACAATTCACTCAGGTATTTTGTTAATGGATTTCAATTCATCGTATTTTTCCTGTAAGGGCAAAAAATAATTTTACCTTGTATCTGGCTCCCTTGCCAGATATAACTTTGTTTCACCCATTCCGTAAAATGGATTTAAAACCAATACCATGCCTGCAAAAACAAATAAACATGCTATAACAGTTAAAACGATTATCAATGCACCAGTGGTAAAAGTTTGGGAAAGCTGGACGGACCCCAAACACATTATCCATTGGAACTATGCATCCGACGACTGGCATACACCAAAAGCCAAAAATGATCTTCGGGTTGGGGGACATTTCCTTTCGCGTATGGAAGCTAAGGATGGCAGTATGGGTTTCGATTTTTTGGGGCAATACACCAAAATAAAGAAATATAAGCTGATTGAATCCACGCTTGGCGACGATCGTAAAGTACAGGTGCATTTTGATACAGATGGAAGTGGAACGATGCTTACTGAAGTTTTTGAAGCCGAACTGGAGAATTCGATAGAGATGCAAAAAATGGGTTGGCAGTCTATCCTGGATAACTTCAAAAAATATGTAGAAGCTTTCGGAAAGGTGTAAATTTGTATAAAAATCAGCATTCAAGCAATATACTATCAGTTTTCAAAGACTAAAAACTTAATTCTTAATACAATGTCAAAAGTCAGCACCTATCTTAATTTCCCTGATAAAACCGAAGAAGCTTTTACTTTTTATAAATCGGTTTTTGGTGGCGAATTTATTGGTGGAATTTCACGTTTCGGCGATATTCCTCCTTCGGAAGGAATGCCACCCATAGCAGAAACAGATAGAAACCTGGTAATGCACATAGTATTACCTATCCTTGGCGGGCACTTGTTAATGGGCACCGACGCACCTGAGTCAATGGGCTTCAGGGTAAATTCCGGGAACAACGTTTATCTTATGCTCGAACCCGATACAAGGGTGGAAACCAAAAGCCTGTTCGATGCACTTTCGGCAGGGGGTAAGGTAGAACAGGAGTTGCAGGATATGTTCTGGGGCGATTATTATGGAAGCTGCAAGGATAAATTCGGAGTGCAGTGGATGTTTAACTGCGCAGAGAAAAAGTAATTTATGTGTTCTGTTTAAAATCTGAAACTATGAATAACCCAATATATCCTTGCCTTTGGTTTGATGGAAATGCAAAGGAAGCAGCAGAGTTTTACTGTTCCGTTTTTCGAAATTCAAAAATTTTGAATGAAATTCCCCTGGTGGTAGACTTTGAGCTGAACGGAACCCACATTATGGGATTAAACGGCGGCCCGATGTTTAAGTTCAATCCGTCCATTTCGCTGTTTGTCTATTGCGAATCTCTGGCTGAAACCAATTTGATCTGGGATAAACTCATTGAAGGTGGAAAAGCGATGATGCAAATTGATACCTATCCGTGGAGCGAAAGATACGGCTGGCTTCAGGATAAGTTTGGATTTACCTGGCAGATTTCCGTTGCCAATACTGAAGAAGCGAAATTTAAAATAACGCCTTCCATGTTATTTACCGGCAAACAGTTTGGCAGAGCAGAAGAGGCCATAAATTTTTATAGTTCCGTGTTTGAGAATTCTTCAACAGATTTGTTGATGCATTATCCGGCAGATGATACAAATGAAGGCAAGGTATTGTATTCGGAATTCAGTCTGAACCATTATGGTATTATTGCTATGGATGGACCTGGTGTTCATGAATATACCTTTAATGAGGCAGTTTCATTCACAGTTAGCTGTGAAACGCAGGAAGAAATTGATTATTACTGGAACAAGCTTTCCGAAGGCGGAAGCGAATGGCAATGTGGCTGGCTGAAAGATAAATTTGGTGTTTCGTGGCAAATTGTCCCTAATATTTTAGGCGAACTTATGAGTGACCCAACCAGATCGGAACGGGTTGTGAATGCTTTCATGCAAATGAAGAAATTTGATATTGAAACACTGGTGAATGCCTGATTAAGTTTTAATAATTTCGTTTAAAAATTTGACCAGTGACTCTATCGGAAATATCAACCCTGCGCTTACAGAATCAGAAAATCGAAGCAACAACGTTCACAAAACCAAACGAAGTAGTCAGCTGGATGGGTGCCATGCAAGCCCAGGATTTTGCCATGTGCAAATGGGCGATCGGGCAGCGAATGGTTGGAGCTACTGACGAAATTATCGAAAAAGCACTGAATGATGGATTGATAATCCGGACTCACTTACTGCGTCCAACCTGGCATTTGGTAAGCGCTGAAGATATTTACTGGATGCTTGAGTTAACCGCTCCCAGAATCAAGTCTTCAATGAAATCACGGGATAAGGAACTTGGTCTTACAACCGAAATTTTTAATAAAAGCTTTGGTTTACTCGAAAAAAAGCTTTCGGATAACACAAATCTTAACCGGGAACAGATATCAGGAATTTTGAATGCTGCAAATATTAAAACGGATGAAAACAGGCTTTCCCATATCCTGATGGGCGCTGAATTACAAGGTTTAATCTGCAGCGGGCGCAGAACAGGTAATAAACTTACATATGGATTGCTTTCGGAAAGAGTTCCGGCTCGGAAGATGCTCAGCAGGGATGAATCACTGGCTGAGCTGGCGCAACGATATTTTACCAGTCATGGCCCAGCCACCTTGAAGGATTTTGCATGGTGGTCAGGTTTATCGGTTGCCGATGCCACAAAAGCGTTGGAGAGTGTTAAATCACAATTTATTTATGAAGTTGTTAGCGATGATACATATTGGCTGAAAGCTGATAATCCGGCATTTAATGGGAAAACGGACTCTGTTCATCTATTGCCGGCGTTTGACGAATTCCTGATCAGTTACCGCGACAGAAGCGCAGCCCTCGAACTGGCGCATAACAGGAAGGCTGTTTCAAATAATGGAATTTTCTACCCGGTAATTGTGATTAATGGCCAGGTTGCCGGCACCTGGAAAAGAACGACACAAAAAGATAAAATGAAAATTGAACCCAGTTTTTTTGCTGCTATCACTAAAAAATCTGGTTCGTTGATTGAAAAAGAGATTGGAGAATATTCGCGGTTTATAAATATGAAGATAGAATAATTAAGAAGACAAGTGTTTGAGAAACCAGTGAATTAATATTCTTACCAGATGCGGAAAAGCATGACCATAACAAATAGGTTTCGCATTCAGCTTTTAGCCGTTGGCATTTCATTATAAAAATATTTCCACTTTATTCTTTTGTGGATTATTTTTGAAAAGCGAAATACACAGGAAATTTCATTTCTGAGGCAACAGGTTTTCCATTTTTGTATTCCGGTAGGAATTCAAAAGGTATCAATTTTATAACCCTTAATGATTCGTCATCAACAGATTTATCAACAGATTTGAATATCTGGTAATCAATTATTGTTCCTGTAGAATCTACTTTTACAGAAATCACAACCTTACCTGATATGTTGTTCTCTATTGCATAAATGGGGTAATCGATCAACTTCATGAGATAGTTCAGAACCATATTTGAGCTGGTGAGCGATAAAATTGGTCGGTCATCTTTTGGCTGTATACTACTTTCAACATAATATTTTTGTTTTGAAACGGAATCAAACTTTAAATATTTCAACCAGCCACTTGTGTAATCAATTTCAACTTCAACTTTTCCATCAAAGTCGTACACCTACCAAATTCCTGTACGTTCATTGTTATTATAGTTGCCGACAATAGAGGTTTTGCCGCAGGTTACCTTTTTGTAATTGCCATCCTTTACTTTTTCATTGGACTTGAGAACATTAATATCTTCATAAGTATTTTTCAAATTTTCACTTTTTATTCTGATATGTTTGGTCTGAGAGAACCCAGCCTCATTAATGAGAAGTAAGATACAAATAGTTAAAAAAGATTTATTTAGCATAGTCAGGTTATAAAGATTTATATTTTGTTTTTTCAATTTCATTTTCAATTCAACGGTATTCCGAACCACGTATATTTATTAAACATCGACTTTCGCGCGAACTTTCCCTTGCTAAAATAAACCTTAAGCCAATCCTGCTGTTCCTGCACCTGTGTGTAAGTTTCATTAATTGAATTGCTTGCCTGAAGTATAAGCCTGGCAATATCGGCATCCGGATTTACGATTTCATTTAATTTTCTTTTTGCTTCTACAAATTTTTTATCAGCTACATCAAGCATACTTTGAATTTCCGAATCAGTTTTCACAGGTGTAAATTGCTTGTTCCGGTAATCAATAAATTTGTTGAAATCTTTAATTCCATCATTAAAATCAAGCACTGCCGAATTGTATATATCTACAATTTTAGTTTGTCTTTTATTTTCAGTGTCAATTCTTCCGTTTTCAATTTCTAATTTGATGTGTTGCAGCCTGTCAAAAATCATAGAGTTCTTCACCCCGTTTTTTTGAATTCGTGTTGCTGACGCCATAAGTTTTTCAAGAGGATTCAGAGCCTCGTAAACTTTAATAGAATCAGGGAAATTAAAAAATGCCTTCGATTTATTTTGCTCTGTTTTGCCATCATAAAATTCCTGGTTGGTCACCGGGTAATATAAAAACTGCCAGAGGTAATCAAATGGCATATGCGACCTGATCAGTTTTGAGGGATTGGCTTTGAAATATTCATTATTGATTTTTTTATAGAATTTCCCATTACTCACATATCCTGAGCCCCAGGTTGGATCAAACATAAACCAGCTGCTGTCGACCAGCGCGGCGCACCAGGCGTGAGGGATATAATCTGTAAACCCGTTTTGCTTTGTGTAACCTACAACCACATACGATCTGATTCCTGACTTTGAACAGATATCATTAAAAAGTGCTGCATAATTTTCGCAGATTCCTTTCCTGGTTTTTAAAGGTTTTGAAATTTTCTCTTCCCGTGGTTCATAAAAATTTATTGCATACATATTAGCAACATCATACTGTATGTTGGAAGCTACCCAGATAAATATAGCTCTGACTTTATCCGTATCAGTTATAAAGTTGGCATTTATATAACTTGCTATGTCTTTTGTGTTTAAGGTTAGTGAATCGGGAAGCTGCAGTGCTTTCTTGTCTGCAGATGCATAGACAGAAACTGCGGGTTTTTGCGCGGATATTGATTGAGATAGTATAATTATCGTAGTAATTAGTAGTGTAAGTTTCATTTTAAAATTCCCTGTTTTTTTAATGTGTAAATTGTTTTTATACACGAATTCTGGCATTATAAATTTGAATAAATGTTTTGGTTCGATTTTGGCAGGTTTCATTCAATTCCAATTTTCTTACTATCATTATTTGCATTAAAAGTGGGAAAATACATCAACTCAACTTTAGCCGGATTTAATGTGTACTTGCCACTATATCTGGGTATCAGTTTTACTTCAAATGTATATTTCCCTTTCGCCAGATGTTCGCAAAATATGGTTGTTTCGTTTCTGAAATATTCCCTGTTTGCTTCATTCCGGTTATTGGTTTTCTTATCAGTATATGAACAGCCTCCGGGTATCGGAATATTAATCATCACGTATTCAGCATCTTTTTTTACCAGAACATCGGCTATGAGTATGGTTTCCTTCCCTGCTTTCAAAATTGAGGCTGAATCATTGTTAAAATGGGTAACTATTTCGAAATCGCCCTGGGTGGCTTTGGGAGTTTTGTTCCAGTAACGCTGGTAATTAGTTAAATAAACCGGGTAATCGCCTTTTTTGGTTATTTCAATTGCCTGGTTTGGTTTGACTTCCATTTCAAAAGGGAATTCTGTAATTGTTTTGTTCACATCACCTCTGAGTTCCAGCGATGGTTTGCTTAGTTTAGTTTTACCAGCAAGCAAATCAGGAAGTATGGTTTCAAGAATTTGTGCCGATTCGTACGTATTTCGCCAGTACCCTGTCTTTCTGCATTCAAAAAAGTAGTTTCTCATTTTGCTCAGATTTCTGGTATTATCAGCAGTGTCATTTTTATAAATCTTGTAAGCCAGCAATGTGTTTTGAATATCATTATCAAGTAGTCCTGTTTCGTGTTTTTCATCAGCAAAAAAGACACTGCCAAACAAGGTGCTTTTCTTATACGAATTAAGTGTATCAATTGAAACGTTAATGTTGCATGATTGCTTTAAACTGATGATTTGCAATAATCCGTTTAACGATAAATTCTTTGTTTTTTCTAATTCTGCGATATAAGGCCCATAGCTAACCTGTGAATTTAAAAGCCGTAGAATTTTAAGCATCCGTATCCTTGAATAGAAATCGCGCTTGTTTTCAAGTTCCCAGATCAGTTTTTCTGTCAGCTGCCCTTTGTCTATATGGGTTTCAAAACCTAGCTTGTCAGCCTGAGATAAGGCTTCCAGAACATGAAGGCTTATCCAGCCACTGTTCTCCGCATTTTTCCACCAACCCCATAACCCATTATCATTCTGGTTTTTTCGTAAAAGCCGGATAAGTTTTTCTATCTCATTATCATGTCTGAATTTTTCATCTTTGAAGCTGGCAATAGTTTTTTCAGCAAGAAGTGCCTTTAGTTTCGATGCAATTTGTTCGTTGCAGTAATACAGGTAGTTGATTACACTGCTGATTTCATCATCAATTACATCCAAAACATCGGCTCTTGCATATAACCTGACTTTCCCTAAATTAGTATCAAATAAAAGTTTAAATGTAGTGTCATGATCAAGAACATTGAAATTCCCTTTTGTTTCTTCCAGTCCTGATGGGAATACGGGTATTTCTCTCAGTTCCCCGTCAAAATATCCATCGCCTCTTTCGAGTGAATATGTAATGGAAATTGAATCGGAAGCTATAATTGATAGAGTGTCAATAATTGAATTAACGCAATAACGGGTATTCGATGACTGCACCTCATGGTTCACTTCAAACTTTGTTGTTACTTCCACTGAATCAGGCGAATAATTCAGTACTTTCCCAATCGCAAAAGCAGTATCTGATTCAACCAGGAACCTTGGAACGGCAAGTTGTGCCATTAGTGGTTTATATGATTTTATCAGGCTTTTTGTTTGCCCCGACTGCTTTTTCCCGTTCATAGCCAGGTAGAAAGTTTCCCAGCTTGTAACATCATCCGGGAATGTAACTTCAAAACTTGCCTTGCCGGCTTTGTCGGTGGTTAATTTGGGTTGCCAGAAAGCATAATCCGAAAAATTCTCCCTGATTGAACTTGATTGCGAGGCTGCTTCAAAAAAAGCATCATCAAAATCAGCCCCTTTGTTAGCCTGGGCCATTGTTGATTTAAATGTCCCGGCTTTGGTTTCAATTATCACCACGCCGTTTGCGCCCCCGGCACCATAAATAGCAGTAGTAGCAGGATCTTTTAATATGGTAATATTCTGGATCAGGGCCGGGTCGAGTTCTGAAATATCGCCTGTAAAAACATTTCCGTTTATAATATAAAGTGGCGTTTTTGTAAAATCAACCGTTGAAGCTCCACGTATAGAAATCTGAACCGCACTTCCCGGTGAGCCGCTGATAGATGTAATCTGAACACCGGCAACTTTCCCTGATAACGATTGGGAGATATCCCCGTTCAGCCCGGGAATACCTCTGATTAGATTCTGAGAACTCAGAGTGGTAACCGAAGCTGTTAAATTTGATTTCCTGACTGTTCCATACCCTATAACAACAACTTCATCAAGAGCATTATAGCTGGCTTTGAGTGTTGCATTTACAATGTTATTATAACCAATTGGTTTTTCCTGTGGTTCAAATCCAATGAAGGAAAAAGTTAAAACATTATAATTTGCCGGAACTTTTAATGAATAGTAGCCCTTAATATCGGTAAGCGCACCAAACGTAGTGCCCTTTACAACTACGGTTGCACCTGGTAAAGGATCATTGGTCCCGTCTTCGTAAACATATCCTTCTACTATTTCGCCATCACCGGTATAGCGGAATTCCTGCTGATACATGTTATTGACTTGCTTCAGTTCTTTTTCCTTTTCCCCGTAGTAGGAATCCGGTTTAAAAAGTGTTTCTTCTATTAAATTGCTCACATACATGCTGAAATTATCCTTTTTTAAAACCTGTGGCTGCATAAATTCAAAATAATTCAAACCATTAGGCATAATGTAAACTGAATCTTCAACATAGTATTTAGAGCCGGGATAGAAGAAAATTAATTTGTGGTAGCCTTCTGCTAATTGATGAACCTGGTTGATATTTCCGGGATAAATACGCAGAAATTCATGAGTATCGTACCTGAAAACCAATATATTTAAAGGAATGTCTTTACCTGAAGTTTCTGAGCTCGAAAAACTGAAAAGTAATCTTCCAAAGCCTTTTGTAGTGGAACCCGGATTCTGATACCTGGCAGATGAATATCTTTTTGAATCAAGGTAACTTTTCCATTGTGCGTTCAAGCCATTTTTAGTAAGGACAATATCGCTTAATCCCTTTTCATCACGGTACAAATAAAGATTCTCCGGATAATTTTTCTCGTCAACACTGCGCATTTTGAGTAATCCCGGCGCAAAATCATATTCGAAGAACGGTTCATGATAAAAGTTGGTCGAAAAGCCATCGATTATATGAAATGAAACATAGCCCGAAGTCGGTCCCGCAAAATTAGTAGTGGATTGGTTTTGTGATTTTGAAGACAGAAACTGAATATCATAGCCATGTTCGGTATAAGCATATTTTTCGCCGAAAGTATTCCTGTATGGAAAGATGTACTTGTATAGCAGCCGTTTCTCATACTCGCTGAGTTCGGGTTTAGCTGTTTTTATTTTTACATTCTTCAGGACTAAATCCTCGTTTAGGCTGAAAATCAGTTTTTGGCCATAATTAAAAAAAAGACTATCGATAGTAATATCCTTAAAGCTTGTGCGCAGTCTTATCTGGTGGTACCCGCCTGAAATTCTAAATGAATAAGGTTGGGTATTTGTTGACCAGCTGAAATACACGGGTTTGCTGTCCACATAGATTACATGTATGGGTTCGATAGCTCCTTTGGATTGCACAAACGGGGCAAACTGGGTCAGCGAATCGGAAGTCTTATATTCGAAACGATATATTGATTTCCCGGGATAAATAAACTTGTAATACTCAATTGAATCAATACCCGCCAGTAATTGCCAGGCATCATAATCGAGGTTGAGCCCGCTGTGAGAGCCAAGTTCGGGGTCTTTGAAGCTGAAAGTATTTATAACGTCTTTGTTTTTCCTGGTTTCCCCCAGGTATGGTAAATCCGGTGGTGAATAATTAAATTTCTTAGTTAAGGAATAGGCCGTTATATCTACATTTTCCACCGGTTCGCCATCGACATCGGTAACTGAAACTTCAATCCGGGTTTTCTGTCCGGGGTACACAATGGCAGGCTGTGTAACCGAAATATTCAGTTTTTTGTCGGTTAAAGGAATCCGGTAGTTTTCTTCCCTGATTTTGCCTGCCCATAAATACTGTATTGTGACGAAATAATTCTGTTTCGAGCCTGTTTTTTTACGGATGTCCAATGAATCTGAATATCCTTTTGATTCCCGGGAATTCTTTTTGTAAATACTATAGCTGAAAGGAATATTACGGGGATTGTCGACAACTATAAATATCGAATCGCTGGTTCGTTCCGAAAAGCATTGCAATAAAGTTGGTTCGTGATGCGATGCTCACTTTTTCGGAAAGGCTGTCGGATTTAACGGTATAACCGGCATAAAAAGGATTCAGCCCGGTTTTGTAAGGAAGGATTTCCCTCAAATACCTGGGTGCTGTTTCCAAAATTATCATTTGCCGTAACAATGGCTTTTACAGGCTCAGTTACTCCATTTTTAAAGAAAGCGAACTGTATGGAATCGCCGGCCATTTCTATGTCAAATTTTTCGGATTTATAGTAATACTGGATTTTCTTGCTTTCGGAAATTACTTCATTATCGGAGGTCAGCAATCTTACAGAAATGTCATAATCAAAATTAGCTTCGGGAAATAAAGAGTCTGCGATAGATACTTCTGTTTCATCAGTAGGCTCAAGTTTCTTTTCAAGGAATAGAATGGTATCGGGCACAAAAACATGTTTTTCAAGGTAGCGGTTTATTGTTATTGGCTTGGCTACTACTTCAATCCGCGCATCTAAAAGGTTCAGGCCATTCTCGTCGGTGCCTTTTACAAATAATTTAAAATCTTTGTGATGGAACTGTTCTGTTTCGTCCATCCGCAACGAAAGCTTGCTTTTCGTGAGTTCGTAATCTTCATATTTGAATGATTCATTGATATATACCTTGTACTCATTAATCTGGAGTGCAATTGTATAATCCCTGTCAAGTTTTAACTGCAGGGAATCATGAAGAGGGAATTGATATTCGTATCCGCCTTTACAATATGGATTTAAAGTAGTTAATTCTATGTCTTTTTTTTGCGTTTCAAGGATCACTTTAACCGGTTTATCGATTGGCTTTCCTTTTTTTGTTACCAGGAAAGCTTTAAATTTAACCGTATCTCCGGGTTGGTATTTAGGTTTATTGAAAACCAGGTACCCTTCATGCTTTCCGCTGAATTTACGTTCTGTATTATAGTCACAGTAATAATCATCGAATTTACAGGCAATCGAATTAAATGATTTAACAAAGAAATTTTTTGTCTGGTAAATTGTTCCCTGTGACCAGCGATGTACAATCGATTTCACACCATCGATGGGAAGGTAAATTACAAACCTGACAGGTATCCAGATATACTTTAACGGCGAGCCATAAACCACTTTTCGGGTTCCTCTCTTTATGCCGGAGTTATTGTATTGCCTTTTAAGATCGTAGAACGCAGTAAAGCCGTTAACGGTAACTTTAAGAATGCCTTTACGATTCGAATTTCTGTCGATATAGGATTGTGCTTTTTTGTTAAAGTGCAGCTTCTTGCATTTCACTTTTACATCGGCATTTTTTATAATATTCCCATGCAGATCGTAAACCTGCACGCTTAAATCGGTAGTGTTATTTATAATAAAAACTTCAAAGTTCTGGATCGTGATTATGGATAATTTCTGTTTGTTCTTTTCCGAAAATGTCTTTAAATAGTGTCCTTCAGGTAGTTTGCCTGCGTATAGACTGTCTGTTGGAAAAGAATCAACCAGGGTGTGGAAAAATGAGGCATCGACTTTCCAGATATCGTCCTGGTAAATCTTTTTGGCTTCCTTGCTGCTAAGTTTATAAATGTGAGTGTAATAGCTGGTCTGCCGGCTTTCGTTTAGCTTCTGGCTGATTGCAGTGAGACTGAGAATTAAAGAAATAATAACTAAAAATGCTTTTGCATAATTCGATTGTATACTCATAGCTATATATTTTTTCCTTGCACTAAATTTAATATTCGTCTAAAAATTCGGCTGCCGGCTATTTCTTTATCTTTTTAATAATCTCATTTTCGAACCATTCAATATCGGTGTTATTCGAAAATGCATCAACCGGCAGATAGATAAACTGGGACTTTGCAATATACAACAGGTAATATTTTGAGGTTTTAATAATTTTTATAAAATGCTCAGTTTTTAGCGGTTGGGAAGTACCGTCTTCCATTATCCCGGTTATCATATCACTATCTATTTCGTAATAGCGTCCGAGCAGGAATACTTTATTCTCTTTCGAATATGCATATCTCCTGTATTGAATTACCATAATAATTTGAAAGAGTATTAAGAAAAAAATCAGGAATAATTCAATTGAATCTTTGTTGCTATCTAAAAGCAGAATCAATATTAATGTCCAGATCCAAGCTATTAACCACCACTTTTTCTTAAGTAGGTTGATACTAATATCTCGAAGAACTTGCTGTTTGTCAGTTTAATCGTAGCTGTAGTTATCATAGCAATTAAAAGGTATATTGAAAACTTAATTTATGCATCAAATATAAATGATATTAATATCCGAACCCCTGACTATTATTAGAATATTTTATAGCAGGTAAATGTTGATAGCGCAATTTCCTGGAATAAAAATCAGTTCTGTTGAATTGGAATAAAAGTTATATTTGGAGAGTTGAAATAATATAGAGTTTATACATATACAGACGAAAAATTAGAGAAATAGTATGATTTGGTCATACGTATAAGAAGAGTTAGTAATGGAACAAAACCCCGCAGACACATTGATAATTATACTGAAAAACAAATTAATGAACTGATTTATTCAAATTAATTTGAGATATAGCCAACACAAGTATACACAAAACTAAAACTTAGTATAACCACTTAATATTGATTAAAATGAAAAGAATTGTGATTATTATGTCTTTACTTTCAGTATGTTTTACTTTTACTTTTACTTTTGGGCAAACAGTTACTGATACAATTTCAATGAAAAAAGTATTTGGTGGATATCAGTTTTATCAGGGCGAGAAAAGATTAAACATGAATCAACTTGTAACTACGATGAAACCAAACGAACAAGCATATAAGCAGATTAAATCTGCGCAATCTTCTTATACAATAGCTATGATTTTTGGCTATGCTGGTGGATTTATGGTAGGTTGGCCAATTGGGACAGCTATAGGCGGAGGAAAACCAAATTGGGCAATGGCAGGAATTGGAGCAGGTCTGATTGTTGTTGCCATTCCAATAAGTCATAGTTATAATAAAAAGGCTAAACAGGCTGTTGATACATATAACAATGGCTTTCAGCCAAGTTCATTCTGGGATAAAAGCGAAATAAAATTATCAATGACAGCAAATGGAATAGGATTAAGCCTTAGATTCTGATAACTTCTATCCAGAGCAAAGAATAACCAATAGAGGGGTTCGAAACATAACTGAAACCCCTGCTGACGCGAAATCAATTTGACCTGACTTTACTGGGTATCATCAATAGCAGCCATTTTGTTTTCTCAAAACGAAATGGCTGTTTTGTTATTTAATCCATACAGGACCAACAGGCAAAGAGAAATAATTTAAATATACTCATTTCACCGGGAATTTAAAAAAGATCAAAAGTCATTCATCGACAATTTTCCTGCCTTTAACCGATTCTTACCGCCATCTGTAGATTAGAGTTTTAACATGAATAACAACGATAGTATCTTTGCTTCGTTTTAATAACAATAGAAACAAATACTGAAAAACACTAAATTTTAACAAATGCATAACAATTAAAAATCAGGTCATTGTAACTTTTATCATAACAAACCGTCATTAATACAAATCAATCAAATAAACGTAAAACTTCCTCAAAAGAGACAAAAAAATAAAAAAATGAAAACAGTAAAAATTACCTCAGCCATTGCAACCTTAAGTCTTGTATTTTTTATGTCATTAACTTCGATTGCTAATTCCGGTATTTCATATTCCGGCGATTTGACTAAATCAAGCGATAAGAGCCTGAATACTTCAGGTGCATTCGAAACGGAATACAGCTACCTGCGTTTCGATGTAGATAATTATATAAACGCAAACGAATCAGAAGCTATTGAACTACCAGTGGCAAATGAATTTGGATACTTCCGTTTTGATGTAAACAACTTCACCGACAGCAATCCTGAAAGCATGACCGAATTACCGGTGAATGAGTTTGACTACCTGCGCTTCGATGTGAACAATTTTGCAGCCTCAGAAAATAGTGTAATTGATGTATTGCCTCTAACAGAATAATGTTTCCGGTAAAATGCCGGTAAACATTTCAATATATCGCCAGTCCTGCCAGCAACAGGACTTTTTTTATGCCTTGTGGCGAGGTGCAGGGATTTGAATCCCCAATTTTCAGTTCGTGAATTTCCCATTCGCACTTGTCTTCTTTCTGGCAATTGCTGGCAAAACCACTGCAATACTGATTCTACACGCGGATTTACCCCGGGGTTCCTTATTTTACCAGAGAACAATCAGCTAACAGCCTGCAATCATGGCTTACTTCCGTAAATATTTTCAGCCGAGAGAATATTTATAAGCCTGTAGTATTCAAGGTATTTAAGCTGGTCAATTTTCGAATCTGGTATTTCCTTAAACTCGAATTTGAAACCTTCTAGCTTATTGGTTTCCAGTAGCCTCTGAAATAGCGGCATTACAACTTCGTCTTCAACCTCAATATGGTTCTTTTCCAACTCTACGTATTTCAGCATGCCGGAAGCTAAATCCCGGAGGGCTTCGGTATTTCCGGCAAGGCAGGCATGCAAAAGTTTGTCAATTTCTTTAATATACTCCCGGGCCAATTCGTGTTCATGCATAAGGTTGTTTATGATCTTTGAAATCCAGGGCTTGGTTACATCCATAACAGCAGGAAAAAGTATCCGCTCTTCCTTGGCATAATGAAGGTTATCGGTGTAATTATGGAGGAAATCCAGGATCTGGCCAATGCGGAAATAGTCAACATTGCCGTTTTTAAGCATTTCGTGAGCCCGGTTTTCCATAGCATCAAGTATTATGGACATGGCGACGTGATCACTTTGTATATCAATAGATGGATTCATGCAAATCAGATATTGGTTTGGGTGAATTTTTTTTTTGAACTCTTTTTCAGAAAGATGATGCAAAAGTCATAGGAATGGGAGTGGTGTGAGAACATCAGACTGATTTATTCAAATTCGTAAAAGTAAAACCAGTAATTTCCTGTTGACTCAGATAAAATTAAGCAATTTATTAATTGCCTTTCATTATTTTTCCCTTTTCAAAAATGAACTAGTTTAACACGCTAAGGGGAGTTTTGTTTTGCAGGAAAATTAAACATGGTTCAATAAAGAAATAAATATCTTTCTCCGCTTATATATTCTGCCAAATCATGTAAGCATTACCGGAAATTGTGTAATGTTTCAGGTTTCAGAGAACGTAATTTTGCCGGGTACAAAATAACTCATATTTTGAGTGAGAAGGATTGAAAAGGAACAACCTGATTTGTACCTTATATATTAACCCAATTAAAACTAAAGCCATGAAAAGAATAATTTTCGCATTGGTGATCCCAGTTATGATGCTGGCTACCGGATGCAATCAAACAAATGAAGAAGTTGCTCAACTGAAAGCGACAAACGACAGCCTCGTATCAGTTAGCCTGGCAAAAGATTCAACAGTAGCGATGTTTGTCAGTTCATTTAACGATATTCAGGCAAACCTGGATTCAATTAAAATGAAAGAAAAAATCATCAGCAAGGCTACCGAAGGAAACTCTGAACTAAAAAGTCGGACGAAAGATCAGATTAACAGCGACATTAATATGATTTACAAGCTGCAACTTGATAACCGCAGGATGATCGCATCACTTCGTTCGAAATTAAAAAATGCAGGCGCCCAGGCTGCTGAAATGGAAAGAATGATTGATAACCTGAGCAGGCAAATTGAAGAAAAAGATGTTCAGATTGCTCAACTGAAAGAAGATTTGACAAATGTGAATGTTCAGGTAGCTGACCTGACAACCAAAGTTATTTATCTGAATGCCAATGTTGATACCCTGAGCACACTCAATAAACAGAAACAACAGGTGATCGCTGATAAAACTACCGAGCTAAATACAGCGTATTATGTAATCGGTACAACCAAAGATTTAACAGAAAAGAAAATTGTAACCAAAGAAGGTGGATTTATTGGTTTAGGAAAATCCAAGGAACTGACTCCTGAAATAGATAAGAAAGCATTAACCAGAGTTGATATTACCAACCTGGAAGTTATTCCTATCATGAAGAAAAAAGTGGATGTTTTGAGCACACACCCTAAAAACTCATATCGTCTAACCGGTAAAAATCAAGCCGATAGCCTGGTTATTACCAATCAGAAGGAATTCTGGAGTTTGTCAAAAGTACTCGTTTTGAATGTAAAATAATTATTGTTGTTTAAAAAGGAAATCCGGCTCAAAAGGCCGGATTTTTTTTGCTTTTCTTTCTGGAAGCTACTTGATTTCAAAGCTTTTTTCTTTATTCGGAAACATTGGTGTCCGGGAAAAATCTTATATCGTCCCTACGGAACTTTATTGCTGAGGGGGGGTGCTTTATTCTACCAATATTACGTCCCTGACGGGACTGTCCCATAGATTATTTGCGCAGCAGATACCTGGTGGTAGAAAGCACATTAAAGATTCGTTAAAAGTCCCGTAAGGACGCGATATTGGTAGAAAACAATTAATTATATATGTAAAAAGTCCCGTCAGGGACGATATATAATTTAAGCCGAGGCTAATAGATAAACACAAAGTAATATCCAGTCAGTTTTCGCATTTGAAATTTAAACAAAGAGATATAGGATGCAGTAAATCAGAACAAGATTGCACGGCGTAAAATTTTGATAAATAGCAAATTGAGCATTTATGTCAAGTCCCGTGGGGACGAGATATGCCAAGCTTTACAGCGTTTTCAATCAAATTTTACCGGACAACAGTGATTCGGAAAATATTGTTCCATTTCAATAAATTTGGAGAATCTTCTAAAAAGGATATTGTCAGGCAGGAAGGAATACAGAAAAAATAGCACCTACACCCGGATGGCCTTCTGCGCTTATGAAACCATTATGATTCTCAGCAATTTTCTTGCAAATGGAAAGCCCTATTCCTGAGCCGGGAAAATCTGATTTCTGATGAAGCCGGTTAAAGAGAAGAAAAATCTTTTCAGCATATTGCTGGTCAAATCCCATCCCATTGTCAGAAACTGAGATTTTATAATATTTCTTGCGTTTATCTTTTATAAAATCAGGATACTGATCGGAAGCCAGTTTTTCGCATTCAATTTTAATAACAGGCGGAATCCCCGGGTTACTGTACTTTAATGCATTTCCGATAAGATTAACGAACAATTGTTGAATCTGGAACGGAATAACCTTTAATTCCGGCAATTGAACTGATTGAATAGTTGCATTTTTCTCTTCGATATTCTGGGCCAGTTCCTGGTTCGCATTTTCGAGTAAAAGATTCAAATCTGTTTTATTAAAAACTTCCTCAGCTTTGTTGGTGCGCGAAAACAACAGTAAATCGTCAATCAGAATGCGCATTCTGTCAGCTGATGATTCAATCTTAGTTAAATATTCTTTGCTTGTTTCAGAAAGAAATGCTTTATCCTTTTCGGAAATACGCGAAATAAAGGTTTGTATTTTTCGAAGCGGCTCCTGCAAATCATGACTTGCCACCCGGTTAAATGATTCCAATTCCTTAATGCTTTGTTCGAGTTCGCGATTCCTATCTTCGAGAGCAACATTACTCAGGTGTTGTTCAGTGATGTCTTTACCTATACCTATATGAATTGTATTTTTTTCTTCATGAATAAATTTACCCACAGACATAAAATAGCGTAATTCCCCATCTTTGCGTATAATCCTGTAAAAATCCGGTTCAGTTTTCCCTGTATTTATGGCGGTTTCTTCTGATAAGGAAACGAAATGTTTATCATCAGGATGAACGAATTTTAAATAATTCTTGATGGTTGGTGCAAACGATTGAGGTTCGCAGCCTAATAACCTGTATAAATTATCGGAAAATATAAGTTCGTTGGTTGCCTGGTTCCACTGCGAGATATAAAATTCTCCGATTACTTCGGCATGTCTAATTGATTCGTTAATAATAAGTAATTGCTCATTTGATTTTTTTAATACATGCAAATCCTTATTGATTTTTATAAATGCCAAAATAGATACCAGCAACGAAAACATCATTAATAAAAATGTGGAAACCGGCGAAAACAATGCCTCCTTCTCGAAAGTTTGCTGGTGGTTTTTCAGATATAACAATTCATTTTCATCTATTTTGCGGATCTGAGCACGGATTTTATCCATCATCTCTTTGCCCTGTAATAAATTTTTATCTAAATACGCTTCATCAAATGGATTAGTCTTACTACTTTCAAACGCGTAATCCATAAGTTTAAACCGAAAATGTATTAATTGAAGAAGGGTATCTAAATTGTATTGCTGCTGAGTGTTATCAATTGTCAGCGATTTTATTTTGAGGTATGTATCAATAATTTTACCCGGGGCATTTTTATACGGCCTGAGCAGAACAGTATCGTTTGAAATAAGATAACCACGCTGAGCTATTTCAGCTTCTTTTAACATAGATAAGATATGCTCGAGCTGAAGCTGAATTTTATACGAATGCACCAATAGCTGCGATGATTCAGTAAGAGCCTGGTTATGTTTGTATGAAATGCTTGATATATATAAAATCATAAATAGAGACAGTATAAAAACGCCTCTGAGAAAAAAGGGAGATTTGAAAAGGGTTCCGGGTTTAATAAGCCGCATAACTGAGAGTTTTATAGACTAAACATAAAATTGTCCCTGTTCAGACCTGAAGTATGATATTGCCAGTTAATAGTTATTACATCTTCCAGTATCTTCTTAAGCGAATTGAAATCGCTCGGTTTTTTTATATATACATTGGCTCCCTGAATAAAAGTTTCTTCAATATCTTTTTCGGAAGAAGATGTGGAATAAATCGCAATTGCCATATCTTGTAAATGAGGCAGTTGTTTTATTTCCAACAAACAATCGATCCCGGTTTTGCGGGGCATATTAAGATCGAGAAAAAGTATATGTGGTATTTGATTGCCCTCCTGGTTCAGGTGACTCATTAATTCTACCCCGTCATTAACAGTTTTGATAACAGTATTAATTTTTATTTCCTCAAAAGCTTCCGTGAAAAACTGCCGATCATCTTCATCATCATCAGCAAGTAAAATATGCATTGGTCCCATTTGGTAATTTTTAACGTAATAATAAATATGAATCAGAAAAAGATGAATGAATTTTATTGTTTCAAAACCTTGCTGTTTTTTCGCCTTGCATTAATAATCCGCTGAAAAGCTGTTGGGGTTATTCCCGTAACGCCCTTAAATTGACTGCTAAAATGTGCTGCACTACTATAGTTAAGCATGTAGGCAATTTCGGAAAAAGTTAATTCATTCGTGATTATTAACTGCTTGGCACGTTCGGTCTTCTGCAGCAGTATGAAATTCTCAATTGAAGTATAAGTTACTTCTGAAAAAACTGAAGAGATATAATCATACCGTTGTTTCAGCCGGTCCGAAATATAAGCTGAGTTGGAGGTTGGAAGTTTTTCTTCCATATAAACCATTTCGATAATGGTATCCTTTATTTTTTGAACAAGAATACTCTTCTGGTTTTCAATAATTTCGATGCCGTAACTGCTAAGGCTGGTGTTAAGGCGGCCAAGCTGGGCACTGGAAATAGTATCCTCTATTTCTATTTCGGCAAAACCTAAATATTCGTGCTTAATCTGCAGTTTGTCTAACTGCTCCTGCATTACCTTTTTCAGAGCAACATTTGAATCAAATTTCAGGTAAAGTATCATTTTTTTCTTTCGCTATTAAGTCAGTTAGTATCAGTTTTACCCCAAAAAGCGCAATAAATCAGGTTGTGGAATTAGTAAAGTTAAAATAATTTTGATACTTAAACAGTATGCCCGAAAAATTGTTGTCAATATCTGGTCATACCACGAGAGAGTAATCATTACGCAAAAAATGCCCGTAGTTATATAACTACGGGCATTATGTGGCCTTATCTTTCTCTTATCATAATTTAACCTGGAAAAGGATAAGGATATATAGAGGTTATTAATAGTAGCAATCCATTTTCCTGGATGACCTTATTTGGTTTCTGGTTGTAGAAGCTTACCTTGTGAATTAAAGGCCAAATCCTGCTGATTTACATTTACTTCGTATGAAGATCTGCCTTTAGCATTGGTTAATAATACTCTCTTTTTAATTACTTGGCCCGGGTAATTGTCGTTAACATATTTCAGTACAGAAGTTGGAAGCTGTGAAATCGAAATTTCCTTTTCAGTTTCTATTAATTTCCCGGTAACACCATATACAACAGACATGTTCTTTTCGTCAACAACATAACTGGCTTTGTAATTTTCGCCAACCTGGCTCCAATCGACCTGGCTGATTTTTCGATGTGATTTGTCAAAAGATTTGGAAACTTTGGAAGGAACATCACTAGGCGTAATGGGTTGTGCATAGGTAACGGCAATCATACCCATAATTGCAAACATCAGAATTATCTTTTTCATGGTAACAGGTTTAAAGTTTATAGATTTTTTATTTCCTGCAAAAGTATATGGATGCCCTCATCAAAGCCTTACACAATTCCGGCAAAATGTTATAACATTTCATTTGGCAAAAGAAATATGATTCTGAAAAAGGGTGATAATAACCTTAGCAGTTGGTTACTTCGAAGTGTTGGAGTAACCTGATATCTCTCATTCCATAACAGTTTCGGTATATATTATGTTTTCCCATTCGGGCAAACAATATGCAAGTATGGTTAAACCATAATGGGTCCAAAATCCTTTGATAGTTTTTAATATTGATTTTGCTCAGGTTGAATTGCTTTTTGTCCAGTTATGGTTTTCCTGGCTGGATCTTGCAGATTCTTTAGCAGGCATAGTTGCATAACAATACCAATAAGCTAATCATCCCTTTTCTTAAATTAAATGTGTGAATGATGTAATTTTTTTTAAAAATAGTGTAACACTTTTCCCTGCTACTATATCCACCTTTGTAGTGTTTATTGACCGAAGGGTAAAAAGGCTGTAAATAAATGCTTTAACACTTCAGATGCTTTTCAAAACGATGAAATCCGAGGAGAAAGGCATATTTAAATTGAATTTTAACAGAATTAAAAAACCATAAAATGAAAACCGTAATTATTAGTTCGCTTTTGATGTTTCTTTTAACATCATGTTCTTCAACAACAAATTTCCCGGTATCCAGTGTGACACCTGCTGCTGTTATAACTGCTAACGTAAAACAGGATAAAAGCAACAATTTTACAATAACTGTTACAGCAAAAAATCTGGCAGGTGCCGAACGTCTTTCGCCGCCAAAGAAAACCTATGTTGTATGGATTGAAACAAGAGATAACGGTGTGAAAAACATCGGTCAGTTAACAGGGAAAAATGATAAAACAGCAACCCTGGAAACATTAACATCCTTTGAACCTTTAGAAATTATTATTACAGCTGAGGACGAAGGCACCGTATCCTATCCCACAGGAATTGAGATTTCACGAACTGCTGTTAAAAAATAGTTTGTTTAAATTCTAAAACTTTTACTAACCCCAAATTGCGCAAAAGGCGACGAAGTCGAACTATTTGCGTAATTTGGGTTAACCCCGATTTAACGAATCTTTGTTTGTCAATTGCTTAGATTTGACAAACTTTAGATTTGGTTTATCGATTACGCTAATGAGTAATCTGGGTTAATAACAACTGGTTAAAGAAACCCGAATCTAACATTATAAATCTGCCATGACTCATAAAGATTTAATGGTAAAAATACTGGGCGACCGATTGGTAAACTCCACTTTAAAGCCTTCACTGGATAATGACGACGAACCGTTCGGATTTCCCGAACACAGGGTCGTTTCTGGTCCATACGACCAGCAAAAAAAACTCGTATAAAATATTCGATCCGCTTAAAATTAAGACACCACCTATTTTGAAAAAATAAATTGCCTGATGATCAGCCGTTAGGTTTCTGATAGTTGCTTCAAACCTAAGGAATACAAAAGCTTTTCAGGTTTTCTTTTTTTCTTTGCTTTCGCCTGCTTCTATAAGCGGCAAATGCAACAAAACACCCGGAATCCTGTTAGTATTACTAATTATATAAAACTGAATATGAAACGAGCCGCGTCAAAAATTTGTCACGCAAAGGGATGATTATTCATGGCAAGTTATATCCCGATAAATAGGGACAAGTAGTGACCCGTAAAAATTAAAAAATAAACAGATGAAATACCAGGTAAAAATAAACTCCGTAAAAACAGTAGATGAACTTGAAGATGTATGGAATAACACTGACTATAAAGCTCTTTTAGAAAAATTCGGTTATGCTGATGCTGCTAAATTAAATCAAAATGAACTAAAGGATTACCTGTTGTTGGCTATTACCGATTTTGAGCCTATTGAAGCAGCAGCAATTCTTCTTGATTACAAACTTTCTGAAGTATTGACTGAGGGGCAAACAGACCATCTTTCACAGGAAATGCTCAGAGTGAAGGTTGCTGAGAATCATTCCGATATCTATATTCACAAAATCTTATTTAACATTAATCAGTTGCTTTATAAAGCCTACAACGGAAAGTTTCCATATACCAGGGCTAATGTAGTGGAGTTTGAAATGCGGCCCGAACAGGATGAAGAAACGGAACTTACAAAAGAAACTGTTTTGAGAGCACTTAGTATAAGTCTTTCAGAAAGAAGCCTGGTAAAAAGGTTGTTGAAGGAGCAAACAGAGGGAAAAGTAGCGTTCCCCGAAGCCGAAGGGATACTGTGGGATTTGCAGAACAAAGGGAATTATGAATATCTGATGATTACTTCTGAAAAATGGTTGAACAAAGATGATTTTGAAAAACGGGAGTACGAATGTACTGTTGTGCCGTTTATCGAAGAATCCGGAGAAGAATAAAATCCAAAAACAATTCCCTGTTTGGCTTGGTATGATGCCAGTACTAGGCTATGTACTACTAAAGTCCCACTTTAATGACCAGGTAAAAATACCCGCATATAAAATATTCGATCCGGTTAAAATTAATACACCGCCCAATTTGAAAAAATAGATTGCCGGATATTCCTTGAAGGAAGTTATAAGGTATTTCAAATATTTTCCCACCAAAACCCTTCCTGTGTTCAAACGGCAGTTAAACGTTTAACACTTCGAAATTGCTGAGCTCTGCATGGAGCCAATTTGCATTGTCGGCATGCCCAGGAGCTAAATCTAAAGGCAGAGGGAATTCCATGAATTTGATTGATAACAAAGGAATTGATGTTACCATCAGTTAAGAATCATGCCTTGAAAAGAATAGGGATATAAAACGTGTGAATTATGTAACTTGAATAAAAAGTTATGTAACACTCTCAGCAATTCAGGCTATTACCTTTGATCCAAACTTTTAAAAAACATCCTTATGTCACTTCTTACCATTTTACTCGTGATAATTGTTGCAGGCTTTGTACTGTGGCTTGTCAATAATATGATCCCAATGGATCGTAAAATCAAGAAAATACTGAATATTGTTGTAGTGGTAGTCGTTTGCATATGGCTTCTGAAGGTATTTGGCTTACTCAGCACCCTGACCAATATTCATGTTTAGCACTGTGTGTTAGAACAATGAATGCTTGTTGAAATAAACCGTAGTAGCATACATCATCGGAAAGCCCGTTTGAAAAACAGCATTTTGTTGCAATATCTAAATTTTAAAAACAGGAATCATGAATTTAAAAAGAATCTTTGGCGCATTACTTTCATTGCTAGGAATTGGTGGATTGATATATACTGCAATACAATCTGTAAATACATCGGGTGGAGTTCATAATATTAAAGCACTTGTCATATATGGCGTTCTTGGACTTATATTCTTCATTGCAGGTATCAGCCTGGTTCGCACCACGAAAGACGAATCGTAAAGTGTGAATGATGTAATTCATAAATAGAATTGTGTAACACACGCCGGTATCATCACAAGGTACCTTTGCATCTAACAATTACACTAACGTATTTAAACTTAAAGAAAATGAAAAAAACTATCTTTTTTGCGCTGCTTATGATCATGTCAATGAGCGCATCAACCGTATTTGCAGGCAATTTAAATCCTAAAAATTCGATAGAAAATCCGGCAATCCCTGCTAAAACTGAAACTAAATTAACGGAAGCACAGGCTACTAAATTGAAAGACCGTGTTGAAGAAATACGCGACATGGACAAATCGGATATGTCATCTGCCGAAAAGCTTGCACTTCGTAAAGAAGTAAAAGAAATAAAACAAACTGTGAAAAAAGACGGTGGTTATGTTTATATCGGCACCGGTACCCTGATACTCATAGTTATTCTTCTCATTATCCTTCTTTAATCATTTGCTCCGTGATTGACCCGGATGAATAGTAAACAAAGCAAAAATGATATGCTTTAGGATTATAGCCCAAGCCTTATCTGTTTTCAGGAAATATTTGAGTTCAATACACTAAAGCGTATTAATAAAAAAAGAGTTCTGTTTAACGCAGAACTCTTTTCTTGGTTCTGAGAAATTATTAAACAGAGCCCTTTCTGATGAGATTGCTGGAAAGTGCATTCATGATATAACTCAGGTTGATTGTATAATTTCCAGTTTTTAACTCATATTCCTGTAGGTGACAGGGAAATAAATGCAGTAATCCCTTAATTCATAATCAATTTGAAAAATTTGCCAGATACCTGCTTTATATGGAAAATAGTTCTTTTCGGTGCGATAGTTCTATGGCACTTCCAGGATGTTACAGCACAGGAATATTTTCAGCAGGAAGTGAATTATTCGATTGATGTTACGCTTAATGATAAGCTTCATGAATTAAATGCATTCGAAACCATCAAATACATCAACAATTCGCCTGACACCCTGAAATTTTTATTTTTTCACCTTTGGCCTAATGCTTATTCCAATAATAATACCGCATTGGCCAGGCAGTTGTTCAGCCTGAAAGGAAAGGAAAAGCTGTTTGATGACCCTGAATTGAAAGGGTATATTGACTCACTGGATTTTAAGATCGATAAACATCTGGTTCAATGGAACCTGCTTCCCGACTTCCCCGACATTTGCAAAATCATTCTGAACAATCCACTCATTCCGGGTGAATCGATTAGCATTACTACTCCATTCCATGTAAAATTGCCAAAAGGTGTAAGCTCGCGCTTAGGACATTTAGGCGAATCGTACCAAATTTCGCAGTGGTATCCGAAACCTGCAGTTTACGACGGTTCAGGCTGGCACCAGATGCCTTATCTCGACCAGGGTGAGTTCTATTCGGAATTCGGAAGCTATGAAGTTAACATTACTTTGCCTGACAATTATACTGTCGGCGCTACCGGCGACCTGCAAAATAAACAGGAATCGGAAAGGCTCGACAGCCTCGCAGCCGATACTTCCTGGAAAAAAGATTTTTACTTCGGAACTCCCAAATTCCCACCTTCATCAGAAAAATTTAAAACGCTGAAATATACCGGTAACCAGATTCATGATTTTGCCTGGTTTGCCGATAAACGTTTCCATGTACTGAAAGGGCACGTAATTCTTCCTGAATCAGGAAGAACAGTAACCACATGGATTATATTTACTGATAAGCAGGCACCGCTCTGGCTGGAAGCCATACCATATGTGAACCGGGCTATATTGGATTTTTCAGGCTGGATTGGCGATTATCCTTACCATAGTTTTACTGCCGTTCAAAGCTCTTTAAGTGCCGGCGCCGGTATGGAATATCCCGGACTTACCGTTATCGGTCTTGCCGACGATGCATACGATCTCGATAATGTAATCACCCATGAAATTGGTCATAACTGGTTTTACAGCGCACTCGGATACAACGAACGCCGCTACCCATATCTTGATGAAGGTCTTACTACCGCGTACGAAAATCGCTATATGATTGATAAATATCCTGACAAGAAACTATGGGAAGTGTATTTTAGAAATAGGAAAATGGCAAAATTTTTCCATATACTGGATATGCCGGTTGAGCGGATGCAGGAAATCGGTTGGCTGATCCAGGCTCGCGCGAACATTGAACAAGCAATAAATCTCCCTGCAACGGAATACAGCGATGCGAATTACAATATGATGATTTATTACAAGGCAGCTCTTGGGTATAATTACCTGAGAGCGTACCTGGGAGATTCAGTTTTTGATTCAGTCATGCATGATTATTATCGTGAATGGAAGTTCAGGCACCCGCAGCCGGATGATCTTCGAACTTCATTTGAGTCACTTACAGGGAAAAACCTGGGCTGGTTTTTTGATGATTTCCTGGGAACAACCAAACGAGTAGATTATAAAGTAATCCGTTTCGAAAACGATAAACTGCTTGTGAAAAACAATGGTGAGATTGCTTCACCTTTGCTGATTGCCGGTATGACCACAGACTCCGTTCATTTCGAAAAATGGATTGATGGTTTCGAAGGTGAGAAATGGATTGATCTTCCACCGGGGAATTATCCGGAAATAAAAATTGATCCGGGTCACCTGATGCCAGAATTATGCAGGCTCAATAACAACACCAGCACATCAGGAATTTTCCGCAAGTCTGATCCTATCCGGACACAGTTTTACTTCACCATGGAAGATCCCGACAAGCGATCCTTAATGTATATTCCTGTTGTGAACTGGACCAGGGAAAACAGCTATATGCTTGGAATAGCAGTGCATAACGGGTTTCTAATACCCAAGCCAATTGAATACTTTTTTATGCCGTTTTATACATTTAAAAAGCCTGGAATAGCAGGTTTTGGGCGGATTTCGTACAATAAGATACCTTACAATACTATTATCAGGTTGGCAAAATTTACCCTTGAAGGAACACAATTTGGTGCACCTGGCGACCAAAACTATCACAAAGTAAAAGCCGGGATCGACCTTTTCTTCATGCCTAAAAAACTTAATAACCCTTTATCGCACAGTGCTTTTGGATACTATATTGCTGCAACAGATCTTTACCAGGTAGAACTGGCAGAAAAGGCAAAAATGAGTTCGTACCTGCAGTTTGGCTATCGTTTGGAAAAATCACGACTGGTAAACCCATACAGTCTGCAAGTCACACTAGAAGCCCATAAGTCGTATCAGAAAGTATCCATGGTTTTAAGCTACAGGCACAGTTATAGAGGCAAAGACAATGGGTTGGATATTAAATTGTTTGCAGGTACCATGCTGCAAAACACTTCGGGAGTGCCGTTTTATTCGCTTGCTCCCGGAGGCAGAAGCGGGCGTGAGCAATACCTCTACGAAGGAACCTTTCCGGACCGTTTTACACCTTTTCCTGAAACATTTCTGTCGAGGCAGATACTATTTTCGGAAGGCAATCTTGTATCGCCGGTTAACGAAAGCCTTGGGTATAGCAACCGACTAATTTCTATTTCCTTTACAAGCAGCTTACCCGGAAAAGCCGGCCTGATTCCAATTAAACCATTTGCAAATATTTTGCTCAATGATCATAGTTTAGAAACAAGTCATGATTCACCAGTCTTTTTTGAAGCAGGGCTGAAAGCAGGCCTCTGGGATGTATTCGAGGTGTATGTGCCTCTGCTTGTTTCGGCAAATATTCAATCTGTTGCCGGTACAGTTAAGGAAAGGATACGGATAACATTAAACCTGGATCTCTCAAAGCAGGTAAAAAGTAAAGCAGGATTATTAAAATAAAAGGCTGTGATTTAAAACACTGTGGAAATTATCCTTTGAATCGAAAAGTGCAGAGTGCAGAGTGCTTTGTGCTCAGCGCCCCAGGTAGTGGGGTTTTGTATAAATAAAATTTTTATCACTAACTGTTGATTCTAAGCACACTGCACAGAGCACTAAGATCAGACCATTTTCAATTCTTCTATTACAATTTTATGCTTTATGATTTGTACAGCATATTCGTTGGGAATTATTTTCTTTCCATGGTTTTCGGCAAACGCCCTGGTAAATTCGGCACCAAAATAAAGTATGATTGCCGAGTAATAAACCCACACAAGAATTAAAATTACCGATCCGGCAGCGCCATACCAGGACCCTATTGCTGAACGTCCAAGATATGCACCAATAGCAAATTTGCCAATCATAAAAAGAACAGCGGTAAAAGATGCGCCGATTAGGCAATCGCGCAAAGCCAGTCTTCCATCGGGAAGGGTTTTAAAAATGATAGTAAACAAGATGGTAATTATGCTGAAAACGATAAGCAGGTTGAATGTATAAACCAAATATACTATGTCAACCGGGAAATAAACTGCCAGCCTTGAGTTCAGCAAATCCATTAATGAATTAATAATTAATCCAACCAGTAGCAAAAAGCCAACCGAGCCAATCATTGAAAACGACATCAGGCGGTTTTTAATAAATTTAACGAGACCTCGTTTCGGTTTTGCTTTAAGTCCCCAGATAAAATTGATGGAATCCTGAATTTCGACAAATACGCCTGACGCCCCAATCAGTAAAATGATTACGCCAAAAGTGGTTGCAAATGTTGAGCTGTGCGAAAGCTTTACATTTTTAATTATTTCCTGTATCTGTATTGCCGCAGAATTGCCCACAAGTCCGTTAATCTGCCCGAAGAGTTCGCCCCTAACAGCTTCAGTTCCAAAAAAGAACCCCGATAGACTTATAATAATAATGAGGAGCGGCGGTAAGGAGAAAATGGTGTAATACGACAAGGATGCTGCTAACTTCATACCATCGTCTTCGAGAAACCCGTTATAAGTTTCCTTAAGGAGCATTCCTGCCTTTTTAATTTTAACTATTTTTCGCAATTTATCAAGATGCTTCATTTTGCTTGTTGTTTATAATTTTATGAGTATGCGTTCTAAAAAAAATTTGAAACTATCCGGTTTATTGAAATACCACCACCGCTGGTTTTCCTATTATAAAATCACGAAATCCAAAATCAACCGTCCGGAATGAATTTACTTTCAAAACATTATCCCCGATACCTGGAATTGTTGGATAATACGCAATCGAAATTTGAAATGTATTTATTACCAGGTGTTCATTTTTTATCAAAACTCCCAGCCCGATTTGCGAATACATTTTACTGTATCTGAATCCGGTTGCTACATCAGCAAGTCTGCCAAGTGAAAACGTCAGATAAGGCCCAAAACGGAACCCTATAAAATTCCATGGGGCATAGGATTGGGTTTGTAAAGTAATCATCAGGCGGCTGATTCCCGACAATGAAGAACTGTTAAATCCATCCATTCCATACCCGTCATTGAGAGTAAGACTATCATAGGCAAACCGGTTGATTCCTATGGTGAGCTGAGGTTTGGCAAATTGCCTGAATTTCCAATTCCCGATTTCAATTAGTCCTGTCGAATAACTCACCCCTGCTGTAAAAACTCCTTGTTCAACATGAGATGCATTTAAAAAAGTTCCGGATTCGATATTAAAGCTAAAGTATCCCCAAGGATAATAATTGCCTGTCGAAATACGCCCGCCCAGGTAGAAACGCCCTTTATTATTCTTTGACTGATAGCCACCCGTGAGGCTGTAAACTTTTCCCACAGGTACATCTTCCGTAACTCCAAATTTAAAAAAATATTTATCCTGCACATATGTTCGTGTTGATATTCCGATACTTGCCAGGTAAAAAGTTTCATCAGCGAAAAAATGCTGTGTGTCGTATGCTTCGATTGGTTTTTCGAAATAGCGAACCTTTACAAAACGCACAGCAGAAATAAAATTAGTGGTACGCTTGTATTCCGTATTGCCCTTGAATAGCTGAATGGCATTCCCCACCCAATAATCATGCACATTAAATCTGAATGGCTGCAGGATCAGAAGCGAATCATTCGCATGAATATAATTCTGGCGTAACTGTTGCATAAAACCTGCACCTGCAGCCCACTTTGCAAAGGGTGAAAAGAAGGGACGATCAATGGCAAAACTCCTGGTATAATCACCGGATTGTTCTTTCCCAATATGTACAGTCGAATTAATGTAAGTATTGTGGATATTGGGAATATAATAATTGACTTTGTAGCCGTAGTTGCCGGTTGTATGGTTCCAGGTAATTTCATTTTTAAATTCATGACCCAGGCCCATGAAGTTATTATCTTTTAAATTTATTGTGACACTGGATGCAGAAGCCGCACCCGAAGGAATAATGCTCCATTTATCCAGTTCGCGGATATAAATATCCACAGAGTCGGAGTTTTTTGCTGTTGCCATAACGATGAATGAAACATCGGTTACATAACTCATGCTGCGCACCAGGCGTTCCGATTCTTTTACTAGCAAGGAATCGAATACCTGGTTTTTCCTGATAAGCAAGAGGTTACGAATGGTTATACGGTGAGATTTTATATGCAGTTTATTCCCGGTTTTTGCAATAAAGTGCTGCGAAGTTTTAATAGTATCAGTGATTGAAAATTTAAAAGGATCCAGTGTTTCGATATTTATATGCCTGATAATTTTTCCTTCGTAAGCGCTGTAAGGTTTTTGAATCAGTTTCGTATAAACTTTCTTTTTGTCATTCTTTTTTTGCGAACTAACAGCTACCGGTTTGAAAAACAAGTGGTACATGGACTTTGTGAACTTACGCTTTACCGAAAACGATTCAATATTCTCATAAACTTTGGTTGAATCTTTCGTTACCGGGGTCTTTTGGGCAAATGCAAAATCACTTGTTAAAACTGAAACAAAAAGCAGTACGAAAAGTGTTTTTGAGCATGAGTACATTTGCTTTTTCCTGGTAATGTGAAAGTGTCCTTTGGTTGCGGGTAGGTTTCGCATTCTAACATCCTGTTAAGAGGGCCGGGAGTCAGAAGTCCGAAGTCCGAAGTCGGAAGGAGTCTCTATTCGTTTAACAATCCTCTGAAAAGAGCTCTTTTACAGTTATTGTTCTTTTCTTTATACAACAGATTTCCTGCTTCCAGCTTCCGACTTCCAACTCCGGACTACTAACCTCCTACTCTTACTCAGCCTTCACTTCCACCACTATTTCTTCTCCTCTTCCACTTTCTCTCTCCGCTTTTCTTCGTCTCTTGCCTTCTTTTTAAAGTATCCTTTTAAGAAAATATTATGCTTAACAGCTTTCATATTTTCATCCAATCCCTTGGAACTTGTTTTAAGATTCACGATGGTTTGATTCAGATTTTCGGCAATGGCAGTATCCTGAATTAACCTGCCCAGTGTTCCCCGCCCGCTGTTTATGTAGGACATAATATCTGCAAGTTGCTCGGAAATTACTTCGGCGTTAGCCGCTGTTACTTCCAGGCTTGCCATGATGGCATCCGTTTCAACTGGCTCGGTTGATATAAGCTTTTGACCTTCTTTAGCTAAAGGCGCATCGGTACTGCCTTGTGTGATGACCAGGAGCCGGTCACCAATAATTCCTTCGGAACCAATTGCAACCTGGCAATCGGATTTTATAAACTGGTGAACTTCCTTTCTGACTAACATATCAACCCTTACGGTTGAATCATTAATAATGACGATATTGTCGACTGTGCCAACATTAATCCCTGAAAAACGGATATTATTACCAACCTGCAGGCCGCTTACATTGTAAAAAGTTGTAGTGAGTTTAAAAACTGGATTAAACAGGTTTTTTTGTCTTCCGATTATAAAAATGGCCAGTACAAAAATGGCCAGTCCTCCTGCGACAAAAAACCCTAAGCGTATTTTAAATTTTTGTGTGTGCGTTTCCATTGGATATGTTTTTTAGCTATTTGAGTATTTATGTTGGATATTCGTTAATCATTAATTGTGATTTGGTCATTCGGTGGTCATTCAATTGTCGTTTGACAAGAACTTTGAGTTGTTGAGGTTATTGGAGCGTTGGTATATTTTACTTTAAAAGGGATTTGCAATTTGTGAATTCTGACGAGTGACCAGTAACCAGTAACTAGTATCCAGTAACCTGGAATATATTAATGATGCTTAATTAAAAAACGACTTTATCAGCGGATCAGTTGATTGTTCAAAGTCTTTGAGTTTCCCTTCCTTGTATACTTCCCCTTCGGCCAGCATGATCATACGGTCGGAAGTTGCAAGCGCACATTTAATATCGTGTGTAATGATGATGGAGGAAGTTTTGTATTTTTTCTGAACTTCATTAATGAGTTCACTTATTTCATCAGAAGTAACAGGATCAAGTCCTGTGGTGGGTTCGTCGTAAAGCATGATCATAGGGTCCACAACAATGGTACGAGCCAAACTTATTCGCTTTCGCATACCGCCTGATAGTTCTGACGGCATTTTGTGCAGTGCGTCAGCAAGACCAACATTTTCCAATACTTCATTGATTTTTTCTGCCATTTCTTTTTCTGACAGGTTCTTTCTTATCCTGCGCAACGGGAATTCCAGGTTCTCTTTTACCGTCATAGAATCATATAGTGCGCCGCTCTGAAAAAGGAAGCCTATTTTCTGTCTTAATTCGCCCATTTCTTCTGTATTCAAGGTAGTTACATTTTTGTTGAATACTTTTATAGTGCCACTATCCGGGCGCAACAAACTAACAATACATTTTATCAAAACCGATTTGCCGCTGCCTGATTTTCCAAGCACCACGAGGTTTTCACCATTAAAAAGCTTTAACGAAACATCTTTTAATACTTCTTTTGAACCAAATGATTTTTTCAGATGGGTTAATTCAATAACCGGCTCTTTGCCCGGAATTTTCGATACAGCCTCAACTGTGGATACTTTTTGTTCCATCATCATGATAATAACATATCGGTAAACTGTACTGCAATCACATCAACAATTATTACCAGCAGCGATGCAAGTACTACGGCAGAATTTGCTGCAACGCCGACGCTTTCAGTTCCACGTCCAGCATTATACCCTTTGTAGGTTCCAACCAGGCCGATTACTGCCCCGAAGAAAAAGGATTTTATAAAGGCAGGTAAGAAATCCATAAAATTAACGGAAGCAAATGCCTGGTGGAAAAACAGTACAAACGAAACACTACCTTTTATATTTGCTCCTGCCCAACTGCCTAATATACCAAATGCATCGGCATACAAAATCAGCAGCGGAATCATAAGTGTTGCTGCCAACACACGGGTAACAACTAAAAATTTCATAGGATTGGTTGAAGATACTTCCATAGCATCAATCTGCTCGGTTACTTTCATTGAACCCAGTTCGGCTCCCATGCCTGAACCAATTTTCCCTGCGCAGATCAATGCGGTTATAACTGGTCCCATTTCCCTGATCAGCGAAACTGCCACCATGCCCGGAAGCATACTAACCGCCCCAAAATCAATTAGAACCGGCCTTGATTGAATGGTAAGCACAAGGCCCATAATGGCTCCTGTTACCGTAATCAATGGCAGTGACTTATAGCCTATTTGAAAACACTGCCGAAAGAATTCTTTAAATTCGAAGCCGCGCGAAAAGGTTTCTTTCACAATTCGTGTTAAAAACAGGATTACATCGGCAAAATCAGTTAAGAAACTTCCTGCGGCTTCAGTTTTTTGAAGAGTTTTGTCGCTGAGTTTACTCATGGATTGCACGGTAGCCACCCTAATCTTTGGAATAGCCTTTCGTACGGGACCTGTTTTTTTTATTTTATCCATGCCGTATTTGTGATGTTTTAAGCGTTTTTTTCATTCAGAAATCGCTGACATTAATAACATAAGGAACTACTGATAGCTATGCTCCTTACTATTTGAATATCAACAAAATTACATGCAAGCCACTGTGAAAGTGTTACATAACTATTTCAAAAAGTTACATGATTCACACTTTGAATCAGAAGGATTTAAAAAAGCCTTTGCTGATAAAATCTTAACAGATTACTTTTCAAGCGCTTCGTTTGCTTTCGCTTCCGCTTTTGCCTGCTTCTTAAAATATCCCTTCAATAAAAAGCTGCTCTGCGCAGCTTTAAGGTCTTCGTCCAGTTTTTTGGAACTGCTTTCCAGGTTTTTAATAGTTTCTTTCATCCTGGCGCCTGATTCGTCATCACGAAGCAGAACACCGATTGTTGAATTTGGATTAGTGCCTGCTTGTTTCAGTTCTGTTATAAAAGCCGTTGCAGTATCTGCAATTTGCTGAAGTTGAAACACAGTAGCTTTTACTGATTTAAAAACTAATGTATCAGTTGTTAATTCATTGGCCAGCGTGCCTTTTTTATTCAGGCCCGAACTGAAAGTAGCGAGCGAACTCACCATTTCCTGTGCTTTCGCAGATGCTGTTTGCAGTGATGCAGTTGCAGCGTTGATTTGGGTGTATACAGCATCGTCAGTGAGAAATTTGCCGATGGTGCCTTCGCCGGCAGCTAAATTTTTACTGATCACTTTAAAATCCTTAGTGATAGCCTGCAAGTTCTTGTTGTTTTCCTGTAAGGTATTGATCATATCTTCTGATGTAAAAGTCTTTTCCACGCCTAAGACATCTCCTTCCTGTACCTGGCCTGAAGCAGTTGTGCCCCCGTAAATAACCAGGATTTTATTGCCGATAAGTCCATCACTGCTAATTTTAACCTTTGAATCTTTGCGGATATACTTCTGAGCTTTTACTTCAATTTTCATAGTTACTTCCACCTGTGATGTACCATGAAAACTCAGGCTGCTTACGGTACCTATTTTTACACCTGAAAACCAGACGTTATTCCCTTTTTGTAAGCCGCCCACATCATCGAAAAGTGAACCTATTTCCATTTTGGTTTTAAAAGTTTCGTGCAGGTTGCCTACCATAAGGATTCCCCCTATAAAAATCAATACGCCAATGATGACAAAAAGTCCTACTATTACTGCTCGTCTGTTTGGTGATTCATTCATGGCTTATTGTATAAAATTGTAATTAAAAAAACCTTTTACCTGTTCATTATCCGAATCAAATACTTCTGCAAAGGATCCGACTTTTAAAAACCGGCCATCGAGCAACATTGCAATCCGGTTTCCTGTATTTTTGGCGCAGGTGAGATCGTGAGTTATGATAATTGAACTGGTATTGTATTTCTGCTGAACTTCATTAATAAGTTCAATAATTTCAGCTACATGTAACCGGATCGAGGCCCGATGTGGGTTCATCGTACAGCATGATTTCGGGTTTTAGAATCAGTGTACGGGCAATGCCTATCCGCTTACGCTGACCACCCGAAAGATCCGATGGCAATTGGTTTGCTTTATCCTTTAATCCAACAGCTTCCAGCACTTCTTCCACAGCTTCATCAACATCTTTCTTGCTCAGGTTCTTCCTGTTCATGGTTAACGGGAAGGCCAGGTTCTGGTATACGTTCATGCTGTCGTATAATGCACTGCTCTGAAACGAAAATCCGATTCGCAACCGCAAGGCATCCAGTTCTTTACGTTCTAATTCTTCAACATGTTGGTCAAGCACAATCACATCACCTTTATCAGGTTTAAGTAATCCCACAATTATTTTTATTAGAACAGATTTTCCTGTGCCTGATTTACCAAGGACTGCAACATTTTCGCCTTTAAAAAGCTCAAAATCAATTCCTTTTAATACATCCAATTCATCAAACGACTTGTATAATCCACTGATTGAAATAACCGGCTTATCGTAATCGATACTATGTTGTTTCAGTTCTTCCATCGCTTTAAAAATATCGGATCCAATTAGCTACCTGAACAATTATAAGTTCCTCAATAAATATCAGGAACATGGCAAGCACAACAGCCTGGTTTGCCGCTTTGCCTACACCACGGGTTCCCTGTGTGGCATTAAATCCTTTATAAGCACCAACGATTCCGATAGTAAATCCATAAACAAGTGCTTTGGTTACAGATGTAAATATGTCGAGAAAGCTAATGGTTGAAAATGCACTTTGGTAAAAGCTGATAAGGCTGCTGGCTTCTTCTGAATGTACATTTACGTAAGAGCCATAAAGTCCGACAAAACTGCAATACAGTGATAGTATGGGAATGGTGATTGTGGTAGCCAACACCCGCGTAACTACCAGGTATTTAAACGGATTGATTGCCGATACTTCCATGGCATCAATCTGTTCGGTAACTTTCATGGAACCCAGTTCGGCACCTATACTCGATCCCACTTTGCCTGCGCAAATAAGCGCTGTTACCAAAGGGCCCAATGCTCTTACCAGCGCAATGCCGATTAACGACGGCAGCCATGATGTAGCTCCGAAATCCTCAAGCGAAGGACGCGATTGTTTTGTGAAAACCACTCCTACAATAAACCCGGTAAGCGTAATAAGCGGAACGACTTTAAACCCACTTCAAAGCTCTGGTTAATTACTTCGCGAAGGTGAAAAGGCCTTTTAAATGCTTCTTTAAAGAACAAAGCAGTAAAACTATAGGCGCTTTGAACGCCTGTAAAATACTGGTCGATTCCTTTTGAAAACAGGTATTTCCTTTTCGTAAAAATTGCCATTTAAAATTCAGGTATTGTAAAAGTGACTGATTTTGATCAAACCGAAAGAGTTAAAGATTACTGAACTCTTTCTAATTGAAATGTTTCCAGGTAACCGTATATTTACAGGACTTAGTACCTCTAAAATAGATTACAAAGGTGAAAACATCTAAAGCGGAACTTGTTACATAACTTTTATAAAAAGTTACATCATTCACACATGGAAGGCAAGGACCAAAATCTCAGTTTGAATGTCATTCCTCTTTATTTTGCTACCACTATATCCTCTTATAATATGACAGGCATCTTTTGTAAATTAAAAGTTCAAAACACATAGGTGTTTTGCCGGATCTGTACTCAAACTGTTCAAAGAGTTATACACAAATAGCGGTTTTATAGATTATGTTTGTATTAATTAACTCACTGATGAATAATTTTGACCTTTGCTTTTAGAATTAGTTCTCTTTTTTGAATCTGGATCATCCAGGCCAGGTATTTTTTATATGAGCATGATTGTATGGTTAATGTCAAAATATGTTCTTTAATTTTCTGCGCTCTTTCTTAAAAAGATTCCTCGGTGCCCTGTCATTTAATTCATTCATTTTCATATAAGCTTCCAACAGCTTTTCCGGGAATTCGCCCTTGTAATCAATTTTGTAGAATGAAAATCCATTATAAGGAATCACGTTCTGGTCAGCAGAAATTTTAATCCGTTTCTCTAAGTTTTTATCCTTAAAGTAGGCAAGAAAAGCAGTTTCCCTGTCTTGATTCAGTTTATTGTAACTGGATTCTACCATTTTCCCGCCCAATAGCCTGCTGCATTTGTCCTGCGAGTTAAATAGCATTGAATCAGCGGTGCTGCTTATTTAAATAGTCGACAAACTTTTCATCTTTTATCGACATTTTTTCAACCGTTTCTACATCTTCCCGGCTAAAATACGTTTCATCTTTACTTCTGGTAGTCATGAAATACTTTTTCTTCGCCTCATAAATCATGATATATTCTTTTTCCTTAACGGAATACTGTTGTGGCGAAACTGCAATGGTTGCATCCGGATTTTTAACCAGGAAGTCAGCCATTCGTTCAATAAACTTTTCCTGCTGCTCCGTGAGTGAACTGCCCCGCATTTCCCATTTCAGGGTAAGTGATTTTTCGATTTCAGTTTCTGTATTTTTTACTTCCATCCGGTAAGCTGTAGTTGCAGGTTTAACAAAGATATTTCCGAGTACATCGATAATCACATCGTGTAAATTAAATTTCGGATCATTTAAATCACCGCTTATCGGGACTTCGTAATCAATTACATTGCCACGTTCGCGCATAAATGCCATGATCAGCCGCATAGGAAGTCGATCAATTGCATTGGTTTTTTCCCGCTTTGTTAACCTGGGATCAATTATCACCAGGTGATTGTCACTTTTAATATTACCGTTTCTGACATGCCAGATTCCTTTTACCGAGAGTGTTCCCCGATCGACCGGGAAAGATGTATATTGGATTAAATAGGGATTAAACATGGCAACGGGTAGTTTCTGAAGTATATAATTCAGGTCAAAATCAGAGCTGTCGTTAGGGTTTATACTTAACTCAATAGTTGCATCTCCATAAGGCTTTATCCCGGTTTTAATTGAAACGCTCACCCTTTTTTGATTTTTGGAAACGGAATCGGCAATTACATAAAGTGGATTTAAATGAATATTGAATTTCTCGCTTAACGAAAAATCACTTACTTCCAGGTCGCCGCTGTATATGGCCAGCCGGTTGATTTTGTAATTACTCCGGAAGAAATTCTGCGACAGTCGTTTTATATAATTACCTATTTCGAGAACAAGGTTAAATTTAGCTCCTGGTGACTGGGCAACAGCTGCTTTGGTTTCTTCCGAAACAAACATTCGTGTAAGGTTATCCAGGTAGTCATAACGCTCATATCTGAAATAAGGATTATTGAGAGAAACTGAATCAAAAAGGTATTTTTCGTTATTCGGACTAAGCTCGAAAATTGATAAAGCCAGTTTATGAAAGGAAGCGTAATCTTCGCCCGGTTTTTCGCCTGTACGAAAATCATTAATAGCAAACAGTCCTTTGAATGTAACATTTTCGGCGGTTTTAAGACTACCTTTAACTTTCAGGTCTGCGTCAATATTACCTTTAAAATATCCGAAGTTAGTCAACTCCTTAAGGTATTGTTCAAGGATTTCCAGGTCGAATTTTTGAGCTGCCACGGCCAGCCGGTAATCAAGGTTTTTGATATTTATAGTAAAATCGCCTTTCATACCTCCGCCGCCGATGCCTGATAGAAACGAAAATTTTGCAGCTATTGTGTCAGCATCCCAATAGATGCCTGTACTTTCGATATTTACTTTTGTGATAAAGTAATTAATAGGTGTAACCCTTTCACGGTAATAGATTTCCCCGTCAACGACAGTAATCTTATGAATACTAAAATGAATAGGAGCCGTAGCCTTAATGGAATCAACCTTAGGTGTAAATTTTTCAACCAGGTCATCAAAATTTAAGTTCTTATCAATCTGAATAATAATACCATGTGGTTTATTTAAAGTGAGTTCGCTGATTTCATAAGTTTTGGAGAAGAGCTTCAAAAGTTCAAAATTTGCACTCACTCCTTTTGCTGAAAGAAAAACGCTGTCGCTTTGAAATTCATGAATTTTAAAGTTGTTGAAATGTACATAACCTGTAAACGGGTTAACATAGGCCCAGTCCATCGTAATCTGCCTTCCGGTGTATTTCAGATCATATTTCTCAACCAGGTATTTTGTTATAGGTGAAATAATTAAAATCACAATCACCACAACAACTATAAATGCACTGACTATAATTGCCAGGGTTTTATAAAGTTTATGCTTAAGGCTTTCAGGATGGCGTGTGCTGACTTTTTGCTTTAATGAAGCCACAAATCCGCTGTAATAGGCTGATAGTGATTTTGATTTAACCTGCATTTATTTTTTTGTTTTCATTTTCGGTCTGCATTCAGGAGAACTCATAACATTTTACAAAGTTCGGCTGATTTCAATGGAACATCGTTACACAACTTTGTGAATAAGTTACATAATTCACACATCAATTCACTGGATATGAGGATTAAAAGGGGATCCATAAGAAAATGTGTGAATAATGTAACTCTTACTTTTTATTGTGTAATTTTTTCGGATTTATTGGGGCTTCCTTTGCAGGGTGAAAAAATTCTCACTAACTAATAAAATAATAAACATGAAAACAAACCGATCAAGATTATGGATGTCTCCAGCCGCAATACTCTTATTGCTAGTAGCACTTATAGGAGGATGCAAAAAAGATGACTACGTTGAACCCATTTATGTATGCCCAATTGTGGTATCAACAAATCCAGCAGATGCTGCTACCTCTGTTCCTCTAAGACAGGTCATCACAGCTACCTTTAATGAAGAGATGGACCCTGCTACTATTGACCAGGCATCTTTTATCTTAACAAGTGGGTTAAAATCGAGTGACGCGATGACAGGCGTCCTTACTTACGATAATACAAATGCTACGATGAGCTTTGTGACTACCACTCCACTTACATCCAATACAACCTATACCGGAAGGATAAAAGCCTCGGTTAAAGATTTTGCGGGTACACCATTACAAACTGATTATGTTTGGACATTTAGCACTGGGGTGGTTCTGTCTCCAACAGTTATTTCGACTGACCCGGTAAATAATGCCCTGAATGTTTTTCTTAACACTGATGTTGAGGCAAATTTCAGCGTTGCAATGGATCCGACCACTATTACACAAACAAGCTTTACCGTAAAACAAGGTACAACTTTAATAACCGGAACCGTTACGTATAGCGGTACAAAAGCAATATTTACACCTGCTGTTGCTTTGACGCCAGGTACTGTTTATACCGGAACTATTACTACTGAAGCCAGGAATGTTCCAGGTGCACAATTAATGGCTGATTATGTTTGGACATTTACAACAGGTGCTTATGTTGCACCATTAGTAAATTCTACCAGCCCGGCAAATAATGCCTTGGGTGTAGCTCTTAATAAAACTGTTACTGCAACGTTTAACGTTACAATGAATCCAGTGACCATTAATACCACAACCTTCACCTTAACACAAGGTACAACATCAATTGCAGGCGTAGTTACTTACTCAGGAACAACAGCTTCTTTTAATCCAACTGTTGATCTTTTACCAGGTACAGTTTACACCGCTACAATTACAACCGGAGCGGCAAGTACATCAGCTATGAAACTGGCTGCTGACAAAGTTTGGACATTTACCACTGCAAATCTAACTGATCCTCTTGTTATTTCTACCGACCCTGCAGACAATGCATCAGGTGTAGCTCTTAACAAAATTGTAACTGCAGATTTTAATATGACAATGGATTTGTTAACTATTAATACGACAACCTTTACATTGATGCAAGGGACAACACCGGTTATCGGTACAGTTTCATATGCTGGTACAACTGCATCTTTTGCCCCATTGAGTGACCTTTTGCCTGGTACAACTTATACGGCAACGATTACAACCGGAGCTATGAATGTTGCTGGTACTGCACTGGCCGATGATTATGTTTGGACCTTCAGGACCTTAGGCGGAGCAATTATACCCCCTATCATTGATCTGGGAGCAGCTGACGATTTCGGAATTCTCGCAGGTGTGGGAGTTAGCAATGCAGCTGGCTTTAGCGTAATTTATAATATGAATGTTGGTATATACCCGGGACTTCGTTCTTCAGTTACCGGATTTCCACCTGCAACCGTAGTTAACGGTGCAATTTTTGCCGCTGATGACATTGCTCCTCCGGGAGTTGCTGCCATGCTTCTACAGGCTAAAACTGACCTCACTGCTGCATATCTTTTTGCTGAAGGCGCTTCATCGCCAGCACCAGCAACAGTATCAGGTGATCAGGGTGGTAAAACACTTGCACCAGGTATTTACAAATCAACTTCTACCTTATTGATTCAATCTGGTAATCTTACTCTTGATGCCCAAGGTGATCCTAATGCTGTTTGGATATTCCAGATCGCATCTGACTTTACCACAGTTGGCGGAGCAGGTGGAAGCGTTATCCTTAGCGGAGGCGCACAGGCTAAAAACGTTTACTGGCAGACAGGTAGTTCCGCAACAATCGGTGACTATACCGTATTCCAGGGAAATATTCTGGCTTTAACTTCCATAACGATGAACTCGCATGCAACTGCTGTAGGCCGTATGCTTGCCAGGAATGGTGCCGTAGTAATGACACACACAAACACAATAACAAAACCTTAATACTAAGCATATGAAATTAAAAATTAATTTAGAAAAGGGACCGCGCAAGGCGTGGTCCCCTTATAACCTGATCATTAAAGGCGTTGTTATAGGTGCTTTTATTCTAATCGGAATCAACGCACCTCTTCAGGCGCAGGAAACTGAATACACAAGACCTTCGTGGTTGTTTGGAGTAGCAGGTGGTGCAAATTTTAACTTCTATAATGGATCTACTCATCAATTGGATGCAACTTTTGCTCCCCCGGTAACTTTTCATGAGGGCCAGGGTATCGGTCTCTTTGTTGCACCTCTGATTGAATATCATAGTCCTGATTCAAGGCTGGGTTTCATGATACAGGGAGGATTAGACAACCGTCAGGGGAAATTTGACGAGGCAAAAGCACCTTGTAATTGCCCGGCAGATTTAGAAACAGACATAAGTTATGTTACCATTGAACCAAGTCTGCGTCTTGCACCTTTCAAATCGGATTTTTATTTGTTCGCAGGCCCTCGCTTTGCTTACAATATATCAAAATCGTATACCTACAAGCAGGGAATAAACCCTGCATATCCTGATCAGGAGGTTACTCCTGATGTTACAGGCGATTTAAGTGATGTAAATCCGATGCAAATTTCGATGCAGGTCGGAGCTGGATATGATATCCAGCTTTCATCCACAAGCCATCAGACTCAATGGGTGCTTTCACCTTTTATTTCTTTCCATCCTTATTTTGGTCAGACCCCACGTTCAATTGAAACTTTGAATATAACCACTGTAAGAGCAGGCGTTGCCCTTAAACTCGGACGTGGCCGTGAGATACAGGCACCTGCAAAGGCTGAAATAATAGCTCCTGTAGAAGTTGCAGCAGTTGTAGCAGTTGTACCTGAGGTCACATTTGCCGTTAATGCACCTAAAAATGTACCGGCAGAACTCAAAGTAACTGAAGTATTCCCTGTCCGCAACTACGTATTCTTCGATTTAGGATCTACAGAGATTCCTAACCGGTATGTATTGCTCAAAAAGGATGAGGTAAAAGATTTCAGAGAAGATCAAATAGAAACAGCCAAAGCTAAAGACGTTTCAGGTCGTTCAGATCGTCAGATGATAGTGTATTATAATATCCTGAATATACTTGGTGATCGTATGGTGAAATATCCTTCGACTACTGTTACACTTGTTGGATCGTCACGGGAAGGCAGCAAAGATGCCCGCGAAATGGCTGAATCAATTAAAGAATACCTTGTAAATGTATTCGGAATCAGTGGTTCGAGAATTACTACCAAAGGCCAGAGCAAACCTGATGTTCCAGCAGAAAAACCAGGTGGTACAAATGAACTTGTACTGCTTCGTGAAGGCGACCGCAGGGTATCTATCGAAAGCAGCTCACCTGAACTCTTGATGGAATTCCAGAGTGGACCTGAGGCAGCGCTGAAACCTGTTAGTTATCACAACTATACCGGAAGCTCCGGTTGAAAGCTATGTGACTTTCGTAAGTGATGGCGCAACAGAAGCTTACAATTCATGGAGGTTGGAAATAAGGGACGAAAAAGGAATAAACCAAAATTTCGGTCCTTATACCGGGGATTCAGTCAGCATACCTACAAAATCAATACTTGGCACAAGACCGTCAGGTGACTTTAAAGTAAAAATGGTAGCTGATACCAAAGCTGGCAGAATAGAAGAGAAGGAATCATCAGTACACATGGTACTATGGACACCACCACAAACCAAAGAAGGAATGAGATTCAGCGTATTGTATGAATTCAATAAATCGAAGGCAAATACTATGTACGACAAGTATCTTACAGATATAGTAACACCTAAGATTCCTTCGGGCGGAACAGTTATTATCCAGGGCCACACCGATATTATCGGAGGCGAAGAAAATAACGAAGAACTGTCAATTGCCAGGGCTAATGATGTAAAAGGTATTCTTGAAAAGAGCCTTGAAAAAGCCGGCAGAAGCGATGTTAAATTCCAGGTTAAAGGATTTGGTGAAGATGAAAAATCGGCACCATTCGAAAACAAATATCCTGAGGACCGCGCTTATAACCGTACTGTTATAATTGATATCATCCCCGTAAAATAAGTTTGCGGATCACAATTCATTTTTGATAACGGCTGCCTGGTATTAGTATCAGGCAGCCGTTTTCTTAATACAACAAGGCAACAAATGTGTGAATCATGTAACTAAATTCTAAAAAGGTGTAACTCTAAATGTGCCAGGTGCATTGACCTTTGTCCCCTTGTGGAAATTCATTCACAGGTAAAAAATGTAATATGAAAACTAGGCTACTCTATTTATTAACAGCGTTTATTTTGTTTTTAATCCCAGGTGTAAATTTCGGACAGGCACCTGACCTGGGAACTGCTGCGGACTTTGTTCTCTTTTCGACAGATGGGGCGGTTAGCAATACAGGCTTATCGCAACTTACAGGGAATATAGGTACCAATAATGGTTCCAGTACTGCTTTTGGAAATGTAAATGGTGTAATGCACGACGGAGATGGTGCAAGCGCACAATGTGCAACAGATTTGTTGATTGCATATAACCAACTGAACAGTGCAATTCCAACTTTCTGGCCAGCACCATTGCTTGGAAATGGAGCCACGCTTGAAGCAGGGGTTTACAATATTGGCGAAGAAGCCACTTTGAACTTAGGACTTAACCTGGATGCTAAAGGAGATCCAAATGCAGTTTTCATCTTTCAGATCCAGGGAGCTTTTTCTACAAATGCCGCTTCAAAAATCTATTTAAAAAACGGAGCTTTAGCATGTAATGTATTCTGGAAAGTTGAAGGATTGGTTAGCATGGCTTCGGGAACAACAATGAGAGGCACAATTATAGCTAACAACTCCGGAATTGTAATGAGTACCGGCGACACGCTTGAAGGAAGAGCTTTTTCCACTGCAGGTGCTATTACTGTTGACGGAGTACTTGCATACACACCAATTGGATGCGGAAGCCCTGTACTCACCGGACCAAAGGCTCCTGATCTTGCAACTACCGAATGTTATGCGATATTTTCCGGTAACGGAGCAGTAACTAACACAGGCATTACTTCTATTATGGGAGATGTTGGATCAAATGTTGGTCTATCCACTGGTTTCGATCCTTTGAATGTAACCGGTACCATTCACCCCATTCCGGATGGTTCTACCGCTCAGGCTGCTGCCGATTTACTTGACGTATATACTTACCTGAATACACTGCCTTATGATATTGAATTGTTGTATCCTGCACAGTTTGGTAACAACCTGGTGCTAACACCACATACATACCTCCTTAATGCTGCTACAACACTTACCGATTCGCTTTACCTAAATGCACAGGGCAACGCTGATGCCGTATTTGTGATCCAGATGAACGGCGCTCTTACAACGAGCACATATTCAAAAGTTCTCCTGATAAACGGAGCACAGGCAAAAAATGTGTACTGGAAGATAGAAGGTGCTGTAAGTATAAACAACTATTCAGTTTTCTGCGGAACAATTGTTTGTAATAACGGTGCTTTAGGTGCTTTAAATACAGGAGTAACACTCAATGGCAGAGCACTCACAACCTCTGGTGCTTTAACAACCAGTGCAATTACTACTACCATGCCAGCTACTGCTTGCACCATTACAGGCATAGGGTCAAATAATGCCGGCAATAGGAATGAAACCGTTGTGATTTATCCAAACCCTTTTAAGACTACAATCAATATTACTGTAAATGATTCACGTCAATTTCGGAATCATGAACTTAAAATCTACAATATTTTGGGTATAGAAGTATTGAACACTATTCTTACGAAGCAATCGACCTCTCTTAATACAGGGTTTCTTCCTTCAGGAATTTACATATACAAAATATTCACTGAAAATAAACTCATTCAAACAGGCCGTCTGATATCGAAATAGTAGATTGTCTGCCAATAAAAGCCTTCTATCCTGGTAACTAACAGGTTGGAAGGCTTTTGCATTTAAACATCCAGAAATGTAATGTGTGAATGATGTAAATTTTTCCCTTAATTGTGTAATGCTTAGGTGTGTACAAGGGCTCACCTTTGCGGTGTGAAAGTCAACTCACAAAAAAACCAGGTAAAATGAAAACTTTAAAACTGTTAATTATCGTAATGGCTTTATTTCTTGCGGGAACCGCGAAAGCACAAGTATCCGTAAATGTAAATATAGGCTCACCACCGATGTGGGGACCAGTTGGATATTCTAATGTTCAGTATTATTATCTCCCTGATGTTGAAGCCTACTACGATGTTCCATCATCCATGTTCATTTATCAGAGTGGTGGTGTCTGGATTCACAGAACTTATCTTCCAGTACGTTACAGAAACTATGACTTATACAGCGGTTATAAAGTTGTAATGACAGACTACCATGGCAGCAAGCCTTATTATCATCACAAAGAGTATAAAGTGAGATATGCTAAAGGTTATCATGGCCCGGCACAAAAAAACATTGGTGAAAAGCCTGGCAAAGGCCACTCTAATGGGAATAACAGCCAGTTCAGGAACCAATCCTATAAAGCCTCAAATTATAGCAAAGGCAAAAATGAAAGTCATAGTAAAAGCAAAGGGCAAGGCAAGGGGCATGGCAAAAAGAAATAATCTGCCTCAGATATTGATGTTGAACAATAAATAAATAATCCAAAATCAATTATAAACAACTAATACAAACAACTAAACAAATGAAAAAAATTACTTTATTATTACTGCTAGCATTTATGGTTTCAGGGGTTGGAGCGTTCGCTCAGAAATCTTCATCAGGAGGGCACGGACGCACCTTAAACTTAGGTTTAGGCGTTGGCGGGTATTATGGTTACTATAATCATGTAGGCCATTCATTACCAGTCGTAAATATCAACTACGAATTTGATGTGGCGAGGAACTTTACGCTGGCTCCTTTTATATCTTTTTATACCTACAGGAACGACAAAGATTATTATCGTGAAACAATTATCCCAATTGGTGTAAAAGGCACGTATTATCTTGATCAGGCACTTAATGCAGGTCCTGCATGGGATTTTTACATTGCCGGTTCATTAGGATTCGCTTTGCGACACGCAACATGGGATGCCGGTTATGACGGTGTAACATATTACCAGGATGTAACTCCTTTGATTCTGGATTTTCACTTAGGTGCTGAATATCATCTTAGCCAGAGTGTTGGATTATATCTTGACTTGTCTACTGGTGTTACAACACTTGGCTTATCATTTCGCTAAAAACTTATTAATATGAGTTGAATAAATAACAACCTTATTCAGGCAAAAACCCGTTTCAATTTGAAGCGGGTTTTTGTGTGTTTATAGTAGAAATTTCAGGCAAATTCTAATTAGTATTCATTTTGAATTAATAAGTCAGTTACCGAAAGTGTGAATGATATAACATATATTAAAAGTTGTGTAACACTTTCATGTATAAAGGGACTGACCTTTGTAATATCGATTTTAAATAAAAGTGATATGAAAAACTCAAAATTAAAATTCATCATTTACACTGCAGTTGCTGCGTTACTGTTTGTGGCTACATCAACAGTTAATGCGCAGAATGCCGAATTCGGAATGCGCTTTATGCCTACCGTTTCTAATTTCGATATGCAAACTTCTTCCGGAGGTACAGTTAAAGGGGAGGCAACTCTCGGTTATGGGGTAGGGGCTTTGCTTGGATTCAATTTCTCGGATCACTTAGGCATTCAGGGAGAGGTTATATACAGTTCTCTTAATCAGAAATATAAGGAAGCAGATGTCGAGTACAAAGTCAATCTGAAATACATAAATATCCCATTGTTGTTTTCGCTGAATACAAATAAATCAGGCCCTGTCAATCTGAATCTGGTTGGAGGCCCGCAGATTGGTATAAGCATTGGCAGCGATATTTTTACTTCTGGAAACAGTGGTTCCAGTGACTCCCAGCCAATTGTTTCAGTGAAAAAAGGCGACCTGGGGCTGGCTTACGGAGCAGGTGTTGATTTTGGACTAAACTCTTCCGGAAAGTTCCGACTGGGTCTTGGATTCCGCGGAGTTTATGGATTGTTGGATATAAGTGACAATAGTAACAGCACCACAACTGATTCCTATTACATTCTCGACCGTACTCATATGAAAACATATTCGCTTTACACCGGTTTATCGCTACTGTTCTAATAAAAAAATGGTTAGTTGTTTGAAAGTACAAGGCCCTTTTCTGAAAAGATCTGGGTCTTGTGCGTTTTCAACAAACCTTTTTGCTTTGAATGCAACTTCGGAATGATGGTGCTGCTAATGCGGGAAAACATTAATGCTTAATTTCAGAAACGCAATGCCCCGGGTATTTGAATTCACTGTAGTGTCCTTCTGCTTTTTCCGAACATGGAAATGTGTGAATAATGTAACTCTTTTACTAAATTGTGTAATGCTTTCAGGCAGATTGAGACTGATCTTTGTATTCTGAAATTATTTTAACAAACTATTATAAAGACAAAAATCATGGGTACAAAAACATTATTAATCGGCGCTTTGGCTGGTGTAGCCACCGGAGCTGTATTAGGTATCTTATTCGCACCGGATAAAGGCTCACACACACGCAAAAGATTTTCGAGGAAAAGTTATGCGTACAGCGACGAACTGGAAGAAAAATTTAATGAACTGATCGACAGTATAACTGAACAATTCCAGACTGTTGTTGAAGAAGTTAACCTTATGGCTGACACTGAAAGGCTTAAAACAGAAAAACTGAAAGCAAAGTCTTCTACAGCTAAATAATGAAAAATTGTGACAGTCAGATATACTGCCAGCAGCATGTTATTCTCTGATGAATATAAAGTAGAAATACTATTCATTTAAAAATAAATGAATATTTGCAATCCGCTTAAAATGAAAACAACTAAAATATTTTCACTTTTAATATTATTCATTGGTCTGTAAGTTAGTACAACATCCTGCGTTGTATATCATACTAAGCATGACAATGGAAAACATGCAGGATGGTGCAAGAATTCCAATAACCTGCATCATCCGAAAAGCTCAAATCCAGGTAAAGCAAAGGGTAAACATAAAAAATAATTATTGGAGCGTACTACTAACTCACAACTAAGGACTCAGTGATTAATTATAAACTCATGGAAACCACGGCAAATTCAATTGAATCGCTATTTGAGAAAGCTGAAGCGTATAGCAAAACAACTTATGAGCTGTCGAAACTTAAATTACTGGAGACCACTAACATTGTAGTAACTTCATTGATAGCAAGGCTAAGTACTATTCTGATGATCTCAATGTTTTCATTTGTCCTGAGTATAGCTGTGGCCCTTTGGCTGGGCGATATACTCGGAAAAGCTTATTACGGTTTCTTTATCGTTGCAGGGTTTTATCTTGTAGCTGGGATAGTGTTGCACTTTTTCCTTCACCGCTGGGTTAAAAAACCAATCAGTGAATTAATCATCAAACAAGCTCTTCAATAAACGGTACCATGCAAACAATAATTACAGAATCTGATCTTAGGTTTGCTATTCTTCAGCTGGAAAGTAAACAAGCCGAAGAAAGTGCAATATTGAAAGCTCAATTCCTTGTTGCAGTTGAAAGTATAAAGCCAATCAATCTGATTAAAAGCGTTTTTACAGAAGCTGTCGAATCAGAAGATTTACAACATAACCTGGTAAATTCGTCCATTGGTTTATCGGCAGGATATATCACTAAAATATTGTTTCAAGGCATTTCGCATAGCCCGCTGCGAAAGTTTCTTGGAACTGCTTTAATGTTCGGAATTAAAAACATAGTTGCACAAAACCCTGAAGCCATTAAAACAGGCGGAAGAATATTCTTTAAAACTATCAGAGGTGTATTGAGCAGCAAGGATAAAAAAGCTTATGAAAGTGAAGTCCGGGAAAGCACGGATTAATAAAAAAGCATTCGGGATTACAATATATATACTTGCCTGGCAATTTGTCGCGAAAGCGGAACCAGATAAGACCGCTGATGTCTGCAGTTAATAGCTGCGGACATTTTTTATTATGAAATTCTCATTTAATTGAATAAGTTCTGCGGAAGTATTATGGTTCAGGCTACTCTCATTTCGCTTTCTTTGTCTATACTCACTCTTCTTTTAATTGAACCCATAACAGTATTATGGCTTGTGTTTTCAATACCTTTGAGTTCATTCAGCAGTTCATTTAAATTAACAGTAGCATACGTTGATGTGTGGTCCGACATGGCGTAAGGGATAATAAGCTCCTTGCCATGAATGATTGAACCGCAGGAAAAAATAGCATTAGGTACTGAGCCTTCTCTTTCAGCTTCATTTGGCATGATCAATGGCACTTTTAACCTGCCAATTTCCTTTTCCGGGTTATCAAGTTCAAATAACGCTGCGCTTATAACACGTTTATTCATCGGGCCTACTGCGTGTGTTATAACCAACCAGCCATCTTTTGTCTCAACCGGTGAACCTGCATTTCCAATTTGTAAAAGTTCCCAGGAATATTTAGGCTGTTGTATAAGTTTTGCTTCGCGCCAGATATTTATAGTATCCGAATATGCAATAAAATTGCTGACTCCGTCAACCCGGCAAAGCATGGCATATTTCCCGTTTATTTTCCTTGGGAACAAGGCCATTCCTTTATTGTTTACGATTTCACCATACATAGGCATAACCTTGAAATGATAAAAATCGGTAGTCTTAATTAATTTTGGCATAATAGTTACCCCATTATTAGCTGTATAAGTAGCATAATAAACAGTATCACCATTATCGTCAGTAAATTTTACAAAACGGGCATCTTCAATACCCTTTCGCTCTGACTTCGAAATCGGGAAGATAACCCTTTCGGAAATAGACGAATCAATCGAGAAGTCAATTTCGTAGTGAGTAGAGGCCAGCCACATTGCCTGGTTTATAATCGTTGTTTCTTGTATTGAATTCATCTCGTTTGCATCCTTCAGGCTTCTCATCAACTCCCCAAACGTAAAAGTATCCCCTAATTTATCCAGGATAAAGGCTGGTGAAATTGCATTTTCCTTATCCTGCATCTCACCCAGTTTTTCCTGAAAAGTATTTTTGTTGTAAACATGATGTTTAATAACATCAGCTTCGGCAAGCATCCTGCCAACCGGTTCAACTTTGAGATTATTATTCTTGTCAAGTACACCTGAACGGAAAACAATGGATGAAATGTGCCCTTCGCCTGTAGCCCTGAAACTTAAAATAACACGTTTTTCGTCCTTGTTTAATTCAGTCTGATCCGGATCTTCAATAATAGATGGGTTGTAGAATGCAACAGATTCGATGGAATATTCCGTCGTAAAATAGGAACCGATCAGTGCTTTTCGCGAAAAACTCAGTTCATTCACATCAATTTCGAGAAGTTTGAATATATCGCTGAGTTTTTCAATATGCTTTTCAAATGTGCGTTTAATATTCCTGTGCCTGGTCGAAAAGTCTCTCAACAGTGGATTTAGTGCGTGGGTCACTTCATTTTCGGACATTGCAAGCACTGTTCTGATGATTTCAATGCTTCTGTTTTCGGAAGTAAATAAAAAGCGGGGAATGATACGGCTGGGATCAGGTGAAAACTGAGTGCCTTTTCTGATAACTTTAACGTGCATTGAAGTAATTGTTTACTAGTATAGTCACATTATTTAATTGATTTGCATCGGAATAGTAACTACTTTATTCAGGAAAACGACAAATATATTACATCATTTAGCCGGGATTACACTACCAGTACGAATTTTATGAACCGTTATTGTTTATAAAAAAAAGTTCTGTTTAAGAAAATTGTAGAAAAGGACTTTATTTGTAAACTCATCAAGGTTTATGGTGCCGTGTGCCGTGTGCCGGGTACCAGTTTCGTTCTTGTTTTAAGTCATTTCAACTTTCAATCAGCAAAGAGAAGAAATAAATATAAAAACAATAAAGGCTCTTAGCAACAGGCACTTGGCACCCGGCACCTGGAACCCAGTATTATTACCTGTTGTTGCCGGAAGCTTTCAGCACATCAAGCAATTCCCTGAGATCAATAGTAGCGTAAGTAGATGAATGATCGGACATTGCATAAGGTAGAATCAGATCTTCGTTATGAATAATTGAACCACACGAATAAATTACATTCGGCACATACCCTTCTCTTTCAGTTTCATTAGGAACCATTAAGGGCTCCGACAACCTTCCGATTTCTTTCTCCGGATTGTCAAGCTCATACAATGCAGCACCTAAGGTATATTCCCTCATAGAACCAACTGCATGGGTTATAACCAGCCAGCCGTCTTCTGTTTCTATCGGCGAACCGGCATTGCCGATCTGTACCAGTTCCCACGGGTATTTGGGCTGCTGAATAATTTTGGCTTCGCGCCAGATGTTTATACTATCCGAATAAGCGATATAATTATTTACACCATCAATCCTGCAAAGCATGGCGTATTTACCGTTGATTTTACGGGGAAACAGGGCCATTCCCTTATTTTGGGCTAACTCACCATTAATGGGTAATATTTTAAAATCATAGAAGTCTTTTGTACTGATCAACTTTGGCATAATAGCCATGCCATCATACGCAGTGTAGGTGGCATAATAGGTTACTTCGCCATCATCATCTGTAAATTTAACGAAACGGGCGTCTTCAATGCCTCTTTGCTCAGTTGCCGAAATAGGAAAAATAACCCTTTCGGAAATGGCGGAATCAATTGAGAAAGTAATCTCGTAGTGAGAGGAAGCCAGCCACATCATCCGGTTCATAATTTTTATATGATCTTCGGTAAGTTTGGGGTCCTTTCGTGCTATTTCGAGACTCTTCATTAATTCGCCATAGGTAAAACTATCATCCAGTTTATCCAGGATAAATGCAGGAGAAATATCTTTTCTATGGGCCTGCTTTTCATCTGTTTTATCAATTATAACAGGAGAAATTACATTTCCCTCGCTACGTTTTTCATCATGCTTATCCAGAATTGCGGGAGAAATTACATTCCCCTGCTCGTTAAGTTCAGCCAGTTTAGCCTGAAATTCTTTTTTATCATAAACATTCCGTTTAATTACATCAGCTTCTGCCAGCATTTTTCCGACAGGTTCCAGGGTGAGGTTATTATTCCGGTCGAGAAGTCCTGAACGGAAAACCACAGATGAGATATGCCCTTCTCCGGTTGCCCGGAAACTGAAGATCACTCTTTTTTCATCCTGCCGTGTTTCTGACTGATCAGGATTTTCAACAACGGAAGGATTGAAAAAAGCAGCGGACTCGATGGAATATTCCATTGTAAAATAAGAGCCGATAAGTGCTTTCTGCGAAGCGGTTAGATCCTCTTCATTCACTTCAATTTTATCAAATATAGGAGCTAGTTTATTGAAATGCTTCTCAAATATTTTTGAAATATTCCTGTGACGCCTTGCATACCCTCTCAGCAACTGGCTCATGGCAATGTTTACTTCCTTTTCGGGCATTGCCAACACTTTCCTTATAATATCGGCCGATCTTTCATCGTTCACATACAGGAAACGGGCAATGACCCTGCTTGGATCGGGTGAAAAAATAAACTTCTTTCTGGTTACAGCTACTTGCATAGTTAATGGAATTTTAAAAACGAGGTTAAGCTAAAACCTGGAATCTCAATTGAAATTAATTTTCGGGAACATGAATTTTTCTCTTTTATAAAGGCAAACTTCCAAAATTTCTGAATTCTCAATCAGAACTTCAGGCCATAATCCATCTGAGGTAAAAGTACAAAAGTACTCTAATTCAGGATTAAAGTCTGTTTATCTGTTTACAGCGGACATTTAATAGTCAGAGTACGCTAAGATTTCGCAGAGTTCTAAAGAACAAAAATAGATTCTTTGTGACTCTTTGCTGCTACTTTGCGGCCTTTGCTGTAAAGATTTATAGAAACTTAAGTTCCTGCAATAATTAGTAGGGTTTTTAAGCATTGTATAGGATCCTAAAATGTAAAAATCACCAATCATATGAAGTTGAAAAATTATCAACACAGGAAATACTTTGCTTATACCTCCTCAAAATGGGAATGAACCCACATGATCAGATAATTTGAAAAACGCAATAATTTTGTATCTTTGTGTAATACGTATTATTCTGCCTTCAATATCAGTTGGTTTGAAAATATACATCAAAAATATGGTTTGCATCCGATGCAAAATGTTGGTGAAATCCGAACTGGCAAAACTCGGGTTACATTACGCTTTTGTTGAGCTGGGTGAAGCAGAAATTATGGAGGAAATTACCAGTGAACAGATGCTCCACCTGGGCAATGCCCTCAAAAGGGATGGGCTGGAACTCATGGATGATAAGAAAAGCATACTTGTTGAGAAAACAAAAACGACTATTATTGAACTGGTTCATGATAATGATGATCAAATCAAAGTAAACCTGTCCGATTACCTGGGCGAAAAACTAAATCACAATTACACGTACCTGGCTAATCTTTTTTCCGAAGTTAAGGGTACCACAATTGAAAAATTCTACCTTGCCCATAAGATTGAAAAAGTAAAAGAATTACTGGTGTATGATGAGCTAACCCTCAGCGAAATTGCTTACAGATTGAATTACAGTAGTGTAGCTCATCTGTCAGCCCAGTTTAAAAAAATGACAGGGCTTACCCCTTCGCACTTCAAAAATCTGAAGCATAAAAGACTTAACGCTTTGGGTCAAGTGTAACCGTTTTAAATTAATTAATGATAGTATTATTCCAGTCTTACTATATAGAATGGCCTTTAAATTAATAGGAAAAAGTCTCTTTGAGCTTTTACTAATTATTTTGCTATCCTCATTTAACCGAATGGTTCTGTTTCAGAAAATTGTAGGATATTAATTGTGCTTAGTGCTAAGTGCTCAGTGCTCAGAATCATTAGATAGTTGGAAAAATGCATTTATACAAAACCTACTACCTGGGGTGCTGAGCACCAAGCACTATGCACTCTGCACTTTTCGATTGAAAATATAAGTTCCACAATGGTTTAAAACTAAACCAACCGAATCAGCTATTCCTCAGCCCGAGGCATGAGCGTATATGTGCGCTGACGGTTCATCTGCAGTATAGTGTAATGAAAACGCCAATCCTTTTATTATTGAAAAAGCTGTAAACCTTTACCAGCAAAGGTTTAACAGATGTGTGAATAATGTAACTTATTCATAGAATTGTGTAATACATAGCGGAGGTACCCGGTATACCTTTGTGCATGTAATAGTTTACTACTTAAACAGGATCGGATAAGGACTATTATATAAACCAAATAAACCATATTTAAAAAAACTTAGAGTCATGGGAAATCTACTTTACATCATCGCAGTAATCCTGGTAATCGCCTGGGCAATCGGATTTTTTGCTTACAGCACCGGCGGAATCATACACATTCTACTGGTTATTGCACTTATTGCAGTAATCTTCAGGGTAATTCAAGGCAAAAGTATACTCTAAAATTACGAAATTAAGTAGTGGGAGATATTCTAAATGTTATTACTGTAATATTGATTGCTTCATGGGCAGTAGGGGTTTTCGTGTTAGGACTGGGAATCTTCATACACTGGTTCTTATTGGCAGCAATCATTGCTCTCATATCAAGGGTCATTTTATACAGGCAAACAGCTAAAAAAAATCAATTACCAATTACATCTATTAAAAACACATAATATGAAAAAAATCACCTTTGTTGTAATGGCAATATTCTTGTCGTTAACATTTTACCCGGGTCAGGCAAATGCCTCAACTACGAAAGAAACTACACCATCATCAATAGTTGCGACAAATCCAGCTGACGAAGCTAGGGTTAAAGTATTAGAGCTAAGGCTGAACGAAATAAAAGACATGGATAAGTCGGATTTAAAGCTTGCAGAAAAGCGTGAATTGCGTAAAGAAGTCCGTTCAATAAAACAACAGCTTCATGAAATGGGTCATTACGTTTATATTTCAGCAGGAGCCGTAATTCTTATCGTTATACTGCTAATCATCTTATTATAAACCATATAAAAACAGAAATTATGAGCACAGGAAAAGTTGCATTAGGCTTATTGGCCGGTATAGCTGCCGGAGCAGCATTAGGAATATTGCTGGCACCGGAAAAAGGATCGGATACCCGAAATAAAATATCTAAAAAGGGGAAGGACTACTCGGGGTCATTAAAAAATAAATTCGACGAATTTAAAGAAAGCATGACCGAAAAATTTGAAAAAGTAAAAGGAGATGTTTCTGAATTTACCGAACAGGCTAAGGCCAAATAATTGAAGTTGAATTATATATAAAAACTGCCTTGAGATGAAATAAGTTCAAGGCAGTTCCAATGTTAACGCAAATAAATCCGGAGAACTGTGGTTGATACTGTTTATAAATTCCCTTTTTACGCAAAGGCTTCACTCCTGTTAATCGGATTGTTTGTCTTTATAAGTATGTTGTCCATTGCTCAAAGCATTATTGTACCTATTGTTTTTGCAGTAATTATTGCCATCGTTCTTCACCCGGTGGTGAATTTTTTTATGCGGTTCAAAATAAACAGGATTATAGCCATTATAATTACATTACTTCTTACTTTTTTAGTGGTTGCAGCACTTGCTTTACTAATATTCAAACAGGCCAGCCGCTTTAGCGAAACATGGCCACTGCTGGTCGATAAAATTACCCTGATGCTTAGCCAGGTTACAACCTGGTTTACCGGTTATTTCGGAATAAATCCATGGGCGGCCCATAAATGGATAGTAAAAACCAAAGCTGAACTACTCAGTAATAGCAATGAAGCCATTGGCCAAACACTTTTCGCTGTCGGTAATACAGTAATGGTATTGTTTTTAGTTCCCGTTTATGTTTTTATTATTCTTTTTTATCATTCGCTGCTTATTGAATTTATACACAGGCTCTTTGGTTCAGGCAACAAAAAAAAGGTGAGCGAAATTGTAAACCAAACAAAGACACTTATTCAGCGGTACCTGGTAGGGTTGATTATTGAAGCTGTAATGATTGCTGTTATGGAAATAACTGCTCTTTTATTACTAGGCATTGAATTTGCAATTCTTTTGGGCATTATTGGTGCACTACTCAATGTAATTCCATATATCGGCGGACTGGTTGCTGTTGCATTGCCAATGATGATTGCCCTAGCCACCAAGGACTCAGCCTGGTATGCTTTATATGTATTGGTAATTTATTACATCATCCAACTCATCGACAACAACCTGATTGTACCTTTGATAGTATCCTCCAAAGTAAAAATCAATGCACTTTTCTCCATTATAGTCGTATTTGCAGGCAATGCCTTATGGGGTATTTCAGGGATGTTTCTTTCAATACCACTGCTGGCAATTATTAAACTCATTTTCGACCATATTGAACCTTTAAAACCCTGGGGATTTTTATTGGGCGACAACAGGGCCTCCGCTCCATTACTGGAAATTGATCCGATATTGAAAAAAATAAAAAAAATAGTCAAATGACAGAAGTTAATAAAGATGGTAGTGTAATGTTGAAGACCAATAATTCCGCCATCGGAAACAGGCGGTCCATCAGGAATTTAGCACTTTCAGAAGGCAGGAAAAAGCCTTTAATGGTTTCAGAGGAGGACTCTGAGGCGCAAGGTGAAGAACTGCACTGGATGGCATCTGCAGCGTATAATCAATCAAAATAGTGCCATAATTGTTTATTAATAACTACATATAATGAAAAATAAAACCGTTTTCCCCTCTTTTACAATCGGGGCATCCCAATACCAGAATTTGTTTATACCCGAAAATAAGAAACAAACCATAACTATTACATCAGGAAAAATGCAAACTGAAGTACAGGATAATTCGCAACACCTGGCCGAAATCTTGATTATCACCTCATATCCGCCACGGGAATGCGGAATTGCAACCTATTCGCAGGATTTGATTAAAGCACTTAATAATAAATTCAGCAACTCGCTGTCAATGAAAGTGTGTGCACTCGAAACAGGCGAAGCAACCTATAAATATCCGGCTGAAGTAAAATATACTCTTAACACTTCGGAAGTGGCTTCGTACGAAAAAGTTGCAAAAGAAATCAATAACGATGACCGCATTAAAATAGTGTTGATCCAGCACGAATTTGGATTTTACCGAAAACAGAAGCAGGCATTTCTTGAATTTGTATATAACCTTACCAAACCAGTGGCTATCGTTTTTCATACAGTACTGCCTCATCCTGATACGCAGCTAAAAGCAAAAATAAAAAATATTGCTGCTGTTTGCGAATCTATTGTAGTAATGACTAATACTTCGGCTGATATTTTAATCAACCAGTATGGCATTGCACAGGAAAAAATTTCGGTAATTGCCCACGGCACGCACCTGGTTCCCAGTATGAGTAAGAAATCATTGAAGCTGAAGTATGGATTGCTGGACAGGAAAGTATTGACTACATTCGGACTGCTTGGTTCGGGCAAGGGCATTGAAACTACTATCGAAGCATTGCCAGCTATCATAAAAGCAAGTCCTGAGGTAATGTTCCTGGTAATTGGTAAAACCCACCCAGAAGTAGTGAAAGAGGAAGGAGAAAAATATCGCAAAATGCTTGAACAAAAGGTAAAAGAATATTCCCTTCAGGATAATGTGCGATTTGTTAACAGCTATTTAGCCTTGCCCGATCTGCTCGAATATCTGCAACTTACCGATATTTACCTTTTTACCACTAATGATCCAAACCAGGCTGTAAGTGGCACTTTTGTATATGCTATGAGTTGTGGCTGCCCCATCATTTCCACGCCAATACCTCATGCTATGGAATTACTGACAAAAGATACAGGTATTATTTTTGATTTTCGTGATTCAAAACAATTAGCAAAAAGCGCGATCCGGCTACTCCGGAATGATAAATTACGAAAGGACATCAGTGTACTCACCCTGCAAAAAATTGTTTCTACAGCATGGGAAAACTCAGCCATTGCGCATGCCTTACTTTTCGAGAAAATCACTGACGATAAAATCCTGACCCAATTTAATCTGCCGGAACTTAACCTGAACCACCTTAAACAAATGACCACCAAAAACGGTATCATTCAGTTTTCGAAAATAAACCGGCCTGATATTAAAACCGGTTATACCCTGGATGATAATGCCCGTGCCCTTGTAGCCGTATGTATGTATTTCGAACTCACCGGCGAAAAGAAGATTATTTCCGATATTAAAAAATACCTCAGCTTTATAAAGTATTGCCAGCAACCTGACGGTGATTTTTTGAATTATGTGGATAAGGAACTTAAATTTACCGATCAAAACAAAGAAGTCAACCTCGACGATTCGAACGGAAGGGCGATATGGGCACTGGGATATTTAATATCATTAAAAGGTCTGTTACCTGCTGAAATCATATCCGGGGCCTGCACTGTTTTTGATAAATCCATGCTTCATATAAGTACAATGTATTCAACACGAGCAATGGCTTTTGCTATCAAAGGGCTATATTATTATCAAACAACTCTGAAGTCTTTCGAAAAGCTGGTACTTATTAAAACCTTTGCCGATAGGATGGTTCAGATGTATAAGCACGAATCGGATGTTAAATGGGAGTGGTTTGAAAGTTATCTCACCTATGCCAACAGCATACTGCCTGAAGCCATGATCTATGCCTGGTTGCTGACAAATGAAACAAAGTATAAAGATATCGCCATTTCATCGTTTGATTTTCTGCTTTCGCAAACCTTCAATGAAAACGGAATAGAAGTAATATCCAATAAAAGCTGGCTGCAAAAAGGAGCAGAAGCAAGTCATCCGGCCGAACAGCCTATTGATGTTGCCTATACCATTATGACACTGAGTAAATTTTACGATGAGTTTAAGGACCAAAGCTACAACCGGAAGATGGAAACCGCATTCAATTGGTTTTTAGGCGATAACCGTTTGCATCAGATTGTTTATAATCCAAGTACCGGTGGCTGTTACGATGGATTGGAAGAAACGCATGTAAACCTTAACCAGGGAGCTGAATCAACGGTTAGCTACCTGATGGCACGCTTAACGGTTCAGAAATACAGGAAAGTGGTTGGCTTGCATAAGACTTAATTGTAAATTACATTCTTCGCTAAAAACAGGATAAATCCAGATGTTTTTGAAATTCCAAGTCTCAAATTCCAAGTCTCAAATTCCAGGAAAGAAAACAAGTTAGAATAAGTTACCTGGAATTTGGCGCTTGAGATTTGGAATTTGGAATTTAAAGGATACAATCTACCAATTTGCATTATAAATGCAACTAAAACCTGGCAGGCCTAAACATCAACCAGATTTTGCTGTAAATGTGTGAATTATATAACTTATTTCAATAGTTGTGTAACATTTATTTTGCTGAACGATTGCAATTTTGCACTCTTATTAGTCACTTAAATTTCCTTAAAATGAAAAGAGTACTTCCATTTCTTACTATCTCAGCCTTAGTTCTTAGTTTGTCATTAACATCATGCGGACCAAGTAAAAAGCTGGTCGAATCACGCTCCCGGGTTGATAAACTTCAAAACGACAGTGCATCTACTCACAGCCAGTTAAAGGACTGCAACACGCTGGTCCGGAATCTGAATGACGATAAAGCTGCTTTAGAAGCTAAGAATAATGCAATTCAAAATGATTTAAAGATTCTTAACAGCGATAACACTGAATCAAAAATGACTATAGCCGAACAGGCAATGAGGTTACAAAACCTTCAGAACCTGATTCAGTCGCAGAAAGATATATTGAGCAAGCTTAAAAATTCAATAGCCGATGCGCTGCTGAATTATTCAGCTGATGAATTAACTGTTACTATTAAAGATGGTAACGTTTATGTTTCGTTACAGGAAAAACTATTGTTTAAATCGGGAAGCGATGTGGTTGATCCCAAAGGGAAAGAAGCCCTTGCCAAACTTGCCATTGTTCTCAATACCACCAAAAATATTACGGTATTGATTGAAGGCCATACCGATAATGTCCCTATCAAAACCAGGCAATACAAAGATAACTGGGACCTGAGCACAGCAAGGGCTACTTCTATTGTTCGTGTTTTGACTAAAGACAATGCTTTTGATCCGAATCGTATTACCGCAGCTGGTAAGAGCAGTTTTCACCCTGTTCAATCAAATGAAACAGCCGAAGGACGTGCCGCAAACCGCAGAACCGAAGTAATTCTGTCGCCCGACCTTAAAGAGCTATTCAAAATATTGGAACAATAAGAACTAAAAGGAGCCTGCATATTCCTTTTATAAACTGAATTCTTCCAATCAGGAGGTGAGAATAATGAAGGCCGGAATGTAAGTTCCTCACTTTAGGATTCTCATCTTTTCGAATATTAACAAAACTACCCGACGTTTTGAATGTACATTTGAGACAGGATCAAAACAACGGATTATCAAAGCATTAATACCGCTAAAAATAAGCAATGAATTAATAAATTAATAACAGATGAAAAAAGTTGGCATTTTAATTTTCGTACTGGGGCTTGCATTAACCGTTTTTACAGCTGTTTCTTTTTTTACCCAGGAAAAAGTAGTAGATTTGGGAAAAGTTGAAATCACCAGAAAAAAGGAACACCATCTCAATATCTCGCCTCTGATTGGAATTGCCGTAATGGGGCTTGGTGGTATCATTATATGGCAGGCTAACAATAAGAAATAACAATCGAATAATGGGTTAATGGCAAAATAGTTAATGGAAAATAGTTAATGGGTTGAATTTTGAACTCTTGAACCCTTGAACGTAAAACAATTTAACCTTTGAACTAATAACTATCTCCTTGTCGCCCATCGCCATGTCACCCTTCACCCTTCACTTTTCACTCTTCACTCTTCACTCATCACTTTTCACCCGCTCCCTAAACCCTATACCCTAATCCCCAACCCCTTTGAAGATCTACATTAAATACATGGTCAGCAACCGCTGCAAAATGTTAGTAAAGGAAGAGTTGAAAAAGCTCGGCCTTCACTTCATTGTCGATATGGGTGAAGCAGATATTATGGAAGATATCACTACCGGGCAGCGTGACGAAATTCGGAAAGCCTTACTTCTGTCGGGCCTTGAACTGATGGACGACAAGAAATCCGTTCTGATCGAGAAAATTAAAGCCGTAATTATCGAAATGGTTCATTACACCGAAGAACTCCCGAAAATTAATTTCTCGGATTACCTGAGTGAAAAGCTGAATCACGATTATACGTATATGGCAAATTTATTCTCTGATGTGGAAGGAACCACCATTGAAAAATTTATCATTTCGCATAAGATAGAAAGAGTAAAGGAACTGATTATTTATGATGAGGTAAATCTTACTGAAATTGCCTGGATGATGCATTACAGCAGCGTAGCACATTTATCCAATCAATTCAAGAAAGTAACTGGACTTACGCCTTCACATTTCAAACAATTAAAGGATAAAAGACGCAGCCCGATTGAAGACATTGGAAATGTGGATAATTAATAAAAGTTTCTGGTTTCAAGTTTCTGGTTTCAAGTCTCTGATAGGAATTCTAACAAATAAAGTGAAACATTAAACGTGAAACTCTGAAACCCATCAACCCATCAACCCATCAACCCATCAACCCCTCAACCTATCAACTTCTCAGCCCACTAATACTCCTCAAAATAGCCCTAAAACAATATGAGATTCCTGGCAGAAAAAAAAATAACAATCTTCCTTTTCCTTGCCGCCATCATACTTGTATCGGTAGTGGTAAGTTTTTATTATAATACCAAGAAAGTAAAATTAAACAGCGAATTGGTGGTGCACACACAGGAAGCACTGCGCAAGAGCAATACAGTCCTGTTGGATATTCTTAATATTGAAACTGGATTAAGGGGGTTTTTATTAGCCGGTAATGAGGTTTTCCTGCAACCTTATTATGAGGGTTCCAAAGTAATTAACTCAGATATAGATGATCTGGCTAAATACATTTTTGACAATCCGAATCAGAGAACACGTGTTTATTCATTGAAAGTAACTGTTGAAGAAAGATTGGCTTTTACACAAGAAGCAATAGCACTACAGATGAAGAATGAATTAAATGGGGCAGAGAAAATACAAACCATTGAAGAAATCAAAAATCAGACGGACAAGGTCCGTAGCATAATCGCAGCTATCAATTCAGAAGAGTTGAGTTTACTTAAACAAAGAGAGATAGAAAGTGCAAGAAGTAGTGATTATTCTCAATTAATCCTACTCTTACTCCTTGTTTTTATCCTGGTTATTTTCGGTCTCGTTTTTATCATTTTACAAAATCAGAGGCAAAGAAATATCGAGATGGAAGCACACACCGATTCTCAGCAATTACTTTCCAATTATTCTCTCAGTCTTATCGAAGCGAGTCTTGACCCCCTGGTTACCATAAATACCGAAGGCAAGATAACCGATATGAATGAAGCCACTGCTAATATAACTGGATTAACGCGCGGAGAACTCACGGATACCGACTTCTTTACTTATTTTACCGAATCCCAGAAAGCACGTGAAGTATACCAGGAAGTATTTGCCAAAGGATCTGTTGCCGATAAGCCACTTACTCTTCGTCATAAGGATGGCAAACTCACCGATGTTTCATTCAACGGATCAGTTTACAAGGATGCTGCAGGGAACGTACTTGGAGTTGTAATTGTAGCCAGGGATATTGCCGAGCAAAAATTGGCAATGGAATTGAGAAATGCAAACAAAGAACTTGCTTTTCAAAATGAGGAGAAAGAAAAACGGGCGGAAGAATTGAGTATTGCCAACAAAGAACTGGTATTTCAAAACGATGAAAAAGAAAAACGTGCCCAGGAATTAATGTTGCTAACAAAGAACTTGCTTTTCAGAACGAGAAAAAGAAAAACGTGCAGCAGAGTTAGTGTTGCTAACACAGAACTTGCTTTTCAGAACGATGAAAAAGAAAAACGTGCAGCAGAGCTGATCATCGCCAATAAAGAACTTGCTTTTCAAAATGATGAAAAAGAAAAACGTGCAGCAGAATTGAACATCGCCAATAAAGAACTTGCTTTTCAGAACGATGAAAAAGAAAAACGGGCAGCTGAGTTAATCATCGCCAATAAAGAACTGATCTTTCAAAACGATGAAAAAGAAAAACGGGCAGCAGAACTGGTTATTGCTAACACTGAACTTGCTTTTCAAAACGAAGTCAAAGAAAAACGTGCTGCCGAGCTGATTGTGGCAAATAAAGAACTTGCCTTTCAAAATGAGGAGAAAGAAAAGCGCGCTGCTGAATTAGTTATTGCCAATAAAGAACTTCTCTTTCAAAACCAGGAGAAAGAAAATCGTGCAGCGGAGTTAGTGATTGCAAATGAAGAACTTACCTTTCAAAGTGAGGAAAAAGGAAAACGAGCTGCTGAGTTGATTATTGCTGACAAAGAACTCCTTTATCAAATCAGGGAAAAAGAAAAACAATCCGTTGTAAATGTTGAACTTGAAGCAATTTCCGATAATCTGCGCTTAGCGTCTCAATACTCACTCAGCCTGATCGAAGCTAGTCGTGACCCGATGTTTACAGTTAACACTGAAGGGAAAGTTACTGATATGAATGAGGCAACAGTAAGGGTTACAGGTTTGTCGCGCAAGGAAATACTCGGCAGCGACTTTTTTGACTATTTTTCGGAACCGGCTAAAGCACGCAAAGCATATAAAGAGGTTTTCGAAAAAGGCTTTATCGTAGATTTCCCGTTAACTATTACCGATGGCGTAAATATAGATGTACTTTGTAATGGATCGGTTTATAAAGATGATAAAGGACATGTACTGGGTGTAGTAATTGTTGCCAGGGATATAACCGACCAGAAACGAATTGCAACCGAATTAACCGAAGCTATTGTATTTGCGGAGCTTGCAGTAGGAATTGCTGAAGAAGCAAAGATAAAAGCCGAAAGTGCAACGCTGGTAGCCGAAACAGCCGTGAAAGCCAAGCAGCAGTTTCTCTCGAACATGAGCCACGAAATCCGCACACCTATGAACGCGATTATCGGCTTTACAAAAGTGCTTCTCAAAACGGATACATCCACCAAACAAAAAGAATACCTGCAGGCAATAAAACTGAGCGGCGATGCATTAATCGTACTTATAAACGACATCCTCGACCTGGCAAAGGTAGATGCCGGGAAAATGGTATTTGAACGAACCCCTTTCAAAATGGCGTTGTCCATCTCGGCCATGCTTCATTTGTTCGAACCTAAAATCAGGGAAAAGAATTTAGAGCTGGTTAAAGAATACGACAATCAAATTCCTGTTGTATTAGTAGGCGACCCGGTACGTTTACACCAGATTATTTTAAACCTGGTAAGTAATGCTGTTAAATTCACAAACAAAGGAAAAATTACAGTCAGCGTTCGTTTGATTAAACAAGATGATACGATTGCAACCATTGAATTTGCTGTTAAAGATACAGGAATAGGCATAGCTCGAAATAAACTGGAAAGGATATTTGATAACTTCCAACAAGCATCGAGCGGCACTACCCGTTTATATGGAGGCACAGGATTAGGGCTGGCCATTGTGAAACAGTTGGTCGAAGCACAGGAAGGCAGTATCAGTGTGGAAAGTAAACTTAATGAAGGTTCAAGCTTTGTCTTTTTACTGGATTTCCTGAAAACCAAGGCTAATGTTGGCTTTGATGATGAGTTGATAGAATTGGATTCCGAAATTAATAATATAAGAGTTTTGGTTGTTGAAGATATTGCACTTAATCAATTACTGATGCGAACACTTCTGGATGAATTCGGATTTCAATGTGAGGTTGCTGCAAACGGGAGAATAGCCATTGAAAAACTGCAAGCAAATACGTATGATGTCGTATTAATGGACCTGCAGATGCCTGAAATGAATGGATTTGATGCAACAGATTACATCCGAAACAAAATGAAATCTGACATCCCAATCATTGCCTTAACAGCCGACGTAACCACCGTTGACCTGGCTAAATGCAAAGAGGTTGGAATGAACGATTACATTGCAAAACCTGTCGACGAAAAATTGTTGTACAGTAAAATAGTCGGTGAATATAAAAAAGCCATGCTTGTTAATGGAAAGCCCGGGAATAATGGGAATGATGAAAATCCAGATGATGTTAAAGTGATGAAATACACCGATCTACAATACCTGATCACGCGAACAAAAGCAAACCCGGTACTGATGATGGAAATGATTTCGCTTTACCTCGAACAAACTCCGCCGTTGATCAGCGTAATGAAAAAAAGCTGGAAGGAAAAAGACTGGAGTTCGTTATACGCTTCTGTACATAAAATTATTCCTTCATTTGCCATAATGGGAATAAACGTTGATTATGAAAATATGGCAAGAAAAGTACAGGACTTTGCTAAATATCAGCAACAGTCCGACGGAATAAATGAAATGGTTCAGAAAATTGATACGGTCTGTACACAGGCATGTGTGGAATTAGCAGCTGAATACACTATGATTAAAAACGCAAACTGATGGATAACGAGAAGAACATAAAGATTTTCCTGGTTGATGATGATGCCTTGTATCTAAAACTACTGGAAATAGAATTGCTGGAACATGCCGATTTTATTATCGAAACCTATGCTACCGGCGAACTGTGCATAGCAAACCTCATGCGCAACCCTGATGTGATCATTCTGGATTATTATCTCGATGGTATCGATAAAACAGCAATGAACGGGATAATTACATTGGATAGAATTAAAGCATTCAATGCAGATATTCCTGTTATCATGCTCTCGTCGCAGGATAAAATTGAAGTGGCTATAGATTGTATGCTTCACAAAGCTTCGGATTATGTAGTAAAAAGCGAAACTGCTTTTTTACGCTTACAACAATCGATGAGTACCATTTTTCATACCCGGAAAATCGAAAAAACTTTGAACTGGTATATGGATAGGATGTAATTCCCCGGAAATAGAACCATCCGTTTAACGGCTCTATTTTCTTTATCCCGAAAGTTCAGAAAGTGTATACATAGGTTAATTCCTTAGTTGAACAGAAAAGCACAAGCATCAATCTAAAAAGAGCATTGCACCTAAGGCAATGCTCTTTTGCTATTTTTAACAACCGTTATTCTGCCTAAAAACATGTGTGAATGTTACAACTCTTCTCATGAATTGTGTAATTCATTCCATAATTAAGGAAGCACCTTTGCGCCATGACAATACTGTCACAATCTAAATTCAATAAAATGAAACTAAATAAATTGTTGCCTGTTGCAGTTATTCTTATTTCTTTGTCAATGGGTAGTTGCGAAAAGGCTCAGGATACTTTAACAACTGTTGATAATACATCAGTGCTGAAATCAAAAGAACACAATAAACCAGGTAAAGGAACATTGAAAGCAGTAGATCTTGGAATGGCCGGTAATTTTGTAATACTTTCTAAATCAGGAATTACCAATGTATATAAATCTACCATTACAGGTGATATCGGAGCAAGTCCAATCACCGGTGCAGCAATTTTAGTAACCTGCGCTGAAGTAGCAGGAACAATATACTCAGTTAATGCTGCCGGTCCTTTACCATGCAGGGTAACTAACGCCAGCAGGTTAACAACAGCTGTAGGCAGCATGCAAACAGCATATACCGACGCTGCAGGACGTAAAAATCCTTCTTTTCTGAATTTAGGAGCCGGAAATATCGGAGGAAAAACGCTTACAGCAGGTTTGTATAAATTTACCAGTGCAGTTGAAATTCCAACTGATATTACTATCTCAGGTAGTTCAACTGATGTATGGATTTTCCAGATTGCCGGTACTCTTGACATGAGTTCAGCAGTAAAAATCACACTGGCAGGTGGAGCACAGGCAAAAAATATTTTCTGGCAGGTTGCCGGTGCAACAACTTTAGGAACAACCAGTCATTTCGAAGGCACTATTTTATGCAAAACCGGAATTAACCTGCTCACAGGCGCATCCATTAATGGAAGGTTGCTTGCACAAACAGCAGTAGCTCTTCAACAAAGTACGGTTACAAAACCATAATATTTCAATCAAAATTATATTTCAAAAAGAGGCTGCCGTATGGTTTGCCTCTTTTTAGTTATACACTGATTTCACAACGTATTGTTACTCAGTTTGTCATAAGATAAGCTTCGGTAGTTGAACAAATAAAAACCGTAAGCTTAAGGATTTCAATATTAACACCATTCAGTTTTGATACTATATTTTAAATGAAAATTCTGAATCATATGATTTTTATAAACTTATGTATTCACAGATATAATTACATAATTATATAACGTTTTCCGGTAATCTTGTAAATAGATTCTTTTTCAAAGAACACAACTTTGCAGCGTGATAATGAAATCACAATCTAAAACCAAAAACTTATGAAACTACTAAGAGCCTTAACAATAATAGCAATGCTATTGTTTGTGCTAATGACCGGTTGTAAAAAAGATGCTGAGGTCATACCATTAGACCCTTCAATGGAAACAGCAACTGATTTGCTTAAAAGTAAATCAGGAGATGGAAATGTTACCAAAGGGCCAACAAGCCCGGCAGATGGTGATACCGGTGTAACACTTAACCAGGTAATTACAGTAAATTTCAATGACGGTATTTCACCTGAACAGATTTCAAAAACATCTATCACTTTAAAACAAGACAGAGATGAAAATGAAGATGAAAATGAAAATGAGGATGATGAACACATGAAAAGTGGATCAAAGTCATTACACGGAACACTTTCATTTACCGAAACATCTGCTTCCTTTACACCGGATAAAAATCTGGATCCAGATACAAAGTATAAAGCTACTGTCGTAACCAAATCACACGATAAACATGGCCATGACCATGAGAAAAAGGGTTACGACTGGCATTTCACAACCGGTTCAGGAATTGTTGCATCAGCAGCACCTTTGGTTAGTTTAACCGATCCTGTCAACAAGGCAACAGGTGTCGCCTTTAACAAAGCAATAGTTGTTACTTTCAGCGAGGCAATGGATCCTTTAACAATCAACGCTTCAACTTTTATCGTAAAGCTAGGATCATCCGCAGTTACGGGCACAATTAGCTACTCGGGTTTAAAGGCTACTTTTACACCGGCTGTCAACCTCTTGCCAAACCAGGCGTATACGGGAACTATTACAACCGGTGCCACAAACCTTACAGGTATTGCACTTGTAAGCGACTACTCATTCAGCTTTACTACAGGAGCTACAGCTGATATAACAGCGCCTACCATTCTTTCGACTAATCCGGCTAACAGTGCGATAAATGTTGGAATAAATACAACCGTCGGAATTACTTTTAGCGAAGCCATGAATTCCTCAACCATTAACACTTCGACAATTACCTTAAATCAAGGTGCAACAACAATTTCAGGAGCTCTATCCTATACCGGAAATACTGCAACATTTACACCGTCGACCAGTTTATTAGCCGGTACAATTTATACGATAACCATTACAACCGGGGCTAAAGACATAGCCGGAAATGCACTGGCAGCCAACACAGTATTCAGTTTTACAACCATTGCCAATGTAGTTGCCGGGCTTTCATTCGCCAAAGATGTTGTACCGGTTCTCAATATGTGTATGAATTGTCATACCCATGGATGGACTCCATCTGCAGTAGCTTCAACCTATTATACAAACCTTGTTACCGCAGGATATGTAACACCTTCGGCGTACACTTCCAGTAAAATATACAACAAATTATCCAGTGGACATCCTGGTTCAAATAACATTCCGGCTACTGAAACCGACAAGATTCTAAACTGGATGAAAGAAGGATCTAAAAACAATTAATCCCTATTATTCGGGACTCTGCGATGAATTTTAAATAAGTAAACCAACTGGTTTTGATAGTATGATTAAACTTCATCACAAAATACTTCAATTTTTCTGGTAAGAGAAATGCGAAGTATTACAACAATTAGAATTTTGAAGAAGGCAACTCATTTATCGGGTTGCCTTTTTCATTTCATTGACGCTCATGGAGCCTTGGGCATATCTGTTTTTATTGTTTGCAGGATATAAGTTTCTAACTCGTTTTCTTTTTTAAAAAGAGTAAATCACTATGTGGTAAAGATGTAATTTTTTACACTGTATGTGTAACAACCGACGGAAGTAAAGGGCTCACCTTTGCAAAGTGATAATGAAATCACAATCTAAAACAATTCTAGTATGAAAACGAACAAATTAATTTCGACCCTTGCTATAGCATCCATGGTATCGGTTGTTTTATTTTCTGGATGCAAAAAGGATGATACTCCCATTGAAAATCCGAGTGTAATTCCAGTTCAAACCACGGGTATGACAACAATTTCTCTAGCCGGCGCATCAAACTACGCAGTACTTGCAGGCTCGGCAATTACGAGTACAGGGGCAACTAACATTAACGGCGACCTGGGCCTCAGCCCCGGAACTTCAGTAGGCGGTTTTCCTCCCGGTATTCTGGTTGGAACAATAGGTATTAATACTCCGCTTTCCACAATTGCTAAACTTGATTTAACTGCTGCATATAATGATGCCGCCGGACGTACCAGTACAGATATTGTAACCTTATCGGGAAATATCGGCGGACTTACCCTAACCCCGGGTCTTTATAAATCAACTTCCACCCTCGAAGTATCATCAGGCGACCTTACTTTTGATGCAAAGGGAAATGCAGATGCCGTCTTTATTATACAGATAGCATCCACACTAACTACTTCACCAGGACGCAAAGTTATCCTTAGTGGCGGTGCATTGGCTTCAAATATCTTTTGGCAGGTAGGTAGTTCTGCAACCTTCGGAACTACTTCCGTTTTTAAAGGAACAGTAATGGCAATGCAATCCATAACTTTTAATACCGGTGCAACACTTGATGGCCGGGCATTAGCACGAATTGGCGGAGTTACTATGGCCGGAAATACCATAGTAAAACAATAAACTCAGTTAATGATAGCTAAAGAGCGTTGCTACAAAAGCAACGCTCTTTTTAAAATTTAATTTCCAGTAATAATAGTCAGAAAAAGTGTTAAAAAAGGGCACTTTTATACGTAACTTAGCAATACTTAAATCTTACTCGCGTTTTAAAACTATAAGCATCTACAAATACTGTTACGTTTAAAAACACTCTGTAGAAATAAATGTTAAAACAGGAAATATAGATTTCAGGTAACCGGATAAATACCTGAAATAGTACAAGCTGATATTTTATCTGTATCCTACACTGAATTATCACTTATTTCCTGTAAGTATTCCTGCTGATTGTTTTTGCATCGCATTGATTATTAAACAAATTTTTATACTAAATCTATGTAAAATATTTACTCTCATTTTCACCAAAAACCAAAAGCCATGGAAGAGACAGTAAATTCACCTCCTTTGAACGAACTTCAAAGCAAACTTAAACAGAAATTTCCTGAAATTACAGAAGCGGATTTGCTGATAGAGCAAACCTCCAGCAAAAGAGACATGTTACAAATGATCGGATACAAACTCCGAAAGACTAAAAAAGAGATGATGCAAATCGTTCAACTACTTTAACCTGTTTCCTCTTTTAGTTTAATCCCCGCATTATCATGAGTGGATTATATGTATACTATTAACAATACTCCATTTCTTCCAGGCTTCAAATTCAAAGAGTCAAATTTCAGGTCTCAGGATTTTACCAGGATTGAACCTGGAATAAATTTTTTTCCCCCTTGGAATTTTGGACTTGTAATTTGGGACCTGGGGCTTTTTAAAACTTACGAATTGATAACGTTTGGAACATAATTCCCGAAATAGAAAAATCCGAAAAGCCATTAATATAAAACCGAACATCATGAAACCGGTATATAGTTCTTTACCTGCCGACATGGAGGGCTTTGATTCCCTTGCTGAGCTTGCACTTGATCTGCGTTGGTCATGGGACCATTCGGCCGATGAGGTCTGGCGAAGGCTTGATCCTGATCTTTGGGATTTTACCCATAGCCCATGGATAGTTTTGCAAACTATTTCGCGCGATGATTTTCAAGCGGTGTCGGATGACCCGGTTTTTAAGAAAAAGATTGAAGAACTTGTGAATTTCATGAAGGCAACAAACGCCTCACCCGCATGGTTTCAACAATCCTATCCGGATTCGGCTTTAACTGGTATTGCTTATTTTAGCATGGAATTCATGTTAAGTGAAGCTCTGCCTATCTATTCAGGTGGTTTGGGAAATGTGGCTGGCGATCAGCTTAAAACTGCAAGTGATTTGGGTGTACCTGTTACAGGAATTGGGCTACTTTATCAGCAAGGTTATTTCCGCCAGGAAATAGATATTAATGGGAAGCAACAAGCACTCTTTCCGTTTAACAACCCGGGACAGTTACCCGTTACACCATTGCGTCATCCTAACGGAGAATGGCTGCGCCTTGAAGTTGCTCTGCCGGGCCATTCTGTTTGGCTACGTGCATGGCAGGTTCAGGTTGGCCGGATAAAACTCTATTTGCTGGATAGTAACGATGCAGCAAATTTACCTGCCCATAGGGGAATAACCAGCGAATTGTATGGAGGTGGTTCTGAACTCCGGTTGAAACAGGAATTGGTGCTCGGAATAGGAGGTTGGCGCCTGCTTGAGGAACTTGGTATTAAACCGCAGGTATGCCATCTCAACGAAGGCCATGCTGCATTTGCCATTTTGGAACGGGCATATAGTTTTATGAAGGACAGCGGGCAATCTTTTGATGTTGCCTTAGCTGCAACAAGAGCCGGAAATCTTTTCACCACGCACACAGCTGTAACGGCCGGATTCGACCTTTTCTCTTCAACACTTATAAAACAGTACCTGGGTGAATACGCTAAACAAAAACTTGGCATTACACCTCAGCAATTGTTAGCGTTAGGGCGTAAGGATCCGCAAAATGATTCGGAGATGTTCAATATGGCTTACCTGGCAATACGTGGAAGCGGAGCAATTAACGGTGTTAGTCGTCTGCATGGAGAAGTAAGCAGGCATATCTTTGAACCAATCTTCCCGAAATGGCCTACCAGCGAAATACCTGTCGGGTATGTAACCAATGGTGTGCATATGCCAACATGGGACTCCAAAGAAGCCGATGAAATATGGACTAATGCATGTGGTAAAAACCGTTGGCTGGGAATGTGCAAAACCCTCGAAAAGGATATACGCAGTGTATCCGATGAAAGACTATGGGAAATGCGCACCAATGCAAACAAGGCACTCATCAGATTCGCCAGGGAACGCTTTTCGCGGCAACTAGCGGGTTCAGGCTCTTCTCCCGATTTAATTGAACAGGCCACGCATTTATTTGATCCCGATGTGCTTACTATTGGTTTTGCCAGGCGTTTTGCTACCTATAAAAGACCCAATTTATTGTTGCACGACCCGCAACGATTATATAGATTGTTGACAAACCAAAAGTTTCCGGTACAACTTATCCTCGCAGGCAAAGCTCATCCTGCCGATACGCAAGGCAGTGATTTAATAAGTGAATGGATTCAGTTTATCAGGCAACATTCTGTTCATTCACCTGTGATATTCCTTGCTGATTATGATATGCATATTTCTGAAAACCTAGTACAGGGAGTGGATGTATGGATTAATACGCCTCGCCGCCCTTGGGAAGCCAGCGGAACCAGCGGCATGAAGGTGCTGGTAAACGGAGGTATTAATCTTTCGGAACTGGATGGCTGGTGGGCCGAAGCCTACACACCCGAAGTTGGATGGGCTTTGGGAGATGGCAATGAACACGGTGACGATCCATATTGGGATGCTGTGGAAGCAGAACAACTGTATACAATTCTTGAACAAGAAGTTATACCTGAGTTCTACAACCGCAACGAAAATGGAATTCCCACAGCCTGGATTGCCCGGATGCGTGAAAGTATGGCACAGCTAACTCCGCGATTCTCTGCCGACCGCACGGTTCGTGAATATACTGAGCAACACTATCTGCCGGCTGCAAAAGCATATCTTGAACGTGCTCACAATAAAGGGGTAAAAGCAAAATTGTTATATGACCAGATGAATAATCTTGAACAAAAATGGGATTCGATCCGTTTTATTGAAGTAAAGTCCTCAACTGAGGCAGAACAGCATAAATTCGAAGCGGAGGTATTTTTAAATGACCTGGACGCGGATGAATTGAAGGTCGAACTTTTTGCTGATGGCCTTAATGGAAATGCTCCAAACGTTCAGATAATGACACGTGTTTCAAAAACAAAAAGCTCCACAAACGCATATAAGTATTCTGCATCAGTGGCTGCTTCACGACAGGCATCGGATTTTACAGTAAGGGTGATTCCCCATATACCAGGTTCTTTGGTACCACTTGAAATCTCCCGGATTTTGTGGCAACGTTAATTCTGGCTGACAATTTCCTGCAACATTGTTATGCTAAAGACCCGTCTATATACAATTAGTTGAATTACTTTATTAATTCTGGAATATGAAACAACTTTAACCAACTTTAGTGCTGATAACTTTCAAGCATATTTTTACGCAAACGGGAGGAAGTACTATTCTTGCCATTACTAAATGAAACTCATCCGGAATGTGTGAATTATGTAAAATAAAACCGGAATTATGTAATTTGTTTTGGTACTAACAGGCTTACTTTTATTCAACTTAATGAACACTCAAGCGGGCAAAACAAATTATAAACCAGTCTAAACCTGGCCTGCATACAGATTGAATAAACCAATAAAACGGGCATATTATTTGATCTTTTACAACCAAGTAATGCTTCCCTCTTTAATGCCCACAACACTTAAAATTTTACTGATTATTGTCTTTATCAGAGACAATTGAACGAAAAAAGAAAATTTCATTTTAATTAACAATAAAATAAAACCAAAATGAACGAGATACTCACCCCCGAACAATGGTATGAACTCCAAAGTAGAATCAGGAATCTGCATCCTGAACTTACAGATAATGATTTGCAGTATCATGAAGCTCTGGAACAGGATTTGCTGGCAATGGTTGAATTCAGCATACTTAAGCTAAAAGAAATAAAGCAAGGAATTATTGAAAAGCGAAATCGCTTATTTCCTTTAAAATATTATCTGCGTCAAAAAAGGCATGTCCGATTCGCACATGATGTAAAATAAGGATTTAGTATGAATTTTATTTAGTCGGGAATTATACTGTAACTAAATTTAATTCATACGAATTCCTGTTTGTTTATCCACATGTTTATTTTAAACAGTTACACACCCTTAACCAGTCAGATTTGATTGGTTTTTTTTATTCCCTAAAAGAATAAGAGCCTGCTTAAAAGATTAGAGAAAAGAGATGAATTGGAAGCTTTATAAAATATAAGTTTCAGATTCCAGCTTGCCTGTAGTTTATCTGTGCGAAGCTGACATCCAGGCTTGATTCCGCCAATTCACCACAAGCCTGCTTTCAAACAGTAGTTTTTCAAACAATTTCATAAAACTATCGAACTTGATGAGCGGTTCACCCGGCACCTTGGCGCTTGAAGCAAAAAAAATGACCGCCCCTGTTTGACAGAGGCGGTCATTAAAATATCAATTTGTTATTAAAACCTATATCCCAGAGATAGCCCGAATCCTGTGTTTTTAACCACTGATTTATCATCAGTTAAAATTTTGTATTCAGGATTAATTTTCACCATTCCCAGTTGAGTATTAAATTGGGCAAATATGCCGCCAGCCATTTCATATCCGGCAAAAATATTTCCACCAAAATCAAGAGCTTTATAATAAGGTACCGTTAGGTCATCACCTGTTTCTACCACACTCTGAAATTTAATTTTCTGGTCGAGAGATACTGAACCACCTTCGGTAATTACTTTACCGGCAATTCCATAACCAATATAAGGACCGAATCCAAGCATAAAAAAACCATTCCCAAGCTGGGCTTTATATACCAGGTTTAAAGGCATTTCGATATATGAAAGTTTGGTTGTGCTTGTGTATGTGGTACCTAAGAGTGTTAATTCATTTTTTGCACCTTTGGTCGAATAAATCAGACCTGGCTGAAAATAGAATTGGGGAGCGATCGGAATCTGAACATTAACTCCGGCATGATAACCAACGATCATAGTATTTGTTAATTTATCACCGCTTACATCTTTACCATTCAAATTCTGGAAATTTACTCCACCCAGCACGCCAAAGGACAATTTACCTGTGCTCTGAGCATTTGCTACAGAAGCTGTAAGCAAAAGCATTATTAAAAAAGAAAAAAATCTTGTTTTCATAGTAAGTAATTTTAGATTTATAGATTAGATTTATTTAGCTGCTTCTTTTTCTGCTTCAGCCTTCATTTTTTCGTTTGCTGTGATCAGGAACTCTACCCTGCGGTTTTGACTCTGACCGTCTTTTGTATCGTTATTGTATTTTGGCACACTTTCGCCAAATCCTTTTATTGAGATCCGAGAAGTACTTATACCATTGACCCTCAGATAGTCAGACACCGAAGCTGCCCGTTTTATCGATAAGTCCATATTATATGATTCACTTCCTTTGCTGTCGGTATGTCCTTGTACTTCAATATCTGTATCCGGATACGTATTCAGAACAGTTACCAATTTATCAAGGCTCGTTTTAGCAGCCGTAGAGAGACTTGATTTGTCAAATCCAAAAAGAACGGCGCTGCTGAATTCAACAACGATACCTTCGCCAACACGTTCAACTTTTGCATCGGGTACGGTTTTCTTTATTTCCTCAGCCTGTTTGTCCATCTGGTGGCCAATTACAGCACCTGTAGCTCCTCCAACAGTAGCTCCAATAATTGCACCCAGGGCTGTATTACCTGATGCTTTTCCAATTACAGCGCCCATGGCACCTCCGGCTACAGCACCAACAGCTCCGCCTTTTTGCGTTTTGTTTAAAGATTTACAGCCCGAAAATATCATGGTGGCACTCAAAACCAAGATCAAGCTCAATTGTAATTTTTTCATAATCATAGATGTATTTAGTTGTTCAAACATTATATGAATGATACTTTCCTTATTGAATTCGAGGATCAAATAAATTTTCAAAATAAAAGCCGGATGTTGTTTTGTAAAAAGTAAGGCTTTCTGATTTCGTGTATCTATCTAATATTCATTCATTTGAACTCTTAAGCTCTCAGGCTGGCTATCATTAATATTCCGTCTGCAAAATTGGCCTCACATTTACCGGAAAGTGTTACACAATTTTGTTTGTTTGTTACATTATTCACACATCATCAGTTTTAGTGAGGATTTTGGCTTAATAAAAGTGTTGTAATTACATATTCTTTCCATGAAGTGAGATTATCGAAACCGAAAATCAGGTGTGTATTTAAAGAAATACATGGCCCTGGTTCTGATAATCCCCTATCTATAGTTCAAAAGAACTTGAACATATTACCAATTCACTGAATTATGATTTGAAACTTCCTTTGAAAATGTACCATGAAGGTTTTAAATATAAAGAAATCGCCGAATCACTTAATATGAATATAGGAACTGTAAAGAATAGATTCTTCATCGCGAGCAGGAAAATGATAAAACAATTGGATTGATTCAAAATATTCCCCGGTTTGATTTTTTGATATTCCCGGAATTTTCTTTAACAAAACAGATACTTGCCTGTACATCCATACCAGAAAAACCCGTTTCATTCTTTCAATATTCAATCCAGTTAATAATTATTTCAGCATAATACTTTGTGAATGTATGAATTATGTAACTATAATATAAAGTTATGTAACACTACCTATTTTTTGTCTGACTAATTTTGTACTTGATTTATTTACTCAGAATACAATTCTGAAGACAGCCTAATTTTCATATTCTTTCCTTTTAATTGAGAAATTAACTCATAGTACTATAAAAAAAGGAAAGAAATAATAAAATGAAAAAAGTAAAGAGACACTTAAGAATTCTTACTCTAAAAAATAAATTAAGCAGTAAGTCATCCTTATTAATAAAACCACTTAGGATAACTGATCAGATTGAATTTCGAATTTTTTAATAACTTTTAGAATAAATGAAATGAAACTCTATATTAAAAATATGGTTTGTACTCGTTCCAAAATGATTGTAAAATCCGAACTTGAAAAAAATGGATTACAATATAACAATGTTGAAATAGGAATAGTGGATACCTTGGATAAAATTATCTCATCACAGCATTCAGCGTATGATCCTGCATTGGAAAAGCCAGGTTTTGAATTGATTGATAACCAGAATAGTGAACTCATCGATAATTTGAAAAAGGCAATTATAGAACTGGAATTATTTTCTAACGAAGATTTGAAAACCAGCTTCGCAGATTTTATCATTCTGAGTGTTGATGACAATTTTATTTCACTAAACAATCTGTTTGCTGATCTTGAAGGAGTTACCATCGACAAACACATTATCAAACATAAAATTGCCCGAATGAAGGAGTTACTTGTATTGTGTATGATGATTTCATGCTTACCGAAATTGCTGCCAGGTTATAATACAGCCGCACAGCAAAATTAATCCGCCGGTCAAGAAGAACTTCTGGCACGACAACCAGGTATTTCAGGCAACTCCGCCACAACAGGAACGTTAATCCTAAATTTAATTAAATCAGTAAAAAGAAACATCATGGCTACGCATTACAAACAACTTTATTTTATGGATAATTCGAAATCAATCAATATAGCCTCTCATTGGAAAAATGGTAATTATAAACTTGCTGATTTTACCGGCAAAAGTCCTGGATCCGGCAATGCTAATGAAAAGGAATTGATGTCGCGGTTAATAAAATTGAAAGAAGTTAATACTCAGCTGGAAAAACTTATTGAAGAACGAACAGCAAAACTAGCTGACGTAGTAGGTGCTAATGCAAAATTCCTTTCTGTTCTGGCTCACGATTTAAGAAGTCCGTTTCAATCAATTATTGGTGCTCTCGATTTATTGCAGGAAGGCTATAATGACAATGATAAAATTCAAATTGAGACTTATATAAATATGGCGACCAATTCAGCTAATACTACATTACGGCTTCTGGAAAACCTTTTATCGTGGACTTCTTTACAAAACACAGAGAAAAATTTCAATCCGGTAAAAATTGATTTACACGAAGTTGTTTTGAGTGAAATTGAGAGTTTCAGTACTTCTGCCACACAAAAACTGATAACGCTGAAACATACCATCAAACCCAATTTATTTGTAATTGCCGACCTTCAAATGGTTAAAACGATACTCCGTAACCTGATCAATAACGCAATTAAATACTCTTACCTTGGCGGCGAAATAATAATAAGTGCAAAAAGAAAGGATAAGTTTGTTGAAATCGATGTAAAAGATAATGGTGTAGGGATTTCTCAAAATGCTCAGAGAGATCTCTTTCAGCCTTCAGAGTTGTATTCAACCAGGGGCACAAAAAATGAGTATGGTACAGGGTTGGGCCTTACGATTTGCAAGGAATTTGTCGAAATGCAAGGAGGGATTATCCAAATCGAAAGTGAACCGGGTAAAGGAAGCAAAATCAGGTTTACACTGCCTCATAACATATAAATTTTCTGAAAATTCTTTGTATTATCTAAACTGTCCAATAAATGCATCTCTTTTCATTTTAAAGGAAATTCCATTTATTCATTCCCGGATAATCGTGTTTTTAGGTATCGTAGATTCTTAATATGTGTGAATGATATAATTCTTTGCTGTAATTGTGTAATACTACGCGGAACTAAAGGACTCAACTTTGCCCCTTCATAATAATACTTTCGATACTTCTAATTTAAATTGAACTAAAAAATGAACAAGTATTTGAAAACTATGTTCACAATACATCACCACTTAATCAAATTAATATTCACTAAGAAAAAAAACATGAACAATATTCAGATCAAAAATAAAAACTCAGCTATACTTAAAGGAATATTGTATGCTGTATTCTTCATCTCAGTGATTGCAGTATTACCCTCTTGTAAAAAAGATAATAATGAAATGGCACATCTTTCAGTTCGTATGACGGACGCACCTGCAAACTATGATGCCGTTATGGTGGATATTCAGGGCGTGGAAGTTACGGGTGAAGCAGGTAACATTGTCATGCTCAATACAAATGCAGGCATATACAATCTGTTTGATTTTACGAACGGAATGGATACACTGATCGCCTCAGGTGATTTATTTGCAGGAACAATTTCACAAATCCGTTTGATATTGGGACCTGAAAATTCGGTAAAAGTAGGCGGTGTAGTTTACCATCTTAGCACACCAAGTGCTGAGCAATCGGGATTAAAACTGCAGATTCACCAAACATTTGTTGCAGGTGTTACTTATTATGTACTTCTTGACTTTGATGCAAGTCAATCTATTGTTTCACTAGGTAACGGAGAATACAAGCTGAAACCGGTTATCAGAACCATTAATTCTGCAATAAGCGGCTCTATCAAAGGCAGTATTTCACCATATAGTTTAGGTACCACTGTTACTGCTACGTCAAATGGTGTTGTTTACTCAACTGTAGTTAATTCAAATGGCTATTTTATGATTCCCGGGCTTCCCGCAGGAACTTACAGTATTACAGTTACTCCGGCCCTTCCCGCTCAACCTATTACCATCAAGGGTAAAACAGTTGTTATCGGAGAATCTACTGACCTGGGTATAATAATATTCTAAAACATTAATTCAGAATAATTAAGAGGCTGTTAATTTACGACAGCCTTTTTTTATTCCTTTTTAATAAGTGTGAATCATATAACTTTTCTCCTCAATAGTGTAACCCTTTAATGCTTTATTGGACCCACCTTTGTATGCAAAAATAAATCCAATAAAAAAAATTAAGTAAAATGAAAACAACAGGAATCACTATCGTCGCTCACACATTGCTTACTCTGACCGGGATGACCATCACAGGTAGATATTTTGAAGTGAGTCCTCCAGCTTGATAAATAAGCAGCCATCTGGCATATAAATTCTTGAATTACAATAGATCATCCAACAAAACAATTTTTAAATACCATTATAATGCAAAAAGAGAAATTAGAAAAATTAGCAACTGAGAAGAGCAATCCTTGTGTTACCATTTCGTTGAATACTCATCGTACGCATCCTGAAAATTCACAGGATGCCATTGCTTTAAGAAAACTGTGCGATGAAGCGGAAGAACGACTTGTTCGTGAGTTTGGGAAGAAGCCGGTTGTTCAATTATTGAATAAACTGATGCTGATTCCTTCTGAAATTAATGAAAACTACAATCTGGATAGTCTGCACATTTTCCTTTCAAATACCACAAAGGAAATTTTCAAATCTACCATGCCCGCCAAAGACGATAGAATATATATTTCTGATTCATTTGCTCTCAGCCCAATACTAAAATCAATAAACAGAACTATCGATTATTTAATTCTCGTGGTTTCGCAAGGTGGCGTTAAAATGTTTAAAGTAACAAACGATTCTGTCGGTTCTGAAATACATAATGATTATTTTCCTTTTACCGAAAACCCTCATTTCAACACTGAACCTTTAAAAATCAGTGATCCTAAAGTCAGTGATAATATGGTTCGTGAGTTCCTGAACAAAGTAGATAAGGCAGTTGTGAAAATGTATTATCAAACCAATCTGAATTGTGTGGTTATATGTACCGACGACAATTACAGCAGGCTTTTGCAGGTAGCCGACAAACCAAATATTTATGTCGGACATGCTAATATCGATTATAATAACCAGTCCAGCCACCAGATAGCAGAACAAGCCTGGGAAATCATAAAGACACAACAAACAAAGCGTGAACAAACGGCCATTGATGAAATGAAAGAAGCCGTAGGTTATAATAAAGCAGTCACAGGTTTGTCTGAAATTTACAAAGCAGCGAAAGAAGGCAGAGGCGACTTGTTACTTGTTCAGAATGACTTCAGCCAGGCAGTAATAATGACTGGTGATACTTCATTCAATTTAATTGATGATGCAACCCAGCCTGGTGTACTTGACGATATAACCAGTGAAATTGCCATGGAAGTGATCTCGAAAAAAGGACGTGTAGTATTTACCAATCTGGATGAAATGAAAGAGCTTGGAGATATTGTTCTGAAAACCCGTTATTAAAAGAGGTTAATGGTTAATGGAAAAAAGAAAATAGTGAACTGTGCTAGTGGATAAATATTAGCCCTGTTTATGATGTATCTTTGTATGTAAAACTCAAAAACCCGTAAAACCGGAAATCTTTAACTTTTTCTGACAATCAGTGGAATCTATTATTATTTAGGGTTTTGAACCATTGAACCTTTAAACCATTTTCCATTTGCTATTAACCATTTTCTTTTAGATTCCCCCAAATACAATTCCCCAAAACCATGGATTTCGTCGATTATTACAAAATTCTCGGTGTAGATAAAACGGCAACAGCCAAAGATATCAAAAGCGCTTACCGGAAATTAGCCCGAAAATATCATCCTGATTTAAACCCTGATGATAAAGACGCGAAAAGAAAATTTCAGCAAATAAATGAAGCAAACGAAGTATTGGGCGATCCCGAAAAGCGGAAGAAATTCGATCAGTACGGTAAAGATTGGCAGCATGCTGATGAATTTGAAAAGCAAAAACAATATCAGGAACAATCAGCTAGTCCGGGTGGACAAAGGTTCTCCGGGGGGCAAACCGAAGGCGATTTCTCCGACTTTTTTGAATTATTATTTGGCGGTTCTGCAGGTGGAAGCCGAAGCAGGCAAGCCAAATATCGCGGTGAGGATTTTAATGCCGAATTACGACTCGAACTTATCGATGCCTATAAAACTCAGAAACAAACCTTAACGGTAAATGGCAAAAAAATACGGATCACCATTCCTGCCGGCATCGAAAACGGGCAAACCATTAAAATTCCAGGACATGGCGGCCCAGGTAGAAATGGCGGGCCAAACGGGGACCTGTATATTACATTTTCAATAGCCAATCACCCAAGTATTAAAAGATTAGGAGACAATTTATACTCTACTTCCGATCTTGATTTTTATACCGCAGTGCTGGGAGGCGAAATTACAATAGCTACTTTAGATGGCCAGGTGAAACTAAAAGTTCCCCCCGAAACGCAGAATGGAAGTAAAGTTAAGTTGAAAGGCAAAGGATTCCCGGTTTATAAAAATGAAGGCCATTTTGGCGATTTTATTGTGACCTGGAATATCAAAATGCCAACTCATTTAACCGACAGGCAAAAAGAATTATTTACTGAATTATCCAAATCTTAAAATATTAGCCATGCAAACCGAATATTTAGTTGCCGTTGATGAGTTCTGTGCCAGTCACAACATTGAGATTTCATTTATTAGTTCATTACAGCAAAACGGGCTGATTGAAATTACTACCATCGAGCAAACAGGATTTATCGATGCCGAGCAGCTTCCCCAGGTAGAAAAATTTATACGATTCTATTATGAACTTGATATCAATATCGAAGGCATTGAAACCATTACCCATATGCTGGATCGTATACGTTCCATGCAGGACGAAATAATTGCGCTCCGGAACCGGCTTCGCCTATACGAATTGAACGAATAATTATTAATACCCTTTAATTTACCTTTTCTGTCTTTCCAGTGCAAATAATGAGGTTAGCCATCGCTGACGCCCATTTATTAATTTATATGAGGCTTAAATGTCTCCCGATTATTTATTGTTCATCTTCCTGTTTTTTCAATCATTCTCAGGCTTTGGAAATTCGATTTTTACCAAGGTGTGAATAATGTAACTCTTTTCACGAATTGTGTAACGCTTTGGCGTGTGATTGTGCGCAACTTTGCATTGTGAAAATAATTTCACCTTGTTCCGCCAGTGCGGGAATTAAAACCTAACAAAATGAATACTACTGAAGTACAAGGAAACTGGAATGAGCAAAAAGGCAAGCTTAAAAAGAAATTTGGATATTTAACTGACAATGACCTGATGTTTGAGGAAGGCAAGCAGGAGGAGATGTATGGAAAACTTCAGATCAAACTTGGAAAAACAAAGGATGAATTGAAGAAACTTATTGCTTCACTTTGATCATATGCCTTTTGTTAAAGTGCCTTTTAGCGGGATATATCGCTGAACGGCACTTTATGAAATTATTTATCACACTAATTATAAAACCTAAAACCACACAAAATGAAAAAAACAATTATTACTCTCGCTGTATCATCAATGCTAATAGTAGGTTCAGTATTTACAAGTTGCAAATCGCCGGCACAGAAAGAAGAAGCTGCCCAACAAGATTTAAATGAAGCACAGAACGAAGCTAATGCAGAGGCACAAAAAGTGGCAACTGCCGAGGAATGGGCTGAATTTAAAATTGAGGCAGATGCAAAAATTCAGAGCAATGAAGTCCGGATTGCTGAATTAACTGTAAAATTGAATAAACCTGGGAAGATACTTGATCCTATTTATAAGCAAAGGATTGAGACACTGGAAGAGCAAAACAGAGACCTGAAAGTCCGGCTTGATGTTTATGAAAAGAACAATAGCGACTGGGAAACATTCAAACGTGAATTTAATCACGATATGGATGAACTTGGAAAAGCATTGAAAGACTTTACGGTTGATAATAACTAGTAAGTCAATAAGTTAATCTGCAGGTGGGCCAAAAAGCTCACCTTTTTTGTTCACCGGATTCTGATTCGCATATTTAAATATCTTGATGGCTATGATTATCTGGCTCAATATACCCAATAACGGTGCAAATGTGTGAATAATGTAACTCTTTTCCTTAATAGTGTAACGCTTTCCGTTGATTGCAGCATCACCTTTGTAGAGTGATAACCAAATCACACTTGTCCTGCAAATAGCTGGAGTTAAAACTAAAATTATTTAAATGAATTCTTCAGGAATAATAGGGAACTGGAATGAACGTAAGGGTAAACTCAAAAAGAAATTCGGATTTTTAACTGAAAATGACCTGGTGTTTGAAGAAGGCAGGAAAGAAGAAATGCTCCGAAAACTTCAAATCAAGCTTGGCATGACTAGGGAAGAATTAGTACATATCATTGGACTCCTTTGATTGGTAAAAAGAATTTTGGATTAGAAGTTATAAAAAAGCTTATTCAATAAGACAAATAAACAATAGCCGATATGAAAACAAATATTTTTAAAATAGCCTTTCTTGTTTTTATTGCCACTGCTGCAATAGCTAGCTGCAGTTCCTCAACGGAACAAAAGACCGAAGCATTGGAAAAAGCGCAAACAAATGTTAGAGGAAGCAAGCCAAGACCTGGATCTCGCCCGCGCGGATTCTGCTGAATTCGCAAATTACAAAATTGAGTCGGAAAAAACGCTCAGGGAAAATGAACTTCTGATTGCCGATATGAAAGACAGGATGAAAGCAGAAAAAAAAGAATCCATCGCTCAATATAAAGAAACACTTGATTCACTTGGAATACAGAATTCAAGGCTGAGAAGTAATTTACAGATGTACAGTGCAGAAGGAAAGGCCAGATGGGAATTGTTTAAAGAGGATTTTAATAAGGAATTGGATGCACTTGGCAAAGCAATTTCTCAAATATCCGGAAGAAGCACCAATAAAGGGTAGTAAGCATCAGACTTCTCTATACATTCAAATAGAGAGATGATGGATTTCAAAATTCAACTTATAAAGCCTGAGAATGTGTGAATTATACAAATCTTCTCTCTAATTGTGTAATTTATCCGGATGTGCCTGGAGTACCTTTACCCAAGTTAAACGAACTGTTTCTTGCTCTAGAAATAACTCTGATTTTACAACTAATTACCACTCAGATTACTTAACCAAAAAATAAAAAACAAACAAATCTTATGAAAAAATTACTTTTAGTTTTGGTATTTCCAGTTATGATACTGGCTGCCGGATGTAATCAAAAAAATGAAGAAATTGCCAGGTTGAAGACAACAAATGATAGCCTTGTATCTCTGGTTTCCGTTAAAGACTCAACAGTTATTGATTTTGTTAACGCTTTTAATGATATTCAGTCGAACCTGGATACAATCAAGATGAAAGAAAAAATCATCAGCAAAACTGTTGATGGAAGCTCCGAAATTAAGACCAGGTCGAAAGACCAGATTAACAGCGACATTAATATGATTTACAAATTACAGCAGGACAATAGGGCAATGGTTGCATCATTGCGGTCGAAGTTGAAAAAATCAGGTGTACATTCCGTTCAGTTGGAAGAGATGGTTACAAACCTTACCCAACAAATTGAAGAGAAAGACGTACAAATTGCTCAACTTAAAGATGATCTGGCAAAAGTAAATGTTCAGGTAACTGATCTTACAACCAAAGTTGTTGATCTGAATGCCAATGTTGATGACCTGAGTACACAAAACATGGAGAGACAGCAGGTTATTGATGCCAAAACTGCCGAACTTAACACTGCATATTATGTGATTGGAACAACTTCTTATCTGCAGGATAAGAAAATAATAACTAAAGAAGGTGGATTTATTGGTTTAGGTAAAACGAAAGAGTTAGTTCCCGAAATGAATAAAAGCAATTTCACCAAGGTTGATATTACCACTTTTAGTAAGCTTCCGATTATGAAGGATAAGGTGACAATTTTAAGTTCACATCCCAAGACTTCATATCGTCTGACTGGTGCAAATTTATCAGATAGTTTGATAATTACCAATCCTAAAGCATTCTGGAGTTTGTCGAAGGTGCTGGTAGTTAACTATAAATAATTTTCTAATCTAAACAGAAAAGTCCAGTCTAAAAGGCTGGGCTTTTTTTTTGTCTGATCAGTAAATATGCCGTATTCTGCTTTTTCCCAGGTTTTCAAAGCTTGTCTTATTAAATAAATTTTTTTGAGGTGCAGATGTTGTTGTCTATCCTTTTTCAAAAATAGATAAGGATTATCGAGTAGTAGCGGGGACAGGAGATTAGTTGTATGATCCTGAAAGGGGAGGGCTTTACTACGGAACCCTCCGTCTCCCTATGGTCGCAGGATGTTTTTCTTTTCCCTTCATCGCTTTGCAAACAAGTTTGCAGCTCCGCCGGAAAAAGAAAAACCCTTGAAGCTAGGCTTCAAGGGTTCCGTAGTAGCGGGGACAGGATTATTTGCATGATCCTGAAAGGGGAGGGCTTAACTCCAACGCCCTGCGCTCACTGCGTGAGCTGCAGGCTTTTATTTTTTCTTCACCACTATGCAAACAAGTTTGCAGTGGCTCAGAAAAAATAAAAGCCCTGATGCTTCGCATCAAGGCTTTGTAGTAGCGGGGACAGGATTCGAACCTATGACCTTTGGGTTATGAGCCCAACGAGCTACCTCTGCTCCACCCCGCAATATATTTTTATAAACAATGAACGTTCTTAATTGGGAGTGCAAAAGTATATTTTGTTTCTTTGTAATCCTAATTTTTACGCAATTTTATTTTTATGACTCATAAAGCCGGTTTTGTTAATATTATCGGGCATCCCAACGTCGGGAAGTCTACTTTGATGAATATGTTAATGGGGGAGAAGCTTTCCATTATTACTCCAAAAGCGCAAACAACCCGCCATCGCATTCTCGGAATTGTAAATGGAGAGGATTATCAAATCGTTTATTCGGATACTCCGGGCATCGTGAGGCCTCATTATAAGCTGCACGAATCAATGATGAAATTTGTAAACACTGCCTTGCAGGATGCCGATGTGTTTATTTATATGACTGAGGCAAATGAAACCAGTTTTGATGAAGAAGTTATTGGAAAAATTAAGGCTTCAGGCAAACCGCTCCTTTTTCTGATAAATAAGGTGGATACAATTACACCTGCGGAAATGGAAGCTAAGATAAAATTCTGGCAGGAAAAATTTACAGATGCCAAAGTAATTCCGATTTCTGCTAAACTGAATTTTAATACCGACAAAATTACGAATGAAGTCCTTCGCTTACTTCCGGAGAATGAACCATACTTTCCTAAAGATGATGAGCTTAGCGACAGGCCGCTGCGCTTTTTTATATCCGAAATGATCCGCGAAAAAATATTCCTTCTTTACCAACAGGAGATTCCATATTCGGCAGAGGTGGTGGTTGATTCATACAAAGAGAAACCTGAGATTGTGGTGATAAGCGCTACTATTTTCGTGGAACGCGATACACAAAAGGCTATTATTCTGGGGCATAAAGGCGATTCGATTAAAAAACTTGGGACACTTGCCCGTAAAGATATTGAAGCGTTTATCGAAAAGAAAGTTTACCTGGAACTCAGCCTAAAAGTTAGCAGCGATTGGCGTGAGGATGCAAACCAGTTGAAAAGGTTTGGTTATGAGTTTTAATTGGAGGTATGAGGTCAAAAAAAAACCTGCTGAGGAAGGCAGGTTTTTCTGAAAAAAAGTATATGAAAATTAGAATGTAGTACACTCAATTTCTTTTGAATTCCGACTATGGCTCCCTGGGCTATATTTACCTGCACCACGACCAAACAAACTAAATTCATCAAATTCGAAAACCAGTGATATTTCGTGCGAAGCACGGCCTGCAGTACGAAGATCGGTAATAAGGTAATCATAGGTATACATAATCTTCATGCGCGATTCATTATTCCAGGGAACATTCATACCAACCTGGAATATGGCATCTCTGGCTTCGAAAAAGTTAAAATCCTGATTCCTGAACCATACGCCAAAATAAATGGACGATTTATATATATTCATACCTAAAGTATAGGTCGTAAAGTCAGCCTGCTTTTCATATTGAAATCCCGGATTGAATTTGAAGCTGCTGCTTCCGCTTCTCTTTGAACGGTATGATGACGAACGGCCTTGTTCAACTTCGAGTATCAGGTCGCCGGTAATCACAAGTTTCCGTGGCAAAGGCGAGGAGAGCCCTATAAATGATTCGTTTGGTGTAAAAACATGATGAACAGCTGCACCGAGCGTGCCCACTATATTGGAGAATCGTGAGCCACTTTCAACAAAGCGGTATACTCCACCTACTGAGAAATCGGGGTACGAAACGCGGTTGGTTACCGGAGCTTCAAAAGCGGATTGATAAATATTACCATATCTTGCATTCAGCTGATCTGTAAAAACCAGGTCATTCCAATTTACCGATTTTTGTGCATACGATACCATGAAACCCATCTGTGCAATCATATTATCGTTTAGGGGAATACGTGCAGCTGTACCTAATCCAATATTACTGGATTTAATGGTTCCCGTGCCTGCCCTGTCAGAAGAAACCAAAAGGCCTAATCCTCCAGATCCGGGAATAGAACGCTCAGCAACATCTAATGAAAAATTGTAGGTCTTAAAATCTTCAGGCAAACCAGTCCACTGGTCACGGTAATTGAAACGTGCCCGCATGCCGGCATTCAACCCTATATAACCCGGATTGTAATAAATAGGATTATTGTAGAACTGCGAAAAAATAGGATCCTGTGCTTTGAGTTGGCCAAAAGCAGCGGTCAGAACAAGAATAATTGTTGCCCTTATGAACCGGATATTGTATAAACTGCTGTTTTTCATTGTACTGTTCTTTATATGTTGCCAGTCAAATTTTACTTTGCTGGATAGTATTTATGGTAAATGAGCTCTTAAAAACATGATTCATATTGCTTTTTCAAAGTTTATCGCAACAGGGTTATCGTTCCGGATTTCATCTGTGGCATGTTATCATTATTCCCGGTATTTTTTCCATCCCAAACTTGCCCATCATTAAACTGAGCTGTGATCTTCCACACATAAACATCCTGCTGCAGATCTTTTCCATTCCATGTCCCATCCCACGATTCGGCTGGTGATCCTTTACTGTCAATCTTGTTCGAACTCCATAACAGGTTACCCCAGCGGTCGAAAACTCCAATATTGTACATCTTCAGGTTCGTTCCCTTGGGTTTAAATATGGCAACCTCAGGAGAAATATTTCCCGGATTAAATGCATTGGGGACGTAAAGCCCTTTATACATAAAATCATATGCCATTGAAACCGTATCAATACAGTTATGTTCATTTTTTGTAGTAAGCTGTATAGTATAATGTCCTTCCTTGTCAAAAGTAATAACCGGATTTGTAGCATACGACGTTTTTCCATTGCTGATTTCCCATACATTGTCAGTTCCGTCGATGGTTCCGTTGCTGATCATAATCTGTCCTTGTGTATTTTCGTAATTCTCAACGATGCTGAATGCTGCAACAGGGTTTGGATAAATAGTAATCTTCTTTATGATGTTTGTGGAGCAACCATTTTTGTCAGTAATCATCATATCGGCTTCATAGTCCCCGGCATGATTAAAATAATATGTACAGTTCCGATTGGTTGAGCCATCAATTATCGCTCCTTCTTTGATGAATTTCCAGTTCCAACTAACAATGTCTGATGTGGTGGCTTGCGATTTGTCAGCAAAATATACAGGTCTGGCCTCACAACTGTTATTCCATGTAAAATCAGCTACCGGGCTTTCAAATATATGAACTTTATTCACAATGGTGTCAGTGCACCCTAGTGTATTTGTAACAACAAGTTTTACATCATACGTTCCAAATACATCATACCTGTATTCGGCTTGCTTTGCCGAGGTTGTATCTGAATATGAACCAGGATCACCAAAGTTCCATGAATAACTCTTAATTGTTGTATTGTTATCCTGTGATTGGTTATCAAATGTAGTACTTGTACCAACACATACATCCTGCCATTGATAAGCAGCTTTTGCCGCTGGTTTTACAGAAACCTGGTTGCTGGCAGTATCGGTAACCATGCCGCCAACCATTTGAGTAGCAACAACCATTTTTACCGTATAGTTGCCGGGTACAGCATATGTGTGTTCAACAACCTGTTTTGGATTGGTATAAGTAACTGAAGTGTTATCACCAAAGAACCATTGCCAGCTGGCTATTGGAGCCTGGCAGGTGCTGGTTTCGCTGAATTTCATGCTCCTTTTCTGACATACAACAGGATCACTTATTTTAAATGAGGCTGCAATGCAAGGTGTCCGGCGAATAGTTTTTGTGATCGTATCACTGCATCCTGATTCACTGATGGTAATGAGAGTTACTTCGTAAACGCCCGGATATGAGTAATAATGATTTATATTTGGATTAGCAGGTGCATCTATTATTTTGCTTTTACCATCACCAAAATTCCATATCCATCGTGCAATACTTCTTATGCTGGTCATATCTTTAAAGCTGATCAGGCTATCACATGCTCCGCCGGAATAGCTGAATGATGCATCCGGTAAAGGATCAACAGTAACGCTCATATACCTGGTAATAAAGCAGTTCTTGATATCGGTTGCTTTAAGGGATACAATATATGTACCAGGTTTGCTGAAAGTATGACCAGGGTTGGCAAGTTTTGATTGATTGTTGTAATCACTTGCAGGGTCACCAAAGTTCCAGCTGTAAGATTTAATAATGCCATCTGCAGGTTTAATCAGGGATGATGAAAACCAAGTGGATTCACCAAAACATGCCTGTGTATAATTGATAGCTACATCAATTCCTGTAGGAATACATACCTTCTTAATCAATGTATTGGTGCAACCATTTGAAGTTGTAACAATCAGTTTTACATCATAACAAGTATCAGAGTTACTGAATATATAGGTTGGATTCTGAGAAGTAGAGTATACTTCAGGGGCAAATTCCCAATACCAGCTTGTAATATTTGATTGTGTGCAGGTTGATTCATCTTTAAATTGTACTGAACCGTTGTTGCAGCCTTCGGCTATGTAACTAAACTTTGCTTCCGGAGCGGCCAGAATGGTAACGGCCATTATTTTAGTGGAAGTACAACCTGTTATACTTGTTATAGTTAGTGTAACATTGTAAATGCCAGCTGTAGTATAGTCGAACGATGGATTTCGTAAGGAGGAGATGTCAGAGGTTGAATTACTTACTCCGAAATCCCAAGCCCAGGTTACAATCTTGTTTCCATCAGCATTATAACTGTTGTCAGTAAATTGAACCCGGTTGCCCGCACAATTACCGCTATATGTGAATTGAGCCGTAGGCGAAGCTTGAACTGTCAGATTATGTGAAATGCTGTTTTTGCATCCTGTTTTATTTGTAATAGTAAGCGTGACCGAATAATTTCCTGCCTGCGAATATATATGGCTCGGATCAGCTAATGATGAAAGTGCAGTTCCATCACCGAAATCCCACAGGTAAGCAGCAACCTGTTCCAGATTGGTAATAATTGGATCGGCGCTGAATGATGTTGGGGTATTGCTGCATGATGATGATACCGTGAAGTCTACAGATGGTCCGCTTGTGATAGTTACTACCTGCATTACTGAAGTGATACAACCCTGCGAATTTTCAGTCGTTAACCTTACATTGTAAACTCCGGTATTGCTGAACAGGTGTTGCGGATTTTGCATAGTTGAATTGTTTCCGGCTCCTGATGCAGGATCTCCAAAATTCCAACTCCATGCAATAATGCTATTACCGCCTGATCCTTGTGAATGATCAACAAATGCAGTAGGAAGTTCGGCGCAACTATTTGTGTAGCTGAATGCTGCGACAGGTGATGAATTTACTGTAACTGCAGCGGAATATGTAGCTTCACATCCGGTTGAAGTATGAATGGTTAAAGTTACATGATAAATGCCGGCTGAAGTGTAGGTATGAACCACATTGGAATTGGACGCTTCTGTTACAATAATACCAGTGCCATCATCGAAATTCCAACTCCATGATGAAATGGTTCCATTGGATGCAGATGAGAGATCAGAAAAAAGAACAGCTGTACCAGAGCATGACAAGAAAGAGGAAGTAAAAATAGCGATAGGAGCTGTAGTAACCTGTACCTGACGGGTTCTTACATTGGTACAGCCGTTCTGATTGGTAATAGTAAGTGAAACACTATAGGTTCCGGGTGTTGCATATATATGGTAAGGATCAGTATCAACTGAAGTTGTATTATCGCCGAATTGCCAAAACCAGGATACAGTTGAAGCATCCACATAAGTTGAACTGTTAAAATAAACTGTATCGGCTGCACAACCATTATTGAAACTGAAATCAATTACTGGTTTAGGCGCAATATTGATAGTACGGGTAATCGTATCCTGGCAGCCATTTGCGTTTTTTACAAGTAAGGTTACCATATAATTACCTGCCTGTTGGTACGAGTGTTGCGGGTTCTGCTGATTTGAGGAATTATTAGATAATGATCCCGGGTCATCGAAATTCCATGACCATGAAACCAGGTTTCCTTGCGAAAGATCATGAAATTGAACCGGAATTTCCAAACAACTTACGTCATATCCGAAATTAGCCAAAGGGCTTGCCAATACTTGAATTGTCTGTGTGGAGGTAGCCTCGCAGTTGTTATTGGTTACTACAGTGAGAGTGGCTGTGTAAGTCCCATAAGTTTCATAAGTATGTGAAATAGAAGGATCACCAGGGTATTCTATAGTCATGCTGGTTCCATCGCCAAAGTTGTATTCCCAGCGCATAATATATCCAACTGGTGCCGACGACTGATTGAAAAAAGCTACCTGGTACTGCGAACAAGCCAACACGTCTGTGCTGAATTTGGAAACAGGGGCTGGTAGTATTGAAATGGTTTTTGAAATTGAATTTTCGCAACCTGTTGCATTTGTGATAGTAAGCATCACAGTATAATCGCCCGCTGTGCTGTACATATGTTGCGGATCTGACAGTGTTGAAGATAAGCTGTCACCGAATGACCAGTTCCAGCTTGTTATGCTGTCATCATCCATATCTTCAGTGTGGTTAAACTCAATTGCTGCTGAAGCACAATACTGGTCAATATTGAAATCAACCAAAGGTGCATCGGTAATTATAATAGTTTTTGTAAAAGTAGATGTACAACCATTGGCTGCTGAAACCGTTAGTGAAACTTGGTAGGTACCTGTTGAAGTATACTTATGCTCAGGATTCTGAACAGTAGAAATATTATTACTTCCGGAAGCATCATCGCCGAAATCCCAATTCCATCCATTTATAATACCGGCACCGCTGAGTTGGGTCAAATCAGTAAATTGTACCGGTGATCCCTGGCAGGTTTTGGAATAATCGAAGTTAGCATTAGGTGCAGGTTTGATTACAATAGTTTGTACATACTCCGACGTGCAGCTATCGCTCGAAATAATACTAAGTCTTACGGTGTAAGTTCCGGCTGCTGAATAAGCATGGTCTATATCTGAATTGGCAGGGTAGGATATCTGTTGGGTGGTACCGTCGCCGAAATCCCATTTCCATTTAGTGATAAAGCCTGCGTATGTGGATGAAACATCATCGAAATGTACGGGAGTATTTTCGCAGCTAAGCTGAGTTGCATTGAATATAGCTACAGGCAAAGGATTAACAACTATAGTGCGGGTTTTAGTTGCGGTACATCCCGAAATAGTAACTACGGTGAGTTTAACTTCATAACTACCAGGTCCGGCATATGAATGATTGGTGTATTGTTGATCATTTGTTACGCCATCTCCAAAATCCCACGACCAGTTGGTGATATCAGCAACATTCATAACCGAAGAATCGGGGCTGAATTTTGTAATTCCATCCACACAAGTAAATCCATGAACAAGGTCAACCGGAACAGGAGTTTGGATTATAACTGGTTTAACAATGGTATCAGAACAATTATTGAAGTTGCGCACAACATGTGTAATCAGGTAGGTTCCGGGAGCACTGAATATATGGGTAGCATCCTTTAAATCAGAATAATTATTTGTTCCAGTAGCCGGATCACCAAAATTCCACCAGTATTGTATTGTATTTCCCGGGCCATTAGCATAGGATGCATCCCGGAAAGAAGTTTCAAGGCCTGAACAGTCGTCAATATACTGGAAGTTTGCAACAGGTGCTTCAATTACATCTACCGGGATAGTTTCTGAGGATATACAGCCGGATGAATTGGTCACTGTAAGTGTTACATTAAATATTCCTGCTGCATTATAAAGATGCGAAACATTGGGTTCATCAGGAAATTGAATTGTGTCATTAGCTGAACCATCGCCATAATTCCATCTCCACTCAGCGATATAGCCATACAGTGTATGCGCCAGATCAGTGAAATTTACCAGCTCATTTGAGCAGTTAGGAATACTGTTGCTGAAAAAGGCAACCGGGAATTGCGAAATATATAAAGGGTGTGAAGTTCCTCTTTCAAAACCATTTGTATCGGTAGCAGTAAGTGTTACGGTGTATGCGCCTGTGCCAGGGAAAAGATGGGTCGGGTTCATAAGAGCCGAGGTTGTGCCATCACCAAAATCCCATAACCAGCTACCAACAGAATTTACATTGGTAATAGCAGTGTTTACCTTGAATTCAACAGGCTGGGAATCACAGGTTGCACCCCATGTAAATTCAACATTCCAGATATTGGTCAGGGTAAGTGTAAGATTATCAATAACCGGTGCACATGATGCATTGTTGATTCCGGCAAGAGAGAGTACAACTGATCCTTGGGCAAAGTCGGCAATGCTTGGAGTATAAGTGGCATTGACCATAGCATTGTTGTTGAATGTCCCGCTTCCGGTTGTTGTCCACAATACTGCGGTTGAATTCTGAACCGAGGCTTCCGAAGCATTGAAAAGACTGCCATAATTTATGGTTGCGTCAGGTCCTGCATAAACAGTAACCGTTGGATGGAATGTCATTGTAATAACATCAATGGCATTATTGTTACAAGGTGCGGTACCTGTAACAGCCATGGCAATATTTATTGAACCAGCTGAAATGTCAGCGGCTGAAGGTGTATACGTTGGCGAAATGGTATTGGCATTCACAAAAGTTCCTGTACCTGATGATGTCCAGTTTACAGCGTTATAGTTTATTGCCGAAGCACTTAATATGGTATAACCGCCTGCTGTGCAAACATCAATATCGCCACCTGCATTGGCTGTGGTTAGCTGATTAATTGTAACTTTCACGGTATCGGTTACCGGGGTAGTCGCACAACCTGCTGTTCCATTTGTGGTAAGTAGCAGATAGACTGTTCCGGCAGTCAGGTCGATACTTCCAGGGGTATAAATATTGTTCAGGGAGTTTGCGTTATCAAAAGATCCGTCGCCGCTGGTTGTCCATGTTGTAGCTCCGCTATTGTTTGAAACGGTAGCATTTAGAGCTACTGTTCCGGTAGAACAAATGGTTTCATCTGAACCTGCTTTTACAATAGCAGGACTACTGATCACTATTGTTCCAGGCATGAAAACACTGCATCCAGAGGTTTGGTTAACTGCCTTTATCTTATAAATCCCAACAGAGAGTTTTCCAAAACTTATTGCGTTTCCGGTACCCGGTATCAAAATACCTGTATTGATGCCATTTTTGTATAGTATATAATCCACACCAATTTCTGAACCATCAAGGCCAACAATTGCTGATTCGCAATTAAGACCCGCTGGTGTACTATTGAAAGCAGTAGGATAGGCCATGATCTCAGTCGAGCCGTTCATTAATGTCTTACAACTGCTTGACCCACTAATGGCTACAACGGTGTAAACTCCGGTAACGGCTTGAGGGCCAAAATCAATAAATGTGCCTGTGCCGGCAATAGTATCAATATTGAATGTGTTATCCAGAACCAGTACATAATCAGTTCCGATCTGTGATCCATTCAGTATTATTGAAGTTCCTGAGCATTGCACCCCCGGAGAAGTAATGGAATACACAATTGGAATAGGCTGTAACACAGCATTGCCATTCATTACATTGGCGCAGCCATTCAAAGTGCTTGTTCCTATAATTGAATAAGCTCCCGGAATATTGATTGCTCCAAAACTAATTGCGGATCCAGTTCCTGCAACAGGTACACCAACATTGGTAGTGCCATCGCGACGAAGTTGGTAAGATATGCCCAATTCGGAATTATCAAGACCTAATATGCTTCCTGCGCAGATAATCCCTGCCGGAGTTACATTAAAAGCTGTAGGGCCAATTAAAATTGTTGTACTGCCGTTCATTATAGCAGGACATGATGTAACTGAAGAAAATGCCATTATTGTGTAAATTCCGGCAATCGACTGAGCTCCGAAACTAATTACTGAGCCTGTTCCTGTTAAAGTATCTGAGTAGAATATTCCATCCCGTACAAGAACATACTTAATTCCAAGCTCAGATCCATTCAGAGTAATAACGGTTCCCGGGCAAAGGCTCCCTGCAGGAAGCTGGGTGAAAACAATAGGTCCGGGATTTATTACAACATTATTAACCATCATGGCAGTACATCCGTTACCACCGGCTGCTTCCACTGTGTAAGTGCCAGGTATAGTTTGAACTCCAAAACTGATAGCTGAACCTGTTCCTGCCACAGGGGATCCGATGTTTGTTATTCCATTCAGTCGTAACTGATAAAAAACACCTGTTTCCGAATTGTCAACCCCTATTACAGTTCCGGGGCAACTAATTCCTGAAGGAGTAAGATTGTAGGCTATAGGAGCAGGCTTAATTATTGTATTGCCATTCATTAGTATCTGGCAATTCGTTGTATCATTGAAAGCAAGTACAGAATAGGTTCCTGATGTTGTCTGCAGGCCAAATGATAATGCTGATCCTGTTCCTGCAAGTGTATCAATATTGATTGCACCGTCCAGTACCAGGATATAACTTACGCCTGCTTCTGATCCGTCAACTCCTATTTCAGTACCTGGGCAACGTGCTTCGGCCGGGGTAATGTTGTATGCAACAGGATTTGGTTTTACCAACACACTGCCGGTCATTATTGAACTACATCCATTCAGATTTGTAGCTATCACTGTGTAAATACCTGGTAAAATTTGTGCGCCAAAGCTGATCGCTGATCCGTTTCCTGCAACAGGTGGCCCTATATTAATACTTCCATTCAGACGAAGCTGATAGGATGCGCCAACCTCTGAATTGTCGAGCCCGATGTTTCCACCGGCACAGGTACTTCCAGCAGGGGTTATATTAAATTTAAATGGTGCAGCTTCAATGATTGGGCTGCCATTCATGGTGTTTGTGCAGAATGTGGCTTTGTTGTATGCTATAACAGAATATGTACCTGCAGTTGTCTGAGCCCCAAAATCAATAGAACTCCCGGTACCGGCAATGGTATCAAGATTTATGGATCCATTCAGAACAAGAATATAATTGGAGCTTACTTCTGTACTGTCCAGGCCTATTGATGTTCCTGCACAATGACTTCCTGAAGGAGTAACAGTAAATGCAACAGGAAGTGGTTCAAAAACAGTGCTGTCTGCCATTAAAGAGTTGCAACCAGTAATACTATTTACAGCTCTCACGGTATAGGTACCAGTCAGGCTTTGTGGTCCAAAACTGATTGCACTTCCGGTTCCAGCAACTGGCATCCCCATATTGTATAAGCCATCAAGCATTAACTGGTATGTGATTCCTGACTGTGATCCTGAAAGAGAGATAATGTTTCCAACACATTGTATTCCTGCCGGAATGACAGAATATTTTATCGGGCTATCGTTCATGACTGTAATTCCGTTCATGGGGAATATACAGTAGCTAAATTGGTTTATAGCAATTATGGTGTAATTTCCTGCGGTTTGCTGTGGTCCAAAACTGATTGGCATACCGGTTCCGGAAATCGTATCCAGATGGATGGCATTATCAAGAAGTAAAACATAGTCAACGCCCAACTCTGAACCATTCAGGCCAATAATATCACCTTCACAAGTAGGCCCGTCAGGCACAATGGTAAAGGCGGTTGGGTCTGGATAGAGCGTAGCGCTATCATTCATGTACGATACGCAATTAGTTGTCGCATTAGTGGCTATAGCCGAGTAAATTCCGGGAAGCCCTGCGGTGCCAAGAATAATAGGTAAACCTGTACCTGCTACCGGAGCGCCAAGATCAAAAGTTCCGTTCCACCGGAGTTGATAATTAACACCGGGTTCTGATCCATCCAGGATAATTTCCTGTCCCGGACAAAGAATTCCGGCAGGAATAACAGTGAAAATCTGTGGTGCGACATTTATATAAGTACTGCCATTCATCATAGCCTTGCAGCCTGTAACTGGGTTCACCGCGCTCATGGTGTATGTGCCATTTATTGTCTGTGGGCCAAAATCGAGGAAACCTACTACCCCGGTCCCTGTAATACTGTCAATTACAATCCCATTGAGCATCAGGTAATATATATTCCCCAATTCCGAACCATTAAGGCGGATAATAGTACCCGGACACTGCGAACCTATAGGATCAACAGAAAATATAGTAAGAGCAGGGTTAACTACTATTACTGCACTGTCATTCATCATTTGGGTTATGCCTGTAATTGAGTTGATAGCACGTACTTCGAACAAACCTGAAGTGCTTATTGGACCCCATGATAAAGGACTATTAGTTCCGGCAACTATAGGACCAAAAGGTAAACTATTCAAAAGAAGCTGATAATCTATTCCACCTTCTGACCCTGTGAGTCCAACAGTTAATCCGGGCTCGCCAAGGCATATTATTCCTCCTCCTGTAACATCATAAATTACTGGCAGAGGCAGGATAGTGATGTTGACACTGCCTGACATGTCGGCTGTACATCCGGTAACAATATCAGTTCCTACCACAGTGTATGTTCCCGCTTGTGTCTGGTACCCAAAATTAATGCTGGTACCAGAACCCATAACAGGTGCTCCTATTGCAGTATTGTTGTAATATAACTGGTAACTTATTCCATTATCGCCATGCATCAATCCGATTTCTCTTCCCGGTCCACCAAAAGGATATGAACCACCTCCTGTTACAACGTACTGCGTTGGCGGCGGAACAATTGATATCGTAGCACTTCCATTCATAATGTCTGAACATCCGGTGATGTTTTTGGTTGCCAGAACTGAATAAGTGTACGAAGCAGTGCGATTTCCAAAACTAATAGGTGAGCCAGTTCCGGTTACTGGTGGACCATCGGGTACGCCACCTCTGTATAATTGATAATTGGTAAAAGGCTCTGACCCGCTTAAGCCAATGTTAGCTCCTGAACCAGCAAAACAATAGGGTCCCCCACCAGTTACACTATAAAGTAATGGTAATGGATGTACAAGTATGTTGGCCGAAGCAACAGCGGAGTTAAAGCCGTCGTTAACTGTAATGGTATAAGTGGTAGTAACATCAGGCGATACCATTGGATTTTGTTGTGTTGATGTCCATACCGGGCTACCGGGAGGGTCGCTTGTCCAGGAATATGTATATATGCCAGTTCCCCCTGTAACAATTGCGGTTAGCTGCGCAAGGGAAGTGTCAGCGCAAATTTCGTCTGGACCTGATACTGCAACAATATTGATAGCACTGCCGCTGAGTGAAACCGCCATCTGGTCGGAACCTGTGCAGCCATTGGCATCAGTTACATTAAGGGTAAAGGTAATATTTGAATATACGTTTGTTGTTGTTGGTGAAAAAGTAGTTTGTCCCGAAGATATAAATGCTGAAGGCTCCCAGGTGGAATTAAATGGCCCGGTACCTGCTGAAGATGTACCTAATAAGGTTGTATTTGTTCCATAAGGAATAATCTGGTCGAGGCCTGCATCGGCAACTGGCAGGGGATTAATTGAAACTAAAACGCTGCTTCCCATATCCTCAGTACATCCTGTCGAGATACGAGTTGCAGTTGCAGTATAAATTCCGGCAGCAGTCTGGTTGCCGAAACTTACCGGAGCTCCGTTTCCAAGTATTGGAACTCCTGTAGGATTTCCGTCGTTATACAGTTGATAATTTACGCCTGACTCTGATCCGGCTAAACCAACTACAACTCCTGATCCACCTAAACAATAGCTTCCACCTCCTGTAAGTAATTGTTTTGAAGGTAAAGGGTTTACGGTAACCGTTACAGGTGCTGAAACGGAGTTAAATCCATCATTTACTGTAACTGTATAGATAGTTGTTACTAATGGGGTTACTGATGGGTTTGTGGCTGTCGATGTAAAACCGGCAGGCATTGAAGTCCATAAATAGGTATATGTGCCTGAACCTCCTGTTGCATTAGGTGCAAGAACCGATGACTGGCCTTTACAAACAGTAGAAGGGGTGGCTGTTGGTGAAACAGCTAATGGACTTCCATTTACAAAAACCGTTATCTGATCGTTAGCGAAACAACCAGCAGCATCCGTAACGGTTAAGTTAAAAGTACGGGTAACATTTAGATTTATTGTTTGAGGTGTAAGTGTGCTGATTCCTGATCCAATATAAGATCCAGGTGTCCAGGTTGAGTTTAAAGCGCCAGTTCCACCGCTTGCTGTTCCATTTAGTGTAGTAAAGGTGCCATATGGAATGGTCAGATCTAAACCGGCATTTACTTGTGGTAATGCTTTGACTTTTACAATAAGTGATTCAGAGTTCCCGGGGCAAAATGTTGGTGCTTGTCCGATTGGCGTAAGTATATATTGTACGTCAATATCAAAACTTGTAGTGTTGATAAGAGTTTCAGTAATGCTCGACGATGTACCGGAAGCCGTTGGATTACTGATACCTGCCAGGGCGGCCCTCGACCATGTGAAAGTAGTTCCGGCAAGGTTGCTGATAATTGAATAATTTAAAGATTGCCCGCTGCAAAGAGTTGCGTTCAGGCTGCTTGTTATGGATGGTAAGGGCTCTACATAAATAGTATATGTTGCAGGCGTTCCCGGGCAATTAGGCCCAAAATTTGAAGTAGGTATAATCTGATAAGTCACACTTTCGTGTGTCGTGGAATTATTGAAAATAGTTTGAACAGGAATTGTATTTCCACCACTAGCCTGGAAACCTGTAACAGCAGATGATGAGGGAGTTGCAATCCATGTAAAGGTAGTGCCGGCAACATTCGAAAGCAAATTAACATTTGCGGAGGCTGCTCCGGAACAAATGGTTTGCGACATTGGTGAATTTGTTACCTGCGGTATTGGATTTACAGTTACGATATGGTTGGAACTTGGTCCAACACAACCTGTGAAAGTAGGAGTGACCTTAAAGGTAACAGTCCCTTGTACGGATAAGGTGCTATTAATAACCTGCGATGGTATAATTGCTGAACCTGATGCTGTATATCCTGAGATGCCAGGTCCCGAAGGCGAAGCCGTCCAGGTATAGGTGGTTCCGGCAACCGGCGAAGAAAAAGTAACAGCTGTGGTTGAAGTTCCCGAACATATAGCTTGGTTTGCCAGGCTTAAATTTACTGTAGGAATTGGGTTTACCGTTACTACATAATCAACTGGTGTTCCGGCACATCCATTGGCAAAGGGGGTTATTGTATACACTACGGTTCCTGGTGCATTTGAGCTGTTTTGAAGTGTTTGATTGATTGTGCTGCCACTGCCTGCTGAAAAACCAGAAATTCCCGGAGTGCCATTGGCAGTCCAGGTATAAGTAGCTCCTGCAACATTCGAGGTCAGTGCCAGGTTAAATGCTGTTCCTGAACAGCGGGTTGCCGTGAGCGGATTATTTGTAACCCTGGGTTCAGGGTATACTATAATTGAAAAATTATTTGGCCCGTCAACGCAACCATAAATCGACATCATTACAGAATAAACTACTGAACGTGTAACATCGTCATGGTTGACAAGAGTTTGTGAAATAGTTGATCCTGAGCCATCAGTATATCCTGTTACATTACCAACCGGAGTAGCTGTCCAGGTAAACGCAATTCCCGGGATATTGCCAACAAGGGTAACATCCAGGTTGTTACCTGAACAAGTGGTTGGCGAAGAAGGAACAACAGTAAGATCCATTTCAGGATTAACGGTTACAATAACTTTTATAGGATCTCCAACACATCCGTTTATGGATGGCGTAATCGTGTAAGTTACATCATGCGGCGCATTTGAAATATTTGTAAGAGTCTGTATAATTGTAGACCCGGTGCCGTCGCTGAAACCTGATATTGCAAATGGTGACTTGGCTGTCCAGTTAAAAGTTGTTCCGACAACTGTTGATGATAGAGCGATATTTGTTGTTTCTCCGGAACAGATAGTAATGGCCATTGGATTTGCTGACGCGATAGGTTTAGGATTAACTGTCACAACATAATCACTGGGAACACCGGGGCATCCGTTTAAACTTCCGCTTGGAATAATATGATAAGTGACCACGCCCGGAATGGTCGATGGATTTGTGATGGTTTGAGCAGGAAGTGTGCTTGTTCCGTTTGCCTGGTATCCTGACACGCTTGCTGGAACCGCTGTAGCTGTCCATGTAAAGGAAGTTGAAGGTATGTTTGAAGTCAGAGTAACTGCAGTGGTTTTATCTCCTGTGCAGATGGTCTGCTGCATGGGATTATTCGTAACACTTGGCGAAGGATTAACATTGACTGTATAAACTACCGAAGGCCCATCACAATTGGCAGGTGCAGGACCGTGAGGTGTAATTGTGTATTTTATGGTGCCGGCAACAAGCAATGAGCTGAAAATCTGCCTGGAAGCTATATTCCCAGAACCGAATGCCAGGTACCCGCTTATTCCGGGCGTTGCAGTTGCAGTCCATGTGTATGTTGTATTCGATAAATTTGACTGTAAATTGATTGCAGTTGTAAATGTTCCTGCACAGATATCCTGCGAAAGAGGAGAATTTGTTACTAAAGGAATAGGGTTTACCGTTACAACCAGGTTCATTGGAGTACCGGGGCAACTTGCAGGTGCCGGGCCATAAGGTGTTATTACATAGGTTACTTTCCCTGAAGTTGAAGCCCCTGCAGGTAGCGATAGAACATCGTGTATATTTCCATTACCTGTTGGTGAAAAGCCGGAAACAGTTCCTGATGTAACTGATGCTGTCCAGTTGAATGTTACTCCTCCAATATTGCTGGTAGGATGATAGTTGACATTTTCACCTGAACAGATGGTTTTTGTTGGAGGACTAGTAACAGTTGGAAAAGGATTAATTTGTACAACAACAGCATTTGAGTTCTCACTGCCACAAGGTGCTGAGGTTGTTACTAACCTGTACCATGTTGTTACTGAAGTTGGCCCCGGCTGATAATTAGGAGAAGTAGCTCCCGGAATATTAGTAAATCCGGTTGTAGCACTGGTTGTACTGCTTTGCCATTGGTAGGTATAAACTCCATTACTGCCTGTTGGCGGTGTTGATGTAATTAATGGAGGTGTTTCGCCCGGGCAAATCTGGGCATCCGATTGTATGCTGCCTGGCACTAATATAGGGTATACCACAATGGTTACTGCGTCTGTTTTAGCACATCCGGTAATCGTGCTCCCGCCAACAACCTGAAAAGTAGTTGTTGTGGTAACATTGGGGGTCAACGGATTTGTATTGGTGCCAAATAATGAACTTGGGGTTATCCAAACCCAACCGACATTTGCTCCTGCATTCACAAAAAGGTTTACCTGTTGACCATTGCATAAAGCGGTCGAGGATGGTATGATATTTAATATAGGAAGAGGTTTGAGTGTAACGTTAAATGATTGCGAAGCAGTCAAGCATCCACCAACCCTAACGGTATAATTGGCATTGTCCATACCATAAAAGGTGCTCTTGGTTGCTCCCGGAATAAGTACTCCATCTTTATACCACTGCCATGTGGTTCCTGTTGAAGGAGAAGCGGTCATTTGTACCGAGTCGCCAGAACATATGGTAGCCGATGTGGGAGTAATAACCTGACTTGATCCGGAAGAAACGGCGGCTATAGTCGGGGGACATTGTGCATGAAGATTCAGGCTTACAAGTGTAAACAAGAAAATGGGAAGACTATGCCTTAATGACATAACCACCCTGAGCAGGTTGAGTAGAGCTAGTTTCATAGATTCCTCTTTGAAAATAAGTAAGTGATAATCAGATAGATGCAGTAAAAGCTAAGCTATACAAGTTGATGGTTGTATATGTTAATAGCAATGTGCTCAATTTGTAATAGGGAAATTGAAAATTATTTTCTCTTTGATGTTGTAATTATATAAAATTGAGTAAGAAAATCCATGCATAATCGAATAGATATACATGTTTCTTTTCAGGTTTTAATCTGAGCAGCTTATGTGTTAATAATCAATAGTTTAAAAAGTCATTTTAACAAAAAAGCCTTTTTACTAAAAAAATTGATAAAAAACAGAATTTAATTCAACATAGAATATATTTCTTCTTAATTCAGGTATTGTGTTTCAACTCTAAACAACTTTTTTCAAATTTTTATTGCTGTATGAATCAAACATTTTTATTATTCTTGTTGAATCCTGAAAATTTATTTACACTTTTCTCATTGCATAAATTACATGCAAAATCAGTTGGATAATTTAAGTTTGCTGGAAATATTTCTTTTACTAACGTTACTAAAAGTGTAATTTCAGATGCAAAATATTAATCTGGCAATTAGACTTTTGATGTTTTTAATTTACTAATTTCGAAGACTGAGGTAGCGTCACCACTTTCAACATTGATAACATGAAAATCCTAATTTTTGGAGATTTCAGCGTTAAACCAAAAGGGTATGATTATTGTTTTAAAACTTTTGAAGTTGATCTAATGTATAATACTGGGTTTAAGTTTCATGCTCACATCCCCATATGAATAATAATAATCTAAATATTTGCGTTGTAGTTGTAAACCAACAAAATCGAAGATAAGGTTAAGACTAAAATGCTGTAATACCATAATCCGATGAAACACATGAAAACAACACTCTATTCTATTCTGCTTGCTCTGGCTTTAACAAGCCTGTTTTTTATCGGCTGTGAGCCAATTGATGGAACCCCGACAAGCGATGATCCCCGTGACCCGTATGTAGGTGAGTGGCATTTGATTGAAAGTTTTAAAAGTACTGAAGCCCAGAGTTACCTGGTTTCAATTTCCAAAGACCCCAATAACAGCAGCCAGGTAATTCTTGGTAATCTTGGTAATCCTGGTTCACAGGATATTACAGTTACAGGAATTGTTACCACAAGCCAGCTTATTGTTTCATCGCAGACAATGAGTAACAAATGGATAATTGAAGGATCAGGATCATTTTCAAATGTGGCTAAAACCACGATGAATTGGACTTATTCAATAACAGCAGGTGGTAATAAAGATGATTATATTGCTACGGCAACCCTTCAATAGGTCATTAAGCAAATTTCTTGTTAGTCTTGTGTCGTAAAAGGAATGCAGGAATTTCGTTTTCGATGTCATCCGAAATGAGATACCTGATTTCTTAAATGCTTCTTTTTAAAAAAAGCCCTGAATCTGATCCAGGGCTTTCTTATGGTATTTAAGTATGGTTTTATTTCAACGATTCAGGATAAATGATTTTTTCGTTGGTAGAAATACGATATTTCATTGGGCTAAAATATTCAACTTTCCCTTGATCCTGCATCCTTATTCATTGATCTGTACCAAACATTTTTATAGAGTTCCCTTTTCTGATCAGGACTTAAGCTTTTAGTGTTTTGTGCCGATTTAGGCTGCAATGTTGCTTCCAGTTCAGTTAGCCGGCTAATCACTCCAACATATATTTTGTCTAATTCCTCAATGTGCTCAAGGTAGTAGGTGAGGCTGGCGTTGAAATCATCGGGATCTATACCATATTTTGTGAATACCTCGGCAAACTGGATGCGCATTTGAGTTGTGTCATGCAACCGCGACAAGGAGTCATTTGCAACTCGCATAGCTGCTTCCGTCAGGTGAATGTCAACCAGGATATCAGTCATTTGTTTTTCACTCAGGGTGCCAGAAGGCCTGGAGCTTATTATACTATTACACGATGCGAAGAGCATTGCAATAAAAAGTATTAAAGCCCACTTCCTCATAGTAAATACTGCCCTCTAGTTAATAACGTATAACCTGCATTTTATTAAAAGAACAAATTAAAAAATGTTCTTATTTACCGCCATGTTTTTCCAGGTAGGCTTTATTTAGTTCTTTTATAACATCTTTAGTTACATCAAGGGTATCGTTGGCATACAAAATGTTGCCGCCTTTTGTGAAACCCAGTATATAATCGAACTTATATTTGTCGTTATAACGTTTAAGGAAATTCATAACTGAATCAATCAGTGCCACATTCATATCCATTTCGCTTTGCTGAAGTTCAGCAGCATACCTGTCGCGGAGCTGATAAATTCCTTGTTGATTTTGTTGCAGTTGCCCGTATATCTCCTGAGCACTCTGATCGCTGATGGCTTTCTTTTTCACTTGTTCCTGGAAATAAGCAGCATCTTTTTCAAAGGCCTTTTGTTTTGCAGCTACTTCACCTTCAAGTCTCGTTCCTTTAGCTTGTAAGTCAGCCCTCATTTTTTTTACCAGTTCATAGTTACTCAGTATACTGTCGTTGTTCACAAATGCTACGGAAATTGCTCCATTATTAGCCTTGGCCAAAGCTCCTGATGCAATTCCGTTTTTATTGCCGGAACCGGTAAAATACAGGATGAACAGGATAATAATACCAGCCAGAGTTACCAGGTTTAAGGTCAGCAGTATAGGATTTATTTTATTGGCTGCTGGCGCAACCAGGTCAGCTGAAGGAGTGGTTTTTTCGTAAGAAGTTGCCACATGCTCAGGGGTTGATGTGTTTTCAGTGTTGTTGAGTTCTTCTGTCATTTTTTTTAAAATATCGGGTTTATGATAAAAACAACCTGATCCATTACTATTTATGAATCAGGTTGCGAAGTTATAAAAAACACTTATTTGTCAGCGAATTAATTACCAACTTCCGAGATGTATTTGATACGCACCAACCGAATCTCTTCTTCAGTAAATTCATTTTCGCCCAAATCCCGCAGTGCATCCTGAACGGAATCGGTTTCTGCCTCCATAAAATACTCAATAATTTCTTCCTGGTGGTAGGGATCTATATTCTCGCTCAGATAGTATTTAAGGTCTATTTTTGTTCCTGAATCAACAATGCTTTCAATTTCGGTGAGCAACTCATCAGCCGTGAGATTTTTGGCTACAGCAATATCTTCGAGCGAAATTTTACGGTCGATATTGGTAATAATATACACTTTAAGCCCCGATTTATTAACGACCGATTTCACTACCATATCCATCGGGCGGATAATTTCATTCTCTTCAACATACGATGAAATCAGCTCCAGGAATGGCTTTCCGTATTTCTGTGCCTTGCCTGCTCCTACACCGGTAATGCGCTGAAGTTCGTCCATATTTATCGGATACTGTATCGCCATATCTTCGAGCGACGGATCCTGGAATATAACAAACGGAGGCAAACTTTCTTTTCGTGCAATTTCTTTACGCAGATCTTTTAACAGGGAGAATAGTGTTTTGTCGGTTGCGCTGGTACGTGCACCGCCACCTGCCATCATTTCATCATCTTCTCCTTCTTCAGGGTCGGTATCTTTAACAACCATAATGGCATATGGTTTTTTAACGAACTTTTGCCCTTCAGGTGTTATTTTTAAAATGCCATAATTCTCAATGTCTTTAACAACTAAGCGTTCAATAAGCATCTGGCGCAGTACTCCATCCCAGAAACGCTCGCTTTCTTCCATGCCTTTGCCGAAAATATCGAGCTCATTATGCTTATATGATTTAATGTTGGACGAAACTTTGCCAATGAGTATGTTCACAATATGCTTGGCTTTACATAACTGCTTGGTTGCCAATACAGCCTCTAATGCCAAATCAACATACTCGCGACCGTCAATTTTAGTTTTGGGATGCAGGCAGTTATCACAATTGCCGCAATTTTCTTCTGTATATACTTCTCCGAAATAATGCAGTAATTGCTTACGCCTGCACATGGATGATTCGGCAAAAGAAACAACTTCCATTAAAAGTTGATTGGCAATTTCCTGTTCAGCTACACCTTTGTTTTTGCTGAATTTCTCGAGTTTCTCAATATCCTCATAAGCGTAAAATGAAAGGCAGATGCCTTCCCCATCGTCGCGGCCCGAACGTCCTGTTTCCTGATAGTACCCTTCAAGACTTTTTGGCATGTCGTAATGAATTACAAAACGCACATCCGGTTTATCAATTCCCATACCGAATGCAATAGTAGCAACTATTACATCTGATTCTTCCATGAGGAATTTATCCTGGTTTTCGACACGAACTGATGAGTCAAGGCCGGCATGGTAAGGCAATGCTTTAATTCCGTTCACAACTAATGTTTCTGCAAGTTCCTCAACTTGCCGACGGCTCAGGCAATATATGATCCCTGATTTGCCGGTATGCATTTTAATAAACCGTATTACTTCTTTATTTACATCATCTTTTTTCTCCTTCACTTCATAGTAAAGGTTCGAACGGTTAAACGATGATTTGTAAAGTGCCGCTTCCTGCATGCCAAGACTCTTTAATATGTCCTGCTGTACCTTAGGCGTAGCTGTGGCTGTTAAAGCAAGTACAGGAACATCTTGTCCGATAGCATCTATTATCGGGCGCAGTCTCCGGTATTCAGGCCTGAAATCATGTCCCCATTCCGAGATGCAATGTGCTTCATCAATGGCATAAAAAGAAATCTGTATATCCCTGAAAAATGCGATGTTTTCTTCCTTAGTTAGTGATTCAGGTGCAACATACAGCAGTTTTGTTACTCCATTGGTTAAATCACTTTTCACCTGTGTGATCTCATTTTTTGAAAGCGAGGAATTCAATACGTGGGCAATGCCAATATCAGCGCCAAATTGCCGCATAGCATCCACCTGGTTCTTCATCAGTGAAATAAGAGGAGATATAACAATTGCGGTACCGGGCAGTATCATAGCCGGTAATTGATAGCACATTGATTTGCCGCCGCCGGTTGGCATAATAACGAAGGTATCGTTGCCGGCAAGTAAATTACGTATTATGGGTTCCTGATTTCCTTTAAAATTCTCAAATCCGAATATTTTTTTAAGTACGGTTTGCAAAGGATAATCTTTGAAATCTTCATTCTTTTTCATTCCACGAGCATTATTCATGTATTCGCACCAGTAAATGATGCTTATTATTTTTCTGTTTGATGTTTGGTCAGATTAACCAAAACACAATATAAAAGTTATTGGGAAAAGCATTACTTCCGGTACTTTGTTTTGTTGGCTTTTCACAAATCTTTGATAGTTATAAACCCATATCATGGTTTATATTTACTGACAGCATGTCAGAGAATTGCAATTTGCCCTTGTGTATAGTAAAGTTAATACAACTTTGTGGTTAATATTAAAAAAAAAATTTAATTACATTTTCTTTTTTACATTCATTAACGCAACTATTTATAATACAGTTAGTTGGAGTTTCACAAAGTTAAAATAAATTAGCAAATAAAATATGAATCAGCATATTTATTTGCTTTGGTCCCTATTTTTGACTTGCAAATCAGTATTTATATTGCCATTCAAAAATAATCATTCTGGTGTCTCAAAAAGCGTGCAAAAGTATAATTAAATTCAAAACAATCAGCATTATAAGATTTTTTTATTACTTAAACTGATTTGGGCTAAAAATCGGGGCTGACTCCTATATAAATTTAAACCATTTTTGAAATAAAAGTCATTTCCCCTTTTAAAGCATTGCTTTTGATGTTTTTCGTAATGCTCCTGGTTTTTTATCCATCAGCAAGTGATTCTGTAAAATTCAGAATAAAACTAACTATGACAGTTTATGTTTATTTTTAAGCACCATTATTTTGTAAATTTTTTGATTGTTGAGCAGTTTATCAAATGAAAACATGACATTTTGCTTAAACATTTCTTATAATTGTTTAAGTCGTAACGGGGGCCTGATTTCTAAGAATTTGCTAAAGTTGCGACAATCAGAAAGTTGAGACTTGATGGTTTTGTATCAGACAAAAAAAAGGCAGACAATTGCTTATATTGATATTAAAAAACTAAATTTGCTTTTCAGATGTATTGGGAATCTTAAAATCTTGATCAATTGCTGTTGAAAATTAAATATTAAAAACCTGATAAATCAAGCACAAGGTATGTATTCAGGTTCGATTCTGTGATCGGTTACCCAGTATACTACTAATAGAATTAATTCTAAAGAGAACATATTATGGAAAATGATGAAATGAAAGCCCTTGGTATGATCGAAACCAAAGGATTCGCAGCCATGGTCGAAGCCTCTGATGCTATGGTAAAGGCAGCAAAAGTTGAACTTATCGGTTTCGAAAGAATAGGTGGCGGATATGTTACCGCTATTGTTCGTGGCGATGTAGCTGCTGTTAAAGCGGCTGTTGATGCTGGAGTAATGGCTGCCCAAAAAGTGGGTGAGATAGTATCTACACATATAATACCAAGACCTCACGAAAACGTGGATAGCGCACTGCCCCTGGGGAAAAATCAAATTAAGAAAGGGAAATAACCATGATAGACCTAAGAACATATATTTTTATTGATTCCCTTCAGTTGCAGATGGCATCTTATTTATCGACTGTATCAAAAGGATACTTGCCGGTGAGTGGCCAGGCCTGTTGTATTATCGAAATAGCCCCCGGAATTGAGATTAATACGCTGACTGATATTGCCCTTAAGGCAACCAATGTAACACCGGGCATGCAGATTGTTGAAAGGGCGTATGGAATGCTTGAAGTGCACTCCGACAGCCAGGGCGATACGCGTGTGGCTGGTGAAACTGTCCTCCGCACGATTGAGAAAACTGAAATTGACAGGATAAAACCCCGGATACTGACCAGCCAGCTGATTAAAAATGTTGAAGATCATCATGCCCAGCTCATTAACAGAACACGCCATGGCAATATGATTCTGAAAGGTGACACTTTGTTTGTATTAGAAGTTGAACCAGCCGGTTATGCATATTACGCGGCAAATGAAGCTGAAAAAACTGCTCATATCAATATTATTGAAGTGGTTGGATTTGGCAAATTTGGCAGGGTATATATTGCGGGTGATGAAGCTGAAGTGCTTGAAGCTAAGAACATTGTTGAAAAACGACTTGCCGAAATTACCGGAAGAGAAGAATATTAATGCTAACAAACCTAAAAGACATAAATTATGAATGACAATACTTCAGATGCATTGGGAATGATTGAAACCAAGGGCTTTGCTGCAATGGTTGAAGCTTCGGATGCCATGGTTAAAGCTGCAAAAGTTGAACTGATCGGCTTCGAAAAAATTGGTGGTGGATATGTAACCGCCATTGTACGTGGAGATGTGGCATCGGTTAAGGCCGCCGTTGATGCTGGTGTGCAGGCTGCTCAGAAAGTAGGTGAAATAGTTTCATCTCATATTATTCCTAGGCCTCATGTGAATGTTGACAGTGCTTTGCCGCTGGGAAGAGGTAGTTTTAAAAAATAAAGTTGCAATTTTTCAACAATTTCATCTTATGGCCCGGAGTAATCCGTATCCGTAAGGAATAATCAATATTTGGAACCATTATGATATTGGCAAAGGTAGTAGGAACTGTTGTTTCGAGTCATAAAGCACCGAAAATAGAAGGGATCAGGTTTTTGCTTCTCGAAAAAATAGATCCGGTAACACTAAAAGGGAAAAATGACTTCATTGTATCCATGGATAGCGTGGGTGCGGGTGTTGGTGAGATTGTATTTTATGTTTCGGGAAGCAGCGCCCGGTATACGGCTGTTACCGAAGGAAAACCTGCCGATTCAACAATTATTGCCATTGTGGATATTATTGAAAAAGATGGCATGTTTACCTACCAGAAAAACAAATAGCCAATGATACTGGGAAAAGTCGTCGGAACCGTTGTAAGCAGCACCATAAATGATGGTATGGAAGGATCCCGCTACCTGCTGATTGAAAAAACCGATCAGTATGGCAAAAAGAAAGGCGATTACCTGGTTGCTCTTGATGTTATAGGTGCCGCAAACGATGAGCTTATTATGGTTACCGAAGGAAGCCCTTCAAGAGAAACTCCGCTCACTATCAATAAACCCGTTGATGCTTTGGTTGTGGGAATAATTGATATGATTGATGAAAATAACCAGGTTGTTTACCGTAAATGAGGAGGTGTGAGTGGACGTAATCGCGTTAGGTGCTTTGGAATTCAGTAGCATAGCCATTGGGATACTGGCACTGGATGAGATGGTTAAAGTGGCACCTGTCAACATAATTGAAGCCAGAACCATGTGCCCGGGTAAATACCTGGTAGTATTCAGCGGTGAAGTTGCTGCTGTTGAATATTCCTTCAACAAAGGTTATGAAACCGGGAAAGAACTTATTGTTGACAGTTTGTTCCTGCCGATGATACACCCTGACGCATTGCTCGCAATAGGTAAAATAATCAGTACCCCTGAATGGGATGCAATAGGAATAATTGAAACAAACTCGGTTGTTTCAAGTATCGAAGCTGCCGATCAGGCTGCTAAAGTTGGAGGTGTGAAAATTATTGAAGTGCGTCTGGCAATAGGATTTGGTGGAAAATCATATGTAAAACTGCTGGGAAGCCTTGATGCCGTGCAGGCAGCAATGGAGGCTGGTACTGCAAAAGCAAAGTTGAAAGGTTTGTTATGTATGTCAACATTGATTCCCCAGCCACATAACGAAACGAAACCGTATTTCATGCAATAGGCAAAAACTATGGATAATCTGGAAGAAAGCGTAAGGCAGATCATAGAAGAAGTAATAAACAGCATGGACCTGAACCTGGCAAAGGATGATGGTGCCGAAAATATAGGTGTGTTTTCCAATATACACAGTGCTATCGATGCTGCTGAGATTGCATTTAATGAGTGCGGGAAACTTACTCTAGAAACCCGTAAAAAATTCATAAGCAACATTCGGAAAATATGCCTGGCCAACGTGGAGGTAATGTCCAGAATGGCACAGGAAGAAACCGGCATGGGGCGTTGGGAAGATAAAGTGATTAAAAATGAGCTTGGCATACTGAAAACTCCGGGTGTCGAGGATCTTGTCCCCGAGGCATTTTCTGATGATCATGGTCTGACCCTGGTCGAAAGAGCCCCTTATGGAGTGATTGGAGCAATTACTCCCAGCACCAATCCGACCGTATCCATCATAAGTAATGCTATTGGCATGATAGCCGGCGGTAATTCAGTGGTTTTTAACCCTCATCCTGCGGCAAAAAAGGTGTCAGCTTTTTTAGTAAACCTGCTCAATAAAGCGATTATTGAAGAAGGTGGCCCGGCGAACCTGGTATGTTGTATTGCCGAACCTACTATTGAAACAGCTAAAATCCTGATGACTCATCCCAAAATTGCCATTCTGGCAGTTACAGGTGGGCCAGCAGTGGTTAAAGTTGCCATGAACAGTGGTAAGAAAGTTATTGCCGCAGGTCCAGGAAACCCTCCTTGTGTTGTCGATGAAACTGCTGATATCGCAAAAGCAGGCAAAGATATCGTGGATGGCGGCGGATTCGATAACAATGTGATCTGCATCTGCGAAAAGGAAATCATTGTTGTTGCTTCGGTTGCTGACAGGCTGAAGGAAGAATTAAAGAAGAACGGTGCTTACGAACTGAATGAGGATCAGATCAAAAAAATTACAGAACTTGTAATTGCAGATCCAGGTGGCCCGGGAAAAGAAGGGGCAGCCAACAAGAACTTTGTAGGTAAAAATGCTGATTTTATTGCAAAACAAATCGGGCTCACGGTTCCTCCTTCAACGAGGTTATTGCTTTGTGAAGTTGGCCGCGAACATCCATTACTATGGACTGAGCAATTGATGCCGGTAATGCCTTTGGTTCGGGTAAACGATGTTGATATAGCTATTGAACTTGCTGTTGAAGTTGAGCACGGTTTCCGTCACACTGCAATCATGCATTCGCTTAATATTGCCAAATTGAGTAAAATGGCAAAAGCCATGAACTGTTCCATTTTTATTAAAAACGGTCCAAGTTATGCCGGATTGGGTCACGGCGGGGCAGGATTTGCTTCATTTACCATTGCCAGCCCGACAGGAGAAGGGGTTACCCGTGCCAGAACCTTCACACGTGAAAGACGTTGTACATTGGTTGATTATTTCAGGATTATCTAAGGATAGTTAATAGAAAATTGAAAATAGTTAATGGTTTTCAATTTATACACCCAACAACCATACTGTTTTCCATTAACCATGAACCATTAACTAAAATGAAACTAGGAAAAGTAACAGGCACAGTAGTCAGCACCATAAAGGTTGCTTCATTCGAAGGGATCAAGCTAATGCTTGTTCAACCTCTTGATGAAGGGCTGCTTCCTTATGGAGACCCGATAGTTGCGTTTGATACCATTCAGGCTGGAGTTGGCGACCTGGTATATTACGAAACAAGTAAGGAAGCCGGCCGGGTACTGGAAACCACTATGAACCCTTGCGATGCAGCTATCGTCGGGATTGTTGACAATATGGAAGTGGAGGGTATAAAATGATTCTTGGAAAAATAATCGGCAATGTAGTTTCCACTGTTAAGGCAACCGGATACGAATCAAGAAAAATCCTGATCGTTCAGCCTATCAGCCCTTCAGGTGCTCCGAAAGGCCAATCCTTCCTGGCTGTTGATACAGTTCAGGCAGGCCCGGGTGATACTGTTTTAATCCTCGAAGAGGGAGGCTCGGCTAGGATGATACTCGATGAACCTGAAACATTTACAATAAAAGCAGTTATTGCAGGTATTGTGGATCAAATAACTATGTAATTTTGCAGGCAGAACATCACATGAGAAACCGTATTTACAGGTATTATTTGCGAAGTTCAAAAAAACAATATGTAATGAATACTGACGACCAGGTTAAGAGAGTTGCTATAGGTGCCGATCATGGTTCCTTCGATTCGAAAGAAATGCTGAAAGCATATCTCGGGACGCTGGGCTACAAGGTTGTGGATGTAGGAACTTATAACAGTAAGGAGAAGGTTGATTATCCTGATTTTGCTGTGGCAGTTTCCAAAAAGGTTGTCAGCGGTGAATGTGAGCGAGGTATTATGCTCGATGCTGCAGGCATTGGATCTTCTATGGTTTGTAACAAGGTTCATGGTATTCGTGCAGCACTTTGCTGGAGTCCGCAAACTATTACCAACAGCCGCGAACATAACAATGCAAATGTCCTCACCATGGGCACAGCCCAACACAAAGCTGAAGATATCTGTACAATGGCCGCTTTGTGGCTTAAAACCAGGTTCGAAGGAGGTAGGCACTGGCCTCGAATTAATAAAATGATGTCATTAGAAAGGGATAGATAGTAAGATGGAAAAGAAAGAATTGATTGATAAAATTGCACAGGAAGTCATGCAAAGGCTTTTTGAAAAGTCGAAAAGCCTGGCTACTGGAAACCAGGTAAACTCTCTGCCTAAATCGTCCACTCCCCGGATGTCGCAGCTTGAGTTGGCAGGATTTATTGACCATACCCTGTTAAAACCGGAAGCTGTTGAGTCGCAGTTTGAGCTACTCTGCAACGAAGCCGTGAAATATAAATTCAAATCTGTTTGCGTAAACTCCTCATGGGTTCCTTATGTAGCAAAAAAACTAAGAGGTACCGGTGTGATAATATGCTCAGTTATAGGTTTCCCTCTTGGAGGTATGGATACGCGCAGCAAAGCGTTTGAGGCACGAAGCGCAATAGCAAGTGGTGCCACTGAATTGGATATGGTGATTAATGTAGGGGCCTTGAAATCAGGAAACCTGAAACTTGTAGAAGAGGATATCAGAGCAATTAAAAGAGCCTGCAGAAGCACAACTGTTTTAAAAGTGATACTGGAGACCGGATTACTGACGGACGCAGAAAAAATCCTGGCCTGTGAAATTGCAAAAAAAGCGGATGCCGACTTTGTGAAAACCAGTACAGGTTTTGCCGGAAGTGGAGCAACGGTTGAGGATATATCACTTATGCGACGAATCGTTGGTCCTAAAATGGGTGTGAAAGCCAGCGGAGGCATTAAAACTTTTGATCAGGCAATTGCGCTCATTAATGCCGGAGCAAACAGGCTGGGTTGCGGGGCAAGTGTCGCTGTAATTACAGGTGCTGAATCACAAGGGAATTATTAGCATTTTCTTCAAATAAGTCATGTGACATTTTTTTGATGATATTTCCTGATGTTTGTAGTGCAATGAAATAGCGATAATCATATTAATCCGGGGATTATTCAATCAATTATTGAGCTGTCCAAATTTATTTATCGCCATCATTTTCTTTTTGTTTAGTTGGTTCTTAAATCTCTTTCTTCGTTCTCGAAACTGATTTTCCTGAGATGAATATTATACTGTTGGAATTCGGTGCTTTTCATCTTTTTCTGCTGGTAAGAAACCAGTTCTAAATTAAATATTTTAAAAATTGACGAACTCCCCCTGGTTCATGATACAGGCTTTAACACTGTGACTTGCATTTTCTTGCTATCTTTGCAGACTTTTACGAAACACCAGACCACAATATAGTTAGTTGAAATAAGGCATGTAGTCTCTTAATTCATTAACATTAAAGTATTCTACCCGTAGGAATACACTTGATCTTATTAAAATTGAATTTGCAAATAAACTCCTCATACAATGGGTGAAAAAGTTGATCAGTTTAATGAATACCGCAGCAGGATGAATGATCGCATTCTTTCTGTGGATAATAAAGTAGTGAAACGAATTTTCAATGTTGATACAAATGCATATTCTGATGGTGCTTTGCCTGTAAAAACAAAGGAGTTAATGGGCCTGGTGGCTTCGCTGGTATTGCGGTGCGACGATTGTATCAAATACCACTTGTTGAAGTGCAAGGAAAATAAAGTCTCCGAAGAAGAGCTTTTTGAGACGTTTGGAATTGCTACCCTGGTAGGCGGTACTATTGTTGTTCCTCATATGCGCCGGGCTGTTGAGTTTTGGGACGATATGAATGCATGACAAGGAATCATGCCAAACTTACTGATTTCTTTATAAGACTTTACCATCTAGACCTTTCTTGTCAGGTTACATTTTGAAACAAAGGCTATTATTATATTGTTAAACCTGTGGAATTAAGTCAACAGGCCCAGATGCATATAAAAATATATCGTAAAATGGCATGGGCTTTGATTCACCCTTTACACTATGAAAAATACCAGATTAAAAACACTTGTATTACTTTTGATAAGCCTGCTGTTTTTTTTGGCATCAGGTTCTTTAATGCATTGCCAGGCCCAGGATTTAACAAAAATCATGGGTATTGTTCGCGATGCCCAAACAGGTGATACTCTTCCGTTTGTAAGCATTTATTTTAAAAATACACAGATTGGCACAACAACAGGCTTCGATGGCAAGTTTTCGCTCGAATCACGCAAAGCTACTGATACCCTGGTTGCTTCATATATTGGATTTGTTACAAGCTACATCCCTATTCAGCGTAATCGATTCCAGACTATTGACATCAATTTGGAACCCGAACGATACGAGCTCTCAGGTGTCGTCATTCGCCCCGGCGAAAACCCGGCTGAAGTACTGTTGCGAAAAATAATCGAACACAAGCCAGATAATGATCCGGATAAAGTTGAAACTTTTAATTGCCAGGCATATACTAAAATGCAATTTGACGTAAACAACCTGAGCGATAAATTTCAGAACCGACGTGTCCTTGAGCCATTTAAATTTGTATTTAACCAGATTGATACCAGTGTGATAAATGGGAAAGTGTATTTACCGGTAATGATCTCTGAAGCATTTTCGGATCTCTATTACAGGAAGAATCCCAGGGAAAGGAAAGAGATCATCAAAGCCTCGCAGATATCGGGCGTCGAAAATCAAACCATGTCGCAGTTTGTAGGGAATATGGCCCAGGATATAAAAGTGTATGATAATTTTATAAGCCTGTTTCAGAAAAATTTTGTCAGCCCGATTTCATCAATCGGATTACTTTATTATAAGTATTACCTGGTCGATTCAACTTTCATCGGTAACAACTGGTGTTATAATATCATGTTTAAGCCACGGCGAAAACAGGAACTTGCATTTACAGGAACTTTATGGGTACATGATACTACCTATGCAATTAAAAAACTGGAAATGCGCATGGCAGGAGATGTGAATCTCAATTTTGTGAATGATCTGATGATTTCGCAGGAATTCGGAAGAGTAAATGGCGACCGGTGGATGCTTACCCGCGAGCAAACTGTTGCCGATTTTAATGTAATTGTGGATTCAAAGATTACAATGGGCTTTTTTGGAACCCGAACTGTAATGTATTCAGGGTATGATTTTACGCCTGCCAGTGATCAGAAAATATATTCGATGCCGAATAATATTGTTGTATTGGATGATGCGAATCGAAAAGGTGATGAGTTCTGGAAAAAGTCAAGACCCGAAGCGCTTACACACCGTGAAGCTTCAGTTTACCGGTTGAGTGATACGTTGAAACAAATGCCACTTTTCCGAACCTATGTTGATATAATAAAAATGATTGTTACCGGATATTATGTTAAAGGAAATTTTGAATGGGGTCCTTATTCATCAACATATAGTTTTAACCAGATTGAAGGAAGCCGTTTCAGGGTTGGTGGCCGCACAAGCAACGATTTTTCCACCAAACTGATGCTTGATGGTTATCTGGCTTATGGAACCCGCGATCAAAACTTTAAGTATAGTGCAGGATTTATGTATATGCTGGGTAAACTACCCGATCGTGTACTGAGTGCATCCTATAAATATGATGTCGAACAGTTGGGTGCATCTGAAAATGCATTCAGGCAGGATTTTATACTGAACTCTATTTTTCGTCGAAATCCACAGGATAAACTCTCTATGGTATCCCAATATAAAGGTTCGTATAAGCATGAATGGTTTACAGGTTTTTCGAATACTTTTACTTTTACAAGCCGCGATATTTCAACACTTAAAGGTGCTGGGATTTACTTATACGATTCTAATTCACAGGATTATGTGCTGACAGAGCATATTACAACCACTGAATTCTCTTTAGGATTACACTATGGATTTCGCGAAAAACAACTGGCAGGCGAGTTCGAACGTATCATTGTGAGTACACCTTATCCCATATTTAACCTGAAATACGCCTATGGCGTAAAAGGCCTTTTTAATGGAGAATATGAATATAATAGTTTGAGTGCCAATGTTTCACAATGGTTTAGTTTTCTGTCGGCGGGCTGGTTGAAATATAATGTCGAGGCAGGTAAAATCTGGGGTACGCTGCCTTTCCCGCTTATGAAAATACTTCCCGGTAACGAAACATTTTATCACGATGATTATGCATTTAACCTGATGAACTATTATGAGTTTATCGCCGATGAGTATTTATCATATCATATAATTTATCATATGGAGGGATTGTTCCTGAACCGTATTCCGCTTCTCCGTAAGCTTAAATGGCGTGAAGTAGCTCAATTTAAAGGAACTATGGGACGTACAACTACCGATAACCAATTTTATAATCAATTACCAGATGGCGCTTATTTCATCAGTAAACCCTATATGGAGGCAGGAGTTGGTATTGAAAATATTTTCCGCTTTCTACGTATTGACGCTGTATGGAGGTTAACTAACAACGATCATCCCAATATAAAGCCATTTGGATTGATGTTTTCGATGAATTTCGATTTTTAGTTAGATAAGTTGTTATTTAACATTGGAAGCAAAATGGGGAATAGGCAATGGTTAATTGAAAATAGAAAAATAGTCTCCCTTAGTATAAATCCTGAAAATTAAAACACCTCTGCCATTTGAACCCTCAACACCCTTGACATTTGAACTTTGAACGCCGAAGGCATTTGAACCTTAAACAACACAGGCTTTTAAACTTCGAACCCCGCAGAATTTATGCCCTGAAACGAGAAACCCTGAAACGCGCGAAGTGCAAATTCTTCAACCAAATATTTTACTACCTTTGCCGCGCGAATAAATCAATATGATATTACGTACCGAAGATTTAGTTAAAAAATACCGTCAGCGTACTGTTGTTAACCATGTTTCCATACAAGTGGAACAAGGGGAAATTGTCGGGCTGCTTGGCCCGAACGGCGCCGGGAAAACGACTTCATTTTACATTATTGTTGGCCTGATCCGGCCTCTCCAGGGGAAGGTTTTCCTCGACAACCGGGAAATTACCAATGAGCCTGTTTTTCGCCGGGCTCAGATAGGGATAGGATACCTTGCACAGGAAGCTTCTGTTTTTCGTAAATTAAGTGTTGAGGATAACATTAAAGCGGTACTTGAATTTACCAAATTAAATAAAAAGGAACAAGCTGAAAAGCTTGAGTCGCTGCTCGATGAGTTTGGATTACACCATGTGCGCAAGAATATGGGGATACAACTTTCAGGGGGCGAACGCCGTCGTACCGAAATAGCCCGGGCACTGGCTACCGATCCGAAATTTATTCTTCTCGACGAACCCTTTGCCGGAGTCGATCCTATTGCTGTTGAAGATATTCAGAATATTGTTGTTAAGCTTAAAGCCAAAAATATTGGTATCCTTATTACCGACCACAATGTCCATGAAACATTAAATATTACCGACCGTGCTTATCTTTTATTTGAAGGCTCAGTACTTAAATCAGGTTCTGCCGAAGAACTGGCAAACGACGAACAGGTTCGTAAGGTATATTTGGGTAGTAATTTCGAATTGAGGAGATAGATTCAGATCCACAACTTTTCTTTCAATAAGCATTCTGGGGAATGTATTCCTACAGGTGCATGTTTTGTTGTAAATTCTTGTCTTTGCTATATATTTAATGTACTGGCTGAGTACCGGGTTTAAATATCAGCGACAATAGTATGTAGGTCAGTATAATCAGCGGAATGGCCGAAAAGGTAATAAGTATAAATGAAATCAATGCAATCAGCACGAGAATAAACTGAGGTTTATTATCCGCAAATTTAAGATTTTTGAATTTAAGTGATATCAGGGGTATTTCCGATACAAGCAATAAACTCATGCCAATAGCAATAACAGCAAGTACATAATAATTGTCAGTAACTGCAGTAAGCCATGAAAGTGAATCGCTGAATCCGGCCTGCATTTTAATAAGTGGTAACGACCCAAGGAACAGCGCATTGGCAGGTACAGGTAAACCAATAAATGATGTAGTTTGTCGCGTATCAAGATTAAATTTCGCCAGCCTGACAGCTGAAAGCACAGGGATGATCAGAGCTATTAATGAAAAAATACTGATAAATGTAAATGAACCTGCTGTTGGCACATTTTCACTATTCGCCATAAGCTGGTAGATAATAATTCCTGGCAATACTCCGAATGAAACCACATCGGCCAGTGAATCCAGTTCTTTTCCGATTTCGCTTTTTACATGAAGCAAACGGGCCATCATCCCATCCAGAAAGTCGAACAAGGCCGCAATAGCAATAAAATAGGCTGCGTAATCTATCCGGTATTGTAAGGCTATGATAATACCGATGCATCCGCTGAAAAGATTCAGCGTAGTAATAAAGTTAGGGATATGTTTTTTCAAAACAGCTTCTTTTTTAGTGTTAGCGACGGGGTAAAATTAACAAAATTGTAGTTTGGTTTGTTAAACATATTGCTTCCCGTTCATTCAAGGAATTGTAATTGGGTTTTTAGACAGGAATTTGTTTATATCTAAAAATATTCATATTTTTGTTAACGATGAACCCTGTGGTTGGAATAAGAGAATTGACTGGATCAAAATAAAAAGAATGAAGCATTTTCAATTCCTTGGTTAGAATAAAAATTTGACAAAATAATCATTATACTATGGAAGAGAATATTCAATCGTTAGGATACCTTTTAAAAAAAGAGAAACTCGCTACCCTTGCTTCAGATCATGATCATTCTGAACTACTTCTCGAAAGCCTTGAACCTTTTCCTGGTTTTTATGAAGAATATTTTGTGCCTACAACAGAAAGGGATCAGCGTCCTAAGTCTGTATTTATGGCGATCAAAAATTTTGATGTGTGCCACGAAGATGACTTCATACGTATATGTACGCATATAAAGCGTGATCACAATATAAAATTTGAAGCTGCACTTAGCAGTATTGTTTTGTTTAATGAGACTGCCACAACCATTCGTGTAATTATGGAAGATTACAGCCAGCTGCAGGAACTGATCAATCATTTCAAACAGGTAGGCGTAAAATTTCAGTCAGAAAAGCAGGTTAAGCCTTATCAAAGCCTGATTAAAATACGACGCTTTTTTGATCTGGAGTTTATGGCCGATGGCATTTACAAAGACATTGACAGGCTGGATACCTATTATTTTACTGTGCCTTTATATATGACATGGCCTGAATTTGAAAAAGCAACAATTTCAATCCGCAATAATTTTACCTATAAAACGTACGATGCCGCCCAGGCAGCCATTTACAAAAAAGAAGGTATTGTTGAGCTCATACGCATATACGACCGTAAGGCCGACCTCTCCAAGCTTCAATCGCTTCAGCAAAAATACCTGATAGAAGTTGGCCGTAAATAACCACTAAATAGGTACCGGATGAGTTTTCGCTTTTTTTATAAACCATTGGTAAAGTGAAGAGTGACGAATTCAATAAACTTACAATTTTCAGGCAGGTAGAACTCCTGTTCGAAAAAGGCCAGCATGTATTAAGCAGGATTTACATGTTTTACAATGTGCATTTGTACACACTTTCAGGATTTTATGCCGAAATATGGTATCGTCAGGCGGATAATAAAATTGAACGTGTTATAATTCTGGATGAATCGGATGTACTCGATTTATATGGCAACCAGATTGGACTCAGCGATATCTCAGGAAGTATAGGGGCAAAAGAGTAATTGTATTTTGATGCCTGGAAACTTCCAAAATCACCTACCCCTTAGCGCTTATGCTGTCGAGCCTTGGTAAATCCAGCAGGGTAATGGATTTGTTATTCATATCAATAATGCCATCATCTTTGAAATCCTTCAGAATACGTATCACACTTTCGGTCGACATGCTCGTCAGGTCACTTAAGTCGCTGCGTGTTAATGGCAGGTCGAATGATTCTGATTTAAAAATTTTTCGCGAAAGGCAAAGCAGAATATCTGCAAGCCGACCATGCAATTGTTTGTGGGTCAGGCTGAAAAAACGACCATACGATTGCGATGTGCTTTCATTTAATATATTCAGAATTCTGTAGGCAAACAAAGGGTTTTGCTTCAGTAATTGCTTAAACATCTGAATGTCAATAAGCCGAACACTCGAATCTGTATAAGTGGATATGCTATATAAAAAAGTATCATTTCCTTCATATAATGACTGCAAACCCATAAGATTTTTTTGAGGAGTAATGGTCAAAATTAAATCTTTGGGATTTCCTTCCAGGTAAATTTTTACTAATCCCTTTTCGAGATACATTATATGAGATGCGAACGAGCCCTGTTTGCATACCATTTCACCTTTCTTGTAATTAACAAGTACCGATCTTGTATCAACCAGATCCTTCTCTTCCGGAGTCAGTAAATCGAAGCATGAAAGCTCATATACATACGAAACACAAGTTTCGGGACCTGATAGTGGCATATTTTTTCTTTTAAATCGAGGATAAAAGTACATTAAAGAATCGGAATTTTTATGATTCTCGTCATGTTTTTATTGACGAAGCGCAATTTTTTTGCAATTGCAATCACTGTTTTTATTTGAATAAGAAGTAAATATAGAGAATAGTTTTGTGAATTGATTAACAATATAAAATTCAATCAATCAACTTATAACAAATTCAACCACACAAAAACAAAACTATTTTATGAAAAAACTAATCAACATGGCGATTTTACTGGCATTCGTACCAGTACTAATGATGACTTCCTGCAAAAAGGACGAGCCCGCCACCGTAAATGCTTACCAGACATTAAAAACTTACATGGTTACTAACTCAATGGATCTTCCTGATCTTGCAAAAAGCTGGGTCATTGATCCCAAATCATCTGCTGATGCAGGTGCAGTTGATCCGGTAACCAGCACTTTGCCAGCTTACCATGTATTTGATATTCGTCCTGCTGCTGATTATGCCGCAGGTCATATAAAGAATGCAATTAATGTAGTACTAAAAGATGTAGTTACTACCGCTGCAAACTATACCGATAAACCTATATGTGTTGTTTGTTTCACAGGGCAAACCGCTGGTCAGGCTGTGATGGCACTTCGCCTTTCGGGTTATGCAAATGCAGTTGTACTGAAATGGGGTATGGCTGGATGGAATGCAGCAACCAAAGGTCCCTGGGTTTCGAATTCAGGTTACGAAACACAGGCGAATGGTAACATTGCAACTGGCAGTGCTAATTGGGTAACCACTGCAGCTCCAGCTAACGGTTCATTTGATGAGCCTGTTTGGACATCAACTTCCACTGATGGTGCGGCAATATTAAAAGAACGTGTTCAGGCTGTACTTAATGCCGGGTTTACTACGACTGCTGCTGCTGATGTATTGGCAGCCCCTACAACTTACCAGATTATGAACTATTGGTCAGCTGCAGACTATACTGCTTTTGGTCATTTTAACGGAGCTTTTGATCTTCCAGTAATTGCACTGGCAGGTGACCTTGTAAAGGCTATTGATCCTTCGAAACCAGCACAGGTTTATTGTTACACCGGGCAAACATCGAGCATAGCAGTATTTTGGCTCAATGTTCTTGGATACAATGCCAAGAGCATTGCCTTTGGTGCTAACAAATTAGTATATGATCCCCTCAAAGGGGCTGCAAAGCCTACTTACCCAGGACCTAAAAACTGGGCTATTGTTACTAATTAATAGCTTGATTTTTATTTAATAAAAGGGGGAGAAGCTGAACATTCTTCCCCTTTTTAAAAAATTATATGATGAAAAAGACACTTACAATACTTATCATTTTCACTTTGATTGCGTTTGTGCAAGCAAAGGCACAGGGATGCATGGAGCCTGCATCTTCAGCAGGTGGCGTTTCAGTAATAGGCTATATACAGCCGGAATTTAAAATTGCTTACAATGGTGACAATGCGGATGGCAGTTCAAAAAATGATATGGGATTCTATTTTCGCAGGGCCCGTTTAGGTGTTACAGGAAATATTCCTTATGATTTCTCATATTATGTGATGGCTGAATTCAGCTCGTTCCAGAATGGTCCTTACCTGTTGGATGCATTTGTAACATATAACAGGTTTAAGCCCTGGTTTAAGATTTCGATGGGACAGTTTAAAAAACCATTCGGACTTGAATTAGGTTCGACCGGATGCCAGGATTTATACACAATTAACCGCTCAAAAGTTGTTAACGAACTTACTTCACCTGACCGTGATTTGGGTATTATGATCAGTGGTTCAACCGGGGCAAAAAAAATATTCGGCCTGGAAAAAGAAAATATTCTTTCCTATTCTATATCCGTAACCAACGGAACTGGAAAAAATATATATGATACAGATAGGGCCAAAGATTTTATCGGTCGATTAGTATTCTCCCCGTTCGATTGGATCAGCATAGGCGGAAGTTATCAATTCGGGAAACAGAAAAATCCGGATGTAACTATTACAAAAATGGATGAACGTATGCGTTATGGTGGCGATATAACTTTGAAGAAATACAATTTCATACTTCAAACCGAATATGTTTATGGTGGAGATAATGGTTCGAAACTTATTGGCGGAGGATGTGGTGCTACTCCTGAACTTGTTGCCGGGAACTTTAAGAGCAACGGGTACTACGCACAGTTAATGTACAATACCAAATGGAAACTTATGCCTTTGGTAAAATATGAAACCTACGATCCTAATATGGAGCTTGCAGATGATGACCATAGTGCCTACCGTCAGTCAACCTTTACATTCGGGCTTAATTACTATGCTAATGAGTGGGTACGCGTTCAACTGAATTATTTGTATAACACTGAATCAAGTTCATCAACAGACATAGTTAATTATAATGAAATACCGAATGATATGTTCCTGATGCAGATTCAGGTCAAATTGAATTAAGGTACAAGCTCAAGTAGAGATGAACATTAAAAATTAATTTGTTAATAATAAGAATTATGAAAAGAATACTATTCGGATTAATAAGCCTGTTTGGCACCTTAAGCCTCAGTGCCCAGGTAACCATTTCTGCCAAAGAATTTGGAGCTGAGCTTAAATCCAACAAGGCTATGGTTGTTATTGATGTTCAGGCACCAGAAGTATATGCAAAACAACATATCCAGGGTGCAATCAATATTCCGCACAAAAGCATGTATAAAACCGGTCCTATCGAAGGACAGTTCCTGGAGCCAGCCGAATTAGCCGATATTTTCGCAAAGAAAGGTGTAAGCAATACATCAAAAATTGTACTTTACGACGACGGCTCACAAAAATACAACAGCCGCGTTTGGTGGGTGCTGAAATACCTTGGAGCAACAGATGTTCTTCTGCTTCACAAGGATATGGCCCAGATGGAATCTGCCCGTATTCCAATGACAAGTACCGCGGTAAAATTAAAGGCTACTACTTTTACCCCGGCTCTTAATGCAGATATGAATATTGACATGGCAAAATTAAAGTTATTGCTCGACAATCCAACTATAGTTTTACTTGATGCACGGGAAAAGGATGAATACGAAGGCATGGATAAGGATAAAAGAAGTAAAGGGCATTTACCAGGGGCAGTTTTTATGAACTATAAAGAGGTGCTCACAGCAACCGGAGCATATAAATCAAAAGATGAAATACTGGCCTTAGCTCCTCAATTTGGAATTTCACCTGAGAAAGAGGTAATTGTTTATTGTCAAACAGGTATCAAAGCTTCCGTTCTTTATATTGCATTAAAAGAAATAGCCGGTTTGAGCAATGTTAAATTATATGCTGGTGCTTATGCTGAATGGTCGTCGGTGCCCGATAATTTGTATTGCACTCAAAAACTTGTAAGCGACCATCATTAGAAATTTTAATTATTGGTTAATTAGTGTTTTAATTATTGTTTTAAAACCGCTCTTTTGGGCGGTTTTTTTTATTCTGTGAAATAGTGAAAATAGATTTATCTTTAAAACCATATTTTGATCGATCAGGAAAAAACCGGGAAGATTAAAATTCACGACAGGAGGATACTAAAAGTGTTTTTATTTCAAGTTTTTCGTTTCAAAACTTTAATTTTACATCGACATACAGGTATTGTGATATTCACATCTAAATACTTTCAGTTCTCTCATTTAAATAAAGATAAGAATTGTATTTATTAACATCTAACTCTCAGGATTCCAGATGATAATTGATGAGACTTTTAAATTAATACAAGCCAGCTATGGCCAGAAGCTAAACAATATTTCAATTGAAAGACTGGTTGCAGGCATTTATCTTTCCGCAGTTAAATTATCAAACGGATATAGCGGACTTGCATCCAATGATTTGAATACGTTGGATTGCTGCTCGCACAATCGTAACAGGGGTTTTGGTGATTTTACACCAGGAAATTTTAAAGGACATAAAGTGACCGATTTGCTTAACCTGACAGATCAGTCAAGTTTTATTAAAACACTTCAATTAGCCGCCATGAATGCCCTTTCGGCTGAACTATTGACAGAGTCAAAGTGTAGGATTTTCGAAAACCTTGACCCAATAGACTTAATTGACTTAACAGAAAAGAAACAAATATGTGTAGTTGGAGCTTTTTTATCGTATATCAAAAAAATAGCAGAAAGTGATTCAATTTTAAGAATTATCGAACTGAATGAAAATGCAGTCCCTGATGAATATCGCAGGTATTTTGTGCCTTCAGAATTTGCAGGAGATGCAGTGATACATGCCGATGTTGTGATTATTACCGGTTCATCTCTCGCAAATCATACGCTGGATAGTCTTTTAGGAATTATACCTGCAAAAGTTCAGGTGTTGGTGGTTGGCCCTACAAGCAGCCTTTTGCCTGATGTGCTTTTCGCTCATGGCGTTGATATAATAGGTGCAACCCGTATTACAGATATTAACAAAATGCTGGAGCTGGTTGGAGAAGGGGCTTCCGGATTTCATTTGTTCAAATCTTGTGCTTCGAAAATCTGTATTGTAAATGAATCCTGAGCGGCACCTTAGTATTACCTGGCTTAAAGCTGCCGTTTTAGGCTGCCTTTGGGCATCGTCCGAAATTGTATTGGGCAGTTTTCTCCACAACCTTCGAGTGCCTTTCAGCAGTATTTTCCTTACATCAATCGGCATTATTCTTCTTGTATCTGTGAGCTTTCAATGGAAAGACAAGGGTTTAATCTGGCGTTCAGGTCTGATATGTGCTCTTATGAAATCGGTCTCGCCAAGCGCAGTGATTTTCGGCCCTATGATCGCTATTTTAGTTGAGGCTTTGTTACTGGAGTTTTCAGTGAGGTTAATCGGTAAAAATATGATTGGCTTCGTGCTAGGAAGTTTGCTGGCCATGTCGTGGAATTTTATGCAGAAAATAGTCAACTATATCATTTTTTATGGATTCAATATTGTCGACTTGTATGCTTCGCTGGTAAAATTTGCCGAAAAGCAACTCCATATGCATTTTAATACAGTTTGGATGCCGATAATAGTATTGTGGATTTTCTATTTGTTTTTTGGAGTGTTTTCTGCTGCAATCGGAATTTATATCGGTAAAACAGCTCTGGCGAAATCCATTCCAATGTTAAGCTCGGATAAACAAAGGATGGCTGAAATTAAATCGAAGAGCAAAATTCCCGGTACAAAATATTCGCTATGGTGGCTTGTATTTAATTTTCTGGGAATGATCTCAGTGCTTCTGCTAATGAATTTCGCCGGTATGGTCTGGTGGTTTTCTTTCGGATTTAGCCTGATAGGATTTTGGGCATTGCGCTATAAATCGGCACTCAGGCCATTACTGAAACCGAAATTCTGGATTTTCTTTGTGGTAATTACTATGCTTTCCAGCTTTCTGTTCGCTAAATTTCAATCTGATGGGCTTACTTTAACAGATGGATTATTAATTGGTTTGCAGATGAATTTTCGGGCTGCATTAATGATTGTCGGATTTTCAGTGGTTGGAAAGGAACTGAGTAATCCGGTAATCCGGAATTTCTTTATCCGGACTTCATTCAGGCAACTGCCTTTAGCATTGGAAATTGCATTTGAAACGCTTCCGTTTGTCATTGCCAATTTGCCCCCTTTGAAGGATGTTTTCAGGAAACCAGTTAGCGTGATCAGGCAGATTGTGTCCCAGTCGGAGTTCTGGCTCGAAAAAGTTGCACTTAACATGAAGAAGAAGGCAAACGTGATACTTATTACGGGCGAAATAGGGAGCGGTAAAACCACTCTAATCAATGCAATTGCTGCTCGCCTCAAGAAAGTCGGAATTGAGGCAGGCGGAATACTTGCCCCGGCTGTTTATGCAAATGGAGTTAAAACAGGATACACCATTATTGATATTTCTACAGGGGATAGAAAACTACTCTCCCAAACCGATGAAATTGCTGGAATGCCGCAGGTTGGGAAATATTTCTTTATTCAGGAAGCGATTGATTTTGGGATGGAAGCACTTTCGGTTGAAAAAAACCGGGAAATGAAAATGGTGCTGATTGACGAAATCGGTGCATGGGAACTTCAGGGACAAGGTTGGGCATCAAGCCTGAACGAACTTATTATTAATTGCAATATGCCTATGATAATTTCAGTGCGAAGAAGTTTTCTTGAATTTGTTATTGAAAACTGGATGCTTCTGGATCCAATGGTGATTGAAGCTAAAGACGCATCTGTAAATATTGTATTCGATGAAATAGTGAAATTTGCGAAACTTTAGTTTACCGGCTTACCTGATCCTGACTTCTGCTGCCCGAAACGATGGCGGTATTTCATACCTTTACCCTGGCCCTGTCCTTTTCCATATTGCTCAAAACCATATAGCCCGGCATAAATCTGCGCAAGCTTTAATGCTTGCTCATGAGTACAAACTTTCTTCAGGTCGAGGAATTGTTTGATGTTGGCCATCTGTAACTTTTTCTGTTCAATTACCATATCATTGGCAAGTTTGGCCAGAATGACGGAATCCGTATTTTCTTTCGCGAGTTCATCCAGCATTTCAGCTTTCTTCTCCCTTATTGCTTCAATTATGGGCTCACTCGAAGCCTGGTAGGCCGCATTTATCTTATTTACGGCAAGGGATTGGTCGGGTGTTAACGATAACTCCTGCCGCAAAACGATACCTCGCTTTAACTCTGACACCTGCATAGGTTCGTTAATTGGTTTCCGCATATAGACAAAATAAGTAGCCAATGCAGTGATATTGATCAGTACAAGAAAGATCAGTATCCAGAAAACTGTTCGGTTATTGTTAAAGATATTCATGATCACAGGGTTTATTCAGAAAAGTGGAAAATGTCGTCAGTCATAAAATCAGGAACATTCAGATCGCTTCTTACAGCCTCTGTCATTTCTTCGTTTTGGCTATATATTGAATGTGTATTCGCAAAATCAGAGCCAATTAAGAAGCCGATAACCATTGCTACTATAATACCAAGGCTAATAAAAGCGGGCTGTAAAAGCCGTCCAAAAATCAGAGAAGGAGTCTTTTGCTTTTTCTCCAATCTGGACTCGATTGCCTGCATAATGCGGGTTTCGGCAAAAGGTTTCGGCTCTATGGACTTCTGCTCTTCCATCAAAATCATTACATTTTTAAAATCTGATACCAATGCGGCACATTCAGCACATTCGCTAACATGAATATCAAACTGCAGCATAAGAGTCGCAGGTAATTCTTTTTCTACGTAAGCAAAGACATTTTTATGTAATAGCTTGCAGTTTTCCATGTCATTTTTTATTTGAATATTCAGAGAACTGAACGATTAATTTCTTCTGCAGGTTATGTTTGGCCCGCTGCAACAACGATTCGACACTTGACAGGCTGAGGCTCATGATCTCAGTAATTTCCTTGTATGATAATTCTTCATATTTACTGAGGATGAAAGCTGTTTTCTGATTCTCGGGCAGGCTGTTAATGGCTTTTTCAAGGATTTGTTTCTTTTCGCTGTTCTCGAATGTTTTGTCGTATTCTGAAGGTTCTAAAACTCTTGAACTTACATTGTCGTCGCTTTTGCTGAAAAAGGATTCAAACTGTCTGACAAGCTGCTTTCGTTTGTTTTTCCTGATGAAGTTGAGTGATTTATTCACAGTTAGCCTGTAAATCCAGGTAGATAATGAGGAATTGCCTTTGAAAGATCCTGCCGATTCGATAATCTCCATACACACATCCTGTGCCAGGTCCTCCGCATCATCCATATTCTGAAGTAAATGAAAAGCAGTTTTAATTACTTGTTTATGGTATTTGCTTACAAGAAATTGAATGACCTGCTTGTCGCGATTCAGTATGCCGGTTACCAGTTCCTGGTCAGTCATCAATGTAGCGAAAATAAGAGGTTGAAAATTAGATGATATTCAGTTTGTTTTTCTGTTTGAGTTATTTAGTTGGGATTACCATAATCTTTTTCCAAAGATATAATTTTCAACCTCTGTTTTCGGCATTTTATCTACTTTGAGTACAATCCATATTTGATATGAAAAATGTTTGTAGTGCAAATTTATTTTCTGCAACAATTTCCGCATCCCCGACCCTGGCCTTTTCCATGTCTGTATTGGTTACCTTGTCCGTATCTGCATGTGTTTACATTTTTTTTACCAACATTTGTTCTGTTGTCGCAGATACCATCGTTGTTTTTGTCAACAAAACTGGAACCGTGTGCATTGCCTGATCTGGATTCGAAATTATCGCATTTGCCATTGTTGTCCTTATCCACAAAATTCCCGCCGCGTCCTTTGCCTGACCTTGATTCGAAATTATCGCATACGCCATCGTTATTCTTATCGATAAAATTACCCGGTGAAGGAGTAGCTGCTGTTTGTTCCTGAACTGCTGGTTTCGCTTTAGTTGTGGTGCTTTGCGACTGAACCTGTAGGGCAAAGACCATCATGATTGCCGTTGCCATTACTAATTTTACTTTGTTTTTCATCTTCTTTTAATTTTATAAATAATGTGTTTGATATGATATAGACACATAACTTATGAAAAACCAGCGGTGAGATATTTTTTATTTCAATACTATCTATATAAAATATTTTAACCGGTCTATTGCCATTATTTAAATGATTTATACTTGGAAAGATAGAATTTGAATAAAAAATATATACACATTAGTGTTGACTGAATTGTTTGTTTAGACAACTCGTAACATGTTGCAGTAATGAAAATCTACATTTTCTATTATTTTTCGGTTCTTGGGAAAAACTGGGTAAAGCGAAAAAAGAGAAAAATGTAGCGTTTAAAAGAAATTTTGACAGTTTCTTTGTGGTAATGATTATAAGGATTGAAACAATACCTGGAAGACTTGTAAATGAATTGTATTGGCTTATGAGTGGCCGCCAATAATTATACGCATGATTTTGAGGTTCAGCACAAAGAACCGTACAACCTGCCAGGGAAAAAATTTACGCCAGAAACGGGTATTCCTCGTCGGAAGCGGAGGATATGCTTCATCTTTATATCCTTTTACAATATTCTTCTTAATCATTTTCTTCAGAATTAGAGGTTTAGGCTGCAGGCTGTTAGACTATTAGGCTATTAGACTGATAGATATTTCGTAGTTATCAATACAACCCTTATTTATTCCGGGATCATCCACCAGAAGGGTTTGGCTTTAGCTTTGTAAATAAACATAAAATGCAGCAGGAGTTTGATCCAGTGTCCGGCCAGCCCTGGTTCGCCTACTGTATAATTGATATCGCGACCCCATTGCGGATACTTCTCGTAATCAGGCACTACCGGGAATACAGTCATGGAAGCTGCCATGCCATCGCGTAAGCCATAGCCGGACGAAACGATACATGCAGCACCCATTTTGCCCATCGATGCCTTGTGTTTAAGCTCTTTTCGTCCTGTCAGTATTTGTTCAGCAATGTTCATTGCAACGACCTTCCCCATAATTCCTGATGGCATTCCTGTGCGTGGAGGTGTAGGAAATATTGCTAATCCGTTCTTATTAGTCATGGGTTTTGAAATAGCATGTGGCGGAGCAAAAGCAATTCCGGCCGCAAAAAGATTTTCAAATTTCGGATTTTGATAAACTGAAGGCCAATCAGCTACTGACCAGTCTTCAAAATCTTTGGGCTGGTAATCAGCATCTACTTTCATAAAACCATTGGGAGCAAACAGATCGGAAGTAATATCATTCCCATCTTTTGCGAAAGCTTTAATTCCAACTCCGGAAAAAGCGGGTATAAGCATGGCAAAATCGAATTCCTGCTCGTGTATTTCACCATCCAGAGTCTGGAAATGTGCTTTCCCTTGTTCAAGTTTTGTTATCCCGGCGCGCTTAATCCATTTAATACCATACTCGGAAAGAATGGATTCGGTAAATATTTTGGTAGATGTTATGTATCCTCCTTTATTTATAAATGCACCTCCCATGCCAAAATCTCCAACTTCATACTCATTGGTGATCCATGTTATTTCAGCTTTATCATTGAGTTTACGTTTATTTATTTCAAAAGCCACATTTAAAGCATATTCAAAAGCAGCTCCCTGACAGGTAGCCATGGGATGGCCTGTACCTATCAGGAAGCGCTGTTTTTCACCTTTAGCCATTTTGTCGAGAGCTACTTGTAATTTCTCCCATGTATGACCGGCATGTGTATATGTGCATACTGACTCACTATATCCTTCAGGACCAAGGCCTTCAGTTGCAGCAAAGTTTAGCTTAGGTCCGGTGGCATTTACCAGGTAATCATATTCTATTTTGTCAGTCTGGCCGGTTTTGTCCAACGCAGTATATTCAATAGCAACAAAGGGTTTCAGGTGATCAGCATCTCCTTCAGGGAACAATGCAGTTGCCTTGGCTTGTTTATATTCAATGCCCAGTTTATTGTATACCGGCGCCAGATCAAAGGTGACTTGCTTTGCAGTCATCTGGCCAATACCCACCCAGATATTGGAAGGAACCCACTGATATTTTGAATTCGGACTAATCATAATTACCTCATGATTTCGACCAAGTTTCCGCTTTAGTATTTGTGCGGAGGTATGTCCGGCAATGCCGGCACCCAATACAACTACTCTTGCCATAACTGACTTTTTTTAAAGAAGACTGGTTAATCTAAATACTAAATGGCAATATATTTTTCTTTAGGAGTCTTGCAAAAATCACATTTTGCAGTTACTGTTGCAGCATCATATGTGTTGCCACATTTAGGACATACAAAAAATACGGTTGGAAGTGAAGCTGTTTCTCCGCTATCAATTGCATCAAGTGCTTTCTGATAGAAATCTCTATGTTTTTTTTCGGTGTCAAGTGCCCAGGTGAATGACCGATCAGCATCATTTACATTTTCATCTTTGGCTGACTGGATAAAACCGGGATACATGGTTGTGAACTCATAAGATTCACCTGTAAGAGCATCCTGCAGATTTTCTTTAGTGGTTTTTACTTCAAATTTCGGATCAATTGGATCCATTTTTTCGCCAAGTTTTTCCAACACTTTCAGGTGATTGGCTGCATGAATACTTTCGGCTTTTGATGCAGCTTTAAACAGCTGAGCAATCGGCATAAACCCTTCTTCAGTTGCTCTTTGGGCGTAAGCTGCATATTTTGCACTAGCAGTTGTCTCGCCAATAATGCCTGCTTTCAGGTTTTCAATGGTCTTTGGGGATGTCTCTTTTGCGCTTTTTGATTTACATCCGGTTACAAATGCAAGCGTTGCCAGCATCATTGTAAAAATCATTAGTTTTTTCATTTTTCTTGATTTAGGGTTAATTGAAATTGTTTATTATAAGCCAATCATATAATTAAATACTATTGTTCCACCCAATAAACCGGTATATCCTACCAATATTACACCAATCAAATATAGTATGTAAACTGCCAGGCCGGCTTTTGACCATGCTTTGCCTTTATAAACGAGGAAAATCCTTAATATGCTGGCCCCAATCATGAGGTACATTGTGATGTTGGCGAATGTTTCGTGACGCTCGCGAACAGTTTCAGCACTGCCTGACATATCTTCTGTAAAAAAATTGCCTGACATAACAGCGGCAATTGCTCCCAGGGTTCCTGCCAGCATTAGAAAAAGTCCCATCTTCGAAAGGCAGGCTTCTTTTTTATAAAGCAGGTAGATCGTATCAGCTACAAATCCAACGATCAATAATGCTATCGGGAAATGTACAATCATCGGGTGTAAATGTGAAGTGTCGAACATAATATTATATTTAGGTTAAGTGTTTCCGCTGTTATTTGATAATCTGCTTAAAGAACTATCTACCCGGCTAATATACAACAAATAAAAACATATGACAAAAAAAGAAATGTCTGTTGTCCTTAGTCATTTAGTTAATTTTATTGGTTCGAATTGTTGGTTTCCACTTCTGATTTATACATCAACTTAATTGATAATTATGTTATAAACAGTAATAATCAGTAAGTATCACAATATTTCCGAGAGTAGAGCTCGTTAATCTGATATAGACACTTAACTATTCAAAAACCAGTGGTCTTTATTTTATTTATTTTATTGTTTGAAAAGATTAATTTTGACAGACATAGTTTAATTCAGAAAATAAAAAGACTTTGGCCAGGTATTAGTTGCCTGTAATATTACTTTCAATTATATTTATACTCCCTGATAATGGAAATAAAATTATTGATAAGTGCCTTCGTTGCCATTCTGGCGTTAATAAACCCAGTGCATAAGATATTGGTAATAAGTTCACTGCAGGATCAATATTCGAAAAAGGAATTGCACTACCTGTCTTCAAAATCATCATTAACAGCTTTGATTATCCTTATTTCCTTTTTATTTCTCGGGCATTTCATTTTTACTTATGTGTTTCATATAGAGTTATATGCTTTCATGGTTACATGCGGCGTTGTTTTATTTTATAACGGAATAACCGGGTTGCAGAAAGGGAATTTCCTTCAACTTGATCAGAATATTAAATTGGCTGATCTGTCTGCAGTTCCAATTGCAATGCCTATGATTGCAGGGCCGGCAACTATTACTGCTGCTGTGACATTTCCGGAACACTATGGTAAATTAGTGACAATAATTGCTATTGCAATTGCAATAGCAATTAACCTGGTATTAATGCTTAATGCGATACAAATCGGCAAAGTACTTACCCGATATAATCTTATGAACGCACTGATTCGGATTACCGGTTTGATTGTTGCTACCATTGGAGCCCAAATGATTTTTACCGGAATTTCAATTTTTATAACATCTTTGCCAACATAAAAAGCGCCAAACAGAAATTAAAAGGGTGTTTTTTATATGCAGACTGATATTTTCAGAGGAACGAACGAAGCAATTTTGATTGGGATTGAGGCAATTTTAAAGAGGAAAAGAGAAATATTCTATTTTGGAAAGGGGTTGAGTTCTAAAGAACAGAAAGAAACAGAGAAAGGCGGATTGTTTGTAATAATTTTCGACATTATCTAATTGCAACTAACTATTCAGACAGTTAGTATGAGAAAGATAACAATAGTATAAATATGATTATCAATAAGTTAATAGATTTTATAATAATTTCTTAAGCAAAGTGTAATAAATTATAATTGATCTTATTTTCAATTATTTCTCAGAGCTATTATTCAGCAAATTGGGATTTTATCAGGAATGTATAATTATCAGGAATTTTTATTTCATGCAAAATTATTTTTTTATTCACTCTAATCATTAAATGTTGTAATGTTTACTACATTAGCAGCGTTTTTAAACAAGTATCAGACTTTATACTATTAACTGATACAAATTTTATAAAGTAATCGATAATTTCAAAACAACTACCTAACAAAACTGTTATTACATTTAAGTATGTTTAATAGCAACAGTATTTAATTCTTTAACAACCCTTTAAACAAATCAAATTATGAACAAATCAGAATTAATTGACGCATTGGCAGCTGGTGCCGACCTGACAAAAGCTCAGGCAAAAAAAGCTATTGATTGTTATCACGAAACTGTAGCCGGAGCTCTCGCTGCAGGAAATCGTGTTGAAATCGTTGGTTTTGGATCATTTTCAGTAACAAAACGTGAGGCCAGAACAGGTCGTAATCCTAAAACTGGTGCAACTTTACAGATAGCAGCAAAAAACGTTGCTAAATTTAAACCTGGTAAAGCTTTAGCAGATAGCTTATAAAATATTATCTCACTGCGTAAGCATGAGCTAATAAAAGGCGTTCATTATTCCTCTTAAATCGGGGAACAGTGAACGCCTATATTTTTGAACTTCTCTTTTTACTGTGTATGGTCTTAGGTATGGTCCAAGCGCTTTTTCTGAAATTATCGGGTTGTAAAAGAGATAAATCAGTTAACTTTATTTCCCATCAGGTCACCTATTGAATGAAGCAAATGAGAACTGTCAACAGGTTTACTGATATATTCCTCACATCCGCTTAAAAATGCTTCGTGTTCATCGTCGGGCGAAACAAAAGCGGTAAGCGCTATAACCGGTAAATCCGGAAGGAAATTTTTGATTTGCCGTGTTGCCTCAAAACCTCCCATTACCGGCATTTTTAAATCCATCAGTACAAGTTTAATATCCGGATTGTTATAACAGATATTAACAGCTTCTACTCCATTTTCTGCCCTGATTACCCTGAATTCGGCTCTCCTAAGAACTGTTTCGACGAATTTGTAATTATAATCATCATCTTCGGCTACAAGTATTATTGAATTTTTAGTTAATACGGGATGCTTAGGTTTTATTTCTTCTTTTGATTCTTCTGACCCTTTCTTTATAATAGCATCTTCCGGTAATGAAAAGTACACTGTTGTCCCTTTGGTTTTTCCTGTCTCAATAGATATTTTACCTCCCAGTAATTCAACCAGGCCTCGGGCAATTGGCAATCCAAGTCCTGTGGTTTCGAAACTTCGGTTTGCCGCCACGTTAGAATGAATGGTATAATCGAACAGGGAAGTGATTTTTTTATTTTCAATACCAATGCCTGTATCGGTGACAAAAAATTCAGGATGATGGTTTCGCATCCTGATTCCAAATTCGATAGTTCCTTTTTCTGTAAATTTTACGGCATTGCAAAGTAGGTGTGACATGATTTTATGAAGGATATCAGGATCGGATTTGAGTAGGATGTCTTCTGGCACCTCAGGTTTTTGAATAGTTAATCCTATGTCTTTGGATTTACAATTCCCCTTAAATTCAGACTTTATCTCCTCCAAAATGGTATCAATATGAAATAGCCTTGGATAGACCTTTGTTTTGCGCGATAATATCATGGAGATATCGATATAGCTGTTAACCGTGTTGAGTAACCTGGAACTGCTATTTTTGATGATGTCGATGTAATTCTGTTTATTCTCTTTTGATAGTTCTGTATTCACCAGCATATCAGCGAATCCAATGATTCCATTGAGAGGAGTGCGTACTTCGTTCGATATGTTGTTAATAAGAGAAAGTTTCAACTTGTCAGCGGCCTCAAGTTTTTCCTTACTGGCTGAAATATCTTCCCGCATTTTGTGTTTGGCTGTAATATCTTCGCATATGGTTATCACATGGGTGATCTGCCCCTTTTCATTCTTAACTGGTGAAATATTAACATTCTCCCAGTAATGTTCGCCGTTTTTTCTTTTTGCAGGCAATTCCCCGGTCCAATCCCTGCCCGACAATACGGTTTCCCACATTTCAGAGTATGTTCTGTCGGAATAGTTACCTGAATATAGAAACCATTGTTTTTTCTCCTTAATTTCCTGCAGGTTATGGCCGGTAATTTTGGTAAACCTGGGATTTACATATTCAATTCTTCCGTGCTGATCTGTAATCATGATACCCAAAGGACTTTGTTCAATGGAATTGTTTAAGAGCCAACTATGTTTCTCCACCTCCTTCCTAGGACTAATATCATTTACTATGGCATAAATAAAATCTTTGCCGGCTATAGGCATTTTTGTGGCAAAAACCTCGACATCTTTCAGTGAACCATCGTTGCAGCAGTGCTGAGTCTCGTATTCCATATATCCGGCTGATCGGATCTTTTTATATAATGCTGTAACTTCTTCAGGCCTGGCTGTAGTAATTTCTCCGATTTTCATCTGCTTGATAGTCTCTCTGCTATACCCATAAAATCTCGATGCTGCGTAATTAGCATCTGCAATTTGGTGGTTATCAGGGTCGATAATAAGCTTAACCATAGAATTGTTTTCAAAGAGGGCGCGGAATTTTTCTTCGTTCTTTTGGGTGATTTTCTCTGCAACCATTCGCTCCGTTATATCCCGCAATGAACCTTCAATCAGATCAGGCTGTCCTTTTGAATTATAAACTAAACGTGCATTCATTGATGCATATGTAATTTCATTGTTCCTGGTTTTGAACCTGGTTATAAAGTCGACGACTATTCCATCTTCTAAAAGCTTTTTCACAAGTAAATTCCTGTCATGAATATCATAATAAAGATCATTTATTGGATTTCCGACAAGTTCCTCCCTACTGAAACCCAGGTACCGATCAACTGATGGACTGATTTCATAAAGTACACCATCCAGATCGGTTTGAAAAAATACATCCTGAACATTTTCAAAAAGAGTGCGGTATTTTTCCTCACTCGATAATAAAATTTCCCAGGTTTGTTTTTGTTTCGTAATATCAGTAATCTGCATATTACAAGCCTTCCTGCCATTGAAATCGATTATATGTGAGGTTATTTCAACATCCATAACCTCCCCGTTCTTCTTCAGATGCCACCAATTCCCGGCAGTGTGGTAATTAGGCTGTGTTTCGGTAGTTTTCTCAAGCTCAGGAGTTTTTTCAACAAGGCTGATTTCTTTTAGTGTTAAGGCTAAAAATTCCTCCCTGGTGTAACCATATAGCACTAATGATGCATTGTTGGCTTCAAGGATATCAAGTGTATCTATATCGAACAAGAACATGGGTTGTGGATTGTAAGCAAACATGTTGTGGTATACTTCAGCTGTTGAAACAAGCTCGTCAGTGGTTTTAATCTGTGCTTCTTCAGTTACACTGGCTTTAATTGCAGCGATCACAGCATTGCCCAACCGACTTATATGTTTTTTAGTAATGTAATCGACAGCACCGGCCTTCATGCATTCTACTGCTGTTTCTTCATTTATCGTGGCTGTGAGAAAAATTACAGGAATGTGTTGAGACTTTTCCCTGGTAAGTTGCAGTGCTGTTAAACCATCAAAAGAAGCCAATTTATATGCAGTGATAACTACATCAGGCGTAAATTTTTTCAGCTGATCGACGAAACCCTTTTTTGTTTTGACAATGTTAAACTGAACCTTTTCAAGAACCTTACCGATTTCTTGTTTTGCAAGAATAGCATCGGCTTCTTTAGATTCTACCAGTAATATTATATATTCTTTCATGGCTGTATGTTTTTAAATACTTAATTAATTTATTCTGCAAATAATTGTCCTTGTTTTACTATTTGAAACCAAGGTTTGGTCGTAGATCTGATAACCCTTAAAATTGATGCGAGTGTTTTGAGTAATATGGAAGGCCAAAAAAATAAAGATTTTGGTACTGAGTATAAATTTTTCCAGGCCGGAATTAACCTTTGTCTCGAAAAAGTTATGTTACAACTATTAATCTTTTCATTTAAGGTAATCCTTAGTTACTCTTTTAATCTGCTCATCTCCTCACACAAAGTTGAAGCTAAGCATCCACTCATCCCAGTAAGCGGAAGATTATCGGGTAATAGTTGAAATTAAGCGAATGAGCACTTACTAAATCAGCTTATTCTGAATTAATGGAGTAGAATTCAAGTGCTCAATGGTAGTATTTATTCAGCTGTGTACATCTTAGCCGATTATTTAATCTCCCGGGTACTCAGTTTGGAGAGTTTGTCAGGTATACAAATATACAATATAATGCGTTTAAATACAACCCTTTATGAAAATTTAATTTAAATAAAAAGGTAAACTATCTCCATGTAGAATACTTATTTTTCAGTTTAAATAATCTTTTTTATTAAATTTGGGATAACTTGTGAAACAAGGATTTTATAAATGGTATAAACGAATATAACCATATCAACGATGTGATTTTATTCTGGATGAAAAATCAGTGTAAAGACAGAAATATGAAGCTGATTTGTTTATAAGCACAGAAATCGTTCTTCCCGTGTTAATTTTGCCGAGTTGTAATAATTTATAAAGAGAATTATCAAATCTGGAAATCATGCGAAAATCAATTTTAGCATTCTTTATTATAACTCTTGTTATTGCAGGATGCAAACCAGCACAAAAAGTCCCGTCAAATCTGGAACAGCCAATTCCGCCAGTAGTAAATGAATTGAAGGAAACCCATTGGAAACTGACTGAGTTGATGGGCAAACCGGTTGTATTGAATGTAAACAACAAAAAGGATATCTTTTTAATTCTGAAAAAAGACAGTAACAGTGTACTGGGTTTTTCCGGCTGCAATACATTTATGGGCAACTATCAACTAGGTGAAGGCAATCGCATTACTTTCTCTGCAATCGCTTCTACGATGATGGCTTGCCCAGATCTGGCTATTGAGACTGAGTTTAATAAAATGCTTGGCACAGTTGATAATTATAGTTTTAACGGCAACATACTGACTTTAAATAAAGCCAGGATGGCTCCGCTCGCTAAGTTTGAAGCAGTGAAAATGAAATAGATTCTTTGTTCATTAATTTATTGAAATAAAACGGCCAGAGAATCAGTACATCTTCCAAATTCAATGATACCCTGGCCAGGAGAGTCCATTTGCCTTTATAATATTCTTGAATGAGATGAAAACCTATTTTTAAACCTAATTTTGCAATTCATTATCATATCAAAATAATGCTGTGTTTATGAAAAAAATACCAAAACGAATTTTTTCAGGAATAGGCGTTGCTGTAATTGCAATAGTTCTGCTGTTCTTCGGGTACTTCCTGGTTGCCAGGTCAATTACCAAAAGGATGTCGGCTGTTGAAACCGGTGAAATAGCAAAAAATGTTTATTCGGTAAAGTATTCCATTGTGAATATGTTCCTGGTCAAAGATGGTGAAAACTATATAGCCATAGATGCCGGAAATGACAAGGACATTGTTCTTCAGGAACTTAAAAAACTAAATATAGACCCCGGTAAAGTTACCGCAAACCTTTTAACACATTCCGATGGCGACCACGTAGCTGGCATTAGTTTATTTAAGAATGCTGATGTTTATCTTGCTTTGGAAGAAGAACAAATGATTAATGGCAAGAAATCAAGGTTTTTAATTTTTGGAAATGGTATTAATTCCAATAAGCGTAATTTGATTGAAGATCAGCAAATTATAAAAATCGGCGATACGAAAATACAGTGCTTTTTAGTTCCTGGGCACACTCCCGGTTCAATGTGTTACCTTGTTAATGATAGTCTTCTGTTTACAGGCGATGCACTAAAGCTGAACAAAGGGAAAGTTGAAAGATTCTACAGCTTATTTAATATGGATTCGGAAGCTGCGTCTCAATCCATTGGGAAAATCGTACGTATTCCTGGAGTTCAATACTTATTTACTGCCCATAATGGCTATACTGACGATTTTGATAATGCCATTAAAGACTGGCCTTTGAACAATTAACTGCCGCAGGCTATTGAAACCAATGCTTCTGTTTAACAGTTGGGAATTGTGAACAATAGAACTAAACAACAGTTGAACAATTGAAGTAAGGGTATGAAACTCTGAACCGAACCGCCTAAGGCGGAGAGCTCCGAAGGTAAACTTGAAACTTATTTAAATGCCCGGACATCACCATTTTATTCATCATAAGCCGTACGGCTATCTATGCCAGTTTGTATGTGAACTGCCAAGGAAAAAACTTGTAGGAAGTTTGTTCGACTTTCCCGAGGGCACTATGGCTATCGGAAGACTCGATGAGCATAGCGAAGGCTTGCTGCTGCTTACTACCAATGGCCAGGTTAGTGAACTCATCCGCAGCCGTAATATCGAAAAAGAATACTATGCCCAGTTGGATGGACTAATAACCGATAAAGCGATTGAACAGTTAAAACAAGGAGTTGAGATCGGTATCCGCGATGTCAAATATCGCACTTTACCATGCAATGTTTTCCGTCTTGAAAAAGATCCCGGGTTTTCTCCCCGCACACGCAAAATCAGGGACGACCGGCATGGCTCCACATGTTGGGTATCGATTACGCTTACCGAAGGGAAATACAGGCAGGTGCGTAAAATGACCGCTGCTGCTGGTTTCCCGACTTTACGATTGGTTAGGGTGCGAATCGGAAATATTAATCTTGGCGACTTAAAGCCCGGCGAAGTGAAGGAGGTTGAACAATTAACAGTATTCGGACCAGTAGAAACTGAAGTATGAGATAATGAATTTTATCTTATTTGAGTCTGTTGAATTGAATCTGGTGAAGGGGTCAACTGTTCCGGCAATTTTTTATCGTAAATTTGTACTCTCCCGAACAATGGGTTGTTTATGCATATGCTTTCTTTTTATAAGACTGCATCAACTCATTGCAGAACTAAGTTTGTTTATAATAAGAAACAAGTATAAGCTCATTATGACCTGTTTGCCATTATTTAGAGTAAATGCCGATACCCTGCAGTATAGCAGGTATCTGTTGATATTCAGCCTGCTAACAGTACTATTGGGTTTTCATAGAATTACATCAGCCGAAGGGACTAAACAACTTGAACCAAATGGAGCTCCTGCAAAGTCTGTTTGTAAGATTGTACTTTCGCAAAGTGTAATTGAATACAGGATCCCATTTGCTTTAGTAAATTGCGGCGAGAATTTCAGACTGAATGTCCGAATCAATGATGCTGCCAGCGAGAAAATCTACCTGGGCTTTGGAGATGTTATTAATTATTCTGATGAAACAATCATTTACCAGGATGTTAAATTCCAGGTAAAAGATCCTTCAGGCAAAATAGTTACAGGTTTTTCGCTCTCGCAATTACCTGCTCCCGGAAACCCCGGATACATCAGTACACGCAGCCAGGTTGATGCTGGTCCGGATATTAATAATACAAACCCTTTGGGCTACAGACCCTTGGTAATATCTCCTGGCATGAATGGGGATTATATAATTGAGTTTCAGATTCCTAATTCATCCCAGTCCGGTTCTGGTATAGCTGAGATGAGAGAATTTAAATCATTTGATATTACAGTTGCAAAGGGGAACAATCCTATACCCGGAAGATTGTGGAGCAAAGCCTGGCAACTGAGTTCGGGAAGTGTAATATCAGACACAAGTGCTTCCTATTCTTTATTTTATATTTATACAAGCGACAGCATTGTTACACGTTTCGACTGCAATGGATTAGCAGGTGGTGTATGGTCGATTTACAGCAACGAGTGGGGATGCTCAACAGTGGGAAACTGGGCTGATGGCCGAAAGTCGGTCAGGGGAAATGCATCTGTTCAACCACAATATAGAATTTTTCTTAACGATCCTGATCCTGTCGTTTTCCCTTCAGGACATATAGGGCAATTGGTTGATTTTGAGCAAATAAATACGGAGTGTGATACCGTTGTTGCATTTGCAGCAGATGTAAGTAAAGCCGGGAATATTGATATTTTACTGGATGCATATCCTTACAATAATACCGGCCCTGAAGATGTAAAACTTAATTACCCCGTAAATGCCGGGCACAATATTTTGTTGCCTGCCTGGGACGGCAAAGACGGGAATGGAGTTCCTCTTGAAAATGAAACTGAAGTTAACGTAAAAATCAGCTTCTTGAATGGCCTTTCAAATTTACCACTCTACGATGTTGAAGATAATCCCAGGGGATTTAAAGTAGATATTGAGCGACCCATGCCAGCTTCCGGTGTAACGAAGCTAAAACTCTTCTGGGATGACTCTCAATTACCAAATAGGTTCTTCCCGACCAGTAACACATCAAGCGGATGTGACTATTCAGGGATTGAACCTTATTCAGGCTGCCATAGCTGGACCAGAATCCAGGGTTTAGGTGATACTAATACCATTAACTCATGGTGGTACTTAACCACCGACCAGGTATTGCAGAAGACAATTACGCTCAAATTCAGGCCTTCTTCGGGTCAAATAAGCGGACCTGTAAATATCTGTTCCGGACAATTGGTGAATTTAAATACCAAAGCCATTCCTTTTGCCAAAAAGTATATCTGGAATTTTTCGGCTCCAGGGTTTTCAAATGATAGTGTGTCAGCACCTGATACAACAATCAGTTATACATTTAATACTTCCATACCTCCAGGTGAATATAATATCACAGTTAAAGGTTGGAATCCTCAGTGCAGGGAAGGTGAAATAGTTAATTACAAAGCTTACATTCATATTCTTCCTCAAGCTGATTTTATAAATGAAAACGCATGCCAGGGTGCAGGAATAACGTTTACAGACAAGAGTATTGCTGCCGATACAACACTGAACCAGTTTACCTGGGCTGTAAATTCCACTTCCGGTTACAAAAGGACTTTTCAAGGCAATCCTGTGAAAATTGTATTTGATTCCGTGGCGAATTATACCGTTAGCTATGCTGTTGCAGATTTATTTGGATGTAATGATTCAATTAGTAAAACAATAACTATAAAGTCTAAACCTACCAGCTCTTTTGAAATCATTCAAAATCCTGCTATGAACAATGGAGAATTGAACTTTAATAATCAAACTCCTGATGCTTCTGCTTATTTTTGGGACTTTGGGAATAATACTACCTCAACTCTCTTTGAGCCTTTTATCAAGTATAACCTCGAAGGGGATTATACCATCATGCTAGTCGCAACCAACCAGGAAGGTTGCATGGATACTACTACAAGGCAATATTATTATATGCCGGGGTTCTGGATGCCCAATGCATTCTCTCCTAATAATGATGGGCATAATGATATATTCGGACCTGTAACGCAGCGTAACTCTCTTGACCCTTTCCAACTCCTTGTTTACGACAGGTGGGGGCAGCTAATTTTTAAAACCACCAATCCTTCTGAGGGATGGGATGGAACGTTAAATGGTAAACCATGCCCTGCAGGAAGCTATAATTACCTTGTGCAATACAGGGAGGCTGAAATTGAGAGTTCCAAAACTGTAACCATGCGAGGGATAGTTAGCCTGATCAGGTGAAAAATAAAAAGGCCACCCTTAGGCAGCCTTTTTAAATATTTTAGAAGCCATTCATCAACAACCTCCACCTGAAGAAACTGCCTTTTTAACAGGAACAACAACCTTTTTCAATGGTTTTACCGGCTCAACTTTAGCCGCTGTAGCCGGTGAGGAAACCAATTTCAAAGCAACCGTATCAATAAGTGGTGTTTCGCTTATTTGCGGCAATAACCTGGTCAGCGAATCCTCATGAGCAATATCAATCTGAGCGAAAATGCCGGTAAAAAGCAATACGTTTTTAAAGCCCGTTTGCCTGAGCATTAGCCAAGGGCCGTTAGCCTGTTGCTGTGTTTCGCCATACAATATGACGGTTTGTCCTGATTTTTCTATCTCCCGCAGCGTTTTTTTGCTTTTTGATGAAAACAGTTCACGTACCGGGATATTGATCGCATTTTTAACATGGTTCCGATTAAAAGCCATCGAGTTACGAACATCTATAAAAACAGTTTTACCCGCAGTATCTTTGAGTAAAATATTTGCCTGTTCGGGAGTTATAGCTAATTCAGGATTACTAAGTAATGCAAGACTCTCAGCCGGTGTTAAAACATATTTTACATCAGGCCTTCTGAAGGTGATCAGCCCGACTACTATTACCAGCACGAAAGCAACAACAATGATCGTGAGGCGATTGGTTTTATTCAGTTCATCCATACTATTCAGTTTTTTGCTGGTATTTTAACAACCACCACCCGACGAAACAGCGGGTGCTTTTTTAATTATAATCACCTTTTTCTTTTCGGGAGCAGTGTTAGGAGTTACTGCCATTTCAGGACTCCCAAAGAAATGCTGGCAGGCTGCCATACGGAACTGGTAAAGCTCCATGTCTTTTTCCGATCCGGTTTCCAAGGGCTTTGCAGCCTTTACAACAGAGGCAAACCAATTATTGACACCACCCTGGAGCACATATATCCGCTGCAGTCCCACGCGTTTGCATAGTATCCATGCCTGATCGGAGGTAACATCGCTATTGGAATAAAATACCTTATCCATTCCATTTTGGTATAGCATCCCCATAGTAGTCGGTGTAAGGATCGAATCGACTGGTATATTGATGGATCCGGGAATTGAAAACGCTTTAAACTGTTCAGCAGATCTGACATCAATCAACAAAAGTGCCGGGTCCTTTTTTACAAGTCTGTCGGTGATATCATCCGACGATAAAAACCTTGATGGATCATCAATAGCCGCAAGCAGCAATTCGGGCTTAACCTGCTTGCTGGCATCTTTAGCCGGCATAAACAGGATGCCCAGGCCCAGAGCAATTGCAATAAAGGTTAGTAACAAATATCTTTTCTTCATAATACTATAAGTTAATACTCAACTTTTTTAACTTTCTTTTCAACAAAAGCAGCACCATAGAACATACCTACTGCAGCTACTATTAACAGGAAAGCAAATACTGATTCACGCATTCCAAGCATATCGTAAATCTTAGCGCCGCCCATGTTTCCGCTGTTGTACAACCCTTCGAATAAGGGATAAGCCTCGGAGAATATATATATTCCAATAAATAACCCGATGGAAAAAATCATTGCATCGATTTTCCCTATAGCCATAGCACTAAAGCTGGTCCCCGGGCAAAAACCGCCCAAGGCAAAACCCAAACCCATTATTATGCCACCAACAATGGCCGACATAACATAATATGGATTGATATAGAGCATGGATGCATCCATCCAGCCCATGTAGTCGAAATAAATAATACCAGTCATGGCAGTAATGGCTGCTGTAAAGAAAACACGCAATACCACAAAATCGTAACCGAAAAAGGTTCCCATTATTTTGCGTGAAGAAGAAAAACCGGAGGCTTCAAGCGCAAAGCCGAAACCCATTCCCAGTGCCAATGCAATTACATTGTTCCAGGTTTCGGGAATAACACCCATAGGTATAAGAGGTCCTATCATATATTTTTTATTTTAAACGTTTAAAAGGATTGAGGAGATTGATGGGATTGAACAGATTGAAAACCAAAAAGGTTATAATTTATTAAATCCACAATTTCTTAAAGATCCAGGAAAATAGATATGCGGAGCCAAAAATGGCCATCATCGTAATTATACCCGAAGCCGATAGTACAGCCATTCCGCTGAGAGCAGCGCCACTTGTACATCCTCTCGCTAATTGAGAGCCGAGTCCGAACATTAGCCCGCCTCCTAAGGCCGCTACAAGCCTGAGTCTGCTGCTGATTTTTGGGGAGTGTTCAACTTTTAATTTTAACCGGCCATAAATTGCTCCTGAAAGGAAACCACCGGCCAATACACCAAGTACTTCGAATACCAGCCAGTTATTCATTGGGCTGCTATCGGCACTCAGAAACTTGCTGTAATATTCCCCTTTTTCGGCATGTGCAGGTGCTATTGCATCTACTACAGTAACAACTGAGCTTTTAACAGCTCCGCTAGCTCCCAGTCCGCGACCAGTAATATAATATGTGCTGAAAAGCACCAGCCCCAGCAATACACCTCCCAGGTAGGGATTGATGTAAAAAGAGCCATCTCGTTTTAACTTTTCCATAATTAAAAGACTGTTTTTTTATTTACTGCTATTTTTTTAAATAATACCTTATAAAGTATTTTCCTGTTGAGGAAATTAATAAAGGTATCGTGTTATCTGACCTGCTTCTACCATTATAAATCGGAATATAAGGCCTCCGAATAAAACTAACAACACAGGAATGATGGTCGGAATGCGGAAACCAAAGAGTTCCATTGTTTCGAGTATTGCCGGGAAAACCAGCCCCAGAAGGACAACAAATACCCAGAACGAAACGGTAAACTGTCCACCTATAAGTATCGAAATTGCATCAATCTGCACCTGCGATCCTGCAAGGGAGCCCATGATCATATGAACTATGAAAAACAATTCTATAATGATAAACAACAAGTCAAGGCGGCCAATAATCAGCTTTTCGGTATGGCTCTTGCTAATCCACATGATAGCAGCAGCTCCTGAAGACATTCCGGACACCAGGAACAAAGGTCCAAGCAAGGCGGTATTCCACAATGGCCTCGCATTAAATGCCGAAAGCAGGATTCCGGTATAGATGCCAAGGATAACAGCATAGATCACCATTGGCCAGGCTATCAACTTACGGTTTTGAATGGCCCAGCCCTCAAACTGCTTAAGAAAATCAAACTTCCAGTCCCATTTCGGAAAGACCTCTCTCATATAAGTCGCTGACCAAAGTAATGAAATCGGGGTGATGATCATCAACACCCATGCTCCCCAGCCCATTGGCGATTCAAGACGGATGGTGGTATAAAGCTGCCAGAAATACAGTTTATGCTTCAGGTCGAGGAAAAGCATGAATAAACCGATGACAAGAGCGAAAGGGACAATAAAAGGAGCCCATTTCACAGTGGCCTGCATCTCTTTTTCTTTGCCAAGGATAGTAAATACGCCGGCTAAAAACAGAATGCCGGCAGCAAGTCCTCCGAGAAATAAATAAATTGGGATCTGCCAGTGCCAGATATTCAGGTAAGGGTCAATATTAGGGATATTGCGGCCACTTACAAATAATTCTTCTCTCATAACAAAACGGATATTTTTGATTTATCAGACCAGGTAAAAAATTTGAGGTTTGGTTCCTGCTTCGGGAGCTAATGATTTGAATTTCCGGTTTTTCAACACATTGGTGATTTCCGAATTAGGATCATCAATATCGCCAAAATACATGCACTTTGTAGGACAAACAGCTACACAGGCAGGATCTTCTCCTTTGCGCACGCGGTGAATGCAGAATGTACATTTATCAACATACCCATCAGGATGCGAATACCTTGCCTCGTAGGGACAAGATTCGATACAGGCACCACACCCAATACATTCGTTGTGCGTTACCAATACGATTCCACCATCTTCGAAGTGACTGGCACCAGTAGGGCAGCAACGCACACAAGGTGAATTATCGCAATGATTGCAACGCTCAGAGCGCAGTTCAATGGTTACATTTGGGTAAGTTCCGTCAACAGTTTCAGTAACCCAGTCGCGGCAAAAGCCGATGGGTACATTATTTTCAGTCTGGCAGGCGACTACGCAGTCGCTGCATCCCACGCATTTGCGGGTATCAATAGCCATTGCATATCTCATGACTGTAATTCCTTTCGTGGATCTTCCTTAAGAAATGTTATAAAATTACCCCTCATACCTGTGCCGCCCATTATGGGGTCCAACATAACGTTGGTTATGAGTTCAGTATCACTTACCCCTCTTCCGTAAGCTAAATGTAAAGGTTTGTGGTGATGCCCGAATCCATGGACTATATATACTGAATCCCAACGGATACGTTCAGTCATCCTGACTTTTACAGGAAAGTTCGAAACAGCTCCGTCCTGGTTTTTGAGCCAAACATACTGGCCTTTCTTCAAACCCCAAATATTGGCTACCCGCGGATTGACCCAAACCGAATTTTCGGGCATAAGCGCTACCAGGTTTGGGTTATTTGCTGTACGGCTGAAAGTATGCATCGGTGCCCTGCCATAAATGAGGCGGTAAAACCCTTCTTCGGGTTCGGGGTGTTTTGTGAACAGAGGCATGGGATCAAATCCAGCTTCGGCCAGTTCGTGCGAATAGAGCTGAATCTTACCTGAAGCAGTTTTGAATGTATGAATTGTTCCTGGCTCGATATAGGGTGAACTGTGACGTACCGACTTTTTTACACCAATTCGTTGCATTTCTTCAAGCGACGAACCAACTTGTTTTAATTGCCAGTCGAGTACTTCAGTGTAATCTTCATAATCAAAGTAAGCGCCCAATCCGAGGCGTTCGCCAAGTTGTTTGGCTATCCACCAGGCTGGTTTGGTTTGGTTTTTTGGCTCGACTGCAGGCATACGAAGGCTAAGAGTCGGTTCACGGTGTGCTGTTGCACGAACATCATCGTAACGCTCCAGGTATGTGCACTCGGGAAGAACTACATCAGCGTATCCGGTGATTTCCATTGGCATCGTATCTACCACAACTATTAGCTCTAACGATTGCAAAGCTTTATTAAGCTGTTCCTTTATTGGAACAGAAGCGATAAGGTTGGTGCCTGAAACCATCCAGCCCTTAATCCTTGCTTCTTTGCCTTCGGAAGGATATGATGCCTCGATAACTGAGTTGGTCACGGCTTCGTTAGCCAACGGGAATTTGTCATCAAGTAATTCTTTCCAGGTCCAGGCTGGTTTTGGGTACTCAGGATGCGGAAACCCGGGCAAATTAATCCCTTCTTTAAAGAAAATCCCACCCCTGTTTCCCCAAGAACCAAGTAATGCATTGAGAATAGCTATTGCCCTTGAACGTTGTACATCATCACCATACCATGCTGCATGACGACCAGGATGAATAATGGTGGATGGAGCAGCATTTGCCATTTCACGAGCCGTTTTGCGGATCAGGTCAGGTTTTAAAGTAGTAATACCGTACGCCCATTCGGGAGTGAACGGCTTAACATGAGCCTTTAATGCTTCGAAGCCATCTGCATATGTTGCTATATATTCCTTGTTATACAGATCATCATAAATCAGCACATTCATCCAGGCTAACAGCAAAGCTATATCGGTTGAAGGTTTTATAGGTAGCCAGTATTTTGATTTGGAAGCGGCAGTGGAAAGGCGTGGATCAACTGTTATTATAACTGCACCATTATCGATGGCCTGGCTCATTTCCTGTACCTGTCCATTGTGCATATTTTCACCAATATGCGAACCGATAAGCACCAGGCATTTCGTGTCGCGAATATCGGTAAGCTCGGGACTACTGACTGATTCGCCAAAAGTTTTATCGAATCCAACATCGCGTGGACCGCGGCATTGTGCAAACGATGGTGCGGCCAGGTTGGCAGTACCATAGGCTTTCATAAGGTTCGAAAAATAACTCCCTGACGACCCGTGGAAGAACAAAGCCATACTCTCGGGGCCATACTTTGCTTTAATATCTGACATTTTGGATGCAATCAGGCCAAGTGCTTCGTCCCAGCTGGCTTCACGATAAGTCTGCTGACCATCTTTAACGACCCTGATCAACGGAGTTTTAAGCCTGTCGGGATCGTTGTACATACCAACGCCACCTGTGCCACGCGGGCAAAGCCTGCCGTTGCATTGGGGATCATCGTCGTTTCCGGTAATCTTTTTTATATTCCCATCTTCGGTAACATGGGCCCAGCCGGCACATTTCCAGAAACAAACTTCGCAATAGGTTGGAACCCTACGAAGCGTTTCTGTTTCATTTCCACTGTCATTACCAAACAAAGATGAACCCAGCACAGCTTTGGCAGCACCAGCCGTAACGGCAGTGGCTCCCAAGCCCAACGCTGAAATTTTAATAAAATCTCTCCTTGTCTTCATGTGATTTTATTCTTTTAGCAATCAACTACTTACCTTAATAAATAGGTGATATTCTATTGTTTATTGAATAACAAAAGTATAGTAAACCTGAATACATACAAAAAATGATAAATATATAACTATATGTGCATATCGCTGAATATCAGGCTTTTGAATATTTAGAAAAATTATGAAGGACATCACTTGGTATCTATCGTGCAGATATACAAGTATATATGATCTTCTTTAGAATGTTTATAAATTTAAGTTATAATTTTCATTTATCTGATTATCAGGTGTATAAATGAAATTAGAACTCATCAAAATAAAAACTGTCACAGGACATAAAAAAACATGATATGCAACAAATTTGGATTGATATTTGCCTAAGCGAAACATGCATTTTATATCATGTAATCTTTACCAAATCTATGTATCTTTACAGAAAATCTCATTCTTTGAACACTATGAGGGTATCCTGGATTATTACCTTTCTTGTTTTCTTATTGACAGATTCTGGATTTTCTCAAACGAACATTCATGACGGGAAATTTCTGATTGGCTTCTCTCAATGCACAACTGCTGATGCCTGGCGAAAGTCAATGGATCAGGAAATGCAGAATGAGTTACTTTATTATCCAAATCTGCAGCTATTGATTAAGGATGCTGAAAACAGCAGCAAAAAACAGGTGGAAGATATAACGGAATTATTAGCAGCGGGTATTGATCTCTTGATTGTTTCGCCTAATGAGTCACAGCCCTTAACCGTCATTGTAAACGAGGTGTTTAAAAAAGGCATTCCTGTAATCCTGATTGATCGCAAAATTGAATCCAGTGATTATTCTGCATTTATTGGTGGTAATAGTTATCAGATTGGGAAAGAAGCCGGAATATATGCAGTCAAACTATTAAAAGGGAAAGGTCGTATAGTAGAAATTTCAGGTCTTGAAGGTTCTTCGCCTGCTAAAGAGCGACACAAAGGTTTTGTTGAGGAAATATCAAAAGCACCGGAGATTTCAATTATCAGATCTTTATCTGGCGAATGGGAAGTTGCAAGTGCCGAGAATGTTATGAAAAAATTTCTGGAATTGAACGAGCCGTTTGACCTTGTTTTTGCTCACAACGACGTAATGGCACTTGGAGCGTACAAGGAATACATGCGGAAGTTTAAAAAGAAAAATGCATTTTTCATTGGAGTTGATGGACTGCCCGGGACTTCGAGTGGCATACAGGCTGTGATGGACAGAAAACTGGATGCAACCATGCTCTATCCGACAGGTGGTAGCCTTGCGATCACGCTGGCCTGGGATTTATTGAATAATAAGCCGGTTATGAAACAAAACATACTCAATACACTTGTTATTGATTCAACGAATGTCCGTGCACTGAAATTCCAGACAGATGAGATACTTAACCTGCACAACAGGATTATAAATTCACGAAATATACTGGATGAACAGGTTAAAAAATACCTGAGTCAGAGATTCTGGCTGATTGCTGCGCTAAGCTCTTTGGCATTGGTCATTGTTCTGATTATCTCTGCTTTTCAGAGGATTCAGAAACAAAGCAAAGGCAAATCTAAAACTGGAAGTTCAAAAACAGGCCATTACGCGGCAAAACGAAGAATTGCAAAGGATTTCCCTTGAACTGGAAGAAGCCACAAAAGCCAAACTGGTTTTCTTTACCAATATATCACACGAATTGCGCACACCTCTCACCCTGATGATTGGCCCACTGGAGAACATTCTTTCGGACAGAAAATTATCTGTTGAACTGAGAAATCAGTTACAGATGATGCTTCGTAATGCTACCCGGCTACTTAGAATGATCAACCAATTGATGGATCTGAGGAAGATCGAAGATGAGAAAATGAAACTTTGTGCAGGCGAATATGATATCATTAGCTTTACACTTGAAATAAAAGAAGCTTTCGACGAACTGGCTTCCGCGAAAAATATCAATTTTAATTTTAATGCTTCGCAGAAAGAACAACTTCTATATTTCGACCGTGACAAAGTAGATAAGATTTTATTCAACCTGCTTTCGAATGCATTTAAGTTTACATCCGAGTCAGGCAGTATTGATATAAATATCAAAACAGTTCAACATGTTTTCAATGGAATGGAAAAGGCAGCGGTTGAAATAGAAATCAGGGACAATGGAATAGGGATTGCGGAAGACAACCTCAACAGGATTTTTGAACGATTTTACCAGGTTGAACAGGATAAAGGAAATATTGTCGCAGGAACCGGGATTGGTTTACCATTGTCGAAAGGTTTTGTTGATCTGCATCATGGCGATATTTCCGTGAAAAGCAAAAAAGGGGAAGGGTCATCATTTGTTGTATATCTCCAATTTGGTAAGGCTCATTTTAATGAGGATGAAATCAGTTCGGTTGACAAGGAGTATACGCGGACTGAAAAGGAAATTGTCCCTGAAAATAGCCAGGAAGATGAAGATGTGGAAACTAAAGATCAAACTCATATTTCGGATGATTATGAAAACATGCCGCTATTATTAGTAATTGAGGACGAAGTAGATATGAGTAAATTTATCAAATCGTGCCTCAGCGACAATTACCGGATCATGACAGCCACGAATGGTGTTGAAGCTTTTGAAAAGATATACATTGAACAACCCGACCTGATAATCAGCGATATTATGATGCCGGTAATGGATGGTTTTGAATTTACAAAGAAACTGAAGACTGACATCCGAACCTGTCATATTCCATTAATACTTCTCACCGCATTATCATCGCATGAACATAAAATAGAAGGCCTGGAAACCGGGGCAGACTCCTATATTGCTAAACCATTTAATAAAAAGCATCTTCAGGTAAGGGTAGCACGTTTGATTGAAAGCCGTCAGCAACTTCGTAAGCATTACCAGCAGGATGTAATTACTCAGTTTGTTAAAGAAAATAAGATTTCGCTACTGGATAGTAATTTTTTAAAAAAATGCAACTTGATTATTGAGAAGCATTTAACAGACAATGAATACGGTGTTGAACAGATGAGTGTCGAAATGAGTCTGTCGAGAGTACATGTTTACCGAAAAATCAAGCATCTTACCGGATTGACTGTGAGTGAATTTATCCGGAATATCAAACTTAAAAAAGCTGCGGTAATGTTACAGGAAAGCGGTAAAACAATTGCGGAGGTAGCTTATGAAACCGGGTTTTCGAGTCCTTCGTATTTCTCAAAGTGTTTTAAAGATTTGTATAATATTTCTCCTACTGAGTTTGTTCAGAATAATACATCTGAATAAGACAGTTTTCTTTTATACATTAAACAAAATTAAACATCTTACGAAATCCCCATTTATATCTGAACTTGCTTTTTAGAGGAGAGTTGGGTTGCCCCTTCAGGGGTTAGGGGTGCGCGGGGCAGGAATTTTTTACTTTTCCAGTATTCACTTCTTTTCCATAAAATCATCTTTTAAACAAATGATTTTTAACTTGAATAATTCAAAAAAACATAAACTTAGTGTTTTCGTGCCTTTGTGGCGATTTTTTTTTATGTCACTAAGTCTCAAAGAATCAGAGGGTTCACAAAGTTTATGAATAATTTAGATTAACTTTGTATAAGAATGTTTAGATTTTGAATCCAGACTGAGGTTCTGCCCTTTTTTGAATTACCCCAACCCTGAAGGGCGTCAAAAAAGGGCAGAAAAAGAAGGTTGTAATTAGGGGAAATAAATAAGGAATTATTCCTGGTAAAAATTATTATAGTTAAAAAATGGCGATTGGTTCTAATGTAACGATGTTCTATAATGCAAAGCCTAACATTTTTGAAAAGGCTAAGATATTACGTGAAAATATGACCATTCCTGAGCTTAAGCTTTGGCAACTATTAAAAGGCAAACAGATGCTCAACTTAAGATTCAGGCCCCAGCATCCTATTGATAAGTTTATTGCCGACTTTTATTGTCACCCAATAAAACTGGTCATCGAAGTTGACGGAGGGATCCATAAATCAAGGGATCAAAGAGAATATGATATCAATAGGGAGGCAGAATTAAATTATTGGGGAATAAAAGTAATCCGATTTACCAACGACGAGATTGAACGTAATATTTATTTTGTGCTGTCAGAAATTGAACGAACTTGCCTTGAACTCAGTAATGAAACTAAAAATCAAATTTAATTGATTAACAGCTTAGTAAAATGGATCAGTTGATTTCCTGATAACTCAGAGCAATTACTTCGATTAATTAATCCTTAAATAATTAATATCCCTTAGACTGGAATAACCCAAAAAGCTTTGAATAGCCACAAAAAACAACCTGGAACCTAAATGTCCTGAAGAAAGGAACATTTCGGAACCAGGTTGCAACCAAACCTCAATCAACCAACCAAGTTTGTGTTTTGCAGACTAGTGTATACTGTTTTTGCATTTTAATTATTTTGCATCTTCCTGCTTTTGTTCTTTCCAGATTGAATTCAATTTGTAGACAGAGCCCGAATCAAGCTGTACATTTCCATTTTTACTGTATAGGCGAATGCCGGAGAATTCTTCGATCGGGAAGAAAATTTCTGTCATAACAACCTTGCCCTCCATAGCAAATAGTTCGACCGAAGCTACATCAATTATTAAATGCATGTCAACTTCGGATCCGTTAAGTACAAACGGTGAAATATGAATTCCACTAAAATCCTTCGAGAAACCGCTCTTGCCGGCATTAGTCCTGTTCACATAGAATTCACCTTTGGTTTTATCATAGCCGATAAGCAGATTTTCTCCTTTTGAATTATAAAGTTCCAACCCGAAATCAGTTGAAGCACCAGTGGCCGGAAGTGAGAATTTCAGGTCCAGTTCAACCGGTAATACAGGTTCTGAAAGCTGAGCATCCAATTCCAGTTTATCTTTTATTGCTTCGGATTTCAGATCTGTCTTACGTTCACGCAGCACCTGGATTTCCTTTACAGGTTCTGATATCATGATGTATTTATTGTTTTCGGATATCAGTTTCAGTTCGCGTGGCAATGTCATGGCACTTCTCCAAACGCCTGTTGGAACCACTTGTGCATACTGCCAGTTACTCATCCAGCCGATAGAGATCCTTCTTCCATCTGAATCAGGAATATTTGAAAAAGTAACGGTTGCATAATTGTCTTTTCCCTGGTCGGCCCATTGAATTTCAGTTGACTCGTTTACGAACTTATGCCCATCAAATTCGCCTACAAAATATTGAGTTGCAGAACCGCCGTTGGCACCTCCCGGATTAATATTGACAATCAAAACCCATTTCTTTTGATCAGGTTTGCCTGTAACCGGCAATTGAAACAAATCCGGGCATTCCCAAACTCCACCATGAGCGCCGATTCCTTTGCCGAATTCACTTTCGAGTGACCAATCCTTTAAATCTGGCGAAGAGTAAAAGCATACATGATCGCCCACAGCAAGTGTCATAATCCATTTTTTAGTTTCTGTATTCCATGAAACTTTCGGATCCCGGAAATCAGGTGTGCCGGGACTTTTCAATACGGGATTTTTGTCGTATTTAGTCCAGGTGCGGCCTTTATCGGTGCTGTAAGCAATTCCCTGGCTTTCAATATCTTTCTTTCCAGCTTTCTGGCCTTCCATGTCATGCAGAGTGAAGATAGCAACCATAGCCGGCTTTCCTTCTTTCCCAAATCCAGAGGTGTTGTTTAAATCAACCACAGCGCTTCCCGAAAAGATGAATCCCAAACTGTCAGGATATAATGCGATCGGGAGATTTTCCCAGTGCATCAGATCCGTGCTTACCGCATGACCCCAGTGCATCGGGCCCCATACGGTCGAATCCGGGTAATACTGGTAAAATAAATGGTATTCGCCTTCATAATAAACCATTCCGTTTGGATCATTCATCCAACCGGAAGGAGGGGAGAAGTGAACCTGAGGACGATATTGTTCGGCGTATTGAGCCGTTACCTCCGTTGTTTTAGTACCAGAACTTTTACACGAAGTAAGAAGAAGTGATCCGGAAACAAGAATAAGAAGAAAGAAATTTATTGTTTTCATGATTTTATAATATTTATAAATGATTTGTTTTAGTCTTACTGGTATTAATTGCTGATTGTTGCATTGTTATAATTGACAACCTTTTAGTCAATCTGGTTACTTTATTTCACTTCGGTAATTTCCAAAACAACACTTGTTCTTTTTGCATTTACCTCCGGGTTAATTCCAACATTCATTAAGAAATCCCCTGTATAAATCTGATTTGAGTTGATGGCTGAAAGTGTTCCAGAATACAGATTAATTTCTTTGATTTTGTATTTCTTTTCCCCATCCAATCCGTTTAATGCAATGGGCCTTTCGGTTGCGGTTTCCATAAACCGGGTGCTGTGTAAATAAGTAAACATGATTGCTTTTGATTTATCATCAGTTACATAAGCAATAGATGCAACCGGATTTTCGTAAGGACTTGCCAGGCGATATTGCGTTCCGTGCCAGACAATGTCTTTAAACGAATTGTAATTTTTAATGGCATCCTGGCAAAAACTCAGATCATCTTTACTTAAATGACTGGCAACAATATCAAATCCCAGTTTTCCCATGCTTGCAACATCTACCCTGAATTTAATGGGTTGCTTTCCCCAATCGGTGACATGACAATCTGTTGTAATGGATGGGAAGAAATAAGAATAATTCCATTGCAGAAAAATGCGTTCGACCGGTTCGGTATCATCACTAGGCCAGAACTCAGTAAAATATTTCAGCAATTCATAATCAGCCCTTCCGCCGCCACCGGAACATAACATCATCGAAACCGTAGGGTATTTTGATCTGATTCGTTGCAATACACTATATAAACCCTTTACATAATCCACATACAAATGTGTTTGAGGAATTTTATTTTTATTCAGATATTCAGAATAAGCATTGTAAATAACCGCATTGCAGTCCCATTTGATAAAGGCCAGCTCAGGATTTTTAGTAAAAAGATCATCAACAATTCCGAAAACAAAATTCTGAACTTCCGGGTTCGATAAATCGAGCACCAGTTGGTTACGATAATATTTTTCAGGGCGTTCAGGTTGCCGGATCACCCAATCCAAATGTTTTTCGTATAACTCACTTTTGGGATTTACCATTTCGGGTTCAATCCAGATTCCAAATTTTACCCCTGCAGCTTTCGCTTCTTTTACAAGATAACCAATACCATGCGGCAGCTTTTTTACATTCTCCTGCCAATCACCCAAACCTGCATCATCATTATTTCTTGGATATTTGTTACCAAACCAGCCGTCATCCAATAGGAACATATCAACACCCAGGCTTTTTGCATCTTTAAACAAAGCGGTTAGTTTTGGCTCATCAAAATCAAAGTATGTAGCTTCCCAGTTATTCAGCAGTGTCAGCCTTTCGCCTTCACCATTTAATACACGGAATTTTCGTGCCCAACTTTGCATCTGGCGACTTGCCTGGCCGGTTCCATTATTTGAAACCGTATAAATTAAGGAAGGTGTTTTAAAAGTTTCCCCGGTTTTCAATGTATAAGCCGATGCATACGGATTAATGCCGGCAACAAAACGTAGTGTTTTATTTGAAGTAATTTCAAAATCCAGTTTGTAATTACCGCTCCATGCTAACTGACCGAGAACAACCTGCCCGCTGTTTTCTTTGGCAGGGCCGTCAAATGATAAAATAAAATTGGGCGTTCCCAGCAACATGGCTCTTGTTCCCAATTTTGATTCAATGGTTTTTATTCCTTGTAATAGTGTCTCTTCCGAAGGTTGCATTTCCTTCAGGTATTCACCCTGGAAGCTTGTTAAATAGAAATTTTTACTGCTGAAGAATAAATTAGCCGATGCATACTTATTTAAAACAATATCTGCTTTTTCATTATTGGTAATTTCCGACCATTGTTCAATTACATTTTCGTTGTTCCATGTTTTATAGTACAAATCAACATTTAATTTATAAACCGGATCAATGAGTTTTATAATTGTAAGCGTAACATTTTCTATTTCATTATTCTTCTCGGAACTTACATATTTTAATTCAGTTGAAGGATTTCCATCAGCATGCGTTACCTCCAATGCCGGTTCTGAAAGGTTCCATGTTCCGGCTGCGGTATAAGCATTATTATAAATTCCGGAATTGCCTTCAGCAAAATGGTATTGCTGTGAAGCAGCTGCATAATCAGATGCATTCATAAGCTTATTGCCGAAATATACAATCCATAAGCGGTTGTCCTTATCGGTTTGAAGTACCAGCGCATTATCTTTTGTTTCGATGGGGATAGTGATCGGTTGACCGCTGATTTCACCAATAATCAGGAGCGATAAAAGAAGTAAACTCAGTTTTATTAACTTACCTGATTTCATTTAATGTAGTTATTTCTTCGAGGGATTGATTATTTTAAAAAACTTCTCCAGGTACATATCTTCATCGTCGTACAATAGTAATTTTTTCTGAGCGGAGTACAGAAATACAGAAGGGTATTTTCTAGGTCCAAACTGTGTGATGAATTGATTTTTTGTGTCTTGCAGGATTGTTACGTTTTTGAGGCTTGGCAGATTCTTGCCATATTGGTTTAAAAAGTTGTTTATTGCGGTTTTGTCTTCCAGGGAAATAAGGTAAATTGATATCTTCTGACATTCATTGATCCTTTTACTTAAAGTACTTATCGTGTGTTGACAATGATCGCAGGTGACATCAAAAAAAATAAAAAGCACATCCTTGCCAACAGTAATATTTTTATTTGTGAAGGGAGTTTTGTCGAGTTTGTAAAATGTAAATTCAGGAATGGTTTGAGCAGGTGATTGTGTGAAACCTTCATAAGCTGCCAACAAACAGAAAAATAAGATTACTAGTTTTAAAAAGTGTTTCATAATTCCGCTCTTGGTATAGTTTCAAAATGTTTTTTACTTCCGAATCATCTAGGAGTTATTTACTTTCCCCAGACTGACTTTAATTGATACGCCACTATATTTACATCAGCCAGATTCTTGTTGCCGGAAATTGTAAGATTAGGTGGATCTTTATCATTGTTTACAAAGCATTTGGCAATCTGTATTATCCCTTCATTAGCAAAAAGCTCAATCGATGTTCTATCTATTACCAATCGTAATTTTATTTTATTGTTGACCGGGATAAGAGGTGCTTTTATTCCTGAAAGGTTAATTATTTGTGTACCCAGGTTGTATGAGATTTTCTGTCCAAAAATTTCTGCGTTTAATACATTGTTTGAATCTGAGGCAATGAATGATTTCAGATCAAACTGTATTTCAATATCCAGCAGTTCCCCTTTAAGGTTGGGTACCAGTATAAGTTTATCTACACCCAGCAGATTTGAGGAAAACGTTATTGGATTTGGGATTCGTAGCTTTTCAATTTCTTTCACCGGTTCCATAAACAGCCGGATTCCATCAGGTGTTGTACGTAAAGTCAGATTTCGGGGTACGGTGAACTGTTGATTAAAAGGCATTTTAGGATATTCGCCACCTTGCATCCATGAAAACTGAACCCGCCTGCCATCTATATCAGGAATATCGCTATAGGCTTGAGCTGCATAGTCATTTCCGCCGAATTTTGCCGTGAACGGACCACTTTCTTTTTTGAACTCTTTTCCATCAAAGTTGCCTATCAGATATTTCCCGTTACCTCCCCAAAAAACCCATCTTGAAAGTTGCTGGTTGCCATCTACCTGCAATTCGAACATATCGGGACATTCACTGCAGCCCAGGTTTTTTATATCGCAGATTTTATTCCATTGAATCAGATTTTCGGAAGAAAACAATGCATAATCTTCTCCATCCATATACAATGCCATCACCCAGTGCCCGCTGTTCGGAGTTGCAGGATTTTTCTTATCCTCAAACCAAAATACTTTCGGGTCACGATTTCCTCCTATGATATGTGGGATTACCGGATTTTCAGGATATTTAATCCAGGTTTTTCCCTCGTCAACTGAATATACCATCGATTGGGCCGATAGGCCTTTGCCGCGGTTAGCACCTGTGGAAGTATAGAATGCCACCAATGGAGGATTGGTGATTTTGCCTGATTTATCTTTTGTTGGATTGGCCTGTAATCCCGAAGAGTTTTTCCAATCTACGACTGCTGAACCCGAAAAAATAACACCATTCTTATCTGGTATAACTGCATCAGGCATTTCATTCCAATGAAACAAATCAGTACTTACAGCATGTCCCCATGTCATATTTCCCCAACTGGTTCCGTAAGGATTATGCTGAAAAAACAAATGATAAGTTCCTTTATAGTAAACCAGGCCATTGGGATCATTTGTCCAGCCACGCCTGGGGGCGAAGTGAAATTGCGGTCTGTATTCCTCTTTGTAAACCGATTTTTCATCCGACATTTCATCCGACATTTTAATCAAACTAAGCCATTTCGATCCGGGGACAACTGTTTCGGCAGTTAAAGTAAGTTTCTTGCCCACCCATTGTCCAACTTCGAATGTTGCGTAGAAGTCAGGATTTTCGGGCGCCAGCTCAATGTCAAATTCTGTTTGCCAAACACCGTCAACATATACTGTCATCCATGTTTTTGCAGCTCCCGTTTTAACGGGTAGTAATACAAATCTTTTATTTATCGGGTTGCTTTCGAAGATATGAGACATATTTTGTGCAGACAATTCAGGAATAGAAAATACTGTTCCACATAAGTATAAACTTAAAATGATGAAGATGTTTTTCATGCTTTCTCTATCTTTAAAAATATTCTTATCTGAGAGAACAGGTTTAATATTCTTGTCTGGTTGTTTGCAGTTTTAAACTGATTTCAAAGGTAATCAAACAACCAGGCCAAATATAGCCGGCCTGGTTGTTTGATAATTGAGATGTATTAATATCCTGGATTTTGGGAATACAAACCTTTTGTAAACGTAATTTCTCTTTGCGGTATCGGGTAATATTCATCCCTGCCCTTGGTAAAGTTGGCAAACGAAAGAAAATCCCTTTTTGTCTTTTCAACTGCAAGATATCCATTCAGTGTTTCGGCGGCAATACCCCAACGTACCAGGTCGAAGAATCGGTCGCCTTCCATGCCGAATTCAAGTCTCCGTTCGAACATCAGTGCTTTCCAGGCATTTTCTTTTGTCCAGCTAATATTTACGCCATCCTTGTACTCATCGATACGATAATTCGATGGATTAGTACCATCAGCAAGTTTTGTCATGTTTGTACTTGCCTTAGCCCTGGCACGTATCTGGTTAATCAGGGGAAGTGCTTCAGCTTGCCTGTTCAATTGAATCAAGGCTTCTGCGCGCATTAACAAAACATCGCCATAACGGATAAAATCTATGTTTTTGGAGGTTCCCATAAAAGGTCCTTTCTTGAAATAACATGCACAGTCAGGTGCCTGTTGCTCTTTCATATTGCTGAAGAAGCCATAAACTCCCGGTACCCTGGCCCAGCTTTCCTGGTATATCATGGAATTCCCGTTTATAAGATCAGAACGGTATTTGAAAGGGTGAGTAGGTACTCCAACTGTATGATCCAACCTTGGGTCAATTCCATTGGTTTGGAAGTCAGCAGGTTGATTCATATCAGCATCGTTAAAATTATCAAACATCGGCAAACCATTCGCATCTGTTTTAAAAGCATTAACCATGTTTTGACTGGCCTTATGGAAATCACAGCACCCGTAAGCCGGAGTACCGGTTGGCGAATTCAATCCGGTTACGTAACTAGCTCTGCCTGCTTCGGTACCATCATTTAATGAGAACTGGGCTGCAAAAATGGATTCAACGCCATTATCATACCCATCAAGGAAGTTCTGGCCATAATCAGGCTGAAGGCTATAGTGTCCCAATACCTGGCTGGTTAAGTCAACAACTTCCTGCAAACGTGTAGGATTGATAGTTGTAACATTGTGATTTTCGTCCTGCTCATAGGCCTGGTACAGCCTGGTTTTTGCGAGGTAAGCAGCTGCAGCATATTTGTTTGCCCTGCCAACCTGAGCCTGTGTTTCGGGTAAATTAGTTAATGCAAATTGGAAGTCATCACCAATTTTGTTCCAGAGTGCATCACTGGTCAGGTCATTTGATGTTTGCAGGATTTGTTCCTGTGTCATCGTTTCGTCTATAAAAGGCACTTTGTTAAATAATCTTTTCATCATAAAATAGCAGTGTCCTCTTAAGAAACGTAACTCGGCCTGGGTTTGAGCTTTAGTCGGGAATTGGGCAACGTCGAGGCCGTTTGCAGCAGCTAAGGCTAAATTTATCCTTGAAATGGCTTTGTAGTAATTTGTCCAGGTACGAGGAGCCATCCAGTCGCTTCCACCCTGGTCAGGAGTTGTAAGGTAATATTGCTCGTATTTGTTAACATCGCCCACATCATCAACACCGCCACCGCCTTTGTAGGAATCGTCGGAACGCACGCTGCCATAAACCCACATACTGGTCATTGGCCCAATCATTTCATCGTTGGCAATTCCTGCATAGGCAGCAATTACCAGTTTTTCAACATTGGCAGAGGTTGATACTTGTTCCTGTGTAACCACGCCCTGCGGCTGGTAATTAAGGAAATCTTTACCACATGAGGTAACCAATACCCCTGCTATGACAAAGACCAGAATTTTTGAGATATATTTCATGATTTTTAGTTTTTAAGTTATTTGGTATATGGACTAAAAGCTTGCGCTTAAACCGAATGAATAGCTTGTAGGTACAGGAATGCGGTCAATGCTGGTTCTTTCAGGATCGGAACCAATATATCCTTTAGGGGTTATCCAGAACAGGTTTTCACCCTGGAAATAGACTCTTAACTGGCTCATGCCTGCTTTTTTGATAATATCCACAGGAAGATTGTATCCCAATTGCAGATTTCTCAGTTTGAAATAGGAATTATTCCTTAGCAGATAGTCGGACATTCTTTTTTCACTGTTATTATCTACAATAGTAGCAGCAGGAATATCGGAACCGGTATTTGTGGTTGACCATGCATCTAATGTTCCGGGACCTGCATTTTCCCTGCTTTCAACATAATTGTTATAATAGATATAAGCATCCACGCCTTTACGACCAGCTACACCTGAACCAAACACTGAAAAATCAAAACTTTTGTATCCTAGATTAACTCTTAATCCATACTCCAGCTTAGGTAAATAAGTTCCTATCCAATCCTGGTCTAAAGAATTCACTACATCATCACCATTAAGGTCCTTGTATTTAATACGGCCTGGTGCTGCTCCAATCTGAGTTGGCCATGCATCAACTTCTGCCTGGTTCTGGAATATCCCATCTGATTCATATCCGAATTCTTCATACTGTGAATGGCCTAAGATGGTATTGCCTGGAAGTCCTTTGTAGCCTGCCACAACTTCTTCGGGTAACTTTGTAATCTTATCTTTAGATGCTCCAAAATTTGTTGATACTGAATAAGTCAGACCACCCTTAGTTTCGTTCTGGTATCCCAAAGATAATTCCCAACCGTGGTTTTCCTTTGTAGCTCCGTTTAACCATTTTTGTTGTCCTTCACCTATAGCGGATGCAATTGGCGGTTTAATTAAGATATTATCGGTCGTTCTGGCAAAATAATCAAAGGAACCGACTATTTTATTAGCTAAAAATCCGAAATCTACTCCTAAGTTGATTTCCCTTGTCGATTCCCATTTCAAGGCTGCATTTGCTGCCTGTATGGATACGAAACCTGATGGAAGATTTCCTGTATTAACACCACTGATATCATATGCTGTACCTATGTTATAATATTGTTCGAAGAAGCCTGGTGAATAAGTATTCATCGTTGAGCCATATCGTGCCTCATACAAGCCAAACTGTGCTAAGTCGCCGATAGACTGGTTCCCCACTTCGCCGTAACCTGCCCTTACTTTAAGGTTTGATACTGACTTCACTTCCTTCAGGAAGGAAAAATTATTAAGCCTTAATCCAATGGTAGCGGAAGGAAAAACACCATAACGGGTATCAGATCCGAAACGGGATGAACCATCTCTGCGGAGAGTGACTGAAGCTAATACCAGATCCGAGTAACTATAGCCGATTTTACCGAATTGTGATAAAAGACTGCTTCCTGTATTAAATCCGCTGTTGGTGCGCTGGCCGGAAGCGGCTCCGAGAACAAAATAATCTTCGGTCTCAACTGCAAAATCGTATGCTGTTGCTGATACATTTTTAACATCAGTTTTAACTGACTCCGTACCGGCGAGAATATCAAAATTGTTTTCGCCAAATTTGAGGTTATAGTTAAGTGTGTTTGTAAAAGCCATACTTAAATAATCCGAAGTGCTCTCAATCAAACTATTAGTTGTCCTGGTAACAAATCCGTTATCAATTTTCGGCTCTATATTCTTCTGTTTAAACGCATTATAATCAATACCAATACTTGACCTGAATGTCAGGTTACTGAGTATTTTCCACTCGGCGTATGCATTTCCGAAAAGCATGGTGTTGTGTGAATTATCCCATTGATTCTTGTCCTGCATTAAAACCGGGTTATTTCTGTCAGAATAACCTCCTCCTATTGGTCCGCCATAGGTTCCATCCAATCCATACAAGGGAATAGTCGGGGCCAGTGAAATTGCCAAGCCCGGGGTCCATGCGCTTCCAACATCCTGGCAGGCTGCTGTTTCGTTGGAGGATGAAAATTGTGAATTAACACCCAATTTCAGTTTTCCCTTAAACATTTTAAAATTGGAATTGATCTTACCATTAATCCTGTCATAATCAGTGTATACAAGCATCCCGGTATTCTTAAGGTACCCGAAATTTGCCATTACAAATGCATTGTCATCACCTGCAGTTAAAGTAAGATCGCTGTTGGTTACATATCCTTTTTCGTAGGAAACATCCTGCCAGTCAGTATTTCCGGCCGGATAATTAGGGTCGCCACCTACAAAAGGCTGTACGGCAACACTGTTAAGAACAGGATTATCATAATTATTGTTCCATTCATATGCATAGATTGATCCGTAGGCTGCCATCGGATCAGTGCGATCATTTACACAGGCTTGCCACAACACTCTTCCACGATCTAATGAACTTAACATTTCATAACGCTCTTTCTTTTCGGATAATACAGAAAGGTTGGTGTTGAAGGTAAGATTTACTTTTCCGTTGTTTTTTGCACTGGTTTTTGTAGTTACAATAATAACTCCGTTGGCAGCTCTTGATCCGTAAATGGAAGAAGCAGAAGCATCTTTCAGTACCTGTACGGATTCAATAGCACCAGGGTTAATGGCAGCAAAAACTTCAGGACGTGTAGTAGGAACACCATCAATAATATACAAAGGTTTTGTATCACCCAAAGTATTGACACCGCGGATTAAAATCTGGTCGCTGGCGCCGGATGGATTTCCTGATTTGGTAACATACAAGCCGGGGACATTCCCCTGCAAAGCCTGCATTACATTTCCGGAACTCAAACTCGCACTTGCGATCTTTTTCATTTCAACAACTGAAATAGCACCGGTAACATCCACTTTTTTCTGGGAAGAATACCCGGTTACAATTAACTGATCTAAAAGCTGCGCTTCAGGTACAAGGCTTATATCTATGATTGTCTTTCCCATTACCGGGGTTTCCTGTGAAGTAAATCCGATAAAACTAAAGACAAGAATAGCCTTGGCATCAACGTCAAGTGTGTATTTCCCGTCAATATCAGTCATAGTACCGGTTGTGGTACCTTTAACCACAATACTGACTCCGGGAATGGAACTCTGATTACTCGCATCAGTTACCGTGCCCGTGATTTTAACCTGGGCAAAAGCACTGGCTACCGATATCCCCAGGAAAAATACCAGGAGGAAGTACCGGATTTTCATTTGTTTTGTGTTAATGTTTCTCATAGGTTTATTTATTTGGTTTTGGTGGATAAGCTTTTAAATAAGGTTATTTCAGTGGAGGTTACAATTCTAAGGGTTGATGAATTTTTTAATTACCTCCCTGGTATAAAGAGGTGTGGCACCGGGCTGTGAGGCTACAAAAGCCCCAATAGCAGATGCCTCAGTTAAAGCGGTATTCAAATCTTTTCCATCAAAAATGGCTGCCAGAAAACCTGCCAGGAAAGCATCTCCCGCTCCAACTGAATCTTCGGTAGTTACTTTAAATCCTTTGTGATGATATAACTCGTTTTTGTGAAGAACAAAAGCTCCGTTTTTCCCCATGGTTACAATCAGAGTTTCAAGATTTAACAATTTGCCAAAGGCCATAATTCTTTCTTCCAGGGATCCTGACAGATTATACCATCCGGAAATTTTCATTAACTCTTCATCATTCAACTTTACTAAATCCGATTTTTCCAGCAGGGGTTTCACGTTTACTTCTATATCATAAGGAGGCCTTAGATTAACATCCATGATCTTGAGGATAGAATCATTTTCAAGGAGTTTCAGGAGTGTTTTCCTTGAAACAGGTTTGCGCGATGCCAACGACCCAAATACAATAGCTGTTGATGATTTTGTTGCATCTAGTAATTGCGGAGTCAGAAAAATTTCGTCCCAGGCAACGGGTTCACAAATCTCGTACGAGGCAGTATTATGCTCATCCAGAAAAACAAGGACTTCACTTGTTGGCAGTGATTTATGTACCTGAACCAGGTCGGTTCGTAACCCGGATTTGGCAAGAAAAGAGATCAGGTCGGTTCCCTTTTTATCATTTCCAACACTGCTGGCTATGGATGAATTGATTCCAAAACGGGATAAATGAAGAGCGACATTCATAGGTGCTCCTCCTTCTACTGGTCCGCTTGGCAGGTTATCCCATAATATTTCGCCGAAACATAAAATCTGGTTATTATTGTTCATTGGTCTGGATTTAAATTATTTGGTTTTGGTTTGAAGTCGGGAGTCCGGAGTCGGGAGACATATTTCCCGCAATTATCATTTACTGGCTAGATCCCTTTCTCCTCCGATTTCAGTTTTCCGACTTCTGTCTTCCTTCCTTCAACTTTCACCCAACCCTATTTCCCAATTCACTATTTTCTATTAACTGCTTTTACCTCAGCAGTTCAGCATGAATAGTTTCGAGCGCTTTGCCTTTGGTTTCGGGAATCCAGACTTTTACAAAAATCCATGCAACCACGCTAAAGAATCCGAAAATGCCGAACAAATATTCTAAGCCCAATGTGCCCTGAATAACAGGTGCGAAATAAACAGTGAGGAATGTACAAAGCCAGCTTACGGCTGTTGAAAACGACATGGCCACACCTTTGATCCGGTTTGGATAAATTTCGGATATGATAACCCACATTACAGGGGCAAAAGAAGCAGCAAAGAATAAAATATAAACCAGCAATGCTATCAGAACTCCGGTTCCGTTTTGCTGTGTTTTTGCAAATTCAACAGTCAGGTAAGCAAGCGAAGCAGCCATGCCCACTGCACCCCAGAGCAATAGCGTTTTGCGGCCACTCTTATCAACAAGCCACAAAGCAAGTATGGTTGAGAGGAAATTAACTGTACCAACAATCATCGACATCATTAAGGAATCCACTTTTGCCGAGCCTGCTGCCTGAAAGATTTCCGGGGCAAACATAATTACCGCATTAATACCTGTAATTTGCTGGAAAACTGCTATCAAGGTCCCGATCAGAACAATTTTTCCTGTTTTACCTTTAAATAATTCGCTTACCTTCATTTTCTCTCTCTTTTGTTCAGCGGCCAACGCGCTTTGCATCTCAGGCAACTCTTCATCAACAAGTTTCTGTCCACCCAGTTTAAGTAACACTTTTTCAGCTTCCTCTTTCTGCCCATGAGCTAATAGCCACCGTGGGCTTTCAGGGAAATTTAAAAGAAGAAATATCAGGAAAAATACACCGAAAATAGCAGGAACGGCAAGCATGAAACGCCAGCTGTTTTCACCAACATTTACTAGTAGATAATCGAAAATATATGCCACTACTATTCCTATAGTTATAGCGAACTGATTAAAGGATACCAAACGTCCGCGTTTTTTGGCCGGTGCAATTTCCGAAATATACATTGGGGCTACAACCGATGTAGCTCCTACAGCAAGGCCTGAAAGCACACGAAATCCAATCAGTATTAAAGATGAACTGGCAAAAGCACATCCTAAGGCTGAAATAATATAAAGTACAGCTGTTGCTATCATTACATTTTTACGACCATACTTTTCAGTGAAATTGCCTGTAAATAATGCGCCGATTAAACAACCAATAGTCAGTAAGGCAGCTACAGTTCCCAAACCGCTGTCGGTGAGCGAAAAATCGCCTTTAATTCCATCAACGGCCCCGGAGATTCCAGCCATATTTAATCCAAACAGTAACCCACCCATTACGGCTACGAAAGTCACCCAGCCTAAAAATCGTGTATTCATATTTTTAATTGTTTAAATTATTACTGTATAGATTGATTTATATTTTGTTTTCAATTTTGTGCTTCGAATTCTGAAACAAATTTAAATTCAGCTTTAGCCGATGGCATTAAGAATTGATACAGTTACAATGACTGATGTTACATTTTTTTCGATTTTAAAGGCAATTATCAATTATGTTACATGAATATCAAATTTTGAATCTGAGTTTTATAATTTCTAAGTGTAATCTTAAAAATATTTCATTCCATCTTAATGCAGCCATTGTAGGAAAATCTTTATAGTTTTGACGAATAATTAAAATGCGTTGGAGAAAGACAGAGTTATAAGCCGTAAAACTTTCCTGAGACTCTTAACTGCTGGGACAGCTGCTGCATTTATTGCACTTTGGATAATTATGACTGGTAAGAATAGAAAGCTGCAGGAGCAACCTGTTGTCAGTAAAATAAATGCTGCAAAACTGGGTACCGGGATTTTTTTGTTCGAAAAATTTATTGTGGTAAAATCTGCAGCTTCACTAAAAGTTTTTTCCAATAAATGCACGCATGCCGGATGCCGGATTAACCAGGAAATCAAAGGGCAGCTGGTTTGTCCGTGTCATGGTTCCAGGTACGACCCAAATACAGGCAAAGTGATGCAAGGACCTGCCGGGCTTCCTTTATCGGCTATACCTTTCACCACTGATACAAAAACCGGCGAAATCACAATTAAAATTTAGCAATTGAAAATTCCCGATAACATACGCAAGTATATTGCATTCGACACATATGGTTGGGTGGCTGTGGCTTCCATAATCTTATGTGCCGTTTCGGGAGCCTTGCTGGTTGTTCCATACAATATAGCTTCTCCATACCTTTCGGTTACTAAACTCGTGACTGCTAATCCAGCTGCTTCGCTCTTAAGGAACATTCACTATTGGAGCGCGCAACTGTTTCTGATACTGACACTTGTGCATATTTTTGATCATCTCTGGCAGGGTACTGAAACTAATATTAAAAAGAAAAGCGTTTGGTTCAGGCTGACGCTTTCAATAATTTTCACTTTATATGTAATGCTTTCGGGTTTTATTCTGAAAGCAGATGGCGACAGTATGCAGGCACATCGGATTCTGTCGTCGCTTATTAGCAGCCTTCCCTTGATCGGCCCGATGTTGCAGCAAACATTTATCGGGACTGAGGATAATTTCCAGGTATTGTACATTCAACATGCTGCCACCGCAACAGTGATTCTGTTTATAATCATCCTGGAGCATGCCAGGAGTTTAAAAGTGAACCTTGGAACCCTGCTGATTACAACCGGTATTATCACACTCATCAGTTTTCTTTTCAGGGCACCAATTAATGGATTGAACGATGCGGTAATGAAAGGACCCTGGTATTTTGTCGGACTGCAGGAAACTTTACACTGGGTTTCGAATCCGCTTCTTATTACCATAGGACTGATTATTCTTCTCATTTTAATTTATTTGATACCCTGGGTAAAGCCTTTGTATTCCAGGATCATCAAGCAATTCTTTGTTGTGATGATTATTCTTTATGCCTTGCTGACTATTACCGGGTTTTTCTTTCGGGGCCCGATGTGGCAATGGCAATGGCCCTGGGATGATACTTACAAAATGCAACCTTTGCTGCATTCTGAAAAAATCAGTTTTTTAGCTTCTGATACTGCCCAACTCACCATAATTCAGGGCCATGCTGAAGGCTGTGTTTCCTGCCATAAAGGAATGAGTGGTTTTTCGGATGCACACCGACCCGAATATATCGGATGTTATTCATGCCACGGTGGTGATCCGCTTACACTCGATAAAACCAAAGCCCACAGTTCGATGTTTCCGGTTCCAGGGAATTTATCAAATGCTTCTGAAACTTGTGGAAATGCAGGGTGCCATCCGGGAATTGTGCCTCGCGTGAAAATTTCACTGATGTCAACTTTAAGTGGAATAATCAGTGTCGATAAATGGGCTTTTGGCGAAACGGAAGATCTTAACCTGGCTTCTCATATAAATGATATTGGAAATACTGCTTCCGGACAACATCTTAGGAATTTGTGTGCTGGTTGTCACCTGGGAAATGAAAAAACAAAAACAGGCCCGTCAGAATGGCTCGAAAGAGGTGGCGGATGCCTGGCTTGTCATCTCACTTATGATAAAAAAGCATTAGCAACATTGGACCAGATGAAGCGAAGGCAAAAATCCGATACTGCTTTACCCATGTTTCATCCGGCACTTGATCTCAATATTACAAATGACAAATGCAATAGCTGTCACAGCCGTTCAGGCCGGATTTCGATGAATTATGAAGGCTGGCACGAAACTGAGCTGAAGCCTGAAAATGTTAAAGGCAATGACAATTACCAGGTTTTGCCCGATAAGCGTGTTTTTATAAAAATGCCTGCAGATATTCATCACGAAAAAGGAATGCTTTGCATTGATTGTCATGGATCGTATGAGTTAATGGGAGATGGAAAGCATTACGCCCACAAGGAAGAAGCCGTGAAAGTGCAGTGTAGCGACTGTCATACACCAAAGGCAAATAACCAGAAATCAATTACAGGAGTTGACCAGGAAACCCAGCTTATTTCGTGGCTGAGGAAGTTTCAAACAGAAGGAATACAGGTGATTCTAACGCAAAAAGGAGAAATTCCACTCGTTAATACGATTGTTGAAGAATCTGGCACTAAGTTGAGTATGATTAAAAAATCAGGCTCAGGCATTGCAATTATGAAACCTCCTGCAACAGCATGTACCGAAGGCAAAGCTCATGCCCGCTTAAGTTGCGAAGCATGCCATACTGCATGGGCTCCGCAATGTGTTGGTTGTCACAATAGTTACGATAGCAAGGCAAAAGGTTTCGATATGCTGACAAACACTTCCCAAAAAGGAAGCTGGATAGAATATTCCACTGAAGGATTAGCCGAATTGCCGGTTCTCGGGATTAATGCTACGGATAAATCAAAGAAAAACGGTATAGTCAGCACTTTTACTCCTGGGATGATTTTAACGATTGATAAGGGATCATTTAAAAAAGGCGAAAAAACTGTGTTTCGAAGGTTGTATGCGCCTTCGTCGGCACACACTACTCAACGTGAAGGGAGAAGTTGTAAGTCCTGTCACAACGATCCTCTGGCTATAGGTTATGGCCGCGGAAAATTATCATACTCTGTTACCGGAAAATGGACCTTCGACCCACTTTATGAAAATAATAAATACGACGGATTGCCTGAGGATTCCTGGATAGGATTTCTTCAGGAACGTAAGGATCAGGCATCAACGCGGATTGGAATGCGACCTTTTAACCTGGTCGAACAAAAGATAATTCTCACAGCCGGTGCATGTTTAACCTGTCACGATGCAACATCAGGTGTGATGAAAAGAAGTCTCGTTGATTTTGATAAAGTGATCCGCGAAAGAAGCAGTCGATGTGTAATGCCTGTTTTCTAAAACCCGAAACCAATTTCTCTAAGCAAGTCACAAACCCTCAAATCCTAACGCTCACCCCCCCCTAAAAGAAAAACAATTTTAAACTGGCTGCAATTAGTACCAGGGATAAAACACGTTTCAGGTTGAGTTCCGAAATTGTCCGGCTGCCAATAGCTGAGCCTACCAATCCGGCTGCCATAACTCCCGAAATCCAATATATAATGTGAGGTTGAAAGCTGATATTTGTAGCCATTAATCCTGCCAGTCCGCTTCCTGAATTAAGAAAAATAAATAAAGCTGATGCTGCCGAAGCTTCCTTTATTCTCGCATATCGCGCAAGAATAAGTATCGGCGACAATAAAATACCTCCTCCGATTCCGATAATTCCTGAAGCAAGGCCAAGTACCAGTCCAATTCCCATCGCTAATGCAAACGGGGGATCATGTGTAGTATCATTCTCAGTATTCCGGACAAATAACATCCGCGCTACTGCGATCATTAGCATTATCCCTAGTATTATTTTATAAATTGTTGGATTAATACTGAATTGAGCGCCAATATAGGCCGCAGGCATCGAAGTGATCAGAAAAGGAACCACCTGCCGCCACTTGAAAAAACCCGCACGACTATAAGAAATAAATGCAATAGCCGAAACCACTAGGTTCAGGATCAACGCATAATACCTTATAGATTCAGGTGCAAAGCTAAAAAGTGCCATCAATGCCAGGTAGCCGCTGGCTCCGCCGTGACCGACGGAAGAATAGAAAAAAGCGATAAGCATCAGGCCTATCACAAAAAGTAATTCATAGTGTATCATGGTTCTCCTTTCCAATTCAGTTTATATTCGGGAGGCTGGCCTGTTTCCGGGGCAACCCATCGGTCAGCATTTCATAAATCGATTTGATTATTAGAAATGAAAACTCGGAGAGTAATGTTGCAAAATTAAGAAAGAAAAGGCATTTAACAGAATAATTATTTTCTGTTCTTCATCAGGTTTTCGGCTAGTGTCAGATCATGTTTTGAGTTGACATTTAAAAACAGTCTGTCATTATAAAATCCCAGTTTGTTGTTGACGATCAATTTATTAATACTGATTTCATCAAATAAATCTGGTAGTTTATAATTATTATTCTCAATAAAAGTACTTATTTGCTCCAGGATTGACAAATTATAAAATCCACACAATGGCTCATAATGTTTATATCCCAGCCACGGAACTGCCACTTTATATCCTTCGGAATTTTCTAAAATAAATGACATCAATTTTGTAGATACGAAAGGCAGATCACAGCTGAGAACCAGGTTTTCTTCCGTTTCACTATGTTTCAAGGCTGAATAGATTCCTCCCATCGGACCAATTCCTGGGATCACATCGGCTACCACTTTGTATCCTAACGAATGGTAATCTTCAGAAGAAGAACTGATGATGATAGTGTTGCACAAACCCGACAGAGCTTCGATAGCATAATTAATAAGAGGTTTGCCGCAAAGTTTCTGTAAGCCTTTTTCGGCACCCATGCGGGAGCTTTTTCCACCAGCAAGAATAATTCCGGTTACGCCCATCTTACGTTAGTTTGTGTTTAAAAAACAGGCAACTATCACCATAACTAAGGAAGCGGAATTTGGATTTTAAAGCATAATTATAAGCTGTTTTCCAATCGTCGCCCACAAATGCAGCAACTAAAAGCAACAATGTGCTTTTTGGCTGATGAAAATTAGTGATTATAGCATCCGGGATATGATAGGTGTAGCCGGGAGCGATCATTAATGAAGTTTCACCGTGTAATTCAGCCAGGCCGAATTTTTCAAGAGTGTCAATCACACATTGCAACGCATCTTCCGTATTTACAGGCTTTTCGGAAATGTTCAGATAAGGATCCCATTGTTCAATATGCATTACCGGCAATTCCGGCTTATTTTGAAGCCATTTTACACCTTGCCAGTAAACACTTTCCAGGGTACGTACCGTTGTTGTGCCAACGAGAGTAATGTGTTTGTTTTTATACTTAAGGATTTCTTTTAACAATTTCAAAGGAACAATCACTTGTTCGAAATGCATATGGTGATCACCGATTGTTTCGGAACTTACCGGCTTAAAAGTTCCGGCTCCAACATGCAATGTAACTGAATCAGTTTTGGTTTTTTTCTTCACAAGTGAATCAAGAACTTCAGGAGTAAAATGCAATCCGGCTGTCGGGGCAGCCACAGACCCATTGTTGCGTGCGAAAACAGTCTGATAGCTTGTATTATCGTTTTCCGTTGCTTCCCGAGAAATATAAGGAGGCAAAGGAATTTTGCCAAAATGTTCAAGTACTTGTGCAAAAGTCAGATTAGATGGAGTCCAATTAAAATGAATAAAGAATGTAGTTGCATCTCGTTCTGTCAAATTGGCGGTCAGCTTTACCTGAATTCCTTCCAATTCGCTATCAAGTTCTAGTGATCCTGATTTCCAACGTCGGGCATTGCCTACAAGGCATTTCCAGGTACAACTCTCTTTCTGCTGAAATGCAAGTTGAATATCATTTGTTGGTTTTATGGGTTCAAGACAGAAAATTTCGATTTGGGAGCCTGATGGTTTTCTGAATAAGAGCCTGGCATGCACCACTCTGGTTTCATTTGATATAAGCAAGCTGTCTGCGGGAAGATGCAAAGCTAGATTTGAGAAAGTATCTTCGGAAATGACAGCATCCTGCATGATCAGCAATTTCGATTTATCACGTATGTCGAGTGGAAACTGGGCAATCTGCCTTGCTTCCAAAGGATAATCAAAATCTTCAATACGGATATTGCGAAGGGATTCCAGCATTGTTATTTAATTGTATGAACCGGCAAAATTAAGTTTTTTATCACTTCTTCGTGTGATCTTGAAATTTCTCACTATTGGGTGAATAAAACATATATTTATTTCGTATCTTTAAACATTGTAATAACTTATATATATTCTTTCTGAAATGCTTTATTGGCTTGTCAGCGAATCAATAAGAATGAATTCCCTGAGTTCCTCTGACTGACACTACAGCAGTTAGTATGCATTTTTATTAAAACTGATACTTATAACTCGTAAAATCAGTTAGACCAGATTTTTTTATTGATTAATTGCTTTAAACGATGGACATGTTTTTCCGAACAAGTTCAGGTTTGTATTCCTGATATTGATGTTTAACAAAATGTTGTAATTCAAATAATATAACCAAATTAAAAAAACCATCGTCATGAAAACTCCTGGAAATTACTTTAAAACCCGGGTAATGCCAATTCTGTTTTTCTTGTTTGCCGGGCAACTGATCATTAATGCACAAACCACCCTCCCCGACAGTTTGATTTTTCAGGGTTCAAAACTGGATATCGGTGAAAAATTCCGCACAAGTGGATTTCCAAACCCCGCATCTTTCGGACACTACACCATTAACAGTTATTTCAAAGAGCCGAATGGTATTGAACATGTAGCGTATATCGACAACTACAAATTATTTTATTTTAAGTCGACAGATGATGGTAAAAACTGGAGCAAAGAACAGATTATAACTTCGCATGAAGGCGATATGCGTAATTGTGCATTAACAGTTGATACTAACGGCAAAGTGTACATTGGTATTACCGTGAATAATAATTTCAATTATTCAAATCCTTCAGCAACTAATTATGGAACGGAATGGTACTTTGATCTCTATTGCATGACCAATAAAACAGGAAGCTGGGTAAAAGAACTTGTAAATACCCATCCGGGCAATTATGGGTCAATAATTGAGGGTTTATTTGTTGATGCTGGTAATAATGTACATATCGTTGCAAATTATTATGGATGGTATAGCAATGGTGGAATCGTTTGGGAATGGATACGAAACGCAACTTCAAATACCTGGGGAGCAACAACCACAATTGTGAAATTTACTGATGCACCAGTTGATAGATTTATTTATAATACTTTAACGATTGTACCTGATCAGCAAGGCAAAGTAACAATAGTTATGTGCCGGGAGATGACAACAACCACCGTTCTAAAACCACGGTTATTTTATATCAGGCATAATGGTACCAGTTGGTCAGCACCCGTTACTATTACCGATTCAATTGCTGTGGCATGGAACAGGTTCGATGCTTTAGTAGATACAGCCGGACATACCTACATAGCCTACATGAAGTATAAAACGCCCGGAAAGCCTGAACTTAAAATAATGAAAGATTTTCAGCCGGCTCAAACGGCTTCACTGAACCTGTCACCGAACGACACTCTTTATTATTTCAGAATGCATTGCAATGCCAACGGTTTGTTTACAATGTATCTGAATCTGAATAGAGTTGTAAATCCAAATACCCAGGTGACTTTCAGTCATGATGCTGTCCACTGGAGTGATCCCATACCAATTCCTGATGATATAAAGAGATTTGTGGGCGGCGCAATTGTTAAAACGGATACCAGGCGAGGCTATTTCACTGATTATTGCAAACAGATAGCAGCTACTGCGGGATCCCGTACAGCTCAACCTTACGGACCCGATACATTATTTTACGGAAGTATTAAGCTCCTTGAAACCCCTGTAACTGCTAATGCAGATCTGTTTTCAGCCAGATTCATTCTCAATCAGAATTACCCAAACCCATTTAAGGAAATCACAACCATAAACTGGCGACAGCCCAATGATGGTCATGTTGTTTTAAAAGTATACGATTTTACAGGACGTGTAGTGAAAACCCTTGTGGATTGTGAGCAGGCGAAAGGTGAGCACAAAGTTAAATTTGATGCATCAGGGTTGTCAGCCGGGGTTTATTTTTACCAGCTTAAAGTGAGCGGAAATGCTGAAACAAAGAGAATGGTACTCATTAAATAAATTTATTCACCCCTTTCAGTCGGGATAAAAACCAATGTCATGAAAACTATCGGAAATTATGTTAAAGGCCTTTTGATGGCCGTTCTGTTTTCCTTCCCTTTAATGGCATCTTCGCAGCAATCCGCCTGGGATATACTCTTTCTGGGGAAAACGCTCACCAATGATAACAAGTATGCTGTTGGAGAAACCTGTATAATATTCTCCGAAACATCTTCAAAGGAAATATATGCTTTCAGCACAATTTCAGGAAACTGGGACTCAACTTCTATTGCTACTACTTTGCCCTGGACTGATGCTGCTGCCGACGGGAAGTGTGCCATGCTGCTGAACGATTCGCTTGCAGTTTTTTTTAGTGCTGCAAATCATGATTTTACTGTTTTGAGGTTCGATGGACAGATACGGACTGACCGCGGAAAAATATTTGGCTGTAATGCAAATATGGGATATGTGGTAACCAATACTAAAATTTATGTTTTTGATTCGGACGACTCTCAGATCAGAAGCTCAACCTATTTATCCATTAGCCCCACTCCCTATGCCTCTGTTTATACCGGTGACGATTACTTATGCTTAAATCTGTCAGAGGCAGATCTTACAAAACAGACTCTTGTTGCTTATAGTTCGATTACCAAATCAATTTCGGAATTTACAGGTGTAAACTTACCTTTATTTCGTCAGTTGGAGCATGGGTTTATTTTTGGACGTACTACAGGTGCTCCTTATTCTTGCGGTGGATACAGTGCCTATACCGGTACTTTTGTTAACAGAACTTCCGATGTGCTTATCAACGATGTTCTTCATCAGTATGATTTAAACCGGATTTATCCGAGATTATGTTACTTGTTTACGTCCAGGTCTGAGGTTATTAATGGCATAGCTACTTTTTATTTATGGGCATATAATACGCTTACCGGTTTGTTTGATGATTTTTCTTATGATTTCGATTACAACAGTACACATCTTGTTCCTTCTGCTTCAGGAACCGGTGGTCAGGGCATTTTTCATACCACGTACGATAAGGACAATGGTGATAAAGTTAACCTGATAATGTATGATGTTTATTCACGCTTATTTACTCAACATGACTTTAATATCGTCTATGATTACCGGAATGTTCACTACATAGGTGGACACATAGTAGCCGTTACTACCAAAGACAAGCTTGTTTTTTATGACTTTCTGAGCAGGAATTCGGAAATTTATAATTCAGATTGGCAGGCCGGGCAGTTTCCAGGTATTCAAAGTATTGAATTGGGGAATAACTATGTTACAACTGTTTACTACAAGGGTCCCGGTATTCAGGGGATGACCGTATTTAATTATAACGGAACGACTGACAATTTGAAAGATGTCAGTTTTGCCACGAGTAATAATTATTTAGATGTATATGGAAGTACAGGCTATTCCCTGGTAAAATTTGTCAACTATACTCATCCGGCAGAGCATTTACTTTATTCTGTTGCTGATGATTCCTGGTTTGTAAAAAGTATACCTTCAGGAGGAGTATTCGAAGCGAAAAAGGGATATTATTCCCTTATAGATAATAGTCAAAACACAACTATATTTTTCAATGCTAAAACCGGAAACGAATTAATATTACCTGTCAAAAACCAGGGAACTTATTATTCCCTTGACAGCATATTTATGATGCCTGGCAACGATCAGAAATATTATGGATATAGTTCTGTAACAAATTCAACCGCTTCGCACCCCAATTTTCAATATTCGGTTAAAGAATACCGGAATAATAATATTTTTATATATCATACTCCTTTAAATCCAGACAATCCAAGCCATCTTCTGTTTGATGGAAATCTGGGAACATTTGTTACCTTAAATACTAACGCTCCAACTCATGGTTCAAGAATCCTGACGAGAGCCGGTGGAAAAACTGCTTTAACTGTATACAATAAGGGTTACCTTTTTGCCTATGACGCAAGTGAATATACTTCTGTTGATGAATCGCCTTCCGGACCTGGTTCTTTTCAATTGTACCAAAACCATCCCAACCCATTTAACTCTGCCACCACCATCACCTGGCAACTACCCAAAGATGCTCATGTCCTTTTAAAAGTCTTCGATATTACAGGCCGTGAAGTAAGAATACTTGTGGATTGCATTCAAGCGAAAGGAGAACATAAAGTTGAATTTGATGCATCAGGGTTGCCAGCCGGGGTTTATTTTTATCAGTTCCTGACAAACGGAAGGATTGAAACAAAGAAAATGATTCACTTAAATAATTAATTTTTCAAAAAGGAAAATCTATGAGAAACCTGAACTATTTAATGGCAATTATCATCTTTAACCTAACTTTATCAAGTGAGTTGAATGCACAAAGCGGGTGGTATTTTCAGAACCCCAAATCCGAAGGAATTGTTTTACGATCATGTAGCTTCGCTGATGGCAATAATGGCCTTGCTGTTGGCCTTGAAGGGACAATTTTAAAAACCGAAACCGGAGGTTCCGGCTGGGTTAAGCTTGCAAGTCCCACTACCATAGATTTGTATGGTGTCTGTTTCAGCAATCCGGATCATGCAATTGCTGTAGGAAAAGGCGGATCAATTCTGAAATCGATTGACGGCGGCAATACATGGCTTGTTCAGTCTGTCGGCAAGTATCCGAATTTAAATGCAGTCGCATTCCTGAATTCAAACCTTGGGATCATTGTCGGCGACGCCGGGAAAATCCTGCGCACAACCGATGGAGGGGATACCTGGACCATGCAAACCAGCGGAACATCAATTGTACTTAATGCGGTGGATATCATCGACGAAAATAACGTAACCGCCGTTGGTAACAATAGTACTATTCTCCGAAGCAACGATGGCGGACAGACCTGGAATTCCCAAACCAGCCCGATCAATCAGCAGTTTTATAGTGTTTCATTTTCAAATCCCGATATTGGTATTATTGCCGGCTTTAACGGAACCATTATTTATACCTCTGATGGCGGAAATAGCTGGAACATTTCACCACAAAAAACATATAACGATATAAACAGTGTAAAGTTTTTCAATACAAAGAATTGTATTGCTGCTTGTGGTGGTTTCCTGATGCTTATCTCATCTGATAGTGGTCAAACATGGGAAGATGTTCAAAATTATTATTATCCTGACGGTGGCTTTGATGTTTGTGTATTAAATGATACCACAGCAGTTGCTGTTGGATATGGAATAACAAAAACTTCTGACCAGGGAAGCACATGGATAGCACAATCAGGTGGAATAGTTGGCGCATTATATGGCGTTTGCTTTACTGATGTTAATCACGGAACAGCAGTTGGAGCTCAGGGCGCAATCTATAAAACTTCAGATGGAGGCAGCAGTTGGGTTCAGCAGCAGATAGGTGGACCTGGTTTACAAACTGTTGATTTTGCTGATGCTGAAAATGGTTTTGCTACCGGTTATGAAGCCAGTATATTACATACCAATGATGGAGGACAATCCTGGGTAGAGCAATTTAAGAATGGATTTTATTTGTGGTTTGCTGATTTATCAGTAACTGATGCTGATCACGCCACTGCAGTTGGCCAGGGAGGAAGGATACTCAGAACCTCGGATGGAGGCACCAATTGGACCCTTCAATCTGAAAACCCGGGTTATAATCTGTATGGGGTTGATTTTGTTGATAACAATATTGGTGCAGCAGCAGGTGATTATGGAACCATTCTTCATACATCTGATGGTGGAAGCACCTGGATAGCTCAGGTAAGTAATGCCCCAGAAAGCACATTATTCTCCATTTCATTTCTTGATTTGAACAACGGTTTGGCTGTAGGCCAGGATATGGATTCAATTCTGATACTTAAAACAACTGATGGAGGACAAAACTGGCTCAAGATGCGCAACAGCATTTCGGAAACATTATATGATGTGCAGTTTGTAAGTTCACAGGTGGCATACACGGTTGGTAATAATGGCATTATTTATAAATCTGTTGATGGCGGGTTAAATTGGTTTCAGCAGGATAGTGGCAGATGCAGTGGTTTACATTCGGTTTCATTTGTTAATGAATTAATTGGCACTGCGGTTGGCGAAGATGGGACAATACTTCATACAATAGACGGTGGTGCATCTTACGTTGGCATTGAATCCAGCCAAACGAAATCAACAGGTTTACAGCTTTTTCAAAATCATCCAAACCCGTTTACCGAAACCACCACCATCACCTGGCAACTGCCAAACGAAGCTCATGTCATTTTAAAAGTTTACGATTTTACAGGTCGTGAAGTTAAAACACTCATGGACTGTGATCAGAGTATTGGGGAATATAGCGTGAATTTTGACGCCTCAGACTTACCGGCCGGGGTTTACTTTTATCAACTCCAGGTGAATAAAAGAATTCTAAGCAAAAAAATGTTGGTTTTCAAATAACTGGATTTATTAGTACTTATGGTAAATTAAAAACCAGTTAACTTAAAGTGAGACAAAAACTCTTACGATCATTCCCGATTATTCGTATACTTTGTAATAATCGAATTCCTCAACCCAATGTACATCTCAGTTACATTATTCATCAACCCATTGGAATAAGCAGTAAGATATTCCTGTGCTTCCTTTGGGTTCTTCTTATACAGTTTCTGTGCTTCCTGTTCTACCTGGCTCTGCTTGGCAAAAATTTCCTTTTCAAAAGGATCGCGCACAGCATGAACATCCTTAATTATTTCCTGGAATTTCAGGTTGGCCAGATTATCCACAAAGTCTATGGCCCAGCGTGCCGATTTTTCGTCGTATTTATTCGGATCATAAATATTGTATGTTTCAGCTACCGAAAGATTCCCGGCATAAATCGGAACATAGGGGCTGAAATACGGATTGTCAAGATATACCCAGTAAACGCCGCCTATTTCATTGGGCAGCCAGCCACGAAGCTGTATGATCATACCGTAATGACCCCGGTGTCGCGCAACCGGACGACGGTAGGTTTGTTTGATCAGTTTGCGCATATCGCTTCCTGGAAACGGCGTAGCCAGCAGGCTTTTCACATAATTCCCATCACCGTCAGGCACCAGCCATTCAGGATAGGATGTCATATCATAAATGGTGCCTTCGAATGTGGAACGTTGAAAAGCTACCAAATCCTGAACAGAGATATTTTGTTCTCGGAGTGGCCGAAAACGGATACAACGAAAGTGGCTCAACAACCTGGAAATAAGGTTCCATTCCTTTATAAGGATTGGAAGGATCAAGAAAACGGTTCGGCCATTTTTTCAGATTCGGGGTGAAAGTCTGGTAAAACAACCAGAACCTGCTGGTTGCATACTCTTCAGGTAAAGGAGTGTAGGCATCCTGCCAGATAAATGGTTTGCCCGAAGCGGGATTGTACCAACCACGGTCAATGGCTTCCTGCATATAATTGGTCTGAAACCATAAAGTTCTTTTTATCTGCAGCATTTATTTCTTTGATGATGCTCCAGTTTGGTATCATGGCAGCCTGGTCGTCGCCCATTCGCTGTGCTGCCCAGATGGCACCTGGCTTTCCACTTTCGGGTGTCCATCCCGGGCCAACGCCGAATACTTCAAGTACCCATGCCTCTTCAGTATCGGCGATCACAAGAGTTTCGGAACCATCACCAGATGATGGTAAAAAACCGTATTTTGTCATTAATTCACCAATAAACCGGGTTGCTTCGCTGGCTTTCTTATAACGCTGCAAAGCAAATATCATGGCTTGTTCAATGGTCATAATTTGTTTGCCGGTTTCAAGAGTAACAACTAACTCTTCTCTTTGGGCTGTTGTGCTTTCAGCAATACCTAACTGGTATTCATTTATATGCGAGTAAGCCGATTGGAAATAGGCATATGTTTTTTCAACCTGGGGAATATAACCTATAATTTTACCATCATCATTCAGTGGCAGTTCCGCATCCTGGATTCCCCAATAAACAGGTGCTTTATCTCCGGGCTTAAATGTTTGTGCCGGCACCCGGAATATCCTGGAATCAGGACCTGTATCGGTATGGGAAATCATTACCGAACCATCGGCTGTTGCTTTTTTACCGACAACTATTACAGTGCAGGAATAAACGTCGGGTAGCATTATGGCAGTATAAGTGAATAAAAGAAATAAAAGTTTAATCAGTTTCATATGGGTAAGAATTTGTGTAATGACGAAATTTTTGCCCAAAGATAAAGAAACATACTCTGTTGAAAGTTATATCCTTTTTAATTACCAATTATATTTCAGGATAAGTGCAGGATGGTTATCATTTCGGGTGCAATTTAAACGCTTCAAAATCACTTTCATTGCTTTGAATAAATTTGTTAAATTTGCCGTTCATATTTATACTCTTGGCAGCACTTCTTAAAAAAAAGAATCAGGATAAGGACGAGACTCCTGAAAAGGAAATGTCTTTCTGGGATCATCTCACCGAATTGCGCAAACGACTTGTTCGCATGGTGTTGGCTTGGGTAGTGATGTCAGTGGTGGCATTTGCCAACAGCCGATTTATTTTTGATAAGATATTGCTTGCTCCAAAGGATACTTCTTTCATAACGTATAAATGGCTCTGTAAATTAGGCGAATTAATACATGTTGACAACCTTTGTCTTCCGCCTATGTCGCTCACCATTATTAACCTGAATCTTTCCGGACAGTTTATGACGGATATGACCGTTTCTATGTTCGCCGGTCTGATCCTGGGGTCGCCTTTTATTATCTACCAGTTATGGCAGTTTGTCATGCCTGCGCTATATATTACAGAACGCCACTATGCCCGGCGTTCAGTTTTTATAATGTCTTTTCTATTTATAGTAGGAGTTCTTTTCAGCTACTATTTCATGGTTCCATGGACTCTAAATTTCTTAGGTACATACCAGGTTAGTACGATGGTTGCCAACCAGATATCATTATCATCTTATATCAGTACCGTTACTTCAACAATTCTTTCAGTGGGCGTTGTGTTCGAATTGCCAGTTGTGGTTTATGTTCTATCTAAAATTGGTATTATCACTCCTGGGTTCCTTAAAAAGAACCGGAAGTATGCCTTTGTGATTATCCTTATTGTTGCAGCAGTCATCACACCCCCTGATGTTTTCAGCCAGATGATTGTAACCATTCCATTATACAGCCTTTACGAAATAAGTATCCTTGTATCAAAAAGGGTTTCCCCTGCACCTGATCCGGATATTGAAGATGATGAGGATGATGATGAGGAATAGATCTCATTTTGAATTCAAGCAAAAACTGAGAATTTTCTTTTAACTTACATTCTATTTCCACAGAGTATTTATTATTCAATGACCATATTCCCGTACTTATTTTTATAAAAAAAATAGGCAGAGTCGTGGTTGATTTTCAATTTCCGGATTACCACTTTTGTCATTATATTTTGAATTTATTCAGAAACTCAGATAATTTCGGGGATTTATTTCTCCAAAATAGTTATTCCATGTAACCAAAACCAAATATTTGCGTCACATGCTTAAACAATAAAACTTTTAAAGCTTAAAATCATGGAAAAGAATAAACGTTTATATCGTTCAGCTAAGAGCAAGGTTTTTGGCGGTGTAGCTGGTGGAATAGCAGATTATTTCGAAATAGATCCGATAATTATCAGGTTGCTATTTGTGGTCATTGCCTTTGCAGGTGGCGGAGGCGTTATAGTTTACCTCATTTTGTGGATTGCACTGCCGCTCGAACCTATTATGCCTTTCAACATGAATATGGGTTCTGGAGAACCATTCAGTAATGATAATCCAGGTGAACCTTCATCAGCTGATTATAATACTGGTGCTTCCAATCCTTTCAATATTCCTGTTAAACCTGAAAATCGCAATGGACTTATTGGCGGGATCGTACTTATTTCGTTAGGCTTGATTTTCCTTGCAAACAGGTTTATCCCTAATATTAATTTCAGCGACTTGTGGCCACTTGTTATTATAGTATTAGGAGGCGTGCTGATAGCCACCAGTTTTGCCGAACGTAAAAAAGACACCAAAGAATAGTGTCAGTTCTTTCAATAAAGTTAAAGTAATTTTTCAAACAAATAAAAACCGAATACTATGAGCTACCGTAAAATATTCTGGGGACTTCTGCTGGTTTTAATTGGCGTCCTTTTTATTCTCAAAAATACAGGTGTTCTGTTTTTCACCTGGCGCAGCATGTGGCACCTGTGGCCTGTAATCCTGATTCTCTGGGGTATATCAATAATTCCGGTCAAGGATTGGATTAAACTGCTGCTTTCTTTTGTCACAGTTGTAGTTACTTTCTTCGCTGTACAGCAATATGGCCCTAAAGATAACCATAAGTGGAACTGGGAATGGAATGACCGTAACGATCGTAACAATAATGATGAAGACAACGTGGCTTCCTATAATAACATCATGTCCGAAGACTATGATTCGCTAACAAAATTTGCTACGCTTAAACTCAATATCGGTGTTGGTAAATTTAGAATTGGTGACACTACAAATAAGCTGATCGAAGTAAAACACGACAACGACAATGCAAACTACTCCATGACTGCTAAAGTAGAAGATAGTCTTACCGTAATTGATCTTTCGCTTGATAAAGGTGAATTCAATGACGGGAAAATGAATAACAATGTGAATATGAAACTCAATCCTAATCCTATTTGGGACCTGGACCTCAATGTTGGCGCTGCCGAGGTTGATTTTGATCTCTCTGGGTTTAAAACACGTAACCTCAAAATACAGGGCGGAGCTTCGGATATTGACATTAAAATCGGAGCAGCACTTCCGCTTACTGATTTAAAGTTAGAAGCTGGTGCAGCATCCATTACCCTAAGGGTACCTGAAAGTGCAGGCTGTGAAATTATTTCCAACACCTTTATGTCGAGCAAGGATTTTAAAGGATTTACAAAAGTTGCGAATCAAAAATACCAAACTCCCAATTTCGCAACAAGCACCAATAAGATTATGATTAATCTTCAGGCCGGAGTTGCCAGGGTTGATGTAGTAAGATATTAATCAGGATTTTGACTAATGAAAGGTTTGCAGGTTTTGGGAGTTTGACCGTTCTCAGAGGCTTAGCAAACCTTTCTTTTTTTTAATATTAGCCCAGGTTCAGCTATACGATATATTTTTTGGAATTTGAGACTTGGAATTTGGGGCTTGAAATTTAATGCCTGTCAAAATTAATCCTGTTTGAGGAATAGTTCCACTTACCTATAAGTGCATTCCCTTTCCAGGAATTCACTCAGCAAAACACATAATTCTTCCGGGGCGTCAGCATGAACCCAATGCGATGCCCCGGAAATTGTTTTAATAGTAACTTGTGGGAACAAACTTTCAATCAACGGGATATCTGCATCCGGAACATAGTCGGACTTACCGCCGCGGATGAAAAGAGTGGGTCCTTTGTATTGGCTTTCGCTACGAATCCCATCAAAAAGCAGATCCATACTTTGATTTATAGCTTCCAGGTTCAGTCGCCAGGCTAAATTACCATCGATTTTAAAATAGAGATTTTTAAGAATAAACATACGTATACGTGGCTCAGAAATTTTTGAATCCAGGATTTTTTCCACCTCACCTCGTGTTTTTGTATTTTCAAGATCAATTCCCATCATCTGGCTGATTATCTGGGTGTGCGTGATTCTCTCGGGGTATTTGCGGGGGCTAATATCAATAATTACCAGTTTGTGAACCTTTCCTGGATTTTCAAGTGCGTATGTCATAGCAACTTTACCTCCCATTGAATGCCCTATCAGAACAGGATTCGAGATATGATGATCTTCTATAAACTCAACCAGATCATCAGCCATGGCGGGAAAACTATGTATTGAAGTATGTGGCGATTGCCCGTGGTTACGCTGATCGGGAATATACGCATGAAACTGATCGGCAATGCGACGGCCAACGGTAACCCAATTATCACTTTGCCCGAACAGGCCATGTAAAATAATGGCAGGTTGTCCTTGTCCGAATTCGCGAAAAAAAAGTTTCATAATAGTAATTGAGAATATTATAACAAGTAAGAGTGACGAGATAAGTATTAACTCGATCTTATCACTTACAGTTTGAATTGACTTCAAAAAATATTTTAAACATCAGAATCAACCTGATTATTTCATTTTGCTTTCTGCAACAATGTCACCTGATTTATAAGTAACAGTTTTAATCAATTCGCCGGTCTCATCCCAAAACTGCCATTCTCCTTCTTCAAATCCTTCTTTAAATGCACCTTCTTTCATTTTCTGACCATTAGGATGGTAATATGTCCATGTACTGGTTTCGCGGCAATCAGAATAAGTGCCTTCGTATTCTTTTTTGCCATCGGGATAATAATGAACTGAAGGGCCATTCATAAGTCCTCCTGAATACATCTTTTCGTACTCCATTCCTCCTTCGAGATAATAAAACCTGTATGGTCCGTTAAATTCACCATCCCGGTATGTAATCTCCATCATCACTTTACCGTTTGGATACCAGTCCGTTTCCATGCCATTTTCTTTGCCATTCAGGTAAGGTGCTTCAACCTGCTTATTGCCGTTCGGAAAGTAAGAAACTGCTGTTCCACTGAACGGAGTATTACCACCCTTTAGATAAATTATGCCACTACGTTCCTCTGTTTGCTTTGTTTCAACAACAGTTTGAGCAATCGTAACCAAAGAAGAGATGATAAGAAAAATGGAAAGAATATTTTTTTTCATGTGTTATTATTTATTTTTACGGGTCACATAGAATATGCCAGATTGATCATTATATCAAATTCGATGAGTAGTTTTATGCAATCATGGCTATTTCATCAGTTAGGTTTTATTTAATTTTATGATCTAACGCAGTTGCTGCAAATACAACTGAATGGTTTTTTCCAGTCCCATATACAGAGCCTCACCAACCAAGGCATGGCCGATTGAAACTTCCAATATTTCGGGAATGGTCCGCACCAGGTACCAAAGATTATTCAGATCGAGATCGTGCCCGGCATTGATTCCCAACCCGTTTAGAGTGGCAATCCTGGAGGCTTCCACATAGGGTGCAATAGCTTTGATCCGATCGATCGGGTACTGGTGGGCATAAGACTCGGTATAAAGCTCAATACGGTCGGTTCCGGTTTCGGCAGCATGGGAAACCATTTCAGTGTCAGGATCAACAAATATTGAAGTCCGTATGCCGTGTGATTTAAACTCTGAAACTATTTCTTTCAGCAATGCCTGATGCTTTTTTGTATCCCAACCAGCATTGGAAGTCACGGCATCATGTGCATCAGGCACCAGTGTAACCTGGGCCGGTTTTACTTCGAGAACCAGGTCGATAAAACGCTGTATGGGATTGCCTTCGATATTAAACTCTGTTTTAACCAAAGGATAAATCTCATAAACATCGCTGTACCGGATATGGCGTTCGTCAGGGCGAGGATGTACCGTAATACCTTCGGCGCCGAATAATTCACAATCAATTGCTGCTTTCAATACATCAGGCATATTTCCGCCCCGAGCATTTCGAATTGTAGCAATTTTGTTAATATTTACACTTAACTTTGTCATCGCTGAATTTTAATGCTGCAAAATTACAAAACACCTGGCTTTGTTTTACTTATTTAAGGCACGATATTTGAGCTAATAATTTTTATGATTACAAAGGACCTCATATCAAACGCTGTACTGCCACTCAAAACCTCCGATACCGGACTAGTTGCTATGCATTGGTTTGATGAATTCAAGGTTTCGCATCTGCCTGTGGTTGGCGATTCTCAGTTATTGGGGCTTATTTCGGAGGATGACATATTTGCAGCCGCCTCATTCGAAGAACCCATATGGAACTATGAGCTTCAGTTGCAGAACATTTCAATACTTCATACGCGTCATATTTATGAAGCGATGAAACTTTTTGCGGATTATAAGCTAACAACTTTACCTGTCGTTGACGATAAAGGATCCTACCTTGGATTAATCACTCTGGCTGATTTGGTTGGCAAAATGGCTGAAACTGCAGCTGTCAGTAATCCGGGAGGAATTCTTGTTTTGGAACTCAATGCAAACGATTTTTCGATGGTTTCCGTTTCAAAAATCGTCGAAGAAAACGATGCCAAGATATTGAGCTTTTACGTAACATCACCTGCTGATTCTACTCGCCTTGAGTTAACAATGAAATTGAACCGCATTGATATTCAGCCTGTAATACAATCCTTTATTCGAAATGATTATACAGTTATGGCATCGTTTTTCGAAAGCGATTATTTCGATAATCTGCGCGAACGCTATGACCTTTTAATGACTTATTTAAACGTCTGATCCTGATTCATGGATTATCGATATAAAACACCTTTTGCTGATATAATACGTAGGCTGGTCCTGATTCAACTGGTAGTTTTAAGTTTATTTTCTGCATCTGCGCAAACTAATACCACTACAAAGTCAATTTCTGTCGGAATAATCGAATTATCGGGGAATAAAAAAACCAATAAAAATATTATTTTCAGGGAGTTGCTAGTTGCGCCAGGTGACAAATTCTCACAGGATGAGTTTAGTAAACGTATAAACCAATCACGTCTGAATATACTGAATACCTCATTATTCAATTTTGTAACTATTGATACTTTACTAAGTCGCGATTCCGCTGATCTGGTGACGATGGATATTAAAATATCTGTACTGGAACGATGGTATTTATGGCCTGTTCCTATATTGCAGATTACTGACCGGAACCTGAATTCATGGTTGCAAACGCGTGATTTTACGCGAATCAATTATGGCATCGACCTGAAATGGTACAATTTCACCGGCCGGATGGATGAACTTGATGCCATTGTTCAGTTTGGCAAAAATCATCAACTGAGCCTGGCGTATCAGGATCCATACATTGATAAGAAGAAACATATTGGAGTTGGTTTTGAAGCCGGATATAAAAATAACCGTGAGACAGGATATCTCACACAGGACGATAAGCTTTTATTTGCATTTGTTTCTGAGGGCTTATCCACAGAAAAATATTTTTCAGTTAACAGTACATACCGCAAAAATATATTTACAACTCATCAGTTAATTGCCGGATATCGTGCCTTATCATTTTCTGATTCACTGATGTCATTAAATTCTGATTACAGCTATTCAGACGTTGATGCACCCAGGTTTTTATACATGTATTATAAGCTGAAAATTGATCACCGGGATATAAAATATTATCCGCTCAAAGGCTGGTATGTGGACCTGGAGTTGAATAAGGCTGGGTTAGGATTTGCTTTTGAAAAGCCGGTTGATATAGCATGGGCAAAAACAACCACGCGATATTATGCCCAGCTTGCAAAGCGATGGTATTCAGGTATCTCATTTATCGGTAAAGTGTCATCGGCAGCCTGGCAGCCCTATTTTCTGATACAAGGCCTTGGTTACGGCCGCGATTATGTGAGAGGATACGAATATAATGTAATTGATGGTAAGCATTTTGGCATTGTTCGTTCAAATGTAAAATTTGCACTTATACCTGAGAAGGCGTACAATATCGGATTTATTCCTACACCTAAGTTCGGTCTGATTCATTATGCATTGTACCTTACTGCTTTTGCTGATGCAGGTTATGTTTGGCAGCCTCAATGGATCGGTCAGTTTAATAACGTTTTACCTCGAACTTTTTTGGCAAGTGCGGGGCTAGGTGTCGATTTGGTCACTTATTATGACAAAGTAGTCCGGATTGAATACGCTATCAATAAATCAGGTAAAAGTGGTATCTTTATTCACTTTATTGCGGGGATATAAAAAGGATTTACTTTTGTCAGATTGTCCCCTGTCTTTTTAACAAAATAAATCCTAATACAGTGAGAATTGCACTCTTCGGAAAAGAATTTAACAGTAACCAACTGGATTATATTCGCATTCTTGTTGAAACACTCGAAAACAAGGGGTGTAAACTTCTTGTATGGAAACCCTTCCACGATTTTATAAAGGGCAGAATTTCTTTCCGGCAGGAAGTAACACTTTTTCAGGATCATGATGATCTGAAAGGCCAGGCTGACCTTTTATTTTCAATAGGTGGCGATGGTACCATGTTGCATTCAGTTCGATTGGTGCGCGATTCGGGAATTCCTATTGCCGGCATAAATCTGGGAAGGATGGGTTTCCTGTCGAGTATCCCACCGGGCGAAATCATTGCAGCTGTGAAGGATATTATGGAGAATCGCTACCGCATTGTAAAACGTACTCTTATCAGCTTATTAGCACCTGTTAACCTATTCAGTGATTTTAATTATGCTTTCAATGAGCTTTCGATCAATAAGAAGGAAAATTCGTCGCTGGTGGTTGTGCATGTATGGGTAAACGAACAGTTGCTCCATTCCTACTGGGCTGATGGATTGATAATTGCAACACCAACCGGATCAACAGCATATTCGTTAAGTTGCGGAGGTCCTATACTTACTCCCGATTCGAACAATTTTGTAATCACTCCGATCGCACCGCACAATTTATCAGTACGGCCAGTCGTTATTCCTGACAGCAGCCAGATACGTATCAGGGTTGAGAGTCGCGATCACCAGGCACTTGTTGGACTGGATTCACAATCGGCGATCATTACTCCTGAAGATGAACTGGTTGTGGGGAAGGCCGAATTTGAAATTAACCTGGTTCAACGTCTGAATGAAACTTTTTTTTCGACAATACGAGCAAAACTCAACTGGGGATCTGATATCCGTAATTGAAAATATATCCCGGGCGGAATATTGCTTCAATCTTGCTTTTAACTCCTTTCTCTTTTAATCTATTTTTTGTGCGTCGCCCCCAGCGAAGCATGAAGCTCTGGTTTTTTTCGGCCACTTCTCTGTTAATTAATTAGCTTAAGCCCGGTATTTAGAAAGGTTGGAGAATAAATTTAAATTTTAAAAACCATACCTGTGTAGATTCATTAATAAATTTATTCATCGTGGCAGACAGAATAACTCAAAAAATGAATACGTGGTTGCTAAACTCTTTCTGGATACTTCGTTTGTAAAAATTATCATTTAAACTGAAACTTTAAAACCTTTTAGCAATCAATACTATGCACTCTGTATCAATATTAATACTACCTTTGCACCCTCAAAAAAATATGCGAAAAATCTTAATTTCCCTTTTATTTCTGGTGTTTTCGACGCCATTGATTCATGCTCAGAAATCCGGCGATTTTGGATTATTGGGCGGGGTTACATATTATATGGGCGACCTTAACCCAAACAAGCCTTTCCTGATGTCGAAACCTGCATTTGGTGTGTTATACCGGCAGAATTTCAATTCGCGCATTTCACTGAGGGTACATGGCTTGCGGGGTACTGTTGCAGGTGATGATGCTGTCAGCAAAACAAATTCGGACAGGAACCTTAATTTTGAATCGAAAATTACTGAAGCCGGTGTGCAGCTTGAGATCAATTTTTTTGAATACTTCATAGGTAGCAAACTGCATTCAATTTCACCTTATATTTTTGGAGGTGCTTCAGTTTTCTTTTTCAAGCCTTATGGAAACGTGGCAGGTCAAAACGCAGAATTGCAGCCTCTAACTACAGAAGGTCAGAGTAATCCTTATAAACTGTACGCTTTCAGTGTTCCTTTCGGGCTTGGAGTAAAATACAGCATAAGCAAATTAATTGGGTTGGGAGCCGAGTGGGGCATGCGTAAAACTAATACCGACTACCTGGATGATTTAAGCCAGACATACTATCTTGACCTTGCAGCTAACCCTCCAGCAAATCCTACAATTCAGCAAGTTGCTTCGGATCCTACTCTTTCTCATAATGCCGGAATGCAGCGTGGTAAATCGAGTAATTCAGATTGGTATTCGTTTGCCGGAATTTCACTGACTATAAAAATAAAGATGTTAGGCAAAGAGAGTTGCCTTGATCACCAACGTGAAGGTTACTAGTATTTTACAGGATTAAAAACCTGTAATACATACATTAAGAATAATTAACAAAAGGGGCTTATGCTGTAAAGCACAAAAGCCTAAATTTGTCGAAAATGAAGGAGAACAACAATTTGATCGACACTATAGATAAAACCAGGCTGCCAAAGCATATAGCCATTATTATGGATGGTAATGGCAGATGGGCTCAGCAACGTGGCGAACAACGTGTTTTTGGGCATAATAATGGTGTGCAATCTGTACGCGAAACAGCTGAGGCTGCTGCTGAACTAGGGATCAAATACCTTACTTTGTATGCTTTCTCAACCGAGAACTGGAATCGCCCTAAGGACGAAGTTGATGCATTGATGCATCTTTTAGTGGTAACGATAAACAATGAAATAAAAACCCTCAACGATAACAACATCAGGCTTAGAGTAATCGGCAATGTACAATGTATGGACCCACAGGTGAAAAAGGAACTTGCTGAGGCCATGGAAAAAACTGCTGGAAATACACGGATGGATTTGTTTCTGGCATTAAGTTACAGTGGCAGATGGGAGATTGTTGATGCTATAAAAAAGATTGCAAAACAGGTTAAAGAAGGGTCACTCACTCCTGGTCAGATTACTGAGAAGTTAGTTTCAGCCAGTATGAATGCACCTGATCTTCCTGATCCGGAACTTTTAATACGTACCAGTGGAGAATATCGTACAAGTAATTTTCTAATGTGGCAAACTGCTTATACAGAGTTATTCTTTTCATCTAAGCTGTGGCCTGATTTCCGCAAAAACGATCTATACGAAGCTATTATTGATTTCCAGCATCGCGAGCGGCGGTTTGGCAAAACAAGTGAACAAATTATAAATTGCAAAGGATGACACTGAAGCGCTTTACTTTACTAACTATTCTATTTTCAATACTCGCAATGCCTGTGATGGCGCAGGTTACTGCAAGTGAAGAAGTCCCGGATATCGATTATAGTTTTCCCCATAAATATACAATTGGAGGCATCACTGTTTCTGGTGTTATGTATCTCAATAGTTCTGTATTAATATCTTTATCAGGATTACAGGTTGGTAATAAAATTGATATTCCGGGCGAAAGAATCAGGTCTGCCATGGATAAACTATGGCAGCAGGGATTATTCGAAGATGTTAAAATAGTAGCTACAAGCGTTCAGGATGATCAGATTTTCCTGGAAATCCGTTTAACGGAACGGCCTCGTCTTTCAAAATTCAACTTCGTTGGCATTCGAAAAGGGGAAGGCGATGATTTAAAGGATAAAATAAAAATATCTAAAGGCGATGTGGTTACGGATAACCTTTTAAATCGGATACAAAATACTATAATTAAACACTACATTGGTAAAGGTTATTTTGATGCAAATATCAAAATTAAGCAGATCAGGGATACTGCAATGATTAATAATGTTGCTCTTGATATCGAAGTGCATAAGGGTAACAAGGTTAAAATCGGTGAGATAAATATTATTGGGAATAAAGAAGTAAGTGAACTCACATTAAAATCGGCATTAAAAAAGACTAAAGTAAGAGGTTCTTATAGAGTCCTGTATACGTTCCAGGAATCCTTTTTTGGATTTTTCGACTATCTTTTCCATAAGAATTTAAAGAATTATAAGACATATGTCCGGGAGGTAGCAGATAAAAACATGAAGTTCAGGGTGTTTAAAGCCTCTAAATTTATTGAGAGCGATTATGAAGCGGATAAAGTAGCCCTGGTAAAGAAATTCTATGAAAATGGCTACAGGGATGCTACATTAATTAGCGATTCAATTTATAAATCGGGGCGTAATGATATAACTATCGACCTTAATGTGTACGAAGGGCATCGATATTATTACCGGAATATTTCATTTATTGGGAATACCAAGTTTACTGCAACTGAACTGGGGCTGCTACTTGGCATTCGTAAAGGCGATATATACAACCAGGAGCAATTGGATGCATCATTACAATTCAATCCAAATGGTATCGATTTAATGAGTTTATTCGTTGACGATGGCTACCTTACATGTACAATTGAACCCATTGAAATTAGTGCAGATAACGATTCAATTGATCTCCAGATCCGCATACGCGAAGGGAAACAGATGAATGTCAACAGGGTATCGGTTACCGGGAATACAAGAACCAACGACCATGTAATTATCAGGGAACTGTATTCGAGACCTGGCCAGCTATTTAGCCGATCGGATATTTTACGTAGCCGTACTTCGCTCACACAATTGAAATACTTTGACCAGGAGAAAATTGATATACAAACTCCAAATATTGATCCCACTAACGGAACAGTTGATGTTGCTTACAAAGTAGAGGAAACTTCATCCGATCAACTGGAGCTCTCAGGAGGTTGGGGATATGGAAGGCTTATCGGAACATTAGGCGTGTCGTTCAATAATTTCTCAGCACGAAACATGTTTCAAAAAGGTGCATGGAGGCCAATTCCTTCGGGTGATGGACAAAAGTTAACGCTTCGTCTGCAATCCTATGGCAAAGGCTATCTGAGTGCCAGTGCTTCTTTTACAGAGCCTTGGCTTGGAGGTAAAAAACCAAATCAATTTAGTGTTTCCACTTATATTTCAGCATTTAATAATGGATATTCCAAAACCAGTCCGGCATACTATGCCTATAATATCACAGGTCTTTCTTTCTCCTTTAGCCGCCGCCTAAAGTGGCCCGATAACTATTTTAACCTCTCACAGACAATAAGTCTGCAACATTACAACCTTGATAATTATCTCTTATTTGGTAAACAGTCGAATGGATTATACCAGAGTTATTCTTATACGGTTGGATTGGGAAGGTACTCTACTGACGCACAAATATACCCCCGTGCCGGATCGGAACTGAATTTATCACTTGAATTAACGCCACCTTATTCTTTGATTGCTCCCGATAACTTTGCTGCAAAATCACCAGATGATAAATACCGATTGATTGAATTTCATCAGTGGAAGTTCAGTGGCGCATTTTATCAGCAGATCGTTGGCGATCTTGTTGTAATGGCTCGGGCAAAAGTTGCTTTCCTTGGTAAATATAGCAGCGATATTGAGGTTACACCTTTCAACCGGTATTTTATGGGTGGTGATGGAATGTCGGGCTATTCAGCTATCGATGGACGGCAACTGATTGGTTTCAGAGGATATGAGAATGAGAGTCTTACACCTTATAAAGGAGTAATAAAATCTAGCCCTCCGGGCGGAACAGTATATAGTAAGAGTACACTTGAACTTCGGTATCCGTTGTCACTCAATCCGAATTCAACTATTTTCGGGCTTGTGTTTGTTGAAGCCGGGAATGATTGGGCAACTTTCGAGAAATACACTCCTTTTGATGTATACAGATCAGCAGGTGTCGGAGTGAGGGTATTCCTGCCGATGTTTGGATTGCTGGGTCTCGACTGGGGTTATGGGTTCGATAAAGTACCTGGTTTGCCTTCTGCCAACAAAGGTCAATTCCATTTTTCAATGAATTCTTCAATCGATTAATAGTTTGGCAGGTTTTTTGCAATTGCATTACCAAATACAAATTAACCGTATTCTCTATCATATCAATTTTAAGAACTTAATGTTATGAAAAAACTCATTCTAATTGCTACAATCATTTTTGCTTTAGGTTTTGGTGCAGCAGCTCAGAAGTATGCCTTTGTGAATACAGATTATATTCTAAGCAACATTCCTGAGTATTCCGACGCACAAACGCAGCTCGATGAACTTTCGATACAATGGCAGAAAGAGATTGAAGTGAAATTTGCTGAAATTGATAAAATGTATAAAAACTTCCAGAACGAAGCTGTTCTGCTTCCGGAAGATATGAAAAGGAAGCGTGAGGATGATATTATTAAAAAAGAGAAAGAAGCAAAGGATTTACAGAAAAAACGTTTCGGTAGCGATGGCGATTTGTTTAAAAAACGACAGGAACTCGTAAAACCGATACAGGAAAAAGTTTACAATGCTATTGAAGAAATTTCAAACTCTGAAAACTATGCTGTAGTCTTTGATAAGGCTAATAATGCAACTCTAATTTTTACCAATCCCAAATATGATATAAGCGAACAGGTGCTTGATAAACTGGGCTATACCTATAAACCACAGCAAGGTACAAAAAAGTAAAAAATAGCATATTGCTGCTTTTGGTATCGTCTTTTTTTTACCTTTGCGCCTCATTTAATCTGAAAATAATTAATCCACATATCTAAACATGATGAAGAACATCCTTAAAGTTTTAACAATTGTAGTACTGGTAGCTGTTGCAACCACCACCAACGCACAGAAAGCCTCAAAAATCGGACATATTGACTTTGGTAAAGTCCTGGAACTAATGCCAGGCCAGGATACCGTGAAGGTTGTTATGGAAAAATATGTTCAATCACTTCAGGGGGAATTGCAGACTATGCAATCAGAGTTGGAAATGAAGGGTGCTGATTATCAGAAGAACGTCGCCTCCATGTCAAGCATTATAAAATCTACAAAGGAAAAAGAAATTACTGACCTTCAGGGACGTATCGAAGCTTTTCAGCAATCTGCACAACAGGAACTGCAGTCCAAACAGACTGAGCTGATCACCCCTTTTGTTAATAAAGCAAAACAGGCTATTAAGGATGTTGCAAAAGAAGGCGGATTCGCTTATATTCTGAATTCTGTTGAAGATCTTGTATTGTATTCAGATGGTGGTGAAGATATAGCACCACTGGTTAAGAAAAAACTAGGTATTACCAAGTAGTAAAACTGCACACATTCAATTTTATAAAATCCGGCTTTGTCCGGATTTTTTTTTGGTCTGTAGCAAATGTTCTATTTGATAAATAGCTTTTACCAGATTCTGAACATAATTTTACACTCCGCGATGCATTCAAATTTAATTCGACGAATCAACAATAGTTAAAAGGTTCAGGTAATTGATAGTCTTCTTGAGCTTAACTTGATGGATGGGATGTATATCGTGATTTCAAAGAAGTGAACTTGTCTTTAGAAAAAGTTAGAGATTGATGAATACAAATTAAAAATCCGGAAATCGATATGATATCCGGCTTTTTAACTATATCAGCAAAAATTAATTCCTGCGTCCGGTAAAAATCATGATGTAATACAAGAGAGTTGCCAATGAGGCTAAAGCTGCTACAACATAGGTATATGCAGCCCATTTAAGTGCATCTTGTGCTTTGGCATGTGTTTCGTTGGTAGTAATGCCGCTATCGTTAAGCCAGAGTAATGCACGTCGGCTTGCATCTATTTCAACAGGAAGTGTTACGAAACTGAAAAGTGTTGTAGCTGCAAATAAAACTATACCTGCCAGCAATAGTTGTGGAAATGTATTCACCAGTAGAATTCCGGCCAATAAAACCCATTGCATCCAATTGGAAGCGAAACTTACAGCCGGAACCAAAGCGGTACGTAATTTCAGAAAAGCATAGGCTTCTTCGTGTTGTACGGCATGGCCACATTCGTGTGCTGCAACCGCAGCTGCCGAAATGCTCGATTTATTATACACATCCTGGCTCAGGTTCACGGTTTTGGTTTCAGGATTGTAATGATCAGTAAGCTGCCCTGGAACCGAGATTACCTGCACATCCATAATGCCATTATCACGCAGCATTTTTTCAGCGATATCTTTTCCGGTATAGCCTCTGCCTATTGGTATAGCAGAGTATTTACGGAATTTCGATTTCAATACCTGGCTTACGATCAGACTGAGGATCATAAAACCAATAAAAATTACTATGTACATTGTTTTGTTTTTTAAAATCTTAATTCAATATCACAAATCTCCTGCCAATTGATTAATTGCGACAATGTGGCAGAAATTTGCTGCTCACAGTGTGATGGATCCGGATTTTAAAAAGGCCCAGGTCTCAAAATCCAAATCCCAAGTTCTTTAAATTCGGAAATTCGAAGAGTAAAAAATTCTTTTATTCTTTCCCTGGAATTTTAGACCTGGAATTTGTTTTATGAATGTTCCAAATTAATCCAATTGCACCAGAATTATGCTCCCGAGAGTTTCAGGTCATCATGTTCGTTCAGGGGTTCAATATTTTCATCGTGCCAGCTGGCATACATCGTATAACTTTTCGCAATACGATTTACTGTCCCTTCCAGTAGTGCTTTGTCAATTGATTTGATTTTTGTAGCCGGAACACCTGCATAAACACTTCCTGATTCAACAAGGGTGTTTTGCGAAACCACTGCTCCGGCTGCAATAATGGAGTCACTTTCAACTATCACTCCATCCATCACAATCGCACCCATTCCGATCAACACGTTGTCATGAATTGTACAACCATGAATAATTGCCCGATGAGCAATCGAAACATTGTTGCCAATGCTTACCGCATGCTTTTGATAGGTACAGTGAATGATTGCTCCATCCTGAATGTTCACATTATTGCCGATGCGTATGGAATGTACATCACCGCGAATTACAGTATTAAACCATATACTGCAATTGTCGCCCATTACTACATCACCGACAATGGTGGCATTTTCGGCAACAAAAGTGTTTTTGCCGAGAGTTGGAGCGATTCCTTTAATGGGATATGTAAGAGGCATGTTTTATAAAATTTACGATTTACGATTTACGATTTACGATTTACGATTTACGAATGACGATTTACGAATGACGATTTACGAATGACGAATGAAGATTTAGAATTAACATTTAACGATTTACTGCTTGTATCAATCGTACTTCGTCAATCAACAATCGTACTTTTTTTTAATCTACAGGGCTATATGAAAAAACTTCAGTATCATTAAGCACCTTCGGATAGTCGATAGAGAAATGAAGCCCCCGGCTTTCCTTACGTTCGAGTGCCATTTTTACTATAAGGGTAGCAACTTTTATCAGGTTACGGACTTCACAGATTTTATCAATCAATACTGATCGTTTATACAGATCTTCCGTTTCGCGTTCTAGTATATTTAGCCTGTCTGCTGCTCTATGTAGTCGAACATCAGAGCGTACAATACCCACGTAATTAGTCATTATGCTCTGCAACTCTCTCATGGTTTGTGTAATAAGCACCATTTCTTCGTTCATTACGGTACCTTCGGCATTCCAGTCAGGAATTTCGTGGCACAAACTAATATGTTTGAGTTTTTGAGAGGCATCAATACAAGCACGGTGGGAGTATACTAATGATTCGAGCAGCGAATTGCTGGCCAGGCGGTTAGCTCCATGTAATCCTGTTGACGAACATTCGCCCGAAGCATAAAGATTTTTAATGGAGCTTTGGCCCCATTCATCTACTTTTATCCCGCCACATGTATAATGTGCTGCCGGAACTATTGGAATCATTTCCCTGGTCATGTCAATTCCAATAGTCAGACACTTAGCGTAAACACCGGGGAAATGGTCAATGAGCTGGTTGCGGTTTAGGTGGCGGCAATCCAGGTACATATGGTCTTCTCCGCTTATCTTCAATTCACTATCAATAGCACGGGCAACAATATCACGTGGAGCAAGTGACAACCGTTTATCGTATTTCTGCATAAACTCATCGCCATTAATATCTTTGAGTATCCCGCCAAATCCCCGCAAAGCTTCAGTGATCAGGAATGACGGCTTTTCGGTTGGGTTGTATAAGGAGGTAGGGTGAAACTGAATAAATTCCATCTTCTCTATTGTTCCTTTTGCGCGGTAAACCATGGCTATTCCATCACCTGTTGCTATTGCCGGATTAGTGGTAGTAGCGTACACATTGCCTGCACCGCCTGATGCCATCAGGGTAGCCTTTGCAAGAATCGTATCGATGCTGTTGTTGTTGCGATCCAGCACATATGCCCCATAACAGGTAATATCAGGCGTTCGCCTGTTAACGTACATTCCAAGGTGGTGCTGAGTAATGAGTTCAACAGTAAAATGGTCTTCAAGGATTTCAATATTTTCATCTTCCCATGCCCTGTCGAGTAAAGTTTTTTCAATTTCAAGCCCTGTCTGGTCTTTATGATGCAGTACCCGAAACTCGGAGTGTCCGCCTTCTTTTGCCAGGTCATACAGGCCCGAAGCATTTTTGTCAAAACTCACCCCCAATTCAATAAGTTCCTTTATTCTTTCAGGAGCTTCGGTAATTGTAATTCTGACAGCTTTTTCATCGTTCAGGTCATCGCCTGCAATCAGGGTATCCTGAATGTGTTTTTCGTATGTATCGGGGGTGTACATTACAGCCGCAATTCCACCTTGCGCATATTTTGTGGCAGTTTCGTCTGCCTTTCCCTTGGCTACAATACAAACTTTCCCATACTTCGCTGCTTTAAGGGCAAAGCTCAGTCCGGCAATACCTGTTCCGATAACCAGAAAATCAACTTCTCGTCGCATAATAATTTTATATAGACTGCAAATTTAACAATTAACGACCGTCTTTGATTGGAATACATGTTTATTAAACCTTTTCTGTTAATTTTACTGGTAAAATTTATAAAAATCATAACTCATTTATCTCACTTTAAGTTTCAGGAATAGGCTCCAGATGCTATGTGCAGAAGCCTGAAAAATAGCAGCGGCAGAGTTCGGAAATGGAAGACTTAATTTAAGTCAGCAATTTTATGGTTAACAATTGTTAAATCAACCTCTTATAACAGCCTTGCAAATAATATTGGTTAGGACAATACGTTCAATTGTCAACCAATTTATATATATATGTCAAACGCATCCACATTTGGTAAAATCAATCAGTGGGCACGCAACTCCATTAGCCTTAAACTTTCGGTTATCGGACTTTTTGTGCTGATTCTTCTTATTCCGTCGGAGATGGTTCAGTCGCTTATACGCGAACGCGAAACTACACGCAACGAGACAATTTCTGAAATATGGCGCACCTGGGGCGACAGGCAGGTGCTGGCCGGACCGGTTGTCAGTGTTCCTGTAGTTACTTTAAAATCATTGCCAAATGGTACTGTTGAGTCTAATACCCGTTTTCTTCATTTTCTGCCTGATAATCTTACCGTCTCGGGTGATGTGGTTCCGGTTATCCGTTACCGGAGTATTTATGAAGTAGTGCTTTATTCAAGCAGCCTCAGTGTAAAAGGTAATTTTAAACCATTGGTCCCCAAAGGACTTAATGTGCAGCCTGCCGATATCAAATGGGATAAAGCGTATATTTCATTCGGTATCTCTGATATGAAAGGTGTGAAGGAAAACATTGACCTGGCATGGAATGATTCAGTTTTTCGTATGCAGCCGGGAGTGCCGGTTCGTGATATTATTAAAGGTGGAGTGAGTATTCCCGTTGTGATTGATCCTTCATTGGAGAACAAATTCAGTTTCAAACTCCAGTTAAATGGAAGCAGGTTATTGTCGTTTTTGCCGTTTGCCTCCGAAATGAATGTTAACCTTACTTCTTCATGGGCCAATCCATCTTTTGAAGGTGCTTTTATCCCAACAGATAAAAATGTTACCAATAAAGGCTTTACCGCGAAGTGGAAAATTCTGGAACTCAACCGTAATTACGGACAGTTTGGATTTGATGATTTTATAAATAATGGTGAAGAAAGGCCAAATGATATGTTTGCCAACGATCGCATTTCGCCTGACAATAAAGCAGGTGGTTTTGGTGTAAACCTGATAATGCCTGTCGATCAGTACCAGCGTACAACCCGTGCTGCTAAATATGGTGTGTTGTTTGTAATCCTCACTTTTGTAACCTTCTTTTTCTTTGAGTTATTGCGTAAAAAATATGTGCATCCCTTGCAATACCTGATAGTTGGATTTGCGATAATGCTGTTTTACCTGCTTTTACTTTCCTTTGCTGAATACCTCTTGTTTGATCTGGCTTATGCCATTTCGGCTGTGGTTGTTACGCTGATGGTAATGCTGTATGCCGGTGCAATATTCAGCAACCGAAAATATGGAATAATTGTGGGATTGATCTTGTTTATGTTGTATGCCTATTTCTATACATTGCTGCAACTCCAGTTGTATTCCTTATTATTTGGCTCTATCGGAATGGCGGTTATGCTTTCGGTAATCATGCTGCTTACGCGGAATCTTCATAAAGAGAGAGAAATTGAAAATATTGAAAAGGAAGAATAAAAGTCAATATCCCCAATAAAAAAGCCCTGCCAGAATTTAATTTCAGGCAGGGCTTTTCTATTCACGGGGTGACTTTCAAGCCAAGTCACCCCGTGAATAGTTATTGTAAGCTTACAATCCCAGCAACACTTTTACCGGTTCATTGCCTTCGAAAAGCATTTTAACCGGATTCTCAAGCAACTCCTTTACCATTACCAGGAAACTTACTGATTCTTTGCCATCGATTACACGATGGTCATAAGATAATGCCAGATACATCATAGGTGCCACAACAACCTGTCCGTTTACAGCGATGGGCCTTTCGATAATATTATGCATTCCAAGTATGGCGCTTTGCGGCGGATTGAGGATGGGTGTCGACATCATCGAACCAAATACTCCGCCATTGGTGATAGTAAAAGTGCCGCCTGTCATTTCTTCGAGTGTTATCTTGTTTTCGCGTGCTTTGCCGGCAAGTTCCTTAATGCGGAGTTCAATTTGTGCTAACGAAAGTGACTCTGCATTTCGGATCACCGGAACAACGAGTCCTTTAGGTCCGCTAACAGCAATTCCGATATCTGCATACTTATGAAAAATAAGTTCGTCCTCATCAATTATTGCATTTACCTGCGGAAATTTAGACAGTGCAATTGTTATTGCCTTTGTAAAGAATGACATAAACCCAATTCCAACGCCAAATTGTTCTTTGAATTTTTCGCTGTATTGTTTCTTCAGGCTCAGGATCTGGCTCATATTCACCTCGTTGAAGGTGGTGAGCATAGCAGTTTCATTTTTAACGCTTACTAAACGTTGGGCAAGTTTAATGCGGAGCGTTGACATTTTTTTACGTTCAATTTCACGCGAATTTTCAATATCAGCCGGTTGAAAAGCAGTAGAAGCAGCAACCTGTTTTGAACTGGCATTAAGCACATCCTGGCGGGTTATTCTGGAATGACCAAGTTGTTCCAGGACTTCACGGCCGGTAAGATGTTTCTCTTCCATTATTTTGCGAGCAAGCGGAGTGATTTTAACATCATTATCGATAGGAACAGGTACAGAAATAGGTTTAATTTCAAATTCAACCGTTTGGGCTGATTCCGGTTTCTTTTCAGTAAATACAGTTGCAATTCCATCCGGAACTTTGATTTCGCTGTCGATTTGCGCTATTACAGTCCCTATGCTCACAGTTTCACCTTCTTCAACAAGAATGGTAACGGCACCGGCAACTTCAGCATTTACTGTTAAGGTAGCCTTGTCGGAATCTATTTCAGCTATTTCTGTATCTTTTGCCACATAGTCGCCGTTTTTCACCAGCCAGTTGGCAATCTGAACTTCCGTAATCGATTCGCCCGGTGTAGGAGCTTTAATATCTATAATCATATTTTGTTTGTTTTCTTTTATTCAAATGGCTTCGCTGTTCAAATGCTCCGCGTTCAATAATTCAAGGTTTAAATGCCTTCTGCTTTCAATGCTCAACTGTTCTTTTGTCCAAAAGTTTGATTGAATTTATACTCGTATTTACAACTATTCTGACATTAACTCGTTTTAAACCTTTGAACCTTGAACCTTTTTTACATCTTCCATTCCTTTGGTGCGCATAACATTTTACAGGTTACATTCCGGTTTTCGCAAGTACAATCACCAAAGGCTTTGTCGATAATTTTAGCCTGACGAAGAATATGTAACTTGGACGACCCGGTTGAAGGACTTCCGCTTTCAGGACGTGCCACCAGCAAAAGTTTCACTCCTTTAAAATGACGCAGTATGAACGACCATGCACCCATATTGGCAGGCTCTTCCTGTACCCAGGCAAATTTGGTTGCATTCGGATACCCTTTTATAATATTCAGTACCTGTTGTAATGGGAATGGATACAATTGTTCAATACGAACAAAGGCAATATTGTTATGACTGCGTTTGCGGCGTTCATCGATCAGGTCGTAATAAACCTTCCCATTACAGAAATTTATACGTGTAACTTCCGAAGGATTGGCAATATCATCATCAATTACTTCCTGAAACGATCCTTTCGAAAGGGCTGCTACCGGGGAAATACATTCGGGGTGCCTTAATAAACTCTTTGGCGTGAAAACTATCAAAGGCTTACGGAAATCACGATGTACCTGCCTGCGGAGTAAATGGAAAAAGTTGGCAGGGGTAGTGCAGTTAGCAACCTGTATATTATTTTCGGCACATTGTTGCAGGAAGCGCTCCATGCGGCCGCTCGAATGTTCAGGTCCCTGGCCTTCGTAACCATGTGGGAGCAGCATTACCAATGAGTTCATCACGCGCCATTTTTCTTCGGCACTTACAATATACTGATCAATAATAATCTGGGCGCCATTCATAAAGTCACCAAACTGTGCTTCCCAGATGGTAAGCGAAAATGGTGAAGCAAGTGAATACCCGTATTCAAAACCCAGAACGCCATACTCCGAAAGTGGAGAATTGTAAATCTGGAATGGCGCCTGATTTTCGCTGATATTTTGCAAAGGGGTGTATTTCTCTTCCGAATCTTCCATAGTCAGCACTGCATGCCGATGCGAAAAAGTACCACGCTCCGAATCCTGTCCGCTCACGCGTACCGGAATTCCTTCCTCAAGCAGTGAGGCGTAAGCCAGTAATTCACCCATGGCCCAATCCACAGTTCCATTTTCAGTAAACATAGTCCTGCGCTCATTCATCAGCCTGACAATTTTTTTAAAAAATGGCTTACCATGAGGAACTTCTGTAATCTTTTGGGTGAGTTCCAGTAGCAGGTCGAATTTCACGCTGGTGTCAACAGGTTTCAGAAAATCTTCTTCAGTTGCCGGGTGCAGGGTGCGCCAGGCATCTTCCAGGAAAGTAACTACTCGTGCTTTCTCATCTTCTTTGGATTCAAGTAATTCCTGCTCCAATTCAGCCAGGAATAATATTTCGATATCAGCAGCTTCATTTGTAGTGATGGAGCCTTGTTCTACCAGTTTGTTTACATATATCGTACGTGGGTCATCATGCTTTTCGATGATTTTATACAAAATAGGCTGCGTAAAACGAGGTTCATCACCTTCGTTGTGGCCATATTTCCTGTAGCTGAGGAGGTCGATAAAAACATCTTTATGAAAATGCTGCTGGAATTCGATGGCAAGTTCCATGCAATAAACCACGGCTTCAACATCATCGGCATTTACATGAAATACCGGGCACTGAGTGGTTTTGGCAACATCAGTGCAATAAGTTGAACTACGGGCATCAAGGTAATTGGTAGTAAAACCTATCTGGTTATTTACAACCAGGTGTATCGTCCCTCCGGTTGTGTAGCCTTTGAGTTCCGACATCTGTAAAGTCTCGTAAACCACACCCTGACCAGCTATTGATGCGTCACCATGAACTAGGATCGGAACAATATGTTTGGAGTCGCCATCGTATTCTGTATCAATTTTACTGCGTGTAATGCCTTCAACAACAGGACCTACTGCTTCGAGGTGCGAAGGGTTTGGGGCCAGTGAAAGTTGGATGATTTTTCCATCTGAGGTAGTGCGTTCGGACGAATACCCGAGATGATACTTAACATCACCCATCATGTATTCATCTTCCAGTAGTTTGCCTTCAAATTCATTAAAAATATCCTGGTATGGCTTGCCTAAAGTGTTTGCCAATACGTTGAGCCTTCCACGATGAGGCATTCCTATTATAAATTCACTTATACCTACCTCGGCTCCTTTGTTAATAATAGCATCAATAGCAGGAATAAGTGATTCGCAGCCTTCGAGCGAGAAACGTTTCTGCCCGATATATTTTTTATGCAAAAACTTTTCGAACAGCACTGCCCGGCTAAGTTCTTTCAGAATATGCAGTTTCTTTTCGCGACTGAAAACTGGAGTGTTCTGTGTATGCTCCATCCGGGCCATAAGCCATTCATGAATCTCGGGACGTCGGATATAGGCATATTCAACGCCGACACTCTGGCAGTAAGTTTTTTCAAGATGTTCAATAATTTGGTTGAGCGTGGCATCGCCGATCCCAATTTCGCTACCGGCTTTAAAAACCTCTTCGCGATCCGCTTCTGTAAGTCCGAAATTTTCGAAATGCAGGGTAGGAGAGTAGGTGCGCCGTGCACGCACCGGGTTGGTTTTTGTGAATAAATGGCCTCGTTTCCGGTATTCATTTATCAGGTCGATCACCTTGAACTCATCAGGCTTCATATCAGCCTGAGGCACTAACTTCCCGCTGAATTCAAATCCCTGGAAAAATCTTCGCCAGCCTATATCGATACTTTCAGGTCCTGTTTGTACTGCCGGTACAATTCCTCTATCGTTTCAGCATCGGCATTACTCAGAAAGGATAACTCATCCATATATGTTTTTTATCAGAAACGTTTACTTGCTTAGATATGTTCAGCCAAAATTAGCAAAATATCAGCAACTAGTGGTAATCAGTGTGCAAGATAAATAGGAATTGTTTTTTTTAAGCCTGTCATCATCATTTTTATTGGAATCTTGCCATTTCCGGAACTGTAAATGAACTTCATTTCCGATATATTGTTTGTTTTCTATATAATTTAATAATGTCAGAGAACAGGATAGTTAGAGAGCGGTTACCAGCCTGGATGAAATCGCCATTGCCAAAAGGGGGAAATTTCTCAAAAGTAAACAACTTAATTGCTGAGAATAAATTAAATACAATTTGCTCAAGTGGGAATTGCCCCAATAGGGGAGAGTGCTGGAATGCCGGCACGGCAAGCTTTATGATACTGGGAGATAAATGCACCCGTAATTGCAGATTCTGCTATGTGTTAAATGATATCCCCGAGGCAGTTGATTGGCTGGAACCGATTCGCCTGGCTAAAACAATACAAAAGCTTAATCTGAAACATTGTGTGATCACATCGGTTACCCGTGATGACCTGCAGGATGGAGGAGCTGGATTTTGGGCAACTACAATCCGGAAAATAAAAGAACTTAATCCGACAATAACGATTGAAACCCTGATCCCTGATTTTAATTCAGATACTGAATTGATTCAAAAAATTGTGGATGCAGGCCCTGATGTAATTTCGCATAATATGGAAACGGTTCGCCGTTTAACTCCAAAAGTAAGAAGTATAGCACGGTACGATAGGAGTTTGCAGGTTATTTCGATAATTTCAAAATCAGGCATTGTGCCTAAATCGGGTATTATGGTTGGGTTGGGAGAAACAGAAGAAGAAATACTTCAAACCATGGACGATTTGCGTGCTGTTGGGTGTAAAGTGCTTACTATTGGTCAATATCTGCAACCTGATGTTAACCTGTTGCCTGTTATTGAATATATAAAACCTGAAACTTTTGAAAAGTACAGACTAGAGGGTTTAAAGAAAGGCTTTTCATTTGTTGAAAGCAGCCCACTGGTTCGTTCATCGTACCATGCCGAAAAACATGTAAATGGCTGATAGTATTTATTGTAACTAATCAGTGCCTAAAGTTTTGAGTGCCTAAAATGCCTAAAGTACTTCCCTGTTTAATTTCATAAGATAATCATTAATTGAAAACTGAGAAATACTTCTATTAATATGGTTAATATTTTGTAAATCAATTAGCTACCAATTGCTTGCTGTTTAACGATTAATTGGAATACCACTTTAGGCATTTTAGGCACTTTAAGTACTCATACAAATATTGATTTGGATGCGTGATTAGTAACTATATAAATTATCCCCAGTAACTATATTGAATTTCAGATTATGAAAAGGACAAGGCATACTGTGATTGAGGTTATAAACCTAACCCCGGAAACCTTTATTTTACGTCTCGATCGAAAGAATTTTGAATTCGAAGCAGGGCAATATGTTATACTTCGAGAACCTGAACATAAACAGGGTCGCGAATATTCGATATATAGCGGAAAAACAGAAAATCATCTCGATTTTTTAATCAGGGAAATTCCGTCGGGTGAATTTTCGGGTTATTTGCGGAATCGCACTCCAGGATCTGAACTGGATGTTGAAGGGCCACGAGGGTTTTTTATCCCTGATGAGTTTACGAAACATGGATTTCCTTCGGTTTTTGTTGCAACAGGAACAGGTATATCACCATTCCATTCATATATCAAATCCTATCCTGACATGAATTATACAGTTTTACACGGCGTGAAATATGCTGTTGAATCGTACGGAAGAGACGCGTTTAAAGCTGGTAAACACATAATCTGCTCTTCGCAGGACAAAAAAGGTAATTATAAGGGACGGGTTACGGGTTACCTTAAAAAATCGAAAATTGATAAAAACGCGGTTTATTATCTTTGTGGAAATGCTGTTATGATAGATGATGTGAGCACATTTCTGGAGCATTCAGGAATCAAGCCTGGGAATATACGATCAGAAGTTTATTTTTGAAATTCTCGCAGTGAATATTGGAAGGTATCTGAAAGAAAAACACTTTTTGAACTCCTCGAAAAGTTAGGATAAACACCTGAGGTAAAATGCATTTTTTTATCATTTTACAATTTTATTGTCAAAATAGTTGATACCTTTACTTTATGTAAATTCAAATTAACTGAACGAAACAGTTATTCAGCAGTTACCGTGACTATTGTTTAAAAAATAACGGGTTTACAATACATTTTGATTTAATAAACTAATTTTAAAATGAATACTTCGAAGGCATTTGTTTTCATGTTTAGCTCAATTCTGTTTTTAACAAACTGTTTGTCAGCTCAAAAAAGTAAGCCTGTTAAAGTTTTGGCAGGATTAAAAGTCGAAGATTGTATCCCATTTCAGGAAAGATACCGATATCCGGAGTTTACTACAGGGACAGTAATTTTTAAAAACGGATCTAAAATAGAAGCAAAGTTGAATTACAATCTTATGGTAAGGGAAATGGAGTATTTAGAAGGAAAGGACACTCTTTCCATTGCCAACGAAACTGATATCCAGCAGATTATTATTTCCGATACTGTTTTTGAAGTCAATAAAGGATACCTGGAACTGATATACAAAGGTAAAGTTACTGTAGGGATGAAACAGTATTATAGTTTAATGGATGTAAGAAAGAAGGATCCATACGGAGATATTGGTTCTGGCGCTGCCACGGATTCTTATAGTTCGCTTCATTCAGATGGTCATTACTATAAATTAACTGCAAACCAGGACAGGATATTTCAGAAAGTTGTAGAATACTACCTGGCGACGCCAACCTCTGGTTTTGTATTCTTTAACAAGAAGAAAGTTAAGAAATTATTTCCCCAGCAGAAAAAAGCTATTGATGAATATCTGAAATCAAATAAGGTCGATTTCGATTCGAAGAAGGATCTGCTCAGGTTTGCGGAGTATCTGGATACTATTTAACGAGGAATCAATAAAAATAAAAAAGCCTGCTCTTAATGAACAGGCTTTTTTTCTGCTTGATCTGGTGAAATTATGCAGGTGAAATTGCTTCAACCGGACATACATCAGCGCAGGATCCGCAGTCAGTGCAAATATCAGCGTCGATTTTGTAGATATCACCTTCGGAGATAGCCTCAACAGGGCACTCATCAATGCAAGTTCCGCAAGCGGTGCAGTCGTCAGAAATTACGTAAGCCATTTTTTAAAGAGTTTAAAATTTATCCTGCAAATATAAGTAGTATTCTTGGTATCGAAGATGTAAAAATAATATTCGAATGGTTTTTTCCGGTTTACAAGACTTTGTTTTTTAGATATTTTAACAGAGATAATTTTTTAAAATTATTTAAGATAATGATATCCAGATAAATATATATGCACAATTCTCCCTTTTTAGAATACATATAAATAAGATTTTAAATATCAGTTCAGTTAAAAACTTATACCTTTGTCGCGTTAATCATTCAAAAAAAAAAGCATGAGAGAACAAACTAACTTCATCGAGAAAGAAGATGTTGTTGTAAAATTTTGTGGTGATTCTGGCGATGGCATGCAGCTTGCCGGAACACTTTTCAGCGATGCTGCTGCTCTTTTAGGCCTTGACCTAGCAACTTTTCCCGACTATCCAGCCGAAATCCGTGCCCCTCAGAATACCATTGCAGGTGTTTCGGGTTTCCAGGTGCATATCGGCAGGAAAAAAATTGAGACTTCAGGCGATTTCGTTGACATTCTCGTTGCCATGAACCCGGCTTCACTCAAATCGAACCTGAAATGGACACGCCCTGGTGCGACCATTATTGTAGACGCCGATTTATTTGACGAAGCTACCTGTAAAAAATCGGGTTATGATACCAACCCTTTGGAAGACGGCAGCCTCGATGGATATAACCTGGTTAAAGCTCCGGTAACTATGTTGACGCGCAATGCCTTACAACCGTTAGGTATTGACAATAAAACCGCTGACCGTACACGCAACGTATTTACCCTGGGTATTATCTACCATATTTTCAGCTGGAAGTTAGACTCAACGATTAATTATTTCAAGATAAAATTCAAAAAGAAACCTGAAATGATAGAGGCCAATAAGCTGGTTCTCGAAACAGGATACAGCTATGCTGATACAGTAGAAACTTTAGGTTCATCTTACCATATTGCCAAAGCCAAAATGCCTGCAGGCCGTTACCGTAATATTACCGGAAATGTTGCAACAGCATGGGGTTTCCTGGCTGCATCAGAGCGTTCGGGCAGGCCTTTGTTCCTGGGATCATATCCTATTACACCGGCAACTGAAATCCTGATTGAACTTGTTAAACACAAATCACTCGGCGCAAAAGTATTCCAGGCCGAAGACGAAATAGCAGGAATCTGCTCCGCAATCGGTGCCAGCTACTCCGGATCCCTGGCATTAACAACTACTTCTGGTCCCGGTCTTTCACTGAAAAGTGAAGCAATAGGCCTGGCAGTTATGACTGAGTTGCCGTTGGTTATTGTAAATGTACAGCGTGGCGGTCCTTCAACTGGTTTACCAACCAAGAGTGAGCAAAGCGACCTGATGCAGGCGTTGTTTGGCCGAAACGGAGAAGCACCTTGCATAGTTATTGCTGCTTCTACACCGGCTGATTGTTTCCATTATGCATATGAGTCAGCTAAATTATCCATGGAGCATATGACACCGGTGATTTTACTTACCGATGGTTCGCTTGGTAATGGCTCGCAATTGTTCCGCATACCTAAAGTGGCTGATCTGCCTTCAATAACTCCTCCTATGGCAGAGCCAAACGATAAGGACTATAAGCCATATAAACGTAATCCTGAAACATTTGTTCGCCAATGGGCGATCCCCGGAACCGAAGGCCTTCGTCACCGTATTGGAGGACTGGAAAAAGAAAATGGTTCAGGAAATGTAAGCACTGATCCTGCAAACCACCAGATAATGACTGATTTGCGCGAAGCTAAAGTACAGAAAGTAGCTGATTTTATTCCCGAACAGGGAATTGTTGGCGACAAAAAAGGGGACCTGCTCGTAGTTAGCTGGGGTGGAACCCGTGGTACTACCGAAGCTGCAGTTGAAGAACTGCAGAAACAAGGTAAAAAAATCAGCCTTGCTCACTTCCATCATATTATGCCTTTGCCTAAAAATACACACGAGGTTTTGGCTGGTTTCAAAAAAATCATTGTCTGTGAACTTAACAGCGGCCAGTTTGTTAACTACCTGAGAATGAAAGAGCCCGACTACAAGTATATGCAATATAATAAAGTAATGGGACTTCCGTTTACAGTAACTGAGTTGGTAGCTAAGTTTAACGAAATTCTTTAGGAGGTAAAAATTATGTTCGAATTTCCAAATAAAACTATAGAACGATCGGTTGTTGAACTTAACAAAGCCGATTTTGTAAGCGACCAGATGGTAAAATGGTGTCCTGGTTGCGGCGCTCACGCCATTCTTGCTGCCATTGCCAACGTGTTTCCTAAAATAGGTTACCGAAAGGAAAATTTTATGATGGTTTCCGGTATCGGATGTTCCTCACGTTTTCCTTATTATGTAAATACATACGGATTTCACGGAATTCACGGTCGTGCTAACCCCATTGCATCGGGAATTAAAATAGCAAATCCTAACCTTAGCGTGTGGATTGCCACAGGCGACGGTGATTCCATGGCTATCGGTGGAAACCATTTTATTCATGTAATCCGCCGTAATATTGACCTGAATATTGTGATGTTCAATAACCAGATTTATGGACTCACAAAAGGGCAATATTCGCCAACCACTCCTATGGGAAGTATTACAAAAACTTCGCCCCAGGGAACCATTGAGCACCCATTCAATCCCGGTGAACTTGTGTTGGGAGCGCAGGGCACTTTCTTTGCCCGTGCCGTGGATACCAATGTAAAATTGATGACAGAGGTTATGTTCGAGGCTGCCCGCCACGATGGCACATCGGTGATTGAGATACTTCAGAACTGTATCATATTTGCTGATAAAACCCATAGCGCCATTACAAATAAAGAGGTACGTGATGATTCCCAAATCCATCTCAGAAATGGTGAGCCGTTGATTTTTGGCAAAAACCGCGATAAAGGAATACGGATTAACGGAACACAGCTTGAGGTTGTAACGTTGGGCGAAAACGGAATCACTGAAAAGGATCTGCTTGTTCACGATCAGTACCAGCAGGACCCAGGAGTACATTTGATGCTTGCTAAAATGTATCCGCCTAATTTCCCTGTAGCATTAGGCGTTATCCGTTCGGCAATGTATCCGACATACGACGATATGGTTGTAGAACAGATTACCCAGGCTAAGGCTACCAGTAAAATCCTTTGTGTGGATGATCTCCTCAACAGTGGTGACACCTGGGAAATAAAATAGTATTTTTTTTTGATAGTTATAAAAGGCCTCTGGTTTTCCAGGGGCTTTTTTTTTAGCAAAGTTTTATTCAGGGAAACTTACCTTTATTGTAAGCCCTGATAGCTTTAAAATCTATACAACAGAAATTATTCGTAGTTTTGGGCGGCTAATATTTAAATTATTCAACAAAACACCTGCCAGATCTGTACTATCTGCAAAGTTCATATTTCTAGTTAACAATGAAGATTAAGCTTAACGGCATTATCAAGATTTCCGTAACATTGGCTATTCTGCTCTTCCTTTTATGGAAAGTGAAATTCAATACCGAAGGGTTTGGTGATACACTACGTTCGGTCCGTACAGGATATTTCCTGCTTTCGCTGCTAGGTGTAATTTTCGTGCTGGGCATAAAAAGCTATCGCTGGCGACTGCTTATCCGCAACGAAGGCGCTACTTATTCTGCATATAAAGGGTTTGCTGCATATATGGCATCCGATGCTGTTGGAATAGTTACTCCCGGACGTATAGGCGAAATAGCACGCTTATATTACCTGAGGGAAGAGAGTACTATAAGTTTTTACAGCGCTTTCAAAACCATTGTATCCGACCGTATTTTCGATTTCACCATGCTGGGCTGGTTTGGCCTGTCGGGAATGCTGTTTTATTTCAAAACATTCGGCGATTACCCTGGTTTGTATTATGCACTTGGCGTTTTAGTGCTTTTTGTAATCGGCTATATTGTTGGCATTAAGTTTCTTGCAATACTTTTAGGGTTTAAAAAAGTCAGACGGCTTCCGGTTGTCAGGTTTGTGTATGAAAGTTTTCTTGCTGTTTTAGGAAAACACTCCATATCTATGTGGGCGATTACTTTGCTAGCCTATTTTATGTATTTCGGGTTTTCATGGCTTATCATGATCTCGTTACATCTAAATCCCTCCTATATGGATGTGGCTTTTATTATGAGTATTATGAGCCTGAGCACTATAATCCCTTTGTCGGTAGCAGGATTTGGTACACGCGAAGCTACGCTGGTGATATTGTTTTCGTATTATGGCTTAGCCAGCGAAACTGCGATTTCTTTTTCGCTTATGCATTTCACCGCATTTTTTCTTTGGGGCGGGTTAATCGGCCTGGTATTCTGGCTTTTAATGCCAATTTCTTTACAACAGGTTAAAGACGATTCGAAAAGTATATTCCTGTTGTTTAAGCCGGAAGAGGAGAAAAAGGAAGTTTAAACTCAGTACTTCTTTGAAATAAAATCTTACGAAGTATTGAATCAGGTATTTTAAGAATTACTATTATTGCTGTAATTCTGCTAAATTTGCCTGCTATGCACTGAAGCGTTATTTTGATAATGTAAATTGGTTATCTCTGATATGCATATTGTTCAGTCAACAGTTTACTTATGAGTAAATGGTATAGCCTGAAATCAGGTTCGGTTTCAAAATCTGCAGTTTTCCTGATTCTTCCGGCCATTTTCCTGTTTTTCGCTCTTCCCTTTAACCGTACGCATTTCGGTAACGATCCCGAATATGCCTACCTGATGAACGGTATCAATATCGGGATGCTCAAACCGGTAGGGCATACAGATAATCCAGGCACTACGGTACAAATATACAGTGCTGTAGTTTTGCGATGTGCTTACCTGGTTCAGCCGGATAAAAGTGAGGGATTTCAGAAATACATGCTCCGCAATGCCGACCGGTATATTGAAATGGAGCGCAAAGGGCTGATTATTGTCAATAGTATTGTAATGCTTATTTTAGGTATTATTTCCTGGATTTTGCTTCGAAATATATGGCTTAGCCTGTTGCTTCAGATCATGCCTTTTGTATCCGCCAACCTTACCGAACATGTTTTTACTAAAGTGTCGCCTGAGCCGGTTTTGCTTATAGCTGTTGCTGCATTGGTGCTGCTTGTTATACAGTATTATTCTCAGTCAAAAAGAGACGAAAAGAATTATGCCTTGCTTTTTGCGTTAGTAATTGGTTTTGGCTTAGCTACTAAAGCCACTTTTCTTCCGCTGATACTTATCCCGCTTTTATTGTTGGAAAGCAAAATGCTACGAAAGCGGTTTCTTTTTTATTTCGTCCTGTTTTTTATCATTTTTACACTTCCGGCGGTGCCTCAGTATCCGCATATGGCCAAATGGTTCATTTTACTCACAGCACATACCGGCACATATGGACAGGGTGGACTAGGCATTTTAAACGTTTCTCAATACCTGAATAACCTGCTTGAAATAGGTTATATTAATCCGGTGCTTTCAGGAACATTGTTCGTGTCAGTTCTAATAATAAGTTCAATGTTGATTAAATCATCTTTCAAAAACGAATTTAAAGTCAATCTTAGTTTCAGAATTGTAACAGTGTTAGCAGCTGCACAGTTTGCTGGTGTGTTAATGGTTGCCAAGCATTATCATGCTAATCATTACCTGGTACCGGAGCTTTGTATGGTTGCCACAAACTGGATATTTATCTTCTTATACCTGAAAGAAAGATTGCCTGATACATATCGTAAAGTATTCACCTTTTTACCGGCATTATTGTTGCTCATTGTTATTGGAATTGTAACAATTAACAGAACTTACCTGCAAGCGGCTAACGCGGGTTATATCCTATCAAACCAGGACTATGATAAAATGGCGTATTTAATTGAAAATGAATACAAAGGATATACGTGTGCTTATTATTATCCCACTTCAGTAAATCCGTATTCAGCCCTGCGCTGGGGAAATGTCTACTCCCGATTTCAACACACAAAAGCACTTAAACAAATTTATCCGGAGGGTTATTTTTTTGATATCCGAACCAATCAATTTAGTTTATGGGAAACACCGGTTGCAGTGAGCACAATGGTTACTATTTCGAACAATAAATTACTTATTATTGGTGGTCCGTTTGATGAATCGGAAATAGCAAAAATAGAACGCAGTGGAATAAAATTAACTGAAGTTTACAAGGGTAATACGCAGATTATATTCAAAGTTGAATAAGCGAATATTTCTTTTGAGTGTCATGAAGTATTTGGGTTTTTCGAGCCAGGGCTATTTGAGCATCCAAATTTATTGTATCACTTAATTTTACTAAATTTGCAGCCTCAGGTTATATTATCTCCTCCTGAAATTATGGTATGTAAGAATGGAATTTGCTTATCATATATTAGTAGATTAAACTCAACATTTGATTTTGGTAGGAATTAAAAAAATAGTGCAGAAATATGATTAACGGGAAAAAAATAGTGGTTGTACTACCGGCATACAATGCCGGTCAAACGCTCGAAATAACCTATAAGGAAATTCCTTTCGACATAGTGGATGAAGTGGTATTGGTTGATGATTTAAGCCGTGATAATACTGTGGATGTTGCCCAGCAGATTGGAATAAAACACGTAATAAAGCATGAGCGCAATAAGGGCTACGGTGGTAATCAAAAGACATGCTACGATACTGCATTGAAACTTGGTGGCGATATCGTAATTATGCTTCATCCTGATTATCAATATACACCTCTCCTTATTCAATCCATGGCCTATTTAATTGCCAACGAGGTTTATCCTGTTGTTCTCGGTTCACGAATTTTAGGCAATGGAGCACTTAAAGGAGGAATGCCGCTGATTAAATACATTTCAAACCGTGGACTCACATTGATTCAGAATATTTTGATCAATCAGAAACTCTCGGAATATCATACTGGATACAGGGCATTTTCGAAAGAAGTCTTGACTGCTATTGATTATCATGCCAATAGCGACGATTTTGTTTTCGATAACCAAATGATGTCGCAAATCATTTACAAGGGTTTCCCGGTTGGAGAAATCACATGCCCAACCAAATATTTTAAAGAAGCATCATCCATCAACCTTTCGCGAAGTACTGTTTATGCGTTAGGTGTTTTGAAAACTTCTGTCTCGCATTTTCTGAATAAATTGGGGATTCTGCATTCCAAGAGATATCAATCCCCAAAGATTTAAACACCGTAAGTCTGGATCCGAGTGTTGAATTGATTTAATGCAGCAATCTGTAGTTGGGGTCAGACCGGGTTTCGATCAGAGTATTTACTAGTCTTTCTTCACTCTTCGTTATTCACTCTTCACTCAAACCCCAGCGGCATCCATTCCAATTTCAAGTCATCGACATAAATCTTGTTTTTCCCGGTATACCAGACATAAACTTTGTAACTGCCATCAACGGGAGTGTCACGTTCAATAACATCAGTAAATGACAGGTTGAACCATTCACCTGGATTATACTTTGTGTCCGAGTCTTTAGCTGTTACATACTTGTAAACTTTTTGGCTCATGTCTTCGGTACTTATAACCAGAATGATCTGTCCTTTTTCGGATAAAGATGGATTGAGTATATGTGCGCTGGCTCTTAAATAAATATTACCAATACCAGGCAAGCCTTTTAGTTTCCCCCAGGCAGCTGGAGTATAAAGGTTATCAGGCGTTAATACAATAGATTGTTTTCCGCTGTTATAGAAAGCGGCAGTAATATTTTTCAGTTGGTTTTCAGGTATGTTGCTTTCGAAATCATTGAAATAAAACTGTTTGTAAACAACCTTGGTTGTATCACGCGGAGCTTTCATAAATATAGCAAGCTTATATTTTTCGCCACCGATAACCGTGAAACTTTCTTTTGGGGTAAAGATATTTATAAGCCTTAGGTTATTGTTTTTTATAAGTGAGTCGAATGGAAGATGCCCTTCGAAGCTGGCAAACTGCGCATCCCAGATGAGTAATTCACCTGGTTTTAGCATAGGTGCAGGATCTGTATTCTTGTAATCGTATATTTTAAAACATTTTTGCTGATCAAATGGGTCAATGTTTTTATAGAAAGGGAACATCGGATCGGTGTAAAATGCTTTCCGGTCGCTATAAGGTGAATTTTTAAGCCAGTCAGTCAGATTTTCCATCACAGCAAAATTCACACTAGTATGCATAGGTAATTGGTTGTATGTAAAAGGTTTGCGAACAACCAATAGTAAAATAAACAAACCTATTCCGAAATAGAGGATTTTAACAGCTTTTGCCTTTTCCATCACCCATTCGAAGCCTGCCAAAGCAATTATAGCACTTAACGGAAGTACACAAGCCATAAACCGGGTAGATGCCAGAACACCCATCATGCCTTGCCACCAAAGGAAACTCTGGGCAATAATAAATCCAAAAAGGGATGGAATTATCAGAAAGTATATAGTTACAGACTTGATATCGCGGGGATTTTTAAATCCTTTTCTGAGGTTCACCATGTAATATAACAGGCCTGTAATACCAAGTATCAGAAGCGGTTTTTCAATTATCTCATCTAACTTGCCGAAATAAAACCAGAATGATCCGCTGCCATACAGTTCAGATCCGCCACTGCCATAAGGCATTTGTGTGAAAAACCACAAGAGATCATGATAAAATGGCCATCCAGCAATGCTGAAAACTACAAAACCCGTAAAGAGAAATGGTAATGCTTTATATTGCTTCATCCAGATCAGGGCAGGAATGAAAAGTATAACAAACATCATTCCTTCAGTTCTCGCAAAAGGAATTAGTGAAATTATAACTGCCGACCAGATAAATCGCTTACTGATAAAAAAGTAAATTGCCAGAACAAGTACCAGGCTGAACAGAATTTCAGTCAGGCTGGTGTACATAATAAAAAGGTAAACAGGCGTAAAAATGGTAAAAATAATGGCGACCCAGGCATGAGGATATTCAAGCCGTTTGGCTACCAGGTAAGCAAGCCATGCACTAAGTAAACCACAAATGAGGTTAAATGCTATGGCACCTGTATAGCCAAACTGCGCCATGGGCGATGAAAGGATGGTAAACAAAGGTTTCCCCCAGTGACTCAGGAAATACTCTGGATGTTGAAATGCATACCTGGCTATCTGGTAATGCGTAATCGAATCTGTTTCGCCACTAATTCCGGTGGAGAGCCATTGGAGTATGCCCAGTACTATTGCTATGATCAATAAGATAACAACTGCAATAGGTTTAGTTGAAAATTTCATGCCTGATAATTTTCTGAGACTTTGTTAAGGGGTTTGATTAACAATTGACAAAGCTATTAATTCAAATGGATATTACCAAGCAGGCCTGACTGAGTATTGAGGCTGATTTTCCCTTGTCTTTCAATACTAAATGTAAAAGTTGGAAAACTAATCACTTCTTTTGATTGAAAAGTGAATTAAAATAGTCCACTGCAAAGATGAAATTTAATGACACTATTAAATTTCATAAGTAATTGTTTGATTAAAGGGATTGAATATTTCGGATAGAGTAAGGTTACTTGCTGAATATATTGTATTTGAGTATACAATAAAGTGCTCTGAAACCATCTTTCCAACCAATTTTTTTTCCTTCAGCATACGTACGGCCATAATACGAAATACCAACCTCATATATCCGTATTTTAGGAATACGGCTAATTTTGGCTGTTACTTCAGGTTCAAAGCCGAAACGGTTTTCTTTCAGGTTAATGCTTTTAATGACGTCAGATTTGAAAAGCTTATAACAGGTTTCCATATCTGTAAGGTTGATATTTGTAAGCAGGTTCGAAGTAAAAGTCAGGAATTTGTTGCCGATGGTATGAAAGAAAAATAAAACTCGGTGTGGTTTTCCTCCAGCAAACCGACTTCCATATACCACATCAGCAAATCCATCAACAATTGGCTGTAGAAGTATATTGAATTCTCGGGGATCATATTCAAGATCGGCATCCTGGACAATAATAAAATCACCACTGGCTGTTTGAATGCCTGTTCGCAGGGCTGCACCTTTTCCGCGGTTTACATCATGTTTTTGGTAATTAACCTGAATTTCCGGGTTTTCACTCTTAAAACGCAATAATTCAGCCTCGGTATTATCTTTTGAGCAATCATTTACTACAACCAGTTCTTTTTCAATGTCTTGGATTAGTTTTACTGAGCTAAGCCGTTGTAGAATATTGTAAATAGTTGCCTGTTCATTATAGGCAGGAATTATTACTGAGAGTTTCATAATTGTATTTTGATATATGATTCTATCTTTTTGAAATGGTGCATTCGTTCAATTTACATTGCTGCATTTTAATAAAATATCACCATGCATTTTAGCTGCTAAAAGGTTTAAAATAAAAGCAAGATATTCCTCTGATAGTATTCAAAAAGGGATTCTTTTACCAGCAAATTTACACATTCGAGTATTAGCATGCAACTTCGATTTTAATTCTACTTTGCCATAATAGTTTCATTATTCAGTTAAACAGTTATGTGTCTGTTTTAAATAAGAAAGTAATTTAATATCTTCGCAAGAAATAATCTGAACACTTTATGAGCCAATATAATAAGATCTCTTTCAGGAAATAATTTGATCCTGCCGCTTTATCTGATCCTGTCTTCATTTATAATGTTATTTCCTGTTTTCTATAATGGATATCCACTCTTTTATTCTGACAGTGCTTTATATATTTTGGTTTCAAATCTTTTTGGTGCGCTCATCCATACTGAAAATGTACCATATTTGTCTGGAATAGGTTATGCATGGTTTATAAGAATTGTCACTTGGAGGACAACATTATATCTTGTTGTTTTTGCCCAGGCTTTAATATTAAATATCTTAATTTATTATTCTGTAAAAGTATTAGTAACAGAAACAAAAATTTTCAAATTTCATCTGCCAATAATCGTTATTCTAAGCCTGTTCAGTAGTATGGGGTGGACTGCCAGCCAGCTGATGCCTGATATTTTTACTTCCTTTTTAGTGTTGTCCATTTTTCTGTTTTATTCATCGGATAAGAAAAGCCTGGGAATGTATATTTTTCTTTCAATAATGATAGTCACTTCTATCCTTTCTCATCTTTCCAATATCACAATATCTGTTTTACTTATTGCATTGATTTTTGTTGCGTTCCTTTTCATGAAATCAGACAAAAACAATCTTATGATCTTTATCAAAAAGTCTACAGTAATTGTTGCATTAATAATCTCATCGCTTTTAATATTGATAGGACTAAATCACAAATACTACAATTACAACGGCCTTAGTCCGACAGGTAATATTTTTTTCGTTGCAAGGTTAATGGATACAGGCTTTATGCAGGAATTTCTGAACGAGAAATGTGGCGAGAAATCATATGAAATGTGCAGGTATAAGGACAGTTTGCCTGATAGTTATGAAGGGTTTTTATGGAATCCGAATAGTGTATTCTATAAAACAGGCGGGTGGAATATTAGTGAACAAAAAGAATATGGACAAATAATCCATGATGTGCTTACTACTCCAAAATACCTGAGCAAGTTCCTTTTGAATTGTGGATCGCATTCTCTTCATCAGCTAATAACTTTTAAAATAGGTGACGGATTGACTACTGTTTACAACAAAAAATCCTCGCCATATCAAACTGCCCTCAGGCATTTTAACAAGAGAGAATTACGGGAGGACTATCTGTATTCGAAACAGGCACTAGGAATATTAAATTTTGACAGAGTAAATCAGATCAATTATGCTCTTATGTTAGTCTCATTTTTAATCATTTTATGGACATTCATTAAAAGTAAATTTGACAGAAATATGATCTTATTTACTGTTATTTTAATCAGCGGTGTAATAATCAATGCTATAGCAACTTCGAGTCTGGCATCAGTTTTTAACAGATTTCAGTCTCGGGTAATCTGGTTTATCCCATTTCTGGCTTGCATATATTTCGCTGCATACATTTATCCGGCATTGAAAAAACAGGTTAGACGATTTACTGAAAAAACAGATTGATTCACAATAAATAATTTAGGAAAAGATCAAAGTATATTTATTTGCCAATCTGTTTTTAAAAATCCGAAATTCTATAAACGACTAATAACTGTTAAGTATAATTTGTAGCTTTGCAATAGTTTATTCCCACTTTATCTTTTATGTAATGAGAAATTTTCTATTATTTGTAGCGGCATTCTTGCTTCTGAATGCCTGTTCAAACTCTGGTAACAAAGCTATTCTTCCTAATGACCGTATCGAGATCACCAACGATATGGAGAATGCAAAGGGGATGATTCCTTCATGGGTAGGGGCTGAACGCGTATTTGCTATGAGTGAACCTCCTGCGCATTCGGGAACATATGCATGTATTACTAATGATACTGCTGAATACAGCTATCACTATGAAGAAATATTGAAAAACATTCATGGAGAAGTCCCAAAGAGGGTTATGTTGAGTGGCTGGGTGTACACAACAGTTGCAAATCCAAATTTAGCAATTATATGTGCTTTAAATTTAAAAGATGACCAAAAGACTCTCGATTGGAAATCATTTCCTCTTGATAAGCAATTACCTGAAGCTGGTAAATGGGTTGAGTTCTCCGGCGATTTCTATATGGACTATAAAGAAATTAATCCTGATTTGCGAATTTCGGTATACACCTGGAACCAAAGTAAAAAGCCGATTTATATAGACGACCTGAAAGTTACTTTTTTTTATTAATTAAAAGGGTATAGCAGTTTTATTATTTCAGACTTACATATGGGGATTTACCCCAAAAGCTTTAAATATACTTTCCGGTTTAAGGAAAATGTACAGTTATCATTGGATAAGAGTGAGTTCTGTGGAATAGTAAAGTGTTCCGGTTTTCAGCAAATGATCTTTCAGCAAGAACACTATAACACTGTAATAGCCCGTTCTGCTATCAGGTTGTCAGGCTGCTTTATACGGCATTCACAGACTCTTACCAGCACTAAATATTGAAAGCTGTTACAGCATCAGGGAAAAGCATCTTCTCCTTTTTTTGCTTTTTCGGCATCGAGATGTATCAGCATTTGTTCATAGTTCTCAGGCCACGATTGCCTGCCCCAAATTCCCCAGTACGCTTGTTTCGACATTGAATCATAGTGCAGTAACGAGGACCGGTACTGTTGATGTTGGTATAAATTTAGCCAAATCAGCAATATGACCAAAATAGTTGTTAGTCCTTTAATCAGATTGTTCCTTTTGGCAATATATGCAAAGAAAGCTCCTAAAGGGAAACTCATTAACACATAAAATTCCACTAATGCACGGGCACTAAAACCACCTCCATACCACCAGCACCACCAACTGAAAATAATATAAATACTAACCATCAAAGTGATAACCGAAGGCCAAAACCAATCTTTTAATTTGCCGCCCATCATCAAAAAACCAGCTATTGCCAGCCACATAAGCGGTGTATATACAAACCATCCTTTTGTATAGGAGAACAATCCGTTAATAATTTGCGGATTGTTAAAATAAAAACCTTCGCCCTGGTATGAGAAGAAAATATATTGCCCGGTATAAATCTTCCAGTAAATAAGTTGTGGTACACATACCAAGAATGAGAAAAAAGTAAGCAGAACCAATTTCCATTTTAAGTCAACGAGATACTTCCAGCTTTCTTTGAACGATGTATTGCGAAAAAAGAAATATAGCCCTAAAAACAGGATAAAAGTAGCATTGGTTGGTCTAATGAGTACGATTAAGCCTAATGCAAGCCCTAAAAAGATTGTAAGCCAATACGTCGGGGTTTTCAGCCATTTCAAAAAAACCCACAATGAAAGTGCAAACAGAAAGAAGCTGTAAACATGCGACATGGCTCCATCCCATATTGCATAGTTGAATAAATTGGTTCCGAGGCTTAAAGAAACAAGCACAGCGGATACAACAATATCGTCGAAAAATTGTGACAGTATTTTCCGCAACAGGAATAATCCTAATATAAAATAGAAAACTCCGGCCCAAATTAGAGCAATATGATAATTGATCGAATACCCGTCAGCCAGGCCACCTGATAGTTTGGTATAAAGATGCGCAATTCCGAAAAAGGGAGTATATAATACGGCCGTACCCATGGTCATTTTTTGAATACTCTTTCCATTGGGAAGAGGTATGGTCCATACAAATCCTTTAAACCCGGGTTTTGAGGGAAAATTGAAACTCAGATCGTGATAAATAAATGTGGCTGGTACATATCCATAGTAGAAGATAACATCCTGATCGATAATCTTTTTATGCTTCCAGGGAGAAAGATATACGGTTGATCTGATATAGTAAAGACTAATCAGCACGCATATTATGACGGATATTTTTTTTGTCATGGTTCTAATTTGCTATAGTTTGGTTTTGCTATAGGAAAAACCAAAAATACAGTTTAGAAAAATTATTTTTTCAAGTTGGATAATAACTACCTGGAATTTGTTTCTATTAAGTGATCATTTTTTGCCCTTTGATAATCCTTTGAATCAGGCTACTAGAAGCATTGATTTTCAGTCAAATGAATGCTTTTTAAGTCCATGGTTTCAGAATAGATTAAGCTTTTATAAAGTTTAGGAAAGCAATCTGATTTATCATTATATGTATGGATGATCAACATTGATACTGGTATCACGTCCTTTTTTAAACGAAGTGAAGGCATGGCCAAAACAAAGCTCAAAGAAGGAAGATAGAAAAGTTGATTATTTTTTACCATTAAAAAAGAGTCCTTAAACAAATTTATCATGCCAATTTCATGGCAAATGTAAACATTCGTTAGCAAACTCAGAACAGTTTTTCATTCTCAAGCGAAGAATTAGAAGTCCAATTCTCCGCTTCTGCACAAATCATTTCTTACTGGAGAAATAGAGAATTTTTTTTATGATGGTTCTTGCCCGCCTAAAAACTTCTGATATGCCTTGTCGAACATATAAACAGACCTCTTTATTCAAAACTTTCTTTGCTTGATAGTTATTGTGAATCCAACGCTATTGATCACCGACTCTCACAGCCCTCAAATTAATGTGTTAATTGAATTACGAAAAATAGACTTAAGATTATGGATCATACCTTCGGAAAAATACAGTAAAAATGTAACAATGAATCAGAAGGAGATAACATTATTTTTTAATCCTGAGATATACAAAATTGATCTAAAAACCTGCATATCGAACTCAGTTGCTGTCTAGTTATAGCGAATCATTGGAATTAACGAGTATTCACTGGTTTGAAAAATGATTTCCCATCTATAAAAAAAAGATAAAATATTAATTTGTAATTTTGAAAACTGATACATTAGAGTGGAAATAGGCACACTAAACGTGACTTCAAAACCATCATTAGTCTTTAGCTCTTCTACTCAATTTCACCTTTAACTTATTCTTGATGGAGAAATATATAAAAATCGCAAACTTAGGATTGACAAAGTGACCATGCCAAATGAATTCAATTTGAAAAATGCAATTGTTAATCAGTTCAAAATGACTTAATCCAAATTCAAGCACATATCGGGTTTGATTTAACTGTAAACTCAAAAAACTCATCAACTTTAGAAAGAAAGCTTCAAATTTTTACTAACCAATGGTTTCGTTCCAAATTCAAAAACATGTACTTTTCGAAAACAACTACCCGGGATCTTATTTTTTCATATATAATACCAAGCATTTTAGTTGCCTTGCCAGCGTTAATTTATATAGTTTACAGAGCATCTCACTTGTCGTTTATACACGATGAGAGTATAAGCTTTTTCATAGCAAATGGCAATACTGATTTTGCGCAATCACCTAACAATCATTTGTTGAATACAGGTTTGATGAGGGTTTTTGGTAGTGTGTTCGGTCATTCTGAGTTAGCGTTACGCTCACCAAACATATTGGCATTTATTGTATACTGTGCAGCCGGTCTGGTGATAATTAAAAATCTGAAAAAACCTGAAGTTTCAGTTTTTCTTTTTGCAATACTGGTTTTGAATTCATTCATGTTCGAATTTTTCGGATTAGCAAGAGGATATGGACTTGCTATGGGTATGATGATGCTTAGTTTTAGCTTTCTATTTAAACTAGATATTCCAACTCTGTCAATAAAAAAATATACAATTTTTCTTTTACTCACTTTATTATTTAGCCAACTTGCAGTGTATGCTAATTTTAACGCTCTTAATGTACATGTTGCACTGCTGCCGGTTCTGTTAATTAGTGTAATTCAATTTGCAACAAAGAAAATAAACGGGCAAAATAAAAAAACTCTCATTATTCTTTTTCTCTCGGTTTTTGTATTAGATTTAGTAGCGCTGATTCCTGCTATTATGAGGCTGAGGTTTATGGAAGGCATAAATGAATTGGCAGTTTTTGGAGATCACAATGGTTTAGTGCAAACCACTATTAAATCTCTTATAACATCTTTTTATTACCATCAACAGGATGCTCCCTTTGCTTTTAGTATCTTGTTTTGGAGTGTTATTGGCCTATTTGCAGTAGGTTGCATTTTGTTTGTACGAAACTTATACCGGAAAGATTTTAATAATTTTACACGCATATTTTTAGTTTTCTGCCTGTTTCTGTTAGCGCCTGTATTGCAGGAAGTTATTTTCGATATCCCTTACCCGTACTCACGTACCGCCATTTTGTATTTTCCTGTATTTTCTCTTGTTGTTATCTTCCTTTTTTCAGAGCTATTTTCAGCTGCTAAAAATATCTTGTTAAAAGTGATCCTTGTGACTTTATTGGTGGGAGTTTCAGCTTTTACTGTTTATGCTGCATTTACAAAGCGAAATTTTACAAATACATCCGAATGGTGTTATGATAAACACGATAAAGAGATGCTAGAGCTGATAGATAAGGATCGAATATACTGTAATAATCCGGATTCTGTTACAATCTCAAATCATTGGATATTTACTCCTGTAATTAACTTTTATCGGGTTACCCGTAATTATTCATGGCTCAAACCAGTTATCAAAGAAGATTATAAAAAGGCAGATTATTATTATTGTAATAATTCTGAGATAGATAATATACCTGGTGATAGTCTTCAACTAATTAAATCATTCGATGACATTTCTGTATCCCTGTATAAAGAGTACACACCAAAGTGATTTCTTTTTTTTTGAATTTTGCAAAGGATATAATAAGAAAATAGAATAATCAGAGTTACGGCCACTAATCGTGGCTGCAGTATTTACATATATCAAGATAATTATTATTTTGAAGTATAGGCTAATTCCCTCTATTCCTGGTAATAAACCCTCTTCACCCTTTGCGAAATGCTAGTCAGGATCTCATAGGGTATTGAGCCCATTTCGTCGGCTAACCGTGAAATCGGCAGGTCTTTCCCGAAAATTAGTACTTCGTCCCCTTCATGAGCATTGATGCAGGTTATATCAATCATTGTCATATCCATGCAGATGCTGCCAACGATGGGTGCTAATTTCCCTCTCACTTTTAAATGTCCTATTCCATTGCTCAATGCCCTGCTCAATCCATCGGCATAACCAATAGGGACAATGGCAATAGTGGTTTCATGTTTAGCTTTGTAACGGCGGTTGTATCCAACGGTATCATCTGGCAAGATGTGCTTGATTTGCGAAATTACTGAACGAAGTGTGCTTACATTTTGGAGAAATTCCTGTTCTTCAGGCAAGGGAGCAATGCCGTACAAGCCAATTCCGAGGCGAACCATATCAAAACACGCTTCAGGAAAACGGGTTATAGCTGCAGTATTGGCAATGTGGCGAAGTATAGGATAGTCAAACTCATAACTTATGCGGTCCGAAATCATACGGAAAAGGCTGATCTGGTGACGTGTAAAATCATCACTACTTTCGCTGTCGGATGCTGCCAGGTGCGAAAATACTGATTTTACACTGATGGGTGCCCGTCCTTTAATCTGGTTTATCAACTCATCCACTTCGCTTGGGTCGAATCCAAGACGATGCATGCCGGTATCAATTTTAATATGAATCCCGACAGGTTGCGAATTCGGTGTCATTCTTAACAGAGCAGCTTCAAGCATCTTCATGACCCGGAAACTATAAATTTCAGGTTCAAGCTGGTATTTTATGATTGCATCAAAACTTTCTTCATCCGGATTCATTACCATAATGGGCAGTTTGATGCCGGCCTTGCGGAGTTCGACTCCTTCATCAGCATAGGCTACAGTTAGGTAATCTACCTGGTGAAACTGCAGCACATTGGCTATTTCGTAGCTGCCGCTTCCGTATGAAAAAGCCTTCACCATAGCCATAATCTTTACTCCCGGATCAACCATTGAACGGTAATAGTTCAGGTTGTGAACCAATGCGTTTAAATCAATCTCAAGTACCGTTTCATGTGTTTTCTGCTGTAAAGCCTCTGAGATACGTTCGAATTCAAAAACACGGGCACCCTTGAGTAGAATGCTCTCATTCGCAAACGCATTGAGCGAATATGAATCAAGAAATTCATCGGTGGTTTCGAAAAATTCATTTTCCATTTTGAAAAGAGACGTATGCCTGCTGATCCCTTTTCCAATACCGATAAAACGGTCAACCTTTTTCTGGTTCAGCAATTCGCTTACTTCTTTGTACAGATGACTGTCACTTCGACCACTCTGTAGGATATCGGAAAGAATAACAGTCTTTTTCCTGTGTTGTTTTTGCTGGTTGAGGAAATCCAAGTGCTATGGAAAGTGAATCAATATCGTTGCTGTAACTGTCGTTAATTAAAGTGCAATTATTTATGCCCGCTTTCATCTCGAGGCGCATGGCTAGCGGCTGCAGTGTGCGCATGCGTTTGGAGATCAGCTTATTATTGTAATCCATCAGCAGCATTGTTGCCCAGCAGTGTATTGCATTTTCTATCGAAGCTTCGTCAATAAAAGGAATATCAATGATGATCTCACTATCTTTAAATAAACCCGTAAGCTTTGTAAAATGTCCATCAGATTGAACAGATGTTATCTGCAGATCAGCTTCTGTTTTACGGCTCCAGGTAAAAGTTTCAATATTTTTAAGCAGACCTGTTTTAATTATACCTTCCTGAAGTTCTTTCTGATCGGTACAATATATCAACGTTTTTACTTTCGTGAAAAGCTTGAGCTTTTCGCCTGCTTTTTGCGTACGGTTGATAAAATTCTCGTCGTGGGCATGGCCTATATTAGTGAAAATCCCAATCGTAGGTTGAATTATAGGTTGAAGGTGATCCATTTCATCCTGTTCCGAAATGCCGGCTTCGAAAATGCCCAAATCATGATCTTCGCGTATTTGCCAAACTGATAAGGGAACACCTATTTGAGAATTAAAACTTTTAGGACTGCGGACAATATTCCTGCTTTCGTTTAGCAGTTGGTAAAGCCATTCCTTAACAATAGTTTTGCCGTTGCTTCCTGTAATTCCGATAACAGGTATATTAAATTGCTTACGGTGTGCTGCAGCTAAAGCCTGCAAAGCGGTTAATGTATTTTTAACCTTGATGATATTTGTATTGTATAGCAATAATAAATTGGAAGGCTCATGCTCGACGACAAAATTCCGGACTCCTTTTTCGTAAAGTTCCTCAATATATTTGTGTCCGTCGTTGCGTTTGCTGATGAGTGCGAAAAATATACTTACTTCGGGAACTATCAATCGTCGGCTGTCAATAGCCAATTCACTGATCAGTGAATTAGTATTACTCTCAAGGATCAGTTCGCCTTTTACAATTCGGTTTATGTCGCTGATCGAATATTCAGATTTACTCATTATCTGTTATAAAACAATTTAGGTATAGCAATTACCTTATTGATGACTTACAAAAAACTGAAGATGGAAGTCCAAATCATAAAGTTATTCCTAATTTTTCAATTCATTACATTTTTTTGAAAATATCTTCAATCCTTTTCTGCAGTTATCTTTTTTATTCTGTCTCCTCACATCCAAATTTCAAATTTCAAAATCCACAATCCACAACCTACAACCTACAATCCGCAACCCACAATTCACAATCCGAAATCCGAAATCCACAATCCGAAATTCACATCCCCACTACTAATACTCTTTTTCTTTTTTACTAAAACCTAACGGATTCTTATTCAGTTCAGCCCATTCCATCCGATTTTTGAATACCTCGCATGCAAGATAGGTTGCAGCCCGCATCGATTCGGACGAAGCTATGTCTTTACCTGCAATATCATAAGCTGTTCCATGGGCAGGAGAAGTACGGACAAAAGGGAGTCCTGCAGTGAAATTTACTCCGTCTTCAAAGCACAGTGTCTTAAACGGCACGAGGCCCTGATCATGATACATAGCCAAAACCGCATCAAATTGCTTATATCCTGAAGACGCAAAAAATCCATCGGCTGGAAAAGGCCCGTAAACAAGCATTCCTTTTTGTTGTGCAGCCAGAATGGCAGGAGTAATAATTTCCAGTTCTTCTTTCCCTATCAGGCCGTTATCGCCTGCGTGCGGATTTAGGCCCAGCAACGCAATACGTGGTTTACGTATATTAAAATCCTTCCGTAACGATTCTTCCAGTATATTGATTTTGCTTGTAATAAGCTCAGCTGTAATGGTTTTTGCAACCTGTTCGAGAGGGATATGCTCGGTAACAACCCCAATGCGTAAGTTTTCGCCTACCATCAACATCAGGTACGATGTTACTCCGAATTTTTCAGCCAGGTAGCCCGTGTGGCCGGTAAAAGGTTGTTGCGCCGCTTCCTGAACATTATGTTTATTCACGGGTGCAGTAACCAATACATCTATAAGTCCTTTTTTTAAGTCTTCAATAGCTGCATCTATAGATAACAAAGCCATTTCGCCTGCTGTGGTGGTAGATTCACCAATATCAATCTTAACTTCTTTTTCGGTTAGATTTATCAGGTTAGCTTTTTTAGGTGAAGCCTGGTCGGCTGACCGTATAATATTAAAACTGAAATCCGGAATATTCAACATCTTTCGATGATATGAAGCGGCTTTGGAAGTGCCGTAAACAATTGGCGTGAAAAGCTCGGTGATTCGCTGATCAAGACAAGTTTTGATAACTACCTCGTAGCTTATACTGTTAATATCGCCATGGGTAATACCCACAGCTATGCGGTTTTCGTTTTCAGAAGTACGGATCATACTTTTCCTTATTATTTCCTTGGCTGCAAAGATAAGCTTTTGACTTCATTGTGCATTTTAATGTGTGAAAATGTTATTTTTGTTTTAACGAAAATTGGAATTAGTCCTTTTTTCTCGTGATCATCGGCGTATATAGAACTACAAAGTATTTTTTGTAATCTCGGATTTACTGCTATTAATCTCTCGCTCTCTCGCCCCCTCGCTCTCTCGCCCCCTCGCTCCCTCATCCACTCGCTCTCTCGCCCCCTCGCTCTCTCGCCCCCTCGCTCCCTCATCCACTCGCTCTCTCGCCTCCTCGCTCCCTCATCCACTCGCTCTCTCGCCCCCTCGCTCTCTCGCCCCCTCGCTCCCTCATCCACTCGCTCTCTCGCCTCCTCGCTCCCTCATCCACTCGCTCTCTCGCTCCCTCGCTCTCTCGCTCCCTCGCTCTCTCGCCCCCTCACCCACTCGCTCCATCGCTCCCTCACTCTTTCATCTAGTCAACTTATATTATAAACTAAACCCTCTAAAATGAACTCCTGTTTTTTTGTAAGCGATCTGCATGGTAAAATGAGCCGTTACGAAGCACTCCTTAAACTAATTAAAAAGGAGAAGCCTGATTTTGTTTTTGTTGGAGGTGATTTATTGCCTCACAGAAGAATTCAGCCAGGACTTAGTCAAAATCATGAAATTGATTTTGTGAAAGATTTTCTGATCCCGAAGTTTGACAAACTTAAGGAAAAAATGGACTGCACTTATCCTGATATTTTCCTGATTCCAGGGAATGATGATCATAAAATTTTATTCGATTCAGTTAGCGAAGGCGAAAAAAAAGATTTGTGGAGAAATCTTCACAATCATTGTGTTGTGATCGGGAAATACAGGCTTTACGGATACGCCTGTGTGCCGCCAACACCTTTCAGAATTAAGGACTGGGATAGGTTTGATGTTTCGAAAAAAATCGAAATCGGGTGTATTGCACCTGCAGATGGGTATCATTCATTGCCGCCCGATCATGATCCTGAAAATGATACCATTCAGAATGATTTACAGGTCCTTACCAATAATGATACTATGGAATTCAGTGTGTTCCTGTTTCATTCACCACCTTTTAACACGATGCTTGATCATGCAAGACTGAATACAGTATATCCCGATCTGCCATCGGCAACTCGAAATGTGGGAAGCAAGGCTATTCGAAACTTTATTGATGAGAAACAGCCTTATATCACCATGCATGGACATATTCATGAATCGTCCCGTATCGCCGGTGAATGGAAACAAAAATTGGGACGGACCTGGTCATTCACATCTGCTTATGATGGCCCTGAACTGGCAGTAGTTAAATTTGAATTAAACGATCCGGTATCTGTTACACGAAGGTTGATAAAAACTTAATAATTTCGGATGTGGGATATCAGATGTCGGATGTTGGATGTGGGATGTCGGATTTCGGATTGGACAAAAGAACTTCCAACTTCTGAAGCCAGCTACCGGTAACCTTTTGAATATTGAACGCCGCAGGCATCTATACTATTCGAACCCTAACCCCCAAATTTCTTTATAAAATCAAAAAGAAGTCTCACTCCAACTCCTGTTCCTCCAACAGTACGGTAACAGTCGCGTTTATCCAGAAAAGCAGGTCCTGCAATATCCAGGTGAATCCAGGGATAATCAGTAAAATGCTGTAAAAATTTGCCGGCAGTAATTGCCCCGGCATATTTGCCTCCGATATTTTTAAGATCGGCAATTTCTGATTTAAGCAACTCTTCATAATCATCCCAGAAAGGAAATTCCGCAATACGTTCACACACTCCAAAGCTTGATTGTACAAGTTGAGGGAAATATTTTTCGGCTTTATTATGCATTCCGGCAATACCGATATCCCCTATAGCAGCCTGGGCAGCCCCGGTGAGTGTTGCCAGATCAATAACCAGCATGGGGTCATATTTTTTTGCATAGGTAAGTGCATCAGCCAATATCAGGCGGCCTTCGGCATCGGTATTCAGTACTTCAACAGATGTTCCGTCCATCATAGTGATTATATCACCGGGAACGTAAGCATTTCCATCGGGTCTGTTGTCGGTAGCAGGTATAAGGGTAATTACATAAACCGGTAATTTCGCCAGAGCAATGGCATATAAGGCAGAAGCTGCTGCTGCTGCACCCGACATATCACATTTCATGGTGTCCATGGAAGAAGTCGGTTTCAGGCTCATCCCACCTGTATCGTACACTACACCTTTGCCAACAAAAACAATAGGCTTGATGTTGACAGCTCCTGCAGGTTGATATTCCATAATACTAAAAGTAGGAGGGTCAATACTTCCAAAATTCACAGCCAGCAATCCGCCCATTTTCAAGGCTTCAATCTTTTGTTTATTCAGCACTTCAATTTTAATGCCTGCTTCGTGAGCAAGAGCTTCAAATTCGGATGCCAGTTTTTCGGCATTGAGTGTTGAAAGAGGCTCATTAACCAACGACCGGCAGGCATAAACAGCTTTACAGATAATATTTAATTCTGATATTTCATTATCAGTTATTTCAGCACTAATAATTTCAATCCTTTTAAGTGTCGATTCTTTTTCTTCTCTATCTTTCCTGTACTTCAGAAACTGGTAATTACCCAATGCCATTCCCTCAGCAAAAGCAATAGTTTCGTCAGTCATACGACTGGATGCCACAATACAAACGGATTCAATTTTATGATCATTTAGAAGTCCAAGCAGGCTTTCACCAGTTTTACGGTATTTTTCCAGCGCCTTATCTTTTGTGGTATTTTCATCTGTAGCTAACTTGCACACAACTGATATATGCCCAAGTTTATTCAAAATTACCGTATTCTGATTTTTTTCGGACAGCCTTTTCGAAATGTATTCGGTTTCCTTTTCACCAAAAAACTCATTTGTTAGTTGCAAAACAACTGAAATAAGGTAAATATTGGTATTGCTTTTATTAATATCTGGTGTTTTTATGATTTCAGGTAGCATAGCTTAGTTCGAATTTTAGTTAAGTTAATGAAAGTTGATACAATAGTTCCTGATTGTTTTGATTTGAAACTGCAAATGTAAAACAACATCCGGGCTTTGAAGATGTTTAATTCAAAGGAATTAAATTTAATGAATTGGCAAGGATGAATCCGTTAGGAAATAGGAAATAAAAAATAGAAAATAGTCCCTTTGAATATATCTTTTTATCCAAGTAACAGTTTCCAGTTTCCAGTAACCAGGACCCAGTTGCTTTTCTTTATCCACCCCACGTTTCCCTGTCAAGGCTGCGGTAATGGATTGCTTCAGCCAAATGCTCTGTTTTAATATCCGGGCTGTTATCAAGGTCGGCAATTGTGCGTGAAACTTTCAGGATACGGTCGTAAGCACGGGCTGATAAGCTCAGTTTTTCCATGGCTGTTTTCAGCAGGTTATGACCTTCTTCAGTAATCACACAAATCTGTCGGAGCATCTTGCTGTTCATTTGTGCATTGCAATGGATATTCTTGCTTTCCTTATATCGTTCTTCTTGTACTAGCCTGGCCCGCGTAACTCTCTCACGAATAGATGTACTTTTCTCCGATTGCCGGATACTGGTAAGTTCCCTGAATGGAACCGGAACAACTTCCACATGAATATCGATGCGATCGAGCAATGGACCTGAAATTTTATTAAGGTATTTCTGAACTATACCCGGTCCGCAAACACAATCTTTTTCCGGGTGGTTGTAATACCCGCAGGGACAAGGATTCATGGCCGCAATCAACATGAAGCTGGCAGGGTATGTAACCGAAAACTTAGCCCTCGAGATGGTTATAACCCTGTCTTCCAGTGGTTGGCGAAGAACTTCCAATACGGTGCGCTTAAATTCAGGCAGTTCATCAAGGAATAATACGCCATTGTTAGCCAGCGAAATTTCTCCGGGTTGAGGATTTCCTCCTCCGCCAACCAAAGCAACATCCGAAATGGTGTGGTGTGGTGATCTGAATGGCCTGATACTGATCAGCGAAGCCTCACGCTCCATCTTGCCGGCTACAGAATGTATCTTTGTAGTTTCGAGGGCTTCCTTCAGGTTGAGAGGCGGTAAAATGGATGGAAGACGTTTGGCCAGCATGGTTTTCCCGGCACCGGGAGGACCGATAAGGATTACGTTATGGCCACCTGCTGCTGCAATTTCCAACGAACGCTTGATGTTTTCCTGTCCTTTTACATCGCTGAAGTCAAATTCGTAATTATCAAGATGAGAGTAAAATTCTTCCCGTGTATTAATAACCAAAGGATCAAGATGGAGGCTTCCTTCCAGAAATTGAATAACATCGTTCAGTGTCTCAACACCATAAACTTCCAGGTCATTTACGATGGCGGCCTCACGGGCATTTACTGCCGGAAGGATAAAGCCTTTATACCCGTTATCGCGGGCTTCGATGGCAATAGGTAATGCTCCTTTTATTGGCTGTAAGCTTCCGTCGAGAGAAAGCTCACCCATAATAATATATTTATCCAGGACTTCGGTAACTAATTGTTCTGAAGCTGTCAGCAAACCAACGGCAATAGGGAGATCGTACGATGATCCTTCCTTCCGGATATCGGCAGGAGCCATATTGATTATGATCTTTTTCCTCGGGAACTTATATCCTATATTCTGTAAAGCAGCTTCAATCCGCTGATGGCTTTCTTTCACGGCGTTATCAGGCAATCCAACCATAGAGAACTGTATCCCCTGATCAACATTAACTTCGATAGTAATAACAGTTGCAGTAATACCTTGAATAGCACATCCGAATGTTTTAACCAGCATAAAAAATAAATTTATAGTAGGTTAAAAGTACGTTATTTTCTATGATATTTTGAATTGGAATCGAGAAATTGATAAAAATATGATTACTTTGCGCGAAAAATGTTCCAATATGAACTTTTTGTAAAATGAACCGTTTTACTTTACAAATAACTTGTCATGTTACATACGCACGAGGAAACTAACCACCTGATAAAATCACCCTGCAAGGGAGTGTGTACCCTTGATCATAAAGGAAAATGTGTTGGCTGTTTTCGTAAACTGGATGAAATTGCTAACTGGAGTGTGTATAATGATTTCCAGAGAGGTGAGATTCTGAAAATGACAACATTGCGAATGCAGCTTCCTGATATTTTTGATAGTTAGAGATATTGGTCAGCAAGGCCCTTATTTTGGAGCCTTAAAATCTTTGAGGGATTTTGGGATTTAAATTTTCCAAATCTAACATCCAACATACCGAGCTTGTCTAAAACCGGATACCCATAGAAAGACTGTAGGCATTAGTTCTAATGCGATTATAAGATGCTGGTGCTGTGCTGTACAGGTAATAATTAGCTTCTGAATTGTTGTGGTTGTAAGCAAAATCAACAAAGTATGCCTTGTCTCTCATACCTATTCCAAAAGAGTATCCTGTCCGGTCTCCAATACTTCCTGAGTCCTTAAAAGGAGTTCCATAGAAATTATATCCTCCCCGTAAAGCAACAAAACCGGCTTTAATTTCAGCTCCAACTCTGAAATTGTTAGCAGTAGTATATCCCGTGCGTATTGCATTATTTTCCTGAGAGAAACTATAATCATAGGCTCGCAATTGAGCTTGAGAATAGTCAATATATTCATAATCAGCACTTATTAATCCGTATTTCCCAAGTATAACAGCTACACTGCCCATAGCTCTCAAAGGAGTATGCAATTCGTATTCATAATAACCGTCTGGTGAGTTTACTGAATATTGCTCACTGCCAGCAAAATATGAATTCATAGTTGAGTGGTAGCTATCGCTCATATTAAAAAAATTAGTAGGGGTATGAATAGCTCCTCCAATTCGGATGAATTGGACAGGCATGAATATAAAGCCTGCCTTAAAGTTGAATCCAGTTCCACGGGTGTAGAGGTATTCCCTTCGGTCAAATTTATTGAAATAATTGTTTGAGTGTTTTGTGTCCTCTTCTGTAAGAGTGCCATATTCTTCGTACCTGAGGTATGGAAATGCAAATGTAATTCCTAAGAATAGTTTGTCCGAAATATTAGCTCCTGCACTTAACACAGTTTCATTTAAACTCCCTCGTGTTTCAACCGTTTTTGTCTGCTGTATTCCGCCGGATTCCATATCGGCAGCCCACCTCATATTGGTCGAATCATAAAATATAAGGTTTGCATCATAAGCAAGGCCGACTCCAAAGTTGTCCCAATCGCTTGGTGGTTGTCCGGTATAATTTACATCGTCAACATAAGTAGTTAACAAGGAATTGTGGTTGTTAAACCCAGAGAGTGTCATCCAGTTGCTAAACCTTGCAAGTTGATTAATTCCAAACCCAAATTGCATACTTACTAAGGGCCCGGCATGACCATTCATGTTCTGTGAAAAAACATAACCAGCATTTCCCAGGTACATAGTATTCCGGCTATCGGACATCGACTGACCCAGGTAATTTGATGTGGTGTTGTTTGATGAGAAAACAGGAGTTATTGAGAATTCCGATTTCCGGTAAAGTGCTATACCTGCAGGGTTCTGGCTTAGACTGGAAAAGTCAGCACCTACAGCGCCATATGCACCAGATAGCCCGGCAAAGCGGGCAGTACCCCCATAATTGATAAGAGAATAACGTAGTGCATCATTCTCATTTTGAGCAAAAAGTGCTACTGAGAGAAAGGATACTATGAGTATTGCTAATGTCTTTTTCATGGCTGTTTATTTTTTTTAGACAACAAAAAAGCCCGCCACCCATTTGGAGTCACTAAAACGAACTTATCAGGATGTGCAGGCTGAACGTAGATTCAATTTGTAGTTTGTAGTCAATTATTACTTTCGGTGACCAGACCCTGACGATGAACCACCACTTGAACCGGAGGAGGAACTCCTGCTTGAACCGGAGGAGGAACTCCCGCTGGATCCTGATGATGAACTACGTGAAGGTGAGCTGCCACCTGAACTTGGCGAAGAACTACGTGAAGGTGAATAGCTTCCCCCTGAGCGTGAAGGAGCTGGTGAACTGCTACGCTGTGGAGCTGAATATGAATTTGATCGTGCCGGTTGTGAATTGGAATTATTACGTGGTGCCTGGTAAGTTTGATTTGATCGCGAAGGTGTTGATTGAGTGTTATTTGGCCTGGAATACGTCTGTTTTGTAGTACCTGACGAAGGATTTCTATTGCCAGGTGTTGCTACCCTTGAGTTATTATTCTGGTCATTTGCTGAAGGTTGTGTGCTGCGGTATTTGGGCGAAGTGTATTCCTGACCCGATCGTGGACGATTGTATTCAGGTGAAGTATACGACTGGGTTGCCCGTCCGCTGGTTGCATTCGTGCGGTTTTGATTAGTGGCATCCTGATTGCTGCGGGTTGGCGAAACGTATTTATACTGACGCTGTGACTGAGTATTTGTTGGGCGCTGGCCAGTATTAGATGGAGTGCCCGTGCGGTTGCCATTCACTGTGGAATTTCCATTCTGACTGCGATACCCCGGATTAGGTGTAGCGCCGTTAGCAGCGTTTCTTGCATCTTGCGGAGTTGTAGTTCCTCTTGTTAAAGTAGATGAAGACTGATTGGTTGGGTTTTCACCTCGGGTTGGAGTAACAGAAGTGCTTTTTAAGCCGGAAGCTGTATTTGAAGTGCCCCTGGTGGATGTTGATGTAGAAGTGGAAGAAGAACTAACTCGTCCTGAAGCAAGGCGTGCCTCATATTTTTCGCCGAAGGTTGTAGCTCCTGAGCGGGCAGTACTTCCAGTACTTGTTCTATTACTACTTCCGGCACTTGCAACAGAACCCCGGTGTCCGTAATAGGATGAATTGTAATCATGACTGTTATAATAACATTCACCATAATAAGGATACCCATACCCATATCCGTAATAAGGATACCCATATCCATACCCATATCCGTAATAAGGATACCCATATCCATATCCATATGAAGGATATCCGTATCCGAATCCAAAACTAAAAGAAGGATACCACCAGTTATAACCCATATAAATGCTTACCCCAAAGTTCCATGGATTTGGATCATAATAGTAGGAATTTGTATAATAGTCGTTGTAGTAACTATCATAAACATAAGGGTTGTAGAACCTGCGGATACGTGCTGTATAAGCATAGTCGTAGTAATCATCATTATTATATTCAGTGTACAGGTTGTTGTAGGCCGCATCCTCTTGATTTCCAGAATTATAAATTGTATCCGGATAATTATTAGGTTCATTCTGAGCCTGTTCATCTTGACTATAAGAATTAGGATTCTGTTGAGGCGATGTCACAACTACCGTTTTTTTAGTTGGAGGAGGTTGGTTATTAGGCGAATAGTAGACATCGTCGTAATTAGCCACCGGGTATTGGGTGGTGCATGCTGACATGACCAACATTATGGTTGCAAAGATTAAAATGTATTTCATAGCGACCTCCTTATGTTATTGCTTCTTTCGAAGCTTGATTAATTGTAAACAGAGAGATAATTTTTGTAATTTTGTTGTCTGTTAGTACTCTGAAAAGCACAATTATCATACCACAAATCACAAAATGGCAAAAGATTTTACGACACGCGAAGAGAATTATTCACAATGGTATAACGAACTGGTAATTAAAGCCGATCTTGCTGATAATTCAGCAGTCCGGGGTTGCATGGTTATTAAGCCTTATGGCTATGCAATATGGGAGAAGATTCAAAGGGTTCTTGACGATATGTTTAAAGAAACCGGTCATCAGAATGCATATTTTCCGCTTTTTATACCAAAATCATTTTTTAGTAAAGAAGCTTCACATGTTGAAGGCTTCGCCAAAGAGTGTGCCGTAGTTACACATTACAGGTTAAAAACTTCACCTGATGGAAAAGGTGTTGTTGTTGATCCGGATGCAAAGCTGGATGAAGAACTGATTGTCCGCCCAACTTCCGAAACTATTATCTGGGATACCTATCGGACCTGGATTCAATCGTACCGTGATTTGCCGATTCTTGTAAATCAATGGGCCAATGTTGTACGTTGGGAGATGCGTACCCGATTGTTTTTGCGTACCACCGAATTTTTATGGCAGGAAGGCCATACGGCTCATGCAACGGAAGCTGAAGCTATTGAGGAAACTGAAAGAATGATTAATGTTTATGCTGAATTTGCGGAAAAATGGATGGCAATGCCGGTGATGAAAGGGATAAAATCACCAAACGAACGTTTTGCCGGAGCTGTCGAAACATATTGTATCGAAGGTCTTATGCAGGATGGTAAAGCGTTGCAGGCCGGAACTTCACATTTTCTTGGTCAGAATTTTGCCAAAGCCTTTGATGTTCAGTTCCTAAGTAAAGAAAATAAACTTGAATATGTTTGGGCTACTTCATGGGGCGTTTCAACCCGCCTTATGGGCGCGTTGATTATGACCCATTCCGACGATCACGGACTGGTTCTTCCTCCAAAGCTTGCTCCTATACAAGTAGTCATAATCCCGATTTTCAAAAATGAAGAGCAGCTTGCACAAATATCCGAAACAGCCAATAGTATTGTAAAAAAGCTAAAAGCCCTGGGGATAAGTGTTAAATATGACGATCGCGACACACAGAAACCAGGATGGAAATTCAACGAATACGAATTTAAAGGTGTTCCGATACGTTTGGCTATAGGTCCCCGCGATCTGGAAAACGGAACTGTTGAGGTAGCACGCCGCGATACGCTTGAAAAAGCGGTTTACCAGATTACTGATATAGAACATAAAATCAGTCATTTACTCGAGAGTATTCAGGAAAATCTATTTCAGAAAGCGTATGATTTCCGTGATGAAAATACTAATGCAGTGGATAGCTGGGATGAGTTTGTTGCTCAGCTTGATGGTAAAGGCGGTTTTATTTCAGCACATTGGGATGGTACAACCGAAACTGAACAACGTATTAAGGATGAGACAAAGGCTACTATTCGCCTGATACCGATTGACGGAAAAATGGAAGAAGGTAAATGTATTCTTACAGGTAAGCCTTCAAAACAAAGAGTGATTTTTGCCCGCTCTTATTAATAATTACATATAGTTTTATAAAGCAAACATGTCGATAAGTACTTTAGGCGTTATTCCTGCCCGCTATGCTTCCAGCCGTTTCCCCGGTAAGCCACTGGTGATGATTGAAGGAAAAAGCATGATCATGCGTGTGTATGAGCAAACTTTAAAAACAACTGTTTTAGACAGGGTAATTGTATCTACTGATGATGAGCGCATCTTCAATCACGTGAAAGATTGTGGTGGTGAAGTGATGATGACTGCTGAATCGCACATGTCAGGTACATCTCGTATTGGTGAAGTTATTAAAAATCTTTCTTTCTTAGGTAATTGTCCTTACGATGTAGTAGTAAATATTCAGGGCGATGAGCCTTTCATTGATCCTTCACAGATTGATCTTGTTGTTTCATTGTTTAGCAATCCCGAAGTTTTAATAGGTACTCTGATCCGAAAAGTTGAGGATAGCGAAGATCTCTTAAATCCGAATGTTGTAAAAACAGTGATCGACCATGCCGGGAAAGCCTTGTATTTCAGTCGTTCATCTATACCGTATCTTCGCGGCATACCTCCGGATTCATGGTTAGATCATCAGGATTTCTACAGGCACATAGGCTTGTATGCTTACAGGGCGTCAGTATTAAAACTTATCTTAGATTTGCCTGAAGCACCGCCAGAGAAAGCTGAATCGCTCGAACAATTACGATGGTTATATCATGGATATAGTATTCATACTGCTATTACTGATATAGAGACAGTTGGCATTGACGTTCCTGAAGATTTATTGAAACTTACTAACAATGCTTGATAATTACAGGCTGATTGTATTATATTAGCAGACTGAAAATACAAATAATTTAATGATAACAAGGCATATAGCTGATTTACTTTTTGATCACGAATGTGTGATTGTTCCGGGTTTGGGAGGCTTTCTGAAAGCGTACAGTCCAGCCAGGATTCATCATCTTACTCATGAATTCCATCCTCCTTCGGGGCATGTTGCTTTTAATGCCGGTTTGTCCGGTAACGACGGGCAACTGGCCAATCATATAGCATCAGTTCAAAAAACTAATTATCATGATGCTCTTTATGAAATTAAATTATGGGTTGATGAATGTTATAAATCTCTGAAAAAAGGAGACAATGTTGTTATTGAGGGCATTGGTGATCTTTTCATGAATTCTTCACGGAAAATTGAGTTTATTCCTTCCGCAGAGGTTAACTTTAATGCTGATTCGTATGGCCTTCCGGTATTTTTTGCCAAAGCCGCAGGCAAGGATTCATTTGTATTACCTGAAATTCAACCATCCATACATACTCACAGGCGTTCAAAATTCAGTCGCCTGGTTCCCGAAACGCTGAAATGGGCTGCAGTACTGGCTCCTTTTATTGCATTTGTTTTATGGGGTTCGCTCAATGGCAATATCATCGACAATTATGTGCATAATTATACCGGCATGTATTCGTGGGTTCGCTCTACACCAGGTAAAACTGTTCCTGTAAAAGCAATCTCCTCCAAAATTGCAGTAAAAGAGAATCTTAGTTCCCGAAGTAGTTCAATCACCAGCAGGAATTTTAGCCGACCAAAATATATCATTTGACCCGGGTATGATTTCTTATGCTGAACTCGCCCAGAATAAAATTACAATTAAGGATCCGGTTCAAGTTACTGCCATTGAACCTACCACAAGTGAGCAGGAATATTTTATTATTAGAGGCGCTTTCCGTAATCAGAATAATGCTCTTAAACTTATTAATACTCTGCGGCAACAAGGATACCCTGCTTCGGTTGTAGATACAACTCCCAGTGGATTATATGTTGTAAGTATGAAAGGATTTACTGATTATTATGAAGCTGTTAATCAGCTTAGCGAAATAAAAAAAGCAGGATTTGAATCTTCCTGGATCCTTAAGAAAAGCAGAGGATAAGGGACGTGAATTCAATTTTTGCTGTTTCCTGTTTCATAAACATCTTCAAAAAAATATTGTATCTTGGCTAAGAGGAAACTCCAGCGTTTTGCAGAAAATGCAACTTTTAATCATTTTTTTCAACCCGGCTGGGAAGAACTTTCTGCCGGTTTTTCTTTGCGAGGAAAATGGAATGATGACTTCTTTTTGAATGCCAATCCTGTTATTGTTGAAATAGGCTGCGGCAAAGGGGAGTATACGGTCGATTTATCTGATAAATATCCGGGGCGCAATTTTATTGGAATAGATAAAAAAGGTGCCCGTATGTGGCGTGGTGCTAAAACAAGTATAGAGGAAAATCGCCCCAATGTTGCTTTTGTTCGTATTCGTGCCGAGAATATCGGTAAGGTTTTTGCTTCGGGCGAAGTAGATGAAATCTGGATCACATTTCCTGAACCTCAACCAAACAGCCCCAGGCATAGCAAACGGTTTACTTCTCCGGAATTTATAAATAGATACAGGCAAATATTAAAGCCTGGTGGCATTATTCATCTGAAAACGGATAATGATATGTTTTATAATTATACGTTAGACGTAATTAAGGAAGGCGGTCATCATCTCATATACAAAAACAGCGAGCTTTACTCAAATCCGGGCGATCCTGAAGTGAAGGATGTGATTGAAGTACAAACGCATTATGAGAAGATATGGCTTGAACGAGGGCTGACTATCAAATATCTCAGATTCAGTCTCAAAGAGGAGTAATCAGTATTTTTAAGTACTGCACTTTGCAGAATATGAATTCAATTGCGATGGTGTTATAAAAAATGAAGTCTGTGCCTGCTGAAATCTCATTTTTCGAAAAAGTGTATGCGGTAGTGGAACTAATCCCTTATGGCCGGGTTACTTCTTATGGCGCTATTGCACGGTATCTGGGCACAGGAGGTTCATCGCGAATGGTTGGATGGGCAATGAATGCATCTCATCATATGCTGCAACATATTCCTGCACACCGTGTGGTTAACCGTAACGGGCTGCTCACCGGGAAACATCATTTCGGCGGATTGGACACCATGCAGCAGCTACTTCAGAGTGAAGGTGTTATTCTGGAAAATGATCAGATTATTAATTTTGAGGATATTTATTGGGATCCATCTAAGGAACTTGAATTGTAATAATGCATTCAATATTGTAATGTCTGTTGCCCTCAGATAAGGAAAGTTAATTGTACCTTATTAATTAAAGATGTTATTCCCCCTGCGAAAGCATTGTTGGAATTCAAAATCATTTATTTTACTTCATGTTTTGAAATGATTTTTTGGGAATAAATTTGAATCTATTTTTTGAGAATATATAATTTGTTAAAATTTAATATTTTGAATAAATTATAATAAATATTTATTTTGTTATAAAAAATAGGGGGGTGGTTGAAAATAAATTATAGAAATATGTAATAAATTGAAAAAAAGTAAGGTGATTGAAAAAATAATATTACTTTTGCAAAATAATTATTAAATCCAAATTTATGGCAACCTTACGTTTCAAGGCATTAGAAAATGCACTCAAAAGAACACCTATTCAAGTAGACGCACCCGAGGGTAATATTTCGGATTATTTTGGACAATATGTCTTTGACAGGATCAAAATGGAAAAATATCTTCCTAAAGATGCTAACAAAGCTGTTCTGGATGCCATAGATCTTGGCAAACGCATTGATATGAAACTGGCTGACCAGATTGCTATGGGAATGAAAAGCTGGGCAATGAGCCTTGGGGCCACTCACTATACTCACTGGTTTCAACCACTTACCGAAAATACTGCGGAAAAACATGATTCGTTTACTGTGCCTACAGGGCGGGGTACCGCTATTGAGGTTTTCTCCGGTGAATTGCTGGTTCAGCAGGAACCGGATGCATCGAGTTTTCCAAGTGGTGGAATACGTAATACGTTCGAAGCACGCGGATATACTGCCTGGGATCCATCATCACCGGCATTTGTGATGGATGATACCCTTATTATTCCTACAATATTTATATCCTATACCGGTGAGGCACTGGATTATAAAACTCCGCTTTTAAAAGCATTACATTACCTGGATAAAGCAGCTGTGGATGTTTGTCAGTATTTTGATAAAGACGTTACCCGGGTAAACAGCAACTTAGGTTGGGAGCAGGAATATTTCCTTGTTGACGAGGCGGTATTTAATGCACGCCCGGATCTGGTGCTGACTGACCGTACACTTATGGGCCATGCTTCTGCTAAAAATCAGCAATTGGAAGATCAATATTTCGGCCAGATACCAAGCAGGGTGCTTACTTTTATGAAAGATATGGAATATGAAGCCTATAAGTTGGGAATTCCTATCAAAACCCGCCATAATGAAGTAGCACCCAACCAATATGAATTGGCTCCTATTTTTGAAGAGACTAACCTTGCCAATGATCATAATCTTTTGATAATGATGCTTATGAGGAAAGTAGCAACTCGTCATAATTTTAAAGTTTTACTTCATGAGAAACCTTTTGCCGGAATAAACGGTTCAGGAAAGCATAACAACTGGTCGGTTTCAACAAATACAGGCGTTAATCTTTTGTCACCAGGAAAAACACCAAGGTTAAACCTGCAGTTTTTAACATTCCTGGTTAATACACTGGTTGCAGTTCATAAACATAATGCCTTACTTAAAGCTTCCATTGCATCTCCGGGCAATCAGCATCGGTTAGGTGCAAACGAAGCTCCACCTGCAATTATTTCTGCTTTTCTTGGACAACAGTTAACTAAAATGCTTGATGAAATTGAGCAGAGAGTAACTGATGAAAAAATGTCACCGGAAGAAAAAACAGCGATTAAACTCGATATTGGGAAAATCCCTGAGATTTTACTTGATAATACCGACCGTAACCGTACTTCTCCTTTTGCATTCACAGGTAACCGCTTCGAATTTCGTGCTGTAGGCTCATCCGCAAACTGTGCTTCGGCTATGATCCCACTTAATGCTGCTCTTGCTGTCCAATTAGTTGATTTTAAAGAAGAAGTGGATTTAATAATCGAAAAAGGGGTTAAAAAGGATGAAGCTATATTTAGGGTTTTGCGCCGTTTGATTAAAAAATCAAAACCTATACGCTACGATGGAAATGGATATAGTGAAGAGTGGAAAGTTGAAGCAGCTAAGCGTGGACTCGATTGCGAAGCTATAGTACCTTTGATTTACGATGCTTATCTGACACCGCAAACCCGCGAACTCTTCAAACGTTCCAACGTTTTCACTGATATTGAGATGGAAGCCCGCACTGAAGTTCGTAATGATCTTTATATAAAGAAAGTACAGATCGAATCACGAGTATTAAGTGACCTTGCTATGAATCATATTTTGCCCACAGTGATTGAATATCAGGCTATGCTGATTAACAGCACACAGGGACTTAAAAATCTTTACAATTCCTCAGAGTATGATTCTTTAGCTTCACGCAGGCTTAAACTGATTAAAGAAATTTCGGATCATATTGAAAACATTGAAGACAAGCTAAATGAAATGCTTGAGGCTAGAAAACAGGCAAATACCATAGAACATGCCCGTGAAAAAGCGCTTGCTTATGCAACTAAAGTATTTCCTTTCTTTGATGAAATCCGCTACCATATCGATAAACTTGAATTGATTGTTGACAATGAGAAATGGCCTCTGCCTAAATATCGCGAATTGTTATTTGTTAGGTAGTTACATATAACTAAGCGTATCATTTTTTTAAAAATAACCCCCAGACGAAATATTTTATTTTCGGCTGGGGGTTTCTCTATATCTGCAATCAAGGCATCTGCAAACAGCCAAAGGAAGTCTGACACCTCGGTTTCAATACACTTATACCATAAAAAAATATTATTTACACCCGTATATCATTAATTAAATTATCTTTACACGTTCTAAATAAAAATAAGAATTTGTAAGATGTCAATTAGTAAAGAACAGGTAATCAATGCGTTAAAGTTTGTTCATGACCCTGATTTACACAAGGATGTTGTATCGTTGGGTATGATTGAGGATATTGAAATAGAAGGGAATAAAGTCAACCTGAAATTGGTACTTACAACACCTGCTTGCCCGATGAAGGATAAAATGAAGAATGACTGCGTAAAGGCCATTCAGGGTAGGGTTGATCCATATGCTGAAGTTATTGTTGAATTAACATCGCGTACCACTACCCGCAGGGGTGCTGACGATACTATGCTCAAGGGGGTAAAAAATATCATTGCAATTGTTTCAGGGAAAGGTGGTGTTGGCAAATCGACAGTAGCTGCTAACCTGGCTGTAGCTTTATCAAAACTTGGTGCAAAAGTTGGATTACTAGATGCTGATATTTACGGACCTTCGGTACCGCTGATGTTCGATCTTGTTGATGCACGTCCATCGGCACGTGAAGAAAATGGCCGAACCATCCTGGAGCCTATTGAGAAATACGGAATAAAACTATTATCAATTGGTTTCTTTGTTGATCCAAAAAAAGCTTTGGTTTGGCGCGGTCCAATGGCTTCTAATTATCTTACGCAAATGCTTACAGGTGGCGATTGGGGTGAGCTTGATTATCTTGTAATCGATATGCCGCCTGGAACCGGAGATATACACTTAACGCTGGTTCAGACTGTTCCGGTTACAGGAGCTGCCATTGTTACCACACCTCAGGAAGTAGCATTGGCTGATGCCCGCAAAGCATATAACATGTTCACAACCGACAGTATAAAAGTACCGGTACTTGGACTTGTTGAAAATATGGCCTGGTTTACACCTGCCGAACTTCCTGAAAATAAATACTATATCTTCGGAAAGGAAGGCGGAAAACGCTTCGCAGAAGAAATTGGTGTTCCTCTTCTCGGTCAAATACCTCTGGTGCAAAGCATCTGCGAATCAGGTGATAGTGGAAGCCCGGTAGCCATGCTGGATGATTCTTCCCCTGTTGCATTGGCATTTCGTAATTTAGCCGAATCGGTAGCACAGCAAATTGCTATCCGAAATGCTAATCTCGACCCTACTCAGATTGTGGAGATGAAATCGTAAAGCTTAATTAAGCTGTAGTTAGATAATTACTTAAAAAGAATACTTTCAACCCGAAATACAAAAAGCATATGTCAGAATTAGAAACTAAAGTAATCAATGTAATTGAACAGATCCGACCATACCTTCAGGCTGACGGTGGCGATATCAGTTTTGTGGAACTTACAAGCGACAATGTCGTGAATGTTGAACTCCAGGGAGCCTGCGGCTCTTGTCCTTTCAGCCGGATGACTCTAAAGAACGGAGTTGAAGAAGCGATGCGCAAAGCACTGCCGGAAATCAAATCGGTAGAAGCTATCAATTTATAATAATTGCTTGAGAAAGATCATCTATCGTTTTACACGGAAGATAAATCCAAGCCTGAAAGTCAAGATTTGTTTCAGGCACCACATATAATTTCTTTATATAAATGAATGACCCTGTTTATTGCCGGGTCATTTTTTTATTTTCGAACCAATACAATTTTTTCAGAACCTTTCTTTACGATCCGGTCGAACATGGCTTTTATTCTAGCATATTCTTCGGGTTGATATACAGATTTTTTGAATGAATATGTAAACATAACATTAATTCTGGAATCATTCTGGGTGGCAGAATAATCGAGGTCAAAAAGATCATCGCTTTGCGAACTTTTATCTGGCAGAAACTGAACTGTGTACCCCTCGGGGATTATTATTTCCGACAGGTAAGTTCGTTTAATGGGGTAAGTAATATCAACAGGGTAGGTACGAGTCTTCTGTTTGAGAGGAGTTTCTTCGTATATTTCACTCAAAAAGGGCTGAATATAAATTTTGTTATTAATTTCCTCGGTTTTATTCCGGATTTGGTAAGCGTAAATTAATGGACGGTTCCTGTCCTGGGCATTCTTAATCAGAAGACTGCTGTCAACAACATTGTATTTCTTACTTAAGACATTGTAAATAGCAACTTTATCATCACCGTATGTGTTACGAAGTGTAAGTGCTTCATATTCAGTAGAAGTTTCAATAACTGATGCCAGAAAGTCTTTTTGGATAGAATCAATTTTAAAAGAGGTGATTTGGGTGGAAGATATAGGACTCTGAAGGCTTACCCATTTCAGGTTTTCCTTATCGATTACGAGACCTTTGTCATTCATGCATTTTATGGGTAAACGGTAGTTAAGGCAGAATGGATCAGAGGCATCGGTGAGTATATTTTTACCATCCACATTGGCAAGAACAGCCACAGTATTGAAAGCATTACTGAACGGATAGTCGGATAATATTCTACCATGTTTTCGGGTACTCAGCGCCACAGGGTATGCTTCAAGGCCTGCTTCCTGCAAGGCTCCGACAAGCCATAAGTTAATAGCAGCGCTATTTCCTGATTTATCCTTTTGCAAACGAGAAACTGATTTATTCGAGTATTGGCCGAGTTCCGAATCCCATTTGAAATTATTCTTAGCGTAATTTACAATATAATCGAATTTCTGCATTTGGGTTTTACCGTCTAACGAATCAGGATCCAATACATCGGATGCATTACCCCGGCATTTTTTTATGTACTTCCCGATATCCTCGTGTTTCAGATAATCCTTCACAAGTTCGGGCCAGGTAGTCATAACATCGATTTTTCCACCTCCCGAAGGAAAATATGCGGATAGCTGAAAATGGACTTTTATAATATAATCAGCTTTTGATGGAATGAATTCCTCATCATTGAAAGCGGGAACATTTTTAAGCACAAACCTGCTTACCATTTCATTATAAGTAACTCCAAAATTTGTTGACTGTAGTTTCGATACATCTTCATAAGATTCATATTCATCCAGTTTGTTACGTCCCTGCAATAACCATGTATATTGATAAAAGGGTATCATCCTGACTTCGTATTGGCTGTAAAGAACCGGTATTTCCCATTGGAATTCCCAATCGCGCAGGTTAAAAATGTATTGCGAAGTAACAGTATATTCGTATTCGATTATAGATCCTGGTTTTACATCTGGCATGGCAAACTTTAACACTCTCCAGTTTTGGCTTTCTTTTTCGGCATAGCAAGTTGTAGGGTCAAGTTGGGTTAGCTTAACTCCGCCATGTTCAACTGTTGAATATGTGGTGGCTGCAATAATCTTTACCTTTTCGTCAATATTACCTTCCTGGTAATAAGGTATACCAATTTCAGCATATTTTTTACCTGCTTCGGTCAATATTTTTACCCGGGTTTTCCGCCTGTAAATTACATTGAATCCGTCTTCAGTCCTTATGAAACTTGATATTCCGACATCGACAAGAACCATAGCATCAGCAGTGGGATCAAAACTGCTCTTGGTCATATCAATTTCTGCCTGCGTTATTTTACTTATTTTATCAAAATAGTCCTGGGCCAGAGATGTTTTAAAACTTAAAATAGTTAAAATAGTTAAAATCAATAATTTTCTCATGTTAATGGCGGGTTAGAGTGATATAAAGTGATTTTTCAGATTCAAAAATTTGATTATAAAAAGTGTAAAAACCTGGATAATCATCAGGATTTACGGTACATGCCTTAATCTTCAATTCCTTTATGACCTGTGCTGTTTGTCCCTGCTGTGAAAAACCCACCTGGTACTCACCGTAGTTTGAATTAATAGTTATGTTATCGGGTAAAGCCGATATTGCATAGCTTGCCGGAATATTGTAATTGATCGTATCAACCAGGTAGATTGGGTAATTTATCTGAACCGGAAGTTTCCTTTTTTTTGGATCTTCAAGGGTGGGCAATTCCATTGGAATGACTTTGAGTAGTGACTCGTTACCGTATGCTTTTACATATTGATTGGATGTTGCCGAGTACTGTAGCCTTATTTCGGGTATATCGCGGCCGGGAGATGAAGCAGTATATTTTTCCAGTTGAAAACCGGTTTCGACCAGGTAATGCGACAGGATGGTTTTCCGTTCTGTTTCGCTGAATTCGGAACTGATTCCTGAAAATAATTCATACTGGTACCCACGGTAAGTTCCTGAAAATTCGCATTTCAATGAGTTATCGTAGCTAATCACAGCAGTTATATTTCTGCTTTGTAAAACATCATCATATGTTAGTGCAGGTGTGGTGATTAGTTTGCTGTTGTTACTAACCTGCACTAGCGCTGGCCGGTTTTGAGTGAAAGTTCCCAGATAACCAAAAGCCAGGTCGCTTGTGCAATCAACCCACAAAGTATCCTTTTGTAATGGGACGAAAACGATTACATGATTAAATTGCTGTGAAGGAAAGGTTGTATCAAAGGATTCGATAACTGTTCCGGCATTTATAGTTGTATAAAATGATTCAATCCCAATGGAAGCCAGACATGCTTCGAAATAATTAGACAAGCGCTTTGCAATCGCCGTACTTTTTTTCGGCAACATAAGCGGCAGGATAAGGTTTCATGCCTCCGGTTTTTATCGAAATATTGATATACCGTGTATTTTTTTGCAGGTAATGAAACAATGTTTTTATCTTTTCTGTCGTATCGTGAATGGTGTCGGTAAGTCTGCGGATAGTAAGCAATTCCGACGAAGGCAGTTCGTCAGGATTACTTTTCAGGCTTAGGTTCCAGTTCCCATACGCTACCCAGGTATTTTGGAAGCCTTCGGTTTCGTACCGGAAATGTTCAGGTACCACATCAATATATGGTATAAATTGCCATACCGGTGGTGAAAAGGTTTCGGACGTAATGAGATCAGTATATGATGCCTGCCAATGGTAATATATCAGGTCGCCAATGCTGTCAATTTTGGGTTTCTCAATTTTGTTAGAGCGGAAGTAAATTTCATAATCCTTTGGAATCGTGATGGTTAATTTCGCATGCCTGGTAGGAACCTTGGAATCAATAACCGGCATCCAATGTTCAAGTGATAAGAATTGCCCAGCTTCTTCCTGGTAGGAGTAGATCAGTGTGTACGGGTAGGAATTGTTCCTGAGCGAGAATTCCTTAATGTAAGTATCGTTGTAAAAACTTCCGCCTGAGTTTTCACTTCGTACAACAATATCTGCTTTTCTGAGGGATTTTACCTTTTTATCCGAATCATCAAGGATGTATGCCTGCAAATCGGAAATATCATTCATTTTATTAAAAGGAATGCTTATTTCGGCATAGCTATCACCGTTGCGGTTGTTGATGCGAATGGCATAGAAATGCTTTTTAACCAGTTTATTATCTTTTACCTCAATGGTAGTTTCCTGGTTGATAACCTCAGCATCATATTTTTGCGAAAATGAAACTTGAAATATAAGTGTTAGAAATATAATAATCAGGCCTTTAGGTGCATTAAAAAGTTTATTCAGCATACAATAATAATTGATATGGTTTACGATCGACCAATATAAAAACTTCAATGACTCCAAATGTACAATTTTTAACCAATCTCCAAATAAATCAGGAATTATTTTTTAAATGACATAATTATATGAAGGAAAGTTTATTAATAGTATGTTATTAAGCAATTAAGATATTGTAAATCAATACTATAAGTAGAAAAAAATATTTAAAATTAGCCTTTTCCTTACGCCAAATACCTGCCTACGATCGGCATCCTTCGTCCCTGTCCGAATGCTTTAGGCGAAACACGCAGAATAGGTGGCGTTTGATGTCGCTTCCATTCATTCATATTTACCATACGTAATACACGTCTTACGGTAGCTTCATCAAATCCGGATTCAATCAGGTCGGCAGGGCTTTGGCGCAGTTCTATGTAGTTGTATAAAATCTGGTCGAGGATATCATATTCGGGAAGAGAGTCACTATCCTTTTGCCCGGGGCGAAGTTCGGCTGAAGGTGGTTTTATGATACTGTTAAGCGGGATAATTTCGCTTTCACGATTAATATAGTTTGCCAGTTCATACACTTCGGTTTTATACACATCGCCCAGCACCGAAATGCCGCCGCACATATCGCCATACAAGGTGCCATAACCTACAGCCGCTTCACTTTTATTGGAAGTGTTCAGTAAAATATACCCGAATTTATTAGCTAATCCCATAAGTATAACAGCTCTGACGCGTGCCTGAATATTCTCCTCGGCGACGTTAAATGGCTAATTCTTTGTAATACGGTTGAAGCGATCCAAGAATGGCTTTGAAGCCATCTTTGATGCTGATAGTATCATATTTACAATCCAGGTTTTTTGCCAGTGCCACCGCATCGTCTATCGAATGTCCCGATGAATATTCCGAAGGCAGGAGCACAGCATACACATTTTTATTTCCGAGGGCTTCAGAAGCCAAAGCGAGTGTTACTGCCGAATCAATACCGCCTGAGAGGCCAAGAATTGCTTTTGAAAATCCCATTTTTGCAAAATAATCCCTGATACCCATCACAAGGGCGTCGTGAATAAGGGTTACTTTGGAGTGATTTCCGTATTTTACAGGGAGATCCGATTTTATTGTTTTATTTTGAGGATTAAAATCAACAATTGCAATATCTTCACTGAAAGCCTTGGCACAGGTAATTGTATTGCCCAGGCTGTCGAGTACACAAGAATTCCCGTCGAATAACAACTCTGTTTGAGCTCCTACCTGGTTAACATACACCAGGGGAATTTTATACTGTAAAGTATTTGCCTTCAGGACTTTGATTCGTTCCTTTTCCTGGTTGTAATTAAAAGGAGATGCCGAAATATTGATCATGATGTCCGGATCCTGATCAGACAAAATATCCATTGGAGTTGAAACGTACAAAGGATCATCCACCAGGTTCCAAATATCTTCGCAAATGGTGAGTGCAATTTTTACTCCCTTATAATCTATGCATTCGAACGTGCGGTTAGGCTCAAAATAGCGGTTTTCGTCAAAAATATCGTAAGTTGGCAACAAGGCTTTGTGAGCCATCGCCTGGACTTTGCCATCGGCCAGCAGCCATGCTGAATTGAATAGATCTTTGCCTTTAATATCCGGATTATGTGATGGCGCTCCTACTATGGCAGCGATTCCTGTACAATGTGCTGCAATTTCATCTACTGCTTTATAGCTTTTCTCAACAAAATCGTCGAATTCGAGAAAATCTCGAGGCGGGTAGCCGCAAACTGATAGTTCAGCAAATACAACAAGGTCTGCATTCTGAAGTCTGCACTTTTCAATGGTTTCGGTGATTTTGGCAGTATTAAGGTCAAAATCGCCGATAATGAAGTTAAGCTGAGCGAGTGCTATACGCATGATAATACTTTTTTACAAAAATAAAGCCCGGATGAATACCCGGGCTGAAAAATGAAAAATATTTTATTTTAGAAAATTACTGAAATCGCCAACTCGAAGAAGTTAACAGTTGCTTTTTCGTTTAAGCCTGTGTCAAATGTATTTTTCCCATTGAATATATTAGTAAATCCATTGTTAAAAGTAAGTTCTGCACCTAATTTTGGACCTTCCTTAATTTCATATTCTGCTCCCAAACCTACAATAAGTGATTCGCGCAATAAAGCCACATCATTGTAATTGGATTTATCGCTTGTTATAGTTGAACCACCTTTAGGGGTAAATTCATCTGTTTTTTTAGCACCGATATTAAATGCTGTACCCAAGCCAATACGCCCAAAATACCTCATGCCATTAATGTCATTTGTCCGCATCTTTAGTGTGAGTGGAATCTCGATGTATTTAAGGGAATATTCTCTGATCATGGTACCCGTATCTCCACCCTGAACAGCCGGGAATTTAAGTTTGCCACCGTTGAACTGCATATTAAATCCGGTTGCTATACTGTGGGCTTCAGTAAAATTAAATTCAGCTATAAATCCCCAGGCAAAACCTATTTTTGCTCCTGCACCCTCATAATTATCTGCATTGGGCCTGATCCAGCTTATCTGTGGAGCTGCTTTTAAACCGAAATAATAAGGAGGGAATTGCGCATTCGCGGCATATGTTACTAATGTCAATAGGAGTACTAAAGTTATTTTCGTTCTCATAATTTATGTGTAAATGGTTTGTATAAGAAAATACAAAGGTCGTTAAAAAAGGATTGACAACAATATAAACCAGGTAAAAATAGCAGTGAAATTGATCAGAATCCTTAATAAATAATAACTTTGTATTTCTGTCGTTCTAGTGATGTAAAAAGCTAAGCTATGAAAAAGGTAGTTTTCGTTATACTTATAGTAGTTTCAGGAATATTTGCAAAGGCACAAAGCTTTTTTAGCATCGGGCCGAAAGTTGGTTATAATTCCTATAAGCTTTCTGCTAATAAGGATTCAGTGCAGGCCAGCATTAAAAACTCATTTCAGATCGGAGCATTTATGCGTATCGGATCGAAGTTTTATTTCCAGCCCGAAGCTAATTACCAGGTTAGTGAATCAACTCTTAATCAAAGTGTTGGCACAGTGATAACAAGCCAGAAAGTCACCATTAAATCCTTAAAAGTTCCGGCTATCGTTGGATTAAAGCTAATTAATAAAGGGGCATTCAACTTTAGAGTAATGGCTGGCCCGGCAGTTACATTTGTATTGGACAAACAGTTGGCTCCGGAACAAATGGGTGAGTTTTGGCCTATTCAGTCGGCTGATGATCTTAAAAACAGTATTTGGTCGGTACAGGTGGGGGCTGGAATGGATGTTTTCTTTATGACCCTGGATGTCCGCTACGAAATGGGTGTTGAAAATATTTATAATGGAGGAAGTAGCCTTGAAATGAAGAATAACCTGTTTAATGTTAGCCTGGGAATAAAATTACTTTAACCTTTAGCATGAATAATTGAGTTTAGCATGAATAAAACTATTTTGCATACTTATTTCATCTTCTTGTCTTTAATACTAGTGTTCGCATTTCAATCGTGTAAAAATACAAACCAGGGAGTGGTAATGCCGGTACAACCTGAAGTTAAGGCTACGGAAGGAAAAATAGTAATCAAGCGATACGAAAAAGCACTCTTTGGACTTGATAAAAAGCACCTGAGGCAAGGCATGGCTTCTCTTTATCCTGAATACTCATATTTTCTCGGCAATCAATGGCAGGATACAATGAATATACTGCGGATTTACAATTTCCTAAATGATCCGAATATCAGAGAATTGTACGATCTGACGATAAAAAAGTATCCTGATGTAAGTTTTCTGGAAAAAGATCTGACTGATGCTTTCAATCGGTTCAGGCAAGCGTATCCTGAAAAACCTGTCCCACTTGTATTTACTTATGTTTCGGGGCTTGATATTGATAACCCGGTGTATTATTCTGATACTGCTATGGCAATTGGCTTAGATATTTTCCTGGGGAATGATGCGCTCGCTTATCCCAAAGCAGGCATTCCAAAATACAAATCTGAGCGTTTTACTCCTGAATATATTTTGCCTCAGTGCATGCTGTCTGTTTCCGATAACCTGGTTCGGGTAGATGAAAAAAGAAATACTCTTCTTGATCAGATGATCATGGCAGGGAAAGCATTATATTTTCTTGATGTTACACTTCCTGATGTAAAAGATGAATTTAAGATTGGATATACTCCTGGTCAGTTGGAGTGGAGTAGGCAAAATGAAAGTAAAATATGGGCTTTTATTATTGAACATCAATTACTTTTTTCGTCAGATCCGCAAGGCGTGACTAAAATGATGACAGATGCTCCTTTTACTGCCGGATTCGCGGCTGAATCACCGGGCCGCCTGGGTGCATATATGGGTTGGCAAATGGTTCGTGCTTATATGAAGGAAGCTGATAATGTTACCCTCAAACAATTGATGGAAGAGACGGATGCACAGAAAATTTTGAAAATATCCAGATTTAAACCCGGAAAGAGTTAGGGCGCTGCGACTTTATTATAGAGGATAAAGATGTCAACGCGCGGGGTAAGGGGCGAAAAAGCAACCGGAATATTTGTGATTTTGGGATTGGAACTTGGAACTGAGATAACCATGAACTTACAAAAGGTAAACCTGAACCGAGCGAAACGAGTTCTGCGAAGCTAAACTCTTGAACAAGTTCCAACACCGTCAATTATTTTCCTTTTATCCTATTTAGTCCGGCCTGTGCTTTATTATTTATGCTAAACTGATATTCGTCAAAATCCATATCCAGCACTTTTGAATAATATTTCCTGGCTAGTTTATATTCATTTTGTTTTTCATAGATCATTCCAAGTTGGAGCGATGAATTGGCTGCAAAATAATATGGCAATCCTTCTCCATTCTCTATCGTCTCCTTATAATAAGGAATAGCTTCATCCGGTTTTCCCCAGTTGTGATAGATACGTCCAAGCCGGTAGGTGTATTCAATCAAAGATTTCTCGTCACTTGATTTATTTCCCTCAAGTTCCTTTTTTGCACGTTCATAATATCCGCCATCGAATAGTAAGCGGGCTTTTAACAAAGGCATATCTGGTTTGGCAGTGTTATCGGCAAAAGCAAGAGCTTCGCGATCGTTGTCAACCTGGTTATTTCCCCTTAGTTTGATACGTTCGATGTATGTATTATATTGTAGAGGTTCATTTTCAATCAGGTAATACCAGGCCAGGTGCATATAGGCCGATCGGATATAGTTTTTGCCTTTGAAATTGCCCAGAAAATTTAACAAGGGGTAACATGCATCGTTGTCAAGCCTGTTTAACTTTGCAACACCCAGCATATAGTCGAGGTAATAGAAAGGATACTTATCGTCAGTTCTAGGGTAATCAGTGAGCAGTTCGATTACTTTATCGTTATCGCCAGCGCGTGAATATATATTTGCAATTGAATAGATGAGCAGTGGGCTCTGATCGATTTTATTTACATGTGGCGATACGATGAATTTCCTGGCCAGACTAAGTGCTTCAGGAACATCAGCAGAGAGATTCAAGGTTACAAATGTTAGCAGAAAGAATGTTTCGGGCAATAAAAAGCTGAGTTGTGGATTGGATGCGATTTGTAAGTATGCTTCCGTAATTTCAGTATTTCCTTCGGGAATTGTTCCTTCAAACTGGAGAGATCGAACAGCCCATCGGTATTTTGCAGGCACGGTGCCTATAAGTGAATGTAATATACCCAGCCCTGCTTTGTTCATAACAAAATCAGGATGCTTTCGCTGGTTTTCAAGCAACAGGCGATAAGCTCTGTTAATATCAATACCGGCATTAATATATTCTCCAAACTTAATCCTTGCAACTCCGGATTGAAGATATATCATCGATTGACTATACAAGTACCAGGGTGAGTCATTCCCATGCTGAGCAAGTTTTTGCAGTCGTGAATCTTTGTTATTCTTCAGATTGATAAAGTCTTTCTCTTCTTCACCAATCATTACTTTAAGGAAATCGATATAATTATCAATAATATAAGGTACCTGGTTATCGGGGTTAAGTTTTTTCTCTGATTGTATCCTTGTTCCGGCCTGAACAAATCGGAGATTCATCATATCTATGTATGCCTGTTTGCAGTTTTGGTTAAAGGTAAATGCAGCTTCAGCATTGGAAGAAAATAAAAGCAGGAAAAATAGAATAGTTAAATATTTCATTGGATATGCACCAGGTTCGAAATGCTTAATGCGTCACAAAAATCCGTAATAATATCTTATTAAAAACAAAAGTTCAAGAATAAAAAAAGAGCCGATAAGAAAATAACCGACTCTTTAAATATATTTTTCAAACAAAATTAACTTAATGAATCAGCCAATTCTTTGTCAACCAGAATACGTCCGCAGAATTCGCAAACGATAATTTTCTTGTGTAGTTTGATGTCGAGCTGACGTTGAGGAGGAATATAACTGAAACATCCACCACAGGCATCGCGCTCAACAGGTACAACTGCCAGGCCGTTTCGTGCATTTTTGCGGATACGCTTGTAAGCGATTAAAAGCCGTTCTTCTATCAACCTTTGTTGTTGCTCTGATTTGTTATTGAGTTCAGTTTCTTCGAGTTCAGTTTCTGCTACAATATCAGTGAGTTCGCTACGCTTGGCTTCCATATCATTTCGGCGATCGCCCAACTCGTGCTGTGCATTTTCAATTTCCTCTTTACTCATGGTTAGCTGAGCAGTGAATTCGCGGATACGTTTTTCTGCTAATTGTATTTCGAGATTCTGAAACTCAATTTCTTTGGTGAGTGCATCATACTCACGGTTATTCCTCACATTGTTTTGCTGCTCTTCATAACGCTTGATAAGTCCCTGGCTTTCTTTAATAGCCAATTGTTTATCAGCAATCTGCTTGTCAAGCATTTCAATTTCCTGAATGTAGTTATCTATACGGGTCTCGAGCCCTGCAACTTCATCTTCAAGGTCTTCCACTTCAAGAGGTAACTCTCCACGAACGATTTTTATACGATCAATTTTTGAATCATTTTGCTGAAGAGAATACAAAGCGATAAGTTTTTTTTCAATCGAAATTTCTGTTTCATCTTTTGCGTGCTCAACAGAAGCAGGATTTTCAACAGTTTCGCTCGTTATAACCGTATTTGAAGCCTTAGGATTCTCTTCACCGATTGTTTCAGCTGGTTTAGCAACACTTTTTGCCATAGCAGATTATGATGTTTTATGTTGATTTACAAATAATTAACCGGATTGGTATTGGTTCCGGAAATAAAGAGTGCAAAAGTAGTAAATTTTTTGTTTAAAAAGGTATATATCAGTTCTTTTGTGAATTGTTCGCTTTCGTAATGCCCGATGTCGGCTAATATCATCTTATTTTCAGGTATAAAAAAGTCATGATACTTGATATCTCCTGTCATATAAATATCAGCATTACAGGACATTGCATCATTTATAAGGAAGCTTCCTGAGCCACCACAAATGGCTATCCGTTGTATTTTTTTATTTTTCAAATTCGTATGCCGGATGCAACCGAGATTGAGAATTTTCTTGACAAAAAGTAAAAATTCTTCCGGATCAACTGCTTGGGGAAGATTCCCTATCATCCCGGCACCGATCCGGTGGTGTAGGTTGGCAAGCGGGTAAATATCAAAAGCCACTTCTTCGTAGGGATGAGCTTGTTTAAGGGCTGTAATAACTGCACTTTCGAGATATGGGGGAAATATAGTTTCTATTCTTGACTCGGGTTCGATATGTAATTTTCCCAGCTCACCAACAAAAGGATTTGCACCGGGCAAAGCTCTGAAAGTTCCTTCTCCCTCAGTGCTGTAGCTACAGCTATCATAATTGCCAATCTGTCCGGCACCTGCCTGAAATAGGGCGTCACGAATTTGGCCTGCATGCGAAGAAGGACAAAAAGTTACCAGCTTCCTAAGCTTGTCAGGCATTGGTTTAAGTATTTCCGTATTCACAATTCCAAGTTTACTGCACAGGAATTGATTTACTCCTTCGTAATGATTGTCGAGGTTTGTATGAACGGCAAAAACAGCTATTTTTTCATTGATAGCACGGATTACTAATCTTTCAATCCCAGAGCTTCCTGTAAGACTTTTTATTCCTGTAAATATCAGTGGGTGATGCGAAATAATCAGGTTGCAGTTTTTTTCGATTGCCTCATCCATTATTTTTTCTGTAATATCAAGACAAATCAGTGCACCACTGATTTCATCATTTAAATTACCAATCAACAAACCGCAATTATCATAATTTTCCTGGAGAGATAAAGGAATTTGGGAATTCAGGTATGAAGTGATTTCGGATAAGATCATTTTTCTTACTATTTGCATTTGGATAGGGTAAAATTAATGAAAAGCAGCATAAGTGTAACAAACACACATGCTCACCTATATAAAATCTGAAATTATTTTAATTTGATAATGGCCTGAATAATAAAAAAAATAAAATGTCACAATTATTTTTAATGTATATTTGTATGTAGTGGTGTAATTTGTTTATATCTTTAACTCGTGGAAGTATTCAGGTTTTTACTTTTCCCCTTTGCGGTATTTTACGGCTTTATTATTAAAGTCCGTAATATATTATTTGACATTAGAATATTTAGATCCGAAAAATTTGAAATTCCTGTTATTTCGGTGGGTAATCTTATTGCCGGTGGTTCCGGAAAAACGCCTATGGTGGAGTATCTTATTCGCTTATTAGACGCAAATGCTAATATTGCCACACTGAGCCGGGGATACAAACGGAAAACAAGAGGATATCGACTTGCAGGCGAAAACGAAACAGTAGAAACACTTGGGGATGAGCCTTTACAATACCATCAAAAATTCACACGAGTTCATGTAGCAGTTTGCGAAAACCGAAGAGTAGGTATCCGCAAGCTGATGAAGGATATCGCTGAAATTGAAACAGTTATACTTGATGACGCATTTCAGCATAGGTATGTTAAACCTGAATTATCCATTCTGGTTACCGATTATTTCAAACTTTTCACAAAAGACTGGCTATTGCCTTTGGGTAGGCTTCGTGAGCATATCTCGGGGCGCAAACGGGCTGATATAATTGTGGTTACTAAAACACCTCGTATTTTTTCGCCGATCGTTCGTAAACAGCTACTTGAAGAATTAAAGCCTTTCCCTGGTCAATTGGTTTGCTTTTCGTATATTAATTACCTCCCGTTTGAACCTGTGTATATTACCAAATGCCAATATTCGGTAAAAACTGATAATGTATATTCAATTATTATGGTAACCGGAATAGGCAATCCTGGACCCATGCAGGAATACCTTCGCAGACTATGTACCGACCTTGAACTAATGGAATTCCCTGATCACCATGATTTCAGCGAGAAAGAATTATTGCTCTTGAAAGATAAATTTAAAAACCTTCCAACTAAGCGCAAAATAATAGTTACCACCGAGAAGGATGCAAAAAGACTTCAGAATGCGAAGGCTGAGGCTATTTTGGGTGGTCTGCCAATTTTCTATTCCCCGATTAACTTCGAGTTTCATCCTTTGGATAAGCAGAACTTCGATGAGGCAGTTCTCGCCTCAGTAAAATCAGGAACGAAGAAAATAGTTGATTCTATATCAAAAGATCAGTAATTGCAAATAGTGAGAATACAATGCTTGCTATCCCATTTAGTGTGAAAAATGCAACGTTCACCCTCCTCAGATCATTATATTTTACAATCGTATGCTGGTAGAATAATAATATAGAAAATATTCCAAGTCCAATCCAGTAAACCGTTTTGAACTCACCTACCAGTCCGGCTGCAATCAGGAGGAATGCTGTGATAATGTGCAATATAAGTGACAAACTAAGTGCTCTTTTCCGGCCCAGTAACACCGGTATTGACTGAAGATGGTTTTCGCGATCAAAATCGTCATCCTGGAGTGCATAGATAATATCAAAGCCTGAAACCCAGAATAGTACCGATAGTGAAATAATTACCGGGATCCAATCAAATGTTCCGGTTACAGCAAGGTAAGCGCCGGTTGGTGCCAGTGCCAAACCCATTCCGAGCACGAAATGCGACAACGCAGTGTATCGTTTGGTGAAACTATATCCCAATATAATAATCAATGCAACAGGCGAAAGGTAAAAACAAAGTGAATTGATAAACCAGGTGGCTGCAACGAAAAGCATGGCATTTATTATACAGAATGCTAAGGCCGATTGCTGCCTGATTTTCCGGGCTGGTATTTCACGCTGAGCTGTACGTGGATTCACTTCATCAATATCCCTGTCGGCCCAGCGGTTAAAACTCATTGCGGCATTCCTGGCAAAAAGCATGCAAAGTAGGACAAGAGAAAGAAGTTCCCAGCTCAGCGAACCACTCTTATGAATAGTAGCCAGTGAGAATCCCAACAATGCAAAAGGCAAAGCAAATATTGTGTGCGCAAACTTAACGAGCGATAGATAATTCGCTATTTTAGCACTTATTTTTTGAATTGACATGAAAAGCTGTTTTATTTCAGCAACAAAAATACACAAGGTTAACGTCATTTGAGAAATTATTTTTAACACAATCAGCAATTTAGTAATGAGACGAAAGTTTTTTTCGATGATAGCATACCTGCGTTATCTGTTTAATTCAGGTTCACGTCATTCGGTGCATTCTCCATTCGTGTTTACTCTGGTTGATAAGGTTTTTAGAAATCAGGATGATAACCTGGCATTTCAGAATATATCAACGCTGAGGCAAAAACTCCGGCATAATTCGCAAGTGATTGAGATCACTGACTTTGGATCAACTTCAAATCGCAAAGAATATAGTCATCGTTTTGAGAGTGTTGCTTCTATTGTGCGAAACAGTTCAGTAAGTGAAAGATATGGGCGATTGCTATTCAGGCTTGTTGAGCACTTTATGCCACAGACCATTATTGAAATGGGCACTTCTTTAGGTATTAGTACTTTATACCTGGCTTTGGCAAATCCCGATGCCAGGGTATTTACCATCGAAGGCTGTACCACAAAATCAGAACAGGCCACTTCCAATTTCAGAGATTTGCAGGTTACTAACATTGATCAGCATATTGGTCGCTTTGATATTGTGCTTCCTGATTTAGTCAGACAAATCGGGAAACTGGATTTTGCTTTTATTGATGGTAACCATACTTATGAAGCTACACTTGCCAATTTCAAGACCTTACTAAGTATAGCGAACAACGATACTGTATTTGTTTTCGACGACATACACTGGTCGGAAAGCATGCAAAAAGCATGGAATGAAATAACAGAATATGATGGAGTTACTGTTAGTATTGATCTCTTCAGGATAGGGATTGTTTTCCTGAAAAAAGAATTGAGCAAACAGAAATTCATAATCAGGTTTTAGTTTAAACCAGTTTAATCATTATTTTCACTTGATTTTACACAAATGTGATTGGATTGGTGACTTAATTTCATACCAAGAAATAGAAGTAAAACCCAGTCCATTCTTTCCCTGCCTTCTTTACTCCCAAGTGTCAAAATATTTAAATTGGCAAAAATTACATCATTATTCAAATTATATCACAATAAAAACCACTACTTTTGTTTCTCAATCATTTTATCTCTTTTTCAGATGAGCCAGCAGGAAATAATCCGTTTAACCGATATTACCCGTACATATAAGGTTGGTACCGAATTGGTAAGAGCTTTACGTTCGGTTTCGCTATCAATTTATAAAAATGAATTCGTTGCACTTATGGGACCATCAGGGTCGGGGAAGTCAACACTCATGAATTTACTTGGTTGTCTCGATACGCCTACCAGCGGTCAATATATTCTGAATAATCAGGATGTAAGTAAACTTAATGATAACGAACTTGCACGTATACGAAATAAGGAAATCGGGTTTGTATTTCAAACATTTAACCTGCTACCGCGTAGTACAGCACTCGATAATGTAATGTTACCCCAGGTGTATGCCGGTTATTCAAAAGCTGCCAGGCTCGAACGTGCCAACGAAGTGATTCAAAGCGTAGGGCTTTCGGACAGGGCTCACCATAAACCCAATGAGCTTTCAGGCGGACAACGTCAGCGTGTGGCAATTGCCAGGGCTTTGGTTAACAATCCATCAATTATTCTTGCAGACGAACCTACCGGTAACCTGGATTCGACAACCTCATACGAAATTATGGGTGTGCTTGAGCAAATTCACAAGGCCGGGAACACTATTATTCTTGTAACCCATGAAGAGGATATAGCACGCCATGCACACCGCATTATCAGGCTGATGGACGGCATGGTTTCTGCTGATTATATGAACGAAGATATCATTGTTGCTGCTCAGCCATTGAACAATTAGTATTTATTTTGTTTTTATTGTTTCCTGAAAATATAAATAACAAAAATCTAATATTGATTTTACTCTTGAGTCGGGCTTGTAATCATGGGAAATGAATGGAAAATTTACACTAAAACTGGTGATAAGGGCGAAACCTCGCTGATCGGAGGTACACGTGTACCCAAATACAATGAACGTATTGAAGCCTATGGCACTCTCGACGAGTTGAATTCTTTTATCGGGTATTTGCGCGACCAGCTTACCGAAATTCATCTGCGAGAGGTGCTTTTGCGGATTCAGGAAAACTTGTTTACCGCTGAGTCAGAACTGGCAACTGATCCCGGGAAGGAACTTTCCCGTTCTCTTCCTCATTTAACAGAAGAGGATGTACTTGAACTGGAGCATGAAATTGATGCTATGAACCTTCATCTTCCTGCTTTAAATTCATTTATACTTCCCGGAGGACATCCACTGGTATCGCTGTGTCATGTTTGTCGCACAGTTTGTCGTCGCGGCGAACGAATTATTATAAAATTAGCATCTGAAACAGATGTGGACGAAATCCTGATTAAATATATTAACAGGCTTTCTGATTATCTTTTTGTTGTGGCCCGGGAACTGGCGTATTTAAATGATATTCCTGATTTGCCGTGGAAACCTGACGTTTTTGAGCAATAAAAATTATGGAAATTATGAAATATAGATACATTTTTTACTGAAAAGACATTTTGAAATACCTGGATATTAGTAAGTTATCCACAAAATAACAACATCTATTGATTTATATTGTGAAAAGATTATTTTTGCAAAAAAATTAAACCTAATTTTCGACTATGTACTGGACATTAGAATTAGCCTCAAAACTTGAGGATGCACCCTGGCCTGCAACCAAAGAGGAACTTCAGGACTTTTGTGTTCGCTCAGGAGCTCCCATGGAAGTGGTTGAAAATCTCCAGGAACTGGAAGATGAAGGTGAGATCTATGAAAGTATCGAAGATCTCTGGCCCGATTATCCATCGAAAGAAGATTTCTTCTTTCATGAAGACGAATATTGACAAACAAAAATCGGGGCGCTGGTAAAACCAACGCCCCGATTTGATTTTAAAGGATATATTTATAGTTCTAATTTTGGTAAGTAATATTGAATGCCTTTAAATTTAATCAATCTTAAAAGTCTGCCACTTTGACGTTATTTTCAGGAATTAGTTCTAAAAGTATGGTATTTGTTAATGATATTGTATATATCATTCTATTGTACTGATAGATTGCCTTTTGTTGGAATAAACTATCTTTGCACGTTTGATTGAACAAAATATTGATTGCTTAACTCTTCCATAAAATGCTTAATTCATTTCTGAAAATGGTTTCGGGCGGAACCAAATCCGACCGCGATATAAAAATCATTAACCCTTTGGTTGAAAAAGCCAAGGCTGAATACGAAAAACTACAAACACTTGATAACGATGGTTTACGGGCCATGACTCTTGCATTCAAGCAAAAAATTGCTGATGCTGTTCAGGCTGAGCGCGATGAAATTGATGCCATAAAAGCCAGGATTGAAAGTGATTTCGATATTGACATTGAAGAAAAGGAGGATCTGTATAAGAGAATAGATTTTCTGGATAAGGAAGAATATCGAAAAACCCAGGATACACTTCAGGAGATATTGCCAACTGCTTTTGCGGTAGTTAAAGAAACCTCCCGCCGTTTTATGGAAAAAGAGACATTGGAAGTAACCGCTTCACAATTTGACCGCGATCAGGCAGCACGAAAGGACAGCGTTAATATTATTGAAGATAAGGCTTATTGGGATAACAGATGGATGGCTGGTGGTAATATGATTACCTGGGACATGGTACATTATGATGTGCAGCTCATTGGGGGTATAGTTTTACACTCAGGTAAAATTGCCGAAATGGGCACCGGTGAAGGTAAAACACTGGTTGCTACCTTGCCGATCTACCTTAATGCCCTTCCAGGTAAAGGAGTACATGTTGTTACAGTGAATGATTACCTGGCCAAACGTGACTCGGAATGGATGGGTGTGCTTTTCGAGTTTCATGGACTTAAAATAGATTGTATCGACAGGCACGAGCCAAATTCCACCGAACGGCGGCAGGCGTACCTGGCTGATATTACATATGGTACCAATAATGAGTTCGGTTTCGATTATTTACGTGACAATATGGCGCGAAATCCGGATGAACTTGTACAGCGTCCGCATAACTATGCCATTGTGGATGAGGTTGACTCCGTATTGATCGATGATGCACGTACTCCTCTTATTATATCCGGGCCTACACCCCGTGGGGAAAACCAGGAATTTGAAGCCCTGAAGCCTGAAATCTCCAGGTTATATACAGAGCAAAGAAACCTGGTAACTAAATTACTCTCTGAGGCTAAAAATCTCCTGGTTTTTGATGATAACAATAAAATTTCTTCAGAAAATGAGAAACAGGGAGGAGAATCTCTCTTGCGGGCATTTCGGGGGTTGCCTAAAAACAAAGCGTTGATCAAGTTCCTGAGTGAACCCGGAATAAAAGCAATACTGCTCAAAACCGAAAACTTTTACATGCAGGAGCAGTCGAAAAACATGCATATCATGGATGATGAGCTGTTTTTTGTGATTGACGAAAAAAATAATACCATAGAACTCACAGATAAGGGTATTGACCTGATTACAAAATCATACGATGATCCTAAGTTCTACATCCTTCCTGATGTAGGTGCCGAAATTGCTGAGATGGAACGCAGGCAGTTGACTGATAAAGAAAAACTGGAACAAAAAGCTGAGCTTTTACGTGATTATGCTGTAAAATCAGAACGCATCCATACCGTAAACCAGTTGCTGAAAGCCTATGCTTTATTTGAAATTGATGTGGAATATGTGGTGATGGATAATAAGGTTAAGATCGTGGATGAGCAAACCGGTCGTATTCTCGAAGGTCGCCGCTACAGCGATGGTTTGCACCAGGCTATCGAAGCAAAAGAAAATGTAAAAATTGAAGCTGCAACCCAAACCTATGCCACTGTTACTCTGCAGAATTATTTTCGGATGTACCGCAAACTTGCCGGTATGACAGGAACTGCCGAAACAGAAGCCGGTGAGTTTTGGGATATATATAAACTTGATGTAGTGGTTATTCCAACTAACCGCCCGATTGTTCGTGCCGACAACGAGGATCTTGTTTATAAAACGAAACGCGAAAAATTTAATGCCGTTATCATTGAAATCAAATCACTTGTCGAAAAAGGCCGGCCAGTACTGGTTGGTACAACTTCAGTCGAGATTTCAGAATTACTCAGTCGTATGCTTACCCGCGACCGTATTCCGCATAATGTGCTTAATGCCAAGTTACACCAGCGAGAGGCACAGATTGTTGCCGAAGCAGGTTTAACCAGAACTGTTACCATCGCTACCAACATGGCTGGTCGTGGTACTGACATAAAACTGGGTGCTGGTGTAAAGGAAGCAGGAGGATTGGCAATTATCGGTACTGAGCGTCATGAATCGCGCCGCGTCGACAGGCAGTTACGCGGTCGTGCAGGTCGCCAGGGTGATCCGGGTAGTTCGCAGTTTTTCGTTTCGCTCGAAGATGACCTGATGCGTATGTTCGGATCCGAAAGTATTGCCGGAATCATGGACCGCCTTGGACTGAAAGAAGGCGAAGTGATTCAGCATCGTATGATCTCAAAAAGCATTGAGCGTGCCCAAAAGAAAGTGGAAGAAAATAACTTTGGTATACGAAAACGTTTGCTTGAGTATGATGATGTTATGAATGCTCAAAGGGAAGTTATCTACGGGAAACGACGTCAGGCTCTTTATGGAGAACGCCTGGCCCTGGATATTTCGAATATGATTTATGACCTTTGCGATAATTATGTTTCCGATTATCAGGATAACGGTGATTTTGAAGGATTCAGGCTTGAGCTCCTTTCAACCTTTGCAGCTGAATGTCCGTTTGAAGAAAAAGCATTTATGCAAGGCAATAAAGAAAAGCTTACCGATGAGCTTTTCCATCATATTTACCGAAACTATCATAATAAATCGAAACGGATTGCAGAATTAGCCTATCCGGTTGTCAGAGATGTTTACGAAAATAATCCCCGATACCAATTCATTGCGATTCCGATTACAGATGGTATTAAAACCATGCAGGTCGCCGCAAACCTCAAAAGAGCTTACGAAGATAAAGCGATGGAAGTAGTGCTGGCTATTGAAAAAGGTATAACACTTGGTGTGATTGACGATGCATGGAAAGATCATCTTCGAGAGATGGACGAACTGCGCCAGAGTGTTCAATCGGCCAGTTATGAGCAAAAGGATCCTCTACTTATTTATAAACTGGAGTCGTTCGACCTTTTTAAAACGATGCTTCAGAAAGCTAATAAAGATATCATCGGTTTTCTGGCGCGTGCTAACCTTCCAGTACAACAAGCGGATCAGGTTAAAGAAGTTCGTCAGCCGCAGCGCACCGACAACAGCCGCCTTCGCGAAGACAGAAGCGATATTTTAAGCCAGCGTACCAGTGAATCAACGGTTACTGGTCCGGTAAAAGTGGAGAAAAAGGTTGGTCGTAATGATCCTTGCCCTTGCGGAAGTGGCAAAAAGTATAAAGCATGTCATGGGAAAGATGAAGTATAATAAGTCATTTTTAGTATGTTTATTCATTAAAAATCCGAGCTCATTATGAAATATAAACGCATCTTACTAAAACTCAGTGGCGAATCACTGGCAGGCAACACAGGCCAGGGATTTGATACAGGTATGCTTGCATTGTATGCAGATGAAATAAAAAGAGCTGTTGAACTTGGAACCCAGGTGGCAGTGGTTCTTGGTGGAGGTAACATCTTTCGTGGGCTTAAAGGGAATAATATTGGTACTGACCGAGTGCAAGGTGATTACATGGGAATGCTGGCAACGGTTATTAACAGCCTGGCACTTCAATCGGCGCTGCAAAGTGTTGGTGTGAAATCGAAAGTGCTTTCGGGACTGCCGGTTGAACCTGTGGCAGAGAAAGTCAGCGGACCAAAGGCAATTTCAAAACTTGAAAAAGGTGAAGTTGTAATTATTGCCGGTGGCACCGGGAACCCATTTTTTACTACGGATTCAGCTGCAGCCTTACGTGCCATCGAAATCCATGCCGATGTTTTGCTTAAAGGAACCCGGGTAGATGGAGTATATACTGCTGATCCTGAAAAAGATCCGACAGCAACTAAATTCAATACACTCACTTTTGATGAGGCATATAACAAAGGGCTGAATATCATGGATATGACTGCTTTCACACTTTGTATTGAGAATAAGATGCCGGTTATCGTTTTTGATGTTCACAAAGCAGGAAATCTGCAAAAGATCTTAAATGGCGATATCTGCGGAACTCTTATTCATGTTTAGAAGGGTATAGAATCTTATATTTTAACTTGATGTTTTCTCTGGCATAATATTTTTTACTTAAAATATTAGGTCAAAGTGCAAATAGCAAAAATCAAAGTTCAAAGTTATTTTTTGTTCAATTGGTTCCCTGAAAAAGGCAAGAATGAATAAAATATAAGTTTCAAATTTCCAAGTATATCATGACATTGAGATAATTTTAAAACAGAACTTTGCCTTTTTACCTTTGCCTTTTGAATTTTGAACTACACTTATTTTGGTTCTGGCTTGTCCAAGTTAGATATTAAGTTTTAAGAGTTATGGATTGAGGTATTTAAGGTTGTAAGTTTCAGCTTTCAACGTTTGTATGTCTTTTATGGTTTCAATAATTTTAAAGTTTCAGCCCTAAATCCTAATCACCAAAGCGTAAACCCTTCTAATAATTACATTTTTTGTATCTTCCTGCCTGATATTCCAATGCAATTTTTAAATTTGCATTACAAAAACGATTAATTATGACTGAAGAAGCAAAGTTTATCATAGAAGAGATTAATGAAAGCATGCAGCATGCACTTACTCATCTCGAAAATGAATTTCACAAGTTCCGGACCAGCAAGGCAACTCCTCAAATGCTTGAAGGCGTTAAAGTTGACTATTATGGAACTCCAACTTCGGTTGATAAAATTGCAAATATCAACACGCCTGATGCACGTACTATAGTAGTTCAGCCTTGGGAGAAAAATATGCTTAATCCACTGGCAAAGGCTATATTGGATGCCAATCTGGGTTTCAATCCTCAGAATAATGGAGATATCTTACGAATCGCAGTACCACCTCTTACCGAAGAGCGTCGCCGCGACATGGTGAAAAAGGCAAAAGCCGAAGGTGAAGCCGCTAAAATTGCGATTCGAAATATGCGCCGTAATGCAGTTGAAGAGGCTAAAAAATTGGAGAAAGATGGTGTTTCGGAAGATGATGTCAAGGTACTGGAAAAGGAAATTCAGCATGTAACGGATAGCTTTATCGCACAGGCAGATAAAATTATTGAACACAAGGAAAAGGATATTATGACGGTTTAAAGAAGTTAATAGTTAATAGAAAATAGTAAATGGTAAAGAGCGGCTTTTGGGCTGCTCTTTTCAGTTTAAAGAATTTTGTTGTAATAAATTTGAATGTCACTGCATTAGAGTTTTTCCATCATCTTCGTATTGAAATTCTTTGCAGCAACATCATCAAATTCACCTTCCCAGCGGGCGACTACAGCGGTTGCAAGGCAATTGCCGATTACATTAGTGGCAGTCCGGGCCATATCCATTAGTTCATCAATACCGAGGATTATGAATATGGGCCAGGTTGGAAGCCCGAAGCTGGCGGCAGTTCCTAAAAGGATGACAAGCGATGCCCTTGGGACACCTGCAACGCCTTTGCTGGTGAGCATTAGCGTAAAGACAATTAATAATTGTTTATCAATCGAAAGGTTGATACCGGCAACCTGGGCAATAAAAATGGTTGCCAGCGAAAGATATAGAGTAGTACCATCAAGATTAAAACTGTAACCGGTAGGAATTACAAAAGCAACAATTTTGCGGGGTACACCAAATTTCTCCATCGCTTCCATGGCAATTGGTAAAGCAGATTCCGAGCTTGTTGTAGCAAAAGCAATGGTTGCAGGTTCTGAAACGGCCCTGATAAAATTCCTTACAGGGATTTTCATCAATAATGCAATAGGAAGTAATACAAGCAACAGGAAAAATATCAAAGCAACATAGAGTGTTCCTAATAACTGAATGAGATTTCCGAGTATACTAATGCCCATATGCCCCACAGAATATGATATTGCTGCAAAAACTGCAACAGGTGCCAGGTACATCACCAGGTTGGTAAATTTAAACATGGTTTCAGAAAGGCTTTCAGCAAAATTTACCATACGGTAGCGATGCTGATCTTTAAGCATAGCCACGGCAATGCCAAAAACAATACTGAATACTACAATTTGCAGAACTTGTCCTTCGTAAATTGATTTTGCAATATTCTCGGGGAATACATGCAGGATGATTTCTTCCCAGGTCTGTGCTTTGACTTCAGGAATTCCGGTTTGGTTTATTGCGGCAGGTATAACTACACCAATGCCTGCTTTACTAATATTTATCGCCAGCAGGCCAATAAATAATGCAATTGTGGATACCACCTCAAAATATACGATTGATTTCCATCCCATCCGGCCCACCTGACGAAGGTTGGAATGGCCTGCAATACCAACAACAAGCGTTGCAAACAACAACGGCGCAATGATGGTCTTCACCATATTCAGGAAAATCTTGCTGAAAATATTGAGGTGAATCGCAATGGCAGGCATATCGTGGCCAAATTCGGCTCCCAGTATCATGCTGATCAGTATCCAGGTTGTGAGGGACTTTTTACGCAAAGCATGGCCAACCAATAGTGTCATGGTGGCCCAACGACTAAACAAGAGCATTGTTTGATCAATATTCCAAAATGAATAAACCTGCCCGAGATTGAGTATAAGTGTAATCGTGATGATGGAGAATAATAGTATCAGGAAAGTGCGTTGAGTTATTTTTATCATGCTACTGGATGGGGCAAACCGAGTTTTTCTATAAATTGAGTTATAGCTGAGCAGATTTTTTATATTGCTTTATGTCAGACATCAGCAAGTAAAGCGATCAGCAATAAATTACCACATCTTCCAGTGGCTTGCGCATAATAACAGTTCGTTTTGTATAGTTTTCGCGGGGATACCCAAGTGGAGTTATTCCAAACACTTTTACTGATTCCTTTATTCCAAGCGCATTCCTCAAAATATCAGGATTGAAGTTGGTAACCCAGCATGAACCTACACCTTCGTTCGTAGCAGCCAGAACCATTTGGTGCATGGCAATAGCCAGGTCCGTTTGAAGCGAATTATATCCATCAGCACGCTCCCAGGCATGATCGAGGTCACCGGTAACTACCAGTATATGTGGTGCATCATTAATCCATGACCTGGTATAACAAGGCTTTACCTTTTCCAGCATATCTTTGGATGAAATCAACCAGAATTCCCAGGGTTGGTAATTGGATGCCGATGGGGCAATCCTGCCAGCTTCGAGTATCCTTTTTAATGTATCAGCATCAACCGGTTTCTCGGGATTGTAGTTGCGAACACTTTCGCGTTTCAATAAAACGTCATTAAAATCCATGGCTTTCTGTTTTTATCAAAAATACAATATTTTAAATATGTAGGAGAGGTTTGGAGGAAAATTATTTGGAATTTAATTAAAAGTGGGAAGACAGAAGTCGGGAGTCGGAAGTTGGGAGTAAGGAGTAAGGAGTGGGGAGCACCAAGGGTGTAAGCATTGTATCTTCCGTCTTCTGGCCACTTTTATCATTTCTTCGGTTTAGCTACCATAACAAAATCCAATGTTCCGCCTTTCATTATATCTTCATGAGTGATGATGAAATTTTTTATCGGAATACCGTTAAGTCTGATTTGCTGTATGTAAATGTTTTTATCGCTCAGATTTTGAGCTGTAATTGTAAATTGTTTCCCATTTTCCAGGTTTAAAGTCGCTTTTTCAATTGAAGGGGATCCAATTACATATTCATTACTTCCAGGGCAAACCGGGTAAAATCCCAGCGAGCTGAAAACATACCATGCCGACATTTGTCCGCAATCGTCGTTACCACAGAGTCCATCGGTTGTATTGTGGTACATGGTATTTACAATCTGGTGGATGCGTTCCTGTGTTTTCCAGGGCGCACCTGCAAATACATAAAGATATGGTACATGATGGCTGGGCTCGTTTCCATGTACATAATTCCCGATAAGTCCGGCGGCTGTAATATCTTCGGATTCAGCAAAGTGCTTTTCATCGAGTTTTATATTAAAAAGCGAATCGAGGTGCGAAATAAATTTCTTGTTTCCACCGGTCAATGAAATCAATTTCATAGGATCCTGTGGCACATAAAATGAGTAATTCCAGGCATTGCCTTCAATAAATCCCTGTCTTTCGGTACTTAACGGATCGAATGGGGATTGAAAGGTTCCGTCACTTCGTTTTGCACGCATAAATCCGGTGCTTGCATCCCAAACAAAATTGTATGCTTCTGCTCTTTTTGCATATTTGGAAGCAATTTCAGGCTTGCCCATTTTTTCTGCCATACGGCTAATGCAATAGTCATCGTAAGCATATTCAAGGGTTTTAGATGCTGCATTCGAGGATTTATCAGCCGGGACAAATCCGTATTTCATATAATCACCGATTCCGTCATTAGGCGCGTAGGTAGCGCTCGCTATACAGGCATTGAGAGCTTTTTCTGCATCAAAGCCAGGAATTCCTTTCATGTAAGCATCGGCAATTACCGAAACGGCATGGTAACCGATCATGCACCAGTTTTCGTTGGCATAATGGCTCCAAACCGGCAGAATATGGTGAACACTTTGTTGCTGATGTGCCAGCATAGAATTTATCATATCCGAGGTTCGCTGCTGCTGAACCAGCGTAAAAAGGGGATGTAGTGCCCGGTAAGTGTCCCACAGGGAGAAAGTTGTGTAGTTGGTAAATCCATCAGCATGATGATTGTTGTGATCGAGGCCACGGTATTCCCCGTCCACATCCATAAAAAGGGTAGGAGAGAGGAAAGCATGATACAGGGCAGTGTAAAAAATAATTTTCTTTTCTTTCGAAGCTTCAATGCTGATCCGGCTTAATTCCTTATTCCAGGCATCTTCAGCCTGTTGACGGACAAGATCGAAATTCCAATGTGGGATTTCTGTTTCCAGGTTTTTAATGGCGCCTTCGGTACTTGCTGATGAAAGTGCAAATTTTACTAAAATTTGCTCACCAGCTTTGGTGTCAAAACTGAAATACGTTTTTAGCTTTCGCCCCGCCATCTCAGGGAAATCCTTGTTTGTATTAAATTTCCTGTAAAAGTCATTATATACTACTTTGCCTTCATCCCGACAACCATAATTACGAACAGGTTTCGAAAAAACCATGGCAAAATACATGGTCCTCTCGCGAGCCCATCCCTGGGTTTGCCTGTAGCCGGTTATAAGCGTATCATTTTCAACCCTGATCGAACTCCATACTACTTTGCCATCGTAATTATAAATTCCCGAAACCATATCCAGGATTATATTTGCCTGCGAGCTTTCCGGAAAAGTGTACCTGTGAAATCCAACCCGTGCAGAAGTTGTAAGTTCTGCTTTAATATTATAATCACTGAGCAAAACGGAATAATATCCGGCAGAAGCTTTTTCCGAATCATGTGAAAAACGGCTTCTATAACCCGATTCATGATGAGTGCCAGTTCCTGGATTCAGTTGCACATTTCCCGTTGTCGGCATTACAAGGAAATCACCCAGGTCGCTGTGGCCGGTTCCTGAAAAATGAGTGTGGCTGAACCCGACAATGGTTTTATCTGAATATTGGTAGCCTGCGCAATAGCGGTAAACATCTTTTATGTATCCCTGCCCAATTGAATACTGAATGGTATCAGTTTCAGGGCTTAATTGAACCATGCCAAAAGGGACTGTAGCCCCGGGGTAGGTGTGTCCCATTTCGTTAGTCCCGATAAAAGGATTCACATACGATGCAGGAGATTGTGCTTTGCACAAAAAAGTTGTTAGAAGTATCGACAGCGCGAAACTAAATTTTCTCATAAAATTAAATTTTAACAGCCGCTAAGGTACTGAATGAAACGTTGAGCCTTCTGTATTTTTCAAGATAAAAAACATATTTGTATGTCAAAACCCAGCATAGCCAAATTTTAAGAAATCCTACAGTTTTTAGAAAGTTATTATAAAAAAATATACCTTTGCCGCCATATTGGGTGGAAAAATTTGATTGCTTGCAACCACGGAAAAAAATGCTAAAAAACACTTCCGCAAGCAATTCTTAAGATTTCCTCAATACTTCTTATTAATTTTAAACCTCTTAACGAAATAGAGATGGGATATTTATTCACATCAGAAAGTGTGTCGGAAGGACACCCCGACAAAGTAGCAGATCAGATATCAGATGCATTGCTTGATGAATTTTTACGATTTGACCCCGAAAGTAAAGTTGCTTGTGAAACCCTTGTAACCACAGGGTTGGCTGTTTGTAGCGGTGAAGTTCGCACAACCGGTTATGTTGATATTCAGAAAATAGTTCGCCGTACAATAGAACGTATTGGTTATACAAAAGCAGAATTTCGTTTTGATAATAACTCATGTGGTGTTATTTCTACTATACATGAGCAGTCAGATGATATTTATATGGGCGTTGATCATGGTGGCAATCCTGAAGACCAGGGTGCCGGTGATCAGGGCATGATGTTTGGTTATGCAAGTAACGAAATGGATAACCTGATGCCTATGCCGATAGAATTATCGCATATAATGCTCCAGGAATTGGCTGCCATTCGCCGTGAAGGTAAAAAAATGAAATACCTGAGGCCTGATGCCAAATCCCAGGTAACGGTTGAGTATGATGAACGTAATAAGCCGGTTCGTATTGATACCATTGTAGTTTCGACACAGCATGATGAATTTGTACTTCCTGTTGATTCGTCGCACGAAGCTGTAAAAGCTGCTGAAAAAGCCATGCAGGACCAGATAGCCGAAGACGTGAAAAATGTGTTGCTGCCGCGTGTAAAAAGGACTTTACCTGCACGTGTCCGCAAACTTTTTGGTAACGATGTTAAATACTTTGTAAACCCAACTGGTAAGTTCGTAATCGGAGGACCTCATGGTGATACCGGTTTAACCGGACGTAAAATTATTGTTGATACCTATGGTGGTAAAGGTGCACATGGAGGAGGTGCTTTTTCAGGAAAAGATTCCTCAAAGGTGGATCGCTCGGCTGCTTATGCCGCCCGCCATATTGCAAAGAATCTTGTAGCTGCCGGTGTAGCGGAAGAAGTTCTGGTTCAGGTGGCATATGCTATAGGCGTTGCTGAACCTGTTGGTATTTATGTAAACACTTACAAAACTGCTAAAGTAAAGGATGCCGAAGGTAAAAAACTCACCGATGGTCAGATTGCTGAAAAAGTTCACAAAATTTTCGATATGCGTCCGTATGCCATCGTTCAGCGCTTTGGTTTGAAGAACCCTATTTTTGAGCGCACCGCATCCTATGGCCACTTTGGCCGTGATTACTACAAAGCCGAGGTAGAAGTATATTATAAAAACGGAAGCACTCGTACTGAGAAAATCAGTGGGAAAGATAAATACTTTAAAGAAGTTGAATTTTTTGGCTGGGAAAAAGTAGATAGTGTAGATAAGATAAAGAAGGAGTTCGGATTGTAAGAACCAGATTTAAGTCAGAGCTTTTCACCATAAGAGGGGCGAAGGGGAGAGGGGTGATAGGGAGACCTATTATTTCAAGAGCCTTATTTTAAACCATAAAAAAGCAAAGAGGTTATCTGAATAAGGTAGCCTCTTTGAGTTTTAATCTTATCAAAGTGTCAGACACCTGAAAAAGGTGTGCAGACACTGTTTGGTCAGAAAAGATTTTCCAGCAAATCATCATCTACCATATTCGGCAAAGTAACTTTGAGCCTGGGTTCTTTTTCCATTGCTCTTTTAATACTGAAAACTGCACCTTCGTTTCGTGCCCAGCTGCGGCGGGAAATTCCGTTGTTAACATCCCAATGCAACATCATTTGGAGCCTGCGATCGCATTCAGCGCTGCCGTCGAGCAACATGCCGAAACCACCGTTAATCACTTCGCCCCAGCCAACTCCGCCACCGTTATGAAGGCTGATCCATGTTGCTCCTCTGAAACTGTCGCCTACAAAGTTCTGGACAGCCATATCTGCAGTAAAGCTTGATCCATCGTAGATATTGGAAGTTTCGCGATAAGGCGAATCAGTTCCCGAAACATCGTGATGATCGCGTCCCAGGACAACAGGCCCTTTTAATTTCCCTAGCCTGATTGCTTCATTAAATGCGGCTGCAATTTGGGTGCGTCCATCACAATCAGCATAAAGAATACGAGCCTGTGAACCGACAACCAGCTTATTTTGTTTTGCTTCGCGGATCCAGCGAATGTTATCAAGCATTTGCTGCATAATTTCCGGTGGTGACTCCAGCGCCAGTTTTTCGAGAACATTCATAGCAATCTGGTCTGTTAAATCCAGGTCGGAAGGATCACCCGAAGCGCAAACCCAACGAAAAGGACCAAATCCATAATCGAAACACATCGGTCCCATAATATCCTGCACATACGAAGGATAGCGAAATGTTCCATCCGGATTCATAATGTCGGCACCTGCACGTGATGATTCCAATAGAAATGCATTTCCATAATCGAAAAAATACATTCCCTTTGCTGTTAGCCTGTTAATTGCAGCAACATGTCTGCACAGTGATTCCTGAACTTTTAGTTTAAATTTTTCAGGTTCATAGGCCATCATTTGTTTTGATTCATCGAATGTAAGTCCGGCAGGATAATACCCTCCGGCCCATGGATTGTGCAGGGAAGTTTGATCAGAACCCAGCTCTACCACTATGTTTGCATCGGCAAGTTTCTCCCATAAGTCAACTATATTTCCCTGGTAAGCAATGGAAACAGCCTCTTTAGCTGCTTTTGCTTTTCTGATACGTTCAATGATTTTATCGATGTCATCAAAAACTTCATCAACCCAACCCTGTGAAAAACGCATGTGCACTGCTTTGGGGTTTATTTCAGCCACTATACAAATTGCTCCGGCAATTACTGCTGCTTTAGGTTGCGCACCCGACATTCCTCCAAGCCCCGATGTGACAAAAAGTTTGCCTGCCAGGCCTTCATTAGCTTTTTCGACTTTTCGGCCGGCATTTAAAACTGTAATTGTTGTTCCATGAACAATTCCCTGCGGGCCAATATACATGTACGAGCCGGCTGTCATTTGTCCGTATTGTGTTACCCCCAATGCATTAAATCGTTCCCAGTCGTCGGGTTTCGAGTAATTGGGAATCATCATCCCGTTGGTAACAACCACTCTTGGAGCTTCTTTGTGCGAAGGATACAATCCCATTGGATGCCCGGAATACATGACAAGTGTTTGCTCATCCGTCATCTCCGACAGGTATTTCATGGTAAGCAGGTATTGTGCCCAGTTTTGAAAAACAGCACCATTTCCGCCATATGTAATCAGTTCATGCGGATGCTGGGCAACAGCAGGATCCAGGTTATTCTGGATCATCAGCATAATGGCGGCAGCTTGTTGGCACTGAGCAGGGTATTGGTCAATCGGCCGTGCGAACATGGCATATTGTGGCCGGAAGCGGAACATGTAAATTCGTCCATATTTCTTCAGCTCATCGGCAAATTCTTTTGCCAAAACTGCATGATGTTGTGTGTGGAAATACCGTAAAGCATTGCGGATAGCCAGTTTTTTGTCGGATTCTGATAATATATCTTTGCGAACCGGGGCATGATTTACCTGTGTATCGTAAGGTAACGGTTGAGGCAAAGTGGCAGGAATACCTTGCTTAATTGCTGATTGAAATTCAATAATATTCATATAAATGATGATTCGTTTACAAATCAGTAAAGAGTGAAATCAACAACAAAATTACATTATTATTCGTGCGAAAGACTTGGGTCAGAATACAAACTGGAACGTGATTTTATATGCCATATTTTCTTTGGCAGTTGGCATTGAATAGGGTCCATATCGATAGAACCACGCAAATCCAAGGTTTGTAACGCCAAGCCGTAAAATTTTGTTTATTACCAGGCCTGACTCAAAGTACCCTTTTTCATAGCTCTTAATTCCCTCTTTAATATGATTTTCGGGGTGACTGAGAGAACCGATTCCCAGATTTGTTACCAGTTCGGGTTCCGGCTTAAAATGTTTGGAAGTAAACAATAGTTTTCCAAAACTATGTGAGATGTATATTGCGGCATACCTATCGGCGGTAAATTCATTCATTCGCATGGTGGAAAAACTTCCTGGTGAATAAAATGTAAACGATCTGATGAAGGATGCATTTGAGTTGTAAAGATTTACATACGGGATATCCCGGTCTATCAATCCAGCGGTTAATGTTAATGAAGTAGTGCCGAAATATTTGATAAATATAGATTTGTTGATTTTCAGGTCGAAGCGATTATACAGGAATTGTCCTCCAAGGATATTGTTAAATCCATGTGTCATCGAAAACTGGATCACAGGATAATCGGTTCCAAGTGAAATAGCTGAGCTTGCATTTTTAAGAAATTTCTCGCCGTAAGCATACCGCAGTGAAACGGATGCTTCAGTAAAATAAAAATCAGACGATGTTACATAAATATTTTCGGAAGATTGGACGACATATTTGTAATCATAAAGCGGTGTCCGGTTATAAACAGCGAAACCTGTCCCTAAGGTCATGTATTTCAGTACCCGCGAACTGAGAGCTGCATTATAACTTCGCGTGTGATCCATACTTGAAATCATGAAGTCGCGAAATCTTTCAGGGTTAAGCAGGTTGCGCTCCTGTCTGAATTTAGTGTCGGCTCCGGCCTCATCCACATCATCGAAAAAAGCAGCTCTCAGGTTAAAATCCCTGAACCGGTCAAAAATAAGTGTTCCTTCCGTTCCATACTTCCATTTATTGTCTTTTAATCCATATGCACTGTAGCCGCCAATCCTGAACCATTGGCTCACTTTGTCAGAAGTTGACAGTTTTAAACCGAGCCTTATTCCTTCGTAATGATTCACCCTGAAAATATTATCGAGGTAAACATCTAAATAACCAAAAGTTATCTTGCCATTTGCAAGGGCATAGAATTTCCTGGTCAGTTTATCGAAATTATTCGCTTTGCCTACGCTGTCGACAAACCGATAAGTCATTTGCTCCTGTGATGAAAGGGAGTCGATCCTGTATTTGTTCCAGATCTGTTCGGGCTGGGTGAAAGCATCAGGCTGCACATCCACTTCGATGGCTCCGAATTGATTGCGCTTTAGGTTGGGATTCAGATTGACATCGGAAATATAACTCTTCCCGCTCCCTTTCATTTTCAGCTTGTTTTTATGCGTGCTGTCAATTGTAATGGATGTATTTTTGAAAATCAGGTCAGTATTCAGCTGAACAGGAAACCAATGTGAGCTGTCGATAAAATCGTATTGTTGCTGTATTTTAATGGAGATTAATCCTGATTCAACGGCTGGAATGGCTATTACATTCCGGATTGCATACCCGTTAGTGCTGATTGAAACAGAACCTTTTAACCCGTCAAAATTTGTGTTAAGCAAAGGCCTGTACGAAATAATATAAGTTGTATCGTATGGATAAGGCTCAATTATGGTGTCCTGAATTTCGAAATAATATTTTTTAGAACTTCCGTTTGAGATAGGATTGATATAGTTTTTATCTACAATTTTAATTACCTCTTTATAAAAAGTAGTCGATTGCAATTGCGATACCAGGAAAACAAACAAAGGATCACTGAAACCGGATACCCTGCTGGCAATTACCTTGTTATAATTATCTGAAGGGAACTTAAAACTCCTTTTGACAACACTTTCCATCATAAAAAGATGTTGCTTGTCGAAAAATGCTTTTGCTTTTATGTACGAGGAGTCGGCTGCCAGGCTGTCGATGGTTGGAATACTATCCGATTCGGGACCAAATACCATTTTCTCGTATGATGTATAGGAAAATGAAGGCAAATGTTCGTGGTCGTTAATGTACCGGTTGGCAATTACCTGGCTGATAATACGATGGGCTGGATTGATTCCGGGCTTTATTACTATTTCAGAAAGGTCATAGGTGGTTTTCTTCAACCTGATCAGGATATCTTTGCCATTGTTTTCAGGAATAAATTCAAACGACTCGTAACCTATATAACTGAACTTAAGTTTATAAACAGGAACTTCCGACTTCATAACAAACCTGCCATCAATATCTGAAATACATCCTTCGGGGCCTTCATTTACCTGTATGTTTACAAAAGCCAGTGCATCGCGGGTTTCGAAATCGATAACCCTACCTTTGATAAGGACAGGTTGGGCAACAGAATGCAGGATGAGAATGAAAAACAGAAAAAGCAGTACCGAAGCTGCTTTTAAAATTCCTTGCATAAGTGTATTTTGAATCAGGCTTCAAAATTAGGCAAAGGAATGATATAACTGATGTCTTCTTGAACATCTTTATTAAGATATTCAATAAAAAGCGCTATTTTTGGATTAAGCTAAAGGTTAAGATCTGCTTGCCACAAACTCCCAAATCCTAACCACTAATCCCTCTCTTATAAATGGCTGCTTACGAATCCTTACATGAATATTATTTACATCAGCACCGTAATATTGTAAACTACCTGGAGCTGTGCCTGATCCACCCTGAAGCGGAACTGGTGCATGAGCTGCGACTCAGTATTAAAAAACTCCGGGCTTTTCATAAATTGGCTGAGTATTTAAGTGTGAATGAGATTGGTGAGCATATACATATCAAACATCGTGTGCGGCAGTTGTACAAAGTAGCCGGGCAACTACGCGATACACAGGTACAGATTGAGTTGCTTGCCAGGTTTGAGCATCAAATTGGTATTGAGTACCTTGAATTTGATATGTGGTTGAAGACACGGGAGAAGAAGCAAATTCAACGTTTTGGCAAAAAACCACAACAGGTTGTACCACAGGCAACAGCGCTGAGTACACACCAGAAAATTGGTGATCTATTAGCCCTGACTGACGATGAAACTATTTTAAGTAGTGCGGCCGATGTATTGTCAGGAATGTGTTCAGCAGCCCGCGATTTATCAGCTGGAAACATGAATGAGCAAAACCTGCATCGTGTCCGCACAATTACCAAACAGATGCGATATATTATAAATATCATGGCTCACAGTTATCACGACTTTAAATTTGATGAGATATCTATGGATTCGCTGCGTGAAATTGAAGCTTCTGCCGGAAATTGGCACGATAACCTGGTAAGGGTTCAATTGCTGGAGAAGTATTTGAGCAAGACGAAACAAGCTGATAATGCAGAAAAATTCAAATATCAAAAATTTGGATATGCATGTAAATCAGAACTGGATATTGCATACAATGAGGCAAGCCTGGCAGTAAAAACGGCTTTATGTTCTGAAGTTCAGAAAACTGAATTGGATTAATCTCTTCTAAAGTTTTTTATTCAGCCTGTGCCTGTCTTTGTCGCGTAGCGTTTTCTTTTCCAGATTTTTATAAATTGCTGAAGTCAGATCGATACCAGTTTGATTAGCCAGGCAAACCAAAACAAACATAACATCCGCCATTTCGTCAGCAAGGTCAGCTCCTTTATCTGATTCCTTCTCGCTTTGTTCACCATATCTTCGCGCCATGATCCGTGCAACTTCACCTACTTCTTCCATCAAAATAGCTGTGTTGGTCAGCTCGTTAAAATAGCGGACACCTGTGGTTTTAATCCATTGGTCAATGGTTTGCTGCAATTGTTCTATGGTCATAGGAGATTGTAAAAATTAATTGGTCAGAAAATGTTGTTTGTTATTACTGGAAAAATTCTATAAAAGTGCCGTGTTCCTTGTTCCGGGTGCCGGATACTAAATTCAATTGGTATTAACTTCATGGTTTTCAGAAGCTGAGCGAAAGTATCTGAATTTTGATTTGATCACAGAACGCGGAACCCGGAACCTGGAACTTGGAAACATTTATCCCATCAAGTTTCTTATTCCTTCACCTCCAGCCTGAATCCCGTACCATGCACATTTACAATAGAAATATCAGGATCATCTTTCAGGTGTTTACGGAGTTTGGTAATAAAAACATCCATGCTTCGACCAATGAAGTAATTGTCGCTGCCCCAGACGGCTTTAAGTGTTTTTTCGCGGGTAATAAGCTGATTTTTGTTATTGTATAAAACCCGTAATAGTTCAAGTTCCTTGGTAGTCAGGCTGATGCGTTTGTCATCAATACGAAGTTCATGATTATATGAATCAAAAGTGTACTTACCAAGGGCGAAAACGTTTTCGGAATTAAATACATCCGTTTGTGAATTATTTTCTGACTGCCGGCAACGCCTGAGAATGGCTCCGATACGAAGTTCAAGTTCTTCACTGCTGAATGGTTTGGTTATATAATCATCACAACCAGCCTTAAATCCTGAAACACGGTCTTCGGCCTGTCCACGTGCAGTGAGGAAAATGATGGGAACCTGTTGATTTATCTGCCGTATTTCCTTAGCCAGGGTAAATCCGTCCTTTCTTGGCAGCATCACATCCAGTATGAGCAAATCAAATTTCTGCATCTTGAAATTTTCCAGGCCTTCAACGCCATCCATAGCTCTTACAACATCGTAAGCCTGAAGTTCGAGGTAATCGTGGAGCACATCGCCCAGATTAATATCATCTTCAACCAATAGAATCTTAGTCTTCATGTATTTGCTCTTTAAGTGAAACATTGCTCAGGTAATCGAGCGGAAGTGAAATTTCAAACCGGCTTCCTTTCCCTGGTTCGCTGTGCAGATTTATATTTCCGTTATGTGCTTCAATAAGACGTTTAACATAATACAATCCCAAACCGAAACCTTTTATATCGTGAACATTTCCGGTATGTACCCGGTACATTTTGCGGAATATGCGCTTTTGATTCTCTTTGCTTATCCCGATTCCTTTATCCTCAACAGCAACAACAATATGGTCGTTCCTGTTAAAGGTGGTGACTGAAATCTTAGGAGTTCCGGGCGAATATTTATTGGCATTGTCGAGTAGATTTATAATTACGTTCTCGATATGCATAATATCAGCAAATGATTTGTGGTTGGTGGCATTAAGCTGCAACTTTACCGACCCATTCCTCTCTTTTACCAGGATCTGGAAGCTTTCTGAAACTTTTTGGAGGAGCTCATGTATGTCTATCGCTTCATATTTCAGGTTAAAAGTGCCGCGATCGAGTTCGGCAAGCTGAAGTACGTTTTCAACCTGGTTTTTAAGCCGGATATTCTCATCATAAATGATACCGGCATATTTACGGGCTTTGGTTTCGGATGCCAGTACTGCCGGATTTAATAACATCTCACTGGCAAGGGATATGGTTGCGATAGGTGTTTTAAATTCATGAGTAATATTATTTACGAAATCACTTTTCATCTCCGAAATGTTCTTCTGTCTCAGAAAAGAGTAAATGGTGAAAATGAAGCCTAAAACAAGCACTGCCAGGAGTATGAAACAAAGTAACAGCCACCCGAAGATACTTTGCAAAGCCCGGTTTTTTTCATCGGGAAACCAGGCGCCAAGCACCATTTGATCATTCTTGAAAATACAGGATAATGAGGCTGTATGATTAGTCTTCAGCAGTTGCTCTTCATATCCGGGTTTCGAAATATAATCTGCCTTTAAAGCGTTTGGGTTAAAAATACCGTAAATATATGTTCCTTGAAGGCCTGCTTCGGTAAACTGATCATGTATAATAGGCTTAAGTGCATCCACATTTAAACCATTCTTTAGAATAGTATCTTTACGTTGGCAGTTCCGGCTGCAAAAAAGACCCTTCTCGCAGGTATCTGATTTGTTTTCATACATTTGATTAACAGCGCCTTTTAGTGCCAGCCTTACCTGGTTGTCGAATTGTTGTTCCTCCAGCATAATAGCATTCCGTATCCAGTAAAACTGAATAAAAATAATGCCTGCCAATGCAAAACCAGTGATGGAAACTATAATTAAAAACGTTCTTCTCTTCACATCTTCAAAATTAGGAAGTTAAATGGCAGGTTTAACGCCAGTTAACATATTATTAACAAATCCTATGGCAGTACTATTTTGAAGTGGCATCTTCATGTGATAAATGTACGGGAAATTATTTATAAAACAAGAAACTCCAAATATTGGCTTAGCTAACTTATATAAGATTTAATTGCCTGATATTGTGATATATATTCAATAAACATTTTTCTCTTCAACTCCCCTTTAATAAATTCCTATCTTTGCAAAATAAATATTTTCCCATGGAAACTTCGAGAGTGGTATATACAGGCGATTTGCGCACTGAAGCAACGCACGTTAAATCCGGGCAAACTTTCGTTACTGATGCTCCTGTTGACAATAAGGGTAAAGGCGACGCCTTTTCGCCTACCGATCTACTGGCAACTTCTTTGGGAGCATGTGCCATTACTACAGTTGGCATTGCAGCACAAACGCATGGTTTTGATATAGATGGGACCACAATAAAAGTAACGAAAATCATGGCCTCCGATCCACGCCGGGTCAGTGAAGTGATTGTTGAAATGTATTTCCCTGAAGTAAAATACTCTGCAAAGGAAAAGGCAATTATCAGAAATACCGTTGAAGCTTGCCCTGTTGCAAGAAGTCTAAGCCCTGAACTGAAACAGACTTTTGTACTCAACTTTTCAGACAATCTAAGTAGTAAGTAGTAAGGAATAAGTAGTAAGCACATAGCACTTTGCTCCAATCATATAGCACATATCACTCAGCACATAGCACACAGCACCCACAAATTAAGTCATTCAATAAAATAGAAACTTTTGGAACTTTCAACCACCGGCGCTGAGCCACAAACCTTTATTGTAAAAACCATTGCAGGCCTCGAACAGGTGCTGGCTACCGAAATTGAAGAGCTGGGTGGAGCCAACGTACAGGTACTGACGCGTGCCGTAAGTTTCGAAGGCGACAAGCGAATGCTGTACAAAGCTAATTATTGCCTGCGTACGGCTCAAAGGATACTGATGCCGATATTTACTTTCCAGATGGCTGATGAGGATGATTTATATAACCAGATCACCGCTTATCCATGGGAGAATTACCTTACTTTACAAAAGACTTTAGCTGTTGATGCTGTTTCAAGTGATTCGGAATTAACACATACTCATTATATAGCTCAGCGTACAAAGGATGCCATTGTCGACCGTTTTCGTACAATTAGTAACGGACGCCGGCCATCGGTTGATACCGAGAATCCACATGTGAGAATAAATATTCATATCCGTGGAAGCATTTGCGATGTATCTATTGATAGTTCAGGTGCTTCGCTGCATAAACGCGGATACAGGGTTTCCAATGCTGAGGCTCCATTGAGTGAAGTGCTGGCCGCAGGTCTTATTATGCTTTCAGGATGGAAACACGACTGTAATTTTATCGATCCGATGTGTGGTTCAGGTACGCTTGTTATTGAAGCTGCCATGATTGCGAATAATTTTCCTGCAGGAATGTACCGCAAGGAATTCGGATTTATGCACTGGCCCGATTTTGATCAGGATCTATGGAATGAAGTTACCAAGGAAGCCATGGATAAGCAAACAGAGTTTGAATTCCAGATTTTAGGCAGTGATATTTCGCCGAAAAACCTGGCTTCGGCTAAAGCTAATATAAAATCCGCACGCCTTCATAAAGATATTACGCTTTCGGTAAACCCATTTTCTGCACTTCAGCCACCTTCCGGTGAACCTGGTATTATTTTAATTAACCCGCCTTACGGCGAAAGAATACGGCTGAATGATATTATCGGGTTGTATAAAAGCATTGGAAATACACTAAAACAGGAATTCGCCGGGTACCAGGCATGGGTTATAAGCAGTGACCAAAGAGCATTAAGTATGATTGGCCTGAGACCAACAGCCAAATTGCCGGTTTTTAACGGTCCTTTGGAATGCAGGTTCGAACATTTCGATTTGTACAAAGGAAGCAGAAGAGGCCGTTATATGGAAGGTGAAAATCCAGGTGAAGATGGCCGAGACTATTCAAAAAAAGAGGACAAACCCGACTGGCGAAGCAAAGAAGCACCTGAAGGCGAATTTGATTCACTTGATCCGAAACCCCGCGTATTCAAAACGCGTGAATTGAAACCACGCAGCGAATTCAGCGAAAGGAAATCGGTCCGTTATGAAAGTAAAGAAGGTGGAAATGTCGAAAGCAGGCCTCCCCGCCGGGAACGCGATTCTTATGAAAGTGAATATAAATCAAGGGAATTCAAACCGAGGGAATATAAGCCCCGCGACGAAAGCAGCGATACCGTATTTATTCCCCGGGAGAAGAAAGAATTCAACAGAGATGACCGAAAAAGTGACAGGCCTGCCCGCGATGACCGATATAACAAAGGCGAAAGGCCCGAACGCCGAAAAGTTGAGAAAATAAAACTAAAACCGGCTACAAGGATTGAGGAGCGGGACGAATATCTTCATCCGAAAAAAATTATATCAGATGTAAATGAAGAATATCCTGATATTCAAAATATTCCCGTAGCTCCTGTAAGTCAGGATTTACCAACAGATGCCGCCCCGGAGCGCGAACCCTCAAAGGGAAACAAATTTACTGAACAACGGGATTATAAGTTAAAGCGTACCCGCGAACTCAGGCCACGGAAACCTAAACCTGTGGAAAGTGAACCCGGAAAACCTGAAGCGAATCCAGAAGCCAAAGCATCCAAACCTGAACCAAAAACTCCCAAACCTAAGATTAATTATGACGATCTAGAAGATTAGAAGTTTTATTAGTAAAAATTTCTAAAATTTACCACAAAAGGCACAAAAGATCCGATACTCTTTTGTGCCTTTTGTGGTTCAAAAATATCAAGTCTAATTATCCGATTTTAAAAATCCCTACCTTCGCTTTTCAGGATTATTTAATGCTTTATGCGCACTACCTTATTTGTAAATGTTTTACTTCCGTTGCCGGTTGCAGGTTATTTTACCTACCGGGTGCCCTTCGATCTTAACGAATCGGTTGAGCCCGGAAAACGCGTGGTGGTGCAGTTTGGGAAAAAGAAGGTGTATACTGCCCTGATTCACAGTATTTCAGAAAAGGCTCCAAAAGTTGAAACTAAATATATTCTTGGAGTTCTTGATCTTCATCCCATAGCAAATGACTTCCAGTTCAGGCTATGGGAATGGATAGCATCCTATTATTGCTGCACAGTTGGCGAAGTAATGAATGCCGCCTTGCCAGCCGCATTGAAACTGGCAAGCGAATCAAAAATCAGGATAGTGCCGGGTGTTGAACTCAGTGAAAAAATCCTTTCAGAAAAAGAATATAACCTTCTTCGTGCGCTTAAAGAGAATGGTGCACTTTCCATTACCGACGCATCACGTTTTGCTGATCTGGTTAAAATTATTCCTCTTATTCATAACCTGATTGAGAAAGGCTATATCGTTACCGAAGAGGAAATCCGCGACAGGTTTACCCCGAAAACACTCTCTTTTATAAAACTTACTGATGCATACAGCAGCGAAGAGCAGCTTCAGCAGTTGTATGATAAACTGGAGCGTAAAGCTCCAAAGCAGCTTGATCTGCTGATCGAATATATACAGTTGGCGAAAATTATGTCGGATAACCCGGTGGAGGTTTCGCGTAAAGATTTATTTTCAAGGATTGACGATGCTGCTTCAAAATTTAAAGCACTGGAGAAAAAAGGCGTCTTTGAGGAATATGATAAGGAAATAAGCCGGTTAAACTACAGGCAGGCGACCCACACCACCGAAAGTATTGAATTAACACCTGAACAACAGGTAGCATTTCAGGAGATTACCGATTCGTTTACCGCAAAAAATGTTACACTTCTTCATGGCATAACGTCAAGCGGGAAGACAGAAATCTACATTAAACTAATCCGCCAGATGCTGGATGAAGGTAAGCAGGTTTTGTATCTTTTACCTGAAATTGCACTTACAACACAGATAATCAATCGCCTGCAAAAGTATTTTGGAAATGAGGTCGGGGTGTATCATTCGAAATACAATGAAAATGAAAGGGTTGAAATATGGCAGCATGTTTCCGGTACTGGAAGTCAATCCTTTAATGTTTTATTGGGTGCGCGATCAGCAATGTTTTTACCTTTCAACAACCTGGGACTGATCATTATCGATGAAGAGCACGATGCATCCTATAAACAATATGATCCGGCACCACGCTACAATGCCCGCGATGCGGCTATCTTCCTTGCTTCGATGCACGGTGCAAAAGTGATTATGGGTTCGGCGACGCCTGCCATTGAAAGCTTTTACAATGCCAGCCAGGGGAAATATGGCCTAAGCACGCTTTCGGGACGCTATGGTGGATTGTTGCTTCCACAGGTAAAGCTCGTGAATCTGAAAGAGGAACATCGCATGAAAACCATGCAATCCATATTTTCATCAGCGTTGATCCGTGAAGTGGAAGCAGCTCTGGCAGCCAATGAGCAGGTTATACTTTTCCAGAACCGGAGGGGATTTTCGCTGCATATCGATTGCGATAATTGTGGCTGGATACCGCATTGTGTGCAATGTGATGTTTCGCTGGTGTACCATAAAAATCAAAATCAACTAAGGTGCCACTATTGTGGCTATACCACGCGTATTCCCGACAAATGCCCCGACTGCGGACACACGCATCTTGTGATGAAAGGATTTGGAACTGAGAAAATTGAAGAAGAACTTTCGCTTATTTTTCCCCAGGCAAAGATTGCCCGCATGGATCTCGACAGCACCCGGACACGTTTCGCTCATCAGAAACTGATTGCAGCATTTGAAGAAAGAAAGATAGATATCCTTGTCGGAACACAAATGGTTACTAAAGGCCTTGATTTTGACCATGTAAGCCTGGTTGGTATTCTGAATGCTGACAGCCTTTTATCGTATCCTGATTTCAGGGCTTTTGAGCGTGGATTCCAGCTTATGGCCCAGGTGGCCGGACGTGCCGGACGGAAAAATAAGCAGGGAAAAGTTCTGATACAGGCTTTTAATCCGTCGCATGCCATCCTTGGAATGGTTTTAGAACATAATTACGAAGCCATGTATCAAAGCCAGCTGATTGAAAGGGAACGGTTTAACTATCCGCCTTTTTGTCGTATTGTGCAGCTTTCGGTCAGGCATGTTGATGCCAATTTACTCAATAAAGCAGCTGACGAACTGGCAAAGAGACTTCGTGCCTTATTTGGCAAACGTGTTCTCGGACCCGAATACCCCACAGTTTCACGTATCCGGAATCAATACCTGAAGAATATCCTGATTAAATTCGAAAAGGGAATTCCTTTACCAAAGGCTAAAGAAGAAATAAAGAATGCCATTATGAAGCTAAATGCTCATCCTGATTACAAACCGGTGCGTGTGGTAATTGATGTGGATCCGATGTAGAAGTTTTATGTCTTTTTTAGGAATTAATCCTATGTGAATGTGTATGGTATTGAATATAAATGGTTTAGAAAATTCAAAAGAAGCTCGATTATAGAAAAACGTTGCATTCCGGATTAGTGACTTCTTGTGGCTTTGTCCCGATAGCTTTCGGGATAGTGGCTGTTTATTATCTAGCCACGAAGCCACTAAAACACTAAGAAAGCACAAAATGTCGTCAGCCATTTCTTCAATATAGGAGCGCGTTATTTTATCCGAAACGCTTACAATTCCCCTTATCATTTCTAAAGTGGATTTTAGCTTAGCTTTTTCAACACTCTTATCCAAATAGGCTATTTATGTATCCATAATAGAATTCTTTTCATTGAAATATTTAAATTAAGTAATTATAACTAAAACATAATTTTGAATGAACAGTTGAAATAAAACTATATTTGTAAAACCAAAACACTTTTTTGAATTGAAAAGGGATATCCTATTTTTAGTTTTCATAGTAATGGGTTGGGGAAGCCTGGCTCAGGAACACACCTTTAACCAAAAGGCAAACACCTTTATTCAGCCTGGAGTGACTGATTATAAGGCAATAAAAACTTTTTTTCAGCCTTATAAAAAAGATACTGCCAAATTATCTTTCGCGTTAAACATGGCAATCACTAAAAAAGCAGTTGTTATCCAGTCTTTCCTTTACAATGAATTGGGTACCCGTTACAGAGATCTTGCCGATTATAAAAAATCAAAGGAATACCATACGAAGGCCTTGCTTCTTGCAAAGCAGACAAAGAACATATATCTGGAAATTGCCGCATATAATATGCTGGGGGTTGTTTACCGCCGTATTGATTCCATTAAACCTGCAATTGATAACCATCAGAATGCACTAAACCTGGTGAATTCTATAAAAAATAAAGATGATGAGATCTTAAGAAGCCAGGCTGTTTCGTTGAACAGCATGGGGAATATCTTTTTAACTCTTAACCAGTTTGAAATGGCAAAAGAAAATTTTGTCACATCGCTGGAAATTGAAAAAAAACTGCATAATAACCTGGGACTGGCCATCAATTACCAGAACATTGGTGGGGTTTATGAAAGCCAGAACCAGTTGGATTCAGCAATGGCTAATTATAAAAAATCCTTGTCCTTTAACGAATTGATTAATTCGGACTTGGGAAGGATGATTTGCAACAACAGCATAGGCCAGGTACTCCTGGAACAAAAAAAGCCAAAGGAGGCATTTAATTATATTAAGCCTACCATTGAAATCGCAGAAAAACTGGGAGACGATTTTTACACTGCATCTTCATACATAAATCTGGGTTGGGCTTATTTTGAACTAAACGACAATGAAAAAGGGAAAACATATATAAACAAAGGGCTTGAACTTTCAAAAAGCAAAAACTATATCTCTTACATATCTTCAGCTTATTTATTATTGTCTCAAATAGCAAAATCTGAGAATGATTTCGCAATGGCCTTGAAATATAAAGATCTGCATGCGGAATATAAAGAGAAACTTGCCAGTGAGAAAAACTTAAAATACCTCTTTGATTTAATCTCAAAATACGAAAACGAAAAGAAAGAAAACGACTTAAAGTTAAAAGACAAGGAGTTGGAAATAAGCAGACTGACGATTGAAAAATCGAATAGTCAAAAAAAATATCTTTTCGTAGGGCTCATTCTGTTGTCATTTTTGGGATTAGTCCTTTTCTACCAGAATAAATCGAGGAAGAATACGAATATCAAATTAGCTGCTTTAAATAACGACCTGATTGAAGCAAATAAAGTTAGAACAAAGTTTTTTTCTATCCTTAACCACGATTTACGTGCTCCCGTGGCAAGTATCATCCAGTTCTTTCAATTTCAGAAAGATTGTCCCGGAGAGCTTGATGATGAATCAAGAGAAAGTTTAGAAACTAAAACTTTGGTCGTTGCCGAAAATCTTTTAAATAATATGGAAGATTTATTACTATGGAGCAAAGGACAAATGGAAGGGTTTAAGCCGCAGATGCAATATATTGAAATTGACAAACTCTTTGCCGATATCCAAAGTATGTACGACTACAGTATGCAATACCGTTTTGTATTCATTAATACAAGCAAGATCATCGTATTTACAGATAAAAATTTCCTGAAAACCATCATGAGGAATTTAACCAGCAATGCAATTAAGGCTTTCAATAACAAACCGGAAGGAATTATTACCTGGAAGGCTACCCAGGGTGACAACCTTACGGTTTTATCAATAACCGATAATGGTGTTGGTGCAAAACCTGAACAATTTAGGGCTTTGTATGATGATAAAGCTGAAGTTGGCTCAAAATCAGGACTGGGATTGCACCTCATCAGGGATCTTGCAAAACTTATCAAATGTACTATCAGAGTAAATTCAGAGCCTGACAAAGGCACAGAAATTTTATTGATTTTCAACGAGTAGCAAAATCTTACTCCAAACCTTCCGGCAATCCGGATTTGTAAGCGATAAAAGCCAATAACTTATTAAATTCGAAAAGGGAATTCCGTTGCCAAAGGCAAAAGATGAAATTAAAAATGCCATTATGAAGCTAAATGCTCATCCTGATTACAAACTGGTGCGTGTAGTAATTGATGTGGATCCGATGTAGATATTCATAATTTAACCTGCACTTTTAGATTCATTCCTTATTTCAAGAGAATCTTCTTTGATTAAATTGATCTTAGAAAGATACAAAATCCAAAAAATAATTGATATAATTGGAACCGCAATCTTTAGGGAGTACGGATTATTCCAGTAACCATACAGGAAAAAAGGTGCATGAATTATCTCGTAGCTGATAAGGCTAAAATTCGTGTATAATAAATTTAATATCAGGTTAATAAATAGAATTCCGGTAATCCATAGATACCGCCATCGTATACCGGATTTAACAAGAATAAATAGCAGGGTAAAAATATTCAGAAGTGAAAATACTATTTTAATAAGAGAATTGGCAAATCGAAGTTGATCTTGGGAAAGAGAAGGTTTATAGATTTTTTTGATTGGTTGAAGCTTAATTACTGCCGAATCCTGATTATAAACGCCTTCAGAAAAATTAATAAATTTTGGCTGGTATCCTTTTCCCTCAACAAATATTTCAAAACCAGAACCTATTCCTCCTCTCCACATTATTTCAAATCCGCCTAAACTATCTGTTTGCAGCACATAGGTCTCCAAAACTGTAATCTGAGCGCTATCGATTGGGACTAAGGTGTTTTTATCTACAACTACTCCTGCCAAATGATTACCAGGAGGATCGTATGAACTTAAAATAAAAGACAGAATCACTAATCCCAGAATCCGCTTTTGCATGTCAGAGCCATGTTAATTTAATCAGGAAATAAGCAAGAGGATTCAATAGCTATTAAAACAATCCGTGTAAATTCGCCTGCACTCCTTCAATAATTCTTCCCAGATCTTCAGCGTTATCCTGAAAATTAATATTGTCCACGTCAAAAATCAATAGTTTTCCTTCTGTATAATTATTTATCCAGTTTTCGTAACGTTCGTTCAGGCTTTTCAGGTAATCGAGCCGTATGGAAGCTTCGTAGTCGCGGCCACGTTTCTGAATATTCCTGACAAGGGTAGGAACATCGGCACGAAGGTAAATAAGCAAATCGGGAGGCTGTATAAAGGATGACATCAGTTCGAACAACGACTGGTAATTTTCAAAGTCGCGGGTTGTCATCAGGTTCATGGTATGAAGATTAGGCGCAAAAATATTCGCATCTTCATAAATGGTTCGATCCTGGATAACGTTCTTTCCGCTCTTGCGGATATCAACAATTTGCCGGAACCGGCTGTTCAGAAAATAAATCTGCAGGTTAAACGACCATCGTTGCATATCTTCGTAAAAACTAGGGAGATACGGGTTGGTATCTACGTCTTCGTAATGAGGCTGCCAGTTAAAGTTCTTGGCCAACAGACCTGTAAGTGTTGTTTTCCCGGATCCTATATTCCCTGCTACTGCGATATGCATTCCCATAATTTTATTTATTTTCAGTCAGCTAATTTATTAAGATTCTTGTTTATGATCTAATACTTTTGCGTTTTGTTGATAACTCGTTAATCAGGCAACAGGTTTAATTTGTTTTCACCAATGAGCTACGGATTACTCTTAAATCACTTAGGATAAATTTTTCTTAGTGATTCTTCGTGTTCTTAGTGTCTGAGTGGTTTTCTTCTTTTTTTTTGAACCACAAAAGGCACAAAAGTTATAATACTCTCCGTGTTTCTCAGTGTTCTCCGTGCCTCAGAGGTTTTTTCTTTATATTACAAATAAAATCTCTTAGAGATTTTTTCCATTCAAAGCCAATACTTCTTCAACGTACTTTCTTTCATTCGACAAGCGCGGAACTTTATGCTGTCCGCCTAGTTTTCCACGTTCGCGGAACCAATCGTAGAAAGTCCCTTTTTCAACCGACCTGATCATAGGCAATAACAACAAAAGATTGTGGTAACGTTTGGCTTCATAGTCCGAGTTCAGCGATTTCAATGCATTGTCGAGAACTTCGCCGAAATATTCCAGGTTTTCAGGCGGTGTTTCAAACTCTATCACCCATTCGTGGGCAGCTTTTTCATTGTCTTTTAAATAGATAGGTGCAGCTGTATATTCAGTAATAATTGCGTTTGTCTTTTCGCATGCTGTTGCCAGGGCTTTTTCTGCATTATCAATGATCAGTTCTTCGCCAAAAGCGTTTATAAAACTTCGTGTGCGCCCGGTTATCTTGATACGATATGGATCGGTGGAAGTAAACATTACAGTATCGCCGATCAGGTAGCGCCATAGCCCGGCATTGGTGCTTATAATCATTGCATAGTTAACACCGGGTTCAACTTTCCAAATAGGAAGGGTTGCGGGATTTTCCTTATCAATTTCAGATAAGGGCATGAATTCGTAGAAAATTCCATAATCAAGCATTAACAGCATGTCGTCGCCATCTGGCGTGTCCTGTATGCCAAAAAATCCTTCGCTTGCATTATACGTTTCAAGGTATTTCATTCCGGGGGGACAAATTTTCCTGAACTGCTCGCGGTAAGGCGTAAAACTTACACCTCCATGAATAAAAAGTTCAAGGTTTGGCCAAACTTCTGCAATGGTAGCAGCACCGGTAATCTCAAGGATTTTATGCAGTAACACCAGTGTCCACGATGGCACACCTGTTATATTTGTAACATCTTCGTCTTTGGTGATCATGGCCATTCGATAGAGCTTTTCTTCCCACTCATCCATCAAGGCCACACTCATATCGGGAGTACGGATCAGCTGAACCCAGAAAGGCAGGTTCTCCATCAATATAGCCGAAACATCGCCATGATAAGTGTCGGCCATTTCGTTATCCGATCGGAAACTTCCTCCCATTCCCAGCACTTTCCCGCTAAAAATAAGGGAATCCGGGTTATTGTTGCAATATATCGAAAGCAGGTCTTTGCCTCCTTTCATATGGCATTCTTCAAGTGCTTCGGCCGTAACTGGAATAAATTTGCTTTTATCGCTCGTAGTGCCTGAACTTTTGGCAAACCATTTTACTTCGGTAGGCCAAAGGATATTATTTTCTCCTTTCCTTAGCCTGTCGATAAAAGGCTTCATTGAATTATAATCGCTCACGGGCACACGCTGGCAGTATTCCTCAAATGAGTTGATTGAACGATAATCGTATTTTAGTCCCCATTCCGTATCGCGGGCCTCATGGAGCAAGGTTTCGAACCACTCTTCCTGCACTTCGTGCGGGTATTTCATAAATAACTCTATTTGGTGGATACGTTTTCGTATAAACCACGATATCACTGAATTAAATAATGTCATATAGGTATAGGTTCAAAAGATTCGATTTTTCAAAATTACGTAATAATTGGGAGTGTTTCAGGCAAAGCTGTTTTGATTTGTTTATAAATACTGCATTGTAAACAAAAATCGCTGATATCGAACGAATTATTTATGAAAATTTATGGATAATTGTTATAGTATTATCCTGAGTTCTTTCTTTAATCAACTACTTTTATTCCTCTAAATTTTAGGATGGAATGGAAAAACGCAACGCTCTAATTGCCGGTGCCACCGGACTAGTGGGAAGCAGCCTGCTTCACCAACTGTTGGCTGACGATCAATACGAAAAAGTCGTAATCGTTACCCGAAAACCGATTGAACTCAAACATGTCAAACTAATTCAGAAACCAATTGATTTTGATTCATTAGAATCATTAAAACTGGATCTTAAGGTTGAAGATGTCTTTTGCGCACTTGGTACTACTATTAAAACTGCTGGTTCGCAGGATGCCTTCTACAAAGTAGATTACTCTTATGTTGTGAACCTCGGAAAATGGTGCGACTCTAATGATGTGAAGCGATTTTTAATTGTAAGTGCTATGGGAGCCAATTCAAAATCCGGCATTTTCTATAATCGTGTAAAAGGTGAAATGGAAGCAGCTGTTAGCCAGCTGAATATTCCTCAGAAGCAGGTTTTCAGGCCATCGCTGCTTATGGGTAACCGTACAGAAAAACGTGGAGGTGAAAAGATTGCGCAAGGCATTATGGGTAGTTTGGGGTTTCTGTTTGTTGGTCCATTATTAAAATACAAAGGAATTCATGCCGATGTAGTAGCCGATGCAATGATAAAAGCGGCAAAACAGGATGTAAGCGGATTCACAATTTATGAATCAGGAGAGATGCAAGGGATGGGGAATAAAGTATAAGTTAATACATTACCCGATTTTCGTTCGTATTTATATTTCACAGGTATATTTTGATTGCGCCATATTGTGTCTCTGGGAAAAAAGCCTGAGACTGATAAAATAGTGTCATATGTTAAGTGAAGTTGTTCATTTCATTTTCAGAACCTGTGGTTCGGAATAACTTTGGGCGCAATATTATTTTGAATCGTCGACAAAATAACGTATCTTTGTTTATTGTATGTGATAAAAAATTGAAAATGAAACGATTGTGGATTATTTTCGGTGTAGTAATGTTCCCATTTTTACTTTTGGCTCAAAATTTTACACCTAAAGAAATTATAAAAAAAGCTGACGACAAAAACCGCGGTCTTTCGAGCAAAGGCGAAATGACCATGACTATTGTGCGTTCCGATTGGAGCCGTGCTGTAAGCATGAAAGCCTGGAGCAAAGGAACGGATTATTCAATGGTACTCATTACAGCACCTTCAAAAGAAAAAGGCCAGGTTTTCCTGAAACGTGGCAACGAAATGTGGAACTGGGTACCTTCAATAGAAAAAATGATAAAACTTCCTCCATCCATGATGCTCCAATCGTGGATGGGTTCCGATTTTACCAACGACGACCTGGTAAAACAATCGAGCATTGTAACTGATTACAACCATAAATTGCTTGGAAAAGAAACCGTAAGGGGACTTGAATGTTATAAAATTGAGCTCATTCCCTTGCCGGATGCAGCTGTTGTTTGGGGCAAGATTATTTCCTGGATAACAACGGATGGTTTTGATTTATGGAAGTCAGAATATTACGATGAGGACTTGGATTTAATTAATGTTGAAAATGCCTATGATATTAAGAAGATGGGCGATCGTACCCTTCCGACCCGAATGGAGATAGTTCCGGTTACCAAGAAAGGTCAGAAAACTGTCCTCGAAATCAATACCATGCTTTTCAATATATCGATTGAGGAAAGTTTCTTTTCACAACAGAACATGAAGAAAGTGCGATAACCATATCTTACTAAAAATCAGTTATCATGTTATTAACTCTTGCATGGCGTAATATCTGGCGTAATAAACGACGAACACTAATCACAGCCGCTTCTGTACTTTCGGCGCTTTTGTTCGCTCTTATTATGCGTTCGATGCAGATAGGCACGTATGCCAAGATGGTCGACAACCTTGTGCAGGCTTATACCGGGTATATCCAGGTTCAAAAAACAGGATATTGGGAGAATAAGGATATCAACCAATCCTTTGAAGTGAGCGATACACTCGTCGATAAAATTTCTACTATAAATAATGTGTCGGCTGTAGTTCCGAGGCTCGAATATTTTGCCCTTGCTTCGTTTGGACTGCAGGCAAAGGGAAGTGCCGTTATCGGAATAGATCCTGAAAAAGAAGAAAAACTAACACATCTTAAAAAATGGCTCCGTAAAGGCAGTTTTCTTTCCGGCGATGACAACGGAGTTCTGGTAGCTTCAAAATTAGCCGGTTATTTAAAAGTGAATGTAGGTGATACCCTTGTTTTAATTGGACAGGGATATCATGGGGTAAGTGCAGCCGGTAAATTCCCGGTAAAGGGCATACTCCGTTTTCCTTCTCCTGATCTCGATGGACAGATGATTTACATGACATTATCAATGAGCCGCGAGTTTTTCAGCGCCGAAAATCGTCTCACGTCCCTGGCCATTAATATTCAAAATCCTGCTGAGCTGAGCCAGACAGAACAGTCGATCGATAAAATTATACAATCGACGGACCTGGTAACCATGCCCTGGCAGGAAATGCTTATTGAACTTGTTCAATATATCAAATCGGATAATGCCAGTGGCCTGATTATGCTGGCCATACTTTACCTTGTTGTGGCCTTTGGTGTTTTTGGAACCGTTGTAATGATGACTTCTGAGCGGACCAGGGAATTCGGAATTATGGTCTCAATAGGTATGAAAAAATGGAAATTAGCCGTAGTTACACTCCTCGAAATGCTGATGATTGGAATATTGGGAATAGTTTCAGGGGTAATTGTCAGTTTGCCTATTATTGGTTATTATTACCTGCATCCGTTTAATTATGGAGGCGATATGGGCGAGATGATTCAAAACTATGGTTTTGAACCCAAAATGTATTTTGCCTTTCAACCTGATTTTTACATCGCCCAAAGCCTGATTGTCGCATTGATAGTGCTTTGCGCAGCCTGTTACCCGATGATCCGAATTATTAAGCTAAAAGAGATAAAGGCCATTCATAGTAAACAATAAATGTTGAATGTCGGATTTTGGATGTCGGAATATTGGATTGTGACTGAAATTATTTGAGCCCGGAAACTGAAACTTATAATTCATAACTTATAACTATGATACTCTCCATCGCCTGGAAAAATATTTGGAGGAATAAATTGCGGAGCCTTATCGTGATTGCTGCAACTGCTATAGGTGTGGCTGCCGGAACGTATTCGGCATCGCTTATGTTCGGGGTCGCCACGCAAAAGATAAATGCCTCAATAAATAATGAAGTATCACATATTCAGATACATAATCCGGCTTTTAAGGAAAATTACGAGATACAGTATACTTTGCATGAGGCAGAAAAAATGATTGCCAATATTGAGAAGTTACCCGGCGTAAAATCAGTTTCCGGCCGCACAGTGATTACCGGAATGGTAATGTCGGCCGCTTCGGCTACAGGTATTAAAGTAAACGGTATTAATCCTGAGGTTGAAAAAAGAACGACGACACTTTATACAAAGATTGCTGATACAAGCGGTGTTTATTTTGGCGAAGGATTACGGAATCCTGTGGTAATCAGTCAGAAACTTGCCGACAAACTGAATGTGCGGCTTAAATCAAAAATAGTGATCCGGTTCCAATCTGCAGAAGGAAGCCTGATTGAAGGAGCTTTTAAGGTTTGCGGTATTTACCGGACTTCAAACGGGATGTTCGATGAGATAAATATATTTGTCCGACAGTCTGATCTGATACCTCTCATGGGAAATTTGCCAATTCACGAAATTGCAATCCTTCTGAACGATAACGATAGGGTAAACGAATTTGTAAGCTCCCTGCGGAAACAATATCCTTCCGAAGAAGTAATGAGCTGGCAGGAACTTTTTCCCGAACTGGGTATGCTCACAGCCATGTTAACAACCATGAATTATATGATACTTGGAATCATCCTGGCTGCTCTGGCTTTTGGAATTGTAAATACTATGCTTATGATTGTACTCGAACGAACCCGCGAACTCGGAATGCTGATGGCGGTCGGTATGAACAAAGGCAGGCTTTTCAGAATGATCATGCTCGAAAGTATCTTGCTTTCACTTTGCGGAGGTATTGCAGGGATCATTATAAGTGCATTCCTGATCGTACTTACAGCTCACACAGGTATTGATCTGAGCTCATTGGGACAAGGATTTGAAGCTTTGGGTTATGATCCGATAATGTATCCTGAATTCAGGCCCGGGTTCTTCCTGGGGACAGTGGTGATGGTGATTGTAACCGGTATTTTTTCTTCGCTTTACCCGGCACGCAAAGCATTGGGAATCAACCCGGCATTGGCAGTTAAAAATGAATGAGAAAAATACATTTTATTTCGTCTCGTAGGGATGATATTAATATTTACACTTATGCCAATGAAAAATAAACATTACTACAATGGAAATCATTCAACTTAAGAACCTGTTTAAAATATACGACGAAGGTACCATTGCCGTAAACGCGGTTAACGGGATCAGTTTATCCATTGCCGAGGGCGAATTTACAGCCATTGTCGGCCCATCGGGTTCCGGTAAAACCACGCTGCTGAACCTGGTTGGCGGTCTCGACAGACCATCAAGCGGAGAAGTATTTATTAACGGAACTGAAATTACAAAACTCAGCTCAAAAGAGCTTATCAATTTCAGACTCAATAATATAGGATTTGTGTTTCAATCCTATAACCTTATTCCGGTACTTACTGCCCACGAAAATGTGGAGTTTATTATGCAGCTTCAAAACAAACCTTTGGCCGAAAGACACAAACGTACCAACGAACTGCTTGAATCAGTCGGCCTGGGCGATAAAATGGATGTAAGACCCCGTCATCTGTCCGGTGGACAGCAGCAGCGCGTTGCTGTGGCCAGGGCACTGGCTTCAAAACCAAGGTTTATACTTGCCGATGAACCTACCGCTAACCTCGACTCAAAAGCAACTACCAATTTGCTGGAAATTATGGAACGCTTAAATCACGAAGAGAAAATGACTTTTATATTCTCAACGCACGATCAGCGAGTGGTAAATAAAGCACATAGAGTTATTACCATTGAAGATGGCGTTGTAATCAGCGATATCAAACAGGAGCACCTTGTCCATCCTGAGCATGACTAGTGTAAAAGTAATAGTAAAGTATTTTTCTATGTCGTTCTGGCCCGTTTTACAAATATTATCAGCTATAACTTATGCCAGGGCCACATTGCATTTGCTGATCTTTACTTTGTTAATGAGTTCCTGCCTTTTTGCCCAGGATACTATGAGGCAACCTACTGTTACACTGAATGGTTACATCAGCGATATGCCCAGCCTTCAATACAGCAGCCTGGCTAATAATTACGAATTCAGCAACCAGTTGCACAACAGGCTTAATTTTAAATGGCAGCCCAATACAAGTTTCACTACGGCACTCGAATTTCGCACGCGGTTTTATTATTATGGATCTGATACCAATATGACTTCCTATTATAAAGTTTTTGAACAGGATGCCGGGGTTATCGGGCTATCAAAGAATATAGTTTCCGGCAACAACTATTTACTTAACATTGCAGTTGATCGCCTTTGGGTCGATTATAGCCTGAACAAATGGCAGTTCACCTTGGGACGGCAGCGTATTAATTGGGGGCAAACTTTCGTATGGAATCCGAATGATATTTTTAACACCTACAACTACCTCGACTTCGATTATATTGAGAAACCCGGTAGCGATGCTATCAGGATTCAGTACTACACTTCCGAAACAAGTAAAGCTGAATTAGTTGTTAAAGCTGACAGCAGCAACAAACCAACAGTAGCAGGATTATTCCGGTTCAACCGCTGGAGTTATGACATACAGTTTATTTCTGGAGTAACCAGTGATGATGTTGTGATTGGAAGCGGATGGTCAGGTCAGCTGGCTAAAGGAGGCTTTAGAGGAGAAGCAAGTTATTTTATGCCGAAAAACGATTTTCTGCTACAGAATGGAACTCTTACGGCTAGTGTAGGATGGGATTATATGTTTAAGAATTCACTCTTTCTGCAGTTCGAATGTCTGTATAATGGGAATAAACCTGATAGTGCAGGTGTGAGTATTTTTGATAATAACGCATTTAAGATAAGTGCGAAAAATCCATTTTTAAACGGTTTTTCATATTTCACATCTGTTAGCTATCCAATTACTCCATTGATTAATGGCAGCCTGGCAACCATCCTGAATCCTGAGAACAAAGTGTATATTCTTGTTCCATCAATTGATTATAATGTACTTCAGAACCTGGATTTATCCTTCCTGGCACAAATAATCGGGTTCAAAACACAGCCGGATGATTTGTCAACAGTAAGTATTTGGTTTTTCAGGGTGAAATACAGCTTTTAGGCAAAGCTTTACTCGTCATGAGGTCTTCAATAATATTCCAAAACTCAAATTCCAAGATCCAAATTCCAAGGATAAAGGTTCATCTTCTTAAATATTATTACCTTTTTTCAGCTTGGGATTTTGGACTTGAGACTTTGGACTTGAAATTTTTTTAGAAGCGGAAATTTATCCTGTTTAAATTCAAATGGCATTTTACCTGACGTGATTTTGGAAATCCTGAATTATGCACTACATTTGATTCATAAATTCCCGCACTATGCAAACCATTCCCGATTTTTTCGAAGAAAATGTCAAAATATTTCCTAATAATGTTTACCTGTTGGAGAAGGCAGGAACAGAATATAAGGGCATAACCTATTCGCAGGTGAAGGTTCTGGTCGAACAGTTTGCCGCAGGCCTGGTCAGTCTGGGAGTTGCTAAAGGCGATCGTATTGCACTCTTGTCCGAAGGCCGGAACTCATGGGTGGTTAGCGAATTGGGGATGCTGTATATTGGAGCCATTAATATTCCCCTGTCGGTAAAACTTGCCGAAAGTGAGGAAATCCGTTTCCGTTTAGCACATGCCGGTGCAAGTATGGCTATTGCTTCAGGCAGTCAGGCCCAAAAAATCAGGGAGATCAAAAAAGCACTGCCTGATTTTAAAAAGCTTATAGTCTTAGATGGAGATGCTGCAGACGATTCGGAAATTACCTACACCGAAGTGCTGGCAAAGGGAAAGGACTTACTTGCCAATTCATCCGATGTTTTTCTTAAAATTCGCAGTGCGGTTCAGCCAACCGACCCTGCCAATATTTGTTATACTTCAGGTACAACAGCCGACCCGAAAGGGATAGTGCTTTCGCATAATAATTACGTAGCAAATGTGTTGCAGGGATATACGCTCATGGATATTCCGCCCGAATATACAACCCTGCTGATATTACCCTGGGATCATGCTTTTGCGCATACTGCCGGTATTTATTGTATGATGGGAAAAGGCGCTTCGCTGGCTTCAATACAAGTTGGAAAAACCGGAATGGAAACACTTAAAAATATCCCTGTCAACATTAAGGAAAATAAGCCATGTTTGCTTTTAAGTGTTCCCTCCCTGGCTGGTAATTTTAAAAAGAACATCGAAAAGAGCATCCGGGATAAAGGTTTTGTTGTGAATAGCCTTTTTAAACATGCATTGAAGATTTCGTACCGATACAATAATGATGGGTGGAATAAAGGCCCGGGTTTGAGTTCACTTTACAAACCGTTGATTAAACTCTACGACAAAATCCTTTTCAGTAAAATCCGCGAAGGTTTTGGCGGCAGACTTGATTTTTTCGTTGGTGGAGGTGCGTTGCTGGATATCGAATTTCAGCGGTTTTTTTATGCTGTGGGCATGCCTATGCTCCAGGGCTACGGGCTTACAGAGGCATCGCCGATTATATCATCCAATTCATTGGCAAAACATAAACTGGGTTCTTCGGGTTACGTGGCGAAGAATATGCTGCTTAAAATATGTGATGAAAAAGGCAATGAATTACCTATAGGTGAATCCGGTGAAATTGTAATACAGGGCGAAAATGTAATGCTTGGTTACTGGAACAATCCTGAAGCTACTGCCCAGTCGCTTCGTGATGGTTGGCTGTATACCGGCGATCTGGGTTATATGGATAGCGATGGTTTCCTTTATGTGATGGGCCGTTTTAAAAGCCTGCTGATTGCTGATGACGGCGAAAAATACAGCCCTGAAGGCATCGAAGAAGCCTATATCGGCCAGATCGATTATATTACACAATGCATGTTGTATAACAATCAGAACCCGTATACTATATTGCTCACGGTACCGGATAAGACTCAGATTCTGAATCATCTGAAGCGAAAAGGCCTTGATCCTGAAACAGATGCCGGGATTCATGAAGCTATTCGATGTATCGGGCATGAGTTGAACCATTACCGTAAGCATGGTCATTATGGCAATATGTTCCCGCATCGCTGGCTTCCCGCAGCAATTGGTATTTTACCGGCTGCTTTTACCGAAGATAACCATATGCTCAATTCGACCATGAAAATGGTACGTGGAAAAATTACTGAACATTATAAGCCACTTATTGATTTCCTGTATACTTCGGATGGAAAGGATTTGTTCCATAAGAAGAATATAGAGAATATGAGGGCTCTTTTAGTGAAATAGAAAATAGTTAATGGATAAATAGTTATTCGTTGATTTTTCAAGGTTCTAGGGCTAAAAGGTTTAAATGTTTGAAGCGTTCAGGGATATTATATTCAAGTCTGCATATTGAAGTTAAAAAATCGGCAAAAGCTATTACAAATGGAAGATTATGAAGAATATTTGAAGCTTCGTGGCCATACATATATTCCTGTTTATAGGGATCAACTGCACACTTCAGAGAAGCAGTCTCATTAGCCACAGGCTAATAATTTAGTGCAACGATTTCTTGAGCATAGCTCAAAATCCACGTATTGATATAGTCTATTTCATCATAGTTAACTCAAAAAGACATCCGACAGTTCGGAGAAATATGAAAACAAAGATTTTTTTTATATTCTCATTTCTACCAACTTTACTTTTGGGACAGAAAATAAACCACTTTGACCATTTGGACTCAAAATGGAATATAGCAAGAACATATACTGCAGGAAATCAGCAAAATCCAAATTTTGTTGCAACCACGACTACTATATTTGGCTACCATGGAGACACTTTGATTAATAATGAGCAATGGCTTAAATTATATGTGACCAATGACTCCTTGTTTCAAAATAATTTAGTTTACCAGGGCTTGACAAGGTCAGAAAATAACAGAGTACTATATCTGGATGCGACTAATCAGATTGACACCTTATATGATTTCAACTTAAATTTAGGAGATAGTGTTCTCTTTAACCTTTATGGAATGTATCCTGAAAAACTTCCTGTAACTTCCATCGACAGCATACAATTAAACGGAGAGTTCTACAAGCGATTCAAATTTGCCGAACCAAGTATAATCGCATTTGATGAATTAAATGAAGTATGGATTGATGGAATCGGAAGCATTCACGGACCATTATTCCCAAACTTTCCAGTAAAGTTTAGCCAGGAAATACCAGATTTATTGTTGCTTACCTGCACTACTTCTGACGATCTTGAAATATATCATAATCCTTTATATTCAAATTGTTATATTAATATAGTTCTCGGGTTAGAAACACCAGAAGCGATTAACTTCCCATTAGTAGGTGAAAATAAAATTTGGAGTGAAGTTGATTGTATGAATTTTGGGCCTTGTGAAACGCATTTTTATAAATTCCAGGGCGACACGGTTTTGGAGGCTAATTCTTATAAAAAACTCTATACTTCTTCTGACTCACTTCAAAGTAGCTGGTATATAATCGGAGCAATGAGGGAAGATTCAGCACATAAAGTTTTCTTTTCTGATTTGACTGAAGAATATCTTCTTTATGATTTTTCTTTAAACAAGGGAGAAACTTTGTATGCAAATTTTAGAGGATGCCAGTTTGAAATGACTTTGGACTTATTAGACTCTATCGTTTTATTGGATGGCGAGATTCGAAAACGGTACAATTTCTCCAGCTGGACAACTGATACATGGATTGAAGGAATTGGAAGTATAAATGGCCTGGTAAATGTTGGGTTACAAATGTGTACGGCTGATGTGTATACACAATTAAATTGTTTTACCGAAAATGATTCATTGAAATTCCAGAACTCATATTTCTCATCTTGTTATATCTCTACTGTTGGACTTACCAAAGACATTTCGATTGAAAATATTGCACTCAGCCCTAACCCTTTTACTACCGCAGCAATTCTTAAAGTTCCTTTTTATTTAACAAATTGCAAACTGAGTATTTATAGCGTTTCAGGAAAACTCTTAAGGACTTATCCTAATTTGTCTGGAAAAGAGTTTCTGATTGAACGGAACGACCTAAATCCCGGCTTATATTTTCTTCAATTGACTGAGAGTAACAATACCAAACGAATCTGTAAAATGATAATTTCTACAAAATAGAAACGAAGTAATGCATCAATCCAACGCTGATTTCTTTTCAGCTCCGATATAATATTATGCTCAGGCCGAAAATCAAACTTTCTATAAAACGAATGAAATCAGAAATCGAAATTTAATAAATTTGTTGCGTTGCAGCTATAAATTGCATAAAAGAATGATTTTATGGGTGTTTAGTTGAATTAGCAATCATTACAAACGTATCACAACGAGGTAATTACAGCTTCCCGTTCTAAATTTTACATCCAAAACAACCAGCAACCAGAAACCAGCATCCTATTAAACAACTATTTAATGATCACCTTCCCCAACTGTAAAATCAATCTCGGCCTTTGGGTAATGCAACGCCGCCCGGATGGCTATCATAATATCCAGACGGTGATGATGCCTGTTCCATGGTGCGATATCCTGGAAATATTACCTGCCAAAGGTGCTGATAACCACGCTTGCAATCACAGGTATTCATATTGAGTCACCGGTTGAGAATAATCTGTGTTACAAATCCTGGCGCCTGATGGCTGATAAATACAATATTCCAGCGGTTGCCATGCATTTGCACAAAGTTATTCCTGCCGGCGCCGGTCTTGGTGGAGGTTCGGCCGATGCATCATTCACATTGCGGATGCTGGATACCCTGTTTGGGTTGAACCTGGATAATGAAATCCTTCGATCGCTGGCGGTTCAGTTGGGAATGGATTGTCCGTTTTTTGTTGAAAATGTACCTGCACTTTCAACCGGGCGGGGTGAATTTTTAAAACCTGTTTCTCTTAATCTCGACGGCTATTACCTTGTGGTTGTTAAGCCTCCGGTTCATGTAAGTACTGCGGCAGCTTTTTTAGGAATTAAACCGGTTTTCAGGGAGAACTCAATTGACGAACTTACTTCTCTGCCGTTGCAGGAATGGAAAAAGGCAGTGCACAATGACTTTGAAGACAGTGTTTTCGATTTGTATCCTGAAATACAGGATATCCGGAATATGCTTTACAGGAAAGGTGCAGTATACGCAGCCATGAGTGGAAGCGGTTCGGCAGTATTCGGGCTTTTTGGCGATAATCCGGGGCAAATGAATTTTGAAGGTTGTGATGTTTTTCAGAATCTACTTGGGAGCCAGCCTTAGAAGTATAATGGCGACTATCGAATAAATAATGTTCGGGATCCATAAAGCGATCCATGCCGGCAGGTTACCGAAAATAGCAAATACCGAAGAAACCTGGAGCAAAAGAATAAATGTAAAGGCAATGGCAATGCCCATACCAAGATGCATTCCGATTCCGCCTCTCACTTTACGACTCGATAACGCTACAGCGATAAATGTGAGAACCAGATTGGCAAACGGGAAGGTAAGACGCTTGTATTTTTCGAGGTTAAATTGCCCGGTCAGCGTGCTTCCACGCATTTCTTCACGTTCGATAAACTTATTTAACTGACCGTAAGTCATTATTTTGGCATCCTCTATATCAACCATAAAATCGGAAGGCGTAAATGCCATAACAGTATCCGTTTCCTTTCCCTGGTATATAATTTCTCCCTGTGGATTTATTTTACGGATTGTGTAATTGGTCATTTTCCATTGGCTTTGAATGCTGTCCCAGGCTATCATATCCGCTTTGAGCTTCAATTTGAGTCCTGTACTGTCGAATTTCTCGAGGCTAAACCGATAACCGATTTTACCAACGCTGTTAAAATTTTCAACATACACATACGTTCCTGGTAGCAGTTGCATATGCATATTCATTTGATTCGATTTGAAAGGGTTTTTGATATACTGCTTTTCAAAAGTCCGTAAATCCCGGTTGGTATAGGGAATCACATAATTCATTAGTCCAAATGAAAGCACTGTAAGGAAAACTCCCGAAATCAGATAAGGCAACAGGAATCGCCGGAAACTAATACCGGCATTGAGTATAGCCACAATCTCAGTGTTTGAGGCCATCCGCGAAGTAAAGTAAACTACTGCAATAAAGGTGAACAATGAACTGAACATGTTCACGAAATAGGGAATAAAATTGAAATAGTACTGAAAGATTATGGCATTCAGTGGTGCATCTTTCTCGATAAAGTCATCAATCTTTTCCGAAATATCGAAAATTATAATGATAACCGTAAGCAACAGGATGGAATAAAAGTACGTCCCCAGAAATTTGCGGATAATATAAATATCAATTTTTTTTAGTCCTAGCACTTCGTATTACAGTATTTAGTGTTTCAGCCCTGTTGAAATTCTGAGCTTGTTTTGGGGATTCAAAAGTACAAAAGTGATCAATAGCTGCGACATTCTTATTTCCCGGCAACATGCAAACCTGAATTCTCTTTAAAGTCTTACCGCTAATTGTTTTACCATCTTCGTTTTCCATGGTATAAAGTCGCCGTCTTCAATATGTTTGCGGGCCTCACGCACCAGCCATTGATAAAAGGCAAGGTTATGAATGCTGGCAATCATGGGTCCCAGCATTTCGCCTGCTTTAAACAAATGTTTCACATAGGCCAGGCTGTATTCGCGATCAACAAAAGATGTTCCTTCAGCATTGAGAGGCGAAAAATTATCTTTCCATTTTTCATTTCTCAGGTTTATGGTGCCTTTGCTGGTGAAAAGTTGCCCGTTGCGGCCGTTGCGTGTTGGCATTACACAATCGAACATATCGATACCCAATGCAATATTTTCAAGTATGTTCGACGGTGTTCCGACTCCCATCAGGTATCGGGGTTTATCTTTAGGCAATATGCCGCATACAAGTTCAGTGATTTCGTACATCTGCTCAGCAGGTTCTCCTACCGAAAGACCTCCGATTGCATTCCCATCAGCATCGTGCCGGGCAATTTCTTCGGCCGATTTTATCCTCAGGTCGCGGAAGGTACTTCCCTGAACTATAGGAAACAGGGATTGCTCATAACCGTAATGCGGATCTGTTTCTTTAAACCTGGTCATGCATCGTGAAAGCCAACGGTGTGTGAGGTCGAGCGATTTACTGGCATAATCGTAATCGCATGGCCATGGTGTGCACTCGTCAAAAGCCATAATGATATCTGCGCCGATAACTCGTTGAATGTCCATTACGTATTCCGGCGTAAACAGGTGCTTTGATCCATCGATATGGGAGTTAAAAACCACACCGTTATCATTGAGTTTGCGGCGTTCAGTGAGTGAATAAACCTGGTATCCTCCGCTGTCAGTAAGTATTGGTCCCTGCCACCCGTTAAATTTGTGTAAACCACCTGCTTTTGCAAGAATATCAAGACCGGGGCGGAGGTATAAATGATAAGTATTTCCCAGGATAATCTGCGCTTTTATATCATCTCTTACTTCGCGCATATGCACCGCTTTCACAGCACCGGCGGTTCCTACAGGCATAAAAGCAGGTGTTTCGATCACACCATGCGAGGTAGTTATGGTTCCCCTTCTCGCTGCACTTTGCGGATCGGTAATCTTTAATTCAAATTGCATTCGTATATTAGTAAGTCAGTAAAAAAAATAGAGCGAAAAACTTTCCGGTAAGCGAAGCGCTCAAAAAAAATCGGGTAACCCTCAAAGTATTGATTAACAAAAGAAATTTAAGCTAAGCTAAATATCAGTATAACAATATTTTATGTGATTGCGTAGCTGTTATAAACTTTTTCGCAAAGATAGATCATAATTCATTTCAGAGTAATACTTTTGTTGGTCCAATTAAATGTATTAGATGATTCAGGAAATTTACTCACAGAATCCATTTTTATTTGTTACTCTTCTGTTGCTGCTTGCAGCCACACTTGTACAGCTGATCTATTATTGGGTCATCTACGGGAAAGTTGCCTTTTTTAAACAGAAAAATGAGTTTGTACGTTCCGATCAACCTGTTTCGGTGATTGTGTGTGCACGCGATGAATACTACAACCTGAAAGAAAATCTCCCGCTATTGCTTACACAGGATTATTCTAAATATGAAGTGGTAGTGGTTAATCATGGTTCGGAGGATGAAACCAATTACCTGCTTCGTGACCTGGCAGATGTGTATAAGAACCTGAAAATTGTAAATGTTTCACAGGATCTTAATTTCTTTACAGGAAAGAAATTCCCATTGGCAATAGGAATAAAATCAGCAAGTTACGATGTGCTTTTGTTTACAGATGCTGATTGCAAGCCTGGGAGTAATCAATGGATTCGCCGGATGGCTGCCAACTTTACTGAAGAAACTGAAATTGTATTGGGTTATGGAAGTTATGAAAAAACGGGATCATTAATAAACCTGCTGATCAGGTTCGATACTACGCGCATTGCAATGAATTACCTGGGTTTTGCACGGGCAGGCATGCCTTATATGGGAGTTGGGCGTAACATGGCTTATCGCAAATCTCTGTTTTTCAGGCAGAACGGGTTTATCTCGCATTACCGGATTCAATCCGGTGATGATGATCTGTTTATCAATAAAGCGGCTTCAGGTAATAATACCCGTATCGAAATTCAATCGGAGGCCCACACCCTAAGTGCTCCAAAATCATCACTGGATGAATGGCTCAGGCAGAAACGCAGGCACCTTATCACTGGAGGGTATTATAAACCATCACATAAAATTGCACTTGGTTTGTTTGCAATTTCCCAGGTATTGTTCTGGGTTTCAGCCATTTCTTTGCTTATAATGTGGTATCAACCGTACATAGTTTTTGGATTGGTGGTGATACGAATTTTCAGCCAGTTACTTATAACCGGCAAAGTGATGAATAGACTTTCCGAAAAGGGATTTTTGTTTTTCGTACCCTTGTTTGAATTTTTCCTGATGATTGTTAGTCCATTCCTCGCGTTTGCGAATATTTTAAACAAACCTGTTAAATGGAGATAATCATTTTAGCAGCGCATACAACAATTATATTACTATTGGGTTATTAATACATTAATTCTCAAGTATTAGTTTCTAAATTTCATGGGAGTGACCAAAGCAGATAGTAACGAAAGTATCAGTAAGTCCGAGCGGGATTTTCGCCTGGTTAAGCAGATATTGGAGTCGGGAAACAGGGCTGCTTATTCGCAATTGATGGATGAGTATTTCGAAAAAGTTTATTCGCGTATGCTGAAAATGACCAGCCAACCCGGAGATGCCGAAGATCTTACCATGGAGGCCTTTAACAAAGCATTCAGTAAACTCGATCAGTACACCCCTGATTTTGCTTTTAGTACATGGCTGTATCGCATTGCTAAAAACAATTGCATTGATCACCTTAGGCGGAATAAGAAAGATATTGATATGAAAGTGAATCAGCAGGAAGCCGGGGTTGGAATAACTGCCCATGAGTTGGCTAATCAATTGCCCAGCCCGGAGCAACTGATGATCAACCGGCAGGAAACAAGGTTGCTCCGCGAGATAGTAGATACACTTCACCCAAAGTATAAGGATATTATTAAGTTACACTATTTTAACGAATTTTCCTGCGAGGAAATTGCTCATCAGCTAGATTTACCTGAAGGCACTGTTAAAGTCCGTTTATTCAGGGCACGCGAACTTCTCTATAATATTATGAGTAAATCTTAATGTACTGAACAAAATCTCAATACATAATGTAAAGAGTGGAGACCGGGCGAGGGGGAGACAAGGCGATAAGCTTTTGAACCTTTAGCTTTCAAACCATTTTCTATTTACTATTTTCTATCAACGAATACCCGCCTCATCCAAAGCTTTCCGGCACGCAATACGCCCGGCTTCTATAAGTTCTTCTGCTTTATAAAAATCAAATGCTGAAGCGGAATGATATGAAATATTTACCACTACATCGGGTTTGTATTTTTCGATATAAATATTCGCCACTTTATTCTGTGCAAGGTTTATAGACTCGGATATTACATCAAACATATTGGCAGGCTTAGGTTTGGCGTCCTTATTGCTGCGGTATTTTTCCACATAATGATCTATAACTCCGGCCCATTTCTCATTCAGGGCAATTCTCATTTTACTATAGTGGGTTTCCTGTATGGTATGATCAGGTTTATTAGCCGGCGGTTCGTAAGGAATACCTGAATTAACATTAACAGCAATAAGCACATCGCCCTTATTACGATGTATGATATCGAGAGGCAGTGGATTTAAAACAGCACCATCAACCAAAAGCATGCCATCATGGGCTACCGGAAGAAAAACAGTAGGTATTGAACTCGATGCTCTCACGGCCTGTATCAGGCTGCCCTTACTGAAAACTATTTCTCTTTGGCTAGTCAGATCAGCCGCCACACAAGCAAAAGGAATCGATAAGTCTTCGATGTTAACATCTCCGATGAGATCACTTAGAACTTTAATGATCTTTTCGCCCTTAATAAGTCCGCCGGATCCCGTTGTTATGTCTAAAAACTTAATCATATCCATTTTTGTAAACGCCAGCAACCAATCAGTGTAACTATTGAGCGTGCCCTGGGCCAGCAATCCGCCGACAACAGAACCCATAGATGTTCCCGCAACTGAAGTTATCGTAAACCCTGATTTTGTAAGTTCATCTATTACGCCAATATGAGCGATGCCTCTTGCGCCACCACTCGAAAGTACTAATGCAACATTTCGTGCCATTTTACCTGTATTTAAAGATCATAAGTGTAATATTCAAATTTCGATAAAATCAAATCTGGAATTGCATGCAAATATAGTAAATCTAGGGGTATTGGGGAAGCGTTTTGATGATATTATTCAAGGCTATATGCCTTATAATGGCTGGTGAAAAGGGGAGAGGCGAACACACTGCCATCATATATTCGTGGTTTAGTTGTTGTGCTTCAATGCCATAATGCTCTGCTTCCTGGTTGCCTGTTAAAAGATAAGAATCGTTGTTTTTGACGATAGTAAATGAGTTCAGATGCTGGGTAAGTCCACGGCCAATAGCTTTCAGGTAGCTTTCCTTAATGGTCCAGAGGGTAATGAAATATTGCATACGGGATTCTTCGTCACAAGCCATTAAATCGTTGATTTCAGAAGAAGAAAAGAACCTTTCGGCAATACGGAGGTTTACTTTACGGATACGCTCAACATCGATTCCAATTTCTGTTTCAGCAACTGCGCAAACTACATAATGCCCTGAATGTGAAATGTTAAAATGCACATCCTGAAGATTTCCAATGTGTGGCTTGCCTTTTTCTCCAAATACTAATTTGATTTCCTGGTCTGATTTACCCAAGTAATTACCAACTGAATATCTTGCAAGCAATTCGCCCGCAACAGTTTGTAATTTACTTGTTAGGTTTTGCCGGTTTCGCACACGCATCTTTCCCGCCTCGGGCAAGTATTGAAGCAGCTTATCCTGAAAGTCGGGACTGTATTGTGATTCTTCGAGTTGGAGAACAAAAACCTTAGTCATATTCAGGAAGTAATTCTTAAAATTTTGCAATGATTCCTACTTCAAAGTTCAACAAGTTTCTCCTTGTCTCCCCTCGCCTTGTCACTTCCTAACTTATCTTACCCTTCTCAACCTCATTCATCACCCTCATCAGATTTCCTCCCCATATTTTTTTAATTTCTTTTTCGGTATAACCACGTTTCACTAGTTCAAGGGTTATATTTCCCATCTGGCTAACGTCTTTGCAGCCTTCAACTCCGCCACCGCCATCAAAATCAGTTCCAATTCCAACATGATCGATACCGGCAACTTTCACCAAATGATCAATATGGTCGACTACATCGCTCACAGTTGCAAGTTGGTGAGGGAATTTGTCATCGATCGCATGCCATTCAGCGCTTGCCACTTCCCATTGGGCATCGGTCAGATCCTGGAAATTATTGTATTTTTTCCGCACGGACTGGCGCACTGAATCACGTTCGGGATTAGGTAAGGACTTTTTAACATAATCACTGAGAATACACATTTGAATTACCCCATTGTTGGCAGCCAAAGCTCGGAGCATATCATCCGTAAGGTTTCGCGGATTGTCGCAAAGTGCCCTGGAGCAGGAGTGTGATGCGATTACAGGGGCTTTACTCAATTTTAGCACATCGTAAAATGACTGGTCAGAAGCATGGGATAAATCGATCATCATTCCCAGGCGGTTCATTTCCTGGACAACTTCAATACCAAAATTGCTCAGCCCTATAATATTATTAGTGTCAGTTGAGCTGCTGCATATATCATTGTTCTTAGTATGACAAAGCGTAATATAGCGCGCCCCCCTGTCGTAAAAATGTTTTACATTGGAAAGGTCGTTCCCAACGGGATAACCGTTTTCAACACCTATGAACACAACACTTTTCTTTTCTTTAACCAGTTTCATGGCTTCTGCCTGTGAGGTAGCAATGCCACTGATATTGCTGTTTCGGTTTACGGATACGTAAATAGAATCAAATATAGTTTCAGCCTTTGCCTTAGCTTTGGCATTTCCTTCAGCCGTTCGTGGTCCCTGGCCGATAAATACAGCAAAGAATGCAGCGTCAAGGCCACCTTCACGCATTCGCGGAAAATCAACGCAGGTTCGCAGTAAAGTTTTGCTGTTATCTTGAGCAATATCGTATTTAATGTTTAAAAAATTGAGCGGGGCATCGGTATGCGAATCAACTGTAAACGCAGATTTGTGTATTCGCGCAGCTTTAGCTTCGAGAGTGTTTCCTTTTTGTGCGGATAAGTTGTTATAAGCCAGCAAGCTGATAAACAATATAAGCATTGATCTGTAAGTAAGTTTCATAAGGGAAGGGGTAAAATTGGAGATTGATCTGCAAATGTATGAAAATTGATTTATGATTCAGGTTTAAAGCCAGTAAGCCTGATTACATCTGCAAGCCCCTGGTGCAGTGGTCCTTCATCCAGGATAATTTGTGTTTCGAGCATTTGAACTTCGGATAAATTTGCGAAATCGATTTTAATCTGATCTGAAGTAAAGAGCAACTCAGTATTTTTTGGCCCTCCGCTGCTTCGGGGCAGTTGATTGATCGTAAATCCTTCAAGTATAAGTACCCCTCCTGGTTTTAACGCTTTGATCGCTGCCTTATGCACTTGTTTTCGCAATCCTTCGGGTAAGTGTACAAATATCAGTGCAATACAATTGTACTGATCAGGCTCTGGACTCCATTTGTCGAGTGCTTGAATGGAATAATTGATTGAAACTTTTTTCAGTTTCGCAAGTTGAAAGGCTTTCTTCTGTCCTTCAATGCTTTGATCAAAAGCATCAGTTTCCCAGCCAAGTTGAGCAGCATAAACAGCGTTACGGCCTTCACCTTCAGCAGGGAATAAGATTCTTCCTGGCTTGAGTGTTGCCAGTTTCTCTTTTAAAAATTTATTTGGCTCAGTTCCGTATATATATTCCTGGCGGGCATAGCGTTCGTCCCATTGGTTCTGCATAGTGTTGTTTTTGTTTGGTTGGTTCCTAACCCCGGCCTGAAGGCCGGTGTTTCGTGATACATCCTTGTGTTCGTCCGTATTTACTGAACCATGATCTCATCCACAAATAACCACGATTTATTTCCTGCACCCGGATGCCATGCAGGGCATGTTCCCTGGTTTAATGCAATTACTTTTATAAACCTGGTTTTGTTATTTATTGCAAACGAAATCGGTTCAATAACAGACTCTTTTATTTCTTTTTCAGCTCCGAAACTCACAGGTTCAAAACTTTTGTAAGTTATTCCATCTTCTGAAACCTGAATTGTAACCTGTTTAGGTAAAAATATCCACGACTTATTATCCGAAAGGAAATTTGCCTTTATGCTTTTTACCAGTATCGTTTTTCCCAGATCAATTACAACATCCAGATCATTGCCGGCAAATCCCTGCCAGCTTCCATCCTGGTAATTAGTAGTAGCTGTAATCCCATCCAGTAAGGCCAGGTTCCCACCTGCGGTAAAATCAGGAGAGTATTTTCCTTCATATGAAATTTCAGCGCCAATAGCTTTATTGGATACTATTTTCCAGCTATTGATGGTTTCAGCCAGGTACCCGTTGCGCGATAATCTTGCAAACAAAATCCCGGGTTTTCCTGAAGGAATGGGGGATTGGTACAACGGTGATTTTTTGTTCGGTAACTTATTGAAATCGTAATAGATATCTGATTCCCTGGAAAGTGAGGATAGTTGATAAGTAAGACTTTTTGTGTCCGGATTACGAAGTAGTTTCAGTACCACATTTTCAGTAATAATATCCCAGTTATCAGTTCGGAATGATGAGGCAGGCAAACCGGCACCATTAAATAGAGTAGCTTCCGAAGTATTTGTAAATGCATACCTTACAGCCTTTGGTTGTTTTACTTTTGATGATGAAACAATCAGTGTGGTTCCCTGGATTTTGACTGTTGCCGGATAAAATATGTGATCATCACCTGCAATTGTGAAATTGTTTTTTACTGAACCGGAAATTTTCAATCCGCCATCAGCATAATTAAATTCCAGCACAACTTTATTCCCTGAGAGTTTCATATCCGAATATAACGGACCCGAAAAACTGATATCCGACTTCCCGTAAGTATTATTCAATGCCCAGAGCGCAAGGCGTTGGCCGACATAGAGCTTGTTTTTAGGATGAATATCGGTAACATCTTCTGCTATATCCATGGTTACCGCCATTCCTGTATTCGGCGTCGACTGGCATTTCAATTGCGCTTCGCGAAGCAAAGCTCCCGTAAAAGGTTTTTCATATGTAAACGGCGCAATCTGCACAAAATAAAACGGAAATTCACCCACATTCCACGCCTGACGCCATGAAGTGATCATGGTATTCATGAGGGTAGTGTAAAGCCTTGCATCCAAAACATTGGATTCACCCTGGTACCAGATGGCTCCTTTTATCGTATAATTCAGCAGCGGATATATCATAGCATTATAAAGTACACCCGATGTTCCCGGTCCCCATGGATTCATATTTGGATTTTTCAAATAAAAACCCAGGTCAGGTTCCGCTTTTATGCTTTCAACCGGGGTCCATACTTCGGCAGGTGTTCCACCCCAGGCTGATGATATTAATCCAACCGGAACGCCTAATTTTTTGCTGAGGTACGCCCCATAAAACCACGCAGTCGCGCTGAAATCTTTTATCGTGTTGGTGTCGGCAATTTGCCAGTTCCCTTTACAGTCCTGGAGGGGAACAGCTGATGTGTCTCTCTTAACAGTAAATAAGCGAACTCCTGAGTATTCACCTCTGGCTACTTCATCGCGGACTTCCGGTTTATAAATTGCCCAGCCGCCAAGTCCACGCATGATATATTCCATATTCGATTGTCCCGAACACACCCAGACTTCACCAATTAAAACATTTTCGATTGTTATCGAATAATCACGACCAGCAACATTGATTTTATATGGCCCACCAGAAGCAGGTGTTTGGATAATCGTTTGCCAGCTCCCGTCCGCAGCTGTTATTGCATATGCTGAAGTGCTTTGCCAACTGGCCTGAACGGTTACCTTTTCTCCTGCATCGGCCCACCCCCAAACTTTGATTGTGGCATTTTGCTGAAGTACCATGTTATTGCCTATAAGTGCAGGCAGTTTAATAGCTGCATCAGCCTGAAACTGAATAATAATAATGGTCAGCACAAGCAATCCTGTAACCAGGAGGCTGTTGATTTTTTGCATCTCAGATAATTTTATGCAAATCTAAGATATATAAGAATGTTCATTGTACAATTATCACTAAATCGTGAGCAGATGTTATTTTCAGCAATGCAGCTTATTTTCATTAGATGTTTTATATTTGTATAACAAACAAGTAATTAGGTGTTTTGGAATCTGAATGTATAAAAACGAATCGATATGAAACGAATTTTAATCTGGATTGGTCTTACATTATTACTTATAGTTATTGTGCTGGGTGGAAATCTGTTGCTTTTTGAGAAACAATCATCAAAAGTATCACAGGGAGTACCTGTTAAAAAGTATAATTCCGAAAAGTCAGCCTTACTGGTTATTGATTTACAGGAGTATACTACTGGGAAGTTATCTACAGATACTTGTTATACAAACGGTTCCGATAACCATATTAGCCTCATAAACAGGATCATCGACACTGCAAGGGAGAAGAACATCCCGGTCGTGTATGTAAAAAGCGAAATTTCGGATGTGTTGATTAACCTGATCAATAACTCATTGAAGCCAGGTAGTGCAGGAGTCAGTTTTGATAAACGGATGAACGTAGTTTCAGATTTAATTGTTTCAAAGCAAAGGGAAGATGCATTCAGTAACCCACGTCTTGACAGCATTCTGATCAGTAACCAGGTTAGTAAACTTTACGTCACCGGTCTTGATGCCGCATATTGTGTAAAAAGCACGATGCTGGCTGCTAAAAACAGGGGCTATAAAATCCTGGCTATAAATGACGCAATTGTCGCAAAGTCTGATTCGCTTAAAGCAGAAATGCTCATAGAATATAAAGAGAGAGGTATTGATATTATTAATTCTGAAGATTTTCTCAATTCTGTTAAATAATGATTTATTTAGTTGGAGAAGATCCTTTCATATTATAAGCCAGGTTAATATTTTCAGGATTTTTAAGGTGCACCTGATGAATCGGTGTTTTCAAAAACCCTTTGCTTTCACTCCAAATTGTATTAGCTATATAAACAGTGAATTGATTTTATTATCTGAATTTTAATACATCATTGACTTTTTGTTTGCCTTACCGGTATGATTATTTTTATGATTCAGGCAGCCGGCTCTTCAAATTCAGGCATTTTCGCGGAACAAATTAGCTCCCCGTATGTTATTTATTTAATACCCGTATTTTGAAAATAAGCCAATGCCTTCCTGATTCAGATAACATGAACCCGGGATCGGGTAATTGGTACCCGGAAGCCTTGCCTGCTGCAGGCAGATGGTGCTTTTTCAAAGAAATCCAAAACAGATTTAATCCAGCTCTAACCAGGAAATTCCATATGCATGCAAATATATACGGTGAAAAATTAATTCCTTGCAGCACTAAACCCATGACCGGGTTTTACCGCAATGGATGCTGCGAATCAGGTGATGACGATACTTTTGTGCATTCAGTTTGCGTGATTGTTACATCTGAGTTTCTTGAATTTTCCCAAAAAGTTGGTAATGACCTCATAACCCCGCACCCTGAATGGAGTTTCCCGGGACTTGTGCCCGGCGATCGTTGGTGCCTGTGTGCTTCCCGCTGGGTTGAAGCCTGGAAAGCGGGAGTGGCTCCTGCAGTCGTTCTTGAGGCAACGCATGAAAAAACACTTGAATTCGTGCCGCTCGATCAGTTGGTTAAATATGCGTTTAAAGAAAATCATCCTGAAAAAGAGGAATAAAAGCGCAGAAAAATATTTTATGTCTCGTTTGGCAAATTCACTTGGAGCAAAGCGAAGCAAAAACTGATTCCTTTCCTGTAACTTAACGCATAGTATAAGCGTCTTATGTTTTTAGTAATTCATATCAAACAATTATCCTTTATTAATTAATTCTCTGGACCCTATGTTAAAATCAAAGACCTTTTTGATAGCCGGTCTGGCGCTTCTTGCGCTTGCTTCATGCAGCGATAAGAAAACCAGGATGCCGAAACAATACACCATCGAACAGTTATACAACAACCTATCAGTAAGTGCTGCCGGTTTTAACGCCGACGAATCTAAAATTCTGGTTGAGAATAACTCGACAGGTATTTTCAATTTGTATGAATTAAATGTGGCAGATACGGCATCCAAACCCCTGACAAGTTCGAAAAAGGATTCATACTTTGCCGTGGATTACTTGCCCGGAAGCAGCAGTTTTATTTATAACGCTGACCAGGGTGGTAATGAGAATTCGCATCTGTACCTGATGAAACAAGGAGATACTGCAGCAAAAGATCTGACTCCATGGCCTAATAGTGCCAACAGTTTTTCTGGTTGGAGCGCAGATAAAAAAGCGATGTATGTTTCGAGTAACCAGCGAAATCCACAGTTTTTCGATTTATGGAAACTGGATACAGAGACCTGGAATCCCGTTATGCTTTATGAGAATAAGGACGGCCTGAATTTTTCAGACATCAGCAAAAGCGAGCGCTATATTGCTCTTTCTAAAAGCATTACCACGGATAAAAATGAACTTTACCTCTTCGATCGCACTACAAAAACCACGAAGCGCCTTAGTAACGATAATGAAGCTACATGGTACGCGACCGGTTTCGAAAAGAACGACAGCATAATGTATTACACCACCAACGATGGCAGCGAATTCAGCTACCTTGTGAAGTATAATATCAACAGTGGCAAAGCCGACAAGGTCTTTGAAGACAAGTGGGATGTTGCAGGTATGAGCCTGAGCGAAAATGAAAAATACCATACCATTTTTATAAATGCAGATGGCAAAAATAAGGTATTGCTTTTCGAACATGCTACCAATAAACAAGTGAACTTTCCCGAAATCAAGGACGGGGATGTATTAGGTGTAATTATTTCGCCAAGTGAGAAAAACCTCTTGCTAACCGTTGGCAGCAGTACCAGTCCTGCTAATTTGTATTTGTACAATATGGACAGTAAAGATCTGAAACAACTCACTTCTACATTGAACAGGGAAATTGACCGTAACGACCTGGTGCAGGCAGAAGTTGTGCGATTCAAATCATTTGACGGGTTGGAAATTCCTGCCATCTATTACAAACCTATGCAGGCAAGCAAAAAGAACAAAGCAGGTGCTTTAGTATGGGTACATGGTGGCCCGGGCGGACAGAGCCGTGTTGGTTTCAGCAACTCAATCCAATACTTCGTAAATCATGGATATGCTGTGTTGGCTGTTAATAACAGGGGCAGCAGCGGTTATGGTAAAACTTTCTACAAAATGGATAACAAAGACCATAGCAACGGTGATTTGAAAGACTGTATTTATGGTAAGAAATGGCTTGCCGAACAGGACTATATCGACAGCACAGCTATCGGGATTTATGGTGGAAGTTACGGTGGTTGCATGGTGTTAGGAGCTTTGGCCTTCCATCCCGACGAATTTAAAGTAGGTGTCGATTTATTTGGCGTAGCAAACTGGCTTCGCACTTTGAGGAGTATTCCTCCTTACTGGGAGTCGTTCCGCAAGGCATTGTATGACGAAATGGGCGATCCGAATACTGCCGATAGTGTTATGTTAAAAAACACGTCACCTTTGTATAATTATGAAAAAATAACCAAGCCACTGATTGTTTTCCAGGGTGCAAATGATGTGCGCGTTCTTCCTGTAGAAAGCGATGAAATTGTTGCTGGTGTTAAGAAAAACGGGGTTCCGGTTGAATATGTGGTTTTCCCCGATGAAGGACACGGATTTGTGAAAAAAGAAAACCAGATCACTACCGCAAAACGAACCCTCGAGTTCCTGGATAAATACCTGAAACCACAGTCGAAGGAAACGAAAGAGGTAGGTCTTGGCAAGGGCTCGAACAACGGTCAAAGCCTGATTTAGCCAACCATTTTTGCTATTAATTCTTTAAGAATCTTATACCCAACCATGGCTGTCATACTATTGATATCCCTGGTTGGGTTATATTCTACAAGGTCGGAACCGACTATATCAACTGAAATATCCTGAATTATTTTCAACAACTGCCTGCTTGTCATTCCACCCGGTTCGTGGTGTGATATCCCGGGGGCATAGGCAGGGTCAAGTACGTCGAGATCTATTGAAATATAAAGAGGTGCTTTTAAAGTTCGGATAAAATCAAAATTAAGATCTTTCATTTCAATAACCTTAACATTGAACCTTTCTACTTGTTCGCGATGATGTTTTGTTAAAGTGCGGATGCCAACCTGTGTTAACGAGTTTATTTTCCCAGTTTCCATGATCCTTGCAAACGGAGACGCATGTGAATAAGGATTGTTGTCAAAATTGTCGTACAAATCGGTATGTGCATCTAAATGTAAAATGTTCAGCTTCTCGTATTTATCTGCAAAAGCACTGATAATGGGATAGCTTACGGAGTGGTCGCCGCCGATTGATATTACTTTCTCATTTTCTTCAAGCAGGTTCGCAATTTTGTTTTTGATAACAATAAACGCTTTTTCAGAATTTGAGTCCTCGAAAGATATGTCGCCATGATCCAGGTATTGAATGCCTGCTTTTATTTCCAATCCACTTTCAGAAAAAGAATTTGCTGAACCTTCCTTATCAACATATCGTATCCGTTCCGGAGCAAGAGCTGCACCTTTCATAAATGATGAATTTGCGTCAAAAGGGATTCCTATTATTCCTGTCATTTTAGATGTTTTTTGTAGATTTTACTTCGCCTGTTTCTGAATAATGCCTTATGCTTCCATGTTAGCAGGTTATATTATTTCACATTATTGTCTTGTTAAAATTCTATATCGTCCCTAACGGGACTTCTTTGAATTTTTATCTTGCTCTCTACCTATATATTGTCCCTAACGGGACAGTCCCGTAGATTATTTGCGCAAGCAAATAGCATATTGGTAGAATAAAAATTACCCCCTTTTTCGAAGTCCCGTAGGGACGCAATTAATAAAAGGAATTTACGCATTTACATATTATTTAATCGGACAGTAGCAATTATTTTAATTCTTTTTCGAAGCATACGCTGTTTTCAATCCCGATGTACTTCCCGTAGTTCGGAATACGATTGTACCCGTTCTTTGCGTAAAGCGCGATTGCATCCTGTTGCCTGAAACCCGTTTCCAAAACGCATTTTTGACACGATAATTCCTTTGCCCATAGCTCCAATTCATTCAGAATTCCGGTGGCAATTCCTTTTCCCCTGCAGTCGGGCGAAGTGTACATCCGTTTGATTTCCAGGATGTTTTGGGCGAATTCTTTTAATGCGCCGCAGCCAACCGGTTTGTCGTTTTCGTATGCTACAACTACATAATTGATGGCATGAGTCTTATTGAGCTGGGCATAAAATAAATGTTCCTCGCCGTCAATAAAGGCTAAATAGGCATCAAGGTCTTTTACAAGATCAATAAAATCCGGGTTCTTTGAATTGGTTCGGATAAATTCTACCATTTGATTTTAAGTAACAGAAGATTAGATTTTAAGTTTGGTAATTGTTTACAGCCCATTCCACTGCTTTTTCGGCATGAATCCTTGTGGTATCAAATATCGGGATATTTACATCTGAAGCTGAAATCAGCAATGGGATTTCGGTACACCCTAATATTATACCTTCCGCACCCGATTTTACAAGATTCGCAATTATCGTTTTATATACTTCTCTTGATTCGTCTTTTATAACTCCATGAACCAGTTCGCTGTATATAATTTTATGCACTTTTTCTCTTTCCTGTTCATTCGGGATAACGACTTCAATACCAAACTGTTCGGTAAGTACCTTTTTATAAAAGTCTTTTTCCATGGTAAATTTAGTGCCGAGCAGCCCGATTTTTTTTAGAGAATGTTTAGTAATCTCCATTCCGACTGCTTCAGCAATATGCAGAAACGGTATAGAAATACTATCCGTAATGGCCTGGCTGCATAAATGCATGGTGTTTGTGCATAAAACCACTATGTCGGCTCCTCCATTTTCGAGCCGTTTTGCGGCATCAGCCATAATTATATCCAACTCTTCCCATTTTCCGTCATGTTGCAGTTTTACAATTTCGTCAAAATCAACTGTGTACATGAGGCTTTGGCAGGAGTGATGTCCGCCCAGCAGTTCTTTTGCCTTTTTGTTTATCAGCTCATAATATACGATGGAGGATTCCCAACTCATTCCGCCTATTAACCCGATTGTTTTCATGTTTTTTTATTAAACTAGATTCTTGAGCTTTTTAAAATATGCAGATATATACTTTTAAACTGCTAGTGCAAAGTGCTGAGTGCAGAGTGCTAAGTAATTTACATTACGTGTTTTTAGGTATTATTGAACTTAATTTAAATAAGCAAAAGCAAAGCACTGTGCACTGTGCACCAAGCACTAATCACAAGGAACAATATTTTTTCAATAACCCATTCAAACAGAATTAACTAAAATGTAACCAGTTTTTTATTTGACTTTAAAATTTCGGTAAGCGGTTGGCCCATATATTTTACTTCAATTCCCAGTGCTTCCAGTTTTTCAGAAACACCATACGAATCAGCACAGGCTTTACAGGCTTGCATTAGAACACCTGTTTTCATCAGCTTTGCAAGGGTTTGCTGAATTTCTACATTTTCAGAAGTTAATTTCGCCGATGGGCCCCATACAATTAATTCCACCTGGCTCCACCATGCATTTTGCTTAGCTGCATTTGCATACATGAAAACCATTTTTAGCGCTACATCGGGGTCGCCGCTTGTCCACAAGATACAAAGGGTGTCAGGTTCGACAGCTTTTTTCTCAGATTGAGCCATGATTTTATAACTTAGCATGTTCTTATTGATACTTAAAATAATTATTGCAATTTGAATAATTTACCTGGCTATTTATTTCTATTAAATAAGAAATAATCGTTTCGGCATCCGAAAGTGATTGGATATTCCCACTCGACGGAAAATATGTGTCGTAAACAGCAGGAATATAATCTATTACACCAACCGATAAAATTGTATTATCCGGAATAACATGGTCGCTTAGGTCGGATATTTGAATATTGCTGCCATTTTGTTGGATTTTAATCCCCGAATAATAAAAACCAGCACGGGAACCCATCAGGAAGTTTTTAATTTCAGTGACAGTCATATTGTAAATTATGGTACCATTGTTAAAAGGAGAAATCTCATAAATCTCTTTTTTTGTTATATCTCCTTTATTTAAACCGGAACGAACTCCGCCGGGATTTTGAAAAGAAACATCAACATTCATTTTCAATCTCATTGCATCAACCATAAAACATCCAACTTTTGATTGATCATGGTCTATCTGCGAATATCCAATAACTTCATTTAAGTCTGAAATACCGTTGTAATGATCTATATCTGCTTTTAAAACTGCATCATACTCTGGGTAATTATTTAAATCGATTAAATTCCATTTTATTGTTTCAATCTTTTTTGCTTTAACGGTTATATCTATTTCGCCCAAATAATTTAAATTACCTCCCGCTTGAAATATTGGGATATTATTTACAGTAGTATTTGTCTGACTATGAGAATGTCCGCCAATAATTAAATCAAAATAAGGGAACTGCCCGGCTAATTGATAATCACCCAGTCCTGAACTTTTACTATAACCTAAATGTGATAAAGCGATAAATAAATCAGAATTCTCCTGTTCTTTGACATTGGAATATTTATAAATTACATATTCAGGTCTGTTAAAAGTGAAATTCTGAACTTTCCAGGGATGTGCTGATGGAATGATAGCATCTTGTTTTCCATCGGTTTCGATGAGCCCTAAAAATGTAACCTTTAAATTGTCAACAGTAACAGTTTTATATTCAAAAGGCTCGGGAACGCCTGTACTACCCATATTAACATTTGCACAAACCCAGTAAAAATCAGCTTGTTCCATTATGCTTTTTAAGTTCACTTCGCCGTAATCAAATTCGTGGTTCCCTAAAGCAGTAATATCAAATCCAACTTTATTCATGATATCAATCATCGGATATCCTTTTTCAGGATAATTATCCACAACCGGATTTCCCGAAAACATATCGCCACTACAAGCTACAATAACATTTGTTTTAAGCCTTTCAGCATCAACGATGTGTTTAATCTTTGCAAAATTATCAATTTGCCCGTGTTGATCATTTACAAAGAAAATAGTCAGGTTTTTGGTAGGATCTTCATTTATTGTCTTTCCAGGGTCTTTTTTGCAACCCGAAACAGATAAGATGATTAATAACAGGATTATTAATCTGTGTTTCAACCGACTTGGTTTGTATATTTTCCTTCCTGATGACTTCATAACTCTTTTGCTTTGTTTTATTGATTTCCCCGTTTTCAGCCGGCACGCAGTGAGTTTGAGGAAAGCCATAAGAACTTTTTACTCAGTGCGAAAAAATCATTGACATGGCACGTTTCACTCCATTTTTTCACGCGTATTTTGCAGGGCTGTATCGGTTCCAAATACCTGGAGTATATCGCCGGTGCGGAAATAAGTTTCCCCGTGAGGGATGAAAAAGTTATTATCCCTTTTCACCATCATTAGTATGGCATCTTTATGAAACGGGATTTCTTTAACCTGGAGTCCGTCTATAGCTTTATTGGTAATTTCAATTTCTTCCACACTGAAGTTTTCAAACGATTCAATCAGCGCATGATAGGTTGTAGGCCGTAAAATAAGGTTTTCTATTGTAGTTGCCTGAACGCCGATTACATCAACGGTTTCCACGCCCAGGCTCTTTAACTTGCTTTCCTGATCGGATTTGCCCGATCGCGAAATAATTCTGTCGTGCATAAGCTCATTGCGGAGTAGTTTACTTATTTTGTAGTTCTTTTCAGGCGATCCTGTTTCAACAACAACAAAATCGGATGGATTCAGCTTTATTTCTTTATAGAGGCCGGTGTCGCTACCATCTCCTTCTATACAAACAAGTCCTTTTCCAGCTAATTCCTTGGCCCTGGTCTTGTTGTTTTCAATAATGATTGATTTTTTGCCATGCATGATTAACCGGCGCGCTAATAAAACGGCTGTACTGCTTCCTCCGATGATTATTGTTTTTTCTCCTGTCAGTATATTAACAGGCAATATCCAGTTAAAAAGTACAGGGGCCACAAAACAGGTGATCATTGCCATAATAATAAAGCTGGCATTTAAACCAGGAGTAATAACACCCATTTCGAGGCCAATAGCTGAAGCTGCAATGATCAGGCTTAACCTCGATGACATGAGGAACCCACCGGCAATGGCTTTTTTTATTCCAAACAATTGTCGCCAGAGCAATGCCGGGAAAAACTTAACAGCAAAAAGGGTAATTAACAACAAAATAAGAAACCAAACCAACGTCTGGTCGAATTCCTTTAATGCCGAAGGATCGAACTCAATACCGACCATAATAAAAAATATGGGTATAAAAAATCCGAATCCCATACCATCGAGTTTTAGCAGAATAACTGACCTTTCGTGGTGCAGCATGGTCGAAAGCACCAGCCCTATTAAAAAAGAACCGAGCAACACGGCTTCTTCCCCGATAAACTGGGCTATGACAACAAAAATCATGATCAGTAAAATGGTTCCCCTGACACCAATCTGCGACGACGCGTGCGATAACTGAAACGCATGCTTCTTAATAAATGGAATTTTCTTCAGTTTGCTACCAAGCAGATAGAAAACAAAGAAGATAGCGAACAAACCAAGTATATAAAGTAACTCAGCCTGGAAACCATTTTTAATAATAAAAGCAGTAAAAGTGAATAAGATAATACTGAAAATATCGGCAACAGCTGCAGCCACTACAATCATCTGCCCGTAACGGTTTTTAATTTCCCCTCTTCCTTTCAGAACAGGCAATACAATTCCAACCGAAGTAGTAACCAGTATCAGTGAGAAATACCAGATATTGGGAATCCGGATTATTTTCGACAGCATTACGCTACTAGCATAGGCAATAATTATCGACAGGAAAAAGTAAACAATTCCAACCAGTAAAGGGTTTTTGATAAAGCTTACATACGTCAGCCTCTTTCTCGGTAACGAAGCTATTATCTGGTCAGCATCAATTTCGAGCCCGCTCAGAAACATAAGGAAGATAAATCCTGAAAGAGCAAAATATTCGAGTATCCTGAAGCTCTCGTGGTCAATCGATCCCAGCAGGTATTTCCCGATAAAATAGCCCATCAGAATTTCAACAATAACCGATGGAATTTTGGTTAACTTAAATACAGATAATAAAATGGGTGTTGCCCAGGCGATGGCAGCAACCACCAGCAGGGGGAAATAGTCAAAATGAAAGGAGATATTCAGTAACATTAAGTTGAGTTCTTTTCAGATAAAACAGGACCACAAGATATAGAATAATTCCTTTAAAGCCGGTATTTTACCTTTTTAAGTTCTTCAGTTGGAATTAAAACGGGGCTGGCTTTGAGTGAAACAACATTATAATGGATAATAAACTGATTAATACAATGATTTTATCAGGCTGATCCTGGATTCAAACCTTTTCGCATCATTAGTATCACTCCGGCCATGGTAATTAAACCACCAAAAATCTGGACCGGTGTAGGGAAGTTACCGAAAATCAAAAAGGCACCAACCAGCACAAACAAGCCTGTAGTGCTTTGAACAATTGCTGCCCTGGAAGCTTCGATAAACCGGAGGGCTGAATATTGGAATATGGAAGTCAGGAAAGGGCCTACAAAGGAACCTGCCAGAATATTTAAAAATGCATGTGTGGGGATTTTAAACGTGTGCCTTTGAGCAAGCATAAAGATGAGTGCAAATAAAACCAGGAAAATTGCCCTGTTTATTGCCAGCACAACAGGGCTAATTTCACGAATATGTTTTTTGGCAGTTATAGTGCGTACTGCATAAAATGATGTGGAAAGCAACATTAGTCCGGAAGCTGCTGTAAAAAAACTATCTGCTGCCGTTACCCGTAAACTGATTATAAATGCTCCTGAAAGTGTAAGGATTGCACCTGCAAAAGCGACTTTGCCAAACCGCTCACCCAACAACACAAATCCAAATAAGGTAACAAAAAGATACTCAAGATTTCGAAGAAACGAGGGTATAGCCGGGTTGGGCGAAACCGCAATGGCTGCATAAAAAGATGTAGTTGCAATAATTTCAATCAGGCCGATATACAACAAAGTCCGGTAATCCTTCCGGGTGAAAGATTTAATTGCGAAGCCGCCCCTTGGATGAGCAGCCATCATGCTGTTCCAGAAAATTGCAGTAAGAAACCACCAGAATCCGAACTGGGCCAGGCTGATTTCGTTAAGTGCTGCTTTGCTGAACAGGTAAACCAGCGACCCACATATGGTAGCGATAAAGGCATAGAGGTATCCCCGGTTTGTTTTCGTCATTTATATCTCAAAAAGTAAAAGGCCCAAAGTTAAAGATTAGTAGGGATTATGGCCCAAATCCTGACAGCTATTACTAAACTTCTGAACTTTTTAAATGCCGATATTCCTGAATATTATTTGTAATGCCATACAAAAGTTAGATTTTCGCAATTCCAGTCATGCCGGAAGAAATGCTTAAAAATATTATTCTTCGGATTGTTCAAATCTGGGGAGTTCCAGGCTCCGGGGAAGCACTGCGTAAGGATAAGCAACCTGCACCCATCGTGCACCTCGCATTTCAATCAATAATCCATATTCGTTCATAATGTCCGAACTCATAATAGACCCATCGCCTTTACTGACAGCATCCAGAAAAATCTGCTGGCCATCCACTTCCACAGCTGCAATCAGGTGATTGAATTGATGAAGATTAAAGAAAGCTGTGTCGAGATAGCCAGTTTTTAGTGTGCTCACCAGGACGGGATAGGTTTTAAACCCGGCCTTCCTGAGAAGATTAATTAAAATAGCATTGATTTCGCTGCTGGTGCCTTCCTGTTTGTTGATTACCTTTTGCAGGCTCGTATTCATCTTTACAGGCTCTTTTGTAAATTTATCTGCTACCTTTATTAAAAACATGGGAACTCCGGCATCAACAAATATCCGGTACTGGTTATTCCATTCTGCCTGGTTTTTGACAAAAAGATACACTGCTTTTACCTTTTCTTCGTTGGTATTGTGCAGGGCTGTTAATTTCTTTATAGTATCGTCCAATCCCATGTTCAGGATCAAGGGAACTCCAAACTGCGGGCTTTTATTAAGGTCCTTTGCGATTTTCAATAAGTCCGGTCGTCTATAGATAATATAGCTGGGATTTGAAAGAGTAGAACTTTTCTCTGCCTTATCCATAAGCTTATATTCCGGATCCATAGCTTTTATTATTTCATTCATCTTTGGAAGCTCAAATTTTTTGGAGACAAAGTCGAGTATAAACTTCACAAACATGCGGCTGTTGTTGTAATCTAATTCACTCCCCGGATACGGCAGTGCAGGGATATCTTTCCTGACGAACTGAAAAAAGTTTGCATTATAAACAACAGATTTTCCCGGATATTTAATGCTTGTAGTGATGTTTTTGAATTCAGATACTTCAGCATAATCGATGTTATATGGTTTGATAGCGTAATCAAATTCCAGTGGAGTAATAATCCGCAATTCGTTCCACAGGCATGGTATATCGTACTGCACCATCCAGGGGTCGGGGTTGACTGTTTCGATGGTTGGAATGGTGATTTCGTATTCGATAATAGACCCTGGCTTTACGTCCGGAAAATGAATAGTTACACTGGCATTAAAGCTATCGTCGGGTGGTGCTACAACCGTGTATTTTAGCTTTACTTTGGTTGCAACAACCTTCCCTTTTTCATTTATATTAAGGGTTTGAGCCCGTAAAGTATTATTTTCGTTGCCCGTGGAGTACGTTGCTGATCTCAAATCGTAATAATCTATTTTTTGTGTTGCAAAGCGCAGTCCGGCTTCGGTTAAAATTTTAATACGCAAATGGTGGGTGAAATAGAAATATAACTGTCCCGTAATCCCATCGAATTTATACTCTCCATAATCAGAGAGAATTACTGCATCAGCCCCCTGGTACGATGTGAGGGCAATCTCCTTTTCATCAACTTTGCCATATTTAGCCGGTGTACGCTGCCCAACAGAAACTAATGTTGTCAATAGGAAGCAAAAGACGCAAAAAGTGATCTTTATAAAATTCATTGGTACTATTTTTAAATGCAGTAAAAGCGGTAAATGCTGAAAATTAACTACGCTGATCCTGCATAACGGTTATATTACTTAATACTCTAAAAAAACAAACAGAACAAGGTGTTTGTTTACATAATACATCCTCAAATGTACATTATTTCTCTTTGCCGGCATATGTCCTGAATTTTCTATCAGAACAATGCAGATTACCCCGTTTCCCTTATCTGATCGGTAAAGAGCTGTATAGTTTAACAATAGTGAACGACTAGAAGATCTATATTTTACAGAAAGGCTCAACTGACCGGAGATCTAGCCCCTTTCCGCAAGGAAGGGTTGGGGTGAGGTATTACCAGGAATTCAATCTTTCGACTTGTTATGTCGGTTACCAGTATCATTTACTTAAATAAGCGCTTCCGGACTTGCCACATAATGGCAATAAAAAAGGAGAGACCCGTTAACCGGCTTTCCCTTTTTGCTTATTTGATTCCCGGCAGGAACATTAAAGTAGTTCCAAAATCCATAATGCCATGTAAAACGGCAAAGTAAACGAAAAGCGTAGGTCGGTAATAAATTGATATTCCGATCAGGATAGCGAAGGGCAGAAATACCAGGGCACGATACAGTATAAAATTAAGATCCGGAATAAATGGCAGCGTGCAATGCTGCATGGAAAGAAATAAAACGGGAAGCAGGACAGCTAACCATTTTGATTTCATCCGTTCTTTAAGTTTTGGCATGATGTAAGCAAAATAAGTTGCTAACTCAGCAAAAGCAATTGTCACCGGGAAGGCTATCATCAGGACGTAAACCAGCCAGGTTTCAACAGGGCCAAACATCATTTCAGTCGGGACATTAGGATCGCCCCATATCAGTATGCTTAAAAAATAGCCGGGTACAAAAACAACTGGCCCTGTAAGCAGCGTTATTCCGGCAAAAACGATGAGGTCCTTTTTTAATCCGACCCTGTTAATCCTGAATATATCCGAATAATTTCTTCCCTCACTCCTGTACAGGAAATACAAAAGTGTTATGCTTACTATATTTGTGAGGGTGGCGGTAAGCAGCCAGTATTTTTCGGATGTCTCCCATGAAGTGGCGGCAAATGCAATCAAAGCCTGGAAAACCAGGAACAAAACCAGACGGCTTGCCAGCAGTACAAACGGAATTACATTAGATTGTATACCGGCCTGTATTTTCATAGATTATGTATAATCCAATTGTTTATTGATGATTTGTGTACTCCCTGGCAAGCATCTCCTGCAACGTGAAGCTTTTGGCTTCCTGTTTAATCCGGCACACGTCGGGAGACATACGCCGGCAAGGGTACGTGCGGGTGATGATTCCGATAGTTCGGGATTCAAATATACTCCAAAATCCACCATTTGTTATAGCTCCTATGTTAAATGTTCGTTGTTTTATCATCGTCATTAACATATTCCAGAATGTCACCGGGTTGGCAGTCTAAAGCTTTACAAATTACATCTAAGGTACTAAAACGTATGGCTTTTGCTTTACCTGTCTTTAATATTGATAGGTTAGACAAAGTCAGATCAACTCTATCGGAAAGCTCATTCAGAGAAATTTTCCGTTTAGCCATCATTACATCTAAATTTACTACTATTGACATGACTATACTGTTAATTCGTTTTCGGATTGTAATTCAACTCCTTTTGAAAAAATTGTCGCAATGACATAGATTACAGCTGCCATCAAAATAAATGCTTGACTGTCTGCCCAAAACTGGTTTAGGGTATCGATTTCAAATCCACGATGCTGTATATTTTTTGCTGTTTGTCGGGCTACGTAACTCAAGAGTCCTATGGAAAAAGTGTAGTAACTAATTTGTGTAATCTGTTTCGAAACAAAGTTGCTGAATGGTTTTGATAGATTGATTTTGGTTACTAGTCTGATGACAACGTAAAATAGTAATACTTTCAGAATTGAGATGACCAGGATAAAACTATACATATAGAAAAAAGCCCATTTACTTCGTTCATACAATTCGCTTAAGTCCAGCTTTTGATATAGGTTATGGACAAATTCAGGATTGTACAGACTGAAAATAAAATTGACGATCAAGCCTCCTGCTTCAATGCATAAGCCAACGAAGATGATCCAGGCAACAATCTTTAGGCCTTTAAATATGAAGTTGTTTGTTTTTGACATAATTGAAATAGTTTAAGTTATGCCACAAAGATAATATATATTTATTGATAAACAATAAAAATATGTTTTATATCAAAAGATATTTATTTTTTATTCCATAGCCAGGATTAAAGTACTCACCAGGAAAGATTTGTCCCGGGCGTAGTTTGTTGGCTATAGGGACAATTTGGATATTGGAAGTCCTGCGGATGTGGATTTCAGTTTTTATAGTGTCCGTATACAATGTGCCATATCGGATGAGTCTTTGACGAGTGAAATGTTGCGTGGTTCGTTCCTGTTAACCAGCACAAATGTATGTAAAGATTTCAAATGTTTCAACGGGTATGCATACCCGCTTTTGTTATAGCATTTGTTGGCGTTTCGTGCATTTTTTATAGTTCAGGTCTTTTTAGTTTAATTTCTTCACAATATTGATAATTTACCATCAATGAATCTATTTGATTATCATTTGAGTCATAAATTTTTGTTTTAGTTAAGTTGCCCATGACACTGTATTCATATCTAAAATATGTCCCAAATTCCAATTCGCCATTTTTGTTGCGGAATTCATATTTAATCAGGTTCGAATTATCATCATACGAATAATGATAGCTTTTAAATAATTCTATTTCTTCGGAGTCATGATTAGAATATCGTAGAAGTTCAATATTATTTCCTTTACTATCATATTTATAATACGTTTTATTAATCAATGTTTTTACTCCACCGGGTAATATAGTTACAATACTATCCAGGTAGCCATTATGATAGTAATAGTTAGTTGTTGTATCTAAACCTTCTTTTGTATATATATTCTGGTCAATAATAATTTTATCCGAATACTCATAGGTATAATATGCAGTCATAACCATGTCTAAATTATAGAATTCTTTTTTTACTCTTTTATCTCCATCATACAAATATTTTGTGTATCCTTCGTAACTTCTAAAATACTCAATAAGTTTATTTTCAGAATCATATTTATACGTCTCATAGTAGTTAACATTTGAGTCAAAATCATTTGTTTCTACTCTTGTTAATAATCCATCCTTATTATAATACTCCACTGTTGATTTAACGTTGGAAGGCTTGGTAAAAACTGTTGTTCCAGTACATACTTCAGAATTATTTTTATCCTTATCGCAGTTTACCAGCAATGTACTTGTTAATAATCCCAGTAAAAAAATCTTAATATTTCTCATGGTAATATATATTTTGAGTTTTTTTGCATGAACGGATAACACTATGGCAAGTGCGGGAATAAATTGTTGCTCAATTGTCTGCCAGCACAGCCTGTCCCGATCTTTCGAAAACCTGTCCCGATTTATCGGGAAATGTATATAAAGATTTCAAATACTTCAACTATCACGCAACTTAGCGAAGCGGTCTCTTGAGCGCAGCTCAAAAACCCGCATTTGTTATACGCTGTATTTACTTTCCAACATACCCAAATGCTTCGAATATAAGCTGTCCAAGTATTAAGGCATATATGACTGAAACAACTGTCATTACTAACACTATAATATTCTTTTTGGATTGTTGAGTGAATAATCTAACGAAAGCATAGGATATCATTGCCAATCCAATCCCTAAAATCAGGAATATATGATTCGAATGTACCATTTGAACTCCCCAAATAATCCCTCCAATAGTACCTCCGATAAATCCTCCAATAATGCTTCCAATTATTGTTCTTGGTTTTATTTGTTTGTCAGATTTGTCAAATTCTAATTCTGCCGAAACTTCCTTAATTATCTCCTCTAATTGAGTTTTGGTAATGTTATTTATGGCAATATTCTCGTTTATCTGTATAGTATTTCTTCCCTGAATTAATAATTCTTTTATTTCTGCCCTGATCCTCTCAACTTCTTTGTCTATTTCTAATTGTTTCGCAATTCTTTTTTTCACATTGTCTATTCCACCCTTGCTTTTTAGAACTATTTTCAGGGCTTCTTTCCCTTCATCGCTATACTCATCGATTTTCGAATAGACATCTAGCAGTTCCTCATCTGAATATTTTTGATATCTTTCAACGATTTCTTCTAATCTGGGCATAATCGCAATTTTTTTTAATATGGTGTATAACTAGCTAACATCAATAATTAAATCCTTCTTCCCTCCGGCAAACTTACTAATCCAACCTAAAAACCTGGTTCCATTCCTGGAATCCTGCTGCACTTTCTTGCTTTTTTTTAATCCTCACATATCGGGAGACGAGCGCCAGTGAGGGATATACTCCAAACCCGCCATTTGTTATAGCCTCTGTAATTTAATCAACTCTTTTATTAAATCGTTTTGTTGCAAAACCTTTATAAGAAATTCCTAAATTCCACTCAAAATATCCGTTATCCAAAGCGGAATGCACTTTCTCATAGTTTACAAATCCATATCCTGCAGTTCCAATTACGGATAAATACTCATACTCCTTTAGCTTAAAGTATTTATTCAAAGTGGCTCCTACAATAGGTCCTCCTGTTTTATCAAAAGTAAATTTCTGATTTAATTCATCCTCATTTATCACAACGAAAGATGAACGATTGTATCCAACATAAGGTTCAACAGAAATCAGTTTTTTAAAATCAAATGAATAACCTAAATAATAATCGAGTTTTATAACATTAAGTGTGGCTGTTGTTGGAAGCGTCTGTCCATTAAAATCCAGTTCTTTTTTAGGCTCAACAGACCAGGGTTTAAATCTAAAACCAAAGTTCAGCTTGTCAACTACCAATATGAAATTAAAGTTGGGTCCACCATGTTGTCCAATCCAACTTGTAGTTTTTTCTCCGTAATAATAATTCGACACTGCAATTTCAAATCGGAATCCAATATCTGAGCGAGTTCTGCATTCTACAATTTTGTATGGTTTCTGATTAAGAGCCTCTGTGTTTTCAGGATTATATTTCATCGGTCTATAAGGTTCAACAATCAACGTATCAGAAGAGCAAATAGTTTCTGGGTTCCATTTTTGCCCAAGTGTAATTGTACTTACTAAAATTGTGGATGTAATGATTAAAAGTAATCGTTTCATTTTTGTAGTATTTTCATATAAAGACTGCCTGGTAAATAGCAACAAATCTATTCTTCTTCCCTGCTAACACCCCAACGAGGGTCTAATATTTGAGCCGGTAGCCAAATGAAAATCCAAAGACAATAACTTGCTCTGTTGCCTCAACTCCAGGTGAGTCATAAGTAGCTTGTACTTCAGCCAATTTTTTAACCCGGTATAGATACTGAGCATTGACACCGACTATATATTTTTCTAATTCATAATATAATCCGGCACCGGCTGTAACACCATAATTAAATTTATTCAGACCATTAGAGTTATCAACCCAATCAAAGGGTGCTTTTTTTGAGCCATAGATCATGTACTCGATTCTCGGTCCGATTGAAAATTGAACTTTGAATTTATTGTTTATTGGATTAAAATTAAATGCACTTCCTAATGCCAAATATGAAACAGAAATCTTTTCGGGTCCCATAAGTGAAAATGTAATTCTTTTATCTTCGGAAGAATATTTTCCTCCACTGTTATACAATAGCAGATCAGAACTAACTGAAAAATATTTATGTTCCAAATATTCCATTCCTGCCGATAGTGAATAACCGTAATGTGGATCTTCGTAATACTTTTCACTTCCGCCTCCATCATAATATTGCCAGTCAAGTTTTGATAGTGATGTTCCTAAATTGAAATGGACAGTCTGACTATATGCAGAAGAAACCCATATAGTTAAAATCAAAAACAGAATGTTTCTTTTCATTTTTAAAGATTTTGTGTGTAAATATTAATATTAATTTGTTGAATTATTATGATTATTATTTAACGAACAAACGTCTCTTATTTTTTCAGATGTGCCAGATATTGAATTAGTTGCTAACTTGTAAATGCCAACAAATATATTCTACTTCTCCCCCGTTATACTCACTGATTCAACGTTAATTACTTATTTCCTACCTGGTATTGTAATGCAATTAACCGTGCATCTATTTCGTCACGTGTCGAAGACAAGCCAGTAGGGCAAGGTTTTTATTCTATTATATTTCTTTCATAAGATTTCATGGCATCAAATATATCTTCTATTTCATCTAATGGCAAACTGTGTATTTCGATTTTATTTAAACTAAACTCAATAAAATAAATATTCTCCTTAGTATATTTCTCTTTTTTTAATTGTTCAAATTCGGTCTGAATATCAATTATTATCTCCAGCTCTTTTTTATTAATTACTGATCTGGTTTTGCGAAGTAAGTTATTCCAGATATAATTAGTCTTATCGTCATATTCTGTCTCGTCCATTTCTTTGGTAAAGTCTATCCCACCTGTCAGATTAATATGAATGGCCTCCATTGTATTTCTAATGCTTCTAAATGGTTTTGATATGCTTCCACCCCACCAACCAAATAATACAGAAATTAATGAATACCATACGCCTAAAATAATTACGGTTGCATTATTTCTAATTGTAAAAACCTGCGTGTCGCTATACATTCTAAAATAAAAGAAATTTACAGACACTTTAAAAAACCTGTATCTGATTTGCTCATCTTTTGTCATATGTGATGTTCTTTATAATTTTTATTATCGGGCAAATACATTATTTATGTAAATTAAACGAATAGCCAACCGCTGCACCCGCTGAAACAAAAAATGCTTTATCCGTATCGGTTTTAAAAACCTCTTCGTATTCGTACAACCTCACAAAAGGAATAACTGCCACTTTAAAGAAAACCCCCTTTTTATTCTTCTGATACCTGTACCCAACTCGGTAGGTATTGTAAATAGTGGATGAAACAGCGCCGCTTAAGCAACCAGGTTCTATTTGAGTAAGGCCTTCGATATACGAAATACCTGTACCCAGTTCAAAATAATGTTTGTGCCCGAATAAAACGTTTATTTCAAAAGGTATGCCTTCAATATTTCCTCTTTGATATAGGCCATATCCTATACTGCTGCTGATTTTATATTTTGCAGCATCTGCCAGTATCCTGTCGTAATTAATTGAGTATAAGCCGCCATTCCCTAACAACTCCATATAAGCCGTGTTTTTTGCAATCTGTGCATCTGATGATTTAGCAACAAGGCTGATAATAAGTACTAATAAAATCTTTTTCATAGTAAAAATTAAAATAGTGTTTGTACCGGAATACAACATAGCTTTGAGCTGTCACGGGTCTGTTTCAGTATTTCTTTTCTGCCAGATTATGTTCTTCACCCGCCATTTGTTATTGCGTTTGATACTGGCTGTGCTTGTTCAATAAATTGTTTGCGGGCTTTATTATATTCAAATACCTTGAAAAATCCTCTGCTAATCATTACAAGAGCAAATATATGGAAACCAACAGCCATCCAATCTTTGATATACAAATAAAGCAATGCATCTAATGTATAAATAACCACTCCAACCACAAATGCCCATTTGTCATATTTTCTTGATCTGTAACCGATGTATATAAAAAATCCTGAAATCATTAAATTTGGTATTAATGCTATCCAACTTGGACCATTCATTAAACCGGCAAAAATCCCATCTACAAATTGAGTGATTCCCAGGCCAACTACAAAATATATCCCAGCACTAAAATAAAAAATCAGTGAATTTATTAAAGATAGTCCAGCTATCCAGAAGAACCAATTTGCTGCTTTTTGGATATCTTCTGTCAAAGCTTCTACTTCGAATTCAAAAACGATTGAAGGTTCTTTTTTTTCTGGTTGAACAGAGTCATTTTTTTCTTCATTTTCCATGGTGCCTGGTGTTAATCTGTTAATTTATAGTTTGTTTTACTATTCTATGTTTTTTAGGATTGCTGCTTACCAACAAATATCAAAAATATATTTTTATTCCCCAGCCAAACTTACTAATCCAACCTAAAACCTGGTTCCATACCTAGTATCCTGCTGCACTTTATTTCTTTTTTTTTATTCCGTCACGCGTCAGCGGTGAGGTTGATATTACGGACGTATCCGCGGTATTGAGAAATCTCCCTCAACATCATAAATTGATTTTTCAGTATAATTCTCATTCCATATCGTGTGGAAAACCCCATTTATCCGGTTGTACCCTATGTAGGTTATTTTAAAATATGAATCCGGTTTGTTTATACCCTGGTACATAAAATAACTATTTGGATCTGTATTGCTTCCGATTTTAAAGTACTCAATATTTGCTCCTGCGGTCACCCTCCAGGGGTTGCCAAAAATGTAATCGGCATAGCATATTTTAAATGTAGAATCAGGAAATGTATTGATATAAAAGGCAATTTCTAGTTTTTCCACTTCTTTATAATTCCAGAATGATGCGCCTTGAACTGACATCACAGAATTATATTCTGAGGGATTATACAGGGTTATCATATTATAAGCAGTTTCATCAAAAGTCAGTTCCTTCTTTTCAGAAGTAACTAAATCCGTGTAAGACACATGAATATAATAATTTCCTTTGTAGGCATTTGCCGTATCAACCGGAACCAGGTTTTTGATATACGTTTTAGCATAAAAATCGCCTTTTGATGTATCCTCATGCTTTGAGCAACCGGATAACAGGATTGCCGCAACTAAAATAAGCAGATTCGTTTTCATTTTTAAAATTATAGTTTATTGTTTTATATATATAAATTTAAAATACCTGGTAAGCCAATCTTAAATCTGCACTTACACTCCGGTCTGGCGCAGCGTCAAATATACACTAAAATCTGCCATTTGTTAAAGCCTTTGTAGTAGCCGGTGCTTTTTTACATTCTATTAGTCTTCAAAAAATCTTTAACTATGGGATCTGCTTTTTCCAGGTCAGTATCCAGAATGTGTAATTCAACAGTGTAAGGCGTTCCTGCCGGAGCTCCGAAAGAAGTGCCTACATCACTTTTATTGATAATGTTTGTTGAAATTCCTTCTTTTTCCAGTTCGTATTGCAGAAGGTTAACAGTTATTTCTGAACCGGCAAATACCCGGACTAATTCACTCTTTGTTTCCATCGTTTTATATTTAATAGTAATGTATTATTCAGGTTATAAATTCTTGATTTTATTTATTCCACTATCTGTTTTTGGATAATAATTTTATTTGAATTCAGTTTCACAGCATTGGCCACAAGGTATAGCAATATGGTGCGTTTTAATGCGCTATGATTGTTGTTTTAGTACCAGGTTTTATTTTGTATCTGACTATAAATTGCAGGTATTGATTATATACATTTGCATAACCCATAATTCCATGTCCGGGGGGATATCTATGATTAAGCCAGTTTGTCTCGGAGAATGGTGTAAAGCTATGATTATACCTTAACCCTATATCAATTTTCCTGATAATGCTATAGTTTACTCCAATCATTCCTGAAATTTCAAAAGCGTTTTCTTCAAAAGGAGTAAACATTTGATAAGCTTCTTTCTCAACAGGAGTGAAAGTATCAGGCAGGGATGGTACATTTCCGTCTTTGTTAAGTAAATAAGCAAACTCAGGACCGAAGGAAATGTAGAATTTATCGGTGCAATACAGATTCGCAATTATCGGCAGTTGAACATAATAAAGTTGAAGATCAAAACTGCCCAAAAAATGATTTTCACCATCAACAACACCCCCTTTCCTGATAAATCCGGGTTCTGCTACTACACCCCAGGCGCCCGTAAATCTGTATTCAATAAATCCATTTACATTGAACGAATGCATTGGATAAAATAACCTTGTGGCATATTCATTCGATTTGATAACATGTGCGTTAGCACAAACGTATCCTGCAAGTAACCCGTAATTCATGTTCTGGGCCTGAAGGTTCAACCCCAGGTGTAATAACAGTGCTGTTATTACCAGGATTTTTAGCTTTTTCATTTTAATGCTCAAATTGGTACTAACGGCCGGGGATATTACAAATGCGGAAATAAATTGGTGCTCCACTGTCAGCCAGCACAAATATATGTAAAAAAATTAAATGTTTCAATGATCACGAATACCCGCATTAGCTGTAGCGTTTGTTACCAGTAGGCGTTTTATTTTGGCAATTTATTATATGTTATTTTGAAAAGATGTCTGTGAGTAGTAGTGTCACCAATTTCAAGCAATCCTTTGTCCGTAAAAATCAATTTATTTTTCAACTTGCCTTGATTCTTTTCTCCAAAATTCAGGAAAAGAGTGTCCTTAGTAATTTGATAATTGCCATAATATATTTCTTCTGACATGAATGCTCCTGCATTGTATTCAAATGATTTGTCCTGTCTTAGACTTAAACCTACAGTAGTGACTGTGTGTTCGCAATAACCAGATAAAACGATTGGGCTTTTTAATTTTTCTACGAGTTTCTCAAAGGGTGCGAAAACAACTATTAATATTGCTATTGACCCTATAACGAAAGGGATAAAGAGCTTTTTATTTCTTTTCTTGATAATTGTTACTAGACGAATAACTAGCAGTCCAAGTAAAATCAGTCCTGTCAAGCCCGCAGCTAAGACGAGGAACATACCTGTAAATCCTTCTAGCCAAAGTCCAAAGTATTTCAGTCCGACCAGTACAAATGAAAGGATTAGAATTGTCGTTGAAGTCTGTCTTATTTTCTTCTCGATTGTCATTTGTTTTACGCTTACTGGTAACGGCTGAGGCTATGGCAAGTGGCAGATTGTGAGACACATAACTGTCAACCAACACAAATGATTGTGCGGGCGACGAGGCTTCAATTATGTTTCCAAATCCACCATGAGTTATTGACTTTGTTACCGCCAGTGCTTATTTTTCCAATAAGTTGTTATTTTCGATTATTATTTCAGGTTGTATTTCTGTCTCCGTTTGGTTAAATAATTCTTCATCCTCTTTTTTCATAAGTAAGTAAAGACAATATAGCCCACCTATTGGTAAGCCAAAACTACAGAATGTATTTAAATACCCCATGTAACTAAAACTGAATCCAAGCAATAGCTGGAAACCTAAAAAAGCAAATGTTATTGCCTGGTTCGTATGAAAAGTGAATGATGGAACATTAATCACCATAACAGCAATGTACTTAAGCCATTTTTTAGTCAGGTTACTTCGTTTTATTCTTCTGATTATATAGATATTGAAAATTGGAACTACCAGGGCAAACAAACCAAACATCCAAAAGAATGCCATATGCGGAACAGGTTCTTTAAAATTAAGAACATTTACTTGTAGTATCTTTTTAGAAGTGTCGTCAAATAAAAATCTTAAAATTCCGTATTCCTTTTTATTGGAAATCTCGAGAGTAACAACTGTAGTATTTGGTGGCGTGTTTTGCTCTTTGATGGTAGAAAACTTCTTTTCTGAACCCATCAGAGTGTATTCTAATTCTGTGCCGAAATTCTTAACAATAAGTTCTCTGGCATTAGATAATCCTTTTTTTAGTGTATCAGTACTTCCTGCTTCGGGTTCAACAACCATAAATCCAATACTGCCGTTGTAATCCTCTTTCATCAGAGTTTTTACAAATTCTTTCGATGAGGATTTGTATTTTAGAGTGTTATTAATAAAATCGCAGCTTGTTAATAGAGAAACTGTCAATATAAAAAATAAAATTTGTTTTATTCTGGTCATAGGGTTGGTTTGTTTGCATTGGCTATAAAGGCTGAGGCAATAACAATTGTCAATTTATGTGATACATAGCTGGCAACAAGCACAAATAAATGAGCGGGCGACAAAGCTTCAATTATGTTTCCAAAATCCGACATTTGTTAATTCCTTTGTTGGCGTCTGTTTTCCATATTTTTCAATTATTTCGTCAATCCCCTCAATATTCCCCCTGTATATAATTTCTTCACCATTCCGGATAATTATTACAGTTGGTATGGCAAATACTTTAAAACGTTTTGCCAGTGAATCATTCTGTGCAACAAGCAAAGGGAAGGTATAATGATATCCCCGTATGATTTTTTCGGCATCCCCAATAGAATCTCTTTTTATAGGGAGATTTACAGCATAAAATTCAATACCGGGAATATTCCTGTACTTAGTGAATTTCTCCTGCAGGATGGGGAATTTCTTAAAGCAAACCCCACAGGCAGTACCCCAGAAATCAAAAACGACTATTTTACCCTTTAATTCCCTGTTTGTAAATTCATTGCCATTTGAATCAATCATGGTAAAATCAGGAACCTTTTCCGAAACGGTATAAAACAGGGTTCCAAAACTCACATAATGACCCCATCTTTCATATCCTTTAAAGAACATAAATAATACGAAACTGAGCGCTACTAGCGAAACAGTAACTCCAATTATCCTGTTTGATTTGCAGTAAATGAAACCAACAAAAATTCCAAGAATATGCATTAAAAAATCCGGTAACGTAATCAGCGTAGCATGAAAGTCGAATATACGAACAGGAAGTTGAAGAATACACAGTCCTGTAAGGATTGCAATCACTATCCATGATTCTTTCAGCCGGGATCTGAACTTGGCAATAAAATAAATTGTCAGCAGGAAATAGGCTATAAATCCAACCAAAGAGCTGGTCATATGGTTAACATATCCTCTCAGGGGACTTATCAGAAACATAAGTAATAAAGAGGCCAGGAAAATAGTAAGGATAACTTTATAATTTTTCATTTTTAAATGGCTGCTAAATGTTAATACAAAAAAATATATTCTTCTTTTCCCCAATAAAGTTAGACTTTGCACGCCCGCAAGCGCTATTATCTTTATCCTGATTATTCTGCCATTAAATTACTATAAATCCCTTCCTCACCCATATTCAAATCATCTATAATCTAAAAATCAATACCTCCTGTTCTTCCTATAAGCTTGGCAAATATAGATTTTATTTTATATGCACTGCCGTACGGCAAAAATATTTTTTTCCGGGCTTGCACATAAAAAAACCTCCCTTTGCAAAGAGGAGGTTTTAATGCAAACAGTGGTATAAAAGTAATACGATTTATTCTGTCTTGGGAGGCTCGTGAGTATTGTTTGCTGAAGAAGTTTCGGCAGCTTTTTTTTGCTAATGCAGCTTTTTCTTCATCCTCTTCAATTTGCAGGCTGCCCGAGAGTTTTTCCTTTGCCCATTCCCATATCCGCATGCTCTACAACTGCTTTTCAGTGCAGTTAATGGGAAGGAACCATACTGCGTTTCGAACCAAAGGTTTTTATGTAGTTAAGCGCTGCAATTAAATTGCCGTTATATTGTGCAGTGCCGGCAAATGCTTTTCCAACAGAAAAAGTGAGCGCCTGGTTTCGGCCAACCTGGTAGCTGGCATTAAATGTATAGCGCAGCAGGGGAGCACCCGAGGAAACCCTGTCGACCACTTCACCGTTCAGCGTAAACTTATGGTCGTTGGTCTGGTATTCAATTTTCCCGCCGAAATCATAAAAAGCTTTATTCCCGTTGCTGCCCTGCAGGTCGCTTACGGCATTCAATACATTCGAAAAGCGGGCCACACCCATAAAGCTGAAACCTTTCAGGCATTCGTATCCCCCGTTGAACCAGAACGCATAGTTCTGCACCACGCTGTTCTGGAAATCATCATTCCTGAAACCCAGCACTATGCCGCCGGCAAAATCGAGCATCCAGCCATAACGCCTGAATTTTACCTGTTCGATCTGCATTTTAAGCACCTGTGCCGCATCGTAAAGAGCTGATTTTTCCTCTTTCATCATTTTATCTTTGTATTGTTCGTCAACCATGGTTTTCAGGCTGTCGGCAGTTTTGATCTGCATAATGATATGCTCCGATTTTTCAGCTTTTTCATTTGCCGTGAGGCTGTTATCTTTTGCTATCCGTACCAGTTCCTTCACCAGTGTATCGCGCTGCGATGTAAGCCTGAGGTAATTTAAGTCGGTTTGTTTATACAATTCCCACCGCGCATCGATAATAGTATGCAGTGTAAGCAGTTTTGCGCGTACAGTATCAATTGATTTTTTGTAGTCGGTAAAAGCAGTATCGATCCGGCCCCGTACCAGCGAAAACTTAAAACCCATGCCGGCCCGGGTTTTAATAAAACCGGGAGTGGTGGTTTTCACCGAATCATCGGTCGAAAATCCGGCCGAGAACAAAAAAGTTTGCGAAACGGTATTCCATAGTTTCTGGCCGGGCCTGGTCACATACCTGGGATCGTTGGTAAATTTGGCATACGAGGCTTTGCTTTTCGGGAAAAAGCTGAGCGGCAGAAATTCGATGGCATAATTTTTAGGTATAAGCGAAAAATTGTTGCTTGCATTGGCAAAGGAAATGGCAAAATCGATGGGCGTCGTGGGTTTATCCACAGCGCCCGGGCTTATTTCGAGCAGGTTGAAGGCAGGCGAATTCGGCACGGTTAATACATCCAGGCTTACCGTTGTGTCTATTTCGCTTTGTGCCGATGCTTCGGTATAAAAAAATGCCAGCGGTAACCAAAGCAGGAGGGTGTAAATATATTTTTGCATGGCTAAAGGCTTTTGAGAAATATTACGGAATTAAAGCTATTTCGGCCGTAAACAACACATAACCGCCCGGCTTCACGGTCTGCGCCCGGAAGTTTGTATATGGTTCGGGCCCGCCTGCAAGTTCGAGCGTGAAGCTTGTGGTATCCGAGTCGGGGTCGATATCCGCTTCGGTGGTATTGACATAAAGGATGCAACCCAGTACATCCTTTGCGCTGCCTAAGGGAACCTCGAAGGAATCGTTGTACTCGCCGACTAACTGTTTGTTCAGCCGCACGGTTGACCTGGCAAGCTGTGTGTTCGCAATGGTAACTTTAAGGACAATCATAATATCATCCAATCCGATGGAATAATAATCGTTTATAGTTGTTGTTGCCATGATAGTTGTTTTAAATGGTTGTTTTACCCGTTTGCCTGCTTTTCGGTAATGCGCCTTCCTGTTTAAACGTTAAGGGGGTTTTCCGCAAAAATGTGGTTAGACTGAAAAAAATATGCTGAAGATAGTATCCTGGTAAAGTGTAGCGGCAACCTATAATAAGTAGTAACACAGGATAGTGTAGCGGTCTGTACAAAGATACAAAAGCGGGAAGGCAAATCAAAATTCCAACTTTGTAAATCCTTCTGTAACAGCACAAAAGAGTCGTCTTTCGTTCTGCTTTAGCTAAACGGATTATCCTCCTCTGTTGCTAATACAATTGAATCTTTGTATTCCGTAGCAATAAGTTTTTTTAATTTTTTAATTCTGCCTGTTATCATACCATCTACACCAAGAGAAATAAAATAACGCATTGTTTTTTTTGAATTTACAGTCCAGGTATAAACGAGTTTAAGATCATTGATCAGCTGCTTCAGATCTATTGCTTCCTTGATGCTGTTCTTATATTTTAAAGGCGATGCAAACGGGGAACTTGTTCCGTTAGCATACGTAAAGGGCAAGTGTTGCCTCATGAAATAGTACGCCACATTCGAGGAATTATCGCCGTAGTCAACCCCGACGGCCTGGTTGTCTTTTAAATATGGCCTGGCTGCTATAAGTAATTGTTTCATGTCTTCTTTCCCGACAGTAAGCAGTACCGGTACAGGGAAATAGGTTTGGAATAAAAATTCATTCAACTGCTTAAAAAACTCTTCCATATAAACAACTGATTCATGTGCCCTGTTTTTGGAACTGATAGGTTTAAGATCGAAAGCTAAAAGGGCTAGGTTCACCTTTTCATGATTCAGGGCTTCAGCCAGTCCGGTTAAATAACTTTTGAGGGTATGCTTCCTTCGGTTTAAGGTTAATAGATCGTAGACAAAAAATTTTCCGTCATACTTTGGCAAATACCGGATATCAGGTTCAATGGCATTGGCTCCGTTTTTTAAAAATCGTATTGCTTTCCGGACAGTATTGGGATTATGACCGATAATATAAAATTTTCGTTTCATAGCCTTTTTAAGATTCCAGTCAAAGTTAGCATTTTCCCGGAAAATTATCAAACTACGCTCTTCTATTTACGATATTTTCCTGTTCCGGATCTTCCGGGAATGCTTGACTATCCACACTATTAAAGATAAAGAGGGTTTTAACAACTTAATTCCAAAGGTCCTGGCTAAAAAAGGGGTGATTATTGCCAATATAAAAAGGGGTAAAATGCTCAATATTCGTCTGAAATCAAATGATCCACCAAAGTTTGCAAGAATGCTGTCAGAGGCATAATAGAAGTAAAACGCAGAAATGCCGGTATTTATACTCCAGACGATGCTTTCGGGAAGTAAAGTCAATCCTTTGAATTTCTGACTAAGTGACTTAAAAACCGCTTTGCGCTGCATTATTAATTTGCTGTCGGCTTGTATCAGCCCATAAATATCCGATATAGCTGTAACGGTATTATTTCTCGGACCGATAAACAGAAGAATATCACCGGTTAAATTTCCACGCAAATCAAGCAGAACGTATTCACCTTCAGCCTTACATTGAATTCCACCAGTTTTAAGCAGCTCTATATATGCCCTAATAGCCTGTGAAAATTTGGTTATCATTATGCTTACCCGTTTTTAGTCAGTATTCCGATAAAATTCTTGCCAAGTTCAACCACAACATTGATCAGTGTTTTCCAGAAATCAACTGAAATCCCGATGGCCTCATGATGCATAGTATTGATAAATGCTAAAGGCTGTTCGGCAAAAGATTGAGTAATCCTTGTGGTTATATCCCCATCCATCCCGATAACGGTTTGAATGATTACTTTCTCCGTGCCTATATCATTTGCTTTTTTGATAACCATCAGCTGCCGCAGGTCCAGGTCGAGTTCGAGCTTTTCAGCTTCATCGTTCCGCATTGTCCTGAAAGTAGCAATGATATCTTTCTGATCGAATAAATAAGAATCTCGTCCATCAACCGGTTCTCCTTTACTATTATCCACCATTTTAAGTATGCTTCTCACATCATTGGAAATAGTCCGGATGCGATTAAGCATCATAATATCGGCATCCATAGTATTTACTGAAAAAGGAAGCCTGGCTTTGTTATTCATAATCAACAAGGCAGCGTTTTCAGCCCTGTGGCTCAATTCGTGAAATGATTCATATCCTGACCCAAGATACACTTCTTTACCCCTGAAAAGATTAGTTGTACCTTCCTCGGGCTGCCCAATGTATTCAACATACTTATCGCCCAACTGGATTAGCTTGTAATAATACATCGTTGCCAGTGCATATAATATCAGCCTTGGACTACTTGGAGCCTTGGTTGCAGTCATTTCATCCTTGATGATGGTGTTTATCTCAAGGTGAGTTAAGTCGTAAAGTGTTGAGCTTACTTTTTCTTCGAGTTTCCTGCTGCTTACTGACATCTTTTATTTTAATTATGGTTTCGGCGGTAACGGCTGAGCCGGTGTTTTCTCCCTGGTGAAATCTTTTATTGCATCCACAATCTTCCCTAATACCTCTATGTTTTTCAATATTATTTCGTGTCCCTGGTTCTCGCGGGTAATATGATAGTCGCGGAGTTCCTTGTAATCGGTAACGAACTTTTCTGTCATAGCCGTGGTAATGTCTCCTGAAACCAGGTTTATCTGTGAACACATACGCTCTTTTGTACTCACTACATCAATTGAGGTATTCATGTTCCCTGTTTTATTGAATGTGTAAGGGCCTACCAGCGTGTTTACTTCGAGAACCGTAAGGTTTGAAAGGCCGGCAATGGCTTTATCGAGAAATGACACTTTGCTGTCAGTTTCATTTTGCTGATCAATTATAGGATCTGGCATGTTATGGTTATTTAAGTGGTTATTCTTTTGGTTTTGTTCTGAAACATTTTGCTGATAAGCTTTTGTTACAAGTTAAAAATAGTTTAGTTTCAGATGTATGTATTATGTCAATAACGGAGGCATCAGATCTGGCACGCACTTCACACCTCACTATGCACTTTCACGCGCTAGGCACTCAGCACTATGCACTCATCCCAACTTTTCTAACTCAGCTGAGCCATGTCACCAGGGATGCAGTTTATAAAAGTCAACCAAATTCTTTGGCCTGTACGTGGCGTCCTTTTTATATCTTTCTATTGCTGAAGGGTGTATGGATTCATTTGTATTTCCCCTGTTGGATTCTATTAACTGTATAGGTCGGAAGAGTTTTTTCTGCAACGTATAAAATCCCTTATACGATTCATGCAATTGAGCCATAGGATCGGGATTCATAAGAATAGGACTAAAACTGAGGTTACAGCTCTTTGCTTTTTCAAGCATCCATTGCAACGCGTTATCTGATAATCCGGATTCCGTTTCGGGATTGCCACCACCAACATCGGTATGTACTCCCGGAAACCAGACCTGTTCGAGCACCTGGCCTACTGCATGAGCTTGCTGATGCCATAAGGTTGCTTCAAAGTTTTTCCTTTTCTCATCAATGGCAAGGGCGTGATAAGCATAATCAACTCTCGACGAAAGGTCAGTATCGTGAAACTGGTTACGCCTGCTGAGTAAACTTTTCATAAAAAGTGGATTCCCCAGTGCACCTACAGTGTCCCAGACTCCTATAAATTTTATCCGTGTTGTCTCTTCAACAGCATATGTCTTTCGGAAGAGCGTTGCTTCAATTTCCCTGGGTTGAAACTCTGTGCGGCGAGAGTGGTAGATATTATATGCCTTTGGAATCAGGTGTATATTTTCTGTCTTCAGAATTCCTGAATTCCTGATCAGGCCTGCTAAACTCCTAACTGTAAAAGCTCCGCGGCTAAATCCAAAAAGGAACAGCTCATCGTTTGGAGTGTAATTATTAATGATAAAGAGATAAGCCTGGAGTATTTTCTCCGAAATGCCATATCCTGTGGCTCCATCAAAAACCTTTTTGGAAATGCCGCCTTCACTGCCAATGCCAGTGTCGTAATAAAGCAACTGTGCTGTTCCATCCGCCGAAGCCGTGCTGAGCGCGTTGGCCATTTTAACAACATTCGTCTGGCAGTTTTTGCCGTTTTCAGATTTATCAGGGGTATTCCATGTGCCGTCACAAAAAATCGCGATTCGTTTCATTAAAAAATATTGAGTGTTTATAATAATTTACCTAACACCAGGGGCTGTTATAACTCCCTTGTGCAATGTGTGTAAGTTTAAAAACAGAAAAATTAATTACGCTAAAAACTGCAAACCAAACCAAAAGTCTTCCATAATTGACTTTTGGTTCTTATGGTAAGCTTTCAGGTAATGATTTGCAATCGGTAAATACCATGCTATGGGATGGAAGACCGGGATTGAAATGGATATTACACCTTAAAATTCCCCGAGTCCACCCATTCGTTTTTCAGCAGCGACCACCAGTCGTCGGCAAGGCCTTTGAGCACATATTCATAAGGTAACCAGCCATAACCGTTATCACCCCAGCTGTTACTCCAGGAGTTACGGATCAGGAATGCGCCTGTTGTTTCTTTTGCTCCGGAAGCGGTATTTTTAATCTTCATTTTATCATCGTAACCTGCCACAACAATGGCATGGCCGCCGGCAATTTTATCGCCTCTTACCGGATATGGGATTTTCCCGGATGCATTTGCCTGGGCAATAGAAGTATACACCGTAAATCCAAACATAGATGGAAGCCCGGCTACCAGGTTTGTTTTAATCTGGTTTAGTAAATCAGTCGCTTTAGTTCCCGGAGGATCGAGCCGGTAATAACTGATGGATTGGTAATTTTGCGCATAAGCGTAGCAAAATGCAGAAGGTTCATCGTCAAATGTTGTTTCATCGTAGGGCCAATATTCTTCGGGTGGAACTCCAAAAAGTACCAGCGCTCCCATAGTGGTTCGCAGAAAAGCACCGGTATCGCCTTTTTCCTGCATCATGTTACGCGTTGTTTTGTAAAGGAATAATCTTGAAGCATCGGTATGCTTACCGAAAGCGCGGCGCTCGAAATATTCAACCAGCCCAACGCCGGCATTTGCAGTACACGATCCCAGGTTACCCTGGTCTTCGACAGGTGAGAACCACTGTACAAGTGAAACTGATGCCGGCAAAACTGGTTTAGATGCTTTTGCAGCTCCTGCTTTTACAGCTCCTGCTTTTACAAGCATCTTTCTTACTGAATCCTTTTGCCCCAGGCCTTTCATCTTAAGGGAGACATCATCATTATCTATGGTTAAGTCCCTGAAATCAGGATAGTCGGGAAGCCATCCCATGGCTAACCGTCGTCGGATAAACACGCCCATAATTGTTAGTTTATAAGTTTTGTTTTACAGAATTGTTATTGGTTTTCTGATTGTGTCTTTCAAATAGCTAATCAAAATTTATTATCATACCAAAATTACATAGTGAAACAGGCCAGGCGCAATAGCACGAAAGTGTCATTTTTTCGATTACTATCAATCTGACTTTTCCTCGTTCGGTCTAAACTTATCTTTAACTGATTAATCGCAAAGGTCAACTATTCAGTTTTTTAAATTATTCTGATTGCGAACTTTATAATATACAATTTGTTAAATTTGTCTTAACACTACCATTCCTTTCTGATTTCATCGTATGCAACTGAAGACATTTAAAATTTTACTATCTTTCAATTCTTAATTGGTTCAAATTTTTTAATTAAAAAAGGAATATTTCAATGACAAAAAGAAGCTCCGTGTTTTCTGACTTTTGGATCAATCTGAAAGGGAACCATCTTAAAAACAAAAAAGGAGGCCTCTATAATTATATGTGGTGGTCAGTTTTAAAAATAATTGCCCTGTATATCATAGTTTTTGTACCATTAATTCTGCTTGCAAAGCACTTTATCGATTTTAATAGCATCTTCGGCCACTTTACTGAACATTTCTCAGACGGATATGTCCTGCTTATTTTCTTTATTTCAGAATCCTTCCTGGGTATGATCCCTCCCGATATTTTTATGATATGGGCCACAAAGTTCAATTCACCTTTCCTTATTTTAATGATACTCGGAATACTCTCTTATGTTGGAGCTATTATCTCGTACCAGATTGGATACGGACTTTCAAAAATCCCCGGAATTAATGCCTATACAGAACAGAAATTAGAGAAATACATTCTTTTAACCCGAAAATGGGGAGGTGCTTTTATTATCATTGCTGCCCTGTTTCCGTTCTCCCCTTTATCCATGGTGGTTATTGCCGTTGGATTATTAAAATATCCATTTAAACCTTTTCTCCTTTTTGGCCTTTCCCGGATAGTCAGGTTTCTGTTCCAGGGGTTTTTGTATTCAGGATTATTTCATCTTGATAGACTTTTTCCATTCCTCTCCTGACAATCATTTGAGTATAGTGCAGGCTCTGTTTTCACCGGCAGAGATCACGGATAGTTTCTTTCGTTTCTTTTTCCGGACTCAATAGTAACTCGCCTATCCGCAATAGCACAAAAGTGTCATTTTTAAATCCGGTATTTCCCTAAAAGTTGAACTTTTACCATAAATTCTTGTTTTAGTTCGACTCATGCACCTGATTAAAGGTGTTTGTCGGCTTATGAGGGTCAGCCAATCCGGATAATTCAGGCTGGTAAGCATTTTTGAGAATTATTTCAAAGGATTGCATGAAGTACAATTTAGAGGTACTTTAAAATAAAGCAATGTGTAACAATTAGTTGTGTTTGCTTTCAAAAACATCGGCAAAAAAAGGTCTGAAAATGATATTACCTTTTTTAAAAATCTGGATAAAATAACATAGAGTTGATCAATATTCTGATGAACCCGTATTGATGAGTGCGAGATTGAGAAGCATTAATTACCGTATTAATTTTTCGTGAAAAAGGTTTTCTCTGTTGATTAAATTCATAATGTCTGAGAATGATTGATCAGGTGAATTTACGAAGGATATATTTCATGACGCAGTTACAATGCCGTAAGCAGGATAATTGGAGATTCACATTCTGTGTTTTCAGCATTCTGTGATTCCAGGTATTTCCTTTGAAATGATGTAATGTTTAACTACTATCATTTAAAGCATTCAATTATGAAGAGCGAAAATGAATCTGTTAATTTTACCGAAGTTTACAAAGGGGATAGCAGCAATATTTCGCGAAACATCGTGACTCCCCCGAACGAAAGAAATCAAAGCAGGAAGCAGCCTGAAATCAGCACAACGTCGTTATACAGTAACTGCCTGATTGATCATTCACGCAGGCAGTTTGTCTGTTTTCATGATCAGTGTCTGAAACACAAAAACTGTTTTAAAAAGAAATCCCCGGATGATATTTCCGATTTTCAGGCTTTGTATTTTCATCCGGAGGACAAAGCACTTTTATGTGAAAAAATATTTCCTGATATACTAAAGTTTATGGAGGAAGTTCCTGCAAATGAACGCTCAGACTACAGTCTGTCATTCAATCACCGTTATATCCATAAGGATGGAACCACTTCCCAGTTTCTCCAGGAAGGCACATTGGTAATCTCTGATAATGGGAATTTGCCTGTTCTAAACCTGCGGGTGTTTACCGAGATAGGTGATTTCAAGACCGATGAAACCATGATTCTTTCTATTTTCCGTTTTAATGCTCAACAGGGATATCAAAAGGTCTGGACCAGGGAATACAGCAACAACGATACCTCCCAATTGTCGCCTCGTGAAATAGAGATTATCAGGCTTTGCCTTGAAGGGCTTAGCAGCAAAATGATTGCCGACAGGCTGAACCTGAGCATTCATACGGTTAAAAATCACAAGCGGAATTGTATGGAGAAGACCTTCACTCATAACATAACCGAACTGATACATCTCTGTATCCAAAGTCATTGGATTTAGGGAATAAAAAACTGAGAACTATCAGTTATCCGCCTACCATGGTAAGCCGTTATACTCATTTGCCATTGGAACCAGCCTCCTCAGAAAATCTTCAGCAGGACGTATCTCGCCAATCTTTGTGTCCAGGTTCGGATTATTCTGCAGGCTAACAAACTTCAATTTATTATCAGCAGCATCCGTAAAAGATCCGAAATACGTATTGAGGGCAGGGACACGTACAATTGAGAAGTTTTGTTTGAACAACTCTTTGTTTATCTTTCCCAGAGCCACCGATATATCAGTGTTTGCAAATCCCTTCACAACATAGCGTTCTTTTTCAAATTCGAGATCCACAATTCCGGCAGGCTGCTGTGTTTGGCGGTTTATAACGGTGCACGATACCCTGTTTACATTGGTTATAAGCGATTTAACATCACCGCCTTCATATTTTTTCAATCTGTCGAGAGGAATGATGCTTGACGCAAAGGCCTGGCCGGCCTCCAATTGACCTACATCTTCGGGTGAACTCAATCCGAACATTTTATAGTTGTCAGCATTTACTGTTTCCGAAAGTGACTTAAGAAAGATACTCGTTTCCTGCTTTGCCTGGTCCAGTCTGTTCTGGGCTTCAAGTCCTGCTGTATATGCCAGTGTCATAAGTATAATGAATATAGCTTTTTTCATTTTCCGGTTCCTCCTTATTTTTTAGTTATGTTATAATAATCGTTCCAATGTGTATGGTCCGAACCACTTACATATTCAGCATACGTAATAAACCGCTGGTTGCCGACATTCGGCGCCCACGGATCGTTAATGCTTACATAGTTCACATTATTTATAACTGCATAACCGGTTACTACCATCATATGCCCGCCACCACCAGTCCAATGCCACGAAAAGGCAAATGGCTTTTTAGCGCAATAGATTTGTTTTTTAAGATCTTCCCAACTCAATGCGGCATCGGAGGTTAAAGTAGCCGTAAAGCTGTATTTGTCGAATTCGGGCCATCCCCCGTTAACACAACCTGCAGGAACAGGGTTATTGCAGCAATCGCTCCGCCCAAAGCGCTTATTTGCTTCGTCGCATTGGGTAACACTTGCTCCCAGAAATTCCATGCACATTTCGCCGCTGGCGGCCCAGCACCACATACTTGTTTCCTGAGGCCGAAGAGCAACAGCCTGGCTACCGATGGTTGCATTGGGAGTACAACAGCCACTTGCAAAAGCAAGTCCTGCTCCAATAATTACCGAAAGGTAAATAACATACAGTTTTTTCATAGCGATAGGATTTGATTAATAATCAGATTAATGCTAATTCAAAATTACTCCACCAGACACCTGATAGCAATAGCACAAAAGTGTCATTTTGATGAAAATTGAAACGCACTAAACTAAAAGCAATCCCAAAATTTAAATTGTTTAATATGTAATTGGAATCATTAATAAGATGATATTATTTTAACAAACTTTACTCCTCTGCCTGTCGGCACCTACCCTAATTTTAGGGGAGGTAAATTATAACTTACAGTATAACAATCTATTGGGTTTGAATAATCCAACACCCTCCCTGTCAGGCTGAAGTCGAATCCTAAGGGAGGGAATGGTGGGTGCATTTAAAAAACAACTGTTTATTAATCTTTCCCGATACTAATCTTTTTTAGTACCCTGCCGCCTGCCCGTCCTTGCGTGATTCAGAGGCTCCGTAATAAATTTTTCGCGATGCATCGTACATTATTGCCTGGTAGCCGCCATAGTCGCCAAAGGTAAAACCGACGTTATGCCCCATTTGCATAAGCTCGCGTATAACCTGATATTCAAACCCACTTTCCAATTGAATTTCTCCCTTCTCGGGAGCGCCTGTTCCTGTGGGATCGCTTCCGCCAGCATGATTAATACGAGGCGCATCGCCTGCTTCCTGCAGGTTCATCCCGAAATCAACGAGGTTCATTACAATTTGTACATGCCCCATCGGCTGAAAATCACCTCCCATTACCCCGAAACTTACAAATGGCACACCACTTTTTGTGATAAAACAAGGGATTATGGTATGAAACGGCCGTTTCCCTGGTGCAAAAACATTAGCATGATCAGGGTTAAGACTAAAAAGTTCTCCCCGGTCCTGAAGCATAAACCCTAATCCTGGCGGAACCATTCCTGAACCCATACCACGGTAATTGCTTTGAATAAGCGAAACCATATTCCCTTCGGTATCAGCCGTGGTAAGGTAAATAGTACCACCTTCCATAGGATCTCCGGCTTTGTAAACACCTGCTTTATTTTCATCTATAAGTTTCCTGCGTTCATCAGCATATTTTTTGCTTATAAGTTGCTGCACAGGAACCTTAGCAAACTGCATGTCGGCATAATACTTTGCGCGGTCCTCGAAGGCCAGTTGCTTAGCTTCGGTAAATAAATGAATATGCTTAGAGCTACCGTAAGGGATTTGTGAGAAATCATATCCTTCCAGAATGTTGAGCATTTCTAAAGCAGCAATTCCCTGCCCGTTAGGAGGTAATTCCCAAACATCATATCCCCTGTAACTTGTCGAAACAGGTTCAACCCATTCGGAATGGTGCGTTGCAAGGTCATCATAACTTAAAAATCCTCCCTGCGACTTGATGAAATCAGCAATAGTGTATGCTGTTTCGCCTGTATAAAAAGCATCGCGGCCTTCTTTTGCAAGTTTACGATACGTCTTTGCCAGCATTGGGTTTTTAAAAATATCACCTTTTTGTGGCGCATTTTTCCCGTCAGTGGTATAGGTTTCCAGCACATTCGGAAATTTATTTCCCATACGGGCAACCGATATTCCCATATAATAAGCTACAAGTTCAGTTACAGGAAACCCATTTTCAGCATAATTTATGGTTGGAGTCAAAAGTTGCTCCATCGTTAGTTTGCCAAAGCGTTTGTTCAATTCAAACCAGCCATCCACGCAACCGGGAACACTAACCGGCAACGGGCCAAACGGAGGTATTGCTTTCATTCCTTTTTCCTTGAAATATTCCAGTGTAAGTGCTTTTGGCGAACGCCCGGAAGCATTCAATCCATAAAGTTTTCCAGTTTTTGCTTCATAAACAATAGCAAAAAGATCGCCTCCTACACCGGAACCGGTAGGTTCCATAAGCCCGAGAGCGGCGTTTACTGCAATGGCTGCATCAACAGCTGAACCACCTTTTTTGAGAATATCAAGCCCGATTTGTGTTGCAAGTGGCTGGCTGCTGGCTACCATGCCATGCTGGCCAATAACTTCGGAGCGGGTAGCAAAAGTCCGGCCTGTGATACGGTCCTGGGCCGAAGTACAAAATGATAGAAGAAAGAAAAATCCAGGGATTGCTAATCTCAGGAAGGGACGAAAGCTGATAGATTGGCTGTTCATATTTTGTCTGGTTTGGTTTATTTGACAAATCATTCAGATTCAAAACTGCCTGTCGGTATCAATAGGCAAGTCGACAATTTGAAAAATATGCAGACGTAAAATTAAAAATTAAAGCTCAGAAAAAACAAAGTCCGGATGCGAATTAAATTACACCCGGACTATAATATACCTGTTTGCCTGGTTTTATCAGCTCACCGTATTCATCACCTTCAACTGGTGATTGATTGATTCCTGGTGAATGGCTTTAAACATTTGCGAAATGAATTCTTCGCTCAGGCCTTTGCTTGTTCCTTTAACTGCCACTTTCTTAATAATTTCCTCCCAGCGTTGGTTTTGTAAAATCGTGATATTGTTATCCTTCTTATATTTACCAATGGTTTCGGCTACATTCATACGCTGCTCCAGTAAATCAAGGAGTTGCTCATCGAACCTGTCGATCTGGCTACGGAGAATGCTAAGTTTATCAAGGAATTTAGCGTCACTCGAAACAGATTGGCGCAAAACCAGTTTGTTAAGTAATTCCAGCAAAGCGTCGGGCGTAACCTGCTGACTTGCATCGCTCCATGCATGGGCGGGATCAATATGTGATTCGAGCATAAGCCCGTCGTAATTGAGGTCCATAGCTTCCTGGGCGATTTCCAGCAGGAAGGCTCTTGCACCTCCGATATGGCTAGGATCGCAAATCAATGGTAAGCCTGGAATACGCATTCGCAGATCAATGGGTATCTGCCATTTTGGTTGATTGCGATACGCTGTTTTTTCGTAAGCTGAAAACCCGCGATGTATGGCTCCGATTCGTTTAATTCCGGCAGCATACAGGCGCTCGATAGCTCCAATCCAAAGTTCCAGGTCAGGGTTAATAGGATTTTTTACAAATACCATCACATCCACACCTTTCAACGTATCAGCAATTTCCTGCATAGCAAATGGATTTGCTGAAGTACGGGCGCCAATCCACAGTACATCAACACCAAATTTTAAAGCCTCATACACATGGGTTTGTGTGGCAACTTCGGTACCAGTGGCCAAACCGGTTTCCTGTTTTACCCGCTTGAGCCATTTAAGACCTTCGGTACCAACACCTTCAAATGCATTTGGCCTTGTCCTTGGCTTCCAGATACCTGCCCGGTAAACATCTACTTTGTTTAAAGCTGCCAATTGGTGTGCCGTTTTCATTACTTGCTCTTCTGTTTCGGCGCTGCACGGACCTGAGATCAGCAATGGCCTGCCTTTATATATGTTCCAGTTTTCTAAAGGCTCAATTTGGAGTTTTGTTTCCATGGTTTGTAATCGTTAATTGTTATTAGTTATAAGTTAATGGTTGGTTAAAGATGTACTTTTAAGGGTGATTTTTCAGATAATCCCGGCTTGTAGTCCTAATCCCTAAATCCTAACCCCCAACCCCTTAGTTCAATATTTTTCTTATTTTATTTGCTTCGTTCATTAGTTCAGTGAGGCCATCTGCATTTTTCTCAAGAATATATTTCTTAAAAAGGTTCATCTTTTCAACATAATTGTCCAGTACTTCAATGATGTATTCGGAATTCTGCAGGAAGATCGGCGCCCAGGTTTCGGCATTGCTTTTTGCAAGACGTACTGTCGATTCAAAACCGCCGGCTGCAAGTTTGAGGATATTTTCCTCGTCTTTTTCTTTATCCAGTACACACAAAGCAAGCGAGAATGAAGTGATATGCGAAATATGCGAAACATAAGCAACATGCACATCATGATCAGCAGCCCCCATATATGATATCCGCATATTCAGGAGATTGTACATTTCAACAATTGTTCTCAGAGCATCAACATCCGAAAGTTCCTTGTCGCAGATGATAACATGCTTGTAGTCGAATAGTTTGCCGATAGCTGCCATGGGACCTGAAAACTCGGTACCTGCCATTGGATGCGATGCCACATACCGGCCACGGCTTGGGTGGTTTAGCGCGGCCTCAGCCATTCCGGCTTTGGTAGAGCCCATATCGGTAACTACTTTGTTTGTTCCTTCGATCAGGTCAAGTATTTCGGGCAACAATTGTTTGTTTACATTAACCGGGGTGCTTAAAATAATAAGATCCGATTTTTTAACGGCATTTTCCAAAGTGTCGATTTTGTCAACCAAACCGCTGTGCAAAGCGATGTTCTGGTGATGTTTGTTGCTGTCGACTCCAATAACAATGCTCGCAAAGCCACGTCGTTTAAGGTCGATAGCCAGCGAACCGCCGATTAATCCAATTCCGATGATACAAACTTTCATTGTATTTATTCTTTTAAAAATTATACTGATTTTAAGTCAGTTAAGTTAAATTGTATTATTCTTATTGCAAATCCCAAGTCTCAAATTCCAAGTCCCAAATTCCAAGTCCCAAATTCCAAGAGCCAGGTTCCAAATCCCAGGTATATATTTTTATTGATTTATAACAAAAGCCTTCATTCGTTTTTTCTCCTTGGATCTTGGTTTTTTGGAATTTGGGGCTTGGGTCTTATAAAAATGTTTTATTAATCTCATTTTAAGAATTAATTCCTGTCAGCCTGTCAAGTGCTTTGTTCAGCATTTGTTCATTTGCACACAGCGAAATGCGGATATACTCATTCCCCTGATCGCCGAAAACCATTCCTGGTGTGATAAAAACATTTGCTTTATGAAGGATTTCTTCGGTGAGTTCTTCTCCGCTTTTATAGCCAGCAGGAATTTTTCCCCATACGAATAGGCCACTTTGTGAAGCATCAAATGTGCAATTAAGTTTACGCATAATCTCTTCAACCAGTTTACGCCGGCTGCCGTAGATTTTGTTATTATCGGCATACCAATCATCAGAACTGTTTAAAGCTTCAACTGCGGCAAGCTGCATAGGTTGAAACATACCGGAATCCATATTGCTTTTCACTTTCACAATACTCTTAATATATTCGGAATGCCCTGCAACCATGCCGATACGCCATCCGGCCATATTATGCGATTTACTCATGGAATTCAGTTCCAGTGCGACTTCCTTTGCGCCATCCACCGACAATAAACTCAAATGTTCATTATTCAGGATGAAACTGTAAGGATTGTCGTTTACAAGTAAAATGGAATTTTTATGGGCAAATGTCACTAAATCCTCAAACAGCTTTTTATTGCCTTTTTTGCCGGTAGGCATATGCGGATAGTTTATCCACATAATTTTAACCTTTTTTAAATCACTGTTTTCCAGTTTATTCAGGTCGGGATACCAGTTTCGCCTTTCATTCAGGTTATAAAAGCGAACTTGCCCGCCGGTTAATTTTGAAACCGAGGTATAGGTCGGGTATCCGGGATTCGGCACCAGTACTTCATCACCTTCGTTCACAAAAGCCATGCTGATATGCATAATGCCTTCTTTCGAGCCGATGAGTGGTAATATTTCGCTATCCGGGTTGAGTGTGACCCTGAAATATTTCTGGTACCAATCGGCAAATGCTTTACGTAAAGCAGGAATGCCATTGTAACTCTGGTAGCCATGCACATTAGGTAACTTGGCTGCTTCACTTAATTTTTCGATCACAGAAGGAGCAGGAGGCAGGTCAGGGCTTCCGATCCCCAGGTTTATGATATCGAGGCCTGATTTCCGCATTTCATCAATTTGCCTGAGTTTGTGCGAAAAATAGTATTCCTGCACCAGCTCAGTCCTCTTCGATGCTTGAATTTTCATTAGGGCGTTGTCCATTTTGATATTCTCCCAGTATTTGTAATTGTTCTGTTAAAGGTCTTACTGCTTCCAATGCTTGTTGATATCGGTTATAATCGGCAAAAACCAGGTCGATGTAAAAGAAATATTCCCATTCAACACCAACAATAGGCAGCGATTGGATTTTTGTAAGGTTCATCTTGTAAAATGAAAGTACTGACAGCACCTGTGATAATCGGCCTTCCTCGTGGTGTAATGAGAAACACAAAGTTGCCTTGTTAATAGTTTGATTGGCAATTTGCTCCAGCTCTTTAACAGCATCACTTTCAGTAATGATCTGGAAACGGGTGAAGTTGCGCTTGTTGGTTTCAACTTCCCTTTTCAGGATTTCCATATTGTACATTTGGGCAGCCAGTTCGCTGCCAAGAGCGCCAACGCCCATCAGGTTTTCTTCCCTTATCCACTTTACGCTCAGCGCTGTATCAACTGAATCAATAATTTTAACACCTTTACGACGCAACTCATTCAGGAAAGTAGCACACTGCTGTATTGCGATAGGATGCGAATGGATTTCCTTTAAATCTTCTATAGTCTGACCCGGCAATGCAATCAGGTTCTGGACGACTCTAAGGTATTGCTCGCCCATAATAGTTAGTCCGCTTTCACGAAGCAGAGTGAGGTTCTGGAGTAAACTGCCGGCAACGGAGTTCTCCATGGCTACAATTCCGCAATCCACTTTCTTGTCCTGAAGTTCATTAAAAAGGTCGGTAAAGGTTTCGCAGGGAACGATTTCTATGTTAATGTTACCAAAAAAGTCCCTGGCGGCAAGTTCGTGAAAAGCGCCGAATCCGCCCTGGATGGCTACGCTGATAATGTTTTGTTTAAGTGGAGGTGTCATGGTTGTGTCAAAAAAAAAGTCCCGAATCTTCCGGGACTTTAACATTATTTATTTTTAGGCAATAACGTATCAGTCCGGCTTCGGAGTAAAATAAAAAAAGAAGAAGAATTGATACGAATTATTGTTTTTCATGTGAGTTACATTAAAAATCTAAGGGTATAAACAGGAAAAAATCCTTTTTGTTTGCCTTACAGAGTGCAAAAATAAATCATTTATGATTATAAAAATGATTTTAATAATTACAAATCAATAAAAATAATTTATTATTAAGTGTAAGGTGTTGAATTGCAAATTAGTATAATTAAAATATTTTTAATTTTTCAGTGAAATACTGGGTCTCAGATACACCCTGGTGCTTTTTCCCTGATCAGTTCCCATGCTTTTTCCACATGCTGTTGCATTGTGAGAGTTCCTCCAATTGACATACGAAGTGTATATTGCCCATTAAGCTTGGTATGCGTGAGGAATATCTTCCCGGTATTGTTGAGTTCCCTTAGCAATTCTTCATTTATCTGGTTCAGGTTTTCATTTCCGTTAAAACTAGCCGGATTGTACCTGAAACAAACCAGGCTGAGCGGCACCGGTGCTAAAAGTTCGAAATCGGGATGCGTAGTAACCTGCTGTTCGAACCAGCGGGCAATATTGATATGTTCCCTGATTTTTCCCTGGAGTTGGGTAACGCCATAGGATCGAATCACAAACCAAAGTTTCAATGCCCTGAACCTACGGCCAAGCTGAACTCCCCAGTCGCGGTAATCGTTCACCAGTCCACGGTTTCCGGTTTTGAGGTATTCAGGTAATATTTCGAATGTACGGATCAGTGATTCCTTATCTTTTACAAAATATGCTGAACAGTCGAAATTGGTAAACATCCATTTATGCGGGTTGAAAACAAAACTATCGGCTTTTTCAATTCCTTCAATCATCCAGCGGTATTCGGGCAGCAACAAAGCTGTACCGGCATATGCCGCATCCACATGGAGCCAGATATTGTTTTCTTCGCAAATATCAGCAATTGCGCTTAGAGGGTCAACGGCAGTGCATCCTGTGGTGCCTATGGCTGCCACCACACATAAGGGAAGCAAGCCTGCAGCCTTATCATCGGCGATGGCCTTACTTAAAAGGTTTGCATCCATCCTGTATTCGGAATCGGTTCCAACTTTCACAAGGTTTTTACGGCCGATCCCGGCTATTTTTACAGCTTTTTCAACCGACGAGTGTGCTTCTGCTGAGCAATACACACGCAGGTTTTCAGTGCCTGTGAATCCATTATCATTTATACCAAAGCTGGTAATTCTTTCTCGGGCGCTCAAAATAGCTACCAGGGTGGAGGTGGAAGCCGTATCCTGTATAACTCCGGTCCATTCAGCAGGCAAACCTGTCATGGATTTGAGCCAGTTCATTACCTTTTCTTCAAGCTCAGCTGCAGCAGGGGAGGTGTCCCATACCATGCACTGAGCACCAAGCGATGCGGTTAGCATTTCGGCCAAAATACTCGGGTAACTGCCATTAGCAGGGAAATAGGCAAAGAAATTAGGGCTTTGCCAATGAGTGATTCCAGGCATAATGATGCTTTCGAAATCACTCATTATCTTTGTCATATCTTCACTTTCCGCAGGAGGTACCGAAGGGAGTTGTGCTAATATCTCGCCAGGTTTCACCATAGATTTCACTGGATATTCTTCAATGTGCTCATAGTAATCAGCCATGTGATCGGCCAGGCGATGCGCCCATTCACGAAATTCGGCATTATTCATAGTAAGTGTTATTTTTCTGTAAAAGTAAGAATTGAGAGAATCAGAGGAACAGAAAATAGTATAAATATTAATTCAAATAACTTAAATCAGGATATGGAAAAAATGTCAAAGGAACTAAAATTTACTTTTTACTATTTGCCAATTTGCTTAAAATGTCTTTAATTTGACATACCGATTCATCTGATATTGCTATTATGTTCGAATAATGCCTGATGATTAGGGATGTACTCACCTGTTATACCTTTCTACTATGAAAAATTACCTCTACATTTTTATCCTTTTCCTGGTTGTAATATTCTGTGATATTAAAAACATTCAGGCTCAAACAGCACAAACTCCACTTCAGTTTTTCGGATTTGAACCGGGTTCCGACCGGAATTTATTCGATTACGATCAATTGATCGCATATTGTAAGCAATTGGATCTGGCCTCACCCAGGGTCGAGATGAGAGAAATAGGAGAATCACCAATGGGTAAGAAAATGTATCTGATATTTATCTCATCTCCTGAAAATATCGCAAAATTAGATCGTTACAAAGAAATAAACCGTAAACTGGCATTAGATTGGAAGATGCGGGACTCAGAGCGGGATTCTCTCATTTCGGAGGGCAAGACTTTCCTGCTTGCTACACTGTCGATGCATTCGAACGAGGTTGGACCTTCCCAGGCTTTTCCTCAAATTGCGTATTCCTATGTCAATACAACGGATCCTGAAATGCTAAGGGCTCTGGATAACGTGGTTTTTATGGTGGTGCCTAATCATAACCCCGATGGGATGCAGATGGTGGTTGACAACTATCAAAAGTACAAAGGAACACTGTACGAAGGCAGCACATTGCCGGGCGTGTATCATAAGTACATTGGTCATGATAACAACCGTGATTTTGTAACCCTCACTCAAAAGGACACAAGAGTAATTTCGGCCATCTACAGCCAGGACTGGTTTCCACAGGTGATGATAGAAAAACACCAGATGGGTTCAACCGGTGTTCGTTATTTTGTTCCGCCTATGAGCGATCCTATTGCTCCCAATGTGGATGAAGCCGTATGGAACTGGTCGTGGATATTTGGTTCGGCGATGGCTAAAGACATGTCGGTAGCAGGTTGTGCCGGTGTTGCCCAGCATTATTTATTTGATGATTACTGGCCAGGTTCAACAGCAACCGCTGAATGGAAAAATATGGTTGGCATGCTGACTGAGGCCGCAAGTGTTCGGGGAGCTTCGCCTTTATATATTGAAAAGAATGAATTGAGGGTCATAGGCAAAGGCCTGGGTGAAAATAAAAAAAGTATAAATATGCCTTTGCCCTGGGATGGTGGCTGGTGGCGTCTTTCGGATATTGTTCGCTACGAAATGCAATCCACCTGGTCTTTATTGAGGACGGCTTCGTCCAACAGGCAGCAACTCCTTCAGTTCAGGAATGCGATGTGCCGGAAAGAAGTACAGAAGGGCAAGACTCAGGCACCTTCTTATTTTGTTGTCCCGTCAAAACAGCACGATCAGAGTGAACTGGTTGCATTGGTTAACCTGCTGCACGAACATGGGATCGATGTCTTGCAACTCAAGGCAGATATGGCCTGGAACAATAAAATGATGCATGCCGGAGATATAGTCGTTCCTACGGCTCAGCCTTTCCGGTCATTTATCAAGGAAGTAATGGAATCACAGACCTTTCCCCTGCGCCATTATATGCCTAACGGAGAAGCAATTGAACCTTACGACATCACAAGCTGGTCGTTACCTCTTAATAAGGGCCTTCAATCCTACGAAATTCCTGTGGTAGTTGATGAACTGGACAAGAACCTGGAAGCAGTTCCGGTTCCCTTTACGCTTCTGAAAGAATTACCTGAACACGACAACGGATACTGGGTTTTCAACTCTGCAAGTAACGAAAGCTATAACGCTGCTTTTAAATCCATATCCGATGGGCTTAATGTTACAAGGACTAAAGCAAATATAATCTATAAAGGACAAACAATTCCTGCCGGAAGTTTTATAGTTTCAGGTGATAAAGGGAAGAAAGTACCGGATATGATAAAATCTCTGACGGTTTTGCCGGAATGGTTTCCCACTACCCCGGATTCTTCTGCCACTAAAGTCCAGATGCCTCGCATAGCTCTTGTCGAAAGCTGGTTTCAGGATATGGATGCGGGATGGACCCGTTACATCTTTGATCAGTTTAATATCCCTTATACTGTAATCAGGCCTAGTGATTTCGCAAAGAAAACTTTTGAAATGAATTTCGATGTTGTCATTTTCCCTGATGAAAATAAAGGTGTATTGATGGAAGGCAAAATCAAGGCAAAAGATGATGACGATGAGTATTACATGGCTAATTTACCTCCAGAATATGCAAAAGGAATGGGGAAAGACGGCTTTCAGAAGGTATTAAAATTTATCAATGCCGGTGGAACCATTCTTTCGTGGGGAGGTTCTACCGCACTTTTCGAAGGACTGATGAGTATTAAAATAAGTGAAACGGAAAGTGAGGATTTCCGTTTCCCGTTCACCAATATTTCACCCAAACTCCAGAAAGCAGGATTAAATTGTCCATCGTCCCTGTTGAAAGTAAACTTATTGCCTGATCATCCGACTGACATTCGGAATGCAGGCAGAAGCAGGAATTTTAACCACTGCCGACCAGGTTTTTCAAACATCAGTGCCATCTTTCGATATGGACCGAAGGGTTATAGCATCTTATCCTGAAGATCATGTGCTTTTGAGTGGTTATTGTAAAAAAGAAGAATTGCTTGGGAATTATTCAGCTATGGTCTGGCTTAAGAAAGGAAAAGGCAACCTGGTTGTTTACGGCTTCAGTCCTCAATTCAGGGGTTCAGTGCCGGGAATTTACAAACTGCTTTTTAACGGGTTGTTGCTGAAATAGATTATTCTTTTTAGGAATATTGCCAATTCTTATTCTCCTTATTCATATTAGAGAGATTGGAATTGTTATGCCAGTTGGTTTATAGAATAGTTTCAACTTCTATGAACAATACGCCCTGAAAATACTTTATTATTGTTTTAACCTGATAACAATAATAACCCAAAATGAAAAATACGATTTTCTTACTTCTGATATTTACTACACTGGCAGTATCTGCACAGGAAAAACACCTGAAAAACATTGAACAACTCACATTTGGTGGCGATAATGCCGAAGCCTATTTCAGCTTCGACGGGAAAAATCTCACATTTCAATGCAACAACCATGCATGGGAACTTAAAGTGTGACCAGATTTTTAACCTTGATATTGCAAAAGCAGCCAAGGATACAACTTATCGACCACCACTTATAAGCACCGGCTTTGGACGCACTACCTGCTCTTATTTTTTACCGGGTGATAAACAGATTTTATATGCTTCCACTCACCTTGGCGGAAAGGATTGTCCCCCAAATCCTGAACCTCGTGCCGATCATAAATACCTCTGGCCGATTTATCCGGATTTCGACATTTTTGTAGCTGATCTGAATGGTAAAATTGTAAAGACGCTTAATCAGTTCCCCCGGATACGATGCAGAAGCAACCGTTTCGCCCGACGGAAAGAAAATAGTTTTTACTTCCACACGTAATGGAGACCTTGATCTTTATACCTGTGATATTGATGGAAAAAACGTAAAACAGGTTACCAATCAGCTGGGTTACGATGGCGGAGCTTTCTTTTCACCCGACAGCAAAAAACTGGTTTTCCGTGCTTCACGTCCACAAACACCTGAAGATATTAAGGAATATAAGGATTTGCTGGCTCAGAATCTTGTTATGCCAACGGCTATGGAGATTTATACCTGCAACGTGGATGGCAGCGATCTGAAGCAGGTTACACATTTAGGTAAAGCCAACTGGGCGCCGTTTTTTACACCCGATGGTAAAAAGATCATTTTTTCGAGCAACCACCAATCGATAAAAGGATATGATTTTCACCTTTTTATGGTTAATCTGGATGGATCAGGAATCGAACAGGTAACTTCCGAAAGTTATTTCAATGCTTTCCCCATGTTTTCGCCTGATGGTAAAAAACTGGTTTGGTCATCGAACCGGAATAACCACGGAACACACGATACAAATTTGTTTATTGCGGATTGGGTGAACTGAAAAGCATTTTAAAGTCCGAATTAAGTTCCAAATTCCAGATTCTGGATGTAACTTCACTACTTCACTTCCCGGGACTTTGAATCTGGAATTTTGGACATGGTGTTTTTTTTAGAATTCAATAAAATAACTCATTCAGGATTCAATTTGGGTGTGTCTGAAACGCACCAGGTTTTCATATGCTCCGGCATATCTTTCAGAAAGTTTTCAATCCTGATTAATATTCCTTAAATTTGTAATCAAACACACCCAAATGCAACAAGTATTAAAATATGTAGGTTATCTTCTGTTACTTATTGTTGCAGGATTTTTAATCTGGCAGTTCTCTTTCATGATTGTTTGGGTGCTTATTGCCGCGGTAATTTCATTTTTCGGACATCCGTTTTTCGTATTTTTTGACAGTATACATATTAAAAACCGGCGTCTTCCACATGCATTGAGTGCAGCACTATCATTAATTATAGTAGTGCTTATGTTTTCCGGATTGCTTGCAATTTTTGTTCCACTTGTGATACATCAAGCTGAAACCATTTCAAAGATCGATGTTAGCCGTCTGGCTGAAAACCTGCAAAAGCCTTTTCAATGGCTCGAAAACATGTTACATGAGTTTGATGTGATCCCATCCGGTCAAACTCTGGCGGACTTTATCGTGATTAAAGCCAAAACAATCGTGAATCTTGGAAGTGTAACTACAGCAATAAACGGTGTATTTAGTGCAGCCGGAACTATTCTTGTCGGGTTATTTTCAGTGCTTTTTATCGCTTTCTTTTTATTGAAGGACAAAATGATTTTCCAGGATAGCCTGTTGCTGTTTATTCCGGTTAAACATCATCAGGCCACCCGCAAAGTAATAGCTGATTCCAAACATTTGCTGGTGCGTTATTTTATAGGTGTTATGCTGGAGGTGCTTTGTATGATGTCGATTATTACCCTTGGGTTGTGGCTATTTGGTGTCGAAAATGCTTTGCTTATAGGCTTTTTTGGAGGCATGATGAATATTATTCCTTACCTCGGACCCGTGATCGGTACCTTAATAGGAATATCATTAGGGGCTACAACTATATTGGCTTCAGGTACTTATCCTGAATTATTGCCTGTGATAGCAAAAATTACCGGTGTTTTTATTGGTGCAAACCTGGTTGATAATAATATTCTGATACCTCTTATTTATTCAAACAGTGTAAAAGCCCATCCTCTCGAAATATTTTTTGTTATTATTATGGGTGGCAGTATTGCCGGAATACCAGGTATGTTACTGGCTATACCTTTTTATACCGTGCTCAGGGTAATTGCAAAGGAATTTTTTAACCAATTCAGAGTAGTGCAAAAACTCACTGAAAAAATCGATTGAACTTGGGCTACTCTGAAAATGTTCACATACTATTTCCAATTACTGAGTTCGCTTAAGCCTGCGAAGGCTTTTTAATTTTATGCTGGTTGAGACAAGTTATTTCCTGAGCCGCATATTCCGGAAACCTTTCCTGGCTGGAAAACCATGGGCTGCTTCCATCGAGCCTACTACTTCCTGTAACCTCCGCTGTCCCGAATGCCCTACCGGGATGCGATCGCTTTCGCGGCCTAAGGGAAATATGGATATAGATGTATACCGGAAAATTCTTGATAAACTCTCACCCGATCTTATCTATCTTACTCTTTATTTTCAGGGTGAACCTATGTTAAATCCAAATTTTCATGAGATGATAAGATCAGCACGCAAACAAAGCATTTTTGTCGCTACTTCTACCAACGGACATTATCTCAATGATGAGAATGTTGAAAAAATTATTAAAAGTGGACTAAACCACCTTATCATTTCCCTGGATGGCCTCGACCAGCAAACCTATAAGAAATATCGTGTAAATGGAGATTTCCAGACTGTTACTGAAGGTATTGGAAGGTTAATTGCGGCTAAAAAGGCTGTTCATTCTAAAACTCCATTTGTCGAATTGCAATTTCTTGTGATGCGACACAATGAGCATCAGATGAACCACATGCGTGAATTTGCAAGGCAAGCACAGGTCGATAAACTCACTTTTAAAACTGCGCAGGTTTATAATTTTAATGCTGAAAATACGATTGTTCCAACTTTGAAAGAAAAATCAAGGTACAGGCAAAATACAGATGGTTCGTGGAGGATGGCCAGGAAGGTACGGAACCGTTGTCACCGGATATGGAGTTCTTTGGTTGTTACCTGGGATGGAAAAGTGGTTCCCTGTTGTTATGATAAAAATGCGGATCACTCCTCCGGAAACCTGCTGGAAGAATCCTTATCGTCCGTTTGGAAAAATCAGCATTATTACAGCTTCAGAAATCAGGTTCTCAAAAACCGTTCAGAAATGGATATTTGCAGGAATTGTGGTGAATAATAAACATAATTGGCCGTTCTGGGTTTTATTATCAAATTCCTATTTAGTATGATCAAAAAGCTTCTATCTGTCAATCCTGTCGGTATTTTTGCTTTGAGTATTATCCGGGTCTTTGCCGGGATCCTGATTCTTCTGCACGGAAAAATGGTTTTCGACTCTCAGATTATGAATGGAATGGCGGAGTCTATTAGCAAGGATATGGGAATGCCTTTTCCTTTTCTTATGGCTTACCTGGCTAAAGGATCTGAATTTTTCGGTGGATTGTTTTTTGCGCTGGGACTTTTTATCCGGTTTGTGTCCGTCCCTTTGGCAATTACTATGGCTGTAGCCGCATTTGTAGCTCATCACGGTCAGATCACCGGTGAAGGCGAGCACGCATTTTTATTTCTTCTGATTTTCGCAGCTTTCTTTTTTATAGGTTCAGGAAAGTGGAGCGTTGATTATTTGCTGAAAAAGATAAAAAAATAGAAATACAACACTTTAGAAACCTTCAGGGGCTCGGGAGTATATTTATATCATTTCTTTTATATTAGACTGTTTGAATAACAACCACTAACTATTTTCTATTAACTATTCTTCTTCCCTGTCAGTTCCTGGAATACTTGCTTCCAGATTATGTTCTTCGCGATGAAGCGAAAGCAACGTCAGATTATTCTCAACAGCAAATTTGTTGATCCGGGGCCTGATATCTTCACCGGGTTTGGCCTGTAACTTCCACGAAAGTGCATTTATTTTTACTGCTTTGGCAACTCCGGGGATCGAAAGCATCATTTTCTCGGAAGTCTCTGTTTCAAATTCAACAGTAACAATATCATGCGATTGAATTACGGATAATCCGGCAGTAGGGCCATCAGCCACTATTTTCCCCTGGTTAATAATTATAGTACGGCTACATACAGCTTCCACTTCCTGCATAATATGGGTGGATAGTATCACTGTTTTTTCTTTACCTATTTCTTTAATCAGTTCCCGTATCTCGAGCAACTGGTTTGGGTCGAGCCCTGAAGTTGGCTCATCCAGTATAAGAACTTCCGGATTGTGAATTAAAGCTTGTGCAAGTCCAACCCGCTGACGGTATCCTTTCGAGAGTGTACCGATCTTTTTATTCTGTTCGGGACCTAATCCGGTTATTTCAATTATTTCCCGTATGCTTTTTCCGGTTGATTTCCCGAGTTTATGAATACCTGCAATAAACTCAAGGTATTCTTTAATATACATGTCAAGATACAGTGGATTATGTTCCGGCAAGTAACCGACTATTTTTTTAACTTTTTCAGTTTCAATAAGTACATCATACCCATAAATGGAAGCAGTGCCCGAAGTAGGAGGGATGTAGCCGGTAAGTATTTTCATCAGAGTTGATTTCCCCGCGCCATTTGGTCCGAGCAAACCAACAACTTCTCCTTTGCCAATATTGATATTTACATTATCCAACACTGTCTGGGTGCCATAAACCTTTGTAATATCGTGGGTTATAATCGACATGTTCACACTTTTATATTGTGCAAACCTACAAAAATTAGCCGAAACAGCAGGAGTTTATGCTGTAATTGGGATAAATTGTGACTTTCAAATTGTAAGTCCCAAATCCCGGGCACCAAGTTCAGAATTTCAAGACAAAGGCTCAGTGGCCATTATGATAATGCAGAATCGAAATTTAAAAATTGAATAATTTTAGATTGTTAAACATAATCTAATTTGAATTTCCTTGGAATTTGAAGCTTGGAATTTTGGGCTTGGGATTTAATCATAATGTGATGATATCCTTATCGATACCTGGCAAAGAAAGCCAGTAAGCAACATAATTTCGCGGCGAATTTTAATCCTCAAGTTTTGTACTGTACCTGAGCTTATTTAAGTACTTTTGCACTCTTATTTTTGAAACTCAAAAGACACTTCAGAGGGTGCTAAAAAGTATTCAACAAAATATTGTGAATAAGTCTTTGGAATTTCAAATTATAGTAATACCTTTGCACCCCTTTTAAACAGAAAGAGGGATTTTTTGATTAACAGCATATTACTCAGGACGATGAACACATTAAGTTACAAATCAGTTACTCCAAAAGCCACCGATATCAAAAAGGAATGGGTTTTGGTTGATGCCGAAAACGAAATTCTGGGCCGTATGGCAACACAAGTTGCCAGGATTCTGCGCGGAAAAACGAAAACCAATTATACTCCTCATCTCGATTGTGGTGACAATGTCATCATCATCAACGCTGAAAAGATCCGTCTTACCGGCAAAAAGATGAATGATAAAGAGTATGTTCATTATTCAGGACATCCAGGTGGGCAGAAAGTGAATACCCCAAGGATCATGCTGAATAAAAAACCTACTTATGTAGTTGAAGAAGCCATTCGTGGTATGCTGCCAAAAACCAAACTTGGTGCTGAATTATTCCGCAACCTGCGTGTTTTTGCCGGTGCTGAACATACACACGAAGCACAGCAGCCTAAAAAGATTAACATTAACGAAATTAAATAAGCAATATGGAGACTACGAATGCTATTGGCAGGCGTAAATGTGCTGTCGCACGGGTTTACATGAAGGAAGGCACCGGTGTCATCCTTGTTAACGGACGTGACTATAAAGAATATTTCCCAACCGCAATTTTACAGAATACCGTAATGCAGGCTTTCGAAATTTCAGCTACAGTTGGAACTTTCGATGTAACTGCTAACTTAGGCGGTGGTGGCGTTAAAGGCCAGGCCGAAGCATTGAGGCTGGGTATTTCGCGTATTCTTGTAGAACTCGATCCCGAGAGGCGTCCTGCTCTTAAGGCTGAAGGCCTGATGCGTCGTGATCCTCGTATGGTTGAACGTAAAAAATTCGGACAGAAAAAAGCCCGTAAACGCTTCCAGTTTAGCAAGCGTTAATATTGAAAATGAAGGAAGTTTAGTATCTAAATTGCCAGGACTCCTGTATCACTTACTGGGCTACCTGGCAATTGCGACATTAAAGAATGTAAACTAATTAAATCAGGAGATAAATTAAATGGCAAGAACAACATTTGACGAATTACTCGATTCAGGCGCACACTTTGGTCACCTGAAACGCAAATGGAATCCCAATATGGCTCCCTATATCTTTATGGAGCGTAATGGTATCCACATCATCGATCTTTACAAAACGATCGCTAAAATTGATGAAGCTGCTGCAGCTATCAAGCAAATTTCGAAATCAGGAAAACGCATTCTTTTTGTTGCTACAAAAAAACAAGCAAAAGAACTTGGTTGCCGAGATGGTACGCCCTACTAATATGCCTTATGTTACTGAACGTTGGCCTGGCGGAATGCTTACCAACTTTGCTACCATTCGCAAAGCAGTTAAAAAAGATGTCATCTATCGATAAGCTGATGGTGAGCCCTGCTTTTTTAGGTATTTCCAAACGCGAGCGTCTGCAGATTACACGCGAACGTGCCAAACTCGAAAAGAACCTTGGTTCGATCGCTGACCTGAATAAACTTCCTTCAGCTATTTTTGTAGTTGATATAATGAAAGAACACATTGCCATTGCTGAAGCACGTAAACTTAACATACCTACTTTTGCAATTGTTGATACCAACAGCGATCCAAACCTGGTTGACTTCCCAATCCCTGCAAACGATGATGCTTCAAAATCGATTGCACTGATCATGAAAAAGATGATCGAGGCTATTGAAGAAGGTAGCAGTGAACGTAAGCTGGACCGTGATAAACGTGAGGAAGAAGGCGAAGAAGGTGAAGTGACTACAACCACTATTATCAGTGATGATGATGATGACGATGCCCGTGAAGTAGCTCGTAAGAAACGTGTTGCTGCAGGCCTCGAACCAGCAGATGCTGACGATCGCAAGCGCCCACGCAAAGCAATTGCACGCAAACCTGCTCCGGGTGCTGCTCGCAAACCAAGACTCTAATTAATTGAAAAATTTATTGTATTCATAAACCTGTACTTATGTGCAGGTTTATGTTATTACAATCGTTAATAACAAATTGAAATTATACAACAATGGCTAATATAACAGCTTCAGAGGTAAATAAACTGCGCCAGATGACCGGTGCCGGAATGATGGATTGCAAAAATGCTTTGGTAGAAGCAGAAGGCGATTTTGAAAAAGCAATTGATACCTTACGTAAAAAAGGTCAAAAACTGGCATTGAAACGTGCTGACCGCGATGCAAATCAAGGTTTTGTAGTTGCTAAAACTACAGAAGATAAAAAATTCGCCTCAGTTATCATGCTGAATTGCGAAACTGACTTTGTTGCAAAAAATCAGGAATTTATTGATTATGCCAACAAAATTATCGATCTCACCATCAGTGCAAAACCAGCATCACTCGAGGCTCTTTTGGCATTGACTATTGACGGCAGCACAGTTGCTGATGGTGTAACTTATCTTACCGGCAAAACCGGCGAAAAAATGCAGTTGTCGCACTACGATTTTGTTGAAGCTCCTTTAACATATGCTTACAACCATTTCGGTAATCGCCTGGCTGCTATTCTTGGTCTGAATAAGACTGAAGTAGATGGAATTGAAGATGTGGCTAAACACGTTGCTATGCAGATTGCTGCTATGGCTCCTGTTGCTTTGGATAAAGATGGTGTAGATGCTGAAACTATTGCCCGCGAAATTGAAGTTGGCAAGGATCAGGCTCGTGAAGAAGGTAAAGCTGAGGAAATGCTTGAAAAGATTGCTATGGGTAAACTGAACAAGTTCTACAAAGAAAACACACTTCTTAACCAGGAATTTATTAACGATTCGAAAGTTACAATCCGTGAATACCTGCAGAAAACTGATAAAGACCTTACCGTAACGGCTTTCCGTCGTTTGCAGTTAGGTGCATAAGATCATTTTTTTTTTTTGAAAAGTCCCGTCCGAAAAGGCGGGTTTTTTTTGCTATATAGTTAAAACTTTGAATAGTAGTTGTTTCACTGTTCGCTACTGCCAACCTTCAACATTGCCTGAGCATACTGCAATTACATGCCTGAATTCAATTCAAGAGTATCAATTTGATAGATCAGTGCTGACCGTATTTTCTTTTAGTAATTTAAATTAACACTATTACCTGCATCCCTGATACAGAAAATTGTATCTATGATATCCTTGTGCTTTCCATTTCTGAATAATTCCCAATGCACAATAGTGTTTCTATCAGCATAATACTTTCGTTTTAATTTCTGATTTTACTTCCCCACCTATCCATATGAGACGATTTTCTGAATTAATCCGGTAATTTTCTATTTTGTATGGGTAAAATGTTTTACCATCAATTCCATTTGTTTTCCACGATACTGTAAGTGTGTCTCGTAAAGTTGTTTTGCTGACCCGATTTATTTTTAGAGTAAAGTCAACTATTCTCTTCATTTGAAAGGATAAGAACTTACCACCCGTGTGAAGATCAGACAGCCCCAATATATTATTTGATTCAGCATAATCCTGATTACTCCGAATGCAAAAATTGTACAAAGACACATTTTTAACTTTCTTCAAAGTATAGGTGAAACAGCCTGAACTGTCAGTGGTAAAATCACCCACATACTGATTTATATACTCTATCATTGTTTTGACCCAACGCCTCAACCATTATCGATAAATTGGGAATTGCAGTTTTTGTGCTTTCATCAATAACTTTTCCTTTTAATTCAATAGTACCGACAGTATTATTGCATGCTACAAAGAAATATACTTAAAACGAAAACGATTGATCTGTGTATGTTTCATTATATCCTCCTTGTCTGCTAGGTAATGAGGTTTACTTAGCTTTAGTAAAGTTATATATAAATAATCAAGATACTAATCAGATAGCAACAAAAAACCCTGCAGGGGACCACAGGGTTTTCTAAATCAGTAAATTGAAGAGATATTTAGTTATGGTAGTAGTTTCTTTATAATTTCCGAAATCATTTTATTATCTGCTTTACCGGCAATCTGTTTACTGGCAATGCCCATCACTTTTCCCATATCTTTTATTCCCGTCGCTCCGGTATCGGCTATTACTTTTTTTACAACAGCAATTACATCATCGTCGCTTAGTTGCTCGGGCAGGTATTTCTCGATAATTGAAGCCTGGAAGATTTCAGGTTCGGCAAGATCAGGTCGGCCTTGTGCTTTGTAAATCTCGGCACTTTCGCGGCGTTGTTTTACTAGCCGCTGCAGCATCTTGAGTTCTACAGTTTCAGGAATTATACCACCCGTAACATCTTTTCCGGTTTTTTCGAGTAATAAAGCAGCTTTTATTGATCGTAAGGCTTCAAGTTTTTCCTTGTCCTTATGGATCATTGCCTGTTTTATATCCTCATTAATCAGTTTTTCCAGTTCCATTGATACCTTTATTTAGTCAACATTATCATGCAGGAACGAGTTATTCTCTCTCAAACCAGGTTTGTTATTAGCATCGGTGCCTAAAGTATAACGCGAAACTTGTCCTTCGTTCATCTGGTTTGCCTCAGGTAAATCTACATTACGACGCATGTAAGCAGGAACTCTCTCCATCTCTTCCACATTTGAAGCACCATAAGTTTTGTGGCTGAGGTTTTTTAGCTTGCTGATGCGATCCAGTCGCTGATCTTCCTGTTCTACAATTGGCTTTTGAACCGGGGCATGCACATATTCAGGTTCTTTAGCTTCTTGATTTATAACCGGATTCACGATTTCAAATTCAGGCTCCTGACGAAAGAACGACTTAACTTCGATAGGTTCAGAATTCTGAATAGTGGTTTCAGTTGTTTTTTCCGCTTTCTCCGCTGAGCTATCATTGAAAAGAGTCAGGGGAGAAGTGTTATTTACAGTTGGTTCCGGATTCACTCTACGTTCAGGTTCTTCAGCAGATATCCGCGGGCTTACCGGATCAGCAACCAGTTGCACTTCAGTTATAGGCTCAGCTTTTATAGCAGCCGGTGGACCATACAATGTATTTTTAACTTCATCCAGATTGTGTATTGTTACTACAGGTCTGCTGAAACCAGTTGCAATCAATGTAATTGAGATTTCATCATCCAGGTTATCATCCACCCCGTCACCCCAGATTACATTTGCATCTTCTCCTGTACGTGAAGTAATATATCCGGTAATATCATTGAGCTCTTCGAGCGAGATTTCATTTTTCCCTGAGGTAATATAAAGCAATACATTGGCTGCTCCCTTTATATCTGTATCATCCAGCAAAGGGGAGTTCAGAGCCATTTCGACTGCCTTTACAGCCCTATCAGGGCCATTGGCAATACCAGCACCCATGATAGCTTTCCCGCTGCCCTGCATTACTGTTTTTACATCCTCGAAATCGACATTTATACGACCTGTAACAGTGATAATTTCTGCAATTCCTTTTGCAGCGATGGTCAAAACGTTGTCAGCTTTTCCAAATGCCTGGCTGAGTTTCATATCGCCCTGCATATCAAGAAGCTTATCGTTGCAGATTACTAAGTGTTGTATCTACATACTTTTTCAGTTCTTCTATTCCGGCTACAGCCTGAATCTCGCGCTTGCGACCTTCGAAACTGAAAGGTTTGGTTATGATACCTACTGTTAGTATCCCCAGTTCTTTAGCGATTTGAGCAATGATCGGAGTTGCGCCGGTACCGGTTCCACCACCCATTCCGGCAGTGATAAACAACATCGAAGTATTGTGAGATAAAATTTCACGGATCTCATCAGCGATCTGTATGGCAGCTTCCCGCCCAACTGTAGGATTGGCACCGGCACCTAAACCGGTATTGCCCAGACGGATTTTGTTGGGCACTTCACATTTGCTAAGTGATTGTGAATCAGTGTTACAGATATAGAAATCTACTCCCTTTATACCTTGCGTGTACATGTACGAAACGGCATTGCTGCCTCCGCCACCTACACCTATTACTTTTATGATTGGGGCCTGTTCGTCAGGCTTGTCGAATTTTAGCATTTCAGTCATTTTTCTCCCCCTAAAATTAATTGTTTAATAATCTGGTTACTTTCAACTATTTAAAAATTTACTAACAAAATGAATGTTAATTATTAACTGATTCCATCGCCAAAAAACCTGTCGAGCCAATCTGAAACTTTGGTTGACTTTTGTGCCGGTTTTTTTTCTTCCGTTTTAGTGTCTTCTGGTTTAGTAACATCATTTTTAATTCTTGAAACATCAGCTCTTTGCATTCCCAATAGAACAAGCCCCAGGCCTGTTGAATACATAGGGCTGGTCATTTCATCCACTGAGTTGCTGGCAAGGTGTTCATTTGGATATCCAATCCGGGTATCCATACCGGTAATGAATTGAGTAAGTTGTTCAATATGTTTAAGCATAGCTCCGCCACCGGTAAGAACGATACCTGCAATCAGTCTTTTTTCCAGTCCTGTACTTTTTATTTCCTGGTAAACGGCTTCAATGATTTCTTCCATCCGGGCCTGTATAATCTTTGCCAGATTTTTCAGGGTTATTTCTTTTGGATCCCGACCTCTTAAACCTGGAATGGCGACAACTTCTTCAGCGCGGTTTTCGCTGGCAAGTGCCGAACCGAATTTTACTTTCAGATCTTCAGCATGTTTTTTTATAATGCTGCAGCCAGCTTTTATGTCCTCTGTAATTATCTCTCCTCCAAAAGGAATTACAGCGGTATGCCGGATAATTCCATCCAGGAAAACAGCCACATCTGTCGTTCCACCTCCTATATCGACTAAAACTACACCAGCTTCTTTCTCATCAAGACTCAGAACTGCTTCCGCTGAAGCCAGAGGTTGAAGTATCATATGCTGGAGGTTATATCCTGATTTCTCAATACACTTCAAAATGTTCTGTGCAGCCGAAGTTTGAGCCGTTACGATATGAAAACTTGCACCCATCTGATGCCCCAGCATACCCTTTGGATCTTTGACCCCGGCTTCGCCATCGATAATAAACTCCTGTGGCAGAACATCAATTATTTTTTCGCCGGGATTCATGGCAATGTTATAAATACTGGATGTAAACTGGTCGATATCTTCCTGACTTATCTCAGTATCAGGATTAGGCCTTATTGTGCTGGCCCTGTGCTGAATACTGCGGATATGCTGCCCGGCGATACCTACATTCACAGTACGAATTGTAACTTTCGAATGAACCTGCGCCTGTTTTATGGCTGTTTGTATGGAGTTAACTGTATTTTCGATATTGGTAATAACTCCACGGCGAACGCCAATGGATTCAGTATGGCCATAGCCTAATACCTCAATTTTGCCGAACTCGTTGCGGCGTCCCGCGATGGCAGCAATTTTTGTTGTTCCGATATCTAACCCGACTACGATTTCCGTTTGCATAATTTTAAATTTATTTTGTGCACACTATTTGATTTTTATATTCCAGATTCACCTTTTGGTATTTGTTCCAACCGGTTTTTACGAGACCATATTTGTAGAAGCATTTCAAATTTTCAAGTTTCTCAACGGCATCAGTTGTATCGCCCATGTATACAATGTGCGAGCCGGCCTTGGTGACCAATTGTATTTTTCCGCTACTTGTAATATACACCTGTTCGATCAGTGCTTTCAAAGTATTGTCATTAGTAATGATTCCTGCAATTAAATGAATATCATAGAGATTTTTCAATTTAAACTTCAGCAATTGATTTGAATCAGAAACTGAAAAGATATTTTTCCCGTCATTCATCGGGCTTTCTATTTGCCCGCTGGCAATAAGTACTTTGTAAGGATAAGCTGGATTCACCGGCATGATACGGCCATTTATGTCGATATAATGTGGGTAGCCTGCTGACGAATAATATCTGATTAAAGGAATACATTGATCTCCCCTGATCAGAATATCACCCTCTACAGTCACCAGAACATCTGTATTTTCGAGGTATGGATTTTTTCTTACAAGCTGTGAAATTCCCGGTATATCTACTTCACCAATAGTTTTGGATTGAAGCTTGCCGTATTTTTTTGTAATTTCAGCTATCAGATCGTTTCCGCTCATCAATGGTTGCCCGCCCCGGTAATCAATCCGGCAGGTAATTCCTCTGCATTGCTTTACTTCATGTGTTTCATTGGCAAAACTCATCATTACCACAACACCTGCTGCTATGGCAATCCATAAGGTTATGAGCAATATTTTTACCAATATTTTCATATTAATTCTTTTTATTCGTCCTTAAAAAGTTTTCAATAGGTTCAACCAGTGTATCAATATCGCCGGCACCCATTGTGATTAGTACTTCCAGGTGTTTCCCTGTAAAATATCCAGGAAAATCTGACTTCTGAACTAAGTGTTTATTATTGTGGTTCATTAGTGAAAGAAGCAACTTTGAATCGATTCCTGTTATGGGTTGCTCGCGTGCCGGATATATCGGTAATAGCAGTATTTCATCCAACATCGACAAACTTTCTGCAAATTCAGCAGCAAAGTCGCGGGTGCGCGAAAACAAATGTGGCTGGAAAATACCGGTGAGTTTTCGATCGGGGAACATTGCCCTGGCTGAACGTATACAGGCTTTTATTTCTTCAGGATGATGAGCATAATCGTCGATATATACTATGTTGCTTTCATTCAAGCCTGATATCGAACCTGCGTTTTACCCCTTTAAATGTGGCAAGCCCCTGGCTTAACTCTTCTGGTGTTACACCTGCCAGGATAGCTGCTGCCAGGGCCGCAACTGCATTTTCAACATTGTATAAGCCGGGAATTCCGAGTACCAGGTTGTTGATTTTCCCATTAGGATAACTGAAGTCAAAATGGTACAGATTATTTTCCAGGATAAGATTGGTTGCATAAAAGTCAGCTTCAGCATTCACAGCATACCTGTATACATTATAGCCATCATTGTTTTTCAAAGGCAGATCAAGTCCTTTTTTTATAATTAAAGACCCGTTTGCAACAATATTTCCCGCGAAATTGGTGAAGGCCTCATGAACGGCTGCTATGTTCTCATAAATATCAAGGTGATCGGAATCAATACTGGTTATTATTGCTATGTACGGATGAAGATGCAGAAATGACCGGTCATATTCATCAGCTTCTACAACCATGAAATTCGAAGTTTCGGACATCATAAGGTTGCTGTCGAAATTCCTCGAAATTCCTCCCAGGAAAGCCTGGCATCCGACTTGAGATTGTTGCATCAGGTACGAAACCATGGATGAAGTTGTAGTTTTTCCATGGGTTCCGGCACAGGCTATGGTTTGGTATTCTGCTGAAAGCATTCCCAGCACTTCGGCTCGTTTCATCATCCGGACACCACATTTCTGAAGGTATTGTAACTCTGTATTTGATGCAGGAATGGCAGGAGTATAAATTACCAATCCCGTTTCGGCTGGAATAAGTTCTGTATTTTCGTGATAATGAACTACCATTCCTTCCTTCTCAAGATTTGCTGTAAGGCTTGTTGAAGTTCGGTCATAGCCATGCACCTGGTAGCCTTTGGCTAAAAAATAACGCGCAAGGGCACTCATGCCGATGCCTCCGATCCCGAGGAAATAAATAATATGTTCTTTAATTCTCAACGACATTTACTGGTTTATTATTTCTTATCTTTTAATGCGAGCTCAAAAACATGATCAGCAATCTGACGGGCAGAATTGCGAATTGCCATTGAACTGATATTTGCACTTAATTTTTTTTGATCTGTTAGATTGGATGCTAAAGTTGTAATTGTACTAATCAAGCTGATTGGTGCGTCAGAATCTGTTATCAGGATTGCTGCATCTACGAGAAGAGAGTGCCAGGGCATTTTTAGTTTGATGATCTTCCGCAACATTCGGTGACGGTACAAGTATAGATGGCTTGCCGGCTAGACATAATTCTGAAATTGCAATAGCCCCTGCCCTTGAAACAACCATATCGGCTGCTGAATAAGCCATGTCCATTTCTTTAATAAAAGGCTTTGTCAAAATACCATTCAGATGGTAGTCGAGTAAGGCTTTTGATGCCTGAATAGCATAATGTGTCCCTGTCTGCCAGATGACTTGTATGTTGCTGTCGGCAAGTATTCTTAATCCTGCGTGTATACTATGGTTTATAGTTCTTGCTCCCAGGCTGCCACCTACCACAAGCAAAGTTGTTTTCTCATCAGTCAGGCCAAAATGTTTTAAAGCCTCGGCCTTTGGAATGTTGTTGAATTCAATATCATGACGGACAGGATTACCCGTAATGCTGATTTTAGATGCAGGGAAGAATTTTTCCATTCCCGGATATGCTACACATATTCTATTAGCTTTTGAAGCAAGCATTTTATTTGTAATTCCTGGAAAGGAATTCTGTTCCTGTATCAGTGTAGGTATGCCAAGCCATGAAGCCATGCGAAGTGTAGGTCCGGAGGCATAGCCACCGGTGCCAACAACAACATCAGGTTTAAATGATTTTATGATTTTTCGTGCTTTGTACAAACTTGAAATAACTTTGAAAGGGAACATGAGGTTATCAACAGTCAGTCTGCGTTGCAATCCGCTGATCCACAATCCTTCAATTGGATATCCTGCTGCAGGGACTTTTTCCATCTCCATACGGCCTTTGGCTCCAACAAACATTATTTCAGCGCCGGGTGCAGTTTCTTTAACAGCATTAGCAATGGCAACCGCCGGGAATATGTGCCCGCCTGTGCCGCCTCCGGAGAGTATTACCCTTATGTTGTTATCCTGCTGCATTTTCCAATTCTATTGGTTCTTCAATTGGTCCTTCAACCTCATCCATTTCCTTACTCACGCTGAGTATAATCCCGATTGCAATACTGGTAAACCAGATACTTGTTCCTCCCATACTTACTAATGGAAGTGGTTGCCCGGTTACAGGAACCAGGTGAACAGCTACTGCCATATTTGCAAAAGCTTGTATTACCAGGCTTATTGTGACACCGATAGCCAGCAACGCCCCGAAATTTCCTGGTGCTTTAATGGCAATACGAATGCCACGGTATAGTAAGATCAGGTACATCAGAACAATAATTATTGCTCCGATAACACCATACTCTTCAATAATGATGGCGAAAATAAAATCGTTGAAAGGATTGGGTAGAAAATTCTTCTGCATGCTGTTACCCGGGAATTTCCCAACAATGCCACCGTTTGCAATTGCAATTTTAGCCTGATCAACCTGGAAATTTTCATCACTGTCGCCTCCGCCGCCGAAATGCTCGATCCTGTTCTGCCAGGTTCCCAGTCGGCCACTTGATTTTGGTGAAACCATCAGGAATGTTATCAAAAGGGCTAAAGATGCAATACCTATGCCTGCAAGTGCCAGAAGGTATTTAAATTTCACACCTCCGATAAACATCAGGACTATACAAGTAACAAAAAGAATGGCTGCTGTTGAGAGGTTTGCAGGCAAAATGAGCCCGGTGATCACTAATATAGGTAAAAGAATTGGGATAAATGCGCTTTTCAGGTCCTTGATATTATCCTGCTTCTTGGCAAGCATTCGGGCAACAAACATAATAAGCGCCAGTTTGGCCAGATCAGAAGGCTGAAACATGATGTTAACTCCAGGTAATGTAGTCCATCGGGCAGCCTCGTTGCGTACTTCGCCAAAAATCAGTGTATACAGCAGGAGTGGAGCTGCTATCATTACTGCCATCATCGAAATTTTGGCGTAATATACATACTTGATTTTATGTGCCACATACATCAGGATAAATCCAAAGATAAGAATGCCCAAGTGTTTCATCAGGTAATACTCCGTATTGCCCTGCTTAAAACGATATGCCAGGGTTGTGGTCGAACTGTACACAGCCAGAACAGAGAATACCGAGAGTATAATTACTACTCCCCATATCACTTTATCCCCACGTATTTTCGGAACTATCTGAATCATTGTTACGTTTGATTGTGAAGTGATTTTAATTATAAGTTTCTGACTGCCTGTTTAAATTTATTGCCTCTTTCCTCATAACTTTCGAAAAGGTCGAAGCTTGCACAAGCAGGTGATAATAAAACTGTATCTCCTTTTTTGCCAATAGTATAGGCTGTAAGCACTGCCTGTTCAGCAGATTGGGTTTCATAAATAGCTTCCACTTTATCCGCAAAAAGTTCGATAATCTTGCTATTATCAATACCCAGACAAATAATGGCTTTCACTTTTTGTTTAACCAGTTCTTCGAGTTTCGCGTAGTCGTTACCTTTATCAACTCCACCTGCGATCCAGATTAAAGGAGAGTCTGCAGTTTCGAGTGCATACCATGCACTGTTAACATTGGTAGCCTTGGAATCATTGATAAAATCAATGCCATGGATACGTGCAACAAATTCGAGGCGGTGCGGTACATTTTCAAAAGCGCTCAGCGACTGGCGGATGCTTTCACTACGGATATCAACCAGTTTGGAGGCTATTGATGCAGCCATCGAATTGTACACATTGTGTTTGCCCTGTAGGGCGAGTTCTTCCAATGTCATGGTAAAAAAGTTATTATTTGTGGTTATTTGGATTTTATTTTCAAAACAATATGCATTCGCTGAGATATTTCCTGGTCGACAGGTTGTTGTGTAAATCTGAGCTCTCAGGTTTCGTCTTCCAACTTCGTCAGCACTTACTTCGTCATCCAGGCAATAGATAAAGGCATCTTCAACAGTTTGATTTTGAGTAATCCGGAACTTTGAGTTGATGTAGTTTTCGAATTTGTAATCATAACGGTCGAGGTGATCGGGTGTAATATTGGTTAATACGGCAATATCGGCTTTGAAGTCAAACATGCTGTCGAGCTGAAAGGAGCTGATTTCCAGCACATACCAATCATATTCTTTTGTGGCAACCTGCATGGCAAAACTTTCGCCAACATTCCCGGCCAGGCCTACATTAAAGCCTGCGTTTTTCAGGATATGATGGATAAGCAGAGTTGTAGTGGTTTTCCCATTTGAACCCGTAATGCAGATCTTCTTCGCTTTTGTGAATCGTGCAGCGAATTCTATCTCAGAAATTACCGGTATCGACCTGGCTTTGATCTTCTTGACCAACGGCGCTGTTAATGGTATTCCCGGACTGATGATCACCTCATCTGCATCAAGAATTTCACCTTCACTATGCTGTCCCTCTTCGAATGCAATTTCAAAATGAGAAAGAACGTTTTTGTATTTTTCTTTAATTGATCCGGAATCTGATAACCAAACCCTGAATCCTTGTTTCTTAGCCAGCACTGCTGCACCTGTTCCGCTTTCGCCTGCTCCCAGTATGGCTATTTTTTTACTCATTTTTCTATGCTTTCCTCTACCTTATTTTCAATGTTATTATCGACATAAGCGCCAATGCAATACCTATAATCAGGAACCTCATTACGATCTTAGGTTCGGGATATCCTTTCTTTTGATAGTGATGATGTAAAGGGGCCATCAGGAAAACTCTTTTTCCTTCACCTGTCCGCTTTCTTGTGTATTTGAAATATGTCACCTGTATGACAACCGACAGATTTTCAGCTATGAAAATTCCACAGAGTATAGGGATAAGTAGCTCCTTACGGATCATGATTGCCAATGCTGCGATGATGCCGCCCAATGCAAGGCTTCCTGTGTCGCCCATAAATATCTGGGCCGGGAATGAGTTGTACCACAGGAATCCAACACAAGCCCCGACCAGTGCACTGATGAAAACCACCAGTTCGCCGGTATTGGGGATATACATGATGTTGAGATAATCGGCAAACACAATGTTGCCGCTTACCCAGGCCAGTAAGCCTAGTGTAATGGCAATAACTGCTGAAGTTCCCGTTGCTAATCCGTCCATTCCATCGGTGAGGTTGGCTCCGTTCGAGATAGCGGTTAATACCAGTATCACCATTGGAATAAAAATGAGCCAGGCGTATTTTCGATAATCTTCGCCAGTCCATTTCAGAAGGATAGCATAATCAAATTCATTGTTTTTAAAGAAAGGAATAGTTGTTTTGGTTGATTTTTCCGGAGTAGATTTAAATTTTTTGTTGTGATCTTTCACTTCCTCGAAAGCTGTCAACGAGCCGGCTCTTACTTCCGTCTTTTTTTCGGGAACACGTTCGCGGATTACAATACCCTGGTTGAAATACAATACAGAACCTACCACCAACCCTGCAACAACCTGCCCGATAATCTTGAATTTTCCGGCTAACCCTTCTTTATTCTTTCTGAATACCTTAATGTAATCATCCAGAAATCCGATCAAACCCAGCCAAACTGTAATAAAGAGCATCAGAAGTATATATATGTTCAGGATTTTAGCAAAAAGAAGTGTTGGGATTAGTAGCGCACCAAGTATGATAATTCCCCCCATAGTCGGAGTTCCGGTTTTTGCCATTTGTCCTTCGAGGCCAAGCTCCCGAACAGTTTCGCCAATTTGCTTTGCACGCAGATAATTGATGATCCGTTTGCCATAAATCAGAGAAATAAAAAGTGAAAATATCGTAGCCATTGCAGCACGAAACGAAATGAATTGAAACATTCCGGCTCCGGGGACATTGTACGCTTTATCAAGAAATGTAAAAAGATAGTACAGCATATGGCTTCGTTTTATAGATATAAATGTTGTTAGGCAGCTTAGAGTAAGTATTTTTTCAGTATCTCCTTATCATCGAATGGGTGTTTTACACCGTTTATTTCCTGGTATTTTTCGTGGCCTTTCCCTGCTATGAGAATGACATCATTATCACGGGTCATGGCGCATGCAATCCTTATGGCATCGTGCCTGTCAGTAATATTCTGCACATTTCGGGCAAACTCTTTTTCAACACCAGTAAGCATCTCGGCAATAATCTGTTCCGGGACCTCGCTACGTGGATTGTCCGAAGTAAGTATCACCCTGTCGCTGAGACGGGCAGCAATTTTTGCCATTACCGGACGTTTGGTTTTGTCCCTGTCGCCACCGCAGCCAACAACTGTTATCAGCATTTCGTTGCCGGTACGCAACTGATTAATGGTTTCCAGCACATTCTGCAATGCATCGGGAGTGTGAGCATAATCTACTATTCCTATAATGCCTTGTGGTGATTTGATATAATCGAACCGTCCTTCAACACTTTCGAGGTTGCTCAGGATAGTAAGTACTTCAAGCGGATCCTGCCCGAGCAAAACACTTGCAGCATAAACTGCCATCAGGTTATAGCCATTAAAGCGACCAACCAGTCTGCACCATATTTCGTTGCCATCAAGGTCCAGATGTAAACCATCTAGCGGAGCTTCAATAATGCGGCCTTTGAAGTCAGCCATTTTCTGAAAACTGTAAGTGTGCCTTGAAGCTTTAGTATTCTGTAGCATAACCAATCCATTCCGGTCGTCAATATTGGTAAGTGCAAAAGAGGTGGAAGGTAATTCGTCGAAAAATTGTTTCTTGGCTTTCAGGTATTCATCAAAGGTTTTATGAAAATCAAGATGATCGTGTGTAATATTGGAGAAAATACCTCCCGCAAAACTTAAGCCGGCAATACGGTTCTGAACTATCGCATGCGAGCTCACTTCCATGAAACAATAGCTGCAACCATGGTCAACCATTTTATTCAGCAGGGAATTCAGCTGAATGGCATCCGGAGTCGTATGTGTCGAAGGAATTATTTCATCATCAATTCTGTTAAGTATAGTTGACACCAATCCTGTGTGGTATCCGAGTTCCATGAATAAGTTAAAGAGCAAGGTTACTGTTGTCGTTTTTCCGTTTGTTCCAGTAATTCCAACCAACTTAAGTTTTTGCGAAGGATTGTTGAACCAGTTTGAAGCAATAGATCCGGAAGCAAAACTGCTATCATCAACCTGTATGTAAGTTACTGAATCTGATATGCTTTCCGGCATATTTTCGCAAACGATTGCTATAGCTCCTTTTTCAATAACTTGCTTTATAAAAGTATGGCCATCAACCCGGGTGCCTTTTACTGCAAAAAACAAACTCCCTGATTTTACTTCGCGCGAATCATAGGTGATACTACTGATAGTTCTGTCAGTAGCACCTTGAATATGCTTTGTGTTAACATTGCGGAGTAAATCAAGCAGGGCTTTCATCTATTCTTGTTATTTTTTTTGAATTAATTATTAAATCCCAAACTAAGCAGTACTGGCATGCCAGGTAATATTTTACTTCCTGCCGGAAGCGATTGCTTTTTTACAAGTCCCACACCGTTTAGTTGAACTCTTACACCAAGTTTTTCGAGCCGGTAAACAGCATCACTAGCGCCCATTCCAATTACATTGGGGATAATCTCACCAACATATGAGACTGAAGTGAACCTTGTTCCGGAACTATCTGTAACCTGTGATATCCATTCGCCTGCAGCGGGTGTGCCCATCGTATATCCAAGCCATTTGCTCAGGTATTGGATGTCTTTTGTATTTCCGGCATGCAAAGGGTTCGAACGGATTGAATGTGTTGTGTCAACCCAATTCATTCCAACATCCGGATCAGTAGCATAAATGCGATCGGCAATTTCGCGGAACACCGGTGCTGAAATGGTTCCACCATAATATCCTCCCACAGTTGGATTATTGATAACCACGATACAGGAATATTTTGGATTATCGGCAGGGAAGTAACCAACAAATGATCCTTTGTAATTTGTTTTGTTATAACCCCCTCGATTTTGAGCAACCTGTGCAGTACCAGTTTTACCGGCAACCTTGTAAATTGGATTTTTCAGTACTGAACCAGTTCCGTGATCTACAACTGCTTCGAGCATGGTTTTTGCCATTGCAATTGATTCTTTTGAGGCAATCTTTGGGTTTATAACCTGTGTTTGGAAGCTTGTTACCGGCTGGCCTGCCATACGGATTTCTTTAACAAAATGGGGTTTAACCATTACGCCATCATTAGCAACAGCATTATAAAAAGTGAGGATCTGCATTGGCGTAAGTGCAACTTCATATCCAATCGACATCCATGGTAATGATGAATTTGACCATAAACCATCCTTGGTTCCCAGAATCTGTGGCCGCCCTTCACCTTTAATTTCAAGCCCGAGTCTTTTGTTTACACTGAAACTATGCAGTCTGTCGACAAAGGCTTGTGGATTTGAAGCATATGCTTTGTAAATTACTTTTGAGATACCGACGTTTGATGATCTCTCGAAAGCTTGTTGAACTGTCATTACTCCACCACCCATATGAGAATCCCGCATGGTACGCCTTCCGAATTGAGTAATACCACCAGTTACATCAACTAAATCATTAAGTTTGGTCTTACCATCTTCAAAAGCTGCCAGCAATGAAAATAATTTAAAGGTTGATCCTGGTTCAGTGCTTTCGCCAATAGCATAATTATATAGTTCTTCGTAAGTGCCTTCTTTGGTAAGACCCAGGTTGGCAATAGCTCTTATTTCACCGGTTTTGACTTCCATTAGGATGGCGCAGCCGTGGTCGGCTTTATTTACTATAAGTTGTTCAAGTAAGGCTTGTTCAGCAACATCCTGTATGTTTATATCTATGGTGGTAAGAATATCTGCTCCATTTACAGGCTCTATTTCATTCCCTCTGTTCATGGGGCGCCAGTTACCATCCGGAATTCTCTGGTATAGTCTTTTTCCAACCATTCCCTGCATTTCATTGTTGAAAGCACTTTCAATCCCGACATTATTAGCATTGCCTTCTTTATACCATCCTAACGTTCGATACCCCAGGTTATCAAAAGGATAAACTCTCTTATTCTGAACTGCTGTTATCAGACCTCCGCTGTTTTTCCCTAATCTGAATATCGGGAATTTGCGGATGGCTTTGAGTTGATCGAAATTAGCATTGCGCTTGATAAGCAAATACCGATTCTTGCTTTTCCGTACCCTTTATAAGTAAAGTTTTATATTGCTGCCTGGATTTATCTTTGAAATATCCCGAAAGGCATATTGCCAGTGAATCAACATCTTTTCTAAAAGTTGAATCCTGAATCAAGCGGAGAAGCAACATCCATGCGAACTTCAAACAGAGGTACAGAAGTTGCCAGCATTTCTCCGTTTACATCATAAATATTGCCGCGATTGGGCTGAATTGTGAAATATTTCAGTGATAGTTTTTCAGCTTTAGCTTTCCACATTTCACCCTCAACCAGCTGGATATAAAGGATCTTACCTATAATAGCAAAGCTTATGACAAACATAAAGCCATAAACCAGGTATACACGCGTAAGTATCGATTTCCTTGAATCCATTGTTTGAGCTATCTCTTTTGTTTACTCGTTCGTTTTGTCAACCACTATTTTACGGGGCGGTGTTTTTGATTCTTTCAGTCCGCTATATTGCAATCTTTTAGCTATTTCGCTTTGCCTTGTAGTTTGCATCAGCTTCGATTTGGTATTAATGTATTCGAAGCGTTGTTCTTCAATTTGTTTCTTTGTTTTACTGATGGTTATTATGGTTCGGTTGGCATAATTTGAGTTAAAAATGTAAAGCAACCCTATCCCTGTGAGGAAAATGAGAAAAGGAAGAAGGCCAATCACTTTATCGCGAACCAGGAACGATCCTTCAAGTATGCTTTTAACATTACCCCCTGATGATTTCCCTTTGCCTTTGGATTGTTTTGCAGACTTTGGAGCGTCAGAAACGATATCAGGTTCGGCAGCAACTTCTTCAGGTTCAATACTTATGGTATTGCGTAGGTCGGCCATAATTATATTTTTTGAGCTATGCGCAATTTTGCACTCCGCGAACGTGGATTGCTTGCTAATTCAACTGAAGCAGGAGTTAATGGCTTGCGGGTTATAGGTTTCAAAGGAGCGATTATATTGCCATAAAAATCTTTCTCCAGTGTCCCATCCATATTTCCTGATTTCATATAGTTTTTTACCAGGCGGTCCTCAAGTGAGTGATATGAAATTACTACCAGTCTTCCACCAGGTTTTAATACATCAGCACATTGTTTCAGCATGGCTTGCAGTGCTCCCATTTCATCGTTAATCTCGATACGAATAGCCTGAAAAACCTGGGCCAGGATCTTGTTTTCGTAATTGGATGGCAAACATGATTTTATGGCTTCTTTCAGTTCTGATGTTGTAGTAATAGGATTAATACGGGCCTGAACAATTGCAGATGCCAGCTGTCGTGAATTTGATAATTCCCCATAAAGTTTAAAAATGTCACGAAGTTTTTCTTCAGGATACGTGTTCACCATTTGTGAAGCTGTAACACCCTGATTGCGTGCCATACGCATATCAAGCGGGCCTTCGAAACGTGTTGCAAACCCACGCTCCGGAGTGTCGATCTGGTGCGACGAAATGCCAAGATCAGCCAGGATTCCATCAAGTGGAAGTGCTTTGTGGAGACGGAGGAAATTTTTTAAATACCTGAAGTTTTCATTTACTAAAGTGAAGCGCTCGTCATCAAACGCATTCTGCAATGAATCTTCATCCTGGTCGAAAGCGATTAAACGCCCGTCATTATTAAGTTTATCCAATATTACGCGCGAATGCCCACCACCACCAAAAGTAAGGTCAGCATAAATCCCTGACGGATTGATGCTGAGGCCTTCAATACTTTCGTGCAATAATGCGGGTTGATGGTACATTCAGTTCTCATTCGTTTAGGTTAATATTCCCTAATATTTCCTCGGCTAAGCCTGAGATATTAGCCTGGGTTTCGCTTACAACTTCATCGTATTTAGCTTTATCCCAGATTTCAATGCATTCCATTTTTGCAGCTAATACAACATCTCCGCTTATACCTGCAGTCACAGCCAGGTCGCGGGGTATTAGTATTCTGCCGGTGCTGTCCATTTCCAATTCTTTCAATCCGGCATTGTAGGCTCTGATAAAATCATTGTCTCTTTTTACAAAGCGATTTAACTTACTGGTGATTTTACGGATAAGTTCATCCCAATTTGATCTTGGATAGAGCTCCAGACATGGGCTGAAGATGCTGCGCTTCACCACGAAACCTTCATTCAATGAAGCATTCAGCTGGTTTTTTAATGCAACCGGAAGCATAAATCTCCCTTTTGCATCAACCCGGCATATGTGTTCTCCTTGAATGGATATCATGGTCACTCTATTTTTGCTGTAAATTTAGTATTCATTTCCCACTTTCAACCACATTTTACCACATTTTTTTATTAACAATACACAGAGTGCCTGCTATTAAAGGGATTTAGATTAAAAATATTCTGTAAACATTGATAATACTAAGGAGTTAAATAGGATTGTAATAATTGCAATATGTTCAGGTACTAATTCCCATTTTAGTAAATGGCATGAATAGTATTTCAACGATGTTTAAAAATTCGTTAGTTTTGCATTATTAGGAGCGCTATTATATTATTTATAGGCTAGTTATAGTATGGAAGATCAGTCTGTTAGCAGTCAAGGTGAAGAATCTTTTTTTGAACTTGACCGTGTAATTGGAAATAAAAACCCGGCATTACTCAAAATTCTGCCGCGCTTTGTTTTGAATTATCTTAAAAAGGTTATTCACCAGGATGATTTGAATGAAATAATCAGAAATTACGGACATCTTTATGGATTGGATTTCTTAGATGCCTGCATCAAAGGCTTTGGCGTTAAAATAAGTTATAAGGGACTTGAAAATATTCCTGTTAACGGACGTTGGATTGTAGCATCAAATCATCCACTGGGTGGATTGGATGGGATGGCTTTGATGTGGGTTATCGGAAAGATCAGAAAGGATATTGTTTTTCCGGTGAATGACTTGCTTATGAACATTTCGAACCTGAAGGACCTTTTTATCCCAATAAATAAGCATGGTTCAAATGCCGGTAATATCAGGGTTATTGAAGATTCATTTGAATCAGATAAAGCCATGCTGTTTTTCCCTGCCGGATTATGTTCACGCAAACAAAAAGGTGAAATCTGTGATCTCGAATGGAAGAAGAGTTTTATTGTTAAGGCTAAAGCTTATCAAAGAGATATTATACCTTGTTTTATCAATGGCCGGAATTCCGACTGGTTTTACAACCTGGCCCGTCTGAGAGCTTTTTTAGGCATCAAAGCAAATATTGAAATGCTTTACCTGGTTGATGAGATGTTCAAGCAGCACGACAAAGAAATTATTATTTCTTTTGGGAAACCGATTTCTTATACTATCTTTGATAAAAAGAAACCGGATCGTACATGGGCTCAGTTGCTGAAAAACCATGTGTATGCTCTGGAACATAATTTAGACAGTTCGTTTATAACGGAATAAACAATATCAATGTGATGCAGGAGATAATTGACGCCGTAGACCGGAGTTTAATTGAGAAAGAACTCACTCCCGAAAGATTTGTGAAGCAAACAAATAGCGGGAACAATGAGATTTATATTGTTTCGTATCATGATTCGCCTAATATAACCAGGGAAATAGGCCGTTTGCGTGAAATTACATTTCGCGATGCAGGCGGAGGCACCGGACTGGATTGTGACCTGGATGAGTTTGATATGGACGAAGAAAATCCATTTTTGCAATTATTTGTTTGGGACCCAAGGGAAAAGGAAATTATAGGTGGTTACAGGTTTATTCATGGGAAAACACTGACCCGGCATAAAGATGGACATATCAACACGCCTACCAGCGAGCTTTTCCACTTGTCAGAAAAATTTATTGATGAATACCTGCCCTATACAATTGAACTAGGGCGGTCGTTTGTTCAGCCCAATTACCAGCCAACGGTGAATTTGCGTAAGGGAATGTACGCCCTTGATAATATTTGGAATGGGTTAGGAGCCTTATTAGTTCAAAATCCGGATGTGAAATATTATTTCGGGAAAATCACGATGTACCCTCATTATAATATTGAAGCACGCGACCTTATTCTCTATTTCCTGCGCAAGTATTTTGGCGATAAAAACAATCTTGTTTATCCGCACGAACCGCTCGCACTGGAAACGCCTATAGCATTTCTCTCTGAAAAATTTAATGGTGGTTCATATGATAAAGACTATAAAATCCTGGTCCACCTGGTTCGTGAACGACATGAAAATATACCACCTTTGGTTAATGCCTATATGAATTTATCATCGACAATGTTATTTTTTGGTACTTCATTAAACCCGGGATTTGGAGATGTGGAGGAATCCGGAATATTGGTAACGCTTGATGATGTATACGAATTCAAGAAAGAAAGGCATTTGAGCGTGCCATTATAACTTGTGCTGAAGTTTGTTGTTATAGCAATAAGGATAAGGAACCATATCACATAAAAAATTAGAAGTTCCGGGTTCTATGTTCCGGGTTCCGGTACACGGCACTTGGAACATTTTTTTTATTATCACTAAAAGCATAAAATATGAATAATCGCAGGGCCGCTTTTATGATTAGTGCTGCGGATGTATCTGGTTGTCCGCAGGCACGATTACCTGAATATGCATTTTTCGGACGTTCGAATGTGGGTAAGTCATCATTAATTAATATGATTACCGGGGTTAAAAACCTTGCACGTACTTCTTCGACTCCTGGCAAAACACAGTTGCTGAATTATTATATGGTTGATGAAGATACCTGGTACCTGGTTGATCTGCCAGGCTATGGTTATGCCAAAGTATCTAAAAAATCTCGTCGCAACTGGGAAAAGATCATTCGCGAATACCTTTTGCAACGCCCTTCATTAGTATATACTTTTATCCTGGTTGATACACGTCACGATGCTCAGAAAAGCGACCTTGAACTCATTAACTGGATGGGTGAGCAGGGATTGCCTTTTTGCCTGGTATTTACCAAAGCAGATAAAATTTCGCGAAATGCCGTGAAAAGAAATGTTGATGAATATAAAAAAGTACTAGCTGAAAAATGGGAAGAACTTCCGCCTGTTTTTATTACATCGTCGCATTCGGGTGAAGGGAAAAGCGAGATAAACAGCTTTATTGCGACTACCAATAGTGAATATCCCCTGCTCAAGGAACATAAACAATAAAAGAGTTCAGAAAACTACTATCCTGTTTGATAAACCTTTACAAATCCACATTCCTATTATGCTGGATGTTGATTTCAGAGGATTCAGGAATTGTAACTTTTCAGAACTCTCTCGAGGAATTGTTGAATTGTTTATTTATAAATAATGAGTACCTTGTTCTTCGAAACCAGGTCGCCTTCTTTTATTAAAACCTCCGCTATTGTACCGTTATCATGAGCGAAAATGGTGTTAAGCATTTTCATTGCTTCCAGGTCTACAAGTTTATCACCCGTTTTTACTTTTTTCCCTTTGGAAGCATATATTTTCTTAATGGTTCCAGGAATGAATGCAAGTACTTTTTTAGGATCTACCGGCTCGTAAGGTTTCCTTTTAAGATACTTTTTTGTTAGCCTTGTCTTATATTTAACATCCTCAATTGTTATAGTTTGAAATGCTTCAACTCCATTATTTTCATATGGTTCTTCAGCTTTCGGGGCTTTAATATTAAGACTTTTTGAGATATCACTTTTTGGCATAATCATTTTTTTAAGTTAGAACAACTTCTGGAAAATGCAGATTTGCAATAGCGTTGTAATGCCCATACTGATCATATCTTGATATGCTTGTCAGCAATGGATTACACCTTTCGGTGAATTAAAATGGTGGAACGCCATGCTTTTTCATTGGAACGTCAACTTTTTTATCAGCTGAAATAGCGAGAGCATGGATAACCATATCGCGGGTTTCTTCCGGACTGATAACAGCATCAACATAGCCGTATGCAGCAGCTACATATGGGTTTGCAAACTTCTCTTTGTATTCTTTGATCTTAAGTTTGCGCATTTCATCCGGATTTGCGGCCTCTGAAATTTCTTTTCTGAAAATGATATTTGCGGCACCTTCAGGGCCCATTACAGCAATTTCGGCAGTAGGCCATGCAAATACGAAGTCGGCACGCAAATGGCTGGAGCACATGGCTATATAGCCTCCGCCATAAGCTTTACGCGTGATAACTGTAATTTTTGGAACGGTTGCTTCGCTGTAGGCATAAAGTACTTTTGCTCCATGTCGGATTACACCGGCATGTTCCTGATCAACTCCAGGCAGGTAGCCAGGCAAATCGACCAATGTAACCAAAGGAATGCTGAATGCATCACAATAGCGGATAAATCGGGCAGCTTTGTCGCTTGAATCCACATCCAGAACGCCTGCAAGAACCAATGGCTGATTGGCCACAAAACCAACGGTATAACCATTCATACGGGCAAAACCGATTACAATGTTCTGAGCAAACAAATCCTGAATCTCAAGGAAATCGGAATCATCACAAATACCACGGATTACATCTTTAACATCATAAGGCTGACGGGGATTGGTCGGAAATACTTTTGCGAGGTTGTATTGACGTACCCTTGGCGGTTTTCTTGGGAATGGTTCTGCTCTCTTCAGGTTATTCCAGGGAATAAAACTACAGAGTTTTTTAATTTGCTCGAAACATTCAATTTCACTTTCGGCAAAGAAATGAACATTGCCGGTTATTTCGGCCTGAACTCGCGCACCACCAAGTTCTTCCATCGAGATATCCTCCCCTAAAACAGTTTTAATAACTTCAGGACCAGTGATAAACATCTTCGATATTTTATCGACCACAAAAACAAAATCCGTCAAAGCCGGTGAATAAACTGCACCTCCGGCGCAAGGTCCAAGGATTACCGAAATTTGGGGAATAACACCCGATGCCTGTGTGTTACGGTAGAATATTTCGCCATAACCTGCCAGTGAGTTTACACCCTCCTGAATACGGGCTCCTCCTGAATCGTTGATCCCGATGAGTGGTATTTTAAGTTTCATGGCATGATCCATGATCTTGGTGATCTTTTTGGCATGCATATAGCCAAGCGAACCGCCTGCAACCGTAAAATCCTGTGCGAAAATACATACAGGGTAATTGTTGATAGTTCCTGTTCCGGTTATTACACCATCACCAGGTAAATATTTGTCGCTCATTTCGAAATCGCGGCCGGCATGTTCAACAAAAAGGTCGTATTCGTGAAATGACTTCGTATCCACTAACGCGAGAATCCGTTCGCGGGCTGTAAGCTTTCCGGTGGCTTTTTGTTTTTGGATGGCTTTATCACCACCACCACGCAGCGCTTCCTGCATTCTACGTTTCAGATCAGATGATTTGGAGCTTAATGACATAGATTTTGGGTTTGTGAATAATACGTTTTTCGCCAGGGGGCGAATTCTTCAGGGTGGCAAAGATACAATCATTTAATTGTTAATTAATGCACCGATAATGCATTTTTCGTAATGCTATAAATGGGCTAATCTCTTAATTGCTTAATTTTGAGGTTTTAAACCATTAAGATGAATATCGAAGAATTACGAGAATATTGCATCAACAAGCCTGCTGTTTCCGAAAGTTTCCCATTTGATGAATCTACACTTGTGTTTAAAGTTGCCGGAAAAATGTTTCTTCTTACTGATCTTGTTGATGCTTTTTCGATGAATATTAAAAATACTCCCGAAAATGTTATTGAGTTGAAGGAACAATATCCCTGTGTTTTACCAGGATATCATATGAATAAAATACATTGGATCACGGTAATGATTGACGGTACAATCACGGATAACCTTTTAAAGCAATGGATCGACGAATCCTATGATCTTATTATTTCCGGGTTTTCACATAAACAAAAAATGCTTTATGCAGAAATGTCAGGCATAAAGTAATTACTGTAAAGCTACGTGTTTTGAAAGCGCGTTTATCACTGCTGCCTTTGATTGCACGCCCACAAGCGTTTCTACCGGTTGCCCGTCTTTAAAAATCATAATTGTAGGTATGGCTTGTATTCCGTATTGATTCGCAAGCCGTCCGTTGGCATCGATATCAACTTTGCCCACCTTAACTTTTCCTTTCGTTTGACTGGCGATTTCTTCAATTACAGGGGCCATAGCCTTGCAAGGCATACACCAGGTAGCCCAGAAATCAACCATAACAACGCCTTTAGCCGTTTCTTCGACGAAATTACCTGTGGTGAGTGTTATTATATCTTTATCAGAAGATCCTGATTTGCACGAAACCATTGTTAATAATACAGTAGCAATAATTATTGTAATGATTGAGGTTTTATTCATGATTTTAAAATTTGAAGTATTTGTATTTAATTATTTGGATTATTTTAAAGTCACTAAGGTAATGCCTGAGCCACCAGTTTCGAGAGATGCATCTGAAAACTGTTTTATTTCGGGTATGCTTCCAAGATAGTTGCGGATAATACTGCGTAAAACCCCGTTGCCTTTTCCATGCAGAATACTGACTTCGGACACATGCAGCATAATTGCTTCATCAATATAACGCTGAATAAGTAATTCTGTTTCATCGGCCCTCTTTCCTCTTACATCGATAGTGATCCGGAAATTGGCCATGCGGGCATTCATATCGTTTACCATGTTTTGATAAGCCACACCGCGATTAACAGATTTTTTAACCGGGGTATTTGGCTGAAGTACTTCCAGGTTTTCGGTTTTCACCTTTAAGGTAACAGTGTTAAAAGCTACAGTAGCTTCGCTTCCATGGATATCGACAACTTCACCGGATTCGTGCTGGCCTTTCATTCGGACACGGCTACCTATCAAAACAGGGCTTCCTGTGGCTTTTTCAGGAGGTAATATTACTTCTTCTTCAATTATGGATTCAACTAAAGGAATTTCAACAACCTGCTCACTGAATTCTTTTATTTCTGCCCTTAATTGTTTTGTTCGGGTAGCATCAGCCTGTGATTGTTTTATTTCACGAATTGTTTTTTCAATGATCTGATTTGATTTATTCAGAATGGATTTAGCCTCATTGCTTGCTTTTTCAAGGATTTCTTTTTGCTTTCTATCCAGTTCATCTTTCAACGAAGTATAACGGTTTATCAATCCTGCAAGCATTTCATCGGCCTGCTGAAGTTGTTTCTCTTTGAGGCTTAAATCCAGTTTTTCTGCTTCCAGGTCTTGCATCTGCTTGTCGAAATCAAGTTTGGCATGACCCACTTTTTCGCCTGCTTTATCGAGTACTTCTTTTGGGAAATCAATGTTTAATGCAATTTCGAAAGCAAAAGAGCTACCAGGTCTGCCCGTTTTAAGAACAAACAGTGGTTTCATGTGCTTGGCATCGTATAGCATTGCTCCGTTGATAAAGCCGGAATGATTGGAAGCCAGCAGTTTCAGGTTGGCATAATGGGTAGTTACAACGCCGTATGCTTTCTTTTCGTTCAGTGTTTCGAGAACTGCTTCAGCAATTGCTCCTCCTGATTGAGGTTCAGTACCAGCTCCAAACTCATCAATGAGGAATAAGGTTGAATGATCAGCATAGTTAAGCAGGTTTTTAATATTCAGTAAGTGACTGCTATATGTACTTAGATCATTTTCAATAGATTGCTGATCACCAATATCAATAAACATATTATCAAAAATGCCTGCTTCGGAAGTATCGAGAACAGGAATTAAAAGACCACATTGAAGCATATACTGAAGTAACCCCACAGTTTTAAGTAAAACCGATTTGCCCCCTGCATTCGGCCCGGAAATAATGAGTATCCTTGAGTCTTCATTTAATGAAATATCGGAAGGTACGATCTCTCGTTTCTGCTTTTTTAATGAGAGCATCAGCAGCGGATGCCTTGCTTGTATCCAGTGGAAAGACTGTTTTTTGTGAACGACTGGTTTAAGTGATCCGGTATCGATGGCCAGAAGTGCTTTAGCCCTGAGAAAGTCGAGGTGCCCAAGGAAACCAAGCGATTCTTTTATTAGCTGGATATATGGACGAAGTTCATCTGCAAGTCCGATCAGTATTTTAATGATTTCCCGTCTTTCGGCAAGTTCAAGCTCGCGTATGCTGTTGCGTAGTTCGAAAACCTCTGTTGGTTCTATATAAGAGGTTTGTCCTGTAGCTGACTCATCGATGATTACACCGCTTATTTTTCGTTTGTTCGACGAATTTACAGGGATAACTGCACGGCCATCACGAATAGCAATTTCGGTATCTGCCGGAATGTATTTATCAAGTTTAGCCTGTGTAAGTGCCTGGGCAATTTTTTTGTCTATCTGGTGGATCATTCGGGCGAGGCTTTTCCTGATCTCGAGCAGGGCAGGGGAAGCATTGTCACGGATATTGCCTTCAACGTCGAGTACGCGATTTATACCCGCAATAATTCCAGGTTCAATATATTGTCCTGATATAAGTATATGTAGATGAGGGAAAGTATTTGCAGTTGTTTCAGAAATGAAGGTTTTACAATTTATATAAGCTGAATACGAAGAACGCAACAAAACTAATAATTCAGCAGGAAGAAATGTGCCAGGGATAAGGATATTATTCAACTCTTCCTCAAGTTCGAAATATTCAGAGGCAGGATATCCGAAAACAGTAATGAGCATTGTACGGAACTCTTCGGTAGTATTGAGTTCCAGGTTCAATTCTTCGGTATTGTTGCTGAAGCAGATATTGGCAACCCGTGATTTCCCTCCTTCGCCCAGGCAATACCCATCAAGCATACGTCTGATTGTATCAAAGCCGGTTTTTTCTTCGAAATTGGAGGGTAGGATCACAATTGTTTTTTCGCAAAAATAAGCAAAATCAGCCCATGGTTAACTTACGTCCTGTTGTTCTTTTGCTTTTTACGCGAGCGGATAAAGATTAAAAGCACGATGGCAAATAATGTTGTTGCGGCACCGTACATTGAAAATGGTATTGTCTTTTTACCGAAACCTTTAAGCGGGCTGATATCGCCTACATTCATATACGATGCCCAATAATGCGGATGCGCAGTCAATTTGTCGCAATTATCGAGATATTCTATTTTAGCCAGGCGTAATGCCTCATGGCGGGGTTTGCCAAGGGCAATGTTCTTATAAAAATATTCCATCAGCTTTACCCCTGCTCGATCTTCAACAGCCCAGGCAGTCATTATTATACCGGGTACTCCGGCATAAAAGAAATCACGCGAGAGGCTTAAAACGCCTTCTCCTTTCTGCATTTTACCTGAACCTGTATTGCAGGCACTCAGCACAGCTAAATCTGCATGTAAATCCATGTTAATAAGTTCGGAAGCATTAAGCATTCCATCATCAATAGTGTCACCTTTTGGTTTGAAGAAAATCAGTTTTGAGTACAACGGATTTTCATTATTAATTAATGTATGCATTGCCAGGTGAAGCACCCTGTAATCGGAGGCATTCTTTTTAAACACAGTTTCTGTAGCATTTTTACCCAGAAAAGCTGTTACATTATAGTATTTTTCTAGGTTGTTAATTTCATCAAGTGTATTTCCAAGAGTTGGAAGAGAGCTCCTTAGTAATTTGCCATTTTCATCTTTTTGATCGAGAACGGTGTTGCCGGATCCGTAATCTGGTCCAAACGCAAGTATCCGGCCATTATTTTCAGAGCGTTTCAGATTCAGATCATTGAAGAAAGTAGTTGCCGAGGGCGCATAAGTTAATGATGACTTTTTAATAAGGTATGGTAGATTTTTATAAGCTTGTTTTGTAGTATCAGGTTTTGAGGTTAGAAGTACATCGAAAGAAATGTAACCAAGTTCTCCATCAGGTATAATGATAAGTTCTTTCCCATTGATAACGGACTCAACCGGGAACAGTAATGTTTGGTACAAACCGTATGAAGCTTGAATAAATGCTTTGAAATCAGTGATAGAATAATTATTATATTCTTTCCCGGTTAGTTGCTGCAACAGCACTGACAAATTGTTCGAAAACGATTTATCAATACTTCTTGTTATAAGCTGCCTGGTTTGAGAATTAATAGCAAAAATGTAGAGAGTGGAATCGGTAAGTGAAAACTCGACGACGGCCTGCCTGGGAGTAAGTTTTTTCTGGATTTGACCGATGGAAATAACTGAGTTATCGTATTTGAGATTATAATACACAGGATAGTTTTTTTCGATCGTTTTGATAAGTTCATCCTGTTTCCGGCTCAGATCGAAAATCCTGCCATTCCACATTTTTATTTTTTCTTCATCGGGTTTTCCTGTGAGGTTCTGATCATGTATCTGTTTATTGTAGAAATAGATCTCTGATTTCAGACTTGCGTCCTGTACCTGAAGTTCTTCGGGGATTCCTCCGACATTTTTTGCTTCTTTATCACGCAAATGTGAGAGTAAAACGGCTGATTTGCTTTTCTCGGATAAACTGAAGGCTTGATTCAACGCTTCCGGATCATTGGTTTTATGATAGAGTTTTACCTGGGCAAGTAAGGCATTTGAAAATGTATTTTTCTCATTTCCGGAAATAAATAACTTGCTGTCTTCATCCTGGTAGGTCGATCGGAGCATTTCGATCATTTTCAACGAAAGATTAAAGCTTTTTACACTGTTTTTCAATAAATCTGTTCGTGTTGTATCAGTCAGGTATTGCGAAAACAATGCGGTAGATTTCCTGGTAAATGAATTCAATAGGTTATCATTCAGGTTCTCTACAGAAATTTCAGGATTATCTGCGATATTTCTTGATGTAAATTCAGGAAATCCTGCGATAAGCGAGAGTTGATAAAAGCTGATTGCAGTGCTGTAATTCCTGATTCTGTTATAGTAATTGCCAATATAATTGTAAGCAGTTGATACATCAATGTTTACGTTTCCAAATGATTTTTTATAAAGATCTAATGACTTATTGAGGTAAAAAAGAGCTTTCTTATCGTTAATATCAGACAGGAAATCACCATATCTAAGGTAAGTAAGCGCGGTTTCAGGATGTTCATTGCCATACATCTCAATGCTTTTTTGCAGCGCCATCATATAATATACATCAGCATTGGTTTTGTCCGACATCTTATAGGATACATTTGCTAATCCCCTGAGCACTTTTACTGAATTCGGTAGTTTATCTCCAATTGATAACCCCTTAAGGTAATAATCTTTGGCAATAGAATAGTCTCCCTTTTTTTCAGCTATAAAACCCATGTTCAGGTATAGGGAAAGTAAATCAGCCCGGTTCTCCGGGGTCTTTGTCAAAATTATTTCAAGCGACTTATCAAGGTAACTCTGAGCTTTTTCATAATCACCTGTATATATGTATAGCACTCCAATATTCAGGAACAGACTTCCTGCCATAATTGAGTTGGACTGATTTTGGGAAATATAGAAATTTTCAGCAAGCTTCATATACTCAATCGATTTCGAATCGTTGCGAACAATCTGATAAAATCTTCCCATATTGAGGTAAAATGAGGCAAGTTTGGGATCATTAGGCTCCAATACCTCCAGGTTAACTTTTAGGGATCTTAAAAAATATTGTTCGGCTTTTTCGTAATTGCCTGCCATTGAATAAACTATACCCATATTTTGCAGGGAACTGGCATAGTTTAAGCTCCTGGTATGTTTTGATTCTTCATATGTATCTATCGCTTTCTGATACTCTTTCAGTGCGTCATTAAAGTTATTTTGAAACAGAAAAACTGTCCCCATTCCATTGTACGAGAGTGCCAGGCCAGTATCGGGTATTGCTGATTTTGCCTTATATGTATTAATGTTCCGGTTGAAAAGTGCAGAAGCCTGTTCGAATTGTCTTTTATCAGAATAAAGTAAGGCTTTCTTATGGATTAGCCCATTATACAGGTTGCCTGTAGTATCTATCTTAGTCATAGCAATTCCCATTGCCTGGTCAATAAATTTCATAGCCTCATCCACATTGCCTTTTGCTCTGAAGCAATCTATTAATCCGGATACACTCCTGGTCCATTCCGGATATTGGTTTTGTTCAAGGGTGGAATCAGCGGCTTTTCTGAAATATATAATGGCTGAATCATAGCTGCCGCGGTTTTTTAATTGTTCAGCCACTAAAAGATCAGATTCGCTTTTTTTGCGGGAACTCTCCTTGGTATTTTTATCACATGACCATATTGCCAACATAGTTATCAGCAGAAGAAATCCGGAGCAACATAATGCCTGGGCTTTTTTCATAGGGCATGAATTTGTGTCTGTTTGCAGAGCGGCTAGTAATAATGAGCCTTTCAAGGCACAGCAAAGATAAAAAAAGTTAGACTTTATAAATAAAAAAAGGAGCATAAAGCTCCTTTTTCAGATTTTGTTATTTTACGGTTATTCGGCTTTTAATAAGCGTATTGCATTTGCATATTCAGTGGTTTTACCCTGCATACGAATTTTGCATACATAATAGCCTTTTGCGAGTTGCGAAGCATCCAGATTAACTTCCTGGTATCCTGCATTTAATTCACCTGCTGAAATCCTTTTTACCAGCTGACCATTTGTACTGTATACTTCTATGATTGCATTTCCGGTTTCAGGAGAATAAATATTTAGCTTGGTTGAATTTTTAAAAGGATTGGGATAGTTGCTGAGCTTTAGGGTTGGTTTGCCAAATTTAATAAGCGGTGATGCAAACTTAAGGTTTGAAACCTCATTATTTGATGAACTTACGAGGCTTGTGCTCCCGTCCATACTCAAACTTGCAGTCATTCCTTCTTTAAAAGCAGCAGTGCTTACTCCATGAATGGTTATGAGGGGCTCACCGTCTTTGAAATCAATAGGTGCAGTTTCAGGATTACCCCAAACAAGCCTGATTTGTCCGTTTTCAATATTGTATTCGTAATCAGTACCTTTAAATTCGATTGACTCTATTTCCATTAACTCAGATGGGAAGTTGATAATAAGTCCGGCTCCTGAAAGTGAAAGGTCATTATGAGTGAGAATCTGAGTTACAAAGGACTCACCTTCGGTTACATTGATTACACCATCCTGTGCAACAGGTAATACCGGTGTGCTATTGGCTGTAGGAACAAATGTGCCTCCTACATCTCCTGAACATGTGCCGCCTAGTCCACGTGGGGGTGCATCCGCAGCTTTCATATCAGTGACAGTAAACTCGGAAATTACAAATTTCCATGGGCCAGCCGGATAGGGTTTGTTGCGAAGGATATGCTGTAATATAAGGTTAAAGTCGCCCATTTCAACTTTGTTGTTACCGTTTACATCGGCAGCCAGAAGTTGTATAGGAGAAAGCTTGATTACTTTAGCGATATTCAGATATACAAGCACAGCATCATAAAATGTTCCACCAGTGCTGGCAATTTTTGTATTACCTGTTAATGTGTAATTTCCTTTAGGAACATCTGTAAACTCATAAAATCCATCTGCTCCAGTGGTGTAGGCCTGAGTGGCATTATTATCAATATTTTTCAAAACAACAGTTACAAATCCAATAGGTCGATTTACATCGTCCTGATAAAGTGCTTTTCCGCTAACGTTAGCAGCCTTTAAAACTGTAGTTGAAATAATTGCTAACAATAAGAGTGTTACGAAGTGATAATTGTTTTTCATTGTAGTAGTAGTTTAAGTGTATATTGTTAACCAAATTTAAATTGCTGTTATTAATTTTAATTTTTTGCTTATTTCTTAAAGATTTCAATAAATTTGTTTGCAGCTTAATTTAGTGCGTTATAAGTCTTAATCTTTGTTTTATGAAAAGGTAATACGTGTTTTGTAAAAAAAATATTAAAAATTTCAAATTTGTATCAACTTTGCAATTAGTAAGAGCTTAGATTTTAACATTATTTTTCCAAATTATGTAAAGAATTTAAAAAATATTAATAAGTTTGACAATACTTAAATGTCTGAATTTCAATGAAATATATAATATATCCAGTATTTGAAGATAAAAGTCTAAAAAAGGGGATTACCTTTTTTGCTAATCCGGATAAAATTTTAGAAAAATGATCCATTATTCTGATGAAGCCATACTGGAGGGTTTAAGATTAAGGAGTGATTATATCATTAATTTCATTTATAAAGAGTATTTCCCACTGATAAAATTTCTTGTATATGAAAATGGGGGGTCAGGAGAAGATGCCGAGGATGTATTTCAGGATGGAATAATTATAATATATAATAAGATAAGTTTAAATGAATTAAAATTAACCTGTTCTTTCAAAACCTATATGTATTCGGTTTGCCGTAATTTATGGCTCCAAAAGCTGGGAAAGAGGAAAGCTATTTTTGACAAGCTTACAGATGTCGAAGAGTTTATCGACCTTCCACAGGACCTGCTTAAGGAAGCAAGCATCGCAGAAGCCGAAATGCATAGGATTATCCAGATTCACTTTCTGGCCTTACCCGACGATTGTCAGAAAGTGTTGAAACTTTTCCTTAAAAACATTCCTTTGCGGGATATTGCCGGTATTATGGGCTTTAAAACCGAGAATTATGCCAAAACCCGCAAATATCTTTGTAAGGAAGAATTGAAAAAACGTATTGCAGATGACCCACGGAGTCAAAAATTCTTAAAAAATGATATATAAATTTAAACATTCAGTTAGTATTGAGCATTATCTTGCTAATGAGATGGCACCCTCTGAACGGATTGCTTTTGAACAGGAATTAATAACAAATCCGGACCTGGCTGAAGAACTGAAGTTTTCACAAAGTATTGATTCGGCTCTGATGAGAGACGATATAATCGATTTACGTCAAAAACTTACTGCTACTATTCATGCAGGTCGTGAGGTTAAAACGGAGGTCCCGGTAATAAAAATGCAAACCCGGAAATGGAAATGGTGGTATGCTGCAGCTTCTTTAGTGGCTATGTTTGCTGTTGCAGCAACATTATATATGCAAATACCTCGTGCCATTTCAAATGATTCGCTTTTCACCGAATATTATGATTCAGAGAACATTATAGACCAAACCCGTAGTAACCAGAGTATTGTTGAAGCTGTGGTTAAATTCCAGCAAAAAGACTTCCGAACGGCTTCAGTATTATTTAAACGTATACTGGATGCTGATAATTCGAATATTGCTGTCTGGTTTTATTATGGTATCTCAAACATCGAAACCGGCAATTATGATAATTCAATAAAAGCTTTTACTGTAATTATTAATCAGAGCGACAACCTGTATATCGAACATGCCGAATGGTACCTGGGTCTTTGTTACCTTAAAAGCAATCAAAAAGATAAGGCAGTCAGACAGTTTAGTATAGTTGCAGCTAATCCTGATAATTTTCACCACGATGCAGCGAAAAATATTTTAGAAAAATTACAGGTCAATTAGGCATTTATTCACACATGTATATTGAAAACCGGCCCCTGCCGGTTTTTTGGTTTTAATTTGATGCAAATTTCTTTTAGTGGTCTATTCTTTATATAGCATCAAACATCAATTTAAGTTGGATTCACGAAAAATTTATTATTCAGACAGAACCTGAAAGAAATTTTCTACCCTTTTGATGCCTAAAATTCTTTATTATCAGCCTCTATTTATAGAATTGTTGAAAAATAAAAAAATGTTTAAAATGCTGTAAAATAAGCACATATAAAATATTTTCAAAAAAAGATAAAAAAAGTTCTGAAATCGGTATTACCTTTTTTAAAATTCCGGATATAGTAGCATAAAGATGTTTCGCATTTCCTATTAATCGATGGTATGGTGGCGGAGAATCTGAAGTTATCAAATGCAATTAACCTATTTATTATTAATTTTTTAAAAATGAAAACTAAATTTAAACATTCAGCTACGATAGAGCAATATCTTGCGAATGAAATGTCGCCCGCAGAGCGCGTTTCATTTCGAAAGGAATTGCGATCAAACCCTGACGTTGCAGAGGAGCTGAAGCTATCGCAAAATATTGATTCAGCTCTTATGAGGGATGATATTATTGAATTACGGCAAAAGCTTATTGCTGCCATTAATGCAAACCGGGTAGTTAAGGAAGATGTCCCTGTTGTGCGAATGTATACACGGAAATGGTGGTACGCTGCAGCTTCGTTAGTGGCCCTGGTTGCCGTAGCAGCAACACTATATATGCAAACTCCACGCACTATTTCTAATGATTCGCTTTTTACCGAATATTACAATTCGGAAAATATTGTGGACCAAACCCGTGGCGATCAGAATATAGTAGAAGCCATTATTAAATTCCAGCAAAAAGATTTTGCAACCGCTTCTGAATTATTCAAGAGCATTCTTGATAAAGATAATTCGAATATAGCGGTCTGGTTTTATTACGGGATATCAAATATTGAAACCAAAAATTATGATAACTCGATAAAAGCATTCAACACAATAATAAACCAAAACGACAACCTGTATATCGAACATGCCGAATGGTATTTAGGCTTATGCTACCTGAAAAACAATCAGAAAGATAAAGCCATCGACCAGTTTGTTGTTGTGGCATCCAATCCGGATAATTTCCACCGGCAGGAAGCCAAAAATATTTTAGAAAAATTGCAGCTCAAATAATCACTTTCCCACACCCTTTTCTGAAAAAACCGGCGCCCGTCGGTTTTTTCGCATTTCGATACACAGCGTTTCAAATTATACCATACTATGCACAAATTAGATTGACAAATTAATAAAATGGTTGTAGAAGTAACCGTTGATTAGTGATTCCCATTGATATTGTTGGAAATTTTCGGGAATATTCTGGAATTGTTTAAAAATATTTTCAAATCTAAAGTATTGAATGTCAGCGAAATGAAAAATATTTTTAAAAAAAGTAAAAAAAAGTTTAAAAAATGGTATCACCTTTTTTAAAAATCTGGATAATATAGTATAGAGATGATACATTATTCCGATGAAGCCATATTAGAGGGACTGAGATTAAGGAGTGATTACATCATTAATTTCGCCTATAAGGAATTTTTTCCACTGATAAAATTCCTGGTGACGGATAATGGAGGGTCAGGGGAGGATGCGGAGGATATATTTCAGGATGGGATAATTATACTCTATAGTAAGATAAGTTTAAACCAATTAACATTAACTAGTTCTTTTAAAACCTACATGTATTCTGTTTGCCGGAATCTATGGCTCCAAAAGCTTAATAAGCGCAAAGCTATATTTGACAGACTGAGAGATGTAGAAGAATTTATTGATCTTCCGCAGGACATGCTTCAGGAAACAAATATGGAAGAAGTTGAAATGCACAGGATTATTCAGATACATTTTTTGGCCTTACCCGAAGACTGTCAGAAAGTACTGAAGCTTTTTATTAAGAATGTCCCTTTAAGGGAAATTGCTGGTATCATGGGTTTTAAAACTGAGAATTATGCCAAAACCCGGAAATACCTTTGCAAACAAGATTTGAAGAAAAGAATTGCCGATGACCCCCGTAGTTTTAAATTCATAAAAAATGAAAACTAACTTTAAACATTCAGCCAGTATTGAGCAATATATTGCCCAAGAGATGGCGCCTTCTGAGCGGACTGCCTTCCGAAAGGAGTTGAAATCAAATCCTGACCTGGCTGCTGAACTCAAGCTTTCGCAAAATATTGATTCAGCTCTGATGCGGGACGATATTATTGAACTCCGTCAGAAACTTATTGCTGCAATTAATGCCAACCGGGTAGTTAAGCAGGAAGTTCCTGTTGTACGGATGTATACACGTAAATGGTGGTACGCTGCCGCTTCGCTGGTTGCCCTGGTTGCTGTTGCTGCTACATTGTATCTGCAAGTGCCACGTACTGTTTCCAATGATAAACTTTTCACCGAATATTATAATTCGGAGAATATTGTGGATCAAACCCGTGGTGATCAGAATATAGTAGAAGCTGTTATCAAGTTCCAGCAAAAAGATTTTGCTAACGCATCTGTATTATTTAAAAGCATACTTGATAAGGATAATTCGAATATAGCAGTCTGGTTTTATTACGGGATATCAAACATTGAAACAAAAAATTATGATAACTCAATTAAAGCATTCACTACAATAATCAACCAGAACGACAACCTTTATATCGAGCATGCCGAATGGTACTTAGGCCTTTGCTATCTGAAAAACAACCAGAAGGAAAAAGCCATCGACCAGTTTGCACTTGTTGCCTCCAACCCGGATAATTTCCACCGGCAGGAAGCTAAAAATATTTTAGAAAAATTGCAGCTCAAATAATTCTTTCCCACACCCTGTATGCGAAAAGAACCGGCGCCCGCCGGTTCTTTTTTTTATTTCTACTAATAACCTGACAGGTTTTAATAACCTGTCAGGTTATTAAAATAAAAAACCCCGGCTTATTCAGCCCGGGGTTTTTAGTTTTGAAATCAATCCGACATTATTTTAGCAATTGATCTGAAGCAAGCAGCAAATCAACATATTGTCCACGTTTGTAAACAAAAGGATCTTTCAGATTTTTCTTCGAGAGCTTTCCTTTGAAATCAGCAATTGAACTGTATTTGTTTAATCCCATCCATGCTTCGATATCAGTTAACATGGTTGCAATATGCTCGGGTTTGTGTTTGTATAAAGTACTAACCACCTGTACACAATCGGCACCGGCAAGTAACATTTTAATTACATCATTACCCTGATATATGCCTGTATTACCGCAAACCTGGGCTTTTACATTTCCATATAATAATCCGGCATACCTGAGTGCAAGACGGTAATCGCCCTCGTGGCTCAGGTAAAAAGGCGCTATATGTTTCATGTCCTGGACACTGATTTCAGGTTCGAACATGCGGTTAAAAATCACCACCCCGTTGATTCCTGTCTTATCCAGTTTCGAGATGAAATTAAGCGGATTTGAATAAAATGAACTGAGTTTTACACTTATAGGAATACTGATTTTCGATTTTATGGTTTTAACCAGGTCAATATGAATGTCTTCGATGGAACGCCCGTCAGCTTCAAAATCACCGGGAACGAAATAGAAATTTAATTCAATTCCGTCAACACCAGTCTTTTCGATTAGTTGGGCGTATTCAATCCAGGTATTATCATACAGGCAGTTAAGGCTGGCTATTACAGGAATGGTAAGTGTTTCCTTAGCTTTGCGCAGATTTAGCAGGTGGGCTTCAGGCCCCGCATATTGCAGTTTCGGATAAAGGCTAGTCATTTCAGCATGCAACCCTGCCATAGCTTCAAGTTGATCATCGAACTGGGCACTTTCGAGGTTTATCTGCTCTTCAAATAAAGTTTTGTAAATAACTGCTGCTGCTCCTGCCAGCTCAAGTTTTTTTAACATTGCAAGGTCTGTCGACATGCTGCTTGCACCTGCAATAATGGGATTTTTGAGTTTAATTCCCATGTAATTTGTGGCGAGGTTGATCATACTATTTCCTCCGATTATTTTATGAATACTATTAAATTTACTATTCCTGGTTTGAAAGCGGAAAATTACTATTTTTTTTGGACATAAGTTATAGTATTACCGTTTTTTTAAGAGTAATTGTTTTCACTGAATTTGAGCTTTTTATTTTTTAGTAATATAACTTGCTGATATTTACTATCGTTATAATCTATAATCATTTTAAATTAGCCTCCTGGGGTTTATTTTTTGCATTTATTATCAAACAATTCCTTATAAAAAAGTAATTTTGCACCGCTTTTAAAAGCACAGAAGTACTCTGTTTTTAAGTCAATAATCTAATATATAATTATATGAGTGAGAAAAAGAAATATGTAACCTGCGATGGTAATTATGCTGCTGCGCATATTGCATACATGTTTAGCGAAGTAGCTGCAATTTATCCGATAACACCTTCATCAACAATGGCCGAATACGTTGACGAATGGGCAGCTTATGGGCGTAAAAATATATTTGGCGAAACCGTAAGTGTTTTAGAAATGCAGAGTGAAGGTGGTGCTGCAGGAACATTACATGGTTCATTACAGGCAGGTGCCCTTACCACAACCTACACTGCTTCGCAAGGATTGCTGCTTATGATTCCGAATATGTATAAAATTGCCGGTGAATTATTACCAGCTGTTTTCCATGTATCGGCACGCAGCCTGGCTGCACAGGCCCTTTCCATATTTGGTGATCACAGCGATATTTATTCCACACGGCAAACCGGATTTGCAATGCTTGCAACCGGGAGTGTACAGGAAATTATGGATATAGCCGGAATTGCTCACCTCGCTGCTATCCGTTCAAGAGTGCCATTTATGCATTTCTTCGATGGATTCCGTACATCCCACGAGATTCAGAAAGTTGAATACCCTTCGACTGAAGATCTGGGCAAAATGCTTGATCACAAGGCTTTGAAGGAGTTCCGCGATCGCGCCCTCAACCCTGAGCATCCTGTTACCCGCGGTACAGCTCAGAATCCTGATATTTATTTCCAGAGCCGCGAAGCAGCTAACCTTTTTTATGATGCTGTTCCTGATATCGTTGAAGATTACATGCAGCAAATCAATAAAACCATAGGCCGCGAGTATCATCCGTTTACTTTCTATGGTGCAAAAGATGCTGAAAACATCGTAGTGGCAATGGGTTCAATAACTGAAACCTTAAAGGAAGTTATTGATCATCTGAATGCACAAGGCGAAAAACTGGGATTGATAAGTGTACATTTATACCGTCCGTTCTCACCTAAGTATTTCTTCAATGTTCTTCCTCATTCAGTAAAACGTATTTGTGTTCTTGATCGCACAAAAGAACCTGGTGCAACGGGAGATCCTTTATATCTCGATATCCGTGATATTTTCTACGAAAGGGCTAATCAACCCCTTATCGTCGGCGGACGTTACGGACTGAGCTCAAAGGATACTACGCCAGCAATGATGATTTCGGTTTTCAACAACCTTAAAATGAAAGAGCCTAAAAATCATTTCACAGTAGGTATAGTTGATGATGTTTCATTTACTTCGTTGCCGGTATTACCTGAACTTGATTTATCGGTTGAAGGAACTTTCCAGGCTAAATTTTACGGTCTGGGTTCAGATGGAACTGTAGGTGCCAATAAAAACTCAATTAAAATTATAGGTGAAAATACAGATAAATATGCCCAGGCATATTTTGCTTATGATAGTAAAAAATCTGGCGGTATTACAACCTCACACCTTCGATTCGGTAATAATCCAATTCGTTCGCCATACCTGGTAAATACTCCAGACTTTGTTGCATGTCACGTTCCGGCATACCTGAACAAATATGACATGTTGAAAGGTCTGAAAAAGGGAGGCACATTCCTGCTGAACAGCATCTGGGATGCCGACGAAAGCCGGAACCGTTTGCCGGATCATATGAAAAAATACATGGCAGCGAATGAGATTAAATTCTTCATTATCAATGCTACTGCTATTGCTGAAGAAATTGGTCTTGGTAACCGCACCAATACTATTCTGCAGGCTGCATTCTTCAAAATTTCAGGTGTAATTCCTTACGATCTGGCTCTTAAAGCAATGAAAACTGCTGTTAAGAAAACTTTTGGACGTAAAGGCGAAGAAATTGTTCGAATGAACATTGAAGCAATTGACAGAGGTGCTGCAGTTACTGAAGTGAGTATTCCGGCTGAATGGAAGAAAATTGAAGTGAAAGTTCAAAAAGATACTCGTAATATTCCTGATTTTATCAAGAATATGGTTGAGCCAATCAATAGCATGAAAGGTGATGATTTGCCGGTAAGTGCTTTCTTAGGCCGCGAAGATGGTACATTCCCACAGGGAACTGCTGCATACGAAAAACGTGGTATCGCTGTAAATGTTCCTGAATGGATTTCAGATAACTGTATCCAGTGTAACCAGTGCGCTTATGTTTGTCCTCACGCAGTAATCCGTCCGTTCCTTTTAAATGAAAATGAACAGAAAGGTTTACCTGAAGGCACTGCCACATTAAAGGCAATTCCAAAAACTTTCGACGGGCTTCAGTTCCGTATCCAGATAAGCCCATTGGATTGTACTGGTTGTGGTAACTGTGCCGATGTTTGCCCGGCCAAAACAAAGGCTTTGGTTATGAAACCACTCGATACTCAGTTGAATCAGTCAGATCTTTGGGATTATCATACCGCTAACGTTACCTATAAAGATACGCTAGCTCCAAAAGAGCAGAACGTTAAAAACAGCCAGTTTGCACAGCCACTCTTCGAGTTCTCGGGAGCATGTGCAGGTTGCGGTGAAACACCTTATATTAAGCTAATCACGCAGCTCTTCGGCGATCGTATGATGGTTGCTAATGCAACAGGTTGTTCGTCAATCTACGGTGGATCGGCACCATCCACTCCTTATACCACAAATGCACAGGGATGCGGTCCATCATGGGCTAACTCACTGTTCGAGGATAATGCCGAGTATGGATTTGGTATGGCAATGGGCGTTGAAAAAATGCGCAGCCGTATAGCCGAAAGAATGCAACTTATCATTGATGGTGATTATACTACTGAACTTAAAGAGGCTTGTAATCTGTGGTTGGCAGGTAAAGACAACGCGCAATTATCAAAAGAAGCTACTTCAGTTGTTATTCCTTTGCTTGAAGCTACTAAAACGTTAGTTGCCAGGGAACTCGTTGAACTGAAACAGTACTTTATTAAAAAGTCGGTTTGGATGTTTGGTGGCGATGGTTGGGCTTATGATATAGGTTACGGTGGCCTCGACCATGTACTTGCATCAGGAGAAGATGTTAATGTGCTTGTTGTTGATACCGAAGTGTATTCAAATACTGGCGGACAGGCATCTAAATCAACAAATATAGGAGCTGTGGCTAAATTTGCCGCTTCCGGGAAAAAGATCCGTAAAAAAGATCTTGGTATGATGGCTATGAGTTACGGTTATGTATATGTTGCACAGGTTGCAATGGGTTCGAACCAGACACAATACCTGAAAGCCCTTCGCGAAGCTGAAGCATACCCGGGACCATCACTTATCATAGCGTACTCAACCTGTATTAACCATGGTTTGCATTCAGGTATGGAAAAGGCCCAGCAACAACAGGATGATGCAGTTAAAGCGGGTTACTGGCAGAACTATCGTTTCAATCCGGCACTTGAAGCTGAAGGAAAAAATCCATTCCAACTCGATAGCAAAGAACCTGATTTCTCATTGTTCCAGAATTTCCTGAAGTCGGAAATGCGCTATACTTCACTGATGAAATCGTTCCCGAAAGAAGCGATTGAATTATTTGAAGCAGCACAGGAGAACGCTAAAAGGCGCTATAATGGATACAAACGGTTAGCCGAAATGGATTATAGTAAATAGATCCAATATTTTAACTGAATAGTTAGAACCGGGTTACTGAAAAGTGACCCGGTTTTTTATTTTCATGATCATTGAAAGAGATTTTCTTTTGTTGGATGTCGAGTGATTTATATATGAGAATACAAACTCTAATACACCAAGGAGTTAATGTGAAAGATAAACGATAAATTCAATTATTGTTAAAAAAGTTTCTCGATAACTGATTTATATCGTTCGTTTATTAACGACCTGCGCAGTTTTAGGGTTGCTGTTAGTTCACCTGAATCAACCGTCCATTCAGTATTCATTAATTCAAATGCTTTAATCTGTTCAGTAGCTCCCAGGTGTTTGTTGTATTTATGGATTTCCTTGTGATATCTTTTCTGAATGCGTTCCATCGCTACCATCTCAGTATTGCTGGTATAGGGTATGCCTTTTATCTCACACCATGTGCGCAGGTGATTGAAATCCGGAACAATTATAGCTGCAGCGTACTTTTGGTTTTCGCCAACTACCATAAGCGCATCAATAAATTCAGATTCTTTCAGATTATTCTCAACCATTTCGGGACTGACATATTTGCCAAACGAGGTTTTAAAAATTTCTTTCTTACGCCCTGTTATTTTAAGGTGTCCTCCCACTTCCATCTGGCCAAGGTCGCCGGTGTGAAACCAACCATCTTTGTCGATGGCAGCCGCAGTCAACTCAGGTTCTTTATAATATCCTTGCATTAAACCAGGGCCTTTAATTAGTATTTCGTGGTCTTCAGCTATAAATACTGTTGTGTTTTTTACTACTGGTCCTACTGTCCCAAACATCACGCCGTTTTTTTCGAAGTTGTTTACAGCAATAACCGGTGAAGTTTCGGTAAGACCATAGCCTTCGAGTACAGGAACTCCTGCAGCCCAAAAAACATGGGCGAGTCTGGGTTGTAATGCTGCTCCTCCGCTTACAATCACTTTTAGCTTTCCACCAAGGGCTTCCTGCCATTTACTAAAGACTAATTTACGCGCAATTTTTAGTTTCAAAGCATAATAGGGCCCTTTTGCACCATTCAATTCGTAATGCATCCCTACATTTACAGCCCAGAAAAAGATGACTTTTTTTGCTCCGGTAAGTTTACGACCAGAACTAATGATACGCTCATACACTTTTTCGAGCAAACGCGGAACAGTGCTGAGGATATCAGGTTTTATTTCACGCAGGTTATCTCCGACAGTTGCCGGATTTTCAGCATAATACACAGAAATTCCCAGGTATTGATACAAGTACACCAGCATTCGCTCATAAATATGACAAAGAGGAAGATAACTAAGAGCTCTTCCTTCTTCGCCAATAGGCGGAATATCTTTAACAGCTAAAAAATTTGAAATTATATTCTGATGTGAGAGCATAACTCCTTTCGGATTGCCGGTGGTGCCTGAGGTGTAAATGATAGTTGCCAGGTCATCGGACTTAATTGAATTTTTTATTACACTCACCTTTTCAGGTTGAGCATTTTCTTTTCCTAATGCAATAAAGTCATTAAGATGTTTTACGCCTTCAGTTTCCTTAAAAGAATATACACCTAATAATCCTTTCATATCACCAACCAGGTGTTCTATCTTTCGGTAGATCTCACGCCCGGTAACAAAAATTACTTTAACCTGCGCATGTTCAAGGATGTATTTATAATCGTTTTCGCTTATGGTTGGATAAATAGGCACATGTATAGCACCTGCCTGCTGAATACCCATATCAACCAGGTTCCATTCAGGACGGCTTCCGGAAATGGTAGCTACATTATCACCAGGTTTGATACCGAGTTTCAGTAATCCATAGCTTATATTATCAGCATGTGAAATGTAGTCATCAATTGAGTATTTGATCCATTTCCCATTGTCCTTACCTGCCAGCACATCATCCTTGGGTTTAAAGGATTTTGCATAATGGGGCAGAATGTCAAATAAGCGGGTAACATCTTGCATAAAGCTACTTTAGGTTAATGATGAATTGTAAAGATAATTTTAAAATTGAATATGTATGGTTAATCATAATGAAGAAGTTATGAACAATACATATTATTGATCCGGCTAAAACACTTATGGGATTATTATTTTTATCTGTTTTACAGCTCTTTATGAATATAGCCAGGGCTAGCTTGCGCAGTAGGCATAATAACCAGGTCATTTATATTGACATGTGCCGGCAAACCTGTAATCCAGATTACGGCTTCAGCAATATCTTCAGCCTGAAGTGGAGTAAATCCTTTGTATACATTAGCTGCGGCTTCTACGTCACCTTTAAACCGGACCAGTGCAAACTCAGTTTCAACTGCTCCGGGAGCTACCTGTGAAACTTTTATGCCATGACCAAGCATATCAATTCGCATTGCTCGGGTAAGGGCATCAACAGCAAATTTTGTAGCACAGTACACATTCCCTTTAGCATAAACTTCTTTGCCTGCAATAGAACCTATGTTCACAATATGAGGGCATGAGCTTTGCAATAGGAGTGGGAAAATATTCTTAGTGACATAGAGCAATCCCTTCACATTGGTATCAATCATTTGATCCCAATCGTCCAGGTTGCCATCCTGAATCGGATCGCTACCTGCTGCCAGCCCGGCGTTGTTTATCAGTATATCAATACTGCGCCAGTTAACCGGAATAGAATCAACAGCTTGTTTTACCGCATTCCGGTCGCGGACATCAAAATTTAATGTCAAAACCTCAACATTGTATTTTTCATGAAGTATCTCTGCTTCTTTCTTTAATCTTTCGGCCCGGCGACCAGTGAGTATTAACCGGTGATGAAGGCTGGCAAAGGAATGTGCACAAGCTTTTCCGAATCCACTTGTTGCACCTGTGATAAAAATAGTTTTTTGCATGATCTGTGATAAGAGCTTTTTCAAAGCGTTTTTAATAAAACGAAACTGCTATTTTGCCAGAATCCGTAAACCTACGATTCCGGAAATAATGAGCAAGATACAAACGATACGGAGAATATCAGTAGGTTCCTTAAAAAAAATGATTCCATAAATAACTGTTCCTATGGTTCCTATACCTGTCCAAACGGCATAGGCTGTTCCCATTGGTATGTGCTTTAAAGCCATCGAAAGGAAATAAAACGAAGCAACCATGGCAACAATTGTTAATACAGCAGGCCAAAGCCTCGTCCAGCCTTCGGTGTATTTAATTCCAACTGCCCACACTACTTCGAAAAGACCGGCAATAAAGAGGATGAACCAGGACATGCAGGGAGATTTTGGATTTCGGATGTTAGATTTCGGATTTCGGAGTTGTGATGAGTGATTTTGAAAACGGGTCCTTAAATTATAAATTATAAATCCGAAATCCGAAATCCAACATCGCTAATTACTTTAATCAGCCAGTGAAAGTGCCAGCTTGGTCATATTTGTGAAATTGAGTTGTCGTTCTTCGGCACTCACGTGTTCGCCTGTAAGCAAGTGGTCGCTTACGGTAAGAAGCGAAAGTGCTTCAACGCCCAGGCGGGAGGCAAGCATATACAAGCCGGCTGATTCCATTTCAACTGCTAAAGTTCCGTAACGGCGCCACAATTCATAGGCATCTCCTTCTTCGGGAAAATGATAAAATAAATCGGATGAAAGGATATTACCGGCTTTCACAGGCATATTCATTTTTGAAGCATTTGCCGAAGCTAATTGGATAAGGCGGAAACTGGCAGTAGGGGCGAAGGTCATACCCGGAAAGTGCCTTGAAACGGATGATGAATCAGTTGATGCACTAACAGCCAGGATAACATCGCGTAATTTTACATCTTCCATTAATCCTCCGCAGGTGCCAATCCTTACAAGCGTTTTTACCTGGTAATCGTTAATAAGCTCACTTGCGTAAATCATATGCGATGGAAGCCCCATTCCGGTTCCCTGCACCGAAACACGTTTTCCATTGTAATAACCGGTATATCCCAGCATTCCCCTGACATTGTTATAACAAACCGCCCCGGTAAATAAAGTTTCGGCAATATGCTTTGCCCGTAATGGATCGCCTGGAAGTAACACGAAATCAGCTATCTCGCCTTGTTTTGCTTCAATATGAATACTCATTTTTTATTGATTTGAGTGTGCAAATATACATACAAATTATTTGCATAATACGGTTTTCCTTTTTGACAGGCAATAGATTATTAATCTATAAAAATATTTAATATGTTTATATACAGCAGTATACCATCTGCAGACTTATATTATGAATTTCAGCGTTAGATCTATGGGATAATGCAAATCTGGTTTAAGTTCTCATGGGAAATAGTATCTTAGCTCAAAATAAGGTTTTTATGTCATCTTAAAGAAACATGATCAATGAAGAGAAATTTATTGCTTGTACTTTTTATTTTTTCCGGGCTTTTGATTCAAGCGCAGAAGCAGGAATATAGAGTTAAATTAAACATCCCTTACTACTCTGAAGCAGTAAACCATTCAGATCCTTATATAAAAGAGCGTTGTGTTCTAGATATTTATTATCCTGAAAACATAAAGGGATTTGCTACTGTTGTCTGGTTTCACGGTGGCGGATTGACAGGTGGAAGCAAAGAAATTCCGGAAGCACTTAAGCAAAAAGGAATATGCGTCATAGGTGTAAATTACCGCTTATCACCCAAAGTGAATGCCCCGAAATATATTGAAGATGCAGCTGCAGCTGTTGCCTGGGTTTTCCGGAATATAGGCCAGTTTGGCGGCGATTCGTCACTGATTTTTGTTTCAGGACATTCAGCGGGCGGTTATCTTACACTTATGGTTGGTTTGGATAAAAAATGGTTAAATGCGGATGGAATTGATGCCAACCGGATCGCAGGACTGATCCCTTTCAGCGGTCAGACGATCACCCATTTTACAGTTCGAAAAGAACGAGGCATTCCCGAAACGCAGCCTGTAATTGATGAATACGCACCGCTATTTCATGTTCGTGCTGATGCTCCACCACTATTGTTAATCACTGGTGACAGAGAACTGGAACTTTTAGGCCGTTACGAAGAAAATGCTTACCTGATGCGAATGATGAAAATAATCGGAAACAAACAAACCCGGCTTTACGAATTGCAGGGTTATGGACATAATATGACCGAACCGGGTTTCCCTTTATTATTAAATGAAGTCCACAGAATTATTGATGAAGAGAGAAAAAATATGAATTGATTTGTAATTCATTTACATGGACAAAATCATAATGGATTAATAATAGCCACAGATTACTTTCGGTGAGATCGCTGCACTAAGTTTTGCAGATATTGCTGAGTAAAAAATAATGTTCTCTTTTCATTAAGGAAACTTCCAAAAGAGAATCTAACCTGTATTAATCTGTGAAACCTAATGCATTATTGGCTTATTTAAGAGATGAATTGTCTCTCTGATTTCAATATTTCAAAACACTATTGTATATAACAACCAAAGCCTGTTAGAAATATCCTGCAAGCTTGATGATTCATCGAAAACTGGATTCAAATCGGATTTGAGAAATTTAAAAGAGTAGTTAAACCTGAATAATTCATGAAGAATATCAGCTTATTGAAACTTGGTTTTTTTTAGCCTTTGTGGCGATTTTTAATCATGCTGCCAAGACTCTAAGAATCAAAGGTTTGACTTCGTCGAGCACTTCGTGGTTCATTAAGATTATGCATAATCCAGATTACCAATAGAATTTACCGGAATTGTTAAAGAATTTGAAACATTGCTTTATGTTTTACGTTCTATTAGGAAATTCTTTTTGTTATAATAGCCTGACATCACTCAATTCCGTTTTAACTTTCGACAAAGTCGGAATATAGATACTAGAAACATTAAACTCATCACCATCTGACCACTAATAGTACTATACCTGGCAGTGAAATAATTTTATACTATATATCGCATTAACAGACAACAAAATGAGTACTGACAAACTGTTGAACGTATTGTCACTTGAGGGTTCTGTTCTGGACTTCGAGTTAATTTGCAATGAATTGACAAAGGCAGGATATACTTTTAAAATTGACAGGGTTGAGACTGAAAGCGATTTTCTATCAGCATTACACAAAGCTAAATATGATATCATCCTGGCTGGTTTCAAAGTACCAGGCTTCGATGCTTTCAAAGCACTGCAACGGAGTAAAGATATCTGCCCGGATGTTCCATTTATATGCGTATCAGGAGTTATAGGGGAGGAAACCATCATCGAACTGATAAAATCAGGAGCAGTTGATTATGTAGTAAAAGACAGGTTAAGGCGACTTCCTTTTGCCTTGAAAAGAGCACTTGATGATGCAAAGGTAAAAGAAGCGCACCGCCAGGCAGAGAATGCATTAATGGAAAGCGTGCAGAATTACAAAACATTAGCAGATTCAGGCCAGGCATTGATCTGGACCTCAGGAACAGATACCTGCTGTAATTACTTTAATAGGGTATGGCTCGATTTTAAAGGAAAAACTCTTGAACAGGAAAAGGAAAACGGCTATATAAATGGTGTGCATCCTGACGATATGCACCACCGTATGGATATTTACCTGGAGGCATTCCGGAACAGGGAAAAATTCAGCATTGAATACCGCTTGCTTCACAACGATGGCAAATACCGTTGGATTCAGGATAACGGAAGCCCGCGCTATTCAAGCACAGGTGATTTCCTGGGATATATCGGACAATGCGTGGATATTAATGAGTTAAAAGAAGCTGAACTTGTCCTGCAGGCCAAAAATGAAGAACTTCAAAAAGTAAATGCCGAAAAAGACAAGTTCTTTTCCATTATTGCCCACGACCTCCGCAGTCCTTTCAATACACTCCTGGGCTTTACACAAATTTTGGTTGAAGACTCGTCGGAATTGAAACACGAAGAGATTCAAAAGATTGCTAAGGCTATGAGAACCTCTGCTACCGGCCTATACAGCCTACTTGAGAACCTGTTGGTATGGTCACGGTCCCAAAGAGGGTCTACCAGTTTTGTACCCGTACAATTTTTATTGATAGATATCCTTCAGGAAAACCTGAAATTAATACAGGAATCAGCCCAGATAAAAGGAATTGAAATCGGAATTGACATACCAGGTGATTTACTGGCTTTTGCCGATGAAAATATGATTGGATCAACAATCCGCAACCTTGTGTCCAATGCTGTTAAGTTTACTCCCAGAAATGGTAAAATCCACATTGCTGCGAAGCAGGTACCCGTAAACCTGGTTGAAATCTCTATCAAGGATTCGGGGATGGGAATGAGTGAAGAAATGCTTAACAAACTTTTCAGGCTTGACGAAAATATCGGACGAAACGGCACGGAAGGTGAACCTACATCCGGACTGGGTTTGATCCTTTGCAAAGATTTCATTGAAAAAAACGGTGGTGAGATAAGGGTGGAAAGTGAAGTGACTGTAGGATCAACATTTTATTTCACACTTCCGTGCAATATAGATGCCACTTCGAAAACCGCCATTGCCTACCAGGTTCCAGACACCACTAAAAATACTACTCCCGGAAAGTTGAAAATATTAATTGCCGACGACGACGAAGGATCTGAAATGCTCATTTCGATAGTGATTAAAATGTTCAGTAAGCAGATTTTAAGAGCAAAAACAGGTATTGAGGCTGTCGAAGTCTGCCGCGAAAACCCTGACATTGATTTGATTTTAATGGATTTTAAGATGCCTTTGATGGACGGGTTTGAAGCCACCCGTTACATCCGCCAGTTTAATACTAACGCTGTAATTATTGCGCAAACCGCATTCGAAAAAGCTGGTGACTACCAAACTGCCCTGGAGGCAGGATGTAATGACTATATATTAAAACCATTTAACCGGGATTCTCTGAGTAAGATAATAAGAAAATATTTTAACATAGAGTGAAACTCTTCGGTTGCATTTAAAAGTGAAGATTAATTTATTGTTTAAGGCCAGAGTTGTGTCATGACTAATCAAAGTATTGTTGTGCTAATTTAAATATTAATTTTAGCCCCGGAAAATATTAGTAGCCAAACTTCTTATGAAAACAATTTCATTACTGCTTACCTTTATATTTCCTGTCATTCTGATGGGTCAGAATATTTCAAATAAAAAAGTTGTAACAGCTGACCAGGTAATACAGTCCATACTTAAAATGACCGGTTCACCATTAATACCCAATACAGTTGACATAATTAAAGAAGGTAATCCTTCAACTCCCGTAAAAGGAATTGCTACCTGCATGTTTGCCACAATGGATGTACTTAAACAGGCTGTGGATAAAGGATGTAACCTAATTGTCACGCATGAGCCAATATATTATAACCATCTTGATGAAACAGTACAACTACAGAATGACCCGGTTTTTATAGAAAAGAAGAAATATATTAATGATCATAAGCTGGTGATCTGGCGTTTTCACGATTATATTCACAGCATCAAACCGGATGGTATTCTCTCAGGAATGATTGTAAAACTTGGCTGGGAAAAATATTCTGTTTCTGATCAACTGAATCAGTTTTTACTGCCTGCAACTACTTTAAAGGAATTGGCAGCAAACCTTAAAAAGACATTCCCGCAAAATGCATTTTATATTGTTGGAAACCCTGAAATGAAAGTATCCAAAGTCTGGCTTTCAGAAGGAGCGCCGGGCAGCAGGCAACATATTGAATTACTTGAAAGGGATGATGTTGATGTTCTGCTTACAGGCGAAGCACAACAATGGGAAACTTACGAGTATGCTAGGGATGCCGTTTCACAGGGAAGGAAGAAAGCGGTTATCTTCCTTGGGCATATTAATTCGGAAGAAGCCGGAATGAAGTATTGTGCTGATTGGCTGGGAACTTTTATCAAGGATGTACCTATTACTTTTATTGAGTGCGGTCCTTCGTATTGGTCATATTGATGTTCAATTGGATCGGGAATCTATAATGGGGCGTTTTTTTTCTAATACTTCCGGGTGGATATAACTTTAATCAATCATAAACGTTTAAATTAATTTAAGAAATGAAAAAACTTCTAATCTCATTTTTTTTAATGATCCTACTTTCAAATACCAATGCACAAACCGACTCTATTATCCTTTATCCGAATGGAGTACCCGGATTAACAGGCGTTCAGATTCCGGAGGATTCGAAAACTACTGATGGAATTACAAGAGTTAAAGATATAACCCAGCCTGCATTGTATGTTTATCAACCCAAGTTAAAAACATCAGACGCTTCAGTTGTTATATGCCCGGGAGGTGGCTATGGCATTCTGGCTATTGATCATGAAGGATATGATATTGCCAAATGGTTTAATGACCGAGGCGTAACTGTTTTTGTGCTGAAATACCGGCTTCCTCAGGATGAATTGTTCGAAAATGCTGAAATCAGACCCCTCCAGGATGCCCAGCAGGCTTTCAGGATAGTACGAAAGAATGCAGCCAAATATGGCATTGCTTCTGACAAAATCGGGATCATGGGATTTTCTGCAGGCGGGCATCTGGCTTCGACTGCTTCAACGCATTTCAATAAACAGGTTGGCGAAATTACCGATCCTGCCATCAGCGTGAGACCCGATTTTTCGCTACTCATATACCCGGTCATTACATTTAATAAAGTAAACACACATTCGGGAACCAGATACAACCTAGTTGGACTGAATCCTTCTGATGAACAAATTGAACTTTATTCGAATGAACTGCATGTAAGTGAGGAAACGCCACCCACATTTTTGATAAGTACAACCGACGATGGAGTTTCTCCTGAAAACAGCATCTTGTATTATGAAGCTTGCCGGAAAAATAATGTGCCCGTCGAGATGCATATTTACGAAAAAGGCGGGCATGGCTATGCACTGAAGAAAAAGGGCCTGGGGCCAGTTGAAACATGGCCCGACAGGATGGAAGACTGGATGCGGGAGAGAAAGTTGATGAAATAGATTCTTATCATTTTTTCTTGATATATAGCGATATTAAGGCCTGCAATAATATTCCGAAGGAATATCTTTTTCTAGTGTTGAATACTTTTAGTAATTAATGAAACCATACTGACGGTTTTGTTTGCGATGAATGAATATTTGTATTTTTGTTAAATGTTAATTCCTTTATATGTTTCGTGCCAGTCTGATTTTACTTTGTACGCTTTTGCTTATTCCGGTTTCAGCGGTTTATTTTTACAAACCTTTAAATATACTGCAGTGGGATGTTTTACACACTTTACTTGCTGTCTATATAGCAGTTGCTTTATTGTGTTTTTTAGTAAGTGAAATTTCGAGGAATTACAGCCAGGTTGATAAGCTATGGAGTATCATGCCGATTGTTTACACATGGTATGTAGCTTATGCCACTAATTTTGATGCAAGACTGACACTTGTGGCAATAACTGTAACTATATGGGGAGCCCGACTTACATTCAACTTTGCACGAAAAGGAGGCTATTCATGGGTTCCATGGAAAGGGGAAGAAGATTATCGTTGGGCAGTATTGCGCAAACAACCGCTTCTGAGTTCCCGATGGGTATGGGCGGCGTTTAATCTTATCTTTATTTCATTTTATCAGCAAGGACTCATATTATTATTTACACTTCCTTCGCTTCTTGCCATTGAAGGTGTTGGGCACTCCTTAGGATGGCTTGATTATTCAGTAGCCTTTTTAATTATCGGATTAGTTGTGATAGAAACAATCGCCGACCAGCAGCAATATAATTTTCAAGCTGAGAAATACCGGCGAATCAATGCAGGTGAACCTTTGAGTGAGTATGCACATGGATTTGTACGAACTGGTTTTTGGGCACATAGCCGGCACCCGAATTTTACGGCTGAACAATTAATATGGTTTGTATTTTACTTCTATAGTGTTGCTGCTACCGGTCGTCTTCTGAACTGGACAATTGCCGGAAGTATTTTATTGATGTTGTTATTCCTGGGAAGTTCCGATTTCACAGAGAAAATATCTTCCAAAAAATATCAGGAATATTCAGAGTACCAGAAGAAGGTAAGACGGTTTATGCCTTTCTGATAATGAATTCGGAATTTTAACAAAATGTGTTCGATGAAATTGTATTCTTAAAAGCGATAAGAATCAGGATTTATTTGCTGTCGTTTCTAACCTACCGGGTAATGTATTCTAGCCTCAATCAATGGTAAAGGCCTGTTGGCTGATTATGCATCAGCACATACCAGACATTTCACTGGTCTCAACATGCTTTTCAAATTCAGCAGCATTACTAAATTGAGAACAATATATAATCGAATCTAGGCTTCATTCTACGCCTTTTCTTAAAGATTGAATTAATTGTAGTATTTTTGAATTTAGAGAATTTCTCTGAGGCCAGCAGTTGATTTTGATGTGGAAAGCATGTCAGAATAATAAGTTCATTAAAATTTTTTGTCTTTATGCGAAATGCCTTCAGTTATACCAAAAGAAAAATAAAATAAATGCTACACCTCCCTGCACTTATAGTTGATCTGGCACTAATCCTGGGTGCAGCAGCTGTTGTTACTTTGCTTTTTAAATGGTTGAAGCAACCTGTAGTATTGGGGTATATTATTGCCGGATTCCTGGTAGGGCCGAATTTCAAAATGTTTCCTACCATTGTTGATATTGAAGGTATCAGGATATGGGCCGACATTGGTGTTATTTTCCTGTTATTTGGACTTGGACTTGAATTTAGCTTTAAAAAACTGATAAAAGTGGGCGGTGTGGCTATTGTAACTGCCCTCACCGAGATAATGCTCACTATGTTAGTAGGCTACAGTTTAGGTAGAATATTAGGCTGGAATAGCATTAATAGTTTGTTCCTTGGAGGTATTCTCGCTATAGCATCTACTACAATTATAATACGCGCTTTTGATGAATTGGGTGTAAAAAATCAAAAATTTGCCGGTATTGTAACAGGAGTTTTGGTTATTGAAGATTTAGTGGCAGTTTTATTGATGGTATTACTTTCGACAGTTGCCGTGAGTAAAACATTCTCCGGAACCGAAATGGTTATTTCAGTTTTAAAGCTGGCCTTCTTTTTAGTGTTATGGTTCATATCCGGAATATTTTTCCTGCCAACCTTATTGAAAAAAATCCGATCATTAATGAATGAGGAAACGCTCCTGATTGTTTCCTTAGCTCTATGTTTCCTCATGGTTGTGCTGGCAACGTATTTTGGATTTTCTCCGGCACTAGGTGCTTTTATCATGGGTTCTATTTTGGCTGAAACAACAAAAGCCGAAAAAATTGAACACCTCACCAAATCTGTTAAAAATCTTTTTGGTGCTATTTTCTTTGTTTCTGTGGGTATGTTAATAGATCCCGCAATGTTGTTGCAACACATTTTTCCTATTGTAGCGGCCACTCTTGTTCTATTGTTTGGCAAACCTTTATTTGTAACCATAGGTGCAGTTGCCGCTGGTCAGCCTCTCAAAATTGCAGTTCAATCAGGCATGAGTCTTTCGCAAATAGGTGAGTTCTCATTTATTATCGCGACTCTGGGCCTGACCCTGAATGTAACCAGCAGTTTCTTATATCCTATAGCTGTGGCAGTTTCGGTGCTTACTGCATTTACTACGCCGTATATGATTAGATTTTCAGATCCTGTATATAAACGAATTGAGAAAATCCTTCCTCAAAAGTGGAATAAAGCGTTAAGCCGGTATAATGTGGAAGCGCAAAATATAACAGAAATAAGCGACTGGAAAAAAATATTACGTTTTTATTTTGTTAATGTAGTTTTGTTTTCGGTAATCATCATTACCATTATTTTATTGAGCACGAAATACATAGCGCCTTATTTTTCAGATTATAAGTGGGGGCAGTTGATTACTGCAGGTATCTCACTAGTTATTTTATCTCCGTTTTTGTGGGCACTCGCATTTCGCAGAACCCACAAGCAGGCGTATGCAAATATCTGGGTTAAAACTAAGCAACGCGGACCCTTGCTGGTTTTGCTTGCATCACGTGTTCTGTTAGCCGTTTTATTTATCGGATTTTTATTCGATCGTTTATTTTCTCCATTGATAGCCTTGATAGGTGTTATTGTGTCTGTTCTGATTCTTGCGTTACTATCAAAAAAAATCAAAGCGTTTTACGGGAAGATCGAAATGCAGTTTTTAACTAATTATAATGAGCGTGAAACAGGAATGCCTGATACAATTGGAATTCTAAGTCCATGGGACTCACATATTACTACGTTTGAAATAAATCCTAAATCTCCTTACATCGGGAAAACATTATTTGAATCAAAAATACGCGAAGAGTTTGGCGTAAATATAGCCGTAATTGAACGTGGCGATTTTGTGATTAATGTTCCAAACCGCTCTGAATATTTATATCCAAACGATAAACTCTCTGTAATAGGAACCGACGAACAGCTAGAGAAATTTAAATTACACCTCGATTCTTCAGCAGTTGATACACAAAATATGGCCTCAAAGCAGGCAGTATCGCTTCATCATTTTACATTAGGTCAGGAATGTCCCCTTGTAAAAAAAAGCATACGCGAATCAAAGCTTCGTGAACGCTCCAAAGGGCTTGTAGTTGGTATCGAAAGAAATGGGGAACGTATCCTGAACCCTGAATCAGATCTGGTTTTTGAAATAAACGATAAAGTCTGGATAGTAGGAAATGAACTTAGGATTCAAATACTAATCAGGGAGTTAACAGCTTAGCCTTTAATTCTTTACCGCTGACTTGTACAGGTTTATTTTATTGTTGCAGATAACCACTCCCTAGCATTTACAAAAGCCTCTATCCACGGCGAAAGTTGATCTGCACTCCGTGAATCAGGATACAAAGGCCACTGCCAGGGCAACAGCGAACGTTCCAGGTGCGGCATCATAACCAGGTGGCGACCATCATCACTCGAAATACAGGCTGCATCATACATTGATCCGTTGGGATTTCCGGGATATCCGCTGAAAGAATATTTTGCTGCAATGTTGTACTTTTCTTCTTCATACGGGAAACTGAACTGTCCTTCACCATGGGCAACCCAAATACCAAGTTTGCTTCCGGAAAGCGACTTCAGCATTACTGAATCGTTTTCTAAAATATCAACCGTAAGGAAACTGGATTCAAACTTGCCTGATGCATTATGTAACATTTTAGTTTTCAACTGATGACCTGGATTGACAAGTCCCAGCTCAATCATTACCTGGCATCCGTTACAAACGCCAAGGCTTAGCGTATCTTTTCGTGCATAGAATTTCTCCAATGCAATTTGAGCATTTTCATTGTATTTAAAAGCACCAGCCCAGCCTTTGGCGGAACCCAGAACATCAGAGTTCGAAAAACCACCCACAAAAACGATCATCCGGATGTCTTCAAGAGTTTCGCGTCCGCTCATCAGGTCCGTCATATGAACATCTTTCACATCCAGTCCCGCCAGATGCATGCTCCAGGCCATTTCGCGATCACCGTTAACACCTTTTTCGCGAATAATAGCAGTCTTAATTCCTGAACGGTTCTTTCGATTTGAATCAATGCCAAACTGGCTGTATTTCCCGGTGAAGGTTTCGGAGAAAATAAATTTTCTTTCCTGGACAGAGTAATTATCGAACCGTTCCTGTGCCTTTAATTCACCACTTTGTTTTCGGTCGAGCAGGTAAGACGTGCGAAACCATTTATCACGGCAAGCATGAATATCGAATGAATAATCTTGTCTCCTGTGTGAAATATTCAGCGTATTGCCGGAAATTGGTTTCCCGATCACACAGTAATCAATTGCTTTTTCATGTAGAAAAATACTAACAAAATCAAGATCGTTAACCTGGATTACAATGCCTGGTTTTTCACTGAAAAGTAACCTGATAATGTCATTTTCACCTAAGTCATCAAGATTAAGATCCATTCCGATCGCATTATGACTGAAAGCCATTTCGAGCAATGTTGTAATTAAACCACCGGCTGAAATATCATGCCCGGCAAGGATCATATCTTTTTGAATAAGTTCCTGAACAGCTTCAAAACATAAATGGAAATAAGCAGCATCTTTGATTTCCGGAGTACTTCCACCCAATTTATTCAAGGCTTGAGCAAAAGAACTTCCACCAATATTGAAATCGCTTTTCGAGAAATCGATATACACAAGTGAAGACGTAAAACTTTCCTTTAGAACCGGGCTTATCACTTTGCGGACATCTGTTACTTCACCAACTGTTGAAATAATAACTGTGCCAGGTGCCATAACTGTCTCGCCACCGGGATATTTCTGCGTCATCGAAAGTGAATCTTTCCCGGTTGGAATATTAATGCCCAATTCGATGGCAAAATCACTAACTGCTTTAACTGCTTTGTACAATCGGGCATCTTCACCTTCGTTACGGCAGGGCCACATCCAGTTTGCACTCAGAGAAACACCACCAAGGCCTTGTTCAATAGGTGCCCAAACCAGGTTTGTCAGCGCTTCGGCAACTGAGAGTACTGATCCTGCTTCCGGATCAATCAAACCTGCAACCGGCGAATGGCCGATGGATGTTGCAATTCCTTTCAATCCCTGGTAATCGAGGGCAACAACGCCGAGATTATTTAAAGGAAGTTGAAGCGGGCCAGCTGTTTGCTGATGTGCAATGCGCCCTGTAACTGAACGATCCACTTTATTGGTTAACCAGTCCTTACATGCTACGGCTTCGAGTTGCAGAACCTGTTCTACATAATATGTTAGTTGCGATGGATCGTATTCTGGTTTTTGAAAGGTAGATGGTACCGTTTCATCCTGCATAATTGTGCGTGGCGGTTTCCCGAAAAAGTTTTCGAGAGGCAAATTTATCGGTGCTTTACCTGTTAGTGAATCGACAAATGAGAAGTTCATATCACCGGTAATCGCGCCCACGTTATAAAAAGGAGCGCGCTCGCGTTCGGCAACCCTTTGCATTTTCTCTACATCATCAGCATGAAGTACCAGCCCCATGCGTTCCTGAGATTCATTTCCAACTATTTCCTTGAATGATAAGGTTGAATCACCTACCGGCAACTTGCCCAGGTCAATTGTTCCTCCCTGTTCTTCAACCAGTTCCGAAAGTGAGTTTAAATGTCCGCCTGCGCCGTGATCATGAACTGAGATAATCGGGTTGTCAGTGCTTTCAGCCATAGCGCGAATGGCGTTATATACACGTTTCTGCATTTCAGGATTCGAACGCTGAATGGCATTCAACTCAATCCCGCTGTGGTATTCTCCCGTCGCTACAGATGAAACTGCGCCTCCACCCATCCCGATGCGGTAATTATCACCACCCATTACGATTACCCTGTCGCCCGGTTGTGGATGACCTTTTAAACTATCCACATTTCGGCCATAGCCGATACCACCGGCCTGCATAATTACTTTATCGTAACCGTATCTTTTATTGTTCTCTGTATGTTCGAAAGTTAGAACCGAACCACAAATTAAAGGCTGACCAAATTTATTTCCAAAATCACTCGCCCCGTTTGACGCTTTGATCAGGATTTCCTCAGGTGTTTGATACAACCAGGGACGAGGCTCATTTTCGGTTTCCCAATCACGACCTTCACCAGTGCGTGGGTAGGAAGTCATGTAAACTGCTGTTCCGGCAATGGGCATGGAACCTTTACCACCTGCCATGCGGTCGCGGATTTCGCCGCCTGAACCGGTTGCGGCTCCATTGAAAGGCTCAACGGTAGTAGGGAAATTATGGGTTTCGGCTTTAAGTGAAATTACGGTTTCTATATCCCGGGTTTCGAAATAATCCGGTTTATCCTGAGTTTGCGGAGCAAATTGCTCGGCTACTGGCCCTTCTACAAAGGCCACATTATCAGTGTATGCTGAAACAATTCTTCCGTGATGTGCTTTGGAAGTTTTTCGGATCATTTGGAACAGGCTCTCGGTCTGTTCTATGCCGTCGATGACAAAAGTCCCGTTAAAAATTTTATGCCTGCAATGTTCGGAGTTAACCTGCGAAAAACCGAAAACTTCACTGTCAGTGAGTTTACGACCTAACTTCAATCTTACTTTATTAAGGTAATCTATTTCTTCGCCGCTTAAAGCGAGGCCTTCTTTTTTACTGTAGCCTGCAATATCATCTATTTCGATGATCGGATCAGGCTGTTTTACTATTGTGAAAATATCCTGATCGAGACCTGAATATAAACGCTGCAACATATGATCAAACAACGCAAGTTCATCTGCTACTTCTTCCAATTCCTCGATGCGGAGTAATCCTTCGATACCCATATTCTGGGTAATTTCAACGGCATTAGTACTCCATGGAGTGATCATTTCGCGGCGCGGGCCAACAAAAAACCCGGCCATTTTGCTTTCGCTCACCTGCCGGGCATCACCAAAAAGCCATTCCAGCTTGGGGATATCATTGCTGATTATTTTTGTTTGATGATGCACTGCGTACACCGTTTTGTCTTTGCGAAAGAAGTAAATCATGCCTGCTGTATTTTTCCGGTGCAAAGATAGGAAATCCGAAACAGTCTCTGGACATCTTCTTTTTAAACCGAACACTTTTTTAGAATTATGTTTTTATCTTTGCACAAAACCATGATATGAAGATCGCTGTTTTTCCGGGTTCATTCGATCCGATCACACGGGGCCACGAGTCAATTTTAAGACGCGCTTTGCCCTTATTCGATAAAATTATTGTTGCTGTAGGAGTGAATTCTGACAAAAGCGGCTATTTCCCAGTTGAAAAAAGGCTTGATTGGCTGAATAATACGTTCTCGGATTTGCCCCAGGTAAGCGTGGAAAGTTATGAAGGGCTTACTGTCGATTTTTGCACAAAAATGAATGCTTCTTATATCTTAAGAGGTCTTCGAACGTCCGCGGATTTTGAATTTGAACGTGGCGTTGCTCAGGTGAATCTTAAACTTGAGTCCGATATTGAAACTGTTTTTTTGCTGGCACTGCCTGAATATGTGATGGTTACTTCATCCATTGTTCGCGAAGTACATAAACACGGAGGAAATATCGATCAGTTTATTCCTGAAGCAATTTCAATTTAATCCTGGTTTGTAGTATTTTCCAATTCCGGTTTCCTGAAAAAAGTAAAGTGTATCTTGCCATATTGGCGTTCTTCGGCAAAAAGCGGATGATCTTTAAAATTGATGCGTTTATCGTGTTCAAGGATAAATAATCCATCATCGGCCAGCCAGTTATGCTCAAAAACCAAAGCCGGAATTTTTTCACGTTCTTCCATGTCGTAGGGTGGATCAGCGAAAATAACATCATAGCTCCCTGCCGGGCGTGAAAGGAAGGCGAACACATTAGCTCTTACAGCTGATAAATTGGTAAATTTCAGTTCAGTAATCATTTTCGATATATAATCGATACAACGGCCGTTTACATCAACACTTAGAACACTGCTTGCATTACGTGAGGCAAATTCCATCGAAATATTACCGGTTCCGGCAAAAAGGTCGAGTACTTTTACTTCTTCAAAATCAATACGGTTATTCAGGATATTAAATAAGCTTTCCTTCGCCATATCAGTTGTAGGCCTTACAGGGAGTCCTTCCGGACGAAGTATTCTGCCTTTATGGCTGCCGCTTATTATTCGCATATGGGTATATTAAGCAAAATAAAGTAATTGTGCATTGCAATTCCTGAGAAGGCTTCTCCAAAAATAAGTTCTTCAGGCTTCTCAATAAATTTGAGCGATTCACAATACATTTTCAGTTGTGCACTTATAACCGAGTTTTCAGTAACATCACCCATAAGAGTTAGTTTTTCTTCCGATGGGGTAAACCCGAGTTGTTCGAGCACAAAAATTACGTAATACAAAACGTCGGAAGATGCGGCATATTTAAAGGCATTCAGATATAACAACCGAAGTCCCTGGATTACAGTGATTTCAAAAAAGCCGGGATGTACATTAATAAACACTTGCCGTTCTATTAACCGCGAATGTTTTCGGAAAATAGCTTTAACGAAAACAGCTGCAGCACTTCGCAAAAATGAACCTGGAAAAATCTCTAAGCAGAATTCCGGAATATATGCAGGGATCAGCAATGCTGTTATCGGACCGGGATCGAAAACCGCTTCAGTCAGAACTTCTTCGCCAGGGCTAACCGGGTATGCCGCCGAAATGATATTCATAATGTTTTCAGTTTCTGAAAACTCATGAGGAGCAATGGTGATTTTTTGTGAAGCTACAGCAATATCGACACGCTGATAGGACAACTTTATGAAATCAATATTTTTTAGCTTTTCAAAATATACATCACCGCTTTCAGGCCATCCTCCCAATTCGTTATGTTTAATGCTGTCAGGATTAAGCTTGTAAGAAGCTATTCTCAATACTTTCTGAGAGAGCGCATGGGTTACTAAAAAAGAAAATCCATCCTGACAGAGCAGAACGGATAGCCTGTAATTAAATCCCTGCGTAGTTTCAAACTGCGGATCAACCTGATTAAGAGTACATTCCAAGGGATATTTGGTATTTTGTTATTCCCAATTTCCGTCGGTAGAAGCCTCAGTCATGGAGCCTACTTTAAGTCCGGGGAATTTCGATTTATCTTCCAATTCTTTAATTCTATTAATTACAAGCTGTTTATCAAGGTCTTTGGTGTATATTTCCATACGAACAGACACCTCGAAAACAGCAACTTCAACACCACCTTTATTGATTTTCCCAGCCATAATCGAAAACAAGTCACCGTTGGAGAACGGAACTTCATTTAGTTTGTCCAAAGGATAATTTTTCTTGGCAAAGATAGAATCAAAAATATTGATGTAGCCAATGGTATCGGATATTGCGCGTGTAAAAGTAGTATCGTTAGGATCAGGTATCATTTTCACTTCCGGTATTTTGCCGAATTTTACAAATTCTTTAAGGGAGTCAAAACTTGAAGTATACCTTCCGTATTGGTAACGGAACAGATTTTCCGCAGTACGTATATCTTTCAGCTTAGCTACAATCGCCTCTCCTCTGGTTGTAAGGTTGTTCTCGAATTTTACGGGTTTGTTTATGCTGCGAAAAAGCAGGAATCCCAGAAGTATAATTACGGCAGCAAGAATTATTTTAATGTAATTAGTGTTCATGACAAGTTCTGTATTGTGTATTGATCAGAATAACCGTATTTCGAAAAACAGGAAGATAAAATCCTTTGCGGGACTTCACTAGTGTGCAAATGTATAACATTTTTCATTTAATAATTTGTGAATTATCAAAAATCAGATTCCTTATCGGCGGCTTCAAGCCTTTAGTTAAATACCTTAAATTTCGAAGATATGGAGTTTTTAATTCTGAAAATGAGGATGCTGGTTCAGTACCTGGAAAATAGTAGGACACTATGGCAGAACTTGTATTTTAAGTTATGATATATCGTTATTCTGAAAAATTACATTTTTTTAACAAATCAGGAAACCTCGTATTTGAAGCATTTGGAACAGTTTTTGGTATTTAGTACGGAACTAAGATTTGCTTCAAATGCATATTTGTGTATATTTGCAAGTCAATCACATTTGTAATTATTAACAAAATCCTCACGAATCAATGAAAAAAACTCTGATCCTGGCTTTTGCCGTAACAATTCTTACCACCTTTTCAGGTAAATTTCTTATCGCACAAACCAAAGAAGATGCCGGCAATGCTTTTAATGCTGCACTTGAACTTTCGAAAACCGATATGGCAGGTGCCGTAGTAAAAATGCAGGATGTATATAAAATGTGTAATACAATTGGCACTGATGCTGACACTCTTAAAATGAAAGTTGCCACTGTTTTACCAGTATGGCAATATAATGTCGGTAACAATTTTATCAAGGCTAAGAAATATCCCCAGGCTATTGCCGCATACGAGAAAAGCCGCGACATGGCAGTGACATACTCCGATGACAATATCAAAGAAAAATCAGAGTCGATGTTAGCAAAGCTTTATGTTAATAATGGGAATAATCTGGTTAATGCTCAAAAATACGATGAAGCTATTGTTGAGTTCGAAAAAGGAGTAAAATGTGACCCAGCGTATAGCAAAGCATATTACGCTAATGCATTGGCTTACAAGAAAAAAGGCGATAATGTAAAAATGCAGGAAAACATGGACCTTTGCATAGCAGCTGCTACAAAAGAAAATGATTCAGTTACTGTTAATGCTGCAAAAAGTGCCGTTGCTTCTAGTTTATATTCAGAAGGGGCAGCTGCATTCAAGAAAAAATCATATGAAGAAGCTGTAGAGAAGTTGAATGGTTCACTTACTTATGACGAATCTAATAAAGAAGTTTACTATTTGCTTTCAGTATCCTATAATAACCTGAAAAAGCATGATGAAGCCATTGATGCTGCTAATAAGGGTCTTGCGTTGGAAGATCAAACTGCTGTTAAAATGGCACGTTTCTACTATGTAATTGCCCAGGCTTATGAAGGGAAACAAGATACCCAGAATGCTTGCCAAAACTACAAAAAATCTGCTGTCGGTACATATGCAGCATCTGCTAACTACCAGATGAAGACTGTATTGAAATGTCAATAAGCGATTTTTACTGATATAGAAGCCGGTTCTTCCGGCTTTTTTTATGCTTTTTAATTAGTTTTTCATATATCAGGACAAATTCATGAAATAAAATCTTTATAAGGTGTTTTGGACATTCAACCTGTCGAAATCAGGAACATCTTCAATAAAGATGTATTGTTTGTGCTTATAATCAATACGACATGTATAATGCTCAAGACCGTTGGTTATCAGAAAATATTCAGCTTGCAGCAGCATATTGTACCGTGCTGCCTGGTCGAAAGTTTTTTCAGTTATCTCAACACCAGGCGCCTTACATTCAACAAGCAGAAATGGATTGGCATTTCGCCCGAATACTACCAGGTCGAATCGTTTAGGGAGTTTGTTAAGCAGGAGCTGTTTCTCTACCCCGATCATCGAAGCCTGGTAGCCTTTAACCTGAGTGAGATATGCAATTAAGTGCTGGCGTACCCATTCTTCAGGGGTAAGCGTTACAAATTTGCGTCGTATGGGATCAAATATTTCTTTACGGTTATTGACGTCCCGGAGTTTGAATTCAAAATGGGGGAAGTTTAATTGCTGCATTTTATCTTTTTGAAAAAGGAAAGATTTAAAAGTTTGGTGTAATTATTCTGTTGTACCTCCCTTGGTAGTTATTCGGTTCTTTAAAAATGAAAAAAGAAACACAAACTGGGAATTAGCTTTCATTTTGTGCATTTTCCCCTTTCATAGTTTCTGGTGGAGGTTTATACTTTTTATCAGCCAATGCCATTCGATTATTTGTGGGCAAAATATCCCATTTATTTCTGACTTTTCAACAATTTGGAAAATTCATCTGTGAAACCACTACAAAGATGACTAAAAAAATTAAATTTGCCTGTAATATTAATTTATTGACAATTCAGGATGAGAACAAAAAAAGAAATAGTTGAAAACTGGTTGCCTCGTTATACGGGTACCGAGCTTGAGAATTTTGGAGAATATATTCTGCTGGTAAATTTCGGAGCATATCTCGAAACATTTGCACGGCTGAACAATGTCGAAATACAAGGCAGGGACCGCTCAATGCCCAGTGCAACTGCAGGTAATATTACAATGATTCGTTTTGGTATGGGAAGTGCCAATGCTGCAACTGTAATGGATTTGTTAAGTGCAATTAATCCCGTTGCTTGTTTGTTTCTTGGTAAATGTGGCGGATTGAAACATATCAATGCATTAGGTGATTATATCCTTCCTATTGCAGCGATCAGGGGTGAAGGAACTTCTGACGATTACTTCCCTCCTGAAATCCCCGCCCTGCCTGCATTTAACCTGCAGAAAGCTATTTCAACAACCATCCGCGATATGGGGCTCGATTATTACACCGGTACTGTTTACACAACAAACCGAAGGGTTTGGGAACATGATGAAGAATTTAAACAATACCTTCAAAATACCAGGGCCATGGCTATTGACCTTGAAACTGCTACCATTTTTATTGTTGGATTTGCGAATTCAATTTCTACCGGTGCGTTATTGCTGGTTTCGGACCAACCTATGATTTCGAGCGGGGTGAAGACAGAAAAAAGTGACAGACTTGTCACCGAAAATTATATGGAACAACATGTTCAGATAGGTATGGAGTCGCTTCAACAACTTATCGAAAAGCGTGTAACCGTAAAACATCTTAAATTTTAAAAGACAAGGGAATTGCCTCTGATTATAAACAATGACATCAACATATTATCAGGTAGTTAAGGACTTTCAGAAAAGGTCGTTCGCAAACATTTATCTCTTTTATGGCGAAGAACCATATTATATTGATGAATTATCGGACTACCTCACAGAACATGTGCTGACCGATACAGAAAAGGAGTTTAACCAAACAGTGATGTATGGGCGTGACTCAACTGCGGCCCATGTCGTAAATTGCAGCAAGCAATTCCCTATGGTTGGTGAAATGCAGCTGGTTGTCCTGCGCGAGGCCCAGGATATGGATATCAAAAAAGAGGAAAATCTGAGCCTTTTGCTTTCGTATATCAATCGCCCTTTGCAATCGACCATTCTCGTTATATGTCATAAATACAAAGCTCCGCCTGCTAAATTGCTTAAAGCTTTAGCTGCATCCGAAAAGGCTGTAACTGTTGAATCGAAAAGGAAGTACGAAACTGACATGCCTGCCTGGATAACAACCCAGGTGAAAAACAGCGGATATTCCATTTCGGATAAAGCGGCCTTGATGTTGGTTGAATACCTTGGTACCAACCTCGAGAAAATAAATAATGAACTCGGTAAATTGTACATTAATATTCCAAAGGGAACTGCAATAACTGAAGATATAATTGAATTATATATTGGAATAAGCAAAGACTATAATATTTTTGAGTTTCAAAAAGCGCTAGCAAAAAAGGATATTTTAAAAGTGAATAAAATCGCCAACCATTTTGCTCTTAACCCGGGTGAAAACTCGATTTTTAAAACAATACCAATGCTGTTTTCATTCTTCAGCAAGGTATTGCTAATGCACTCTTTGCCTGATAAATCGGAAACTTCGATAATGAGTAAAACAAAACTTACCTATTATAATAAGCAGGATTATTTTGATGCATATCGTAATTATAATGCAAAAAAAGCTCAGGATATTATCGGCTGGCTTCGTGAATGCAATGTACGGGCATTAGGAATCGACAATTACTCGACCGACCATGGTGAATTACTACGGGAATTGGTTTTTAAGATCACTCATTAGGAAGGTAACGAGGGGCGACAGACAGAAGGGCGACTGGGCGATAACAACGGGATAGAAAAATTTGAAAATATGAAATAGATTAACAGCATGTTGAATTTGATGGTTCCTGTTTAACGAAAAGAGTATAAACACAAAAGGCGATTCCATATAGGAATCGCCTTTTGTGTTTTATCATTAAGAAGTTTTATTTAATATCGAAATCATACGGCATCAGCGCCTGCACGCCTTCCATCTTACTCATTCGGCTTAGGTAATTGAAATAAGGATAAGCAGCACCAAGTTCTTTTTTTAATAAAACGGAGGAATTATCTCCCGAAAAAGTTTCCATCAGTTGCTCGAAAGTGTCCTTTTGCTCAGGAAGTTCCATAGTGCTGTACTCTTTTAACTTTGCTAATTTTGCAGCTTCCGCGATAGCATCATTCAATCCCCCGAATTCATCAATCAGCCCTATTCGTTTCGCATCCACGCCACTCCAAACGCGACCCTGCCCGATACTATCAACCTGGGCCACCGTCATTTTGCGTCCTTCGGATACATGCGTGATAAACGTGCTGTAAATGGTTTCAATATCGTTAGTGATAATTTTCTTTTCTCCATCGGTCATCGGCCGGGTTACAGGGATGTAATCCGCATAAGGATTGGTTTTTACTTCGTCGAAAGTGATTCCAAGGTTTTTGCTGAACATTTCCTTCATATTAGGGATGATGCCGAAAACACCTATTGATCCTGTTATTGTATTCGGATAAGCGAATATTTTATCGGCGGCGCATGAAATATAATATCCGCCTGATGCAGCCACATTGCCCATCGATACTACAACCGGTTTGGCGGCTTTGGTAAGCAACATTTCACGCCATATTATATCCGATGCCAGGGCACTGCCACCAGGTGAGTTTACCCTTAGCACTACAGCTTTCACTTTATCATCGAGGCGGGCTTTACGAATGGCTTTCGAAATACTCTCGGAACCAATTGATGCGTCATCCCCTTCACCGCTTATTATATTACCGGTTGCATAAATGACAGCAATTTTATCACCTGATGATTTTTTATCATCAGCAGGCGCTTTGGCATACTTGCCTAATTTCATCAATTTCAGATCTTTAATTGTTTTTGCTTCGACCCTGTTTTTTAATTCGGTCAGCACTTCATCTTTGTACAGGAGTTTGTCAACCATGTTGAGGCTTACTGCATCATCGGGCGACTGTATTTTGTATTCATTAGCAATGGCAGTAAGACTTTCAACAGGTATATTCCTGCTGGCCGAAATACCAGAAAGAATATGATTCCACATGCCTGAAATAAATGTGAGCGTTTGCACTTTATTAGGTTCGCTCATTTTATCAAGGGTGAAAGGCTCAATGGCACTCTTGAATTTTCCATGGCGGATAACCTGTGCTTCAACATCAATTTTATCCAGCAATCCTTTGAAAAACATCACTTGTCCAACCATACCTTTAAATTCCATGTCTCCTGCCGGATTCAGATAAATTTTGTCTGACACAGATGCCAGGTAATAGGATTTCTGTGTAAATACTTCGGCGTATGAAACAATAAATTTGCCGGATTTTTTGAAATCAAGAAGTGCATTGCGTATTTCTTCAATAGTTGCCTGTCCTGAGGGAACATCAGAAAGTTCAAGATATATACCTTTAACTTTTGAGTCGGTTGCTGCTTTTTTGATGCTACTGATTATATCATTTAGCCCAAGTTGCGTTGACATATCAGGCCGGGTAAAGTTAATATGTGCAAATGGATTATCCGATGAGCGGTCGTTTATAGGCTGATCAAGCGTAAGAAGCAGAATTGTTTTCTCGGGTACAAAAACAGTTTCTTTACTCCCAACCGAGACGGCAGAAACGATAATGCCTATAAAAATAATAAACATCAGAATTCCTGCCAGCAGGAAACCTAACATGGATGCGAATGTGAACTTGAAAAATTGTTTCATATTTATTTTAGTTAAGAGTTAAATAATCAGACGGGAATTAATGCACGAAGTTACAGAAATTGTGTGGATGTTTTTCCTGGGGAAGGGAAACAGTTAATAGTTAACCGAAAATAGAAAATAGTGTATTGGGTGTCAATTGAAATAGTCTTTAATAAAGCATTGATATACAATATTATAATTAAAAATATCTAAAATATTACGTATATAGTTCATCTTTCAATCAAAATCGAACTCACTTAACTTCTACCATTTTCCATTAACCATTTTCTATTAACTCCCTTTTTACAAGGCAAATATTTAGAATTAACAAAAATCCAAACTGTTAAAAACTTGTACAAATATTCTGCTTTATGATAAAACTCAAATTGTACCTTTGGGCAGAAGATTTTTTTAGGAATGGCAGAGGTTTATTTTTCATTGGGCAGCAATGAGGGCAACAGGATAAGTTCATTAGTTAAAGCGACTAAACTTATTGAAAAACGTATTGGAATGGTTAAACAATATTCATCTGTTGTTGAATCGGAACCTTGGGGTTTTAATTCCGAAACGACATTTTATAATATGGTGCTTTTGGTTGAAACGGAACTTACGCCTCACCAGATTCTGACTGAAGTAATTGGTATTGAAAAATCTTTAGGTCGTATAAGGCATGGAAAAGAATATGCAAACAGGATCATAGATATTGATATCTTATTTTACGATGAAGAGGAAATTAATGACAAGAATCTGCAAATTCCTCATCCCTTACTGCAAAAGCGTAAGTTTGTGCTACAACCGCTTGCTGAAATTGCACCTGGTTTAAGTCATCCGGCATTTCAAACATCTGTAGCTGAATTGCTGTTCAGGTTAAATGAGCCCGGATCAATACCAACGGTCACTGACAAGAAGAATTTGCCAGGTTGTTGAATACTATAAACAAAAGTTGAGATTATATAAATGAATATCCCTTATAATTATATAGCAATTGAAGGTAATATCGGAGCAGGGAAAACAACTCTTGCTACCCGAATGTCGCAGCAATTCAACACAAGGCTGATACTCGAGCAGTTTGAGGATAATTCATTTTTGCCGAAGTTTTATGAAGATCCCTCAAGATATGCATTCCCGCTTGAATTATCTTTTTTAGCCGACCGGTTTCAGCAACTCAAAACCCAACTTGCTGTTCAGGATATGTTTCATCCGGTTACAATTGCTGATTATTTCATACTTAAATCGCTGATTTTTGCAAAAAAGACATTGAATGGTGAGGAGTTCAATCTTTATACCCGCCTTTTTTCAATTATCGAAAATGCATTGCCTAAGCCCGATTTGCTTGTTTACCTGTACCTCGATATAAGCCGTCTCCAATCGAATATCCGGATTCGCGGCCGTGTGTATGAGCAAAAAATTGAGGATGACTACCTGCAACGAATACAGGAAGGTTATCTCGATTATATCAAGCAGCAACAGGGCTTAAGAGTATTGCTCATCGATACCAACAAACTCGATTTTGTGGCTTACCAGGAAGATTATGACCAACTGATCGATATCATCATGCAGGAATATCCGGTTGGAATTCACCGGATTACACCCCGATAAATGTTAACCTTTAATTGAATCAAAGGCTGTTTATTGTAGTTAGAATAATTATTGCGATCTTTACTCTTGACAAATTCAATCAGTAATATGAATATAGCTTTGGTATTTGCTTTTATAATCATCGTAGCACTGGCTGTGGTGATTTATGTTACTTTGATGCGTTCGAAACGTAAAATATCAGCACTTGAAAAAAACCACAAAATATGTGTTGAAGAAAACGAACAATTAGCCGACGAAATAGTGCGGGTTAAAGAAGAACTTCATCTGATCCGGCTCAAAGCGGGTGAATCCGACAGGTTAAAATCAGCATTCCTGATGAATATGTCACATGAATTGCGCACTCCTTTAAATGCAATTATGGGTTTTGCCGGTTTAATAGCCAATCCTTCAATGCCTGAAGATGACAAAATTACGTATGCCAATATCATCAACCGTAATGTCGATTCGCTGCTCGAAATTATCAGTGATATTTTTGATATTTCCCAGTTCGAAGCAGGAGTAACTGGTGTTGAAACTGAATCAGTAAATGTTAATGATTTACTGAATTCGATTCAAACCTGGATTAATCTTGAGAAATCAAATGTTGGGAAAGAAGATATTGTCGTGAAAGTAAATAAAGCGAATAAGGATAACAACTTTTGTATTCAAACGGATGGGTATAAGCTGAAAAGAGCATTAAGTCATCTGGGTTACAATGCTTTAAAATATTCAAATGAAGGTTTTATTGAAATAGGATATACATTCAGCGAAAATAAAGTCCTTGATTTTTATGTGAAGGATGATGGTATTGGTTTCGAGGTTGATAAACTTGAAATTATCTTTTCGCAATTCCGGCAGGTGGACGAAACTCCTATACGGCAGTATGGAGGTTTAGGCCTTGGCCTTACTGTAGCTCAGAAATTTGCAGCTTTTCTGAACGGCAGATTATGGGCAGAGAGTGAGCCTGGAAAAGGATCGACATTCCATATTTCGTTGCCTTATGAAAATAATTGATAATCGTTAGTAATTATATGGATTGTTCTTTAGGGAAGAAAATTTCTTTCTTTATTAAACGAACAGGAAAATGCTTACTTTTGCACCCGCATTGATCGGGGTGTGGCGCAGTTGGCTAGCGTACTTGCATGGGGTGCAAGTGGTCGTCAGTTCGAGTCTGACCACTCCGACAGAATGAAAATCAAGCACTTACAAATTTATTTGTGAGTGCTTTTTTTATCTGGATGAAAAAAAGAACTTTATTTGAAGATTCTATTGCTCAATAATGTATCAGTATCTAATTCAATTTTTTTTAAAATATTCTTAGCAGTTTCCAAACCTTTATTCTCAAAGGATGCAACTAATGGACCGCCAATCTGTCATATTCATGTCATCTTTTTTATTGAGATATTTGGCTAATTCCGTTATGGTATAATTTATGTCATTCCAAATGAAAACATTACTTTTGCACCCTCTTTAAAAAAACATATTATCATGTCATCTGCTGAATTTGAAAATGTAGAATGCCTTATTATAGGTTCCGGTCCTGCCGGATATACCGCAGCCATTTATGCTGCACGTGCCGACCTTAAACCAGTTGTTTATACTGGTTTGCAAATGGGTGGACAGCTTACAACCACAACCGAAGTGGATAATTTTCCTGGTTATCCGAAAGGCATTACAGGCCCGGTAATGATGGAAGATCTCCAGCACCAGGCTGAGCGTTTCGGGACTGATGTGAGGTTTGGTATTATTGAAAAAGTTGATTTTCAGCAATACCCTTTTCATGCTACTACCGATAGTGGAAAAACTATTGAAGCCCAGACTGTAATCATTTCAACCGGCGCTACGGCCCGCTGGCTCGGACTTGAGTCGGAAAAAAGATATAACGGTCATGGAGTTTCAGCATGTGCTACCTGCGACGGATTTTTCTTCCGTGGTATGGATATTGCAGTTGTAGGCGGCGGCGATACTGCATGTGAAGAAGCTTCGTACCTGGCTAAACTTGGCCGTAAAGTATACCTTATAGTTCGGCGTGATGAACTTCGTGCGTCAAAAGCTATGCAGCATCGGGTTATGAATACTCCGAATATCGAAATTATCTGGAACTCTCTTACCGAAGAAATTACAGGCGATGGAAAGGTTGTTACAGGAGCAAGATTAAAGAATGCCAAAACAGGCGAAATACAGGAAATCGAAATTCAGGGATTTTTTGTCGCTATTGGCCACTCACCTAACACTGAAATGTTTAAAGGTCAACTTGACCTGGATGAACAAGGATATATCAAAACTGTTCCCGGAAGTACTCGTACTAATATTGCGGGAGTATTTGCTGCCGGTGATGTTCAGGACCATGTGTATCGCCAGGCTGTAACAGCTGCCGGTACAGGTTGCATGGCCGCCATTGAGGCTGAACGCTGGATGGGAGCGAAAGAGTAGTGAATAGTGAAAAGTTAATAGTGAATAGTTAATAGTGAATAGTATCTTAAACTGAATTTATCCTGGTATCAGGTGAGACGTCATAAAACAAAAAAAACGCCCCTCCAAAGAGGCGTTTTTTTTATGTATAAAAGAATTCTATGTTTTCGATTTTAGTTCGCCTTGTCTCCCCTTCTCTCCGTCTCCCACTCATCTTGTCATCTCAGTTCACTAAAACCTCTTCTTCTTCTTACCCGGTTTTCCGGCTTGTTCCTTATACCAGGGTTCTCCGCCCGAAGGCCTGCTTCCGCCTCTATCCGAATCCGGACGTGTTGCCGAACGACTTGAGTCACTTCTGCGATCTCCGCCACCTTTGTAAGCTGGTCTGTCACCTCCTGAGCCATAACTTTTTTTGTATCCGCCGCCGCCTGAGCCGCCGCTATAACCGCCACGATCACCACGATCGCCACGCTTGCTGCGTCCACTGCCATAACCGCCAAAATCACCGCCACGATTTCCACCACGATCTCCACCTCTGCCGCCTCCGTATGAAGAACGACCTGGCCGTTCCGACGAAGTCTGATCTTCTGCAACATCAACTTTAATTGGCCTATCATTCATGGTTTGGTCTTTAAACGACGTCATAAACAAAGGCAAATACTTGGTATCTACTTCTATAAAGGTAAACGTATCACCCAACTCAATCCTGCCGACTTTTAAATCACGGCTCTGTGTATATTCGTTCACCATGCCCAGAAGTTTTGGAACTGTCAGCCCATCTTTACGGCCAATGCTCATGAAAAGCCTGGTGAATGAACCACTATCAGAACGGTCTCCTCGCTCACGCGATTCGTCAACATTCAGATCTTTAGCATCACGGTAATATTCGAGGAAACTATTAAACTCAACTGAAGCAAAGCGTTTGATAATTTCTTCTTTGCTCATCCCTTCCAGTTTCTTGTAAATGACAGGAAGGAAATCTTCGATCTCATCTTCAATTACCTTTACATTTTCCATACGGTCGATCAGGTGATAAAGCTGTTTTTCGCAAACCTGCCTCCCCAAGGGGATTTTACCTGCACTGAAAGGCTTACCGATCTGCCTTTCGAGCATTTTGATACGGCCTTTCTCCTTCAAATTGATAATGGAGATACTGATTCCGTCCTTCCCTGCACGACCTGTGCGGCCGCTGCGGTGAATATAATTATCGCTGTCGTCGGGCAGCTGGTAATTAATAACATGGGTAAGATCGCTTACATCAATTCCACGTGCTGCAACATCAGTAGCTACAAGCATGTTCAGGTGCTTATCGCGAAATTTTTTCATTACATGATCACGCTGTGATTGCGATAAATCGCCGTGCAGCGCATCAGCATCATAACCATCACGAATGAGTGAATCCGCAATTTCCTGTGTTTCCTGACGTGTACGGCAAAAAATGATAGCATACATTTCGGGATGAAAATCGGCAACACGCTTCAAAACGGTATAACGGTCTCTTGCATGTGTAAGGTAATACATGTGCTTAACGTTAGTTGCACCAACGTTGCGTTGACCCATACTTAATGTTTCAGGGTTCTTCATATACCGCCGGGCAATTTTTTCAACATCCGACGGCATGGTAGCCGAGAAAAGGAATGTATGGCGGTCTTTGGGAGTACTTTCAATAATTGATTGAACATCTTCCTCAAAACCCATATCCAGCATTTCGTCAGCTTCATCGAGTACCAGGAAACGTACTTCCGACAAGTCAGCGTATTTACGCATGATCATGTCGAGCATACGGCCCGGGGTAGCAGCAATAATCTGCGTGCCGGCTCTTAGCTGTTTTGCTTGTGCCTCAATACTTGCACCGCCGTAAACAGCGGTAACTTTAATATTAGGCATATATTTTGAGTAAGAATTCAGGTCGCTTGCTATCTGCATACACAATTCGCGTGTAGGGCTCAGAATGAGGGCCTGTGTTTTTTTGTTGTCAGGATCGATGAGCTGAAGCAGCGGTAATCCAAAAGCTGCGGTTTTTCCTGTTCCTGTTTGTGCCAGGGCAACAATGTCGGTGTTGTTTTCAATTATTCGCGGGATAACGGCCTCCTGCACGGGCATAGGGTTTTCGAACCCCAGTTCTTTGATTGCTTTCAGGATGTTTTCCTGTAAGCCCAATTGGTCAAATGTATTCATTAAAGGATTTAAGATTAAGCCGGCAAAGGTACTCTTAATTAACGCTCAAATAACATGAAGTAGTTAATAATCAGTATAAATAGATTTGATCTCTATTTGATGTTAGGTTTATTAATAGCAATAATTTTGAATTATTAATTGATATTTGAAGAAATTCAAGGTATATGAATTAAACCTGCAGATAGTTTTTCAGCAATTGGCGGAGTGAAGCGTATGTGTTTTGCAAAGGAATATTCAAATCTTTATACTTAAACCATTTAACCTCAGTAATATCTTCCTCTATTTGAGGAACAGGTTTTTGATCATCACTACAACCCATTTCGAACCAATATGTCTCTTTTAAAATTTCTCTTCCTTTTCTGTCAGTATAAATATGAAATGTGGATGGTAACTGCTTTGTAATGGTTAGATTATTGAGGCCTGTCTCCTCAGTAACTTCGCGCAAGGCACCATTCCGGGCAGGTTCTTTTTTATGTAATTTGCCTTTGGGTAAATCCCAAAATCCCAACCTTTTAATAAACAGATATTCCTCATTCTGATTTCTGACTATTCCTCCCGCTGCTTTTATACGTTTGAAAAAACTATTGAAAATCTCAAATGCCTCATTAAATTTTTCCCCGGTATTTATTAACAAATTTTTATAATTTTCATCTTTATAAAAATTGTTATACACTTTGTGAAGGTCATATTTATCAGTATATTCAGCTGATATTGTATCTGATTTCAATTCAGTGATGTTGATATCCTGGCAGATTGCTACTGACCGATCATTCAAAAAAACTATATACCTTTGCATCATGAGAAAAAATATTGAAGAAACCGGATTTGTCACAGCCGAATCGCTTTTGCAAATTAAAGCAATTAAGCTTGATAATGCTAACCCATTTACATGGGCTTCCGGTATAAAATCTCCCATATATTGTGACAACCGGCGTACGTTGTCGTACCCCAAAATCCGTACATATATCCGACAGGAATTCGTTAAACTCATAAATGAAGAGTTCGGCACTGTTGACCTGATTGCAGGAGTTGCAACCGGAGCCATAGCAATTGGAGCACTGGTAGCCCAGGAAATGGGACTGCCTTTCGTTTACATACGCTCCGAAAAGAAAGGTCATGGGCTCGAAAACCAAATCGAGGGTGTTGTTGAAAGTGGTCAGTCGGTTGTTGTTGTCGAAGACCTGATTTCAACCGGTAAAAGCAGCTTGAATGCTGTACAGGCTTTACGCGATGCCGGATGCAATGTTAAAGGAATGGTAGCAATTTTCACATATGGATTGAGCGATGCTGAGGAAAGTTTTAAAGCAGCTTCGTGTACATTGCATACCCTTACAAATTATGAATACCTGGTAAAAAAAGCGTTAGAACAAAATTATATTAAGGATTCAGACATGCAATCGCTGATTCAATGGCGCGAGAATCCCAGAAGTTGGAGGCTTGATATATGAGCAGACGCATCGAAACCCAAAAGGCAATAATCAATTGCCACCCACAGAAAGTATATGATTTTCTTACCAATTTTGATAATTTCGAACGTCTTCTTCCTGATCAGGTGGAAAACTGGCAATCGACCGCTGATTCCTGTTCATTTGAGGTTAAAGGTTTAGCAACAATTGGTTTACGTATCACGGAAAAGACTCCATTTACAAAAATAAATATGATAGGTGAAGGGAAACTTCCTTTCGGGTTTTCGTTAGAAACAGCTATCGTGGAAGTTATACCGCAAAAGTGCCAGGTTCAACTGGCGATTTTGGCTGATATGAATCCTTTTATAGCCATGATGGCAGAGAAACCATTACAAAATTTTGTTGATTTGATTTTGCCAAAATTGAAAGAGGAAATGGAAAAGTAAATAATGCCTGATTCAATAACTTTATCCTAATTTACTTATTAATTCTAATTGCTGCTTATTTGATATTTCGATTTCCTTACAGTTTGCTATTACAATTCCATCTTTCTCGAATTTTTTGAGGGTTGTGATAAAATTAATTTCCGAAATGCCGGCAAATTCGGATAATTCTCTTCGTGTAAGAGATAAGGTAAACTTTTGACTTTTATATACTGATTCTGATAAATAAAGCAGAATATCAGCTACCTTCCCGTTCACGTGTTTATGAGCTAAATTTATAAAGTTGATAATACTGTCTTTCGACATTTCCGATACAATATCAAATAGCTTGAGCGCAAGCTGACTGTTCTGCATCAACAATTGTTTTAAAATATTTATATCGATCATAAATGCCTCACAATCTTCAACTGCTATCACAGAGAAGATATTCTTCCCATCATTAAACATGTTTGCACCACCTATCAGGCTTGGCGCACTGGTGATAGTCAGAATCATGTTTTTGTAATTTTCTTTCTGGTATGTATGTTTAATTATGCCTTTAAAAAGGAAAACCACATGGGTTGATTTTGAGCCTTGTTTAATTAAGGCTTCCCCTTTTTTGAAAATCAGTTTTTGTGAATTTTCCTTTATCAGCTCAATATCTTCGTTTTTTAAATATTGATCACCGAATAATTTAAATATGGATGATGTGTCACTCAGAGTTGCGAACAGTTCATTAATCATGCTGCCTGATTTAGAAAATTATTTTGAGGATTTTATTCTTATGCAGTAGGTTAGGTAATCAAGAAAGTATAATGCGTTCATAAAACCAAAGAAGAAAATGATATTTAATCCGCATTCGAAGATATAACTGAAAGCAGTGGCAAAACATTTTAGAAATTCTAATCAAAAGTATAAAACTGTTTGAAAAAATATAATATATATTAGTTTATTTTATATATAAATATAGAAATCATTGCTAAATTATTATATTTAAGCGTTTTATCTTTGGACAAAATTGTATGATCCAAATTATTGCCGGATTATGGGAAAAGTACATGAAAAATTGATGGAGGATGTCCGCTTTTTCGAGGGGTTGAAGGCCTGCATTAATTGCGGTACATGCACCGCAATTTGTCCTGCCGCTGAATTTTATAATTATGATCCGCGTGTCATTGCAACCACAGTTCAATCGCAGGATGATGAAAAAATACTGGAACTGATGCGTAATGATGTAATCTGGTACTGTGGTGAATGTATGTCATGCAAATCCCGTTGTCCGCGTGGCAATGCCCCTGGCTTACTAATTATAGCTTTGAGATCGCTTTCGCAGGATATGGGCCTTTTTACTGAATCAGAAAAAGGCCGTCAGCAACTGGCTGTAAAACGAACTATCGGCGATCAGATTTTAGCATCTGGCTATTGTGTACGCCCTGATATGGTTGATCCTGGAATGCATCCAGAACAAGGACCTGTTTGGGATTGGGAGCATAAAAATCTTATTCCCATCATGAACAAACTAGGAGCAAATTTCAATGGCGAAGGTTCTGGTGCCTTACGGAAAATTTCTCAGGATGATCTTGATGAGCTTCAGAGAATCTTTGAAATTACCGGAGGGCAGGAGAGATTCAATAAGATCGAGGAATATTCGAAGGAAAAAGCCGATGAAATGGGCCTTGAATTCGGTACAGATACCAATAGTGAATATTTTCAACACATATATACTGCCAACAATCAAAAACATAATCACGAATGAAACGAGCCATCAAAATGTTTTTGTCAAAGAGAGAAATGATTATTCATGGCGAGTTACATGTGACCCGTAAAAATTGTAAAATAACCACATGAAATTAGAGGGAAAAAGACTGATATGGCAGGATTATCAGAAGGAAATTGCCGATGATCATTATTTTTATGCACGTAGCTGTATAAGGCAGACTTTCTTCCCGGGAGCTGAGGCTGTATTTATAAAAATTTTAAAAGATGAACTTGGCAAAGATATTCATGATGAACAACATCATACTTCATGTACCGGAATAGGTTATCATTCTGATGTAGTGCCGTTTGATACTACCATGACTGTAGTTGCAAGGCAATTTGCCCTTATGACAGAAGCCGGCTACGAAAATTATGCTGCTTCGTGTGTTACCAGTTTTGGTTTGTACACCGAAATTCTTGAAACCTGGCACCATTTTCCTGAAACTGAAGCAAAGATCAGGGAATATCTTTTCAAAGCAACTGGTCGTGAGTTCAATAAACCGAAGAACCTGGCACATGCCAGCGATATTGTATATAAGTTCAGGCACCAGATTGCCGCAAAAGCTAAATATAAACTTGTAGATAAAAATACAGGAAAGCCTTTAAAAGTAGTTGAACATATCGGCTGTCATTATTCGAAAATGTTTCCGCATAAAGGAATTGGTGGCGCCGAATATCCTTATGTGCTGTCAGGGATGATTGAAGCCTGGGGTGGAGAAGTGATCGACTATCCCGAGCGCCGCCACTGTTGTGGGTTTGGATTCAGACAATATCTCGTTCAGGCAAACCGAGGCTTTTCGCTTTCATGTTCCAAAAAGAAATTTGATTCAATGGAACCCTACGAACCGGATATGATCATAACCAATTGCCCGGGATGCCCTATGTTCCTCGATCGATGGCAATATGCGCTCAGCGAGATGGAAGGAAAGACTTATGGGAAAAACAAACATGGAATTCCGGTTTTTACTTACGAGGAAGTGGCTGGAATGATTATGGGTTACGATCCGTGGCGAATTGGTTTACAAGTTCACCAGGTTCCGGCCGAACCGCTTATGGACAAAATTGGAATACCTTATGATTCTTCACGAAAGTTTAAGGGCAAAAATGGCGAAGATCTTGGTATGCCTGAATCGCCATCGTACTTGAAGTTTTATGCGGAGTGATTAATTATTTTAATGAGAATGAAAAAGAAAATAAAATTTCAAGATTAAAAGAGAGGCAGGAATAACTGAATAGAACATGGGAAAACACATAGTTGTTATAGGAGCAGGTCCTGCAGGACTTGAAACTTCGGCCAGCCTGGCGAAGTTGGGTTTCCATGTTACTTTGGTTGAAAAGGAAGAAGTTACAGGTGGACATCTTAAAAAATGGCATGCTTTGTTTCCAACTCTTTTATCTGGAAAAGATGCTGTTGAATCTATCACGAAAGGATTAAACTCAACTATAAAAATTCAAACTGCAACAAAAGTAACAGGTTTAGAGGCTGTTAACGATTATTTTACAGTTTCAGGACATAACGGTTGGCAGGAGAAAGCCGATGCTATTGTTCTTTCAACAGGCTTTCAGCTTTTCGATTCACATCGTAAAGAAGAATATGGATATGGTATTTATGAAAATGTAATTACTTCTGCTGATCTCGAAGAAATGTTTGCTTCAGGTAAAGAGTTGGTTAACAGGCAGGGTAACAAACCTGACCGCATTGGTTTTGTTCATTGCGTTGGTTCACGCGACGAAAAAGTCAACAACCTGCATTGTTCAAAAGTTTGTTGTATTACTGCCGTAAAGCAGGCTATTGAAGTGAAGCAATTGCTTCCTGATGCCGAAGTATTCTGTTTTTATATGGATTTGCGAATGTTCGGCCGTCATTATGAAGAACTTTACAAGGAAGCCCAGGAAAAATATAATATTCAGTTTATCCGTGGCCGGCTCAGCGAATCTACTGAAGATAGGGATGGGAATATTGTAGTGAAAGTCGAAGATACCTTACTCGGGAAACCTTTACGCATTAAAGTTGGCCTGTTAGTCCTGATGGCAGGGATGGAACCTGCTGCAGATACAAAATCATTGACAAATATGCTTGGATTAAAGAATGTCTCCGACGGATTCATTCAACAAGTTGACGAAGTATTACGTTCAAATGCCACCGAAATTCCGGGTGTATTTGTTGCAGGTACCTGTTCAGGCCCGAAATCAGTTTCCGATACACTTGCTGATGCCCGTTCTGCAGCATTAGCAGTTGCCGACTATCTTAAATTATAAGTAGGTTTTATGGAAAAGACGGCTAAAAACTTTGGATATACTGTAACACGCGACCGGCAGATTGATTTTGATTCCAACAACCAGGATATATGTAAAATTGTAGCAAAAGCTGAACCAACGCTGAATCTTTGCATTTCATGTGGCAGCTGCGCAGCTACATGCACAGCAGGCCAGTTTACTGACTTTAGCCTGAGGCAGGTTATACTTTTATTGCGCCGGGGCGAAACCAAAGATCTGGACAAAGAAGTGTCGAAATGCATGCTTTGCGGGAAGTGCCAGCTGGTATGCCCGCGAAATGTGAATACACGTAATCTTGTTATTCAGATCAGTAAGGCCATGTATGAGAATAAGATGCAACGGATACATTTATTAAATGGAAAATAGAAAATTGTGACCTGGGAATTGCCATTGAAGGCAAATTCCGGCTACCAAAACCTAACCCCTTAATCCTAACCCCTGACTTACAATAATGACCTTTGATCTTTTTGTTCTCCCGTTTTTTATCGGACTATTATTTTTAATAGGTGTTCTGGTGGTCAAATACAGCCGCTGGATCGCCTTGATGGATACATCCGATAGGGTAAAAGCAGGGATGGCGTTATTTTCATTCAATATGCTGAAAACGGTAAAAGAAATTTTCATGGAGAGCCTTTTACATCTTCGAATGTTTAAGCGAAATCCGTTGCTGGGATTCATGCATATGAGTTTCGCATTGGGGTGGTTTTTGCTTATTGTGATGGGCAACCTCGAATCACGCGTTTATAGTGGCGGGCACATCAACCCGCCATATTACCCGATTTTTCTTAAGTTTTTTATTCACGATAAAAGGGTATTGCCTTTCGAGATATTTACTTTGCCGGGATTTTTCAGATTCATAATGGATCTGTTGTTGCTCTTTGTCCTTTCCGGACTCTTACTGGCACTTTTCAAACGCACACGTTCCAAATGGTTCGGATTAAAACGAACCACACAGCATAATAGTTTCGATAAATGGGCGATTACTTCCTTGTGGCTTATCTTCCCAATGCGTTTGCTGGCCGAAAGTTTTACTGCCGGCATTTACAAAGGCGGAGGATTTCTCACCAATACACTCGGAAGTATTTTTGCGGCAATTCTTCCTTTGGAGTATCTGGCATATCCTGCCTGGTGGGCTTACTCCATTATGCTTGGAGTTTTCTTTGTCACACTTCCGTGGAGCAGGTTTATGCATATTCCGACTGAAGTTATTTTAATCTTTTTACGTAATGCAGGAATTGAGCAGGGGAAATATCCGGGGAGTTTCAGCGAAATTGAACTTCGTTCCTGCCCTCGGTGCGGCGTATGCATTGATGTTTGCCAGATGAATGCAGCCGGACTTACAGGTTCTACAGCAGTTTATTTTATCCGTTCATTGCGTGATCAACAAACTGATGTGAAGCTTAATTCGAACTGTATGATGTGTGGCCGTTGCCTTAAAGCTTGTCCTGTAGGAATTGATACACTGGGACTAAGGGTAGGAGCAAGGGGTGTTGATTACAAAGATTTGGTATCCGATTATAGCTATCTGTTGAAACATTCAGGAATTGAGAAAAAGGCTGAAGTAGTTTATTTTGCTGGTTGCATGGGACATCTTACGCCTGGAGTTAAACGCGCTATGTTAAAGATTTTTGAAAAAGCAGGTATTGATTTTACTTTTCTCGATGAAGATGGAGCTATATGTTGTGGTCGTCCGCTGAAACTAGCCGGTCTGCAGGAAGCTGCCTCAAAACTTATTGATGAAAATACTACAAAACTTCTTAAAACCGGAGCTAAAATACTGGTTACTTCATGCCCGATTTGTTATAAAGTATTCAACAGTGATTATCGACTGGAAGGAATGCAGGTGATGCATCATTCCGTTTATATTGATATGCTGGTAAAGGAAGGCAAACTCTTACTTCGGCCAACGGTACTTAAAGCAGTATATCACGACCCCTGTGAATTGGGAAGAGGATCAGGTATATACGAGCAGCCCCGCAATGTGTTGAAACAGATCGCCGAAGTAGCCGATGTTACTGAGGAACGGATAAATTCGTTATGTTGCGGCGGCAGTATTGGTGATCTGGCGATGAATGCTACCCAGCGAAATATAATACGCGACGGAGCATTGAACATCCTTTGCGAATCGAAACCGGATTTATTGGTTACAGCTTGTCCTTTATGCAAGAAAACGTTTAATTCAGGTAATTCTGTGCCAATCCTCGACATAGCCGAAATAGTTGCTGAGAACATGATGTTGGAAAAATATCAGGCAAAAACTACCGAATTGGCCGAAATATATTAATGTTAATTGAATCTTTATCTACATATTTACTCCCCCCGATATTTCCATCCTAAGCTAATTTCATGCATTCAATTTTAATGCAGTTCCCCCTTGATATGCAGTAAAAGCAAGGGCGATTGTGGATCAAAAAAGGATGTATAGTCTTGATAAACAGATTTATATACAATTAGTCTATTGTTAATATATTAACAATATTTTGATTTGTCTCATTTTTGCCTTATCTTTAGAACATCATTCAAGGGGATTAAAATTGACATTTTTCTGGATAAGTGTGAGTACCCGTATTATATAACCTCAAATACATACACGCTATGAAAACCAGATTATTCTTTTCAGTGACTTTAATTTTGGCCGGATCGATCTTTTTTCAATCCTGCAAGCCACGCCAGGAAGTACCAGTGATTGGTCTGCTTATGGATCAATATAATGTTGAGCGATGGGCTCAGGATACAACGTTTTTTATAAGAGATGTAAATAAACTGGGTGGAAAGGTGATTTGCCTTTCAGCAAATGGTGACCCGGCAAAGCAGCTTGAACAGGCGAAAGAGTTGATAGCGAAGAAAGTTAAGGTTTTAGTAATTGTGCCGGTTGAACTCGGAAAAGGGGCCGAAATGGTTAATTTGGCGAAAAAAGCATCTGTGGGCGTGATTTCATACGATCGCCTTATTCAGGATGCTGATGTCGATTATTATATTTCATTTGATAACGTTAAGGTTGGTCAGCTTCAAGCTGATTATATAAAAAACCGGTTGCAAAAAGGCAATGTTGCACTGATTGGAGGTGCATACATTGATAAAAATTCCTTCTTACTTCAATTTGGACAGATGGGTATTCTACAGCCATATATCGAACGTGGAGATATTAAGGTAGTATACAACAAGATGGTAAAAGCGTGGAGTTTCGATGAAGGTTATGCAGCTGCAAAAAACTGCTTGCAGAATTACAAGGTAGATGCAATTATTTGTGGTAATGACTTGCTTGCAGCTGGAGCAATTAAAGCGCTGCAGGAAAGAGGGTTGGCTGGTAAAGTTCTGGTTGCGGGTCAGGATGCAGATTCGAAGGCCCGCGAGCATATTATCCAGGGTTATCAGTCCATGTCGGTATATAAATCTATTGAGGACCTGGCTTCCAATGCTGCCCGTATGGCAATGGATATGGCACGAGGCAATTCAATATTCTATGCTTCATTCACTGTAAATAATGGTGCCAAACTTGTTCCCTCCCTGCTGATCGATCCAATCTCAGTAAATAAAGGAAATATTGGAATGGAGATTGATACCCGTAAAAAAGCAAAATAGGACAACACATTCAAAAAAGAACCAAGCCTCAAGACCTAAATTCCGATTTTCAAGTACCCTGCTCTTTAATCCTTACTGGAATCTGGGACCTGACATCTGGAACTTATTGATAAGGAAATATATGTTTTTTGAGTGAAGTCAAATCAAAAACGTTACTTCCTTCAGATCACAGACTGTAAAATCACCTGATCTATTTTCTAAAATTAATTGTCCAAATTCATTTGTGCCTGTGATCCTTGATTGCACATTGGCTCCTTTCACCAGGTATTTGTGCCATTCCATCAGGCGGTACAGTGATTTTTGATAATCAGTATCGATTTTTTTTGTTGTCGCGGGGCCGATTAATGCATATCGTTCAAAAATGGCATGCAGTAGTTTGTTAAGCAATTCGTTAAGGTCATATTCAATATCGTTAACCATTTTTAATGATACCGGGTTTGGAGCATTGCTTTTAAAAAGCGTTTGGTTTACATTAAGACCGATGCCTACAACCATATATTCCAGTTTATCACCCATAACTGAATTCTGAATGAGTATCCCACAAACTTTTTTGTTTTCAACATATAAATCATTTGGCCATTTTATGGAAACCCGCTCGCTTGGCATTTCGGCAATCAAAAAGTCGTAAATACCCAGAGAAATGGCTTTATTCAATATAAACTGTTGATCAGCTGTTATTTTTGGATACAAGATCAGGCTGAAAGTAAGGTTCTTCCCCTTTTCACTTTCCCAGGTATTAAAGTCGGTTCCCCTTCCTTTGGTCTGATAATCGGTAATTATCACGCAACCTTCTTCAGGGCGATCCTTCGAAAGTATCTCTAGGGCGTAGCTATTGGTCGATTTGGTTTCAGGCAGGTGGATTATCAAAGGTACCAATACAATCAGATTAAAAATATTAACGACTTTTAAGAAGCAAAGTTAAAACAAATCGCATGTAGAAGCGTTCAAACTGTCAGGAATTAATTTGTGACAAAATGTCGTGCTTTACAAAAAGGACTGAAGTTTGATACGATGCAGCTCTAGTAACAAAAAACATTTACTTTAAATACCTACCTTTGCAAACTGTTATCAATTAGGGCGAAAGATGTTTGAATTCTGTAAAGCATTTTACATAATTTTAAATTGAAAATCAGTCGTTTCTTTCTTCGCATGTTAATGAATGGCAGGAAGTAATAAAATTGAAAAGAAATTTAATAAAATATAGATGGTTAAACGTAAAAAAAGTGAAACTTCGGGAATGCTTGCAGATATTATTGTTAAAGGAATGCAGGAAAAACTCGGATTAGATATAGTAAAACTTAACCTTTCAGGAATACCTAATTCAATTACTGATTATTTTGTAATTTGCCACGGTTCATCCCGCTCACAGGTGGATGCAATTGCTGATTCAGTGCAGGCTGAAGTTAAAAAAGCTATTGGTGGATTACCGTCGCACAAGGAAGGGTTTGAAAACTGTGAATGGATATTACTTGATTATTTTGATGTGGTGGTTCATATTTTCCAGGCAGAAACGCGTAGTTTTTATCAATTGGAAAAGTTGTGGGCAGATGCTCCACGCGAAAATGTTTCGGTTATTAATTAAGAATTTAATTTAAGAATTTCAGCATAATGAGTAACGAAGATAACTATAACAAAGGCGGTAAATCACAAGGTTCAGGTGGGCCTAAAATGCCTAAAATGCCAAAAGTAAAATTTAATTTTTACTGGATCTATGCTATATTAGGGGTAGTTCTGTTTGGACTTTATCTTAACAATATGGGCGTAGCTCCCAAAGATTTGGGTTTGGGCCAACTAAAGGAAATGCTGGTAAACCAGGATGTGGAGAAAATTCTTTTAGTAAATAAAGAGCAGGCTGAGATTTATATTAAAAAAGAGAAGCTGAGTTTACCTAAATACAAGGATATTAAACCTGCAAACTCTTTAACCACGACTGCTCCGCAATATGTTTATCAGATTGGATCGGTTGAAACTTTTGAAAAAGATGTAACGTGACGTCCCAGGTAAATATTGCAAATCCTGTTTATGTTCAAAACGTGACCCGCAAAAACTGGGGAGGGGATATACTTGGATGGATATTGCCTATAGTAGTGCTGGTTGGTCTCTGGTTTCTGATAATGCGGATGATGACCAAAGGCGGTGCCGGAGGAGGTGGACAGATATTTAATATCGGGAAATCGAAAGCGCAGCTTTTTGATAAGGATACCATGGTTTCATTGAATTTCAATGATGTTGCAGGGCTTCAGGAAGCTAAAGTTGAGGTAATGGAAATTGTCGAGTTTCTGAAGAATCCTGAGAAATATACTGACCTGGGTGGTAAAATTCCTAAAGGCGCTTTGCTTGTAGGCCCTCCCGGAACAGGGAAAACCCTGCTTGCCAAAGCTGTTGCCGGCGAAGCTAAAGTTCCGTTTTTCTCTCTTTCAGGATCCGATTTTGTCGAAATGTTTGTAGGTGTTGGCGCATCGAGAGTACGCGATCTTTTTAAACAAGCCAAAGAAAAAGCGCCGAGTATTATTTTTATCGATGAAATTGATGCTGTGGGCCGTGCCCGTGGTCGTAGTGCAATGACAGGGGGCAACGACGAGCGTGAAAATACTCTCAATCAGTTGCTTACCGAAATGGATGGTTTCCAGACCAATGCGGGTGTTATTATTCTGGCTGCTACCAATCGAGCCGATATCCTTGATAGAGCGCTGCTGCGGGCCGGACGTTTCGACAGGCAGATTTATATTGAATTGCCCGACCTGGAAGAACGCAAAGCTATTTTCAAGGTACATATGCGTAACCTGAAAATGGATGACAAAACCAGTGTGGATTTCCTGGCAAAGCAGACTCCCGGATTTTCGGGTGCCGACATCGCCAATGCTTGTAACGAAGCAGCACTTATAGCTGCACGTAGCGATAAGAAAATGATAGATAAGCAGGATTTTCTTGATGCTATCGACCGTATTGTTGGTGGTCTGGAAAAACGCAATAAAATTATCTCACAACACGAAAAGAAAGTTATTGCTTATCACGAGTCTGGCCATGCTGCAGTTAGTTGGCTTCTTGAACATGCCCATCCGTTGGTTAAAGTTACTATAGTGCCTCGCGGTAAAGCTTTGGGCGCAGCCTGGTATTTGCCTGATGAAAGGCAGATTACTACGTATGAGCAAATGATTGACGAACTTATTGCTACACTGGGAGGGCGTGCAGCCGAAGAAATAGTATTTGGAAAAATTTCAACAGGTGCTCTCAATGATCTTGAAAAAGTTACCAAACAGGCATATGCTATGGTGGCATTTTATGGCCTTAATAAGAAAATCGGTAACATTAGTTATTATGATTCTTCCGGGCAGAGCGAATATAGCTTTTCCAAGCCTTTCAGCGAAGAAACCGCTCGTACAATTGACGATGAAATACACAAAATGGTTGAAGAGTGTTATGTTAAAGCTAAACAATTACTTACCGAAAATCGTGATAAACTCAATCAATTAGCTGAGATATTGCTTCTAAAAGAAGTGATCTTCCGCGAAGACCTGGAGAAAATATTTGGTAAAAGACCATTTCCTGATCATGACCATGTTATGATCAACAGTAACGGTGAAACCAATGAAGACAGGCAGGCACCAAAAACAGCCGCTTTACCTGCTACGCCTAAAACTCCCACGGATATACCCAAAGATGTCGATAAGCCGGAAAGTGCTGATAAGGATGCTAATCCAGGGGTTTCAGCATAAGTTTATTGCTGATGTGTTTGGTTAGTGAAAAATGTATAAATTTACTTTGTCAGAAATAGCAGAGTCAGGGTAAATAACATAGCTGAAAATGGAAGAAAGTACATCACGGGAGAAGGTGCTAAAAAAAGTACGCCATGCCTTAATTTATAAAACCGATAATCCTTTCCCCCAGGTTGATTTTAAATCATCGGTTTACAAGCCGATGTCTGATACATCCGATGTGAATTTTGCGCAGGAATTCACCAAAGTTGGTGGCGTTTTCCTTTATTGTGAAAATGAAAGTGAAGTTGTAAGCACATTGTCAGCATTAAGTTCTGAATGTGGATGGCATAACATTTACTGTGAGGAACCTCAGTTTCAATATATGTTAACCCAGGCCGGCGTCCCATTTGAATCGGATGAGCAAAGCCTGCAGCACCTCAGCGTGGGAATAACCGGATGTGAATTCCTGATTGCGCGATTGGGCAGCATTATGGTTTCTTCTAAAACAAGTAGAAGGTTAAATGTATACCCTGAAATTCATGTGGTTATTGCATATGCAAATCAATTGGTTGACGATTTGAAAGATGCTTTTATTTCTGTTCAAACTAAATATTCAGGGAAGCTTCCATCCTTGCTATCGGTAATTACAGGCCCAAGCCGTACGGCCGATATCGAAAAAACTCTTGTAATGGGTGCTCATGGGCCTAAGGAATTATTTCTAATCCTGGTCGAAGCTCCATCAGAAGATTAACAAAAATCTTAATATCATGCCAGAAAATTGGGAAGTAATTTACACTACGAACCAGCTTTATGAAGCTGAAATGGCGAAAGATATGCTGGCAGATAATTCAATAGAATGCGTTATCATGAATAAAAAGGATTCAACATACGGATTTGGCGAATTAGAAGTTTACGTGCCGACAGCCGAAGTTTTAAAAGCTAAAAATTTAATACTTGAATTTAAAAGTGAATAACTTAGCTACCCGCTCGCTTACTGCAGTTTTTTTTGTGATTGCAATGGTTGGTTCTGCATTGCTGGGCCAAATGGTATTTTCGGTTCTTCTGTTCATCGTCACTATTCTGAGTATTAATGAATTTGTCTCAATTGTATCGAACGATAAAAATCAACCATACCTATGGTCGACATTAATTGTAGGCGGTGCTACTTACATTATTCTTGCAGGAAATGCTTTGGGTTTAATTCCTGCTGAAGGTTTGGTCGCAATAATTCCATTTATTTTCATGATTTTTATTCTGGAGTTATGGAGGAATAAGGCAAATCCTTTTACAAATATTGCTTTAAGTTTAACAGCTGTTGCTTATATTGCTTTACCTTTTGGATTTGTAACATATTTTTTTGACTCTTCAATAATTTCCGGCCCAAATCATTATGGTCTTGTTCTAGGCTTCCTTGTTATTTTGTGGTTGAATGATACAGGAGCATATTTCGTCGGATCACTGATAGGAAAACATAAACTCTTTGAGCGTGTATCGCCGGGCAAAACCTGGGAGGGAAGTGTTGGTGGTGCTGTTTTTGCGTTGTTTACTGCATGGGGTTTGTCATTTATATTCAAACAACTTGATGAATTACAATGGATGATCATGGCAGTTATAATTGTAATTTCGGGTACTCTCGGTGACCTGGTTGAATCCATGCTTAAACGAAGCCTTGGTATTAAGGACTCGGGTTCTGTTTTACCCGGACATGGTGGCATGCTCGATAGATTTGATGCTGTTCTGCTCTCCGCTCCATTTGTATTCGTATATTTGGCGCTCTTTTGCCGGTAATTTAACACATTGATTATTAATGAGAATACACAAAGAAGGATATAACAGCATTGCCGCAGCAACTATAGTTGCTTCAGTATTGTTGATTAGTATTAATTATTTCTTCCCGGAGCAAACAGTTTTCCATTATCTAGGATATCTTGCACTGCTTATTTTTTGGATAATTGTAGTCAGGTTTTTCCGAATGCCATTCCGTGAACTGTTAGAAGATGCTGATATTGTGCTTTGTCCTGCTGATGGAACAGTTGTAGCCATTGAAGAAGTGTTTATAGATGAATTTTTTAAAGATAAAAGATTACAGGTGTCTGTATTCATGTCACCTAATAATGTGCATGTTAACCGTTATCCTGTTTCTGGTAAGATAGTTTATACCAATTACTGGCCTGGATCATTCCTGGTTGCCTGGCATCCTAAATCGTCGACAGAAAATGAACGAAATACAGTTGTAGTTGAACATCCTAAATATGGTCCGATTATGGTGAGACAAATTGCCGGAGCCCTTGCCCGAAGGATTGTGTGTTATTCTAAAACGAATGAGCGTATAGTTCAGGGAAAGGAATTGGGCTTTATTAAATTTGGAAGCAGGGTTGACCTTTATCTTCCTCTGGATGCCAACGTCAAAGTTTCACTGGAACAAAAAGTGAAAGGCGGAATTACACCGATTGCCATACTTGGCGAAGGAAAGCGTTAAAATTTTAACATCTTTTTAACAAAAAAATTGATTGTTTGTCTAATAAATCATAATACTTTTGCGTTACACAATTTAATTTAAAAATTATATCTATGAAAAAAATTGCGCTTGTAATATCATTAGTTGCACTCATCTTCGCTTTTACTGCAAATACAGTTTCAGCACAAAAAGTAACTACAGCTGATAAAGCTAAAACTGAAAATGTAAGCAGTAAAGATGTTCCTGCAAAATCTTGCTGCTCGAAAAGTGCCGCAACATCGTCGGCCAGTGCAAGTACAGGCGACGCAAATGCTTCTGGTTGCTCAAAAACATGTACCAAAGCCGAAGCAAAAAGTTGCTGCAATAAAGGCACTGCCAAAACAGAATCTGCTCCTGTTCCTAAGCAGAAATAAAGATTCAAAGAAAAATATACCCGCTTTTAGCGGGTTTTTTTATGCCTGTTCAGTAAGCTTAGGTGTTGATTTTGAAAATTTGAAAATTTGAGGATTTGAAAATAGATGTTTTTCAGCCGGATACCTTGCACTAGCACAAGCATATAAAAGTTATATTCGATAAGCAAAGCATCCTCGAAAACAGCAAAACAGGGTATGAACGATTTCTATTTTCTATTAACCATTACCTATTTCTACTAGCCTACAGCAATCCTACAATTTCTTCCAACGAAAAAACCTCCATAGTAACCGGATCATTATGCTTTTTCTTTTCATGGTTTACATACAGCTGATCCATCCCGTTTTGTCGTGCACCAGCCATATCTACTTCCAGATCATCACCAATCATTAAGCTATCGGCTGCCAGAGCTCCTGTTTTGCGAAGCGAATATTGAAAAATTTCAGGATCGGGTTTTTTCGAACCTGCTTCTTCACTGGTAATGACATTGGTAAAGTAATGATCCATTCCTGAATTCTTCAGTTTTCGGAATTGTACTTCTTCAAATCCATTTGTAATAATATGAAGCAGATATTTCGGATACAGGTATTCAAGTATCTCAATCGCAAATGGGAATAAGGAGGTTTTAGATGATATACCTTCAGTAAATCCATACGCCATAGCTTCTCCAAGAGTGCGGTCCTGAATTCCGAATTCGCAAAGAGTGTCATTAAACCTTCGGAAATTCAGATCGTCTTTTGCGATTTTATCTTCCCTGTACAAAGCCCAGAGCGCCAGGTTTATACCTACATATTTTTCTCTGAATGCTTCGTAGCTGACAATACCCTTATCTTTCAATTTCAATGTTTCAAACAGTTCGCGCTTGGTTTCTTCGGCGCTGCGCTCAAAATCCCACAAGGTATGATCGAGATCAAAAAAAATATGTTTATATGTTTTGCTCATTTCTTTGGTTTTCTGTAAATGCAAAAGTAGCCTTTGCGGTTTAGAAAAAAAATTTTATTCGATTTGTCGGAAATGATCAAAAATGTCGTATTATTGCAATATCAAATTAATATCATAATAACATGGAAAAGGAAAAATTAGATTCAACCTCCACGGGCTATATGGGCCTTGTGATCCTCTTGGCATTTCTGGCCAGTGGCATTTTAATGCTGGTTTCGTTCAATCAGCAATTGTTTGGTGTGATAGCAGGTCCGATTTTCCTGCTTATTGCAGCTTTTATGGCTGCCGGGTTCCTCGTTATAAATCCAAATGAATCATCAGTGATTACGCTTTTTGGTGAATACAAGGGCACGTTGAAACGCAATGGATTTTACTGGGTTAATCCTTTTTTTGTAAAAAAGAAAATTTCGTTGCGCGCCCGCAATTTCAACAGTGAGTTGATAAAAGTTAACGACAAATTAGGAAATCCGATTATGATCGGAATTGTGCTCGTATGGAAAGTGGAAGAAACTTTCAAAGCTGCTTTCCAGGTAGATGACTACAACAGGTTTGTTGAAATACAAAGCGAATCGGCAGTACGTAAACTTGCAGGGCATTATGCGTACGATAATTTTGATGATGAGCAAACTGAGATTACACTTCGAGGTGGAGGTGAGGAAGTAAATCACGTACTTGAGAAAGAACTTTCGGAGCGCCTGCATATTGCAGGGATCAATGTTATTGAAGCACGTATTGCTCACCTGGCCTATTCAGCTGAAATTGCCCAGGCTATGCTCAAACGTCAGCAGGCTACCGCCATTGTTGCAGCACGAGCTAAAATTGTAGAAGGTGCAGTTAGTATGGTCGAAATGGCATTAAATAAACTCTCGGAGCATAAGATTGTTAATCTGGATGATGAACGTAAAGCTGTAATGGTTAGTAATCTGCTGGTTGTTCTATGTTCTGACAAAGACGCTTCGCCTGTGGTTAATGCGGGTTCAATATACTAAGATGACAACACGACTAATTTATAGGGAAGAACAATCGTTCCGGCAGTCATTTATACCATGGCTCATGCTGGTTGCTATACTCTTTGTGATTGGAGGCATTAGTGTGAGTTTTTACCAGCAGTTATATCTTGGCAAACCGTATGGTAATGAACCAATGAGTAACAATGGCCTGATCTGGGGTAGCATAATTTCTTTTGTAGTGATGTCTGCTGCTTTCATTTTAATACTGAGTGGCAGAATGGTAACAGAGATCTGGACCGATGGGATCAGATTTAATTTTTCACCTTTTATCCGAAAAATGCGACATATTCCACTTGCCGATATAACGTCCGTTGAAGTCGCAAAATACAGACCTCTTGTTGAATTTGGCGGATGGGGTTTCAGGAAACGTTTGTTATCAAGGAAAACTGCTTATAATATCAGTGGCAGAATAGGAATGAGGGTAATAAAGAAAAATGGTAGCCAGGTGATGTTTGGTACTCAAAAGCAGGAAGAAATGAAACGTGCGGTTGAAAAGATGTTATTGCAGGATAGATAGAAGGATGTAATTGATCTAAATTTTAAACAGCAATGAATAAAAAAATAACATTTATATTTTTAATGGTTTGCTTAACATTTGCAAGCTTTGCCCAGGATATTACCGGGCAGTGGAATGGGATGTTGGACGTTCGAGGAATGCAGTTAAGATTAGTTTTTAACATTTCTAAAACTGATTCCGGATATAGCTCTACCATGGACAGCCCCGACCAGGGTGCAAAGGGCATTCCTGTTACTTCTACCACTTTCGAAAACCCAAAACTGGTTCTGGAAGTAGCCGGTGCAGGAATTGAATATGAAGGAGAATTGAAGGAAGGTATTATAACAGGCACTTTCAGGCAAAGAGGTCAATCGTTTGCTTTGGATTTAAAACGAGAGTCTATTGAAAAAGCCATATTAATAAGACCCCAGGAACCTGTTAAACCCTATCCATATTCATCAGAGGAAGTAATTTTTAAAAACGAAAAAGCAAATATCAATTTAGCCGGAACGCTTACGTTTCCAGCAAAAGTAGGAAATTCCCCTGCTGTCATTTTGATTACAGGAAGCGGACCACAAAACAGGGATGAGGAACTTATGGGTCATAAGCCATTTCTTGTGTTGTCTGATTATTTGACACGAAACGGGATTGCTGTATTGCGTTATGATGATAGGGGCACTGCAGAATCAAAAGGTGACTTTAAAACAGCTACAAGTGAAGATTTCGCAACTGACGTGGAAGCTGCCATTGCCTATTTGAAAACAAGGAAAGAAATCAATAAAAAGAAAATCGGACTGATCGGGCATAGTGAAGGTGGACTAATTGCACCTATGGTAGCTTCAAAATCAAAAGATGTGAGTTTTATAGTATTACTGGCAGGTCCCGGCATAAAAGGCAGCCAATTGTTATTGATGCAGCAGGAACTGATTGGCAGAGCATCGGGTTTACCTGAAAGTGAATTGCAAAAGTCAAAGGAAATCAACAGTGCTGTTTTTGATATGGTTATAAAAACAACCAACACTGAAAAGTTAAGAAGCGAACTTACAAATTACCTGATACAAAAATCTAAAGAATCGCCAGATGCCCAAAAAGCGGGAGAAAAGAATGATTCTGTTATGATAAAGGCTCAGGTCAATCAAATTACAAGCCCGTGGATGTTGTACTTTCTCAGGTATGATCCGGCACCAGTATTACAAAAAGTGAAGTGCCCGGTTTTAGCTTTGAATGGTGAAAAAGACCTGCAGGTTCCGCCGAAGGAAGATTTATCAGCAATAAAAACTGCATTGTTCAAAGGAGGGAATAAAAATGTAACCGCAATAGAATTACCAAATTTGAACCACTTATTTCAGGAATGTAAAACGGGTCTTCCAGCAGAATACGCTCAGATTGAACAAACATTATCACCGGCAGCTTTAAATGAAATCACAAAATGGATAAAACTACGATAAGAACTAAAATGCCGAAAGCCGTTAAATAAGGAAAATAAGATGTCGAAGAAAAAAGTATTTGCCTTGCGTCTTGATGAAGAAATTTATGCAGCTATTGAACGATGGTCTGCTGATGAATTTCGGAGTACCAATGGGCAAATGGAATGGATAATAAGCAAGGCTTTAAAAGATGCCCGGAGATTCCCAACTCCAGCGGGTGAAGAAAAAACTGATACTGAATAATAAAAAAGCGGCAGGAAATTAATCCTGCCGCTTTCGGTGGTATCGGTACGAAATTTATTTAGCCTTATTTTTTTGTTATAACAGTCCCTTTAATTAAAAGCATAACCGGATTAGGGTCGGCATTGGTTGTTACTGTTATGCTTTTGGTGAATGCACCCATGGCTGCAGCATTATAAGTGGCGGCAACAATAGTAGATTTTCCCGGTAAAATGGGTTCCTGTGAGTACTTCAGGTTTGTACAGCCACAACCAGCTTTTGCTGTTTGGATCAGTAAGGGTTCTTTCCCTTCATTCGTAAGCTTAAATTCAGCTTCTTTAGGAATTCCCTGTTCAATTTCGCCAAAATCACTAACAGTTTTATCCCATTTTGCTTTTGGGGCATTCGGGTTAACAACGGCACTGGTTTGAGCTGTGGCACTGGCGGTTTGTGCATTTGCCTGGCTGAAGCCAATTACAAAGATTACAGCAATTAAAAGAAAGTTTTTCATTAGTTATCAGATTATTAGAGTTTAGTCTTGCAAAGAACGTGTAAAATGACAAGGATCATTTAAAGGAAATGTAAAACAATACAAATAAAATGTAAAAGAGTGTAAACGAAATGTAAATTCTTTCTTCCTGTCAGCATAAAGAAAGGTCAAATTCAAAATACCGGAATTATATTTTCCTGATTTAGACAAATTAATATTTTGTTTTAGAAGGACCAGATCTCTTGAAAATTAAGATATGTAATTTCTGGTATTCAAGATTTCAGAACACTAGAAATCAAAAGGTATGAATATTTTAAATGATATAAATACCTACAAATGAAGGTTATATCATGTTTAACAACCGGTTGTTCAAGTTGGAAAATTAACGAATATATGTTCCAATAAAGGTTGATTCATAATCACATTATTAACTAATAATACGAATAAATTATTTTCATAAAAAAATAAAAATGTGTTAATAAATTTGGATATGTTCAGTTTGTGCGCTAAAATGAAATATTCCTAATCCATCTCTAAAACAATATCTTCAATGCAAAATATAATGTTTTTTTATCCTGAATTTTCCTTAAAGTGAATATTGTTTTCGTACGAAAAAACTGTAAAGTAAGAATAATTTACATATTTCAAACGAAAGTGCTTTTTAGCTATGACTTTTCCATTACTTGTTTATAAATAAGTGAACCAGAATAAGCTTTTCAGAAGGATTTGGTCATATGAGCAAGTAAAGTACTCCTGGGATTTTTATGATTCATTTGAAGACGCCATATAGTGTTCTGGATATTAGGCGTATACTAATAATTTATTTGAAAATCGAAAAGGAAGTCAACACAAAACGAAAAAGTTAAGCCACTTGCTAAATTGAAAAAAATACTCCAATCCAAGCATTATTTTCTTATCGGACTATTCATGGCACTTCAAGCTGCCGGGAATATGGCTTATGGAGCTGTAAGGATTGCCATTGTTAGTGGTGATTGGAGTAATCCAATTACCTGGGGTGGTGCTTCTGTTCCAACCAATGCAGATGACATTACAATTAATGCTGGTGTTATTGTCGTAATGGATGTAAACGGGAATTGCAGAACCATTACAGATATGCCAGGTGGCTCAATTGCAGGACCAGGAATGTTGAAAATTACAGGAAACTTGGGTGTAGCAATTACCAATGTTTCGGGCACAGCCTCTATTAACTGCTCATTGTTAATGCCTGATGACGCTTCAATCACAGTTAACGGGACTTTAACTATATCCGGCGTTATCAGCGGGGCTGCAATTAATCTGATTAAAAATGGAGCCGGAAAACTCATCCTTTCAGGAACCAACCTTTATGACGGGATTACCACCGTAAATGCTGGGATATTAAATTTACAAAATGGACAAGGTGCAGGGACAGCTATTAATGGGATAATTGTAAATGATCCCGGACAATTGGAGCTTGAAAGCACAATAATGATGTTTATTAATGAATCATTAAGCATTTCAGGGACAGGAGTAACTGGAGGTGCATTAAACAATGTGACAGGGACTAATGTGTTGTTTGGCCCTATTACAATAGATGGAGTTGATACAAGGATTAACATCGCAGCTGGTGACTTGTTAATTTTCAATTCCATCGACCTGAAAAACAATGTTCTTACTTTTCAAGGTTCTTCAAATACTTTCATTGCAGGAGTTGTTACAAATACAGGCACCGGGAGTATCATCAAAGCAGGAACAGGAGATCTTAGTTTTGGCACCCAGGTTGTAACAATCTATTCTCTTACCCTTAATGATGGAAGGTTAATATCCACTACCGGTAACCTTAATTTGGCCGGTGATTTCAATAATAATAGCGGAATATTTGATCCTAACGGTGGTACAATTGACATGAATGGTGGTGTAAACCAATTCATTGGCGGCGCTCAACAGACTTTATTTAATAATCTGGTTATCAACAATGCATCCGGAGTAACGCTGGGAAACAGTGAGTCTGTTGATGGAGTCTTAACATTAAGTAACGGTAGGCTTACCCTTGGTACGAATAATCTCACTCTAGGCCTGGCTCCGGTTGCAGGTACTCCATCTGTTTCGAATATGATCGTAACAAATGGTACAGGCGAATGTCGCAGGGTGTTCACTACGAATGATTCGTATGTATTCCCTGTTGGAGATGTTAACGGTACCCCGGATTATTCACCTGTTACATTGAGTTTTACATCAGGCACTTTTTCCCCGGCAGCATATGCAGGTGTAAGAGTAATTGATGGAGTGCATCCTGATAATGCAAGTGCAACTGATTATCTTACCAGGTACTGGACCGTTTCCCAGTCGGGTATAACTGCTTTTACATACGATTTAACCGGAACGTTTATAAACTCAACCGATGATATATCCGGCAATATTGCAAATATAATTACGGGTATGTGGAACGGGTCGTTATGGGAGAACAATAACCCGGTAACTGCACCTACTATTTCAGCCACAGGAGTTACATCTTCGGGTGACTTTACAGGGATTTCACTAACAACGTCCCCATTTCCAACCATTACTCTTGGCGCAAACCCAAGTATCTGCAGTGGTTCTCTGTCTGCTTCCCTGCCTTATACTTCTACAGCAAAATCGCCTGACCAGTACTCTATTAATTGGAATGTAGCAGCATTATCTGCCGGTTTCTCTGATGTTCCTCTTACCTCCCTGCCATCATCTCCTATAGTAATTGATGTTCCGATTGGTGCCCCAGCAAATACATATACAGGTAGTATTACTGTGTATAATTCAATTAGCGGAGAAAGTAGCACCGGGGCAATTTTTATAGTAACTATAAATCCAGACCCTACTGTTACAATTGCGAATCAGACCAATGTAAATTGCTACGGCAACAGTACGGGCGACATTGATATATTAGTAACAGGTGGAACGCCGGTATATACTTATTCATGGACCAAAAATGGATCAGCTATTGCCGAAACAACAGAAGATTTAAGCGGGCTGGCAGCAGGTGTATATTCAGTAACTGTATTTGACAGTAAAAGCTGCAGTACAATCCAAACTGCAACCATTACCCAGCCTGTGACCGACTTATCCGCATCACTTACATCAATAACCGATGTAAATTGTTTTGGTTATACCACGGGAGCCATAGATATGACAGTAACAGGTGGAACCACTTCATATACCTATTCCTGGACCAAAAATGGCTCTGCCTTTACCCCGACGACAGAAGATTTAACCGGACTGGCAGCAGGGGTTTATGAACTAACTGTTACTGACAGCAATGGCTGCGGCACCACCCAAACGGCAACCATTACCCAGCCTGTTTCTGGTTTATCTGCATCACTCATATCAAAAACGAATGTAAATTGTTTTGGTAACACCACTGGAGCCATAAATTTAACGGTAACAGGAGGAACGCCGGCTTATACTTATTCCTGGACAAAAGACGGATCAGCATTTGCCCCGACAACAGAAGATTTAGCAGGGCTAGCAACAGGAACCTATAAAGTGACGGTAAATGACAGCAAAGGCTGCATCACCACACTAATAGCAACTATTACCCAGCCCGATGCACTAGGCTTGGTTTTAACACCAATCAACGCCACCTGCTTTGGAGGCAACAAGTCGATATTGGCTTCTGTTACCGGCACACCACTCAGCGATCTTCAGATCAATATTGATGGAGGTGCATTTGCAGCAGTTGTTGCCAACCCGGTCGTATTTAACAGCATTACGGCGGGCAGCCACACAATTATTCTTCGCAGGATTTCAGATAATAGTTGTACAGTAACAAAGATAGAAAGTGTAACAGAACCTGCAATATTAACTGCCGGTTCCATAGCTGCTGACCAATCGATCTGTTACAATGCTGTTCCGGCGGGGTTAATAGAACTTACACAACCAACAGGAGGTGTTGGTTCTTATATCTACCAATGGCAAAACTCAACAACCGGTGCTGCACCCTGGACAGATATACCAGGAGCTAACTCATTCGCCTACTCTCCGGGACAGTTGACAACAACAACCTGGTTTCGCAGGTCAGTATCTTCTGGCAGTTGTATGCCAGTTTACAGTCCCGGTATCAAAATCACTGTTTATGATTTGTTGAGCGGAGGATCAATCGGGTCAGATCAGTCGATTTGTTATAATGCTATACCGAATGCCTTTACTAATGATATAAATCCAACAGGAGGAATAGCTTTAACCTATCAGTGGCAGCAAAAAGTTGGTGCAGGTTTATGGACAAACATTGGAGGTGCAACAAATTTAATATATTCTGTACCTTCCAGTCTGACTCAAACAACTCAATACCGCAGAATAACCTTATCCGGTTCGGGTTGTGGTACAGCTTATTCGAATGAGATTACTATTTCTGTTCATCCAAACCTTACAGGGGGGACTATTGGAATAACCCAGACGATCTGTTATAATACAATTCCCACAGGGCTTACAGAACTGTCTCCACCAACCGGCGGCACGGGAATTTATACCTATCAATGGCAGAGTTCGCCCAATAATATTACCTGGACCAATATTTCAGGTTCCACTTCAGCTTCTTATTCACCTGGAGCATTGCTGACCAATACTTATTTTAGAAGGGTGGTTTCATCGGGAAGTTGTGGAACCGCTTATACATTTGGCGTTTTAATTTCAGTGCGCCCCGATCTGACAGTCCCGGTAGCATCCGTCGACAGGACTATTTGTTATAATACCATACCAGCAGCACTATCTGCTTCAGCAGCTTCCGGTGGGAGCGGAATATTCACATACCAATGGCAATCAAGTCCGGATAATTCAGTATGGACGAATATTACAGGAGCAACCAATTACAGTACGTATTCTCCACCAGTTTTAACAAGTACAAGTTATTACAGACTGGTAGCTACATCTGCAGGCCTGCCTGCCTGTGGAACAGTAACAAGTAATGTTGTAATAATAACTGTGCTTCCTGAGTTGATTTCTCCTGTTGTAACTGCTGATCAGACGATTTGCTATAATACAGTACCGCTTCAACTTACTTCTACAACTGCTTCCGGCGGAAATAATACCTTCATCTACCAGTGGTTTTCAAGTTTGAATAATCTTTCCTGGTCCTATCTCAGCGGGGCAACAGGGTTAACCTATCAGCCTTCTTCATTAACTGCATCGACACATTACCATGTTATAGCTACTGCAACAGGAACACCGTCATGCGGAAGTGTAACAAGCAATCCTGTTCTTATTACTGTTAATCCTAACTTAACTTCGGGTACAATAGGCACATCACAAATGATATGTTACAATACCATTCCGGCTAGGCTAACAGAGCTTACCTCAACAACTGGCGGCACAGGAAGTTATACGTATCAATGGCAGAGTTCGCCCAATAATTTTACCTGGACCAATATTTTAGATTCTACTTCTTCGTCATATTCACCAGGTGCCTTATCAGCCAGTACCTATTTCCGAAGGGTTGTTTCATCAGGAAGTTGTGGTACAGTAACTAGTTCAGGTATTTTATTATCCGTGCGCCCTGATCTGACAGCCCCTGTAGCATCAAGCGACCGGACTATTTGTTACAATTCCGTACCTGCAGCATTATCAGCTACAACTGCTTCCGGTGGAAGTGGATTGTTCACATATCAATGGCAATCAAGTCCGGATAATTCAGTATGGACGAATATTACAGGGGCAACCAATTACAGTACGTATTCTCCGCCAGTTTTAACAAGTACAAGTTATTACCGACTGTTAGCTATATCTACAGGCCTTCCCGCCTGCGGAACAGTAACAAGTAATGTTGTGACAATCACTGTGCTTCCTGAGCTGATTTCTCCTGTTGTAACTGCTGATCAGACGATTTGTTATAATACGGTACCTCTGCAACTTACTTCTACTGCTTCTTCCGGAGGAAATGATACATTCATTTATCAATGGTTTTCAAGTTTGAATAATACTTCCTGGTCATATATCAGTGGGGCAACAGGGTTAACTTATCAGCCTTCTTCATTAGCTGCATCTACATATTTCCATGTTATAGCGACAGCCACAGGTACACCAGCCTGCGGCGGACAAATAAGCAATTCAGTTTTAATAACTGTTAATCCTAATCTTACTTCCGGGACGATTGGCACTGCCCAAACGATTTGTTATAATGCAATTCCTGAAAGGCTAACAGAACTAACATCGGCAACCGGAGGCTCAGGTAGTTACTCCTATCAGTGGCAGAGTTCACCCAATAATTTTACCTGGACCAATATTTCAGATTCTATTTCAGCTGCATTCTCTCCAGGAGCATTATTGGCCAGTACGTATTTCAGAAGGGCCATATCATCTGGAAGTTGTGGTACAGCATACTCTTTTGGTATTTTAATAACAGTACGCCCCAACATAACTGCTCCTGTTGTTTCGGGAAACAGGACAATTTGTTATAATACAGCACCAGGATCATTAACAGCAACAGCGGCTTCAGGAGGGAGTGGAACATTCACATATCAATGGCAATCAAGTCCGGATAACTCAATATGGACAAATATACCAGGAGCAACCAATTACAGTACTTATTCTCCCATGGCCCTTGCAAGTACATGCTATTATCGGCTGGTAGCAACACCAACTGGTACGCCTTCCTGTGGAGCAGTATCAAGCAATATTGTAAAAATAACAGTGCTCCCGGAACTAATTTCACCTTTAGCTTCTGCTGATCAATCAATCTGTTATAATACGGCACCTCTCCAACTAACTTCCACTCCAGCTTCAGGTGGAAATGGAACATTTACTTACCAATGGTATTCAAGTTCGAATAATATTACCTGGTCATTTATCAGCGGTGCAACAGGATTAACCTATCAGCCTTCTTCATTAACTACATCCACATATTACCATATTATAGCTACAGCTACAGGAACAACCGCATGTGGCAGTCAAATAAGTAATTCAATCCTAATTACGGTTAATCCAAACATAACTTCCGGGACGATTGGCACTGCCCAGGCGATCTGCTATAATTCAATTCCAGCAAGGCTTACAGAGTTGACCCCGGCAACCGGCGGCACAGGCAGTTACACCTATCAATGGCAGAGTTCACCAAATAATTTTACCTGGACAAATATTTCAGATTCTACTTTAGCTACTTATTCTCCGGGAGCATTGTTGGCCAGCACTTATTACAGAAGGGTTGTTTCATCCGGAAGTTGCGGTACAGCATATTCATTTGGCATTTTAATAACAGTACGCCCCAATTTGACCTCCCCGGTAGTATCAGGCAACCGGACTATTTGTTATAATACTGTACCTGCCGCATTATCAGCATCAGCCGCTGTTGGTGGGAGTGGAATATTTACTTACCAATGGCAATCAAGCCCGGATAATTCAGTTTGGACAAATATCTTAGGCGCAACGAATTACTTCTCATATTCTCCTCCTGCTATAAACGTCACAACTTATTACCGGTTGGTAGCTACAGCAACGGGCACCCCTTCCTGTGGAACGGTAACCAGTAATGTTGTTACAATAACAGTGCTTCCTGATCTTATTTCTCCTGTTATAATGGCAGATCAGCTTATTTGTTATAATTCAGTTCCTCTTCAACTTACTTCAACATTTGCTTCCGGCGGAGCTGGTTCATTCTCCTACCAGTGGTATTCAAGTTTAAATAATATTTCATGGTCAATTATCAGCGGCGCAACAGCTTTAACATACCAGCCTACTGTTTTAACATCCTCAACATATTATCACATAATAGCAACTGCAACTGGCCCACAGGCATGTGGAAGTAAAATAAGTAATTCGACATTAATTACTGTTTTTCCAAATCCTGTTGTAACAGCTACACCTTCTTCCCAAACTATTTGCTCAGGAACCTCTCCGGCCATTGCATTATCTGGTGTTGTACCAGGAACAATGTTTGATTGGACGGTTATTCAGGCAGGTGTTTCAGGTGCTTCTGCAGGATCGGGAATAAATATATCCCAAGTACTGACAGTGACTGGTACAACCGCAGGAACTGCAACTTATACTATAACACCCAGAGCTAACGGATGTGTTGGAACTTCAAAAATAGTAGTAATTACAGTTAACCCTATACCGCAAGTAACAGCAACTCCTGCTTTACAAACTATTTGTTCCGCAACGGCCCCTTTTATTTCGATTACAAGCAATCTTTCTTCAACCACATTTGCATGGACAGTAGCTCAATCGGGCGTTTCGGGAGCATATGCGGGATCCGGAACGATTATATCTCAGACACTTTCCGCAACCGGACCAACCACCGGCACTGCAAGTTACACGATAACCCCAACACTAAATGGTTGTGGCGGAGTCCCTTTGGTTGTAATAATTACGGTAAATCCAGCACTTGTTGTTACTGCTACTCCAACAGCGCAGACGATTTGTTCGGAAGCAGCTCCGAGTATTGTACTAACAAGTACTATTTCAGGCACCACTTTTAACTGGACAGCTGTTCAATCCGGCGTTTCAGGAGCATCCCCAGGATCGGGCACACTAATTAATCAGACCCTTACGGCAACAGGAGTTACTGCAGGGACAGTGATATACACTATTATACCAAGTGCTAATGGTTGTAGCGGAGCTGTGAAAACGGCTGTAATAACTGTAAGGCCAAAACCAGTTGCAATAGCCACTCCGGCCTTACAAACCATTTGTTCAGGATCAACCACTTCGATTGCATTTACTAGCAATATTTCAGGTACTACTTATGGCTGGACTACAGCTATTGATCCGACAGGAAGTATAACGGGAGCTACTGCAGGAAGTGGAAACTCAATCACTCAAACGTTGTCAAATTCAACTTTAGCCCAGGCTAATGTATATTATACTATAATTCCAACTGCCGGAGGTTGTGCAGGGAATCCGCTTGATGTTGACGTATCTGTTAATCCTGTATCAACATTATCAAGTCCTACAATTTCTTCGGTGTGTAGCAATACATTATTTAGTTATATTCCTTCAAGTGCAACCCCATCAACTATTTTCAGCTGGACCAGGGGAGCGGTTTTGGGTATTCAAAACCCTGCAACTTCTGGCACCGGAAGTGTAAATGAAACACTGTTTAATACTACGGGGATATCAAAAACGGTAAATTATGCTTACGCACTTACTTCTTTTGGTTGTACCACGGTTCAAAATTTGGTAGTAACAGTGAATCCCTCTCCGATATTATTAAGTTCGTTATCCCCGGCGGCAATATGTAGTAATGCCCCCTTTAGTTATACCGCTATCAGTTCAATTGCGGGAACAACAATTACCTGGACCAGAGCTATGGTTGCCGGCATAAGCAATCCCGCTGCAATAGGATCAGGCAATATTAACGAAACCCTTATCAATACTACATCATCTGACGTAGTTGTTTCATATATGTACTCCCTCACATTAAGCGGATGTTCAAGTACTTTTACGGTCAATGTTACAATTAAACCTACGCCCACCGTTAATTTACCAGCGGATATGGAATTTTGCAATGGAAGCAGTGTTCCTGCGATTGTATTTACAGGTTCGGTTACGGGAACTACATATACCTGGGGAAATAATAATACGGGAATAGGACTAGGTGCAAGTGGAGTAGGTAATATTCCTTCCTTTAGTGCCGTTAATAATACTTCGGCTCAGTTAAATGCTATGATTTCGGTAAGGCCAACTGCAAATAGCTGCGTTGGCACAAATTCAATATTTACTATTTTGGTTCACCCGTCTTCAAAAGGAGGTATCATTAATTCGGATGCCTCTGTTTGCCTTGGAATTAATGCTGGCACCTTAACATTGAACGGGCATATTGGTACTATAATAAAATGGCAATCATCCACTGATGCGGGAGTTACCTGGACAGATATCAATAATACAAACCAAACACAAAGCTATACTAATCTTATACTTACTACTCAATATAGGGCAGTTTTACAAAGTGGTCTTTGTGCAACATTATACTCTTCAATTGCTACCATTACTGTAAATCAAGCGTCATCTGGGGGAACCGTAACCGCTGATGCAATTGTTTGTTACGGAGCTAATACAGGCACTTTGACCCTGAATGGTCAAGTCGGTTCTGTTACGAAATGGCAATCAACCATCAATGGTGGAACCAGTTGGGTTGATATAAGCAATACTTCTGCAATCCAACCTTACACAAATCTGACCACCACTACTCAATATCGTTCAGTTGTTCAAAGCGGAGTATGTGCTGCAACAAATTCATCTCTTGCAACTATTACTGTAAATCCGGCCAGTGTAGGGGGAATTGTAACTGGTGGCACTGCAGTTTGTTCAGGAACAAATAGTACAATTTTGACGTTGAGTGGTTTCACAGGAAGCGTTACCAAATGGCAATCGTCATCAGTAGCTGATTTTAGCTCGGGTGTAACTGATATTTCAAATACTACTGCCAGTTTAACTGCATTAAATCTGGTTTCGACCACTTATTACCGTGCAGTTGTAACCAGTGGGGTCTGTTCAACTATATTTTCAACCCAGGCTGTAATTGCCGTTAATCCATTACCTGTAGCAACCGTAGGCGGCAGCCAGACTATTTGTTCAGGTGGAACAGCAACGGTGATAGGTGCAGCTGCCTCAAACGGAACCATATTATGGACTGAAAATGGTGCCGGGTCTATAACTTCAGGGGCTACCACTTTAACACCTACTTATACAGCTGCTGTGGGAGATGCCGGTAATTCTGTAATCCTGACCATGACAGTGACCAGTAACAATGTTTGTGCTTCACAAACCGCAACAGCAATCTACACAGTTATAATTGATCCATTACCTATTTCAATTGCTGGTGGAAGCCAAACCATTTGTTCAAACGGAACTGCAACATTAAGTGGTGCTTCGGCAACGAACGGGACAATTTTATGGACCGAAAATGGAGCCGGATCAATAACTTCAGGATCTACTACTTTAACACCCATATACACAGCAGCCACCGCTGATGCAGGAACAACAGTTACCTTAACAATGACAGTTACAAGCAACAATGCATGTTCGCTTCAAACGGCAACATCCACCTACTCTATAGTTGTAAACCCATTGCCAACTGTCAATGCCGGCGGTAGTCAGACCATTTGTTCATCCGAGACAGCAACAGTAAGTGGCGTTTCAGCTTCAAACGGAACCATCGTATGGACCGAGAATGGCGCCGGATCTATAACAGCGGGATCCAACACTTTAACACCAACCTATACCTCAGTTGCAGCCGATGCCGGAAATACAGTTACCCTTACTATTACTTTAACCAGCACTAACGCATGTGCTCCGCAAACTGCAGCTGCAACTTATTCCGTGCTTGTAAATCCGGCAAGTATAGGTGGGAGTATTTCGGGTAGTGCAACGGTTTGCTCAGGAGTTAACAGCACTATTTTGACATTGAATGGCAATGCAGGCAGTATTTTAAAATGGCAATCCTCACCTGTTGCTGGCTTTGGTTCTGGTGTTATCGATATTGTAAACACAACAAATAGCCTTACAGTAACAAACCTCAGTGCAACAACTTATTACAGGGCTATAGTTCAAAACGGTACCTGTCCTGTTTTATATTCATCCGTTGGAACCATTACCGTAAATCCAACTCCGACAATGATAATTACAGATCCGGCACCGGTATGTGCACCTGCTACGGTAAATCTAAATGTACCTTCAGTGACGGCAGGTTCTACTCCGGGGCTCACTTATACATATTATACCGATGCTGCAGCAACACTGGTTTATCCTAGCCCTTCCACTGCCAGCGATGACATCTATTATATAAAAGGAACAACGGTAGCTGGTTGCTATGATATTAAACCAGTGGTAGCTTCAATATATTCCACTCTTGGCATACCTGTTTTTGCGTTAGGTGCCACTTCAAGTATTTGTAGTGGAGTTGGCACAATAACATATACTGCAACCGCAACTAACGCATTAACATTAATTTACAGTCTTGATGCTGCAAGTATAGCTGCAGGCAATACAATAAATTCAGCTACAGGTCAGGTTACTTATGCCCTGGGATATACCGGAACCAGCCAGATTACGGCTACTGCCACCGGTTGTGGAGCACCTGCCACGGCAATTCATTCAGTAACTGTTAATCCGGCGCCAACAGTAAGTCTGGTTGCCTCACCTTCAACAGCCATTTGCGAGGGTTCAAGTGTTACATTAACTACCAGTAATTCAGGTGGTAACGTTATCCAAACTTATTCCGGAACCAGTGGAAATATTTATTTGGGTATACCTGATAACAGCAAAAATGCATATTCTTATTCCACAATTACATTATCAGGAAGTGGTGGTGCCAATCTGGTTTCGACTGATATTGTGATGATAACTTTAAATATCAACCATAATACGGATCAGGATCTGGATATTTTCCTGGTTGATCCTACCGGAACAAGGGCAATGCTGTTATCATCAGATAATGGTGGTAATGGAAATAATTATTCCAATACCGTTATCAGAACTGATGCAGTCAACCCAATTACCGGGGGATCTGCACCATTTACAGGAACATTTTTACCCGAAGGTTCAATTACAACGGCACCTAACAGATCGGGTGCAACAGGTGGGAATTACAATGCAGTTATTCCTGCCAATGCATTAGACTTTACAACGGGGGCTCCTATTGACGGAACTTGGTCGCTGCGAGTGTTTGATGATAAAAGTGGTACTTCAGGAACACTTGTTAACTGGTCATTGGCTATTATAAGGCAAACTAACACCGTATTTACATCCATTGTGAATGGTCCCCCAGCAATTGGGCCAGTTAATTATTCAGGAGCCAATAATTCAACGGCAACATCTGTAGTAACTCCTCCTGCAGGGTCTAATGTATACACTGTGACTACTACAGGTTCAAATGGCTGCCCAGCTACGTCCAATGCTGTAACTGTTGTTGTTAATCCTATGCCAACACCTACTATAACTGCCGATTATTGTACTTATCGTCCCAAAGTAAGACTGACAACCGGTAGCTATTCATCATACCTGTGGAATACAGGAGCAACGACTCAATTTATAGATGTGGATATAGCCGGGAAATACACAGTTACTGTAACTGATAATGGGTGTACTGGAACTGCTTCAATCCAGGTAGCTGACGAACTGGTTACAAACGGTGATTTTTCAGCTGGAAATGTTGATTTTACAACAGCTTACACTTACGCAGCTGATGTTGCCGGTAATACGGAATTATGGACTGAAGGTTATTACGGTGTAGGGGCTAATGCAAATAATTATCATAGCAATTTCTGGGGGCCGGGACGTGGTGGTGCAGGTGACAATTTTATGGTAGTAAATGGTTTCCCGGGGACTCCTCAACCTGTTGTTTGGCAAGAGACTATTACCGGACTTACGGTGGGAACTACGTATTATTTTGCTGCCTGGGCCAGGAGTATTAACAGTGCTGGAAATTATGCTAATCTAAAATTTAGTATAAACGGGGTTCAAATTGGGACTCCTACAGGAGCGCTGCCAAGTTGTCCGCAAAACAATACCGGGCCTTTTACGTGGACGAGATTTTATGGAAACTGGACTGCAACATCTACTACCGCAATTTTACAGATAGTAGACTTGCAAACTGCTCCGAGTGGTAACGACTTTGGGTTGGATGATATTTCTTTCGGTACATTAGCGAGTACTCCTTTTACATTTACTGCCGGTAATGATTCACCTATATGCAGCAGAAATCCTTTGCAATTGAGTTCTACTATTTCAGGTGGCAGGATGCCTATTACGTATTCCTGGACTGGTCCTAATGGATTTACATCCGCTGCTGCAAATCCGATTATTAACAATATTGCACCCAATGCCGGAGGTACCTATTCCCTTTCGGTTGTTGACTATTATAATTGTCCTGTAACACCTGTTACCACAATTGTTACTTTAAATCCAACACCCGAAATACCAAATCAAACAGCTGTAATTTGTAGTGGCACCTCATTTAATGCAACTCCAATTAACGGTGTACCAAATGCAACTACTTTTGTGCCTGCCGGAACTACTTATTCATGGTTAGCTCCGGCAATTGCCCCGGCAGGTAGTGTAACCGGTGCAAGTGCCCAATCGGCACAGGCTGGTATTAGTCAAACGCTTATCAATACTACAAATTCACCAGTAACAGTAACCTACATTGTTACACCGGTAAACGGAACCTGTACAGGAAATACCTTAACAGTTACTGTTACAGTAAATCCTGTTGTTATCGCTAATGCAGGAGTTAACCTACAGATCTGTACCGGAAGTACCGTGCATCTTAATGGCTCTGTTGGTGGTGCAGCAACAACGGGATCATGGACTGGTGGGACAGGTAGTTTTAGTCCGAACAGGAATACCCTTAGTGCTGTGTATACACCGAGTGCGGCAGAGAGAACAGCTGGTACAGTTACTCTTACATTAACATCAAATGATGCTGATGGCGCTGGCCCGTGTTCTGCTGCTGTTTCAACAGTAGTTATTACAATCAGTGCTTTGCCTGCATTATCATCATCAGTTGTAAATGTGAATTGCCATGGAGCATCATCAGGTTCAGTTGACCTGACTGTTTCGGGTGGAACACCTGGATACACATATTTATGGACATCAAGTAATGGAGGTATAGTGCCATCAGGTCAAGCCAACATACAGGATCTTTCTGCTTTGGTGGCTGGAACCTATTCTGTAGCAGTGAGTGATGCAAATACCTGTGGCGCCACCTTATCGGTAACCTTAACTGAGCCAGCGTTGCTGGTTGCCCACGAAAGCCATACCACTTTACCATGTGTAATAGGTGCAACAACGGTTACAATTACTGCCACTGGTGGAACGGCTCCTTATACAGGGACTGGTACTTTTGCACAACTTGCCGGGACTACTGTATACACTGTTACTGATGCAAAGGGCTGTACAGCAAACGTTTCGGCAACGGTTATAGCCGACCCGAATTCGGCACCAGTTATTACAACCTGTCCTGTAACAAGAAATTTTAATGGATGCTCAACGGCAGCTATTTCCGGACCTGTTTTTACAACCAATGTAACAAATTCAACTTATGCTGAGTTCAGTAATGCTAATAATAGTGCTGCAGCTACTGATAATTGCGCAGTAACTACAGTTAGCTATCAGGATATTGCTGCTTCGGGCTGTCCGATTGTAGTAACCAGAACCTGGACATTAGGAGATGCATTAGGACTCACCACGAATTGTCAGCAGATACTAAACATAAATGATGTTGTTGCTCCAACCTGGACAAATACTGCCGGTGAGCTTAACAGGTCAGTTGAGTGCAGCGATGCTTCCGGTTTGTTGGCTGCTTTAGTAATGTACCCGACAGCTTCTGATGTTTGCGATCCTGATGTATCCAATATCATTAAAACAACAGGTTCGTTTGTAGTTTCTGCAGGATGCTCACAGGAAGGTACCTATACCAATACCTGGAGAGTAACAGATGAGTGCGGTAATATTAGTGCTGCATATACTCAAATTATTACTGTTACAGACAATACTGCCCCTACCTGGGTAACAGCGTCCGGTGCACTTGACAAAACAGCTGAATGTAGCAACATGGCTGCCATAAATGCTGCCCAGGCATTGATACCCATGGCTTCTGATTTATGCGATGCAAATGTTACGAATGTTGTTAAAGTGGCTGGTGTTTTTATTCCGGGAGGCATTTGTGCAAATGCAGGTACGTATACCAATACATTTACCGTTGCCGACGACTGCGGAAATGTCAGTACAGTCTATACCCAGGTTATAACTATTGTTGATAATACAGCCCCGGTATGGATAACAGCTCCCGGTGAAATCAACAAAACTGTTTCGTGCAGTGATGTAATCGGCCTTTCGGATGCGCAGGCATTATTTCCTGTTGCATGGGATAATTGTGCCTCTGATGTCTCGAATATCAATAAAACTTGCCGGATTGTTTGTACCATCAGCAGGGTGTCAACAGGAAGGAAAGTATACCAACACCTGGACGGTTACTGATGGCTGCGGAAATAATAGTGTTGCCTATACTCAGGTAATTACTGTTGTTGATAATGCTGGTCCGATGATCCTCTGTCCTGCAAGTAGTGCTTTATCGTGCGATTCACCATCATTTGATCCATCTGCTACCGGAACAGCTGCTGTTATTGACAATTGCGATGTAAATCCTTCTCTTACCTGGTCGGATGCAATCATTCCGGGCGGATGTGCCGGTAATTACCAGATTGTCCGTACCTGGACAGCTAGCGATGCCTGTGGGAAATCTAATACCTGCGCTCAGTCAGTTTTCATCCAGGATGTAACTCCACCGGTCATTTCAAGCTCTGTTTCGGGTAACCTGGATGTAAATCCAAGTCCGTCAATCAGTTATATTGCTCCTGATAATGCCTGGGATGCAACGGCAACAGATAATTGCAGTGGGGTAATACTATCAGCTGAACTCACAGGAGCGACAATATCGGGTCCTTATTCCTCATTAAAGGGTGTTACTTTCAATGAAGGAGTAACAACTGTTACCTGGACTGCTACAGATGGTTGTGGTATAAGTTCAAGCTATCAATATACAGTTACGGTGACATTGACACCGGAGATAAGTTGTCCGGCCGATATTACCCGTAATAATGATCTTGATTTATGCAATGCCACTCTTAATCCTGGTTTCCTTACCTTGATAACAGGTACAGCTCCGATTGCCTATACCTGGACAATGACAGGTGTTACCTCCGGTTCGGGAACCGGTCCGATTGGCTATTACACATTTAATAAAGGAGTAACTACCATTACCTGGACAGCAACCAATGCTGCAGGAAGTGATGTATGTACTCAAACCATTACCGTAATTGATAATCAGCCACCGCTTTTTAGTATTCCTGCAGATTTGATGTATTGCGTGCAGGAAATTAAAACTGCTGAATATTATGATCCAACCATGGATATTACACCTGTCAGACCCGACTATTATGTTTTTAAAGCCGGAAATACTGATCTTGATTTGGACCCATCAACCTTCAGTGATAATTGTCCAATGTCCTGCGCATTTGAAATTCGATGGCGCATTGATTTTGCGGATGGGACTTTTCTTCCCGCTCTTCCTGATACATATATTACAGGCCAACCATCTGCCTATGGGCTTGATGTTCAGTTTCCCGGTGATGCTTTTTCAAACGTTTTTCATCATATAACCTACCAGATAGTGGATTGCAATGGAAATGTCTCCTCACCCCAAATAAGAAAAATTACAATTGATCCTCGCCCAGTAATTACAAAATTAACTCTGCCATGATGAAAAAAGAAAATTGATTTAAAGAATAGTAGTAATGGCCTGTGACTAATGCCGCACTTAATCATTAATTAATAGGTACAATAGAACTATCTGAAACAAACTCTTTAAATGAAATTACAAATAACCCAACATTAAAACTAAACCAATGCCTATGGACAATTTAAGAAAGGAAACCCAATTCTGCCTGAGGGCAATAAAATGTAATTCACTCAATTTCTAACTTTTTTAGAGAATGCGCCTACGCTTACCAAAACAATAATAAGTAATACAATTTTACAATTACAATTAAAAAAAACAAAAAAATGAAAAAGCAAGTTTTTATTTCGTTCCTAATGGCATTATTTGCCAGTTCCCTTGCCTATGGGCAAGCACTTCCCGGATCTGCTCCACGAGGGATTCTATGTACTGACGGTCCGTTGAATCCAATTGCCGGTAAAGAATATACGTACCAGGCAGCCTCAAATCAAACCGGGAATTACACCTTTTGGGCAACAAAAGATGTTAACTTTATCTCAACGGTTGCTGGTGTTACTACTACCAATATGGCAACCACTAAGCTAACAACTCCCGTTGATCTTTTAACCGCAAGTGCTAATTATGCAACGCCTGCTGCTACTGACAATGTCAAGATTACATGGTCGGATGCGATATTAGCAGCGACTACAGCAGCAGCACCAACATTTGTAGCCGTTAATCAGGATGGTACCTGTGCCAACAACTTTAAAGTGTGGGCACTCACACCTGTTAAGGCTTTTACTGTTGATATCCGAAATATGGAAAATTCAACAGTTACTCCTTTAGCCTATGGTGCAAATGAGGATCAGTGTTTTGATGCAGTAAGAGGTGCTGTTTACAATACAGCTTCATCTACTGTGGAATATAATTATGGCACCCAGGTATTATATTTCGAGGTTATTGCAGCCAACTTCACTAGCTCATGGATTCCAACATTCACTCTTTCAGCTTTAGGCAATGGTCAAACTGCTGTAATTGAATGGGCATATGATAATGCTTTTACAAATCCCGTTACTCCTGTAGTAGTAACATCAGGAATACCGAGTCCAACACCGGTTCTTACTGCTCAAACCAGCACAACATCAGGCGTTTCAATCTTTGTCAGGGTCACCATCTCAAATAATACTTTCGAAGGTACTGTTTCAACTCCTGTTTCTCTTACGGTTGATGGAGTTAACTCAGTTGGAGATTGGGATATTGAAAATAATACTCTGAGTGATCCTGGTCCATTGTGCAATGCTACTTTTGGAGCTGATCACATGGATGTTGCTTCTCAGACAATCAATCCACGTCCGGTTATAACTCCTGGTGGAACAACACCGCCATTTGCACCGGGTAACCAAACTAATTAATTTTCATGTTCTTGCTTTTTCATGAAATCCTATACTTTTTCCGGCCGGGTTTGCGCCTGGCCGGATAAAGAAACCAGGAAAGGAAAAGTAACACAGGAAGAAAAATTTAAATACTTGACTCGAAGAGACTTGTACGACCTAAAGATTAAATTTTAATTATATAGGTTAATGGAGAATTTAAGTGACTGCTAACAGCTAATACCTACTCGTGAACCAATCATTAAATAGAATAACAAACCCATATCTGGATCAAGATATAACGTGGATTAAATGCACGCTTCCAGATAACTCAGGAACACGGATCGTTGATCGGTGGACTTCTTACCTGAATGCGGGTTATTCAAAATCCTTAACTTCTTACATACGCACGACAGGCTACTCAAGCATGGGTAATTCTGCTCCATGGCGATTGCATAAAGCGAGCCGTTAACAATCCCGTTGAGCGGTTATATGTCATTAGAATGTATCTGGTAACAGGCTGCATTTGAGGGCCTTCTAGAGGGTCTTAAACACAGCAGGGATGCCATAGCAAGCTGGCATATGCAACACGGAGTTTGATGCTGAAATCAAACATTTGGCTGTGACACGCTTTAATTGATTTTTATACTCTCCCGGTGTATCACCGCTGGCGTTGTAGATGTACGTTCACCGAATGTGGTGTCCGTGCAATTACTCTTAAACGCACGCGCGCACGTACGCACGCACACATATGCACACGCATGTATACTCGCACACACGTAAGGCAAAGCAGTTCGAAAAAAGAAATCTGAGCCAGACCGGAGAAAACTGATTAAAACCCTTTAAACCTGAGAACGATGAAACAGAACACAAAATTAAAAGCAGGCTTTCAATGCAGAATATGTACTGAAAGATCGGTTTCGTCTGCCAGAGGGATAAACAGGACTTTCGAAATATCTCGAAATAGACTACAGCAAATTTAAAAGCAGAATCGATGAGACAACAGAAAAATGATTTTACCCCAGGACCTTTGACAAAGGCAGGTTTTAAAGTGAGAAGTTACTGCCAGGAAAATTTGCCTGACAATGACAAAAAACCAGCGGGCCTGTTTGTCAAAGATCAAAGTTGGGTAAAAACAATATCGAGACGGGAATTGATCGAAATTGAAATTGATATGCTAATAACGCCTGGCTTAAGAATATCCGGATCCAAACGAAAACTGATTCCTTTTGACTAAAAATGGGAGGTAAATGCAGGCCAAAGATTAAATCTGAAACCTGAACCGAGCGAAGCGAGCTCAGCGAAGCTAAAACTACAATCCGAAGTAAAAATTATGATTCGACCTAAAAATATAATTCTTCGTCTGTTACTGGTAGCAATACCTGTACTTCTGGCTATGGCTCCTGCTATGGCTCAGACGAATAATGTATTTGTTGGTCAATCAGTTGAATTGAGTGTTGATGCCATACCCGGCGATACTTATACCTGGGAATTGTACAATGATGATACCGGCATTAACTATGCCACTACACCTGGCAATTGTCAGCTATCCGATGCATCATTTGACGGCGGCATAGCTACAGGTCCTGTTGTTCATGTAACATGGATTAGTCCAGGTACTTACTTCTACAAAGTTACTGCCCAGACGGTCGGGATGTACCATGAACCTGAAAGTTGGAAAAATAATTGTTGAACTAATATCGCCAACAGTTGGCCTCAGCCTTGACAATGCATCAACCTGTATCGGCCAAAGTACCTCTATCGCGGTAACTAATATTGGGGACCAACTCCAAAGTTTAACATACCGGATTATAAAACCGGATGCAAGCATGGAGCAGATTACACTGAACAACTCATCGGGAAATCTTTCAAGTATCCCGTTTACACCTATATCAGCTGGCACATATACATTCCAGGTGATAAATATAACCGATACATCAGGAATTAAAAATACACTTTCGAACTCAGTAACGGTAACGGTAAATCCGAAGCCCGGAAGTTCACGCATTTATCAATACGACCCAACGAATAAAAAGAAGAAATAGTATGAACAGGCTCAGAACCATATTGTTAACCATACTGATAGCAGTTGCCTACGGGGCAGCCGGCCAGGGGTATGTGATTGACAGTGTGTGCCAGGGCGCTGAAAGACATTATCGTATCGACGGTGAAGCCGGATCGACATATACCTGGACCCTTACTGATACATACGGTGCTATCACCACTTTACCAGAAACAGCTGACACCATAACTGTGATCTGGGACAAGTATGCTGGTGATTACATTCTCTCAACTCTCCAGACAAGTATTTACGGTTGCGACAGCTTGCAATTGGGTATTATTAAAGTATTCGAAAACCCTCTAATTACTGGCATACAAACCTTTAATGCAACAAATGGATTAGCTAATGGTTACGCAAATGTAAATACAGGAAACTCTACTTCGACTTATGAATATTCATTAAACGGAACTGTATGGCAGGCATCGAATGTCTTTACAAAACTCCAGGCAGATACTTATACGGCCTGGGTAAGAAACGAAAACGGATGCATCTTTTCACGCCAATTCACAATATTTAATTCTGTTGTCGGGGCAGTAGAAATCAGAGCCGGTAATGGGTTGAGTTGTATCTCTGCTCCAATTGGAATACCAATAAATGCAAATGGGTTTACTAATATTTCTGCATTCACAATTCAGGTCGCTTTCGATCCTTCGATCATGACGTTCGACGCGATTTCGCAGATGAATAATCTTTTAGATAACGGAACTTTGTCATTTGCGCTGGTATCTCCCGGAATGCTTGAGATTAGCTTTGTTACTTCTAACCCGCTTACACTTCCTCCTAACGACCAATTAATTAGTTTGAATTTCAGCGGTTTGTCTGCAGGTCATACTCAGTTAAAGTGGGATTTAGTGAATTGCCTGATCCTGTCCGGATCCAAATCCGAAATACCGACTATCTATACCAATGGCGAAGTTGATATCAGGCCGGTTCCTCAGATATATACAGCTGGTTCAGGTTCATATTGTGAAGGAAGCTCGCTAAAGCTTTCAACCGGGTCACTGACCGGTCAGAGTCTTTCATACGCTTGGACCAGCCCGAATGGTGCAACTCATAATGGGAACGAATGGGACCTGGGTAAATTGCATGTATCAGATGCTGGTGTATATTCCGTAACTGCTTCCGAAATTCCGGAATGTGCAACAACCGAAACGCTAAGTGTTCAGGTATATCCTAATCCAGTTTTAAGTATTTCTAATAGTGATACCTTATGCTCAGACCAGGAAATTAAACTGGATGCAGGATTAGGTTTTGCTTCATACAAATGGCAGGATGGAAGCACAGATCCTCAAATTCTGGCAACCACTGAAGGTATATATTGGGTTACCGTAACCGATTACAATGGTTGCCAGGCAACCGATTCGGTATTGCTCCACGAATGCGAATTGATGCTATGGATGCCGAATGTATTTACTCCAAATGGAGATGGACTAAACGATGAATTCCTGCCCAGGTACAAACCTGGCTTTGATATTACTTTCCAGATGTTGATTTTCAACAAATGGGGCGAACAAATATTCAGTACCAACAATATTGACAAGGGTTGGGATGGAACCTATAAAGGAGTGCTTTGCATGGAGGACCTGTATACATGGGTCGTTACATTCAGTTCTCCTGACAATTTTAAATTCCTGCAAAAATCACCGCAAAGCGGAAACGTAATGCTGCTTAAATAGTATGACGACATGAAAACTCAAAAAACTCTCTTATTTACTTTATTCATCCTTGTATGGATAGTAAAAAGTAACGCTCAGGACGTAATTTATTCGCAGTTTTACGCGAATCCTTTATACCTGAACCCGGCTTTGGCAGGAGCAAAGCTAGACCAGCGTATTACAGTGAATTACCGTAATCAGTGGCCAAGTATCTCGAAAGGATATGTTACCTATAGTACTGCCTGGGATCAGCAGTTCGATAAAATATCGGGTGCATTGGGTGTTATGGTTAATGCTGATGTTGGAGGCGGAGGTGTTTACAATAAGTTCAGCGGAAGCGGAATTTATTCTTACCGGCTTCAAGCTTCACGTTTCATTGTTTTAAATGCTGCTATACAAGCATCATATATGCAGTATAAGTTGGATTGGAATAAGCTTCTTTTTGGTGATCAGATCGACGTTCATTCAGGAGGTATTGAGCCAACCAGGGAATATATCCCATCAAAACTTACTGTCGGGGTAGTTGATTTAAATGCAGGGATACTGGGCGGCTATAAGGAAAGCCTTTATTTCGGAGTTTCTGTTAATCATCTTACACGGCCCGATGTTGCTTTCTACGAAGGAAATGAGAACAGGCTGCAAATGAGATGGACCGTCCACTCCGGCGTGCTGATCGACTTTTTTCAGGGAATGGACGGGCAAGATATACGTAACTTCTCTATCTCTCCAAATTTTATTTATGTGCAGCAAGGAGAATTCCGCCAGTTGAATGTAGGTATGTATGTGAACAAATTCCCTTTTGTTTGGGGATTATGGATGAGACATAATTTCGGGAACCCTGATGCCGTAATTGCATTATTTGGCTTTCAGACAAAAACATATAAAATTGGATACAGTTATGATTATACTATTTCGCACCTTACTAACAGATCAGGTGGCGCTCACGAAATATCAATCGCCTGGCTGTTTCGCAGGGCAATTGGATCCAGCCGGTATCATGCTTTAAAATGTCCTACTTTTTAATTTCTACATTTCGTTTGCCTTGGAAGTGCAGGTAAAAAAAGGAATATTCTTTTTTCCAGTAATTAAGTTGCTACCTGCGATATTAAATGTGAACTTCATGCGGTAAAATGGCTTAATTTTAAGCCTCAAATCCAGTTGCAGCATATGAGGTTTAAGCATATAAGATATGTCGTATTATTAGGTGCCTTTGCTATACTTGGGATCATAGCGATCCAGTTATATTTTATGAAGAAGGAATGGAGCAACAAGGAAAAACAATTTGCTCAAACGGTTACCATTTGTTTACGGAATGTAGCTACAAAAATTTATAAGTTTAACAATGCCACACCATCAACGCCCAATCCGGTAAGGCAATTGTCGTCCAATTATTTTGTGGTAGATGTGAATAGCGAAATAGATGCAAGTATTCTTGAGCATTACCTGAAAATGGAATTTGAAAGATATAATATACAGACCGATTTCGAATTTGGCATTTATAACTGCGAAACCGACGTAATGGAATATGGGAACTATATTTTTCACAATGGCAAAATAAAACCGGCTTCTGAAACAGTGGATTTGCCTAAGTACAGCGGTTATAATTACTATTTCGGTGTCAATTTCCCATTGTTGAATAATACTATTGCCGGCGATATGACTATCTGGTTTTTCCTCATTGGGATTTTGGCAGTTTCAGTTGTGTTTTTTGCCTATTCTATTTTTGTGATATTGCAACAAAAAAGGTTTTCGGAATTGCAGCGCGATTTTATTAATAATATGACACACGAATTCAAGACCCCGATTGCGAGTATCACTATTGCTGCTGATGTAATTTCAAAACCTGAATCCATAAATGAACCTTCCCGAATACTTACATACGGATCGGTTATCAAACAGGAAGTGAGCAGGCTGAATGACCAGGTAGATAAAGTATTACAGATTGCACGGATTGAAAAAAGCGGCTTTCATCTCCGCATGGAAATGCTCGACCTCAATGCAATTATCAGGCAGGCGGTTGAGAATTGCCTGGCAAATCATGAAGAAAAAGTAAATATAAAAACTGATTTGGCGAATGATATTGACGAAGTTGTGGGCGACCGCATGCATCTGACCAATATTTTTTATAATCTTCTGGATAATGCAGTGAAATATGCCGGTGAAATCCCGGATATAAACATTAGATCTATTAGGAAAGCAAACAAAATCCTGGTTACAATAAGTGATAATGGCCCCGGAATCGGTCGGGCACATCAGAAGAGGGTATTCCAGAAGTTTTACCGTATTCCGACTGCCGATGTTCACGATGTAAAAGGTTTCGGGCTTGGACTGTTTTATGTGAAAAGTATTTGCGATGCTCACCGTTGGAAAATCAGTCTGGACCCAACTCCGGCAGAAGGCACTACTTTTATACTTGAAATAAACTCGAAAGGGAATGTTTGAAGTTCCGGGTACCGTAGTTCCAGGTTCCGGTACCTGGCACTTTTTATTAAGTCTTTAATTCTGTTATCAAAACATACTACTTAAATCGATAGCTTTAATGATGAATGCACGGATTTTATATGTCGAAGATGATCTTACCCTTTCCTTCGTAACCCGCGATAACCTCGAAAGGGCCGGATACACTATTGACTCATGCGAGGATGGTATAACTGCGTACGAGAAAATTGCAAACGGGAATTATGATTTGTATATCCTTGATGTGATGCTTCCTAAAATTGATGGCTATACCCTGGCAAGGAGAATCAGGGAGAAAAATGAAGCAGTGCCTATACTTTTTCTTTCAGCCAAATCGACCCTGAACGATAAAATTTACGGTTTACAACTAGGTGCTGACGATTATATAACAAAGCCTTTCAGTATTGAGGAACTGATCCTGAAAATTGAAGTGTTTCTTAAACGAAGCAGTATTGATTCATCCCGCTTGCAGAAAGATACAATTTATCATATCGGTGATATTACATTTTCATATTCAGGGCTTCAACTTGCAATCGGAAAGGACATTCACTCCCTTACTCACCGCGAAGCCGAACTGCTTGCATACTTATGCGATCATAAAGGCACAATTCTGAAAAGAGAAGATATCCTGAATAAAGTCTGGGGAAACGATCACTTTTTCTCAAGCCGCAGCCTCGATGTCTTTATTTCACGTTTACGCAAATTGCTTAAATCAGATCCAAAGGTAAAAATTGAAAATATTCATAATATCGGGTACAGGTTAGTTGTTGGTAGTTAATTTTGTTTCAGCGTTTCACGTTTCGAGACCCAAAAGACGATTGAATGAGTATTGAATGACAACCCACACACCTCAAAAAACTCCTTTACTCAATCTCCAACAATTGAATGACAACTCACATGACTCAATACTCCATTTTCCCAATCATCTTCCCCTGCCACGTATCTTGCTTCTCCAATTCTTTTTCAATCAACATCTGCACCTGATCGCTACGTAGGTTTCCCCAGGTCGGACCAGCCTGGAAACGCGGAGGTGCTTCGCCTGTAAATCGTTCAATAACAAAATCCGGGTTTAATCTTTCGGTAAAACGGACAATAAAGTCGATATAATTTTCAAGAGTAAATAAGTTGAATTTTGCCTGATCAACCAGGTATTCAGCTGCCATTGGTGTGTCCTTTATAACCTGGAGCTGGTGAAATTTAATAGTATCAAGAGGAAGATCAGATAAAATAGTAGCCTCAGCAAGCATCTCGTCTGAGGTTTCACCCGGAAGTCCAAAAATAATATGGGCTCCGGTGTGGATTCCATATGAAGCTGTTTTACGAATAGCAGCTTCCGATTCCCCGAAAGTATGCCCGCGGTTTATGCGTTCCAGCGTACGGTCGTAGCAGGATTCAATTCCATATTCAATAATAACATAATGGGTTTCAGCCAAACGGGCGAAGTATTCCAGTTTCTCATCGTCAATACAATCCGGCCGGGTTCCGATCACCAATCCACTTACTCCCGGAAATGCCAGTGCCTCGTCATACAATGATTTTAAATAATCAAGGGAGCCATAGGTATTGGAATATGCCTGAAAATAAGCCAGGTAGCTTCCGGCCCTGCGGTAGCGCACTTTGTGAAACTCAATTCCTTCAGTTATCTGTTGTGTTATACTTTTATGTGGCTGGCAGTAGGATGGGTTAAAAGCATCGTTGTTGCAGTATGTACAACCTCCGATGCTTTTTGAACCATCGCGGTTGGGACAGGTGAACCCGGCATCGATGGTTACTTTCTGAACACGGCCGCCAAACGTTCGTTTGAAATATTCACTGTACGAATTGTAACGGCGGGTATGTCCCCAGGGATAATCGGTATTTATCATACTGCAAAAGTCGGTTATTTTTTAACCCGTGTGAGTACGAATTCAAGAACCGCCCAGTCTAAGCAAAAAAAAGGCCACATCTTACGATGTAGCCTTTAGTGGTTGGTATTATGGTTAGTTGATAGTAATTTTTATTTGGTTGCATTCTCAAGCCTCTTCATAATTGAGAAGATAAATATTGCGGCCAGTATGCAACAGATAATGAATATGCCCCAAAGCATATAAAGTTCAACTTTCCCCCATAAAAGACTTCCTACGAACAGGAATTTATTCCCGATAGCGGTGGCTAACAACCAGCCTCCCTGCATCATACCCTGGAAGCGGGGAGGAGCAACCTTGGCTACGAACGAAAGTCCAATTGGGCTTAAGAAGAGTTCGGCAATGGTCAAAATAAGATAAGAACTCATAAGCCAATATGGTGAAACCCTGCTTGCTTCAGCAACTGCAACCCCTGCCATATCCTTTGGCGATATTAAACCAAGAGATGCAATCAATATCAGAACGAAACCTAAAGAGGCAATAACCATTCCGATACCAATTTTCCGGGGGCTTGAAGGTTCTTTTCCATTTTTACCCAACCAGGCAAAAATACCCATTACCAGTGGCGTTAATGCCACGATAAACAGTGGGTTAAAGGATTGGAATACTTCTGGTGAAATCAAATTTAAAGCCTCATTATGTGAAGCAAAATAGTAGCTTAAATATCCAAACCCTAAGAATCCTGCTGCTCCAATCAAACGGGTTTGTGCTTTTTTAGTGAAGAAAATCATTGCAGAGCCTGCTATTGCTCCAATTACGGCTAAAATTGACCAGATGTTAAAGAACAAATTAGTGAAAGGTCCTACAAACTGAGTTGTATAGTCACGGGCAAACATCGTAAGCGTGAGTCCGTTTTGATGGAACGACATCCAGAAGAAAATTACTACCACAAAAACCAGTGTTAAAGCCACAACCCGTGGTTTTTCTTCTTTTGTTGAAATCTGGAAAATGAAAGAAACAAATCCCACAAACAAACCTACTGCCAGCCCAAGCTTATAGTCAATGTCCTTGATATCCGTATATCCATCAGCTATATGGAATAATAAGGCAATTCCAGCCATTAAGCCCAGCGAAATAAGGATGTATTTCAGGTTGTGCGCCAAACTAACGTTTGTAGTGCTTTCGGGTTTTACCTGGTTTGCTTTTGCAGCTAATGCTTCTTTATGTTTCGAAGGCAGTAAGCGGTTAAATATAATATAGATTACCAATGACACTATCATAGCACCTGCAGCTATTGCAAATGCATAGTTGAAACCTGCAGAGAAAACCTTTATATAATCAGCAGCAAAAACCGCGAGATCGGCAGCTGATTTGCCGCCACCTTCAAGAATCGAAGCATTAGCGAGATTCTGGAACTGATCAACATCTTTCAACGTGCCTCCGATGTACTGATGGCAGAGTGAGGGCAGATTGGCATTTTCGACATACCCGTTTGATTTCAGCCAGAACTCTTTAACTGCTTTTGCTACAAACGGAGCAAAGAAAGCTCCTATGTTTATTCCCATATAAAAGATCATGAATGCACCATCGCGCAATTTCATATATCTTTCATCATCGTACATTTGACCGACGACTGCCTGAAGGTTGCCTTTAAATAACCCGTTTCCAAGTGCTATGATCATCAAGGCAGAAATGGAAACCCATAACTCGGAACCAGGAACGGCTATAAGAGCATATCCGGCAAACATAATAATTTGTCCGATGAAGATAACCGATTTATACTTTTTAGTCCAGTCGGCCAGCATACCTCCGATAAGAGCCAATGCATATATGGCAAAATAAAACCAGGAATAAATGCTTCCGGCTGCATCGGCATCAAGGCCATAGCGGGCTTGGAGGAACATTACGAGGATAGCCATCATGGTATAAAAACCAAAGCGTTCGCCCATATTGGTGAAGAAGGCCACCAGTAAACCTTTAGGATGATTTTTTAACATAGAAAAGGGTTGAATTTATGATAGTTTTGACTTGTTTACAGATGGGCAAAAATAAACTAATTTCTTAATTTCCAAAGCATACTCAGTCTCCCCGTTAAAAAAGTTATAAGGTGGCAAAATATTGTGCTCTAAAAAGATATGCGGAGTACAGCCTTAACATCCGATTTTTTATTTCCATCAATTTCGTCATTCCCACTGCTGATAACATTTCTGTCGGAATACCATGTTTGCGCAAAACGTAAAATAATGGAAATATTTCTTGTCAGGTTTGAATTCAAAAGAAGATAAAACCGGCTTCCTTTTCCCGAAAATGCTGGTATTGAGAAGGAATAAGGAACATCCTGTTCAAAAGTATATAGCCTGGTATCGTACGAATCGGTATCAAACAATACGTAACGGAAACTGAGTGAGTAGTTGTCTATTGCAGGTCTTATCTGAAATCCCTGGTATATAAGATATCCCGATTCTTTGTTAGTTGTAGGCGATTCACGTTTTGTAATTTCAATACGGCTTTGTAATTTGAGCCATGTCATTGCCTGGTAATTAAATTGCAGCCTGTAATAGTTGCGGTTAGATTCGCCTATCTGGTTCATTTTATCGGTTGAAAGCGAATAGTTCATGGGATTTATCATATTCCTATACCCTAAAATAATATCGCCGCGCCGCGAAATATTATAAGCAGCCTGTACGGAATACTCCTGGCCATTCGAAGGCGCATCAACCCTGTAGCTCAACCATTCGTGCCTGAACATATCGGCATAGGCCGTTAATGTAATTTTATTGAAGGGAGTGGCTACCATTCCTACATACAATCCTTCTTCATTTGTACTATTGCTGCTTTCGCCAAAAGCGGCATTAAACGTATTCAGGTAGTCTTTTTGATAATTACGGTATACCATTGCAAGAGCCAGCCTTTGATCGGGACTGAATGACAGCCCTTGCAAAACTGCAAAGCCGGCATCAACCTGTTTGGAAGCCTCACCGTACAAAGTCAGGGATTTATAATTGTAACTGTAATCTATCCCGGTATAAGTATTTGAGCTTAAAATGGGCTGGAATTTCTTATAAAGCACATCTTCCGGCTCAAAAGGTATCTCATAATTTACATGAAACAATGTGATGCCAGCCCTGATACGCTGACCATTATACAATATGTGTCCTCCTGCAGCAATTTCGCGGTTGGCGCCTTTATCAGCGATTTCAGCCGGCGTGCGGTGATACCCGGTTTGCTGAAGAGATGTAACCATATCCTCCGTCGAAGTAACCGAATCTGCCGGCAAAAGGTTAGCATCAACTTTGCGGTTTGAATAAAACCCTGTAAGATCGAATTTGCCTATAGCAATTGTAGTAGCGGCACCTCTCATAAAAGCATACTCGTTCGAAGAGGCATGCGGACGAAGCGCCGGGGCTCTTTTTCGCATTACAACTGATCCTGCAGCTTTGCCAACTGAAAATCCTGACCATAACGTTAATCCCTGGCCGAACTGAACATGGTAATCTCCAACGGCCAGTTGTTTAATAACCCCAATATTTTTAATGAAAAGGTGAGCCGAATAAAAGTCAAAACCTTTTCGCAAGGTATCAGATTTAGGCCAAAATGGCTCACCTGCATCTTTTTCTCCAACGAAACCAAATTTCAGATAATCCTTGTAGGAATATTGAGCTCTTACTAACACTGCATTCTGGTCGCCGAGATAATAATTGTTGGGATGAGCCATCCGCATAGAATCAGAAACGGTTTCGTATCCTTTTTGCTCCTGCAGAACCCGCTGATAACGGATCAGAACATCGGTACCGCCATATTTTAAGGCTTTCTTTAATGAGAATTTTTCAGGTACATAAGGCGACAATGAGATAAACGGAAGTATCTGGCTTACCACTTTTTCGTTAAATCCTTCGATTACCTGAAGTTCGTAAATTGAAGTCAGCTTTCCGTATTGGATTGTATATTCAAGTAAGTTATTTATTTGTAAATCGTTAAGAAAAAACAAACGCCGGAGTTCATTCTCGTCACCGGAATTCAGGTTAACAGGTCGCTCACGTAAAAGGTTTATCTCCTCTATCCAATCGCTATAATCCACTTCAACATCTGAGTTCTCAGCCATATATTCAATTTGTTGCTCAACTTGCTCTGCACCTGTATATTTAGTGGTATCTGGCTGCTGTGCCGAAACACTGTAATAACAGCCAAAAAACAGAAAAAACAGAAGGATGCCTGGAAGTTTGAACATGAATACTCAGTATTTTATCTCAGATATTGCTAATGATTAGATTATTAATTTTATAAATTGTTGAACGAGCGACAGAAGAGTGGGAGAGTGGGAGTCAGGGAGAGAGTTTCAAATTTTGTAAAATCCGACATTCAACATCCGACATCCAAAATTCTTTCTTGTACTCAAAATGCAAGTTGCATAGAGATCTGCGGTGAATATCCCAATTGTGTATGGACGGATGACGAAAGGTCAAGAGTGAATTTTTTCATTTCAATACCAAATCCAAACGTATAGCGTGCAGGATTTGTGCTTAGACCGATACGTGCATAAGCGACATTGCCTAGCTTGAACTCAGCCCCGGTGCGGAGTTCCATTGGGAATTCACTGTTTTTGCAAGCCTCAGCCGTTAGTAGAAGTTTGTCGGAGAAAGTGTAGCCAAATCCTGCATTTAAGGTAGTTGGAATACTTTCATTATTGTATTCTGATATTTGAACATGCATGGGGTTGAAGGTGTGAGCTCCGAAAGTAAGCTCATCGGTAATCTTAACCATAATTCCTGCATCAAACGTAATATTGTTTCGCTTGCCGTAATCTTCTCCAAGGGAAGTTCCTATATAATCGAGTTGAACTCCGGCCGAAAAACGGTTCCCAAATTTAAGTGCATATGCCAGCCCGGCTTTGGTGGTGCTGTAATTGGCATCGCCTGAATAGGAAACTGTGGTTCCCAGAACTCCGAATTTCGTTTTTAAAGTAAAAGCTCCGGTTTGAGTTCCCAGTTCTTTAATGAGGAAGCGGTTTTCGAAATATATACCTGCTGCAGTTTTATCGTAAAAAGCCATACCGGCCTGGTTGTTATTCACACTCCAGAAATCAACAACCGCCACAGACGAAAGACCCATGCCTGCTGCCCTGCCACCTTGAGCGATCCATTCACCCGATGCAGTTCCTGTTTTAATTAATACGAATAATAAAAGGAGGGTAAAGCTTATTCTCATGCCTTCTTAATTTTTGACTAATTTATAAAAAAAATCTGTTTGTTATTCCAAATGCTTTTGAAACTCTACTTCTTATTATTTGCCTCAATCACACTGATTTCTGAATATTTGAACACTAAGCCATGATTAGTGTTATTTTTGTAATGACAATACTTTGGTAGTAATTTATCACCGTCGGGGCATAAAGAGTTTATTGTCATATTATCAGCACGTTATGTGGCAAAAGCCTGATTTTATTTAGTGCTGATAATGATGTAATTCCAATTTGTTAGCGAACTATTGTAATGATATTTTCAAATTAAAACTTTTATCTGATGGATGCAACCCTTGTTCTGGATTTCCTTACTCATCTTAAGGTAAACAACAACCGCGAATGGTTCCAGGAGAATAAAAAATGGTATGAAGCTTCAAAAAAAGAAGTCGAAAATTTTGTTTCGGAAATGATTGCTGAAATTTCAGTAATTGATCCTTCTGTGCAGACTCCAGCTTTGAAAGACTGTATGTTCCGGATTTTCAGGGATGTACGTTTTGGGGCTGACAAATCACCTTACAAAACTAATTTTGGTGGTTTTATTGCCCGTGGCGGGCGTAAGAGTAGCTTTCCCGGGTACTATTTTCACTTCGAGCCTGGCGAATCGATGCTGGCTGGTGGTGTTTACCAACCACAGCCGGAAACGTTGAAAATGTTGCGAAACGAAGTCTATTACCATAGCCCGGAATTGAAAGAGATAATGGGAAAACCTTCATTCAGGAAGTATTTTGGTCACCTGGGCGATTTTGATAAAATGAAAAAAGCACCTAAAGATTTTCCTGCCGATTTCCCGGATATCGATCTGCTTAAATACCGCTCGTATATTGTTTCGCAGAATATTCCGGATAAAATCGTTACTTCAGATAATTATGTGAAACAGGTTTTGGACATGGTTAAAGAGCTTCAGCCATTTATGGCTTTTTTGAACAGGGCAATTAGTAATGGTTAATTTTATTGCTGAAAACAAAGCATTTTAAATACAGGCATAAAAAAAAGACAGGGCATATCGCCCTGTCTTTTTTAATATAAGTATTCGAAAAAAGTATAAAACCTTTAAATATCGATATTCGCATATTTTGCATTCCGTTCAATAAAATCGCGTCGTGGCGGCACTTCGTCGCCCATCAGCATACTGAAAACCCGGTCGGCTTCTGATCCGTTTTCGATAGTAACCTGGCGTAAAGTGCGAAATTGCGGGTTCATGGTTGTTGACCAGAGCTGTTCGGCATTCATTTCTCCCAAACCTTTGTAGCGTTGAATATGAATGCCTTTTTCTGAACCGTCTTTTGACCATTCCGACATTAATTTCACACGTTCGTCGTCGTCCCAGCAATACTTTTCGGTATTTCCTTTTTTTAGAAGATATAATGGAGGAGTAGCAATGTAGATGTAACCATTTTCAATCAGCTCTTTCATATAGCGGAAGAAGAATGTAAGGATTAAAGTGGCAATGTGGCTTCCGTCCACATCGGCATCGGTCATGATAATAACCTTATGGTAACGGAGTTTGTTGGTGTTCAGTGCTTTGGAATCTTCTTCTGTGCCAATGGTTACTCCGAGTGCAGTAAACATGTTCTTGATTTCCTCGCTGTCAAAGATCCTGTGTGGCATAGCTTTTTCCACATTCAGGATTTTACCCCTGAGTGGCAGGATAGCCTGGAACTTACGGTCTCGTCCTTGTTTAGCGGTTCCACCTGCAGAGTCTCCCTCCACTAAATATATTTCACAAAGTGAAGGATCGTTTTCGGAGCAGTCGGCTAATTTCCCCGGTAGTCCTGATCCTGAAAGTACATTTTTACGCTGAACAAGTTCCCTTGCTTTTCGTGCGGCGTGACGGGCCGTTGCAGCAAGTATCACTTTATTGACGATCATACGTGCTTCACGCGGATGTTCCTCGAGGTAATAATTAAGCATTTCGGCAACCAGCTGATCAACGGCTCCCATTACCTCATTGTTTCCCAGCTTAGTCTTGGTTTGTCCTTCGAACTGAGGCTCCATTACCTTACAGGAGATAATAGCAGTGAGGCCTTCGCGGAAGTCATCACCTGCAATATCAAACTTGATTTTATCGAGCATGCCCGATTTCTCGGCATATGATTTAAGTGTACGTGTCAACGCCCTCCGGAATCCGGCAAGGTGAGTTCCGCCTTCGTGGGTGTTTATATTATTTACGTACGAATGTATGTTTTCAGTAAATGAGGTGTTATACATCATGGCCAGTTCAACAGGAACCTCATTTTTCTCGCCTTCCATATAAATAGCCTCAGGAATGAGTTTTTCCCGTGTGGCGTCGAGGTACTCGATAAAATCAACAAGTCCTTTTGTTGAAAAGAATACTTCTTTAATAAAATTGCCATCATCATCTTTCTCCCGTTCATCGATCAGCGTAAGCTCAATGCCCTTGTTCAGAAAAGCAAGTTCCCGCAGACGGGCTGAAAGGATACTAATATCGAATACTTCGGTAATGAAGATACTGTTGTCGGGCAAAAAATGAACGGTTGTACCGGTATGATCGCTTTCGCCAGCAACACGAACTGCATATAAAGGCTTGCCTTCGGAGTATTCCTGTTCGAATATTTTACCATCGCGGTGAACGGTCACTTTAAGCATGATCGAAAGTGCGTTTACACATGATACACCCACTCCATGAAGACCGCCGGAAACCTTGTAAGAGCCTTTATCGAATTTTCCTCCGGCATGCAATACCGTCATTACTACTTCAAGCGCCGATTTTTTTTCTTTTTCGTGATAGTCTGTTGGGATACCGCGTCCGTTATCGGATACCCTGACGGAATTGTCAGGAAGCACCGTTACAATGATCTGGTTACAATAACCGGCCATTGCTTCATCGATGGAGTTATCAACTACCTCATAAACAAGATGATGAAGTCCTTTTACACTAATATCTCCGATATACATGGCCGGACGTTTACGAACGGCTTCGAGTCCTTCGAGTACCTGGATGTTGTCAGCTGTGTATGCACCATTTCCATTTCCAATACCAGTTCCGCTGGCATTCATGTTATTTTCTAATTCGCTCATAATCAATTTGTTGCAATTCAATCGTTAATGCATGGCAAAGATAAGCATTTTGTTCGATATAAACAGGGAAATGGCGTCCCGGATAACAAGAATTTATTAACATTTTTTTTAAAAAGCAAAAATGTTAACTTACAGTAAATGAATAAATTATAATTTTGGTGTGTTTGTATTTTTGAACAGAATCAATAAGTAAGTATCATTAATGAGCAACGTGATTAAATAGGTGCTGAGGTATAGAATCAGAAAATAATTGCATAGGATATCTTGACCAAAAAATCGTTTTGTGCAGGAGCTGATCGGAGTTCTTTTGAATATTCATTAAACATAAAACTGCCGTTCGTACCATCAGTGGTTCGCCCCTGCGACCATACGAGGAAAATGGTTGAACCCGGTTTGTATTCCCATCGGTAAACCAGGTTCGACCTGTATTGCAGAAAATGGAAATCCGGATTATTGAAACTAAAATCTGTGCCATTTCCATCCGTATCAACATTGTAAATGTTATTTTCGGTATCTAGTTGTATTTCGTCGCTTGTATATTCGTGAAACCTGTCGTAATAATCTGAGGCATCAGGATCTGTAATAGTTTTGAATTTTGAATAGTCACCCGCGAAATAGAATGGTTGACCATAATATTGAATGGACATATCCGGTGTTATCCCGATATTGATTCGTGCAGCAAGTGAAAACTGTTTGCTGTCGAGCTGACTCATAATATAATTGTCGGGAGCATTCCCTTCGATGGTAGTTACGTATTGAAGATTATCCTGAGCAACAAAGAAGCTGGGTGAAAGTGAAACAGAAATTGTATTTATTGGTTTGTAAGTTAGGGATAGCTCTATATCTCCCATATTTGAATTGTCATATTGGCTCCAGCGTTTCATCAGGAAGAGATTCAACGATAGTTTCTTTCTCTCGTCACTGTTAAAGCCTATCCGATAATTAAAACTTGGTGGAGTTATAAGCATCGGCCCGCCTCTTAAATCGTATGCCGATAGTGAATTTCCTTGTAAGTTGAATCCGGTAAATACGGAATAGTAATTTTTAAATTGTAAGTTGCCATTCATTTCCAAGCCTTTATAAATGCTCTGCCCGGCAAAATTCCAGCCGGTATAAATATCACCACCAAAGTTAAACCTGTTATAGAAATGTTTCGGCTGCCATTCGTCATATCCGAACCATGCAACTTGCTGAATATTATCTGATTGCTGCATAAATCCAAGATCATTAAAGTCGAGTTTCGGGGAGGACCAGGTTAACCACGATAGTATCCTCAAATGCCCTCCTCCGAACTTGCCGAATTCAAGTGTTCCTCCCTGCCCGCTCAGGCTTGTGAGTGAACTATCGACTTTGAAGTGCGTGGCATCCGGGCGCTGAAAATTATGTGTAGAGTTTGTTTGTAAATCAGTAATTGCTTCCTTTGAACCATAAATACTACTGAAAATTCCTTTAACAGTAAAAAAATAATTTTTATTATCCCAGTAATGGGTCATGTTTACTCCTCCGGTGTAGGCTGCTGCAGGCAAGGTGATGAAATTGTCATTGTCGATATTGCGATTAGTAGCAGTAAATATACCACCCACAACCGTATTCCCTTTATCAATATCCTGTTCAACCCTGGCAACCATATAGTTGGTGAAAGGTTCAACCGGGTATTTGCTTTCGACACCTTCCTTTGTTATGTCAGCACTTTCCTTTTGAGTGAACGACTCCAGGATGCCAATTGAAGTACCTTTTCGGGTTTTGCCTGATAGTTTAAAGGCACCCAGAATGGTTGTATTATCTGGAATTTTAGCATATTCATTATCATTGAGTTCCGGTTCAAAATGCGGAGCTCTCCCAATTCTTCGGGAGTAAAACATTCCGGTACTTGAGCCATCACCATCGCCCGATGTCATCCTGAAATTAAAAATATTGCGGCCTTCGATAAAAAATGGCCTTTTCTCAGGATAAAAACTTTCAAAAGCTGAAAGGTTCACCTGTGAAGGGTCCGCTTCGACCTGCCCGAAATCAGGATTAACTGTAAAATTTAAAGTGAGATCATTTGTAACACTGATTTTGCCATCCAATCCTGCCGACATGGAATGATCTTTACCTGTTGCATAAGGATTGCCGTCTTCTTTTTCAGAATAGGTAAGCTTTCCAAGAGTAAACGGGAATAACTCAATATCTTTCTTTGGCGTAATGGAATGGATGCCTTCCAATGTGCCAAAATCACTCACCAATTTATTTGAGCTTTTATGCAACGGTTTCCATAGTGAAGTTTCATTTTTCCTGTAAACGAAGCGTGCAACTTCCAGTCCCCACTCATAGCTTTCTTTTTTTGTAAATCGCAGTTGCGAAAGTGGTATGCGCATTTCGGCATTCCATCCTTCGGCATCTGTTGAAGTTTTTACATACCATATCGGATCCCAGCTGTTGTCCTCGTTATTATCATTTGTAAAAATTCCATCCATTTTTGAACCAGCAGCGGTAACGCTAAAACTGAAGCCAGTAAGCTTATCTTCATAACTATCAATAAAAATGCCTACCCAGTCGCCATCATCCTGATCGCGCCTCGATAGCGTTTTATTGATTTTATTCGGCTCAGTATCGTAAGCCTTTATTGCAACATATAAATTATTATCGTCATAAAGTATGGCGAAGGATGTTTTTTGGCTGGGAAGGGTGTCTTCGTAAGGTTCAAACTGGATAAAATCGCCTCCCCACTCAACATGTTGCCAACAGCCATCGTCCAGTTTTCCATCAATTACAGGTGGTGTTGGATTAATTTTTTTAGTTGTGTATGATTTGTTCTGCGAAAAAGCAAAAAAAGGAATAAATAGTATTATCAGAAAGGTAAATATTCGTGTCATGAAAAGTGCTTTCGGTTAAGACGAAAAAGAAGGAAATATGTTACAAATTTAAATCAATTAAATTGTTTTATGATTTGATACGCGTATGCGTAAGCACTTAATATGTGAATCATGTAGTATGCCCGATGAACCCATAAAATCCATCGTTCAAAATTGCAGTAAACAAAAATAAAAGATCTGTTATTCCTGCCCGAAAATGGAGAAAGGATTTTGCCTGTTATACAACTCACCATCAACTCATATAGCCTCTTGCTGATTTATTATACTGTTTCATAGATCCTTTCCTGCATTATACTGATAAAATTTGCTAATCAACTTAACCAAAGCTATCTTTGTATTTAAGTGGCTGTATACTAAATTTCAACAATGAGGGACAAAACACACAATATACGGAGCATCGAAATATTTGTTTTTATGGTCATCTGGGTGGCTGTATTTGCTTTTCCTTTTTTCAATCAGCGAATTTCCAATGAAATAAACTGGAGCAAAGTATTAAGCGAATGGATTACAATGTTTTCATTATTGCTCATTTTTCTGATAAACGCTCTTTACTTAGTGCCAAAATTTCTTTTCAGGAAAAAATACCGTTCTTATATTTTTTATGCTTTACTGGTTATTGTTTTAGTGATAGTGGCGAAAATATTTATTGAAACTATTATTGAACCTTCGCAACCACTAGCTATGCCACCGATGGATCTGGGGCCGGGTATGCCACCTATGGAATTAGGCCCGGGTATGCCTCCACCTAAGGGTTATAATCCGGTTACACCACTACCTCCAAAATCGTTATTCATTATCTTTATTGACAACCTGATTTTAGCTATACTGGTTGTTGGTGTGGGTACGGCATTTAAACTGGTATCGCAATGGCTTGACGAGGAAAGCCGGCGAAAAGACCTTGAAAAAGAACAGCTGAAAACTGAACTCGCATTATTAAGGCATCAGGTTAGCCCGCATTTTTTTATGAATACTCTGAATAACATTCATGCGCTAATCGATATAAATGCCGATGATGCCAAGGATACCATTATCCAGTTATCCACAATGATGCGTTACTTGCTTTATGATACAGCACACGGGAAAACAACTCTGAAACAAGAGGTAGCTTTTATAGAAAGTTATATCACTTTAATGAAATTGAGATACCCGGATCATGTGTCTGTTATTCTGAAAGTTCCTGATAAAATAAGGAATATAGAATTACCACCTATGCTTTTAATTTCATTTCTCGAGAATGCGTTTAAGCATGGAGTAAGTTACCAGGAAGAATCATTTGTTTTTGTTACTATAGAGCTAACAGATCATCAGCTTAATTGCATTATACGAAACAGTAAAATTAAACCTAAGGAAAGCGTTGAAAGCAGTTACTCCGGAATAGGCCTGTCGAATATTAAAAAAAGTTTAAAACTCCTTTTCGGGAATGATTATACCCTAAATATCACTGAGAACGAAAAGGAATATAAAGTTCAGTTAATAATACCAGCTTATGAAAATCAAATGCATAGCCATTGACGATGAGCCTCTTGCGTTAAAGCAGATAAACTCTTACATGGACAAAACACCGTATCTGGAAGTTGTAGCTCTTTGCCGAAGCGCTTTTGAGGCGATGGAATACCTGGCAAATAACGAAGTAGATCTTATGTTCGTCGACATTAATATGCCTGATTTAAACGGTATGGAATTTGTAAAATCGCTTACCCAAAAACCACAGATTATTTTTACAACTGCATACAGTGAATATGCAATCGAAGGTTTCCAGGTAGATGCACTGGATTATATATTGAAACCAATCAGTTATGCCAGTTTTTTAAAATCGGCAAATAAAGCGAAAACATGGTTTGAATTGAACCAGAAACATACAGAATCTATCAAGACATCGCAGGACAGTCTTTTCGTAAAATCAGAATACAAAATGGTTCGTATCTTTTTTTCGGAAATTAAATACATTGAGAGTTCAAACGAATATATACAGATTCATCTTGACAGCGATGCGCCGGTTACAACCCTTATCCGACTGAAAGTAATGGAAGAGCAGCTTCCCAAAGACAAATTTATGCGTGTACATCGTTCATTTATTGTAAATCTGGACAGGGTGAAAGTAATTGAACGAAACCGTATAGTTTTTGACGGGAATGTTTATATCCCGGTTGGAGAACAGTATAAGGAAAGCTTTCAGTCTTTTGTGGACAGGACTTTCCTGGTGTGATAATAATGTCCCCTTAATTAATCTTCCAATGGATTAGGAATGAGTATTAAGAGTTTTTGAGATGACGGCCTTAAACTAATAATCCTTAACTTTCGTAGATGTTATTCTTCTGCTTATAATAAAATTTTTATACATGGATCTGCCTTTCTCAATCAAGAATGTAATAAGGATAGTAGCTGAAAAAATGCTTAAAAACCAGTAAATGTATAAGTTAATGGATTGGCTTTGAAAAAAAGCGGTAGCAATATTCCCGATTATCAGCCACTGGATAACATAGAAAACGGTAATATTTTTTCCAATCCAGCAGAAGAAGTTACCCATAAAAGTGTCCGGAAACAATTTCAAAAAGCCCTTTAGGGAAAGTGTCCAAAGGAGGGTTATCCCCAAAGCCCACAGAATGTACCAAAAAGTGTGGTGATAATACTCAGGGAGGTCAATGGTAATATTTATCCCTTGTTTTGAAAATAATATTACCAGCACGCAAACACCAGCAAGAAGTACAACTGAGGCAGTCTTTTGCCGGTCGAAAAAACGTTTGATCTTATCCTCATGCTGCGCAAAAATAAATCCTGCCAAAGGGTATGCAAGCCATGGGAACAAAGGAAAATAGGACCAGGAATAGTTTCCGGCAATAAATGGCAAAATAAAATAGTGATTGAGTATTGTTAGTTTTTCATTTATAAACCCGGTTGAAGTAGCTACTGCCAGGAACAAAATTAAAGCTGCTGCTTCCTGTCCTTTTTTGAGCGATTTCAAAACTGCAAGAACAATGATACTCATTCCTGCAAGGTATAGAATATCCATGCCAAATATATATTTCAGCGGGTCGTGTTGCCAGCCGGCAAATGCTATTTTCAGAAACAGATGAAAATTCAAACCAATGTTCAAAAAGAAACCAAGTATAAAAAGTTTAACTCCCCTGAGCGTATTTTGTGAAAACGTACTTTTATTCTTAGCAATAAAATAACCCATTACCATCATAAAAACAACGGCTGCAAAAGGGCCTCCCAGGAACAAAGTGATCTTGCCTAACAAACTCTCCTTTCCGGCCGGATCAATAAAGAGTTCAGTAATATGGATCTGAACCATAAACAAAGCTGCGAGCCCTTTGAGTAAATCGGGAAGTAATATTCGTTTTTTATTCATTTTATCAATCAGGCCATTCTGGCTGTTATTGCTTTCGGAATCCTTATTCAAAATTAGGTTATTATAGAATCTAATCCTATTGGACTCTTTTTCGGTATTGTTGCAAATTACATTTGTGGTGTTACTAGGAATCGTCATGAAAAATATCTTTTTATTTTAAATGAGTATCGGGAATCATTAATAAAATGATTATTAGCGAACAAATAATACCCCTCCGCCTGTCGGCACCTCCCCTAAATTTAGGGGAGGCAGATTTTACAAACAGAATTGCAGTCTTTTAAGTTTGTACAATTCAACTCCCTCCCTATTTTTTAGGGAGGGTTGGGGAGGGTACATTACAAAAAAGAACAAATTGTTAATCTATCCCGATACTCATATTATTTTATTCATCATAAAAAGTTGTATCCTTTAATGATCGATTAAAAAATGAATGCTGAACAATTTGCAAAAGTCTATGAATAATGTATTTATGTAATTAAATAAAAGAGAGCCTCATCGCACATGAGGCTCTCTTGAAAAATAATTGTTTTTTGTAGTAGAGATGAAGTCTAGCGTCCTTTACCTCCTTTACCTCCTCCACCTCCGCCACCTGCTGCGCCAACAGTTACATCAATATAGGTGAGGTTATTTACAGGATCAATAAAAGGTTTTCCTCCACTTCCTTCTGTGGGTATAGTAAAAGTGCCGTCCAGTGTATTCCCGGCATAATTTCCTATTTGTGTGTCACTTGTTAGAAGGATATTGGATCCGTTTGTTGGAATATAGAATGTTATCCTGTATACACCGGCGACTGTCGGTTTCCATCCGCCTGTGGATGCTCCATAAATGTATTTGCCGCCTACATTCAGTTCAGGTGCAAAACCAAAACCAGTGGCCGGGGGCCCTACAGTAGAGCCTGTCCACACTTTGTTTGTAGCATCCCATACGAGATCTGAAGTTGTTCCCCCTAAAGGCTGTATTACCAATTTTGGTGCTGATGAAACAAGTGTAGCCCAACCAGCAACATAGGTTTGACAATTGGTTCCCTGTGTCTCATCTTTACTGCTTGGGTTTGCCAGCAGGGCCATCGTGAAACCTCTCATGACGTCACCCGAAACATCCTTATACAGGGTTAACTCAACCCTCGTGGGTGTATTGATTTTCGGGTTTACAGATTCAAGCACATCCCCCCAGTCGATAAAAGTGACATCTGTTGGTGCGCTTTTATTGGAATAATTGGCCTGCCATTTATTGCCTGTTACCTTTTGGGCATACCAGGTATAGCCTGTCAGAGCAGCAAGTTCTTCTGCAGACAAACCAGTATATAAACCAGTATATGGAACTAAAAAAGAAAATTGTGCCTCAGGAATTTCCTGAATTGTAAAACCATCCATCGCAAATACAGGGAACGATAAATTATTACCAGCGGTCTCAATTTCTCCTCCACCACCACCTCCGCCCTTTCCTCCTCCTCCGGCACCGCCGCTACCGGGTCCTTTTTTAACAACATAATCCGTTTCCGGATTGGATAGATCTTTACTGCATTGAACAAAGAATACCATACTGATGCAAAGTAATGGTATTGCAAACATTTTTTTAATCATAATAACCCCCTTTTTTAAAGTTGATAATAATTGATAAATAGTAGGTTAATTAATGAGAGTAAACACATCCGCCAGCATACGATAGTTCTAAAGTTTGTTTCAGATCGGAATAAATTTCAGCAATGTATTAATCAGCGGATGATAGGGAGTATAAAAAGAGAAGTCCCTTGCCAAGGAATAGGATGATCTTTTCAGTTGTTTCCTGGCAAAGAAGCATATTGGGAAACACATCCTGATGTTTTTACTTAAAGTCGTTGAAAAACGATTGATTCTTTTATAAACTTTAAGATTGGTGAGACACACAATATACTTGTGTGAAAGATCAGGATGTGTGTGGAAAGCACCTGTAGCCCAAATGCAGATATAGGTGTGAGCCAAAATGGCAAAACATATAGTCTTTGCAATGAGATTATGATCTCTTTGAGCAATAAATCTATAATAAGGATTCAGGAAATATTCGCTTTTGGCGTATATATTGGCAAAATGATAAGATAGATGCTGATCAGATTTGGATAGATTCTGGGATAAGCACAACACTGCATAGCAGGTAAGTTTCAATTCTTGCCTGGACTCTGGATAATAGATCCAACATTTTCCCGGATAGCGTTTCATGATTGAATGAAAAATTTATGAAAGATTATCCCAATATATGTTTCTGCTTTATACCAGTTGTCCTAGTTTTGGATGATAGTCTGAAAGATTTAAATATCTGTTTTTAGTAGTGGTTAAACATCAGTTAAATAATTTTTGCAAAACAAATTATCAGTCATTAAAGTTACGAATAAATATTAAAAATTCATACATATGTTGATTTTTTTTTCATTAGTGACTATTGGTTTACATGAAAAATCATCCTTTCTACTTAGGTAAAAGGGCTTTTTGTTTAAATCATTTTTTTTCTGCATATCATCAAAATAACTTTGTAATATAGAATAACAAATAGAAATGAGAGATTGGTCTTCAACAAACTGATTAATATCAAAAATATCAATACGATGAAAATAAGAAAAAATATAGCCACAAGCGAAGAAGGATTTGTTTTCAATCCTGCAACAGGTGATTCGTTTACAACAAACCCCATTGGAGCTGAAATTATCACTTTGCTTAAAGAAGATCTCGATATGAAAGCGATCAGAGACCAGATATGTGAGAAGTACGACGTTGATGAAGTGCAGTTTGAAAGAGATTTCGATGACTTCGTTTCACTGTTAATAGAAGCATTCATACTCGAATAGTATTTTGAGATTGGTGGCAGGAGAAGGATTTGTTTGAAAAACGAAAAAATCAGATCCAAAAACCGGATCTGTTTAACAAAGACATTTTTTAAGCAAAAGAGCTCAAAACTAAATCTGATATTTTATTAACCTGTTTAATCCATTTGCCATGAAAAGACCAACGTTAATTATTCTATTTTTTATTTTTCTTTCGATCAGATCTTCGGCCCAGATAACCCTGGAAAATACATATACAGGAGTTTCTGCAGCTTACATTCATCTCCCGGTTGCCGGTTACAAATATTATGTTATGGATGTAGCTAACAGCCAGTGCAGGATGTATAACAACGATCATTCGCTATGGAAAACCATTAATCTGAGTATCCCGGCCGGCTATTACCTGTGCGACATACAATTTGTTACCGAAGATCTGTTTAATTCCGACAACCTGGTTGAGATGCTTTATGTGTCGTATAATTATAATACAACTCTTAAATACTACACATACGATACCCGGATTGTTAATGAAAACGGAACACCAATATTGAGTATGCCTTACGCTGGTTATTCATATATATATCCGGCAGAAACCGGTTCAAAATTATTTATGTGGATTTATGACTTTTCCATATTTCCTGAAACTGTAAATACAATGGTTTATTCTATTCCGGGGAAACTAAATACGACAATAACCAAGTTGCCTGAAAACTTAAAAGCTGCGCAATTGAGTGCATACCCGAATCCAGCAACCAACGAGGTTACAATACCTTATTCATTGCCTTCAAATGTAAAGCAAGCAGAATTGAAACTGTTTTCAATGAATGGAGTACTTATAAAGTCGTTTACAATTGATCATACTTTCAATTCACTCCTGGTGAAAACCGGCGATCTTCCCGCCGGGATGTATGTATACAGAATTGAGTCAAACACGTTTAAATCAGAATCATATAAACTGGCGGTCAATAATTGATTTATGAATAAATAGTAAAAGTTAACTGAATTAAAGGCAATAAAATAACTGATTAAAGAAAGAAAAATTTAAAGGCAACCTTAAATCCAATCATTGAACAAGCTCCACATACATTGACTTTACAACAGAAAAAAACAATTCCAAATGAAAGCACAAGCCGAAAATACTGATAAATTCAAATTTAAAAAACTCGTAATCGCTGTTACCGGGCTTAATGCTATCGACAGCCCAGGGCCAGGAGTGGCTGTAATACGTGCTATACGCGAATGTAATGACTATGAGGTTCGCATAATCGGGCTTTCGTACGAATCTCTTGAGCCGGGGTCGTATATGCATGATATGATTGACAAAACCTACCAGATTCCTTATCCGTCAGCTGGTACCGATGCTTTGCTGGGTCGGCTGATGTATATTCATGAACGCGAGAAAATTGATCTGATCATTCCGAATTTTGATTCTGAGCTTTTTAATTTTATTAAATTGAGAGATAAACTAAGCCAATCAGGCATTCGCACTTTCCTGCCTGATCTGGATAAGTTCGAAGCCCGCGATAAAGTAAAATTATCAGAGTTTGGCAAAAAAAATGGATTAATGGTGCCTGAGGATAAAATTCTTCATGAGGCTAAAGATCTCGAAGAAACAGCCAAAAAATTTGGGTACCCTATGGTAATAAAAGGCAAATTCTATGATGCCGTTATTGTGAATACACTTGAGCAGGCTCAAAAGGCCTTTTACAAGATTCAGTCTAAATGGGGCTTACCAATAATCGTCCAGGAATTTATTAAAGGTACTGAAATCGATATCGCTGCTTTAGGTGATGGAGAAGGAAATGCAATTAGTGTGATCCCCATGAGGAAACTCTACATTACTGATAGAGGTAAAGCATGGTCGGGTATTACGATTGATGATTCATCATTTATTGAACTTGCCCGTAAATTCGTTGAAGTAACAAGATGGCGGGGTGGATGTGAACTTGAAATTATGCAGTCGGATGATGGGAAATCCTATATTATGGAAGTCAATCCCCGGTTTCCTGCCTGGATTTATCTGACAGCAGCAGCAGGACAAAACCAGCCGGCATCGCTGGTGAAGATGGCTATGGGTCAAAAAGTTGAACCTTTCACGGAATATGAAGTAGGTAAAATTTTTATACGGTACTCCTGGGATCTGATTACCGATGTCAGTGAATTTCAGAAGCTTTCGGGTACGGGAGAGCTCTAGGCTTAAACTAATTTTCAATACACATATTTTATAACTGGCATCAAATTACCTGGAAAACCGGAGAAGAATACGTGCAAAAAATACTTTTAAAAACAAGGAAACATATTGTTTGACATAACAGAAAAATGTAATCTCAATGATCCGGGAAATAATGCAGCTGTAAGTAAAACATGCACTTATAGCAGATAACAAACAAAGTAGGGTATGTAGCATGTGCTTACCCAAAATGATTTAAAATTAAACGTTATGAAAAATCACGGCTTTAAAATGTTGCTTCTGATCATAGCTATGATCGGATCAATGCAGTTAGTAAGTTGTTCGAAAGACAATACCGAGAATTATGTGGCTGCAGATGACGAAACTGCTGCCCTGGTTGAGAAATCCTCCACAACCGGAAGAAATGCCAGCTGGCTGGGGGGTTGTATCAGTTCTCTCCCGTTGGAAGATTTGTCGGCTGAAGAAATTGAGGCACTCACTTTTATGCGTGAAGAAGAACTACTTGCAAAAGATGTATATGTTTTGTTCTCCACCATGTATAATATGCCGATTTTCACCAATATCTCCCTGAGCGAAACTCAGCATGCCCTGGCTGTTAAAAGATTATTGCTCAGATATAACCTTCCTGATCCGGCTGAAAACCATGTTGCCGGTGAGTTTGAAAATCAAGATCTTACGGCATTGTATACCAGTCTTACAACGTTAGGCAGTACCTCGTTGGTTGATGCACTCTTTGTAGGCGCTACCATCGAAGATATGGATATTAATGACCTGCACACTCATATTGCTACGGATATCGATAACCTGGATATACTGTATGTATTCGGTAACCTCGAAAAAGGGTCACGTAATCACATGCGTTCTTTCTACAAACACTTGAAAGCAAAAGAGGTAATTTATGAGCCTCAGTATATCAGCCAGGAATATTTCGATGCTATAATTTCTTCTCCTCACGAAGCAGGGCGAAATGTTTGCCCGGAATAACGATTAAAACCAGGGTGCGGTTGTATTTTCTCTGTTTGAATGCACCCTGGTTCTTTATTCTTGCCATTCAGATCAATAAAATAAAAGTTTAATAACAAGCAAAATTCAAAATCTTTCTACCTTTATGTATCAGATGTGATATACTGCAAGGAAGTTTCTCATTAAGAAAATTAATAACTACAAAGTAAATCATGGATAAACTAAGATACGAAAGACCGATTATTCAGAAAATGAGCACAGGGCTTATGAATAAATTCGGTACCCGGACGGAAAATATTCCTGTAACTCACATTGAGAGCATACCAGTAAGAAGTCTGATAAATGAGTATGGTTCGCCATTATTTGTACTATCGGAAAAACAAATCAGGCGTAACATTCAGAATGCTAACCGGATTTTTAAAACCCGGTATCCCAAAGTTCAGTTTGCCTGGTCGTACAAAACAAATTATTTGGATGCCGTTTGCCGGATTTATCACCAGGAAGGCTCATGGGCGGAGGTGGTTTCAGGATTTGAATACGATAAAGCGATCAACAACGGCGTGCCGGGAAATAAAATCATTTTCAACGGGCCTGATAAAACCGATGAACAGCTTGTTGCTGCAGCACGCAATAATTCACTGATCCATATCGACCACTTCGACGAGCTCTATTCGTTAATCAAACTAAGTGAAGAAAACAAACTGAAACCGCGAGTAGCTATCCGTGTGAATATGGATACCGGTATTTATCCCAAATGGGACAGGTTTGGTTTCAATTTCGAGAACGGGCAAGCCTGGACAGCTATTACCCGGATTATCAATTCTGAAAATCTTGACCTGGTAGGACTTCATTGCCACATAGGTACATTCATGTTTGCCCCGTCGGCTTATACTACTGCAACCACCAAGATGTGTGAACTGACCTGGAGCATTAAAGAAAAGTATAATAAAGTTCTTCAATACATTGACCTTGGCGGAGGTTTCCCATCAAGCAATACGCTGAAAGGTGCCTATTTACCGGGTTCTGATACTATTCCTTCCATCGACCAGTTTGCCGATGCTATTACAGATGTAATTCTTAGGTATGGTTTCAAACAGGAAGACCTGCCTTTGTTGATTCTCGAATCAGGGCGTGCGCTTATTGATGATGCCGGATTTCTGCTGGGAACTGTTCTGGCAAACAAACGGCTTTCGGATGGAAGAAGAGCAACTATACTCGATTTTGGCGTTAATACCCTTTTTACAGCATTTTGGTACGATCACCAGATAAGTACAACACAATCATATGGCCAGCACACTGAAGAAATGGTTTTATTTGGGCCGCTTTGTATGAATATTGACGTTATACGTGAAAGCATTACCTTACCCCTGCTTGAAAAAGGAAATCATGTGGTAGTGCATAAAGTGGGCGCCTATAATATGACGCAATGGATGCAATTCATTACATTGCGGCCCAATATTGTTCTTATAGATAGTGAAAACAAAACTCATGTGATCCGTAATGCTGAAACACTTTCAACTATGCTTTCGAATGAGCAGATTCCTGACCATCTGAAATAGAATCTGGTAAATTTGCTATGAATCCCTGCGTTAGTCACTTAACCTGGAATCTGAAGTTGGCGGTAAATTTAAATGTGGCGATAAAATCGGAATGTTGAATTTGTAAACTGAAGTATTAAATCATTTCATATGGAGATAGACAAAAATATAATTGCTGATACAGTAAAATGCGAAAAGAATTTTGATTGTCTGACCGGCAATAACCATGTTTACTGCCAAGTAGAAAGTTGCATTAATAAAGAAGTTCATTTTATTGGATGTGTGGATAACTTAAATTGCAGTTACAAAATGTTTTTTGGTGATTCATTTATTTGTACTTGTCCAACCAGAAAAGAAATCTTTAACAAGTATAGAATTTAGTACGAAAGAAATAATGTTGTTACGGATATAAAAATTCAACAATTGAACAATGCAACATTTAAAACTTGAACGCCGCAGGCATTTAAACATAGAACCACATTAACCTATAACCCTTTGCATTCGCCCTTAACACTCCTTATATGCCCACACGCCAATATATTGAAACTTTCCGAAATACTATTCTGCCTGCCACGCTGAACAGCTATTCTGCCATTTTCTTTTTCAATAATAAGATTTTAGCAGCTGTAATACTACTGGTAACTTTTTTTAACTTTTTTGCCGGGTTGAGCGGATTAATTGCAGTTCTGGTAACGGTTCTACTTGCCAATTCCATGGGCCTGGATAAGATCCAGCTTAAAAACGGGATTTATAGTTTCAATGCATTATTAACTGGATTGGGGATAGGGACATTCTTTGATCCCGGCTATGTTTTTTTTAGTTTATTATTGTTGGCTGCTTTGTTAACGCTTCTTCTCTCAGTTACATTAAGCGGCTGGCTGGGTAAAAATGGCTTGCCTTTTCTGAGTATACCTTTTGTGCTTGCATTTTGGTTTATCGTCCTGCCATCTTCACAATTCGAAAACCTTGGATTGACTCAGCGTAATATATTCTGGATTAACGAAGTATATGCCATTGGTGGGAATTCATTGCTTTCTTTATTCCAAACCATTGATACACTTCCGATTCACAAAATGCTTGATATCTACCTTCGGTCGATGAGCTCGATATTTTTTCAGAGCAACCTTTTTGCTGGGATAATCTTATCAATAATCCTGTTGATAAGTTCGAGGATTGCATTTTCTTTATCAATTCTGGGATTTCTTACAGCATATCTGTTTGCACAATTCTCAGGCTCAGAAGCTGCAAGTATTACATATTACAATATCGGAGCCAACTATATAATGGTAGCAATAGCTGTAGGAGGATTTTTTATTATACCTTCCGGTTATTCGTATTTGTGGAGCGTATTGCTGGTCCCACTAACTTCACTGGTGCTGCTTTTTATGAGTAAGTTGTTCGGATTTATTCAATTGCCGGTTTTTTCACTTCCTTTTTCGTTTGTGGTAATCTTGTTTGTCTATTTTCTGAAGTTGCGGATAAATCCTTCAAAATTGAAACTGACGCCTATTCAATATTATTCACCCGAAATAAACCTATACACCTATAACAATAACAAAGACAGAATGTCTCATTTTCTGTATTTCCCTTTTTACCTTCCTTTTTGGGGCGAGTGGACTGTAACCCAGGGACATGATGGAGAATATACTCACAAAGGTGATTGGGGAAAAGCTTTCGATTTTATGATTAAGGATGACAAATTGAGAACTTATGCATCGAATGGATTGTTGTGTGAGAATTACTACTGTTACAACAAACCCGTTCTGGCACTTGCCGATGGCATAGTGGAGGATATTATAGACAATGTTGACGACAATGAAATTGGCAAAGTAAACACCTTAAACAATTGGGGGAATACAATCATTATCCGACATTTGCCTGGGCTTTATACCCAGATATCACATCTGAAAAGAGGATCTTTTAAGGTTGCAAAAGGTGAATTTGTGAAACGTGGCGATTTGCTGGCTGCCTGTGGCAATTCAGGTCGATCGCCTGAGCCCCATCTTCACTTTCAGGTTCAGACAACTCCGCTTCTGGGTGCAAAAACAATTTATTATCCTATTGCTTACTACCAGGTGAACGGAAACCCTGAACAGGAACTTCATCAGTTCTCGATACCTTCTGAAGGAGCTATAGTTTCAGGTATAACAGTTAATTCCCTACTTAAAACTGCTTTCGACATTATGCCCGATAAAAGCCTCACATATAAATACGTGAACAGGAATGGCATGGAGATTCATGAAAAGTGGGATACATATACTGATGCATATAACAACAAATACCTGTATTGCAAAGAAACTGATTCGATTGCGTATTATGCAAACGATGGCTCAATGTTTTACTTTACTGCCTTTTACGGGGATAAAAAGTCGCTTCTTTATTATTTCTACCTTTCGGCTTATAAAGTTTTTTTAGGAAACCCAGGTGACGTTGCGATTAAAGATGCAATGCCGCTTAACACTATCAGGAAGAAAAAAATACGCATCTGGCTGCACGATTTTGTTGCACCTTTCTACACTTATATCAGGTCTGAATATAGTGTTAAAGTTGCTGTAACAGACACTGCTTTCGATCCATACCTGATAACCCTGATTTCAGGAATCGACGTTACAATCTTGGGCAAAACGCGCAACGAAAGTAAAAGCACAATAACAATTAATGATAATTGTATAAAAGAATTCAGTTTCGAATCCGCTAAAACCAAAATAAAGGCGATATGTATAAATTCATAATAATCATTTTGCTTTTATTTCCTGTAGTACTAAAAGCACAAGACACCTTAACTTTTCGATCGGCCGACAGCATTACCTATAACTATTATCTGACCGGTGATTGGGATCAGCTTATTGAAACCGGTAAACAGGCTATCGCTCAAAATATTGATTTCAAATGGCTGCGGCAACGAATGGGGTATGCATATTTAGTTAAACAAGATTATTATGCTTCTCAGAAACAGTATGAGAAAGCCCTGGCTTTTGACGAAAATGACACTATTACACACGAATATCTTTATTATTGCGGATTATATACAGGTAACTCTGCCTATGCCCGTTTTCATGCAGAAAAGCTAACGAATGATCTGAAAAAAAAATTGGGTATTCATGCTTTTAACCCAATCGCTTCCATTGACCTGGAATATAATTACAAGTACAATAACAGCAACACCCGTTCGAATCCGTCTTTTTATCGTGGGGGAGTGTATACACAAACGGGTTACAGGATTTCAATATATCAATCTGCTTCGAATTATAAACAAACAGTTGACTCTATACTGATAAAACAGCCTGATTACTTTGCATTGATAAACTGGTCAGTATCATCACATGTTTCTCTTTCTTTGGCATATCATCACCTGAATACTAGTCTGGACGGCTATAAATATCCCGGAAACCTTGCCTTTGGTTTACTTTCGACCCGAATAAATCGTTATTCATTTGGTGTGAACGGCTCATTTTTCAGGTATGGCTTAGGCGACTTTAAGCAAATAGGCGTTCAAGCCGGCGTTAGTTTGCCAGGGAAATCAGGTCTTTATTTTTATTCGTACCTTAGTGGAATGATTGAGAAAGAGACCAGCCGGTTAATATTCTCTCAGTATGCCGGGGTAAAGATTTTTAAATCGCTATGGGCCGAAGGTATTGTTACATTGGGCAATATCCAGAATTATCATGATCACAATGGGCTCTATATCTATAATTCAATCGATCCGACTCTTTTCAGAACCGGATTATCGCTCTACTGGTATATCGGGAAAAATCTGACATTGTATGGTAATTACCTGTACGATACAAAACAAGTTGAACAAACCACAAATCAATATATACAACAGTCATTTTTAGGAGGACTAATATGGAAACTTTAAGAAGAATTTCGTTTACAACATTGTTAACCATCATGTTTGGATACATTATGGCACAGAATACGGCTGCGACCCAGGCAACGTTCGTTAAAAGCTTTGAGGCCGAGAAATCAGGAAATTATACTTCGGCTATCAATACAATGAAGACCATTTATCAAGCAGATAACTATATAATCAACATTCGACTTGGATGGCTCTATTACCTGGCAAAGCAATATGCTGAATCCATAAAATATTATGAAAAATCCATTGCGCTGAAACCCTATGCCATCGAAGCGCGTTTTGGTTGTGTAAAGCCACTTAGTGCTATTGAAAGCTGGGACAAGGTGAAGGCAAACTATTTGGAAATACTCAAAATTGATCCGCAGAATACACTTGCCAACTATTGGTTAGGCGTAATTTACTATAACCGGAAAGATTTCGTAAACGCAACAAAACTTTTCGAAAAGGTAGTCAATCTTTATCCCCTGGACTACGATTCAGTAATTATGTTAGCCTGGTCGAAACTAAACTCAGGCAAAACAGCTGATGCGAAGATGTTATTTAATCATGCGCTTATTCTGCGCCCAAATGACAGTTCAGCGCTTGAAGGATTGAAATTGATTAAGTAACTGGTTTTCATGATTTTCTGGCAAAGAATATTTTTTATCGACGTCTGCAATATGGTAGGGAACTCAGAAGCAGTTTGGATTTCATCTCTTTAAAACACAATTAAATACGAGATTTTCAGCATAAAGTCGTTTCGTGGCTGTGTATTCCATAGTTCTCTGGCATACTGTCCGAAATTATTTGCTCCGTTTTCTTCCAGCTCGGTGCGGCCTTGCGACCAAACCAGGTAGAGGGAAGAGCCGGTTTTATATTCCCATCGAAAAACCATATTCGACTTGAATTGCAGGTAATGGAAATCGGGTTTGTAAAATCCATAATCAGCTTCTCCATTCGAATCCTCATCAATAAAGTAAGCATTCCAGGTTTCGTTATACGAAATTTCAGTGCTGGTGAACTGGTGATACCTGTCAGGAAATTCAGTAGCTCTGGAATCTGTAATACGTTTATAATCCGAATATTCACCTGCAAAAATATAAGGTTGGGCATAATATTGAATAGAAAGCCTGGGTGTTAAACTTACGTTCACCCGCACCGAAAGGTCGTACACTTTCCTGTTGAGGCTTGCCATGATATAACGGGGTTCGTTATTCATAGATGTATTATCAACATATTGTATCTGGTTAAAACCAGAGGTATACTGTGGTGTCAGGGAAAAAAGCAATGTATTGGTTGGTTTGTAGGTTATTACCAGTGAGTACTTATGGCTGTCGCTAAAGTCCTGTTGCCCGAAAGATTGGGAAGTGCTTAAGCGGAATACTATTTTACTGCGGCTATCCGTTTCGGTATAAACATTAAAGCTAAAAATGGGCGGCACTAGCAAGGCCGGCCCTCCCCATAGTTCACTCCTTGATAATGTTGTGCCGGCGTAATTAATACCAACTCCTGCAGTAAAGTAGTTTTTAAACTGCCCGTTCATGTTAAAGTCTAAGCCTTTGTTTGTATTCTCCCAGCCAAAATCCCATGTTATATATTCTGTAAAATTGGCTGAAGCCCATCTGAAAATCCAAAAAGGATTGAATTTCCGGTAACCCAGCCAGAACAACTCTTGTATCTCATCAGCTTGTTTAAGGAAGCCGACATCATTAAATTCAAGACCCGGCGAACGAAATGTAAGATAACTCATATACTGCCAGTTTCCGGTGCCGGCTTTTCCGGTTTCGAGAGTTCCTCCGTATCCGCTTAACTGTGTCCGCGTGGGATCATAAGTTATATACGTATTGTCGGGACGCTGATAATACCTTACTGCAGAAGTTTGTAAATTATTTATAGCTTGCTCACTTCCGAAAACCGACGAAAAAACTGCACGTCCTGAAAGATAGTAAGTTTTATTTTTCCAGAAATGGATTGCATTTAAGCCTCCCGTATAAGCAGCATCTGGCAGAAAATTAAGTTGCGGCTCTTTGATAAAACGGTTAGTCGCTGTAAAAATACCACCTATAGTAGTTGTGCCTTTGTTGAAATCCTGCGATGCCCTGGCGATGAGGTAATTGGTCAGAGGTTCAATGCCTTCCTTGTGTCTGACGCCTGCTGAATCGATGGTCGCAAATTCATTTTGTGTTACTGATTCAACAATTCCCAATGAAAATCCTTTCTTCGTTTTTCCTGACAATTTGAAGGAACCCAGGATGGTGGTCTGCTCCGGTGCTTTAACATATATTCCTGAGTCAGGATAAAGTGTCAGTTGTGGTGTTCGCCCGATACGACGCGAATAGAACGGCATGTTCATATTGTTTTCACTGTCTGCGCCTGTGAGTTTAAAAAGGAAGATATTTTTTCCTTCGACAAAGAAAGGCCTTTTCTCAGGAAAAAACGTTTCAAAAGCCGTTAGGTTTACAACAGCGGGATCAGCTTCTACTTGTCCAAAGTCCGGATTTATAGTGAAATTAAGTGTAAAATCGTTAGTAACCGCTATTTTGCCATCAAGTCCGACAGCCCCTGAATATTCCTGCCCGGTTTTAAATGGATTTCCTTCTTCTTTTTTATCGAAGCTGGCTTTGGCATATGTATAGGGTAGTAATTCTATCTCGCGCCTTGGTTTGATGCCATCGAGACCTTTTAACTCACCAAACAGGCTAACAAGTCCGGGCGCAGTGCGCGGGACAGGCTGCCAGAGTGAAAGTTCCTGTTTGCGATAAATGTACCTGAAAATATTTATTCCCCAGTTGTGTTTGTCCAATTTGGCAAAGCGCAATTGCGAAAGTGGAATCCGCATCTCAGCTGTCCAGCCTTGTGCATCAATATTTGTTGCAGTGTAGTAGATGGCTTCCCAGTTGGGATCAGTTACATTATCGTTTACAAACATGAAATCAAATTGAACCCCGGCCGATGTTATTCCGAAACTAAATGCTGTCTGCTTATCGTTATAGCTATCAATGGAAATGGCAAGATAATCACCGTCATCTTTATCCCGGCGCGAGAGTCGTCTTACGATCTCGCCCGGAACTGAGTCAAAGGCCCGGATTACAACATAAAGGTTGTCGTCGTCGTATAAAATTTTGAATTTGGTATTTTGCGACGGAGGTGCTCCGTCATTCGGATCACGTTGTACAAAATCGCCCGACCAATCAACTGCATTCCAGGCTGATTCGTCATACTTGCCATCAATTACAGGAGGTTTGTTTGTCAGTCTTTGAGTTTGATATACCTTGGTTTGAGCATTGATAATAGTAATCAGGCCCACAGTAAATCCAATAAATAAAATAAGTCTGGTATATTTCATGTGAGAATAGATACCCTATCCTTTGCGCGAAGCAAAAGAACAGAAGTTATAAGTGGTTTGGTACTTTATCCGGAAATTTGAAAAAGGTAATACTTTTTTAAAGATAATATTTTGATTAATTCTGATTGTGCGAAAATACAAGTAAACGGCTTGAAAAGTATAATCCGGAAATCACTTGTTTTGCCTTCCGTATTTCATTATCTTTGTTTATACACTTTCAGCTCGTTTGCATATTGATTTTTAAAAGGATAGTTATGCGGAGGTTATCGAAAGTATTTATTTTCGTTCTGATTTTTTTTGTGCTCATTTTCATTGGTATTCTTGCAGGAATTAGTATTGCAAAGCCTGAAAGGGAACCCTTATTATATAAAGAGCACAAAGGAACAGCAGTTGTCATTACCGGTGCTGCTGCCCGTATTGTGCAGGAATCAGCCCTGCTAGAGAATCTGCAAAAAGACGGCTGGCTTCAAAACATTTGTTTTATCTCCGGTACAAGTTCAGGGGCTTTAAACACTGTACTGCTGAATGCGATACTCGAAAATAAAATCTCGTGGGACCGATACAATTCCATCCTTTTTAATCTCAATAACGACAGTATTTTTATACGGACCGGCAGATCACTTCCTGTTAATAATGATCCTTTTCAAAACCTTCTTACCCGGGTTATTAACGACAGCCTTGGCTACATAAAAATAGGTGATCTCCCTATTAATAGTTCCATATCCATAAGTGCGGTTGATATGTTGCCTCCGTTTTCAACTACTTACCGCCTGAGTAATTTAAAAATAAATGTTGAAAGCAATCCTGGTTTTAACCTGGTAGAAACATTACTGGCGTCAACAGCAATTCCAATTCTATTCCCGCCTGTCCGGTTCCGCGAATCATTCGGGTTGCCAAATTCATCGTTCGTGGATGGAGGTGTTGCTGAGGATCATATTCCGTATGAAGCAGTTTTGCAGTTTGAGAAATACAGGGGTTTTGGAGTAGATACACTGATAATTGTCAGCCGAAAAAGCGATTCCAGGAGAGGGATGAACGACGAAATTCAAAATTTCGGTAACAACGACTCCAGGATCTTCGACAAACTAAGTTCATGGATCGACAACCTGGCTTCGAATGGATTTATAAAGAGCATGAAACAGTTACAACAGAAATATCCTGAACTGGCATCACGTACATATGTTTATATTCCTGATTTTCAGGAAAATTTTGCTCTGCTGGACTTCACTAATATGCAGAAACAATACGATGTAACTGCTGCCTGGGCTGAATTGCATAAACCTGTTCCTCTGAATCAATTTCTTGCCGAATATGCCCTGGAAGCTAAGCAATGATAAGTGGTTGCAACTGTTATTAGACTGCCACAGGAAAAATCCCAAGCCTCAAATTCCAAGTCTTAAATTTCAAACTGGTCCCAAAATCCTTGCTTGTTCAAGCTATGAAGCTGATGCTCTCCAAATTGATAAGAATAAAAAAAACAGATATTACGTGTAAAGATTTAATTCTTGGGGTTTTGCAATTTTGAACTTTGAACTTTGGAATTTGGGTCTAGGAATTTGGACCTTGAAATTTGGACCTTTTAAAATTTTATGATATTATTCCACGCTACAAGCAGCACTTAAAAGATCCGCGAAATCTGTTACTCATACTCAATCCGGATGCGATAGTGTTGTGGAACTTGTTGCCCTGGTCTAGCAGAAAGGATGGATGTTGTCAGAGGCCGCTTTGATCTGTCGTAAGTACGCTCAATGCTGCTCAATAATTCACCATCTTCAGTTTTTACCTCCTGGAGTATTGTGTTTCCCTCTGAATCATAAGCTGTATAGGTAATCTCGATACCAGCCGAAGTTTCCTCCATTGATTCAGCTAAGCGGCCTTCGGAATCATAAGTGAATGTATCGCGTTCGGTGAGATGTTTGTCTGCATTATAACGTCTCCGGACTGAGGCAACTCCCTGTTCATCATAATTATATAGGATCTGATAATTTTCCTCAGGGGTCCTGAAAATTTCTTCGGTAATTTTACCATCCTCATTATAGATGATCTTTCTCTGAGTGATGATTTCGCCTGAAATTTCGTATTCAGTTTCCGATGCTAAATTATCCCCATCGAAAACATTCACAACATAGTTTCCTGTTTCGCCATCGCTGTCGATGCTGCGCCTGCTGATCAGCCGGCCTTCCTTGTCATATGTGTATATCAACTGATCGGCTGTTCCATCGAGGTAATGAATGTATTCTTTTTCAAGTTGTCCTTCGGCATTATATTCCATGCTGCGGTGTTCGGTAACTTCGTCATCTGTCTCAAGCAATAACTCATCAACTACTTTTCCATCACTGTTATACGTGTATTTATACTTGTGCTCAACACTGCCATCGGGATGGTATGTAATTGCTTCAAGCGGGAGCCCGGCATCATCAAATTCAGTAAACTGATGGATATATTCTCTATCCCTGATTTCAGTTTCATCCAAATCCGAAATGTTAACAGCCATATATGACTTTACGTATTTCATAAACAGGATTTTATGGGTTTATTAATTTGCTGTCATTTTTTGCAAATATAATAATTAATTTATCTGGCAAAAATTAGATTGATTTGCTCTGTTTGGGTTACTGATATTCGGAAACAAGACTTGCCTTGGAAGCTTTTGTTGAAATATGCTGTTTCCTTTAGATTCAACTTCACATTCAATTTCTTAATATGCCATTTTTATATAATTTTACCCGGTTTTAAAATCACATTATGAAGACTTTGGTTATAATTGCTTCAATTACTGCCTCGATGGCAATAATGAGCTGTAAAAACAACACACTTGTGCAGGAAAAAATTAACTACCCGGTAACAAACAAAGTTGCCCAGACCGATGATTACTTTGGCACCCAGGTTGCTGATCCTTACCGCTGGCTCGAAAACGATACTTCAGCAGAAACCGCTGCATGGGTTAAAGCGGAGAATAAAGTTACCTCCGATTATCTGGCTAAAATTCCTTTTCGCGATCAGATTCATAAACGGCTCGAAGCACTTTGGGACTTTCCGAAACTGACGGTTCCATTTAAAAAAGGAGAATGGATATTTTTTGAGAAGAACGAAGGCATGCAAAATCAGAGTGTGATTTATGTTCAACAGGGTATAACAGGAGAACCTCGTTTGCTGATCGATCCCAATACACTATCAGCGGATGGTACTGTTGCAGTTGGCGACCTCAGTGTTTCGCACGATGGGAAATACCTGGCTTATTCAATTAATAAAGCGGGCAGCGACTGGTCGGAATATGATGTGCTGGATGTTGCGACAGGTAAAAACTTACCCGATAAAATTGAATGGGTTAAATTTTCGGGTGCCTCGTGGCAGGGTGATGGTTTCTATTACAGCCGGTATGATGCACCGTCAAAAGGCAAAGAACTCTCGAACCGAAATGAATATCATAAAGTGTATTTCCATAAAATCGGTACGTCGCAAAGCGAGGACAAACTGATATTCGAAAACCGTAATTTCCCTTTGCGCAACTATTATGCAATGACCACTGAGGACGAACACTTCCTTATTCTGTCAGAGAGTGAAGGTACGAGTGGAAACTCACTGTTTTGTAAAGATCTCACAAAACCTGGAGCTCAATTTGTAAAAATTGCGCCCGGATACGAAAACGAATACTTTGTTGTCGATAATTTGGGTGACAATTTGTTAGTACTCACTAACGAAAATGCACCAAACCGTAAACTGGTTTTAATTGACCCTAAATCGCCGGCCGCAAAAAACCGGAAAGATATTATTCCTGAAAAGGAAGAAGTACTTGAGAGTGTTGTTCTTGCAGGTAATCAGATGTTTGCGCAATATATGAAGGATGCTACGAACCGTATTTATGCCTATGACATGGAGGGTAAACTTCTGCAGGAAGTTCAACTTCCGGGATTGGGAACACTGGAAGGCTTTAACGGCGAAAAAACTGATAATACAGTGTTTTACGGTTTTACATCATTCACTTTCCCGACGTCCATATTTACTTATGATGTAACAAAGAATGCTTCGGCTGAATTCTTTAAACCAAAACTTGATTTTGATGCTTCAGTTTATGAAACAAAACAGGTGTTTTATGAAAGCAAGGATAAAACCAAAATACCAATGTTTATTGTTCATAAAAAGGGATTGAAATTGGATGGTACTAATCCTGTTCTTCTATACGCATATGGCGGTTTCAACATAAGCCTGACGCCCGGTTTCAGTGTAAGTCGCCTGGTGTTCCTCGAAAACGGAGGTGTGTATTGTATGCCTAACCTCCGTGGTGGAGGTGAATATGGCGAAAAATGGCACGAAGCCGGTACCAAGCTTAATAAACAAAATGTTTTCGACGATTTTATCACTGCTGCAGAATATCTTATCAGAGAAAAATATACAACACCTGAAAAACTGGCTATCTCGGGAGGATCGAATGGCGGACTTCTGATTGGTGCCTGTATGACGCAACGCCCTGATCTGTTTAAAGTATGTTTGCCCGCCGTTGGAGTAATGGATATGTTGCGCTATCATAAATTTACTATCGGATGGGCCTGGGCCGGCGATTATGGCACAAGCGACGACAGCACACAATTCCCTAACTTATATAGCTATTCGCCTTTACACAACATTAAGGACAGCGTTTGTTATCCTGCAACCTTAATCACTACGGCAGATCACGATGACCGTGTAGTCCCCGCACATTCATTCAAATTTGCTGCCACACTGCAGGCAAAACAAGGGTGTAACAATCCTGTTTTGATCCGCATCGAAACCAAAGCCGGGCATGGCAGCGGTAAGCCAACTTCGAAAATTATTGAAGAGGCGGCTGATATATACTCGTTCCTGTTTTACAATATGGGAATTAAACCCCGGTATTAGCAGTGAATATGGTGTTTTCCCGAAGTTAATGTTGAGTATGTTTGCGCTAATGCAAATAACTTATTTTATTTAAGGAATTATAATTTTCCTGAAGAATCAGAATTGATAGATTTCAATCCAAAATTAAACGTAAAATCCAGTGGTCAGGAAATTACAAATGGTTTTGAATACCAGGATTGCTGAAATGCCCACTGTAATGCCGGTTAATTGTTCTTAATTTACGATCCTAGCCAGACTGAAACCTATGAGTACTACATACCTTTTATTTGCTGTTGTACTTGCAGTTGTATTCCTGCTTTTCCTGGTCCTGAAACTTAAGCTGAATGCATTTATTGCTTTAATTATAACAAGCATGCTTGTTGGTATAGCCATGGGTATGCCACTATCAGGAATTTTGGAAAGTATCCAGAAAGGAATGGGAGGCACACTTGGGTTTGTAGCAACTGTTGTTGGCCTTGGTGCTATTTTTGGACAAATGCTCGAAAGTTCAGGTGGGGCAGAGTCTATGGCCCGTTATCTTGTTAAAAAATTTGGAGAAAAACATGCGCCATTTGCAATGGTATTGACAGGTTTCTTTGTTGGTATTCCTGTCTTTTTTGATGTTGGGTTTATTATTCTGGTACCAATTATATATGCACTTTCACGTGATACAAAAAAGTCAGTATTGTTTTATGGTATTCCTTTATTAGCTGGTTTGGCGGTGACGCATTCATTTATACCTCCAACACCCGGTCCCGTGGCAGTTGCCGCAATTATTCATGCTCAATTAGGTTATGTTATTCTTTGGGGATTTATACTTGGGATACCAATTGCATTACTTGCAGGTCCGGTTTTTGGCCGGTATATCAGCAAAAAAATTATAGTTTTCCCTCCTGAAAACAGTGTTGATGTTATTCAAAAGGATCAGAGCGAACTGCCCTCATTTGGTTTAATAATCAGTATTATAGGAATACCTTTATTATTGATACTGTTGGCGACAGTAACTGATGTTTTGATTAAAAAAGGATTGATTTCTCCAGGAATTGTTCCTGATGTAATTGGTTTTATCGGACATCCTTTCACCGCACTTACCATTGCAACATTGATTGCCATTTATTTCCTCGGAATAAAAAAAGGGTTTGATAAAAAGGAAATTCTTGATCTAAGCACCAAGGCACTTGGTCCGGCCGGAATTATTATCCTGATAACCGGTGCAGGTGGCGTTTTAAAGCAGATTTTGGTTGACTCAGGAATCGGTGAAATGATGGCTGAATCAATTGCAGATTCTTCATTGCCACCAGTTTTACTCGCCTGGATACTTGCCGCAATTGTTCGTGTTACACAAGGCTCGGCTACAGTTGCAATGATTACTGCTGCTGGAATTATGGCGCCTGTTTTACCCGTTTTCAATCTGTCGCCAACGCACACAGCATTGGTCGTTCTTGCAATAGCATCAGGAGCAACATTATTATCGCATGTTAACGACAGTGGTTTTTGGTTGGTTGGAAAGTATTTCAGAATGAATGAAAAACAGACACTTCAATCCTGGACCATCATGGAAACCATAATTTCAGTTTCAGGTTTAATACTAACATTACTTGTAAGCTCATTAATCTAATCTCTTCGGGGTTATTTCCCCGAAATTCTGCTTCGTTTGGGAAACTAAACTCCTTATTGGTTCCTCATCAGCTCGAGGTAGTTCATTTAAATTCTAAACGCTGGTGTTACAAATGAGCGAAGAGGGATATACATCCTGAAAAAGGAAAAAGTTCTGGAAACAATTGAAGAAGAAATAAATTATAATGCATCGTCACACAATAAATCCTTGCTATTGTAATTATATAGTAAGTAAAACCCTTGGCACCTATGATAAAAAATTTAAAGACTGGTACTCTGTTTGTTATTCTGTTGTGTGTAATTAGTATTGCAAGCATGCCGGTATTTGCCCAGCAAACTGATAACAGTTCCGATAGCCTTTATGCAGCACGCCTCATGCAGCAGAATCTTGAATTGTATAACCAGGTTGATAGCCTCAATCTGCTGATTAAAGGATATAAGATCAGTAATGAGAAACAGGATAAGCAGGTTGACTCTTTAAGGAAGGCGATTGCACAAATCCTTGCTGATCAGGCTATGTCTATTACTAAAGCAGATACGTTGGCATCGCAGAGGCTGAAAGTTAAACAGGAGTTGCTGGATGTAAAACAGCAAATGCTGACGTTAAGTACTGAACTTGAACAAAAGTTGCAGTTGTTGCGCGACCAGGAGTTTCAACTTACAGATTGTAAGATTAAACTGAAGGAAGCGCAGATGGCGGCTTCACTCAACGAGGCAAAACTGGAAGGGAAGAACAATGTTAATTCAACAAAAGTGGAAGCAAAAAACCGGGAAATTGCGTATATGCAGGAATCCATTAAAGAGAAAGATCGAATTATCAGTGAAAAAACTGCAGAACTGGCAAAGTATTATAATGATAAAAGCACTTCATTACGTATTGTCGACTCACTTTCCCGAACCCTTAACGCCAGGGAACTGGAACTGGTTAAAGTTACCGAGCGGTTAAATATTATTGAAGGCCAATACAATAAGATGATTGCAGCACAAACAGCAGCCACTGACAGAAAGAAAAAAATTCGTTTTGTCCAGGGAGTAGCTTTGAAATTCTATCGTACTCCCGATTGGCAGCTGGCACCGCAAAGTTCTTCAACTACTGCAGTGTATGTAATCTCAAATAAGAACGCCGGGAAAATTGAGTTTGACTATCTTACCGGAGTTAGCCTGGCGTTGTATGACCTGAGCAAGCCCGATGATAAATATACATCTGATATCGGTATGTTCTTTGGATTTGGTGGTACCAACCTGTTCAAGAATTTCTTTATAGCACCCAGCTATAAGGCATTCGATTTCTTCCATTTTATGATTGGTATGAATATAGCCGAATACAACCAGCTAAAGAGTGGATTTAATGAAGGCGATGTTTTACCGCCAGGTATGAGCATCCCCACTGTCAAACAATGGAAGGCGAATCTTTTTTTCGGTCTAACCCTTGATTTCGAATTACTTTCGAATATTACAAAGAAAATTTAGTTTAAGGATTTAGGGATTGGGATTTAGGGTTAAAGGCTAAAGGTTCAAATGCTTTCAAGATTCAAAGTTTAAAGATCAAGGTTTCAATGCTTTCGGCGTATAAAAATCCTCCCGTTTCCCTATTTTCTATTTCCCTATTTTCTATTTTCCATTTTCTATTTTTCCTTCAACCCAACAAACTTAACGAAATTGGCAGTATCTTTGCACCCCTTTAGTAACACAATCAGGGGCTGACCGGTTTTGACAGCAAGGACAGTGGGATTGTAAGCATGCCGGGACTTTGAGTGAATGGCCCGCTAAAACCAAATACTCACGCCAACTAAATGGCAACAATTACGATTACGCATTAGCCGCTTAATCACAGTATTAACCTGCTAATTGTCCTCCGGGAAGCCTCGCCATCCGGCGTTCCGCTAAAGGGCATCGAAAAGGGAAGGATAAGGTTGCCGGAGTCCTGACGGCAGCTCGAAAACCAAAGGGAATAAGGCAAGGATTGGGTGGCTTTTTGCCGGTTCCTGCCCGACAATCAACTAGAAGCTAAGCATGTAGAAAGCGGTTTTGCTGCTTGTTTGGACCCGGGTTCGACTCCCGGCAGCTCCACAAACAAGAAACAAAAATGTAGATAAAGCATTGTATATTAAATATATACAATGCTTTGTTTCTTTAATACACCCACTATTACACCCATATTATTAGTTGTCATAAGACCAATTGAGCACATTGATTTTCAAAAGATTACAACTAATTTGTTTTGAGGTTTAGTATTAATATCTTTGGATCTCAATATGTTTCCCAAGTATTTTATCTCTTTTTTCAATCGAACTCATTTAATATACTGTATCCCTAAAAGATCAAACTAAACACAGTTTCCTTTCCCGGAACCGACCGTACCTGAAGACTTCCACCATGAAGCCGCATAATTTGTCTGGAAAGGCTCAAACCAATACCTGAGCCGTTTTCTCTGGTGGTAAAGAACGGAACAAAAATCTGTTCCAGAATTTCATCCGGAATTCCAGGGCCATTGTCGATTACCCGGATCTCGGGGCGATGCTCAGAATTAAACCCGGCAATTACCTGGATTTTACCTTCCGGGTTCTTTTCGTTGGCTTGCAAAGCATTTTTTGTTAAATTGATAAGCACCTGCGAAATCAGGTTTTCATCAGCGAAAAGCTCCATTTCCGGAGGGTTGACGGTTACAGTCAGTTTTATTATTTCACTGTTTTCGAGCGAAGTATACAAAACTTTAATCCTTGAGATAAGTTCTTCTACCCGGAAGATTTTCTTGTCAGGTTTTGGAAGCCGGGTTAGTTTCCTGTATGACTCAACGAACAACATCAGGCCATTTCCTTGTTCTTTAATGACACTCAAGCCTCGCAGTGTAGTCTGTATGGTTGTTTCGGTTACTTCTTCCGGAAGAGCGGGTCGCCCATCGATCATGAAAAACTGGCATAGACTTTCAGAGAGTGACGTGATTGGGGCAATCGAATTCATAATTTCGTGCATCAGTACCCGAATTAGTTTCATCCACGAATCGAATTCTTTTTCATCCAGTTCATTCCGGATATCCTGAATCGTAAGTAAAATCAATTCATTATCCTTTGTTTTGAATGAGGTCGCCTTTAATCGATAGTTGCATAGATTCCCCGTTCACTGTAGTAACAGAAACTAATTTCTGCTGAAATGGCTGAATATTCCTGTATGGACTGAAAGAGGTTACGGTTAACTCTTTCCAGTTGATTGATGTGGGTGAGCACATCAACTCCCAACATTTTCTTTGCAGCCGAGTTGGCATGAAGTACAAATCCCTTTGTATCGAAAGTCACGATTCCTGTACCCACGTGTTCGAGCAAGGTTTGAAAATATTGTTCCTGTTGACTGCTTTCAATCTTTAACTGCTGAATTTGTTTATTGACTTTGTTGAGGCCCTCATAGATTTCACGGATCGGTTTGTCTGTAATATTTGTTGGAAACGTAAGCATCGAGTCCTCATTTTGAACCGATTCCAGGAAATAGCTTATTTTTCGATTTGTCGAATTCAGATAAATGACCAGGTTGAAAATCACAATTATGACCAGAACAATGCACAAAAAAATCAAGATTGTCCGATTGGCCGGAAGCCAGCAAAAAACCGGCGATCAGGCTAAATAAAACAATCAGTATAATCCTGAAAATGATTTGAAAATAGAAGTTTCGTCCGATCATTGTCCCGATTTTTTTATCTTGTTATAAAGTGTCTGCCTTGTAATTCCAAGCTGGTCAGCGGCAGCGCTAAGGTTTCCATTGTTTTTTTCAATGGCAAGATTGATCATCCGTTTTTCCATTTCCTCAAGGGTAAGTTCTGTTTCGTTTGTTCTATCCGAAAAAACCTGCTTCATGAAAAAATCATCGGCTTTCAAGACATTTCCTTCACTCAAGATGACAGCTTTCTCAATGGTATGCTGCAGTTCGCGGATATTTCCGGGCCACGAATATTTGAGCAGTTTATCCTGAGCCTGCTGGTTGATTTTCAGACTGGGTTTGCTGTATTTTGAGGAATACTTCTTCAGGAAAAAATCGGTCAGCACCAGTATGTCGTTTCCGCGTTCGCGCAGTGGCGGAACTTCAATCTGTATGGTGTTGATCCGGTATAGCAGGTCCTCGCGGAATAATCCTTCGTGTACCATGCTTTCCAGTTTTTTATTGGTGGCGCAAATCAGCCTGATGTCAATCGGGATGGTTTGATTGGAACCGATTCGTGAAATCTGTCGGTTCTGGATAGCAGCCAGTAGTTTTGCCTGAAGATGAAAAGAAAGATTGCCAATCTCATCCAAAAAAAGACTGCCTTTATCGGCAACTTCAAATTTTCCGGGTCGGTTTTCGCGGGCATCGGTAAACGCGCCCTTCACGTGACCAAATAATTCGCTTTCAAACAAGGTTTCGGCGATGGCACCCATGTCAACACTTACTAATACTTCATGCGAACGTTCAGACAATCGGTGAATCTCGTGGGCAATCAATTCTTTCCCGGTTCCGTTCTCTCCGGTAATCAGTACATTGGCATCGGTTTTAGCCACTTTCCGCACCAGATTCAGCATCTGCATCAGTTGCGGTGACGAGCCAACAATAAATTTTTGTTCGCGGTTTATTTCCGTTTTCAGTCCCTTCTCTTTTTCCTTCAGCTGGCTCACTTCCTTCTTCGACCAGTTGAGCTGAAGGGCTGATTTCAGGGTTGCCAGTAATTTGTTATTGTCCCAGGGTTTCAGGAAAAAATCGGTTGCCCCCATCTTCAATGCTTTCACGGTCAACTCAATATCGCCAAAAGCGGTAATCATGACAACCGAAATCTCAGGATTTGATTCTTTGATTCGTCCAAGCCAATAAATACCTTCATTGCCGGTATTTATTCCTGCATTAAAATTCATGTCGAGAATAACCAGGTTATATTCTTTCTTCCGCAGTTCTGTCGGAATCCGATTGGGATCGGAAAGCGTAGTGACGGTTTGAAATTCAGGAGTCAGGAAAATCTCCAATGCACTTAAAATACTCTTGTTGTCGTCAACAATCAGAATGTTTCCTTTTGCCATTTTTTTGATTTAAAGGCTAATCTGATACGAAAAGCCGGGTTTCTATCAGGCGATTTTAGTTTTTTGACTTTTTAGAGTATTCAAAGGTAATTGGCTTTCTCTCCAAAATCAATAGAGTGTCAAATCTTTATACAAACCATTGTCAATTATTTTAACTCAGGCAAAGTCGTTGGCATTCTAAGTTGTTGACTGACAATATGTTTACGATTTTGGCATTATTCTGGCACATTCTTTTCAAATATGCAGAAGAATGAAACGAACGCTTGATTTTTGCAAGGGAACGCGGTTATGGGAGTGAGCCCAAAGGAAGATGGAATAGGAAGAACGAGGGCCGGAATCCGAAGAAAATATTTGAATAACGCATTTCGGGGCCGGAATTGTAGCTTCAAATTTTTTTACGTGATGGGAATGGATAGAATCTTAGAAAAGAAAAAAGGCCTGAGACCAAGACAAATCATCTGGATAGCCGGAGGATTGGCATTCGCCTTTTTGTTGTACAAAGTAATTTTTGCTGAAACCGGCCCAACCTTCAGGGCTGAAAAAGACAAGCTAACCATCAGTACAGTGGAAGACGGCTTGTTTAACGACTACATCACAGTAATTGGCCAGGTTGAACCAATCACTACTATTTATCTGGATGCTATCGAAAGTGGGCAGATTCAGGAACGTTTCATCGAAGAAGGATCGATGGTTCAGAAAGGCGACGTGATTCTTCGCCTCGAAAACCGCCAGTTGTATCAAACCATCCTGAACAGTGAAGCTGCTCTGGCCGAAAAGGAAAACTACCTGCGAAATACGCGCATCAGTTTCGAAACAGAGTTGATACAGTCGCGCAAAAATATACTTGACAGCCGGTACCGCCTGAACCGTAAAAAACGTTCGTTCGAGCAGAACAAAGCTCTTTTCGACGAACAGCTGATTTCGAAAGAAGATTATCTGCAGGCCAAAGAAGATTACGAATATGAAGAGAATATGCTCGAAATCAATAAAGTGAAAGCCAAAAACGATTCACTGATCCGGTTGACCTCGATGCAATCACTGGAAACCGACCTGGTAAAAATGCGTCAGATGTTGGTGCTGGTACGCGAACGACTCGATAACCTGAACGTGAAAGCTCCGGTTAACGGTCAGCTTGGGAATGCTTGAATGCCGAAATCGGACAGCGAGTCAATGAAGGCCAGCGCATTGGACAAATTAACGTACTCGATAATTTTAAAATCAATGCCCTGATTGATGAACATTACATCGACCGCGTGGTTCGGGACCTTCCGGCTACTTTAGACCGCAATGGGACCAATTTCAACCTGAAAGTCAGGAAAGTATATCCTGAAGTGCGCAATGGTCAATTTAAAATCGATGTGGTATTTGATGGCACAACACCCGATAATATCCGCACCGGCCAAAGCTACCACATCAAGCTTGAACTGGGCGAATCGGGCAAAGCAGTATTACTGCCACGAGGCGGATTCTTCCAAAGTACCGGGGGTCAATGGGTGTTTGTGCTGAACGAAGACGGAACCGAGGCAACCAAACGCAATATCAGGATCGGCAAACAAAATCCACAGTATTACGAAGTACTTGAAGGCCTCAAAGCCGGTGAACAAGTCATCACTTCAGGGTACGAAATGTTTGGAACGAACGACAGGATTGTGTTGAAGTAGCAGAAAAGACAATGGGCAGAGAGTTCATAACTTGAATCCGGTAGTAGTAATGATAAGATAAAACTTTGTATATTATTTTCATAACTTAAATACATTTAGCAAACATTAATTTGTAATTTTAACGAGATAAAACTTCTAATAAAAATAAAAACAATGATCAGAACAGTAAATTTAAACAAAGTGTTCCGCACCGAAGAGATTGAAACCAGTGCGTTGAACGAGGTGAACCTTCACATACAAAAGGGCGAATTTGTAGCCATCATGGGACCTTCGGGTTGCGGCAAATCAACTTTACTAAATATTATCGGCCTGTTGGACAATCCAACTTCAGGTGAAGTATTATTTCGACAGTCAGGAAGTAGGCGATTTTAAAGAACGCAACCGCACTTTGCTCCGAAAAGGCAATATTGGCTTCGTGTTCCAGAGTTTTAACCTGATCGATGAGCGTAACGTGTATGAAAATGTGGAACTTCCGCTCATCTACCTGAAATTGAGCGCTAAAGAGCGCAAGGAAATGGTCGAAAAAGTGCTGGAACGTATGAAAATAAGTCACCGGAAGAAACACTTCCCGCAACAATTATCCGGAGGACAGCAGCAGCGTGTGGCCATTGCGCGTGCAGTGGTTGCCAATCCAAAACTGATTCTGGCCGATGAGCCAACCGGAAACCTCGATTCGAAAAACGGTCTGGAAGTGATGAAACTGCTCACGGAACTCAACCGCGAAGGAACCACCATCGTGATGGTGACACACTCCATGCACGATTCAGAATTTGCACACCGGGTGGTGAATCTGTTCGACGGGCAAATTATTACTGAGGAAGTGAAAAAGCAGATGGGAGAAATGCTGGTCTAAATAGTCTTGAATGAACATTATACGTGATTAACTGAAGCCCAGGATTTTGAAAACCCAAACGATATCAGTCCATGCAAAACATATTTAAATCAACTTACCGGAATTTCATCAGGAAACCAACCACCAACCTTATCAACCTGATTGGGCTGGCAGTGAGTTTAGCCTTGGTTATCGTATTGTCGGTTTATTCGTACAGCGAACTGACCACCGACAATTACCATAAGAACGGCGATCGGGTTTATCTTTTCGCCGATATGAATGGTCAATTGCATATGCCTGCAATATTAAAAGACCAGATCGATCTGAATATTCCGGAAGTCGAATCAACCGTAAGGATGGCCAGCACATGGGAAACTCCTGTATTCCAGGTCGGAGATCGTGAACCGATAACTTCGGATCTTGTTTTTGCAGACGAGGATTTCTTCCAACTATTCACCTACCGACCGGTTGAAGGCAATCTCGAAACTTCGTTGAAAGAACCCATGACCATTGTTCTTACCAAAACTCTTGGCCAAAAAACTTTTTGGAAACGAACCAGCACTGGGCAAAACGGTGAAGCTGAACAACGATAAAGAACTAACAGTTTCAGCAGTTATTAATGAGCCTGAAGCCAATTCAAGCCTGTCTTTCAGCGCGTTAACCTCAATTGCCACGCGCAAAATTGTTCTTCCCACTGATGGCGAGTTTACTGATTGGGGATGGTGCAGTTTCCTGACATTCACACTTTTAAAAGAAGGAACTAACCCGGATGAAACTGCGAAAAAGATCATCGCTCTTTTCCCGAAGAACGATCAGGAGAAATACTCTAAATTGAAACTGAATCCATTTGGGAAAATCTATTTTTCCAAATTTGCACTTGGTGGAACCAATTATCTGCATTGTGGCGACAAACGAAAAGTAATGATCCTGATGATGGTGGCAGCACTGGTACTGATGATTGCATTGGTCAATTTTATTAACATTTCTTCTTCACAATGGATGGAGAAAATCAGGCAAACAGGTGTTCAAAAGTGTTTGGCGCTGGTAATGTGAACATCCTCATAAATTCACTTTCCGAAGCCTTTATTCTGTTTTTGATGTCGCTTTTTTTTGCAATCCTGATCGTTCGGGCTCTATTCCCATTCATCAGTAGCATTACCGGAATTCAGTTCAATATTCAATTGCTTTACAAGCCTTCTTTCCTGATGGTTTCCATTGCCGTAACTTTTATCCTTAGTATGGTTTTCAGTATTATTCCAGCCTTACGCATCTCCTCGTCGAAAGCAGTTGACAACCTGAAGAAAACAGTTGCAAGGGGTTCTAAAAATTCCTTTTCCCAGGGACTTCTGGTGACTACCCAATTTGTAATTGCTATTGTGCTAATCGCTTTTACCATTTTGGTTCAAAAGCAGGTTAACTTTGGAAGTAGCAAACTGGGATTTTATCAGAAAAACATAATAGGTATCAAGTTAACACCACAGTTGAACGGGAAAAAAGAGGTGCTCAAAAAGTTGCTACAGGACAAACCTACTGTTACAGAAATCTCGTTTACTCAATATTACCCGGGAAACATGCTTTCGAACTGGAGAACAAATCAGGAAATAAACGGCGTGAGAAAAGAACTCAGTTTTGATACATTTAATGCTGATGCCAACTTCTGTTCAATGATAGGATTACAACTTATACAAGGACGCTTTTTCTTAGAAGACCTGGCTACCGACCAGCATAAAATGATTGTGAATGAAAGCTTCCTTCGGGAAAACAAAATAGACAATCCGATTGGCGCTAAATTCATGATGGGCTTTGGTATGGATGCAGGCCTTTCCGAAATAATCGGTGTAGTAAAAGATTTTCATTACAAAGCGGTCAACCAGCCCATCATAGCGTTGGTCATACAAAATGAACCGGATGCATCCTATTGCCTTGTCAAACTGCAAACCAACGATTTCACTTCACTGCATACAACCATTCAGGATATCAAAAAAGTAACCAAAGACCTTTCTCCTTCTTTTCCGGTCGAAATCACCTTTTTCGATCAGGCTATTGAGAATATGTATAAATCGGAATTACAATTTCAACACACCTTTTCACTGTTTGCCGGAATGCGCTATTGTGATCTGTTGCATGGGAATTTTCGCCATGTCGCTGTTTGCTTGTCAGCGCCGGATCAAGGAGATCGGCATTCGTAAGGTAAACGGAGCCCGTATTTCAGAAGTAATGACAATGCTGAACCGCGACTTTGTGAAATGGGTTGCCATTGCCTTTGTAGTTGCCACGCCCATTGCCTGGTTCATCATGAACAAATGGCTCGAAAGTTTTGCCTACAAAACTGACTTGAGTTGGTGGATTTTTGCCCTGGCTGGAATACTGGCCCTGGGAATTGCGCTATTGACGGTGAGCTGGCAAAGCTGGAAAGCAGCGACAAGGAACCCGGTGGAAGTATTGAGGTATGAGTAGCCATTCAAATTAAAAATGAAATTATGAAGAAAGTTAGAAATATTTTCAGGCATCTTATTCGCCGGGGATTGACCACTTCGTTTGTGTTGATCAGTTTTACGTTGGCCTTTAGCTGTTGCATTTTAGTGTACCTTTTTGTTGCCGATGAGTTGTCATTCGATAAGCACAATGCAAATTTTGCCCATATCTACCGACTAAACCTACAGTCGAAAGACAAAACTTATAAGAGTTGTTCGTTCCCGGCTGTTTTCGAGGAAAAGTTCATCAAAATTCCGGGTATTGAAAAGTACGCAAGGCTTCAGTCCTATATGGGGGAAAATTTTATTTCGATTGATAATACAACTTTTACAGCAACCAGTTTCTTGTTTGCCGATCCAGAAATCCTTGATATTCTTCAATTTGATTTCCTTATGGGCAACCCTAAAGAAGCTTTGGCGAAGCCGTTGAATGTTATAATCAGCCAATCGACTGCGCAAAAATATTTTGGCAATACCAATCCAATAGGAAAGATAATCAGGCAGGACGATCAGGATTTTACGGTTTCAGCAGTTGTGAAAGACCTGCCCAGGCAATCGCATTTTACCATGAATTTCCTTGCCCCTGTGGCGAGCTATCAGATAAAAAACGACGACTTGCTTACAAAATGGTACATACAAGCTTTCCGTTTCTATTTGCTGATCCCGGATGGGGTAAACAAGAAGGAAGTAGAAACCCAATTAGCCAATCTTTATGCCGAAGGGAATGGAATTGACAAAAACAAGCGGGAGTTTGATATGTACCTGGAGCCTTTAAGTGATATTCATCTGAAGTCGGTTGGCACACGTTGGGATAACGCCATTAAAGGCGATATTCAAGTAGTTTATGGATTGTGTATCGTTGCGTTGCTCATTCTGGGAATAGCCATTGCCAACTACATCAATATGCTGACCGCCGATTGCCGGCGAAAAGCAAAAGAAACCAGCATACAACGGGTGAATGGAGCTTCAGGATATAACATTATTGCCGATCAGGTTCTTGAAACATCGATTTTCCTTCTGTTTGCCTTTCTGTTGTCAATGGTATTAACTTTTCAGATGTTGCCGGTTGTCAATAACTTAAGCGGCAAATTATTGTCGGTTAATTGGTCGGTGCTGATACCCGGCCTGGCTTTGCTTGCCACGTCCATCATTTTATCTGCCATCTATCCAATACTATTCCTGAATTCCATAAAACCTGTTGAAGCCCTTAAAAACCAGATCAACATCATCAAGGTTAAAAGTCAGCAAAAACAGCAATGGTTAAGAGGCGCTCTGGTTACCTTCCAATTGGCCATAGCCACCCTGTTAATTGCTTCAACTATTGTGATCAACAACCAGCTACAGTTGGTTATGAATGCAAAAACAGGCTTCGATAAAGAAAATACCCTTATCGTTTACAACCCGTATACTGAAGGTATGAATGAACGTTATGATCTGTTCAGGCAAAAACTGAGCAATGTGCCCATGATAAAAAGTATCGGTGTTGCACAAAATGCCCCTGGCAATACCATCAATAATTTTTCTCCTGCCTGGTTGCCTGATCAGAAAAATCAAAAAGCTGACCTTGGCCAAATTTCCGTTGACTACGATTTTCTGCAAACAATAGGTGCAAAATTTGTGGCTGGCCGCAATTTCGACATCAATGTTGCAAGCGATAAAACAACAGGGATGATCATTAACCAATCAGCCGTTAGAGCGCTCAATTTAACCGATCCTATAGGTAAAAAAATTGTCGTCCAGAACAATGTTGATACTCCCAACAATGAACTTGAGGTAATTGGAGTGATCGAAGACATGCAATATTTCACCCTGCGTGAAGCTTCGAAACCAGTAATGTACTATATCAAGGATTGGGGCAGGTATGAAATTGCCTTGAAACTGGGCAGCGGTAATTATTCTGCAACATTAAAGCAGATTGAAACCATCTGGAAAGAAATAGCTCCTCAATGGCCAATTCAGCTACCAGTTTTTGGATGAAAGAATCAACAATAATTACAGATCGGAAATAAACACGGGAAAAATAATAACCGGGCTGTCAGGCATTTCCATTTTCCTTTCCATTCTGGGAATATTGGGTATGATCCTGATTACCATACAGCAACGCACCAAGGAGATTGGAATCCGCAAGGTGAATGGTGCCCAAATCTCCGAAGTATTGATGATGCTGAACAAAGACTTTGTAAAATGGGTAGCCATTGCTTTTGTAATTGCCACGCCCATTGCGTGGTATGCTATGCACAAATGGCTCGAAAACTTTGCCTACAAAACTGAATTGAGCTGGTGGATTTTTGCCTTGGCAGGATTAATTGCATTGGGAATTTCATTGCTTACTGTGAGTTGGCAAAGTTGGAAAGCGGCCACAAGGAATCCGGTAGAGGCGTTGAGATATGAATAACCGAGTATTTAATTTCAATGATGAAGTAATTTTAATATGTTTTCAGGTATTCATCAACCGATCGAACATGAATTCGCATGAGTTGCCACGAAAGGCTTAACTCGATTCCGGAAAATACTCTTTTCTCGATTTAATGAAAGGCTGTCATTTTGTGACGGTCTTTTTCCTTTTCACGCTCCTTCTGCAACTTGATTCTTTCTTTAGCCAGCTGTAAATAGTGTCAGGGTAATTGCCAATTTATTTGACACATTCAAACCTCAGAAGATTTACAATACACTGATATTGAGCATATAAAGCTTTTGGCATGAATCTGGCATCCAGAAATACTAAAAGACAAAATCGAAACAAAATTTAGGTTTCAAAAAAATAACTTATTTATCTTTAACACTCAAAATCATGAACACAATAACCAATTATCAGGAATCAGAAAACTTAGGAACAATCAGAAAATCTCTTTTGGCATTACTGATGATGAAAAATAAATTGATTTTTGTATTAACATTTCTGATTTCAGTAGTGATTGTGAGGATTCTTATGATCAGATACTTTATTGATATTAGTCCCATAGTTGTTGCTATAGCTTTTATATTGATTCTACGTGATAAGTTTTCGGACTTACGTTTACGGCTGTTTAATCCTTTGTCATTCATTGTAATTATATTAATTACTTATGTTGTATTGTTTTTAACGATTTCTAATTCAGTCCTACTTTAAATTCAGTGAATTTTCGTTCATTACTGATAAAGGTACAATAATAGGATATTTTTTGTCTGCAATAATTATGTGGGATTTACAGAGGAAACTGCCTGGCGTGGTTATTTATTTAGCAAATTAAAAGATTTGACCTGGTTTCAAATTACGATAATTATTAACCTGATTTGGGCAATCTGGCATATCCCATCTCATTTTAATGTCCTTGAGGGTCATATCTGGATAAGTTTTCCTTTATTTATTGTGACGTGTTTTGAGCTTGGAATCATTATGCAATATTTGAGAGTAAAGACAGATTCTGTTATTCCATGTATTCTTTTTCATGCATTATTTATATTTCCATTAATGTTGGCTGGTTTAAAAACTAAAGTTTTATATTTAGGGAGTTTTCCATACATTATTATGTTACTGTTGTTGTTGCCAATAACTATTTATTGCTATAGAGCAGGACAAAGAATCCATGAAAAACAAAACAACAGGGCAAAACGATAGCACAATGCTTAATTTCGCGCCAAACTAACCCCCAAAAAAGCTTTGGCTAAGCCCTTGATGTTATCCTAAACCGACCGGCCATGAAGTCGAATGATTTGCCGCGACAGGCTCAACCCTATTCCTAGAAATAATCTGACCTCGAATTAATGAAAGACTGTCACTTAATGACGGTCTTTTTTTCTTTTCACGCACCTTCTATTACTTGATTCTTTCTTTAGCCATCTGTAAAATATCACCAGGGTAATTGTCAATTTATTTGACACATTCAAACCTTAACAACTTCGCAACACACTGATAATGAAGAAATAAAATTTTTGGCATGAATCTGGCATCCTGAAATACTACAAGACAAAATGAAAACAAACAACAGGTTTAGAAAACAAAAACATATTAATCTTAAACCCTTAAAATCATGACAACAACAATCAATTATCATCAATCAGAAAACCGGGGAACAATCAGAAAATCTCTTTTGGCATTACTGATGATAGTTTTGTTTACAACACTGGCTTTCAGTCAGAAACTTATCACAAACCGTAAGAGGCACTATACTTGATGCCGACAGTAAATTGCCGCTGATAGGCGCTACAGTTATAATACCTGGTACCGACCCGTTAATTGGTGCGACAACTGATTTAGACGGTAAGTTCAGACTGGAAAACATACCAATAGGCAGAATTACAATCCAATTGTCCTACATGGGTTACGATCCTGTAACAATTCCAAACATTGAAGTGAATTCGGGTAAGGAGGTCGTTTTAAATCAAAGCATGCAGGAATCGGCAATAAAACTGGATGAAATTGTAGTATCGGGCCGAAAAAAAGGAGAAGCAATAAACGACATGTCTCAGTTAAGTTTACATTCCATTACACTTGAAGAAACTAAACGTTTTACCGGGGGAATGGACGATCCTGCCCGCGTAGTTTCCAGTTTTGCAGGAGTAGCCAGTACGCCCAATGGCAGCAGCGATATTATAGTACGCGGAAATTCACCCAAATACATGCAATGGCGTTTGGAAGGAGCAGAAATTTCGAGTCCTTACCATATGGATGATCAAAATGCTTCGTTTGGAGCCCTTACAGCCCTGAATAATAATTTATTAGCCACCTCCGATTTTTATACAGGGGCTTTTTCGTCAGAATATGGCGATGCATTATCGTGTGTTTACGATGTAAAACTCCGGTCGGGAAATAACGAAAAGTTTGAAGCAACCGGCGGGATTGGCTTAATGGGTACAGAACTTACCCTTGAAGGTCCGCTTAAAAAGGGATATGCAGGCTCATGCCTGTTTAATTACAGGTACTCTACAATTTCGCTGATTAAAGAGCTGGGGCTGGTGGATGTGCCCGGAGGTGTGAATTACCAGGATGCAACCTTTAAAGTAGTTCTGCCTACTAAAAAAACAGGTACTTTTTCCATCTATGGGTTGGGTGGTTTAAGTGGTGTTTCAATGGAGAATATGGGGCCAACAGGCCTGTCAACACCAGGCAGACCAGTCACAAACGCTCTTGTCAGCCGAGATTTTTACAAGGCAAATTATCTGGCTAATCTTGGAATGAACCATGTTTTATCGCTTAACGAAAAAAGCTTTATTAAAACGTCATTTAATTATTCGGGAACTGGTATGGACGATGATATTTATGAGAAGGATACAATAAAAACATATAACAATATTGATGAATTTACTGGTGATTCCATTTCTCCCAGAACACAAATGCTTCAAGGCAGGATTGTGAATTCAGCAATCAGGGGGGCAACTACTTACAGCAATAAAATCGATGAAAAAAATAAAATTCAAATAGGTACAAAATACACGCTTTATAACTTCAATTACAATCAAAACATCTATAGCAGTGAGGTAGATTCCATGGTTAACGTAAATGACTTTAAAAATAATTTAAGTACAATAAATAATTTTATAAACTGGAAACACAGCTTTAATGATAAAATGGTTGTTGTGGCAGGTATACATAACATGAATGTTTTAAACAAAAATATAAGCACGATTGAACCAAGATTAAGTATTAACTGGAATATGAATGAAACCAATTCGCTGCATGCAGGATACGGTATGCACAGCACCACAGAAAGTATACATAATTATTTTACAAAAATCCCGCAAGCAGATGGCAGTTTTATTGAGCCAAATAAAAATCTCGGATTGTTAAAAGCCCATCATTATGTATTGGGCTATGAAAAACGCTTCACGGAAAATTTAGTGGGGAAAATTGAGGTTTACTACCAGTCGCTTTACAATTTGCCGGTCGAAAATAACGACAGCAGTTATTATTGCACCATTAACGAGGGCATCGATTTTAAATATGTTGAACTGGTTAATAAAGGCACAGGTAAAAACTACGGCGTGGAAATGTCCATCGAACGGTTTTTTGATAATAATTTCTACTTTTTGCTAAATGGATCGTTATTCGATTCGAAATACAAATCCTTGGAAGGAGTGTGGCGAAATACCCGGTATAATAACAAATATATTGTAAATATTTTAGGTGGAAAAGAGTTTAAAAATCTTGGTAAAAAACAAAACCAGACCCTGGCAGTAAATACGAAAATATTCTTCGAAGGTGGCCAACGGTATATTCCGCTTCTGAGAGATGCCCAGGGAAATGTAGCTGTTGAACCCGAAAACGACAGATATTTTGACTATAGCAAAGCATATAATGATAAACTTGACAACATATTTTACCTGAATTTATCGGTCAGCTACAAGTTAAATAAACCCAGGGCTACACATGAAATTTTTCTGGATCTGATGAACCTTACAAACAATCAGGCCAGAATGACTGAATATTATGATGAGAGCAAACCTGACAAAGTTGGCTATACTACTTCATTTGGATTTTTCCCAAACTTAATGTACCGGGTATATTTTTAAGATTGTTAAAACGCGCAAACTCAAAATGCAATGAAAATTTTCCTTATTTCTTTACTGATTCTTATTCCCGGTATTCTTACTGCCCAGGAATGTAAGATTGATTTGCGCAACTTGGCACAACCGGATATTACTATGAGCCAGTTAAATAAATTCGGTCAGAGCAAAATTTTTAAAATTGTTTTATCTGAAGGTTTTGATACCATAGCCAATAAGGATATTATCAATCAGTTATCGCAATGGTTTTTAAATCAGAACTCCCAGATTGACATAATAAATGTTAACGACGTTAAAAAGCTAGAGGATAGCTGCCACTATCTGATTATTGGCTTAACACGCAAACTAAATGATCTTTCGGTTTTTGATTTACCCGTAAAGATTAACGATAACAAATGTACCCTTGGAACAATTGAACTTACAGAAGATTGCGATGCAATAACAGTGACTAACGAAAAGGCAAACTGTACAGCTGTAATTGGTAATTCATACGAAGCGTTAAGGTATATGTCATCCGGGCGTTTTCTGGGATTATATGATTATTATATTCTCAGGAATAATAAAATGGGCTATCTGGGTAATTTGAAGGAAAATAAATTTACAGCAGATAGCCTTGTGGATTTGGCACTTATCCGAATTAAAAACTACACTCAAACAATTGATAATAAATATATAGAATCTTGTTTTTCGTGTAAATACAAAACGGTTAGCCAGTTTCAGGGTTCGATAGATGCCTTAATAGATTCATTTGATAATTTCTGCAGGCTTTATGAAGTAGAGAAACCATCCCAAAAACTAAAATTCTTTATACATAGTGATCAACTGGAGATAAATATCGTCAGCGGTGACCCAAAACCCGGTTCGACCGGAGGAATCGTGATCGACAGTCTGATTCATACAGTTGGGTTAGATGAGGAGCTGTTAACACATGAAGGAGTTCATTATATATTTAATTCCAATTTAAAGAGTCCAAATGCTTTTTTTAACGAAGGTATTCCTTTGTCTTTTGCGTTGTTTCAACATTCTGAGCGTATCACGAATGATTGTAAATTAATTCAAGACAATTTAGAAATAGAAGATTTAGTAACCGGAAAAACAGGATTCTGGAACGCACCATATAAAAACGGGCAATGTTTATCATATCCAATATCAGGCCTTTTTGTAAAATTCTTACTGGATAAATATGGGATTGAAAAGTTAAAGAGATATTATCAATTTTCGGATGTAGCTGAAGGCTTTAAGGCTGTTTATAATGCAGAACTCCCAATAATGGTAAAAGAATGGAAAAATTATGTGCTGAAAAATATTTCTAGTTAAAAAGAAAGAAAATTAAATAACAAGATTGCCATGAAAATCGAAACAATTAAAACGAAAGGTTTTGCAATTTCAGTTATTGCATTTCCGGTAATGTTGCTCGCAGGGTTTTTAATGCACCCTAATCTCCTGAAGCTGGAGGCGCTGCAAACGGTTGAACAACTGGTTGGAAGGTTTCATAATCAGCCTATATACCACATCGGGCACTTAATTGTAATGTTTACCGTCCCTGTCATAATGATAGCTTTGATTAGTTTCATGAATGTATTGAACGGAACAGGCAAAAAGTTAGGTTTTTGGGGTGGAATAATAGGTTTGTTTGGAGCATTCATCTTAGCAGTCGATAAAGGCGCTTTATGTTTGGTGCTTTCGGCATTCGATACCTTGCCGGAAGATCAGTTTAAGGAGTTCGTTCCATTCCTCAGTGTTATTGTAAACAAAGCAGGAATGCTTTGGGTGGTTTGGCTGTTGCCATTATTGCCGGTTGGAGCAGCCATACAGGCATTCGGGCTGATGAAAGAGAAATTTATCAGCAAATGGCAGGGCGTATGTATTATTGTCGGCCTTCTGTTGTTGAACAACCCCGATATAGAATTAATCAGCTCCATCGGCGCTTTGCTGATGTGCGCGGGATATATTCCGTGGGGTGTTAGAATTCTTCAGGGAAGAATGAAATGTTTCTCAATAACTTGCCCTATATACGACACAAAAAAAGATAGAAACTTTAAATGCCTGAAGCCATGTGGATAGTTATTGGAATAGTTACCATTTGGACGATAATTAAACGAAAGCAAAAAGGGAAAAGTGATGGATTAAACCACACTGTTGACAGCGTCAAAGCCTGACAGAAAGAAACCAATGTTCACAATTTTATAAACAAAACGACAATGAAAAATATAACACATATTCTTTTCCTGCTTCTTATAGCACAACTTTCATTCGCCCAATCCAACGAAAAAACGAAAATATTTATAGAATGTACAAACTCATGGCTTTGCGATTTTGATTACCTGCGAACCGAATTAAGCATGGTTGATTTTGTGCGTGACCGATTTATGTCCGATGTACATGTGCAGGTAAATACACAATTCAACAGTTCGGGCAGCGAGCAAAACACCGTTATATTTAAAGGCCAGAATACTTTTTTGAATCAGGACGACACGCTTGCTTATTTTAATGAATCCACGTTGAGTGAAGATGAGAAAAGAAAAAAAATGGCAAAAAGCATAACCCTGGGTTTGATAAAATACATTTCACATACCGAAGCCGCTAATAACATTGTAATTACCTACAACAAGCCTTCAAATACAGATACAGTTAATTCTGTGAAACAAACAGATCCATGGAATTATTGGATAATAAGTTTGGGTGCAAGCGGTTTTTTTAACGGCGATGCAAATTATAAATCTCAGAGCATCAATGGTTATATGTTTGCTGACCGGGAAACTGAAGAAACAAAAACTAACATTGGCGTATCTTATAATTACAGTAAAAACGAGTTTGTGATTTCTGACGAAGAAACAGTAGTAAATGTAAAACCACAAACAAACGGATATGTAAATTTTATAAATAAAATAAATCAGCATTGGGGCTATGGGATATTCAGCACCTATGTAAATAGCGAATTTTCCAATTATGACATCAAGCTAAGTGTAATTCCTAAAGTTGAATATGATGTTTTTAAGTACAAAGACTTTAATAATCAGCGCGTTGTAATTAATTATGGTTTGGGAATTCAGTACAATAATTATAAAGACACCACCCTGTTCTTCAAAACAGAAGAATCTTTGTTGGTTCAGAATGCAGCTGTTATAAGTTCCTTTAACAAACCGTGGGGAAGTATAAATGTTGGGGCATTCTACAACAGCTATCTGCACGACCTTACTAAATATTCACTTTCCTTTTCCGGTGCTGTTAACTGGAATATTTTTAAGGGACTAAAATTTGCTGTTGGTGGCAGTTATGATATTACCCATAACTTAATTCAGCTTTCGAAGGAGGGTGCTTCCCGTGACGAGGTTCTGCTGCAGCAAAAGCAACTTGAAAGTCAGTACAGCTATTTTTTCGGAGTAGGTATAAGTTACCAGTTTGGAAGCAAGTTTAACAATTACATTAATCCTGCTTTTAAAGGCTTAAGTTGGGGACTAAGCTTTTAATTCCTAATTTTATAATTCAAACAAATAAGATTATTGCTTTTGTAGTTCGTAAAAGTGTTGGCATTAAAATCGGGACGGACCATCAAACTTAAATAACAGATAATATGGAAATGATGAAAGCAATTATTTGCACCAAATACGGACCACCTGAAGTACTTCAGGTAAAAGAAGTCGCGAAACCATTGCCAAAGCACAATGAAGTGCTGGTAGAAATAGTTGCAACTTCAGTAACAGCAAGTGATTGTATTATCAGGGGTTTCAAATTGCCTGTTAAAATGTGGATTCCTGCACGTTTGGCTTTGGGTTTAACAAAACCAAGAAAACCTATTTTAGGACTTGTATTCTCTGGAGTGGTTGAAAAAGTTGGTGTGAGTGTAACTCAATTTAAAAAGGGCGATAAAGTGTTTGCCCATACATTATTTCAATTCGGCGCTTACGCTGAATATATATGTGTTGCCGCGACCAGCGCAATTGCCCTGATGCCTTCCAATACATCATTTGAAGAAGCAGCCGCAATTCCTTTTGGCGGAACTTTAGCCTTATATTATCTGGAAAAAGCAAATATTCAGAAAGGGCAGAAAGTTCTGATTTATGGGGCTTCGGGAGCAACAGGCACTTCAGCAGTACAGCTTGCCAGGCATTTTGGCGCAGAAGTCACAGGTGTGTGCAGCACAGCTATTCTGGAATTAGTCAGATCCTTAGGTGCTGATACAGTAATTGACTACACAAAGGAGGATTTTACAGACTCCGGAAAGCATTATGATTTAATATTTGATGCCGTCGGAAAGAAAAAGAGTTCACATTTGCTTTATAAAAAAGCCTTAAATCCCAATGGGAAATTCTTATCAGTTGATGATGATAGTCCCGGGAAACAGGCGGTTTGTAAGGCTAATCTGAATATCCTCAAAAAACTTACTGAGAATGGCATATTAAAACCTGTTGTAGGCAGAATTTATCCATTGGATCAAACAAAAGAGGCTCATAGGTATGTTGACAAAGGTCATAAAAAAGGGAATGTAATTATTACTATTTAGTTTAAAAAGCATGAAATCAACAAAAAAAATTGCAATAATTGTCGGGCTACTATTTTTAGTTTCGACATTAACGTTTATGATAGGAAGTAACCTGATACAATCTTTTTTAATTGATAAAGCTCAAAATAAATCCCCATTAATTACGGGTGTTATTCTTGAAATCATTTGTGGAGTTGCTATTTTTGGCATTGGAGTTTTGATGTTTCCGATATTAAAACTGTTTAACAAAAGATTAGCTCTTGGATATGTTGTTTTCAGGGTTATTGAGTGCACAATTATAATTGTTGGGGGCATTTACTTATTATCTCTGTTAAAATTAATGTGGAAGTACGAAATGATAATTTTTGTTTTCACCGCATTAGGCGGGCTTATGTTTTCATATTTACTATTTCAGTCAAAACTTATTCCACGATATTTTTCTGGACTTGGAATAATAGGGTATGTAATATTATTGCTCGGAGTTATGTTGGATATGTTTAACATTTTTAATATTAACGATGGTGCAGGTATGCTTATATATCTTCCAGGTGGATTATTTGAATTATTTCTTCCGATATGGCTTTTTATAAAAGGTTTTAATTCATCAGCAATCGTTTCAGTGTACGACAAAACATACAGACAATCAAACCTTAATGTGAGATAATATGCAAAAGATGAAAGCAGTTATTTGCACCAAATACGGACCACCGGAAGTCCTGCATTTAAGAGAAGTTGAAAAACCTGTTCCAAAAGATAATGAAGTACTGATAAAAGTAATTGCAACAACAGTACACATTGGCGACACTAAGATCCGGCGATTAGAGCCCGGTATGGGACCCGTCAAAGATTTCTTTTTCAAGCCCATGATGCGGTTCATGTTGGGTTTCAAAGGACCAAGAAATAAAATACTTGGAATGGAACTGGCCGGAGACGTGGAAGAAGTAGGCAAAGACGTAACGCAGTTTAAGCCAGGCGATCCCGTTTTTGCATCCACTGAATTCAGAATGGGAGCGTATGTCGAGTATTGCTGTATTCCTGAAAACGGGATTCTTGGCAATAAAACCAACCAACATGACTTACGAGGAAGCCGCACCGGTTTCCAATGGTGGATTAACAGCCTTGATAAGTCTTCGGAAAGCAAATATTCAGAAGGGGCAAAAGGTACTGATCTATGGTGCTTCCGGTAGTGTTGGTACTTATGCAGTGCAGATTGCCAAACACTTTGGGGCAGAGGTTACAGGAGTATGCAGCACTGCGAATCTGGAAATGGTTAAATCCCTTGGTGCCGATAAGCTTATCGATTACACCCGGGAAGATTTTACACAAAGCAGTGATACTTATGACGTTATTTTTGATGCTGTAGCCAAGATTGCATCTTCAAAACGTAAGAAAGCTTTGAAAAAGTCTGGAATCTATCTAAGCGCTCATGATTTGTCAGGCAATATAAAGCTAAAGGTTAAAGACCTGATTTATCTCAAAGAACTCTGCGAGGCTGGAAAGCTAAAAACAGTCATTGACAAACGCTACCCAATGGAGCAGATAGTTGAGGCTCACAGGTATGTTGACAAAGGACACAAAAAAGGAAATGTTGTGATCACAATAGAATAATTATAAAAATGAAACGAAAGCAAAAAAAATATTGATTGTAATTCTTGGATTGATAGTCATTCCAATAGTAGGATTTAAAATTTGCTTTGAAATTAGTAATGCTGTCTATAATAAAAAATTAAACATATGGTTGACAACAATGAATTAGCAGTTCAGATTGAGAGTTCAATTGAAAACAAAACTCTGAAAATGAATGGATATGAAATCCATTACAATGTATCAGGAAAGGAGAATAATGATCTGATTGTATTTTTACATCCTGCTTTTTCTGACCATCGGGCATTTGATCAACAAATTGATTACTTCTCAAAAGATTATAGAGTTATTACCATTGATTTAATAGGACACGGATTATCAAAAGCAAATAAATCAAAAGATAAAATTGATGCATCTTCAGAACACATTCGTAAAATTCTTGATTTTGAAGGGAATGATAGAGCACATCTTGTTGGAGTTTCGATGGGTTCACTAATTGCACAATATTTTGCACTTCAATACCCTGATAAAGTAAAATCTTTAACAGCATTAGGAGGTTATGAAATAAACAAAGAAAATAAGGAAGTTGAAAAAAAACAGAGGGCTTCAAATTTGGGTTTGTTATTCAGGGCGGTGTTTTCAATGAAATCATTTAGAAAGAAAACTGCAGAAATAACGTGCATAACAAAAAAAGGACAAGCCTTATTTTATGAAACTTCCAGCTTTTATGAAAGAAAATCATTTATGGTTATGCAGGGACTTCAAAATGTTATTAAAGACAGAAAGAATATCAAACCAAAATATCCAACATTGATAGTAACAGCTGAATTTGATATAGAATTAGCAAAGAAACTGGCAAAAGAGTGGCATACAAATTCGGAAAATAGTGAATATTTTATGATTAAAAATGCCGGGCATTGCGCTAATTTGGATAAACCATCAGAATTCAATAGACTCGTAAAGGAGTTTATAGATAGATCTAATAAATAACTACGCCTGATAAGTAAGTCTATAAAAAATCTGGATGATATTTTAAACTTAACAAAAGGTAATTATGAAAAAGAAAGTATTAATAATCGGTGGTGGAGTTGCCGGCTTATCAGCCGGGATTTATTCCGCGATGAATGGTTTTGATACCGAAATTATTGAATTGCACAATGTAGCCGGTGGACAATGTACGGCATGGGAACGCAAAAAGTATCGTTTCGATTATTGTCTGCATTGGCTGGTAGGTACTTCGAAAGGCGCTTTTCATGAAATATGGAAAGAAACCAATGTTATTAATAACGAAACCGAGATAATTGACCACGAAGTACATTCTCAGCTATTTGATAAAGACAGGAATAAATTAATTATATATACAAATATCGACCGTTGGGAAAAATACCTTCTCGAAATGGCACCTGAAGATAAAAAAGCTATCCAAAGAATGTGCAACGATATGCGTAAAAGCGGTTTATTAGAACCTTTTGCGTTACCACCCGAACTTCGTAATCCGCTCGACTATATCAGGATAATTCCAACGATGCTTCCAATTCTTATACTGGTTAAAAAATTCGGAAGGTTAACCTGTAAAGAGTATTTTGACAAACTTGACTTTAAAACTGAAAAAATAAAATCGTTTTTTGATGAATTCTACGGCGAAAGAAATTATTCCGCATTGGGTTTTATTTTTATGCTTGCTTGGTTTAATCAAAAAAATGCGGGCTATATAAAAGGTGGTTCTTATCCATTGGCTCAGCGAATGGTCGAAAAATTCGAAAGACTTGGCGGTAGAATTTCATACAACAAGAGAGTTGAAAAAATCAGTGTTGAAAAGAACATGGCTAAAGGTGTGATTTTAACTGATGGAACAAAGATTTCATCCGATTATGTAATCAGCACTGCCGACGGTTATACTACCATCTATAAAATGCTGGAAGGAAAATACATTTCTAAAAAAATCGATTTTGCCTACAAAAACTGGGAATTATTTACACCGCTTGTCCAGGTTTCGTTCGGAATTAATAAAGTGGTTGAATATGCATCTCCGATTACTATAAATATTTCAAAAGATCTGAAAATAGGAAGAACCCAATTGGAATACGGCTATTCGATAATGAATTATTCGTACGACACAACCATGGCGCCCGAAGGAAAAACTTCAATTGTTATGCGCTACGACAGCCCCTGGAAACTTTGGGAAAATTTGGAAGGAGATGAATATAAAAATGAAAAACTTCAGATAGAAAAAGATGCCACCGGATTTTTGGAATTAGAATATCCGGGTATTACTCAATATATTGAAGTAATTGATGTAGCAACACCTAAAACCGATGTTCGTTATACAGGAGTAAAAGATGGTGCTTACGAAGGGTTTATGCCTTCGAAGGAAAATATGATGAAATCGCTGGATATGCAGCTTCCTAAACTTAAAAATTTCCTGATGGCAGGACAATGGCTATTCCCGGGCGGCGGATTACCTCCATCAGCACAAACAGGTAAATGGTCAGTTCAATTGATTTGTAAAAAAGAGAAACAAAAATTTATCTCTGACAAATAAGAAAAAATGAAAAAATCATCCATTAAACATAATTGATATGAAACGACAAATTATTCTGACAACATTGCTAATTTCTCTTTTCATTAGCGCAAAGGCCCAAACTGATTCTGCAATAGATAGTTTATTAAACCAGTATGTTTTATCATCGGCAAATCCAAATGCCGGAGATATTGGCAGGTGTAATTGATTGTAATACTGGTATTTTAAAAACCTTTTCAAACGGAGCAATTGACAAGGGAAATGATTTACGCCTGGTCTGTCCGGGTTCGAAACCTGCAATCAGCTATCTGATTTTGAAAAACGGGTTAAATATTCAATCTACGATTGATAAATGGTTTCCACTGGATCGAGGCTATAAAATGTCTGACAAAATCACTATTAAAATGCTACTGTCGAATACCAGTGGGATCAATGATTATGTTGCATTGTTATTCAATTGCAAGCGAGTCGGCAATGCTCAGTTAACCATTGATACAGCTTACAAAAACAAAGAATTGGCATTTAATCCGGGGGAATCTGTTCTGTATTCAAACACGGGTTTTAATATGGCCGGGATTATTTTAGAAAAGGAAACCGGGAAAACTGTCGATAAATTATTATCCGAACAGTTTAAAGGAATTTCACCTTCCATACGAATGGATGATGGGAATGGGAATTATCCAAAAGGATACATGCCCTGGCCTTATCATTATAGCTTATCCTCTTATTCCGGTGGTATGATCGGGACAATTGAAGATTATTTAAGAATGATGGCTTATATAAGTGAACAACCCGAATTTAAAATAATGAAAGATTGGGTTAAGGTTGTAAATGGATGGGGGCATGGTCTTGGGATTGAAGGTGAAGGGAATAAAGTTATTTATCCGGGTAATTCCGGCGCAAACTTGTCCTGGTTAGTCATGGTTGATTCGAAGATTATCTATGTTCATACAGCAAATGAATTAGATTATATAAAGTTCCAGGGATTGCTGGATAATGTGATTCCATTACTTACTAAACTTTAATAAACACGCAGGTAACAGTATATTTATTTTAATTGGATTGATGAAGCGTTTGGCAGGTTCACTACTTTTTGTTAAACTTTTCAAACATGTGGCAAATCAAGTTTCAAACTCCCAAACACAACAAATACGCAAATCATTGGGTACAATTATACTGAACGGCACAAACGGTAAGAATAAAATTTAGTTGTTGGTTTCAAATTGACCGCAGATGAAAGATAAGCGCTCTTATCTTCCAATCACCAATCTGGTTTCTATAACCGAGTGGGTTAGGCGAAAATACATTTGCTAAAAAAAACCGCGCTTGGAATCACCCAGGCGTTCCATTTTTACAATACCGGCTCGCGGGTACCAGATTTTAATTAAGAATACACCTCAAATTAATATCAGTTTATTAAAACAATTTCTGAGGACTCCACCAAAGTAAAATTGATATGAGAAAGCACTGTATTGAAAAAATATGGTGCTTTTTCTATAAAACACTCGCTTTTCTGTCATAGATACTATCACTAATTCAGGTTGAATTAGTAAGTTTGCAGATAAATAACAAGCAATTATACATTACGTCCATCGGAAGGTTCGCACCGTAAGTGTATAAGTTATTATTGATATAGTTATGCAGAATATAAAAATGTATACTAAGCGGGAAGAAAAGGCTAATTACCTGACTCATTTCGTCGGAGTGTTGATGGCATTAGCAGCTATAGTCGTATTATTAAATAAATCAATTGTAGCCGGGAATGTGTGGGCAACTGTTGCATATTCTATATATGGATTTGGTATGCTGGCTTGTATGTTGTCGTCCACAATATACCACTATGCCAGGGAACCAAAACGAAAGGCTGTTTTACGTCATTTCGATCATGCGAGCATTTATGTGCTTATTGCATCTACCTATTCGCCTTTCACCCTGATATTGTTACGAAACGAAGGCCTGTGGGGCTGGGGGCTTTTTGTCCTGATCTGGCTGACAGCACTTATAGGTATAGGGTTTAGCTTAGGTACTCTCAAAGCAAACAGTAACCTTAAAACAGCTTCATACGTAATTATGGGTTCGGCTGTATTAATCGCTATCAAACCCTTTATTGACGTTGCCCGGGCAGAAGATTGCCTTGCCGTTTTGTATTGGCTGGGAGCCGGCGGAGTATTTTATATTACAGGTGCCTTCTTCTATGCTTTAGCAAAACGCGAATTTGTACACACAGTATTCCACGTGTTTGTGCTTATGGGTTTGGTAAGTCATATTGTTGCAGTTTTCCTGATTCCGCTATAAGTAACTCTTTTCATTATTATTAAAAGATTATCTGACGCGCCAGCCTTTAAGAATAGTTTCTGATTTTTCTGGAGTATTGATTATTACTTATTTGCTGGTTTGGAAGACATCGCCCGATCCCGTAACAAACTAATTGTATTCAACGGCATTTGAGTGACAAGCATGTTGTATAGCCAGGGTGGCACATTTCCTCCCAGGTATACATACCCTTGGAGTACAACATGCATCTTACTATTATCTATAGGTTGAACTGACCATTTTTGCCAGTATCTATTAATACGAACTAATCCAGGATTTTCAGGCATTTTATTTAGTATTGGTTTTGACGTAACAGTATAAATATGGGCAGCTGAATCCATTTTTATCATTGATTCCACTACCAGGTCGCGATCCGTAACCGGCCACGGCATATTATAGATAAAATAATATTGGATGAACTTCTGATCTTCATGTTCAAGAATTTCAATTTTAGTAAAGTCCTCTCCCCACCAGTCAAAATTCTTGGCTGTACCTAACAAAGTGCATACTTTCTCCATTGGGGCATTAATATTAGCTTCACCTTTATATGATTTCAGAGGGCTGTTATTTTCTACTCTTGTGTAGATTCGTATCCCATCTTGTTCTTTAACGAAAGTCCATGGCTGCGCATTAAGACTGTTAACAAAAAACTGTGTTATTACAGATAGGAAGATGCTGGGCAGAAAAACAAAGGATTTCATTTTGTAATCGACTTAAACATAATTGGACGAATTATTTTCAGTAAATAGAAAGAAGCAGACCTGACAGGAATTATTTTATTTAAATAACTTCTCCGTACCACAGGTAAAGTACTTTAAAAACACCCCTGATAATCAAAATACACATCTTTTTTGTGTAGGTCATATTTACGCCGGAGCCAAACAGGGCTTTACCTTTTGCTCTATTTCAGAAGCAATTTTTCCAGTTTTTCCACAGCCTGCAGTAGGGTTAACCACCATATGCATATTGTTGTTATTCATGATGTTAGATTATAGAGTTCTATTTTAAGGGAATGCTACTAATCAACAAGTTCTTTACTTCAGGTACGCTATCTGATGATGCTGTGTGGTGCCAGAGACAAATAATTTCACTCAGTTTTAAACCATATGTATTTGAATATGCCCGATATTGGGGAGTGAGATCAGTGCAACTCTGGCAATAAGCTGTTCCGGCATAAAGTTGACGGGCAAGCTGATGTTCAATGGCAACATTGTCAGTATACCTTTCAACGTTGTACACATACTTTTTAGATAAAAGATATTTGAGGGCAAATTTCATGGTTTGAGCATTATTCATTTGATCATATGTAAGCATATGAGCCACCTCGTGAGCAATGAATCCTATTCGGACATCTTCCGATAATTCAGCAATGGGCAAACCTTTTTCTTTTCCCGTATTGTTGTTGATGATAATCCGGTATGTACGGTTTTCCTTTCTCATAAATAAGTTCCGAAAGCATGGCCTGGAATTCATGGTCTGTTTTATTGAAGTGTAATAAACTTTAATTTTCTTGCCTTGAAGTTCCGGGTAATAGGATAATACAAACTGAACATCCGTCAAGAGATCCGGATATTTTTCAGATGAAGACCCAACCTGGCATAAAAGCGGTAACCGGCCGCCGGAAACTGTTTCTAAACTTAAGGATTCCTGAAAAAACAACAATGAATCGTTCGGTGAGTATCCTTTGCAGTAAAATGTTTTTTCAAAATCGGGTTGGGCTAAAGTGCTATTAAACAGCAGAATAAATAAGCTTGAAAATATTAGCATGATCTTAATGGGAAGGACGGGCCTGGATTCGATCGCTTCCGGGAAGCTGAGATTTATATGGCGGACTGACATAACAATAGCTGTATTAAATTTTAACACCAGACAAACTATAATGAAACTAAACGGATTGAGGGAAAGGCCGTGAATTTTTCTCACATGCGTGAGAGGCCTTGATCAGAAAGAAAACTTGCTCAGATTAAGTCTGATGCAGGTAGATTCTTATTTACACTTCTGATCATACACAAAAACATGAGCTGCTACATCGCTCCATTTTATTTTATCTCCCTGGTAGTAAGCGATCATTTCAGGACAATCACCATTAAGCTCCTTAAAATCCTTTTTATAATCACCTTTTGTAACTTTTACTGCTTTTTGATCTCCTTTTACACAAAAATATGATTTATCCATACCACCGGTAACGTTGATCATTCCAACACTTAAACCCATGGTTTTATTGCCATCATCACAGGCATATACTTTTATTTTACTGTCAAAACCAGGATTTAGCAGCTGAAAGAGAATGGATTTATCTGATTTCTTTGCTGATTGAGCTGTTTCGAAGATTATATATTCCCGATTTATAATTTCCTCGAAGTTAGTATTTGTCGCTTCTTTTATGGATGAACCAGAAGAAGTTACCAAGGTTATTTTTGCCAGATCAAAGGCCTTTATTTTCACTAAAACACACTCTTCAGGTTTAAACTTAACTTTATCTCCATTTTCCAGTTTTATAGTTAGTTTAGTCAATCCACTGCTTCCGCCGGAAGCTCCTGATAGTGTGCCGGTTATCACTTCACCGGATGCCAAGGTTACGATGCATTCATTGCCATATAAAGTGGAGAATCCTTCACCTTCTATTTCTTTTATGAATTCCTGGTCGAAAACAAATTTGGTTCCCAGTACTGCCAGGATAATACTGCAAAATACTAAAATTCTTTTCATGACTTTAAAGGTTTTAAAATAAGGCAATGGGTTAATTAGATTTATTTTTTTAAGCCATTTATTGAAATCTTCAAATCATTCTGGTTAGATAAAAGGGTCTTAATTGTGAGAGAATTTTTGTTTTGAATGCAAGCTGATATTTTTTCATTTTTATTTGATTCTGATACATCTTGTGAAAAGTAGCAATGCAGTTTTGAATTTAAACTACAATGATGGATAGCGAGTATTAATTATTCTGCTTTATTTACGATGATTAGAGTTGTTAAAGAACTCAATGAGCAAGGATTATAGTGAATCATAGTTTTAATCCAAATGCAAAGAATAGATTCAGATGACTAAAATTGATTTTGCTTTCAGGAAAAATTTGTGAATTACCCCCAAAATTTTCAGATGTATAGGGCCCCATTTTGCAGTCAGTAGTTAAAAGGTAGTTTGCACCAATCTTACCAAATGTCCCGGTGCGGTCCCATAACTTTAAATTTAAACCGGTAAATAACCCTAAAGAGTATATAGTGTATTGTTCCTCTGATACCGGTGATCCTAACTCGTATTTATCACATGAATTGACCATCACAGCAGGCCCAGCCTGAATTTCCAGGTAATCTTTCACTTCATAAGTATAAAAAGGAATTATAGAAATATTAGACAAATGGACATCCAAATATCCATTAACAGAAGAGTACCCCTTTACTTCACCAAAACCTGAGTAGTTTACCATGATTCCTAGTTGACTTCTTTTTGCTATTGGGTAACTAAAGTCAATTTGTGTGGTAAAACCTGCACTTGAATAAATTGGATATGTAATATAATCTTTACTGTTTTTAAATATTTTTATCCAAACTTTCTCAGTATAACTATAGCCGTACTTTCTCATTAAATCCCCCATTTGCATTTGGGGACCTGAGCAGTTTATACCAATTCCGAATTCAACTTTCAATTTTTTGTCGGATTTGGCTTCCTGGGCTGATGCGGTAAACATCATACAGTTTATTGCAACAATCGCTAACAATAGCAAACAATGTGTTTTCATGGTATTTGGTTTTTAATGTTTGATTTTTACTTGTAAAAAGAAATTCAACAACCAGGCCAGACGATGCAATTATCAGATATACAGATATATAATAGTTTTTTTGAGTGGGAAGCTGAAATTCTTTTGTAGCGTTTCGCTACATTTTATTGTTTCAGATCGCTACACTTAAGTTTACTTCCCTAATAATTGATGCTTACCATATTTATGATATTGATTTGCAAAGCAGAAAACCGATCGGATTTGTAATATATCGGATGTTAATAATGACTCAGATAGGGGTGTTTACAGCAGAGTTTGTATTGAAAAGACTATTTTGCAGAGTTTATATCTTGTCAAATCTTGTATTTATTCATTGATGCAATCAGAAACCAAATGTGATGTGATCCTGTTCAGCAGGAATATTGCCAGGAACATTATTCCTGTCAATGAAGGTCTGAAATGGATTGTGAAAATTCTGCAGGTTGATCCCGAAGCATGGGGAATAAAAATAACTGCTTATTGTAAAACAGGTGTAATCGTTGAGGTTATTAAATGGAACTGAATGCCTGGTTTGCCATGATAATCTTTGCCATACGAAGTAGGAGATTGAGTGCTCTTTCTGCCATTTTTTTACCTCTATGGTAAGTGATTCTTTCTGTATATCTGGACTCCCAGTATGATCGCAGAACTAATTACTACAATAAATAAAATTATCAAGCCAGTTAAATATCCATTGCCATATTTTGTAAGCCGGTGAACGTCCATTACTAATATCCGGACAATTTTGAAGGATAGAACTAAAGCAAAAAACAAGATTAGCGAAAAGATAGTTTTTTTCATAACACTGATGGATTAGAAATATTGTTTTCAAAACATTCACAATAGAGAGAGAGGAAATTTCTATTTCCTCTCTCTCTATCCAATTAATTATTTTTGGACTGTGGTTGTCGTTGGAGTGTATATTCCAAAAGTTAAACCAGCTACCAATCCATTTACAAATGATTGACTGGTTTTTACACTATAATCTTTGGTTTCGCCAGCCAATTGTTTAGGGTTCGAAACTCCCACAGGGATTAAGCCAAAAAGGACATAACTATTCCATTTTTTAACTTCTTGGGTTCCTTTGGCCCCTTCACCGACTATGGTGGTATATGTATAACATGAAGTTAACATGCATGAGCATAAGATTGCTCCAATTAACAATTTGAAGATTTTTGTTTTCATTGTTGTCATATGAAGTTTGATGTATATAATTGTTTAAATTATTTTGAGTCATTTGCTTTTTCATCAGTAGTTATATCTGACAAATAGCATTTCTTTCAGTGTTAATTCAAATTAATATGGAGTTGGTTATCAGCAGGAGGCAGGTCTGTCCAGATGCTATACAATGCCCCATCAAGTGGAGGCGGAAATGTACCAATTGTCTGAAGTAATTCTGGAGAGGGTGACTCATCTCCTGCGTAGTGTGCCATCCAGCCATCCCTGAAGTATGGTGCCAGATAGGATGCCGTTTCCTCATCTAATCCATATGAAGCACTTAAAACATATGCGAAATACCCATCAAAGTGACTGCTCAGAAACACATTGGAATAGTCGGTGAAACTCATGCCTCCTGGTAAAGAATAGTTAATGGATGTAACCCAATTGGTGTTTATGTCCATACTTTGCTTAGTGAGGGTAACCAGACGGTATGGGCTTGGAGGTGTAACCAGGGAGCCGGTTTCAATATCATATAAAACATCGCTGCCTTTCGTACCCATCATGGTGATATCATTTGCATGATAATGACCAGTGAACATTATTTTCAGACCAGCAGCCATCAACCTTGGCCCATCCTCTAAATAATTATCTGTCACATAACCGGGATCCAATTGTTGTTCCCCCATATAATGTTCAACAATTCCATGATGCATCATGCTGAGTACAGTTATGTTCTTTTGTTTGGCTTCCTGTAATTTTCCTAAAATCCATGTCATGGTTTCCGGCTTGATTACTCCGGATACTAGGGCCAGGTTAGTATTGTCGTAATATTTGCAATCATCAATACCCAGAATCCATAATCCGTTATAAGGCTGACTAATGTAAGTTAGCGAATTTGGATCTCGGCAGATGGCGTTTTTATACCCGAAATTGCCATAAATTTTAGGAAAATCACTTACCTTGATACTGGGAGCTTTGCTTTCGTTATCTCCGTTATATATCCGGGCTTCAGGGTTATTGATATCATGATTTCCGGGTATTACAAATACTTTAATCCCACAGTCGGCAAGTTGTTGAAGCATACTGGCTAAGGCTTCATGGCACACTTTTTCGCCATCCTTTGTCAGGTCGCCAGGAATTAGCACGATATCCGGTTTATCACGTTTTAATTGCGAAATCACTTTCCTTAAAATAGGATCACTGTATTCAAGTAATTTCGGGTCGGCCGCGAGGTAGGCCTGAAATGCTTCACCATTTGCTGCACCATTCTTTAGCAGCGAAGGTGACATATAATGAATATCCGACACCACAGCAATTTTTATCTGGAGTGGTTTGCATTTCAACGCATTGTAGCCATCATCTGTTGCCTGTGGTGAATTATCTGCCAGGTAATCTTTCGTACAGGCTGCTACAACGAAGATCATTAGTATTAGAATCAAAAATTTCAGCTTTTTCATAAGTTTTGGTTTTAACAATTAAACAGTGTATTAATGATTGATTCAACATTAGATAAAATGATATCGACTTGAAAATAGAAAGAAGTTAATTGACAATTCGCTGAATAGCGTAAGGCTTCTAGAGGGTTTGCTCGTTAAGCCCTTGGAAGTGCATTCATGAGAAAATAGTGTAGAACCAGTAATCAAAAAAGTACACCAAGAGACGCTATGCATGTTATTCGGTAATATTCAATAATAGGTCCACTCAAACCATTATACTGGACTGCCAACAAACAGAATATAATTTTCCTTTTTCTTGAGCATATTCGTATTGTAACCTGTATGCACAACAGCGTAAAACCTGTACCCTAAATAATTTATCCAGGTTTTGAAATTCTCACGCCTGACCCATTTTGAACTGCCCTGGTATCCTTGTATAATATGGCTTGTGATATTCTCCCTGTACTCAATTTTTAAGCCTGAACCTGCAAACGATGAGATGTAATCTGACTCTTCCCAATGGTTAAAAGCCATCTTGTTTTTCCACCCTTTCGAAAGATACTTCCGGTTTGGAAATATATTCACAATGTCAGCAATTACAAATTCCCCTGATGGTTTCAGTACACGACTAACCTGTTTGAGGAACAATTCTTTATGTGGATAATGAAAAGCACTCTCGATGCAAATCAGCACATCGATTGAATGATCACTTATGGTATCAAGCTTTTGTGCATCATCTACTTTGAAATCAATATTTTTCTGACCGGCTTTGTGTTGAAGTGCTATTGAAATATTATCCGGATTCAAATCAATTCCGGTAAGGTTCAGGGGCGATCTGGTATCAGAAATATACATGGACTGAATACCATTTCCACATCCTACTTCCAACACTTTTTTATTTGCTAGCCCTTCAATATGCGAGAGACAATAATTGGTAAGATTCTCCTGCCGCTTTTCAAGTGATTCAAAATCTTCCGTGTAGAAAGGATAGTGGAGCATCAGATGCTTCCCGAAAAGCTGGAGGTAGACATCATTGATCGATACATAATAATCCCGGACCGAATAGGCCGCTGAAATTAAACTTGGTCTTTTTACAATCTTTTTCATTTTTTTAGAGTGTTTTGGTTAATGAAAGTAAATTTTGACTTTATAATTAACATTTAACAATTCCTAATTTGAATAATCAATGATATGGTTATCCTTATTTTATGAGTCAGAAATATATTTTTTCCGGACATCTGTATCTGCAAAACAATTAGGGAGAATTACAAGCTTTACTCATTAATACGTTTAAACTCGTACCCGATTTCACCATTATTTATTCTTAAACTTAAATAGCCAGCATTACTCAGACCATCTTCCAGGGCATCAACTACTATATAAGTGGTAACTCCAAATACTTTAACATCCTTTTCGTGGTCATGCCCTGTAATAACCATATCGACATTATTCCTGGCAAATAAATCCATTAAAAAAACTAATTCTTCCTCCACCAGGTTGGTGCTCTCTGTTTTCCTGGGTCTGAACAGATTGATATGTGTAATTACAATGCATCGACGGAAGGAAGAACGCATAGTTTGCAGAATCTGAGTGAACCATTCAGTTTGTAGCTTTCCTAGAGTGCCTCCGCCTGTATCAAGACAGATAAACAGATCTGTACCTGAAGGTGTTATTACAGTAAAATAATAACTGGAAGAACCAAATCTGGAATAAAACTCTTCCCAGCCGTTATGCCACAGATCATGATTACCTGCGAGATAGAATGATCTCAGGGAATCATTCTTTGGGAAATGTTTCTCAAATTCATTATAGTCCTCAGCTTTACCACCATTAAGATCGCCATCAATTATAACCGCTGCCGGTTTAACGGATAGTGAAATGTTTAAGAACTTGTCAAGATTAATTGTAGTACCAACATGAATATCAGCCATTGTTAAAATTGTATAGTCTTCCGATTCGACATTTATTTCGGTGTAAGGATGATTCATGTTCCATTCCATTGATTCATGGAAACGCTTATCGACCGGTTCACTTGAGCTGGTGGGACCTTCTACTTTCCCACAGGCTGTTACCAATAAAGCCATAGCTGCAATAAGCAGCGATTTTTGATTTAATTGACATTCCATTGTACACCTCCTCTGATTACGAAACCAAAATAATTTGAACAGATATTTGTTACCCCTGCATTCTTATACCATCCTTCAGCAAACAGGCAAACCTGAGTACTTAATTTGTAGTAACCTTTCAGATTAACATAGGGGTTTGTTTCCTGGTTAATCATAAAATGATCAATGTTAGTCAAGGTTACTCCTGCATTCCATTTGTAGTCTGATGGTTTGATATTATAACCGAATGAATATAACAGGTTAAAATTCTCATGAATTTTTAATGCATCTTTTCCAATTTCATAGTCCTTCAATGCTTTTCTCCTAAAACTATACGTCCTGGAGTTGGTACCGATCCGTAAGTCAAAATGATTGCTATTCATCGAGATAACAAAGCCATAATTTGTTTCCTGAAGAAGCCGGGAGGCACTTGTCCACAACCAGAATCCGTGTATACCAAGCAGAGTGTTTTTTATTTTGAACTCCCTTGAACCATCAATCCGATAACCTGATAGAGTAATATTATTACCATTAAGCAGGTTAGTCTGAAGTCCTGCATTCAGCTTATAATTCCCTGATATGTACTGTCCAAGGAATGCAGACTTTATAAACATGCCATCAGAAACAGAATTTCTGGCAACATCGGCATAAATAGTTAAACCAGGCTGTGCAACCACATTTACCCTGATTATAATAAGAATGATGATCAAAACTCCTGTAATTTTATGCGAATGGCCTTGTGAACTCATGGGAACCAGGTTTTTCATTGTTTGGTTTGTTGGTGCTAAATAGAAATTCAACAATCAGACCACCTGATGTATATATCTAATATTCAGTCGTATAAGTGATTATGTGGATTGTTGTTAAAAATTTATTTGTAGCGTTTCGCTACATTTTTTTGTTTCAGATCGCTACACTTATTATCTTTACACATCTTTGTGTCTTCGCATTTTATTATTATTAATTTGCAAACATGAAACCAGACCGGTTTTGCAATCTATTGGTTGTTGATGATGACACAGATGTTCTGTTCACAGCAAAGCTTTTATTCAAAGGATTGTTTGGCAAGGTCGATACTCTGGCACGCCCTTCATTTATTCCTGATTGCCTTCGCGATTGCAAGTATGATCTGATCCTTCTCGATATGAATTTTACCCGTGGAATTACCTCGGGAAAAGAAGGACTCGAATGGCTGGCGAAAATATTGGAGATTGATCCTGAGGTCCGCGTAATCGTAACCACTGCTTACGGGGAAATAGATTTAGCTGTTCAGGCTATGAAACTTGGTGCGGTTGATTTTATCATCAAACCCTGGAATAAAGCACAACTGATTGCTACTATCAGGAATGTATTTGCAAAGGACAAAATAATCAGTGTATCCAATGGTCATAAAAGCAAACCCACTGATTCCCGTCATCATGCAAATAGCAGATACCCCGAAATTTTTACACGTTCGGCTAGCATGAAGCAGGTTATTGAAACCATAAAAACTGTTGCATCCACAGATGCCAATATACTGATATTAGGTGAAAATGGTACTGGTAAGGAGCTGGTAGCCTGGTCGTTGCATTCTCAATCATTACGAAAGCAACAAGCATTTGTGCATGTTGACTTAGGTGCTATTCCCGAAACTCTGTTCGAAGCTGAGTTATTCGGGCATATCCGAGGTGCTTTTACAGATGCAAAAGAAGACAGAACCGGAAGATTTGAAGCAGCTTCGGGTGGAACATTATTTCTTGACGAGATCGGTAACCTTAGTATGCCAATGCAGGCTAAACTTCTGACTGCTGTTCAAAACAGGGAAATTATTAAAATTGGAACCAATCATCCTGTAAATATAAATGTGAGGTTGATTTCAGCAACCAATATGCCTTTATATCAAATGGCGGAATCATTTGAATTCAGGCAGGACTTGCTTTATCGCCTGAACACTGTTGAGATTATATTGCCTCCACTGAGAGACCGTAAAGAAGATATTGAACTCTTAGCAGACTTTTTTATAAAACAATTTTCAGAACAGTATAGTAAACAAGGAATTAGCATAAGTGAAGATGCCCTTGAAGTTATGAAACTATACAACTGGCCTGGGAATATCCGTGAGCTGGCTCACGTAATCGAAAGGGCAATCATACTTAATAAAAGCGGAATCCTTAAGCCTGAAGATTTTACTTTGAAAGTAAAAGCACAAGCAGTACTGGTTCTTGATGAACCAATCGTCAGCATAGGAGATTATGAGAGAAAAGTTATTTCAAATGCATTAAGTAAATATAACGGAAACCTTTCCAGGGCTGCTGACGATTTAGGAGTTGCCAGGACCACATTATACAGGAAGATATCACGGTTCGGACCGGAATTCTGGAAATAACCAATTCGAAAAATACTCAATGAGTTTTAATTTTAGATCATACTATTTATAAAAACAGGAATTATGAAGAAAGTATGGAATTATATTTCCAATCTCGGTCTAAGGGAAGATGAGGACGAGTTGATGCGGCGGTCAATTATGCTCAGTAACAAGTTAAACTTTGTGATGTTGATTTTGACGGTATTGCTTTTTGCTACGGTTGTTCCTGTAATGCTTATTACCCATGATCCGATGTCATATGGTACACTCAGGGTTGCTATTCTATTAGGTTTCACTTTGCTGAACCTTGCAGTTGCCGGTTTTGGATTTCCTAAACTCAGCAGGCTATTACTTATATATATGCCTCCTGTTATTTTCCTGCTTGGTCCTACTTTTATAGGTTATGTTGAAGAAGAAAGCTATACCTATTATCCTTATATTCTTGTTTGTACATCAGTCATTCCCCAACTGCTTCTGAATCCTAAAAAGGAAAAGTTGTTGTTCTGGTTGTCCATGATCTATTATTTTGCATTGATACTGAGTATTGATTGGTTAATGATTCACTTTGAAACAAACTATTTCCCGATTGTCGACAGAATAAATACTTTTTATCCTTTTTATAAAATTGCCCAGATTACACTTTTTATCTTCATTAATGCCTGTATATTTTATCTCCGGTTGCTTAATTTCCGTTTTGAAGAAGAGTTGCAACAGAAAAACCGGGAGTTGGACGAACAGAATCGGGAACTAATAATTCAAAAAAATGAAATCGCGAGCCAGAAAGATGAACTTGTAAGCAAAGAAACAAGTACCTGGCAAAAACTGATAAATATTATTTCTCATGAAATAGTAAACTCTGCTATACCTATCACAAACCTGGCAGGAATGAGCAGCCAGATGCTTGAAGACGAGTCGGGAACTGTGCTGAAGCCTTCCAGGATAGGGGAGGAGGCAATTGAGGATATTCATCACGGGCTCAAGATAATCGAATCAAGAACCCGGGCCCTGGTAAATTTTGTAACATCTACTAAAAGCCTCACCCAGATTCCGAAACCAGTAATCAGGCAAATAAGTGTCAGGGAGTTATTCGACAGGATTGCAATTCTGTTCCAGCCCAGGTTTAAAGATAAAGGGATTCAATATGAAAAACACATTACTCCTCCAGATCTTAAATTTGAAGCTGACCTGGAGCTTATTGAAAATGTGATAATAAATCTGATTCAAAATGCAATGGAGGCGATGGAAGAAATCGCAGATCCCAGGCTTTCATTTGTGGCAGAAACATCCGAACTGAACCAGGTTCAGATATCCATAACCGACAATGGAAAAGGCATAAGTGCTGACGCTATGGAAAGGATTTTCCTTCCATACTATTCAACAAAACCAAATAATTCAGGTATAGGACTGAGTTTGTCACAGCAAATAATGTTGTTGCATAAAGCCCGGCTGGAGGTGATCTCACAACCTGGTGAGGGAGCCACCTTTACAATGATATTCTGACAAAGTAATAATTTCAAATCCTATTAATTACTGAAGGCTGGAGGAACAACTCTTTATTATTGAAATCTTAATCTCTTAAGAGCCAGCAATAAATATATTTGCCAGGTACGGATTGAACATCTGAGTCTAAGCAATAGAATTCTCCTTATATTGAAATAAGACATCACCTCAATCTTTAAAATGCCACCACTATAAGCCAATCCTATGAAGAAAACTCTAACATTGGTTTTTGTTTTGTCCGGATTTATATTGTCGCAAATACCGGTATTGGCACAGGATGAAAAAACAAAAAAGGAAGCAAAAATACCCACCGGTTTTTCATTCGGCGCTCTGCCAACCGTTTCATACGATGCTGATATGGGATTTCAATATGGTGGCCTGGTAAGTTTGTACGATTATGGCGATGGCAAATTGTATCCATCATATAAGCAAATGATGAAAGCGGAAATTTCGCGTTATACCAAGGGTTCAGGAACCAACCAATTGTTTTATGATGCCAAGAATCTTTTACCGAATCATTTACGGCTTACAGCCGATTTGAGTTATCTCACTGAAAGAGCACTTGATTTTTATGGGTTTAACGGCTATCAGAGTAGATATTCGCCGGAATTCATTGATGAAGGATCACCTGATTACATAACTCGGGTATTTTATCGTGAGTCCCGCAAAATGTTTCGCTTTACTGTTGACCTTCAGGGACAATTATCAGGCGAACATCTTCACTGGCTGGTTGGTCTTGGTATTATGAATATGAAAACCGGCCGTGTTGACTTTGCTGCTATCAATAAAAGGAAAGATGATAAAGATAAGCTGGTAGACACCACTACCCTTTTTGATGATTACGTTGCATGGGGCATCATCACTGAAGCTGAAAAAGACGGGGGAAGCGCCAATTTCGTAAAAACAGGCATTGTGTATGATACCCGCGACAACGAAGCCAATTCTATGAAAGGAATGTGGAGTGAAGCGCTTATAACATATGCCCCAAAATTCTTTTTCAACCCTGAATTTTCATATGCTAAATTGGTATTGATACACAGGCAGTATTTTACGATTATAAAGGACAAACTTTCATTTGTTTACCGGCTTGGTTACCAGGGAACCATTGGTGGTAAGGCACCATTTTTTATGCAACCATATATGATGAGTTCTTATTCTGCCATCACAAATCCTGATGGTCTTGGGGGAGGCAACTCATTACGGGGCATAATGCGCGACAGGATTGTAGGAGACGGCATTGCTTATGGAAATATAGAGTTACGATGGAAATTTCTTAAAACCCATGTTGGGAAACAAAACCTGTATTTTGCATTAAATGGTTTCTCCGATTTCGGACTAGTTGTTCAACAAGTGAAGTTTGATAAATTAAAAATTAACGATGAAGATCAGGCAACTTATTTTGATTTCTCATTCGAAAAAGACAAGTTGCATCCCGGCATTGGAGCCGGATTAAGGATTGCTTTAAATGAAAACTTTATACTTGCTGCCGATTATGGTTTTGCTTTGAATAAACAGGATGGCATTAAAGGACTTTATGTAACTGTTGGAAATTTATTTTAGCACAGGGTAATTATAATTATACTTTAAACATTCTTCAGGTTTTCAAGATCCACTTGCGGGAAATATGCAGAAAGTGTCTACTATATAAGGTTCTTACCTATTCCTTATATATTGGCTTGGAGTTATTCCTTTTATTTTTTTAAATTGTTCGTTGAAATTTGAGACATTATTGAACCCGCTTTCATAACATATGCCTGAAATATTCATTTTGTTTTCAATTAATAGTTTACAGGCATGACCTACTCTTATTTCGTTTAAAACCGTATGAAATGATTTCTTTGTATGCTTTTTAAAATACCTGCAAAATGAGGTGGGGGTCATACCTATAATATCTGATACCGTATTAAGGGATATGTTTTGGTGAAAATTCTCAATCATATAGCGGTGTGCCTTATCAAAACGATCAAAATCAGCTGATTTTCTGATTTTTGAATATCCCGGACTGGCTAATAACTGTTTCTCTTTGGTTTTAGACATAACATCAAGTAATTCAATGAGCTTTACCAGCTTTTCAATGCCCTTCGTACGAATTATCCCTTTCATCAGCGCTTCTATATCCGTTCGGGCAGTGCCCGTAAATTTTATTCCAAACTGAGAATCATACAGCAATTGATTAATCCCATGCATTTCGGGCAAAACTGCGAGTGAACTTTTAAAAATCTCATGATTAAAGTGCACTACCAATACCCGGGCTACTAATCCGGGTATATTCTTTTGGTAGATCGGATCACTTTTCCAAACGTGTGGCAGATTAGCTCCAATCAACCCAACATCTCCATCTCCAAATTGCTCGGAATGATCTCCAACAAAACGGGAACCGGTACTTTTTTCGATATAAATTATTTCTGTTTCCGGATGGTAATGCCATGGTACATCTAAACAAGGCACTTCAACCTCTAAGAAATTAATACTGTACTCTGATTCTTTTGTCAGTTTTTCATAAAATACATCCATCTTACTATCTGGTTTAATTTAAAGTTTGTAAATATATGATAAATTACCATTAAATGCTGAAAATATACTTGTATTCCTTACCTGATTCTGCATATACATTTGTTATCTCATTATACCAGACATAATTGGAAGAATCACCTGCTTTTTTTTTGTAGCATCTCATTTTATTTAGCTCTCTTATTTTAGGAAATTCAGTACCAGGAATTGATGAATGTATCAAATACCAATTTCCCAAACTATAAATGAATGATGAACTAAAATAAAATCATATATAAAATACTGGTTAACAGCTAAATGCCAAATATTTGATGCAATAAAGATGTAATTAACAAATGAAATTGATGAACATTTGAAGTACTTCTAAATATTGAATTGAGACAGTGTCATATTAAATTTGCTTTAATTAAATAAAATGGAAATAAATACACTAATAAAATCTGAACCAATTATTTTTAAATTATCATTAGAAAACCGTACTTAAAATTTATTACCAAATCAACCAATTAATACAAATCAATCCAACAATTCACCAATTATTAACCCCAACAACCAAAATTCAATTTATGAAAAAAAATCTCTACAATTACATGCACTGCGGCATAAGATGCAAAGTGCTGATGCTTACCGGGATTTTATGGCTGAGCGCATTTACGCTTGTTTTTGCACAACAAACGAAGACCGTAACAGGTGTTGTGTATGATCAATCCAATGCTACCTTACCCGGAGCAACAATTATGGTTAAAGGAACTACCAATGGCACAACTACCGATGTGGAAGGAAAATTTACCCTACAGGTACCTGCTGATGCAACAACACTCGTTGTTTCCTTTATCGGTATGGTATCGCAGGACGTAGCCATTACCTCCGAACCGTTAAAGTCACACTCAGTACTGAGGCAACCAACCTGGATCAGGTTATTGTAGTAGGATATGGTGTCAAGAAGAAAAGTCTTGTAACCGGTTCTATTTCCTCAGTTAAAGCAAAAGATCTGCAAGCCACTGCTTCTTCAAGAGCTGACCAGGCTATCCAGGGAAAAGTTTCAGGTGTTATGGTATTGCCAACATCAGGCTCACCGGGTGCGGGTTCCAAAATCAGGATCAGGGGAACCAACTCAAACTCAAATTCGAACCCTTTGTATATTGTTGACGGTATGAAAACCGGGGATATTAATAACATCGATCCAGGTGATATTGAATCAATGGAAGTTTTGAAAGATGCTGCATCATCTGCAATATATGGAACCGAAGGTGCAAATGGAGTTATATTATTAACCACAAAATCTGGTAAAGCAGGTAAAGGAGTAGTTAATTATGATTTCCAGTATGGCACCCAAAGTGTAAAAACTGACATGAAAATGATGGATGCGACACAATACAAACAGTGGATGACCGAATCAGGCCAGGTAACCCAGGATCGTTTCGGAGCCAATACTGATTGGTTAAGTGAAACTTTCCAGACAGCTCCTATGCAAAAACACCATATTTCTTTTTCAGGTGGCAATGATAAAACTACCTATATGCTTTCAGGTTCTTATCTTACCCAGGATGGTATAGTTGGCGGTGATAAAGCCAATTACAAAAGATATACATCAAGGCTGAATTTAAAAAGCGATGTAAAAAAATGGCTCGAAGTTGGAGGTAATTTCAGTTATAGCCATTCGAACCAGAAAAATGTAGGACAAGATGATGAATATAGAAGTCTGGTAAACAGCGCTTTGTTAATTGACCCGTTAACTCCGGTTCTTTATTCAGGAACCCCTGCTAATGTACAGTCACTTTTAGATCAGGGATACGTTATTGTTAAAAATAGTAATGGTGATTATTATGGCTTAACAGAAAATGTATCGGGAGAAATGTCAAATCCCGTAGCAACACTTCAAACTTATCATAATACTACAGAGCAAGACAAATTGATGGGAACCGGTTATGTAACAGTAAAACCTTTTAATGGGTTTTCCTTTACTTCCAGGATAGGTCTTGATCTGACTTATCAAAATCAACACATATGGACTCCCCTTTATTATTTCTCAACTGAAAACCAAAATGGTACAACCAATGTTTCCGATAACCTGAATAAATGGAATACCTGGTTATGGGAGAATTTTGCCACTTATAGCAAAGATTTTGGCGATCATTCTTTGACATTACTGGCTGGATATTCTGCCCAGGAGCTTAAAGCTGATGTATACACTATGTATTCAGCACCAATGGTTGCCGAAGGCGATCAATATGCAAACCAGGGATCAACTACATCCGACCTGTATGACAGAACCGGAGGTACTCCTTATGGAAACACTATGGCATCCATGTTTGGACGTCTTTCCTACAGTTACAAGGGAAAATATTTATTGGAAGGTTCAGTCCGCAGGGATGGAGCAAGCCAATTCCCAACTGATTCAAAATATGCAACTTTCCCTGCAGTTTCTGCCGGATGGGTTGTAAACAATGAAGACTTCTTTACAACAAAAGCTATTTCTTATTTAAAAATAAGAGCAAGTTGGGGCGCCAACGGAAGCAGATCAAACCTTCCCGGAAATGAGGATAAAGAATTATGGACACTTGCAGGTATCAAGTATCCGGATCCAACCGGAACTTACCAGCCTGGTGCACAAATTGCCAAATTAGTGAATAAGGAATTGTTATGGGAAAGAACCGAAATGGCTGATATCGGAGTTGATGTCAGGTTATTAAATAATAAAGTCAACTTCACTGCTGACTGGTATAACAAAAACACCAAAAACCTGATTGCTCTGGGTACTTTCCCTATGTCAACCGGAGGAGGTATGCCTTTTGTTAACGCTGGAACTGTTAATAATAAAGGATTTGAATTTGAACTCGGCTATACAAACCTGGATAATGACTTTACCTATGGTGCTAGTCTGAACATGTCTACCTTGAAAAATGAAGTAACCCAGTTGGATGTTAATGCCCCGGTTGCCGGAGCAAATGTTCGTGGATATAATTTAACATGGTTCGAAGAAGGACAGCCTATCTGGTATTTCAAAGGGTATAAGACCGATGGTATTTTCAATGATAAAGCTGAAGCTGACGCATACAATGCAAAATATGGAACTACTTTCCAGGCCGGTGATCCAATCGTTGTGGATGCAAATTTAGATAACACTATCTCACCTTCAGACCAGACTTATATCGGCAGCCCGCAGCCTTCGTTAATTTATGGAGGTAACATTTCATTGGGATACAAAGGATTTGATTTCAACCTGGCATTCCAGGGTGTTTCAGGCAATGATATTTTCATGGCGTGGTACCGTACCGACAGGAGTTTGTCAAATAAACCAGCCTATTTATTTGAAGACAGGTGGACTCCTACAAACACAAATGCCAGCTCTCCAAGAGCAGATAATAACAGCGATTATGTTTACCGCAGCGACCTGATGATTTCCAATGGATCATACATGAGAATCAAACAAATCCAGTTAGGTTACACAATAGCTAAAGACATTACTGCTAAATTCGGAGTCAGTTCGCTCAGGGCATATATCTCCTTCGACGATTATTTTACTTTTACCAAGTACAAAGGATTGGATCCTGAAGCCGGTAGTAACAATAATCAAAGCCAGGGCGTAGATAGAGGTCTGTACCCGATTGCTGCCAAGATGTTATTTGGTCTTTCAGCTAGTTTCTAATCTCAAAAAACGATAAACCATGAAAAAAATAATATATAGCATAATGCTTGTACTCGCCTTTGCAGGTTGCAGTAAAGATTTTTTAGAAGTTGCACCGGTTGGACAGCTCTCCAGCGACAATTTTCTGAAAAATGACAATGATGTGAAACTCGCCACTATGGGGGTTTATAATAAAATCCAGGGAGCCTATTCCTCCGGTTCCTGGACCAGTGTGTATTTTATGAAAAACCTTCCGGCTGACGATACCAAGTGTGCCGGACCAAATGCTGGTGATACTCCTGAATATCAGTATCTTGATGATTTTAATATTACATCTGACAATACCAAGATTGCAGCCATCTGGACTAATTTTTACAGTATCATTAATTCCTGTAATACAATTATTAGTAATGTCGGAGCAAACACTGCAGCTACAGCCGGAATGAAGACCATGGTGGGAGAAGCAAAGGCTTTGAGAGCTTATACTTACCTCGACCTTGTAATTATGTTTGGCGGGGTTCCATTAATGACCGTAAATCCTGCATCAACTTCAGAGTTCAATCTGCCACGTGCAACTGCTGAAGAAGTTTATGCCCAGATCGAAACAGATTTAAAAGATGCAATTGCTGTTTTACCTGTGAAGAGTGCTTACGCTCAGGTTGATAAGTTCCGTTTTTCAAAAGGTACCGCTCAGGCTTTGCTTGGTAAAGCATACCTGTATCAAAAGAAATATTCAGATGCAGCCACAGTATTAGGTGCTTGTATTGCCAGCAATGAGTATAGCCTTGAACCGGATTATACTACCATATGGTCAAAATCCAAAGAATTTGGAGTTGAATCCATTTTTGAAATTTCCTATACATCACAGGAGAATTACGGCTGGGGCAATTTCCCATGGGGTGGTGGTAACGAAAGCAATATTGAAATGCAGCTCGAAGGCCCACGTACTGACGGTGATGGTGCATTTGACTTTTCAAACCTGGATCTTTCTAAAGTTAATATCCAAGGTGGATGGGGATTTAACCTGCCTTCGAAGAAAATTGGTGATCTTTTATATTCAAATCCTGCTGACAAGCGCATTAAAGGTTCAGTACTTTCTGAAGCTGATTTTTTCGCAGCAGGCGGAGCTTACCAGGTTGGTGAATATCCATACGACTATGAAGGTTACATCAGGCTGAAATATGCTTGTAAAGCAACTGAAACCACTGATCCGGCTACTGGACAGCCCGAATTAAACTACGGTTCCAACTACAGGATCATTCGTTATGCTGATGTTTTATTAATGGCAGCTGAAGCTTATAACAAAAGCACTCCCGCAAATGATGCTGCTGCTCAGGCAGAACTGAAAAAAATAACTGACAGGGCAGGAATTGCAGCTCATACAGAAACAGGAACAGCCCTATTTGATCAGATTGTGATTGAAAGAGCAAAAGAACTGTGTTTCGAGGACAGCCGCTACTGGGATTTAGTCCGTTGGGGAATGTCTTCAGAACAACAAGCAGGTTTTGTTCCAGGCAAGCATGAATTATTTCCTATTCCTCTGAATGAGATTCTATCTAACACGGCTATGAGTGAAGCAGATCAAAATCCCGGATACTAAATAAACCGGGAAAGTACAATTAAAAAGGAGGTTGGCAGGGTAACTATTTTTCATAGACTTTGAGGTTTATATTTAAAATTAGTTCTCATTTCAATTTGGTTGGTTGGCTGAGCGGGTTGCCCTGTTCAGCCTCCTTTTTAATATCTCAATACTTTTAGCAGTGGACAAATAGTTTTCTCAAAATTGTTCTTATTCATTCCTGGACAAATTTTGTGGGAACTTTACGTGGCTGCTTTATTAAGGTCAGTTATAAGTAGCAAAAAAAAATCAAAAAATAGTACATACAATTACGAAAATAGGATTAGTTAGTTTAATCCAAAAACTTAATTTTTGCAGTTTCAAATTAGAATAATGGCAAAAAACTGTGCTTAAATTCATATGAGAAAAAATAGCATAAATACATTTTATTGTCCTGAACAGTAAGTAAAAAAAACTAAAAATAAGCTATACTATTTAGCTTGTAACACGGCGTCAGTGCTTTACAGTTTAATCTCATCCCAATGAATTCAATCAATCAAAAACTAAAATTTACTGAGAAAGTCGGTTATGCACTTGGCGACGGGGCTGCAAACATTGCCTGGCGTGGGGTTTCCACTTTCTTATTTATCTTCTATACTGATGTGTTTGGGATAAATCCAGCTGCTGTGGGAATGCTTTTATTAATTGCCAGGTTTAGTGATGGTGTGAGCGATGTAGCTATGGGAGTGATCGGTGACAGAACGAACAGCAAATATGGTAAATTCCGTCCCTGGATATTATGGTCGGCTATTCCGCTTGGAGTTATACTTTCGTTGCTATTCATGAGCCCGAACTTAAGTGAGACAGGGAAAATTATTTATGCCTATACAACCTATATAATCTTTACACTGGTTTATACTGCTAACAACATTCCTTACGGTGCGCTTATGGCTGTAATGACCGGTGACGATAAGGAGCGTACCAGCCTGGGTTCGTACCGCATGGTTGGTGCTTTTACCGGTGGAATGCTGGTGCAGGGTGCTTTGTTGTTCCTGGTAGCCAATTTTGGAAATATTAACCCAACTATTGCAGTCGACAAGCTGGATGCAAAAAAATACGAAGTAACTGTATCCACTACCGAAGATGTTAAAAATGTAAACATCAAAACCAAAAATGGAATTGCCATGTTTACCTGGGCCGGTTCACAAATTGCCGACAGTCTCAATGTCCCGACTCAAGGGAAAAGTTTCTCAATGGTGGCAAGAAAGGATTATTCCTTTATTGTGACCGGTGAAGAAAACATTAACACCAGGAGCATTTCCATCATTGACCAGAAAAAAGGATATAGTTATTCCATTTATTTATTGTCGGTTTTCCTGTCTTTGGCTCTGATTATAACGTTTTTAACCACGAAGGAACGGGTAACCCCGCCAAAAGCACAGAAAAGCAATCTGAGTAAAGATTTAAAAGATTTGATCCGAAACAAGCCCTGGCTGATTTTATTGGGGATTGGATTATTATTCCAGGTTTACAACTCAATTAAACAAGGAATTGTTGTAATTTATTTCGCACATTATCTGCATAATCAGCTGCTTGCTGCATCGTTTATGATTGCTTTAATGATAGCATCTATCGGAGGCGCAATGGTAACAGCTCCACTGGCAAAACGACTGGGTAAGCGTAACTTGTTTATCTATGCCTTTATCTTTTCAGGTGCTGTAAATGCATTGCTTGTTTTTTGCGGCCCTGGAAATTTAGGAAGCATTTTCGCTTTAGGAATAATTTCCGAGTTTGGCGCTGCCATATTCCCGACATTGTTTTTTGCCATGCTTGGCGATGCTGCCGATTACTCTGAGTTTAAAAACGGGCGGAGAGCTACAGGACTAATCTATTCCGCTGGTTCTTTCTCAACCAAGTTTGGTGGGGGTGTCGCTGGCGCTATTATTGGTTTTGTTTTAGCCGCATTTCATTACAATGGTCAGGACGAAGTTGCTATTCAGGGTGCAGTTCCCGGAATTATTATGCTTATGAGTTGGATTCCGGCAATTGTAGCCTTTATCGCTGCCGGGTTTATGACACTCTATCCTTTGACCCAAAAGAAAATGGATGAAATCACTACAGAGTTGAACAACCGAAGGGTTAACGAATTGGCTTAAATGGTAAGCACAGTTTAAAAGGAAATATCGAATATAATATAATTAAGACATGAAATTCGGACATTTTGACGACAAAAACCGTGAGTATGTGATCACCAACCCACAAACGCCGTGGCCATGGATCAACTACCTGGGCAATGAAGATTTCTTTTCTTTGATCTCCAATACTGCCGGAGGGTATTCTTTTTATAAAGATGCAAAATTCCGGCGGTTAACACGCTATCGTTACAATAACGTTCCAATGGACAGCGGTGGCCGTTATTTTTACATTAAAGATGAAGAAACAACCTGGTCGCCGGGATGGAAACCTTGCAAAACATCGCTCGACAGTTACGAATGCCGTCATGGAATGAATTATACATCTATCCAGGGCGAGAAAAATAGTGTAACAGCAAAGGTTCTTTTCTTTGTGCCTCTAAAAACTTGGGCCGAAGTTCAAATGCTCACGCTCACCAACAACTCATTGGGAGTTAAGAAATTAAAAATCTTTTCATTTATTGAATGGGCCATGTGGAATGCGGCAGCCGACATGGAAAATTTCCAGCGTAACTTTTCTACCGGAGAAGTGGAAATTGAAGGTTCAGTTATTTATCACAAAACTGAATACAGAGAGCGTCGCAACCATTATGCTTATTATTCAGTTAATACTCCAATTTCAGGCTTTGATACCGATCGCGAAACATTCTTCGGCTTATACAATGGTTTCGACGAACCACAGGTTGTTTCTGAAGGTAATCCTACCAACACTGTAGCTCACGGCTGGTCGCCAATCGCATCCCATTGCATCGAGGTAGAACTTCAACCCGGCGAATCGAAAGATTTTGTGTTTGTTTTAGGTTACGTTGAAAATGAGGAAGACGAAAAATGGGAATCGAAAAATATCATCAACAAGACTAAAGCCAAAGAAACGATAGCCAGATTCAACACTGCAGCAAAAGTAGATACTGCATTTTTGGAATTGCGTGCATACTGGGATAATTTGCTGAGTGCTTACAATGTTAACTCAGGCGACGAAAAACTCGACCGCATGGTGAACATCTGGAACCAATACCAGTGCATGATCACTTTCAACTTCTCCCGTTCGGCTTCTTTTTTCGAAAGCGGAATCGGGCGTGGAATGGGTTTCCGCGACTCGAACCAGGATTTGATTGGTTTCGTTCACCAGATACCAGAACGTGCCCGCGAACGGATTATAGATATTGCTTCTACACAATTCCCTGATGGTGGCTGTTATCATCAGTATCAGCCATTAACCAAAAGAGGAAATAACGACATTGGCGGAGGTTTTAACGACGACCCTATGTGGTTGATACTAGGAACTATCAGCTATATTAAAGAAACAGGCGATTTCACCATACTTGATGAAATGGTCCCGTTCGACAATGACATGAATTTAGCGAAAACTTTGTTCGATCACCTTACAGTTTCTTTCGACCACGTGGTGAATAACCTCGGCCCTCACGGCTTGCCTTTAATTGGAAGAGCCGATTGGAACGACTGTCTGAACCTGAATTGTTTCTCAAAAGATCCGAATGAGTCGTTTCAAACTACTGAAAACAAATCAGAAGGTTCAAAAGCTGAATCATTGATGATTGCTGGCCTGTTTGTGATTTATGGCCGCGATTATGTAACCCTTTGCAAAAAACTGGGTAAAACAAATGAGGCACAGCGTGCTCAATCACACATTGATTCCATGGTTACCGCAGTGAAAAAACACGGCTGGGATGGCGAATGGTTTCTGCGTGCCTACGATTATTATGGCAACAAAATAGGCAGCAACGAAAACGAGGAAGGTAAAATATTTATTGAATCGAATGGCATGTGTACTATGGCTGGAATAGGTAAAGAAGAAGGCCTTTGCAACAAAGCACTTGACTCGGTAAACGAACGCCTGGATTCGAAGTATGGTATTGTTCTTAATAATCCTGCATTTACTAAATATTACATCGAATATGGTGAAATATCAACCTATCCGGCAGGATATAAAGAGAATGCAGGTATTTTCTGCCACAACAACCCATGGATCATGATTGGCGAAACTGTTGTTGGCAACGGCAACCGTGCATGGGAGTATTACCGTAAAATATGTCCGTCGTACCTCGAAGATATCAGCGAATTACACAAGACCGAGCCTTATGTGTATGCTCAGATGATTGCAGGCAAAGATGCTTTTAAGCCTGGTGAAGCCAAAAACTCGTGGTTAACAGGTACAGCTTCCTGGAATTTTTATGCTATAACTCAGTTTATCCTTGGTATTCAGCCAGATTATGATGGGCTTAGAGTTGATCCTTGTATTCCAAATGAATGGAAAAGCTACAAAATAAACCGAAAATTCAGGGGTGCAACCTACAGGATCGAAATTCAAAATCCTGATGGAAAATCAAAAGGAGTTAAGGAAATTTTGGTTGATGGAAAGCCACAGGTTTCTAACCTGGTACCTTTATTTAGCAGAGGGACTGAACATGAAGTGATTGTTATAATGGGGTAAGATTTTCATGAATCTCCGCTGCTTTCGGGTTAAATATTTTTATTATTGAGTCCTGATTCAATTCTGTTTACTAAATTTATAACATGTATTGGTGAAAAGCATCACCTGGATTGGTAAGTTTAATTAGTAGAAAAACTGTTGCTATGAACAAAAAAAACGATTTTTATTATTCGGTCCTATTCATTACTGTACTGCTCTTTTTAGCATATGGCAGCGCTTTTTCGCAGGAAAAATACAAAGGCCAGGCATGGAAAGAGAGCATTCAGCAGATTCCAGGCAAAATTCAATGCGAGTTATATGATCAGGGAGGGGAAGGAGTTGCTTATCATGATACTGATTCAACTAACAACGGCAGTGGCAGACTCAATCCGGCTGACGGAACATTCCTGAATGAATTCAGAATGAATGAAGGAGTTGATATTTCTTATACCAAAACCGGTGAGGTGGATAATAATCCTTACAATGTGGTTGAGCCAATTATGGGCCAGTTATATACAGGCTGGACGGAACCCGGCGAGTGGATTAATTATACGGTAAACGTAAATAAGACAGGCACCTATGAAATTGGCATCATGTATACTGCCAGTGGCGATGGAAGTATTTCATTAGATCTGGATGGGAAAGAACTGACTAAGGAACTAAAGATTCCTTCCACACGCAATGATAATGAGCCGCTCGCCTGGAGACAATGGCACCATTGGAACCGTATAGATTCATTGGCAACTGTGAAGCTTAAAAAAGGGATTCATATACTGACATTGAAAACCGTTTCGCACGGAAATATGAATTACGATTACCTTGATTTCAAAATAATAAAATAAATTTAGAATGGAATATTCCCATTTCCTGCAAAGCGTGGAACGTATTATCTCTGAAATTGTGGAGTTAATCCCCGATTACACTTCCGATCCGGAAGACTATGGTATTTCAAATGGGAATGTAGCCATTTGTATAATCAATGAAGATGGTTTGGTTAGTGGAAGACTATTTGGCAATAATAAAATCCGCTCCCGCGAGTCATATAAAGTAGCATGGACAAAAGCCAGCCAGGTCTGGATCACAGGTTTTAAAACCGGTGAATACGAAACGTTGGTTTACAGCAATCAAATTAATGAAAATGATTATGGCATCAGTCGTCCGGATATGATTGGCTGGGAAGGTGGTCAGCCGGTTACTCTTAAGGATGGAACCAGGTTAAGTATTGGCTTTAGCGGATTTCGAGGTAAAAGCGACCTCGAGATCGTTATAAAAGCAATTCAAAAAGCAAATTTATAGGTTTGAATAATGATTGAAACCAGTCAGGCATTTCTTTAAACCAGATTATTCACTTACTGATTTCCTTCTAAGTGAAATTTAAATTAAGAGGATTATTACACAACCGGAATTTTGTCTTCTTAAAGGTTTTGGACACTGTAATTAAAAACAAAAAAATAATTGAAAATTTTAAAACAACTCAAAATGGATACTAATTATATCGCGGATAGTGCGCGCTATCAAACCATGAAATATAACCGTTGCGGTAAAAGCGGTTTATTACTGCCTGCCATATCATTAGGCTTATGGCACAACTTCGGGTTTGTGGATAATTTTAATAATTCAAGGGAAATCATCAGAAAAGCATTTGATCAGGGGATCACTCATTTTGATCTAGCAAACAATTATGGCCCGCCTGCAGGATCTGCTGAAGAAGTATTTGGCTCCATTCTGAAAAAAGATTTCACTCTGCACCGCGACGAAATGATTATTACCTCTAAAGCCGGCTACGATATGTGGGATGGGCCTTACGGTGAATGGGGTTCAAGGAAATATCTTGTCGCAAGCGTTAATCAAAGTTTAAAGCGCATGGGGCTTGATTATGTGGATATATTTTATTCTCATCGTTTTGATCCCTATACACCACTCGAAGAAACCATGATGGCCCTTGACCATATTGTTAAAAGTGGAAAAGCATTGTATGCCGGGATCTCCAATTATTCACCTGAACAAACAACAAAGGCCATACAAATTCTTAACAAACTTGGAACTCCATGCCTGATCCACCAATCGAGATATTCCATGCTCGACAGGGTAGTAGAAAATGGACTCCTGGATGTCCTTGAAACTAATGGAGTTGGCTTCGTTGCATTTTCGCCATTGGCTCAGGGTGTATTAACCGACAGGTATCTGAAAGGAATTCCATCGGATTCACGGGCTTCGAAAGCGCATTTTCTCAAACCTGAATTTATTACTCCTGAGCTGATTTCCAATATAAGTAAGCTCAACGATATAGCTAAACAAAGAGGGCAAACACTGGCCCAGATGGCAACAGCCTGGTTGCTTCGCGATACACGGGTTACATCAGTTATTGTAGGCGTGAGTTCGGTTAAACAGTTGAACGATAATATTGAAACGCTGAAAAATATAACATTTTCGAAAGAAGAGTTAGAACAAATACAATCCATCGTTAGGGCAATCCATTTTATGCCGCTTGGCTAAATATGGGATATATAAATTCAATATTTTAAAAAAATGAAAAAAATAGTTCTGGTAAGCATAATATTAATCGCCTTGTTATCAATGAATAGTGAAGTGTTTGCGCAACAGGTTACCGCAAAGGAGCAATGTAAAAAAATAGGTCGCGGTGTTAATATAATTGGCTATGATGCGGCTGTTTGGAAAGACCACACAAAAGGCCGTTTCAAAGAGAAATACTTTAAGATGATTAAAGAAGCGGGTTTTTCATCCATCCGTGTTAACCTTTTTGCCTTTTCAGGAATGGACAGCATTACCTATAAACTTAATCCGGAATGGCTCGAAACTCTCGACTGGGTTGTTAAAAAAGGATTGGAAGCAAAGCTAATGGTAATCCTGGATATGCATGAATACAATGCAATGGCTGATGACCCAATTGCAAAAAAAGAAATGTTTATGTCGGTTTGGAGGCAACTTGCGCCAAGATATAAAGATCAGCCAAACGATGTGGTGTTTGAATTGTTAAACGAACCCAATCAAAAACTCAGCGTCGAATTATGGAATCAATACTTGCTTGATGCTATCAAACTGGTACGTGAAACTAATCCAAACCGTACACTTATTATCGGACCGGCAAATTGGAATGGTATCGAAAGTTTGCCAACACTGGTATTGCCTGAAAATGATAAAAATATTATAGTTACAGTTCATTTTTATCACCCCATGCCTTTTACACACCAGGGAGCATACTGGGCAAAGGATTTTAAAGATTTAAGCGGCATTAAATGGACAGGAACTAAAGAGGAGAAAGCAGATGTTGAGACTAAATTAAAGGTAGCAGCCGATTGGTCAAAAGCAAATGACCGTCCTATATTTTTAGGAGAATTTGGGGCATATGATAAAGGTGATATGGAATCGCGTGCCAGGTACACTTCCTTTGTTGCCCGGACTGCCGAGAAATTTGGTTTCAGTTGGGCTTATTGGCAATTCGACAGCGATTTTATTGTATATAACGTTGAGAAAGAAAGCTGGGTAATGCCAATATTGAACGCCTTAATGGATAAGTAATACAGATAAAGGCTGATAGCCAGCTGATATGACCATTCAAAATATTTAAAATCAATCGAAAATAAACATGAACGCATCAAAGTATTGTTTTAAAAATCCGTTTTAAACCTAATTGGACAAGTCATGAAAGCAATTCCATCATTTATTCTTATCCTGACAATAGCACTTTGGTGTAGTTGTACTTCTTCTGCAACCAAAGGAGTTGCAGGTACCCAAACCACTGCTGATACACTTGATCAAATCCTGGTGAACCAGGTGGGTTATCTCCCTAATTCTGATAAGATTGCATTGCTGAGAGTGAAAACTGATAAGTTTGATATTGTTGATGTTAACAGCGGGAAAGTTGTGTTTACAGGAAAACCAGGCCCCTATAAATACTGGGATCTTTCCGGTGACAGCGTTTGTACAGCTGATTTTACCGAAGTTATTGCACCCGGGAAATACCAGGTATGTTTAAATGGCAATTCGGTTTGCTCCTATGTTTTTGAAATAGGGCAGTGTGTTTATACCGACATAGCCAAAGCTTCGCTAAAGGCGTTTTACCTGAATCGCTCAGGAATGGAGATCACAAAGGAATTTGGCGGGAAATGGGCCAGGCCTGCCGGTCATCCAGATACTATGGTGTTTGTGCATTCTTCTGCTGCATCTGCTAAGCGCTCCGAAGGATTTAAAATTTCGAGTCCGGGTGGATGGTACGATGCCGGCGATTATAATAAATATATTGTGAACAGCGGAATCAGCACTTACACTTTATTGCTATTCTGCCAGATGTATCCAGAGTATTGCAAAAATTTTAAAGACAATATCCCTGAAAGCAGCAATGCTATTCCGGATGTAATGGATGAGCTTTTATATAACCTGCGTTGGATGCTTACCATGCAGGATCCCAATGATGGTGGTGTTTATCATAAACTCACCAATAAAAAGTTCAGTGATTTCAGTATCCCTGATAAAGCAACTGAACCCAGGTACGTTGTGCTGAAATCAACCGCTGCTTCGCTCGATTTTGCGGCCACCATGGCGATGGCATCACGAGTGCTTGCAAAAAGCGAATCCGCCGAATTAAATAACCTTGGGAAAACCTGTCTTGAAGCAGCTAAAAAAGCGTATGCCTGGGCTAAAGCCAATCCTGCGATTTATTTTAAAAATCCGTCCGATATTTCAACCGGAGCTTATGATGATAAGGAAATTGGGGATGAATTTTTCTGGGCTGGAACAGAACTCGGATTAGCAGATAATGATTTGTCGCTGATTTCAAAAAAGGAAATGGAAGCACAAAAAATTATGGTGCCATCATGGAGTTATTCAGGAATGACAGGGATTATCTCACTTTCATTGAGTGATAATCCTAAATCCGCTGAATATAAAGCAGAAGCGCAAAAGATACTGATTGGCTTTGTTGATCAATTGGTTGAAAAATCCATAGAATCACCTTTTAAGGTGAGCCTCGACTTCTTTAATTGGGGAAGTAATTCAGATGTTGCTAATATGGCAGTTCTAAAATTAGTTGCTTATAAAATCAGCGGCGACAAAAAATACCTTGAATCCACACAAGGTGATGTTGATTACATACTTGGCCGTAATGCTACAGGATACTGTTTCGTGACTGGTTTTGGAGAGAAACAGGTAATGAATATTCACCACCGCCCGTCAGGTTCCGATGGAATAACCGAGCCTTACCCGGGATTCCTGGCCGGAGGTCCAAATACAGTTGTGCTAAACGATTGCCCGGATATAACCCGATCTAAATTCCCTGCAAAATCATATGCTGATTCCCAATGCAGCTATTCGACCAACGAAATAGCTATTAACTGGAATGCCCCGTTGTTCTTTGTTTTGGGAGCAATGGATTCGTTAAAAAAATAAACATGAACAAAAAAGACTATTTTAATCTCTAAGGGTAAGTTTCCCGCAGCTTTGCTGCGAGAGAAATAGTTTTGAGGTAATACCTCGAAAGCTCTGTTTCGAGGTAGTTTATTCTACTTTCCCCTTTTAGTGATTTATTTTCAGAGATGGTTTCTGATGCGGTTGGGTTTTTCCCATAGCATTGATTTTACTATGATAGTAGATTGAGACTCAAATAGATTGTTTAATAAAAGTTGATTTCATTATTAGTGTGTGCTAAAATCGAAGAGTTATAGGAAACTTTCAGAAGACAAACGGAACAAATCTTTTGCTTCGCTTCATATAACTATTGTACTTTTCGCCAAAGAATTTTATACATTCCTTTTCATCAAACAGGGCTGTCATGTAAAGAAATACTGTAGATACTAAACCTATGAGCAGCAATTGAACAGAAGTATTCTTTAAAAATATTCCCCAGGTCAGGAAAATTAACGAAGAATAAAGCGGATGCCTGATATATTTAAAAATACCTGTATCAACCAATTCTGTGGTTTTTTCAAACTGATAAAGGGAATTTTCGGTTCTGTTTTTCAAAGGTTTGCCTGATTTTCTCAGGCGTATAACGCCTGCAATAACCATGTATGCTGAACAGAAAAGAAAAATCCAGGAGAATATTTGTTTAATCCCAAATGGATTGTTAAACCAGAATTTATAATTTGAAATCAAAAGCCATAAAATGCATTCCCAACTAAAGAAACGGTAAAATCCATGACTCTTTATATCGGATAAAGTTCGCCACGATAAAACTATAAGTGGAATACTTAGAATCCCAAATAAAATATGATAATCCATAAACCATTTAGCTCAATTGTTTCAATTCGATCAGCAATAATATCAATGCATTAAATAAACTAGCGTTTATAAGAGAAATTCAGAAAATCGATTTATATGTCATTCTGTTACCTGTAAATTCAACTTTTTCTGATTGCAAAAATTTGCTATTTCGTCAATATAATTCTTTGGAGGCAACTGAAGATTACCAAAATTACCGCCCCAACTGCTTTGCAGCCATTTTTCACCTATCCAGGTAATGTATTCATTTTCAGGAAATTTATTTAATACCAACTTCAGTGTGTCAATTCCTGTAACCGTAATTAAATGCACCGCTGATGGATTTGCCGAAATAACTTCTGCATAAGTCTTTGTCCTGTTGGTGCCGACCATTACAGAGAAGTACCAATCATTTCCTTCCGGCCAGCTATAAAGTTCATAGCCTTTCATTTCATGAGGTACAACAAGTGTATCAAGAAAATTATTCAGAGCCGGACTGGGTTCTTCATTTTCATTAGTACATGCCTCTATGAATAGAAGAATAAATACCGCTAATAAAATAATAACCTGATTTGATCTCATATTGATGATGATTATTCCGGAATTAACTGTGCATCAGTAGGTAAATATGAATATTGCCAACATGCGCAACCTTTCATACAAAGATAAAAAAAATCAGACTTTATAGTGTTGACTTGTACAAAGTGAATTAATTACCGAAATGAAATCAATATGGTTTTTCTCACCAAAACCAATTTATGAGTGGTTCTCAAATTCCTTCTTAACTTCTTTATTCTTTTTGCACTACCTCAGTATTTAACTGAAAAAGCTGCCTTTTTTAATGGCAGCTTAATTCATGTATATGCGATAAAATATATATTTTTATCTTTTTAGACTTTGGTATTGAATCAAATGATATAGCTGGATATAAGAGAACATCATGCGAATAAAAAACCGATTTCCCCTCCAATTATAAATTCGTTTTATCAGTTTTTCTTAGCTATTTTATTTCCAATCATTCCATTTGATACAATCGTAAACTCCAGCCCGCCTCGTTTATTTGTGTATGTGTTTAAGCTGGACGTATTAATATCATAACTCATTTTGTACGTAAGATTTTTAAAACTTATTCCAACCTGAACAATGGCTGCATCATTTATTCTATATGAACCACCTGCCATTACTTTAATCTCAGGGTTTTTAAAACTGTAATTGAAATTCATACCTGCAATTATTTCCTGAATATTCGACTGCCTCATAAACAGGATTTTGGGTTCAACTTTTAATGCATCATTCACATCAATATTGCAGCCACTGTGCAGCACCCATTTTCGGGGTAAGCGGGATTCAGCACCAATAGTAAATGATTCATTTGGGCTGGTAATATGAAATACCGAGAAGCCGAGATAGGGATGAATTTTCTTTGCAGGATCGGTAAATCCATAGTAAATTCCATAATTTAATTCAGGCAATAACTTTGAACTGTGTACAAAATTTTCGCCTGAAGGCAAATCGGGATCAAAATTACCATTTGTATACTGACTATCGAAAACCAGGTTGTTATCCTTTAAACTCTTCAATATCACTCCTGCCTGTAGCCCAACCGAAAGGAAATGTACATTTTGATCTGTCGAAGTAACCGTATAGGCCGAAGACAGCACAAAATTAAAAACATTAAAGTATTTCGATTGCATGTTATTGAGCATGTATCCGCCAATGCCCCAGCGTTCTTTAAAAGGAGCATCTACAGCGAATGCTGCTGAATTAATATTGCTTGCCAAAGCACCCCATTGACTCCGTAACTGTGCACCTGCCCTTATGTTATCCTGGTTTAGCAATCCTGTAAGGGATGGATTTATAAGTACTGGCAGTTCATCATATTGCGACCAGTGGGCATCCTGGGCTTTAATGCTCAAAACGCTCAGTAAAAAAGTGCTGAATGCGAGAACTGTTATTTTTATATTTAATTTCATAATGAGTATTTATTTTGTTTCGGGTCAGTTAGGACACCTTTTATAACTTTTTCCTGGACAGGTTTAATAAAATATTTTGAGATTCTGTTTCGGGCATATAAATTATCTTATTAAAGTAACATCTCCTGATTTTTTATAGAACTGACCACTATCAGTTTCAGCTTCAACAGTATACACATATGTGCCAACGGGTTGGTCAACCGATTTGTATTTTCCATCCCAGCCTGTAATGGAATCATTGGTTTCGAATACAACCAGCCCCCACTGATCATATACTTTAAAATGTATGCTGGTAAATGGTCCGCCACGGACAAACAGAACATCGTTGTTGTTATCGCCGTTTGGACTAAATCCGGTTGGGACTTTAGGGGCATAAACCTTACTGTTTTCAATAACCACATCAGTCCTTGCCGTGTCAGAACAATTATATTGGTTGGTAACAACCTGAATAACAGTATACGTACCTTCAGTGCTAAAGATAAATTCCGGATCCTGCAGTGTTGAAGTGCCTGCTCCGCCAAAATCCCATTGCCAGCCTTGGGCACCGGTTGATTGATCAGAAAATTGAATAGGTTCACCTGGAAGAAGCGAAGTGGAATTGATGGTAAACCCTGCAATTGGGATGGATACATCAATCGGGTTGGTGGTTGAAGCTGCGCATCCGGAATTGCTTGTAACTGTTAAGTTTACATTGTAAGTGCCGGCTGATGGATACGTGTTCACAGGATTCTGTATATTGCTTGTATTCCCATTTCCAAAATCCCATTGCCATGAAGTAATATTTCCTGAATTTATCGTTGATAAATCTGCGAAAAAAACCTGGTATTTATTACAAATGGGAGTATTCCCATAGCTGGCAACCGGAGTAGGATTGACTAAAATTTCTTTTGATATGGTAAATGAGCACCCTAAACTTGAAGTAGTAGTTAAACTCACAGGATAAATTCCCGAAGCCTGGAAAATGAATGTAGTATCCTGTGCATCTGAAATATTTCCTCCGCCAAAATTCCATTGCCAATCTGTAATTGAACCATTGTGTATGGTCGACTCATCAGTAAATTCAACTGGGAGCCCCACGCAAGGAAGTGAGTTTGCAAAATCAACTTCGACAGGGACAAGCATTTGAATATTGATTGTATCTTTTGACTGGGAACAGGCGCCTGTTTTAGTAGATTCAAGGTAGATATTTACATTTCCAGTTAGAGCATCAACATTGCTCAAGGTATAAGTTACGTCAGCAGCAGTATCAGCAGGAGAAAAGCTTCCACTTCCTGAAGAAGTCCATTTTAAGGTCTTGGTGTTGAGTAATGTTGCCTTTAAGTTTACCGAAGAAGTTCCTGAACAAATCTGGAGATCCGGGCCACCATTAACAATTGGTTTCTTCTCAATAATAATTCTTACAGTATCTTTTCCTGCATCACAACTTCCATTGCTGGTCGATGTGAGGACTAATTGTGCATAGCCAATAAGTGAGTCAACGCTGCTGAACCGGTAGGTTGGATTCAGAGTAAGATTATCCGGTAAAAATGTTCCGGAACCAAAACTTGACCATTCGCCGCTTGATGAGCCGCCGGTTACCAATCCGCTGAGATTAACTTCCTTATTTCCTTCGCAAACGGTTTGATCAACTCCGGCATAAACAAAAACACTTTGACCGAAAACGATCCTCATGGTGTCAGCGTCACCTATGCAGCTGCCATTATTGGTTGAAGTGAGTACCAAATCAACATACCCATTGGATAAATCATCCGTACTGAAATTATATTGGTTTTCGGTAGTTGAAGCGGGTAATGAGAATGTTCCTGTTCCAAGTGTACTCCAGTTGCCACTTGCCCCTCCACCGGTAACTGCTCCATTAATGTTTGTTGATGATGCCAGCGAACAGACCGACTGGTCAATCCCGGCTTTGGCTATAGGCTCAGGGGTGTAAGTTATAGAAACAGAATCAATACTTGCATTACAGTTTTTATTTCCTGTTGATTCCAGATAAAGATAGGCTGAACCATTGCGTAAATCAGCATCACTTGGTAGATAAGTTGCTGATAATGTTACATTATCCGGGAAAAATGCTCCGGTTCCTTTTGACGACCATAAACCACCTGTAGAAAATGTTACCAAACCAGATAAAGCAATTTCAGGATTATTGCGGCATGCACTTGAATTTATTCCTGCATCCACATATGGGCCGTCAGTCAGGTTTAACTGCATCATGTCGAAAGCCACATTGCAACTATTTGTGGCACTGAGTACAAAATTAACCACTCCTGCAGCGGTATCTGCAGCACTTGGCTTATAAATAGCATCCAGGGTTTTATTGTTAGGAATAAAAGTTCCCGATCCTGAACCTGACCATATTCCGGTAGTTGCACCACCGGTGATTGAACCGTTAAGAATAATATTTATTTCATTGGAGCAATGTGACTGGTCTGGCCCGGCATTGGCAACTCCTGCCTGTAATAAATGGATAACCATAGTGTCACTCACTGCAAAGCAATTGCCGTTGTTAGTTGATTTTAAAACCAGTGTCACTTTCCCTGAAAGGGAGTCAGCGGCACTTGAATGATACACCGGGTTCATAGCGGTAGTATTGGGTGTAAAGATTCCTGTTCCTGATGAAGTCCAGATACCGGTTGTTGACCCGCCTTTAACGCTGCCGTTTAATTGCACATCCAGGTTGCTTACACAAACTGTTATATCAGCACCTGCATTTACATCCGGCGATGGTGTAATTGTTAACACCATTTGATCTTTAGCATGATTACAACTATTGGCTTCAAGGCTTAAGGTTATAGTTCCTGCTAAAATATCAGATTGACTTGGAACATACATTGGATTCATTACATCCGGCCCTGGTACAAAGGTCCCTGAGCCAGTTGTTGACCACAAACCGGTTGAAGCCCCGCCACTCACTTTTCCATTAAGGAATACACTTGAATTATTACCACAAACAACCTGATCAGCACCGGCATCTGCAATTCCGGATGGAAGGATTGTGATTAAAATACTGTCAGATACTGCAATACAGGTCCCGTTTCCTGTTGAGGTTAATTTCAATCGTACATTTCCTCTTATCGAATCGAGAGAACTGGCTTTATAGGTTGCATTTAAGGTTGTGCTATTCGGAATAAATGAGCCTGTTCCGTTACTGGTCCATTTCCCTGTAGATGTTGGCCCGATTACATTACCGGTTAACGCCACATTTAATTGATCAACGCATATAGTTTGGTTCAATCCGGCATTAACAATGGGAGAAGGAGTATAATTTATTTCCATCTGATCGTTAACAGCTAAACAGTTGCCATTGCCGGTAGTAGTGAGGGTTAAATTAATGCTTCCGGCAGCTATTTCGCTCGTAGTAGGAACATACACCGCATTTTTACTGATGTTATTCGGACTGAAAGTGCCTAATCCTCCCGACCAGATGATCCCTGAAGCAACGTTATAAGCCCCTTCAAGAGTAACTGCAGGGTTGTTCGAACAGATGCTCTGATTCACACCTGCATTAGCCACAGGAGCCGGAGTATATGTGATGTGCATTTGATCGGCAACGGACAAACAGGTTCCGTTTCCAACTGTATTGAGCGTGAGAGTAACGCCCCCCGATGAAATTTCAGCCGCAGTAGGGGTGTATATCGAACCTAATACCGAATTATTCGGATTAAACAGGCCAAGACCTCCTGACCACGATCCTCCTGAGGCAATAGTAACGGAGCCATTTAGCGTAACTGCCGGATTGTTGGCACACACTATTTGATCTACACCGGCATTTGCTGTAGGTGCAGGATTAATTACAATTTTTACCTGGTCGGAAACTGCATTACAAACAGAATTTCCTGTTGATGTAAGCGTTAATATGGCTTGTCCGGCAAGAATCTCATCTGCTCCAGGAGTATAGATAGCATTTAATACAGTTTTGGAAGGACTGAAAACACCTGACCCTCCACTCCATAAACCACCGGTACAATGGAGGACATTTCCGTTTAAGGTAACTGAGGGGCTGTTTACACATGAAACCAGGTCAGCACCAGCATTTACTATAGGCGCAGGTAGAATATTGATATGTAACAAATCTGAAACAGATGAACAATTGCCATTTCCGGTTGAAGTAAGAGTAAGATCAACCCCGCCGGACAATATTTCGGAAGGAGTTGGAATATATTCTGCATTGAGAGCGGTATTATTCGGGACAAATGTTCCATATCCTCCTGTCCAAATTCCACCGCTGGCTATGGTCACAATCCCGTTTAAAACTGCATTCGGGTTATTTGCACAAACGGTAATATCACTTCCTGCTGCGACAGTCGGGCTGAGTGTAAAGCTAACCAGCATATTGTCACTTACTTCATTGCAACTGCCATTTCCGGTGGAGGTAAGCACCAGTCCTACAAAACCACTGTTTATTTCTGTAACTGTTGGCATATATGTTGCATTAAGCGTTTTATTGTTAGGAGAAAATACTCCTAAACCACCTGACCAGCTTGCCCCTGAAGCATTACTGAAGCTTCCGTTTAAATGTACGAGAGGGTTATTTTCACATAAAGTAAGATCAGGACCTGCATTTACAATTGGTGCAGGTGAGATAGTAATACTCATAACATCTGAAACAGCATTGCAGGTTCCGTTTCCGGTAGAGGTTAATGTTAAATTTATTATGCCGGAAGCCATTTCAGCTGCAGTAGGAGTATAGGTTGCATTGAGTTTCGTATTTCCAGGGTTATAAAATCCTGCACCGCCGGTCCATAAGCCACCAATTGCATTAGCTATAGAACCATTTAATGTTACTGTCGGGTTATTAAAACAGGAAACGATATTTGATCCGGCATTAACTACTGGAGCCGGGTCTATATGTATATCAATATTATCGGATACAGAAATACAATTCCCGTTGGCGCTTGTGGTTAAAGTCAGCATAACTGATCCGGCTGAGATTTCGCCTGCAGTTGGGGTATAAATAGCATTTGTAGTTGTATTGTTTGGATTGAAGGAGCCTAATCCTCCTGTCCAGACACAGCCTCCGGCAATGGTATATGAGCCGGACAATGCAGCATTTTGATTATTGCCGCACACAGTAATATCAACTCCTGCATTTGCTGTCGGGGCAGGAGTAAAGGTAATAACCATATTATCACTAACCGGGTTACAGCTCCCATTTCCGGTGCTGCTTAAGATTAAAGTTAATGTTCCCGATGATATTTCAGCAGCTGTTGGTTGATAAACGGCATTTAATGTGGTGCTGTTAGGAACAAAAATACCTAAACCTCCTGTCCACTGACCTCCTGTTGCATTGGTAACACTTCCGTTAAGATGAACTGACTGATTATTTGAACATAATGTTTGATCAGCGCCGGCATTCACAATAGGAGCTGGAGTAATAGTTATTATAACATTATCAGAAACCGGAGTAGCACTTCCATTGCCTGTTGAGGTGAGTGTGAGTGTTACTGTTCCGGCAGAAATTTCTGCAGCCGAAGGTGTATAAATAGCATTCAAGGCTATATTGCTGGGATTAAATATACCGGTCCCTCCGCTCCATATGCCTCCTGTTGCGTTAGTAACTAATCCATTCAGGGTAACAGTAGGATTATTAGCACACGAAACCATATTTAAACCTGCATTTACTACAGGTGCCGGAGAAATTGAGATATGAACTACATCAGTAACAGGTGTACAGTTACCATTGCCTGTTGATGTAAGCGTGAGATTTAATCCACCTGAAGCAATTTCAGCGGTTGAGGGTGTATATATGGCATTCAAAACAGAACTATTCGGAATAAAAGTTCCTGTACCACCGGACCAGTTTCCTCCTCCTGAAACAGAGACTGACCCATTTAGAGTTGCATTCAGATTATTTACTGCCACAACAATATCAGCACCTGCATTTACTATGGGAGCCGGACTTATTGCAATAGATATATTATCGTTTACTGCCAGGCAGGTTCCGTTTCCATTCGAAGTTAAAACAAGATTAACAATACCGGCTGAAATTTCGGCAGCTGTGGGGTAATATGTTGTCACAAGTGAAGTATTGTTTGGTGAAAATGCTCCAAAACCTCCAGACCAAATGCCACTGGTAGCTATAGTAACTGCCCCGATCAAATTAATTGATGAATTATTAGCGCAAACAGTAAAATCTGTTCCGGCATTAGCAGTAGGTTGTGGAGTAATAGTGATTCTTACGTCATCCGATTCAATATTGCAATTACCATTTCCGGTTGAAGTTAATGTAAGAATTACCGATCCTGCAGCTATTTCGGCAGCAGAAGGAGTATACAGTGCACCGAGGGATGTATTGCTTGGGTTAAAAAATCCACCACCCCCTGACCATATTCCTCCTGAAGCACCGGAAACTTGTCCGTTCAAAGCTACTGTTGGATTGTTTCCGCAAACAGATTGATCCAGTCCGGCATTTACGGTTGGTTTAGGTGTAAATGTTACGATCATAATGTCAGAAACTGAATTACACCCTGTATTTCCGGTAGTGGTTAATGTTAGAGTAAGGCTCCCACTTGATATTTCGGTAGCTGTTGGAGTGTACGAAGTACTTAAGGATGTGTTATTGGGATTAAAAGTTCCTGTCCCACCACTCCAGATTCCACCGGTTGCGATGGTAACGCTGCCTGACAGAGATACTGCCGGGTTATTAGCACATACGGATTTGTCGATTCCTGCATTTGCAGTTGGTGCAGGCGAAAAACTTATTTTCATAATGTCAGATACAGCATAACACATACTGACTGAAGTAAGCGTTAAATTAACAGAGCCGTTGGCAATATCGGTAGGGCTGGGAGTATAAACTGCGTTTAATGTAGTTGAATTGGGAGTAAAAGTTCCTGTTCCAGAAGTAGACCAGATACCGGTAGTTGCTCCACCGGTAACTGAACCATTGAGTGTAGCTGTTGCATTTGCACAGATAGTTTGATCTACGTTTGCATTAACAACAATAGGAGCTGCATATTCAGAAAAGAATCCAAACCGGCAACCTGTGCCGGCATCACCGTTTATTAACCCCAAAGCAAAATTATCTTTCGTATTTACCAACCTTAAATTGGTTCCCACCGGAAACTTCGATAATCCAGTGGCATTAAAAGATACATACCCTTTACCATAGGTTGAAAGCCATTCTCCATTTGTACCTGGAACAACTGCAAAATCAGATGCTGCGATAATCAAAGAATCACTTCCTCCATAGAGCTTAAAATTACCTTCAGCACCGGCTTTTACCATAATATTTAAGTAAAAAGCTTCATTGGTTGATCTCACAAAAGTTACCGATTGTGATCCTGCACAATTCAGTGGAGGTAAAAGGGCTGAGCCAAGTTCGCATCCAAAACCAGTTACCTGGGTACAATAAACCGGCCTGTCAGTATGAATGTAATATCTTGGATTGGTAATATTTGCCTGATAATAAGTTTGTCCGGCAAAAAGAGTTGCCACAGGAGTAGCATTCCCATCAATATAAACTTTGGTATTGTTCTGAGTGGCCAAAATGTTAAAGCTTTCATTCCTGCCAACATTTAGCTGTCCTTTAATTACAATATAATCAGTTCCAATAATATCAACAGGTACAATCTGATCCCCGATTAAGTCATAGCAATCGGCCTGTATTCCTTGTGTATGGTCTGAATCATCTTTTACAGTAATGGCAATAGGTTTGTCTGACAGAACTACCGCACCCGAAGGATGATTGACGGGATCCCAATAGTTTGCAGTAGTTAAAAATGTAGCTCCGCACGAATAGGTCTGGCCTTTATTGAGCGTAATGGTAAAGGGAACATTCGCCGCGTGGCCATCTACCGGTACACGAGTTAATATCTGAACTTTAGTATTATCCTGTGTTGCAACAATATCAAATGTGGCATAAGCGCGTGGTTCTGCCGGGAATATATGATTTACAAATGCAGGGTTATTTGTTAATGGGATGTAAAACTCCCGTCCCAATCCGTTTGCCCCTTTAAGTGCAAATATTTCGTTGTTATTGCTATTGTTAACTTCATAATAGGCGGTAATCGGAATATCGGAGGTAATATGTATCCCTTTATTCTGAACGCTATTGGTAACATTATTTTCTATTAAATTTTTAATATTATTTGGAGCAACATCCAAAACTACGCTAACCGCTGAATTTGCCGGAATTATGATCGGTGTAGGTGTAATCACTATTCCCGGATTGGCCGGCACCGTTACAACAACATTACACGGCAGTGTTTTAGATGTATTGGTAAACCGTAATGTCGGGCCAGCATCGTTATGCTGTGAAGTAACCTCAGGAGCAGCAAACCAAAATTCAGTTCCGGTCTGCGCCAGGGCGCTATTTAGTAAAAGTGTTGCAAATAAAAGAAAGAAGAATAGTTTTTTCATTGAATTGGTATTTTCTATTAATTGCTTTTTTAAAAAAAAGTAACAACAAGAAATGAAAATAAGAGTAAATGAAATTTGTTTATGAAAAATGGGAATGAATATATTTTAAGATATGAGCGAAATTTGCATGTAATAGTTTAACTTAGCTATAAATAGAATAATGTATTCTGGTGGTTTACAAATTTTCATTCCTAAATTACTGAAAGACCAATTTCTTACAAGGCATTGAACCAATTCCCGGTCTGTCCGTTTAATATCTGAAAAAAATAATTAAACTTAATATATATAATGAACTCTGTTGAATCAAAACCGAATGTCAAATTCAAATCGGTTACTATACTCTCAAATACTGAAATCTCACCAAACGTTTTTGTACTTTCTTTTAAGCGTGATTTTGATTTCAGAGCCGGCCAGGTTCTGGGTTTGGCAGTATCTCCCAATGATGATGCTAGGCTATACAGTATAGCCAGCGGTGAAAGCGATGAAAATGCCAACATCCTTTATAACATAAAGCCAGGTGGAAAACTAACTCCTAACCTGGCCATTTTAAAGCCAGGTGATACACTTTGGATTACTGTTCCTTTTGGCACCTATGGCAGTACAGATGAACCAGCTTATTGGATTGCTGCCGGAACCGGAATTGCTCCGTTTTATAGCATGTATCGTTCAGGAATGGGTGGCAACAAAATCCTGATCCATGGATCAAGAACACTGGATGCTTTTTATTTCAGTGATAAACTTATCAATGATTTTGGTTCCCGCTACATCCGTTGTTGCTCACAACAGGAAGGCGACGGAGCATATGCCGGTCGGGTAACACAATTTCTGGAGGATTCAGAGAACCTTCCTCAGGATCAAAAGTACTATCTTTGCGGTAGTGCCGAAATGGTGGTTGAATGCAGGGATATATTGCTCAGCAAAGGAATTCCCTTCAGCCACGTAATAGCCGAAATTTACTTTTAAAAAGATGCCAGACGCCGAAACACCTGTACTGAAAGAGCATCTGCTTGGGAAAACCCTTCAGGAACTGAAACATTTAGCTGCAAAACTTGAACTTCCTGCTTTTGTTTCTACACAGATCGCATATTGGTTGTATAAAACGAATATTCAGTCGTACGACGAGATGACCAATATTTCGAAGAAAGTTCGCTTGCTTCTGGCCGAACATTATGATCTTGGTGTTGTAGCGTCAGTTAAAGTTCAGCAATCAACAGATGGTACAAAAAAGTATCTGTTTCCTGTTAGCAGCCATAAATTTATTGAAACCGCATTTATTCCTGAAGGAAAAAGAAATACCCTTTGTGTTTCATCGCAGGTAGGTTGTAAGATGGGTTGTTTGTTTTGTGCTACTGGCCGGCAGGGTTTCCAGGCGCAACTTTCAGCCGGTCAAATCATCAACCAGTTGCGCAGTCTACCCGAAAGGGATTCAATTTCCAACATTGTTTTTATGGGAATGGGTGAGCCATTCGATAATGTTGAAGAAGTAATGAAAGCCCTGGAGATATTTACTGCTGCATATGGTTTTGAACTTAGTGCGCGCAAAGTAACAGTATCAACTATAGGTATAGTGCCGGCTATGGAGGTGTTTTTACGCGAAAGCAAATGTAACCTGGCAGTAAGCATGCATTCACCTTTTGATGATGAACGTCGGCGTCTTATGCCCATACAACATGTGTATCCCATCAAGGATGTTATTGAAGCCATTACAAAACACGATCTGGGCAAATATCGTCGTGTATCAATTGAATACATAGTATTTGGTGAATTAAATGATACTTCGAAGCATGTAAAGGAACTGGCCCGGTTACTTAATAAATTGCGCTGCCGTATAAACCTGATTCGCTTTCATCCTGTGCCGAATGTTCCATTGCCTCCAACAAATGAAGAGCGCCTGATCGAATTTCAACGGGCACTTAATGAGAAGGGAATTATTACAACTATAAGAGCATCACGAGGTCTCGACATTGACGCCGCCTGCGGTTTGCTCTCCACAAAGGCATTGGTGCAGCGCGAAAGTGGAGATTTTTAATATTTGATGTATTTCATAATGAAATAGTTGTTACTTTTACAACCACTTTAAGTTCTGCCTGATGATTGTTAATTGTACGATAATTTTAGTCGAAGATTCTGATTCTGACCGACTTCTATTCTCTAAATATCTAAAGCAGATCGGTTATGATTGTTTATGCCTGGATAGTGCTGAAAAGCTGATTGCCCGCATTAATGAGATTGAGCGTAGTATTATCCTGATGGATATTGAGATGCCAGGTATGACCGGTCTTGAAGCAGCAATTAAACTCAGAGAGCTGCAGAAGAAAAGCAAGGTAAATCATATTATCATCGCCCTTACAGCACATAATGACAACAATATTGTAGACATAGTAGCCCAGGCAGGTTTTGATGATTTTTTGCAAAAGCCAATTACAAAAAAAGAACTAAAATTAAAATTATCACACTATATCGCTTGTGAAGCAGATATATCTACATCGTTATCAGATATGAAAAACGAAAATGGTAAAGTAGATGGCAAGTTATATTCGCTGGATATGTTTGAGGCGGATGAACCTGATTTTGTCCGTTCAATAGTTGAAATGTTTGTAGCTAATACTCCAGGGTCGGTAACAGCAATGAAAGCAGCCTTTGAAAAAGATGAAATGGAAACAGTGAGGCAACAGGCGCATAAGCTTAAACCCCATTTCTCTTTCTTTGGTGCTGAAGGACTGCAGAAGTCTTTCCAGATGATTGAAGATTTAGCAAAGGAAAATAATAATAAAGACCAACTTCCTGAATTGATTGACAGCGCTGAGAAGAAAATCCTGCTGATGGTGGAGCAAATGAGATCAGACATTCTTTCATAGAATATTGTATTATCCCTTTTAGCACTCTATTGATTATCTTCTCCACTGTTAATATTCTTCTATCCCGACATTTTTTGGAACCACCAGCGATATTCATGATTTTAATGGATATTTACTGATATTACAATTTTAGCGAAAAGCGAATTATAATTCGGGTTTACAGTTGGAGATTATGGACACGAAGCCAGGAGTATTAGCCACTTGTTTAGCTTAATTATACCAATGATCATACCCGTTAAAGCTTATTAATGAAAGACCTTACTGAAGGCCACAGTGGTAGCCTTATTTTTAAGTTTGCGATGCCGATGCTTATCGGAAATGTGTTTCAGCAGTTATATAATATTGTCGACAGCATTGTTGTAGGCCGATATGTTGGCAAAGAAGCACTTGCTGCTGTTGGTGCGTCGTTTCCACTTATTTTCATGCTGATATCGTTTGTAGTTGGCGTTGCAATGGGGACAACTATCATTATTTCACAATATTTCGGGGCAAAAGACATGAAAATGGTAAAACGGGCCATCGATACTATGTATATTTTCCTGTTCTTTGCTTCCATACTTGTTACCATATTGGGAATTGCTTTTGGCGGCCCTATATTTCGACTCATTGACCTGCCCGAAGATGTTATGCCCCAGGCCATAGCCTATTTTAACGTTTATCTTGTGGGTATGATTTTCTTCTTTGGATTTAATGGTATCAGTTCGGTATTACGGGGTTTAGGCGATTCGAAAACGCCGCTTTATTTTCTTATTATTGCCACCTTAATGAATGTAGCACTTGATCTCCTTTTCGTGGCTGGATTAAAATGGGGTGTTGCGGGTGCAGCCTGGGCTACTGTAATTTCGCAGGCAGGTGCTTTCTTTACAGGCGTAATTTACCTCAACCGCTCTCATGATGTTGTTAAACTAAATAGTCTGAAATTGGTTTTTGATAAAGCTATTTTCAGGAAAAGCCTGATGATCGGTCTTCCAACCGGTCTCCAGCAAACTTTTGTTTCGATGGGAATGCTGGCAATAACCCGTATTGTGAATGGTTTTGGTACCGATGTAATTGCTGCCTACAGTGCAGCCGGGCGATTAGATTCACTGGCAGGAATGCCTGCTATGAATTTTGGCGCGGCACTTTCAACTTTTGTTGGACAGAACCTGGGTGCCAATTTACAGGGAAGGGTCAAACAAGGATTTAAGGCAACCTTAATGATGTCGGGAGCGCTGGCCCTGGTTACAAGCCTGTTTGTTATTATTTTTAGGCAGCAGCTAATGCATCTTTTTACTGAAGATGTTGCTGTTATTACCATAGGTGCTGAATACCTTGTAATTGTAAGTTCGTTCTATATTTTTTTCTCGACCATGTTCGTTATCGGTGGAGTGATGCGTGGTGCAGGCGCTACTATTATCCCCATGTTTATAACTTTGTTTGCACTTTGGGCCATACGCATTCCGGCAGCCTGGATTCTATCGCGTTATTTTGGAGTCCGTGGTATATGGTGGTCAATTCCTGTAGCATGGTTTATAGGAATGTCACTATCTTACCTGTATTATTTAAAAGGCAATTGGAAATCAAAAGTTGTTGTAGGACAGAGACCAATTGTTACTGAGGAAGTACTGGTTGATGAAGTGGATTTAGTACGTTAAGATAGAAAGTGGTTAATAGAAAATAGTAATGGTAATGCCACCAGATATTATTTAAAACTACCTATTTCGCTTCTCACTTCATTTTTCGTTAACTATTTTCCAATAACTATTTCCCGTTAACTTCTCTCACTCAGAACGAATAACTCACCCCGCCCATTACATTTATCCCATAAGATCGGTAGTTATACCAGCGATAGTATTTTTTGTTAGCCAGGTTGTTAAAGTTCATCCAGAAGGATAATGCTTTATTAAAACGGTATTCTACTCCCAGGTTAAGATCAGTCCAGCCTTCTATTTTTTCAGGTGTAAATATATAAGGCACTTTCCCAATGCCATCATAAAGAGGGTCAGCCGAAGGAACCAATGCCCACACCGGGCCATTAATAACTGCTTTGGCAGTGATCACGATTTTATTTTGGATATCATACCTGCCTGAGAATTCAAATTCATACGCCGGTTTATACCATGCATATTCCTGGTCGCCGGTTTTATAATGTGTATAGGTCCCGGTAAGCCCCAGGCGCAGGTGGGCTGTCTTTACATACTCAAGCTCACCTTTGAGTTTAACAGTGCTTATATTGTCGTAAAGTAAGGTAAAACTGTTGAGCAGGTAAGCACTGGTATCGGTTACAAACAGAGGATAGTTTTCGTATGTGCTGCTTGAAATGCTCCCGTTAAAATTGAAACTCCGGCTGATATTACTCTCGAATCCTCCGTAAATCTTGAATCTTTCATACGCATATTTCAAGGGAACTACCGAACTAATATATAAGTTCTGTTCGGTGATACTCTTCAGCGATGTACGTTCCATGCTGCCGTTAAAACCTGCGTATAATTTCAGAGCATTAGGGATAAGTTGAAGGCGTGCCTCCGCTACAGGATAAAAACGAACCTGGCTATTAGTACCTGTAGCAATATTAATTTTAAACCCTGCCATAAAACTGTATTCGTTGGCTTCGGCCTTAATAAATGGATTTATTAATAGTAAGCCACTCTTGGTATTGTTTAACGAATCTTTCTGATTCAGAAAATTATACCCACCTGTAACGCCTAGTACCTGCTCAGTACCTAGTTTCAGAAGGTCGTAACGTTTATCAAAGGTTGTGGTAAAATTTATATTGTTTTCCAGGTTTTCGTACAACCCAGCCATATGATAATAGGATAACCCGAAAGTATGATTGAGCTCATCATTATCCTTATAGCTGCTGCCAAATGTGGCTGAAGCGCCGGCAGTATAATAGCGTTGCTTAATGTCCGTATCAACCACAGTGTCAGGAAAATCAGATGGTTTATATCCATAAAGGCGAAGGCCGTCGCGGTTGTAAAAAACTTTAGCAGTGAGGGTGTGCTCGTCGAAGTATTTGGTTGCGGTTAAATCTGCTTCGTTGCGGCTGTTTGTTGTTGGGCCGTAGTCCTTTATTTCTCCTGCAAATGACTGATGTTTGAGATGCACCGAAGTAAGATATTGTCTTGACCTAAGCGAGTTCATAAATAATTCGCCGTACAATGCTGAATAATTTCCTGCACCGGCACGGATGTAATTACGATATAATTTACTGACAGGCTCCGCTACCAGTTTAACAGCAGGAAGTGGCTCTATTACCGGTTTAACATCTGCCAGACGGGGCATAATATTGTAATTCATAGTGGGGACGGATGCAATGGAATCGTCAACAGCAGGATTGCTTGTAATTTTAAAGGCATCCGGAATAATAGGATTGAAAGAAGCCACTACCGTAATTTCTTCATTATATGATTTAGCCTGTGCAAAGGCAGATGTTGAAACTGCCAGTGAAAAGAGACAAACCAGGGGTATGAGCGAGATTTTATATTTTGACATTGTTATATGCTTTTATAAGTAATGTTTGTAAAGAACATTGAAAGATGCATTCTCCTTTTTTCTATTGAGTTTCGATTGCTGCAAGTTTCTCACGTGCAATCGCTACCAGGTCCTTACCATCATAATTATCAATTATACTTTGTAAAGTTTGTTTTGCCTGGAAAATGTTTCCTTTTTTTACATATACATCCGAAAGCAGCAGAAAGCCTTTTGCAACCCAATAATCGTAGGAGGCATAATTTTCGGATAAGGCGAAAACAGATTTTTCACATTTGTCATATTCTGAGTTTTCGAACTGAAGTTGTGCCAGCATATATTTGGCTTCGGCAGCCATTTCAGTTTTTGACAGCTTAAGGGTTTCTTCAAATTCCCTGCGGGCGAGGTCTGTGTTAGTAAGGGCATAGGCTGAGCGGGCAATGGTAATATGTGCTTCTGTCGCCAGGTTTTCTGGTACTTTGTCGAGGGTCAATAGTTTTTGTGCTGATTGTATTGCCAGTCCGTAGCGTTTTAATGCGTAATTGCATTGCATTTCCCCGGCTATTGCATTTATGATCATACCTGGCTGATCGGCAGTTTCTTCGAGGCGGATATAGTTTTCGAGAGCTGCATCGAAATTATTACGCTGGTGATGGATTTGTGCGGTTCTTGCCGCTGCATTTGCTGTAAAACGCGAGCGTGGCTGCGCCAGAATGAAAGCATAATTCTTTAAGGCCGCATCGAAACGCTGTGCCCGGAAATCGCATTCAGCTTTATAAAAGTTGGCTTCCAGAATGAATGTTCCTTCAGGAAACTTACTGATGTATTTTATAAATCCTTCATTGGCTACGTCGCAATTGCCGTCCATGTACTTGTTTTCGGCAGCGATATAAGTAAGCGAATCCTGTTCCGAACGCGAAATATCGGCTTGTGGCACTTCTTTTGTGAAATCGACATATTCGTCAACCTGGTTCATTTCAACATAAATGCTTTTAATGCTCGCTAATGCTTCTTTCGATTCAGGTGTACCCGGATAATCTTTAGCAACACGTTTTAATGTATTGAGTGCATCCTGGTCGCGGTTTTGGTTAAAATAAATCAGGCCGGTTTTGAGCAGCGACTTTTTAACGTATGGGCTGTTTGGGAAATCTGTTACTACGCGCTGAAAATAGCTTAATGCATCTTTATCACGATTGAGTATATTGTAGGTTAATCCAATTTCATAAAGTGCATCATCGGTGTAATTTGATTTGCTGTAAGTTGTAAGCATTTTGCGCAGAGTGGCAATTTTGTTCTCCATTATCGCCCCGCACACCATAACTTATCCCTGCCTGGTAAAGAGCATAATCGGCATCGTTGACATTCGCAGCTGCAGCTTTCTGATAATAAGTAATTGCTGTTGCATAATCCTTATTCATAAAGTAGCAATCGCCGAGGCGAAGGTTTGCATCTGCAGCCATTTTATAATCTGTTTTCTTTTCCGATAAATATTTGCGGAAACTGGCCGCAGCCCTGCTATAGTCTTTCTTTTTAAAATAGCAATACCCGATGTTATAATTTGCAGTACTGAATAATGGCTCACTTATCGCTCCAGGAGTGACCTGGAATTTAGTTAAAAGCATCAATAGCTTTGTCCCACTGTGCAGTACGGTAATACGCTTCGCCTGACCAATAGGAAGAAAGGGCTTTTATAGAATTATCAGATGTTACTTCACGTGCCTGCGTGAAAAGTAAAATGGAACCATTGTAATCTGTTTCGTTGAATAACTCAATACCCCTATAATATGCAATCTTTTGAAATGCGGCATCCAGCCGTGTATCGCGTTTTTTAATTTGCTGAATGCTTATAAGGGCATTCTTGTAATTTTTAGTAAGCAGGTATAAGTTGGCCAGGTATCCATACAGTTCGTCGCGGCGGGCTGATTCAGGATATTTATTCAGGTAATCCTGTAAGGCGTTAACTGCTTCATTATATGGATTGTATGAAAGTTCGACTGCCAGTTTTGCATAATTGAAAAGTGCTTCTTCGGTCAATGCCGGATCTGCTTTAATCTTAAAAGCTGAATTAAATGCATTAAAAGCAAATCGTTTCTGGTTTGTCTTTATATAACAATCGCCCAGGTGATAATATGCATTTTGCGAAAGCGAATCCTTCCCTGTGGCCACAATCTGGAAATATTTGATGGCTTCGGTGTAGTTCCCGGTTTTGTAGTTTGCAAACGCAATTTCATAATTATCAATGTCTGATATCTTCGAAGGTTTGGATTCGAGGTATTGGTTAAAATACTTAATTGAGGTTTTGTATTCTTTTTGATGAAAATACGCATCAGCTGTTAATCGGGCTATTTCAGCAGTTTTTTTATCACTTCCGTTTTCAAGCAAGGGCAATGCTTTGGCCAGTAACTCATCGTACCTGCCTTGCAAAGCGTATATCTGAACGATGTAATAATTTACTACATTACTGAAAGTTTCGTCGGTTGATACACGTTCGAAATGTTTCAGTGCGGTTTCATAGTTTCCCTCGCTGTATGCAATATGTGCATAGTAATAGTTAGCTGGTACATTGTATTTGTTTGGCTTATCGATAAGCAATGAGAAATTTTCGCGGGCTTTTTGCAGGTTGTTAATTTTGAAATACGCATACCCCATTTTGAAATAGTATTCGTTTTGCTGCTCCTCTGTTAATTCATACCGATCCACTTTGCCAAAACTCTCTAATGCCTTACGGTAGTCTTTATCTGTCAGCTGAAGCTTGCCAAGTTCAAAGTTGGCATTGTTGACTTGTGCATTCTGGGGATATTTTTCAATAAATTTTTCGAACCTGACTGTAGCATCGGGATGAAAAAGTTGAGCCGCACTCATAGCTGCATAATATTCGGAACCTGCCTGTATATTGGATTGTTCGCCTTTGGCAAGTTCATCGAACAATACCTGTGCCGCTCCGTATTTTGCCTTATTGAAGAGGTCAACAGCCTGATCGTAAGTAGCTTGAGGATTGCTGTAAATGCTTGTTTTTTGTGCTGATACCTGTAAATAAAAGCTGGTAATCAGTACACTAAAGGATAAAGTAAAAACTCGGGTTATATTCATATCTAAATGCTGAAAATCAGGATTAAAGGTACTGTATTAAAAAAGGAGAGAGGAGTAGGGGAAAGGTAACTTATCAACACAAGTGGTTTGAAAACTAAACGGAAATGAATCAAGAATAGTATGTAGTTGGGAAGTTTTGGGAATTTATGATGTAAATTTTTAATGCAGCAATTTGGCATAAAAAATGTCCACGAATGGACATAATTTAAAACTTAATTAATTCGGAATAATTTGTTCTGGTAATCAGGTAATTAAGGCTTAATCAATTCAGAATAGTAATCTTTCGGCTATCGATAAGCCGGTTACCCGAAGAAATCCGGATCACATATGTTCCGGGGGAAAGGTTATTCACATCCAGTCGTTCAATTGACTGTTGCATTGTCCGTTTCCAGTGCCTGGTCTCTATTCCGGCCATATTAAACAGGCTGATATCCAGGTTTTGTAGCTGACCGAACGATGAAGAAATTACCAAAAGCCTTGCATCAGGCTCTGCATAGATAGTCAGATCCTTTGCAAAAGTTACTCCCTCAATGCCAAATGAGCCATACACTAAAGTAAGGTTATCAATCCATAAGCTGGTGCCGGTATGGTTAATACCATCTACAGGGTTAGAGTTTAAAAATGCTATGTTTACAGTATCGGGAGTGCCGTTGCTGAGGTAATGAACCGGAATTTCAAAAGGGGTCCATGCATTAATTGTGACGGAATTGCTTATTCCACCATAGCCTATAGTGTCCTGTTTCCCATTGTTCCATTTGAAAAGTCCCAGCCCTAATATACAGCTGTCGTTGTTTACAGGCAGATATTTAAAATACCCGGTAAGTTTTTGTGGTTGCCCTGTAAACGGGTATCCCCCTGTTAATGAAAAAGTCTGTGCGATCGGATCAACATTAAGTTTACCCAATGTAAGCACTCCCGGCAAGGAATACGATCCAACGAAAGGAATTGTCATATTTATTACAGTAAGTTTGGCTGAGTTCAATCCCTGCTGAGGATTTGCCAGGTCCTTTGTTACTGCATTAAAATTAGTTCCTAAAATAGTCTGATTGGAAGTATGCCACGAGTCAGGTTCATTACCTGTCCAGGTTTCGAAACTATTGTTTGGAATTTGCTGCGCAAAGCTGTTAATGCCTAGTATCAGGAGAATAGATAGTAAGTGGAGAATCCGTTTCATAGTTTACATTTTAGTAACCAAACGAATAATTAGTGAGAATGTTTCTCTTTGTACTGGATTTTATTTCAAATGACAATAAAAATGGCTGAAGCCAGAAATCCCAAATCGCAAATCCGACATCGCAAATCCATAATGCAACACTTAGGTGACAACCCTGTAAGCAGGATTCTGTTCCTTTGGGCCTGTTGCCGACCCGCCGGCTTCCATCATTTATCTGCGACCGTTATCACTAACGGCCTCTAACGACCTACCCCCCGGGCATCGGGCGAGCAACCCTTACAGCAACCGCTTGCGCGGCACTACTCCCGGTATATTTGGTCTTTCAACCCATAAGGTTTACCCTCAACTGCATTGCTGCAACATGGCGTGGGCTCTTACCCCGCGTTTTCACCCTTACCCCGGTAAACCGGGGCGGTATATTTTCTGTGGCACTAGCTGTTCCTGCGGTGTTCAGCCGAAGGACCTTCCCGTTAGGAAGTATGGCGCTCTGTGTTGTCCTGACTTTCCTTACCCGCGGACAAGCCGGGATACGATAGAACAGGTTGTCACCGGTGCAAAGATACGGAAAATATGGTTGTTATGGATTTGGGAAGTTGGCTGTGGTTGACGGGAAATAGTTAATGGGAAATAGTTAATGGAAAATGGGTAATGGAAAATGGGTAATAGAAAATAGTTAATAGAAAATAGTTCCGTTGAACGCGAAGTATTTGGACATTGAACTAAACAGACACATAGACTACATAGAAAATAGTTAATGGAAAATTGACTCATTGAAGGCGAAGCATTTGAACCTTTAAACGCCGAAGGCATTTTAATTTTTGAACGCCGAGAGCATTTGACCCTTTTAAAGAAATTCCGGATTAATTTTCGAATACCTCACTTCGTCCCAGATTCTGTTTTGTTTAAAAACTGATTTCCTGAAAATGCCGTCTTTTGTATAACCACATTTCTCCAATACCCTTTGTGATGCATCATTGTATTCGAATACGCCTGTATGAATCCGGATAATACCAAGTTGTTTGAACCCATATTCGGTGATCAGGTTTACAGCAGTTGTTACTATTCCTTTATTCCAGTATGGTTCGCCGATAAAGTAACCTATCTCGGCAGATTTACGGTAAATATCTTGTCCCGGCAGAAGTGAAATATTGCCGACATGTTCTCCATTGTATTCAATGCCAAAAAATGTAACCGGATCCTGGTTGGTAAATTTTGCAAGAAAACTTTCAGCATCAGGCAATGTATATGGATTTGGGAATCCATCGCGCAGGTTGCGGCTTATTTTTTCATTATTGGCCAGTTCAACAATACGCTTAGCGTCTGTTAAACGCAAAGGACGTAGTTTAATATTTCCTGATTTCAGTTCCATGCCCTAAAATTAAGAACAGAAAGTTATTTTTCTTAGTAACTTATTTAATCGCAATATAGCAAAACTGTCAAAATATCTTAAAGTATAAACAGTCTTACAAAGCTACGCCAGACGTAAAACGGTTTTTAACCCAGCTTGTGAATTTCTTCTTTTTATAAGCAAATGTTTTTTCCACTTCGGGCAACGGGCCATTGTAAGGACTTCCCATTCGCAAATAGAATTTATTAAACATGCTTGCAGAAATTCCCCACTTATTCAGAAATATTCTGTTTCCGGATTTAACTTTCCTATTCCCCATTCGTTTAGTCGAATGCTCCAGGAAATGATACACCCTGCTACGCGAAACGCCTTTGAAATTGCGGACTCCTATCTGCCAGAGTTTTAATGAGAAATCAGGATCGGAATAAAATCCAGGGAAAAATTCAACACTGTAGCCGCCAACAGCATTCCATATATCGCGATGTACTATGGATGGCGGCCAGGAGGAGCCATTCCAGTCGTTATAAGGTAAAGCCTTATAGCTGGCCAGCAACTCATCCTCTTGGAAATCGGTGGGATTAGTACCATATGAATATGGAGTTATGGCACATTTTTTACCTGCATCAAAAGGTTCAATAGCTGTTGCCGAAAGGTAAAATGACTTATCGGGCATAAGCTGGATTTCTTCCCAGAGGTATTTGTCCCAATCAGGACAAACATACATGTCGTCATTCAGGTAGAGGATGTAGTCGGTTTTGGCTAATCCTGCTGCAGCATTTAGGGCATAACAAACCCCTATATTAGTTTCGCTGCATGTATGGTCGAACTGTTTTTCTTCAATCCAGGCTTTTGTGCCGTCAGTACCTTCATTAATGTGAATTACGATCTGGTGTTTAAAACTGCTGTTTTTAAAAATGCTGCCGATACACAGCTTTAACATTTCCAGGTTATTCCATGTAGGAATAACAATAGTGAAAAGTGGGTTTTCAGTACTTTTATAAGTATCGGTTGAATACTGCATGGATATTGATGATTTCAACGAATTGCGCATATTGGAATAAGTACAAAAATAGCTATAAAAGTAAGTGAAACGAAGATTCAACTTTGAAGATTATTCATTCCGTATACAACAATCATTTTTCCATATCCCCATGATGTATCTTACCCTGGTCTGGAGCCGGAAAATTTATGTATTCCTGTGAATAATAAGCTCTATAGCTCCATTTCCATACTTGGCAAACGAAGCACTTCGGAATTCAATATCTTCATATTCGGCAAGCCTTTGAATAATTGCTTGTTTGAGTGTTCCGTTGCCAATGCCATGTATAAATACCACGCTGGTGTACATAAAAGCAATAGCACTTCCAAGCATTCGCTCAAAAACTCCCATCTGGATGGTCAGGATTTCATGAGGAGAGAGGTTGTTGTAATCAGGCCGAAGGGCTGAGATGTGAAGGTCTACTACAGCTTCGTTAGGTGCAGTGCGGTATTGATCAATGGCTGTTTCGGGCCTGAACCGTTCTGCAGCTGCAGGCAATGGCTCGCGGTTTTCTTTTTCGTTCAGTATTTGTTCGTAAGTACTTGGTATCCGGTTTAGTTCGCAAACAGTATATAAAATGGATTTCTGGTTAGCCAGGAAACGAGTCTCGTGGTAACTGCCTTCATGGTAAAATACGGAGCCTTTAATCCTGAAAGTAGCGCTCACAGGCATCAGGACTTTTTCATTTTCTTCCGAAAAGAAAATTACCTGTACCACTCCGTTCGACCACATGCCAATGTCGTCGCGCACAATACTTTCGATAACCAGTTTCGATTCGGCCGGCACTGATCCGTAATCAATTCCGGTAAAATTGCTATCACTGTTTTTAAGGAAAAAGGAGTAAAGAATGTCAGATGTTGTATTATTAACCAGGTAAATATCTATAATTCCTGATAGTAATCGTTGCTGATCCTGGGGAGCCCAGGCAAGATAAACGCCTGAAGGTGCTGCAGATGCGTTTCCGCGGTTAACGATACGGCTGATCCGATCGGTTTCAATAATCTCTGGTTCAGGTTCAATTGTTATTGGTTTTTCAGACTGGCGATCATTTTTGTTTAAAAATAAATCACCTGATGCTCCTGCAGGCTCAATGGCTACAAGCTCATGGATCATAGTGGGTATTTCGAAACCATCTTCAATTTCGACTGATACCATAAATGCATTTATCTCTTTTATTACAGTTCCTCCTCCTGTTGCATTGAGGAATCTTACTTTATCTCCGGGTTTGAATTTCATTCTTATTTAAATTATTCATCAATCAGGCTGCTTCTAATAGCATGCATGATAGTCAATTGTATGTAAAAAAACTTTTATCTTCCATCTAAAAGGGGGTGCAAAGATAGAAACAATTCGGTCATGCTTTTAAAGTAACTGCTCATATTCGCAAATGCCTGATAAAATTCAGCAATTAAATTAATACTTTGTCTAATAGAAATGAAGAGTTCAGAATTCTGTATTTCTTTCTCTCCCATTCACCCAGAAGTTTGGAAATCGCATATCTTTTCATTAACTTTGGAGTATTGTCCGGAGGATTTTTTTAGGTTTAAATATTCTCTCTACACATATTCTCTTGTTTTACCTGTACGGATACAAAATTGGAACAAATTTTCCCCCGGTGGTAAATGCAATTAACCTGAATCAGTTGATTCCAGGTTGTTTCACTAAACAAATACAAGAGATATGAAAAACCCCCTTTTCGCAGTTATTTTATTGTCGTGTTTCAATTTTGCATTGTTTGCACAATCATGTTTGCCTGAAGGCATCACCTTCCTTAACCAGGCAGAGATCGACAATTTTCACACCAATTATCCTGGTTGTAAACAGATTGAGGGATCTGTTCTTATAATGGGATTAAACAGCAATATCACAAACTTGAACGGATTAAGTGGCATCACCACCATTGGGGGAGAACTTGGTATTGATTACACCAATCTGGCAAATCTTGCCGGGTTGGATTCGCTCGCTTCAATAGGAGGAAGGCTTGAAATAAACGACAACAACGCTTTGAAAAGTATTGCTGAACTTAATATGGTTACTTCAATTGGTTCAGACTTAGTAATTGTATTTAACGATTCGCTTGCCAATTTTACAGGACTTAATAATTTATCATCAATTGGCGGATATCTTTATGTTGAAAAAAACAATCTGCTAACCAGTATGGCAGCGTTGGCAAATGTGACAACTATTCAGGGTGATATTGAAATTAACAGCAATCCTGTTCTCGAAAGCCTGGAAGGACTTGGGGGATTGGCGAGTATACAAGCAGGATTAATAATATGGGATAATGATGCATTAATCAATCTCTCAGGTCTGTCGCATATAGTTTCAATTGGTGGTAGATTACGTATATCGCTTAATGATGCTCTTACCAGTCTTACAGGTCTTGAATCACTTACAACAATAGGTGGAAGCCTGATGCTAGAATTAGATCCTAAGCTTCAAAATCTGGATCCGTTATCCTCTTTAGCTTCTATAGGCGGTGGTATAACCATTTCTTCTATGTCTTCTCTTGCATCTCTGATGGGTTTATCTGCATTAAATCATATCAATGGAAGCCTTTGGATTATGAATAATAATATATTAACAAGCCTGGCTGGCTTGGAAAACATTGCTCCTGGTTCTATTACAGATCTTGACATCGATAATAATCCCAAATTGGTGACCTGCGAACTTCACTGTACATGTGGCTATGTGGCAAATCCAATCGGGTGGGTAACAATTTATAATAATGCACCAGGATGCAATACCAAAGAAGAGATTGGGACTGCCTGCGAAACACTTGGAATTCCTGATATGTCTTTGGATAATTTAGGTTCAATAAAAATTAATCGCCAGAACAATGTAATGATGGTTTCCCTTCCGTACGGAGCTATCCTACTAAAAATAAAAATCTATAATTTGATTGGTCAACAGGTTGAGGTTCTTTCGTCACTTGAAAATCCTATCATTATATCGGGCCTCAGCAGAGGATTATATTTAATTGAAATAAGCACCAAGAAAGGCGTCAGGAGGGAGAAATTCGTATTTTAATGTGTAGTGATATTTGATTTATTTTACATTCTACTGATTTCATGGCATCAACGAGCTCAAAGAGCTTTAGTTTGAATGATTACTTATGAACATCTTATTTCATGAGAAATATTGGGTAATTTTGTGCGAAAATTGAAATCAATTATCATGGATAGTATGAGGTGTTTAAGGATTGAGGTAACTGCCATATTTGCCATGTTAATGCTATTTGGTATTTCTTCCTGTACTCACGACACTACTGAAGTCTATAATCCGACCCCATACCAGATCACAGTTCCCAAATATTTCCCGACCCAAATGAATATTCCTGCTGATAACCCGATGACCGTTGAGGGCGTTGAGTTAGGACGGTATTTGTTTTATGACGGACGTATGTCAGGTAATACCGATCCCGATAAAATGATGAGTTGCGGCACTTGTCACCTTCAATCCAGGTCGTTCGAATGTGGAATTGATCATCCCAAATTTATAGGAGGTAGACCATTTGGTATCACAGGTATTATGACACCCCATTATATGTTGCCGATGATCAACCTGGTATGGAATAACTCCGGGTATTTTTGGTCGGGTTCGATATCAAAAGATAACCCTGACGCATCGCAACGCACACTCGAAGATATTGTAAGGATGGGAGTTACAGCGCCGCATGAAATGGCAGGTGATACCAATAAAACAAAGGCATTGATCCAAAGTATATCCGGATATCCCGAACTTTTCGAAAAAGCTTTTGGCTCGCACACTGTTACCTTCAGGAACATTAGTAAAGCCGTGGCGCAGTTTGTCAGGACATTGATTTCAGCTGATTCGAAATTTGATAAATATATGCGCGGCGAACAGCAACTCAGTACCCAGGAATTAAATGGATATGTACTCTTTATGACTGAAGAAGGTGCCGATTGTTTCCATTGCCATGGAGGATCGGGCAATCCTCTTTTTACCACCAACCTTTTTTATAATAACGGAAAAGATTCCGTATTTAACGATTCCCGTGACCGCTATTCAGTAACCGGCGATCCCACCGATCGCGGAGCGTACAAAGCAACAACTTTACGAAATATTGAACTAACGGGGCCCTACATGCATGATGGCCGTTTTAAAACGCTGGAAGAAGTAATTGATTTTTATTCCGAGGGCATTATATGGTCGCCATATGTTCACCCGCTAATGCATCATGCGTATGATGGAGGTATACAGTTTACATCAAGTGAAAAAGCTGATCTGATCGCTTTTATTAAGACGTTGCGCGATGAGACATTCCTGGCAAACCCGGCATTTGGTGCACCCGATAAGTTGCCTGATGGAGCAGAACCGATTAAATAAAATAAAATTGCTCTGCTGTTTTATTATTTATATTTGAGTGCCATTTACACTTTTCTATTTTGATTCACTATTGACTTTAATTCTGATGCTTTTTAAAAATAAATTAAACGCTTCTCTTTCTGCAATTTCGGTTCTGATAGTTATAATCCTTGCTTCATCTTGCGAAAGAAATAATACAGTCACAAAAATCAAAGATCCTGATGTTATAATTTTTAAAGGGATTACTCAGACGGATAATAATGGCTGGGTTATGACAAATGATGCTACCGATTGGGTGATATCAGAATTATGGAATGAAAAGGAAAATTCGTTATTTCCTGAAAGTAATGTAAGTTCATGTGATACCTCGAACGACAGCTTTACTGTTTACTCTTACCCGAACCCTTGCTACGGAGTATTCAGTCTTATCATTACAAAACCAGCCGAATCCAGGTTTGCATTTCGTATTGTTGACAGAAATTATAATGTATTATTATCGTTAGATTCAGTTTATTCAAATGGATTATCAATTGATGTCCGGGGATTTAATATTGTAAATGATACTGTAAGAATGTATTATAAATTTTTTAACCCTGATTGTGAATTGAAAGGGCATGGTGATATTAAAATTATAAATTGAGTTTGCCAGGGTAGTCTACAATCAAAATATTTGTCGTTAAATTAGTAACCTGTCCTCAAAAGAAGGGTGCTATAATTTAATTCTTATATTTGATTTCGGAATCAGCGAAATCGCATATTATCCAAGTAAACATTTCAGCAACATGAGATCAATCTTAAAAATTATCTTAGCCCTGAGTTTAGTTCCTGTTTTCACAACATGCATTAAAAAGGAACCGAAACAGCCCAATATTTTATTTCTCCTGGCTGACGACTGGAGCTATCCGTATTCCGAAATATATGGTGAATCGTATGTGCGTACTCCAAACATTGAGAAATTGACTCATCGCGGAATCAGTTTCGAGAATGCTTATTGTTCAGCTCCATCGTGCACACCTTCGCGGGCTAGCTTACTTACAGGGCTTTATCCCCATAATCTGGGCGAAGGGGTGAACCTGTGTGGCAGAATGGATAAAAAAATACCGACTTACGTTCAAATTCTGCGCGAAAACGGGTATGCTGTCGCTTTCGACCGCAAAGGCTGGGCGCCTGGTGATTTTACCAAAATGGGTTATACCGAAAATCCATGCGGGGATAAAGTTGAATTTTCAGAATTTATCGAGAAACTTCCTGAAGGGAAACCTTTCTTTTTCTGGTTTGGCACGAACGATCCACACAGGCCATTTGATAAAAATGCGGGTAAAACCGCAGGCATTGATGTTGCCCAAATTAAAGTCCCCGGATTTTTACCCGACACACCTGAAATCAGGGAAGACCTTTCTGATTATTTTTCCGAAATTGAGCATTTCGATCAAGAAATTGGCGATTTGCTTGAAATTCTTAGAAAAAATGGCAAGCTCGACAACACTATCATTATTGTTGCTTCCGATAATGGTATGCCTTTTCCCCACGCAAAAGCGAACCTCTATGATTATGGAACACGAGTGCCTTTAATTATTTGCGGTTCACCTAAAATGGTCCAAAACGTCCGGAATAATTCTTTTGTAAATTATATTGATCTGACACCTACATTCCTCGATCTGGCCGGGATCAAAAACCAACCTCCAATGGACGGGAAAAGTTTGCTGCCTGTTTTGGAAGGTAAAACGGATATTCAAAACGATGCGGTTTTCCTGGAGAGAGAACGACATTGCCTGTGTCGGGCTGATTTTGCTTATGGCGCTGGCTACCCGATCCGTGCTATCCGCACAAATGAATATCTATATATCCGCAATTTCCGGCCCGACCGCAACCCGGCCGGAGATGAAACCATTCCGGGGACGCCTTCCGTGTACGGTGATGTGGATGGAGGAATTACCAAAACATTTATGATGGATAACAGGAATCTGCCTTCAGTAAACCCATATTTTAAACTTGGTTTTGAAAAGAGACCTGCCGAAGAATTGTATGTGATTAAAGATGATCCCTACAATATTCATAATGTTGCTGAGTCAGAGCAATACGCCAGCGTGAAAGCTTCACTCAGCTCACGCCTGGAACAATGGATGAGGTCCTCAAATGATCCCCGTGTTGATGGGAAAGGAGATGAAATAGATGAGTATGATGCTACAACCCGCGCCTGGATTACGAGGGACGGGATCATCTTTCTGGATGAAAAGAAGTGACAAAATCCCAAGTTTCAAATCCCAAGCTTCAAATTCCAAGGACTGCGCGATACTGTATCTTTAAAAACGGATTTTCTTTATTTTTTTCTTGGGATTTGGAGCTAGGGATTTGAAAAGATAATAGTACAAACTTTCTGATTATAGATCATCTTTCTGTATTGGTTTCATTATCTTCTGGCTGGTTGCGCATACATCTGCACATCTTCAACAGTAATCCGCTGATCACAAAGAATAACAAGTCTTTCAACCACATTACGAAGTTCACGGATATTGCCGGTCCACTTAATTCCCTTCAATTCTTCGAGAGCATCGTCAGTAAACTGAATAGGGGGTCTGCCATTGTTTTCACAGATTTGTCCGACAAAATAATGAGCAAGCATCGGGATATCATCTTCGCGATCATTAAGTGAAGGCACTTTAATGAGGATCACACTCAGGCGGTGATACAAATCTTCGCGAAAAGTTTTATTTTCAATTTCTTCAAGCAGATTTTTATTTGTTGCGGCAATTACACGCACATTTACAGGGATATCTTTCTCTCCGCCCACACGCATAATTTTATTTTCCTGGAGTGCACGCAGAACTTTTGCCTGTGCCGAAAGGCTCATGTCACCGATTTCATCTAAGAAAATGGTACCGTTGGTAGCCTGTTCAAAGTCTCCTTTACGTTGCTTAATAGCTGAGGTAAATGATCCTTTCTCGTGACCGAAAAGCACGCTTTCAATCAATTCCGATGGAATGGCAGCGCAGTTTACTTCAACAAATGGTCCATCGGCGCGGTTGCTTTTTTCGTGTAGCCAACGGGCAACAAGCTCTTTTCCTGTTCCGCTTTCACCTGTAATCAGAACACGTGCATCAGTAGCTGCAACCCGTTCAATCATATCTTTAATTTTAGTGATTGCCGGCGATTCGCCTATCATCTCGTATTGCTTGCTCACTTTACGCTTCAGTGCTTTGGTTTCGGTAACCAGGCGCGATTTGTCCATCGCATTTCTCAGAGTGATTAATAGCCTGTTCAGGTCCAGCGGTTTGGCGATAAAATCGTAGGCGCCTTTACGGATTGCCTCAACCGCAGTTTCAATAGTTCCATGCCCGGAGATCATCACAACCGGTGCATCCGTAGTTTTCTGAATATTATCGAGTACCTCGATGCCATCCATTTTTGGCATTTTTATATCACAAAGTATTACGTCGTAACTCTCCTTGCTAACAAGTTCAATACCCGATGGTCCATCCTCTGCATCATCAACCTGGTAATTTTCATATTCCAGAATTTCGCGTAAAGCATTCCGGATAGCACGTTCGTCGTCGATTATAAGTATTCTTGCCATTGTAGGGATTAGGATTTAGGGGTTGGGGTTTAGGGTAAGGGTGAAGGGTTTGGGTTTAGGTCATTCTTTTTTACCTCACCCCTAAATCCCCTCTCCTCAAAAAGGAGAGGGGACTTGTGGAGGAGATTGAATAAGTTATGGGGGTCATCTGGTAGAATAAATACTTGTTACTATTCGTTATTCACTGTTCACTGTTCACTTTTCACTACCTATCCTTTATACCTGATCCATTTCCACATTTCACGGTAGTTAGATTTTTTGCCATACATTAAAATTCCGGTGCGGTATATTTTGGCTGCAAGCCAGGTTGTACCAAGGAATCCGAGAACCAGCAATCCAAATGATAAGGCTATTTCCCAGGTTGGAACTCCAAAAGGAATCCGGACCATCATGATGACAGGTGAGGTTAACGGTATCATTGAGAGCCAGAAAGCCAGAGGACTCTCTGGATTTTGAATCACGGTTTGCGCAACAACAAGGGAAAAAATCAGTGGAACTGTTATGGGAAGCATAAATTGTTGTGTATCTGTTTCGTTATCCACTGCAGCCCCTATTGCAGCAAAGAGGGCGCCATACATCAGGTATCCGAAAAGGAAGTAAAACAGGAATGCCATGATCATTACAGGTAAATTGATTGATGAAAAGGCTTCAAACACCTCGTTCATCTGGTTATTTCCGGTATCTGCGGTGATCGAATTTGGTGCAGCCGGAGCTGTTTCATTAGGGAGGGCAACGCTATTTCCTGTAATTTTTGTCTGCTCGGTCTGAGTTTTTTTAAACTGCTGAGGGAAAGCTGTCTGCACTGCTGTTATGATAATAAAAGTAAATACAATCCATAACAGGAATTGTGTGAGGCCAACCAAAGCAACCCCGATTATTTTCCCCATCATCAGCTGGAATGGTTTTACTGACGAAACAATTACTTCGATGATCCTGCTGGTCTTTTCTTCAATTACACCCCGCATAACCTGTGCACCGAACAGGAAAATAAACATATAGATCATGATGCTTCCAACATAACCCACTACCATTGTTAATTCCGTGAAACTTTTCTCTTCTTTGCCTCCTTCTCCGGTCTTATAGGTTGTAATTTTTACATCGGTCTTTATATTTTTCAGTATCGTTTCGCTCATAAGGTCAACAGCAGTTGTATCATGACCTTGCATATAACCCGGAGTATTTTTGAGTACCTCATTCCTGATCTCTGCAGCCAGTTTTTGCTTTTCCAGTTCTTTGCTCATCACTCCCGAAATGTAGCCTTTCAGGTTTAAGGTTGGTTGCTTGTCAGAGTAAATTATGCCATTGTCGGGAACGTTAAGTTGAGTGGCAGGAATATGTAATAACATAAAATCCCCTTTTTTAGCCAGGGTTTCTTTGGCTTCCTGTAAACTTGTTTTTACAGGTATAAACGTATAGTTTTCGCTGTTTTCGAATTTATCGAAAAACAAACCGGTTTCGTCTAATACATTTATTGCTTGTTTGTCGTCCTGGCGGCTGGCCAGGTAAACAGGCAGAATAAACATAGATGCCATCAGGATGGGTCCAAGGATGGTCATTACTATAAACGAACGTTTCTTGACTTTAGTGAGGTATTCGCGTTGTATGATGAGAAATATCTTGTTCATGGCTCAGGTTTTCAGGATTCCAGGATATGATTGGCGTTAACATTATTAACTGTTGAAATAAAAATATCATTCATTGAAGGGATCAACTCATTAAAAGCAATCACACTAACATGGGGGAGCATGGCAGCAAGCAGATCGTTTGGACCTTTACTTGTATCTAACCTGTATGTGGCGGTGCAGATTCCCTCTTCAATGGCTGAATTTAATATTTCAAATCCTGGTTCATTTAGTTGGTAGGGTATGCCATTGAAATCGCGGTATTGAACCTGGTAACTGTTAGTGGAATATTTCTTTTTGATCTCTTTAACAGGCCCATCCAGTATCTTTACTGATTTGTTGATTAGAGCAATGTTATCACAGAGTTCCTCGACCGATGCCATATTGTGTGTAGAGAATATGATGGTTGACCCGTTTTTACGTAAATCAAGGATCTCATCTCTCAAAAGGTTTACATTGATCGGGTCAAAGCCACTGAAAGGTTCGTCGAAAATCAAAAGTTTGGGTTCATGAACAACTGTCACCACGAACTGTACTTTTTGCTGCATGCCTTTTGAAAGTTCTTCTACTTTTTTATCCCACCATTCCTGGATTTCAAATTTTTCGAACCATTTTTTCAACCGGATTTTTGCATCATGATGGCTAAGTCCTTTCAGCTGTGCAAGGTATAAAGCCTGTTCGCCGACTTTCATCTTTTTGTAAAGTCCACGCTCTTCGGGCAGGTAACCGATCATTGAGATATGATCCTGATTCAACTTGCGGCCATCGAAAATAACTTCCCCCTCATCGGGGCCGGTGATCTGGTTAATAATACGTATCAGCGTTGTTTTGCCGGCGCCATTTGGGCCAAGCAACCCGAAAATGCTGTTTTCGGGAACATGAATGCTAACTTTGTTGAGAGCGGTGAAGTCGCCAAATTTTTTGGTAACTGAATTGGCTTGCAGAATCATTTGCTAATTAGATAAATAGGAGTGAAATATTTTTTTGAAGGTATAAAATCAGGGTAAAATTACAAAATATGTACATTCTTAAACGAAATTCATTGTTATTAAACCCAAAAAGCAACCATTACGAATAAGAGTTGCTTTTATTTTTATTGAAAAAATAAAAAGATTCCGTCATCACAAAACTCTGCTGATGAAGCTTTCGGACGAAATGTTTTACTGAAAATACTCCCTCATCCTGTCGAAAAATCCTTTATCGCGGGCACCTGGCTGAGGTTTGAAATTATCAGCAGTTTGAAGTTTTTCGAGTATATCTTTTTCTTGCCTGTTTAAATTGCGGGGTGTCCATACGTTGATAGTTACCAGTAAGTCGCCTTTGCCATATGAGTTAATTGATGGAAGCCCTTTCCCCTTCAGCCGTAGCATACGTCCGCCCTGTGTGCCGGGTTCAACTTTAATCCGTGCTTTGCCTTCGAGAGTTGGAATATCAACAGAACTACCCAATGATGCATCAGGGAAACTGATATACAGGTCGTATAGCAGGTTATTGCCTTCGCGGTGCAGGAATTCGTGTGGTATCTCCTCAATCTGGATGATCAGGTCGCCGGGTACTCCTCCACGGGCTGCTGCATTTCCTTTTCCATTAACCGAAAGCTGAATGCCATCTGAAACACCTGCCGGGATATCAATACTGATTACATCCTCCCCTTTAACAACTCCATTTCCGGCACAATGAACACACTTATGTTGAATGATCTGACCTTCGCCACTACAGGTAGGGCAGGTGGAACTGGTTTGCATCTGTCCCAGGAAAGTGTTGGTAACACGTGTTACCTGTCCGGTACCACGGCAGGTTGAACAGGTGGTATGCGATGATCCGCCTTCGGCACCTGAACCCTTGCAATAGGTGCAGGAGATATATTTATTTACTTTTATCTTTTTCTCAACACCTGTATTTATTTCTTCCAGTGTTAACCGAACTTTAACCCTGAGGTTGGTGCCGCGGTTAACACGCCTTCCTCCACGTTGCTGGCCGCCTCCAAATCCACCGCCACCAAAGGCACCACCGAAAATATCACCGAAATGACTGAAAATATCCTCCATGTTCATGCCTCCGCCACTGAATCCTCCACCTCCACCGTTTCGCAGCCCGTCGTGTCCAAACTGGTCATATCGTTTGCGCTTTTCCGGATCGCTCAGTACTTCGTAAGCTTCAGCGGCTTCTTTAAATTTATCTTCGGCAGCTTTGTTGTCTGGATTCTTATCCGGATGATATTTCAATGCCAACTGGCGATAAGCCTTTTTGAGTTCAGCATCACCGGCATTGCGCGTAACGCCCAGTATTTCGTAATAGTCTCGTTTAGTCACTGTATTCCTTTTAGAGTTGATTTTTTGAAAGGTATTGTCGTTAAGCTGGCTAATGGTTTTGTTAGCTTCCTGTAATTACTTTCGAAAACCTGATCACTTTATCGTGAAGCATATATCCTTTCTGGACTTCGTCAACCACTTTATTTTTCAAATCTTCCGAAGGTGCCGGAATGCTGGTTACGGCTTCGTGGAAGTCGGTATTAAAGTTTTCACCCAGGCTTTTAATCTCCTGAAGACCTTTTGATGCAAAAATGGCTTTCATTTTGGCATGTATCAATTGCTCACCTTCTTTTATTGCTTCAATATTATCTGTTGAAGCCATAGAGGCAATAGCCCTGTCAAAATCATCGAGTACCGGTAGCAACTCTTTAATAATATCTTCGGAAGCAGTTCTGCTCAAATCAATCTTTTCTTTAAACGTGCGTTTGCGAAAATTATCAAACTCGGAATAAAGGCGCAGGTATTTGTCGTTCAGCTCGTTAACTTTCGACTGGAACTCTTCTTCTGTATAAAGTTTGGGTGTAGCAGCAATTTGTTCCTCTTCTGTCGCAGGCTGTGCGATAGGTTCTGCAATATTGTCAGTTGTTGGTTCGCTGGTGGTTTTAGTTTCAGCTTTTTCAGTGGTCTTTTTCTGCTTCATGCGATTAAACATTTTTCAAATTCCTGATTATCAGTAGTGTTAAATAACTTATGCTTCATCATTAATACTATGATGAATGATTAAGTTAAATGTTTGCTTTGTGTAACAAAAAATCTGCCATTCGGAAAGTGAGGCCATTTTGGCAGGTTAATTAAAACAGGTGCAGCTTATTAAATCTTAGCATGACTCACATTAAATCATACCTAAACTTTGATCGATGATGAAATAAAACACCTGAAATTCGCATTTGTCATAAATGTGTATTATTTTTATTTAAAATATGCTAGAATGAACACTGTAAAAGCACCTTCATATCTTCTGTCGACAGCTAATTCCACCCGGAGATATTATAAATCGATGAACAATTTGTATCTCAGTCTTTTTGGGAAACATCTGATGCTTCACTATCCTTATTATAAGTGCGATTTTGAATCACTTGAAAGGCGTCAGTTGAATCTTACTGATTATTGTCTGAGCCATATTGACGGCCTGGCAAATGAAAAGGTGTTGGAAGTAGGCTGCGGCAATGGAATCCAGTTGCTGTATATTGCTGATATTTTGACTGCTTCAAAAATAACAGGCATTGATCTAAATCCGGACAATATTGCGATAGCCATTCAAAACAAGGCTGACCGGAGAAATGTTGATTTCAATATTGATGATGCGCAAAAGCTCGAAACTATAAGCGACAATTCAATTGATGTATTGCTATGTATCGAAAGCGCTTTTCATTATCCTCAAAAGGAATTGTTCCTGGCTCAGATTAGAAGAGTACTTAAACCATCCGGGAGATTTATTATTACTGATATTGTCAACAAATCACCAAAGCGGAAATATATTTCACAAAAGTGGAAAAATAAAATGGCATTCTTTCATTGGACTGAAGCAGTTTACATTCAATCTTTTGCTGATGCGAACCTCAGGATCAATTACCAGGAAAATATTACAGACCAGGTTTTAAAAGGATACCAGGGAAGTTCGAAATGGATCAAAAGAGAAAATTGTGGTTCCTTGCTAAGCTTTCTGCTGTTTAAAGTGTTTGCAGTTATTCAATTAGGAATTAATACTCATTATTTGAAAAAGAAAGAAAATTATATTCTATTTGTTGGCAGCCTATAATTTGATTTGGAAGTGGGTCAATGGATACCCTTATATGCCTGATTCATACCTGTCTGATTTGTGCTCCGATTTCATTCGATCGCCCATCAATATTCTGAAAACCTTGGCCGATCTGATTGTTATTATTGATGATGTTTGTAGTTTAAAGCTGCAACCAAACAAAAAAACCACCCTGTCAGGATGGTTTCTCAATAATTATTGGATTTAAATTACTTCTTATGTTCAGCTGGTTTTTGAGCAGTTTTTGCCGGAGCAGCTTTTGCTGCAGAGGTAGTAGTCGTTTTTACCTCTTTGCTTGAAGCCGTATTCCCGGTTTTTGCTGAAGTAGTTTTTGCTGAAGTAGTTTTTGCAGTTTTAGATGCATTAGGATGCTTTTTAAGTTTTGCTTGCAGGCTTTTAGCAGCTGGCTCAGTTTTGGCTGTAGTTTTCTGGGCCTCCTGTTTTGTAGTCGCATTTGCTGTAGCTTTTTGAGGCTGTGTTTTGGTTGTAGCGTTTTGAGCGGTTGCCATTAAAGAGGCACTCATTGCAAATACCATTGCAGTTGCAAAAATCAGAATCTTTTTCATTTTCATTTTTTGTTTTAAGTTAAGTATGTAGTAAAAAGATGTGCAAAAGTATACCTGTAATTTTGCATGCAATGTTAAGCACTGTTAAACAAAGAAAATATATGTTAAAAATGTAATTGAAATGTAAATAAAGATTTGTTAAATTATAATGCATTGAGTTACTGAAATATAGCTTTGTAATAACAAAATTATTTACATCTACATTTAATGTATAATATTGATATACAGTGCGTATAAGTGACTTTAGTTGAATTAAACTGATGTTTCTGCTGCAGTTTTGGGCCACAGAAAGAAATCCTGTGCAGTATTATTTCACTATGCGAAATAAGGATTGGATGAATTGATTTGCTGAGGATCTAACATTAAAATCTGTTCAGACTGCTTACACCCTCCTGATTTGAGCTCCGATAGCATTCAATCGCCCGTCAATATTCTGATATCCGCGGTCTATCTGGTCGATATTGTCGATGATGCTGGTACCTTTAGCTGAAAGAGCTGCAATTAAAAGCGCAACTCCAGCCCTGATATCAGGGGATGACATCCTAATAGCGCGGAGCCTGCTTTCCCGGTTAAGGCCGATTACAGTGGCACGATGCGGATCGCAGAGGATGATTTGAGCACCCATATCTATCAGTTTATCGACAAAGAATAACCTGCTTTCGAACATTTTCTGGTGCACCAGCACACTTCCTTTAGCCTGAATGGCAGTAACAAGTATAACGCTGATGAGGTCGGGAGTAAAGCCGGGCCAGGGTGCATCGGATATGGTCATAATTCCGCCATCCATAAAGGATTCCACTTCGTAGTGATCCTGGGCAGGAATATGAATATTGTCGCCTTGTTGTTCAATTATAATACCCAATTTCTGGAAAACATCGGGAATAATACCTAGTGCAGGGTAATTTACATTGCAAATAGTAATATCGCTGCGGGTCATGGCAGCAAGGCCAATAAAACTGCCTACTTCTATCATATCAGGCAATAGCTTATGTGAAGTGCCGCTTAGTTTTTCTACACCATCAATTTTAAGTAGGTTTGAACCTATGCCTTCAATTTTTGCTCCCATGCGGACGAGCATTTCACTGAGTTGAACAAGATAAGGTTCACATGCCGCGTTGAAAATGGTGGTTTTGCCTTCGGCCAGAACAGCGGCCATAAGGATATTAGCAGTTCCTGTTACTGAAGCTTCATCCAGAAGCATATAAGCTCCCTTAAGTTTTACAGCAGTTACCCTTGTAAATCCTTTCATCGTATCAAAGTCGAATTCTGCACCAAGTTTCTGTAAGCCGATAAAATGTGTATCCAGACGTCTACGACCGATTTTATCACCGCCAGGTTTTGGTATACTTCCTTTTCCAAAACGGGCAAGCATCGGGCCAAGTATCATCACTGATCCACGGAGGCTGGAAGCTTGTTTGCGGAATTCTTCGGTCTCCATGTAATCCAGGTCAATAGTTTCAGCTTTGAAAGTATAACTTCCTGTGCCGTTTTTGGTAACCTTAACACCCAAAGCGGCAAGCAGATCAATCAATTTGTTTACATCCAGAATATCCGGGATGTTATTGATTGTAATTGCATCAGAGGTAAGCAGCACTGCACAGAGTATCTGTAATGCTTCATTTTTAGCACCTTGAGGAGTAATGTTTCCTTTTAGTTGAAGGCCTCCTTGTATTTCGAATGAACTCATGGGGTCTGTTTATTTTCATTGCCGAAATTAAAAAAAATGCCTATGCAATAGATGTTAAGAGGAAAAGATTTATTTGCAAAAAAAATGAGAGTCTCACCTTAGGTGGAACCCTCACTATTATCATTGGAAAACAAGCAATTTATTAGTTTTTGCCGAATTTTTTTTTGCGACCATTGTTATTGTCGTTATTCTTACCGGAGAATTTACGTCGTTTGAATGGTTGTTTTTGCTTATCCAAAACCAGTTTATTGGCTTTGAGAATATCTGTGGTTGAGTGGAGGCGATCATCGTCGCGGAGTTTAAGCTTTGTGCCGGATAAAAGACTGAGGTGCTCATGGATCAGCTCATCGTTTACCGAATCACGGTTCCAGTTGAGGTACATCTTTTTAAGGTTATTAGCAATAGTCTTAACTAATTCGTCTTTTTCGGCCCCATCTTCGTAAGTTACAGCCTTTTCAATCATCCGTTGCATATATTTACCGTAAGGCCTGAGCTTTATCGTTTCCTGGGTATACGGAACCCTGGCAGGAGCAGGTGCTTCTTCGGGCCGGGGAGGGACTGGGTAAGGCGAATCGATATCCAGTGTAAAATCCGACATCAGGTGAACATGATCATAGAGTTTATGTTTGATATCAACCTGGTCGCGCATATCCGGGTTCATAATGGCCAGGATGTTAACAAGAGTGCTTGTTAGTCGGTTCCTTTGCTCGCGATCGGGAAGCGAAGCGATATAAAGGATCATATTCTGAATATTCCGGCCATATTCGGAAATCTTCATGGAGCCGCGGGTGGTGTTGTATTCCATAATGTGTGTGCTTTACTGATATTGCCTGAAGGCTTTTGTTGATATAAAAGTACTTAAAGTAAGGCTATCGAAATTTTTGTACTTAATGCCGGGTTGTGAATCAGCCGGTAGAAAAACTTATTACGAATAAAAAAATCCGGAGGAGAATCTTTCTTAAAAACTTCTGCAAAGGTAATAATATTTAAGTACAGATAATCAATTTAATAGCAAGATATTATTTTGATGTGCTGGATTAGTTCCCAGGCAATAAATTATCTGTTTGTCTTTTCATTTTTCTTTTCTTTTGGCTTGACCCAAAAGAAACAAAAGGTCAGGGCTTAATAGAAATTTCACACATCTGTACGCCTTGGTAAAGGCTCGCAAAACAAGGCTTGATAGCTCAGAACAACATCCTGACAGCACGTGAAGCTGGTGTTTTGCTACACACATGCCCGCGCTGTTTTACCTTCGGCTACATTTGTTGTGAAATTTCTATTAGGCCGGTCCCTACACCCTGAAAATCTACCCCAAAAGCCAAATCGTTGTCCCCCAATGTTGCCAGAAGTAAGATTTTACTTAGTAGGGACTGACTTTATAAAGTTTTAATAGTTTTTCAAGGAAGGTTTTTGAGCGAAGGACATAAGCAAGCCATGCAGAAGTGAGCCAAGTTCCAAAGTTCAGCAATGGTTTGCTTTTTCATGGCGAACGGCTTGCGTGGCGCGGCAAAAACCTGACGTAGAAAATCATTAAAACTTTATAGAGTCTTGATTTTTTGGTCCTTTTTAATCAAGCAAAAAGGACAAGAAAATTATACAAAAACAGAGGATGGAAGTAGGAGGATTCTTCGTCCAGCACATCAAAATAAAATGATGCCAATTTAATTATTCTTATATGCTTTATCCAGAAACAAATAGCGGGCATCATTTTCTGTCTTTACTGTTTTTGATTCTACATCAATAATCATCACAGGGGGAGTAATGTCTAGCGCATCAGCTGCACGCCATTCAGGAAGTTCGGGCCCATTCGGGTTCCCGGTTTTGATAAAATTAGCAAAGAAGTTTTGCATGGTTTCAGATACTTTGTAATCGTCGCTGGTCCAGGCGTAATCCTTTATTAAACTAAGATTTCCCATGCAGTATTCAATTTCACATGCATGCGGTGCTCCAATGGCTTCGGGCGCTTTATACTCATTGTCTTCTTTTTTTATTGTACCACCGGCCAATCCTGTCGAAAGTGACTGATCAACAAGCGGAGGTCGCAATTTGCTGTATAAATACCTGTAAACCGGTTGAGTGCTGTTTTTCCGTTGAAGGTCGAACCATTTCCATGTGCTGTAGGAAATAAACCTGTCGGATGCCAGGGCTGTTGCCGATAATTCAATTTCTTTTTCCGAACCGGAGGGGTAAAGTTTCAATACTTCTTCATAATCATCAGGATAGGTAGCTTTCACCCGGGTTAAATAATTTTCTTCGGTATATGGCATTCCATACATAAAAGCCATTCCCGGAATTTCAGCTGAATTCCAACCAACCAGCAATGGGATCTGGGCTTGTTCTTTTGCATTGAAAACCTCAGTGAGGGGTTTTGTCAGGAAATAGCCATCGATTACAGCCGGAAACCCAAAGCGTTTCGCATCAGTATAAATTTCATAAATATCACGGGTACTCATAGCCCGCAACTGTTTCAGGCTGAGATTGCCAGCTTTTTTTGCAAATTCCAGCCCTTCTTTTTCGGCCTCAGCAAGAGTTACAGGTGCCATGGTAGGAGGGATGGCCGCCCCGCTTTCGCCTATTGCCCCTGCTATTAATCCTTTCGACAAAGGAGAAGCCATGTGAGAACTCGCATCTATAGATCCGGCTGATTCGCCTGCAATGGTTACTTTTTTCGGATCGCCACCAAATGAGGCTATATTTTTACTTACCCATTTCAAAGCAGCATTTTGATCGAGTAAGCCATAATTACCGGATGATTTGTATGTAGCTTCAGCACTCAGTTCAGGATGGGCAAAGAAACCAAAAATACTTAATCGGTAATTTACAGTTACCACCACAATTCCTTTCTTTGCCATGCTCGCGCCGTCGTATCGGGGTTCTGAACCATCGCCGGCAACATTGCCACCGCCATAAAAATAAACCAGAACAGGCAGTCCTGTGGTGTTTCGCTTCGCAGGTGTCCATACATTCAGGTAAAGGCAATCTTCGCTTATTCCGTTTGAGCGTGAGTTCATATCACCAAATACAATAGCCTGGACTGCCCTGGGGCCGAATTTTTTTGTTTCTTTTACACCGGTCCATTTATCGGGTGCCTGGGGTGCTTTCCACCTCAATTCACCAACAGGTGGCTTTGCAAAAGGAATTCCCAGGTAAAGCTGCAACCCGGTTTGGGTGTCGTAAAGACCTTCGATTGTACCATCCTGGATCTTTGTCTGGACCGGGAAACAATTATTATTTTGTCCTTTGGAAGTAATAAATCCAATGTTGAGCATCGCCAGCAATAAGCTGATTTTGAACAGGTTTTGGTCTAAATTGATTTTCATGTGTCTCTTTTGAATTGAATTTACCGGTTTGCTGTTTGTCAGTATAAGAAGCGAAAAGCCTAATATGACTTTTATGTTTGTTTGCTTTTCTTTGTTTTGAATTAAAGCAAAGTTAAAGATATTATTGTGCCCAACTTTGGACTGCAGTTTTTAAACTGAAAAAAAACTTTAGAACACCTGAAGAAGATAGAAATTTGCAATATGCAGTTTTGACTTGAGATAAGAGTCATACTTTTTCTCTGTGTCCCTCTGTGCCCTCAGTGCCTCCGTGGTACAAAAAAATCTCATCTTTTCAGTCTCAAAAAAATACACTTGCTGACCCACATCTTGTTGATTTGTATTAAATGAAAGATAACCACGGAGGCTCAGAGGACACGGATGAACACTGAGATTTAGGGAATATCTGTTTTGAGACTAACTCTGTGTTCCTCTTTGCTCTCCGTGTCTCTGTGGTTAAAATCCTCACCACTACCGTGCGAACTATCTCACCGAAGGCAATTCTTCTCAAATATATTTAGAAGTAGCAATTACCATAAGGTCGCAAAAAACCGAAATAGTAAAAAAGTACAAGTTACTTTTAAAATTTAATTTCAAAATATAACTTCCTCTCCATATTATCAGAAACAGCAATACTAACACGGCTATCGCAATTGTATAGGTACCAGCCCCGGTAATTACCGAAATAGTTGCTTCATCCTGTTGGTTGAAAACCCCGAAAACCAATGAAAAGAACCGGCAGAAAAATTGAAAAAATACAAAGGAATAAGCCCACACTACCTTATAAATACTGATTACCAGTAAAAATATGAGGGCCAGCAAAACAGTAAAAGCCGGGCCACCGATTGCAATCCATAAACCCTGGTTTGAATTCAGGTAGTGCCCGCTTTGTGGCGAAACATTATTCAAACTGTAAGTCATATTGTTGCCCAGCAATTCGCCGACAGACCAATGACCAAATTCGTGAAACAAGTACGAAATATATGCAACCGGGATAAACAGCAGGATCAGCTTCCAGTCGACTTTACCGTCAGTATCCTTTGCAATTTTTTGAAGTACTGTTTTTATCATTTCTACTGCATTCAGTATAAAAGTCTAATCTCTGCTGTCCGTAGTCTTCCAATATTTACAAAAAATGTGCTGACTCTATTCGCCACGAAAAGTGGCTCATAATCAACGTTGTCCTGAGTTTATTCGCCACGAAAAGTGGCTCATGAGATCGCTGCGCTAAGTTGCAACTCAGGACACAAATTTAATTTTTTTTTCTTCTTCATATTGGATGAATTTCAAGCAATCCTTTACCTTTTCCAACATAATCCCGGGCACTACTGTATCGATAGTCTTCCGCTTTTTCAACCAAACCCGATTCAACCGGATTGTTGTGCATATAATTCATCTTTTGCCAGGTAAATCCGATTGAAAATAACTCTTTAGGCTGATTGTCCTGACGCCAAAACTGATAAATACTATTTCTGCTGTTCTTCCCTCCTTGCTCTTTAAAAATCTGCAACATCCATTCTTTTCGGCTCTCACTCTTATTTTCGGAAATTGCTTTTATAATTTGTTTACTTGTGAATTTCTTAAAATCGCGAAGTATATCACTTGTATCTTCATTTTTGGCCGACACAACCAGATGAATATGATTACTCATAAGGCACCAACCATGAATAATCAGGCCTCTTTCCTGCTGACAATGCCGCAAACTATCGATATCACAATAAACTTTTCTGGTAAATACATCAACCCATTCAACAACCGCAAAAGTTATAAAATGGATTGCTTCCGGATTGCGGATTTTATAACCTCCAACCGACATTTAAATTGACTTGAAATCAAACAAATATACAAATTAGCAGAAAACAAACAGATAGACAATGTACTTTATTCGGTATCCGTAGTCGCAGACTACGGATAGCAATTTTTTATTTTTATTTTATGGAAGACTAAGGACAGCGGGGGGAACACTGAGAAAAAGTAATGGGTTTTTTAAGAATAATTGAGATTTATTTTGCTTCAGTTTTTATAAAATATATCTCCTGATATACACCTCTTTAAACAAATATTGGCAAAGAATATTTCCGTGTCCCTCTGTGCTCTCCATGCCTCCGTGGTAAAAAAACACCCATCTTTGCAAACTGAAAAAATTATCCAATTGCTGAACCGCCGCATTCTTCGTCTTGCCATTCCTAATATTGTTACCAATATCACCATTCCTTTGCTGGCCATGGTCGATTTGGGTTTGATGGGTCACCTGGGTTCGGTAAAATATGTAGGTGCTGTGGCTTTGGGCGGAATGATTTTCAGCTTTATTTTCTGGGCATTCGGGTTTTTACGTATGGGAACCAGTGGTTTCACGGCACAGGCTTACGGGCAGCGAAACTTTGCCGAAGCCGGGAATATTTTAATCCGGTCAACGATATTTGCAATTGGTGGAGGTTTATTACTGATTTTAATGCAGTGGCCCCTGAGTTGGGCAGCATTTAAAGTAATTAACAGCAGCGCTGCTGTCGAATCACTTGCTCACGGATATTTCAATATTCGTATCTATGCAGCGCCGGCAACACTTTTTATTTACGCGATTATTGGCTGGTTTATCGGGATGCAGAATGCCAGGTTGCCCATGATCCTGGCCATCAGCGTGAATTTATTGAATGTGTTGCTAAGTATGATTTTTATAAAGGTTCTCGGCATGGGAAGCAATGGCGTGGCCTGGGCCAATGTGATCAGCCAGTATGGCGGGTTCCTGCTGGGGCTGTTTCTCCTGTCATTGTATTGGCCGAAACTCAGGAAGTATGTCAATTTTGCGGAAGCTATTAACCGCAAAGCTTTCATCAGGTTTTTTCATGTAAATAAAGATATTTTCATTCGCACGCTTTGCCTGATATTTACTCTTTCGTTTTTCACCACTCAATCAGCCAATACAAGTGATACTATCCTGGCAGTAAATACCTTGCTGTTCCAGTTTTTCTATTTTTTCTCCTACTTTGTGGATGGATTTGCCTATGCTGCCGAAGCGTTGGCCGGGCGATATTTTGGATCAGGCGATCGCACAATGTTAACAAAAGTGGTCCGAAGACTTTTTATCTGGGGCGGCGGGATTGCAGTTGCTTTTACCCTGGTTTTCCTGCTTGGCGGAGGTTTTATCCTTCGATTGTTAACAAATGATCCGATTACACTTACGGCGGCACAGCCATATATGTTCTGGGTTGTGCTGGTTCCTGTAATTACGTTTGCCGCATTTATTTGGGATGGAATTTATGTTGGAGTAACTGCTTCCAAAGCTATGCGCAACAGCATGGTAATTATTACAACTTTGATTTTTCTTCCAGCCTATTACCTGCTGAAACCGGTTTTAGGTAATAACGGTCTTTGGCTGGCAATGATGATGTTTATGGGAGCAAGAGGCGTGTTTTTAGGTTTGATGGCGAAGAAGGCTGTGTTTTTAAAGCTTTAGTTAACATCTAGTGTTATGTTAACAGCGATTTGTCGATTTCCTGCGCATCCACGACCCCTGAAGGGGCATACCTGCGCGCTGATTTCCCCTTTAGGGGATTAAGGGGTGTGGGAAGGCGATACGTCATTGTATTAATAACATAACACTAGTGTTTTCTGCAACTTGTAATTCCGCTTACTTTGCCTTGCGGCGTTTTCAGAAATTCATCCTGGGAATATCCAACCTGGTCGGTAACCTCACATGTTGCTACAGTAATACCTCTAATATAAGCATCTATCTTTTTCATTTCAGCAACGGTTAACACACCTACAATACCTTTTGAAATATCAACAGGGAAAGGCGTACTCCTGATATAATCCAAAAAATCTGTCCCGTGTTTTCCTTCATGAGCGCGTAAAGTGGTGGTTTTCTCTCTCTTGTCATCTTCTTCTGTTCCTTTACCATAACCTGATGGCAAATCTGGGCTATTGTTATACCGGGTACGAATTGTAATTTCAAAAGAGGTAGGGTTAACGGCTACATCACTTCCACTATCTCTGTTAAATAGACCATTTATGATGTTTTTGTTATTCGACGTCCACCTGTAACTTCTTCCTAAATTACTTACTGGCCCGGTATCATTTTGCGCATTTCCAAATGTATCAGTAGCTGCTATTACCTTAACCTTGCCAATATTTAACGAATACGAATCAATAGTATTCAGAATAGGATCCTTGTTAACAGTTGCTCCATCGGGCATAGGAGTAGAAATCTCTTTTCTGACTTCCAGCCAGCTTACTATCTGGTCGACAACCAATTGTGGATTCTTGGCCTGGTACGCTTTTATATTATTGATAAGGGTGCTGACTTCGGCAGATGTTAAGCCGGTCAGCCTGTTTCTCAGACGTGCGTTGGCCATATCTTTGTCGTCAAGCTCTCCTTTATCAAGCCTGGCCAGGACTTTCTTCCATTCATTGATCTCAAAGGTTTCTTTATCATACGCTTCCTGTTCAGGTGTAGGGACAAACCCCAGTGGTCTTCCGAACGGATCATTGGGCTTTCTGTGAATTTTTTTATCCTGCTGCAAAACATGCGTAAGTTCATGGGCCAGCAGTTTCTTTCCTGAATTTGTTGCCGGAGAAAATTGATTTTGATTAAATACAATATTATTCCCGCTTGTGTAAGCCAGGGCATTCATATCATGGGCTGATTGAGCTGCTTTTGGATTGGTATGAATTCTGACACCAGAAAAATCGTGACCAAAGCGAGGTTCGAAAAAATTTCGTGTACCAGGATCAAGTGTTTGTCCGCCTGCGTTAATTACATCATGAACAGTTGAAGGAGCCTGTATTCCGGCACTTATGCCGCTTTCATTTTTCTTTTGAATCTTATCTTCTTCTTTGCAATGAGCACATTTTCGTTGCACCGATGAAGCAGCTGGTTTAAAGAATGATTCACTTTCAAAAGAATTCTGAGGTGTATTCATTACTTTCTCAGCCATGGCATCCGCTTCCCGCTCATAAGGATCGTCCACTTCGCCAAAAGTTAGTTTAGGCTGGACCTTTACAGGTGAAAAGAAAGTCGGAGGCTTAACCGTTCTGTCGATATAGTTTGTTTTGCTATTATTGTATACAGGAGTAGCGTAAGGTTGCATGGGTTGTTATTTTCTTGAACTTGTGACGATATAGAAGAAGCAACCGCATTTTGCTTCCGGCTATTTCAGTATTTTATTTTGTTGGGGTTGTAATATATTTTTTCATCATTTCTTGCCTGGCATTTTTCACATTTTTTAATTCCGGATCTTTTACAACTGCCTTTTCCAAAGTTGAAATTGCCTTTGCAGTATCCTCCAAAAGATAATGAGCTGCAGCAACCTTTACAAGATCAGGTTTTCTGGTTCCATCACTATTTTCTATTTGAAGTACAGTAGATTTTAAATCTTCTTTTGCTTTTAAATCATTTGGATTTTTTTTAACATTTTCTATTCCTTTTTCCAGTTTGAAATTGGGAGTTGCATAAATATACTGCAAATGCAAGGCTTCTCTGTCATTTGGATTTTTCATAAGAGCTTTTTCGACATGTTTTATTGCCATGCTTGTATCCCCGAGAACAGCATTTGCCTGAGCTAATAATTTAATTGAATCAGGATTTGTGATGTTGGTGTTATTCAACGAATTGGTAATCTCTTCCAGTTTTTTTCTGGCTTCCGGATTGGTCTGGGCTTCGGCGATATTTTCTTTGTTTAGCTCAAAACCTCCTGGTGAAACTTTCACAATTTTTATGGTAGGCCAACCGATCATTGCTAACGGAAACAAAAAGAAAAGCAGCAATACTTTTATATCGCGTTTTTGGACGACCATAATTATCAGAATAACGAGCAGAGTAATAAAAAAGACAATGCCCATACACAATAAAACAAATTCGCCTATCGAAAGCTGATTTAATATCTTTTCCATAATTCTATTCTTTTAAAGATTGAAAATCAGGCCGGTTATAAAGCCTTTACTGATAATTTCCCAGGTACGAATTGATCCCTCAACTCATTTTGCCAGGATTTGATTTGTTTAAAATGCTTTTATGATCCAAACCATGCTATTCAGATTGTTTTTTAAAAATTACATCACTGAAATCAAGTCAGTTGTGTTTCTTTGCGAATGAAAATGTACACTGAACATGTATTCAATTATTTAAAAATTACCATGTTGCATATCGTCAATAAAAGGTATCATGTCAGAGCAAGGGGTTGGCGGTGTAGCTGTTTTGCATAGGTAATAATCCTGTACCAATTCCGCCTGGGACTCCCTGTTGAGGTCTTTGAATTTTTTACCGGCAGCACGTTGTGAGGTGAGGGAACCTTCCCGCTCATAATCGTATGCTGAGCCGGTGCCTCTGCCTCCGGTGCGTCCATATTTGGATTGAACATGCAATGCCTGAGGGATATATACAGCTCCTACATTTTCGTATTGAGCAACGTGTGTTAGTTCATGCACCACAACATCCAGAGGCTCTCCTTTTTTCGGGAAATGTAAAACGTGGAAAGTAGTAACGGCTCCGCCACTGATACGGCTTACCAGTGAGTCTACATCAACTCTTATCAGGCTGTATGGTATCATACCCGGAGGATGTACCACCCTGGATGCTGCAATTTCGGCATCCGTGAGATTCCGCATTCTGAAAATTAATCCCCATAGTACCTGGGCAGCTTCAAAAAGGCCAACTGTTTCAAGTGTATAAAGCAGAAGCTGAAGTGCCCACATTCCACCGCTCTTAATGCCGTCCCAAATCCAGCTGCCAAATCCTTTCACTCCTTTCCATACCCACATTGCAGCTCCAACTATTCCATCCCAGCCCCACCTGGCAAACCCTTTCAGGCCCGACCATGCCCAACTCAGGCTACCGGTGAATGCATGCCATAATTTTTCGAGGCTTGGATGCTGAATGAAATCAATTGCCCAGTCGAATCCATTGGATACTCCTGTTGCTATCCAGTCGACTGCCCCGGCTAAACCACGTCCTAACCAGCTGAATGCACCTGAGATTCCATTCCAGAGATGCCTGGCTGCACCACTCAATCCTGACCAGGCCCAACTTAGTGCTCCTGTAATTCCTTCCCAGCCATGAACCACAAGGCGCCATATTCGTTTAGGCAGGTTGCTGACGAAAGACCATACGTTTGTACCCAATAACGATAGTTTTTCCCATAAAAAAGTACCAATCTCATTAATAACATCAAACGCAGTATTCCCGAACCATCTGATGGCGACCCAAACATGACTGCCGGCACTGCTCAGCCATGACAAGGCAGTGTTACCAAGCGATTGTATGCCCGACCAAACCGAAGAAGCAGCACTGCCAAGCCAGGTTGTTGCTGCATTCCATGCGGAACTCACTGCACCTGCAACTGTACTTACAACATTTCTTACTCCTCCAGCCACAGCACTGGCAGCAGTGGTAACGCCATGAGCAACAGTTCCGGCAACATTTGCTATGCCATGCCCAACAGTACTTGCCGCATCGGTTATACCATGCCCAACAGCACTTGCTGCATCTGCTATACCATGACCAACAGTACTTGCTGCATCGGCTACCCCATGACCAATATCACTAGCAGTATCTTTAACTGCATTCCAGGCATCACCCAACCAGGAGCGTTGGATTACACCCTCTTTTCTCCGAAGTCCACCTTGCTGCATGGTATGAACCAACTCGTGTGCCAGCAATCTTTTCCCTGAATCCGAATTTGTTTTATATTGATTTGTGTTAAAAACAACATTGTTACCTGAAGTATAGGCCAGTGCATTTATTGAATCGGCACTTTTTGCTGCCAGGGCGTTGTCATGAATTTTTACGTGACTGAAATCGGAATTAAACCTGGGCTCCATGAAAGAACGGGTTGCCGGATCGAGTGGTTTGCCGTTACCGGAATTTAAAACCTCATTTACAATTGAAGGCACTGTGGTTACAGATTCTCCCTTTCCTGCCTTACGATGCAATTTTTCTTCCTCTTCGGAATGCTTGCTCCAGCGTTGAACAGGGGTAACATGCGAGGATTTAAAAAATGTGTTCCCTTTAAGAGAAACCGGGGTCTGCATCACTTTATCGGCAATTGCATCTGCTTCCTTTTCCGAAGGATCATCATTAGCGCCTATACTTAGTTTAGGCTGAATTTGTACCGGTGCGAAAAAAGGCTGCAGCTGATTTTTTTGTGTAGCAGCAGTTGAGGCGCTTTTACTTTTTTCCGGTGATGCAAGAGCTAGCATACTTGAAATAAATTAATTCAGGGAATTAGTAACTAAGTCCATTCAACATATAGCATTTCATTCATCCAGGGTAATTTTATGATTCCTATCCCCCAGGGAAGCTGATTCAACAAGATATCAATAGCATTTTGTTCTACCTGCATAAGCCAGCCGTCATCAACCCTGGTTAGTTTTCCACTGCGTTGTAAAAAAGCTTCCATCAAGCCGGCAATGCTGGTGTTTTTTAATACACTCCAATGGGTTATAACATTTTGGAGTAAATCTTCACATTCTGATTTTGTTTCATCATCAGGATTCAGTTCAATAGGAACGATTTCATCAATCGCAATACCACATAAAATTTTGTTCAGCATCAGATCAAATTCTTCCATCTTTTCTTTGCCCGTTGCCAGGAATTCCAAAACCAAAACTGCTTTCTGCTGCGAAACTTTATCTATCCATATTTTTTCTTTCATCAGGTTTAACTGTTCAAAAAGAGATGGAAGAAACGGATGCAGCAAGACCAAACCTGCATTGGCAATATAGATAGTTTCGGTAGCTTCTGTGATTTTCGTGATATCTTTCCGGCTACTGGTTTCTGGTTTAGCTTTGCTGAGCTCGCCTGAGGCTCGGTTCTGGTTTTCTTGGTGACCTGATTCAGGCAAGATTTCTTTGTTTGCCTGGATTTGCATGTCTGAGTGAATATGTAGTTCCTTTATTATTTCACTTATTTCAGACTTTAGTTCAGCATTGTTTTCAATTTTTGAGCGGAACAGCATAAAGAACTGAAGCTCTCTGTTTTTGGATTCTCCCGAGGCAAACATTTTTAGAATCGTTGCGTTAACCAGGTGTCTTTCCAAGCGGCGATGGCCAAACGTACCACTTTGCAATGCTCCGATATTTTCGAGTATGGCAGAAAGTGAATCGGTGTCATTATTACTGTTTTCAGTAAAAGCCGTAATAATTTTAACATTGCAATTATCTGAGAACTGGTATGCCAGGCGGTCAGCTACTTTTTCATTTTGCAGAATCAGTTTTTTAAGTCGGACTACTAGCTTTTCGTCAACTTTTAAAAGTTGTTCCAATTCCGAAATGGAGTCAATTCGTTTGTTCCATGGCAGGAAACCATTTTCCAGGAAAAAGAAAAATGTATCGGCTGCGGTTAGCTCTTCAATGTTAAGAACATCTATTTCTTTTTTATTTGCCTGGTTTAATTCCTCTTTTAGCTTTCGGATTGCCTGGGTGGTAAATTCCTGTTCCCAATTATTCACATCCAGGCTGCCGCAGTCGATTTCGAGTTTATCAATCGAAGCGAACTGGTTTCTTCCGAATAATTCATCAAGAATAACTTCCATGCGTGGCAGCAATTGTCCGTAAAATACATCGGTAACCTGGTTTTGCAGACCAACTGAATTATCCATTCTATCGAAACTAATTTCGATTGTTTGCCTCTGAATAATATGTTGGTTATCCGCTAGCATCAGGAAGTAGTGAGATTATCAAATTCGCCCTGGTTAATATGTTTCCCGAAAATGGATTCTGTTAATGCAAAGTTTGCCGAATTTTCACAAGTATTTCCTGATTGATCGGTCTTATTAACTGTTAAGGTTATAAGTATCAGAGACCCTGCAGAAATATCGTTCTGTTGGAAATTAAGCTCAGCTTTCGGACCTGAAAAATCCAAAGTTCTTCCGTCGGCCAATGTTAACTTCCAGGTGTATTTATCTGCATCGTTTTGTTTGGCCTTCAAGGCTAAAATAGTCGGGAATACAGCTATGGGAGAAGTGTTTCGTGTAAGATTCATTATAAATCCGGCATCCACAAAAATTAAGGTGATCGTTGCATCAACTTGCTTCCCGTTTACCAGGTACGAAACATGGAAATCTGTAGTTTTGTTAATATCCGTTGACGATGGTAAAACATCCAGGGTTGCATCCCTCATTTTAATGCCATCATTACTCAAAACCTGAACTGTATCAGTAGCTGTTAAATTTGGTTCAAGCTTAAACCTCTTGATATTGCTGCACATGGTAAATTTGCGTGCTTCAATTTCAAGGTTTATTACCTGGCTGAACTCTGACGGGCATTGTCCATTTGTCTCTCTCAGAAGGATTGTGTGAGGAAGTGTTTGTGTTTTGAAAACAATAGCTTCAGGGTTGCGTAAATCGGAAAACTGGACTCCATCGTTCAACCATTGGTGTTTGGTTGTAGCTCCGATACCCGTAGATTGATTTTTAAAAGCAACTGTCATTTCACCGCCATCGGTTTTTGTTTCAAAACTGAAACCGGCGACCGGAGTTTCCGAAACCACTACAGTGGTTGATGCAGATTTACCATTAGCAGTGTAAGTTAAAACTACTGAGCCAGGAATTTTAACTTCTGCAGGTACAAAAACTGAAGATCCGTCAGCACGGTTAACAACGCCATCACCACTTATAATTCCACCAGCCGGAGTAACAATGATCGGGAATTCGGTTTTATCGACACTACAGAAACTATCTTTATCAATTTTAATAGTCGGATCTTCGGCTGGAATAACAATTTCCTGTTTCTGACTATCCTGGCAGATTCCGTTTGTAACATTTAATGTTATGGTTTTTACAGGACCGGCTGTCTTAAATTCAAACGTTGCCGGGTTTTCGTCTTTTGAAAATGATTTTCCGTCCCTGAACCATTCATAGGTGGTTTGGGCTGTCCGGCCGGTTGTTTCATTTGTTAGTGTCAGAATGGATACTGCGCCGTTCACTTGTACAACGTAGGAGAATTTGGCGACAGGTGCCAATATTACCTCAACCTGAACACTGGCAGTTTTGCCGTTTGCGGTATAAGTCAGGGTATGCAAACCCGCACCGGCATTTACCGGTTTGAAAACATAACTTCCGTCATTTTGCACACTGACTCCCGAACCGGAAACAATTCCTCCAGCAGGTGTTACAATTATCGGGAAACTTGCCGGATCGTTGCTGCAGAAACTGTTTTTATCAATTTTAATAGTCGGGGCATCTGGTTCCTGCGGCTTTTCAGGCAAAATATACGCTATGGGCGGGCAATCGCTACAGCACATGTAAGGGATGTAGAAGTCGGCAATCACCATTCCGTCGGTCATCTCAAATTGTTTTGGCTTGGGTTCCCGGTTGATTATGTCGGTTATTTCTTTGCGTTTGTCATCCGGTAAATCCTTACAGTCATCAACATATTTAGTGAGTACATCTTTAAACCTGACATACAATTCTGGATCTTTATACAAAATGGAAGTTTGCAGCAACTTTGTCTGGTAGGTAAGTGTATCCAAAGGCACATCCGGTTGTATCAGGTCACGGAAACGGGAAAGCATCAGATTACTGAGGTCGGCATTAACAAAAAGAGAATTTTTATCGATAAACCGATTCCGGCGTTCTTCGTGGTAAACCAGGATAAATGTTCCGCCACGGGGCACTCCGGCTTTATGCTCAATACCACCGTGATTTTTGAAATAGTAGCTGAAATTTTTTGCCAGTCTGTATTGAGCCATTCGCCTGTTGTATTCGCTTTTAATGGCTTCTACCTGTTCAACAAAACATGAATTAAGCAGTGTCTCTAAATTGAATATCAATAGATCAAGATACAGATCGCTGGCCAGGTCAGTGACATGAGACTGATCATTGTTTTCGAGCGTTTGCAGAAATAAAACAGCAAAAGTACTGAGGACCCGGATTTCCTTTTCGAGGTGATCGTTGCGGCTTTTCAGTTCAGTTGTATTCACATCGGCCAGATCGTTATTCATAACCAGTTCCAGAATACTTTCGATAGCATCAACAAATTCGAAGGCATGGAACTGAATTGTTGTTACGGGTTGATCCGTATTAATTGAAACAGGATTTGTAAATTTCCCTTTCATTGCAATATACGCAGAGCCTATGGTATTTGCACCTGGATTACACAGTTTTAAGAGTGTATCTCCTTTGGTATATTGCTTAACTGCCTGGAATTGATTTACCAGCGCCGATGTAAACGGATGAGCTACTTTTTCCAGGATATTCGGATTAAAGGAAAGCGCTCGTTTGATTTCAGTGGTATCTGCAACTGTTGCCCGTGAAAAATTGGTGGCGGTAAAATTCAGGATACGGTCGGGAATAATGAAAGGAAGTTTGGCTGCAAAACAGAATGAATCATGCACTTTGCAGATAAATTCAGCGATCAGCATGCGGTAATTGCTTTCAAGATCCTGGATCACACACTTTGGTTCTTCACCTCTCACCAAAGCCCCGATATAATCTGCACTCAAAGCGGCAATATCAAATGGCAGATTATTTTCCTGCTGAAGTGTTTTTACCAGGGTGATGGCATTGGTTACGTTTTTTCCGATATGCCCTTCAATTCTGAAAAAATCGAAGCGTTCGATATCGTAAAGCAACGGATGAACTACGTTATCGGCTGAGCAATATTGAAATGCATTGTACCCGAGATTGAAACGATAATTGCCGCGCCTGGTTTTATCGTAACTCCAAAAGCGGTATAATTCGTTGCCTGGGTCAATAACGTTGTAATTGTATGGGATGCACCTATCGGATAAATCTACAAATCCGTAGCGGCTTGGAGTAACTTTTATAACACGTTTTTCGAAATCTGTAATGGAGTTAAAATCAACTTCAGTGATCAGCAATCTAAGACGTGCAAAAAGCAGGCGGACTTCAGCCAATTTATCTTTTTGATCATTGAAAAGTGGCGAATAGATAAAGTATTCCCGATACTTACTATGAACCTGTGCCTCTGTATTTTCAGTTGCTTCCCCGAGCATAAGGTGAAGCGGGAAATTCATTTCGTCGCCACAGCAGGAAGTGCTTACTTCAAATACTTTATGCTTAAATTCATAATAGGCTTTAAGAACGTCATCAATAAAATCGTAGAAATACTGAATTAGAATGGGATTGTTTTTTAAGATATCATCGCGAAGCTTTTTAAATTGCTCAAATACATCTTCGAACGGATTGGAAGGTTCATCTTCCAGCAGGTAATAGTAATGAATAAAACAATAATTCAGCACTTCGGCAATGCTTCGTAATTTGGCATCGTCAGTCAAAGCGGCAAAAGCCTGCAGTACTTCATCCGCCGATTTCAAATCCTGGACCGGAACATTGTATCGTTTTAATTCAACATGGTGCAAATCGGGTTTTACCGTCGGTTTTCCAACTGGGACAGTTACTTGCTGCTGTTTTTCGAGTTTATCAATAACAGTTTTTTCAACAAGCAAGGCTTTCACCTCGAAATCCATCCGGCTGCCTTTATCGTTGCAATCGTTGGTATCGCAGTTTTTAAGATTTTCTTCTTCGGTTTCGAGAAACAAAACTACGGCATACTTCTTTAAATCAACCTTTGAATTGGTAGACAACGCAACCGCGTTTACTTTATCTCCTGCTTTCAGATCAGCAAACTGTGCAGCGGTTAAAAGCTGAAATATTCCATCCTTAAAAGCATCTTTATAAAATGGTTTCGGATAAGTTACATCGTCTTCGCACTGCTGTATAAAGAGCAGGTCGCCAGGGAAATTCCGCGTGGTATATGGAATAAAATGGGTAAACTTTGTATCACAAAAAGTTACCAGGTAACCCTGTGAAGTAAGCCCGCAGCCTTTAGAGACCGATATGGAATCTTTTTCCTGAAATGAAACATCGAGCCCGCAAACAATGCCGCTACCAATCAGCTTGATGCGGGTTAACCGATCGTGTTGTTCAAGATAATTGAACATGTCGTTGAGATGCCTGTTGGTGAGCACCTGGTCGGCTTCAAATACCGGATATGATTTTGCTGTATTCATTTCAATTAGCTTTTAAAGGTTCCTAAAACTGTTTTTCCAAGCATCACTGTATTGCTGCCTTCTTTGCTTTCGGCACAGTCGTGCAGGTTGGCTTCCGGGTATTCGCTGTGCAGTGACGCGAGCAGTTCGATCATTTTGTTATTTGCAATTTTGAAATCAGTGGTATTGGCGACGGAATTTTCCAAAGTAAAAGCAGCCAGTGTTTCAATCCAATTTTTATAGGCAACTTCAAACTGCCGCATCAAATCGTTGTTTAACCAGCATATTTTCAGAATGATATGTGCCGGTGCTTCTTCCCGGATTTTATCTTCAAAGTATTTTCTGTAGTCCATATTATCAAAATGACCGGCATCATAAGGCAAAACCACCGAAGCCCTGAACGTATAGGGATCAAGTTCACACAGGCAATCGCAACCATGCAGGCAAACCTCGAAAAGATCGAAAGTCATGTTCCTGGGCCGGAGTAAAATATGCTCGATAAGGTGCAGTCCCTCAGGATTGCTGCATTCCTTTGCAAATTCATCGGCTAAAGTTGCAGCAACAGCCATGGCAGCTGGTCTGTCATCAAATGTCTGTTCACTTTCGAGAAGTATCTGGTTGCCATTACCAATAACCTGGAGTTTTAAAGTGGTTTCATCATACAGATAGTCGTCACTATCGGATGCCTTTTCGATGGCTTCCAGCTGTGCATTCAGCGCGTCCTGTTTCAGACTGTATTCCTGTGAAAGCAGTTTTATTCCATCACGGGATGTAAAGGAAAAAGTATGGAAACAATGCAAAACATCTTCACCATTTTCGCTGACCAGTTTTTCTGTACAAATTATCTTTTCATTCCGGATGCAATACAAAAACCGTCGAGAAAAATCACTGATGCCTGCAAGGAAACTGGTTCGTTTTTCGAGTCCCGAAACATTTTCTGTGTCCCAGAGTTGAGTAGTATCAATGGTATAATCAGGTTTCTGAGGGAAATAGTTATACGCTTTTCCACGCTCGCTGCTTATTACCGGGTAGTTTTTCAGCACATTGCTTTTTGATGCCGACAAATCGGCGAAACTGATTTTTTCTTCAGTTTTGTCCTCGTAATTGATCCGGTACATGAGCAATGCGTAGTCGTTGAACGATTCGGCAAATCGCGAAAGCAGGTGATCCAGGAAACGGTTCCGGCGGTCTTCGAAGGTGAATTTATCTTCATAAAGTGTTTGCCAGCCATTTTTCAAATCGGTAGTTGAATCCGGATTTGAAAGAACATTTTCGAGGCTACCAAACATTCCTGCAGTGTTGTAAACCGGGTCTAAATCTTTGACGTCTTTTAAAAACTGTGCAAAATAAGTTTGCCTTATAGTTTCGATCGAAAATAACTGGTGCGCATGGCTAAGCTGCGAATAGAAGTCGGCCAGCAATTGCTCATAAAACATCAGGTATGCTTTCAGCTGTCTTTGCTGTGCAATGCGTTCCGGAGTTGACCCCGGGGGCAATCCATAAACACCGATTCCATAGGTCTGAGGGTAATCATATTGCAAAGGCCAGTAACTTTCGGTATCACGTTTGCTACCGATGGGAACCGGCAAATCCTGAGTTAATCTGTTTAACTTATCTCGCGAACGGATGGCATGCAAAACCAGAACCGTATCGCACACTTCAGCATATTGAGCCAAAAACGGGAATTGATTTTTGAATAAAACGATCTTTGATTTATCGGTACTTAAAACCGGTTTATGAAGAGGCGAAATTTCGATGCACCATTTTTGCGAAGTACAGCACACCATTGTGTTTCCTGCTGAATCGTACTTTGTCATCTGGAAATTGCGGATAGCAAGCACACCTTCAATATCCATCAGCAGATTAATAACGTCCGAAGCATGAACAACAGTTCGCAAATTTGTCTGCTCCAGTTGATCTGTATCTATAAACCCATGTTGCAGAACCGGACCGGTAAAAATTTCATCGGCAGGGATTTTTTTAGCCATCAACTCGCTGAGTGAATAAAAATCAACCGTAGGATTCAGGTAATTTTCGATGGCAAAGAAAATCTCAGCCTGTACTTTTTCGATATCCGCTCCCGGATTTACATCCACATCAAAACAAAAGGCGATTTCTTCGTCATCAATCGTGGTAACTTCAAGGAAGTCTTCGCAGAGATTCCGGTGTTCATGCAGCGATTTAACCGCTGATTGAACAATTGATTTTGATTTAGATATTTTCTTGAAATACTTTTCAAAAATTTCAGCGACCTTCTCTTTTTTGCCGGCAGCAGTTATATCGTACATCTGCTGAACATCGGCGAGTGTAACCGCTTTTGATGATGGTTTCTGTGGAATCGAAACTGTAAATATCATCGAGCCGCCATCAATCAGTTTGAGGGTAAATTCAAATTGCTTTTCTTTTTGCAAAACAGAAAGTGAATCAATATTGACTGGGTTCTGAGCATTGGCAGAAAATGTGAAATCTGCATCTTTCCAGGCCGGGAAATTGAATTGAAATACAAATTCACCTTCATGAAATGCAGATGAATCGGGATTGCCGATGATAATCTCCCCATTGTTTAGGTCGCCAAACCTGTCATCAAAATCGAGATCCAGCAGAACACGATACAAACCTGAAAGGAACAGCGGCTGAAGATTCGGGATAAAGGTTAGTTCATCTTGTTCGCAGTCGACATAAATTTCGACTTCGCTTACAGAATGTTTGTTTTTCTTTTCATCTAACTGGACATCATCGGCAACGAGCCACGCATTATGAATCCCTTCCAGGTCAACCAATAATTTTCTGTAATCATTGATGGACAAAGGATTGACGGTCAGAATTTCCTTAGCGGTAAACAATGCTTGTCCGCTTACAAGGCTCCCGTCGTCGGTCCTCAGGAAATCTTTCATATCAAAACCGCTGCGGTATCCCAACTCAGTGATGGCATAACACAAGGCTTCAAGCGTGGTAATTCCCGGATCGTGGGCGTTATAGTCCGTCCACAAAGCAGACGAAAGGTTTTCGATATGCTTCAGTCCTTCGCTGCGCAGGAATTCATAATCCTGGCTTGCGACAGGTGTGAATGTTTTTGGTATGGATGTAAACTCTTCCATTAGCAGGTACAGGTTGCAGGTGAATTAATACTATGTCTTGTGCCACTGGATTCATCAAAATAGGAAACCAGACACGGAGCGCGAGGTGGTTGCCACGGCCTCTTCAATATCGTGTTTCTCAAACAGAACGGTTTCGCCATCGCGTAGACAGGTGATGCATTTCGAAACAGGTAACAAAGTCAACGTAAGGGCGTTCCTCAACAAAATTCAGCAATACGCTTTTACTTATTTTCGAACCGAAAGGAATTTCTGCATCAGTATTGTATGCCCAGGGACAAAGGAATTTTTCGATTTCTTCGTTTAGCAATTGAGTATAATAACTTACGTCGAGGTTGTCGTAAAACTGAACTTCAAACTCCAGCCGTACTTCCTCGAACTGCGGATTGTTTACATGAAGTTTGGCAAACGGTGAAGTGATCTTTTTGAGGTATTCATTGATATTATTGATCAACCCAATGGGTGTGTAAGGTTTAAGCAGATTGGCATGCGTATTGTTTTTCAAATCCGGAATGGGAACAATGGTAACATGACCCGGCAGGTTTTCACAAAATACATTTACTCCTTTATCATCATAAAAACCGGAATGATTCAGGCATTTAACTTTATAAAGTCTGTGGGAATTGCTCAAGCAGAATATGCTCATAATCCCAGATGGTAATGGCGCGTTGCTTGTGCCGAAGGCGTTCGCTGACTCTCACATAAAAGTGTTCGTCGGTTTCACGGGTCCGGCCATTGAAACTGTCAAAAGGCTGGGTTATGGTTTTTACTGCCGGATTGCTTTCGACGAGTTTCGAAATCGTTTTTGCAGGAATCAGTTGCCTGAATTCCACCTGGGTTGCCTCATCCTGAACCAATTCGACGCTTGCTGCCTGTGCCTGAATTAAAATAAGGTTACAAACAGCATCAATATCTTTTTCAACAACTGCTTTTATCCAATGCAGGCCTTTTTCGAGCGCGGTGTTCTGATCGCTGATTGCTCCCGGCAGTGTGAGAGTCACAATTCCGGATTGCGTAAAGTTGTTGGTACGGTCAATTACATCTTTGTTTTCGAATTGAATCCACTCGCTATCTGTAAGGTAGAACCATGAAAGCGTTACCATGTTTTTCAATGGATTCGAGCTGCCATCGGCCACCTGGAATAAAACTGAAACCACTGTATCAGGCTCAGCATTTTCGAATCCAACAAACAATTCTCCATTATAAATTACATCCGAAACTAAAGAATATTTTTCAGTCTTTTCTGCCTGTGCGCTGGCTGTGGTTCCATCTTTATAAACTTCGGCATAGCCAAAAGGAGTGAGGTGATAGAAAAGATTGTTACTGGCATCTGACTGTGGTTTTGTAAAATCAATGGATGACGAAGCTTTATAGCCAAGAGAAAAATCGCTGATTTTGATTTCCTCCGGTGTCGCGGGTTGACCAAATGTAAGCTTGTACTGCAATGGTTTGTTCGTATCAACCAGGTCCAACTTGGTTCCATCCAAAGCATCTTTTATACTCTTCATGTAAATTTTAATCGATTTATCTGAAGAGTTGGTGAGTTTAATAAAACCATTCAGCGACGTAGCTTTCAAATTCTCATTCGGAGTGAAATCAATAGAAGTTGGCTCAATGTCAATACCGACAATCTTCTTTGATGAAAAGTTGGGCAGTGTTTTCCACTTAGCTTCATCGAGGTAAGAAACGGAAGAGCTGAATGGATTGGTTCCGGTAAAATCTAAAGTGATTTCTGATATTTTCTTTTGAAAAATCTCTTTGCTCCCAATAATGAAACCTGCATCCTGTGGCGGGAAATCACCGAAAGGTTTGAATGGTTTTGACGCGTCAATGGTGCCGGTATCACTGCTGAGAACCAAATCTTTAACACCTGAAACATTTACAGCGATATCAACTTTTAAGATTTTTTGCCTGCATAAGACGGAGTATGGAATAGCATCCGGAGCATCCTGGTTCAGGTAAATGGTAAGGAGAGGTAAATTGGTTTCAAAGTTAAGCTTATGGATTTTCTCTGAGTAAGGGAGTATCGCAGGATCGTTTGGTGTGACTGAAATTCCAAAGAATAATCTTTTGTTAATGTCATCGTAAGCTGCAGTTACGTTTTTGTTGAGCCAATCTTTTTTACCTGTAAGTGAAGCATCAAAACAAGACAGTTTTTTCCTTTTATTGGATTTTAATTCTTTGATACTGTTTTCGAAAGTTACACTTACGACAATCGTTCTCGTTCCCTCATTTAGAAACAAAATATTTGAAGCAATAGCAAAACCTGTCCTTGCTGTTTTATTGTTTTTTGGATTACCAAAAATGTACCAACTCTTATCTGCTGAAAGCAGCTTTGCGCCTTCACCATCTTCGGAATTCGCTATCGGAAATGCTTTCAGCGGTTTGTTGTTAAATAAATCGATTTGCTGCGAATGAATTTTAGCAACTGTAGCCTTATTCAGAACGACATCTTCGGTTAAAGCATAACTGATTTCTTTTTCTGTAATATCTTTTCCGCCTTTAAAAAGAATGCCTTTTTCAAGTAATTGCTGCTGAACTGTTTTCTGCAGTTCGAAAGTCAGATGAGCGGTATCGGAAAGAGGATTTTTATTTTTAAGTTGCAGAACGTCCTTGAAATAGAAATCAAGGTGGCGTTGGGTGTAATGATTTAAATCTTCCTGAACTACTTTGAAAAGCCTTGTAAACGTGAGGAACAGCCCATAGTGGGGCGTGTGATCCGGGAAATCAACCAGCGTTTTTTCAAATAATTCTTTTGCTCTGGAAGCTATAGAAGCAACTCCTTTCAATAATGAATCAATGGTGCTATTGAAAAGGTTATGATTGATGATATAAACTATTTTTTCATAATCAGTTGCAAAGGCAGGAATTGTTATTATTAAATCAGGTACTGCCGATTGCCATATACCTGATAATTGTGTAATGCTGAAGTTTTTATCGCTTGTGATTTCAAACGGAGCGTTGCTGTCAAGTTCAGTAACACTATAATCAAGCAAGTCCGGCGGTAGCAAAATCCTGGAAAAACTTTGTCTCAAGATTGGCCAGGTTCAGTTTCAGCCTGATTTTTATAATGTCTGCAATTGTTTTTTTGTACTCATCATCAGGCAACAGGATCAACTGTTCATCAATAATTTGTACAAGTGAAAAAAGAGTATCAAATAAAAATTTCAGTTGCTGCTTTGCTGTATTATCCCGTAAAGGCTGAACGGAGTTTTCAGCAAGAGCTATATTTTTATAAAGCAGTTTTTTGTAATCACTGATTCGTTTAACGTTAATATTTGCAAGCGTGGCAAGGGTTACACTTACATCCATCATCATAAGTGGCTGCCAGTTCCCGTCAATCGCATTGCTTTCGTCGTAATAATTCAGGTAAGTTGCATAGCGTTTTGCAAACAGGATTAAATCAGCGCTATTTCGTTCGTCTACATCAGCGTAATGCACATCAAGCGCTGCAAGTACGCGGTTAAGCTGACTTGTGCCTTCTCTGTTTAGCGGATTTCTATCAGTGCATGCCATGGTTACTCGGGTTTAAAAATTTATGACTTTAATTCATTAGTACTTTTGGTTTATAATGCATTGTGCTCAGTGCATTGTGTTCAGTATCATTTATCTGTATTTGTTTTAACATTTATTTGCCAGTATTATACACTCTATGCACATAGCACTATGCACAAAGCACAATTGATTTTCAATATTTCCTTTAAATGGAACCATACTTTTCAATTTCTCACTATTATTTATCCTTATTTTAAATCTGTCGCTTCATTTTTATAGAACGGGTAAACAAAGTTGAATCTGGTATTTGTTGCACTTACTGTGTAATCAATAACTATTAGAATACGTCCTTCCAGTTCTCCTGTATCATCCAGGTCAATGCTGTTCACTTCGATGCGTGGCTCGTAATAAAGAATGGCTGTTGAAATCAGGTCTTTGATATAGGTTTTAAAAGTTGTGGTTAGCGGTTCAAATACCAGTTCATCAAGGTTGCAGCCGTAATCAGGCCGCATCACCCGTTCACCAGGACGCGTAGTCAACAAAATTTCAAGACTGCTTTCAATATCATCCACGTCGCTCTGCATTCCAACATCTGAAGTTTTATTGCTGAATGCCGGCGGGAAACCCCAACCTGTGCCTAAAAATGATTTGATAATTTTTGTCATCTTTTATCCTCCAATTATTACTGTAGGGCAACCAATAATGATAACTCCGCCGTGAGCTGTGCTGTCTCCCATCCGGGCTGCCGGTGAGCCGCCAATCATTACGGTACCTGAGCCAGCAGCAATAGTATCCGGAGGCCCGGTGCAAGTGCACATATCCCCAACTCTTGCTGCAGGTAATCCGCCGATCATAACCGTCGGACAACCGGCAGGTAAAACAGGTCCACCCACATGAGGTACGACCCCGGTTATCATCGGGCATATGTGCATATCGGATACTCGGGCGGCGAATGGCATTTTATTGTTGTTTTATAGTGTGTTTTTATTAATTCTGACTTTTTACCCCCTCTGTCTCCCCCTGATTTCAGGGGGAGGACTTGCTAACAAGATTTGTCAAATCAAGAACTTAGCACAATCTGCCCCCTCCCTGATTTCAGGGAGGGCTGGGGAGGGTACTTTTTCATTTATCTAAACAATTTTTAGTTAGTTTTAAATTTGCTTGCATAATCAGTTTATACTCACCACACTTCCTTTAATCGTCAAGGCTCCACTGCTGCTTACCGTGGTTGAGCCACCGCCTTCAAGTTTCAATTCCCCATCCGCTTTCGCAGAAAATTGAGGAGCCGAAATGGAAAGTGTGGACCCAGCTTTCAGGGTAAGTGCTGAAGCTGATTCGATGGTGATACCTGATTGTTCCATCGTGATTTTATTGCCGTTAGAGTCTTTAAGCGAAATTTTATTCTCCGTATCATTCATTGAGAATATATTGCCGCCGGGAGTTTCAATCGTTATGCTCTTTTCGCCGTCGTCGATTATTATTTTGATTTCGGAGCGGGAAACATATCCTTTTTTATCGTTGGCACTTTCCGGATCAAGGGGTGCTGAGTTTTTGCTGCTGTGAAGCATACCCAGGATTACCGGTTGGCTTGGATCGTTATTCATAAATCCGACTACAACTTCATCGCTGATTTCGGGCATAAAGAAAGTGCCTCGTTTATTCCCTGCATCAAGCGTAGCCAGGCGGGCAAAAACTCCTTCGTCCTGGTTGTCAACCATTGGCAGTCGTAATTTTATCCTGAAATCACCATCCATATCAATAATATCGGTGATAACCCCGGTTTGCAATCCCTGTACCGCGCTTAATTCGCCGCTGGAAGCTGTTTCGCTAAGTGGATTTATATGCTCTGAAAAATATTTTTCGTCCCAACCCAGCGTAGCTGTTGTAGTCCAGTCACCATCGCTGAAATCATGATCGATTGCCGAAACAAAAATTGACCCGTTGAAGTTTGTACCTAATCCTTTCAGTTTTATGAAATCACCTGGCAACACCGGTTGTGCAACTCGACCTGGAAATTTCAAACTGCCTTTAATTTTCGATAATACTTCACGGATTTTCTTGGTTTTAGCTAATGCACTTTGTTCCTCTGGTTCTTTTTTTCCACTTGCTCTTATGGTAGTAGTTTGGCCAGCGCCTAGTTCGTCAGCCGGAATACCTGATGCATTTCTCAGGTTAAAGGCTACTTCATCATCTTCTAATTCCTGGGTAGTGTAGTTCCACGAAAGCAATTTCACATTTTCTGATTGAATGCGTGCATCCATGTCAGCTTCGAAATCCAAAATATTGTCACCATATCCAAAATCGGCCAGGTTGGTGTTTTCAGGTCCAGCGACAATCTTCCTTATTTTGGTTTCTCCATTATTTAAAATACACATCAGCCCCACCGCATCCAGTTTACTTATCATGAAATCCCAGTCGCTGCTGTTGTATTGTACCAATTGCTTATGCGTTATATCTGAGGAAGTTATATCTGGATTTGATAATCCATATTTGCTTAACAGGCTTTCTGCAATATCGCTTGCGGACATTTCAACATGATGTTTGCTGCTTTTCTCCAGGGTCATTTTCACCGCTTCATCTTTGCATTCAACGAAGAGTAATGTGCTGTTGTCATTAGCTTTCTGCGAGTTGGATGTTATAATTCCCTTAAAGACTTTAACATTAGTTGAATCGTACCCCAAACTGATTTCAATTTTCTTGCCAGGTAAAAACCGGTTACTGCTGCTTACCTGGAAATCTTCTGTTTCAGGATCTCCATCCACAATAACAACAGTAGCCCTGGTAATTACATTAAGTTCCTGATGAGTTTCGATGCTCACAATTTCAATAGCATCCGAAACAGGATTTCCATCAACAAGCAAGGAATACGTTACCAGGCCGCCGATTTCATTGTTAGAGCTGTTTGTAGTTTCCGGCATTTTTTATTTTTCTACAGGTGGGAAATAGATTTTTGTTCCGGTCTTCACATTCCGGAAGCCATCCAGCTGATTAAAGCTTGCAACAGGCAATAAGTACTTTTGTTGTTTGTAAATTTTATGCGTCATCAGCGAAAGTTTATCGCCGGCTTTAACCAGGCGTTCGTGCGTTACATCGGGACTTTGTTTGTTTTCGAGTGCTTTGCGCAAATCCTCCTCAATGGTTCCTTTAAAAGTGCATTTTGCGATGGCACGGATTGGTGTTCCGTCGGATTTGAAAAGCTTGTATTCAATATCCAGGTTGGTTAGCACACATTTAAACAGAAGCGTTCCCCAATGAATTTTCAAAAAATAGGGTCGATGAATATCTTTCCTGTATTCAATTATGTTTTTGCGGAAAGCATCAATTTCATCGGCTACCGATTTGGTTGTTGCCAAAGGATTCGCAATGCCTAAACTTAAAGGAGAAGCATCCTTTATTACCCCGGTGCTGTCGAACAGGAAATCTAAAGTGATTTCCTGTGCCGTAATCTTATTGAACTTCAAAATAGGCATAGAAGTTCCCGGTGCCTGTGTATCCGAAAATTCAATCCGGTGACGTGTGGTGTATGTTTCGGGATTTATGGTTACTTCGAAAGGCGTACCCACAGGAGTTGCAAATCCTTTGTCGGAATACGACTGAATTTTCAGTTTTTCATGTTTCCCGAATCCGCTGCTTATCATCGCTCACTTTTTTGTTGAAGGGTTTTCAAAACACTTTCAGTCACTTCTTTAGTGATTTGCTTTTTCAGCTTCAAAATGTCTGAAGTTTGATTAGTAGAATTTTGCTGCTGCGGATTTCCATTTGAAACGGAAGCCCTGATAAGAAGTTCCTTGATTTCGATTGGCATACTATTGTTTTTAAATTGAGATACTTGCTCCTGCCGAAAATGCACCACTGGCCAGGCTTTCGACACTTATCACGTTGAAAAACTGGTAGCTTAGTGTGATGGATTCAACTACTACCGAGTTTTCCTGCGCGTTAAAATTGCTGATGCTCCATTTTTTAGGAATGGCATTTACAACATACCATGCCTGCAACGGGACATGATCACTATTGAGTAAAGCAATGGTAATGTTGGTGGGCTCAAACACTAAATTCTCAAACGCATTCTGGCACCAGAGTATAATGCCTGAACCCATAAACAACCCACGTTTCAACACAAGGTCGCTATACCGGGCTCGCTTGGGCAGTTTCCAGGTAAACCTGTTCTGTCCTCCTTCAACAAACGTGTCCATTTCCATTTCCACATCCAGTCCACTGACTTCCTGGAAACGGACATCATTAGGCGTTTGAGGAAACAACTGAAACGTGACTAAAAAATGAAATCCTACAGGTGGGTAATCGAACATTATCCTTCGTTTTGAATTACTAATCCTTCGTGAGCAATTTCAATAGTTTCAATAGCAACTTCGTTGCCATCTGCTTTCAGGTCGGTAGACTGAACTTTAACAGGCCAGGCGTTTTTGATTTTCCAGACTACTACCGGTTCATGACTTTCGTTAAGTAACGAGACTGATCACATCACGTCGTTCGATGGTGTTAAGTGCAACAGTGTTCCACCATTTGTAATAATCGTTATCTCCCTTAAAAGTTCCCCGTTTCATGGTAATGTTCGAAAACTTCTGCATCCCCGGCATCTTGATTTTATGATATTCAGGGCTTGCTCCATCCCGGTATTCGATTACTTCGGTAGAAACTTCGAGTCCGGTTACTTCGGTGAAACCAATTTTAGCACCACCCCATTCAACCTGGAAATGAAATTTTGGAATTGGATAATTTGCCATTGTATTTTGTTTTTAGATTATTGATTACTAAGATGTTTATTAAAATCTATGATCAGGATTCCTGAAGTTTATGCATGAAACGAAGAATGATAAATTCAGCAGGACGAACTGCAGCCATACCGATTTCAACAATTAATCTTCCTTCGAGAATATCCTGCGCAGTCATGGTTTGACCCAGTCCGCATTTAACATAAAAAGCATGTTCAGGTTTGGCACCAGCCAAAGCGCCCTGACGCCATAACAATGTCAGGTAGTTTTCGAGCATGGCCCTGATTTTAACCCAGGTGTTGGCATCATTCGGTTCGAATACAAATGCGAAAGTTGCTTTTTTGGCTGATTCTTCCACCATAATGAAAAACCTTCTGACTGAAATGTACCGCCACTCGTTGCTGTTGCCATCCAGTGTTCGTGCTCCCCAAACCAGAATTCCCTTGCCGTTAAACGCCCGGATGGCATTCACCGATTTACCTGATCCGGGATCCATATTCATGTCGCCTTGTTCAGCATCGGTTATAAAATCAGTTGTTTCGAAAACGGAATTTATTGAAACATTGGCAGGAGCTTTCCAAACACCTCTTGATCCATCCACTTTGGCAAAAACGCCTGCCATAGCTGGCGAAGGAGGAAGAGTAGGGCTTAACTGGGTTTTAATTCTGTCAATACATAAATTATAAACAGCTGTTTGCGTTGCTCTTAACGAATCAAGAGTCGAAGTTACTGCTGCTCCTCCATCGGTTGTAATTATCACATCAACATCCACTTGCTGATACCTGTAATTGAAGGTTGTCCTTAAATTGGGGTAATAAGCTGCTGCGTAATTCAGATCAGTTGTTCTGGCAAACAGAGTCCTGAAGTTGGCAATTGTTGTAGTGGTATTTGGCGTGGCTGCCAGTGGCAAAGTATGATGTACATCCACAAACGTAAACCTGTCCTGCAACAATGCGCACTGGTCAATTGCCTGCCCGATGAGTCCGTAATAAGCTGCTTCAGCCAAAGCCTGTCCTTCGGGGAACAAAATCAAAGTTGGCTCATCCCAGGCTGCCAATGCTGTCAGTCCAGCCTGTAATTCGGTTGCATCAACAGCATTTGTTGTTGGTCCCACAGAAACAATATAGCAGGGTCCGCCACCATTTTCGAAATAGTGACGAAGGCTGTAATACATGTTATGTATCGACGGACTTGCTATCACAGCCTGCGCTGTCATGGCCGTTACAGCGCTTGTAACAGGGTCGGTGGTAATAGCAACATTAACACTGATCCCGGCTTCGTTTTCTGCAAATCCAAAGTATTGTTCGTACTCTTTCAGCGAGAAAATTTTTGTTGGTACATTGGTCAGCGATTCCCCGATTTCGTTAAGGGCTCTTCCTGTATATCCGATAAATGCCGGAACAGCAGTTGATACCTGCGCAACCGAAGGCGGTAGGGTTGGGATCTCCGTGGTATAAACACCGGGAGTCCTGATTGCAGTTTCATTTATTTGTGACATAGCGTTTAAGGTTAAATTGATTAATATTTGTATCCGGATTTTAGTTTAGTTCTTTCATTTTTAATTTACTGCATTGTTTTTGAAATGGATTATGTATTCTTTTCCGAGAATTAAATTGTTCTGTGCAACTGCATTACTTTTCTTAAGCAGGCTGAAATCGTTCGTAAGGTTCTTTTTAAACGAGATTGAAATCAGTCCAAAACATTTTTCTTCACATGTATCATTTGCAAGGTCAGCCTGGTTTACATATTGCACAAAGTCGGTGATATGTCTCCAGAACTGGATCTTGGTTGTATTTTGAGGATGAGCCGGATCGCTTTCGTTGATTGCTTCAAATGATTGATTGCTGGCATTTGTGGCGAGCATTCCTATTTTATAGGTTTCGGCTGTATTGTATGCAGGAATTTTCCGGGAAAGGGAAAGTAAAGCATCCTTTTTATTCCCGCTGTCATTTCCAAACTTCAGGATTTTATCTTTTGAATCAAATCGCCTTAGATTTGAGCTATTTATGAATCGCGATGAATTAATAAAGATTCTGAAATTGAGTACAGTGTTCTCATCAAAATTGACCTGTGGCTTATTCACAACAGTAACTTTCGGGCTTCCGCCTGTTGAATCTATTGATGCCATCGTTTGTACAAAACAAAGCAGCTTGTTCTTTTGGATCTTGTATTTTATACGATAACCATTCATAGTTTTCATTGTAGCTTCATCTGGTTGGATTCTGATGTCCTGTAAAATCTCTTCACGAAGTTTATTGTCTCTGAAAGCATCCGCTGTATCTCTGTAGGAATCGTGCAGAAATTCAATGCTGAACAGTTTGGTATAGTTTGAAACTATCATTGCTGAAATTTAATTTTGTCGTCAATAATGATTTGTGTAATCCATGGTGCTTCGGCGCTTTCAAGTGCTTCGTCAATGGCAACCATGCGCATTTTATAAACTACCGACGGAATATATTTCCCACCCAGCATCGACCATAAATGATGAAGCTGTTCCAGGTTCAGGTTTACCAGTTCGAAATTGAGTTTTTCAATCCCATTCGGGAGATCCGGGAAATTATTGCGTTCAAAGACATTGTGACGTTGGAAGAAACCAATCACTTTCTGGATTTTGGCTATAGAGCCCTCATAATTAGTCCCTAAATTATTTTGGTTTGGAAGGTAAGCACCAAATGCGATAGTGGTGTTAAAGTGCATCGGCGGATTCTTATAAACAATGGAAGGATCACGTTTAAAAAAGTTGTCAGGATCTCTCCAAAGCACTTCTTCTTCAATATTTATAAGCGATAACAACACATTACTTTCGGCGACTCCGGCATCATTCAATGTAGCAATATTTCCCAATATTACCCTTGGGCTATTGCTGGATGTAAAAAATGCCAGATTTATTTTTGCCGATATATATGTCAATGCCTGGGAAATCATAGATTTAATGTATTTTAAAAATCAGATTAAAACTCATTGTTAAACTAATCCAGCATCCTATCTTCTTTTCGTAACTCTCGTTTAAGCGACTCAATTAAATCGTTCAGTGTTATCAATCTCTTAAGTGCAAATGCATTTATAGCCGCATTATGAATTGAGTTCAGAATCGTTGATCCGGTCACTTCATATTTGTCAGCAATATTTTGTAATTCATCTTCTGTTAAGCCATGATTGGCCGGCAAATATATATTCCATAAATGAAGCCGTTCAACCGGATCGGGTATCGGGAAATGAACAATGGCATTAAACCTTCTCAGGAAAGCCTGGTCGATATTGGCTTTATTGTTTGAAGCCAGGATTACCAGCCCGTTAAAATCTTCGATCCGCTGAAGTAAATAGGATGTTTCCTGGTTAGCATACCTGTCGTGCGCACTCGATACAGAGGTTCGTTTACCAAAAAGAGCATCGGCTTCATCGAAAAACAGGATCCAGTTTTTGTCTTCGGCCTTTTGAAATATCTTTTCAAGATTTTTCTCAGTTTCCCCAATGTATTTCGAAACTACCTGCGACAAATCAATCCGGTAAACATCCCTGCTAAATTGCTTGCCTAATAAAGTGGCCGTGAAAGTTTTTCCTGTTCCGGGAGGACCATAAAACAATGCTTTATAACCTGATTTGAATTTGTATTTTAAATCCCATTCATTAATCATGGTTTCGTGATGAGCAATCCAGTTACGGATGGTTTCTACTTCTACCATGGTTGTTTCGTTAATAACCAGATTGTTCCAATCCAGATTTGTAGTAATATATTTTGCAGGAAATTCAGTGCTTAATTTAGGCCGGCTTACACCTTCGAACAGTAATTTTTCTAATACTTCACTATTCAGAACTATGCGACCACTAAGATGAGGCTCACCTTCATTTGTGTTTTCCAGGTGAAGGATATTGTTCCTGGCAAACACATGATCGGAATTAAAATACTGCATAGCCTGCATTTTCAGGTTTACATCATTTCCTGCAATAAGAAACAAAGCCGTCTCACCAGTTGGTATAAATCCACGGTGATTTGCTCCTTTTACGCCGCCAAGTTCCTGTAATTCGGTTCCTTCCGGAAATATGCGTGACACCACTGAGTCGAAATAACCTGGGATTAAATAGGGGAGCAGGGCAATCAGGCAAATGAGTTCTTCTTCTTTGCCCAGTTTGACACCTATATTTTCGCTGATAAATTCTGTATGAAAATTAACTAATGGTTTCATCAAACGTAATTTATTTATGTCCGAAGAGTTGTTCCTGATATCATTGATTCTTATTTGAATCAAATCCTCAAGTTGATTTAAAAGCTCTTCCCAATATTGGTTTGAAATTGAGATCATAACTGAGATGATAAAGGCACTCTAACAGATACTTATGGCAGGTAATAGATTGACCAGGCAGGATAGCTTTTAATGAGAGCAACAAGTTGTTGGCAAAAACAGGACTGCTTGAATTTTGATTTGGTCGATATATTCTTTTTTAAAAAATCAGCTTATTTGTAATGTATGATCCTTTTACCGTATATCAGAATACGTCGCTTAGCGGGGAGAATATTTAATCAGAATGAAAAATAGATTATAAGTTCATTAGCCTGATCATTAAATCTCCGGTTGCCGGTAATGCTTACGCAAAACATGCATTTCACTTACGAAATGTGACGTTAGGCTTTTAAAATTAGACTTGAATGAGGATGTACAGTTCTTTATAACAAGAAACTCTTTTATACGATCGGGAGCACTGTTTGTAAAGTTTGACCTTTGGTTTGATTGGTTTAACTGTAAGTAGCAATATTCAAGCTAATTAAACACATCATTTTTAGGAACGATATCAAACATCTTTGATCTGCCTCAAATCTGATCACCTCTTTACTCAGATCAGATTGAGAATTTATAAATGTAAAAACAGAGAAGAATTATTTTTGTTTTAAGCTGAAATAAATAATTTAAATACTTTTTTTATTAAATGGCAGGACGATTAAGTGAGATTTTCAGCTTCAATTTATTTTTGTAATTGTATGATATTGTATATCAAATAAATATATAGATTGTTGTCAAATAATTAATAGGCTTTACGGTAAATAAAGATTTAATTACCAGTAGTCAACTGGCATATTTTTAACAATTTGTTAACCAGATTTAACATATTATATTCAAGAAGTCAGTGATGATATCCAGTTTTGATAAACAAGATTTAGCTTTTTCCTGCTAGGAAGAGCAGTTGAAATAACGTAAAAAATCAGGTAATAAATCGACGTTCAAAACTTGAGTTTTGCAAACCTCAGTAAAAGCTGTTTCTGTCCTATTCCATTGAATTGCACCGTTGCTTTTTTATTTGGTCCTGATCCTTCAACAGTTATCACTTTGCCTTCGCCGAATGTGGCATGCTCAACAGTCATTCCGGGCTGTATTTTATCATAGTCATCGTTTCCTGCGGCTGCGGGTGCCGGAGGTTCTTTCTGATAACTGCCAACTTTTTTGAAATTTCCCGGAGGAGGTGGAGTTTGCTTTGGCGCTTCAGTTTGTGAAGGTTTCACTTGCTTTGGCGGATACGATGGTTTTGCGACTTTTGGCTGAACATCTTCACTCAACCTGTTCCATTTGGCACGGGCAGGGCGTTCGACATATCGTTCATCTATTTCATCAATAAACCGGCTAGGCTCTGACAAAGTAAGCTGTCCCCATTTGTACCTGCTTTCGGCATAGGAAATGGTCGCCTTTTTCTCAGCTCGCGTTATAGCAACATAAAACAAGCGACGCTCTTCTTCCAGGTCAGCCCTTGAATTAATAGCCATAAACGAAGGAAAGAGATTTTCTTCAAGACCAGCTATAAAAACATATGGAAACTCAAGCCCTTTAGCCTGGTGAATGGTCATGAGGGAAACGCGGTCGGTATCATTTTTATCTCCGGTGTCCTGGTCAGTAAGTAACGAAACTTCCTGCATAAACAAATCCAGATGCCTGATTTCTCCAGTATCTTCACCCGGGCCTGGCTCGCGTTCAGTAAATTCCTGGACGGCATTTAGCAAAGCTTCGATATTTTCCATCCGTGCCTGGCCTTCAATGGTTTTGTCTTCGTCAATATCTTTTATTACTCCTGAGGCTTTTGCAATGTATTCGGCAAGTTCGAATGCACCACGCGTTTGAACCTGTGATCCGAATGCCTGGATCATGGTAATAAAATTATTGATAGCTGAAATTGTCTTTCCTCCCAGGCCCAATTGATACGAAGAATGATTTGAGATTATCTCCCAGATTGAGAGATTACCTTGCCCTGCCAGAATGGTAATCTTTTGCATGGTGGTTTCCCCGATTCCCCGATGTGGATAATTGATGATACGCCTCAGCGCTTCCTCATCCAGAGGGTTAACAGCAAGCCTGAAATAAGCCAGTAAATCCTTGATTTCTTTTCGGCTGTAAAAGGACAATCCACCATAAATTCTGTATGGAATATTCAGCCGGCGTAATGCTTCTTCTAATGACCGTGATTGCGCATTAGTGCGGTAAAGCACGGCAAAAGCATCGTTACGAAGCTGCTCGTTCATCTTTATTTCAAAAATGCTGTTTGCAACCAAGGTGCCTTCTTCTGTATCGGTGGTAGCTTTAATTATTTTTATAGGCTGCCCGACTTCATTTTCGGTCCAGACATCTTTTTGAATCTGATCTTTATTATTGGCTATAATACTATTTGCTGCATGAACAATGCTTTGAGTCGAACGATAGTTTTGCTCTAATTTGAAAAGTTTGTATTCAGGATAATCAACTCTGAAATTCAGAATATTCTGAATATTGGCACCCCTGAAAGCATAAATACTTTGGGCATCATCGCCAACCACGCAGATATTCAGGAAACGTGAAGCAAGTTTCTTTACAATGATATATTGCGAAAAGTTGGTATCCTGGTATTCATCCACGAGGATATACCTGAACTTATCCTGGTATTTATATAAGATCTCAGCATGATCGCGAAGCAGAACATTGGTATTGAAGAGAAGATCGTCAAAATCCATGGCGCCCGATTTGAAAAGCCGGATTTGGTAACGGGTGTATATCTGGCCAATTGCAGGTTTCCTTGCCTGCTTGTCCTGATCAATGATTTCAGCGTTGTTGTTGTAATCCTCAGGCGTTATCAGGTTCGATTTTGCAGCCGAAATACGTGAAAGCACATTATTGGCAGCATATTCTTTTGGATCGAGTTCAAATTCTTTAACGATATTCCGGATCAGGCTTTTGCTGTCGTCGCTGTCGTAAATGGTGAAATTCGGAGGATAGCCGAGCAAATGTCCGTCAATTCTAAGGATACGTGCAAAAACTGAGTGGAAAGTTCCCATCCATACATTTCGTGCTTCGCCACCCACAATTTTCACAATCCTGTCCTTCATTTCGCGGGCAGCCTTGTTGGTAAAAGTGAGGCAAAGTATATTAAACGGATCTACTTTCTTTTCAATAAGGTGAGCTACACGGTAAGTCAGCACACGGGTTTTACCCGATCCGGCTCCGGCAATAACCATTATCGGTCCTTCTATGCATTCCACAGCCTTACGCTGCGATTCGTTTAGTTCGTCAAGTATGCTTTTGCTCAATTTATGGGGCTATTTTAAGGAACTGCAAATTTAAGACATATGCCTATGCAGCCGGAAGATTTTTATTAACATGAAGGTGAGGTCTGGGAAATTATAGGAAATAGAAAATGGAAAATAGAAAATAGAAAAGAAATATTGTTGGCTATCGGGAACTTAATACATCTGACATGCAGAATGAATACTAAAACCTGTGACTCAATCTTGGCTGCAATGACCCCTCATCCTTTTCAAGAGATCCGCATATTTCGAATGAGGTAACAATGGAATGACAACTAAATCCTCTCAAACACTAAGACACTCAGTCTTCCACAACTGAATGACCATTGAATGACCACTCAAACTACTCTAATTCTCCTTCTTCTCTACCAACCTTATTCCATTCTGTCCAATCTCAATCACCCTGCTTTTATACAAACTCCCAACTGCCATTTTGAAATTTTTCTTGCTAATGCCAAAGGTTTCGTAGATTTCATCCGCAGGACTTTTATCGGTCAGTGGCATAAATCCATTTTTCCTTTTCAGGTATTCAACTATTAATTCAGCGGAAGTACTTGCTTTTTTATACCCTGCTGGATAAAGGTTCAGGTCAATTTTTCCATCTTCGCGTACCTTACTTATATAGCCGGTAATACGTTCACCCCGGTTTAAAGGTTGAAAAACCTCGCCGCTGTAAAGCATTCCCCAATGTGAGTTATTGATTATAGCATTATAGCCTAGTGGGCATGGACCGTAAATGAAAAGTTTAACTTCATCGCCGGGTTTATAAGTTGCAGGCACTTTATCCAAAAATTTATCTACTTTGGCAGAAGCAGCAATGCGGTTGGTTTGTTCATCGAGGTAAACATAAACAATATGCCAGCTTCCGGGTTCCATTTTAACTTTTTGTTCCCTGAAAGGTACCAGCAGATCTTTCTGCAATCCCCAGTTCAGGAAAGCACCAACAGCGTTAACCTCTAAGATTTCAAGTAATGCAAATTCGCCAACTTCACAATACGGGTCGTCGGTTGTGGCAATAATACGATCTTCTGAATCAAAATAAATAAAAACTTCAATCTGGTCATCGACTTCCAATGCAGACGGCACATTATTTCCCGGAAGTAAAATATCTCCAAGTTCCCCGCCATCCAGAAAATAACCGCTCCCGGTTTCCCGCAGAACTTTTAAAACATTGAAACGTCCTATCGTTGCCATATTGCTTTGAGTTAGTATTGATCGGCAAAGGTACGCCCTTTTTTGCTTAATCTTTTATTTCCACATTCCCTCCATTCTCCATGTCGCCCCATCGCCCCATCGCCTCTCCCCCCATCGCCTCTCCCCCCATCGCCTCTCCCCCTGTCACCTCTCCCCCCCATCTCCCCATCTCCCCATCTCCCCATCTCCCCATCTCTCCATCTCTCCCTCACCCCCTCGCTCCCTCGCCCCACCACCTTCCCAATCCCCATTCCCCGCTAAATTCCGCCATTCACCGATTTCTTGTTTCACAGCTTATTTATCCGATGTACATTTGCTTCATCATTACTAACAATGTAAATCTCAATGCCATGGACTACAATTATAACAAAAAAGACAGCAACAGCGAACCTAAAGACGCTATTGTAAAAGGGGTACCCGGAAAAGCAGCCGCGCTCGGCGTGCTGGTTATCGTTGCAGGTCTATTATTGCTTGCCCGTAACACCGGACTACTAAACGCATCTGTGAGTCGAATCATCTTCTCCTGGGAAATGCTGCTGGTTGCAATCGGAGTTGTCAATATCTTCTGGCGTCAATCTATCTGGTCGGGAGTTATACTGATAGGTATTGGCGGATTTTTCCTGCTTGTAAACTTTTACCATATGCCTTTCAGCACATGGCAGTTATTTTTACCTGCTCTTATCATACTGGTAGGACTCAAAATGATTTTTGGACCATCACGATTTGATAAAGGGATGTTCAAGCAACCCATGTTTAATCATACGGTTGGCAATGAAGATTTTTTCGAAGACATCGCCATATTCGGAGGTGGCGAACGTAAAGTAGTTACTCCGAATTTTAAAGGTGGACGTATGGTTTCCATGTTTGGGGGGTCAAAGATTGATCTCACATATTGCAATATTGCTCCCGGGGAACGCCCGGTAATTGAAGTTGTCCATATTTTTGGCGGTTCTGGCCTGCTTGTTCCATCCGATTGGAATGTAAAAGTTGAAGTATTTAATATCTTCGGAGGATATGTTGATAAAAGAATTTCCTCACAAATTGATTATAATAAGACTGTTATTGTAAAAGGAGTTACTATCTTTGGTGGTGGTGAAGTGAAAAGTTTTTAATAATAAATATCGAATGTGCGATGTCGGATTAATAAACATCCGACATCCCAATCTCCTAACCCCTAACCCCTTTGAACAAAACATTTTTCTCCCGAAATATTTGGATGTATTACATCGCATTTTGGACAGCCGTTGCAGTCATCCAATTTGCGATGTCGTATGGGGTTTATGGTCAGGAATTGATAACTTCAATTTCTGATAGCCTGATATCAAATGTGGTTTTCGGCCTTTTAGGTGTGGGTTTATGGTATATGGTTCGTTTCTCGGGAAAACAAATAAGTGGTTTTGCTAAAAGCCTGGCTTATCATCTCTCAGGTTGCGCTTTTACTATTCTCATCTGGCAGTTTGTATCCTATTCATTTCTCAGGTTGCTGTTTGGGAACGACGATATTTTTATGAACTTCCTGGCTAAAGCATTGGTAGTAAAGGTTCTGACTGGAGTCCTCATTTACTTTCTTCTTATTTCTGTCGATTTCCTGATTCTTAGTTTTGAAGAAATGCAGGAACAAGCCGAACACGAAACCTCACTTTCTGCCATGCTTCGCGATGCCGAACTTAATATGCTTCGCTCGCAGATCAGGCCCCATTTCCTGTTTAATAGTCTGAATTCAGTTAGCTCATTAACAATTTCTAATCCTCAGGCAGCCCAGGATATGATCATAAAACTTTCGGAGTTTATGAGGCATTCTCTTACTCTTGGGGCTGAAACCATGAATTCATTGAATGACGAATTATATCATGCCGGACTGTATCTCGATATCGAGAAGGTTCGTTTTTCAGATAGGATGAAAATAGACAAAACTATAGACCCTAAATGTGGTGAAATGATGCTTCCGGCAATGATTCTTCAGCCTTTACTCGAAAATGCTGTTAAACATGGAGTAAATACAATGCTATCTTCATGTATTATTACATTGAAGGCAGAATGCAATGAATCATTCCTTGGAATTACAATAAGCAACTCATTCGATCCGGATGCCGTTCCACGAAAAGGTACTGGAACCGGTTTAAGCAATGTTAAAAAGCGAATGGCTGCAATCTATGGCAGAAATGACCTGCTTACTTTCAAAGCTTCGGATGAGACATATGAAGTCAGGCTTCAGATTCCAGTCCGAAAAAATGCTAACTGACATTTTCCCCCTTTTAAAATATTGAATTAATATTCTTCAACTACTTAATCCAACATAATATGCAACCTATCTCAACAATAATCATCGACGATGAACCGCTGGCACGCGATTTAGTTAAGCGCTATGCCGAAGATATTGAAGGTCTTACTGTTGTTGCCGAATGTGGTGATGGTTTCGAAGCACTCAGGCAAATCCAGGAATTAAAGCCTGAACTGCTGTTCCTGGACATACAGATGCCCAAACTCGATGGGTTCGAACTACTCGAAGTTCTTGATTATCAGCCGGTGATAATTTTTGCCACCGCCTTCGATCAGTTTGCAATTAAAGCATTCGAAATGAATGCAGTAGACTACCTTCTCAAACCGTTTTCGAAAGAGCGGTTCAACACAGCCGTTGAAAAAGCCATTCAGCGTATCGGTCTTGAAAAATTAAATACGAATACTTCTCTTGACAATTTAAAAGAGAATGTGCAGGAATCCCGCGGCACACTTGATAGGGTTGTTACCCGTCTGGGATCGAAAGTAACAGTTATTCCTGTAGATAGGATATGGTATATCGAATCGGCCGACGATTACGTGATGATATATTCCGAATTAGGCAATCACCTGAAGGAAAAAACAATGAAATATTTCGAAGAGCATTTGCCTGCAAATAATTTTGTACGGATTCATCGCGGTTCAATTATTAATCTATCTCAAATCTCAGCTATCGATCCATATACCAAGGACACGCACATGGTTACACTTAAATGTGGTGCCAAGCTTAGAGCAAGTGCTGAGGGGTATAAGAGACTCAGGGCTCTGTTATAGTTTCATGAAAGCTTCTTTTGAATTTCTATTACTTCCGAAATCAACTTGAAGATTTTTTTATCAGGATATCTGGTTTTTGGGTAAACAAAGTACATTTGCATTAATTCAATTCCGTATTTCAAATCCGACATCCTTAATCCGACATCCAACATATTTATGCATCTTCCTGTTTTCTATTTACTTAACTTTTCTATTATTCTTATTGTATTGATATTCCTTGTCAAATACCTGTGGGATATGTTCTTTGGCGAAAACTATGAACCACCTGCCTGGGAACATCGCCCGGAAGGAGGGAAGGCTCAGTCGCGAATTGCTAAAAGCATCACGGAATTATCCGGATAAAGTGCGCTTGTATAATTTCTGGTTGCAGGTTCAACGTATTAATAAGGATAATGTAGAAGGTGATATGGCGGAACTGGGTGTCTATAAAGGTGAGAGTGCACGTTTATTGCATAGGATGGCTCCTGATCGTATTTTTCATCTTTTCGATACTTTCGGGGGATTTACCGGTACCGACCTTCAACCCGAAACAGGCAAAGCATCTGAATACTCAACAAAAAGCTTTGCCGATACCTCTATTAATAAGGTACTGAAAAAAATAAATGGCAATTCTGACAAACTGAAAATACATGCAGGTCATTTCCCTCAATCTGCTGAAGAGGTGCTGGAAACAACATATTCTCTCGTAAATCTTGATGCTGATCTGTACAATCCAACCAAAGCCGGGCTTGAGTATTTTTACCCACGGCTTTCACCGGGAGGCGTTATTTTCGTCCACGATTATAACGATAAATGGGAAGGCCTGGTAAAAGCTGTTGATGAATTTGTAGCAACTATCCCTGAAAAACTGATTTTAGTACCTGATCTGGATAGCACCGTGATGCTCGTTAAGAATAATTAAACTGGGTTTTCAATATATTTTTATAAACATATCAGAAAATTCGTCGATAAATAAGGTTTCATTTTCGTTATTAAATACTTCATAATCTATATTTTAACTATATCTCATTATTTGTTTTTAAAAAAGAGAATAAATATTTCATCTCAGGTGTTGTTCGTATCAAATAAGTTGTATCTTTGCACCCTCCTAAAACAGTAGCTCTTTCACAAGGCAACCGTTTATAAGCGAAGGACTAAAGATTTTTGATAGTCCGGGAAACCTGAGAAATTAAGACGATATAGGTTTCAAAACACGATAATGGCAAACGATTACTCGTTGCCAGCTTTTGCGAAAGCCTCTTGTGTTGAACGTCTTAGCATCAGAATTGTATCCCGTTGTAACTGAAATTAGCCCTTTGTCGGAGAAAACCGCAACGGGCATTTTTTTTGCTTGTGATTGAAAAAGGTGAATAAATTGCAAATAGTTTGAATTACCAGATTGGAAATCAAAAATTAATTGTACTTTTGCAGCCCCGTAGAAAAAAAATAGCTGAAACAATAGAAAAATCAATAGATTCAATATGCCTACAATAGCACAACTGGTTCGTAAAGGTCGTCAGAAACTGACTGATAAAAGCAAGTCGCCGGCATTGGATTCATGTCCTCAACGCCGCGGTGTTTGTACAAGGGTTTATACAACAACCCCCAAGAAACCAAACTCGGCCATGCGTAAAGTAGCGAGGGTACGTCTTACTAATGGTAAGGAAGTAAACGCTTACATACCGGGCGAAGGTCACAACCTGCAGGAACACTCAATCGTAATGATTCGTGGTGGTCGTGTAAAAGATCTTCCAGGTGTACGTTATCACATTATCCGTGGAGCACTCGATACTTCAGGAGTTGACGGACGTAACCAAAGCAGATCGAAATACGGAACTAAACGTCCGAAAAAAGGAGCAGTTGCTGCAAAAGGTGGCAAGAAGAAATAATTGAATTTTTGAAACGATAAGGACATCTCAAAATGAGGAAATCATCACCCAAAAAACGTGTCATTCTGCCTGATCCAAAGTTCAATGAGCAGGTAGTTACAAAATTTGTAAACAATATGATGGAGCGTGGCAAGAAAAACTGCGCTTATGATATTTTCTACGACGCTATTGAAATCGTTACTGAAAAACTGAAAGAAGACGGTTTGGAAGTATGGAAAAAAGCATTGAACAATGTTACACCTAATGTAGAGGTTCGTAGCCGACGTATCGGAGGAGCTACTTTTCAGATTCCATCTGAAATTCGTCCGGGCCGTAAACAATCAATAGGAATGAAAAACCTTATCCTGTTTTCACGCAGGCGTCACGAAAAATCAATGGCTATGAAATTAGCCAGCGAAATTATGGCCGCTTACAAGGAAGAAGGTTCCGCATTCAAAAAGAAAGAAGATACTCACCGTATGGCCGAAGCTAATAAAGCTTTCTCCCATTTCCGGTTCTAATTAACTAAAAGGAAGATTTTTTTCATGTCATCAGATAAACTGAAATATACGCGAAACATAGGCATTATGGCCCATATCGACGCCGGTAAAACGACGACGACGGAGCGTATATTGTATTACACCGGCCGCAACTACAAGCTCGGTGAAGTACATGATGGTACAGCTACAATGGACTGGATGGTTCAGGAACAGGAACGTGGCATCACTATCACTTCAGCTGCAACAACTGTAAATTGGGGATTCGCAGGTCAGGACTACCGTCTTAATATTATTGATACACCTGGTCACGTTGATTTTACTGTAGAAGTAGAACGCTCACTCCGCGTACTTGATGGAGCTGTTGCTGTATTTTGTGCAGTAGGTGGTGTTGAACCACAAAGTGAAACCGTTTGGAAACAAGCTGATAAATATAAAGTTCCACGTATTTGTTTCATCAATAAGATGGATCGTGCCGGAGCTGACTTCTTTGCAGTTCTCGATGAACTGAAGGAAAAATTAGGAGCTAATGCAGTTCCTTTACAGATTCCGATCGGATCAGAAGATACCTTTGTTGGTATTGTTGACCTTATCAGTAATAAAGCTATAATTTGGGACGACTCTTCAAAAGGAATGCAGTATTCCGAAGGACCTGTTCCGGAAGATATGCTTGAGATTGTTGATGAATATCGTACCCGTTTGGTTGAAGGTTGTGCTGAAGAAGACGACGAATTATTAGAAAAATTCTTTGTTGATCATAATTCGATAACCGAAGAAGAAATGCACCGCATTATTCGTCAGTCGGTTATTGCAATGAAAATAACCCCGGTTATTTGTGGTTCAGCTTTCAAAAATAAAGGTGTACAAAATTTGCTTGATGCAATCTGTTTGTACCTTCCTAATCCTTATGATGTTCCGGCAATTACAGGTATCAATCCTGATACTGAAAAAGAAGAAGTTCGTCACATAGATTCCGAGGAACCATTTGCAGCTCTTGCTTTCAAAATTGCAACCGATCCTTTTGTTGGCCGTATAGCATTCTTCAGGGTTTATTCAGGAACACTTCAATCAGGAAGTTATGTTCTGAATGCATCCACTGGTAAGAAAGAGCGTATATCACGTATCATGCAAATGCATGCCAACAAACAGATTCCATTAGATTTAATCGAAGCTGGTGATATAGGTGCAGCAGTCGGGTTTAAACAAATCCGTACAGGTGATACACTTTGCGACGAAAAGCATCCTATCATTCTTGAGTCAATGACTTTCCCCGAACCGGTTATCAGTGTAGCCATTGAGCCGCGTACCCAGGATGATGTTGATAAACTTGATATAGCATTACTGAAACTTGCAGAAGAGGATCCTACATTCAAGATTCGTACCGATCAGGAAACAGGTCAGACTGTTATCTCCGGAATGGGTGAACTGCATCTTGATATTCTGACCGATCGTTTACGCAGGGAATTTAAACTCGAAGTTAACCAGGGCGCTCCCCAGGTTGCATATCGTGAAGCTGTTACCGCTACGGTTCATCATCGCGAAGTATATAAGAAACAAACTGGTGGTAAAGGTAAATTTGCCGATATCATATTTGAATTAGGCCCTGCCGACGATCCAGAATTTAAAGGTCTGCAGTTTGTCAACGAAGTTAAAGGCGGTAATATTCCTAAAGAATTTATTAGCCCTATCGAAAAAGGCTTTAAAGCAGCAATGTCGAATGGCGTAATGGCCGGATATGCTCTCGAAAGCATGAAAGTTAAATTAATTGATGGTTCGTTCCACGCAGTTGATAGTGATGCATTGGCTTTTGAAATCTGTGCAAAAATCGGATTTAAGGAAGCTGCCCGCAAAGCTAAGAGTGTATTGCTCGAGCCTATCATGAAAATAGAAGTTGTTTGCCCTGATAATTATGTTGGTGATGTTACCGGCGACCTTAACAAACGTCGTGCAGTTGTTGAAAACATCGATGCCAAAATCAAGTATCAGATCGTAAAAGCTAAAGTGCCATTGTCGGAAATGTTTGGATATGTTACGAGCTTACGCACAGTAACATCAGGACGTGGAAATTCAAGTATGGAATTCTCACATTACCAGGAAGTTCCAAAGTTTATTGCCGAAGCGGTAATAGAGAAACTAAAAGGATAAAAATTCAGTAATAATAACGTAATAAAAGATTACAACGTGAACCAGAGGATTAGAATAAAACTGAAATCGTACGATCATAATTTGGTTGATAAATCTGCCGAAAAGATCGTGAAGACGGTGAAATTGACCGGTGCAATTGTTAACGGGCCGATTCCTCTTCCAACCGACAAAAAAATCTACACTGTTCTTAAATCGACTTTTGTAAATAAAAAATCGCGGGAGCAGTTCGAATTGAGTTCTTACAAAAGGTTACTGGATATTTACAGCTCAACAGCCAAAACTATTGATGCTCTGATGAAACTGGAGTTACCTAGCGGTGTGGAAGTTGAAATTAAGATCTGATCTTGTTCAGGTTTATAATTTAAAGAATCAAAAAAGAAACATTAATATCTCGATATAATGTCAGGAATTATCGGAAAAAAAATAGGAATGACCAGCATGTTCGACGCCAACGGCAAAAACGTGGCTTGTACAGTTATTGAAGCTGGTCCTTGCTTTGTAACCCAGGTCAGGACAATGCAGAATGACGGTTATGAAGCTATTCAACTCGCCTACGAGGAGAAGAAGGAAAAGCATTCAACCAAAGCTGAAATAGGCCATTTCAAAAAGGCAGGCATTACACCTAAACGTGTTGTTGCCGAGTTCACACGTTTTGAAGCAGGTCATACAAAGACTTTTGGTGATATCTTGAATGTTGATATTTTCGAAGAAGGGGAATTCATTGATGTAGTTGGAATTACCAAAGGTAAAGGTTTTCAGGGTGTTGTTCGCCGTCATGGTTTCGCCGGAGTAGGTGGAGCAACGCACGGTCAGCACAACCGCCTCAGAGCTCCCGGATCAGTTGGAGCTTCTTCATACCCTAGTAAAGTTTTCAAAGGCATGCGTATGGCTGGCCATATGGGTGTTGATCGTGTTAAAATGGTTAACCTCCAGATACTGAAAATTGTACTTGAAAAAAATCTGCTTGTAATAAAGGGTTCCGTTCCCGGAGCTAATGGTTCATATGTAATTGTTGAAAGATGGAGCTAATAGTATATAATATCAAAGGCGAAAAGACTGACAAAACAGTTACTTTAAACGATAATATCTTCGAAGTAACTCCTAATGATCACGCCATCTATCTCGATACGAAACAGTATCTTGCGAACCAACGTCAGGGAACACACGCTTCACTTGAGAAATCAATGGTGAGCGGTAGTACCAAAAAAATAAAGAAACAAAAAGGTACAGGGACTGCCCGTGCAGGTAGCCGTAAGTCACCTTTATTCAGAGGGGGTGCCCGTGCTTTCGGTCCACAACCACGCGACTACAGTTTCAAACTGAATAAAAAACTGAAAAAGCTTGCTCGTTTATCAGCTCTTGCTTATAAAGTGAAAGAAAACAATATTATGGTAATTGAAGATTTTAACTTCGAAACACCAAAAACCAGTTCTTACGCAGCAGTTCTTTCAGCACTAAAATTAAATGGACGCAAAACATTAATGGTGTTACCCGAAAACATTCAGAACATTGTGCTTTCATCGCGCAATCTGAAAAGAGCAAAAGTAACCCGTGCATGTGACCTGAATACATACGATATCCTCAATGCTCAAAACCTGATATTCCTTGTGAGTTCAGTAAATGAAATTGAAAAATCGTTCGAAAATTAATAACACCGTTAGCAATAACACTAAATAATAATAGCGATGGGTATCATCATCAAGCCGATCATAACCGAAAAAATGACAGCCCTTGGCGAAAAGCTGGGAAGATATGGATTTGTTGTGGACAAACGTGCCAACAAATTGCAGATTAAAAAAGCGGTCAAGGAATTGTATGGCGTTGAAGTGGAAGAAGTCAATACCATGACTTATGCTGGTAAACGAAAATCACGCAATACCAAAAGCGGAGTTTTAACCGGCAAGACCAATTCATTTAAAAAAGCTATCATCACGTTAGCTAAAGGCGAATCAATAGATTTTTACAGCAATATCTAAAGAATAATGGCTCTCAAGAAATTTAAACCAACCACACCTGGTCAGCGTTTCAAGGTTATCAGCACCTTCGACGAAATCACCACATCGGTGCCCGAGAAAAGTTTGCTTGAACCTCAGCATAAGTCTGGTGGTCGTAATCACGATGGCAAAATGACTATGCGTTACATGGGTGGTGGTAATAAACAGCACTACCGTGTAATTGATTTCAAACGCGAAAAAGATAATATTCCAGCCGTTGTTAAGACGATTGAATACGATCCGAACCGCACAGGTCGCATAGCACTTTTATGGTATGCCGATGGCGAAAAACGTTACATCCTTGCTCCAAATGGACTTAAAGTTGGCCAGGAATTAATATCCGGTCTTGGAGCAGCTCCTGAATTAGGAAATGCACTTTTTATGAGTGAGATACCTTTCGGTACGATGATTCATAATATTGAGCTTCGTCCTGGACAGGGTGCAAAATTAGTACGCAGTGCCGGTGCATCAGCCCAGTTGATGTCAAGAGATGGTAAGTTTGCAGTTGTGAGAATGCCTTCAGGTGAAACCCGCTTAATTTTGCAAACCTGCAAAGCTACAGTCGGAATGGTTTCAAATGGAGATCACCAACTCGAAGTATCAGGAAAAGCAGGCCGCTCACGCTGGCTTGGCCGCAGACCACGTACTCGTCCTGTTGTAATGAACCCTGTCGATCACCCAATGGGTGGTGGCGAAGGTAGAGCTACCGGAGGACATCCACGTACCCGTAAGGGCACACCAGCTAAGGGTTTCAAAACCCGCTCGAAGACTAATGCTTCGAATAAATACATCATCGAAAGAAGGAAGAAGTAATTTAATACATAAAGCATCATGAGCCGTTCGCTAAAAAAAGGCCCCTTCATTGATTACCGACTTGAAAAAAAGGTTCTTGACCTTATTGAAAGTAAAAAGAAAGTTGTAATCAAAACATGGTCGAGGTCATCAACTATAACCCCCGACTTTGTTGGCCAGACTATAGCTGTTCATAACGGGAATAAATTTATTCCTGTATATGTAACCGAAAACATGGTTGGACATAAACTGGGAGAATTCAGCCCTACCCGAATTTTCAGGGGACATGCCGGAAATAAAGGTAAGAAGTAATAAGACTTAGCAACAATGGGAGCAAGAAAACATAATTCAGCTGAGGCAAGAAAAGAGGCAAACAAGACATTGTTCTTTGCCAAATTGAACGACTGCCCTTCCTCACCCAGGAAAATGAGGCTTGTAGCCGACCTGGTTAATGGGAAAAATGTAGAAAACGCATTGCATATTCTGCAACATACACCAAACTATGCCGCTGAAAAGCTGCAGAAGCTGTTGAAATCAGCTCTTGCTAACTGGCAGCAGAAAAACGAAGGTGTACGCATGGAAGACAGCAATCTCTTCATTAAAGAGGTTAAAGTTGATGGCGGCCGCTCTTTAAAAAGGGTTCAGCCGGCACCACAAGGTCGTGCACATCGTATTAAAAAACGCTCAAATCATGTAACTGTTATTATCGACAGCAGAGCGAAAAAAGTAGAAACTGAAATAGTAACAAATAATCCAAAAGCCTAATGGGACAAAAGTGTAATCCGATCGGGAACAGGTTAGGTATCGTAAAAGGATGGGATTCTAACTGGTACGGTGGTAAGAAATTTGCAAGTAAACTGGTTGAAGACGATCAAATTCGTAAGTATCTGAATGCACGTCTTTCAAAAGCAGGTATTTCGCACATCATTATCGAACGTACCCTGAAGCTGGTAACTGTCACAATTAATACCGCCCGCCCTGGTATCATTATAGGCAAGGCTGGACAGGAAGTTGACAAACTCAAAGAAGAGTTGAAAAAACTTACTGGCAAAGAAGTTCAGATAAACATTTCGGAAATAAAACGTCCTGAATTAGATGCTGTAATCGTAGGTAATACTATTGCACGCCAGCTCGAAGGACGTATTTCATACCGCAGGGCTATCAAAACCGCTATCACTTCGGCGATGCGTGTTGGTGCTGAAGGAATGAAAGTACAGATATCAGGTCGTTTAGGTGGAGCTGAAATGGCACGCCGCGAGCAATTCAAAGAAGGTCGTATTCCTTTGCATACATTACGTGCAGATATCGATTATGCTCTTGCAGAAGCTCAGACAACCTACGGTAAATTAGGTATCAAAACCTGGATTATGAAAGGTGAAATCTATGGTAAAGTAGATTTGGTACCTGGAACCGAAAATGTTGTTAAAGATAAATCATCACACGGATCAGGACGTCCTGACCGTAAAGGTGGTCCTCGCGGAGATCGTGACCGTGATCGTGGAAGCGACCGTGGTGGAGATCGTCGCCCAAGGAACAAAAAATAATAAAGGAATAAAGTACTCATCATCATATAGTATTAGCGATGTTACAGCCTAAAAGAACAAAATACAGAAAGCAGCAGAAAGGTAAAATGAAAGGAAATGCTAAGCGCGGATCTGAATTATCTTTCGGTTCATTTGGTATCAAAGCACTTGAAGAAGTGTGGCTTACCGGTCGTCAGATAGAAGCAGCCCGCCAGGCAATCACCCGTTATATGAAACGTGAAGGCCAGTTGTGGATCCGTATATTCCCTGACAAACCTGTTACCAAGAAACCTGCCGAAGTACGTATGGGTAAAGGTAAAGGTGCTCCCGAATATTTCGTTGCACGTGTTACACCCGGAAGATTACTTTTTGAGTTGGAAGGTGTACCAGAAGAAATTGCAAAGGAAGCCTGCCGCTTAGGTTCACAAAAACTGCCGATCGCCGTGAAATACGTAGTTCGCAGGGATTATGAAGAAAAATTAGCTTAACCTGGCTAACCGACAATCAAGAGTTGCCAACAGTATAATAGAAGCAAAATGAAACAAGAAGTTATCCGTGAACTATCAACTCCCGAGTTGATTGAAAGACTCGACGAAGAACGCCTGCAGCTTAACAAGCTGAAAATGAATCATGCCGTATCTCCGCTTGAGAACCCAAACAAAATAAAAGCTTATCGTAGAACGGTAGCTCGTTTGGTTACTGAAATACACAAAAGGGAATTAGAATCAGCAGCAGCTAACAAGGCTAACAAATAATAATTTTCACAGCAATGGAAGAAAGAAACCTCAGAAAAGAAAAAACAGGTCTTGTTGTAAGCAATAAAATGGAGAAATCCATTGTAGTTCAGGTCGAAAGGCGCGTAAAGCACCCTAAATACCACAAGTTTGTAAAAAAGACCTCAACATTTGCCGCACACGACGAAAATAATGAATGTGGTATTGGTGATACAGTACGCATTTCCGAAACCCGTCCGCTGAGCAAGACAAAATGTTGGAGATTAGTTGAAATCATTGAAAGAGCTAAATAATTATGATACAGCAGGAATCAAGACTTACGGTAGCCGATAACAGCGGTGCTAAAGAGGTACTCTGTATAAGAGTGCTGGGTGGCACTAACAGGAAGTATGCCTCCGTGGGCGACAAGATCATCGTTTCGGTGAAAAAGGCCCTTCCCTCAGGTAATATCAAAAAAGGTACAGTAGCTAAAGCTGTTATAGTTCGCACCAGTAAGGAAATTCGTCGTGCCGATGGATCTTATATCAGGTTTGACGACAATGCAGTTGTCCTTATTAACACTACCGGTGAAATGATCGGAACCCGTATCTTCGGGCCTGTTTCAAGGGAACTCAGGGAAAAGCAGTACATGAAAATTGTTTCACTCGCACCTGAAGTGCTTTAATTAAAAGAAACTATGAGTACGAAAGTTCATATCAAGAAAGGGGATAACGTGAAGATCCTTGCCGGAGACTCGAAAGGGAAAACCGGGAAAGTATTGGAAGTGGAAACAGAATCCTACAAAGCAATTGTTGAGAATGTTAATCTTGCAACCAAACATTCCAAGCCAAATGCTAAAAATCCTAATGGCGGAATCGTCAAACAGGAAATGCCTATTCACATCTCAAACCTTATGCTTGTTGACGGAAGCGGAAAAGCTACACGTATCAGTCGTAAGAAAGATGAAAAAACCAATAAAACTGTCAGAGTTTCAAAAAAATCCGGGGAGGTAATTAAATAATGGAATATTCAGCTCGCCTAAAGGAAAAGTACCACAAGGAAGTAGTTCCCGCTTTGACGGAACAATTCCAGTACAAAAATCATATGCAGGTTCCTAAACTGGTTAAAATCTGTTTGAACCAGGGACTTGGAACTGCTATATCTGATAAAAAAATTATAGATGTTGGTGTAGCCGAAATGACAGCTATTGCTGGTCAGAAAGCTGTCTCAACCAAATCAAAAAAGGATATCTCCAACTTCAAGTTGCGTAAAAATATGCCTGTAGGCGTTCGCGTAACTTTACGAGGCGAACAGATGTACGAATTCCTCGACAGGCTTGGTTGCTATTGCAATCCCACGTGTACGTGACTTCCGTGGAATTAATGCAAAAGGTTTCGACGGCCGTGGTAACTATACCATGGGTATAACCGAACAAATCATATTCCCTGAAGTAGTAATCGATAAGGTATTGAAAATTAACGGAATGGATATTACATTCGTTACTACAGCCAAAACTGATAAAGAGTGTATGGCACTGTTAAAAGAATTTGGTTTACCCTTTAAGAAATAACCTACAATACTATGGCAAAAGAATCATTAAAGGCTAGAGAGGTAAAACGGCAGAAACTGGTAGATAAATATGCTGCCAAACGTGCTGCACTCAAAGCTGCCGGCGACAATGTTGGCTTACAGAAATTACCATTGAACTCAAATCCGATACGTTTGCACAACCGTTGCAAAATTACCGGACGTCCAAAAGGATATATGAGACAATTCGGAGTTTCGCGTATCAACTTCCGTTTCATGGCACTCGATGGCTTAATCCCAGGCATTAAGAAAGCCAGTTGGTAAAATAAACACTGAAACATTTAATTACAAGATACAAATGATCACAGATCCGATTGCAGATTATCTTACTAGAATAAGGAATGCCGTGATGGCCAACCACAGGGTTGTTGAAATTCCTGCATCTAATCTCAAGAAGGAGATAACAAAAATCCTCTTCGACCAGGGCTATATCCTCAACTTCAAGTTTGAGGAAGATACAATACCTGGTGTTATTAAGATTGCGCTAAAATATCACCCTGTAACAAAACAATCAGCCATTACGCAGATTGAAAGAGTTAGTAAACCGGGTTTACGCCGCTATGTTGGGAAGGACAGTCTCCCTAGAGTTCTTAACGGACTTGGTATAGCCATAGTGTCCACATCACACGGACTTATGACTGATAAGGATTGTCATAACCAAAATGTTGGTGGCGAAGTAATTTGTTACGTTAGCTAATAAAAAGGAGGAAATAAGAATGTCGAGAATTGGAAAATTGCCGATTACGGTTCCTTCCGGAGTTACAATCACAGTATCAGACAAAAACCTTGTTACAATAAAAGGTGCCAAGGGTGAACTGAAACAACAGGTAGATCCGGATATTATCGTAAAGGTTGAAAATAATGAGCTGCTGGTGCAGCGCCCAACCGAACAACAACGTCACCGTTCAATGCACGGTCTGTATCGTTCACTGCTCTTCAACATGGTTAAAGGTGTCAGCGAAGGATTTACAGTTCAGCAGGAACTTGTTGGTGTTGGTTACAAAGCTGTAGTTGTTGGTCAAACTATTGAACTGGCACTAGGCTACTCACACAATTTCTTTTTCGAGCTGCCCACTGAAATTCAGGTGTCTGCAGTAACAGAAAGAGGAAAGAACCCCATTATTACAATGGTATCGCACGATAAACAACTTATAGGCCAGGTAGCTGCTAAAATCAGGTCGCTGCGCAAACCAGAACCATACAAAGGTAAAGGTATCAAGTTTGTAGGCGAAGTACTGAAACGTAAAGCTGGTAAATCAGCATCGGATAAATAATCATTGAGAACAGCATAATACTTTTAATCGATGTCATTCAAAGTAGATAAAGAATACAGGAGACTGAAAATCAAGAAACGTGTTCGCAAAACCATCACTGGTAGCGGCGAACGCCCACGCATGACAGTTTTCCGCAGCAATAAAGATATATATGTACAGTTGATCGATGATCAGTCAGGTACAACATTAGCAGCTGCATCATCACGCGCTAAAGGTATAGCGGATAAAAAAGTTACCAAGAGTGAGAAAGCCAAACTTGTTGGAAAACTTATAGCAGAACGCGCCCTCGAAAGCGGAATTTTGTCAGTAGTTTTCGATCGTAACGGTTATCTGTATCACGGTAGAGTAAAAGCCCTGGCTGATTCAGCCAGAGAAGGTGGCATCAAATTTTAATTACAGCTATGGCAAACACAATCACAAACAGAGTAAAATCGAGCGATACCGAACTTAAGGACAGGCTCGTCTCCATCCAGCGCGTTACTAAGGTTACCAAAGGAGGTCGTACATTCACTTTCTCAGCTATCGTTGTAGTTGGAAACGAAAACGGAATTGTTGGTCACGGTCTGGGTAAAGCTAAGGAAGTACAGGCTGCAATTGCTAAAGGAATTGAAGATGCCAAGAAAAACCTGGTACGTGTACCGGTACTTAAAGGTACCATTCCTCACGAACAATTAGGTAAATACGGCGGAGCTTTAGTTTTCATGAAACCAGCCGCAGCAGGTACAGGTGTTATTGCCGGTGGTGCTATGCGTGCCGTGCTCGAAAGCGTTGGAGTTAAGGATGTACTTGCTAAATCAAAAGGCTCGTCAAACCCTCACAGTGTTGTTAAAGCAACCATCGAAGGTCTTTGCCAGCTGAGAGATGCACATTCAGTAGCGCAATTGCGTGGAATAAGCATGGATAAAGTATTTAACGGTTAACCACTAAAATTATAGCGCGATGAGAAACGTGAGAATCACACAGATTAAAAGTGGTATTAAACAACCCGAACGTCAAAAACGTACACTACGTGCACTTGGTATCAGCAAAATGAACCGCCCGGTTGATCATGTAGCAACCCCTCAGATAGAAGGCATGATTAAAGCAATCAGCCATTTATTAAAAGTGGAAGAAATTTAATTGTAAAATCCTTTATAGAAAGTATATAACATGGATCTAAGTAATTTAAAGCCGGCAGAAGGCGCTACAAAAACTGACAAACGTATTGGTCGTGGCCAGGGTTCAGGACGTGGCGGAACAGCTACTCGTGGACATAAAGGTGCCAAATCTCGTTCAGGTTACAAACACAAACGAGGTTTTGAAGGTGGCCAGATGCCGTTATTCCGTCGCGTACCAAAAGGCGGTTTCCGGAATATCAACAGGGTTGAATACACAGGATTGAATATTGATGTTCTTGAAAAACTGGCTGAAAGCAGAGGGTTATCTGTTATCACACCTGAAATTCTCAAGGCAAATGGTCTGTTGGGTAAAAACGATCTACTTAAAATTTTAGGTCGTGGCGAACTGAAAGCAAAAATGGATGTTACAGCCAATGCATTCTCAGCCAAAGCAATTCAGGCAATCGAATCAGTAGGTGGAACTGTCACAAAACTCTGAAATTAATGAGACGCTTTATTCAGACATTTAAAAATATTTATAAGATCGACGAGCTTCGGAACAGGATCGCCTATACATTAGGCTTGATACTGATATACAGGTTCGGTTCGTTTGTTACTATACCCGGAGTTGATCCCCAGCAATTGATGGCGTTGAAAAATCAATCTGCCGACGGACTTTTAGGCTTGCTTAATATGTTCTCCGGTGGTGCTTTCAGCAATGCATCCATTTTTGCTCTGGGTATTATGCCTTATATTTCGGCATCTATCGTTATTCAGTTGTTGGGTATGGCCATCCCATATTTCCAGAAACTGCAGAAAGAAGGTGAAAGCGGACGTAAAAAGATAAACCAGATTACCCGTTATTTAACTGTTGTTATTACTGCTCTCCAGGCTCCGGGATATATTGCAAACCTTATTTCGCAATTACCTGCACAAGCTATTACTCCTTTCGATCCCAACGTAACTTCACCATCAGTATTTTTCTGGATTTCCTCAGTGGTCGTGTTAGTTGCCGGGACAATGTTTGTAATGTGGCTGGGTGAAAAGATTACAGATAAAGGATTGGGTAATGGTATATCACTTATCATTATGATTGGTATTATTGCTCGTCTGCCATTTGCACTTTTTAGCGAATTCCTTGCTCGTATGGAGCAAAAAGGTGGAGGATTAGTACTCTTTATTGTTGAAATAGTTGTACTGGTACTTGTTGTACTTCTGTGTATTCTTCTTGTTCAGGGTACCCGAAAGATTCCGGTTCAATATGCAAAACGTGTTGTTGGAAATAAACAATATGGTGGCGTACGGCAGTATATCCCTTTAAAGGTTAATGCTGCAGGTGTTATGCCTATCATTTTTGCCCAGGCAATTATGTTCCTTCCGTTAACCATAGCTGGTTTTGCAAGCAGCGAAAGCTTACAGGGTTTTGCAGCAGCTTTTACTAACATACATGGTTTCTGGTATAACTTTACCTATGCATTAATGATTATAGTTTTTACATACTTCTATACCGCTATTACGGTTAATCCTAACCAGATGGCTGAAGATATGAAGAAAAACAACGGGTTTATTCCTGGAGTTAAACCTGGTAAGAAAACTGCAGATTTCATAGATGGAGTAATGTCCAAAATTACTTTCCCTGGCTCTTTGTTCCTTGCATTTGTGGCTATAATGCCGGCATTGGTTAGTTTGGCTGGGGTTAGTTCGCAGTTCTGCACAATTCTATGGTGGAACATCATTGCTTATTCTTGTTGGTGTTGTATTGGATACACTGCAACAAATTGAAAGCCACTTGTTGATGCGTCACTATGAAGGACTGACAAAATCAGGTCGTATTAAAGGACGTACCTCTGCAGCAGCTTTTTAATTAGTTGAAAAACTGCAATAATGGCTCTTGTTAAGACTGAAATAGAAATTGAAAAAATACGTACGAGTTCTTTACTTGTTGGAAAAACGATAGCGGAAGTTGCCAGGCACATCAAGCCAGGAATTACTACACTTGCTCTCGATAAAATAGCGGAAGAGTTTATCCGGGATCATAAAGCAAAACCTGCTTTTAAAGGATACCACGGATTTCCTGCAACGCTTTGTATATCGGTTAACGAAGTAGTAGTTCATGGAATACCTGGTAAACGCGAACTGAAGGAAGGTGATCTTGTTTCAATTGATTGTGGTACCATTATTGATGGATATTACGGCGATTCAGCTTTTTCATTTGGACTTGTCCCTATGGCGGTTGAATTGGAATTGTTGATGAAACGGACTCATGATTCACTGTTGAAAAGTATAGAGGTAATTGCAGCAGGAAAACGTGTGGGTGATATTGGTTACGAAGTACAGACCTATGTTGAAAGCTTTGGTTATACAGTAGTTCGTGATTTGGTAGGGCATGGTATTGGTACCAGTTTACACGAAAAACCCGAAGTTCCGAATTATGGACGCAGAGGGAATGGCCCGAAACTGGAAGCAGGAATGGTTATCTGTATTGAACCTATGATCAACCTGGGCACCAGGCAGGTAACGCAGGAAAATGATGGATGGACAATCCGCACAATGGATAAAAAACCTTCAGCACATTTTGAGCACGCTGTCGTAATACGAAATAACGGAGCTGACATTTTGTCGAGTTTCAGTGAAATTGAACAGGTTATTAATCCTGATATACTAATAACAAGGTAATAAATGGCAAAACAACTTGTAATTGAGCAGGACGGTATAGTGAAGGAATCACTTGGTAATGCTATGTTCCGGGTTGAACTGGAAAATGGGCATATGATCATAGCGCATATTTCGGGGAAGATGAGGATGCACTACATTAAAATTCTGGTAGGCGACAGAGTAAAAATTGAAATGTCACCTTACGACCTGAGTAAAGGAAGAATTAACTTCCGTTATAAATAAAGAATAAAACACCTAAGAAATAACTCAAGCAATGAAAGTTAGAGCATCAGTTAAGAAAAGAACACCTGAATGCAAAATCGTGCGCAGGAAAGGGAGAATCTATGTAATAAATAAAAAGAATCCCAAGTACAAACAAAGGCAAGGTTAATAATTGTGTAATCCCCAAAGCTATTAATATATATGGCACGTATTGCTGGTATTGATTTACCAAAAAACAAAAGAGGAGAAATAGGTCTGACTTATATTTACGGTATAGGCCGTAACTCAGCCCAGAGTATCCTGGATCAATGCGGTATCGACCGTAATAAAAAAGTTCAGGACTGGAATGATGATGAGCAGAATAACATCCGCTCAATTATCAACGACAGTTTTAAAGTAGAAGGTGCACTTCGTTCAGAAGTACAGCTTAACATTAAACGATTGATGGATATTGGTTGTTACCGTGGTGTCCGTCACCGTTTAGGCCTTCCGCTGCGTGGACAAAGCACCAAGAATAATGCCCGTACACGTAAGGGTAGAAAAAAGACTGTTGCTAACAAGAAGAAGGCAACCAAATAAGAATGCATTTAAAGTAAAAATAGTTTTACTATGGCAAAGACCACCAAAGTATCGAAGAAAAGAGTTGTTAAAGTTGAAGCTATCGGAAGAGCGTACGTTTCGGCTTCTTTCAACAACATCATCATTTCGTTGACTAACAATGCCGGACAGGTTATTTCCTGGGCTTCGGCAGGGAAAATGGGATTCAGAGGCTCGAAAAAGAATACTCCTTATGCTGCTCAGATGGCTGCTACGGATTGTTCAAAAGTAGCTTATGATCTTGGACTCCGCAAAGTGAAAGTTTACGTAAAAGGACCTGGTTCAGGAAGAGAATCAGCTATACGTACGCTCCATACCGCTGGTATTGAAGTTACTGAAATTCAGGATATCACTCCATTGCCACACAATGGTTGCAGACCTCCTAAACGCAGAAGGGTTTAATACAAACCTCTTACTTCGATATTTAAGAACAATAAGTTTAATAATACATAATTAACAAGCTTTATGGCAAGATATATTGGTCCTAAGACAAGGATAGCCAGAAAATTCAAGGAACCTATCTACGGACCCGACAGTTCATACGAAAAGAAGAACTATCCTCCCGGAATGCACGGACAGAATAAACGCCGCAAGAAACAATCGGAATACGGTGTTCAGTTGCAGGAAAAACAAAAAGCAAAATACACTTATGGTATTCTGGAAAAACAATTCAGAAACATATTTGAAAAAGCTACCCGCAAAAAAGGTGTTACAGGTGAAATTCTGTTGCAGTTGATCGAATCACGTCTTGATAACGTTGTTTATCGTCTGGGAATTGCTCCTACACGTGATGGCGCTCGCCAGCTGGTTAATCATGCACACATTACTGTTAACGGAAAAGTGCTGAATATCCCTTCGTACGAATGTAATAAGGGTGATGTTATAGCTGTCCGCGAACGTTCAAAATCACTGGAAGTTATCCTGAATTCATTACAGGGACGTATCATGCGTTACTCGTGGCTTGAATGGGATGGCGCAATGCTGACCGGAAAATTTATTAACTTCCCGGAACGTGAGGAAATTCCTGAAAACATTAAGGAGCAGCTCATAGTTGAATTGTATTCGAAGTAATTTATTATCTTGCATTATTTTTAAAAAAAAGACTTTATGGCTATTTTAGCATTCCAGAAACCTGATAAGGTTATCATGTTGCAGGCTGACGAGTTTGATGGAACTTTTGAATTCCGTCCTCTCGAACCTGGCTTTGGTATCACAATAGGTAATGCACTGCGCAGGATCTTGCTTTCTTCATTAGAAGGATATGCTATTACTTCCTTACGCATCGACGGAGTTGAACATGAATTTTCATCAGTAAAAGGCGTTGTTGAAGATATAACGGATGTAATTCTTAACCTGAAAAAAGTCAGGTTTCGTAAACAAATTGAATCGGAAGAAAGTGAAAAAATTAACTTTACTGTTACCGGTAAAGATACTTTTACTGCTGGTGATATAGCCAAGCACCTTTCGATTTTCCAGGTACTGAATCCGGAGATAGTAATCTGTCATATGGAGCCTTCAGTAAAGTTAAACATTGAGATCAGTGTTAATAAAGGCAGGGGATATGTACCGGCTGAGGAAAACAAAATTCCGACTGCTCATATAGGTACTATTTTTATGGATTCAATCCATACTCCTATTAAAAACGTTAAGTTCAGCATGGAAAACTTCCGGGTTGAGCAAAAAACTGACTACGAAAAACTTATACTGGAAATTAAAACTGACGGATCCATTCATCCTAAAGATGCTTTAAAAGAAGCTGCAAGGATTCTGATCCATCACTTTATGCTTTTCAGTGACGAAAAAATCACACTCGATATTGAAGAGAAAGCTGTAGCTGAAGAATTTGATGAAAATACACTTCATATTCGTCAGTTACTTAAAACCAAGTTGGTGGATATGGACCTTTCGGTTCGTGCCCTCAACTGCCTGAAAGCTGCTGATGTTGAAACCCTCGGCGAATTGGTAGCTTTTAACAAAAACGACTTATTGAAATTCCGCAATTTCGGTAAAAAGTCGCTCACCGAACTGGAAGACCTGGTAAAAACCAAAGGCCTCGAATTCGGAATGAATGTTGCGAAGTACAAATTAGATAAGGAATAAGCGAAATGAGACATCAGAAATCAATAAATCACCTGGGACGAACCAGTACTCATCGCAAAGCTATGCTGTCCAATATGGCCAGCTCGCTGATCATGCATAAACGTATCAGTACAACCATTGCAAAAGCAAAGGCACTCCGCGGATATGTAGAACCATTGATCACACGCGCTAAAATAGATTCAACTCACTCACGCCGTGTAGTATTCAGCTACCTGCAGGATAAAGAAGCTGTAACTGAACTTTTCCGTGATATTTCAGTTAAAGTGGCTAACCGTCCGGGTGGATATGTACGCATACTTAAAACAGGCTTCCGCCTTGGAGATAATGCTGATATGTGTATTATCGAATTGGTTGATTATAACGAAAACCTGTTAACCGTTAAAGATACTTCTGCCAAGAAAGCTGTTCGCCGCCGTAAACCTGCTGCCAAAAAAGCAACAGATGCTGCTGTTGAAGCTCCTGTAGCTGAAAAAGCTCCTAAGGCCAAAGCAAAGGTCGCTGAAGTAACTGAAGTAGTAGCAGAAGCCGAAGTAGTAGCAGAACCCAAAGCAGTTGTAGAAACCGAAATTGTTGCTGAAGCAGAAGAGGTTGTAGAGAAACCGGTTGAAGACGAAGCTAAAGAAAACGAAGCAGAAGAAAAATAACTAAAACATAGAGAATGAATTATTTAAAAGGATAAAGTGAAGGTTACTTTGCTTTATCCTTTTATCATTTTTCAAAGGTGTATTTTGTTTATTTTGAAAGACTAGAGTCTGGTTACTGGTTTCTGGTCACTGGTTTCTGGTCACTGGTTACTAGTTACAAGAAAACAGCGACCAGATGCTTCTTCTTAACCTAGGAAATTCACCCAAAACAAAAAAGAACTCTAACTAAATATATAAATTATGAGTCAGATAGTAAACATTACAGGCCGCCAGATACTGGATTCGCGCGGCAATCCTACCGTTGAGGTAGATGTATTCACTTCGAACGGCATAATGGGCCGTGCAGCAGTTCCATCAGGTGCTTCAACAGGTATTCATGAGGCATGTGAGCTTCGCGATGGTGACAAAGCCATATACAACGGTAAAGGTGTTCTGAAAGCAGTTCAGAATGTTAACAAAGTATTGGCTGAGGAGTTGAAAGGTTATTTCGTTACCGAGCAGAATGAGATCGATGCTAAAATGATCGAACTCGATGGTACTCCAAACAAAGCGAACCTGGGTGCAAATGCTATCCTCGGTGTTTCGTTGGCTGTTGCCAATGCTGCCGCGCAGGAATCGAGCAGTTATTTATTCCGCTATGTAGGTGGCGTTAATGCTAATACACTTCCTATTCCAATGATGAACATCATCAATGGCGGTTCACATGCTGATAACAGCATCGATTTCCAGGAATTTATGATTATGCCTGTTGGAGCGCCTACCTTCCGTGAAGGCTTAAGGATGGGAGCTGAAGTTTTCCATAGCCTGAGTGCAGTACTTAAAAAAGGTGGTTATTCTACTAACGTGGGTGACGAAGGTGGTTTTGCACCAAACCTGAAATCAAACGAAGAAGCTATAACCGTTATCCTTCAGGCAATTGAAAAGGCAGGTTACAAACCTGGCAAAGATGTGTTTATTGCTCTCGACCCTGCTTCGAGCGAGTATTTCATTGATGAAGAAAAAGTATACCACCTGAAAAAATCAACAGGCGAAAAACTGACTTCATCACAAATGGTTGATTATTGGAAAACCTGGATCGATAAATATCCTATTATCTCGATTGAAGACGGTATGGCCGAAGACGATTGGGATGGCTGGAAACTTATGACAGATGTTATGGGGAAGAAAATACAGCTGGTAGGTGATGATTTGTTTGTTACCAATACCAAACGTTTGCAAATGGGTATTGATAAAGGTGTTGCCAATTCAATTCTTGTAAAAGTTAACCAGATTGGAACTTTAACCGAAACTATTGATGCTGTAAACATGGCATACCGTAATTCCTATACCGCTGTTATGAGCCATCGTTCGGGTGAAACCGAAGATACTACTATTGCTGATCTCGCTGTAGCTCTGAATACCGGCCTTATTAAAACCGGTTCAGCAAGTCGTACCGACCGTATTGCAAAATACAACCAATTGCTCCGTATCGAAGAGATATTAGGAAGCAGTGCACGCTATTTAGGTAAAGATTTCAAATACGCCAGATAATCCACATTAATTTGATAGTTAAGAAAAGCCGGTATTTATTGCCGGCTTTTAACATTAATAGAGATAGTATTTCATTTCAGGAAAGTTGCATCTGACAATCATTTGATATGTTAAATTATTGAATATCTTTGTTATTCTATTTAGTAAGCTGCAGTGCAAAAAGAATAGCAGATATTCCCCAAATCTGATCATTTTCTCAAAAATAAATTAGTATGCCACAGGAAATCGAACGCAAGTTCCTTGTCAAGGATGGATATAAGCAGTTTGCTTTTACTAATACCCGGATCACCCAGGGATATCTTTCTTCAATTCCTGAACGTATAGTAAGAGTGCGTATAAATGGTGACAAAGGATACATTACCATCAAAGGTGTCTCGAATATGTCAGGTATGAGCCGTTACGAATGGGAAAAAGAAATTCCTGTTGATGAGGCCCGTGAATTGCTCACTTTGTGTGAACCTGGTATTATTGATAAAACGCGTTATCTGGTACAGGTTGGTAAATTTACTTTTGAGGTAGATGAGTTTTATGGCGAAAATGAAGGGCTCTCAATGGCTGAAATCGAGCTAAGTTCAGAAGAAGAATTGTTTGAAATACCGCTCTGGCTGGGAAAAGAAGTTACCGGCGACAAGCGTTACTATAACTCAAAGCTTGCAAAAAATCCATTTTCCAAATGGTAAAAAAGGCTCCGGTAATTTTGAAGACCTTTTCCGAACAATCTCTATAATTTCTCAAGGATAAAATTTGTCATACGCGTATAGAGGTGGTAAGTGGTATTGCCGCCACGTATTCCATGGTTGCGGTTCGTGTACAACTGCTCTTCAAATTGTTTATTGGCTTGAACCAGGCGCTCAGTAAATTCCATTGTATTCTGAACATGGACATTGTCATCGGCAGTGCCATGGCAAATCAGGAAATTGCCTTTGAGATTTTCGGCGAAGTTGAGCGGTGAGTTTTGATCGTAACCATCAGGATTTTCCTGGGGCGTGCGCATAAAGCGTTCGGTATATATATTGTCGTAATACCGCCAGTTAGTTACAGGAGCAACAGCAATTCCTGCTTTAAAAATGCCATTACCTTTCACCATGCAGGATGAGGAGATGTAACCGCCAAAACTCCAGCCCCAAATACCGATTCGAGTTGCATCAGCATAAGGAAGTGAACCAAGGTACCTGGCAGTTTCAATCTGGTCGATAGTTTCGTATTTGCCTAACTGCATATAAGTCATTTTGCGGAAGGCTTCACCACGGCCTCCTGTACCACGTCCGTCAACACAAACTACAATATATCCAAGTTGGGCAAGGTAATTTTCCCAACTCAGATCCCATTCATCAAGAGCACTTTGAGAACCGGGGCCACTATACTGCGTCATAAAAACAGGATATTTTTTCGCTGGGTCAAAATCTGCCGGTTTCAACATCCATCCATTCAGGTTAACATTATCAGTTGTGTTAAAGTTGAAAAATTCCCTGTATCCAAAATTATAATCTTTGAGCTTGTCAGCCAATGCTTTGCTGTCATCAATGACACGAACTGTTTTGCCTTTCACATTATACAAAACGGTGGAAGAGGGGGTTTTAACGTTTGACGATGTTATGGTATAATATTTAAATCCTTCACTGAATTTTGCAGAGTTGGCACCCGTATTTACTGAAAGTTTCTTCTTCCCTGAACCATCCCATTTTATAGAATATACTTCGCGTTGATAAGGCGTTGGCTCAGCGGAAGTATAGTAAAAAAGCTTGTTTTTAACGTCACAGCCATTCAGATCAGTTACATCAAAATTGCCTTTGGTAACCTGGGTGGTTAATTTGCCTTGCATATCGTACAAGTAGATGTGGGCGAAGCCGTCGCGCTCACTTCTCGTCGTGAAGTGGGTTTTATCGTCTAAAAACTGTATATCATCAAAGTAATTTTCATCGAGAAAGTATTTGTTTGTTTCGGTCAGAAGGACCTGGGTTTTGCCTGTTGATGTCTCAGCAAGCAATATTTCGAAATTGTTTTGAAGGCGGTTTAGCCTGAATATTGCCAGCTTATTTGGGTCCTGGGTAAAGCGGATACGAGGAATATAAATATCAGTTTCAGTTCCGATATCCATTGTTTGTTTATTCGTGGTTGCAATATTATACGTATGAACACTTACAACTGAGTTGGCATCACCGGCTTTGGGATATTTAAAAGTAGTAACTCCCGGATAGAGTTTATTCTCGTCAATTGACGGTGCCTGCCCCTGGAACATGGTCATGCTGAATTGCGGCACGAGGCTTTCGTCGAAACGAATCCAGGCCAGGTATTTCCCATCGGGAGACCATTCGAATGCTTTGTTGAATGAAAATTCCTCTTCGTATACCCAGTCTGGAACGCCGTTAATTACATAATTGAATTTGCCATCATTGGTAACCTGGGTTTCAATGCCGGTAGCCAGGTCAGTATAAAACAGGTTATTCTCGCGAACGAAAGCTATCTTGCTTCCATCAGGTGAGAATGTTGCGAGCTGTTGTTTGCCGTTTTCTGATACCGGGGTGAGGGTTTGTTTTGCAATATCATAAACAAAATATTTAGCTGTAAACGATCGGCGGTAAATGGCTTCCCTGTCGGTAAGTAACAATATTCTCGATTCGTCCGCATTAAAGCTATAATCGCTGAAAGTTTTTATTTGATCATTGTTGATTGTGGCCAGATCAAGTAGTGTTTTTATTGTTTCACCTGTTTCGTAACTATGTATAACCAGTTTGGTACCCCGGCTTTCGGCTGTGCTGTAATTTTCGCCATCATTCATCGAACTGAAGCCGCGTACGCCAGGCGAGTAGAATGTATAATTTTTGAAAAAATCATCAAATTCAAATTTTTTCGTGCCATTTTGGGTAAAGGCATTTGAGTTTAGAAGTAGGCTTACAGCTAAGACCGTGATAATAGAGAGAATGTTTTTCATTTTAAAAATAATTTTACCAAAAGTATAATTTTAGAAGCAACAATTAATCCTAAGGAAATAAAAAAGTGATAAAAAAGATGGATAAATCATAAGTCCTGTATTTTTGGAGGAATTCGGGTAAAGCTTTTAAACAAAAGAATAAAACATTACTTTTGCACCCTTAACCGCGTTGTTAGCTCAGTTGGTTTAGAGCACCGCCTTGACAGGGCGGGGGTCACTGGTTCGAATCCAGTACAACGCACATTAATTTGTTATATTCTTCTTTTAGTTATCATCCTGATTAATCGCCATACTCAAAGGCAGTTACAAAAACGATTAGCCCCAATACAGGAAAAGCATACTAATTCTGAATTATAACGCCTTTCCCAATAATGCTTACAAAGGGAAATCCAATAGTTGTCAGGTGATTTAGGCTGCCGGAAGTGAGTTATATTTTTACTTTTCGCTGTCACAGGGAGGTCTGCGAACACGAATATTTGTGTAATTGATAGGTCAATATATTCATACTTGCGCAATTTTAGAGCCTCATTTTAGCTTTTATTTACAAAAATAACACAGTTTATTTTCTAGATGTATTAAAATATTATGTAGCTTTACCCGCTCCGGGGATTATACCTTGACAGGTATTAGGCTGATTATCAATCCGGAGCTGCTAAAATAAAAAGATGAAAAAGCTAAAGTATATACTTTTTATTCCTGCGAGTCTTGTTGCGCTGGTAATAATTAACCTTGCTTTTATGCGTCTGCTAAACTGGACTATTGACAGGACAAACCAGTGGTACAATGATATCAGTATTTTTTATTTTGTGTTACTTATTCCTATTTTTTGGGGAGCAATCTGGGGAATTTTCAAATTAACAGCAATAGGAATGGCTGCTCTCTTGATTCCGGTTTCTCCGGATAAAAAATTCTCGTTATACACTCTCGGTATTTTTTCACTTATAAATTGTTTAGCTCTTATACTTTATTATTGGTTGCGTGATGGGAGCTATTCCTGGCGTGTAATACTTATGTTAATGATTATTACTGCGTTTATTGTCGATTTTTCAGCTTCTATTGTGATGGTTTTCTCGAAGAAAGAAAGCCGTGAATATTCTGAATAACAAGTCGCACCTCTTATTAAATAACTTATTTGATTGTTTATGTGCGATTAATAATTTTATTTTTTAAGACTTTTTGAATATTGAATTGTTATAATTATCATTAAATCTAAAAAATAGTTGGAAAGTCAATTAAATTAAAAAGCTTTTGTAAATTTGTAATGTAATGCTGTTTTGTAGGATCAGAAAATCCATCTTTTTCACAATATATGTTTAAAATTTAACAAATCCTGTTTTTATTGCAAGGATAATTGAATGCAATCAGGTCAACTTCGTACAAACTAAAAATCATCAGTCATGAAAACATTTACTTGCTTTATTGTTTTTGCCTTTTTAATGGTTGCTGCTTCTCAGGCACAACAGATACAAAACCCTGGTTTTGAAAATTGGGAGAACGTAGGAACTGTGGCTGATGAACCAGTTGATTGGAGTTCGATGAAGACATCAGACGACGCTTCAGTTAACACCCTTGCTCCTTTAGTATGGTCTCAAAGTAATACGGCTCATTCCGGGAGTTTTTCAGTTCAGCTCATAAATAAAGAGGTCTTTTTTGGAATTGTGGCAAACGGTATAATTACCAATGGCAGGGTGCATGCTGATATTTCGAACACGGCTAATAGTTTTATTTATACTGATCCTGCTGATGAACAATGGCATACGGTATTAACCGCCAGACCCGAAAAATTTGCTTTATGGGCAAAGTATACACCCCAGGGAACAGATACGGCACAAATAAAGGTGTTACTGCATAAAGGGGCAGGTTCACTTCCACCAAAACCTGAAAACCAGGCTAACTGGATAGGATATGCACAAGTTAATATCTACGGAACTGTTAGTACATGGACACGCTTTGAAGTGCCTTTCACTTATTTTAGCCAGGAAAACCCTGAGTACATATTAATTGTCGCTTCTTCGGGAGCCAGTTCGACGCCAGTTGCCGGTAGCATAGTGCTGCTTGATGATCTTGAATTGGTATACAACTCCAAAGGTATACGCAAGATAACTGCTGATAAGAATTTGATTTATACTTCTGGTAACACCATTTTCCTCGACAAGATTCCTGAAGAAATCCGTAGAAATGCTAGAATAGAAATACTTTCATTAAATGGTTCAAAAGTGTATTCGGCCCCGGTAAATTCATTACTCGTTGAAATGGATAATACCAGGTATGCTAAGGGCTTATATATTGTTCATTTTTATAGCCCGGAAGCTAATTATACTCAGAAAATTTACCTGAAATAACGGCTATGAGGCTTTCAATTTCGCAAATACATAGTTGGTTTTTTCTTTATTCAAGTGCAGCTAATAAACAATGGAAGGCATCAATTTCCTTGGTAAGGCAATTTCTGATTTTGGGCATAATCATAATGCCACAAATGCTTTTAGGGCAGGAGAAAAGTATTTTTAAAGGTAAAGTATTGGATGATGAAACAAGGGAGTCGTTAATCGGGGCAACAATCAGGATTCATAAAAATTCAACCTTAGGCACAACTGCTGACATTGACGGGAATTTCTACCTTGAACTTCAGCCGGGCACATATAAGTTTATTACATCTTATACCGGCAAAACATCCGACACCCTTACTGAAACATTCAGTGCAGGTCAAACCATTGAAAAAATCATAAAACTTAAAACGTATTCGTCCAGCCTTGCAGGCGTTGAAATCGTAGTGGGAAAGTTTGATCAGAAACTCGAAAAGATAACCGTATCGATGGAAGTAATGCAGATGAAACAGATTGAAAGTAAAAATGCCACCAATATTGAAGCTATACTTGATGATACACCAGGTTTAAACATTCTTGACGGCGAGCCACAGATAAGGGGCGGTAGCGGTTTTACATTTGGCGTTGGAAGTAAAGTCGGGGTATTTGTCGATGATATGCCCATACTCTCCGGTGATGCCAACAGGCCTTACTGGGATTTTATTCCAATGGAAAATATCAGTCAGATTGAGGTTGTGAAAGGAGCATCTTCAGTACTTTCCGGATCTTCCTCTTTAAGTGGAGCTATCTATTTCAGGACTGCCTCTCCCGAAATTAAGCCAATGACAAAAGTTAAGGTCTACGGAGGGTTTTACAGTAATCCTAATGAAAGTTATATGAAATGGTGGGACAATCCTCCGCTTATCAGCGGTATAAATGTTCTGCATTCCCGGATTGTGAAAAATACGGATATTGTTATCGGAATGAATGCAAAGTATGACCACGGGTACGAAGGTCCTCCCGTTACACTCCCAATGGTAGTTGATACTGTTACCAATTTTACTGAGTCACAAATGGCTGAACGGAATATTGGTTTGAATTTTAACATCCGTCATCGAAGTAAAAAATACGTAGGCTTTAACTATGGGATCAATGGCAACCTGTTGTATGAAAAAACCAAGATGATGCTTGCCTGGCTTGATGATTCATTAGGCTTTTACAGGGCATATCCGGGAGCTGTAATTTTACAGGATCAGTATATTTTCTATCTCGATCCTTTTTTTAACTATTTCTCACAACTTGGAGTTAAACATTCCTTCAAGGCAAGGATTATGAACAATAATAACCAGATGTCGAACGGCCAATCCATCAGGAACACATTAATTTATACAGATTATAATTTCCGGAAGAACTATCCTCAATTAAAAGACCTTCAGTTTATCGGAGGTTTCTCTACTCAATACACTATGTCGCATGCTGATATGTATGCCTCATCCGGTTCCCCCGATAATACATTATTAAATGTATCCGGTTATACTGAAATGCAAAAGAGTTTTTACAATATTCTTAACATATCAGCAGGACTTCGAGTGGACTATAATGATATGAATAGTATTGGTGGAGATTTGAAAACGATATTCAGAGCTGGTGCTTCGCTAAAACTGCTCCAGGAAACTTACCTGCGTATGTCAGTAGGGCAGGGCTATCGGTATCCGACTATAGCAGAACGGTTTGTCAGAATTAACCTTGGTACTTTTGGCGTATTTGAAAACCCGGAGCTTATACCAGAAACCAGTTTGAATTCAGAAATAGGAATAAAACAAGGGTTTAAATTTTTAAATTACTTCGGATATCTGGATATTGCTGTTTTCCAGCAGGAATATAAAAACACGATCGAATATTTGTTTGGATTCTGGGACCCGACATATACGTATGCCATTGCAGGATTTAAGTTTTTAAATACAGGCAAATCTAAGATTATAGGTTCGGATATTTCAATAAGCGGTAAATCGAATCTTGGTAAAAATCTTGTATTATCAACTATTTTCGGCTATAATTACATCATGCCTAAATCATTGGAGCCTGATTATGTTTTTGCCAACGATTATAATCCGTCGGGTAATACTGATTTTACATATCGCAGTACAAGCGTTGATCCGAGCAGGGAAATCCTGAAATACCGGTTTCTGCATACAGTGAAAGCGGATGTTGAGCTAGATTACCATGGATTTGCCCCGGCTGTCGGTTTCAAATATTTCAGTAAAATCGAAAACCTCGACAAGGCCATTGAAGAATTTGAAAATGCAACGGTTGCTTCCGGTGGATCGTTGCAGCCTATTCAATATATGGATTATTTCAACAACCATAATAAAGGTAACCTTGTTATTGATTTACGTTTGAGCTATTCCTTCCAAACCAGGCATAAAATTTCGGTCACGGCCAATAATCTTACCAACAAGTCGTATTCGCTCCGACCCTTAAAGGCTGAAGCTATGCGAAGTATAATGTTCCAATATTCCTTAAAAATATAGATCCGAGATACTATTATGGCTCAATCCACCAATAGAAAAGGAATCCTGTTGCCTCCTGCGGTTGGGTATTCACTCCGGATACTATTCGGGCTGGTTAAAGCCAACTCTATTTCTTTTTCCTATTATCCACGGTTGCTGGCCATTTCGCTGATCAACCTGGTTAACCTGCCTTTCAGGACCTATGAACGGTATGTAATAAATCCACGATTCCGAAAGTCAGCAATCAACGAAGATCCTGTTTTTATTATCGGTCACTGGCGAAGTGGAACTACGCATCTTCATAACATTCTCAGCCAGGATCCGCAAATGGCATATGTAACTACATACCAGAGTGTATTCCCCGACACGCTTTTCAATAAAACTGGCAGGTTTTTGTTCGAAAGCTTTATGAAAGCATTGATTCCGGGAAAAAGAAAGGGTGATAATGTTGACCTTGGACCATCCTTTCCTCAAGAAGAGGAATTTGCCCTCGGCGACAAAACACCTGTTTGCTTTTACTATTTCTGGATGTTCCCAAAAAATATTCTGAAATATTACGACTCCTTCGTGAGGTTCAGGGATATCGATACTAAAGCTTTGCAGGGATGGAAGGATGACTACCAGCTGTTGGTTAAAAAAGCGCTGAAAAATACAGGTGGGAAAAAGTTCTTGTCAAAAAACCCTTCCAACACCGGACGTGTAAAAATGTTGCTGGAGTTGTTCCCAAATGCAAAATTTATTCATATTCACCGCAACCCTGTTGAAGTATTTCTATCGACTCTTCATTTTTATAAGGAGATGATGACGCCACTCCGCTTGCAGGATTTTGCGGAAGAAGAAATGGAATATGCTGTGTTTGAGATTTATAAAAACCTGATGAGCGATTATTTCGAACAAAAGGAAATCATTCCTCAGGGAAACCTGGTCGAGGTATCTTTTGATGATCTTGAAAATAATCCTGCAGGAACTATTGAGCACATTTACACTGAACTAAAGCTGGGAAATTTAATTGATGTTAAGCATCTGTTCCGCAACTACTTTGAAAACTCAAAAGATTATACGAAGAATATCCATTCCATTAAACGTGAACATCTCCAAAAAGTGATCCATGACTGGGGTTTTGTTATGAGCAGGTATAACTACTCAGTTCCTGATAATATCCGGATTCTTGATGAACAGTAATTACTTCAGATATCTATTGTTTGTACTGTTGATTATCTTCAATAGCGCTATTACTTATGCCCAGGATTTGTGGAAACTGGAAAGCGATAAAGACGGCATTAAGGTTTATTCAAAAAGCATTGATGGAACGGCCTTTAAATCTTTTAAAGCTCATATGTCGATAAAGGGGTCAATCCATACTTTTGTTGCCATATTGCAGGATATTGAGAATATGCCTGAATGGGGCTATAGTGTGAAGAGTACAGAATTACTGGAAAGTACAGGAGATACATTACAGATTTATTATGCAGTTGCTTCAGCCCCTTTTCCTTTTGAAAACCGCGATGGGATTTATCAGAATACATTCAGATGGGATGGCAGAAATAAAATTCTGTTTGTTGAAATTGAGTTGCTTCCTGGTTACATGAAAAAGGCAAGCAGGTTGGTGAGGTTAAAAGGAAATGGATTCTGGAATGTTAAAGTGCTTAAAAATCAAATGCTCGATATCACATTCAGTATGCTGGTCGACCCGGGAGGTAATATTCCGGCCTGGATGGCTAATATATTTGTAAATACCACCCCGATTTCAACTATGACAGAGTTGCGTAAAGTTATGGTGGATAAAAAATATCAGAATAAAAGTTTCGGTTTTATTCTGGAATAGACCGAGTATGAATTTGTAGCAGCATTTTAAGTCCCCTTGAATATTTAGTGGTTTTTAAATTTACTATTTGACAAAGACAAATGCAGGTAAAAGAATTTGTATAATTCAAAATAAAAAAGGAAAAATAGCTTTCCTGTTTTCAGGATAATCGGGGAATTGACTTTTATACCACTTATGATGATCCAGTGCCCGGGGAATCAGGTTTACAGCTGTCCATACAAAAAACGATAAAGTTGGCAGGCACCAGGTTAGTAATGCAAAACCGCCCCATTCAATGATTTCTCCCAGGAAATTCGGGCAGGAGATATACCTGAACAAACCACCTTGTGGAATTGAATAATTGCCTGTGTTATTCTGACGCAACTTTATCAAATAGTTATCTGAATAAATATTTATGACAAAACCGGTAATAAAAAGTAGTATTCCCACGATAAATCTTGGACTCGAAATCCAGGAATCAGGATAAGTCAGGAGTAAGGTAACCAAGACCATACCCGTTAACAGACCCGTTAACCAGGTTGAAAAAGAAAGCCATTCCCGCAATGGCAAGTGGCATTTTTTTATTGTTTGTTTTAATACGAAGAGGGAAAATCAAAGTACGATTGGTATAGTGCATCGTCCACAAGAGAAACGCAATAAACACGACCTGGTTTTGAATGCCGCTGCCACGCAATACAAAAAATCCAAATAATACCAAGGCAGGAAGCTCCATAAAAAACCAGCCCAACCGATTGCTGATCATGGGTCCCCAGTTTTTTTGGGAATGCCTGCCATAAGGAGCTGTGATTTTCAACAGTACAGGGAAAAGTAAAACTGCGATACCTATCCATAATAGGACAAATAGTTGGAATGTCTCTTTTGATAGCATATGATTAAACCAGTTTATGTTGTTCGAACCACTCAAATGTGTCCGATAAAGTATTCCCGATCGGACGGGGATTAAAACCCAACTCTTGCCTGGATTTCAGATTGGAAATATTTTTGCTCGAGAACTCTATATTATCCAGCGCTTCAGCTGTATACAAAGGGCGTGAGCCATTAAATTTCGCTATTATCTGAATAAAAGGTAAACCCGCTCTGGCCAAAAGAATAGGAGCAAAAAATTTAGTCGTTTTCTTTCCCGTAATTCTTTCAATTGTTTTAGCAAGGTCTTTTAAACTGAGCCAGCTTCCTGAAAGTATATACCGTTCTCCTTTCCTGCCGTTTGAAGCAGCAAGAATTGACGCTTCGATTACATCTCTTACATCTACAAAATCATAACCTCCCGAAACTAACATTGGAAGGCTGTTCTGATAAATTTTTATTAAAGCCTGGCCCAGGTATGAGGGTTGCGAATCATAAGGACCTATAATAGCGGTTGGATTCAGTATCACAGCGTCAAGTCCTTGTTCTGCTGCTACCAGGACCAATCTTTCGGCTTCCGCTTTTGATGAATCATAAGCGCTGGATGAACCTTTGATCAAAGGAGCAGATTCATCGAGGAATTCATTAGCGCCAGATTTTTGTAGTGTTGTTATTGAACTGAAATGAACCAGTTTCCTGACTTTCTGCGATTGACAGACTTCTATAATATTTTGAGTGCCATTTACATTTATTTCGTGCACCAGCGATCTGCTTTTTTCACCAATGGAGAGGGCTGCTGCAAGATGATATACCACATCAACATCTTGCACAAGTTTGTTCAAAGTAGCTTTATCCAGGATATCACCGTAAATAATTTCTGCTCCCATTTCTGCAAATTCATCTGCATTGTTATGAGCCAGAACTTTCAGGATGTTTCCTGTATTCGTAAGAGTTCGACAAAGATAATTTCCAAGGAATCCGCTTGCCCCGGTAATGGCAACTTTCATGATTAAAACTTTCTGTAAATAATCTGGTTTAAGTCCAAAGTGCGTAAAGATACCTAAATTAGTATTCGCACTGAGGCCAGGCTGGCAAACTCCCTCAAGATAAAAATAATAAAGTAAATCCCAAACTGGTATAGCGGATCATTAAACTTTTTATATTTATTAAAGAAAAGATTCCAAATTTTAAAAAAAACCCAAGATCCAAATTCCAAATTCCAAGGCCCGCTAAGTTATCTTTCTTGGAATTTGGGCCTTGAGATTTGGAATTTGAGACTTGCGGAATACAGAAATTTATCCTGTATGAAAAATAAATAACTGATTAACTGCGGTAACATTAGTCCCTTATGCAAGAAGTAGAAGTAAGTGCATTGCCGGTATGATTTGAAATAGTAAATTTGTTTAATTATTAGCTCTAAGGTTCTAAATTATTTTTCTTATGAATAGCAACTCAATCCAGCCCGGTCAACGCCGAAAGCAAATTTCAAAAGTTATCTGGCTAACCGGCTTATCCGGTTCAGGGAAAAGTACTTTAAGTGACGAACTCATGCCTATCTTGCAGAAAGAGGGCTATATGGTTCAGAACCTGGATGGTGATGTGCTCCGGAAAGGGCTGAACAGTGATTTGGGTTATGATATGGTTTCACGGATTGAAAATATAAGACGTGCAGCCGAAGTATCGAAGATTTTAATGGATTCGGGAGTGATTTGCATATGTAGTTTTATCACTCCTACGCTTTCGATTCGTCAAAAAGTACGCGATATTATCGGGCATGAAAACCTGGTTGAAATATTTGTAAATGCTCCTCTCGCAGTATGTGAGAAACGGGATGTAAAAGGAATGTACAAAAAAGCCAGGTTAGGCATAATAGAGGATTTTACCGGGATCAGCAGCCCCTTTGAACATCCTGATCATCCGAATATTGAAATCCGTACCGATCTGTTAACGATTGAGGAATCAGTAAATAAATGTCTGGAGGTGATATTGCCTTTAATTGCAGGATAAGTAGAAAGTCCACTTCTAATTTAGAAGAAAGGCCGACGGTTTGCGGTATGAAATCGTTGGAGAGTAAGGAGCCACTTCATTATCAAGATACAACAAACCTTGATGCGAGAAATGATGCTTGCATTACCACTCAACCCCCCAATGTTTTATGCTACATATTGGCATTTTTTCATAAATATCGTCTTACCTTTAATTGATACTTTTTATATTCGTCACCAAATCTTATCGTCATAAAATTTTCCTCTCCCTTGATAATCAAATGATACATTATCAGGCTGTAAACTCCCAGAATAATTATTATCCAATGAAGTGTATAAATTATTGCAGCAATTGTAATTAAATCAAATCCAACATACATTGGGTTTCTGCTAAGTTTATAAATCCCATTTGTTTTTAGTTGCGTATCGTCAGATGGCAATCCCAAACGCGTTGACTTGCCCAAGTTGATAAGACTGATTACCGTAAATATCAATCCGGTTAAGAGTAACAATTCAGCAATATAATTGTTGAAGAAAATCACTTTCCTGTCAAGCAAGTTATATCCAAACAGCATTGATAATAGTACAATCCAGGTTAAGTATCCTGAAATCTTTGCAGTATAAAAGAGGATTGGGTTTATTGTTGTTTTTCCTATCAGTTCCATCTATTTCAACTTATTTTAATGTGTATTTAAAATTTATCAAAATTTCAGTTATTGCAATTAAATATATAATACCATTTCATTTTTGAATAATCATAGGAATTACATCAAAAATTCAGTCCCAAATCCTATTGGCAATCCAATTTTAATCTTTTTCAAAATCGTATCATGTGTGCAGATTTTTATTTTTCTTCCTTGATTGTCAAAATTCTGAATGTCTGTTTTATTAGGGTTACAATGAATAATATAATCCAGGCAAAAACCGCAAATGTTCCAATTGTTGTCAAGCCAATTACCAATGTGGCTAATGTACTTTCTCCAACTTTTCCTGGATAAATTGTTTCAAGAATTGGTGTCAATGCAAGGACTAAGGATATTGGAATTATTAGAACTGCACTTACAATAACTGTTGAATCTTTCAATGTTGTTTTTCTGCTTTTTTTGATTGCATAAAAAATCAGTCCAATTATTCCAAGAAATATCGCAAAAAGAAAAAGAATGTCAGAGGCTAAAAGGCTATAATTAAAATTCTTGAAATGAGCTCCGAGATCAGTGTCTACAAGAAAAAATTTCACGATTAAACCAACAATAATTAGTGAAGCTGCAATGGTAAAATAGATAAATTTAGTAATATTTTTTTGCATGGTTTGTCATTAGAAATTTACACATAACAGCTGAGGATATGGCAAGTTGTAAATAACCTCAAGTGCTAAAATAAATCTTTCTTAAATATTAAATAGAAAAGGATTCTTCACCTTCTTAACAGATTTATCTGGATAGTGAACAATAAATTCAGGCGATTTTAAAAGGGAATTTATTTTTTCAACAGTAGTAAGGCTTTCAACAAACCAGATTTTCAGTATCGGGCCATCTTCAGTAAAAGATGTTTGTATCCTTACAATACCATTATCATTGGAGGCATGCGACACCAGGAAAGGGATCCATTGTTGCATGCCGGGGTCAGCTGCCTGTCCGAACGGAAGTTCGTATACCAGCATCTTGTCATCGCTATAACTTTCATATTTATTAAAAGCAATATCGGTTGTAGGAATAAATAAGGAAAGAAATTCATTGGCAGGCATCTCACCATTTGTTTTTCCGTTCTCATTTACAACAAATCCCGTTTCCACCATGGTTTGATCTTGCCCTTCACCCATTACAAGTGATTCCAGTGATGCTGCTTTTTTGATCTTGCTCTCGTCAGTGAGCGACGCATCAAAATAGATGGTAGCCTGCACCGGTTCTCCAAAACGGGTGCTTAATGCCAGCACACCTTTATCCTTACGCAATAATTCAGCCAGGTAAAACTGATCGTTGGGATCAAAACAACGATCGATCCCCAATTTTACGAAACTAACCATGCCACTGGTTTTTCCATTAAAATTGAGTAGTTCTGAAAGAGGGGAGAAGATTGCTTCTTTAACGCCTTCTTCATTAACAATGGATCCGTCGTAATAAACCACCACACGATGATGTTTCACAAAAGTTTCGACCCCCAATACTCCTGGTATTTCCTTCATGTGGTTGGCAAAAGACCGTGAACTGCCGAAGCACTTAATGTTTTTAAGGCCATCCATCCTGACTATCTTTACGTTTTTACCGTTTATATCTCCCCAATTTTCACTGATTGTTGGTAATTCATAAAATGTTGCAATCGTTATGGCGGCAGCAGTTAAAATAACAGTAGCAACTGCAGGCAGCCATTTCAGGTTATTTCGCTTGTTGATAGTAAGCGCGCCTTTTTCAGGGCATTTAACCAAACAATCCACACATAAATGGCAGTCGATATGATCAACTGTTTCAACAGTTGAAATTTGTATCGCCATTGGACATTTTTGGTCGCAGATACGGCAATGTGTGCAAAGATCATCGTGACGGGTAATCCGTAGCGAAGGAAAAATAAAGAATTTTAATGTGGTTGTTTCAAAAATAAAGCCCATCAGGCATAAAGTTCCTAGCAGCCATGGCCATGGAATCACCAGGCCCGCAACACTGGTGAGTAAAACCCAGAGCAACGTAATGGCAGCAGCAGGTAAAGCATATACAGCTAAGTTTGTAACGGCTCCAAGCGGACACAGGTATTTGCACCAGAACAGGCGAATAAAAAAAGAGCCTGCAATAGTGAGTACAAGTGCCGGTATGGCATACCACAAAACTACATCGCCGCTGAAACCGGTAAAACCAGCATAAAACGGGTCGAATTTCCTGCAAAACAATTCACTCGCTGTTACCGTGAAATAAAAAGTGATATACAGGAGAACATATTTGAATATCCTGAGAATCCTGTCAATTTTGCCGGTCAAAGTGATATGCATTTTAGCTTTCTGTCCCAATCTGCCCATCCATTCAGTAAAAGTTCCTATTGGACAGATATAGCTGCAGAATAGTTTGCTGAAAAGTACTACCGCCAGTATTAATGCAATTCCCAATGATATCTGAACGGTTGTCATCGAACAGGCCAATGAATGAACCGAAAAATAACTCGCTAATGATTGCATGCCTCCCAAAGGGCAATATGCTTCAAAATCGGGTATATAATTTTTATCCAGGACAGGCCGGAGAAGCATATATATAAGCAGCGCCAATATTCCCCACTGCAGGGTTATACGATAATAATTAACCGGAGATTTTTTTTTAAATGCCATAACAAGTATATAATTTCTGAATTGTTGTTTCTATAGTAAAATATTATGCGAATGTATAAAATCAAGCTTTGCTAAAGAGTGATAAGCGTAATTTAGAAATAGTCTACTCTAACAGCAACATCAATGCATCTGCCTGATCAAAGAACTTGGGTGATAATAAATTAGTACCTTTGAAAACTCAATCCTGGTTTTCGAATGAAATTCTGTTACAAGTATCTGATATTATTATTACCTGTATTTTTTGGAAGCGTCCTGCATGCCCAGGAGATGCAAGGGGGAAAACAGAAGAAGCCTGTCTTTCAGCAACCTGATGCCGGTAAAAGAGGAGATAATACGATTCGGGTAATGTTTTATAATGTCGAAAATATGTTTGACCCCAGGGAGGACAGCATTACATCGGATGAGGAATATCAGCCTACCGGTATGCGTGGTTGGACAAGCAGCCGGCTAAAGCAAAAGCAAATTAATATTTCGAAAGTGGTGCTGGCAGTCGGAGGCTGGGATCCGCCTGACATGATAGGCCTATGTGAGGTTGAAAACTTCAGTGTACTTTACGGTTTAACCAACTATACCCCTTTAAAAAATTTCGGTTACAAAATCATTCATTACGATTCGCCCGATCCGCGGGGAATTGATGTGGCTATGCTGTATCGTCCCCAGAAATTCAGGGTATTGCAGAGCTATCCAATACGAGTCCGTTTCCCCTTCGATACGGCCTCACGAACACGGGATATACTTTTTGTGAAGGGTATTGCCTGCAAACTTGATACGATCAATATTTTTGTCAATCACTGGCCATCAAAGTTTGGTGGTGCAATGGCAACCATTCCTAAACGAAATTACGTTGCCTCGGTGATGCGTAAGTTGTCTGATTCACTTTTAGCCGTAAACCCGGCTGCAAATATCCTGATCATGGGCGACTTAAATGAATCGCCATACGAGGAAGGTGTGAGTACAGTTCTTCGTGCAAAAATGGATTCTGTAAACCTGCAACCCGACGATCTTTATAATTTACTTGCCGGTGCCGGTCTGGCATGGAACCGGGGAACCATCAAATTTCACGAAAACTGGGACGCTATCGATCACATGATCGTATCACGGCCTATGCTTTCGCACACCACGCCCCACGGTATGCATATTTTTGAAGCACCTTTCCTTTTCCAGGACGACGAAGCCTGGTTTGGAAAGAAACCCTTCCGCACCTATTATGGATCCAAGTACATCGGTGGATTCAGTGATCACCTTCCGGTTTATACGGATTTTAAATTTTAACAGAAACATTGAATTAACACGAGTAAATAACCCATTGTTTAAACAAGAAAACCCTAACATAAAATGAAAAGCAAACCGTCGGTATATAACATAATCATTGTCATTATTCTTGTTCTGATCATCATTATTGGCTCGTTAATTGTTTTTGTAAATCCGACACCCAAACGGATAAAAAATCCGGATATTGGTATAAACGAACAGCCTGCCACTCCTCCAAAGCCGGTTTTTCGCAAAGATGGTGAACTTCGTTTCCTGGATGGGAAAACGACCAATGTGATTACCACTATCGGGATAGAAGTTGCTGATGACGATGCAGAGCGTGCGCAGGGCCTCATGTACAGGGATTCTATGGCCGAAAACGACGGAATGCTTTTCCTGATGGAAGCCGAAGAACCACAAGCCTTCTGGATGAAAAATACGATTATTTCACTTGATATCATCTATGCTGATTCCGAAAGGCGGATAGTAAGCATAAGTAAAAATTGCAAGCCTTATTCTCTCGACCAGATTCCATCAGGTAAACCTGCATTATATGTGGTCGAAGTAAATGCAGGCTACACAACAGAACATGGTATAAGGGTAGGCGATTTGATCTCATTCTGAACCAGCCAGGAATATGCTCATAATGCCAGATTTGTTCAGATATTTTAAGGTGTTCAGGTATATTTTCAGTAAATAGCCGGAACGCAAAGTGATTTTGAATTACTTTTACCCGGAATAAAATTCCGACTCATTCTTCTTTTTTGAATACCCTGGAAATCATTCCAATAAACATAGCTGAATTAATAAAATAGACTTATCAGTCTGAAATTGTATGCCATTTCATTGTTAAACCCATTCCAGAGTCTTGAAATAAAATTCATAAATGCTGAAAATAAATAAAATTGAACTTGTTGTTACTCTGGTACTCCTGATAGCTTGTCGGAATTATATTTTTGGACAAAGTGAAGTGCAGGACAGTATTAAATGCAACAATGCAGTTTCTAATACCATTGCGTTATATACTGAAACAGTCGGAGTGCAGGCGGGTATTTATAATGGATGTGACTATCAATACGAAAGAATAAATTCAGGTCATGTATTTTTTGAAACAAATGATCTGGTAAAAGGAAGTATTGTTTATGATCATATTGAATACAGGGATGTCCCGATGTTATACGACATCGTTAGAGACGAATTGGTGATACAGGGGAATTACCAACCTTACTTTATATTATTGGCAAGCAACAAGATAAGTCAATTCTCACTTTCAGGTCATACTTTCACATGGATTTCAGCGGATAGTCTTGCAGGAACAGCCATTCAGGCTGGTTTCTATCAATGCCTGTATAATGGCAAAACTCAGGCCTGGGTAAAAAACAGAAAAGTTATTGATGAATCCATCGATAATGGGAATATATTAAAGAAAACTGCTGTTGAAAAGAATAAATGGTTTATTTGCAAACATGGAACCTTTTATGAAGTCCAGGGAAAAAGTCCGATATTTAAAGTGCTTTCGGATAAGAAAAAGGAAATTCAGCAATATACGAAGCAGAATAAGATAAGGTTCAAAAACAATATGGACAATGCCTTGACCCGGATAGTTACATATTATGATACAATAGCCTACTAGTCATGAGATAATTATGAACATGAATTTTAAAACTAACTAACCTGATTCTTCTCAAAAGAAAACTAAAAAACGCACATTTTAGCTCATGAAGTATTTGCATTTATACCTGTTATTCATTTTCACCCTATGCTATCAGTATAGCAAAAGCCAGGAAGTAAAGCAGGAGTTGATTACAGGCGAATTCAATTCATCCACACTTGAGCAATTTGCCCTTCAGATAGAGTTGCAGGTTAATTGTCATTTTTATATAGACCATGCCCTTGCTGACAGTCTTAAAATTACACTTAACGTACAAAAACAAACCTTGCCACGGGTACTTGAGCTCGCATTTAAAGGCACCGGTATTCAATACTCTATCGACAAGGATAATCATGTCTTTCTCACAAAAGATCGAAAAGTTGAAACTACCCTACCTACCGGATTTTTTAACGGGGATGCATCAACTCCTGATCATACTACTGAGACTTCCGTTTCGGATTATCTCGCTTTTAAGGATCCAGATGTGTTATCGTCGTTGGAAAATAAAACAATTGAAATTGGGTCAGGGGCAATGGCAAACCGGAACGCTAAAGGAACAATCTCGGGGTATGTTTATAACTTTAAAACAGGAGAACCTATTCCTGGTGTATTGGTTTATACCGAGCCACCTGCTGTTGGTGTAAATACTGATCCCTTCGGCTACTTTTCAATAACACTGCCCCTCGGCACTCATGTGCTGTACGTGAGGGTACTGGGAATGAAGGACACGAAAAGAAATGTAAAATTATTGTCCGACGGGAAACTTAATATTAATTTGAATGAAGAAGTTGTTACATTAAAAGGGGTTGAAATTTCTTCGGAAAAAGGAACTAATATACGGCAGGTTCAAATGGGGATGGTTAAATTAACAGCTCAATCTGTCAGACAGATACCCACATTATTTGGTGAAAAAGATATTTTAAAAGTGGTGCTCTCCCTGCCAGGAGTAAAAACAGTAGGTGAAGCCAGTTCCGGGTTTAATGTACGGGGCGGATCCAGTGATCAGAACCTTATCCTTTATAATAACACAACGATTTATAACCCGTCGCATCTCTTTGGTTTCTTTTCCGCTATCAATTCCGACGTGATCAAAGATGTGGAATTATACAAAAGCTGTATCCCTCCGAAATACGGTGGACGCCTGTCATCTATCCTCGAAATGACCGGACGGGACGGGAACATGAAAAAATTAGCCGGAACTGCAGGCATCGGTCTTTTTACCAGTCATGTGTCAGTTGAGGGTCCTATTTTGAAAGATAAAACGTCTTTTTTATTTGCGGCACGTACAAGTTATTCCAATTGGTTGGTAAAGCAACTTCCACAAAACAGCGGGTATGAGAATAGCTCGGCATCTTTTTATGATATTAATCTGAATATCAGGCATCAGCTTAATGCAAAAAATAGTTTTTATTTGACTTCTTACCTGAGCAAAGATCACTTTAGCCTTAGTAAAGACACATTATTTAATTACGAAATCAAAAATATTTCTTTAAAGTGGCGTCACCTGTTCACTAACAGATTTATCGGGGTTTTTATTGCAGGCTACGATTTCTATGCTTCAGGCACTGCAGTAAGTACCGCCACTGTTGATGCGTATAAATTTTCGTTTGATATCAGCCAGCTAAATTTCAAGTCAGACTTTACTTATTATTTAAGCCCCAAAAATACCCTGAATTTTGGCCTCAGCACCCTTCGTTATCAGATACATCCGGGAACTTATGTACCCAATTCTTTGCAATCGTTGGTTGTGCCGGATAATGTCCAGCCCGAACAGGCGTTAGAGAGTGCCTTGTATCTTAACGATGAATTCGAAATTACGAACAAGTTGTCGCTGAATGCCGGAATCCGCTACTCGGTTTTTAATTTTTTAGGGCCCTCGGCTATTTATAGTTACCAGCCTGGAATGCCCAGAACAGTTTTAAATATAGCCGATTCAATAGTTTATAATAAAGGCGAGGTTGCGAAAACATACCATGGTCCGGAATACCGCCTGTCAGTACGATATGCCTTCAGGGGAGATGTGTCGGTAAAAGCCGGATATAATTCATTGCGTCAATATATTCACATGATGAGTAACAGCACATCCATGTCGCCTGCTGATATCTGGAAACTTAGCGATCCGAATATTAAGCCACAACATGGCGATCAGTATTCATTGGGGGTTTATAAAAACTTTATGGCGAATACAATCGAGACTTCCGTGGAGGTATATTATAAAAATATCCAGGATTATCTTGATTACAAAAGCGGTGCCATCCTGATAATGAACCATCATATCGAAACAGAAGTATTTACAACTAAAGGTAAAGCGTATGGTATTGAATTAATGGTTAAAAAGACTGTGGGTAAACTGAATGGATGGATAAGTTACACCTATTCAAGAACATATGTAAAAATGGATGACCCTCTTGCCGGCGAAATAATTAACAATGGCGACTATTATCCTGCCAATTACGACAAACCTCATGATTTTTCATTTATCGGAAATTACAAGTTCACACACCGTTACAGCGTTTCACTTAATGTAACATATAGTACCGGCAGGCCGATCACAATGCCGGTTGGTAAGGTCTATTACAATGGTGAATTCAGGGCCATTTATTCCAACAGGAATGAATACAGGGTCCCCGACTATTTCCGCACTGATTTGTCCTTTAATATGGATGGCAACCACAAACTTAAGCAACGTATTCATGGTTCCTGGACGTTCGGGGTTTACAATCTAACCGGAAGGAATAATCCATATTCAATTTATTTTGTTACCGATTCGAAAGGTAATATCCAGGGATATAAACTATCGATCCTGGGTGCAGCCATTCCATTCGTTACATACAATATACGATTCTAAAAAATGACAAAATATTTAAAATACATATTGATAATTCTTACTCTTGTGCAAATATCAGGTTGCAGGGAGCTTTATGATCCGGTTTTAAAACCTGCCAAAAATGGCTACCTTGTTGTGGATGGCGTAATTGTTAACGGTAAGGATCAGACAACCATAACACTGACCAGAACTACTGCCTTGCATGATTCGGTAGACATAATCTATGAGCAAAATGCAATGGTTCAGGTTGAAGGAGAAGACAATTCGGTGTATGCTCTTTCCGGGAAAAATAACGGACAATATACTGTTGATAGCCTCGATCTTAATCCCGGAATCAAATACAGGTTGAAAATAATTACATCCGATGGAAATACGTATGCATCAGATTATGTTCCTGTTTTATCCACTCCAGCTATTGACAGTGTAAGTTATATTCAGGAGAAGGATCCTGAACTTGCGCAAATCTATAACTTTAATGTTTATGTAACCACCCATGATCCCATGAATAATACAAGGTATTACCTCTGGAATTATGAGGAAACATGGAAATATCATTCGCCGATTAAAAGTTATGTAGAGCTCGTAAATGATTCTGTAATGTATATATCGCCGGAAAACCAGGATAAATTATATTATTGCTGGCAATCCGAGAAATCAAAATCTATACTTATAGCGAATTCAGTTAAACTATCGCAGGATGTAATTTCCATGAAACCTATTGCTTCTGTTGAAGGGAATTCACTTAAAAAATCATTTGTATACAGCATAAATGTTAAGCAATATGCATTAACACCTGATGCTTATGCATTCTATGACAGGGTGCAGCAAAACTCGGAACAGACCGGCTCATTTTTTGATCCCCAGCCATCCGAAATAAGTGGAAATATAAAAAATATCAAGGATCCATCGGAACTTGTTATTGGATATGTAAGCATTTCAACTGTTGCACAGCAACGAATATATATAAAGAAGAATTCTTTTTACTATTATTTGAATAGTTGCGTGACTAAGAACCTTAACGGTCTTGATATATACAGAATTAATTATCCGACTAATTACCCGGTAGATTATATAATAAGCCTGCAGACTTTCCTCATTACAGGCTATGTTATTGCGCCCAGAGAATGCGTAGATTGTCAAAAACTGGGAGGAAGCAATGTGAAACCTGTTTTTTGGCCAGATAGCCTTTAAGAAATACCCGAGATCTCAAATGAAATTAATTAAAAGTGTTTTTAAGTATTGTGTGCTGGTGCTGCTGTTTATGCAGACATCATACTTAGCATCAGGACAATCGGATGCGCCGGATATTCAGGGGAAATTTGATGATTACAGGCAACATGTTTTGCAGGAAAAGATTTTTGTTCACACGGATAAGGCTTTTTATTTAGCCGGAGAAATTTTATGGTTTAAAATTTACATTGTTGATGGCACATTTCATAAACCGGTAGATGTGAGCAAGGTTGCTTATGTCGAACTTCTGGATAATGAAAGCAGGCCAGTACTGCAGGACAAGATTGCATTAAAGAACGGAAGTGGTAATGGTTCATTTTATATTCCGGTTTCGGTTAATTCAGGCAATTATACCATCAGGGCTTATACCAACCTGATGAAGAATTTTAGTCCTGATTACTTTTTTCGGAAGAATATAACCATCGTAAATACATTAAAAGCAATGGTTGAAAAAGCACCTAAAACTGAAGAACAGTATGATGTTCAATTTTTTCCCGAAGGTGGAAACCTGGTTAGGGATATCCAAGGCAAAATTGCTTTCAGAGTTGTTAACAGTGCCGGACGTGGAATAAATTTCAGCGGCTCAGTTGTGGATGAGAATAGTGAAGTAGTTGTAAAGTTTCTCCCCCAAAAATTCGGTATCGGGAATTTCCTGTTTACTCCGGGTGTCGGTCATACCTATAAAGCTATAATTACACCCGAAGGCAAAGCTGCGATTGTGAAAAATCTTCCCGAAGTATATGACCATGGATATGTTCTGAGCCTTTCGGATAATGAGAATGGGACCCTTACCGTAAAAATCAGGTCAAATGCTGTTACATCAGCATCCCAGGGTCAGCAGGTTTATTTATTTGCTCACGCCCGGCAAATGATAAAAATTGCTGAAAAAATTAATTTAAATAAGGGAAATGCCGAGTTTAACCTTAATAAAGACATACTGGGCGAAGGTATTTCGACTTTTACATTATTCAACAGCGCACAACAACCTGTTTGTGAAAGATTATACTTTGGATGGCCACACCACAAGTTAGGTATTGATATAAAAACAAGTGCTGAACACTATTCACCCAGGGGAAAAGTCACACTGGAAATATCTTCACGAATAAATGATGGAGTTCCCGGACCGGCAGATTTATCGGTTGCTGTTTATCGGCGTGATTCCCTCCAAACTATAGATCCATGTAATATCTTTAACTATTTATGGCTAAGCTCTGATCTTATAGGAAATGTTGAATCTCCGGAATATTATTTCAATAAAAAAGGTGCAGTAGTGGATCAGGCCATGGATAACCTGATGCTTACTCAGGGATGGCGCCGTTTTAATTGGGATGAAGTGCTCCAAAATAAAACCCCGGTTTTGGAATTTCTTCCGGAATATGAAGGTCATATTATTCAAGGTAAAATAACTGACATCCGTACAAATGACCCTGCTGGAAATATGTTAACATATCTTTCTATGCCCGGATACCAATTTCAGTTCTATAATAGTACAAGTAATTCGAAGGGGGAACTCAGTTTTTATACACACGATTTTTATAAATCCGGCGACATAGTTGTTCAGCCTGCCTGTGAATATGAACCTTTTTATAAGTTGGAGATTGAAAATCCGTTTTCTGAAAAGTATACTGCAAATCCGACTCCGGATTTATTAATCTCTGCCAGGCAAAATGAGGAATTTCTCAATCATAGCATTGGAATGCAGGTACAAAATATCTACAGTGGGAAAGCCCTGAGTGAGTTTACGGAATCAATTACCGATTCCCTTGCATTTTTCGAAAGACCCGACCGGAAATATTTTCTTGATGATTATACCCGGTTCGCTACCATGGAAGAAGTTATCAGGGAATATGTAAGTGGAGTTACTTTAACTAAAAAGAAAAACAATTTTTATGTCAAACTCGGGAATGATCAGCAGATGAGTATATTTGATAATGGACCACTCGTATTGTTAGATGGAATTGCTGTTTGTGATTTTACCGATATCATCAATTATGATCCAATGCGGGTAAAAAAAATTGAAACCCTAAACCGTAAATATTATTCAGGGCCATTGGAATTTGAAGGCATAATTAGTTTTTCAACGTATAAAGGGAATTATGCAGATTTAAAGCTAAATCCCAATGCATTGGTTATAGATTATGATGGTTTGCAGAAACAAAGACAGTTTTATTCACCTGTTTATGATTCGCAGAAACAAATTTCAAACCGGGTACCCGATTTCCGGAACCTTTTATATTGGTCTCCCAATATAAATACAAGTACAAAAGGAAAGGCAAGTCTGAGTTTTTATACTGCTGATCAAACCGGGGAATATATAATTATGATTCAGGGGCTATCTGCCAATGGTAATTTTGGAAGTCAGATAATACCATTAATAGTAAAGTAACTCATTGCTATTAGTATAAGATGTTTTTATAGTTCAGCAATATAAGCACCTGAATCCTTTATGCTATAGGCATTCAATCCGGCCTTTTTAAATTCGGTCATCCATTTTTCGGTCTTGTAAAACGAGTTCGATCCATCAATAATTATATAATCAGCCTGAAATAATCTTTGCAGATCTGAAACCTTCAGCTGCGGATTATGCCTGATAACCAGGTAGTCCACTTTTAGTGATTTACAATTGCCTTTAAGCACAGGAATCTTGTCGATGACAGCTATCCGTTTGTTGTGAAACAGGAATGTATTGCCATAACTTTGCAGCGTATTCAGCTCTTTTGACAGATTGTGATAGGAGTTTGTAAGTGTATCGAGGGCAAATGCATTTGCACTTATAATTCCATACTTTGATTTAGATCCGTCAAGTTGAAATTTGATGGCCTGCTTATCTTTTAAAAAAACCGAATCAGCCAGCAAAGTTTGCTGTTTACCGTCGATAAAACCGATTGCAGACTGTTTGCCTGTGCTATAAAATATAATTTTGTGCTGCTTTTGCCGGATTATCTCAGTGTATGAATAATTCAGTGAAAACAGCAGGAGTAATCCTAAGGGAACAAATAGCAATGCTTTTCGCTTTAGAAAAAACATCAGGAGTATGGAAACAAGGATTAAGTAGAGAAGGATCATCTCTGTCGTGAAAATAGATGTAATTCTTAGCACTGCATGAGGAAGTTTCTCGATATAGTTTACGGAATAGTTGAGTGCAAAAAGCAGGTAATTCGTAAGCAGGCCTAATAAATTACTGATTACAGGAATGGCTGAAAAAAGCAAAACCCCGATTCCCGAATAAATGGCAAGAAAAGACAAAGGAATAGCGATAAGGTTAGCAGGAATGAAATATGCCGGAAACTGGTGGAAGTAGAGCATTGTCAAAGGCGCAGTAGCAATTTGCGCTGCAATGGAAACAGCAACCAAGCTCCAGATTTTAGCCACAATTTTGTTTTTAGGATTTATTAGGTCTGCGATGGGTTTGTTAATAAATACAATTCCAAGGATGGCGAGGTAGGAAAGCTGGAAACCAATTTTGACAATCATAAACGGATCGATAGCCAGCAAAAAGATTGCAGAAAACGAAAGCGAATTAATAATATGTGTATAACGGCGGCTTGCATTACCTAGCGAAATAAATGTAAACATAGTTGCTGACCGCATTACTGACGGTGACATTCCTGTGAGCAGGGCGTAAACCCAGATAGTAATCAGAATCAGAAAGGTTTTCAAAAACAGTTGAAAACCTTCTTTTTTCATGAATCCGAGAAAAAAGCTGATAATGATGAAAATTACCCCGACATGCAATCCCGAAACACATAGAATATGCATAACTCCTGATCCTGAGTAAGCCTGGCGAGTTTCATTGTCAAGCATATCACCCTGTCCCAGGATTAAAGCCGAAGCTACGGCAAATTCCTTCCCTTTAAGGCCATTGTCACGCAGAATGGATACAAACTTATTGGATATCTTATGAGCAGTACGATAGATATTGAATCCGTCCGGACTTTTAAGCAATTCCCAGGAAGTTTTTTTCAGATATACCTGGTGATACACATTATTGTTTGCCATGTACTTACGATAGTCAAAGGCGCCAGGGTTTTGAGGCGGGCTGATCTGTTGCAGGTCAGCCGAAAACACAATCAGGCTGCCTTCTTCAGGAGGTTTTTGAAGTGAATCTTTTGCGAAATAAGTAAGTATGTGGCCTTCGGCTTCAACAATCCGATTTCCTTTTTTAAGTGCTTTAACACTTAGTATGGTTTTATAACTGTGATCTTTTTCCTGCAAAGGTTCAGCAACTTCGGCAATAAAAATGCCACTTTTCTGAAGATTCGCAAAATGATCGGATCTCAGTATTTCTTTACTGAGAATTACTGAATTGTATCCGCTCACAAACAGGAATAGACTCACGAAAATGCCAAAAAGCAAACGCGTTACAAATCGCAGCTTTTTGAAAGGAATTAATCCGGATGCAATTGTAAGTTGCAACAGGCTGATCCAGGTTATATACGAAATTTCGGAAGAAGACGAAAGCAATAAACACGCTATTATCCCGGCCATAAATGGCAGCAATATTCTCACCATAGGAAACAGGTGGCGGTATTGCATTTTATTTCTTTTATTTATTTAAAATAGAATAGCAGGTAATTGTATAAAATGCTTACAAGTAGTACTTTGAATAAAAATAGTGTAGTAATATGACTGATGTAAAACTGACAGTTACAACAGCTAATGAAAAACGATTTACTTTTTGATCAGTTAATTTAAAACCAGGTTAAAGCGCAATAATTCTGAGACTAAGGTATTAATAAATATCTATAATTACTAATTATTTTTTAAATCTGTTTGGAGTCTTTCGACCATAACAACCGCTGCCCTGTCCGATGCTCCCGGTTCTCCAACTCGTTCGCGCAACTCCTTATAATCGTTCAGCATCTGGTTTCGTACCTCGCCTTCTGGTAAAATCAGCGATAGTTCACGGCTTAGTGTATGGGCAGTAAATTTGTATTGTATAAGTTCTGTAACAGCTGCCCGATCTAAAATCAGGTTCACCAGTGAAATATATTTAACATGCACAACCATCCAGGCAACCAATGCCGATAGGAAACTAAACCGGTAACAAACTACCTGGGGTACGTTGAGCATAGCTGTTTCGAGCGTTACAGTACCTGATTTAACCGCTGCAGCACGCGAAACTCTGAGCAAGTCATACGTTTGACCATAAACTACTTTTACCGGTGTATTCTTTATAATTTTTGAATAGAACTTTTCTCCGAGTGAAGATACTCCTGCAATTACAAACTGGTAATCACTGAAACTTTCAGCCGCTTTTAACATAAAAGGAAGAATTCGATGCAGTTCCTGTTTCCGGCTGCCCGGGACAAGTGCAATAATTGGTTTTTCACCAAGTTCATTCGTTTCACGAAATGCATTCTCATCAATCTTTACATTCAGATCCATGGAATCGGGCATAGGATGACCTGTAAACTCAACATGGTATCCGTATTTAGCATGGAACTCTTTTTCGAAAGGCATTACCACGAAAGCGAGGTCAGTATTCTTGTGAAGTTTATGAACGCGATGTTTTTTCCAGGCCCATACCTGAGGCGAGATGTAATAGAAAACTTTATATCCTTTTGCTTTGGCAAATCCTGCAATGCGCATATTAAATCCCGGGTAATCCACCAGGATAACAGCATCCGGGTCCCACTCGAGGATATCATCCTTACAATATTTTATGTTATTGTGAATTGTCCTGATATTAAGGATGACCTCCTGGAAACCCATAAATGCAAGTTCGTGGTAGTTTTTTACAATTGTGCCGCCAGCTTCTTTCATCTGCTCACCACCCCAACACCGGAATTCAGCCTCTGCATCATGTGTCTTTATCCCATTCATCAGTTTTGATGCATGCAAATCGCCTGATGCCTCGCCTGCAATAATATAATACTTCATGGGTCGTGGCTGTGATTTATTTATATGGGAAATGTGAATGGGCTGTTTTTCAGAAATATAAAAAACAGTACAATCATACATATAGTTACTACCATCAAAGTTTTGCCGGTCTTTTCAAATTTAAGTTTTACAAGGTAGTAACGCATGATAATTAGATTGACAGCAAGCCCTAACAAAATCATATCTGCATCCCTCACCCTGACGAACAGATGAAGGTAATTTTGAATCAGGCGTAATAGAATCATGAAAAGTAATACTGCAGGTGCAGGAACAATCACACCCAGTAAAATACCAAGTGAGACTTTGTCAGTATGTAACCATTTTTTTAGCATAGCAGATTCTTTCTAAACGTCTAATTTCCAGTTCTTAATTTTATCGATCATATGATGCGCTGTGAGATCGATCTGAATGGGGACAATACTTACATAGTTATTGTTAAGTGCCCAATGATCATTATCTTCACCTTCGTCGAGGTTCACAAAATCACCTCTGAGCCAGTAATAGTCACGTTTATGCGGATCTTTGCGTTCGTCGAAATTCTCATCCCAATAGGCTTTTGCCTGCCTCGTTACTTTGATACCTTTGAAAGGACTGCCATTAAGTGCCGGAATATTAACATTAAGACAAATGCCATCGGGAAGACCGTGCTGAAGTACATTCGATACAACCGAAGTAATCACTTTACCGCAATGGCTGAAATCAGCATCATGCATATAATCATTCAGTGAAAAACCGATTGAGGGAACATTTTCCATAGCACCCTCAATTACCGCTGCCATGGTGCCTGAATACAAAATATTGATAGAAGCATTACTTCCATGGTTGATTCCTGAAACAATCAGATCGGGCTTGCCTCTCAGGATTACTTTTTCACCCAGTTTGATGCAGTCGGCTGGAGTACCATTGCAACTGTACTCGCGGTAACCCGGTGATTCTGCCAGTTTATGAAGCCGTAAAGGTGATTGTATAGTAACTGCATGACCCATTGCAGATTGTGGCTTATCAGGTGCAACTATGAGCACATCACCAAGCGTACGCATAGTTTCAATCAGGAAACGAATCCCGGGAGCATATATGCCGTCATCGTTGGTGATAAGTATAAGTGGTTTTTTCATAATCAGGGGAAGTAAAATCTTAAAGTTGCTCTTCAGGATTAACAGTTGTCTCGGGGTTTGATTTTGATGCCTGAATAGCAGTAACACCGGCAGTAACAACAAATTTCATTACTTCAGTAGAGTTTGCATTAAGCGGTTTTATATTTTCAACAGGAACAATAACGAGGTTTCCGGAGAAAGTATAGGAATGAGGCAGGTAAACCGCCACTTTATTTGCTTCGATTCCAAGGCCTGTAAGATCGTGTTGGGTGATAAACCCCAGCCTTTCCAGGTCAATGTTCTTATCAAATTTTACCAGGACCGGTTCAGTAAACTTTTTGTCCTTGCCTACAAAGGCCGACATAAAATCTTTAATTGAAGTATAAATTATTTTGACAAGAGGTGCCTGGCTGATGATTTTATCAAGCGACTTTAGCAGAGGCATCAGGATGACAGAACTTCCTATTATTCCGATAAGAGTTATAAATGCCAAAATTATAATCAGCCCGAGCCCTGGAATTTTGAAACCTATCAGATCAGTGAGATACTGGATCAGCAAGCCATCGACAAACTCAAAAGAAACATAAATGGCATAGATAGTTATTGCAATAGGTGAAATTAGCAGAAGCCCCTGTAAAAAGTAACGGATAATCTTATTCATAACATTTAATTAAGCTGCAAAATTAGTCAATTTTATACACTAAATGGGTATAAGCTGATAGGATTCAAGGTTTAAGGTTGTTATGATTTGAGCCGTTCCGATTTTATTGCAATAAATATAGATGATATTTTGATGTGAAAAGATTTGCTCTATAATGCAGTGCTAAGATTTTCATTTCGCTTTGCTTTAAAAACTGATTACAACTGCGTTTTATACTATACATATGAATAAAATCCATATTAGATACATATCTTTGAAGAACAGAAGAAGATGAAAGTGTTTTGCAAACTATAAAAATATAGGATTAGTCTGAAAAAACCTCTGTAGTGCATAAAATAGAGTTTGATGTATAAAAAGAAATCTGGTATGAAAAAGGTTACATTGATTTTTCTATTCGTCATTCTATGTACAACAGCTTTTAACCAGGTTATTAAAGGAACCATTTTTGATCAAAAGACTGACAGCGTCATCTGTTTTGCAACTGTTTATTTTAACGGGACATTTGTTGGTACTTCTTCAGATCTGAATGGAAAATTCAGGTTAAATATTTCGAAAAATGTAACAATGCCGTTAACAATAAGTGCAGTTGGATATTATTCAGTTACTCTAAATGATTTTTCGACAAGCGAACCGTTGGTAATTTATTTGAAACCAAAGACCTATGATTTAAGCGAGGCTGTTATCAGTTCTAAATCACTCGAAAGGAAAAGAAGGAGAAATTTAATCTTATTTAAAGAGGAGTTTCTTGGAACTACCGACAATGCGCAAGAATGCGAAATATTGAATGAAAAGGATATCACCTTTAACTATGACTCAGATGACGACACAGTAAAAGCCTTCGCATTAAAACCTATTTTGGTTGAGAATAAAGCATTAGGCTATAAAATCACATATTATCTCGACAAATTCGAATATTATAAAAGAAAAGAAGCCACCTTTTTCAGTGGCAATATTATTTTCCAGGAGGATGCAACAACTGAAGAAACACAAAAACATTTAGCCGAGATGAGAAAAAATGCATATCTTGGATCGAGAATGCACTTTTTCAGAGCTCTATGGTCAAACGATTTAAAATCAAACGGATTTACTGTTAACAATTCGTCCTATCAAAGTCTCCTACCCAAAGAAATAGTAATTCAACCTTACAATAACAAATATCTAAGCTATATCGAAAACTTATATGTCGACTATGGCAAAAGTGTAAGCTATATTCATTTTCTTAAAAAGAATGTTTATTTTGATAAAACCGGATATTTCGATCCATCAGGTATAAACTGGAAAGGCAGAATGGCTATACAACGAATTGCTGACTGGCTTCCATATGAATATTCAATAGAGTAAATACAACATTCTTCTGAATACAAATTAAGTGATGACAGGTTTGCATATTTCTGCACGGATTAAAAAAAATAAATGTTTTATTTTTTTTTCATCTATCCAATAAACATAACCAATTACCAATACCGGAATGAATGTATTGGAACTTTCATATTTAGGGATATATTTGTGGTTATTAATCGCAAAAGAATTGGCGTGAAAAAAATAGTATTATTTATCCTGCTTATACCAAACTGCCTCTTATTTGGTCAGGGGAGAGAACATTATAAAAAGGTATTGTTTATTGGCAATAGCTATACGTATTACCCGGGGACTGAGACAGGGTTTAACGGATTGCCACAAATGATCAGGGATGCGGCCGCTTCAGTAAAGGATACGCTTGTTGTCGACGAAAGGGTAGCAGGCGGGAAAAACTTTAAATTCCATGCAAGTGACGCAACAACCATTAATAAGATCAAACAACAAGGGTTTGATTTTGTAGTACTTCAGGGTCAGAGCACTGAGTGCGCCACTGCCTGGACAACGGTACAAAATAACTCCTTACCCTATGCCCGCTATCTGGACAGCCTGGCTCATAAATATAACGCCTGTTCGCAAACAATTTTTTACAATACATGGGGAAGAGTCGGGTATAATGGTATGTCGATCGAAACTATGGAAAACTTAATTGCCGCCAATTATATGGCTATGGCTGATATGCTGAATGCGTTTATTTCGCCGGTTGGCCAGGTGCGCAGTTACCTGCGAAAAAATTATCCCGCTATCAATCTGTTTGCTTCCGACGGTTCACATCCTTCGAATGAAGGAGCTTATGCTGCTGCCATGGTTTTTTATTCGGTTATTTTTCGCAAAGATCCTGCATTAATTACCTGGAACTACACCATTGGTGCCACGAACGCCGCAATTATCCGCGAAGCCGCAAAACTGATTGCATTTGATGAAATGATCAACTGGCATGTGGGAAAATATGATCCACATGCTGAATTTACATACTCTTTAACAAATGAAACGGAAGTAGCATTTACAAATCATTCGGAAAATTCTCAAAGTTATCAATGGATCTTTAACGACGGCAGTAATTCAGCAGAAGCCTCACCTTCGCATAATTTTTCAGCAAAAGATAAGTATAATGTGGAGTTGGTCTCTTCCAATTGTTGGGCATCTGATACATTTGCCATTTCTATCAACCTGGTGAATACATCAGATAACAATTTAGAAAAACAAACCGGGTTCTTTATTTATCCCAATCCGGCGAGAGACTATTTGATAATTTCTAAATACAACTTGCCTGCTGACGGGCATGAATTGTCAATTATAAACACAAAAGGGCAAACCGTTCTGGAGAAAAAGCTTGAAGGTATGAGTAGGAAGAATACAGAAATCAACCTTGATATCAGTTCCCTGGCTGATGGCTTCTATTTTCTTAAGTTGGGAGAACAAATTCTTAAATTCTCAAAACAATAAACTCCCTCCAACGGATATATTAAATGCTGGGTTGACGTGCGTTTGATTTTCTAAGGACTGCCGGAACCATTTACCTCCCTAATTGTTTAATTTAATTAAATCCGTCTCTTGTCTTCCTTCCTCAAGAGTTATTGGCAATTGATCAGCACATTGGATATACATACTGTTTTAACAACTGAAAACCTCCAAAATGCCAGTTAAAAATCAACAAAACAGCGTTTCACTGAATTTCCTGAAATATTTTGTTGTCGTATTAATTCTGATAGCCTCCCTTTCAGTTTCAAGTCAAACTCAAATCAAAAAAGGAAACCTTAAGATCGTAGTTAGCAATCTCAAAAGCAAAACCGGCCAGGTTGGTTTCTTCTTATTTAATTCAGCAGATGGTTTCCCTTCTCACACGGAGAAAGCACTTTTATCCGGATATGTAAAAATCGTTGGCAATACCGTTGAATATACTTTTACAAATATTGCTATAGGAACCTATGCTGTTTATGTATTTCATGATGCAGATAATGATAAAAAGCTGAATACTAATTTTATCGGAATGCCCAAAGAAGGTATGGGCGTTTCGAATAATGCAAAGGGCCATTTTGGTCCACCCAAATATGATGATGCGAAATTCGATTTTAATAAGCAGGAACAAACAATTGTTATATCTTTAACGTATTTGTAACCGTATAACCTCAAATGTCTAAATACAAAGCCACTAAGTGCGCCCAGGCAAAAGGTACTCTGTAGGATAAGCACTTTGATTTGTGGCTGTCAGTTCCCTAAAGATTGTTACCTTTGAGGTAAATAATGATAACGAATCATTTCAGCAAATAATAAAATTTGCCGATTTGCAGAATTTGAATTCGCAAAATACCTTTCGCCTGGTTGCAGCAGGTTAATAGCCCATGCAATTACAATCTTTATCCAATAAAAATTTCTTCTTAATGAACACTTCAAGGGTTTTATTCCACGTTTTTCTTTTTAGTTTCCTTCTGTTTAGCCCATTAGCCTATTCACAGGATCCCGTTCAATATGGCACTCCTTTTCCAAATGTACCCGATCCGCTGGATGCCTCCATATACCAGGTTAACATGCGCTCATTCAGTTCAACTCGCAATTTTCAGGGTGTTATAAACCGTTTGGACAGCATTAAAGCCCTGGGGATAAATGTACTCTACTTAATGCCTGTTCATCCTGTTGGAACAGGTTCGAAATCGTTTAATTCGCCATATTGCATAAAGGACTTAACTTCTGTAGGTTCCGAATTCGGAACACTGGATGATTTGCGCCGCCTGGTTGACGGTGCTCATAGCCGGGGAATGGCTGTTATGCTCGACTGGGTCGCGAACCAGACTTCGTGGGACCATCCCTGGATAACCCAACATAAAGACTGGTACCTTCAGGATGGCGGAGGAAATATAATGCAGTTGGGTAGCTACAGTGATGTGGCGGCTTTAAATTTCTCAAATGCAGCTATGTGTACCGCTATGATCAATGCTATGCGATATTGGGTGTTTACAGCAAATATTGATGGTTTCCGTTGCGATTTTGCAGACAACCCGCCAATCAGTTTCTGGCAACAGGCTATCACGTCTATAAGAGGAATCACAACCCATAAATTACTTTTACTGGCTGAAGGTACGAGGAGCACAAATTACGCTGCCGGTTTCGACTTTAATTTCAGCTTCGGTTTTTACGGTGGACTGAGATCGATCTATCTAAGCAATTCAGCGGTTACAAAGATTGATAATTTAAATTCTACTGATTATATTGGTGCCGGCATAAACAATCAGGTAGTACGTTATGTTACCAACCACGATGTGTATGGAAGTGATGGTTCACCCTACAGTATTTTCGGCGGGCGAAACGGAACACTTGCCGCCCTGGTTGTGACAGCCTATATGAAAAGTGTACCCTTTATTTACAATGGTGTTGAGGTTGGAAATACAATCTCAATTCCTTTTCCTTTTACTTCTTCCGTCATAAACTGGACTCAGGATCTGACAGTTACACAAGAAATAAAAAAGATACTCGCCCTGCGGAATATAAGCGTTGCCATAAGGCGGGGCGTATTAACATCTTATGATAACGCCGATGTTTGCGCGTTTATAAAAACTTCTGGAACTGACACCGTTTTCGTTTTATCCAACCTCAGAAATGCTGCCAAAACCTTTACCATTCCAAATGGAATAGCAGGTGCAAACTGGTTTGAAGCATATACAAACGCACCGGTAATTTTAGGCTCAACAATTTCACTTTCAGCATATCAATACAAAGTTTATTCAAATAAAGCCTCAACCCTTTCTGTTCTTCAGACACCCTATAATCCTGGTCATATTCTGATATATCCTAATCCTGTTTTTAACGGGCAGGTAATTTTTGACATAGAAACCAGTACAAATAACCTGAAACTGGAAATGTTGGATATAAGTGGAAGGAAAGTTCTTGAATCCTTGCTTCATTCCTCGGCAAATAAATTAGATGTATCCTCATTAAAAAAAGGAATGTACCTGGCAAAGATCAGTAACGCTTCCGGAACATATACACATAAATTAGTGATTAATTAGTCTTTCTTAAATTTTCAGAAATAGAATCAGGGTTGGAGGTTTATATTTATATCTCATCCGGCACCATTTTCAGAATAGCTTTTTAAATCCAAAATTTCCGATCTGAATACTAAAAATCCCTGCGACTAAGAGGTAGCAGGGATTTTTAGTATTTCACTGTTCACTATTCACTGTTCACTTAGCACCATTCTTCACATATTTCTCCAGCCACTGATTCGTTTCCCAAAGCATATGCAGGATGTTCTCTTTTGCAGCGTAGCCATGACTTTCGTAAGGTAAAGATACATAACGTACTGTCCCTCCCAAACCTTTAATGGCACTGAATAATCGTTCACTTTGCAAAGGGAATGTACCCGAATTGTTATCTGCATCTCCATGAATTAACAGGAGAGGGGTTGTAATCTTTTCAGCATGACTAAAAGGACTCATGGCGAAATATACCTCCGGAGCCTCCCAATACGTGCGCTCTTCGCCCTGGAAACCAAAGGGTGTTAAAGTGCGGTTATAAGCGCCGCTGCGGGCAATTCCTGCTTTGAATAAATTGGTGTGCGCCAACAGGTTAACGGTCATAAATGCACCATAGCTATGTCCTCCGACTCCTACCCGTGTGCTGTCGCCAACTCCCATTTGAACAAGTGCCTGTATGGCTGCATGCGCATTCAGGTACAATTGGGGAATGAAATTATCATTAGGTTCCTTGCCATTTTCGCCAACAATGGGCATTTCGGCCTTATCAAGTACAGCAAATCCCTGTGTTACCCATAATACCGGGGATCCATAATAAGGACGTGTAAATGTATATTTCGAACCCCTGATCTGTGATGCATCAGCTGCCGATTTATATTCGATAGGGTAGGCCCATATCAAAATGGGTAAGGCACCGTCGCGTGAAGCATCATATCCTTTGGGTAGGTAAAGATCTCCGGCAAGGTTGATGCCATCATCACGCTTATAGGTGATTTTCTGGCGGCTTACGCCTTCCAGTTCAATATAAGGATTTACAAATGCTGGTTAAGGCTTTTTCAGCAGTCTTCTTTTTCACCGTGGTATGCAGGTAATAATTGGTAATTTCTGCCTGGCTTTCGCGGGCGGTAACAAAAGTAAGTTTGGCCGGATCAATCATTTTAACCAGGTATTCATAAAATGGAGCCTTGCATCTCCAGAGTAGGTGCGTTTTACCGCTCGTGATATTGAGAGTTTGTATGAGTGGCATATCACCATCATCAGAAGCGCCATCAGCACTGAGAATCAGTTCTTTGTTATTATTTACAACCAATACCTGGCGGCCAAACTCATTTTTTTGTGTTAAAGGATTTCCAATATCCGAATATGCATCATCCGAACTTCGTGCAAACAGTGAATCTGCCTTTCCTGTTGAAGGATTGTAGCGGTTCATCTGGAATTTTCGGTTTGCATACGATTCCTCATAAAACACGGCTATAGCATCGTTTCCCCAGGTCACACCCTGGAAACGCATGGTAGTTTTAAATAATTCTTTTGCTTCAGTATCCTTGTCTGAAGGGCTTATCCGGATAGCCATCATAGCATCGCGCCATTTTGATTTGGATTTACCCAGTCCGCCATCCAATGCTTTTACATAAGTTACAGTGCAGGGTTCGTCGTTGCGCCACGAAAACGAACGCGGGAAATCTGGGGAATCATCAAAACCAATAGGAACTCCCTCGGTAGAAGGATTAACAGCTATTTTTCTTACAAGGTTTCCTTTCATATCAGTTACTATAACTGAATGAGGAAATCCGTACATGGTAACGGTATAAGAAAAAGGCTTGTCAATTGTTTGAAGTAACAGGAAATTTTTATCAGGCGAAATCGCGAAACTCCTGTAAATGGCAGGCTCACCGATTTTGCGTTCTGTATTAAGGTTACTAAAAATCAATTGTGATTTGGCATAAAATTCGAATAAGGCTTCATCATACCCCGATTTTATAAGATCCTGGTAGGTGCGGGCTGCAGCTTTTTTGCCAAGGCTTTCCTGAATTACCGGGCCGGTAGGCGCAAGTGGTTTTTCCGGTTTTATAGCATTTGTAATGGTTGCTTTGTACACCAGGCTATTGTCATCGATCCATGCAAATGTTCCTCCCGTTACAATGTTGAGTGGCAATTGATTTATTTTTGTTGCTGTAAATGAAGCTATATCAATTACATACAAATCTACTTTGTCGTAGGTAAGATTTGCAAATGCAATTTTATTCTGCGACGGATTCCATTGAATACTGGAAGCGCGCATTTCATCAGGCAGACCTTTAATTTCATATTCCTGCAAAGTACTTATATCTTTCAGGCTCATACCTGCTAGTGTTGTCATGCGGCTTTGGGAAAAATTATTCGGGTTTATTCTCAAACCGGCGATACGCAATTCGGGTTCGGCCAGTTCGGCAACCGAGGGGAAAGTATTGCGTTCCATTAGCAGCATCCATTTTCCTGCATCATCAACACTGGCCGAGGGTACAGGTTTTGCCATAATCAGATCGTAAATTTCTTTTGGCGGTTCCTGGTAAGTGATTTGGTCCTGGGCTTTTACTCGCATAACTGTAATTAAAATAAGAAGTGTTAGTATTGTTTTCATATCTGAGGGATTAGGTTTTTATCCATAGCTGGAGAACAACTTTTAGTCGAACCCTTGCTAACTTTCGGTTGCAATAAATTTCGTCAATTGTTCGTAAAACATCTCAATTGGGAATCCCATAACATTGTAGTAGCATCCTTCGATTCCGGTTATTCCTATATAGCCTATCCAGTCCTGGATGCCATAAGACCCAGCCTTATCAAAAGGTTTATAGTGATTCACATAATATTCGATTTCATCCAATGCCAATTCCCTGAAATTCACCAGGGTATGGGCATGGAATACAACTTTTCTGGTAGAAGACTTCAGGCAAATACCCGAAAATACTGAATGTTGTTTACCCGAAAGTTGTTTCAGCATTTCTATGGATTCTTCTTTTCCTGAAGGTTTCCCGATATATTTTCCATCAAGCCACACGATTGTATCGGCTGTAACAAGAATTGAATTTTCCGTCAGAAGTGCAGAATTAAAAGCATCGGCTTTCAGTTCGCAAAGATACCTGGCAATTTCAGCGCCCTGTAAATGTGGCAGATATACTTCATCTACATCAATATCCACCAATGTAAAATGGAGGCCCAGGGCTTTAAGTAAATCCTGACGGCGTGGCGATTTTGAGCCAAGTAATAAATTGTAATGCCTGAGTATTTCCTGTTTCATTAAGTTTTATTTGTGGTAATCAATTTTGAGAAATGATTGTGCGTTCAGTTTTAAAAGCAAAAAGGAATTGAATCAGTACTGTCTAAAACTGCCCGGCAATTATTGATCCTATCCCACCCAGCATTATCCATTTCAAAAAGGCACTTAACTTGTGATAATCAGCTTTTACGCGTGCAATTCTAAGTGACTTCATGAAATATAACAATGGTATTTCAACCAAAACCAACAGCCAGAACACAGCAATTACCATTGAAAACCGCATCATGTATATTTGTGCAATGATAAGAAACAGAAAAGTAATTCCTGTAAAAATAAACAATATTGCTTTCGTAAATGGAACTCCTTTAACGATGGGTAGTGATTTGCAATTGATCAACCGGTCGCCTTCCATATCTTCGATATCTTTTACGATTTCGCGCAACAAACTCAACAGGAATGCAAATATACTGATAGCAATAATGATGTCTGTAATAATCCTGAACGGTTCGTCCGGAACCCGGGAATAATTATATTCAATAAGCCAGGCCATTACTATTGTTCCAGCCGACATGCCGGCAACTGCAATATTGCCCCAGATAAAACTCGTTTTAAGTTTAACTGCATACCACCAGGCAACAGTAAGTGCAATACAAAGTAATGCCGCTGGATACACGTTTTGCATCAGGATTGTAAGCCAGATTGCCAGTACCATTCCCAGTATGCTTGATGAAAGGGCTATTGATAGGGTTAACCCTGCCGAAATATGCACACCTATGTATTGCTTCTCCGGCTTGTTTACTTTGTCAGCTATAACATCAAAATAGTCGTTACTTAAATATCCCGCTATAGCAATAAGGATGGTTGAGGTTATCATCAGCAGATATTGCAAGCTTCCCATTTCCGGATTAACCAAATAAACTCTGTATACAGGAATAAAAATAAAGTGACGTAACAATAAAAATGTGAGCGCAACCATAAACAGATTTGGTACTCTTAGCATGGTAAAGATAGTACGCATTGATCTGAATTAGTGTAAGAATATTTTATGTATTTGGGTTGTGTATTGTCGGAAGAATAAAATTCAATCAGAATAAAACCTTATAAATTCTATGTGATCTGTTGTAGTAGAGACGCGAGGCATCGCGTCTCTACTACAATCTTGAATTTTTATATTTTGAACAAATCTTGAACAATTTTTGAACAACCTTTACCAATGATATGCATCATCATTCATCCACTTACCCTGAACTTTTAAAACCTGCTCAATAATATCGCGTACACAACCGTGGCCACCCGCCTGGTGCGAAATATAGGTTGCAATCCTTTTGATTTCTTCAACCGCATCCGATGGGCATGTGGGGACTCCTGCTGCAAGCATAATTTCGTAATCCGGTATGTCGTCACCCATAAAAAGGACATTTTCTTTTTCCAGATTATTTGTTGCCAGGTATTGATTGTACACGTCAATTTTTTTGTCAACGCCCAGGAAAACATCTTTAATATTCAGAATTTCGAAACGGCGTTTCATTGATTCAGAAAATCCTCCTGAGATTATGGCAATGCGATAATTTTTCTTTATAGCAAGTTGCATGGCATATCCATCCTTCACATTGGCAGTGCGTAAAGCATCGCCGTCACTTGTTAAAATTACCTGTCCATCCGAAAGCACACCATCGTAATCGAAAATAAATGTATTTACTTTTAAGAGTTTCTCTTTGTAATTCGACATACGAAGTTTAGCGTTAATTATTTGTATTTATTGCTTATCAGCTTGGCTAAGAGTTGGTAAAGTTCTGCATATTCCGGTAATGGTGCAAGTGTTTCAATGTGCTTTTTGATGGTTGTGCTGTCGTGGCGGCGTGCAGGTCCTGTCTGCATTTCGAATGGGTCACCTGATGTGGCTTTCCTGGCTGTTTCCAGAATCAAAGGATAGAGGACTTCCTGTGGTACACCGGAACTTTGAATCAATTCATTACTTATTGAGTACATAAGGTTAGAATAGTTGCAGGCAAATACAGCTGCCACATGTAAGAGCATCCTTTGATGACTGTCAGCTTCATATATTTTTGTGGAAAGCGATGCAGCTACTTTTTGAATAGATTTAAGTATTTCGTTCGAAGATGCCTCTAAAAAGAAAGGAATTTGACCGAGGTCAACCTCTGTTCCCTTCGAAAAGGTTTGTAGCGGATACAGAACTCCGCAGTTCTCAAAATGGCCACTCAAAACATCCATAGGAACAGAACCAGCAGTATGAACTACTATTCCATCGAATTTACCAAAGTCTAATGCAACATCCTCAATTGCTTTATCTGCAACAGCTATTATAATCATATCGGCATCCTCACTCAGGCTGGCAACATCTTCACAAGCAATTGAATTACAACTTTCAGCCAGGCCAGAAGCATTTGAATAGGTCCGGCTCCAGATTCGGGTAATCTGGTATCCTTGCAACTTTAATCCAATAGCCAGGTGCCAGGCAATATTCCCTGATCCGGCAAATGCAATTTTGTTAATGCTTTTATGCATTGTTGCAATATTTGTGCGATACGAAAAGTGCTATTTATTTTGATTGCGAATCTTTGTATTTACCCATGGTACGTCGCATGATCGAATAGGTTAATCCACTGAACATAATGACTATTCCAAACCATAATACCCCGATAAAAGGGAAAATTATAGCCTTCATAACAATATAATCCTGCTGCTTTTCATAGATTCCAACATGAATAGCTTTTGAGTCGGTGGCAACACCTTCGAATCGCAGTTTCAGGTTCAACGGCCCTATTATTCCGTCGGTACGTTTAAGTTCGCCGTTTACAATTTCATACTTGATCTCAGTATCCATCGAGCCATTCGTCATACTCAGGATTTTAAAACTGGCAGTAATACTTGCATTGTTTACATCCTCATTAGCCATGGTTGTTTTAATATCGTCAAGTATTACAAAATTACGCCCGACTACCAGGGTGTCTTTTAATTGCATAGGTTGTTCCCCGCTTCTGCTAAAGCCGTCAGCATCAGCCTCACTGTTACTTTGTTGGGCAAAGCTCAGGAAAGTATATATATCCTTATCGATAAAATGTTTTGTATCAGGATTGTAAACATTTCCCATCCGGGTATTTACATTTAATGAAGGATGAAGTGAGAAATCGATTTTGCTTGTTCCTGCATCCTTCATTTTCACAAAGTCAACCTGGTAAAAGGTTTCTCTTCCCTTGGTTTTTGAATCCGTATAGGTAACCATGTATTTTCCCATTGGTTTTCCAACACCTTTCACTAAAATGATATTATCCTGGTTCTCAGTGTCGTTGCTGCCATTCATACCAGAAGTACCACGTGAAATTACCTGCGAATTGCTGAAGGCGAGTACAACTCCTAACAAAAAGAGTGTGAAACCGGCATGGGTAAATGCCCCGCCAACATTAGTAGTCTTTTTTAAATAGTGGATTACAAAATCAATTGATACCACTGAAGCTAATAAAATGCTGAAAAGAAGTACAATCCGACTTGCTCCGGTTACATGATCACCCAATGCAATAAAAACGGTGAGTAAAACAGATATTCCGGAGGCTACCAGAATTTTCCTGAGAAATTGTTTTACATCATTTGGTCCATACCATAAATACTGGCTAATAGCTATTCCTAATGCAATTACAATTGCAAACGGCATTTGCCAGGTATTGTAAAAATTTATATTATCAATAGGAGGTGCTATACCTGTTCCGAAAAGTTTATTGAAAACCGGAATCGATGTAGTGGCAGTAATCTGGAAAGCTGAAATTAATACAACTATTGCCCCAATCAGCATCCAGAATTCACGGGTCATTACATCATCATTGTCTTTTTTAGGGAAATCCTTTTTTCGTAATAATATAAAAACAATCGGAAGCAGCAGGTAAAGGGCTGTGAATAGAATCATTTGTGCTGAGAGAGCATTTTCACCAAAGGAATGCACTGATGTTTCTCCAAGTACTCCGCTACGTGTAAGGTATGTGGCATACATTACAAAAAACCATCCCAGGATAGTGAAAATATAAGTTGTGGTGTAAGTGTTAAACCTTTTCCTCGCAATAATCATGCTGTGAAGGGTAGCAACAAGCAAAAGCCAGGGAACCAACGAAGCATTTTCAACAGGATCCCATGCCCAGAAACCGCCGAATGTGAGTGATTCATAAGCCCATCGCCCACCAAGTATAATGCCATTACCCAGGGCAAGTACACCGGCAAGTGTCCAGGGTATAGCTGGTTTTAACCACGAATGATACTCCTTCCGCCATAATGAAGCAATAGCAAAACTGAAAGGAACAAGTGCAACAGCATACCCAAGAAATAATGAAGGTGGATGTATGACCATCCATATGTTTTCGAGTAATGGATTTAATCCGTTACCATCTGTTATCATAGAAAGATAGTTCGCATGTTTAAAAAGCTCCTCATTCACATTGCTGGGCATATCTCTCAATAATCCGAACGGGCTGCCGCCGATACTGAAACTACCCAAATTCAATCCCAGTACCATCGAAATAAGAAAGAATTGTCCGGTAATAAATACCGGCATTACCCAGTTTTTCCATTCTTTAGCGGTGCGTAACAATATTATCCCAATAATTCCCTGCCAGAATGCCCATACCAGGTAGGATCCTTCCTGTCCTGCCCAAAAACAGGATACCATATATTTTGCTGGCATATCGACTGACGAATATTGCCAAACATAGGAATATTCAAAACAATGATTTCCCAACAGGTAGTATAAAGAAGCTATTGCACCAAGCAATGTTAAAAAATGCAGCCAGTAAAGATTTCCGGCTAATTTGGAGTACAGGACCCTCTTTTCATCCCTTTTTAAAGAATAGATGTATAGGATTGCAGAGATTATTAAAGATAAAAAGCTGATCCATATAAAGATACGGCCAAGATACCCGGCCACTAAGTGTTCACCTATGTATTGTATGTTCATGTATGATTAGATATATGTTTAAGGCACAAAAGTATGCTTATTAACCAAAATATTTAGGGGTTGTTTGAATTACATAAAAAAAATGTTCTAAATATCATACAGACAAGTAGTTGCAATAAGCCATATTGACAATTATAACGTATTGAGATTGATGCATATCTGAACTTCACAATTATTTATTAATATTGTGTCCTGCTTATGCAACAAATTAAAGAATATGGATATCAAGATTGTTGAAGTAACCTCCCGTAAATTATTACGAGCTTTTATTCATTTGCCTGCAAAATTGCACAAGGAAGAGCTCAATTGGATGCCAACTATTTACATCGACGACTGGAACTTCTTCAATCCCAAAAAGAATCATCAGTTTGACTCCTGCGATACAATCATGGTTATTGCCGAGCTAAATGGAAAACCAGTTGGCAGGATTATGGGGATTATTCATAATCAATATAATGAACTACGAAATGAAAACACAGCAAGGTTCGGGTATTTTGATTCTATCGACAACCAGGAAGTTGCCCATTCACTATTTATTTTTATTCAGGATTGGGTTACTCAAAAGGGGAAAACACTGCTGGTAGGGCCTTACGGTTTTTCGGATAAAGATATCCAGGGTTTACTTATCGAAGGATTTGACCACTTGCCATTGATAGATTCGGCATGCAATCCCCCATATATTATTAAGCTACTTGAGAATGAAGGGTTCGTGAAGGAAATTGATTGTATGACATATAAATTTTCTGTTAACCTGGCACTCCCCGAATTATATTACCGTATTGTTCAACGATCAAATTACAGCAACCACATTGAATTGATTGAGTTCACTTCAAGAAAACAGCTAAAACCCTACATAGTTCCCGTTTTGCAGCTGGTAAATAAAACATACGACCATTTATATGGTTTTGTTCCCATGTCGGACACTGAAATTCAAGAACTGGCATCCCGCTATCTTCCGATTATAGATCCGCGTTTTGTTAAGTTGATTGAGAAGGGGGGGGAAGTGATAGCGTTCATCGTTGCCATACCAAATCTATCGGTTGGAATTCAGAAATCAAAGGGTTATCTTTTCCCTATTGGTATTTTCCAGATTTTGCTTGCCACGAAAAAGGCACGGCAACTTGACCTAATGCTTGGCGCGGTGCGTCGTGATTACCAGGGAACCGGCCTTGAGGTTGTTATGGGAATCAGCTTAATTGAATCAGCCCGCAAAGCTGATTTTAAAGATATGGAAACACATCTCATACTTGAAAATAATAATAAAATGCGTTCCGAATTTGAAAGGCTGAAAGTGCCGGTTTATAAAAGGTTCAGGGTTTTCAGAAAAGAAATATAGCATATAGAAAAGTATCCATTTTCGTTCTATTTCTGTTTTTTTAAAAGAAATATTCTATTCATGCAGTTTTATTCTGAATTTATTTGTAATTTTGCACCCCTTAAAATAATTAAATTAATCACTTAACCGAAAGGAAGTTTATACATTATGATCATTGTTCCTGTAAAAGAAGGCGAAAGCATTGACCGCTCGCTGAAGAAACTGAAACGTAAATTTGAAAAAACCGGTGTTGTAAAAGAACTGCGTAATCGTCAGAAATTTACAAAGCCATCAATTGTGCGCCGCGAAGAAGTTCGTCACGCAATTTACATCCAACAGCTTCAGCAGCAGCAGGAATTGTAATCACCCCGGAATTATTTCCGGTAACCAGGAAGTAATACTTGCATTTCTCATACTATTGTTGTACTTTTAACGTTAGTTATGTACTACATTTGAGGGGCAAAGATTACTTCCTGTTTTATTTTGAAGGATGCTGAAGGATAAATACATAGATTACCTGAGATTTGAAAAGCGTTATTCAGCGCACACCATACTGGCATATCATACCGATCTGGATGATTTTACCAAATTCCTTTCCCTGCAATATTCCATCACTGATCTACTAAATGCTGATCATAACCTGATCAGATCGTGGCTGATTTCCCTGATCGATCACAAGATTTCTTCGCGTTCAGTTAACCGAAAACTTTCCAGTCTGAAGTCATTTTACAGATATTGTCAAAAACAAGGTCTAATTAAGAATAGTCCTATGCTCAAAGTGGTTGCTCCCCGCACTTCGAAGCAGTTACCGGTATTTCTGACCCACCATAACCTTGATGAATTACTCAGTAAAGTTGAATTTACCAGCGATTATGAAGGTTGCCGGGATAAAATGATCATTACCTTATTTTATGCAACCGGTATCCGCAGAATGGAATTGATTCAGATATTAATTCCCGACCTTGATCTTGACAAAGGGACTCTTAAGGTATTAGGAAAACGTAAAAAAGAAAGAATAATACCCTTAGGTGAAAATGTGATTAGCCTGTTAAAAAAATATCTTGATGCCAGGAATAAGTTTATTTTTGGGAATAGACATTCTGACCAAAACAATAATCATTCACTATTTGTTACTTCTAAAGGTTTACCTGTATATCCCAGGCTGGTTTACAATATTGTTCACAAATACCTTTCTTTAATAGCATCCAACAACAAACTCAGCCCACATGTATTAAGGCACACTTTTGCTACGCATATGCTTGATGACGGTGCTGACCTGAATGCTATTAAAGAAATACTAGGTCATTCAAGCCTGGCAGCAACCCAGGTCTATACGCACAATACGATTGAGAAACTAAAAACTATCTACAAACAAGCCCATCCACGGGCGTAAACAAAAAGGAGGACTCATGAAAGTAAACATCAATTCAGTGCATTTTAAAACCGATAGGAATTTGGATTCATTTATTACCGAAAAAGTAGAAAAGCTTTCGGATTTGTATGATGGGATAATCGGCAGTGAGGTAACGCTTCGGGTTAATAATGGCGAAGACCATGATAATAAAGTTGCAGAAATTCGCTTATTGGTACCTGGCAATGACCTTTTTGCAAAAAAACAAAGTAAATCATTTGAAGAAGCTACTGATATAGCAGTTGATGCATTGCGCAAGCAATTAACCCGACATAAAGAGAAACAAAGAGGCGAATAAAAATAAATGAAAATATTTTCATCACTTGTTTGGTAATTCAAATTAAGTGCGTACATTTGCAGTCCTTTTCAAAAAGGACTGCTTTTGTTTGTATAAAGGTGGTTGTAAAGTGCTGATAATAAGGAGAATTTGAGTTGCATAAACACAAAAAGCCTGCTTTTGAAGCTCTTTTACGGAGTACAAAAAAGGCCGATGTAGCTCAGTTGGTAGAGCAGCTGATTTGTAATCAGCTGGTCGGGGGTTCGAGTCCCTCCATCGGCTCACGTTCATTGCAATGTTAAAAATACCATGGGGGGATACCAGAGCGGTCAAATGGGGCAGACTGTAAATCTGTTGGCTAAGCCTTCGGAGGTTCGAATCCTCCTCCCCCCACTATCAGATAATGCGATAAGTATTAATGCGATAAGATTAATTAGATAATAGCGATTTAACTATTGTCTATCTAACACATTAACTATTTAAATAGGCGGAAGTAGCTCATTTGGTAGAGCGATAGCCTTCCAAGCTATAGGTGGCGGGTTCGAGCCCCGTCTTCCGCTCTTTGAAGGCCTTTGTAGCTCAGGGGTAGAGCACTTCCTTGGTAAGGAAGAGGTCACGAGTTCAATTCTCGCCAAAGGCTCTGATTTGTAATTATAATCAATACAAAAAGTAACACAATAAACATTAATTAAAATGGCAAAAGAAAAATTCGATCGTTCAAAACCTCACGTTAACGTTGGTACTATCGGTCACATTGACCATGGTAAGACTACTCTTACCGCAGCTATTACCCTTGTTCTGGCTGATAAAGGTTTGTCAGAATACCGCTCATTCGATTCAATCGACAATGCTCCTGAAGAAAAGGAACGTGGTATTACCATTAATACTGCTCACGTTGAGTATTCAACTGCCAAACGTCACTATGCTCACGTTGACTGTCCTGGTCACGCTGACTATATTAAGAACATGGTTACCGGTGCTGCCCAGATGGACGGTGCAATCATTGTAGTTGCTGCTACTGATGGTCCTATGCCTCAAACCCGTGAGCATATCCTTCTGGCTCGCCAGGTAGGTGTTCCTCAGTTGGTTGTTTTCATGAACAAGGTTGACCTTGTTGATGATGAGGAATTACTCGACCTTGTTGAAATGGAAATCCGTGAACTTCTTACTTTCTATGGTTTCGATGGCGATAATGTTCCCGTTATTCGCGGATCAGCTCTTGGTGGACTGAATAAAGAACCTAAGTGGGTTGAAAAAATTATGGAACTCATGGATGCAGTTGATACCTATATCCCATTGCCTACACGTGCAAGTGATAAAGACTTCCTGATGCCTGTTGAAGACGTATTCTCAATCACAGGTCGTGGTACAGTTGCTACCGGAAGAATTGAATCAGGTATTATTCACGTTGGTGATCCTGTTGAAATCATTGGTATGGGTGCTGAAAAACTGAAATCAGTTGTTACCGGTGTTGAAATGTTCCGTAAACTCCTCGATCAGGGAGAAGCTGGTGACAACGCAGGTTTGCTCCTCCGTGGTATTGACAAAGAAACCATCCGTCGTGGTATGGTTATTACCAAACCAGGTTCTGTTACATCCTCACAAACACTTCAAAGCTGAGGTTTATATCCTGAAGAAAGAAGAAGGTGGCCGTCATACTCCATTCCAGAATAAATATCGTCCTCAGTTCTATTTCAGAACAACTGACGTTACTGGTGAGATTACACTTCCTGCAGGAGTTGAAATGATTATGCCTGGTGATAACATCACTATTGAAGTTATGCTCATCAGCGAAATCGCTATGACCAAGAACCTCCGTTTTGCTATCCGTGAAGGTGGCCGTACAGTTGGTGCAGGTCAGGTAACTGAAATTCTTGACTAACAAAATTACGAGGTGGAATCCCATGCCTGGGGTTCCATCTCTGCTTTTTAATTAATGTTATTATAGACTGGCCTGTTTCAGGTAACCCTGCAACAGGCTGGGGCTATACGGGTGTAGCTCAATTGGTAGAGTGGCGGTCTCCAAAACCGTAGGCTGTGGGTTCGACTCCTACCACCCGTGCAAAATATTTTGACTATATGGCAAATAATAGATTCGTAGAGTACGTCAAAGAAAGTTACGACGAACTCATGCATAAAGTTTCATGGCCAACATGGAGCGAGTTGCAGAATAGTGCAATAGTTGTGTCAGTTGCTTCCCTGATAATTGCACTTGTGGTTTTTGCAATGGATAAATCGTTTGAGCTTATTCTCCAACAATTTTATTCATTATTTTAACCTGTATTAAACTATAAGTCTGATATTGGTAACCAACCTTTAAATTCACCATCCGGCATGGGCGAACAAGTGAAAAAGTGGTATGTGGTGAGAGCCATCAGCGGAAATGAGAAAAAGGTGAAAATATACCTTGAAAGCGAGATTAATCGTCTCAAATTACAGGATTATATTTCACAAGTACTCATTCCAACTGAAAAAGTATATCTGGTACGTAATGGTAAGAAAGTCAGCAAAGAGCGAAATTACTTGCCCGGTTATGTTTTAATCGAAGCCGTGCTTACCGGAGAGATACCTCACATTATTCGCAATATCCCCGGAGTATTAGGTTTTCTTGGCTCGAAAGATGAACCTGTACCCCTGCGACAAGCTGAAGTAAACAGGATACTTGGTAAGGTAGACGAGCTCTCAGAGCAAGGCGCCGAATTCAGTATCCCATTTATTGTTGGTGAAACAGTTACTGTCATCGATGGACCATTTAACAGTTTCAGCGGAATCATTGAAGAAATCAATGAGGAAAAGAAGAAACTGAAAGTGATGGTGAAAATCTTTGGCCGTAAAACACCTTTGGAACTTTCGTTTACGCAGGTGGCAAAGGAATCATAGGTAGTTACCGAATTCCGCAAGTACAAATCCTTTAAGAAAACAAAAGATGGCAAAAGAAGTTGCTGGATTAATTAAACTGCAAATTAAAGGTGGCGCGGCTAATCCTTCACCTCCGGTAGGACCTGCATTAGGTTCGAAGGGTGTGAATATTATGGAGTTCTGTAAACAGTTCAATGCACGTACGCAGGATAGACCCGGAAAGGTTACTCCTGTTGTGATTACTGTATACAAGGACAAGTCGTTTGATTTTATTGTTAAAACGCCTCCTGTTGCCGTTCAACTCCTTGAAGTGACTAAGCAGAAAAGCGGATCGGCCGAACCAAACCGTAAAAAGGTTGCTTCGGTTACGTGGGACCAGGTCAAAGAAATTGCCGAAGGCAAAATGGAAGACCTTAACTGTTTCACAATCGAATCCGCTATGCGCATGGTTGCTGGTTCTGCCCGTAGTATGGGTATTACCGTACAAGGCGAATTCCCAACCAAGATGTAAAGCTGATCGAGAGATCAGGCTTTCATGAATTAAAAATGTGTTATTACCATTAACCTTACGTAAAATGGCTAAATTGACAAAAAATCAAAAACTGGCTTTAGCTAAGTACGACAAGGATGCTACCTATACACTAGCTGATGCTGCGCGTATTGTCAAAGACATAACTACATCAAAGTTCGACGCTTCTGTTGATATTGATGTACGTCTTGGAGTTGACCCCCGCAAAGCCAACCAGATGGTTAGAGGTATTGTTACCTTGCCGCATGGAACCGGGAAAACTATTAGTGTTCTCGTGCTCTGTACTCCCGAAAAGGAAGAAGAAGCAAAAGCTGCCGGAGCTGATTATGTTGGCCTTGACGAGTATATCCAGAAGATTAAAGAAGGCTGGACCGACGTTGACGTTATTATTACAATGCCTAGCATTATGCCCAAAGTAGGTGCTCTTGGCCGCATACTTGGTCCCCGTGGACTTATGCCCAATCCCAAGACCGGTACCGTTACAATGGATGTAGGAAAAGCTGTACAAGAAGTGAAAGCCGGTAAAATCGACTTTAAAGTTGATAAATTCGGTATCATTCATGCAGGTATAGGTAAAGTGTCTTTTGAGCAGGATCAACTTATTGAAAACGCCAGAGAATTACTGGCTACTATTGTTAAGTTAAAACCTTCCTCAGCTAAAGGTACTTATGTAAAAAGCGTGTTCATGTCGAGTACTATGAGTCCTGGTGTACGTATCGATGAAAAATCGGTCAAATAACAATTCCGGTAACAATAAGTACTTGATCTTTAAAGAACAAAAATCGCTATGAAAAGAGAAGACAAGAATCAACTTATAGAAACCTTGACTGAACAACTGCAAGCTGCTAAATATTTGTATATTACAGATATTTCAGATATGAATTCTGAAAATACAAGCAAGCTTCGCCGCCTTTGTTTTAAAAGGGAAGTAGAGTTGATCGTAGTTAAAAATACATTGCTGCAAAAAGCAATGGAAAAGTCCGGTAAGGACTTTGGACCTCTGTACGATGTTCTGAAAGGTCATACCTCAATTATGATCGCTGACCAGGGAAGTCTCCCGGCTAAGCTGATCAAAGAATTCAGGAAAACATCCGATAAACCTAAACTCAAAGGTGCCTTTGTTGAAGAAATGGCCTTTATTGGTGATAATCAACTTGATGCACTCATCGCAATTAAGACTAAAAATGAACTTATCGCCGATGTTATTTTAGCGCTCAATTCACCCGCCCGCAATGTTATTTCAGCACTGCAATCAGGTGGACAAAAATTATCAGGTGTACTAAAAACCTTGTCCGAACGTCCTGCATAACAACAGGTCAACGAACAAAATGAATTAATCAATTATTGTAAAACACTAAAAAAAACAAATAAAATGGCAGACTTGAAAGCTTTCGCTGAACAGTTAGTGAATCTGACAGTAAAAGAAGTAAATGAGCTTGCTCAGATACTTAAGAACGAATACGGTATTGAACCAGCAGCAGCAGCTCCAGCAATGGCAGCAGCAGTTAGCGGCGAAGCAGCTGTAGTTGAAGAACAAACATCATTCGATGTTATCCTTAAGCACCCTGGCCAAGCTAAATTAGCAGTTGTAAAACTGGTAAAAGAATTGACCAGCCTTGGTCTAAAGGAAGCAAAAGACTTAGTTGACGCAGCTCCAAAGGCTTTGAAAGAAGGTGTAACTAAGGACGAAGCTAACGCCCTTAAACAACAACTCGAAGACGCTGGTGCTGAAGTTGAGATAAAGTAAATATTGCTATTTGGACTACAATTACCAAACTGACTTCTTATTTAAGCCCTGCGCGTAAATAAGTAGTCAGTTTTCTTCCCGATTTTCATATCGGGATTAATTGTTTAAAAATACTTTGTTTATTTAAATCTTAAATTTCATGGCTTTGGCTTCACAAAAAACTGAACGATTTAGCTTCGCGACCTCGAAAATCAAGTCTGAATACCCTGATTTTCTCGAAGTTCAAATAAAGTCTTTCCAGGACTTCTTTCAACTGGAGACAAATCCTGACAATCGTATTAATGAAGGCCTTTTTAAGGTTTTTTCGGAAAATTTTCCGATTACCGATGCCAGGAATAATTTTGTTCTCGAGTTTCTTGACTATTTTATTGATCCACCCCGGTATTCAATCGAGGAGTGTATCGAAAGAGGGCTGACATATAGTGTTCCTCTTAAAGCAAAATTAAAACTCTTCTGTACCGATCCCGAGCACGAAGATTTCGAAACTATTATACAGGATGTTTATCTGGGTATGATCCCTTATATGACTCCTAAAGGCACATTCGTTGTGAATGGTGCTGAACGTGTAGTTGTTTCGCAGTTGCATCGTTCACCCGGTGTATTTTTCGGTACAAGTTTTCATACCAATGGCCAGCAATTGTATTCGGCCAGGATTATTCCTTTTAAAGGATCGTGGATGGAGTTTACTACTGACATCAACCACGTGATGTATGCTTACATCGATCGGAAAAAGAAATTACCCGTAACTACTCTGTTAAGGGCAATTGGTTACGAAAGCGATAAAGATATTCTCGAAATCTTTAACCTCGCTGAAGAAATTAAGGTTAGCAAAGCAGGCTTGAAAAAATATGTCGGCCGTAAACTTGCTGCCAGGGTGCTCAGCACCTGGATTGAAGATTTTGGTGATGAGGATACAGGTGAAGTTGTTTCGATTGAACGTACGGACGTAATTATTGATCGCGAAACTGTAATTGAAAACAGTCATATTGATATGATTGTTGATTCAGGCGCAAAATCAATACTTTTACACCGCGACGATATCAACTCGCAGGATTATTCCATTATCTTTAACACTCTTCAGAAAGATACTGCAAACAGCTCAAAAGAAGCTGTTGAATATATATATCGTCAGTTACGTAACGCTGAACCACCCGATGAGGAAACAGCCCGTGGCATTATCGAGAAACTGTTTTTCTCCGATAAACGTTACGATTTGGGTGATGTTGGTCGTTACAGGATTAATAAAAAACTGTCACTCGACATTCCTCTCGAAACAAAGGTTCTTACTAAAGAAGACCTTATTTCGATTATAAAATACCTGATTGGACTTATCAACTCGAAAACTGAGGTTGACGATATCGATCACCTTAGCAACCGTAGGGTTCGTACTGTCGGGGAACAATTATACAACCAGTTTGGTGTAGGATTGGCCCGTATGGCCCGTACTATCCGGGAACGTATGAATGTTCGTGATAACGAGGTATTCACTCCGATGGATCTGATCAATGCCAAAACATTATCGAGTGTAATCAACTCGTTTTTTGGTACCAACCAGTTATCCCAGTTCATGGATCAGACAAACCCGCTAAGTGAAATTGCTCACAAACGCAGGGTTTCCGCACTTGGACCAGGAGGTCTTTCACGCGAAAGAGCCGGTTTCGAAGTACGCGACGTTCACTATACTCACTACGGACGCCTTTGTACGATTGAAACTCCTGAAGGCCCGAATATCGGACTTATTTCGTCTCTTTGTGTTTTTGCTAAAATCAATAAGCTTGGTTTTATCGAAACACCATATAAAGTTGTTACCGAAGGTAGAGTTGATCTTGCTGATACAGTTTATCTGAGTGCTGAAGAAGAGGAAAACAAGATTATTGCCCAGGCAACTGCTCCGATTGATAGTAATGGCAATTTTGTTAACGAGAAAGTTAAAGTACGTTACCTGGCCGATTATCCACTTATTGAGAACGAGAAAGTCGACCTTATCGATATTGCTCCTAACCAGATCGCTTCTATTGCAGCTTCTCTGATTCCCTTCCTTGAACATGATGATGCCAACCGTGCTCTCATGGGATCGAACATGATGCGCCAGGCTGTACCGCTTCTTAATCCTGAAAGACCTATAGTCGGAACAGGTATTGAAGCACGCGTTGCCCAGGATTCACGTGTACTTATTAATGCTGAAGGCGATGGTATAGTTGAATATGTTGATTCAGTTCAGATTATCATCCGTTATGCACGTCTGGAAGAAGAAAGACTTGTAAGTTTTGATGATGATGTTAAGGTTTACAATCTGACCAAGTTTGCACGTACCAACCAGAATACTTGTATGAACCTCAGGCCTATCGTTCGTAAAGGCGATAAAGTTAAAAAAGGACAGGTGTTATGCGAAGGTTATGCTACCCAGGCTGGTGAACTTGCCTTAGGTCGTAACCTGATGGTGGCATTCATGCCTTGGAAAGGGTATAACTTTGAGGATGCTATTGTAATTTCCGAACGTGTTGTAAAAGAAGATATTTTTACTTCACTTCATATTGAGGAATTTACACTGGAAGTTCGCGATACCAAACGTGGTGTTGAAGAACTAACCAACGATATTCCAAACGTAAGCCAGGAAGCTACAAAAGATCTCGACGAAAGTGGATTAATCCGTATTGGTGCTGAAGTTAACGAAGGAGATATTTTAATCGGTAAAATTACACCTAAAGGTGAAAGCGATCCTACTCCGGAAGAAAAACTACTCCGTGCTATCTTCGGTGATAAAGCCGGTGATGTGAAAGATGCTTCACTTAAAGCACCTCCTTCGATGAAAGGTGTTGTTATCAGCAAAAAACTATTCTCACGTGTTGTTAAGGATAAAAAACTGAAGGCTAAAGAAAAGGATTTCGTTAAAGAACTTGACGAAGAGTTTTCAAAAAGCACTACAGATCTGAAACAGAAACTTGTTGATAAACTTACAGTTCTGGTTAGTGGTAAAACCTCACAAGGTGTTTACAATAACTTCAAGAACGAAATGGTTCCTAAAAAGGTGAAATTCACCCAGAAAATGTTAATGGGAATTGATTTCATCAATGTAAATCCTAACAAATGGACTACCGATAAGGATGTTAATGAGCTTATCAAACAGCTTATCAACAACTTCATTATTAAATACAAGGAAATTCTGGGTGTTTATAACCGGAAGAAATTTGTTGCTACAGTTGGTGATGAATTGCCTAATGGTATTGTTCAGATGGCTAAAGTTTATGTTGCTAAAAAACGTAAGCTCAAAGTAGGGGATAAGATGGCAGGTCGCCACGGAAATAAAGGTATTGTTGCTCGTATTGTTCGTGAAGAAGACATGCCTTTCCTCGAAGACGGAACACCTGTTGATATCGTATTGAACCCACTGGGTGTACCTTCGCGTATGAACCTGGGACAGATTTTCGAAACTGTTCTGGGTTGGGCCGGTGCTAAAACCGGGACCCATTTTGCAACACCTATTTTTGACGGTGGCTCAATCGAAGAGATAAATGAGCTGATGGTAAAAGCAGGATTACCTGAAAATGGTAAAGTCTTTCTTTACGATGGCGGTACTGGCGATCGTTTCGATCAGACTGCTACAGTTGGTTATATCTACATGCTGAAACTTCACCACATGGTTGACGACAAGATGCATGCACGTTCAATCGGACCATATTCACTCATTACCCAGCAGCCACTTGGAGGTAAAGCTCAATTCGGCGGTCAGCGTTTTGGTGAAATGGAAGTTTGGGCACTCGAAGCATATGGTGCTGCCAATATACTTCAGGAAGTTCTGACAGTTAAATCCGATGATGTAGTTGGAAGAGCTAAAGCATACGAAGCCATTGTGAAAGGTGAAAATATGCCGATTCCAGGTATTCCTGAATCATTCAATGTACTTGTTCACGAACTCAGAGGTTTAGGCCTAAGCGTAAACTTTGAATAAATATTTAGAAGTCGCAAAGCATCATGTTTAAAACATGGTGCTTTGACCGGCCTCAGAGTATTTATAGTGAAACAACAGTAATTTTAATCGTTAATCCTTTCTTGATATATGGCTTTCAGAAAAGAAAATACAGCCGCTAATAAATTTTCCAGAATCAGAATAAGCCTTGCTTCGCCTGAATCAATTTTGGAAAGATCAAGTGGTGAAGTACTTAAACCCGAAACTATAAACTACAGAACATATAAACCTGAAAGGGATGGCTTGTTCTGTGAACGCATTTTCGGTCCTGTGAAGGATTGGGAATGTCATTGCGGAAAATACAAGCGGATCAGGTACAAAGGTATTGTTTGCGACCGTTGCGGTGTTGAAGTAACCGAGAAAAAGGTTCGCCGCGAACGCATGGGACATATCCAATTGGTTGTTCCTGTTGCACATATCTGGTATTTCCGTTCATTACCTAATAAAATAGGTGCATTACTTGGAGTTCCCTCCAAGAAACTGGATTCAATTATTTATTATGAAAGATATGTAATTATTCAGGCTGGTGTTCTTGCTTCAGAAGGACTTAAAACCCTTGACTTTCTTACAGAAGAAGAATATTTTGATTATCTCGACAAATTGCCGAAAGACAATCAGTACCTGGATGAAAGCGATCCGAATAAATTTATTGCAAAAATGGGTGCTGAAGCATTAATTGCTCTGCTCTCACGTCTTGATCTGGACCAGATGTCATACGATTTGCGTCATAAAGCAAATACAGAAACATCGCAGCAAAGGAAAATGGAAGCGCTCAAACGTCTCCAGGTTTATGAATCATTCCGCGATGCACAAACACGTGGCGAGAATAAACCTGAATGGATGATCGTAAAAGTTGTTCCGGTTATTCCACCAGAACTTCGTCCATTGGTTCCATTGGATGGTGGTCGTTTTGCAACCAGCGATTTAAATGACTTATACCGCAGGGTTATCATTCGTAACAACCGTTTGAAACGCCTCATCGAAATAAAAGCTCCTGATGTTATCATGCGTAATGAAAAACGTATGCTCCAGGAAGCTGTTGATTCACTTTTTGATAATTCACGTAAAGCAAGTTCGGTAAAAACTGAATCGAACCGCGCGCTGAAATCATTAAGTGACAGTTTAAAAGGTAAACAAGGACGTTTCCGTCAGAACTTACTTGGTAAACGTGTCGACTATTCAGGTCGTTCGGTTATTGTTGTAGGTCCTGAACTTAAACTTCACGAATGCGGACTTCCAAAGGATATGGCTTCTGAGTTATTCAAGCCATTTATTATCCGCAAGATGCTTGAACGTGGTATTGTAAAAACCGTTAAGTCAGCTAAGAAAATTGTTGATCGTAAAGATCCTGTAGTTTGGGAAATTCTCGAAAATATATTAAAAGGCCATCCTGTTATGCTCAACCGTGCACCAACACTGCACAGGTTAGGTATTCAGGCTTTCCAGCCAAAACTGATTGAAGGAAAGGCTATTCAGCTTCACCCACTGGCTTGTACGGCTTTCAATGCCGACTTTGACGGTGACCAGATGGCTGTGCATCTTCCATTAGGGAATGCTGCTATCCTCGAAGCTCAGATTCTTATGCTTGCTTCGCACAATATTCTTAATCCTGCAAATGGTGCTCCAATTACAGTTCCATCACAGGACATGGTTCTTGGCCTTTATTATATTACCAAAGGCCGTAAATCGGAGCCAGGTCATATAATGAAAGGCTGAAGGAAAGAGCTTTTATTCTGCTGAAGAAGTTATTATTGCATACAACGAAAAGCAAGCTGACTTGCATTCCTGGATTAAAGTTAGAATTCCGGTAGAAGAAAATGGCGTTTTCGTTGAAAAACTTATTGAAACCACTGTAGGCCGTGTACTTTTTAACCAGGTTGTTCCTGCTGAATATGGATTTATTAATCAGCTTTTAACCAAGAAATCACTCCGTGATATTATTGGTGACCTGTTGAAGAAAACCGGTACTGCAAAAGCCGCCCGTTTCCTTGATGATATCAAGAATATGGGATTTACTATGGCTTTCAAAGGTGGTCTTTCATTTAATCTTGGCGATGTAGTTGTTCCGAAACTCAAAGAAGAGCTGATTCATAAAGCCAATCTTGAAGTGGAAGAAGTAATGAGTAACTATAACATGGGTTTCATTACAAACAACGAACGTTACAACCAGATTATTGATATCTGGACCCATACCAACGCAAACCTTACAAAAAAGGTAATGAGCGATCTTTCGTCTGATAACCAGGGATTCAACCCGGCATATATGATGCTGGATTCAGGAGCCCGTGGATCGAAGGAACAGATCAGGCAGCTTTCAGGTATGCGCGGACTGATGGCCAAACCTCAGAAATCAGGTGCAACCGGTGGTGAAATTATTGAAAATCCAATTCTTTCGAACCTGAAAGAAGGATTATCGGTACTTGAGTATTTCATTTCAACTCACGGTGCACGTAAAGGTCTTGCCGATACAGCTCTTAAAACTGCTGATGCTGGTTATCTTACTCGTCGTTTGGTTGATGTAGGCCAGGATGTTATTATTTCTGAACCTGATTGCGGTACATTGCGCGGACGTGTTACTTCAGCTTTGAAGAAAAACGAAGAACTTGTTGAATCACTATATGATCGTATTCTTGGTCGTGTAACACTGCATGATATTTACCATCCTCACACGGGTGAACTTATTGCTTCAGCCGGAAATGAACTTACTGAGGAAATTTGTACTATTATTGAAGATTCACCAATCGAATCCGTCGAAATTCGTTCGGTACTTACCTGCGAATCTAAACAAGGCGTTTGTGCAAGATGTTATGGACGTAACCTGGCAACAGGACGTATGGTTCAAAAAGGAGAAGCTGTAGGTGTTATTGCAGCTCAATCCATTGGAGAACCTGGTACACAGCTTACACTTCGTACATTCCACGTCGGTGGTGTTGCAGGCGCAAACATTGCATCTGCTTCACGTATCATTGCAAAGTATAATGGTGTAATCGAAATTGATGAACTTCGTTCGGTTGAGTATAAAAACGCTGAAGGACGTATTTATCAAATCGTACTCGGCCGTTCAGCTGAAATGAGGATTATTGATCCTTTAACCGGGATTATCCTGGCTTCGGGACATATTCCTTATGCTTCGAATCTTTATTTTGAAAATGGGTCAACAGTTAAAAAAGGTGACCTCATAACAGAATGGGATCCATACAACGCTGTAATTCTTTCGGAAGTTGATGGTAAACTGTTATTTGATAACATTACAGAAGGTGTGACTTTTAAAGTGGAAGCTGATGAGCAAACCGGCTACCAGGAAAAAGTTATCATTGAATCGCGTGTTAAAGGCAAGAATCCTTCAATAAAACTGGTTTCCGCTGATGGTGAAGAGTTGAAAAACTATGACCTTCCTGTTGGATCTCACATGCAGATTGAAGAGGGGAAAATAATTAAAGCAGGTGATGTACTTGTTAAAATCCCTCGTGCTGTTGGTAAAACAGGTGATATTACAGGAGGTTTGCCGAGGGTAACCGAGTTATTCGAAGCACGTAACCCATCCGATCCTGCTGTTGTTTCTGAAATTGACGGTGTTGTAACATTTGGTAAAAAGCTGAAACGTGGCAACCGTGAAATTATCATCACTTCCAAAACCGGTGAAGAACGCAGTTACCTGATTTCTACTTCAAAACAGATACTTGCACAGGAGAATGACTATGTACGTGCCGGTACTCCTCTTTCGGACGGTGCTATTACTCCTGCTGATATTCTGGCAATTAAAGGCCCGATGAAAGTTCAGGAATATATTGTAAATGAAATTCAGGAAGTTTATCGTCTGCAAGGTGTTAAGATTAACGACAAACACTACGAGGTTATCGTTCGTCAGATGATGCGTAAAGTTGAAGTTGTTGATCCGGGGGATACCAAATTCCTGGAAGGTGAACTGGTGAATAAGATTGATTTCAACGAAGAAAACGATTGGATTTTTGGTAAGAAGATTGTTGAAGATTGTGGAGATAGTACAAACCTGAAATCAGGCCAGATAATCAGTGCCCGCAAACTACGTGATGAAAATTCATTACTCAAACGCAGGGACAAACGTCAGGTTGAATCACGTGATGCTAACTCAGCAACAGCTAAACAAGTTCTGCAAGGTATAACAAGGGCCTCACTACAGGTTCGTAGCTGGATTTCAGCTGCATCCTTCCAGGAAACAACTAAAGTTCTTACACAGGCTTCTATTCAATCGAAGAGCGACGAATTGCTTGGATTGAAAGAGAATGTAATTGTTGGACACCTGATTCCGGCAGGAACCGGTTTACGTGAGTATGAACATCTTATTGTTGGTTCGCGCGAAGAGTATGACCGAATGCTGGCTTCAAAAGCCGAGTAATTATTGATTCAAATTTAATTTGGGGAAACTGATTCAACAATCCAGATCGGTTTCCCCATCTTTTTGAAAACAGAGATAAAAATTGAAATATAAAGCTAAAAGAATATGGATATGAATGATCAAACGAATCAAAATCCGAACCAGATAAATATCGAGTTATCCGATGAGGTTAGTGAAGGTATTTATTCAAATCTTGCAGTAATCACACATTCCAATTCAGAGTTTGTGGTTGATTTTATTAAACTTATGCCAGGTGTACCTAAAGCGAAAGTTAAATCACGCATAATCCTGACACCACAGCATGCCAAGCGTTTGTACCGTGCTTTGAAAGATAATATCAATAAATTTGAGGCAGTACATGGTACAATTAAGGAAACCGAAGGAAGTGATTATCCTTTTCAATTAAGTGGACCTGCAGGGCAAGCATAAGAACGCTGTTTCTTATTATTTTAGTAAAAAAGAGATTTCAATAAAGAAATCTCTTTTTTTTTGTTTTTAACGGTTTGCAAGGTATTTATATACCATATCTGATTGCTCTGTTGTTAGTTTTGCTTTTGGAGCCATTTTCTCAAGTATTTTGGTCCATTCAGGATTTGTGTGGCTTGTTGGCTTAGGCAATTTGTGGCATTTGCCGCAATGGTTCTGGAAAATGTCGTGACCCTGTTGCAGTTCAGCCAGGGTAGACGGTTCAGCCTTATTGACATTTGCTTCAGTTGGTACATAGAGCTGTGTGGTGCAAGCAACACTTGCAACAAATAAAAATGCTAACAGAATTGGCTTCATAAGAATCGATTTTAGTTGTTCATGTAAAGATACTTATTTTAAGAATATTCTTATCTTATTTATTATGTTGTCAGGAGAATATTGAATGCAGACATCTAAATGGAAAATTATATAATCTACTTCAACCTTATGTATTTTAAACAAATTAAGAGTTCAAGAAAAACGCATTAAAAAAAACATTGTGTCTGGTCAAATCATAAAGAAAACGCTGTAACGCTTGGTATATCTCGTCCCTATGGGACTTCAGCTTATCTGGGGTCACTTTTTTCTACCGATATACAGTCCCTCTGGGACTGTCCCGTTAGGGACAATATAATGGTAGTGGTAGAGAAAGAGTATAAGAATTCGTTAAAAGTCCCGTCAGGGACGAAATAGCTGTTGCCAGGACTACAAAAAAAACAGCAACACCCAAAAAGTTGTTGCTGTCTTGATATCCTTTTGGATAAAATAGTATTCTTAAACGTTAAATAACGAATTAACAATAGGGTCGTTTTTACTTGTACGGTCGTCGATTCGTTTGTCCATCATAAGCGGATAAACACACTCATCAATTAAAGCCTGGCTTGTGCGTGTAGTAACTTTATAATTACGGCCTGCTGCAGATGTCGATTCGTATGAAAAATCCCAACCAAGGACCATTACCCTTGTACCGTGGCTGTTAATTTTTTTAATGAGGGGAACATAATCCGTATCGCCGGCAATTATTACGACGACATCTAACTGTTTAAGAAGTGTCAGTTCATATGTTTCGAGCGAAAACCATACATCAATTCCTTTTTCTTCGGCTTCACCTGTGCGGGAATCGACTAAGAGAGGATAATTATGAGTAGTTATTCCCTCATACATGAAAATGTCGTCGATGCGACGTTCATTTGTCATTTGTGTTAAACGATAGGATTCGTCAGGGTATTTTTTTTCGAGCTGACTGGTCGAATAGCGTCCACGAAACCAATGAGTTTCAACAACCTGGCAATAACGCTTTTCCGAATTCTCAAGTTTTGAGATTTCGTCGCGCAGAAATTCTGCAAGCCCATTAAAGTTAATGGTGCTTTTACGTTCATGGTGGTACCTGTAATAGGAATTAACTTTCAGAAAGAAAGTTCCATCAATGAACAGTCCGATTTTTTTGATTTTCTCTTCCATCTAATGATTTATATTAAAATTACACTAAAAGGGTGTGATATACAATTTAATATAATAACATCAACCCTGTTAAATTGTTCATCTTGTTAAAATAGCACTTGTGTTTAATATATGTCTTATAAATGTCATAATATCATTCACTGAGATTGCAGCCCGTACTCTTTTCAAGAACAACAAATTTAAACACATTTTATTAAAAAACAAACTATCTAAATAAATCAGTATGAAAAGTATTAATTATTTTTTTTAGAATTTCGACATTACTCTTTTGTGTTTATAATCAAATCTTTACGGACGTTTAATATTTAATTAAAATACATGTGTTGCGTGAAAAAGTAAATTAACGTATGTTCTTTCATTATCAATCCTTATAAATTATAGTGATTGGAAAATGCACGAAATAATATTATTTACCGCAAATATATATAGGGTAAATAATTATGGATAAAGTCCAACTTCAGTTAGGGAAAGCAATAAGGTTATTCCTTTTTTTCGGATTTTTCTTCGGATTTTTCTACTGAATTATCTGTAAATTTTTCTTCTCCTTTGAGATAGGATGGCAGTTCAATACCTGCTGATCTGAAAATATCGTCGAGTGGAGGTATGGATTTAATCATTCCGGCCAGGAAGTTAGCCGTTGCCGGTGTTTTCCCGTCAGCGCCTGCAGAAAGGTTGTCCCACACGGTTACTTTGTCTATTTTAATGTTGCTGATGGCTTCTACCTGGGTTTTTATAATTTCGGGAAGACGGTCGGCAATAAGCATAAGAACAGCATCGCGTGAATTGTTATTGGCAGCCTCAACCAGCTTTTCGAAACCGGCAGCTTGTTTGCTGAGTACTTCGTAAATACCTTGTCCTTCGGCTTGTTTTTTAAGTAGAATAGCATCAGCATCACCTTTTGCAATCCTACGTGTTTGTTCAGCCATAGCCTCAGCTTCAATTTCAATTTTTTGTTTCTCAATTTGCATTGGGATAACTATATCAGCAGTACGGGTTGCACGTTCGCGCTCTGACCTTGCCATTTCGGCAGTTTGCTCAGCTGCATAGGATTCCTGGAGGGCTTTAGCGGCTTGTACTTTTTCGGAAGCGGCTGCCAGGCGTTCGGCTTCAGCCATTTTTTCACGTCGGGCTGCATCGCTTTGGGCGATAGTGATTTTTGCTGTATTTTCACCTTCAACTGCAGTTGCATTGGCACTTGCAACCCTGATACGCTGATCCTGCATGGCGTTAGCTTCACCTACTGATCCATCGCGGTTTTTCTCGGCAACGGTCTTTTTGGCATCGTTTATGGCTTTTGCAGCAGCCTCTTTCCCCAAAGCCTCAATATATCCCGATTCGTCGCGGATATCAGTAACGTTTACATTAATAAGACGCAGTCCTATTTTCTGTAATTCAGCTTCTACGTTTTGCGAAACATTGGCCAGAAACTTATCCCGGTCAGTATTTATTTCTTCAATATCCATTGTTGCAACAACAAGCCTTAGCTGGCCGAAGATAATATCCTTTGCAAGTTCCTGTATAGCTGATAAAGGCAAGCCTAGCATTCGTTCGGCTGCATTATTCATGATTGCAACATCAGTTGAAATACCAACTGTGAAACGCGAAGGAACATCAACCCGGATATTCTGACGGCTAAGTGCATTGGTCAGATTAACTTCGATGCTTATAGGCGTAAGATCGAGGTAAGCATAGCTTTGAATAACCGGCCAGATAAACGCAGCGCCGCCATGAATACATTTTGCTGATCGGTTTGTACCTTCTTTATTCAGGCCGGTTCGTCCATAAACCACCAGGATTTTATCGGAAGGACATCTTTTATACCTTCTGAAAAGTGAAACAAAAGTGGTGAAAATGATGATTGCAAAAATTACAACAATGATTACCAGATAGGACATAATTTAATGTGTTTAAGGATTTTTATATATTAGTGAAATAGCTAAATGGTTTCAACTATCAGAATGTTTTCATCAGCAAAACCGGTAACTTTAATGATCATATTGGTTGAAAGGTCTTTATCCTGCATTGTTATTGCCTGCATTTCCCTGATTGAGCCCTGGAAAGTAACCAATACCTTTCCTACGTTTCCTTTATTTGCTTTGATCGGTAAGTAAACTTTGCCTGTAGCTCCAATGGCATTTTTTACCGAAACATTACCATTATCTGCCATTTTAGAGGTAAAGTAAAACAACGAAGAGATAATGACCATAGCCAGTACACCAAGTAAAACAGATAGTATTATGGTTAATCCCATACTTACGCCAGCATTGTTAAATGCTAATCCCGACCAGCTGAAAACTGTGAAGAAAGCGATAAAATTGCGAATGGTAAAAAAGCTGAATCCGGGGCCTGCATCTTCGTTACTATGAGAAATATCGTGGCCGGTGGATGAAATGTCAGTATCAATATCAGGAATATCTGCTCCTGGATCAGTAGCACCTCCTCCGATTCCGGTAAATGAAAGCACCATTTGAATAAGGAAAATTACAGAAAAAGGTATAGCAATAAGCCAAAGTACTTTTTCGATTGCCGTAAGGGCATCCCACCAGTTTTGCATAATTGTTAATATTTAGTAAGAGCAAATATATGGATAAAAGGGAGTTTTTATATAAGTAGATCAAAAAAAATAAAGAATACTTATGTTGAGATATTTTGCCTCATTATTTAAATAATAAGCCGCAAGTTTCAAATTCCAATTGCCAAATTCCAAGATTCAAATTTCCTGTTTCTGTCTTATTATATTGAGCTTGTAACAAAAAATAACTCATTCAAAAAAGACCAAATTATTAACCTGTTCCTTTCTTAGTGTAAAAGAACCAAGACCTGTCCCTTGTACTTTCTTGGAATTTGAAATTTGGGATTTAATGAATACTGAATTTTATTCAGTTTGCCCAACAAATAGTTGATATTAAATTCCCGGTTTATATTTGTTTATTTCAACTTATGAGTCCATATATAATTCCCACTGGCATCCTTGGCTGTTGTACTTGTACTGATTCGGGTATCAATTCGGATCCGGGTAAAATAATCACGGAAGGACAGAGCGAAAAAAATACTTCCTATAGTTGGCTTATCGGTGTTGCGATAGTTAAGCCACAATTCGCGAGGCTGCCCGATCCAAACACCGGTAATAGTTCCTGTGTATGAATTCTGCCCGATTAGATTCCTGCCGTTTTTGTCGAAAATGTATTCCCACTCGCATCCATAAATTGCTTGTCCACTGGGTTGAAAGGCTGGCAGATACCAGATACTGATAGTTTGATCATCATTGCTGATAACAAACGAATTAAAATAAATTTGACAGGTATCGCGAATGATCTGAAAATGAGAATTTGCAATAGATAATGCAGTTCCTAAGGTGTTCAGCTTTGATGTGTCGGAAATTCCTTTGTAATCAGAGATTGTAGATAAAGTGTCAATCGTTACATGCTTCTTAATTATAAATTTATTACCCTTACTATGTCCGCCAACAGAATGCCATATATTGTTTTCATGAAAATTAAACCATTCTAAATCAGCGGTTTCAGGTAGTTTGCTAAATTTATCAACAGCCTGTTGAGTATAGAATTCGTATTTGAGAAGGTGGTTCGCAAATTCAATCTGCTTGTTGAATCGTATCGTATCAAACACATGGCCGGGTGTTTGGGCTTTTCCCATCCATGTAAATGCCGGAATTAAAATGATAAGCAGTAGTAATCTCATATTTAGTAACTGATAGCTATTTTTTCCGAAAGGTATAAAATATACCAAATGAGAAATCGAAACGTGAAATGTTTTGGTATTCTGCTTTATCAAGCGCGATAACTTCCTGGGTGGTTCCATCATTCTTCGTGAACTCCTTAAGGAAAGCATGAATATAACTCCCTTGCAGGCCAACATTGAGATTAGGAATAACCTCATAACTTACACGCAGCGTAGATGATAAACCGGGAGATGAACCTTTAAGGGTAGCTGAGTCGCCGACGACTGTGCCAATATTGCGGTAAAAGAGCCAGGCCGGACCAACCCCGCCTGTAATTAAAAGTTTATTGTCAACCAAAGGTAGCCGTCCATATATCATGGGCGCAACTGTATTGATAGTCATTGTACTTGACAAATTAATGTAATAGGTCTGAGAAAAGAATTTTATTGCAATGCTGTCCACTTCCTGTTTGGTATTAAAGCTGCTATAAACTGCTCCAAATCCCCAATATCGGTTAATGAAGTATTCTGATGCTAATCCATAGTGCCATCCCGAGCGTAACTTATTCAGATAATCCTGGATTTCGGGAACAAGACTGTCGGGCGCTTTTTCGATAAGGTGGCTGGGGCCGATAAAAGCTCCTATTGATAAACCACCTGGACCTGCTTTTTGGCCGTTGCTGTTTTGTTGTTGAGCAATCACATTGACTGTTAAAATAGTGACCAGAGTTAATACAAGGTATATTCGCTGCATGTTGCAAGTTTAATTATTGATGATGCATTTGTGGAAAGCGATAAAATAATAACGCTTTATTGTAACAAATAGTTTTCAACAATGAGAATAAAAAAACGACGGTTCTTAAAATGAACCGTCGTTTCTTCTTAGAACCTGTTATTTGCTTTTATCCGGAGGGCCAGGAATTGCCGGTTGGTCCTTATACGATTTCAGTTCATCGAGAACAACTTCTATTGCTTTGTTAAGCTGATCGTCAATTCCTTCATATTCACGTGATGGATCATTGTCAATTTCGATATCCGGATCAACGCCATGACCTTCAATAATCCATTTGCTTTCGTCGGCTGAATAGCTTGCAAATTCAGGTTTACGCAAGTCAGCGCCATCCACAAAAGGCAGTGAGCCTCTGATGCCTACTACGCCTCCCCAGGTCCGTTTGCCAATCACTTTTCCTAGCTGATATTTCTTGAATCCATAAGGGAAAAGGTCACCGTCAGAGGCTGAATAATTATTTATAAGGAGCACTTTTGGCCCGAGTATCATTTGACCCGGTGTATGACCAACAGTTTCTACATTGCGGGCCATGTTGCTGCGCTGAATTTCCCGTCCAAGTCGCTCGAGGATCATAGGCGAAACATTTCCGCCTCCATTTCCACGGTCATCAATAATTAATGCTTTTTTAGCCAGCTGGGGATAGAAATATTTTACAAACTCATTCAATCCTTCAGGGCCCATATCGGGTATATGAATATACCCAACCTGTCCGTTGGTGGCTTTATCAACTTTGCGGATGTTATTCTGCACCCAGGTATAATAATAGAGTTTCGACTCATCATCTACCGGAACTACTAACACTTTTCGTCCACCTTCGGCAGGAGATGAGTTCAGCGTAAGTTCAACATTCTTTTCTGCGTTATTAATTAATGCGGCATAAATATCAGGCATTTCCCTGGTAGACTTGCCGTTGACGGAAGTAATATAATCACCTTTCACTGCACCTACGCCAACATCAGTAAGTGGTGAGTGTAGATCCTCACTCCAGTTCGCTCCCATCAGTAAACTATCGATGCGAAAGTATCCTGAGGCATCTTTGCTTAGCCTTGCGCCCAGCAATCCCAGTTTGATTTTTTGCACTGGTTTATGATCGCCTCCGCTAATATACGCATGGCCTATACTCAGTTCGGCTATCAGTTCGCCAATCAGGTAAGTAAGGTCATCACGGTTGTTAACATAGGGAAGCATAACTGCGTATTTGTCGTGCATCGCTTTCCAATCCAAACCATGCATATTGGGCACATAGAAGAAATCACGCATTTGGCGCCACGCTTCATTATAAATTTGTTTCCATTCCTGCTGATTGTTTACCCAAACTTTTACGTCTGATAAATCAATGTATTTTTCAATGTTTATTTTAGAGGAAGGTAGGTCGATCATTGAAAACTTGTTCCTTTGCCTGACAAGCATCTTTTTGCCATCAGCTGTAATGTCAAATGCCAGATCTGCGCCAAGCTCGGATTCTTTTTTCTGCTTCAGATCATACACCTTTGCCCATCTTCCTTTATCATTGGCAGTATTGTAATAAATTTTATCCTCAACTGACCAAAGATTCCAATAGTTGCCGGCATCAACGGGGATTTCGACAATGCGCTGCTGTATACCTTCCAGGTCAATTTTAATAGGTTTTACCTCAGGCTCAGGTTCTTTTTTATCTTTTTTATCTGTTTTCTTATTCTTTTCATCCTTTTCAGGTTTAGCATCTTTTTGATCTTTGGTCTCCCCGGTTGTAACTTCATCATTCGAAGGTGCAAATGGAGAAGGTGTGTCTTTTGCAAGAGTTACCATGTAGAGTTTAGTCATATTCTCGTAAGCATAATTCCACTCCACATTGCTGTATATCGGGTTGAATGTACGGTCGGATGTAAAAATGAGGTATTTGCCGTTGCCCGAAAAAGTAGGTTGACCTGACGAAAACCATTGATCGGTAATTTCACATTTCGTTTCTTCAGTGATATTAAAAAGCATTATCTGCTGCATATCATTTTCAAGACCACGGGTGTATGCTATCCATCGGCTATCGGGCGACCAGCTAAAATCACGGAATTCTGACACTTTTGATTTTTCAACCAGTGTTACTTTTTTTGTTTCTATATCAACGTATTGTAGCCGAAGCATTTTGTCGTTCCAAACTATTTTTTTGCTATCAGGCGACCACCGGATAGTAAATTTGTATGTATCAGCACCTGAAGTAAGCTGAACCGGAGGTTCGCTGCCATCCTGTTTGGTAATGTAAATTTCATATTCCCCGCTTGCATCACTTAGGTAAGCAATCCATTTGCCATCCGGCGACCAGAATCCTTCACGATCGTGTGCATTGCTGCTAGAGGTTAGATTTCGGGTAATACCTTCTTTTACAGGAACGCTGAAAATATCTCCCCGGCCTGCAACAACAATCCGGTTACCATCGGGCGAAGGATTTACTGATCCCATAAACCGTGTGGCATCTTTCAACTCATCTCGGGAAGTATTCAAATCATCAGCAATCTCGACTGAAATTTTTGTTGATGTTTGGGTTTTGATATCAAAAATATAGATAAAACCACCGTTTTCATAAATAATCCTGTTGTCGCCGGCTGATGGAAATTTTATATCATACTCAGTGTAATTGGTTACTTTGCGGGTTTGGTTTGTTTTCAGGTCGTAACAGAACAGGTTCATTGTTCGGTCGCGATCGGAACAGAAATATATCTCGTCACCAAACCACATTGGGAAAATTTCCTGAGTGTTGGTGTTGGTTATATTCCTGGTTGTTTTAGAAGCAAAATCGTGAATCCAGATATCATCGGCCATTCCTCCTTTATAATATTTCCAGGTGCGGAATTCGCGGAAAACCCTGTTGTAAGCCAGTAGCTTGCCATCGGGTGAATACGTGCAGAAGCCACCGGCCGGTAACGGAAGTTCTTTCGATATACCTCCTGAAGCCGGAACTGTGAAAAGCTGTCCGATAAAGTCATTGAAAGTCTGCTTGCGCGATCGGTAGATAATGTTTTTACCATCAGGTGTCCATCCCATCAAAACGTTGTTTGGACCCATCCTGTCACTTATATCATCGCGGCCAAGAGTTGCCGTTATAGTTAGCCTTACGGGAACACCTCCCTGGGCAGGCATAGTGTATACCTCGGTATTGCCATCATATTGAGCGGTAAAGGCAATTGATTTTCCATCAGGCGAAAAATGTGAAAACATTTCATATCCTACATCACTTGTAAGTTTGCGAGCCATCCCGCCACTAACGGGAACAGTATATAAATCACCTGCATAGGAAAAAACAACCTGGTTGCCATAAACAGTTGGGAAACGAAGTAAGCGGGCTTCATCTTGTGCAAGCAGTAAAGTTGGAAGGCTGATTAGAAATGCGGAAATAAGAAAATTACGAAAAAAGCGGTTCATCGGAAAGAAGTTTTAGTTTAAGTTGCAACAAAGTTAGACAATCACTGGTTCAATCTGAAAAGAAAATAGAAAGAAGTATAGTATTTAATTGAATTAAATATTTGCATTTTCGAGGCAGGTAGCTGAATAAAAATACTAATTTAGCATTCTGATAATACAATTGGATAATGGATTTATTTGCTTCGGAATCCTGGTTTTTTACCTGGATTCTGTTACCTGGCTTAATATTTTTTGCTCGTATTCTTGACCAGAGTATCGGCACTATGAGGCTTATTTTTCTCTCGAAGGGTATGAAGTCTATTGCGCCTGTTCTTGGTTTTTTTGAGGTGATAATATGGCTGCTTGCCATTGGACAAATTATGCAGCACCTCGATAACTGGCTTTGCTATATTGCTTACGGTGCAGGGTTTGCTATGGGTAATTTTATCGGGATTACACTCGAAGAAAAATTATCAATCGGAACCTCCATTATAAGGGTGATTTTACCGGGTCAATCGAATGAACTCATTGACGCTTTGAAATCTCATAATTTCGGGCTCACCATATTAGATGCCGATGGTGCCAAAGGAAAAGTTAAAATCCTTTTTTCGATAATACGGCGTAAGGAGATTCCTGTTTTCCTGAATACGCTTCATTTGTACCATCCAACAGCTTTTTACACAATTGAAGATGTGAAAGAAGCAAGAGAAGGAGTTTTTATGCGCGCACGTGGTAAATCTCTCTCTAATGGAATTGCTTCGCTGCTGAAAAAATCAAAATAGAATTACAAATAGTTAATAGCAAATAGTTAATAGAAAATGGTTTCCATAAATTATACTAGTAGAATAAGGTATTATTTTTCCAGGTTTAATTTGGGCTAAATATTATAGGTTTTCTGAGATAAAACAATATTATTCAAACTTATACTCAATCACAATGAAAAATAAAAAAATCGGTTTTAATTCCAAACTTATCCATGGCGGAGAGTTTCACGATGCTTACGGAAGTGCAACAGTCCCTATTTACCAGACATCAACTTTTAAATTCGAAAGCGCCGAACATGGTGCTGCCTGTTTTACAGGAGAAAGTAAAGGGTATATTTATACGCGCATTAGTAATCCAACTATTCATGCCCTGGAAACCTTACTGGCAGATCTTGAAAACGGTTTCGGTGGGATTGCCACCAGCTCAGGTATGGGAGCGGTAAATACTGTTTACGGTGCATTGTTGTCCCAGGGCGATCATGTAGTTTGCTCAGCAGCTGTTTATGGTCCCTCGCGCATAGTATTGGAAACATACTATAAAAAGTTTGGCGTTGATTCTTCATTTGTTGACACAGCTGATCTGGAAGCTATTAGAAAAGCTATCAGGCCCGAAACAAAATTGCTGTACATCGAAACGCCATCGAATCCAACCATGGTAATCACAGATCTGACAGCTTGCAGTGAGTTGGCCCACAGGCACAACATTCTGGTTGCAGTTGACAACACATTTTGCAGCCCATACCTGCAGCGCCCACTGGAATTTGGTGTTGACATTGTATTGCATTCACTGACCAAGTTTATTAACGGACATGCTGATATTGTTGGGGGTATTGTTATTGCAAAGGATGAAGCCATGTATAAGAAACTGCGTTCGGTAATGGTAACATTAGGATTCAATATGGATCCTCACCAGGCATACCTTGTAATCCGTGGCGTTAAGACATTGAGCATCCGTATCGACAGAGCCCAGGAATCGGCTATGGAAATAGCATCTTACCTGGAAAAACATCCAAAAGTTTCGTGGGTAGCATACCCGGGGCTGGCATCGCACCCGCAGCATGAACTGGCAAAACGGCAAATGGATGGATTTGGAAGTATGTTAAGCTTTGAATTGAAAGGTGGGATTGAAGCGGGAAGAATTCTAATGAATAGTGTGCAAATGGCCATTCTGGCAGTTTCGTTGGGTGGCGTCGAAACCTTGATTCAGCATCCAGCATCAATGACACACTCAAAAGTATCGGCAGATGGAAAGGAAAAAGCAGGAATTACGGATGGTCTTGTCCGTTATTCAGTAGGCATCGAAGATGTGGCTGATTTGATTGCCGATCTTGAACAGGCTTTGGAGAAAGTGTAGATTTGTCAGGCTTTTAAATGCCTGGTACATGTATTTACTGAAGAATAAAATCCGGCCCTTGCGCCGGATTTTATTATATTTGTACTTTTTACATTGTCATGTAAATCATGAAAAAGTGCAGCCTTATATTTTTGTTTTTTATTTGCTTTGTTACTGTCAGTGCACAAAAGGTTGCAGTTGTATTAAGCGGGGGCGGAGCTAAGGGAGTTACACATATTGGTGTTCTTCAGGCACTCGAAGAAAATGGTATTCCGATCGACTATATTGCAGGTACATCAATGGGTGCAATAATCGGTGGATTATATGCCTCTGGGTATTCGCCGGCTCATATGTTACAAATCATTAATTCCGAAGAGTTTACTAAATGGATATCCGGAAAACTGGATGAACAATATACATATTTTTTCAGGCAAGGGCAGCCTGATCCTTCGTGGCTCAGTTTTAAGTTTAAATATGATTCCACATTACAGACACAACTCCCTACCAATATAGTTTCACCATTGCGAATGGACTTCGCTTTTCTTGAGCTTTTTTCTGAAGCATCAGCGGTTTCGGGTTACGATTTCAATAAGCTTATGGTGCCATTCAGGTGTGTTGCAGCCGATATCCGGAATAATAAACCTTATATTCTGAAACAAGGGGATCTAGGCTCTGCAATCAGGGCATCAATGACTTTCCCGTTCTATTTTAAGCCGATTAGGATCGACGGACACCTGTTATTTGATGGCGGCATGTATAATAATTTTCCTTCCGATGTGGTGATGGAGGATTTTTTTCCGGACATCATTATTGGAAGTAAAGCAGCAGGTAATTATCCTCCGCCTAGCGAGGATGATATAGTTTCACAACTGAAAACAATGCTGATGGATGAAACAAAGTTTAATATGTATTGTGATGCTAGTGTTTTGATTGAGCCGAAATTGAAAACTGTAAATCTAACCGATTTTTCAAATACCGAAGCTTTTATTGATAGCGGATATGTGGCAACCATGCGGCTGATTCCTCAAATTCGTCAGTTCGTACTCGATACGGTTACACAGGCCATGCACGACAGTATCAGAAAACATTTTAACGATCGGAAACCTGAACTTAAAGTGAACAGTATTGAAGTCAGGGGTATTCAGCAAGGGCAGGCTTTGTATGTTGCCAATGCAATAATAGGGCAGGTTAAAGGTCGAAAATCAGATACGTATTTTGCCCAGGATATTAATCTCAACAAGTTAAAAACAGGATATTTTAAGGTGGTCGGGGAAGATCGTTTAAAATCAGTTTATCCAAGCTTAATATTCGATACGATTTCGCAACGATACAAATTTGTTATCGATGCACAGTATGATAACAATATAAAAGCTGACTTTGGTGGGAGTTTGTCGTCGAGTGGTAATAATGAAATCTTTCTGCAATTAAAATACGGTCTTTGGCGCAAAGTAGCTGCAACAGCGAAAGTTAGCGGAACATTCGGGCGGTTTTACAATTCAGCATTGTTGGGAGGCAGAATAGAGCTGCCAGGCAGAAAACCTAAATATTTCGAAACAGAATACACTTTTAACCAATTTAATTACTTCCGTACCACTACTTTCTTCTTTACTGATGTTACGCCTTCGTTTTTATATGAGAATAATAACTTTATCAGGCTTGATGCAGGTTTCCCCTTAACATACAAAGGAAAGCTGGAAGCTGGTATAACCCTGGGACAAAACCGGGCGGATTATTTCCAAACCAACACAGCTACAAAAGAAGACGTTGAGGACAGGACTAAATTTAACTTTTATAGTCCTTATATTGAATTAGAATTTAATACGCTGAATCGCAAGCAATACTCAAATCAGGGTTACAGGATATTTTCATCTATGCAATTTGTTGGCGGACTCGAAAAACATACGCCAGGAACTACATCTGTATTGCAAGGTAATTACAGCGACTACCACAATTATTTCATCTTCAGGCTCAAATATGATAAATATTTTCGTCCTGATGCAGTCTACAGGCCAGGAATAAGTTTTGAATTTCAGGCAAATACCCTTGCAAGCTTCAGGAATTATACATCAACAACGCTCTATATGCCTGCTTATTCACCTGTGTACGAGATGTCCACCATTTATCAGAACGAATACAGGCCTAAAGGTTTCACTGCTCTGGGAATGAGAAATATATTTACGGTAACTAAAAATATGGATTTCCGTGTCGAAGGATTTTTAATGGCTCCTTTCCGCGAGTTAAGCAGTAACAATTTGCAGCAAGTTATCTATAGTGATGCTTTCCCGACACTACATTATATTTTGTCAGGAAGCTTTGTTTATAATACTCCTATCGGGCCACTGAGTGCTTCCGTTAATTATTATGATATCGAAACACCGGTTTCCTTTTTTATTAGTATTGGATATATCATATTTAACCGGTCAGCATTTTAGGATTATCATAATTATTTCGTACAAATGAAACCTGTAAACGGTTTCAAAGAATCAAATTATAATTTAATGACCTTCATAACGAAATGTTATTAAATTTGCATTCCCTTTAAATGAAAGGGAATTCTGTTTTGCTATCACTTTTCGAAAGAAAAACGCACATATCTACCGCTGTTTCAGTAAAATGGCGGGTTTTATTTAACCCTGATCAATAGTTTAATTACTAACTCATTACAGATGGAATCCACCAAACATCCCGATCAAAATCCTGAAAAAGCGGTGCCGCTCAATCAGGAGGAGAATTCAAAGCAGGAAAATCCTGTAAACATTGTTGACGAAAAATCATCATCACCAATCGAAAAATCAGTTGCAGAGGCCGAAACAGAAATGATCCCCGGATCAGAAACAGCATCTGTTGAAGAAGAATCCCAAGCAGAAGAAATTGCAGATCCAGTAGTCTTAACCGAACCTGAAGTAGTTTCAGAATCTGAAGTTGCAGTTGAAGCAGAAGTAAGCTCAGAAGCGGAAGTTATAGTTGAGCCGGAAGTTGCAGAAATAACAGATGTAACAGCTGAAGTTGATTCTGACATTGTAGTTGAACCAGAAGTTGTAGCTGAACAAGAAGTTGTTGTTGAACCAGAAGTTGTAGCTGAAGTTGTAGCTGAACCTGAAGTTGTTATTGAGCCAGAACCACTAGCTGAACCGGAAATAGTAGTACAACCAGAAGGTAACGAAGTTGCTGAGGTAGTGGCTGAAGCAAAAAATGTTTCTGAGCCGGCAGCAGACAGATCTGCTGATGAAGCCGATGAAGAAATTGATGAAGAAGTTGAAGCCGCAGAATCAGCTGAAATTGATTATGGTCATATGGACCGCGAACAACTGGTAGCACTTCTTGAAGAAACTGTGCAGAATGAGGATGTTAACGAAATAAAATCAAAAGTATCCCAGATAAAAGTATCCTACCTGGCCCTTACCAATAAGGAACACCAGGAAATATATCAAAATGCTGCAAACAGTGAAGAGGCCGAAAGTATTGAAACTGTTGATCCCCTGGAGGAACGTTTCAAAGCTGCATTTGGCATTTATAAACACAATAAATCACGTTTTGCTGAAGACCAGGAAAAAATTAAAAATAGTAACCTGGAAGCCAAGAAAAAAATTCTGGATGAGTTGAAAGTGTTGATCAACTCGGAAGAAACACTTAAAAAAACTTACGACGAGTTCAAAACACTTCAGGATGAGTGGAAACTCATTGGAATGGTCCCCAAAGCCGAAGCCCAGGGCTTATGGCAGAATTATCATTTTCTTATTGAGAAATTTTTTGATAAAGTAAAAATCAATAAGGAGCTTAAAGACCTTGATCTTCGTAAAAACCTGGAGCGCAAAATTGAGTTGTGTGAAAAAGCAGAAGAGCTTGTGCTTGAGCCGTCCATTACGCAATCATTTAAACGCTTGCAGGAACTGCACGAAGAATGGAAAGAAGTAGGTCCGGTTGCCCAGGATAAACGCGAAGAAGTTTGGGATAGGTTTAAAACGGCAACCGAAAAAATAAACGACCGTCGCCACGAATTTTATAAAAAGATACAGGGCGATCTCGAAGCTAATTATACAGCCAAAGTCGTACTTTGCGAAAAAGCCGAGCAACTTGTTGCTAATGAGTTTAATTCGATCAAGCAATGGCAGGATAGTACACATCAGATCAATGAATTGCTCAAGTTGTGGAAATCAGTAGGGCAGGCTCCTCAAAAGGTAAACAACGAAATCTGGAATCGCTTTAAAGCCCAGCTTGATCTTTACTTTTCAAATAAGAAAGAGTATTTCGGTAAACTCAAAGATCAGCAACTAAATAACTATAACCTGAAAGTAGAACTTTGCCTGCAGGCCGAATCGCATAAATTAAGTACCGATTGGAAGAATTCTTCCCGCGAACTTATCAAACTCCAGGATGAATGGAAAAAGATTGGTCCTGTTCCCCGTAAGCACAGCGAGAAAATATGGAAGCGTTTCCGTAGTGCCTGTGATGAATTCTTTAATAACAAGAATGAGCATTTCAAAGGTTTACAGGCAAGCGAAGGTGGTAATCTGCAGATCAAACTTGATATCATCAGTAAACTTACTGATTTCGAATACAGCGACAACCGCCAGGAAAGCCTTAATAAAGTTAAGGAGCTTCAACGTCAATGGATGGATACCGGTCATGTTCCTATTAAAGAAAAGGATCGTATCCAGGCTGAATTTAAAGCTGCCGTGAATAAAATTTATGATAAACTAAAGGTGGATTCGCAAGAAGCTAACCAGATGAATTACCGTTCACGCTTCGAAAATGTGAAAGATCAGCCCGATGCCGGTCGTATTATTAACCGCGAACGTTCCGGGTTACAATCCAAGATTGATAGCCTCAAAGAAGAAATTCTGCTTTGGGAAAACAATATCGGGTTCTTTGCCAGGTCGAAACAAGCCAACCTTTTAAAAGCTGAATTCGAAGCCAAGATTGATAAAGCCAAGGAGGAACTTGCTTCGCTCGAAGCCAAAGCAAAAATTCTCCGAAATGTTGCACGAGATCAGCAATAAATTTTGAAAAGCCCCGGTTGGGGCTTTTTTTATGGAATTAAAAGCTTTACCTGTCTCAGGAACTGAGCTCAGAATAACTAATCCCAAGAATTTCCTGGTATGAATTATTTCTTGCTTTTTGCATGAATATGCACTATATTTACATATCATTTTTAGAATACTGTTCCTGCTTGTTTTCCTCCCTCTCGTCAGCAGGAGAATTTCTTTATTAAGCCTTGTATTTCTTTGATCTCGTAAAACTAACCGGCATCCAATTGTGATGTCGAGATTGTTGTTGTGATCAATAAATATTTGAGCTATGGAAAACCTGGTTTATCCTCGAAAAGGTGATTCCTGTTATATTGCTTTTGATCATTCCCCACCCTGTAATTTATTAGATTGGTAAGGAACTAGCCGCAATCGGTAATGCAACAAACCGGTTCGGATTCTTTTTTTAAAATGATTATAAAGTGTAATTTATCAATTTAAAATAAAAAAAATGAAAACATTAAGTGTACCATTGTTAAAGTGGTTCTCCCTTCTTTCATTACTGCTCTTATGCAGCGGCAGATTGTATGCACAAGTTGAATATTATGATATTTATGTATACGATCTAAAAACCGGCATAACACAGCAAGTATCTTCCATCCCCATGGCAGGGGAATACAATTGTAGTTGGTCTCAGAATAGCAAGAAAATTGCCCACGAATCAGTTACTCATGATGTAAATACAGACATATGGCATCAGCAAATTTATGTGACTGATGTTGGTAGTGGAGTAAGTACTATCCTTACAGGTGGTGATGGTGGAAATGATGCTACCTGGTCTCCTAACGGCCAAAAAATTATGTTCGATGAAGACTGGTATTTTATTTACAGTGTACCTGCTACGGGTGGCGAACGCACGTTATTGAAGGAAGCCGCTTATGGTGCAGCATGGTCGCCAAATTCACAGTATATTGTTTTTACAGGCTATTGGACAGGATGTATCACTACCATGAGCCTGAGAGACAATTCTGAAACTACTGTGGCTTGTTATGGCGAAAATCCTGCTTGGTCGCCCAACGGACAGTATATTGCTTATGATTCCTGGACACAAGCACCAGAAGGATGGTTTTACCGCAATGGAATCTGGATCATAAAAGTAAATGAGGCAGGCAAGCCCTTGGGTGATCCATTCCAGCTTACAACTTCCGGTGGTCAACCATCATGGTCGAACAACAGCAAAACAATCGTTTATTCTGATGTCACAGTTATTGATGAAAATCATACAGACCCTGGGGATATTTATTCCATATCAATTACAGGTGGAACACCAAAAAGGGTTTGTGGTGCGGTAAACATGGATTTCGGCGATTACGATCCTTGCTACTCCAATAACGGTCAATATATAGCTTTTTCGTCCGCAACCAATCCACCTAAAAGCAAGTTGGCTGTTTCTCAGAATAGCCCATTTGATAAGGATTTACAGGTAAGTGTACTAGGGAATCCCAGCAGCAGTGATTTCAGGTTGAATTTACAAAGTAAATCTACACAAACGCTCTCTATCCGAATTATGGATTCAAAGGGGAAGATCATATTTAATCAGGCAGGAATACAACCCAACACTGTTCTGAATATTGGGGACAATTTCAGCCAGGGAGTTTATTTTGCAGAAATCAGGCAGGGGATGCAACGCAAAGTGATCAAGTTACTGAAACAATAATAGTAACGTACATATCCAACTTTGAAAAGGCACTACTTTGTAGTTTTTGCAAAATTTGATCCTTTTTGCCTTTTTTAATTTGGAGTAATGCAATTTCAAAGAAGGTATTATTTCAAGGTTAAATTAAAAAATCCTGAGCCAGAAAGCTCAGGGTTTTTTAATCTTATGATCCTGGTGATTTTCATCAAGATCTTCCTGTTTGCTATGATCTTTGCCGGCAAACCAACTCATTGCATCGATTAATGTTTTAACACACTGCCTGATATTCCTGTTCTTTTGAAATTTTATTGTATGCCACGACTATTTTGAAAATTTTAATACCAGAATCATCATTTTGATCTCTAATCAATAATTCTAGATTATACTTACCTTTGCACTCATGTCAGCAAACACATTCGGAACCATATTCAGGCTTACTACTTTTGGTGAGTCACACGGAGTCGCCCTGGGCGGTATAATCGATGGTTGCCCTGCCGGGCTTGTAATCGATATGGAATTTATTCAAAATGAACTCAACCGCCGCAGGCCTGGTCAGTCAGCCATGACGTCTCCCCGTGATGAAAGCGATACGATAGAGATACTCTCAGGCGTTTTCGAAGGCAGGTCGACCGGGTCGCCTATTGCTTTCGAAATCAGGAACAAAGACCATCACAGTTTTGATTACGATCACCTGAAAGATGCTTATCGTCCTTCGCATGCCGATTATACCTACGACAGTAAATACGGATTCCGCGATTACCGCGGGGGAGGCCGTTCGTCGGCCCGCGAAACGCTTTCGCGGGTTGCAGGGGGGGCAATTGCAAAACTACTATTACAAAATTCAGGTGTTCAGATTAAAGCTTATGTAAGCAGCATTGGTGAAGTGAGTGCAAGTCGCACTTTCACTATTGATCAGCTGGATGAAATTGAAATGAGCCCTGTCCGCTGCCCCGACATGGAAGCATCTGACAAAATGATTGAGCTTATCACCAAACTAAAACAGGAAGGTGATACTACCGGAGGTACAATCACCTGTATAATTAATGGGGTTCCACCCGGATTGGGCGAACCGGTTTTTGATAAACTGCAGGCTGACCTTGCCAAAGCAGCCATGAGTATCAATACAGCCAAAGGATTTGAATATGGAGAAGGATTTAACGCACCTTCCATGCGTGGTTCGACACACAACGATATTTTTGTTTCCAATGGTGAAGGTGGAATAAAAACTGCAACCAACCACTCCGGAGGAATCCAGGGTGGGATCAGCAACGGCAGCGATATTGTTTTTAAAGTAGCTTTTAAACCTATTGCTACTATTCTGCAATCACAGCCTTCGGTTAACAACAAAGGTGAAAATATCGTTTTAGCTGCAAAAGGAAGACATGATGTTGTTGTTGTTCCACGCGCAGTTCCAATTGTAGAAGCTATGGCCGCTCTGGTAATAGCCGATCATTTACTTCGTAACCGTTCGTCTCGGTTGTAGACTAAATCCTGTACTTATACGTTTCAGATATACATTAATTCTCTCCGTCCAGATGAAGAAAGCATTAAAAATTTCAGCCATCGTAATTGGCCTTCTCCTTTTAATTATTATCGCATTGCCTTTTGTTTTTAAAGGCAAAATTGAAAAAGCCGTTCAGGCCGAAATAAACAAGAACCTGAATGCTGTGGTTACTTTCGATGGGGTAGGAGTGTCGCTCCTGCGTCATTTCCCTGATCTTACAGTGAACGTGAAAAGCCTTATTGTAGTTGGTACAGAGGATTTCGAAAAAGATACATTGGTTTCATTACCGGCATTATCTTTCACCCTCGACCTTGCCAGTGTTTTCCGCGGAAGCGATTATAAAGTAAAGCAAATCGGGTTAAGTTCCCCACGACTGCTTTTTAAAGTCTTAGCCAATGGAAAGGTTAACTGGGATATAATGAAAGAAACCGGAACAGTTGATACAGTTTCGGCACCTTCGGCTTTTAAGGTATACCTTGATAAGGTTAGCATCAGCGATGCTCATTTTGTTTATGATGATGCCGAAATTCCAACCATGCTTTTACTGGATGGATTAACCGGAACTTTGAGTGGTGATATGACTGCGGATATTACTACTCTGGATATTAATGCTTTTTGTAAAGACCTTACTGTCGATTATGATGGTGTGCGTTACATGAGCAAAATCAATGCGGAATTAAAAACTTTACTCGCTTCTGATCTTTCAACCTGGACTTTCACCTTTAAGGATGGAAATATGAGACTGAATGATTTGAATATTATTGCCGACGGTTTCTTTGCCATGCCTGATGAAGGGTATAAAATGGATATTAAATTTGCTGCTAAAGAAAATACATTTAAAGCATTTCTCTCGCTTATTCCTGCCATTTATTCAAAGGATTTTAATAATATCCAAACTGCCGGAACAATGGCATTCGACGGATTTGTAAAAGGTTTATACAGTGATACTTCAATTCCAGCTTTTGCCATTAACCTGAAAGTGGATGATGGAATGTTAAGCTATCCGGGATTACCTGGTAAAGTATCGGATGTAAATCTCCAGGCAGCTATTGCCAATCCTGATGGTGTTATGGATCATACAACAGTGGATGTGCCACGTTTGCACCTGAATATAATGCAAAGTCCGGTTGATATTACCCTTGCACTACGCACACCCATATCCGATCCGGATGTCAATGCAACTATGAAAGGAACTGTGAATCTCGAAAATATCTCAAAAGTATATCCACTTGGTGAAGGGACCAAACTTTCAGGTATTGTAAATGCTGATATGGCTTTTGTTGGAAAAATTTCAGCTATCGAAAAAGGTGCCTACGATCAGTTTAAAGCTTCAGGATTTGTTACTGCAGACAAACTGGTTTATGAAGGTGCAGAAATCCCTCAACCGGTTAAAATAAACACAGCCCGTCTGGATTTCGCGCCGGCTTATGTTGAGCTTGCCGGTCTGACAATGAATATAGGGAAAAACGATCTTGCGGTAAATGGCAGGTTGGAGAATTACATTCCCTATATTATGAAAAAAAATGCGGTTTTAAAAGGTTCACTTATCACGACATCAAATTTCATGGATATCAACAGCCTGATGCCAAAATCTTCAGCAACGCCCGCAACTAAGGATACTTCGTCTCTCACCGTAGTTGAAATCCCTGGGGATATGGACCTCAGACTGAACTCATCTTTTGGGCGGTTGATTTATGATACATACGATATGAGCGATGTATCCGGGATTGTAAAAGTGAAGGATCATACCTTACTACTTGAAGGATTGCAGTTAAGTATGCTGGGAGGTACGATGGCTTTGAATGGTTCATACAGTACTTTTAATCCGGATAAACCCTTGGTTGATATGGATTTACAGGTTAAAAATCTGGATGTAAAAAAGTCATTCCAGGCTTTTAACTCCATTCAGAAATTGGCACCTATTGCTAATAAACTTAATGGTGTTTTCAGTACAAATCTAAAATTTAAAGGTGCTTTAAAGCAAGATATGATGCCCGATCTTACATCAGTTTCGGCTTACGGGCTAGTGCTTTCGGATGTACTTGGACTGGTTGATCTGAATACTTTTAACAAAATAGCAGATGTACTGAAGATGGAAAAACTCAGGAATCCTTCCCTCGAAAAGATCAATCTTTCTTTTGATGTTATTGATGGAAGAGCCACTGTTAAACCTATGGATTTCAAATTAGGATCGTATAAAGCCAATATCTCCGGATCTACAGGCCTCGACCAGGTGTTGAATTTTGTCCTGACGCTTGATATTCCTCGTAGCGAGTTTGGCACTAAAGCCAATAGCGTTCTTGATGGGTTGGTTAAAGACGCTTCCAAAAAAGGAGTGAATGTCAATTTGGGGGATATTATTCCGGTTACCATACTGATTGGTGGTACCGCAACTGATCCTAAAATTACGACCGGAATAAAATCAGCTATGGCTGGCCTTGCGGAGGAGATGAAACAACAAGTGATGGAACAGGTTCAACAGAAGAAAGAAGAACTGGTTGTAAAAGCCAAAGAAGAAGCTACAGATCTCATTGCCCAGGCTGATGCCGAAGCAGCTAAAATTATTGCGGAAGCCGAAAAACAAAGTCAAAAGCTTATGCTATCAGCAAATAAAGCTGCAGCTGATGTTCGTTTTGCTGCCGATTCGTCTGCTACCCGCCTTATGGCTGAAGGGAAAAAGAATGGCTACATTGCTGAAATAGCCGCAAAAAAAGGTGCTTCCATTGTTAAAAAAGAAGGGGATGATAAAGCAAATAAGCTGGTAGCTGAAGCACAAAAACAATCCGATGCTATTCTTCTCAAGGCTCGCACGGAAGCTGATAAAATTAAACAGGACGCTCTTAACAGGGTGAACAAATAGGAGATTCTGGAGTGTTTTTTGCCTTTTGTGCTTCAGGGAATAATTGCAGTTAATTTTTTACCTCAAATACACTTTTTACTGAAAATAATTCTCCATTAGTAGTAACCCCGTCAAAAAGTATTGCATACTTTCCCGGTGTATCAGGAGCAGTAAAAACAATCTTTTCAATCTGACTTTTTTGTTCTGCCTGGGCAGCGGGCTTCCAAAGTTGGGATGTTGTGGATGTAGCATTTTTAATTTCACTATTGGGTTCTTTTAGTGAAGGTTCCCATAGAATGGTATTTCTGGCATCGGGAATTGTTGCTGAATTTTTGTCAGATATATTGAAGCATTGGTTTTCGGACAGGAATCGGAAATTGATAAATATACCTGTCGATGGCAAATCAACCCCGGCAAAATCTCCTTTTTTCGAAATAATACTGATAATCCCGCCATAGATATGTCCACCTTTCACATAATCCTCATTAACTACTTCAATACGCGAAACATTCATAGGTGTAATAGCGAGTATTTTTGATGGCTCGTCAACAGCAACCCAGTCAACCATTACAAGTGGATCGTAAAACGATAATTCCTTTTCACCCTGAACTACAAAATACGATTCTCCCTTACGTTTACGCACTTTCACCTGGCTAGGCAATTCATTGAAATAGTCCTCGAGTGTAGGAAGCATAATGTACTTGTCAAGATATAGAACAGTAGTAGGTTTGCCATAAAATGAAGTCACTTCTGTTTTCAAATCAGTGCTGTCCGTTACAGTAATGTTGTTCCGGAAATGTGAATCAATCTGTACATTCTGGGCCATATTCTGAGCTGTAAGCCTTTCCAGTTCCGTTAGGTAAAACTTAGGCGAAGGCAATTGGAACGGCATTGTGCAGAAATCATTATCTACCCATATTTTAACAGCCTGCGAAGGCGTTTTTTCGGCACACAGGAATAAATCTCTTGAGCCATAATAATTAGGTAATGCAAAGTAAAATCGGCCAAGGCTATCTGTTCTGGTAACCATAAAATCACGTCCTTCTCCAATAATGGATAAATTAATCCTTTTATCCGGCACTGTTATCGAGGACGAGGCTTCAGTTAATTTGCCAACCAGAGAAAGACCGCGTGTTTCCGGATAATAGCCCGTTTCAGCTTTTTGCAGTTCTTTTACAAATGGCTGAAACGACAGCGTTGATGCGGAATTTTCCGGTACGATTGACAAGCTTATACTCTTTATATCGATCGCCGGGCTGTTGGCTTGTTGATAGGATATTGTAATTGTATCGCGTGAAGCAAAGACTTTTTTATCCAAGGAAACTGATAATATAGCATTCAGCTCTTTCAACTTTGATACCTTGTTTTCTAAAGAATGTATATTGGTTGTAGTATCTGATACCAATACATCCGGACTCTTTGGATTTATTATTCTGATCTGCTTATATTCATAAGAAAAAGGACCAAATTCCCTCATAAGTTTAGTATAGGCCCTGATATAATAAGTTCCTGTAACCTGGTCTTTGGGAATGAGTATGCAGCCCGCTGCTGATAATTGGTTAATAAGGAATTTCTTATTGGTGATAATATTCCCGTCGGGGGTAACAAGTTCGCAATATAATATACGACTCACGTTTGAACTGCCTTTATTTTCACTACTGAATAATGATGCAGAAAACTGGATTTGCTCGCCGGCAATATAGATGGAACGGTCAGTAAAAAGAATAACCTTTTCTTCAATGGTAGCTGGCGGACAGAAAAGCCTTGCGGCAAATGCATGCCCTGCAACTACCATAAGCATAATAAAAACGAAATGTGGGCTATATTTTCTCATGTTAGTACGGCCAAAAACCGGGTTTAATAATTGTTCCGCCAGCTTTCTCACAATCGACACACTCAGGCCTGATCATCATCAATTGGTATGCATCTTTGTTGCCATACAAATATGCAGGATACGCTGCCGGAGAGATTTGTCTCAACCCGTTTTTTAAAAACGTGAAGACATCACAGTGTTGGTCGTAAATCAAAACTAAACTATCAATAGGGCTTACGAAAATTCGTTTTGATTTAACGGTTGTTGCTCCAAAGAAACCAAGTACTTCCTGGTCGGGATGGGTGAGATTATGCATATTCCCTTTAACGGCAAGCGGCTGTTTTTCATATAATCCGCCTTGCTGGTTACTGTTTATCTGTATTTTCTCCCAGTAGGTAAAAGCAGCATCACTCAATGCATATTGCCTTATGAGCAGGCTGTAACCATACTCCAGGCGAGGTGAAGTATAATTGTCAACCAAATTGAGTGGAAATCCGGTATATTTATTCTGCGCCAGGTTTTCGGTCGAAAGTGTGAAAAAATCATTTGTCAGTGCTGTTCTCCAGCACACTAACCGCGAAAAGTCAGGTGGGTATATATGGTGCATCCGGCCATCATAAAACCATTCTATAGGATAGGCAGAATGATATTCCCAGGTTTCAACAACATCAAACCTGTAATTTCGACATGAAACATTTTCTCCATTCAGATTCAGATAAAACTGTAAGCCCTGGGCTGTTAATACTGCCGGATCACTGCTGGGTACGTCCTGAAGGGAATAATACACTGAATCCACATCAGGGCAATCGTGGATCTGATCAAAATCAGAAACAATATTTGCACCTCCCGGCAGGATAATATCCACTTTGAACGAAGCTCCATCTTTGAGTTCACTTAAAGGAATAATTGTTTCATAATTCCCCTGCCGCATATCAGCCGCAGGATAGGAATTTCCTTTATCATCAAGTATTTTAACAGTGCAGCCTTCGATATAAGAGTACCAGGGTTCACTGACTGTTGAAGTCGAAGAAATATTGATACGTTGTATAGTATCTCCCTGGTTTACCTGGCCAGATACAACAACTTTAACCGCATCCTTGCTCTCAATTACAGGTTCGTAATTTTTGATACAGGATGTCAGCATCATTGTGAGCATCGCAAGTATAATAACTATTCTATTCCGACGCATAGTTCCCTAGTTTAAACAGCCATGTTACAGTAAATACCGGAACACCAATTACGGCATATTGATAGCTTCTGATTCCGCCATTCTCCGTATTAAAATACACCGAATAAGGATTTTCCCTTCCTGTAGCGTTATACAGGCTGAAAATCAAAGAGCTATGTAATAATTTTTTCTTTTTCAGGTTTCCTTCAATGGTGAGCGAAAAGTCTGTACGAAAATAGTCTGGTATGCGATATGCATTACGTTTTGAGTAGTCAAAAACCGGCAAACCATTAACGTAGTATATTGAAACAGGATAAGTAACCGGTTTGCCTGTTTGATATGTAATAATAGAAGCAACGGTAACTCTCCTTTTAATATGATAGTTAAGCACCACATTCAAAGAGTGCGGGATATCGAAGTTCGATGGATACGTAAGACCTTCATTGGTTCGGTTCCATTCTTCCCCGCCATCGATTTTAATCATTGAACGTGAATAGGTGTATGAAATCCAACCCTCGAATTTTCGCATACTTCGTTTCAGGAAGAACTCTATACCCCAGGCCTGCTGGTCTCCTTGCAATACCGCAGTTTCAACCAAAGGATTATTCAGGAAATCGGCACCATCCCTGAATTCAGGGAAATTCCGGGTTTGTTTGAAGAACACTTCTGCCGATGTCTCCAGGCCAAACTGAGCCAATGTACGAAACACCCCGGCCGAATACTGATTACTTTCGGAAGGCAACAGGTGATAATCAGCCAGTTTCCATTGAGTGTTAGGAGCGATAGCTGCAGTTGTATTTAACATGAACAGATTCTGGTGCATCTGGTTGAAAGCAAGTTTTACTGAGCCGTTTTCGTCTGTTTTTATATTTACTGCAACCCTTAAATCTGGCTCGTGATACCGTTTAATAGCCTGATTGGCACTGAAAGTGAGAGTATCTGTAATATTTCTAACAGTCATTTGTGCATCCGGTTGGTATTCGTAAACTGTTGCTGGCCCTATTGGAGTAAATAATGCATACCTGATACCGGCAGTCAGATTTAACCAGGGGAGAACATCGTAAACATCCGATAAGTAAACTGCACTTTCAATTCCCTGTTCATTGCCTAATTCAACTAGTTTGCGAATAGATTCATCCCCATAGGGAACCACGTTACCCCTGTTGAGTTTATACAGAATTGCTCCTGCTCCATATTCAAGTGAGTTTTTGTCGGAAAGCACATGTTTAAAATCAGCCCTGACTTCGTAATGCTCCATTTTATAAGCGTGTTCGTATGCCGTAACCGGATTTTGTTTATCGATGGTGGAGAAATCGTATTGCGAGGCAATTAATGAGAACTCACCCCGAAGGTTGTTGCCGAAATTATGGCTGAAAGATGCAGAAGCACCATTGTTCGAATATTTATAACTGGTTAGTTCATTTAAGCTGAACTGGTCGGAACTGTGATATAAAAATAACGAAACTTGTGTCTTTTGAATATCATAGTTAATCCCACCTGAGAGATCATTAAACTTTGCACTGCTGTTGCTGATTTGCGGATCATCAATTTTTTTAAGAATCCAGTCGGAATAAGAAGAGCGTGCACTGAAAAGAAAGGAACTGGTATCTTTTTTAATCGGACCCTCGACAACAATGTTACCGGTAATAGGGCTTAATCCGCCACGGGCAGTAAAGTGTTTTCGGTTACCCTGACGTGAGACAATATTGAATACCGACGAAAGATGCCCGCCATACTGGGCAGGTATATGGCCTTTGTATATGGAGAAATCTTTAATGATATCCGCATTAAATGCAGGGAAAAATCCAAAAAGATGTGATGTGTTGTAAATAGGTATTTTATTAATGTAAAAAGCATTCTGATCGGAGCTTCCACCCCTGACATTCAGCCCGGCTGATCCTTCGCCCACACTTACAATTCCGGGTAGCGTGCCTGAAACTTTCAGAATATCACGTTCGCCCATCATCATAGGCAGCTCTCGTATAGACTTTACAGTTAGTTTATCCAGCCCCGGATCTTTTGCTCTTATACTCATCTGCCGGTCGCCATACACTACTACTTCTTTCATATGGATAACCGACTTTTCCAGGTTTACTGTAAAGTTCCCATCCGAAAGTACTACCAGTTCATATTTTTTTTGTGCATATCCAAGATAATCAAAACGGATGTTGTACTTCCCCGGTTCAAGCGTCAGGTTTATAAAACCATTAATATCCGATACTGCACCTGTATTGGTTTCGGCAATATAAACCGTGGCGGTGAATATGGGCTCACCGGTATCCTCATCCATTATCCGGCCCCGTATTTTTGCTTTTGCTCCCGGAGCTATACCACCTTTCGCCCCAATACGAATTGATTGGGTTACGTCTGCTTTCCTCCCGGTAATATAGCGTTCCTCACTTTTAGTAAGAGTATCGGTTGCAAGATTAATTTGAGTATTTTTATCCTTTTCTGGATCATAGGTTGGCAATGAATTTATAAGAGTTTCGCCAGGCAATACAACCAGGTTGTTGTGCCAGGCTGAAACTTCGAGCCCGGTTCCTTTTATTGCTTCCTTTACAGCCTGTATTGAGGATATGCTATCCTTATCTATGCTTACTTTCAGGTCTTTTACCAGTTTCTGATCGTAATAAACTCTTACTGATGATTGTTTGAACAGAAGACTGCAAAATTCATCGAAGGGAACAGCCTTAACATGAAAAGCTACTAATTGATCTGTGCGTTGGGCACTAACAGCAATTGAAAATAGAACTAGGAAAATGGCTAACAGTTTATTTTTCACAATCCGGCCAGAGTATTACAATAATTAATTAAATCAGTCATTATGAAGTCATTCGCTTTTCGAACATTAATGGAATGCCTGTGGATGTATGTTTTGATTGAATCCCGCTGCGCCTGGCTGAAAATCTTAATAAAACCTGAGTTGTTTTTAAAATTGATTAATTGTTTGTTGCCCAGTACAAACATATCTTTCCGTTCAGAGGTAAAAACGCGTCCAGCCGTTGTCCTGGAGTTATCAATAGCAATATCTTTGCTCAGGTAATACATAATTTTCACATTACCAGATCCTAATACCTGGTATATCCGGTTGGTTGAATCAGTTTTGGTATAAGTTATAAAGTTGTTTTCATTTATAGTAAATGATTCAAGCCAGGCCTGGGAAATTTCAATAAGTTTTGTGGAACCTAATGCATCATTATATTTAAGTATAAGTTGCTGGTTATAAATATCGTAGTTGATGTTAAGATTTTGATATGTAACGCCTCTTATTGTGACGGAACCATGCCTGTCAAAATCCTCAAACAAGTACTGCGTGCCGACAGTTCCCGGCTGGTAGAAATAATAAACTCTTCCATTATAAAGCAAGGGATCATAACCATATACCTGGTCGTGATTATCAGATGACGCCTGTGCGAGAATAGTGAATGGAACTACAGCAAGTAATAGTAGTATTAATAAACGGGGCAATAATGTCATTCGCGCGGCAAGCATAAGGGAATAAAAGCAGAATATATATTTGAATTAGAAGTTTTGCATTTGCCAGGAAAGAAGTGAAACCCGGAAAGAAGGAGTTTAATTCGAAACTTTGATTGATACAAAACAGTTGCAAATCTATTATAAATTATTAGAATTTACAGAAATTTATTATAAACTTTATTTTTTACTGTTTTCTTATACCAAATTGCTGCTATATCTAATACTTAACATATTCCAAATGAGTATTTCGCCACAATCAAACGTAAAAGCGAACCCGGGAAAGTTAGCCTGACCGTAAATCAATAGATTTCTGCGATTGGTCATCCGTTGTTCATCTATAAATTAAAAGTCACAATTCAGAAATTTTTATTCCGGAAGTTCCTCGGGAATAGCTTTTGTTTTTATCGCTTTACATTATCTCTAATGATCTATCCGCCATGGGTAAAAAGTTGTCAGTTTTAACAAAATTGGGAACATAATACAGTTAGAAAAACAGTTTCATCCGGTCATCCATAGTATCCTTTCCTAATATTTGGATAATCTTTTCCTGCCAAAGCCATTAAAAACAAGTGTTTAAGGACGAACCGATTACAACTCTTTTTCATATCGAAATTTTTAATTAAATATCTTGGCAGTTCCATCTCGTTTTATACTTTTGTGAACTGATTAACAGATGAAAATAATCCATATACTATGAGCCTCGAAAATTTTCAAACTACCCATAAACTCTTGTTCTCATACAAGTACACATGGGCGCCAATCGAAAAAGGATACAACAATCGCACACTTTACGTTAATGTTGGCAGTGGCGAAATAAAAGAAAAGCCTGTATCGGCTCAGATGATAGAGAAATTCACCGGCGGGAAAGGCTTTGGGCTGAAACTCTTGTGGGATGCTACAAAACCTGATACAAAATGGAATGATCCGGAGAATGAAATCGTTATAAACACAGGCCCCATTTGTGGTATCACCCAGTATTCAGGTACGGGAAAATCGCTGGTGGTTACTATTTCACCACAGACCGATATTCCTATCGACAGCAATGTGGGCGGTTTCTTTGGCCCTTTCATGAAATTTGCCGGTTTCGACTCACTCGAAATTCAAGGCAAATCAGATAATGATGTAATTGTTCTGATTGACGAAACCCGCGAAGTCGTTGAAATTTACGAAGCCAGCAACGAGAGCTCCGACAGTCATTTATTAGCTGAATATTTAACTGAATCTCTTGCCACAACTGAAAAAGATCGTCTGAATGTATCCGTAGTATCAGCAGGAACAGCAGCCGACAATTCATTGATTGGTATGCTCAATTTCAGTTTCTTTGATTCAAAACGGAAACTGGTTCGTTTGAAACAAGCCGGCCGTGGAGGTATAGGAACAGTTCTTCGGGATAAAAGAATCAAGGCCGTTGTTGCTCATACCAAAGGTGTTACCGGCAACCGCAATGGTGTTGTCGACCTGCAGGCTATTATGGAGCGAGGCAAAATCTTTAATAAAGAAATGCGCGAACTCGACGACAAACAATGTGAAATGCGAAGCAAAGGTACTGCTCACCTTACACTTGTAATGAACGATTATGATCTTTTGCCGGTAAATAACTTTAAATACGGGAGCCATCCCGACGCTGTGAAAATATCGGGCGATGTATGGAAAACATATTTTACACAGGGTGTTCCCGATGGGTGTTGGATAGGCTGTAATATGGCCTGTGCCAAGGGCGTCGATAATTATGAACTTCGTTCTGGGCCTTACAAAGGATCTAAGGTTATTGTCGATGGTCCCGAATATGAATCCACTTCCTCATTGGGTTCAATAGCAGGCATTTTTAATCCTGATTTTACAATAGAATCGAACTTTTATTGCGACACATACGGTATTTGTACCATCTCGTTTGGAACTATCCTGGGTTTTGTAATGGAATGTTACGAAAACGGCATTCTGAACGAAGAACGTACCGGTGGAATGAAACTCAATTTTGGAAATGCCGACTCTGCAATGGAACTCCTTCATATGATTTCGCGTGGCGAAGGCTTTGGTCTGATTGCAGGACTCGGTGTTCACAAAATGAAAGAGTTGTTTGCAGCCAAAGGCTGGGGCGATGCAGGTTTCATGCAGGATATCGGCATGGAAAACAAAGGCCTTGAGTATTCGCAGTATGTTTCGAAAGAATCGCTGGCTCAGCAGGGTGGTTATGCCATGACTAACAAAGGCCCTCAGCACGATGAAGCCTGGTTAATCTTTATGGATATGGTCAACAACCAGATTCCTACTTTTGAGAAGAAGGCTGAAGCATTACATTATTTCCCGATGTTCCGTACCTGGTTCGGATTACAGGGCCTCTGTAAATTGCCTTGGAACGATGTGGAGCCTGAAGATAACCATACCTATCCTGAACCTGGTAAAGTTCCGGGACATGTTGAAAACTACATTGCTATTTACAAAGCAGTAACAGGTAAAGATTTCGATAACAAAGAACTGATTCGTCAAAGCGAACGGGTTTATAACTTCCAGCGAATTTTCGATATCCGATGCGGTAAAGGATTGCGCAAACATGATGCACAACCTTACCGGGCTGCAGGGCCTGTAACCGAAGAGGAATATCAAAGCCGCCAGGAAAGGTATGATGGACAACTGGTTGATTTAATTGGCAAAGATCCTTCCGCAATGACGTTGCAGGAGAAAATGGCTGCTACGCGTGCTTATCGCGAAGATCGTTATGAACAACTGCTTGATGCCGTTTATGCCCGCCGGGGATGGAACAAAAATGGTGTACCAACTATTGCGCATCTTAAAGATTTAGGGATGGATCTGCCCGAAGTACTTGAAGTGGTAACTCCTTTGCAATAAATTATAATTCCAAATCAACATGATTCCCGTCTGCGGCAAGATCTGCAGACGGGATTTTTTTATCCCATACAGGTTTATTTAGCAAAAAATAAGTATTCTATGATTGCTTTTACAAGGCTAAAATTAAAAGAATTGCTTATCCAATCTGAGATATGATTCGCACCTCAATCAGATAAATCCTTAACTTTGCACAAATACATTAAAAACTTCCTGTGAAATTTTCGCCTTTCGATATTATAAAGGATCTTCGTCGACGTGACCATAAACCAACGTTGGGAGGGTTAGAAATTTTCAAGTATATTGGTCCTGGATTGCTAGTAACTGTTGGTTTTATTGATCCTGGCAACTGGGCTTCGAACCTGGCAGCAGGAGCCGACTATGGCTATGAGCTTTTATGGATGGTTACCCTTTCGACTATTATGCTTATTGTTTTGCAGCATAATGTCGCCCACCTGGGTATTGCAACCGGCCTTTGTCTTTCGGAGGCTACAACCATGCATACACCTAAATGGGTATCCCGGTCAGTCCTATCTTCCGCTGTTGTTGCATCTGTATCTACCTCCCTGGCTGAATTGCTCGGTGGAGCAATAGCCCTAAAAATGCTGTTCGCAATTCCGATACGAATTGGAGCAATAATAACACTTATTACCATTGTTATATTATTGTTTTCAAATTCATACCGTAAGCTCGAAAAGTGGATTATTGGATTTGTAAGTTTAATCGGACTGTCATTTATATACGAACTCACACTTGCCGATATATCCTGGAGTCAGGCTGTAGTCGGTTGGATAAAGCCTTCGTTTCCACAAGGGTCTATGATAGTGATTATGAGTGTATTGGGCGCTGTTGTAATGCCACATAACCTGTTTCTTCATTCTGAAATTATTCAGAGCCGGCAATGGAACCTTGCTGATGAAAAAATTAAAAAACGGCAACTCCGGTACGAATTTCTTGATACGCTTTTCTCGATGATTGTTGGATGGGCTATCAATAGCGCGATGATTCTTATGGCAGCAGCTACATTTTTCAAGCATAAAATTCCGGTGGCAGAACTTGAGCAGGCTAAAAACATGCTTGTGCCACTGCTTGGTTCAAATGCGGCTTTAGTTTTTGCAATCGCCTTGCTATTGGCAGGCATTGCGTCTACTATTACATCTGCTATGGCAGGAGGAAGTATTTTTGCCGGATTTTTTGGTGAGCCTTTCGATATGAAAGATAATCACTCAAGGTTGGGAGTCTTAATTTCACTGATCCCTGCCGTTTTGGTTATCTTTGTTATCAGCAACCCGTTTAAAGGATTGATATATTCGCAAATGTTGCTGAGTATACAGCTTCCTATTACCATTTTTACACAGATTTATCTTACTTCTTCCCGAAAGGTGATGGGCAAATATGCCAATTCGGTGACACTCAATACTTCGCTTATATTGATTGGAGCCGCTGTCACATACCTTAATATCCGCCTGCTAATGAGCTTTTTGTAAACTAATATTTCCAGTAACCTGATGTCTCGTAAAATAATAATATTGATTTTATTCCTGTCGGCAATACTTACTGGCATGGATTCTCAAGCTCAAACCGATAATGCTAACGCTGAAGTAGACCTTTCAGATAATGGCAGGGGATGGGTTTTTGGTTTGAATGTAGGTGTTTATTATCCTTCAAAGGTAACTGCTGCATATTACAACGGTAAATCCCATAACGTAAATAATGTGGAATATGTAATGTCAAATTATTACTGGTATCAGGATATATTTCACGCTTTGGGAGCGCACGATTCAATAAGCGTTGCCGGATTACCGGAGAATATGCATTATAAAATTGCCATGCAACCGGGTTTATATGCACAATATTGTTTTAGCCCAACCTTTGCCCTGATGATCGAATTTAACTATATGAAATTGAAGGCTGAAGATGTAATCATTTTTGAAGTGGATCCACCATTGGATTATTTAGCAAACCCCGATTTAAGGTTATATCCTATGCGCGGAGCTGAAGAACGCATTTATGCAGATATAGGGCTCAAACGATCCTACCCGAAATCGGATAAATTATCATATTATTGGACGGGTGGATTGAATGTGAACAGTACACAGGTGAAAAAATCCTCTTTCTATGTGGAAGAAGTTGAATATAATATGATAAATATATATCAGAATGGTGGTTATGTACCGAATGGCAATACGCAGTCCTACAGCGTATACCAGGGAGGTATTGGTGTTGGCGGATTTGCCGGTGCCGGGGTTTCATTAATGTTTGGCAACGGTATGGTTGTTGAGCCGGGGTTCACAGCACATTGGCTGATGGTTAAGCTCGAAGATTATCAGAATATGAATCCGGGTATTGGTGCTTATATACGATTCCTGTTTTAACAAATTTCTTCAACGATTAATACACTAGATAGAAAATGGCATCCTATGTTTTTTTAAGATTCATGATATTGGTTGTAGGGATTATGCCCTTCAGGATGATGTATGCTTTCTCTGATCTATTGTATTTTCTGATCTTTAATATAATTGGCTATCGGCGTAGGGTAGTAGTGGGTAACCTTAGAACTTCATTTCCTGAGAAAAATGCAAAAGAGATACATTTACTTACAAAGAAATTCTACCACCACCTCTGTGATATCAGCCTCGAAAGTATTAAAGGGTTTACTATGAGCCCCTCAGAACTTATTGCAAGGCATCATATATTAAATCCTGAGAGTCTAAATCAATATTTAGAAAAAGATATGAGTGTTATTACGGTACCCGGTCATTACAACAATTGGGAATGGGGTTCACTGTCACCAGGGCTACAAACTAATTATCCGATTGTTGGTTTTTATAAACCTATGAGTAATAAACGGGTAGATAAGTTTGTCAAAAGGCATAGGGCAAAATTCAATACCAGGCTGGCATCCATACGGGAAACGGCATTAACCTTTAGTGAACTTTTCGAAAAGCCTCATATATATATTATGGCTGCCGATCAAAGTCCGTCGAACCTGAAAGAATGCTATTGGTTTAATTTTCTGAATCATGATACTGTATGGCTGACCGGGCCCGAGAAATATGCACGCAAATACAACTGGCCTATAATATATGTGGATATTCAGAAAGTGAAAAGAGGATATTACACACTGGAACTCGTTCTGCTCACCGAAGATCCGGCTTCCCTGCCACAAGGGGAAATCACCCGCTTGTACGTGCAACATCTTGAAGAAACTATTATGCTTGAACCGGCCTATTGGCTTTGGTCACATAAAAGGTGGAAACACAAAAGGGATTAGGGGTTAGTATTTTGGGATTAGGCAGTGATCGGGTTTAAGGTTCAAATGGCTTCGCCGTTCAAATACATTGTATTCTATTGTTCCGTTATTTTCAGCATTCAAATAATTCGCATTTATTATTTGTTCAACGCCTGCTGCATTCAATGTTAAAAAGCACTTTACGTTCTACTTTTAAAGTTTCCGGTAGACTATTTCCTATTTTCCTATTTTCTTTTCCCCCTTTATCCTTAACTATACATACTTTCAATTTCAGATTTAAACTTCTCAGCTACAACCCGGCGTTTTATTTTTAGAGAAGGAGTTAATTCACCAGTCTGTATAGTAAACTCATCCGGAACCAAGACTATTTTTTTTACCTGTTCGTAAGGCGAAAGGTCTTTTTGCAGTTCATTAATTCGCTGCTGATAGAACTCTATAACCGCTTTCTCCTTTACCTGGAATTCTTTTTTGATTTTTTCAAGACCCATTTCTTTCATTAACTCATCGAAAGCAATTGAAGCTGGAACAACCAAAGCTGTAACGTATTTGCGTTCACTGCCGATGATAGTTATCTGTTCAATATATTTATCTCCCGAAAGGAGGGATTCGATTTTCTGTGGTGCTATATATTTACCCGAGGAGGTTTTAATAATATCCTTGATCCTATCTGTAAGGAAAAGATACCCGTTTTCATCTAACCGACCGGCATCGCCAGTACAGAAATATCCATCTTTGAAAACTTCGGCAGTAAGTTCCGGTTTTTTGTAGTAGCCATGGAAAATAGTTCCCCCTTTCACCATGATTTCATTGTTATCACCAATTTTTACATCCAGCAGCGGCATTACTTTACCAACAGAACTGATATTCATGTCATCATCAAGCAGGCAGGTAATTGTTGCCACAGTTTCAGTGAGGCCATATCCTATTTTAATATGAATACCGACTTGCTCGAAAAAACGAATGATATCGAGCGAAAGTGCTGCTCCTCCACAAACCATAAATCTGAAATTACCACCCAATACAGCACGGCCTTTTGATAGTACAAGTTTGTCTGCGATTGCATAAGCTATTTTAAGCCCAAATGGAACTGGCTTCTTATGACTCAAATAATCAAACCTTTTCCCTCCCATGTTTATCGCCCATTTGAACATAGCCTGCTTTGTGGCAGAACTTCTGGCAATTTTCGCATTTACGCCTTCATAAGTTTTTTCAAAAAAACGAGGTACCGAGCACATTACTGTTGGTTTTACAACCTGAACAGCATCAACTACTTCCTTGGGATTACGCAGGTAGTATGAAGTTATTCCTTTGCTTAAAACGATAAAGGTCCATCCCCGCTCAAAAATATGACTGAGTGGAAGGAAACAAAGTGAAACATCATTATCACTTATAGAGATCCGTAAATCGTGGATACTTACACAAGTCATAAAATTCCCGACTGAAAGCATTACGCCTTTTGGTTCGCCTGAAGTCCCGGATGTATAAAGGATGGAGCATAAATCCTGCTCTGTTGCTTCGTCGGAAACCGCCTTCAATTGTTCGTCATAATTTGCTGCCCGGCCTGAGTTCAAAAAATCAGAAAAATATTCGGAAGGTGTTCCTTCTTTAAATTTTACTGACGAATCAAATGCAACTATTTTACGAAGAGAAGCAACTCTATGGACAAGTTCTTCTGCGATATCGTATTGTTCCTGTTCACCAGCAAGTATAAGAACACATTCAGTTTCGTTAAGCATATATTCTGCCTGGGCAACGCTGGTCGACGAAAACAACGGAACTGAAACTGCGCGTACCAGCTGCAATGCATAATCCGTGATGGTCCATTCGGGCATATTACGCGACATAATGGCAACCTTGTCGCCGGGTTTCACGCCGTTGGCCAGCAATGCTTTTGCAGTATCCTGTATGGTTTGCCATAGTTCAGTCCAACTAATAGGCACCCAGCTTTTATCACTTTTCTGGTAGAAAACTGCATTGCGGGAACCGTATTTAATACTGTTTTCGCGGATTCTTGATGTAAGTAGCTGATTTTCCATAATATTAAGATAAAATTATTTTATTTATATGTCTGATTAAAATGGCTGTTAATGCTTAAAGAAGAACATTTATATTTATGCACATGTCAGGAATTGCTGGGTTTAAACTCGAGGTAAAGATATTGTTTAATAATAAAAAGCGCAACACATATTAACATCAATATATATGGATTCTGAAATTTGTTTTGACTAAATAGCTAATAGCTAAAAACACATCATTTTATTCTGATGTGCCTGCATTATAACCAAGGTTACTTTTATTGTAGTGAAAAATAATTTTGTGTGCTTTTGCCTTGATGCATAAGCACCAAAAGATCAAGGCTTTATAAAAATGCTGGCTTTTCTAACCTGAGGTATCTGCGCGCAATACAAGGCATGAAAGATTTGTAAAAAGCCTGACATTTGTCGTTGCTGTGTATTGCTACGCACTTGCCTTTCGCACATATCTTCGGTAAGAACCGCTGGCGCATTTTTCTAATGCCGGTCCAAACCCTGAAAAATTTACCACATAATCCAAATCTTTATCGACAAAGGATGCCCGAAGCGAGAACTCTATTCGGATGGACTGACCTTATAAAGTTTTGATAGTTTTTCAAGGAAGGTTTTTAAGCGAGAGGCATCAGCAAGCCATGCAGAAGTGAGCCAGGTTCCTGAAGTTGAGAAATGGACACAGTTTCATGGCGAACGGCTTGCGTGGCGTGGCAAAAACCTGACGTAGAAAAACATTAAAACTTTATAGAGTCTTGATTTTTTGGTCCTTTTTGATTAAGCAAAAAGGACAAGAAAATTAGTGCATAAGCAAAGATTGAGATGGCGTAATTGTATATCCATCAAATCAAATTCATATTTAGCCGCTAAAACGGTTTTTCTGAAAAAATCTTCCAAAAGCGGTATCTTTGCACCTCATTAACGAACAGAAATGATATCAGTAGATGGACTTACAGTAGAGTTTGGAGGGACCACGCTTTTTAAAGATGTATCTTTTGCAATAAACGAAAAAGACAGGATTGCGCTCATGGGCAAGAATGGCGCAGGAAAATCAACTTTGCTTAAAATAATAGCAGGCGCAAAAACGGCCACACGCGGCAAGGTTTCTGCACCCAAAGATGCAGTAATTGCATACTTGCCACAACATTTGCTTACCAACGACAGCCGCACCGTTTTCGAAGAGGCAGCACAGGCTTTTGCCCATGTTTTCGAAATGCAGCATGAATTAGAGGAATTAAATAACCAGCTTTCATCGCGTACCGATTATGAATCTCCTGAATATTATGAAATTATAGAGCAACTTTCGGCACTCAGTGAGAAATTCTATTCAATTGAAGAAGTGAACTACGATGCCGAAGTTGAGAAAATTTTGATTGGCCTCGGATTTGTTCGTGATGATTTTAACCGACCGACAGGTGAATTCAGCGGCGGATGGCGCATGCGAATTGAACTGGCAAAGATTCTTTTGCAAAAACCTGACCTTCTCCTACTCGATGAGCCGACCAATCACATGGATATTGAATCAATACAGTGGTTTGAGGATTTCCTGATCAACAGTGCCAAGGCTGTAATTGTAATTTCACACGACAGGGCTTTTGTTGATAATATTACCACCCGCACTATTGAAGTAACAATGGGCCGCATTTACGATTACAAGGTTAATTATTCCTTGTACCTTCAACTGCGTGGGGAAAGACGTGAACAACAGCAGAAACAGTTCGATGAACAACAAAAGTTTATTGCTGATAACCAGGATTTTATTGATCGGTTCCGCGGTACGTATTCCAAAACCAACCAGGTGCAGTCGCGTGTTAAAATGCTTGAGAAACTGCCTGCCATTGAGGTTGACGAGGAAGATAATTCATCCCTTCGCCTTAAATTTCCGCCATCTCCCCGATCTGGAAGTTACCCGGTAATACTGGAAGAAATGTCGAAAAGTTATGGCTCTCATACAGTTTTTTCAAACGCAACTTTTAGCATTGTACGTGGCGAACGCGTTGCTTTTGTAGGTAAAAATGGCGAAGGTAAATCGACCCTGGTCAAAAGCCTGATGGGCGAAATAGAGTACGATGGTAAACTTACACTCGGTCATAATACCATGATCGGCTATTTTGCTCAGAATGAAGCATCGTTGCTTGACGAAGAAAACACGGTTTTTCAAACCATTGATGATGTGGCTAAAGGCGATATCCGGACTAAAATAAAAGATCTCCTCGGCGCATTTATGTTTGGCGGCGACAGCTGGAATAAAAAAGTAAAAGTTCTTTCCGGTGGCGAACGTACACGCCTGGCTATGATCAAGTTGTTACTTGAGCCGGTAAACCTTCTTATCCTCGATGAGCCTACCAATCACCTGGATATGAAGACAAAAGATATCCTGAAAAGCGCTTTACAGGATTACGATGGCACCCTGATACTGGTATCGCACGACCGCGATTTCCTGGATGGCCTGGTGAGTAAAGTGTTTGAATTTGGCAACAAACAGGTAAAGGAGCACCTCTGCGATATTAATGGTTTCCTTGAAAAAAAGAAGATGGAGAACCTTAGGGATTTAGAGAGGACAGGGAAAAAATAAATTGAAACGTAAAGTGTAGTCGGAAATAATGCCAGAACAGTTTTGATATCCAAACGTTTATATAAATTAGTTGATTAGAGTACCTCTGCTTCTGTTTTTTAAACTACCTGAAGATTTTACAGAAATTACATTTTTAACACAGCCCGCATGCCTGGCTGCTCACAAAGGTTGTCGGCATACTTTCGGGGTATAGGCTTTTTGAGTATTTTTGTATATCTGAGAATTAGACTCATTTTTTATGAGATCAATCTACATTATTATGTTTTCGTTGACTTTTCTTACTGCATGTCAGCAACAGCAGGTGATGAAGAATGATGTTATAAAGAAGCCGGCACCCTCGGAGACAGAAAATCAGGCTCAGATAATATTTAATGCCAATAAAAAGGTTTCGCAACAGGCTGCAAATGATCTTAAATCTTCGCTGAAAGAATTTGAAATAAAAGCCGATACAGCTATTCAAAAATCCAAAAGGATTAACTTTTTGAAAGTTAAAACAAGAGATAAAAGATTAGTTATCAACGTTTCTGACACTTCCTCGCGAAAATTCAGTACAAAAATATTTCCAGGTATAAAATGGATTGAACAAAGAGTGGATGAGAGAACCATTCTTCGAATAGATTTTGAAAATGATCTGATCACATATGACAATACTGATCGTTATTATACCAATGGCATTGTTTTTGACCTGCAGATGGCACGACTAGCCCGGTCACCTTTACAAAAACTGATGATCCCATACAAACATGCGTCTTTTGCAACCTTTAATATAAGCATTGGTGAGGGAATGTATACTCCAACCGATACACGCGTTGCTCCTCTGCTTCATTACGACCGGCCGTATGCATCACTATTGTATCTTGGTTTCCGGAAAACGGTTGCAGATCCGCTTCGTCAATTAATAATCTCCTCTCAAATGAAAATAGGTTATATCGGACCTTATTCATTAGGATCATCTTTACAAAATTTGGTTCATAAGACCTTCCCAACAAATGATAAACCTGTAGGATGGGATACTCAAATCAATTCCGATATTATCCTGGATTATTCTGCCCAGGTTCAGAAAGCATTGATAAATAAGGAAAACTTAACCCTGCAGGCTGGTATAAATGCAGAAGCAGGAACGCTATACGATAATGCCGGTGCCGGATTTCAACTCCAGGCCGGAAAATCCGAACCAGTTTTTGGGATAAACGATACTGAGCAATGGCCGGAAATTGAATATTACTTTTTTGCAAAAACTGATATTAGATTTGTGGCTTATAACGCGTTGCTGCAGGGTGGAATGTTTAATCACAATAATGTTTTCACATTAAGTGGAAATGAAATACAGCGGATGGTTGGCAGTGCCTCGGCAGGCGTTCATTTCAGGCATAAAGGTATTGGTATTGAACTTGCACAACATTATCTTTCGCCCGAGTATAAAGGAGGATTATGGCATAAATGGGGAAGGATAAGTTTAATGTTCAGATTAAAATAATAAAGAGATTGCTTTTGGATACAAATACACTTCCTTTGTATTAATATGAACATATTAATGCAATAAACGGTTAAATTCAATTCGCTTAGATTTCATGAGACTTATTTTCAATAAATGGCAACTGTAAAAACATCTGGTAATAGCACTCATTCATTATACCTTTTTATAAAGAGAAGGATTATCCCGATTTCGCTTTCCTTGCCGGTTGCATTATTATTGGTGATGTTACCTGCTAAAACATCGGAGAGTGCTTCAGTTGGTGATATTCCACCAGCTAAACATGAAATAACCCTGATTTTTGCCGGTGATATTATGCAGCATATGCCGCAGGTGGATGCCTCATGGAATGACGAACTTGGAATTTATGTTTATGATTCGTGCTTCAGGTATATCACTCCCTGGCTTTCCGGTGCTGACCTGGCTATTGCCAACTTCGAAACCACTCTGGCCGGAAAACCTTATAGCGGATACCCGGCTTTCAGTTCACCCGATGAACTTGTTAGTGGCTTATTGCATGCAGGTATCGACTTGGTAGGCACAGCCAACAACCATTGCTGTGACCGTGGCAGGACTGGAATCGAACGCACAGTAAGCATGCTCGACAGCCTGGGAATGATGCATATTGGAACATATAAAAGTGAGGATGCTTACCGCAAAACAAATCCAAAGATTCTGAATACCAGGGGATTCAGGCTTGCATTTCTTAATTACACCTATGGCACTAACGGGAATGCGGTGCCTGAAAACGATGTGGTAAGCCTCATTGAAAAAGACCGGATGCTGGCAGATTTGAGAGCTACTCATGACTCAGTCGTGGATATGACGATTGTTTTTATTCATTGGGGCGATGAGTACCAGCGTGAACCAAATGCATTTCAGAAGGATATTGCCGGATTCCTTTTTGATAATGGAGCTGATATTATTATCGGATCGCATCCCCATGTAATACAGCCAATGGAATGGCATAAGGCTGACAGCCTCAAAAAAGAGCAGTTGGTCGTTTGGTCGCTGGGAAATTATGTTTCGAACCAACGTAAGAGGTATACGGATGGTGGTGCAATGTTTTCGGTGAAACTGCAAAAAGAAGCAGGCCGGACAAAAATTTCAGACGCAGGCTACCGGCTATCATGGGTTTATAATCCGATTGAGAATGGTAAAAAACAATATTATATTTTGCCTGCAGCCAAGTTTGAAAATGATACTGTTTTACTGGATGCACAGGCAAGGGCAGATTTGACTCAGTTCTTAACGGATTCACGCGAGTTATTGGAGAATAACAATTTGAATATTAAGGAAATAAAATAAAGAAAGGCTGTAGTTAATATTTGAGTATTGAACTTTGTGCTTTCTTCGTATTTTAGTGCTTTAGTGGCTCAATAATAAACTGCCACTAAGACTCAAAGCCGCAAAGAATCACTAAATCAGACTGCAACGCTTTTCTATACTTGAGCTTGACCAATGAAGGTTTTCATAGTTTTATAAATATGAAGCAAAATAAAAGTTAAACTGCAAAGTCAATATCCGCGAAATGAAAAGACTCTTTATTATTTCCAACAGGTTACCATTACAGGTTAGAGAAGTGAATGGTAAAAAAGAATTACTCCCGGTAACCGATGGATTTGATTCAGGATTAAAGCGTTTTTATGAATCATATGATATTAAATGGATTGGTAGGGGAGGCGTAAGTATTGATGAAATCAGCGAAACTGAAAAAATCAGCATCGACAACAGATTCAGAAAAGACAATTGTATCCCGGTTTACCTGGATCAGCAGCTGAGAACCGAATTCCTGGAAGGATTTTGTGATAATACCATCTGGCCTCTTTTTAATTATTTCACGCAGATTGCAAAGTATAATCCAACCAATTGGGAAGCATACAAAAAAGTCAACCAGATTTATGCCGGTATAGTTTCAAAATATGTGAAAGAAGATGACATTATCTGGATTCACGATCATCATTTAATGCTGCTTCCCCAATTAATCCGCGAAAAATTCCCCAATATTTCCATTGGTTATTTTCAACATATTCCTTTCCCTTCGTTCGAAATTTTTCGCTTGCTTCCCTGGCGGATGGAATTGCTCGAAGGCATTATAAATGCTGATTTGATTGGTTTTCATACGTTTGATTACCAGCGACACTTTATGAGTTGTGTCCGCAGGCTGCTTGGACATGAAACCATTTTTAACCGTATACGTTTAGAGGAGCGGATAGCTATTGTTGATGCATTCCCGAAAGGTATAGATTATGATTTTTTTAATAATACGGCAAAGGACCTGACACAAAAAAGGCCGGGTCAGGAATCAGAAATTCGTAGGGAAATAGATTATTTTAAAAGGGATAAAAACCGTAAAATCATTTTATCAATCGACCGCCTCGACTATACAAAAGGAATTCCCGACCGGTTAAAAGCATTTGAGCTATTTCTTGAAACGCACCCTGAGTATTCCGGAAAAGTCAGTCTTCTCCTTTTTGTTATTCCGTCGCGGGTAACAATGACAGATTATAAAAACCTGAAAAAACAAACCGACGAATTGGTAGGCCGGATCAACGGGCGGTTTGGAACCATTGGCTGGATGCCTGTCTCCTATTTTTACCGGGCAGTAAGCAGGCTCGAAATGATTCAATTATACAGCAGTGCCGACATTGCTTTGATCACGCCTACCCGCGATGGAATGAACCTGAATGCAAAGGAATATATCGCTTGCCGCACGGATGAAAAAGGCGTGCTGATTTTAAGCGAAATGGCAGGAGCAGCCAAAGAACTGGGCGAATCGTTAATTGTTAATCCGAATAACAAGGCTGAAGTAGCCGCTGCCATTTACCAGGCACTGAATATGCCTGACGAGGAACAGACTGAGCGTATTACAGTCCTCCAAAAAAGGCTAAAAATCTATAATGAAGAGCGGTGGGCTACTGATTTCATTAACTGGTCTCGAAAGTGTAAAAGCCCTGCAGGCAACGAACTTTACCCGCAAAGTCAGCGAAGCTATAATTAATGAATTGCTCGAAGACTATAAAAAAGCAGAGCAACGTATCATTTTTCTTGATTATGATGGCACACTTACCGGGTTTCACAAGGATCCGCAAATGGCTATGCCTGATAAGGAACTGTATTCAATTATTGAAAAACTGATTGCTGTCGAAAATAATACGGTAGTAATAATTAGTGGAAGAGATAAAGAAACTTTATCGAAGTGGTTCGACAAACATTCCAGATTGGCCTTTATTGCCGAGCATGGAGTATGGAGCAAAAATCCGGAAGGAAACTGGAAAATGACTGACCAGATTGATAAACAATGGATGCGGATTGTTGAACCCGTATTGCAGAATTTTGTTGATCGTACACCACGTTCGTTTGTTGAGTATAAAAATTACTCACTGGTATGGCATTACCGCGGTACCGATCCGGATATGGGCCAGCAGCGCGCCTGGGAACTGAAAGACGATTTAAAAGATTACCTGGCCAACCTGAACCTCGAAATTATGGATGGCGACAAAGTAATCGAGATTAAAAATGCAGGTATAAACAAAGGCCGGGCTGCCCTGGCAAAAATCGGAAATGTTAGATTTGATTTCATACTTGCGATAGGCGACGACTGGACGGATGAATTTACATTTAAATCCATGCCCGAACCGGCTTACACCATTAAGGTTGGAACAAAGGCAACTGCCGCTAAATACTATTTAAACGATGTAGCGGATGTAAGGAGTTTGTTGAGAAAGCTGGAAAAATAAAAATTCAACCTAAGATTTTTTCAAACCAGGAAAAATTGGACATAACCAGGTGGTTTTCCATCCCATTTAGCTATTACTTAATCGCCAAATCAATTCTGGAATTAGTGGCTGCTGAAAATAATCCTGCTGTATTTGATATTCGGAGCATCGAAAGGATCAGCTAAAAACCTGCTGAAGAATCAATATTTCATGAATAAAATGTGTTCCATTTACTTCAAAAAATAAACATGATACACGCCCTGCCCAAAAAATGTCTCACTGAGGGATGATTATTCCTGGCGAGTTCCATGTGAATGTGATTCATATAAAATTAAAAAATAAACACATGTAACGATTATCGGTTTAGCCGAAGCTTTTATAGTTTCTTGAAATTAAGGATCATGAATTTTTTATTTTTGAAAACATAATTTTCAACATAGGAAATGAAGCAAGTAAAACAAATCCGATAAGTAAGTAGATACTGTAATTAATCAATTGAGGATACGCTTTTCCAAGGTAATATCCAAGCGGCGTAAGCGAACCAATCCAGATCACTGCTCCGATGATATTCAGGAAGCTGAATCTAACTAACGGAACTCCTGATGCTCCGGCTAGTATTGGGATCATGGTGCGGATAACAGGCATAAATCTTCCGGTTATAAAAGCCCACATACCGTATTTTTCAAAGTATCCTTTACTCTTTTCGAGATAAGCCCTTTTAAATATCTTTGCATCAGTTTTATTGAAAAGTTTTGGCCCCAGCCATTTTCCTTTGGCATAACCCGTAAAATCGCCTAACACAGCAGCCGCTATCATGCTTGTAACCAAAACCAACAAAGAAATATCAAGGTAATGAGTGCCACAAAGTATTCCTGCTGTAAAAATCAGGAAATCACCGCCGGGAAGCACCAAGCCCAGGAAGAATCCCGTTTCAAGATAAATAATTACAAGTAATAGGACAATCCCCCCGTACTGTATCAGATGAACGGGATCGGTAAACAGTTGACTAAAACTGAGTGATAAAAAAAAGCTCTCCTTCATTATAATTTGTTGTCTTATTGGTGGTTATATTTCTATTTATCTGTAAGAATTAAGGTTTTCGTATCCGTAAGGAAAGCAAAATGCTTCCGGTTATTATGGTGGCAATAAATACCAGCGACCATTCGATCGGTATTTTATAAACATCGATCAGCAGCATTTTTAATCCAACAAATATTAAAACTACCGCAAGCCCATAGCTCAGCAGCCAGAAGCGATGCACTACGCCTGCCAAAGCAAAATACAGAGAACGTAATCCCAAAATGGCAAACACATTTGAAGTATAAACAATAAACTGGTCTTGTGTTATTGCCAGAATAGCAGGTATGCTATCCACAGCAAAAATAAGATCAGTAGTTTCGATGAGAATCAAAACCAGGAATAAAGGTGTTGCAAATTGTTTCCCGTTGAGTTTTACAAAAAAAATATCTTCGTGTAAATCAGGCGTTAACGGCATATGTTTTTTAAAGAACCTGATTACCGGATTTTTATCAGGTTCTATCTTTGCATTATTGTGGTAAAACATTTTATAGCCGGTATAAATCAATAAAGCACCAAAAAAGTAGATGGTAAAATGAAATTTTTCGATAAGTGCAACCCCGGCAAATATAAAAATCACACGCATGATCAGTGCGCCTAAAATACCCCAGAACAATACTTTGTGCTGGTATTTTGAAGGGACCTGGAAGTATGTGAAAATCATTATAAATACAAAGATATTATCTATGCTCAGGGCTTTCTCCACCAGGTATCCGGTAAAAAACTCCAGAGCCGACTGCTGACCTTTCCAGTAAAAAATTATTGTATTAAAAACCATCGCAAGGAAAACCCAGATAAAAGTCCAGGTTAACGCTTCCTTTACAGTAACTTCATGGGCCTTCCGGTGAAAAACGCCCAGATCAAGTGCCAGCATAAGTAATACAAAAGCATTGAAAAGTATCCAAAATATAATAGGTGTGTCCATGAATTCAATTTTTCAGTAATCAACGTATATTATTGGGGTATTGTTTATTTTCAGGCAAAAAGGACAATAAAATGAAGTTGAAACCTTTGATTAAATTGAAATAATCGTTTAACCAGCTAATTTGAAATTTGGTCTCAGTAAAGGGAAATTTCTGAGGAAAGGCAATTGATCAACAGGGACCTGCTTTCATGCATAAATGATGTTTTCAGGGAAACTTCCGACTTCTGTCTTCTGACTTCCGGCAAAATATATGCACCCATTAAATGAAGAGTAGAAACTATTTTTTAAAAGTATAAGATATGCCAACTGAAGCATAATGGAATAAAGCAAAATTATAGACTTCATCATTATCAGCGCCACCTTCCAGAATACGGTACCCTGCCCGTATTCTAAAGTTATCTGAGAACTTATATGTTGCAGCAACCAGAACATCTTCGGCTCTCCCCTGGGGTGCGGCAAGTGCGTCGCCATCCAGAAGCAGACCAAACTTATCACCAGCCTTCCATAAAAGCCTGAAATTAATAATGGGTACAAATCCAACGTTCGTTTTTACCGAACTTAATCCAGCTGAGGAAAGTGCAATTTCAGCATCCCTGATTTTTGCAGTGAACCCTAACCCAAACTCAAACTTTGGTTTTAGCACAATATCGTACCGGTATGTGAGCCTGTACGAATTAAATTTATACGTTCCGACAAGTTCCGTATTGGCAGGAAATACCACTCCTTCGAAGAAAATGTCATTTGTAACACTGCCTTCCGATTTAGTTTCGAGAGGTGCATACAGTAATGAAAGCGTATGACGCGATTTTATCGTGTAATTCAATCTTAGCCTGTAGAATAATTCTGTTTTGGGAATCAGATCATCCTTTAACGAAAAGAGTGTGCCTTCATCACCGGGGATACGAACATCATTATAACCTGTAAAAACAGCTCCTGTTTCCAAATCAATCAGGGCCTGAGCTTTGATGGATGATGCCCCGCATAAGAGCATAAATGTTAAAAACGTTGAAAAGATTATTTTTTTCATATAGTTTGTATTAGAAGTTGTATTATTTGCCATGAATAACAATTATCGGGATTCAATGCTTTTGCCATCCTGAAGTTTTTCATTTATTTCATTTAATTTCTTCAGTATTTCCCTGTTTGAATCTCTGGTTGCAGCACTCATTAATATTATTTTAACAGAAACCAATAATACCCCCGCTTCCAGCAATAAATCTTTTGTAAAACCTGTTGCAAAAAGTGCTATCGCAAAAAGAATAAATGTTAATGCGATTGTAATTGAATTGGCTAAGCCGAAGTTTTTTTTCATTTGAGTCATTTTTTATAATTTGATGTATGCTTGAACAATTATTTACAAAATAAGAGGTCATTGTCGGGAGAATTTAAAAATAGTTTCGCCTCACTTAGAGTCTGTTTAAAATTGTTGTTTTTAACTTACCGAGGGGAGAAGGGGAGAAACGGAGAAGGACGATCACCAAAATATCAACTTAAACTTGAACTTCAATTAAGAATACTTCCATCTTCCGACTTCCATCTTCCGACTTTTACTCAACTAGGAGTATTTATTTAGCAAATTTAACCAGTCTCTTACTTCTCAAAACCAATTATAATCAGAATTTAGAAAGCTACAGCAGCTGATAAACCCCAGACATCAAAATGAAAAGGAGACGACTTAAATACCTGGTTCATAAAAGGGAGGTCCCCAACTCATCCTGACAGGAAAGCAAATGCCATTTGTGGCTTTGCAGGTTTTCGTACATATTCGCTCTTAGCATGAAGTTTTGGTTTAACAGCAGTGCGGCAACATTTGGTGAGTAATGCTAAGACTGCTCAAAATACGTGTCAAGATAGGTAAAATGTCAGTAATTCAAAAATTACAGTATTACTTTCTCATTTCATTAGTTTGATTAATGACTTAGTTTTGTCTTAAAGATTTGATTTTTTCTTTAGCAATGGAATCTAATCTTGAAGAAGATTTGTTAATCAAAGAATCAAGCACTTTTACTTTATCACTTTCCAGATTAATTATTGAATCAAGCGCTAATACTTTATCAATCTCTTTGTTTATTAAAGTATCTAAGCTATTAGCTTTGTTAGTCAGGTTATTAAGATGATCCTCAACTTGTTTACTCATATCACTACACGAAATGAATAACACCATTATAAGTAAGGGTAGAATTACTTTTAATTGTTTTCTCATAGCATTTTTTTTTATTAGTTTAACATGAATTACTCTTTGAGTTTATTAACACTTTGTGTTAAGCAATTGTTTGATTTCTTATATACATAGTTAACAACCGACTGAGCTCTGAAAAACTTATCATCAGTAATAAATTTAAACAAATGAATGAGTTGATAATATCTTCTTCTATTACATAAATCATAGATCAGGTTTTGTAAAATTTCTGAATCAGATATAGTCTTTCAAAATTAAGAAAATTAAGGAATTTTAACATATTAATATTCTTACCCCCTGAACAATAGTTTTCAAGTTATGTTTAACATATAATCTAAAACGTTAAACAATTAAAAACAATAAACTATGAGAAAACTATTTGTAATTATGATCGCTCTTGCAACTTCAGTAAGTGCTTTCAGTCAGAAAAAAGATGTTGTGGATATTGCCATAGGATCGGCCGATCACACGACGCTTGTAGCTGCAATTAAAGCAGCTGATTTAGTATCAACTTTAAAAGGTGCAGGCCCATTTACTGTTTTTGCGCCTACAAATGCAGCCTTTGACAAACTACCAGCCGGTACGGTTGAGGGTTTGCTGAAACCGGAAAACAAGGCACAACTTGCTAAAATCCTTACCTATCATGTAGTTAGCGGCAATCTTGACGCAGCAGCAGTTGTTGCAGCTATTAAAAAAGGGAAAGGTAAAGTTGAATTAACCACAGTAAGCGGTGGCAAACTGACAGCTTCGATGGATAAAGAAAAGGTAAAACTTACCGACGAATCAGGCAACTCCGCTTATGTTACCGCAACTGACCTGAAAGGGAGCAATGGAGTTATTCATGTAATTGACGGAGTACTTCTTCCTAAATAAACAGAACCAAATTTTATTTTGATTGAAAGACTCTCTGGCTTTTCCAGAGAGTTTTTTTATGCCACTTCTATTTACAATATAGCCTTTCAATTATATAACTTCAGATCCGGCAAAAGTATTTAGTTGTTTTAAAACCGGAATTGAATTCCCGCAAACACATGCCTGGGTAAACCCGGATAGTAATATCGCGGTTCGCTGTTACCGAATCCTATTGCATTTACTACCAGCATCGATGCATAATGAGTGTTAGCCAGGTTGTTTATTCCAGCATAAATATTGAATGTACCTGCTTTCTTTAATTGAAACCGAGTTGTCACTTTCAGGTCAACTAAAAAATATCCTTCATATTTCAACGAGTTGGCATCATTTAAATATTGATTGCCGGTATAATGCAGGAGAGTATAAACTTCCAGTTTTTTTAATGGATTCCATGTTAGTTGTAATTCCATGTATTGTTTAGGGATACCAGGCAAATCGTTGCCATTGTATGTATTTCCATCATCAATAAAATCGATAAAGTGGTTCCGTGAAAGAGTGTAGCTCAAAGTTGAATTTAGTTTTCCGGGAAAGCTGGTGAAATCAAAAAATTGATTCCGTAAGAGCAGCTCAAATCCCTGGTGACGTGTTTTCCCGGCATTCATCCCGGTAAAAATATCTTCAGTAATCCGCTTGGTTACAAGTAAGATTGTTAAGTTCGATCCAGTAAAGTGCAACATCCACTTCAAAATGATTTGCCAAAAAAGTTAAAACGTGATCCGATTTCATATTGAAAACCTTGTTCCGGTTTGATATCGTGATTTACATCACCTTCAGGTAACAAGGTTTCTTCAGGTGAAGGAAGTGAAAAACCATGACCAACTGAAGCATAAACCGACAATTTTTCACTGGATGTATAGCTTAATCCAAATCGGGGCGAAACAATTAGCGGGAAGTTCCTTTTGCCCGATTGGTCGCCATTGGATGCAAATAAATCTGTGAGTTGGTAGCTGATATAATTCACGGTGCCAGCCAAAGAAAAGTGGAGTTTATGCGTTGGCCGGTAATTCATTATTCCAAAAACACTGAACTGGCTGCGGGTTTCACGGTTCTCGTTAAGTACGATTTCATCTTTATCTAGTTTCCATTTGTACTGTTCAGCGATCCAGTCTATTCCTAACACCCAATCCGTTTTTAACCTGTAATAGCTTAGTTTGTTGCGTATTCCGGCACTCATAGCCTGGTCGGTGAGGTTGTTAAACGGACGCTTTTCATAACTGTCGCCCCATTTACCATGAACGGTAAGCTGGTTGGTGAGCTTTGACGAAAGGATATTTGTAAGTGTGATGCCTGCCAAAGCTTTCTGGTATTTCTTATACCCTTCGATGGCTGCCCAGTTGGGTGCAGCAGACTGCGGATCGTTTTCGAATTGGGTTTTGCCCAGCGAACTGGGGATTTCACCGTTAACATCAGTCAGCATCAGCGTTGATTTAACTGACCATTTGGGTTGTTTCCATTGCGCTGTCGACAGGAGCGAAGTTCGTTTGTATTCATTATTCTCCCTGTAGCCATCCGATTGCAGGTGGCTTAGACTGCCCCACAAGTTTGCATTTCCGGTGTTAATTGTTCCCGACAAATTGGTTTTCAACGTATTGAAACTTCCGTAATTTGCACTCAGGCTGCCTTCTGTATTCAGATTCACAGGTGTAAAGAGATTAATACTCCCACCCAATCCTGAACCGTATAACGCTGAAGCGGGTCCTTTGATCACCTCAATACGCGCCAGGCTTTGCAGATCGATTTCTTCGGGAGTCGAAACGCCATCGGAAGAAGTAAGTGGGATATCGTTGAGGTACGATCGTATCCGGTTGGTATTATACGGTGTCCGGCTTCCCATGCCCCTGATTACGATCCGGTTTGTTGCATAGGTGCCGCTTTGCATGCTTATGCCGGGGATTGTGTTAAGCACAGTAGCCATGTTTGTTCCATCGGTCAGGTTGAGGCCTTTCCCGACAAGCACTGATATACTACCCGGGAAAGTCTGCAAATGACTGCTCAACTGGTAACCTTCTATTGTAACCTGGTTCAACAAAATAGCAGAATCAGGAAGTTTATCATTAGCTATTTGTGGATTAGTTTTTTGAGCATGGCAATTCAGCAGGTTCAGAAAAAATATCAAGATTAAAGAAAGTCTGCTTAAATAGTACATGCCTTCACGAAAATGAATGGATAGAAAAACCTGCAGTTTCCCAGTTTCTGATATATAATTAACTAATAACTATTAACTATTAACCGCTTTTACTCCACAGGAACAAGCCGCACAATTTTCCCCGGTTTTTCGATAGCTACATAAATAAATCCATCAGGACTAACAACCACATTACGGACCCGCCCGATTCCCTGTAGCAGCTTCTCCGTATGCATTACTGAATGGTCTTTGATCACCACCCGTTCAAGGTATTGAAAACGAAGTGAACCAACAAACAGGTTGTTATGCCACTTTTTGTACCGATCGCCAGTAAGGAAAGTCATACCGCAGGGCGCAATTGAAGGATTCCAGTAATAGACAGGCTGCTCCATTCCTTTCTTTTCGGTAAATTCGGTAAGAACAGTACCATCGTAATTAATGCCGTACGAAATAACCGGCCAGCCATAGTTTTTGCCTGGTTCAATCAGGTTGATTTCGTCGCCGCCACGCGGACCGTGTTCGGTTTCCCAAAGTTCACCGGTTAGCGGATTGATGCATGTTCCCTGTGGATTGCGGTGTCCGTAGCTGTATACTGAAGGTACGGCACCGGCTGTTTTTACAAACGGATTATCGTTTGGAATGGAGCCATCATCGTTTATGCGATGAATTTTCCCGTTTGAGTTGTTGAGATTCTGTGGGAAATCGAAATGCTGTCCCCGGTCCCCAATCCCGAAAAATAAATGTCCTTTATTGTCAAATGCAAGTTTGCAACCGTAATGGTGCGATCTGTTGTTGTCATGATCTCCCCTGAAGATTACCTGCTGATCCACCAGTTTATTCCCATCGAGCCTGGCACGCATTATGGCAGTATTGCTTATAGTTTTATCGCTTTTTGCATTCAAAGCACTATAGGAGAAATATATCCAGCCATTTTTCTTAAAGTCGGGATGAAGGCATAAATCGAGCAATCCGCCCTGGCCTTCCGCCCTGAGAGGTGGTAAGCCTTCGATGGGTTGTGAGAGTTTGCCATTGGAAAAACGATACAGCGATCCGGCACGTTCCGAAATCAGAAGGTCACCATTGGGCAGAAATGCCAATCCCCACGGTACGTCTAGTCCTGTAACTACTGTATCTACAACAAATTTCTGTACTTCCGATTCCATAACTCCCCCGGGAAAAACAGCTGGTTTCAGCGAGCTTTTATCTTCAGGAATCCCTCTTTTAACATAGGCCGCCAGCTCTTCAATTTCGGCTTCTGTAAAAGTTTTTTGGAACGAGGGCATTCCCTGCATCTCAATTCCCATTTTGATACTATTAATAACGGAAGCATTCCCAGGTTCATCCATCCATTTTTTGACAGTGAACTTTTCGAGGTTATCGCCATGACATCCGGCACAGTAAGTCCTGTAATTTAATGCAGCCGGATTTTGAGCAAAGGCTTCGGTAGCTGATGGTTTGGTGTTTATACACTTAAACCCAAGCAAGCCAAACGTGATCAACACGATTAGACTCATTGAAAAGATTAAAGATCGTTTCATAGTTATAATTATAGATGAGAATATTCAAATAGTATTAACACACGATGAAACCCATTTGTTCCGAAAAACAATGCAACCTGATAAAAAAGTGTAAAATCAAAAAAATTAATTCTTGATTCGTTGGAAATCCAGATCCTGGAAATCGAAACTAAAATCAATATTTGGTGAAATGCCTTTCATGCGTATGCTTTGAGCTTTACCTTCCTCATCGAGGCAGAAAATGGCAAACGCGTCTGCATTCATATCCTGGTAATCCCATTTTATTGCAAAGGAATTCGCTTTATAAAAGCTCATCGGCCCGGTAAGTTTTGGCGAGCGGTACGACCTGAACCAGAGTCTATTGTCCTTCATCGAAACTTCAACTTTGCCAAACCATTTGTCTTCATAAACCCCGATAAAGCGTTCAGTTTTAACAGGTGTGCCACTTGCTAAAGCTACTGTTTTCCATACAACGTTAGTAACTGAATCGGCTGCTTTGTTACCTGATTCCAAACGGAAATAATATTTATCAATCCAGTTGTTATCATCCAGTCCTAAATAGCTGTCAACTATAGTTTGCGATACTGCTGAAAATAATGCCCCACCGCCTGATTCAGTATTTGTCAGAACCACAACGCCCAGGTTTAAATCCGGGAGCAATATTGTTTTCGAGAGCATTCCGGGTAAACCGCCGGTATGTGAAACAACCAGGTTTCCCTTCGCATCATTTAAAAACCAGCCTAAGCCGTAGCCTGAGAAATGTGAATTATAACGGGGATTTGTACTCGCATCAGTTACGGTATGTAATTTCCACATCTCACGCTGAGCGGCTTCCGAGAAAAGCCTGTTCTCAAGGGTTGCGCCATATTTCCCTTTATTCAGATGCACCAGCATCCAGTTACTTAAATCGTCAACATTGGATAGAATTCCACCGGCAGCTCCGTTCACCATCTCCTCATAAACAGGAATGGTTCTGATAGTTCCTGTCCCGGTTGAATGAGGTATGGCCAGGTTTCTCCGGTCCTTCATCTGCGACAATGAACTATAGGTATTATCCATTTGCAAAGGCACCAGGATACGCGTTTTCACAAATTCTTCCCAGGTCATTCCACTGACTCTTTTTATAACTTCCCCGGCAACCAGGTAAAGCAGGTTATCGTAATCAAATTTTGTGCGGAATGCCGAAACAGGCTCAAAATACTGGAAGTTCGAAAGTACATCTTTAATGGTAAAATCCGATCCGTCGGGGAAAAACATCAGGTCGCCGGCACCCAGCCCAAGTCCGCTTCGATGGGTTAATAAATCCTCAATAAGGAAATTATTGGTCACATATTCATTGTACATGGTGAATTCAGGAATGTATTTCTTTACCTTATCTTTCCACGACAGTTTGCCTTCATCAACCAGAATAGCCAGGGCTGTTGTGGTAAAGGCTTTGCTGTTCGAAGCAATTTCAAAATTGGTATTCTGGTCTACAGGCTGTTTTGTTTCAACCGACTTTACACCATATCCTTTTTCGAGAACTATTTTGCCATCCTTTACAATGGCTACCGCAACACCTGCAACATTAAATTTAGCCATTGCTTTTTCCACCAGCTGATCCACCTCGTGGGAGGTTAGTTGCGCATACGTGGAACTGCCCAGCAAAAAGGTAAATAATACAAGCAGTACTATGTTTAACTTCAAGGTATTCATAATTTAGGTTTAATAGGATAATTGTTTCGGTTAACCTCTTAATCTTGAATACTGTAAGTAAAAGAAGTGCTTTTGGTTATTTGGTTCCGGCTAACTACCGAAAAAGTCAAATATACAGATTTTCTGATAAGGCTTTTAGATGTATTTCGGTCAAATATGTTAGTTAACTTTTAGGATTAAAAAGAATAAAAGTAATATATTTACAAGTTATTAATATGAACTGAATAATTTAATTCTGTTAGCTATAGGTAGTGAAATAATCAGGTAATTACCGCCAAAACCATAGTATAAGCCTGATTTTACAATACATATAAACTAAAACCGGTCATTTTCCATTGCAATTATTAGTTGAATTGCAAGAAATAAACAATGAATCTTCGGTCATTAAATTAACAATAGTAAAATCATGAAAGGCAAATTCTTAATTTTTGGTTTATGTGTTTTTTCTCTGATAAATTGTTCGAAACCAGAAAAGGAATCTCAGGATAAAACATTTAAAATAAAAGAAGGCAAATACAGCGGAATATTTTATCGAACCATAAGTTGGAAGCCAACCGAATATGCAGTTGTTAATATTACTTTTACTTCCAATAAATGGGAAGGCACAAGTGACGAGGCTTATTATCCTGTTATTTGCCATGGAACCTATGAGCTAAAAGATTCCGTTATTACTTTTAATAATGAATGTGCATTTAGTACTAATTTTGATTGGTCTCTAATACTTGCTGGTGATTATGATTTTTTAGTTGAAAATGACACCCTTAAATTTAGCAGGATTATTAGTATTGATTCTGCAAATTTCGTTTCTAAAAATGTCTACAAATTGACATACCAGGAATGATATTCGGTAAAAACGCCGCTATTTAAGAATCTGACAAATGCGTGTTCGCATGATTGTTGAAACATTTGAAACCTATAGATACATTTGTGCTGGTTGACAGTTGAGCAACAATTTATTCCCGTAATTGTAATATCCTCGGCTGTTGCCTAAGGCAAATCGAACATCCTGCTAAATAGATAGAATAATAAAATGATAGAATATTGGGAATCAAGTTTTAAGGAGATGCAGACAACATGGGGATTTGAACCATCTGATTCTGCAATTATATCAAAGGATTTTTTTTGGATAATAAAGCAAAGGAAATTCTGATTCCCGGGATTGGATACGGAAGAAATGCAAAGATTTTTTGTGATAATGGGGTTAATGTAACAGGAATTGAGATTTCTAAAACAGCGATTGATTTAGCTAGGAGTAAAAATGGACTTGATATAAAAGTTCATCATGGGTCAGTTACCGAAATGCCATTTGATAAAAAAAACATATGAAGGAATATTCTGTTATGCCTTGATTCATTTGTTAAATTCTCAGGAAAGGAGAAAGTTTATCAAAGACTGTTTTAATCAACTTAAACCAAATGGATATATGATTTTTACCGTTGTTTCAAAAAAAGCATCAATGTATGGAAATGGAAAACAGTTGAGTAAAGATAGATTTGAAATAAGGAACGGATTGAGGGTGTTTTTTTACGATACGGGTTCAATAAAGCGAGAGTTTGATAAATATGGATTGGTGGAATTTTCAGAAATTGATGAACCAATAAAACATATGGATAATGAACCACCATTAAAATGTATTTTAGTAAAATGTAAACGGGTTCAGTAAAATGAAAGAAATTCAACAAATCCGTCAGGACTTTGAATTGCCTTCCTGCATCGAAAGTTGGGGATGGAAATATCATCATATAGGAATTCCTACAGATAAGAGAATGCCAGATGAGAACTATTTGCCTCAATTTAAATTTTATGTTTCTGGTTTTAGTACAAGCCCTTTCGGAATTGAATGGATGAGATTTGAGAAAGACAGTCCTATCGACAAATTGATTCAAACTGTTCCGCATATTGCGTTTGAAGTTGACGATTTGGATTTTGAATTAAAAAATCGTGATTTCAAAATAATTACTGAACCGAATCTGCCTTCAGACGGAGTTAGAGTTGCAATGATTGAACATAATGGAGCTCCAATTGAATTGATTGAATTTGAAAAAAAGAAATAATTGCCAGCAGCTAACAGCCGGTTATTAAACATTGCTCAGATAGGGCTATATTTGAACAACTTAACATTTAATTAACGGCTCATCGGGCTGATAGGAATGTGCGTCGAAAGCGGCAACTAATCATACCTCAACCGTTCTGGGTCCTCACCCGTAAGCAGTTTAGCGGATTAATAGAAAAGTATAATCCATAAATTGTCGAATACCCTTGTTAAACTTAAGAAATGTGAAATTGCATCATAAAATGTTTATTTTATCATTTTATTATCCTTAAACCAGTTTACAGCATCTTTGAGTGCAAATTCAATTTTGGTAAATTTAATATTAAGTTCATTTTGTGCTTTTTGGCCAGAATAGAAATTATTAACACAAAGAATTCTCATATTTGTCAGGGTTATCTCATTCCTGATTCCGGCAAATTTTAGGATATTCCCAATTATCCCAATTAGTAAAAGTATATATTTTGGAATTTTTACCAGTACTGCCTGTGAATCTGTTATTAATGCCAGTTTCTGAAAGAATTCTTTATAAGTTAAATTTTCGTTAGCCAAAAGATATATTTCACCATTTTTCCCATTCTGAAGAGCGGAAACAATGCCTCTAGCTGCATCACTCACATGAACGAAATTTTTTCCGCCTGGCGGATAGAAAATAATTTTCTTTCCATAATTCATAAGTATTATCCTGCCTGAACCTGGTTTGCTATCATAAGGGCCTATCAGGAATGTTGGATTTATAACCACAACATCTATTTCATGTGATCTTGATAACACAATTTCCTGCGATTGTAACTTGCTCTGAGCATAGTATGCGCTTGAAAATGGTTCCTTTATACTATCTTTCTCGGTACCTGGGTTGTTTTTTGTCCCGTATCCGATTGTGTTAACCGTACTTATTAAAATGAATTTTTTCAGTTTATACTTTATAGCAGCCTGAATCAGATTTGCCGGTCCTTCTACATTGGTCTTGTAATAGTCTTTGTAATTAATCAGATTTTGTCTGGTCTCAGCCGCGATATGAATTAAATAATGGCATTTCTGTATTGCCTGCTCTGTAATATCAGCATTAAGTATGTCTCCTTCTATCAACTCTAAATTCTGATGAGGAGGTAACAGGAATTTTTCCTTATCTCTCAGAAGACCTGTCACCGTGTAGCCCTGTCCAAGTAATTCAATAATAGTATTGGTTGCTAGAAGTCCATTAGCCCCGGTTACAAGTACTTTCATATTACTATAAATAAATGCTTAGAATACAGGATTTGGAGGTCGTTTCATAAACCAAAATACTAGGTTCCCGATACCCGTATCCAGAATCTTATAATCTTCAAGTCCAAATCTTTTATAAATCACATTGTTTCGCTTAATGGTTGTTTCAAGGTAAATAGGCAGTTCCATATCGTAAGAGAGTTTAAATATATAATTCATCAGATCCCTGGCGTCATTTGTGCCTAAAGCTTCGTCAGCCACTCCAAAAAACCAGAGGTATAAAAAATCAACATCGTCCGCACGATTCTTTTTTACAAGAGTCTCTAATTTATCAACCTTAAAAGCTCTGAAAACAGAAAATGCCTTGAAAACCAGGCCCAATTGGAGCCAGTATTCGTAAAGACTGACTTTTATTTTATTGTTCTGGAAAATGATAGCTACACCGAGCCCGTCATCTGTCAGGTTTACACCATCTCTTCTCATGCCAAATTCAAAAGCATACCTGGCCATCGCAGCCATCCTTTTATTTCTTTTGGCATCATTTTTAATAATATAATTAACGTGTGGATTTTTGTCGAATGATTCACAAATAATCCTGACAACTTTTTCTTTATCTGATTTTAGCGCCTTTCTCATTTTATTTCTTAGTTATAAACCAGTCAAAAATAACGGTTAAAATTTTATCTGCTTTGGAATCGAACACTTCAACTTTTACCTTAGTTATAGCTCTTTTTTTTGCACTTAATTCATTTAATACTTCAGATCTCGTGGATGAAAAGAATTCTGCTTTTGAAAAAAGTTCACCATTAGCTGGTTTATGGTATTTGGCTTCTGATTTGCGAACTACTGGAATTACATCAGATTTAATTTGATTGAATTCTTTTAACAGGAACTCTCCGCTTGTTGCTTCTGCCAGGCTTAATTGAACACATGCATGAATTGTTCCTAAATGATTTAAATATTCCGGTTGTTCCTGAATCATATAAATAAAGTCTTCACTTCCATTAACCCTGGTAATGTTCATAAATTTATGGAAAGGGATGGATAGAATGTCCATTAATGCGCAAATATTTTAGTTAAAATGAATTAGCTACAATTTAAACGTTAATATGGCAAATATGTTTATGTAATGGTGCGTAGTGATAATGTTTCTAGTAATGCAGTAATTTTATAATACCCTAGTTGGTGCAAAATAAAAATTTCTCGTACTGCTTTATTGTGCTCGTTTTATTGAAAATTGTATGCCGACTTAAATGTTTCAGTTGGTATCTGACTTTTTAGTTTTAAATACCTGAAAAATATTTTTTTTTGAACCAGATAGTTCCTGCTTATTTCTAAACGGATTTCCTTAAATTGTGTTAATACAGATGATGATGCACCAACTCTTCTAAACTTTTCGCACACTATAAATGTTTATCGTAGTATAAAATTAATTACAATGCTGCGAAGAACTCTGTTATTGCTTTCAATCCTGCTTGTCGGGCATATAACAAAATCACAGGTAATTAAGGCAGACAAAATACGGGTAGTAAATTTCGACCTGTTAGAGCCCTATCTTCATAAAACCAATGATACGATTTATCTGGTGAATTTCTGGGCGACATGGTGCGCGCCTTGCATTAAGGAATTACCGGCAATTGAAGCAGCAGAAGCAAAATACTCGGATAAAAAGTTTAAAGTTCTGCTGGTAAGCCTCGATTTTCCAAAGGAGCTATCAAGCAGGCTGGAACCCTTTGTGAAATCAAAAAATATTACTTCAGATGTATTTTTACTCAACGACCCAAACCAGAACAGATGGATAAACCTTGTAGATGCCAACTGGTCGGGTGAAATACCCTTTACAATACTATACGGAAGGAATTTCAGGGAATCGTATTCCCAGCCTTTCACTTTCGATGAACTAGATTCAATTATTAACCTAAAACTAAATTTACCATGAAAAATCTGATTGCAATAGCCTTTATTTCATTGTTTGCACTTTCATCTGCTTATTCGCAGGGATATAATGTGGGTGATAAAGCTGCCGCATTTAAACTCAAAAACACCGACGGGAAACTGGTTTCCCTCAGCGATTACCCCGGTGCAAAAGGATTTACGGTAATTTTTACCTGTAATCATTGTCCTTACGCTAAAGCCTACCAGGACCGGATTATTGCCCTTGACAAAAAGTATAAATCAAAGGGATATCCTGTGATTGCTGTTAATTCAAATGATCCGGTAGTTAATCCTGAAGACTCTTTCGATAATATGATAGTTCGGGCAAAAGAAAAGGGATTTACATTTCCGTATCTTTATGATGAAACAGGAGATATTTGCAGGAAGTATGGCGCAACCCGTACGCCGCAGGTTTACCTGCTGGAGAAAAAAGGATCAGACTTAGTTGTCCGCTACACAGGAGCTATTGACGATAACTCCCAGGATGCATCTAAAGTTACTGCCCCGTATCTTTCAAATGCTATAGACGCATTACTGGCAGGAGGTACGCCAGATCCTTCATTTACAAAAGCTATAGGATGCGGAATAAAGGCAAAAGAACCGAAGTAATTGCATACTTGATTTTTTTAAAACGAGGCAATTTTATAAGTTGTCTCGTTTTTTATTTTATAGAAACCGTGTTCTGTTATTTTCTATTTAACTTTAAGCAGGCATTAATATCTGAAAAGTTTCAAAAATTAATTCTCTCATTTTTTAAAACTCCATATCTTTAACAAACAATTTTTAAGTCAAAATTCAAGGAGATATACTTTTCTAAGCCTTTCAACCATGGAATATCTGAAAACAATTTTACTTGGCAGTTTTTTTCTGCTTGGCGTATTTGCTTCTTCTGCACAAACTAAAATAAATCCGAACGATATCAAAGACAAAATGCAATGGTTTGCCGATGCCAAACTGGGAATTTTTATCCATGCCGGTATATATTCGGTGGATGGTATTGATGAGTCCTGGAGTTTTCATAATAAAAAAATCAGCTATGTCGATTACATGAAGCAACTCAAAGGTTTCACACTTAAAAAATATGATCCTGCTGCCTGGGCCGACCTGATTAAGGAAAGCGGAGCCATGTATGCCGTTATCACTACAAAGCATCACGATGGCGTTGCTATGTACGATACTAAAATGGATGACCTGAGCATAGTGAAAGCCACGCCAGCTAAACGGGATATGATAAAACCGTTTTTTGAAGAATTACGGAAACGTGATATTAAATGCGGGGCTTATTTCTCGCTTCTCGATTGGTCGCATCCTGATTACCCGGGTTTCCTGAACGACAGTTCAAGGTATAAAATTGAAGATGATTACGATCGCTGGAACCGTTTCAGGCAGTTTTTCCAGGGCCAGGTGAAAGAGATCAGTACCCAGCTCAATCCGGATTTGTTCTGGTTCGATGGAGACTGGGAACATAGTGCCGAACAATGGGAATCGGAAAAAGTGCGACATATAATTCTCTCAAACAATCCAAAAGCCATTATTAACGGACGTTTGCAGGGCTATGGCGATTATGCAACACCGGAGCAAAATTTCCCGGTCACACGTCCAAAATTTAATTGGTGGGAATTATGTATGACTACCAACGACAACTGGGGTTTTCATCATGATGAGAACTGGAAAACACCTTACGAAGTGATCACCATTTTTGTGGATGCTGTATCAAACGGGGGAAATTTGTTACTCGATATGGGGCCTGAAGCAGACGGTACTATCCCTGAAGCTCAAATCAACGTGCTAAAAGAACTTGGTGCCTGGAACAAAAAGAACGGGGAAGCCATATTTAATACTATTGGTGGGATTCCACAAGGGCATTTTTATGGTCCTACCACCTTGTCGAAAGACTCAACCACATTATACCTGTTTTTAGATGGGCAGATTAGCGGCCAGCTTATGCTTAAAGGTCTTGATAATAAAATTGAAGAAATTACCGTAGTAGGAAACGGAACAAAACTTACGCATAAAATTGTTGGAAAAATCTCCTGGAGCCCTGTTCCGGGCCTGGTTTATATCGATGTGCCCTCAACTGTGCTGGATAAATATGTAACAGTTTTGAAACTGAAACTTGATAAACCGCTTAAACTTTACCGGGGGCATGGTGGATTCGATTAAGTATCTATAGTATTCTACCTGCACTGATCCATAATATCTTTTTTTATAATACTAATAAAATTGAATTCTCAATTGTGCAATTAAAATAAACCTATCGGCAAATAATCTTACTTTTTTTTTTGGAAAGATTAAACAAAAATGAGAAGTATATGTTAATTAGTTATTAAATGTATACTAGGCATCAATGATAAAGTATTCCATTAAAGATCTGGAAAAAATCACGGGCATAAAAGCCCACACTATTCGTATCTGGGAGAAAAGATATGGGATTGTGGCGCCTGCACGTACCCTAACGAATATCAGGTATTACTCTGATGAGGATCTGCGGCGGTTGATGAATGTAGCCATCCTGAATAAATACGGGTATAAAATTTCAAATATCCAAAGCATGTCGTCAGATGAATTAACTTCATGCGTGGTTAATCTGACTAACCAGGATCTTGATAATGATCATCAGATTGACAACCTTGTTATGGCAATGATTGAAATCGATGAACAAAGGTTCGACAAAATCATTACATCCGCAATTATAAAGCAAGGTTTTGACTACACTTTTGAGAAATTATTGTATAAATTCCTTGAAAAAATTGGAATCCTCTGGCAGATAGGTGTTATTGCTCCTGCTCAGGAACATTTTATATCGAACCTTATCAGGCAGAAACTTATTTTGGCTATTGATGGGCAACAGGAATACCGCAATAATTATAAGACATTTCTTCTGTTCTTACCCGAAAATGAATATCATGAAGTAGCATTAATGTATCTTCATTTTTTAATCAGAAAAGAAGGACATAAAGTAATTTATCTCGGACAGAATGTGCCCTTGATTAATCTTAAGGATATTTTCGAAATTCATCATGTAGATTACCTGGTAACATCTATCGCTTCAAACCTTTCATCCGAAGTGATAAATGAAATTTTACAGGAACTATGGCAGCTTTGTAGTGACAAGCAGATACTGATAGGAGGGCATAGCATTCAGGAAACTGGAGTTACCCTGCCAGGAAATACAAAGTCTTTTGTTACGTTAGAGGAATTTAACAATTTCCTCAAAAAAGTATAAAATCCGTATTCCTTTCGGATTTGAATGACATAGTTATAATCAGTTGATTTATTGTATATTACATATTTCTAATAAACATATAACGTATTTTAACATATTATTATATTATTTTTCACCTATAATGTCGTACCTTAGTTAAGTATCCTGTTTTTCTATAAAGTACTGATATAGTGATTGAAAGATCAGTTTGTTGAAGTTGTGCAAAAGATTTAACAAAAATTTAACATTATTTAGAACAATTCTAAATAAATGTGTTTAACTTTGCAGTATAATAATTAAACACAAAGCGTCATGACTCAAATAGAATTCGATCATAAATTGATAAGTCTATATCAGAATCTTGAATATTACGCTAATATGCTTACTTCCAACCGTGAAGAAGCCAAAGACCTGATTCAGGATACCTATCTGAAGGCCCTTGCAAACCGTGACAAATTTGCTGCTGATACCAATCTGAAAGCCTGGACCTATACCATAATGAAAAATACTTTCATTAATAACTATCGTCGCAATCAAAAAGCAAATACCATAATTGATAGTACTGAAGATTTATTTTACCTGAATATTCCCCGTAAAACAGATTTCCCTTCTCCCGATTCAAAGTTTTCGGAAAAGGAGATCAATAAGAGTATTTCAAATTTGGATGCGGATCAACGTATGCCTTTCGAGATGCATCACCAGGGATATAAATACAAAGAAATTGCAGACCAACTGAATATTTCGATTGGCACTGTGAAAAGCCGGATTTTCTTTACTCGTCGTAAACTAATGGATTCACTGAAAGATTTTGTAGATTAAGATTATATAGTTGTTAGATTAAAGGCCACAAATTCAGTTGAAATTGTGGCTTTTTTTATACCTCAAAAAATGGTAAACATGACGCTGAAAATCGGAGACAGAATTCCAGATTTTACGCTTTACATTAGAAAGGGAGTAAAATCTGTATTGAGATAATGCCGAATTGCAGCGGGTTTTAAATGAAATAAAATAGAGGAGGGTTAACTTCTTTGAAATACAATAAAATTATTGGGTTCACTTGGCCACCCTTCGCCCAATTCCCCCTCGCCTTGTCTATTTGTCTTTTTCTCCTTTACGCCTTCTGCAGGCTAAGTTTCAAAATTGCAAAAATTAGTACCCCGGCACTTACCCATTGTATAGGCGAGAGTACCCTGTCATTTACAAGGTAGTCGAATAAGATAGCCGAAACGGGGAAACAGAGTTCACAAATGGTAGCAAGCATTGCTCGTATTCGTGTAAGCCCGAAATAATAGAGAAAAATAGCTCCTGACCCCGTTGTAACGCCGATTATGATAAATATAGTCCACTGAATACCTGTAATTTCGGGGATAACTTTTAAGGAGCCTGTTGAGATTACAAACAAGAGCATGATTATACTGGTGAAAGCATAGCGATAAAATGTTGCGGTAAAAAAACTAAACTTCTGTAGTACTTTTTTGCTGAAAACAGTTGAACTGCCGAATGAAAAAGCTGCCAATAATGAAAAACCCGCTGCCAGAGCAGTATTGCCATGTGTTTCAATATCAGGAAGATGAAGACCAAATGTTAAAAAGTACCCGGCAGTAATTGCCAATGTCGACCAAAGTAAAAAATTCCTTTTAAGTTTTTCGCCCAGCAACAGAGCTGCCAGGGTGATAGCAAAAACCGGCTGAAGTTTCTGTAATAATACTACTACTGTTAAAGCTTTAAAGTTAACAAGAAACAACGCTTTTACTATAGCAAGCGTTCCAACGGCTCCTCCAAGTAATGAAAGTAAAAAAAACATCAGAATATCAGCTTTCGTGAAAGTCCTGATATGTTTATACTCTTTATAAAAGAATAAATTCATCAACAGGAAAGGTAAAGCATGAAAAATAAAAACTACCAATCCAATATCCAGGCTATACAAACGGGGAGTCAGTACAACCCCATCGAGCCCCCACAAGGTGGCAGCAATACAGATAGACATGGCTCCGGTAAATACAGTTTTATTAAATTTCATATTCTTCCTCTCTCAGAATTATTTTCTACGGGGCTGCAAAAATACGGTTTTTAGATGGTTTTTTTATAACGGTAAATCAGAGTAAAATAGAAAACAGCAATTGGAAGCAAGTAATGCAAAATGAAGAATAATTGATGGCGGATGGGAAATGGGTATTCACCACATGTCTGTTTCTTGTTTTATTTGCCTTGAAAGCTCATCAATCAATTGTATATCAGTATGATACAAATTCGAGAATACAATTTGTTAACATCTTGGTAAATTAATGAACAATCATGCAAGTTTTTCATTGTATCACGGTAAGATTATTACCTTTGCCACAGCAAAAAAAAACGCTAAAAAAACCATAACTATATGATTACCAACAATTTTATAGATCGACATAACGGGCCTGGTATAGAAGATGCCGAGGTCATGTTGAAAGCTATTGGTGTTGATTCCATTGAACAGCTTATTGACGAAACTATTCCTGCTTCAATCCGATTGCCTAAGCCATTAAATCTTGCTGCCGGCCTGAATGAATACGAATATCTGAATCATATTAAAATCCTGGCTTCCAAAAATAAGGTATTCAAATCCTACATCGGGATGGGTTATTACAATACTATTACTCCCGGTGTAATTTTAAGAAATATTTTTGAAAATCCAGGCTGGTATACCTCCTACACCCCTTACCAGGCTGAGATATCACAAGGCCGCCTCGAAGCTTTGCTTACCTATCAGACTATGGTTACTGATCTAACAGGGATGCCATTGGCCAACGCTTCGTTGCTTGATGAAGCCACTGCCGCTGCAGAAGCTATGATCATGCTCCATAATGCCCGTTCGCGCGAAGCTGTTAAAGCGGGTGCCAATACTTTTATTGTGGCGAAGAATACATATCCTCAAACCATAGCAGTGCTTCAAACCAGGGCTAAACATCTGGGTATTGAAATTGTGATTAAATCATGTGATGATTTTGAGCCAACACCTGATATTTACGGTGTTCTGCTTCAATATCCGGATCAATATGGAGAAATTCATGAGTATCGTAAATTAGTAAACCGTGCTCATGAAAATAATATTGCGGTAGCTGTTGCTGCCGATCTGCTTAGCCTTGCTTTGCTGACACCTCCAGGTGAATGGGGCGCAGATGTTGTTGTAGGTTCGACCCAACGCTTTGGTATTCCTATGGGATTTGGAGGTCCTCATGCTGCCTATTTTGCAACCAAAGAAGATTACAAACGTTTTATTCCCGGCAGGATTATCGGAGTTTCAGTTGATGCTCAAGGCAACCGTGCTTTACGTATGGCATTGCAGACACGCGAGCAGCATATCAAACGCGAACGTGCCACTTCAAATATTTGTACGGCCCAGGCCCTGTTAGCTATTATGGCCGGAATGTATGCTGCTTATCATGGGCCGAAAGGTATTCGTGCAATTGCCCGCCATATTAATATACTTGCAGGAGTCCTGGCAAATGAGGTCCAGAAGTACGGGTACAAACAATTGAATGCTAATTTCTTTGATACTTTACTTATAAGCATTCCCGAAGGTGTAAAAATTGAAACCATCCGCAAACTGGCTACCGAAAGTCATATTAACCTCAATTATATCGATGAAAACAAGGTTGGAATAAGCCTGGATGAAACTACGTCTCTCGATGATCTGAACCTGTTACTGCGTATTTTTGCATCTACTGTAACCAAGCCATTTTCTGAATTCGTATGTGTTCCTGATGATTGTAATCAAATCCGGACTTTCGCTCCTACAATGGAAAGGCAAACGGATTATCTTACCGAACCTGTTTTCAACAGTTACCATTCGGAAACGGAAATGATGCGATTCCTTAAGAAACTTGAAAATCGTGACCTTGCTTTGAATCGCAGTATGATTCCACTGGGATCATGCACAATGAAACTGAATGCTGTTGCAGAACTGATTCCATTGAGTTGGCCTGAATTCGGTGCAATTCATCCTTTTGCTCCTGCTGATCAAACCGAAGGGTATAACATTCTGATTCGCGAATTGGAGAAAGCGCTTTGCGAAGTTACCGGTTTCAAAGCTGTTTCGATGCAGCCCAACTCTGGTGCGTCAGGCGAATATGCAGGATTGCTGGTTATCAAGGCCTATCATGAAAGCCGGGGCGAAGGCCATCGTAAAGTTTGCCTTATACCTGCTTCTGCACACGGTACCAATCCTGCCAGTGCTGCCATGGCCGGTATGGTGGTAGTTGTAGTAAAAACGGCCCCTAATGGCAACGTTGATGTGGCTGACTTACTCGAAAAAGCAATTAAACATAAAGATGACCTGGCTGCTTTAATGGTAACTTATCCTTCGACACATGGAGTGTTTGAGGAAAGTATCCTGGAAATTGCTTCTATTATTCATGAGAACGGAGGACAGGTATACATGGATGGAGCTAATATGAATGCACAGGTTGGCCTTACCAATCCGGGAACTATAGGTGCTGATGTTTGCCACCTTAACTTACACAAGACTTTTGCAATTCCTCATGGTGGTGGAGGTCCTGGTGTTGGCCCGATCGGCGTTGCCGAACATTTGGTGCCATTCCTTCCTGGTCATCCGCTTGTAAAAACCGGCGGTGAAAAGGCAATTCAGGCTGTAGCAGCCGCACCTTATGGCAGTGCAATGGTATTACCGATTTCTTATGCATACATTAAATTGCTTGGAGGCAACGGGCTTACCGAAGCAACCAGGTATGCGATACTGACAGCCAATTATATTAAATCACGATTGGAAGGGCATTACAAAATTCTTTATACTGGAAACAAAGGCCGGGTTGCTCATGAATTGATTCTTGATTGTAACCAATATCTGAAAACTGCTGATGTTGCAGCAATCGATATAGCCAAGCGCCTGATGGATTATGGATTTCATGCTCCAACGGTTGCTTTCCCGGTGGGAGGTACACTTATGGTTGAACCTACCGAAAGTGAACCACTCAGCGAACTCGACCGTTTTATTGATGCTATGATTGCTATTCGTAAAGAGATTGCTGACATTGAAGAAGGTAAAGTTGACAAGCACGACAATGTTATTCAACATGCACCCCATACCTTGGCAATGGTAACAACCGATAACTGGACTTTGCCTTATACCCGTGAAACTGCGGCCTTCCCTTTGCCTTGTGCAAAAGAGGATAAATACTGGCCTGCTGTTACGCGTATTGATGATGCCCGGGGCGACAGGAACCTGATTTGCACCTGTGGTCCGGTTGAAAGTTATGTGAAAGAATAGAATTACTTTCTTTTTAATCCAAAATTTTAAAGGCTGCCTGTTAAGGGCAGCCTTTAAGTTTTTTGGCTGAGTATCAAAATCTTCATAAAAAAACCAAGATTATTTCCTTTCAACAAAAAACTCTGAGCCCTTTTTCCACTCAGGAGAAGTTTTGGAATTGGCGACGTCAAGTCCTACATGATAAAATAAAAATACATCATCGGCAAGACCATCCAGATTATCCTTTAGCGGGTCAAATTCATCACTGGGTTTATGGTAAATATTTTGCCAATAACTTTTTATTTTCTCAGCAGTTTTATTCTTCCCCAATTCTTTCTGATCAGTATACCCTTTGGCAAAGAGCGCAGGAACACCTGCTTTCATAAATGGAAGCTGATCGGAACGAAATAGCATACCGTTTTCAGGATTTGGATCAGATGCTATATATCTGCCTTGTTTTTTTGTTTCAGTACTTAAAATCTCATCGAGACCTGACTGTCCTAGACCGGTTACCGTAACATCATTAAAATGTCCCAGAAAAAGATAAACATCTGAATTAAAACAGGCAATTGTTTTGTTTATCGGAACTGCCGGATGCTTAACATACCAATCTGAACCCAATAAACCGCTTTCTTCGGCTGTTGGAGAAAGAAAAATTACAGAACGGTTGCATAGATCTTTCTGCTTTTTAAATTCCGTGGCAATGGCAAGCATCCAGGCCATTGCCGCTGCATTGTCAGAGGCGCCGTTATAGATCGAATCACCATCAACAACCGAACCGATACCCAAATGGTCCCAATGTGCAGTATAAACAATAGCTTCTCCGGTTTCGCTGCTACCATGGATAATTCCAGCCACATTGCGCGATGTGCAATGTTCAAAATAATTCTTAATATTCAGCGAAAGTGTAGTTTTAAGTGGTTTTGCCTTGAATCCGCGTGTTGAAGCTTCTTTAATCATTTCGTCGAGTTGAAACCCGTTTTCTTTAAATAAATTCCGGGCAGCATCTGAAGTAATCCATCCCTGGAGTTTACATTTTGCTGTGGCAAGATTCTCATCCGAAAGATAATATTCGGTATTATTGTGATGCCGGTTTACAATTGCCCAAGGGTAACCTGCAGCTTTTTCCTGGTGAATTATCAGACAACCTGCTGCACCCTGTCTTTCGGCTTCTTCAAATTTATAACGCCAACGCCCGTAATAGGTCATTGTTTTTCCTTTAAACAAAGTTGAATCACTTGTATAAAAACCCGGATCGTTAACTAGTACTATAATGATTTTGCCCTTGACATCGATACCTGTAAAATCATTCCAACGTTGCTCAGGAGCGTTAATACCAAATCCTGCAAATATCATTTCTGCATTTCTGCCACTTACTTCGCTTTGAGAAACAGGGCTCCATACCGAAATATCACTCCCACCTTTCATCTGCAAAGAACCATTTGGTGTTTTGAAACTGATCACATCCGGTACTTTGGATGTGATTTTTACAAGGGGAACTTCCTGAATAAAGCTGCCATCAAACGCCGGATCTAGTCCTATCTCTTTCATCCTTTTTTCCAGGTATGAAATTGTGCGGTTTTCGCCTAAGGAACATGGAGCCCTGCCCTGAAGACTATCTGAAGCCAGAACAGAGATATCTTGCGCCAGATCTTGCTCAAGTTTTTTGTTGTCAGAAGGTTGGTTGTTTTTGCATGCGAAAATTGCTAATAAAAGGAACGGAAGATAGATTTTCATGAGGAATAGCTTTATTGTGAAGAAAGATGTATACATCACAAAAGTAATTAATTATTAAGTTAAGCAAACCTGAAGTAAATAGTCAATATTACAATTTTATATGGGTTTCCATAATCAATGATAAAATGAATTTTACGTTTAAAAAATTTACCTTTCCGCTTTTCGGAACATCTGCAACATTGAGGGGGAAGGATGTTGAATTACAGCATAGAAATGTATTAAAGTTTTACAATTTAATTCCTTCCTGTTCCATGGAGTGCAGGCCTACCATATTCTTTATAATAGAAATGGTTGTTAATCTTTAATTGACTGATATTATTTTTTTAAATAATGTTTTTTTTGAATAAGTATTTCGTATTTTTGCGAAATACTAAATGCACTATGAAAATACCCTATTCTGATGACCAGGTAAAGCTGGCCCGGTTCGCCAAAGCGATGGGAAATCCTGCCCGGATTAAAATTCTCCAGATTCTTTCTGAGCGAGGCTGCTGTTACAGTGGCAATATAGCTGATGAATTTCCAATTGCACTTTCCACGCTTTCACAACACCTTAAAGAGTTAAAAGCATCTGGTCTCATCCAGGGAGAAATTAACCCACCATTTATTAAGTATTGTATCAACCCGGAGAACTGGAAACAGGCAAAATTCCTGTTTGATGCTTTCCTTGCCGATAAATCTGTAAAAGTTTCAAGTTGCGATGTCTGATAATAGCCTATCTCTGCGTAATACAAGTATCAGCAAGTTTTTACCCTTGCTGCTCCTGCCTGTTTGGTTTCTTTTATATTACAAATTGCAATGGTTAACTGATAAGCTTGTAAATGATGTTTTTGGGTTAACGGCCGGAAAACATCTTACCGAAACTATACGTTTCTTTATTTTTGAAGTTCCCAAAGTATTGATGCTGCTTGCACTCATAATTTTTTTTGTAGGCATTATCCGAACTTATTTTTCTCCTGAACGCACGCGTAAAGCTTTAGAAGGCAAATCACTCTTCACAGGAAATGTGATGGCGGCTTCCCTGGGTATTGTAACTCCTTTTTGTTCCTGCTCTGCAATACCTTTATTTCTGGGTTTTATTGAATCGGGAATACCATTAGGAGTTACTTTTTCCTTCCTCATAGCAGCTCCTATGATCAACGAAGTAGCGGTTGTTTTGCTTTTCGGATTGTTTGGATGGAAGACTGCGATTATTTATGTAGTTACCGGGCTATTTATTGCCATCACATCCGGTTGGGTAATAGGTAAATTGCACCTTGAAAAATGGGTCGAAGATTGGGTTTATACAATCAAAGCAGGTGATCATCCGGAAGATGAAAAACTAACATTCTCTACCCGCATAAAATTGGGCTTTAAGGCAGTAAAAGAAATTGTTGGCAAAGTTTGGATTTATGTGATGATTGGCATTGCAGTCGGTGCAGGGGTTCATGGTTATGTTCCGCAGGATTTTATGGCTTCATTCATGGGAAAATCAGCCTGGTATTCGGTACCATTATCGATCTTGATTGGCATTCCGCTTTATTCCAATGCCGCCGGTATTATACCGATAGTTTCGGCATTGATCGAAAAAGGAGCCGCTCTTGGTACATCCCTTGCTTTTATGATGTCGGTTATTGGACTCTCACTGCCTGAGATGATCATTCTTCGCAAAGTGTTGAAGCTTCCCCTGATTTTTGCTTTCATTGGTATTGTTGGAACAGGAATCATGATTGTCGGATTCCTGTTTAACCTTTTTTTCTAAAAAGTCATTATCCCATTTAATCACTTCACTAATCTCTAAAACTATGGATATTAAAATTTTAGGTACAGGTTGTACCAACTGCAAAAACCTTGAAAAATCAACCTACAACGCTGTTGCTGAACTCGAAATGAATGCCAGCATCTCAAAAGTGGAAGACATTCAGCAGATTATGAGCTATGGTATTATGCGGACTCCTGCATTGGTAGTAGACGGAAAAGTACTTGTTTATGGCAGGGTGCCTTCAGTAAATGAGATAAAAGAAATGCTTTTAAAAACAATCGATTAATTCCCGAAACATGAAAAAGATTCTTTTTGTTACAACACTATTCATGATGGCCTCAATTACTTTTGGCCAGAAAGCGACTAAATTGCAGATTGTTTACTTTCATGCAAAAAACCGCTGTCCAACGTGTATATCAATTGAAGAAAACACCCAGAAGACACTTAATACCTATTTTGCAGCTCAGCTCAAAGACGGCACTATAAAACTTCAGGTATTAGATGTGTCAGAGGATAAAAATGAGAATATGGTTGAAAAATACCAGGCGGAAGGTTCAGGCTTATTTCTTACCCATATCGATGGTAAAAATGAAACCACTACCGATTTTACCAATTTTGCATTTAGTTACTCACGCAACCAGGCTGCTAAGTTTATCGCTGGTCTGAAAACCGAAATCGAAAAGAATTTGAAATAAATTTGAAGATTTGATAATGTGACAATTCGATAATGTGACAATTCGATAATGTAACAATTTGATGATGTGATAATTGCCGAATTCATTCATAGCCGAATCGCCAAATTGATAAATTGCCGAATCAACAAATTGCCGAATTGCCGAATTCACAAATTGCCGAATTGATTCATCCTTAAATTATTAAAATGGAGTTCCTGCAGAATCTTATCGATCAAAGCACCTTGCCGCTTCTGACAGCTTTCCTGTTGGGTTTGATGACAGCTATCAGTCCATGTCCTTTTGCTACCAATATTACAGCTTTGGCCTATATAAGCAAAGATGTCGAAGATAAACGTGCTGTTTTTCTGAATGGTCTTTTCTACACTTTGGGCCGTGCGATAACCTACACAGTGCTTGGGGCTATCATTTATTTTGGAGCAAGTAAATTCCAGGTTAGCCGTGCGGTTCAAGCCAATGGCGAAAAATGGATAGGTCCACTTCTTATTGTTATCGGTTTCATTATGCTGGGCATTATCAAATTACCAGGTTCATCAGGCAGTTCGATTCAACGATTAGCGGATAAAGTTAAACCTGGCAATGGCTGGGGCGCACTTTTCCTGGGTATGATTTTCGCCCTGGCTTTCTGTCCATACAGTGGTGTTCTGTATTTTGGTATGCTGATGCCTATGGTGCTGTCTCAGTCATCAGGCTTGCTTTTATTGCCCGATTTTGCCATTGCTACAGGGTTACCTGTCGTTTTACTAGCTTACCTTCTTGCCTTCAGTATTGGTGGAATTGGCAAGTTTTACAATAAAATAAAAACCTTCGAAGTCTGGTTCAGGCGTATTGTCGCCGTTCTGTTTATGCTCACCGGGCTTTATTTCGTTTGGATTTATTTTGCATAAAATGAAAGCTGATTTTCATAATCTTGGATTTGAAATTGATGGACTGCTACATCTCACAGGGAAACAAGCTTTTACTTGTCTCCAGGAGGGAGCTTTCCTCGTTGATGTACGTGAAGATTATGAAATTGCTATCAAGGATTTTGGAATAAGCAATAAACTGTTATGTCCGTTTACCAAATTCGATAAGATGTTCAAAACACTTCCTCGGGATAAAGCCTTAATTATGGCTGATTGCGTTGGTTTACACAGCAAGCAAACGGCTCTGCAATTACTAGCAAATGGATATACAATGGTTGCAAATTTAGTTGGCGGAGTTGCCGGTTGGGAACGCGACGGTTTACCTATGAATGGCGATGTCGAATCCATGAGCGGCCAATGCATGTGTCAGATAAAATCCAGGAAAAAATCATCTGACTGAAATCCTGGAACAACTTTTTATTAAATATAAGATTCTATGGAACTTAAACTGCAATCAACAATCACTTGCCCCAAGTGTAATTTTCAGGAGACTATAGAAATGCCATTGGATTCCTGCCAGTTTTTTTACGAATGCCCTCAATGTAAATCTTTGCTAAAACCAAAGCCTGGCGATTGTTGTGTTTATTGTTCCTATGGAGATGTACCATGTCCTTCTATTCAAATGAGAAATAGATGTTGCTGTTCATAAATAGTTCTGCAAAAAATGACCTTTTTAAAGTTGAAAAATTATGAAAACAAAATCATTGGGCTTTATCGGAGGAGGCAGGATAACAAAAGTAATTCTGCAGGCAATTGCTAATAATAATACTGAGTATAAAGCAATTGTTGTTTACGATATTAACATTGAAGTTCTGGCAGCTTTAAAGAGCCAGTTTCCGGGCATTGTATTGACTGATTCAGCCCACGAAGCGGCAAATCAGGACATGGTTTTCATAGCCTTGCATCCACCGGTTATTATGGATACTATTGAGCTGGTAAAAGATCATTTCAAAACGGGTAAAATCATGATTTCCTTAGCCCCAAAGATTACTATTGAAAATATAGCATCTAAGCTGGAGAATTTTAAAAACATAGTCCGGCTTATACCTAATGCAAGCTCAATAATTAATGAAGGGTATAACCCCGTTTGTTTTTCTGATAAAATGTCAGAAAATAAGAAGCAAATGATGCTGCGAATCTTTCGGAGAATGGGCCGTACTTTTGAAGTTGCCGAACAGAAACTGGAAAGCTATGCCATCATGTCTGCCATGTTACCAACCTATTTCTGGTTTCAGTGGAAAGAATTGGTTGAAATAGGTAGCAACATAGGGCTTACCGAAGAAGAAAGCCACAATGCTGTCAGGGATACAATGATTGCCGCTATCCGTACTTATTTCTATTCAGGTTTGAAACCAGATGAAGTGATTGATTTAATACCGTTAAAACCTATTGGAGATAATGAGGCACAGATCAAAGCGATTTATAATGATAAACTCCTGCCGCTTTTCGAGAAAATAAAGCCCTGATTTTTAGGGATAACTTTAACAAGAAAACAGAATTAACAAAAAAGTAACAATAGGATGAGGTACATATATCAATCAATGTCGTAATTTTACGTCATTAGACATTAATATGAACAAATCAGAAAAATTCGACGATAATTTGCAGGTACTTGCTAAACTTGCTAAAGCTATTTCACATCCTGCACGTTTGGCAATACTCCAATATCTAGCAGAAACTAAAACATGTATTTCCGGCGACATTTCGGACTTTTTACCTTTAAGCCGGACTACTGTTTCTCAACATCTGAAAGAGTTAAAAGCATTAGGACTCATTCATGGAGAAATAGATGGATTAAGAGTAAATTACTGCCTTTGTTCAACAGAATTGAAACGCTTTATTGATCTATTCCAGGAATTTTTTGAGCCTATTAAAAATACAGATATTAACTGCTATACCCAATAACACATGAAAGTACTAATTCTATGCACCGGCAACAGTTGTCGCAGTCAGATGGCACACGGCTTTTTACAGTCGTTCGATAAATCGCTTACAGTTTGTTCAGCAGGAACCGAAGCATCCGGAAAACTCAACGAAAAAGCTGTTGCTGTGATGAAAGAGATTGGTATTGACATCAGCCACCATACATCCGATTCAGTTGACATGTATCTCAATGAGGAATGGGATTATGTAATAACAGTTTGTGGTGGGGCTAACGAAGCCTGTCCTGCATTTTTGGGCAAAGTAAAACATCGTTTACATATTGGGTTTGACGATCCATCACATGCAATGGGAACCGAGGAATTTATCAATGGCGAGTTCCGCAGAGTGAGGGATGAGATTAAGGAAGCGTTTTGGAAGTTTTATAATTCGACAATTCGACAATGAGACAATTCGACAATACAATAAATCGATAATACGACGAATTGATAATTTAATGATGACAGAATTTAATAATAAATTTAATTTTTTGCTGTCTAACCTTAATAATCGAAGCTATGAAAGATGAATTCAAAGAAAATGTAATTATCAATCTGACTTTTGAATTTGCATTGAAAGTTATTGATTTCTGTGATGAACTTGATAGTTTGAGGAAGTATAAACTGTCAGACCAACTTTTTAAATCCGGAACTTCGATAGGTGCAAATGCAAGAGAAGCTCAGAATGCAGAAAGTAAAGCTGATTTTATTCACAAATTTAAAATCTCTGCCAAAGAAGTGGAAGAAACCGAATATTGGTTATTGCTCTGTAAACACTCAAAAAAGCTGCCTGACTCAACTCAACTTCTATCAGATTTGGAGCCGGTAAAAAAGATTATCTCAAAAATTATTGGAACATCCAAACGTGCATAGGTTAGTCTTTAATTCGGCAAATCGAAGATTCGATAATTCGGCAATTCGATAATTCGGCAATTAGACAAATCGATAATTAGTATAACATTAAATTTATTCATAGCCGAATAGTCGAAAAAACTCATTGTCACATTAACACATTATCACATTAACTCATTCCCGAATCGTCGAATTAACACATTGTCACATTAACTCATAGCCGAATTGCCGAATTATCAGATTGTCACATTAATTCATCCACCAAAATATTTCATTCAAAATCTCTAGCTTATGCCATCGCAACCCCGTTTAAAATTCCTCGATCGATATCTGACATTATGGATCTTCCTGGCTATGTTCATAGGTGTTATTTCCGGATACTTATTTCCATCAATAGCTCAGTTTTGGGAATCACTAAAGTCATCACCGGAAAGCACTACCAATATCCCAATTGCTATTGGTCTTATTTTAATGATGTACCCGCCTTTGGCTAAGGTAAAATACGAAGAACTTGGCGATGTTTTCCGTAACTGGAAAGTTCTGACGCTATCGCTGGTGCAAAACTGGATAATTGGACCTGTTTTGATGTTTGCCCTTGCCATTACTCTTTTCAAATTGTTTCCCGGCGAAAACAATGCTAATCTACCGTATATGTATGGTATCATAATGATTGGCCTTGCCCGTTGTATAGCTATGGTGATTGTTTGGAACGATCTTGCTAAAGGCGACACGCAATATGCGGCTGGTTTAGTGGCATTTAACAGTATCTTCCAGGTACTGTTTTTCTCTGTTTATGCATACTTTTTTATTGCTGTCCTGCCTGGTTGGTTTGGTATTCCAACCAACGATGCAGTTGAGAATATTACTATTGGCCAAATTGCGGAAAGTGTATTTATTTACCTTGGTATTCCTTTTATCGCTGGTTTCCTTACCCGATTTATTTTGATTCGTGTTAAAAGTAAAGAATGGTATCACACAAAATTTATACCTAAAATAAGCCCGATAACTCTTATAGCCCTATTGTTTACAATAATTGTAATGTTTTCGCTGAAAGGAGAATATATTGTTACAATTCCGCTTGATGTTGTATTGATAGCTATTCCACTGCTTATTTATTTTGTGATTATGTTCGTCCTGTCATTCTTCATGAGCAGAAAAGTAGGAGCCAATTATGGTCAATCAGTTACCCTTTCATTCACCGCAGCAAGTAATAACTTTGAACTTGCCATTGCCGTAGCCATTGCCATATTTGGCATGAACTCCGGTGAAGCCTTTGCCGCTGTAATTGGTCCATTGGTAGAAGTACCAGTGATGATTGGTTTGGTTAATGTAGCTTTCTATTTTAAAAAGAAGTACTTCTCAGAATTCCAATAATCTAATCCTCGATAGAGAAAGTGAGACACTAACATTTATGTATTTATCAGCTTCTCCTGAATAGAATGGATTTATTTTAATAAGGAACTGGTTTTATAACTCGATTTATTGAACAGGTAAATTGTAAACTCCTTTTACCAGAACCTTAGTCAGTGCTTCGGGGCTGATTATCTCAGTAAATCCATCCGAAGCCATCCCAATTTCAACTTTTGCTTTTTTCAGAAAGTAAGCCTGTTTATCTGATTTTGCGATCTCATAAACATAATAATCCTTACCCGATTTTAATATAGCTTCGGTAGGCAAAGCATTTGCCTCCTTCCGATTAACTCCGATCCTGGCTTCAACAAAAGAACGGTTAATCAGATCGGACCCTTTTTTAGACGTAATTTTGGCTGTGCAAAGTATAGTTTTCGACTCCGGATTGATAGTTTTTGATATGGAAGTTAGTGAAGCAGAATGTGATGCTGAAGTTTCCCCTACAGTTTTAAATATTAAATTCTGGCCGGGTCGTAGTTTACTGATTTCATTTTCGAAAACAGAAAGCTGAAGCTGTAATTGATTAACATCAACAATCTCAACCAGATTTCTTTGCTGCTCAATAAATTGTCCGAGAATCAGATTCTGGCTTGTTATGTAACCATTTATCGGTGCGATTAAAGGGAATACAGCGTATAAATCGCCTGACTCAATCTTTGTAACATCTAATTTTAAAAGCTGTAGCCTGAGTTTAAGAGAATTGTATTTCGCCAACATCGATTTATACTCGCTTTCGATAGCAATAAAATCTTTCTCGGCCCCGATTTTTTCATCATACAGGCTTTTACTGCGCTCATAATCCAGCTTTAATCGTTTCAGTTTAGCTGACGATTCCGCAAATTCCTGCTGAAGCATCATTAGCTCACTGCTTGATATCTTAGCTAATACTTGTCCCTTCCGCACATAGTCTCCAATTGCACAACTTATTGATTCGACAATACCTGAAATGGGTGCGCTAACCTGTGCTATTCCATTTGGAGGAGCGGTAACATATCCATTACAGTTTACTTCATCTTTAAAACTGTGGCGGGTTATTTCACCGGTTTCCATATTGCCGGCTTCAAATTGCTGAACAGTTACCTGGATAAGGTTCTCTGATTCAACAGCTTTATCCTCATTGTTTTTTGATGATTTTCCACAACCAGCGGCGATGAAAATCAAAGGTATACAAAGGACTATAATCAGCTTATATGATTTCATAATCAGGATTTTCTAATTGGTTAAATAATTTATTTCAAGGGCAGCATAATTATATCTCGAAACATTTTCATAGTAATCTAGAGTAAGTGCTAATGCATTCTCCACACTGAGTACAAACTGAAAATACTCAATTTCTCCCATTTCGTAACTTCGTTGCGATGATCGGAGTATTTCTTCGCTCAGCTCTTTACCTATTGTGTGGTAAAAGTGAATTGCTTCTTCGGACTTCGACAGCTCATTTTTAAGCGCCGCAAGCTTCGACTGAAGTTGGATTAACTCCTGCGTTTGAAGGGTTTCGTTGATGCTTACAGCTATTTTATTGGTTTTAATCTTTGCATTTTGCTCTCCAAAAAACAAGGGCACAGACATTCCTACCTGAAATCCCTGGTAGTTTTTTGACCCGGCATACGAATTGGTACCATTAAAATAATTTAACGAGAAATCGGGAAACAGCCGGTTGCGTTCTACCTTAAGCCGGGCATTCTGATATTCATTCTGCATTTTCATTAACTGGATACCGGGAGTAGCTTCAAGATCAATCTCATTTATAGCTACCTGTTCCAGGTTCTGAAGCGGAACCTCAATTGCGGTATCGGATTGAACAAGCGACTTTAATTTTTCATTTGCGGTTGTAATATTTAATCTGATCTGGTTGATAATTTCACTTACCTGATGCTGTTTAGCTTGTGTATTGAGTAAATCGAGCCTGCTGATATCACCTTTATCATATTTCTTTTCCATCATGGGATTAAAACTCCTGTAAAGACTGTCAATTCTGAAATAAACCTGTTGCCGGTTTAAAAGGTAGGTGATTTCATAATATACCTGCGATACTTCCCTGGCAAGTATTTGTTTCTGCCTGATGAGTTCCTTTTCAGATATTGAAATATCTATCCTGTTCGCTTTGTTTTGAGTTGAATATACAGTTGGAAAGTTAAAATTCTGCTGAACGCCAAACACATTTAACGGATACCCGTTTTCAGCCATATTATTCTGGTCGTAACCATAATAAATATGTGTTTTATCTATCGTAAAAGCTGTTGGTCTGAAAGCCTCCATTTCTTTTACCCTAAGTGTATAGGCATTGATTTGTTGGTTGTTTTGATATGCAGTTTGTATGGCTTCCTCCAGGCTTAAAGGCCTGGTTTGAGAAAATGCAGTTGCTGAGAATGCAAGTAAGATCAAAATGACAGGTGCTGCTTTAACTTTACGTATTAATCGGAGAGGCCAGAGTTGAATGCCGGTAACGTTATTGAAAATTTCAAAAAACAAGGGTAAAGCTATCATGGTAAGTAGGGTAGAAGTGAATAATCCTCCTATTACCACAGTAGCAAGTGGGCGCTGCACTTCGGCACCCGAACCGGTTGATATGGCCATAGGAAGAAATCCCAGTGCAGCCGCTGCTGCTGTAAGCATAACAGGTCGCAGCCGGTCTTTTGTGCCTTTGAGGATGATTTCCCTGATATCTTTCATTCCTCCGTGTTTTAATTCTTTTAAATGTTCGATCAAGACAATTCCATTGAGTACTGCAATTCCGAAAAGAGCAATAAAGCCTATACCAGCCGAAACACTGAAAGGCATTCCCCGAATCCACAGGAACAATACACCTCCAACGGTCGCCAGGGGAACAGCTGTAAAAATCATTATTGCATCTTTAAATGATTTAAAAGCAAAATGCAGGAAAATAAAGATGAGCAACAACGCAATAGGAACAGCAAATTTCAACCTGTTGGTAGCATTTTTCAGGTTTTCGAACTGACCTCCGTAGGAAATATAGTTACCGGGTTCCAGTTTTACATTTTTATCAATTTTTGCCTGGATATCTTCCACTACGGATTGTAGGTCGCGGTTACGAACATTTACACTCACCACTACCCGGCGATGTGTGTTGTCGCGCGAAATTTTGGCCGGACCTTCCGTAAAAGTTATTTCAGCCAGTTCATTCAGCGGAATCTGAGTGCCATCAGGCAAAGGAACCTGTAGGTTGCGGATGTTGTCGATATCTTTACGGCTTTGTTTTTGAAGCCTGATAACCATATCAAAACGTTTCTCTCCTTCAAACACGGTTCCTGCCGTTTCGCCACCGAAAGCCATTGCCAGGTAACTGTTCAGGGTTTTAATATTCATACCATAAAATGCGATTTTACTCCTGTTGTACTTAACATTCATCTGGGGCAGTCCTGCGGTTTTTTCAAGAATAATGTCAGCAGCACCGGGTACATCGGCAATCAGGATTTTAATTTCATTTGCTTTTTGATTTAAATATTCCAGGTCTTCGCCAAATATTTTCACGGCAATATCGGCCCTAACACCAGTAATCAATTCGTTGAAGCGCATCTCTATAGGTTGTGTAAATTCGTATTCCACACCCGGTATTATAGATAAAGCTTCTTTGAACTTATCTGCCAGGTCCTCTTTAGTCTTTGCTGAAACCCATTCGTCGCGTGGCTTAAGTTTGATTATCATATCAATTTCTTCCATCGACATTGGGTCGGTTGGAACCTCAGCAGCACCTATGCGGCACACGATCTGATCTACTTCAGGGAATTTATCAATAAGAATGTTTTCCATCCTGGTAGTCATTTCAACTGTTTTCGTCAGGGAAGTTCCTGTTTTTAACACAGGCTGGATAACAAAATCTCCTTCGTCGAGTGTGGGGACAAACTCACCACCCATACGTGAAAACAGGATGAATGTGAAAACAAGAGCAGCGAAAGCTGAACTAATTACGATTCCCTTATGATTGCACGACCAGCGCATTGCCGGAGTGTATGAGCGATAGGCCAGGTTCATGATCCACTTCGACAAATTACGTTTCTTTTCCTTTTCCGGTTTCAGGAACAGTGATGCAGCAACCGGAAGCCATGTTAATCCAAGTATCATTGCCCCGATTATTGCGAAGCTGAATGATAAGGCCATAGGCCGGAACATTTTTCCTTCGACACCGCTTAACGAGAGAATAGGGATAAAAACAATGAGGATAATGACTTGTCCGAATATAGCTGAACTCATCATTCGCGAAGCTCCTTTAAAAGTAATTTTATCAATTAATGCCTGGCGTTCATCACCTTCGAGCCTGTTGAAGGCCGCTTTACCGGATGTAATGCGGATGGCAATAAACTCAACAATAATTACAGCACCATCGATGATAATCCCAAAATCAAGGGCGCCAAGACTCATCAGGTTGGCATCGATTCCGAAAATATACATCATTGAGATTGTGAAAAGCAATGCCAGTGGTATCATGGATGCAATTACCAAGGCCGAACGAACATTACCCAGCAAAATAATTACAATTAAAATTACAATAAGGCAACCCAGCACCAGGTTTTCGACAACTGTAAATGAAGTCCTTGAAATCAGTTCGCTGCGCTCCAGAATAGGATTGATAAAAATACCTTCCGGGAGGTTTTTCTGTACTTCAGCAACTCGCTTTTTTACTTCGTTAATTACAATTTTGGAATTTGCATCTTTGAGCATCATTACTTGTCCCAAAACTTTTTCACCCTTACCATTAGCCGTAATTGCCCCGAACCGGTTAGCATACCCGAATTGAACTGTAGCAAGTTGCTTAACCAGGATTGGAATCCCGCCATTTGTTTTCACAACAATATTTTCAATATCTTCCAGTGACTTTACCTGGCCATCACCACGGATAAAATAACTTTGGTTGGTTTTTTCGATATAAGCACCACCTGAAATGCTGTTATTTGTTTCAAGTGCATCGAAAACTTCCATTAAGGTAACATCCAGGCTTCGCATCCGCACCGGATCGATAGCAACTTCGTATTGTTTCAGGTATCCACCCCAGCTATTCACCTCAACCACACCATTAATGCCTGATAGCTGTCGCCTTACAATCCAGTCCTGAATGGTACGCAATTCCATGACTGAATATTTTCCTTCGTAACCGGGTTTTACATCAAGAATATATTGGTATATTTCACCCAAACCTGTTGTTATCGGACCCATTTCAGGAGTGCCAAAACCTTCGGGTATATTAGCTGTTGCTGATTTTATTTTTTCAGCTATCAGCTGCCTTGGCAGGTATGTGCCGATTTGATCATTAAATACAATAGTTACAACAGATAAGCCAAATTTTGAAACCGACCGGATTTCAGAAACACCAGGCAGGTTAGCCATTTCCAATTCAACCGGGGCAGTTATAAACTGTTCAATTTCCTGGGTGGAGAGGTTGCCTGAAGTTGTAATTACCTGAACCTGGTTGTTGGTGATATCGGGCACTGCTCCAACCGGAATCCGGAGAATTGCGTAAACTCCGAAGGCTGCAATAGTTAGGGTAAAAAGGATAATTATCAGTTTGTTCCTGATACTAAAATCTATGATTTTTTCTAACATAGTGCAATTTGTTAAATTAGGCTTAGAACCTAAATGTTAAAAAAAGTAATTAAAAACTGTATAATCTCACTGATAAAACAAAGATAAACAAATGCCTTTAATGCGAATATGATATTGTCTAGTATTTTATCGAATTATATTGATTCCATTTAAAAAATAATTTTGCCATCCTTTGTTAAAATTTCAGACTTAAAACTGAACTGAAAGTTAGGTTCTTTTCAAATTTATTCCAAGTAAAATTGAAGTTAGTTGTATCATATATTTTATGTTAAGTGTTTAACTCGCTTATTATCAATTAATTTGAAACCATGAATATTCTTTAATTGTCAATAAGGTTTAGCGTATGCCAAAAGTTAGCCAAAAATGACTACTTTTGCAGCCCTTTAAGGGCAAAATCTTTTTTACGCATAATAAACACACAATTAAATGATTACAGTTTCGGACCTGGCTATTCAATTTGGAAAACGGATATTATTTCAGGATGTAAATATGAAATTTATGCCTGGCAACTGTTATGGCATTATTGGTGCCAACGGTGCAGGTAAATCTACTTTTATTAAAATGTTATCTGGTGAGTTACAAAGCACCCGCGGCAACGTATCGTTTGGCCCGGGCGAACGCCTTTCGGTCCTGCAGCAAAATCACTCTGAATTTAACGATTTTACTGTACTCACCACTGTTATGATGGGACACTCGAAATTGTGGGCCATAATGAATGAAAAAGACGCTATTTATGCTAAAACTGAGTTCACCGAAAAGGATGGACACAGGTCTGCGGAATTGGAAGAGCAGTTTGCAGAGATGGATGGCTGGAATGCCGAAAGCGATGCCGCCAACTTATTAAGCGGATTAGGTATAAAAGAAGATTTGCATGGCAAGTTAATGGACGAACTGAGTGCCAAGGAAAAAGTAAAAGTATTGCTGGCACAGGCTTTATTTGGCAAACCCGATAACCTTTTACTCGATGAACCTACCAACGACCTTGACCTTGAAACTGTAAACTGGCTTGAGAATTATCTTTCGGATTTTGTAAATACAGTGTTGGTTGTATCACACGACAGGCACTTCCTGGATTCGATATGTACACACATTGTCGATATTGACTTTAACCGGGTTCAGCAATTTCCGGGAAATTATACTTTCTGGTACGAATCGAGCCAGCTAGCACTCAGGCAGCAGATGACACAAAACAAAAAAGCCGAAGACCGCAAAAAGGAATTACAGGAATTTATTGCCCGTTTCAGTGCCAATGCTTCAAAATCGAAACAGACTACCAGTCGCAAAAAAATGATTGAGAAGCTGAATATTGAAGAAATTAAGCCTTCGACGCGTAAATATCCGGGTATTATTTTTACCCCGGAACGCGAACCCGGAAACAATATCCTGGAAGTAAAAGGTCTGACTAAAAGTCTGAATGGTAACCTGTTGTTCAAGAATGTGAGTTTTACCATGCAGAAAGACGATAAAATTGTATTTCTTTCAAGAGACGCACGTGCCATGACCACCCTTTTCGAAATTCTAAAAGGACATGATAAGGCTGACAGCGGAACTTTTGAATGGGGACAAACCATACTGAAAGCATATCTTCCGTTGGAATACGAAGAATTATTTCAATCGGATATGAGCCTGATGGATTGGCTGGCTCAGTATTCGGAGGATACACATGAGGCTTACCTCAGGGGATTTTTGGGGAAAATGCTATTTGCAGGGGAAGAAATTTTCAAGAAAACAAATGTGTTGTCAGGAGGTGAGAAAGTACGTTGCATGATTTCGCGTATGATGACCCGTAATGCCAATGTGATGTTACTTGATTCACCTACCAACCACCTCGACCTTGAATCCATCCAGGCATTCAATAATACACTTGATCAAGTTTAAGGGTAATATCCTGATGTCGTCGCATGACCATGAGTTTATTCAAACGGTTTGTAACCGGATTATCGAAATCGGGCCTAAAGGTATGATTGACAAGCTGATGGATTACGATGATTATATCAGTGACGATAATCTGAAAGAACAGAGAAGTAAATTGTATGCCTAAGCAGCAGTAATTTAATCCTCTTCTAAAGGATAAAAATCACTTTCTTTTCCAGCTGAAAATATAAAGTCAATCGGGTTATCGAGATCGTATAAAACCCGGTAAGCATCAGTTTCTTTGAGTGCAGAAAGGCTCAATCAGCTTTATCATTTCTGCATATCCTTTCGGCGTGAGGTCGCAGAAAAAGTGTTGATAATCATCAGTAATTATTCCTTCGTCGGTTTCTGCTATCCGAAGTGTAAGTTCACAATTGATGGGTTCAATAAATTCATAATCTGAAAGACTGATGAACTGCTTACCAGTTGTAGTCAGATCAATCAGAATCTGAAGAAACTTACTTGCCTGTGATTTATCAAAGTCGTTCAGGCGAATTGCATGTTCATCATACTCATTTATATTTTCGAGGAATTTTAGTTTCATTTCTGTGTGATTGTTATTGGATATTAGTTGCTGGTTACTGGTTATTTATTAATAGTTGTGTGTTGATCGTTATTGGTTATTCGAAATTCATTATATCTATTTCACCAGGTATTCTTTCTCAATATAATATTCAGAACATAACTCACAGACCTATTATCCAGCATTTTTTAGTTTATAATAAGCGGCTGCCAGCCCATCAATAATGCCGGTTTTGTAAAGTTCGAAACCAAATTTTGTCAGAACCCTGATAGAAGCAGGATTTTCGGGATCAACAATTCCGATAACCTCAGAAGCGATACTTTTTTCCCTGTTCAGTTCCAGCATACATTTAACCATTTCGGAAGCGAAACCTTTGCCCCAGTTTTCAGGTAGTAGCATATACCCGACTTCTGCCTGATTTTCCTGTAAAAGAATTAGTTTAGAAACACCAATAAATTTGCCGTCATTTTTACTTTCTTACTATGAAAAACCCTTCATCGGGATTTTTTTCTGTTTGCTCCAAAGCTTTATGAAAACGTTGTTGCGCTTCATCCATAGTAAGCGCATTTCCGGTGATATATTTCATTACATTCTCATTTGTAGCGAGGCTGGCATACAAAGGAAAATCTCCAGGCGAAAACCTGCTAAGCAACAATCTTTCCGTTGTGATTCCCATTTTTTGTTGGATTCCCAGTTGATTTTAGCAATCTACATTGTCGGGAGGAATTTGCAATCCCACCCGAAAGAACTTACATCCCCAACTGGTTCATTATAAATTCAAAGATAAAATCCCAGTTATCAATACGCTGCGAGGTAGCTTGTCCGCTTCCATGTCCGCTGTTATAATCCATATGAAGGATCACAGGACTTATCTGACCGGGATTATTTTGCAGGGCTGCTACAAATTTCTTGGCATGAATGGGATCAACACGGCTGTCGTTTTCGCCTGCGGTTACGAGCATTGTGGGCACATTAATTCCTCTGCGGATATTCTGATACGGTGAATATTGCAGCAACCAGCGGAAATCAGCTTCATTTTCGGCAGTGCCGTATTCAGGAATCCAATAGCGGGCAATCAGGAATTTCTCAAAGCGCAACATATCCAGCAACGGAACCATACAAACAATAGCTTTGTATAAATCAGGACGTTGCGTTGCCACAGCACCCATCAGCAAGCCACCGTTACTGCCACCCATAGCCACAATCTTTGATGGATTGGAATATTTTTCTGCAATCAGCCATTCGGCGCAGCTGTTAAAATCGTCAAAACTATTTTGTTTGTTCGCCAGCATACCATCCTTGTGCCATTTTTCGCCATATTCGTCTCCTCCGCGGATACCAGGTTCCACCAATATGCCGCCCCGGTTCAGGAACGACGAATAAAACCCAGAGTATCCAGGCTCAATACCTACATTAAAACCACCATATGCAGTGAGCAATACAGGGTTATTGCCATCGAGTTTGATATCCTTTCGATGTATCACGAAAACCGGAACCCTGGTATTATCTTTCGAGTTGTAAAATTTGATTTCACCAATAATATTGCTCATATCTATATTCATCTCACGCTGATAATACAGCCGCCATTTAAAATCAGAGGGAGAAGCAATAAATATTTTAGTTTCGGAGGTAAATGTATTGAGCGATACATAAACTGAATCTTCTTCGCGATCGTAATTCAACGACCCGACATTACCGGTTTCAGGTAATTCTATCTGTTTTATCCGCTTCCCGTTAAGATCATATAAGGTAAGCCTGCTCTGAATATCAAATTTATCCTGGATAATAATATTTTTCTTAGTTACAGCAAAGCTCTGCAAAACGGTTTTTCCTTCCGGAATCAACACCTTCCAGTTTTTAGATTCCGGGTTGTTTTTATCACCAACAAGCAGTTTATAATTCGGGGCATTATCGTTGGTAAAAATATACAGTTTATCGCCTATGGCTTCAGGATAAGCGGCTGACTTTTTGCTTTCGTAGATCAGTTTGCCTTTGTCAAAAGAACCAGTCTTACGGATATAGCAACTGTTGGAATAAAAATCACCTTCGCCCGAAAAACTTACATCACTGTAGCGGTTATCATATATATAGAAACTATTCTTAGCATCAGCAGTAGTGCCCACAATCTGAGCCTTATCCTGTGGATCACCCACTTTCCAGTAATAGGTTTTTAGCGGGGTTTGTTTATCAATATCTTCTTTGCTCCGCAGGGTAAAATAAGCGTGTTGCTGATCTTTGGTCCACTGGTACCTAAATGTATTCTCGAGAGGTGGAAACAGTATTTTACCGGTCATCGTTTCAATAATATAGGTAGTAGTGATTTCAGCACCGCTTTTTTGCACACTTACTGCTGCTCTTTCACCATCGTAAGTATAAGCAACACCAGATGTGGAAGTATTTCCGGTTGTGTCCAGTTTTACAGGATCCCATATCAGTATTTTTTCACCATTGAGAATGGTGTAAACTTTTGATTGCTTTTCACCTTTTCGCTTAATGGTCTGGAATACACGTTTTCCCTGTTTATTCAGCGGGCTTTCATAATCACGATCGATGTAGGTTGCAATATCTTCGCGCAGGCCATCATGCTTTTTTTGTGTAGCTTCCAGGTAAGCAATTCCATAATCGTGCTGGGCACGTGTCCAGTTAACTACAGCCGGATCAGATTTATTTTCGAGCCAGCGATAATCATCAGTGATCAAAACACCGTGCATAGTATCGGTTATAGAATGAACCGGTGTTTTGGGCGGGAAAAATGTCGTCTGAGCCATTAATGAGACCTGGACAACTATGAGTAATGCAAATAATAGAGCTGTTTTCATGATAATTATCTAAGGATTATATTATTGAGTTATTTTCTTCTCAAGTAATGAGAATTTTATTATTTGAACAAATATAAGATTATGCCTTGAGAAAATTTTGATTTTTCTGTGAAATATGAATTCTGGCAGATATGTAACAGGAAATATCCGGTAAAAGATTTGGTATTGCGGATGTCGGATGTTGGATGTCGGATTGTGGATATGGGATGTAGGATTCTTTACTTTGGATATTTAACTTTTTAAGATTGGAGTAGGGAGCCGGGAGTTGAACCCCGGGTTCCATTTCCCATTCCCGAAATTTTATATAGTACATCCGGATTCTGGAATCACATAAAGCTTACTTTCACCATTATATCCGAATTCCTGCCTTTATCGTCGCTGCATGATATTTTAATCAGCCCGGCATCAGGAGTAAAAAAGAGTTTCTGACCCCTCGAAGCTTCCTTAAAGAATTTATCATTGATATACCAATACACTTTATTTACATCCGAAGTTGCCGTAAAAGCAAGTTGCAACTGCTGTTTCGCGGCAGCATACAGTATATATTCCTTGCCATCGGATAATGAGGTGATTATCGGGCTGTCGTTGTGATATACCCTGTTGCACAATGGATTATGAGGTGGGATTTTTCGGTAAGGGATTTGTTCTTCTTCATAAAATGCAATTAGTCCCGGACTCAGGTTCGGATAATAGTCGGTACGATACCCAGCCATTGGAAGGCATGAACGGCAGTATGAAATACTTCCGGATTCATCCACAAAAACAGGAATCAAATGATCACATTTCCGGTTAGGCGATACGGCCGGGATATAATCATCCATCACAAGGTTCGTACATGATTCGCCGGGAGGAAGTCCCGATTCGCTGCAAACCAGCCTGAAATCGAGTCCGGCAGGGCGTTTAAACCAGGTTGATTTCTGATTAAAAGCCAGGAAATTGAATATTTTAAATAGAATTGGAGTTGCAAAATCAGCACCCGAAAGTTCAGGAATACCCGTGCCATCAAAGTTGCCAACCCAAACACCAACCGTAAAATCAGGGTTGTAACCGAAACTCCAGGCATCCCGCCGGCCGTAGGAAGTTCCGGTCTTCCACGCAATATGAGGAAGGTTTACCGAGTTTTCAAAATTATTAGGGAGGTCGGGACGTTTAAGACCGGTAAGTATTTCATTTATCATCCAGGTTGATTGTTGACTGAAAAGTGTATCTGGAGTTTGAGCTATATCATTCGTAGTAAAAAGCAACGGAAATTTTATTCCACCGGAGGCAAGGCACGAATATAGATTTGTAAGTTCAGTAAGCGTTACACCACAACCACCAAGAATAACCGAGAGCCCGAGTGTTTTTTTTCGCTCTCCAATCCATTTCAATCCTCCACGGCTAAGTTTTTCATTAAAAAGATCTACCCCAATCCTGTTGGCAAGATCAACTGCCGGAACATTAAGTGAAAGCGCTAATGCCTGTGAGGCAGTGATTCGCCCCCGAAAAGTTTCATCGTAGTTTTGAGGGCGGTAACCGTTGAAATTTTGAGGGATATCCTGCAAAACTGTTTTTGGTGTTATAAGTCCGCGATCCATAGCCAGGGCATAGAGAAAAGGTTTTAATGCACTTCCCGGCGAACGTAGCGAAGATGCCCCATCCACCTGTCCCTGGAACTGGTTTTCCGTAAATCCGGCAGAGCCAACGTATGCAACTATTTCATGTTTGCGGTTATCAATCAGCACCACTGCAGTATTCCCAACGCCCCTTCCACGATAGATATTCACTTCGTTGCTCAGCGTATTTTCAATGAAATCCTGCATGCGGATATCAATAAAAGTTTGAATTACAGGCTTTTCAGGATACTGTTTCGAAAGTAATCCGGGCAAGGTGAGGAATTTGTTTCGGGGCATCAAAGCGTTTTGCCGTAAGCGGTTCGAGGAGCGCATCGTCAAGGGTTGTTTTATTGAAAATCCCTTTTGAGCTTAATTTCTCGAGCCATTGATTGCGCTCTTTTACAATTCGGTCGTTATTAATTCCTAACCTTTGATGATTGGGGTCATTGGGGATAATGGCCAGCGTTACGATCTGCGCCAGGCTGAGAGCCTGGGGTTCCTGTCCGAAATACAAAAATGAAGCTGCTTTAACACCCTGTATATTGCCACCATATGGTAGAAGGTTCAAATACAATTCGAGGATTTCATTTTTGGAATGATGAAGTTCCATCTGCACTGCCCTGAAGCACTCAATAAGTTTATTCCCAACCGTCCGCTCGCGAAGTTCAAGCATCCGAACTACTTGCATAGTAATGGTGGAAGCACCAGAAACACGTTTTCCCTTGCTGATATTTTGCCATAATGCCCTGACCAAAGCAATAGGATTTACTCCGGGATGAAACCTGAACCAACGATCTTCTTTGGTGATAATAGTTTTTATGAGTAACGGATTTACTTCTTTTAGGCCTGTTTTCATCCGCCATTGCTGATCGGATGATAAAGAGGCATTCAGTAGTTTATGATCATCCGAAAGGATCAATTGTGAATATTGGATATGGGTATGAACTGGAAAAATAAGGTCAATTAACAGAAACAAGAAAATAAAAGAGAAGATTGCCAGCATGGTCCGCTTTGCAAAACGGGGAAGGCCGAAGAACCAGCTCTTTAATTTGCTGACAATTTTTGCAACCCATTTTATAACAGCTGACATATTCAATTCAGAATTCAATTAAACTATATCAATAAATCCGTTGCCTGGTACAGTAATACGGCCGATAACAACAGCACTATCAATACCTTGAGCCAATAATTCCTGTAAAGCCTGATCTTTGAACTTTTCAGGAAGCGCAACCAATAGTCCTCCTGAAGTCTGGGCATCGCAAAACATGAGTTTCTCCGTTTCCGAAAGAACTGCCTTCCACCTGATCCATTCCTTATAAAAATCTAAGTTTTTATGCGTTCCGCCTGGAATAGCTCCTGCCAGTGCAAGTTCTTTCACCTGGTTCATAAAAGGTATAGTGCTGAAAACTATTTCGGCGTTTACTTTGCTGCCGCGAGTCATTTCGCTGAGATGCCCAGCTAATCCGAAACCGGTGATATCGGTACAGGCATTTACCGGGAATTTTAAAAAAGCGACAGAAGCTTTCTGATTGAGTTGTTTCATCCATTTGCAGGCTTCGACAGCAGTGTCTTCATCAGCCAGACCACTTTTAACAGCAGTAGAAATTATACCTGTTCCCAGTGGTTTGGTAAGAATCAGAACATCTCCCGGCTGAGCGCCGATATTTTTCCAAGCTTTTTCAGGATGAACTAATCCTGTAACGCACATCCCGAATTTAGGTTCGGTATCATCGATACTATGACCACCGATTATGCTGATCCCGGCTTCTGTGGCTTTATCTGCAGCTCCTAAGAGGATTTGTTCAAGTACTTCCAGCGGAAGCCGCTGAACCGGGAAAGCAACAATATTAAGGGCAAACAACGGTTTTGCACCCATGGCATAAATATCACTCAAAGCATTAGCAGCGGCGATAGCTCCAAAATCATACGGATCATCCACAATAGGAGTGAAGAAGTCAAGTGTCTGAACAATTGCCTGTTCCTCATTCACCAGATATACTGCTGCATCATCTCCCGAAGCATTGCCAACCAGCACATTGGGATCAGTTGTAACTGGAAGTTTTCTTAATACATTCTCCAGGTCAGCAGGTTGCATTTTACAGGCACAACCTAATCCATGAGTAAACTGAGTAAGCTTTATTTTATCGGCTGAGATTGTTTGATCCTGAACATTTCCCGGAGTAGCTATTGCGTTATATGCATCAGCTATCATTTTAGCTGCCAGTTTCATTTCTTCCAGGGTAGAATGTTTGCCGGTCGAAAGCCGGATGGTTCCCATGGCGTACTCGGTCGTAACACCCATAGCAATGAGCACATGTGAACTCGTAACTCCTGCCGGATGACATGCTGCACCTGCCGAAGCAGCTAATCCGGGTAAGGTTGAAAGTAAAGTGTCCGCTGGAATACCCCTGAACGCCACGCTCAGCGTATTGGGCAAACTCTTTTCAATATCGGTGTGAATATGTAATCCTGGAATTAGTTGAATCAACTCCTGCAGAAGTGTATCACGCATATAAGTATAATGATTGCTGTTTTTCAACAGGTCGCGTCGGGCAATTTCGGCAGCTTTTCCAAAACCCACTATTTCAAGTAGGTTTTCAGTTCCGGCGCGAAGGTTATGCTCTTGCCCCGCACCGTGAATCAGGTTATCAAGCACAACTCCTTTACGGATGTATAGCGCGCCGATACCTTTTGGTGCATATAATTTATGGCCTGCAAGGGTGAGCAAATCAACTTCTAACTCACTGACATTAATTTTGATTTTTCCAGCCGACTGTGCTGCATCGGTGTGGCAAAGTATTCCATGACTGTGAGCAATAGCTGCCATTTCAGCAATGGGTTGAATTGTTCCTACTTCGTTATTGGCATGCATTATCGATATCAGTATAGTTTTAGGAGTTATCAGTTCTTCCAGTTTTGAAATTTCGACGAGACAATTGTTATCGACCGGAAGATAAGAAATTTCAAAACCTTGTTTCTGAAGCCAGGAACATACCTCAAGTATAGCCGGATGTTCGATAATGGATACAATAATGTGGTTTCCTTTATTTCTTTGGGCAAATGCAATGCCTTTCAGGGCATGGTTGTCGGATTCGGATCCTCCGCTGGTAAAAATAATTTCCTCAGGAGAAGCACCGATTAAGGCAGCAACGTTGGCACGAGCCAGTTCAACTGCTTTTCGGGCATCAACTCCATAGCTGTAGCGGCTCGACGGGTTTCCGAAATACGTATTCAAGTATGGGCGCATGGCTGCCTCAACCTCAGGATCAATAGGGGTTGTGGCATTATAGTCGAGGTAGATAAGGTCTTCCATTTAATATATAGGGATTAAGGCATTATTTTTTAAAATCATTTTTTCAATTAACCACTGATGCCCGGAGAACACTGAGGGACTATAAGATATGTGATTTTAGAGTTTGTTTTTAATATGTTTTAAAAATGAACCACAAAAGGCACAAAAGAGTTTGGGTGAAAATTCCTTTTGTTTCTTTTGTGTTTTAGAAAATGAAAAGGCACAAAAGAATTTATTTCGAGTGACATGTTTTTAAAGTAGGTTTAACTCCGACTATATATCTCCTGTAACTTTTATGTTCCATGCTTGTTGTAAAATTATTTCCGCATGTTCCTTCACGCTTCCAGGTTCCAGAGATATTCTTACAATATTTCGTACAGGTCTGCGAACCAACGAATTAGCATAAAGTTTGTCATAATAAGTTAGTGAGATATCCGCAACCTTTTCGAAATCGTCATTCTGGAGCGCAATCAGAACTTCTCTTGCCTGGTATGAACCCATAAATTGTCCTAAGTGTTCAAGTACGCCATGAAGGACAGGCTTTTCGAAACAAGCATATTCATCAACAAGCCTGTGAATCCGGTAAGCTTTCGGAAGTTCAATAAAGAAAAGCTCTCCGTTCAGCATGGCAGCATGAAAAGTATCAGGCAAGGTTACACTGCCAATATTCATACTTTCGTGCTCAAGCCAAAGCGGTTTTAAAGGCTCAAGTTCAGCCCATTGCGAGTATAGATCGTTCTCGAATTGCTCGGTAGTGGGTTGCGCGTCCTGGCCCAGATGCCCGAAATTCGATCCTTTATGGCAGGCAAGCGCTTCAAGATCAATGATCTGATGACCTAGTTTCCCTATTTCATTCAGAATTCCTGTTTTCCCTGAACCGGTATAACCTCCTATCAAATAAACCTGCCGACCCGATGAAAACTGTTTCCTGATATAACCTCGATACGCTTTGTAGCCGCCTTCGAGAACAAAAACTTTATAACCGTTTTCTGCAAAAAATGCTGCGATCTTAGCACTTCGCATACCACCTCGCCAGCAATGAAGAAGCATCTGCTTCTCAGGAACTACTTTTTCAATAGCATTCAGGTAATAATTTGTCTTCTCACCCGCAATGGATTTTCCCAGTTCAATGGCAGGTTCTTTTCCAATCTTCACATAGGTAGTCCCAACCCTTGCGCGTTCGTCGTTGTCGAACAAAGGAATATTGTGAGCGCCAGGGATATGACCTTGCAGAAATTCGCCGGGAGATCTCACATCAATAACCGGAAGGCGGAGAGCCAGGAGAAGAAATTGTTCGGGAGTGAGGATTTCGGGAGTCAAAAGGATGTGGGATTTGGGATGTCGGATGTTTGATCTGAGAGTTTTGATTTTTTGAGACTGGTGACTTGTGTCTGGTGACTGGTTGCCGGTGATTTGGGATTTGAGACTTGGGATATGAGATTTGGAATTTAAATTAGATTTTAAGGTTATCTTCTCTGGCTACAACTCCTTCACAATAACCTCCTCATCCAGGTAAACCAATAATTTCCGGATACCGGAGTAACCCATTTGCCGTAGAATGTCGCCATAATTGTTTAACTGGACTTCGTGCCCGGGTTTCGGTAAACCGGTTTTAAATTCCATTATTACAGTTTCATTTTCATAAAAAACAACCCGGTCAGGACGGTAAACGCTTCCATCAGGTGTCAGGATTCCGGCTTCGGGTTTTAGTTCAACAGTTGAAATAAAATATTTTTTCAATGCTTCATGATTAACCGTTGTGGAGACTCGCTGTTGGAGCAATGCTGTTTCATCTTCGGAAAGCAAGTTAGTATCGGCTTGTTTGGCAACAATAGCCGGAATATCTTCATTTGTCCGGATTGCGGCTAATGTGTCGTGAATCAGCGTTCCCCATGCCTGCTTGTTATTGGTTTGATCCGTACTCCAGTAAACCGGGGCTCGTCGTGCAATTTTTATCCTTCCCTGCCAGGGCGATGAAATCATAGAGGAAAGCATATTTGCTTCGGGCATAGCTTTTGTTGGCTTTTTAACATGCTCATCAATACCTTTGGAAAATACATTGCCAGTTTGTGACCAATCTTCGGGATTATGTTCGATAAACTGGGTCAGCAGGTTGGGTAAGTTATTGGAATCTCCTTTTCCGGGTTCACGGGTAATAACATACAGACGTTCAGCCGGACGTGTAAAAGCAACATAGATCAGGTTTATCATATCCAGCATCGAGCTGTTTCGTTCCTTCTGATACTGCTCTGAATATCCGACTTCTTCCATTGTTGTCCCGGTTTGTAATAAAGCAACAGGCAGTCCGGGAATTAAGTCCCCAGGTAAATCAACCCAAAGCTGATCGAAAGTGGTCTTGTGTTTTTCCGTTGCCATCGGCCATATTACAACCGGAAATTCCAACCCTTTGGCTTTATGAATGGTCATAATACGGATGGCATCAATTCCTTCGGGGACAACGACCGAAAGTTTACCTTTTTTCTCGTCCCAGGCTTCGAGAAGATCGGCAAGATGCGTGCCCTGCCGCGCAGAAACCTTATTCACGAAATCAAGAAAAAACTGAAGATAGATATTATATTTCCCTGTGTTCAATGCGAAAATACGGATGATTTCCTCACAAAGGTCATACAAGGGTAAACCGCGTAAAGATTTGATATTGAATTCAATGCTATTGTCCGATAAAATATTTTCAAGAAAAAATGGCTCAGTTTTCTGAACCGGGAAGTTCTGAATTAAAGTAGTGTTGATTTTACCTTTACGAATAAGTTCATTTAAAATACCTGCAATTGCCACCAGGTTTTGCGGATTACTGATATGCTGAAGTACAGTCATCACAAAGTTTACTTCGGGTGATGCTGCAAGAAGAAGAGCTTCAGCAGAAACCACACTTACACCGTTCATCATCAGGTGGCGGGCGATAATGCTTCCTTCGCGGTTGGAGCGTGTGAGGATGGCTATATCGGCATTTGAAAAGCCTTTTTCATTCAGCTCATAAACCAACTCCTGGACGCGGTTGATGTTGAGTTCGTCAAATTCAGCTCTCGAATGATAGGGCAGGAATTCTACTGATACCAAACCTCCTGTTTTATCTAGGGAGGTTTCCTGCGTATGATCAGTATAAATATTTTGGAATCCGGCACTTAGCTGCTGAGCGAGAAAACCAAAAAACTCGTTGTTGAAATTTATGATTTCGGGCAATGAGCGGAAATTGCTTTTCAGAAGTTTGGGATTATAATTTGTACCCAAAGCCTGTTCAGAATCGCCAAACACGTCTTTTTCATAGTTCTCAGGAAGAGCCGGCAGCATCATAAACTGTTCAACCTGCCCGTTGCGGAAACGGTAAATAGCTTGTTTTCCATCTCCAACGACTAAATTATAACGGCCATACGCCAGGGAGTCACCAATTAAAGGTAGCAGGTTTTTCCACTGAAGTTCCGAAGTGTCCTGGAATTCATCAATCAGGTAATTGTAATATTTTTCGCCGATGCGCTCGTAAATAAAAGGAACAGGTTCTTTCAGGATAATGTCGGTGATTCGCTTGTTGAACTCTGAGATATGCAATATCCTTTTTTCACGACGTATGGTATCAATTTCCAGTTCCATGGCATTAAGCACACCCATCTGGAAGATATTTTTTTCAATCATTCCCAGTAAAGCATAGCGAGATGAGCCTTTTTCCAATAAACCAACACATTGATAATAAATAGTAGTGAGTTGATCCTTTACTGAGTTAATAGCTGATATCTGAATTGCATCAGCTTTGGCAGCAATCCATTTGTTGTCGTTGATAGTGGCAAGCACATAACTGTTTGGACCTGCGATAATTCCATCAGCAAGTTTGAAAAAGTAACCGCCTATTCCGCTTGTTCCCCTGGCAAAGGAGGAGTTGTCAATACCATTATCAACAATCAGTTTTTTAGCGGATTGTGCCAATGTAATTATACTGTTTTCGAAACTTTTCCTGGTTTGCCTGATTTCGCGGGCAATTTCATTTAAACGTGCCGGAGGGATTTCATGCAGTTTACTGATGAATTTCTGACTGCCTTCAGAAAAAAGGAAGCCGGCCGTTTTTTTTATATCGGTTTCAATCTGCCAGCTTTTTTCGTCATCGGCTTTGGCTTCGGTAAAATCAATAAGAATACTCGTAAGGTCTTTATCTATACCGGCTTTGCTGATAAGTTGTTCAACGGCTTCATCGAGCATCAGGTCCCGATCCATTTCGATTTCGAAATCTACAGGCAAGTGCAAGTCATGTGCAAACGTTCGGATAATACGCGACACAAAACTGTCGATGGTGCGAACCGAAAAATCGTCGTATTCGTGAAGAATCCGGGTTAGAACTTGCTGAGCCCGGTTCGAAACTTCCTGTACTGAATAACCGGTTGCCTGTGCCAGGTCGGGAAGCATAAATTTAACTACTGCGCCATTTGCATATTTAGCGGTGTCAGCCAGTTGCACCAATCCCTGTACAATCCGCTGCTTCATTTCGTTGGCAGCCTTATTGGTGAAGGTGATGGCCAGTATATGCCTGAAATAAGCAGGCGATTGCAGTGCTAATGCAATATATTCCCGCACCAGGGTATAGGTTTTCCCTGATCCTGCCGATGATTTATAAACCGAAAAGTTGCGAGTTGTATTCACCTTGCTAAAGTAGGTATTTTAAGTCAGCCATTAACTGATTTTACCCATTATAGTTAAGTAATGAAAGGTGAAAATTGCCTCCTTTTATCAAACGAAATTTGCCCAGAAGACCCAATTTAAAATGTGATTTAATTTTTCGACACAACTTTTTTGTCCGGAACTTTTGCCTTCTTTGATCTTGTGAATAAATCTTTTAAGCCTGTAAATTCTTTTCGGAAAACAATACCGACTCCCTGGGTGTAGGGTGAATACGTCGAAAACAGTACATCGCTGCCTGTATTGGTGCGGTTAAAAGCTTTGAATCTAAACCGGCCGTCTTCGGTTATTTTTACCTCAACCAAAACATCACCGATTACCTGCTGTGTCTGGCTTGCATCGTTATAGGTGTTCATCCCCACAGCACCATCGATAGTGACCCTGTTGTCGAACAATTGAGTTGACAGAGCCAGTTCCAGTTCCTGTGGTGTTATCTGGTCGCCGGGTCGGTAGTTTACACCAATATCAAAGTCCTTTGAAATTTTGGAAAGAAGACTGCTCAATTGTGCACTCATGATTTCGTAGGATGAAATTCCTAATGAGGCGCCTGGTGAAGTAATACCTGATGTAGAGCTGAACGTATTTAATACCAGCAACGAAATCATTTGCTGGTTCATTGCAAGGGTATTGGTTGTATCGATAGTGCTGAAAACTGCGCGCTTCAATTCTTCGGTTGCATCGGGTAAAGCGATACTGAACCTGATATCCGGATTATACAAATCATTTGATAATGCGATAATGCAGTTGACACTAACTCGTTTGCTCTGATCCTCCGTTGATAATTCAGGTAATCCGGAAAGGGATGTTTTAACTTTATAAATAGCCTGAAGTTGAATGTTGGCATCATACGGACTTCCATTAAAAGTAATGGAACCTCCTTTTACAATCTGGAAATTTTTCTTCAGGATGTTTTCGAAATTAAACAAAAAGTTCCCGTTATCCATTATGTAGTTCCCATACATCGAATAATCACCCCGTGTGTCGACTCCCATATTTACCAGGCCATCACCACGAACATCAATTGAACCCATATTATATGGCAGAATAATACTCAGGTCGGCATTTTTTGTTACATCTAATCCAAGTTGAAGCGAAAGTATTGATGGCTCTGGCAGAATAATCTTCTTATCTGAATCTTCAGCCCCATGTTTTCTATATTGGATAAAACTGTTTTCCGAGATACTTCGCGAAAAACTAATAGGAATAACTACAGCAGTTCCTTTCTCCGATTTTACATCAGCATTCAGTACGAGGTTGTCAACAGGTCCTTTCAATGTCATAGTCCCGGTTGCCAGGGCTTTGCCATAATATATTTCACTGGGGCTGTATGTGGTATTGAGCGCTGAGAGTTTATCTGCTTTCAGATTAATATCAAGTGCCCAATCCGAAAATGCCTTGTGATATATATATCCCGTTACAACGCCTTTGCCAAAGGTTGAGTCACGTAATTCTATATCCTTAAACCACATTCTGTCTTTATCGAAATTGAAATCGCCGGTAAAGGAGTATGAAGTTCTGAGGTAATCAACCAATAATTCGGTCCGCATCAGGTTTACTTTTCCTTTAAGTACAGGATCCGAAAAGTCACCTGTGAGAGTTAAAGCACCTGAAGTATATCCCCTCATTCGCGAAAAAATCCCGGTCAGGAAAGGCTCTATCGTTTTAACCTTCAGATTATCAACAGCGATTTTCAGATCGAAGTTATCATGATTTCTTTCAGGATAAATATTGCCTACAACATTTATAGGGTAATGAATACCAGCATTTCCAGCATAAACTACTTTCATGTCAATTGCCAGAGCCTTGTTTTTATTATCCCAGTAACTCTTAATTGCAGCGTCGCCCAGATTTTCGTGGTTAAACCCGAATTTCAGAATAGAGATGTCAGCAGATATCAGCGGAGTTGAATAGAGATCCGAAATACTCAATTTACCATTTACATAACCATCCAGATCAATTCCTGCCTGCTGCCACAGCATGTCGAAAAGCGAAATATTAAAATCCTTTATATCAAGAACCATTTGGCTTAGAGGGTCAGTTGAAGCCGTGCCATTAATAATTATATGATGTTCATTATTCGTAAACCCAAAATTGCGTGCTTCGATAAATAAACTATCAAATGTTAACAGGTTGTTGGGTATGGATTTCCAAACTGTATCGTTGATCATAAGTTCAGCATTGTCGATCCGTATATTAAGGCGCGGATTTTGTTTAAATGACACAGCACCTGAAATATCCCCCTTATTATGATCAGGCACATTTTTGTCGTCCCATGATATTCCGAACTTAACGCTATCGTCAGCTGCAACTGCTTTAAGTTTGAACTGTTCGATCATATTATGGATTGTATCAGCTTTAGTTTCTTCTGACATGTCAATCCTGTTACACTCCATTCGTACGGCCAGGCTCTTATCCACGGTTGACCCTGTCAGAGCCCAGTTGTGAAGTGATATTCCGTTTAATACAATTAAAGGAGAGCGCCCATTCACATTTACAAGGCCAAACTCAGGGTCAAATGTTCCTGAAATAACAGTATTTGTATTAACTTTCAGCCATGGCAGAAACATTTCTGTTACTGGATTAGTGTGATGCAGATTTATTGTATAGTCGAAACTTCCTTTTTTTAGCCTGACAGGAAGTTTTTCTTGCTCAGCAAGTGAAGGCAGAAATTCGGTAAAAACCATCGTAAGGTATTCGGCCATATCATCGAACGTGTATTGGCCCGAAAATACAGCATCTATAAAATCACTGTTTAACTGCATTCGCTTGTTCCCATTTCCGGTTGAAGTGGTAACGAGCGATAAATTATCCATTTTGAGTGTTTTGGGGCCGTTTGTAAAACTTGTATTACTGAAATGTAATTCACCCACCAGGTTGTCAATTGTGTTGCCCTGAAACCTGAAATCTGTGCTTGTTGAAAGCAGGACGACAGAATCACTTGTCATCAAATTGAGTTTTGCCAGGTTGGCATGAGCCACGGTTGCTTTAAAATCAAAAGCTGGCAACTCTTCTGAAAAATCAGCAGAACCTAAGAAGTTGAGCCCTAATAACACGTCGTTTACGTATACTCCGCCGGTAAAACGCTTATTTTTAAATTCTCCGTCGATGTTTATCAGTCCGAAAGTATTTCCTGAATATTGCAGATTAGTTATTTCCCCTTTCATGGTAAGATCTGCCTTTGCAAGCGAGAAATTTTTCCCTTTGATGGTTGCAAAAATGTTTACAGTACCGAGTTCTTTATTGTTCAGAAATTTACCTGCATTGAATGAATCGACAAGGATTTGCCCATCATACTCCAGGTTATGGGTTTTTTTGTTGTTGGAAAGCAGAATATCTGTAGTTACCTGGCCCACATCGGTAATAAATGTCGCTTTCGACACGAAATCATTATAAAATCCTGTAAATCTACCATTTACGCTTACATTTCCTAATGTTAACACCGCTTCAGGTAAAACAATTTTAGTGCCGTTTTCTGAGGAAGGCAGCGTAAATGCTTGTATGTCTGATATATTTGTAAAGAACTCATTACTTTTAAGGTTAATAAAAGTTTCCTCAATATTCGGAAGGCCATTCATGCTGATATTTCCTTTAAATGAGGTATACTTTCCAAAGGCAAATTGAAAATCTTTTGCGGAGAAGGACGAAACCGTACCTTTTATTTTTCCCGATAAATCGAAAATTTCAGTCATCCCGTATATATCAGGAGCAAACGAAACGATATCACGCATATCCAACTGAGATGGCTTAATGTCAGCTGTAATCTTAATACTATCCAGAAAATAATTAAATGCATCCCATTGGTTATATTCAAACTTCAGGTCCATGCTTAACCTGCTCTTTTCAGTAGTAATCTGAAGTTGGTCGGCTGTTATTCCCCTGGGACATACTAATGCCTTTGCAGTAAAATCATTTAGTCCGAACCCGCTTTTCTCCTTAAAAGTAAATTGCTTGAAATCGCCTATCAAACTATCACCTTTTATCAGGATATTTTTCACTTCGAGATTAAGTTTTGATAGGTCCATATCTGAAAAATCAATACCTCTTCCTGGTCTCATGTAACGCTCATCGCGGAGTGAAAAATGTGATCCAATAAGTTTTAAGTTATTGATGTGAACAAGCCATGGCTGCGAATAGGTTGTATCAACAACCGGCGACGAAAAATAATCGATAATAAACTGAAGGTTCAGACTGCTGTCCGACTTGTATTGTATCAGGTTTATGTCAGCAAAGTTGAGTGCTATTGCGTTTAGGACCAGGTTGCGATTTTTTAAATCAATGGATTTAACATCGGCTCTGATTTTTTTTGCCTCTAAAAGAACATGGTTATGTTTGTCCAGTATCTTAATGTCAGTGATAACCGCTTCCAGAAACCAGTTGAGCCTGAAACCTCCTATTGTTACTTCTGTATTAAGTTGACTGGATAGATAGTTTGCTGTCTGACGTGCCAGGTATGTTTGAACCGGGCCTGTACGCACAATTATGAACGCAGCCAGTGGAGTTAGCAGTAGCGTCATAAGAAGGATTAATAATATGCTAACCGGTTTTTTGATACTTTTGCAGCTTAAAACATATAACTACTTCCCGGTTGTTTAAATATATTTTTCTAAAAAACCGGCTAAATTCATTTACGCGTATGCCTGCTTATATTCTTGGTATTGAGTCATCCTGCGACGACACTTCAGCTGCTGTGTTGAAAGATAACATTATGCTTTCTAATGTTATTGCTAACCAACAGGTTCACAAGGATTTCGGAGGTGTAGTTCCGGAACTTGCTTCACGGGCACATCAGCAGAATATAATACCGGTAATTGACAAGGCACTTAAGAATGCAAATATAAGTAAAAGCGATCTAAGTGCGATAGCTTTTACCCGTGGTCCAGGATTGCTTGGATCCTTGCTTGTTGGTACATCTTTTGCAAAATCTTTTTCGCTTGGATTAAATATTCCTCTTATTGAAGTTAACCATTTGAAAGCTCATATCCTGGCTCATTTTGTTGTTCAACCAGGAAAAGACAAAGCCTTGCCTGAATTTCCTTTTTTATGTCTCACTGTTTCCGGTGGGCATACACAGATTGTAGTTGTTAATGGGTATAACGAAATGCAAATCATTGGTCAGACAATTGATGATGCTGCCGGCGAAGCTTTTGACAAATCTGCAAAAATACTTGGGCTGGAATACCCGGGAGGTCCGTTGATTGACAAATACGCTAAAGAAGGTAATCCGGATGCTTTTACTTTTGCCAAGACGAATGTTCCCGGCCTTGATTTTAGTTTCAGCGGGTTAAAAACATCAATCCTTTATTTCCTGAGAGATAAACTGAAAGAAGATGCCATGTTTATGCAAAATAACCTGCCTGATATATGTGCATCTATACAATCAGCCATAATCAATACGCTGATGGTCAAACTGAAATTAGCGAGCAAACAAACCGGGATTACAGAAATTGCCATTGCCGGTGGTGTATCGGCCAATTCGGGATTACGCAAAGCAATTTCGGATATGCAGACAACAGCAGGGTGGAAGGTTCACATTCCTGAATTTCAGTTTACTACTGATAATGCAGCCATGATTGCTGTAACAGGATATTATAAATTTCTGGAAGGCAGTTTTGCCGGACAAAACGTTACGCCTTATTCAAGAGGAGGGATTTAGCGGTAAAGGCAGAGATAGGTTGTATCGCTCTCTGCTTTCACTTTAAAAGTAACTCCTTTTACTACGATAAAAGTCTCGAATGGGTTATAGGGTTTCCATTCGGTCTCTCCAGGCAGCATTACAAGAAGTTGTCCTGAGGTAACAGTCATATGTTCAATGGTGGATGTGCCGAAATTGTATTCGCCGGCTGCCATAACTCCAATGGTAGCAGGTCCGTCCTGTGTTTCAAATGTAATAGATTTAACTTTCCCGTCGTAGTATTCGTTGGTTTTGAACATGGATTAAGGTTTTTGTAGATAAAAAGATATTCTGTTATTTAATGGTCATTCAATGGATTTTTGTGCGTTGGATTTGGGATTTGAGACCTGGGATTTTAAATTTGGTGCTTCAGTCAGCTTGCCGTTCGACAAAAATCGTAAATCGACAATCATAAATAAGTTAGTTCACTACTTCAAACCGATCTTCCAATCCCTTTTTTATGGATTTCGATTTACGATCGAAACGGAAATATTGCCTGTTTATAATCCCAGCTGGCAGATTTGCACGGATATAGTCGTTTATAAAATAATCGAATAGAAGTTCAGCATGCTTTTGGCCTAAATCAAAGGCCATTTTGTAAACATCGTCCATCTGAATGGAATCACGGTTGGTATAAAGTCCAACGCTTCCCTCCATTATGTCGAATTTAACACTATGCTTAACATAATCCTCCATGTGTGCATCGAGGTATAGAACCTGCTTAATTCCCGTATTAGCCCTGCTCGCTTCTATCCAGCTACTAAGACTGACCTGGTTAACCCTGTATCCATCTCCTTCATTTAATGGTTCGCCTGTTTCAGCAGAATACCGTTCTAAATAATCGATTGTGTATTCTTCATCAAGTTGGAGTTGGGCAATCTGGATTACCCATTTTGGATCAGGTAACGAAAGGAAAATATCGGAACCTCCTTCCACGTATACATCGTATCCGTCGGCAGTGAGTTTGTCGATCATGCTGTTAGTGAAAGTAGTCAGAAATACTGAATCCGATACATGTTGGATATAAGAGGATTGCACCCATGCAATCGAATCAAATTGCTCTGGTGTATATTTAACTGCTGTATCATAACTTATTGTACGATTGTCCTTGAAAAGTTCATACAAGGGAACGATCATTACACCGTTGCCGTTTTGTTGCTTCACATAGTCATTGGCCAGTTTACGTTCAGGGCTGCATGCTGCCAAAAGAAGTATGATACAGGCAAATAGTAGCGCTAAATTTTTGAACATAAACCGATTTTTAGACAAGGCAAGGGATAAATTGTTAAATCTTAAGTGTAAATTCCAAGATCCAAATTCCAAACCTTAATTTACACCGCTCATAGAATCATGAATTTCTTTTTTTTTCTTGGATTTTTGGAATTTGGAGTTTGGGACTTTGGATTTATAAATTATACAAGGATTTTTCCCTTATTAAATAAAGGCTTTTGATTAGAAAAAATCTATTGTTCTGATTGCAGGTTAATTAACATTTGTTCCGCAAATGCTTTACCAAAAGCAATGCCTTTGCTGATTCCTTCTTCGTGTGGGGTGAATTTGATATATAAACCATCACCAAAATATTTCAGCTTAAGATTTGCCATATTCGATTCGAGCATTTTTGCAGCTTCGCCGCTCCATCCATACGAACCGAATGAAGAAGCCAGCTTACCTTTATCGCGCAGAGGATTGATGGCCGCAAAAAGCTGGTATACAGGCATCAGGATATTCTGATTGATGGTGGGTGAGCCTACCATAACACCTGTACAGTTCGACATATAATATTCGAGGTGTTCCAACGACATGTTCTCAATGTCGTGAACTTCAACATGCACACCCGGAACCTGGCTTACTCCTTTGGCAATGGCTTCGGCCAGCGTTGAAGTATTGTGATATGCCGATACATAAGGGATGAATACCATTGGTTTCTCGCCCAGCGAAAGAGCTTCTTTAGCATACTTTTCGCTCAGATCAACATATTTTTTCCAATTGGTTCGAAGTATAGGACCATGACCCGGACATACCATGCTGATAGGCAATGGACGGATTCTGTCGATAGCTTTCAGCATAAACTTGCTGAAAGGCTTCAGTATTACATCAAAATAATACCTGAAAGCATCGTCCCAGTTGCCAACTTTATCATCAAACATCCTGGAATCACAGTAATGTGCTCCGAATGAATCGCATGTAAACAGGATGTTTTCATCTTTCAGGAAGGTATAAATACTATCAGGCCAATGGAGGTTTGCTGCTCCAACCACTTGAATTTTTTTATTTCCAAGGTCAAGAATATCTCCGTCGCGCACCTGCATGTGTTTGAAATCGCGTCCAAGCATATCTTTAAGGTAACGGATAGCATTTCCGCTGCCTACAACGGTAGCATTTGGGGCTACCTCGAGCAATTTGTGCAAACTTCCGGAATGGTCGGGTTCAGTATGATTAACAACAATATATTCAATTTCTGCCGGATCGGTGAGTTGCTTTAGTTTTTCGAGGAAGACCGGGAAATACTTGTCTTTAACAGTTTCAACAAGTGTTTTTTTATCCGCATTTATAAAATATGAATTATATGTAGTGCCATAAGGGGTATGCATAACCACGTCGAAAGTAACCAATTCGCGGTCGAGAACGCCAACCCAGTGCACATCTTTGGTGATTTCAAGAATTTTATCGTCGATCATATATTTTATTTTCGTTTTATACTGTTGAGACGCGATGTTCGCGTCTCAATGTTTGAATTTTTTATTTTGTTGAGATGCGAGGCATCGCGTCCCATCTGTATTTTGTCATTATCTATAGAGACGCGAGGCATCGCGTCTCTACGATATTATATTAAAACAATGACATTTGGATTCCGGTACCGGAATCATCATCGTCGTCAGGAAATTTTGGCAGATTTACCGGAGGTTTTGGTGTTTTTGGTTCTTTGATTACCTCTGTTTCCTTTGGTTCCTTGATTTCCTTTGCTGCTTTATGTTCTTTCTTTTCTTTTGCTATTTTTGGCTTCTTTGGTTCTTTGATTTTTTCAATTTCCGGAGTTTCATCCTCATCAGGAGTTTCAATATCAACAGGGTCAATCTGATTGTCATCTGATGCAAATTCTTTTTCATCATTGTCATCCTCAATTTCCTCTGCTTCAACCTCATCTTCTTCAACCTCATTTTCTTCAATGCTTTCGTCTTCAATATCTTCGTCTGATTCTTTCTCTTCCTCGTCCTCATCTTCAACCGGTATAGCGTCGAGCCAGGTAATCAGTTTTATTGGATGATTACTGAGTTTTTTGCCTTTGGCTTTTACACCCATTACTTCAACAAACTCATCGAGGATAAGTTCTTCAGGTTCAACCTGTTTTTTTGCACCTTCATTATCATATTCAACCCTGAGCTGTGGCCGTTTATCTGTAACCACTTTCTCAAACTTATTGCCATCTTCTTCAGGGAACAGGCAAACTTTTTTATCCGTGAATTCAGGAACAAAACGTTTGATAAAATAGGCCTTCTTTTGCTCACTGTAATACAAAACAGTAAGTGCTTTGGAAGGATTGAATTTTTCGATGTGCGACATATCCTCTTCGAAATGATTCGACAGATCGAAACTCATTAGTTTGTAAAACCCTGATCGTGTGAGGGTAAGAATTTTGTCATCTTCCTTGAACGCTCCGATATATTTCCCACGCTGATCGGTATTGAGCCGCATCACCGTATCGTCGTACCATATATGAAGGGCTCCGAGTGTCGAAAAACCTTTTTCGGCCTGTACGATTTTTTTTATTGCATTTTTACTCAGTACATTCCCTTGCGAGGCCCGACCCTTTATAGCTAATTCTGAGAAATCAAAATCAAAATTGAGTTTTTTAAGCCTTGGTTTTGGTTTCAGGCTTACCTTTATTATTTCAGATTCACCGTTTGGATTTACAGTAAAATAAAGCACCTTTGATCCTGGTTTCCCTTTTGTGAGCACGTAATCCTTGTCGCGTACCACGCCTGTTACAGCAAATCGTTTCACATATACAGATCCCATTCGTCCATCCTGGTATACACAATGATACACGGTACGGTTATCGTTCTTTTTGAAAACATCGATGTGGATCACATTTTTTCCAACGAAAGCTTTTTCAACAACGCGTGTAACTGCAAATGTTCCGTCTTCACGGAATACAATAATATCATCAATATCTGAGCAATCGCAAATAAATTCATCTTTTTTAAGCCCATATCCGGCAAAACCTTCTACACGATTCACATAAAGTTTTTGTGTTGCAGCAGCTACGGCAGCAGCTTCGATACTTTCGAAGTTACGGAGTTCTGTTTTGCGTTCCCTGCCAGCCGCATATTTCCTGCGGATATTTTCGTAAAATGCGATTACAAATTCGGTAAGGTGCTCAAGGTTGTGTTTTACTTCGCGTAATTCTTCATTCAGATTCTTTATATGCTCATCAGCCTTGAAGGCATTGAATTTTGAGATACGCTTGATGCGGATTTCAGTAAGCCTTACGATGTCATCTTCAGTGATAACCCTGTAAAATTCAGGCTTATATGGTTCGAGACCTTTGTCGATTGCTTTGATTACAGCTTCCCATGTTTTACATTCTTCAATATCGCGGTAAATACGGTTTTCGATGAATATTCGTTCAAGCGATGCAAACAACAACGATTCCATCAGTTCCTGCTGCCGGATCATCAATTCCATCTGAATCATTTCAACCGTTCGCTGAACCGAAATACGCAATATTTCCTTTACACCTACAAAGTAGGGTTTCCCTTTATGGATCACGCATGAGTTGGGCGATTCGGAGCGTTCACAATCCGTAAAAGCATACAGGGCATCAATAGATTGATCGGGTGAAACGCCAGGTTGCAGATGTATCAGGATTTCTACATTCTGAGCTGTATTATCATCAATTTTGCGTATCTTGATTTTCCCTTTTTCGCTGGCAGCAATAATAGTATCAATAAGGTCGCCAGTTGTGGTGCCCCAAGGAATCTCCGTTATTACCAGTGTTTTTTTATCAAGCTGGCTGATACGTGCACGGATGCGGACTTTTCCACCGCGAAGTCCGTCGTTGTAACGAATAACATCAGCTAAACCTCCTGTAGGGAAATCAGGAACCAATATAAAATCCTGGCCACGAAGAACGGCAATTGAAGCATCTATCAGTTCTACAAAGTTGTGTGGCAGTGATTTTGCTGCAAGTCCAACGGCAATTCCTTCCACACCCATTTGTAAAAGAACCGGGAATTTCATTGGAAGATTGACTGGTTCTTTGTTACGTCCGTCGTAGGATAGTTTCCATTTGGTGGTTTTGGGATTAAAGGCTACATCGAGCGCAAACTTCGAAAGACGTGCTTCAATATAACGTGGAGCAGCAGCCCTGTCACCGGTCAGGATATTTCCCCAGTTTCCCTGTGTATCAATAAGCAAATCTTTCTGGCCAATCTGAACCATAGCATCACCGATTGAAGCATCGCCATGCGGATGGTACTTCATGGTATTACCTATAACATTGGCAACTTTATTGTAACGGCCATCCTCTAACTCCCACATACTATGCAGGATACGTCGCTGAACGGGTTTCAGTCCATCCAGCACTTCGGGCACAGCCCGGTCGAGAATTACATAGGAAGCATAATCGAGGAACCAGTTCTGGTACATCCCTGGCAAATAGGTGGTATGATGCAAATCATCGGCATCAGTTAATTCTTCGTTTTCAGGCAAAATTATCCCTGTACCTTCAGTGGGTAAACTCTCACCGGAGATATCATCCTCAAAGGTTCCTTCTTCCAATTCGTCGTTTTCGTCCATTGCCTGTATTGATTTTACTGAATTCCTAAGTCCTTATATTACGCTGCAAATTTACTCTTAGTAAGTAATTTATAAAATTTGAATACCTATTTTTTGAAAAATCTTATCAACAATATTTCTACCAGTAACAATACTAAAGCCAGCCAGATAAAATATTTCCAGAGCTGCGTTCCACTATTTATCTGGGCAATCACTTCATTTAAAGGTTTTTGCCCGGTTTTCAAAATAGTGAATGTTGAAAGATGCGATTTATCAATAATGGTTTGCAAATCGCTGATGCTGTTACAGGAAAGATCACTCTCGCCCCGGTTATAGTTGAAAGCAAGTGAAGCGATGCTGCTTTTATCATTTACAAGCTCAAAATTGCCAGCCATGGGAATCTGGTTGCCAACGAAAATATTTACCATATTCCCGGCAGTATTAATCTGTGGAATCATTTCAAAATCTGCATCCAGCAATTTGATTTTGTAAATTTTATCCCCAACCGGGAAAGTAGTGCCTATACGGATACCTTTATTGTCGCCGATAAAATTGTAAAGGTTATGCGATGGATGACTGATTAATGCAATGTTGTAAAGAACCGGGACAAATAATGCCTGTAACGGAAAATTACTGAAAGCCGGATCCAGAGGAACCGTAAACTGTAAAACCTGGCCCATGCCACTGTTGGTAAGTGTAAGAAACGCCCTGTCGTTTAGCATTCCCATCAGGGGAACCGTAAGCATCGCCGATGAAAATGCTATTGGATAATATTTATTGATCTTTGGCAGATCGGTATTTGCTGCAACCACTTGTTTGCCTTGCTGCCGTTCGAATACATCACGGAACAGGTAACTTTCTTCACTTAACCTTACAACTTTAGTAGCATTGGTATCAATCTGCTGATAAGTTGGCGATTTTAAGGAAGATAAAAAACTGTTACAGGAAACCAGATCAGCATTTGTAGCCGGAAGCAGAAGTATAGTGCCTCCATTGCTTACATAACGTTTTATTTCTTCAGCTAAGCCCGTCGAGATAGATGGAATTTCGTTGAGAATTATCAGGTCAAAATGTGAGAGGCGGCCATAATCGAGCGATTTCTCATTCATATTGGTTAGCCTCACTGTCGAATCCTGGCCAAATAATGCATTCAGGTAACGGTTTTCGTTGCCGCCGTTAATCGCAAGTACGTTTATTGAGGAAAGAACATCGAACGAAAAATAGAATTTATCATCGTAAGTTACAGGATAATCAGTAACCTGCAGCATTCCATGTTGTGGACCAGCCTGGTGAACTGTAAAGGGCAACTCAACAGTAGTTGACATACCTGCTTTAATATCAATACTGGCAACTGATTTTTGCTGGTTATTAATAAGAATTTTCAACGGAATTTTTTCAAGATCATTTTCTGATATATTCCAAACCCTGGCTTTAAGCAGCGAAGTTTTTCCTGGTTGTTGAGTTGGTTGATCAAACCAGCAGCTGTCAATATACAAATTAGCCGAAGCGGTTGATTTAAGTGGAACCAGGTATGTATTGATGGTAGAATCCTGCAGGATATCGATACTGCTGAATGATGATTTCTGAAAATCAGAGATTATATAGGTGTTTCGGCGCGATGAAGTTTCATTTTTAAGCAGATCATATTGCCGGCGCACTATTTCGGAAAACGAATGTACGGACGGCGATGTTTTTACTTCGTCAAGCATAGTGAGAAACTCATCGCGTGTTACCAACCGCTGATGCCTGCCTTCGAAATCACAGGTAAGTAATTGAAATAAATCCGTCGATTTATAGGCTGATGCAATTTCGCGGGCTTTTTGTTTCGATTCATCGAGAAGAGTGCCGTTAGTGCCAGTTGCTTCCATGCTGAACGAGTTATCAACAAATACGCTTACTTCATTGCGGGAAGCCATTTTTAACTGCCGGTCCGAAAATGGAATATACGGTTGTGCAAAAGCCATTACCAAAGCTGCTATAGCTAATATTCGCATGGCTAGTATCAGCAAATGGCGCAATTGCGATTGCTTCTGGGTTTGCTGTTTTAGTTCCTGCAAAAAACGGACATTGGTAAAATATACCTTGCGAAACCGACGGAAATTAAAAAGATGGATTATAACGGGTATCGCAATAGCAAGTAAACCAAAAAGATATAAGGGATTGACAAATTGCATAGGGAAATAATACGCGCTAAATGGCAGAAATATTGTGCAAAAGTAAGGAATTTGGGATGATGATGAGAAACTGATCTGCTATTAACAATTTGTTTTAATCAATTCACGATATGAATCGTATATATCCGGTAAAAATAAAATCCAGACAATCCATTTGAATAATTGTCTGGAGTGCTAATGATTAAAACTTAAAAGTTACAATATGGACAAATTATTATACTTAAACATTTATTTTCCGATTAACATTAAAAGGTAAGCATAAGCTATTATCCTTTAAACTAAGCTGATTGAATGTTCAGGTATAACTGGTGAGTTCAGCCCTGTTGTATATTTCGTTATTCAATGTTGAGGCATTTGTACTGGCATCCCTCTTGATCGACCCGGATTTATTTTTCACATACCGGCGTGGGAACCCGTTGTCTGATGCAAGTTTTGTCATACCACCAATCCTTTCTGAATTTGGTTTTTCGTTGAGGTTACTTCCTATCGTCCATTCAGTATAATAATCAGCAGTTATAGATGATGTAACCTCTATATGATGATAATTATATGAATCATTTGAGTTTTCGTCTGCCTGACTGACTCTTTTAACATGTCTGAATTTTATTTGAGCGCTCATCTTTTTTCGAATTTAGAATTATTAATGAATGCACTGGTTTTAAGCTGTAATCTGAAGATTTTCTGAGCTTTCAAATCTTCGTTGATCCATGGAATCTTACGGTCCCGGGAAATCCTACTTTGAATTCATTTTATTAATTTCCTCCAGGATCACTGACATAGCATGGGTATCGCGGTAAGTAGAATGACTGTAGTTGTCGATCTGCGTTTTAAGTTTGTACTCTTCACCAAGCGGAACATCGTTAAAGCCATCAATCTTTGTGGGCTCTATTATTAATTCAGGTTTTTTTTCAGGATACCAATCATAAGAATCATTTAATGAAACAGTTTCTTTGGGATTGTTTTCGCGTGTTTCCGGAAGTCGGGAAGTCCCCTCATATATTCCATCTTCGTGGTAAAATGTTTTACGAGTCCTCATATTACATTGAATTTAAAATCAGTATTTTATTTGTAGTCAAAAAAAAAGTAACAAAAAAGCCCTTGTTTAAGCTGTGATCCAAATGAATGGTTGCAATGGTGATGCGTGTTAGCACCTTATGAGCGAATTAAATTGCATCTTCATAAGGTGTTGGGATTAAATCATCGGCTTCCTTGTCACTTTCCCACCTGTAATTATCAATAAAATACCGGAACTGGTAGTTTCTGCCAACAGGTAGTTCAATGGTAAAAACAAAATTTCCGTTATCAGTTACTTTCATGGGATTTTTTTCAGGATGCCAATCATTAAAATCGCCGACCAGAGCAACTTTTCTTATGTGATCAACTAAAGATTCCGGTACCTTGAACATTACCCGGCAAACTCCTTTTTCCGGAAAAAAGGTTTTTTGAATGCTCATTTCAACCTCCTTTTTTTATTTCAACATTTTCGCAGTCTCATTTAAAACTATTGTGTAAAGTGTTTAAATCAAATTTGTCCAGGTTACAATTGTATTATTCCAGGTCAAATTTTGAAGTTAAGAAGTTACTATTCAATGGATTGATAAAACAAACTTTGGATTCTGAGAGTTGGGAGGGTATTTATATTGCCACCTCTTTTTAGGGTGTCAAACAGCAGATTAAAGGTGAGGATTTCTTCCTGTTGTTATCTGACCTCTAATGCAAGGACTCTTCCGCCTGGCACTTTTGAGTTTGAATTTTGTAATCTCACAACCTTTTGAGATGGTTGTTTCATTAGATACAAAGTTAGAATATTATTAAGCTTTTTCGTTGAAAATCAGGATAATAAACTTGTAAGAAAAATGCCATTTCGCTTGTAGGAAAATTCCTACAAATGTTAAAAAGGGATACTTAGTTATGCCAGATTATTGTCTTTTACAAAACTTATAAGTTCAGCCATATTTTTAAGGTTGAGCTTTTTCATACAGCGCGTGCGGTATGTGGAGATTGTTTTCACACTGAGTGTCAACGACCTCGAAATTTCAGTTAGAGTTTCACCTGCAGCAAGCCTCATAAGTACAAAGTATTCGCGGTCGGAAAGTCCTTTCATTACATCACCTGTTTTTTTCTTTCTTACCTCGCTAACCAGTAACTCAGCAACATTCTCGGTAATATACTGTTTGCCTGAAAGTATCCGTTTGATAGCGCCAATCAGGTCATCTGCAGCCCGTGTTTTGGTGAGATATCCTTTGGCCCCTGCTTTAATAGCCCGCAACGCCATTTGATCTTCCTCGTACATGCTTAAAACAAGTATAGGAATGTCCATATTAAACGACTTTACATCCAGAATAAAATCAAGTCCTGAACGTCCGGGCATGTTGATGTCAAGGATCACCATATCCAGTTTTTCTTTATTGAGTTTTACAAGGGCTTCAGCGCTGTTGCTTGCCTCACTGCATTTCGATTTTTCGAATGCATTGGTGATTATCATTTTCACTCCCTGTCGGAAAATACTGTGGTCGTCGACAATCAAAAAATTATACATATTGATTCCCGTTAGTTTGAATTTGTATTTTTAGTATTTGTCTAGTTACTGGAGTTTAAAGGTAATTAGTTATGGCTAACTGAGGGATTATTTTTTTATGTAACCAAAATGGTTGCTTTGTTCAATTATCTGTTAACAGGCACTTTAAGGTGTACGGTAGTCCCTTTTCCGTGAATTCCTTTGATAGTAATTTTTCCTTTCATTCCAACTATTCTTTCGTGCATTCCAATAATGCCAAATGACCTGTGATCGTCAAGTTTTTCCTGGCTTACACCAATGCCATTGTCTTTCATTGTAAGTGAAAAAGAGGATGGCGTGCCCGAAATTTTAACTGTAACATACGATGCCTGCGAATGGTTTCGGATATTCGTTAATCCTTCCTGTACCACACGGTAAATGGCATGTGCCGATTCATTTTCCATCGAGAAGGCTTGTTCCTCTATCCTGATATCACAGGTTATACCGGTACGGTTCTGAAATTCAGTAAACAGATTTTTTAAAGCCGGGATCAATCCCATATTTCCAGGTAATATAGGCCGAAGTTCCAGAATTATCGAAGTAACAGCATTCATACATTGTTCTACTAAAAGCAACATGGAACCAATAGTATCTCTTTGTGAATCATGCTTATCGGGCTTTTCTTTCCACGAAATCAATTTAATTTTCATGGCTGAGAGTATTTGTGCAAGATCATCATGAATAATGCGTGCTATGTTAAGCCGTTCCTCCTCACGTACTTTTTGCAGGTAGGCATAAAGCAGTTTGTAGTCATGCAGCGATTTTTTTAACTGCTTTTGCGAAGATTTACGTTTTATTAATTCTGAAATAATAGAAAGGTTTAGATCTTCAAGTTCCTGAGTACGATCTTTAACTTCCTTTTGTAGTCGCTTTTCTGATAGAGATAATACTTCCTCAGCATGCTTTTGTTCAGTGATATCAACTGCTGACAACAGGCATTGATCACTGTTTTCGCTTATAATGGCACTGAGGTGAACATGTATTGGTGCTTTATCTTTTAATGACAAAATAACTTCGCAGGTTTCTTTCCTGCTACTATTAAACACTTTAATGAGAAAGAATTTAAATATAATTCTTGTTTCATTCGAGATATAAAAGCTAAAAACAGTGTTTAACAATAATGACCGCTCCTGACCGAGTAAAATTGCACCACTGAGGTTAAGCATAATAATCTGACCACTTCTGTTCAGTGTAAAATACCCTGAAGGTGCAAAATCATATAATTGAGCATATTTAGATTCCGCATTATCAACTGCCTGTTTTTTTGCAATAGCAAGTTCTTCGTTCTGCATTTTCAGCTCTTCCTGGTAAACCTGAAGTTCATGAATAAGTTTCAAAGCTTCACCCTGTGAGAGCTGAGGTCCTGCATCAGAAGTCTTCTTTATCAGCGATTCTTCAGCCTTTTGTCTGAGAGTTTGCTCTTTATTCAGGTTGGTGTTTTTTTTCATCCTGGTTCTTCTTGATTTTTGCTAATCGTAAATAATTCCGCGGCTGCTACGGGTAAGTGTTTTCCAGTATTAAAGATAAAAAACTCTATATCATGATGTTAGCTTTAATCTTTCAACCCTTTGTTTCAACGAAATCCGGTGTTCTTCATCCGAGCTGTTAGGATCCTTCATTTCGCGAAACATTTTGCAAGGTAACTCCAGGCAATCACCACAGCTTTTAAACCCTTTTTCATTTACCGAACAATTGAATAAGGGGCAGGTTTTATTCGGCATCATTTCTTTTGCCCAGAATGTCTGGCCTTTAACAGCAAAGCAGCCACTGCATTCTTTGCAGTAAAATTCACATTCGTCACAGATTAATCCACATGCTGAGAGTATCATGGCCTTGATATTATTTATACACAAATTTAACTTCTTCTTTATTATAAAACCTGAAAACTTCGAATAAAATTGTTGAGATTTTAAATAAGAAAAAGCATTCTCATGTATTCTGCATTTTGAAAATTACAATTGCAGTGCAGATACATTAAATCATGTAAAAGAATATCAGTATCTTTGCAAATAAGATCTACCTGGAAAATGACTTACAGCGAAACCGAATTTACTCATAATACAACCCACCGCCGGTAGGGTTGAGACGGAATGCTTTTAAAATGCGCGCCTTTCTCAACATCAGGGAAAGGCGTTTTTATTTATTGCCAAAATTGATTAAAAACTGATTCATTATGCGAATATTAAAATTTGGCGGTTCATCCATAGCTAATCCCGAAAGGATTAAAAATGTAATTGAGATAGTGAAGCAGCATCTTAATTTATATCAGGATATCACTCTTGTTCTATCGGCACAGGGCGGAATAACCGACCAGCTGGTAAAATTATGTGAATTGATCCCGACTGATAAGTTAAGCAGCGAGTCAATTATCAAAGAAATTGAGCAACGGCATCTCAGTACAATCAAAGAACTCCTTCCCATGGCTCAGCAGCCTTCGGCGATGGCAGAAGTGATGTCTATTTGTAATGAGTTAGCTGGTATTGCAAAAGGTGCAGCATTGGTAGGTGAACTGACTTTACGTACCCGCGACCTGATCCTGAGTTTTGGTGAGCGTCTTTCAGCTTTTGTAATTACTCATGCGTTAAAATCGCATGTTAACAGTGCAAATTATACAGATGCCCGAAACTTTATTAAAACGGATGGAAATTTCGGCCATGCAAAAGTAGATTTTGAAATCAGCAATCAACTGATTCTGGATTATTACGCTGTAAATAGAGGATTGAATGTTGTAACCGGTTTTATAGGCAGTACGTCCCAGGGCCAAACTACTACCTTAGGACGCAGTGGTTCGGACTACACCGCCTCTATTTTAGGGGCAGCTTTAAAAGCCGATGCTATCGAAATATGGACGGATGTGGATGGAGTTATGACAGCCGATCCACGTTATGTTAAGGAGGCGCATAGCATCGACCAGTTATCGTACAACGAAGCGATGGAGATAACTCATTTCGGTGCTAAAGTCATCTTTCCGGCGACCATGCAACCTGCCATGGCTAAAGAAATCCCGATCCTGGTAAAGAACTCTTTTAATCCTTCCCATAAAGGAACTTTGATTTGCAAGGAATCAGGCAAAGGTATAGGGTTCATAAAAGGTATTTCATCACTCCGTGATATCTGCCTCATTAATATCGAAGGGAGCGGAATGGTTGGAGTTGCCGGTGTTTCTGCACGAATGTTCAGGGTTTTAGCGCAGCACCAGATTAGCGTAATACTTATAAGCCAGGCATCATCGGAACATTCTATTTGTATTGGATTAGCCCAGGAAGAAGCCGATCAGGCCTGTCATTTACTGAAAAAGACTTTTTCGGAAGAATTGCATGCAGGATTAATTTCTGATATTTATTACGAGGGCGACCTTGCCGTTGTAGCTGTTGTAGGCGAAAACATGCGTAAAATGCCGGGTGTTTCAGCCCGTGTTTTTGGCCCCTTGGGACGAAATGGTATCAATGTAAAAGCCATCAGCCAGGGTAGTTCGGAGTTGAACATCTCAATGGTTATCAATCAGAAAGATTTGAAAAAGGCATTGCGTGTACTTCATCAGTCTTTGTTTAATTACGAGTTGCTACAGTTGCATCTTTATATAATAGGAACAGGTGTAATTGGCAGCAAATTGCTCGAAATGATTGAAAACCAAAAGAAATCACTTTCGGATCAGAAAATTCTTCTCAAAATTTGTGGCATTTGCAACAGCCGTAAAATGATTGTTGGCGAAGAGGATATTGTAATTTCAGACTGGAAGAATGCATTTGAAACGGGCTCTCAAAAATCAGATCTCCGGGAATTAACTGACAGCATTATTCTTCAGAATCTTGAAAACAGTGTATTTATTGATGTTACGGCATCGGATGAACCGGTAAAATTTTATAACGAACTGCTCACGAATAACATAGCAATAGTAACTGCCAACAAAAGGGCTAATACACAAAACATGTCTCAGTATAACCTGTTACATGCTTCAGCAAAAAAAAGGAATACGCCGTTTCATTATGAAACCAATGTTGGCGCGGGATTACCTGTAATCAATGTTTTGCAAAGCCTGATCAACAGCGGCGACCATGTAAATATAATTGAAGCCGTGCTTTCGGGAACGATGAATTATCTTTTATCAGAATATGATGGAGAAAAACCATTCAGTGAACTGGTGAAATTTGCGAAAGACAATAGCTACAGCGAACCCGATCCGCGTGATGACCTGAGCGGAATGGATGTAGCCCGAAAATGCCTGATCCTCGCCCGCGAATGTGGCTGGGAAATCGAAGAATCGGATATTGAAGTTGAACCTTTAATGACGCCTGAAAGTGCAAGGGCAAAAGATATTCCCGATTTTTTTGCCGAATTGAAAAATTATGACCAACCTTTTCACAAACGCTATGAAGCTGCTAAATCAAAAGGATTAAGATTACGCTATGTTGCTAAAATAGAAAATGGCAAAGCCAGGGTTTCAGTAATGGAAGTGGACGAAACTCACGCTTTTTTTAGCCTCCGGGGAACCGAAAACTGCATTAGTCTTACTACCAAATATTACAGGCAATATCCGTTGGTCGTAAAAGGTCCGGGAGCTGGTGTAGATGTTACTTCAGCCGGAGTGTTAGCGGACATTGTTCGGATAGCCGAGGGATTGAAACATTAAATATTTCGGATTTCGGATTTCGGAAATCCCATTTCTCTCAAATCCTTACTCCTTACTCCTTACTCCTTACTTCTCCATTCCAATACCCAGTAATTACTACTTTTTTATGACTAAATACAAATCAGTTACTGCTTTTGCCCCTGCAACTGTTGCCAATGTAGGATGTGGTTTCGATATTATGGGCTATGCGGTCGATGGCACCGGAGATAGCGTAACCGTTTCGGTTCAGGAGGATACGGACAATTCCAAAATAGTACTGTACGGACTTTATGGACATCTTACTCCGGCAGATAGGAGCAAAAATACGGCAGGTGTTGCTATTGATGCATATTTGAAAGCAATTGGTAAAGACGATTTAAACCTGAATATTACACTTGAAAAAAATATGCCCTTAGGCAGCGGGATGGGAAGCAGCGCAGCAAGTTCGGCCGCAGCTGTATATGCCGTAAATTATTTGCTGGGCAATCCATTAAGTACCATTGAGTTGATTCCTTTTGCCATGGAAGGTGAGCGGATTGCATGCGGTTATGCACATGCCGATAATGTAGCTCCTGCATTGGTGGGAGGATTTACTTTGATCCGCAGTTACCGGCCACTGGATATCATTCCTGTACATGGTCCGGATGATTTATTTTCTGCTGTCGTTCATCCGCATATTGAACTGAACACTTCCGATTCAAGGCGCGTTCTAAAAAATGAAGTTTCAGTGGAAAATGCCATTATTCAAAGTGCCAATACTGCCGGATTTATGGTAGCATTAATCAGAGGGGACTACGATCTGATGAAACGCTCCATGTCTGATTTATTAGCCGAGCCTTACCGGATGCAGCTGATCCCCGGTTTCGATGCGATAAAAAATGCCGCCATGTCGAACGGAGCAATAGGTTGTGGGATTTCCGGTTCAGGGCCATCTGTTTTTGCATTGTGCAAAGGAGAATCCACTGCACGCCTGGTCGCTAAAGTGATTCAGTATGAGTTTTTGAAGATCGGTCTTCTTAACGAAGCCTATGTTTCAAAAGCAAATGCACCAGGTACGCGAATTATTGAAGCTGTTGAATTATAAGGGATTAGGATTTGGGATTTAGGGAAACAAACGCGAAATTCTGTATACTAATGACGAGTAAAAACTGAACCAGATTAAAGCTATTATTACGCTACACTATAGGCACTCCAGGCACTTTTATTTCACACACATAAACTTTGAAGATCAATAATACATGAACTACTACGATATAAAAAATCCTGATCATAAAATATCGTTGAAAGAGGCGGTTTTAAAGAGCATTTCGAGTGATTCCGGATTATACATGCCTGAACGGATCCCGGTTCTGCCGGCTTCTTTTTTTACAAATCTTTCGAATTTGAATTTGGAGGAAATTGCTTTTGAAGTTTCAAATGCCATGCTAGGTGAAGATATCCTGCAGGAAGCTTTAAGGCAAATTGTTAATGAAGCGCTATCCTTCCCGATTCCATTAAAACAACTGGATGAAAACCTCTTTGTGCTTGAATTATTTCATGGCCCGACCTTAGCTTTTAAAGATGTTGGAGCCAGGTTTATGGCCGGGCTTTTTCAATACTTTTTACGTAATGAAAACCGGGAAGTAGTAATATTGGTTGCTACTTCGGGTGATACCGGAAGTGCGGTGGCAAACGCTTTTTACAATATTAAAGGCGTCAAAGTAGTAATTCTTTATCCTTCGGGCAAAGTGAGCGGATTACAGGAGAAACAACTCACTACCATGGGGGGGAATATTACAGCCCTGGAAGTGGATGGAAATTTTGATGATTGCCAGCGCATGGTGAAACAGGCATTTGCAGATACAGAACTAAACCGAAATTTGAATCTTACCTCGGCGAACTCTATCAATTTTGCACGATTATTTCCGCAATCTTTTTTTTATTTCAATGCAATAGCACAGTTGGGCAAAGTAAATAAGCCTGTGGTTATAAGCGTGCCGAGCGGAAATTTCGGCAATCTGACATCCGGTCTTATCGCTAAAAAAATGGGACTGCCGGTTCATAATTTTATAGCAGCCACCAACCGCAATCATGCTGTACCTGATTATTTACAAAGCGGCGAATACCAGCCTCAGCAGACGCATCATACCATAACAAATGCCATGGATGTAGGTAATCCAAGTAATTTTCCGCGCATGTCGGAAATATATCATTCAATGCATCCGGCAATGGCAGCCGATATTAAAGGATATTGGTTTAATGATAACCAAACCCGCGCTGCCATGGCCGAATTGCAGCAGAAATACGCCTATCAATCTGATCCTCACGGAGCTGTGGCCTATGCAGGATTAAAAGAATCGGGCTTGCTGAAGGATAATATCGGAATTTTTCTTGAAACAGCACACCCGGCTAAGTTTCCGGAGGAGGTGGAGAAATCAACACTTACAAAAGTGCAAATGCCGGAATCACTAAAAAAATTAATGAAGCTGGATAAGAAAGCTGCCAGAATTTCAAATGGTTACACTAATCTGCTAGAGCAGCTGCACAAGATGTATTAAGAAAATGACATTATGAAATAGGTATGATTCGGAAGTATGGTTTCACCCCTGATTTCTGATGCCAACGTCAGAATAACACCGGAATCGATAACTTTAACAGGAGTAATTATATTATTGATTTTAATGGGATTAAAACTTTATTATTTTCCAATAATCATCCCTTTTAATGACCATAGAATAGCGAGCACATCCTTTTGCGATTCTTCATCGATCATATGTTTTTTTAGCACCATCATAATGTCGTCGACCACATACATATAATCCGCTGGAGTAATATCCATTCCTTTGTGAGTTGTTGGCATATCTTTCCCGTTATACACTGGTGGTCCGCCGCTACCTGCTGAAAAGAATTCAATAGTATGTTGTTTGATTAACGCCAGACGTTCAGGTTGATCCTGGTATTTAATAAACCGATCTTTTATTGCCGGGTTATTCATGTGGGCGACGACAACATCGTCAACAATGCTTGTTATTCCTTCAGATCCTCCTAGCCGGTCGAACAGGCTTGACGGGTTATTGACTTGTAATGGCTGAGCCTGAGTCACACTTACAAAGGCTAATAAGATAGATGCAATTAAAAGCAGTTTTTTCATGATTTCCAGTATTAATGAATATAAATGATTGATTTTGTGATCACTTTCTTTTTGCCTGGCAGCACTATTTTAAAATTTGCTAACCAGTTAAACATAATATAATCAGCTGAAACAAAGGTACTATGCTGAAGAAGTAATGGGTATTACATTTGGTTCAAATACAGGTAATTTTGGTTCAGCCTAACAAATCCGAAAAACAAAGAAACCTATACCATCCTGGCATTTATATACTCGGAAGGCTGAAGACCGTATCGTTTATTAAAACATTTCGAAAAATAGGACGGGCTGTTAAAGCCTGTATCAAAGGCGATCTCCGAAATATTGTCAGTTTGTTTATTTAACAATTTCAATGCCTTATTTAACCGGTATTCCTTTAAAAAAGTATTGGGTGATTTACCTGTCAGCGCCATCATTTTTCGATACAACTGCGATTTGCTATAACCCATAGGCTTACTGAAATCATCCACTTTAAGTTCGTTATTCCGCCATGACTTTTCAGTATAATCCATTAAAATATTTATAAATTTTTCGTCAGGCGATGTAAGTGCAATAACACTTCCACCCTCAATAAAATCATTTAGGTTTTCGCTTTTAAATAATTCCTTAACCTCGGGTGAAACTACGATTCCTGCATCAGTGATGCTACACATTCGTTCTGCCGATTTTACGGTGTCTTCAAAAAATGTTTTATCTCCATTAACGGGAACACCGGCACTTAATCCTATGATTAAACTTATGTCAGTTCTTTCAAATGCATTAGAAAGTTCACGTAACTTTGTCTGAATAGCCACAGCGCACAAAACGGCTTTGGTTACCGATTCGAACGATGTTAAAAAATAATGATCATATTGCTTAACAATTCTTCCGTTAAAACTATTAAACAGTTCAATCATTGACTTATAAGCACTTTCAAAAAAGGCATTGACCTGAATAGCATTCTTTTTACTTAAAAATAACCTGTTAACCTCTGTTACCATTATTGTCCTGAAAGCCGGGTCGTTAATAATGTTCAAATCCGTATTTTGTGCGCGTTCGGGATCTTCGATTCTTCCTAAAAAGGATTCAACAATACTGGGTTCCACTTCTATTATCGCATGAGGAACTTCTCCATGAGCCCGGTTATGCATTTGCTGAATTGAAAGTTTATCAGGAGCTTCAACTAAACAAAAAGCTGTTTTACGCTTTTCGTCAAACCAATAGGTTAGTCCTCTGCAATCAAACTCATTTTGGATTTTCAGATCTTCTTCGTGCAAGTGTGCTACCATTTCGGCTGTAACATTTTCTGATACATCGTGACGGTCCATAAATATTGGCATAATCGCTGGTTTTGGGTTTCAATTGGTTTGACTTTTCACGTCATAATGGTATTACTGCCGTATTAAAACATCGTAAATTTTTAGTATAAACATCAAAAAGAGTTATATGTTTGATCTGTTTATAATATTCACTTCGACCGCTTTGATATCATATTTAAGTATAATTGACTATAATTATTTAATATCTTTGTAAATAGTATATATTATCAGATATACATAAACATCCAAATCACAGAGCTATTGTATGGTATTATCATACCTATACAATAGTCATATGCCATATTGAAGATTAGCTATCACGGTATTTGAATATTCGTGGGTATTTTAAATTGAAAAATAATGAAAATTTATAGAGATAATATAAAACTGTACGATGCCAAATTACTTAAGCTGAGTAAGTTATTAAATCGCATTTCATTTCTCAGGTTATTTATTTTTGTCATTTCAAGTATCCTTCTGATATATTTGTTTACATTCAAATTAGTAACTCTTATTCTGATCGTTTTCCCTCTATCAATATTATGTTTTGGTTTTGCAATCACATATCATAACAAAACAGCTTTCCTAAAAAAGCATACGGAATTCCTGAAAGGTATAAATGAATCCGAAATTTTAAGAGAAAAATGTAATCTGGAAGAATTTGATACCGGACATAAATTTATAAATCAAAATCACCCTTATACCTCCGATTTAGATATTTTCGGACAGCATTCTGTTTTTCAATTACTTAACAGGACAACAACAGAGTCGGGTATGATACTCTTATCTAAAGGGCTATCTGAACCTGCATCTAATTATGAAATACTTGACCGGCAAAATGCCATAAAAGAAATCTCTCAAAAATTGGATTGGAGGCAAGATTTTCAAGCGTCGGGCATGCACTTTCAAAATAAAAAAAGTGATTATTATAAATTGTTGGATTGGGTAGAAGCACCTGTCGTTTTATTAAAATATCGACGAATATATATAGCAGTTGCAATAATCCTTTCGGTTCTATCATTGCTTGGCTTATATTTCCCTATACTTTATTTGAGGTATATTTATTTACTTCCCATTATTTCTGTTTTATTTGTTAATTACATAATTTTAAGAAAAGTAAAAACCATCGCCGATAATATCGTTGAAACCTCACAAGAGAATATTAACACTTTTAGAGGTTATCGGACACTTATCAATAAAATTGAAGGCGAAAGTTTCAAGTCAAAAAAATTATGCCAATTACAATCAATACTCATAAAAAGCAAATTTTCAGCATTCAATGAAATTAACAGGTTGTGCAGACTATTGGAATTCTCTCAGCAAAGAGGTATAAATAAGATAACGATACCAATAAAAGGAAATGCTTTTTATTCTTTATTAAACAGTTTCCTGCTACTTGATATTTATTTAATTATTGGAGTAGAAAAATGGAAATCTAAAAATAAAGCGTTTTTAAAATCCTGGTCTGCTTCAGTTAGTGAATTTGAGGTAATTAATAGTCTTGCAGGATTTTGCTATTCAAACCCATCCTATATATTTCCGGAGATAACAGAAAAGAACAACTCCGTTCATTTTGAGGCCTTGGGGCATCCCTTAATAAATTCCGATAAACGTGTTTGTAATAATTTTCACTCAGAGGGGCATGGTGATATTGTTATGATTACCGGTTCCAATATGGGAGGGAAAAGTACTTTTTTAAGAGCTGTAGGTGTTAACCTTGTATTGGCATTAGCTGGAGGTCCTTGTTGTGCAAAATATGGACAGGTATCTAACCTGAAATTATATACAAGTATGAGAACCCAGGATAATTTGAAGGAAAGAATTTCTTCTTTTTATGCAGAATTAAGCAGAATTGAAAAGATGCTGAAACTAATTGAAAGTAGTCAAAACACTTTTTTTCTTTTGGACGAGATGTTTAAAGGCACAAACTCAGAAGATAGACATAAAGGAGGTTTTTCATTGATTAATCAATTAAGTAAGCTCAAAACATCAGGAATTATTGCAACACATGATATTGAACTTGCAAAACTATTGGGGAATAAAAGGTTAGTTACAAATTATAGTTTTAATAGTGAGATTAAAGATAATTCAATGATTTTCAGCTATGAACTTCATCCAGGTATATGTAATGATTTTAACGCCACTGAACTAATGAAAAAAATTGGAATTAAAATTACATCTGATATCTCAGGTAAATAAAATCAAATATAAATTTGACATTTAACAATGCATAAAAATAATAACCGCGATAGTACTAAATTCAATGGCTGTAGCCCCGCTTCAATGTTCTTGTAACCTGATAGGAAAGTGCCACGCAGTCGGCTACTATTCTTATACTAAACGTTATTTAAAACCTTAACAAAGCCTTAATTCATGTACTCTTTTACATTAACAAATAAATTTCTTTCAAAAGAAGAACAATGCATTTTCGAGGATCACTTGAATTTTTACGGACTGGATAATGAGGTTTGGGAAGTATTTGCATCCTTATTCAAATCAACTGTTAAATATACCCAGCCACTATTATTAAGAGTTTTTCAAGATTCTGAACTTTGTGGTGCCATTATAATTACCAAATGTTCAAAGTATGGTAAAGCACTATTTAGTAATAGGTTTTTATCCGGGCTTGTTAACTTGTTTGGAATACCTTACTTTCAGTGGATTAAATTTGGTTGTTGCATGGATATGATGTCAAATCCTGGATTTGTTAAAGATCCTGAAAAAGCAGATGAAGTGTTCAAAGCAGCCATCCATTATTTAAAGAATAAAGGTATTATAACAATTATCACCGATTACTCAGAAAATTCAGCGTTTTATGACAAAGCATCAATACTCCCAGCACTGCCTCAAGCACTTATTGATTGTTCGGAATTTTCTTCAATTCAGGATTATATGGATAATTATAAGAATTTAAAGCGCAAGTTAAAAGTATTTGAAATTAAGGGGAGTAAGTTTATTAGGATTGATCAATCTCTCGATAATGAGACATTGCCTTACCTGGAAAAGTGCTTTAAATCTACAGCCAAACAAAGTATATTTTATTTGCCTTACCAGGATTTATACTTAAATGCCGCTTTAACCACAAGTATAACAAAAATAAAAAATGCAGTTTATTTTATTGCTACTTTGAATGGGGAATTATTAGGTTACCAAGCTGCTCTAAAAACAGGTCAATATTTAAATGCTTTGCATGGGGCTTTTGATCGTAGCCGAAAAACCACGTATCACGCGTATGATATTTTATTTGTAAAAATGGTAGAATTTGCCATGGAAGAGGGACTTAAAATTATTGATTTTGGTGCGGTTCTAAATTTTACAAAACAGAAAATGGTAAATAAAACTGTTGATATTTCATACTATCTTATAGGCAGAAATTCTTTTATCCAATGGCTTTTTAATATTCTTCTTAAACTCACGAAGATTCAAAGTAATGAACAACTGAAATTCAAAGAAGTATTATAATCATCAACCACAAACACCGCGCATAAGCAGTAGCGGGCTTTTGGTGGTGCTAGGGTCTGTGCTTTGCACAATTGCTAGTATACTTGGACAAGTATTCGCCTTGAACTTCGCCACTGCTAATACGCGTTAGCGTTGTATACTATTAATAACAAAAATACTAATCCAAAATTTGTTTTAACGCAACTTTCACATCCGTTACAGGAAGTTTACACACCTTATTCCGGCAAACATAAATAGTGGTTTGTCCGCTGACCAGCCTGTCCTTGAGCATTGCTAAATTCCCTTCGTTTTTGCCACCGGATAGGAGCACATTAGGTAAATAATGCGAATCAAATTCCTTTCGCTTTGCTTCGAAATTGTTTCCAACAATGACAACTTCGAAAGGCTCACTGGCAAACCATGCCATTAAAATATCCCAGTTTGCAAAATAAGCCCCGCTTTTTAAGGCATTTTGCTTTACATTGTTCAGCATCGTTTTCGACATGCTGATATATTCATCTTTATAAAAATACTGTCCCAGTACAAAGAGATTTTTTGCCATTTCAGAATTCGACGAAGGAATAACATTATCGGTTACTTCCATTTTGCGGGCAATAAGGGCCGGGTCCAGATCCGAAGTATAATAAAACATAACACTGTTTTTATCGTAAAAATGTGCCAACGCATAATCCGTTAATTGTTGGGCTTCCTCTAGCCACTTTTCGTCGAAGGTTGCCTGGTATAGCGATATAAAGGCACTGATAGTAAAAGCGTAATCATCTGAAAACGCATTGATCGAGGCTTTTTCGTTTTTATAGTTCCTGTATAAACGGCCATCGGCTGATTTGATTTTAGAATTAATAAAGCGGGCATTCGTCAATGCTGTTTCCAAATATTTTTTATCACCGAAAACCCGGTATGCATCAATATATCCTTTAAGCATTAGTGCATTCCACGAAGTGAGTATTTTATCGTCGAGCCTTGGGCGAACCCTCTTTTCACGTTCCTGAAGCAACAGTTTTTTTGCTGCGGCAACCCGTTTGGTTAATTCAATCTCAGTAATCTGGTATTTATCCGTTATTTTTTTGTCAGTCCCCGATTTGAGCAAGATATTTATATTGTTTTCCCAATTTCCTTTTTCTGCAACATTGTAATAATCAATTATTAATTCAGCATCAGCTCCCAGTACTTTTAGCAATTCACTCCTGGTCCATACGTAATATTTGCCTTCTTCTCCTTCGCTGTCGGCATCGAGCGATGAATAAAATCCGCCCTCTTTCGAAGTAAGCTCCCGTTGAATAAAACCGAGTGTTTCGGTAACAACTTCTTTATAATAAGGATTCTTTGTAAGTTGGTATGCAGCTGAATACAGGCTTACGAGTTGTGCATTATCGTAGAGCATCTTTTCGAAATGAGGCACTTTCCAATAAGCGTCGGTCGAGTAGCGTGCAAAACCACCACCAACCTGGTCGTATATTCCACCCTCAGCCATTTTATTAAGAGTAAGGGTAACGGCCTTTAAAGCATCCGCATCCTTGGTCATGTAATTGTAATGCAATAAAAACTGGTAACCAACCGGCAATGGGAACTTGGGTGCTCGTTTGTTCCCGCCATCAGTGTAATCAATATCACCTTTCCAGGTGGAGAAAATGCTGTTTAAGTCGTTTAAAGTAAATTCGGCCTTTTCAGTATTTGCGTAAATCATCTCACCCGATTGTATTCCCATTGTAAGCGATTGTGCCTGTTCTTCAGCTTTCTCAGGATTTTTTTCAATGTAAGTTGAAACCTGGCCAAGCATATCGAGCCACTGAGCTTTTGGGAAATAGGTGCCTCCATAAACCGGGCGACCATCAGGTAAAGCAAAACAATTTAAAGGCCAGCCTCCACTTCCCGTAAGTAGCTGAACCGCATTCATATATATCTGGTCAATGTCGGGCCGTTCCTCCCGGTCTACTTTAATGGAAACAAAATGCTCGTTCATAAAATCAGCGACCTCTTCATTTTCGAAGCTCTCGTGTTCCATTACATGGCACCAGTGGCAGGCAGCATAACCAATACTGATTATAATGAGTTTGTTTTCTTTCTTCGCCTTATCCAGGGCTTCCTGGCCCCATGGATACCAGTTAACGGGATTATGAGCGTGCTGCAGCAAATACGGACTGCTCTCGTGAATAAGATGATTGGTATATTTATGTTCAGTTGATTTCATAGTTTCATTTTTAATTTGCGATTGTCCGCAGGAAGTTAACAGGAGCAGTGATAATAGTGAAATGGCAGTTAAATATTTCATAAAGCAATAAAATTGAGATATATTGAATATCAATGAACTATAACATAATTGAGATATGAAGAACTATTTTAAATGACGGCTTGTATAATAATACAAACACTAAAATGGCATATATGTTTAAGTTGGCAGAATGGAATTACTTTGCATGCCTGCTATTGCGATGCATATAAAAAACAATAATTTGCAAGTTGTTGATAATCAATTACTCGCTCATATGTAAATATCAATTTCAAAATAACTTCCTCAAATGAAATTCTTTTTTATTATTTTTTCAACTTTTGCTTGATCAAAAGTTGAGCAACTTAGCGAAGCGGTCTCATGCACACCAATTAAATTAATCAATACGTGCATAAAAATCAAGACTAGATATAATTTTTGTGTTTTTCTAACAAGGATTTTCTTCACGCCATACAAGCCGTTCACCATGAAAAAGTTCCCATATAAAAAACTTTGTGAGCATGGCTCACTTCTGTATGGCTTACTGATGCCCACCGCACAAAATCCCTGTAAGAAAGAACTACAAAAATTCTATAAGGTCGGTCTTCCATGAGCGATTTTCCAAAATCATATATTTGTTTTTTGGAAGTTATTTTGAAAGTTTCACTAATTGATTTTCGAACTAAGAAATCTTAAAAGATGATACTTTCTATCCGTTCAATTTTTGCCTGCCTTTCGAATGAATAGGTTAAGTCCCTTTCGTTGAGATAATTATATACTTTCAATGCTTTATTGTAGAAATCCCGGCCCTCCCTGCTGTCAGGATCACTCTGGTTTATATCATCGGCAATATGTAAAAGAATATCAGCCAGGATTTCCAGGTTAGCATAATTGAACTTTTTATCTTCTTTCATGCGGCTGACGAAATCCCCGGCAGGAATTGCTGACAATTCATCCAAATCGAGGTCCAGTTCAGTTTTCAACGACAGGCTGGTGAGCTCAATGCTTTCCGGTACTTTTCCTTCGTTTCTGAATCCCTGAAGTTTTGAATAAATCATTGCCAGCGCCCTTCCGAGCTGCTCAATCTGATCCATTAAATAATCGCGCTTTTCCAAAATTAAATGATTTTAGGGATTTGTCTTTTCTTAATTTTTTAGTAGTATTAGTGTTTAAACAGTAGAGGTGTGATGCATTGTTGCTTTAAATAGTTAAACGTAAATTGACTAATATTAAAACAGCTTATTTTAAGGAATCAAATACTACTACAGGTGGTTGCCAGGTTGCAGGATCGCTAAAAATACCACGGGTATAACTTAAAACTTCCATCCATTTCGGGGAAACTTTAATCAAAAGATAACCTTCAGTTTTGTTTGGATAGAAAGTCTCCCATTCATCTTTCCATCGCTTTTCTTTCTCTTTCTGATCGTCCACTAATTGAGCTGTACCATGAATCACGACATATCCTGAAGCGTCTTTGTCTAAATAATATAAAGTAACTTTAGGATTCTTTCTAATTTGATTTACTTTTCTGCTTTTAGAGTTAGTGCCAAACCAAACCGTAAAATCGCTTTCGGGAAGAAAAGGATCCATTGTTCTGACCATGGGAGAATCGTTTTCATCTAAAGTGATTAATGCACAGGTTCCTGCTGCAGCCATTATTTCCCGTGCTGCATTAATTAATTTTTTATCTGACGAATCTTTTTGTACTATATTTTGACTGAAACTCCTGAAAGGTAATACTATGAGAATCAGGAAAATATAAAAGATGATTTTTCTGAATAGATTCATTTTTCTGTTTTTTAAAGTTTTGTTTTAATATGCCTTTGCTGCTTCCAATTCTGTAATTATTTTAATTAATATCTCCCAGGTACACTTCCCAAACCTTGAGTTTTGTTTCACCAAATGGTTTCACTTTTCGTAAAGCATAAAAATCTATTTCCAGTTTTCCGGCGTTTGCAACTCTTTGACCAGGATTTGTATAAGATATAGCCTGCAGATAAAATGAAAGTCTGCCTTTGAAACTGGAATCATTTTGTTGTTCCAATTGAGAACTGACTTCAACCTGAATTGGAATTAAACAGTTTGGTATTCCATGTGATAAACTTTTCGCCAGAAGTTGTTCCAGTGTATTCAAATCTGTAACATCACAGGCCTTGCTCCAGTTCCGGGTGTCAATATCCCTGGAAATAAAAAGCTTTCCCGCCATTTCAGCAGCTTGTTTCCTGAAAACCATATCTTTGGTTGAATCCGATGCAATTTTAAGATAATCAGCAAAATCCGAAAGTTTTTTACCGGCTGTTTCTTCATATGCTCTTAACATCCGGGCATCCGGAATATCAATTTCAAAAGTTTGTTTAATGCTGTCGACAGATGCTGCAATACGTTTCTGTTCATATCTTTCTCTTGCTCCGCCACCATCACTGCAACTAGGTGAACCGAAAATGATCCACATCAGGGTCAGGAAAAATATATTGATTATCCACTTCATTTCTGAATCATTTTACTTTAAACCTTAGTATTATAATCTGTCCATTATCATAACGGGAATTCAGTATTTCGATCTGCTTCAGGCTGGATGTCGGCATGGTAAGCTTATCAATGAATTCCCATTTGTTAAAAAGCTCCATTCCCGTGCCATTCTTACTATCCGGAACCTGGTATATCATTGCTTTTTCGCTGAACATTTTGTCAAGTTGAGCGCGTCGTTTTTGCCAGGCCTTCACATCTGTATTCGAAAAATAATGAATCATAAGTGCATACGCATCAGCATGAAGCCTGATTACTTCGGCATGGTTGAATTTCTTCAGGATTCGTGTTACCGTATCCGGCTGATAATATGGTGACCGGATTACCATTTTAATTTTACTCTGATCTGTCCGCAAGCTGAAACTACCTTCCTTGTCGCAGGCATAACTCACAGGCGATTCATCTTTCAGGAACAGATCAACCTGTATCTGAGTGTTCCTGATGGTATCACCGGTGTCGGCGTCAACAAAAGTGAGCCTGTAATTCTGCGTATTAAATATTTTGTAAAGAGCAAAGAACAGTATCATGATCACCAGAACAAGTATGGGAATCCAGATAAAAATGCTGTTTGACCGCTTTAATTTTTCTGCCAGCGGAACAGCCACTGAATTTTTAAACCTGAAATCGTCCCAGTTGCTGTAACCGGCATATTTGCTCAGCAAATTCAAAACATCGATACGGGGTAATGTTGAATTTAATGCCTTAAGATGTGTGTAAAACCACTTTTCGCTAAGCCTACTGTTTACTCTTATCAGCAAGTCTTCCTGAAAATCGGTAATTTCCTGTCCTTTCCAGTCCGATATGTCAGGATTTATTCCCGGATACGATAGCTTCATGGTAGCTACGATTTCCTTTTTAAGGAGTGTGAACAGTATTTTATCTTCTTTTGGCAAAGTTGCGAAGGAATAAGAAAACCTGGTTGCTAAATACTTGCAAAATACTTTACAGCTAATTTACAAAAGAATTTCAAATAAATAAGATGTCCTGCGCTGTAACTTTATTCAAGTTTTTCAATTCTGTCAATTTAGGTTTCAGGAATTTTAAACTTTAAATGTAAAATCAACAATCCCAAAACGATGAAAGAGAAAATTCTTTTATGGACTCCAAGAATCCTTGCCATCCTTGCTATCCTCTTTATGATGATGTTCTCAATGGATTGCTTTGGCGAAAACCACACTCTAAAGGAGCAACTCCTGTGTTTGCTTATGCACAATATTCCAGCATTCATACTAATACTGTTGCTCGTAGTGGCGTGGAAATGGGAATTTGCGGGAGGCGTATTATTCTTGCTGGCTGCCTTGGCAGGGAGTATTTATTTCAGGGGTTTTGCAGGTAATTGGGGTGTACTGATCATAATGGCGCCCTTTGTAATTACCGGGATCATGTTTATACTTCACCAGGTTTTATTTAAAACAAAACAGAAAAATTAACTTAAAAACAATCCTTATGAAAAAGCTGATTCTAATACAAATTGTAATTTTCGGGTTGCTGGCATCCGTTTCTTTTGCAGGCAATAAACCCGACAAAGAAGTTCAAAAAGCCTTTGAATTAAGAATGAATGGAAAGGTTGATGAAGCAAAGGCAATGCTCGAAGGAATTCTTGCCAAAGATTCGACAAATGCAATGGCCCATTATGAAATGGCAAGGATTAAGCATTATATGCTTATTGGAGGAGGTGGGACGAAGATTGATGATATTTTGGGCTCCATCAATAAAGCAGTGACCTATGATCCGAAAAATGTTACTTACGCCTATTATAAAGGAATTGCTTATTTTCTGAATGCCTTTATGGCAATGCAAATGGGACAGGAGGGTGAAGTGAAAAACCGGGTTGCAGAAACCTGCACCCAGTTTGAAAACGTACTCAAGCTAAAACCGGATTATAATGAAGCTATGCTTTACCTGGTTGAAATATATGGTATGCTGCCCCGGGAAATGGGAGGCGACAGTGCGAAAGCTGTTGTATATGCCGGGAAATTGGCAAAGGCAAACAAATATTTTGGGGCTAAAGCTAAGGCCGTGCTGGCACCGGAAAACACTGACCAGTTAAAATATTGGGAGGACCTGCTTGTTTTAAATCCCAAAGATCCCGAATATTATAAGGAAGCTGGAAATGCATGTCTTTTAAAAGATGATGCCGTAAAAGCGGAAAAATATTATGATGAGGCCATTAAATTGAATGCTTCGAATAATATCCTGGTTATAAACCTGGGCAGGTTCCATATGATGAAAGTAATGCAGAACCGGGATCTGGCTAAAACTGAATTGCCCGTTGCTAAGACATACCTTGAAAAATATCTGAAAACAGTACCGGAGCCTGTTGTCCCTTTGAAAGCCTATACATTGGGAGCAATTTCTATGTGTGAAAGATTCATTGGAAACCAGGCTGAATCTGATAAACTGGTGGCTGAGGCTAAGTCGCTTGATAAATATTTTTCAAGAGCTTCGGGAGTTCCAGAATTGTTGTTGTTTGACCCGCCCAGCCAAATCAGTTATCATTATTCCTCGTTTTTCAGTCCATACTAGATATTTGACAGATTTCAGCCAATCCGATTTGCAAATCGGTTAAAACAATCGTATCTTTAATACAACACTTATAAACTGCAGAAGAACAGTGTTTTTGGTCTTTTATTGACATTCTTCCGATAGAAAAATAATATGGATCAATTAATTTAAAAACCCATTTCCATGATCGAACACATTCACAACCACATTACATCCGAGTTGCAAACAAACACGCGCACGGATACTATTTTTATCCTGAGTGCAATTTTATTAAATCTCATTACTCTGGCAATTAATTCAGGGATGGTGGAGCAATCGCGAACTGATAATTCTATGCTGATTGTGATGTTCCTTTTTGTTGTCCTGATCGTATTGGTAAACCTTGTAGTCATCTTCGGATTGATGAAAGGTAAACAAACACGAATGAAACTGGTATCAGGATTGATGAAAATGTACAAGGATAAGGAGGTTGATAAGTATTACGATGAATCCCTGCTGGGGAATTACAATGTACGTTATAACCTGTTTATTATGGTAGTGACTTTCACGGGAATTATTGCAATCGTTGTGCCTTTTGTGCTGCGTTGATTTATCCTAGTGAGGAGAATTGAATGCTTCAATAGATTATTTTACAGTATCTGGCTTGATGCTTTTTGCCATACCCGCAGTATCCGCTATTTTATAAAGCTTCACAGTGAACTTCTGATCTTTTACGGCTTCAATAATCTTTTTTTCAAGGAGCAGATCAATATATTCTTCCTTAAGTTTGGCATTTTCAGTCTGAACGTTTGTGTGTAACATCTTATATGCAAATGCCCCGCCGAGAGCTATAGATATTGCAAGAGCCACGATTGCCACTGTCCGCGTGAAAAGGTCGCGCCTGGGCGGTTGAGTGTGCTTTT
>CAWDHU010000016.1:0-245601 GCA_963802185.1 uncultured Bacteroidales bacterium
GTCCTTTTTTTCCATTCTTCTTCCAACAACTCCCTAGCAGCCTGCTCCAAAAATTCTGGTGCAGCCCATTCGTATACATCAAAATCATTCTTGATGTAACCATGGCTTAACATAAAGTCCTTACCGATCGTAACAGCGGCGAGATTCAAAGGTGAAAGATTGGGCACCAGGTCAACATCTCTAATACCTTGGAAAGTGTGCTCGATGTCACGGTAGAAGGTCTGCTGGTCGAGAATCTCGGCTGCAGCATATTTGTTCTGATTGGCCCAGCGACCGGCGCGGATCATACCTTTCATAAATGTAACAGCGAGTTCAGGGTGTTCCCTGGCCATGACATCGGTACACGTAATAGCCGCAGGAATGTTAGCCACCTGAAGGCGCCAGTCAGGATAGCGGGAAAGATCCTCGATTGCAGCAAACTTGCCCGTCGCCTCGCTGACCTGCTGAAGCGGCTTGGTTTGCATGTACATTGCGTCGATGATTCCTTTTTCCAGAGCGGTTTCCAGCGGACGGAAAGCCAGGTCGCGCTTGTGGTCACGCGCCAGCCACAGATCAATCGATTGCTCCATGGTTACTTTCATCATTTCCGGATGATTGTACCAGTCATCGGCGTAAGGAAACTCAACCAATTCAATATCGTCCATAGTCATGCCGTTCATCCGAAGCATCAACTCTATCCCCTGGTGCTCCTGAATGCGCCACCAATCGTTTTTGATCTGGTTCATACTCTTGGAAATGCCGATCTTTTTGCCTTTTAAATCAGCCATACGGTAGATATTGTCCTTGGCGCGCACCATCATAACACCACCTTCGGCTGGCATCTGTGTTACTCCCAGAAGTTTGGTCCGTCGGATATCTGCGTGGACTTCGATAGGTGGAAACAAACCACCGAAGCGGATAAGATTTTCCTGATTGTGAATGTAGTGGGGATACCAATCGGTTTCAGGGGTCGAACGCATGTAGGCAAACTTCACCCCGATCTTTTTGTACTCTTTCTTGGTTAAGCCCAGGCCTTCATCCACGTTACTGGCAGACACCAGCGGACAATTGGTGTAATACACTTCTTTCCAATTTAATGGAATCACATTTAACTTAGTGTTTTCGAAAGTTGTAACTTTTACTTCGTTAGCCATAATTAATTGTTTTAAAAGTTCTGATTTATTATTTCTTAATGTTTATTAATTACTTGAATCTGCGTTTTTAGAAGTTGAATCAGATTGACTACCAGTAATATCAATGTCTTTCGGATTTAAAGATACCCTAGTTTCATCTTTTTCTTTTTCATTTTGTTTTAACCAGTCGTCATACAAATCAACACGACCACAAGCACAGGTAGGGGCTTTATTTTTTTTAATTTCTTTAACCATTTTTTTATTTTATAAATTATTAAATAACAGAATTATCTGGTTAATTGATATTCCCTAATTGTTCAATGCTTACTTTTTCTGACCTTGTTTTTTTCATCAATTTTTTCAATTCTTCGGCAGTCTTTATCCGTTTGGCAACAATTTCGGTTAGCCCTTTTCTGAAACTGCTGATGGTGTATTTAAAGTTATTCTTATCGAACATCTCGCATTTGATAACATGTTCTGTGGGGTCGTCACCTTCCTGTTTGCATTCATGTATGAAACCATGCAAAACCGTCAGCCCTTCAACTTCCTCCTGCGATGTCCATTGCAACTCGCCAAAACCTCCAAATTCGTTGTGCCAGGTATGAACCCACCTGCGAACATCCGGGCGCCAGCCCGCAAAAGCAACCTGGCTGGTGTTATCAAGAACGCCTGTGTAAGGTGGAACAACCAATCCTGCTTCGATACCCAGCGATGAGTATTTTCCAAAAGCCTCGGGCCAGTTGAAGACTATTTCACGCTGGAAATCACCGTTTTTGGCTATCTTAACCGACCAACTTCCTCCGAAATAATCGCGAAATAATTTTGCTGTTAATTCTGCCATAGTTTTGTTCTTGGGAAAAAAGTATGTAAACCGATGTCGTTTATAAGCATTATTTTAACAATCAAATTTACATCGACTGCATTACTGGATCAATACCGATGAGTGAGTATTTTTTTGTATTTTTGGCTGTCAATTAGAATTGATAAGATTACTGTCAGAATTAGTATTATGCTGAAGAATCCTTATAGTTATGGTCTTTTTTTTGATTTTATAGAATCATATTTACCAACCGGGTTTCTAAACATTAGCCCAGACCACGCTATTATGCAGAAATTGGAACAATTGATGGGGGAGAATGACCAGTTTTTTTCCGTGCGGAACATGAGCCTGATTCAATATGTGTTTACCAGTAAACGAAGTAAAGAAATGTTGGGTGTTGAGCCCTGCGATGTTAATTCAGGTTTTTTTATGAATACAGTACATCCTGATGATTTCGATAGGTTGGGTACAGGAAAGGTTCATATGTTAAAAGTGACTGAGAAAATTTTTGCTGCAAAAGCAGGAAGTGCATTAATGTCGTACACTTTTAGGTTTCGTGATTCAATGGGAGTTTATAAAAATCTTCTTGGACAATCTTATTTTTTTTATTCTGCTATTCCGCGCAAATCGGTTTTTATGATTCAGGTTGGAACCAATGTTACCTGGTGTAAAATGATTAATCCTGATGGTCATTATTATTCGGGGAATGATCTCTCTTTATTCAGATTTCCTGATGAAAAGCTGCTAAAAATAGGTTCGGTTCTTTCGAAACGTGAACTTGAAATTATTAAATTAATAGCAAAAGGATTGAGCAGCAAAGAAATAGCGCAAAAATTATTTCTTAGTGTTTCTACAGTAAATACACATCGTAGTAATATTACCGAAAAAACTGGAAAGACTACTCCCGAAGTTATTATCGATCTTCAGAACAGCGGATTGCTTTAAAATTTTTGAATTACTTTTACACGCTTACGAATATTGAACCTATGGATTACAGTATCTTTTTCGATTTTATTGATTCTTATTTACCTTCAGGATTCCTGAACATTAAAGCTGAAGATCCCATAGTGGAGAAAATGGAGAAGGAGATGGAAAACAATAATCAATATATTTCCATTATCGAATGTGGCACGGTTAAATTTTTATATAACAGTAAAGGAAGTTTGCCCTTGATTGGAGTAGAACCCAGTGAGCTAAATGCCTCTCATTATCTTGAAGTTACTCATCCTGATGACATAAACATACTGGAATGGGCCCGTATTCAATTTTTCAGAATAGAACATGAAATCTTTAAGGCAAAAACGGGAAGTGCTTTATATTCATATCCAATTAGAATGAAAAACGCTGCCGGAGAATATCATAAATACCTTGGGCAGGACTATTTTTTTTATGGTTCAACACCACACCCGGCAGTTTATGCCATCCAGATTGGAACCATTATTGATTGGTGTGATAAAAAGAAATTCCATTCTCATCGTTATATCGGCAAGGACATCTCTTTTTTCAGATTTCCGGATGAAGAGCTTTTAAAGACCAGGATGGACTATTCAGCACGCGAAATAGAGATTATTAAGTTAGTCGAGTTAGGTTTTAGTAGTGAACAAATAGCTGATAAATTATTCCTGAGTATTCACACTGTAAATACGCATCGTTCCAATATTCTGGAGAGATCGGGCAAAGCAACCCTCATGGATTTGATTTATGAGCTAAAGGATCAGGGATTACTTTAGTAAGTTGATTCTTATCAAAGCTAACCGAACCTCGGCCGAATATTCTGAATAAAACAGGTAAAACAAATATCCCGGGACTGATTTAAAAACTCAAGGAGAGGGGAGTGCGCTGATCATTTTGCTTTCTATCAAACGACTGTTTCGCTGCCAGGGATCGTAAGCACTCGGAAAGAAGAAAGGTTAAAGTTGAAGTGGAGATTTTAGTGCATCCGACATCCGATATCCCACATCCGACATCCCGCATCCCCATTCCGACATCCCACATTGCCATTCCTACATTTATTCGCTCTTCTGTATCAAAATAAAAAGTACGTATCTTTGTGTAATACTGCTGAAATATGAATAGCATCATAAAGAAAATATTCCTGTTATTGGGATTGATGACCATTCCCATCCTCTCATACTCACAGTGTGAAATCCTGAACCGTGTTTCGCCAGACGGATCAATGATGTATTATATGAAGCCGGTGAATTTTTACTGGACAAAAGCAAAATCATTAAGTGGCTGTATTGTTACCGATAAGGAAAGTTATTTCCTGGAGTTACGTCCAACCCCATTTCCTGAAGAACCGGCCGGGAAAAAGCTTAAAGATAAACTTGAGCTGAAATTGTCGGATGGCAATACCTATAATCTGGAGCATTACGATACCCGTTATATTAAAAAAGACACTGTAATGGAAATGCTTTACCTGATTGATAAAAAGGACCTTGATACATTTCTAAAATATGAAGTTTCAGAAGCCAGAATAAATATGGCAGGCGACGAAGGCACCAGGACCTATGTGTTTAAACTCCATAAATCCGCGCTGAAGGAACAATTGGATTGTTTTCTGAAGGAAGAAAAAGAAAAGAAAAAGTAGATTGCGCCGGTTTACCTGGAGTTGAGCACAAACCCTTTGGTATTAGTAAAGTGAATCCCGGAATTGTATATCCATGAAGCAGGTTTTGGAAAGATTATTTTTAAGATTTATACCCTCAGGTGCAGCGCACCGAACTAATTGTAGCTCTTTAATTAAAATTAGTCAAAGGTGCAGCGCACCGGAACAATAAAAAAGCTATGGCTAATACCTATACACAATGTTATTTTCACCTTGTTTTTGCTGTTAAAAACCGGCAGGCGTTAATCATGAAAAATTGGAAAGACGAACTTGAAAAGTATATAACCGGAATAGTTCAAAACAATAAACACAAACTACTATCAATTGGATCAATGCCGGACCATATTCATATTTTCATGTGTTATTAATTTTTTTTTAATGGTCACATGGAATACGCCATAATATCATTTTCGGTTGGTGAGAAAATTTTCTCATGGCTATTTCATCGGATATAATGTTAATCAGCTGATTCCCGACCTGGTGGAGGAGATAAAAACATCAAGTAATAACTGGATAAAGCTACAGGGGTTTTCAAAATTTAAATTTGAATGGCAGAAGGGGTATGGTGCATTTACACATTCAAGGTCCCAGATAAATCAGGTAGTGAAATATATAGTGAACCAGGAAAAACATCACCAGAAGAAATCCTTTAAAGAGGAATATACTGAAATACTTGTTAAAAACGGAGTTGAATTCAAAGATGAATATATATTTGAATTCTTTGAACATATAACTTAACGTGACAATATATTTCGGTGCTCTGCACCTTACGATCATTTATAAATTATTAAACTACAACTATTACGGTGCGCTGCACCTTGCGGATAAGATAGATCAGCCATTCTGATAAAATTGATAAACCTATCTGATAGACTTCAGATCCTTTGCTTCCCAAAAGTACTTTCCAAAAATGCTTCAGCTTCTATATCAGGACATAAATCAGCTCTGAAGGAACAATTGGATTATTTTTTGAAGGAGGAAAAGAGGAAATAGAAATTTAAAAATTCCAAGTCCCAATTCCGATAGCTATCGGAACCAAGTATCAAATTCCAAGCCCCAAATTCCAAATCCCAAGGTGAACATAAAATCAAAAAATAAAAGCGGTGAAAAATGATCTGAGCGAAAGGCTATTAAAGTTTGCGGTTGATGTGATTTTATATTTGCGAACTGTAAAAAACACAGTTGAAACGATGGATATGAAACGACAACTTATCAAATCATCTACTTCCAGCGGAGCAAATTATGAAGAATCACAAGGGGCTCCAACAAAACCTGATGCAAAAACCAAAATCGGCATATCTCTTAAAGAAATGCGCGAAATAGCCATGATTTGAAAATAGTATTTAAAGAGGTTAATGTTATTCATGGCATATTACATGTGACCATTAAAAAATAAACAATAACTCATGAATCAAACTATTTTTTGCGAATATTTAATAATCTGGAAATTGGCGATATGAAACAATGCGAATATTTGTGCTAAGGAATCATCTGAACTAAAATTGATATTGGCTTCTATTATCAATAAACTATAAATAATAAGAATTTGGAGATTTTATCTTGGGTCTTGGAATTTGGGTCTTGGAATTTGGATCTTTAATAGATGATTATTCCTCCTCATTATTTTTTGATACAAGAGAGCCAATTTTCTTTTTCAAATTAATCAGAGGATTATTAAAAGTCACTGTAAAAGCAATCAGGTTATACAGTTCATTTGCATTATCACGGGGCACAAATTCATTTACATAGGTCAGCTCAAGCTGCAGATTATCGGTTACCAGGTATCCTCCCCCAAGTTCAAAGCGGTTGCGGTCGAAAAAAGTAATTCCAGAGGTTTTTGCAGCAGGTTTAAACATTAGTTCTTCGGTGGTCACAAAATAAGCTACCCCCTGCCGCAACACCTTGCTGTTTATAGGCTTTACATATTTAATCATCTGGCGGTAACGGTACTTGTCCTCAAAATTCCCTTCTTCATTCATCATAAGCCTGAATTCGCCTCTTATCCGGGTAAGTAATGAATAACCGGTTTTATGGAAATAATACGTTCCCTGTAATGTAAATCGCCATTCAGGCGAAAAATACTGACCGATATCGGGCACATCCTTGTTGTAATAATAGGCAGGTGAAAAAGATAATTTCCATCGTGGCGAATAATAATAGTGAACCCAACCCATCACGTACCTTTGAATATTGGTGCTGAGTACCTTGCTGTTGGAAGGAGTGTTGCTGAAAGTGCCTCCTAAATAAATCTCGGCAGCAAACTTATCATTTATTGCGCGGGCCACCTGTAGTTCATTGCCTAACTGGTTATAGCTATTGGTTTGAGCCTTACCGGTTGCAGAGAAAATAAACAGGAATAAAAATAATAATATCTTTATCCGCGAATGGAACTTTGGATTACAGAGATGACAGAAGATACCTGATATTTTTTTTTTCATATAATCAGTTACTTTCACGGCCTTTGTCACAGGGTATTTGCTGCTATAAAAGAGTTTAAGAGTGGCTGTTAGCTGTATTTTTTGCAAAGCTATTATTTTAATGCTCTGCAGAGATAAGGCTTATAATTTATTCGCTACGGGAATCTGCAGTCTCTAGCAAATAGTGTTATGTTAATAATACAATGAAATATAGGTTTCCCATACCTCTCAATCCCCTAAAGGGGAAATCAGTGCGCGGGCTTGCCCCTTCGGGCCAGGAGTATATAGGAAACCGACATATCTCTGTTAACATAACACTAGTATGAATTAAAGTTCTCATTTCTTCTCTTCTTTCCGCTTCCTCTTTTCCTCCTTATAAGCTTTTTTATTTTCCTTCGACATAATCATGGTTTCCTTCATTCCCGAAAGGAATGACCTGATAATCGGGTTAAATCCGCCTTTATTCAAATCTCTTTCAGCCTGGTAATGCACTATTTTTGGTGGCTGATCTGCTGATGTTGGATTATTTGCTGAAAGGTAAGTGTTGGCCGCAAATGCAACTACCGAATTCTGCCATTTTTTATCAGCGACTTTAAGATCGATATCAAGGTCGTGGTACAAAAATTTCATGGTTCCGGTGGCAGAGGTTCGGGTTACCAGCCCTGAAAATGAAATTTCATCAGCCGTACCCTTTTTAATATTGGCAGGAGTATAAGCTGTGAGCAATTTGTTAAGATCAGGCAGGTTAAACTTCCCTATTTTGCAATTAATAAAGAATTGGGGCTTCAGATAGCTGAAATCAGCTGTCAGGTTAACAGGTGCTTTATTTTCAACAAAGCCGGATAGTTTCACCCTGAGAGTACCTTGAGGATCCAGATTGGTAATGTTTTTTGCTTCGAGCAATCCTCGCTGGATCGTTACTTTGGCATAATTGCCGTTTTCTTTTCGTTCGAGGTTCACAAAACTGACATTGGTCACTGCTACTGTTTTGATGTTTAGAGGAATCGGAATAGCTATAATTTTCTGGCTCAGGTATTTGGGGAATTTTGTCTTGTCGATGGGTTTTGATTTGTCTTTAAACAGCGAAAAATCAACCTTATCTATTTTAATATCATCAATAAATACCTTGCGGTAGTAAATTAGCGTATCAAAATTTATATTCACCAGGTTGAGAGAACCCACTGCAACCGAAAATTGTGTTTTCTGATATTTTTCCCGCTTAACCATTTCTGCCTGGCTGAGATTGGGTTTAAACGCGATGCCTTGCAGGTTTATGGATTTCTTCAAATATTCAATGTCGAGTGATTTTAAAGAAAGATTAAAAATGCTGTCGGCAGTGTTCATATTGACGTTCCTGATCCCTGCATTGAAATCAGTGTAGGTGAAAGTCAGTGTATCAATAGATTTCCGTATTTCAAGCGAACTTACATCCAGTTTCAGATCCCGGAAATTTAAAGTCCTGAATGCGCCCTTTAGCATCCAACCCGAAAGTTCCCCTACATTAAGCCCCACCATATTAAATGCGAATAAATCTTCACCCGTTTTTTGATCAAGTTTCAGCCCATCGAGCGAGATATTAAACTTTTTAACCGTGAACTCACGATGTTTACCCGTATTGATGACATGAATGGAAGCATCTACCAATTGAAATTTGTCGAGCGAAAACCCTGTTATGAACTTTTTACCGGTTTCGACCGTATCCTTTTTTACAGCAGTAGTGTCTTTGTAAGGAAGAAAAATATTTTTCCCTTCTCCAAGCCATACCTGTATATCAGGCTTGTTTATTTCAATCCGTGAAAGCTCAAGTTTACCCTGTTTTATCAAATCCATAATTTTTACATCCTCTAAAACGAGTTTCCTTGTTTCGAGGCGGAATGAACTGTTGATATAGGGATATGAATGGAGTGGTTCAGTGCGTGGTTGCATTACCACATTAAATACCCTGATATTCCCTGCAAAAATATTAACCCTGAGTTTCTCGAATTTCAATTCATATACATCTGATACAACGCTCGAATTAAACGTTTTCATCAAGGCGTCGGTCAGAATCTGGTTAAAATTACGCGATATGTAAATTGTCGCCAGGACCAGGATAAACAGGAAGATTCCTGTTGCCCAGAGTAAAAATTTCCGGATCGGGCGCTTCTTTTTTGGGATGGTTGATTCCGCTTCCATAAAGTAAAAAAATTGCTGTTTATAAAAGGAATTCTCATTTTAAACTTTAGATGAGGCAGTTTGGGTAGTTATTAAGTAAAATAAATATTTCACTAAATATTACCTCTAAAGCATTTGTACCATGGATTAAATTTCCCGTTGCCAGCTTTACTTTACTTTATGTTTGATTTTTAAATTCGAATAAATGGCTTGCAATGCCAGTTTCAAATTCTTCTGACTATCTGCTGAATTATCAATTGTTTTCCGTGCACCACCGGTCCAGAGTAAAGACCCTGTTTTTGTGTCGAACATCTGTATGTAAAGAAACGCTTCGTCGGCACGATGTTCCGTAATTTTACCACCCGATACCGGGACTGCAACGCCTCCATAATATCCTGGTCCTCCGTAATAATAAGGACTGCCCACTGCCACTCCAACGCTAACTGTTGGTGACTGTGAGACTGCCATCTTCTCATCCATACCCATGCTGTATTTAAAAACGACATCCGGATTCTGGTTATCGAGTATCATCCCTTTCTTTTTTAAAATATCATTGGATGAATACATTATTACTTTGCTGTACTCCATCTCCATTTGCTGATTTTTCAGGCTGGTCTGCAGGCTGTCACCAGGAGGAAGCCAGGCATAGGACTGATATTGATTCAGGTCTACATCTTTATTGTAATCCGAAAAAGTATTCAGGCTGCCTGTGCAGGAAAAAAGAATCAGTGTTATTGCAAAAGTTGAGAGTATCAGTATTTTTTTCATGTTTATCGGGTTTTATTTTGGAACTTAATTTGAGTAAATATTTTAACACAAAATTACAAGAATAAAGACACATTTAGCAGATTCTATATCTTGTTTATTCAACTGCATAAAGGTCTGAATATCAATCTTATTAATAGTATTCCCAATCTGGAATACAGGCAATACTACATTTTGAAATTGTCTGAACCAGGTTAGTTCGAATCATTTAACCGCAATATTTCCCAAAATAAATGTCTGGGTAAATTCCTTATTACTATTTTACTTTGCACTTTTTCGTTTGATCCAGCCGAAATAGTGGCCGAAAAAAATCAAAAAAGGAGGTTTGATTTTAGTAATATATCGGTTAGTAATATAAACTAGATATAGATCTTATCCTGAAATCTAAGGCGAGACTTTACAGTTGAATTCTTGATTTCCTCCAGGAATCTTCATACATCATGATAATTTTTATATAATACTTACTGATAACTATTGTAATTCGCACGCATTGTTTATAAATTTGTTTATTTTTCAGGAGTTAAATTCCTACAAATGACCAATTATAAATAGTAAAGAAAATAAATCAAATCAATTAATTGAACAATAACCACTTGGATTCCTCCTCAAACATCCGTGAAAGCTGTTTCATTAACATCGTTATTGAGAAATTAAACTAATCCGCTCTAATAACGATACCTTGTGATAGCAAAACATTTTTGAATAGAAAATCAATCTAAATCTGATAGAATTAGGCTAGAAATTCAAGTGAACAATAATATATTTTTATGTTAAATACATTTTATAATCGCAACACATAAAATCATATCCGGATCATAATTCATTACCAATTAAAGTAATTTGCCTGATTGTAGTTTTTCGGCAAATTTATGTGAAGAAGACAAAACTTATTTAGGTGATTGATTACAATAAAAATGAAACAATTATGGATTATCAAACTTAAACATGATTTATCTTTTTTGTCGCTTTATGACCGATAATGCAGAAGTATAGGCAAAAATTTTAAATTATTTTAACTTCTTGAGAATGTGATTTTTCTACAACTTGCTATTTTACTGATCTGCATCTTTATAGGTTCCCGTATGTCGGGTATCGGTTTGGGTGTGATGGGAATGATTGGTTTACTGATCCTGCTGTTTGCCTTTGGTATGCAGCCGGCCGATCCGCCTCTGGAGGTAATGCTTATCATTTTAAGCGTTGTAACCGCTGCAGCTGCCTTGCAGGCCGCCGGTGGTATGGATTACCTGGTGAACGTTGCTGCAAAAATACTTCGCCGCCATCCCGAACAAATCACAATCCTCGGGCCTTTGGTTACGTATTGTTTCACTTTGTTTGCCGGCACGGCGCATATCTCCTATTCCATATTGCCGATTATTGCGGAGGTTGCCACCAAAGCACGGGTTCGTCCCGAAAGAGCTTTGAGTATGAGTGTAACTGCTGCTCACATGGGTATAACCGCCAGCCCGGTGTCAGCTGCCTCGGCTGCATTATTGACGGTATTAGTTGCTAATGGAATAAAACTGGCCGATATTCTTATGGTTTGCATTCCGTCTACTTTTATAGGTGTGATTGTCGGAATCCTGTTTGTGTTGAAAAAGGGAAAGGAACTGGATAAAGATCCTGAATTCCTCGAAAAAATGAAGGATCCTGCTTTCGCTAAAAGTATTGAAGGTGAAACAAAGGGTTCGGAAATAGTACTTAAACCCGGTGCTATTAAATCCGTTATAATTTTTGGTTTGGCTGTATTGGGTGTTGTTTTGCTGGGATCTTTTCCTGCGCTCCTGCCTGAATTTTCAGGTAAGGCTGGGTTTGTTCCCAATTTTGCTGTGAACGCTTCCGGACAGGTTCAGATACCTTCTATGATCATGATGATCATGCTTTCTGCTGCCGGATTGATTATCCTTCTGGCAAATACCACAGCTGCCCAGGTTACCAAGGCAAGTCTTTTCGCTTCGGCAGGACAGGCAACTATAGCCGTATTCGGAGTGGTTTGGATGAGTGGTACATTTATGAATCACAATTATGTTCTCATTAAAAGCACATTAGGCGAAATGGTCACAGCTTATCCGTGGCTGTTTGCATTAGCTTTGTTCGCACTAAGTATTTTACTTTTCAGTCAGGCTGCAACAACCAAGGCCTTATGCCATTGGGGCTGTCGTTGGGATTGGCTCCAGCATTCCTGGTTGGGATTTTCCCTGCGGTAAATGGTCACTTCTTCATCCCCGGATATCCTACTTTGCTTACTGCTATACAATTTGACCGAACCGGAACTACCAAAATCGGGAAGTACGTTCTGAATCACAGTTTTATGCTCCCTGGACTCGTAACCACTACAGCGGCAGTTATTGCCGGGTTAATTCTGCAATCCATTTTATTATAAACCTTATTACAAACCATTAAATGCTAAACTAATGAAAACAGTTTCCAAATTCCTGTTACTTACAATAGCTCTTTTCCTGGGGTTGAATTCCTTTAGCCAGGAATTCCGGACAGAAAAAGACCTATTGGGTGAAAAACAGATTCCTGCCAATGCCTATTATGGAGTACAAACGGCCCGTGCTTTGGAGAATTTCCAGATCAGCGGGGTAGAGACCAATTTTTACCCGGATTATGTTCGTGCATATGCCATGGTAAAAATGGCTGCCGCACGTGCCAATGCAGAAGATGGCCGAATGAAAAAGGACAGGCTTGCCATGATTGAGAAAGCGTGTCAGGCTGTGATTGACGGAAAGTACCACGATCAGTTCTTAACGGACTTGTACCAGGGTGGTGCCGGAACATCCGCCAATATGAATGCCAACGAAGTGTTGGCAAACATTGGCCTTGAAATGGGCGGCCATAAAAAAGGAGAATATCAGTACCTCGAACCTCATGATGATCTGAATATGGGCCAGTCCACAAACGATGTGTATCCCACGGCAATCCATGTAGCTATCCTTCTTCACAATGATAAGGTTGTCAAAGAAGCGAAAGCACTGGCTGCAGCTTTTCATAAAAAAGGAGATCAATACAAAAATGTGCTCAAGATGGGACGTACCGAAGGGCAGGATGCAGTTCCCATGACCGTTGGCCAGGAATTTCATGCTTTCGGATACCAGTTGGATGCTGCCATCGAGGCCCTTGTTCATGCTGAATCCTACCTCTATGAAGAAAACATGGGTGCCACTGCAATCGGGACAGGGATTACCGCTTCGCCGGGATATGCCGAAAAATGCGCAGTTCATCTTGCAAAAATCGTTGGCAAACCAATGAAACTAAGTCCCGACCTCATCGCCGCCACTTCCAGTATGCAGGGTTTTGTCATGTACTCCTCCGCAGTGAAGAATTTTGCCGTCACCTTATCAAAAATCAGCAGCGACCTTATCTTCCTCGCTTCAGGTCCACGCACCGGAATTTTTGAAATTAATTTACCTGCCCTACAACCCGGTTCTTCCATTATGCCTGGAAAAGTAAACCCTGTAATGCCTGAATTGATGAACCAGATATGCTATAAAGTTATGGGCAATGATGTTACAGTTATGGTTGCATCGCGCGACGGCCTTTTACAACTGAATGCCTACGAGCCTGTGGTTGCAGTGGCCATATTCGAGTCACAGGCTTTGTTGTACAAGACTATGCCATTGTTCAGAACAAACTGTATCGATGGTATTACCACTAACGAAGATATTCTGAAGCGTTATATGGAACGCAGTGTAGGAACCGTAACCGCCCTCAACCCGGTATTAGGATACGAAAAAACTACCGAACTCGCCAAAGAAGCGTTGGAAACTAATAAAGGTATCCTGGAACTGATTCGTGAGAAAAAATTATTAACCGAAGAACAGATTAAAGATTTTATGGACCCTACCAAAATGACGAGTCCCCAGAAAATCAAATAATAATTAATAACCCATTTTATTAACGCTAAAAACCAAAACTATGAAACAAATTTCTTTTAAAAGCACTCTTGTTGCTTTGCTGCTCTTAGTGAGTGTAATCGTTAACGGCCAGGACAAAAAGTTGCCAAACATTGTAATTCTGGCCACCGGGGGTACCATTGCCGGAGCTGGCGCAAGTTCTACAGGCTCGGCTTACACTTCGGGTCAGGTTAAGATTGAAGCTATGATTGATGCCGTTCCGAATATCCGTACATTAGCCAATTTAAAAGGCGAACAACTCGCAAACGTGGGTTCTCAGGATATGAGCGTGAAGGTATGGCTCGACCTGGCAAAACGCATTAACGAACTTTTGGCAACCAAAGATTGCGACGGAGTCGTTATTACCCACGGAACCGATACCCAGGAAGAGACTGCATTTTTCCTTAACCTGACGGTAAAAAGTGACAAACCGGTTGTTTTGACCGGATCAATGCGTCCTTCTACCGCTTTAAGTGCTGATGGACCTCTGAATATGTATAATGCCGTTGCTCTTGCTGCCAGTCCCAAAGCCAAAGGTTATGGTGTAATGGTTGTGATGAACGACGAAATCCACTCAGCACATGCAGTTAAAAAAATGATGAGTACACCTGTTCAGACATTCCAGTCGCCTGACGAAGGAATGATTGGAACCGTGATCTTTGGTGATGTGCAGCTTTTTCACAAACCTCATGCCCTGCATACAACTTCAAGCGAATTCTCGGTTGATGGTGTTACATCATTACCACGCGTGGATATCGTTTACGGATGTGCCGACATGTCTCCTGATTTGATTGATATTATGGTAAAAGCCGGGGCCAAAGGAATTGTAATTGCCGGGGTAGGTGATGGAAATATGAATGCAGGAACATTGGAAGCTGCAAAAAAAGCAACCAAAAACGGGATTACTGTCGTTAGGGCAACACGTGTACCGATTGGAGCAGTGTTGATTAATGGTGAAGTGAATGATAAGGAATTCGGCACCATTTGTTCCGACGAGCTTAACCCGCAGAAAGCAAGAGTCCTGTTAATGCTTGCCTTACAGAAAAAAAGGAGCTGGGACGATATGCAGAAACTGTTTCTGGAGTACTAACCAAACAAACACAGACTATGAAAGCATTCTATAGTAAAATATGGATACTTGTTCTACTGTTTTTGCCTCCGGTTTTAATGGCCCAGGTAAAGGAACCTCAGGCAGGTGATACTACATATTACAAAACACTCATCCCGGCAGAAAAACAGAATCTTCTGAAGAATATGAGCATGATAGCTAATATGCGTTTTGCAGAACGGAATGAATATCAGGACGGGACGTATACAGGTTCCAGGTTCAACATTGAGCAGTTCAGGTTGGAAATCAAGGGTCAAATACACGACAAAGTGTATTTCCGTTTTCGCGACCGGTATACCCGTGCCCAGGAACCACAGTCGGTTGATGGTATTAGTCGTTCGACTGACCTTGCTTTTATCCGGGTAAGTGCAACTGATAAGTTAAGTATATCGGCGGGAAAGATGTGTGCCGACTGGGGTGCATACGAATTCGATTACAATCCTATCGATATTTACGAATATTCCGACATTATCGAATATGCCGACAACTTCCTTACCGGGGTTGGTTTAAGTTATTCAGCTACGTCTAACCACCAGTTTACTTTCCAGGTGCTGGATTCAAGGACTAAAACGTTCAACGAACTTTACGGCGAACAGCCTCATTTTGAGGAATCAAAACTACCTCTTGCATTTGTATTAAACTGGCGTGGAAGTTTTTTCGACGGGAAATTCAATACAATATGGGCTTATGCGCTCCATAACGATGCCAAGAACACAGAACTTGATAAACCGGCCTTAATGAATTATATAGCCTTGGGCAACCAGTTGAAACTAGGAAAGTTTACGGTGGAATATGATTATAAATGGAGTAAGGAAGACCTTGACCGCACCGGAATAATAAGCGAACAGGTTAATGCATTATCCTATTACCAATATTCTCTTGAAAATACATTGTATATCGGTCATTGGTTACATCTGTATTACAGGGTAAATCCTAAAATTAACCTTGCTTTGGTCGGAATGGTGGATATTGCAAAATGGAAGTATGACATGCCTGGCAAAACTACCGATGACTTTCGGACAGCATATGGAATTATCCCGACTATTGAGTACTATCCTTTTAAAGACCTGAATCTCCGATTCTACGTTAACTGGGTTGGAAGATCGTATAAGTATTCTGACTATGCGAAAGAGCAGATTGATGCAGTAGATACAAATAAGGGTAGGATAGCCATTGGTTTTGTATCACCTCTTGGAATTTTCTAGTAAACATTGGTTTCATTGATTGGCCGGAAGTGGTATTAGTTAGTTAAGTATAAGCTGAAATTTAAACAGTTTTTATTTCTATTTATACTCTGTTATACTGCTTCCGGCCTTTTTCCTGGATAGAAATTGCATTTAATTTCTGAACCGTAACAAAATATAATCCGAGTTAAAAGGTAGGTGTGAATTAGTTTAATTAATTCTGAATAGCCAATTATCTGAACATTATTATGGAAGAAAAAGCTATAACTACAGGATGGAAAAGATATAAGGATGTATACTTATTCTTTCTCTCTTTTTTATTAGCCCTGGGAATAACATTTGTATTAAAAGAGCCAGGTTTTACCGATTCACAGGTTTACGTTATCTTCCTGTTATTTTTCGCCATTGGATTATGGCTTACTGAAGCCATACCCGCGTTTGCTGTCAGCTTGTTTATTATTGCATATCTTGTATTTGCGCTTGGAAATGGTTTTTTTAATTCAGCACCTGAAAACATCGACAAGTATGCACAAACTTTTTCAAGCAGTGTAATATGGCTGCTGCTTGGTGGGTTTTTCCTGGCCACCGCTATGACCAAAACTAAACTGGATCAGGCTCTTTTTAAATATACCCTTAAACTTTCAGGAACAAATCCAAGAAATTTACTTATCGGCCTGATGGGCACTACCATGGTAGCATCCATGCTCATGTCGAACACCGCAACTACATCTATGGTAATAGCCTCTATATTACCCTTGTTAAATTCACTTGGTAAAAAATCGGGTGTTTCGAAAGCCTTATTGCTTGGCATCCCCATTGCTGCTGCCACAGGTGGAATTGGTACCATTATTGGAACGCCATCCAATGCGATAGCAGCAGGTGCACTTAAAACCGCAGGTATAAATATCGAATTCATCGACTGGATGGAATATGGTGTACCCGTCGCATTTGTCCTGACTGCGATTTGTTGCTTTGCACTAATAAAAATTTATATCAAAGACACAACTCCTATTTCTCTGGCTTTTCTTGAAGAGCAAAAAGATGAAACTTCGGCTGAATCAAGGCTTAAACGGCGGATTGTCACCTGGGTAATCGTTGTTACCGTTGGATTGTGGCTGACCACTTCCCTGCATGGATTAAAAGTGGCATCAATCTGTGCAGTTCCCCTTGTTATATTAACTGTTACCGGAGTACTCGAAGGAAAAGATATACAGGGTTTACCCTGGGATACACTCTTATTAGTTGCAGGAGGTTTGTCGCTTGGCCTGGCGCTTGAGCAAACAGGGCTTTTAAATCATTATGCCCAAATGCTGATAACCATGGGATTAAGTAATATGGTTTTGATTTTCATTTTTGCTTTTCTGACAATGTTGGTCTCAAATATCATGAGCAATACTGCTGCCAGTACCGTTATGATTCCTCTTGGTATGGCAATTCTGGTAGCTTTAAAGTTAGAAATAGCATTGATTATTGCCATTTCGGCATCAACGGCAATGTTCTTGCCGGTATCTACTCCTCCTAATGCCATTGTATACAGCACCGGACTGGTTGAACAGAAGGATTTCAGGCTAGGAGGAATATTAGTTGGACTGATTGGACCACTTTTAGCTATACTTTGGGTATTGCTTATAACCTGATTTTATACCTTTTTAGCCTACTTTTACAAAGCTGAACGAAAATTAACAATCTAAGATGAAAGAAAATACCGGGTATTTATTGATGCGTAACCCAAGGACTAATAAAGGGACTGCATTTACACTTGAAGAACGAAAAAAATACGGTTTGGAAGGATTGTTGCCTTCACAGGTTGAAACCCTTGAAACACAATTGCTTCGAGTAAATGAGCAACTTAACCAGATAGATCTTCCGATCCATAAATATAGTTACCTGACCAATCTGCTCGAAACCAATGAGACCTTGTTCTTTAACCTTATCATGAACGACCCGGCAAAATTTTTGCCATTGGTTTATACTCCTACTGTGGGAGAAGCTTGTGAGAAATTCGGGCATATTGCCCGACGGACTAGAGGGCTTTTCATTTCTATAGAACAAAAGGATCATATAAAGGAAATACTTCAAAACTGGCATGAAGAAGATGTTCGATTTACTGTAGTCACGGATGGCGGGCGAATATTAGGCCTGGGTGACCTGGGAATATTCGGGTTAGGGATTCCTATAGGTAAATTGGCGTTATATACCGGATGTGCTGGAGTTCCATCGGAATATACACTACCGATCGTGTTAGACACTGGAACCAATAATGAGGACTATTTAAACGATCCGCTTTATCCCGGTTTAAAGCAAAAGAGAATTGTTGGTAAGGAATATGATGATTTTATTGAAGCATTTGTCACGGCTATTAACGAGGTTTTCCCAAAAATATGCATTCAGTGGGAAGACTTTAAAGGAGTTGATGCCATCCGGATTCTGAATAAGTTTCGAGATAAAGTCTGCACTTATAACGACGATATCCAGGGAACTGCGGCCATTGCAACCGCAGGTTTTATTTCAATCAGCCGGTTAATGAACAGGCCTTTCATCGAGCAAAAGTTTCTTTTCCTTGGTGCAGGAGCCGCTGCGTTTGGGATAGCCGATCTGCTGGTACAGAAATTTCAGAAGGATGGGCTTAGCAGGGAAGAAGCATTGGCGAATATCTGGATGTTTGATGTTAACGGTTTGCTGGTTCATTCAAGAACTGACTTAGCCGATTATCAAAAACAATTTGCTCATCAAGGCGACTTTACAAATGATTTTGCTACAGCTGTCCTCCAGATAAAACCCACAGCTATTATCGGTGTAAGTACAGTTGGTGGCGGATTCAATCAGCAGGTTATTGAAAATATGAGCCTGGTAAATGAACGGCCAATCATTTTTCCGTATTCAAATCCAACATCTCATTCGGAATGCACTGCCGAACAAGCTTATACATGGAGTAAAGGGAAAGCGGTTTTTGCCAGCGGCAGTCCGTTTTCACCAGTAACATACAATGGCAAAACATTTACTCCGGGACAGGGAAACAATGTGTTTATTTTCCCGGCTATGGGTTTGGCTATTTTTGCGACAGAAGCAAAAAGAGTGACCGATGAAATGTTTATTGCAGCTGCCGAAGCTGTTGCCGAACAGGTTACCCAGGATGACTTTGAAAAAGGATTGATCTATCCGCAGGTAAAAAATATTATGCTTGTATCTCTGAATGTTGCCGTGAAAATTGCGGAAGAGATTTTTTCAAGCGGCTTGGCTGGGATTGAAAGGCCTGATGATTTAGGGAAATTTATAAAAAGCAAAATGTATGTTCCTGAGTATAAATAATTCTGATTAAATATGCTCGGAAGGCTACCGGGATTCAACTTTTATAAGGTAACTAATAATAAGTTCTTTCCGGAATATCCTGATAGCCGGAATTGCTCTGGTAAATATGACATTTTATATTCTGTCTGTATTCAATCTAATTTGTATTTTTATGGGACTAAATAATTGTTCAAAATAATGAAAACACTATTTCTGCTTTTTGCAATGACTCTAGCTTCTATTCATGTGTCCGCACAACTGAAGCTAGGGACTGCAAAATCCCAGATAAATTTCAGGGAAGGACCCGGCGTAAATTATAAAATCGTATCCACGGTCGACAACTCAAACCTGCTTGTTATTCTGCCACGCGAGCCTAAAAATAAATATGTTGAAGTATTTGATATTGAATCCAGTTCTTATGGTTTCGTTTCTGAAAATTTAATTACCGTAATCGATACTTTATACTTTCAGAAACAACATTTTTTTGAACGGTCGGGCGAAAACGCAACCGGCGAAGTTGAAATTGAGATGATAAATCAGACTTCTGAAACCCTGTATATCTGGATTAACAGTAACTCTTATAGTCTCTCTCCGTTCGAAAAGAAAGTATTACTCATGAATAAGGAGGATATCACTTTCTTTTCTTCAGCTCCCGGGCTTTTCCCGGTTTTTGGCAAAGAGATACTGGAAAAGGGGAATACCTACCGATGGAATTTTTCACTCTGACACTTAAGCCTACAAACTAAATAAATGATCCGAAATCTTATGCGCAACAGTAAATAGAAAAATGACAAAGAAATTACTACTCTTTTTTATTACAATTATTGGTTTATCTGCTGCTGCTCAGCAACGGGATACGCTTAAGCTTTCCATCACGAAAATTGAAAAAACCTTTAAAACAGATACGGTTTATTATTTCTCAAGCCGGGTCGATACCATTGCATTGCAAACGGTAAAAGCCGATACCAGTAAGATGGTTAAAGATATCAATCCGCAGGACTTGGAAGAATCAAAATACAAGGTTAGATTTATGGGAAGTGCCAGGGTGAATGGTTTTTATGACTTTTCAGGGATGAAAAGTACAGAAGGCTTTCTGCCATATGACATACCTGTTGGTGCAGAAAATATTCCGGGGCTTTCGAGTGTTTATATTGGCGCCAGGCAATCGCGTTTTGGCGTTGAAGGGACCGCTAATACCAAAGTTGGAAAAATTAAAACATATATGGAGGTTGATTTTGCCAGTACTGCGGGTTCTTTCTGGCGTTTGCGACATGCCTATGCGGAATGGAATTTCTGGAAAATGGGATATACCTGGAGTACATTTATGGATAATGCCTCTCTGCCTCAGACAGTCGAATTCGAAGGACCGAACAGCTCCCTGAGTAAACGACATGGTTTGGTGCGTTACGAAAGAAAATTAAAAACACAGAATATACTTGGTATTTCGATCGAAAGTCCAAATGCTGACTACTTTAATCCGCAAGATACGCTCATAGATAATGCTTCCAATCATCGGAATCTTGATTTGGCTGCCCGGTATAAATACTTCAATAAAATAGGACATATACAGGTAGCCGGAATCTTGCGTCGGATCGATTTTCTTGATCAGGGCAAAATGAATGCGCAACTTGGCTGGGGAATCTTATTAAGTTCAACAGTTCACCTGAATGAAAAAAACATCATTAATGCTCAATATTCAGTTGGTAAAGGAATTGCTTATTATTATGTGGGATTCTCCAACAGGCAGTTAGATGCTGTGTATAATCCAAATACAAGCAACATGGTACTAACAGGCATTTCCGGCGGCTTTATCAACTATTCATACAGGTATAATCCTTCGTGGATTTTCTCAGTAATTGCCGGAACTTCACGAATAAAAAACGAAGAATTTGAACCCGGAGAAACATTTAAATCCAGTCAGTATTTTGGAGCAAACATTTTTTATAATCCCATTGAAACTATTAACCTGGGCTTAGAGGCAACCTATGGATCGCGTAAAAATCTCGATAATCAGAAAGGAAATGCAACACGGATTTCGATGTTGGCTAAGTTTGATTTCTAGAAATATGTATTCCATTCTAATCCAACGATTTGCCATCATCATTAGGGAAATGTTTCCTGATAGAAAACGAAAGAAGCTGATTTATTCAGTTGCTCATATTAGATAAAAAGAAGTTCGGAATAAGTTAGTAAAGGAATTTAAAAATGGATTTTATTGCTTGAGAATGTATAAAAATCCAGGGTTTAATAAAAAAATAAAAAGTGTGTTAACGTACATGGATAAAATAATTCTACAACTGCATACCTGATATTATTTTCTTATCTTTGCTTAGGCTTTTGCACTTTTCCTGAGGCAAGCCTATTCAAAGTTACAGATTCATATTATCAAAATTAGTTTTACCTGGTTTTGGGAAACTCAAACAGTTCGTTTCATTTTTGCTCATTGCTTAAGATAAATTAGAAATCAGTTTTGTTAGCATTTACAGCAAGATTTTTCAAACATAAAAATTTAAAACACTCAAGTATAATTTTCTAAAAACACCAACTATGAAGAAGCCCTTTTCTACTTTTTTATTAGCAATTCCGTTCATACTGCTTTTTTCCGCTTGCGGTAAAAAAGAAGTTCCGGTTGCTGCCGCACTTGAAGTTCCTGTAACCAGCGTGGTGCAACAGGATGTCAGGCTCGAATCGGAATACACAGGACAAACTTACGGGCAATCGGATATCCAGATTAACCCGCGTGTGGATGGAGTAATCCTGAGCCTTAATTTCAAGGAAGGTAACCTGGTTAGTAAGGGAGAATTGTTGTATACAATTGATCCATTACCTTACAAGGCTAAGGTAAGCGAGGCCCAAGCAGCCCTGGCAGAGGCACAGGCAGGCCTGGCAAAAACCAAATCAGACCTGGATATGATAACACCTTTAGCTAAAATTAACGCCGTTAGCCAAAGGGAGTTGGTGGCAGCCCAGGCAGCTTATGATGCCTCAAAAGCGAAAATTCAGGCAGCTGAGGCTTCACTTGAAGATACAAAAATCGAACTGGGATACTGCAATATTATAGCCCCGATTTCAGGATTGATAGGGATATCGAAAGTAAGGGTCGGTGATTATGTTCGACCAGGACCTGCGTCTGTTTTAAACACAATTTCCGATTTAGGTGATATGAGGGTACGCTTTACGATCAGTGAGCAGGAATACCTTCGCATAATGAGGGAAATAAATAAGGAAGGTTCGCAACTGAAAGGAGCAGGCCAATCCATTGCCTTAAAATTATCCGACGGCTCACTTTATCCACATACCGGGAAATTGAGTTTTGCCGACAGGCAAATTGACCCTACAACCGGTGCAATGACATTGGAAGCTGCTTTCCTGAATCCTGAAAAACTTCTCCGCCCCGGTCAATATGTTAAAGTAGTAGTAGTAACTGACGTGCGGAAAAGCGCTTTGCTTGTGCCCCAGCGCGCAGTTATTGAAATGCAGGGAATAAGCCAGGTTTATCTTTTGGGCGACAGCAGCAAAGTGCAGATGAAAATAATTACCACAGGACCTACTTACAAAGATGCATACATTGTAGAGGATGGTCTGGCTGCAGGCGACAAAATTGCTTTCGGCGGTACCCAGTTATTGAGAAATGGTACTGTAATTATTCCGAAACCAACAGAATGGCAACCCGGTTTGCCTGGTGATAAAACAGCACCTGTTAAATAACTTTTAGACAGCAAATATTATGGGAGAATTTTTCGTTCGAAGACCAATAGTTGCCATGGTAATCAGTATCATTATTTGTATACTCGGTTACCTTGCCATGCAAAAGACACCTATAGCCCAATATCCTGATATTGTTCCGCCACTGGTAAAAATAACCACCAGTTTTACAGGTGCAAATGCGTTAAATGTAGAACAGGCAGTTGCCACACCCATCGAGCAGAAAGTAAACGGGGTGGAAAACATGCTTTATATGAAATCAATCAACACCTCCGATGGGGCGCTTACCATTGAAGTAACCTTCGATGTGGGTACCAACCTCGACAATGCAAATATGCTTACCCAGAACAAGGAAAAGCAGGCAGAACCTTTCCTGCCTCAAAGTGTGAAACAACAGGGCGTTACGATCAAGAAATCTTTGTCGTTCCCCATGTTGCTTTTTACGGTTTCTTCAAAAAATCCAAAATACGATGCAAAGTTCCTGAATAATTATGCCAGCATTAATATAGTTGATGCCTTGGCCAGGATCAGGGGAGTAGGAGAAGTTACTCTTTTTGGAAGTGATTACTCCATGCGAATCTGGCTGAAAGCCAGCCAGATGAACAAGCTTGGTGTTACTGTTTCTGAAGTGAAAAGTGCCCTAAACGCGCAAAACATGATCAGCCCGGGTGGGAAATTCGGCGCTGAGCCAGCACCTTCAGGAACTGAATTTACCTATAGTGCTACTTTACAGGACCGGCTTGTAACCGAACAACAGTTTTCCAATATTATTGTCAGGAGCAAAGAAGATGGATCGCAGGTATTGCTTGGCGATATTGCCCGTATTGAGCTGGGAACCGAAAACTATAGTTCGACCGCCCGCAGAAACGGACAGGCAACTGCCGCAATAGCTATATTCCAGATGCCCGGCAGCAATGCCCTTGAAGTTGCTGCTCAGGCAAAAGCAGCTATGGAAGAAATGTCGAAACGTTTTCCTAAAGATATTGAATACAAGGAATCGCTGGATACCACGCTTGCCATTACAGAAGGGATTAATGATATCGTCAAGACACTTTTTGAAGCTATATTGCTTGTAATACTTGTAGTATTTATCTTCCTTCAAAACTGGAGGGCAACACTTATTCCTTTAATTACGGTTCCGGTTTCGCTGCTTGGTGCTGTGGCAGTTTTCCCCTTATTAGGATTCTCAATCAACACACTTTCATTATTAGGTTTGGTGCTTGCGATCGGGATTGTGGTCGATGATGCCATTGTGGTGGTGGAGGCTGTAATGCATCATATTGAACAGGGTAAAACACCAAAGGAGGCTACCATACAGGCCATGAAGGAGGTTTCCGGACCGGTTGTCGCCATTGCATTAATATTAATTGCTGTATTTGTTCCCGTCGCTATGACACCGGGTATTACAGGCAGGTTTTACCAGCAGTTTGCACTTACCATCGCGGTTTCAGTTGCTTTCTCTGCATTCAGCGCTTTGTCACTAAGCCCTGCCTTGTGTGCCATGCTTCTTAAACCAACAAAACCACTCGATCAGCAAAAAGGGAATACTGCCTAAATTTTACCGCGGATTCAATAAAGTTTTCGGTAGCGTAACCACCGGGTACCTGGGTGGCGCAGGATTTTTTGCACGAAAATCTTTCCGTGTCGTAGGTTTACTCGTTATTGTGATAGTAATTGCAGGATTCTTAGGAGTTAAAGTTCCTCCCGGATTTATACCCGAAGAAGATATGGGCTATGTACTTGTAAACATTAACACTCCTCCGGCATCTTCCTTACAACGAACCGATGAGGTCACACTCAAAGTAGAATCTATACTGGCAAAAGAAAAAGATATATTGGACTATACAACCATTAATGGATATAGCTTACTTACAGCCTCTTATTTGCCCTCTAATGGTTTTATTTTTGTTTCGCTGAAAGAGTGGGGCGAAAGGCCGGAGATGACTGCTAAGCAACTGGCTACCAAGTTAAATAAGATTTTTGGAGCCGAGATTACAAATGCCTCAGTAATGGCATTCGGTCCTCCGGCTATCCAGGGATTGGGTGCATCAGCAGGATTTAGTATGATGCTTCAGGACCGGGGAGGAAATTCACCACAATACCTGGAACAGCAAACTAAAATGTTTATTGCCGCTGCACAGAAAAGGCCCGAAATTAAAAGGATATATACAACTTTTAATGCCGGTTCACCACAGATAAAACTGGAGATCGACAACGAAAAAGCTATGAAACTGGGTGTGTCTGTTTCAACCGTCACCGAGGCCTTAGGCGCTTTTTTGGGTGCGAATTATGTGAACGATTTCAACCGTTTCGGGCGACAATATAAGGTATATCTCCAGGCTGAAGGCCAGGATCGTTTAAATCCCGATGCGTTGCAACAAATGGCTGTAAAAAACAGCAAGGGGGAAATGGTTCCTCTGTCAACCCTGGTAACCGTGACCAAGGTAACCGGTCCTGACTTTACCAATCGTCTTAACCTTTTCCGTGCAGCAGAAATAGGTGGTGAACAGGCTGAAGGTTACAGCAGTTCACAGGCACTTAACGCACTCGAGGAAGTAGCTAAAGAAGTTCTTCCATCCACGATGAGTTATGACTACATAAACCTTTCCTACCAGGAAAAACACTCCCCTTCCGGAGGAACCGTGTTTATAATGGCATTGGTATTCGTTTTTCTTATCCTTGCGGCACAGTACGAAAGCTGGAAGCTTCCGTTCAGTGTACTTCTCGGAACTCCTTTTGCTGTTTTCGGGGCATTTCTCGGATTATTCCTGGCCCGGTTTACAAACGATGCATATGTATTAAATGTTTTCGCACAAATCGGCCTGGTAATGCTCATCGGGCTTGCAGCAAAAAATGCAATTCTTATTGTTGAGTTTGCCAAAATGGAACAAGAGGCTGGTAAACCTTTAATGGAAGCAGCAATGAATGCAGCCAAATTACGTTTCCGACCCATCCTGATGACCGCCTTTGCTTTTATTCTGGGTGTCACACCACTACTTACTGCAGTAGGAGCAGGTTCACAGGCACGTATTGTAATGGGAATGGCAGTATTCGCTGGTATGCTTATTGCAACTATACTTGGTGTACTTTCAATTCCGGCTCTTTTTGTGATGATCGAAAATATGGGTAAGAAAAAACAAGTTTTACCAGAAGTAATTAAAACAGAGGAGGGCAAGTAATATGAAAAAGATACTAAGTGTTATAATACTGATAACCATACTTTCATCCTGCCTGGTTGGCCCAAAGTATGAGCGCCCTGCCATGAATGCAAATACTGCTTATTCAGGAGGTGACCCAACAGCTGCAGTTTCAACCATTGTAATGGATTCTTCAGTTATTAAAGATTCAGTCGCTCTTATTGGGTGGACTGAAGTATATAAAGATCCTGCGCTTACAAACTTGATCAAAACTGTTTTGAGTAACAACCTCGACTTACTTACTGCTATATCCCGTGTTGAAGAAGCCAGGGCTACCTACGGCATTTCAAAAGCCAGTTTGTTGCCTTCGTTCGGTTACAATGTGAATGCAGGTATCAGCGACTTAGGGGATAATGCACAACATGCCGGAGTTGGAATAAACGACCAGGTATATAGCGGTCTGGCCACTATGAACTGGGAGATTGATCTTTTCGGTAAGCTTCGTCATCAGAAGCGTTCAGATTGGGCACAATTCCTGGCAACTGAAAATAATGCACAGGCAGTACGTGTAAGCCTGATTGCTGAAACCGCGACCCTTTACTTTCTTCTTCGTGACGCGGATAACCGCCTGGATATCGCAAATAAAACCGTACAATCACGGACTGAATCGTTAAAAACAATATCCGAAAGGTTCAGCAAAGGCTATGTTTCGGAATTGGATCAGTTGCAGGCACAGCAGCAACTTGCACTGGCTCAGGCTGCTGTTCCGAATGCTGAAAAGCAGGTTATCATTACTCAAAATGCATTACGGATATTAACAGGGCAAACGCCCGGTGCAATCCCGCGTGGTCAGAGTATTTACGATCAGCAACTGCCACCTGAGATTCCTGCAGGTATTCCATCGGATTTGTTGCTGCGCCGTCCGGATATTATCGCAGCCGAACAAACCCTTATTTCTCAAACTGAACAGATTGGAGTTACAACAGCAATGCGCTTCCCTTCATTAAGTCTTACCGGATTTTTGGGAATGGCCACTCCCCAGTTAAGTACTATAGCTGACCCGGCATCATTGGCTCTAGGAATAAGCGGTAACCTGATGGGCCCGATTTTTGAATTTGGCAAAAACAAAAGACGTGTTGAATCTCAGAAATATCGTACGGAACAGTACAACTATCAATACCAGAAAACAGTATTGAATGCATTTGCCGAGGTTGACAATTCGTTGGCTTCACTCCGCCTCAATACACAGGAACATGAGGCTTATAGGTCAGCTCTTGAAGCAGCTTCAAAAGCATATAGTCTTACCGAAGCGCGCTACTACGATGGGTACACCAATTACCTGGAATTGTTGAACCAACAGGATAATTTGTTCAATGCTCAATTCAACGAATCAGCTACTCAAACCCAGCAAAATATTGCTGTTGTCAATTTGTTTAAAGCACTTGGCGGAGGATGGAATGCTAAATAATATGTTTTAGCCTCTGTATCTTACCTGTTGATCTTTCTTGCCGTTTGAAAATTGTTTAAAATTCACACCAACTAATCCATCATTAACAATTACCTGAAACATCCAGTTATGACAAAAAAATTATTATTTCTATCAGCTTTAATGCTCATTGTAGCATTAGACATTAAATGCTCAGAGCGTTGAGCTGACTCCTTTTGCTGGATATACTTTTCGCACCACAAAAAACTATGCCGCAGGATACACCCGGATTAATGATGGATTTACATACGGAGGTGCCTTGACCATTGCTGCCACCCAATATAATGCTATTGAGATTTCCTACTACCGTTATGAATCAACTGCCGAAGCGCGTACGAATATTGCAGGATACACTGCATTCGACGGACCTGTTGCAATAAATTACATGTTTATCGGAGGTCAACGACTGTTTCCTGCGTCTGACATGGTAACCGGATTTACAGGATTTAATCTGGGTGCAGCCTGGATGGGATCACAGGATAATCAATTCAGCACTATGACAAAATTTGCCATGGGCTTCGATGCCGGGGTAAAAATCATGGCAAGCGATAAAATTGGAATCCGGTTACAGACTAACCTCAACTTTCCTGTATCGAGTGCCGGAGGGAGTTTCTACGTGGGAACTGGTGGTTCAGGAGTGGCTATGTATGGTTACGTGCCGATCTTATCTTTCGGTTTCACCGGTGGTTTAATTGTTAAAATAAAGTAGTTTCGCGATGAACCGTATACTCGTTTACATGCTATTACTGGCTGGTCTGGCTGCATGTACGCCTTCGCAGCAAGTAACAAATTCATGGGTAAATGCTGAGGTCAAACCCAAGGAAAACTATAATTCAATATTTATTATTGCTTTTGCGCAGGATCTCAATGCTAAAATAGCTGTTGAAAATGAGCTGGCAAAGGTGGTTGAGTCACGAGGACGGAAAGCTGTGAAAAGCAGTAGTGTTTTGACATCAGCATTCCTGGCCGATACAAACAATACCCGTGAAGAATTAAATCAAATAATAAGAGCAGCTGGCTGTGATGCAGCATTTACGGTTGTATTATTTGATGTAAAAACAGATGAAAGTTACCAGCCCTCAACTTCGTATTATCCCGTTGAACATACTTTCTACGATAGCTATCACAGGTATGCTGTTTATTATTTTGATTATGTCGAAGAGCCGGGTTATACTATCACTGACAGAACATTCTATTTCGAAACCAATTTCTATGATATTGCTTCGGGCGAGATGTTAAGTTCAATACAGTCGGATGCATTTAATCCTTCTGACATCCCGAGCCTGATGAAAGGCTATTCAAAACTGATGATTTCTCAGCTTAAAAAAGAAGGGCTCATAACGAAATAAATATTGAATTTTCAGGAATGGACATAAACCACAATCAAGAACCATTAGATCCTGAGGAAAGGTTTTTTAAGTATAAGGTATGACTCAACATTGTTATACCTTTTTTTGTTGAAACTATTATCTGATTACAGAGGTTATATCCCTTAAAATTTTATAGGCATAGAGGATGCGGATTTTGATATCCGCAATCCGACATCCGCAATCCGAAATTTTTGAGTCTAACCCCGTTTCCTCGAAGATCCTTTTCCTCCAAAGAAACCCCAGCCACCACTTCCTAACAGGAAGCCAAAAGCATACCAGGCTCCATTGTTATTCGGCGCATAAACTGTTATATCATCGCGGAATAACATGGCTATCAAATCGAAAGGCGCAATAAAACCATGAAGCAATCCGCCAAGGAAACCATAGGTGTGGCCTGTAAGGCAAGGAGCTACAATCTCCTGGTTGGCGCAACCGGTAAGCAATACAATACCAGCCAGAATAAAGATTGCAAAAAGAATTTGGTTGTGCTTAACTAAGTTTTTCATAATCTATACATATTAGAATTTATAGCTTTTACCATCTCAATAAACATTAATTGAAATTTCATATAAAATTAGTGAAATTTTGAAAAATAGTTTACTTATTTCTTCAGATTCAACAGTTTGAAAACGTATAAAATATTGTTTCCCACTTTTAATAATCCAGTAAATGCTTAAGTTCCCGGATAAAGATTACGATAGAAGTATGCAATCTGTTTTCATTAAGTTTTAAAAGAAGTATGCTTATATGCGCAAATATGAATACTTTTACACCCTGAAAAAGGGAAAATCTAATTTATAAACATTAAAGTTAATCTAAATCATGAAAATGAAATTAAACTTATTTATTCTTATGGCTGGTATTATTTTATCAGCAACTTCGTGCAATCAGAAAAGTACAGCCGACGAAAACCTCGCTCCAGGAGTACGCAAGGTTAAAGTTGAAGAAGTAATACAAACCAGTAATTATACCTACCTGCGTGTTTCCGACAAGGATCAGGAAAACTGGATTGCTATCACTAAAGAGGATGTTGAAAAAGGTAAAACCTATTATTACGAGGCTGGTATGGAAATGAATAATTTCAAAAGCAAAGAGTTGGACAGGACGTTCCCTGCTATTACTTTTGTTAGCAAATTCAGCGATCAGCCTATTGTTGCCCAGGCACCAATAGTGGATTCAACAAAAGGCAAACAAGCTCCTGTTGCTAAAGAAGGTATAAATGTAGAACCGGCTAAAGGAGGGATCACTATTGCCGAACTTTATGCCAACCGTGAGAAATATGACGGTAAAACTGTCAAAATCAGGGGTGAAGTTGTGAAATACAGTGCTGAGATTATGAATACAAACTGGGTTCATATTCAGGATGGCACTATGGATGGCAATTCTTTTGACCTGACAGTTACAACCAATGATGTTACAAAAGTGGGTGATGTAGTTACTTTTGAAGGCACTGTATCATTGAAGAAAGATTTTGGAGCAGGTTATTATTACGATGTTATAGTTGAAAAAGCAAAATTGCTTACCAATATGTAATAAAAAGCGGAATTGCAGCTTAACATTAAAAAGAAAATCCCTCATCGTAAGTTCGGTGAGGGATTTTTTTTTGCTCAGCGGGATCTGCGATCCCGCGGGACGGAGTCTCGGATTTGTAATCCGGTAAATTAGAAAATATAAAATTTAGCCGGAAATAGTACTAAGCTTTTCCCTTCTCCAGTGTTATGTTTTCCGTTTTATGAATCTGAAGATAAAGATCTTCTACCTTCTTGCGTGCCCAGACTGTTTTGCGCAGAAATTTCAGGCTCGACTGGATACTTGGATTTTCAATAAAGCAATTAATCTGGATCAGTTTCCCCAGGATCTGCCATCCGAAATGATCAACCAACCGGTTCAAAATTGTTTCCAGGTTTATACCATGCAACGGATTGTTTTTTTGATCTACCATGGGAAAAATATTACAGATTTTTTTTGTGCAAAGGTAAGCTCTGATCTTTCAGTTTGTAAAAAAAATAAAGTCAAATGTAAAACTGTTAAAATCTAATCTTCCTCTAATTTAATGATAATCGCTTTAACGTTCTTTTCTTCAAATTGCGAAATGATCTTTAATGCCATTTTAAGCAAATTCCCGGGAGGGTTTTTCACTACTGCTCCAAATTCGGCAATGGTTTGATCTGTATTAGAAATAATGGATATTCTATCGGTTTTATCAGAGTCAGCTAATCTGCAAGCAAACTTCCATGCCTGTTCCCGGGCTTTCACCATACTGAAATTAATGATCAGTTCATCCGTATTCTTTCCCAGCCAGTCCAGTAATACCATCAGATGCGAAACTTTCGAAACCCGATCCTGCATTTCGTTTGTCAGGTCGTTCAGGATCTGATTTACTTTCATAAAGTCATTTTTCAGCTCAGGTAAATTAATGCCCGGTTCAAATGTAACAGCTGCAATACCCAGGTCCAGGTTAATATGTGCGTTCATCCCCAGAATTACATGTTGAAGGATAGTAATTTTATCATTTTTAGCATCGAAAGCTGTCTTCCACGAAGCTGAACAACTCTCATTATTTTCATAGTTTTGATATGCAGTTAAATAGAAATTTGCGAAAGCCACATCCATCCGTTCCATGCGAATATTATCCTCAAACTGCTTTTCCTGAATAGCCCTCTTTATCTGCGCAGTAGTTCTGCGGTAAACATAAGCAAAGATTCCAAGAAAATTATTCTCAGCAACAGTTTGTTCGATTATCCGGTCAAGTTCTTCCAGAACTTCATCAATAGTTTTTGCGGGAATTGCCATGATAGAGAATATATTTCAAATACAACGAAATACCACGCTTGAGTGTTCAACTCATATTTTAAAATCAGGAGCTTTATCTCTGAACCAGGACATAAAAAAAGGACCCTTATGCAGAGTCCTTTTAGGATAAACACTAACTAATTCAATTATTGAACTATCTTCAATTCGTTTATCAGGTTGGTTGCACCTGCATATTTATCAATAACAAAAAGAACATAACGGACATCTACATTAATACAACGCTGAAGTGCAGGTTCGAAAAGAATATTTCCACTCATGGCTTCCCAATTGCCATCGAAAGCAAGCCCGATAAGCTCTCCATCGCCATTGATAACAGGGCTGCCCGAATTGCCTCCGGTAATATCATTATCTGTTAGGAAACAGGTGTAGAGTTTGCCATTTTCGCCGTAGCGGCCATAGTCTTTTTTATTGTACAATTCCTTCAGTTTCGACGGAACAATAAATTCCTCATTGTTAGGATCTTCTTTCATCATTACGCCATCAATAGTTGTGAAATAGTTGTAATGAACAGCATCTGCAGGATAATAATCAAGCACTTTACCATATGTCATACGCATGGTGCTATTGGCATCAGGATAGAAACTGGTAGTTGGTTCCATTTCGCGGAGTGCTGCAACGAAAAGACGATTAGCAACTCTGTTTTTAGCTTCAAGCGTCTGGCGGCTTCCCTGGAGTTTCTTGAAATTATCCATAAATGAATTATAAGCCAGGAAAGCTGGATCATTCTGCATTTTCTTCAGGTTTGGTTTTTCGAGGAAAGCATTGAAATTAGCCTCGGTATAGAAGATCGACTTTTTAAACATCTCAGCAACATACTTATTGATATCGCCTTTGTATTTTTTATCAATCTCCTGGTAAACAGCAGGTTGCTGAGAAACAGGGATATTGGCACGGAACAAGGTAAGCAAGGCTGCCAGAACGTTCTGCTCAATATCGTTGTTATATTCCTTGAAATGTTCCTTAGAGGTTTCTTTGTATTTTTCCATTTGTTTTTTCAGGTCTTCACCTTTGGCACCGGTTTTCAAAACGGTCTCAATGGCGGTCGACTGTCCAGGGAACGGAAACGCTTTGGATCCAAAAAACATGAGTTGTGCATACCATATCTGCTGGTTCATATTCTGATCTTTATACTGCTTGTAAATATCAGCATAAGTGCTTAGTACTTCACCGTATTTGGCTTTGCGCTGTTCGTCGGCATTGATCCATTGCTGAAGTTTAGCTTCCAGTTCCTGTTTTTTCTCAATTACATCAAGACGTTTCAGGTCGCGGGCTTCACCAAGTTTATTCTTCCAGAAATTAGCCAGACTTGCATAAGTGCTTGCATAGGCGATACGAACGGCATTATCTTTATCCATGCCTTCTTTCTGTTTTTCGAGAACAACTCCAAGTCCTTTAACAATAACCGGATCCATATCATTGAGTGTTGCCTCAACAGCCCATGAGTTGGCATAACGATCTGTACGACCCGGATAACCCCATATCATGGCAAAATCTTCTTTCTTATATCCTTTAACCGAAATGGGTAAAAATTTCTTGGCTACCATCGGAACATTATCTTTCGAATATTCGGCCGGTGAACCATCGGGGGCAGTATAAATACGGAAAATACTGAAGTCGCCGGTATGGCGTGGCCACATCCAGTTATCAGTATCGCCACCGAATTTGCCAATTGATGAAGGAGGTGCTCCAACCAGGCGGATGTCATTATACTTCTGGTAAACAAACATATAGAATTCGTTTCCGTTAAAGAAACTCTTTAATTCTACAGTATATTTGCCATCTTCTGAAGCTTCTTTTTTCAGTTCTTCAACTTTTTTGTTGATGGCTGCGCCACGGGCATTTTCGTCCATATCAGCAGTAACGGTGCCAAGTACATCGCTGGTCTTATCTTCCATGCGAAGTAGAAACGAAACATAAAGTCCCTCATTAGGAAGCTCTTCTGCTTTGCTCATAGCCCAGAATCCATCGGTTAAATAATCATGGTCAACAGAACTATGTGTTTGAATGGCATCATATCCGCAATGGTGGTTAGTGAAGAGTAAACCTTCGGCTGATACAACTTCGGCTGTGCAGAACCCGCCAAGGCTAACTATGGCGTCCTTCAGGCTTGAATGGTTAATGCTATAGAGTTCATCAGCAGTAAGGTGGAGCCCCATTTTCTGCATATCAACATAGTTTAACCTCTCAACAAACATGGGAAGCCACATGCCTTCATCGGGAGTAATTGCTGCTTTGGCGAAAACCGCTGTAAGCAAGCAAAAAGCAAGTACGATTTTTTTCATTTTTCTGAAATTAATAGGTTTGATTAAAAAGCAAAGATAATTTTTTACTTTAAAGATTTTTATCAGGTAAATATGTAATTGGGTAATCCTATGTAAATTGGCCTTTTTACTCTGTGAGTTGCCAAATAAACTCTGTAAAAATATGATGCAAGGGCATAAAATCACATAGAAATGATATTTAAATGATTAAAGCCCAACAGAATATTTTCCCGTTGAGCTTTAAAACTATTTTCACTATTCACTATTCATTCTTCACTTTCCCCCAATCGCTCCCTCACCCCCTCGCTCTCTCGCTCCATCTCTCAGTTTCTCAGTCTCTCTGTCCTTTAGAGTCCCAATGCTTCCATCCCTTGTTCAAAAACAATATCTTTCGGGATGTTGGCAGTTTTCAAAAGATCCAGTCCGGATTGCAAATCAGGGCGTACCTTACCGTTTTCCTTCATGTAGTTCACGGCTTTGTCGTAATCGCCTTCACCTTCAACGCTCAGGATAAAGGCACTCCAGTCGTTAACAGCCTGGCGGGTTTTCTCCATATCAACTTTAAATGTGCCATCTGCATTGCGCGAAAATGCATTTTTATCTTCAAAGAAATTAAAGCACATCATATTGGCTTTTCCATGAGCCTCAGCAGCACCAAAACGTACCGAACGGATAAGACCTGCCATATAAGTTACATAAGCATCTTCGACAGTTACCCCGGTAAGTTCGCCTTTTTCGATGAGCCAGGTAACCATCCATAAACCAACAACGTCAGCTTTGGCTTCTTCCCAGCCGGAATATTGTTCTTTTAGTGCCTGGCGTAAATTCCCTTTTCCTGTAATCGTGTTTTTAATACCCAGGCCATGAGCAACCTCATGGAACATTACGTTTCCAAAGAATGCATCAAACTTGATATTTTTACGCTGAGCCGGTTCAATAAGCACATCTGCAATCGGAACTAAGATCTTATCGAATTTTGCCTGCATGGCATTTTTCAATTGCAGGCGGCGGCTGCCTTTGGCAAGCTGAACTTTTTCGTCATTGGGCAGGTTGATGGCAATTGTTTTGCCGCCGCTGTTGGTGTGGCCTGCATAATACAATATTTCATAGGCATTAAGATCAGAACTGGTTCCCGGAATTTCCTTTTTATATTTCGGATCACAGGGCAACTCCTTCTGTAAGGCTGGTAACATGGAAGTGTATTTTGCAAGTTTAATACTCCATTCTTTGTCTTTTACAAGTATTGCAGCTTCATGTGCTGCTTTGTAACCAAACAATTCATCTTCATAATTTTCGATAGGTCCGCAAACAATATCCAATGTATTTGTTTTCATATCCATCCAGGCCATATCGCTGGCGAAATAATCGTCGGTTAATAATGCTTTCGAACGTAAAGTCATGTATTTTTTCAGTCCTGTATCTTCAGCCAGGTCAGCAGCTTGCAGAAGCAGATCCGAGGCTTTTTTGATTTTATCGGCATATATTTCGTGGTACCAAACGCTTTTCAGGCTTTTATCCGCATTGCGGACTATTATTGTATACTGGCTTGATTTGTTCGGATCATTCCAGTTTTCAAATTCTTCCTTTGTCATATCAACAGGATAAAAATTTGCTCCTTTAGGCTTTTCTCCTATACCGGCAATAAAAGGTTTATTCCCATCGAGCCTGTCCCATGGACCATAGTTGATTTCAACAAATTGTATTGCATACGGATCTTTTATCGTATCCATCAGGGCATTCTTATCGCCCCAGGTCTGTTCCCAGAAAATATCATCCATGATTTTTGCTACATCAAGCAGAATGGGTATCATCTGCTTCTCTTTTTCTGTAAGTTTACTCAAGTCGGTGGTAAGCTTAACCACTGCATATTCGTTCACTTTTTTCTGCATTTCGCTCATAGCGGTAGTGTCGTTAGCTGAATTATCACTGCTTGATTTTTGTTTACAACTGCTTGTTGCAGCCGATATTAAAGCCAGTGAGAGGATGAAAGGAAAGATTCGTTTAAGCATGGGATTTTGTTTTAAAAGGTTAAAATCTGACAGCGAAATTACTTAAAATCAAATTGCTGGATGCTAAAATAATAGGCTTTTTTGTCTCACTATTTAAAGACTGAAGTCGGAAGTCGGAAGACGGAAGACGGAAGCTGGAAGACGGAAGTAAAGAGTTTGGTGAAAGGAATTGAAAGTCAAATGTTCAAATTAAAATGAAACAATGTTCATTAAACGTTACATACTTTCAGATCTTTCTGCCTCTGAAGGTCCTTGAATCATTATATATGTACCCTGACTTCCGGCTTCTGACTCCGGACTTCAAGCTTTTTTCCCACAATATTTATTTTTATATTTTGTTGGACCGTATGTGTTAATATTTAATTTTGCATTGTTAATCAATTAACACTGGTTTGATTAACGTATTGTTTATTAATTAAATACATTCATTTTTGTTGATAAATGGGGTATTTAAAATAAGATCTGCAAAATGAAAAAACAACTTCTGATACGTGACGTGACTCTCCGTGACGGTCAACAATCACTGTTTGCTACCCGTATGACTCAAAAGCAGGTTGAACGAACGCTACCTGGATTTAAGAATGCAGGATTTTATGCCATGGAAGTGTGGGGTGGCTCTGTTCCCGAGGTTATGATGAAGCACCTGGATGAAAATCCCTGGGAAAGACTTGAAAAAATAAAAGAAGCATTAGGGGACTCAACTCTGCTGGCTGCTATGTCGCGCGGACGTAACCTTTTCGGTTACAATCCTTATCCCGACAATGTTATAAGTGCCTTTACCATGCATTCCATGCAGGAAGGTATTACAATAATGCGCGTAGCTGATGCCCTGAACGACCTTGAAAATATCCGGCCTTCCATTAAATTTATAAAAGAGAACGGCGGCATTGCCGATTGCGCTGTTGTGTATTCTGTTGACCCAAAATATTCGACCCGTGAAAAAGTAAAGGCTTTGCTACATGCCAGGGTATTGCCGACAAAACTGTTTACAAAAGATCACTTCCTGCAAAAGGCAATTGAATTACAGGAAATGGGTGCTGATATCATTACTATTAAAGATATGGCCGGGCTTATTACGCCGTTCAGAGCGGGAACACTTGTGCGCATGTTGAAGCAGAAAATTTCGGTTCCTATTGATTTTCATACACATTGTACTGCTGGCTATGGACTGGCCTCAACCTTAATGGCAATTGTAAACGGAGCTGATATCGTTGATACAGCGCTGATGAGTTTTGCCGGGGGTACTGCAGCACCGGCATTTGAACTTGTGCAATTGTTCTGCAACCGTATGAATATAAAAACGGGTGTTAATATTAAAGCGGTAATTCAACTCGACCAGGAATTGCGTGAAATCAGGCACGAACTGAAAGAATTTGATAATTATGATTTTCCCAGGGAGTTCAATATTTTGACCGATGTTTTGCCCCGCGATATCGACCAGATGATGGAAATGGCTATCGCCTATGCCAAAGCTGATAAAGGTGACGATTTGCTCGAAGTTTGCCACCGCATCGAAAATTGGTTTGGTTTTCCTGAACCTGATACAAAAATCGGTGAAGCAAAAATTCCCGGAGGAATGTATCCGAATATGCTGGCACAACTAAAACAATTGAAACTTGAAAAACTTCTGCCACGAGCTCTTGAACTTGTGCCACTTGTAAGGCTGGCCTCAGGTTGCCCTCCTCTGGTAACACCTGCCAGCCAGGTTGTTGGTGTTCAGGCTGTTAATTGTGCTGTTGATGAAGAGAGCGGCAAGCCAATGTATACGACTAAATCAATTCAATTCGTTAACCTGGTAAAAGGAATTTATGGACATACTCCTGTGCCGGTCGATCCGGAATTCCGATTTAAGTTGGCAGGTGTAAAAGAAGAGATAGCGTATGACACTAAATTTTATAAGAAGCAGGAAAATCCGGTCAATGAGGAATACGGTGGTGTGAAACTTGCACTTAATGAGAAGGAAGAATTGTTGCTGGAGCTTTTCCCGGCTGCTGCCCGCGAATATCTGCAAACCAGGATGGAAGCTACTTACCTGGAAGAAATTCATCGCGTTGAAGAAGCGAAGAGAATAAAACTGGAAGAAGAGAAACGGAAATATGATATTCTTTCGCCCGAGGAAAAACAAAAACGACTGATCGACGGACTTTATAATTACGAGTGGTCTAGTTCCGATGGAGAAACAATCGGACTTTCTTAAAATTACCTGGTATTGATTTTATTTCCTGGAATATTAGCTCTGGCAGCTAATGGTTTAATTATCAAATATGTTATTATTGAATAAAAAAGAGTTTTGAAACACAAAAGGCACAAAAGGGTAATTGTACTTTTGTGCCTTTTGGTTTTTTATAACAATGTATCCAAATCTTAAAAAGAGACAAAAGGTCAATATTCCTTAGACTTTTGTTCCTTTTGTGGTAAATTTCATCAAAGCAGGTGCCTAAATTTAGTTCTCTTAATGAAATCTGCCTGTTGTTTTGCAGTCAAGACGGGAATGATATTCTATACATCAAATTATTACCTTTGCCATCCTTATCTTTTTTAAATGAAACGTTTACACAAAATCCTTCTTTCATTACTATCTGGATTATTACTTACCGCCGGCTGGCCCGAACGAGGTTTCCCGTTTTTATTGTTTTTGGGTTTTGTACCCCTGTTAGTTGTTGAATACGAACTATGGAAAAACCGGGATAACAACCACGCATCAGGCATTATACCTTATATTATTCTTTCGATTTCTACCTGGGTTTTGCTTACAACCTGGTGGGTAGCTATTTCAACACCAATTGGTATTGTGGCGACTATACTTGTAAATACTTCACTTGTTGGGGGAGCTTTTTACCTGTTCCATATTACACATCGCAGGCTTTCAGGAGTATCTGCGGCTTACACAGCATTAATCGGATACATACTTACTGCTGAATACGTTCACCTGCGCTGGGATCTCAATTTCCCGTGGCTCAACCTGGGAAACGGATTTGCCGCTTATCCCAAATTGATCCAATGGTATGAATTCACAGGCATTTTCGGTGGCTCGCTATGGATTTTATTGGTGAATATTTTAATCTTCTTTTTTGTCCGTGACCGGATTATGCATAAAATATGCAGCCGCACGGTTGGGGTCCGGATGGCTGTCACAATTTTACTCGTTAGTTTTCCTATGATCATCTCGGTTATAATGTATAACCGATACACCGAGAAAATCAATCCGGTAGATGTGGTAGTGGTCCAGCCTAATATTGATCCTTACAACGAACAGTTTGAAATTGATCCGATGGTGGTTACTGAACGCATGTTAGCAATGGCGGCTGAAAAATCGGATAGCCTCACTGATTTCTCAATTTTTCCTGAAAGCGCCATACAGGAATATGTTTTTGAGGACCGGATTGAATTTTCACCCAGCATAAACCGCATCAGGAAATTTAACAAAAGTTATGCTAAGATGAATGTAATCACCGGTATTTCATCGCGAAAAATTTTCAAACCCGGTGAACCATTAAGTGCTTCGGCCCGTAAATTCAGCGATGCCGACATGTATTACGATTCGTATAACACAGCGCTGTATGTTGCTCATGACAGCACTTTACAGAAATACCACAAATCAAAACTTACCCCGGGTGTTGAACTGATGCCATACCTTGATGTATTACCTTTCCTTAAAAAGTTTGCCATCGACCTTGGAGGAACGACCGGCAGCCTGGGAATAAACCCTGATCAGACGCCGTTTGTAATTAATGACAGACTGAAAGTAGCACCTTGCATTTGTTACGAATCGGTGTATGGCGAATTTATGAATCGTTTTATCCAAAACGGTGCCAATGTTATTTTTGTAATTACCAATGATGGCTGGTGGGGCAACACACCAGGCCACCGGCAACATATGCTTTTTTCAGTTCTCAGGGCAATTGAAACTCGTCGGAGCATTGCACGATCAGCTAATACCGGGATTTCGTGTTTTATCAATCAGCGGGGAGATATTTCGCAACGAACTGCTTATTGGGTGCCGGCAGTCATTCGTCAGAAGATTAATGCCAATGATAAGATTACGTTTTATGTACAGTATGGTGATTATATTGGTCGCATATTCGTATTAGTAGCAGGACTTTTTGTATTATTAACTATTTCAACATCACTCCGGAGACGGAAGATTTAATTTCGGATTTTCGATGTCGGATTTCGGAATTTTATTAAAACTTGCATCTTTGCATTTTGACCCTTGCATTTTGGCTTTACAAGTTAATCCAAACCTCTGAAGGGGCTTTTTTCGGACGAGTTTTTTATAATTTGACATTTACAATAGAATTTTCAATTTATTCCGAATTCAAACATCCGCAATCCGACATCCGCCATCCGCAATCCGCCATCCGCAATCCGCCATCCGCATTCAGCAATCCGCAATCCGCAATCCAACATCCGCAATCCGCAATCCGACATCGAAAATCCGACATCCGCAATCCGCAATCCGACATCCGACATCCGCAATCCGCAATCCGACATCCAACCCCCATTCACCGTTCCAAACCCGGCATTCGCCGCTTTTCAATTGTGTGAAGGAAGTTTTATTTTGAATTTTGCCGAACAAAACAGGATGGGAAACGTTAATTGATGTTAAAACAGTGGAAACGTTTTATATTCATTTTGTTTCCATTGTATTTTAATTTGTACTTTTGCCGCTCTTTAAAAAAAAATAATGGACGAAAAAGTTGACCGTATATTATCTGAAAGCTTACGGCTATTCAAAAAAAACGGCATTCGCAGTGTATCCATGGACGATGTTTCCAAGGAATTAGGAATGTCGAAAAAAACTATTTACCTGCATTTTGCAAATAAAACGGAACTGGTCGAAAAGGTTCTTGGCTACATGATTGAGCAGGAAAGGACAGTATGTATTGATGGCGAAGTAAGCAAAATGAACGCTATTGACATTCTACTGGCTGTTAGCCGGAATGTCAGCAAGCAGATGAAGGACCTCAATCCTATTAATGCATTTGAATTACAGAAATACTATCCTGTTCTATTCCGCGATTTTGTCATAAAGAAACGTGACCATGTTTTTATACAAGTTAAACAAAACTTTGAGCAAGGTATTGCCGAAGGAATTTATCGTAATGATCTTGATGTTGACCTGGTAGCCAGGCTTTACATTCAGAAACTGATTGATGTACACGATCCGGAGTTTTTATCATCGGTAAATTTTGGATTCGAAAAAGTATTCCAGGTCATGTTCGATAACCACATTCGCGGCATTTCCAATGCGGAAGGACTAGCTTATTATGAGAAACAAACTAACATGTTAAACAACAATATCTGATCTATGAAATTACCTATTATCGCCACTTTTTGTTCGGCATTCCTGGTATTAACAATGCAAATGTCTGTTCTTGCTCAGGACAACCAGGCTGTGACTACAACTCTAAGTCTGAAGCAAGCGCAGGAATACGCAATTAAGAATAATGCCAACTCCCGCAATTCTGTTCTTGACTTGGAAATTGCCAAAAAACGTATTTGGGAAACTACCGCAATGGGCCTGCCGCAGGTAAATGCACAAGCTAATTACACACACTTGTTCACTGTTCCTGAGATGAGCCTGGGAGGTTCTACATTTCTGGCTACAACCCTTCCTCCGAACACCCCGGTTACTTCCAATGATATAACAAATGAAAATGTTTATATGGGATTTACACCTGCTGCACCAATACAACTGGGAGTACCCAATAATACAACATTTGATATTACCGTGTCTCAATTGATATTCAGCGGAGAATATATTGTGGGTCTTCAGGCTACAAAAGTATATTACCTGATGACTGAACAAAATAAACAGAAAACTGAAATTGAACTGAAAGAAACGGTTGCCAATATTTATGCAGCAGCGTTACTTACCGAAAATAACCTGAATGTGATGCAACAATCACTCGAAAGTTCAAATAAGACACTTTCGGACATGAAAAAAATGTTTAGCCAGGGTCTGGTGGAAAACACTGAAGTTGATCAGATAGAATTTGTAAACAGCACTCTTAAAAACGGAGTAAGTACCTTGGCGCGTGATCTTGATTATACTTTGCTTAATCTTAAATTTATTTTAGGAATGCCTTTCGCTGATAAAATAATTCTTACTGATAAACTTGAAAGTATAGCTGAAGGTATAAATCTCGAATCATTAGTAGCAACACCTTTCAATATTAATAATAACCTCGACTATCAAATTCTTGCTAATTCTGTTGCCATCAGCAAACTGAACGTAAAATTGGCCAAAAGCGCCTATTTGCCAAGTATTTCAGCTGTATACAGGCACCAGGAAAAGGTGAACTCACCAGCATTCGACTTTAATCCAAAGGATGTTTTCCAGATATCGGCGACTATTCCGATTTTCTCCAGCGGTTTGCGAAATGTAAGAGTTCAACAAAGCCAAATGGAATTGCAGAAAACCATCAATACTAAAGATAACTTAACTAACGGCCTGCAACTGCAATATATAAACTCACTTAATGAACTCACCACGGCATACGAGAAATATCAGAATGACAAACGGAATATCGAACTAACCAAACGCATTTATGATAAAACTGTGATAAAGTTTAATGAAGGCATAGCAACCAGCAGACAGATAACCGATGATCTTAGTCAATATCTGACCGCGCAAAGAAGTATGTATACTTCAATCTTCGGATTGTTCTCTGCCAAAAATAAACTCGACAAATTAAACAACAACTTTTAACCAAAATATAAAACAGATATACAATGAAAACAATGAATAAATCTATTATTTTCCTTTTGCTGGTAATATTGGCAGTAGCTTGTGGCAAACCTTCAGATAAAAAATCAGAACTGGAAAAACTTAAAAAACAGCAAGACGAATTAACGCTGAAAATCAAAGCTCTTGAAACCGAACTAGCTGTAAATGATACCACTTCGAAAAGCAAAATGACGAGTGTGGCTGTTACTGAAGCAAAACCGGAAGAATTTAATCATTACCTCGAAGTACAGGGAAAAGTGGATGGCGAGGATAACATTGCCGTTTCAGCCCAAATGGCGGGTTCTATTACTGCTGTTTATGTAAAAGAAGGTGATAATGTTCGTGCCGGACAGATATTGGCACAGATTGACAATTCGGTTATGCAGCAACAAATTGCCAGCACAAAGCAACAGCTTGATTTTGCCACCAGTTTGTACAATAAACAAAAAGCACTCTGGGATCAGCAGATTGGCAGCGAGGTACAATACCTGACCGCTAAAAACAATAAGGAGAACCTGGAAAAAGCAATGGCTACCCTGAATGATCAATTGGACATGACACGCATCAAATCGCCAATAAACGGAAGTGTTGAAGAGGTAAATCTAAAAGTTGGACAAATGGCATCGCCCGGCCTTCCTGCTGTGCGAGTGGTTAATTTTACAAATGCGAAAGTGGTGGCCGAAATTGCTGAAGCATATGCTCCTAAAGTTAAACCAGGGAATAAAGTAATTGTGTTCTTTCCTGATTTCAATACCGAAATTCAATCAACTATTCGCTTTACCAGCAAATATATAAACCCGGTAAACCGGACCTTCGTGAGTGAAGTTCATTTAGGGCCCAGCAAGGTAGAATATCGCGCCAATATGATGGCTGTTGTTAAAATTAATGACTATTCGAATCCAAAATCATTCAATGTCCCTATAACACTCATCAGGGACTCTCAAACAGGAAAATACATTTATGTGGCAAAAGAAGAAAACGGCAGATTAGTTGCACGCAGACAGCCTGTAACTGTTGGTAGCACGTATAATGGCCTGGCTGAAATAAAGCAGGGAATTACGGAAGGTGATAAAATTATTACCACTGGATTTAACAGCCTTATGGAAGGGGAACTTATTCAGGTAAATTAATTCTTTTTGGGCAACCCCCTGTTTAATCAATTTAGTATACTGTTATGAAGAAGAATAATTTCAAAGAATTTTTTGCAACCAGCTGGGCTATTGATAATAAAACCAGTATTTACGTGCTGGCTGTTTTTATTACTTTGCTGGGAATCAGCAGCTACAACAGCATTCCCAAGGAGCAGTTTCCCGAAATTGTTATCCCTACCATCCTTGTGAATACAGCTTACCCGGGTACATCGCCGGAGGATATGGAAAACCTGGTTACACGCCCCATCGAAAAGCAATTGAAGGGAATTAACGGAGTTAAGAAAATTACCAGTAATTCGCTGCAGGACTTTTCCTCCATCGCCGTTGAATTTAATACGGATGTTGCAGTTCCGGATGCGAAGCAGAGGGTGAAAGATGCCGTCGACAAGAGTAAGTCGGACCTTCCGAATAACCTGCCAGCTGACCCTGGAGTTATGGATATCGACTTCTCGGAAATACCTATCATGTTTATCCAGATTTCGGGTGATTATGACCTGGACCAACTAAAAAAATATGCTGATATAGCTCAGGATAAAATCGAAGGACTCAACGAAATTACCCGTGTGGATATTATTGGTGCACTCGAACGCGAAATCCAGATCAATGTGGATATGTACAAGGCGCAGGTCGCCAGCGTTACATTGTCTGATATCGATCGCGCTGTGGCGGCTGAAAACCTCACTATTTCTGCAGGTAATATTACTTCCTATGGGATGAAGCGGTCCATCCGTGTGCAGGGCCAGTTTACCAACCTGGATGTGATGCGTAATATCGTTATCAAATCCTCCAGTGGTGCCGCTGTTTACCTGAAAGATGTGGCTGAAATAAAAGATACTTACAAGGAACAGGAAAGCTTCTCGCGGTTAAACGGGCAAAATGTAATCACGCTCAATGTTGTAAAGAAAAGCGGGAAGAACCTTCTGGAAGCTTCTGATAAAATAAAGGAGATACTGGATAAGGACCTGATAAATAAGCAATTCCCTACTGATCTGAAAGTTACACTCACCGGCGAACAATCGCGTTATACACGTAACACGCTCGAAGAACTTAACAATACTATTATTATTGGAATGATACTGGTGACCCTGGTGCTCATGTTTTTTATGGGATTCACCAATGCATTCTTTGTAGGGCTGGCTGTACCGCTATCTATGGCTGTTGCTTTTATGGTGATGCCGGCACTTGGCTTTACCATGAATATGATCGTGATGTTCGGACTGATTTTTGCCCTTGGAATCGTGGTTGACGATGCCATTGTGGTTATTGAAAACATTCACCGAACGCATCAGAAACAACCTAACATTATATTGGCAGCGAAGCAGGCAGCAGGGGAGGTGTTTCTACCTATTTTATCGGGAACACTTACAACGCTGGCTCCATTTTTCCCGCTGGCTTTCTGGCCGGGAATTGTAGGTAAATTCATGTTTTATATTCCTGTAACACTAATTATTACCCTGTTCGCATCGCTTTTTGTTGCGTATATCATCAATCCTGTATTTGCAGTTTCGTTTATGAAACACGAGTTTGATGCTCCTGATAAACAGAAAGTAAAAAAGAGGATAATTCTATACACACTCATTGCACTTGGTTTGGCATTGATCAGCTACATCGCTTTTGCTGTAAATCACAGTGAAGGAGCTTTCGGCATAGGGAATTTCTTTGTCTTTGTCGCGATTATGGTTGTCTTTTTTCACATAGTTTTAAATCCATATATAAAATGGTGGCAGGAAAAAGCATGGCCGTGGTTTATGAAAATGTATGAAAAACAACTCAGGTTCTTTATAACTGGAAGGAATCCATGGTATTTGCTTATGGGAGTTATCAGCCTGTTTATCGTAACTTTTATAGCCACCGGAATGCGAAATCCCAAAGTCCTGTTTTTCCCCGAAAATATGCCTAACAGTATTAATGTAAGGGTGCAGATGCCGATCGGAACTGATCAGCATATAACTGACTCAGTAACTAAAATTGTGGAAGGAAGGGTTATTAAAGTGCTGGGTAAAAACAACCCCGATGTCGAGTCAGTAATTACCAATATTGCATTGGGTGCTGGCGACGATATGGATTTCACCCGTTCGCTTAGCGCTGAAAAAGGCAAGGTTACAATTAATTTTGTGGAATATAAAAACCGTATCGGCCGAAACACTACGGAGTATCTCGATTTGATCCGTAAGGAAGTAAAAGGAATTCCCGGTACTGAAATTTCGACTGAAAAAAATCGTTCGGGCCCTCCAACCGGTAAACCCATTAATATTGAAATTACCGGTGAAAATTTGCCTGAACTCATAACTGATGCAAGTGCTTTTAAAAACTACCTCGATTCGCTTCAGATTCCAGGTATCGAGGACCTGAAAAGTGATTTCCAGGAGAACAAACCTGAAATTGCCATCACGATCGATCGCGAACGGGCAAATCATGAAGGCATAAGTACAGGTCAGATTGCTACTGAAATCCGGACAGCCGTATTGGGTAAAGAAGTGTCCAAATACAAAATGGATGAAGATGAATATCCTATCGAACTCAGGTATTCGCTTGAAACCCGCGAAAATATCAACAACCTGATCAATCTGAAAATCACTTACCGCGATATGAACTCAGGCGTATTACGTCAGATCCCCTTATCGTCAGTTGCAAAGATTGATTATGTGGATTCGTACGGGGGCATCAAACGCCAAAACCTGAAAAGGATCATTACATTGTCGAGCGGTGTATTAACCGGCTATACAGCCAACGAAATTGTTGCCAAGATCAATAAACTGGCAGCTGATTACCCGTTGCACGAAGGTGTTCAGATAAAACTTACAGGAGAGCAGGAAGACCAGGCTGAGACACAGGCATTCCTTGGTAAAGCCATGCTTATTGCCATTGGGTTGATTTTCTTCATCCTTATCACTCAGTTTAACTCCCTCAGCAAAACAATTATTATCCTGAGTGAAGTAATCTTCAGTGTTATTGGTGTACTTCTTGGAATAGTTATTTTCAACATGTCTATTTCAATCATTATGACAGGTTTGGGCATTGTAGCACTGGGAGGTATAGTAGTGCGAAACGGAATATTGATAGTCGAGTTTATAGATACACTTAAAGAGCGCGGTATGAAAACCCGCGAAGCCATAGTAAAAGCCGGTTTAACCCGTATCACACCTGTTATTCTTACAGCTACAGCTACCATATTGGGGCTTGTTCCCCTTGCTATAGGGTTTAACCTCAACTTCGAAACTATGTTTACACATCTCGATCCGCAGATTCACATCGGAGGCGACAATGTAATGTTCTGGGGACCACTTTCATGGACTATTATTTTTGGTCTCAGTTTTGCTACTTTTTTAACATTGATTTTTGTTCCGGGTATGTACATTATCGCCTACGAAATGAAGATAAGGCTGAAAAGAAGGAAATCAAACAAAATGATCGTGAACAACGATTAATACATACATAAATCTTTAAAAGGTGGTGCAGTAATTTCATGTACCACCTTTTTTTTATAAAGCATTTAATCTTTAATACCGGGAATATCTGGAATCAGATTATTTAATAAGATGCTTTTTCATTGACATGCATTTAGAGAGATATTGAATAATCTTTGGCGCTTTTGGGTTGCTACAATCTTTACACTAATTGTATTACTAAATTATTTGTACTTAATTTAGATGGTAAAGAAATCAAGTCGAAAAAACGGGTTCCCTGATTTAATTACAACGAATACTGTTTTATGAAAAATTAACAATGTAAAATCGTGAGAGATATAGCTTTGTAATCCTCTGCTATTTTGCATAATATCTGATTTTCAAGGTGTAATAGAATAATCTGCCATTCAGAGTTTTCGCTTTTCAATACCTAAATTTACACTACTGTAAATCCTCTTATGAGTTCAGTACCAATTAATTTACTAACTTTGCAAATCCAACATTGTGAATAGCTTAACATGGAGAAAACAAAGATTTTATTTGTAACGCAGGATATCACACCTTTTATGAAAGACAGTCCCATGGGGCTAATTTCCAGATACCTACCACAAGGTATCCAGGAAAAAGGACGTGAAATCCGAACCTTCATGCCCCGGTTTGGTAGCATCAACGAACGCAGGAACCAACTTCATGAAGTAATTCGTCTTTCGGGCATGAATCTGATTATCGACGATACCGATCACTCACTTATCATCAAAGTTGCCTCAATTCAGCAGGCAAGGATGCAAATTTATTTTATTGATAACGAAGATTATTTTCACCGCAAATACGTATACCGTGACAAAAACAATGTGTTTTTTGAAGATAATGACGAGCGTGCAATCTTCTTCGCTCGTGGAGTAATTGAAACGGTAAAGAAACTTGGGTGGAGCCCCGATATTGTTCACGTGCATGGATGGATGTCAGCACTTACCCCTGTTTATATCAAGAAAGTATATCATGAAAACCCTCTCTTCTCTGGCACAAAAGTAATCACTTCGATATATGATGATGATTTTACCGAGCCTTTACATGATAACCTGCAGGCAAAACTGAAACACGAAAATATAGCTTTAAAGGACCTAAAACATTTTAAGAAACCTGATTTTGTAAGCCTGATGAAAGCTTCAATCGATTTATCGGATGGGGTTATCATAGCCAGCCAAAAGATAAACAGCGAACTGGCTGAGTATGTTGAGCAAACAGGTAAACCAACACTTCCATTCCAGGGGGATGACAATTACATACAGGTTTATAATGAGTTCTACGAGAAGGTTTTACATAATTAGTCTGTTCTTTTCAATAGGCAGTTTATTTACAAATAAAAAAAATTAATCTTGAAAAGGCTTGTTTATCTACTTCAGTTAGCATCTTTTGCTCTTTTACTCTTCCTGAATTCTTCATGTACCAAAGAAATTTCTCCGATAGGACTTGATCTGCTCGATCCCATTGACTTGCTTAGCATGGGGTATATTGATACAATTTCGATAAAAGCCTATTCCATACCTGATGATTCAGTTTATACTCGCAACCTTAGCTATGCCCAGGTTGGGAGCATGTATGATCCTGTTTTTGGCCGTACTGACGCTACTTTTTATTCTCAGGTTCTTACTTCAACTGACAGCGCCAGGTTTGGTACTAATCCAGTTTTCGACTCAGCGTATCTATACCTGCCTTACAAAGGAACAGCCTACGGCGACACACTTAGCAATATGACCTTGCATGTTTATGCCCTTAATGAAGATATTTTAGACTCAGTGCATTCCTACTCAAACAAAACTGTTAGTTACGATGTCAACAATCCGTTGGGTTCAATAACTTTTCGACCTTCACCTCGTGACAGTTCATACTATGAAGGTGCAAAACATGCTCCCATGCTCAGGATCCCGATCAATGAGATATTTGGAAATCTTGTTCTTACTGCAGATACATCTTATCTTAATAGCTCTGAAAAATTTGTTGAATATTTTAAAGGGATCAGCATAGTTGCCGAACCCCAAAACACCTCGGGAAAGGGATGCATTATTAATTTAGATTTAACCACTCTTTACAGCTATATTAAGATGTATTATCATAATTCGGAAGATACTACTGCTTATTTTTTTAATGTAAATTCAACCTGTTCCCGTTTCCAGAACTATGATCATAACGGGTATGCTGAAGCTATTCCAATGTTAAAACAACAATTGGAAGGGAATCCCTCACTCGGTCAGCAGTTTCTTTTTGCCCAGGGTTTAGGCGGCGTAAAAATTAAAATTGAGTTTCCATTCCTAAAACAAAGTCTCGATCCCCAGAAGACCGTAATAAATGATGCACAACTTGTTTTAGGCAATGCTTCTGTGTCGGATGTGTTTACAAACCCTACATATCTCACTTTGAGGAATGTAGGCGAAAATGGCACTACCAGCCCTTTTAATATTGTTGATGAAGACGAAGGGGCCGGTTATTTTGATGGTACATACGACAAAAGTTCAAACCTATATCGCTTCAGGATAACACGCTATGTGCAGCAAATGCTGCTAGGCCAGGTTAACAATAACGGATTACACCTTATTATACCAAGTTCTGCTTATAGTGGCGCCAGGCTTGTGCTCAACGGAACTGCTTCCGAGCTATCGGATATGAAACTTTATTTGCGTTATACGATCCGCCAATAGAAATTGTTTTCCTGCCACAACCTGAAGATAAGAGTTTTTTGAAAGTTGATTCCCAGCCTTGTATTTGATCGTTGATAATAATATATATCAGCTCACATCATAATAAAATAATTGCCAGATAAATCTTTCAGCCTGTTTGAAATATTTACATATACTTAGATCGGGATAGGACCAATTATTAAAACATGACTCAATATCCAGGCCTTTTCCGATATCTATTGGCATCATTAATCCCTTTTGCAGCAAATAAAGCCTGATAGGATCCTTCTTGGAATTTGGGGCTTGAAATTTGGGACAGAATGAATACGGAAATTTATCATGTTTACACTATAATTATGTCAGTATTGAGGGTTCTTTCCTTTTTGATTTTTTCAGGGACATGTGTACCATTTTGAGAAAGTAAGTAATACTGAATTGTAATATCCGGGATTTCGTTACATACCTAAAGGGGTACAAATCAATATGTTGTAAGAATTTGATTAAATATAGCAAGTAGCTGGCATAGTCTTAGCAGTACTTAATTGGAATTCTTCAGGTATTGTCTTGTTCAATTGCATTTACAGGCAGCCATTATAAAGTTAAGTCAGGAGGATATAAAGAAAACCTGATAAAAGTCTTCTTGTTCACCGCTATTCTGATAACATTTAGTAATTTTGCCTGATGAATTATAGCGTTGCTTTATAAAGTTATTTCGAATTGTACTTAAGTTAATTAACCATTTATTCTAAAATATTATGTGCGGAATTGTTGCATACATTGGTAAAAAACAAGCTTGCCCTATTTTACTTGGAGGCCTTCATCGGTTGGAATACCGGGGTTATGACAGCGCAGGCGTCGCTCTGCTTAACGGGTCACTAAAAGTTTTAAAAACCAAAGGTAAGGTTTCTGATCTGGATGCACTTCTCGAAGGCCTCGACGTAACTTCAACCATCGGGATAGCACACACCCGATGGGCAACTCACGGCGAACCTAATGATGTCAATGCGCACCCTCATTATTCGTCAACCGAAAAAATGGCTATTATCCATAACGGGATAATTGAAAATTATAACGTATTGAAACAGGAGCTGCAGCAACGTGGGTATGTATTCAGAAGTGATACAGATACCGAAGTGCTGATGTATCTAATCGAAGATATCATGTCGCAGGAAAAACAGCCTCTGGCCGAAGCAGTACGTATTGCACTTACCCAGGTTACCGGTGCCTATGCCATTGTTATCATATCGCAGGACGAACCTGATTTACTGATAGCTGCGCGTAAAGGCAGCCCGATGGTAGTAGGAATTGGTGAAGGTGAATACTATATAGCTTCGGATGCTGCTCCTATTGTTGAATATACCCAGCAGGTTGTATATCCTGGCGACGAGGAGGTTATTTCCATCAGCCTTGCTGAGGGTCTGAAAATCCGAACACTTGCCGATATTGAGAAAACCCCTTATGTTCAAACGCTGGAAGTAAACCTGAGTGCTCTGGAAAAAGGTGGATTCGACCATTTTATGCTGAAGGAAATTTACGAGCAATCCCGAACTGTGCGCGACAGCATGCGGGGTCGTTTGCATATGGACCAGGGATTAATTGTGCTGGGAGGAATGCAGGATTACCTGCGTAAGTTCCTGGCTGCCCGTCGCATCATTATTGTCGGTTGCGGAACTTCCTGGCATGCCGGTATAGTTGGAGAGTATTTAATTGAAGAACTGGCCAGAATTCCTGTTGAAGTTGAATATGCTTCCGAATTCCGGTATCGTAACCCTTTGATTTACGAAGATGATATAGTAATTGCTATTTCACAATCTGGCGAAACCGCAGACACTTTGGCTGCCATCGAAATGGCTAAATCAAAAGGAGCAACTATTATCGGAATTTGTAATGTAGTTGGGTCGTCGATACCGCGGGCAAGCCATGCAGGTTCGTACACTCACGCCGGACCCGAAATCGGCGTTGCATCAACAAAAGCATTTACCTCTCAGGTTACTATTCTTACCCTGTTGGCGCTTATGCTGGCCGAGAAAAAAGGTACTATTTCAGCTTCGAGGTACTATCGTTTACTGCACGAGTTCAATACCATACCTGAGAAAATAGAAAAAACGCTTAAATGCAACGACCAGGTAAAAGAGATAGCCCAAGTTTTCAGTCATGTGAGCAATGCTCTTTATCTTGGCAGGGGAATTAACTTCCCGATAGCTCTCGAGGGATCGCTCAAGCTGAAAGAAATATCCTATATACATGCCGAAGGTTATCCCGCTGCCGAAATGAAACATGGCCCTATTGCTTTAATTGATGAGGAAATGCCGGTGGTAGTAATAGCTACACGTAGAGGCCAGTACGAGAAGGTTGTAAGTAATATTATGGAAGTGAAAGCCCGGAAAGGGAAAATTATTGCTATTGTTTCGGAGGGCGATGCAGATGTGCGTGCATTGGCAGATTATTGCATCGAGATCCCTGAATGCGACGAATTGCTGGTTCCCCTGTTGGCAACCATCCCACTTCAATTGTTATCTTATCATATTGCGCTGTTGCGCGGATGCAATGTGGATCAACCAAGGAATTTGGCGAAGTCGGTAACTGTAGAATAATAAGTATTTGTAACTATTTCTAAATAAAGAATTTAGATTAAGTTTAATTAGAAAGGCCGACTATGTTCGGCCTTTTTTTTATCTGGTTGATACAGCTGTTTTGAATCCAGCCTGAGCCAACTGACATTTATTTTATATATGTTCATTGCGTTTTTAAATAAAAATAATATTAAGTAGCATCCTATTTATTATTTAAATAATTTTGTTTCTATCATTATTTGATTCCACCTTATTTTCAATAATTCCAAACATCTAATATGAAAAATCTAATCGCAGTGCTTTTGCTTTTATTCTTCTCTTCAACTTTGGTTTTGGCCGCTGACGAAGGAAGATTGATGACCTATCCTGACATTTACAAGGATAAAATTGTATTCACGTATGAAAATGACCTCTGGCTGGTGAGCTCCAGTGGAGGAACAGCGACACGGCTGACAAGCTTTCCTGGTAATGAATTTTCTGCCAGGTTTTCACCCGACGGGAAATCAATCGCTTTTACAGCCGGATATGATGGGACTTATGGTGTTTATGTTATGCCTGTTGAAGGCGGAGAGCCTGTCAGGTTAACCTATACTCCGGGTTCGGCACAATCTGTTGCATGGACACCGGATGGGAAGCGGATTGTTTTTCGTTCCTACTTCGAGAATTATATTTCGCGTGATCCAAACCTGTATTTTGTTAATAAAGAGGGATCTGCGCCTGAACGATTCCCGATTGACAGGGGTGTTTTATGCAGTTTTAATCCGGATGGAAGCAAAATGCTCTATAACAGAAAAGGGAATGAAGAATATTATTGGAAACGATATAAAGGCGGGCAATACCAGGATATCTGGATGTACGATTTTAAACAAAATCAGTTTACACCCGTATCGGATTATGTTGGAAAAAACAGCTACCCGATGTGGATTGGAAATACTTTGTATTTTGTATCGGACCGAACAAATGGAATAGCAAATCTCTACTCCGAAGACCTGTCATCAAAAACTATAAAAAAAATAACTGACTATTCTGATTTTGATATAATGTGGGCTGAGAATGACGGTGAGCAAATTGTCTTCATTCAAAATGGTTATATTAATATTTATGATACCAAGACAAACCAGGTAAAAAAAATATCAGTTATAATTCCTTCAGATAAATGGCGGATGAGGGACAGGGTTATCAATCCGAAGGAGTATGTTCACTCGTTTAATATTTCGAACGACGGACAAACTGCAGTGCTCGAATCAAGGGGTGATATTTTTACAATACCAACTGATAAGGGAAACACAAAAAATATTTCCAATACACCAGGCACAAGAGAAATGTATCCGCAGATTTCACCCGACGGGAAATGGATAGCATTCTTTTCGGATAAAACAGGGGAATATCAGCTTTATATGCAAAATGCTGAAGGCGGTGAATGGATTCAGCTCACCTCAAAACTTGATAAATTCATATATCACCTTCTCTGGTCGCCTGATGGTAAAAAGATCCTTTTCGGGAACAAAGAATTTGCCATTTTTTATGTGGAATTAGATTCTAAAAAACTAGTTGAGGTTGACCGATCAAATCAATTAAAAAACGATGAGTTTTATTGGGAAGAAAGTGATTACAGCTGGTCGCCTGACAGCAAATGGATTACGTATAGTTTTACAAACTTTAACCGTAATAATGTAATATACATATACAGTCTAGAACAGAAAAGGAAGTATGCATTAACCAGTGATTTCTTCGATAACCTCTATCCTTCATTCGATGCAAACGGGAAATATCTTTACTACGTTTCCAGCAGGAACTTTGAACTGCACATGGACTTTTACGAAGACAACCACATTATAACTACACCACAGCAGGTAATGGTTGTTCAGTTAAGGGATCATGAAACTCCTCCTTTTGAGGATCCTTTAACGAAAGAAGAAAAAAAACCAGATAATCTATTTAAAATAGATATCGATGGGATAGCCGCAAGAACGTATCCCCTTCCAATCGATCCCGGGAATTATTTTTTCCTGAAAGCAGGAAACGGGAAAGTGATTTGGAGTTCAGTTGAGAATTTTACAGAGGATGAATATGAAGAGATTTTTAAACCGGGATCCAACACCAAATGGAAACTGAATATTTTCGATATGTCTTCCAAATCACTGGTGGTTCTTGATGATAAAATCAGGAATTTTGATTTATCCACAGATAGAAATCAGCTTATTATACAGAAGGAAGCGGATTTCTTTACCTCATCTGTTGCTGATGCATTTAAATCAAAGGCTACCGGTAGTAAACTCAATCTTAATGGGATGAGTTATACGGTTAATAACCTGGCAGAATGGAATCAGATATTTAATGATACCTGGCGTTGGTACCGTGATTTTTTCTATGATAAAAATTTTCACGGTCACGACTGGAAAGCATTAGGAGATAAATTCAGAGCTTACATACCTTATCTTTCATCACGTGCTGAATTAAACTGGGTACTCTCACAGATGGTAGGCGAAATAAGTGTTTCGCATACTTATATTGGTGGAGGCGACATGGGACCTGTGGAAGTCCCTGATACAAAGGTATACACTGCATGGCTCGGGGCAGATTTTAACCCTGATAAAACTTCAGGGTATTATAAGTTTGATAAAATCTATGGCCCGACGGATTATAATCTTGATCTGAAATCACCACTTGTTCGTCCGGATATTGATCTCAAAGAAGGTGATTATCTTATCGCAATAAACGGAAAAGAGATAAAGGCTCCGGAAGATTATTTCAAATATCTGCAAGTTATTTCCGGACAAACTGTAACAGTTACCATCAATAGCAAACCTACAAAAGAGGGCGCTAAGACCTATGAGATAAAGCCAATCAGGAACAGCAGTCAGTTGCGGTATTTCCGCTGGATTACTGATAATATCAATTATATACAGAAAAAGACTGATGGTAAAGTGGGGTACATGCATATCAATGCAATGGGCTCCGGCGGCATAGGTGAGTTTGATAAATACTGGCGCGCATTCCGTTATAAGGAAGGAATTATTATTGATGTCAGAAGAAATTCAGGCGGGTGGACGGAATACTTTTTAATTGATAAACTTGAACGTAAAATGACAGCCTATAATGTTCTCCAGGGTATGGAGCCATTCCGTTATCCCGGCAGCACTTCTACCGGGCCATACGTTGCTATTTCCAATGAATACAATGGTTCAGATGGTGAGGCATTTATTGAAGACTTTAAAGCAAATAGGCTGGGTACCGTTGTGGGTGTTCCGTCGTGGGGAGGACTGGTTGGAATTGTGAATGCGCAAACTACTATCGATAATGGAAGTGTAAATCAGTCCAATAATTCATTTTATGGAAAAGAAGGAAAATGGCTGGTTGAAAATCATGGTGCGGATCCTGATATTCTGATTGATAATGACCCGGCTTCGGTAATGGCAGGAAAGGATAATCAGCTGGATAAAGCGATTGAGGTTGTTCTTCAGAAAATAAAGGATCATCCTTTCACTTTTCCTCCGGTTCCTGCTTATCCGGTAAAGTAAATTAGTTTTTATTATCAAAATTATTCATGCCAGAATGCCGGAAAAATTCCGGCATTTTTTTTATTCTGTTTATCAGATTAATAACAAACAAAATGGAGAGCTCTTATTCACTTCATAATTATTCTTTTCCGATTACACGGAAATAAAATTTTCTTTTAATTAAAAATTATAATTAAGATATTGTACCTGACTGTTTACTGATGATAAAGTTTGTTTGAGGATATAATTAACAGATTTATATATTGTTAGCGAATTAAACAAAAGATGTTTTATTTACTAAACCTACTCAATTGCTTTTGAAAAGTACAGATGTCAAACTTTAAATAGGATTTTTTTACCGGTCGAAAATCTACATGAACTCTATTTTAATATGAAATCATATAACAATTAGTTAAAATTATGTAAGAAACGATTAAGGGCTATCTTCTAATTTTGCTGCATAGTAAACGCATTATAAACTTAAAACCTTGAATCGTGAAAACAAAAACTGCTTTATTGATATTAACAGTAGTAATAGCTGCTGGTATCTCCTCCTGCCAAAAAGATGCACAAGTCAATTCTAATTCACCTTCTGCCCTGAATTTCAAAATACAGGCTCTTAATAAGAATGTCTCCTTACCTGTCACAGCAAGCGGACTTAAATCATCATCTGCAACAAATGCCTCGGTGGTTTGGGATTCAGCTAGTATGATTGTTTCAAAGGTTAGTTTTGAAGCTGAAATGAATAGTGTCCTTTCACATAGGGATTCAATCGAGATTGAATACTCCTGGAGAGGGCCGCAAACCATTAACCTTTTTGATCTTTCGGCAACAATTGGTTCTATCACACTTCCTGCCGGAACCTATGAAAAGATATCCCTGAAGGTAAGTTCGGAAAAAATGGATGCTAATGGCCAGTCCTTGTTCTACCTTTCGGGTATTTATACCAATTCAGCCGGTACCTCAATGCCTTTAGTTATTTCAGTTACCGACCCTATATCATTCAAAACAGTTCAAAAAGCTGATACTATTGTATCAGGAGGTGCAGCTGATTTTACCAGCACTATCCAACTTTATCTCGATCAGTTGCTTTTGAAGGTTGATCCTTCATTACTCGACAATGCCACGCTTACAAACGGAACCCTCGAGATATCTGCATCTTCTAACAGTCAACTTTACCTGTTGATCATGCAAAACCTTAGAAAAGATCATCATTGCGAAAATGAACATCATCATCACCACGATTAAACTGATAAAAGAAATTAAGAGAAAGGCAGTTAGCAGCTGCCTTTTTTTATGCTTGTAAGTTTTATGTTTCTTTGAAAATTTAATTGCCCCCCGCTACTGCGCGAATCCTTTCGCGTGGTAGATTTGCCTATCTATTTATTAACCGGAAAAGGATTTTATTCCTGTGAATAGAATTAGTAAGTTTGCATATAAGCAACTGAAAATTTATCGGTAATTAAGCCAATAGAAGTTCGAAAGCTGGTTTTATTCCATAAATGATATGAAAAGCATAACCTGCATTTCAATATTCATTTTTTGCATCTGCCCGTCACTCAAATCCCTGGCAGGTGATACCCTTGTTTTCAGTGGCCAGGCTTCAGGATGGATCAACCTGAATCCGACTATCGATATGCCGGTTTGGGTAGGAGCAAGGTACATACCAACAGCTAATTACAAGATAGAGTTACCAAAAAACAAGCTTATTGATTTTGAAGCCTCGGCCAATTTGAGTGGTAATGCAGGTTTTCATCCTCTCGATTCGGTGAACTCCGATGCTTCATTGAAAGCATACCGAATGTGGGCAAGATATTCCGGCAGCCAGTTTGAGTTGCGTATCGGCCTTCAGAAAATCAATTTTGGTTCCGCAGCCATTTTACGCCCGCTAATGTGGTTCGATCAGCTCGATCCGCGCGATCCGTTGCAGATTACTAACGGGGTTTGGGCGTTACTCGGAAGGTATTATTTCCTGAACAATGCCAATATCTGGCTATGGGGATTGTCTGGCAACAAAGAGACAAAAACCTGGGAACTGGCTAAAACATCAGCAAAAACTCCTGAATTTGGAGGAAGGATTCAGGTTCCATTGTTCAAGGGAGATGCGGCCCTGAGCTGCCATTTTCGCCAGGCGGATACGAAGCTGCTAATGGATTCAGCTTCCGGAAATTCAAATACACCGGAACAACGGATCGGGCTTGATGGCAAATGGGATGTCGGGCCGGGTATATGGTTCGAAAGTGCGTGGATACACAAGTCCATTTACACTGGTTTAGCTACAAACCAGGAAATTTTTACTGTGGGTACCGATTATACTTTTAGCGTCGGTAATGGGCTTAATGCAGTGTTTGAGCATATGCTTTATGGATATGGTGAAGAAGCATTTGATTTTACCGAAAGTCTCAATTTTTCAGGCCTGACACTTTCCTATCCTGTCAATATCAACAACCAGGTGAATACAGTATTCTATCACGACTGGACAAACAATACATTTTATAACTTCGTAAACTGGAAACATCAGTTCAACAAGCTTGACTTGTATTTTATGGCATATTGGAATCCTGAAAACTATATGATGCCAATGCAAAACACGAAGAATATTATTACTGCAGGAAAAGGAATTCAGATTATGATGGTTTTTAACCATTAAAAAATAGAAAATGGAAAATAGTAAATAGGGAATTGGGGGTAAATTAACCAACAACTCGAAACTCTGAAACCTGAAACAAATACTTTTAACACCCAGCACGCATGCAAAACTCAGAAATCATTAAAATTGAAAACCTCACCAAGCGCTATCATATGGGTGAGGGTGATTTTACGGCTCTCAGGGATATCAATCTCACTTTTGGAAAGGGTGAATTTACAGGACTTGTCGGACCCAGCGGATCAGGTAAGACTACATTGCTGAACATTATCGGATCACTTGATAATCCTTCGGAGGGTAAAGCCATAGTGTTGGGGAATTCGGTGAGCGAACTTACTCATAAGCAGTCGGCAGTGCTACGTAATTTCCACATCGGTTTTATTTTCCAGACCTATAACCTGCTTTCCGTTTATACTGTTTTTGATAATGTGGAATTTGCATTGCTTCTACAAAAACATACCGCAACGGAGAGGCAAAAAATGGTGATGGAAGCTCTTGACTGGGTTGGCCTGACTGATAAAGCGCAATCCAAACCAGCTCAATTATCAGGTGGTGAATGCCAGCGCGTGTCTATCGCCCGTGCCATGGTAAAACGACCAGAAATTGTACTTGCTGACGAACCTTCGGCCAACCTCGATGCAACAAACTCGCACCATATAATTCAAACCATGAAAAAGCTTAACGGGGAACTGAATACTACTTTCATTTTTGCAACACATGATGAAAAGGTAATGCAGTACCTCGGCCGCATAATACACCTGAAAGACGGTATGGTTGAAAAAGATGAACTCATTAAGGAAACAAAAAATAAAAGCCATGTTAGCATTTAAACTTGCTTTTAAAAACCTGATAGGCGCTGGGTTACGCACCTGGCTCAACGTGTCGGTACTGTCGTTCGCCTTTGTAGTGATCGTATTCTACAATGGCATGCTTGATGGCTGGAACCGGCAGGGGCGCAGCGATACCATAGCATGGGAAACCGGAAACGGGCAGTTTTGGCACCCGCTATACGACCGTTATGATGTATTCAGCCTGCAAGATGCTCACGCAACTGTGACGGGTGAAGCTGAAAAACTTGTAAAGGAACACCAACTGACACCGATACTTATCACACAGGCAACAGCTTATCCACAGGGTCGAATGCTTAACGTTATGTTGAAAGGGATTGATCCGGGCCAGGAAATACTGATGATTCCTTCAGCTTCTCTCAAGCCACAAAACGGTGAAATACCTGCTATCATTGGCAAACGTATGGCTGAATCGGCTCATCTGAAAAAAGGTGATTATGTTTTGGTTCGCTGGCGCGATGTAAATGGAACCTTTGATGCCCGTGAAGTTCTGATAACAGATGTGTTTAATTCGAATGTTCCGACTGTGGATGTAAGCCAGGTTTATGTTCCGCTGTCTTCGTTACAGGAAATGACGGGCATGAAAAATGAAGCCACTTTGCTGGTAGCTGCAAGCTCACTCAGCAACACTGAAATTAAAGGATGGTCTTTTAAGGATACTAAATTCCTGTTGAAAGATTTCGATGAAATGATCAATACCAAAAAAGGAGGTTCGCGTATTTTGTACCTTCTTCTGCTTACGCTCGCCCTGCTTGCTATTTTTGATACACAGGTATTATCAATTTTCCGAAGGCAGAAGGAAATTGGTACTTATATTGCTCTAGGAATGACACGGGCACAAGTGATCCGGCTTTTCACCGTCGAAGGCAGTATGCACAGCTTTCTTGCATTACTGCTTGGCTCACTGTATGGTATTCCTTTAATGATATTTATCCAGATAAAAGGCATTCCTATGCCTAAATCTGCTGACCAGGCTGGTGTGGCAATTGCTGAAAAGATAATCCCTTTCTATAGCCTTGGAATGACTATTTCTACTGTCCTGTTAGTTGTAATTTCAGCAACAATCGTCAGTTATTTCCCAACCAGGCGTATTTCAAAAATGAAACCTACTGACGCGTTAAAAGGCAAGATACAATGATAAAATTTCTGCTTAAAGGAATTCTGAACGATAAAGGCAGGAGCCTTTTACCAATAATAGTAGTAAGTTTAGGAGTGGCGCTTACTGTATTACTTCATGGATGGATTACAGGAGTATTGGGCGACAGTATCGCCATGAATGCTAACTTCAATTCTGGTCACCTGAAAGTTATGTCGCGGGCTTATGCCAAAGACGACTCACAAATGCCGAATGACCTGGCTTTACTCGGTGCCGATTCGTTAGTTGACAAGTTGAAAAGTGATTATCCTGGTCTTGACTGGGTAAGTCGTATCCGCTTTGGGGGCTTAATTGATTTCCCTGATGAGAAGGGCGAGACCCGTGCACAAGGTCCTGTAGTTGGATGGGCTATAGACCTCTTTACGCCAGGTTCAACCGAGATTGAACGCTTCAAACTCAAAGGTGCCATTTTGGAAGGAAAAATTCCATCGAAACCAGGTGAGGCGCTTATTACCAGTGACTTTGCTACTAAATTCAAAGTGAAACCAGGGGATTCGTTTACTCTTTTCGGTACAACCATGGATGGAGGGATGGCTTTTAAAAACTTTACAGTAGCCGGAACAGTTCGTTTTGGTTCCAGTGTTCTGGATAGGGGTGCTATTATTGCCGATATTACCGATATACGACTGGCGTTGGGAATGCAAAATGCAGCTGGCGAAATACTGGGTTATTTTAAAAATGGAGTTTACGATGATAAAGAGGCTACAGCCTTAATGAATGACTTCAATCGGAAATATGCAGCCGACAAAGATGAGTATGCGCCGACCATGATCAGGCTTCGCGACCAGGGAGGAATGGCTGAATACTTAGATATAGCAAGTGCCATGGGAGCAATTATGGTTTTCATTTTTGTAATGGCTATGTCAGTGGTCCTCTGGAACGCAGGATTACTTGGCGGATTGCGCCGCTATAATGAGTTTGGTGTACGACTTGCTATGGGTGAAGAGAAAAAACACGTTTATACTACTCTTTTATACGAAGGTTTTCTGATAGGAATAATCGGATCTGTTGTCGGAACCTTGATTGGATTAAGTTTATCTTACTATTTACAGGTAGTTGGCCTGGATATGGGTGATATGATGCAACGATCAACATTGATGATGCCATCCGTTGTGAAAACAAGGATAACTCCAACTGCTTTTTACATTGGATTTATTCCAGGCGTTTTCTCGATGATACTCGGGAATGCACTGGCAGGAATTGCCATCTATAAACGTAATACAGCGCAGTTGTTTAAGGAATTGGAGGTTTAAAAGTAGAGACGCGATGTCTCGCGTCTCTACTACCTCCAAAATTTGAGAAAAGAAAATTAGTATAGCAACGATAACAGCAATGAGAAAACTTGGGACCACAATAATATTATATCTATTCATTTTCCCTGTATTTGCTCAGGACGCAAAAACTATCCTCGACAATGTGGATCGTAATATGTCTTCAAAAAACAGGATCATGGAATCGTTGATGACCATTCACGGGAAACGAAGCAGCCGGACTGTAACATCAAAAACCTGGTCGGAGGGAATAGAAAAATCATTTTCAGAATACATTTCGCCGGCAGCTGAAAAAGGCACCAAAATGCTGAAGCTGGAAGGACAACTCTGGATTTATTCCCCTTCAACGGATCGTATCATACAGATTTCGGGGCATCTGCTCAGGCAATCGGTGATGGGGAGCGACCTTTCGTATGAAGATATGATGGACGACCGAAAACTTACCGATATCTACAACGCTACTTTAATCAAGGAGGTAAAACTTGGCGACCGAAACACATATCTTCTGCAACTTACTGCTAAAGTGGATGATGTAGCCTATGATTCACAGAAAATCTGGGTTGATACTGAGCGATATATTCCCTTGCAACAGGAACTATTTGCAAAAAGCGGACAACTTCTTAAACGGACTGAGCTTAAGGATGTGAAGCAGATGCAGGGACGCTGGTTCCCGACTACCATTATTTACAAGGATATGCTCAAACAAGGCAATGGTACAGAGTTTAAAATGACTTCGATTTTATTTGATCAGAAAATTCCTGATTATATTTTCTCAAAGGCAGCACTCAAACAATAATTCTTGTTTAAATTTATATTCAACTCAATTACTACTGTCCATTTTATCAGAGAGCTGTTGCCTGATTATAGATTGTTATAATCAAATCAACCGTTCTTCGGGTGCCAGTCTTTTTGTCTTATAAAATTTAAATTTATACACCGATAAGAAGTTAAAAAACGCATAAAAAATTTTCGCATAATTTAGTTTCTTAAAGGTAAATTCAATTGTTCTAAAACTACCGTTGTGTATTTGCTCAATTATTAGTTTCACTTGTATTTTAATGACATCCTTATTTCTCAACTTATGAAAACAGCATTATCGTGATTATTTCAATATTATGATTAAATATCAGTATATCAATACAATAGTGTGAAGTTATAGTTGAGATTTTTTGCTGAAATTAGAAACTGATTAGAAATTAATTAGATAGTTATTAATGCACTTTTTCTTTTGCATCTTATTATAACTTTGCTATAAATAGGTTCTGATTATGAATAATACCAAGATATTGATAGTTGAGGACGAACAGAGGCTGGCTGATGTATTACGGAAGCAATTTGAGGAGCACGGATTTCAGGTTGAAATTGCTTACGATGGATATGTTGGGAAGCAGATGGTCAAAAATAATTCCTATAATCTGGTTATCCTCGATATTAATCTTCCCCTGATTAATGGGTATGATTTATGCAAGGAAATCCGTAAGACCAACAGCAATACCCCTGTTTTAATGCTTACAGCACTGGGAACACTTGATAATAAGGTGAGTGGTTTCGATGCAGGTGCCGACGACTATATTTTAAAGCCTTTCGACTTCAGGGAACTGCTGGCCCGGGTCAATGTTTTTCTACGACGATCGGAAACCGTTGGTAAAACTGAAAAACTGATGATAGCCGATCTTGAAATGGATTTGAATACAAAAACAGTAACCCGGTCGAATACTAAAATTGAATTAACGGCTAAGGAAAGCTTACTGCTTGAGACTTTTCTTAAACACAAAAAACAATTGCTTACCCGTGAATTTATAATTGAACAGGTTTGGGGTATCGATTTTGACCCGGGAACAAATATAATAGATGTATATGTCAATTACCTGAGAAAAAAGATTGATAAAGACCATGAGCCTAAATTGATCCGCACCAAGTTTGGATTTGGGTTTTACTGCAGTGAAAAAGAAATTTAAAACATGAAGATTAAAACAAAATTGTCATTCCAGTTTATGCTTATTGTTGCAGGGATTATACTGTTCTTCTCTGCACTCATATACTATTTTTCTTATACGACTCAACGTGCCAGGTTTGTTGACAATCTTGCCACAAGAGCAAAGAATACAGGTATTTTGCTTATAAACATTCCTGAAGTAGGCCCTGTCCTTTTAAAGAAAATTCACCAGATGACCTTATCAAATGAAGAGGAAGAGATTGCGGTAACTGATTCAACTTTACATATACTTTACACTAATAATTTACAATACCTGAATGATGAGGTTTTCAAACAAAATTCAAATAGGGGCGAAGTAAGTAGCTTTAAGATTGCGGAAAAAGATGGTATCTGTTTTAAACACAGGTTAAACAATCAATCCTATAATGTGTATGTAATGGCTTTCGATAAATCCCGGAAAGAGAATTTAGCGGAGCTCCAGAAGATCCTTCTTTGGGGTATTCTTATTAGTATATCTCTTGCGGTGCTGCTTTCATATTTGTTTGCAAAACACGCTATTCAACCCATTTCACAGATTGTTAAGAGTGTTAAAGATGTTAACTCATCCAGTTTGAGTAACAGGCTAAGCGAAGGAAACAAGAAAGACGAAATTGCTCAGTTAGCCATAACATTTAACGAAATGCTGGCCAATCTGGAAGTTGCGTTTAAGAACCAGGAAGACTTTGTAGCAAATGCCTCCCATGAGTTGAGGACACCACTTTCTGTTATGATTGTTGAATCTGACTATATTTTGAGCAAGGATCAAAGCACTTCAGAATACAAAACCCATATAAAAAACCTGGTCAACGACCTTAAAGCGCTTAATGCACAATTGAATAGTCTGTTGGAATTAGCACAAATAAATTTAGATAATTCAATTCGCTTTTCTAACGTAAGAATTGATGAAATTGTTTTCAATGCCATTCAGCAAATAAAGACTAAGTATACCGGCCGCAAAATAATCCCTGTTATTCAATACCCTGAGAATGAAAATGAACTGATTGTTAATGGCAACAACGGGATGCTTATTATTGCATTCAAAAACCTGATTGACAATGCCTGTAAATTTTCGGATGAAGACGTAATTGTTGAATTTCTGATTAAGGACAAGTTCATAAAAGTAACTATTTCCGATAAGGGCATAGGAATTCCATCAAATGAAATAGATAACATTTATAAGCCTTTCAACAGGGCATCCAATGTCCGGTTTAAAAGTGGATTTGGAATAGGATTGGCTTTAGTGGCTAAAATATTCGAACATCACGAAGTTGATTTTAAGGTTTTTAGTACTGAAAATGAAGGAACACGTTTTGAATTGATTTTTACAAGTTCACACTGATACAGGAATAGCAATTGAAAAGGGAAAGCCTTTTCGCATTAATTTTTAAAAAAAGACATAAACAAACTTTAAAAAATAATAAAAATGGCAGGAATTGCAGGTGTATTTCAAAGTGGAGAAATACAAAAAGTAGAACAAATGCTTGAGTCAATCTCGCACCGGGGTGAATTTGGCAAAGAGATTTTAGAGATGGAAAATGCTACCATAGGAATTGTATGGTCGCAACACGAAGATGAAAATGTTAAGGAACTGACGCGGAAGCATATATTTCGTGATGGTCCTGGCTTTGGCCATTCGGTTGAGATAGGCCGTAAGAATAACCGTTGGGAGATTTGTCGTGACGAACTTGGGGTAGCGCCCCTTTATACGGCATTTAACCAGGATGGATTTATTGTATTTGCTTCGGAGGTTAAAGCCTTACTCCCCTTTTCGAAGAATATTACGGAAATGCCTCCCGGGCATACACTTTCAGCCAGCGGGTTAAAACAGAATTTCAAATTAGGACAAAGAAATCAACTGATTGAAGACCCTAATGTTATTGCAATGGAATTGCGTTCTGTTCTTACTTCAGCTATCAGGAAACGGATTAAGACTGATAATATTGGCTCATGGTTGTCAGGTGGACTAGATTCAAGCATTATTTCTGCACTGGCCCGCCCGTTTGTTAACAGGCTACACACCTTTGCAGGAGGGGTGAAAAATGCGCCTGATTTGAAGTCGGCACGGGCAGCCGCAAAATATATTGGGGCCGAGCACCATGAAGTTATCATTTCGCTTGATAGCATAATTAAGATCCTGCCTGACGTTATTTATCAACTCGAATCATTTGATGCGTTGCTCGTAAGATCCAGTATTATAAGCCTTTCGGTTGCTTATGCCGCATCAGAATATGTTTCTGAAGTGTTTTCGGGCGTAGGAGGCGATGAACTTTTTGCAGGCTATGAGTATCTTAAATCAATCCCGATGTCGAAACTGGATGATGAATTAATTGATATTACAGGCCGCCTGCATAATACATCCTTACAACGGGTCGATCGGTCAGCATCTGCCTTTGGCACAACGGCTCATGTAATATTTGCTGATCCTGAAGTATTCGAATTTGCCTTAAGGATACCGAAAGAACTGAAACTGAAGGATGGCACCGAAAAGTGGATATTACGTAAAGCCATGACTGGCTTGTTGCCCGATAGCGTACTAAAAGACACGAAATCTAAATTCCAGGGAGGTGCAGTCTTAGGTACAGTAATTTCAAAATTCGCATCAGAAAAAATATCTGATTCTGATTTTAAAACAGAAAGAAAACTCCGGAATGGCTGGTTAATTAATACAAAAGAAGAATTACTCTATTACCGTATTTTCAAAGATCATTTCGGAGAACAGGATCAACTCTCCTGGATGGGAAGGACTAAAGGCACCACAAGTTCGTAACGTTGAATCTTTCAAATGATCCTAACCTGATACATGGTTATTTTGCAATAATAAAAGTAATAGCTTAATGGAACACAATTAGAAATCTCTGTATAATTCTGAAATAATGAAAACTGAAACCGAAAGAAAAAAGTATAATATACTAAAGAACAATCATAAATTACTTACAGGTGAAACCTCAGATAAATATGCCATATTGCTTGACGATGGTAAAACGATAGTCTTTATATCCGATAAAAGTAAGGAGGCTGAAATCCGTTTAAAATACAAAATGCTTGGGTACCGTGCTAAAATATAGTTATATTTGGAAAATTACGCAAAAGAAAATGTGCGGAGGAAACAGTTATTAGTTAAAAAATATCTTTGATAGTTATAATTATCAAAGGTATAAAACCTTTATTTTTAAAAAATGTTAGAGAATACAACAAAGTGGATTGACATTATTATCCCGTGGCTCTTATCTCATGGGATCAAGATTTTAATAATCATTGCCATTGCACTCGTACTGAATAAAATCCTTAAAATTTTTATTGATAAAGCAGTAAGGTTGTCGGTTACACCAGGCAGTTTTACATCAGAAGAAGCCGAGATAAAGAGGGAAGATACATTGATTCACATTTTTACTATTACCTTTAAAATTGTATTATGGAGTGTTGTAGGATTAATGGTGTTGGCCGAATTTGGCATAATGATCGGACCTATACTGGCTGCTGCCGGAATCGTTGGATTAGCTTTTGGTTTTGGAGGTCAGTACCTGATCCGGGATTTAATTTCAGGCCTATTTATCTTTCTCGAAAATCAATACCGTATTGGAGATGTAATCAGGATTAACGACACAGGCGGCCTGGTTGAAGATATCACTTTGCGGATGACAACTTTGCGCGATCTTGATGGGACAGTTCATCATATTCCACATGGGGAAATTAAAATGGTTTCGAACATGTCGAAAGATTATGCACGAATAAACCTGGATATTGGTGTAGCCTATGACTCAGACCTGGAACTTGTTATAGCCGTAATTAACCGGATAGGTAACGAATTGTCCCAGGAGTCGCAATGGAAGGAATCCATAATCAAGCCGCCCCAGTTTTTACGAGTGAATGAAATGGCAGACTCTGCTGTTATTATAAAGGTTCTCGGTGAAACCCTGCCGCTTAAACAGTGGGAAGTTACAGGTGAGTTGCGGAAACGGATTTTAATTGCTTTCCGAAACGAAAGTATAGAGATTCCTTTCCCACAAAGGGTTATTCACCAGGCCGCAGTCTAAATAGTCATTATTTTTTTATAGATCCAAATAATTGCAGGCATCATATTATACCTGCTTCTTTGGCTTCTTTCATGAATTCAGCAATTCATGAATCAGGAAAGTCTTATCTTAGCAGAAGTTATTCAACTAAATATTATGGCTGCAATAATAATTACAATCTTTATTTTAGGTTATATTGCTATAGCCACTGAGCATAAAATTAAAGTAAATAAAGCCGCTTCGGCCCTTATAACGGGTGTTCTCTGCTGGACAGTGTATATCCTTTTTTCTCCCGATAAGCATTTTGTAGGGGAGGAACTCACCCAACATATGGGCGAATTATCTGGTATTTTGTTTTTCCTGCTTGGTGCAATGACAATCGTTGAACTCATTGATGCACATGATGGCTTTGATATTATCACTACACGTATAAATCAAACAGACAAACGGAAATTACTATGGATAGTGGCTTTTATAACTTTCATTCTGTCAGCCATTCTGGACAACCTTACAACTACAATTGTTATAATTTCACTTCTGCGAAAACTGATTAAAGATGACAAAGACCGGCTCTTCTTTGCAGGAATTGTTGTAGTGGCAGCCAATGCCGGTGGAGCATGGTCCCCGATTGGTGATGTAAGTACAACAATGCTTTGGATTGGCGGGCAAATTACAGCAGGCAATATTGTTTTAAAGCTCATTGTCCCCAGCATGGTATGCCTAATTGTACCCTTGGTTTACCTGTCGTTCAGACTTAAAGGGAGGGTTGAAAGACCGTTGATAGTAGAAAGTAGTAATGGAGAAACACTTTCTCAAAAACACCAATCCATTGTATTTTTCTCGGGAGTGCTGATTCTTATTCTTGTTCCCGTATTTAAAACCGTAACTCATCTTCCTCCTTTTATGGGAATGCTCATTGGATTAGGTATTCTTTGGGTAATTACAGAAATTATTCACGGCAAGAAAGATGAAGATGACAAGCATGCTCTTTCAGTTGTTTATGCATTGCGCAAAATCGATGCCCCAAGCATTCTGTTTTTCCTTGGTATCCTTGTAAGTATTGCTGCACTTCAGTCCATAGGAATACTTTCGGAAATGGCACAATGGATGACCGCGAAAATAAATAACGAAAACATTGTTATCATTTCAATAGGTCTGCTTTCGGCTATTGTTGACAATGTTCCTTTGGTTGCAGCTGTGCAAGGAATGTACGACCTGAATCAATACCCACCTGATAATTACTTCTGGGAATTTCTGGCCTATGCTGCCGGTACAGGAGGAAGTGCCTTGATTATTGGCTCAGCAGCCGGAGTGGCTGCTATGGGTATGGAAAAAATCAGCTTTTTCTGGTATCTGAAAACAATCAGTTTGTTAGCACTTCTTGGTTATTTTGCAGGTGCAATAACTTATATTTTACAACATCAATTCCTGGGATTATGACAACTTCAGCTTTAATTATGTGGATCTCAACAATCACGATTGTAACAGGACTTTGTGGTTATTTTTTCTTTAAAGTGCTGACAACTAAAAAGAAAGATGAACCCGACTCTTATACGGATAATGATTAACTGCAGAATGTGATTGAGCCAAATCTGCAGGTTTAATTATAAAAGGATTAAAGTAATTAATCTGACCACTAATAAATACTGGTCTTCCCTTTATTTTATGGCTGACCCATCATAATGCAAGATCATAGCGATGGAAGCAATTTTTTAAATACAAACCGTTTACCTGATTCGAATAGTAAATTCTCGTTTATTAAACAGAAACAGCTTTTACTTGTTATATATAGGAGAAAGAAGCAACGTTATTCAAATCAATAGGTGCCAACTTTTGCTAATTTCCGATAAAAGCCTTATTTTTGAAGAAGATCATTAATTGTTTAGCTTTTTGCTGAAGAAGCCTTGCTTTGATTAAAAGAAAACCATTTTATAAAACTTATGCAGGAAATAGAAAACATTGAATTGTCATTTTTAAGTATTGATGATTACCAGGAGCTCAAAGTTGCTATGATTGAGTCCTACACAAGTATGCCAAACTCCTATTGGAAAGAACAACATATAAATACGCTTATAGGTCTTTTCCCTGAGGGGCAGGTAGTTATAAAAGTAAATAATCAAATAGCCGGTTGTGCATTATCCATCCTTGTTGATTATTCCAAATTCAGTGACCGTCACACCTATAAAGACATTACCGGCAATTATACATTTAGTACTCATACAAATGATGGTGATGTTTTATATGGAATAGACGTGTTTATAACGCCTGAATTCAGGGGGTTACGGCTTGGCAGGAGGCTTTACGATTACCGCAAGGAATTGTGCGAACGCATGAACCTGAGAGGCATAGTGTTTGGCGGTCGTATCCCGAATTATCACAAGTATTCGGATTCGCTTTCACCAAAGGAATACATCGAGAAGGTAAGGCGGAAGGAAATCCATGATCCGGTTTTTAACTTCCAGATATCCAATGATTTTTATCCTTCCAAAGTATTAAAGAACTATCTCGAGGGCGATGTGGCTTCGGGCGAATACGCAGTTTTACTAAAGTGGGACAACATATACTATGAGAAACAAAACCTGAAAGCAATTACTACTAAAAAAGTAGTTCGGCTCGGGTTGATACAATGGCAAATGCGCCCCTATAAAAACCTGGAAGAACTGATGCAGCAGGCTGAATATTTTATTGACGCGGTATCAGGTTACAGGTCAGATTTCGCTTTGTTTCCCGAGTTTTTCAATGCTCCGCTTATGGCCGAGAACAATCATTTAACAGAATCTGAGTCCATAAGGGAGCTTGCCAGACATACTTCTACTATTGTTCAGAAATTTTCGGAGCTTGCCATTTCGTATAATATCAATATCATCTCGGGAAGCATGCCCGAAATCCAGAATGACAGGCTTTACAACGCAGGTTATTTATGCCGGAGAGACGGAACCGTTGAAAGATATGAAAAACTACATGTAACCCCTGATGAGGTTAAAGTATGGGGAATGCAGAAAGGGAATGAATTTAAGGTTTTTGATACTGACTGTGGGAAAATCGGTGTTCTTATCTGTTATGATGTAGAATTCCCCGAGTTAAGCCGCCTCCTGGCTGATGATGGAATGGATATATTATTTGTGCCATTTCTTACCGATACGCAAAACGGATATTCAAGAGTCAGGAGTTGTGCCCAGGCCAGAGCCATTGAAAATGAATGTTTTGTTGCCATTGCCGGGAGTGTAGGTAATTTGCCTAAAGTGCACAATATGGATATACAGTTTGCTCAATCTATGGTTTTCACGCCCTGCGATTTTGCATTTCCTACCAATGGAATTAAAGCTGAGGCTACTCCAAATACTGAAATGATTTTGATTTGCGATGTAGACATTGACCTTTTGCGTGAACTTAACCTGCAGGGAAGTGTCAGGAATTTGCGCGACCGGCGTAATGATATTTATGAATTGAAAAGGCTTTAACCCTGCATAATATAAATGATTATTACTCTCTAATACTGGCAATACCAGGAACATGATAATTTATGGTATATGCATATCTTTGTTACCTGATACCTTTCATTGAAAACAGCACATAGTCAGCGCTTTCATAAGTGTATTTATAAATAATATTTACATTCCGTTTTCAGTACTCAAAAGTTTATTTGCAATACCTTACCAAATAATTTTAAAATTAAATGATACCTGAAAGACCAGGTTAAACAGGTAGAGGATAAAACTGTAATCTTATTAAAGACAACTTGCTATGAAATCAAGTAACCTGATCGTTGGACTTTGTTTTTTGTTTTCCCTCGGGACATATACCGGGCTTGCACAAAAAGATATTGAGATTCGAAACAAAGATTCAGTAAATGTTACTATTTTGTTGGATTACCAGAATAAACTGGCAGAAATTGCGAAGCAACATGTAGCAGATTCAATCCAAAAAGTGAAACTGGAAAATCGACTTAATTCGATAAGTACAACAGACAATCTCACAAAAGAAAAGTTGCAGAAACAGCTCCTGGAATTGAATAATAAAGATTCAGTTCGTATTGCGAAAAAAAAGGTCCAGATTGATTCTTTGAGATCTGGCGCTATAGGCTATCCTGTTACTGGCTTTTTTGATGACACATTGTTTTTGGTTTACAATAAACTGGGCAGTTTTTCAGCAAAAGACCGTGCTAATGCAATCAGCCAAAGAATATCGCAAATAAAAAATGATTTCAACTTTAAGCCTGATTTTATTAAACTTGTTGAAGCTGAATCGGCAGTCGAGATAATTTATAACGATAAAATACTTTTGAGCGTAACCGAAAATGATGCACTCTGGCAAAACACTTCTAAAGTGGATCTTGCAACCAGGTATAAGAAGATAATTGGTGATGCGATCATGCATTATAAATCACAGACAAGTGTTATAAGTATTTTAAAAAGTGTTGCATTGGCGCTGTTAATTATAGCAATAATCGCAGCTTTTATTTTTTATGCCCGTAAATTGTTCAGGTGGACAGCATTAAAAATACAACAGCAGGAAGGCGCTCTTATCAAGGGGCTTAAAATCAGGGAATATGTATTATTTGACTCGGGCCGACAGGTTAAAATTCTGCTGACGCTAAATACTATCCTGAAATGGTTTATTGTATTGTTGATCATCTACATCACTTTACCCATATTATTTGGATTATTCCCATGGACACAGCATTTTGCAAATACCTTGTTCGAATTTATCTTAAACCCGGTTAAGGGAATTGCGCTAGGACTTTGGAATTATTTGCCAAACCTGATTACGATCATAGTGATAATTTTCGTTTTTCATTATGTCTTCAAAGGGCTGAAGTTCCTGAGATCTGAAATTGAAAAGGGCGTTTTAAGCTTACCCGGATTTTACCCGGATTGGGCAAACCCAACTTACCAGATAATTCGGGTGATGGTTGCTGCATTTATGTTGGTGGTTATTTTTCCTTACCTGCCGGGAAGTGATTCGCCGGTATTTCGCGGGGTATCTGTGTTTTTAGGGTTTCTTTTTACTTTTGGCTCAGCAGGATCTCTTTCAAATATTATTGCCGGGTTGGTTCTGACCTATATGAGATTATTCAAAATTGGTGATCGCGTTAAAATTGGTGAAGTTGTTGGGGATGTTATCGAAAAATCTTTACTCGTTACACGCGTAAGAACGGTCAAAAACGAAATTATTTCCATACCGAATTCTACAGTCATGAGCAGCCATACCATAAATTACAGTAGTGATGCTCCTGAAAAAGGATTGATCATCCATACAACCGTTACCATTGGATATGATGTTCCCTGGCGTGATATGCACCAGGCTTTGATTGATGCAGCAGTAAAAACTGAATTGGTTTTAAAAAAACCAAAACCTTTTGTATTGCAAACCAGTCTCGATGACTTTTATGTTTCGTACCAGGTAAATGCATATGTACGTGAAGCCAACAGGCAGTCAATTATATATTCTGAGTTGCACCAGAATATTCAGGATGTATGTAATGAAAGAGGAATTGAAATACTTTCACCGCATTACAGGGCTGAACGCGATGGCAATATGACTTCTATTCCGGCCAGCTATTTAAGTAAAGATTATATGCCTCCGAGTTTTAACATAAAGGTTCAGAAAGATACGGACGAAAATAAAACCAAATAATGAAAGTAATAGTACATAAAAAGCTGAATGAATTGCAGGCAACTGCTATTTGTGGTAACGATATCAGTTCCTCCTGCCTGTATGTATCGGCTCTTACAATTATGTATGCAGGCCAGTTTGCCTGGATATCGCTGCTGATTGTGGCGATGGTTTTATATTTTTTCCGTAAGATCTATAGTGAAGTTGTTGGAGCTCTTCCACTCAACGGTGGAGCTTATAACGCGTTGTTAAATACTTCAACAAAACGGTTGGCTTCCTTTGCAGCCACGCTTACTATATTGTCGTATATGGCAACTGCAGTTATCTCCGCCAGTGAGGCCATGCATTACCTGCAGGGAATTTTTTCAATGCTCAACATCACAATAGCGACTATTGTTGTGTTGCTTGCTTTTACCGGCCTGGCCATTTTAGGAATCGGTGAATCGGCATTTGTGGCCGTTATTATCTTTATAATACATTTAGCAACCCTTACGATACTGGTGTTTGCTTCGGCCTGGTTCCTGTTTAATACGGGCCTGGACACATTCCACATCAATTGGCATATGCCGGTTAAAACCGGTAGCATTGTGTACGCTCTGTTCTTAGGCTTTTCAGTTGCCATGCTTGGTATTTCCGGTTTTGAGAGCTCGGCCAATTTTGTTGAAGAACAACAAAATGGCGTTTTCCCTAAAACCTTACGAAACATGTGGGGCATAGTAAGTTTTTTTAACCCTGTGCTGGCGTTGTTGCTCATATGTATTATTCCGCTTGCAAGTGTTGGCGAGCATCAGGAATCACTTCTTGCATATCTGGGCGAAACAACTGGTGGTAGCTGGCTGGCTTTTCTGATCTCCGTGGATGCCGTATTGGTTTTATGTGGTGCAGTGCTCACCTCTTTTGTTGGAGTCTCCGGGTTGCTTGAGCGCATTACACTTGATCGAATTCTGCCTAATTTCTTTTTACAAAAAAACAACCGCGGTTCCAGTTACCGGATAATTATTGCTTTCCTTATTTTATGCGTTTCGGTGTTATTTGCCACCAAGGGAAACCTGCAGGCACTGGCCGGAGTATATACTTTTTCGTTTCTTGCAGTGATGGCATTATTTGGAATTGGCAATTTGTTACTTAAACTGAAACGCAAAAAACTCCCGAGGCCGGTAAGAGCCAAAGGATTTATTGTGGTTATCGCTATACTTTTTATTGTTGGAGCCTTTTGGGGAAATGTACAAATGAACATCGATTCATTTTACACGTTTATTGAATATCTCATACCTACACTGCTCTTCGTAATGCTTATGCTGAACAGGTCTTTCATCATAAAACTGATGATTGAGACACTTGAGTATTTATACCGGCCATTGCGTAAAATGATTATCGTAAGCAATCACCATTTACTGAATCTGCATACAAAAATTAATTCACAGGAATTTGTTTTTTTTACCAAGGGTGATAATGTAGCTATTTTGAATCGTGTGATGCAATATGTCGAAATAAATGAATCCACGCGAAAACTTAAAATTGTTAACATAAAAAAAGAAGGTGAATCAAATGCCGCACTTCTGACTGATATTAAAGTGCTCGACCGGGCATACCCTAAAATAGCTATCGAATTTCTCGAAATCGTTGGGGAATTTGGACCGGAAATTATCGAAGAACTTTCTCTGAAATGGGGTATTCCGAAAAATTTTATGTTTATTGGTTCGCCGGGCGATCGTTTCTCATATAAAGTAGCTGAACTGGGTGGGGTTCGATTAATTATGTAAAACGAAAATTTGAATAAACTTATTAATTCAAACAATGGATTCAGCCGTAATTATAATATTTTGTTTGCTCCTGCTACTTGCATACTTGTTCGACTATTCTTCCGACAAAACAAGGATACCGTCTGTTATTCTCCTGTTACTTTTAGGTTGGGGAGTGCGACAAGTAATAGTATTCTTCGGCATTCAAATTCCGGATGTTACAACTGTGCTTCCGGTTTTAGGTACAATCGGACTTATCCTGATTGTACTCGAAGGTTCATTAGAATTAGAGATAAACAAGTCAAAAGTTGGGCTAATCAGGAAATCATTAAATGGCGCCGCCCTGTCAATGCTTGCATCCGCATTTCTACTGGCATTTCTTTTTAATTATTATGAAGGAGATTCATTAAAAAACAGCCTGACTAATGCTATTCCATTCAGTATTATCAGCAGTGCCATTGCCATCCCAAGTGTAAGAGCCCTGAAATCTTCCTACAAAGAATTTGTGATTTATGAGAGCAGCCTGTCCGATATTTTAGGAGTACTTTTTTTTAATTTTGTTGCATTAAACACGGTTATTGATATTCATTCTTTCAAACTCTTTGGCTTGCAGATTTTAATAATATCAGTTGTATCTTTTGTTGCAACCATAGGGCTTTCACTCTTATTGAGTAAAATTGAGCATCATATTAAATTTGTCCCTATTATTTTGCTTGTATTGTTAATTTATGCGATATCAAAAATCTATCATTTGCCCGCTCTTATTTTTATATTGGTTTTTGGCTTATTTATTGGCAACCTCGATGAGTTAAGGCAATGGAAATGGATACAAATGGTTCATCCTGAAGGATTAAACAAAGAAGTAATGAAATTTAAGGAACTTACTATTGAGGCTGCTTTTTTAGTAAGGGCATTGTTCTTCCTCTTGTTTGGGTACCTTCTCGAAACATCCGAAATTTTAAATACCGATACACTTTTATGGTCTCTCGGAATTGTTCTTATTATTTTCACTTTTCGTACAGTTCAGCTAAAGTTATCAAAGCTGCCGCTTAAACCATTATTATTCATTGCCCCAAGAGGTCTGATTACCATTCTATTGTTTCTTTCAATTGAACCAACTCATCGTATTCTTCTGGTGAATAATTCACTAATAGTCCAGGTTATTCTTATCTCAGCTCTTATAATGATGATTGGGTTAATGGCTACTACAAAAAAAGTAAAACTCTGAATTATTCTGTTGGTCAGGGTAAATTCCAAATATTAAAAATTTCTGTTTCCGGTTGCACCACAGCACACATAATAAAAGTGCGTTCAGGTCAACGATATATTCATTATTGAATCTTCCACGGATCTTAATTTACTAATTTCCTCTTCCACAACTATATATCACACCTATGTAGAATTGTTCCATATTAAGCAATTATAGATATATTTTTCATCTATTGTTATTTCAATAACAAAAAGAAACTAATTTTGCAAAAAAAATTAACCCATGAATTTATCACACATAGAACACATTGGAATAGCTGTTAAAAGCCTGAATGACAGCATCCCTTACTGGGAAAAAGTATTCGGTTTAAAGTGCTATGCCATTGAAGAAGTAGCTGACCAAAGAGTAAAGACTGCTTTTTTTATGGTAGGCCAAACCAAGATTGAATTACTCGAAAGCACCGATCCTGAAGGTCCCATAGGTAAGTTCATTGAGAAAAAGGGTGAGGGGATCCATCATATTGCTTTTGCTGTGAAAGATATCGATAATGCCTTGGCCGAAACAGAAGCAAACGGTATACAACTTATTGATAAACAATCGCGCAAAGGCGCTGAAGGCATGAGCATTGGTTTCCTTCATCCTAAATCGACATTTGGTGTACTCACTGAACTCTGTGAAAATAAAAATTTATAGTACCGGACTTCGGGTGCCGGGTTCCCAGTTCCAACCGGTGGAGGTACCCGGAACACATCCACTAAGATTAATCATCTAATTATAAGAATACACAATGGCTATTGAAGATAAAATCAAGCAACTGCTTGATAAACGGGAGCTTGCACAACTTGGTGGTGGCCAGAGACGCATTGATTCTCAACATAAAAAAGGGAAACTCACCGCCCGCGAACGAATTGATCTCTTGCTGGATGAAGGTAGTTTTGAAGAATTCGACATGTTTGTTTCGCACCGTTGTACCGACTTTGGAATTCAAAATGAGCAATATCTTTCCGACGGAGTTGTTACCGGATATGGTACAATCGATGGGCGGTTGGTATATGTTTTCTCACAGGATTTCACCGTTTTCGGGGGATCGCTGAGCGAAATGTATGCCAAAAAGATCTGTAAGGTAATGGATCAGGCCATGAAAGTAGGTGCTCCGGTAATTGGCATTAACGATTCAGGTGGAGCCCGTATTCAGGAAGGCGTGCAAAGTTTGGCAGGTTATGCTGAAATTTTTCAGCGTAACATCATGGCTTCGGGTGTAATTCCCCAGCTCTCGGCAATTTTCGGCCCTTGTGCCGGTGGAGCTGTTTATAGCCCGGCTCTTACTGACTTCATTATCATGTCGAAAACAAACAGTTATATGTTTGTTACTGGCCCAAAAGTAGTTAAAACAGTAACCGGTGAAGTTGTTACTGACGAAGAACTTGGTGGTGCTATGGTTCATGGGTCCAAATCAGGGGTTTCACATTTTGTTGCCGAAGACGAACAGGAGGGCATATTGCTTCTGCGTAAGCTGCTTAGTTATCTGCCTCAGAATAACCTTGAAGATCCGCCACTTATTCCTTGCATCGACCCTATTGATAGATTAGAGGAAGCTCTCAATCATATTGTTCCCGAAAATCCTAACAAACCGTATGATGTAAAGGATGTAATTCACCTGATAGCTGATAATAGTGAATTCCTTGAGGTCGCCAGGCATTTTGCTCCAAATATAGTTACCGGGTTTGCCCGTTTCAACGGAATGTCAGTGGGCATTGTTGCTAACCAGCCTAATTACCTTGCCGGAGTACTCGATATTAATGCATCGCGTAAAGCGGCCCGTTTTGTACGTTTCTGCGATGCTTTTAATGTTCCTATCCTTACTTTGGTTGATGTTCCGGGTTTTCTTCCGGGCACAGCCCAGGAATATGGTGGAATTATTATCCATGGTGCAAAATTACTTTTTGCATATGGTGAGGCAACCGTTCCCAAAGTAACTATCATTTTACGTAAAGCTTATGGTGGCGCTTACGATGTAATGAGTTCAAAGCATCTTCGTGGCGACATCAATTATGCCTGGCCATCAGCTGAAATTGCAGTAATGGGCCCGAAAGGTGCAATTGAAGTGCTTTACAATAAAAAGCTTGCCGAAATTGAAGATCCGGCTGAAAGGGAAGTTGAATTCCATAAATACGAAGAGGAATACAAAACCAAGTTTGCCAATCCGTATGATGCTGCAAAGTATGGGTTTATTGATGACGTAATTTTTCCTCGCAATACCAGGTTCAGGGTTATCAGGGCATTCCAGGCTTTAGCTACCAAAAAAGACAGCAATCCTGCAAAGAAACATTCAAACCTACCTTTATGATGCCATTAACGTTAATGCTGGTCAAATCCGGTGAACGTGTCGCCGGCAAAGCTGCAGAGGAATTTGGCAAAATGGATCCTTCAGGCATTGCCATGATACTGATTGCAATGACTGTTGTGTTCTCGGCTCTGATATTCCTGTATCTCACATTCAAATACATATCCAAGTTATACAATATCGATCTGAAAAAACTATTCAGCAGGCGGCGTGAGCATATGAAAGTATCTGATGAAGAACAGGAAATATCAGGAGATACCCTGGCAGCCATAGCCCTGGCACTTCATCTGTATCATCAGCAGATGCAAGGCTTGGAAGAAGCTGTTATTACTTTTAAAAATGCAGCTAAAACATATTCTCCCTGGAGTTCCAAAATTTATGGATTACGCAAAACCCCAAACCGGTAGAATATGAATCAGGTTTTCGCTAATGCGGGTTGACAATATAGAAACATCTGGCCACAGAATATAAAAATCATAAATGGGAGCCTATCCCTTCCCGGTATATCGGGACAGGGAATAACCCCCAAAAATAAATAGTAAAAAATGAAAAACTTTAAATTCACCATAAACGGGAACGAATACCTGGCTGAAATAATTGGTATCGAAGAAAACATGGCTGAAGTGTCTGTGAATGGCGTAACCTATTCGGTTGAAATTGAAAGGAAGTTACAAACTGTCAAGACTCCCAGGCTGATGCGGTCTATGGCTGTCCCTTCTACAGATTCACATCCTTCAGTTTCAAAAACAGCAAGTCCATCTATGCCTAAAGGAACCGGGAATATTAAATCACCTTTGCCGGGAGTCATACTCGAAATATTTATTCGTGAAGGTGACAGTGTAAAAATAGGACAGAAACTGCTTATGCTTGAAGCTATGAAAATGGAAAATAACATCAATGCGGATAAAGAAGGTCGCGTTGTTTCAATTAAAGTCGGCAAGGGCGATAGCGTAATGGAAGGTGATATTCTTATTGTAATCGGAGAATAACGTTATGGGAAGTTCTGAAAATTTATGGACATTTATGTCGGATCACCTGAGCCAGTTTATAGGATATACTGCATTTTCAAATTTTACTATCGGACATATGGTTATGATCCTTATAGGCCTCATATTCATTTACCTGGCTATTGCCAAGGAATATGAACCTATGCTTCTGATACCTATCGGCTTTGGAATTCTGATTGGAAATATTCCTTTCTGGGGTGCTGAACATATTATGAGTGGCGATCCCAGCAACCTGCAAATTGGCGTATATCAAAGCGGAAGTGTAATGAACTACCTGTATTTTGGGGTAAGATATGGTATTTATCCGCCTTTGATCTTCCTGGGGATTGGTGCTATGACCGATTTTTCAGCATTAATTTCCAATCCAAAACTTATTCTGATAGGTGCTGCTGCACAACTGGGTATATTCTCAGCATATGCCGCTGCACTCGGATTAGGTTTTAGTCCGGCCGAAGCAGGGGCAATAGGTATTATCGGAGGCGCGGACGGACCAACGGCAATCTTCCTCTCATCAAAACTTGCGCCTGAATTGGTTGGTGCAATTGCTGTATCGGCTTATTCGTATATGGCTTTAGTTCCTGTAATTCAACCACCGATCATGCGTTTGCTAACCACCAAAAAGGAACGCCTGATCCGCATGAAACCTCCCCGCAATGTTTCAAAGCTCGAAAAGATACTATTCCCCATTATCGGGATGCTTTTTACTTGTTTTATAGTTCCCTCCGGCTTGCCTTTACTAGGGATGTTATTCTTTGGCAACCTGCTGAAAGAAAGTACAGTTACCAAGCGCCTGGCCGATACTGCCAAGGGACCTTTGATCGATATTGTGACTATTTTGATTGGTGTTACAGTTGGCGCTTCAACACAGGCAACTACTTTTCTTACTGCCAAATCAGTCGGAATATTTGCTTTAGGCGCCTGCTCCTTCGTTATTGCTACTTTTGGCGGGGTAATGTTTGTAAAGACTATGAATTTATTCCTGAAAACAGGTAATAAGATTAATCCACTCATTGGAAATGCCGGTGTTTCGGCTGTTCCCGACAGTGCACGCGTATCACAAGTTGTAGGACTTGAGTATGATAAAACCAACTACCTGTTGATGCATGCCATGGGGCCTAATGTAGCCGGAGTTATCGGAAGTGCTGTTGCTGCAGGTATCTTGTTAAGTTTCTTATTTTAAACAGAAATAAATAACAGGTTAATTTTTGAGAAAGCTCCGTTTATCCGGGGCTTTTTTTATTTTTACAAATTACAAATTTTCAGGCAGGTTATTTTTAATCAACTCAATATATGCTAATTATAGGAATTGCAGGTGGCTCCGGATGTGGTAAAACTACCGTTGTCCGCGAAATTATCAAACGTTTACCTAAAAATTCGGTTAGCGTAATTCCTCAGGATGCATATTATTGGGATAATGGACATCTTACACCTGAAGAAAAGCTGAAAATCAATTTCGACCATCCTAATTCTATTGAGTGGAATTTGCTTATACAGCATATTGATTCACTTCGAATGGGTAAAAGTATCGAAATGCCTGTGTATTCGTACATTGCCTGTGCCAGATTGCCGGAAACTGTAAAGATTGAACCCCGCCAGGTAATAATTATAGAAGGCATCCTGATATACAGCGATAAAGAGCTGAGCAAGCGGATGGATATAAAAGTATATGTGGATGCTGAAAGCGACGACAGGCTCATGCGCATAATACGACGTGATACTGTAGAGCGTGGCCGCGATCCTATGCAGGTCCTTGATCATTACTCGCGTTGGGTAAAACCCATGCATCAACAGTTTATAGAACCTACCAAACGAATTGCTGATATTATTGTTCCCCAGGGCGGCGAAAATAAAGTTGCCATTGAAATTCTGGCTTCGAGGATCAAAATGAAACTGGATTCGGGAGATTAGAAGATTTCGGATTTACGATTTCGGATTTGCGATTTGTATTTACTTAAAAGATTTCAATCCGCAATCCACAATCCGCAATCCGAAATATTTCTATTCATTATCCTCAGCATACCATTCCGCATACGATGTAACTGTTTCGCGTAGAAGCAAATGATGTAGTTTAAGATGTGCTGGCAGTTGGTTTTTAAGCCGTGCAATGAAATCGATAAGCATATTTTCGCTTGTAGGCTGATAATCAACAAGTATGGTGCGCCCAAACATTTCGATATCAGGATTAAAATCATTTGCCGACTCACGATTCAACACAAGCGCATGATCGAACTCATCAATAATGCTTTTGCGCACAATTTTCTTCAAGTCGCCAAAATCCATAACCATTCCCAATTTTGCCGATGATGTATCTGTGATAGGAATACCGGTAATGGTAACTAATAGCTCATATGAATGCCCGTGAATATTACGGCAAAGCCCGTCGTAGCCTTTCAGGGCATGAGCCATTTCAAATTTAAATTCTTTCGTAATTCGGATGGTTTGCAAAGTATACTTGTGTTATTTCTTAATAATACGTGCCTGGTAAATTGTGCTGAAGTTGTTAGTCGCAAGTCTCACGAGATAAAATCCTGATGGTAAATTTTCAAGGTTCAGGATTGCCTTATCAACTGAAACAGTAAGCGGCGCATATACAGTAGCACCTGCAGGTGAATAAACAGTAAAAACGCTGTTTTGTTGATTGAATTCAGGGGGTAAGTGTAATTGTACAGTTACCAGATACCGGGTTAGGATAAACCTGCAGAGCTACCTGTGCCTGCATTTCATTAATACCTACATTGGTGCCCCATACGCTATTCACATACTCAGGGTGATCAATATAAGGATTGCGGTTATGCTGAATGGCATAAACAGCATTATTTCGTGCAATTTCCTTAGAACTTACAGGATCAGCAGTGTTCCATTCAAGTAAAAGGTTTAGCATCCAGGTGTCGAAACATGGATAAGTAGTCCCATTGAGAGTAGGTTGTGCTTCTGAATATGAGTTCCATGAAACTACTAACGTTTTCGTAACGTGTCACCATATAGAAATAGGTTCGCGCAAAGTCGCCCTTGTATTCATCAATTGGTTCGAATACAGTTCCCGAATATCCTGGTGCAGAGCAGGGCCCGAGTTTCGAACCATTTAATGAAGTCCATGTAGGCGAACTTACTGTACCATACGGATAATTGCTTCTTTTGCCGTTAACATATCCATCCGTTGGATACAAATGGAAAATATCGACGTTCATTGGAGCAACATCGCCAAACCAGCTTTTGGGGAAACTATGTTCACGATTGTAACAGGAGTTTTCGCCCGAATAATTACCACATTGGTTAGTACCCAAAGTATATTCATAAGGTGGAGTGCCACCGGGAATATCCGAATACATATCCCAAACTTTATCATTCACTTTTTTGTCGGTAGTATAAAAAGCATTCCATACTCCAGGTGTGTATGAGACTTCCGTATGCCCTTTTATAATATTATACAATGCTGTTTTAAGTGTTGCACCTGTTTTTCCAGTGGCATTATCATAATATCCGGAAGGTGGCTGGGCTTGTGTAATTACAAGAATTGTAAGAAGCAGTAAAGAGAGTAGCGTTTTTTTCATTTATAAGGGTTAAGTATTACTGTCAGGATTGAATTATTAATGGTATAAAATGTTTAGAATCTGGTCAGGTTTATTGCTATTTGAATAGCAGCTGCTAGTAAGAGTAATCCGCCTATAGGCCCTAACCGGAGTTTAAGTGAGTTATTTCCCATGCGGGCAGCCAGAAACAAAGCGGTAAGGATTCCGGAAAATAAAAACAGGCCAATCAAAAACCAGTGCAGGTAAGGATGCATTGAAAGCAACCCAATAGCAATACCTATACCCAATGGTGTTATCCCTTCGGCAAGTGCTGCAAACATTGTTACTTTATTATCAGTAAAATCAAAAGCCCTGTCAGCTGCCTGGGTTTTAATACCCGTAAGCAACACTTTCAAACCGAAAATAAGCAAAATGCTGAGGCTGATCAGCATATTTGTTCTTTCTTCAAAACTGCCGACTTTATAACCGAGCCATATTCCAGTGCCTGCCATAATAAATTGAAGCAGGAACATGATGCCAGTGAAATAAAACTTCCGTAACAATGGTTCTTTCCTAAGCACAATTCCGGCATTCAGGTATATTGACCAGGAGCTAAAAACCAGGGCAAGTGCCAAAAATAGTACTTTAAAAGTGTTCATAGCAACCATAAATCAGTAGTTCTATTTTGAAAGATATACCATATTAGTTATGATTTCCAGATAAATACGATCTGTTTCATCAAATGAATCAGTTGATGTACTGTCCACATCAAGAACTGCCTTTATATTTCCATTTGTATCGCGAACAGGAACAACAATTTCAGAATTAGAACGTGAATCGCATGCAATATGGCCAGGGAATTTGTGCACATCGGGTACAACTATACTTTTATTTTGCGAAACTGCAGACAGGCAAACCCCTGAATCTTGCAATACCTGGCATGCAACAGGTCCCTGGTATGGACCGACTATCATTCTTTCATCGTGTAAAAAGTAAAATCCGCACCAAAAAAAATAGTCGAACTTATGGCTCAAAACGGCGGCTATTGTAGCCATTCTTGCCACCGGATCATTTGTTTTGGTAAGTAAACCTTCTAGTTGGCTTATAATCCGCTGATAGCGACCCGCTTTTTTTGATTCGTCCATGCTTGAAAAATAGCTGGCAAAGGTATGAAGAATCGTTTGGAATTTTATTTTTACTTTTGACTCTGAAGTCAGCCCAGAAATAATAACAGTTTCGGGCTTTCCGTTTTAGTGGGTTTTAGAGCACAATTCTTAAAATTCTTACGAAAGTTAATTAGAAGCACGCGACTCTAAGTTTGTATTACAGCCTGGCTGACGCAAAACTCGTGTTAACGGCTGTTTTTCTCTTGTTTCAGTATTGTTTCTATAGCTTTATCATAATCACGGTTATAAGTTTCATTTTCTGCATGGTTATGATAAACTACAATACCAAAATCTTTGATGCTATCGCCCTGGATTTTGTAAAAACTTGTCCAGTCACGACCTGACTTAACAATATTGTCAATGAGATTATATTTTGGAAGGTAGTTAGGATTTTTAATTTTCTCAAAGCCTTTAATTTTCTGCAATTTATTCTTTTGTATATGAACAACATACAGATAATAAGTCCAGTTGCTTCGTACATCAGAACTATTTTGAATCAAAATATCCTTAATGTTGTCACTGTTAAAGTCTTCGAATTTGATTTCCTGAGTTGAACTTTCAAGAGTGTCTCGATAAATTTCAATGGCTTGTCCAACAGTTTGTTTTACAACTATAAAAATAAAGTTATAATTGACCTCATTCTTATCATTATTCGATAATGAAACAAGTTTAAGCTGGTAACCTTTGCCCTTGTAAGTTGAATCACAATTAATTTCAATTACTTTGGTTTGTTCAGAGGCTGTATCAGTCGATTTGTTTTCAGTTAAATATAATTTGTCTGCTTTGGAAACTACATTGCCTTGACCATCATTATTACAATTCGTCGACAAAATTGAAAGTGCCAATATGTAAAAGTAAGTTTTTATCATTTTGTTGTCTGTCCTAAAATGATAGCAAACTGAATGGTTTCATTCTTTATTTGATTAAAAGTTTCTTAACCTCTGATTGTTTCCCATCATCCATATTTACGAAATAGATTCCGGGTAAAAGACTCACTTGAATTGAATTATTCGTTTTACCAGTCATTGATTGCTGTTTAACTAACTTGCCATTACCATCGAAAATTCTGATTTCATAGGTTTTATCGGGAGACAAAAATTCAAAATTCAAATTTCCGTCAGAACAGGGATTGGGATAGAAATTAAAAATTGAGGAAGGGTTTATCTCATTAATACCATTGGTATTAGTCAGGAAGGCATCCAATGCAGCAGTGGGTTTTCCATCTGAACCCCAACAACTGAGCTGGTATCCGCTCCAGCTTTTAGCGCCTTCTGGTTCCCAATATATTACCCCAAGTCCTCTGCCTCCTGGCACTGCTATGGTTTTTTCTATAACCGCCACAAGCATATCATACGTATTCTGAACCAGTGTATAATCCCCACCAACTTCTACAACCATAACATCTTTGTCATACCTCGAAACCATATCATTCATATTATTTCCCAGGTCATTAATTGTTACTGTATAATCCGAACCTAACCAGTATGGATAATAAGATAATCCGATAATATCATATCTGACGCCCTGGCTTTTAGCTTTATCAAAAAAGTATCTGAACCTATTGTTATTATTGCCTTGATCAATGTGTATCACAACTTTAATTGAACTATCAACTGCTTTGGTCGCATCATACCCCTTATTTAGTAACTGCGACAGCTGTGGCCAGTTGCTTGTACTTCCGTCGGGCCATAACATTCCACCGGGAATCTCATTTCCTATTTGTGCCCATTCGGGAGTAACTCCACATTGTTTGAGCGTATCCAATACTTCAAAAGTATGATTGTAAACATCGTCTAACAATTGTGAGAAAGAATGGCTTGCCCAGGCCGCAGGTTTGGTTTGATGTCCTGGATCGGCCCAGGTATCGCTGTAATGAAAATCAATCATGACCCTCATCCCCATTGCTTTTGCCCGTATGGCCATGACGACTGTTTCTTTCTTACTGCAATGACCACTGGTTTTATTGTTCGATGGATTTACCCAGACACGCAAGCGGACTGTATTGATGCCTTTGTCTTTCAGGATATCTAAACAGTTACTCTGTACCCCGGCACTATTATAGAATTTATAACCAGTTGCTTCCATTTGTGAAAGCCAGCCAATGTCGCCACCTTTTACAAATTGTGCTTTGGCGGATTGTATGAAAAAAAATGAAATGACAATAAAACTTAATCCGGAAATTACTCTGAATGACTTTTTACGTGAAAAGTTTGGCATAAATGGACATTTTATTCTTAGCGAAGTTAATATTAATCCGGCATTTATTAAAAGAGGATGCTTAAAAAGATGTTTTAAAAGATTCAGGCAGTCAAAAATATTTACCTTTGAACCAAGTTGAAATTCGCCTTTTATGCATTGACTTGCCTGATCGTTTACTTCATTGGTCAGACAAGAAAGCACAGGACAAAGCAATGGAAAACTTTCAAAATCATACATGCATGAAATACCAGGGCAATATTAAATCACGGCTTCCTAATGCAGGAACATCCATATTTGCAGTAATGTCAGGGCTCGCCAACGAGGTAGGAGCCATTAATCTGTCGCAGGGTTTTCCTGATTTCCCTATTTCGATGGAATTGGTTGATTTGGTGAACCACTATATGCGAAAAGGGTTTAACCAGTATGCTCCAATGCCTGGTGTGCTTGTTTTGCGCGAAGCTATTGCTTCTAAAGTTTCCGACACATTTGGTATTACTTACGATCCTGCCACTGAAATCACTATTACTGCTGGTGCTACCGAAGGAATTTTCTGTGTTATTACTGCCATGATCCATCCTGGCGATGAAGCAATTATTATTGAGCCGGCTTACGACAGTTATGCTCCGGCAGTTGAACTTTGCGGAGGAGTTGTGAGGTTTTCGCCACTCCAGGTTCCATCGTATACAATCAACTGGCCTGAGGTAGAAAGCCTGATCAATAGCCGGACTAAAATGATCATGATCAATACGCCTCATAACCCGACCGGTAGCGTGCTTTCGGCAAGCGACATGATGCATCTTGATCGAATTACCCGCGATACCAATATCGTTGTAATGAGCGATGAAGTTTATGAACATCTTATTTTCGATGGAATAAGGCATGAATCCGCTTGCTATTATCCCGACCTGGCATCCCGCAGTTTTGTATTAGGTTCATTTGGAAAAACATTCCACACCACAGGTTGGAAAACCGGTTTTATATTGGCCCCGGCAGCACTGATGGCTGAAGTCAGGAAAGTTCACCAGTTTGTAGTATTCGCATCTAACACTCCTATTCAGTATGCTGTAGCCGATTATCTGAAAAACAAGGAGAACTATTTGCAGTTGCCTTCATTTTATCAACAGAAACGCGACTTATTTGTTGATTTGATCAAGGAATCCAGGTTCAATGTAATTCCTTCTTATGGAACCTATTTCCAGCTGCTCGACTACAGTGCAATATCAGATGAAAATGAAATGGATTTTGCTGTCAGGGTTACCAAAGAATTTGGACTGGCATCTGTACCAGTGTCATCCTTTTACCATGATAAGCAGGATAATCATGTGCTGCGTTTTTGTTTTGCTAAAACAGATGAAACTTTAATAAAAGCTGCTAAAATATTATGTGCGATTTAACAGTAACACTTATTCAGCCTGACCTGGTGTGGGAGGATAAGAAAAGCAACCTGCTGAAGTTTGAAGATTTTTTTCAAAAAATAGATCGCAAGACCGACCTGATTGTTCTGCCTGAAATGTTCAATACTGGTTTTGTGATTGATCAACGATCGTTAGCCGAAGATATGAACGGCCCGACTATTGCATGGATGTCTGAGCAGGCAGACAGTCTTAAAAGCGTTATTACCGGAAGTCTCGTTATTCTCGAAAACAGGAATTATTATAACCGTCTGATCTGGATGCAGCCTGATGGAAAGTATCAAACCTACGATAAACGCCATCTTTTTCACCCCGGAAACGAACATGAGCAGTTTTCGCAAGGGAACGAAAAATTGATAGTTGAATTATTGGGTTGGAAAATTTGTCCCTTGGTATGTTATGATCTGCGCTTCCCGGTCTGGAGTAAAAACACCTGGAATAATGAAACCTATGAATACGATATTCTTCTTTACATGGCCAACTGGCCAGCCGCCCGAAGCTATGCTTATCGCCAGTTACTTATTGCCCGTGCCATCGAAAACCAATGTTACGTTGTTGCAGTAAACAGGGTAGGCATTGATGGAAAAGGGACAAACCACCAGGGCGATTCCACCGTAATTGATTTTAAAGGCAAACACCTTTTGGAAATTGCTCCGGATGAAGAAGGAATAGAAACTTTGAATCTGGATTACAATAAACTGGCTGATTTCCGTAAAGGATTTACAGTGGGGATGGACTGGGACAATTTTGAAATAAGGGAATAGGGTTTTGGAATTAGGGTTTCAAGTTCGCCATGTCGCCTCTCGCCCAATCGCCCCTCATCAAATTGAAAACCATTTCAATTATTCAAGGTACTTGAAGTATCTTTGCCCCCGAAAAACAAAACATGGACAAATATTTAATCATAGGTTTAGGTAACATAGGTGAAGAATATGCAAATACCCGCCACAATATCGGGTTTATTGTAGCAGATGCTTTGGCAAGTGACCTTGGAGTAAAATTCTCTCTCGAAAGGCATGCCTACAAGGCTGAAGCCAAGCTGAAAAATAAATTACTCATTATTCTGAAGCCGACCACTTTTATGAACCTGAGCGGCAAGGCTGTTAAATACTGGATGGATAAAGAGAAAATTTCAATTGAGAATATCCTGGTTGTAACTGATGATGTTGACCTCGACCTTGGTGTTTTGCGATTACGGACTAAGGGAAGCGGAGGCAGCCATAACGGGTTGAATCATATTATCGAAACCCTTCTGATTACTGATTGGGCCAGGCTCCGGTTTGGGATTGGAAAAGATTACGCACGTGGTTTCCAGGTCGATTATGTGCTGGGACAATGGTCAAAAAAGGAAGAGAAAATCCTGCTTCCACGAATTGAAATGGCAGTTTCAATTATTAAGAGCTTTGTACTTGCAGGTGCTACGCAAACGATGTCGGAATTTAATAATAAGTAGGCTGAATAGCTATATTATCGTTACTTTGTAAAGAAATAGAGCAGAGAATAAAATCAACAATTTTGGGAATGGAACTGTTAAAATAAATATCTGATCTTTCTTTATCATAAATAAATCCTGCCATCAGTTTAAACCCATGCCCTCCAACACCCCTTCTCTTCAGAAAATATGGAATATCTCCTGGCCCATCATGATCAGCCTGGTGGCCCAGAATATTGTAAATGTTACTGATACTGCTTTCCTGGGGCATGTGGGAGCTGTTGAACTGGGTGCTTCAGCCATCGGCGGGTTATTTTATGTAACTCTTTTTATGGTTGCCTACGGTTTTACAACCGGTGTGCAAATACTGATTGCCCGGAGGCATGGAGAAAAAGATTATGCAGCTATCGGGTCTATTTTTGATAATGGATTCTATTTTCTGGGAATATCAACGCTTTTTATTACAGCTTTAATTGTCTTGTTCGGGGCCCAGTTGCTTAAACCTTTCATTGCTTCAGCGGCTGTGTTCCAGTCGAGTACTATTTATCTGAAATACAGGATTTTTGGATTGTTTTTTGCTTCTTCAGCCTTACTGTTCCGATCATTTTATACAGGAATTACATTTACTAAATATATCAGCATAAGTGCTGCAATAATGGCTGGTATAAATGTAATTCTGGATTATGGACTGATTTTCGGTAAACTTGGATTACCTGAAATGGGCATTGCCGGTGCCGGGCTTGCTTCCTCCATTTCCGAATTTTGTGCTTTGGTGTTCTTTTTTGCCATCACAGCCCGAAAAGCTCACCTGGCAAAATACAAACTTTTTGCTTTTGTGAAACCTGATCTCTCGATCATTAAAAGTACACTTGACCTTTCGCTTTACATCATGATGCAGTTTGTGCTGTCGCATGCAGTCTGGTTTGGCTTTTTCCTTCTGATCGAAAAAATGGGCGAAACTTCACTGGCTGTATCCAATATTATCAGGAGCATTTATATGCTGCTAATGATACCGGCATGGGCAATGAGTTCGGCTACAAGCAGCATTGTAAGTAATGCCATTGGAGCCGGATTTTCAAAGAACGTAATTCCTATCGTAAACAAAATACTTTTATTCAGTATGGGCATTATGCTTGCTATATCATTCCTGGCTGCTTTTATTCCTCACTTTATGATTGCTATTTATACCAACGACATCAATCTTCAGGAAGCATCGGTAGCATCGTACTACATTATTTTGGGCGCTGTTTTCCTGTTCTCAGCAACCATTGTGCTTTTTAACGGCGTATTAGGAACCGGTAACACACGAAGCGGACTTGCCATCGAGGTAACTACACTGAGTTTATACCTCGTATTTGCATGGCTGCTAGCTGTAAAACTCCGGCAACCTATCGAAATTGTTTGGCTTTGCGAGTATATGTACGCATTTGTTCTGGGTACACTTTCGTGGATTTATCTGAAAAAAGGGAAATGGGAAGGACGGGTTATCTGAGAGTGGGAGAGGGGGAGAAAAGGAGAGGGGGCGATTGGGCGATGGAGCGAATCCCGAAAGTATGCAACGCGACAACCAGCAAAATATTCGGCCATTGAACCCAGCGACTATTTGAACCTTGAACGGCAAAGCCATTTGAACCTTTACCGCCGAAGGCATTTGAACTTTTAATCCTTTATTCAATACAAAACTCAATTTTACTGGTTTTTTCAGCCCTAAAAAGATTATTCTTATCTTTCGCCTTTGAAATGAAGGTATTTTATTTAAATACAGTTTTATGGAATGGTTTGTAATTGTTAATCCTAATGCCGGGAAACGCAAAGGGGAAAAGGATTGGCTCGAAATAGCTGCTCATCTCACTGACGCTGGTATTCGGTTTGTTAATGTTTTTACTGAACACCGTGGACATGCAGTGGTTCTCTCCCGTAAATACATCGAAAACGGTTACCGGAATATCATTGTTGTTGGTGGCGATGGCACACTCAACGAAGTAGTTAACGGGATTTTCACACAGGCTCATGTTCCAACAGACAAAATAGTTCTGGCAATGATCCCTGTTGGTACCGGCAACGACTGGTGTCGTATGTTCAACATTCCAGGCGACTACAAACAGGCTATAAAACTTATTACAAGGCGGAAAATATTTATCCAGGATACCGGTACAATTAAATACATTGCTCATGAAGGCATTGAAAAAACGCGCTATTTTATCAATATGGCAGGAATGGGATTTGATGCACTGGTAGCAAAAAAAACGAATAAACAGAAGGATCTTGGGAAAGGTAATCCCATGTCGTATGTAGTGAATATTCTGTCAAGTTTATTCTTATATACCAGCACTAAAGTCAACATTATGCTTGATAATGAAAAAATCGCTTCTGATATATTCAGTATGAGTGTGGGGATTTGCCAGTATAACGGAGGTGGAATGAAACAAGCCCCGGGTGCTTTGCCTGACGATGGCTTATTTGACATGACTCTTATCAAACCAATCGGTAAATTCAAAATTATCAGGAATATTATTAAGCTTTTCGATGGAAGTTTCACCCGCTTGCCTGAAGTGAGTACATTCAGATCTTCAAAAATAATTATTCATTCTGAACCGCGCATGTTCATGGAAGCCGATGGGGAATCACTGGGACATACTCCTTTTGTTTTTAATATACTGCCTCAAAGTCTGTATGTGATAAGTGGACTGGAGTAGCCTGATGTTAGAAAATTAAGTGTTTCTGTTCATGACAGGATAAATTCCTTAAAATTCCAAGCCCCAAATTTCAAATTCCAAGTCTCAGGAAAACAAAAAACCAATGGCCTTGGGATTTGGAACTTGGGATTTGATTCTTGGAATTTAAAATCAGAATGCTAAAATTTGTTCCATTTTTAGCGAGGCTATACCAGATTTGATTCTTCCTTTTCCTTCCAGTCACCCGATTGCTTTATCAGATCAATTAACCTTGGAATAGCTTCGATTTGAGGTATATTCTTATATGCAATATCCTTTCCCTTATAAAGTGTAACATTTCCAGGTCCGGCACCAACATATCCGTAATCAGCATCGGCCATTTCGCCGGGTCCGTTTACAATGCAGCCCATTACTGCTATTTTCAGCCCTTTCAGATGCTGGGTAGCAGTTTTTACTTGCTGCAGGGTTTTTTCAATATCAAAAAGTGTACGACCGCAGGATGGACATGAAATAAACTCAGTTCGCGTGATTCGGGCACGGGTTGCCTGTAAAATAGCAAACGCAGTATGGTTAACGGTTTTAGCCAGTATATTATGTGCCACAGGCCAAATAGCATCTCCTGTTCCATCAATTAATATACTGCCGAAATCGATAGCACTATCAACCTGAAAACGAAGCAGGTTGGATGTTTGATACGTATTTTTAAGGATAACAGGTTTTGTGTTTCCCGATTTTATTTCCTGCAACTGCTTCTTCATTTCTGCGGCGTTGCCTTCAGTAATAGTAAGAAGGTGGAGGTTGGTGTCCGGGACTGATCCCAGGACTGAAAAATGCTCATCAACCAGGCATTTTGTGCCATCTTTTTCAGTAATTACTCCAACAGGATAATTCCCTCCAATCCCCGAAACAGCAATAGTATTGCGGTGTGATGCCATGGTGGAGGTCTGAAATTGTCCAGCATTTGAATGTTTGGAATGATTCCTTGTTGAGTTATAGCGTTCAGTAATAGCAAGGGCAACAGGTATTTCGATTTCGGGTGAACCGGTTAGCGAAACACGGATGGTATCACCAATGCCTTCTTCGAGTAAAGTGCCGATTCCGGCGGCAGATTTAATGATTCCATCTTCGCCATCGCCAGCTTCTGTTACTCCCAGGTGGATTGGGAAATCCATGCCTTCAGCCTGCATTTTCTGTGCCAACAACCTGGTTGACTGCACCATTACACGGACATTACTCGATTTCATAGAGAAAACAACATTACGGAACCCTTCATGCAAACACATCCTGCCAAATTCAAGTGCACTTTCAACCATACCTTCCGGGGTATCGCCATAGCGGTCCATGATACGTGCGCTCAGTGACCCATGGTTAGTGCCGATCCGGATAACAGTTCCGTTTTGTTTGCAAATAGTAAGTAATGGATGCAAGCGTTCAGCTATCCGTTCAAGTTCTTCCTCGTAGGCTTTAGAGGTGATAGTTTTATGTGTGTCGCGCTTATCAGAATAATTCCCCGGATTGATCCGCACTTTTTCAACTATTGCTGCAGCTATTTCAGCAGCACGCGGATTAAAATGAATATCTGCAATCAGCGGCACATTTATGCCTTTCGAGCGTAATCCGGTTTTAATTAAAGCAAGGTTATTCGCTTCTGTAATTCCTTGTGCCGTTATACGCACCATTTCGCAGCCGGCATTCACAAGGCGGATGCTTTGATCTATAGTTGCCTGAATATCATTGGTATCAGTATTGGTCATAGACTGTACCCTGATTGAGTGATTCCCACCCAGAGGCAGATCGCCTATGTAAACAATCCCGGAAGTATAGTGTGAAACCATTTTTGCGTGCAGATGTGCTTGAAGCTTATCCAATTATCCCTTTGAGTTCAGGATCGTTTTCAACCATTTTTTTTAGTGCTTCTTTGCACAGGTATTTCTTGGTTTTAGCATAAAATTCTGATTTGTATCCCATATTCTCAGCAATATCTTTAGCTGACATTTTGGTAAGGAATAATTTCAGCAACCTTTGACAGTCTTCGCTCAGGTTATCAAACTGTCTGACAAATGACTGGTATTTCTCTTCATATTCCAGGTGGACTTCAACACCTACTTCCGGAGCATCCAGAAAACGTGTAAGTTCATCCTGGTTTTTATAGGTCATCCGTTTGCGTTTGAGCCTTTGGAGCCATATATTTTTACTGATGGAATACAAATATGTAATGAACGAAGAACTCAGTTCGAAATTGTCATCTTTGATTTTAGTTAAAATAACCAATAAAGCTTCCTGGAATACGTCTTCGGCATCTTCTTCGAGGCCTGCATTGTTTTTGATAAGATATTTAATGGTGGGAAAAAATTCCTTATAAACGTAGCGAATGATAAAATCACTATTGAGCCTGAGGCCTTCAACGATTGCAAAATCAGAATAGTGAATCATTTCCTTTGTAAGGGTATTATTTCAAACAAAATTTGAACACTACAGAATATCTCTTTGGTCACAATGTAAGGTAATGACTTTCAGATCCTTAATGCAGGTTTAAGTGGTTTTCGGGTTGTGAAGGTAATAAATATTTTAAAAACCCCACATCTAAGTTTTTGCATTTTTTAACAAAGTAGTGTTATGGTGTTTAATGTCAAGTACTTAAAAGTTTCGAAAATTTTCTTTTAAGTAAATAATATTACTATAATCATGATTAAGAATACCATATCTGCTTTTGGTGAACTGATCTGTCGAAAAAATGTTTAATAATCCAACTCGAGCAACGAAAGATATTTAAATTGAATGGCATTTCAACCTCGTTTAATCAAAATGTAATTCCTGTTTTGAAAAATTAAATAAATCATTAGTTTTAAATGCATAATATATTCAATTATAGATTTCATAAAATCAGCATCATGTTTTCAGCCGTTTTAAAATTATCCGAACATACTAAAAACAGTATTGTTAAGTTATATTTAAGCATCCAACTATTATCAGATATTATGACGTTTTCAAGCCGTTTTCTATTGGTATTTTTTATACTGATAGCTTCACTGTATCATGTTGAAGCACAAAGTGTAAGCTATAACCAATGGCAGGATCATTTACCATATAACAATTGTATAGCAACGGCTGAAGCAAATAACCTGATTTTTGCTGCCACTCCATATAGCCTGTTTTATTTTGATAAAAATGATAATAGCCTGAACCGGCTGAATAAAGTTACTCCCGACGGACTTTCGGATATTGGTATCAGTAACATAGCCTATTGCAGTAAACTTAATACGTTGGTGGTTGCTTATTCAAATACCAATATCGATCTTGTTAAAGGATCGGAAATAGTAAATATTCCTGATATTAAGCGAAAACAAATATTAGGGAATAAGACCATTAATAGTATCCTGGTTATAGATAAACTGGCTTACCTGGCTTGTGGGTTTGGGATTGTAGTTCTGGATATCGAGAAAGAGGAAATAAAAGATACCTATTACATCGGTCCTTCGGGTGCACAGATTGATGTAAAAGACCTTACTTTTCATGAGGCTGATAATAAGTTTTATGCAGCTACTGAAAGAGGTATCTATAAGGCACTTGCTTCGGATAATCTTGCCTATTATGTTAACTGGGTGCAGGACAATTCCATCACCGGGCCGAATAATACATTTAATCTCATCGAGTCATTTGGGGGAAAATTGTATGCAAATAAGACAAAATATTCCTGGGATTCTGACACCCTGTTTGTAAATGATGGCAGCGGATGGGTTTACTTTGACCCCTCCAACCATTCAAATCACACCTCACTAAGGTCATGTGGCGATCATCTTTTGATCTGCAATTATTTAAAAGTTGATGCATATAATAAGAGCGGTATATCTGAGGCAAGCTATTATTCATACAACCCAGGAACAATCAGGCCACATGATGCATTGATAGATAAGGATGGCAAGGTTTGGATTGCAGATTTCGAACAAGGATTGTGGAGTATAGGTTCCGATTTTATCGGTTCCAATTATACTTTTAATGGTCCTGCCTCCTATATGGTTGCTGCAATGGATATCAGCGGGAAGCAATTGTGGGCTGTGCCAGGTGGAAGAGATGGCTCATTTGGGAATCTATTCAGAGATGCTCAATGCTACACACTTGCCAATAATACATGGACCAGCTATGCAAATCCCAACCCACCTGAATTTGCATCGATTCGTGATCTGCTTTGTGTGGCTGTTGACCCCAATGATAGTGATCACGCTTTTCTGGGTAGTTGGGGTAAAGGTGTGATAGAGTTTGACAATGGCGGGTTGAAAGAAGTTTATACACCTGATAATAGCTCGCTACAATATATTGTTGGTCTTGGTGATGGATATCTGAGAATTGGCGGTGTTGCCTTCGACCAGAATAATAACCTTTGGGTAACCAACGCCCTGGCACCGAATATTTTATCAGTCCGGAAACCTGCGGGTGAATGGAAATCATATAATATGGGTGATCAGGGTACTGCAATTGACGTAGGAGGTATTGTAATAGATCAGGATAATCAGAAATGGATGCAGCTTCGTGATTTTGCATTATTCGTTTTTAATGATAACTATACACCTGACAACACTGCCGATGACCGGAAAAAGAAACTAACCTCTTCAGATGGTTTGCAAAACCTGGAAGCATCAATTATTTCAAGTATGGCTGTTGATCGGGATGGACAATTATGGCTTGGTACCGATCAGGGAGTAGCTCGCATATATTCACCTGGAAATGTTTTTACCGGTGGCGATTATGAAGCACAACGTATTATGGTAGAAGAAGAAGGTTACCTGCATCCGCTGCTCGAAACCGAAGCTATTACAGCTATTGCCGTGAATGGTAATAATGAAAAATGGCTTGGAACCGAAAAGGCTGGTGTATTCCTTATGTCGGCTGACGGAGCAACGGAATTAATGCATTTTACCGAAACCGATAGCCCGTTATTGTCTAACACAATACAATCAATAAAAATTGCCAGCAACGGAGAAGTATATTTCGCCACATCACTGGGTATTGTTTCCTATAAAGACTACAAAGTTGAATCATCGGCAACTCTTGATTCATTATTCATCTATCCAAACCCGGTGAGGCCTGAATACCAGGGTCCTGTTTATATCCGCAACTTAGTTAATGAGTCGAACGTAAAAATTACTGATATTACAGGCGCATTGGTATGGGAAACGCAGGCCCAGGGCGGACAAGTTATATGGGAAGGGAAAAATCTTGAAGGACGCAAAGTAAATACCGGTGTATATTTTATTTTTGTTACAAATTCCGACGGAAGTCAGAAAAAAGTAGGCAAAGTGCTGTTTGTGCGATAGTTGATTTGACAAATATTTGTCCGACTGAATTCTACATAGTATGATATTATCAACCAAAGGAATTGTTCTGCATTGCATTGATTATTCCGAAACCAGCATTATTGCCAGGATATACACTGAGCAGCTGGGGTTGCAGACGTATATTGTGAAAGGTGTACGTAAAAAAGGATCAAGGATAAAACGAAATTTGTTTGCCCCACTATCAATTATTCAATTGGTAGCCAACCACAAAGAAGGGGAAGGTATGCGGGTAATGCGTGATGCATCGTGCGAATACCAGCTGAATGGTATTGCAACAGATATGGCAAAAACCGCTGTGAGTATTTATATCAGTGAGCTTCTAACGCGCTCTTTTTCAGCTCAGATGGCCGATCCTCTTTTATATGAATTTATCGAGGATGCAATTCTTAATCTCGATCGTGCAACAGGAGCCGTTGCTGGTTTTCCGTTGTCATTTACTATTGGCCTAACACAATTTATGGGTTTCGATCCGCATAATAATTTTAGTAACAACGAGACTTATTTTGATATGGAGGAAGGTAATTTTTGTTCCCATCCTCCTGGCCATCCGTACTATTTATCACCACCACTCAGCAATCAGCTTTCGGAAGTGCTTACAGCTCTCAATGCCGGGCTTATAAGCATAGTGGCTGATCATTCAACCAGAAGCGAATTGTTGTCGAAAATGCTTGAGTATTACCGTATTCACATTCCCTCATTTGGAGAAATAAAATCAGTGCAGGTGCTCAGTGATGTTCTCAGAGATTGACAGGATTTATTTTGTAAAGCACAAACTCCTTATTTTCCCATAGTTTGGTGAGGCGGTTCTGCATCACCCGCGAATAGCGTTTCATGGATTCATTTGTCAGTTTATTGTTAACAAGAATATAAGTGGCATTGGCTTTAATTACCTGGAGATGAATTTGAGTTGGATCGGTAGTAAAAGGATCAGCCATGCTTTGGCAGCCGGCATACAATGCAAGTGCACGTGGTTTGGCAAATACTACCACCGCTTCGGCCGGAACATTTTTGCTGATGTAACTGAACGCCTCTACTGACGACTTTTGTTGAGGCCCTTCCAGGATATTGTTTTGTGAATGTGAAATACTATATATGCCCGGCATGAATAGTATAAGTACAATTATACCAATAGAGGCAGCTTTTTTCCAGGCTGGAATTTCTGTTAGCAGTTGAACAGTTTTTAATCCTGTGCCAGCGTATAATATAGAAATGAATCCCAGTGGAACCAGTAACCTGTATGCTGAGTCGTTATTAGGGAAGACTAATAACATAAGTACATATAGAATGAAAAACCAATCAATTACCTCCGGACCCCGAAGCAAACGTTTTGCAAATCCAAGTATTGTCATTGACAGTATTACTGATCCCAGCAATAAGGAAAATCCCCTCAAAATGCCTGCTTCAGGAATATACAAAAACCTGAAAACTTCGATATAATGAGAAAAATTTTCAGGTATGATCTGAAGCAGGTTTCCTGAATTAAAAAATAGCAGGTAGTCGCGGATACTGCCGCCTGAAGGAATTCTAAATAAAAATGAGTTGATTGTGAGGTAAATCAGGATTGGAATAGTAGTGAAGATACCGGCATGTATAGCAAAATCTTTAATCCCAGTTTTACGCTTTGCTAAAAGAATTATTTGCTCCATAACAATTGCGAGAACGAAAACAATCCCTGCAGGTCTTACTGTCAGCATAAATCCTGTTATCAGCACAAAGACAATCAGCAGCTTGAGGTCTCCGGGTTTTAATTTCCGATACAGAATTAAGTTTAAAACCAACAAGGCTGTAAAAGGGATATCCGACATGATCTCGCGTTTGAAAAGAATCATTTGCGGGTTGTATAGAAAAATTATTGCTAAGACCAATGCCGTGACCGGGGAAAAATATTCGCGATAAAGAATAAGCATCAATAAGCCCAAACCGATATAAATCAGCGAAATAAATGTTGTAAAAGCTACCATGCTATTCCCGGCAATAGCATATACGGGTGCCAGCATAAGTGGGAAACCTACAGGATACGCCTGAGGTCCTATGTAGTTCAATTGATTGTATACATAGCCTGTTTCGGATTGCGGAATACCGTGTATAATATTTCCAGCCTGGTGGATGTATTGTGCAAAATCGTCGCCCCAATCGTGGCTGGTGTGGGTACCGATAAAAAGAAGTGGAAGAAAAAGAAGCACAGCCATGCCAATGAAATAGCTGGGTTTTGAAAGGATATTTTTAAATCGAAGTTTTGAATTCTCGTTCATTGTGTTTCTGTTATCCGGTTTCAAAGTTAAGGAGTATTTCGGATGAAAAAGCTTTTTGGTATGAATACAAGGGTTTGATTTATGGGATTGAAAATTGACTCTTACTTAAAGATATCCAAAAATTAAAGCCAATCGATCGTTTTTTTTGAATAATGAGAATTAATAGTGGATATCTGCATGGATAAAGAAATCTGTAATATCCTGTTTTTACATGACTCTATTTATATATCTAAAATATTACTTTTGTTGTGATTAAAGCACAAAAAGCTTTGCAGAACTTAAATCGTTGATTTGTTTTTTAATTCCTGTCTTCAGGCTTTCTGTGAAATATTACATTGTAGTTAGGTTATATTTATGCAAATTAAACAGTTTTAGAGCAAACGTTTCCTTTGATTTGTTGTTTATCCCTAAGTTTAATAAGATTTCATTAACTAATTTGTATGTTTTTATGAATGCACGAATACTTCTTTCCTTTTTCATGATTGCTTTGTTCACTTCTTGTTCCTCTTCCGGCAAGATGGCAGATGATACCAAAAGTGAAAAACTGATTTTTGGTAGCGGAGGTGGTTTTACCGGGGTGTATATAAGTTTTGAAATTCATAAGGATGGCCATGTTTTCAAAATTCTTCCTGATAATTCACAAAACGAGGTAAAAAAACTACGAAAAAAGCAGACCCGTGAAATATTTACACAAGCCAACAAGCTTAAACTAAATCAGCCTGCATTTAATCATCCGGGGAATATGACCTGGTTCATAAAATACAAGATTGCCGGTGATTCATCCGAGTTTAAATGGGGCGATTCAAATTTTTCGCCTCCCAACGAAATAAAAGAGTTTTATACACAACTGAATACTATTATTAAATAAAAACAGGATTATGAATAAAATATCTACTCTTTTCTTAGTTTTGGTATTTCTGAATACCAGTGTGTTTATTCAGGCACAGAATAATCCTTTTTCGGTTAAGAAAAAGCTTCCAGGTAAATCAATCGGGTTTCCTCAGGCAGTCCAGCCTTTGAGTAATGTCAAAAAAAGAAGTATTCCTTCACAATCACAGTTTCAGCCTTTGCAGGCTAATTTCAATACGCTGAAATTAGATCGCCAGGTATTTTCGAATCCGGGATTTAATGCAAATGGCAGGCTCATTTTTGTTGAAGGACGTCTCCCTGCATCCAACAAATCATACGAGAAAGGAGTATCTGATCAGGAGCAGTCAATTGAATATCTTACTGCGCTGAAACAAGTTCTGGGGATTGCTGATCCTGCTTCAGAGTTTGAAATTACTAAAATCAGACTACGACGAACTTGGTATTCAACATATAAAACTGTCTCAGAAGTTTATGGGAATTCCTGTTTATGGTGGCGAAATATACCTGCACAAGCACAATGGTAGCATAGACCTTTTCAACGGGAATTGTTTCCCTACACCGGAATTGAATTCGGTGGTTCCAGTTATTGCCCAATCCTATGCCAGCGAGCGTGCAATTAACGATATAAAATTACATACCTCATTCCGTGAGCTACTTCCTGCAGAAAAAAACTTTTTAAAATATTCCGGGCCTGAATCTGAGCTTGTGGTTTATCATAAAGATGACATGCTTAAATCAGCAAAGCTTACCTGGCATTTAACTGTCAGGCCTAACCTGGTTGAGCGCTGGGAATATTTTATTGATGCAACAACCGGCGAAATCATACATTTTTATAACAATACCCAAAGTGATGGAGATGTTACTGCTACTGGTCTTGATCTGAATGGTGTCAGCCGGAGTTTTCATGCTTACCTGCAAACCGGAACTTATTATCTCGCTGACGTTTCGCGGCCTATGTACGATACCCAGACAGGTAGTGGAATGATATCAACATATGATGCAAATAATACCTCAACGGGTGCAGATTTTGCCGCATCACTTGTAACTTCTGCAAACCTTAATTCATGGCCGGCAAAGGCTGTTTCAGCTCAATATATAGCAACAGTTACTTACGAATATTACAAAAACACCCATGGTTGGAATTCAATTAATAATAAAGGTTGCGACATTCCTTTGATTATCAATATCACAAACGAAGATGGCAGTAGTATGGAAAATGCTTTCTGGAACGGGACTGCAGCTTTTTTCGGGAATGGTGGAAGCACTTTTAAACCGTTATCGGGAGGACTTGATGTGGGTGCACACGAACTTGGACATGCAGTTGTCGGGAATTCTGCTAATCTTGAATATCAGGGCCAGTCGGGCGCATTAAACGAAAGCTTTGCTGATATTTCGGGTTCTATGCTCGACCGTGAGGATTGGAAAATAGGAGAGGATGTGGTAAGAAGCACTGCGACTGATTTCCCAACAGGTGCACTTCGTGATATGTCGAACCCGCACAACGGGGGAACAGGAATAAATTCACCATCGTGGCAACCTGCCCATATGAACGAAATATATAAAGGACAGGAGGATAACGCAGGTGTACATATCAACAGCGGTGTTCCTAATTATGCATATTATCTGTATGCAACGCAGGTTTCACGCGAAAAAGCTGAAAAGGTTTTCTATAGGGCATTGTTCAATTATCTTACCCGCTCTTCTCAATTCATTGACCTCAGGCTTACCGTTATACAATCTGCTAAGGATCTTTATGGGAATAATTCACCCGAAGTTACCGCTGCCATGAGTGCATTCGATCAGGTTGGAATTACCGATGGGTCAGCTACGAATGTTGAGAATCAATTGCCGGTGAATCCAGGCTCCGACTTTTTATTGTTGGTAAATACTGATCCGGCTGATCCCCATTCATTATACCAATCAACTACCACTGCTTCACAATTCACGCCTCTTTCGCAGACGGTTGTTAATAGTCGTCCGAGTATAATGGACGATGGCAGCAGTGCTGTTTTCGTTGCCGGCGACAAAACCATACATGCCATTAACCTCTCACCGTCTTACGATGAATTTGAGATTCAGAATGAAACGATATGGGGCAATGCTGCTATTTCGAAAGACGGCGAAAAAATCGCAGCCGTAACCACAGAACAAGATTCAGCCATATGGGTTTACAGTTACCAGAAACAGGAATGGGCTTATTTTCACTTGTATAATCCCGGAACTCAAACCGGCATTAAAACCGATAATGTACTTTATGCCGATGCTCTGGAGTGGACTTTCGATGGTGAATATATTATGTATGATGCCTATAATCAGTTTAATAATAATTCAGGACAGCCCACGGACTACTGGGATGTTAGTTTTATAAAGGTTTGGGATAACTCAACCGGTGATTGGGCTGATGGCTCAATTTTCAAAATGTTCACAAACCTGCCGGAAAATGTAAGTATTGGAAATCCCTCCTTTGCTAAAAACTCACCTTATATTGCAGCATTCGATTACGTTGATAACTCAGGCGAAGTAAGCGATATTACCATACTTTCAGTTAACCTCGAAACAGGTGATGTTGGTGCAGTTTATAACAATGGCGACATCCTTGGCTATCCAAACTATTCGAAAACCGATGATAAAATAATATTTAATTCTACAACAGGAACTGATGAGGTAGTAGGCCAGATTTCGATGCAACAGGATAAAATAAATCCTACAGGCCAGGCAACTTTGCTGGTTCAGGATGCAAAATGGGGCGTTTGGTATTCAACAGGTATCCGGACGGTAAATTTGAATGAAGCTATTGTAAAGAATAAGATACGGGTTTTCCCTAATCCTACTTCAGCAAAGGCAATGATTGATCTTTCAGGTTTCAATGGGGAAAATGGAACAATTGAACTATTTGAAATCAGCGGGAAGAGACTAACATCTGGTACTTTCAAAGCTAAGCAATCAGAAGCTGAAATCGATCTGTCAGCATATGGTAAGGGAGTTTTTCTGCTGAAAGTAAGCAACAATAAGTCATCCGCCACTATGCAAGTGATCAGAAACTAATTCAGGATCGAACTCACGGGATTGAAAAATCCAGAATCACCGTAATGCAATTTAATCAATCATGAGTTGAGGCTTTTCTTTTCAGGGAAGCCTTTTCTCATTTTTAATACTGGCATTGACGACTGTGAATTTAATATTTTTTCTCAGTGTTCCTCTGTGTTCTCTGTGCCTCAGTGGTTTTCTTTTTGAACCACAAAAGGCACAAAAGTAAAATCATTTTTCTCAGTGTTCCTCTGTGTTCTCAGTGCCTCCGTGGTTTATCTAATCTCGAACTTAAAGATCAACCAGCATACTTTCAGTTTTCCTTTCCCCAACTTCCATCTCACTTCATTTTCCTATCTTTGCAAAAAATTTAGAAATGAATCTTGAATTAAGCGAACAGGAACAAATAAGACGTAATTCATTAACCGAACTCAATGCAATTGGCATAAATCCTTACCCGGCTGAGAGTTTCCCCGTAAATGTTACAGCCCAGGATATTCTTACTGATTATACCAGCGAAAATCATCATGCTTTCCAGGATGTAAGTATTGCCGGCCGTATTATGACCCGCCGTATTATGGGAGCTGCATCTTTTGTTGATCTGCAGGACAGTACCGGCCGGATTCAGTTATATATCAAACGCGACGAAATCTGCGAAGGCGAAGATAAAACCCTTTATAATACTGCTTTTAAAAGGCTGATGGATATCGGTGATATTATCGGTGTAAGCGGTTATGTATTTATTACCCAGATGGGTGAGATTTCCATTCATGTGAAATCACTGAAATTGCTCAGCAAATCATTACGTGTACTGCCTGTTGTTAAAGAAAAAGACGACCAGGTTTTTGACTGCGTTCAGCGATCCGGAAGTCCGTTACCGCCAGCGCTATGTCGACCTGATCGTAAATCCTGAGGTTCGCGAGGTTTTTGTAAAACGTACACGCCTGGTGAATACTATGCGCAATTTCCTGAGCAGCAAAGGCTACCTCGAAGTTGAAACGCCTATCTTACAACCACTTTATGGCGGAGCTGCTGCACGACCTTTTAAAACACACCACAACAGCCTCGACATGACGCTGTATATGCGCATTGCCAATGAGCTATATCTAAAAAGGTTAATAGTCGGCGGATACGACGGTGTTTTCGAATTCTCCAAAGACTTCCGCAACGAAGGAATGGACCGTTTCCATAATCCTGAGTTTACACAGATGGAACTTTACGTGGCTTACAAAGACTACGAATGGATGATGGATGCCGTGGAGGAAATGGTTGAGCGTATTGCCCTTGACCTGCATGGAAAAACCATAGTTCAGGTTGGGAATAATGAAATTGATTTTAAACGTCCATGGAAACGCTTTACCATGTTCGAAGCAGTTCAGCATTTTACCGGTGTTGATATTTCAGAAATGACAGAGGACGAACTACGAGCAACCTGCAAAAAGTTCAATATTGAAACCACCGAAAGCATGGGTAAAGGCAAGCTCATTGATGAGATGTTTGGTGAAACTGCCGAGCCAAACCTGATACAACCTACATTTATTACTGATTACCCGGTCGAAATGTCGCCGCTTGCTAAAAAGCACCGCAGCAAACCCGGACTGGTTGAGCGTTTCGAAGCTATCTGTAACGGCAAGGAACTCTGCAATGCCTTCAGCGAACTGAATGATCCTATTGATCAGCGCGCACGTTTCGAAGAACAACTCGAACTGGGCAAACGTGGTGACGACGAATCGATGGTACTGGACGAAGATTTCCTCCGCTCACTGGAATATGGAATGCCGCCAACCGCAGGCCTGGGAATTGGTATCGACCGTTTGACCATGATCATGACCAACCAGCAATCGATACAGGATGTGCTTTTCTTTCCGCAGATGCGCCCCGAAAAAGCAAGTGCTGTTGTTGGAGCGACCGACGAAGAATTTGTAGCCATCGGAATTCCTGCCGGGTGGGTGCCTGTATTGCGTAAAGCTGGTATCAAACTTCCTTCTGATCTTAATGAAGCCAATCCTAATAAATTGCTTCACGAACTAAGCGGGTTGCGTAAAAAACTTAAACTCGAAATCCCGTCGCTGCGCCTTGAAGAGGTAAGTGCGTGGTGCGGGAAATAAGACCTCATTATATTAATAGAAAAGCCTTCTATGTTTTTATTCAGAGAAGGCTTTTTGCTTTTAGATTTTTGTCCGAAGGTTTGCGGCTTCTAATTCTATCAATCTGTATGAGAAGTCATTTTACTTTGTGCCTTTCAATTATTATTTCAGTTTTATAATTTTCACCGACTTCTCTTGCCTGCCAGCCTGCAACCGGCAATAGTAAATCCCTGCCGGCAAGCCTTCGGCATTCCAGATCACCTTATGCTCGCCATTCTGCTGAAATTCATTTACCGGTTCAGCAATCAGCACACCAAGGCTGTTGAATACCTGGAGGCGGACCTGTGCGGATTCCGGCAACTTGTAAGTAAAAGTTGTTGATCCAGTAAACGGATTGGGATAGTTTTGATCCAGGCTATAAAACATTGGAACTATAGTCTTCTCCTCTGTACCAGTTGAAGTAATGGAAACGGTGGTATCGGCCTTCCAGAAAGGCCAGCCATCTATTGACAAATCGAAAGACAGGTTAAAATAGTCTGGGAAAGTGGATGCATCGTACGACACATCAAAAGATTGCGTTTTTTTAATTTGCCCGGGTTTGAGATAACCTATAACTGCTTGTTTAGGGCTGATAGACTTAACCCAGGGATCGATACTTGAAAAATCAACAGAGATGAGGTTTATCTGCAAGGACTTTCCCGTCATTTTTAAAATAGGGTTGAAAAGTGTATTTTGAAGGAGAACTGGCAATGCACGTTATACTGTCAAGCAATATGGAGACAGTAGTAATTTTGGTTGAATGCTTGCTTGTGAAATAAGTTCCTTCAGTATGATCTGTCACCTTTGGAGTTATCCAGTATATATTTTCAGTTGGACCCGGCGTCTTCCATTTTCCCTGCCAGACATCTCTTTTGCTTATTAATTCAGTCATATCTGCAGAATCTGTAACTGAACCATCCAGGCTTTCAAAATACAACTTAGCTGAAACTATGTGCGAATTTGGATTCTCAAAACTTGCATTCACAATTACGGTATCATTGCCGGGCGAATACAACCATTTATCAGTTGTCACGTCATGTGCATATACCAGGTTGTTTATCCATTCAAGCGACTTTTCAACCACCGGATCTATCCCTTTAGCAACGTCATCTTTGTTAAACCATACAGGATAATCAACCGGGAATTCTCTCCTGTTCAGATACTCACCAGGCTTGTTAAAATGGAATACATCCTCTAATGAGTATCGAAGTGACCAATCTGTGAAATTCTCAATATAATAATTTTGTCCAAAGGATGCATTAGTGCTTTTGCCGAAAAATCTTACTTTTGGCAGGTACCGTAAACGATGTGCAGTTCGATCTCCCATGCTTACGCATTGCGGACCAAGCAATACTGCAACCGGCCTGTCATAGGAATTCGGGCCCTTTCCTTCAATCTTGTGCGAATCCCCGTTGGGACAAAGGTCGAAATTATCAGGTTTACATCTATAAGCACCTTCAAGGGTTTTATGAAAATCGTTAAACAATAGTGAAAATGCAGCATCAAAAAATGCCCAGCCACCAAAGTTCAACCTCATATCGATAATAAGTGCATCGGTATTCTTTAATGCTTTTACAGCCAAATAGAATTCTGCGTCCGCTCTTTCTCCGGGCCACTCTGATGCAAGATAAATGTATCCGATATTCGTTTTTTCCAATATCCCATAAGTTGCACATTGATATGAAATTACATCAGGAAAATCGATGTTTGGAATTTCCATTTGTTCGTTATTTAACATTACAGGAACCTGTAAGTTTAGCATGGGTAACACAGATAGATGGAGCGTATCGCCTGTGGAATATTTTAAGATATCAATAGTACTGAATAAATGCCAGTTCAACCCGGCTCCTGATAAATTATGGTAGGTATCGGCAGATTTACATCCACCCGGAAAACCTATTATTGGCAAGCCTGCTCCTGAAAATTCCTGTACTAAATTTTTCCATGCAATTCCTTCATAGCCCAGGATAATATCGCCGGGTTCGAGATTGAGAGGATGATTGGGAACTACACGAAGAACCAGGGTAGAGCTATCAGGCAATACCGTTGTAACAGCACCAAAATGTTCAACTGAAAGATAGCTTCCTAATAAAAGGATTGGAATCCCCGGGTTAAGCGGAGTATATACAACAGAGGTATCATATGCATGAGTATGAACATCTTTTAAATCATAAGCAAGATGACTCATTATAGATGAAAAGGCTCCTTTGCTTGTTGAAGCATTTATTTGGGTGAGATAATGGTTATACAACGAATCCCAGTTTAAATTCAGAGAAATAAAGCCGTCAAATCTATCATGAATCTGGCTGGCATAGGTATTGAAAATCAATAACTTTCGCGATAGTGAATCGCCTGGCCCCCAGGTTGAATCAATAATATGCTGCCAATCCGCCTTAGATTCATAAAATGATTTTGAAGGTAATTGCCGCGATTTTAAATAATTGGGATCGTGATTTTTAGGTATAAAGAATATTGGTTCTTCAGAACGGGATTTACTGGTATTTACTTCCTGCGTATAAGCCAGGAAATTACAACTGCACAAAGTAAGCAGGGCAACAAGTAACATTTTTTTCATGACCTGGAATTTTTGTAAAATAAATACTGAAATTACTTTTAACAACAAACGTTGTTCGTAAGGAAGTGAGTGAGAATGTTACTCGTTGACCGATACAAGAAATTACCGTCCTCCGGGAGGGAAGCACTGCCAGTATTGAGAAGCCAAGTGGATTAAAGGGAGAAGCTAATCCTTTACAAGCAGAAAAAACTGCAGGCTTCATTACGTTTTAAAGATACGACATTTTTTGGAAATATGCTATCGCATTGTATGTGTTGCGTCTAAAGTAGGATTAAGAAGGATTACTGAATCACTAACTTTTTACTCTCAACTCCAGCATTGCTCTGTATTTTAACCAGGTAAATGCCTTTGCTCAGTGCGCTTACATCCATATCAAACTGCTTCTGATTTTGGAACCTTGCTTGCATCAGATGTTGGCCACTGATGCTGAAAATACTTATCCTGGTTTCACCGGGCAGCTTTATGTTAGTTGAAATGGTAATTTTAGTTGTGGCTGGGTTGGGATATAGAGTGAATAATGAAGCTGCTGGTACTGGATCGTTGATAGAAACGAATCCTCCTCCATTTGTGGTTTTTAGGATGGTACCGTTTCCCCCAACCACATATCCTGTGTTGAAATCAGTGAAGTAAACTGAATTTAAGTGATTGGAAGTTCCAACTGGAATAGTAATCCAGGTTGTACCTCCATTTATTGTTTTTAAGATTGTACCATTTGCACCCACCGCATGACCAGAATTTGCATCAGTAAAGTAAACTGAATTTAACCCATTTGTAGTTCCGCTTGATTGTGCGGTCCAGTTAGTTCCTCCATCGTTGGTTTTTAAAATGGTTCCATAATCTCCTATGGCATAACCTGTATTAGCATCGGGAAAGTAAAGTGATCTTAGCCAATTAGTTGTTCCACTTGATAAAGCAGCCCAGATATCTCCCCCGTTTAATGTTTTTATGATGGTTCCTGATTCACCTGATACATACCCTGTATTGGCGTCAGTAAAGAAAACTGATGTTAGATAATTAGTTGTTACGCTTGTTAAATAATACCATGTTTCGAATCCATTGATGGTTTTTTTGATCGTTCCTCCAGCACCTACCACATAACCTGTAATGCTATCAGTACAAGAATGCTGACATTGTCGCATGATTGCCGAGCCCACCATAATTTGATGTCCAAGTTGTACCTCCATTAATGGTTTTAGAAATATAATTTTTTCCCCAAAATATATAACCTGTATTGAAAGTTGGAAAGCAAATCGAGTAGAAATTCATATTTGTCCATTCACTGGCAATCCAGGTTGCACCTCCATTTTCTGTTTTTATTAAGGTACCACTTCCTACCGCATAACCAGTATTGGCATCAGTGAAACAAACTGAATTCAACGAACTATTAGATCCGCTGGATATGACAGTCCAGGTTGTGCCTCCATTGATGGTTTTTAAAATGGTTCCACATTCACCAACTGCATAACCAGTATTGGCATCGGTAAAGTAAACCGAATTCAGATGATTGGATGTTCCATTTGATTGTGCAGTCCAGTTTGCGCCTCCATCTGTGGTTTTTACTATGACCCCATAATAAAATCCCAAAAGATCTTCTCTGTAACCACCCACCGCATAACCTGTATTAGCATCGGAAAAGTAAATTGAACTCAATTGACGATATGGTTCGCTCGGCTGCACAGTCTGTAGAGTCCAGGTTGTACCACCATCGTTGGTTTTTAATATGGGTTCATTTAAACTATACCCTTCAACTGAAAAAAATACCGCATATCCTGTATTGGCATCAACAAAATATATAGAGTTTATACATACAATACGAGTAGTATCATTTGTTTTGATATCTGTTTTTGCCAGGTTTGGCCTGCATTAGCTGTCTTAAAGATGGATACCCAGCCAGGTTTTAGCGTTGAATCGCCGTAGTAACGGCCTGCGGTAAAACCTGTATTGTTATCAGTAAAATAGACGGATGATAAATTATAAGGTTCTGCGAAGGGTAATTCAGTCCAGGAAGCAGCTCCATCAATGGTTTTTAAAATGGTTCCACTATCACCCACTGCATACCCTGTATTGACATTAGTAAAAAAAACTGATGATAAATTGTAAGGTTCTGGAGCAGGACAAAGCAGTCCAGGAGGAGCCGCCATTATTGGTTATTAAAATGGTTCCACTATCGCCCACCGCACACCCTGTATATACATCGGCAAAATAAACTGATGACAAGCCATTGGTTGTTCCGCTAGGCAATGAAAACCAGTTTGTTCCACCATCAGTGGTTTTTAAAATGGTTCCGGTATCACCAACAGCATACCCTGTGTAAGTATTAGTAAAATAGACTGAGTGCAATTGCGGTAAGGGATTTTGCCATGTCCATTGTGCAAAAGAAATTAAGGACACAAGCATTAAGCAAATTGAAAGGAAGAGCTTTTTCATTTTATTTGGGGGTTAATATGTTGTTTTTCCGCTGTTTTATATGCCTTAAAGCAAACGAAATGTGCGACAGGGTTTGCCCCTTGCTCCTTGCAGTTTACCTTATTTTTACCATTTTCACTGACATCAGTTGGTTTCCTGCATTTAAGCGGCAATAATAAATCCCTGTCGCAAGGTCTTCAGTATTCCAATTCAACTGGTGCTTGCCTTTTGCCTGATTCTTATTCACAATCACCTCAACCTCCTTGCCCAGGTAATCGAAGATGTTTAAGTAAACGGTTGCATCATGCTCAAGTAAATATTCGATGGTTGTGTTGTTACTAAATGGGTTGGGGAAGACATTTAGTGCATCTGATGCCTTTTCTGTTTCGGATTGTGGAAGCCCCGTTGTTAAAGAAATTGTAAAATCATCAATATAAATTCCGTCTAAATTGTCATATGGACTACCATAAATGAGAAAAAACAGTTTAATACCTGCTTTACCACTAAAATCATTCAATGAATAGGTCTTTTTTATCCATGCAGATTGAAAACCATGGATCCAATCCAGCCAAACAAGCCCATTATCGAAGGCGAAAAAATCACAAGCATCAGAATTATAAATCCAATAATTTGTCATAAATGAAACTTCCAGATCTGCAGAGCCGACAAGGTTTATTGGCTTCAAAAAAGCAACAGAGGAGGTATAGTTGTCATAATTCTTACCCGGACTATCCGACAAACAAAAAGACAGGTTTCTTCCTTTCTTCTCCAGTCCCCAGGTTGGCTCCAGGTCCCAATACATGCCACCATTTTCAAAATCATCTGTAAAAGGAAAGGTGATCGGGGGTGCCGGGCTCACTCTGACCGGGCTGGACCTTTCAGATGCAAGGCCTGAATTTGTAAAGACCGATGTCGCATTATAGGAATAATAAACTCCATTGGTAACATTAAAATCCACGAAACTCGTATCAGTTGTTGTACAATAAAGGGTAGTATCTCTGTAAATATTGTAATGGTCCACATTCACATTGGGATTCCAGGTGATGGTGATTTTCCCATCGTCAGGATAACCACGCAGGTTTATCGGCCTGGGCGTCATATTAGCCATCCGGGCGAGGCAGGCAATATCTGCTTTTACTAAAAACCCCAGGTTATAAAAACTGTTGACATTTTTCCCAATTTTGTCATCTGAAGTATGGCCGTACATTCCCATATCATAGATGCTTTCGAAATTCCATAAACCCTGATAGCCATTTATAGTAAAACAAAAGTCATCTGCTAAACCAAACCCATTCCACATCGCGATATTTAGCGAAGGAAGATAAATACTGCAAGTCTCTTTATAAAATCCGGCGAGGTAATCAGATTGCGGGTGATGAATTAAAAATGTAGAAGGCTGAGAGCCGGGCTTTAAATTCCCTCCGCCATCCAGGTTGAAATATCCCAGTATCTTCATATTACTTTCAGCAGCCTGTGAGGCAAAGTAGCCACTTCCTCCCAGGTAGCCTTCTTCCAAAGTCCAGCAGGCAAAAATAATACTCCGGTCAAATTTGTACTGGCTCATGATCCGGGCAGCTTCCATGACACCAGCAATCCCTACAGCGTCATCATTTGCACCAGGGGCATTTAAGGTATCTGGTGCATATGAATCATAATGCGCCCCAAAAATTACATATTCATCAGGATATTTTGTACCGGTAAGTGTAGCAATTACATTGAATCCTATATCTCCATTAAGTAAAGGAAAATATTGCTTTATAACGCTCAGGCTATTTATGGAACCTAGTTTTTTATAAATCCAGTCCCCGGCAGAATCTGCCTGAGGCATGTATGCATAGCGGGTTCCATAATTCTGCAAGTGCTGTACCGTTTGGTGCAGCCTGGCAGTATCGACCTGGTTTATTATTTCAATTATGGTTGAATCGGGAGTAAGATTGGTTGACTTCAGAGAGGGTGTTAACGCCACCCATTGATCGGGGCTTTCAAAAGCCAAAGATTCCAGGTTGATTTTTCTTTCCTTTGATACATCAAGACCAAATTTATGAGCGAAAGCACCCGGCATCAGTGAACTTTGGGCATGCAATTCAGCCAATATAGCCAGACTGCAGCACAAGAGAAACGATTTTATCATAAGATAGAATTTTTGTAAAATGAATACTGAAATTGCCTTTAACAACAAAAGTTGTTTGTAAGGAAGTAAGTTAGAATGTTACTCGTTGACCGATACAAGAAATAATCGTCATCCAGGATGGAAGCACGGCCTGTATGAAGAAGCCAAGTGGATTAAAGGGGGAAATAATCCTGTATACAAGCAGAAAAAACTGCAGGCTTCAACGAAGTTATAAAGATACGACATTTATTTCAGATATGCTTAAATATTGTATATGAATGATCTGATTTTTGATAGCTTAATTTCAATAAACTAATGTTTTTCAGCACATCAAATTGATATTTAAGATCTCTACTATTTCCATATTAAAGCAACTCATACAACCAATTCGTTCTTTTTCTGCCCTTTTTACTACTTACACAAACTAAATGAAAAAAATATACCTGCTTGTTGTCTTATTTATTCTGTTTACTGCTGGAAACAGTTTCGCCCAATCGAAGGAAGATGCTGTTTACCTGAAAAATGGAAGCATTTTAAAAGGAAAAGTAATCGAAAATATTACCGGCGTTAAAACCACTATCGAAATTGTAGGTCACAATATTATAGTGGTACCTGATACTCTGATTAAAATGATACTGATGGACCAGGCAATTCCGTCTAAAGAAAAAGAAAATAAAGCTTCACCTGTTGAAATGGCTGCAAGTGTTAATTTTTATGGCGGTTCGCAGAACTCTGGCGGATTCACTTTCGTGACTTCTTATCGTTTTCCATTCAGGCTGGCAGTGGGCGGAGGTATCGGTATTGAGTGGTTCGACCATCAACAAATTCCATTTATGGCTGATGTGAGATACTATTTTTTAAAAGGGCAATGGTCGCCTCTAATATATGCACAGGGTGGTTATGCAGTTCCGCTCTCGCAAAAGTCTGATAACGAATGGACTGAGTATCACGGTGGTGCTCTGGCCGGCGCAGGTGCTGGTATGCGTTTTAACTTTTCAAAACATAATGCACTGGTTTTCAATATTGGCTACCGGTATCAAAAAACAGAAACTGTATCTGTTAGCTATCCCTGGATGTCATCCATACAGGATTCTGAAACCATTCGTTACGATGAATATAACCGATTGACATTCTCTTTTGGATTCCTTTTTAACTAAGAGAATCATCCGGCAAAACCTTAAAACAAAAAGCAACAATACCAATATCTGGTCATTATGAAAACAACAAAATTATTCCATGCAGTTCCTATGATGATGCTTATACTGTGGAGCGTTACTTCGTGCAAGGACAGTACAATAGAATATAGGAAATATACGGCCAATGTACCTCAGTACCTGTCGTATGAAGAAATGCGTAAACCGGTTAAATCTACCGCTGCTTATGAAATTCAGTCAGCCGGGAAAATATACATTAAGGATAACTACCTTTTTGTAAATGAAAAATACAAAGGTATTCACGTTTTCGATAATTCAAATCCGGCTTCTCCGGTAAATCTTACCTTTTTGGATATCCCGGGCAATGTGGACCTGGCTGTCAGGGGAAATTACCTGTATGCTGATAATTATGTGGATTTAATTGTACTTGATATCTCAAATCTTAATTCACCGGTCGAAGTTGCCCGCATCAAAGATATTTTCCCATATACTATTCCTGAAACTTCCGGACCCTATCCTATTTCTAATATTGATCAGGAAAAGGGTGTAATTGTGGGCTGGCAGGTTCAGCGAATAACTGAAGAAGTGAATACAGGCGGTATTGGCCCATATTATTATTTCGACAAGGGCTTAGGAGCCTTTATGAGGAACGAAAGTAGTGGTGCCCCGTCTCAAACCGTTGGTGTTGGTGGCTCAATGGCCAGGTTTATAATTAATGGAGACCAGTTTTATGGTTTGAATCAAACCAATATGCAGGTAATAAATATCAATGAGCCGGCAAATCCCGTAGTAGGAACTAAAATTGAAATGTCCCGGATGGTCGAAACTGTGTTTATTGAAGACACTTATCTTTTTATTGGTACCCAGACTGGAATGCTTGTTTATGATATTGCTGAACCGGCAACACCGGTCTATAAATCGGAGTATAACCATTTTCAAAGCTGCGACCCGGTAGTTGTCCAGGAGGGGTATGCCTATGTTACGTTGCGGGCAGGCAATCGTTGCGGAAACTGGCAGAATGTAATGGAAGTGATTGATCTGAAGGATATCATGAGCCCTGTGCTGATGAAAAGTTACCCTATGTCGGAGCCGTATGGATTAGGTATTGACAATAAAATTCTTTTTGTTTGTGATGGACAGGCAGGCCTGAAAATTTATGACGCAAGCGATCCGTTGCGAATCGATCTGCATATGTTGAAACAATATACCAATCTGAAAGCCCTGGATGTGATTCCTATGGTAATGTGTTGATCATGATCGCTGAAGACGGCATTTACCAATACAATTATACCGATCTGCAGAATATTAAGCAGTTAAGTAAAATACCAATTGGGAAAATTTAAAGAATTGTGGATGTCGAAATTGGAATGTTGGAATGTCGGATTTCAAATGTTGGATTTGGAATATTAGGATTTTGAAATTCAAGTTTATAGAGCCCTCAGATAATCTGGAAAAATATACTGCAAAAAATGAAAACGATCACACTATTATTTCTCTTATCACTTGCTCTTACTTCATGCCAAAAGCTAGCTGATCCTGTTGTTACTGGTAATGAGGAACTTATAGGAAGCTGGACTGATCCGCAATATACCGACACGATAGTTACTTATACCAGGGCTCAAAGCCTGGTTGAAAACCAATACGGAATTACTTTCAAAACAGGTAATAAACTTGTTGAACGGCAGAACAGTGGATTTTGCGGAACTCCTCCGATTACTACTGCCGATTACGAAGGCACCTGGAGCCAAAAGGACTCTATCGTAAATATTACTGTTGGTTTTTGGGGAGGTAGGATAGATTATACCTGGGAAATTATAACATTAAATGACCAAAAGCTGGTTATAACGATTGTAAAGGCGGATTACCACAATGGAAAGTGAATTTGCTTCGTTTCGGGCATTGACTCTATAACAAAGTAGAAATGATGAAAAATCTTCTGATAATTATTGTAGTACTGATTGCTTTTATGTCGGGCTGTAAAAAAGAAGATGAAACTGATCCAAATCTGCAGATCAGGGAGATTGCATGGAATTATTTATCCGATCAGGAAAAGGCAACTGTAAATGTTGATTGGCAACAAGCTCCTGTAACTGAATCTTCCTTTAATTGTGTTAACGCTTATGCCGTTACTTTTAATACCTCTATGGATGCCTTGCTAGGGCCAATTACTGTGTATGTAAGTACTTCAAAAAAAGTTGTGCTTGGGCAAAATTTGAGAGATTAATTAGCGGGGTAAAAAAAAATCGAAAATTGGCATTCATGATAATATTATGTTCTGATCCGCTCAAATCCTTGTCCATAAACTCCCATTACGTTATTTACCGACATAAATGCATCCCTATCTATCTCTTTAATAATTCGAAACATTTGACTGGCTTCAGGTTTCCTTACCATAACCAGAAGTATGCTGGTCGATTCTCCTGAATACCAGCCTTTTCCATCGATTATGGTAACTCCGCGACCTACTTCTTTCCCGATGCGGTCAGCAATTTCGTTGTATTTTTTAGAAAAAATAAACATCTGAACCGATTGTTTCGATCCGGTAAACAGCAGGTCGATGGTGTACGAAGTTATGCCCATGGCAACATAACCATATACTATTTTTTCGAGCGACTGAAAAATCAGGTAGGAGGAAGCTATAATAAAAACATCGCAATAAAGTATAATCCTGCCTGGGCTGATATTGCGGTATTTATTGATGATCATGGCAATGATATCAGTTCCGCCGGTGCTGCCACCCTGCGAAAATACAATACCTACTCCTGCTCCACTTAAAATGCCCCCCAGAACAGTCGAAAGGAAATCATCGTTAATAATTGGTTTTGTAATGATTTGTTGTAAAAATGAAAATAAAAGCGACATCACTATAACACTGAAGATGGTTTTCACACCAAAACTCCTGCCAAGTATTTTTATAGCAAATATTATAAGTACAGCATTTATAATTAAATAGCTTATTCCTATATGGGAATCCTGATCCGTAAAAAATAAGGGTCGAAACACCTGTAATTCCACCACCAGTAATTTCGGCAGGTATCAGGAAAGCTGTCCATCCTAATGCAGTCAGCAATAATCCGAATGTGATTATTAGATGTGATTTTAAAATCCTGGCTGTTAAAAGGTTCTTCATTGTTTCATTTTTAATAAATCATTTTTGTATCCAGCAGGTTAATGCTAATTGCTTGAATACCTTGAATTTAGAGCTATTAGAACAGCCTTGTAATATTAGAGGATACTCCAATTTTTTAATTTTTGCCTTTCCTTATTAAGCTCAAGGTAAGTAATTGTATGGAGTTTTAAAGTGTTTTCAAAGGTATAAAATAGTTGAAGTATTTTATTTTAGAGAATGATTATATTTATGCTCAAATTTGACACAAATAAAACTCAGTTATTTATGCAGTCTCAAAAAATAAAATCCAAAACCATTTTAGCAGGAATCCTGCTTATGCTTTCATTTACTGTTACAGCAGGCAAGGTAGAACTCGTCTATCATTTCGACAATCCCTCAGTACAACAAAACGGCGAATACCAAAAGGTTAATTCTGGAAATACTATGTTAACTGCTATTCCAGGACAGCCAATGTTGCCTTACAGGCAGGTTAAACTTTTACTCCCTCCAGGTGAATCGGCCATTAGTTTCGAAATTATTTTTTCAGATGAAATTGTAGTTCCAGGAACATTTAACCTTTTCCCTCAGCAGGAATCCAGGCCAATATCAGAAGGTAGCACAGGTGTTTTTTTGAAAGACGAAGCTGTTTACATGAGCAATTCAATTTTCCCGACTGATCCTCGAGGGCATCTTATTACCTCTTTTCTAAACGGACGTTCGTTTGCCTTAACTACTTTTACCCCCTTCCGTTACAATCCGGTTACAGGAAAACTTTCCTATTATTCAGCCGCTCAGGTGGTTGTACAAACTGCACCAGATGTTAATGCTGTAAAAGCACTCAGCAACCTGGTTTCAAGGAGCAATGAAGTTTCGAAACTGGCTGATAATAAAGAAATGGAGAAGACATATTTGAAGAAACGGCTCTCTCCAACTGTACTTTATGATCTGCTTATTATATGCACTGCTGAATTTAAAAATTCCTTTAACAGCTACAGGGCTGGTTATCTGAGTGAAGGTGTTACTTCCCTGGTTGTTACGCTTGATAGCATAACAGCAAGCATGCCTGGAGTGGATGTTCCCGAAAAGATCAGGAATTTTATAATCCAGGCATACCAAACACACGAAATACAATATGTTTTACTGGCAGGTGACGATGAACTGATCCCTCACCGGGGCTTGTATTGCTATGCCCAATCAGGGGCAGGGTATGCCGACAGTAACATTCCTGCCGATTTGTATTACTCAGCCCTGGATGGCAACTGGAATAATGATGGTGATGCTTTGTGGGGTGAAGCCGAAGATGGAAAACCCGACGAAGCTGATTTGTTACCGGATGTTGCCGTGGGTCGTATGCCTTTCAGCAATGCTGCCGAACTGGATCATATGCTCAACAAAAGTTACAAATATCAGTTCGAACCTGTTGCAGGTGAATTCCGTAAAGTAATAATGGCCGGTGAGAGCCTTTATACAGTAGATCCCTTCATTACCTGGGGAAGTGATTATCTTAACTTATTAAAAGGTGAGCACTCCGACAATGGCTATACAACAACCGGGATCCCTTCGGATTATCCATTCGATGATATGTATGATGAGACTAACATCTGGACAGGACAGGATTTAATAAATCACCTTAACCAGGGCCGTCCTATGCTTAATCATACGGGACATGCAAACAAAACTTATGTGATGAAATTAAGCAATAGTGATATTACTGATGCAAATTTCTATGGGTTAAATGGTACTGATCATAATTTTACGATTGTTTATACACATGGTTGCGATTGCGGAGCTTTTGATTATAACGATTGTATAGCTGAAAAAATGGTAACTATTGGCAATTTTGCCGTGGCTTTTGTCGGGAACTCTCGTTATGGTTGGTTTAACGAAGGCCAAACTGAGGGTCCGTCTCCCCATTTGCACAGGGAGTTTATAGATGCTTTGTATTCTGATAGCCTCAACAGGATCGGGCGGGCGCATATGGAATCGAAAATTGCTTCCGCAGCCTGGGTTACGGCTCCGGGCCAATGGGAGCCAGGTGCATTACGCTGGTGTTTTTACGATTGCAATGTTCTTGGCGATCCTGCCCTTTCGGTTTTTACTGATAATCCTATTGATATTAATACAACATATCCTGCATCTGTTCCATTTAGGACAACTTCAATAGACGTGAGTGTTACTTCTTCTAATATGCCTGCATCCGGATTGACTTGTGTTGTTATGAAAGATGGTATTTTAATCGGCAAATCTATAACGGATGGTTCGGGTAATGCAGTCATTAATTTTGATATAATTTCAGAGTATCCCGGTACTGCACAACTCACAGTATCAGGTTATAATTGTGTACCGGTGACATATGATTTTGAAATTATTGATTTCACAGGAAGATCAGAACAGTCTAAAAAACAGGTTGATATGACTATTTCGCCAAATCCGGCACATGAACTGATTATGGTCGAAGCTCAGTTGTCAACCCAGAGTAATTTTGTGTTGAAAGTTTATAATGCTGAAGGCAAAGCTATGTTGACCATCAATAAAAACACTTCCGATAGCAATGGAAAGGTAAATAAAAGACTAGATGTTTCGTCATTTAAGAAAGGTTTTTATACCTGCGAGATTCAATCGAAAAAGATGGTGATTTCAAAACCTTTCATTATCTATTAACCTTATAAAATAGAAGGCTGCCTTTACGTAAAAAGACAGCCTTCTTTCAATAAATAATTTTAATTATTTAATTCCGGTGATGAACTTGTAGGTAAGCATAGTGTAAATAAGTTTTGCTACAAGGAAATCAGGCGCTTTATTCTCTTTGTTTGGAACAAGTTCGGTTATGTCGAATCCAACAATATTTACCTGTTCGCTGATTTTTTTAAGGATATTAATAATGTCGAACCAGTTCATTCCACCGGGTTCGGGAGTTCCAGTTGAAGACATAATGGAAGGGTTAAGAACGTCGAGGTCGATGGTGATGTATACATTACGGGTAAGTTTGTTCAGCAGTTCGTACATCCAGGTCGACTGATCATAAATCTGCATAGCATAAAATACCCGGTCAGGTTTTATCTCTTCACGTTCACCTGCGCTCATGCTTCGTATTCCAACTTGCACTACCGGAGCCATTTCCGATGCTCTTGCCATCACACAATGATGATCGATTTTATTCCCTTTGTATTCGTTTCTCATATCAGTATGTGCATCAAACTGCAAAATGGTAAGGTCACTGAACTGTTCGCTGGCAGCTTTAAAAGCACCAATGCTTACAGTGTGTTCTCCGCCAAGCACTACAGGAAATTTCTTCTTTTTGTACAATGCTTTTACCCGGCTATAAACTTCAGCCACCATAGCTTCGGGCGATGAGGCTTCTGTTACAGGATCAGCCGTATGGATACCAATTTTATGTACTTCGCTATCTGTATCAATGTCGTACATTTCAAGGTTGGTTGATGCTTCCAAAATGGCTTTTGGCCCTTTGTCGGAACCTTTAATCCATGTAGTTGTCCCATCATATGGAACAGGAAGGATTACGATTTTTGAACTTTCAAACGCAGTAAATTCTTTTGGTAAATCTCCATACTGTTTCATAGATATATTGTTTTACACCCTAAACCATCGTTGTTATGAACATGTATAATCAAATCAGTAATGTTCATTTTTTAAAAGCATACTGTAAATTAAGCATGATTGCTTGTAATACAGATAAATGGTTAAGAGCAGGTTAATATGCTTTTTGTATTCCGGAAGTGCGAAAGTACAATTTTTTTCAGAAAACAAAACTAATCCTTAACAGGAAAATATTTTGCAGAATTATCTGAAACAGTATAAGTGCCTTTTTTCAATAGTAGCAAAGGGAGACATCACTTTAAAAGGGATGAATGCAAGGTCTTTTTGAGGGGCTTGGTCATCAGAAATTGGTCATCATAAAATTTTGAGCGATGTGACGCAAGTACAAATTTGTGTCCTGGAAGAGCCTGTTACTCTAATATCCCAAAATCTTCAGCATCGATTTATGACTTTGCTCTTTAGCAAACAATTTGGTGAAGTATTCTCCATCTTCATCAATATCAATTATTATATGCTTGGGTGCCGGAATGAGGCAGTGTTGAATACCTCCATAGCCTGAAAGTGAATCCTGGTAGGCTCCAGTGTGAAACAATCCGATATATTGCGGCTCATCATCCTTCAACTTGGGGAGGAAAATAGCATTAGTGTGAGCCTCAGCATTATAATAATCTTCGCTGTCGCAGGTAAGCCCTCCAAGGAAAACTCTTTCATATTCCTGGTCCCAGTGGTTAACAGCCAACAAAATAAATTTCTGGTTTATTGCCCAGGTGTCAGGCAAAGTTGTAATAAAAGAACTGTCAATCATATTCCATAACTCCCTGTCATTCTGTCGTTTCTGGTCGATTATGCTATAAAGTATTGCACCGCTTTCACCTACGGTAAAAGATCCGAACTCTGTGAAAATATCCGGTTCCGGAATTTCGTTTCGATGGCAGATATTTTTAACCTGAGCTGTGATTTCTTCGGCCATATAGGCATAATCAAAGTCGAAATTGAGGGAGTTTTTGATCGGGAAACCGCCTCCGATATTCAGCGAAGTAAGCTGCGGACAAACCGCTTTCAGGTCACAGTATACCTGTACACATTTTGATAATTCATTCCAATAGTAAGCGGAATCGCGGATGCCGGTATTGATAAAGAAATGAAGCATCTTAAGCTCAAACTTAGGATTGTTCTTAATTTCTTCTTCATAATACGATACAATATCATTGTACCGGATACCAAGTCGTGAAGTATAAAAGTCAAATTTGGGTTCTTCTTCTGAAGCAATCCGGATGCCGATTTTAATCTTACGCGTAATATTGCGGTCGTATTCGTCAAGTTCAAATTTATTATCAAGGATAGGAATTACATTTTCGAATCCCTCCTCAATCAGGTTGCAAATGTTTTCGATATACTGTGGACGTTTAAATCCGTTGCAAATAATATAAGTTTCTTTCTTTAACTTGCCTGACTCATACAATGATTCTATTATCGGAATATCGAATGCCGATGAAGTTTCGATATGTATATCATTTTTAAGAGCTTCTTCCAGTACAAATGAGAAATGCGAACTCTTTGTGCAATAGCAAAAGTTATAACTGCCTTTGTAGTCCGACTTTGCTATAGCAACATTAAACAAGCGTTTCGCTTTCTGAATCTGTTTGGTTATTTTAGGCAGAAATGTAACGCGCAAAGGCGTTCCATACTGTTTAATCACTTCCATAAGCGGAATGTTATTAAAAAATAACTCGCTGTTTTCCACTTTAAACTCTTCAGTTGGGAAGTCAAAGGTTTGTTCTATCAGATCAAGATATTTGTTTTTCATCAGTGTCCGGCTATTATCATTTCAATGGCAAAATTATATAATTTTACTTAGTAATGGCAGTTAATTTTATTCCAACTCGATTACATTGAATAAAAACATGTAATTTAACTCACTTGCATTTGAGATTAAAATATTGCAATCCAGAGCTGAGTGAGCAAATATTGCATGGATTAATGATTAGTTTCAGGCTTACCCCCTGTAGCAAATGTTTATTTAAATGATTAAAAAAGGAAATAAGTTGTTGGCGAAGAAATAGTAATTGAGTATTATTAGCTGAATTATACGCGCCAATGTTTACTTTTGTAGTATTGAACCCGAATAAAAATTACACATGCAAGATATTGAATTAATAAAACAACCTGAAACGGATTATCCTGTTCATCCTTTGATTTCAGCTCGCTGGAGTCCGAGAGCGTACGGAGTAAAACCTGTAGAAGTTGAGAAATTGCAACGGATTTTTGAAGCCGCACGTTGGGCTGCCTCATCCAGCAATCATCAACCCTGGTACTTCCTTGTTGGTTTTAAAGGAGACGAGGTTTATCAGAAAATATTTGATACTTTGGTTGAGTTTAACCAGCTATGGACAGTAAATGCGCCTGTTTTGGTTCTGGCAATAGCTAAAACAACAAATCCTCGCGGTGACATAAATAAAAGTTACGCATACGATTTGGGGCAAGCAGTTGCAACACTTTCATTACAAGCAATGAGCGAAGGAGTTTATACTCATCAAATGGGGGGCTTTGATGCAGAAGCCGCTGCGCAGGCATTCGGGATTCCTGACGAATATAAAATTCGCGTGGTATTTACTCTTGGATATCTTGGAGATGTAGAAGCCCTCCATCATAAACTACAACATCTTGAAATGAATCCCCGAACGCGTCGGCCAGTCGCCGAATCAGTCTTTACGGGAACATTCGGGCACAAGGCCGATTTTCTTTAGGCTTTTCTGTAGCCTGTTTGTATTATCTTTGCTGCAACAAAACAGCTGTATCATGCGATATTTCTATCTTATACTTTCTCTTTTTGTTATTGGTGCATTTACATCATGCAAGCCCAAAACAGTTCAACCAACTTTTGAAACTGAAAAATCGGAAGTGGTTCAATCTATTAAAATTGCTGATTTTAATGCCGATTCAGCGTATTATTTTGTGGAACAGCAGGTGAAGTTTGGCCCCAGGGTTCCAAATAGTAAAGCACACCAAGAATGTGCAGCATGGTTGGAAAAAACACTCAAAACATATACATTACAAGTTGCAGTTCAGCCATTTACTGCAAAAGCATATAATGGAACTGTGTTGAATTGCAAAAATATCATTGCCTCTTTTAATCCTAAAAACTCCGCCAGGGTTTTACTCTGCTCTCACTGGGATTCGCGGCCATTTGCCGATAATGATCCTGATTCAGCATATCATCGCACTCCTATTGACGGTGCTAACGACGGAGCCAGCGGAGTGGGTATTTTACTTGAAATAGCACGCCAACTTATGATTTCACCTGCTGCTATTGGCGTCGATATCCTTTTACTGGATGGTGAAGATTACGGAGCCCCACAGGATGCAGGTTTCATTGGTAGCGACGATTGGGCTCTGGGATCGCAGTATTGGTCGAGGTATCCGCATGTAAATGCTTATGGTGCACGCTATGGGATTTTATTAGATATGGTTGGAGCAGAAAATGCCGTTTTTACCATGGAAGGTACAAGTATGTATTATGCACCCGATATTGCCCTGAGAATTTGGAATATGGGCGCTGCAATCGGATACAGCGATTATTTTTCGACGGAACGGACCAATGCAATAACAGACGATCATGTGTATATCAATCAGTTACGGCAAGTTCCGACTATTGACATTATTCAGCATGATCAATCCACTCAATCTGGCTTTTACCAGAATTGGCATACCATGAAAGATAATATGAAAGGAATAAGCAAACCGACACTGAAAGCTGTCGGGCAAACAATTTTGACTGTTGTAAGGAAAGAGAAATAAGTTATCCGCGATTGTGAACAAACCTTTATTGTGCATAAAAACGAAAATGGGCATTCATCAGAGTGCCCATTTTTTGTATTACTAAATTCAATCAATAAGCATTGAAGATTAAAGTAGATCATTAGCCAGGTTAGCTAATTCAGAGCGTTCGCCTTTTTCGAGCCTGACGTGCGCATACATGGGATGCGATTTCACTTTATCAATCAGGTACGAAAGTCCGTTACTCTGCGAGTCCAGGTAGGGAGTATCAATCTGGAAAATATCTCCCGTAAAAACGATTTTGGTATTTTCACCAGCGCGGGTGATGATGGTTTTTACCTCATGTGGAGTTAGATTTTGTGCTTCATCCACGATAAAAAATACATTGCTGATACTTCGTCCCCGGATATAGGCAAGAGGAGTAACAACGAGTTTTTCGTTTTGCAGCGATTCTGTCACCACTTTATGTTCCTTGTCTTTTTCTCCAAACTGGCTTTGGATAAATTTCAGGTTGTCATATAAGGGCTCCATGTATGGGCCAATTTTTTCCTTCACATCGCCGGGTAAAAATCCAATTTCTTTGTTGCTGAGCGGAACAATAGGCCTGGCAAGGTATATTTGTTTGAAATCTCGCCTTTGTTCAATAGCGCCAGCCAGGGCAAGCAATGTTTTACCGGTACCGGCCACTCCTTGTAAAGTTACCAGCTTTATGTCAGGATCCATTATGGCATGAAGTGCAAAAACCTGTTCGGCATTGCGGGGCATAATACGATAGGCCGGGCGTTTATCCAGGCGCTCAATACGTTGGGTAGTTGCATTGTAAAATGCAAGAGCCGAGTTTTTGGTATTTTTAAGGATGTAATAATGATTGGGAAGTGGATTTTGAACACCAATATCACTGATGTCGCAATGCCCGTTTTGATAAATGGAGTCAATTACTTTCGAAGGCAGACCTTCAATCAGCGTCTTTCCGGTGTATAAGCCTTCCGGATCTTTAATCTTCCCGGTAAGGAAATCCTCGGCCTGTATATTCAGCGATTTGGCTTTTAGGCGGAGGTTAACATCTTTTGAAACAAGAGTTACCTTACAATCAGGATTTTCCTTTGCTATGGCTAAAGCAGCATTAAGAATGCGGTGATCAGGTTTGTTTTCGCCAAATATTACGCGGGCATCTATATCACCCTGTTCAATCATGATCACTTTGAACTTTCCGCCCTTGGATTTAGGGAGAGTCAGCCACTTTGTAAGTGTTCGCTTTTCTGAAAGGCGATCGATAATCCGGATAAACTCCCGTGCTTCGAAATTTATATTGTCGTTGCCTTTTTTGAAGTTATCCAGTTCTTCGAGAACTGTAATCGGAATTGCGACATCATTATCGTCGAAACAGTTGATAGCATTGTGATTATAGAGAATCACACTAGTATCGAGAACGAATATTTTTTTCTGCTTTTTAGTAGGTTTTACAGTAGGTTTTACCGGCATACGAATTTAGTTTAGAAGGTGGACCAGTTTTTGAAAACTTTTATATCTCTTTGCGATACTTTCAGAACAAAATTATCACAGGCAGCAGATATTTGCAGCAGGCATTTGCAACAGCATTTGAAATTTGCCGGGTGAAAGCAGAGTTTCTTATTCCAATATTTCAAATTTTCTGATAATATATTACCCTCTGTTTGCTGCAAAATAACGTTAAGAAAATATTGTTTTTACACGCTGTCGGCAGAGATTATAAAAAAGTTATAAACAGGGACTTCTTCAATTCTAATTTATAGAGAATTACAAGTAGACGAATAAAAACGTTAAACTAACTTCTTTTGTTGGATCGATTCTCTAAATTCAAATTAAAGAATACTTTTGTATGTATAAAATTTGAATTTATGTCGGAGTTATTGGCCTCGTACGAAAGAATTCTTCTGGAAAAGCTCAAAAACGATGACCAGTCTGCATTCACAATAATTTTCACTAAATATTACGAAGACCTTGTTCGGTTTTCATTCGGATATACGAGGGATTCAGATGCTTCGGAGGAAATAATACAGGAGGTATTCCTGAAACTTTGGGAGAATCGTAAATCATTTGTGATACAAACCTCCCTCAAATCATTCTTGTTAAAAGCAGTTCAAAACCGCAGTATTGATAGTTTGCGCCATGCAAATATCACACATAAATATGCTTCAATTGTGCTGGAGCATCCTGTTCTTTCAGAAAACGATACTGAAAATTACATTTTGCATTCCGAACTTAGAGCGAATTTCAACCATGCAATGGAAAAAATACCTTCCCAATTTGCAGAAGCTTTCAGGATGAGTCGTATGGAGTTTCTTAATTATCAGGAAATTGCGCAAAAACTTGGGGTATCAGTCCGTACTGTTGAGGTGCGAATAGGTAAAGCATTGAGCCTGTTGAGAGAAGAACTAAAGGACTTTCTTGTTTTTATGTTGATACTATTTCAACTCTTTCATTAGAAGCTGCTTAGATCTTTAAATTTATCCCGGAGCAGTAATATTTAAAAAATAGCATTTTTTTGATGTGGATTTTCAAAATTGAAACGTCGTTATGTTAATTGAGAAAAATATGGATAACTCTAATTCCCATAAAACAGACATTCTAATTGTAAATTATCTTGGAGGCAATGCTTCAAAGGATGAATGCAAGGTGCTGGAATCATGGATCTCTGAATCGGATGAGAACCTGAAATATTTCAGGCAATTAAAAAAAATCTGGGAATCCTCGCTTGAAATGACTGTTTCAACCGATAAAGCTTTGGCAAAAGTTTTGAAGCAAATAAACAAAGAACAAAATAGTCTGACTTTCTGGCAAATAGCCCAAAGGATTGCCGCAATACTTTTTATTCCTTTGCTTGTTTCAATGCTTTGGATGTATTCAGGAAAGCATATCAAAATTGCGGAACACACTGTTACATATAATAAGGTTGTAGCCGCATTCGGTACCTTTTCCTTACTGGAACTTCCGGATGGATCAAAAGTCTGGTTAAATTCAGGAAGTAGTTTGCGATATCCCGACAAATTTTTAAGCAACAATCGAACTGTTTACCTCATTGGCGAAGCTTACTTCGAAGTTCATTCCGACAAGACTATGCCTTTTTTTGTCAATACTCCTTATTTTACTGTAAAGGCTACAGGTACCAAGTTCAATGTAAGGGCTGAAAAAAATTTCAGAGTTCCTTCAGTTACCTTATTAGAAGGTAAAGTTTCTATCCAAAATACAAATTCAGCTAAATCAGACGGATTGATCACTTTTCTTCATCCTGATCAGCATATGAATTATGATACCTTAACCAGGCAATTTTCAATACTATCTGAAGATACCTATAAACACGTTGCCTGGAAAGATGGGAAACTGGTTTTCCGTAATGATAACATCAGTGAAGTAGCCAGACGAATAAGTCTACAGTATAATGTGGATATTGAAATTAAAGGAAACGAAATTAAACAATATCGTTACAGGGCAACATTTGAAAATGAACCTTTGGGAGAATTATTGCGATTGTTGAAAATTTCCTCTCCTATTGACTACCTGGAAATTAAACAAAAGGAATTGCCGGATGGCTCTTTTTCAAGGAGAAAGATCATAATTTATTCCACTAATAATTGATTTTATAAATCATAGGCCTATGTCCATCTAAATTTCAGTGAACTAACTGAAAACATCAATGTAAAAGCATTTCAAGTTTTTTTTCTCACAACCTTGACTTTTAATGAAAATGCTTTTTCGTCATTCAGATCAAGCAGTTAAATTTAAAATTGAAGTTATCGGATGCTGATAATTTCAGTTATCGGGATTCTTATTGTCTTTTTTCACCATAAAACTATCCAAAATATGAGATTACTTCTACTAGCAAGTCTATTCATCATTCTTATTTTATCGCCTGGCAAACTGAGTGCACAGTCGACTAAAATAACATTAAACCTGGTTAATGTTCCTTTGAATGATGTGCTGAATGAAATTGAAAAAAAGAGTGATTACACTTTCCTGGTTAATCAGGAAGTTGTGGATGTTACCCGAAAGGTTGATGCGGTTTTTACAAATACATCCATTAAAGATATTCTTGACCAATTGTTTAAAGGAGAGAAGGTCAAGTATGTCACCAGCGATCACCAGATCATCATTACACCAACCAAGACTAAAGGCGGGGATTTTCAGCCAAAAAAAGTCACCGGAAGAATAACTGATGAAAAAAGTGGTGAGACACTTATCGGTGTAACTGTTCAGATAAAGGGCACAACATCAGGCACAACTACAGATATTAATGGGAATTATGCAATTGACATATCTACACCTGATATTATACTGGTATTTTCCTATGTGGGTTACGAACCTAAAGAATTCGCAGTAAAAGATGTTACTATAATTAATGTTGGATTGAGCCAGGTTGCTACTCAACTTGAAAGTGTGGTTGTAACGGCACTAGGTATTAAAAGGGAGGAAAAAGCATTGGGATATGCGGTTCAAAAAGTTGACGGCGCAGGGCTACAGACTGTGAGACCTGTTGATGTTGGAACCTCACTCACAGGAAAAGTAGCTGGTTTGTCGGTTTTAAACAGTACTGAATTTGCTGCAGCACCCGAAATGTATATTCGTGGAGAAAAACCACTTTTAGTTATTGATGGAGTACCTTATGGTAACATGACCCTCAGGGATGTGCCCTCGGATGATATTGAAAGTCTTAGTGTATTAAAAGGTGCAACAGCCTCAGCTTTATATGGCTATCGTGGGGCAAGTGGTGCAATTATGGTAACTACTAAAAAAGGAAGCGCCAACAAGGGAATATCGGTGACAGTTAACACCAGCACCATGTTTGCAGCTGGCTATCTGGCAATTCCTGAATCACAATCCACCTATGGTCGTGTGGTCAACACAGGAACTAATACTGCTGTTTCAAATGGAGATGGAGCCTGGGGGCCTCCTTTGGAGGGGCAGGAAGTTAATCAATGGGATCCAATATCAAGAACCATGAAATTAATGCCATACCTTCCGGTAGGTAAAGATAATTTTAAAAATTTCCTGGAGCCGGGTTACGTTCTGAACAACAATATAAACATAGTTCAACAAGGAGAATTCGGAAGTTTTCGAGCCTCGGCCAGCTGGGTAAAAAATAAAGGTCAATATCCCAATTCTATGTTTGACAAATATACTTACAGCATAGGTGGAGATATGAAAAAGAATAAATTTACTTTATCATCGAGTATTTCATATAATAAGCAAACATCACCTAACTTTGGGTTTAGTGGCTATACAGGTTACGACCCCATGTATTCCATGTTAATATGGTCGTCACCTGATTGGAATATACTGGACTATAAAAATTATTGGGTGGTACCGAACGAAATTCAGAATACCAGCTATACGGATACAAACAACAATCCCTGGTTCGATAGAAATGAAAGGATACACAGTTTAAATAAAGATATATTTAATGGATCGTTTTCTTTAAGTTATGATTTAACTTCATGGCTAAAAGCAACCATACGTTCCGGGTTTGACACCTATAGTAACCGTCAGGTGATCCGAATATCAAAAGGTTCGTTAGTGAGTGCTGGTGCTTCTTCTGTAATTGCAAATGGAGGCCAGGTTTGGGGTGAAAGCAAGCTGGGATCATACAACATCGGACTTGGCAGAGGGTATAGTTTCAATAACGACTTTCTGCTTTCTGCCGACCATACTTTTAGTAAACTCACCGTTGATGGTTTTGTAGGTGGAACAATTTTTTCGCGTCAGGATGAAGGTACCGATTCAAGAACCCAGGGTGGACTTTCTATACCTGGTTTCTACTCACTGAAAGCTTCGGTGCTACCGGCATATGTAGTTTCAAGTTTATACAAGCAACAGGTAAATAGTTTATGGGGACGATTTGCTTTATCATGGAACAGGTTGGCATATATAGAAGGTACCATGCGTAACGACTGGAGTTCAACTTTATCAGCAGCTACCCGGTCCTATCTTTATCCATCTGTATCAGGAAGTTTCGTTGTTTCTGAGTTATTGCCTGATATGCATTGGCTCTCATTATGGAAATTGCGGGGTTCATGGACATCTTCGAAAACTCCTGCCGGCATTTATGACATAAACCAGGTATTTACTATCACCAATAATGACTGGGCAAACTTGACTTCTGCGTCAGTACCTGGTACAATTTATGGCTCTAGTGTTTACCCTGAATCTGCATCCACCTGGGAAGTTGGTACAGCAGTTAATCTTTATCAAAACAGGGCTTCTCTCGACATTTCTTATTATAACAAAAGAATGTATGATTTCCTGGTTGAAGCTGATATTACTCCAGCTACCGGGTATTACAGCAATTTTATTAATACAAATGAGGAAATTACTAGAAAAGGTATCGAGATTACTGCAAACGGAACTCCAATACAAGCGGGTGACTGGCAATGGGATATTTCAGTAAACTGGTCGAAATATGCCAGGTATTATACTAAATTAGATGAGCAATACTCTGCCGACAAACCTTGGGTAAAAGTAGGGGAAAGGTATGATGCATATGTTCTTTACGATTTTCAGCGTGACCCGGAAGGTAATATCATTCATCAGAACGGAGTACCTCTGTATTCTAATTACCCGTCAAAATATGGAAATTCTGACCCTGACTGGATTTGGGGCGCAAACACTTCACTTCGGTATAAAAGCTGGAACTTTAATGTGTCAGTTGATGGCCGTGTGGGAGGATTAGCTCAAACAACTACCGAAATGTATATGTGGCGCTCAGGTTCACATCCCAATTCTGTAACTCCTGAAAGGTACCTGGATGCTACAATTCCTGGATCAAAAAACTATACCGGACAAGGCGTTAAGGTAATATCAGGTTCAGCAACTTACGATACCTATGGCAATATTACCATTGATACGCGGGAATATGCTCCTAACGATGTGGCTGTAACTTACGAATCATATATTAATACTATTCACGCTGGTACTGCCTGGGGTGGTTCGCCATCACCATTAGAAGCATATAGTACAACTTTTATTAAGGTAAGAGAAATGTCTCTAACCTATGATATGCCTAAAAATATTTGTGCAAAGATGAGCTCGCAAGGGATTTCTGTTTCAGCAGTTGGTCAGAATATGTTTTTGTGGGCTAAACAATTTAAATACTCTGACCCTGATGGAGGGTATGAGAATTTTAGCGATCCATCCATTCGCTACATCGGTTTTAACCTGAAATTCATTTTCTAAATATAATTACAATGAAGATCTTTTGTATTTTATTTTGATAATAAAGCAAGCACAAAAGTTTTAAAAACTAAAGTTTATCACAAACAGAATTAGATATGAAAAACAAAAATAGATATATAGTATTAGCAAGTGCATTCACCATACTCTTGCTTGTGAGTTGTTCCAAATTTGATGAAATTAATACGAATCCGGATGCTACTACCCAGGTACCTGCTTCGATGGAATGTACAAATATTGTTTTAGGTATGCTTGAATCTGGTGGAGACGCGATGAGTTTCATTTCCAGAAATGCATTACCTAAATATGTTGGATTTACGGTTCTGGGGAAAAATAGTTCACAATACAACAATACCGGGAGTAGTAGTTTCGGTTCTATGACAGTATTACCGAACATTGACGCCATGTTGAAATCTGCTCAGGGTAGTACTATGGAAAATTCGTATAAAGGCATTGCCAGTTTTGCAAAAGCATTCAACTTCTTCAGAATGACTATGTGGATGGGAGATATTCCGTATAGTGAAGCTGGCAAAGGCCCTGATGGACTTTATAATCCAAAATATGATACCCAGGAAGAGGTTTTAGTAAATATCCTCAATGAACTTAAGGCAGCTAACCAATACTTTGCAGATGGTGTTACATTTTCAGGCGATCCGACACCGTTTGCCGGTGATCCTAAAAAGTGGAGAAAAGCTGTCAATGCCTTTGCGTTAAAAGTTTTGATGAGTTTAAGTAAAAAAGAAGATCTGGCATCATTAAATGTTAAAACCCGGTTTGCTGAAATTGTGACAGATGGTAACCTGATGGATAAAACCAGTGGCTATTTGGGACTTGCTTATTCGACTCAGAATAAGCATCCATTGAGTGCCAGCACTATGTTTGCCCCTAAAACAATAGTCAGTAAATTACTTATGGATAATTTGAAAATTTTAAACGACAGACGATTGTTTTACTATTGCGAGCCGGCTGCTGCACTTATAGCAGCTGGTAAAGAACAGACTGATACTGCCGCGTACAACGGAGTTGATGTTTCAATGGATTATGACGCCATGAATCTGGATTATAAGGCAAATAAATTTTCAGTAATTAATCTTCGGTATCTAAAGGAAGATGCATGCGAACCACGTATGATGATGACTTTTGCTGAACAGCAGCTCATACTTGCTGAAGCTAGAATTAGGGGATGGATTACCGACGGTTCAGCTCAAAGCTATTATGAGGATGGAGTAAAAGCCGCATTGGGTTATCTAACAACAACCAAATCAACTTATGCTCATACTCTTCCAATTGATCAGTCATATATCAGCGGATATTTTAGTGGTGAAGCTGCATTTAAAACAACTCCAGATGAACAATTGAAACAAATCTGGATGCAGGAATATATCCTCAGATTCATGCAGGATGCTGATTTCAGCTATTTCGAATACAGAAGGAATAACTATCCGGATTTTCCTATCAACCCTGCTTCAAGCCTGAACGAGAACAAGCCAGACGCTATTCCTATGCGTAGCCTCTATCCGGGTTCAGAAACCAATTATAACCGTGAAAATCTCATTATAGCATTAGATCGGCAATACGATGGCTATGATGAAATTAACAAAATAATGTGGTTGTTGAAGTAATACTCCTGCATATGTAAAATTCAAATTTACCAAATACAAACCCTAAATTATTAACCCCAAAAACCAATTAAATTATGAAAAAAACTTTACTAAGTTTAGTCGCAATCCTGGCTTTTGCCAGTTTTGTAAATGCACAGGTACCTGCCAGAACAGGTTGGTGGAAATTTGATGATATATCAGATTTAATGAAAGCTGAAGTTGGACAACCTCTTGTATCTACAGGAAATACAACATCAGTTGACGGACCTTCAACTGGTAACCTGGCAGTGGAAGTTCCGTTAGGAAGTTATTTTGCCATGACACATGGCATCGCTGCAAACGGAGGTGGTACCCTTGTGAATGAATATACTATTCAGTGGGATTTTATTATTCCAGCAACAGAAACGTGGTATGCATTCCTGGAAACAGAAGCAACAACTTCCAGTGACGCTGATTTATTTATCGCTGCAACTGAAAATGGAGGTATCGGACGCGTACCGAATTCTATAGGTACTGGGAGCCTTTTGTATACTGCAAATACTATTACTGCCGATACCTGGTACAGAATGGTAATTTCAGTTAAAAACGGAGAATTTTTCAAGATCTATATAAATGGCGAATTATGGCCAATAAATCAAGACACGCCAGGATCTCTTATCCAGGATGTCGACGCAAGGTATGGCTTAGCTCCAATCATCTATATTTTCCAGGATGGCGATGGAGATGATGGTACTTTAAAATGCTCCGAATTATGTATTTGGGACGTAGCTTTAACAGCTGAAGAAGTATTATTACTAGGAGATGCAAATACAGTTCAAACAAGTATCAGAGATAATAAAGCAACTGGCAACACTTCTGATCTGATGCCTAACTATCCAAATCCGGTTTCACACAATACCTTATTCCCATATCAGGTTCAGAAAACCGGAAATGTTACCTTCCGTGTTCTTGACCAGACAGGAAAAGTCGTTGACGTTATTAATGCAGGTGCTAAAACTCCTGGAAAATATAACTTTACTTATAATTCCGATAAACTTAACAATGGAATTTATACTGTACAAATGACAACAAATAACCGTACCAGTGTTCGTAAAATGGTTGTTATACAATAATTGAAATAGTGGTTGGATTGTCATGGGTGCCTCAGAAATTGAGGCGCCCTTTTTTAGATGAATATCAATTGAAAAATGAAAAGTATATAATTTAAGGTCTTGATTAATGCTTCTATTACTGATTAAAGCCCAATGACAATTAGAAAAACTCCAGTAATCACTCTGGCCATACTGCTGCTTTTTAATTATGCTAAGTCTGAGATACCACAAAGATCTGGTTGGTGGAAGTTTGATAATCCTTCAAATCTTCAGAAAGCAGAAGTTGGGTTTGGATTGGATCTTACTCTCATTGGAGCGCAATCTGCCGCAGCCGGATCTGAAGCAGGTAATGGTGCAGTGCTCATTGGCACAGGTAGTTATTATAAAATGAATCATCAGATTACTGCAAATGGTGGAGGATCTTATGTAAATGAATATACACTGCAATATGATTTTAAGGTTCCTTCAAACGGTGTCTGGCACTCCTTTTTTCAAACAGATTTAAGCAACAGTAATGACGGCGATTTTTTTATAAATCCATCCGGTAATATTGGTGTTGGTGCTGTTGGATATAGTACGTACTCAATCTCCCCAAATGAATGGTATCGTATGGTAATATCTGTTAAAAATGGAAGCCATTTTACCTGTTATCTGGATGGCAAACTGTTAATAGACGGAAATACTCAGGATGTAGATGGGCGGTTTTCACTGGAAAGTCTGTTGCTGATTTTTGCTGATGAAAATGGTGAAGATGCAAATATTTTTTGTGCCGAACTCGCTATCTGGGATCAGTCGCTTACTTCAAGCCAGGTTGCAGAATTGGGAGGATTCGGACATGTTGTTGGTCCTGAACCTATGACGCGTGTTCCATACCTTCAAGGCCAGGGACCAAATGCAATAAATATTTGTTGGCATGACCCGGATCAAACCGGGACAAAAGTAGTTTATGGCTTGGATTCGACTTTGGGTACGGAAATGGCAGGTACCAGCGAAATTATCAGCGATCCTTATTGTTGGCATACAGTAAAGCTAACGGGGTTGCAGGCTGATACGCGATATTTTTACCGGGTAGCAAGTGGTAGCGGGGAATCTGCGATTTATTCATTCCGGACCTTGCCTGATTCAACGTATACCGGTAAACTGCGTTTTGTTCTTCTAAGCGATACGCACTCTTCCGATACAACAATGGCAGGAAAAGTTCTTCGGGCTGCCAGAACTAAAATCGCCGAAATATATGGCCCGGATATCGAAAATCATGTAAATGGAATTTTCCATTCAGGAGATATTGTAGTCAGCGGTAGTACTCCCGGTCAATATAGTAAACAGTTTTTCGCACCGTTATCGGCACTATCATCAAATATTCCAACCATGGTGGTAGCAGGAAATCATGAAATGGAAAGCCCATATTTTTACAAGTACCTTAAACTCGAAGATCAATCGGCCTTCCCTGAGGCATCTCCTTTAAATGAAAAAATCTGGCAGCTGAAAGTGGGTAATTCCTTGTTTATTGGTTTGAATACAAATATTATTGATCAATATGGTGAAGCCCAGGCAAATTGGCTCGAATCCAGGCTAAATGAAGCGGAAAATGATACTACAATTGATTTTGTATTCGTATTTTTCCATCATCCTCCTTATTCCGAATTGTGGATAGTAGGAGGTACGGACTATGTTAAAAACAGACTTTTACCTGTAATGAAGAAATACACAAAAGTTCAGGAGATTCATTACGGGCACACGCATGGATTTGAAAGAGGAACGATAACTTCAGAAAAGCCTGGCGGTGACTTCAGGATGATATGTGGAGGTGGTGGAGGCGGACCTCTGGATCCATGGGTAGAAGGTGAAAATCAGGATTTGAATGATATCCATATTTGTATCAGTAATTATTTCTTTCAGATTCTTGAAATTGATATTGCAAATCACTCTTACCAAACTTCAGTATATAGCCTGGGAACTCTCTCTAAGCCCAAAAATTCAGAGCTAATAGATAGATGGCACAAGTCGAAAAATCAATCCGGGCCAGAAACTCCGGTAATTGACAAAGTTGAACGAACTAATGAATATGTTCAGATTACGAGCTCTAAATTCTCGGGTATAGACTCCCTCATGTCAGTTCAATTCCAGGTAGTTGATAGTTCGCAAAGTATGCCAGTAGTTATCGACTCAACTACACATTGGGAAAATATCTATGGAATTGATGCCAATTCCAATCCGGTTGACCTGAATCAGAATATTAACTTATATCAAAGTAAAATCAACAGAGCATTACTTTCTGGTGATAAGGAATATTTCTTTCGTGTCCGGTACCGCGATCTTAATCTGAAATGGAGCGACTGGTCAGAATTAGCTCCATACAACACAGTCGGGATAAGTGAAAATCCTGTTTTTCAAAATGGCTATCTCCTCAATCAGAACTTTCCAAATCCATTCAATAATGAGACTTCATTCACATATCATATTCCTGAAAAATGCGAGGTTGTTTTCTACATTTATAGTGAAGGAAAAAGCTTAATTAGTGAAATAGAAGCAGGCATACAACCTGAAGGAACCTATACCATCCATTACAATGCGAAGAAACTGAATAGTGGTGTCTATATTTTTGAGATGCATACACGAAATCTCTCTGTTTCAAAAAAAATGATAATCAAAAAGTAGGTTTTAAATGTTATGAACTGGAGGTCGTGAAAATTAAAAGAAATTTGTTCTTCCTGGTTTTAATAGAATGAAATGTATAAAAAAAACAAAATTATCTGTTTTATTTCCTTCAAACACATTTAGTAAAATGAGTAATTCAAAAATAACAATCACATTCGTGTTCCTTTTAATTTCTGCAAGTTTGTTTTCGCAATCGAAAAAAGACTATTCACTTGTTTGGGAAGATAACTTTAAGGGAAGTTCACTCGACACCACTTCATGGAATCAGGTAATTGCCAATCCTGGTATGGTAAACAATGAGCTACAACGATACACTGAGGCTCAAAATATCGAAATTGTAAACGGGAAACTGCTGTTGATAGCAAAAAAAGAAAATAATGAATACACGTCAGCTCGTATAAATACCAAAGGGAAACAAATTTTCACTTATGGATTAGTCGAAATTAAGGCGAAACTACCCCAGGGCATAGGTACATGGCCGGCATTGTGGATGTTGGGACAGAATGTTGGCGAGGTTGGTTGGCCAGCGTGCGGAGAATTGGATATTATGGAACATGTTGGGAAACATCCTGACTTTATTCATTCAACCATTCATAATCCTTCAGGGTATGGTGGAACACCTTATTCTGGTGTTTTAAAGATACAAAATCCGTTTAGTAAATTTCATATTTATGCTATGGAATGGACAAAAGAATTTATCGACTTTTTTATCGATGGGAAGTTGGTGTTACATTACCAACCGGAAATTAAAAACGAAGATACCTGGCCATTTGATAAACCCTTTTTTCTGATTTTCAATATTGCAATTGGAGGTAACTGGGGTGGACCAATAGTCGATGACCAACTATTTCCTGCGGTTATGACTGTTGATTGGGTTAAGGTTTATCAAAAAAAAGATTTGAAATGATGCAATTGAGAATCCGAATATGAAAATGTTTCAATGCTGGTAGAAGAATAAGTAAAGTTGTTTAAGATGAGTGGGAAATCTATTAAATCAGGCTATTATAAAATTTAATGTAGACACAAACGTAAAATAACATAATTTGCACCCTTAACTAGTAATATCAGAAATATGGAAGATACTAAAAAGTTTAATCGTATAGCCTCAATTGATGCACTCAGAGGTTTTGATATGCTGTTTATTATTTTTTTGGACCATTTTTTTAATGCACTTAATGTTGGTGTAGGTTCACCTTTTACAACGGCACTTGCAAAGCAATTTGATCATCCCGAATGGTTTGGTTCTTCCCTTTATGATATTGTAATGCCTTTATTCCTCTTTATTGTAGGAGCAGCAATACCCTTTGCATTATCGAAACGGAAACAGGAAAACTCCAGTATGTCTGCTTTATATGCCAAGCTTATAAGGCGTTTTGTGATCCTCTTTATATTGGGTTGGATTGTGCAAGGTCATTTGCTTGAATGGGATATTAAAACATTCAGTATTTTTAGTAATACTTTGCAAGCCATTGCGGTAGGGTATCTCTTTTCAAGCATTGCCTTTATCCATTTCAACAGAAATGTACGCTTACTGATTTTTGCTTCCTGCCTGATAATTTATACTTTGCTGCTTACCATTCCTGATGTTCCTGGCATAGGCCGTGGTGTTTTATTGCCTCACAGTAGTTTCGCATGGTATGTTGACCAGGTTGTTTTTGGAAAGTTTCAGGACGGAACTGAGTACACCTGGCTGCTTAGTGGATTTGGGTTTATAGCAACTACATTGTCAGGTGTTTTTGCCGGCGAACTTATTAAATCTGATTTGCCACAGAAAAAGATTGCATTATATTTATTTGTTTTCGGCATCGCAGGTATTCTTTCCGGAACGCTTTTGGGAATATGGCATCCAATAATTAAAAAGCTTTGGACAAGTTCATTTGTTCTCGCCTCATCAGGTGTTTGTTTTCTTCTAATGGCTTTTTTCTATTGGATTATTGACGTTAAAGGTAAAGTTAAATGGGCTTTTGCGCTAAAAGTTATTGGAATGAATGCGATTGTAGCCTATGTGCTTTCACATGTGTTTAATTTTCACCTGATTGCTGAGATGGTGTTGTATGGATTAAAACAATTTGTTGGAGATTTTTATTACTTAGTTCTTACCATCGGAGGGTTTGGCATACTTTACCTCTTACTTTGGTACATGTATAAAAATAAGACTTTTATTAAAGTTTAATATCAAATTGTCATATACATTTTAACTATTGATTAGATGATGGTTTGACATAAGTAATACAGATTGAAACGATGCTTCTGTATATTTAAGAGAAATTTCAATCATGTTAAAAAAAATAAATACCTAAATAAATAGTTTTCATCCTGAGTTAGTTTTTGTTGGCTATCACTTTTTTCTTTTACTTTGTTAGGAAAGAAAGTATTCACTTTATACGTTCCAGTCATGAAGAATATATTAGTGTTGTTCGTTTTATTTCTGGTCTTATCCGGGTTTTCGGTCGAGGCTTGTACTTCCATTGTTATTTCAGGCAAAAATACGCCAGATGGCCGGCCAATTATGTGGAAAAACCGTGATACAGATACGTTTCAGAATGCAATCATGTATTTTAGTGATGGCAAATACAGTTCAATGGGATTAATAGATTCGGATGACCCGACAGGCAAATCCATTTGGATAGGTTACAACTCAGCAGGATTTGCTATTATGAATACCGCATCCTACAATCTGATCATGAAAGATACTATTGATGTGAAAGACCGCGAAGGAATTGTAATGCGTGAAGCTTTGATGCAGTGTGCTTCGGTTGGCGAATTTGAAGTCTTCCTTAAAACCTGCAAAAAACCAATGGGTGTGGAAACTAATTTCGGAGTTATTGATGCGTATGGTGGCGCTGCTTATTTTGAGGTGAGTAATTTTACCTATGAAAAACTGGATGCAAACGATCCGGCCATTGCCCCGATGGGCTATATCATACACACCAATTTTTCATTTACAGGCGATCCCAATTCAGGGAGCGGTCAGATACGTTATAAAACCGCTGAAGACCTGTTTTACCAGGCTGCTCAACAAAATAACCTGACAGTCCGATTTATATTGCAGGATGTAAGCCATTCGCTCTGGCATTCGCTTACAAAGATGGATTTAAAGAAATCTTTTTCTGATAATCCAAACGAGCAGAAATTTATGAATTTTACGGATTTTATTCCACGATATTTTTCGTCTTCAGCAGTTGCTATCCAAGGTGTGAAACCAGGTGAAAATGTCGATTACACAACCATGTGGACTGTTCTCGGCTTTCCGCTTGCCTCCGTAGTAACCCCATTATGGTTATGTATGGGGAAAGACCAGCCATCGTTAGTCACGCTTGATAAAAATGGGGTGGCTCCGCTTTGTGATAAAGCCATTCAGTTAAAGCATCAACTCTTTCCCATCAAATACACTTATGGTGAAAATTACATCAATGTTAATGCTCTATATAATAGCGAAGGAACTGGAATTATGCAGAAACTGAAACCTGTTGACGATCTTATCTTCGACGAATCATTGAAGAAACTTGACGCCTGGCGGACCGATAGAAATTTCAAACAGCATATACCGGAATTCTACAAATTTCTCGATCAATACATAGTAGCAAAATATATGAGTTTATTTGGGATTTGATCTCCGGAAGTATACATTCCGCCAGTAAATGGGGTCATTGTTATAAAATAAAAAGCTGCAGAACATACATTTTGCAGCTTTCATGAAACAATAGAAATGGTAGTTACTTTTCTGCCGGTTTATCTCCAACCATCAGTATTTCGCTGGCAACAATTTCGGTAGTGGTGTGCTTGGTGCCGTTTTTATCTTCCCAGTTGCGGTATGTTATACGGCCATCGATTGCAATTTCCTTGCCTTTTTTCAGGTACTTTTCACAGATGGTTGCCAGGTTGCCCCATGCAACAATGTTGTGCCATTCAGTTGATTCTTTCTTATTGCCATCCTTATCGGTATAGCTATCGCCGGTGGCGAGAGAGAAAGTGGCTACTTTGTTGTCCTTTTCAAGGTTACGGACTTCCGGATCCTGGCCGAGGCGGCCAATCAGTTTTACGTTGTTTCTTAAAGTGTTCATTGTTTTTAGATTTAAGGGTTTAAGATTAAGGGAGATTTTTTAATATGCTGTCATTGTTATAAATTATGAGTCGATGGTTTGTACCCAATTCTCTTTCGCTGCTGCTGTTCGGTTTTTTGTTTGTCCTTGTCCAATAAGTAATTTAATGCTTCGTAAACATCGTTGAATTGTTTATTGTATTTACTTTCGAGTTCTTTGAGTTTACTTGTAAGGTCAGAATGTGTTAGGGCATATTGCCTCAAGAGTACGAATGCTCTTACAATTTGAATGTTTACTTCAATTGCTTTGGCACTGTTCAGTACACTTGCCAGCATGGCTACGCCTTGTTCGGTGAACACAAAGGGAAGATAACGGGTACCTCCTCTGTTTGAGGACGCAATTTGCGTCCTCAAACTTTCGAATTCATTTATACTGAGTTCAAACATGAAATCGGAAGGGAACCTGTAAATGTTTCTCCTGACAGCTTCTTTCAGTCGTTTGGTTTCAGTTTCATACAGAACAGCCAGGTCTGAATCCAGCATAACCTTATATCCTCTCAGTTCGAAAATCTTTGATTGTATCTGTTGCAGTTGCATCTCGTAAAAGGAATTTTCAGGTTATTAAATTCAGGTGCAAACTTATTTTTTCGATTCTGTGTTAGCGCCTACAAAAAGCAGTTCATTGGCCACAATTTCACTGATATAATGTTTGGTTCCATTTTTATCTTCATAGTTGCGGTAGGTAAGGCGGCCATCAATTGCGATTTCCTTGCCTTTTTTCAGATACTTTTCGCAGATGCCTGCCAGGTTGCCCCATACAATGATGTTGTGCCATTGGGTTTGTTCCTGTTTACTGCCATCTTTTGCGGTATAACTGTCGCTGGTGGCAAGCGAGAATTTTGCGAATTTGTTTCCTTTGTCCAGGGTTTTTACTTCCGGATCCTGGCCTAAGCGACCAATTAATTTAACGGAGTTGCGTAGTGTGTTCATTTTAATAAGGATTTAGGGATTTGGGATTTTGGTTTCGAATTGGTTTTTTATTTTAGCTTTTATATTAATAGTTCAAAATGCAAAAGTTAAAAGTCAAAGGGCAAAGTGAAGTGGCAGATCAAGATTTGGATTTATTGTTGTCAATTTTTAATTTTGCGGTAACAACAGATTTAGCTGTAATGCTTTTTAATTCGTGTGATTCAATTAGTAGATTTTTAAGATTATCATTCATTGAAGAGATCAACTGAGCAGCAATAAATAGTTTTATCCAATAATGAGACTCACGAAGCTCTTGCCAGCTGCATTTTGTGAATAAAATCTGCTTTACTTTCCCCAGATCTTGCTTCTTCAAAATTAGCACCTGAAGATGTTCCTGAACGAAATAGCTGTCCATAGATATGGCGACCTGAATATGTTTTACAAAGTTGATTTTCGAGATTAATTATCTTGACCGCAAATCCCAAAAATCTTTCTGCCATTTCATTCGAAAAACTTTCCATTTTTTTATGAATATTAGGATGTAATGTTTAAGTTGACTTTGACCTTTGACTTTTGCATTCTGATCTTTGACCTTATTTTTTTATTTCACCATTTGAGCCGACAAAAAGAATGTCGCTGGCTATAATTTCACTTTTATAATGCCTGGTTCCGTTTTTATCTTCCCAGGTGCGATAAGCCAGACGGCCATCAATGGCAATTTCCTTGCCTTTTTTCAGGTATTTTTCACATATGACTGCCAGTTTACCCCACACAACAATACTATGCCATTGTGTTTGTTCCTGTTTGCTGCCTTCTTTCGTTGTGTAACTGTCACTGGTGGCGAGTGAAAAAGTTGCAACTTTGTTTCCTTTGTCCAAAAGTTTTACTTCCGGATCCATGCCTAAACGGCCAATTAATTTTACTGAGTTGCGTAGTGTGTTCATGGTGCTGTGTGTTTAAAAGGTTAATTAATAAGGATTTCAAAAATGTTTCGCTTTCGTCAGCCAGGTTGTTCCCGGTTTGATGAAGCAAAGGTATGGCGGCCATTTTGAGTGATTCGGTTAATAAATATTTGTATTCGGATAAAAATATTTACAAGCGTTTGTTGTCGTTTGTAAACGGAATATAATTATCTTTACAATCCTGTTAGGTGGCATTTTGAAAAACTCAACTCATCCTGTTATACCCGAAGGCAAATGTATCTTTGACAGAAAAAAACATGATAACACTTTTAGCTTATTTATTTCTTGCATTGTTCGTTTCATTTCTATGTTCTATAATGGAAGCAGTATTGCTTTCAACCCCTCAATCCTTCCTGATAGTTAAACATGAAAATGGAAATCTTTGGGCTAAAACTTTTATTGATTTAAAAAACAAAATTGACAAACCTTTATCTGCAATTTTATCACTTAATACTGTTGCACATACAGTTGGTGCAGCAGGGGTTGGAGCTCAAGCGGTAAAGGTATTTGGAGAAGCATCTTTTGGAATTGTATCAGCAATCTTGACAATTTTGATTTTAGTAATAACCGAAATTATTCCAAAGACTATTGGTGCCAGATATTGGAGAAACCTAGCAAGAATCTCATCTATTATTATTAAAGGTATGATAATCATTACCTATCCATTAGTTGTAATTTCAGCAATTATCACGAAAGTGATTTCAAAAAATAGACAAGAACAAACAACAAGCAGAGAAGAAATTGCAGCATTAGCAAGTATTGGTACTGATGAAGGAGTCTTCACAGATAAAGAACATAAAATAATTCAAAATTTACTTAGACTCAAAAATGTTAAAGTAACAGAAATAATGACTCCAAGAGTTGTTGTAGTTGTTGTAGACGAAAAACTATCACTAAAAGAGTTCTTAAAAAACAAAGACTATTTAAAATTCTCCCGAATACCAGTATATTCAGAAAATGATGAAAATATAACTGGATATATCTTTAGACAGACAGTTTTTGAGAAACTTGCGGAAGACCGGCATGAATTAATTCTGAAAGATATTAAACGGGATATTGTTATAGTCCCCAATTCTATCGTCCTATATACTTTATGGGAAAAACTTTTAGAAAAAAAAGAGCATATTGCCTTAATAGTAGATGAATATGGTGGTTTGGATGGAATTGTAACAATGGAAGACATTATTGAAACATTGCTTGGACTTGAAATAATTGATGAAAAAGATACTATAACTGACATGCAAAAATATGCAAGAGATAGATGGAAAGAAAGACAAGCTAAATACAATATACTGGACAAATTAAGTGTACAGGACGAATAAAAAATGCCACCTAACCATGTATATAAAAAATAGGCGGGATAGCATTAGATTTAGGGGTTGTAGTTCAACGGTTGCGTAATTTGACCGGAAAGTGCTCCGAAATCGCCTGCTTTTCATATACCAACCATAACTGATTTATATACATCATATTTAATAAATTTACAATACTTCCAAATTTTTAACAATTGAAATAGCATGATTGGAATAAATCACCAACCGAAGATGATATTAGGCTCAATCTGGCGAACCTTTAGCTCTTGAATACCTGTAAAAAATCAGCAAAGAATTAATAACATAGCATTAGCGGTTTCATTAACACCTTTAAAATCAATTAAGCAGTTAATAATTCCATCTGACCTTTAAAAATAAATTAATAACAGATGAAATATTAAAAATTACAATCTGTAAACCGTTATCTAAATATTGCATCTATGGAAAAATTTTGTCTCGATTGCGGAGAGCCTATCACTGGACGGATAGATAAGAAATTCTGTTCGGATATGTGCCGTAATAATTACAACAACAGGCTCAATAGCGAAGTAACCAACTATGTGCGCAACGTAAATAATATCCTGAAAAAAAATCGTCGGGTACTTTTGGAATTGATTCCTGCTGAGGGTAAAATTTCAGTACACAAAGACAAATTGTCAAATAAAGGATTCAATTTCAATTACTTTACACATTTGTATACCACGCAAAAAGGCAGTTCATACCGTTTCGTTTACGAATACGGTTATCTGCCTTTGGATAATGATTTTTATATGCTGGTGATCAGGGAGCAGAAAAGCTAATTAATACTGCTCAGCACTTTTGTAAATTGTAAATAGTTCAGGAATGTTAATGAATGATTACCAGTTTGCGCACCAGCGAATAATTCCCTGTTTTCAGTCTGCAATAATAGATGCCGGACTGAAGTGATCCGGTTTCAACTTCTGCTTCATTATTTCCGCCCGGCACATCTTTCGCAGTCAGTTTTTTTATGCATTTACCAATCGAATTTACAATTTCAACAGTTACCAGGGCTCCGTTATAGCTGGTTCCGGGTAACGAATAAATGATTTTAACTGAAGCATCAGCCGGATTAGGAGAGATCCTTAGCAAAACATCCTCACTGATTGGCTTTGCAAGCCCGGTATTTACAAAATTAAAACTCCATACAGTTGACCAGGGGCCTGTTTCACCATTCAATGTGGTTCGTACACGCCAATAATAGTTTTGCCCTTCAGTAAGCAAGGCATCTGGAATTTGAGTTTTCAGATCAGTGGTGACCTGTTCATGAAGAATTGTTCCAAACAGTGAATCTGATGAAAGTTGAAATCTGAATTCTGCATTCACAAGGGGACTACTCCAAAATATTTCTGGTGTAAAAGTAGTTACAGATGATTGATTTGCCGGATTTAGCAAAACAGGTTTCGTCTCAGTTAAATACAAGTCTTTAATTTCCTGATCATTAAGGGCTTTATTATAGAATCTTACATCGTCTAATTCGCCGTTTAAACCTAACTCACCATGGTTTCGCCCGATATAAATTATTTCATTGCCGGGATAAGCAATAAAATTACCGTAAATGTCACTGCTCTTCAATTCTCCGTTAATGTAGAGTTCAGAGGCTGATGCATTGGTCCCGGTTTTTTTATAGGTTGTTGTAATGTGTTGCCAGGTATTGGGAGTGTTTGGAACGGTGTAATTAGTCCAGAACCATGAACCGGTCGGAAAATTATAACCCAGTAAATAAGTAAATGTTGTGCCTGCTGAGAAAACCTGCTGATACCCTCCATTGTTTCCCACACAACTCAAAACACCACGATCGCCCCAATAGGCTTCCACTTTATACCAGTACGAAACCGTAAATTCATTGGTAAAAAACGAGGAATTGTTTGGAACACTAACGTAATCGGGAAACCAGAATTTGTAAGCCTTACCTTCTACACCATATCGGTCGGTTGCTGGTGTAACAAGTGAACCGGTTATTGTTCCGTGGTTACCATTTCCACTTTCATCATTTGCATTTCCATTAAATGGATAAAAAGCTACCAAGCCCGTGAAGGATGAATTGTACTCAAACCTGATTTCCTCCTCAGTCAGCGGGCGGTTGTATATTTTTACTTCATCAATTGCGCCAGTCATATTGCCGGCTACACAATTGTTTTGGTACGACTCTCCGATTGAAATTGGGTTGGAACTGAAGTTATTGTAAGTAACACTTCCAGTGCCTCCAACCTCTCCGTCTACATAAACCTTTGCAATTCCTGTGCTTCCATCATAAGTTGCCGTTACCATATACCATTGATCTTCGATAAAAGTATCATTTGTCCGAACAGTTGACCAGCCGGAATTACCTATCCATAATTGTATCTGCCCATCGTAATCAATTCCGAAAAGAAATCCGTTAACAAATCCGCAAACATGCTTGCATACTATTATCTTCATAGTACCGCTTTTATACTTTATCCAGGCATTTATTGTAAAGCCACTCTCTAGATTTAAATTTGTTGAATTTGCAAGTGAAATACTGCTGGATTGATCAGGAAATGTGTAAGATCTGTCATCGATGTTAAACCTGTCGGTTGATAAAACGGCAGATCCGTTTACTGTACCATTATGTCCATTACCGCTTTCATCATTGGCATTGCCGTTGAAGGGGAGGTAAGCTATCATGTTTATATTTGCAGCCAATTCGGAAATCTCAGAAGGCGATAGAATCCTGTTGTAAATTCGAACATCATCTATGACATTCGCCCCGAAATACGAGGGGTTTAATTGTGCCCCTATATGCAAATCATCTGTGGAAGATGTTAAATTTATTGTTGCGACTCCTTCGGAGTATTGCACAGTTTTCAATTGCCCGTCAATATAGAGCAGAGGATTTGTATCCCCATTTTTGGCCACCACAGCATAATGATGCCACTCAAAATCATTTATACCATCCGTACCTCTCCAACCACCATTAAAAAAGAAGTAAAACATATTATTGTGAAGATAATGCAGGCCCATTCCGTAGTTACAATTTCCATAAGTCCAATCACCTCCTTTTTCAAGAATCATATCAATTCCAAAACGGGTTCTTTTTACCCAGGCCGTCAGACTTAATTCATCAGTTAAAACAATAGTCGGATTATTGGGTACCGCAATATAATTTGAAATACCATCGAATTGATAAGCCTGATCATTCATTCCTGACTGATCTTTGGTAAGTACAGCACCATCAACAGTTCCATTGTTTGCATTTCCACTTTCGTCATTGGCATTGGCATTAAAAGGATACCATGCCACAAGACCATTGAAATTGTTGAGTGCTTTTACCTGTTGGACATTCATATTGCCGAAAACTAGTATTTCAGCAAGAAACAAAACAAGAAAGAAAGAGAGCTTTTTCATCACTTGAGTTGATTTAAGTTCATTAAAAGGTTTAGGTTTTTATTATCTTTTGATTTGTTGGATTGAACTGATTGGATCCAATTTTTAATTATTGTCTTCCAGTATAATAACGGTTTTCATTACAATATGAGAGAATAGATTGAGGGTTTATTCTAGTTATCCGGATTCATATGTAAATATAAGTAGATATTATGAAAACGATTCGTTAACATTCGATTTTTTTTATAAGTTAGTATCTTTGCAGCCTGAAAATAAAGAAAGGCCAAAAAGCTTTATTTATTTTCTTCCAACATTCAGCAATATTCAATACAACTGCTAACTATTAACAGAACGAAAATGTCAAAAATTAAAAATATAGCCCTTGTGGCACACGATAACTGTAAAAAAGATATGGTTGAATGGGTTCAGTGGAACTGGGAGATCCTCAAAGACCATAAAATTGTTTGTACAGGTACTACAGGCCGAATGGTAGCCGAAGCTCTTGCATCGCGCATGGATAAAGACACAAGTAAGGCAGTGAGCATTAAAAGATTGAAATCAGGCCCTTTTGGTGGCGATCAGCAAATGGGAGCTATGATAGCCGAAGGTAAAATTGATGTGCTTATATTTTTCTGGGACCCCATGGAGCCACATCCGCATGAAGTAGATGTAAAGGCTCTGGAACGCATTTCAGTGCTGTACAATATCCCTGTTGCCTGCAACCGATCGACGGCTGATTTTATTATATCGTCAGAGCTTTTTAGAACTGATTACAAGATTATCGCCACCGATTATACCTGGTATACAAACAGGAAGATTTCACACTGATCAGGGGTGGGGATATAGGAGTTTGGGTTTAGGGAAAAATCCAAAATTTAGCATTTAACATCCGACATCGCAAATCCGACATCGTACATTACTTCTTCCTATCTTTACGCTTCCAAAACAATCACTGTGGAAAAATTATTTCTGTTAGATGGCATGGCCTTGATATACCGTGCTTTTTTTGCCATGCAGCGCACCCCGCGTTACAATTCTAAAGGGCTGAATACTTCGGCTATCATGGGATTTGCAAATACTCTGTATGAATTACTTAAAAACGAAAAACCTTCGCACATAGGTGTAGCCTTCGACACCCAGGCTCCAACTGCACGCCACGAGGACTTTCTGGGTTATAAGGCTAACCGGCAGGCTATGCCCGAAGACCTGGCTGCGTCCATCCCTTATATTAAAGAACTGATCAGGGCATTTAATATTCCTACGCTTTATGTTGATGGATACGAAGCTGATGATGTTATTGGTACTTTGGCCAAAGAGGCTGAACAGGCCGGTTACCAGGTATATATGGTTACTCCCGACAAGGATTTCGGGCAGTTGGTGAGTGAGAATATATTTATGTATAAGCCTGCAAAGGCCGGTGAAAGACCTGTAATTATGGGCATTCCCGAAGTATGTGAGAAATTCGGGATTAAAAATCCATTACAGGTTATTGATTTCCTGGGACTGATGGGTGATGCCTCGGATAATATTCCCGGAATTCCCGGTGTAGGGGAAGTAACGGCAAGGAAACTGCTGGCTGAATTTAATTCGGTTGAGGAGTTGCTCGAGAAAGCGCATACTATCAAAAATGATACTTTAAGAAACAAGGTTGAAAATGGCCGCGAATCAGCTATTATTTCAAAACAGCTGGCGACCATTATCCTGGATGTCCCTATTGCGTTTGAAGAAGAAAAACTTCATCTCGATACGCCGGATGTTGAAAGACTCAAAGCTTTGCTGGATGAATTGGAATTCCGCACTTTCTCACAGCGTGTATTTACAGATTTGTCATTAAATCCGGGAGGAATTCAAACAGCTGCAGCAACAAAATCCACTTCTTCCAAACCTGCTGTTTCAAATGGTCAGGGTGATTTATTCAGCATTGCTGAAGTCCCTTTTGAAGCAATCGAGAACTCATTGAAAACGATTGAAAATACACCCCACGAATACCGGGCAGCCGATTCGGAAAGGAGTATTAAGGAACTTTTACTTGAGCTTGAAAATTCGAAATCTTTCTGTTTTGATACAGAAACAACCAGTCTTGATACCATTACAGCTGAGCTGGTTGGAATGTCCTTTGCCACAGTTCCGGGCAAAGCCTGGTATGTGCCGGTATCTGAAAACCGGGAAGAAGCAAATGCTTTGGTAGCCAGGTTTAAACCTGTTTTCAGCAATCCGGCTATCGGCAAAACTGCTCAGAATATGAAGTTTGATATAGCTGTTCTTGGAAATTATGGAATTGAAATTGCAGGACCAACTTTTGATACTATGCTTGCCCATTATCTTATTGAACCGGATATGAGGCATAATATGGACCTGCTGTCACAAACCTACCTTAATTACTCGCCTGTAAGCATTGAAAAGCTTATTGGGAAAAAGGGGAAGTTACAAACTTCGATGCGTTCTGCTCCTTTAGAAGAGATTAAGGAATACGCTGCCGAAGATGCCGATATCACTCTTCAGTTACGGAATATTCTTGAGCCAAAACTTATAGAAACCGAAACATTAAAAATATTCACTGAGATTGAAATGCCTCTGGTTCCTGTCCTGGCGGGAATCGAAGCCGCCGGCGTGAAACTTGATTCGCAGGCATTAAACGACTTTTCAAAAGAACTGCATCAGGAAATTATTAAAGTACAAGAAGAAATATGGCAACATGCCGGTGTGGAATTTAATATAGCTTCACCAAAGCAACTTGGTGAAATTCTTTTCGACAGGCTTAAAATTGATGATAAGCCTAAAAAAACTGCAACCAAACAATACCAAACCGGTGAAGATGTACTGCAGAAACTAGTGCACAAACATCCTCTGGTTCAATTGATCCTCGATTTCCGAGGCTTGACTAAATTGAAATCGACTTATGTAGATACTCTGCCATTGCTGGTAAATCCTGTTACAGGCCGTATTCATACCAGTTATAACCAGGCGGTTGCTGCCACAGGAAGGCTTAGTTCAACCAATCCCAATTTGCAGAATATTCCAATTCGCACGGAGCGTGGCCGCGAAATCCGTAAAGCTTTCGTTCCCCGAAACGAAGAATACACCTTGCTTTCGGCCGACTATTCGCAGATTGAACTCCGTATAATCGCTTCCATGAGCAACGATGAAGCTATGAAAGAGGCTTTTCGAAAAGGACTCGATATCCATACAGCTACTGCCGCCAATATTTATAATGTTCCGCTCGACCAGGTCGACCGCGATATGCGGCGTAATGCCAAATCGGTAAATTTCGGTATCGTTTACGGAATTTCCGCTTTTGGACTGAGCGAAAATTTAGGAATTCCCCGTAAGGAAGCAGCCGAGATAATTGATACCTATTTTGAAACCTTTCCGGGAATTAAAAAATACATGGATAACACTATGGCTTCCGCCCGTGAAAAAGGCTATGTGGAAACACTAAAGGGCCGCCGCCGTATCATCCGGGATATTAATTCAGCCAATGGAGTGATGCGGGGTTTTGCCGAGAGAAATGCCATCAATGCTCCAATCCAGGGCTCAGCCGCAGATATGATCAAAATTGCCATGATCAATATTTATAACGAATTCATTAAACGAGGACTAAAAAGCCGTATGACTATGCAGGTGCATGATGAACTTGTATTTGATGTGTATAAACCCGAAGTTGAACAGGTAAAACAGATTGTCGGCGATTTGATGCGTACTGCTTTGCCTCTGGATGTTCCGGTGGAGGTAGAGATGAATACGGGTGATAATTGGCTGGCGGCGCATTAATATAACATAAAAAAACAGGGGAAGGAAATATGCCAACCCCTGTTTATAAATAAATTATTTCAGTTATTTCTTATCAAATTTTACCGGCATATTAAACTTAACAGCAACTGCTTCTCCGTTTTGTGTTCCAGGTAACCACTTAGGCATCAGGTTAACTACGCGCAAAACCTCTTCATCATAATTTTTTCCAAGACCCCTGAGGATTTTAGCATCAGCAATCGAGCCGTCTGCTTTAACAATAAACGAAACGTATACTGTGCCTTCTATACTTTCTGCAGGAACCCTCAGGTTATTTGAGAAAAACTTGCTGCGTTCAATCTCGCCGCCCGGGAACGAAGGCAGCTCTTCAACGATTGTAAAGATCGGCTTATTTGATGTATTTTTATTATCTGTAACTTTTGATTCTTCCGAAGGATTTCCTTTCTTCATCACAATTAAAATAACGCCGTTTTTCCCTTTGTCACCATAAGCAGCTGTGGCACTTTCGTCTTTTAGCACTGACACTGATTCAATTTTTTCCGGATCCAATGATTTCATTGTTTCCTGATCAACTGGGACACCATCAACTAAAACGTAAGGATATGGCTTTATTTCCAAATCCTTTTTATCTCCTGGAATCACAACAGAAACCGTGCTTAAATCGTGTGTTCCCATATCCAGTTTAATTATAGCGGCATTATTATCTGATTTAAATTCGTTAACTAAGGTGGTGTAACCAATATGAGAGAATACTAGAAACACGTTTGACTTGTCTGCTTTTATTTCAAAAGCACCATTCACATCTGATGTTGTCCCTTTTGTTGTTCCTTCAATAATTATATTCACGCCTTTAATCGGTTTGGAAGTAGATCCGTCAATCACTTTTCCTTTAATCAATATCCCATCCTTTTCAGAAACCATAGGATCCTGAGAAGTTAAATTGTCAGTCAATAAATTGGCATTATGTATTTTTTGCGTAAGAGTACCCACTTTTTCAACTACTGGATTAAGCAGAGGCTTCGGGTTCGAAAAAGCCATAAGTAAAACGGCTGTCAGTGGAATAAAAAGTAGCACTTTAATCTTTGCCAGTTGCGGCGTTTTCATTTTGGTCATCATAACGATACGTTTTAAAATAAGTGATTGATTAAACTGGTGAGATATGGTAAACACCGGGCCACCTAATGCCTGGTTCACTAACAATACCTGGTAATTCCCTTTTGATACTCCCTGCTTTAATACTTCATCATCGGCCATATATTCATGAACTTCTTTAAGCGAGCGCTCATAAAGCCATACTATGGGATTGAACCATTGAACTATTGTTACTAGTTCAATAAGGAAGAGATCAAGGAAATGATATTGACTCAGATGCGACTTTTCATGTGCCAGAATGCTTTCGAATGAGGTTTCCTGCATCTTTGAAGCCGGAATAAATATTTTGCTGAAGTATGCAAAAGGAGTTATCTCTTTTTCGACTAAAACAATGGTGTGCTTACCTTTAGTAATTGTACGCGACATTTTTGCAATCACATGAATGTAAATGGATTGATAGATAAGCCTGAAAAGTGTGATAGCTAAACCTGTAAAATAGATTAAAAGCACAATTTCACGTATTCCCCAGGCTGGTTCCGGTTTGCTTACAATACGTACAACATTTGCCAGGTCAATACTCATAACCGGAATACTGGTGGCAACAACTTCGGGTGCAAGGTTGATTTTAAATAAAGGTAGTATCAACGAAGCAATGATTGATAGGGCTAAGATTATCCGGTTAAGTCCGAAGTGAGTGGACTTGCGCATCAACAGCCAGTAAAACAGGTAGAAAACACTAAGTGCTATACCCGATTTTATAAGATATTCAACTATGTTATCCATTGTTGTCAGAATTTGTTTGGTTAAGCTCTTTTTCAGTAAGACGCATTATTTCTTCGAGTTCGGCCATGGTCAGGTTGTTTTCGCGTGCGAAAAAGGCAGCCATTTTTGGGAATGAGTTGTTGAAATATCCCGAAAGAAACTGGTTGAAATGTTCTCCGGCATACTCTTCTTTTGGGACAAGCGCGAAATACTCATAGGTATTTCCGTATTGTGTATGGCTTACAAACTCCTTTTTCTCCAAAACCCGGATAACAGATAATACAGTTGTATAAGGTGGTTTCGGATCAGGAAACTGTTCAAGGATGTCTTTAACGAATCCTTTTTCAAGCCTCCACAAAATTTGCATGACATCTTCTTCAGCAGTCGTTAGTTTTTTCATTCTATAGGATATTGTGGGTTAATTGAAAATTAATTTCCCGACAAATATACAACTGTAAATGCAGTAATGCAACTGTAAATGCAGTAATACAACTTATATTTCAGTAATAAATTTGTATAGTATTGATATACAATGATATAAATAAAAAATAATTTTAAAATATTTTCCTGATGATTAATAAATTCTATTGAAGAAGGCTGCTGTTTTTCTTAGTTGAAATTAAAATATTATGTAAGAAATGATACTGAAATACCAGGACAACAGGTAAATGAAGTTGTTGATTTTAAATGAAAGTTTTTATTGTGTGATTTGAGCGTGTTTTGAGCCATTGCAGAGGAGAAACATCAATCAGAAATGATTCTACAGAACAAAATCTATAAACAAAAAACTAAGTGTATTCTGATCTGAATGACTTTGGCTGATCAGGGATAATGGAATTATAAAATAAAAATGCCAGAGAAAGCATCTATATCCGTGATTGATTTTTGTTCCAGCAGGAACGCTGGTTCAGTTTGGGTATTAAAAATTCAATATACCTGTAAAAGATCGCCTTAACGACGAAAACACTTTGTTTGCCTTAGGTATTCTGGTTGAGCTGATCTTTTGAGTAAAAATATCATATAAAAGCTGTGGCAGGTTGTCTGCATTAATTTTGCTTTTCACCATATAAAAAACTAAATCATTATTAGAAAGGGGACTGCAATTCAGCTCTGAATCCTCCCTTGTCAAAACAATAATCCTGGTTTCTTTGTGGGAATGCCTGATGTTTTTCAGGATATCAAATCCATTTATAAAACATTGGCTCTCATCAATAATAATAACCTCCGGAATATCACCCTTATTGATTTCAAAAATACAATCCAGTCCATTATCCGAACTTTCAATGCAATTAAAGCCTGAATTTAAAAGCAATGTTTGTAAAACGGAAATAAAAAACCTGTTGTTGTCTACTATAAGAATGAACATGTCAAAATACTTTAACATTTTAATATCAAAAGTTATTCCGTTTAATAATGGTGTTGTATTACAGTGCGTTATAAAATTTGTGACCAGAAAACCTGTATCATATTGAGATTATTGTGTCAATTTGGCAAACAATCACTACATTTGAGTTCAAATTTCCTGTATGGATACATCACTTATTTTCGTTGTTGAGGATGATGCCTGGTATGCTGATTTACTGGAGTATAATCTGAAATTGAATCCCGACTTCATAGTTGAGAAATATAAAAATGCAGAAGATTGTTTTAAAAATCTGTATAAACAACCAATGGCAATTACGCTGGATTACTCCTTGCCGGGTTGTACAGGTGGGGAAGCCCTGGCAAAGATTAAAAAGAGCAATCCTGCCATCCCGGTTATCATGATTTCGGGGCAGGAGGATATTACTACTGCTATCGATCTGCTTAAGGAAGGTGCTTACGAATATATTGTAAAAAATGATGATGCTCCCAAACGCCTATGGCGTGCAATAACAAATATTCAGGAAAATTTTCAGTTGAGAGAGGAGAATAAAAACCTGAAAGAGGCTGTAACCGAAAAATATTCCTTCTCAAATTTGATCATAGGCCAGTGCCCTCCATTGAAATCGGTTTTTGCATTGATGCAGAAAGCCCTTAATAACAATATCAGTGTTTCTATATATGGTGAAACAGGAACTGGTAAGGATCTGGTAGCTAAAGCATTACACTATAATTCAGCACGAAATAAATATCCCTTTGTCGCAATTAATGTAAGTGCCATACCAGCTGACTTAATTGAAAGCGAATTGTTTGGTCACGAAAAAGGTTCCTTTACCGGAGCGGTAGCCCAGCGGATTGGAAAGTTTGAAGAAGCCGACAAGGGAACGCTGTTCCTCGATGAAATATCAGAGATGGACATGAATATGCAGAGTAAGATGCTCAGGGTTTTACAGGAAAGGGAAATAATCAGGGTAGGCTCCAACAAAGAAGTAAAAATTGATGTTCGTATAATTACAGCATCCAACAAAGACCTTGCTGCCCTGGTAAAAGAAGGAACCTTTCGTATGGATTTGTATTACAGGCTTATGGGATTACCTATCAATCTGCCTCCATTACGCGAAAGGGGAAGCGACATATTATTGCTTGCCAATTATTTTGTAAAATTGTTTTGTAAAGAGAATAAAATGCCGTTGAAAACACTTTCTTCACCGGCTCAAAAGAAAATACTTGCGTATAATTTCCCCGGAAACATCAGGGAACTTAAATCAATTATCGAATTATCTGTTATTCTTTCAGAAGGCGAGATAATAATGCCCGATGATTTACAAATACAATCCTCTCAGGAAGGCAAAAACATACTTGACCTGGAACTTACCATGGAAGAGTATAATATAAGGATACTAAGCCATTTCCTGAAATTATATAATAAAAATGCAGTACTTGTTGCTAATAAGCTAGATATCAGCAGGGCAACGGTTTACCGCATGATCAGCAAATACAATCTGTAAGCTGATTCTAAAAATTATAGTACATGTAAAGTATTATTTCTTTTTATAAAGCCTTTAAGGTTTATATTTTGGTATATATATGTATTACTTTTTATACTGTTGAACATTAATAAACGTGGAGAACTAAGATCAATAATTTACCCTTAAACCAGGTTTTACATTGATCGCTAATCCAATGAGTTCTGTAGCAAATTGTTAGATGCTACATTTATTGACACTCAACTTGTATGCTCATGGTAACAGATTGCAGTATTGAAGGAATTATGCTGGAGTTGGCGGTTTCAATTGGTATAAATACCGGCTGTGACCTGCTAAGCCACACAATGCCTCTTTTTGTTGATAAACTTAACTGTAGCGGAGCTACTGTTTTAAGATGCAATGAAAAAGAAGTCCAAGAAATTTCGATTCAGGGACTAAGTGAAAAGGATCAGCAATTTTTATTAGAAATAGCTCCGGAATTATATCACGGATTTTCTACAACAGATCCATTCCGTATAATTGAAGGGGAGAAGGTTTATCATGTTTTCCTGTTGCCTGAATTTGGATTGCTGGGACTTAATTTTCTTGAAACACCGCAAACTGCTGTTATGCAGCAATTTATTCCGGTTGTTACTATGCTGGCTAATGCCTGCCTGGTTTCTGAAAAGTTGAATAAATTCTGCAATGAGAAGGAGAATTATTGCGAAGAGCGCAGTCTGCTTCATGCCATTATTCAAAATATACCTGATCCTTTATATGTTAAAGACACTGAGGGCAGAAAGATATTGCTCAATAAAGCAGAAGCTGAACTTTTAGGAACCAGCGACCTGTCAGAAGTTATTGGTAAAAAAGATTCAGATTTTTATTCAATAGAAGCAGCTCGGAAAACTGAAGCAGAAGATCGTATGATTATCGAAACAGGCGGATCTGTTGTTCATCGCGATGGAATGCTTACTACACACAGCGGCAAAGAGATCTGGCTTCAGGGGACAAAGATTCCTCATTTTGATGAAAACGGAAAAGTCACTGGTATAATCGGGATAAGTCACAATATATCAGAGTATAAAAAAATTGAGACTGAACTTAGGACTGTGGCTGAAAAATACCAGTCCATCTTCAATTCATTTGTTGACTTATATTACCGGTCCGATTTGAGCGGCACTATCATTGAACTTTCACCGTCTGTATATCAATTGTCGGGTTATAGACCTGAAGAGTTGATAGGGGAATCCGTTTCAAAAGTATATGCTGATATCGAAAGCCGGAACAGGATGATACAACTGTTAATCGAAAAAGGGTCCATCAACGATTTTGAGAATATACTCATTCATAAGAACGGGAAGTATGTTCCCGTCTCAATTACCAGCCACCTGATAAAGGATTCCAATGGAAAACCTGGTTATATTGAAGGAACTATCCGTGATATTTCGGAGCGGAAAGAAGCAGAAGAAAAGTTGAATAAGATGTTGGTTTTACAAAACCTTCTTACCCATCTTGCAACCGAATTCATCAATATTCCTGTTGAAGAGAGTGATGAGGCTGTTAGAAGGTTACTTTCAGTAATTGGCCAGGGGAATGAAATTGACAGGGTTTATATATTTACGTATGATTTTGCAAAAAACACCATGTCGAATACTCACGAGTGGTGTGCCCAGGGTATTTCTCCCGAAATTGACAAACTCCAGAAAATATCAATAAATTTAGTGCCGGGATGGGTAGAAATGCATAAAAAAGGTGAAATGATCGTGATCGGGGATGTAAGCGAAAGGGATAAAGATGATCCACTTACTAAAATTCTCGAGTCTCAAAGCATCAAAACACTTGTTACTTTACCTCTTATATTGGATAAAGAATGTATTGGATTTGTCGGTTTCGATTCTGTTAAATGTGTAAGGAAATGGAGTTCTGCCGAAATTACATTCCTTCAGATATTGGCGGATCTGTTATGCAATGTTGCCGACAGAAAAAGAAAAGACGATGCTCTGCGTACCAGAGAAGCTTCATTGAAAGCCATTTTTAATAATGTTCCTTTCCAGATGTGGCTTAAGGATGTAGATAGTAATTACATGGCTATTAACAAGCCTTTTATGGAATATTTTAGTATCACAAGCGAAAGTGATATTATTGGTAAAGATGCAACAGATATTTGGGATAGTGATGTGGCCCACCATTTTATAGAGCAGGATAAACTGGTAATGCAAAATCTCGAATTAAGCAGTGTAGAGGAACTCGTCGATTTTAAACACAAAGCGGTATGGTTCGAAATTTTTCGTGCTCCTATTATTGATGGAAACGGACAGTTATTGGGAACAACAGGTATCGCAAGAGATATTACCAGCAGAAAAAATGCTGACAAGGTTCTGCAAGAGGCTGTTGCAGCTGCAGAATCTGCAAACGAAGCGAAAAGTAAGTTCCTGGCAATAATGAGCCACGAAATCAGGAACCCGCTAAACGCAGTTGTGGGGATGGTTCGGATGTTGAACGATGCCGGAATTAAAGGTCCAAACAGTAAACTGATTGAGAATATCAAGACTTCTTCGGATCATCTTCTTATGATCATCAATGATATCCTTGATTTCTCAAAAATTGAATCAGGTGAGATGCTCCTGGAAGAAACTACTTTTAAAGTCCAGGATGTAATAAACAGGGTATGTAATTCACATGTTTTTATTGCGAAAGAGAAAAATATAAATTTGAAATGCCATGTTGACAACCGTATTTCCAGTTTTCATAAAGGAGATCCTTTACGCTTGCAACAGATATTAAGCAATCTTATCAGTAATGCGATTAAATTTACTACTGAGGGTAAAATTGAAATCCGTTGTGAACTTGAAAAGGATCTGGGCCATAGTAGTCAGTTACGTTTTAAGGTTCAGGATACAGGTATTGGAATAAGTCCGGAAAACCAGTCAAAAGTATTCGAGAGTTTCAAACAGGAAAATAATACCATTGCCCGGACGCATGGCGGATCAGGGTTGGGTCTGGCTATTAGTAAGCAAATTGTCGAACTAATGGGAGGCAAACTTAGCCTCGAAAGTACAAAAAACGTGGGTAGCACGTTTTATTTTACAATCGAACTACCTGTAGCCGAAATTCAGTTTTCTAAAAGTTCCATGGCGGTGGCCAATACTACTGATATTCCACTGAAGGAATACTCCGTGTTATTGGTTGAGGATAATAAATTAAACCAGATACTTGCTGTCGCTATGCTCGAAAAATGGGGAGCAAAAGTGGTGATAGCCAACAACGGTCAGGAAGCTGTTGATATTGTGGGAGTGGAAACTTTCGACATTATTCTGATGGATATTCAGATGCCTGTAATGGATGGTATGACAGCCAGCAGGCTGATGAGAGATAAGTTTCAGATCAGTACGCCTATTCTTGCACTTTCAGCCAATGTTATCAAAGGAATTGTCGAAAGATGTGAGGAGGCAGGCATGCAAGGCTATATCTCAAAACCATTTGATGCGGATGAACTCGTTCAAAAGATCATCCATAATGTTTCAAAAAACACAGACAGCGATGAAAAACAAGAGGGGTCAACTCCTGATATAGTTATTGCTGATGTTTCGCGCCTCGAAAAACTGATTGGACCCGACCAGGTTCAACTTAATTTAATGCTTGATAAATTCCTCGAAATAACTCCTGATTATCTTTATGAGTTAAATAGCGCAGATATGGCTGGCGATCTGCAAGCAATCGCTGCTTCTTCGCACAAAATGAAATCCAGTATCGATCTGGTTTCGGCACCCATAATGAGGGACCTGATTCTGAAAATAAACCAGGTCAGCAGAAACGAAGCCGATATTTTTGAAATAAAGAATCTGATTAAGCAATTTAATGCGTATTACAAAATACTTGAAACCCAACTAAGGGCTGAGATCAGTAATATGAGAATGCTCAAAAAAGTAGGTTGATGGGATTTGAAGCCTGTTCTTAAAAAAAATGGTAAATGCTGCTAATCTGAACTGCTTTAAATTGAGTTTAATTTCAATTGTTTTCAACAATCGGCGTGGAAGTTATCTATCTGTTAGTCGTTCAAACATTAATACAGTTAGATTTTAATCGGTTTGTGTCGTTAACGGGATATGTTAACAAAAATTAAATTTGTAAAATGCTGTTTAAAAAGCTTATATTATATTTGCAACCAATTAGCTGCAATCTAATTGAGAAACCAGATTGATTATAAAGCTGACTACTTTTGTATTTATGATTAACTGGAATAATCTACAACAAACCTGTCCGATGCACTGCCTGGATTTCCCGGCTTGAGTTGGATAATCATTTTTTATGTTTTTATCAATTAAAAGATAGTAAGTTCTATACTGCTAACTCGTTATGGGAAAAATGTTCAATCCATTTCCATTCACTCTCAAAGATTTCACTTCTGTGTTTTTTTTATTTCAACTCCCTAAAAAACAAAATAGTATAAAGAAAATATTTTTACCTGGCAAAGTGATTGTGCCTTTGTTGATGCTATTATTTTTATGCTCAACTGCAAAGGCAACAAATTATTATACATGGAGAAATGGCAATCCTACTAGTACTAGATCTTGGTTTACTGGTACCAATGGTACAGGTTCCAGACCCAGGAATTTTAATAATGCAGCTGATATATTTATTATTCAAAATAATAATTCAATGACTGCTAATAGAAATTGGACAGTTGCCGGTTCAGTAATTATAAATTCAGGTTGTATACTTACCGCTACAGGCGGAAATATGGTTTTAGGCTTGTTGATAATTAATAGTGGTGGCACTTTAAATATGAATCGCCCTATGACTGTAGATGGTACAACTAATATATCGGGTACCGTAAACTTTGGTTCAACAAATACATCGGCGCAAGCCATGGCATTTAATGGACCTGTTATACTTAATAATGGAGCGACCTGGGCTGAACCTGCTACCGGTAACGGCGCTAACAATACTTATAATTTTGCTAATAATTTTACCAACAACGCTACCGCTTTTAATGCTTTTGGAACGGGAGTACATACTTTTTCGGGAACTGGTAAGACCATGAGTGGAAATACAAACACTGCAATCCAAAACGTTGCCATTATCGGAACAATAACCAATTTAGGAACTCTCACAGTGTCAACCGCCCTTACCGGAAATGGTACGCTGACAAATTCAACAACCGGAATTTTAAATTATGGTGGCACCAGCGCAATTGCGCCAACTCTAGCTGCCACAGCTGATGGGAATACTATAAATTATTTTGGGGCGGCTCAAACTGCTAAAGTAACTACGTATAGTAACCTTATTCTCTCTGGATCAGGAGTCAAAACATTTGCCACAACACCGACAATAAACGGTATGCTTTCTTTAGAAGGAACTGCATCAGTGGTAGTTTCAACCGGGGTTGTTACGTATGGTTCGGCAGCAACTCTTCAATACAATAAAACCAGTGCATACTTAGCGACTACCGAAGAGTGGATATCTCCGTTTACTGCAACAGGTGGAATAATTATTACCAATACAGGGACGATAACAGCACCCGCAGGAAGGACAATCGGTAACGGAAGTTCATTAAATCTGCAAAATGGCAGTTTGGTAGCCGGAACAAATATTTCCATGGCTTCCACTTCCACAATCAATCGCAGCGAAGGCAGCATGACGGGTATTCCACAAGGGGCAGGAATTTATAATGTTAACTATACAGGAAATGCGAAATCCACTGGTCCTGAATTGTCTGGCTCCGGTTTAAATAACGTTTCTGTAAATTTAGCAGCCTCTACTACGGCATTAACAAGTTCAGCTTCAGCATTTACAGCCGGTAATAATTTAACTGTTACCCATGGTAATTTAATACTTCAGGCTACTAATGCAAACTATACTGTAAATAACGATTTAATCGTTTCCTCAAATGGAACACTGACTCATAGTGTTTATTGGGATGGTACAAATAAACTGCTAAGAGTAAACGGGAATATTGCCATTGATGGCAAGTTCGCTTATACTGTTCGTTCGCATGTGCAGATGGGCGGTGTAAACAAAACCATTCGAACCGGGCCTGCACCTTCTGCTCTTAGTATATTAACTTTAGCTCACACAAGCGGGACCATTTCTGCCAGTGGTTTGGTAACTGTTAATGATAATTTCTGGGCTTCGTTCAATGCTATAGGAGGGACATTTGCTACATCAACTTATACTGTTTATGCAAAAGCCGTACTATTAAATGCCGGAGGTACAATCCTTATTAATGGAGGAACTCTTAATGTAACAGGTGGATTGCTGGTTGGAACAAGCTTCACGAATGGGTCTGTTACTTTAAATTCGGGTGCATTGAATAGTGATTTTATCTCTGTTGGAGATGGAACACGTACAGGCATTTATACACAATCGGGCGGAACCGCGAATGTGACTGGCAACCTGACAATAAATCCTTCATGTTCTTATATTTGTTCAAATTCTCCTACTATCAATATTGGTGGAAATTTTGTCAACAACGGTACTTATACAAAAGGAGCCGAAACAGTCACTTTTTCCGGAACAACAGCATCCTCTTTATCAGGCAGCAGCAATACATTATTGAATAACATGTCAGTTAACAATACCGCTGGTGTAACTACACAACTTGGTTTACTTACGACGAATAACCTAACTATTACATCAGGCGGCCGGTTCACTATAGATCCGCAAAAACAGGTAACTGTAAACGGTGCGCTCACTTTAAACGACAGTATCATTCTTAAAAGTTCATCAGCGGGTACAGCTTCACTAGTAACTAAAGGTTCAGTTACGGGATCTAAAGCAAGGGTGGAGCGTTATATTGGTGGCGTCTCCTGGTCGTGGCATTTCCTGAGCGCCCCTGTTACTGCACAGCCAATTTCAGGAGGTTTTACTCCATCAGCCACAGGGTATGATTTTTATACATGGTACGAACCTCAGTTAACTTGGGTGAATGTTAAAAATACAACTACAGCACCAACCTGGAATTTTTCAAATGGGAATACGAACTTTTTACCCGGGCGTGGTTACCTGGTTGCATACGAGGCTACAAATAGCACGAAAAATTTCACAGGCGCACTTAACAGCGGTCCTGTAAGTTATCCACTCACAAGCAGCGGAACTTCAACGTTTCAGTACTTCAACCTTGTTGGAAATCCGTATCCTTGTTCCATCGATTGGGAGGCTTCATCTGGCTGGGACAGGAGTCAACTTAATGGCATACAAAAAAGTTTCTGGGTATGGAATGATGCCGCAGGAAATTACGGGGCTTATATTACAGGTTCATATGGATTTGGTACAAATGGTGTTACAAATTATATATCAAGTGGACAGGGTTATATGGTGCTGGCTGAAACAGCAGGAAGTTTTACCCTGGACGACCGTGTTAAAACTCATAGTGTACAAAACTACCTGAAAAGTGAAAAAATAATCAACGAAGAAATAAGGCTTAAACTTAGCTGTGATGTAAATGCATACAGCGATGAAGCCATAATTGCATTTAACAGCAGCAATCCTGAAGAAGGATCTTTAAAGTTTAACAGCATGTTTGCAAATGCGCCTGAATTGTGGTCAGTGAAAAATGGAACTAATTATTCCATTAATTTTATTGATCAAAACTATGATATTATTCTGCCACTCACTGTGAAGGCTGGCGCGTCAGGTAATTATACACTAACAGCCAGCCAGGTTGAAAGCTTTGATATCAATTCAAACGTGAGCCTTGAAGATCGTGCTGTTGGTTCATATACTAACTTTAGCTCCACTCCTTCGTACACTTTTAGCGTTAGTGAGCAGGGAACTATAACTGACAGATTTTTTCTCCATTTCATGGATGTAACGGGTATTCCCAATTCGGAATTGGCAAAAGATTTTAAGATATATGCATCTGATGGCATGCTGAATATAAGCTCGATACAACAATTAGGTGGCAAAATAGCTGTATTTGATATGCTTGGTCGTACCATAGCTTCAGGCCGCATTGAATCTGGTTCCACAACCCAAATAAATATGCAAGGAAACACCGGTGTTTATATTGTGAGTGTGATTACCGGCAAAAGAATCAGGAATACAAAAATCCTGATTAAGTAATCTTGTGAAAGCCTTAAAATATCAACTTCATACATTTTAAGCAAAGTAATATTGATGCTATAATGCAATGCATTAGCAACAAGATACAAGCAGAGTAAAAGGAATTTAATAGGGCATAGCAATTCGGGTTTATTCGACGAATTGATATGCCTTTTTCATTTTCAGAATATTCATAATCCGTACGTGTTAATGCAATTGTTTTCGACCACAAAGTCAATGTTAGTTTTCCTTTAGTTCGAAATATGCAGTTCTGGATTCAAATAGCACTCTGATTTTCTGTCTTAGTATTGTGAGACTCCAGATTATTGACAGCCTTTCTTTTTCGCCCCGGTATAAGTTCTCTATTCACTATTACTGTGAAATATCAAATCCAGCCAATTTCAGCAGACGTCATCACCGGCAATAGTACAATTATGGGTGAAGTAAAATAAATTTACATTACCGATATTTATTTTCAGCCTTTGTTGATACTATTTTAAGTCCTTAAATTTTGGACTACCATCAGAAATCTGATTTTTTATTCCGCGTATTTTTAGGTTATATAAATGTATAAGTAAATTAAAAATTGTATAAAATATTGATAAACAATATTATAAAATATTTTTATCAATTCTAAAATAGATAAGTTTTTTACGATAAATTATTGACTATTCCTTTCTTGGTTTTAATTTGAGCGCCTGTGCATTTTATGGCTTGCACAAGCATGTATTAGTAATGTTAAATTAATTTACAATCAATCGTTAAATAATATTACTTTTATCCTAAGTTGCTATTAAATAATATACAACTCTGACACTTGGATGACTACACTTAACAAATATTTTACTACAATGAAATCAAAGATTCTTCTTTTATTGGTTTTTCTCTTTTTTGTCTCGATGCAGATTTTTGGCCATGGCGTAAATAAGAATTCATTTGTCAATGTCAAAACTTCAGTTTCAGCAAGTGAAAAGCTTAAATTGAACAATACTTACGAGGCAATGGATACACTAGCTAGCTCTGACACTGTTGCAGATCTTGTCGAAGTGCTAAGGCTCAAGCTGACCTGCGATGCAACTTCATACTACGATGAAGCATTTGTTGTTTTTGACGACACAGATCCTAATGAAGGAGCAGTAAAATTAATGAGTATGTATACAACCGCTCCCGAATTATGGTCGGTAAAAAATGGAAAGAATTATTCCATTAGTTTTTTGGGTTGTCTCGACTCTGTTACAATGGTTCCATTAACAGTGAAAGCAGGTGTGCCGGGTAATTATACGCTTACAGCCAGCCAGGTCGAAAGCTTTGCTGCCAATATGGAAGTAACTCTTGAGGATCGGGTTTCAGGCACCCTTACAAACCTGGGAATTTCGACCGAGTATACTTTCCCGGTAAATGAAGCAAGCACTATGGCCGATCGGTTCTTTCTCCACTTTGTGGATATTACTTCAGATCCCTATAAAACCATTACCTCCGTTTCGGATAAACAAGTTGCTCAATCTTTTAAAGTATATGCAGCGGATGGCACTATTCAGATAACTTCCCTTCAAATGCAAAGCGGCAAAATTGCTGTATTTGATATACTTGGTCTTAGAATTGCCACTGGCCATGTTGCTGCCGGGGCGAATACTCAGATAAATCTGAATGGCAGATCAGGTGTGTATATAGTGAGCATGCAAAGCAACAAAGGAATTAGTAATACAAAAATACTGGTTCGGTAGATAATCTAAAAAAATTAAATAATTAGTCCATAACTTACTTGAAAACCTATGAAAAGAACACTAATATTGATTAGCATGCTTTGCATAATTGGAATTTCCAATAAGGCCAAAGCTCAGGAAGTTAAAATAAATAATAACCTCGCGGTTGAAGCAGATGGGACAGTGCGAATGGATGGAGAAGCAACTGTTTATGATGATTTGATGGTTTATCCCGATGCTACGACCAGATCCGGTAGTAACGATCCTACTTATGCTTTATTTTTGAAAAATACTATAGGTTCAAGCCAAGGTGTATTTCTATGGTCATTCAGTTCAAGTAAAGAAGAAGAACTTTATTTCACAGTTCAGATCCCGCATAGCTATAAAGTAGGAACAGATTTATTGCCTCATGTTCATTGGACACCTTTTTCAGGCACACCTTCAGCAACTAATGTTACCTGGGGTCTCGAATATACGGTTATTGCTATTGGAGGGCATTTCCCATATACAAATATAATTGAAACGACTTCAGTCATTGCCTTCTATTACCATCACTGGTGATCATCAACATTTATTAAGTGCTTTTCCAGCAATAAGTGGAAGTGGACTGGATATCAGTACAGTTCTTGTTTGCAGGCTATACAGGAAAGTCCTGGTAGCAGGATTTTAATTACCCGTAGGTTTACTTGGATTTGATTTTCACTTTGAACATGACACCATGGTAGTCGCACTCAGTGGTCCAAATAGTACCCTAATCCTTGGTAATTCATGAAAAATGAGATATAAAAATTATGCTTATTTTTCTTGCAGCCAGTTGTTGCTGTTTCCTGTAATGCATCTAGCCCAGGGAGTTGAGATACGAATAGTGGTGGAAGAATTTATTGAATGGTGGAGCGAATATTGAGATTAATAATCGGTAATCTTGTCAACAATGGCACCTACATAAAAGGCACTGAAACAGTTACTTTTTCCGGCACAACAGCTAAAACTATATCAGGCAATAGCAATACTGAAATGTATAACCTTTCGGTTACTAATACAGGCAGTATCACAACAAAACTTGGCTTGCTGACAACCAATAACCTAACTGTTAATTCCGGGAGTAAGTTAATTGCTGATCCGGCAAAGTATATAACAGTTAATGGGGCTCTAACTTTAAACGATAGTATTATTCTTAAAAGTACGTCAACTGGTACGGCATCACTAGTCACAAAAGGAGCAGTTTCAGGTTCCAAAGCCAGGGTGGAACGTTTTATAAACGGAGATTCATGGGCATGGCATTTCTTAAGCACACCAGTTACTTCACAGGCTATTTCAGGTGGTTTTACCCCATCGGCTTCAGGTTACGACTTTTATACCTGGTACGAACCATCGATGTTGTGGGTGAATTTTAAAAATACCACTACCGCCCCTACATGGAATACTGCAAACGGGAATACGGATTTTTTACCTGGTCGAGGATACCTGGTAGCTTACGAAGCAACAAATACTACAAAGAATTTTGCCGGATTGCTTAACAGCGGACCTGTCGGTTATTTACTTACACACGATGGAACCTCAACTTACCAGCATTTTAACCTGGTTGGAAATCCTTATCCATGCGCTATCGATTGGAAGGCTGCTACTGGTTGGACCAGGGATAACCTGAATGGATCTGATAAAAGTTTTTGGATATGGAACGAAGCCTCTGGTAACTATGGTACTTATTCAACAGCTACATCCGGCGATGTGGGCATTAATGGCGCGTCACGCTACATTTCGAGTGGACAAGGATTCCTGGTTCTGGCTGCATCAAGCGGAGCATTTACTATGGACGATGGTATCAAAGCACATAGTGCCCAGGCTTACTTAAAAGGATCAGAAGCAATAAGCCAGGAGCTTAAACTCAGACTAAGTTGTAATGCAAATACATACAACGATGAAGCTATAGTTTCATTTAGCAACAGTATTCCCGATGGCGGATCAGAGAAATTTTACAGTATGTATTCGAATGCGCCTGAATTATGGTCAGTAAAAAATGCAAATAACTACTCTATTAATCTGCTGACGGAAATTGATTTAACTAAGGTTATTCCACTTACTGTAAAAGCTGGGGTGACAGGTGAATATAAGCTCACAGCCAGCCAGCTTGAAAGCTTTGGCAATAGCATGGATATCCGCCTCGAAGATCGTACTGCAGGTATTTTCATCAGTCTCGGTAACAACCCGGAATATACATTTCATGTCAATGTTCCTGGAACTATTGCCGACAGGTTTTTTCTGCATTTTATTGATGTTACTTCAGTTGCCGATTTTAAACAGACAAAGGAATTCAATGTGTTTGCAACGGATGGAAAAATAAATATCCAATCTCTTCAGCAACAAAGCGGTAAAGTAGCTGTATTTGATATGGTAGGTCGCACCATTGCCACTGGCAGCATTGAAGCTGGTGCAACATCACAGATTGATATGCATAACAACACAGGTGTTTATATTGTAAGTGTGCTTACCGGGAAAGGAATTAATAATACAAAAATCATTGTTAAGTAGACTTTAAATTAAAAAAAATCTTACTCGTTACGCTTGGATTACTCAAAAGACACGGTCAGCACGGAGATTCACAGAAGCTAATTCCCTTTGTCTATTCCCTTGCTTTCCGTGTCTTTCTCTCTTTTGACAAGACTGCGAAGGGAACCTGGCTATGAAAATTTAACCTTCTTTCAGCCTCTGGCTTCCATCCGTGTTCTGCGGAAAAGTAGAAACATAAAAAACAGGCTGATCGTAAAAAATACAGTAATAGCAAGCACCGAAAAACGCATGCTTCCTGTAAGCGCTTCGATTACACCAAAACTAAACGTACCTGCCACCGTTGCCAGCTTCTCCATAACATCATAAAAACTAAAAAAGGAAGTATGGTCGGTAGTATCACTGGGAAGCATTTTCGAATAAGTACTTCGCGCCAGGGATTGAGACCCGCCCATTACAATACCGATAAAAAAGGCAGCAGTTACAAACTGTAGTGTATTTGTTATGAAATAAGCGCCGATACAGATTAGTGTCCAGGCAACTATGGTGATCATCAGCGCGCGGAGATTGCCCAGCTTTTCTGAAATCCGGGCAAACATCCATGCTCCCAACATGCCAACCAGTTGAATAACCAGGATGGTAGGGATCAGTACATCTTCTTTCAGGCCCATTTCCTTTTCGCCATAGGTAGCCGCCATAAACATGGTAGTGAGCACACCCATCATCAGAAAGAAAAAGCCGGTTAGAAACATGCTCAGTTTGTATGATTTTTTTATCTGGTTGAAAACCAGTCGCAACTCCTTGTACCCATTGGTAAGTACTGATTCTCTTTTCATCCGTTTACGGAAAGTATATTTAGGTAAACGACTGAATGTAATTTGTGAGAATCCTATCCACCAGATAAAAACAGAGAGAAACGAAATACGTGCGGGTAAAGAACTGTCGGCTGCAATTCCGAATAATCCCGGTTTCATGATCATAAGCAGGTTGAATAATAGTAATACAACTCCACCAAGGTAACCCATCGAATATCCACGGGCGCTGATGCGGTCCTGGTCTTCAGGTTCTGAAATAACCGGCAGGAATGAATTATAAAATACAATACTTCCGCCATAGCCTACGGTGCCAAGTGCAAAAGCAATTATACCCAGTTCAATATGATCTTTATCGAAAAAAAACAATGCCCCGCAGGACACGGCTCCAATCATAGTGAAGGCGCGCATAAATGCTTTTCTTCGTCCTGAGTAATCGGCCATGGACGAGAATAAGGGTGAACCAATAGCGACCAATAAATAAGCGGCTGCAATGGCCCAGGAGTAAAGAACGGTATTTATTACCGGTGCGCCGAAAAACGAAACCGTAAAATTATCACCTGTACGGGTAATGGTGTTGTAATAAATCGGAAAAATTGCCGATGCTATGGTAAGCTGATATACTGAGTTAGCCCAGTCGTACATTACCCAGCCGCGCACCACACGCTTGTCGCCTTTCACTATGGTTTGAACATCTTTGCGTTGTATCAAAGTAGCCTCCTGTTTTTTTTTGACTGCTAATATAAGAATTGTACTCCTTCAATGATTAATTTGTGCAAATGTTCTGATATCCGTTTTAATGAAATAATTATAGTTGATTGTTTTGGCACGATGGTTGTACTATAATAATTTGGTTTTTGGTTAAACTTGTAAGCTTTTAATAAGCTTGTTAATACTAATGGTTTTCATATCTTGGTTTTTGGTTAATAAAAAAAACGCCCTGCGAAAGCGGGGCGTTTTGCGTACAAGTTTACTTAAAGTGGAAGATAGTTTGAGTGATACGAGTTTTTTTATTGGACCTCTTCCTGATCTGTCATTTCTAAGAAATTGAAATTAGTTACCAGATAATTATTCCATTTATGTTTTTTTGTTATTTGTGTTTAGAGGAAATTCTTAACCTTTATAGTATTACCACCGGATTCACTGATCTGCCGTTTTTATTTTCAGTAAGAAAGAAATATTCGCCTCCAGCCAATCCGCCGATTGATATTTGCTTTGATCCAATAATATTTAAGCCTTCTTCACGATTCCAGACTACTTTTCCCTTGCCTGTCAACCAACTTCATATTTTCAACAACCGCTGATCCTTTTGCAGGTTTCAGTGTAAAGATGCCGTTGCTGGGATTTGGATAAATGGTATATGTATCTTCAATAACGGGATTGTTGAAATGAATCTTGATGTCTTTGGTAGTCGAGCAGCCTTTGGAACAGGTAACTGTAAGAGTGGCAGTCTTTGAACCATTAATTGAGGATAGAGAGTCGATGATGATTGAAGAACCTGTGGCTCCGCTTGGTTGCCAGTTGTATGTCATAATATCCGTCTGGGTTGCATCTAAAAATACATTATCTCCATTGCTGATGATGGTATCGGATGGCAAATTGATAACCGGCAATGATTGGATATCAAGACTGAGTGTTTTATCAGAATCAGGACATCCATCATACCCATGCAGAAGCATTTGCAGCATGGTATTTTGGTTTTGTATGTCAAGAGAGCCGGGTGTATAGACCGGATCTACCAGGTTATCGTCATCAAAAGTTCCATCACCATCCGTTTTCCATGTGATGGTGAAATAGTTATTGGCTGTGGCAGATGTTTCAAAAACAGAATTTGCACAAACCGAACCGGTTTCGGATACATATGCCGTAGCCTGTGCGTGCACCGGCAGGTGAATATTATCGATCCATGTGGCATCTACGCCAGCAAATCCTTCACCATTTTTACTATAACGCCATTCAAGCTGATGCATTCCTGGTTCAACCTTGTAACTGTGATAAGCCCATTCAGTAAGACCACTCCATTCGCCAACCGCTGACCCATCAACTAAAAATTGCAATTTATCCCCTTGTGCACTCGACGTTTTGGCCCAGAAACTCACAAAATCGCAACCTGTAACCTCACAAGGGTATGCCAGCGAAGAGTATTCATTATCATTAATTTGTCCCGATCGTAGGGAATGGGTTCCGTCAAAAAACTCAGACCCATCATTTTGCCACTGCTGTGTACCACTGTTATTCCAAAGCAACTGGCTTTTAAATGCAACTTCAAAATCTTCGTCAGGTGCATATATAGTGTTGAAATCCATTACCTTGCTGTCGGCACTACCGAAATTATTTACAGGAACTACTTTCCAGTAATATTTGGAATTGTATTTTAAATTGAAATTGGTTTTAAATTGAGCGGAGGTAAGTTTTTGCCCGTTAACCAAGTTGCTCGGGGGATTGTCGGTTCCCAGATAAAAAAGATAATATTCGGGGGTTCCGCCATCAACGGATTCCCAGGAAAAAGCAGTATTTATGGGTTGCAATTTACTGTGATTCACCGGTGTGCTATATCCAAGACTACCAGGCTTTTGAATCACTTCAACAGGAGCAATATACGGCAGGTAATTAAGAGCTGTAATAGTAAGTGTTAGTGTATTGCCTTCTGCGGGCCGGTCAAGGTAAATGGTAGCTTTTCCATCAATGATAGATGCTGTTCCCAGAATAATGTCTTTGCTACTGATACAAGCAAACCCTTGTTCCGAATTACATGCAAAGGAATAGAAATCTTTTCCTGCCCCGATTATTCCTTTATGATCAACTATAAATTGTTTTGGCTCAGATGTGCGCACCCTGAGTGAAGGATCGCCAAACAAAATCCAGGTATCAGTGATGGCAAAACCTGCTGATCCGTAAATGTCGTTCATGCTCATCATTCCTTTAACGGAGATAGCGCCCATTGTTGAAATTTCTTCCTGTGGATCACTCATTAATTCAGCAATTTTATCCTGGGCTTCCATTGGAGGATAGCTGGTTTGAGTACCAGAAGCCATTAATGCTGCCAATGCTCCGGTAGGCTCACCTTTACTGTTTGTTGCCCGCAGCCATGATTCAGCAATACACGATTTATCAACGAAATTCCCGGTTTCGCAGGCAGCTGCCCAAATAAGCGGGTATTTGCCATTGTTGGTTAAATTTTCAACTACACTTTTGGTAATTGAACCGGTTGACATTGAATTTGGTGAGCCATGACCGGCATAAAAAATAATGCCATTTCCCTGGTTTATTTTTGCTGCAATATCACTTGCTGTAGGATTTCCATTGGCATCAGATTCACCCTGTGAGCCATCAAAAAATTCATTATACTGGGTAAAAGTTGTTGCTTTCACTTCTTTAAGCAAATTGCGTATATGCTGAAAATCAGACTCTCCATCATCACCCGGGCTCAATGTTGAGGCAATCCCTGTAGCGGTTGTAAGCCATGAATTTTCAGTGGAAGGATTTTTTTCATATTCCAATGTACGATTCACTTGTGTTTCAACATCTTTAACCGTCTCTGCTGAAAATCTTCCGACCAGGATATCAGGATAATGATCATTGCCTGCTAAATAAGAGTAATAATTATCACTTGCCCCGTACGAATACTGGTATGGTGGAACCTGGGAGGCATCACCAACCAGAAGCAGGTATGCCAGGTTGCCATTGTTGTAATAATAGTCTTTTACGAAATTGTAAATGGCTTCGGAACCGGAAAACTGTTCTGCATTTACAATTTCTGTCGCAATTCCGGTTTGTATTCTCCAGGCTGCTAAAGGCTCAATTGCTTTTTTGAAACTTTCGGGGCAAATAATCAGCATACTGCCACGTTCTGAAGGAAGTTGTCCTGATTTTAGTGTAGAAACCCTGGGATTAATACATTTAACTTCAATTCCTTCAATTGGATTAATCCTGTAATCGTTGTCATTAAGTTGGTTTTCGCCTTCAAATCCGGTATTAATTATATTCAGAGTAATCTCGTAGTAAAATCGTAAAACCCGTGTAACCGGGTTATATTGAAATGGAAATACTTGTATAGTCTGAGCCCGTGAATTCCGAACTAAAAAGGGTTGTTGAAGTTCAAATAATTTGCCGGGGAAGAATTCATCAGTAGTATAGGATTCGCTTTTAGTAATTAATTGTACGCTGCCATCTCTGATTGTATTTCCAGCTGATGGATTGATATCTACATCCGTATATTCAATGTATTGTGAAGATGAAACACTTGCTGCCATTTTTCCAACTGCCGGAATCTGAAGACTGTAACTAAGTTTTTGCAGGTCAGGGCTTCCTGTTACAAGCAGTGGATGGCCTCCTGAAATTTGTGGAATGTTGAATTTTTTACCTCCGGAAAGAGTTTCCTGCAGATAAAAACCTGGGATTTCAACTGAAATTTCGGTTGAGGTATTTATGCTACCCGAGGTTTTTATCTGTGGAACTGCCGGTGATTGTGAAGAAACTCCGACCCAATGTTGACCTGATGCTATTAAAGCAAGCAGGTTAAAACAAAACATAAGCATTACGAGCTTATTGGAGTATATACGAGTCAATGTGTTAGAGTTTTGTATATATCTATAACCTTTCAGAGGAAAAGTAATACAAGCTGGAGCTTTATTTTCCGGGTTTTTGCAGGGTGTGGACTACTCTCTCAATACTTTACCAGGAATAGTATGAGATATCAAGCAGGTGAATGTCAGATTCCGTTTGAATTATAGCACATGAGCGTTAGTAAGTAAATAAAAATTCCCGCCACATACTCAAGTAAGTATGAAGAGCGGGAACCTTTTTTAATTGATTTTAACGAAGCTAAATCAACTTGGGTTTTAGGGAATAAGCTTTTTTGTATTTTTAAAATATGCAGATAAAAGCTAGCAGGTGAAAGCCTTAATTACCATTTTAACAGCCATGCAAAAATAAGCGGCGCCACAATGGTAGCGTCACTCTCAACAATAAATTTCGGGGTATCGATTGCCAGTTTTCCCCAGGTGATTTTTTCGTTTGGAACAGCACCTGAATATGAGCCATATGAAGTTGTTGAATCCGAAATCTGGCAGAAATAACTCCAGAAAGGAACATCGTGCCATTCCAGATCCTGGTACATCATAGGAACTACACAAATAGGGAAGTCGCCTGAAATGCCGCCGCCTATCTGGAAAAATCCAACTCCTTTGCCCGTTGAATTAGCACGGTACCATTCGGTAAGCCACATCATGTATTCAATGCCGGTTTTCATGGTCGAAGGCTTCAATTCGCCTTTGATGCAATAGGAAGCAAAAATATTTCCCATAGTACTGTCTTCCCAGCCGGGAACGATTATAGGCAGGTTCTTTTCAGCAGCAGCCAGCATCCAAGAATGTTTTGGATCGATTTCGTAATCGTTTTCCATCACACGACTCAGAAGAAGTTTATACATGTATTCGTGAGGAAGATAGCGCTCGCCTTTGGCTTCGGCATCTTTCCATAGTTGCACAATGTGATGCTGTATTTTCCGGAAAGCTTCCTCTTCAGGGATACAGGTATCGGTAACACGGTTTAATCCTTTTTCGAGAAGTTCGTTTTCCTGTTCTGGGGTTAAGTCGCGATAATTGGGAACGCGACGGTAGTGGGAATGAGCCACCAGGTTCATAATGTCTTCCTCGAGGTTGGCACCGGTACAACTGATAATCTGCACCTTATCCTGGCGTATCATTTCGGCTAATGAAATTCCAAGTTCGGCAGTGCTCATAGCTCCGCCCATGGAAATCAGCATTTTGCCACCTTCGAGCAGGTGTGTTTCGTATGCTTTGGCTGCATCAACCAGCGCAGCTGAATTAAAATGACGGTAATGATGCTCAATAAACTGGGATATAGGGCCTCGGTTCATAAGATTTGTTTTTTGCAAAGGTAAAAAAACATGACAGAATTCAATTCGTTTGCAGGGAATTATCTGGATCCTTGGTTGTCAATTAGTTAAATTGAAATATTTGTATTATTGAAATACAACAAATACAATTAGTTTAACTTCTAACTAATATTCTATATATGTAAATCTTCTGCAAATAAACCGTACCTTTGCACACTTTTTCACAAGCAAATTTTTCATGCAAAGTATTAGAAACATCGCAATTATTGCCCACGTCGACCACGGCAAAACAACACTGGTTGACAAGATATTACACAGCTGTAACCTGTTTCGCGACAACCAGGAAACCGGCGAACTCATTCTCGATAACAACGACCTGGAACGTGAACGTGGTATCACTATCACCTCCAAAAACGTTTCTGTTGAATATAAAGGTGTAAAAATAAATATTATTGACACTCCCGGTCACGCTGATTTTGGCGGGGAAGTGGAGCGTGTATTGAAAATGGCCGATGGCGTATTGCTATTGGTTGATGCCTTCGAAGGGCCTATGCCACAAACCCGTTTTGTAACACAAAAGGCACTTTCGTTAGGATTGCTGCCTATAGTTGTAATTAATAAAGTTGATAAAGAAAACTGTCGTCCTGACGAAGTACAGGAGCAGGTATACGAACTCTTTTTTAACCTTGAAGCCTCCGATGTACAGCTTGATTTTCAGACCTTATATGGTTCGAGTAAACAAGGCTGGATGAATACAACCTGGCTTGAAGAAACTGATAATATTTTCCCGCTGCTCGATGCTATCATAAAGTATATTCCTGAAGCTCCGATTCCTGAGGGCCCTTTACAAATGCAGATCACATCACTTGATTACAGTTCGTATGTAGGACGTATTGCTATCGGGCGTGTTTCGCGCGGAATAATATCGGAAGGCATGAATGTATCGCTTCTGAAGAGAGATGGCACCATTACGAAGTCAAAAATCAAGGAATTATATTCATTTTCGGGTCTGGGCCGGGTAAAGGTAACTTCAGTTCATTCGGGCGATATATGTGCTCTGGTCGGCCTCGAAGGTTTCGATATCGGGGACACAGTTACAGATCCTGAAACACCTGAGCGTTTGCCCGATATTCATATTGATGAGCCTACTATGAGTATGCTCTTCGCTATCAATAACTCACCATTTTTTGGAAAAGAAGGTAAATTTGTTACCTCAAGGCATCTGAACGACAGGCTAAAAAAAGAAACTGAAAAGAACCTGGCACTTCGTGTTGAAGAAACCGGATCTTCGGATCAGTTTATTGTTTATGGACGTGGTATTCTGCACCTTTCCATCCTGATTGAAACCATGAGACGCGAAGGCTACGAATTACAGGTTGGCCAGCCCCAGGTAATTATTAAAGAAATTGACGGTGTAAAATGCGAACCTATTGAAACCCTTATCGTTGATACTCCACTTGAAGTATCTGGTAAAGTTATAGACCTGGTTACCCAACGTCGCGGTGATATGTTGGCTATGACTCCAAAAGGTGATTTAATGCACCTCGAATTTGTTATTCCATCACGTGGTATCATTGGTCTGCGTAATGCAGTACTGACAGCTACAGCAGGCGAAGCCATTATGGCTCATCGTTTTAAAGCATTTGAGCCATGGAAAGGAGCGCTGCCGCAGCGTTTGGCTGGTGTATTGATCAGTATCGATACCGGCATGGCAACCGCATATAGTATTGATAAACTTACGGATCGTGGACGCTTTTTTGTTGAGCCTTTCGACCAGATTTACGAAGGTCAGATTGTAGGCGAAAATTCACGCGATAACGACCTGGGCGTTAATATTTCAAAAGCCAAGCAGATGACTAACTTCCGTACCACTGCAAAGGACGAAGCTGTCCGTATGCCACCGGCTGTGAAGTTTACACTCGAAGAAGCGCTTGAATATATCCAGATTGACGAGTTAGTGGAAATTACTCCTAAATCAATGCGTTTACGGAAGATATACCTGAAAGAATACGAACGGAAACGGATGTCGAAGTAGTTTCTGATATCTTAAAATAGTTGTAAATTTACGATTTACGAATGACGATTTACGATTAGTGTAAATCGTCATTTTTTATTTGGCTGATCGTTAATTGTTTTAATTGTAATTTGTACCTTGGACCTCGTAAATTAAATGTCCCAAATAGAAAAAAGAAAAAATGAGGTAGTGTTATTTTAAAATTAAACATCACACATCAAACATCGCACATCCGACATCATAAATCCGACATCACATGAAATCACTCAAAGTATCTCTATTCCTGGTTTTTGTAACCATTCTCAGTTTCTTTGCAAAAGCCGACGAAGGCATGTGGTTGCCTATGCTTATAAGCAAGTACAATATCAGCACTATGCAACAGATGGGTCTCAAACTGTCTGCTGAACAGATATACAGTGTAAACAAGGCATGCCTTAAAGATGCCATTATCGCATTAGATCACGGTGGATGCACGGGCTCAATTATTTCACAAAAGGGATTACTTATTACGAACCACCATTGTGGCTACGAAGCTATTGCCGAGCAAAGCTCCGTTGGCAGCGATTTTCTTACCGACGGTTTCTGGGCCATGCGTCCTGAAGAAGAATTACCGATTCCAGGCAAAACGGTGTCATTCCTGATCCGAATGGAAGACGTAACTGCCCGCATACTGGCAAAAGTAACACCCGATATGGATGAGGGCGAAAGAGGTCAGGCCATTCAGAATGAATCGGATCTGATTATCGAAGAAGCTGAGGCAACTGCCGGTGCAGATTTTGAAGTATCAGTTGAAAGTATGTTTGAAGGGAATGAATACTATATGTTTATTTATCAAACATTTAATGATGTTCGCATGGTAGGCGCTCCTCCTTCATCCATCGGAAAATTTGGCGGTGATACCGACAACTGGATGTGGCCTCGGCATACAGGCGATTTTTGCCTGCTGCGTGTGTATTCGGGAGCCGATGGCAAGCCAGCGGAATATTCAAAAGATAATAAACCTTTGCAGCCAAAATACTTCCTCCCTGTTTCGCTGGCAGGTGTTAAAGAAGGGGATTTTTCAATGATACTGGGTTATCCCGGAGCCACCGATCGTTATCTTACTTCGTATGGAATCGAGGAAAAACTTTCACAGAGCAATCCTGCTGACATCAAGGCCAAATGGGCAAAAATGGAAGTGATGAAGAAATATATGGATGCGGATGATGCAACACGAATCGCCTATGCCGATGATTATGCATACCTGGGAAATTTCTGGAAAAAATCGCTGCAGGAAAGCAAAGCATTGATACGTTTAAAAGTGTATGACGATAAAAAGAAGGCTGAAGATGATTTCCAGGCTTGGGTTAATCTTGATGATAACCGCAAAACAAAATACGGAAATGTTATCGAAGATTTAAAAACTGTGTATAAAAATTCTTCCGAAAATCGCTCGGACGAAGCCCTGATTTATACTACTGAGTTGCTGATGGGCTCAAAAATCTTATACATTGCCTTCCAGACTGGGGAACTCGTTCACAGGTTCGATTCGGCTGATTTTAACGAAATGATAATCACGAACAAGAAAAGGGCTGAAAAGTTTTATAAAAATTATAATCCGGAGCTGGAAAAAGAAATGCTCCATAAACTTCTCGACCTTTACGCAGTAAATGTTTCAGCTCAGTATATACCCGATTGCTACCAGATTATCCAAAGGAAATTCAAAGGGGATATAGGAAAGTATGTGGATCATCTTTTTAAAAATTCTGTTTTTGCTACTAAAGCTAGTTTAATGGAGTTTCTGGACCATCCGAAAAAGAAAACCCTTACAAAGGATCCGGCCTATATTGCAGCAAATTCATTTATTGCTTCATATATGATATCCCGTCTGGCGCAAATGACGGATGAGGATAAATTTTCCAATGCCCGCCGCCTCTATATTGCCGGATTGCAGGAAATGAATCCGGATAAAACATTTTATCCCGATGCAAACAGTACTATGCGGTTAACCTATGGCAGCGCAGAACCTTATAAGCCGGCTGATGCTCTTTATGCTGACTATTACACCACATTGAAAGGTGTTATGGAAAAAGAAGATTCGACAAATCAGGAATTTATTGTTTCTCCAAAACTGAAAGAGCTATATTCTAAAAAAGATTACGGACCCTATGCCGATAATGGAATAATGCATGTCTGTTTCCTGACCACACATGATATAACCGGCGGTAATTCAGGCAGCCCTGTTATAAATGGCAAAGGTGAACTTGTTGGTCTGGCTTTCGATGGTAATTCCGAAGCCATGAGCAGCGATATTAAGTTTGATGTAAACCTGCAACGAACCATTAATGTGGATATCCGTTATGTGCTTTTCGTGGTGGATAAATATGCAGGAGCAGGCTACCTGGTAGATGAGATGAATATTGTTAAGTAAAGTACAATTGGATAGGGCATAACAAGTTTAAATACTTGTAAAACCAGAATTCATCAAATTGTTTATGGATAAAATCAGCAGAATAAAAAGCAGTATCACCCCGATCATTTCATTGACAAATGAGGAGTTCCAAGAATTCTGTGATGTCATTGAAGTGAAAACGCTCTCTAAAAATGAATTTTTCCTTGAAGAAGGGCATGTTTGCGATTATATCGGTTTGGTTAACCAGGGCGTTCTTATTTATTTCAAATCGATGGATAACGGAAATGAAATAACAACTGACTTTGCCTTTGAAGGCGATTGGGTAACTATAAACCAGAGCCGATTGAATTATACGCCATCATCAATCAGCATAAAGGCAATTGAGGACGCTGAATTATTGGTTATCAAGCAAAAGGACTTATCCGATTTATATATTAAAATCCCAAAAATTGAAAGGCTTGGCAGAATCTTAATGGAACAGGCATATTTGAAAATTGTCCAGCAGAGCGTCGATTTACAGGTGCTTACGGCAACTGAGCGCTATGAAAACCTGCTGCACAAATTCCCTGAAATCTTTAAAAGGGTACAACTTTATCATATTGCGAATTATTTAGGTATTGCCCCAAAGTCCTTAAGCCGGATCCGTAAAGAAATTTTCGATTAACGAAAATTTGGTAACAAATGTGGAGCAACTGAACTTTTGATTGTGTGCAATTTTGCAGCATAAACTTTAACCCTTTATGTTATGAAAAAACACATCTTTCTTTTTGTTGTAATGATCTTTTTAGCAACAACAATTTCAGCACAATCCGATTCAGCCAGCGGAACTTTCTGGAAGCCAAATCCACGAAATTATGAAGTAAAACAGGCTTTTGAAGTCGAAAGCCTTGTTCCGATGTTTTTCACCGGCGGTTATCATTTTGCCGTTGGTTACCGTTACGACAAATTCCGGTTCAGGGCCAGTGTTATTAACGGAGGTACTTATAACGCAGATGCCCAAGCTGTTGGTGATGTGGATGATGGATACAAACGGTATTACACTACCTCACCGGGATTTTTCCTGGGATACAATGTATGGAAAAACCTGGAAGTTTATGGGTATTACGAAAGGCACACATTTGAAGTGGAACAGATGTCAACCAGTGAAAAACAAGACCTTCCTTCGAACGATTTTGGTATCGGAATCAGTTACCAGATTTTCTTCGGCCGTACCTTTTATATACAACCGGGCATTCACAGTTATTTCAGAGCCGAACAAAGTATAGCTTATACCAATGGCGGAACCTATACCATTCCAACCTTTGAATTATCCCCGGTGGTGCGGATCGGAGCCAGGCTTTGGCGCAAATACTAATTCAAACAATACACCCGGGGTTGAAAAGAGGATTATCAAACGTTGCCCCGGGTGATTTTTATACCCTGAAAATAAAATCTGCCACGAAACAAGCCATGTTAATAAATTGTCAAACTGGATGATTAGCCATGGCGAAACTTTAGCTCATAACCTGTCCCGCAAAATGCGAGGAACACCTATAAAAATAAGCAAGGCGTTAATAATTTCATCCCGATAAATCGGAACAAGTAATGACCCATAAAAAATTAAAAAATAAACAGATGAAAACAATAAAAAATTTAGCATTATTAATCCTTATCCTTATAACAATTAATACAACAGCCCAGGAATCGGCCTCGGCAACAGGATATACCTCTAACACAGTTCAATTAAATTGTGCTTTTGGCATGGGTACTTTTGCCGCCGGTGAAAATGTTGGCGGTTCTGCATTTTTGGGTAGTTCGCTGTCGGCGGACTGGATTCCTGATCGGAAAACACGTCTTTCATACGGACTTGAATCGGGTTTACTGGGTGGGGAAACACAAGGCAGTAACATTTACGGTATTCCTGCAATTTTCCGCTTTGGCTGGCATCCCGGTTTAGTTAAAAATGAAAATATTGACATTTTTATTTTGATGAAGGCTGGCTGGGGTTTTGGAATTTGGGGCTCTAATATAGATAAAGATACAAGCCCAAATGGTATAGTTGGCGGGTTTAATTTTGGTGGCAGGTATTTTCTGACTCCATTGATAGATGCTTATGCAGAACTTGGATATACTTATTATGGGTTGGCCAGAAGCAGCAATCATCCTGAAAATCCTTTAGGTTATGGAAGCGGCAAATTATATGCTTCATTGGGCTTATCATTAAAAATTGGTAAGCATTAAAAAAGCAAAAAACATGACAACAGATAAATCAGAAGACAAAAAAAATAGACATATGAAAAACTATTTCCTTATGCTTGCCATATTGACCTTTTTACCCTCTTGTGTATCGCGTTGTTCAAAAACCATGGAAACGCTCCCGAATGACAAGGATAAAATTTACCAGGTTTTATACTATGCATCACTGGCCCCGAGTTCGCACAATTCACAACCCTGGAAAGCTAAGGTTTACGGAGAGGACTCCATACTGGTTTTTGCCGACACCGCCCGCAAATTAGCCGTTGTTGATCCAACTTCGAGGGAGCTCTGTATTTCGATTGGAGCCTTTATCGAAAACCTGGATCTAGCTGCACGCTGCTTTGGATATGAAACTGAGATTAAAATACAAGCCGGACCAGCAGACTTTTCAGGCCCGTTGGCAAGCATACTGCTAACCAGGTCCGAAGCAAGTGCAGAAGATGCAATTCTTAATGAAATTAAACTTCGGACCACCTTACGAACTCCTTTTGATACAGCACTCATTAAACAATCAGATCGGGAAAAATTGATTTCTGTCGACACTTCCCGCATCCACTACTTTCCGGCCACATCAGCAAAAGGGCAATATATCAGGCAAAAGGAAACACAAGCCTATACCCGGCAGGCAAGGAGCAAAAATGCACAGGATGAATTAGCCGGCTGGATTCGTTTCTCAAACAAAGACGTAAAAGAAAAGCAGGATGGCTTAACAACTGACGGAATGGGGATAAAAGGAATAGGTGGCTTTGTTGTCCGGAACTTTTTTAAACCGGAAGATTCAAAAAAGGAGTCGTTTGTGACACAAGGTATCGATAAAACAAAACTCCAGGCCGAAAACTGCGGGGGATGGATAGTAATAACCCAGCCGGCGGAAAATTTCGAAAGCTGGATAAATACCGGCAGGTTGTACCAGGCTCTGCATCTGAAATGCCGTAAAATGAATATCGGGTTTCACCCCATGAACCAGGTAATTGAAGAAACTGGTTTCGCGAAAGAAGCCAATACCGATTTAGGCTTTAAAGGACAAATAATGTTTATCGCCCGTATCGGGTATGTGAAAAATTATCCGGCACCCGTAAGTGTAAGAAGACGGGTTGAGAGTTTTACAACTTTTAAATAAATGAAAAGTTTGAAAAATTCAGATTCCGAAAGCAACACGCCCCTTGATAAAAACATAGTAGCTGTTTGTGGTTTGTATTGCGGATCCTGCGGCATATACCTTGCTACTCAGGAAAACGATACCGAAAAATTACTTCAATATGCCATTGTTTTAAACCAATCGTTCGACGAAACATTATGCGATGGATGCAAGGCAGAAAGAAAATCAGCGCATTGTTCCCGTATGTGTTCGTTTGCCGCTTGTATACAAAGTAAAGGAATTGAATTTTGCGGAGCCTGCCCGGAGTTTCCCTGCAATGAACTAACTGATTTTCAGTCGAGAATGCCCCACCGGGTTGAAATTCTGGAATCGCAAAACCGTCTGAAGGAAATCGGCTGGGAACAATGGCTTATTGAGATGAAAGAGAATTACTCTTGCCCGCAATGTAAGAAGGTAAACACTGCTTATGATATACACTGCAGGAAATGTGGATATGCACCAGGCAGTAAATTTGTTTTACGGCACATGGAATTGATCTACAATCACTTATCAGAAGAGTGATTTGAATTTTAAGTATACAGTCTATTTGTGTTTGAAGAAATTGAGTTACACTCAAGTGCTTGTTTGAACCTGCTTTTATTTGCAGGAGTGAAAATCAATTGTAAATTTGTTCTGCATCTCTGCTGAAATCCTTAAGCAGGATAAAATCACCTGAAAAATAAACTTTGAAATTCTATACGATGAAATTTAATAGGTCAGTTTTTATTTTACTTTCATTCTTATGTTCCGGGATTTACAGTCCCACATTCGGGCAGAAAGATACCACCGATTTAACCCTGGAAGATATTTATAAAAATGATATATACCGCGACAAGGGTTATGGCCCTATCCGCTGGAGCAAGGATAGCAAAGGCTACCTGACTTTTGAAACCAGTAGGGAGGTGAAAGGACGGGATATTGTGAAGTATGACGCTGAAACAGGGGAGCGATCGGTTGTTTGTTCAGCAAAATCTCTTATTCCTGAAGGGCAAACTGATCCGCTTTCCGTGTCGGATTACATATGGTCTGCCGACAACAGTAAGCTGCTGATTTTCACAAATACGCGCAGGGTGTGGCGATACCATACAAAGGGTGATTATTGGGTGCTCGATCTTAAATCAGGTAAACTTCATCAACTGGGCAAAACGGTCGAACCGGCTACTATGATGTTTGCAAAATTTTCGCCTGATGGTTCACGGGTAGCCTATGTGAGTAAGTTAAACATTTATGTCGAAGATCTGTTATCGGGCAAAATTATCCAGGTCACTTCCGATGGGGGTGGGGATATTATAAATGGAACATTCGACTGGGTTTATGAGGAGGAACTTGATTGCAGGGATGGATTCAGATGGAGTCCAGATAGTAAAAATATTGCCTATTGGCAATCGGATACCAAGGGAATCGGAACTTTCTATATGATAGATAATGTGGATTCAATTTATCCCACACTGATTCCGATTCCATATCCAAAAGTGGGAACAACTAACTCCTCGGTAAAGGTCGGCATAATCTCAGCCGAAGGTGGCACTACCAGATGGTTTGATGTACCTGGCGATCCGCGTAATAATTACCTGGCACGAATGGATTTTATTCCGAACTCCGATGAAGTTATGATTCAACAACTTAACCGGCTTCAGAATACCAACAAGGTGTGGATAGGAAACACGGCTACCATGGCATTAAATAATATTCTTACTGATACCGACAAATACTTCCTCGATATTCACGATAACATACAATGGCTGGATCATGAGAAATATTTTACCTGGACCAGCGAGAAAGACGGATGGCTTCGTTTATACCTGGTTTCGAGAGATGGGAAAAACATTCAGCCTATTATAAAGGAAAATTTCGATGTAGTAAACATCAGTTGTATTGATGGAACTGGTGGATTTGTTTATTACATCGCTTCGCCCGAAAACTTTACTCAACGTTATCTCTATCGAAGCCGCCTTGATGGTAAAGGCAATGCCGAACGCGTGACTCCTGCTGATTTGGCCGGTCAGAATTCCTACCAGGTTTCACCCGATGCCAGGTGGGCTATTCATACGTTTAATAATGCAGTAACACCACCCCGGATTTCTCTCGTACGTCTGCCTTCGCATAAGGTAGTGAGGGTTTTTGAAGATAATGCTGCCTCAAAGCAAAGATTCGATCAACTTCATCTTAACCCCAAAGAGTTTTTTAAAGTGGATATAGGGGAAGCAATGCTTGATGCATGGATGATTAAACCTGTTGGCTTTGATAAGTCGAAGAAGTACCCCGTTATATTTTATGTTTATGGTGAACCAGCCGGCAGTACTGTTCAGGATTCATGGGGAGGAGGCGATCTCTGGCACCAGTACCTCGCTCAGCAGGGATATATTGTAATAAGTGTTGATAACAGGGGTACAAAAGTGCCCAGGGGATCGGAATTCCGGAAATGCATCTATCGCCAGATTGGGATTCTTGCCTCTTCCGATCAATCGAAAGCCGCGAAAAAAATATCATCGATGTTCAGCTTTGTTGATCCCGAAAGGATCGGAATCTGGGGATGGAGCGGAGGCGGGCAGATGACCCTTAATTGTCTTTTCCGATACCCTGAAGTATATAATACCGGGATAGCAGTTTCATTTGTTTCGGACCAGAAGCTTTATGATAATGTTTACCAGGAGCGTTACATGGGCTTACTGGATGACAACAAAGAAGGGTACAGGGATGGTTCTCCGATTAATTTCGCGCAAAACCTGAAAGGGAACCTGATGATAATTCACGGCACTGCCGATGATAATGTACATTACCAGAGTTTTGAGATGCTCGTCAATGAGTTGATTAAAAATAATAAGATGTTCAGTATGATGTCGTATCCCATGCGTTCGCACGGAATTTATGAACGGGAAAATACTTCTTATCATCTAAGAGAAACAATGGAGAAATTCTGGAAATTAAATTTGCCGGCAGGTGGAAAATAAGTTGCATTTCCGGTTTTGAAGATTTGGATCAGGCTGTTATATAAAATTTATTAAACTAGTTTATGCAACCAAGCATTTTTAATGATGTTATTGGCCCGGTGATGAGAGGGCCTTCAAGTTCTCATACAGCTGCTTCTCATCGCATTGGCACCATTATCCGGCAGGTTATTTTACCTGAAAACGGGAAAGTGCTTGTTGAATTTGACCGTAGAGGATCATTGGCCACCACTTACGAGGGACAGGGTTCAGCCATGGGTTTGATCAGCGGATTGCTTGGGTTCAGCATTCTTGATCCCTCTATAGTGAGATACAAAGAATTGGCAAAAGAGCGCGGATTGGATATCCAATTTCTGGTTACCGATTATGAGGCTAAACATCCCAATACCTATAAAATATGCGTTGAGAATGAAAATATGGAGTTTCATTTTATAGCTATCTCAACCGGTGGAGGAATGATTAAAATAAATAACTTTAATGGTTTGGACGTTTCGATATGTGGTGATTATTTTGAAACATTGGTATTCGGTGATTCTCTGTCTGACGATAAAATACAGGCTCTTTTTCGGCTACTAAAGGATCAGACAATTCATTCGGAAATATTCCTTTATCAGCAGGGTGTAAATAATTACCTGATTAATATCAAATCAAGGAAACCTTTATTGGATAAAGTGAATGAACTGGTTGCCGGTTATGATGTTAAATGGATCAGGCAGATTGATCCCGTTATGCCGATACTTTCGGGAGTAAATAAGCCACTGCCTTTCTCAACAGTTGATGGAATGATGGATCTGGCTGTACAAAATGGAATGGACCTGGCTGACCTTGCTATCCTGTATGAAAGTGAACGTGCCGGCATTGATCCGCAGAAAGTGATTTCGCTTATGCGCGACATTGTTTTAAATATAAAAAATTCTATCCGGGAAGGCTTGAACGGAACTATTTACGAAGACAGAATTCTGGGGCAACAAAGTCACCTGATCAGGCAGGCAGAAAAGACAAATCGTATTTTCCATACGCCGATGAATACAGTAATAGCCTATGTAACAGCATTAATGGAAGTTAAAAGTTCCATGGGGATTATTGTGGCAGCGCCTACAGCAGGCTCATCTGGTTTGCTTGGAGGTGCTATTTTCGGGGCTGCAGAAGGATTCACCGAAGATATTGATCACATAGTAAAAGCATTCATGGCAGCAGGTTTGATTGGTGTATTTATTGCTGATAAATACACTTTTGCAGCCGAGGAAGGCGGATGCCAGGTGGAATGCGGCGCTGCTTCAGGCATGGCTGCTGCCGGACTTGTTCAACTCATTGGTGGTACTGCCAGGCAGGCAGTCAGTGCTTCATCTATGGCCCTGCAGAATATCCTAGGACTGGTTTGCGATCCGGTAGCTGACCGGGTTGAGGTTCCCTGCCTTGGGAAAAATATTATGGGCGCTTCCAATGCACTTAACTCTGCCAACATGAGTATTGCTGGTTTCGACCCGGTAATTCCACTGGATGAAGTAATCGATGCTATGAAATCGGTCGGTGACTCAATGCCCTCTTCCTTATGCTGTACAGGTTGTGGCGGGTTATCCATTACCCCGACAGCGATAAAGCTACATAAAAAATTAAAGCACTGATCTGTATGAACTATTTTGACAGCCAAACCATTGAAAATATTGCTGCCATTCCTGAATGGGTCGATATGATGGAAAAGGCATTACTACATAGCATTGATCCGGAAGGATATGTTATGCCTAAAAGGATGCACCTGGATTATAAAGCTGATACTTTTCTGCTGATGCCGTGCATAACGGATGAATACTGGGTCACCAAGCTGGTTTCATTTTGCCCGGGTAATAAAGCATCGGGCCATCCATCCATATATGGTACAGTTGTTTTGAATGATACCAAAACAGGATTGCCGCTCGCCATTATGGATGGAAGTGCCATAACAGCCATGCGTACCGCAGCAGTTACTGCAGTTGGTATCAAGCATCTTTCTCCGGCCGATAGCCATTCACTCGGAATAATTGGTACCGGAACGCAGGGTATATGGCAGGCCCTTTTCGCATGCTCCGAGCGCGAAATCAATGAGATATGGGCCTTCGATCAGAATAGGGAAAATCTTTTACATTTTGCTGAAAAGATGAAGAGCAGGTATCCGATGATAAGGGTTAATCACGCAGCTGATTCTTCAGAAGTAGCTATGAATTCTGACATTATTATTTCTGCAACAAACTCTCAATACCCGGTTTTCCCGGATGATAAAGAACTATTTACAGGAAAAACATTTATTGGTATAGGCTCCTATAAACCTGATTGCCGCGAATTCCCGGAGCAGTTATTTCGTCAACTCGATAATATCTATGTAGATACTCTGGATGGAAAAACAGAAAGCGGAGACCTGATAACTCCTGTAAAAAATAACTGGATAGCGGAGAATCAGATTCACTCTTTGGGGAGCCTGCTTAAGGGTGACAGTATTCCAACGCTTAATCCAACCCGGTTATTTAAAACAGTAGGTTTTGCTTTATTGGATTTGTTTGCGGCTAAGCTTGTTTATGAAAAGTACATTGTGAAATTGCCACATTGATAGCGATGATCCTGATTTGAATTGCTAAACAGCCCATTGCATGGATATATTTACTTCTCTTTTGTAGAACCGGAGATTGGTTTATCCGGCATCTTTTAATTTTTAAACCGTGAACAAATAAATCACATGATTAATAACATTTTCAATTATTCTTGGATATAACATATTTTAACCCATCTCCTGACAAGGCGTTTATATTGTCTTAATCCGAAATTAATATTATTCTCAATATTTATCCTGCTCATCTGCACTTGTACTTCCGTTATTGTTATCGTCGAAAGTAGTACAATTAAAATAATCCTCTTTCAAACCATCGGGTCTTTCAAAGTCGCCTTTGGTGAGTTGAAGCTGATTATCTGCATATACTTTTTTCATATAAAGTGCCCATATAGGCAAAGCCATATTAGCACCTTGACCCAGTGAAGTGGCACGGAAACGTATGGTGCGGTCATCGCCTCCAACCCAAACACCTGTTACCAGGTCGGGAGTAAGACCCATAAACCAGCCATCGGAATTACTTTGGGTTGTGCCTGTTTTACCAGCAATAGGATTTGTCAGTCCATATTTACCACGGAGCCGTGACCCTGTACCGCTTTCGACAACACCTTTCATCAAGCCAATCATCATATAAGCTGTTTGTTCACTCAGGGCTTCATCCTGGTGAGGAACGAACTGTTGGATTACATTTCCATGTTTATCTTCGATGCGGGTAACAAATAAAGGTTGGACAAAAATCCCTTTATTGGCGAATGTGCTCATGGCACCTGTCATTTCATAAAGAGAAACATCAGGCGTACCAAGGCAGATAGACGGAACGGGAGGCAAATAGCTGAATATTCCCATTTTACGTGCGATTTTTATGACCGCCTGGGGCGAAAACCGCTTGATCAGGTAAACCGAAATCCAGTTAATTGAATTGGCAAGCGCTTCCTTAAGCGTAACCATTTCGCCTTCTTTATAATGGCTCGAATTTCCAGGAGACCATAATTTCCCGTTCGCTTCAATTGAATATTGAACATTGGGAACCTGTGAACAAGGATACATCTGGCCATCCTGCATAGCCACGGTATACACAAATGGCTTAAATGTCGATCCAACCTGCCTGCGTGCTACCACTACATGATCATATTTAAAATACCTGAAGTTTATCCCGCCTACATATGCCCTTACATAACCGGTTTGAGGTTCCATCGACATCAGGCCGGCGTGCAGAAACCATTTGTGGTATTTAATGGAATCTATCGGGCTCATTATGGTGTCAATTTCTCCTTTCCATGAAAAAACTCTCATTGGAATGGGCGTTTTAAAAGCCAGTTCAATCGAGTCGTTCGATAAGCCGGCTTTCTTCATACTACGATACCGGTCGGATCGTTTTTTTGAGGTAATCAATAATTTTTCAATTTCTTTTTTATCCGAAAGATCATACGGTGCATGAGAATTTCCTTTCCAATGCTTGTAAAATGCAGGCTGTATATCTAAACCCATATGCTCTGAAACTGCCTCCTCAGCATACCGCTGCATATGTGAATTGATGGTTGTATAAATTTTCAGACCATCTTTGTAAAGATTGTAATATGTTCCATCCGCTTTTTTGTTTTTAGCTACCCATCCGAATGCCGGATCGCGAAGCCAGCGGATTGAATCAGCCATATAATCATCCGGACTGTCATAATTGTCTTTTTCAGGTTTTTCGGCCATCAGCGATTCCCGAAGGTATTCCCTGAAATAAGTTCCAGGTCCGCTGTTATGATCCTGTAAAGTATACTGCGACATGTCGAGCGGCAAAACACGTACCGAATCATATTGTTTTTCAGTGATATAGCCATTTTCAACCATCTGATTCAAAACTACTTCGCGGCGCTTTTTCGAACGCTCCTTGTTTCGGACCGGGCTATAATAGGAAGGTGCCCTCAACAAGCCAATAAGGGTGGCTGATTCCTGTAAATTAAGTTGTGCAGGTGTTTTATCGAAGTAGGTTTTAGATGCAGATTTTACACCATAAGCCAGGCTGCCAAAATCAACTGTATTCAGGTATAAAGCAAGAATTTCTTCCTTGGTGTAGTTCCGCTCGAGTCGTATTGCAGTGATCCATTCTTTAAGTTTTGAAAAGCCGGTTCCGAAAATAGTATAGTGCTGTTCGCGAGGGAAAAGATTTTTAGCCAATTGCTGTGTAATAGTGCTACCACCTCCTTTATTCTTTCCGGTAATCATTCCCAGTGCAACCCTTACCATGGCTTTTCCATCGATACCCGAATGTTGTTCGAACCGGAAATCCTCGGTTGCAATCAACGCTTTAACCAACCAGGGCGATAACTCGGAATAATGAATGTTGGAACGATTTTCCAGGTAAAAAGATCCAAGAACTTTCTGATCAGCTGAAATTACTTCTGAAGCAAGTTTGCTTTTTGGGTTTTCAAGCTCTTCGAAGGATGGCATAAAGCCTAACCAGCCTAACGAAAGAGCTGTAAAAAACAAAGCAATAAACAACAGGGATATGAAGTACCATTTCCAGAACCTTTTCACCCATCCACTTTCATTCATGCTTTTTTTATTTTATAAATACTATCAATCTGGTATTTCGTTTCAGTTTACTTGTTTCTTAATCAGGATTCCAACATCCGAAATGCCTTTAAGATTTTCCTTGCGCATAGCTTGGTTTACTGCAATAATATAATTTCCTGGTCTGCGGAAATGCACTCCTTTGCGAAACAGGAACCTGTTATCCTTATGCTTACCCATTCCTTTGCCATACCATTTACCGTCAGGCGCTGCCAGAATACATTCGGCCGTATCGCGCGAATAAGTATCACCCGGATAATATGCGGTTATAAACAAATACAGATTTTGCATATCGTAATCCGTAGTATTGCGGATCTCAAAATAAAAATCATACGAAGAAAGCGTATCTTTTGAGTTGAAGGTATAAAAAAGCGTGTCGGCTTCTTTCCATTCGTTATTTTTCAGGTGAAAGGATTCAGAATGAAATACATCGTTATTACATGCAGTTGCAACCAGAACTGTGATAAGTATGAATAAAGAAATTCGGATCATCGAATATCGGGAAATGATTTTGTTGAATGTCATGAATATTTTATCTGTCATCAAACAAGTGAATATATTACTTCTTTTTATCAAACCGGTACAGATCTTCACTTGCAACAACAAGTCCGATAGCTGGTTTTTTATCCTGCTTAATTGTGAAATCTTCGATTTTATCAGGTATTTTCCCCGACTTGTTCATTGCTATCACTTCCTTAACCCTACTAACGGTTAAAGCAAACATTTCGTGTTCTTTGCCTTTATAGCCGAACCACATGGTTGCTCCAAACACATCGATCTTCTGTAAAAGAACATCGCCTTGCTTAGTCTTAAGAACAGCATTTTCTTCCGGAAAATCTTTTAAGGCATCGTTATATGCTTCTACTTCGTAGTTTAGGCAGCATTTGAGTTTTGAACATTGCCCGGCAAGTTTTTGTGGATTTGATGATAACTGTTGAACCCGTGCCGACGAAGTTGATACCGAGTGAAACCCGCTTATCCAGGTGGAACAACATAACTCGCGTCCACACGAGCCAATGCCTCCTAACCTGCTGGCTTCCTGCCGCATTCCAATCTGCCGCATTTCGATCCTGATTTTCAGTTCATCAGCCAGTATTTTAATTAGTTCCCTGAAATCAACCCTGTCCTCGGCTGTATAAAAGAAAATGGCTTTTGTATCATCACCCTGGTATTCAATGTCGTTAACCTTCATTTTAAGGCCAAGTTTCAACGCAGCAACCCTTGTTTTATATAAAGCATCGTGTTCTTTCGAAATAGCGTTGAGCCATTTGTCAACATCAGCTTGTTTGGCTTTACGGTAAAGTTTACGGATATCCTCCTTAGCCGGATTTGCGTTTTTACGTATCATCTGTAACCTGGCAGTTTCGCCGGTAAGAGTTACTATACCAATGTCATGGCCTGGAGATGCTTCTACTGCAACGATATCGCCATTATGAACGGACAATCCTGTCGGAATGCGGTAAAAGTCTTTGTGATTGTTTTTAAACCTGACTTCAGCACAATCAAATTTGCTGGTACTCCCGGGCAAAGGTAATTTGCTTAACCAGTCGTAGGTCGCCAGTTTTGCACACTTTTGTTCTGCTCCGGCCCGGCCAATCAGCGGGTTGCTGTTTCCGCAACAGCCTCTTGGCCCGATATTTTCCTTGTTCGTTATATGAGGTTGTATGTTTTCTTCCATGTTGAGTTAAAGTGTGACCTCCATAAACTACAGTGTATGTATAACGAAGGTATTACTGTTATAGTATATTCCGGAAGCCTGGTGCAGCTCAATTAAAGCATTGCCCGCTCCGGTTCGAAGTGACAAATTTACACTTTTTTGACTTGAGCTGTTGCCGGAATTTTCAATATCCTGGCAATGAGGTGCGAAAGATCGGTTAAAACGATCTGGGCATTGGCATTCCGCTCAATATGAAAGATGGCACGGTTAAACTCTTCATCGAAAAAATTAATATTTCGGGGATGAATGAATTTAGAGAAATTCTTTACAAAATCGAGTTCCTCTCCATCGAGTTTTACCAGGTGATGATTACCAACATTGTACTGAAGGCATATCCTGAAGATATCCAGACTGTATGCCAGCATCTCTTTTTGTTTTTCGCGGCTTCCGTCACCGATTAAAAGAGGAATGGTTTCCTGGAGTTTGTCGTATTCTTTCAGATCTTTTGAAATGGTAAAACAACGCCTCATCCATTCAGCGAAAGTTGTAAACCGTTCCCGTTCTGTTTCAAGTGAAACGGATCCGGATCCTGCTTTGCCAGCCAGCATCAATGCAGCCGTATAATTTCCGTCGGCCAGGCGGGCAATTTTGGAAGCATCATTTGAATTAATTTGGTGCTGTTGCTCAAGGCCCAGCTGTAATATCTTCATCATTTAATCTTGGAAACTTAATCAGTTGTGCCCGCGAAAGAATGGTTGCTATAATTTGTTCCTGATTTTCGGATATCAGAATAAAAAGTGTTTTGGCCGATGGCTCTTCCAGGTTTTTTAGTAGTTTGTTGGCTGAGGTGGCATTCATTTTTTCAACCATCCAGATGATCATTACTTTATACTCAGCTTCATAAGCTTTGTAAGCCAACGAACGGTTAATACCGTCAGCTTCGTCGGCATTGATCATTCCTTGTTTCTTTTCTATCCCGATTTTCTCATACCAGTCAGGAAGTGAAACATAGTAACTATTTTGTTGCAGAAATTCGCGCCAGGGAATGATAAAGTCCTTGCTGAAAATTTTTTTATCATCAACTTCCTTTGTTTTGTTGATGGGATAAATAAAATGAAGGTCAGGATGAATAAGTTTGCTGTATTTTTTGCACGACGGGCATTCGCCGCACGAATCGTCGGCAGTGCGTTTACGGCAATTGATGTACTGGGCATAGGCTAAGGCAAGTGCCAGCTTACCCGATCCTTCAGGTCCCAGGAAAAGCTGGGCATGGCTGACGCGATTGTCGAGAACGGTGCGTTTTAGACGCTGTTTAAGAGGCTCCTGCCCAATGATATCACTGAATTTCATGCGTTGTCTGGTGGAAAATCTTTAGGTCAAAGGTAAGATTTTTTTGGAAGCCAGAAGCGGATGAAAAATTAGTAAGATTGTTAGTTGCTCTGCCTTTATCACATTACTTTTGTAAGCATCACTTTGTTTTCATCAGCAGTAGCAACTTTCTCGAAAAAGGAAACAATTTCGTCATACTTTTCAACAGGGTGTTCGGCTTTATAAACCTTGAACATCCGCACATATTGTAATGTATTCCCGGTTTTTATAACTTCGGTAGTGTATTGCCCGAAGTCGGATTTAAGATTGACCTGTGCAGGGATTTTCTCAAGCGTATATCCTTGTGGCATATTGTAAATCACAGTATCAACTTCACTCACCGGCCATTTAAAAGAAACAGGAAGTTTCCGGGTTGTGGATTGGAAAGGTGAATCACTAAGCTTATTCATCATATTCAGACATAACATGAGCTTTTCGCCAACTTTAGGGCAATAACTTGTAATAGAAAAGTTTAACTGCTCTGTAACAAAAGGTTTTTCAGCTTTGGTTTCCTGAATATTGAAGTTATCGAGTTCAAAATTAGGAACATGGATTCTTCGTGTAACCATCTTTTTCCTGTCGGCCTGATCGCTCATCAGGATGGGCATATATGTATCGTATGTAGCTCCCCGAAAAATGTTTATAGCATTAACAGCCCCGTCTCCGTATTGGTCGAGTGTTACTGTCACTTTGCGGGACTCGAGATTGGATTCGGGTTTTAACTCGGGAGTATAAACCAGTTTTCCTCCGTTATCATCAATAACCAGGACTTGCCTGTCGGCAGTAAAAGTTCCCATATAATTAAACGGATTATTCTGACTGGTGCATTCAAGCCAGACTGTATCATTGGTTAATGGAACACAAAGAATAGCGTGGTTGAACTGGTTTGATGGGAAATCATCATAGATTGTTGGGTTTTCGTCACCAGCCTGAACAAGGGTATATCGTGAACTTATGCCGGCAACTTCAAGCAATGATTTCATGTAATTGCTGAGCGCTTTGCAATCGCCATACGATAATCTGTCAACGGTTTCAGCCGGGAAAGGCTGAAAACTTCCAATCCCGACCTGTATGCTCACATAGCGGGTTTTATTCTGCATATATTCATACAGTATTTTGATTTTTTCGCGATCGTCTGTTATGCCTTCTGTCATTTTCCTGATTTTGACTTTAGTATCATCATCGAGGTCATTTCTGTCCAGGTTCAGTTTATTGATCCATTGCCCAAAACCAGTCCAGGAATCCAGATTTCCGCTGTACCCTTCAACTTCTACAGCCGAAGGAGCTATCCGGACAACCGGGGTAATATCAATAAGTGCCGGGCAGTATTTTTCATCAGCCAGTGCGGCCATATCGTTTAATTGCCATGTATAAATATTGCCTGCTGAAGTTTCCAAGATTTGTACTTTCGAAGTGATATTTTGTTCAAAGTACCTGCAACTTGCCTGTTTGGAAATGTTCAGGATATAGTTCGATTTCTGCACTGCCACATTGAAATCCTTTACCGGAAACCAGCCAGGAAATTGAATAACATCCGAAAAGGATACATCATAAGTATATTCAACTGTATAAGGGTATTCGTACTGTTCAGGATCCATTGCTTTTACCCTGTAATCTGCATAGGTGGTACCCTGCGATATCATAGCATAATCCAGCACGTCAAAGCCACCTTTCTTTTTGAATTCAGAGCCTGATTCATTGTAAAGTTTTGCTTTTATACCTGATACTTTTATGCTTTTGTTATAAGGCTGTATAAAGGTAGCATTTGATTCCCCGTTTTTATTTAGAATGGTAATGGCATATACCACTTTCATATCCAGTTTGCCATCGTTTTTAATATAAATAGATATATCCTCGTTTCGCACTACTGCTTTTGCATCTTTCAGCAATTGTTTGGGAATATCGGTAACCGGGTATTTAAGATCACCGGCATATAAATACGTCGATAATACGAGACAAGTAAGGATTAGTAAGGCTGTAGTACCATATTTTAGTTTCATGATAAAATAAGTTAAATATCAGAATTTCAGGATTAACATTGAGATGGATAAAAATGTGCGGCGGCATTTAAATCTTTTTCAGAACAATTGGTTCTGCCTCTTTAGCCACAATTTGGTTATAGAACTCACGGAGATCAGCATATTCGGTTTGGAGGATCATGCTCCTGTTAATTTTAAGTTTATATGAAATTGAAATCTTTCCTTCAGAAACAGTTGATAGGCATACAAATGAACCTATGTCACCTGGTAATTGCATGTTAATGTTAGCTGGCATGTTCGAAACTGTATATCCCTGAGGAATTGTAAGATTTATAAGTATAGTATTATCGCGTGCATATCCATAATCGATCGGATATTTTCTTTCACTCATTTTGAAGGGATTCTCTTTAATTTGATCGTATAACAGAGGAGTGAGATAGAGTTCACCGTCGATATCGCTGATAAAATTATTGATTACCACTTCATATTCTTCGTTTATTGGCTTATATAAACTATCGAGATTATCAATTTTATGTGAAATCACTTTCAACCCTTTTTTCCCATCTTTGAAATCGGTGATGTATTCTTCATCGCTGTTAAAATCCTCGTAATCATTACGAAAGTCGAGCGCTGCATAATCTCCTTTTGAATATACTAATTTCCCTTTCAGACTCAGATCATCACCTATAGTAAGAGTATAAATCCCCATTTGTTTATCTTTCTTTTTAGGGCTGATTTCTACCCAGCCTGTCCGGTTTTTATCCATAAAGCGAGCTTGTCCGTTCAACGTTCTCATAGGCAGAAGGTAGTATGGACTGTTCATTTCAGTTGCATCAAGAAGCAGAGTATCCTTATCTGTAAAAACAACTGCAATCACATAATTTAATTTATTCAGACTTGGTTTTACAGACGATAGTCTGCCATTGCTTCGTGTGCTCATAACTGCCGGGCCGGCGTTTAGGTCAAGCTTACAAAGCAATTGAACCAATGCCAGGTTAACTTCAGCGGAATTACCCTTTCCTTCCTTAAAAGAACTGTTTAGTGATGATTTCTCAGTGTATAGCCTTTCGGTTTTGTCCCATTTAATTTGTTTAATATAATCGTATGCCATTCTGATCATTTCATCCTGGCTGGTAGATTTGGCTTTTATGTCTTTGGCAACCGATTTCATATATCCATCAGTGTTTAATACGACACCAAAATAAGTATTATCGTAAAGTATATCACGGATGGCATCCCAGCTTGATGCAACAGATTTGTAAAATCCCGGAAAAGATATTTCAGAAATATCGAACTCTAACCGGGTGCGGTAATTTTTAGACGATGTCATGTAAGGTTCCGGTTTAAATGCCGGAACATTATCTGACATCCAGTGGTCATTTGACCCGGAGGTAAGCGGAAAATACCCAAAGAAATTTTTACTAAAGAATACATATGAACTAGGCTCAAGCACAAGTTCGCTGTGCACTATAGGTATTTCCTGCTGAAAATCCCAATCAGAAGGGATGCCATTAAATCTGAATTGTATGTCGATAACAGATCCTACCTTTACATTTGGCATGGCTACCCTTGTTAGATAGTAATCCTCTGTTACCCTTGTTTCAAAAATGGATTCTTTTTTGAGTTTGGTTTCAACAATTTCGTTGTTCTCAAGATTGAATGTTATGCCTTTGATGTCAGATTTCGATCCGTTTGAGAAAGTCTGATTAGCCCAATCATAACCCTCTTTTTTGAGGATTTTAATACGCAATGTTCTGACGGTTTGATACCTGCTTTCTGTGTAGTACCCATAGTCGCATAAAATTACTGCCGGCGCACTGGTGTCAGGGGCATAAACATTGTTTAAAAGATCGGCTTTGCTGACTTCACCGAATTTAACAGGAGCTTTCTCTGCATTGGCTATTCCAAGGAATCCCAGGAGCAGAATGAGGGTTACAAAATAGTTATTCATAAAATGCAGGTTAAAATTAGTATGTAAAAAATGATAGAATCAGGTAAAAACTATAAACTGTCTCTTTCGCTAAAACTCGAAAGTGTTAAAAAATATAGATAGGAAAATCAAAATAATGGAAGTAGAAACGGGTTAAAATCCGCCAACCTTAACTTCTTTTTTCTGGGATCCTATTTTTGCTCCCAGGAACTCACGGTTCATGCGGGCAATATTATCAATCGAAATTTCTTTCGGGCATTCTGCTTCACATGCACCTGTATTGGTGCAATTGCCAAAACCGAGTTCGTCCATCTTGGCAACCATAGCCTGTACTCTGCGTGTAGCTTCGACTTTGCCTTGTGGTAACAATGCCAGGTGCGAAACCTTAGCTGCAACAAATAACATGGCCGATGCATTTTTACAAGCAGCCACACAAGCGCCACAACCAATACACGATGCTGCATCCATGGATGAATCTGCTGCTTCTTTAGGAATCAGGATGGCATTGGCATCAGGAATTCCACCTGTATTCGCCGAAATAAATCCTCCTGCCTGAATGATTTTATCAAAAGCCTGGCGATCGACCATCAGGTCGCGGATCACGGGAAACGCTTTTGAGCGCCATGGTTCAATAACAATAGTGTCGCCATCTTTAAACTTACGCATATGAAGCTGACAAGTGGTAACGGCATCGTCGGGTCCGTGAGGACGTCCGTTGATATACAGGCTGCATGCGCCACATATACCTTCGCGGCAATCGTGATCGAATACTACAGGATCTTCGCCTTTGGTCACTTGTTGCTCATTGACCACATCAAGCATTTCGAGGAATGAAGAGCTGTCGCTTATTCCGTTAATTTTATAAGTAACAAATTTGCCTTTGGCTTTGGCATTCTTCTGACGCCATATTTTGAGTGTAAAATCCATTTTTGAAAGTATTAATCAGTCACAAGTCTTTTATGGACTTAGTTTCGTGTATAATTTTTTATTATTGACAAATCGAAATGCAAAACTTCAAGACTATTTATAATTTCGTTGCTTAACCTCAATTGCCTCATATTCAAGCGGTTCTTTATTCAATTTTGGTTCTTTCTCATCACCTGTGTATTCCCAGGCAGCTACGTACATAAAGTCTTTATCATTACGCATTGCTTCGCCTTCGGGAGTTTGGTATTCCTCGCGGAAATGTCCGCCACAGGACTCTTCCCTGTTTAGTGCATCCATAGCCATCAGTTCACCAAGTTCGAGAAAATCGGCAACGCGACCTGCCTTCTCAAGTTCAGGATTTACTTCATTATTTTCGCCGGTTATTTTTACATCTTTCCAGAATTCGGCTCTCACCTCGCGGATTAATGTAATAGCTTTCTGAAGTCCTTCCTTATTCCGGGCCATACCCACATATTCCCACATTATTTTTCCAAGCTGGCGATGGAAATGATCAACTGTTTTAGTTCCTTTTACATCAAAAAGCTTCTGCAGGTGTGCCTTAACCTGTTTTTCCGATTCGTCAAATTCAGGCAGATCGGTTTTAAAACGTGGAACATTAATCTGGTCGGCCAGGTAATTCTGCATGGTATACGGAAGAACAAAATATCCGTCGGCCAATCCCTGCATTAAAGCTGAAGCGCCAAGCCTGTTTGCGCCATGGTCGGAAAAATTGGCTTCGCCGGCAACAAATAATCCCGGAACACTCGACATCAGGTCATAATCAACCCAAAGCCCGCCCATGGTATAATGTACTGCAGGATATATCATCATTGGATTTTCATATGGATTTTCGTCCACAATTTTCTGATACATCTGGAAAAGATTCCCGTAACGTTCTTCTATAACATTGCGACCCAGCCGTTTAATAGAATCAGCAAAGTCGAGGTAAACAGCCAGTCCGGTTTGGCCAACGCCATAGCCAGCATCGCAACGTTCCTTGGCAGCACGCGAAGCAACGTCGCGCGGCACCAGGTTTCCGAAGGCCGGGTACCGGCGTTCGAGGTAGTAGTCGCGGTTTTCTTCGGATATATCTTTGGGCTTAATCTTTTTTTGTCGAAGGGCTTCAACATCTTCTTTGCGTTTAGGAACCCATATACGGCCATCGTTTCGCAAGCTTTCGCTCATCAAAGTGAGTTTCGACTGGAAATCGCCATGAACCGGTATACATGTCGGGTGTATTTGTGTGAAGCAGGGGTTTCCAAAGAAAGCACCTTTTTTATATGCTTTCCATACTGCGGTAGCATTGCTTCCCATGGCATTTGTTGACAGGAAAAATACATTTCCATATCCACCTGTGGCAAGCACAACAGCATGGGCCGAATGTCTTACAATTTCACCGGTAATAAGATCCCGGGTTATAATTCCCCGGGCACGTCCATCAACAAGTACTACATCCAGCATTTCCTGGCGGGTAAATGATTCAACATTACCAAGGCTTACCTGCCGGCTCAACGCACTGTATGCGCCAAGTAACAGCTGTTGCCCGGTTTGTCCGCGGGCATAAAACGTACGCGAAACCTGTGCGCCGCCAAATGAACGGTTGTCGAGCATTCCACCGTACTCACGGGCAAAAGGAACTCCAAGCGCAACGGATTGGTCAATAATGCTGCCACTCACTTCAGCCAGCCGATACACATTACCTTCGCGCGACCGGTAATCGCCTCCTTTGATCGTATCGTAAAACAAACGATAAACGCTGTCGCCATCATTCTGATAATTTTTTGAGGCGTTGATACCTCCCTGTGCAGCAATACTGTGTGCGCGACGCGGGCTATCCTGGTAACAGAAAGCTTTTACTTTAAATCCCAGGGCACCAAGGGAAGCAGCCGCTGAAGCCCCTGCAAGTCCGGTACCTACTACTATAATATCGAGTTTCCTTTTATTCGAAGGGTTTACAAGGGCAATATGGTCCTTGTAATTGCTCCATTTTGTTGCAACGGGCCCCTGTGGTATTTTTGAATTGAGTTTTGTCATACAATTATGCTTTTAATCGCTGAAAACCAGCCATTTTTTGTGCCTTTTACTTTATGAAAATGTAGAACAATGGAATGCATGCAAATCCAAGCGGAACTACAATGGAGTAAATTGTACTTACTGCCTTAATAAAAGGAGTGTATTTGGTGTGATTCAGCCCAAGTGTTTGAAAAGCTGACTGAAATGCATGATGCAGATGGAATCCCAGGAAAATCATAAGGACTACGTACAAGATAGCATAAAACTTATCAGCGAAAAGTAAGGTAGCCATTTGGTAGAAATCTTCCTTTTCGACACCTACCGGAGGATTAACCCAGCCTAACTTTACAAAATAAAAATTTATAAAGTGAATGCATAGAAAAATGAAAATGATAGCACCTGTATGAATCATATATTTTGAGAAAAACGACAAGTGCGAGTATCCTGCTATCTTATAACGAACAGGCCTGGCCACCCAATTTTGGATTTGGATGATCAAACCAATCAGGATATGGATGGCGAAACCACCCATAAGGAAATATTCCATTATTTTTACCAGTGGATTTGTTGTCATAAACTCGACAGCTACCATAAAGGCAGCTCCGTCATCATTGCTTAGCAGCAGCAGGTTAATTGCCAGGTGAACGACCAGAAAAGAAATCAGGAAGAGGCCGGCAAGTGCCATCACAATTTTTTTGGTGATGGAAGAGTACGATAATAATTTATTGCCCATACGATTATTGATTTGATATATTTACAGGCAACATGTAATTCGGCATTGAAAATAATTCATACTTTTGGTCGCCTGTGAAAGGAACAAATATAGAAACAATACTATTTGATTTCGTTTACAGGGCATAAAATTTGATTTTTTTTTAAATAAAATTTCAGATTTCTTTCAACTAATTAATTGTCAGTATTATGCGATATCAGTCCATTCAAAAAGAAATGTATATCCGAAACCGTGCTAAGCTTATAAAAATGCTGAAACCCGGTTCGCTTGCCATTATAAACTCTAACGATGAGATGCCACGCTCGGGCGACCAGACATTTTGCTTCAGGCAGAACTCGGATATGTTTTACCTCTCGGGACTTGACCAGGAGAAATGTATCCTGACTTTATGCCCCGATCATCCGGTTGAGAACATGCGCGAAATTGCATTTACGGTGCAAACCAATGATATGATGGTGGTTTGGAACGGGCATAAATATACACTGGAGCAGGTACGCGAGGTTTCTGGTATTAAAAATGTAAAATGGCTTGATGATTTTGATATTACACTCCGCGACCTGATGTCGAGAGTGCAGACTGTTTACCTGAATCAGAATGAATACCCGAAGTTTATTACCGATGTACCTGTTCGTGATACACGCTTTGCTGCCGAAATGCGTAAGGATTTTCCTGTTCATTCGTATGAACGACTGGCTCCTTTGGTTACTGAATTGAGATTAGTAAAAGAACCTGAAGAAATTGTCCAGATCCAGAAAGCCTGCAACCTTACCAACGATGGATTTCGCAGGGTGCTTCGATTTGTTAAACCCGGAGTGTTGGAATATGAAATTGAAGCTGAGTTTACACATGAATTTATCCGTAAAGGTGGAACAGGTCATGCCTATCCACCTATAATTGCTTCGGGCGCTAATGGATGTATTCTTCATTATAATACTAACTTTAATACCTGTAAGGACGGTGATTTGTTGCTAATGGATGTAGGAGCTGAATATGGAAACTATGCGGCTGATATGACGAGGACCATACCGGTTAACGGGAAATTTTCCCCACGTCAGCGCCAGGTTTATGATGCGGTATTGCGAATTCTGAAAGCCGCCACCACTATGCTTAAACCCGGTACCACTATCGAAAAATGGCATGGCGAAGTTTGTAAAATCATGGAAAAGGAACTTGTTGGTTTGGGATTGATCAGTAAATCAGATTTTAAAAACCAAACTGCCGACTCACCAGCATATTTCAGATATTATATGCATGGTACAGGCCATTTTCTGGGATTGGATGTGCACGATGTTGGCTCACGACAGGTTGTTTTCGAAAGCGGAATGGTAATTACTTGCGAACCAGGAATTTATATCCCTGAAGAAGCAATCGGCATCCGATTGGAAAATGATATAATGGTTGCGGAAGAACCAATAAATTTAATGGCTGGAATCCCGGTTGAACCGGATGAGATAGAAGAGTTAATGAGAGGATAAGTTTTAGAGATTATGGATTTGCGATTTACGACTTGCGATTTACGACTTACGATTTATTAAAATGGGAGGACTAACAATTTTCCAGATTAATTGATGCTAATCCCAAATCGTACCTCGTCATTCGTCAATCGTAAATTCACTAATTACAATTTGCTATTTTCCATTAACCATTTCCCTTAAAGACATCCAAACTCCTTCATCTTTTCATCTTTCACTTTAAATCCGAGTGATTTGGCTTTCTTCAGGTCATCGCATCCATCAATGTTTGGATAGGTGTTGGCAGGCAATTCAAACCAAGCTGTTGCCCTGTTGTAATAGGCCTCGGCAAAATCGGGCTTCAGTTCAATGGCTTTGGTAAAGCACTCATACGCTTGTTTGAATTCAAATTTTTTAGAATGTTCAACTCCTTGCTTGTTCCATTCAGCAGCGGTTTGCGCATATGTTGCCATTGATAACACAAGGATTAATCCTGAAAGTAAGAGTAGCTTTTTCATTTTCATATGTTTTATGATTCCACAAATTTACGGCAAATTTTAACACTTGTTAGTATATTCTATTTGAGAAAGATACTTCAAAACCATATATTTGCATCATATATATAATACAGTTTCTAAAACCCCAATATCTATACCCATGTTCAATCCTGAAATTTATACCGAACGACGTAATGCATTGCGTAAACTCATACCATCGGGAATTATATTGTTGCCAGGCAATTCTGAGGCTTCTTATAATTATCCCGACAATACCTATACATTCAGGCAGGATAGCAATTTCTCCTATTTCTTTGGGCTTGAGAATCCTGATTTTGCTGGTATAATTGATGTGGATAACGGAATCGATTATATTTTTGGAAACGACTTCGAAATTGCTGATATCATTTGGATGGGTCCACAGCCAAAAGTAGTTGACCTGGCAGCAAAAGTTGGTATTAAAAATACGGCTTCGTTGAATGATTTAAAGGTTTTTGTGAATAACGCAATTCAGAAACAAAGATCAATCCATTTTGCGCCGACATACCGGGCCGAAACAACTTTGCAGGTATCCGGTTTGCTTGGAATCAATCCGCTTCGCATCCGCGATTATGCTTCATTACCTTTAATTGAGGCTATTGTTAAGTTACGATCGATAAAATCGGATCTGGAAGTTGCTGAAATCGAAATAGCACTTGAAACCGCATGGCACATGCATACAACCGGGATGCGAATGGCTTATCCGGGGCGAAAGGAGCAGGAAATTGCCGGCGCCATGGAAGGGATTTCGTTTGCCCATGGACGACCGGTTTCATTTCCTATTATTTTAAGCACAAACGGTCAGATACTCCATAACCATCATCACGATAATATATTACAGGAAGGCCGAATGATGGTTATGGATGCCGGAAGTGAATCCTCCTTAAATTATGCCAGTGATATAACACGCACCGTTCCCGTAGGTGGAAAATTCAGTCAAAAGCAAAAGGAAATATATGAAATTGTGCTCAAGGCCCAAATGAATAGCATTGCAGCAACAAAACCTGGAATATTTTACCGTGATTGCCATACTGTTGCCTGCGAAACTATTGCCTCCGGGTTAAAGGAATTAGGACTGATGAAAGGCGATGTGAAACAAGCCGTTGCAGACGGGGCTCATGCACTGTTCCTGCCTCATGGATTGGGGCATATGATGGGGCTCGATGTTCATGATATGGAAGGACTTGGGCAGATCCATGTGGGTTACGATAACGAAATACAACCAAGCAAACAGTTTGGTACAGCATACCTTCGCATGGGCCGTCGCCTGCAACCCGGCTTTGTGGTTACCAACGAACCGGGCATCTATTTCATACCTGAGCTCATAGATATGTGGAAAGCCGAAAAGAAATATGCTGAATTCCTGAATTATGATAAAATTGAAGAATACCGCAACTTTGGAGGAATCAGGATTGAAGATGATATACTGGTAACTGCCGACGGACACCGTGTATTGGGCCGGCCCATTCCTAAAACGGTAGCTGAAGTTGAAGCTACGATGGCTGATAGAATTTCATAGTGTCTGTACACCCAACGGGTGTCTGACACTATCTGAAAATTTATTTCCGGACTGATTAAATTAAGGAGAGGTTGTATCTTTGCAACCTCTCTTATTTTTGTGTCTGCTTCCAGTGTCTGACACTGAAAAAAATAATATTTTGAATCATGAAGAAAACAATCCAATTTGAGCATAAAAGTTTAGCCTATCAAATTTCAGGAAGCGGTCCTGCAATTGTGTTGCTTCATGGATTTCTTGAATCGAAAGCGATATGGGATAATTTTACTGAGTCCCTTCAAAATGAATTTACTGTTATAGCAATTGATTTGCCTGGACATGGTGAAAGCGGGTTGATTGCCGAAACACATACTATGCAAATGATGGCAGCAGCAATCAAGGAAGTGCTGAACGTTGAAAAAATTAAAAAGACGATTGTTGTAGGACATTCTATGGGTGGTTATGTGGCATTGCAGTTTGCCTTAGATAATGATGAACTTTTACAAGGATTGGTTCTTTTTCATTCGCATGCCAATTCCGATACCGATGAAGCCAAAGAAAACCGACGCCGTACTATTAATATTGTAAACCAAAATAAAGGAGGATTCATCAGGCAGTTTATCCCTGACCTGTTCGACCAGAAACACGTGGAAGAATATAGCGAAGAAATTAAAAAACTGCAGAATCTGGCAGAACAGATGTCTCCTGAGGCAATTGTTGCCGCGCTGTCGGGAATGCGCGATCGTCCCAATCAGCTGCAATACCTGTTATTAACTGAAATACCGGTACTTTTTATTATTGGAAAACAGGACAGCCGAATGCCATATAACCAGGTTCTGGCACAGGCAGTTATTCCTTCTCACAGCGAAATATTACTACTTGAAGATGTTGGACATATGGGATATATGGAGGCTCCAGGCATTACGTTGCAAGCATTGAAGCATTTTGCAATACGATGTTTTGAGGGATAGGAAATAGAGGGACCCCTTATCGTGTATAAAACCCTTGAAGGATTGACCAGGAATGAAGATCTCAGCTCTTATTTCAGAATCACCAGTTTGGTAACAAGTAATTCTTTATCTGTAATTATCTTAATAAAATAAGTTCCCCCATGCGATTTGCTTAGGTCAAACTCATATTCGGCTTCCCCTATGCATTCGCGGTTGATAACAGCTACTCCATTTACATCGGTAACAATAATCTGCATTTCGGGATATTTCATTTTATCGACAACAATGCTGAATATTCCTTGGGCCGGGTTTGGAAAAATGTTCAGGCCTTTTATTTTGTTATTATGATCGTAAATGGAAGTCACTATCAAAGTGGAATCATTGGCTGTTATACCGCTTGAGTATTTTAAAACCGCATCAACCGAAAATGCTTTATAATAATAAATAGTAGATGGATTAAGTCCTGTATGGTTAAACGTTGTTACGCTTCCTTTTGAGAGTATTGTGCCTCCGCCGGCAATTAAATCACCTATAGCATATGACGTCCCTTCAACGGGAACTCCGAATATTCCATAAGGCGACCATGCAAGTAAAACATCATTGTTAAGTGTGTTTTTTGCCCAGTCAAGATTAATTTGGGTGCTGCTTACAGCGGTTGCAGTTAAGGATGCCGGGTTTAATGCATTCACCCCGCTGCATCCTATTTTTGCTGCCCATCCGGGTTGGGTGATTGTACTGTTGCTGTGAAAGACGAACAGGAGTGCTCCTGCTAAGTTGGTAGCTCGTATAATACCTGGTGAGGTTGTTCCGCAATAAGTTCCGATCAAGGGAGAGCTAACGCTTTCGCCGTCATATATTTTCAAAAAGTCTTTGGTGCATGTAGTTTGAGATTCGATATTGAAAGAGATGAATTCAAAATCTAATTTACCACCGGGGTAACCCGGTTTAAACAGCATAGTGTAGTCCTGGTTACTTGAGTAGTTGGCTGATGGTCCGCCCGGATCATAAAAGGTACCACTGCAAGTTGCTACTGTTGTTGCCGACATTGATACGTCGGCTCCAACCACGCTAATATTCCTGGTTTTTTTTCCTGAAGTGTTACCGTTAACGATCAAACTAATAGTTTTAAGTCCGGTTGTACTGTAAGAAACGGAATGAGGCCCCTCTGTATTTATAATTCGGGGGGAAGCACCATCTCCAAAGTCCCAGGCCCAGGCAGTTGGGCTGCAGGTTGAAGCATCAGTGAATGTAATAAAATTGTCTTTTACAACTGTGGCTGAATTCATGGTAAAATACGCATTAGCCTCATTTACATGAATATAGTCAGTTTTGGTTACAGTTGTTGACCCGACAATATTCGTTACAGTCAATGATACAGAATAGTTGCCATATGCATTAAAAATCACTTTCGGATTATGCGTTGAACTATCGGATCCATTGGCATAGCTGTATGTTTCCGGCATGATTGACCATACGTATTCTGTCGGGGAGCCTGTTACTTCACTAGTGAGAGTAACTGTTCCGGTATGTATGCAGGGCAACGTATCATTAGCAGTAAAATAGGCAATAGGAGGGACCCGCTCAACCTGAAATGAAGCTATTTTAGTTCTTCTGGTTCCTGCACCAACATATTGCGATGTAAACCAGAAAGTGCTGTCATTAACTGGGTCAACTGACATTTGGGAATAATCACCCCATCGCTCAGCTCCCGTTTGGGAAGCGGTTCCGCTAAGTATTAAACCTTCCGGGAGATCGAGTATGCCGCTGGCATTATTGTATTCAATATCTGTTTGTCCACAGTATCGGATACCGGGATAAAGTGTTGAACTGGAAATAGAATATCCAACCCCGATTTCGTTTTTACCATTCAACATAATGCTGCCCATCCACCGCGAATGAATATCAGGTGCATAGGTTCCTTGCTGGCGTACTACCCATGTGGTCGAAGGTGGCGTTTTTCGGAGCTCATACCAGCGGATACCTGCATGATCTGTTTTATCAACATCCACGGAATGACAGCAGACAATAGTTTGATAGGTACCGAAATTCCGGTACTGAGGTACATTCATAATAACTTGGGGAATGGCATCCAGTTCCTGAGTTGTACCTAACTGCTTGATATTGGTCCAGTCGTTTCCGAAATTACTGTCGAAAGGTGAAACATCGAGTTGTTGAACACGATTAAATGTAGAGGCCGAAATAGTTGTCCAGTTAACTGCCAATTCATAAATCCACAGTTGATCGGTTCCGCTGTTAAATCCATCGTCGCTCATGGCAATAAAAAGCCCCGGTGATCCTGCAGGTGCGAAAACTCCGTCGTTATCAACCGGAGGTGCGCACATAAAGCCATCCACTGAGCCCGGACGCCATGCATTTCTAAAGCCTGCGAATTTCGGACCGGCTTCACCTATCAACATCTTCGAACGCTCGAAAACGTAAATGTCATTTCTGGAACTGTTATTGTCGCCCATATAATACCCATCCTGCCAAACACTGAATTTCGGGTAATCGGGCATATCGGCAACATCAAATGAATATGCATACCAGCTTCCTGTAGGATCGTTTGTCACTGAAACTGCCATCAGCATCCGATCGGTGGAATCGCAAAGAGAAAATTCTGTAACTAACCATCTGTCAGCCTGTTCATCGTAAAGAACAATCGGATCACCATCATCACAACTTGCTCCAGCGACACCATTAAATAACTTACTTAAACTGGTGGGTCCGGCAAGTTTAGTGCCTGATTTATCGTAGATGGCATATGTTGTATTTACTGCTTGCATGAAATGGTTGGGACCCGCTGCACCATTGCAATCGGGAGGGTAGGATGAAGTGCTTTGGCCTTCGAAAATGTTCGTTGAAGTTTTAGACTTTGTCAAAGAAGCTCTTCCTGTTGTTTTCTGCCACACGGCATCGTCTCCTTTAGGTAAGGCAATATTTGCATAAGGATATTCCCTGTCACGGAGTTCAACATTACGCTCGACGGATTCAGCTTTTGATTTGAGGAGATTTATTTCTGCAGGAGTCAGTGCAGGGATATCTCGTAAAGGTTTGGTTGTACCTAAAAATACCCCTGCCCCGGTTTCGGATGGAGTTACGGGTTTGTTTTGTGCATTGAGATTTGTAATCAGGCAACAAAAAGAAACCGCCAGAAGTATTCGTATGATCATAAATGGATATCGGTTTTCTGTCCCACAGGGTGGAAAAGTTAAAGTGTGAGACTTATCCTGATTAATTTACAAAATTAAGATATTATTTTAATTGCAATGCTATATATTTAGTTTCCTTGCCATAGGTTGCATGATTGCATAAGGAGTAATGTAATAACATTGTTCTTCAGGAACTCCGGCTCAGGTTAAAATTAAAAAACTGTAAAATCAATTGAAAGATCTGGGAAACAGAGAACATGGAGAAAAGAATCCTATACATTATTTCTTGTAGAAATGCATCTCCTGTATGTACTGGTATGTTTTTTCGGGAAGATAATACGACATGTTTTTCCCTTCACGGATGGCTTCACGTATGAAACTCGCTGAAATCTCAACCATAGGTGCATCAAAAACTTTTACTGATGGATGCCTGGTAAGTTCATGGTTTTGTGATCCGGGCCGCGGGTACACATAAAATTTATAGAATTCCAACAACTGCTCCCAGTTTTTCCATTTATGAAAAGTGGGAAAAATATCAGTTCCTGAAATAATAATGAACTCCCGCTCAGGGTATTTGTCCTGAAGGTAAGTGAGTGTGTGAATGGTATAGGAAGGTTTCGGTAATTTAAATTCAATATTGCTCGACCTGAAACGGTTGTCGTCTTCAATAGCGCGGTTAACCATTTCCAGCCTGTGGTGGTCGGGCAACAGTGTTTTCTGTTCTTTCAACGGGTTAAGCGGCGATACTACGAACCACAATTCATCCAGGTCACTGAACTCATACATATATCCGGCAATCATCAGGTGCCCGATGTGTATGGGGTTAAATGAGCCAAATAAGAGTCCGGTCTTTTTCATGTTTTTTTTGCTTTGCGCCCTCTGCGATATACTTTGCGTCTTTGCGTTTAATTTTTTTACCGCGAAGACGCAAAGGAAAAAGCAAAGTTCGCAAAGATTGTCCTTGTACTAAATATATGTACTCTTTTTAACCGAGAAAATCTTTTACTAATCTCTCAGCATGAACAAAAGCATCTTCCAATTTGTCATTTACAATCACGCAGTCAAAATCATTCTCGAATGAAAGCTCCCATTTTACTTTTTCCAGTCTTTTCTGAAGGCTTTCTTCGCTATCTGATGCCCGTGATCGCAGTCGTGCTTCGAGTATTTCGTAAGAAGGAGGCCTGATGAAAATTGCCAACGCTTTTTCGCCGAACATTTTTTTAATATTCAGTCCGCCAACCACATCCACATCAAAAATGGGAAACTGCCCATTCGAAGCGATACGTTTTATTTCCGAAACCGGGGTTCCATAAAAACTTCCGGGATACACTTCCTGCCATTCAAGGAGTTTTTCTTCCTTAATCATCAGGCGGAACTCGTCGGACGACATAAAATAATATTCCCTTCCATTGATTTCGCCTTCGCGTAACTTTCGGCTGGTGGCTGAAACTGAGAATCCGAGTTGCGGGAATGTTTTCAGAAGATGTTTTACAATCGTGGTTTTCCCTGCACCGGAAGGAGCAGAGACTACAATCATTTTATGTTCGGTAGAGTTCAACAGGAATTATTTTATTTAAGATTTTTTACCCAAGGTAAAGTAATACTTCAACAAACTAACAAACTAACATTCTAAAAGCCTAACACCCTAACAGTCTAACAGCCTAACAGCCTAAAAGCCTAACACCCTGTTACAAAACATTACTAACCTGTTCCTTTATTTTCTCCAGTTCATCTTTCATCTGAACCACAATCATCTGAATTTCGGCATTATATGCTTTTGATCCCAGCGTATTGATTTCGCGGCCGATTTCCTGTGTGATAAAACCTAATTTACGTCCATTCGATTCAGGTGAATGAAGTGTGTCGATAAAATAATCGCAATGTTTACGCAGGCGGAGTTTCTCTTCAGTGATATCAAGTTTTTCGAGGTACCAGAATATCTCCTGCTCGAAACGATTTTCATCGAATTTGTCAATCTTGGTGGTCTTTTCCAGGAATTCATCCTGGTTGCGCTGGAACCGGTCGCGAAGGTTTCCGATTCGGGTGCTTTCCAATGGTTCAACTTTAAGCAACAGATCAAGGATGAGTTGAATACGTGCAATCATGTCTTTTCCAAGCAATTCACCTTCGGCGACGCGGAAATTCTCAGTAAGCACAAGCGCTTCTGTAATTGCAGTTTTCACCTGGGCCCATTCAGTTTCGTCAGGAGTCTCACGGCCTGCTTTCAACACATCGGGCATTTTCAGGATATTTGAAATGATATCATCACCAGGCGTTTCGCCTAAATCTTCAGCCAATTGTTTTATTTCGGAATAATACCTTTGAGCCAGAGGTCGGTTGATCGCAAAATCATTAGCTTCAGAATCACTGTCGACAGTTATCATGAAATCGATTTTTCCACGTTCGAGTACGCGGTTGATCTCGGCACGTATTTCGGATTCTTTGTCGCGGTATATAGAAGGAATACGGGTGTTTACATCAAGTTGTTTGCTGTTTAGCGTTCGTATTTCGATGTTAACGGTACGTCCGCCCGGGTTGGCTGTGGTTTTGCCAAAGCCTGTCATTGATCTGATCATAGTTTTATTTTGAATGTACAAAGATACAATGTTTGATCGTTACAGCAATTTCAGGTATTTCTAAAAATTAAGACTACAGTGTGTTTTGAAATAAAAAGCATATATTTGACTTACCAATTTTATTATACTATGTCCCGCAGGGCTGCTACTCTTACAAGCCATAAGTTATACAGCGATCCTCCCAGGTTCTATGAGGCGATGTTAAAAGATATTCAACAAGCAGAAAATTATATCTATCTCGAATTTTATAAATTTGGCAACGATGAGGTTGGACTCCGGTTTCGGGAAGAACTTACAAATGCAGCAGCCAGGGGAGTTCATGTAAAATTATTACTTGATTCCTGGGGTGTTTCATATACTGAAACGTTTTTCAGCGAATTGATGGAACTTGGCGGTGAAGTAAGGTTCTTCAGAAAGATCATTTATACTTTCGATTTCTTTACAAAAAACCACAGGCGCAACCACCGCAAGTTTTTACTTATCGACGACCAGATCAGCTACATGGGCTCAGCCAATATTACTGGTTATTCGTTGCTATGGCGCGAATCGATGATACGTTTCACCGGCAGTATAACTCTTATGTTTAAGCGTTCATTTCTGGAAAGTTATAAAATATACAATAAATATATCTTCAATAAATTTGCATATAAAAAATCTAAATTTCTCGACCAATTTGAGTTGGTGGAAGATATGCCTTCTATTTACCGTCAGAGAGTAAAAACCAAACTCGAACTATTGATGCGCAAGGCAAAAAGAGAGATTATTATTGAAACGCCTTATTTCCTGCCCGGGCATAAAATTCGTAAAATCCTTGCTGATGCTGCTAATCGCGGTGTAAATGTTAAAATTATTTTGCCAATGCATTCTGATGTCCGGTCAATCGATTTGCTCAGCAGTAAATACCTTGGATATTATCATTCCAATAAAATCAGACTCGTTTTTTATACACTGAATAATTTGCATGCCAAGCTTCTTCTTATCGATGGAGAAACTTTTGGGCTGGGATCACCCAATATTGATTACCGTAGCTTTCGGTATCAGCATGAAGTTATGCTTTTTGGAACAAACAGGGGAATTGTAGAAGATATTAGACAACATATAGATGCTACTTTGCTTAATTGCCATGATTTTGATCATGTTAGCTGGCTTCGGCGCCCAAGGATTGAGAAAATCCTGGGGTGGCTTCTGTTGCCTTTCAGGCATATGTTTTAGGAGAGGATTGGATTAAAGATTAAGGTCTCAGGGGATCGGGTTTTTTCTTACGCGTCACAAAATAAATCCCTGCAAAAACCAACAAACCACTTACTGCTTTCACCCAGGAAATCAGTTCTGAAAAAACTATTATTCCAATTACTGCGACAATTATAGGTTGAATATAAGTATAATAAGCAACCACGGGTGCAGATAGCCGTTTCAGCGAATAGGTAACCAAGAAGTAAGCCATAAAAGTAGTGCCAACTATTATGTATAGAAGTGAAAGCCATGTGTAGGTGTCAAATGAACTAAAGTTAATGTCCATTGCCTGCCTGATAGTGAAGGGGAATACGCCCAAAAAGGCAATCAAAAACATCCACTTCATCATAACCAGCGGATTGTATTTCACCATAAGGGGCTTCGCAACTACAAGGTATAAACTCCATGCAGCCGTATTGGCCACTATAAACATATTGCCTGTAAAGTGGCCCCCTTTCAGTGTAAGCGGGTTGCCCAACAGAATGAGCATCAGCGCACCAGTGAGTCCTAAAAATATACCGGTTAACCGGGAAGCTCCAATCCGGTCGTTAAGCAACCAGGCTGCAAAAACTAGCACTATTATTGGATTAGCTGAATTAATAATTGCAGCATCAACAGGAGTTGTATGATTCAGGCCGGTAAAAAACATCATCTGGTTAAATGCAACACCCATCAAACTACTCAGGATAAGGCGTGGATAATCTGCCTTTTCAATTCTCATTACCCTGAATTCTTTAATGCTTAATTGTATTATCAAAGCAATTATAAATGTTCCGAGAATGCGCAGAAAGATTATCTGCATCGGCAACAAGTGATCGGGCATCAATCCCTTCGCAATCCAGTAATTAGCGCCAAAAAACAATGTGGCAGCAAGCATGGCGAGATGTGCCCTTAAATTCTGTTTTACCATGCTTGTAGTGAAATTAAAGAGAATGAAAATATTTTGCAAAGATGCGAAAAATCGGTACGTGATAATAGTGCGAAAAGATAACCACGGAGACACGGAGGAAACAGAGGTGCATGGCTAAAAATAAGAATTTGTAATTTTGGTAAATCTGTTCAATAATGAACCACTATATCTCGAAGATGACTTAGGATTCCGAGAAGCAAAAAGCACTCTGTGATTCTCCATGTAATCCGTGCCTCCGTGGTATAAAAATCAACTTATTCTCATTGTATTTAGAAGAAAAAGAAAAAGCAGCCCTCGCAGGCTGCTTCCTCATTAACTATTCATTAATCTGATTATTAGGCAATTGTAATCTGTTTTACTGCCGAAGCCTGAACTTCTTTCTTTGGAAGTGAGACATGAAGTATCCCGTTTTCGAAAGCTGCACTGATTGAATCAGCATCAATAGTCTCGGGAAGTTGGAATGAGCGTTCGTATTTACTCTTATATCCGAATTCATTCCAGGTGTACTTTGGTCCTTTAACATCTTCTTTGGGCTGGCGACCTGCAGTTACTGTTAATACTTCATCCTCAAAACTTATCGAAATCTCATCCTTCGAAAATCCGGGTAAAGCAAGTTCGATGGTGTAATTTTTTTCATCTTCGCGAACATTTGCTGCTGGTTTGTAGGTTAATTCTGTTTCATTCGACTGACGTTCGAAAACTTCGTTTACACGGGATTGTAAAAACGGGCGGAATGCAAAATGTAAGTTGTTCATGGTATATTCTCCTTTAATTTTTTAGTTTAACTTTTGAATTGTGAATAGCAATTTTCAAATTCTGTGCCAACTCAAAAATGTATGTTTATTGCCTGATAACTGTGTCATTATGGCACATATTGGCAAAATAATACTGTCATAATGGCTGATTTCCAGCAAGTTGCCATGAAAAAAGCCGGATCAACCGGCTTGATTAAAATAAGTTTGAGTGTATTAGTCATTAATGTAAATTCTGATAAACATTCCATCACTGAAATTTTATCAGAATACATTTGGAGCCAAGGTGGAATTAAGCGTTTAAAGTAGCTTCCACACTTATTTTAGTATTCAGCGACAGGCTTATTGGGCAATTCAATTCTGCTTCCTTAACTGCTGCATTAAAAGCATCCTGTCCAATACCTTTGACAATCGCTTTGAGTACCAGGTGAGATTCGGAAATCTTACCATCTTCAAGATTAATGAAGCATTTGGTTTCGAGAGTCTCAGGAACGAAACCTGCTTCTCCCAGTACAAAACTTAGTTTCATGGTAAAACATCCTGCGTGTGCAGCTGCAACCAACTCTTCAGGGTTGGTGCCAGGTCCGTCTTCAAAACGGCTGCTGTATGAATATTTTGTTTGTTTCAGAACGGTGCTCTGTGTTGTAAGATGTCCGTTACCTTCTTTTCCTGAACCGTTCCAAACGGCTGTAGCATTGCGTTTCATAAGTATATTTAATTTAGGTTTTATTTAAAAGGGTAAAATTCCTTCGGTTTCTGTAAAATTATAAAATTATTGCGGCTAAATCAAGTTCAGACTAATTTCTTTATTGGCTTATATTAAGAATCCACTTAATCTTTAATAACATATATTCCTGATTAATGTTTAATTTTAAAAGAGTTTATTATTCACTTAATAACGTTTACCAGTCGGGTAATAAAAGTTATTCTATTAAATAATACTTATAAACCACGAAATTATAAGCTTAGATATAGCTCTGGATCAAAATGTCTAAATAGAAAGAATAGAAATAGCTTTACCCGCAATGGAAATATTGCTCAACGATCTCCATAAGTTTTTCATCGTTATTTTCGAGTTCTTCGCGGAGGTTTTGGTCGTTATACGCTTTCAGTTTACGGGCAAAACCTTCGATAACCGATTGTGGGAAAACGTTGTATTTGTTATAAATAGCACTCTGTTCAAGCAGCCTGTCGGCTGAATCCCAGCAGGAGACAGGTAGTTGGCCGAGTTCAGCGCTCTTGTCTTTATGTTCATCATCAAAAATATTTACATCCACATACGTGTTTTTGGCATATTCAAGTGCATTTTCCATTTCCAGGCCATGACGGGCAGCTACGGTTAGGCCAGCCAGTAAAAGATACACATCTGCAGATCCATCAGGACAGCGGAATTCAACAGTCTGTTTATTTGTAAAATCTTTAGGTTCCACAGGTTCGTGTGGATTGGCATGGAAAATCATATTGTTGGTCCCCGACCATCCAAGTGGAACTCGAACCAGGACAGAGCGGTTGCGGTCGCCCCAGCAAATATTTGTAGGTGCTTCCTGGTGAGGAACCAGTCTGAAATAGGAAGTAGGATTGGTATTTCCGAATGCTGTGAGCGAAGGCGCCAGGTCGAGATATCCTGCTATTGCTTTACGTGCAGTATCACTCAGATTACCGTTTTCAACCATGGCATTATCACCATCTTTCATAAGACGTGTATGAATATGCATGCCACTGCCGGCTTTGCCTACTGTTATTTTAGGTGCAAAAGTTATCGAAACTCCGTATTTATAAGCAAGCATCCGAAGTATCCATTTGGCAATTACCAACTGATCAGCAGCATCTTCGAGTGTTACAGGCAGAAACTCAATTTCGTTCTGTTCGTATTCCCTGCCGCCGAATTTGAAATTGCCCACTTCGGAATGACCATATTTTATTTTACCACCGGTTTGCGCAATAGCATGCATAGCCTCAGCCCTGAAAGCCTCCCATTTGGCAAAAGGGAACGATTCGTGGTAGCCTTTCTGATCAGGAGCCTGGAAAAGTTTATTCTCAGGGCTAATCACATAGTATTCCAACTCTCCCATTACTTCAAATGAATACCCCGTATGTTCTTGCAATGCTTTATGAGCTTTGTGCAGGATGTATTCGGGTGAACTTTCAAGTGGATTGCCGTCTTTATCGTAATAGGAACAAAGAATATCAAGAGTAGGGATTTCCGAAAACGGGTTTACAAAAGCGGTTTTATAACGGGGAAGCACATATAAATCGCTGGAACTTGCCTCGATAAACGGGAAAAGGCTTGAACCATCCACGCGTTCGCCGGTCGAAAGAACATTATCGAGATGCTCGCGGCTGTTGATTACAAAATTGAGAGTCTTCAAACGACCGTCACCTCCCGGATACCGGAAATTGATCATAGCAATGTTATGATCATCAATATACCTGATCAGATCGGCTTTGGTAAACTCATCACTGGGCTTATTCAAGTACTGAACCAGTGAACTCGGATTCATTTCAGTGAGACTGTTGGCAAAAGGGTTTTTCATACTAGTCTGGAAAAGTGGCGCAAAAGTAGCAACTTTATATTGTATGCAACGAAATATTTAGGTGCATTTCACTTGAAATCACTAATTTTGAACCCTTCTAAAGTACAATGCCAAAAACTCTTTACTTATGATCTCACCTGAACATTTGATATTTGCCGGTTTCCTGCTCTTTATTGCAGCTATTCTTGCGCTCGACCTTGGCATCTTCGACAAGAAAAGTCATGAAGTTAAGTTTAAAGAGGCGTTGATATGGACTTTTATCTGGATAGGGTTTGGTATTGGTTTTTATTTCCTGCTGCTTTATTTCGGCGATCGACTACACGGTGTTAAAACAATAGAAGATGTTCAATACCGCATTGATATGTACAAACATACATACAATATTTTAGGCATTACTGATACACAGCAGGCTATTCATATATACAGGCAGAATCTCTCTCTCGAATATATCACCGGTTACCTGATCGAATATATGCTATCGGTCGATAATGTATTTGTTATGATACTTGTGTTCATGTCATTTGGTGTACAAAAAATGTACTATAAGCGTGTACTGATGTGGGGAATCATAGGGGCTGTGATCATGCGGTTTATGTTTATATTTTTAAGTGCTGCGCTGATTCAGCGTTTCGACTGGATATTATATATTTTCGGCGCTTTTCTGGTGATAACTGGTGTTAAAATGTTCCTTGAAAGAAATAAGGAAGATAAAGTAGATCCGGCACATCACCCTGTTGTACGATTTGTCTCACGCTATTTCCCGGTACATCCGGTGTATTTCCGGCAGCACTTCTGGTTTCGTAATAAGCACGATAACAATCGCTTGTATTTTACACCCTTATTCCTTGTTTTGTTAGTAATTGAATTTACCGATGTGCTTTTTGCCGTAGATTCAGTTCCGGCTATCTTCTCAATTACACAGGATCCGTATATTGTGTTTTTCTCCAATATATTCGCTATCATGGGATTGCGATCTTTATTCTTTGTGGTAGCACACGTAATAGGTATGTTCAGGTTCCTGAAACACGGTCTTGCAGTTCTGCTTTCGTTTATTGGTTTCAAGATGCTGCTACATGTTCAATTGAGTGAATGGGGATTTACAACAATTCACTCACTGCTTGTGATTATTGGAATACTGGGTGTTAGTATCGCGGCATCTTTAATCTGGCCTGATAAAAGCCGTAAGAAAAACAAAACGATAACTGAACTCACCGGCGAAAAGCCCATGTAAGCTTACTCAGAAGGCTGTAATTAAAGGTGGATTTAGAACCTGTTTCTACCGGATTTCAATAAATTCCGATTTCTCCGATTCACAAACCGGGCAAACCCAATCATCGGGTAAGTCAGCGAAACGGATTTCATGCTCAGCCTCGTCGTATATATATCCGCATGCAGTGCATTCAAACTTTTTAAAATCAGTTGCGATGGGTTTTGCAGACAGTTTCGATTTATCAATATACGTAGGCGCATTTTTAGGCGCAGCGCCTTTCCTGGCTTGCCGGTAATGCAGGTATGTTAATGCATCTTTGGAATCATCAAGTATTTCGGCTTGTAGTAATTCGCCAATAAACATGTAATGCGTGCCAACATCAATGGTCTGGACCACTTTACATTCGAGGAAAGCAATGCTGTCGTTGAGTACAATCGGGACACCGGTTTCGCCATATTTTATATTCAGTCCAGCCAGTTTATCTATCTCTTTTCCACTTTTATACCCGAAACGCGAAATAATTTCCGGTTCAGTATCAGTGTGAATAACTGAAACTGAGAAGGCTCCTGTTTGCTGAATTAAAGATGCGGTATAATTATCTTTGTTACAACAGGATGCAAACCGGGGAGGTTCGGCAGTTACCTGGAAAAACGTATTGGAAATAAAACCATTTCCGCGGTCTTTGCTACCGGAACTCACGATATATAAACCGTAGGAAATTTTGAAAAGAGCTTCGAACTGTATCATGGCTTTTGGGATTAGTGGAATAAAAAATAGTTTATAAAGATAAACAGATAATAGTATTAAACCATTTTAACTTTTCAATATCGTACACTTTGAGTACTTTGCTACAACTTAGAGTCTTTGCGCTAAAGTAATAAAGGACTAATTATTTCCCCGACTCAAAATACTTCTCCAGCAGCATCTGTGCAGCCACATACGCACTGATTTTTTCCTGGTTCAATTCGGTATCAAGCTTATTCATCAGCTTTTTAATATCGGCCTGATGATAAAAATGATCATGCAAAGCCTGGTCAATCACTGTCATCATAATCTGTTTCGACTGTGCCAGCCTGCGTTTTGCGAAATAACCGTTACCTTTTGTGAAGGTAACATATTGATTGATCATATCGTCAATCCCTGGAATGCCTGCTTTTGTTATGGATGAACAGGATTCGCACACCGGTTGCCATCCCGATTCGGTAGGAGGGAAGTAGTGCAAAGCGCTTCGCAGTTCGGCCATGGCAATATTTACACGGTTAAGATTGTCGCCATCGGCTTTATTGATAACTACTGCATCGGCCATTTCCATGATTCCGCGTTTAATCCCCTGGAGTTCGTCGCCGGCACCTCCAAGCATCAGCAAAAGGAAAAAATCAACCATCGAATGCACTGCAATTTCACTTTGACCAACACCGACGGTTTCCACTAAAATAGTATCAAATCCGGCTGCTTCGCAAAGGATTATGGTTTCCCGTGTTTTGCGGGCAACTCCACCCAACGATCCTGCCGCAGGCGATGGCCTGATAAATGCATTGTTGTCGACCGAAAGTTCTTCCATACGGGTTTTATCGCCCAGAATACTTCCTCTTGATCGCGAACTGCTTGGATCAATAGCCAGTACAGCAATCTTTCGGCCCTGCGAGGTTAAATGTTTGCCGAAAGCTTCAATAAAAGTACTTTTACCGACACCGGGAACACCTGTAATTCCGATCCTGACTGAATTTCCGGATAGCGGTAAGCATTTGCTGATAATAGATTGAGCTACTTCCTGGTGAAGTGGAAGCGAGCTTTCAATCAATGTAATAGCCTGGCTTAATATCGTACGGTTTCCATTCGTAATGCCTTCCACGTACTGGTATGGAGTAAGCAGTTTACGTCCAGATTTGCTGTGATGCTGAGCTGCACCAATGTTTACAGATGGCGGCTGCTCAATGCCATTATTAACTTTGAGTGCTGATTTAAATGGTTTGCCTGCAGAAGAATCCATAGACCAAAATTAACAAATTGATTGCTTGCAGGTTCACTGAAATGCCGAATATGAAGAAAAGAATTATTTTTTATCAACAAAAACGAAAAAATGTTACTTTTGCACCCTCAAATCTCTCGGTAGCTCAGCTGGTAGAGCAATTGACTCTTAATCAATGGGTCACAGGTTCGAATCCTGTCCGGGAGACTAAATAAAGACTTAACCACCTGCAAATCAATTAGATAAACAGGTGGTTTTTATTTTTGTCTCCGAGTTGTCTCTGAAAGTAGTCAGATATAATCAAATTAACTCAGTTGGAAAATTAATTCCATTGATTAGCATAAGAGAAAACAAATGGCTTAACTTTTCAATGTTTGAATGACTGATTGATTACCCTTTCATTTAGTCTTCACCTGAATTCAATGGGATGAGTGCTAGTCTCACAAAAAAACACTATTTATTTTCTTAAATAAACGATTTCTTAAAATTAAAGTAAATCCCCTTGCTGAGATTCAGAATGAATTATTGGTCTTTTTTTATTCGGATGATATACTCTGTATCGACTCCAAATTTCATTCAAGCATACATATGCCCCCAATGAGTCAAAAGATGGATCATGTTCGTGGACTTCATCAATGCTGCATATATGATAGGGGAATATGATAGCTTACCTTCATCAGCGAAATTGATTATAGCAATTACAAAAAAAATGTTGCCAGGTTACACAACTGGTGGAAAAAGCTTTGCTCACTCTAAAGACGTGGCAGTTGCAATAGTTAATGCAATTAAACTTGGGGAAAATGGACATTGTTATATTGCCGGCGGAGAGAATCTTAGCTATAAAGATTTCTTTTCAAAAGTATGCAGTGTTAATCAGGTTAATGCAAAACATAAAAAGATACCCTGGCCGATTGCGCTTATTTTCGGTTTCTTTTCATCAGTTGTTGCACGATTGCAGGGAAATACTCCCCGCCTGAATTATAGCATGGCGCGAGTTGCCTTGGTTAATCAATATTATTCGTCTGATAAAGCAATATCAGTGTTACAAATGCCACAGACTAAAATTGAAATAGCCATACAAGAGTGTACCCAATGGCTGAAAGGAAATAATAAGCTGTAATTAATGAATAAAATTGAAAACAAAGTTTTTGTGATTACAGGGTCCACCCAGGGAATTGGGAATGAGCTTGCTAATCAGATATTAAAACTGGGTGGCAAAGTGGTTTTGAATAGCCGGAAAAAAGAAAAAATATCATTGGTTAACGATCTCTTGAAGCAATATCAGGATCAGTGCTTTTTTGTTGCTGCTGATGTAACAATTCCGGAAGAAGCGGAAATTCTTATGTCAGAAACAATTAGCCATTTTGGGCAAATTGATGTCCTGGTAAATAACGCAGGCTTGTCCGGGTATGGCCAATTACTGGAAAGTGCACCAATCGCTATAGAAGAAATAATCAAGGGTAATATTTTGGGTTCTATTTTTCCAACCCGAATTGCTCTACCACACTAAATAAATTCAAAAGGCAAGGTTATATTTATTTCTTCACTTGCAGCACTCCATGGCTTACCTAGATATTCGCTCTATTCAAGTTCTAAAATGGCATTATCGGCATTATACCAAAGTTTAAAAAAGGAATTACAACTAAAGGGGTTTTTTGTTGGCATTGCTTATGTTGGGTTCACACAAAATGACACTGAGAAAGTGACTTTTGCGCCAAATGGAACTCTTGAAAAAGTGCCGGAAAGAAACAATTATAAAATTGCTACTAAGGGAAAAACTGCCCAACGTATAATAAAACAAATAATAAATGGGGAAGGGCTGAAAGTACATTCGCTAATGGGGAAAACTGCTTTTATATTGAGTAGAGTATTCCCGCCATTGCTTCATTGTATATATTTCAATAACTATAAAAAGGCGATTCAGATATTTCACAAGCGCTAATCATTCATATGAATCGAAAGTTGCTTTAGTGTTTTCATAACTTACAGAAATTTAACCGCTGGAAAAAATAAACTATTTTTGCCTGATTTTTCAAACGGCTTCATATGGCATTAGTATTAAGGACTGTTTCTACAAAACAAGAATATAAAGAATTTATTTACCTGCCAGAAAAGATCCATCAAGGGCATACGGATTGGTTACCTCCCCTATATATGGACGAGAAGGTATTTTTTAATCCCCAAAAAAATCATTCATTCAATGTATGCGATTACTGCTTAGTACTTGCTTATCAGGATGGTATTGCGGTTGGGCGTATAATGGGAATTATAAATCACCAGTATAACGAAAAGATGGGTGTTAAAAATGCCCGTTTTGGATTTATTGAAACATACAATGACCAGGAAGTTGTACATGCGCTTATATCCGAAATTGAAAACTGGGGACGTGAAAAAGGGATGACTAAAATTGTTGGGCCTTTCGGTTTCTCAGATCGTGAGCCGCAAGGGTTACTTATTGAAGGTTTCGAATATGAGCCTGTTATTGATAGTGCGTGTAATTTTGAATACATGCCTAAACTTGTTGAAGCCGAGGGATATACAAAAGAATTAGACTGCGTAATCTATCGATATCCCTTACTAAGCCAGCCGCCTGAGATAATGCAGAAAATATTTGACAGGATTACGTCCAGAAAAGATCTTCAATTTCTTGAATTCAAAAATAAAAGACAGGTAAAACCCTGGATAGTGCCTATTTTAAGGGCTATGAACGAATCGTTTGGCGGCATTTATGGATTTGTCCCCCTTGATGAAAAAGAAATGCATGAATTGGCAAAGAAATACCTGCCTGTAATTGATCTTGAATTTGTCAGTGTCGTCTTAAAAGAAGGTAAGGTAATCTCTTTTGTTATCAGCATGCCTAATATGTACAAAGGACTGCAAAAAGCAAAAGGCCGGTTATTGCCTTTCGGCTTGTTTCATATACTCAGGGCCATGAAAAAAGCCAAATCCGTTAACCTGATGCTGGGTGCTGTAATCCCCGAATATCAGAAACAAGGCCTCAATATATATCTTTCAATTAGTACAATTAAAGCGGCCCTTAAAAGAGGAATGACCAGTGTTGATACCCATGTTGTTATGGAAGATAATGATGATATGGCAAATGAATTCAGGCGTTACGGCGCATTTATGATTAAAAAATTCAGGGTTTATCAGAAAGCGATTTAATTCCCTTTGTATTTATTGGTTGTTGCTTACCTATTGCATTCTAATTCAAATGGAATTGTAATGCCAATTGCTTGATTGACAATTTGCTGACCTGAACAATTTCGATTTTATGGAACAGGCTATATCTGGGTAAAGGCGGGTATTTAAGCATTAATATCAATAAGATACCCAGTGCTGAAAGTTTCTTTTTCATAGCTGCAAAATAGCATGACCAAAGTTAGTTAAAAAATCCTGATGTAATACTATTGTGGGTGAAAGGTTAGGATTATTCGCATCTCATCATAAACCTGGAATATAAAAACACTAACCACCATAATTAAGCAATATATTTGCCGGAATCCCGTATTCCTCAAATGCAGAAACTATCCCTTACTCTGAGTGCTCTTATCTTAGTGATCACCAACTTGTCCGCTCAGGTTAAATCCAGTGAGGAAAATGAGTCAGATCAGTCTGCCAGCTGTGGCGGCGTTGAAAGATGGGACGTAAAAGTATTGACTGACAGCAGAGTGAATACAATAGATTTTAATCCTGCATTTATTTCAGTTTATGGACTGGTAACTTTAGTTACACCCAAACCGAGTACAACCATGCCCCGGTATGCAGGCATTGAAGATAAAACATTTAAACTGATTTGTAAAATCACAATAAAGAGAAATGAAGCTGATGGTGATTATCATTTGGTGCTCAGCGACGGGATTAATTCGTTTATAGGTGAAATCCCCAACCCGGTATGTGCTACGACCTCGTCATCCGCTTATGTGGATCAGTATATTGCCGCCAGGAATTTTATTGATACATATATTCCCAAGGCAACTAACAATAATGTAAATATTCCTGATGTTGAAGTAACAGGGGTGGCTTTTATTGATCCTCCACACGGGCAGACAGGCAAAGCTCCGAACAATATTGAATTGCATCCCATTTTAAATATAAATTTTGCATCGCTTACGTCAATAGAAGATTTAGAGAAGGAAAAAGCTCTTACGGTAAATATCGGCCCTAATCCCTCTCAGGATAAGCTATGGGTTAATGTTAATTCAAAGCTTGTACTCAATGGCAATTGCAGCCTGCAATTATTTGATATTCAGGGTAATTGCTTTAGCGTATTTGAGTTGCCTGTTTCAGGAAACAAAATTATTTCAGAAATACTGGATCTGAAAAATATAACTAAAGGAATGTATATTTATAAGATTATGAATAATGGCAAGGGAATTTATGACGGTAAATTGGTGATTAAGTAAATTTCATTTTACATGGATAACAGCACTAAAATGAATTTAGGAAGCTCGTGAACGAAGCTTAACATCCTTTTCGTTGACATACTCTTCTGATTCATTAGCCAGGCTATCGATGGTATGTGTGTTAACTAAAAGTTCCAGCACCTCCTCGACACTTTTTAACTGATAATTCTTTTGAATTTGTAACAGCTTATCAAAATTGTCATCAGCAATTCTAAGCCAAACATTACTGTATAATTTTCCCCATTTACTCATTTTTCCTTTTATTTGCAGTCCGGGTTAACTATATAAACCAAGGACTATTTTAAATTATATGCTTTGACCTTATTGCTGATTTTAGTTGTCCAGCAAATATCTCCTATAAACCAGCATGATTTACAATCAAATATATAGTTACAATAATTATTCCAATTGTTTATTTGCTTGTTTTATAGATGTTTCAAAAAAAATTCCGGCTAATTTCAGGACAGGATTGGTTCCAAAATGAAACTGCCCTAAATGGAGCAAATTCATTTTACTTAAAGCCATCATTCAAATTGAGCGCGATATTAAGAATAAAATTTTTAAAATAAGCAATTCGAATGATCAGATAGTAAATTAATTTTAAAGATTTAGAAGACAGAATGCAGTGAATATCCGTATCTTTAATAGATAAAATAACTTGATAAAAACGGAAATTATGAAACCGTTCTTCTTTACAGCAATTTGCCTTATTATTTACCTGGTTAAGGTAGAAAATATAAAGGCGCAATTCACAATTGTTTCATTCGATACAATTCATCTTGTACAAAAACAGTATTACTTTGAGGATTTCTCATTGGACGATACGCTGATTAATAAAATAAGCATTCAAAAAACTGCTGCGGTTCAAATGAACGATACTAAGTTCAAAAAGGGTGGTAACATACTTGGTGGTTTAATGACAGTAGCTACCGGAATAGGTTTTAGCAGCGCAGCAGTTGTGGACTGGTACCTGGCTTCTTCAATCCGGACAAGTAACCCGAAACTTGATTGGATTTTCGACGTTTATTGCCCGGGGTACATTGAAAAGGAGAGGACAAGGGTAAAAAATGATGATGGCAGTTATTCAGTAGAGACTAATTATATAAACAAGTTTTCATGGGAGAAAGGAGCATTGGGATTTATCATTGAAGCAGGTGACACAATTGGCTGGAGTTATGTATACAGGAATCCACGAACCGACACTGCCACACAGAAGTGGTCACACCTGGTTTACACGGGCATTCAGGAACACTCAGCAATTATTTACAACGAGTTTGCGTTGGTCGGCGAATTCACTGGCAAGAAATATGGCATCCTTTTCAATTCAACGGAAAACCGGATTTACATTATTACCAGCGATGAGATTTCGGGAATTTATCAGTGTCAGAAACCTCCGCAATTAAAATTAAGTAAGAAAAAGAGAAAGCCCTTTGCACAGCCATACCTTCTGGTAAACACCAGACTTACATCATGGGAACGGATGGATATTTTGCGCTTAGCCATGCTGGGTCTCCGAATGAAAAGCGCTGTTGAAAGCTATTAATGTGAAATGACCAAAGCGGAAAATTGAACCGGTCTATATCTGCTTTTTTTGTTTACTTATTGTGAGCTATCTGTGTAATATATGAATATTGCATTATTTGCCCTGTTGATGTAAAATTTTTAAATGTATGTTTGTAAAAAACATCTTTCTGATTTCAGTAAAGTGAATTATTAAAAATAGTATTTAGACCAAATTTAAAAAGTATTCAAAATGAGAACAAGAGTTTTGTATATATGCCTGATTATAGTCTTTTGTTTCGGATTTAATTCAGCATTTAGTCAACCCGGCAAACTTATCGGAAAAAACGTTTGCATTTTCTATCCGTCACAGTTCAATGCAAAAGAGAATCTACCCTCATTTGCATTGCTTCAGGAACCAGAACCAACAGGCGCAGTTCCCCAAAACTGGCAGTTGAAACCTCATTTCTATACGAAAAATGGAAAAACCATTGCCACTTTACCCATTGCTAAAGGAACAAGCTTATATGGCACCGGTGAAAATACAGGCTCATTGATCCGCAATGGAAAGAAAGTGACACTTTGGAATACCGATAATTACAAGTACCAGGCTGACAGCGGTAACCGCCTTTACCAGAGCCATCCCTGGGTGTTGGGCGTTAATGGCGACGGAACTGCATTTGGCGTAATCGCCGACAATTCCTGGAAGCAACAGATTGATCTTTCGGATAGCATCCGCTTTATTTCTGAGGGTCCTGCTTTTCGTGTGATAGTTATTATCCGGAATACGCCACAGGAAGTTGTCATGGAACTGGCAAATTTAACCGGTAAAATGGAAATGCCTCCGCTTTGGGCGCTTGGATATCAGCAAAGCAGGTACTCTTATGTTCCCGATACGCGTATTAAAGGAATAGCCGATACGCTCAGGATGAAGAATTTATCATGTGATGTGATATGGATGGATATCAATTATATGGATCGGTTTAAAATATTCACATTCGACAAAGTAAATATGCCTGACCCAAAGGCACTGAATGATTACCTGCACCGGAAAGGGTTTAAATCCGTCTGGATGATTGACCCTGGAGTAAAAGTGGAAAAGGATTATTTCGTTTACGAGTCTGGGACTAAGGGAAATCATTGGGTTCAGAATGCTGATCATAAAGAATTCAATGGAAAAGTTTGGCCAGGACCCTGTGCATTTCCCGATTTCACAAGACCTGAAACCATGAGTTGGTGGAGTGGTTTGTATAAAGATTTTATGGCTACAGGAATTGATGGTGTTTGGAACGACATGAACGAACCTTCCGTGTTTGATGGGCCTGGTGTTTCGATGCCTGAAAACAACTGGCACAGGGGAGGAGGTGATCTGCAGGCGGATGTTCATCTGCGCTATCACAATGTTTACGGGATGCTGATGGTAAAAGCTTCGCGCGAAGGAATTTTAAAGGTTAACCCGGATAAAAGGCCTTTTATACTTTCCCGCTCGGGTTTCCTGGGAAGTAGCCGATATGCTGCCACCTGGACAGGCGACAACTGTGCTACCACGGAACATATGAAAATGTCAATCCCTATGTCCTTAAACCTTGGTTTGTCAGGACAGCCATTCAGCGGGCCTGATATGGGCGGATATGCACTTAATACCACACCGGATTTGTTCGGGCAATGGATTTCGATAGGTGCATTTTTCCCGTTTATGAGAGGACATGCCGAGAAGGGAACTAACAATAAGGAGCCCTGGGCTTTCGGACCTGAAATTGAAAATGTTTCACGTATAGCTTTGAACCGGCGTTACCGGTTATTGCCGTACTTCTATACTTTGTTTTATGAAGCTTCAAAAACCGGTATGCCTGTGATGCGACCCGTATTTTTTGCTGATCCAAAGGATATTACATTGAGAAAAGAACAACAAGTATTTTTAGTTGGAGACAATTTATTGATTATTCCGAAGTGGGCCGTAAAACCTTCGTTACCTAAAGGCATCTGGAGATCAATATCAATAGCCGGCGAGAACAGCCCAACCGACAAACACCAGGCTGATGTACAACTAAAAGGTGGAGCAATTATTCCTTTAGGAAAAATCATTCAGAATACTACCCAATACTGTCCCGATTCTTTGACATTAATCGTCTCTCTTGATTCAAAAGGGAAAGCCACCGGAACAATGTACGAAGATGCCGGTGACGGATTTAAATATCAAAAAGGGGAATACCTCATATCTTGTTTTAGTGCAAAACAAAAAGGTTCTAAAGTTAAAGTAGAAATTAAATCGAAAGAAGGTAACTTGAAACCCATAAACCGGAAATACAAAGTTATTGTTGTAACTGATAATCAATCAGTTGATAGTGAATGGGTTAAAGGTAAAAGTATAAATGTTAAAATGCCGGCTAAATAGGAATTTTTATGCATATCCGGTAACCGGGTGGTATAACACCTACATAAACTGTCAATTCGAATTAGCTTCTGTATTTTAAAAAAGGATATTCAAGTTTAATATTCCTGTTGAAGACTTTCATGGCTGGTTTATCAGCCGGATTTAGTAAGATTTGTATCAGCCTGGTTTACAATAACCGGTCAATGCAATGTTTCACGCTATCTTTCCAGTACGGGATTTCCAGCAAGAATTTCTTTTTAATCTTTGTTTTGTCCAATACACTATAGAAAGGCCTTGCGGCAGGCAAAGGGTATTCCTGAGTAAGTATAGGATTTACAAGGCAAGTTATGTTTGCGAACTGGTGAATAACCTTTGCAAAGTCATACCAGCTGGCAACGCCTTCGTTAGAATAATGATAAACCTCTATTCTTTCATCAATCATTGCCAAGGGTAAAATATCCAGGATCGCTTTTGCAAGGTCATGAGCATAGGTCGGCGTACCTACCTGATCGAAAACCACGTTCAATGAATCACGTTCCTTGCCATATTTTATCATTGTTTTGATAAAGTTATTTCCAAATGCTGAATATAGCCATGAAGTCCGGATTATTATTGCCTTGCCTCCGGCCATTTGCACTGCATCTTCTCCCGCGGCTTTGCTTTTTGCATAAACCGAAACAGGGTTTATCACATCTGATTCAATATACGGACTGTAATTTGTGCCATTATATACGTAATCAGTTGAAATATGAACCATAAAGGCGCCCGAATCAGATGCTGCCCGGGCCAGATTACCTGTGGCTAATGCGTTAACACGAAAAGCCGTTTCTTCATCGTTTTCTGCTTTGTCAACTGCTGTGTAGGCGGCACAATTAATCACTACATCAGGACTATGAAGTTCAAAGAAGTGATTTACTTTTTCTGAAACGGTAATATCCAGTTCTGCTATATCTGTGTACAGAAACTCATAATGTGTATAAGCAGATTCAAGCTCTCTTATTTCACTGCCAAGTTGTCCGTTCGATCCGGTGATAAGTATCTTCATTGTCTTTAACTGAATTTATGATTTGATCAGCGCATCGAAATAGGCGATTGTTTTTATTAAGCCTTCGTCGAGCTGAATTTTTGGCGACCAGTCGAGTTCTTTCTTTGCAAGGTCAATACTGGGCTGGCGTTGCATGGGATCATCCGAAGGCAAAGGCATACGGATAATTTTAGACCTGGAATTAGTAAGTTCAATTACTTTATTTGCCAGCTCCATGATGGTGAATTCATGAGGATTGCCAATATTCACGGGACCGGTAAAATCTTCGCGCGAGGCCATCATACGAATCATTCCTTCAATCAGGTCATCCACATACTGAAAACTACGTGTCTGCTGACCGTCGCCATAAATGGTGATATCTTTATTTTGCAATGCCTGCATGATAAAATTGGAGACAACACGTCCATCGTGTGGATGCATTTTAGGGCCGTACGTATTAAAAATACGTATTATTTTGATCCTGACATTGTTCTGCTTGTGATAATTTACAAACAGAGTTTCGGCAGCGCGTTTTCCTTCATCGTAACACGAGCGTTCACCAATTGGATTAACATGCCCCCAATAGCTTTCCACCTGCGGATGCACTAAAGGGTCGCCATACACTTCGCTGGTTGAAGCCTGAAGTATTTTGGCTTTAATCCGCTTTGCCAGTCCAAGCATATTAATAGCTCCCATTACGGAGGTTTTCATGGTTTTTATAGCGTTGTACTGGTAATGAATGGGCGAAGCCGGGCATGCCAGGTTGTAGATTTCATCCACTTCAATAAAAAACGGCATGGTAACATCATGTCGGATCAATTCAAAGTAAGGATTATCCAGCAGGTGAACAATATTGGCTTTCTGACCTGTAAAATAATTATCCAGGCAAACCACTTCGTTACCATCATTCAACAATCTTTCGCAAAGCTGCGATCCCACGAATCCGGCTCCACCGGTAACCAATACTTTTTTTCTAATCATTTTTTCAGGGATTAGGTTTTGGGGTTTAGGATTTAAATGAATTAACAAGCGTTTGATGATCTAAAATCGCAAATCCGACATCGCAAATCCGATATCGCAAATCCCTATCGGGTAGTATCGACTCCAATACAGTAATAAGAGAACCCATTGCGTTTCATTTCAGAGGCATCATAAATATTACGGCCATCAAAAACAACAGGCTGGTTCAACAGCTTACGCATGATTTTGAGGTTTGGAAACTTAAATTCAGGCCACTCGGTAACCATCATCAGGCAGTCAGCATCAATCAGGGCTTCATATTGTTCTTCAGCGTAGGTGATAGTGTCACCCAAAGTATGTTTAGCTTCTTTCATCGCAACCGGATCATAAGCTTTTACTTTAGCGCCAGCACCCAGAAGTTTATTAATAATAACCAGGGAAGGAGCTTCACGCATATCATCGGTCTGTGGTTTGAACGATAATCCCCAAATAGCAATGGTTTTATCTTTAATATTACCATTGAAGTGTTTCATCACTTTATTGAAAAGAACAGATTTCTGGTCTTCGTTTACAGCCTCAACTGCTTTCAGTACTTTGAGTTCATACTTAAATCCTTCGGCAGTTTGAATCAGTGCTTTAACATCTTTCGGGAAACATGACCCGCCGTACCCAATTCCAGGATAGATGAATTTATTCCCAATCCGCGAATCAGACCCAATGCCTTTACGAACCATATTGATATCAGCTCCTACAATTTCGCAGAGGTTAGCAATATCGTTCATGAAACTGATTTTGGTTGCCAGCATCGAATTGGCTGCATACTTGGTCATTTCGGCCGAAGTAATATCCATAAATATCACCGGATGACCGTTCAACGTGAATGGTTTGTAAAGGCTACTCATTAAATCTTCAGCGCGCGGCGAATCAAGGCCAACAACTATACGATCGGGTTTCAGAAAATCGTCGATAGCAGCGCCTTCTTTCAGGAATTCAGGGTTTGAGGCAACATCAAACGGGATTTTTACTCCTCGTTTATCAAGTTCTTCCTGTATGGCATTTTTAACTTTGAGGGCGGTGCCAACAGGTACAGTGCTTTTGGTAACAACAAGCATGTAATCTTTCATGTGTTTTCCACAATCGCGGGCTACATTCAAAACATATTGCAGATCGGCACTGCCATCCTCATCGGGAGGAGTTCCTACGGCACTGAATAAAACCTCGCAATCCTGCGAGTGCTTCGGCAATACTGGTTGTAAATTGCAGCCTTCCTTTTTTCATATTCCGGTGAACCATTTCTTCCAGGCCCGGCTCATAAATCGGGATAATTCCGTTTTTAAGATTTTCAATTTTTGTTTGATCAATGTCAACACATACTACATCAATACCTACTTCGGCAAAACATGTTCCTGTTACCAGGCCTACATATCCGCTGCCCACAATTGCAATTTTCATCAGTATTTATTTTTTTGTTATATCATTAAAACCTGTACAATATCTATCTTGTAAATGTACAAACGTTTAAATTTAAGATTTAGTTTAAGCTAAATTAATTATGCAAAGGTAGTAAGGTAGAATTTACAATTTATAAATATGATAGTACAGGATTGCTGAAAATTGCCTTTTCTGCAATTAAAGACTTAAATTCTGTACATTTGTATACTTTAATACAGGTAGATTGTAATGTTTTTACTAAGGTAAACTATATTATTTTCCGCTGATTTTTAAGGAATAATCTAATTGATCTCATGAATATTCAAAAAATTCTGGTTACCGGTGGCACCGGGTATATAGGATCACATACCGTTGTTGAGTTGCAACAACATGGTTATGAAGTAATAATTGTCGATAATTTATCGAACTCATCTATTGAGGTACTTGATAAAATTGAAATGATAACCGGTATCAGGCCTGGTTTCGAGCAATTTGATCTGGCGGATGAAGTGCTGACAGCCGGTTTTTTTCAGCGTCATCCTGATATAAAAGGAATTATTCATTTTGCGGCATTTAAAGCTGTAGGTGAATCCATGGAAAAACCACTAGATTATTACCGCAATAATGTAATGTCGCTTATTAACCTGCTCGAAGGGATGAAAACCATAGGAATTCCGAACATGGTTTTTTCTTCGTCGTGCACAGTTTACGGGCAACCTGATGAACTGCCTGTTACTGAAAAAGCACCAATAAAGCCAGCCTTCTCAGCATATGGCAATACAAAGCAGATGTGTGAGGATATTCTTCGATTTACAACCACGGCTCATCCACTTAAGGCTATTGCGCTGAGATATTTTAATCCGATTGGTGCACACGAAACAGCTCTGATCGGTGAGCTGCCTCTTGGCATACCCAATAACCTGGTACCATTTATAACGCAGACTGCCATAGGTAAGCGCGAATGCCTGAATGTGTATGGTGATGATTATGATACGCCCGACGGAACTGCGGTGCGCGATTATATTCATGTGGTTGACCTGGCCAAGGCTCATGTTATAGCAATCGAACGCATGTTAGGGGAAAAGGGAAAATCTGATTTTGAAATATTCAACCTCGGCACTGGTGATGGGTATTCTGTTCTGGATGTGATAAAAGCGTTTGAACATGCAAGTGGCGAGAAGTTAAATTACAGGATTGTGGCACGCCGTCCCGGAGACATAGAAAAGGTATGGGCTGATACAACTTTTGCCAATGAAGAACTGGGATGGAAAGCTGAAAAAGGCATTAACGAAATGATGGAATCAGCATGGAAATGGGAACAGGCCCTGGCGTCAAAAACCTGAGTATTAGAATTATTTTAAATTACGATAAATAAAATTTAATGAAATGAAGAAAATTCTTGTTACTGGCGGAGCCGGATTTATTGGCTCGCATTTGGTCAGGTTATTGGTTAAAAAATATCCTGAAACCCTTATAGTCAATTTTGATAAACTTACATATGCCGGTAACCTGGCTAACTTAACGGATATTGAAAAACTGCCTAATTATGAATTTGTAAAAGGCGATATTGTTGATGAAGAGTTTGTGATGGCCACTTTTGATGCATATCGCTTTGATGGTGTTATACACCTTGCGGCCGAATCGCATGTGGACCGTTCCATAACCAGTCCAAAGGAATTTATTATGACCAATATTGTTGGGACAGTTAACCTGCTTAACGCAGCCCGGACTTATTGGAAAGACAATTATGATGGAAAACGTTTCTATCATGTGTCAACGGATGAAGTCTATGGTTCCCTGGGAGATGAGGGCAAGTTTCTGGAAACAACGCCTTATGATCCGCGTAGTCCGTATTCCGCATCCAAAGCCAGTAGTGATCACTTGGTAAGAGCCTATCACCATACCTACGGTTTGCCGGTTGTGATTTCCAATTGTTCAAACAATTATGGACCTAACCAGTTCCCTGAAAAACTTATTCCACTCATCATAAACAATATCCGTCACAGCAAACCTTTACCTGTTTACGGGCAAGGTACCAATGTTCGTGACTGGCTCTATGTCGAAGATCATGCAAAAGCAATCGATCTGATTTATGAAAAAGGTGCTGATGGCGAAACCTACAACATTGGTGGAAACAATGAACGTCAGAATATTGATATCGTAAAAACCCTGTGTCGCATTATGGACCGGCAACTTGGTCGTGCTGAAGGTGAAAGCGAAAACCTGATTACCTATGTGAAAGACCGCGCAGGTCATGACCTTCGATATGCAATTGATGCAACTAAAATTTATGAGACACTTGGATGGCAGCCTGAAGTTCAGTTCAACGACGGTTTCGAAAAAACAGTTGCATGGTACATCAACAACGAACAATGGCTTGATGAGGTTACTTCGGGTAATTACCTGAAGTACTATGAAAAAATGTATCGCGACCGGTAGGGGCTTTGTGTGTTAAGCTAAAAATTATTTAGAGGCAAGCGTTATAAAACCAATAATTCCTTACTTTTGCTCCGCGAAATCAGATGTTGATTTGTTTGATATTCGCTTTTAAATCGGGATGTAGCGCAGCCTGGTAGCGTGCTTCGTTCGGGACGAAGAGGCCGGAGGTTCGAATCCTCTCATCCCGACCAAATGAAAAGCCTGCTTGCAAATTACAGGCAGGCTTTTTTGCCACTTTAGCTCAGTTGGTAGAGCAGCTCATTCGTAATGAGCAGGTCGTGGGTTCGAGTCCCATTAGTGGCTCTCTATGTTTATATAATGACTTGATAATCAATATAATGCAAGTCATTATTTTTATTTGCATGCATAATTGCATGCACTATTTGCAACTAATACCTGACTTTTCAGTCATGTTTTTTTCTCGAATAATTAACTTCAGAGTTTGTAAGTTTATATATGTTAGTGCAGAAATAACTGAATTAAACGGTCATGTTTATCAATTTAACCAAATGTACTGGAAAAGCATCAGCCAGCAAAACATTCCTGTTACGACTTCCTATCCCGAAATGGTCGCTAAGATTTACCCACATTTTGAGAATCACTCCCTCACGGAATCTAGACAGAAAAATCTTTGGTTCTTATAATCTTCAACTCCTTTAAACCCGGATATTATGTGTGCTCATTGGAATAACAAAGATGTTCCGCACAAAGGCTGGATCTTAGTTGATGTAATTGATATAAGAGACGACGGACAACCTGTTGATGAAACGGATTATGAAACATGCATGATGTGCGGTAACGAAAGAATACGTTACGTGCATATTGTTGAACATAAGGAAATAGAAGAAGAATACCGGGTTGGTTGTATTTGTGCCGAAAAAATGACGCAAGATTATCTTAATCCCAGAAAGCTTGAAACTGCACTTAAAAACAAAAACAATCGTCGTATCAACTGGCTTAAAAGGCATTGGAAAACTTCTGCTTCAGGTAATTTTTACCTCAATATCGATGAAAACAATGTGGGCGTGTTTAGGGATGCGAAGTCAGGTAAATACAAAGGTCGTATTAATGATGACTTTGGCAAGTTATTATATAACGACCTTAATGCAGCCAAAATAGGCTTATTTAATAAGATTGAAGAGATGAAGCAGAAGGGCAAGTGGCTGTGACATTTAATTAGTCAAATGATTATTGAACAATTATTTTCCCTCCACAATCCCTATCTCCTCCTCCGTCAGCCCATACAACTCATACACTATTCTGTCTATTTCCTTATCCGTTTTATCAATTTCGGATTCAGGTCAGTTCTTGTTTAACTTCCTGTAAAAAAAACACTTCCCATTCGGCTTCTTTCAAAGAAACTATATGTCAAAAAAAAGAAGAAGCGAAAAAAGAAAAGATAATAGAGCACAATCTGAGACCTTAAATTTAATTTTATTCCATTTTATCTGCTAATCTGTACTTGGAATATAATTGTTTGCAACGATGGTAATAAAATCCCTTGTAACCTAAATGCTTGAGTAAAATTATCTCAACATAGTACAAACCCAAATTCAACGCCTCAGATCTGGTCTCACTGTTTATTATACTAAGCTTATCTCTGTTTTGTTTTCGGGGATGAACAATAGCATTCCTTATATTTATAAAAACAGATGGGCCATTGATAAAATTGTTTGCTTTCGCAAACTTTGTCATATTTACTAATTCAACAGGAATATCAGGAATGACATTTATTAATGATAATAGAAAGGAGATTTTAGCCTCAGCCGAAATATTTTTGGCATCCTGGTCATTAACATATTTGTAATTCTCTGCAATAATCCAATGAAAAAGAAGTTCCAGAGCATTTTGGATCAGTACTATCGAACCATCAACAAATGCTGTAGTTGAATTAGCTTCAACATACCAATGTAAAACAGTCTTAATACACTGTCTGTCAGATGTATCTTCCCATAGTTTATAATAGTTCTTCCATAATTCTACTAATGAGGTTAAATCTTGGGTACTAACCCAACTGAATACACTTTTAAAGTTGTCAGTAATGTAAGGTGTAAAATTGCGCCAAATTACTTCTTCCTCTTTAAATCCTGTTTGTAGTAAAACAGGATATCTTCTACCATTCAAGAAGTAAAGGAAAGAATTAAAACAATGTAACGTATTATTAATAATTTCAAAATTCCTATACTTATTTGTATTAGGCTTAAAACTACCAGTATAAGTTAAGAAATATCCGCCCTTTTCATTTCGATCAATTGAAGCAATGTTCTTATCAGTAACACAATCAATAATAAGTATAAATTCAGGTAATGAAAAATCCAATCTGATCATTGATATCTTACCTGCTTTCGTACGAACAGGAAGACCCAAAATATCTTGCATATTAGCAATTTCGAATCTTACATAATCAATATCTATATTTTTATTACCAAAAATTATTGGTGGATTAATAAATCCTCTAACTGTCAATTCATTACCGCTAAAATATAGACTACTAAATTGTGTTTCATTAATAAAGTTTAATTCTCTGATCTCTATCTGGACTTTTTTATTACCATCAAATAGTTTTAAAGTATCGTCTAAATAATTTTCGGCAATTCCTTGAAATCTCACTTGCAGTTCAGGCAACCAAGAAAAATAAACTCTTCCCTTCAATTCAATTCTCAATGATTTCCTAAATAAAAAAAACATCCCTTCATGTATAAGAATATCATCATTAGCTCTATTCATCGAAATAACTGGTTCAAGTGCCAGCTCTAATTTGCTCAAGTCTACTTTCTTAGTCATAGTTATTTACAATAGATATTAACAATAGATTGCAAAAGCTTATCAGTGTCATTAAACGCAATTGTACTGAAAGGTACTCTATAATATTTGTGAATTTTGCTTTAGGACTTATAAGTTAGAGGGTGATGGTAGTTACACCCCCTCCACTATCCCTATCTCCTCCTCCGTCAGCCCATACAACTCATACACCATCCTGTCAATTTCCTTATCTGTTTTATCGATTTCGGTTTTTAACGCAAGCGCCTGTTGAGCTTCCTCCAAAAAGTAAACTTCCCATTCTGCTTCTTCTTTAAGTGTAAGTCTTACTTTCTTTTTTGCCAGTTCTGCAATAAACTCTGCATAAGAGAGCAAATACCAGTTTTGCAATTTACCCGGCAACTCTTCCAGGTTAAATTTGCGTTGGATAGTGTGTTGGAATCTTTGGGATGCTTCATGCAATACTTTATTTTGGGTAAGCATCAGGTCGGCTTTAAACGAAAGATCTTCAGTTGTATTTGGTACTGGAATTTGACCAAAATATTTCCAGATCAATTGGCAGCCATTCTGTATTTGTGTACAATACTTTGTAATTAACCACCAACCCATTTTCGAATTTAGTATAGCAAGCAAACCTTTATTTTCAGTTGGAATTATCCACATCGAATCATTGCAATATAATCCTGTTTCATCGTAAATAAAACAAGGTTTTACCTGAAATTTCTGATACATGATTTTTGGTTTGGAAAAAACCTTCCAATAAGCAAATGTGTCTTGAGTTTCAAACCATTTGTTATTAGTCTTCTTTCTGCTAAATTTATCGCCAGATTGTTCAAGTCTCTCAATTCCAAAACTTAACAAGTAATTTTTAATTGAGGTGAATGCATCAATATCCAGATTTAGTGCAGGAAATGTTCCAATTAAATAACAATCATGGCTTCCTGCAATCCATTTATTAATGTCACGGCCTCTCAGCACTGGTTTAAGTATTTCTGCAGCATTTGAATTTTCGCTTATTAGACGATCTTTTGTAAACTCATCAATAAAAAAAGCTTCAGTAAGTCCTGTCTTCATGCCATAATAGGCATCTCCATCAATAAATTCAAATAAGGATAAAAAATCTCTTTTAAGCCTTTCAAGGAGTTTTTTTTCATGACCTGATGATATTACCCAAGTTTCTCCCGAAAATTGCTCTGTCCGGAAGGTTTCAGCAGTGCGGCTTACATTTGTATAAAAATCATCTTTGTTTGCTTCTGATAAAACAGATACCGAAAATTCTTCTTTGGGATTAGCTTTGCTAGAAACGAAAATACAAGGATAAGTAGTTGCACCGTCAAATATTTGAATGTCACCAAAATCAATCAATTGATGGAGTTCATAGTTTAAGAAATATTCGCGTAAAGGTTTTCCATATCCAGCCTGCAACCATTTGTTTGGCATAATGTATGAAATAGTACCACTTGATGTGAGTATATTAAAACCTCGTTCAACAAATAAACAATAAAGATCTCCACGTTTATCGAATGTTTCATAATTCATCTTTGATAATGCCTCAGATATTTCTTTCATTTTTTCTAAATGCACATACGGCGGATTTCCAATCACCACATCAAAACCACCTTTTGCAAAAACAGAAGGAAACTCATTGTGCCAGTTAAATGCTTTTTCACCTGCCACAGTCGGATCATCAATCAGCGAGTTGCCGCATTTGATATTGTTATTTAAATCGTTCAGTTTGCGGTTAGGCTGGGCGGTACGCAACCATAAGGATAGTTTGGCTATCTCAACACTCTCCTCGTTTAAATCAACGCCAAACAGGTTGTTTTCGAGTATATTCTTTTCAAAATCACTCAGCACCATAGCATCGCCGAAAAGCTTAGCCTGTAATTCGTCGATATAACGATGTTCATTTATCAGGAAGTCGAGTGCCTGGTTAAGGAATGCGCCGGAGCCGCAAGCCGGATCACAGATGGTAAGTTTCAAAAGCCAGTTGCGGTAGGTGGTAAGTTTATTAAATAAAGGCTGTATGGTTTTCTTTGTGCGTTTTCGGTCAGTGATATACTCTTCCTCAATCAGTCCGATTTCTGCTTTTTTCTCCGTACACAGCTTACCAACGGTGTTATCAACAATATACTTTGTAATATACTTTGGAGTATAAAAAACACCGTCCTTTTTACGCTTGCTTTTCGATTTGTCAACCTGCTGCCCTTCGAGCTGCGCTTTTATTTCGTCCAGTTCGTTAAGGGAGTTTTCAAAAATATGGCCTAAAATATTTACATCCACCTCGCTGGCAAAGTCGTAGGTGGAAAGCTTCAGTGCATGCCTGTAAAGCAACTCATCATCTATTTTTAATCCATCAAGTAGCTCATCCGTTTTAAACAATCCGCCGTTGTATGCAAATACATCGTAGCGTTTTCCTTTAAAGCCGGTATTGAGGTATTCAAAATACTTTTTAAACCTGGAATACAAGGCTATCTCCACATCGCGGTCCTGTAGATCGCGCCAATCGTCGAGTATAAGCCGCACCGAATTAGGCGGCAGTAGTTGCCTGTCCTCAGCAAAAAACAGGAACAGGAACCGGTCCAGCAGCTTTTGCGATTTTTTAAAGAGTGTCAACGGATCATGCTCCGGATTGATTACCACCAGGTTCTGATGAAGTTCCCTTTTAAACAGCGAATAATCGTTGTAAAGGTTTTTGGTAATCACATCTTCCTGGCTTACCGATTCATCTTTTATCCGCTTGGCAAGGTTTTTCTCAATATTTACAAATGCCAGGCACAGCCACAGCAGTTCAAATTCTTTTTCGGTAAGCGTAAACAGGTTGAACTCTATATTCTCAATAGCATTATCAATATAGAAACGCAGTTTCTCAAAGTTCGAAGTGATCACATACACACATTCCGGCTGGTTATTCTTATAGCCGAAAGCCTGGGTTTCAATACGGTTTAAATCGGTGGTTTCTGTTCCTTTGAGTTCAATCACCGCTTTCACCACACCATTGATCAGTATGGCTCCATCCGCTTTTTTACTATCCTTTACATTTTTGTATTCGGTAGTAATATTGTAATTCGTTGCAGGATTTTTGGTATATCCCAGTACAGTTACAAACAGATCAATCAGGAACTCTCCCTGGTATTGCTCTTCCTTGCTATTACGTATATTTTCCTGTATGCCGGCATCATGAAAATGAGCTGAGAACTTTTTGTAAGCCGCTTTTATAGCAAGGCTGTCCTGCGCTTTCAGGTGCTTGTTAAGAACTGAATTTTGAAAGAGTTTCATCCGGATATGTAATTGGGGAAATAATCAACTAGCAACATTGGTAAACCACAACAAATATAATATACTTCTCTTTATGCGCGTGTACTTTCTAATGTAGGCAGCTAAGGGTTAATCATTTCCTGCTTATTACATTCACAAGCTATCATTACCATATGATTCTTTGTTTTTCACTATGTTGAACGAAGTCATAGTACGCTTTCACCGTGTTTGTAGAAAAGAGCAATTATCCAAAGATGCCAGAAAAAAATGCGACTAAGATCATCCGTTTAGGTTAATGTAAAGGCTCCGTCCAACAGAACCAAGCAGTAACCATTATTTACCCTGAAATCTTAGCCTCTATTTACCCCCTACTTCCAGCACGATAAATTACCGGATTTCGGTAAAGAAAATTTGTGGTTCTTGTAATCCATTCTGATGGTACAGTTAAGAGATTATCAAACCGAAGGAATTAACAAGATCTATGAAGCCTGGAACCCTTTAAGGTTGAATCTAATAAATGTGTTATTCCAGATGCCTAAGGAACCTATCTATTTATAAAAAAAAGGAACTGACTGTTGAATTTCAACAGCCAGTCCCAACCAACCAACCCAATCAACCAAGTCATCCAAGTCAACCCAACCAACCAAACTTAACCAACCAAACTCAGCAAAGTCAAACCAAACTTTCTCAATGATCAAAATGCATTTAAAGTAATATCTCTTCTATTCGCAAAATCTTCTTATTCCTTACCAGAAGTAACCATGGATCTTGAGTTTTTCTCCATTCATGTTAACAACTTATTTAGAGAAAATTATCAGTGTTAACCCAGCTATATACAAGAGCAGCATAAAATTTAGCAATGGCTTTGTTCCCGAAGGTGCTTTTGCAAATTCTTTCCAGACATAAATTCCCCAAATCGCTGCTACTACAGTTGCACCCTGGCCTAAACCATATGAAATGGCCGGACCAGCTTTTCCAGAAGCAATGATGCTGAGTGACATACCAATACTCCATATTATTCCACCCAAAATACCGACCAGGTGGTCTTTTCTTTTTCCTTTAAAATAATCGTTGCTGGAAACAGGACTACCTACGAAAGGATATTTCATCTGAACTGAATTAAAAATAAAACTGCTCACTACAACACCAACGGCGAAAATAAAAAGTGCTGTGTAGGGTGTTAGTTTGCCGGCTTCAGGCATATTGAAATCGGCAACCATCGAAACAGCAACGTATTTATAAAATAGTCCCATCAGCAAACCACTCAACACCGACAAGACGAGGCCCTTCCTGGTGACTTTTTCTGCCGAATTGGCTTGCAATTTCTGATACGCTCTTGCATTAAAGAGTATAGCTAAAACGATTAAAGCAACACCGCCAAATATCAGCATTGGATTCCCCTGCGGATTTGCGACATAATTTACAAAAACACCCAGCACCAAAGCGATACCTATTCCTACCGGGAAAGCAACCGACATTCCTGCGATGGCTATGGCAGCCACCAATAATATATTTGCCAGGTTAAAGATCACCCCGCCGGCAAAAGCAGAGAGTATATTATTACTATCGGCCTGTTTCATATCATCCAGGAAAGCTCTGCCTTCAGCGCCATAGCTTCCCAGGGTAAATGCCAGTATTAAAGTACAAAGCAGGATGCCAATGCCATAATCCCAATAAAAAAGCTCAAACCGCCATGTTTTGTCGGTAAGTTTAGTTGTATTGGCCCATGAACCCCAGCAAAGCATGGTGATAATACAAAGCCCTATTGCCAATCCGTAATTTTCGACTATGAACATAATTTAAAATTTTAAGGATGAATAGTATTAAAAACAAGTTCATTTCTATAGGGTACCGATGCTTGTGCGCCCATCCTGGTAACTGAAACGGATGCAGCCATAACAGCAAACTTAACAGCTGATGGCCAATCCATTCCTTCGTTTATGGCAACAGCTATTGCGCCATTAAAAGTATCGCCAGCGGCTGTTGTGTCAATTGATTTAACGTTTGGTGCAGGAATTATAAACTTTAGTACTCTGTTTTGGAAGAAAGCGCCCTGCTTGCCCATGGTGATAATTACATTCTGAACTCCTTTCCCCAGGAAAATACCGGCTGCTTCTGATGCGCTTATTTCGTCTTGTACGGAAATGCCGCTTAGTAAAGAGGCTTCTGTTTCGTTAGGTGTTATCAGGAATAGACCTTGCAGCAGTTCCCTTTCCAATGGTTGAGCAGGAGCGGGATTGATAATAACTTTTTGGTTATTTGATTTGGCGATTTTCACTACGGCTGCAATAGTTTCCATCGGAATTTCCAATTGCATCAGAAAAATTCCGGCTGCAACAATCACGTTTACAATTTCAACATCCGGTGGTAAAAGATTGGCGTTTGCACCCGGAGCAACTGCAATGCAATTTTCGCCTTTCTGATTCACCATTATTAATGCTGCTCCCGAAGGTTCTTCATCATCAACAAAAACATAGTCAATATTTATGTTTTCCTTTTGTAAGTTTTCAAGAGTTTGCTTGCCAAAAATATCATTACCAACTTTTGCAATGAAGGTTACGTTGCCTCCCAGCCTGGCAGCAGCTACAGCCTGATTGGCACCTTTTCCCCCGGCATTCATAAAGAAAGTTCCCCCCAGGACTGTTTCACCAGGTAATGGAAGTTTTTCTGATTTGATTACCATGTCGGTATTGGCACTGCCAATTACAAATATTTTATCTGAATTCATTATTTATACTTGTTTGATACACTTTTATTGAAACGAAAACTTAAATTTTTCATTCGTTTTTGCTGCAGTTTTATATATTAATGCTTCCGATACATAAATATTTGCAGCTGTAGATTCAGGATTTTTTGTACCCTTTACAACAAGTTTTACAGTATGCTTTCCTTCGGGTAAATTTAGTATGTGGTAGATATTTATACCCCGATGTTCCTGATTGGCATAACCGAAATAGCAATCGATGGTACGTTTGAATTTGCCATCAACATAAACATCTGCCTTTCCACCGTCTTTTACCCAGTTCCCTTCAATCGAAATCCCGGTACCTGCAAAAGTTATACTTATTTCATCTCCGGCTTTATTACTATATTTTGACTGATTATTCTTGCTATCACTCCATGTTCCTTTCATTTTCCATGCATCATTTTCCTGTGAGGCAAACACATTCACTCTTTTGTCGAAAACCACGTCAGGAAAAGATATTTCCAGAGGCAATGCAGACGGATTTTGAATTTTAATAGTTAAATCGTTTTCACCAGCTTTTCCCCCATTTTTAATAATCAATTCTTTTGCATACTCCATAGTCCGTTTTACAGCTTTGTTAAATGAATAAGAAGTGTTATTAAACAGGGAATCTCCCATAGCTTTCACAGCATTTTGATACGCAAGAGGCAAACCGTTAAATCCTTTGATAATGCCCAAAACTGCTACTGCATTTGATGGATTGCAATCCGAATCCTGGCCACAACGCGTTGTAATTTCCATCGTTTTAATTACATCGCCTTCGCCATAAAGTAAACCCATAACGATATATGCACCGTTTAGTTTAGCATCTATGTTGAATGTTTTACCTGCTTCGCAGATATTTACCTTACCCCACTTGTTTTCTAATTCCTGCCAGGCTTTACGCCAGTCGGCTGGATAATGCTTATGCAGAACAAGAACATCACGAATGATTTTGGCGTAATCGCTTTCAATTGGTAGGGAGAGCAATGCCTTATCAATTATTTTACTGATGTCATTCTCAAAATAAGCTTCAGTGTACAAGGCGGCTACAAAAACGCCTCCATACACACCTTCGCCATAATTCATAATATGCCCGATTTTATCTGCAATTTTGCCGGCAGTTTGCGGCATACCCGGACAGATGAAACCAATGTAATCAGCTTCAATCTGAAAATCAATATCATCGGCATGAAGGTTAAACTCAGGGTGACCCGACTGAGGAGGAAAAATGCTATCGAAATAGTTTTTCCGTCCCTGAACATTCGCGTGCCATAACATATACCCCGATTTGGCAAAGAGTTCCTGGAATTTTTTAGCTGGCGCATCCATGCCATACTTATCCATTGTTTCCATAAAGGTAAGCTGCACGTATATATCGTCCTGCCATACAGATCCCTTAACATCAGCAGGAATCCATTTAATTGAATCCTCAAAAGTCTTACCCTGAGCTTTAAACTCAGTGGGTGCACCATAGGTAACACCAATCATTTTACCTGCCCATCCGCCGGCAATTTTATCTTTCAGGACTTCGGCTGAAATCGTAATCAGTTGCTTATTTGCTAAACCGGATTTTGACTTTTCCTGTGCATAGGACTGAGCTGTAAAAAGTAAAGCAGCAAGGATTAAAATGTACTTTTTCATTTTATTTACTTTTAAAAGGTTTAAAAACATTGAACAACCATAAAAGAAAAGATCAGGTAGGCTCTCAGTACCATTGGATCCAATCCAATTTAAGCGTATTAGATCTGACTTCGATTTTGATTATATTTTCTCCGTTTTTCAGATCAAAATCTCCGACTTTTACTTCACTCAAGTCTTTCTTTTTTACTGAAAAATTAACTTTTTCATTATTAATCCAGATTGTTAATTTAGCTGGTTCACCATTGGCTGATGCCCGTAATGATAGTTGATGTTTGGAGTTATCCAGGCAGTTAAATTTATACACCAGCCATTCTGATTTTTGGAGTTCAACGGATTGATCAGACCAAAACTGATCTTTTATTTTGCTATCAAGGCTTATTTTTACCGGTTCATTTTTTCTATAAGATGTTGACTTAGTAAGCGTATCAATTATGAAATACGAACGGTTAAAACCATCAAACCCATAATTTTCCGCCTCAATTTTTGCAGGAATTCTGGTTAATATTGCATTGCAGACATCTTCAAAGAAAACACAGTTCGATAATTTTATATTTTCGAGTAACTCGTTTAATGCTTTTTCCGCAAT
>CAWDHU010000017.1:0-349794 GCA_963802185.1 uncultured Bacteroidales bacterium
ACCTACTTTTGCTACTTTGCCGGTTGCCAGTATTGAACTGATAACTTTTGGACCATTATCCTGTTCCCAGGCATCCAGAATATAATAACAAAAGTCAAGGTACTTTTTGTTTGCGGTGTATCTGTATAAATCAACCATGGCATCCAATACACTGGTAGAGGCCATTCCCATATGAGTGCCGGCTTCAATAATATCCTTCTGCCCGGGTTTATTCCCGAATGTTTTGCATAATAAATCACCCATCTTTATGCAGGATTCCAAAGCAGGTTTGTATCCTGTAGTTGAATAATAAGTCAGCAAGCCATGTAAATTATATTTGTGTGACCAAACATCCCAGCTTGTCCAATACTGGTCGGGGGTATAAGTGCCTAAATAACCATCCTCTAATTGTGCATTTATTAATTCATACATCATCCGGTCCATTTGCTTTTTTAATGCCGGATTATGGGTAAGTTTCCAGACATTGGCTGCAGTTTCCAGGTATTTCCCCACATGCTCACCTGCCCAGGGATGAATTCCCGGCCGATGCAGGTATGATCCCATTATACCTAACTCATCAACATTCAAGAGCCTTTCCTCCAAATTTTGAGTAAAGCGTGTATTTAAATATCCGAAGTACTGCTGGTTTTGAAGTGGAACAGAAGTAAAATTATCAGGTATTGCATTTTTAATCAGGGGTTTTACCTCGCCTATAAAAGGAATTTTAAGGTTATTTGTATCAATGTATACCTGCTCATATTTAAGAAAGAGGGAGCTGTTTTTATCATAGATCTGATAGCCTATCTGAAACACATTTTCTTTTCGGACTTAAAACCTGAGAACTGCACAACAGCTTCAGCGCCGGTTTTGGCCTGTAATTGAACCGGTTTTGTTTCGGAAAATAAAATCTCAGTATTTGCTTTATTGCTTACCCAATATTTGATGACGCGAAAACATTACCCGTTTTGTTTGCAAAAACAATTTTTATTGTGAAGCCATCTTTTGGAGTTTCAATAAAATTATGGCTGACTTCTACCTCATCAATCCAGCCCAATGGCTCAATACTATAAGGTCCCTCCCACATGCCCATTCCACCAACCAAATTATAAATCCTTACAGCTATTACGTTTTCCTCATCCCATTTCACTTTCTTCCGGAATAATGTATATTCGTTGTTTTTCCCACTGGGTAACATAATTTGGCGGGAAAGAACCTGTTTCGCCTATCAATTTTCCATTAAGATAGGTTTGATCAGCGTCATCTATTTTACCAAGATACATCTTTAATCCCTTGCCTGTCCCCATTTTCAAGCTTGACGGAATCACTATTTTTATCCGGTACCAGGCATCAGAAGTTTCCTTTTAAAGCTTTTTGCTAACAGTTGGGTTGCCCAACAGGTATCATTTAAAAGTTACGATAACCATCCCGGATTATCGCCAAACTTGAATTTGCTTTCTTTGGGCAGATTAATTGTTTGGGCTTGTGAGACGGCCACCGATGACTATAACCAGCATAGCAACATTAAATATGTTATTTATTAATTTCATTTCTTTAGGTTTTAAAATTTGAACAATCAAACTAGGCTGGAAATGCAATGAAAAAAGTTATTATCAATTATTTACTCAACTTGAAAGTTAACACATCATGCGGTTGAATGGTAGCTTTCAGATTGCTTTTAGTTGTTCCCATATTTTTTTTAAGCCATAAATCTCGAATGTTCGTAATGTCGGTAACGCCATATGTTTTGCCGTTAAGATTTGTAAAATATCTTTTTCCAGTCAAAATCAATGGTTTTAACAACATCGCCCCTGTTAAAAAAGCACAATGCAATTTCATTGTTAGAAAGCGGTTTAAGCCAAAGTTCAATATTGCCATCCAGTGTCCACCACCTGAACCCTTGTTTCCCGAGAGTATCCTGGTTCAATGCGATTATTTCTTTATTTGTCAGTATTTCTTTAACTGCCGGAGTCATTGATCTGATATCGTTACCGGTAAAAAGCGGAGCCGCCATCATACTCCACAGGGTAAAATGCGATCGGGATTCAATAATAAAATACCGTTTCCTGCCTGGAGTATATCAGGATCATTCCAACCTCCAGGACCAGCAAATCTTCCGAGTTCAGAATTTTTATCAAGAATTAATGTCCAGCCATAACCTCCCCAATTCACCTTACAGTCATAGCAATTCATAATATCGCCGGTAGTTCTCCAAAGGTGACCAACATTTTTAGCCCAGGTCCAGGGTTCAGTGCTCACTTACCATTCACAAATGCTGAAAACAATAGGACGTTGCATTAAAACAACGCGTCACGCATTGTTTTGTATGCACCTTCTGCTTTTTGAGCATCCGTATTACAAAAATCATATTTCAAAAAATCGATTCCCCACGATGCATACATTTTGGCATCCTGGTATTCATGTCCACGGCCACCGGGCCTGCCTTCGCATGTCTTGCTGCCTGCACAGGAATATAAACCGAATTTCAAACCTTTAGAGTGAATATAATCAGCAAGGGCTTTCATGCCCGAAGGAAAGCGTTCCGGATCGCATACAATATTACCGTTTTCATCCCTGGAAACCTGCCAGCAATCATCTATAACAACGTACTCGTAACCAACATCTTTCATACCGTTTGAGGCCATAGCATCCGCTGTTTCCCGAATCAGTTCATCAACGTTGCAGGCGAATTTATTCCAGCTGTTCCAACCCATGGGAGGTGTTTTAGCCAGCCCCTCAAACTTTTGTGCACTAAGACATATTGATAAAACCAGCAATGCTGTAACAAACCAGTATTTCATAATTCCAATTTTATTTTAATTTCTCAATCTTGTATTTTACATCTTTGGTAATGGTCTTCCACTCATCCGTCCGGAAAGGGACAGCCGGAAAACCTTCTTTATTAAACAGGTTGCACTCGCTGGCATCACCAATCCAACCAAAATGGACAGCTACCGGGCTTTCCACATTATCGCTGTAAAGTACAACCGTATTGCCTTTGATAAATGCACGGGCATAGTGAAACACCTTGTCTTTCCCGGAAATTTCGAAACCTTTGATATAACCATCTGAGGTATATAAACCAGCACCAACATTGTTAAATGAAAGGATTATTTCATTGCCCTTACTTCCATAGATTTATAGGATGGTCCGTTACAAACCATGTTTTCTCCATATAAGTTGTTGAGAGCGATGGCGGCTAATCGTTTTCCTACATCTTGCTTGTTAGTAGGATGGATATCATATGGATTGCCTATATCCGTGGTAACGCACATGCCAGTATTAGGTAATTGCAAGGTAAGTGTTTGAGCCTCCCTGAGTTAGTACCCAGCCGCAGCCTTCGTTGCTGTTACCAGGATTGTTAAATGTTGCCAACTGTACAAAATAAAACGGCATATTTGGATTATTCCATTTCTGCCGCCAATAATTTATCAGCAATGGAAATGCTTTGCGGTACTGAAACGAACGCCCAGCGTTTGATTCACCCTGGTACCACAATACGCCCATAAATGCATAGGGGATTAATGGATTTATCATGGCGTTATAGCAGAGTGAAGGAAGTGAGATTTTCGTGGTGGTTGTTTTTTTTAATTGATTATCTACCTGAAATTTCCAGTTACGGCTAAAGAGATGATTGTTTCGCCTAGCAAAATTTTTAAGGCTGCTGTATCTCCGTAAATCCCACCTCCGCCCACCATTGTCTACTACTCTTACTGCTATTACATTTTTCCCTTCTCTCAATATTCCGGGAGGAATCGTGTATTTTCTTTTTGTGTCATACCGATCAGGTATTTCCAACCTTTACACCATTTACATAAGTTATATCCTCATCATCAATTTTTGATAATTCCAATATCGCTTCTTTAGTAAAATCGAGCCTTGGCAATACAATTGTTTTTCTTAACCATACTACTCCATCCAATTCTCCAATACTTTGCTCTTCCCACAATTGAGGCACATTCAACTGCGGCCATTTTGAATCATCAAAAGATTCCTTGTTAAATAGACTTGTTTTCAGGTCTTTCAATTTTGTGCCTTGTAATGCTTCAATTCTCAATTCGCTGCTCTTCACTACTACTTTTGAAAGAGAATCTAAATCCAGTCTTGGCATGCCGGCAATCATTTCTTTGAATTCATCGCTACTTTCAAAAGCTTCACGGCTGATCCAGGTTTCGATGTTGGTACCGCCCCAGCAATCATTAATCAAACCAATAGGTATTTTAATGTTGTCATAAATGTTTTTTGCAAAAAAATACGCAACCCCCGAAAAATCTGCAACTGTTGTTGAATCGCATGCTTTCCAGCCTAAAGCGTTAAAATCGGGTTCCGGTAAAGAACTGATGGCATGTGTGATTTTAATGTGCCGGATTAATGGATAATTAGCCGAAACAATTTCCTTTTTAGCATTCATCGACTGACCAACTCTCCATTCCATATTCGATTGGCCGCTGCAAAGCCAGACCTCACCTACCAAACATATTTTTATTTGAATATGGTATTTTTTCCCCTTACGGATAATTCATAAGGTCCACCTGCGGCTTCGGCATCAAGCCTTACTATCCATTTCCCGTTTTTGTCAGCTTTAATGGTTTTAATCTGGCTATTAAATGTTACTTCTACTTTCTCATTGGCATTTGCCCGACCCCACATAGGAATCAGCGTATTTCGTTGCAATACCATATTGTCGGAGAATATTTTGGGTAGCACTACTTTTGCAGTACCCGAAATACCTAAGCAAAGCATTATACTTATAAAAAAATATTTTTTCATTATTATTGCATTTTAGTTATTAAAGTTTCAGCAAATAAATAAGCGTCTTTGGGCCATCGTGCGGTTACCAGACTTCCATCAACACACACATAAGGCTTAAACGGGTTTCCTCCGGTTTGGAAATTTCCGGTTGCAAACATGCAATTTTTCACTTCATCCTGAACATAAGCTGGATAGGTCCTGTAATATTTACCTAGTTTCCAGAAAGTAATGTAGTAAGCCGTACGTTCAGAATTTTGCTAATCCGGTCATTTTTTTATCGAAAACAATACTTTTCCCAGTATCAGGATCAATTGTACGGGCTAATATGATGCTACCATGGCAAATACTCCGATCAATTTATTGAACTTAAAAAATAGCAGCACTTTTTCCTGTAAAACCTTACTTTCAAGGTATTGCTTCATACCGGGCGCATGGCCTCCAGGCAAAACAAGCAAATCATATTCTAGGTATTATTTCGTGATATTGGATAGGATGGAGGAAGTTATTCGATTTTTCTAATTCTCTATAGAATTCAATAGCCTCTTTTTCTGCACCTAATTGTCCAAAAATTACACCCGCAACTAATTTAGGGTCACAAAATGCTCTTTTACCATGTTCCGTTGCGAAAACGATTTGGTACTTCTTTTCAGCAAATAATTTCCAGGGTACTGACACTTCAGTAAGGTCAAAATCAGTATCAGGCAATGGAATTAATATTTTTTTCATTTTTCACTCTTTAATTTCTGTAATTTCTTATTTCACTAATTCAAACATATCTTTCAATCTGATATCTGCTGAAGACGCTCCAATCATTACCTCATAATCGCCGGGCTCAGCCACCCATTGTAATAGCTGGTTGTAGAAAGACAGTTTTTCAATGTGAATCGTAAATTTGATTGTTTTTGACTCGCCGGCTTTCAACGCTATTTTTTTGAAATCCTTCAGATCTTTTACCGGCCGGGCTACTGAGCCTACCATATCTCTCAGGTAAAGCTGTACAATTTCTTCACCATCATACCCGCCAGTGTTGGTAATGGTTACAGCTGCTTCCGGATGATCGTTGCGTTTAATTTGCTTTTTATTTAACTGCATATTGCTGTATTCAAATGTGGTATAACTTAAGCCATAACCAAATTCATATTTCGGTAAAACAGACAAATCAATGTACGAAGTGTTAGGAAAATCAACACTTGTAACAGGCCGGCCTGTATTGAAATGACTGTAATAAACCGGTATCTGCCCCACACTTTGTGGAAAACTGATTGTAAGTTTGGCTGACGGATTGTAATCGCCTAAAAGTACATCAGCAATGGCGTTGCCTGCTTCGCTTCCCAACCACCAGGTGTATAATATGGCTGTTGCATTATCCGAAGTATAATTAAACACCAACGGACGGCCGGCATTAATTAACACCACTACCGGCTTGCCGGTTGCCAACAATTCCTTCAATAAATCTTCCTGCACTCCCGGGATGTCAATATTGCTGCGGTTCCTGGCTTCACCGCTCATATTTCTTCTTTCACCAATGCTTAGTATAACAACGTCTGACTTCTTTGCAATTTTAATTGCTTCTTTAAATCCGGATTTATCAGAGCCATCAATTTCACAACCTTTTGCATACAGAAGTTCTGTTCCTGATCCCACTTTGTTTTCGAGCCCTTCCCATTGTGATACTATGAAGTTCAACTCCAGGAACTTCAATATCCAGGATCCTTTGTTTTGTTTTACAGTTTTTACCAATGGGCCGATAAATGCGATTGTTTTCAGGTTTTTGGATAAAGGCAATAGGTTATTCTGATTTTTAAGTAATACAATGCTTTTTACAGCCACTTCCCTGGCTGCTTTTGTATGTTCAGGGTTGTATAATTCTCTTCGTTCCCTTTCGTCATTACAGTATCTGAATGGATCATCAAATAATCCAAGTTCAAATTTCTTCTGTAGAATTCTTCGTACTGCATCATCAATCAAAGCTAATGGAACTTTTCGGTCGGTTACCAGTTGTTCTAGGTTATTTTTGTAACACCGGCTTTCCATATCCATATCACAGCCGGCAGTAATTGCATTAAAAGCAGCTTCGTAACCATCCTTAGCTGTGCCATGTTTTATCATTTCCCGACTGAAGCCCAATCACTAACCACAAAACCCATAAATCCCCATTTACCTTTGAGTATATCACGCTGCAAATAACTGTTGCCGGTTGCAGGTATTCCATTCAAATCATTAAAGGAGTTCATAAATGTAGCTGCACCAGCATCGAGTGCAGCTTTAAAAGGTGGCAAATAGACTTCCCACAAAAGCCTGTCACTCATATCGACAGAATTGTAATCTCTTCCGCCAATAACTGCTCCATAAGCTGCAAAATGTTTAGCACAAGCCATTACTGAATTAAGGTCGCCCAATTTAATTCCCTGGAATCCTTTAATCCTTGCAGCAGCAATCAATGAACCAAGATACGGATCTTCTCCGGCACCTTCCATTACTCTTCCCCAGCGTGGATCGCGGGTAATGTCAACCATAGGTGCAAAAGTCCAATGGATGCCGCTTGCGCTGGCTTCGATGGCTGCGATTCGTGCTGAGAACGTCATTGCATCGAGGTCCCAGCTGCAGGATTCGGCCAAAGGAATAGGGAAAGTAGTTTTATATCCGTGTACTACATCCAATCCAAACAATAACGGGATCTTTAAGCGGGATTGCATCGCTTTTTCCTGCCAGCTTCTGACGCGCTCAACACCCTGGCAGTTTAACAAAGAGCCCACTTGACCCTTTTGAACCTGGTTTGATTTATCATTGTCCAAAGTAACCGGACCGGTGGCTTTCCTGTTATCAGTATATTGATTTAGCTGTCCTATTTTTTCTTCAAGGGTCATCAGGCGCAGAACTGAATCAACTTCTTGGTCAGTCGATCTTTGTTGTGCAACCACATGTAAATTCTGAACACAAAACAACAGCAGGATGATTACTGAAGGAACCTTTTTAAACATATGTCCTCTTAATTCTCTCATTTCAATAATCATTTAAATCGCCGTCATTCATTACATTTTTTGTTTAATACTTTTATGATTTAATTTTATAAATCCAAATGTTGTAATCAGTCTATTTCGAGACACCAAAATCACAATTAATAACTCACCTCAAAATGGCGCAGTTGCTTTAGTGGTAGCTGGGCTGTTTCAACAACTGCAATTTTATTTACATTATCATAGCTGAATTTTATACTCTTCCTGTTCAGCCTGATTTGTTTTGGAGTCTTACTGCAATGTATGTTCAGAACCCAGTTTCTTTCCGAACTCATCCCTTCATAATTGCCTTGTACCGGGTTAATCTTCAAAGCAAATTTATCAGCACTGTTTTTCAACTCAATTGTGGTTGATGCATAAATACCTTTCAGATAATCATTGCTTGTTCCATCATCTTCCAGCAGCTCAAAACGACTGTTGGCGCCCGGGTAAATATGCAGGAACAGTGTGTTGTTGTTTCCCTTTTCGATAGAAGAAGCATACTTACGCATGGGAATTATGGAACCTTGTTTACAAACAAAGGAATCTGATTGATGGGTGCCGCAACTGTGTATTGAGCATTACCTTGCAATTGCTCACCGGACCAGAAGTTTATCCATTTCCCTTCAGGCAGAAATACGTTTTGTTTTGTAACTCCTCTTTCATACACAGGTGCCACCAGGATTTCATCACCAAAAGTAAACTGATAGATATGCTCAGGGAATTTTCCTAACATAGGCTTTGTCTCGGTGCGACATCGCATGGCATAGCTGTAGATATACGGAAACAGTTGCATACGCTGTTGTGCATAATACCGGAAAATAGAATCGGCTCTATCCGAATATTTCCACGCTAGATTTGATGTGGTATTTTCGGGCTCTGAAAAAGCCTCAACGATAGGGTTAAACATCGAAAACTCCAGCCAGCGGATAAATAATTCTTCTTTTGGCTTGGGTACATTTCCTGACCGTAAAACCGCCCATATCATTGGCAAGAAAAGGTATTCTGCTGCTAGGTTTTGAAGGATTAGTGAAGACATAGTAATGTTTTCTTTCAAAGCCACCGGCGGCGCCCATTCAGCAAATTTAACTATTGGCTTTTCCACCGTCCAGTCACTGCGGGTATCATCGGTCCATTTGGCAGGATAACGTTTGAACTCTTCACTTTCCGTAGTAAAACTGTGAGCCAGCATAAATCCGCGGCCTTTGGTTTCCTTACCGAACTCCTGGCTCATTTCGAACATAGCTTTTGGAACACTGACTTTTGCGGTACGATCTAATTTTATAAAAATCAGCCCCTTCATCAAAGAAGTGCTTCATTTGCTTTTTGAAATAGTTAACAGCCTCAGGATTATCAAAATCTATGTTTCCGCAAAGCGCTCCTTTTTTTTGATCGTTTTTGTCCTGAAACATAGCCGTGCTCGTACTATTGTTATGCCATGTATTGGTTTCGGAGTAGGTATTCGAGAAATACCCTCTGGAATTAAAATCATTAAAAGCCTTTTCATTACCAGTTTCGAGAATGCAGTCCCATATCCAAAAACCGCCCTTGATATTGTTTTTTGTCATAAAGTCCCACATTTGGGTTCTATTGGGGAAGGCAATAGTGTCAGCTACAAAGTCAATATATTTTTGCGGACCCCTGCCCTGTTCAGCGTAACTCCAGAACCAGGAATCGATCCAATATGCATCAATAGGGTATTCGTGTTTTATTATTTCTTCAATCCGGTCGATGGATCCCTGCTGGTCGGTATAGGCTCCGTACAATAAACCAAATGCCCAGGAAGGCGGTAAAACAAGATTGGTGTCGGCAACTGCTCTTTTGACTAATAGTTGATTGCCTTTTTGCGCAACAACACTTAAACAAAGAATTGTTAACAGTAGCATTAGCCAAATTGCAGGATGATATTTTTTTTGCATTACATCTATTTGTTTCTTTGATACATCCTGACAAAATCAATCTGCATTTCGTTTGGAAAAATCGCATCATCGATTGCGCCACCGAAACCTCCACCGATGGCAAGATTCAGTATCAGGTAATAGGGTTTGTCAAAAGGCCAGCCTTCATTTGTCGACACTCTCCCATTTTCCCCTTTAGTAGGTTTCGAAGAACAATTTGTCATCTATAAAGAACTTAATGTATTCTTTATTCCACTCTATTCCATATTTATGAAAAGTATTGAATACATCCTGTACTTTTTCAAAATGCGTAATCTGCGTGCCGATTTTATGGTTATACAATTCCGAATGAAGGGATGTATGTATAACATTGGGGTCTCTCCCTACATGTTCCATAATATCGATTTCGCCACAAACAGGCCATTTTTCCTGATGATTTCTGCTAGTTTCAGGAAGCATCCAGATTGCAGGCCAATTCCCTTTCCCTTCAGGCAATTTTGCCATTACTTCAATTTTGCCATATTGGATTGAGTTTTTTGCTACGGAAGTTAGTTTTGCGGAGGTATAACCCGAGTTTTCGAAATCCTTTTTTAAAGCAACAATATGTAGTTTCCCATCACTAACAAACGAATTTTCAAGTGATTTTGCCAGATAATATTGCTTTTCATTATTACCCCAACCGTGCCCGCCAACTTCATAAGTCCATATTGTACTATCAGGCAAACCCTTGTAATTGAATTCATCACCCCAAACCAGCTTCCAGTCCTTATCACCTGCGTTTTTTTCAGAACTGCTGAAAGAGGTAAAACAAACAACACTTAATACCAGTATAAACGTACGCATACTTTTATGATATATATTATGAGAATGAAAGAGTGAAAATCAGAATTTGATCAGTTATTAAAAGTTTGATTGCCAGTTCCTACAAAACAATCAATTTATCAATAACTAGCTAATCATTATCTTAGTGAAACATTCCTCTACACCACAGAGACTTTATATCTCAGACTAAAAACAGACTAAATAACCAATAAAAATTTGCTTTCACGTGTGTTGAAAAGTTGTATCGACTATAAGACGAACTGTTGACCTTTTCTTCGATTGCTTGGTTAGAAAGCCTGACTTCTAAAGAATTTATAAAACTCATTTAACATCAGGACTATTGGTACAGCAATTCGGGAAGATTACAACTACTTTTATACTACTGATCTACTAAGCTTTGATACAAATGATTAAAGATCAGTATAGTTTTTTAAAAATGGAGGAGGCATTGTATGACTCCTCCATTTTCAATTAGCGTTATAAACCTGGATTTATATACACCACTAATGATGCGATAGTAAACTTATCTGTTATTTTAAATACCAGGGAACTTCATTAATCCCATCATATCCGCCATACTGTTCAGCAACCGCCTTTTTATAATTATCAGGATTAGTTACTAACTCGCCGGTGTCATATTTCCACCGTTGAGGATATTTTGTTTTATCATCAGGATTCATGCTTGTAGCCGGATCCAAAGGAAAGAGAGGATACCCTGTACGGAGAAACTGAGGATAATTTAATCCATTACCCTGGAAGAAATCTATAAGCCATCTTTGCGTCCATACCTGGTGCAAACGATCTTCTTTAGTTGCCGCGTATGCGGCAGCACCGGTAAAATAACCATCAATGTAGGCCTGAGTAATTTTCATATTGTGCACTCCCGTTTGCGCAGAAGGTAGGTTCATATAATAACTTAACATTGCTTTTACCCCATTTTCGTAATAATCCTTTGAGTTTCCGGCAACCCAACCTTCCTCTATCGCTTCCGCAATAATGAAACATTGTTCTGCATAGGTAAACTTAATCATTGGGTCGCCATCTCTGGGCAGTGTATAGCGTATATTTACCAATGAATACATGCCAGCCTGACCATTAATGGCCAGCGTACCTGAAGCTAGTTCGGTAGGGGCACCTACATAAGCATCAAAATCGGTTTCCAGTTTACCTGCGTTAATCTGGGCTATTGCAGGTTCAGCGAAATAAAACAATCTTCGATCATTATTATTTTTTAATGCATCAACCACTAAATTTGAAACAGCATCTAATATTCTCTGGTTTTCTCCGTTCCACATAGGGTGTGTTGCGTTTGGATTAGTCGAATATGCCAATTGAAAATTATCAGCATTGCCGGTCATTAAATTATTGGCAGATACTATAGCTGCAAAGCGGGTCTTTTGTTCGGCTGTAATTTTTTTACTCATCGTCTGCAAAACCTTTAACTGCATTGCATTGCAAAGTTTGCGCCATTTAGCAGCACTACCTCCGAACATAATATCACAACTGCCAAAATCTTTCCCTTCGGCAAATTTTTCCTCTGCAGCTTTAAAATCAGCCAGTACTTCCACGAATACATCTGCCTGCTTATCGTACTTAGGCCTGGTTATTCCTTCCTCTGCCATCCCCGCTTCCGAATACGGAATATCACCCATATCCAGCGTTGCTGAAAAACCGGCATACGCCTTCAGAAATAATGCCAATCCTTCAAATGAGGGCTTAGCCGGATTTCCTTCGGCTGCTTCAACCATCCGTTTCAGATTAGTTATCTTCTGCAATCCACCAAATCCGCCATAGGGCCAATATGAAGAATAATATTGATAAGGGTTTGAAGTTGCATCAAGTCGTGCCATATGCTTACACCATAAGTTGCCCGTAGAGAAATCGGTTGGATTAGGATTCCAGAACCTGTATGTATCTTTCAATACCTGGGTAGCGAGCATTTCGGGTGAAACCGATGTTGCTGCATTCGGATCTGTATTCAATTTCTCAAAATTGCTGCATGAACTTACAATTGTAAGAGAAATCAGTACTAGAAATATTTTATATATCTTTTTCATTGTTCCGTTTGATTAAGATTGATTAAAATGTAAGCTTAATGTTAAACCCAAGGTATCTTACAGCCGGGTCAGCAAAATCTTCAACGCCTCCGTCAGGGTCAGAGTATTTGAAATCTTTGGCCCACAACAGTACATTTTGCCCTACAAAACTTACGGATGCTGCCTTGGCAACACCATGTAAAAGTGTAGTTGGTAAAGTGTAAGTTAAAGACATTTCCCTTAGTTTGAAGAAAGTCTTGGAATACGTATCGGCAGGACTTCCTGCACCTCCCCATGCACTGCTGTTATGCAAATCTATTGCATACCGGCTATAGGTGGTATATACATCGTTGGGTTTATATGTGCGGGTATCAGTTAGGATTATACCATTTGGATCATACGTAACAGATCCGGATGCAACTTGTACACCTTGGCCAAGAAAGTTTGTAGAACCAGGCGTAGCAACGTCTAATGCTCTCTCAGAAGTAACAGACTCAGGATGGACTCCTGATTGCCACATATAACTTTCAGTTCTTGTGTTCATAAGCCCGCCAACTACACCATCAAAAGACACAAACAAACTAAAAGATTTATATCTTAAAGTTGCATTTGCACCCCATAGCCAATCAGGGTCAGTCCAGCCAAAATTTGAATCGTATCCGCTATATATGAGTCTTCCGGCACTACTGTAAATAAGTTCACCTGTTTCCGGGACTTTTACAAAGTCTCTGCTAGCCAAAGCATCAACCCGCTCGCCAACTTTTACCCATGGTTTTTTACTTGAATATACCGAGTCCAACTTAGCATAGTAGCGCGCATAGGTTGACCAGTTAAGACCTAAATCCAATTGCCAGTCACCACTTCTAACAGGTGTGCCCGTAACTGCTATTTCCCAGCCTTTTCGGTCTATTTCTTCATCAATATTAATGTAGTTACTGCTATATCCGGTCGCAGGTGATACTGGTGCATACTTCAAAAAGTCGTACATATGTTTTTTATAATAGGATACATCAACCATCAAACGATTTTTATAAAATATTCCCTGTACTCCAACCTCAAAAGTATTAGCGCTTTGAGGCAGTAGACCTGATCCATATAAACTACTCGGAGGATAAGCTCCATTCAGCGAATTCCATGTGCCAGAATTAATCCCGAAACTACTATTGATTGCATAAATTGCAGGCGGTGTTTTTGACATGGTCCAGGAACCTCTCACCTTCAATAAATCAAGCCAGCTTTTTGTTCCCGGTAAAAGTTCGGAAATCACAAAACTCGACGCAATGGATGGATAGAAGTACGAATTAGCTTCTTTTGCGAGAGTTGAACTCCAGTCGTTACGTCCGGTTCCTTCTATATAAATCAATTTATTCCAGGAGACAGCGATACGGCCGTAAAGTGAATTTACCTGTTGGGCATAAGAATTCTGATTTACAACGGCAGGAGACACAGAAGCTTTCAGAGAGTAAAAAGCAGGAACAGAAAGACCGCCGCTCGTATTAGCGTTCATATTGTCATCTTTTTTGTAGAATATTGTTCCTCCTGCAAGATATTCAACGTTAATTTTATCAAATGTCTTATCGCCTGTCAGCAGTAAATCATTATTCATACTTATTCCCTGGGTTTGGCCTATACCATAGCCCCCTGTTACACCACCAAGCCATGTCCATTGATTACCAGGAATAGGAGTATTACCCGAAGACAGGTAAGAACCCCATGCACACTTTACTTCCCCTTTATCTGTGTAAAAATCAAGACCTGAACGAATACTTGCCTGCAACCAATCGGCTAACTGATAACTCATTGACACATCGGCATTAAAAAGATCGCGGGAAACCGGATTCGTTTTTTCGTACCTGTCAAAATAAGGGTTGTTCATACTTGAAGATTTCCCATACGTGTAGTTTTGCACCTGGTCTTTCACAAGCCAGTAATTATCCTTGTAGTCCATCACATTAAAATCAGCACTTGACCAAATGAGTAATGAGTACATAGGGTCGTATGAGGTATAACCATTAGACCCCATATTGAGTGATGTTTTTTTGGAATAAGACAGGTTTGAACTTAATTTGAATTTATCTAAATTGACATCTCCGCCAAACGTGTAGGTATATTTATTCAGCATATTATTAGGATATTGTCCTTTATTCTGAGTCCAGTTAAACGAACTTCTGACTGATGCAACATCACCCTTGTATGCGATATTTAAATTATTATTGGATACATACCCTTGTTCCAGGAAATTAGCGAAGTTGTTTGCCCCAACAGGCAGATATGAAGATTCTTTGTCAGCCATCAGAAATGGGTCCCACTGAAGGACGGATTTCCCATCCATTGTTGTTCCCCATGAGCTCGTATTGTTTTTATCATACGTATTATTGTTACCTCGGCCATATACACTTTGTTTTTCAGGGATAGCTAAAAATCCCGAAGTAAACATGGTGTTGGTTGCAAAATCAACGGTTATTCCTCCTGTACTGGTACTACCATTTTTGGTGGTTATCAAAATGGCGCCATTAGCTCCCCGAAAACCATATAGTGCAGATGCGGTTGCTCCCTTCAATACACTCATAGATTCTATATCTTCAGCAGATATATCGCTGAGTGTCTTATTTTGATAAGCAACTCCATCAATTACAAGCAATGGATTCTCACCACGAATAGTCATTACCGGTGCTGCACCAAAATCGGACGAGTTCTTAACCAAAAGTCCTGCAACTTTACCGGTAAGAGAAGTAGCAACATCAACGCTTGCAACTCTTTGTATGCTTTTTCCATCGACCTTTTGAACCGAATAACCCAGAGCTTTCTCCGCACGTTTAATGCCAAGTGCGGTTACTACTACTTCATCCATCAAAATGGCCTCCTGAGTTAGAATAACATCGATCACTTTACTACTTGAAGTTACGGTTATTTCCTGCGGGTTCATACCCACAAATGAGAAAACCAGTACCTGATTTGGACTGGCTTTAATAGTGTACTTACCGTTAATATCGGTAATGCTTCCGGTTGTAGTACCTTTAATAACGATTGATACTCCGGGTAATGTTTGGTTATCAGTGGCCGATTTAACGACCCCACTGATCTGAACTTCTTGGGCCCATGCCCAGCAAGAAAGGATCAGCAAAAATGTACTTAGCAGTAGATTTTTTTTCATGAAGTTAAAGATTAAATGGTTGGTTGATTAATTGATATATAGATTATTACTGAAAACAAATTTAAGGTCAGTTTGAAAAAAAATAAAAAAAATCACCGCATCATTTGTGCACCAAGGAGTAAAATAGTAGTAAGATAACATTAGAAGACCACACAAACCGCTCATCAAATACACATCAAAATATTTGTATTATACTGTATATCAATACCATGTTAATATTTTTTGAATTCAGGCACTATTAAGAAGAAAATATGCTTCTAATACTAATATAATGTTGAACTATAGGCCGAAAAGTGATCAAAATTATGATTACAGACGGTGCAAATATGTATATCTGATTCCTATCTATGACCCAAAAAGAAGGAAGGGTAAAATCTTATGGATTCGAAAAAAATAATACTCCAAACACGATTGGCTTGAAGGGAAAAGACAAATACTATGAGGGGAAATGAGTATAAAGCATACGAAAAAGCTATAAGTTATTAAAGTTTCAAGATAAATTCCGTAAGATTGTCGTCATGACTCAACTTGAGCTTTTTTCGGATACGGTAACGACTTATTTCAACACCCCTGTAACTGATGTTCATTAACGAAGCAATTTCTTTGCTGGATATATTCATACGCAGATAAGCACAGAGACTTAATTCTCGTGGAGTCAAGTCAGGATATTGATCTTTGAGTTTTATAAAAAGGCTTTCATACACTTGCTCGACATGCATATTAAAAACCTGCCATTGTTTTTCATTATCAATTTCTTTGTCGATACGCTTAATCATTTTTTTTATGTTGATTTTTGGAACCACATCGTCCTGAGAAGAAACTGAATCAAGTAAATCTGTTTTCAATTTATTAAGAGCATCATTTTTTTTGATAAGTTGCATAGTCGAATTAGCCAATTCCTTTTCTTTATGAATTACTTCAAGGTTAAGCTTCTCATTACGCATGTGTTCTAATTCTTTCTCAGCTAAAAGTGCCATTTCTTTTTGCTTTTGATTTTCAGCCAAATGCGATTTCTCTATCCTGTATATAATATATTTTCGGACTAAAAACAAGCATACAATAAACACGAAAATATAAAATATCCATGCATACCAGGTTAAGTACCAGGGCGGCAAAATCGTAAATTTATAGGACAGGCTGGAAGACGGCAATTGGTCATTGTTGTGCGCTTTAACCACAAATGTGTATTGCCCTGTGGGTAGATTGGTGTATTCTTTGAATCTGGCGGAGGTCCACTGAGACCAATCTTCATCAAAACCAATCAATTTGTACTGAAAATCTTTTCCTGATGATTCGTATGTATTGGCAGAAAAAGTAATAGAAATTGTATTATTCCTGTATTTAAAAGCAGGAATTACTGATTGAATTTTACTGCTACTGTTATACCTGTAGATTCCCTCAGATGTATCGCGCGACCTGAGATCGCTGATAAATACAGAACAAGGTAATGAATCAGCTTTATTGAATTTCGATACATAATGTATAAAGCCCCCCTCAATTCCAATCAGTACATCATTTAAGCCCAACTCATTGACATGCACATAAGTAGGAACAAGAAAATTTGAAACCTTTGAGAATCGTACAACAATGTTTTTATATGATCCATCGTTCATAAGCCTTAATACTCCTAATTTTCCATCAGCACAGTACCATATATTTCTCAAAGAATCCTGATACAAAAAATCAATTTGCTGATTATTTTTAAAATATGGCACATATTTTAAGTCTTTTTCAAACCTGTTAGTTGCATTATTGAATTTGTAGATTCCTTTGTTGGTGGTTATTAATAGTTCTTTTTGGATTTTAAATAAAAAGTTAGACTTATCTGACGGCAAACCGTTCTTTGAAGTAAAAAGTGTGATATCTACGGCATTATTTAAAGAACTATCTGGCCTGACTCTAAATACTCCTTTATATGAATGACTAATCCAAATATTTCCCAGTTGATCACTTTGTACAAAACGTGAAGATTCAGCAAACCCTTTAATTTTGTTTCTTACCTGCCACAACCTGCCATTTTTTTCGAGAATCAGAAGCCCCTTATACGTCCCTACAAGTATGACTCCTTTGTCATTTAACTTTAAAAAATTCCAAGCTCCCTGAATAGAAGATATCTTTTCGGAAGTATTTCCCTGAATCTGATAAATCCCATTATTATGTCCACAAAATAATACATTGTCGATAACTGACAATGCCCAGACCTGGCCTACAGTCCCCTCAACCAATTTGAAACTACTTTTTGACTTGGATGGATTTTTGAAATCGCTCCACTTCGTAAAATATAAACCTTGATTTGTACCAAAGTAGATATTATCGCCATATCGGGCAGAAACATATCCGGTTCCAATGTCAAAATAATTATGGATATAAGAAATCGGTGTGTCAAATTCAATCATTGAAATACCATTATCAAGACAAAGCCAAATATTTCCCTGATTATCCTGTCCTAAACCCAGAACAGTGTTGTTTTGCAAACCCCGTTCCTTGTTCATCGTAAAAACCAGATTTCCGGCTGAATCAGTTACATACAATCCATTTTGTATTGTACCGAAAGCAATATAATTGTTTTTAAGCCGAATAGCAGAATAAATCTGATATTTTTTCAAACTTTCATTTATCTCTGAATTCCATGGGAATACGTTATTACCATCAAACCGGAATACGCCTTTATTGCTTGTCCCAATTAACATTTCATAATCATTTAATGGTACTACAGACCATTTTTGATTACCAGTGAAGAAATCGCCACCGGGTACTTTTCTAACTTTCCCTGCACGGTACTCCATTAACCCTTTATCTTCATCAAATAGCCACAAGATACCATTTACATAGCAAGAGAATCGAAAACTGGAATAAGGGAAAATGATCTCAATTTTTCCGTCCCGATATATAAACAGCGCTTTAAACGACTCAAATATGATACCGAAATCAGTTTTATGTATTCTCCATATTTCACCATAATCATCTTTCATTACTTTAATCAAATGAGTTAATGTATGGTACATTAAATTTCCTTTCTCGTTTTCTTCGTAATAGCCAAATTCATTAAATGCTCCAACGTATATGCGGTTACCATCAGCTAACGCAATTCGATTATTTGGCTCTATAGAATTATAAATTACCCAATGCGCGCCGTCATATTCGAGTAGCCCATTATTATTCGCAAAATACAAAAACCCATTCCGGCTTTCAGTAAAAGACCAACTCTGATTACCTCCCGCATATTCGGTATGTGAAAAATTCCGAATCCCAGGTAATCCATATTGGAGCGATTGAGCGTAAATACCAAGGCTGATTCCTGCTGCCAGAAATATATTCAGCATTACCTTTTTTACTCTGTTTGACATCGATTACACTTTTTCAATTCTTCTAATTAGCCTGAAAGTTTTTGCCGACTCTGAAAACACAGACATAAGTTTTTAGAATAGAGTTTCAAACTAACGGTAAACACATCAATCCTACAGGGATTTGACATTGGGAAACAACTACATCCATCTATCTGATAGGTATTTGTTTATAAAAGTATTAATTGTAAGGCAAAATCACTATGATTTAATTAAAATAATTCTGAAGGTCTGATTACTTTTTGTAATTACGAATATTATCAGTGTACCTGCTTAAGTATAGGGTGTAGAAGTATAGATTGTCCTAAACCAGGATTATTTAATTTGTTAACAAATATAAGGGTTATAAACAGAATAAAATACAAAACGACAAAACGTTAAACCAAAGTAGCCGGAAATTATCTTCCGGCTACTTTACAAATAATATCCAATCTTCTCTTACGACATTTCTTTGAATCTATTTACTCGACCACTAATGTTTGTATCGAATGTGGCAAGCTGGTTACTTCTGCTGCCTGACCTGCAATCCACAGTCGGTAAGGAATTTTTGTATCGCTCTGGTTCATTACCACAACTGCTATTTTCCCATCGGTATTCAGAAATGCCGTAGTCAACAACTGGCCACGACTTCCAGAGCTGATGATCCTTTTTGCACCCGGGCGAATGAATTTTGAAAAATGCCCGATGTAATAAAACGAACTAAGGTAGGTTAACTCACCGGTTTTTGTATTTGCATGTACCGGAGCAAAACAGAAATTTCCAACATGATTAGGGCCACCTTTTTCATCAAGCAAAATGTTCCAATCCGTCCAGCCTACTGTTCCATTATTAAAATCGTTAATCATCGATAGCCCGTATTTCTCTCCCCATTTCCATTCTCCCATTTTAGCATTGTCGTAACTTTCAGCACAGCCTTCGGTAAATATAAGGCTTTTACCAGGATAAGTTTCCGCTACACGTTTCTCATTTTCATAAATATTTCCGCCGCCTGTCCAGCTCTCATACCAATGATATCCGATTCCCCAAACATATTTTGCAGCTTCAGGATCATCAAGCACAGTGCTTGCCCGCTGATACAACAAATCGCGGTTATGATCCCAGGCTATCAGTTTTTTGTCGGCCATACCGGCTTTGTATAAAGTTGGCCCCAGGAAGTTCTTAATAAAATCCCGTTCTTCTTCACCAGTGAAAATGCACGATTCCCAGGTTTGCTTTGCCATGGGTTCATTCTGAACGGTTAATCCCCAAACAGGAATTCCTTCGGCTTCATAAGCCTGAATAAATTTTACATAATAATTGGCCCAGCTCTGGTCGTATTTTGGCAACAGTTTTCCGCCATGCAACATATCATTGTTATCCTTCATCCAGGCCGGAGGACTCCATGGACTTGCATACAATGTTAGTTTTCCACCTGCAGCAACAATAGCCTGTTTGATAAAAGGGATACGGAATTCCTTATCGTGTGCCACGGAGAAGGAATTTAAATCTGCATCATTATCATTCACATATGTGTAGCTACCGCTCGAAAAATCGCAGCTATGGATATTGGTCCTTGCAAGAGTATATCCGATTCCTTTATTTACATCATAATACTGCTGGAGAAATTCCTGCTGTTTGTTCTTAGGCAGTTTTGCGAAAGTTTCTGCCGATGCATCAGTCAGAGCGCCACCTATTCCGACAAAAGTCTGAAAGGTCTTCGTAGGATCAACAAACACACAAGGTTGTGTTTCTAATGGCTGGCCAAAATCAGTAAACTGAACAGTTTCCGTTTGTGTAAGTCTGAACTTTGTATTTTCGGCAGTAGTGTAAACAACTACCTTTTTCACGGCCGGAACTGCAGGGGTTACAATTTCATTTCCGGCTTTAGCCATGTTTGATGCGAACATCAAACAAATGCCCAATAAATAGATTAACTTATTCATTTTTAAAGATTTAAATTAATATTTGGTTTATATATTTTGTTATAAATTGTATTTTAGTAATCCTTTTCCTGAATCAAAACTATTGATCACAACATCTTACCAAACATAGGTTGCTACGGCTCCACTGTTTAATGATGTAACAGCTTTACGACCTTTAAATCCAATATTAAATGTTTGAGTGGTAGTTCCGGTGTTTAAAACAACCAGGACTTTCCTGCCATCAGGAGTTTTAAAGGCTACATTAGGCAGATCCGTTTGCATAACAGAAGAAATCCGAACTGACCCAGCTGGTACAAATTTCGATTCATGGGCTATAATGTAATACGAAACATTACGTGTATATCCTGAAGATACAGTAACTGCACCTTCGCAGGATGAGCAGCCACCATCAGTGTGTGGATGGTATGATGGATCTGAAGCAAGGTTCCATGCAATCACGTTTCTGCTCCAATTGCGTGTTGCTCCAATAATTACATTTTGCATATACCATTTCATATCATTGGCAAAATTGCTGGGACCACCCACCCATTGTTCAGTAAAATAAACATTTTTGGCAGGATAAGAGTTATGCACAGTTGATAAAGCTGAAATGTCTCCTCCGTAAAGGTGGAAAGCAGAGCCATCAACAAACTGATAGGCTGTGGCATCACTTAAAATACTTGTAGCATATTCAGGATGATCACAGTTATGATCATACAATATGATTTTTGTTGATATTCCGGCAGCCTGAAAAGCGGGTCCCAGGTTATTTTTGATAAAATCCCGTTGCTCAGTTGCAAGCATAATCATGCTTGGATTATTACCGCCATATAAAGGTTCATTCTGAATGCTGATGGCATCGATAGGAATTCCCTGCGCTTTCATAGCGTTAATATACAGTACAAAGTATCGTGCATATGTGTCGTAATATTTGGGCAGAAGACTCCCTCCTACTGAATTTTTATTACTCTTCATCCAAACCGGCGGTGACCAGGGTGAACCCATTATTTTAATATTGGGATTGAGATGCAGGATGGACTTCAGGACCGGAATCAGGTCAACTGTATCAAGGCTCAAGCTGAATTTGTCGAGATTAACATCGGTTTGACCATTTGGTACATCATCGTATGAAAAAACTGAAGCACTCAGGTCGGAGGCCCCGATACTGATCCTGAGATAGCTAAGTCCAATCGAGTTCTCATCTTGTAAAAATAATTCCTTTAATAACTGATCGCGGGTTCCTGAAGTGAGATTATTGATAACATAAGCGCTTCCACCGGTAAGGGCAAAGCCAAATCCATCAATTTCCTGGTAGGTGGTGGTTGTATCCACATTTATCGTTGGGTATTGATTAGCGCCATCTGAGAAAAGCAAACCTGTATTTTGTTTCTGGAGCAAAACCGATTTGTCAGGTTTGGTTAGCCACCAGGAAATATCAGTATGAACCGGAGTAGGATCAAAGACATCATCATTCTGAATAGTAACAGTTGCCTTCGAGGAAGACAGTATAGCATTTTTAATATTACCGATTAAAACAAAGAAATTCTCATTAGTCTCAAAAATGGAGTCATTATACTATTATAACCTCAATATTTTTAGTGTTTCACCCGGATTAAACACAACCACTGATGCATTTGCAGCCATATAATCTTCACCAGCCAACGCAGTATTATCGCTTGTCGAATATGAAAAGCTAACCTGCTTATCACTTGCAGAACTTAGTGTTACAGGAATAATTGCTTTATTTTGTGAATCAGTGCCTTCAAGCACGCTGACAGAAGTTATAATACTGATAACAGGTGTTACAGATTCGTTTTTTTTGCAAGAAACGGTTGCAATTGCCAATAAGATTAGTAAGGGTAAAAAGATAGTCCGGTTTATCATTGATATTTCTGGTTTCATTTTTTAATTGATCAAGCTACCAGACATAAGTAGCTACAGCGCCGTTACGCAAATAAGTAGTTGCTGCTTTTTCGTTAAACACTATACTAAATGTAACAGGTTTTTCGCTTACGTTGACAACTATCAGGACCTTCCGGCCATCGGGTGTTTTAAACGCGACATTGGGAAGATCTGACAGCATATCTGATTCGATCCTGACTGAACCTGCCGGTACAAATTTAGATGCATGTGCAAGAATGTAGTAAGCAACATTGCGAGTGTACCCTGCTGAGTCAATGGTTACAGCGCCTTCGCAGCTAGTGCAGCCGCCGGGAGTGTGCGGGTTGTACAACGGATCCGCAGCCAGGTTCCATTCAATTACAGCTTTGCTCCAGTTACGGGGTGCTCCAATAATTATATTTTGCATATACCATTTCATGTCAGGACCAAATTTACTGGGGCCACCAACCCACTGTTCAGTAAAGTATAGATTTTTTGAGGGATAAGCATCATGCACTTTTGATAATGCAGAAATATCACCACCATACAGGTGAAAAGCTGATCCATCGACATATTTATACGCTTCCGGATCACTCAGGATATCAGTAGCATATTCAGGAACATCACAATTGTGATCGTACACAATTATTTTTGTTGTTATTCCGGCTGCCTTAAAAGCCGGACCCAGGTTATTCTTAATAAAATCTCTCTGCTCGTTCGAAGGCATTACCATACTCGGATTATTCCCGCCATACAAAGGTTCATTTTGAATAGTAATGGCATCAATAGGAATTCCTTCTGCTTTCATTTCGGTTATGTACCGCACAAAGTATCTTGCATAAGCATCATAAAATTCTGGCAGAAGGCTCCCTCCTATTGAATTTTTATTGCTTTTCATCCAAACCGGTGCCGACCATGGCGAGCCCATAATTTTAAGTTTGGGATTAAGCTTCAAAATCGATTTCAGAACAGGTATCAGGTCAACTTTATCCTGTCCCAGGTTAAAATGCTCAAGATTCACATCAGTTTTACCAGCAGGAACATCATCGTACGAAAATACAGAAGCATCCAGATCCGAGGCCCCGATACTGATCCGAAGATAACTGATGCCAATGGAATGATCTCCCTGTAAAAACAATTCTTTTAACAGAGTTTCACGTGTATCGGGAGCCAGGTGATTAATCAGGTATGCACTTCCTCCTGTAAGGGCAATACCAAAACCATCCACTTCCTGGTAGGTAGTTGTTGCATCCACTTTGATTTCAGGATAATTGTTCTCAGCATTTTTGAATTCTAAACCCGGAACCTGCTTTTGAAGCAATGCTGACTTATCAGGATTGGTAAGCCAAAAGGAGATATCATTTTTGACGTTTTTGGGGGTTGTATCCCTTTGGATAACTTCGTCAATGTTGCTTTCCTCACTTTTAAAGCCAAATAAAGTGCTAAACAAAAGACAAAGCAGTAGTGTGATTGAGCTTCTATAAAAAATGTGCTGCATTAAGCTTTTTTCTTTTTATAAAGTGAAACTTTGGTCGGAAATTTAAAATGTAAAATTACAGAAAACAGGAAGCCTTTCCTATTGAAGTATAAGTTTACTGCGGATTATTTTGCCGGATATTTCCAGTTCAACGATATACAATCCTTTAGGCAGGTCACTGACAAAAATCTTTTTTTGAACTTCAGATTCTGAAACTTCAATTGTTTTTACCAATGAACCTGTAATGGATCTCAATGTTAATGTTTTTCTGTGGCCGGCAGATCCGGGAATAATAACTGATACCATATCATTAGCAGGATTGGGGAAAATCATGAAAGCAGAATTCGAATCTTCTTCAATACCTGTGCTTGATTCAGTAAACTTAAACCAGTTCATGTTGAATTCGGGTTGGAGTATTTTTACCCGCAACGTGCAGATTCCCTCGGTTAAATCCATTACTCCGCTGATCGTTTGCCATGATTGCCAGCCGCCTGTAAGAGGAGTATTCAACACCAGTACATTAACAATTGCTCCATTCGAATTAAGCTGGTCAAACTCCACCCGTCCTGCTGAACCGTTAGAAGCCACTCTTAATTCAACCGTGTATTTTGATGTTTTCAGAACTCTGACATGATAGTCGAGATAATCGCCTGTACTGGTATATCCTAAATCCTGACCTCCGCCTACATCTGAGCAATTCTCGAGCACCAGGCCATTGTTGACGGTAAAGTCCTCGGCCTGTATGAGGCCTGGAATTGCTGTATAAACCGGCAAATTATTTTTTACAGGAAAGTCAGTAAAGTTGTCAAGTAAAGTGCCATCAGTAGCTGCTACAGCTCCGCCGGTATAACTGAGTTTGATGTCATCAATGTCAAATATATGCTCACCCAGGCTTATAATTATCTGGGATGGATTCGCATTATTAAAAGAAACACTGTTAATCACCGCTGCATTTCCATTAATGGTACAACTAAAACCATCAGTTGTAATGGTTGAATCAACCAGTATTTTATTACATGAGAGATAAATGAGTTCGGATTGTCCGAAAGTTTCAGCCCAAATAGGGTTTAACGAAACGTCTTCAGTTTTTTTTTGAAGAGAAAAGTTGAGATATCCCAAATTTGAACCGCCTTTTTCAAACACAATTTTAATCCGTTGTTGTCCTTTATAGAGGATGACATCATTGATCATCAAAGATGCCCATGATAAATATCCGCCAGAGGAAGGAAGCAAAATTAAACCTGAAACGTCAGCATCATTAACCAAAATCCTTATTTTCGAAGTAGCATCCGGAGCAGCAAATCGGAGCTTCACAAGGTAAGTTGCAGTGGAATCAACATCAACTGTGTATTGGAGCCATTCGTTATCAATTGTCCAACCAACATAATTGACGTTTGAAGACACTTCCGGATCAAAAGAAGTACCTATATCAACTCCGTCATTGCGGTAAGTCCAGCCTAAATTCCATGCTGTGTAGGTTCCCGAACTAACATGGTAGTTGGCAACGTCCGTGTCCCAGTATGCTTTTCCATTTCGGCCCAGGTCAAAATCAGAAGCAAGGATACTGCCAGGAATTGCATGATTTTTAAAAGGGATGGTTGTTGAATCATGCACCTGCCTGAACATGGCATCAATAACATCCTTATGATAAATACAGTTTTTGATTTTGGCATTTTCGGCCATTTGCATCAAGGCATTAAATGCAAAACTGGATGAAGGCGCTGTACCTCCATTCTTCCAATAATTGAGCAAAGTCTCATAATTGGCTGTTTTAACAATAGTTAATGGCCCGACAATTGAGTTTATTTTTTTCAATGGCCACCAGGCCCAGCCAATATCATTTGATTCGACCAACTGAATTGCATCAGTGAACCAGACGTTTGAATTTTCGCCTGATTCACCTAACCAGATCGGGACATTGTAAGAATTGCGCAAATTAATGATTCCGGCTATAGAACCCTGGTCGTTGTTCGACCAGTATTTGTGGAAACTCAAAGCTATATTGTTGTCAAAAGAGGGGGAAATTCCATTGTAATTGTTGCCCCAGCAATTGCCTTCAATAATGATAAGGTGCTTTGTATCTACCTGGCGAATCGTATTGGTAATATCTTTATATAATTTCAACAACGGGGCATTTGAGTTTTCAGAACAACCGTTTTCATTTCCACCGGCAGTAAAGCTCCAGTTTGGCTCATTTATCAGGTCGTATCCGCCTACCCAGGGTTCGTTGACATAACGCTCAGCCAGCTTACGCCACAAGGCAATAGTTTTATTCTTATTGGCTTCGCTATCCCAAAGTGAAGGATTAGCCGCATTCCCATCGCTGATTGCATAATCTTTGCCCTGACCACCAGGTGCGGCGTGCAAATCGAGGATTACGTAAATATGATTAGCCGAACACCACTTTATCAGACTATCCGTCATAGCGAAACCTTTTTCCAGCCATGTATTCTGACCAAATACAGGTTCTTCTTCAATTGGCAGGGTATAAAGGTTGTAGTGCATAGGCAGCCTGACTGAGTTAAATCCCCATGATGCCAGCGAATCAATATCCGTCCTGGTGCAATGATTGGCATGCCATGCATCATAAAAAGCTTCTGTATTTGAAGCTCCGATCAGCGCCTGTATTTTCTCCTTAATCTGCCATTGCGTACCGGCAAAACCACTCATCTCCATCATGTAAGGCTCCTGAAGCATCCAACCTCCTAGTCCCATACCACGCAAAATTACGCCATTGCCGTTTTCGTCTATTATTTTCTTACCACTGGCTTTTAACCACTGCGCTGAAGCTCCAAGATTTAGTATTAAAATTGCACTAATCAGCAATAATTTCAAACTTTGGGTTTGATATTTATAATTCATTTTAACGAGTTTTTATCAGTTTTATATAATTCAACTTATCAGTAAGGCCAAATAACAAACAATCCAGATTACAAATGTACGGTCTAATTCTTTACCACTTTTACGTTTTGAATGCCATGTTTATTTTCGACGCGAATAAAATAAATTCCGGTTGGAAAACTGCTCATATCCAGGCTGTAAGCGGATGGCACCATGCCATCAAACATCCTGTTCCCAAGAATATTTGTCAGTATAATCCGGTTGTTATCATCCATCAGTTGCATATGCAGCAGGTTTTGTACCGGGTTCGGGAAAAATGATTGGTCAAATTCCGAAACATTTCCAATTGATGTTATACTGCAATCATTGCCTACCACATAGGAGAAATATTTCGTTACCGCCATTCCTCCCTCAAAAGCAAATTTACATGCATACGTTATAGTTGAACCAATAGTTTGATTAGGAATGGTTAATGTAAAGATCTTTCCTGACACAAGGGTCATTCTCGTTTCTCCAAAAGGAATTTGCTTCCATAAATAGGCATCAACTCCATTTTTGTTGTCGAGTAGTTCAAAAGTAATTTTCACATCAGTTCCGGTTGTTACAAAACTGTAATTATATCCAACACTGAAAACACCTTGTGAGGCCTCGAAATCTGAACCGGAGCATTCAGTATTCAGATTGTCGGTTGTAGATGCATTAAGTGTTATTGGATTGTTGACTGCTGTATTTCCGGTTAAATCGCTTGCCGAAACAGTGAAGGTAAAATTTGTGTTTGGCGTTAATCCATTAACCATGAAACTTTTCAGAACTCCCGATGCTGCAGACACACTCAATGTTTTTGTGTCATAATTTATTGTGTAAATTACATCACCCGAGTTATCCGAAGCCTGAAGTAAAAGTTCGATACTGCCAGCAGAAGTTGCTCCAATCGTAGCTGTGAAATTTGTAGGTTTTTCGGTATCGCTGCCTGTGCCACCACAATCTTTTCCTACCATATATGAAAAATATTTTGTTACTGCCTGGCCACCGGAATAGGCGAATTTGCAGGCATAACTTATAGTGGAACCAATGGTTTGTCCGTTAATTGTTGCCGAGAAAATCTTTCCCGAAACATTGGTCATAGGCAATTCAGCGAAAGGACTTTCCTTCCACAAATAGGCAACAAGACCAGGTTTATCATTATCCAGCAATTCAAATGTAACTGTTACGGAAGTTTCCACAGTTTCGAAAGTAACTTTGTACCCCAGTGAAAAAGAACCCTGCTGTGCGATGTTCGAAGCTTCAGTACACGACATTTTAGGCGCGACGGTTATATTTACAGTCTGTGAAGTGTCCACGGCACTACCATCATCAGTTGCTATAGCTGTAAGAGTATAATTTCCTGCAACAGGTGTCCAGGTGGCAGTGTATGGAGCACTGTTATCCGAACTGATCAGGACGTTATTTGCATAAAAATCCACTTTCTGAACGTTTCCGTCAAAGTCGCTGGCAAGAGCGGAGATTGTTACATCATCACCTGCTGTTACTGTAGTTCCATCAACAGGGGAAACCAATGATACCGTAGGAGGAACATTAGCCTGGCTGCTTACCATTACCAGCAACTCATCATTGTCGGAGCGTAAATCGGGATTAGTGACAGTTAATTTCAGGCTATACATTCCTTCAACTAATCCACTGATAACCGGTTTGTCGGAAGTTGCATCAGAAAATTGAATTTCAGACGGACCATAATTTTGTGTCCATAAATAAGTCAGTGCTTTGCCCTGAGATTCGGTACTTCCCGAACCATCTATTGTTGTTGAAGTCAATGGCAGGAGCACTTTCAGTTTTGATCCTGAAACCGCTGTAGGAAAACTGAAGGTCAGATCCCCTGTTCGGGCAAAAGTCATTTTAGCGAGATTGAATTCTCCGCCCGAAAAAGTAACCCGCAACACATGCTGACCGGGAGTAAGCGGAATATTGGTAACGGTTTTTGTTGCCCATATATTCCAAACGGTGCTTGATGTTGATGGAACCGAAATATCACCTGAAATAGCCAGCCCATCCAATTCAAGATGGAAAGGACCTCCGCCTGCAGGGTTACCTGAGGCGTATCTGAAAGCGAATGAGTACAAACCTCCCTGGGCCACATCAACAGTATATTCCAGCCATTCGGCTGAAGCAATAGAACCCACATATGAACCTTCAGTTATATTCATGGTAGCATCAACAGATTCATCCTTCCTGAAGTCGCCGGAATTTGCAGTTGTTACATCAAAATAAGCTATGTTCTGACCTTTTCCACCTTCAAATATATCGTACTTACCAGCTTCGATTGTTCCGGGAATAGCCCAAGCTGTTCCTCCGTAAGGCAATTGGTTTCCAACCTGAACATTCGCAATGTTTGAAACATTAAATTTATCACCGTCATACAATTTGGCATAAAATCCATGAATTCCCAACTGCAAATCTGAAGCATTCCATGAGAAGGGTTCAGAAGTGACAGTTCCCAGCAAAGTGGTTCCATCCATAAATTCAACTTTGGTTGGTGTTCCACCAGAGGCATTCACATTTAACTGAACGCTTCCGCCAACATAGGCCTGGAGGAAAGAGGAAGTTAAAACACCGCTTATCGGGCTATCTTTACTGGTAACCATTTTACGGGCAGGAACAAACAATTGATAGCCAGTTGAGAAAGTAACGGTTATAGGAGCATCCGAATAATTTTGCGCCACATATGTAACTGTTCCGTTTTGAATAAACGCAGAAGCAATAGGATAATCAGCTGTAATAGCCGCATCTACCCTACCCAGTGCATTCATGGCATGGAGCCAATGGTATGTCTGTGCATCCGAGACCCCGAATTTTATTTCACGATCCGGGTAGGAATTATACATTGCAATAGCTTTGGCAGGATCGATAAAAGCGAGGTATTCCCAATAAATATCGTGCCAGAGGTTTGGATTTACCTCGTTGCTCAAAATACCTGTATTGGCTTCAATCTCAGTCCAGAGTTTTTTCACATATACTGTATCCTGCCCTAAATAGAGTGATCCACCATGTATAGGATACAATTCAATTCCATAGGATGCTGCAATATCAGCAGTCCAGAAAGTTCCGTTATCCTGGCTGTTTCCCCAGACGCGTGAAACCAGGCTGTATTGTTGCGAAGCCGGGAAATTACGATCGTGGGTGTCCATATAGTATTCTTCAATTCCTGTCTGCTCAGTGGTATAAAGATAAATACCCAGGTCACGAATTGTTTTGTCGCCAGTAAGTTCGCCCCAATGAATAAGCGATGAGGCAAAAACCATACTTTCAGAACTTGATTCCTGGTTGTTCCCTTGAGGATTATTGGCAAAGCCATCGGCAAAACTATGCCCGGCATATGGATTGAAATTACGCAGGTAAGGGAACATAGCATCGTTACGATCAGGACATGCAGCATCACGAACCAATAAATTTACCATTCCGCCCCATTGAGCTGCCCAACCGGGTTCATATTGCTCAACAAAAGCTGCGGCATGAATAAAATAGCCCCAATGAAAATGATGGTCGTTCAGGCCACCATCCTGTCCATACCCGGCAGGATAACCAATCATGGCTGACCAGGTAGTATTATAATAAAACAGGAAAGCCACCTCTCCGCTTTCGACCTTGAACCAATTGTTGAGACGGGTTTTTATAGTTGACAATATCTTATCGCGTGAAGCGATGTTTCCCATTTCATCAGCAATACGGGCAGTTTGTATAAGCTGGTTCATTACTTGTCCTTCGTTGTACGAATCAGTCCAGGTGGCCAGAGTTGTATTTTCCAGACTCGTAATTTTTTCTGTTAAAGCCGTGGGTGTAAATCCTGCACTGTAATTATCCACATAAGGTAAAGTAGGCAATATTCCATGAAAGGTATTTTCGACACTAAAGCTATTGCCAGCCAACGTTTTCATTTCGCCACGGACAATTGCATAACTATATTTGTCGGGAACCGGCGAATCAGCTGACAAGTGCGCCCATTGGTGGGGAAGCAGACCAAGTAGCATTTTTGTTTCAACACCTTCTTTCACTTCGGTCTGCACAGTAAAGTCGGTGCGTATTACCGATGTGCTTTCATTATAACTGTAATTTGCAGTAGTATTTACAGGAAAAACATAGGCATATTTTTTATACTCAGTAGCCACAGCATTAACATCAGAAGCAGTTAGCGGAATAAATGCAAGGGACCAATAGTTTTTCCCGTTTAAGGTTGAAGTATACACTCCTCCGTTATTAGTCCAGGTGCTTCCTACAGGAGCGTAAACAGCAAAGTCGGCACCATAACTTACATTGGTAATCACAAGCATTTCGTTTGCAACTACTACAGTTCCGGTTGTAACTTTTATCCGGGCCACATCTGTTGAACCTTTTGTAAAATAGAGGAAGGGCATACCCATACCGGCAGTAGCTTTGAAATTATGAGTTGCATCGCTCCAATCCATAGTGACAGTCCAATCGGAATAGTCAGAAACGGTTGTTTTTGTAGCAGCCATTCCGGTAACCCCAATTTCAACCGGCATATTGTCGCCAATAACCCCCCACGGAATATAGGTTGCAATCAACCCATTATTATTGGTCATCATGGTAAACGGGTAGTTAAATAAATTGGATGCCTGCCCGTTTTTTATCAATGCCGACCACCAGTCGCTGGTTGGGATAGGTTTCCCGCTTGCGTTACCACTGATTTGAGGTGAACCCGATGGATATTCATTCCGCCCGGCAGCATCGACACCCGGGAAGGTTTTAGTATAGCTGCCGCTGCCTACTTGTACAACCTGACTTATCCCCTGGAATGAAGCTATCAGAAGGGCAATCAAAAAAAGAGTAAAGAATCTTTTCATGGTTTTTATTTAATGATGTGAAAAAAAAATTAAATTCAAAATTGGATTTTTCATTCCAGAAAAGTGTTATACAATTCTGGTATTAATTTACATTATTCACACATTCTCATGTATAAATTAAAAGAACGAGACATTTTTATTTTTGAGGAAGTATACAAATTCCTACTTCCAGATACTTAATAACCAGAAATCGATTTTAGATAGTTTGATTCTCAAAAATACAACTATGTGCATTAAGTTGCCGGTCAGCTATTTTAGTAATTCAAAACTATCTTTCAACCTTATATCCTGTGAAGATGCACCTATCATCAGATCAAAATCGCCAGGCTCAGCAACCCATTGAAGTTGCTGATTGAAGAAGGATAATTTTTCCTCATCAATAGTAAATATTATTGATTTAGATTCACCGGCTTTTAAAGATATTTTCTTGAAATCCTTTAGCTCTTTAACCGGCCTCGCGATAGAACCTACTTTGTCTCTGAGGTATAACTGGACAATTTCTTCGCCAGCATATTTTCCTGTATTACTGACTGTTAAAGATACAACAATTTCCTCATCTGCGAGCATCTTGTTTCTGCTTAATTTCAGATCGCTGTATTTAAATGTGGTATAACTTAGTCCATACCCAAATTCATACTTCGGGTAAACAGATAAATCAATGTATGAAGTATTGTAACTATCGTGGGTGGTAACCGGCCTTCCCGTATTAAAATGGCTGTAGTAGATGGGTATCTGCCCGACACTTCGCGGAAAAGTAATCGGTAACTTAGCTGAAGGATTATAATCCCCGAAAAGCACATCAGCAATGGCATTGCCGGCTTCACTTCCAAGCCACCATGTATACAGAATGGCAGTTGCATGATCGGCAGTATAATTAAACACCATAGGACGCCCGGTATTAATTAAAACAACTACCGGTTTGCCGGTTTTTAGCAGCTCTTTCAACAATTTTTCCTGCACTCCCGGAATATCAATATTACTTCTGCTTTTTGCTTCGCCGGTCATATCCCTGCGTTCGCCAATGCTAAGAATAACCACATCTGCTTTTTTCGCAATTTTAACTGCTTCATCAAAACCCGATCTGTCATTGCCTTCAATTTCGCAGCCTTTTGCATAAAGCAATTTAGTGGTGGTGCCAACTTTATTTACCAGTCCTTCCCATTGCGAAACTATGTAGTTAGAATCCACTCCCGGAACTTCCACATCCCAATATCCTTTATTTTGTTTTACAGCTTTTACCAACGGGCCAATAAATGCAATTGTTTTAATACTTTTAGATAATGGGAGCAGGTTATCCTGGTTCTTTAGCAAAACAATGCTTTTTACAGCCATTTGTCTCGCTGCTCTCGTATGTTCAGGATTGTTTAGCTCAGCCTGTTCGCGTTCGGCATTACAATATCTGAAAGGATCATCAAATATTCCGATTTCAAATTTCTTTTGGAGAATTCTTTTTACTGCATCATCTATTATCTCAATTGAAATCTTTTTATCATTTAGCAACTGAGCCAGGTTATTTTTATAGCAACGGCTTTCCATATCCATATCGCAACCGGCAGTCAATGCAGAAAGTGCTGCTTCGTATTCATTTGCTGCAGTGCCATGCTCTATCATTTCGCCGACGGAACCCCAATCACTTACCACAAATCCTTTAAATCCCCATTTGCCTTTGAGCAGATCCCGCATCAGGTAACTGTTCCCGGTAGCAGGCACTCCATTTATATCGTTAAACGAATTCATAAATGTTGAAACTCCGGCTTCAGCTGCTGCTTTGAATGGCGGCAGGTAAACTTCCAGCAGAAGCCTGTCGCTCATATCGACGGAATTATAATCCCTGCCGCCAATGGCAGCTCCGTATGCTGCAAAATGTTTGGCACATGCCATCATTGAATTAACATCGCCCAGTTTATTTCCCTGGAATCCTTTTACCCTGGCGGCAGCAATCATGGATCCCAGGTATGGATCTTCGCCGGCGCCTTCCATCACCCTGCCCCAGCGGGGATCGCGGGCAATATCAACCATTGGAGCAAATGTCCAGTGAACTCCGGCTGAACTTGCTTCAGTGGCAGCAATTCGTGCAGATAATGTCATTGCTTCCAGGTCCCAGCTACAAGCTTCAGCCAGCGGAATGGGAAATGTAGTTTTATACCCGTGAATTATATCCTGACCAAATAGTAAAGGGATTTTTAACCGGGATTGCATGGCCACTTCCTGCCACCTCCTTGTACGTTCGGTACTGACACAATTTAGCATAGAGCCAACCTGGCCATTACGCACCTGGTTTGCTTTATCAGTGTCTACTGTTATCGGCCCAGTTGCAGTCCAGTCGTCGTTGTATTGATTAAGCTGTCCTATCTTTTCATCAAGGGTCATCAACTTCATAAGAGAGTCAACACGCTGATTCACTGTTATTTGCTGCGCCTTCGCAAATAAAAACTGATTTACTAACAAAAAGATCAGCCAGATTGCGGGATTGATTCTTTTCTTCATAGCTGTATTGAACCTTTAAAGGTATATAGGTTGAGGTTGAGTGACTATCTTGTCATGATTTCAATTTATTAGATTGTAAACCTATTTCAGGACAATGTAATGGCGTTATTTTTTTACTATTTTTTGAATAGAACGGGTACCGTTTTTCAGTGTCACAACAACGGAGTATACACCCTGCCTTACATCGGTCAAATCAATGGTTGTGCTATTCATTTTCAAGGGTAAAGACTTAATCCTTTGTCCGGTAATTGTATATACATCAATGTTTTGTATTTCAGTTTCTGATCTGATATTCAGATTATCGACGACTGGATTTGGATAATAGCTGATCGCTGTCTTAGAATTTAAATCTGAAATTGCTGTTATTGGCTCTTTGTAGAAATAGATATTATCTAAATAAATAATTGATTTCCCGGACCCGACAAACTTCAGATGAATAATATCCGCCATCGACAAGCCCTGGATTGTAAAACTTGAAAGTGCTATGTCATAACTATTCCATTCGTTCAGTTTGATAGGTGTAAACTGAACAGCCTTTTCACCAGTTGATTGACTGATTGGGGAGATGCTTAAGCTTGTTTCATTAGGTGTCCAGACATCTACATGCAAATACTTCAATCCGGAAGCATTAACACTGCTACCTATTTCAATGCCCTGATAATTGAAGTTTTCGTATTCCAACACTTCATTACCTCCAACCTGCACGGAATAAAACCAGCTACTTTGCTGCCAGTATGGATTAAAATTGGTGTTTGCAACATTTGTATATGCATCGCTAAAAATTGAAATTACATTTTCAGGTAATCGTGAAGGAGGTGCCGGAGACGAAACAACCGGCGCCGGGAAAGCCGGGCTGGTAGTAGTTACTATTTGGATTGGATTATTAGATGCGTTATTTCCCGAAAGATCTTTTGCAGAAATTGAGAAGGTGAATTCAGTGGAAGACGGCAAACGCGTAAACTCATATGATTTCTGAACTCCTGATGCTGCACCGACTTTGGTAGTAATTGCACCAACAGTGATATAAAAATTAACAGCACCGGAATTATCAGTTGCATTGAGTAATAGTTTAATGCTGTTGTATGTTACAGTACTTAAGGTTGCAGTAAAAGTACCAGGTGCTTCAGTATCAGGTGCAGCATTATCGTCATATAAATACAGGTTATCAATATATACTGTATGCCCGCCTGCTCCTACAATTTTAAACTGAAACAGGTCAGCCAGATTAAAGCCCTGGGTGGTAAAATCAGAAAGCCTGATGTCATAACTATTCCATTCGTTCAACTTCAATGGAGTAAGGCTAATCTTCTTTTCACCGGTAGTGCGGCTGATGGGATATATATCTAACCTGGTTTCATTGGTAGTCCATACATCCAGATGTAAATATTTCATGGAAGCGGCATTTACCTCACCTGCTAATTCAATGCCTTGATAATTGAGGTTAAACAACTTGAAAAATGAATTGCCCTCATAATTTACTATGCTACCAACCGTGGTTTGCTGCCAGTAGGGATTAAAATTTGTTCCATCTAAACTGGCATATGCTTCACTGAAAATAGAGATTACCTTTGATGCATCATACGCAGGTGGCGTTGGTGCAGCAGTTGTGGGTGCATCGTCGGGTATTATAACGCCTTCTTCCAATGAAATATCATCAAGCAGGTAGGTGAAATCTGCAGACCCGTCACCCATGGTGCCAAGATCAAAAATTATAACAAGGTTACGATATGATTGTGTTATATCAACAGTACTATAGTCAAATGTTAACTCTTCCCATTGGCTGGCAAGTTTTGTTGCCACTTCTTTTTCGAAAAAAATGTCTGTGTTGCCTGGGTTTTCTACCTTCAGTAAAACTTTTGTTCCTGCTTTTGCAGAAAACACTTTCATTTTAAAGATTTTTTTAGTCGAAAAATCGATAGGATTTACGAAAGTAATGTAACTGCCGGCCCATGGTTGCCCGGCATTTTTTATCATTTGGGCAACTTTAGTACTGGTGTTGATCCCGGTTGATTGTGGGTTATCGATCACCGTTAGTGATCCGCCATCAAAGTCGGTAATGTTTAAAGTTCCCGTTTCAAAATCAATGGGAAAATTCTGTGCCTGTGCAAAACTCCATGATGCAAAAAGCATCAAAACTAATAATTTCATCGTTTTCATATTCTTATTGATTTTGATTGTTAGTAAATATGATTTCATGTCTGAGTATTTAATGTTAACAATTACCTTCTCCTGCTAGTATTAATCTGTTAATATTTGAAGTAGCCAAAACTTAATTGATTGATTTATAGTGCAAACATAAACCATTTACTATGTTCATAAAAATTTTCGGATGCGTCAAATATACATCAGGATTACATTATTCATTACATCATAAATACAACTAATAAGATGTATTTATCTCATTAATAAATACATAACCATTTTTCCGATGATACTTTTTTAACTTTTTCTGTCCTTTGGACGCAAAATGGGCCTTAACCTCCCCCTTGAGAGGCAATGCCAGCTTTTATAATACTTAACTACACATTTTTTTGATTCGTTAATCGTTGAGCGCTAAGTGTTATTCGTTCTCTTTTGCTCTTCTTTCGTCCAAATCCTTTTTCATCAATGTGGTGGTTTTTAAGTCAATCTTATAAAATATCATAAACAAGGCACACGACATGTACAATATACCCGGAATAACCGACACCAGTAATTTAATACCGGTAATGGCAGTATCGTTCTGTAACACATTAGGTATAAAACCGGAAGCGGCCAAGATCCAGCCGGCAATAGCGGCACCAATTCCCCAACCTGCCTTTTGAGCAAATACAGCCGCCGAGAAATATAATCCTGTTGAACGGCGACCAGATTTCCATTCGCCATAATCGGCTGAATCGGCAATCATGGTCCAAAGCAGTGGAACTGCAGGGGCATAAGCCATTTTTGCAATTATATTGAAAACATAGATGGTTGTAAGATCATTGACACCAGCAATATAGATGAGCATAAAAAACAGCCCGGATATTAATGAACTCCCAATAAATACGTTTTTATTCCCAAACCTTTTAGCCAATGGTTTTGATAAAGGCAAAGCAATTATCAAAGCAACGGTTCCGATTACATTGAAAAGCTGGACATTATTTTCGCGGCCTAAATAATATTTGAAGTAATAAGCGATGGCTGCATTTTGCATGGCAAACATGATGAAAGATATAATACCTACTAAAGCAAGTATAACCCATGCTTTGTTATTGAATAAATTCCTGACATCTTCTTTCAGAGAATCCTTCTGGGCTTTTGGAGGCTGAACACGTTCTTTTGTTGATTTAAAAGTGATAAAAAAGAAAATCAGACTTAAACCGGCAAACAAGAAAACGGTATACTGAAAACCTTGTGCTTTATCGCCTCCACCGAAAAATTCGGCTAGAGTTAGTGCAAGCCCCGTAACAATAAATTGCCCGGAAAAACCTGCTATAAACCTATACGTGTTTAGCCCGGCCCGTTCGTAGGTATCGTCGGTCATTACTGCTCCCAAAGCAGAATATGGAAGGTTGATGGCTGCGTAAGCCGTCATCAAAAGTACATACGTAGCACCCGCATAAATAATCTTGCCTACTTCGCCAAAGTTTGGTGTTGTAAAGGTGAGAATTGCCAAAACAGCATATGGAATGGCTCCGAACAAAATATAGGGACGGAATTTCCCCCAACGCGTGTTGGTCCGGTCAGAAACAATGCCAATTACCGGGTCGATGGCCATATCCCAGAAACGGGCAACTAACATAATAGTTCCTGCGGCAGCGGCAGAAATCCCATACACATCAGTATAAAAGAACAAAAGCCAGAAACCTACCATATCCCATACAAAGTGAGATGCTGTATCGCCTAAACTGTAGCCAATTTTTTCCTTTACACTTAATTTTAAAGTTATCTTTTCCATCCTTTTTAATTTATTCCTTGTTTGATCAATTTGCTGGTTATGTTATTAAACTCATTAATGTATTTCAAATACATTGTACGTTCGGGACCATTCAATTTCCTCACCCGGCTTAACATTGATGTCAAAGAACAACTCCGGACTGATAACATGTTTCCATCCCCAAAGATTCACCTTTGAAGTTTTAAAATTTCCTGTTTCTCTTATGCCAATTTTATTTTTAGTGTTAAGTAACTCCCATGAAGCATCTACACTTTGATTCCCGGTAAGATTGCTGAAAAAGAACTGCTCCCCGGGTGTTCCGTTAAATGTAATTTCCTTTTGACCAACTTCAACTTTATTCTCAGGGTTAACATTGGCATCAAATAATTCTGGTTTTAGGGGGAAAGCAAACTTTAAGATGTAACTACTACCTATCAATTCTTTATTAATAGCTAAAAAATTGTGGTCATATTCATTAGTAGCAATTATTTTCTCGCCTGTATTCTTCAGGAAATACCTGATAATAAAACCACTTTCAGCCAGTTCAATTTCTTTTTTAAGAACATACGAATAGCCATTAACAAGTGGAGATTGACAGCTAATGATTAATTTATCAGGAGCTGTTGAAACTTTAAATTCGGCGGGCCTGATTTTATATTTTTTAGAAAAAAGATACTTCTCCCCCTTTTTTTTCAGTAAACCGACTCCAATTTTAGGAAACCACTCCCCTTCTTTTGCTTCGTCGTAACCAATGGGAATCTCAATACCAAATTCGTTATAAAAACCTTTTCCGTGTTTGTTATCATCTTCAATGTCAGTTCTTTCTATACCAGAAACATAAATATCTTTATATTTCACAGATACGATCTTACCGGTCCAGTCAAATCTTGAAAAATCATAGTTTTCCAACGGCGAATCAATATAAATTTCGAGGTTTTTATTTTTTAAAATATATGTCATTGAAGTATCATTATTATACTGACTACACGCTAAAAATGGTAAGATTAAAAAAAGAAACAGAACAATTCTTGCCATTATTTTGGTGTTTGGTAAATCACTTTTTAAACCTTGTTACGGTTGAATATAGATCTTTAACCACGTCGAACGCCATTTTCTTATTTCGTTCAATAGTAACTATGCCCCAATACTCTTCATTGGGAGTACCGTCGTATGGAACGCCGCTGCTGTTCGGAGCCCAGCCTCCGGGATCCTGTGTTTTGTTATCGCCTGCTTTCCACCATTCGTCGACAAATGCGAATAAGGCAACACCCGAACAAATATCCGAATGCCTGAAAATGGCACTTAAAATCTTGCTGGTAGCATCGGCCTGCGCTTTTTCATTTACTCCTTTTTCGTACCCGTTTATTGTGGCGGACATATAACTGTCAGCTCCAGCTTCGGAAAGGTACATTGGCTTGGAACTAATTGCAGCCCATTGAGAAAAAATACTTTCCGGATTATCCCAACGATAAACATTCAATCCCCAGACATCAATACCCGGGCATAAAGAAAGCGCCAGTGAATCGGGCAGCTCACCGTGAGCAGTTGCAACCGGATGCGACGGATCGGTTTTATGGATTAAAGCTGAAGCATCATTTAAAGCATGATACCAGTTTTGAATATTACCTCCAAACCACTCGGGATGGTAGTTGTATTCATTGCCAAGTTCCCAGAACAGTATAGCGTCGTGATCCTTGTATGTGTTCACATAATTAATAAATGTCCCCGAAAGAATATCAAAATTTCCTTCCTGGTTGTACCCAAAACCTATTATGACCTTGAGTCCGGCTTTATTTATCTGATCAAGTACAGCTCGATCTTTTATTGGGGAATAAACCCTTATTGTATTTATCCCGGCTTCTTTCATCAGAGCCAGATCTTCTGTTAAATTATCAAAGCTTACTTTATCGCTGCCCCTCGGTACAGGATGATAGCATATCCCCTTAATAGTATAAGCAGAACCATTAACCAATATCTGCCGACCGGAAATCGTGACAACATCTGCTTTCAGGTTGTTCAGAATTAAAACAAAAGAGGCTGCTAACAGAATTATTGGTTTCATATTTCAAAGTTTTCAAAGTTTCAGGATACAGAATTTAAGAAGCAATCATGATTGTTTGTATTGCCTGTGCGCTTATCTGCATTTCGACCGAACGATCACCAATTGATAGTTTTAAATTTTTTGCTACTGAATTCATGTTTAAAACTATAACTGCAATGGAACCGTCAGGATTTTTTGCTGCAGTTATCATTAAGGTTGTATCCGGGTTTTCAAATCCAATCCGTACCGCACCAGGCCGTATAAATTTGCTAAAATGGGCCATGGTATAATACAAAGGTGTAATATAAACTTCATCTTTCTCCGGATCAACTATTACCGGTGCAATGCACCAGTTTTTAGCTGAGTTTGGACCTCCTTCTTTGTCCAGTACCATATTCCAATCTATCCAACCATCAACCCAGTTGTTCAGGCAACCAATAATATCTCTGGCATAGCGGTACACCGGAACGTATTTAGGATGAAACTTTTTCTGCGCTTCAGGCGCCCAGGTATATCCCCAGTCGGTCGCTTCTTCCGACCAATACCATTTATCATCCTGCCAGCGAGGTACCTGCGCATCTACGCATCCTTCAGTTTGAATAAGATATTTGTTTGGGGCCAGGTCATGTGTAAAGTTTAATGATTTGGGGAACCAATCTACTGTACTTGCATACCAGTGAACAGCAAAACCGTCGAAATATTTTGATGATTCTTCATCCTTGTAAATCACTTTTGCCCAATCTTCCAGTTCGTCTCCACGGTTTTGGTCATAAGCCAGTATTTTTACATCCTGATTATCTGCTTCCAGTTTTGGCTTAAGATGATTTTTAACGAAATCCACCATTTCTTCAGGCGTAAAGATCATGCTCTCCCATTGACCTCCATTTCCAAGAGGTTCATTTTCAACGGTTAACCCCCATATATCAATTCCTTCTTTTTTATATTCACTAATGTACTTTGAGAAAAATAAGGCCCAGGTATCATAGTATTCGGGCAGTAGTTTCCCTCCTCGCCATTCGTTATTGTCCTTCATCCAGGGCGGGGCAGTCCAGGGAGAGGCGATAATTTTAAAACCATCCTCAGAGTAGGTCATAGCATCTTTGATCATCGGGATCAAATCACCCTTATCCTCATCGATCGAGAAATGGGTTAATTCCTTGTCTCCTTTTACAGGTGCATAGGAATAATTGCCTAATGAAAAATCACACGAATTCATATGAGTACGTGTTAAGGAGTATTTGGCACCTTTCGATCCGAAATAGGCGTCCAAAATCGAATCGCGGTTTTTCTTACTGATCTTGTTAAGTAAATAAGCCGACGATTCTGTAAATGCTCCGCCAAATCCGGTGATAGTCTGAAATTGAGTGTCAGGTAGCAATTGTATAGCTACTGTATCACTGCCGGAAGAGAATTCAGTTATTTTGCTGAGTTTATTGCCATTTGCTGAAGTTTCAAAAACTTCGACCAATAACTTATTTTGCTTTACATTGCAACTCACCAAAATAGTCATAAGAGAAATGGCTAAATAATATATGAATCTTTTCATTCTCGTTTATATTTATGTATTCATAAAACCTAACATCAACATGCAAAAGTTAAAGTATACAACCGTAAATCCAACCCATTACACTTTTTCATCAACCCGTGACTACGGATAACCTACTTGTTGTTACACAGAATCTGCCGTTGAGTTGTATGATTTATTGGTAAAAGTCAGTTTATTAATTTGCATCCTTGTATACTTTAACGTAATCAACAAGCATACTCTGAGGGAAAGGAGTCTGACTTGTAGGGAAACCTAAATAATTACCCCCCACAGCAACATTGAGAATAATATAGAAAGGATGATCAAAAACCCAGTCTCCCGTTATATTACCAGGTGTAATCCTTTGATATAGAGTGTTATCAACGAAAAAATCTATATAATCTATTCCCCATTCAACAGCGAACACGTGAAAGTCAACATCAAACCGATTATTCTCAAGGGCAAAACTTTTTGAAATAGAGGCACCTCCTGAATATCCCGGACCATGCACCGTGCCATTCATTATGTTTGGTTTTTGTCCCCGGAGTTCCAATATATCAATTTCGCCACATTGAGGCCATCCGATAGTGTCAACATTGGAGCCAAGTAACCAGAATGCAGGCCAGATTCCCGGACCCCAGGGTGTTTTAATTCGTGCTTCAAAACGACCATAAGATTGATCAAATAATCCTATTGTTTTCATTCGAGCTGAAGTAAAGGCTGAACCAGAATACAACTCAGTTCGGGCCGTAATCGCTAAATTACCGTTGCCATCTAAAGACGCATTTGTTGGCCGGTCAGTGTAGTATTCTAATTCTGCATTACCCCAACCGTCGTTGTTTGGTCCTACACCAATATCAAATTTCCATTTGGCAGCATCCGGAGATACTCCTGCGGCTCCGTCAAATTCGTCGCTCCACACAAGTTGCCAATTCCGTTGTTCAAGTTTTTGAACATTATCTTTTTTGCATCCGAACAGCGCAACAAGCAACAATGAATATATGGCTGCCGAAACCATTTTTTTGCTATATTTTTTCATAACTCGTTTTTTAAATGAATGACTTAAGACTTATTCAAGTTTATTTGTGAAAAAAGATATTGTCAAAATAAATATCTCCGTTTCCCTCAAATTTAAACTGCATAACACTCGTTAAATCCACAGGGGAAAAAGTGGATAAAGGAATATCCACACTTGACCACACTGTGGAAGGAACCGTTAATGAATAAGCCTTCTCAACAGGACCGGGGCTTATCAGGTAAACCTTCAGTGAGGTTGAATTGGCCGACCAGAAGTCCAAATGCAAATAACTCATAGCAGAAACATTCTGATTGCTGGCTAACTGAATTCCCTGGTAATTTAATCCCTTGTATTTCAATGTATTATTTCCAGCGATAGAAACCTCAGAAGGAACAGTCAATTGCCCCCAGTCAGGATAAAAATCAGTTCCTGCTAGGTTGGTATACGAATCGCTGAATATTGACAAAACGTTAGCTGCGCTGACAGTTGGAACAGGAGCTGGGGTAGTTGGCTCAGTTGGCACTGTTCCACCTTTATAGAAATACACATTATCTATATACACATTTGGTAAATCGCCTGAAAGAACCAATTGAGCCAAATGAGATTTAGCCGTTAATCCCGAAAAGCTAGACAGAGGAATATTCAGGCTGACCCACTTTTGAGAAGACAATGTAGGACTGGTAACGGAAATTTCAGAACTGGAATCATCATTACCACCGTATACGCCATCAGCTCCGAAATCAACCAGCATAATTTTAAATGTTTTATCTGCAGTTGCATCAGGTGTCCAGATATCAATATGGAAATAGGTCATTGTGCTGGCATTGATGAGTTGAGATGTGAACTCAATACCTACAAAATTAAGGTTTCGATAACGAATTACATCATCTCCATTTATCTGAGTTTCCTCATCTTCTGCAGTTGAATATAACCAATGTGTATTCCATGTATCCACATGAACGTTTGTATAGGCATTGCTATACATCGAGATTACATCATTACTGCTGATAGTAGGAACCGGTGCCGGTACAGTAGGAATAATTGCATTTCCAACTGAATTAATAGTTAAAGACCCTTTGGCATCAATACCCCCGACTTTAGCGGTAATGATGGCTGAGCCACTATCTGCAACTTTAACATTTCCCAATTCGTCGACCGTGGCAACTGACGGATTGGATGAGGTGAATGTGAAATACGAACCCGTTAAACTAACTTTTTGATCGATACCGGTCGGAAGATTAAAAGATGCATACAAATCTGCTATTTTATATTCATCGCCGATTTGAGCATTGTTTTTAACTGAATCCTGCCCATTAAAGATTCCAACAATTTTATGAGCAATTGTTCCCAAATTTTCAAACTTAACATCATCGATCCAGAAGGTATATCCTCTTCCATTTTCAGGTGCGGCCGCGTAAAAGAACATTCCTCTTTCCTGTGAAAGCACAGATGGATCGGGAAAAGGCACGTAATATTGCATCCAACCAGAGTTCACAGCAACATTTGTAAGAGTAACCTTATATTTAGATTCGCCCATGTCATTACCAAAGCCTACTTCGTTAAGTATAGCAGGTTGCGTAGCTTTTGCCCAAAAGGTAAGAACGTTATATCCGGTCAGGTCACGAGGCGGGTTTGTTCCAAAAACCCCACCTACATAGGAACCATTAGGGTCGCCCTGATCAGGGACATCAAATCTCATGGAAGCAGTTCCTTTATATTTTACTGCGTTATCAACATTAAAAGCGGTTACTTTCGAGGTTCCATAGGCTGCATAGTACAACCCGGCACTAAATCCATCGACGAAAACCTCAGGCGTTGTGGGATAGGTAGCTAATTCTAACCCATCAAGTTTTCTTTCACAGCTTACTGCTACCAGTAAAATTGCTATTAAAGCAGCTATTGAATAATTAGATTTTCTATTTTTCATTTTGCCAGTGTTTTTAGGATTATTTACCAATACTAAAATTAAGGTACGTTCTGATTTCCCATTCGTCGCCATTTCCATATCCGACGGCGGTAGGATCAGGCACCCAATTGCCTGAACTATCCAATATTGTTGTCGGGCTGTATCGTGGAGAATATTGGTCGAGAGAACGCCAGGTATATCGTATTCCCATTCGTGTTTCCGGCAGAATAAACCATTTGCGCAATACAACAGAGTATGATAAATCGGCCATTGCCTGGAGTGGGTAAGTTAAGTTAAAGTCGCGATGATAATCGTAAGGGCCCCAATCATTCACTTTTACCGTTGAAATCAGTTTAACTTTTTTGTAAATCAACCTTACATCAGTACCAAAACGTTGGATTAACCTTTCGTCGCTTCCATTGGATTGAGCATTGCCACCATAAAGATTAACAATAAAGCCAAAGTCATGAGTTAATCTCGAAACAATTCGTGAATTAATTTCCCACAGATCATGTGCAGAAGGTGCACCCGGGAATGCAAAAATGGTACGTCCGTTTGCCATAATACCTATAGCAGCATCCTGCGTTGTTGGCAGATGGCGATAAACAAAATCAGCACTCATTGTAAATATTGCGTCTTCCATCTCGTCATTATCCCATGCCCACATCCAGGTAGCGGGTGTTGGGTCATAGGCAATCAGAAGCTCACCGGCCGTGGTTTCCCTGTTTTGTCTTACGGCAAACGGGTCCTGTAATATGTTTCTAGGCGTGGCTGGAGCGGGAACATCTTTTGCTACAGGGCCGACAATAGGTTTTTGCCACAAGAAATTCGGAGCTATCTGAAAATCGCCGATTGTATATGTGAATCCGGATAAAATATTATACTGGTTACCACTTCCGGAATCTTTAAGACGCCATCCGGTATACGTTTTCGTATAATCAGCTCCGCCATTGGCAACTAAGCCCATCACGGCTCCCTGCGAATACCACTTGATGGGTCCGGCAGTGTATGTAATTTTTACTTTCCCTCCCCAGGTATCTTTTGAGTTTATTTTATCCTGATATACGGTGTAATTCCCTTCATTTCCATCCACAATCTGGAACATTTCATCAATTCGTGGCTGGCCTGACCAAAGTCCCCCAATATCGACACCTAAATTCCCTAAATTAGTTTTTAAATCAAGTGAAGCTCTACGCGTTTGTGGAGTAGGGATCGCAAAGGAACTTTGTGCTGCCGTATTCTGATCCAGATCTTCATGGTACATTCCGGTAATGGTAAAGATGTCGACCGTCCGGCTATATTTTAATAATATGGCCGGGTTAGCACCCCACCAAAGCTCGGGGCCAAAAGCAACTTTAAATCCATCTAATGATTTTTTACCTGCAAACTCAAAACCAAAGGGCGCTCCGCCATCATAAATATCAATGTTTGGTCCATAATTTGCTTCCGGATATAATCCGAAAAAATCCCCTTCGTCGCCCCAGTGGTAATGCCCTGTGCGATAAAAAGCTTTGAGATCAAACCATTTATCATTCCAGGTAAAATCGGCTTTGTATACCTGCACCCGGTTTAAACCCCTTAAAGCCACTGGACCCTGGTTTGTATTTACTTCAACAATGCGGCCACGGGTTTCATAAAATAATTCATCAATCGGATTTTCAGCAACATTGCCAAGAATATTGAATGACACATTAGCCGTAACATTGTCGGTAGGGTTCGCTTCAACACCAAGAAAATAGGATTGCATATGGTCAAAACCAAGATAACTGGGATAAGTCGGAGTTAAAGCATTCGGATCTTTTTTATCCGGTGTGGAAATCATATTGCCACCCGTACTGAAAGTCGATAATTCGGCCCGGAAGCCACTAATACGCACTTTTTGTGTTGATTCACCCTCCAGAGCAGCTTTATCACCCCGGGCTTTTAAAACTTCATTTTGTACCTCGATATTTGAAATATAATTACTTATCGAATCAGCTGTTATATTACCGGCATATGGATTTAGCTTATGAACCTGTTGCAATACATAATAAGCTGCGCGAGGATAAAGTTGATAAAGTCCTCTTTCGTTTGTTTCACCTTTTGCACATATTCCGTACCACTCCTCATTCATATTATTCTCTCCTGCCACGTAATCGTTGAGATAACCACCATTCGCCCAGGAAGCATGCGTATCGTGAATGTCGAGATTTTCAGTTTGTTTGTATTTCCACCAACCATCACTGAACATAAAGGTAAATCCTCCTATGCAGTTTCCAACTTTACCAACGCCAGCAGCATTTTGATATATTTCTTTCCAATTATTTTGTAAATAGTATGCCTGCGATTGCTGATCTTCTTCACTGTTGACGGTATTATACGCATCAGAACCAAACTCAGTAAACATGATAGGTTTATTCAATACTTCTTTTGTTTTCTGAAATGCGTCACCAAAAGAAACGCCCCGATACATATTAACACCCAGAATATCAATATCTTTACATTCATCGGCAATAATATCAAGGAAAAGCAAATCGCCGTTACATATGGCTACCGGATGAGAATTATCGATAGTTTTCATTGATACGACTGCTTCGTTGAAGAGTTTATACATTGCTTTGGCCCCTTCGGTTGATTCTCTTTTATCAAAAGGGATATCTTCCGTTTCGGCTCCCCGCCAGAAAAGCCCGTAATTGTTTTCGTTTCCTAACAAATACAAAAGTAAACCCGGAGTATTTTTATACTCCTGTACAATTTTAGTTACTTCTTTCAAAAGTAAATCATGTACAAGCGGATCAGAATAATCAGTATTCAGAACCCATTTGCCATTTAAAGTTAAGCCATATCGCCCGAAAGAATGGTTTATCATGGTATAAATGCCATATTTCTCGTAGATATATTTAATCCACTTAGGCTGAATACCGGTATATACACGAATGGCATTTACCCCCATGTTTTTCAACATAGGCATTTCAGTATCAAGTGCAGCTTTGATAAAATCATCCGACTGCTGCCACAAACTATATGAATAATTAGTGCCAATTGGGAAGTAATCCCAATTCATGCCGTTAATCATAAGACTCTTACCATTGGCTAATAGCTTAACTCCGTCATTGTTTGCAGAAATTGTTACTTTGTCTGCCTGTGCAAAAATAATAGTTGTTATAAACAGGAAAAGAGCTAATGTTAATAAGACTTTTTTCATGGTGTTATTATTTTAAGGGTTAATTGATACCTTTTGCAGTTTGAATCAGTTACTTATTCTAAACTATACTTAATTAGTTTTGAACAATGCTACTCTTATCAATATTTGATTTTTTCATCTTTATCCCATATACCCCAATATGCTCCAACATCGCCTTCGGCACCCACCTTCCATGACTCGTCAAATGAGGTAAAGTAAAATATGTCAATATCTTCTTCTTTCGACCATAATTGAGTATTAAGAAAATATTTCATTGCATTTTCCTTCGAAGGTTTTGCTCCTTTAAAATCTTCGCCTTCACTTGGCCATCCTGTTTCTGTGATAATTACAGGTTTATTACCTCCTCCGGCCTGCCGTGCCTGGTAAAACATTTGTTTCATATACATCAGCGAATAATCCATGTGGCAGAACTCCCAAAAGGGATAGCAGTTTGCCAGAATAACATCACAAGCTTCCGTAATTTTTGGCCTTTCACTGAATTCGTAATATGCATCGACATATCCTACCGGTATGTGTGGAATAGCTTCTTTTACTTTGTTGATATAATCTAACAATTCAATTTCGGTTAAATCGTCACGATACAAAACCTCATTACCAACGGCAGCTATATCTACATAACCATCTTTTGCTAATTGTATCAGGGCAGATAATTCCTGCTCATTTTTTTCGGGTTCTTTGCCTAACCAGGCGCCAACTAAGGTTTTAATTCCAAATTCTTTTGCAATTTTCGGAATCAGTTCATTGCCTTCGATACAGGAAAAAGAACGGACCCATTTTGTGTAAGGCTGTATGATCGCCATTCTCTTTCTTATTTGACTTTCAGAAAGTATGTCTCCCGGCTTTTGCCCTTCTTCATACGGGCTAAAGCAGATTCCATGCATTCCGTTATTTAAAACTTTTGTAAACAAATCCTGTAATTCTTCTATGGGCTTATTGGCAAAATCAATTCCGCCAGCCAAAGACATTATTTTTCCTGCTCTTAATGACATATATGTTTTTTTTAATGTAATTATTAATGTAATTTTAACCAGATGGTTCCTTTAAACTATAACTCGCCCCTGCGATCAACTAATGTTTGCCTGATTTCGCGAGCTCTTTTCTCGGTAATATCATAATTCCACATGACCCAAATAGCTAATATGCCAGCCACGGAAGGAACAGTAATATCTGCTATACGAAGCATAGTTATGGTATGAACCGATTGCACCTCCACATTCTGGTTAAAACCCACTACACTCAAAATAACCCCACCTAAGAATAATGCAAGTGACATTCCGAGTTTAACCATCCACCAGTAAACGGCTCCGAATAATGCTTCTTTTCGTGGCATTCCGTTCCTTAGTTCATCGTAATCGCATACATCGGCAGTCATCGACATCATTAAAGTAAATAAACCGCCTATTCCAAACGTCATTAAAGGTAATGGAAGGAACATCAACCAGGGATGTCCCGGAGAAAATCCCCACCATTTAAGAACATAACCTACTATTGAGATTAATGTGGAAACTATAAAGGCATTCTTCTTCCCAATTTTGGTCGACATATAAGTAATAATAGGAATTACCAAAAATGCGGTACATATAGCACTTACTGTACCAAACCATGCCGGCCATTGACCTGCAGCTGGCTGGTTGCCATCGAATAAATAGAAAATAACGATATAGAATGCAAACGCAGCAACAATCTGATAACCGTTGAATACTAGGAAAGTAGCTCCACAAAGCCGAAGAAATGGTTTATTGCGAATGGTTTGTTTCACATCTCTGAAAAAATCTTTTACATTCGACATAAGGTTACTGAATGATAATTTTGATTGCCCTGTCAGATGCCTCTGGTCAATTTCCTTACATAAAAGAGCAGGTAAGACTCCCATTACCAGGCATATAGCTCCTACCCATATTGATATATTCCTCACTCCAGTTGGTGCATTTGGAAATAATTCAGGGCGTGAAATCAAATACCAGAACCACGGAGCTATCATCCAGGCAACTTGTCCCATAACCTGAGATATTGCCATAAGGCGTGTACGTTCGTTATAATCAGGAGTCATTTCGTATCCTAATCCAATAAGTGGAGCTGCAAAAACAGTGTATCCTAAATAGAATACTATGGACATTAGCAGAAAGTAAATAAAATTAAATGTTTCATAGTTGTTTCCCGGCACCGGTAATTTTAACTGCCACATCAACATAAATGAAATACCAACTACAATAGCTCCACCAAAAATATAAGGTTTACGTCGCCCCCACCTTGAACGGGTATTGTCGGAAATATAACCCATTATCGGGTCGAGAATTGCATCCATAAATCTCGGTACAGCCGCCAAAATTCCAGCTTTGTAAGGGCTCATACCAAATCCTACTACTAAGAAAAACATGAATACGCCTAATGCTGCGGGTAATAACTGATTAGTAAGATTTCCTGCGCCAAATGCCCATTTTTGTATTGATGGCACAACATCTTGCGGAGCTGTTTTGTGATGTTCCATAGAGTTAGTTTTTAAAGATTAGATTGAAACTTGTTAGGTTATTATGGGATGTGATTTTTATCAGGTAATTTCTATCCGGCAGTATTTTAAAAGGGTTAAGCTTTCTGCATTACTTTTTTAGGTTTACGATCCACAGTAAATAATCCCCAGTGTTTTTCGGGTTCCGAGGCTTCGGGTGAACCTTTCCATGGCTCATCAAAAGCTTCGAAACACAAAAGTCATAATACCTTCTTTTTTACTCCATTTTTCCATGTCATTGTAATAGATGGCCTGAAATTCCTGACCTACATTTTCCGGATTTATTCCCCGGCCGTTCGAAACGGTAGCCCAGCCGGCCTCAGTAATAACTACCGGTTTGTCAGGATATTTATCAGCTACGCTATGATAATTTTGTTTAGTATATTCCATAGCTTCATGGATGCTTTTATATTCCCATACCGGGTAGGTATGTATGGAGATAAAATCAACTTCATCGACCAGAGATTTTAACTTGTCGTACCAGGGGACATAATTTTCGCAGAATGTTACCGGCTGTTTTGCTCCTTTTTTTATCATCCGCACGTAGCTGATTACTTTTTCTACCGACACATAATGATCCGTCCATTCAACAGTAGCTTCGTTACCAGCCGACAGCGAGAATATGATATCAGGGTATTGATTAGCCAGCCGTATCAGTTTTTTGATCTGGGCAAGGTTCTCCTTTGTATTTTTTTTAAGTTCCGCCTGGGAGAATATTGTACCCCAGGGGCAACCAAAATTATTTAACTCGGCGCCAATATAGGCCCCAAGCATCACCTTAAAATTCAGTTTCTCTTTTTCGATAACCTTTAAAACCGTTTCGGCATGTAAACTGCAGTCGTACAAACGAAGGTAGGTCCAATGCTTTTGAAGAATCAGCAGGTCTTCCTTTACCTGCTCATACGTAGGATATTTTCCAGTTTCCGGGCTTTGCCCCTCCCGGTATCCTGAATAGCAGATTGCTCTCCCGGCAGTAAGTCCTAATGTTTTAAATAGATTCATCTGTTAATTACTTTATTACAGGCTGTGTGCTGATAAGTTATGAGTTATGAGCTATGAGTTAAGAGCTTTGAATGATGAGCTAAAGGGTATTTGGTATTTACTATTCAAGTACACCTATTCTCTATTGCCTTTTCATCATTCATTATTCACTATTCACTATTCACTTTTCACTTTTCACTTTTCACTTTTCATTATTCCTCTATTTCGCGTATTTTAAATTCCCGTCTTTATCCCAAAGTCCCCAGTACGCTCCCACATCGCCTTCACCGCCCATTTTCCAGGTTTCGTCGAACGATGAAAAATAGAACATATCTATATCATCTTCCTTGCTCCACAATTGGGCGTTGATAAAATAGCGGATTGCATTGTTTATAGAAGGTTCAGAATCTTCAAAAGAGGTTCCCCGGTTTGGCCATCCGGTTTCGGTGATGATCACTTTTTTACCCTTACCGGCCTTTAATGCACGGTTATACATATCCTTCATGTAGAGCAGTGAATAGTTTATATGGCAGCCTTCCCAGAATGGATAACAGTTTGCGAAGATGATATCACAAGCATCAGCAATAGCCGGCCGATTGCAGAATTCATAATAAGCATCCACATAACCAACGGGAATTCCGGGTAACTCTTTCTTCACCTGAATGATAAACTTCAACAGTTCTTCCTCCGTTAGATCCTCACGATACAAAACCTCATTACCCACAGCTACCAAATCGGCATATCCATCTTTAGCTACCTGGATAACATTTGCTATTTCTTCTTCATTGATGGCCTGGTTTTCGCCCAGCCAGGCCCCGACCAATGTTTTTAAACCATATTCTTTTGCAATGCGTGGAATCATTTCATTTCCATCAGTACACGAAAAAGTCCTGATCCATTTGGTATAGGGTCTGATAATTTCAATTTTTCTGCGAATTTGTTCCTCGGAAATTAAATTTCCAGGCTCCTGGCCTTCGAGATAAGGGCTGAAACATATACCGTGCATGCCTTTGTTAAGCACTTCGGTAAAGATGGATCGCAGGTCTGTTTCTGATTTGTTCGTTACGTCCTGTCCGGCTAACGATAGTATGTAATCACTTCTAAACGACATATTATATTCTCCTCTTAAGTGTGTCTATATTTTATTTAGCTTACTAAATTCCTGAACGAAACTTCTATCCAGGCAATTTCTCCGGAACGGATAAAAATTTTGGAACTCATTTCTTTCCCAATGGCATGATCTGTCTTGAAAATCTGTTTCCCATCAGCGAAAGTGATAGCAATTTTATCTTCATTTGATGCATTGTATAAAACCGGGACCTGGCAGAAAGTAAACCCAAGCTGTCCTTGCTTAAGGGTTATTTCCCGCGGCTTCCCTTTGAGATCAAAATATTCGAAAATACTTTCCTTATTCAACAACTCTTTGGGATTAAGCAAGCTGGATTGAAATACAATTTCCCCATCCTGGATATGAATTCCTAATTCTCTCATGCGTGAGATAAAGTCTTCTTTAACCTGTCCGGTCATACCCGGCTGCTGCGCCCCGGCATTTCCAGGAGTATGCGAATAGGCATCCGTTGGAAAAGCCCCGTATAACTGAGGAGATTTATTTAAACCTATACCGGCTTTAATTTCGAAATAATGATCTTTAATTTTACCAACTACACCAGGATCAGCTCCTTCATAAACGCCTTTGAAATAGCATTCCTGAGCAGCAAGCAGCAACTTCGAAACCATATGCCAGTATATACTTCCCAGCCCTTCGTATCCATAGAAAGTGCCCGACCGGCCGGTAAATGATTTATGGTCGAAAAGCTCCTCATACATCGAAAGAACCTTTTCTTTTTCTTCTGCTAGAAGTTGGGCATATTTAGCAGATTCCAGATGATTTAACGCATTCTCCAAAACGGCAGCATTACGGAATGATCCGTTGAAGTGATAATTACCCAGATCATCTTTACTTAAAATCGATAAATCAGATTCGGCCACTAATTTGCTCAGAAGTTTTGATTCCTGAACCTTACTTCCCGGGATATTATTTTTCTCGCTGAAAAGTGGCAATTGCCTGTCGGGGTAGAGCAGGTAACTGTATTGATCGCGACGGAACAAACTACTCCATTTCAACGAGTTAAGCACATCAAGGCTTTCTTCAACCGATAAATACCCGGAGCTTAAAACAGCTACCTGACCTTCGAGCATTTCGTACAAATGTCTGATAGATATGCCATTATCAGAAAAAGAAGCCAGGTTATAGGCATGGTAGAGTCCATCTTCACGTTTGTTTACGTTTATGGACTGATCCATATATCCCATTGCGAGTTGAGTGAATTCAGCCAAAGCTTTTACCTGGACCATCATTTTGCGGCCTGTGAAAGATTTATCGTAAACGGTGTTTCTGTAATCGCTTCCGGCTTCCCCAAGGTTATCGGCAAAAAGACGTCTGTCGGCATTTGAAAATCCGGTTCCAAGCAGGGCGGTATTTTCAGAAAAAAGAGTAAATATTTTGTCGAAAAATATACCTACTTCTTCGGAAATGGGTATTTCATGACTAGCTGATTCATTGAATCTTTCAGTCCAAAACTTCAGGAAACGTCTTAGATAACAGAGCGTAACCATCGAAACCCCGTTGCCTACCAGGGCATTATTGGCATCATTCCACTCCGGGCGCTGGGTGTTAAGCCAGATGCCGGCTTCGGGTATAAAATTGCTGAGTTTAGCAAGTAAGGTTACCAGTATTTTTTCGGTAAGATTAACCTTGTAGATTTCATTGTCCCGGTTTCTCAGCAAAACGCCATCGGCCCCGGTTTTACGGATCAGTTCCTTGATTTTATCATTTAATTCAAAGTCAAAGACAATAGTATCCTTTGGATTTTTTACAATTTCGGCATATGGTTTAATGCGATATGGGATATTAGCATAAACAAACATTTCCTTTTTCAATAAGGCATCCAATGTGCCCGGATGGAATTCATTGGATAATTCAAGAAATTTCTGCAGGTAAATTATCTGGTGATCGCCCCAGTAACCAATGTAAGCCCATGGATCGTGCGGATCAGGGCATTCCCAATCCATGCCTTCGCGCGTAACCCGATATGGATTGTAGCCGTCGGCTGTGGAAGCATTTAAAAATTTGCTTATCATACCTTCCACGAATTCAGGATAGGAAAGGCTGAGAGCTTCCCAGTTCTGAAAAATATCGCGCCAGTTTCCCTGGTAATTTAGCTTTACTGAGCCATCCGGATTTTTTGTTTCAATCGAAAACTGGTTCCAGGGGCGGCTTGGATCGCCGTGCCTGCGGCTAAAAGTCAGCGGAAGATATTCGGAACAAATCCGGATCAGATCCAGATCGGTGGTTTTTTCAGCAAGTCCTATCAATTCAGTATAGCTGATAGTTTCAGGAAGCTGAGCAAACCATGTTTTATATTTAGCAGATATATCTTTATTTATCTGCCCGGCAAACAGGATAATATCGGTTTTATCAAGTGTGTAATTGTTGGGGAAGATTCCACCTCTCATCACATTGAAAAGCGTGTTTGAAAAATGCCGGGTACAGCTTAATTCATCGGTGCCCATTTGCATTCCATCCGCTTTGGCAACGATTCGCCTCAGGTTTTCGGTTCCTTTTTTTATATCAGTATTAACAAGCTGTTCGATGCCTTTGGTATTCTTCAGGAAATGATCAAGATTAGCAACATCACCGCTTTCCCGGTTTATTTCAGCCACAATCATCCATTCTTTCGGGGCGTCCTTTTTAAGTTCAAACCTTGCATTCACATAGTATGAGCCCCGGGTGGCCCTGATATCTGTTTCTGTTTCAACAGGAAGACCTTTTTTAAAGTTCTCGACCTGGTGGTTTGAAATAAGTACTTTCGCCTCATGATTTAGTCCGCCCGACCATACAGTTGTTGCTTTAAGCGATTCACTCGGTTCGGCACGATCCACCGGAATGGAACTTAACATATACAAGCCAAGTTTGCTTTCTTCGAGCAATTCACATTTTTTATAAGCATCGAGCAAACTACTGTATGCATTCTGAAAATCGAAATCCACTCCATTGGGCAGAATATTCTTTATCCCGTCGAGTATATCAATGGTAACTGAGCCGGTATTGTGATTGCTGATTACAGATTTTTTTACAATCCCGAATTTTTCGCTGCTGTACCAACCGTATCGAAACCCTATACCCAGGTCAGTATTAATTTCTTCGAAAATGATCTTATTGCCGAAAACACTTTTATACAGATTTCTTTGTATTGAATATATTTTTTCCGACTCAGTTGTAAAAGGTTCCCACAAATATGTTTTTCCATCTTTGGTAACAAGCAGGTACGTTTTACTTCCGGTAATATCCCTGTAATCATGAATTTTATCTACGGTATAATAAGGGAACAAAGCATTATTACGGTCCTTCCGGCCGGCTGACAAGGAGCCATTACTCGAAATAAACATCCAGTGATCGGAATCGCTCACAATGGTCATAAAGAAATCAGGCATCTGGTTGCAGTAGCTGATTTTGTAAAATTTTTCATTTTCAATTTCTACAAATCCGCCTTCAACCTCTTTACTCCAGGTATTTATTTCAGCGTTTCCCAAAAAAATTGATTTCTGACTCATATTTGTAATTTATATGTGTTGTTTTTTAAGAATCTTTAAGTTCCTGTTAATTTGATTTTCAAGCTTCGTTTTAACCTGAGTTATCAAAGTAATCAGCTTTACCAACTTAGCGCAATACAATTACTCAGCCTAAAAAAGGTTGCGCAATTATTTTACAAGAATAGCTTCCAGTTCTTCCAGTGATTTTCCTTTTGTTTCGGGCAGTATTCGCATAATAAAAACCAGACCTACCAAAGCAAAAATACCGTATAAAAGAAAAGTGCCGGTACTGCCTAAATTTGCCAATTCCCAAGGGAAAATAAGCTGAACCAGGAAACTTACAGCTGAATTAATAAAGCCGACGAACGAAATGGCTAAACCCCTGATTTTATTGGGGAAAAGTTCGGAGAACAATACCCACATCACCGGTCCAAGTGATACAGCAAAAGAAGCAACGAATCCTAAAATGCCGATCAGGATTAATGTTGGATTCATTGTTATAGAAGCAGAAATAAACTCTGATTCATATTTTTTCGCAACAGCAGCCCCCATTGTTTCAGTTACTGCCTGTTTAAATTTCGTATCACTGTCGAATGTTTTATTTTTCAAAATATCGAGTTGTGCAACACTAATTTCAGTAGGCAATTTTGAAATAGAGGCATCAGTCAACGTATAGGTTGCGGAATTAAAGCCAAAGGCTAAAAGAAACATACTCAGCGTAATTCCACTTACCCCGATTGCAAGTAATGGTTTACGGCCAAGCTTATCAATCAATGCCATTGCAATAATGGTAAATACCACATTGGTTACACCCACCAGTATAGCCTGGATAAAAGCGGCATCCGTGCCAATACCCGATTGCTCAAAAATCATAGGGGCATAGAAGAACACCGAATTAATACCTGTTATCTGTTGTAAAACAGCTATAATTATCCCGATTGTTAACACCAGTTTCATTGCAGGAGCAAACAGTTCTCTTATTGATGTTTTTTCTTTTGGTGCTTTATCCAGTAGGATACTTTCTTTAATTTCGGCAATCACTTTACCAGCAGTTTCATCGTCGCTGATCTTTTTCATGATATTCAAAGCCTCGTCGAGTTTTCCTTTCATAATGAGCCATCTTGGACTCTGCGGAACAAAGAACAGCAAGAAGAAATAGATTACAGCCGGGAAAAATTCGATCCCTAACATCCATCGCCAGTTATATTCCCTGATTTTTAATGTTTCAACCCAGCTGGCATCTGATTTTGCTAAATGTACTATTAAGTAATTGGTAAAAAAAGCAACAGAAATACCAATAACAATATTTAACTGGTTAAAGGAAACCATTTTACCTCGTTCCTCAGCCGGCGAAAGTTCGGCAATGTACATGGGCGCTAATATTAATGATATTCCAACTCCTGCACCGGCAATCATTCTGGCTATAACCAAAATAATAAATGTTGGTGCCAGCGCTGATAAAAGGGCTGAAAATGCATACAGCAAAGCGGCGTATTTAAGTACAACCCTTCGGCCAAATTTATCGCTTAAGGGACCGGCAAACATCATAGCCAGTGTTGCTGTTAACGACAAGGAAGCTACCGACCAGCCCAATTCAATTTTCGACAAATTAAATTCGGGTTCAATAAATTTAATTACACCTGAAATAACGGATGCATCAAAACCCATTAAAAATCCGCCCATAGCTATTATCAGGGCAATTAGCAGTATCGAGTTTTTTTTCCCTTTCATAATGTCTATTTAGTGAGATGTTTATAAATGCGTACATAATCAACTTCCATGGATTGTGGGTATATGGTTTCGTCCATTCCCTCGGCACTTCCCCAGGCACCGCCGATTGCCAGATTCATTATAAGGTAGAATGGTTTATTGTATGGCCATTTCGATTCACCCAGGCCTTCATTTTTGTATTCGAAATAACAAGTGTCGTCAACACAGATTCGCATTACATCAGAGTTCCATTCCAAAATGTAGTTATGAAAGTTTTCAGTAGCATCGGGCACTGTTATGACAGCTGATTTTTGAGTCCCTTTCTGCCATTGGTAATCTTTTGAATGGGCTGAGGCGTGGATTATATTTATATTATGACCGACATGTTCCAGGATGTCGATTTCGCCAATTGCAGGCCAGTTACCGTCAGAGTATAACCAGCCTTCAGGCATCATCCAGATGGCAGGCCAGGTTCCTACTCCGGCAGGTATTTTGGCACGGACTTCAACCCGTCCGAATTGCCAGGCAGCTTTTGAATTCAACCGGGCTGAAGAATATTTCATTCCTTCATAATCTTCCTTAATCGCTGTGATTAACAGATTGCCATTTTCAACATGTGTATTTTCTTTCCTGGCTGTGGTATAAAACTGTCCTTCGTTGTTTCCCCAACCTGCTGAATTTCCTTCGGTATCATAAATCCATTTAGTAGAATCGGGTAAACCAGTATAGTTAAACTCATCACTCCACACTAAATTCCAGCCTTTGGCAACCGGTGAATACTTTATTCTTTCCATCAATAACTCCGGCTCATTGGTGGTAATAAAATCAAAGTTATTTGCAATGAGCCAGTCCATGGTGGCTATTTCGTTCACAGTCCAGGCATTCAGGGCAATGTTGATCTTCTTTGCCATTTCAATCCAACCGGGATGTTGATCATAAACAGAGAAGTAGAAATCGGCGCCACTGATTCCATCCGCTTTCAACTGCTCGGGCGATTTATTACCGTCAAGGTATTGGGTATTTGCTTTGGGATCAAGCTCAATAATTCTTTTCAGGATATCATAATCAAAACTAATATACACAAACATTTGCTCCGCTTTCATCTTGTGCACCAGTTGCACAACCTTACTGGCAACTTCCTTTCCACGCTCTTTGCTGATTTCTGAAGGTTTTATCTCGCATACTAAACGAGTAGAAGAATTATTCTTTAAGCCTGCCTTGATATACTCCTCCAGAGTTGGCAGCTTTTCGCCATTTGTAAGTTTGAAGGAAAGCAGCTCTTTATATTTCGTTTTTTCAACAGGGAGTTTATTGAATTCCGGATCGTGATTGATAATGAGTGCACCATCAGCCGACATTCGTACATCAAATTCGGAGCCGGCACATTTCAGTTCAATGGCATGTTTAAGCGATGCAATGGAGTTCTGAGGAAGATTATTTTTCTTCCAGGCACCACGGTGAGCAACAACCGGGTTATCAGCAAATGTAATTTTACTTTTAGCTGCATTACCTGAGAGGCTGCTCGCTATAAAAAAAATTAAAATTAGTAAACCATATACAATCTGCTTTCTCATTTATTTCAGTTTATCTATCATATTGCAGTTTCATTTTTTTATAAAAATCCTGTAAAACAAAGAATGCCTTTTTCTTATTCCCTTGATCAGATATAAGCCCTTTCCGGTTAAACCCGTCTTGTATGCCTGGCAACATTCTTCTTGGTGATCTGAAATCTGTTAAAATCCATGGACTCATTCCCCGGATATTTGGAATTTTTTCTATCATTGCCAGGTTTTGCTGATACAGATATTCCTGAAATTCTTCGGTCCAGATTTCGTCTTTGGTGCCGTGCAAACCTTGTTTTGCACCACCGCCAAACTCGGATACTATTACAGGTTTCTTGTATAAAATTGACCATTTTGCATCAGGCGCAGTTGCCAAATCACCGCCATACCAGCCTCTGTACTCATTAAAAGCAATTATATCTACATATTCCCCAAGTTTATCGTCGATTATTCCAACGCCGTTTTCATTATGGGTCAACTGGGCAGCACTTATTAACCTTGAATCGTCAAGTTTCCTGGTATAATTAATAAGGTTGATTAAAAAAGAATTCCTGGCTTCGGACAGATTCGTTTCGTTAGCCATGGACCAGATGATAATGCAAGCCCTGTTCTGATCTCTTGTAATAGCTTCGGTTAATTGATTTTTAGCATTGTTATATGTAATGGGATTCTTGAAATCAATAGTCCAGTAAACGGGTATTTCTTCCCATACCAGGAGGCCAAGTTTATCGGCCAAACGAACCATATATTCATTGTGCGGATAATGGGCCAGCCGCACATAATTACACCCTAATTCTTTCGCCCAGGTTAAAAGGGCAAGATCATCCGACTCGCTGGTAGCTCTACGTCCATTATATTCTTCATGTATGCTAATCCCTCTAAGGAAAATTGATTTGCCATTAAGTAAAATATCGGCACCTTTCGTTTCAATGGTTCTGAAACCAATATCGTCTTTCAGGCTTTGATGCTCTGTTTTTAGGATAACCTGGTAAAGTTTGGGATTTTCAGGTGACCAGTATTTTATATTTCCAGCTTTTTTAGCATCTACAGTAATCTCAAACAGGGCTTTGCCATCGGCAGCAGTTTGAACTTCTTGTTCTACATTTAGCTCAGGAATGCTGATTGTGATCTTTTTATCTTTAACCGGATTGCTTAAGTTAACAAAACCTGCGATAGTAGAATTGTCACCTTTCTTTAATTGAATATAATAGTCCTGAATAAATAATCCCGGTTCTTCAATTAACATTACATCCCGTGTAATGCCGCCATAATTCCACCAATCCGTGTTAACCGTGGGAACTGCCTCGGGAAACCGTTTATTGTCAACTTTAAGGACCAGGTAATTATCCTTTGGTTTTACAATTGAAGTAATTTCAAAATTAAACGGGGTAAATCCGCCTTCATGTGTACCAAGTTTGGTACCGTTCAGGTAAACATCAGCCTTATAGTTTACTGCACCGAAATAAACGAATAGCCGCTTGTTTTCTTTTAAATTATAATCAAACGATTTTTTATACCACAGGGTTCCTTCGTAGAAAAACAGGTTTTCCTTCTGTGTATTCCAATCACCGGGAACTTCCAGGGTCGGCGATTTATCAAAATCATATTCAACCAGTTCCGATTTATTTTTTGAATGATAATTATTGTAATAAGCGGCTGTTGAAGCAGGGTCTTTTTGGTCGAAAACAATTAAGTGGAAATTGAGGTAGCCGTTTTCATACGGATCCACAATGTAATTCCAGGAGCCATTAAGTGAAGTGGTCTCGCGATTACCTGTATTGGTCAAAAGCCCTTGCGACATCAGCACCATTGGAATTAAAATCAACCCTAAAGCTATTTTTATTTTATTCATTAGTTTGATTTTACGTTAAATAGCCTGCTAATAATAATATTTGTTTATAGTAAAATGCAACTCACTGGAAAATATATTGAAACTTGTTGTTGCATTTATATTCAATGTAATTCTGCCATGTACAATGTCAATTTAATGCAGTGTGTTTTTTAAATCAGGGTAAACCAATTCAATACTTTAAAGAAATATACCCGGTCTTTAAGCTCTTTTTATCCTATGTTCATTGAAAGATAATATTTAGATTGGCAGAAAAGAATGTAATAAAACCTATTCATTCTTCCTTTATTTTACAGAAAGAAAGAATGAATAGATTTTAAATTAGCCTACAACAGAACTGATTGTAATTTATTTCTTGAGAAATTTAGAAGTAACAGTCTTACCATTCTCATCAGTTGACTTAATCATGTAAACACCTGATTTAAGATCGCTGACATTCATGCTTTGTGATACGTTTCTGAATTCTTTAACCTGTGCTCCAACGATGTTGTATACAACAACTTTAGTCAGCATTGATTTTCCCGAAAAATACAGATCATTTTGAGCTGGGTTAGGGTAAAATCTTACAGCATTTGCTCTGTTTACCGACACCGAAACATCAGGAGTTTCCTTCAGACTTACATTATCAATAAAAACCATATCAGCTGCCTGTGCCAAAAGGAATGCAAACTTAAAATCGGTGTTTGCTTTAACTCTGTCAACCCATAAAGAACGCTCATAACGGGTTTTTGTGGCAGTAATTGGAACATTCCATTTCGAATGCAGTAAACCATCTCCTGCTTCTAGCGTACCATCTGCATCCAATGTTGTCCCTAACAAAGCATATCCATTAGCAGGATCTTCTATCGTTAAGGCTATAATTCTGGTGTCTGCAGCCCAGGCATCGAAAGAGGCTGTGTAGACTTTGCCGTTTTCAACAGCAAAGTTTTTTTGTTCCAACTGTAATTGCCAGTTATCATTTGATGGTGTTGGAGAAGCATTTACAACACCGTCAACTACATTAATCACACTACCATTACCTGACCACATGCCCCATTCCCTACCTGTGGAACCTGGCATTAATCCTTCGATACCATCGAAACCACCATTGTTAATCAGTTCCAGGCCTACTGGAGCTGTTCCGTAGTTTTTATCGATTTTCGCAGCAGCAGAACCTGCCATTGTAAAAGCTTGATCTGTAAATGCAGGAACAGCTACTCCATCAATATAAATAGTGTATGTAATCGGGGCACTGATTGTACTACCGGTAACTCCGGTAAAGGTTGTGGTAAATTTAGCTCCTACACCGGGAGTTCCGGTAAGGGCAACTTTCACTCCGGGGTTATTGGATAATTCAATTTCTGCTGTTGTAACTGTACCGCCTAAATCGGTAACATTCACAGTAACATCAACTGCAGCTCCAACAGTAAAAGCAGGGCCTTTTACATTGTCATAATACCACACATCGGTAGCCGTTGAATTAAAACCCATGAATATTACAATTTGCTTGTAATCCGGATCTCTGGCATCAAAGGTGAAAGTAAGTGTCTGCCATTCACCAGGCGTAGTATAAGCAATGGTAGTTCAACAGCACCTTGTGCGCCTTGTTCAATTTTAAATGTTGCTGTACCTGCAACAGTGCTATATACATCCATTGTAAATGTCTGTACCCCTGCTGCAAAATTAATTGTACCTCCGATGGGGAAAGAAGCGCCACCCCAGGTTTCAGCACCTGTTGCAGCTTTTTGAGTCATAGCAACCTTATCTGAGGTGTTAACTCCTGTTTTAGATGGATTATCCACAATGGCAAAATCTGAACCTCCGAAAACGCCATGAGCCGGCGTTGCACCTTCAAAATCCAGGTAGGTGGTCTGTGCATTTACATAGCCAGCCATGGCTACGATTGCGATTAAACTGAGTAATGATTTTTTCATAATTTAAATTGTGTTAGGGTTTAGGATTAATTTGAATTGAGTTGAATTGGTTGAATTGGTTGAATTTTAAAAAGAACTTTTATACTGAATTTATTATCAAGTCATTTGAGTTGTAAAAGTTATATGCCAATATATCATTTCCATTCACAAGCCTTACAAAGGTCTATCAGGAAAACCTTTTCTGATCAAAATGCTGAAACTTAAAGACCTTCTGGTTTATTCATTTAATCGTTGATTTATTAAGTATTATTAAATATTATTTTCAATATCCTGAAGTAGATGAGTCACTTTAATTGTAAACCTTTACATAATCAATTTCCATTGTTCCGCTTGTAAAAGCAGGATCAACAGTTCCGCCAAAATTGCCGCCCATGGCTACATTGAGAATAATAAAGAAATTCTGGTTAAAAGGCATAGTTCCGGTATTGCCAAAAGTGTAATAGAGATTATTATCCACAAAAAATTTGATTGTTGCGGCTGACCACTCACATTTATACACATGAAATTCTGTTGTGGCAGTGGGATTCATTACTGAACCACCAACCCCACCACCCCCGGAATGACCAGGATAATGCATAGTGCTGAATATTCTGTTTAACTGGTTTCCGACGTGTTCCATAATATCTATTTCACCGCAGGCAGGCCAGCTTACGGTTGAAATATTGTCTCCTAACATCCAGATAGCTGGCCATGTACCACCGCCGGCCGGAAGTTTGGCCCTTACTTCGACTCTGCCATATTTAAAAGAAAATTTTCCTTTGGTGAGTAACCTGGCTGAAGTATAGGCACTGCCCTGGTAACTTTCTTTTTGGAGGACTATTTTCAGGGTGCCATCCGAAACATAAACATTATCAGCTCTGCTAGTATAATATTGAACTTCATTATTACCCCAGCCGCCTCCGCCAGTATCGTAACCCCATTTCGAAGAACTTGGCGCACCCTGCCCGTCAAATTCATCAGACCAAACCAGGCCCTGAACAACAACAACAGTGATGGTTGTTGAGGTGGAAGCTGTTTTACCGGTAGCACTTTTTGCAACTACAGATACTGTATATATCCCTGAAGTAGAGAAATGATAGGTAACGGCTCCTGTTACAGATACTTCAGTAGCGCTGTTGCCATAATTAAAAGTGTAAGATTTAGCATTGGTAGCAGAAGCTATAAACGAAACACTTCCGCTGCTATCGGTGCTTACTGTTGCTGTTAAAGTCAGATTAGCGGGAGTATCATCAATTTGGGGATCATCGTTTTTTTTGCACGATAAAGCCACAAAAAACAAGATTACAAGGCTTACAGTAAGTTTATTCATAACATTAATTTTAATCAGATTAAGGTAATCAGCAAAATAGTATTTCAATGAATGCTGAAAACTTGCTGTAATCTTTTAGGATTACAATTCTATTCTTCGTTAGTATGGCATGTGAAAACATGCACTTTTTATTTAACAGGTTTACTTATTTATATTCAGGCTATAGGATTTAAAAAGTGGGAGGTAAAGGAAGGAGGAGGAAATCGGCCTCCTCCTTTCGATTAGCCAATGATCTATAGCATAAACTGTTATTTACCGGCAGGTATCAATTTCAAATACCAGGCATTGCCGGTTTCTGTTCCCTGTACCCGTAAGTACATATTGGTTGGAGTTATCGAGAAAATCTCATACTCTTTTAAAACGGCGCCATACCCGATAAAAGTATTATTCCCGGCTAACATAATACTGGTTTGAGTGGATGTGGAAGCATCAATTCCGGTACTTGCCCGAATAAAAGAAAAATCGGAAGTTCCACCATCGTAGCTATAACAAGCCTCAGCGCCTGCAGCAGGAATACCCGGAAGGCCGCCGGCCAGGTCGCCTGTTTTTGTAAATGCACCATCGGGTGTTGCAACAGTTAATGAATAGGTACCACTGGCAACAACTTTCGTAAAAGTAAAAGTTGCAGTATAGAAACAATTACAACAACCTACTTTTTCATTTACTGATGCAGACCACCATTCAGGGGTTATGGAAGCATTGTTCCAGGGACCAACACCAAAATGACCGGGTACACTTGGATCAACAACCCAGCTTTTTGAAGCGTCACCTGTTAAAGCTGTAACTATAGCAGGATCTGCGTTAAAGTCGCTTCGTACCGTAACATCAGCAGTAGATAGAGATGAAGTACCCCCTTTCCCAAATACAACGGCTGTAATTCTGTAAGTATTTACACCATTCTTGGCAAAATTCTTGGTAACTTTTCCGGAAAGGGGAATTGGTGCACAATCCGCTGCTGATTTAGCATCATAGCCTACTTTATAAGCAAGGGCATTATCAGCAGTAATGGTAATATTTACGGTTCCGGAACCATCCCCGTCAGGATGGGTGGCATCCTGGCCAACAACTTCGGTAGTAATTACAATATTTGAAGGAGCTGTTAAATCGCCCAGGCTGTATTCCTGTTTTGTACAGGCACTATATATCAATACAAGTGCTGCAACTATAAAAACGGTTTTGAGTGTATTTTTCATTATTATGATTTTTTAGTTTGTAAATCTGATGTCATCAATATAAATGATTGCTCCTGGAGTAGCGCCTGAATCATTAAACCTGAAAACAAGCTGTCCAAATTTGGTGGTTGGTTTTATTGCAGTAATAGCACTATAATCGAAAACCAGTTCTTCCCATGCACCGGAGGTAGTAAGAACAACTTTTTTAACTCCGATACCATTTGCGGGAGTTCCTCCGACAGCAGATTCCAGTTCAGCATTTACTTTTTTACCAATCATTGCCGGATCAGGATTATAAACCATAACTTTTAATTTATTGCCAAATGCAAAATTGATGGGAATATCCAGCGGACTGTATGTACCACTCCATCCTTCATTACCCCTGATAAATTTACCGACGGTAGCACTGGTATTTAATCCTGTTGCGTCAGGATTTTCAACTTTTTCAAATAACTGGCCTGTTCCGAAAGTTCCAAAAAAGTAATTCACAGTAGGGTTTTCGAAATCTATAGGTGTTGAGAACAAAGTTTTGATAACTTCGGTCTTTGCAGCACCACCACTGAGGGCTACCACTTTAATATCGAATGGCCCTCCCTGAGGGTAATCATGTGGAGGTAGTTTTTCACCTATTGCCAAAGGAGTACCAACTTCATTAGCAACATCGCCATAATACACTATAAATGATTTGGCATAATCAGCAGTTGCACTCACAACCACACCGCTTTCAATTATAATTGTAACTTTCTCAGGAGCCCTGTAAGTTACAGTAAGAGGGAATGATGAAGTCGTACTCTTACCTGCTGCATCCACAGCATCAATAGTAACAGTATAAGTACCTTCAGGATAGGCATGGCTGGTTGTACCACCTGGCGCAACAACCGCAGAAGCTGAAGATCCTGTTCCGTGTCCGAAATTTACAGTAAATGAAGTAACTCCATCTCCGATAGGTGTTATGGTAACCATTCCCGAATTATCATTGCTGATATCGAAAACTTTATCCACGTTTGATGAACTTACAGAATTCAGGAAAGACAGATCCTGATCTATTCCTTCAATCTTTGTACAACTTGAGGCAGCAACTATTAAAAACAGAAGGCTGCATATTAATTTCATTTTCTTCATATCTTTAGTTATTATTGATTATACCCTGGGTTCTGATTAATTTTGGTACCTAGTAATTCCGCATTTGGAATTGGTAAAATTTCATTCTTGTTAGGTGTAAATCCCCTGCTTGCCAATTTGGTAGCAGCGTCGCCCCAACGCACCAAATCAAAGAAACGGAGTCCTTCGCCGGCTAATTCCATTCTGCGTTCAGCTTTAATAACTTCTAATGATACAGGAACCGATGCCAGGCCAACTCTTGCCCTTACAGCATCCAGTAAAGCCTGTGCCCTTGCACCGGTAGCGCCCAAAGCTTCAGCTTCCATCAAATACGTATCGGCCAGGCGGATAATATAACTGTCCTGTTTGTAGTTAAGTACTGCGTCACCTCCCAGTGTAGTTACATCAGCAGTGGTTGGCATGTATTTTTTGAAGAAATATCCGGTATTCTGGTAACCTTCAATATATGTGGCTTTTCCGGCTGCACTAAGAGTTTTCAGGTCAAATACGGTTGCGGCAAAACGGGGATCTGTTTTGATTGCATCATAAAATTCATCTGTAAATACATTAAAACTCCAGCCTGATGGTAAAAGAGGAGCAGGAGCTGCTACACTTGAGTACCCCCTGGGTCCAACCATTACACAAATTGAATTTCCTTCGTCAGAACCTGAACCCCAGTTACCCCAGCCGCCAAGGCCGGTATTGGTATGAGCGGTTACCATAATTGATTCGCTGTTCATTTTATTAGCAACAACCCATAGATCGCTGTAGTTGGTCAACAGTTTGTATCCGTATTGACTTGTTCCTCCCGGAGTTCCATTTACTTCAGCCAATTGGGCAGCTGCTTCTGATTTTTTGTTCTCATAAAGGTAAACTTTACCAAGTAATGCCTGGGCAGCTCCTTTTGTAAACCTTCCATATTCATCTGCAGCAATAGTAGGTGGTAAGGCCGTAATTGCCTCAAGCAGATCCTTTTCAACCTGTGCATAAATAACTTCAGGTGTCGACTGTTCTACATTATAAATATCACCTGTTGACAAAGGTTCCAGGATAAGAGGAACGTTTTTAAACAAGGTTAACAGGTTAAAATAACACATAGCTCTTACTGCCTTAGCTTCAGCTGCAAACCTGGCCTTAAGAGTTTCGTCCATGGTAGTGTTCGGTAACTTTAAAATCAACATGTTCGACTTGAAAATTCCCTGGTAAAAATCGTTCCAGTAACTTGCAGGCATCGTAAACTGGTTTATAGAATAGTTTGAAAAGCCCTGTATTCCGGCTCCGTCGGTAGCTCCACCACCACCTGCATATTGGTCATCTGAACCGGCGTTCATAAAGGTAATCATGTTTTCGAACCCCCCGGAATTTTTACGCATAATATCGTAAACTCCTACCAGGGCAGCATAAGCCTGGTCCTGATTTGCGTAATAATTTGCTGTAAGGAACTGGCCTTTGGGTTGGATATCTATAAATTCCTTTTTACAGGATACCAACGTGAGCATTGCTGCTAAAATAAAAAAGAATGTATTTCGAATTTTTTTCATTTTGTTTAAATTTTGTGAGTGAGTGTTTTAATTTAATAAAGCACAGCTTTTTACGAATGAAATTTCATTGTAAAAAATTAAAATTGAAGTTGCAGTCCGGCTATAAACGAACGGGCTTGTGGATAAAAGCCTTTGTCGATGCCATACACACCACCACCGATTTCAGGATCGTACCCGGTATATCCGGTGAAGGTTAACAGGTTCTCTGACTGAAGATAAACACGTAACCTGCTGATATCAATTTTCTTCAAAATTTCAGCATTGATAGTATATCCTATCTGCACTTGTTTCAGACGGAAGTAATTGCCTTTTTCAAGATAAAAATCTGACATTTTACCAAAGTTTTCGTTTTCATCTTTGGCGGTAAGGCGAGGATAATCATTCGAAGTGCCTTCGCCAGTCCAGCGGCTTAAAGCTATAGTCTGCCAGTTCGAATATTCTATATCCAGACGGCGTAAGCCCTGGAAGATTTTATTTCCTGCTGCTCCCTGGCCAAATACCATGATATCAAATCCTTTGTAATCGGCATTTAATGTTAAACCATAAGTATATTTAGGAATACTTGATCCAAGGAAAGTTTTATCGTCTTCCGTTATAAGGCCATCACCATCGGTGTCAACCCATTTCAAGTCGCCAGGTGCGGCTTTCGGTTGTGTAAGTTCACCTGCACCGTTTACATAAGAATTAACTTCGTTCCAATTCTGGAAGATCCCGTCGGATTCGTACCCGTAGAAAGAGTTATAGGATTGTCCTACCTGGATCCTGGTTACAGGGCCCATGGATTGAAATCCAGCTCCACCTGCAATAAAATCAGCGTCAGAATTAACATAAGTAACCTCGTTTTTCAGGTATGCAAAATTACTATTTACCGAAAAGTTAACTTCTCCGAATGTTTTGTTATACCTTAATTCGAATTCAGCACCTTTATTTTCCATATCAGCTACGTTGCCGACAGGAGAAGAGGAAACACCTACATAACCAGGTATTGGAATATCTCTCAAAATACCGGTAGTTTTTTTCTTGTAGATATCAACCACCAGGTTGAAATTAGTTAAAAACCTTGCATCGAAACCGATGTTAAGCTGTGAAGTTTCTTCCCAGTGTAAATCGGGGTTATCAAGTGTTTTGGGAGCATAACCCGTGGTTATGTTACCGGTATTACCAATGGTGTAATTAAAACCACCGACAACTGTAGCCAGGTATCCAAAGTCACCTATATTATCATTACCGTTTACACCATATCCTCCCCTGATTTTCAAGGTGTTGACAATATTGTTGGTTTTCCAGAAACTTTCGCTCGAAGCAACCCATCCTAAGGAGAAGGAAGGGAATATACCGTATTTGTAATTGGCACCAAAACGGGTGGAACCGTCGCGGCGAATAATACCGGTAAATAAATACTTTTCCTTATAATTGTAATTGGCACGTGCAAATAAGGAAGATATTTTATGTTCTGTAAAATCCCAGGTGCCTGATATCCTATTGGCCTGTGGAATATTAAAATTAAAAGAAGCATCTTTATAACTGCTGATAGGCAAACCTTGTATTGTATTGTTTGACCCATAACCAATACCATTTACATAGGCTCCCTGCCCCAATAAAATACTGAAGTCATGATCCTGTATCTTATTGCTGTATGATATCGTATTTTCAATGTTCCAGTCGAATCCCGTCTGATTACTCATGCCATAATTGTTAACCAGATTTGATGTTGATGGATTTAAGTAATATTCAGGAGTAAATCCCTGCCATCCCCACCAGGCTACTTTTCCACCCATCGAAGTTCTCCATTTAAGGTGGCTGTTAACATTAATATCCAGATATGCATTACCTGCAAAATCGTCGGACCAGTTATACTGACCTAACCTTGTTTGCTGATATGCCAATGGATTTGTCATTTCCTGTCCTACGTTGGGAGATATACCATAAGGGTTACCATTGGCATCTCTTATAGCAGTGGCGGGATAGGCGGCTGCTAATAAAGGGTCGGTTTCAATTAATGGCGTAATAGGATCCAGATTGATTGCAGAACTTAACGGACCGCCAAATTCACTGTTTGTATTACCAATACCGATTGATTTTTGATGGGTGTACCCAAAAGTTTGTCCGAACGTAAATACTTTGGAGATTTTGTGATCAGAATTTAAGCGGAAGCTTATTTTATTATAATTGGAAATTTCAGGTAAAACAATCCCTTCCTGGTTTGTAATACCAACTGAAGTATAAAATGTTGATTTGTCGTTACCGCCGCTTAAACTCAGTTCGTGCGAGTAACGCATAGCATTTGTATTAAAAATTTCCTTTTGCCAATCGGTACCTGTTCCATACTGGCTTATATCCGGGAACTTAACTGCTAGTCCGCCGTTTGTCTGGCGTTCATTTATTAAAGCTGCATATTGAGTTGCATTTAACAAATCCAGCACTTTAGCGGGAGACGAAGTGCCATAAAAAGTGTTATAATTTACAACCATTTTTCCTGATTGACCTTTTTTAGTAGTAACAAGGATAACACCGGCAGCAGCCCTGGTTCCATAAATAGCAGCGGATGCTGCATCCTTTAATACTTCGATGGAAGCAATATCAGCCTGGTTGATATACCCGATTCCGCCGGCATCAATTACAACTCCGTCAACAACCCACAGCGGTTCATTCGAACCAAACGTGGTAATACCACGTATACGTATGGTGGACGAAGATCCGGGTTGACCTGAGTTGGCAGCAATGGTTACTCCGGAAACTCTTCCCTGCAAGGCAGATTCAATACGGCCATTGGGAATTTTTTCCATATCCTTTGCTTTAACACTGGATATGGCGCCGGTAGTTACACTTTTCTTTTGAGTTCCATAACCTACTACAACTACTTCCGAGGTCATTACTGCCATTTGCAACAGCACTATATCGATTGTTTTGCTACTGGAAGTAACGGTAACCTCCTGAGGTTCCAATCCGATAAATGAGTAGACTAATACCTGGTTTGGACTGGCTTTAATAGTGTATTTACCGTCGATGTCGGTAGTAGTCCCGGTAACAGTTCCTTTAATTACGACTGATGCTCCGGGTAGAGGTAAGTTATCCGCGGAGGACTTCACAACTCCACTGATTTGAACTTCCTGGGACCAGGCCCAGAAAGAAAAGATTAAAAATAATGTACTTAATAAGAGATTTTTTTTCATAACATTTAGGTTGGTTACATGTTAATGGTTTGTTGATTGGGTTTTTGATGATTCTGAAATAAATTTAATGAACACAAGGCAAGGCAAGTTGAGTATCCTGCATATGCAATGCGCATCAAATTAAATTAACAGTGTACTGATTTTTTCATAGACTGGTTTTTAAATTAATAATTGGTTGAGGTTTATATTGGGTTGGTATGTTATTTAAGGCTAAAAGTACAACACATAATGGCTAAAAAGCAAATTGACATTATTTTTAACCTAATTGAGCTAATTGGCCTTGTCTGTTCCATTATCTCAAACAGATTTTGTACTTCAATTTAGCATTCCATCTTTTAAGTGGTTTAAAAATGTTGATTCAGAAAGAATCAGCCATTAAAAAAAGCAGTCAACTTTAGAAAAACATTATCTGCAAAACCACAAACTGCATACAATGTTAAATATTGTTAAGGCAAATTTATATTTATTTATCGAATACATTATTATAAATATTTGCATCAAATATACACCAATCACATTCTTACCATTACATCATTATTACATCAAATATATTTTAATATACTGTTATTCATATTCTTACATTTTATTATTAAAAATTGTCATGTATCAGGCAGAATTTCTCTTGTTCCTGTTTACTTTGAAAATTTAAGATAACAGGAACTTTTATTATCAGACTTGTTTCAAACCTGAAATCAATTGAAAAGGCATTCTTGAATTATCAAATTTTGATCATTTTAAATAAGTCCAAATAGCATTTTGGAATTCAGTTGGTAAACAATTATGTGTAATTTTGTTACAACGGACTTCGACATCGCTAACAGATATGTTTGCCAGTAAAACCGGGATTCATGAAAACACTACTGAAATTCCGCTCCTTCATAAAAAACTACCAGCTATTGTTCGATTGTAGGATGTTTTACACTTATGATTTTAATACATATTATTTACTCTTTCCTGGAAAATTTTTCACCTGGTTCACTTGCTCATTTATCAAAAGAAATTAGCTTGTGCAAAATGTAAATAAATAGTGTTTTTGTCGTATTAATCATCAAACTCTGATTTGTACCCTAAACTGAATTCAAACGAAATTTTATCTGCTATGAAAAGTCACTATTTTTTTGAAAACCAAAATAATTATATACACATGGTGGTTTCAGGGGAATACGATTTCGATGATTTTAAAACCTATATGAAAATTATCTATGCTAAATGTGAGAATGAAGGGATTTTTAAAATTGTTATAGATGCCCTCGGGGTTAAAGGAATTGATATACCTACTCTTGAGAGGTACTTTCTTGGCGTTGAAGTAGCTGATCAGTTAAAAGGTAAGATAAAATTAGCTGTAGCCTGGCATATAGAATACATAAACTACTTAGGCCAGGAAGTAGCTTTAAACAGAGGTGGGAATGTAAGTGTATTCGGGAGCATTGAGACAGCCATAGAATGGTTATTGTCAGATAATAATGAGTGATATAAGCACAGATCTATCAGCCATTCCTATAAATTGCAGTTGGTTGCAGACACCATCGCAATTTGCTATCCAGGTTTGCTGCAAAAGCAGAACATCTCATATATCTAATTTAAAGTGATTCCGGATAAGCTGCCAGTATAGCTCAACTTAATTTTCTTTCTTACTTTTGTACTATCAAAAGAAGCATATCCTCACCCGATCAATAGTGAGCAAACTACAGGATTAATGGAAAACACATTCTACATTCCTACCCTGATAAAGACATACAGACGCTTATTCGAGTGCCTGATGTTTTACAATTAGTATTTCCCCCTCCTTTATTACTTCTGTCAAGTGATAAGTGTTTGTAATTCCAAATTACGAGCAATTTCGTGTACCTGCATTCATATTTCCACACGCGAACTTTTAAAAAATCAATTCCAATGTTTGAAAAAATAATTCCACATACCAAAACACCCGAAAGGCCACCTACTGTTGAAGGTAATTTTTACACACCTGAAAGAACCCGGATCGGTCCTGGAATGAATGAGCGCATTCAAAAACTCAGGAAACTCAGTTTCGAAACGGAACCTTCGCTATCCATTGAAAGAGCTTTGCACGAAACGGCATTTTATAAAGAGAACTATGGCAAGTTCTCTATTCCTATGTTGCGGGCGATGAATTTCCTCGATCATTGCCATAGAAAAACCATTTATATAGGCGAAGGAGAATTGATTGTGGGTGAGCGCGGTCCAAAGCCTAAATGTATCCCGACTTTCCCCGAACTAACCTGCCATAGTGTTGAAGATTTTCATGTGCTTAACACGCGTGACATGCAGCGTTATACCATAAGCCAGGAAGATATTGACATCTATGAAAAAGAAGTGATTCCATACTGGCAGGGCAAAACACAGCGTGAACGTATCTTTAGCCACGTTCCTGACGAATGGAAAGCTGCTTATGAAGCTGGTTTATTTACTGAATTTATGGAGCAACGCGCTCCAGGACATACTTCTCTCGATGGTAAAATCTACCAGAAAGGTATGTTAGACTTTAAAAAGGAAATTGCTGCTAATCTGGCTTCTCTTGATTATATAAATGACCCGGAAGCTACTGATAAAGCAGAGCAATGGAAATCAATGGACATTTCATGCGATGCGGTTATCGTTTTCGCTGAACGGCATGCTGAGTTAGCCGAAAAACTTGCTTCATCAGAAATTGATCCGAATAGAGTCAAAGAGCTAAAAAAAATAGCTGAAGTCTGTCGTTGGGTGCCGGCAAACGCTCCGCGAAACCTTTGGGAAGCCATACAGATGTATTGGTTCGTTCATCTTGGAACAATTACTGAATTGAATGGCTGGGATGCCATGAACCCTGGCCACTTCGACCAGCACCTGGCCCCGTTCTATTCTAAAGAAATAGCCGAAGGGACTCTTACCCGTGATAAAGCAAAGGAACTGATTTCCAGTTTCTGGATCAAGGTTAACAACCACCCTGCACCGCCAAAAGTCGGAATCACGGCACGTGAAAGCGGAACTTACAACGATTTTACAAACATCAACATAGGCGGAGTCACAAAAGATGGAACTGACGGAACAAGCGAAGTATCTTACATAATGCTTGAAGTAATTGAAGAACTCCATATACTCCAACCCGGAAACTCAGTACATATCAGCTCCAAAACCCCGGATAAATTTCTGCATGCTGCAGCTCATGTAATCCGGCAGGGACATGGCTATCCTTCGGTCTTTAATCCCGATATCTATATCCTGGAATTGTTGCGACAGGGAAAATCGCTGCCTGATGCCCGTGAAGGCGGTTGCAGCGGTTGCATTGAGGTCGGAGCTTTCGGCAAAGAGGCTTACCTGCTGACAGGCTATCTGAATGTGCCGAAAATCCTTGAGGTAACTCTTAACAATGGGATTAACCCGGTAACCGGAAAAATGGTTGGGATTCAAACTGGAGATCCACGTGATTTTAGATCTTACGAAGATCTTTATGATGCATTTCTGAAACAAGTGCAATATGTTGTTGATCAGAAAATGCGGGTCAGCAATTATATCGACCGCATGTTTGCAAATATGCTCCAGCTCCTTTCCTATCGGTTGTAATAGAAGATTGTATCAGCAAAGGCAAAGATTATTACGATGGAGGACCGCGCTACAACACAAGCTATATTCAATGCTGCGGCCTTGGTACCGTGACGGATAGCCTATCAACATTAAAGAAACATGTGTTCGAAGATAAAACATTCTCAATAGACAGGGTATTAAAAGCTGTTCTGAAGAATTTTGAAGGAGAAGAAATACTCCGGCAGACCATTATTAACCGCACTCCTTTTTTTGGAAATGACGATGATTATGCGGATACAATAGCTGTAAAAGTTTATGATGACCTGGTTGATACTATAGATGGTAAGCCAAATATTAAACCTGGAGGAAAATATCATCTGAATATGCTCTCGACCACCTGCCATGTATATTTTGGTAAAGTAATGGGTGCAACTCCTAATGGCCGGTTAGCCGGAAAATCAATATCCGATGGAACTTCACCTTCGCATGGTGCTGACACGCACGGGCCATCGGCAGTTGTAAAATCACTGACTAAAATTGATCATGTTAAATCAGGTGGCACTCTGCTGAATCAGCGTTTTCTGCCAAGCCTGATGCGTAAAGAAGAAGACATTAAAAAACTCGGACACCTGATCAGGAGTTACTTTACGCTCGGCGGCCATCACATTCAATTCAATATTGTTGATACAGCTACATTACTGGCAGCACAGGCATGTCCGGAAGATTACAAGGACTTATTGGTCAGGATGGCTGGTTATAGTGATTATTTTAACGATATGAATGCTGATCTACAACAGGAAGTGATTGAGAGGACGGAGAATGATTCGTTTTGAAAAAGTCGGAAGACGGAAGTCGGAAGTTGGAGACTACACCACTTATCTTGGGTCTTCTGACTCCGGTCTCCTGACTTCTGACTTCCAGCCAAATAACAAAAACTAGTTAAAGATAATTCCCCAGCCCATTCACATGTCCCAAAGCCTGATTTTCGATATAAAACGATATGCCATTAACGATGGTCCAGGAATTCGTGTGGTAATCTTCTTCAAAGGATGCAATCTTCATTGTGCATGGTGCCATAATCCGGAAAGCATTTCAGCAAAGGTCGAAAAGATGTACGCCCCGGCTAAATGTATCAAATGCGGCAGTTGCGTAGAAGCTTGTCCTGAAAATGCTATCACACTAACTCCCGATGGCATAATAACCGATCCCGACCTATGTAAACTCTGTGGCAAATGCGCTGAAGTATGTCCAACCAAAGCTATTGAAATGTCAGGAAAAGTGATGTCAGTGGCTGAGATCATGGATATTATTGAGAAAGAGCGCATATTCTTCGACCAGTCAGGTGGGGGTGTTACTTTTTCGGGTGGCGAACCACTTGTTCATTATAAGATGCTGATTGAATTACTCAATGAATGCAGAAAGAGAAAAATCCATACGGCTGTTGATACCGCCGGGCATGCCAGTGTTCAAACCATACTTGAAGTTGCGAAACGGACCGATCTCTTTCTGTATGATTTGAAAATGATGAATACTGATGAGCACCGGAAATGGACTGCGATGGGAAACGACCAAATCCTTCAGAATCTAAAAGCCCTAGCTGAAACAGGTTCGCATATAATAATCCGGATTCCCCTGGTTGGCGGAATTAATGATACCGATGAAAATATCGAGAAAACAGCAAAATTTATTTCAGAATTGGCCGGCGAAAAAAAAATAGTTCACCTCCTGCCCTATCATAACATCGCTCAGAATAAATACATGAAACTTGGAAAATCCGACGATTTTGAAAAGTTAAGAGAGCCTGATAAAGAAACGTTGGCTAAAGCAATTTCAAAGTTTGCAGAATTCGGTATAACAGCAAGTGTTGGTGGGTAATAAGTGTTAATCAAGGTTAAAGGATAAAGGTTAAAGGATAAAGTGAAAAATAAAAATATAATTACAATATGAAAAAGCTAAATCGAATAATTCTCGTTTGTTTAATCGCAATATCTGTTTCAGCTGTTTACGGGCAAAACATGAAGTTTACACATCAGGATACACTGAGAGGATCCATTACAAAAGAGCGTATCTGGTGGGATTTATCCTATTATCATCTCTCGGTAAACGTTAATCCGTCGGATAGTTCGCTGAAAGGACAGAATACCGTCAGGTATAAAGTGCTTTCGCCGTATCAACGTATGCAGATTGATCTGCAGGAACCAATGCAAATAACGAAAGTTTCACAAGATGGCAGCCCCCTGGCTTTCAGCCGCGATGGCAATGCTTATTTTGTTGATTTAGTAAAACATCAGTCAACAGGCGACTTTAATGAATTAAGCATTGAATTTGAAGGCAAGCCCAAAGTTAGTGTGCGCCCACCCTGGAGTGGTGGTTTATCGTGGAAAAAGGATTCCAATAACAACCCTCTTATTGTAACTACATGCCAGGGCGACGGCGCAAGTTTGTGGTGGCCATGTAAGGATCACCAGTATGATGAACCTGATAGCGTGCTCATTACAGTTACTATTCCTGAAAACCTAATTGACGTTTCGAATGGAAGATTGCGTAATGTCATAACTAATCCTGATCATACAAAAACCTTCAACTGGTTCGTATCAAGCCCTATAAACAACTATAATATCAATCTCAATATTGGTGATTATGTCCACTTTGGTGAAAAATACCAGGGTGAAAAAGGGATTCTGGATTGTGATTATTATGTATTGAGTTACAACCTGGATAAAGCAAAACTTCAGTTCAGGGAAGTTAAAAGAATGCTTGATGCGTTGGAATACTGGTTCGGACCTTATCCTTTTTATGAAGATAGCTATAAACTGGTTGAGGTTCCATACCCCGGCATGGAGCACCAGAGCTCAGTTACTTATGGAAATGATTATAAAAACGGGTATAAGCAAACAGACGAAAGCAATACCGGCTGGGGAATGAAATTTGATTTTATTATCGTTCACGAATCGGCTCATGAATGGTTTGGCAACAGCATCACAACAAAAGATATTGCAGATATGTGGGTTCATGAAGCTTTTGGGGCGTACTCCGAAAGTCTTTTCCTAAGCTATCATTTCGGAAAGAAAGCCTGCAGCGAATATGTGATCGGAACAAGGGCAAAGATCCGTAACGACCGTCCTATAATCGGGCCATACAATGTAAACACCGAAGGATCGCATGATATGTATTACAAAGCCGCAAATATGCTTCATACACTGCGCCAGGTAATTGACAATGACGAAAAATTCAGAGGAATGCTCAGGGGACTTAGTTCCACATTTTATCTCCAGACGGTCACTACTGAACAAGTTGAAAAATATATGAGTGAATTCACAGGTATGGATTTAACACCTTTCTTTAACCAATATCTGCGCAACACGCGTATCCCTGTGCTGGAGTATAAGCTGGAAAAAAAACAACTGCAATACCGCTGGAATAATTGCGTAGATGGTTTTAATATGCCTGTAAAAATGGTTGTCAATAATAGCATCAAACTGGCAAATCCTACTACAGAATGGAAACAGGTGAAAGTCAAAAAGAACTCAACTATTGATATAGACCATAATTATTATGTTACGGCAAAGGATATGAGCGCAAAACCTTAAAATCCCATATTTTTCTGGTTATTGTAATCTACACTTTAATGGGATAAATTTTCGTATTTACAAAGTCTCAAATCCCAAATTTCAAGTTCCAAGTTCCAAATTTCAGGATTGATACTTGGGACTTGGATTTTTTTGGAATGGGTGATTTTATCCCACGCAATGTATAACTTAACCCTTGAATGATTTTAAATCCTTCAATGGTTGGTTCTGAACGAGTGTATAGTCCTAAAATAGGTTGACTATTATTTGATGTTCAAAAGTGGTTAAAAAAGATCAAACATTCTCAAAAATGTTTGATCTTTTTTTATATCTATATCGCTTTATCGTAATTTTCTGTTGCAGATGCATTTTTTTAGGAGTAAGCATCTGACAACTTAAATGAGGTCTTAATGAATTATAGATTTCAATACTTTGAGCAGTTTGTTTACTCGCCTCTATCTTATTAATTAACTGTTCTGACAATCCAAACTCATCTTTCAGAATACCATTGACTCTTTCAGCTACAGCATTTTCATAGGGATCTCCGTTTTCTGTCATACTGATGGTTATCTTATTATTAATCAGTGTTTCCGTATAGATTTTACTACAGTATTGCAATCCTCTGTCAGAGTGATGTATTAAGGCCTGTTCTTTATACTGCCGGTTCTTTATCGCCATTTTCAGAGCTTTAAGAGTAGAAGAAGCTTCCATATTATCACATAGTTCATGCCCCATGATTTGCTTTGAATAAACATCTGTAATTAGATGTAAATAGCAATTTCCATTTTCCAGTGTAAAAAAAAAGCCCCCGATACGGGAGCTTTTTTCTATAAAAGGTTCAAGTTACTTTTAGTCTTTTATCAGTTTTTGAGTCACTTTACTACCATCTCTGCCGATAAATGTAACAAAGTACATTCCGCTGCTAAGATTTTTGGTATTAAGAGTTTGGTTGCTGGTATAAGTATAGTTACCTACAACTTTTCCAAGTGTGTTGGTAATCATTACCTTGCGAATATCAGAAGTTGTGCTGATGGTTAAATTATCACGAACAGGGTTAGGATACATCAGTATCTTGCCGGCCAATGGGTTTTTACGGGTCGAAACTTCCACTCCACCTACACCCCATGTGTAAACAAGATACATACTTCCATCAACTGTTAAAGTCCTGTCGCCACCTGAAACCGGATCGCCACCGTTCCATCCTCTGTTTTTGAAAAATTTGAATGCAATAGGTCCATCAGGTAAATTCATAGTTATAGAGTATATACCATCTCCATCAGGATCAGTCATCAGGTTGTTAAGATTAGTCCCAGGTTCATTCCAGGTACCATGAATACCACCTATTGCACCTGAAATGAATATACTATCAGTTGCTACTAATGGTGGACTTATTCCGTTCATATCCACACTGAACACCTGTTCTGTTTGAGTAAGTACATAAGGGCTATTATTTACACGGATATCATCAACATAAATATGAATATCATCGGTAAGTACGTCAGCAGTATTATCAAGTAGTAAAGCGATAACAGGGTAAGTTCCGGTTTTTGCAGAGAAATCGAATACAAAATCTTCCCACTCATTTATTTTTGTCTGCGTATTCATGGCTGGAATTTCAAGTGTGCCTGCTGCTCCGCCTTCGAGTTTGAAACTAACTCCGCTGATACGGGGTTTCCATAATTTTACGTGAACGTATTTGTTCGTAGTTACATCTACATTGGTAACATTCGCCCAAAAGCCAGTCCATGCAACAGCATCTTTATCACGCATGAAATCAAGTACCCTGGCACTCAGGTTAATTCCGGATACATCAGGATTATCAATCACCATAAATGAGCTTGCATCTTCAGGAGCACCGCCCGAAAGCCTGGTCATTGGGATGGTTTCAAAATCCTCTATCACCTGAACAGGTGCGCTTCCAACAGTTGAATCATTGTTCAAATAAATATCATCAAAATAAATCGTCTGGTCCTCAGTAACGGTCACCGTCGGTCTTTCAAAATCGGGAATTAGAACAATTGTTTTGTAAGTGCCGGTAAAAGCACTATAATCAAAAACAAGTTCTTCCCATTGGCTCGTGGTAGCATTTGCTGTATCATACATTGGAAAAATGTCACCGGTATTAGGGCTCTCGCCACTCTCGAGTTTAACAACAACCCGGCTAATACGTGTTTTCCAGACTTTAACGTGAATGTATTTGTTGTCAGTTACATTAACAGTTGCCGGTCCATACCATCCAGCCCAGGGTTGGCGACCAGTTGTGCCAATAACAAATTTACAAACGGTAGCACTTGTATTTGCTCCGGTTGCATCAGGATTAGAAACTACTGTCAATGAACCGGTAGTTCCTACGTCGAAGGGATTCATTTTGATATTTTCGAAGTTTTCAATGGTTTGGGCCATTGTAAACCCTGAAAAAGCCAGCATAATCACTAAAAGAAAAGTAAATTTTTTCATAAGTTAAATGGTTTAGGTTAGGAATAATTGAATTATCTGATGACAAATATAGTAATTTTTTATTAATGAATTATTATTTGTAATCAATTTAAATAAAAAAAATAAATTTTTATTATTTATTCTGTATCAGGAATACCTGCATTAATTTTTAAATAACGTAAAGCATTCCTAACACATACGTATTCAACCTAATACATATCTAACGATATCCTTTTGTTTTATTCTTAAAGATAGTGATCTATGTCAGAAGCCAGCCGAAATCGTTCATAAATTTTGTGTTAATAAAAAATATTAAGGAAATATAAGGAGAAATTGTCACTCTCAACTACAAAATATTTAACTCAAATCATATAATTCTAAAATATTGATTATCATTGGTGTCCGGGTAAAATCTTATATCGTCCCTATGGGACTTTTAACGAATTTGCAATTTGCTATCTACCAATATGTTGTCCCTACGGGACAGTCCCGTCAGGGACGTAATATTGGTAGAATAAAAAGCAACCCCCTCAACAATAAAGTCCCGTAGGGACGAGATATACCAAGCTTTACAGCGATTTCAACAAAATTTAACCGGACAACAGTGATTGATTATATAATTTCATTTCTGATAACAGAATATGGCGGATAGTACTGTCGAAAAATGGAATACCCGGGAGTATCTGTCAGTGAGGTAATCAAATGGAATTTTTATACCGGAATTATATATTCCGAATGAAAAATATAGGTATGACCAGATATTTTCTATTCTAATCCACTGTGTTTATGATGAATATGCCTGGTAATCAACCAACTTGCCAGGAAAAGAATCCCTGCCAGATAGAGTGGTACCGAATAGAATGTGAATCGCCACCATGTAAAATCTATCGGGTAAAAAGCGAGGTAGATGCTTCCTAAAATTAAGCAGGTTATGCTGACTCCCAGCTTATGGTGTTCTGATTCGACATATATCGAGAAAAAGAGAATTGAAAGAATGATCAGCGAGAAAAAAACCATCACATGAGATGCATGAAATGCACTGTCGATAGCAATGGCAAGTGTTACCAATACTGCCATAACAAGAAAAAACTTTTTCGGTAGCTTCGACATTAAAAAAACAATTTTTGTTTTCATATTTACCTCCAGCTTGTTTTGTGAATGTAATGTAAAGTTACAAAATTTCAAGCTGATCAGCAAGAAAATATTGCTGTCATCCGGCTATCTGTAAAACTGCTACGAAATTTTTTGAGACTTAAAAAAAATAGAAACAAAAATCCCCGTCAATATAGCTATTGCGGGGAAGGTTCTGTGCCCAGAACAGGACTCGAACCTGCACAGCCGTAAGGCCACTGGTCCCTGAAACCAGCGTGTCTACCAATTTCACCATCTGGGCAGATGGATCTTTAATTCTGTGTGATGAGTGCCCAGGACAAGACTCGAACTTGCACATCCTTAAGGACACCAGCCCCTCAAGCTGGCGTGTCTACCAATTTCACCACCTGGGCATTATTTTTATTTAAAGAACTTTCGCATTCTGCTGCTCTGGCTGGAGTGTCTGCCATTCCGACAGATTGGAATCACCACCCGGGCAAAGCGGGTGCAAAGATAATACTTTTCCTAAACGATAAACAATCAAAATTGAAATATTTCAATTTTACTGAGATACTGTAATTTACAACTATTTTCCATTTTGTTATCACCTCATCTGATATAGCATAAAATACTGCAATTAAATCAATTAACCAAAACAACACATTCAGTATATTTAATATTTAATGAGTATTCCACGAAAACACTTTCAGGTAAAACCAATTTTGTTAACTTTGACAACTATACATAAAAACCTTTATTATGTTTACCAAAGACGACTTAAAGCAATTACAATCACGAGGAAGTGACCAGAAAGTAGTTGAAGCTCAGATAGATAATTTCCGTAGAGGATTCCCTTTTATTAATCTCGACCGTCCTGCTATTGTTGGTGATGGCATCAAGGCTTTCAACCAACGTGATGCTAAAAAGCTGTCATATTATTACGATTCAAATTCGAAACGGTACGAAGTGCTGAAATTTGTACCGGCGTCGGGTGCTGCTAGCCGTATGTTCAAGCATTTATTTGAATTTATTGAATCCTATACTGGTTCCGAAGATGACATCAAACAGCTTCAGACTTCTCCAAGGCTGAAGTTGGTAAAAGATTTTTTTGATCGCATTAAGGACTTTGCTTTTTTCGGAAAACTATCAGAAACACTTCGCAACGACGATTACGATATCAATGAATGTCTCGAAAAAAAAGAATACAAAATCATACTTGATTATCTTTTAAACCCGGTAGGTCTTAACTATGCCAACCTTCCCAAAGGTTTGCTAATATTCCATTCTTACCCCGACGGTGCCCGGATGTCGATTGAAGAGCATATGGTTGAAGCAGCAAACTATTGCAAAGACAAAGAAAAACGTGCAGCCATCCACTTCACAGTTTCGCCCGAACATGCCGATATGTTCCTTGAAGAAATAAACCTGGTAAAACAAAAATACGAAGAGCAGTTTGATCTCACGTATGAACTTACCTTCTCGCTGCAGAAATCATCGACAGATACTATTGCAGTAGATATGAATAACAAACCCATGCGCGAATCCGATGGCCGGCTGATGTTCCGGCCGGGCGGTCATGGGGCATTGATCGAAAACCTGAACGATCGTGAAAGCGAGATCGTTTTTATTAAAAACATCGACAATGTTGTGCCTGATAGCATGAAACAGGACACGTACTTATTTAAAAAAGTTCTGGGAGGCTATCTGTTTGAATTGCAGGATATTGTCTTCGAACACCTCGAAACACTGGATGGCAAACCGGATGATGAAGACATGCGCACAATTCTGCGTTTTATTAAATCAAAACTAGGTTTTGTTATTGATCCTGAATTCAGCAATCTGGCCCGTGAAGATAAAATCGAATACCTTCATCATAAGCTTAACCGACCTATTAAAGTGTGCGGAATGGTTAAAAATGAAGGAGAGCCTGGCGGAGGACCATTCTGGGTGAAAGAGCCAACCGGAGAAATTTCACTGCAGATTGTTGAATCCTCGCAGATTGATATGAATAATGAGGAGCAAAAAGATATTCTGGGCAAATCGACTCACTTTAATCCCGTTGACCTGGTTTGTGGTGTCCGCGATTATCAGGGTAAAGTTTTCGATCTGCGAAAATTTGTCGACCCTGCAACCGGGTTTATTTCAACCAAATCGAAAGATGGTAAAGAACTGAAAGCCCAGGAACTTCCCGGGTTATGGAATGGTGCTATGGCAAACTGGATCACAGTTTTTGTTGAAATTCCTATCAGTACTTTTAACCCCGTGAAAACGGTGAATGATTTGTTGAGGAAGGAGCATCAATAGCAAAGATGATTAGCTTATTCAACTCGCCAAGTTCAATTAACTTAATATTATAATCTATGAAGACTCTGATCACTAAAATCAAAAAATTAAGCCTGAATAACTATGTAGCTTTAGTTTTTATTTTTGCAGTTTCAGCATTTAGTGGTTACGCACAATGTGTCAAATTAATATGGTCCGACGAATTTAATGGGAATGAACTGGATACTACAAAATGGAGTTATGATATTGGCGATGGTTGTCCGAATTTGTGTAACTGGGGTAATGGTGAATTGCAATATTACAGGTCGGAGAATGCAAGTTTTACCGATAGCTCTCTCCTTATAACTGCAAAAAAGGAAGACTATGGTAAATCAAACTATACTTCAGCAAAAATAAAAACAAAAAACCTTGCCGACTGGACCTATGGAAGGTTTGAAGCCAGGATGAAACTCCCAAAAGGCCAGGGCATGTGGCCTGCATTTTGGATGCTTTCAGCTGATAACAAATATGGCGGGTGGCCCAATAGCGGTGAAATAGACATTATGGAATCCCTGGGTCATGAACCCGATAAAATATACGGGTCTGTTCATTTCGGGCCTCCGTACAATCACTATACTGAACCTTATACTTTATCAACCGGCGATTTTTCGGATGCCTTTCATATTTTCGCCTTTGAATGGACCAAGGATACCCTGAGTTGGTATGTGGATGGAAATCTCTATTCGCAAAAAACCAGGACCCAGATAGATCCATGGTTACCGTTCGATGAAAAATTCTATCTTATTCTCAATTTGGCCGTTGGTGGCAGTTTGCCTGGGACGCCTGACTCATCAACAGTTTTTCCCCAAAGCATGGAGGTGGATTATGTAAGGGTATATGGAAGTCCGTCCATGCAAAAGATTGTTTCAAAGGGAGATGTAGTAAAAAATGCAAAGAACATCAGGTATTCAATTGCAGACTTTCCCTCTGCAGGTTACGACTGGAAAGTTCCGGCCGATGCTTCGATAGTTTCCGGGCAGGGCACTTCTTCTATTTTGGTAGATTTGGGATGTACCGAAGGGGATATCTCAGTGAATATTGGAACCGACTGTGATACAGCGGAACAAACTATCCCGATTGCTTTTATTCCATTAAAAATTTCAGGCGAAACAGCAATTTTCGCATCAGATACTTCATTGATTTACAAAATCCCTGCCCTTCATAACACATCCTTATCATGGATTGTTCCCGAAGGAGTAAGCATCGCATCCATATCCCAGGATTCGAGCATGATAAAATTAAATTGGGGATGTAAAGCTGGTACTATCGTTCTTGATTTATCCAATTCCTGCGAAAGCACTCAACTTTCACTTCCTGTAACCCTGAAACTTGCTGAAATGCAAGGACTGGAGACTGTTGCTGAGAATGCTCAGAATATCAGCTATTCCATTTCCGCCCTCCCCTTTGCACAAACCTATAAATGGAGTGTACCTGATGATGCTACAATTACGGATGGACAAGGAACTAATGCTATATCGGTAAATTTTGGAGTAAATCCGGGAAACATAATGGTAGAAATACCGACATTTTGCGATACAAATATTTATTCCCTTCCCGTCCTGACTGGTGATGAATTTCTTTATTGTTCCTTCGAGGGAAGTAATTTACTATTCCTTCCATTCTCAGGTTCAATGTTTGAACGCATTATCAATCCTTTTCCCGAAGGGATTAATCATAGTCAGCATGTTGGCAAAACCTTTAAAAGCACAACAGCCTGGGCTGGAATTTATGCTGATTTAAACGCTCCTTTTAATTTCTCGGTTTATCATACACTTAAAATGAAAGTCTATGGGCCTAAGGCAGGAGTGATTAAGATGAAATTGGAAGAAAATGGTACTAACTTTATTGAAAAAGACGCAAACTATACCAATATAAACAAATGGCAGGAAATGTCTTTTAATTTCGCTGGAGCAGCATCCGATATATTTAAACGACTTACACTTTTCTTCGATTTTGGTTCAGCTGATGCAAATTATTTTTATTTTGATGACATTATTCTTACTGCTGAAGCAGTTTCTCCAACAAGCTTAAAAGAATTGGATAACAATTCATTGTTTGTTTATCCTGTACCGACAGGAAATACACTTTACTTAAAAAACCTGGAAAAAATAAACAAACTTGTTATTTCCGACATTTCAGGCAGGGAGTTGAAAGTAACAAAAGTCAATAACCGCAGTGATATCTCAATTGATATGTCGGGCTACAAGCCTGGGTTATACGTATTAAAAGCTTTCTCATTGAGCGGAAAGAGTCAGATTCTAAAGATAATTAAAGAGTAAGAGGCTGTTTAATTTTTTATTGTGAGCTTTTTTATCCCCACATTCATTCCTGAATTAATGGAGAAGAAGTGCTAAGAGGGAATTTTCTTTAATTAAATTAAAAGAGTATTAATGAACTCACGGCGCCAGCCTGCTCACGCTCCACACGTTTCCTTCCAGTAAATACTGAATCCTGTCGTGAAGCCTGCCGGGTCTGCCCTGCCAGAATTCCATCCGATCGGGTTTTAAACAATAACCACCCCAGTGCGCCGGACGGGAAATATTTTCGCTTCCGTCCATAAATAAAAGTTTTTCGCGCTCTTCTTCAAGCTGGTTACGCGAAGTAATTTTTGCACTCTGAGGTGAAATAACTGCATTAATGCGGCTTTCGAGAGGCCGTGAATAAAAATATGTATCCGATTCATCAGCATCTACTTTCCCTATTATACCTTCAATTCGAACCTGTCTTTCGGTCAATGGCCAGAAAAAGGTAAGAGCTGCAGCATGGTTTCCACTAATTTGAACTCCTTTACGACTCAGGTAGTTAGTAAAAAACACAAAGCCATGATCATCGAACGATTTAAGTAAAACCACACGTGCCGAGGGCCTCCATTCAGCTGAAACAGTCGCTAAAACCATCGCTGTTGGCTCAGGCTCACCAGATTCCATCGCATCGCGAAGCCATTCCCTGAACCAGTTGACGGGTTCAACAGGGAAATCATCACCATGGATAGCACTATGCTGGTAATCTTTGCGAATATCTCTGAGATCCATAGTTCTATTTTTTTAAAATTCTTTTCAAAAAAGTATGGTAAATATAAACAAAAAAAATATCTATATGTTTGGTACTACCTCACCTAAAGTAATTGGATAAACTCAATGATTTTATATCTTCGCGCTAAATTTAAAAACCTCCACCTTTGTCGAAAACTGTAAAATATTTTCCACTTTTTTTCCTGCTGCTTGCAGTTTCACATCTCACTCTCAAGGGCCAGAAATCAGGAAATCTAAATCCTACTGAATATGTATCCGGAATTCAAAAAGAACGGGATCAAAAAGACATTGAGATGTTGACTGATGAAAAATCACCCATTCCGGATGAAGAAAAGGCCACTTTTAAAAAATTAAACTACTTCAAACCAGATCCTGAATACCGTATCGAAGCCAGTTTTAAACGATTTGACCAGGCCTCTCGTTTCCTTATGAAAACCACAACGGACAGGTTACCTGAATATTCATTGTATGGCGTTGTGAATTTCAGTTACAAAGGGAAAAACTATTCACTAAATGTGTATCAAAACATTGAACTGGTTAAAAAACCAGGATATGAGAAGCATCTTTTTCTTCCTTTCAATGATGAGACCAATGACAAAGAAACTTATGGAGGCGGAAGGTTCCTGGATTTAACCGAAACCGGTGAAAATACATTAGTTGTTGATTTTAACCTGGCATATAATCCATATTGCGCATATAACCATAAATACTCCTGCCCTATTCCCCCGGCAGAAAATAACCTTAAAGTAAAGATAGAAGCCGGTGAAAAAAAATGGCATAAGTAAGCATTAACTTATTTATATTTATACAGAATTGATAAGTTTGTAAAGAAAAAATAACGAATTTAATAATGGCAAAAATTGCAGATACTTCCAATACCAGAATGACCTTACGGCGATTTCTCCGAAGGCCAAAATACCGGTATATGGTTGCAAACCGCATAGTGCCACATTTACCATGGCTGGTACTTTTTGCCCTGGCAACTTATTTATATAAGGCGCGAATTTTCGCTGATTCAGGTTATTATTTTTTGCAGTTTGTCAACAACCAGTCTTTCTGGATCGAACTTCAGCGTATTGTATTGGGAATTTCACAAATCATTCCACTTATCGGCATATGGCTTGGGCTTGAAATGAAATATATCCTTTTGCTTTATTCACTTGGCAACGTTATATTTTTCTACATACTTTTTCTTTTTGTTTATTATGGTTTACGCGACAGGCGTTCAGGTTTGCTAATCATCCTGGCACAAACCATCGGAATTGTTTACAGTTTTTACACCCCTATGTTTGAACTCTATTATGGAGTTTCACTGCTTATTACTTTTTACGCCATCTGGAGGCTGCCATTCCGGTATCGTTCGCTCTACATTCTCCTAATACTGCAGGTTCTTATTCTTTTGAGCCATCCTCTGGCTTTTATGCTATTTATTTACGTCCTGTTATATGACTTCAGAAAAGAAAAGCATAAACCATTCAAGTTTTATCTACCTGTTATATTGGTATTCATTGGAGTACTCGTATTCAAGTATTTTACCTTGAGCGAATACGAATCGGCCAAACTTGGATGGCAATTCAATTATGCTGAGAATAAAAGATACCTGCAATTCCTGAATCCTGAATTTTACAGAACGATAGGACTATTTATGTTACGTTATTACTTCGAAATACTGGCAGCATTTATAGTGGTAATTATCATGCTGATAAACAGGAAGCAATGGTTCAGGCTGCTTTTAGTAACAGGGACTTTCATAGCTTATACCTTTCTTGTAAATTCTGCTAATACTCTGGATGGATCGCGTTATATCGAACAGGTAATGTTTCCTTATGTTCCTATTGTATTCATTCCATTGATTTACGGATTTTCATCCAAAGGCAGGCAAGGACGCCATAATCTGGCTGTACTTATTATTTCGTTACTAATAGTTTACAGGTTGTTTATTATTTATTCAGGGAGCGAAATGTTTGTGAAACGAACTGCCCAAATGGAACAACTTATTGAAACTGCAAGGCAGAAAGGTGGCAGCAAATTTGTTGTATCTGAGGCAATTGTCGACCATCAATACACACAATTTAACTGGTCGTACCCAATTGAGACCTTGCTACTTAGTGCAATTGATGGAAATGATTTAACTGTTACTATTGTTCCGGAAGAAGATTTCTATTTTGAAAACAATGGGGAAAAAGTTAAAGCAAACCAATTTATTTTCAGACGATGGGATATCAAAGATATAAGCTGGCTTAATCAAAAGTACTTCCATCTTGATATTGGTCCTTACCGAACATTAAACGATTCCACACCAAATACGAACATCAGTTATATATCCAATAACCTGCGAATAACAATCAGTTCGAAAAAAATATACCATGCAACGGATACGGTATGGATACCGGTAAGCATTGTCAACCGGGGAAACACTCCGATTTATTCAGGCGGACAAAATAAGATTTATTTATCTTATTTTTGGGTCGCGAATAATGATGTGTTAAGATGGAACGAACTCAGAACCCCGCTTCAGGCTGATATTATAGGCACTATGCGGCAGGATCTCAAGGTAGCAGTACCAAGGAAGAAAGGAAAAATGCAACTCAAAGTCGATATCATAGCAAATGACGATTGGCTTGGAATATACAGCCAGGAGGATGTGTTGGTATACTAATTGTTAATGAAAACAGTTATAATTTGAGAAAAAAGAAAAAAGAAAATAGAAAATAGAAAATAGAAAATAGTTAATTGAAAATGAAAAGAACTGTTGCTTTACTTTTTGCTTTATGCTTTAGTGCCGGATTGCTGGCGGCTGAAAAAGGTTATAAAATTACTATAAAACTAACAAACGCAGCTGATACATCCTTACTGTTGGCGCACTATTACGGCACCAAACAGTATCTTGATGACACTGCTTATAGGAACAAACAGGGCTTATATATTTTCGAAGGAACAGAGAAGTTGAAGGATGGAATGTATATAATTGCCGGTACAAATAAGAATAAGTATTTCGATTTTTTCCTTACCGGAACTCAACAAGTAGAATTTGCCTGCGATCCGGCAAATGTCGTCAATACTATGCAGGTTAAAGGTTCGGATGATAACAAAGCATTTTACACTTACATAAAATACCTGGGCAGTTTACAATCAAAAATTGAGCCTTTGAACAACTGGATGAAAGCCAACCCTAATCGTGCTGATTCAACAGAAATGGTTAAATCAAAGATTGAAACCATTGATGCAGAGGCAAAATCATATATTAAAAATTTCTATACTTCAAATCCGGGTTTCCTGTCGGCAAATTTCGTAAAAGCAAATAACGAACCTGATTACCTGCAATACATCACATCTGCTGACGGTAAAATTGATTCTGCACTCATGTACCCCACTTATAAAGCACACTTTTTCGATAATTTTGCATTCACTGATCCCCGCCTGATTTATACTCCTGTATTTGCTCAGAAAATGGATTTTTATTTTGACAAACTGGTTGTACCTGTTCGCGACTCATTGGAAAAGGATATTGACCGGGTTATGATGCTGGCATCTGTAAATAAAGACATGGAAACGTATATGGCCTGGTTTCTTTCGTTAAAATATGAGACTTCACCGGTGATGGGACATGATGCATTATTTGTGTATATCGTTCGCAAATACCTTGAAACAGGCAAAGTTGATTATTTATATCCTGAAGTTAAAGACAATATCCTCAAACGTATAAATACACTGGAACCACTTTTATTGGATAAAGTAGCACCTAACCTGATTTTAGTGGATACAAATAAAGTAGCACATTCGCTGCTGGCAACTAAAGCCCGTTATACTCTGCTGTTCTTCTGGGAAAGCACTTGTGGCCATTGCCAGGCTGAAATGCCAAAAGTGCTGAAATTTTATGAGGAGTTCCATTCCAAATATAACCTTGAAATATATGGTGTAAGCACCGATACATCTTTTGTGAAATGGAAAGCATATATCAAAAAAGAAAATATGCCATGGATCAATGTGAACGGGCATCTTAGTGTAAGCGGGAATTATCATACACTTTATGATATCCGTAGCACACCAATTATGTACTTGTTGGATGAAAACAAAAAGATACTGACTAAATTTCTGCTTATTGATGATATCAGCAACGTAATTATAAAACGGGAAGAAACCCTTGAGAAGAGTAAAAAAGAAAAAACGCCATAAAAATTTATTTCTGGTATCTGGTTACTGGTATCTGGTTACTGGTATCTGTAACTCAAATAATTGAAACCTAAAACGCTGAACAGATCCACATAAGGCGGAGAGCTCGCCGAAGATAAACATAAACAGAGCAAAGCGAGCTCAGCGAAACTAAATACTGAAACTTGAAACAAACATACCCCAAACCCCAAACACAAAACACCTCTCCATCCCGAATTGCATGGATTACAGGAGCATCATCAGGAATAGGCGAAGCCTTAGCTTTGCAATTGGCTGCTCCCGGAACTACAATTATTCTTTCGGGGCTCGAAAAGAATCAACTGGAGCCTGTTGCTGCCAAATGCCTACTGAAAGGAGCCCAGGTGCAAATGGTACCTTTTAACCTCACAATAGAAGCCGAAATTACAGAAGCAGCAAAAGCAGTTCAGGCGCTGGTTCCTAAAATTGATATTCTCGCCAATATCGGTGGCATAGGGCAGCGATCCTTAATAATTGAAACTCCTGCAGAAGTTGCACGTAAGATCATGGAAACTGATTTCTGGGGTCATGCCAACCTTACTACAAAAATACTTCCGTTTATGGTAAAAACCGGTGGTGGTACAATTGTAGTAATGAGCAGTTTATCAGGATTATTCGGATTTCCGCAACGCTCTTTGTATTGTGCTGCAAAGCATGCATTACATGGTTTTTTTGAAACATTAAGGCTCGAACATCATAAAGATAACATTAAGGTGCTGATGGTCTGCCCGGGAAGAGTAAAAACTAATTTTTCTTATGGCGCACTTACATCCACAGGCAAAACACACGGCCAGATGGATAAAGGTCAGGCAAATGGTGTTTCGGTTGAATACGCTGCCGCAAAAATCGAAAAAGCCATAAGGAAGAATAAAAAACAAATACTGATTGGAAATAAAGAATTAATTATGGCATACCTGAAACGATACGCACCCTGGCTCTTCTACTGGATTGCTTTGCGGATTGATCCGAATGCCTGATGTCGGATTGCGGATGTTCGATGTCGGATGTAGGATGTATGATATTCGATTTGTGATTTATTATCTAAAACTTAATTTGAATCTGGAAAACCGAAACATTTGAACGGCTCAAACATTTAAACCTTTGAACCCTTTCGCTCAAAACCCAACCCTAACCCCAAAAACCTAAAACCTAAACCTTTTTTTAGAATGGATAATGTAGTAGTAAGCGGAATACAGCAACTTGGCATTGGTGTATCGAATGTTGCAGAAGCATGGAAATGGTACCGCAAATACCTTGGTATGGATATCAAAGTGTTTGAAGAAAGTGCAACAGCTTCACTGATGTTGCCTTATACTGGTGGAATGCCACAGAAACGCCATGCTGTTCTTGCACTCAATCTGAGCGGTGGTGGCGGTTTTGAAATATGGCAATATACTGACCGGGTTCCCCAGGCGCCAAACTTTATTCCTGCATTAGGTGACCTTGGAATATTTGCAGCTAAGATCAAGGCACGTGACGTTCACAAAACGCATGCATATTTTACCTCCGAAAAACTGAATGTAAGAGATATTGTTACTGATCCTGAAGGCCGTGCCCATTTCTTTTTGACTGATCCTTATAACAACGTTTTTCAGATTATTGAATCAGATAACTGGTTTGTTAATGAGAAAAAAAACACTGGTTCAGTATATGGCGTTATAATTGGAGTTACAAATATTGAAAAATCGATGAAGGTTTATTCTGACATTTTAGGATTCGATAAAGTTGTATTTGATGAAAAAGGCAGCTTCGGCGACCTGGCTGGCCTTGATGGCGGTGATTCAAATTTCAGAAGGGTACTTTTAAAAAACAGCAAACCCAGGCTTGGTGCCTTTGGCCGTTTATTCGGCGAAAGTGAGATTGAACTTTTTCAGGTAGAAGGCCATAAACCACGCAAAATTTATGAAGACCGTTTTTGGGGCGATCTTGGATTTATTCACCTTTGTTTTGATATCCGTGGAATGGAAGCTCTGAATGCTGCCTGTGCCAAACGCGGATTTCCTTTTACTGTAGATAGTTTCGCTAATCATCATGGAAATAGCTTTGATATGGGTGAAGCAGCGGGTCATTTTTCTTATATCGAAGATCCTGATGGTACTTTAATTGAATTTGTGGAAACGCATAAAGTTCCTATCCTGAAGAAATTCGGATGGTACCTGAACCTCCGCAAACGTAAACCGGCAAAGCATTTGCCTGATTTTATAGTCAAAATGCTGGGATTTGGGAAAGTGAAGGATTGAGACAAATCTCATTCATTAAAATTCCTAAAACACCTTAATCAACCAGACTCATTGAGGCTTTAATACTTCATTTTGTCAATAAGAGGATTATTATTGCAGCAGACCAGCTGAAATGATCGGCGTTAAGTCCGTTGCCTGTTACCGGATGGTAGTTTTCCCTTATAGGATTCTGCCCAAGCAAACCTTCAGCATTTCTTAGCATTCTGCTTGTCATTTCAGTTGCCTCCTTTTCATAACTATATTTCCTGAGACCTTCAACACCAAAATAGAACTGGTCGAGCCATACCGGGCCACGCCAATAACCGTTTTCAGGATCAAAATCAGAACTGGCAAGATCGAGTGTCGGTAAAGGGACTTTAGTATTAAAATGATTTTTATCTATCATCATTTTCTCAATATTTTGTGCCTGGCTCTTGTTGGCAATTCCAGCCCAAAGTGGCAGCCACCCTTCAGGTCCATATTGGGGAACAAATTTATTTTCAACATAATTATAATCCATGAAATATGCCTTTGTTTCCGTCCAGAAATAGGACGAAATCCTACTAGCAAGAACATCTGCTTCTTTATTGAATAGAGTATGATCATCAGTATTTCCAGCTACTGACGCCAGCCTGGAGAGATAAATCTTTTCCTGTTGCAGATAGGTATTCAGGTCAACTGATTCCTGGTCAAGCGACCATTCCCCATTTTTATTCTTTCGGATCTTAGAATTATCGAAACGAACAGCATTGTCCATCCCGCTTTCCCATTTTGCTGCAATGAGTGTTCCGTCAGTCGATCCGTATTCACAAAGTCCGTTGCTGTTGTTATCCCTGTATTTGTACCACCAGTTATGGTATTTCAGCAACCCCGGATACATCTCATTAACAAAATTGGTATCACCGGTAACTTCAAACACTTTCCATACTGCCCATGCAGCCAAAGGCGGCTTAGTATCACGCCAGTTATTTTCAACAGAATCATGGTAAATACAGTCAGCTATCATTCCGGATGCGTTTTGGAAATCAAACATCGACCGGATGCTTTCCTTAGCGAGAAATTCGTCAAACCTGGTTAATGCCACGGCATGTTTCCAGCTATCCCACGACCAGAAACCATAAAATCCCTGGTAAGCCGTTGATGGAAATACGCCATTATGCTTGAGAGCTCCCGCCGGCGACCGCCAATTCGATAGTAAGGTTTGTACGCATTTTACTGCCAGTTGTTTATACTCAGCAGTTTCCATGTATTCATTTCCATTTTCAAAGACTTTTGACAGGTATCCATTCCACCTCTGAGTATTTGCTGCCGTCACAGATTCAGGCGCATTCAGGTAGCTATCAATTTTGTCTTTCTGAGCTGCAAGTTCTCTTTTATTGAAAAAATATGATTCTGTCAGGTTAAGATTTATGGTCTCATCAGGCTTCAGATTAAGCTCTTTTTTCAGGATAATAGAAAACCCGGCACTATCTTTTACAAAGTCAAATTGTTGGTTAGGTAATGTTATACAGAAAACAGAACTGTCCTCCATTGAAACTAATATCTGATTATTACTGCTATCAACATCAGGCATTTGGTTAAAGAAACGGCTTTTCAGTTTTATTCTGATTTTTTGATTTTCCTTGCTGATATTGGTCACAGAATTACAAATCAGCGCGGTCCTGTCATCAGCAAAAATAAGTTCCTGTTCAGCCCTGAGAGCAGATGTGGAATGTGATTGTTCCAGTTTTCCGGGATAATAATGAATCTCTGATTTCTCTTTCTGCCATAATAATGGATCTCCATTTTCACCTATAAGTATAAGCTGCGACGACATTTTGCCCAGCCATCTCCCACTGTTTTTCATTAGCAAAGGACCGCAGAATCCTGCATAGTATTGAACGCTGTCATCTGGGGGAAGAGAATAGGCATGCCATGCACCCATATCTGAAAAGCCAAAGGCATCAAGGTTTTTCTCTGCCGATGGTATCTTTTTGATATTCAACACATCACCATATTGATCCCTGAAATTTACAGATTCCTTCATAGAGGAACATGCCATTATCAAAATCGCTGCATTTGAGGCAATCGCAGTTTTCAGAATAGATCTGATAAGCTGACCGGAGTTTATAATTCTCATAAATAAAGTACTAAATACAATAAATAACAGTCAGGAAGGCTGCTGCCAAACATATGACAACAACCTTACTCTGACTAACCAAACCAACCAAAAAATAAGGACATTAAATATCAATTTTCTTACTCTTCCTACACTCTATCTTAGTCATATTTGATCACTCTTTCAGACTATCAAAGTTTATAAATTCATTCCAATTGTTATTGCTGTTTATTAAACCATTGTTCTAATGATGTAATCTTGAATAAATGTCAAAAGGATCGTCCTTTGAGAGCGATATCGGTTTCAGGAAAAAGGTCCAGGAAATTTCTGCTGGAAAAATCCGGTATTCCATGTGTGGTAATGCGCCCCAGCTGTTATCTCCACCCAGGCCTCGCTGGCCATAATCCACATTAACAGTGATAAGATCCGATTTATTAACATCCGAGCCATGTTTCTGCTTAATTGCTGAAGGTACATATGCAATAGCCTCCGGGTCGAAGGCCCAGGCACTGGCATCAGTAACCGGATTTCCAGCTATCAACCAACCTGTTCCTGAATTATTTGTTAAAGTCATCCACCGTACTCCTGTTTTATTGCCGGTTTCCTGAGGCCTGACATAAGGATGAAACTGTTCCCAGACACTTCCTTTAAACAAACCAACGAAAGAACCGGCATTCCGGTCGCTGTAGTTTTCGTGAGGTCCCCGGCCATACCAGGCAATACTATCAAAACCGGCAGGCACAGTGAATTGCATACCAAGCCGTGGAAGTTCAGGAAGATCGTTCTTCAACGGTTTGAATGTATTATCAATACGGATTGAACCGTCACCTCCGATATGGTAAAGACTTGTGACTACTGCAACATCTTTAAACTGCTGGTCAACAGAAATTGCTAATCCCAGGCTATCCGTTTTAACATTAACTTTTGTTTTGCCTGGCTTCAATGATTGTTCTCTCCAGATCGCACAAAGGGTTGGCATTGAATTTCCCAGGTCGTTATCTGTCGGTGCACGCCAGAAATTAGGCAAAAGTCCTTTTGTCAGCAATTCTGTTCCATTAGAAATATAAGAACTCATCGTCCCTTTTTTGACATCAAACTTCATTGTAAATCCGATACCTGATACCACAATTTCTTCTTCGGAGTACTTGTATTTTGGGATTGTTGTCAATTTTGGCGCTATAGGTTTTTCATACTTTTTTATCAGAAACTGGTCACGCGCTACAATAAACCCTGCAGGCAGAAGAGGTTGATACTTTATTAATTGAGTGTAAAAATTGATAAAGTATTCTGTTCCGGCTTTCATTGGGAGATCACTGAAATCAAGAGTAAGTGTTTGATAAGACTGAGGAGCTAGAAAGGAAATATCGAGATCCTCTGATTTCAATACTTTGCCTTCGGATGTAATTGTATAGTATATTATATATCTGCTCAAATCTAGAAAATCGTGCCGGTTAATTACCTCAAATATCCCTTTTGGTGCATCAACAGCCTTGAAGTTGATATTCTGATATACTTTTTTTACTTCATAAGCATGTGGATGTAATAACCTGTCGGAAGTTACAAGCCCGTTGGCACAAAAATTGGAATCATTTTTTACACCCACATAACCCAGGTCGCCACCATAAGCATACCATTTAGTCCCGTCTTCACGTTTTTTAATTATAGTCTGGTCGACCCAATCCCAAATGAATCCACCCTGCATGTATTTTGTTGCATAAATCACATCCCAGTAGTCAGCCAGATTACCTTCACTGTTACCCATGGCATGGTCGTATTCGCATAAAATCAAGGGACGTCTTTGAGGCTTTGAAGCGTAGTCTTTCAGGAATTCGAGGTTTTTATACATCGGGCATACAATATCGGTATGTGCATTGTACCAGGCTTCCTGGTATTGAACTGGCCTCGTTTGATCAAAGACTTTCATCCATTTGTACATGGCAACAAAGTTGCGGCCGTCTCCTGACTCATTACCCATAGACCAGATAATAACTGAAGGATGGTTAAAATCGCGTTTCATCATCCGCTCAGCACGGTCAAGATAGGCCGTTTCCCAAACTAAATTGTCCGTTAGTGGAGCAAAACTCTGAGGTTGATCTTCCATTCCGTGGCATTCGAGGTTTGCCTCATCAATTACATAGAAGCCATATTCATCACACAGATCATAAAACCGCGGATTATTCGGATAATGACTAGTGCGAACAGCATTGATATTTAATTCTTTCATCATTCTGAGATCTTCACGCATCAGAGCTTCAGAAATTCCCCGCCCTGTGTATGGATCGTGCTCATGACGGTTTACTCCCTTAAAATAGACTGCGACACCGTTTACAAGTAACTGTGAGTTGCGAATCTCAATCTCACGGAATCCTATCTTTTGCCTTACAACCTGCTGGCATTTGCCAAATTTATCGTACAATGTGATCAGTAAAGTGTATAATTCAGGTGTTTCCGCATTCCACTTTTTTACTGTAGGCAGCGTAGTTTTAAAACCCGCATGGAGTTCTCCCGGCAAAATTCTTTTTTTCTCAGCGAATACCTGTTTCTGTTCAGGATCAAAGAGAGAAACAGCTATTGAGTAAGAATTGACAGAATCAATAAATACATCAGAAAGCATAACGTCCAGGCTGAATTTACCATTGCTGTAGTTATCCGTAAGACCGGCAGTTACCCTGAAATCGTCAATTGAAGTCCATGGAACAGCCAGCAGGTATGCATCACGTTCGAGCCCGCTCACTTTCCACATATCCTGGCATTCGAGATAATCGCCGTCAGTATATCTGAATAATTTCCACGATAAAAGGTTTTTACCTGGTTTTAAGTATTTAGTGATATCAAATTCTGCCGGAGTCTTACTTCCTTTTGCAAAGCCGACTTCAATCCCGTTCATGTATAAATAACCCGCTGATTTTATGCTCCCAAAATGAGCAATGACCCTGCTCATCTGCCAGGAGTTAGGAATATCAATCCATTTGCGGTAAACGCCTACAGGGTTATAATCGTGAGGCACGAATGGCGGATTAGCCGGGTAAGGGTATCTTACATCAGTATAAATTGGTGTGTCGTATCCCATAAATTCCCAGTTTGAAGGAACCTGTATATCGCCCCATTTTTTATCTGAAAATTTCGTACTGAACCATTTAGTGTTGAATTGATCCGGATTTTTAACCACATTGATTTTCCAGGTGCCATTCAATGTTAAAAAGTACGGATTGTTTGTTGTTTCATTCAGCAGAGCCGAAGCTTGGTCAGGAAAAGGTATAAACCATGCCCTTGCAGGCAAACGGTTTATGCCTATAACAGAAGGATTTTCCCAATCGTAACTTATATTCTCCTGGGCATTTGTGAACAAACTAGGAAAGCCAAGTGTAACAAGCAATATGTTCCGAAGTAATTTCATAGAAATCATTTATTATGGGGCTTTGTATATCAGGCAAATAAAGCAGTAATTGTTTGATCTAATGCAACAATAAATTCATCGGCATTTTCTTTATTGAAAGTTAGAGGAGGCTTAATTTTCAGAACATTGTGCAATGGCCCATCTGTACTAAGCAGAAATCCTTTATCTTTCATCATTTCTATAACCTGGTCAATTTCAGGAATGAACGGATCAAGGGTTTCCTTGTTTCTGACAAGTTCGGCTCCAACAAACAACCCGTGTCCACGTACATCGCCGATAACAGGATATTTGTTCATCAGCGATTTCAGACCTTTCTGCAAGTAGTTACCAACTTCCCGAGCATGTTGTTGTAATTCTTCCTGCTCAATCACATCCAATACAGCTAATCCGGTGGCCATTGAAACCGGGTTGCCACCGAAAGTATTAAAATACTCCATGCCATTGTTAAAGGCATCAGCCAGTTCTTCGGTCATAATTACTGCAGCCAGAGGATGCCCGTTACCTATAGGTTTTCCGAGTACAACCATATCAGGTTCAACATCCTGCAGTTCAAACCCCCAGAACTTATCACCCACCCGTCCAAATCCAACCTGCACTTCATCGGATATACAAATCCCTCCGGATTCGCGAACAATCCGGTATACCTCTTTTAAATAACCCTGCGGAAGCGGAATTTGTCCGCCAACACCAAGCAAGGATTCGCAGATAAAGGCAGCGGGTTTCTTGTTTTCTTTTTTCAGCAGCCCGATTACCCGTTCTGCATCTATAGCGTATTTTTTACCTGCATCAGGATCGTTGTATTTATATGGACCGCGGTACAGATCAGGGTTAAGAAGTTTATGGATATAGGGTTTCTGTCCCGAGCCACCAACGCTATCAAACTTGTATGGACTCAGTTCCATAGCTATGGTTGAGGTCCCGTGATAGGCATGATCGAGAACAATTACATCCTGTTGTTGGGTGTAATGTCTGCTGATCCGTATAGCCAGGTCATTGGCTTCGCTGCCTGAATTTGTAAAATAACAGACTTTAAGATTAGTTGGCAAAGTCTTCAAAAGTCGTTTGACATATTCTACAATTCCGTCATGCAGGTATCGGGTATTGGTATTAAGATTGGCAACCTGTTTCTGCAAGGCTTCAACCACAACCGGGTGGCAATGACCTACATGGCTGACATTGTTTACACAGTCGGTAAATGTATTTCCACAATCGTCGTACAGGTACTGGAAGGCTCCTTTTACAATTTTAAGGTGTTTATCATAACCGATACTTAAATTGCGGCCTACGAATTGAAGCCGGTCATTTTCGAGATCAGCCCTTTTCTTTTCACCATCAGTTTCAGGCTTAACATTACAATTTTCTGCAAAAACCAGCTCAGCTTTAACCGGGCTAACCCTGAGCCATTTGAAAATCAGCTCCCAGGCAGGTTTCTCGGTAATAAAATGGTGTTCATTATAGCTGGTGATGCTGTGTTGATAAGCAGAATTTGTAACACTTATACACAAACGCGCTGCAATGAGGTAATAAAGTATTGTTAATTCATCTGTCGACAAAGGCAATTGGCTATGATAACCTTTCACCACCAGGGCAGCTGTAGCAAGCGGATCCTCAGTTCCAAGCATGGCATATGTACAGGCTATAGCAAGATTATTGATCCGTTGGCTGTAAACCATATCGCCAAAATCGATCAATCCACAAATGCGATCGTTATCAACCAGCAGGTTATAATCATTGGCATCGTTGTGAATGCAGTATCTGGGCAGTTTATTAAGCACTGGCAATGCAACCATCCCGAATTGCTGTATAAAATAATGAGCTATCCTCCTTTTCTCATGATCCTGGATAAACCGGAGATTTTCCATTGCATCCCCAGCATGTGAGATATCCCATGAATAATCTCTGTGAACAGCCTGATGAGTATAGTTATCGAGTACATTATCCATCTTCCCTAAAAAGCTGCCCAGGTCAAATAACAATGCATTGCTCTTTGTAGTACAATCAACCCAGAATGTGCCTTCGAGGTAGGTGAGTACTCTGATATAGTAATTAACATCATCTTTTACTATCTGGGTTATAGAAACACCCTCTCTGTTTGGAATGCATTGCTGAAATTCAGATGCAACTATTGATTTTGAAAGATGTTTCAAAGCCTGCACCTGGGCCTCAAGGAAATGAATTCCATGGGAATCATTAGCCACTTTCAGAATATAATTTTTTCCATCTGAAGAAGTAAGCAGGTAATTTGCTTCGTCGTAACCGTTCAGAGGCTCTACCTGGCATGTAAGGCCGTAATGCAGCTGTGCAAATCCGGCAATATCCTCTGTGGTGAAATAATGATAATCCATAGCATTTCAGATGTTTGTATTTTGATGTTGACTTATTGCCGGTTTTGTAAAAGCACCATCCGGTATTTAAGGGAAAGTTAAGAATTATACCCTTACTTGAAAATAAATTCTATTAAAGTCCGGGTATAATGTACCTGGTCCGTCCAGGCCATTAAGTTACAAAGTTTATTGTACTGTGGTTGATGTCAGGATAATGCATCACTATGAATGTTGGTGATACATTTCAAAAGAAGTAAACTGAATCTGAAAACCATGTTAAAGCTTTCAGATTCAGTGATCATTATGTTTAATATCCGTCGTTCTGGTTCAGTTTGGTGTTCGTGTTCTTCTCGTAGGCCGGTATTGGAAAAAGATTATGTTTTGGCTCAATATAATTGGAAACAAAAGGTTTATTGTGTGCTGTAAGGGTTGTTTTGATCGACTCCTTTGCAGTATTGCCTTTATTCCAGCGGTATAAGTCGAACCAACGGATACCCAATTCCATCGAGAGTTCAGCGGGCCTTTCGTGATGCCTGATCTGTGTTCTAAGGCTTTCCTTTGACATCGTAAGCGGGAGGTCGGCAGCATGGGATCTTTCGCGAACAATGTTCACTGTTTCAATAGCGGGTGAAGTCTGTCCTGTCTCATTTAGAGCTTCAGCATACATAAGCAGTACATCAGCATAACGCATCAGGTGAATATTTGTGCCAATATAATTCTGCCTGTCAACAGCATAACTGAACTTTTTGAAATAAGGACGATCGCCACCAAGAGCCTTAAAATCGTCAAAAGTAACATTCTCTTCAGTATCGAGATTGTACATAGTACTGTTAGGATCATCAAAAAATATTGATGCATAAACCCGGTCCGAATAGGTACCGTCACTTTTCTTATCATTCTTTAGCTCTGAAACAATCCATTCCGAGGGGTAAAATAGTTCCCAGCCACCAAGTTCATACGGCACACCTTCAAAGTTGATAGGAACTCTTTCGTCATTACCGTTCGACCTGTCGGCACTGAATTGTACTTCAAAAACCGATTCAATTCCATTCTCAAATGACCCATCAAATACCTGATTGTAATCCGGTATCAGGCCATAGACTTTAGCATTTACAACCTCGGCAAATTTATCCCTTGCCTCTGTCCATTTTTCCTGTGCAAGATATACTTTACCAAGGAACGATTTGGCAGCCCATTTGGTTGCCCTCCCAACGTTTGCATCGTCGTAGCTATCTGGAAGCTTGCTTTCGGCAAAAACCAGATCACTTTCGATAAGACTCCAAACGTCGGCAGGATCGGCCTGTGGAGGATACATCATCGTTTCGTCAGTTTCGAATGTTGTTACAAGAGGGATATTTTCATAATATGTAACCAGGTACATGTATGACAAAGCCCGGAGGAACCTTGCCTCTGCTATGAATTGATCCTTCTCGGTATCCGATAATTCAGATGCACTCACGTTCGGCACATTCTTGATGACCTGATTAGCTCTTCCAATAATTGCGTACCAGGTTCTCCAGATATTAAGGACGTTGGAGTTATCAGAATTAACAGTGAAATTTGCGATATCCCTTCCATACGGTTCTCCGGGATTGTTGGTAATGTCATCACCTTTATAGTTCATTCCGGTCCAAACCTCCTCAAAGAACGTCCACTTGTCGCCTTCATAAGTCTGCAACCCGGCATAAGTGGCAATAACGGCCTGGTTAACCTGGGTCTTAGTCTTCCAGAAGCTTTCCGATGATAACTGGGATTCATTTTTCAGATCGAGAAAATCTTTTGTACATGACATCAGAAAAATCAGTACAAATGACATTATATATATTGAGACTTTGTTTTTCATAATTTTAGTCTTTTGCGTTGGTTAACATTAAAAGTCAAAGTTTAATCCGAAGTAGAATGATTGTGTCAGAGGATAAAATCCGCGGTCAACTCCTCTTGCGAAAGCACCCTCATTCACCAATGCAGGATCAAAGCCTTTGTATTTCGTTATAGTGAAAAGATTTACTGAGCCTGCATATATTCTTATACCCTTAATCAGATACTTCTTAAGCAGATCGTCACTAATGTTATAGCCGATTTGAATATTCTTAAGCCGCAGATAAGATGCATCTTCAAGGAAGTAATCTGAAACGCGAAGGTTGTAATTGGCATCTACGGATGAGTTTCGGAATACATCTGTCGATTTGTTATCAGGAGTCCATGCATCAACAAGTTCACTTAAGGTATTATTCTGGTACGACGACCTGAACATCATCATCCTGAAACCGTTGTACATTTTATTGCCATATGAACCCTCAAAGAACATGCTCAGATCAAATTTCTTGTAGCCGAAGTTTAAGTTCACGCCATAAGCGATATCAGGCATGGCACTTCCGACATAAGTCTTATCTTCGTCAGTAATGGCTCCGTCGAGGTTTATATCTTCAAATATCAGGTCACCAGGAACTGCATCTGGCTGAGCCTTATGATCAGTAATTTCCTCTTCATTCTGGAATATACCCAAAGTGTGGAACATATAAAACCTTCCGATTTCACCACCAACCTCAGTTTTTGTTGTAGGGTTGTTTTCGTAATCCACATACCCATCGATGTAATATTCGCCTGCTGAACCAAGCTCGGTTAGTTTATTCTTTGAATGTGCAAGGTTTACCGATACACTATATCTGAATTCATCCTTCGAATTCCGGTAGGTGGAAGTGAGTTCCCATCCCTTATTAATCATAGAACCGCCGTTAGTCCTTGGGAAACTGTTGAAACCTGAAGAATATGGACGTGGAATAACAACCAGCATATCCTTGGTATTGGTATTGAAGTAATCGAAATTCAAGGTCAGGAGATTCTTAAATAATCCAATATCAAAACCGAAATTGGTAATGGATGATTCTTCCCATTTGATATTATATGCTGCTGAATTAATTGTTGTAGCACCAATATTAATAGGTTGTGTTATGTTAGGATAACCAAGCGGATAATTCAGCGTTCTGCCGCCAGTAGTGATAAGATCCAAATACTGGAAATCACCGATATTCTGATTACCGAGTGTACCATAGCTAAACCTGGGTTTTAACTCGCTTATCCACGAAACTTTGAAGAAATCCTCTTTATGCATTGCCCATCCGGCTGATATTGAATAGAACAAGCCATACCTGTTCTTTTCAGAGAATTTTGATGACCCGTCGTAACGGATGCTTCCCTGTAACAAATACTTTTCATCAAATTCGTAATTAGCACGACCAAATACTGACTGAAGGCTATTTATTGATCTGTCGCCCCATGCATCTCTGTCGCCTATACCCGAACTCAGGGTGGTGAGATCATCAGAAGGGATTTCGCGGTTCGATCCGCCTGTGTACCTGTACTCTGATTTTTCTCTCGAAAAACCGGCAAGCAAATCAATTTTATGCAAATCAAATGCTTTTGTATAGGTTAACAGGTTATTCATAACCCAGTGGTTTGTTCTGCCCCGTTCTTCCGAAAGGAACGTATTTTCAAGTTGGCTCTGATTACCGTAATTATATGCCGGCATATGATAATAGTTATAATAATCCTTCACATTAGCACCATAGAAGAATTTATACGATAAAGCCTTGGTTAAAACCACCTCAGCGTTCACGCCAGCCTGAATGTAGTCCGTTTGGTTATTGTCCGTGACTATTGACCTTAAAGCTACAGGGTTACCACTGGGAAAGCCATCAGGAGGTACAGCGAATCCATATGTTTCATTATCATCATAAATCTTTTTATGAGGTATCTGCATCGCAACTTCCATAAAGTCAGACCAGCCGCCATTTCCGCTGCCTGTTGGCTCATACATCTTTCCCCTGTTCATCCTGAAAATTGATAATGATGGAGAGATTAGAAGGTGGTCCTTCAGTAGTTTGAAATCCGTATTCAGCCTGGCCGTTATATTAGTATTATCTGTATTGATAACAGTTCCGGTATTCTTGTAATACCCTGCAGTAAATCCATAGGTGGCATTATCTCCGCCGCCCATTACCGAAAAGTCAATTTTTGATTCAATTCCCTGTTTCATGAATGCAGAACCCCAATCGGAGTCAGGCAAAGTAGGGTCAGTAATCCATGGATACAGAGCTTCGCCACTGTTTTCAAGTGCTTGGGTATGTATAAGATTGTACTGGTCTCGATTCGCCATTTTAACGTCTCCCATCATAGGATTGTGTATCCCGAGGTAAGTTTTAAGGGATGCTTTGGGCTCACCTTTTTTACCGCGCTTGGTAGTTATAAGCAGGACTCCGTTTGAAGCACGGGATCCGTAAATTGTCGCTGCCGAAGCATCTTTCAGAACATTTATGCTTTCGATGTCTGAAGGGTTAATAAAAGTAATATCACCTGGTATTCCATCAATAATCACAAGCGGATCAGAACTGGTTGTTGAGCTTAATCCCCTAATTAAAATCTGTGGGGTAGCTCCGGGAGCACCAGATGGAACTGAAATATTTACACCTGCCACCTGCCCGGATAACATTTTTGAAATATCACCTCCAGGTATCTTGTCAATCTGCGTCATATTTGCTGAAGCTACAGCACCGGTAAGGCTTGCTTTTTTCTGGGTGCCATAACCTACAACAACTACTCCTTCAATTCCGATACTTGCAGGTATAAGCGAAATATCGAATGAAGTGTTCTGTCCTACTACATTTTCCTGACTTTCAAATCCTATCATACTGAATACCAGTACTGACAGTTCATTACTTACCTTGATTTCAAAGTGGCCTGACACGTCGCATAATGTGCCGTTTGTAGTGCCTTTTTCAACGACACTTGCGCCAGGCAGTGATTGTTTATCTTCAGAGTTAAACACTGTTCCGCTTATAGTTTTCTGAGCGAATGCCGCAGGAGCAATAAATAAACTCAATAATAGCGCCCATGCTACCAGTAAAAGGCGCTTCCTGTACTTTTGTGTTGTTTCGTAACGGAATACTTTCATAGTTGGTTGATTTAAGGGTTTGGGTTGAACATATCAACAGAATTTTCACTGTTATCTGCGGCTAAAGTAATCACATACCCAGGCGGAACCACTTAATTCCAGACTACAAATACCCTACATATTTACAAAATACGCTATAATTTAAAGTAAAAAAATACTACTGAATTTCTATCAACTATCTTATAATCAATATATTTTAAATTAGCTACTACTACCGTAGCCATTAAATTTTTTGAATAAAAGTCACAAGGTTCTCATTATCATCAATATTCATCTTCTTTTTCAGCCTGTACCTGCTGATTTCAACGGCTTTAACAGAAACAGCCCTTATATCAGCGATCTCCTTTGATGTGAATTTAAGACGTAACAGAATTACAAGGTGCTTTTCATTTTCGTTGAGATTTGGAAAACGCTCCATCAATGTTTGAATAAATGCAAAATTTACTTTCTCCACATTCTTTTGCAAATCAACAACCTCCCTGTTGTACCTGAGATTCTGATTTAGCTGGAAAATTATATCTTTAATTTCAGTTGAAGCTCCTTGTTTATTTATAAGTTTCTTTAATTGTTCGCGCAAGTTTAGCAGGAACTCATTCTTCATACCGATGTAAAGTGCAAAATCAATCAGGAATCTATTCTTATTGTCAAGCTCAAGTATCAACCGGTTCTTTTCTTCCTTCTCTCTTTCCACAAGCAGTTCCTGAGCTTCCAGTATCTGGGCATCTTTTTCCAGAAGAAGCCTGTTTCTGATATTTATCCTTTTTTGACGGTTTATTATTATCACGGTAATGAGCATCATAAAAAGTATGATCACAACCAGTATTATGGCAATCAGGTTGTCATTTCTCTTTTTTTGTTTCAGCAATTCAATCTGTTGCTTTTGAAGAAGTATGGATTGCTCCTTTTTTTCAAGTTCAAAAACCGATGTCAGCTCACTTATGATTGTATAATTATTCCGGTCAAAAAGCGAATCATCAAGTGCGTGGAACCTTTCCAGGTAAGTATAGGCTAATTCATATTTGCCTGTTCGGCTATACAACCTGGCCATATACCTGTAATTATCAGCAATGAGCAGTGATGCTTTAAGAGGTTCAGCATATCCGCGGGCTTTCGACAAATACATATCAGCCTGTTTATAATTCCCAATGCTGATGCTTGCTTCTCCTATATTGTTGCATATTTCAGCCGACAGCCATTTATCGTGACGGGATTCGCTGATCGCTAATGCTTTATTTAGATAGGCCAATGAAGCCGCATAGTCTTTCTTCTCATGGAATACTATTCCCATGTTATTGTAGGCCTTTGTTATCCCTTTATAATCATTCACCTTTAATGAAATATCCACAGATCTTTGAAGGTAATTAACAGCTGTATCAAGATTCCCTGACAACCACGAAACGAGCGCCAGCCCATTTAGTGTTTCAGCCAGGTTTTGAGATTCGGAACCTTTGGTTTTCACATTCAGAGCACGCATATAGAAATCCCTGGCAAGCTGAGTATTTCTCATATCAAGGTACAATTTCCCGATATTACGAAAAACTGAAGCTGATAATTCTGGAGAACTGATTGAATCTGCTATACCTTTTGCTTTTAAATATGACTCCATCGCCAGGTTATATCTATTCTGGTGATTGTAAGCAATTCCCAAATTCAGCAATGCTTTCGCTTTTTCATAATTATCATGAGTTGTTAAAGCAGCATCATACGCAAGCCTCGCATATTGAAGTCTGAAATCATTAGAATCAATACTTGTTTTTGCAAACAATGCATTATAATAACCGGCACCATGAGGAGCTTTCTGAGGCTCATTTTTAGATAGTTGATTGACTTTGGAAATCTGAGCACCTCCTATCGATGTAATTGAAGACAGGCAAAAAAATACAAAAAAGCCCAGTCGTATTCTTATTTTCATTTTTGCAAATTCAGATAAAAATCTTTGGATGAATTTATTAACTAAAATCAAAAAAAATCTAACGGAATCAGTCCCAACATTAAATTTAATATAAGAGCAAGAAGGAACAGTCAACCTTTGGATAGAAATATTAAAGTCTTTGCCCCATCAAAGAAACAAAATAATTTAACATCTGATATTTTTAAATAATATCAATAAGATCGTATTTTTACGTTTTCATTCCTGGTAAAATAGTAAATTTTAACTTTCTTATCTCCAAACTAAATTGAAAAAATCAGTTTTACTTCTGCTTCTTCTGGGTGTGTTTCCTGCAATTTCAATCGCCCAGAAATCGCCTTCCGGTAACGTTAACACATTTATAGGTACCGGCGGCCATGGCCATACTTATCCCGGCGCAACCATGCCTTTCGGGATGGTGCAGCTGAGTCCGGATACCAGGCTCGAAGGCTGGGATGGATGTGGCGGCTACCATTACGACGATAATTATATTTATGGGTTTTCGCATACGCATCTTAACGGAACAGGTGTTCCCGACCTCTGCGATATCCTCTTTATGCCTACAACCGGCGAAACACGCTGGAATAACGGTTCGGATAGAAAACCTGGTTATGGCTCCCATTTCAAACACAGCAGCGAAAATTCAGCACCTGGTTATTATAAAGTTTTCCTGGATAATTATGCCATTACAGCCGAACTTACTGCTACCACGCGGGTAGGAATGCATTGCTATACCTTCCCGGCCGGCAATCAATCCAATATCCTTGTTGATCTTTTTCATCGCGATGAAGTGCTCGAATCATCCATTAAAGTGATCAGTGACACACAAATTGAAGGATTACGCCGTTCGCGTTCATGGGCTCAGAATCAGTATGTATATTTTGTTGCTGAGTTTTCGAAGCCTTTTTCATCCTATGAAATAGCTGTTGACAATCAAACCCAGCCAGGGATTACTTCGGCCGAAAACAAGAAAAATATCAAGGCGATTTTTCATTTCAATACATCCAAAGGTGAAAAAATTTACGTAAAAGTAGGAATCTCGGCAGTAAATGAAAAAGGCGCAGGTATGAATATGAATACCGAAATTCCGGATTGGGATTTTGACAGAGTCCGGAACGATGCTAAATCCGCATGGAATAAAGAACTTTCAAAAATTGAGCTTGAAGGCGGTACTGATGTGCAAAAGGCCATTTTTTATACCGCTCTCTATCATACTATGGTGAATCCTAATACATATATGGATGTGGATGGATTTTACCGAGGTCGCGATCTGAAAGTACATAGGGAAAAGTCATTTACAAATTATACTGTTTTTTCCCTCTGGGATACTTATAGGGCTTTTCATCCTTTGATGACTATTATCGATCAGAAACGTACACTTGACTATATAAAAACTTTTCTAACCCAATACGACCAGGGCGGATTGCTGCCGGTTTGGGAACTTGATGCTAATGAAACTTTCTGCATGATTGGCTACCATTCGGTTCCGGTAATTGTAGATGCTTATCTGAAAGGGATTAACAACTTTGATACCGAAAAAGCATTAGCAGCCATGCGCAAAAGTGCAACACGGGAAGGGAATATTGGATTGAAGGAACTGGACCAACATGGATATATTTCAACCGAAGATGAATCGGAAAGTGTTTCGAAAACCCTGGAATATGCTTACGACGACTGGTGTATTGCTCAGTTTGCAAAATCTATCGGCAAAAACGATGAGTACAAGTATTTCAACAAACGCGGGCAGAACTACAAAAATATGTTTGATCCATCAACAGGATTTATGCGGGCACGTAGCAATGGAGGCTGGTTTAATCCTTTCGATCCGTTTGAGGTGAATTTTAATTATACTGAAGCTAATTCATGGCAATATAGTTTTTCGGCCGTGCAGGATATGGACGGGTTTATCCAGCTTCTTGGTGGGAAACAAAACCTGGCTAAAAAACTGGATCAGCTCTTCAGCGCTTCATCCAAAACTTCGGGCCGCGACCAGAGTGACATTACCGGCCTGATCGGTCAATATGCACACGGCAACGAACCCAGCCATCATATCGCTTACCTGTATCCGTTTGTCGGACAGCCATGGAAAACCCAAAAACTTGTACATCAGATCATGAATACTTTGTATCGCAATAATCCTGATGGCTTAACAGGAAACGAAGACTGCGGGCAAATGTCGGCCTGGGCGGTAATGAGCGCCATGGGTTTTTACCAGGTAACTCCCGGAACGGATGAATATGTAATCGGGACTCCATGGTTCAGTAAAGTAACCATCAACCTCGAAAACGGCAATAAATTCATTATCAAAGCAAAAAGTGTTTCGTCAAATAATTATTATATCCAATCCGCAACACTAAATGGCAAAAGATATGATGCTTCATTCCTGAAACATGCTGATATTATGAATGGCGGTGAACTCACCTTCACCATGGGTGCAAAGCCAAATAAAAAATGGGGAGTTGGACCTGGCAATGAACCGCAAACTGCCATCACTGATAACCTGATTGTTCCGGCGCCGGCCATCCTGGAAGCCACGAAATCATTTAAGGATAAAAAATCGATTACAATTACAGGACCTGAAGGAGCTTCCATTTTTTATAGCCTCACGGGAACTGATGGAAAGACAACCACCCAACCATATATTGAACCATTCTACATTGATCAGACATCAAGCCTTAGATTCTATGCCCAGCAAAATGGAAGCGTAAGTTCGATTGTAACGTCTGAGTTTGTAAAGATGACTGATGATAAAGATATAAAGTTGATTTATCCTCCTGCTAATCAATACTCAAGCGGTGGAGCGACCAACCTGATAGATGGTATACGCTGTTCGCCCGATTTCAGGGTTGGCGGATGGTTGGGTTTTGAGAAAGTGAACCTCGAAGCAATTATTGATTTACGGGTAGAAAAGTCTTTAACTACATTTGGCGCCGAATTCCTGCAGGACATCAATTCATGGCTTTTCATGCCGTCGCAGATTGAATTTTTTGTTTCCGATAACGGAACAGATTACCGTTCAGCCGGAAAAATTGTAAATGATGTACCTCAGACGGGAGAAGGTGCTATTGTTAAAATGTTCGAAATGAAAGTCGCGCCTGTAAAAACCCGTTTTGTAAAAGTTGTAGCAACCAATATTGGTTCTTGTCCTCCGGGACATAAAGGACAGGGTGCTTCGGCCTGGATGTTTGCGGATGAGATAATAATCAAGTAACATCTGGAGAACCCTTCAGGAGTTATAAACCCTTGAAGGGTTGATAACCTAAATAATATCATTTTAGATGAAAAATTTACTTGAACAACCTATGCAAATAAAAAATAGAGTTTCCAGCTTCTCAACAAATATCTCTTTCAGGTCACTGGTTCTACTGATCCTATTTAGCTTTTCAGGTACAATCGCTAATGCGCAGTTGATTAACGATAGTAAAACTCTTGCCGATATACGGATAATGCTGGAAAAACAACAAGAACTGGCAAAAGGGAGAAGTCACCAGCTTTTCGATATTTATAAAACTCCTCTGTCAAATGATGAGAAACAGTCACTGGAATATTTGTATGCTTATATGCCTTTGAGCGACCTGGCTGATTACGACGGGACTTTTTTTCTTGATCAGGTAAAAGTCGCATTAAAAGCCCGTTCCGAAATGGCCTGGGGGCAAAAAATACCGGAAGATGTTTTCCTACATTTTGTTCTGCCTTTGCGAGTGAACAACGAGAACCTGGATCAATTCAGGGTTGTGATGTATGATGAAATTAAAAATCGGATTTCAGGAATGAATATGCATGACGCTGCCTTGGAAGTAAACCACTGGTGCCACGAAAAAGTAACTTACCGTGGTTCCGACGACCGGACAAGTTCACCGCTGGCATCTGTAAAAACTTCTTTTGGACGCTGTGGCGAAGAATCAACTTTCACTGTAACAGCTTTACGAACTATCGGAATTCCTGCCCGACAGGTGTATACACCTCGCTGGGCACACAGCGATGACAACCATGCCTGGGTCGAAGTATGGGTTGATGGAAAATGGTATTTCATGGGCGCTTGTGAACCCGAGCCTGATTTAAATATGGGTTGGTTTGCCGAACCTGCACGCAGGGCCATGTTGGTGCATACGCGCGCTTACGGAGCTTATCATGGCAACGAACCTGTTATTGATAACGAGGAACGCTTTGCCGAACTCAACCTGATACAGAATTATGCTTCCGCAAAAAATATTTTCGTAAAAGTGCTTTCGACTGATAATAAGCCGGTTGCAAATGCTAATGTGGAATACCAATTGTATAACTATGCTGAATTGTATCCAATAGCCAAAGGTACAACGGACCAGAATGGGATAAGTTCAATTACCACGGGTCTTGGCGACTTATTAATTTGGGCATACCTGGGTGAAAAATGGGGGTATAAAAAGATTTCGGTTGATAAAATGGATTCCGTTACCGTGGTGATCACAGATAAACATCCGACCGGTTCGACCGAAAGTTTTGACTTTATACCTCCTGTCGAGAAGAATCCACTTCCTTCGACAGTAACTCAAAAAGACCGTGAACACAATACATTCAGGCTTCAGCATGAAGATTCGATACGCACAGTTTATATGTCGACATTTAAAGATTCTGCCTGGGTTTCAGCCTTCGCAAAAGAGCAGGGATTCAGTGCAGAAAGACTTCAGCCTATTTTCAGCAAAAGTTATGGCAATTGGAAGGAAATCTCTGATTTTATTTCCGGAACTCCTGGCGCTCAAAAAGAGTGGGCTATCCTGATGCTGGAAGTAATCTCGGAAAAAGATATCCGGGATACCAAAGCTGAAATTCTGAATGACCACATGACAAATTCATTAAATTATTTCAATCCTGATTCAAAATACGATTCAGCTTTTTTTGCTGAGTATGTTATGAACGGACGTATATCGAATGAGATGATGCTGCCCTGGCGCGGATTCCTGCAGAAACAGTTCCCGGACGATTTTATTAAGCAGTTTAAATCCGATGTAAATATTCTGGTTGATTGGATAAAAACCAATATCAAAATTGACAATACATGCCAACCTTCATTCGCGTGCACCCCTTTCGCCTCAGGGAGTTTACGAACTAAAAGTGGCGGATAAGCATTCGCGCGACATCTTTTTTGTTGCTGTTTGCCGCAGTTTTGGACTGCCTGCCCGGATTAATCCGGCAACCAGCCTCCCACAATACTACAACGGAACAGATTGGATTAATGTAGCCTTTGAGCCTGTTACCGAAAACATCACTGAGAAAGGCTTTATCCATTTCATCAATGCTAACGAAAGTATTGATCCGAAATATGCCAGTAAATTTTACCATTGCCCGCTACAATGCCGGAGTTTACCGGACTTTAGAATTTGATTATGGCAGGAAAATCAGCGAGTTTGAAACTAAAACTGAAGTAGAAGCCGGCAAATACCTGCTTGTAACCGGAAACAGGCTAGCCGACGGAAGCGTACTCTCTTCAGTTACTTTTTTTGATGTCCCGGCAAAAGCTACCACGGATGTAAAAGTGAATATCAGGCAGGATTTTACTCCTGTTGAGCCATGGGCAAAAATCAATCCTGCTGATTACAAATTCAGTCGATATGCATACCAATAAAGATCTTGAACTCAAATCTCTATCTGCCCAAAAAGGTGCCATCCTGATCTGGATTGATCCGGATAAAGAACCATCAAAACATGTAATGGCTGATATTCCTGCAGTAAAAGATATTATTGAGAAATGGGGTGGCGGAATGCTTTTCCTGTTTCCCAATGACAAAGTAAGTTCATCTTTCAAACCATCAAACTTCCCGAATCTTCCGCTACAGAGTAATTTTGCTTACGATAAAAATGCAAAACTTCTGACCGAAATCAATCATTTACGCAAACGGGATAATAAAAACAATCTGCCTGTTATTGTTATCACTGACAAAAATGGAAATCTGATTTATTATTCCGAAGGATATAAAATCGGTATAGGCGAACAGATTGCGAAAGCATCTCGCACCATTGCAATAATTATAAAATGAGACTTTGGCTTACCTGAATTTAAAAAAAAATAAAAATGAAATCATTTCTTCAAAAGAGTTTCCGGAAAATTTTTGTTCTGTCAGTTATCATGTTGGTTTGTACGCTTACCATTTCGGCCCAGAAAATTAGTGTTAGTTCTCCCGATACTAAAACTGTTATATACCTCGATTATACGAAAGGTTTAATGCTGTCAGTAGAATACAACAAACAGATTGTTATGGCACCATCGCCAGTATCGATGAGCATAAAAGAATATCCGGAAGCATTCAATAACCCAGTCCGGAAAAGTGTAAAACGTAGAATGATAAACAGTGAGATCATTCCTGTTGTAGCCGAAAAGCGAAGTCGCATACCTGAACTTTATAATGAGAGGGAAGTGTTGTTTAAAGGCAAGTACGGAATAATACTGCGCGCATATAATGATGGTGTTGCATGGCGGATGTTTACCCGTTTCGCCGACTCTATAACTGTAAATAACGAACTTGTTACTTTAAATATGGCTGCCGTCGATTCAGTTTATTATGGCGATGAAGATAATTTTGTTTCACATTCCGAACGGTTTTATACCTGCAGGCAAGCAGGCTCAATTAAAAGCAATCAGATGGGAATTCTACCTGCTGTATTCCGAAAAGTAAATGGCTCCATTGCAGCATTTACCGAAGCTGACTTATTGGATTACCCAGGTCTTTATTTACTTGGAAACGATCAAGGCTAACGGTTCATTTACAGGCACATTCCCGAAAGTGGTCGACCAGATGAAACCTAAAACTGATCGCGACTATGGGATCGTCAGCCGGAAAGATTATATAGCACGTACTGCTGGCAAACGTGAATTTCCATGGCGTGTATTCGGGTTAGCCGATAATGAAGCCCGGTTGTTGGAAAATGATATTGCTTACAGGTTAGGAAGCCCATGCAGGCTTACTGAAACCTCATGGATTAAACCTGGAAAAGTAGCATGGGATTGGTGGAACGACTGGAATATTTCGGGTGTGTCTTTTAAATCAGGAATAAATACGGATACGTACAAATATTACATTGATTTTGCTTCGGCGAATAAACTGGAATATGTTGTTTTCGACGAAGGATGGTCGAAACCGGAAGACCTCGAAAAAATAAATCCTGATATGGATATGGATGCTTTATTTGCCTATGCAAAGCAGAAAAATGTCGGTATTATCTTGTGGGTTACCGGCCGGGCACTGGAGGAAAAATTTGAATCCTCTTTTGCTAAATTCAGCAAATGGGGCTGCGTTGGAGTAAAAGTCGATTTCCTTACACGCGACGACCAGGCCATGGTTAATTTCTATGAGAGAGTTGCAAAAACTGCAGCAAGATATCAAATGCTTGTTGACTTTCACGGAGCATACAAACCAACAGGTTTTAGTCGCACTTATCCTAATGCTCTTACCCGCGAAGGAGTAAAAGGCCTTGAAAATGTAAAATGGTCGAAGGATATAACACCGGTTCATGACTGTACCATTCCTTTCACACGAATGTTTGCCGGTGCAATGGATTATACTCCCGGTGCAATGCACAACGAAAATCAGAAAACTTTTACCATCAATTATTCCGAACCCATGAGCATGGGCACCAGGTGCCACGAACTGGCTAAATATGTTATTTACGAAAGTCCATTGCAAATGTTGTGCGACAATCCAACGAGCTATATGAAAGAACCGGAGTGCCTGTCGTTTTTGTCGGAAGTTCCGGTTACCTGGGACGAAACAAGGTGTATAAATGCTTCCATTAGCCATTTTGTAACTGTCGCACGAAAACATGGCAGTGATTGGTACCTGGGATCCATGACCGATTTCACCGAACGCAGTTTTGATGTTCCACTCAATTTCCTGGATGATGGTCAATATTCAGTTACTATTTTTAAAGATGGAATAAATGCCGACCGTCGTGCCGAAGATTATGTAACTGAAACATTCACAGTAAATAATAAGAGCATTCTTAACCTTAAACTGGCTTCCGGTGGTGGATTTGCATGCAGGATTACAAAGCTTTAAAATTTATGATCTAATTTCTTTAAAATCAACATTTCCAGTGAGATATAACAGCCAGCAATCCATGAACAAGATTCTATACTTTGAAAAGTTGATAATTCCCATGATAAAACTCCTCAAAACACAGTAAATTTGCAGACTTTCTAAAATCATTTGATTTTTAAGAAAGAAGCGAAAATACTCTTTATCTGAAACTTACGCATTCTTCACCGATTGCAAATCCATAACAAAATGCCATTAGTAACCGACAGTCATCTGAAAACATTTGTAGAAGCAGCCCATCGCATAGGAACGCACCAACTTTTATTGTGCAGCAGCGGCAACCTGTCATGGCGTCTGAATGATGAAATAATGCTTATTTCACAAACAGGTTCCTGGCTTCCATATCTAAGCAAGGACCAGGTAAGCATCAGCCGTCTCACAGATGGAACCATTGTCAATAATGTAAATCCTACTATGGATAGCGGGTTTCACTTTGGCATAATGCACCAACGGAAAGATGTAAATGTGATCCTTCATTTCCAGTCGTTATATGGCACTACCCTGGCTTGTTTGCCGGATCCACCTACGAATTTCAATGTCATAAACGAAATCCCTTTGTACGTGGGAAATATTGATATGCTCCCGTATATCTGCCCCGGTTCGCCTGAATTAGGTATAAAAGTCACCGAATCCATGAAAACACACGACCTGGTTGTGTTGCAAAGTCATGGGCAGGTGGTAGTAGGCAAAAGTTTTGACGACGTAATACAGAAGGCACTTTTCTTTGAACTGGCATGTGGCATCATTATCCGGAGTCAGGATCAGGCAGTACGTTTAACTGAAGATCAGCTTTGTGAAATGGATAAGTATATGAAACGAATATCAAAAATCGTTTAGAGCACATTCTGCTGGTTAGTTTATCGATATGCGTGAACTCATATTGATTTTTATATCCCTTCTGAACCTTCAGACTTAATTTAGATCTTCCGGTTGAGAGACCTTTGTTAAAACTGATAATCATATTGGTATTAAAGCAGGGGAAAAGGTTCCGTCTTAAGCAATTACTTTAGCGCTTTCATTTTATTATCCTCCTTTAAACTATAAATAAAAAAGATTTTAGCGGTAAACATGCATTTGTAATCCGGATTTTATTATCTATGCAGCGAGTTTGATTTCAATGAAACAATTTAAGTTCAACAAATCATAAACTCATAACTCCATTTTATTAGGAATAGCTTTCGCAACATGCATCTGAGTAGGAATAACAGGCTCATTCTGGGTAGTATAATCGGTCTGAAGAAAGAATCGGAAGAACAATATATTGCGTTGCACAACCATACATTTCCTGAAGTACTGGATCGCATTCACCAATCAAATATCAGCGATTATTCTATTTTTCTGAACGACGGAATTTTATTCAGTCATATGGTTTATAGCGGCATCAACTACGAATCCGACATGAAAGCCATGGGTACCGATAAGTCCACACAGGAATGGTGGAAACTTACCGATGTCATGCAGCAACCGCTTGATTACAGGAAAGATAATGAATGGTGGGCCGGAATAAAGCTTTGGTATAGCCATGAATTACCAAACCATAAAGGAGAAGAAGTGTTGCGCTTTGCCTATAAATTTCCTGCTTCTGCATATATTGAGGAAACAGTTCCTAAAGATCATTTCGGAGATATTGATTTCTGGGGAACTACCTATGGCCTTAAAACCTTACGGATATTTAAAGGAAATCATGATATTTATATTTATCTCGAAACGCTGCAGTCTACAGATAATTCATTTCTGCTCGACATTATTGCCAGGGTATTAAAGACGGATGCAGCAGCTGTTCCCATGACAGAAGTATTTCACACTGAGAAAAACCATTCCATTCAATCTAAGTCAAATAAAAAGGTTTTTGTAACCGGATGTTTCGATATGCTTCATAGTGGTCACATTGCATTTTTAAAGGAAGCAGCCACGTATGGCGATTTATATGTAAGTATTGGAGCCGATGAAAATGTGAATCATTTAAAAGGCCGTTACCCGGTAAATACGCAGGATGAGCGGAAGTATATGATTGATGCCCTGGCTTGTGTAAAAAAGTGTATTGTAAACTCGGGCTGGGGATACATTGATTTTGAGAATGAATTACAAGAAATAATGCCTGATGTATTTGTAGTAAACGAGGATGGGCATACTCCTTCAAAACAGGCACTTTGCGAAGAAATGGGTATTCAATATCATATCCTTAAACGCATTCCTCATGCTGACCTGCCGGTACGATCAACAACTATGCTCCGTACCGAATGCACCATCCCGTTCCGAATCGACCTGGCCGGTGGCTGGCTCGATCAGCCTTATGTTTCAAAATATTATCCCGGATCCGTTCTTACTATCAGTATTGAACCTACCATTGAATTTAACGACCGGAGCGGAATGGCATCAAGCACGCGCCGAAAAGCTATTGAGCTATGGCGCAACGAAATACCACATGGTGATGCTGAACACCTGGCAAAAATGTTATTCAGTTTTGAAAATCCGCCTGGTACTCAGCATGTTTCAGGATCGCAGGATTCACTGGGGATTGTACTCCCTGGCCTCAATAAACTGGAATATGACGGAAACTACTGGCCTGAAAAAATTATTTCTATTCACCAAGAGAATATACTTTCGTGGGTTGAGCAACATCTCTACCTGGTAACCCTGGGTCCGCGGGTTAATTCATATAGTCCGCTCGATAATACCAATATTACTGCCGAAGGAGCCAAAGCCTTATCTGATTCAACCGAAGCTTGCTGGAAAGCGATCCTCGATAAGAATATACAGGCTTTTGGAAATGCTTTCAGAGAATCATTTGAAGCTCAGATTTCTATGTTCCCAAATATGGTGGATGATGATATCCTGCAAACTATTGAAAAATATAAAAATAAGGCATTGGGATGGAAACTTTCAGGTGCAGGAGGAGGCGGTTATATTATCCTGGTTTCAGAATCTATTGTTGAGGGAGCTATGCAGATCAGGATCAGGAGGAAAAACAATTTATAAAAAGTAGCTTCCTGCATTGACATTGATTAGATTTATCAGTTTTCAATAGGCTAATCCTCAATAAAACCAATTTTATGGCTGATAAACACAAAATCGTTAGCAAAGAATCATTTACTTCCTTTATTTTGGTAACTGCGTTGTTTTTTCTCTGGGCTTTACCAAACAACCTGAACGATATTCTTATTCCACAATTTATGAAATCGTTCGAACTGACTCGTTTGCAGGCCGGCCTTGTACAATCGGCATTTTACCTCGGTTATTTTCTATTGGCAATGCCGGCTGCACTTATTATGGATAAATACAATTACAAAACAGGACTAATCATAGGATTACTGCTTTTCGCAGCAGGATGTTTTTTGTTTTGGCCAGCTGCAAGTTCCGGAAGATATGGATTCTTTCTTTTCGCCCTTTTCATTATAGCAAGCGGACTGGCGTTTCTAGAAACCGGCTCGAATTCCTTTATTTCCGTTTTGGGTGATCCGGCAACTTCTGAACACAGGTTAAATTTCTCACAATCTTTCAATCCACTCGGTTCACTCACAGGTGTTACTATCGGTACTGTATTCATTTTCTCAGGTACCGAATTGTCCGTCAGCCAGATTGAAACTATGAAAAATGCAGGGACTTACCAGGCTTACCTTCATGAGGAAATAATGAGGGTTGGTCCACCCTACGTGGTAATCGGAAGCATCATACTACTATGGGCGTTTCTGCTCTGGAGGACTAAGTTCCCGGCAGATAAAAAGATTGCTGATACAAATGGTAATGAAAAAGGGAAACTATCGGCATTACTGCATTATCCGCATTTTTTAAGAGGTATTGCTGCACAGTTTTTTTATGTTGGCGCACAGGTTGGAACCTGGAGTTTTATGATACAATACCTGAAAGATTATATGCAGAAATCGGAAAAAGAGGCAGGCGCTTTGCTGTTCATCTCCATTCTTGCTTTTGGAATTGGCCGTTTTGTAGCCACCGCTCTTATGAAGCGCATCGATCCTAAAAAATTAATGGGCATATACAGCATTATAAATGTTGCGCTTTGTACAATTGCAGTATTTATGCCAGGTATTATGGGCGGCTGGGCATTGATTGCAACCAGTTTTTTTATGTCGCTGATGTTTCCAACCATATTTGCACTGGGTGTAAAAGGACTTGGACCCAATACCAAACTTGGAGGATCTATGATCATTATGGCAATTATCGGAGGTGCAGTCTGGACGCCTTTGATGGGAATGATTTCAGATAAGACACATAGCATGGCGCTGGCAATCCTCATTCCTCTGATTAGTTACCTTTTCATAATTTATTATTCTTTTATTGGTTCCAGGCCTTCAGGGCCATTATATGATGTATCAGCAACTGCTGCAAAAAAATGAAAGTAAAACAGACGTTGGTTTTCAATTTATTGCCAGGCTAAAAATATTTAATCCATATTTCAAATGAAATCAAAATTCTTCACAATAATCTTATTGCTGATAAGTGTTCATGCACTTAATGCACAGGAATCTGAGGCTCCATATATTGTTCCGAAAGATCCGCTGGTAGTTAAAAACATTGAAGAATGGCAGGATCTGAAATTCGGCATTTTTATGCATTGGGGAACTTACAGCCAATGGGGTGTGGTTGAGTCGTGGAGTATTTGTCCTGAGGATGAAGGCTGGACACAACGCAAAGGGCCATACTCCAGTGACTATTTCACCTATAAAAAAGCATACGAAGATCTCCAGAAGACTTTTAACCCTGTGAACTTTAATCCTGATAAATGGGCCCTGGCTGCAAAGGATGCAGGTTTTAAATATATGGTTCTTACATTCAAACACCACGATGGATTTTGCATGTACGACAGCAAATACACTGATTATAAAATAACAAGTCCGAACACACCTTTTCATACCAATCCAAAAGCAGATGTAGGCATGGAAACTACGGATGCTTTCCGCAAAGAAGGTTTTAAAATCGGGACCTATTTCTCAAAACCCGACTGGCATTGCGATTCGTACTGGTGGCCCTATTTCCCACCCAAAGACCGCAATGTCAATTACGATCCGAAACGCTATCCCGAACGCTGGCAGCAATACAAAGAGTTCACTTATAACCAGATTGAAGAAATTCTCTCCAATTATGGCAAGGTTGATATTCTTTGGCTTGATGGCGGTTGGGTACGTCCGGAAAAAAGTATTGATCCTGGCATCGACTGGCAAAAAACTATTCCTTATGACCAGGACATCGACATGGCAAAAATTGCCGCCATGGGCCGCAGCCATCAGCCAGGACTTATTGTTGTTGATCGTTCTGTTACAGGCGAATTTGAAAACTACCGTACTCCCGAGCAGCAAATCCCCGAAGTTCCGCTTGACTATCCCTGGGAAACCTGTATGACAATGGCTTCTTCGTGGTCGTATGTACAAGGTGATGTTTACAAACCGGCAGGAACGATTATTCATTACCTGGTTGATATTGTTGCCAAAGGCGGAAATTACTTGTTGAATGTAGGCCCAAGCCCACTGGGAGATTACGATACAGTTGCCTACTCACGAATGAAAGAAATAGGTGCATGGATAAAAGTGAATGGTGATGCTATTTATGGAACCCGCCCGGTTTCTCCTTACAAGGAAAAGAATATTTGTTTTACGCAGAATAAAGATAAAAGTGTTAATGCTATTTACCTTGCCGGGAAAGCAGAAACCAACATGCCGTCGGTTATTAGAATAAAAGGGATAAATCCGGTAAAGAATGCTACCATTCAATTGCTTGGAGCAAAAAATAGTTTAAAATGGAAAATAGAAAATGGTGAAACAATGATTATTATTCCGTCATCATTGCAAAAATCGCCACCGTGTAATTATGCGTGGACGTTTAAAATAAGTCAGGTTGAATAAAAAAGAATTGATTTAACAAAATAATCCCGGAGCTGTTCATTGAACAACTCCGGGATTTTACTTTTACGGTTGAGAAATTATCTCAAACGTATATCTTAATTATTATCTTTCTTTTCGAACGATAAAAGTTCCACATCAAATACCAGGGTTGAACCTTCAGGGATCGGGCCTGTTTTCTTGTCGCCGTAGGCAAGGTTGGCAGGGATGTACAACATAAACTGTGAGCCTGGTTTCATAAGTTTCAAAGCTTCTGTCCAACCAGCAATAACACCGTTTACCGGAAACTCAATTGGTTCGCCTCTTTCACGGGACGAATCAAATACAGTTCCATCTATAAGTGTTCCGGTATAATGAACCTTAACTACATCATTGTCATCCGGAGAATCGCCTGCACCTGCTTTTAAAACTTTGTACTGCAAGCCACTTGGAAGCACGATCACGCCTTCTTTTGCTTTGTTTGCAGCCAGGTAATCTTCACCGGCTTTTACGTTCTTAGCCATTTCCGCATCAGCCAGGGCTGTCTTTTTTGCGGTCATTTCCTGTTGCCAGGCCATCATAATTTCTCCGATTTGTTCCTGGGAGAAAATAGTATCCTTTTTATCCTGGGCATCGGAGAATCCTTTAAAAACAAGATCTTTATTGAGATCAAGGTCATTTTTAGCAAAACTGTGTGCAATATCAGCACCAATAATGTAACTTATGGTATCATTATTATTTGCAAATAAGGGTTTAGCTGCTACCGACGCAGTTACTACCTCTTCTTTTGCACCCTTTTTCTTCTTTTCCTTCTTCTGAGCATATGCTTGCGAGGAAACAGCTGCTACCAAAACCATGATAACAGTCAATAAAATTATTTTTTTCATATGGATTTTGATTGTTTGCGCAAAAGTATGGAAATAATACAATTGTAAACATTAAAAGATGTTAAATAGGATTGGGGGTTACAGGGGGGTGCTGGTTACTGGTTTCGAACCATAACATTCGAAATCGAACATCCGAAATCCTACATCCGAAATTTAATATCCAACATTCCCATTCGCCCTGTCGCACCTCACCATGTCGCCCCTCCGCCCATTAAACTATAACGACCGCATTCTCCTCAATTAACTCTTCTCCCCGGTAACGTCGAAAAATCTGTGCAACAGTCAGCACGTCTTTAGTGCAATAATGTACAATTCGGGGTAAATCCTGTTCCTTATAATACACATCAGCAACCTGGCTGCCGTCGATATCATCTTTTGGGGTCGGAATATTGAAGATGGCAGCAAGCAAATCCAGCGAAGTATAATTTTTATAATCCCCGAATTTCCATAACTCCATCGTATCCAGGTGATTTACTTCCCAGGGTTTCTTCCCGGCTAAATCAAGGATTTGCGGAATAGGAATACCAAGAACAAGCATACGGCGCGCTAAATAAGGAAAGTCGAACTCCTTACCATTATGAGCACAGAGTAAATGTTCCGGCCGGTTATAACGCTTGTTAAGCAAATCGGCGAATTCAGTGAGCAGGATTTTTTCATCATGGCCAGAAAATGACTTAATCCTAAATTCTCCTTTCAAGAAAGCTCCGACGGAAATACAGATAATCCTCCCAAACTCGGAATAAATACCGGCCCTGCCATATAGTTTTTCCGGAGTAACGGCTTCGACGGCGGAGTTAATGTTTGTCGTCAGTCGCTCAGATTTCCTATTCCAGAGTTTCTGCATGCGCTCACTCAACTGGCTGTATTCAGGGAACGCAGGTACCGTTTCAATGTCAAGAAATAATACATTTTCGATATCGATTTTCTCCAGCATAATTTTAAGGTTTATATGATTTAAAATAATTTAATTACTTATATGATAATGATTTACAACCTGGATAATGAGTAAAACAATTCTAAGGATGCTCATCGTATTTTTTACTTTGAATAGTCCGATTCATGCTGAAATAAAATTACAAAGTTTTTAATTCCCTTTCACAACAATTCGTGTAATTTTATGGCTCGAAATAACATAGGGTTTACTCGTTAATAAATTAGGAATTTGGGAGAGATCATTCTACAAACCACTGCCGACGGATCGCATACTTTATTTGTGCCCGATTTGAATGAACATTACCATTCAACACATGGAGCATTGCAGGAATCAGAACTGGTGTTTATTCAGAATGGACTGCATCACATACCTTCTTGTATCAAAGAAATAAACCTCCTTGAAGTCGGGTTTGGAACAGGGCTCAATGCTTTGCTTACTGTTGTTGAAGCAAAAAAACAGCGCAGGAAAATTAATTATATTGCTATTGAACCTAATCCTGTTGACAAAGAAATAATTGCAAATTTAAACTTCGCTTCAGTCATAGGAGGAACTGAGGCCGCAGGGTATTTTAATAAAATCCATGAAGCAGGATGGGTATATCCTGCATTTCTGAGTGATTATTTCATTATCAGCAAGATACAAGCCCAATTGCAGGATATTACCTTGCTTGACCAGCAATTTCACCTGGTATATTTTGATGCTTTCGGCCCTGATGTTCAGCCTGAACTATGGACTGAAAAGGTTTTTGAACAATTATATAAATGCCTGAAACCCGAAGGAATACTTGTAACCTACAGTTGCAAAGGAACTGTTAAGCGTGCCTTGAAAAGTGCCAGATTTACAATTGAGAAATTACCGGGACCGGTCGGGAAGCGAGAGGTTCTCCGGGCCACTAAAAAAAGGAAATAGAATGTCGGATATCGGATGTCGGATTTTATTGAATCAGTCATTCTTATTTGTATTAACACTTGATTTTAAAAATTTAACCATAACTTAAATACTATGATACAACACATCAAAACTCCAGCCCTGATAATGGGAGCAGGAAATAAAGAAAAAAAAATTGAAGAATTCTTCGGACGTGTAAACTCCGATACTTCAGAAGTCAGTATTGCCCGGATGACAAGTCCTGAGGGCTGGGTTGAACCGGGTCAGTGTCCTGAGTTTAATGAATACACATTGGTTCTGAAAGGAGCATTAAAAGTTGCCACGAGTGAAGGTGAAATTATTGTATCCGAAGGGCAGGCAATCCTGACCGGAAGCGGTGAATGGGTGCAATACAGCAGTCCTTTTGCCGGTGGTGCTGAATATGTTGCTATATGCCTTCCAGCATTTGCAATGGACCTGGTAAAAAGAGATGAATAAATGTTGATTCTGTGTGAGAAACACTTGCATTAATTTCCTGTTCGAATCCATATAAATCTGAATTGGACTAGCTTTAACAATGGCAAAACAGTTCTTGATGTAACCAGGTATATGTTAATCAAATAAAATAACAAATATCAGATCAGGATTAAGAAATAACCCAACAAGTCCTCAACACTTGTTGGGTTATTTCCTGTAATCAACACATTATCAAATTATTTGCACACGTAAATAAAAAAGACCGGCAACATGAGTCGCCGGTCCTGGAGATTATAATTGAAGGAAGAAGCCTGTTGCTTTTTATTCAGAAGTCAACCAAAAAACCATCTGTAAATTTCGTTCAACAGGCTCACTCCCGTATTATTTTCCCGGAGGAAGAAGTACTTCATCAATAACATGAACTACTCCATTGGTACCCTGTACATCAGCAAGAGAAACATTGGTAGTATTATTCAATACTACAGCTTTTCCAACATTTACTTTAATGGCTGACCCCTGCAAAGAAGGAATATTGCCGTTTACCAGACCAGAAGAAACATTATTTCCGGCAACAACGTGATAAAGAAGGATTGGAGTGAGTTGCTCAGCAGTGAGATCACTGATACCTGTTACTTTTAGAGCTGTAAACAACTTCTGGAACGCAGCGTTTGTTGGAGCAAATACAGTAAATGGACCACTGGTGTTTAAGGTTTCAACCAGACCGGCTTTTACAACAGCTTCAACCAATATGCTAAAATTGCTGTTGTCCAGCGCTAAACCAACTACTGTCGGTGGAAGGAGGACTTTGTCAATAACATGAATAACTCCGTTTGTGCCGACTACATCAGCAAGAACAACTTTTGCAGAATTATTAATTTTTACTCCCGAGGTAGTATTGATGTACAAATCCATCGGATGAGTCATAAAGGTGCTCAGTGTTTTAGCATAACCAGTGGTAACTCCGTTGGCGTAAACCGTACTACCAAGTACGTGATAAAGTAAAATAGGTTTCAAATCTTCGGGAACTGAAGTGAGTTGTGCAAATGCCTCATTTGTTGGAGCAAACACAGTGAAAGTCGCTTTAGTATCGCTGAGGGCCGGCACTAAACCTGCACCTGAAAGTGCGGAAACCAAGGTCGTAAAGCTGCTGTTAGCAACAGCAATATCTGCCACTGTAGGAGGCAACAAAACCTGGTCGATTACATGAATAACTCCGTTTGATGCCATAATATCAGCTTTCGTTACATTGGCTGAACTGTTAAGTTTAACGCCATTCATTACATCAACCTTTAATGATACAAATCGACCACCAACTGCCGGACTCAAAGTTGAAACATAAGAGCTGGTTAAACCTGATGAAACAGCTTTAGCTCCCAGGACATGGTAAAGCAGAATGGGGCGAAGTGCATCAGCACTTAACTGATCGATACCTGTTACACCTAATTTGGTAAATAAAGCATTAAAAGCAGTATTAGTTGGTGCAAATACAGTGAAGGTACCTGCCTGATCAAGCGTTGTTGCCAAATCGGCTTTGGCAAGCGCCTGCACCAGGATGGAGAATTGAGGATCAGCCGAAGCTGTTGCTGCTATACTTTTCGGAGTATTAGCAATGTTATTGTCTTCGTTATCATCTTTATTACAAGAGGTTAACGTAAAAAATCCTAAGGCGATCACGGCCATCAGGGTGAAAATGGTCTTGAAATTGGTTTTTGTTTTCATGATTTTAAATGTTTAAAGATTTGTTTGAAAATATAAACATCAATAAAATCATTTTGTTTAATCTTTATTCATTTTATTTAAACATTATTTTTAATAAATTTATTTATACTATTGATATAATGCATTTTAGATATTTAATATTTTTTACAAGTTTATTTTTTTTATGATTTCGTTAACATTTTTTTTAAAATCAATACTAAAAAATAACCCCTATGCAAGACTCTCGGAATCGAGACTTTGTGCATTGGGGCTATTTAATAATTCAGATTTCTATTACTTACATATCCACAAACGAATTTGAAGCGCTATCGTATTTCTTGTTAAAAATTCCATCCTTTAATAAACTGTTAGTTGTATTACGCACCGTGGTAATCCGCTGGTTGTAATTTGCAGCACCGATTGAACATAAGTTTGTAAACGCCAGATCATAATTCCCGCTGGTATTCAGTGCATTGGCAATCCTGTCGTTCATGCCACGCCCCTGGTGCCTGATATCGCATATCATCTGGCATACTTTTGCAGGAACTCCATTCAAGTTGAAGCGCTTGTTATATTCAATCATATTATTTTTAAAATGTTGGATAGCAGTTTCAACCTGTATCTTACGATGATCGGGATCGTTACTTGCCCAATGTATCATCCTGGCCGAACATATCAGTTCCTGGTTTTCAACTTCCTGAAGAGTTGGATTCAAATAATCCATTAATGCTTGGGTTGAAGTATCATTTTCCAATTGCGAAAGCGTTCCATTCCCGTCTCTGTAATAAATCCGCGAATCTTTAAGTACTACTTTAGGAAAATAATCAATTCCGCTTGGAAGTGCTAGTAGTTTGCGGAAAAACTTAACAAAATCGCCGTTCGGAACATGAGCGGCATATTGCATAAAACTGAAAGTAAATTTTGCCCTGTCGTAAGTATTTAAGCACAAGTAGGATCCCCTGCTCTCGGCCTGAGCAGTAGGATGAATAAAATATGCCCAAAACCCGAAATCAGCAACATAATCAGCCGGGTTGTAAACCAGGCCTGGAGTGACAGTAGTATTGAACAATCCAAAATTCCCGGCATATACGGTCCGGCTTCCAACTAAAAACTTTGGCTGCGTGCTTCCATTTAACTTTGCAGAATAAACTGTGCGGCCATTAGCCAGAACTCCGCTCGAAAGTGAAAAATCATATGGCATAGCTTAAATATTAAAGGTTAATGTAAATTACTATATCTCCATTCATTCTAACTCAGCAGGTGCATGAAGTAAGAAAACGAACAGAATTAAATAATAAACAATTGATTAGCTATTTTGCCTTATCCATTTATAAATATTTACGAATTGAAGTTCTGAATATGAAAATAATTTTAAGATAATACCTGGTTACTTCCTCTCGAAACTTTCGAAATCCTGCACCGGACAACTTTGAATATCTACTTTTTCCACCCATGCATGCGAAGGTCCCCGCTGACAGGCTTGAATAAAAAGCTCCAATTGCTCCTGTTCGCCTTCAGCCTCTATATAAACAATCCCATTCATTTGATTTTTAACGAAACCTTTAATATTAAAGCTTATAGCTTTTTGCATCACAAAATACCTGAAACCAACACCTTGAACGTGGCCATGGATGGTTAGGATTACGGATTGTTTCATGGTTTATTTTTCGAATGTTTGATTTTGGATGTCGGATGTCGGAAATCAAAACCCACAATATTTTGGCTTTACTGAATGCACAATTACAGATTATTGATCTGCCCTTATTACTATTCACTATTCACTATTCGTTATTCACTATTTACCCTCACTTTTTTCGCCTTGTCACCCATCGTCCTGTCACCCATCGTCACATATTCAGCCTTCGTGTAATTAGCTGTTCTACTATTAAAAACAATTTCTGTGGTGAAGCTGTGCGCCAGGGCAGGTCATCAAATTTGCCACCCATTGCCATAAAATAATCCAGACGTCCGGCTTCAAACTCCTGTATAACATGTTTGCGGAAATTGAGACAGACAATCCATCCATCCTCCAGTTCATCGAACCATTCCTGGTAATAATCATCTTCGGAATAATGAAAATTAAGTACATTTTCGCCTATCAGGATGTATTTGGTAATCCCGTTTTCGAGCAGGGTCTCAATCACATTGCGATAAAGGAACATTATATCATTATAGAGACAGTCGTTCCATTCGCCAATTAATTCGATGATGCAGAAGTCTTTATCATAATCCGCAAAAAGTAACTTCACATAAAGCGTTTCCGAACCTATGTAATCCCATTGCGGGTGAAGAAGGTAATTATAAACCTTACCTGTACATTCGAATTCGCTGTATTCGCGGCCATAAAAAGGTGAGCGTTCATCTTCAGATGCCTGGTAAAGGCCGAGCCAGTTATAATATGGTTCAATATCGTGCATATACTTCCTGTGAATTTGCTAAGGGATGGGGAAGCGGGAAAGTTACTGGTTATGAGTTACTGGTTACTAGATACTTGTTATGCTTTATTCACTATTCACTATTCACTATTCACTTTTCTCTATTCACAATTCTCTATTCACTATTTCTTAAACTCAGGAGTAATTGCAAACGATCGGGTGGTTGAATGGGCGGTAAAAAAACCAAAAGCACCATTATTCAGATTCCCTTGGATATTTGCCGGCGGACCGCTGAAAAGCGGATTTGAACCGAAAAGTTCTGTTTGTGCTTCAGTAAGAAAATCGAAATATTCTTTTCCTATGCTGTTTACTTCAGAAGTAATTGTATCTCCAGGCTTCAATTGTTGTTCACTATTTCCCTGGTCAATGTATGCAATTGGTAACCCATTGGTATAATTTCCGTTGAAAAACTTATCGTCGGTTATCAGCCATTCATTCAGCGTATCAGTAATTAAAACCTGATCTTTATACAATAAAAACCTGTAAAAATCAACAGTTGGAGGTTCCTGAACATAACATTTCACTTCCCATACCCCATGGTCTGACCATTCCGGATGATACAACAGACTTATAGAATCCATTGGAGTTACTGGGTAAAGAGTAGAACTGGCATTATAAAGTGAATATCCACCAATATCTTTTGCAAGTTTTATATTCAGTTTGTAAGTCCTTCCCGGGATACCATATACATCAGGTTCGGTACGGTATACACCAAGTGCTTTTTCTGTAAGATAAAATATATTTGTTCCGTCAGAAATAGATAATAAAGCGCCTGTTACCGGAGGTGGCGGCTGATTATAATAATAACTCGAGGTCGATGTTAATAACACTGTATGAGCCATAGTATCTGTGGTAATAGATCCTTCAACTACCAGTCGGGTATAGCTATCGTCAAGTTGTATTTCAATCTTTTCGGTACAGGAACTCGCAAGGATAGAAATGACGGCGAATATGAATATGATTACTTTTAGTTTCATTACTTTTTATTACACATTTAAGTTTTAGCGGTTGGGTACTTTTTGATTAAGTTTCCAATTTATATTTTCGGTTTTCACTTATTAAGTTCAAAATTTCAGTCTTTGTTTTCCATTCTCATCTTTTCCAGCTGTCTTAAAATTTAAAGTTATATGTGACTGCAGGAATAACCGAAAACAGGTAAGTTTTTTCAGCATAGGTTATATTGGGGTCATTGCTGTCCTGTGTAAAATTAATTGACCAGGCATTATGCCTGTTATAGGCATTGTACACTGAAAAATTCCATTCACCATGCCATTTCTTGCCGGATTTTTCTTTCCCTTTCAATGTAACCGACAGATCGAGCCTGTGATAATCAGGCATGCGATAGGCATTGCGATTTGAATAGATTGGAAGAATTACATTGGCATAAACAGCTCTTCCCGTTGGGAAAGTAACCGGGAGACCGGTTGCATAGGTCCATATCATGGATGCTGAAATGCGTTTGGTAAAATCGTAGTTGGCTACAAAATTTATTGCATTAGGTCTGTCGTAAGGCGCGTTGTAACGATTCCCTTCATTTATTTCGGCGATTATGCGGAATGATCTGGAATACGTGTAGCTTAACCAACCTGTAAGTTTACCATCATTTTTGCGTATCATGGTTTCCACACCGTAAGAATATCCGTTACCAATGCGTATTTCGCCTTCGAGGTATGGATTGAGTAAAAGTTGAGCATGATCGCGGAAGTCGATCACCTTGTTGTAATTTTTGTAATAGATTTCAGCCGAAACTTCGTACATATTTTTGCTTAAGTTCCTGAAATAGCCTAAGCCAACCTGGTCAGCCAACTGAGGTTTTACATTGGGAGTGGCAGGGAACCAAATGTCAAGAGGTGTTCCCGAGGTAGAATTCTGGGCCAACGTAAGATATTGTGCTGTATGCGAATAACTTCCTTTTATAGAAGAAACTTCGTTAAGCAAATAGGTAAAAGCAAGGCGAGGCTCAAGGTTCCCATACCAATTAAAGGAATCACCTTTTTTAAAGACTGTACTATCGATTGGATTGTAGTTTGCATTATAGTTATAATAAGTTCCGGGGCCAACATTCTGAAATACAGAAAACCGGAGGCCATATTTCAAAGTAAACTTTGGAGCCACTTTATATTCATCAGATACGTACAAGCTATATTCAAAAGCATATTCAGCAGGCAGGACAAATTCAGTAAAAGCACTTTCGCTGCCTGTTCCATTAGCTGTTCCGGGAAAAAACTCATGAAACATAGCGGTTGCTCCGTACTTTAAAGTGTGTTTATCAGTTAAATAATGAGTGAAATCAAAGCGTGTAGAATAATCACGCATCATTGATGTCCATTTGAAAGAAGTGGCTTCCCCTTCGGGAGTTCCGAGTTCATAATTGTAACGAGAATAAATAAGGCTGAGATTGAAAAAGAGTTTTTTTGTAAAAAGATGGTTCCAGCGGAAGGAGGCTGTCTGGTTGCCAAAGCCCATGGATGCAAACTGGTTCTTAAATGTATCATGTCCAGCATAACCGGAAAGATAAACCCTGTTATTTTCATTGATTACATGAGAAAGTTTCATATTCAGATCATAGAAATACAGTTTGTTATCGCGGACATTCTCGTCTTTTGCGAAAGGCAAAAACAAGTCAGCATAGGTTCTTCGACCGGAAACCAGGAATGTCGTGCGGTTTTTAATAATAGGTCCTTCCAGGGTGAGTTTGCTCGAAACAGTACCAATGCTACCTGTAACACCAAATTTTTTGGAATTTCCATCCCTCATACGCACATCGAGCAGTGACGAAAGTCGGCCACCATAGGCTGCCGGGATATCACCTTTATAAAGTGTAACCTCTTTGATAGCATCATTATTAAATACCGAAAAGAATCCAAGGAGATGGGATGCATTATGAATGGTGGCCTCATCGAGGAGTATCAGGTTCTGATCGGAACTTCCTCCCCGAACACTGAAACCAGTTGACCCTTCGCTTGTAGCCTGCACGCCAGGCAACAGTTGCAATACCTTAATAACGTCAATTTCACCTAACAGGGCTGGAACTTTCTGTATAGTCTTAATATCCAGTTTAGTTATACTCATCTCGGGAGCTTTTACATTTTCATCGGACCGTTTCCCGGTGATGGTAACTTCGTCAAGTTGTAATTCAACAGGTTTCAGGTTAATATCCAGCGAAAGGCTTTTATCTAGCTGAATTTTCTTCTCAATAGATTCAAATCCCACATAGGAATAGCGTAAAGTATATTTGCCTGGCGGAAGACTCAGTGAATAAAACCCGTAAACATTTGTAACAGAACCCACTTTCAGTTCAGTGCAATACACTGATACACCAATCAGCATTTCGCCATTCGACTGGTCATGCACATAACCACTTAAGGTAACTTTTGCCTGATCATTTTCTCCTAAAGGCAGAGAAAATGCAGGTTGAGAGTTCAAAATTATAAAACCTGAAATGAGTATAAAGGCAAATATCTTCATAAATGACGTAGAATTCTGTTTGACAAAGTATCTGCAATATTGATTAAAACGCATTTAAGTAATCTATGTTATTTATAAAGATTATCTGATCTTTAAGAAATCCATAACTCTGACTAAAAGAGGATTTATGCCTTAATTACGTTCAGAATAATCTCACAAATAGATTATTTTAATAAAGACAAACGGATTTCAGAAAGGTTATGAACAAAATAAAAAATTCTGTTTTTTCCCATTTATCTGAAAGCAGCCATCAGCAAATTAATATCCTGAAATGGAAGATGAAATGAATCGCTGAGGAATTTATTAGTTGAAATCCCATTGTAAAGGTAAGCCCCCTGCCTTATTCCGTAATCTGAATGCAAAACCTTTTCAACACCACCTTCTTCACCGAATCGCAAAAGGATTGGCGAAAGAAAATTACTCAGCGCATAGGATGCCGTATGAGGTACTTTTGAAGCAATGTTAGGCACGCAATAATGAGTTACATCATATTTTTTAAAAACGGGATTACGATGGTCGGTTACCTGGGATGTTTCGAAACAGCCACCCTGATCGATGCTTACGTCAATAATTACGGCTCCTGATTTCATTTGCTGCACCATATCTTCGGTTACAACGATAGGTGTGCGCCCGTAAGCAGTGTGAATAGCCCCGATAACCACGTCGGCCGAACGGAGTGCATTCATCAACACCCGTGGTTGTATCATGGATGTATAAACCCTGGTATTCAGGTTATTCTGAAGCCTGCGTAGTTTATAAACGGAGTTATCAAATATTTTTACAAATGCACCCATTCCCAATGCAGCTCTTGTTGCATATTCGCCAACCGTACCGGCACCAAGTATAACAACCTCTGTGGGTGAAATACCTGAAAAACCGCCAAGCATTTTGCCGCGGCCATATTCCGGGTTGCTCATATATTCAGCAGCCACCAACATTGAAGTATTACCGGCAATTTCACTCATGGCCCGTATTACAGGGAATGTACCTGCTTTGTCCTGAACATATTCAAAAGCCAGTGCGGTAATACGCTTTAACAGCAACCGCCTGAAATATTCTTCGTTTATCGCCGAAGTGTGAATGGAAGAAATAATGGTTTGCTTATGCCCCATCATTTCAATTTCTTCGAGTGTAGGAGGTGCGATTTTAAGTAAAATGTCAGCGCCAAATATTTTGCGTGTGTCGTGAACTATCTCAGCACCCATTTCGGCATACTCCGTATCAGGGAAATGGGCTGCTTTGCCTGCATCAGCCTCAATAAGGACCTCGTGCCCATGATGAACCAGCAAGCCGACAGCATCAGGGTCCAGAGGTATGCGGTTCTCCGAAAAAGCGCATTCTTTCGGAACACCTATTACGAGGTTTTTCTGCCCACGTTGAATCTCAAGCCGCTCTTCCTGGGGCATAAGTTGTCCCGAATGAAATATTCCAGAGTAGTTATTTTGTATCATACCTCCACCATTTCAAAAATCAGAATGTGATTGTGCGCATGCTGCCATCAGTTGAAACTGATATATCGACATGCACTGTTTCTTCAGGTAACAAATTTACGATTTTTTCGGGCCATTCCAGCAGGCAGTAATTTCCACTGTAAAAGTAATCCTCATACCCGATTTCAAGCATCTCTGTCCAGGATTTAATCCTGTATAAATCAAAATGATACACACTTCCCGAATTTGCCGTAAGGTATTCGTTTACGATAGCAAATGTAGGACTGCTGACGGTATCAGTAACTTCTAAAATTTCACAGATAGATTTGATAAAGGTTGTTTTCCCTGCTCCCATTTCGCCATGAAATGCAAAAATCCTTTTATCTTTATGGTATTCAATCAGCGCGGAAGCTATTGGTTTGAGTTCATCCGGTGACTGACATGTGTATATTTCAGCCATTCTGAAAGGTTAAATTAGTAAAAAGACACAGTTGAAGAGAAGGTATTTCCATTATAGATTGTTCTATTAAACCGAAAGAGGGAGAGACGAAATCTGCAAAGTTATTCGAATCCACAATACCAAACTTTTACTTGCTATTGATTCACCATAAATCTTCATGTCAAAAGATTGTAACAAAACACTTCTCCTCTCACACTTTTCCGATTTAAATATTTTTCAATAATGTCCTTTTATTTTGCTTTCATGTAAATAAACGGTATCATGAGTTCCTCCATCGAAATGCCGCCATGCTGAATTGTATCGCGGTAATACGAAACATAGTGATTGTAATTATTGGGGTAAGCAAAGAAATCCACCCCTTTGCAAAAAACATAAGCTGAGCTTACATTGGTGCGCGGCAGGAATGCCTCTGCTGGATTTTTAACTTCAAACACTTCATTTTTATTAAAATTCAGGCTTTTCCCGTTTTTGTACCTGAGATTCGTGTTTGTATTCCGATCACCTATTATCTTAACAGGATTGTTTACTCTTACCGATCCATGATCTGTTGTAATAATAAGAGGAATCTTCTTAGCTGCAAGGAATTTAATGATATCAATTAAAGGTGAATGCTCGAACCAGCTTACTGTTAACGAACGGTAAGCAGCCTCATCATCTGCCAGTTCACGGATAACTTCCATTTCGGTTCGTGCATGCGAAAGCATATCAACGAAATTGTAAACAATCACATTAAAACGATTTCCCATAAGGTTAGGCATTGATTCCAATAACTTACGACCGGCATTAAGGTTCAGTATTTTAGTGTAGGAATATTTAACATCATGTCCGAACCGCTTCATATTCTCGCCAAGCAATTCCCCTTCAAATTGGTTCTTGCTGCCTTCTTCATCTTCATCAACCCAGTATTTGGGATATTTTTTTGCTATTTCACTTGGCAATAGACCTGAGAACAAAGCATTACGGGCATACTGAGTGGTTGATGGCAATATGCTGTAATACAATTCATCTTGTTCTACGCGATAGTACTCCTCAAAAATCGGCTGTAACATTTTCCATTGATCGTAACGCAGGTTATCAATCAGTATCAGGAACATAGAGCTGTTTTCTTTGATCAGAGGGAAAACCTTCTCGCGTAAAAGTGTATGAGATTGGACTGGCTTTTCATCATTTCTGCTATTGAGCCAATCCAGGTAATTACGTTCAACATATTTGCAAAAAACCTGGTTGGCTTCATCTTTCTGCGAACGCATCACATCCACAATTCCCTGATCCTGCGCTTTTTCAAGTTCAAGTTCCCAGTAAACAAGTTTTTTATACACTTCAACCCACTCATTAAAATCAAGACGGTTGCTGATTTCCATACCGATGTTACGAAATTGCTGCTGATAAGCATGAGTGGTTTTCTCGCTTACCAAACGTTTATTTTCCAGGTTTTTCTTAACACTGAGAAGTATTTGCTTGGGATTAACAGGTTTGATAAGGTAATCGGAAATGCTGGCACCAATGGCATCCTCCATGATATGCTCCTCTTCACTTTTGGTGATCATAACCACAGGCAGATTGGGGTAGTTCGCCTTAATAATTGAAAGGGTTTCGATGCCTGATAATCCTGGCATATTTTCGTCCAGGAAAACGATATCCACTGTTTTGGCTTTCAACACATCAATGGCTTCGTCACCATTGTTAGTAGTAAGCACTTCATAACCTTTGTCCTTCAGAAACATGATATGAGGTTTCAAAAGGTCAATTTCATCGTCTGCCCACAATATTACTCCGTTTTCCATGATTATTATTTTCAGTATTATTTAACAATCCGCAAAGGCATTTGTTATCTTTGCAAATATAGCAATAAGATATATTTAGTAAATCTTCAGCTGCACTTCGTCAACTATACTACTAATGTTTGCAAGGTTGTTTTATTGTGCCTGTTTCTTAATTAACGAGTCTTTTATACAAATTTAACAAAATAGCGTGTCAACTGTACCTCCCTTTGAACGAAAAATTATAAATGACCCACTCTATGGCTTTATTACTATTGCTGATAAGCTGGTTTTTGATGTAATTGAGCATCCTTATTTTCAGCGGCTCAGGAGGATCGAACAATTAGGTCTTGCATCAATGGTTTATCCTGGTGCGTTGCATACACGGTTTCATCATGCTATAGGTGCAATGCACCTGATGGGGCAGGCAATTGAAACCTTGCGATCAAAAGGTTTTCATATATCAAACAAAGAAGCTCAGGGAGCAACGCTGGCTATATTATTGCACGATATCGGCCACGGGCCTTTTTCGCATGCACTCGAACATCATATCGTCTATGGTATTTCTCATGAAGAAATTACTCTGATGTTCATGAAACAACTGAATTCCGAATTTGATACTAAACTAGAAACCGCCATTTCGATTTTTGAAAACTCATATCCACGTAAGTTTCTGCACCAACTGGTTTCAGGTCAGCTTGATATGGACCGGCTCGATTACCTGATGCGCGATAGTTTTTATACCGGTGTCAGCGAAGGTGTAATAAGCACCGACCGTATCCTTAAAATGCTGACTGTTATTGATGATGAACTGGCAGTTGAACTAAAAGGCATTTATTCCATCGAAAAATTTATTGTTGCCCGGCGGCTTATGTACTGGCAGGTATATTATCATAAAACTGTACTTGCTATCGAATATATGCTTATCAGCATTTTGAACCGGGCCCGGACGCTTGCATCAGAAGGTGTGGAATTTCAGGCATCAGAAGCACTGAAGTTTTTCCTGAACAGGCAAATAGGTATTGAGCAGTTCAATTCAACACCTGGCATTCTTTCAAAATTTGCTTTGCTCGATGATTACGATATTCATTCTGCAATCAAGCAATGGTCAACACATCCTGATGTTATACTGAGTTCATTATGCCATTCATTACTGAACAGGAACCTTTTCAGGGTTATTATCACAACAACCCCATTCTCGGAAGAAAGGACCAAAAGGATAGAAAACAGGATCAGGGAGAAGCTTAATCTTGCCGGCGACGGATATACTTATTTTACAGGCCAGGGTGAAATTTCGAACAGTGCTTACGATCCGAATAATGACCGTATCACTATTGTTGATAAAGATAGCAATCGATTCGACATTTCAGGTCTATCGGAGCAACTTAATATTGCAATCTACAATAAAACTGTTTCGAAGTTTTTTACATGGTTTCCAAAGTGGGCTGATGAATAACAACATATATCAAATAGATGTTATAAACATGTGATCCTCATGTTAATAATAATATCTATATTTGCACACTTTTTAAATCAAGCGGAAATTAACTTATTTGATCCTGATGGAATTTACTGCAAAAGACATTGCCGGCCTGGTGGGTGGCACTATTGACGGAAACCCTGACGTAAAAGTGAACCGATTAGCAAGGATCGAGGACGGCGAGCCTGAGGCATTAAGTTTCCTGGCAAATCCGAAATATTACCCTTATATATACAGCACCCGCTCATCCATAGTGCTTGTACAGAGCGATTTTGAAACTGAACAACCACTCACTTGTACGTTAATACGAGTTGACGATCCTTATACTGCTTTTGCGAACCTGCTCGAGATTTACGACAAAATGCGGAAAGGAAAAACCGGGACATCATCACTTGCATCAATTGCTAATTCGGCAAAAATAGGAAGTAATGCATATATCGGCGATTTTGTTGTGATAAGCGACAATGCAGTAATAGGCGATGATGTAAAAATATTTCCTAACAGCTATATTGGTGAAAATGTTAGGATAGGCTCCGGCACTACTCTCAATCCAGGTGTAATCATTTATTACGACTGTATTATCGGAAATGAATGTACCATACACGGAGGTTCCGTAATTGGAGCTGATGGTTTTGGGTTCGCACCACAAAGTGATAACAACTATAAAAAAGTAGCTCAAATAGGAAATGTCATTATTGAAGACAATGTTGAAATCGGTGCAAATACTACCATCGACCGTGCCACACTTGGTTCTACAATAATCAGGAGAGGTGTTAAACTCGACAACCTTATACAAGTTGGGCACAATGTCGAAATCGGAGAAAACACTGTTATTGCGGCTCAATCAGGTATTGCTGGCTCCACAAAAATCGGGAAAAACTGTATGTTAGGCGGGCAGGTTGGTCTTGCAGGCCATATTGTAATAGCCGACGATGTAAAAATCGGGGCACAGGCAGGTTTGGCAAGCAATGTTAACAAACCCGGAAGTGTGCTTCTGGGAGCACCTGCCATTGATATCAGCAGATTCCGCAGGATTATTGCCATTTTCAACAATCTGGATAAATTATATTATAGGATCGGAGATCTTGAAAAAACAATAAAACAATTACAAGCTGAAAAAATCAGCGACGAAAAAATCAGCTAATTTACGATTAGCTAACATAGTACAACATATGTTTGATAAACAACGCACTATCAAAGAGCCTGTAAGTGTAAAAGGCTCAGGACTACATACAGGGAAGCAGGTTACTTTAACATTTAAGCCGGCTGCGGCTGACCATGGTATCAAATTTTGCCGTGTTGACCTTGAAACCAAACCAATTATTGACGCCATTGCTGATTATGTTGTTGATACTTCACGAGGAACAACAATAGAATTTCAGGGAGTAAGGCTTGTAACTATTGAGCACGTTATGGCATCTGTAGCAGGCTTAGGCATCGACAATATCCTGGTTGAAGTTGACAATGAAGAAATGCCGATTATGGATGGCAGCGCCCGTTTTTTTGTTGCTGCCCTCGATGCTGCAGGAATTGTTGAATTGGATGCTCAGCGCGAATATTTTGAATTCCGCAGCACACTCACGCTCACTGACGCTAAACGCAAAAGTGAAATGGTACTGGTACCGGATGATAATTTCCGCCTTTCGGTCATGATCGATTTTGAAACACGTATTCTGGGTACACAATATGCATCTATTGCCGATATTGAAGATTTCAGGAAAGAAATAGCCGACTGCCGCACTTTTGTTTTTCTGCACGACCTGGAATTCCTGATCAACAACAACCTTATTAAAGGTGGTGATGTTAGCAATGCCATCGTTTTTGTTGAGCGTTTGCTGAGCGAAGCCGAACTTGATAGCCTTGCTAAACATTTTAATAAACCCAAAATTACTGTTCTGAAAGAAGGCATTCTCAATAACCTTGAGCTTCGCTTTCACAACGAACCCGCCAGGCATAAGCTTCTGGACGTTATAGGAGATCTTGCATTGGTTGGAATGCCCTTGAAAGGACATATTATTGCAACCCGTCCCGGCCACCTGGTGAACACCAATTTTGCCAAACTAATCCGGGAGCACATTAAGAATGCGCCCAAAGGGCCTAAAATTGACCTTAATAAAAAGCCGGTCTACGATATTAACGACATAAAAAAAATACTGCCACATCGTCCTCCATTCCTCCTGGTTGATAAAATCATGGAAATAAGCGACAAACAAGTAGTCGGGGTGAAGAACGTAACCATGAATGAATCTTTCTTTGTGGGCCATTTCCCGGATGAACCTGTTATGCCGGGGGTACTACAGGTTGAAGCAATGGCTCAGACGGGCGGAATTTTCGTACTGCATTCAATACCCGATCCCGAAAATTACATTACCTATTTCCTGAAAATGGAAGCTGTTAAATTCAGACAGAGAGTTGTTCCGGGAGATACTCTTGTGTTTGTTTTGGAAATGATCACCCCGGTCCGCAGAGGTATTTGCCATATGAGGGGAACAGCCTGGGTTGGTGATAAAATTGTTACTGAAGCCGAGCTGATGGCACAGATTGTCAAAAAGAAAAATACTTCAGAATAGAAAAGTACGAATCCGGAGTGCCTTGTTCTGTGTACAATAATAATCATTGAACTTTAAACCATGAACCGGAAGTTTTTCAGCTTCCGATTCAGAATTAAAAAACAGCAATTAAACTATCCGCAATGAATCAACCCTTAGCATATGTACATCCACAGGCAAACATTGCCAAAAATGTGGTTATAGAGCCGTTTGTTAACATCGAAAAAAATGTGGAAATCGGCGAAGGCACCTGGATAGGTTCCAGTGTTACTATAATGGAAGGAGCACGTATAGGTAAAAATTGTCGTATTTTCCCGGGAGCTGTTATTGCCGCTGTACCTCAGGATTTAAAATATGCAGGCGAAGATTCAATTGTTAAAATTGGTGATAATACAACAATCAGGGAGTTTGTTACCGTTAACCGTGGGACCAAAGCAATGATGGAAACAGTTATTGGAAACAACTGCCTTATAATGGCTTATGCCCATATAGCTCACGATTGCATTGTAGGTAACAATTGCATTATTGCTAATGCTGTTGCACTAGCAGGTCATATTTCTGTTGAAGATTATGCCATTATCGGCGGCCTGTCGGCAGTACACCAGTTTGTAACTATCGGTCAACATACTATGATTTCGGGTGGCTCACTGGTTCGTAAGGATGTTCCACCCTTTACAAAAGCTGCCCGTGAACCAGTTTCCTATGTTGGGATTAACTCAGTGGGCTTACGCCGAAGAGGGTTTTCAAATGAGAAAATTAATGAAATACAGGACATTTACCGAATTATTTTCCTGAGTGGATATAATGTAAGCCGTGCTGTGGAGATTGTTGAAACCACCATGCACCCAACAGTAGAACGCGACGAAATTCTATCATTTATAGGCCGTTCCACCCGAGGCATCATGAAAGGCTATTCGAAATCAAGAGAATAATATTAACTCATTATCGGATTCAGCCCGGGATTTTCCAGTTTCCTATAGCAAATGGGACAGATTTAGTTTTCTAGAATCCTTTGATTGATCCGAATATTGTAATAAAGATATTTCTTAATCCTAACGTTCACAAAATACCTTCCGCTTAAATAATTCAGAACTTCAAAATCCATGCATATTACCCTCAGTAAAATAAGCCGAAAGTATAATTACGAATGGATTTTCCGGGATGTGGATTTTGAATTTGAACAAGGAAATGCATATGCAATCCTCGGATCAAACGGTTCGGGAAAGTCAACACTGCTTCAGATAATTTCAGGCCACCTGCATCCTTCAGGAGGCACATTAACATACAGCCACAATAATAAAGACATCAGTATTGAAGACTTTTTCAGGCATGTAACTTTTAGTGGTCCTTATCTGGAACTTATCGAAGAGTTTACCCTCGAGGAAATGCTAACTTTCCATAGCCGCTTTCGGAAATTCAGGAATAACATGGATGTAAAAGCAGTAATGGAAGCTACTGGCCTTCTTCGCAACCGCAATAAGCCTATAAAATATTTCTCATCGGGAATGAAGCAACGAGTACGGCTTGCGATTGCTTTACTCACCGAATCGGAAGTTGTACTTCTCGACGAACCCGCAGCCAACCTCGACCATAAAGCCATAGCATGGTACCGCGATCTGATTGCCAATAACCATGAAGATAGAATTATAATTGTATGTTCCAATTCGCAAAGTGAGGAACACGATTTTTGTACACAATCCATTGTGATTGATGATTATAAGAAAAACACAAAAGGCTGATTCTACAATTGTTCAATATACGTTTAAATTCGTATTCAAAGGTTTCATTATCAACAATTTCATACAACCTCTCCCTGAAATTATAACTTTCTCAGGAAAAAGTGTACTTTTGCACCCGTTTTAATACAATTTCAATACATTTTAATACCTGATTATGGCAACAACTTCTGAGTTCCGCAATGGACTTTGTATCGAATTCAATAACGATCTCTATAAAATTGTAGAGTTCCAGCATGTAAAACCAGGTAAAGGCCCTGCGTTTGTGCGTACAAAACTTAAAAATCTGAAAACAGGAAAGGTTATCCCTAATACATTTACAGCCGGCGCCCCTATTGATATTGCACGTGTAGAGCGCCGGGCATACCAGTTTCTTTATAAAGATGATAATGGTTATAATTTCATGAATACTGAAACATTTGACCAAATTTCGATTGAAGAAGAAATGGTTGACAATTTCCAGTTTTTAAAAGAAGGACAGGGTGTCGAAATCATGGTTCATGCAGATACTGAAACTCCTTTAACCTGCGAACTTCCTGCTTTTGTGGAACTGGAAATCACTTACACCGAGCCTGGTTTCCGCGGTGATACTGCTTCGAACACATTGAAAAAAGCTACTCTTGAAACCGGGGCTATTGTTCAGGTTCCATTATTTATAGATGAAGGCACAAAAATTCGTATCGACACCCGTACGGGTACTTATTTCGAAAGGGTGAAATAAGTTGTAAATTACTATAACTATATCTGCAAAAGTCCAAATTACCTATTTCTCATGAAGCTTTCTTCACCTATCGCATTAGCTGATATAGCTGTCCTGATTGGGGCAACTTATCACGGTGATGCCATGTTTCCTGTTTCCGGGATCAACGAAATTCACATGGTTTCTGATGGTGACCTTACTTTTGTAGATCACCCTAAGTATTACTCCAAAGCTTTGTTATCTAAAGCAAGTACCATTATTATTAATCAGAAGGTTGAATGTCCAATAGGTAAAGCGCTTCTTTTCCACGACGATCCCTTTGCAGCTTATACCTTACTAGTACGTAAAATGATGCCTTTTATAGCATCATCAGCTTCAATCAGTCCTTCTTCTTCAATCGGCAGTGGCACCGTTATTCAACCTGGTGTTTTTATTGGTAATCATGTGGAAATTGGCAGAAACTGTATTATCCATGCAAATGTCAGCATATACGATCACACTATAATCGGCGATAATGTAGTAATACATGCAAATACTGTATTAGGTGCGGATGCTTATTATTTTCAGCGCAAACCTGATGGCTACCGCAAACTAGAATCATGTGGAAAAGTTGTAATTGAAGATAATGTTGAGATTGGAGCTCTCTGTTCAATTGACAGGGGTGTATCAGGAGATACCCTGATCGGGAAAGGCACTAAATTCGACAACCACGTACAAGTTGGCCACGACACATACATTGGGAAAAACTGCCTGATTGGAGCACATACTGCAATTGCAGGCGTAACCCGGATTGAGGACGATGTGCTTATCTGGGCTAAAGTTGCGGTAAATAAAGATCTTGTAATTGGCAAAGGTGCAGTTATACTTGCCACTTCTGCCGTAGACAAATCACTGCCAGGAGGTGTTACCTATTTCGGAATCCCTGCCATTGAAGCTCGTAAAAAGTGGAAAGAGTTAGCCATACTTCGCAAATTGCCTGAGATTTACAATAAGCTAAAATAAAATTCGGCTTATCAAATATTTAATTCTAATACCTTCTGGAAATTCAGAGGGTATTTTTTTGTACCCGTTACAAAAATATATGCTTTAGGAATTGAATGGAACAGTCCTAAATAACAAAATTAATATTGAAATTCTGAAGTCTAAGTCAGGACGAGTAACCGCTCTATTCTAAAAAAAAATCAAATAAAGAGGATTTATCATTTTCCGGGATCCTGATCAGGATTTAGCTTCATCGTTCGACGTACTGTAGTATAAATCCAATGCAACAATAATAGCCACCAACCCCCAGAATGGCACGCTGGCCTTATCGGTATTCAGGAAGTTATTCATCAAACCATGAACAAAGTAAGTTATTAAGCCCAGTGTTGCCGACAGAGCTAACAACCTTGTTTGGCGATTAACAGCCTTTTTATATACATTAAATCCTGTATAAAGAACTGTTATCAAAATAAATAATACACTTAGCAGCCCGGGAATTCCTGATTCAGCTAACGGTCCGATATACTCGCTGTGCGCATTACCCATATCACCCAGGTTGGTGCTGATAATAGTTTTTTCCTCTGCCCTTTGAAAAGGCGCATATTCAAACTGGTATGTACCAGGTCCCCAACCCGTTAAAGGCTTATCTGAAAACATACGCAGAGCAGCCTGCCAACGGTTAATCCGCTCAAGGTTTGAAGCATCAGAGGATATATTTAAGATCGATTCAATGTGCTCAATAAAATTAGCAGAAGCATCCTGTTTGTTTTTTTCAAGCTTATCAAGAATCTCAAACTTAAATGTAAAAAAAACAACAATTAAAGCTATAGTGGAAAATGCAATCCATTTGAACTTGATATGTAATAAAACCAAAACCAGCACTCCAATGGCAAATACTAATCCTACCCAAGCGGCCCGGCTGTATGAAAGGAAAAGAGCAACCAGTAAAATAAGCTCTGCTATAACAGCCAGAATACGCTGTTGACGAGATACAGATTTATCTGTTGCCATTCCAAAAATTACTGGAACAAACAAAGCTAAAATAACACCATATGCTGTATGATCATTATAGAAAGGATACATGACCCAATGCCCGGCTTTTTCACTAAAACCATAGCCCATATGAACATATGTAGTATAAAAAACCACTATGATCAAGGAAGATACATATGCCCAAATAAATTTCCGGATATTAGTCTTTGTCCGAAAAAGCATTAATCCGCCATAATAGACCGGAATGATAAACCATAAACGAGATAAAAGATATTTAAATGATACAACCGGCATGTCAGAGGTGATAGAAGTGATCAGCATCCACGAGAGATTGAATAGTATTGCAAGAGTTACAGGATGCCTGATTATTCGGCGCTCAATACCGCCCTCTAAAAGGATTTTAAGTATGATAAAAAACAAAATTCCGATAAGAAGTGGTTCACTTGGAACGGAGATACTGATACCTAAATCGTAATCACCCAGATCAATGGCTAACGGAGTAACGAAAACAGCAAGCAACAGTATATTCTCAAGACTGAAGATAAACATGAGAAATAATATACAAGCCAATGGAATCAGAATTCCAAAGTAATTTTCCTTATACACAAGATAAGTATTCAGCAACACGAATATTGCTGTTGCAGCATAAACTATAGATATTTTAAGTCTTTCAGTCAAAATATGATGTGGAGTTATCAGTTTTTCATAGAAGGTGAAGGAACTTTAACCCGTTCGATAAATGCAATTGCCAGTATGCTAAAAAACAAGGCGCCGGCCACAAAATAAAACATCACAAACAACCTTTTAGGGTAGGACTTTTTATCAGCAACCTGCGGAGGAGTTACAACATTAATAAAAGTGAAATTTTTATCTATATCGAACCTGGCTATATCGTATTTGAGCATAATCTGGCTGTATTCTTCACTTAAAGTTTTAATCCGGTTAGTGAGATACAACAGGTCGCCACTTTTTTCCATCATCCCTTCTTTAAGCTTCTGAACATCTTTAGTATTGATGTTGCTTCCGCCACCAGTTACTGTTCGCAATTCGCCGCGTGTAATTTCCTGGCTTTGGCCTAAAACATCATATACGCCATATTTAGTCGCAATATCACGGTATAGTTTTTGGACTGAGTCGATCTCGGTTTTTTTAATTTCAAGCGTTTTATCCAAAGCTACTTTTACTTCCATATACTTAATTTTTTGAGTAGCCCTTATTTTCTCATCTGAATAATAAATTATAGCGTTTACAATATCTCTGGCCATTATAGGATCAATATCTGTAGCACTAACTTCAATACTTTCGTATTGAGTTTTAGATACATTTACATTTTTATTGTATAAACCTTCAAGGGTTGATGCATAATATTTATAATCCGGCGATACTTCCCAATGCTTAGGCAGGTCGAACTTTTTAATAACACTGTCGCGAACATCAGTTGAATTTATCCATTGCAGCATTTGCTCAGTTTGGCTTTCGTCAGAATAGGGCATTATATTCGAAGGATATAATAATGCCACCGACTTGAACCGGGGTTTCATAAATAATGAACTGGAAATAACAAGTGAGACAAGTGCAGCTATAACAGCAAGTATAGTGAGATGCCATTTCCATTTAATGATCATTTGAATCAAGTTGGTATTGTTAAAAAAGTTATCCATCTGAGTAAATTGATTATAAATTTTTAGATCCTGTTAAAATCAGCTTCCGAATTATCGAAAACAGATTGTTTCTAATATATCCGGGTTTGTTTAAGTTTCTGCAGGAATTCAGGACTTCTTTCTACAAGAAAGATCATCAGCATGCCTGCAAGCAAAGCACTCATGGTCGAAAGCAATACAATTACCCATACGAGAGGGTATGATTTGCGCTCAGCCTTATAGGCATTTTCAATAATGAACTTTTGTGGTAACGAATCGAATGCGTCAATTTTAGCCTCTTCATACCTTGCTTTGAGGAAGCTTAATTGTTTCTTTTCGTGAAGAAGGGCATCACGTATCGAAACGTAAGGGCCTCCATATTCAGAAAGTATATTTAGTTTCTCTTCTAATGCCTTAATGCCTTTAGTGTTTCCCCTGGCTATTTCCATGGCTAGTTGGCGGTTCATCATTTCAGCCTGCGTTTCGTAATCATTAACCCCTTTTTTCCTGAAATAGGTCAACGAATCTTCCATCACCTGTACCTGTTGCTTTTGTATGAGATACTCAGCTTCAACAATTTTAAAACCCTGCAAGGCACGTTCTTTTTGTATTGTATTTTTAACCGAATCGAGCATAACAGGAATCTCATTGGCAATATCAGCAGCAAGTTGAGGATCTTTATCAAGCACTGTTATTCTTACAGCAAGGTATTCAGTCACCTTAAAGCTGATATTCGACTTAAAGCGGTTAAAAAGAAGAGTCTGATAATATTTCGACCCCGGATCAATACCATAATGTTCAGCCAGTTTAAATCTTTCAATAACTTTATCCCTGATCTTATTTGAGTTAAGTATCTGGAGCATTTGCTGGGTTTGTGCCTCCTCTCCAAACTCAAGAACATCCTGCTTTGCATTTGCATTTTCGGCAAGAAGTGAATTTGATATTGAATTACTTGAAGCCGGATACAATATTACAGTCGACTTATACAAAGGCGCAATAAATAACGGGGATGAAAATATTGCCGAAAGTACAGCGGCTACTATACCCAGGATAAGTAGCGTCTTTCGCCATTTATATAAAAAAATTGCGACTTTGAACGAATCAGTAAAATCGTTCGTAGAGGTATCTGGCATTGGATCGGTTTAACTTTGAAGACTTGCAAAGATAGAGAAAACTGAATAAAAAGCAATTTAGGCAGGAAGTTGAGAGTTTAAAAAATTGAACTCACAAAATAAACCGGATTTATGACACTTAAATTCTTCAAAACGAGAGGCAAATATTTTATATTAACAAGATTTTGAATCCGTTAACTATATTCACATTACAAAAATATTTTTTTCAGATCCGCGCTCTACTTACTTAAATATGTGTGAAGTTTGAGAATATCGGCAAACCTGCTATTCACTCTTCATCAACCTGATAAGTCCTCCAATGCTTAGTAATCTTAATATAAAAGCCCAGATAACTGATGCCATGCCGGCAACTATAAATGCAATACGCCAATCCCAGGGTGTTCTAATGGCTATAAAATTAATTGTTATAACACCAGCAGCAAAAAATAACAATGTAAAAATGTACTTCCAGTTTATGGTAAATTTAAATATGTACTGAGCAATTGCAACCTGTATAATGGCAGTGACAAACTGAGTAAAAAGGCTTGCATAAGCTGACCCGACAGCCATCAGGGATGGAATAAGTATAAAGTTAAGACTGATATTCACTATCATACCCGTTAAAGCCATCAGGTTAAGCGCCTTTAAACTACCGTTTGCAGTAAGGAGCGTTCCAAAAATATATGTAACAGATATTGGTATAAATCCAATAATCAGAAACACAAATACTTTTTGAGCTTCATGTATCTGACCTAAATACAGCAATTCCATGATCTGGTTGCTAAAAAAAGAAGATGTGGTTGCAATAATCATCGATATGGTAAAAATGATGGTAAACGATAATTTAACCATCCCCTCTACCGGTGATTTATCTTTGATAAGCCTGGCGAAAATAGGAATAAGAATAACAGAAAAGAGATACGCGATCATAGTAACAGCATCCAGGAGCCTGAAGGCTTTTGCATAAATATCAACCTGTGTAGTGCCTATACCTTTTGGCAACAGGCGTTCGAGCATTACCGAATCGATGCGGTTATAAAACGACATGAGCAGCACCAGCAAAGCAAAGGGAAAACTTTGTTTTATAATCTGAATAAAAAAAATTGGGTCCCATTTCAGGCGCTTGAAGGCGGCTTTCTTCATTACAATAAGCAGCGCAACAAAAGCAGTAAGCAGGTATGCCAAAGTTTGCGCATAAACAAACCAAATGATCTGAAACGGTTCTGTAGTTATATGCCCCCAAAGAAGCACACTGCAAAGGAGTATCATTAAAACTCTGTCGAGGACCGAAATAGTGCTGTCGATCCAGAATAATAATAAGCCTGAGATATTCGACCTAAGGTAAAGTATGAATGATATCAGAAACTGGTTAAATCCAAGGAAAGCCAAAAAGTAGAAATGCCTTGAATCGTAGCCGATTATGCTTGCTACAATAAAGATTACTGCCAAATAAATGGCTGCAAGGATAAACCGGAGTACAGCTATGCCCGAAAAATGTTTGTTCAACAGGTGGCTATTCTGGGCAATGTTGCGATTGTTAAAATTGGTGATCCCAAAATCGAGCAGGATATTGAACAGGAATGTAAAATTAAGTACCGTAAAATAAAAGCCATATTCGCCAGGAGCGGCCATATTCTGCACTGTACGGTCGATGCCAAAAATCCAGAATGGCTTAACCAACAGATTAAGAAAAAGGAGAAACCCGAGATTAGTTATAAATTTACGCTTCATGCTTTAGTCCGGTGATGCTTGGAATATTTTAAAAACAGATTCAGGCTTTTCGTATTTGCTGATTTAAAATTAAATAAAACAACTTTCCCCTTAGCAAATATAGTTTTTCCATTAGAGGCTTATAATCTCCTGGTTGTCAGTCATGGTCCTATCATATCTTAAAATCTGAACTAAATTCAGGAATTAACTTCAGAGCAAATTCTCATTTATTAAATCTGTAATTCTAAAACATTTTTTCTCAAACGGACAAGCAATTTTAGCTAGATTGTATGAGTTCTTTATTAAAAATGCTATTCGTTAAGCATCTGATAAAGCCGCAGTCTTTATAACTTTCAAAAACAGCTTTTGTTGTCCAAAGTTTGATTTTTTTGATGAAAAAATCTTTGTTTTCGAAAAAATTTCGTTTCAAAGAAGTTTCCTCTTTAATTTGAACCCGCAATGATCAGAATTTAACAAACCTGATGATGGAAATTCCTGAAAAATTTGTTGTGCACCAGGTTACCAGTTAGCATAGCCATCACTATTGTTCAGATCGCATCGCGCAAAAATAAATACAGCTGATTTCTGTTGATTGTACAATTATTTTAATAGGTTTGCATCAATATATCAGTATACACACAGAAAGAGACAAAGCTTGAAGATAGCTGTAAATACACGACTTTTATTAAGCGGACGGATGGATGGCATCGCCCGGTTTACTGATGAAACGATGCGTATTATAACTACTCAACATCCGGAACATCAGTTTTATTTTTACTTCGACCGTAAATACGATGAACAGTTTATTTATAATTCGAATGTACACCCGGTTATAATTCATCCACAAGCGCGGCACCCTTTTTTATTTCTTGCCTGGTTCGAAGCATCATTGCCACTTCATTTTGCCAGGACGCATCCTGATATTTTCCTGTCGCCTGATGGGTTTCTTTCGTTGACTACTAATGTAAAATCAATTAGCGTTATACACGATTTAAATTTTGAGCACTCTCCTGAAGATATTCCTTATTTTATGAGGAAATATTACTCCGGTATGTTTCCACGTTTTGCTAAAAAGGCTGCAAGAATAGCAACTGTATCAGAATATTCAAAACTCGATATTGTTGATAAATACAAAGTTGATCCTTTAAAAATTGATGTAGTTTATAATGGTGCAGGGAGTATCTTTAAACCTTTAGCATTGGTCGGCCAACAGCAAACCAGGAATAAATTCTCCCAGGGACGGGAATATTTTTTCTTTATCGGGACTTTGCATCCTCGAAAAAACCTTGTAAATCTTTTTAAAGCCTTTGACTTGTTTAAGCATAATGATGCAAAGGGAGTTAAGCTGATCCTGGCAGGTGCCCGCATGTGGTGGACCGATGAAATCCGGCTTGCTTACGAAGAAATGGAGTACAGGGAAGATGTTATTTTCACAGGCCGGGTAAATGACGACGAACTGGCGGACCTTATGGCGTCTGCCCTGGCGCTTACATATGTTTCGTTATTCGAGGGATTTGGAATTCCCATTCTCGAAGCATTTCAATGCGACACTCCTGTAATTACTTCAAACGTAACCTCAATGCCCGAAGTCGCTGGAAATGCTGCTATGCTGATAAATCCGTTTTCAATAAACTCTATTGCCGATGCCATGCAGAAAACAGCTTCGGATCCCGGTTTCAGGCAGGAACTTATTTTAGCAGGTCAAGAACAGAGAAAGAAGTTTTCGTGGGTACAAACAGCAGAAAAAATGTGGGGATGTATTGAAAAAGCGATGGAATAGTCAATTTGTACTGCCAGAGTTCAGTGATCAGCAACTCTCCGAATCAATTAATCAAAATAGTAATTCAAGAATCTTAAATCACATTCACTTCCATTTCAAGTTTCACCCCGAAACGCTCATAAACCGAGTTCTGAATCCGGTGAGCCAGTGTAAGTATATTACTTCCGGTTGCATTTCCATAATTAACCAGTACCAGGGCTTGCTTCTCATGAACGCCTGCGTCGCCTTCACGCAAACCTTTCCATCCACATTGCTCTATTAGCCAACCGGCAGCAAGTTTAACCTTGTCATCCCCAAGTGGATAGAAAACCATTTTGGGGAATGCCTCAACCAGTTTCTCAGCAATATTCTGATCAACAGTAGGATTTTTAAAAAAGCTACCTGCATTGCCAAGGAACTTTGGATCAGGCAATTTGCTCTCCCTTATACGACAAACAGCTTTGCTCACTTCAGCAATTCCGGGATTAGGAATACCCATGTCTGTTAATTCCTGTTTAATAACTCCGTATTCAAGGTTTACCTCAGGATTGAGTTTCAATTCGAAAGTAACAGAACAAATAGCATACTTACCTTTTAAATCCCGTTTAAAAATACTGTCCCGGTAGCCGAAACGACATTCCTCTTTCGAGAAAGTTAAAATTTCTGCCGTCTGCAGATCTATAGCTTCAAGCGAATGGAAACTATCTTTTACTTCAACACCATAAGCACCAATGTTTTGAATAGGGCAACTCCCAACGTTTCCCGGTATAAGCGATAGATTTTCGAGACCACCAAAACCATTGTTTACGCAATAATTAACAAACTCATGCCAGTTTTCGCCTGCTGAAGCCTTTACCAATACAGTATTTTCAGTGTTACCAATGATTTCTATTCCCTTATTTATCAAATGAACAACAATCCCCTTAAAGTTACCGGTGAAAAGCATATTACTCCCACCTCCAAGGATTATAAAAGGAGTTTCTTCCAATTTACCTGAAGTTATCAGCTCTCGTAAAGTTTCAACGCTGTTGACCTCAGTAAAATAACGGGCTACAGCATCAATATGAAAAGTATTGAAAGAATAGAGAGAAAAATCCTCTTTAATATCTGGATATAAGGGCATAGAAGGTTTTGACAGATAAAATAATCAGAATCACAAAATCACCGATTCATAGATTCCCTGTTTGTTTAGAGAAATTTATAGTCTCTATATTTTCTGCAAAATTAAATTAACTGGCTCAATAATTCGCATACTTGGCAAGAATTCGTGCGAAAACTTTACTTTCGCAGTGTTTAAGACTTTATGAAAAAGAAAAGAGCCATCATTTCAGTAATTAACGACCTGGTTACCGACCAGCGTGTGGATAGAACCGCAACGGTACTGGTCGATATGGGATTTGAAGTATTGATGGTCGGCCGACGAAAAACCGATAGCCCTCGCATGCCGGAACGAAAATACGAGACTTTGCGGATGAGGCTGCTTTGGGAAAAAGGTCCGCTGTTTTATGCAGAATATAATATCAGGCTGTTTCTTCTCTTACTTTCGCGGCCTGCCGAATTGCTTGTAAGTAATGACCTGGATACACTTTTGCCGAACTTCCTGGTTCACAAGCTAAAACGAATCCCTATTGTATACGATAGTCATGAGTACTTTACTGCAACACCAGAATTGGTAGACAGGCCCAAAATACAACGTATCTGGAAATGGATTGAAAAAGCCATAGTTCCGAAACTTAAAAACTGTATTACTGTAAATTCAAGCATTTCCAATCTCTTTCAACAGGAATATCATGTTCAATTTATAGTTGTGCGCAATATTCCACGCAATCGGGTAGTTGCTCAAATACCCTTGAGGACAGAACTGGGATTGCCAACGGATAAAAGAATAGTACTTTTACAAGGTTCGGGAATAAATATGCAACGCGGTGCTGAAGAAGCAGTTGAGTCCATGCAATATCTTGATGATGTATTACTCCTGATTGTTGGAGGAGGCGATGTACTTCCGCTTCTTAAAAAAATGGTGAATACTATGTCGTTACAGGAAAAAGTAAGATTTGTCGCCCGGCAATCACCCGAAAACCTGGCGGGATATACTGCAAATGCCGACATTGGGCTCACCATTGATAAAGACACAAACATCAATTACCGGTTCAGCCTTCCTAATAAACTGTTTGATTATATATATGCAGGGATTCCTGTACTTGCAACGCCTTTAGTTGAATTAAAGAATATAATTGACCATTACGAGATTGGTGCATTTATTGAAAATCACGATCCGAAACACATTGCAGCTACCATTAAAGAAATGCTGCTGGATGAAAACCGAATGATGCAATACAAGAAAAACACAATCAAAGCCTCTGCTGAACTTAACTGGGAGAACGAAAAACAAACCCTTATCGAAATATTTGCTCCCTATGCCTGACAATCATCTGCATATCGTTGCCTTCAGCATCCCTTTCCCGGCTAACTATGGTGGTGTAATTGATGTTTTTTATAAACTCAAAGCATTGTATAAAGCCGGGATAAAGATTCACCTTCATTGTTACCAGTACGACAGACCGGAAGCCCGGGAGCTAAATGCTTACTGTGAATCAGTCAATTATTACACTCGTAAAACCGGTTTCCTGTCACAACTCTCACTCAAACCTTATATTGTTGAAAGCCGGCAATCAGAGGAATTATTAAAGAACCTGCTCGCTGATGATTTCCCGATACTTTTCGAAGGACTTCACAGTTGCTATTATCTCAATCACAAAGAATTACAAAGCCGCATACTTATTTATCGCGAAAGCAATATTGAACACGATTATTATTTTAACCTGTTCAAATCGGAGAAGAGTATCGCAAAGAAAGCCTTTTTTCTGATTGAAAGCCTGAAGCTTCGATTGTATCAGAAACAGCTAAAGTATTCGACTAAAATGCTGGTTGTTTCCCAAACCGACCGGGATTACCTGGTACGACAATTCCCTGAAAAAGAAGTTGTTTACCTGCCAAGTTTTCATGGTAACAGCCAGGTTGAAAGCCTGCCGGGAAAAGGAGATTATGTTTTGTATCACGGAAATCTTTCGGTAGGCGAAAATGCATTAGCTGCAGAATACCTGGTAAAAGAAGTATTTAATGATATTGATATTCCTCTTAAAATTGCCGGTCTGAATCCATCAGAATTTATAAAAGATCTGGTTTCTCAATATAAGAATATTGAACTTATTGCAAACCCGATACAGCCTGAAATGGAATCTCTGATCAGGAATGCACAAATTAATGTTCTGGTTACTTTTCAGGCAACAGGGCTTAAGCTTAAATTGCTCAATACATTGTATAATGGACGTTGGATGCTTGTAAACCCTGAAATGCTTGCTGGTACCGGTCTTGATAGATTGTGCGAGATTGCAGGTAGCGCATATGAATTGAAACAAAAAATAAAATCACTTTTTTCAACTGAATTTGATCAGGATCAGTTAATCGCCAGGAAAGAATTACTCCGGCAACGTTTTTCGGATGAAGAGAACGCTAAGAAACTAATTCGGGAAGTTTTTGGTGCTTAAAGTTGCTCTGGCTTCCACATCCGAAATCCAACATCCGAAATCACAACCCCCTACTCCTCTCCTATTCCAATCAAACCTTCGCCAACTTCGATAAGTTTTCCTTGCTCACATTTTATAATACGTGCAGGATATTTACGTAATACAGCGTAATTGTGGGTTGCCATAAACACAGCCCTGCCGGTTTTACGGATTTCAAAAAGCAATTGCATAATTCCGTCCGACGTTTCAGGATCGAGGTTGCCGGTAGGTTCATCTGCGAGTAATAATTCAGGATCATTTAACAGGGCACGGGCAATGGAAACACGCTGTTGCTCACCACCTGAAAGCTGATGTGGCATTTTAAAACCTTTGGTAATAAGTCCGACTTTATCGAGTACTTCATTCATACGGTGGCGCATGGCATCGTTATCTTTCCATCCTGTCGCTTTCATCACGAAAATCAGATTATCATTGACGCTGCGGTCGTTGAGCAATTGGAAATCCTGGAAAACGATACCAATTTTACGCCTGAGATATGGAATTTCTTTGTGTTTTAAGTCAGGGATACTAAACCCGGCAACCTCGGCTTTGCCGTCGCGTAAAGGCAAATCGGCATAAAGTGTTTTCATCAGGCTACTTTTACCGGTACCGGTTTTACCAACGAGGTAGACAAATTCGCTTTTATGTATATTCAGCGAAACATCAGATAAAATAAGATTATCACGCTGATAGATGGTTACACCCTCGAGTGCAATGATAGAATCAAAAGCCATAAGAAACAGATAAGAGTTGAACTTCGTGCAAAATTAACTTTTTTAGTGACTAACCCGGATGATCTTGTACTGAAAAAGCAGAAATGAAAATATAAACTCTCGATGAACGAGTAAAGACTGATCTATTCATTGAAAAGCTAAACTAAAAAGATTTTGATGCTCTGAGTAGAAGTCCAAATGAATTATAATATAGATCACCTGAATCAAAAGCACCAGAAACACCTAATTTGAAATTCCTTTTAAATTCTTTATTAACATCAAAATAAGATGATAATTGCCTGGTTTCCGGGAAAATCCCATACAACGGCGGATAGTGGATTTCACCAAGAGAATGTCCTTCCTCACTGGTACCAAATGTGCCATAATTAAGAGAATAAGCTGTTTTCAGAATAAAGTTCCAATCTTTTACTGAACCTTCGAAACCTAAATGCAAGGCAACAACCCTGTTATTTATAAAGTAATCTCTTGGGTCCCTGGGCAAATCATCTTTGATCCCGTAACGTGTTCCTATAAGTGGGTTGCCAACCCCGATACCCTTATATGACCATCCTTCAATATACGTATCATTGTTGTAATAATTTTCATCACCCGAAGGCGTTACCGGAGACCAGTACTCCCCGGCCTGGTTTTTAGAATAAAAGAATTCGACAAGAATTTTTTTCCATTTGAAGGGTTTACCATGGCCTATTTGTGTGTTTGTAAGACTTAAACCATTTAATCCATCTCGAATATTAGCAAAATAATACAATGCACCTATATCATAGAAAAACTGATGATATGCAAATACTCGAACTTTTGGAAAATTGTACTCAGCACCAACATCAATTGACCCTAAATGATTCCCGACTTTAGAGGATGAAAAATTATCTGTGCCATAAGGCTTACCGGTTATTACATACCAATAGCACTGAATATTAGACAGGGTATAATAATTTCCATAATATTCTGATTCACTTCCCCATTGAGCCTGATGGTTGAATCCCCCGTAGAGCTTCCATTTCCATTCAGGTTTGCCAAACTTTCCATACAACGACTTTTGATGCAGGTATGTTTTTAAGTCACTTACATTGCCATCCAATTTATGGACAGGAACATTGCCAATCCAACCATGCGCATAGTTACCCTTAAAGGCAAATAAATTACCCAATATAGGGAGAGTGGAGAATTCAGGAATACTGATTTGTACCATTGGGATTCCTAGTGCATTACCAGCAATAGCAAAAGCTCCGGAAGATAAAGTGGTATCGATCAATCCCGTAACTTCTTTTGAACGACCCCCTCTGATTTCAAAAATACTTAAGCGTACCTTCCCGTATCCCTCAATCAAGGTAAAATTTGAATTGTTCCCTATATTCGCTCTTCCTTCAAAAGAAGCACCCCAATCGAAAATTTTATATTGCTTTCTGTCATATTCTTTGCTTGCTGTTCCAATAAAACTAAGGGAAGCATTATCAAGTGGCAAGCTCCCGAATTGGTTTGACCGCAGCCAAAAAGGTATATGATCAGGTGAAATATAGCTCCCTATTGTTTCAACTTTAAAATGTACATCATTTACCTGTGCCTTACCGGCATGGTCAAACAAAATAAGAAGGATAATCAGTATGCATATCTTTCTAATCATTTTTCCGTTGAATTATAAAGAGTTAAATTACAAATGATTATCCTATTCCATTGATAAATCAGTCCTCAATTTACAAATAAACCGAGATAAACCAATAATTGTGAAATAGAAAGGTTTAACATTTATTATTAGTGAGGGACGAGTAGAACCAGAAAAAGAAAAAGTCTTATAGCAAACCAGGAGTAAAAAATCGATGATTACTGATAAAACACTACAAATAATCCGCTTTCTCTGCACCTATATTTAAAAACGGTTTAATTGCCCGATTATAAATCCCATGCACATACGCAATTGCCATTCCATAATTGGTAACCGGGATTCCTGCATCAATTGCAGGTTTAAGACGGTTAACCAGTTGGCGACGGGTAATCATACAGCCTCCGCATTGCACCACCAGCGCATAATTATGAATATCAAGGGGAATTTGGTTGAGTCCGGCAACCGTATCATATTCTAGTTTTTTACCAGTAAAATTACTGAGCCAGCGAGGAATTTTCACACGGCCGATATCGTCGCACGAAACATGATGACTGCATGATTCAAGGATCAGTATCCGGTCACCATCTTTCAAATCACTAATTTTAGGTGTACCTTTTATATATTGCTGAAAATCACCTTTTTGCCTTGCAATCACAATACTGAAACTGGTTAACGGAATTTCAGAAGGAATGGATGCATCCGCTTTCAGGAAAACCTGGCTATCAGTAATTACAAGTTTAGGTTTTGGTTCCATCCGCTTAAAATAGGCATCAACCTCTCGTTCTTTGCAAATAGCGACTACGCCATCATGATCCAGAACATCCCGGATTACCTGCACCTGCGGCAAGATAAGCCGGCCCTCGGGTGCTTCAATATCTATAGGCGTAATAAGTAAAACAGTATCGCCATATGAAATCAAATCACCAACCAATGTACCAGGCTTCCATGCCGTTTCGGGCAGAAAACTGCGCATCTGATTTACTAAAGGTTCAACACTCGATTTATTCAAAGTGCTGAATTCAATAACTATGGTTTGCAGTTCTTTTTCAACCTTTGAAATTGTATCAGTTGAAAGTATTTCTATATCTGATTTATTATGAACTACGAAATATGGAACATCCAGTTTGTTAAACTCATCAATAAGTCCATATTCAAAATCGCCCAAAATATTTTCGGTGATAAGAAGTATAGCGAGATCAATGGTTTTAATAACTTCTCGGCTGCGTGCAATTCGTTTTTCGCCAAGCATGCCTTCATCGTCGATTCCTGCAGTATCAATCAAAACAACGGCTCCAAGTCCGCCAATTTCCATATTTTTGGAAACAGGATCAGTAGTTGTTCCGGCAACATCTGATACAATAGCGACTTCCTGGCCAGCCAAAGTATTAATCAGTGAGCTTTTACCGCTATTGCGTTTACCAAAGATGCCTATATGTGGACGAATTTCTTTGCCTTTTTTCACTTTTAGTATTTTAAAAGAATATTCATCTTAAGAATAACCTGTACAGTGGATTCCTTATTCAAATACCACCGTTTTATTATTGTAAACAAATACCCTATCCTCAAAAACCAATTGCATCGCTTTTGCGAGTGCAGCAGTTTCATTTTCCCGACCAGCTCTTACCAGGTCTTTAAGGGTAAATGAATGATTTACAGGAATAATTTTCTGAGTAATAATTGGACCTTCGTCCAGATCATTTGTAACAAAATGAGCTGTTGCACCAATAATTTTCACTCCTCGCGTAAAAGCCTGCCGGTAAGGGTTCGCACCTGTAAATGCCGGCAAAAATGAATGATGAATGTTTATAATTTTCAGCATAAAAGATGTAACAAATTCTTGAGACAGTACTCGCATAAACTTCGCAAGAACCAGATAATCCGGTTGATACGGAAGTATCACATCCATCAATTCAGACTCGAAGTCCTCTCTGCTTTTATTTTCATGGGAAACCAGATGAAACGGAACTTCAAAACGTTCAGTAATGTTCATCAGATCAGGATGATTGCCGACCACACACTGTACATTCGCTCCCAGGGTTTTAAAATGATTGCGCGTGAGAATATCGCTTAAACAATGGTATTCCTTGGTAACCAGGACAACAATATTTTTCTCAGGTAACGGATTGACTTTAACAATTGCATTTGCTGGTAAGACTTCTTCAATCTTAATCTCGATATCATCCGGATCAGCAATATCAGCAACAACTATCCTGGCAAAGAACTTATTCTCCTCCAGATCCACATGCTCCCTCATGGAAACAATATTATATCCGGCTTTAGCTAATACCATTGATATGGCTGCTACCAGTCCAACGCTGTCCTTACATTGAATTACAATTACCATATTGCAACGGATTTAATTTCATTCTGACATTTGTCAGGATTTTGCCTTTGAATCGAACTAATTTATTAAAATAAACTTCCGCACAATCTCTTATTTTCACCTCGCACCGAAATTCATGTATCAAACCAAATCATTGAGCGTAAAACCCGTCTTTAATAAATTTTCAGGCTTTAAAACGTTTTTTAGCTTTTCTTCGTCTATCAGGCTCAACTTTTTATTAGCATCAAAGATGTCACAGCCCGAAGTTTTCATTTCTTTAGCCAGTTGAACGGCTTTGCGATAACCGATCAAAGGACTTAAAGCTGTAGTAATGGCAGGGCTCTTAAATAATCGGGAAGTTCCAATTCCTGGTTCAATCGTCAAACCTGAAATGAGGTTCTCACCAATGGTCTTGTCAGCTGCAATAAGGAGTTTTAAACTTTCGAGCAAAGCATGACCAATTACTGGAAGGTAAGCATTCAGATCGAGGCACCCTTGGGCACTCAATGAACTGATCAGCATATCATTACTATAAATTTTATGTGCTGCGCTGATAACAAACTCAGGAATTACCGGATTAACTTTGCCCGGCATGATCGAACTGCCAACCTGCCTGTTTTCGATTTTAACACCATGAATACCAGCAACATCAGAAGCAAGTAATCGAATATCTGAAACTATTTTCTCGAGGTTGACAGCATGTGCTTTCAGAATTGCATGCACTTCAACAAACGAATCCAGGTTATTTGTGGCATCTGAAAGGTTTTCACTTCGCGTAACAGGAAGCCCGGTAATTTTCTGTAAAGCAGGAACCACTTCCATGATGAAAAACTTTGGAACTGCCAGCCCAGTACCTATAGCACTACCACCTAGATTTACAATTTTAATCCTTTCGAAGCATTTTGAAACCCTCCACCAGTCGCGCGATAGTGCTTCGCTGTATGTACTAAACAACATTCCATACGACGAAGGCACTGCTTCCTGCATTTGAGTGTATGCAATTCGAAGCTCATTCCGGTATTTCCCTTCTGTAATTTCAATCTTTTGACGCAATGAATTTATTGCAGTTTCAAGTTCGCCAAGTAATTGCATTGTAGCTACTTTAAGCGCAGTGGGAACTACATCATTGGTCGACTGGTAGATATTTGCAGCTTCAATAGGATCTATCCGATCATATGTTCCCGGAGCAAGACCAAGTTTCTGCAATGAAACATTGGCAATGATTTCATTAACGTTCATATTGATGCTGGTACCGGCACCACCGTTGATTGCAGGGACAATAAATGATGAAAAATATTTTCCTTCCGAAACTTCCCTGGCAGCAAACTCAAGTGCATTAACAACTTTTATGTCTAAAAGAGAAAAAGGCTGTTCTTGTCTTGATTTCCTTTCACTTACAGCCTGGCTAAAACTGTGATATGTTTGGTAGCAGGCTAACTTCACTGCACCCATGGCTTTATACCATTCCAGATGAAAAGGTGTTTGGTCAGGAAAATTTTCCTGTGCCCGTAAAGAGTGAATACCATAAAAAACATTCGCCGGAACCTGCATAGGTCCCAGCGAATCATTTTCAGTACGGTAAGTATTTGTTGACATAAGTTAGCTTTTTTTCAAAACCCAAACTTACAGCTTTTTCTGTTTTGAATCACTATCCAGCCTATTATTCAGAGGTGCATAGGCCTGTAAACAATTATTCAGTTGCTTATTGTCAGTGACTAGTATGGTTAAATGACCTGAAGGTTCAACCTGAACTGAGATGAGAAAATCCTGATCTGTTTCATCAAGACTGTAGTTCAGATAACTAACGGTTGATTTATTTTTTGTAACATCAGATTTAACAGGACTTCCCTTTGATTTGAAGACTCCTCCAATTGAAAGATTTGCATTTGCAGCTATTTTCGCAGCTTCCTCAATAGCAACTTCATATGATCCATTATAAACCAATGAAACTGAATTGAATCCTTCAGAGGGATCATCTACAGAGGTATAATTTGAGAAAATCTTGTCAAACTTCATCCCATCTGGCTCAGTAATACCAAGATTGGTAACCCAACCCGGAATTTTCTCTGGTCTATGGCTTTCTTCATCCAAAGCTTCAACGCGTTTTATTTTAACACGCAATAAGTCCGAAAGACTGTCAAATTCATGCTTTGTAATGTTTCCTGTTGCCAGGTCGTCTTCCAATGATTGAAGACGTTTTTCAAAATTAACTTCAGTTTTAGAAACTGAAGAAGGCGATCCCGCCTGTAGAACTAAGTTCCCGCCGAATCCGACAAGAAATACAACAATTAATCCAATAAAAGAAATAATGAGAAATTTTTCAACTTTTACTTTTGTCATGCATTATTTTTTCGTTCATACTATAGACAACCTTATTCGTGTCCATTTTGTTCATTCTAAGCGGGTGCAAAGGTACACAATTATTGTATATCAACAACATAACACATAAACCTGTTCATTTGCAACAAGTCAAACTTCTATTAAAAAATGTTAAAACACATTTAATATAGTCTATAAATACTGGTTTTACAGGAGATACAACTTTAAGAAGCCTGGAGAAAATAACTAATTTAGTAGAAATAATTTTTGCCTTTTTAAATTACCTTTTTAAAAAAATATCAGATATGAAATACAGATATTTAGGCAATTCAGGCCTTAAAGTTTCAGAAATATGTCTCGGTGTTATGACTTTTGGTGGTGATACACTAAAGAATGAATTAGCTTCCGTAGCACAAAAAGAGGCAGACCTTATAACCTCAACAGCACTGGACCTTGGGATTAATTTTTTCGATACTGCGGATGTATATTCTGGTGGGGTTTCCGAATCAGTTTTAGGGAAAGCCCTTGGCTACCGACGAAAAGATGCCATAGTAGCTACTAAAGTCCGCCTCGCCATGAGTAATAAACCCAATGACACCGGGCTATCAAGGTTTCATATTATTAAAAGTTGTGAGGATAGCCTTCGAAGGCTGGGAACCGATTTTATAGATTTGTACCAGATTCATAGCTATGACCCTGGAACACCCTTGGAAGAAACCTTACGGGCTTTGGATCATCTTGTTCAGAGTGGAAAAGTACGCTACATTGGCTGTTCAAACCTCACAGCCTGGCAAACGATGAAAGCACTTGTCATTTCGGAGAAGATGAATCTTGAAAAGTTTGTTACTTCTCAGCTCTATTACTCTATCGGAGCCCGCGATATTGAGCACGAATTAGTTCCGCTATGCATTGATCAGCAACTAGGTATACTATGCTGGAGCCCGCTCTCAGGCGGATTCTTTACAGGGAAGTATCGCAAAAACACTTCACTTCCTAAAGATGCCCGTCGAAGCAACCGCCAGGCATCCAGCATGAAATTCTGGCCGGTTGATGAAGAAAAGGGATTTGAGATTGTGGAAGAGCTTGAACGAATTGGCAATAATTACGATAAAACCGTTGCACAAACTGCGCTTAACTGGATATTATGCCGGCCAGCCATAACCAGTGTTATTATCGGAGCCAGCCATCTTCAACAACTTAAAGAGAATGCAGGTGCAACCGATTGGCAACTTACTCCCGATGATGTCGAATACCTGGATAATTTAAGTAAACCGGTTATCCCATATCCTTTGTGGCATCAGAAATATTCAGATGAAAGGTAATAATCTCCTATAAAAGTCAGGAAAATCTTAGAAATAACTTCAGGAAATTTTAGAATTCACAATCGAAAGTATTTCTGCTTCTATAGCTATAGCTTTTTCCTGTAATTCATTCCCATCGGAAAGCACTTTGCCAACGAAAGATTTATCGTGTAAGCCCGCAGCATTAATTTTTACATTCAGAAATGAACCCATTACAGCTGAACGTGCCGCCAATGCTCCGACACCAGCATCTGTTACTGAATTCGGGTTGCCGTTTTCGGCCATGGCTTTAATAATTTCCATGCAGTCAAATGAGCGCTGCATAACCCGGAATGGAACTTCAATAGCATATTTAGTTGCATCCTGAATCGCAGCTGTACGGGCTGCTTTCTCAACATCATTACTTTTGGGTAAGCTAAATGCATCCATAATCAGGTTAAACGCTCGCGTATCTTCATCCACAAGCATAAGCAATTCATCTTTCAGAGCCTGACCTTTTTCGGCCCAGATGCTGAATTCTTCCCAGCGATCGTCCCATCCAGGTTTATGTGATGAAAGATTAGCAACCATCGTTGCTAAAGAAATTCCCATTGCCCCCATAGCGGCTGAAATAGAACCTCCACCAGGCGCCGGTGATTCCGAAGCAGTTTCATTTGTAAAAGCTTCTACAGTCAGACTGACTAATTGCTTATCATTTTCAGCTGCCAACAAATACTCAATAATTTTTTCCTTTGGATTAAAGGGTTTCAGATCATCTAGTCCAAGAGATTTAATGGCAATTTTAACCAGTTCTTCCTCTGAAATACCAACCGAACGCTGTTGCCTGCGCAAAAAATATTTACCTGCATCAGTCATAGCTTTTAGCGGGATCAATCCCACGAGTTCTGAACCTGTAACACGCATTCCGCGATCCTGTGCTTTCAGGCATGCTTCTTCAAAAGCCACATGAACAGGAGTAATACTAATATTAGTAAGATTGATTGAAACCTGGGCAATTCCATATTCTTCGATAAACCAACCAATAGCTTTGCAAGCCTTAAGTGAGCCCGGAGTCCAGATTTCTTTTCCGCTTCCGTCTTTTTTAATTTTCCCGGTTACAAGATTTCCTTCGCGAACAGGTCGGCCTTTTTCACGAATATCAAAAGCAACAGCATTTGCCCTGCGAACCGAAGTTGTATTAAGATTTACATTATATGCAACCAGAAAATCGCGGGCACCAACGGCAATAGCACCTGTTAATGCAACCTTTTCATTAAACTCAGCCGGGCCAAAATCAGGTTTCCAATATGGGTCAATGAGCTTTTCAGGCAGTCCTTCATATTCCCCGGACCTATTGTTTGCAAGGTTGCGACGTTCTTCAGTAAAAGCTGCATTTTCGTAACAATACACTGGAATTCCAAGGTCTTTACCGATCCGCTCAGCCAATTTGCGGGCATAGGCTGTAACTTCCTCCATCGTAATTCCCGCAATCGGGATAAGCGGACATACGTCAGTTGAACCAAATCGCGGGTGCTCCCCTTTATGAGTTCGCATATCAATTACTTCCGAAGCTTTTTTAACAGCCTGGAATGCAGCTTCAATCACTTCATCCGGTGTGCCTACAAAAGTAACAACGGTCCGGTTGGTAGCCTTACCCGGGTCCACATCCAGCAAACGAACACCTTCCACCGCTTCGATGCGATCAGTGATCTGTTTGATAACAGCCATGTTACAGCCTTCACTAAAATTAGGGACACACTCAATTAATTGCTTCATATATTTTTGTATTTCAATCCTTTAGCAGAATAGTTATGTTGAAAAGATGTGCAAAATTAACAAAATAGTAAGGAAGGGATGCATTTAGAAAAATTATTGTTTGTATGAATTCAAGAGAACATGAAATTCTTCAAAGCTCCGTGCTTCTTATCCAAATTATTACTTTTGATCTACTCGTTCAAAATCAATTCATATGATTACAGTTATTTGGTTTGAAATTTTCAAATTCCCAAATCCTCAAATTATTCCAAACTATATCCTACTTTTGATCTTTTAAACATTTAATATGATAATTGAAATTGCAGTTTTCTCACTCGAATCAGCCATAGCAGCATTTAATGCAGGAGCTGACCGTATAGAACTTTGCTCTGCACCTGCCGAAGGTGGACTTACCCCGTCGGCTGCAACAATGAGGTTGGCAAAGAAATATGTAAAAATACCAATTCACGTGATGATACGTCCACGTGAAGGCGATTTCTGTTATTCCGAAAAAGAATTTGAAACTATGTTACTGGATGTGGCAGCAGCCAAAATAGTTGGAATGGAGGGAATCGTGGCAGGTATTCTGAATCCCGACGGCACTGTGGATGAAAAGCGGACAGCTATCCTTGTTGATGCGGCAGCGCCAATGAAAGTTACTTTTCACAGGGCATTTGATATGACGAAAGATCAGGATGAGGCAATGGAAGCCATTATCTATGCCGGATGTGCACGGATATTAACTTCCGGCGGACAACAAACAGCTCCTGAAGGAATTGAAAAACTGGCTCAGCTGGTAAAAAAAGCCGGCGATCGTATTGCCATTATGCCTGGAAGTGGCATAAATAGTAATAATGTGAAAAATTTAGCAGAAACTACAAAAGTCAAAGAAATACATTTATCGGCACGCTCTTTTATTCCCGGTAAAATGAACTTTAAAAACCCTATAGTTTCCATGGCCAGCTCTGTAAATGTACCTGATTACGAGCTTCAAATGCCGGATGAAAAAAGCGTTAAAGAGATCCTGAAATTTTTTGTTTAATATTGGTCAAAACTGTTATACGCTAACTCCTTATGATTTACAGCCTGAAATTGAAGACATTATTTTCAACTGCTTGCATTTAAGTAATTAGGATCAACTCCCTTCAATCGAACTTTTAACCCAAAATCCAGTTAATTCTGTTTACAATTTCCCTCTCACTATGTTCCTTTCTATCATTTATATCCTGGTATCCCTTGTTTTATTGTATTTTGGAGCTTTGTGGCTTGTAAAAGGCAGTTCATCACTGGCATTAAAAGTTGGAATATCGCCTTTGGTTGCAGGATTAACCGTTGTTGCTTTTGGCACCAGTTCGCCTGAGCTTTTAGTAAGCATTAATTCAACCCTGTCAGGTCATGGTAATATTGCAATCGGCAATGTTATCGGGAGCAACCTATTCAATATCTGCATAGTTCTGGGGATTTCAGCATTGATTTCTCCTTTGAAAATAAAAATGCAACTTCTTAAAATTGATATACCGATCCTAATAATCTCAAGCATTGGGTTTATGTTACTTTTTGCTGACAGGCAGATAAGTCGTTGGGAAGGAGGAATTTTAGTTTCAGGTATTATTCTATATACAGTATTGAATATCATTCTCGCCCGACGGGAAAAAAGCGCAGAAGTAAATATCGTATTTGAAAAATCGATTGCCGATCAAAAAATGAAATGGTATTGGTCAGTAGGCCTGGTATTGTTGGGAATTGGCATACTGGTTGCTGGGTCCGAACTACTTGTTAAAGGAGGAGTTGACATAGCTCGTTCGTTGGGTGTAGGCGAAACCATTATTGGCTTGACAATTATTGCCGCTGGCACAAGCTTGCCCGAACTGGCTTCATCTATTGTTGCTACCATGAAAAAAGAATATGATATCGCTATCGGAAATATTATAGGCTCCAGTATATTCAATATACTTGCCATTGTCGGAATTTCAAGTGTCATCAAGCCTCTTTCGGCAATAGCTATCAGCAATATCGATCTTTATGTGATGATTGGAGCCACGTTGCTCTTATTGCCGTTCTTCAGGACCAATTATACCCTGAAACGTGACGAGGGGATTTTTATGATTGGAATTTACCTGATTTACATGTATTATCTCTGGCCTAAATGAAAAAGTTTGTAGTTATTTGTTAAATGGTTTACCTCGATAGTAAAACCAGCTGATTAGAGATGTTCTTTTATTTCCGTTTACAGAACTTTGCCATTTAATATCACAGTATCTACTTTGTTGCTGCCATAGGCGTAAGGTAAGAACTCAATACCAGGAATTGGTTTGGTTATGAAAACATTGGCTTTTTTACCGATAGCTATACTTCCTAACTCATCACTAACGCCCATAGCGTAGGCCGAATTGATAGTTGTGGCATTGATAGCTTCTTCGGGAGTCATGCGGTACATGATACATCCCATCGACAGGATCAATTGCATATTCCCTGATGGTGATGATCCCGGGTTAAAATCACTTGCCAAAGCAACAGGTAATCCTGCGTCGATCATCTTACGTACCGGGGCATGAACCATATTCAGGAAAAATGCGGCTCCTGGCAGAATGGTTGGCATGGTTTCAGAATCTTTTAACACCTGAATCTCTGCATCGCCTGTATATTCAAGATGATCAACTGATAAAGCCCCATATTTTACACCGACCTGGATTCCTCCTGAATAATCCAATTCATTTGCATGGATTTTAGGCTTAAGCCCATATTTCATGCCAGCCATTAAAATTCGCTCGGTGTCTTCAACCGTAAAAAACCCTTTATCACAAAATACATCAATATAATCGGCCAGTTCTTCGGCGGCAACCTGTGGGATCATTTCATTAATCACCATATCAACATATTCATTCTGTTTGCCTCGGTATTCCAATGGAATAGCATGAGCACCCAGAAAAGTAGACTTGATTGTGATAGGTGATAAACTTTTTAGGTCCCGTATTACCCTAAGCATTTTAAGTTCATCTTCAGTATTGAGACCGTACCCGCTTTTAATTTCAACAGCACCGGTTCCCGACCAGGTAATTTCTTCCAACCGTTCGAGAGCAGCACCAATAAGCTCTGTTTCAGAAGCTTCGTGCAAACGCTTTGCCGAATTCAGAATACCTCCGCCACGTTTTGCAATTTCTTCATAGGATAAGCCTTTAATTTTGTCCACATATTCAATCTCACGACTCCCTGCATATACCAGGTGCGTATGCGAATCGCAAAAAGACGGAAAAACCAGTTTACCTGTAGCATCAATTACTTTAATACCTTTTTTCTTCCAGTCTTCAGGAATAAAAAGATGTTCCATGCTGCCATATTCAAGGATCAAACCTTTATCTATAAACAGAAAAGCATTTTTTATTATCTGTAACTTTCCCATTGCCGCTCCACCCAGGAAAGGATTGAATGCGTCATCAATTCCAACTAATTCCTTTATATTGGTAATCAGTATCTTCATAATTAAATATTTTTATGCCAAACGTACATGAATAGTTTGAAAAATACAACAAGCAGGTACATTTTGATTTCATCTGCTAAATTACATCATCTTATTATTACAAGAATCCGAATGACACTATTTCCTAGGAATTCATTAAATTTAATAGTTCATTAATAATTTATCAGATTACCAACTCTGTAACCTTTTCAAGTAAACAGCGTCAATATATTATCTGAAACAAAAGATTAATGAGGAAAGATTTAAACTTGTTTAAATTTCTGGTTCACAACCTTGAGGCTTTTATATGGATAGCGGCAATACTATATTTTGCTGTATCACCATTACCATCGGGCGAACATTTTACTATCTGTCCGTTGAGCCTTGCCGGCTTTGAGCACTGTCCTGGTTGCGGATTAGGACGATCTCTGATATTACTGTTGCACGGACATGTAACGGAATCATTTAATATGCACCCATTGGCTGTATTCGCTCTTATAGTTTTTGTTTTACGAATCATATTCGTTTTCAGAAATTATTTCAGGTTCCAGAAACAACTAAGTGTAAATGGTTAATAAACCTTATGTATTGTAATGGAATACGTTACATTGAATAAAAGCTAAATTTAAATAACTGAATTTTAAACTACCCAGGAAAACAATCAATTTAACCTAAAACCATAGTAAAATGAGCACAAGACTTTTTCAAATGATGCCTGAACTTGACATGCAGGAAATGACGTATGTTGATTCCATGACAAAAAACTATACCGATCAGCAATTGCTGAATTTCGCTAACTTTTACCGCAGCCGTCGCCGTGACCCACAAATGATTTTACTTGTCACACTTGCAGGGTTTTTAGGTTTTGCAGGTATTCAGAGATTTCTGACTGACCAGATCGGGATGGGTATTCTTTATTTTTTCACAGTCGGACTCTGCTTTATCGGAACCATTGTAGACCTTATTAACTACAAACAAATTACACTGGAATACAATATCAAAGTTGCAAATGAAGTCACAGGCTGGATAGCGAGGATGCAACAGTAATTTTAACCTCTTAAGTTTTATCATAGCCCGTAAACAAGTGCTTTACGGGCTTTTTGTCATAATAAATCCAAGTTTAATCATGTTGACTAAATATTTTTGGTGCAAAAAAAAATAATTTAAATTGTACAAACACATAAATCTTTATTTTCAATTATTATATCAGCCTGTATTTTATGCAATTAATACATCGAATGGCTTTTAAGCATCTCAATTTATACCCATTGATTATCAATACTCAATTTCCTGAATATCAATAACCTTTCCTGATTTCCAATAATATATTGTTGCGTAAATAAATAGCCCAGAAGCAATGTTCACCGTAAAAAGAATGCTCATATCAAAAGGTATATGTTCATATTAAAATATATTTGTTCCTGTATGAATATAAAGGACTTTTAAAACTCTTGCGTATTTGTATATTTATCATCAAATTTGCACAAATTTTCAGCCTGCGCTTATTCAGTTAACCCTAAACAGACCAGGATATTTCGAAAGGCTGGTTTTAATTATTTACTCGTTACAAGCTTCAATTTGAATTTAATTTAATACGATTACTCATGAGAAAAATTACATTGCTTGCAATTGTTGCGATAATTGCTTCTTCCCTTAATTTACATGCCCAATCAACCGACTATAAATGGGCTATTGGAATTAACTGGCAGTATGAAGATTTCAATGTTGTCCAGCTTAAATTTCCCGAGCAGTTCCAATACACCAAATGGCAGGGTTATCATGTCCCATCTGCAATTTCGGTCGGCAGATCACTCAATCCATCTTTCAATGTATTTGCCCAGTTTGGGATCAGCCAACTCGAATATAATAGAATGGAATCACTCGGACAGCCTTTAAGCAATAATAAATTCTGGACCGGCGATTTAAATATTGCCTATAAATTTGCCAATGGTTATATCATGAAAGAATCAAGTTGGTTTGATCCGTATATCTATCTGGGGCTTGGAGCGTCAAGCATAAAAGACAAAGATGTAACTAACGGTACGACTTATTTTAAACAAGTAACAGGTGTCGGTTTCAATTTCTGGCTTTCCGAAAAAGTTGGTCTTAATTTCCAGGCTGCACTCGACAATGTGTTGGCCCCAAAATTATCAACAACGGATAAAAATCGTGAAAATTACGCACATTATACATTTGGAGTAAAAGTGCGTTTTGGACAAAAGGATACGGATGGTGATGGTGTTAAAGATAAAGTTGATGCTTGTCCGGATATCCCTGGAAAAATTGAATTAGCCGGTTGTCCTGATAAAGACAACGACGGTATCGCAGATAAAGACGACGCATGCCCTGATGTAGCCGGGAAAGCTGAGTTTAAAGGTTGCCCCGATAGTGATGGTGATGGAATTATTGACAGCCAGGATGCTTGTCCTAACACAGCCGGAAAGAAAGAACTCAACGGATGTCCTGACAGGGATAACGACGGCATTGCTGATAAAGATGATAAATGTCCGGATGTAGCAGGCAAAAAAGAACTTGCCGGTTGTCCTGATCGTGATGGAGATGGAATTGCTGATAACGATGATGCTTGTCCTGATGTAAAAGGCCTCGCTCAGTTTAACGGCTGTCCTGATACTGATGGCGATGGGATTGCCGATAATGTTGACAAATGCCCTGAAGTATTCGGTGTTGCATCAAACTTCGGATGTCCTGAAGTTAAATTCGAAATCTTCAGAGTTGTATATTTCAATATTGATAAATCAGTGGCAATTACAAAATATACCAAAGATCTTGATGAAGTAGTTACTATTTTGAATGAGCATTCAGATGTTAGTATTAACGTTGAAGGTTACGCTGATGAGACTGGAACTGCAGCTTATAATTTGAAATTATCAGAAAAACGGGCTGATTATGTTATCAGTTACCTTGTTAAGAAAGGTATTGCTAAAGATCGGCTTGTTAAGCAGTTCTATGGCAAAACTAATCCTGTAGCCACTAACAAAACAAAAGCCGGCCGTGCTCTGAACCGTAGGGTTGAAATTAAGACTGTAAAATAATTTTTTCTGAATATATTTATAAAAAGAGAGGCTTTCCTAGGGAGAAGCCTCTCTTTTTTATGTAGGTTTATTTATAAACTGAAATAAAATCAAGATTAAAGTAAAAGGATTAAAAATGCATTTAATCAATGTCGTGTTTATATTTCTATTTCAAATCAGTTATTAGCCTGCCATCTGATTCAAGACATTGCAGAATCCGCTTTTTAAAATTCAAACATGTCATATGCCTGGTTTCCAACACAAGAGAAATTTCAGATGCAGGTATTGTCGGAGAACCGCAAACCATATGGGCAATTTCAAATGCCCTTGGAAGATCAATACGACAATGATGGAAGATGGTATGTGCTGAAGCCGATTCATCTTTTTTGCAACGTGTGCACCTGCGTGAGAATGGCGTACGGCCCTGACAATATCTTTCGTTACCACAACTGCGACAAACAAATCCATCTGTCCATTTAGCTTTCGCCAGTAATTCAAGGCATTCTTCCTGTGTACTATAAGTTTCTTTAAATTTTTCGGTATCTAAAAACCCAATTAATTCCTTCAGATTAACAACTCTTTGACTTTCCATGCGTTTATTTAATCTATAATAGCATATTCATGACAAAATTGCAGTGGCATGATAATTGTTGACAAAATTACAAATAAATGGTGATCTTTATGCGATATAATTAAAAATATTATATCTTTGCACCATAGAAACTAAATAATCAAAACTTAAATTAAAAAAATGAAAAACACATTCCTTGGGTTAGTTTTCCTGTCAATTGTATGGCTGAGCAGTTGCGGTGGATCTGCTACCCCTGAAAATAAACCTGATTCAGCCATAACAGCAACAAGTATGACTGATCAGGATAAGCCAAATAATAATGCGCAACCTGATAACAATACGACTTCTGTTTCAAACGAAAGTGGTGAAGTTGTACAACTTACGAAAGCTATTTTCCTGCAACATGTGTATGATTTTGAGAAAAATCCGGACAAATGGACCTTTAAAGGAGATAAACCATGCATAATCGATTTTTATGCCGATTGGTGCAGACCTTGTAAGATGGTAGCACCTATTATGGACGAACTTTCTACAAAATATAAAGGACAGGTTACCATTTATAAAGTGAATACAGACCAGGAACGAGAATTAGCAGGTTTTTTTGGAATCCAAAGTATTCCTACAGTTTTCTTCTGCCCTGCTAATGGCGATCCGCAGATGGCCCAGGGAGCTATGCCAAAAGAATCATACGAAAAAGCTATAACAGACTTTTTGCTGAAGAATAAATAAATCATCAATAACTAAAAATCTAAAAATAAAGATAATGGAACATTTAACTAAAGAAACCTTCCTGGCAAAGGTATTTAATTACGAACAGAACCAGGAGTGGAAATTTGAAGGCGAACTGCCTTGCCTGATCGATTTTTACGCCGATTGGTGTGGCCCTTGTAAGATGGTAGCACCTATACTTGAGGAACTTTCGAAAGAATTTGCAGGAAAAATTAATATCTATAAAGTAGATACAGAAGCAGAACAAGAACTGGCTGCAGCTTTTGGTATTCAAAGCATTCCATCAATGCTATTCTGTCCTAAAGACGGAAAACCACAAATGGCAATGGGCGCATTACCCAAGCAAGCTATGACTGATGCAATAAATGAAGTATTGCTTGCATCAAACTAATTGAAGAAAATAATTGGAAAGGGTAGTCAGGTTGGCTACCCTTTTTCTTTTCAGTACTTTTGCACTGAAAATTATATAAATGAAGCCTGTTCTGCTTTCCACCGCTTATCTTCCGCCCATTTCCTGGATAGCTGCGGCTTTGCAGGTGGGCAGTATTGTACTCGAAATTCACGAAACCTATCCCAAGCAAACGTTTCGCAACCGGTGTAATATAGCAACATCCTCTGGCGTATTAAGCCTTACAGTTCCTGTTAAACGGGTAAATGGGAATCACACTAAAACCTGTGATATTCAAATAGATAATTCGAAAAACTGGCAACTGCTGCATTGGCGGTCAATAATTACAGCGTATAACAAATCCCCTTATTTCATATACTACCGCGATTTAATTGAGCCTGTATTATTCCGGAAACAGGATCTCCTTATTGACCTGAATACTGAACTCCTAAAAACTTTGTTAAAGGCTTTGGGAATTATGACAATGGAAATACTTAATACTGATAATTACCTCTTGAAACCTGATTTAGATGATTTACGGGACAGTTTTCATCCAAAGTATTCCAACCAGGCTGTAACATGTGAATTACCGAGATACATACAGTCATTTGAAGAGAATCACGGTTTCATTCGCGACTTGAGTATCATTGACCTTTTATTCAATCTTGGGCCTGACGCATTGACATATCTGACAAAGGCTAAACTTACAATTCAAATGTAGTCTAGTGCATTACGGGATATTCAATCCTGATGTGATAAATACTCATCAATTTCTTCTTAATAATTTTTTTGATAGTTGTTATATCTTTCAGCGTCAGCAATGAATTACGAAATTGTTTGTTTTCCATCTGATTGTCGATTAAACGTTCAACCAAATCATCAACTTCCTGTTCAGTAGGCGCTTTTAGGGTTCGGGAGGCGGCTTCTATTGAATCGGCCATCATTAGTATTGAAGTCTCTTTTGAAAAAGGGATTGGCCCCCGGTAACGGAATGGAGACTCATCAAAGGGAACATCACCGGCCTCTTCTATAAACTTATTGTAGAAATATTGTGTAAACCTGGTTCCGTGATGTGTGCGGATAAAATCGATAATTGTTTCCGGAAGTTTATTCAAACGTGCTTTTTCAATCCCCCTAATCACATGGCCGGTAATAATACGAGCACTCTCCTCGTACGATAGATCATCGTGTGGGTTTATACCTCCTGCCTGATTCTCAATGTAATACATTGGCATATCCATTTTCCCTATATCATGATAAAGAGCTCCTGTGCGGGCTAATAATGGGTTTGCGCCAACAGCCCGTGCGGCTTCTTCAGCTATATTTGAAACAATAAGTGAATGTTGAAAAGTTCCTGGTGTTTTGATAGCGAGTTCACGAAGTAGTTTTGAATTTGTATCCGAAAACTCGATTAATGATACATCAGTAACCATCCCAAAAATCTTTTCGAACAGGTAAATAAGCGGATACGAGAAAAGAGTGAGTAAGGCACTAATACCAAACATTAAAAAATTAATTCTGCTGATCTCATCAATCGAGCCTTCCTGCATCAATGTCATCCCGATATAAATTACTGAATACGAAACCAGTATCATAAGTGATGTAAAGAAAAACTGGGAACGGTGGTGCAGGTTAACAACACTTATAATGGTGATAATACCAGTAATAAGCTGCATAAATAAGAATTCAAAACTATTAGGTACCAGAAACCCAAGAATAATAATCGTGATTATGTGAACAAAAAGTGCAAGCCGGGTATCATAAAATGTCCTTACAATAATAGGGACGAGGCATATCGGTACAGCCATAATATATGCAACATTCATATTCATCACAACTGTAGTAAACGATATCATTATGGTAACCAGCAATAGCAAAAGAACGATATTACGGTTTTGGCTATAAATATCATGCCTGAATGTGTAGATAAACAAGCCAAAAACCAATAATGCCATCGAAATCAGGATCAGCCTGCCGAACAGGATCATTTTAAAATTATATCCTGATCCGGATTTTGATTCAAACTCGAGTCGCAGCGATTCCAACTGTTGATAATTCATTTCATTTACAAGTTCTCCTTTAGCAATAATACGCTCTCCTTTCTGCATCATTCCACGGGTAGTCGAAATTTTAGCCAGCGACTGCTCCCTTTGAGCCTGGGTTATACCTTCGTTGAATAAAACATTATGCATAATGTTATCCTGCAGCAAAGGCAAGATGAATTTGCTATCAACTCCTGCTATTGCCGGCAGATTCTTCAATATATATTCATTTGCCTTACTTATAGTGAATAGGCCGCTTACAGGAATAATCGTTGCCACATTCTCCTTCAATACTGCAATTTTGAAATCCGGATTTTTCTTCTCTAATTCGGGAATCATTTCAATTATTCCCCTGCTATAAATGCTGTCAAATATCTCCAAACCAGCTTTAATCAACGATTCTTTATTTTGTGGAGTAAAATGGCTGGTTTTGTTGATCTGCGCAAGAAAATTACTTTTTGCATTTTCAATTTTAGATGGATCGACCCTGAAATACAGGTATGCCTCAGCCAGAGCAACAGTACGTTCTTTCTTTAGTTCTGATTCTTGCTTCAATACTGCAAAATCAAAAGGTGCAATCATATCGTCATGTTGCCATGGTTTTCCCCGCTGAAATTCATACTTAAATTTCCCTTCACGGGGAAAAAGAGCCAATAAAATGACCAAAGTGATAAGAAACAAAAATATCTTATTGATCTGGTAATAATTTCGCCATTGTCTCTTTGTAATGATTAACTTCATGGGAGTAGAATAGAGAATACGAATATATGAATTTTTGTTTTCAAACTCTCAATTACTATCTTTGACTGATATTTGAATTATCTCCAAACAGATTTATTGCTTACAGTCTGAAACGCATACTATATCTCTTTGATCATGAACGCAATATGCCCTTTAGCACAAGTCCCGGTTAGATTTGAACCTTCGGATAGAAGTGAAATGGTTACCCAGATTTTGTTTGGTGAAACCTTTAGCATACTCGAGGAAAGAGGCAATTGGCTGCTGATCCATATGCATCATGATGATTATGAAGGCTGGATTGATAGCAAACAAGCACTGAAGGTTACTGAAGAATTTATTGAAAAGTCAAATAATAGTGCATACCATATCATTACAGATAAAATTGCTGAATGCTACAGTAAAAGTGACAGTTCTTTTATGATTGTGGGAAAAGGCTGTCAGTTGCCTTTATTTGCAGGCAATACCTTCCATCTTGGCTCGAAAGCTTATACCACCATAAGTAAAAGTAAAGCCATTTCAAAAAAGTTTTCAAAATCCAAGGTTGTTTCAACGGCAATGGATTACCTGAATGTGCCATACTTGTGGGGTGGCCGCAGTATGATGGGGATTGACTGTTCGGGACTGGTGCAGGTTGTTTATCGCCAGTGTGGTTATGAATTACCCCGCGATTCAGCTCAGCAGGCACTAAAAGGGCAACCAATTGATTTTGTAGATGAAGCACTACCCGGCGACCTCGCTTTTTTCGACAATCTGGCAGGCGAAATAATTCATGTGGGTATTGTTATTGCACCAGGAAAAATTCTTCATGCATCAGGACGGGTCAAGATTGATAAACTTGATCACAATGGTATTTTTAGTATAGAGCAGGAAACCTATACACATAGTCTCAGAATTATAAAGCGATTATAAGGGTAATCGTTTTATAGTATTTGTTGAGAAATACCAGTTATTCCTGGCTGATGACTTGTTCCCAAAGTTTCCGGTTATCAGAATTAAAGCAACTAACAGTTAGTTTGCGTTCCTTTTTCGGTCCACTGAATTTTATCATACCATAATTCCGTTCCATCACCACAGTACCTGGCACTCTGAATGTGTTTTTCCAGGATTCACCAGCCGTATTAGGGCCTGATGTTAAAGCCGAGAAGGTGCAATCGTAAATACTTGGTTTACCTTGTTGTTTTAAAACTGACATTTCAGAAAAATGCACATCTCCTGTTATGAAAATAACATTTTTAATTTTGTACTGATAAATAAAACTGATAATCTGTTTCCGTTCCTTTTCAAAACCATTCGCAGAATAGGATTCAGCCTGGATCACATCTGTAAGAAACTGACCACCCATTGCCACAATTTTAAATGTCGCTTTGCTGGTAACAAGGTTATCGAGTAGCCATTCAAGTTGTTTTTTGCCCAGCATGGTCTTGTCATCTTTTTTGATTTCGTCCGGGTCACGATACCAGCGGTTATCGAGCAGGAAGAAATCGGCATCCCCCCACTGGAATGAGGTTATTGCACCTTTAATGTCACCGGTACCATAGGTTGGATTGCCCCAGAAAAGACGAAATGCTTCCAGAGTTTGATTTTTATTGACAAATGAACTGTTGCTGTTGTCAGGTCCATAATCGTGATCATCCCATATAGCATAGTGTTGCGTTGAAGCCAGGAACGGCTGCATTTCAGGCAATGATCGGGTATGTGTATATCGGTTTACTATTCCTGTCCAGGTATTCCAGTCGGGTTCGCGTAAGTATAAGTTATCGCCAAGCCAAAGCATAAAATCAGCTTTCTTTGTGGCCAAGCTGGTAAATATCCTGTAATCGCCTCCGTATGGTTTTCCCGCACGGTCATATTCCTCTTGATTGATGTAAGCGCAGCTCCCTGTTAACATAGTAAAATCAGGAGGATCTGTGCGCCATTTCCAGATTGGCGGAGTACTGAATTCGGTTGGGTAAGCCAGATTGACAGCTTTGTCATTTATAAAAAGTTTATAGTTGTAGCGTTGCCCGGGCTCCACTGAATCAGCAATTAGTTTTGCAATAAAAGCATCTGCTTTAATTGTTTTCACTTTATTTGTTTGCCTCACTATCCTGGTATCTGCAATATTAGTATACTGGCAAAAAACTTCAGCTTCACCAGTAGTCTGAACCCAGATCATAGATTCACGCATATCAGAATATCCGGGCATCGGTCCCGATTGAAGTAAAGGACCGGCGGCATTCTGAGCCCCCGAAAACAAAGGGAATAGTGCAAATAATATTAATAAACTATTGCTAAGTATTATTTTCATTTTACAGGTTTGAGCATATTAATAACTTTCTGAAGATTGCCATCCGTTTCAGCAGGTTTGATTCCTAATAGAAATGCAAGCAGTGAATATATGTGAATATTCTGAAATGCAGGCTGAATATAATTTTGTTTAAATGCCGGACCAACAGCATAAAAGATGGCATGAATATCTTTATCAGTAATGTCATATCCATGAGTTCCGCCAGTAAAAGGCTTAGCTGGCTGGTTCCTGGTGATACTCCAGGCCGAATCAGCTACAACAATCAGATCACCCACCCGCGGATTTGAACCGTAATTCAGATAAAGGGGTACTTCATCCGGTTTCCATACTTTAATGTGCTTCACCTTTTTCAAAGCAAAATAAGTCGAATCTATCCACGCTCCTTCCGTGTAAATATTATAGTTGGGATTGCCCCCTTCTATCTGTACAGTCCAGGACTCAGGAATATAATCGGCAAGTACCACATTCCTTTCGGATGTAATAGCTCCCATTCCATGATCAGAGACAATAATTAAGTTAATGCTATCTGCATTTTGCAATTGATGAATCATGGTATAAAATATTCCAACAAGGCTATCGATCTCACTGATTGTTTTCAATGTTTGAAAATTATCCGGCCCATATTTATGTCCAACGCCATCAGGTTCTTCGTAGTAAGCCATAATCAGTCGGGGGCGTTGGATAAGTGGCAGACTAAGCCATTTTATTACGGTATCAATACGCTGTAAAAAGGACACACTCCCATCATATTTCTTCCAGAAATCCGGATGTTTGCCCTCAATTTCCACATCAGAGCCAACCCAATAAAATGATGCAGTTTTTACTCCCTGATTTTGAGCTGTAATCCAAATTGGTTCACCGCCATAAAACTCAGGATCAAAGCGTGCATCTTGGTTACCAATGGCATATGATTTTCCTATTGACCGGTCGTAAAAAGAATTATTCACCAATCCGTGATGATCAGGATATAGTCCGGTAGCTATGGTATAATGGTTGGGAAAAGTTTTTGAAGGGAAGGAAGGTATCAGCGAAACAGCCTTAACACCGTCTTTTGCAATCTGGTTGAGTGCAGGGGTGCTTGTTTTATCGGGATAATCCCAGCGAAATCCATCGAGAGATAAAACTACAGTGGTCTGATACCGATCAGTTTGGGCAAAAACAGTATGATAACCAATAATAGTAATCGCAATAAAAAGAAGCGCTTTGTAATAATTTATTAAATTCATACTAAATGGTTTTCTGATTTGTTTTACTAAAAGATTTGGTGAACATTTTGTCAATGCTGAGTCCTTCATAACAACAGGTTTATAAAAGTATCAATAAATCATATTCAGCATTACTTTTCAGATTAATTTATTCGGGTTTATTTAACCACTGAAACGGACTATTCTTCACAAAATAATTTATTGACATACAACGGATAATCTGTGATCATGATACCTAAATGCATTTTTAAGAGTATAGATTTGTAATAATAGGCATCAAACTGTTTGGAATTGTTCCTGATACTTTCACTCATGTCTGTCATCAGTAAAACAGTGCTATTATTTATTTCGGTTAAAAGTTCGGGAGGGGTTTCGCTGTTTACATATGCTATTAATTGCTGAGGGATTTGCAGTTTCAGTAAGGATTCCCAATCCGCATTGCTCTGTATCAGGGCCGATATCATAATATCCTTTGTAGTTTCCATAACCAACCTGGTATTTTCCTGGTTGAACGTAAGTATTATGCATTTAGATTCCATGTGCAATTGAGTGACAAGTTCAATAACCTCAGGATATATATTCCCTTTCACATCAAGCATTAAAACAATATCCTGATCCTTAAAGTGCAGAAGAACATCCTTAAAGAGTGGCACTTTTTCAGAAGTCAGATTTCCATTCCGGTCCTTTAGTAAAAGAGTTTTTATATAACTATCTGTAAGTAAGACAATTTCGCCTTGACCATTGGTCGTCCTGCCGACGTTTGAATCATGCATTATAAACAGACTTCCTGATGCACTCTTACGGATATCAAATTCTATTGCGATAGGTTTAAAGCATGCATTATTAAAAGTAAAATCAAACATTGCCATGCTATTTTCTGGCAGGCTGGTATCACCCCCCCCCCGGTGGCCAACAATTAATGGTTGCGAATGATTAATCCGGTTTTTCATCTTTCCTGCATTCTTGCCAGATTGACTGCAGGCAGAATTAACCTGAATGAGAAGGATGAAGAGAAAAACATTTTTTTGCATAGCCATTTTTCTTGAAAGAATATATTGACAAAATGTGAAAATACAAAAAAAGCACCTGGAGATTCCCCCAGATGCTTTCTTTTTACATGCTAAAATTGAGTTTAGAAAATGTAACGGATGCCAAACTGTGCCTGCCATACGTTATCAATTGTAATACTCTTGACAAAAGAATCTCTCAGTAAAATAGTAGTTGTTGAGCCGTCAGCGTTTTTAATAACCTGGGTAGCCATCTTGTATGCCGGAGTTCCGTCTGTACTAACCGAAGCATAAGTTAACGGGTTAAATGAAGTAACTACATTACCAACGCCCCAACTGTTGTTAAGCATATTGGCAACGTTAAGTATATCAAACCTTAACTGCAAGGTATTTTTCATCTGCTTGGGACCAACTTTAAAATAAAGTTCCTGTACTAGGGAGAAGTTAAAACGGGTTAGCGATGGGTAATATCCGCCATTACGTTCAGCATACTGTCCACGACGTTCTTTAAGGTACGGATTCCCATCAATATAGGTATCGTAAGCAGCCTGTTGTTGTTCAGGAGTAAATGTCTGTGTGCCAACTGTAAGAGCTGCAAATGTCATATCGGAAGCTTTGTTAGGAATGAAAATCAGGTCATTCGTTTGTCCGTCGCCATTCATGTCATTACTTGAAACATAAGATATTTTACCTCCACTGTTAGCAATCATACCTAACGAAATAGTTGTTGCACCACCTGCTTTATCGCCATACTCAATCCTGTAATTTACCAGACCGATTACGCGATGCCTTACATCATTGTCGGCATAGGATAGAATTAGATGATTCTGTCCGTCAGTAGTTGGCATATTGGCTTGCACAGTACTTCCAACTGATTGGATATCCTTGGAAACGCCATAAGTATAGGCAACAAATCCGCCAAATCCTTTTTGTGTAGTTTTCTCAAGTTTTGCAGTCAATGTATACGCACTTCCTTCTTTTGTATTTTTCAATACAAATGCATTTGCAGTTTGGGCGTTTATAAAACGGGCTGCAGTTGCGGCACTACCGCTAAGACCTTGAGCAGGGAATCTGTCACGTGTATCCGGTCCTGCGAATTGACGATCAGCAACTTTCAGGTTGGCATCAATATACCTTAAACCAACTATGGTTTTGTTATAGATTCCTTCGGCAGTTGCTACAAGCCCCCATGGCAGCTTGTAATCGACAGCCAAGTCAGTTTTCCAAATGGTTGGATACTTCAGATCGTTATCCGTAGCATTTACAGTATATGCGGGCAATGTTGAGATATCTGGATTTGATGCGGGAAGGAATTCGCTTGGGTTAGTCCTGAAAGGATATGCCGTTGTATTTGAAAAAGTCATAAGACCAGTATTTACACCATTGTTTCCTAACTGGTTTGATACCAATACCTGTGGGATACGTGATACAAACGAACCTGATCCCCCGCGTATTTGCAGTGATTTGTCGCCAAATACATCATAGTTAAATCCAAATCTCGGTGAAATAAGGAGTTTCGTTTTTGGAAATACACCTGTACTTATTTTGTAAGGTTGATCGTTTTCATCAATATAGGTCAAGCCTTCAACAACTGTATTGTTAAAGTCAGCTGCTGTTTGGTCATTATAATCGAATACATCAAACCTGAATCCACCAACCAATGTTAGTTTATCACTAAACTTATATTCGTCCTGGATATAAGCACTGTATGTTGAAACCTTTAATACCTGCAATGGATCTTGACCTCCTGGCAGGCGGGAGTAACGCAGGTTATACTTGTTTACCGTAACAGGCGAAACAGGATTTGTCGGGTTAGCAATAAAATCAAGAGCAGCAGTTTTGAAATCAGCAATTGAGTTATACACATAAACTCCGTTTGATGATGGGAAGAAAACGTTATTCGATTTGTAATATTCGTACGAAACTCCTGCTGTAAACGTTTGCTTGCCTAAATAATAGGTAAGGTTATCAGTAAAGTTAAGGGTTGAATAGTTTAACTGATTGCTGGGAGTAAACGGATCGAAACCAATGGATGTATAGGTTTTACCGTCTTTCAGAATGTCAATAGTTGGGAATGGATCAGCCATATAATCCCTGTCCTCAATCTGCTTGTTGTAAGTAGCAATAAAAGCGTTTGAAAATTTATTGCTGACATTTGAGTTTAACTCAACAGCAAGGGAGCGGGTATTATCCTGGATGATATAACCGGTATTCTGAGGTGAAATAGCATCAGCCCTGTTAGTTCTGTTGCCATTACCTGCTGTACCGCTGCTGTTACTATCGCTTATACGCTGTCCTGCATTTGAATTGTGGTGTGAATAGCGGATTGACAGTTTGTGGATTTTGTTGATGTTATAATCTAACCTTACAAGGAATTTCTGACTTTTAACTTCATTATTGAATCCATCCAAAGCGCCAAGATCACGGCCAAAATTATCTTTCATAAATGTAGCCAGGTCTTGCATATCAGCAAGAGTGGTACGAGATACGTTGCCGGTTGCGCCTGGTTTGTCCAGTGTCCAATCCAGCGCGGGATTGCTGCTGGTGAATTTTTCGGCATTCAGGAAGAAGAAAAGTTTGTTTTTGAGGATTGGGCCGCCAATGCTCAAACCTGCAGTCTTTTCATCAATATTGATGTTTCCTATATCCTGTCCATCAGCTTTACTACCGGCTAATCCATCATTACGGAAAATATAATAACCTGTTCCATGAAACTCGTTTGTACCTGATTTGGTAACAGCATTGATGCTGGCACCTGAGAATCCGGACTGACGAACATCAAAAGGCGCAACATTGACCTGCAATTCTTCAAGTGCATCTATCGATACAGCAGTAGTACCGGTACGTCCACCAGCCTGGGCCGAAGAACCTAATCCGAAACCATTATTGAAAACCGATCCGTCAATTGTAAATGTATTAAAACGTGAATCCTGTCCGGCAAACGAAGCTCCGTTGCCAAATGGATTATACTTTATAATATCATTTACTGTACGCCCGATAGTAGGTATAGCAGCAATTTTTTCAACATTGTAGGATGTGGCAGCACCAGTACGGTTAGCATTAAACACATCACTACGATCCGAAACAATTTCAACACCTGTTAATTCTGAACTGGCTTCCACAAGTTTAAAATTCAGGTTGGATGTTACTCCAAGAGCCATTGTTAAATTGTCGGATACTTCCTCTTTATAACCAACAAAGGTGACTGTAACTTTGTAAGGTCCTCCAACACGCAGGCCATTTAAGGAAAATTTACCTTCAACATTGGTAAGTGTAGCGTATTGAGTGCCTGATGGCGTATGAACGGCAACCACAGTTGCACCTGGTAGAGTTTCGCCCTTTGTGTCTGACACAGTTCCGCTAAGGCTTGACGAGGTAACCTGCCCAATAGCAAAGGTTACAGTGAATAAAAAAGCAGCCAAAAGCAAAAATTGCTTATGGAACTTAATGTTAAAATTGTTTGTTCTCTTCATGGTTTGTTGATTTGGTTAATTAATCTGGTTTAGTTGGTTAAGCTGATTTAAATACTATTAAAATTAAAAAAACTTCTGCAGTTCTTACAATTGTAAAACAGGTGCAAAAGTAATTTTATAAAGTGATTCAAAAAAAATTCAGTATTAAGAATATATTATTTCTGAAACAATCAGTTTTGAAGCAAATGTACCAAAATATATTTCGGATGTTTCAAGAAGTTATCAACATAATTATTGCTTTTGTTGAAAACCTCTTTTGTTTACATATATTTATATATATTTGATATTGTGATAATTATACAAATATTCTTCTCAAAGTGCAACTATCAGAAAAATAAATTTCAAAGAACTGGTATAATAGTGTAAGATGCCGGAAACCAAAATATTTCCATTTTATTTTAATCATAATCCCAAAGTACTTAAAATTTAGACTGACTAATACATGAATTTGAATTGTCCAGATAATAGTGAGCGTATTTTAAGTAATAAAACCTGCCTTACTGTCTTTGTTATTTTATATAATTAAATTAAATATGGATGATTTTACTGGCAATCTGTAAAAAGTATCACAAGCTATTTTGAGAAATGCTAATCGGATTGTTACATAGGAGTGACTAATCTGCGGGCAAACATTTTATCACATTAATTTTTTTGAAGCATCATTGGGTTACAGCTGAAGCGCCTGCCAATTCTTCGCTCCGGCTTTTTAGCCTATAACTATAAAGCATAATAAAAAGTGCAATTACCGCAATTATCAAAAAACTTCTTGAATATCCATCAAGCTTTATCGCCATAGATGCAACGATAATTCCGATCAATGTAGCTCCGGTCATTTGCCCTGTACTGGTAAATAAAGTAATTATTCCTTGCCCGAGAGTCCGCTCCGATGGCTGAACTTCGTTGAGCATAATATATCGTAATGCTGAGCCTTGTAACATAGCTGAACCCAAACCCATAAAAATACCTGCTGTATAAAAATTCAATTTAGCTGACGAATTATAATAGAAAATCAGCAATCCACTGGCAGCCATCATTAGACCAGCCATAACAATGGCTCGGGAACCAATTTTGTCAATCAGGCGACCAGCAATCGGTGAACCTATGGCAATAGCCAGAACAAATGGGATCAACATAAAACTAGCCTGGGAGGTAGTTACGCCAAAAATACTGACTGCCATTTCGGGCACAAATATGGTTACCGCCTGTATGATACCTGTTGCAAAAGCGACCAAACCAACAATACGGATTTGTTTTACATCAAACAATTCAATTTTAACAATCGGAGAAGATGATCTTTTCTCCAAATAAATAAACACAGGCAATGTAATTGATGTTATAACTAAAAACGGTAAAACATGCCATGATATGATCCCGTTCCATCCTTCGGAGGCTTCTATATTATTAATTCCATAAGCAAAAGAAGCCAGTAAAAGTGCAATTAGAAACATACCAATCCAGTCAAAATATGGTTTGACTTTACTCTTTTTTGAAGGCAGCAAGCGCCAGGAATAAAATATTACAACAGCCGCAATAGGCAGGTTTATAAGGAACAGCGCATTCCATTTGAACCAAAGTAACATTACGCCAGCAATAACCGGCCCTATAATAAATGCAATTCCAAATACAGCTCCTATCATTCCAAGTGTACGGCCACGCTTTTCAGGGGGATAAATATCGCCAATTACTGCTGATGCTACAGGGAAAATGCCACTTGAACCGAATCCTTGAACAGCCCTTCCGATAAGCAAAATCGTAATATCATCGGACATGGCAACGATTAAAGAGCCTAATGCAAATACAGCTACTGAAAATATATAAATATTCCTGCGGCCGTAAAGGTCGGATAGCTTTGCCAAAAAGGAAACTCCTACCAGGTTGAATAACACATAAATACTGAAAATCCAGCTAAGTGATCGGTGATCCACTTTGATTGTTTGTTCGATTGCCGGAATAGCAGGCCCAACGATTGATATATCAAGAGCTCCCATTAATACGCCTGTAAAAAGTAATGCGAGAATTTTGCCGTTGCGATGTTGCTGCATGGTGTTTTGAAATGTGTTATTAGTAAATGGAAAATAGAAAATTGAAAATAGTTAATTAACAATGGTAATTAGTTAAAATGGCATTGGGGTTCTTTGTTCTATTGTTCTATTGTCATTTGTTTTTTCTAAGTTTCCAGCTTCGAATCTCCTCACTTCCCTATTTCTCTATTTTCTATTTCCCTATTTTTCTATTTTCTATTTCCCAAACTTACAAATCAATGACACTTATCTTCTTTCATAAAAGGATAGCGATAATCGGTAGGTGGAATAAGGGTTTCCTTGATTGTACGCGGACTAATCCAACGCAACAAATTGAGGTGGCTTCCGGCTTTATCATTGGTCCCGCTTTGTCGTGATCCGCCAAAAGGTTGCTGACCTACAACCGCTCCTGTAGGTTTATCATTGAAATAGAAATTGCCGGCAGCATATTTCAGTTCATCAGCAACTTTTATAAGAACTCCACGGTCCTGGGCAAAAATACATCCGGTAAGTCCATAAGGAGAAGTTTCATCAACCAGTCGTACCGTCTGATCGAAATCTTTATCTTTATAAACGTGAACAGTTAAAACAGGTCCGAAAATCTCTTCAGTCATAGTAACAAAATGCGGATCGTGAGCCTGAATTATAGTTGGCTGAACAAAATATCCTTTGGATTTATCTCCGGTTCCGCCAAATACCACTTCAGCATCACCGGTGTTTTTAGCTTTACTTATATAATTTGTAATATTATCAAATGATTTCTCATCGATAACCGCATTCATAAAATTACCAAAATCGCGTACATCACCCACTTTAATTTCTGCGAGCATTTCCCCTACCCGTTTTTTAACCGCCGGCCACATACTTTCAGGAACATAAGCACGTGAAGCTGCCGAGCATTTTTGCCCCTGGTATTCGAAAGCACCACGAACCAGGGCCGTAGAAACTTCATCAATACCGGCACTGGGATGAACAAGCACAAAGTCTTTACCACCGGTTTCACCAACTATCCGGGGATAGGAACGGTAATTTGCCAGGTTAGCTGAAGTATTCTGCCAGAGTTTATTAAAAGTTCCGTTGCTTCCTGTAAAATGCAATCCTGCAAAATACTTATCCGATATTACCTGGTTACCGACTGCTGCGCCTTGACCTGGTATAAAATTTATAACACCATCAGGTAAACCAGCCTCTTTAAAAATCTGCATCAATATATAATTTGATAAAATCGATGTGGTTGCCGGTTTCCACACTGTTGTATTGCCCATCAGAACAGGGGCCATATTAAGATTGGAAGCTATTGCCGTAAAATTGAATGGTGTAACTGCAAAGACAAATCCTTCGAGAGGACGGTATTCGAGCCGGTTGATAATTCCTGGATCGCTATGGGGTTGTTCATTGTAAATATCGGAGATGTAGTGTGCATTAAATCGCAGAAAATCAATAGTTTCGCAGGAAGCATCAATTTCGGCCTGGTATGCACTCTTGCTTTGACCAAGCATGGTGGCAGCATTAAGTAACATCCTGTATTTCTTCGAAAGAAGTTCAGCTACTTTCAGGGTTACCGATGCCCTTTCGAACCAGGAAAAAGACTCCCATTCACGATGTGCTTTCAGAGCGGCATCAATAGCCATTTTAACTTCCTTTTCACCGGCTTTGTGATAGCGTGCCAGTACATGCCCATGGTCGTGAGGCATTGTAATGGTATCCGTATTATTAGTGTATACTTCCTTGCCACCGATGATCAATGGAATTTCAATCTGGGATGAACTCAAACGATCCAGTTCCGACATCAGATCTTTGCGGTCACGCGAACCCGGCGAATAGGATCTTACAGGCTCATTTGACGGATAATCAAAAATAAAAACAGCGTTATTCATAAAGATTCTTTCTTAGAAATTTAAAGTTTAAAAATGGCAAAACGCTCATCCTTATCTCATGATTTTAAATAGTTCACAAAGAACATGAAAACATAAAGATTGTTCAGTTGTTTGTATATTTACACCAAATTTTTGGAAAGCATTTTAATATCAAAGTCATAGCCTAACTATTAAAAAATAATTTATGAATTACTACATTGTTACAGGATCATCACGCGGAATCGGAGAAGCGATCACACGAAGTCTAATAGTGCAGGGAAACACTATTTTTGCAGCATCCAGAACCATGAACGAAGACCTGGTGGAACTAGCATCATCATTAAATGTGCCTTTATTTTATCATGAAGCGGATCTCAGTAATCGCGTAGAAGCTGAATCCTTTATTCGTGATGTTTTTAATAAAATACAATTAACAGAATACGACAGAATTGCATTAATCAACAATGCCGGAATGCTTGATCCTGTCGGACCACTGAAATCAACAGATTTTGAAAAGGCTGAAAAACATTTGCATCTGAACCTGCTTGCACCTATGATATTGAGTTCAGTGTTTACAACTGTAACCGAGTCATTTGCAATTCCAAAAGTCATCCTGAATATCTCATCAGGAGCAGCATTTTACCCATATAGTGGCTGGAGTGTATATTGCAGTTCCAAAGCCGGCCTCGACATGTTTACTAAAGTTGCCGGCCTTGAACAAACTACGGAGCAACAACCTGTTATTATTTTCGCATTAGCACCCGGAATAATTGAAACCGGTATGCAGGAATCCATCAGGGAAACGGACCTGGCTCTTTTCCCCGATCGTGACAAGTTTATCAGTCTCCATGAGGAAGGGAAACTGGCAAAACCCGATGATGTTGCACAAATAATAATCAGCACCCTTTTCAATAATTCTTTGGTTACAGGAACGGTTGTCACTATTGATCAGCTTAAAGAGATTAATACGTACACAGGTTCTACGCTAGTGTGATTTCAGTACCTTTGAGAAAACTAAAAGCGGATGCTGGAAACGATTAAATCTATTGACGAAAGCCTGTTTTTATTTCTGAATGCCCGGCATAACACATTCTTTGATGCTTTGATGTGGCTTTTCAGCGATAAACTTTTCTGGGGGCCTCTTTATGTATGGTTTCTTTGGTTATTGTATAAGCGTTATACGAAGAATTACTGGACAGTACTTCTTACCATTATATTAATGATAGTTTTTTCGGACCAGTTTTGCAACCTTGCCAAAGATGGTTTTATGCGGCTACGACCTTCACAGGAGCCACATCTTCAGTCACTGGTTCACATCGTTAATAATTACCGTGGAGGAATGTACGGATTCTATTCAGGGCATTCGTCGAATGCTTTTGCTGTGGCATTTTTTATGATTACAATCATGGCAAGAGAACGGAAATACATCATTGCGGTTTCATTAACCTATGCAATTCTGACAGCTTACAGCCGCATCTATCTCGGAGTTCATTACCCAGGTGACGTTTTAACCGGAACTTTTATAGGAGCATTACTGGGAACCGGTTTTGCGTTTGCCCACGGCAGATTACGAAACAGGTTTTTGAAAATTCCCGAAACCGATATACAACCTCCAAAAACATAGAGTCTGGAGATGAAAATACTTCCTAATATCCGTAAATCTTTGCAGTAAATTTTTCCACCTTAACTTTATATGTGCATACTTCGCGTAAAGCAGGCACTCCATAAGTAAATTCACGATCAGTATAATGTGCCATCACAGTGTTGAATGATTCAACTTTTTGATCCAAATCTTCAAAAAACTCAACTTTACCAAAGGCCAGTACACTTCGGTATTTCATGCTGTAGCTGCATGCCATTTGCTCACTTTGAAATCTTAGTTGATGATCAGTACTAAAAGCAATGCAAACCGAAGGATTGTTTTTTAAAATGTCAATCTTAAGCCCTTTTTGTGAGGAATGTAGAAATATGATGCCGTTGCTGTAGCCAAAATTAAATGGAAGTACATATGGAAGGTTGTTTTCGTCGATCATACTAACATAACAAACCTGGCATTTATTAATAATTTCATCAATTTCTTTCTGATCTGTAATAAAACGGTGGTGCATTTTTGAATAGATTAAGTTTCAGACTTTAGAAGGAATTCCTTATTTATTATTAATCAGCACTTTCCCTTTTAGATTTAGGGTTTGCGATGGCTTCCAATATCCAGGTTACAACTGAAACAATAATTGAGAATATAACTGCTGTAAAGAAACTATCAACTGAAAATCCGTCAAGTGCGTAATCAGCCAGCTTAATAATTACTGCATTTATTACCAGCAGAAATAACCCAAAAGTAAATAGGGTTATTGGAATGGTTAGAATAACCAGTATTGGCTTAAGAAATGCATTTAGAAAACCCATCAATAACGCTACCAATATTGCTGTAGGGAATCCTGCAAGATAAACCCCGGGAAGAATATAAGCACTAAAAAAAACTGCCAAAGAAGTAACAAGTAGTTTAAGAAGGAATCCCATACATTTTAATTTTAAATTAATTCGACAAATTTACTGAAAAAAGGAAATCACTGAAATACTGTTTCTCAATTGGACGGTACCCGAACCTGAAACCTACGTCCAGCGGGAATATGAACCTGAGGAGATGTAGATCGGAAGTTATTTCGACACCTGTCGACTGGAGTTTCTGGCTTTCCCCATGAGTTGTTCCTATACCACCATCATAAAAAAGATTTGCCTTAAGTCGTTTAAGATAAACCAATGGGCCAAATGAAAAATCCGGATACGCAAACGGGAACTTATAATTTACTGCAAAACAGGTCAATTCATTTTCATTTACTGACAAATAACCCCGAGGCATTTCAATTTGATTACTATACGCATATTCACCAGGATTTTTCACCTGCCTGTTAACATCAATTCTTATCCCTTGGTGCAACATCAGACCAGGAAAATACAATCGTAATCCTGCAGATGCTATATTACCAATATCATTTTCACTAAAAGGCGAATGCCGAAAAGTAGTGGTAAAATATTGTCCCCATCGAGGGTACAAATCTTTTCCCGATTGCTTGATATACCTGTATGCGCTGAAACTATAATCGATTGTATTAATGGTTCCTGTGAGTTTATTTTCATCGGGCGATGTATTGTTGGCGATATTGTTCCATGTAGTATGCAAACGGAAACGAAGCCCTTTATAATATTTCCCTCCGGTAAAAAGCAATGGCACGGTGAATCCTCCGCTGATACTGGTTTCATTGAAATTGTACCTTACCGAGGTATCTCCGCCTGTATAGGCAGCACGTGCCCCGTAAGCAGTGTTTAAATCGATTATTGGATACCATGCGGCCCAACTGATGTTACCGGTAACTTTACCTGTATTTTCGGTGATGTCATACAGATAACCAACTGTTGTTGTAACCGTACTAAGTTCATTTTGCGACATGAATGAAATACCGGTTCCATTTTCGCCCGTCATATAATTGATGTAAGCCGGAGCCCAACTATGGAAATTAAATATATGATTAATTTTTTTGTAGGGTTGTGACTCGTATTGAGTACTGTCTTCCACTTGTATACCTGCAAAAGCAGATTCTTCTGCTACCAGGTGTCTATAAAGTGAGGGCGAAAAGTCTTTGACAGTATTCAAATGTCTCCACGAAGCGGGACTAAAATCCGTTTCAACCAGGTGGTTTCCTGCAGATGAATAATTTGAATAAACTATTCTTTTTCCATCCGGGCTTAAACGAGCATTACTTGCTCCAAATTCAGCTGACGTGACCTGGAATATTTCTTTACTTTTCAAATCAATTGCATAAATGTTCTCAATCCCTGAGAATGTACCATTAAAAAGGACATACTCTTTAGCAAAAACAGGATTAGAAATTTCAATATAGGCTGAAGGCAACAGCGTTTTAACAACTTGAGCTGCAAAGTCATAAACACAAATACTCTTTCCGTCACCATCAAGTTTTGTAAATACAATCTTTGACCCATCTTCGGCCCAGGAAGGTGTCATATAGAAATCGGAATCCGAAGCTAAAATAGTTTCTGCTTCTTTGCCACTTTTAGCATCTATCAGAACAATAGAACTTCTGTTTTCATGATCAACGCCAACTACAGCAAGGCTCAAACCATCAGGCGAAAAAGCAGGGGCGAAATACCGGCTTTTATTGGTTAACGACCTCACTTTATCAGAACTACCATCGTAAATTCTGACCACCGAATAATTCCGTTGTTCCCATCTGGGATCATCAATTGTTTCAGTCCATGCAAGCAAATAATTATTTCCGAAACCTTCTTCATCCGTTTTTAATGAATTATTTTTATTATTATCAGTTTTAATGAGTGAAAACATTTCAGAAGATAAAAAACCTGGAGTTGCTATGATTTTTTTGTCGCCGTTTGGCTTTACAACAACAAACCTTGTAATATCGTCCAAACTTGTATACTCGGCTACGACAAGTGAATCATCCAGGAAATCAGGAAACTTATAATTGTCGTAATCTTTATCATTTATAACTGTGAGTTGATCAAACTTTGATTTCTCAGTCTGTGCATCCTGATATTTCCACATGCTATCCATATCGGACATTGTGATGCTATACAACTTTTCTTTACCAAACCCGGTTGCTTTTTTTAATCCATGATTGAATGGAGTTATTAAAAATGGTTTTCGTGCAACTTCGTTCAGAGCAGTAACCCATGCCTGGTAACCATATCTGCGGCGTACATTTGCAACCAGCGAATAACCGAGAGCATATTTATTAGGAACAAAAGTTTTATACGATCCCAAAGCGGCTTTATCATATGTAAAAGCACCTTTTTGAATCATTTGAGCCCGAAGCAACATTTCGAACGAAGGAATCCGGCCACGTCCGGACTGGCTGAGAGCAGTCTCGGTACACACTGCATCGCCTTCCATAAACCAAGTCGGGACAAACAATCCATTTATCGCAGAGGCTGCTTGCTCCCCGGTAAACCACGACAATACCTTTGTAAATCCCTGGTTATTCCTGTCGATCTGTACAATATGCCTGTACTCATGGAATATAAGCTGGTCCAACCAATTCTGCGCATAAGAATCCTGCGGCGGGCTCGTATACATTTCAACTCTCGCTGGCGCCCAAGCGGTAACGGCATTCGAGGTAATATTATAATTATGTAAAATTAAAGGAACACGTTTGGGATGATAATCAAGGGTTATATTTCCACGGTTTTTAATAAAGTCGAGTGCAGGAAGCATTTGTTTAGCCTTCTGTTCAAAATTAGCAGGGTAGATAATTTTAAAGTCAGGTGTGATAATCTGTCGCCATTTCAAAGATGAAGGATCCTGGCCAAGGTTATAATATTGTCCAAATACTAAAATCGGGAACAAAGAATATAAAACAAAATAAAAAAGGCGCAGAATATTCCTGAAACGCATATTATAGGTGATTAAAGCTACAAATATAAATAAGAAGCGGGAGTAATTACTTACTCCCGCTGAAATACATGAAGATGAAAAACTTAAGATGAAAACTAAACTAAGTTATAATCGCGAAACAATGTACTCAATTCATCAAAACTAAACGGTTTCTGAGCATATCCATCTACCCCGGCTTTGAGGCATTCAGCTTTATCAGGATTTGTTGTAATAGCTATAATCGTTGTGTGCCCTTTCTTAAGATAATCCAGTTCTATTTTCCGGATTTCTTTCACAGCTTGCAGGCCATCCATTTCGGGCATCTGTATATCCATAAGAATAAGATCATATTCTTTAACTTTGAATCTGCTGACAGCTTCGTTACCGTTTTTTGCTACATCCACTTCATGCCCATTGCGCCTCAGGTAAAACGTGGTAATTTTTTCAATCATTTCATCATCTTCCGCTAGTAAGATATTAAGTTTTCTCATCAGATCTTGATTATTATATTTTCCCATTAATTTAACTATTAGAGAATTCAGTAGCTTACTAGTTTATTTCGTAAATATTTTTTTGGTTATGGTTTGCATTCCGTTTGATAATTGTAAAATGCAGATTCCTGCAGCTTTATTACCTGTTGTAAGGCTAATCCCTTCCGAAAGAGTCCCTTTTGATCTGCTTATTAATTTTCCATCAACACTATATAAGTTTGCACTGTAAACTTCGTTATCATTACCATTTATTACAACTACGCCAGGAGTTACAGTTACTTGCGATGGATCAACAACTTGTTCGTTTATTGCATTAGGTGTCATGAAACGAATTTCAAACCTATTTGAATTCATCTCAGGTGTTTGATAAAAAGAATACACGGAATCAACTCTGAGGTCGATAAAACTATTAAGTTCTTTGTCCTCAAGAATTACAGGATAACGATATTCAAAGGCAGTGGCTCCAGCAGCAGAAATACTATACTGTCCAGCTTTATTACACACAATATTTAAAGGGATGCTGAGCGAGGAGTTTATTGAAGGAATTGTATTTATTGCATATTTAACAATAAGATCATCAGATTTCAAGCATAAAGAAGATGTTTCGGAATTGCCTTGAATTTTAATGGCATCCATCTGATCATCAAACCCTGAAGTGGAGTTATCCATAACCCTCAACATTACTTCATCCATTGGTCCGTCACTATCATTCAGTTTGAACTTTATGGAATTATTTTTTACAGCCAGTTTTGATTTACTTAAGGTGCTAACTTTTGAACTTTCATTTACTGTTAACGATCCTTCTTGGCTTGCTTTTACAAAAAATCCCTGCATTGGAGCAATGTAACGACTTCCGTTATTTAGTGAAACTGCGTCATCTCCACCAGGAAGATAAACTGAGAAATTACCTGATCCTGAAGGATCGGGATAATAAATAGCTGATGCGATTGAGCTACGCTGCCATGCTTCGTTGTTATTATTTTCCCAATCTATAAATGAAGTGAAAGGATTACCTGTCAGATTAAGACCATCACCTGAGTTTGAAATCGCAAATGTTTTTTGATCATGAATAGGAGTTCCTTCAAAAATCCGGGTATCATTCGATAAGGAGTAAAGCTCATAACCCTGCATAACCGGCATTGGATCATTAGTTGGTGTAATATACTCACCCCACTGTGAGGAAGCCTCATCGTAAGTACGCAGATACATATTTAAAAACGTTTGCGACAAAGCCATTTCAACAGGTGATGAAATAAGATTTTTTTGTCCTTTTAAAACCGGATACTCCGATTGGATTTTTCCGGTAACACTGCCGTTAAGCACTAAAGAAGATTTTTCGCTGATAGTATTCTTTAATAAAAACTTACCAGCTCCTATTACTGAAAGATTACCATTAATTTCAAATACTGCGCTTGGAGAAACAGTAAGTGAAGAGCCCGAATTAACATAAAAATTATTTGATTTAACACTACCTGTAATATCGGGGTCATTGGATGAAGTTACTACTGCAATATTTGAATTATTACCTGGAACAACTTTACCTGCCCAGTTCATAGGCTCATTCCAGTTATTGTTAGAGGTACCTACCCAGTTATATTCGGTTATTAAAGATCCTTCAGGAATTAAAGATGCAGCATTCATAGTAAAGATAGATCCTGATCCTTCAAAATGAGCTGATTCAATTACACCACTGCCTTTAATTGATACAGATGAGTTAATGGAGAGGATACCCGATACTGAAAGTTTTCCCGATACATTATGATTTGCTAAGGAATTGGTAGCGAACGAATTTTTAACAGCTATTTTACCTTCACTTTCAACCAGGAAGGTTGAATTTCCGTTAATGCTAAGTTTGTTAATTCTCAGTTCACCATTGCATTTTAAAACAGAATTACCTGAAAAAGAAAGACTTTGATTATCACCGCGTAATAAGCCAGTATTAGATAGCACTAACATTCCTTCTCCGGAGAAAGAAAAATCAATGTTTTGAATTACTGTATTATTAATTATCACGGTGTCATTATTTTGAGGAACTATACCAGCCATTGAGCCATTCTCTGTAAGTGACCATGTTTCGTAAGAACTCCAAGCTGAATTGTTACCAATCGAATATAATTTCATTCCATCTCTTCCGAAAGAATCAGACACAAAGTAAAATCCCATAACAATTGCCATGAATAATATCTTTGTGAGAAAACCTGGTTTAAAATTTATTTTAGACATACGAGTTGTGTTTGCAGTATTTGTAGTTGTTAGTTATAGATTTATTCTGTCTATAACCTTGAATACAAAATAGCAAACAATATGCCTTATTACCTTATACTCTGATAATCAGCAACATAAAATATTGACATAATAAGTAAGTGGTGAGAACTGTCCCATAATGAAAAAAATATGTCTTATAATGCCCTCTTTTGAAAATATTTACTTACTATTTGTGTTATTTTCACACTAAGTTTATAAAAAATATTAAAAATCGATAAAATTCTTTTCGAAAAAGTTCCAGATCGGGTCATCAGGAGTATGGGCAACAATTAAAACGGGGTTAAGCGAGACCGGATGGATAAAATTAAGCTTTCGGGCATGCAAATGTATAGATCCATCGGCATTAGAACGAGGATATCCGTATTTCAAGTCTCCCTTTATGGGACAACCTATTCCTGCAAGTTGCGCTCTTATCTGGTGGTGACGACCTGTTTGAAGGTCAATTGCAAGTAAATAATAATTATCGCTGCTTCCGATCAATGTATATGACAATGAAGCACGTTGAGCATTTTTCGTCTTTTCACCGGTAATAAATGATTTATTCCGTGCTTCATCACGGCGAAGGAAATTAACGAGAGTATCGCATTCTTTGGGTGGCCTGTTTTTCACAACAGCCCAATATGTTTTTTGTACTTCCCTGTTTTTGATAAGCGCATTCAGCCGGGTCAGCGATTTACTGGTGCGTGCAAAAATAACTGCTCCACTCACAGGTCGGTCGAGCCTGTGCACAACACCCAGAAATGCTTCACCAGTTTTTTGGTACTTTTCTTTAATATAATCCTTTACCAGATCAGATAAAGGCCTGTCTCCGGTTTTATCACCCTGTACAATTTGTGAAGGTAATTTATTGATAATGATCAGGTGATTATCCTCGAAAAGGATATTTTCCTCCAGCAACTGAGTTGAGGTTGTATGAAAATTAATATTGTTCCCTTTCATTTGGGAAATCAAGGGTTTTTACATCTGTTATATAATTCTGAACGGCAGCAACAATATCTTCACTCAGGTTCATATACCTGCGCAGAAATCTTGGGGAGAATTCCATTGTTATGCCAAGCATATCATGGAGAACCAGAACCTGGCCGTCAACACCTTTTCCGGCACCTATACCGATGATTGGGATTTTAGCATTACGGGCTACTTCTTCACCCAAACCAGCAGGAATTTTTTCGAGTACAATGCTAAAACAGCCAGCCTTTTCAAGTAATCTTGCATCCTCTACCAATTTTCGGGCTTCTTTTTCCTCGGTAGCACGAACCACATAGGTACCAAATTTATGTATCGATTGCGGAGTTAATCCCAGGTGTCCCATAACCGGGATTCCGGCAGAAAGTATACGTTCGACAGATTCAATAATCTCTACCCCTCCTTCCAGTTTAACTGCATCAGCACCGGATTCTTTCATGATCCGAATGGCTGATGATAGCGCTTCCTTCCAGTTGCCCTGATAAGTGCCGAAAGGCATATCAACGACTACAAAAGCCCGGTGAACAGCCCGCACAACTGATGACGCATGATAAATCATATTATCAAGTGTTATAGGAAGCGTACTGCTGAACCCTGCCATGACATTGGAAGCAGAATCGCCGACCAGTATAATGTCGATTCCTGCTTTATCGAGCAAACGAGCCATGGAATAATCATATCCGGTAAGCATGGATATCTTTACTTCTTTATGTTTCATTTCCTGAAGGACATGGGTGGTAACCTTCGAAACAACTCCTGGATTGGCTATCATGGATTATTGATTATTTAAGGAAATGGCATTGAAATACCAGTCCGATTAGTAAGCACTTCAAAATATAAAGCATGCAAAATTACAAAGAATTACGTACAAACAGATATAGAAAACGAAGCCAGACTATTAATCGAAAATCAAATAACAAATATTTGCAGGCACAATTTCTTTTTAATTTAACTATTCCCTATATGCATACAATGTCATCCGGTTCCTTTTCTGCCGTTTTGTCAGCAATAAATATTAGTCTGACAATACAATTTTTCAGCAAATCAACCTCTTTACCTTTATTCAGAACTATCTATACATACTACTGATTAACAATATTTTACATAATTTTATATTAATATTTAGAACTAGATTATTAAATATTTTCCGCCTAATCTTCATTATTAATCCGGCAATGGCATAAAGATTGAAATACGATTGCTGTCATTAAAATCATGAATAACAGAAAAAATAAAATATAATGGGAAAAATAATTGGTATTGATCTTGGAACTACTAACTCATGCGTTTCTGTAATGGAAGGCAACGAACCAGTAGTAATTCCTAACAGTGAAGGAAAACGCACTACCCCTTCGATAGTTGCTTTTACTGAAAATGGCGAACGAAAAGTTGGTGATCCGGCCAAAAGGCAATCTATAACCAATCCAACAAAAACGGTTTCGTCAATAAAACGGTTTATGGGTGAAACCTATGACCGGGTTACAAAAGAAATAAAACGTATGCCTTATACAGTAGTTAAAGGCGACAATAACACTCCACGTGTTAAAATTGATGATCGTACTTTTACACCGCAGGAGATTTCAGCAATAATTTTACAAAAAATGAAGAAAACAGCTGAAGATTATCTTGGAACAACTGTAACAGAAGCAGTTATTACAGTTCCTGCTTATTTCAGCGATTCGCAACGCCAGGCAACCAAAGAGGCCGGTGAAATTGCAGGTCTGGTTGTAAAACGTATTATCAATGAGCCAACTGCAGCAGCATTAGCCTATGGATTGGATAAAAAACATAAAGATATTAAGGTTGCTGTTTACGATCTTGGTGGTGGAACTTTTGATATTTCGATCCTTGAATTAGGGGAAGGTGTATTTGAAGTAAAATCAACTAACGGAAATACGCACCTGGGTGGTGATGATTTTGATCACCGCATAATTGATTGGTTAGCTGATGAATTTAAAAAAGACGAAGGTATTGATCTTCATAAAGATCCTATGGCAATGCAACGCCTGAAGGAAGCAGCCGAAAAAGCCAAGATTGAGCTTTCAAGCTCATCTTCAACCGAAATCAACCTTCCTTATATTATGCCGGTTGATGGTATGCCAAAACACCTTGTACGCACTTTGACAAGGGCAAAATTCGAGCAGTTGATTGATGACCTTGTTCGTGCTACCATAGAACCTTGCCGCAACGCAATGCGTGACGCTGGTATTACCAATGCCGACATCGACGAAGTAATCCTGGTAGGTGGCTCAACCCGTGTTCCTGTAATCCAGAAAGCAGTTGAAGATTTCTTCGGAAAAGCACCTTCAAAAGGGGTGAATCCTGACGAAGTTGTTGCTATTGGCGCAGCTATACAGGGCGGTGTACTTACAGGTGAGGTGAAAGATGTTCTTTTACTTGATGTAACGCCACTTTCATTAGGTATTGAGACTTTAGGAGGTGTAATGACCAAACTTATTGAATCAAATACTACCATTCCTACCCGCAAATCGGAAACATTCAGTACTGCATCCGACAATCAGCCTTCGGTTGAGATTCATATATTGCAGGGTGAACGCCCGATGGCAACAGGCAACAAGAGCCTGGGTCGTTTCCATCTCGATGGCATCCCTCCGGCACAGCGCGGAATTCCCCAGGTTGAAGTTACTTTCGATATAGATGCCAATGGAATCCTGCATGTATCAGCTAAAGATAAAGGAACCGGAAAATCACAGCAAATCCGAATCGAAGCATCTTCAGGACTTACTGATGCCGATATTAAACGGATGAGAGAAGAGGCAGAACTGAACGCTGAAGCTGATCGTAAAGCGAAAGAAGAAGTTGACAAAATCAACCAGGCTGATTCATTGATATTCCAGACTGAACGCCAATTGGTTGAATTTGGCGACAAACTACCAGCCGATAAAAAAGAGCCTATTGAACAAGCCCTAAATAAACTTCGTGAAGCACACAAAAATCATGATATTGCTGGTATCGATTCTTCAATGGCCGAATTAAACAGTGTATGGCAGGCTGCAAGCGAGGAAATATATAAAGCTACACAGCAGCCAGGTCAGCCAGGAGCTGAACAAGAAGGTCAGGCAGGCCCTGATCAATCAAAACCATCCGACCAGGAAGTTACTGATGTTGACTTTGAAGAGGTAAAATAATCAACCCTCATCATATCTCAGAGGCTGTATCAATTTGCGATACAGCCTCTTTTTTTTATTACACTAGTGACTACTAATAAAAAAAAACATAAATTAATTAACAATATGTATTGCTATTAAAAAAAAAACACAATATTTGTGGTATGAAAAAATATATTAATCAAATTTAATCTAATCATTATGAAAAAAACTTTACTTTTTAAATTTATTGCGTTAAGCCTTTTTGCACTTTTGAGTGTAGGGATGGTTAATGCGCAGGTATTACTTGTCGTTAATTTCGATTATGCAAGTTGGAGACTTGCTTACGCTAATGGATGGACAAACCATGGCCTTGCTGGTTTTAATAATGTGACAACAGGGCTATCATGCCGGACATATGTGTTCGATATCGGTGGAGCTGCAAATTTGAAGAGAACTGGGAGGAATTAAAAGACTTTTTACAGCCAAACCGCTGGAAGTATTTATGTTTCATGTTTAATACCAGCTGAAGCAACAAATAGTGTGGATATTTTCTACATTTGGTACATCCCCAATCAACTCTTCTGTGTATTTTTCAAAAGTCTGGGTGATGGGACGAGATGGCAGATGATTTGTAGTTCAACGGCCTATTGGCAAGTTATGCTGCTAATGCTTAACCTAACCGACATTATTAGTCGTTAAATTAAGCAGGACTCAAATTTCAAGTCTATTTATTTTCAATTCACTTCCTAGCTCGAACCTATACTGCTAGGCAAATTATACTGACATCTGTAAGTTACGCAACTGTTGGATGCCACAGAATAGACAGTTTAATGCTGCACGAACAGTTATTGCCGACGGCAATCCGTGTTGCAACTACTTGGGATGATATGTCAGTAACTGAAGCGTGCTTCTTCCACAACAGTTGCCGCCGACCTTTTCATTTCAGAATATGTTGAAGGTTCAACTGGAAATGACAGAGCTATTGAAATTTTTAATGGCACCGGTGCAGATGTTGATTTAAGTGCTTATAGTGTCAAACAATCCTATGGAGGTGAAGGCTGGGGAATAAGAGGTGGTGTTCCTATGATTGAATATGTCCTTCCACTTTCAGGGACACTTGCCAATGGCGATGTTTTTGTTATTTATAATGCTGAAACTACAAATCCAGCGATTATAGCTGCTGGTGATTTAGGCCTTACATATGCTTCAGGAACAGCTGGATGCAGAAATGCATCGTTCACTGGTAATGATCCAATGGGATTATTTAAAAATGATGTCCTGATTGATGCAGTTGGCATAGAACTTTCCACGACAGGACCATGGGCTGTTGCTGGTGTAACTGGTGCTACACAAGATCACACTTTAGTCAGAAAAAACACTATCACTGAAGGAACAACTGATTGGGCAGTATCTGCAGGAACCAATGCTGAGGATTCACAATGGGTAGTTTATCCAGCTCAATATATGGATGATCTTGGAACTCATACTTTTGGAGTAGTTGCAGATGTTACACCACCTGTTCTTACTTCTACACCAAAAGATGGTGATACTGAAGTAGCAATAAATACTCCTATAGTTTTAACTTTTGATGAAGCGATTCGTAATATTGATGATTCTGAAATAACCGATGCGAATGTAGCTGCTTTGCTTACTTTGAAAGAAACCGATGCCAGCGGTGCTGATGTTCCGTTTACGGCAACTATTGATGCTGCTAAAAGAGTAATTACAGTTACACCGGCAGCAGATTTGGCTATTGGACAGATTTATTATGGTGCTATTGCCCCGGTTGAAGATGCTTCAAATAATGCTACAACGGAAATGAGCATGACTTTTACAACAATCACAAAATATGTCGTTACATTTAACGTGGATATGTCGTTGGTTAAAGGCTTCGATCCGGCAACTGATACCGTTTATATAGCAGGTACAGTAAATGGCTGGACAGAACCCGGAAAAGATTTAGCTTATATTTTGACTGATGCCGATGCTAATATGATTTATACCATCGCACTTGCTTTGGACATTCCTGTTGGAGATATTGCATATAAATTCTTTATAAATGCAGGATGGAATACATGGGGAGAATGGGTAGGAGATCCAAATCGCACAGCAACCATCACCGGAAACACCACTCTTAATGCTATTTTTGGAAACCAGGGAGGACCTGTTTTCGTGGATGTGCCTTATGTTCAGGATTTTGGATATTCAAAGGCAAATGCTAGTATGGCACTTGCCGGTTGGACCAACGCCAATGTTGAAACAGGTGGAACTGCTGTTTGGTTATCAAAAGAATATGCTGCAAATAAATATGGCCAGGTGACTTCATTTGGTGCAACATCAACTGGTGCCGATCAGATCTGGTTAATTACACCGGGAATTCTTATGCCTGAAAATATAATTGCAGATTTGACTTTTGATGTAAACGTTGGATATTGGACACATGAAGGTTTATCAGTAATGATTTCCACCGACTTTGATCAGACTGTTGGAGGTATTACTACAGCAACATGGACCGATGTTACAAGGGAATTTATAATTCCTTCAGCACCAGCAACTGGATATGGAACCTTTACAAATGCCGGAATCCTGGATGTTTCAGCATATACCGGAACCATGTATGTTGCTTTCGTTTACAACGGGAACAAAAGTGCATCTCAAACTACTACATATCAGGTTGACAATGTAGCCATAAACTTGCTTGGATTTGTTGGTTTAAATAAATTAGCAAAAAGTGAAGTAAACATTTATCCTAATCCCAGCAACGGTAGATTATTGATCTCTAACCCTTCAAATGACGCACAGGAAATTGCCGTTTTCAATTCACTGGGCAAACAAGTAACATCTGCTGTTTCAGCAAAGGGCACTATTTCACTTGATATCACAGCACAATCAAAAGGCTTTTACCTGGTAAGGATTACCAATAAAGCTAATAATTCAGTTCAATACAAAAAGATTGTTCTGAATTAGGCTAAGAATGCCAAATAAATAATCAAGCAAACAGGCAGAATCTTTAATGAGATTCTGCCTGTTTGCTTTTCTGATGGTACACGAAAATTAGCTTTTCTATGATTTTATTACACTTTGAAAATTTCATGAAGCAGGTTACAAGAAGATTGTGAATTAGATATTTAGCATTTATTTTTTCAGCATCTGCAATTCGGGAGAAATGCAGGATCAAATATTTTATTCCCTGAATAAAATATTAGTGCCTTCATAATTGTTATTTTTGGAGTGTGAAATCAAAAATATGAAGAAATTACTTTTAATTACTTTCCTGGTCGCGACTGCCTTTACCTCCCGAGCTCAGAGCAGCAGCCCGTTACGTCTCGAAATCCCTGCCCCTGCAGGTAGCGATCCGTTTAATTATGTTACTGCCGGAAAAAATGGAATCTGCATCTTCTTTCCAACCGTCACCGAAAGTGGAAGAGACAGCGTAAGCTGGTCCTTTATGATGACTGATGATCAGCTCAAAGAAAAATGGAATAGATTAGTCCCCCTACACAAAGATGTGACTTATTTAAAGAGTTTGTCCACAAGCGAAGCTGTTTACCTGCTTTTTCACGATACCAAACAAAATAAAGACGGAAATATTTTTGTTTTTATGATTATACCTCGTTTGCAGGTTATTACCGAACATCGTGCTTCTATACCTGATAAAGCAGAAGTTGTTGATTTTGAGGTATCGAATAATACCGCTTATATTGGCTACAACAGCCGAAAAGGCACACCTGGAATTATAGGATTTTCACTCGTAACAGGTGAGAAACGAAACTACAATATCACTGCCGAAGACGATGCATTATTGCTCGATATTGCTATAGATACCGCCAGACAGGATATTTTTGCAACATATAAAATCCAGTATTCTTCAACCCGAAACCACTTGTTCGTAAATAAATATAATGCAGCCGGGGCACTTCAAAAAACATTTGATTTTACTGGCCAGCTTGAGAAAAAGAATTTTAACTCAGCACAATACATTCCATTGGGTGAAGGCAAAGGAATTGTAGCAGGCACATATGGCTTTAACATAACGAGTACACGAAGGCAGTACGATTATTATGATTATTACTATAACAACTATTATAACAGTTATTATTCGCCCTACTATTCGAGACAATCGGACTACGATGCTAATACCGATAAAACTCCAGTGTCTGATGGATATTTTACTGCAAGCATAAACAGTGGCATTGCCGGCCAGGTAAAATATTTCAATTTCGGCGGATTTAACAATGTATTCAAGTATATTACAAATCCAAGTGCCCTTCATATTAAAACCAAGTCGGCTAGAAAGAAAGAGAAGTCTGCTGAAAATGAACCAACCGAAACAGAATCAAGTAACGAAAAGACTCTGAATTTAAGACTTATCATGCATGATTTATTGGTAAATGGCGGGCAATTTATCATTACCGCCGAAGCTTACTCTCCTGAATATCACACATACACACAAATGTCGTATGATTATTATGGCAGGGCATTTCCAACATCATACCAGGTATTTGATGGGTTCCGCTATTCACATGCATTTATAGCAGGATTCGATAGCAGCGGTAACATATTGTGGAACAATGGCATGGAAATGCGTGATATACTCACTAAATATCTGAACCGCAAGTTAAATTGCGAGTTTGAAAATAATGATGAAATAGTGCTTTTCTACAATGCAAATAATAAAGTTGCATTTAAGACTATTAAAGGCAATACTATTGTTGATAACACTTCATATACAACGCTGGTACCAAAACGCAACACCGATCAGCCTAATAATGAATACCTCGGCACTATTGAGCATTGGTATGATGATTACTTTATTGCAACCGGATATCAGACTATCCGGAACAATTCTCTCGAAAGCAGTAAACGGAATGTGTTTTATATTAGTAAAATGGCATTCAGGTAACCAGAATAAATTGTACAGAATAACCATACCATATAATCTTTTGGCAAATTGGTGACAAGGCAAGAAGCTGAAACACACTAAAATGTACTTCCATTCATTAGTGGAGAAGTAACTTGAGTAAGTTTCTTTTTAATGTAAACGATCGGAATATCAGGCATTAACTGTATAAAGTTGTTTCAGAAAATTATACATTTAGGGATAAAATTAAAAAGGCTGATGGAATCATCTCCATCAGCCTTTTTAATTTTACAATTCACTTATTTTGTAATCTTTATTTCGACCCTGCGATTGAGTGCGCGACCTGCTGCTGTACTATTATCAGCAACCGGGTTATCCTTTCCGAAATATAACATTTCAATTTTCGAAGTATCCACTCCTTTTTTCATAAGATAACTAATCACAAACTCTGATCGTTTCTCTGATAAACGCAGGTTATATTCTGCTGATTCACGATCATCGGCAAAGCCGGAAACAGAGACAGATACTCCTGCATTTGCTTTCAGATACTCAGCAATCTCATTCAGATCTTGAACACTTTTATTAAGCATTGTACTCTTATCTGATCCGAAAAATATGTTTTTTTGAAGTAAGACTACAATTTCCTTCGATACTTCTGGGCAACCGTTATTGGATGCAATTCCGGCAATCTCAGGACAATTATCTTTGTTATCGGGAATACCGTCGCCATCTGTATCAGGGCAGCCGGAGAACTGGGCAAGGCCTTTCACATCCGGGCAAAGATCATCCTTGTCAGCAATTGCGTCACCATCACGATCGGGGCAACCTGCCAGTTCTAACTTTCCGGCAACATCAGGGCATTGATCATCCTTATCTGCAATACCATCATTATCTTTGTCAGGGCAGCCATTGAGTTCCTTTTTCCCTGCAACATCAGGGCAAGCATCTTCTTTATCAGGGATATTGTCACCATCAGTATCCGGGCAGCCTTTAAATTCAGACATTCCTGCAACGTCAGGACAGGCATCATCTTTATCTGCTATACCGTCGTTATCTTTATCGGGGCAACCGGAAAGACTGATTTTACCAGGTACTTCCGGACATAAATCATCTTTATCCCTCACACCATCGCCATCGGTATCTTTAACCCCGATTTTTATTTGTACACCTGCTGAGGCATAGCTGTAATGGTCATTATTCATTTTGCCCCCGTCGGTAAAATCAAGTATGGTTGAGTTAAATACGGTACGATCGGCATATTCGAGATTAACACTTACAACATTGCTAACCCATATTGATGCACCAGCCCCTATAGGCAGAACAAAATTATACTTTCGTGAATCGTGTTTTTCGTAAGGCCGATGAGGATCTATAGTTTCAAGGTACGATTTGAAAGATGAAATACCTGCTCCAGAATAGAGGTAGAAATTCAATAACCTTTTATCGTTATAATCGGCAAAAATTTCATTGATATTAACTGTAACATGCAAAGCACCATCCCAGAGGTCAGAAATAAGACGCTTGTTTATATTGGTCTTTTCACTATAAAGTACCGTTTTTACAAACTGCCCCCGCAATCCGAAAACATGAGTTAGCTGATATCCCCTACCACTCCTGCACCGAGTTGGGGAGTCGGATTCCAATAATCTTTCAGATTGATATCCCCAAAATACTGGCTTAATCCCACATTGGGTTGTAAATAAAAATAGCTTTTAAAAGGAGCAATATTAGTATGATTCTGTGCCCGTAAAGAAAAAGGAATTGTAGTGAAAACGACAAATACAGCGAAAAGTAATTGCCTCATAATTTTAATGGTTTTCATAATCGGTTAATTAATATATTATTACAAAAAAATATTAGCCTTTTAAAATTGCGTTAAACAAAAATAGTGATTTTATAAATGGCAAAGCTTTATTTAATATTTATTCAGGAAGACACTCAAAAGTCAGAATAGCAAAAGTTTATGTTTTTGCTTTAGGCTAATAAGAAAATAATTTTAAATAAGGAAGGCAGTTTGAATCTGTATTTTTCTTTTCTGAACTATGTATTTTAGCACCTATTTTGAAATCTTAATTTCAACCCTGCGATTGAGGGCTCGGCCTTCGTCTGTTTTATTGCTTGCAACAAATTGATTTTTACCAACGAATGATTTTTCAATTTTCAAAGTTGTCATTCCCTTTTTCTTCAAATAATCGATCACATTATCTACACGTTTCTCGGACAACTGAAGGTCATTTGGTTCTATATCATCTGTAAACCCGGTAATAGAAATTCTTGCTTCCGGATTTTCCTGCATTGCTTTAACAATTTCATCAAGGCTTAACAAATTCTTAAACGATGGAAATACCTGACTACTACCTGAATTGAAGGTCACCGTTTTTTGCATATATGTCTCAACTTTCTTTTTGATTACCGGACACCCATTATTGGCAACTAAACCTGCAACTTCAGGGCAATCGTCTCTGTTATCAGGAATACCATCGCCGTCGGTATCAGGACAACCATTAAATTTAATGAGGCCTTTTATATCCGGGCAAGCATCGTCATTGTCAGTAATTCCATCACCATCACTATCAGGACAGCCATCAAATTCCCTCTTTCCAGCTATGTCCGGGCATGCATCATCTTTATCTGCAATACCATCGTTATCAGCGTCAGGACACCCATTGAGTTCTTTTTTCCCTGCTTCATACACGCATGAATCTTTGCTGTCTTGTATCCCGTCACCATCACTATCTGGGCAACCGGCAAAAACTGCCAATCCATTTTTATCCGGACATGCATCATCTTTATCAGCTACTCCATCCCCATCCCTGTCAGGACAGCCTGCAAGTTCTTTTTTACCAAATTCATCAGGGCACTTGTCGTCTTTATCGGGAATACCATCGTAATCCCTGTCAGGACATCCGTTGAGTTCTTTCTTTCCTGCTACATTGGGACATGCATCTTCTATGTCTATTATACCGTCAGCATCCGTATCAGGACAACCATGAAGTTCAGTAGGCCCGGCTAGATCAGGACAAAAATCATCTTTATCAGCTATACCGTCATTGTCTTTATCCGGGCAACCGGCCAATTCAACTTTACCCGGAATTTTCGGACATGCATCGTCTTCATCTATTACGCCATCATCGTCAATATCTTTAACCTTGTATTTGACCTGGATCCCAAATGAAGCATAGCTGTAATGGTCATTCTTTTCGCCCCCGGTAGTAAAATCGAGATCATCGCTGAAAGTTATATGGTCTCCATATTCCAGATTTAAAGCCAAATGAGGGCTCAAACGAAACGAAACTCCCCCGCCTATTGGAACAAAAAATTCATTTTGTTTATCGGAATTTAAATAAATAACCTCTCTGGGTTTAATATTTTCAAGAGTTGATCTATAAGAAGAAATTCCTGCACCTGAAAAAAGATAGAAATTTAAAACCCTTGATTCATTGTACTTTGTAAAAATCTCGTTTATATTAATTGTGAGATTCAACGCTACATCCCACAGTTCGGAGTAAAATTCCAGATTCTGATCTGATCTTTTGCTATATAAATCAGCTTTCAGGAACTGTCCCCTAAACCCGAAAACAGGACTGAGCTGGTAACCCAGAATAGCTCCAAATGCCAATTGAGGATTCTGATTATAGTAATTATTTATGTTCAAGTCGCCAAAGTACTGACTAGCCCCAATATTGGGATGAAAATATAAATAACCACCCATTTTCTCAGGTTTCAATGAATCCTGAGCCAAGGATATAACTGAAATGAGATTAAAAGCAATAACTGAAACAATAATTAATGCAGTTTTCAACATCATATTTTCATCTGTGACTATTTAATATTACGGTGCAGATGGAATTATTAACTTCTTAATTGATTTCAAAGGTGCTAATGAAACCTCTACGCTAAGTTTCTCAAATCTTGTCTATTTTTATCGTTGTTAGTGAACAAAAGGTTCGTCATATTTACAGTAATCTCATCCTCAGTTGGTAATTTTTACATTCATTGTTATTTCATCAATTGCTTAACTTATGATTTGTCAGAATTTTATAGTGCCAACAAATATACTAAATTATGAAAGAAAAAAAAGAATGACATAATTACCGGAATTTCATGAATCAGTTGGTGTTATTTTGATGTTTATACTGTTTCACACCATCTGGCGATTTTATTGTGCTTTAAAAGTTTAATTTAATCCAAACTGACTTGATTTCGCTTTATAAGAATGAATTAACCAATTCATTCTTGTTTTAGATGAATTCCTTTAAACACTTTTATGCAAAGTAAGGGTTTAACAGAAGTTGTTACCTGAAATAGATTAATGAATTAATCATGTGGGATATTCTTGCTAAATACATTAACCATTAATAAAACTGAATGTTCGAAAAGAAGAGCTAATACTTCATTACAATGCTAATAAAAAGGTTAAAGTGTAAATTATAAAAGTTGATATTATTGATGAATATATTTTATATTTTACACTGGCGTTTAAACTTTGGACCTATTTATCTATATCTGAGACCTGGGTACAATTGAACAATGGTATGAAGATTATTTTTTTTGCATATTGTTATTAAACCTTTCGAATCAATTATCTTGATGTGATAAAAGTAACGTAATTTATATTAATAAGATGGCAATCAGATAGTTGTAAAGAAAATTTGGGGTGAAGATGAAAATTGATGTTTAACCAGATTATTGGGGATATTCTGTAGACTGTTTATGGAATTAAAACGCATGAAAACTCCCTGTATTACATAAATTTACATCGAATTCACTTATTAATGAGCTGAATTGGAAATAGCTTAAAAACTTTTCATTTTATTGTTTTCAAACATTTTTAAAAGATCAGGATGATTTAGTGTAAATTTGTTGTTTCAAAAAAAAAACAGATCAAAACAACTAAAAAATTGTTAGTATTTTTATACTTTCGCTAAGAGTATAATCAAAGGAAGTATTTTTTTACTTCGTTTACCTTCGGCATACCAATGATCGGAGAATATTGATACTTGCTTATTATGGGAATTTTCACTCGTCATTCTATCTACCGTGTATTACTTACTTTGTTGAGTGTTTTGATATTTTGTGTCGGAGGGCTGAAGGCTCAGACACTTTCTGTCAATCCCACAACATTAAGCGGGTTTACTTATACAGAAAACGCCGGGCCTTCGACTTCACAGAGTTATAATTTAAGCGGTACCGGCCTTACTCCAGGTCCAGGGGACATTACTATCTCTGAATCATCAAGTTATGAGGTTTCATCCGATAATTCAACTTTCGGATCTACAGCTACTATTTCATATTCAGGTAGTGATTTTACTGATATACCCGTTTATGTGCGACTTAAAGCCGGCTTAATACCGGGAGATTACAATGGAGAATTTATTATAAATACCGGTGGAGGAGCAGCTGCTGTTTCAGTAAGCTGTAGCGGGAACGTAACATGTACCTTTCCTGCTGCACCCACAGGAATAGCCGCTAGTCCGGCAACAATTTGTAATGGTTTATCCTCGACGATTTCGGTGACTAACCCGGGTGCAGGATTAACTACAGACTGGTTCACGGGTAGTTGCGGTGGTACTCCGGTTGCCGGTGGTACAGGTGTTAACTCCTTGTCAGTAAGTCCAACGACTACCACAATTTATTATGCTCAGACAAGGAATACGATAACAGGTTGTGTTTCGGCCTGTACCAATGTTACGGTTACGGTGACTGCTCTGCCTGCGATACCTGCAGGAATAGCCGCTAGTCCGGCAACAATTTGTAACGGTTTATCCTCGACGATTTCGGTGACTAATCCCGGGTGCCGGATTAACTACAGACTGGTTCACGGGTAGTTGCGGTGGTACTCCGGTTGCCGGTGGTACAGGTGTTAACTCCTTGTCAGTAAGTCCAACGACTACCACAATTTATTATGCTCAGACAAGGAATACGACAACAGGTTGTGTTTCGGCCTGTACCAATGTTACGGTTACGGTGACTGCTCTGCCTGCGATACCTGCAGGAATAACCGCTAGTCCGGCAACAATTTGTAATGGTTTATCCTCGACGATTTCGGTGACTAATCCGGGTGCCGGATTAACTACAGACTGGTTTACGGGTAGTTGCGGTGGTACTCCTGTTGCCGGTGGTACAGGTGTTAACTCCTTGTCAGTAAGTCCAACGACTACCACAATTTATTATGCTCAGACAAGGAATACGACAACAGGTTGTGTTTCGGCCTGTACCAATGTTACGGTTACGGTGACTGCTCTGCCTGCGATACCTGCAGGAATAGCCGCTAGTCCGGCAACAATTTGTAACGGTTTATCCTCGACGATTTCGGTGACTAATCCGGGTGCCGGATTAACCACAGACTGGTTCACGGGTAGTTGCGGTGGTACTCCGGTTGCCGGTGGTACAGGTGTTAACTCCTTGTCAGTAAGTCCAACGACTACCACAATTTATTATGCTCAGACAAGGAATACGACAACAGGTTGTGTTTCAGCCTGTACCAATGTTACGGTTACGGTGACTGCTCTGCCTGCGATACCTGCAGGAATAACCGCTAGTCCGACAACAATTTGTAATGGTTTATCCTCGACGATTTCGGTGAATAATCCGGGTGCAGGATTAACTACGGATTGGTTCACGGGTAGTTGCGGTGGTACTCCGGTTGCCGGTGGTACAGGTGTTAACTCCTTGTCAGTAAGTCCAACGACTACCACAATTTATTATGCTCAGACAAGGAATACGACAACAGGTTGTGTTTCGGCCTGTACCAATGTTACGGTTACGGTGACTGCTCTGCCTGCGATACCTGCAGGAATAACCGCTAGTCCGACAACAATTTGTAATGGTTTATCCTCGACGATTTCGGTGAATAATCCGGGTGCAGGATTAACTACAGACTGGTTCACGGGTAGTTGCGGTGGTACTCCGGTTGCCGGTGGTACAGGTGTAAACTCCTTATCAGTAAGTCCAACGACTACCACAATTTATTATGCTCAGACAAGGAATACAACGACGGGTTGCGTCTCCGCCTGTACTAACGTAACAGTTACTGTGAATGCACTTGCTGCCACACCTACTGGGATAGCTGCTAATCCGGCAGCAATATGTAACGGTGGATCTTCAACGATTTCGGTGACTAACCCGGGTGCAGGATTAACTACGGATTGGTTCACGGTTAGTTGCGGTGGTACTCCGGTTGCTGGTGGTACAGGTGTTAACTCCTTGTCAGTAAGCCCAACGACTACCACAATTTATTATGCTCAGACAAGGAATACTATAACAGGTTGTGTTTCGGCCTGTACCAATGTTACGGTTACAGTGACTGCTCTGCCTGCGATACCCACAGGAATAGCCGCTAGTCCGGCAACAATTTGTAATGGTCTATCCTCGACGATTTCGGTGACTAATCCGGGTGCCGGATTAACTACAGACTGGTTTACAGTTAGTTGCGGTGGTACTCCTGTTGCCGGTGGTACAGGTGTTAACTCCTTATCAGTAAGTCCAACAACTACCACAATTTATTATGCTCAGACAAGGAATACAACGACGGGTTGCGTCTCCACCTGTACTAACGTAACAGTTACTGTGAATGCACTTGCTGCCACACCTACTGGGATAGCTGCTAATCCGGCAGCAATATGTAACGGTGGATCTTCAACGATTTCGGTGACTAATCCGGGTGCCGGATATACTACCGACTGGTACACGGTAAGTTGTGGTGGTACAGCGGTTGCCGGTGGTACAGGGATTAACTCTTTATTGGTAAGTCCAACGACTACCACAATTTATTATGCTCAGACAAGGAATACAACGACGGGTTGCGTCTCCGCCTGTACTAATGTAACAGTTACTGTGAATGCACTTGCTGCCACACCTACTGGGATAGCCGCTAATCCGGCAGCAATATGTAACGGTGGATCTTCAACGATTTCGGTTACTAATCCGGGTGCCGGATTAACTACAGACTGGTTTACGGTTAGTTGCGGTGGTACTCCTGTTGCCGGTGGTACAGGTGTTAACTCTTTATCAGTAAGTCCAACAACTACCACAATTTATTATGCTCAGACAAGGAATACTATAACAGGTTGTGTTTCGGCTTGTACCAATGTTACGGTTACAGTGAATGCTCTTGCGGCTGCACCCACAGGAATAGCCGCTAGTCCGGCAACAATTTGTAATGGTCTATCCTCGACGATTTCGGTGACTAATCCGGGTGCCGGATTAACTACAGACTGGTTTACAGTTAGTTGCGGTGGTACTCCTGTTGCCGGTGGTACAGGTGTTAACTCTTTATCAGTAAGTCCAACAACTACCACAATTTATTATGCTCACACAAGGAATACTATAACAGGTTGTGTTTCGGCTTGTACCAATGTTACGATTACAGTGAATGCTCTACCTACAGCAAACATTTCAGGCACAGCTTCAATCTGTACTGGTGGAAATGCACTCCTTACTTCCAATGCCACTGCCGGAAGCGGAACAATCACATCCTATCAATGGAATTTGGGAGGGACACCTATCAGCGGTGCAACACTAGCAACCTATACAGCCTCAGCAGCAGGGTCATACACAATTACAATTACTAACAGCAATGGCTGTTCTTTCCTATCAAGTCCTTTTGTGGTAACAGTAAATGCCTTACCTACAGCAAACATTACCGGAACGGCTTCATTCTGTACCGGTGGAAATACGCTGCTTGCTTCCAATGCCGCTGCCGGAAGTGGAACAATTACAAACTATCAGTGGAATTTAGGAGGAATACCTATCAGCGGGGCATCAGCAGCAACCTATACAGCTTTTGCTGCAGGTTCATACACAGTTACAATTACTAATAACAATGGGTGTTCTTTTACATCAAATGCTTTTGTGGTAACAGTAAATGCCTTTCCTGCAGCAAACATCACTGGAGCAGCTTCATTCTGTACTTTTGGGAATACACTGCTTACTTCCAATGCCACTTCAGGAAGCGGAACAATCACAAACTATCAGTGGAATTTGGGAGGAGCTTCCATCAGCGGGGCAACTTCAGCAAACTATACGGCTGCAGCAGCAGGTTCATACACAGTTACTATTTCTAACAGCAATGGTTGCTCTTTTACATCAAATGCTTTTATTGTAAGTGAAAATACCTTGCCTACAGCAAACATTACCGGAACGGCTTCATTCTGTACAGGTGGAAATACGCTGCTTGCTTCCAATGCCGCTCCCGGGAGTGGAACAATCACAAACTACCAGTGGAATTTGGCAGGGGTATCCATCAATGGAGCAACTTCATCAAATTATACGGCTGCAATAGCAGGTTCATACACAGTTACAATTACTAACAGCAATGGCTGTTCTTTTACATCAACTCCTTTCATCTTAATAGTTAATGCTTTGCCTACAGCCAACATTACCGGAACGGCTTCATTCTGTACAGGTGGAAATACGCTGCTAACTTCCAATGCAACAGCCGGAAGCGGAACAATTACAAACTATAGATGGAATTTGGGTGGGGCGCCGATTAGCGGGGCAACAGCATCAACCTACACGGCTACTGCAGCAGGTTCATATACGGTTACAATAACAAACAGCAGTGGTTGTTCTTTTACATCAAATGCTTTTGCGCTAACGATAAATGCCTTGCCTACAGCGAACATTACTGGAACATCTACATTCTGTACAGGTGAAAATACACTGCTCACTTCCAATGCAGCAGCAGGAAGCGGAACAATTACAAACTATAGATGGAATTTGGGTGGGGTACCGATTAGCGGAGCAACTGCAGCAAGCTATACGGCTGCTGCTGCAGGTTCCTACACAGTTACAATTACTAACAGCAATGGTTGTTCGTTTACTTCATCTGCTGTTACGATAACTGTTAATGCATTGCCAGTAGCACCAACAGCCAGCATCACAGTTCAGCCTACTTGCATACAACCAACAGGTACAATAATTATAACTTCTTCAACAACAGGTTTAACTTTTAGCCTTGATGGAACAGCTTATACATCTTACCCGGCAGGAGGCTATACATTTGTGTCTCCTGGACCCCATATCCTCACAGCTCAAAATGCTAATAACTGTATATCTAATGTTACGAATGTAAGTGTAAATCCTGTACCTAATGGGCCTACAGACGTTGCAACCACAACTGTCAATGCAAGTTGTGGGCTAAGTAACGGAACAATCACATTGGGTTCCGTCACCAGTGGAACTGCTCCATATACCTATTCTGTAGATGCGTCTGTATTTACCATATCAATATCTTACTCCGGAATGGCTGCAGGACCACATAGTGTTCAGGTCAGGGATGCTAATGGTTGTATTTACTCCACTAGCGTTATAGTCAGTAATTCCAGCGGACCTACGGCCATCGCCGCCACGCCTGCCAATGCAAGTTGCGGGCTGAGTAACGGAACTATTACATTGGGAGCCGTCACAGGTGGACTTGCTCCTTATACCTATTCGGTAGACGCTTCTGCATTTACTGCTTCAACATCCTACACTGGAATAGCTGCAGGACCACATAGTATCCAGGTTAAGGATGCTAACAGTTGTATTTTCTCCACTAACGTCACCATCAGTAATGCCAGTGGACCTACGGCTATTGCTACCACACCTGCCAGTGCAAGTTGCGGTCTAAGCAACGGAACCCTTATGCTAGGTGCCGTCACCGGTGGAACTACTCCTTATACCTATTCGGTTGATGCATCTGCATTTACCGTTTCAACATCTTATTCCGGAATGGCTGAAGGGTCACATAGTGTCCAGGTCCGGGATGCCAACGGTTGTATTTTCTCCACAAGCGTTGCCATCGGTAATGCCAGCGGACCTACGGACATTGTCGCCACTACTGCAAATGCAAGTTGTGGGCTAAACAACGGAACCTTTACACTATATTCCGTCACTGGTGGAACGTCTCCATATACCTATTCGGTTGATGCTTCTGCATTTACCGCTTCAACATCTTACTCTGGAATGTCTGCAGGGCCACATAGTGTTAAGGTCAGAGACGCAAACGGGTGTATTTTCTCCACTAGCGTCACCATCAGTAATGCCAGCGGGCCTACGGATATTGCTGCCACACCTGCCAATGCAAGTTGCGGACAGAGTAATGGAACAATTACACTAGGTGCTGTCGCTGGTGGAACTGCTCCATTTACCTATTCAATAGATACTTCTGCATTTTCCCCTTTAACATTTTATTCCGGAATTGCTGCAGGCCCGCATAGTGTCCAAGTCAGGGATGTCAATGGGTGTATTTTCTCCACAAGCGTTACCATCAGTAATGTCGGCGGACCTACGGCAATTGTAGCTACACCTGCCAATGCAAGTTGCGGACTGAGTAACGGAAGCATTATACTTGGTACTATCACCGGTGGAACTGCTCCGTTTACTTATTCGGTCGACGCTTCTGTATTTACACCTTCTACATTTTACTCCGGAATGGCTGCAGGACCACATAGTGTCCAGGTCAGGGATGCAAATGGTTGTATTTTCCCCACAAGCGTCACCATCAGTAATGCCAGCGGGCCTACAGCCATTGTTTCAACATCAGACAGTGCAAGTTGTGGGCAGAGCAACGGAACAATTACTCTGGGCGCAGTTACCGGAGGAGCTGCTCCATATACTTATTCTGTAGATTCTTCTGCGTTTACTACTTCCACATCTTATTCCGCAATGGCTGAAGGGCCACATAGTGTTCAGGTCAGGGATGCCAACGGTTGTATTTTCTCCACAAGCGTCACCATAATTCAGGCTGTCAATACACTAAAAGCACCTATTACAGGGACTATAACCCAACCTACCTGTAGCCTTGCAACAGGTAAGGTAATATTATCCGGTTTGCCTGAATTAACCTGGACTATTAATCCAGGATCAATTACAGGTACCGGTTCTACCACAACTATTTCCGGTTTAACTACAGGTAAATACAACTTTACTGTTACCAACGCTGAAGGATGTATTTCGCCTGCTTCCACAGCTGTTATCATTCTTGCTGTTCCTGGTTTGCCTACTGCACCAATCGTAGACCAAATAACTCAATCATCCTGTATCCTGGCAACGGGTAGTGTAATATTAACAGGTTTGCCCGCATCGATCTGGACTATTAATCCCGGATCAATCACAGGTACAGGTTCTGCTACAACTATTTCCGGTTTAGCTGCAGGCACATACAACTATACTGTTACAAATGCTGAAGGATGTATTTCGCCATCTTCAGCAGATGTGGTAATCACACAAACTCAAGGACCGACAGCTGACTTCAGTTTCAGTTTAGCTTGCCTTGGTCTTCCTACTTATTTTTTCGATCATTCCGATTCTTATCCAGATCCGCTTACTTTTTGGGGATGGGTTGTTAAAGACAGTGTACAAACGGTAGGTGATATGACCGGAGTTAATACAACTTTTACCTTCGAAAGAAAAGGTTCATATTCTGTAATTCATACTGTTTACAATTCAGCTGGTTGTTATGATAGTAAAACCTACAAGGTAACAGTTTATCCTTCGCCATTGAGTGTTTTCAGTTTAGAGGATAATTATCAAAACATACAGGGAAAGATACTTCTTCAAAATGAATCAGTAGGGGCTGATGAGTATTTCTGGGATTTCGGAAACAATGAAACTTCAACAGAAGCATCACCTGTGATTACCTATAACGAAAACGGAGATTTTCTCATCCAGCTTTTCTCCAGGAATTCCTATGATTGTGTTGATTCTTCATCAATAATCTATAATATGTTGTTTAAAGGACTATGGGTACCAAATGCAATCAGTCCGGGAGCTGTTTCAGCCGTAAGTATTTGGAAACCTGTAGGGGAAAATCTTAGCTCTTACAAAGCAGAAATATATGACAGGTGGGGCAAGCTGTTGTGGAGTTCAGATAAACTAGAAAATGGGATTCCTTCCGAAGGATGGGATGGAAAATACAATGGATCACTTTGTAATGAAGGAGCATATATATGGAAAATTTCAGCCACATTCAAAGATGGATCAATCTGGCCCAATGCCAAAGTAGATTACCGTCAAAACGTGCAGGACAGTGGCTCTGGGACTGTTACATTGATACGATAAGTCAGCTTATACGATAAGTCAGTAAATGAATGTTAATTAACTTGATAATTTATCCGGATGAAGAAATCCGATCTAATTCGTTTCAAAGTAATAACACTTTTATTATCAATAGTTTCTTGAAAGTGTAATATGTAAGGCAAAAATGTTTGTGTAATTATACGGGAATAAAAGCAAAAAGGCCAATAGAAATTCTATTGGCCTTTTTGGGTAAACCACTTTTTATCAATTATTTAATTGATTTAATCTCAACTCGACGGTTATTAGCCCGGCCGGCTAAAGTTTTGTTAGTGGCTGCAGGACTGCCTTCACCATAGAACTGCTTAACAAGCCGATCTTTCGCAATACCTTTTTTAACAAGGTAATTGACAACATAATCAGCACGTTTTTCTGATAGTTTCATATTATATGCAGCTGGTCCTTGCGAATCAGCATAGCCTTCAATTGACAAACTAGTATTTTCATGTTCATTCATGGCTTCAACTACTTCATCAAGATACATATAGAATTTTTTAGCCAGTTGTGTTTTATCAAAGCCAAAATAGACAACTTTGGAGTATTCGAACTTAAGGTCAGGACACCCGTTATTTGCTACAATTCCAAATACATCCGGACATTTGTCTTTATTATCAGGAATTCCATCGCCATCTGTATCAGGACAACCATTGAACTGAGCCAGACCTTTATTATCCGGGCATGCATCATCGTTGTCAGTAATTCCATCGCCATCGCGATCAGGACATCCAGCAAATTCCTTTAAACCAGCAACATCCGGGCATTGATCATCTTTATCTGCAATACCATCATTATCTTTATCAGGACATCCGTTAAGTTCTTTCTTTCCGGCTGAGTTTGGACAAGCATCCTGACTGTCAATAATTCCATCACCATCCGTATCAGGACAACCTTTAAATTCTGTTTTTCCTGCTACATCAGGGCAAGCATCTTCATTATCGGTTATTCCATCATTGTCTTTGTCGGGGCAACCAGCCAATTCATACTTGCCAAAAACTTCAGGACAAAGGTCATCCTGATCTCTAATTCCATCACCATCAGTGTCTTTAAGTCCAAAATTAATCTGCAACCCAGCTGAGGCATAGCTGTAATGGTCGTTATTTTCCTTTCCAGCATCAGTAAAATCCAGTCTTCTTCCATTAAAAATTGTGCGATCACCATATTCCAGATTAATTGAAAAGGTATTACTAAGCCTGAATGACGCACCCAAGCCTAATGGAAGAAAGAAATCACGCTGACTACTCGTATTTTCTCTCATTATAACTCCATCAATATCTTCAAGTTTAGATTTATAGGTAACAAGTCCTACTCCGGTAAAACCATAAATATTTAAAAATCTTTTAGCGTTGTATTCTGTAAAAATCTCGCTGATATTTATTGTCAGATTAAGGGCACCATCCCATACATCAGAGGTTAATATTTTGTTCTGATCAGTTCTTTCACTATACAAACTGGATTTCACAAATTGCGCACGTAACCCGAATATAGGATGGACCTGTAAACCCAAAACAGCACCAAAAGCGAATTTAGGATTTTGATTCCAGAAATCTTTCTGATTTAAATCGCCAAAATATTGACTTAAACCAATACTAGGCTGAATGTACAAATACCCATTAAAAGGAACATTTGCACTTATATTATCTTTCTGGGCGAAAGTATTGAAAGAAAAAGACTGAAATGCAATAATCAATAAAATAACTATTGACAATCGTGAAATGCCGTAAAATCGATTCATTAACTATGTGTTAAATTATAAATGAGATCTTAATTTTTACAAATATAGTGATAAAATTGAACAAAGTAAATAACAGAGTATTTGTAGCGGCGGGATAATTTCAAATTTAACGCCCAAAAACTTTTATTTCGGAATATTTATACTCAAAAATCTGTCTTAACTTATATGTTAACCTCAATTTTGAAAACAATTCTTGTGAGGATAATGAAAGAACAAGGTTAGTTTGCTTTTAACCCAAATTTTCTTTTAACCTGATATAAAAATGATACAGAACAATAGCTGCCGAAACAGAAACATTAAAAGAGTGTTTTGTTCCGAATTGTGGTATCTCAACACACGCATCCGCAACATTCATAACGGATTCGCTTACACCCGTAACTTCATTTCCAAAAACAAGAGCAATTTTTTCTCCTACAGCAGGAATATAACCTTCAAGAATTATACTATTAACGGCCTGCTCAACTGCAATAACCTTGTAACCTGATTGTTTCAACAGATTTATAGCAGAAATGGTGTCGTCAAAGTATTGCCATTTAACAGATTCTGTTGCACCTAATGCAGACTTATTGATTTCCCTGTTTGGTGGAGTTGCAGTAATACCACATAAATACAATTCCTCAATCCTGAATGCATCCGAAGTTCGGAAAATTGATCCAATATTGTGTTGGCTTCTGACATTATCAAGAACACATATTACCGGAAGTTTGCCGAGTTCATTATATTTTTCAACACTTACCCTGTTTAGTTCATCCATACTAAGTTTCCGCATACTACTGAATTAAAGGGCAAATTTATACGTTTTTTGATGCTTCTGTAAGTAAAATTTATTAACACTTTGCTTCATCAAAGAATTATCCTTACAGATAATCCTATATTTGCCGTTATAAAATCTATATTTGAAAGTGGCAAAAGGAAAAGTTTCGGAAGAAATTGTGGTAACACCACTCATGAAGCAATACAATACTATCAAGGCCAAATACCCTGATGCACTTTTACTGTTCAGAGTGGGCGATTTTTACGAAACATTTGGTTCTGATGCTATTAAAGCGTCTGAGATACTTGGCATAATCCTTACGCGACGGGCAAATGGAGCAGCAGCTTACATTGAACTGGCCGGTTTCCCGCATCATTCACTTGACACCTACCTTCCAAAACTGGTAAGGGCCGGATATAGAGTTGCGATATGCGATCAGTTGGAAGACCCTAAGCTTACCAAAACTATTGTAAAACGAGGAGTTACAGAACTTGTTACACCCGGAGTTTCCTATAATGATAAAATTCTTGAAAATAAAGAGAATAATTTTCTGGCATGTATTCACCTGCTACCGAAAGCTTCAGGTATTGCTTTTCTCGATATTTCAACCGGAGAGTTTTTGGTCGCACAGGGTTCAAATGATTATATCGAAAAGCTATTACAAACTTTTCGCCCATCGGAAGTAATCGTACAAAAGAATAAGCGCCAGCAGTTTATTGAAACCTTTGGCGACAAGTTTTATTTCTCATACTTTGATGAATGGGTTTTCACCATTGATTTCGCCAAAGAACTTCTTTTGAAACAATTCGGCACAGTTTCACTCAAAGGATTTGGTATAAGTGAACTTGAAAATGGAGTTATTGCAGCAGGAATAGCTTTGTATTATTTATCTGAAACCCAACATGACAAAGTTCAGCATATCTGTAAAATTTCGCGTATAGAAGAAGATCATTTCGTATGGCTTGACAAGTTTACTGTCAGGAACCTGGAATTGCTTCAATCACCAAACGACAATGCAAATACACTACTTTCTACAATTGACCACACAATATCACCAATGGGTGCCCGACTTCTCAGAAGATGGATTTTACTTCCACTAAAAGACCGGCTTCCTGTAACCGAACGACATGAAATAGTTAATTATTATTTGCAAAACGACTCTTTTACCGAAATTGTTGAACAAAATATAAAAACTATAGGTGACCTTGAAAGGCTTATATCCAAAGTGGCTGTTGCAAGGATAAATCCACGTGAAGTGTTGCAGATACGACGAGCATTACGGGCTTTACTACCTATAAAATCAGCTTGCATTGACGCTACACATGAAGCAATTAATCACCTGGGAGCACAAATAAATCCCTGCGAACTTATTGCTGATAAAATCGGGCAAACCATTCAAGATGACCCTCCAACCATGGTATCGAAAGGACAAGTAATAGCGGCTGGAGTATCGGCTGAACTTGATGAACTAAGAGGCCTTGCATACTCGGGTAAGGATTACCTGGTTAAATTACAGCAACGTGAAATTGAGCGGACTGGTATTACCTCGTTAAAAGTAAGTTTTAATAATGTTTTTGGCTATTACCTAGAGGTAACCAATTCACATAAAGATAAGGTACCTCCCGAATGGACCCGAAAACAAACGCTGGTAAATGCCGAGCGTTATATAACAGAGGAACTGAAGGAATACGAACAAAAGATTCTGGGTGCCGAAGAAAAGATATTTGACATTGAAAACAGGCTTTATAACGAATTGATCCTTCACCTTGCTGAATACGTTCAGCCGGTCCAGCTAAATGCGCAACTTATCGCTCGTCTCGACTGCCTGTTGTCATTTGCCCGAATAGCAATTACCAACCGATATGTTAAGCCAACACTAAATGATTCATTTACACTTGAAATCAAAAACGGTCGTCATCCTGTAATTGAAAAACATTTGCCTACAGGTGAAGAGTATATTGCTAATGATGTATTGCTGGATAATGACGGCCAGCAAATTATAATTCTAACAGGTCCCAACATGTCAGGAAAGTCGGCTTTGTTGAGGCAAACTGCACTGATAGTACTGCTGGCCCAGATCGGCAGTTTTGTCCCTGCAGATGAGGCAAAAATCGGCATGGTTGATAAGATATTTACGCGTGTAGGAGCTTCAGATAACATAACTTCCGGAGAATCGACATTTATGGTTGAGATGAACGAAACCGCCAGTATCCTCAACAACATTTCGAACCGTAGCCTTATATTACTTGATGAAATAGGTCGTGGCACGAGCACATACGATGGCATTTCAATTGCACGGGCAATCACAGAATATCTGCATGATCATCCACTTTACCGTGCCAAAGTATTATTTGCAACCCATTATCATGAACTAAACGAAATGGCTACCAGCAAACCACGTATTCGCAATTACCACGTTGCAGTTAAGGAAATTGGGAAGAAGGTAATATTTCTTCGTAAACTTACTCCTGGTGGCAGCGAACACAGTTTTGGTATTCACGTTGCCCGTATGGCCGGTATGCCGGGAAGTGTATTACAAAGAGCCACTAACATACTTTCACAACTTGAAAAGAAGCACGTGACTGACGATCAGCAAAATGGAGATAATTCATCTAAAAGTGTAAAAAGAGAGGACGATATTCAATTAAGCTTTTTTCAGCTGGATGACCCTTTGCTGGAGCGCATCCGGGATGATATTATGGCTTTGGATATTAACACCTTAACACCGGTGGAAGCTTTGATGAAACTGAATGAGATTAAAAATTTACTAAAAAAATATTAGAGAAGCTTTTGTAATTAGAAAATGTATGTATATTTGCACTCCCAAAACGGTTAATAATGCGGAAGTAGCTCAGTTGGTAGAGCACGACCTTGCCAAGGTCGGGGTCGCGAGTTCGAGTCTCGTTTTCCGCTCTGCTTTAAGAGAACCTCCTGTTAATAGCATGGAGGTTTTTTTTCAGGCGCCCGAATGGTGAAATAGGTAGACACGAAGGACTTAAAATCCTTTGGCCATTGCGGCCGTGCCGGTTCGATTCCGGCTTCGGGTACCAATTTAAAATCCTCGCTTTCACTGCGGGGATTTTTTGTTGTTACTAAAATTATTAATGTTATTTTATTGCAGATAACTTATCTCTGTAATTTACAATTTATTTGACCTTTTTGAAATTTTGTATACTCTTTCCAGGTAGATGAATTCCTTACAAATGATTAAACCATTAACTTTTTCTATAAAAATCTTGCCTGAGTTGTCATATGATCAACTTTTTAAAAAATATAGTCTTCAATATCTGTCTGAGTAAAAAAATAGAAATCCTGGTTTATACCTATTAATAGAGTTTACTTATTAAAAGATTTCAGCAATTAGTATTAATCTTATATATTTCAGAATCAAGTAAAATATATTATTTTTTTATCCATTAATTTATCTGATTATGAACAACTTCAGAATTATCTTCAGAAATATTCAAAACTTTTTTCAGCAAATAGTTGCAGGAGTAAAAAATGTATTTACCTTTGCACTCCCAATCACGACAAGAACTTCTACTATGAATGTTCTGAAACGCGAGAGGGAAACACAAAATTGAAATAATCAGCCATATTGGCTACCTATAGATTACCAAGTTCTTTGAAAGACTGAAGTCAAAACATAAAGCAGCGAATATCCCCTGTTCAAATTTATTTGGCAGAGAAGAAACAATCTGAGACATTTAAGATCAACTTACTATGGAGAGTTTGATCCTGGCTCAGGATGAACGCTAGCGGCAGGCTTAATACATGCAAGTCGTACGGGATCCGAGGTAGCAATACTTTGGTGAGAGTGGCGCACGGGTGCGTAACACGTATGCAACCTACCTTTAACCGGGACACAACCTCGAGAAATTGAGGCTAATATCCCATAACACTGCGAGATGGCATCATTTTGCAGTTAAAACTCCGGTGGTTATAGATGGGCATGCGCGACATTAGCTAGTTGGTGAGGTAACGGCCCACCAAGGCTACGATGTCTAGGGGTTCTGAGAGGATTATCCCCCACACTGGTACTGAGACACGGACCAGACTCCTACGGGAGGCAGCAGTAAGGAATATTGGTCAATGGGCGCAAGCCTGAACCAGCCATGCCGCGTGAAGGATGACGGCCCTATGGGTTGTAAACTTCTTTTGTACGGGAAAAAACCACCGGTCGTGTATCGGTGCTGATGGTACCGTAAGAATAAGCATCGGCTAACTCCGTGCCAGCAGCCGCGGTAATACGGAGGATGCAAGCGTTATCCGGATTCATTGGGTTTAAAGGGTGCGCAGGCGGAGTGTTAAGTCAGTGGTGAAATCCTACAGCTCAACTGTAGAACTGCCATTGATACTGACATTCTTGAGTATTGTTGAGGTAGGCGGAATGTGTCATGTAGCGGTGAAATGCTTAGATATGACACAGAACACCGATCGCGAAGGCAGCTTACCAAGCAATAACTGACGCTCATGCACGAAAGCGTGGGGATCAAACAGGATTAGATACCCTGGTAGTCCACGCCGTAAACGATGATCACTCGATGTTGGCGATACACAGTCAGCGTCTTAGGGAAACTATTAAGTGATCCACCTGGGGAGTACGGTCGCAAGATTGAAACTCAAAGGAATTGACGGGGGCCCGCACAAGCGGAGGAGCATGTGGTTTAATTCGATGATACGCGAGGAACCTTACCTGGGCTCGAACGTGGAATGACAGTCGCGGAAACGTGATCTTCTTCGGACATTCTACGAGGTGCTGCATGGTTGTCGTCAGCTCGTGCCGTGAGGTGTCGGGTTAAGTCCCATAACGAGCGCAACCCCTATCTTTAGTTGCCATCAGGTAATGCTGGGGACTCTAAAGAAACTGCCTACGCAAGTAGTGAGGAAGGCGGGGATGACGTCAAATCAGCACGGCCCTTACGTCCAGGGCTACACACGTGCTACAATGGCCGGTACAGAGGGCAGCTACCTGGTGACAGGATGCAAATCTCCAAAGCCGGTCTCAGTTCGGATCGAAGTCTGAAACTCGACTTCGTGAAGTTGGATTCGCTAGTAATCGCGCATCAGCCATGGCGCGGTGAATACGTTCCCGGGCCTTGTACACACCGCCCGTCAAGCCATGGAAGCTTGGGGTACCTGAAGTTCGTGACCGAAAGGAGCGACCTAGGGTAAAACAGGTAACTAGGGCTAAGTCGTAACAAGGTAGCCGTACCGGAAGGTGCGGCTGGAATACCTCCTTTCTAGAGAGATTATTCTTGGCTATCGTGAGATAGCAGATATTCACTGTTTTATGTTGACTTCATGTTTTTACTTTTTGAAACCCAAACGTTTGAGTAGGGGCTCTCCCCTAGCTAATGGAATCTTTAGTCCCGTAGCTCAGTTGGTTAGAGCACTACACTGATAATGTAGGGGTCCGCAGTTCAAATCTGCGCGGGACTACTACTTTGAAACGTTTACGATGATTAGTAATAAAAATTTGCCATACCGATACCAATCAGTCAGCAGATTTTTTTTTGAGCTAATCTCATTAAAGTAATTTGGGGAATTAGCTCAGCTGGCTAGAGCACCTGCCTTGCACGCAGGGGGTCAACGGTTCGAATCCGTTATTCTCCACCAGTTCCGGTAACGGAAAAACAGTTCTTGAAAATAATTAGTTGATATAGCTCAATGGCAGAGCATCCTGGTACAGATCGGGAAGACAATCGGTTCGAATCCGTGCTTCATCACAGCTTCCCGATTTATCGGGATCAAGTTCTTTGACATATTGAAATGAAAGAAAATACATAATTAAGCGCGATGTTGTTCATTTAACATCGAGTTCAACAAGAAAGTTATTAAGAGTGTATGGTGGATGCCTTGGCTCTCAGAGGCGATGAAGGACGTGGTAAGCTGCGATAAGCTTCGGGTAGGTGCAAACAACCTTTTATCCGGAGATCTCCGAATGGGGCAACCCACCAGGCTGAAGGCCTGGTATTCCGAAAGGAAAGCAAACCCAGAGAACTGAAACATCTAAGTACCTGGAGGAAGAGAAAACAATAGTGATTCCCTGAGTAGTGGTGAGCGAAATGGGAACAGCCCAAACCGACGTTGTTACGGCAAGGTCGGGGTTGTAGGACAGCAATGTGGACTTTAAAACGATAGTAGAACCCTCTGGAAAGTGGGATCATAGAAGGTGATAATCCTGTAAACGAAATCGTTTTGATACCTAGCTGTATCCTGAGTACCGCGGGACCGGAGAAATCCTGTGGGAATCTGCCAGCACCATCTGGTAAGGCTAAATACTCCTGAGAGACCGATAGCGAACCAGTACTGTGAAGGAAAGGTGAAAAGTACTTCGAACAGAAGAGTGAAATAGAACCTGAAACCATACACTTACAAACGGTTGGAGCCTCGATTCGTCGGGGTGACAGCGTGCCTTTTGCATAATGAGCCTACGAGTTACTCCTCACTGGCAAGGTTAAGTGCGTTGACGTACGTAGCCGAAGCGAAAGCAAGTCTGAATAGGGCGCCCAGTCAGTGGGGGTAGACGCGAAACTTTAGTGATCTATCCATGGTCAGGATGAAGGTCTGGTAACACAGACTGGAGGTCCGAACTAGTTGACGTTGAAAAGTCTTTGGATGAACTGTGGATAGGGGTGAAAGGCTAATCAAACTGAGAGATAGCTCGTACTCCCCGAAATGCCTTTAGGGGCAGCCTCGAGGTTGAGTTATATAGAGGTAGAGCTACTGATTGGATAAGGGGGCTTCACCGCCTGCCAAATCCAGACAAACTCCGAATGCTATATAATATACTCGGGAGTGAGGCGCTGGGTGCTAAGGTCCAGCGCCGAGAGGGAAAGAACCCAGACCATCAGCTAAGGTCCCCAAATATATGCTAAGTTGAAATAACGAGGTCTGATTGCATTGACAGCTAGGATGTTGGCTCGGAAGCAGCCATTCATTTAAAGAGTGCGTAACAGCTCACTAGTCGAGCGATCGGGCATGGATAATAATCGGGCATCAAGCATATTACCGAAGCTATGGATTGACGACTTAGTCGTCACTGGTAGGGGAGCATTCCAGTCTGCGTCGAAGGTGTGTCGTAAGGCATGCTGGAGCGTCTGGAAAAGCAAATGTAGGCATAAGTAACGATAATGCGGGTGGGAAACCCGCACACCGGAAGACCAAGGTTTCCTGATCAACGCTAATCGGATCAGGGTTAGTCGGGGCCTAAGACAAACCCAAACGGGGTAGTCGATGGACAACATGTTAATATTCATGTACCGGCTCAACTGCGATGGGGTGGTGGAGTAGTGAAAGGTCTGCGTACTGACGGAATAGTACGTTGAAGGGTGTAGATATATTTTGAGTAGGCAAATCCGCTCAGAATGTCGAACCTGATAGTACCGTGAGCCTTCGGGCAAGCGGATAATGACCCTAATCAGACTCACAAGAAAAACCCCTAAGCTTCAGGTTGAAGCCGCTCGTACCGGAAACCGACACAGGTGGTCGAGGAGAGTATCCAAAGGTGCTCGAGTGAATCATGGCTAAGGAACTAGGCAAATTAACCCCGTAACTTCGGGAGAAGGGGTCCCCGATAGTAATATCGGGGCGCAGAGAAATGGCCCAGGCGACTGTTTATCAAAAACACATGGCTTTGCTAAATCGAAAGATGACGTATAAGGCCTGACACCTGCCCGGTGCTGGAAGGTTAAGAGGAGAGGTTAGTCGCAAGGCGAAGCTTTGAATTGAAGCCCCAGTAAACGGCGGCCGTAACTATAACGGTCCTAAGGTAGCGAAATTCCTTGTCGGGTAAGTTCCGACCTGCACGAATGGTGTAACGATCTGGGCACTGTCTCAGCCATGAGCTCGGTGAAATTGTAGTTCCGGTGAAGATGCCGGATACCCGCAACGGGACGGAAAGACCCCGTGCACCTTCACTATAACTTTGCATTGACTGTGAATAAACGATGTGTAGGATAGGTGGGAGATTGTGAAGCGGAGGCGCCAGCTTTCGTGGAATCAACCTTGAAATACCACCCTTTGTTTATTTGTAGCCTAACCCCGCGTTAGTGGGGGACATTGCATGGTGGGTAGTTTGACTGGGGTGGTCGCCTCCAAAAGAGTAACGGAGGCTTTCAAAGGTATGCTCAGTACGCTTGGTAACCGTACGTAGAGTGCAATAGCATAAGCATGCTTGACTGTGAGACCAACAAGTCGAGCAGGGTCGAAAGACGGATATAGTGATCCGGTGGTTCCGCATGGAAGGGCCATCGCTCAAAGGATAAAAGGTACGCCGGGGATAACAGGCTGATCACTCCCAAGAGCTCACATCGACGGAGTGGTTTGGCACCTCGATGTCGGCTCGTCACATCCTGGGGCTGGAGAAGGTCCCAAGGGTTCGGCTGTTCGCCGATTAAAGTGGCACGTGAGCTGGGTTCAGAACGTCGCGAGACAGTTCGGTCCCTATCTGTTGTGGGCGTTGGAAGCTTGAGGGCACCTGACTCTAGTACGAGAGGACCGAGTCGGACATACCGCTAGTGTACCTGTTGTGGCGCCAGCTGCATTGCAGGGTAGCTACGTATGGTTGAGATAAGCGCTGAAAGCATCTAAGCGCGAAACTCAGCCCAAGATGAGGCTTCCTTTAAGGGTCGTTGTAGACTACGACGTTGATAGGCTGCAGGTGTAAAGCCAGTAATGGCAAAGCCGAGCAGTACTAATTACCCGTAAATTTTCTGTTGACGTTAGATAAACTCATCTCGCCATACTATGTATTTTCTTTCTTTCAATTGTCAATTCTTTTCTTGCTCTATAGAAAAACCAAAATATTTAAAACCTTTTGGTGGCTATTGCGGCGGGGCCCACCTCTTCCCATTCCGAACAGAGAAGTTAAGCCCGCCTGCGCAGATGGTACTGAATCAAATCGGGAGAGTATGTCGCCGCCGAATTTTATTAACCCTGCTTCCGAATGGTCGCAGGGTTTTTTTTTGCCCCGATTTTTGTTAATACATCATACCCTACTACCATGGTCAGAATGAATGAGAATGGACAGAACTTTATACGTTGCAACTTGAGCCTATATTTATCAATAAATCTATGATATCTATGTCTACTTGAGTAACTCCAATTTAAAAAAAATTGCCTTGTTAATTTATTATAAAGCGCATTGAATGTAACTATTGATAACATTCGCCTTATCTGATTTTTCAGTACTTTTGCCACAATAAATTGATTCTTGCCAACCTTGCATACGAATGAGACTACTGAGAATATATTTTACTCTTTTATTTTTTGTTCTTATTGCCTTAAATTCCTATGCCCAACAAATTATAGAAGGCGAAAGTAACGGGGGAGAGAATTCGGATGCATCAATAAAAGATGTTCATAGTCCCGATTCAGTTTTTGTAAGTTATTTTTCGTTGAATGATCAGGGTGCTTACACACGGACTGCTGTTTCGAAGCCATTGAACCAATTCCAGGAATATGATGTTGCCAAGCGAAACAACCAGTTCTATGCTAACTTAGGAAATCCGGGATCAGCATCTTCTCCCCTTCTTTTTAATTTGAGAATTTCTCCTGATTTCCGTTTCAGATATGATGTATATGAACCATATACGTTAAAAGATGATAGCATTAATTTTTATATCAGCGAAAGCCCGTTTTCACACCTCAGGTATCATATGGGGCCAGGAAAGGAACAAAAACTTGATCTCAATTTCTCACAGCGTATTGGAAGTGGTATTTATCTCGGGTTAAATGCACGTTTCGCCAATTCACCCGGATTATATCAGCGTCAGCGGGCATATAATGCAGGGGGTACTTTTTATGCAGCTTTCCTGTATCCGACTCAACGATATGGTGCGATAATTACATACAGAACTGATCGTAGTATCAATTATGAAAACGGCGGAATTACTGATGTAACAAAATTCACACAAAACAGTGAATCAAACCGGAAACAAATAGCTATTAACCTTCCGGATGCAATGAACCGAAGCAAAAGCAATGGATTTGTATTTCAACAATATTTTAATATCCTGAAATCAACTGTAGCCCGTAAAATTGATACAACTACTGTTCTCGTACCACGAAAATTTGATGCCGGCAGGATTGTTTATACGATGAGATATTCCCGAACAGGCACCGCATATGAGGATAATACTCCCCCAATGGATTTTTATAATTTTTATCCAACCTACTTCTACGACACTCTTCCCATTTTTGATTCAGTCAGGATTACTCATTTCGAAAATTGCTTCGTATATTCAAATGAAGTCCCTGATACTTTAGGGAAAAGTTTCCCCCTGCAATACTCTTTTGGATTACGACTTCAAACAGACAAGCTTCACCGTGATACAACTATGCTTGATGTTTTCAGGCAAACTGTGCCATTTGGCATGCTTAAAGGCATTATCAAGAGTAAAACTTTCTTCAAAGCTTCAGCTTTTCTTGTACTCGGAGGTTATAAAGGTGGCGATTACTCTTTGGATGGAAGTTTCTACCAGTTTTTCGGAAAACAGAATCATAAAGGTTATCTGAATATTTCGAAAGGGATGATGCATCCCGATTTTTATTTCACTAATTACTACACCGATTATTTCAAGAGCAAGTGGGATAATTCTTTCGCAACACAGGACTATATTAAAGGTGAATTTGGAGTAATTCTTAAAGGATTCGATCTGAATGCATCCTATACACGACTAACAAATTATGTTTATCTCAACCAGGAAATACTACCTCAGCAATATAAGGATGCTTTAACTGTGCTGGCTGGTCATGTAAGTAAAGAGTTCAGGATAAAACATTGGATCACCAACGTATACGTAGCTGCACAGCAGATTACACCTGACAGTATTTTGCAGCTACCTGCATTAATAGGGAAACTATCTCTTTGCTATGATGTTGAGCTATTTAAAAAAGCACTTCATGCTCAGGTAGGCATAAGCAGCACCTATCATTCCGAATGGTACCAGGATGCCTATATGCCTGCATTAAGGGCATTTTACCGGCAGAACAACTATGTATCAGGAAACTATCCATATCTCGATGCATTTGTCAATTTGAATATTAAGAGAGCCCGCATTTTTGTAAAATACGAACATTTTAATGCAGGACTGATGAACTATAACTATATACTTGTACCAGATTATCCTCAGGCAGATGCAGCTTTCAAGTTTGGGATATCATGGTTATTTTTTGATTGAGATTTCCCGGAAAAGAAATGGTTGGAGTCCCTGTAATATAAAATCAACCCCTTGCCTCTTCGCGTTGCCGGATTGCCTCGAAAACCAGTACAGCTGCTGAAGTTGATACATTCATTGAATCGGCAATCCCGTTCATAGGAATTATAATCTGATTATCTGAATATTGAAGCCATTCATTGCTTAATCCCGTAGCTTCAGTGCCCATCACAATAGCTGAAGGTCCACGAAAGTCCATATGATGATAAATCAGAGCTGTTTCGGTTAGAGCAGCAGAATAAATTTTAATCTTATTTTTTTTGAGCCAATAAATCGCTTCCTTTGAAGTGCATGTTACTACCTGGCGAGTAAAAATACATCCAACTGCAGAACGAATTGCATTTGGATTATAAATATCAGTTAGAGGATCACAAACAATGACAGCATCAATACCTGCCGCATCAGCAGTACGCATAATGGCACCCAGGTTACCTGGTTTTTCAACTGACTCCAAAATCAGAATCAGAGGATTTTTGCTTAAATTAAGTTCGTTGAGTTTGAGATTGCGGGGAACAGCCAATGCAACCAAACCATCGGATCCTTCGCGATAAGCAATTCGGGCAAAAGCGGCCTTTCCTACTTCGAATACCTGCATTCTGCTATCCAGATATATAAGCTCCTGGCTCCTATTCTGCTTGTCAAGTTCGCGGCATACAAATAATTCTTTGATTTCAATACCCGAAACCAGAGCCCTGCTTATTTCGCGATAACCTTCAATTACAAAAAGATTCTGACTTTGACGGTCACGGCTGTTGGACTGCAACCTGAGTATGTTTTTTATGCGTGGATTGGTAAGGGAAAGAATTGAATCAGTCATTTGTTAGATATTGAAAACACAAAGGTAGAGAATTACAGGAGTTGAATTGAATAGAGGAACAATCATCTCTCTATTAAAAAATATCCATTCATAAGCCGAAACATTATGGGTTAACATACGAATCACTGCATATCAGGCATTAAAACTTACGTTTAGCATTCGTTGAACTGTAATGATATACTTTCAAAAAACATAAAAAGCGTATCTTTGCAAGAACAGAATCATAACTTTTTTTTATTACTAGAATTATGTCAGATCAGCCTTTGAATTTCGGACTTATAGGAGCAGGTGGTTATATAGCTCCCAGGCATATGAAAGCTATCAAAGAAACCGGGAATAAACTTGTTGCTGCACTCGACCGCTATGATGGAGTTGGTATTATGGATAGTTATTTCCCTGATGCCAGTTTCTTTACAGAACCTGAGCGTTTCGACAGGCACCTGGATAAACTACGGCGAAAAGGTCCAGACTATAAAATTGATTTTGTAAGTATTTGCTCTCCTAATTATCTCCATGATGCTCATATGCGGCTAGCATTGCGCAACGATGCTCACGCCATTTGCGAAAAGCCTCTGGTACTTAACCCATGGAACCTGGATGCATTGACCGAACTTGAGCAGGAAACAGGAAAAAGAATTTTCACTATTTTACAATTGCGCCTGCATCCAGCTATTATTGCGCTGCGCGAAAAAATCGCCAACGGACCCGCAAATAAAGTGTATGATGTAAAACTCAATTATATAACAAGCCGGGGTAAATGGTATCACATCTCATGGAAAGGAGATCTTGCACATTCAGGAGGTATTGCCACTAATATAGGCATTCATTTTTTCGATATGCTCAGCTGGATTTTTGGCGACGTTACTGAAAACAGTTTAAAAATACATGAAAGTAATCAGGCTGCAGGCTTTATGAAACTTGAAAAAGCAAATGTAAACTGGCATCTGAGTATTAATGCTGATCATTTACCAACGCAGGCAAAAGAACAGGGAATACGCACTTACCGCTCTATTACAGTTGACGGAGAGGAAGTAGAATTCAGTGAAGGATTCACTGATTTACATACACGAAGCTATGAACAGATATTAGCCGGGAACGGTTTCGGGCTTGAAGACGCCCGAAAAAGTATTGTTATAGCTCAAAATATTCGGAAACAAATTTAAGTAACAGGAATATCTCTGCAATCAAAACATAACAATTACCTCAATAGCAAATTGAGCTCAGGACTTCGCAATCACTAATATAAAATAAATGGCACAAATATTGAACTTTAAAATCATAGTTAGTTCACCAAATCAATAATTCCCAAGGAATTCCATTGCCATTCTTCCGTGGTAATGGTTTATCTTAATGTTATCAATATCTTAAAAACAGGTATGCTCGATTTACTCATAATAAAAAAGCCCCAAATAGGGACAAGCACTTCCATTGTCGAATAACTTACTTAATTTTGATCCAATTAGAAAAAACGATATTCAAAACATATAATATTACATGAAAACTGCTTTAATCACAGGCATTACCGGACAAGATGGCGCATATCTCGCTGAATTTCTTTTAAAAAAAGGCTACCAGGTACATGGCCTCAAACGTCGTAGTTCACTTTTTAATACTGATCGTATCGACCATTTGTACCAGGACCCGCATGCCGAAAAGAGAAATTTCTTTCTTCATTACGGTGATATGACCGACTCTTCTAACCTTATACGTCTTGTTCAGGAAACACAACCTGACGAAGTATATAACCTGGCAGCAATGTCCCATGTAAAAGTGAGTTTCGATACATCGGAATATACTGCAAATGCTGATGGAATAGGAACTTTGCGGCTTTTGGAAGCAATAAGGCTTCTTGGGATGACTAAAAAAACACGTTTCTACCAGGCATCAACCAGTGAATTATATGGTTTAGTGCAGGAAGTTCCACAAAGTGAACGTACCCCATTTTATCCACGTAGCCCTTATGCTGTGGCCAAATTATATGCCTACTGGATTACAGTAAATTACCGTGAAGCGTATGATATGTTTGCGTGTAACGGGATTCTGTTTAACCACGAATCACCTATACGAGGTGAAACCTTTGTTACCCGTAAGATTACGATGGCAGTGGCACGTATCGCATTAGGGATGCAACAAAAACTTTACCTGGGTAATCTCTCAGCTAAGCGCGACTGGGGCCATGCCAAAGATTATGTGCGGGCTATGTACTTAATGCTGCAACAGGATAAACCCGAAGATTTTGTAATAGCAACCGGCGTTACTACAATGGTGAAAGATTTTGTGCAGTTAGCATTTGCCGAAGCAGGAATTGAAGTGGAATTCGCAGGAGAAGGATTAAACGAAAAAGGTACTGTTGTTTCATGTAAAAACAGCGATCATATGATAGCCCCGGGAACTGTTGTGGTACAAGTAGATCCGGCTTATTTCAGACCAACTGAGGTTGATTTACTTCTTGGTGATCCTACAAAGGCTAATACTAAACTGGGCTGGCAACCCGAACACGATCTGGCATCATTAGTTAAAGATATGATTGAAAACGACCTCAAACTGGCAAGCAAGGAAAAATACCTGAAAGATGGAGGCTTCCGCATTTTGAATTACTTTGAATAAATAAGTTAAATACGGAATATGACAAATATTCCAGATTCTGTATGTTCTGGATTATTTGTATCCAAATCAAAAGCATTCTGGCAAGCTGTCAAAATCTGGTAAATCAAAATTTGGATCCAATAAAAAAATTTCAATTTACACATTCGGAATCACTATAGATTCTATGGAAATTAGTGAATAACCAATATGAATAAAGACTCAAAAATTTATATCGCAGGTCATACAGGACTTGTTGGCAGTGCCTTACATAGGAATCTCAAACTGAAAGGGTATACAAATTTTGTATTTCGCACTTTCGAAGAGCTTGATCTGACAAACCAGTTTGCAGTTGATGCATTTTTTGCCACTGAAAAACCTGAATTTATTTTTCTGGCTGCAGCCAAAGTAGGTGGGATAATGGCAAACAACATTTATAGGGGCCAGTTTATTTTCGAAAACCTGCAAATACAGAATAATATTATTCATAATGCATGGGTTCATGGTGCAAAGAAACTCCTTTTCTTAGGCAGCTCTTGCATTTATCCAAAAAACGCACCTCAGCCTATGCATGAGGACCACTTACTAACAGGTGAACTAGAATATACCAATGAACCGTATGCTATAGCCAAAATTGCCGGGATTAAAGTGTGCGAAAGTTATAATTTGCAATATGGAACCAACTTTGTTTCTGTGATGCCAACCAATCTGTATGGCCCTAACGACAATTTTCACCTGAAAAATTCACATGTACTTCCAGGTATGTTGCGAAAAATGTACCTTGCTCATTGCCTTGAAATTAATGATTGGAAAGCTATCCATTATGATCTTGACAAGCTTCCAGTAGCCGAAGTACCAGCTGATGCAACCGATGATAGTATTCTAAGCTATTTATCTGATATCGGTATCAACAGGGGTAAAAACGGCAAAGTGAGCCTCAGTTTATGGGGCACAGGTACACCTTTACGCGAATTTCTTCACGTTTCTGATATGGCCGATGCTTGTGTGTATGTGATGGAGCATATTGATTTCGAAGACCTGAAACCTGCTGATTCTAAAGAAATTCGCAATACTCATATCAATATCGGATCAGGAAATGAATTAACGATCCGTCAACTTGCTGAACTGATACAAAAAGCAACAGGGTTTGATGGCGAAATTCTTTTCGATGCCTCGAAACCGGATGGAACCATGCGAAAGCTCCTGGATGTGAGCAAACTGGAGAAACTTGGTTGGAAGAGCAAAATTGGGCTTGAAGATGGAGTAGGAAAAGTTTTTGAAGAATATATTAAATAATAGCTTAAACAAATTTAACATTCTGTGTACCGATAAACTCAGATACCAATGTAAATTATGGAATAAATCGAGCGTCTTATTGTATCTACAAACGCATGATAAAAAGTATCTTTGCCATTAAATAAGTTGATTCGTATATGACTAAAAAAAATCCCGGAGAAGCGCGCTGGTATGCAGCATATACCAAGTCCCGATCCGAGAAGAAAGTACTTGAAAGGCTTACCCAGACAGGTTTTGAGGCATATCTACCAATCCGTCGAAAGAGGCATCAATGGAGCGACCGTTTGAAATGGGTTGAAGAACCTCTCATTAAATCGTATATTTTTATTCATGTCAACGAGAGCGACTATTATGATGCCATTAATACTCCCGGTTTGGTTTGCTATGTTACGTTCGAAGGAAAGGCTGCACCTATCCCTGACCGTCAGATCGATGCGTTAAAAATGTTGCTCCACGAAGGCGCTGAAATTGAAGTTAGTAATGAACGATTTGCAGCAGGGCAAAAAATTATTGTCGTTTCCGGAACACTTGTCGGAATGCAAGGTGAAATGGTCGAATACCGTGGAAAGAAAAAAATACTGGTTCGTCTTGGTGCAACAGGAACCAATATCCTTGTTACTGTAGGCCTCGACATAATAGAAAAGGAATAGTTTTATTTCTCAACATGCTAATCAATAACGACAGGATTTTGTTACCTGCAACAAATTGAATTTGACCATTACAACTAAAATAATTGAATAAATAGTCCCAGTCATAATATAATAAAAGTGGGAAAATATAACCTTAAGCTTTTAACCTTTTTATAACTATGAAATCTTACAAAATCTCTATGATCGGCCTCGGATACGTTGGTCTTCCACTCGCAGTTGAATTTGCCAAACATTACCCTGTAATTGGCTTTGATATCAACCAGGAACGAATTGATAGTATTAACCTTGGACACGACAATACACTGGAAGTTGAAGACAACAACCTGGCAAGTGTGCTCACAAAAAGCAAACCCGTCGATAAAGGCCTCTACCTTACCAGTAAGCTTGATGAAATCAGAGATTGTAACGTGTACATTGTAACAGTACCAACCCCTGTGGATAAAAATAACCGTCCCGACCTTACACCTTTGATAAAAGCCAGCGAAAGCATCGGCAAAGTGATTAAAAAAGGTGATATAGTAATTTACGAATCTACTGTCTATCCCGGATGTACCGAAGAAGACTGTGTTCCTGTTATTGAAAAAGTATCGGGAATGAAAATGAATGTTGATTTCTTTGCAGGATATTCACCCGAACGGATCAATCCCGGCGACAAAGAACACACCGTAACGACTATCCATAAAATTACCTCAGGATCAACTCCTGAAATTGCAGAAAAAGTTGATCAACTCTATAAAAAAGTTATAAAAGCAGGTACCCACAAAGCTCCATCAATCATGGTAGCCGAAACAGCCAAGGTTATTGAGAATTCACAACGTGATATTAATATTGCATTCGTAAATGAAATTGCTCGTATCTGCGCTCACATGAACCTCGATACACGTGCCGTGCTTGATGCAGCCGGAACCAAATGGAACTTCCTCAAATTTTCACCAGGGCTTGTCGGTGGACATTGCATTGGAGTTGATCCATATTATATGGCTCAGAAAGCGCAGGAAGTAGGTTATCACCCCGAAATCATCCTTGCCGGCCGTAGAATGAACGATGGTATGGGAGCCTGGATAGCTTCACAGGTAATCAAACTGATGATCAAAAAAGATATTATCATAAAAGACGCCCGGGTTCTCGTACTTGGGATCACCTTTAAAGAAAATTGCCCCGATATCCGAAATACCAAAGTTGTAGATGTTGTAAAAGAACTTGAACAGTTCGGATGTATTGTTGATATTTACGATCCATGGGCTGATGCAGTAGAAGTAAATCATGAATATGGCCGTGAGATCATTTCATCATACAATATGGATGATTACAATGCAGTGGTACTGGCAGTTGCGCATGACAAATTCAAGAAGATAGATTTTAGTGTGCGTAATAAAAATACAGTGCTTTATGATATCAAATCGATATTACCCAAAGGAATGGTTGATGGCAGATTGTAATTTTAAAAAACACTTTTAAATTGGAGGAATCAAAGAGGCTGTTTTTAAAAAGCAGCCTCTTTGATGACGACACAAACTTACTCTATTTAATGAGATTATAAATTGCAAGATATCAATAGGTTCATTTTATCAACTTCAAATTCTTTTCATACATCACTCTCACTGAATCAAATTGAGCCTTATACTTTTCTTCCACAGGCAAAGCAGGCGGCGACTCCAGTTTAAGCGGATCAATTGCAGCATTATTTTTATATACCCTGAAATCGAGGTGTGGACCGGTTGACAAGCCGGAACTGCCTACATACCCAATAATCTGACCCTGGCTTACGCCTACTCCAGCGTGAATTCCCGGACCGAAACCTGACAGATGCATATATGATGTTGTATATCCATTACTGTGACGAATGCTAACCTGGCGACCACCACCACCAGCATATGCAGCTTTCAATACTGTTCCATTAGCAATGGTATGGACTGGCGTTCCGCTTGGTGCAGCATAATCAACACCATGATGTGGCCTGCGAATACGTAGTATCGGATGCATGCGGCTATTCGAAAATTTGGAAGTTATACGTGAAAATTTTAAAGGTGCTTTCAAAAATTCCTTGCGAAGGTTTTGGCCTTTTTCATCGAAATAGTCGGTAATGTCACCTTGCTCAAACCTATATGCATAGTAATCTTTGCCATTTTGATTAAAAACGGCAGAATGTATTTCACCGATACTTATTGGTTTTCCATCCACCAAAAGTTCCTCATAAATGGCTTTAAAAGAATCTCCTTTTTGAATAGCATAGAAGTCGATTGTCCACTGGTAAATATCTGCCAGGGCAACTGCCAGATTCGGATCAACACCCGCATCATGCATGGTTACCCATAATGAAGAATTTATAACACCTGAAACCGATTTTAGCTTTCGCAATACTTCCTTTGAATTGGCATGTACATTCAGCGAATCGCGGAAATCGAAAACGATATAACTCGTATCATTCATCCCATAAACAAAATACAACAGTTTATTATCAACATTACTCATCATAGCAGTATACGTATTGCCGCTACGAAGCTTGCGAATTTCAAAAATACCATCAGTATATTTTCTAAGATTACCAATTATCCGCTGATTAACACCAAGCCTTGCAAAGATTAAACCCAGGTTTTCCCCCGGCTTAACTTTATCTCTGTCGATTTTCAATGAATCGGTTACAATTCCATATTCAATAGTTTGAGCAATTTTCGCAACCGGGTGAACTATAGGTTCAACAACAAAATCTTTTAATACTACGAAAGCTATTACAGAAGCAACAAGTAAGACTATAATTACAACAATCAGTCGTATTTTCTTTTTAGTAATTTCCATTAAGGTATTAGAATTTATATTTATTTGCGTTTTTATTATTCAATGGCAAAAAAACGCTTTTCTTTTGAGTAAACAAAGAAAAAGTAAGGTCGCCCCTACTTTTTGTTTCTTCTTTAAGTCTTGAATTATTTAGTTTAGGAATCAATATAGAAGGCATTTCAGTTACATACATTGCTCTACTAATCAGAGAATTGTGACAATTATAGGAATAATAAGGCAATATCATTTTTATTTGGAAGCCTAATTCATCTGTTATTAATTTATTAATTCAGTGCTTATTTTCAGCGGTATTAATGCTTGCTTCGCAGGTGTTCTTAAAAGGTCAGATGGAATTACTCACATCTTGTTTATTTAATAGGTGTTCGTGAGCTAAAGGTTTGCCATGATGACCATAATATCATCTTCAGTTGGTATTTTCCAATCATGGCTATTTCATATGCGCTTCAGCAAAATCGCGTCCAGCCTGCAAAGCGTCAAGATTCAGTTTTACGATATCGTCCCCTTTTTGTGCGAAAATAAGGCGGATAGCTTCCTGAATTTCTGTATAATCTATTTCCAGGAATGGAGTTGCCGCTCCAAGTATCACCATGTTGGCCGACCTGGTTGAACCAAGTTTCTTTGCAATATCATCAGCATCAAGCGCGATATGGTTATGAATACTTTCAATTTCCCCCATCAGCTTATCCATTTCAGGGTAATTGGTTATGTTAATAAAAGGTTTAATATTGGTTATGAGCCAACCCCTTGGCGACAGCAATGGCAAGTAACGCAGCGATTCCATTGGTTCTACAGAAATAATAAGGTCGGCCTGTCCATACGGGATAAGATCCGAGGCGATCTCATGGTCTGCAATTCTGAGGTTGGAGGATACATCTCCCCCACGCTGGCTCATGCCATGAACCTCTGCCTGTTTGAGGTATAACCCACTATTCAGTGCCGCTGTTCCTATAGTAGTTGCTATTGAAAGAATTCCTTGTCCACCAACTCCTGCCAGAATTATATCTCGTTTCATAATCTTTTTTTAGATTGTTGCTGCTTCAGATTTCTTGTGTATTTTAATGTGACGAATTGCAGTCTGAATACATTCGCGACGAGGGATAATAACAGATACACCCTCATATTTGAGTTCTTGTTTTAAAATCGCAAGATTCTCTTCGTGATTTTTTGGCGAAGGATCGAGCACAATAATATGATCTTTCAACACTCCAACTCCCATGCAGATATCTTCTATACGGCCAAAGGCTGCGGAGTCCTGCCCACCAGTCATGGCAGTAGTTTCATTATCCAGGATCATAATGGTAATCTGACTCTTGTCCTTCACACAGTCAATTAATCCAGTAATTCCACTGTGTGTAAAAGTGCTGTCGCCGATAACGGCAACCGCCGGAAGCAATCCTGCATCAGCCGCCCCTTTAGCCATGGTAATGGAAGCGCCCATATCAACGCAAGTGTTGATTGCATCAAAAGGGTCAAGAGCACCAAGGGTATAGCATCCAATATCCGAAAAGACCCTGCCCTTACTCCAGCTCACAAGCGCTTCATTGAGCGCATTGTATGAATAAATATGAGGGCAGCCTTTACAAAGTGAAGGAGGCCTGCTAACTACAACGGATGGAATCTCTTTCCCGCGAGTATCCTTTATACCTAATGCAACAGCTACAATATTGGGATTGAGTTCCCCAGCACGAGGAACTGTGCCATCCAAACGACCATGGATGGTTTTACCTTTATTCAATAACCCTTTAATAGATTCTTCTACAACAGGGTACCCTTCTTCAAGGATCAGGAGTTTTTCACATGATTTGTAAATATGCTCCACCATGTCAAGTGGAACAGGATACTGAGCAATTTTTAAAACGGGAAATGGAATATGTCGGTCAGGGAAATTTTCGAGCAAGTAATTATATGCAATACCAGTGGTTATAATTCCCATACTTTTATCTTCACCATCATTGAAAACATTGAAGCCTGATTCGGAAGAATATTTTTCAAAATCGGCCTGCTTGGATAAAAGTGTTTTATATTGCCTTCGGGCATTAGCCGGTAAAAGAATAAACTGTCTTGGATCAACAGGTAAACGGATTTCATTTTGCGGCCGTGTAGGTTTACGCATAACGCCAGCCCGAGAATGCGCAAGACGTGTTGTGATTCGCATCAAAACAGGCACACCAAGCTTTTCAGACATATCAAATCCATAATGAACCATATCGTAAGCATCCTGCTGATTGGTAGGCTCTAAAATTGGAAGCATGGCAAACTTGCCGTAGACTCGAGAGTCCTGTTCATTCTGGGATGAATGCATTGACGGATCATCTGCAGATACAACAATCAAGCCGCCATTAGCGCCTGTGATAGCCGAATTCATGAATGGATCGGCAGCAACATTTAATCCGACGTGTTTCATACAAACCATAGCCCGCTTGCCTGCATACGACATACCAAGTGCTGCTTCCATAGCAGTTTTTTCATTAGTTGACCAACCAGCCCGGATTAGCCCGGATTTTGCTTCGCTGGAATGCATCACATATTCAGTAATTTCAGTCGAAGGCGTCCCCGGATAGGCATATATACCTGACATTCCGGCATCTATGGCAGCCCTTGCAATAGCTTCATCGCCAAGCAACATTAATTTTTGGTCCATATTGTGAATTCTTTAACAATATAAATATAGCGCAAACGTACACGAAATGAATTTGATTAACAAGTACTTTGTATAAAATTTTCAGTAATTCACTTAATTTTCTGATGAAAGAAATTATATAATATCGCGGCACCTTTGAACACCTAGTTAATTCATCTGTTTGATATCTTTGCCATTAATGAAACTCTAAAGTGAATACCGTTATTGGTTAATCAATAATTAAGCCTTCATAAATTACACTTATTGATCGTACATGGAATTTCTTCTTCATCATTCTTAAAACACACTAATTTTGAACTATTTAGCACACCTCTTTCTTGCGGGCAATGATCCCGAAATGATTCTTGGCAACTTTATTGCCGATCATGTGAAAGGAAGTGATGTTTTAAAATATCCTGAAAAGGTACGCAATGGCATTTCGATGCATCGTGCCATTGACACTTTTACTGATCAGCACCTTGTAGTTAAACAAAGTATTGTCAGATTGAGGGCCGATTTCCGAAAATATGCGGGAGTAATTGTTGATATGTACTACGACCATTTTCTTTCTGCCAATTGGGATGAATACTCACACCAGGACCTTATTCAATTTACAAAAACAAGATATGATATCCTGAACACTTTCCAAAAGATACTTCCGGCACGCTCAGCCAGGCTTCTGTTTTATATGGAAAAACAGAACTGGTTACTTTCGTATGGCAACTTTGATGGAATGCAGCAGGCTTTCAACGGGATGTCGCGCCGGACTACTTTTGAATCGAAAATGGAGCTGGCTGTAGTAAACCTAAGAGCAGGATATCCGGAATTCAGGCAAGAGTTCAGGCAGTTTTTCCCTGAATTACAATCGTATGTGAATACTAATTTTGAGACTACACCAGCTTTTAGTAAGGTTCAGTCTTAATAAGTGTGTCAGCTTTTTCAGGCACTTAAGTATAAAAAGTTGTTTTTTTTCAGTGAGTCCTTGCACTCCGGATAGCTAATTACTTTTTCCCGTAACAACATAAGTTGTAATAAAGCTATCGACCCAGCCGCTTTGCCTGATTAAAGCATTGAAATTCCTGGCTTTTTCGATACTCGTGAAAGTATCAGCAGTATACCTGTACAGGCCATCCTCACCTTGGTTTTCACTAATCTTTAATCCAGGTATTCTGGAGAGCAGCAGTGCAAAATAATTGTTGATATTTATTGGCTTGCTTACAGCTAACAACTGTACTTTATATATAGTATCACTGGTGAATTGGGCCATTTTTTCGCTTTCGACCAGGATAACATTTCCATGATGAAGCGCATTGTATGGCAAAGCGATTTCCTGGCTTTTTTTGCTGAGACTCTTTTCAGAATCAGCGGGGCCTTCTATGTTGATTCCAGGTTCCTTTATTTTCTGATCTGAAACAGTCAACTGTTTTAAAGGAACATCATTATCTTGCTCTATTCCCTGGTTTGTAAGTTTCTTCCGGAACGCTGATTCTGTTCGTCTTTCCCCTGCATATTTGGCGACAAAACTATCTTTCCAGCCACTTTTTTTGATCATTTTCTGGTATTTAGCGGCTTCAGAAATTCCTGTAAAGGTCTTAGTGCTGTAGTGATACAATCCGTCTTCACCTAATGTTTCCTCAATGGTTAAGCCCGGAACATCAGCGATCAAATTGGCAAAATATTTTTGGTCGTTTAACGGTCTTTTCACAGCTAATAACTGTACTTTAAACAATGTATCTTCTGCCGGAAATTCAGGGGTAGTCTTATTTATTAAATTCGGTTGGTCAATACGATGCAGAGGTGAAGGCTGGACAATTTTTTCTGAATCCCGGACTAATATTTTCATTTCCTTTTCATGCCTTACAGAGTCTTGATTCAACAATAAACTGACAGTATCAGCGGGATATGCGATTTCACCTAAATCTTCAATTTTAATATTTTTATCCTCCGGCATTACCTCAGGTTTTGTTTTCACTGGCTGGGTTAAAGTATAAACCAACTGAATTATCTTTTCAATTTCCAGCGGTACCATTTCTGTATTCTCTTTCAATTCTTCGGTTTTTTCTTTAACTAATCCTATATTGTCATTATTTAATGCCGAACCGATTATTAGTTCCTCATCACTATTCTGACTTTGTAATAGTTCGTTATTTACATCCCGCAGAATAAAATCAAGACCTCCCACTATATCACCCTGCTCCTTTGTTTTAATGGTGAATGGCAGTTCAGAGTGATCTGCCCTGAGTCCAAGGTTATTTAACTGAACGGAATCAACACGTGCTATATATTCGCCTGGTTCAAGGCCGAGAAAATAAATATATCCATCCGATTCCGACAGGGTTTCGGCAACCACTTTATTGCTCTTTGCATCGTAAAAACTGATTGTAATCCGCCCAAGCCCCTTCAACTTTTTATCCCTACCCAAATAAACCATCCCGCTGGCTTCACCTACCGGAATAATAGGAACATCAACCCGCTTAAACTGGTTTGGATCAATTAAAACCTGGTAAATCTTTTTGGGAAAACGCCAGGCAATATTCTGAAGGTCGTTATCCTTAAACTCCAGCATATAGTTTGTAAATGCATTCAGATCATTTATCCTGATAATTGAATCCTTTTCACTGAATATTGCCTTGCCGCCCCTTGTCTTAACAGAGTTTAACATAACCATATGTTCTCCTTTGTCGAAAACGCCATTGTGGTTCAAATCTAGGTAAGGGTACAATAAGATACCACCTTTACTTACGGATGAATTGTTGCTTACATACGTATAGTTATCGCCACCAAAGGCCAGGCTGCCTTGAGCACTCTGGGAAGTAGTAACTTTATTTTTACTTTGCGAAGCCGAAATATTGGTCCGGGCAAAAGGCAGATCGTACTTAAAACTTACATTGATAAAATGGTCGTTAAACGAAAAATTTCTTTCGTATGAAACTGAAAGATATCCTTTTGGAATTCTTTTTTCAATCTCTGCTTTGCAACTCATAAAATCTCCCTCATTTACATTAAAGCGAGCAGATGGGCGTATGACAAAACCCTTTTGCATCCTATACGATAATGCCATATCAAGAGTGATATATGGATTACGCTGGTCTATCCAGTTAATCTGTGCCGATGCATTTGTACTAAATTGTTTGTAATAAGTAGAAAACATCAGGTTAGCCAAGTTATACTTAAACTCGCTATATTCAAGTTGCGTGTAATCCATTTTTAAAAACCCATTCACTTTTTTGTATCGCACCGGAAACGAAAGTTTTACTTTCCTTTCAACATTTGCATTGTAACGGGTAGCGAGTTGTCCTTCTACATACTTCGTATAGTTGATTTCCAGTAACACATCTTTCCTGAAATAATAATTCAACATCCCTCCTGCCCTGACACCATAAGCATATTCGCCATTTAAAGTCAGTTTACTGAAGGGCTGTATAGTAGCTTTTACATATGGAATAAAAGGTCCATTCGAAATGGATGAGAGATATTCCAAACCTCCACCAACTGTTAACATCCTGTTTACACCATAATTTAATTCACCTTTCCCGAAGCGGCTATAGCTACTATCCTGAACTACACCGGCAGATATACTATACTCGAACTCCTTAGCAGGCATAACTGTGTAAGGTACATTCATTGTACGTTCTTCTACACGTTCTTCACCCATCGGACCATAAAATTTTAGTTTCAGAGTAGTATAACCGTAAACGATTGGAACTTTAAAGGTATAGGCCCCTGAGGCATCAGCTTGTGTATAATTTACTAATACATCATTAATATATAGTTCCACTGTCCAGTTAGGTTCTGTAACTTCACTTATTGTATAATAACCTGAAGCTTTTCGTACCGTAGTCGGCGAATTACGTATAACAGCACCAATTACCTGGTTATTAATAAACGAAATAGCAGGGATAGATACCTTACCAACCTGGGCTTGTTTTATAAATTTATTTTCGTTATCCACCCAACGCCAGATGTAGAGCAACTGTCTGCTATCAAACTTATATTGATTATAATAATTAATGGAAACATCGGCTTCACCATACAAGAGTTCAGTGCCAAGAGCAATCCCGTAATGATTATCTGTCGATTTATTCCATGTTTGTGAAGTAGCTAGCATCCAGTCCAAAGTCCCAAACTTAAACAAGTGGTAGTTTCGTTGCAAAATTGTATCGGCAAATTCATTCCCTTGAACTTTTGCCATGTTACTCCGCATTTGATCGATACGCATCTGTTTTATCACAGGCAGTTCAAAACTGGATTTTAATGTAATAGTCATCGACCGGTAATTGAAAGCTAACGTCATTCCAAATGCTTCGGTAACAAGAGATGATTCAATATAATAGGAGCCCGACTCTTTAATCAGTCCGTTGGGCCTGTTAAATGTGTTATTGCCAATCTTCAGTTGCCCGATTGTATAATCAATAGTATAAATCTTGCTTTCATTCTCAATAAATCCGTTAATCCGATTACCGACTGGGTTAACTGTACATGCAATGTTAAGTGTCCTGAATAAATCCTCAATATTAACATAAAGCAATTTATTATGGGTGTAAATAGCATCCAGGTAAAACATTTTATATCCTTGGACCACAACATGAACCGGGATTTCATCATAAGCGACAGGATATGCGTCATTGCCTCCATCATATATTTCACCAGCCCGGGCCTGGTTTACTGATAAAGCAAAAAGCAACAGCAAAGCAACGAAAACCTTAAATATAAAAAGCAATATACGTTGTACAATTACTATACAGTAATCCATAACTCTACCGATGTAATTGTTTTTAGTCATTCTTATTCCTGGTTAAAAGTAATGTCGAAACTTCCTGTATATATCCCCGGAATTGCATTTCCGGGAACATTAAGAGTGCCACCCACACGCAATGGGGTAATAAAATTACAATCGTCATTTGTCGGAAAATTCGCATTATTTCCTCCCCTTTCGGAAGGACCAATGTCTAGCAAGAGTGTACCTCCATTACTGCCGTTTAAGATGGTTGAAAATGCAAAAGTTATCGTAACATTCCGACCCTGGCAAAGTTTTATTTCAAAAATTGCAGGCAGTGGACTATCGCCGGCAAGATATGTAATTCCTCCGGTTGATGTTCTGCTGCCATCCCATCCTACGGTAACAGTTCCACCTGACCCTGTCACGCAGAAACTGCCGAAATTAATTGCCTGAGTAGGTGTTACGCTTAATGATCTCTGAGGTAGGACAGGCTGGGCATAAGAAAAGCTAACGTACGAAATTAAAATCGATGTTATTACCATCGCTTTTAATAATATTGTATGTATGCTAAATGCCTTCATTATTTTTCTTTTTATTAACTATTTTTCTTCTTTTTTTATTTCATTTTTTTCAGGCCGTTTATCATCGCTGTCAGCTCATGATCATTTTTAGCTGATGGTTTTTCTCGTTTAAAGAGTCAGTTCACGCTCTGTATATAAAACCGGTTTCTTTGGATTATCATTATTGATATAACTCACTTTCAGTTTTCCATTTTTAAAAACCATTCCAGTCTTTTGTTTCAACTTAACCACAACATTCCGCTTGCTAATATTTGAAAGTACTCCTATATTCATAATTTTGCCAACCTGATACGAAGAGCCTCGCATATCAATATATTCAACTATTATATCACCATAAATTGAGATATCCCCTGTTCTATTGATTGAAACTTTGAGGTACGGCAGGGTATCGCTTTGGATTTCCAGATTTACATCACTCAGCGTAGCATTTACATTAACCTGGCCTGAGCGGATAAGTATCGGAATACTTATTCCATAAATTGGTATTAATTGAACAGCTAATTTTGCTGTATCAATATTTTTCGTACCCAGCGGTTCGTAATTCTTTTCGGACCGGAAGTACAGATGGGAACGATATTCGCCCGAAATCATATCAGACTTTCGCCGGCATTGAAGCATGATAATCTGCGGCTCACCAGGAGCAAGTGTTACCTGGCGTGGAAATATCCGCAAGTAAGGATCGGCGAACATTTGACCTGAATCTGGCTGGTCGATTGTTTCGTAACTTCCATTTTCATTCATATTAAAATGAACCAAAGAAACAGAATAAGTGGTTGTATCTTTGCCGATATTTACCAAATCCAATTCTTCAATTTGTTTGTTACCTTCAAACACAACCCGCTTTTGAGTGATTAATAAATCGCCCTGAGCCATGGATTGAAAACTCATACTCAGCATGGGAATCAGCATGATAAAAAATATTCTTTTCATTGTTGAACTTTGTGTTGGATACATTACAGAAATATACAATTTAGTTGCTATTTTAAGAATGGGGAAGGCCCTGATATGAAGGACCTTCCGCCTTTCTTAGAATCCATATTAATTAATAATTAACAGATACATCAAATGTCCCTGTATAAGTTCCGGCTACCTGATTTGCACCCACATTTAAGGTACCACCAACGGTAAAAGCATCTGCTCCGGCAGTAAGAGTACTGGAAAGTCCCCCATAAGAACAAGTCATAGCTGTAACTGTCATAGTTTGTGCAGTTGCATTAGTTATTGTAACAGCACTGGTTGGAATAGTGATAGAATATGCAGTAGTCCCTTCACCTGTAACTGCATATCCCCCTGCTGTAGGAGTACCACTTACAATTACCACACCACCAGTTTGACTCAGTGCACTTGCTGTTGTAAGAACAGCAGTTCCAGCTGTTGCCGACGCGGCCAATATACCGAAATCCATAATTGTGGGTGCTGTAATAGAAATTGGAATTTTAAGCTCAGCTTTTGCAGTATTGGACGCAGTTGATTGAGCCATAACTCTGTTTGTAAACCCTGCTATCATTACGATAGCTGCGATAATAATTAATGATTTTTTCATGATTTTTTTTGTTTTAAGTAATACTAGATTTGATTTTGTAATTGTTATTGTTTCGTGTTTTGCATATAAACAGTGTTTCCCATTACCTGGTAATAAAAAACAAAGCGGGTTGCTATGCGGCTTCCCTGGGTTCGTTTAGTCATGTCACTGTTTCCATTTTTTCAACTTTTTAAGGTTAGACTTCTTGTTTATTAGTATTTATTAGTTTTCGTTAGTAATTATTCTGATAAAATACTTTACGGCTGATAGAGCCTATCTGATTTCGCAACTGTACGATAAGTATTTGCGGAGGCGATTTCAGTTTAAGTGTATGCTGTGTTAAACCCTGTAATTCTTTTTTCATTAGTACGCGTCCCAGGGCATCGTATATTAAAACTGTTGTTTCATTATTAACTAAAGTAAGGTCAATATTAAGTTGTGTTCCATCCGTATAGATTCGGGCTGGTAACTCATTAACTTTAGCTGCGATATCAGGTCCGAAATGCAGTACAAAACGGTTTATATCATCTGAAGCAGAGGAAAGAAATTTATAAGAGATTTTATCCTTAAGATTCTGAAGATAATTCATCTGACGGTCTTCAAGAAATACGCTGTTGTATTTATCAAAAGCGAAATTGCAGGTAAGTGTGTATGATCCATCCTGCCCAGACTTAAACATAACTGGAACTACCGGATTATCCTCTGTATTTGTGAGGTATCTAACGGAATATTTTTCATCGTCCGACGTCATATAAAGGCTCGGCGCTGTTTTTACATGACTAAATAATTTTTCGGCACCAATATCATTAGTTGCATATCCAAATTGCAATTGCACCTCATCTGCACTGTTATCAGCCTCCGATTGTACAACTACGCTAACCACAGATGTATTGGATATTGACTTTTTAAACCAATTCCCTGCACCGTTATGAACACGCACAGTATTATCCATACTCAAGGTACCGTCAATATCGGCCCGCACAAAGAATCCCTGCATGGAAGCAATATATTGTGTTACCGAATTGGTTCCTGTTCCGGTATATGAATTGCATACACCGTAATTTTCTGCCGTAGGGTTCCAAATCCACATATCGTAACCGCTTCCACTGCTCACCAAATCGGTTCGTGACCAACCAGACGATGCTGCCCAGTCGATGGATGAAGGATACGGATTACCCACCAGGTTGAAGCCTTTTAAACCTGCATCTGTACTACTTATAGTCAGGCTGGCATTTACAGTCCCATTGTTCAGATTTCCCGCAAATGCTTTTATTGGATTAGCCGCCTGCGTTGAATATAGATAGCCACGACCAACCATAAAATCAGCACCCGGATGAACCGTTGTCCAATTCACTGCAGAAGTAGTATTAAGTTTATAGATCCAGCAATTGGTTGGTTCATTCCAAAGGTATAAATCATAACCTGTGCCATTGCCATAAGTTCCTGAAGGTAACCAGGTGCCACTAATACTCTGACCAGCCACAGGTGATGAAAGAAAATGCCAGTCTTCGTCAGCACCGCTGATATAAAGTTCGACAGTTGCAGGTACATTATCCGTAGTATGAATTAGCGATGCAGTTCCTGAGGCATCGGATTTCACTACAAATCCTGCTGCACCAGCATTGTTGGTAATTGTACCGGTCACGGTGAGTTGCCTGCCAGCTGACACTTCGAATCTTTTACCTGTATTTATTGTAAGGACACTTGTAATTGTGGTTAAAGCACCACTTAAAAGTAACACGCCCGAATTATTATCAATTGTCAGGTAGTCAAATGTTAGAGCACTTGATGCATCAATAGTCTGAGGTAATGTCCCATTAAAAGTGAAAGTATTCCCGCTTGTTACATTGAACGAACCTAAGTTTGAAAAGTTTCCTCCAATAGTATGATTGAATGAGCCAGTATTGAAAGTACTGCCTGAACCAATGTCAAAATAACCTGAAATAAGCAGCACCGCTAGTGCAGTAACGTTGGCAGTTCCTGCTACTTCAAAATCGCCTGTAATGCTGAGGGTTGAAACAGGCATTGTTTTAGTGCCGCTTCCGCTTAATGTAAGAGAACTGTACCTGTTGGTGGCAGTATTGGGGATAACTACAGTCTGGTTTGCGCCATTGTAATCAACCAGGGTTTGACCCTCACTTCCAGTATGCCACTTGCCATTGTTGGTCATGGCTCCTCCAATACGCATAACACTCCCGCTGGTCATAAATAGTTCGCTTCCAGTATTGATGGTTACATTATAGAAATTTGTTGAACCAGAAAGAGTAGCTGCAGCATTGGTAAAAATCACGTTACTTGAGCTAGCATTAAATGTGCCTCCCGCGTTATTCCAGGCATCGTTACTACCATTAATGGTTAATTGCGCATCTGCACCTGAATTCAGAGTTCCGTTTGCTTGAATAGTTAAGGATTTTATTTCAGTTGTTGATGGTAATGAAGGATCATTAGGAGTAGCAGAAGCATCTGGAATAATAATCTTTTTGGCACTGGATGGTCCTTCGTTCGGTGTCCAGTTTTCAATTGTTGTCCAGGAATTGGATACCGAGCCATTCCATGTGAGGGTTGTAGTAGTTCCGAACTCATCGAGTGTAATATCTTTTGTTCCATCCCAGCTTGATGAGAAAAATGCTACATTTATATTTGACAGTCGAACCCAGTTTTCGGAGGTATTGTATGCTGAACGTCCATATTCAACATTAGTAGCCAGGCCAACCCACAACACCAGGTTATCTTCAATATTCCCATTTAGTTCCGAATCGAGGTAATGCATGGTAAATACTGCTTTTGTATTGCTTCCCCCGGTTTGAATAAGTTCAACTTCACGTTGAATAGCTCCGGCTCTCCAGGAAGGCGCATTTCCAATACTCAGCCTCAGGCTCATTTCACTTGGCAAGGTTCCGTCGGGTGGAAAAAAAGCCGTCATATACCTGCTTCCAAAAGTATAGCTTATGTTGGCAACGATTGTTGTACGGCGAACCATACCGGTAACTTCCCCTATTCCAACCGTTGTCGCATCAGCTCCCATGGTCAGGGTTTTCATCGAAAAACCATCCCACATATCGAGGCAGCCTTTTGTAGCTGAGGGATTATTATTGTCCAGATCGAGAATTCCATTAATAGTAAAATCGCTGCTTGCAGTAATACCACCTGCGCCATCAATATCAAGGTCGTTCACAGCTGTGCTGAAAATACCTGAAGGAAGAAAAATAGCAGAGGAATTATTAAAAGTTAAGGTGGCCCCGGTATTACTGGCATCAATAGTTCCGCTTGTCCTGATGGGGGAACTCCCGGTTAATGTAAATTCGTTCGCGCCAAGGTTTAACGTACCGGCTATCAAATTCAACAAACCCATTATCGTCATATCCTGATTACCGAGTGTAACTCCGGCAGAATTGTTGATGGATAGATTATTGATGAAAGGAATAACAGAAAACAGATTATCTGGCAGTGTAACAGCAGTTGTGCCTCCAAAAACTATCGACGAACCGGTACCAGCATTAATAAAACCAGTTGTTTTGCCAATAGTACCATTTATAGCGATTGTAGTTGTTCCTGTGCTTAAATCTCCACTGGTAAGAGTTAAAGAACCGTTTACAGTTATATTAGTAGCCAACGCAACCCAAAAACTATTGTTGATTGTTAAATTGTCGAAAGTTGTTGATGAGGTTCCACTTATCCCTTGTGTTGAACCACCATTCATAGTGAGAGTACCACCCGTTACAACTGAGAAAATCCCATTGTTGGTGAAATTTCCTGATACTGAATGAGCAAAGTTGCCTGCATTGAATGTTGAACCATTCCCAATGGTCATATTTTCCAAAAAAGTGATTGATGCGCCAGCATTAACTGTTGTAGATCCTGAAACAGTATAATTTTTGGTAATTGTAATCCCGGTGACAGGCATAGTTTTAGTGCCGGTACCACTCAGAATCAGGTTGCTATACCTGTTAGTGGCTGTATTGGGAACAACCACTGTTTGGTTTCCTCCTTTATATTCAACTGTAGTAATACCTTTATACACAGTACGTAATGAGCCATTATTGGTTAAATTCCCTGATACGCCGACATAAGTGCCATCACTCATTACAATAGAAGCGCCAAAATCCAGGGTAAGGTTGTAGAAATCTGTTGATCCTGTCAACGTAGCCAATGAATTTGTGAATACAATGGTACTGTTTCCAGCATTAAATGTCGCAGCCTGGTTATCCCATGCGCCATCTCCGTCATTTATGGTTAATTGCGCTCCGTTTGCGGAGTTTAGTATTGCACCACTTTCAAGTTTTAATGTTCCACAGGTTGCAATGATAGGTATTGTAGGATCAAAAGTTGTTGTAGCCGCATCGGGTATAGTAATGGCAGTATGGGCCGAAGGGGCCGCGTTAGGAGTCCAGTTCGTGGCTGTTACCCAGGAGTTACTGGTTGAGCCATTCCAGGTAAGCGCAGTGGTTTCCGATTCGTCCAGTGTAATATTTATTATTCCAAAAGAAGAATAAAAAATTCCGATGTTTGCATTAGAAATACTTACCCAATTTTGAACTGTATTGTTAGCGGAACGCCCGTATTCGATAGTTGTTGAAGTAGGTATGATACGAATCCAGTCGACCAGATTTTCTTCATTGTTCCCGTTTAATTCCGAATCAAGATAATGGGCATACATAAGGGCATGTGTTGTAACCGCTCCCGTCTGGATTAATTCATAAACCCGTTTAATTGCCCCCGATTTCCAGGCAGGAGCTATCCCGATATTAATTTTCAGGCTAAGTTCTGACGGCAAGGTTCCAAAATTTTCGAAATTGATTGTTGTGTATTGATTCCCATATGAATATGTTACATCAGGAACAATAGTGGTTCTTCTTACAATTCCGGTTACGTCCCCGGGTCCGACTGTGGAGGAAGTAGACCCCATCAATACTGTGTTGCTTCCCATATCCAATATACCTTTGGTTTCAGAAGGATTTACAGATGTAAGGTTCAGTATACCATTTACAGTTATATTGGCGGTGGCAGTTGCTCCACCGGAACCACTAATAGTTAAGTTATTGTAAGTACCAGCAACGATAGTTTGGGCACCAGTTCCGGAAAATACAAAACTACCTCCCCAGGTTTTTCCTGCCGGAACCGGAGTAACTGATGTACTTTGAGTGATAACTGTTCCCGAACTTGTTACCGAACCTGTAATAGCAGTGATGTTATTACCCACCAGATTGAAAACAGCGCCCGTCGAAATGTTTAATCCACCACTTATACTGCAATTGGTTGATGTTCCTAATGTTACTGTAGCAGTTGTGTTAGAAATAGTGAAATTAGTAAACGAAACTCCCACAGTTGAAGTAATTGACTGTGGCCCATTCCCGTTTAGCGTAATTGAACTCAATGATGAAGTAAGAGTTCCGCCGTTGTTGGTGACATTACCTGAAAAAGTATTACTGAATGAACCTAGGTTCAGTGTATTTCCTGCACCCATAGTAACGTTACCACCTACGGTTAAAACAGCGTTTACTGAAGCTGAGGATGTTCCCGAAAGGGTTAAATTCCCTATCACTGATAAAGCTGTACCAGGCATTGTTTTTGTTCCGCTGCCGCTTAAAATAAGGTGATAATAACCTGGAGTATTTCCATCTGGATTTATAACGGTTTGGTTGGCACCATTATATTCCACCGATGTTCCGGCTGTAGACAGATCAACCATACTACTTAATTGGGGCGTAATCCAACCATCAATCTTCATATAAAATCCAATTCCGGGTTTGAGAAAAGTATTTGCTGCAATATTGATATTGTGGAATTGGTTTGCACCTAATCCTGATACTGTAACAATTTCATTAATATTGCCGTGAATAAAATTCACGATCCCGGTTCCAGGGTTAAAGGTGCCTGAATTACTCCATGCACCAGTCGATCCTGTTATTGTAATGTCATAATTATCTACTGTAACAGAAGCTCCGGTTTCAATTTCCAGTGTTTTACACGTGGCCGGCACTGTTGAAGTGTTAAGATTCCGAGTAGGATATCCGTGGGTATCGCCGGGTAATGTGGCTGGTATCAATACATCATCAGATGAAGTCGGCACACCTCCATTCCAGTTTCCAGGTAAACTCCAGTCTCCTGCAAAAGATGGCGAACCATTTCCTGTCCATATTATTTTTGGTACATTCGTATAGCCTAAGCCCCACTGTTTAACATCCAGGGAGCTGGAAGTTGCAATGAAATTAATAGCCATACCTGTTAGTCCGACCCAGTTCTCTGTTGTACTATTATTTGATTTGCCACGAGGATAAACATTTCCATAAGTTGGCCCTGTATAAGCATCCCAAAAAACCAGTTTTGTCTCGTCAGTTTCTGAACCATTTAATTCGCTATCCAAATAGAATAAATGGGTAATGGTTCTGTCGGTTCCAGTTCCATCCTGGGCAAAACTATAGGTTCTTTTCACTGCTCCACCTCTCCATGTTGGCGCTGAGCCGATAGCAATTTTACAACTTATCCAGGATGGCTTAACACCACCGGGGAAATCGGTGAAAACTATCGTTGTATTTTGATTTCCAAAACTATAAACAATATTCCCTGAGAAAGTATGCTGACGCTTTACAATTCCTGTCACATCTCCCGCTCCAGTAGTTGTAGCGGACGCACCCATTGATATTGTATTTACTCCCGTGTGGAGTGCTCCCTGAGTAGCTGATGCATTGGCGCTTAGTAAATTCAAAATTCCGTAAACTGTCGCATTTCCATTCAATGTTACGCCAGTTGCACGGTTAATACTGAAATTATTCAGACCACTGGTTATGGCAGGAATAACAAGATTAGAGCCACTTCCTCCTACTAATAAATTACTTGCCGTACCACCCACAAGAGCGCTACTGCCTGATAATGTTCCATTTAATACCAGCGAATTTGTGGAGATTGAATATGTTCCGGCCGATAAATTCATGTCGCCGTTTACAGTAACAGTTGAAGGTGTATTTGAAGATTGCCCATCAATGACCAGGTCATCGAAATACCAGAAATCCAAACCATAAGTATAACCTGTAATGTAATACCTGATATAAAAAGTTCCTCCAACGTTGGTTGTCCAGTTTGTATAACTTAAATTATCCGGGCCTATGTTAGCAGTGCCTGTGGGAGATGAAGAATAAATATCTGTCCATGGACCGGATGAAGATGCAGCACATTGAACTTTTATGGTAAAGGGCCACGTTGTGGCATTATAGTTATCAATAAATTGTTTCCAGCTGATATTTAGTGAAGTATAACCTGTTGTATTTACTGAACGATACATAGAGGTTGTATAATTAGTTGAAGATGATGAACCATAAGCATATCGGCATTCTTTTGACGATCCACCTGCATTCGAACTTGATACAGCCGAATATTGATTATACGATGCACCCAAATCCCCTGTCCAGTTATTTAAATTATCAAATGCATCTGTAAGGATATTAACTGAAGACCCTAGATTTCCACCCTGAATAACACCTCCGGTATTAGTTGTCAGATTGTTGAGTACGCCACTTGAAATCGGCATTTCCATACCTGTTGTTATCGGTGAACTTCCGGTATAAATTAGGTTTACATTGCCGCTAAAAATTGGAGCTGAACCCAGAGAACCCAGCGATCTCGAAATAGTTGATCCGTTTGCCATGGTCAGGTAAGTTGAATTTACCAGAGCTCCGCTTGACAATGTCAGGGTTCCATTTACCGTAATTGCACCAAGCAGGTTTGTATTTGCATTTACGGTAAAGTTGTTTAATCCGCTGTTGATTGATTTTACTGTATTGGCAAAATTTAATACCAGGTTTGATGAAGCACCGCCATAAAACAACGGGTCAGCTGTGTAATTAATGTTTCCGTTTAAGGTTAATGTATTCGCTCCAATCCTGAAAGATGATGTGCCTGTTCCACCGGAGAAGGTTAAATTATTAGAAATGACCAGATTACCACCCAGAGTAACATCAGCGGTATTGAATAGCGAAATATTGTCAGCAATACGGGAGGCCGGAATTTCGAAACCTGTGCTGTAGGAAATTGATGCTTCATCGTAGTAAAGAGATAAGCCTCCTGTGCCGACATTGAATACGGGAGCAGCATCAAGACTTCCCGCGGATGAAGTATTTCCTGACATTCCTCGCTGCACGATTGCTGAAGAAATACCGCCTGTTCCTAATGTCAGTTTGCCTGCATTAGTAACAGTACCATAAAAAAGATTTGCCCTGGCAATTACCGTATTGTTCGATCCGGCTAGTGTTAGACCCGAAGCATTTGTATTTGCCACCCCGAATGCAGAAACAGGAGCAGTAACCGTCCCGTTATTTGTAAAAGTCTGTGCATTGGCAGAAATAAATATAAAACGTGTATAATCTCCAGTTGCATCTATGGTGCCGCCCGGATTGTTTGTTACATTACCTGCCATTCTCAGCCAGGTATCTGAAGTAGTTGTCCCGGAAATCAGGGTAATGGTTCCGGTGTTGTTTATATTTCCATTTACAATTGCCGTTATTGTAGAATTGATAATCATGGGCGTGCCACTGCCTACAGTAAGATTTCCAAAGGTTGTGATTGAAGATGCCATTGTTTTAGTTCCGTTACCGGATAAACCCAGGTTCCCGTTATAATCAACATTATAAATGATTTGAGCGGCAGACCCGGTATAATTTACTGAGCTTCCGGTTACTGTAGACAATGCAGGCGAACCGGTTAAGAAACCCATGTTCAGGGTTCCTGCATCGTCCAGGTTGATCTGGCAGCCAGTGGTTCCGGTAGTTACAGTTCCAGAAACGGTAAGAGTTCCTGTTGTGATGTTAACAATATTATTTCGCCCGCTTGATGTTGCCAACATAGTAAACGAACCGCACGTAAGATCACCGGCATTAAGATTTACTGTACAATTACGGGAGGTTGAAGGCCTTGGCATGCTTAAAAGTCCGGTGATGGAAAGTGAATTTGTGCCGCTAAAGGTTAACGCACTGTTTGTTGTGACTCCTGCAAAAGTAAGTGAAGCACATTGAGCATTCGTGATATTTACAGTTACCGTTATTCCTGCATTAATAGTTACAGCATCAGCGGAAGTCGGAATGGCTGATCCACCCCAGGTTACAGTACTGTTCCAGTTACCGGAAACAGAAGCTGTACGGTTTGCAGCATAACTCATCTGTATTGAGATCGAAAAAATCAATGCAGTCAAAAGAGTAATATGTAGCCTGTTTATCTTCATTTTTTATTTCCTACTCAAAGTCATTTCTATACATTTATCTATAAAATGGTATTTTCAATAATTTCAATAGAGTTAATGGGATTTATACGATGTGATGTGTAACAGATCAGAAGTCTGTCATAGGGATTTTTTTTTCATTTTCGTTTTTCTCCAGCAATTCTTTAACCACCCTGGATACTTTCTCAAAATCATCTGTTTTGGAAAAGAAATAATCTACACCAGCTTTAACAGCCGATTGCCTGTATGGATCAAAAGCATAAAAAGTAAGAATAATAAATTTGACATCTTTATCTACCTTCCTTATCTCTTTTAAAACTTCGAGACCGGATAATCCGGGCATTTTAAGGTCAACTATGGCCAGGTCGGGTTTCAGCGTCCGGAGGGCATACAAGGCATCTGTGCCATTTTTTAAGGCTGCCACTATTTCCACCTGATTGAAAGCGCTCAGCATTTCCTTTAACCAATCAAGAATCAAATCCGAATCATCTGCTATTATTACCCTCATGACATTATAATTTTTGAACATGGTAAAAGTATTACCGATGCTAAAGTTTAGCTGTAAGGAATAAGGAGAAATGAATGTAGGGGAATGCTTATTTGCTTGTAGGGGAATCCTGACAAAAAAAGGTCCAAGGTCCAAGTCCCAAATTCAAAATTCCAAGACCTGCACTACAAGCCTTCTAGGTACTCAGGACTTGGAATTCGGGGCTTGGAATTTGAGCCTTGCGTCTTATAAAAACCGCAAATCATCAAATATAAATAAATTCAGATATCACTAAATCAGGCTATTTTCAATGCAATACCTTGTCAGTTCAGTATTTTTTGTCAGTTCCATTTTCTCCATTATTCGGCTTCGGTAGGTACTAACGGTTTTATCAGAGATAAAAAGTTCCTTACCTATTTCCTGTAAAGATTTACCATTAGCAAGTTTTATCATGATCTCGAATTCACGTCCGGAGAGAATATCGTGTTTTTGAGCATACTTATCCTGGTTGAGGTTGAGAGCCAGGCTTTCGGCAAGAGATTGTGAAATGTATTTTCCACCTTCCGATATTTTTTTTACAGCCAATAACAATTCCTCCGATGCCGTATCTTTGGTAAGGTATCCTGAAGCACCAAGTTTAAGTGCACGTACGGCGTACTGTTCCTGTGGAAGCATGCTAAGCATCAGCACATTGGTGGCCGGCCATTTTTCCTTAATGGATTGGAGTACTTCCAGTCCACTCTTGTCGGGAAGTGAAATATCCAGAATTACTATATCAAAAACGTCCTCTTTAAAAAGCAAAAAAGCCTGGTTGCCGGTTCCGGCCTCATCTATTGATACTTTACCCGGTAGCTGAAGCAGTATTTGCTTAAGCCCATCGCGGACAATCTTGTGATCATCACAAATAAGAATTTTTATAGGTCCCATTATAATTTGATTGGAAAAACCATCCGAATTTCAGTTCCATTTTCCTCAAGATTGCTTATTTCAAGAGTTCCGCCTAACGAGGCAGCCCTCTCTTTCATGCCAATCAGGCCAAAAGATTGCTTTGAATTAATTTCTTTCTCAGTTATGCCAACCCCGTTATCCGTAATACTGAAATGAATTTCATCACTGGTTTTGCTTAACCTGATATCGACATTAGTTGCCCTGGAGTGCCTGGCAATATTGGTAAGAGATTCCTGCATGATTCTGAAAACGGTAAGTGAAGCATCAGGCGAAATATACAATTCCGAATCCAAATTAAGATCGAGTGAAATCTTAACTCCGAATCTTTCGGTAAACTCTTTGGTGTGCCATTCTATTGCTGCCTCAAGACCAAGATCTTCAAGAATCTGAGGACGAAGCTGGGCGGTAAGTCTCTGAACAGTTTTTATTGTATCACTTACCAGGGCTGACACTTTATTGATTCGTACCAGTGCATCTGGGTCGGATACCCTTTGTCTGATTAATCCCAGGTCAATTTTAACCGCTGTAAGTGCCTGACCCAAATCATCATGCAGTTCACGTGAAATGGCAACTCTCTCATTCTCCCGTACTTTTTCAACATGCTGAGATAATTGATGTAATTGTTCAAGAGAGCTTTTTAGCTCAGCTTCAGTCTTTTTTCGTTCTGTAATATTCCGGGCAATCGAATAGGTTTGATTCTTGTTCACCTGAGGTTGAGAGGTCCATTCCAGCCATTCTATCCCGCCATCTTTCCTGAGGTAACGGTTTTCAAAAGATAAAACGGTAACCCCAAGTTTAAGTTTCTCATTAATAATACGAATTGTGCTTTCCAAATCATCAGGATGTATAAATTCAAGATATGGCTTACTTAATAATTCCTTACTTGAATATCCTAACATCTTTGACCATGAAGAATTAATATCACGGAAATACCCATCAATATCAGCGATTACCATCAGGTCAGCTGTTAACTCAAAGAAACTCCTGAACCTTTCTTCACTTTCCCTAAGAGCTTGTTCGGCCAGTTTGCTCTCGGTTATGTCTTTTACAAAACCAAGAAAACGTGTATCGGTCAGTTTCACAGCATCAATTTCAATCCACCGCTTTGAACCGGTCTTATGTTTTAATAATGAACCAACTTTTATTGATCCGGTTTTTATCATTTGTTTGAAAAAAGCAATAATATCATCAACTGACCTATCAATTAGCATATCAGACATTGACATACATAAAAGTTCGTCTTTCGAATATCCAGTTATCCGGATGGCTGCTTCATTCACTTCCAGGAATTTCCCGTTTTCATCTGTAATAAAAACTCCATCGGGTGCACTCTCAATATAACTCCTGTATTTTTCCTCACTCCGTTGAAGAGCATCATTTGCAATGGCTAATTTATTTGCAGAATCTTTCAGTAACCTTGCATCATAGATAATAGTCTGTTTCTGATTATACAAATCAATAAACACATTTATTTTACTTAAGAGGATATGTCGGTCGACCGGTTTAAAAATATAATCGACAGCCCCTGAATTATATCCTTTCAATAATTCCATTTCATCGAAAGAATTGGCAGTCAGGAAAATAACCGGCACTTTATCTCTTTCCGCTTCAACATTTAGTAGCTTTGCCAATTCATATCCAGTCATTATAGGCATCCACACATCAAGAATAGCCAGAGCAAGTTCCATCCCTTTCGTTTTCTCCAGGGCTTCGGGACCATTGTATGCCTTAACCAGGTTAACTTCCAATTTGCTTATAAAAGCTTCAAGAAACAATAGATTTTCTTCGGTATCGTCAACAATGAGAATGGTGGGTAATTGTTTCTGCATTTAATTTTAGATTGGGTTTGTTAATGCAATAAGCTTTAACGATTTCTTTATCATTTACTTAAACAACATGAAATGATCTCAACATAAATTTGTTGTACTCAAAAATAGATTATTTTACTAATTATCGAAAGTAATGAATTAATTTGAGTCTTAGCCAAACTTAAAAAAGTTGTTATAAACTATACAGTGTTAAATCAAAAAAGCCATCCTGTTTCAGAATGGCTTTTAGACTTTTATCAGTTTAAAATACTAATCCTCGATAATTACTTCCTTACCGGCAGCAAGATCTTCGAGAATAGCTGTTGTTATTGACTTTGGCCGCTCCAAAGGATAGTGGAGAGCACGGTCCCATATCAGATTGGCAGTAACACCTAATGCACGGCCGATTCCAAACAATACGGTGTAAAAGTCGTATTCTTTAACGCCATAATGCCACTGTATTACGCCTGACTGGGCATCCACATTTGGCCATGGATTTTTAGCCTTACCTTGTTCACGTAAAATATCCGGAACTACCTTATAAAGCATATCCGTATATTTGAACATGAGGTCGTCTTTCAGGTGAGTGAGTGAGAAGTCGTGTTGCAGTTTATACCTTGGGTCAGTTTTGCGAAGTACTGCATGTCCGTAACCAGGTATTACCTGTCCCGATTTCAGTGTATCCCATACAAATTTCTTCATTTCTTCTTCGGTAGGAACACGGTCTTCCATTTTTTCCATTACTCCCTGCAAGCCAACGTAATACTTCCTGGTTAGCCAGGCCGTGAAGCGGACCCGCAAGACCATTGACCATGGCAGCAGTACTTAGATAAATATCCGACAGCGAACTTCCAACCAAATGGCCGGTATGCGCACTCACATTACCGCCTTCATGATCAGCATGAATTATAAAGTACATGCGGCTCACATCATCATAAGGCTTGCCAATCCCCATCATATGGGCAAAGTTCGCACCAAAATCGAGGTACGGATTGGATTGAATACGTTTCCCATCGCGGTACAGTTTCGAATAAATATATGTTGCAATTTCGGGTAACTTGGCCAGAAGATTGAGGGCATCTTCGTAAGTTGAATCCCAATAATCAAGTTTATGCAATTTACCGGTAGCATATTTTTTCGCGAACAGTGATTCGCGCTGCAGCGTTGTAATTACAGCTGAAAATATTGCCATAGGATGGCTGCAACAGGGCATTCCGTCAATAACTTCATACACGTATCGGGGAAGGATGCGGCGCTTGTTAAATTCATCGATTACATCCTGCAATTCTTCTTCATTCGGAATGTCGCCGGTGAGCAAAAGGTAAAATAATCCTTCAACATATGGCATTTCAGCACCTTTTGGTTTGGGAAGTTGTTCGAAAACTTCGGGAAGTGTCAACCCACGGTACCTGATACCTTCATTTGGATCGAGGTACGAAATATCGGTCAACAATACTTTAACACCCCTCATTCCGCCAATTACCTGTCCGATAGTGACCTGGTCGATAACTACATTACCATATTCTTTTAAAAGCTTCTCTGTGCGTGGTCGCCATGCCAATATTTTTTCGTGAAGCCTGCTTTTAAGTGTGTTAGACATAATAATATTTTTTTAAAGTTAATAAATACGTTTTTATCAAAAACGAAATGGTTCGAAAATGATCAAAATTCAATTTACATATTTTTAATCATTTCAGTACCAAACTCTGAGGTCTTTAGTTTAGCAGCACCTTCCATGAGACGGTGAAAATCGTATGTAACTGTTTTATTGGCAATGGTCTTCTCCATCGAAGCATATATAAGCTGGGCAACTTCATTCCAGCCAAGGTATTCGAACATGAGTGCGCCCGACAGGATTACCGAACCGGGATTTACCTGGTCAAGACCTGCGTATTTTGGTGCGGTGCCATGTGTAGCCTCAAAAATTGCAAAACCATTCTGGTAATTAATATTGGCACCGGGAGCGATTCCTATGCCACCAACCATGGCAGCAAGTGCATCCGAAATATAATCTCCGTTAAGGTTAAGGGTTGCTATAACTGAGTATTCGGCAGGACGAAGAAGAATCTGCTGAAGAAATGCATCGGCAATCACATCTTTAACAATAATTTTCCCTTCTGCAACCGCTTTCTGTTGTGCAGCTTCTGCAGCTTCGCGACCTTGCTCATCCGAAATACGATCATATTGAGCCCAGGTAAAAGTTTTGTCACCAAATTCTCTTTCAACCAATGCATATCCCCATTGCTTAAAACCGCCTTCGGTAAACTTCATTATATTTCCTTTGTGGACTATCGTCAACGATGGAAGTTTGTGACTGATAGTGTATTCTATGGCGGCACGAACCAAACGCTCAGTACCTTCAACAGAAACAGGTTTGATACCTATTGAAGAAGTTTTGGGAAACCTGATCTTTGTAACGCCCATTTCATTGACCAGGAAATTGATCATTTTGGTAGCCTCAGCAGTGCCATGCATGTATTCGATACCAGCATATATATCTTCGGTATTCTCGCGGAATATATGCATATCAACTTTGTCGGGCCTTTTAACCGGACTGGGAACTCCCTGAAACCAACGTACTGGACGAAGGCAAACATAAAGATCGAGAATTTGACGGAGTGCTACGTTGAGTGAGCGTATGCCGCCGCCAACCGGGGTTGTAAGTGGTCCTTTTATACCTACCAAATATTCTTTAAAGGCTTCGAGGGTTTCGTCAGGAAGCCAATTACCAGTGGTCGAAAATGCTTTTTCGCCGGCAAGAACTTCTTTCCACATAATTTTTCGTTTGCCGCCATAGGTTTTTTCTACTGCTGCATCAAACACCCTTACTGCTGCATTCCAGATATCCGGGCCTGTTCCATCTCCAATTATAAAAGGTATAACCGGAAAATCAGGTACTAGCAACTTTCCATTCTCAAAAACAATCTTATCTGTACTCATTATATTTTGTAAATTTTAGTGATTTGATTTCGTGGTAAAGATAAAAAAAACATTCAATTTCCTAAATATATGTGAAAATTCTTACACCCTTTCAGCTCATAAAATTTATTGAGATATGTTCAGGAATTGAACAAACAAATATAATGAAACGTTATGACTAAAACAAGTAATATTTTGAAATTGCATACCCGAAAAATACTACAACTCCCTGATGATTTAATAGCGAAACAACCCCTTTTGCTATTTGATGGCGATTGCACTCTATGCAGCAATTCCTTGAGGTTTCTTCTCAGGCATAACTTTTCGGGCAACCTGAAGTTTACATCTTTGCAGTCAAAAACAGGATTGAAAATTGCAAATCTGGCCGGAAAGGACTTTGACCAGGCTGATACATTGCTGCTTTTGCAGGACAATAAATTATTCGGATATTCGACAGCAGCATTAATGATAACTGCACATCTCAGTTTTCCATGGTACTTTTTGAGAATTCTTATTTTTATTCCAAGTTTTATCAGAGATGCTGTATACCGGTTTATAGCAAAAAACCGCTACAAATGGTTCGGCAGGAAATCATTTTGCCTGGCGGATGATCGAGAGTATAAGGAACGATTCCTCTCCTGATACGGACATATTAATCCCATAACCATTTATTTTACAGTTATTTTGAATCCGTATGGTTCGGATTGACCTAATCCAGAAGATGTTAAGAAGAAAAATAGCGCTATTCCCTGTTCTTCGAATCTATAAAAATAGTAACAGGTCCGTCATTAACAAGGGCAACTTCCATATAAGCTCCAAATTGGCCTGTCGCCACCTTGCGGCCAAGGCTCACTTCAAGTGATTCAATAAATGCATCATATTCAGGCCTGGCAATATCAGGGCGGGCAGCTTTACTATATGATGGGCGGTTGCCCCTGCGTGTACTTGCATGTAGGGTAAACTGGCTTACTACCATAATTTCGCCGTCAATATCACGAATATCAAGGTCCATTGCACCCTGGCTATCATCAAAAATCCGTAATCCTGTTACCTTGCCGCAAAGCCATTCCCTGTCTTCGGAAGTATCTGCTTCTTCAAAACTTACCAACAGTAATAATCCATAACCAATATGGCTATATTCCTGACCCTCAATACTAAGGGTGCACGATGTAACTCTTTGAATAACTGTTCTCATAATGTATCAATATTATTAATAAAATTCTCATTTTTCAACACCAGGTAGGTTAACTTACACGTATTCTGCAACATCCAGGCTCTCATCATTGAGTAGGCCCAGATAGTTGTGGTATCGTTCAGGATTAATCCTGCCTTCGTCCAATGCTTTTTTTACCGCACAGCCTGGTTCATGTATGTGAGTACAATTGTTGTACCTGCAATCGGGAAGCAAAGCGCGAAACTCAGGAAAGCGTTCGCTGATCTCCTGACTTTCAAAATGCACCAGCCCAAATTCCTTAATACCCGGCGTGTCGATCATATACCCGCCAAATGAAAGAGGGTGCATTTCGGCAAAAGTAGTAGTATGCATACCTTTATTATGGTACGAAGATATCTCACCGGTTTTAATGGCCAGTAAGGGATCAAGCGCATTTATCAAAGCTGATTTCCCAACTCCCGAATGACCCGAAAACAAATTTACTTTATCCTTGAGCACCAACCGGAGCGTTTCCAATCCTGTTCCTTCCAAAGCCGATGCAGCGTATGAAGGATATCCCAATGAAATGTATAACTCCATGAGTTCGGCACAACGATCCTGAGCTTCAGAAGTATAAATATCAATTTTGTTAAAAACCAATGCTGCCGGGATGTGATATGCTTCAGCTGTTACCAGCAATCTATCGATAAAACCGGTTGAAGTACGCGGTAGCATTATACTTGCAACAATATATAACCTATCAATGTTCGAAGCAATAATGTGTGCTGATTTCGAAAGGTTTATCGAACGGCGGACAATATAATTGGTCCGGGGATCAATTGCAGTTATAACACCATTTCCTTCAGTTCCTTCCGGTTTAAATTCAACATGATCACCAACTGATACCGGGTTGGTTGTACGGATACCATGAATACGGAACTGTCCTTTAAGCCTGCAATTATACAACTCATTATCTTCCGTCATTACGATGTACCAACTTCCTGTTGATTTTACGACTATGCCTTTCACTAATACGTCTAAGGTTAAAAATCTGTTTCAAACAATACTTCTTCCTAAATCTCCATCTTTTTCCAAATTAAGACAAAATTACCTCTTTTAAGTCTTATCCGGACATTTGTGTCGAAATAAGCTGACCCTAAGGTTAGAACTATAAGCTGTATATTTTATAAACAAATAAAAGCTGTAATAGTTTCTTCATCATTAACTGCAGGCAGGTAAAAGCAATTGTGCCAAAACCAATAAAAATAAATCTTAATTTAAACTTTAAAATGTATCATTTAGTGAAACAATTGTGCTACATTTGAAAAAAATACTCTATGCAAACAAGTGAAATTCTATCTCTTCTGCCGGCTCCGATTATAGCTGTAGTGATATATTTGTTTCTGAGGTATAAATATCCAAAGGGCAATTTTCACCTTTTATATAAAACATTTGTATTAGGAATGGTGGGCATTTTACCTGTCTTTGTTATCGACATATTAATATCTAACTTTCATCTTGATCATCTTCATAGCCTGAACCGGACTCTTTTTTATGCATTTGTTCTTACAGGTGGAGTATTTGAACTATGGAAATTCATTGTGTTACGATTATTCGTATATCCTTCCAAACAAATTACAAAAAAGTTTGATGTAATTGTTTACAGCATTATTGTTGCGGCAGGATTTACCTCGGCGTATTCAATTTATGCCATATTTTATGCTCCTGCCTATATCAGCGATTTACTTTATGCGCTGACAATCGGACCCGTATTTGTTTCAATTGCGGTGATCATGGGATATTTCGTTGGCAATTCGTTGAAACGCCAATTCCCGTTTGCAGAATTTATGACAGGATTGTTCGTAGCAATTGTATTTCAGGGAATCTACAGGTTCTGCCTGCTGACGACAGATACCTTATTGCTTTATATGGCCGGTGCAGGAATGCTTATTACAGGTATTTCTTTACTGTTAATCAGCCTTCGCGAAACCGAAGAATCAAATTAGCCTGTACACTTTTCCCGGCAGGCACCTTAAAACACCTTCAAATTCCATATTCAGAAGTATTGAAGCTGCTTTTGCCGGAAGTATCTTCGATTCAATGAGCAGGGTATCAATGTCGAGATCTCCTTTTTCTTTAAGCACATTAACGATAAGTTCCTCATCAGGAGTTAAATTTAGAAATAACTGCCTCTGAATGGTTTGCTTCTGAACCTTTGACTCATTCCAATTCAGCAAATAACTGATGTCCTTTGCTGATTGTATTAACGCCGCCTTATTTATCTTAATGAGCATATTACAGCCTTCGGAATGTGGATCGCCCAGACGGCCGGGAACCGCAAAAACATCCCTGTTATACGAGTTGGCAATTTCTGCTGTAATCAAAGCACCTCCGGTTACACCGGCTTCAACAACTATTACAGCATCACTCATACCTGCAATAATCCGGTTACGCATGGGGAAATTTTCACGATCGGGGGTAGTATTGCTCATATATTCACACAACAAACCACCTTTTTCTGACATTTTTTCGGCAAGTGATCGGTTTGCAAAGGGATAAATGCGATCGAGCCCATGACCGAGTACGCCGACAGTTTCAAGGTCATTATCCAATGCAGCCTTGTGCGACCAGGTATCGATTCCGTATGCCAGTCCACTTACAACCAGAACATTATGCTCAACCAATCCCTCGACAAGCCTGCGACACATATCGCGTCCATATTCTGTAGCTTTCCTAGTACCGACCAAAGCCACTACTTTAGGAACATTAAGATCCGCAGTTCCTTTGTAATATAGCATCAACGGGCTGTCGTGACATTGCTTCAGCCGGACAGGATATTCTTTATCAAGATAAAACAATGGAATTATTTTATTCTTTTCAATGAACTGAAGTTCCTGTTCAGCCCTTTCGAAAACATTGTGATTAGCCAAAGCGTTAACTGTTTGTTCGCCGATGCCGGGGATTTTTAACAGTGCCCGTTTCTTTTCCATAAAAACGGCTTTCACGCCTCCGCAATAGGCAACGAGGCTTTTCCCGTTTACACTTCCTACACCTGGAATCAGTGTCAGCGCTATCTTATAAATCAACTCATCCATACCGATGTCCAAACTTACAAATTTTTATAAAATCCTAAATGACTCAGCATAGTATTATTATTAACAACCTATTATTCATCAAAACAAAAAAGTGCATTGTGCTAAGTGCTTAGCACCAGGCACTAAGCACATAAAAGCGAACATAATACTTTTAGGCCAGAATACATCAGATTAAAAGTAGAGTTACTAAAATCATACATTTGTATTTCCAAAACGATTGAATGTCAGCAAAACCTTTGCATATTCTTATAAGTCCGCTCGATTGGGGCCTGGGTCATGCATCACGGTGCATCCCTGTCATCAATCACTTAATTGATGCCGGGCATAAAGTTACCATTGGAGGTTACGGACGATCATTAATACTGCTGCAAAAAGAATTTCCCCTACTTGAAAGCATTGAATTGCAAGGATTTTCACCAACCTACTCCAAATCCGGCAATCTACTGCTTCAGCTGTTTATGCTTTTACCTCAATTTATCGGAACCATTTTTCGTGAACATACGAAATTGAAAAGACTCATAAAACACTCTCATTTCGATCTGATTATCTCTGATAACCGCTATGGCTTGTGGAATCACAGAATCAAGAGCATACTGATAACTCACCAGGTGATGATTAAAACACCTGCCTGGCTTAGATTTGCCGAATACCCACTATACCTGTTTTCCCGAATGCTGATAAGTCGTTTCGACGAATGCTGGATTCCGGATTATGCGGAAACACCTGGACTGAGCGGTGACTTATCGCATAAATATACTCTCCCTCGAAATGCCAGGTTTATAGGGCCGTTGTCACGTTTTAAGCAATCAGAATCAATGTTAAAAGGAAACAAAGGCAAAGGTATGATAGCAGCAATTATTTCAGGACCGGAGCCCCAACGTACTGTTTTTGAGGATTTGGTTACCAGACAGCTATCCGGATTAAACCTTGCGGGAACTATAGTAAGCGGGAAACCCGAATCAGAAAAAAATGAAGTTGCCAACATCAATCTAAAAATACTGCCTCATCTTTACACAGTTGAAATGAAAGCACTTATTAATTCTTCATCATTACTTATTTGCAGGTCAGGATATTCTTCCATTATGGACCTGCATGCATTAGGAGCCAAAGCGTTGTTTGTGCCAACTCCCGGGCAGACTGAGCAAATTTACCTTGCTGAACTACACAAAAAGGCGGGAACAGCTTTGTGGCGGGACCAGACATTTTTGAATCTGAATAATGATATTGAAGATGCGATGAAATTCATTGGGTTCGAAAATAAAGCAAATCAGACGGATCTGGCAAGTGCAATTACAGATTTGAAAAAGAAATAATTCGCTGTTGAAAATTTTCTAAGTATTTTTGCAACCCATTAATACAATTATAATGATCCTTGAATTTATCCACTGGAATGTAAGTCCTACAATTTTTAGTATTGGTCCTGTTAGTGTTCGCTGGTACGGATTGCTTTTTGCAATGTCTTTTGTAGTGGGGTATTTCATTATGCTCCGCATATTTCGAAAGGAGAATATTCCCGAAGAAATGCTTGATAAACTGAGCATGTATATGCTGATATCAACCGTAGTAGGAGCGCGCCTGGGCCATGTGTTATTTTATGAACCCGCCTCTTATTTAGCCCACCCGCTTGATATACTTAAAATCTGGCAAGGAGGACTGGCTAGTCATGGCGCTGCAATAGGTATTGTTTTTGCACTTTACATTTTTTCCCGAAAAACACGGCAGCCCTTTTTCTGGGTCATTGACAGGATAGTAATTGTTGTAGCTCTTGCAGGATTTTTTATCCGGACCGGCAATCTATTTAACAGCGAAATTTATGGTAACGTAACAGATCTCCCATGGGGTTTTATATTCGAACGAGTAGGTGAAACCCTGCCACACCACCCAACACAGATTTATGAGGCATTATGTTACCTGGGTATTTTCTTCTTTCTTTTGTGGTTTTATTACAAAAAAAATGGCAAGCCAAGGCCAGGATTATTATTCGGATCCTTTCTTATCGGGGTTTTTGGATTCAGATTTATTGTAGAATTTATTAAAGAGCCACAGGTAGCTTTCGAAAGTTCAATGGCATTGAATATGGGACAGATACTTTCTATTCCATTAATTATTGCAGGAATCGTGATATTAGCATGGAAACCAAAAATTACTAAGTAGAATCGGAATCATAAGGCAGCAATTTTGCTGAAAGATATTTTAAAAGGGAGCTGAGGCTCCTTTTTTGTTAGTCTGTTATCACTTTTTAATAATCTCATCCACTTCTGATAAACCTCATCCTCTTCTCATTTGGCCTCATCCCCCTTCCGTTATCTAATAGAAAAAACAGGGAAAATTCAGGACCTAGCTTTCGATAGCAATCTTATGACATTAAAAAAAGGGAGCCCAACAGAGCTCCCTTTTTATATTCACATTTAACTTTCTTTTATTTTAACCCACCCATACGTTCATTCAGGAATTTATCCACGCGTTGCGATATATCTTTCTGATTGTACTGATCTGCAATCTGCTTCATCGAATTGAAGAAACCAAATGCTTCGTTCAGATCCTCATCGTAGTTACCACGGAATTCAGGATTGAGTGACAGGTAATAATCAGCATTCTGCTGATATATCTGCATCAGACGGTTGGCAAGTTTGTTTCCTTTGTCAAAAGCCCCTGCTTTGTAATATACATCAACAAACTGTATCATATAGTAGTCAAAATGTATCTTATTGTCAGGAAAAATCTGTTGTACATAATCGCAAACTTTAACAGCGGAATCCAGCTTATTTTCAATTGTAAGTTTTCGGGCAAGTCGGGCCAAATCCTGCTTAGGCATCATAGTATTGCGATAACTTTCGCGATCCACATATACACCTGGCTGATTAAGATTTCCCCATTTGCACTTATTCATCAATATGTCATATGATGCTTTTGAGTCAACACTTCCGACACCTTTAATAAAGTCGCGCTCATCAGGTTTTACAGGCAAAAACCTGTAGATAAAACCCTGCTGGTAACAATATTTGTCAACATCTACGGCATCGCTCATACTCGAAGGGCTTACGAAATAGACAGGTCTCTTAAATTTATTTTTAGCGAGAAAATCGAGCAGCATTAAGTCATTCTTATACAAATAGTTTGACTTAATATCCCATTCAACAGTGCCTACAACTTTATCGGCCAGGTAGTCAGGGACAACTACCATCCTTAACCAATGATGCAGAATCAAGTGTAATCTTTACCTTTTTGGTAGGGTAAATGGCTATTGATCTCGAACCTGACTGGAATCTCGATGCAGGATCGTCACTTGCAATAAGGTCAATGAGCTCCTGGAGCTCAACCCGCTCCTGCAATTGTCCTGAATAAGCTGATACTTCGTTGATTCCTTTATTATACTGATCGTACGAAAGCGTAAACGGCAACGCATCCGAATCGTATATTTTGCGCATAAGTTGATGAACATACCAGTCGCCGGACGAAAGCATGAAGTTTACCACTCTTACATCGGTGCGTATTCCTTCCACTTCCTGGGCATACCACAGTGGGAAAGTATCGTTGTCTCCGTTCGTAATAAGTATCGCATTCGGGGCACATGAGTTAAGATAATTCACTGCAAAATCACGGGCTGCATATTTGTTAGCGCGGGTATGATCATCCCAACCTTCTTTGGCCATTATCCCGGGAACCAGCACCAAACAAACAAGTGTTATAGGTATAGCGATATATTTCTCACTGACTTTCTTTAACAAATCCCATAATGCCAGCACCCCAAATCCAATCCATATTGCAAAAGCATAAAAGGAACCTGCAAAAGCATAATCCCGTTCACGCGGCTGGTAGGGTGTGATATTCAGATACATAACAATGGCTAATCCTGTCATAAAGAAAAGCAGCAACACCACAAGAAAACCATCAGTATGTTTACGGAGGTGATAATACAAACCAAACAAGCCAAGTAGTAATGGCAGGAAATAAAATTTATTGTGAGCCGCATTCGACATACTGTCGGGTAGGTTCGACTGATCACCCAACCTGGCATTGTCAATAGCCGGTATTCCACTTATCCAATTGCCATAACGAATACCACCGGCACTTTCAACGTCATTTTGCCTTCCGACAAAGTTCCAGAAAAAATAACGCATATACATATGTCCAACCTGGTAATTCAGGAAAAACCTTACATTCTCAACCATAGTAGGTTTATACAGTGTTTCAGTTTTCCCTTCATCGTTAACTACATCATAGGGAGTTCCTTTGATTTTCCCCCACGATTTGTATGCCGCAATATGACTAGGTTTCTGGTTACTCCACATACGCGGAAAGAGAGTACAAAAGTCCTTGTCATAATTTGGAATGGTATTCTTCCTGTCGTCTGTCATCACATATTTACCCTTTTTCGTATCTTTTACATAAAAAGGTGTACCATCTGAATATGGATCTGCTTTATCCTGCGGTGCATTGTAATACTGTCCATAAACAATCGGCCATGTGCCATATTGTTCACGGTTTAGGTAGGATAAAAGACTTACAGCATCACTCGGATCATTTTCGTTGATAGGCGTATTTGTGTTGGCGCGAATAACAAGGAGGAAAAATGACGAATAACCGATCAGTAAGAATGCAATTGACATAAAAACGGTATTTGCTGCCGAACGCACCTGGCTACGGTTCATACGGCCTGGCTCGCTCTTATACCAATAGTATACACCAACTACGAGCAATAAACCTAGGAATGTGGTCCATGAAAATATGGATAACAGCAGTAAAAGAGCACCACCAATAATGTAGTTCAATGTAGTATGCTTATCCTGGTATGTAAAACGGATGCTCCAAACCAGAGAGCCTATCAGAACAAGAAAATAGAATAAAGTTCCTGAATTAAAAGGAAGTCCGAAATTATTCACAAAAAGAATTTCGTATTTACCTGCCAGATTGACTGTATATGGAATTACCAGGAACATGATAAATGAAAGAATAAAGAATGCAACACTAAGTGTGACTACAACTCCTTTCCATGTAGTTTTATACTTCCTGAAATAAAATACGAGGGCTATTGCAGGGATTGCAAGCAGGTTGAGTAAATGCACCCCGATTGAAAGCCCCATAAGGTAAGCTATCAGAATGATCCATCGCTGTGAATGTGGCTGATCGGCCACCTGGTCCCATTTAAGAATGGCCCAAAATACAATAGCTGTAAAAAATGACGACATGGCATATACTTCGCCTTCAACAGCTGAAAACCAGAACGAATCGCTGAAAGTATAAGCCAAAGCACCAACCAAACCACTTCCAAGTATAGCATACATGCGGCCGGTCGAAATTTCTTCGTCTTTTGTGAACTTAAGCCCGAGCATGGTTATACTCCAGAAAAGGAATAAAATGGTGGCTGAACTGCTGATAGCAGACATATAATTTATCATTATCGCCACTTTGCTTAAATCGCCAAAAGCAAACAAACTAAAAAAACGTCCCAATAACTGAAATAGAGGTGCTCCCGGAGGATGGCCAACCTGCAATTTAAAGGCTGTCGAAATATATTCTCCGCAATCCCACCAACTCGCAGTTGGTTCAACGGTTGACAGGTAAACCCACGATGAAAAGGCAAAGATAATCCAGCCCAGCAGGTTATTCAGTTTCCTGAATGTTTTCATGAAAAGTAAATATTAATGAATAAACAAAAATTTGAAGGGACGAAATTAACCAATAATTGCGAAGTACACGTAACTTTTAGGAAATGTTAAGAAAATGTCAATATTTTTCCTTGCAAACCTCATTTAATCAACTTTTTGTATCCAAAAATATCATTAACGAAATACTTTTTTTCTGTTCACTTATATATGTAAAGAAAAAATACTACTTTTGCAGTCCTTTTAGGAAAGAAAAATTAGTTTGTCCGATGGTGTAAAGGCAGCACGAATGGTTTTGGTCCATTCGGTCTAGGTTCGAATCCTGGTCGGACAACATTGAATTAAACAACTGACTGAAAGTACTTTTTATCATTTCCCGGTAAAAAGTTTTCCTTGCCAAAAACTATTAATTTTGGTCGGGTAACAGAATTCAACAGTTTGTATACAAAATGCGGTATACAATCTCGTTACGACTAGTGGAGGGGACTTTGGTCCCCTCTTTTATTAAAATGCACTTTTATAACTCAAAATAACATCATCCATGATCAGCGAACAACTCATAAAAGATCTCACCACTCAACATCTTGAGGGTACCGATCGTTTTGCGGTAAGTGTTGCTGTGCGATCGGATAACAGGATACGGATATTTATTGATAGCGATACTCATGTGCTTATTGAACATTGTATTGAACTGAGTAAATTTATAGAGTCACAACTGGATCGTGAAGCTGAAGATTTTGAATTAAATGTGTCTTCATCCGGATTGGATCAGCCTTATAAACTTTCACGCCAGTATATAAAAAATGTTGGCCGCGATGTTGCTGTTTTGCTGAAGGATAATAACAAGATAGAAGGAACTCTGATTGCTGCTGATGAACTGGGATTCACTGTGAAACAACTTACAAAGGTTAAAAAAGTAATTACTGAGACTACGCATAACTTCCTGTATAGCGATATTAAGGAAACCAAAGAAATAATTAAAATCTGAAACTCAAATATTGAATTGCCATGGGCGAAATGGAGCACATCAACCTGGTCGAGACATTTACTGAATTCAAAGAATTCAAGAACATTGATCGTGAAACCCTGATGCGTATACTCGAAGATGTATTCAGGCATATGTTGATTAAAAAGCATGGTACCGACGAAAATATCGATATCATTGTCAATGTCGACAAAGGTGACCTTGAAATCTGGCGTAAACGTACTATTGTAGAAGATGATGCATTAGAAGATGAAAATCTTCAAATCTCATATTCAGCAGCCATTAAAATTGAACCTGACTTTGAAGTTGGGGAGGAAGTGGTTGAACCAATAAAACTGGCAGATATCGGCCGTCGGGAAATTTTAACTGTACGGCAGAATCTGATCTCGAAGGTTCAGGAATACGAAAAAGACAACATTTTCCGTAAGTACAAAGATCGGATTGGCGATGTTGTTACCGGCGAAGTATACCAGGTTTGGAAAAATGAAATCCTAATCCTCGATGACGAAGATCTGGAACTCATCATGCCAAGGACGGAGCAGATCCCCGGCGATTTTTACCGTAAAGGCGATACAATCCGCGCCGTTGTTGCCCGGGTTGATATGAAGAAAAACTCACCGGTTATTATCCTGTCGCGTACTTCTCCCCTATTTCTTGAGCGCTTGCTTGAGGCCGAAGTTCCCGAAATCTTCGACGGGCTGATCACCATTAAAAATATTGTTCGTGTACCAGGCGAAAGAGCTAAAATTGCAGTTGAATCTTACGATGATCGTATCGATCCCGTTGGTGCATGTGTTGGAATGAAAGGATCAAGAATACATGGCATTGTTCGTGAATTACGTAACGAAAATATTGACGTGATTAATTTCACTTCAAATTCAAGCCTGTACATTCAACGATCGTTAAGTCCAGCTAAAATCACTTCAATTTCTTTGGATGAGGAAACTAAAAGGGCTGAAGTATATATGAAACCCGACCAGGTATCATTAGCCATAGGTAAAGGAGGTCATAATATCAAACTTGCGGGAAAACTTACCGGATACGAAATCGATGTATATCGTGATACAGATTCCGATTACGAAGATGTTGACCTTCAGGAATTTAATGATGAAATTGACCAATGGATCATCGATGAATTGAAAAGCATTGGTTGTGATACTGCCAAAAGTGTTCTAGAACTCAGTGCCGAAGAATTGGTACGCCGCTCGCAACTTGAAGAAGAGACTATTCGCGAAGTGCACCGGATTCTGAAAGCTGAGTTTGAATAACCAAAATTAACAGATGATGAAAGTAAGATACATGTGTATCATCAGTTCATCAAGGCTTTGCATTATTATGTGTGCGAGTTGATATCTGTAACCTAAAAACATAAGTTTGAAAATTAAATCGTACTTTTACTCACTTATTCCGAGCTTCAGGCGAAATTTCGATAAAAGCATGTCAGACGGACCTATATCAATCAGGCTTGGAAAAGCCGCAACCGAATTTAATGTCGGTGTAACCACTATCGTTGACTTCCTTCATAAGAAGGGGTTTAAAATTGATAGTAATCCGAACACTAAGTTGAGTCCGGAAATGCATACTCTTTTGCTAAAAGAATACCAGCCCGACAAGGCAGCAAAAGATATTGCCAAACATATCGAACTGGAATACCAGGCTCAGAAAGCTGTAAAAGCAGAAGAATCTAAACCTGTTCAGGAAAGTACAGTTATTCCTCCTGTTCCGGAGAAGCCTGCAGTTGTAGCTCCTGCTGCACCAAAACCATCTGTTGTACAAGCACCTACGATTGAAAAAGCTCAGGATGTTAAGGTGACTCCACAGGCTGCGCCTGAAGTGGCCCCTGCTAAACAATCAGTTCAAACTTCAGAAGTTACGAAGGAGGAAGTGAAGGTAACTGTTGAAAAGGATACAATTCAGGCAAAAGTTGATATTACGCCTAAAACAGAGAAAACAGATGTACCTTCTGTATTGGCAGAATCTGAGCCAACAACAAAAAATATTCCGGGAGAAAGTTCGGTAGGTGCTCCTGTAATTACAGAGCCGGTAACGGAACAATCGCCTACATCAGCCAATGATGAAGCTACTTCCACCGGACCTAAAGTTTTGGGCAAGATCGATTTGAAACAATTCGATAAAAAACCTAAGAAAAAAGAAAAGACCGAGAAAACTTCTGGAAAAGAACATAAGAAAGAGGCTAAAACCATACAACCTGAAACCCCGGCCGTAAGCGCTGAAGAGGCTCCTGAACAAATGGCAACACCATCTGTTCCTGAAACTGCTCAAAGCCCGGTTGAATCGCAAGCGGCATCTCCCGAAGCAACAATCGAAGAAGTATCAGCTCGTACCAGCGATCAACCATCAATTGATGGCAGGTATAATAAATCTGACTCTAACTATCTTCAAACAAAATTCACTAAACTTGAAGGCCCAAAAATTCTGAAGAAGATTGAATTACCACAGCCTTCACGACCAGAACCTCGTAAACCTGTTGCTTCATCGAGTGATGAAGACAGCAAATCAAAAAAGCGTAAACGTAAACGCCTGAATAAAGGTAAAACCGGTACAGCTGATGCCGCAAACGGAGCAACACCGGGAACTACAACTCCAAGAGTTGTAACACCTGCCAAACTTCACGACAGAAGTAAAGCTAAACCAGGAGCCAGAACACATTCACGGCCATCACTGCCTAAAGCTGAACTTACAGAGGAAGACATCCAGAAACAAATAAAGGAAACACTTCAACGCCTGAGTGGAACCGGAAAATCGAAAGCATCGAAATACCGCCGCGAAAAACGAAATGTTGCCAGTCAGCATTTGCAGGAAGAAGTTCAAAGGCTTGAAGATGACCTGAAGATCCTAAAAGTAACGGAATTTGTTACTGCCAACGACTTGTCGGTGATGATGGATGTACCAGTTACAAAAATCATTGCTACTTGTATGACTTTAGGGATGTTTGTTTCAATTAATCAACGTCTTGATGCTGAAACTATTTCGGTACTTGCCGATGAGTTTGGTTATGGAGTTGAATTTGTTAGCGTTGAGGTACAGGAAGCAATTGACAGTTCAGATGAAACTGATGATCCTGCCCTCCTTAAACCTCGTAATCCGATTGTTACAGTAATGGGTCACGTCGATCACGGTAAAACATCACTGCTCGACCATATACGGAGTGCCAATGTAATTGCCGGAGAGGCTGGAGGAATAACCCAACATATCGGTGCATATGAAGTACAGCTGGAAGATGGCCGAAAGATCACCTTCCTCGATACTCCCGGCCACGAAGCTTTTACCGCTATGCGTGCCCGTGGTGCTCAGGTTACCGATATTGTAATTATTGTAGTAGCAGCTGACGATACTGTGATGCCTCAGACCAAGGAAGCTATCAACCACGCACAGGCTGCCGGTGTTCCAATGGTTTTTGCCATCAATAAAATTGATAAAAACGGTGCTAATCCTGAAAAAATAAAGGAAGAACTTTCAAAACTCAATATTCTTGTCGAAGATTGGGGTGGGAAATACCAGAGCCAGGAAATATCTGCGAAGAAAGGTACTAATGTTACTGAGCTTCTTGATAAAGTTCTTCTCGAAGCTGAGTTACTCGACCTCCACGCTAATCCCGATGCACGTGCCTCAGGAACAGTTATTGAATCTTCGTTAGATAAAGGACGTGGATATGTTGCTAAACTCCTTGTCCAGAATGGAACGCTTAAGTTAGGTGACTTTATTCTTGCTGGTTCGGTTTATGGCAAAGTGAAAGCCATGTATAACGAACGCAACCTGCCTATTAAAGAAGCCGGACCTTCGGCCCCTGTACTCCTGCTTGGACTTACAGGTGCACCACAAGCTGGTGATAAGTTTAAAATTATGATTGATGAACGCGATGCCAAACAGATTGCTACTAAACGTCAACAGTTGCAACGCGAACAAGGCATACGTACACAAAAACATATCACACTCGACGAAATCGGACGCCGTATTGCAATCGGTGACTTTAAGGAACTGAATATTATAGTGAAAGCTGATGTTGACGGTTCGGTTGAAGCTTTGTCAGATTCATTGCTCAAACTATCAACGCCTCAGGTACAGGTTAATGTAATTCACAAGAGCGTAGGAGCTATTACCGAAAGTGATGTACTTCTTGCATCTGCCTCCAATGCGATTATTGCCGGTTTCCAGGTGCGCCCAAGTATGAGTGCACGTAAATTAGCCGAACGCGAAGAAATTGATATCCGCTTCTATTCAATTATCTATACTGCAATCAACGAAATCAAGCTTGCTATCGAAGGTATGCTTGCACCGGAAATTGAAGAAAAGATTGTTTGTAACGTAGAAATACGTGAAGTATTCAAAAATTCGAAAGTAGGAGCAATTGCAGGTTGTATGGTGCTGGATGGTAAAGTTACCCGTAACACCAGAATTCGTGTTATCCGCGACGGAATTGTTGTTCATGACGGATCACTTGGATCACTGAAACGATTCAAAGATGATGTGAAAGAAGTACTTACAGGGTACGAATGCGGTTTAAATATCGACAACTTTAACGAAATTAGAATTGGTGATATAATTGAAGGTTACGAAGAAGTGGAAGTTAAACGGAAATTGTAATTAAGTTTATAACTTTGAATTTAGTGACGGCTGCCTGTAGGTAGCCGTTTTTTTTATTGCTTTTTTTTATCCTTGCAAATTTATTGTTACAAGATGAACCCAGTTAATTATATAAATATGGTTAAAATGACTTTCTAAATCAGGAAAGTAAATCAGAAAATATTTTCATTAAACATATTCGATTTTTCATGATATGATCGTAAATTTACAAAACAAACCCCAAAAACTAATTATTATGAAAACAAAAGTCGTATTAGCATTGATGCTATTTTTGTCCTCAACAGTAGTGTTTGGACAATTGGATAAAGGAAATATTTTTATACAGGGAGCTAGTTCCTTAGGATTTAGTACTGAAAAATATACCTACATTCATGGTGGAACTTCAACAGAATCATCAAAAACAACGTATTTTGATTTTAATCCCAAAGTTGGCTACTTCATAATTGATAATTTGCCGGCAGGATTGGCAATAGATTTAAGTACAACAAAAACCAAAGCTATTGATAGTGATGATGAAAGTACAAGTAATAGTATTACAATTGGTCCGTTTGTCCGTTATTATTTCTTACCACAGGGCAAACTTAAACCTATGGGAGAAGCATACATAGGTTTCGGTAGTTCGAAAAACAAATCTAGTTACTCAAGCTACACCTACGAAACAAAATACGGAATTATACAATATAGCATAGGTGTTGGCGGAAGTTACTTTTTAACTGATAATGTTGCTTTTGATTTACTAATAGGCTATAAATCATGTAAATATAAGCTAAAATCAGAAAGCAGTCCTGCCAAAAGCACAGCAGCAGAAGATAGCAGCGATAAATATACAGGCATTGCTTTTAACTTTGGAATTGTTGTAATAATTCCGAATTAGCAAAAACCGGCTTCAGCTAAAGTTACCCGCGTAACCTAATGTTTTCTGAATGCCATTTATGATACAACAGGAAAGTAATAATTTACACAAAGAGGCTAACCATTTTATTTCAGAATGGTTTCTTCCCTTCCCGGACCAGAAGAAAGTATCTTCACGGGAAGACCGACAGTTTTTTCGATAAATCCGGTATATTCTTTTAACTTCCCTGGCAAAAGGTTGTAATCGCTTATTCCATGGAGTGAGTGTTTCCAACCGGGCAAAGCAGTGTATAAAGGTTTCACCGGGTTACTCAGGGTTTCGTATGTAAGATCCTGGGTAGTTTGTCCGTTAACTTCATAACCGGTACAGATATTGATCGTTTCAAAGTCGTTCATCACATCCGCCTTCATCATAACAAGGTCGGTAACACCATTGAGCATAATAGCATAACGCAGTGCAGGCAGATCGAGCCAGCCACAACGACGAGGGCGTCCTGTTGTGGACCCAAACTCTTTTCCGCTATCCCGCAGGTTTTCACCGGTTTTATCATTTAATTCAGTGGGGAATGGGCCGCTACCAACGCGGGTACAATATGCTTTAAAAACACCGTAAACCTTACCAACCGCTGATGGTGGGATACCTAAGCCTGAGCATACTCCTGCCGTAATGGTATTTGAAGAAGTAACATAAGGATAAGATCCGAAATCCACATCGAGTAGACTTCCCTGTGCGCCTTCAGCAAGAATTGCTTTCCCTTCGGCTAGCGCTTTATTAATATATAACTCACTGTCAATCAAAGGAAATGAACGAAGTTCCTCAATGGCTGCAAACCAGTTTTTCTCGTATTCTTCGAAAGAAACCTTATCGATAAGCTGAGCCTGGTAATCAAAGTTATAGGACGCTAAAATCTTGAGGTGACGTTGTTTGAGGTTATTATATTTCTCAGTAAAATCAGACGCCAGAATATCGCCGAATCGAAGACCGTACCGTGCAGTTTTGTCCGTATAACATGGACCAATGCCTTTGAGGGTAGAACCTATTTTTCCGGCACCCATAGCTTGCTCGTATGCTGCATCAAGCATCCGATGCGTTGGCAAAATAAGATGTGCACGCTTCGAAATCCGCAGGTTCACTTTTGGATTAACTCCTTTAGACACCAATTGGGCAAGTTCCTGTGAAAGAATATATGGATCGGCTATTACACCATTGCCAATAATATTAATTTTTTCAGGATGAAATATTCCGGATGGAATGGTATGCAAAACATGCTTGTCGCCTTCAATTTGTAGTGTATGTCCGGCATTGGGTCCACCCTGGAACCTGGCAATTATATCATACTGGGGCGTAAGCACATCCACAATTTTTCCTTTTCCTTCGTCGCCCCATTGCAGGCCTAACAAAACATCTACTTTCATCTTTTTTTATTTTTTACGGGTCTCAATAACACTTCACAATCAGGAAAATTTATCTGTGAAAAGATATTGACAATCCTGGCAGCTTCAGCTATACACAAATTAAGCAACCTTGCAGAGGTTGCTGTCGATAGTATTGCAAAGATAAATTAATTATTGAAAGCACTTCAAAAAAAGAGCTGACACATGAGGAATGAAATGTTAATTAACGGCTTCTGGCTTTATACGTGTGCCATAAAGTGTAAGGGCATGATGCGTTACTTTCACACCAAGTGCCTTTTCGGCTGAAATAATAATATCCTGGATACGTGGATCACAAAATTCAAGAACTCCCCCATTTTCAATGTCAATAAAATGGTCATGTTGTTTAAATTTGAACGATTTTTCAAATTGAGCACAGTTATTACCGAACTGATGTTTTGTTACCAGGTGGCAATTCAGTAATAATTCAATTGTATTGTATAGTGTTGCACGACTAACCCTATACTTATTATTCTTCATCTGGATATAGAGAGATTCAATATCAAAATGACCTTCGGTAGAATAAATTTCCTTAAGTATGGTAAACCGTTCAGGCGTTTTGCGGTGCCCCAGTTTCTCGAGGTAGTCAGTAAATAACTTCTTGACAGCTTCGTAATTAAGTTTCTTTGAATCAGAGATCATAGCATTGAATTTTGTGTAAAAATATAAAAATTTCCAATTACTATTTAGAATAAATAAAAATAGGTATAAATTTATATCCATTACCATAAAGAGAAATAAAATCTGGTTCCCGGTTCCGGGTTCAAGTTTCCAGATTATGGCTCAGGAATTTGTCGGTATTTAAAAGTCGATATAAAACATAATGGATTAGTACAAGCCATACGGAGCAAACAACAAAGGTTTTCGCGAGCGTAGCAGATAAAGGCACTATGATTTGAAATGAACGGCATATTCTTAAAGTTAAAGCGGCTTTATATGATATTTTTAAGAATAAAAAAAGGATAGAAAACCATTTACGTTTTCATAAATTTCAGCATGCGTGAAGCCGTTGATACACCTTCTATTTTTTTTATCTGCTCAATTGTGCTATTAATATCGATTGTATCTCGAACAAAAAAGCTAATATATGCTTCGAAAAGATCACCTGAAGTATCAATATGAAACGACCTTACATTAAAATGCATCTCATCACTAATCACTCTTATTATATCTGAAATCATGCTCTTACGATCAAACCCCCCTATTTTAGCGCCCCCCAGAAATGTATTCATTTGTTTATTGTTCCAGCTGGCATGAATTATCCTGTTAGAAAGGCGAGCCATAAGTTCAATTGCCTCCGGACAATTAGTGCGGTGTACAATCCATTTTGTACCATCGGGAGTATAGGCTATTATTTCATCTCCTGGTAAAGGATGACAACATATTGCAATTCCAAAGTCGAGTTCCTCCAGATCATGCGAAATGCCTTGTTTTGATTTAAGTTTTGGCGCTGATCCAGTTTCCTCAAACTGATCTTTTTTATAGCCAGATCGTTTACGGGAATTTATTTCAGTTTTTTCTAAAATAATAAATTTCTCTACCTGTTCAACGGATATATTGTCCAGATAAGCATTATAGAATAAATCCGCCGGACCCGAAAATCCCAGATATTCACAGAAACGTGCAATATGGGTTTTACTGATTGGAAAATCATGCTTTTTGAATGTTTCTTCCAGTTTAATTCTGCCTGTTGTTGCCAGCTCTTTTCGCTGGTCTTTCAATGCTTCTTTAATACTGTACCTGGCTCGGGGCGTAATGGCATATTCAAGCCATTCTTCTTTGGGAAAACTCTTCTTTGATGCTATAACTTCAACCTGGTCGCCGCTTCGAAGTTTATGATCTAAAGGAACCAGGTTTCTGTTAACTTTAACACCAATGCAATGGTTACCTAATTCAGTATGAACCAGGTATGCAAAATCGAGAACAGTGCTTCCTGCTGGCAATGATTTAAGATGTCCTTTTGGAGTCCACACAAAAACTTCGTCACTGAAAAGTGTAAGTTTAATATCGTCAAGGAAATTCAGTGTGTTTGCATCAGGTGATTTCAGAATCTTGCGTATCTCAGCCAACCAATCATCAAGACCTGATTCCTGTGCCTTGTCCTTATCAATCTGTTGTTTATATTTCCAATGTGCGGCATATCCTCTCTCAGCTATTTCGTGCATCCGTCGCGTACGTATCTGCACTTCGACCCATTGCCCTGTAGGACTCATCACCGTTGTATGCAGCGACTCGTAGCCATTTGCCTTTGGAGTGGATATCCAGTCGCGGAGGCGGTTTTGTTTTGGGTTATAGGTATCAGTTACCAGGGTATAAACCCGCCAGCAGTCGATTTTCTCTAATTCAGGAGGTGATTCAATTATAATACGGACTGCAAACAAGTCGTAAACTTCCTCAAATGGGATTTCCTTAACCTGCATTTTTTTATAAATGGAATATACTGACTTAGCCCGTGTATCAATTTCAAAATTTATGCCTTGCGAAGCCATTGCTTTTTTAATCGGAAATATGAATTTCTGGATGAAACTCTTACGTTCATATTCCGTTTCCTGCAATTTCGTTGATATGGTCCGGTAAATTTCCGGTTCATTATATTTAAGAGCCAGGTCCTCGAGTTCACTTTTGATCACATATAAACCAAGCCGGTGCGCTAAAGGAGAATAAAGGTAAAGGGTTTCGGCTGCGATGTTCTGCTGTTTTGAGGCTGGCATTGAATCGAGTGTGCGCATATTGTGTAACCGATCGGCCAATTTAATCAGGATTACCCTTACATCGTCACTCAAAGTTAAAAGCATCTTTTTTATGCTCTCAACTTGCGCTGTCGATTCAAGTCTTTCATAACCATCCTTAATTTTGGTAAGCCCGTCGACAATATAAGCAACTTTATCGCCAAATTTCTGCCTGATCATATCGATGGTGTAATCAGGGTTATCCTCCACCACATCATGAAGTAATGCACTGATAATGGCAGTTTCGCCCAGTCCGATCTCTTCGGCTACTATACGGGCAACTTCGAGCGGATGATAAATGTATGGCTCACCGGTGCGGCGACGCATAGTGAAGTGTGCCTGGGAAGCCATAATAAAAGCTTTGCGAACCTGGTTGTCTCTTTTAACCCCCTTTTTCGCATTCCATGCCCTCATCAGAGCACGGTATCGTTTTACAATTTCTTTTTTCTCCTTCTGCAGATCAATATTATACATACACTTTAATCCTTCCTGCTTGAACACTTCAAAAATACTAAATAAATCTGATTCTCAGAGGCCGTGCCTTCATTTCATGCTAGCTATCAGAGGGCAGAGATGTAAATGATTTTTATTACATTATTAAATGAAGATCTTCAGATGAACATTCGCTTGAAAATAATATCTGCCTGTAACAAAACAAGGGTTGATATTCTTTTAGCAGGCTGGCATTTTCAGCAAAACTTTTAATAACTTATGTCCATATCTGTTTAATCCTGATAAAATGAAAAACAAATAAATTCAGTACTATAATATTAACGTTTAAAACTTCAAAATTAAAGGCTTATATAAATCATAATTTGTACTTTTGATGTTTGGATGCATGCCATGGCCGATTGCCATCAGGTGAAGCTCTCCCGCACTACAGATTGTCATGAAAAAATTCTTTATACTGTTTATTGTATTGATTTGGTTTTCAGGCCCTTTATTGGCTACACATCAGCGTGCAGGTGAAATCACATTTAAATATATATCGGCACTAACTTACGAAATAACTATTGTAACCTATTCATATGCTCCCAGCCCCGCCGACAGGTATGAACTTACCATCAACTGGGGCGACAATACAAGTGCCGTTCTGCCGCGATCCAATGGTCCGACAAATCAGCAGGGACATACCGGAGAGATTGTAGGTCCTGACATTAAGAGGAATCTTTATGTCGGAGTTCATACCTTTCCCGGAGCAGCCACTTATCATATCACCCTCGAGGATCCTAACCGGAACTATGGTGTACAAAATATCCCCAATTCAGTTGAGGTTCCTTTGTTTATTGAAACACTACTTATTATAAATCCTTTTATCGGAAACAACTCTTCACCGCAACTTTTACTGCCTCCGATCGACCAGGGTTGTGTGAACCAGCCATTCCTGCATAATCCAGGTGCATACGACCCCGATGGCGACAGCCTGTCATTCCGCCTGGTGACGTGCCGAGGTGCAAACGGCGATAACATTCCGGGCTTCCAGCTTCCCAACCAGGTAGGGGCCAACGTAGGAGGCACTTTTACTATAAATTCATCAACTGGAGAAATCCTGTGGCAGAAACCTGAAATGCAGGGCGAATATAATATCGCTTTCCTGATTGAAGAATGGCGTAACGGGCTGAAAATCGGTTTTATTACACGTGACATGCAGATCACCATTGTAACATGCGACAATCATGCACCGGTAATAAGTCCAATTAATGATACCTGTGTAGAAGCCGGGTCTACTTTACAATTCAAGGTTATTGCAACAGATGCTGATTCGAATGGCATTAAACTAACTGCTGCCGGTGCTCCATTTCAAATTGCTGATCCAGCTGTTTTTACATCACCTGCTGACTCTATTGGGCGAAACACGGGTATTTTCACGTGGAAGACAAGCTGTAGTCATGTCAGGAAGAACCCATACCAGGTATATTTTAAAGCTACAGATAACGATACTCCTGTCAATCTTTTCGATTTAAAAAGCATGAATATCACTGTAGTTGGCCCGGCACCCAAGAACCTGACTGCCTCAGCCTTAGGCAATAGTATTCAGTTAAAATGGAATAAAAACCAATGTTCTAATATAAACGGGTACAAAATCTACCGGCGAAATGGTTTTTATGGTTATGTAGCAGGATATTGCGAAACAGGTGTTCCTTTATATACCGGTTATCAATTGATTACCACTCTGACAACGACTGATACTTTGTTTACAGATAGTGAACTTTCGCGTGGAATTGATTACTGCTATATGGTGGTTGCTACATATCCTGACGGGGCCGAAAGCTATGCTTCCAATGAGGCTTGTTCACAACTTAAAAAAGATGTTCCTGTTATAACAAATATCAGTATTCAGAAAACAGGAATCGCCGACGGACGCGTTTATATTGCCTGGTCGAAGCCAACAGAATTAGATCTTGTACAAACTCCAGGCCCTTACAAATACCTCATTTACAGATCTGATGATCTTACTGGAGCTGCCCTTAACCTTATTGATTCCCTGTCCATCAATCAACGATACTACTTACACAAATGATCTCATAAATACTAACGATCATGGATTAAACTACCGGGTTGATTTTTATAATGATACCCCCGGAAACCGCTTCCTTGTTGGTCCTTCACAAAAAGCTTCATCTGTATTTATTACTTTTACTCCGGGAGATAAAAAAGTCAGGATTAATATCAACTTTGCAGTTCCGTGGACTAATGAACAGTACGTTATTTTCAGAAAGAATGAAAGCACATTGCTTTTCGATTCTATTGGTACATCTATTACACCATTTTATATTGATTATGATCGTATAAATGGCCAATCATACTGTTATAAGGTAAAAGCTGTTGGAACATATGGAACTGCAGGAATTACTGATCCTCTCATTAACTTTTCACAAGAAGCATGTGCGAGTTCCAATTGACAATGAAGTACCATGTGCTCCAACACTTTATGCACATGCGGATTGTGATAATTTTGAGAATGTGCTTACATGGGAAAACACTGAACCGGATTGTTCATATGATATTATACAGTACGTAATATATTACAGACCTCCGCAGGCTGAGAGCCTTGTGCCGCTGGACTCAACACAGGCATTCACCTATACACATTCGAACCTTACCACTATAGCAGGATGTTATGCAATTCTTGCAGTAGATTCAGTTGGGAACAGGAGTGCAATGAGTGATACTGTCTGCATCAATAGTGATGCTTGCGGTACATATCGGCTGCCAAATATATTTACGCCAAATGGCGACGAAAGAAATGACTTCTTTGTTCCATTTCCATATTCAGGAGTCGAAAAAATCGACCTGCAAATTGTTAACCGATGGGGTAACCTGATTTTCAACACCCAGGACCCTGCTATTAAATGGGATGGAAAGATTCAAGGTACAAATCAGGAGGTTAGCGATGGAGTATATTATTACGTATGCGATGTATATGAACTTACACTGAATGGCACAGTGAAAAGGACATTAAAGGGAAGTATAACGGTGATAAGGTAAAATGAGATCACATCGTAGGAGACTTTTATTCAACAAAGTGAAGTGTCATAGTCTCTCAAAAGGTAAACAAAAAAAGAGCCACTCGAAAGCAGCTCTTTTTTATTTTGGATAGAAACTGTATTAAACAGTTGCCATATGTGCAATCATATCAAGAACTTTGCTTGAGTAACCCCATTCGTTATCGTACCACGAAACGAGTTTAACAAAGTTAGGATTCAGCATGATACCAGCTTCAGCATCAAAAATGGAAGTGCGTGAATCACCAACAAAATCGCTCGAAACAACTGCTTCTTCGGTATAACCAAGAACACCTTTCATTTCGCCATCAGCAGCAGCTTTGATAGCAGCTTTGATTTCTTCGTAGGTAGTAGCTTTTTCCAAACGGCAGGTTAAGTCAACAACTGATACATCAAGCGTAGGAACGCGGAATGACATTCCGGTAAGTTTGCCTTTCATTGCGGGAATAACTTTTGCAGCAGCTTTAGCGGCACCAGTCGATGATGGAATAATATTACCGGCAGCAGCACGTCCGCCACGCCAGTCTTTGGCCGAAGGACCATCAACTGTTTTTTGTGTAGCTGTTGTAGCATGAACAGTAGTCATCAAACCTTCAACAATACCAAAGTTATCATTGATAACTTTAACCAGCGGAGCCAAACAGTTGGTGGTACAAGATGCATTGCTTACTATCTGCTGACCCGCATATTCTTTGTGGTTCACACCATAAACGAACATTGGTGTATCGTCCTTTGAAGGAGCTGATTGTATAACTCGTTTTGCACCCCCATCGATGTGAGCCTGGCAGGTTTCAGTGGTTAGGAATAAACCGGTACATTCAGCAACGTAATCGGCACCAACATCCGACCACTTGATGTCAGCAGGGTTTTTGCAAGCGGTAACACGGATAGTTTGCCCGTTTACAACCAGATGTCCGTCCTTTACCTCAACAGTGCCTTTGAATTGTCCGTGAACAGTGTCATACTTAAGCATGTAAGCCATGTAATTTGCGTCGATCAGATCGTTGATAGCTACAACATCGATATCGTCGCGAAGAATTGATGCGCGGAAAACAAGGCGGCCTATACGACCAAAACCATTGATACCTACTTTAATTTTTGTCATAATATATTGATTTTTAAAGATGTGTTCTTTTTTGAAATGCGATGCAAAAGTACGAATAATTGATGAATGATTTTTACAAGAAATACGGAAAAGTTGTTAAAATGATAGCTAAAGCTACGGAATGTTTTTTTTGAGGGGTGAGTTTTAATTAAAAGATCATTTAAGAATTGAAGATTGAGTTTTTTTGAATGTGGAAAGGGGTTGTGGCTGTTAATTTGTTATTCAAAAGTTGACAACAGATGTTATGGACTTTCTGAACAGGAATAGTGGTCATTCATTGACGTTATTGATAAATAATCCATGAAATGTGAGTGACTTGGAATTATTTGATGCAATTTTATCATCAGAATATAAAACCAACTTTTTTGAACTTTTGTTTTTAAAAACCATCGTTTAGCATATGTTAAAAATTGTTCCCTTTTTCATACCTTTGCGGCAATGAAACACATCAGAAATTTTTGCATCATTGCACATATCGACCACGGCAAAAGCACGTTGGCCGACCGCCTGCTCGAAACCACCGGAACCCTTACCGAACGCCAGCTTCAGAACCAGGTGCTCGATGATATGGATATTGAACGCGAACGTGGTATTACTATAAAAAGCCATGCTATCCGGATGGATTATTTGTACAATGGCATCAAATATGAGCTAAACCTTATTGATACACCAGGGCATGTCGATTTTTCGTACGAAGTATCACGCGCCATTGCAGCCTGTGAAGGCGCATTGCTCATAGTTGATGCTACGCAGGGCATCCAGGCTCAAACCATTTCCAATTTGTACCTGGCTTTGGAACACGACCTGGAAATCATCCCGGTAATGAATAAAATGGATATGGATTCGGCCATGCCCGAAGAAGTTGAAGATCAAATTATTGAACTTATAGGTTGTAAACCAGAAGATATTATCCGCGCCAGTGCCCGCACAGGGATGGGGGTTCAGGAAATTCTTGATGCTATAATCAGTCGCATTCCGGCACCGAAAGGCGATCCCGAAGCACCTCTGCAAGCTCTTATTTTTGATTCCTTGTTTAATCCATTCAGAGGAATTGTAGCTTATTTCCGTATTTTCAATGGCAAGATACGTAAAGGTGACCTCGTTAAATTTGTGAATACCGGCAAAGAGTATAAAGCAGAAGAGATCGGCTTACTCAAATTACAACAAAAACCAATGGATACCCTTACTACCGGAGACGTTGGTTATATAATATCGGGGATTAAAACAGCCAAAGAGATAAAAGTCGGCGATACTATCACTCATGTGGACCGGCCATGTTCTGCCGCTATAGAAGGATTTGCCAATGTAAAACCTATGGTTTTTGCCGGGCTTTATCCCATAGATGCTGATGATTATGAAGAGCTTCGCGTTGCCATTGAAAAACTGCAACTTAATGATGCTTCTCTCAGTTTTGAGCCTGAATCATCCTTAGCTCTCGGATTTGGATTCCGCTGCGGATTTCTTGGACTTCTGCATATGGAAATTGTCCAGGAACGCCTCGACCGCGAATTCAATATGGACGTAATCTCAACAGTACCAAACGTAATGTATAAGGTTATTACCACAAAAGGCGAAGAAATTGAAGTTCACAATCCTTCGGGAATGCCTGATACTACCTGGGTGGATGATATTTACGAACCTTTTATTTCGGCCCAGGTAATTTCAAAATCAGATTACCAGGGTGCTATCATGAAATTATGCCTCGAAAAACGTGGCACACTCAAAAATCAGATTTACCTGACTCAGAACCGTGTTGAACTTAGTTTTGACCTTCCACTGGGCGAAATCGTAATCGATTTTTATGATAAGCTGAAAAGTATCTCGAAAGGATATGCTTCGTTCGATTATCATATTTCTGATTATCGTAAAGCTGACCTGGTAAAACTTGATATTCTCCTGAACGGTGATCCTGTTGACGCACTTAGTACACTAATTCATCGCGATAACGCCTACAATTTCGGTCGTCGGATCTGCGAAAAGCTAAAAGAGCTTATTCCCCGGCAACAATACGAAGTAGCCATCCAGGCTGCCATTGGTGCAAAAATCATATCGCGCGAAACCATTAAGCCACTTCGCAAGGATGTTATTGCCAAATGTTATGGTGGGGATATTTCGCGAAAACGTAAACTACTCGAAAAACAGAAAAAAGGGAAGAAACGTATGCGCCAGATCGGAAATATAGAAGTCCCGCAAAGTGCATTCCTAGCAGTGTTGAAACTCGATTAAACTTATTCTTTCGTATTAAAAAAAGCTTTTCTAATAAAAGAAATCTCCGGGCAATCATCGTTACCCGGAGTTTTTCGTATAAAGAATCACAGCAACTTTAACTGAACAGCCCTTCAACAGATAAGTATCGTTCCCCCGTATCATAATTAAAGGTAAGAATTCGGGATCTTGCAGGAATTTCAGATATCTTTTTAGCCACGGCGGCGAGCGAAGCTCCTGTCGAGATTCCTACAAAAATACCTTCCTGTCTTGTTATTTTTCGGGCATATTCAAAAGCAGCTTCTTTGCTTACCTGGATTACTCCATCGATAAATTCACTTTTGTAAATTTGTGGTACAAACCCAGCACCTATACCTTGTATGGGATGAGGACCGGGAGCTCCCCCACTAAGAACGGGCGAAAGTTCAGGCTCCACAGCAAATACTTTTAACTTTGGAAACTTAATTTTCAGCACTTCAGCAATCCCTGTTATATGCCCGCCCGTTCCAACTCCAGTTATTATGTAATCAAGACCATCCGGAAAATCAGCCGCAATTTCGAGGGCCGTCGTCCTTTTATGCACTTCAACGTTAGCCTGGTTATTGAATTGCTGCGGTATCCATGAATGAGGGGTTGCTTCGGCCAATTCATTCGCTTTTTCAATAGCGCCTTTCATACCTTTTTCCCTGGGAGTCAGAACAAAATCAGCGCCATAAACCGACATCAGTTTACGCCTTTCAACGCTCATCGATTCAGGCATAACCAGGATGATTTTATATCCTTTTACTGCAGCCACCAACGCCAGGCCTATACCTGTATTTCCGGATGTAGGCTCTATTATCACACTATCTTCTTTCAAAATGCCTCTTTTTTCAGCGTCTTCAATCATGGCTAAAGCGATTCTATCTTTAATGCTGTTGCCGGGATTGGTTCTTTCGAGCTTGATCCACACTTCATGTGAATGCCCAAAGAGCTTATTTATCCTTACATGCGGGGTGTTCCCTATGGTTTCTAAAATGTTATTTGCTTTCATTTTTTAATGATTTTTAAGTGTTACTATTAAAATGTTAAAGGTTTTGAATTTTTCTTGATGAGAAACCTGCCGTTTTGTTTCAAAAAAACCTGGCATACAACGTATATATTTTGCATCCAACACAAAATGCTAATGCCGACTCAAGTGAAGCAAAAAGGACAAGAATTCCTCCCAGTGTAAGTGTTACAAATGAGAATTGCAGAAAAACGGAAACGGTGAGTACAGCAGAGAGAATAAATCCCACTTTTGAAGCAAATTTTTTCCCGCCTGAATCGATTAGTTTTTCTTTAACATCAATGATAGCAATAGTTTTTATTCCAATAAACCGGAATAAACTCCATTCTTTTTTATTGAAACCTCGTACGAAGAAATCAAATGCGAGAAACAGAAAAATCACAGGTGATTGAAAATAAATACCAATTGCGGCCGTAATTGCAACAAGTGCTGCTACTACTCTCACTGTTGGTTCGTTTATGAGGGTTCCCTCGATTGGACAGATATGTGCCATGATTTATTAATTCGAAAGTGAATGATTTACTTGAATTATTTAAGGTTTGTTTGAAAACGAAAAAGCCCTTTCACACTGTTGCGGAAGGGCTTTTAAAATTTATACTTGTTGCAAATATTTCTTTCAACAGAGCATAGAATAACCAATCCGCAATTGCAGACTCATACAACAACAGCAGCTATTTACTGATCCAGATGAATGATTGGTGATTATGGATTGTGCTACCATAAAGTAAATTTTGACTGATGGAATAAAAAAAAGGCTCCCCGTTTTCGGAAAGCCTGTTTCTTTAAAAAAATCTTTTTATTTAAGAAAAGCTCTCCATACTAAATACTCATACAACAACACATCATTATGCTGTTGAAAGGATTTAGAATAACCAGAGCTTTGTGAATCATTGTTTCAATTATTGAATTGCAAAAATACAGATTACTTTTAAGCAAAAACATTAATTTTTTGAGTTTAAATCCTTCTGATAGCTACATCCTAATGATATCAATGGTTTGCTAAATAAGTTAATGTTTTGTTAATCCTATAAAAGCCGGTCTGTTTCAACAGTTTACCTCTGGTTAGGATTAATTACATGGGAATAATAATCGTTTATAAAAGGGTGTTATGCAAGAAAAGGGGTATATAACTGAAAGCTATAGTGAGCATGAAAGCTGCAAGAATTCAGGCTTATGCATTATTATTTGGAGTTAATTCTCCTGATCAATTTAAATTGCCAGCCAGCCTGGATAGACAACATGTATACTAATCAACTACTTTTGCATAAAATTACCAGTAAAATTCCTCACTAATAGCTCCTCAAATTCTATCTCATACTTTTAAGCAAATTTTGGCCCTGCTGAACAAAGGCCGGAACCTGCTGTTAATCCACTAGGATATAAATTAATATTCAATATATTTCACTGATGAATCCATTATCTCAATTACCCAAAGAAATTTACCGGAGTTATGTAATTTCTCATGCCAATCTTCCGCCGGTTGAGAGCACCCAGCAGTTTGTGGATGAGCTTGTCATGTTTTTATTCCCGCTAAAAGGTAATCGTACGGTTTCCTTAAAATCATTACAGGTTGAATTGCGCAGGTTACGTTTCCGGCTCAGCGAACTTCTTTTCCCGTTGCACGATGATGCAGAAGAAGAAGTAACAAAGGTGGTAGAATCATTTTTTAACCGCCTGCCCGATATTTATGAAATGATGCTGAATGATGCAGATGTGTTTCTGAACAGCGATCCATCAGCAAAAGGGATTGAAGAAGTAATAATGTCATTTCCGGGATTTTATGCCATATCCGTTTACCGGATTGCACATGAACTTTGTTTATTAAAAGTGCCGTTGCTACCCAGGATTATGAGTGAATACATTCATGGTAAAACAGGTATTGATATTCATCCGGCAGCCAAAATAGGAAAGAATTTCTTTATCGATCATGGAACCGGAGTTGTAATCGGTGAAACAACAGAAATTGGTGACAATGTTAAAATATACCAGGGAGTAACACTGGGAGCAATGTTTGTTGAACGTGCACTTCGCGATCAGAAACGGCACCCAACTATTCAGGATAATGTAATTATTTATGCCGGTAGTACTATTTTAGGCGGGAAAACTGTAATAGGACGTAATTCGGTAATCGGCGGTACTGTATGGCTTACCGAAAGTGTTGAACCATTTTCTTTGGTTTATCATAAGCCCCAGATCGTAATCCGCGATAAAAAAGATTTTGTTGAACCAATTAACTTCTTTATCTAAATGAAAGCAAACTCAATACTTCAAACCATAGGAAACACGCCTCATGTTCGTATCAACAAGCTTTTCCCTTCGCAATACGAAGTGTGGATCAAGCTCGAACAAGCCAATCCTGGTGGTAGCATCAAAGACCGCATTGCACTCTCGATGGTGGAGGACGCTGAAAAACGTGGTATATTGAAACCAGGTTCCGTAATCATTGAGCCAACATCCGGAAATACTGGAATCGGGCTCGCAATGGTTAGCGCAGTTAAAGGTTATAAGCTAATACTGGTAATGCCCGAATCTATGAGCATTGAAAGGCGTAAACTGATGTCGGTTTATGGTGCTGAGTTTGTACTTACGCCACGTGAAAAAGGGATGAAAGGCGCCATAGAAAAAGCAAAAGAACTTGCCGAAGAAACTTCCATGTCGTGGATTCCGGGGCAATTTGAAAATCCTGCCAATCCAAACATTCACTTCGAAACAACGGCTCGTGAAATTGCGGCTGATTTCCCTGATGGACTTGATTTCATAATAACCGGAGTTGGTACAGGAGGTCACATTTCGGGTGTGAGCAAATACCTGAAATCACTCTGGCCTGATTTGAAAGTATTTGCCGTTGAGCCGGAACTATCGCCCGTAATCAGCGGAGGAGCGCCTGGCCCCCACCCGTTACAAGGTATTGGTGCAGGTTTTGTTCCAAAAAATCTTGATACAAGTCTTCTTGACGGAGTAATTGGTGTATCGAAAGAAAGCGCTTTTGATTTTGCCCGGCGCCTGGCAAAGGAAGAGGCTATTTTTGCCGGGATTTCTACAGGTGCTTCGTTGGCAGCAGTAAGTAAAAAACTGGCTGAAATACCTGAAGGCTCACGAATACTGACATTTAATTACGATACAGGCGAACGATATCTTTCCATTGAAGGGTTGTGGGAATAATAAATAAATCCCTCATTTCATATCGTATATAAAATCCAATCAAATTTCGGATGACTAAAAATCAGTTGCCCGGAGTTTGATTTTTTTTCTTTAAGCTCATCTTCCAGGGTTATGTTAACACTGATTTGCCAATTTCCTAAGCACTCCTGACCCTTGAAGGGGCAAACCTGTGCGCCGATTTCCCCTATAGGGGATTAAGGGGGGTGAGAAGGAGATACATCATTGTATTGTTACCATACCGCTAGTTGCTTAAGTCTAAATGTTTACAGGAAATCTGAACACTATTACTTCAATTTATTTTAAAAATTAAAAATATTTTTAAATCTGTTGTAACTTTATAGCACCGTTAAACGTATTACATTCGAAAACCTACAACCGAAAACCAAAAAGATGACAGCAGCCGAGTACAATTCATGTGCTGACTTATACTCCGACGGAGTGTATCGCTTTATCCTGAAGAATATCAAGGATAGGGATACAGCCCAGGACATAGTACAGGAATCCTACGTCAGGATGTGGGAAAGAGTGAAGGAAGTATCATATGAAAAAGCACGCGCATACCTTTTTACAACGGCCTATCATACCATGATCGACCACATTCGTAAAAATCAGCGGCTTAGTTCTTTGGCAGACGACTACTCCGAAATACGAGATGAAACGCCGGGAAATTACAACGACCTGAAAGAAGTAATTAATGAAGCGGTTGCAAAACTACCCGAAATACAACGATCGGTAATTATGCTCCGCGACTACGAAGGGTACTCTTACGAAGAAATAGGTGATATTTTAAAACTCAGCGAATCACAGGTAAAAGTCTACATTTTCAGAGCACGGACTTTTTTGAAACAATACATTGGCAGCCTCGACTTAGTACTCTAATAAAAACTGCTTAAAAAAATCAAACAAAATGAAAATCAACAGGGATAATTACGAAGCATATTTTCTCGACTACCACGAAGGGCAGCTAAGCCCGGAAATGGTTGAGGAAGTATTAATTTTCGTCGATCAAAATCCCGACCTCAGGAATGTATTTGAGGAGTTTGAAGCAGTAATGCTTGTTGCTGATCAGGATATTGTATTCGAGAAAAAGTCATCCTTAAAAAAAAATCACGTATTCGTCACATCGCAGGTTAATGAACTGAATTATGAAGAATACCTGGTTGGCGAAACCGAAGGATTATTAAATACTGAACAACTTGCATCCATCGAAGAATTTATAAGTATTAATCCACAATTTGAAAAAGATCGAAGATTATATTCACTTGCTCATCTCTCAGCTAATGATAAAATTGTATTTGAAGCCAAAGATTCGCTAAAACATAAGGCTATTCCTGTTGGACTGATAACTGAAGATAATTTTGAAACTTACCTGGCACGCGAACTGGAAGGCGATCTGAACCCGGATGAAAAAATTCAGCTTGCTGAGTTTATGCAATACAATCCACAACTTGAAAAAGATCGTAAACTCTATAAACATACAGTTCTTACTGCTGAAGCTGATGTAGTTTTTGAGGATAAAGCCGGGCTGAAAAAATCTGTAACTCCAATCCGTAGGATTGTGTTTTACGCACTTTCTGCCGCTGCATCACTTGCACTTATTTTTAGTGTTTATTTCTTACTCGACCGCAATGATATCCCACAAAGTATAGTTGAACAGGGTAAAGTTAAAAATTCAATAAACTCGATAAATACCCAGCCATCTATCATAATACCTGACGAACAGATTGCTTCAAATATAGAAAAGCCAGCTGTTGTAAAATCAACTCCTGATAAGAAAATCACTAAGAAAACAAATACTGCTTCTATAAATACCACTGTTTTATCAGATCAAAGCAAGAAATATACAGCTACGGTTGAACGCCAAAATATTGAATCTTTACAAACCAGGTCAGCCGTTGAAATTACTACACGTTCCTACGTCGATCCTCAGTTTACGTTTATCCGCTCCAGCCAGATGTATATAAACCAGAACCGGGAGTTTTATTATAATATTAAACTCGCTGAAGAAATACAATTTGCCGAACTAAACTCGAAAGATAAAGCACCGGCACAAACCATATTAAATGCTGTAACAGCAAAAGCAAAAGGTTTATTCGCATCGAACCAAAAAGTGGCTCCACCAAAGGAAGAGAAGAAAAATCTCTCACTCTGGACATTTGCTGAACTCGGAGTTCAAACTATCAATACAATTACTTCCAGCGAAATGGAACTAAAATTGCAGAAAGACGAAAAGGGAAAAGTAGTTGCTTATGACTTTGAAAGCGGGCTTTTTGATTTTGAAAAGGAAGTGAAAAAGTAAAACTGATAAAGTAATTTAAAGATCCGGGCTTGTTCCGGATTTTTTTTGCTTGGGCAAACCAATATTAGTCGGGTATGAAACAACTCCGTCCGGGCCCCAGGTTTCTATAGGATTTCTCTATAATATTCTTTTTTATTCACTTTGCTGTAACAATATGCCCATAAATTCCGTCTTATATCCTGAATTCATATTTACAAAACCGCATAATTTCAATCCTATGAAAACCCTGAAACTAGCATTAGCAGGAATGATGCTCCTTACACTGACAGTTGCCGGTGTTAAAGCTCAAACAAATGGAAATGGTAATGTAACGACTCAGGAGAGACAAGTTTCCTCTTTTGATGCCATCAAAGTTGGCAGCGCAATTAACCTGGTTATTAAACAAGGAAATCAACAATCGGTTTCTGTTCAAACAGATGAAAATCTGCAAAGCCATTTGATTACAAAAGTTTCAAACGGAATATTGACGTTGAGTTGCAAGGATATACAGAATCCTACAAAGATGAATGTATATGTAACTGCAGTAAAACTAAAAAGATTAGATGTCAGTGGTGCTTCCAAAGTTACGGGTGAAACACCCTTTAAAAGTGATGTTTTTAGCCTCAAAACCTCAGGAGCTGCCAAAGTTGAAATGCAAATTGAAACCGGGGCATTCGACAACGAAACCAGTGGTGCCGCAAATAACACGTTAACAATTGCAGCCAAAACTGCAACATCCGAGATCAGCGGAGCCGGCAATGTTATTTTAAAAGGCTCAGTTGAAAAACATAATGCTGAAATATCGGGCGCAGGGCACCTGAAAGCAATAGAATTTATTACCGACTATACTGATGCCAGCGTTTCCGGAGCCGGCAGTGCCGACGTGTTGGCACGTAAACAATTAAAAACGGATCTTTCGGGAGCAGGAAGTATCACGTACATAGACAAGGGTAAAACTAAAACAATAGACCAGCATGAAGAACTCCAGATCAACTTTTAAAGAGATTTATTCAATTTACATTCATAATCTTTAATAAGTAAGTTGATTGCTTTTTTGAAAACCGGGGACTACCCCGGTTTTTTTTGATATAACTCGTTACGCAACGGATTCACAAAATAATATTTCACCAATCTTAAATAAAATCATCTATCACTGATATAGCAACATTTATTATATTCAAAAAGATTGTTTTATAAATATTCATCTTTTTTTTTCTTAACTGTAACATTATACTAACTTATTCCGTCTAGTTACCAGAATCAACAAAAAAAAACAAACAGCATAATCTCAATCCTATGAAAACAATAAAACTAACACTCGCAGGAATAATGCTCCTTACACTCGCAATAACCAGTGTTAAAGCACAAACCAGAGGGAACGGCAACGTTACAACACAGGAGCGCCAGGTTTCCGATTTTAATGCAATAAACGTTGGCTGTGCTATTCATCTGTATGTATCTCAGGGCGATCAACAATCTGTAAAAGTTGAAACAGACGAAAACATTCAGAATAAAATCATTACTAAAGTTAATAACGGAACCCTTAACCTGAGTTGCGACAACATTAAAGATGCAACAAAAATGGATATTTATGTAACGGCCGTAAACCTTTCTAAAATTGATGCAAGTGGAGCATCGAAAGTCACAGGCAAAACTCCTCTGAAAAATGAAGAATTCGAACTTTATGTTTCAGGAGCAGCCAAAGCAACCCTGGATATTGAAACTGGTACTTTTATAAATGAAACCAGTGGAGCTGCAAATGCTACCCTTAACCTGATTGCAAGAAATGCCAAAACCGAAATAAGTGGAGCCGGCAATATGAAACTTAAAGGTTCAGCCGAAAAGCACACTACTGAGGTTTCAGGAGCCGGAAACCTGAAAGCGCTTGAATTTGTTACCAACAATACCGATGCTGACATTTCCGGGGCCGGCAATGCTTCCGTAATGGCCCGTCATCAACTTAAAACAGATCTTTCAGGTGCAGGCAATTTATCCTACTTCGAAAAAGATAACATTAAAAAAATCTCAAAACAGGGAGAATACCAGTTCACCTTCGATGGGATGGATAATGTTAAAAGTCTTATAATTGAAGATGATAAGGATGCAGATAGAGATACAGATGATCGTGAATCAGTTGATATTAACCATGGAGGTGCATGGAATGTGTATGAGAATGACGATTCAGTAACTGTTATTATCAATGATAAAAGAATAGTTGTTGTAACCGATGATTCAGTAAGAGTAAACATCGGGCAACGCGACCTGGTTGTAACTGATGATGGCGTAAGATTTGAAAAACGCGACAAAAAGCCTAAATTTAACGGACATTGGGCAGGTTTTGGATTAAGCGTAAACGGACTGTTAAACCAGGATCATATGATTGATTATCCTGAAGACGCGCCTTACCTTGACCTCAACTACAACAGATCAACAGGGGTAAATATTAACTTCTTTGAGCAGAATGTTAACATTTATAATCAAAACCTGGGTCTTGTTACCGGCTTGGGAGTAACCTGGAATAACTATCGTTTTGCTGATAATGTTATACTTACTGATAATGGCGAACTTAGTGGACGATTCGATGAAACACCCGGATATAACTATCAGAAAAGTAAGCTTATGGTAGCTTCGCTCAGGATACCGCTGATGCTTGAATATCAAACTAACAGCAAAATGCAAACCAATAGTTTTCATATAGGCGCTGGTGCTTTAGGACAAGTACGTATGTGGTCGCATACCAAAAATGAAATTAATGATTCAAAATCAAAAAATAAAGGCGATTTTTACATTAATCCATTCATTGTTCAAGGTATTGGAACAATAGGCTGGGGAATTATTAACCTGTATGGAACATATTCCTTCAGCGAGATGTTCCGTCATGAAAAAGGACCTATTGCATATCCTTTTGAAGTAGGTATCACACTCATCGGATTCTGATCTACTTAAAATAATTCTGAACAACATACTGAATATCAGTGCATATAAACTTATTTCTTTTACTAAAGTTGATTATGGTTAGTTGACTGACTGCCCCTACAAGGGGCAGTTTTTTTTTTACAATCAAAACAGTAACTTTGCCCCCAATACCAGCATCGAAAACATATTATTAATACCTAATCTGAAAAACAAAATCCTATGTCGGGACATAATAAATGGTCGACCATTAAACGTAAAAAAGGCGCAATAGATGCCAAAAGGTCGAAAATTTTCTCAAAAATCAACAAAGAAATTACTGTCGCCGTCAAGGAAAGCGGCCCCGATCCTGATTCCAATCCACGTCTGAGGCTTGCCATCGCCAATGCCAAAGGCGCCAGTATGCCGAAAGACAATATTCAGCGTGCCATCAGCAAAGGCTCGGATAAGGATGGAGCTTCATTTATTGAATGTACATTCGAAGGATATGCCAATGGTGGTGTTGCTATTTTCCTCGAAGCTACCACCGATAATCAGCAGCGGACTATTGCCAATGTCCGTATGTATTTCAATAAATTTGGTGGAAACCTGGGGACCAACGGATCTTTAAGTTTTATTTTCGACCGTAAAGGTATTTTTACAATTCCTCAAGGCGATCTCAATCCGGATGATTTCGAAATGGAAATGATTGAAGCAGGCGCTGAAGATATGCAACTTGAGGAAGGTTATTTTACAGTTACGACAGCTATGGAAAACTTTGGCGCGATGATGAAAAGGCTCGAAGCCCTGAATATTGAACCGGAAAATGCCCAGCTGCAGCGCATTCCAAAAGATACTTCCAAAGTTGACCTGGAAACTGCTAAAAAAGTAATGCGCCTGGTCGAAATGTTTGAAGAAGACGATGATATTCAAGCCGTTTATCACAACCTGGAAATGACGGATGAATTGATGGATTCGTTATAAAACTGTAAATAAATTAATTAAGCAAACCCGAAGGCTTTTAGAGGCTTTCGGGTTTTTTTATTGGGATTTTGTGAATTGTACAATAGTTCCATGCCAAAAAGATCCCCCGTGTCTGTAATAATGGCAGGATATTTGATTTTGACAAGCCAGCCGCGGATGTTTAGTTTTCTAAGGCAGGCTCGAAAAAAGCACCTCCACCTGTGCAATAATTTAGATAAGACTAAGGAAAGGGATAAAATTATCGTAATTTTGCATAAATGCCTGTTGTTAATGGACATAATGCGACATAATTCCTCTGGTTTTAGTACCAGCATTGAAATATCAGGTTTTTTGATAACTAAATAATTTATGTAATGAAAGTATTATTAGACATACCCGACAATAAAGCGGCTGCCCTGATGGAAGTACTAAGCAGCATTTCCTACGTTAAGGCTAAAACCCTCACAGATACCAAAGCACAACTAATGAGTGAAATCAGGGAAGCCGTTGATGAAATGAAACTGATCAAAGCCGGCAAAAAGCAAGCCCAAAGCGCTGAAGATTTTTTAAATGAGTTATAGTGTAAAATCCATTTCTGTTTTTGAGAAGCAAGCCAAAAGGCTTATAAAAAAATATGCTTCACTTAAAAATGAACTGTTTGAACTTGTTCAGGAACTTAAAGTTAATCCTGACATGGGAACACCTATTGGGAAAAATTGTTTCAAAGCCCGCATTGCCATTGCGTCCAAAGGAAAAGGAAAATCAGGCGGTGCAAGGGTAGTTACAAACTTTATGATTTCAGGCGCAACTGTTTACCTGCTAACGATCTACGATAAATCTGAAAAAAGCAACATTTCTGACAAAGAATTAGAAGAACTGTTAAAGGATATACCTGAATAATCCTGGCTCATGAGGTTTAATAACCACAGCTGGCGCGGATTAATCTTAAAATATTTATTCTGATAGCATTATTTCTTATTCATTTTTTTAAATAAGAAGTATGAGCATAAAAAACAAACAAACCCACCAAAGAACATAATATAAGAATTCACAATGAATGGTTGTGTTTTGTAATTCATCGTTTCAATTATAGTGCCATTTATTTGAAATACAAATCCTCCAAATGTCAACAGTAATCCAAAAATAAAAGCGATCCAAAAGGAATTTTTCTTCTCTCTTTTCTTTTCATTTTCCATTTCATTATATAAACTCATAATTCTTTCTTTTATTGATTGTCTGTGGGATAACATTCTGGTCCCCCGCTGGCGCGGATTTGTAATCCGTGCTTTGAAATATTTTTCATTTCTATTCTATAACAAATATATCAAACATTTCAAGTTCATAGAAAGTAATCCAGACTATTTCCTAAATCATATCGGCACGGATTACAATTCCACGCCTACAGCGTTTAATAGACATACCCAGATGCTGAGATAAGCTTTCGGGTTCTTTATTTGATAAATTAATCATGTAAGAATTCTACTTTTACAAATATCTCATTTACTTATAGATATAAGATATTTTCATTTAAATTAAACTTTTAGTTGTATAACTATGTTTTTAGTTGTATCTTTGTTTCATAATCTGAAAGTCATGAAGAAATTAACCAAAGCCGAAGAACAGATCATGCAGGTACTCTGGGAACTGGAGAAAGGATTTGTTAACGACATTGTAAGCCTCCTACCCGATCCAAAACCTGCATATAATACGGTATCGACCATTGTACGCATCCTCGAACAGAAAGGATTTATCGCTCATAAAGCCTATGGAAGAACACATGAATATTACCCTTTGGTTCAAAAAGAAAACTACTCCCGCGAATACCTGAACAATTTCACGAAGAATTATTTCAGCAATTCGTATCAGGCCCTTGCATCCTTTTTTGCACAAAGCGAAACTCTGAGCATTAAGGAACTTGAAGAAATAAAACTGCTGGTTGAAGAACAAATTATTAACCATAAAAAAGTAAAAAAATGAACACGCTCATCACATATATGGTTGCTGCGATAGTATCGATGGGTGTTTTCTACTCAGCTTTTGTTGTTTTCCTCCGCAAAGAGCCACTGTTCCGGTTCAACAGGATGTATCTGCTTTCGGCATTGCTTCTGTCGTATCTTATTCCGCTTATCATGCTTCTGCCTGATACTTTTTCATTTATAAAGACAAATGCCTCCGGGACCGGCTTTATGCAATCAATCACTTTAACTCCGGTAGTGATAACCGCAACAGCAAGTAAAATAACAGCACTTCCCAAAATACTTGAATATATCTATCTTATAGGAGTTATATTCTTTGCTGCCAGATTATTAATACGGCTATTAAACATTTACAATCTTGGCAAAAACGGAATCAGGTCAGAGAATAATGATGTTTCTATTCTTTGGAGCCAATCCAATATCCCTCCGTTTTCATTTTTCCGGACCATGTATTTGCCTGCAAACCTGAAAGATACTGTTCACCTAAAAGAAGTTTTAAGACACGAACAAGTGCATATTAATTCATGGCATAGTTTCGACATAGTTTTCACGCAGGTAATGCAAATCGTTTGCTGGGTAAACCCTTTTATTCCATTGATTGAGAAATCATTACGTGAACTCCATGAATTTGAAGCCGATAAAGCAGTTATAACCGCCGGTACTGATCCTGTAATGTATACCAAAATCTTATTTTCACAAAATAAAACAGCCCTGGCAATAGTGCTGGGGAATAATTTCAATTATTCACTAATAAAAAGGAGGTTAACCATGTTTTACAAAAAAAATACACGATATGCCCGGCTGAAAGCTATTGTTGTATTGCCATTAGCTATCTGCATAGTAATGATTTATGCAATAGGCTGCGAACAATCAGCAACTAAATCTACATCTACCGAAACAACCGTTGCCTCCGAAGCTCCGGCACAGGCTGCTCCTGCAGTTCAGCCGGATGGCTCAGTACCTCCTCCTCCACCTCCTCCTCCACCGCCGCCAGTTGACACTAAGGATGCAAACCAGGTTTATACTGTTGTTGAAAATATGCCGCAATTTCCGGGTGGAGATGAAGCCAGGACTAAGTATATGATTAACACCATTAAATATCCTGATGAAGCTAAAAAGAAAGGTCTTCAGGGAACCGTTTATGTTGGTTTTATTGTAGAGAAAGATGGAAGTATCAGTAGCACTAAAGTTCAAAGAGGAATAGGTGAGCCTTGCGATTTGGAAGCAATACGTGTGGTGCAATCTATGCCAAAGTGGACGCCCGGTACACAGAATGGTAAACCGGTGAGGGTTTCGTTTACAATGCCCATTAGTTTTAAACTCAATTAATTGGCAACATGTCAGCATTCATCAGGCTAATTCTACTGTTCCTTTTTGTAAGTGTATCTGTTGACCTTTTTCCACAAATCTGCTTACACAAAAAGAACCAGTCAGATTCTGATGGTAAGAAGCATGGCTTTTGGATTGAAGTTTCAAAATCTGATCCCAGCAAAAAGACTTTTAAAGGCTGGTATGATCATGGAAACGAAACCAAGAGGTGTATCTATTACAATAATGGAGTCAAGTGGTCAAAGTTTCGTTATGTGAACGATAGCCTGATGCGAATGAAACGCTATACAATTGAAGGTAATATCGACTACAAAGGATCTGCGCTCATGCTTAGGAATAACGATGAAATTCGGTTTTGCTGGGATGGTGAATTTGTTTTTTATGATTCACACAGGCACAAGATAAAAAAAGTGACCTATGTACGCGGTGTGGAACAGGATCTGGAATAACTCTATAATCATTTGGACTTTCAGTAAACTTGCTTTCAATCTAAATCATAAGCATTTAAAACAACAAAAGGCAGCCTTTGGCTGCCTTTTAACTTATAATATTTACCAGTATACTAAGTAGTTACAATTCCAAATGTATCTTCTGCAATAACCAGTTCTTCATTGGTCGGAACTACCATTGCAGTAACTTTAGACCCAGGTTTGCTAATGATTGCTTCTTTTCCGCGGAGTTTGGTGTTTTTTGCAACATCAAATTCAAGGCCCATGAATTCAAGGCCTTCACAAACTTCCTGGCGGGTTTCCCAGCCATTTTCGCCTACTCCACCTGTAAATATTACTACATCAACGCCACCCATCGCAGCAGCATACGATCCCAGGTATTTTTTAATCCTGTAGTGATAAATATCAAGCGATACTTTTGCCCTGTGATTGCCCTCAGCAGCGGCAGTTTCGACATCGCGCATGTCGCTCGATACTCCCGAAAGGCCAAGAATACCACTGTGTTTGTTAATTAATGTGCTGGTATATGGGATGCTGATTTCTTCCTTATCAGCAATATATAAAAGTGCACCTGCATCTAAATCACCACTTCGGGTTCCCATTACCAATCCTTCAACCGGCGTCATTCCCATCGAAGTGTCAATTGACTTACCATTTTGAATGGCGCACATTGAAGCTCCATTACCAAGATGGCAGCTAACAATTTTAAGGTCTTCGATATTTTTACCCAAAATTTCGGCAGCACGCTGCGAAACAAAACGGTGGCTTGAACCATGGAATCCATAGCGACGCACTTTATATTTCTCGTACAACGAATAAGGAATGCCATACAAGTATGCCTGCTCCGACATGGTTTGATGATAAGCTGTATCAAAAACTGCAACCTGGGGAACTTCAGGAAGAAGTTTTGTGATGGCATAAATACCTTCGAGGTTAGGTGGATTATGTAATGGCGCAAGGTCGATACATTCAACAAGAGCTTCAATTACTTCTTTGGTAATTGCAACACTTGTATTGTATTTTTCACCAGCATGAACCACCCGATGCCCAACGGAACCAATTTCGTTCAAATCTTTTACACAACCATATTCCTTGTGTGTAAGTATACCAAGTACGAACTCAATACCGGCCTGATGATCCAGAATTTCACCTTCAAGTTTAAGCACATCTCCATTTGCCATATTGTGCTTTATGGATGCGCCTTTTAACCCGATTTTATCGACCAGGCCTTTTGCAACTACTTCAGCCGAAGGCATTTCGAAGAGTTGATATTTTATGGATGAACTTCCGCAGTTCAGAACTATAATCTTCATTTGATAATCTTTTTATAGAATGGAATTAAATAATTACCTGTACTCAGGACATGTGATTGTACTTTCGATAATTTTGCCTTTGGCATCGTATTTATAAAACCCCTGTCCGGAGGCTTTCCCTAAATAATTGGCACGAACCAGCCGTTTCAGTACGGGTGATGTTTTGTAAACATGTTCTCCGAATTCATTGTACAGGTTATCCATCCATTTTTGTAGCTTATCTAAACCAATTTTGTCGGCACGTTCAAAAGGGCCAAACTGGTGGCCAAGGCTGGTTCGCATCAACTCATCAATATCCTGTGCCGAGGCGATTCCTTCCATCAGGATCTCGCATGCCTGGTTTATAACAACACACATCATGCGGGTGGTAACGTTGCCGGGAGATTCCATCAAGGTAATAGGCTTTTTCTCAATCATCCGAACAAAACGACTTGCACGTTCGAATGCTTCTTCTGAAGTACGTGAACTACGCACTACTTCAAGCACCTTTACATCATCAGTAGGCGACATAAAATGGAGTCCTACGGCGCGATCAGGAAATTCAAGTTCGGCTGAAATATCGGATACCATAAGAGTTGCTGTATTTGAAGCCAAAACTGCATTGCGGTGAACAAATTTTTCGGCCTTCTGAAGTATTTCTTTCCTGATTTCGCGACTCGTACCAGGTTTGCGCGAATTAATCGCCTCTATAACGATATCACAATCAGCCAGATCACTATATTCTATCGTGCCTTTTATACGCGACATGATAAGGCGTTTCTCGCTATTGGTCATTCCCCAACGGCGGATTTCAATATCAATCATGCCTGTAATGCCTTCGAGGCCAGATGATACCCGTTGCTCATTCAGATCGAGTATTACTACATCAAAGCCATGCTGGCTTATTGTTTTTGCTATCTCCTGGCCCATGGCGCCACAACCAATGATGCCAATCTTATGAATAGAGCCATGCACTTTGGGACTTTTGGTGAGATTGAAATCTTCCAGTTTTCCGATAATTTCTGACATTTTCGTAAAATATATTTAAGAGTTAATTTATGCTAAATAAGATCCACTAATCTCTGAATCAACATCTTACAAATAAAGACACTGAATTCAGGTGCAAAGGTAAAATTTATTTAGCGGTTAACGAATGGAATCTGTTAATATTTTCACAATAGAGAGAAATATGGCTGGCTGCTGGTTTTCTGATTTCTTGATTCTGGTTTGCCAGATACATGTTTCAAGTTACTGTTTTAAAATCCCAAGTTGCAAATCAGAATTCACGAATTATAAACTCACTCACTAATTGTTGATAATTATACTTTCAGGCTTAAAAAAATGAAACACCGACCCATTCAATTTATGTAAATTTGCATTTCTCAATTATGAACGACTCTATCATTCGATATCAGTATAACCCGATGCTTACCGATACGGTAAGTTTCTTCGATTTATGCATTCCGATGATTAATGAGAGCTTACATCCAACCGCAGATTCATTAAAGAAATATTACGATAACAGCATTTACAATTATATAACTCCACCGCCTCCTCAAAAGCAATTTATCCAAACTACTTCTGTTTTCAAACCCCATAACCTGGAGCCAAAGCATACAGGGCCATTAGCAATTAACCACCAAGCCACCAATTGGATCACTCTGGTTTTTCTGGTTTGCATTTTTATATTTGCATGGATACAAACTTCCTATTCGAGAAGACTTCATCAGATATTTCGCGCTGTTGCCCAACCTCATCATGTTAACCAAATGGAGCGTGACGGAAATATTTTTAAGGAACGAATTGCACTTGGTTTGGGGGTGAATTTTTACCTGATAAGTTCTATTTTCATTTTCCTTATAATAAATGAATTTAATGCGGTTCCTGTTGGAATACCGAATATGGTTTTCGCGGGAGTCATTTTTATGGGTCTTGTCTTATTTCAATTAGTAAAATCAACTGCTATCCAAGTTTCAGGTTATATTTTTGGCACATCCGAATCTGCCAGAAAATATCTACTTATCATACTGATATTCAATTATATGATAGGTATAATATTGCTTCCGGTTACTATAATTGCATTCTATTGGAGTAGCTTTAATACGTTAATTGCAGGGATCATAATCATATCATTATTAGCATTTTATCGAATTTTAAGAGGCTTTTTAACAGGGCAGGATAACAAGAATTATAGTTTGTTTTATTTATTTTTATACCTTTGCACCCTCGAAATTCTACCCTTGTTACTTTTATTTAAAGTTTTCACCAAAATTTAGAGCAAAGCCTGCAAATTTTTCTAAACTGTAAAAAACATCATTAACGTGTCGAAAATCAAGAACATACTGGTGTCACAACCTGTACCAGCAGATTTGGAAAAATCACCTTATGGTGAAATTATCAAGAAACACGGAGTGAACATTGAATTTGTCAAATTCTTCAAAATTGAAGGTGTTTCAGTCCGTGAGTTTCGTGATGAAAAAGTTTATATCAACGAACATACAGCAATCATTTTTAACAGCAAGCACGCTGTTGATCATTTTTTCAGCATTGCCAAGGATGTCAGGGTTGATATTCCTGAAACCATGAAATACTTCTGTATGTCGGAATCAATTGCTTTCTACCTGCAGAAGTATGTACAATTCCGCAAACGTAAAATCTTTTTCTCAGAAAATGACGTTTCTCAATTGATGGATCTGATTAAGAAACATAAAACGGAACGTTTTCTATTGCCATGTTCCGACAACCGCAGCCGGGAAATGCCTGATTTATTGGATGCTGCAAAAATTAATTACAGCGAAGCTGTATTATACCGCACTGTCCCTGTAGAAATGAGCAGTACTGTTGACATTACAAAATTCGATATGATGGTTCTCTTTAGCCCTCAGGGAATACGTTCGCTTTTCCACAACTGGCCTGATTTCAAACAAAACAACATTGTAATTGGTACTTTTGGCGCAACCACAACCAAAGCAGCAACTGAAGCCGGACTAAAAATAGATCTTTCAGCTCCCAGTCCTGCCACTCCATCGATGACAATGGCAATTGATGCATATCTGGCAAAATGCCAGAAGAAGTCATAAAGACTACTGCAAACTTATTAAAACCCCGTTTATCCCTTTATAAACGGGGTTTTTTAATGATATTTAACTTTAAAATACTCATAAACCTCAAAGTTGGCTCGGGAAATCATTAATTTTGCATTGTTATAAAACCCGATGATTAGCTCTGTTAAAATAAACACTTTCAGGAAACCAGAAAAAATCTGCAATCAAAACCAGATCGACAATCTGTTTCATGATGGCAAATCCTTTAAATCAGGAGTATTTAAACTGATCTTTGTGGAAACTGAAACTCTGGGAAGGCCACCAGTCCAGGTGTTGGTAGCAGTTCCAAAAAAAAATCTTCGCCATGCAGTGGATCGCAATAGGATGAAACGCTTGATACGTGAAGCATACAGATTGAACAAACATACAATCCTGGATAAATATTCAGAAACTGGAAACCATGTGGATATTGCATTTATCTTTCTGGGCAAACAGCCTGTTTCACAGGCAGAAACCATAGCAGCAATAAATATCTTACTGGATCGTTTAATAAATGAGCATGAAAAAAATTCTGAGTAAAATAATGATAGGTGGCATCCGGTTTTACCAGTATGCCATTTCTCCGTATTTGCCACCATCGTGTCGTTATACACCATCCTGCTCTGCCTATGGAATTGAAGCACTCAGGAAACATGGACCTTTTAAAGGTGGATGGCTTACCATTAAAAGAGTCGCTTCATGCAATCCATGGGGAGGAAGTGGATATGATCCTGTGCCTTGAAAGGGAGTTTACAGAAAACAGTAATTAGGAAAATAGTTAAAAGATATATTTTACCAAAAACAAAAAGTGCTGATAGTTTGTTTTTTGGAGTTGTATACAGAAGCCTGTATAAAGTAGTTAAGAATGAATTACACTTTAAAAATCACCGAAATGAAACATAGAATTATTTTAGGGTTGAATGCAATTGTGCTCATGACGATATTAGTCGCATTTACCCCAACCTCAACACTTAAAGCTCAAACTTCACCTGATTTTGAAATTTCAAAAAACCTTGAGATCCTGTCAACACTATATAAAGAACTCAATGTCAACTATGTAGACGGAGTTAATCCCTCTGATCTGATGAAAACTGGTATTGATGCCATGCTCGACAAGCTGGATCCTTACACTGTATATATACCGGAATCAGAAATTGAAGATTACAGGTTTATGACTACCGGTGAATATGGTGGAATCGGCTCGCTTATTCACAAACAAGGTGACTACGTGATTATTTCAGAACCTTACGAAAATTCACCGGCACAAAAATCAGGGCTTAAAGCAGGTGACAAAATATTGAAAATCAATGACAAGAGCGCTTCAGGAAAATCTGTCGAAGATGTTAGCGCTGTGTTGAAAGGACAGCCCGGAACCAGTTTTAAACTTCTTATCGAGCGCGCAGGTGAACCTAACCCTCTGACTTTTGACATTGTACGCGAAAAAATCACTATTGATCCGGTTCCATATTACGGCATGGTCGAAGGCAGCAAATTTGGTTATATTAAACTCAACAGTTTCACCCAAACTGCTTCTGAAGATGTAAAAAAAGCCCTGCTCGATCTTAAATCAAAAAATGCGCTCACTGGCCTTGTACTTGACTTACGGGACAACGGCGGCGGATTATTAACTGAAGCCGTCAATATTGTTAATCTATTCGTGAAGAAAAATGAATTGGTAGTTTCAACTAAAGGAAAACAAAAAGATAAAAACCGCAGTTATCAAACCAGCACGGAGCCAGTTGATACAAATATTCCTTTAGTAGTTCTTGTAAACGGCAATAGTGCTTCTGCATCTGAGATTGTTGCCGGCGCTTTGCAGGATCTTGACCGTGCCGTAATTGTTGGCCACCGTACTTATGGGAAAGGATTGGTTCAAAATGTTTTTCCGCTCAGCTACAATACTCAGGTAAAAATAACTGTTGCCAAGTATTATATTCCAAGTGGCCGCTGCATACAGGAAATTGATTATGCACATCGTAATGCTGCAGGTGTTACCGGCAATGTTCCCGATTCGCTGATAACTGCCTATAAAACCTTACATGGGCGTACAGTATATGATGGAAAAGGAATTGCTCCTGATGTTGAAACAGATTCATCAAGGCTTAGCACGATTTCGTATAACCTGATAATCCAGTATATGCTGTTTGATTATGCCACCAAATATGCCGCTTCTCACCCAACTATCCCACCAGCAAGCGATTTCAGACTGAGTGATTCCGATTACAATGACTTTATTGCTTTTACTGAAAAGAAAGGCTTTGAGTTTAAGACTGTTGCCGAAAAAGAACTGGAAACGGTCAAAAAAGCAGCTATTTACGAAAAAAGCTGGGATTCTATGAAATCACAATATGATTCGATGCTTGAAGCTATAGTTTCGCATAAGAAAAAAGATATCATGGAAAACAAACCGGAAATTGAAGATATCCTGCAACAGGAAATTGTAAGCCGTTATTATTATCAGAAAGGGCGTATTGAATCCACATTGAGTGATGACCCTGAACTGAAGAGTGCCGTTAAAGTATTGAATGACACTGGTACATACACCTCAATACTGGATGGAACTCTTATAAAAGCTGATAAACAGTCGAAACCTTATAAATCTCAGAACTAACTGTAGATACAAATGCAGATTAAAACTGGGGAATGGTGGCCTCCGCGATACATTACAATGTACTTCATCTCCTTGGCATTACTTGTAGCGTCGTTGCCCTTGTCGAAATTCACAATGAGCTTCTTCCAGTTCAGCACTTTGGTTTTCTGGTTATGGCATGGCGTAGATACTGATTTCCTTAAAAAATATCCTTCATCCAGTTTATTAAATCCGGTTAACCTGGCCATGTTTCTTGGCGAAGTTATAAAAAACGGGTTTCATGCCCTGCTACAGAAGTTTGTTCAGTTTTTCAGGAACAAACCAGCAATGGTTATTTCGTCAATCCTGGTTTTACATGTAATCGGCCTTATTTATACTACCGATTTCAATTATGCGCTTAAAGATCTTCGCACAAAATTACCGATTTTCATTTTACCGCTGTTTATAGCAACCGGCCCACGTATAAGCACACGAACATTTTATTGGCTTCTGGCTGTCTTTGTTGCTGCTGTTGTCGGGGGAAGCATATACAGGCTTATCCTCTTCCTTAATCTGCCGGTGGCCGACAGCCGGGCAATGGAAGCGCACACCTCGCATATCCGGTATAGCCTCAATGCGGTTTTCGCTGGATTCATACTTATTTTCTTTGTTTATAAGAAAGGCATATTAAATACACGCCTTAAAATCGCATTGATTCTAGTTGCAACATGGCTGGTTGGATTTATGATTTACATGAATTACTCCACTGGAATATTACTGTTTGCTTTTATAAGTTTCCTGTTACTGCTCTATTTTACTTTTAAAATAAAAGGTATAATATTGAAAGCAGCTATGCTTTTGGTGATTGGAGCAGTAATCATTTTACCGTTAACCTATGTTTTGCTCATGGGTAATAAATATATGAATACGCCTGCTGTTGAATTTTCGAAACTGGACAAGTTTACGCCTCGCGGCAATTCATATTACCACGATACCGTAAATTTCAAATCTCATAACGGCAAATGGATAGGGCTCTATATCTGTGATAAAGAGTTACGGCAAGAATGGACCCAAAGAAGCAAACTTCCACTCGACGGTTACAATCAAAAAAAACAAATGAACCGTTATACGCTGATAAGGTACCTTTCTTCAAAAGATCTGAGAAAAGACGCGGATGGCATTAACCAACTTAATGATTCTGATATACTTAACATTGAACAAGGAATCGACAGGTTCGATTACAACCATCTGCCAGGGCTCAGAAGCCAGGTTGAAGACTTTATTATAAGCTATCACCGATATGTTAACCTGAACGACCCAAACTCAAGTTCGATGATTCAACGTTTCGAATATTGGCGCACGTCCCTTTTACTAATAAAGCAACATCCTGTTATCGGCGTTGGCACAGGCGATCTGCCGCAAGCTTTTGAAAATCAATACCATAAAATGAATTCAAACCTGGCCAGTCAATACCGGTTGCGTTCACACAATCAATACCTTTCCATAACAGTGGCATTTGGAATATTCGGCTTAGCCTGGTTCCTGTTTGCTATGTTTTACCCGGGTCTGAAAACCGGAAATTTCAATAATTACTTCTATCTGATATTCTGGCTCATATTTATGATTTCGATGCTGACTGAAGATACCATTGAGAGCCAGGAGGGAGTTACTTTTTATGTTTTGTTTACAGCACTTATGATTTTAGGAAGAGAAAAGGAAGAACCATCAGAATTTTTAATTGATTGATATAATGTAACTTAAAATAATATTTGTGATCCTTTAAGATATTTACATAAATATCAGGAACAGATTACTGCTGTTTTTATACGTATATCTATAGAAACCTGATAATTTTCAAGTACATTTATCCCCTATTTTATCATCCTATGACAAAACACACATTAACAGTAGCGTACACAGAGTTTTCGGAGCTTTCACAACTGGCTGCAGAAGACAGAAAACTTCTGAAAGAAGCCTGGGGTGCGTGCGACTCCGCCTATGCTCCTTATTCGCAGTTTCATGTAGGCGCTGCAGTTCTACTGGCCAATGATCTGACTTTCAAAGGGAACAACCAGGAAAATGCAGCATATCCTTCGGGAATATGTGCTGAAAGAGTAGCTGTTTTTTCTGCTTCAGCCACTTATCCCGGCATCCCTATTAAAACGATTGCTGTAGTTGCTAAAACGAGTGTTTTTAACCATGCAAACCCTGTTACACCATGTGGCGCTTGCAGACAAGTGATTGCTGAATACGAAAAACTGGCGGGCGAGCCAATCAGGATCATCTTACAGGGAAACTCAGAGAAAGTATGGTTGATTGACGGAATCACTAATCTTCTGCCATTGATGTTTGATGGCGGAGGACTTAAGAAATGAAATTACTTAATCTAAAAAGATAGAAGTTATTTTTTGTTTCAGCGTTTCAGAGGTTCACGTTGTCCAATCCGTAACATAACAACTCTAACCTGAAATAAATTATTTTTTGATCTTTGTAACCTCTTCCAAAAAAATCACTTTTATAATCCAGGAATATTCCTAAATAGTAAATAAACCAAACCCTAAAGCTCTTTAACTCTTAATCATTATTACTTTTGTTTAAGCCACTTAACTCTTAAATTTTAAATCAAAATGAAAAAAATCCTCCTTCTAAGTATTGCGATAATCACGCTTCTATCCATGAAAAACGATAAACCGGCTTACCGGCTGTTTGATCAGAATGGTAAAAATGCTTCGTACAAAGATTTGTTGAAAGAAGCCTCAAAGGCTGATATTGTATTTTTTGGCGAGTTGCATAACAACCCGATCTGTCATTGGCTAGAATATGAACTGACTGCCGACCTGTATGCTGCAAGAGGTAAGAACCTTATACTTGGAGCTGAGATGTTTGAGGCAGATAACCAATTGATTGTGAACGAATACCTCGCCGGGTTAATAAAAGATAAAAGCTTTGAAGCAGAAGCCCGACTTTGGCCAAATTACAAGACCGATTACAAACCGCTTCTCAACTTTGCACGCGACAGCAGTATTGCTTTTATCGCCACCAATATTCCCCGCCGTTATGCGGCAATGGTAAATAAAAGTGGGTTCGAAGCGCTGAATACACTTGATAAAGAGGCATACCAGTTTATTGCTCCCTTACCACTTAAGTACGACTCGACACTGAGCTGTTATGCCGACATGTATAAAATGATGGGTGATTCGCCTTCTCATGCTACCAGCAACCTGGCCTGTGCCCAGAACAGCAAAGATGCTACTATGGCATATTTTATCTTGAAGAATTTTACCAAAGGGAAGACTTTCCTTCATTTTGACGGCAGCTACCATAGCGATCGGTTTCAAAGTATTATCTGGCATTTGAAGCAGGCAGATCCATCCCTTAAAATCGTAACTATTTCATCTGTAGAACAAGCAGATATGGATGAACTAACAAAAGAATCAGAGGGTCTTGCAAATTTCATTATTGTCGTGCCTGAATCAATGACGAAAACGCAATAAGTTTCTGCTGTAGCTAAGTGGAGATAAATTATCAATCCTAAATACAAAAGCCGGCCCATTTTATTGGACCGGCTTTTTAACTTGTTTTATTTGTATTTATGAAACCATATCTTTCCCGTTCGTAAAAAATTCTGATCAGGTATATTCTACGCCCTTTTCCTTTGCAATATATTCAATAGTAGCTTTAATATCTTTTATTAATAAATAGTCAAGCTTCGATAAATTCAAAGTTAGTGATGTACCTTCATTCCTGGTTATCTGGCATCTGACGGGTTTGTTAGAAATTGATTTAATTTCCTGCCAGGCAATGTTTTGCTCTTTGGCAAAAATGCTCGTCTTAATAGCAATTCCTGCATTATCTACCAAAACGAAAGCTCTGCCAAATAGCCGTGCTAACGAAAACCCAAAGCCTTCAACTGAATGAACAACCCCATTTAATATAAATATTCCAAAAAACACCCAATCGAATGGCCTGATCAGTTGCAGATTAATTTCCTTTTCAGCAATCCATATAACAGCAATTATAAGAAAAAGTAATCCCAGGATAATTCTAAAAATTGATTTTTTTTCAATTTTCAATAAATCACGTTTTAATTCCATCATTCTTCAAAATTAAGGGATGTTTCAATTATATCGAGACAAGAGCAGGGCTTTAAAAGCAAAAAATAACTATATAAAGGAAGTCTTTTATAATTAAACGAATGTGAACATCAGGTTAACAAAGAAATTCCAGAATGTTACCAGCCCCATTGCAAAAAGTTTGGATGTATAGAAATTCCGGTTTCGTTTGCTGACAAGCAACCAGATGATCGCTGTATTCATTCCTAATCCCACAAGAGACACTAATAGAAACCTCGAATACTCCATTGCCAGTTCCGGATTATTGCTGTGAAATGTCCACCAACGATTCAGAAAATAATTACTTGTCGCTCCAAATGTAAAACCAATGGCATTGGCAATATATTTTTGAATTTTTATCTGTTCCTTCGATACCCAGGTAAATCCAAAATCAACAACTACACCTGTTGCACCAACTGCTCCGAACTTTAAGAATTTAACTAAAACGGCCTGGGTAAAATATTGTAGCATAGGCGGCAAAGATATGGAAAAACTTTTTTCTGTTGAGTACTTGGAATTAAACCATATCATTCAGTGTCGCCTGGTTAATGGAAAAAGTGTGTCTCAACTACTCTTTCATGCTGAAGTCCAATAGGACGGCAAACGCAAGTTATTGTATTTAGCACTATAACTTTTGGTATTCAAACGAGGGATATCCTTTTTGCAGCCTGTTATTCAGGAATTTATAAAACCCGATAAACCTGAGTTTATACAGAAATCCTTTGTTGTCGCGTATTATATAGCTGAGGTCAGAATTTACAGAATAGGTGCCAGCGTCAAAATCATATTTTTTCCAATCGTACCCTATTTTGTCCGCTTGTTTAGTGAAATCCATCGATTGTGCCATTTCAAAGTTTATATCCTGGAATGGAGTAACCGAATCTAAAGCAACATAGGTTAATTTAGGATTAAGTAAAACACCGGTAACAAGATACGGATATGGATCACCTACATCAGTATACAGCAGTGTAGTATATTGGCTGAACAACAAATCCCAGGAATTATTAGCGGGTTCATTAATTATTGTCGTAGGACTGGAAATTGAAAACAACTTATGATTTACATCGCTCTGTTTCCTTATGGAGTATGATTGCGGATTCGTTCCGTTAAAAGCAGCCAAACGGAAATAATAGGTTCCATTAACCAGGCTATCTATGACCAATTGATTAAAACCTCGTGGATTACCATTCACATCAACACCCCTATCGATCAATAACAGCCGGCTGGTTCCTATGGTATCATTGCCATTTACATTAAACCACTGGCCAATTGCCACAGAATCAGCGCTACCATCCGAAGGGTTAAACAGCCAGGTGGCTCCTGTTGTATCAACCATTGAGCCAAAAACCTGTCCGGCCAGGTAAGCTGATTTCATAAAACAACTGCTATTCAGTATTACACGCCAACCGGAAGGAGAGCCTTCGAATCCAAGGTCCCAGACTGTTCTGATATTTGAACTCTCCACCGCACTATCGTACAGGTTGTAATAAACCTGGTATTTATACGAATCAGTAAGTGAAACGGTATCTGTAATAAAATTTCCCGGCGTATGAGGAGTGATAGGTTCATCCTCTTTAAAACAAGATGATACCAGTATGGTAAGTGCTAGAATTGTGAAGCTAAGGAGGAGTCGTAACATTAGAATTTCTTAAAGTTATATGTAAGTTTTAAAAAAAACGTGCGTCCCCAGGCTACGCTTGTAGATCCGTTGCCGCCTCCGCTGTGTGCACCACTGTTAACAATGGAGGAATTAACATTACTAACGTCCAGAAGATTTTTACCTCCGACAGTAACCGAAAACATGTTTTGTTTAAAACTTTTCATTATGCTGATATCGAGGTTTGAATAACCTTGAATATAATCATTTTCGAAAGTCCCCCCGGGAGTTAACAATGGGAATCGGCCTGTATATTTATAATTTGCAGTTAGTGAGGCGTTATGCTTCACAAAGTTATAAGTAGCCATTGTATTAAAATCAGTGCTGTACTGGAATTTCGGATCGGCCTGATCAGCTGTGTTGTCGGGGAATTTACGCCCAACATAAGAAATCCCTGCCCGTAATGTCAGCTTCGGATAAAAACTGATAGTAGTATTAGCCTGAATACCCTGTGAAATAAATTTTGAAACATTTCCATATGTATATGTCGTAATATCATTCCCCACCTGGAAAAGCCAAATCATATCGTTCACATAATTATAAAACAAGCCCAATTCCGTATTCAGGTATGCTTTCGAGGTTTCCCTGTTATAGCTAAAATTCAGATTCACATTGTGCGAATATTCGGCTTTAAGGTCAGGATTGCCATGCAGATTGTGGTTGATATCCACAAAATCAAGGTATAGCTCTTTAATGGATGGTGCCCTGAATCCCCTGGCGTAGGTTGCTCTTATTGCCGAATTAGCAGTAGCGCCGTACTTTACATTCAATGAATAAACAACCGGGGCATCATACTTGGTATTGTGAGTAACCCTTGCACCAGGTTGAATCGTTATTTTTGTTGTAGGATCGTATTTCAAGCTTACAAATCCGGCATAATCGCCAATTTGCTGCGTCCCGCCTTCGATACGTTGCCCTTCATTGATTTCAAGATTACCATCAAATCCTACCTGGTAATTTATTTTTTGTTCAGGATAATTACGGTTGTACCAGGCTCTAAGCAAATAACTTCCAACTGAAGTGGTATCGCCACCTGCCAGTTGTTTTTCAGTTATGGTAAGATCATTGTAATAAACTTCCCGTTTACGGTTGTAGGTTGAATAAGCTCCTACCAGGCTGATCTGCCGTTTTTCAGAAATGGTATACGATGTTTCAATTTTTGATGTCTGGCGTATCGTATGATAATAATTATCGATGGCGGTTTCAAAATAAGGTGCAATCAGATTTCCTTTATCCTGTATCATTTCATCGAAATACTGGAAGGATAGTTTTACCCTTGTTTTTTTTCCTGTAAACAGGTAATACGAATCAGCATTATATTGAAGCTTTGGTTTCCAGATCATTGATCTTAAAGAATCAACTGTTGAATATCCATCAAAGAAATTCCGGGCCAGATCGAGTGAAAAGCTACTTTTTTTCTTGTGAAATGACCCTCCACCATTAAAATTATATACGCCGACAGATTCAAGGTATGCATTGGCATAAGCAGTAAGTGATGTATTTCTGTTTTCTTTAGTGATGATATTTACAACACCGGCTATAGCGTTGCTGCCATAAATAACTGACATTGGGCCTTCAATAATTTCGATATGGTCGACATTATAAAGATTTAACTGGTTAAGATCGATATTGCCATTTAAGCGGCCTACTACCGGAACACCATCAATCAGAAATTTTACATTTTCGCCTGATAAACCTTGCAGACTTAAACTGGTTCCTAAAACCCCGCCCTGCGAAACCCGCATATTACTTTCGGAACTAAGCAAATCTGTAAGATTAGTAGCCGATTTGAGTTCAATCTGGCGGCTATTGATAACGTTTATTTTGTAAATGGATTTATCCGCTTTTTCAGGCAGATATTGCGCAGTTATTACAACCTCGTCCATATTTAGCACTGCAGGAACCAACATCAGGGTTTTTGTCTCCCCTTGTTTTACGGTATCAGTAAGTGTGCTATATCCAACAAAAGTAACCATAACTGCACTGGTCTCTTTTACTTCGTTATGCACCTTGCCTGCAATATCGGTAACAGCATATTTCTGCGCAGATGATTTTAGCCCCTGAAAAGACACGGTTGCATAAGGAACAGGTTCTTTGGTTTTAGCATCAAGGATAATAATGGCAGCCTGCTGACCGAAGATTTGACCCCCGATCAGCAGCAAAACCATTAACCCTGATAACCTGATAAACAAACTTTTCAACATTACTTTATAAATCGAATTATGCATTTGTAAACACTTAAGTTGTTTGAAACTTTAATGTGGCAGGCTGCTGGCCGAAGAAACTTCTTCGGGCCGGCAGCATTGCCATTAGCCCTACTAATCTATTAAACAAAACAACCAACATTAAGTATTTACATATCTTGTTATGAGAGGATAAAGATTAAAAGAGACCTGTAATTTTGATGGTCAACCGCCAACCGGAACTTTTACTTCCGGTCGGCAGCATATCCATCAATCCCTATATAATCTAATAAACAAAACCCTCTGCATTAATTATTTCACAATCATTTTACGAGCAATCATATTTTTTCCTGCTTGTATTCTAACCATATACATTCCTGAAGGTAGTTCTGAAACAGGAATTTTTAATGTGGATAAATCTTCTGCCTGAATTTCAAATTTCTGATTCAGTACCATACGGCCTGACATATCAAGTACCGAAATCATAGCAACCCTTGATTTCCCCGGATTAATTACAAGATTCATTACATCACTTACCGGATTTGGATAAATCGCAGCATTGAAACCCGATTTCTCAATTCCCTTAACAGCGGTTAAAGATACCTGCTGTGTTTCCATTTTGATGCGACCAGTAGAACTTCCAGCAAAATTTGTAAAAACGAGTTTATATATGTTTCCCGCTCTATTCTGAACAAAATAGGCTACAGAATCAGCTATTTCATATGCAAATGTTGTCATATTGAATGATTTCCATTCCCATCCTATTGGTGAACGGGTCGAATCCATAACCTGTGGTTCTGTCATTAGGAAATCAGGAGCAACATTTTCGAATTTAGCAACCTTTACTTTATAGTTATTCAATACTCCGGTAACAGGGTAAAGTGACCCTGCATTAGGACTTGTTAAAGGGTAAGTGTACATATATTTGGTAAAGAGAATATCCCATTGATCGGAAACAACAGGTTCAAAATCAACCACCTCATTAGATTTAATGGAGAAACCGACAAAGTTTTTTAAAGCATATGGGTTACAATCAAGTTGATTTGTAATTTCACCGGTTCCATCAAGCTTAGCGAACCGGAATTCAAAAATGTTTTCGCTTGAATATTTTTCCATAATCCAAAGTTTCCGAAAGGTTCCATCACGTAGTTTGATAATGAACAATGAATCGCCCATAACATTATGAGATACAGAGTTGTATTTACCCCAACCATAATCAGGATGACCTTTCTGATTCCTGCAAAACGCACCTTCTTCCCAGTCAGTGGTTGAATTTACCATCACCTTCCAGCTACTAAGCCCGCTGGTATCAACTGTAGCCCATCCGCTGGTATCAGTTTTGGGGTAGGAATATAATTCAACGCCCGAACCATCATTGGTAAGTATGCTTGCGCTCATCCTGTTTGCCCTGAAAGCGATATCCCATTGAGCGCGGGCAACCGAACCCTGTTCGCCGGCCGACATGCTGTAATATATTTCATTACTATAACTTGCGCCCATAAATACGGAATCAGTTACTGTGCCGGCAAATTGACCCATAGCAGGGACTATTCCGGCAAAAGTGGTTGCTAGTAAAGCAACAAAAGTGTAAACCTTAGTTTTCATTTATATTAATTTTTAGTTTGTATTTTTTAATGAATTTCAGCTTTTCCCGCCTGGGTAGAAACTCAAAATCGCAATGCGATACATACGTCATACACAAAACTGAATTTGTGCAGTAACAATATCGATTCTAAGAAATTATGCTGAAGGAGGGCCTCTGAGAGTTAAGGCCTTGAGTCCCTGGTAGAGAACCGGGGAATCGGACAAAATGGGTTGAAATGAAACTACTTCAATATAAGCAACTTCTGAAACATGCTGATCAGGTGTAGTAAAATCAAACTGCAATCCTGAATTGAAGTTTATTGTCTTGCTATCATTTTTGAAACCTATTGAAGAATTTTCATCTTTATATCTTGTAGATGAACAAGCTACAGGAATAAGTTGCTTACCCCAGATATGATGTTGATGAAAATTAACCAGGTTACCCAGGTAAATCCAAACCACTGCCACAGCCCATCCGATTAGGATAGTTTTGCGAAGTACAGATTTGGTTGAACTTAAGTAACTCATAATTAATCTCTGATTGAGGGTGCAAAGTTGTTTATTTTTTAGAAGTAAAAAACATTTTGACGAGTTTTTTTTAAGGGAATATTAAAAAAAACAAATTGAATGACATATATCAATGAAAACGAAAATAAAAGCTACTACAATAATGATTTATAACATACAAAATTATTCAAGATGACTATTCAGAACAGAAATTAAAAGCAATAGATTTAATATAAATATCTGTATTTCATGTGATTGAATAATATTACAATAACCAACAGATTGGTTAAACACTATTTCATCAGAATAAATAAAAAAAAATCCATCAATTGAAATTTTTTCCTCAACTGATGGAAAATATGTATTAAAATCTTACAAATCAGGAAACCCCGAGGCCTATAATTTAGCTTCTTTTTTAATTTGTTTTACCCAATTCTTAATTCTTTCCTCCGTCAATTCCTTCTGTGTATCATCATCGATTGCCAGACCAACGAACTTTCCGTCTTTTTCTGCTGTGGAATAATAAAAATTATATCCCTTTATTGATGTGTACCCTACGACATTTTCTTTATGTGGCAAGCGGCAGAATATAGTACCCATACCGTCTATAAAACTCTCGGGATACATTTTCTGATCTCCAAGGCCAAATAATGCGATTTTTTTGCCGGCAAGGTCTGATTCGACAAGCTTATCAATAAAGCGTTCCCAATCCGAATGCATTTCGCCTATACCCCATGCTGCTGTTCCTAATACAAGGAAATCATATTTTTCAACATCGAGTTTTGTGGCACTTGCAACATTGTGAACAGTAGCCTGGTCACCTAATAATTCCTGTATTTTACGGGCCACTTTTGCAGTGCTCCCGTTATCTTTACCCCCAAAAAAAATTCCAATCTGTGACATATCCGGTTTTTATTTCTATTTATTCAATATGCAAATCTAACGAAAATCAAACTTACGTGTTTATCTGCACCTATTTATTTTCTCACTAATTTTGAGGCTCGGCCCGGAAGCCTTTAAAATCAAACCCGATTTATGAAACAGCTTTACTTCTATTTTGTTTTACCTCAACTCTTAATTTCGCTTTTACTTTGGAGTGTTATAGTTTGCGAAACAGGTATTAGTTTAAGCAGCGCTTTAGGGTTATTCCTGATAATTGTTTTAATTTTACTAAATCTTAAAACAGCCAGCCATATTCAGCGTTTGCGGAAAAACCTGATTAATATCGAAAATGGGTCATTAATTAATATCGATAGTAAAGGGAATGGGATTTTTGCTGAATTAAATCAAACTTTAAAAAGTATTTTTCAACGAATAAGAAAACAGGAAACCGAGCTGCAGCGCGAAAAACTACGCAGGCTTCGCTCGGTGATTGATGGACAGGATCAGGAACGTAACCGCCTGTCGCGCGAATTGCACGATGGTATAGGTCAGTCGCTTATTGCTATAAAACTGCAACTCGAAAATGCTGAAACACAGAATTATTCAATGATGCGGGCCGGGATTGATTCAGCTAAAAACATGATCGACATTACTATTGAAGAAGTACGCCATGTTTGTAATGCATTGTTACCGGCTGCGCTCAACGAGTTTGGGATAGTATCTACGTTAAGAGCACTTTGCTCCGAATTAGGATCATTAGCCGGATTTAAAGCTGTTTTTGAAAATACGGGTTCCCTGGATCGCATCTCTAAAAAGTCGCAAATATATTTATACCGCATTGCACAGGAAGCCCTGAATAATGTAACAAAACACGCCAGAGCCAATGAAGTAATCATGAAACTATGCCGGATTAATAATATAGTTACGCTGGAAGTGACGGACAACGGAAAAGGCTTTATATTTGACCCGGTTTCTTTTGCACAGCGAAATGGCCTGCAGAATATGCGAGAACGTACTCAATTGCTTGAAGGTGAATTTATAATTAACAGCCTGCCAGGTAAGGGCACAACAATAAAGGTTTCAATACCTTATGATACTGGAAATGGAAAAAATCAAACTATTATTGGTGGATGACCACCAGCTTGTACGGACAGGAATTGCAAATTTGCTGACAGGAGAACCAGGTTTTGAAATCATCGGGGAAGCTGCTGATGCAAAGGATTTGTTTGAATTACTTAAAAAGTCACACCCCGACATCACCGTACTTGATATTGCTTTACCAGGAATGTCGGGCATCGAAATCACAAAAAAACTTCATTCTGATTATCCTGGTATCCGTATTCTCATTCTCTCGATGCACACATCTGAAGAGTTTATTTTTAATGCGATAAATTCGGGGGCAAGGGGCTATTTACCCAAAAACACTTCGCGCAAAGAGTTGATTGAAGCTATATATGCAATCCATCGTGGTGAAGAATACTTTGCCGAAAGCATTTCGAATGTGATTTTAAAAAGTTACATTAAAAAGGCGAAATCTGACTCCACTGAAGATGAAAACAAGGAGAGTCTCCTGTCAAAACGCGAGATTGAAGTACTGAAACTATTTGCCGAAGGCATGACCAACCAGCAAATTGCTGATAAGTTATTTATCAGTATCCGAACCGTTGAGTCGCACAAAAACCATATCATGGCAAGGCTCGAATTGAAAACTACGGTTGACCTGGTTAAATTTGCTATCAGGAATAATATCGTTTTGCTCTGAAAAGGACATTTTGATTTGTTAAAGAAGCCTGATACCGTATTAAAACAGACAAACCCCAATTGCAAATCTAACAACAGACAACATGAAAAAACTGTTATTTCTTGCTTTGATTCTGATTCCGGCGATGCTATCTGCCCAGGAACTGAATCAAAAAACAGCCGATGAAAAGAAAGGTAACGAAATGCTGATTGGGTACTGTAACCGCGATGGTTTTGCTACTGTCAACAGCAATTTTGATTCTGCTTTTAAAGCCGAATATCCAATTTACAAAGCAGATGATGCCACTTTGAAACAGCTGGCTGATAAGATTAAAGGTGTAGTAGTTACAGTTGTAATGGCAACCTGGTGCAGCGACAGTAAGGAATGGGTACCAAGGTTTTATAAAATTATGGATAACCTGGACTTTGCCTATAAAAACATGACCCTGATATGTGTTGACCGCTCAAAAAAAGCTCCGGGAACCAATGTTGATGAATTGAAAATTGAACTTGTTCCAACATTTATTTTTTATCGTGATAAAGTTGAACTCGGCCGAATTGTTGAAGTTCCCGGGGATTTGATGGAGAAGGAAATTTTGAAGATTTTATCGAATTAGTTTTATTAAAACCAACCTGTTTATAGTTTATTTTGATATACATTGTAATTCATTTTAGTTAAAAGAATAATGAAACTTCTATATTTATTCATCGCTATTTTAGTGATTTCATCTTGTAAAAAAGAGAAAAATCCGGATACGCCAGAAACTAGTGATACTCTGAAATCTAAATATAAAATTGAGATAGTATCAGGTAATCAACAAAATGGTTTTATTAATCAGGAACTGGTTAATCCAATAAATATTAAGGTCACCAATCCGGAAGGTGTGCAATATAACAAGGCCAACATATCATTCATTACAACTGATGGTAATTTGCTCTGCCAATATGGGCCTTTTTTGTCAGGCACTTACCTGGTTTATTGGATGTTGGGTTGTAAGGAAGGCATTCAGAATGCGTCAGTCGTTGTATCTGATACAGCCGGCAAAGCAATTGATACACTTCAAATATCGGCTAATGTTACGAAGGATACACCCTGGAACAGGGTATGCGGATTGCCTGTAAAAGTTGATGGGTATAAATTCTATCTCTCAAATACATTGAAATTGATAGAACATCCTGACGGGACACTTTATTCCTTGATAAACTCATATTCCGACTGCTTGTTGTATTCATCATCAGATCAAGGAGAATCCTGGACTAAAATATCCAATCTTAAAACATACAGTTGGGTACATGATCTTACTTTGGATGATGATGGAAATTTCTTTCTGTCAACCGATAAAGGACTATATAAATCATCTGATTGTAAAAACTGGAGAAAAGTATTGGATGGACTAATGAATAAGTGTTTTAGTATTGATAATCAAACACTATTCGCGTGTGAATACTTATTTAAAACTATTTATCGTTCGGATGATAAAGGTGAGACATGGCAAAAAGTATTAATTTCTCATATTAATGAATCCAACACCCCATGGTATTCAGAAGGTATCAGGCAAGTGAAACGGTTAGACAACAACAGGATACTTTTGCTTGATGATAATCAAGATTTGCTTCTTTCGAAGGATAACGGCACAAACTGGGAAGTATTTTCCAATAGCAATACATTTTTTGACAAAACAGGATTTATTTTGAAAGGAAACAATGTTTTCCTGGTTAATATTCGCGGTGGCGAATCAATTCCGGAGGTTTATAAATCTGACGCTTCCAATGTATCGTGGTCTTTGTTTTGTACATTGAGACACACACCTCATATAAGTGATGATATTAGGGAAATATCCGGCACAATAGATAACCTGTATTTCTTAACGTCAAGCTGCATTTATAAGGTAAATCAAAATGGAGACACTTTAAATATTACAAATAAAATTTGGGAGAAAATAGGAAATATAAACAACTTTATAGTTTCTAAACAAGGTTTTTTTCTTGTTGGCTCGGATTTTTCTGATGGTAAAGGTATATTCAGAAGTACCATTGATCAGCCCTGATTAACAACAGATCATTAACTATTCTATCAAAAAGCTTCTGACTTCGGTAAACAAGGTAAGATTGAAAGTCTCAAAATCTGAAACATTAACATTACAACTAAAACAAATGATTAACCTTACGCACAAAATTACTGAAACTCAGATTGCCCTTCAGAAACAGATTTCAGAAGGGAAAACTATAGGGCTAGTCCCAACTATGGGGGCGTTACATGAAGGCCATCTTGTACTTATAAAGCGGGCTGTGCTCGAAAATGACTTTGTGGTGGTAAGTATTTTTGTAAATCCCATTCAGTTTAACAATCCGGAAGACTTAGTTAACTATCCCCGGTCACTGGAAGCGGACTTACAGAAACTTGAAGTGGCTGGATGCAATCTTGTATTTGCGCCTTCTGTAGAGGAAATGTATCCTGAGCCTGATTTAACAGAGTTTGATTTCGGACAACTTGACAAAGTGATGGAAGGCAAATTCAGGCCAGGCCATTTTAAAGGTGTAGCTATTGTAGTAAAAAAACTTTTCGAAATAGTAACTCCACACAAGGCTTATTTTGGCGAAAAAGACTTTCAGCAGCTGGCTATCATTAAAGAGATGGTAAACATATTACAAATACCTGTTGAGATAGTCCCATGCCCTATTGTACGTGAAGCCGACGGATTGGCAATGAGCTCGCGCAATGCACGGCTAACAGTGGAAGAACGCATGGAAGCACCTCTTATTTATAAAGCACTTTCCGATATTAAAGAGAACTATTCCTGGTTTATTCCTGACGGCGTCAAACAATTGGTACGCGGCGCAATACAGGACAGCCCCTATTTCAGGGTAGAGTACGTGGATGTGGTGGATACTGAAACGCTTCAACCTTTTGACGATTGGCAGGATGTAGAACATGCTGTGGTATGCGTGGCAGTATTTATTGGATCCGTAAGGCTTATTGACAACATTATTTTGTTTTAAACGTTTATATTCAAAAATAATACAAACAAATCACAACTATTTTATTCATCTAAACTTTAACTATAATGAAAAAAACTTTCATTCAGGTCTTTGCAGTTATCCTGATCGGCAGCTTGCTGGTAGCAAGTTGTAAAAAAGACGAAACCACTCCGGCCAACTCATTTAAATATAACAGCAAAGAATCGGTTATAGGAACTGCTTTTGCCGGTAATCTTGGTGAAATTTCTGATGGAGCATATGGATACTATGTATATTTTCTGGAGAACACCATGACAGTTCATTATGACAATTCTTCAATTGATTCAATTTCAGGCATTGGTGATTTATTGGAGATAGCCATGGTGAGCTCCGATTCAGCCGGAATAAAACCGGGTGTTTATAATTTCAGTTCCAGTCAAACTACATTTAACACATTCACTTTTGGGTATGAATCCGGTCTTTTAATAAATTATGACGATACCAGTGAAACTCCTCCCACTGTGTTGTATTTCAGTGGAGGTAAAATTACTGTGGCAAAAAATGGTGACATATACGAAGTTACCTTATCTATAACAACAACCGCAAACACGACTATTACGGGCTTTTACAAAGGGGAAATTGTTGTTTATCAGATGGGCAAGAAAGCTTCTTCCAGAAATCCTTTTTCCTCTCCATTATTTAAATAGAACTTATTTCAGTTTCTATGGCAGATCAAGCCTGTGTTTTATTACCAGGCTTGATCAGTTTTGCTTTTTATAAGTTTTGGTTTGGCCAACGAGCAGAGTAGAATTAATATTGCGTAATTTTGCATTGTTATGGTAATTGAAGTTTTAAAATCAAAAATACACAGGGCCACCGTTACACAGGCCAGCCTGAATTATATCGGCTCCATTTCCATTGATGAAGATCTGATGGATGCTGCGAACCTTATTGAATTTGAAAAAGTTCAGGTTTTAAATATTAACAATGGCGAAAGACTCGAAACCTATGTAATAGTTGGCGAAAGAGGTACAGGCGTTATTTCCATTAATGGCGCTGCTGCCCGCAAAGCCCAGGTTGGTGACATTATAATAATTGCCTCATATGCCCAAATGGATTTTGAAGAAGCAAAAAAAAATAAGCCTGCTATCGTGTTCCCCACTGCACAAAACAAACTAAACTAAACGTCTTTGAATCCAAAACTCAAGAATTTCATCCGTTTCACAGTATTCCTGGGAATCGGCATTTTTTTTATCTGGATATTTCTACGTAATCTCACTGCTGAACAAAAGCAGGAGATACTAAACTCTATGGGTAATGCTAACTACTGGTGGATAGCCCTTGCTATTCCATTAGGTGTTCTGAGCCATTACATTCGAGCTATACGATGGAAAATGCTGATTGAAACCATGGGGTACAAACCAGGAAACAACAATATGTTTTTTGCTGTTATGGTTGGTTATTTTGCAAATCTTGCCTTGCCCCGCCTCGGCGAAGTCAGCCGCTGCACTATTCTTACTAAGTACGAAAATGTGCCGTTCCAAAAATCGTTTGGTACAGTAATAACTGAACGGGTTCTGGACATGATGGTTTTCTTCTTTCTTTTCTTCCTCAACCTGGCGATGCAAGCTGAACGTCTTTCGGGTTACATAGATGAAAATATATACAAACCTCTTCAATCCAAACTTCATCTGAGTTACAACCTCTCCGGAGCCGTTACAATTATTGCAATATCTTTTATTGTCATTTTTGGAATCATTGCCCTGGTTTTCGGAAAAAAAATTAAAGCAAATAAATATTATAAAAAAATCAAATTGATGGCTCTTGGCTTTATTGAAGGCATGAAATCGCTCACCAAAGTCAGGAATATCTGGTTATTCTTTTTTTATACAATTTCGATATGGGCATTATACTTACTCATGGCTTACGTTGTATTCTTCAGCATACCGGCTAGCAGTGAAGTAGGGATTGATGCCGGCCTGGCTGTGCTGGTTTTCGGATCAATCGGAATTATGGTTGTACAGGGCGGAATAGGAATTTATCCTGCCATTGTTGCCGAAACTCTTGCACTTTATGGTGTTGCCAGTTCACAGGGATATGCATTGGGATGGCTGATCTGGACTTCGCAAAACCTGACTATTGTTGTTTTTGGAATTATTTCATTAATTTTATTACCAATTCTAAATAACCGTAAAAATGAAAAGACTTGAAATAATCCGGAAAAAGATTTTCAATTATAATGACGCCGATTTCAGTCGTATGCTAGCCATATGGCGGTTCCAGGGCAAGAAAATAGTGTTTACAAACGGGTGTTTCGATATTTTGCATCTCGGGCATATTGATTACCTGTCGACGGCTTCTGATTTAGGAGACCTGTTTATTATCGGCCTGAATACAGATCAATCCGTTAGCCGGATTAAAGGAAATAACCGGCCTTTACAGGACGAAATATCAAGGGCGTTTGTCCTTGCATCCCTGGGTTTTGTGGATTATGTGGTTTATTTTGGCGAAGACACACCCTACAATCTAATAAAAACTATTCAACCCGATATCCTGGTTAAAGGCGCCGATTATAAACATGAAGATATTGTGGGGTATGATATTGTAAAAAATAAAGGAGGCGAGATTGTTACTGTTGAATTTCTCGAAGGGTACTCGACTACTGCTATAGAGAAAAAAATACTTAGAGAAAAGACATAGTGGTTGTTGAATTTCGGATTTCGGATTGTGGATTTCGGAATGAATTCTCCATTTGATAAATCCGAAATCGCACATCAGCAATCCGGGATTCTCCCTACCTTTACACCATGGCAAAAACGAAAACCGTATTTTTCTGTCAAAGTTGCGGAGCTCAATCTGCTAAATGGATGGGCCGTTGTACTTCGTGTGGCGAGTGGAATACTTTTGTGGAAGAAGTAGTGCAACGCGATGATTCTGCAGCTAAAACAACAGGAAATTTTAAAACTACTGAGTCTCGTCCGCGGAAACTTAAAGAAATTGAACAAGGCAACGAAACCCGTTCAACTACTAATAATGGGGAACTCGACCGGGTGCTTGGAGGTGGCCTGGTTGAAGGATCACTGATATTAATTGGTGGTGAACCCGGAATAGGAAAATCGACACTGATGCTTCAGATTGCCCTGCATATGGAGAATATACGGGTACTTTATGTTTCGGGAGAAGAAAGTGAACAGCAATTACGTATGCGTGCCGACCGTCTGGGTTATAAAGACCCCGATCTGTATATACTTACTGAAACCAATACCCAAAGCATTTTTCAGCATGTACTGTCGGTAGAGCCTGGTTTGGTTATTGTCGATTCCATCCAAACCCTGCAAACCAACCTGATAGAATCATCGGCTGGCAGTATTTCACAAATACGTGAAACTGCTGCGGAGATGCAGCGTTTTGCGAAAACTACCGGAGTTCCCGTAATCCTGATAGGGCATATAACAAAAGATGGAGCTCTTGCCGGTCCGAAAATACTGGAACATATGGTTGATGCCGTGCTGCAATTCGAAGGCGACCGAAACCATGGATACAGGATTCTGCGTGCTGTAAAGAACCGTTTTGGGTCAGCATCAGAACTTGGTATTTTTGAAATGCGTGATACCGGTTTACGCGAAGTTACCAATCCATCCGAAATACTGATCTCACAACGCGAAGAACCTACCAGCGGAGTGGCCATTGCCAGCACAATCGAAGGTATGCGACCCATGCTAATCGAAGTACAGGCCCTGGTAAGTTCAGCTGCTTACGGTACGCCGCAACGATCGAGCACAGGATTCGACAGCCGCCGGCTGAATATGCTCCTGGCTGTGCTCGAGAAACGATGCGGTTTCCGGTTGGGAATAAAAGATGTATTCCTGAATATTGCAGGTGGAATCAGTGTTGATGATCCGGCTATAGATATGGCAGTTATTAGTGCAATACTTTCTTCAAACGAAGATATCCCGGCCGATCAGCAGATTTGCTTTTCAGGCGAAGTCGGACTTTCGGGCGAAATACGACCTGTAAACCGCATTGAACAGCGCATTGCCGAAGCTGAAAAACTGGGCTTCAAACAAATACTTGTTTCACGACATAACCTGAAAGGTCTGAAAACAGATAAATGGGCAATTAAGGTTACCGGCGTTGGAAAAGTGGAGGAAGTTTTCGGGATATTATTTTAATCACATCATCTTACATCAATCCTGATTAATTTACTGTTCATTGGTTTACTCAGGGATGTTTTTAATGAAAATCCAAACTGATATTTTCCTGCTTTTAATTTCGGAATTGTAAATTTCAATTGACTTTTTTTGCTCTTTCCTGCTCCGATTAATCCAATGGGTGAATCAACCGCAACAGGCTGGAAAACAATTGAACTTTTATTAATAAAAACTGCTATTATATTGACTGGAAACTGCGTATGATGGAAATCGATTGTATATGAGTACGGGTTGTTAATCGAAATTTGTATCACAATTGTATCTCCTTGTTGGAAGAGAGTTTCCGGTAATTCAAAAGCAACAACCATCCGGTTCACAGTTTGTAATCTGCCCGTAACAAACCCATTGATAAAAACATCTCCATCTGTAATTTTTTTTGATCGTCCGATTATTTTTGAGCAAACAAACACAGGTTTATTATGATATTGTTTTTCCCATTGCCACATATCGAATTGAGTGTATCTGCCCTCCAGGGAACTCAATGTGAATGCATTTTTTGAAGTAAAATAATGATATCTTGATGGATTCTGGAATGATCCGAGGAATACTACCGGCAACTCCCCGGCTACTTTGCTGATGAGTTGCATACGTGGATTCTCTTTTTCAAAACTACATTTCGAAGCTATAAAATAATTATCTGCAATAAGCATACGAGCTACCATTAGCAGGAAAACTGAAGGAAGAATGAATCTTATAGAATAATCTTTTAGCTTTTTGTTCTCCTGAATCCGGTTATAAAGAAGAATAATCATAGGGATTGTGGCGGCTACAGACCATTGTGGCTGAACATGCCCTCTGAAACCCGTAGTCCAGAAAAATAGAAGAAACCCGATTATTAAAAAGTACAAAGCACGTTCGAATAAGTCTCCAGGCCTGTACTTGATTAAGATATAAAGAATAGCAACAAATGTAAACGGATTAAAAGCTACAAATGTATTAGGAATATATCCGATGATATACTGCCATGTAAATTCACTTGCCCTGTCAATCAGGTGATAGTCAAATGTTGGAAAATCGTGATCATATTGCCAATAAAAATGTGGGATAAGTAATACTAATCCTAAAACTGCTGAAAACCCGAATTTCCCGTTGAGTAACAAACGAATGTTCGAGAGTACGACTAAACCAATAACCAGGGAAGCCTGGTATTTGCTGTAAACCAGTCCTGCCATTGCGATGCCAAGGAAAAATGCGATTTTCAGGTTTGCCTCTTTTAAAAACTGCTTATACAGGTATAAAAATAAAGCCGTGAAGAATAGAAGCGGCACATCAGGAGTTGTAACAAATCCATAAACAGTAAACAACACGAAGGAAGATACCACTAAAAAGAAAAATAAAACCTTATTAGTATCAGGGTGCTTCTCATCAACAACTTTCCAGATTATATATATTGTAAATGCATGGACCAGTGTCGTTATAAACCGAATTCCAAGCGCTCCTGAAAAGAGGATTGAGCTTACCCGGGTTAAAATTCCAACTAAAGGTGGATGGTCGAAATACCCCCAACTTAAATGTTCACCATATAATGCATAATAAGCCTCATCACTGATGATTCCAGTATAATATGCCTGGAACAAATTCACAACAAACGTTGCGATCAGCAGCGCAAAAAACCAATATTTATAATGAAGATTCTTCATTGAAGGATCTTTATTAATATAGAAAACGGTAAATATAACTAAAAAAAGAAGATATGATTACATTATAGATATAAAAAGTCATATGATCAGGTTGTGCTGATCAATAATATTGAGCATTCATTTCTCAATACTCATCCCAACTCAAAATCGCAATATCCTCCGGCTGCAATTTGCAGATAGCATATATAAATGCACTGGCTAAACGCGCATTAGTTATTAACGGTATATTGAAATCTACAGCAGCCCTTCGGATCTCGTAATCGTTGTAAAGCTCGGTTTTTGAAAGATTTTTCGGGATATTAATGACCAGATCTATTTTCCGGCTCTTCAGGTATTCCAATGTATTGGGTGATTCAGCTTCATCAGGCCAGTATAAAGTAGTAACCGGAACATCATTATCCGAAAGGAACTTTGCCGAACCACGGGTTGCAAAAAGATTGTATCCGCGTTCAACCAGCATTCGCGCACTTGTCAGCAATTCAATTTTGGAACGGGTATCGCCTGATGAGAAGAGGATATTCTTTTCAGGAATCCTGTATCCAACTGATAACATTGCTTTTAAAAGTGCTTCGTAATAATTTTCACCTATGCAGCCCACTTCGCCTGTACTTGCCATTTCGACACCAAGCACAGGATCCGCCTTCTGAAGCCTTGAAAACGAAAACTGAGAAGCTTTGATGCCCACGTAATCCATTTCAAAAGCAGATTTGCCGGGTTTTTCCACTTCAATGCCGAGCATAATTTTGGTAGCAAGTTCAATCAGATTAATTTTAAGAACTTTGCTTACAAACGGGAAACTCCTGGATGCACGCAGGTTACATTCAATAACTTTAATATCATTGTCCTTTGCAAGGAACTGCATGTTAAAAGGCCCACTAATATTAAGTGCGCGGGCAATATCGCGTGAAATCTTTTTAATACGGCGAGAAGTTTCGAAATACATTTTTTGTGCCGGGAATACGATGGTTGCATCGCCTGAATGCACTCCTGCAAACTCAATATGCTCCGAAATGGCATAAGCAATTACTTCCCCTTTGTCGGCAACAGCATCAATCTCGATTTCCTTTGCATTCTGAATAAACTCTGAAACCACAACAGGGTATTGTTTCGACACCCTTGCAGCCAGCGTAAGAAAGAAATCAAGCTCCTCCCGATTGGATACAACGTTCATTGCTGCTCCAGAAAGCACATAAGAGGGACGGATCAGAACCGGGAAACCTACTTCATCCACAAAATCATAAATCTGCTCAACCTCTACAAGTTCTTTCCATCGTGGCTGATCAATTTTCAATGTATCCAGGAGTGAAGAGAATTTATGACGATTTTCGGCATTGTCGATACTTTCGGGAGCGGTTCCTAAAATCGGGACTTTTTCCCCGTGCAGGCGCATCACCAGGTTATTTGCAATTTGTCCCCCGGTACTTACAACCACTCCTTTGGGCTGTTCCAGTTCAATAATATCCATCGTTCGTTCAAAGGATAGCTCATCGAAAAAGAGCCTGTCGCAGGTATCGTAATCAGTGCTTACAGTTTCGGGATTAAAGTTGATCATTACACCACGATAACCTTCGTTTCTTGCAGTAGTCAGTGCATTTACCGAGCACCAGTCAAACTCAACAGAACTACCAATCCGGTATGCGCCTGAGCCAAGTACGATAACCGATTTGCCATCTTTTTCCGGTATAATATCATGAGCTGAACCATTATATGTCAGGTACAGATAATTGGTTTGCGCAGGATATTCGGCTGCCAATGTGTCGATTTGTTTAATATAAGGCACAACTCCTAGTGATTTCCGATAGTTACGGACTTTGAGCATTTCCTCATGCATATTACCCGGATTCTTTTTAATGAAACGGGCAATCTGAAAATCAGAAAAGCCTTTCTGTTTGGTCTCTTTCATCATTTCTGATGAAATATCTTCAATTTTATTGATGGTTTTAAGTTCAACCATATGATCGAAAATCGATTTCAGTTTAACAAGGAACCAGTTATCAATTTTTGTAAGTTCATGGATCCTGTCAACGGTATAACCTGCTCCGAATGCGCTAGCTATGGAATAAATACGCATATCTGTAGGTGCCGAAAGGGCCTGGTCGATATCCGGAAATTCCAGGTCGTTGTTCCCGACAAAACCATGTGTCCCCTGCCCTACCATGCGCAGGCCTTTTTGAATGGCTTCCTCAAAAGTTCGACCGATTGCCATTATTTCACCCACACTTTTCATACTTGAACCTATTTCCTTGGATACGCCTGTAAATTTATTCAGGTCCCAACGCGGAATCTTGACAACGATATAATCTAATGCCGGTTCAAAAAAAGCAGTGGTAGTCTTGGTTACAGAGTTTTTGAGTTCATGAAGTCCATATCCTAAAGCCAGTTTGGCGGCTACAAATGCGAGCGGGTAACCCGTTGCTTTTGATGCCAGTGCCGAGGAACGAGATAAACGGGCATTGACTTCGATAACCCGATAATCTTCTGAATTGGGATCTAGGGCGTATTGCACATTGCATTCACCGACAATGCCTACATTGCGAACAATTTCAATGGAAAGGCTGCGTAGTTTATGGTATTCCCTATTGGTAAGCGTCTGTGAAGGAGCTACCACAATGCTCTCTCCTGTATGAATCCCGAGAGGATCGAAATTCTCCATGTTACAAACAGTGATGCAATTGTCGTAACAATCACGTACCACTTCATATTCAACCTCTTTCCAGCCTTTGAGTGATTCTTCTACCAGAATCTGAGATGAATAAGAGAATGCAGTTCCAGCCAGTTTCAGCAATTCATCGCGGTTATAACAAAACCCGGAACCTTGTCCTCCCAGTGTAAATGCCGCCCTGACAATAATCGGGAATCCAAGCGTTTCAGAAGCTTTGAGGGCATCATCAATACTTGTTACAGCTATGCTTCGAGGGGTTAATATATTGATTTTACGAAGGTTATCAGCAAATATTTCGCGATCTTCGGTATCGATAATGGATTGAACCGGCGTGCCCAAAACTTCAACATTGTACTTTTTCAGTACGCCTGATTTAAATAGTGCTATACCACAATTTAAAGCTGTTTGCCCGCCGAACGACAACAATATTCCTTCGGGCCTTTCCTTTTCAATAACTTTTTCAATAAAAAAAGGCGTAACCGGAAGAAAGTAAATTTTATCGGCAACCCCTTCGGAAGTTTGCACTGTCGCGATATTGGGATTGATAAGTATAGTAAAAATTCCTTCTTCACGTAAGGCTTTTAATGCCTGAGAACCGCTGTAATCAAACTCACCGGCTTCGCCGATTTTCAGAGCTCCTGAACCAAGGACTAGTACTTTCTTTATTTTCATCATTTTTTGAATTCAATTTTATTAGAAAAGAGGGGCAAAATGGTGACAGGGTGACAAAGCGAAAATGTGGATTCCACCGACTCAGGATTTCGTTTTATTGACTATGGCTAAAAAATCATCAAACAAATACTCACTATCTGTTGGGCCGCTGGAAGCTTCAGGGTGGAACTGAACGGAGAAAACAGGCCGGGTTTTGTGCCTGATGCCTTCGTTGGTTCCGTCGTTAAGGTTTTCGAAAAACGGTTCCCAGTCGCTGGAGAGAGATTTGTTATCGATTGCAAAACCATGATTTTGTGAAGTCACCATTGCTTTGTTGGTTCCACATTGCAACACCGGCTGGTTATGACTTCGATGCCCGTATTTAAGCTTATATGTATCTGCTCCTGAAGCCAATGCCAGCAATTGGTTCCCCAGGCAGATCCCAAATATCGGAGTGTCCTGTTTAAGTGATTCAGCAAGATGATTAATGGTTGCATCGCACATTTTAGGATTACCTGGCCCGTTCGAAATAAACAACCCATCAAACTTTTCTTTTGAATAATCATAATCCCACGGAACCCTGATCACTGTTGTATTGCGTTTTACAAAATGCCGGATGATATTATATTTAACACCGCAATCAACGAGCAATATCCGGGTAGAGCCATTTCCATAAGCAATTATTTTATCAGTACTAACCCCTGCAACCAGGTTTTCTTTATTCGGATCATGGAAACCAGGGTCATTTTCATTAAAAATGATTTTACCCATCATCGCACCTTTTTCGCGGATAATCTTGGTTAATTCACGTGTATCGATACCGTACAATCCAGGAATCTGATTTTCAGTCAGCCAGTCGCCAAGGCTTCGCTTAGCACTCCAATGGCTGTATTGTTCTGAATAATCCGAGACTATGAGAGCAGTAACCTGTATGCGATCCGATTCAAAGAAATCAGGCAATCCATCTGATACCACCGACTCAGGAACGCCATAATTACCAATAAGCGGATAGGTAGCAACCATGATCTGGCCGGCAAATGAAGGATCAGTGAGACTTTCGGGATATCCGGTCATGGAAGTATTAAAAACTACTTCTCCTGCTACCGATGCTTCAAATCCAAAGGATTTGCCTGTAAAAACGGTACCATCTTCAAGGATGAGTTTTGCGGTGGTTTGTTTTGCCATTATACTGTTATTCAATATTATACATTTAAGAAACGATGATCTGTTTCAAAATATCCTGTGCAAAATTTTTTCAGACTAGAGCCTGATCATCCTTATAAAAACTTTACTTGTCTTATATCGTAGTTGATTTTTTTACACACAATCAGGGATTGCTGACAACATCAACAATCCCCGGTTTATTCTGAAATCTGATACTTGCCTGCCTGGTTAATACAGTGCAAATTTACGCTTTTAAAAGATGGTAAGGTTTATTTGCTTCCAATAATCTGCAAAAGTTCATCAAGTTTTGGCGACAGGATTATCTCAGTTCTGCGGTTTTTGGCTTTGTTTGCAGCCGAAGTATTAGGTTCGACAGGCAAAAACTCACCACGGCCTGAGGCAACTAAACGGGTAGGGTTAATTTTGCCATTATTGAGTATTATTTTCACGATCGAAGTTGCGCGCATCACACTCAGGTCCCAATTATCTGAAACCTGGTTTTGGCTGTTTAGTGGCACATTGTCAGTATGACCTTCGATAAGTACATTAATATCAGGATTATTCTCCAATACTTTTGCGAGATCTTTTAACGCAACAATACCATCTTTACTTACATCCCACTTACCTGATGCAAAAAGAAGTTTCTCTTCGAGCGAAACATAAACTTTACCATCTTTTATGTGCACTGTAAGTCCTTTACCTTCAAATCCCATGAGTGCATCTGAAACTGCCTTGCGCAAAGCATTGGTTATTGAATCTTGTTTATGCATAGCAGCCTTAAGTGTAGCAAGGTTTTTACCTTTAATATCAAGTTCTTTCTGCAAGGCGTTTACACGGTCCTCCCTTGCCAACAAACTGTCTTGTAAGGATTTTAATGCCATCAGACCTTTGGCTGCATCTTCGAAATTAGCTGCAAACTGAACTTTGAGCAATTCGTGCGAACGATCAAGTTCGTTGTAATCGGCAGTAAGTAAACGTAGCACAGATCCCAGACGGGATGTATCTGCTTTGAGCTGGGCAATTTCTTTCTTATACCGTTGGTTATCAGATGAAAGTTCATTAACCTGGGTACTAAGTTCGTCAACCTTAGCATTGAGAGTGGAACTTTCTTCGTTGCATTTCGCTGTAAGGGCGTTGTATTTTTTTGTAGAAACGCATGAAGTGAAAGTAGCTGCAACTAAAACAATAACCAATAACCTGGTTATTTTTTCGAACATTTTTAAATTCATAAAAAAGAGTTAAAGATTTGAAATGATATTTGAACTTTAAAAATTTATTTCCAGTAAGGATGGGCAATGATCGGAATGAACCGCTAATGGCAAAATAGCTGCTCTCTCCATGTTTTGTTCAAGTTCATCACTCACCATATGATAATCAATACGCCAGCCCAGGTTCCTGCTGCGGGCGCCGGAACGATAGCTCCACCAGGTATAATGATGAGGTTCCTTCACAAAGTACCTGAACGAATCGATAAATCCGCAATTGAGAAATCCAGTGACCCATTCTCGTTCTTCGGGGAGAAAACCACTGCTGGTTGCATTGCGAATCGGGTCATGAATATCAATTGCACGGTGGCAAATGTTATAATCACCGGAGATTATCAGGTTTGGACGCGTTTTTTTTAATTCCAGGATGTAGTTTTGAAAATCTGCAAGCCATTGCATTTTAAATGCCTGGCGAAGATCACCGGTTGTTCCTGATGGATGATATACAGAAATCACACTTTTATCGCCATAATCAGCGCGGATAAGTCGTCCTTCGAAATCATATTTTTCGATACCCATTCCATAGACTACCTTATCAGGTTCAGTTTTGGATAATATGGCTACACCACTATAACCCTTCTTTTCAGCCGGAAACCAGTAAGTGTGGTAACCTATTGCTTCGAATTCAATTAACGGAATCTGGTCAACCTGGGCTTTAATTTCCTGCAGGCAAACTATATCAGGATCAGCAGCTTGTAGCCAATCCAGGAAGCCTTTGCTTATTGCAGCCCGTATCCCGTTTACATTATAAGTGATAATTTTCATTTAGGTCCAGTTTCGCGTACAAAATTAGAAAATTTAGCGGTGGGGACTCCCCGTTATTATGATAAGTTATACAGTAATAATCAACAACAATTAAAACTACTTCCTGCAGAGAATGAAAAATGTGAATGTCATTTATTACTGTACTATTGGTGTTTTGATTATAAAGGAAGAGATCATAGATTCCGGGTAGCAGTACCTACTAATAAGTATTTAAGATTTTCAATTTATTTTAAAAATTATTTGTGTATGAATACAAATAACATTTATTATATTTGAGACCTATTTAGATTGACTTTTGCTATTGACGTTATTTATTTGAGCTGTAAACCTACGTCGTGGCAAATGTATTAGTTCGTATGCCTTTTTGAGTGATCATTAAGGGAATCAATGTGAGGTGAAATGTTTGCAAATGCAAATAACTTTACTTATCATGCCTATCCCTGATTGATTACATCAATGATTGTGTATGGATATTAGGGTGTTGAGGTACAATTAAAATGCTTTTTAAGCATTGATTGAGAAATGACTGTTATGGTTTCCCGTGATGTGGAAAGGATATGCCTATTCTGAATTGATGTATAAAAGTGTTTGCTCCAAAGAATAAATTACTAAACCCGGTCAGAGTTTTTTGCTGACCAAATATTTGCTGCTCCCAAGGTGTCTGCTAACTAGTATTTACTATTATGAAAATGGAAGAATCTGAATCAAAACTGAACTTATCGGAAAACCCGTATCTGGACATAATCAATAGCCTGAATGATGCTATTTATATTTTGGATAAAGATGGATATTTTCTGGATGTTAGTGATGCTGCTGAAAGATTGTATGGTTATAAAAAGGATTATTTCATTGATAAAAATCCAGAATTTTTATCTGCCCCAGGCTTTAACGATATAGATCAGGTATTAAATTACATAAAAGAAGCCTACAATGGGAAGACTGTACTATTCGAATTTTGGGGATTAAAGAAAGACGGTACAGTTTTTCCAAAAGAAGTTAGCCTTACGCCAGGTTCATGGTTCGGAAAGAAAGTGGTTATTGCCGTTGGTCGCGAAATGACGGAACGCAAAAAAGCCGAAGAAGCATTAAAAATTAGTGAAGAAAAATACCGCTTACTTGTTCAGTATTCCAGTGACCCTATTTTTAGCTTTAATCCCGACGAATCCTATAGGTTTGTAAATGAAGCATTTGCGATCCAGTTCGGCAAAAAGCCTGAAGAAATTATAGGGAAAACACCCTTTGATATTTTTCCACATGATGAAGCTGAAAAAAGACTCAGGCTTGTGCGGCAAGTATTTCAAACAGGTGAAACAGGTGAAATTGAAGTAAAAGTCATCAATGCCCAGGGAGAAGAAAAATTTTACCTAACCATAGTTGACCCGATAAAAGACACAAAGGGTGATATTTTGTGGGTTACCTGTATTTCGAAGGAAATAACCTTGCGTAAAAAAGCGGAAGAAGAACTGAAGCTGAAAAATGAATTACTCAATGCAAGTAATGCTGAGAAAGACAAATTCTTTTCGATAATCGCCCACGACCTGCGGGGCCCAATGAATGGATTCCTCGGCCTTACAGGTATAATGGCCGATGATATTGAGAGTTTATCTGCGTTCGAACTTAAAGAAATTGCAACTACTATGCGTTCGTCGGCAGTCAATATTTACCGGCTGATCGAAAACCTGCTCGAATGGTCAAAGATGCAGCGTGGCAAAATTAAATTTGAACCACAGCCAATGTTCCTTAAATCGTCTCTGACAAAAAGCATTGAGCTTATGAATGATTCTGTCCATAAAAAAGAAATTGAGCTCCAGATCAATATTCCTGAACATCTTGTAGTATTTGCTGATATTCATATGCTTGAAACCGTTGTACGGAACCTGATTTCGAATGCCGTCAAGTTCTCATTTAAAGGCGGAATTGTCGAAATATCAGCTGCTAAATCGGAAAATAACATGATGCAAGTTATCGTTAAAGACTATGGCATTGGAATGAATCCTGATTTGCTTGGCAAACTATTCAAACTAACCGAAAATGTAAACCGCAAGGGAACCGAAGGCGAACCTTCAACCGGGCTCGGTCTGATTCTATGTAAAGAATTTGTCGAAAAGCAAGGTGGGATAATATGGGCCGAGAGTACCGAAGGACAAGGAAGTTCGTTTATTTTCTCTTTACCACAATCCTAAAAGATAATCGTTAACAAAAAAATCCATTAAACTTATTACAGAAATTTGCACTTGCTTAAGTAGGTTATTAAGTGAGGATGAATTAAAGCGTTCGAAAACTATGCCAGGGCAATAAAAACATTCCAACTAAACACCGCCATCAGGAAAAGTATAAATCCTGAATGCTCAACACCCAAGTACAACCAATGATAATTATTGAACTCATTTTTAATTTATCGCTACTGATTGCGGTAAGCGTATTGTCAGGATTTATTGTAACATACTGGAAACGTAATACTATACCCGGAATAATTGCACAAGGCCTGCTTTTTGGCGCAGTTGCCTTAATAGGGATGCTTAACCCGTTTGAGTTATCCCCGGGAATTATTTTCGATGGCCGCAGTGTAGTTATTAGCCTTTGTACGCTGTTTTTTGGCCCGGTTGCCGGGGGGATTGCGACATGTATTGCGTTAATATACAGGATTTACCTGGGCGGAGGTGGATTAATAATGGGAGTTTCGGTTATCATTTCGTCATACCTGATAGGGGTTGCTTTTTACTACAGAAAGCAGAAAATGAATAAACCTGTCACAACAATTAGTCTGTATATATTTGGTTTGTTTGTGCACATCGTTATGCTGGCACTATTAATCGAAATCCCTTCCACAATGCGCATGCTTGCTTTTAAAACCATGAGTTTTCCCCTGCTTGGCATTTACCCCATTGCAACACTGATAATAGGGAAAATACTTAAAGATCAGGAGGGCAATACTGTATTATTAGATGAACTTGCTGCCAGTGAACATCAGTTCCGGTCGCTGGTTACCAATATGAATCAAGGCCTGGCTGTTCATGAAATTATATTTAATACTGAAGGAAAACCTTATGATTACAGGTTTACTTACCTAAATGAAAAATACGAACAGCTAACCGGTTTCAAAAAGGAAAATGTGCTTGGCAAATCCATACTCGAAGTTGTTCCTGGCATCTCCCTAAAAACTATACAGAAATATGCCGAAGTTGCGCTAACAGGAAATTCTATTCATTTTGAATCGTATTCGCGTGAGCTGAAAATATATTACGAAGCCGAAATATATCAATCCGGTGAAAATCATTTTGCTGTGATCTTATCGGATATTACAGCCCGTAAACTGGCAGAGAGAGAAATTATCACTAAAAACAAAAGCCTGGAGAAACTTAATGTTGAAAAGGATAAATTATTTTCGATTGTTTCGCATGATTTACGAAGCCCAATGAATGGGATTCTTGGATTAACGGGAATGATCATGTCAGAAATTGATAGTTTTTCAAAAGATCATATCCGGGAAATGGCCCAATCCATTCACACCTCGGCCAACAGTATTGTTCAGTTGCTACAAGGGTTACTTGAATGGTCGCAACTTCAACGCGGAAATGGCATTTACAACCCACAAACCATTGTGCTATCAAAACCTGTTCAAAGATGCCTAAACCTGCTCAACGAACCGGCAAAAGCAAAAAAAATAACTATGATATGTGATGTTCCGGACAGTATCAGCGTACATGCTGACAACCACATGATTGAGGCTATATTCAGAAACCTGATATCAAATTCCATAAAATTCACCCCAAAGGGAGGGCAGATTGAAATAAATGCCAAGGAATCCGGAACACATACCGTAGTTATTTCGGTTAAAGATGATGGTATTGGAATGAACAAGGCTATACTTGACAATTTATTCAGCCTATCAGCAAAAATTAACCGTAAAGGTACTGAGGGCGAGCTATCGTCGGGGCTTGGCCTGATCATGTGCAAGGAGTTGGTTGAAAAAAACGGCGGGAAAATATGGGCCGTTAGCGAAGAAGGGAAAGGAAGTACGTTTTATTTTACGCTTCCTGTACCATCATAAACCTTTTACATATAAATACAAAAAAATATCTTATAAATTCTCATTAGTTTCCGGGTAAAATCTTATATCGTCCCTACGGGACTTTTAACGAATATGTAATGTGCTTCCTACCAATATCTTGTCCCTACGGGACAGTCCCGTTAGGGACGTAATATTGGTAGAATAAAAAGAAACCCCCTCAGCAAAAAAGTCCTGTATGGACGATATCTATCAAGCTTTCCAGCGTTTTCGATCAAATTAAACCGGAAAACAGTGATAAATTTTCAGAAGAAAGTGAATACAGATGTAAGCTCCTACAATTCAATCAGTTTCTTCATACAATTATGAATTTTAGCAGCTATTTATTTTGCTTTTTTATGCCAAGGGGTTTTGAAAATATCCATCAAACAATTCAATCTGTATAAGGATACCTATCGGTTTTAAAATATAATTTTAAAGGCTGTAGTCTGTATCTTTTAACATCATATCCACCATTGAAGAAAATTTTCCTTACAGAGAATCCTTAGCAGGAATAGTAAATCTAAACGTACTTCCTTCCCCGTCTTTGCTTTGAATAGTCAATAGGCCACCATGCATTTCGATAAAATCTTTGCAAATCATCAGACCCAGGCCGGAACTCAGTTCGCCCTCGGTACCTTTCCGGCATGTATTTATATTGTGGTTGAACAGGTTTTCAACCATATCATTATTCATTCCAATACCATTGTCAGTAATTGAAATCTCAATAAACTCTCCAGTGGTTGAAACAGCCGAAATACCAATATTCCCGCCTTCGGGCGTAAACTTCACCGCGTTGGAAACAAGATTCCGGATGATGCTTGCCAGCATTTTTTCATCTGCAAAAACTACCAGGTCGTCAGGAACAGTATTGCTGATTTCTATTCCCTTTTTTGTGGCTGCGTCGAACGTTGTTGCTAAACTTTCCCGGATTTTTGGTAACAAATGAACAGCAACGGGTTCGAATGCTGTTAGCCCCCTTTGCATTGACGACCATTCCAAAAGGTTACCAAGCAAACTATAAAGATTGGACGAAGATTTCTTCATTACCCGGGCTATATTCTGAAGTTCGTCCAACGTCATGTTTGCCATTCCTTCGGCCATCTGTTCAGTCAATCCCATAAAACCACCGATCGGCCCGCGCAGGTCGTGGGCAATGATGGAGAAAAACTTGTCTTTTTCGGAGTTAACTCTTAATAGTTGTTCATTTTTAGATTGTATTACCAATTCAGCCTTATTGCGTTCAGTGATGTCTTCAATAGCAAGCAGAATTATTTTATCTTTCCCTAATGCTCTTTCGATTTGCCGGGCATTTAATCTCATTGTTCTTTTACCGATTGTAGAAAAGTCGTGTTCAACTATATAATTATCGAATGACGTTTGCTGAGGAAGAATTGTTTCAAGCAATTCACTGAGTTCTGGTATATCCCATTGGCGATTACCCAAATCAAAAATAAGTGTTCCGATTGTTGATGCAGGGTTGACTTTAAAGAAATCATAAAATGAACGACTTGCTTTAACTACCCGTAAATTTTGATCAAGTGCAAGTAATGGTTCATGTATGGTGTTGATAATATTTTCAGCAAATTCACTTATTTCATTTTCAGATATTTTTATCAACTCAAGCTCTTTGCGGGTTTTATCCAATCCTGCTTCTATATTCTTGCGATCGGTTATGTCAGTCGAAATGCCCAGTAAACCCCAGATTATCTTGCTTTCGGGTTCTGTGTAAATGGGTGATTTGATTTCTGAATAAACCCGCTTTTCAACTCTTATTTCGGGAACTTCAATTTCATTTATAGTCTTCTCGCCCTGAAAAACTTTCAGATCAATTTCACGCAACTGTTTTGCTACATCCGGAGGGAAAAAGCGGGTATCATCACTACCGTAAAGTTCATGTTCAGCACACCCGAATAATTTCAGGGTCGATTGGTTGGCATAAATATAACGGGAATGGGTATCCTTCATGTAGATGTTTGTCTGAACAAGATCAAGAGCCTGGCGGAAACGCTGCGATTCGACCAGCAATTCTTTCAACCTTGATTCTATATGCGTATGTTCGGTGATATCGACCATTGCAACCAAACATTGCTCTTGCTTTTGGATAGCAATGCCGGTAAGCTGAACAAATTGGATTTGATTAGCTTTGTCCGAAAGGATAAGATCACATGTTTCACGGGTATAACTGCTAAATACTTCTTCGAGAAAAAGATTAAATACTGGTCTTGAATTGTCGGATACAAAAAAATTAAGACTGCTGTTTCTTAAACCGGAACGCTCTTTGCCGAGCAATTGTGAAGCAAGTATATTCATTTCCAGTATTTCACCTGTCCTGGAAAGTGTAAAATATGCTGATGGTGCAAAATCATATAATTCGGTGTATTTATTGGACGCAGCTTCTGCCAGCTGAACATTTACTAACTCCAGTTCTTCGTTTTGCATTTCCAGTTCTACCTGGTGAACCTGAAGCTCATGAACAAGTTTCAATACATCTGCTTCCGATTGTGGGAGAGCATCCCCTGCCTTTCTGTTTCTTAAAAATGTCTCTGCCTTTTGACGAAGGAGTGTGGATTTGGAATCAGGCATTGTTTTCATTAAAAAAGGGTTATTAGATTGTTGTATATCTGACTGTATTCTTTATTTTGCCAAAATTTTTTAGCGTTTGAGAAAAAAATTGATGTGAGCTTAAAATTCCATTCCGTACATGAGTAATGCGGAATATGACTGTTTCTGTTTTATACAGTTAATAAAATAACTTTATAGGGATAACAGGATAGGAAGAAGCGCAAATTCTACTACCGGACCAGGTGATTGTCAGGAGTTACATATATTTTCCTTGAAAGATACAAAATCTTTAAACTCAATCCGCCAATATTGGTTAAATCATATTTTACGCGCTGACCAGTAAAATGAAAAATAAAAAAATAGCATTAGAATATAACCTTCAATATAAGTGACATTTATATATTTGAAATTAAATAAAAAAAAGAGTACCTTTAGGTTTTTGAAATTCAAGGCATTACATGATAATCCGTAAAAATTTAAAATTATGAGTGAAAAAAAAGGTCATACATACGAATCACCAAATGTTAATAAGCTACAAGCTGTTGAGATAGATCACAAAACAACCATATATATTGCACTGGGTGCTGATCCTATTGAAGCTAAGAAACGTTATTTGTACAGGATCAACCCTAAAACGATAACTCTTTCCTAAAGAATGTTTTAAATTCATTTTCAATCTTCCGCTATTATCAGGAACTTTATTAATAGTTATTGATATTTAAAATGCTGTTGTATCAGTCCTTTTAATACAGTTATATTCAAGGGTTTCGAAATATAAGCGTTGCAACCGGCTGCCATGGCTTTTTCTTTATCGCCGCCCAGCCCATATGCGGTTTGTGCAATAATAACAACATCCTTATTGAATTCACGTATTTGCCTGGTTGCTTCATATCCATCCATTCCTGGCATTTTAATATCCATCAACACCAGGTCAAGATCGGGATGGAGCCTGCATGTATTAATGGCTTCAATGCCTGAGGTCACCGTAAAAAACTCTTCAGCTATCGCTTTAAGTGCTAATTTAATCAGCATTTCCGAAATTTCATCGTCCTCAACAATTAATATTTTGAAGCGTTTAAGCTGATCCGTTGCTATTTTCTGCGAAGTGGCAGTAAGACTTTCGGGTTTTACTTTTTGAACCGTATTATAAGGAAGAGTAAAATAAAACGCCGATCCTTTTCCTTCCTCACTTTCAAGCCAAAGTTTACCACCCAGCATTTCAACATACGCCTTTGAAATAGATAATCCCAGGCCTGCTCCCTGGAAAGCCCGTGTGTCGCTAATATCGGCCTGGACAAAACGATCAAATATGGCAACCTGACGGTCGGCAGGAATGCCTATGCCAGTGTCTTTTATATAGAATTCCAGCTCATGAGATTCGACTTCACGATCGGACGACTTCAGGTCTTCACCAGCAGACGTCTGCACGAAAGGTTTTAGTATGTAGCCAAACTCGATGGCGCCATAATCTGTATATTTTATGGCATTTTTAATAAGATTGGTAAGTATGGCAAATACTTTTTCCTTGTCAGTATAAATCAGGGCTTCGTTAGCAGGCAGACCGTTTTTATAAGAAAGGTTGATTTTTTTTGATTCGGCCTGTGGCTGGAAGAAGGTATACACAAATTCGGTTTGCTCGTTTATATTTGATTCCTTTAAAACAACTTCTACCAAACCGGACTCAATTTTCGATATATCAACAATATCGTTAATAATATTGAGCATACGGTCACCGCTTTTTTTGATGATGCCGATATACTCCTGCTGCTGATCACCTGTAATACCCGGCAGTTTAAGCAGTTCGGCGAAACCGAGAATACCGTTCATTGGCGTCCGGATTTCATGGCTCATATTAGCAAGGAAAGCGGATTTAAGCCGGTCGCTTTCTTCAGCTTTGTTTTTGGCCTCCACCAGCTCTGTTGTGCGTTCTTCGACAATTTTTTCGAGGTTTTTATTAACCTCTTCTACAACATCCTTTTGTTTGTCAAGTTTCTGGTTCAATATAAAGTCACGTCGCGCAAAATATTCAATGTTGTAGGCTGCTACCATCCCAATGATGTTAGCACTAATGAAAAAGAAATTGTTACTGATCAGAAGTAATCCGGTGGCTTTGGCATAATAAACAGCGCCAATATTGAAAATAAGCAGTGTTATCCATCCTGCTAATGTGGCCATGAAAAAACGCAATTTGATAAAAAAATACCCTGCTGAGAAAACCAACATCATCCCTGC
>CAWDHU010000018.1:0-25234 GCA_963802185.1 uncultured Bacteroidales bacterium
CGTTTGGAATTTTATTTTTACTTTTGACTCTGAAGTCAGCCCAGAAATAATAACAGTTTCGGGCTTTCCGTTTTAGTGGGTTTTAGAGCACAATTCTTAAAATTCTTACGAAAGTTAATTAAAAGCACGTGACTCTAAGTTTGTATTACAGCCTGGCTGACGCAAAACTCGTGTTAACGGCTGTTTTTCTCTTGTTTCAGTATTGTTTCTATAGCTTTATCATAATCACGGTTATAAGTTTCATTTTCTGCATGGTTATGATAAACTACAATACCAAAATCTTTGATGCTATCGCCCTGGATTTTGTAAAAACTTGTCCAGTCACGACCTGACTTAACAATATTGTCAATGAGATTATATTTTGGAAGGTAGTTAGGATTTTTAATTTTCTCAAAGCCTTTAATTTTCTGCAATTTATTCTTTTGTATATGAACAACATACAGATAATAAGTCCAGTTGCTTCGTACATCAGAACTATTTTGAATCAAAATATCCTTAATGTTGTCACTGTTAAAGTCTTCGAATTTGATTTCCTGAGTTGAACTTTCAAGAGTGTCTCGATAAATTTCAATGGCTTGTCCAACAGTTTGTTTTACAACTATAAAAATAAAGTTATAATTGACCTCATTCTTATCATTATTCGATAATGAAACAAGTTTAAGCTGGTAACCTTTGCCCTTGTAAGTTGAATCACAATTAATTTCAATTACTTTGGTTTGTTCAGAGGCTGTATCAGTCGATTTGTTTTCAGTTAAATATAATTTGTCTGCTTTGGAAACTACATTGCCTTGACCATCATTATTACAATTCGTCGACAAAATTGAAAGTGCCAATATGTAAAAGTAAGTTTTTATCATTTTGTTGTCTGTCCTAAAATGATAGCAAACTGAATGGTTTCATTCTTTATTTGATTAAAAGTTTCTTAACCTCTGATTGTTTCCCATCATCCATATTTACGTAATAGATTCCGGGTAAAAGACTCATCTTGAATTGAATTATTCGTTTTACCAGTCATTGATTGCTGTTTAACTAACTTGCCATTACCATCGAAAATTCTGATTTCATAGGTTTTATCGGGAGACAAAAATTCAAAATTCAAATTTCCGTCAGAACAGGGATTGGGATAGAAATTAAAAATTGAGGAAGGGTTTATCTCATTAATACCATTGGTATTAGTCAGGAAGGCATCCAAGGCAGCAGTGGGTTTCCCATCTGAACCCCCACTGACGGGTACCGCCGCTCCAGTTTCTTTCGCCTTCCGGTTCCCAATAAATTACGCCCAGTCCTTTGCCACCTGGAACGGCCATGGTTTTTTCTATCACAGCCACGAGCATATCATATGTATTCTGAACCTGGTTATCAAGTCCACCCACTTCTACAACCATAACTTCTTTGCCATACCTCGAAACCATATCATTCATATTGTTAGCCAGGTCATTTATTGTTACTTATAATCCGAACGTGAAATCCAATATGGATAATAGGATAATCCAATAATATCATATCTGACACCCTGGGTTTTTGCTTTATCAAAAAACCATCTGAATCTATTGCTTATTATTGCCTTGATCCAGGTGTATTACAACTTTAATTGAACTATCTACTGCTTTGGTTGCATCATACCCTTTATTCAGTAATTGTCGACCAGGTTTGGCCAGTTGCTTGTATCTTCCGTCGGGCCATAACATTCCACCGGTAATTTCATTCCCGATTTGTGCCCATTCAGGAGTAACTCCACATTGTTTGAGCGTATCCAGAACTTCAAAAGTATGATTGTAAACATCGTTAAATTGTGATAAAGTATGGCTTGCCCAGGCTGCAGGTTTGGTTTGATGTCCTGGATCGGCCCAGGTATCGCTGTAATGAAAATCAATCATGACCCTCATCCCCATTGCTTTTGCCCGTATGGCCATGACGACTGTTTCTTTCTTACTGCAATGACCACTGGTTTTATTGTTCGATGGATTTACCCAGACACGCAAGCGGACTGTATTGATGCCTTTGTCTTTCAGGATATCTAAACAGTTACTCTGTACCCCGGCACTATTATAGAATTTATAACCAGTTGCTTCCATTTGTGAAAGCCAGCCAATGTCGCCACCTTTTACAAATTGTGCTTTGGCGGATTGTATGAAAAAAAAGGAAATGACAATAAAACTTAATCCGGAAATTACTCTGAATGACTTCTTACGTGAAAAATTTAGCATAAATGGATATTTTATTCTTAGCGAAGTTAATATTAATCCGGCATTTATTAAAGAGGATGCTTAAAAAGATGTTTTAAAAGATTCAGGCAGTTAAAAATATTTACCTTTGAACCAAGTGGAAATTTGCCTTTTATGCATTGACTTGCCTGATCGTTAACTTCATTGGTCAGACAAGAAAGCACAGGACAAAGCAATGGAAAACTTTCAAAATCATACATGCATGAAATACCAGGGCAATATTAAATCACGGCTTCCTAATGCAGGAACATCCATATTTGCAGTAATGTCAGGGCTCGCCAACGAGGTAGGAGCCATTAATCTGTCGCAGGGTTTTCCTGATTTCCCTATTTCGATGGAATTGGTTGATTTGGTGAACCACTATATGCGAAAAGGGTTTAACCAGTATGCTCCAATGCCTGGTGTGCTTGCTTTGCGCGAAGCTATTGCTGCTAAAGTTTTCGACACATTTGGTATTACTTACGATCCTGCCACTGAAATCACTATTACAGCTGGTGCTACCGAAGGGATTTTCTGTGTTATTACAGCCATGATCCATCCCGGTGATGAAGCAATTATTATTGAGCCGGCTTACGACAGCTATGCTCCTGCAGTTGAACTTTGCGGAGGAGTTGTGAGGTTTTCGCCACTCCAGGTTCCATCGTATACAATCAACTGGCCTGAGGTAGAAAGCCTGATCAATAGCCGGACTAAAATGATCATGATCAATACGCCTCATAACCCGACCGGTAGCGTGCTTTCGGCAAGCGACATGATGCATCTTGATCGTATTACCCGAAATACCAATATCGTTGTAATGAGCGATGAAGTTTACGAACATCTTATTTTCGACGGAATCAGGCATGAAAGCGCTTGTTATTATCCCGACCTGGCATCGCGCAGTTTTGTATTCGGTTCATTTGGAAAAACATTTCACACCACCGGTTGGAAAACCGGTTTTATATTGGCCCCGGCAGTACTGATGGCTGAAGTCAGGAAAGTTCACCAGTTTGTAGTTTTTGCATCCAACACTCCTATTCAGTATGCTGTAGCCGATTATCTGAAAAACAAGGAGAACTATTTGCAGCTGCCTGCATTTTACCAGCAGAAACGCGACTTATTTGTTGATTTGAAAGGCTCACGGTTCAAAGTAATTCCTTCGTATGGTACTTATTTCCAGTTGCTTGATTACAGTGCAATTTCCGATGAAAAAGAAATGGATTTTGCTGTCAGGGTTACCAAAGAATTTGGAGTGGCATCGGTACCTGTATCACCGTTTTACCATGACAAGCAGGATAATCATGTGCTGCGTTTTTGTTTTGCCAAAACGGAAGAAACTTTAATTAAAGCGGCTAAAATATTATGTCCGATCTAACTGTAACTCTTATCCAGCCCGACCTGGTTTGGGAAGATAAAAAAAGCAACCTGCTGAAGTTTGAGGATTTCTTTCAGCAGATTGATCGAAAGACAGACCTTATTGTTCTGCCCGAAATGTTCAATACCGGTTTTGTGGTCGATCAACGGTCGCTGGCCGAAGATATGAACGGCCCGACTGTGGAATGGATGGCTAAGCAGGCGACAGCTGAAAAGTGTTATTACCGGAAGCCTTGTAATTCTCGAAAATGGGAATTATTACAACCGTCTGATCTGGATGCAGCCTGATGGAAAGTATCAAACCTACGATAAACGCCATTTTTTTCATCCCGGAAACGAACATGAACAGTTTTCGCAAGGGAACGAAAAATTGATTGTTGATCTGTTGGGCTGGAAAATTTGTCCGCTGGTATGTTACGATCTGCGCTTCCCGGTCTGGAGTAAAAATACCTGGAAAGATGGAGTTTACGAATACGATATTCTTCTTTACATTGCCAACTGGCCGGCCGCCCGAAGCTATGCCTACCGCCAGCTACTTATTGCCCGTGCCATCGAAAACCAGTGTTACGTAGCAGCAGTAAACAGGGTAGGCATTGATGGAAAAGGAACAAACCACCAGGGCGATTCCACGATTATTGATTTTAAAGGCAAACATCTGTTCGAAATTGCGCCGGATGAAGAAGGAATGGAAACACTGAACCTGGATTACAATAAACTGGCTGATTTCCGTAAAGGATTTACAGTGGGGATGGATTGGGATAATTTTGAAATAAGGGATTAGGGTTTTGGAATTGAGGGTTTCAAGTTCGCCATGTCGCCTCTCACCCAATCGCCTCATCAAATTGAAAACCATTTCAATTATTCAAGGTACTTGAAGTATCTTTGCCCCCGAAAAACAAAACATGGACAAATATTTAATCATAGGCTTAGGTAACATTGGTGAAGAGTATGCAAATACCCGTCACAATATCGGTTTTATTGTAGCCGATGCTTTGGCAAGCGAACTCGGAGTAAAATTCTCAATCGAACGCCATGCATACAAAGCCGAAGCCAAACTTAAAAATAAACTACTTATTATCCTGAAGCCAACCACTTACATGAACCTGAGTGGCAAAGCTGTAAAATACTGGATGGATAAAGAGAAAATCCCAATTGAAAATATCCTGGTTGTAACTGATGATGTTGACCTCGACCTGGGTGTTTTGCGATTGCGGACCAAAGGAAGCGGAGGCAGCCACAACGGGTTGAATCATATTATCGAAACATTTCTGATTACTGATTGGGCCAGGCTCCGGTTTGGAATTGGAAAAGATTACGCACGTGGTTTCCAGGTCGATTATGTGCTGGGACAATGGTCAAAAAAGGAAGAGAAAATCCTGCTTCCACGAATTGAAATGGCAGTTTCAATTATTAAGAGCTTTGTACTGGCAGGTGCTACGCAAACGATGTCGGAATTTAATAATAAGTAGGCTGAATAGCAATATTATCGTTACTTTGTAAAGAAATAGAGCAGAGAATAAAATCAACAATTTTGGGAATGGAACTGTTAAAATAAATATCTGATCTTTCTTTATCATAAATAAATCCTGCCATCAGTTTAAACCCATGCCCTCCAACACCCCTTCTCTTCAGAAAATATGGAATATCTCCTGGCCCATCATGATCAGCCTGGTGGCCCAGAATATTGTAAATGTTACTGATACTGCTTTCCTGGGGCATGTGGGAGCTGTTGAACTGGGTGCTTCAGCCATCGGCGGGTTATTTTATGTAACTCTTTTTATGGTTGCCTACGGTTTTACAACCGGTGTGCAAATACTGATTGCCCGGAGGCATGGAGAAAAAGATTATGCAGCTATCGGGTCTATTTTTGATAATGGATTCTATTTTCTGGGAATATCAACGCTTTTTATTACAGCTTTAATTGTCTTGTTCGGGGCCCAGTTGCTTAAACCTTTCATTGCTTCAGCGGCTGTGTTCCAGTCGAGTACTATTTATCTGAAATACAGGATTTTTGGATTGTTTTTTGCTTCTTCAGCCTTACTGTTCCGATCATTTTATACAGGAATTACATTTACTAAATATATCAGCATAAGTGCTGCAATAATGGCTGGTATAAATGTAATTCTGGATTATGGACTGATTTTCGGTAAACTTGGATTACCTGAAATGGGCATTGCCGGTGCCGGGCTTGCTTCCTCCATTTCCGAAGTTTGTGCTTTGGTGTTCTTTTTTGCCATCACAGCCCGAAAAGCTCACCTGGCAAAATACAAACTTTTTGCTTTTGTGAAACCTGATCTCTCGATCATTAAAAGTACACTTGACCTTTCGCTTTACATCATGATGCAGTTTGTGCTGTCGCATGCAGTCTGGTTTGGCTTTTTCCTTCTGATCGAAAAAATGGGCGAAACTTCACTGGCTGTATCCAATATTATCAGGAGCATTTATATGCTGCTAATGATACCGGCATGGGCAATGAGTTCGGCTACAAGCAGCATTGTAAGTAATGCCATTGGAGCCGGATTTTCAAAGAACGTAATTCCTATCGTAAACAAAATACTTTTATTCAGTATGGGCATTATGCTTGCTATATCATTCCTGGCTGCTTTTATTCCTCACTTTATGATTGCTATTTATACCAACGACATCAATCTTCAGGAAGCATCGGTAGCATCGTACTACATTATTTTGGGCGCTGTTTTCCTGTTCTCAGCAACCATTGTGCTTTTTAACGGCGTATTAGGAACCGGTAACACACGAAGCGGACTTGCCATCGAGGTAACTACACTGAGTTTATACCTCGTATTTGCATGGCTGCTAGCTGTAAAACTCCGGCAACCTATCGAAATTGTTTGGCTTTGCGAGTATATGTACGCATTTGTTCTGGGTACACTTTCGTGGATTTATCTGAAAAAAGGGAAATGGGAGGGACGGGTTATCTGAGAGTGGGAGAGGGGGAGAAAAGGAGAGGGGGCGATTGGGCGATGGAGCGAATCCCGAAAGTATGCAACGCGACAACCAGCAAAATATTCGGCCATTGAACCCAGCGACTATTTGAACCTTGAACGGCAAAGCCATTTGAACCTTTACCGCCGAAGGCATTTGAACTTTTAATCCTTTATTCAATACAAAACTCAATTTTACTGGTTTTTTCAGCCCTAAAAAGATTATTCTTATCTTTCGCCTTTGAAATGAAGGTATTTTATTTAAATACAGTTTTATGGAATGGTTTGTAATTGTTAATCCTAATGCCGGGAAACGCAAAGGGGAAAAGGATTGGCTCGAAATAGCTGCTCATCTCACTGACGCTGGTATTCGGTTTGTTAATGTTTTTACTGAACACCGTGGACATGCAGTGGTTCTCTCCCGTAAATACATCGAAAACGGTTACCGGAATATCATTGTTGTTGGTGGCGATGGCACACTCAACGAAGTAGTTAACGGGATTTTCACACAGGCTCATGTTCCAACAGACAAAATAGTTCTGGCAATGATCCCTGTTGGTACCGGCAACGACTGGTGTCGTATGTTCAACATTCCAGGCGACTACAAACAGGCTATAAAACTTATTACAAGGCGGAAAATATTTATCCAGGATACCGGTACAATTAAATACATTGCTCATGAAGGCATTGAAAAAACGCGCTATTTTATCAATATGGCAGGAATGGGATTTGATGCACTGGTAGCAAAAAAAACGAATAAACAGAAGGATCTTGGGAAAGGTAATCCCATGTCGTATGTAGTGAATATTCTGTCAAGTTTATTCTTATATACCAGCACTAAAGTCAACATTATGCTTGATAATGAAAAAATCGCTTCTGATATATTCAGTATGAGTGTGGGGATTTGCCAGTATAACGGAGGTGGAATGAAACAAGCCCCGGGTGCTTTGCCTGACGATGGCTTATTTGACATGACTCTTATCAAACCAATCGGTAAATTCAAAATTATCAGGAATATTATTAAGCTTTTCGATGGAAGTTTCACCCGCTTGCCTGAAGTGAGTACATTCAGATCTTCAAAAATAATTATTCATTCTGAACCGCGCATGTTCATGGAAGCCGATGGGGAATCACTGGGACATACTCCTTTTGTTTTTAATATACTGCCTCAAAGTCTGTATGTGATAAGTGGACTGGAGTAGCCTGATGTTAGAAAATTAAGTGTTTCTGTTCATGACAGGATAAATTCCTTAAAATTCCAAGCCCCAAATTTCAAATTCCAAGTCTCAGGAAAACAAAAAACCAATGGCCTTGGGATTTGGAACTTGGGATTTGATTCTTGGAATTTAAAATCAGAATGCTAAAATTTGTTCCATTTTTAGCGAGGCTATACCAGATTTGATTCTTCCTTTTCCTTCCAGTCACCCGATTGCTTTATCAGATCAATTAACCTTGGAATAGCTTCGATTTGAGGTATATTCTTATATGCAATATCCTTTCCCTTATAAAGTGTAACATTTCCAGGTCCGGCACCAACATATCCGTAATCAGCATCGGCCATTTCGCCGGGTCCGTTTACAATGCAGCCCATTACTGCTATTTTCAGCCCTTTCAGATGCTGGGTAGCAGTTTTTACTTGCTGCAGGGTTTTTTCAATATCAAAAAGTGTACGACCGCAGGATGGACATGAAATAAACTCAGTTCGCGTGATTCGGGCACGGGTTGCCTGTAAAATAGCAAACGCAGTATGGTTAACGGTTTTAGCCAGTATATTATGTGCCACAGGCCAAATAGCATCTCCTGTTCCATCAATTAATATACTGCCGAAATCGATAGCACTATCAACCTGAAAACGAAGCAGGTTGGATGTTTGATACGTATTTTTAAGGATAACAGGTTTTGTGTTTCCCGATTTTATTTCCTGCAACTGCTTCTTCATTTCTGCGGCGTTGCCTTCAGTAATAGTAAGAAGGTGGAGGTTGGTGTCCGGGACTGATCCCAGGACTGAAAAATGCTCATCAACCAGGCATTTTGTGCCATCTTTTTCAGTAATTACTCCAACAGGATAATTCCCTCCAATCCCCGAAACAGCAATAGTATTGCGGTGTGATGCCATGGTGGAGGTCTGAAATTGTCCAGCATTTGAATGTTTGGAATGATTCCTTGTTGAGTTATAGCGTTCAGTAATAGCAAGGGCAACAGGTATTTCGATTTCGGGTGAACCGGTTAGCGAAACACGGATGGTATCACCAATGCCTTCTTCGAGTAAAGTGCCGATTCCGGCGGCAGATTTAATGATTCCATCTTCGCCATCGCCAGCTTCTGTTACTCCCAGGTGGATTGGGAAATCCATGCCTTCAGCCTGCATTTTCTGTGCCAACAACCTGGTTGACTGCACCATTACACGGACATTACTCGATTTCATAGAGAAAACAACATTACGGAACCCTTCATGCAAACACATCCTGCCAAATTCAAGTGCACTTTCAACCATACCTTCCGGGGTATCGCCATAGCGGTCCATGATACGTGCGCTCAGTGACCCATGGTTAGTGCCGATCCGGATAACAGTTCCGTTTTGTTTGCAAATAGTAAGTAATGGATGCAAGCGTTCAGCTATCCGTTCAAGTTCTTCCTCGTAGGCTTTAGAGGTGATAGTTTTATGTGTGTCGCGCTTATCAGAATAATTCCCCGGATTGATCCGCACTTTTTCAACTATTGCTGCAGCTATTTCAGCAGCACGCGGATTAAAATGAATATCTGCAATCAGCGGCACATTTATGCCTTTCGAGCGTAATCCGGTTTTAATTAAAGCAAGGTTATTCGCTTCTGTAGTTCCTTGTGCCGTTATACGTACCATTTCGCAGCCGGCATTCACAAGGCGGATGCTTTGATCTATAGTTGCCTGAATATCATTGGTATCAGTATTGGTCATAGACTGTACCCTGATTGAGTGATTCCCACCCAGAGGCAGATCGCCTATGTAAACAATCCCGGAAGTATAGTGTGAAACCATTTTTGCGTGCAGATGTGCTTGAAGCTTATCCAATTATCCCTTTGAGTTCAGGATCGTTTTCAACCATTTTTTTTAGTGCTTCTTTGCACAGGTATTTCTTGGTTTTAGCATAAAATTCTGATTTGTATCCCATATTCTCAGCAATATCTTTAGCTGACATTTTGGTAAGGAATAATTTCAGCAACCTTTGACAGTCTTCGCTCAGGTTATCAAACTGTCTGACAAATGACTGGTATTTCTCTTCATATTCCAGGTGGACTTCAACACCTACTTCCGGAGCATCCAGAAAACGTGTAAGTTCATCCTGGTTTTTATAGGTCATCCGTTTGCGTTTGAGCCTTTGGAGCCATATATTTTTACTGATGGAATACAAATATGTAATGAACGAAGAACTCAGTTCGAAATTGTCATCTTTGATTTTAGTTAAAATAACCAATAAAGCTTCCTGGAATACGTCTTCGGCATCTTCTTCGAGGCCTGCATTGTTTTTGATAAGATATTTAATGGTGGGAAAAAATTCCTTATAAACGTAGCGAATGATAAAATCACTATTGAGCCTGAGGCCTTCAACGATTGCAAAATCAGAATAGTGAATCATTTCCTTTGTAAGGGTATTATTTCAAACAAAATTTGAACACTACAGAATATCTCTTTGGTCACAATGTAAGGTAATGACTTTCAGATCCTTAATGCAGGTTTAAGTGGTTTTCGGGTTGTGAAGGTAATAAATATTTTAAAAACCCCACATCTAAGTTTTTGCATTTTTTAACAAAGTAGTGTTATGGTGTTTAATGTCAAGTACTTAAAAGTTTCGAAAATTTTCTTTTAAGTAAATAATATTACTATAATCATGATTAAGAATACCATATCTGCTTTTGGTGAACTGATCTGTCGAAAAAATGTTTAATAATCCAACTCGAGCAACGAAAGATATTTAAATTGAATGGCATTTCAACCTCGTTTAATCAAAATGTAATTCCTGTTTTGAAAAATTAAATAAATCATTAGTTTTAAATGCATAATATATTCAATTATAGATTTCATAAAATCAGCATCATGTTTTCAGCCGTTTTAAAATTATCCGAACATACTAAAAACAGTATTGTTAAGTTATATTTAAGCATCCAACTATTATCAGATATTATGACGTTTTCAAGCCGTTTTCTATTGGTATTTTTTATACTGATAGCTTCACTGTATCATGTTGAAGCACAAAGTGTAAGCTATAACCAATGGCAGGATCATTTACCATATAACAATTGTATAGCAACGGCTGAAGCAAATAACCTGATTTTTGCTGCCACTCCATATAGCCTGTTTTATTTTGATAAAAATGATAATAGCCTGAACCGGCTGAATAAAGTTACTCCCGACGGACTTTCGGATATTGGTATCAGTAACATAGCCTATTGCAGTAAACTTAATACGTTGGTGGTTGCTTATTCAAATACCAATATCGATCTTGTTAAAGGATCGGAAATAGTAAATATTCCTGATATTAAGCGAAAACAAATATTAGGGAATAAGACCATTAATAGTATCCTGGTTATAGATAAACTGGCTTACCTGGCTTGTGGGTTTGGGATTGTAGTTCTGGATATCGAGAAAGAGGAAATAAAAGATACCTATTACATCGGTCCTTCGGGTGCACAGATTGATGTAAAAGACCTTACTTTTCATGAGGCTGATAATAAGTTTTATGCAGCTACTGAAAGAGGTATCTATAAGGCACTTGCTTCGGATAATCTTGCCTATTATGTTAACTGGGTGCAGGACAATTCCATCACTGGGCCGAATAATACATTTAATCTCATCGAGTCATTTGGGGGAAAATTGTATGCAAATAAGACGAAATATTCCTGGGATTCTGACACCCTGTTTGTAAATGATGGCAGCGGTTGGGTGTACTTTGACCCCTCCAACCATTCAAATCACACCTCACTAAGGTCATGTGGCGATCATCTTTTAATCTGTAATTATTTAAAAGTTGATGCATATAATAAGAGCGGTATATCTGAGGCAAGCTATTATTCATACAACCCCGGAACTATCAGGCCACATGATGCATTGATAGATAAAGAGGGTAAGGTTTGGATTGCAGATTTCGAAAAAGGATTGTGGAGTATAGGTTCCGATTTTATCGGTTCCAATTATACTTTTAATGGTCCTGCTTCCTATATGGTTGCTGCAATGGATATCAGCGGAAAGCAATTGTGGGCTGTGCCAGGTGGAAGAGATGGCTCATTTGGGAATCTATTCAGAGATGCTCTATGCTACACTCTTGCCAATAATACATGGACCAGCTATGCAAATCCCAACCCACCTGAATTTGCATCGATTCGTGATCTGCTTTGCGTGGCTGTTGACCCCAATGATAGTGACCACGCTTTTATGGGTAGTTGGGGTAAAGGCGTGATAGAGTTTGATAATGGCGGGTTGAAAGAAGTTTATACACCTGATAATAGCTCGCTGCAATATATAGTTGGTCTTGGCGATGGATATCTGAGAATCGGAGGTGTTGCTTTCGACCAGAATAATAACCTTTGGGTAACCAACGCCCTGGCACCGAATATTTTATCAGTCCGGAAACCTGCGGGTGAATGGAAATCATATAATATGGGTGATCAGGGTACTGCAATTGACGTAGGAGGTATTGTAATAGATCAGGATAATCAGAAATGGATGCAGCTTCGTGATTTTGCATTATTCGTTTTTAATGATAACTATACACCTGACAACACTGCCGATGACCGGAAAAAGAAACTAACCTCTTCAGATGGTTTGCAAAACCTGGAAGCATCAATTATTTCAAGTATGGCTGTTGATCGGGATGGACAATTATGGCTTGGTACCGATCAGGGAGTGGCCCGGATTTATTCACCTGGAAATGTTTTTACCGGTGGCGATTATGAAGCACAACGTATTATGGTAGAAGAAGAAGGTTACCTGCATCCGCTGCTCGAAACCGAAGCTATTACAGCTATTGCCGTGAATGGTAATAATGAAAAATGGCTTGGAACCGAAAAGGCTGGTGTATTCCTTATGTCGGCTGACGGAGCAACGGAATTAATGCATTTTACCGAAACCGATAGCCCGTTATTGTCTAACACAATACAATCAATAAAAATTGCCAGCAACGGAGAAGTATATTTCGCCACATCACTGGGTATTGTTTCCTATAAAGACTACAAAGTTGAATCATCGGCAACTCTTGATTCATTATTCATCTATCCAAACCCGGTGAGGCCTGAATACCAGGGTCCTGTTTATATCCGCAACTTAGTTAATGAGTCGAACGTAAAAATTACTGATATTACAGGCGCATTGGTATGGGAAACGCAGGCCCAGGGCGGACAAGTTATATGGGAAGGGAAAAATCTTGAAGGACGCAAAGTAAATACCGGTGTATATTTTATTTTTGTGACAAATTCCGACGGAAGTCAGAAAAAAGTAGGCAAAGTGCTGTTTGTGCGATAGTTGATTTGACAAATATTTGTCCGACTGAATTCTACATAGTATGATATTATCAACCAAAGGAATTGTTCTGCATTGCATTGATTATTCCGAAACCAGCATTATTGCCAGGATATACACTGAGCAGCTGGGGTTGCAGACGTATATTGTGAAAGGTGTACGTAAAAAAGGATCAAGGATAAAACGAAATTTGTTTGCCCCACTTTCAATTATTCAATTGGTAGCCAACCACAAAGAAGGGGAAGGTATGCGGGTAATGCGTGATGCATCGTGCGAATACCAGCTGAATGGTATTGCAACAGATATGGCAAAAACCGCTGTAAGCATCTATATCAGTGAGCTTCTAACGCGCTCTTTTTCAGCTCAGATGGCCGATCCTCTTTTATATGAATTTATCGAGGATGCAATTCTTAATCTCGATCGTGCAACAGGAGCCATTGCTGGTTTTCCGTTGTCATTTACTATTGGCCTAACACAATTTATGGGTTTCGATCCGCATAATAATTTTAGTAACAACGAGACTTATTTTGATATGGAGGAAGGTAATTTTTGTTCCCATCCTCCTGGCCATCCGTACTATTTATCACCACCACTCAGCAATCAGCTTTCGGAAGTGCTTACAGCTCTCAATGCCGGGCTTATAAGCATAGTGGCTGATCATTCAACCAGAAGCGAATTGTTGTCGAAAATGCTTGAGTATTACCGTATTCACATCCCCTCATTTGGAGAAATAAAATCAGTGCAGGTGCTCAGTGATGTTCTCAGAGATTGACAGGATTTATTTTGTAAAGCACAAACTCCTTATTTTCCCATAGTTTGGTGAGGCGGTTCTGCATCACCCGCGAATAGCGTTTCATGGATTCATTTGTCAGTTTATTGTTAACAAGAATATAAGTGGCATTGGCTTTAATTACCTGGAGATGAATTTGAGTTGGATCGGTAGTAAAAGGATCAGCCATGCTTTGGCAGCCGGCATACAATGCAAGTGCACGTGGTTTGGCAAATACTACCACCGCTTCGGCCGGAACATTTTTGCTGATGTAACTGAACGCCTCTACTGACGACTTTTGTTGAGGCCCTTCCAGGATATTGTTTTGTGAATGTGAAATACTATATATGCCCGGCATGAATAGTATAAGTACAATTATACCAATAGAGGCAGCTTTTTTCCAGGCTGGAATTTCTGTTAGCAGTTGAACAGTTTTTAATCCTGTGCCAGCGTATAATATGGAAATAAATCCCAGTGGAACCAGTAACCTGTATGCTGAGTCGTTATTAGGGAAGACCAATAACATAAGTACATAAAGAATGAAAAACCAATCGATTACCTCCGGACCCCGAAACAAACGTTTTGCAAATCCAAGCACTGTCATCGACAGCATTACTGATCCCAGCAATAAGGAAAAGCCCCTCAAAATACCTGCCTCAGGAATATACAAATACCTGAAAACTTCGATATAATGAGAAAAATTTTCAGGTATGATCTGAAGCAGGTTTCCTGAATTAAAAAAGAGCAGGTAGTCGCGGATACTGCCGCCTGAAGGAATTCTAAATAAAAATGAGTTGATTGTGAGGTAAATCAGGATTGGAATAGTAGTGAAGATACCGGCACGTATAGCAAAATCTTTAATCCCTGTTTTACGCCTGGCTAAAAGAATTATTTGCTCCAATACAATGGCGAGAACGAAAACAATCCCTGCAGGTCTTACTGCCAGCATAAATCCTGTAATAAGGACAAAGACCATCAGCAGCTTCAGGTTTCCGGGTTTTAATTTCCGATACAGAATTAAGTTTAAAACCAACATGGCTGTAAAAGGGATATCCGACATGATCTCGCGTTTGAAAAGAATCATTTGCGGGTTGTACAGAAAAACAATTGCTAAGACCAATGCCGTGACCGGGGAAAAATATTCGCGATAAAGAATAAGCATCAATAAGCCCAAACCGATATAAATCAGCGAAATAAATGTTGTAAAAGCTACCATGCTATTCCCGGCAATAGCATATACGGGTGCCAGCATAAGTGGGAAACCTACGGGATACGCCTGAGGTCCTATGTAGTTCAATTGATTGTATACATAGCCTGTTTCGGATTGCGGAATACCGTGTATAATATTTCCAGCCTGGTGGATGTATTGTGCAAAATCGTCGCCCCAGTCGTGGCTGGTGTGGGTACCGATAAAAAGAAGTGGAAGAAAAAGAAGCACAGCCATGCCAATGAAATAGCTGGGTTTTGAAAGGATATTTTTAAATCGAAGTTTTGAATTCTCGTTCATTGTGTTTATGTTATCCGGTTTCAAAGTTAAGGAGTATTTCGGATGAAAAAGCTTTTTGGTATGAATACAAGGGTTTGATTTATGGGATTGAAAATTGACTCTTACTTAAAGATATCCAAAAATTAAAGCCAATCGATCGTTTTTTTTGAATAATGAGAATTAATAGTGGATATCTGCATGGATAAAGAAATCTGTAATATCCTGTTTTTACATGACTCTATTTATATATCTAAAATATTACTTTTGTTGTGATTAAAGCACAAAAAGCTTTGCAGAACTTAAATCGTTGATTTGTTTTTTAATTCCTGTCTTCAGGCTTTCTGCGAAATATTAAATTGAAGTTGGATTATATTTCTGCAAATTAAACAGTTTTAGTGCAAACGTTTCCAATGATTGGTTGTTTATCCCATAGTTTAATTAGATTTTATTAACTAATTTGTATGTTTTTATGATTACACGAATACTCCTTTCCTTGTTCATATTTGCATTGTTCACTTCTTGCTCCTCTTCCGGCAAGTTGGCAGATGATACCAAAAGTGAAAAACTGATTTTTGGTAGCGGAGGTGGTTTTACCGGGGTGTATATAAGTTTTGAAATTCATAAGGATGGCCATGTTTTCAAAATTCTTCCTGATAATTCACAAAACGAGGTAAAAAAACTACGAAAAAAGCAGACCCGTGAAATATTTACACAAGCCAACAAGCTTAAACTAAATCAGCCTGCATTTAATCATCCGGGGAATATGACCTGGTTCATAAAATACAGGATTGCCGGTGATTCAACCGAGTTTAAATGGGGCGATTCAAATTTTTCGGCTCCCGACGAAATAAAAGAGTTTTATACACAACTGAATTCTATTATTAAATAAAAACAGGATTATGAATAAAATATCTACTCTTCTCTTAGTATTGGTATTTCTGAATACCAGTGTGTTTATTCAGGCACAGAATAATCCTTTTTCGGTTAAGAAAAAGCTGCCAGGTAAAACAATCGGGCTTCCTCAGGCAGTCCAGCCTTTGAGTAATGTCAAAAAAAGAAGTATTCCTTCACAATCACAGTTTCAGCCTTTGCAGGCTAATTTCAATACGCTGAAATTAGATCGCCAGGTATTTTCGAATCCGGGATTTAATGCAAATGGCAGGCTCATTTTTGTTGAAGGACGTCTCCCTGCATCCAACAAATCATACGAGAAAGGAGTATCTGATCAGGAGCAGTCAGTTGAATATCTTACTGCGCTGAAACAAGTTCTGGGGATTGCTGATCCTGCTTCAGAGTTTGAAATACTAAAATCAGACTACGACGAACTTGGTATTCAACATATAAAACTGTCTCAGAAGTTTATGGGAATTCCTGTTTATGGTGGCGAAATATACCTGCACAAGCACAATGGTAGCATCGACCTTTTCAACGGGAATTGTTTCCCTACACCGGAATTGAATTCGGTGGTTCCTGTAATTGCCCAATCATATGCCAGCGAACGAGCAATTAACGATATAAAATCACATACCTCATTCCGTGAATTACTTCCTGCAGAAAAAAACTTTTTGAAATATTCAGGTCCTGAATCTGAGCTTGTGGTTTATCATAAAGAAGACATACTTAATCAGCAAAGCTCACCTGGCATTTGACTGTCAGGCCTAACCTGGTTGAGCGTTGGGAATATTTTATTGATGCAACAACCGGCGAAATCATACATTTTTATAATAATACCCAAAGTGATGGAGATGTTACTGCCACCGGTCTTGACCTGAATGGAGTCAGCCGGAGCTTTCATGCATACCTGCAAACCGGAACCTATTATCTCGCTGACGTTTCGCGGCCTATGTTCGATACCCAGACCGGTAGTGGAATGATTTCAACATATGATGCAAATAATACCTCAACGGGTGCAGATTTTGCCGCCTCTCTTGTAACTTCTGCAAACCTTAATTCATGGCCGGCAAAGGCTGTTTCAGCTCAATATATAGCAACAGTTACTTACGAATATTACAAAAACACCCATGGTTGGAATTCCATTAATAATAAAGGGTGCGACATTCCTTTGATTATCAATATCACAAACGAAGATGGCAGTAGTATGGAAAATGCTTTCTGGAACGGGACTGCAGCTTTTTTCGGGAATGGTGGAAGCACTTTTAAACCGTTATCGGGAGGACTTGATGTGGGTGCACACGAACTTGGACATGCAGTTGTCGGGAATTCTGCTAATCTTGAATATCAGGGCCAGTCGGGCGCATTAAACGAAAGCTTTGCTGATATTTCGGGTTCTATGCTCGACCGTGAGGATTGGAAAATAGGAGAGGATGTGGTAAGAAGCACTGCGACTGATTTTCCAACGGGTGCACTTCGTGATATGTCGAACCCGCACAACGGGGGAACAGGAATAAATTCACCATCGTGGCAACCTGCACATATGAACGAAATATATAAAGGACAGGAGGATAACGCAGGTGTACATATCAACAGCGGTGTTCCTAATTATGCATATTATCTGTATGCAACGCAGGTTTCACGCGAAAAAGCTGAAAAGGTTTTCTATAGGGCATTGTTCAATTATCTTACCCGCTCTTCTCAATTCATTGACCTCAGGCTTACCGTTATACAATCTGCTAAGGATCTTTATGGGAATAATTCACCCGAAGTTACCGCTGCCATGAGTGCATTCGATCAGGTTGGAATTACCGATGGGTCAGCTACGAATGTTGAGAATCAATTGCCGGTAAATCCAGGCACCGACTTTTTATTGCTGGTAAATACTGATCCGGCTGATCCCCATTCTTTATACCAATCAACTACCACTGCTTCACAATTCACGCCTCTTTCGCAAACGGTTGTTAATAGTCGCCCGAGCGTAATGGACGATGGTAGCAGTGCTGTTTTCATTGCCGGCGACAAAACCATGCATGCCATTAGCCTCTCTCCATCTTACGATGAATTTGAGATTCAGAATGAAACGATATGGGGCAATGCTGCTATTTCGAAAGACGGCGAAAAAATCGCAGCCGTAACCACAGAACAAGATTCAGCAATATGGGTTTACAGTTACCAGAAACAGGAATGGGCGTATTTTCATTTATATAATCCCGGAACTCAAACTGGCATTAAAACCGATAATGTGCTTTATGCCGATGCTCTGGAGTGGACTTTCGATGGTGAATATATTATGTATGATGCCTATAATCAGTTTAATAATAATTCAGGACAGCCCACGGATTACTGGGATGTTAGTTTTATAAAGGTTTGGGATAACTCAACCGGTGATTGGGCTGATGGCTCAATTTTCAAAATGTTCACTAACCTGCCGGAAAATGTAAGTATTGGAAATCCCTCCTTTGCTAAAAACTCGCCTTATATTGCAGCATTCGATTATGTTGATAACTCAGGCGCAGTAAGCGATATTACCATACTTTCAGTTAACCTCGAAACAGGTGATGTTGGTGCAGTTTATAATAATGGCGACATCCTTGGGTATCCAAACTATTCGAAAACCGATGATAAAATAATATTTAATTCTACAACAGGAACTGATGAGGTAGTAGGCCAGATTTCGATGCAACAGGATAAAATAAATCCTACAGGCCAGGCAACTTTGCTGGTTCAGGATGCAAAATGGGGCGTTTGGTATTCAACAGGAATCAGGACGGTAGATTTGAACGAAGCTATTGTAAAGAATAAGATACGGGTTTTCCCTAATCCTACTTCAGCAAAGGCAATGATTGATCTTTCAGGTTTCAATGGGGAAAATGGAACAATTGAACTATTTGAAATCAGCGGGAAGAGACTAACATCTGGTACTTTCAAAGCTAAGCAATCGGAAGCTGAAATCGATCTGTCAGCATATGGTAAGGGAGTTTATCTGCTGAAAGTAAGCAACAATAAGTCATCCGCCACTATGCAAGTGATCAGAAACTAATTCAGGATCGAACTCACAGGATTGAAAATCCAGAATCACCGTAATGCAATTTAATCAATCATGAGTTGAGGCTTTTCTTTTCAGGGAAGCCTTTTCTCATTTTTAATACTGGCATTGACGACTGTGAATTTAATATTTTTTCTCAGTGTCCCTCTGTGTTCTCTGTGCCTCAGTGGTTTTTTTTTTGAACCACAAAAGGCACAAAAGTAAAATCATTTTTCTCAGTGTTCCTCTGTGTTCTCAGTGCCTCCGTGGTTTATCTAAGCTCGAACTTAAAGATCAACCAGCATACTTTCAGTTTTCCTTTCCCCACTTCCATCTCACTTCATTTTCCTATCTTTGCAAAAAATTTAGAAATGAATCTTGAATTAAGCGAACAGGAACAAATAAGACGTAATTCATTAACCGAACTCAATGCAATTGGCATAAACCCATACCCGGCTGAGAGTTTTCCCGTAAATGTTACAGCCCAGGATATTCTTACTGATTATACCAGCGAAAATCATCATGCTTTTCAGGATGTCAGTATTGCCGGACGTATCATGACCCGCCGCATCATGGGTGCAGCATCTTTTGTTGATCTGCAGGACAGTACCGGCCGGATTCAGTTTTATATCAAGCGCGACGAGATCTGCGCAGGCGAGGATAAAACCCTCTATAACACGGTGTTTAAAAGGCTGCTCGATATCGGTGATATCATCGGGGTAAGCGGTTTTGTATTTATTACCCAGATGGGTGAGATCTCCATCCATGTGAAATCGCTGAAACTGCTCAGCAAATCACTGCGTGTATTGCCTATTGTTAAGGAAAAAGATGACCAGGTTTTCGACTGCGTTCAGCGATCCGGAAGCACGCTACCGCCAACGCTATGTTGACCTGATCGTAAATCCGGAGGTCCGCGAGGTTTTTGTAAAACGTACACGCCTGATCAATACGATGCGCAATTTCCTGACAGCAAAGGCTACCTCGAAGTGGAAACGCCTATTTTACAACCGCTTTACGGTGGAGCCGCTGCCCGACCTTTCAAGACACACCACAACAGCCTCGACATGACGCTGTATCTGCGCATTGCCAATGAGCTATATCTGAAAAGGCTAATAGTCGGCGGGTACGACGGTGTTTTCGAATTCTCCAAAGACTTCCGCAACGAAGGAATGGACCGTTTCCATAATCCTGAGTTTACCCAGATGGAGCTTTACGTGGCTTACAAGGACTACGAATGGATGATGGATGCCGTGGAGGAAATGGTGGAGCATATCGCCCTCGACCTGCACGGAAAAACCAAGTTCAGGTAGGGAATAATGAAATTGATTTTAAACGTCCATGGAAACGCTTTACCATGTTCGAAGCCGTTCAGCATTTTACAGGCGTTGATATTTCAGAAATGACGGAGGATGAACTTCGAGCAACCTGCAAAAAGTTCAATATTGAAACCACCGAAAGCATGGGAAAAGGCAAGCTCATCGACGAGATGTTTGGCGAAACTGCGAGCCTAACCTGATCCAGCCTACCTTTATCACCGATTATCCCGTCGAAATGTCGCCGCTGGCCAAGAAGCACCGCAGCAAACCCGGACTGGTGGAGCGTTTCGAAGCCATCTGCAACGGCAAGGAACTCTGCAATGCCTTCAGCGAATTGAACGATCCTATCGATCAGCGCGCCCGCTTCGAAGACCAGCTCGAACTGGGCAAACGCGGTGATGACGAATCCATGGTACTCGACGAGGATTTCCTGCGCTCCCTGGAATACGGAATGCCGCCAACCGCAGGCCTGGGAATCGGTATCGACCGTTTGACCATGATCATGACCAACCAGCAATCGATCCAGGATGTTCTTTTCTTCCCGCAGATGCGCCCCGAAAAAGCAAGCGCTGTTGTTGGAGCTACTGACGAAGAATTTGTAGCTATCGGAATTCCAGCCGGATGGGTGCCTGTATTGCGTAAAGCCGGAATCAAACTCCCTTCCGATCTTGCAGAAGCCAATCCAAACAAACTGCTTCACGAACTAAGCGGATTGCGTAAAAAACTGAAACTTGAAATCCCGTCGCTTCGCCTCGAGGAGGTGAGTGCGTGGTGCGGGAAATAAGACCTCATTATATTTATAGAAAAGCCTTCTATGTTTTTATTCAGAGAAGGCTTTTTGCTTTTAGATTTTTGTCCGAAGGTTTGGGCTTCTAATTCTATCAATCTGTATGAGAAGTCATTTTACTTTGTGCCTTTCAATTATTATTTCAGTTTTATAATTTTCACCGACTTCTCTTGCCTGCCAGCCTGCAACCGGCAATAGTAAATCCCTGCTGGCAAACTTTCGGCATTCCAGTTTACCTTATGCTCGCCATTCTGCTGATATTCATTTACCGGTTCTGCAACCAGCAATCCAAGGTTGTTGAATATTTGTAGAGTAACCTGGGAGGATTCCGCCATCTTATAAGTAAAAGTCGTTGATTTATTAAACGGGTTAGGGTAGTTTTGATCCAGGCTATAAGACAAAGGAATTACATTTTCATCCTTTGTACCAGTTATAACTGTTAAAGTGTCAAATTCCCAATAAGGCCAGTTATCGCTCGAAACTGTAAATTTTAAATTAAAAAAACCGGGAAAACTTGCAGTATCATAGGTTAGTGTAAATGCTAAAGGAGTTGCCTTTGATTTGCCCCGGCAAAATTTCAGATATGCCTCTGGTATCCGGTACAATTGATTTAACCCAGGGATCATTACTTGCTGTATCGATTGATAAGCTGGTTGCTTTCTGGGTTGTTCCAGCATTTTTAAGATAAGGTTTGAAGGTGTACCTGTAACCGGAAGATGAAGCGTTAGCTACGCTATCCATCAATAACGGTATAGTAGTAATCCGCGTTGCATGTTTACTTGTAAAATAAGTTCCTTCAGTTTGATCTGTCACCATTATAGAGATCCAGAATGTATTTTCAGCGGGACCAGGCGTTTTCCACTTCCCCTGCCATACATCTCCTTTACTTATTAGCTCAACCATATCTGCAGAATCGGTAACAGAACCATCCAGGCTTTCAATGATTAGCTTAGCCGAAACCGCATGCGAATTTGGATTCTCAATATTTGCATCAACGATCACAGAATCATTGACAGGCAAATACTGCCATTTATCAGTGGCTACATCATGTGCGAATATTAGGTTCTTTATCCATTCAAGTGACTTTTCAACCACCGGATCTTTTCCCTTAGCAACATCATCTTTGTTAAACCATACCGGATAATCGATGGGGAATTCTCTTCTGTTGAGATACTCGGCGGGTTTATTAATATGGAATACATCCTCTTTTGAATACCGAAGTTCCCAACCGGGAAAATTTTCGATGTAAGTATTATCACCAAAGGATGCGTTAGCGCTTTTACCGAAAAATTTTACTTTTGGCAGGTACCGCAAACGATGGGCAGTGCGATCTCCCATGCTTACGCAGGTTGGGCCAAGTAAAACTGCAACCGGTCTGTCATAGGTACCCGGGCCTTTTCCTTCAATCAGGTGTAAATCACTGTAACCACTCCCGGGACATAGGTCGAACGTATTCGTATTACAGCGAAAAGCTCCGTCGAGGGTTTTATGATATTCATTAAATAAGATAGAAAATGCACTGTCAAAAAATGCCCATCCTCCTGTGTTATATCTCATATCGATAATAAGTGCATCGGTGTTCTTTAATGCTTTAACTGCCTTATAAAATTCTGCATCTGCTTTTGCTTCGGGCCACTCTGATGCAAGGTAAATGTATCCGATATTTGTATTTTCCATTATCCCATAGGTTGCACATGAATTTGGCTCTGGATCTAAATTAGGGAAATCAATGTTTGGAATTGGCATTTGTTCGTTGTTTACCATAACAGGAACATGTAAGTTTAGCAGGGGCAATACGGATAGATGGAGCGTATCGCCTGTGGAATATTTAAGGATATCAATGGTGCTGAATAAATGCCAGTTCATACCGGCTCCGGATAAATTATGGTAGGTATCGGCAGATTTGCACCCACCGGTAGTTTCATACAGCGGTATACCTGCGTCGAATAATTCCCTGACTAACTGCTTCCAGGGGATGCCTTCATATCCTAGGATTATATCTCCGGGTACGAGATTGAGCGGATGATTGGGAACTACACGAAGAACCAGGGTGGTGCTATCCGGCAATACTGTTGTAACAGCGCCAAAATGCTCAACTGTAACAAAACCTCCCTTGGCAAGAATTGGAATCCTGGGGTCAAGTCCATAAGTATTGAATAAAGTGTTGTCAAATGCAAACGTATGAAAATCCTTCAGGTCATAAGCAAAATGAGACATTATAGCCGAGAAAGCTCCTTTGCTTGTAGTAGCCTTAATCTGACTGAGATAATGGGTATACAATGAATCCCAGTTTAAGTTAAGAGAAATAAAGCCGTCAAATTTATCATGAACCTGGTTTGCATAGGTATTGAAAATCAATAATTTTCGCGATAAAGAATCACCCGGCCCCAGGTGGAATCAATAATATGCTGCCAATCCGCCTTAGATTCATAAAATGATTTTGTTGGTAATTGGTGCGATTTTAAATAATTGGGATCGTGATTTTTAGGTATAAAAAATCTTGGTTCATGCGAACGGTGATTTAGTGGTATTTACTTCCTGGGAATATGCCAGGAAATTACAACTGCCCAATTACAAGCAATACAATGATTAACATCTTTTTCATGGCTTTGATTTTTTAAAAATAAATACTGAAATTGCCTTTAACAACAAAAGCCGTTAGTAAGGAATTAAGTTAGATTGTTACTCGTTGACCAATACAAGAAATAATCGTCCTCCGGGATGGAAAAAGCGTTGCCGGTAATACGAAGCCAAGCGGATTAAAAGGGGAAATAATCCTTTACAAGCAGAAAAAACTGCAGGCTTCATGACGTTTTAAAGATACGACATTTTTCTGAAATATGCTATCGCATTGTATGTGTTGCGTCTAAAGTAGGATTAAGAAGGATTACTGAATCACTAACTTTTTACTCTCAACTCCAGCATTGCTCTGTATTTTAACCAGGTAAATGCCTTTGCTCAGTGCGCTTACATCCATATCAAACTGCTTCTGATTTTGGAACCTTGCTTGCATCAGATGTTGGCCACTAATGCTGAAATAGTTATCCTGGTTTCACCGGGCAGCTTTATGTTAGTTGAAATGGTAATTTTAGTTGTGGCTGGGTTGGGATATAGAGTGAATAATGAAGCTGCTGGTACTGGATCGTTGATAGAAACGAATCCTCCTCCATTTGTGGTTTTTAGGATGGTACCGTTTCCCCCAACCACATATCCTGTGTTGAAATCAGTGAAGTAAACTGAATTTAAGTGATTGGAAGTTCCAACTGGAATAGTAATCCAGGTTGTACCTCCATTTATTGTTTTTAAGATTGTACCATTTGCACCCACCGCATGACCAGAATTTGCATCAGTAAAGTAAACTGAATTTAACCCATTTGTAGTTCCGCTTGATTGTGCGGTCCAGTTAGTTCCTCCATCGTTGGTTTTTAAAATGGTTCCATAATCTCCTATGGCATAACCTGTATTAGCATCGGAAGCAAGCGATCTTAGCCAATTAGTTGTTCCACTTGATAAAGCAGCCCAGATATCTCCCCCGTTTAATGTTTTTATGATGGTTCCTGATTCACCTGATACATACCCTGTATTGGCGTCAGTAAAGAAAACTGATGTTAGATAATTAGTTGTTACGCTTGTTAAATAATACCATGTTTCGAATCCATTGATGGTTTTTTTGATCGTTCCTCCAGCACCTACCACATAACCTGTAATGCTATCAGTAAAGAATGCTGACATTGTCGCATGATTGCCGAGCCCACCATAATTTGATGTCCAAGTTGTACCTCCATTAATGGTTTTAGAAATATAATTTTTTCCCCTAAAATATATAACCTGTATTGAAAGTTGGAAAACAAATCGAGTAGAAATTCATATTTGTCCATTCACTGGCAATCCAGGTTGCACCTCCATTTTCTGTTTTTATTAAGGTACCACTTCCTACCGCATAACCA
>CAWDHU010000019.1:0-26200 GCA_963802185.1 uncultured Bacteroidales bacterium
CGATTAGAATATTAGTTTTACTTTTAGAGAAGAAGTCAGCCAGCCAATATTTTATATGATGATTTATGCCTTTATTTAATGACAAGTTCTTTAACTTCAAAATTTTTTCCATCGTTGATTGCTACGAAATATATACCCGGAACGGGATTTAATTGAATTGAATTCTTCACCGTTCCGTTCAGGGTTTGCATTTTGAGCAACCTGCCATTAATATCGGTAATACTAACTGTATAAGAATTTGCCGGAGACCTGAATTCTATAGTTAGTATTCCGTCATAGCAAGGATTGGGACACATATTAAATGTGAGGATCGAATGTCGGGTTCAAGCCAGTCGTTTTTATAAGGTAATGCATTTTAGCAGCAGTGGGCCTCCATTTGAACCCGAGCAGCTTAACGAAGGACCCACTCGAGCTTTTTTCACCTTCAGGTTCCGACAAATTACTCAGAATCTTCGCCACCAGGTACAGCCAGGGTTTTAGAGCAGCTGCAAGCATATCATAGGTGTTTTTGAGTTTTATTAGGGTTCCGCCAACTTTCCAACTACTACTTTGCCATTCTGAACCATATCGTTCATATTGTTTCCCAAATCGTTTATAGTTATGTAATAATCCGAACCTATCGAATACGGATAATACGATAACCTGAATTACATCATATGGGAACTCCCTGGGCTTTTGCATTGTCAAAAAACGCACCTGAACTTAGAGTTTTCATTGCTGCCTTCAAGGCTAATTATAGCCTTAATTGAACTATCCACAGCTTTGGTAGCATCATATCCTTTGTTTAACAGTTGTGCCAGCCAGGAAGTTACTGGACTTTCCTTCGGCCATAACATTTGACCCTGATTTCATTACTGATCTGTGTCCTTGATTCAGGAGTTACTCCGCATTGCTTGAGAGTGTCCAATACTTCATAAGTGTGGTTGTAAACATCTGCTAATAATTGCGAAAAAGAGTGGCTTGCCCAGGCTGCAGGTTTGGTCTGATTTGCCTGGGATCGGCCCATGAGTCACTGTAGTGAAAATCAATCATGACCCTCATCCCCATCGCTTGTGCACGCAAAGCCATTACCACCGTTTCTTTTTGCTGCAATGCCCGCTGAATTTATCATTCGAGGGATTAACCCAAACACGCAGGCGGATCGTGTTTATTTCTTTATCCTTAAGGATTTGTAAACAGTCCGACAGTACTCCAGCATCATTATAGAATTTATATCCGCTGGCTTCCATTTGTGGCAGCCAGCCAACGTCGGCACCTTTTACAAATTGTGCTTTGGCGGATTGTTTGAAAAATAAGGAAATGACAATAAAACTTAATCCGAAAATTATTCTGAATGACTTTTTGCGTGAAAATTTTGGCATAAATGGACATTTTATTCTTAGCGAAGTTACTATTAATCCAGCATTTATAAAAGGAGAATGCTTAAAAAGATGTTTTAAAAGAGTCAGGCAGTCAAAAATATTTACCTTTGAACCAGGTTGAGATTCGCCTTTTTGCGTTGACTTTCCTGATCTTTTACTTTGTTGGTCAGACATAAAAGTAAAGGAAAAAGCAATGGAAAACTATCAAAATCATACAGCATGAAATACCAGGGTAATATTAAATCACGGCTTCCCAATGCCGGGACGTCTATATTTGCAGTAATGTCGGGGCTCGCCAACGAGGTAGGAGCCATTAATCTCTCGCAGGGTTTTCCTGATTTTCCTATTTCAATGGAATTGGTTGATTTGGTGAACCAGTTTATGCATAAAGGATTTAATCAATATGCTCCCATGCCTGGCGTGCTTGTTTTGCGCGAAGCTATTGCTGCTAAAGCTTTCAATACATTTGGCATCACTTATGATCCGGTTTCTGAAATAACTATTACCGCTGGCGCCACAGAAGGCATTTTTTGTGTTATTACTGCCATGATCCATCCCGGTGATGAAGCAATTGTTATTGAACCGGCATATGACAGCTACGCTCCTGCAGTAGAACTTAGCGGAGGAATTGTACGGTTTTCGTCGCTCCAGGTTCCATCGTATACCATCAACTGGCCTGAGGTGGAAAGCCTGATCAACAGCCGGACTAAAATGATCATAATCAATACTCCGCATAATCCTACCGGAAGCGTTCTTTCGGCAAGCGACATGATGCATCTTGATAGGATCACAAGAAATACAAACATTGTGGTAATGAGCGATGAAGTTTATGAACATCTTATTTTCGATGGGATAAGGCATGAATCTGCTTGTTATTATCCCGACCTGGCAGCCCGTAGCTTTGTATTAGGCTCATTTGGGAAAACATTCCACACCACAGGCTGGAAAACAGGTTTTATTTTGGCCCCGGCAGTATTAATGGCTGAAGTCAGGAAAGTACACCAGTTTGTAGTATTTGCATCCAACACGCCTATTCAGTATGCTGTAGCCGATTATCTGAAAAACAAAGAGAACTATTTGCAGTTGCCATCATTTTATCAACAGAAGCGCGACTTATTTGTTGATTTATTAAAGGAATCCAGATTCAGGGTAATTCCATCTTACGGAACCTATTTCCAGTTACTCGACTATAGTGCAATATCTGATGAAAAAGAGATGGATTTTGCTGTAAGGGTTACCAAAGAATTCGGACTGGCATCTGTACCTGTGTCATCCTTTTATCACGATAAGCAGGATAATCATGTGCTGCGTTTTTGTTTTGCAAAAACAGATGAAACTTTAATAAAAGCTGCTAAAATATTATGTGCGATTTAACAGTAACCCTTATTCAGCCTGACCTGGTTTGGGAGGATAAGAAAAGCAACCTGCTGAAGTTCGAAGATTTTTTTCAAAAAATTGATCGCAAGACCGACCTGGTTGTTCTGCCCGAAATGTTCAATACTGGTTTTGTGATTGATCAACGATCATTAGCCGAAGACATGAACGGCCCGACTATTGCATGGATGGCTGAACAGGCTGCCAGTTGTAAAAGCGTTATTACAGGAAGTCTAGTTATTCTCGAAAACGGGAATTATTATAACCGCCTGATCTGGATGCAGCCTGATGGAAAGTATCAAACCTACGACAAACGCCATCTCTTTCATCCCGGAAACGAACATGAGCAGTTTTCGCAAGGGGACAAAAAACTGATAGTTGATTTGTTGGGTTGGAAAATTTGTCCCCTGGTATGTTATGATCTGCGCTTCCCGGTCTGGAGTAAAAACACCTGGAGCAACGAAATCTATGAATACGACATTCTTCTCTACATGGCCAACTGGCCAGCTGCCCGAAGCTATGCTTATCGCCAGTTACTTATAGCCCGTGCCATCGAAAACCAATGTTATGTTGTTGCAGTAAACAGGGTAGGCATTGATGGAAAAGGGACAAACCACCAGGGCGATTCCACCATTATCGATTTCAAAGGGAAACATCTTTTGGAAATGGCACCGGATGAAGAAGGAATAGAAACTTTAAATCTGGATCACGATAAAATAGTTGATTTCCGTAAGGGATTTACAGTGGGGATGGATTGGGATACTTTTGATATCAGGGGTTAAGGTTTGGGGATTAGGATTTGGGGTTTCAAGTTTGCCATTTCGCCCCTCGCCCAATCGCCCCTCATTCAATTGAAAACCATTTCAATTATTCAAGGTACTTGAAGTATCTTTGCCCCCGAAAAACAAAACATGGACAAATATTTAATCATAGGTTTAGGCAACATAGGCGAAGAATATGCAAATACCCGTCACAATATCGGGTTTATTGTAGCAGATGCTTTGGCCAGTGAACTGGGTGTAAAATTCGCAATTGAAAGGCATGCATACAAGGCTGAAGCCAAACTGAAAAACAAATTACTCATTATCCTGAAGCCAACCACTTTTATGAACCTGAGTGGTAAAGCTGTGAAATACTGGATGGATAAAGAGAAAATTTCAATTGAGAATATACTGGTTGTAACCGATGATGTAGATCTTGAACTTGGCGTTTTGCGATTACGTACAAAGGGAAGCGGGGGCAGCCATAACGGGTTGAACCATATTATCGAAACCCTTTTGATTACGGATTGGGCCAGGCTCCGGTTTGGAATAGGGAAAGATTACGCACGTGGTTTCCAGGTGGACTATGTACTGGGTCAGTGGTCAAAAAAGGAAGAGAAAATTCTGCTTCCACGAATTGAAATGGCAGTTTCAATTATTAAGAGCTTTGTACTTGCAGGAGCTACACAAACTATGTCGGATTATAATAATAAGTAAAACTTATCCAGCCTTAAAGTCTGAAGCTTATTTCTAAACTGATTCCCGGGACTATGACCTCAAAAATTGATAATCTCCGCCTGAATTATAAAATATGGCTCGAAACTGCCGGTCAGATAGGTGTACTTGGCGATAAAAAATGTGAATTACTTAGAGCCATCGATGAAACAGGCTCCCTGAATGATGCCATGAAAAAACTGAATTAACCTATCGTAAAACCTGGGATAACCTTCGAAAAATGGAACATGAATTGGGATTTCCCCTTATAAAACCTACCCGTGGAGGTGCTGATGGCGGTAATACAGTATTAACACTTGAAGCAAAAATTATAATTCAGCTTTCGAAAAATTTCACTCCGAATATGATCAGTTATCCAACAGGGATTCGAAAGCTATCATAACGATCTGAAGCAAAAAATAATATAAAACTTATTATTATTCTCTTGTAACCTTCTATAAATATTGATACTTTTGCCACCGAATTGCAAAAATATGCAATTCGATAAAAAGCTAATCAAAATTATTATTTTATGAACAATGCAATTTACAATTTCCCGCTTCCTGCAAATGAACCAGTATTGGAATATAAAAAGGACAGCCCTGAACGGAAACAACTGGAGTCCGAAATACAACGGCAACTACAAAATCCTATCGAAATTCCGTTGATCATTGGAGGTAAAGAAGTCCGGACCAGCACAAACCGGAAAGGTTCGTATGCCACACAATCATTCTCATGTACTAGCAACCTATTTCAAAGCATCAGAAAAAGAAGTCCAAATGGCAATTGATGCTGCACTTGAGGCTCATCGGATCTGGTCCGATCTTTCGTGGACAGTACGAGCATCAATTCTTTTAAAAGCTGCTGAACTTATTGCAGGGAAATACAGGGCAGTGATGAATGCTGCTACCATGTTGGGCCAAAGTAAAAATATGTACCAGTCTGAAATTGATTCGGTATGCGAAACAATTGATTTTCTGAAGTTTAATGCCTATTTTGTTTCGCAAATTTATGAAATGCAACCACGTTCGGCTTTCAACCAATTGAACAAAATGGAGTTCCGGCCGTTGGAAGGATTTGTATTTACCGTGAGCCCTTTCAATTTTACATCTATTGCTTCTAATCTGAATATGGCTCCTGTTATGATGGGAAACACTACGGTATGGAAGCCTGCAACCACTTCTTTGTTATCTAATTATTACCTGATGAAGATATTTCAGGAAGCCGGACTTCCTGACGGGGTAATCAATTTTGTTCCGGGAAGTGGTGCTTTAATTGGTAAAGTTGCCTTGCATCGCCTGACCTGGCCGGTATTCATTTTACCGGTTCGAACAATACGTTTAATTATCTCTGGAAGGAAGTGGCTTCGCATCAATTGCCTCATTATAAATCGTATCCCAGGTTAATAGGCGAAACCGGTGGTAAAAATTTTATTTTTGTTCATCCCTCAGCAATTCCTGAAGAAGTTGCTGTAAATGCTTATCGGGGTGCTTTTGAATACCAGGGGCAAAAATGTTCGGCAGTTTCACGAATGTATGTTCCTGTTTCACTTTGGCCGGAAATTAAGTCAGAGTTGATTCAGGATAAGTTCAGATGCTAAAATGGGTGATGTTACTGATCCTGTAAATTTTATCAATGCTGTGATTGATGAAGGATCGTTCGATAACTGTATGAACTATATCAATTATGCAAAAGATTCAGCGGAAGCTGAAATCATTGCCGGTGGAAACGGAGATAAAAGCGTGGGATATTTTGTTGAACCTACAATTATTGTTACAACCAATCCGAAGTTCAAATCCATGGAAGAAGAGATATTCGGTCCTGTGCTGACATTTTCGTTTACGAGGACAACAAACTGCAGGAAACAATGGATACTCTGTAATACAACCTCTCCTTACGGACTTACCGGAGCTGTTTTTTCGCGCGACAGGGTTGCCGCTGCCGACATGTGTGAACAACTTCGGTATGCAGCCGGTAATTTTTATATTAACGACAAACCAACCGGAGCTATTGTAGGATTGCAGCCATTTGGCGGTTCACGTGCATCGGGAACCAACGATAAAGCAGGCGGCGAATTTAACCTGATCCGATGGATCAGTCCGACGAACAATTAAAGAAACATTTCAGCCGGCAACAGAGTACCGGTATGGGTATATGATGGAATAAATTTTAAATAACTTGAAATACGAATTATGACTTTAGATTTAAAACTTTTAGGAATTGAAGCAATTAATCCCGGTGCCAGCACCGGCAGTGAATGGCTGGTTACCAAAGGAGATGAAACTTCGTCTTATTCGCCAATTGATGGCTCACTTATCGCGAAAGTAACAAATGCCACCCTTGGATGATTATGAACAAATTGTTGCCAAAGCACAGGAAGCATATAAGAAATGGCGGATTGTTCCCGCTCCAAAAAGAGGTGAAGTAGTACGACAGATCGGTGAAGCTCTGCGTGAAAAGAAAGAAGAACTCGGTTACCTGGTTTCGCTCGAAATGGGTAAGATATACGAAGAAGGTCTTGGTGAAGTACAGGAAATGATAGATATCTGTGAATTTTCGGTTGGACAGTCGCGCCTGCTGAATGGAGCAACCATGCATTCCGAACGACCATTTCACCGCATGTACGACCAATATCATCCAATTGGAATTGTTGGTATTATTACATCCTTTAATTTCCCTGTTGCAGTTTGGGGCTGGAATGCAATGCTGGCTGCCATTGCCGGTGATGTGGTGATCTGGAAACCCAGTTCAAAAACTCCGCTTTGCGCAATCGCAGTGCAGAATATCATTGCCGAAACACTGCGGAAGAATAATGTTCCCGAAGGTGTTTTCAATATGATCGTTGCAAAATCATCGGTTCTTGGCGATAACTTTGCAGCCGACAAACGCATTTCGCTTATCTCGGTAACCGGATCAACAGCCGTTGGACGAAGAGTAGCCTCCATTGTGGGTACACGCCTTGGTAAGACTATCCTGGAGTTAGGCGGAAATAATGCTGTTGTGATTTCCGAAAATGCAGATCTGGATATGACCCTGCAATCGGTAGTATTTGGTGCAGTTGGAACTTGCGGCCAGCGATGTACTTCCACACGCCGGCTTAATTATTCACGAATCTGTTTACGAAACTGTTAAAGAACGTTTGGTTGCCGCTTATAAAAGTATCAGCGACCGAATTGGCGATCCTCTTGAAAAAGATACACTAATCGGACCATTGGTTGATGGAACAGCCGTAAATAATTTCCTTCATGCCATTGAGGAAGTTCAAAAAGAAGGCGGAAAACTTGCTTATGGCGGAACAAGCCTCAAAGGAGATAAGTATCCCAACGGGAATTATGTTCTGCCGGCAATTGTTGAAGCCGAAAACCATTACAAAATGGTGCAGGAAGAAACTTTTGCACCTATTGTTTACCTGATAAAATACAAAACTATTGAAGAAGCAATCAGCCTCAATAATAGTGTACCGCAGGGATTATCATCATGTATATTTACTGAGAACCTTGTTGAAGCAGAGAAATTCCTATCTGAAACCGGTTCCGACTGTGGTATTGCCAACGTAAACCTGGGAACTTCCGGTGCTGAAATTGGCGGTGCCTTTGGAGGTGAAAAGGATACTGGTGGCGGCCGCGAATCCGGTTCCGATGCCTGGAAAGCGTATATGCGCCGGCAAACCAATACCATTAATTTCAGCGGGCAGACGTCTTTGGCTCAGGGAATTACATTTGATTTTTAGTTCAGACTAACCGTGTTTGCACACTCGCAGAGTGTCTGATACGGTTAGTCTGAATTTATTTCCGGTATTATAATTATTCATTAAACCCGGACAAATCTGGAGTTCAATTCCATATTTGTCCGGTTTTTGTTTCTGAATTCTTTAGCCAAAGGAACTATTAACAGTTATTCCCGATTAATCCACTAATTTTGTCCCCGGAAAGTATTTAGCTAACTTCTGAACCAAAGTTTCCAACTATTTTCCACTTTCTATTTTCTATTTTTCTTCATTCATGCCCTCCAACACTCCTTCAATTCAGAAAATCTGGAATATCTCATGGCCCATCATGATCAGCCTGGTTGCCCAGAACATTGTTAATGTAACTGATACTGCTTTCCTTGGGCATGTAGGAGCTATTGAACTGGGTGCATCAGCAATTGGTGGCTTGTTTTATGTAACTTTATTTATGGTTGCTTACGGTTTTACTACAGGTGTACAAATACTGATTGCCCGAAGACATGGAGAAAAAGATTACTCAGCAATTGGCGCCATTTTCGATAATAGTTTTTACTTTCTGGCTATTGCAACAAGTACAATTACTATATTGATCCTGCTGTTCGGACCCCAGCTGCTTAAACCTTTCATTGCATCAGCAGCTGTGTTCCAGGCGAGTACTGTTTATCTGAAATACAGGATTTTCGGATTGTTTTTTGCTTCTTCGGCCTTGCTGTTCCGATCATTTTATACAGGAATTACTTTCACAAAATATATCAGCATAAGTGCTGCAATAATGGCTGGTATAAATGTAATTCTGGATTATGGACTGATTTTCGGTAAACTTGGATTACCTGAAATGGGCATTGCCGGTGCCGGGCTTGCTTCCTCAATTTCCGAATTATGTGCTTTGTTGTTCTTTTTTGCCATTACTGCACGAAAAGCGCACCTGGCAAAATATAAACTCTTTGCTTTTGTAAAACCTGATCTTTCTATCATTAGAAGTACACTTGACCTTTCGCTTTACATCATGATGCAGTTTGTGTTGTCGCATGCAGTGTGGTTTGGTTTTTTCCTGCTGATCGAAAAAATGGGCGAAACTTCACTGGCTGTTTCCAATATTATCAGGAGCATTTATATGCTGTTAATGATACCGGCATGGGCAATGAGCTCGGCTACAAGCAGCATTGTTAGTAATGCTATTGGCGACGGATTTTCAAAGAACGTAATTCCTATCGTAAACAAAATACTTTTTTTCAGTATGGGCATTATGCTTGCTATATCATTCCTGGCTGCTTTTGTTCCTCACTTTATGATTTCTATTTATACCAACGACATCAGGCTTCAGGAAGCATCGGTAGCATCGTACTACATTATTCTGGGTGCTGTTTTCCTGTTCTCGGCAACCATTGTGCTTTTTAACGGAGTATTAGGAACCGGTAACACACGAAGCGGCCTTGCCATCGAGGTGTCTACACTGAGTTTATACCTTGTGTTTGCATGGCTGCTGGCTGTAAAACTCCGGCAACCTATCGAAGTAGTTTGGCTTTGCGAGTATATGTATGCATTTGTTCTGGGTACACTTTCGTGGATTTATCTGAAAAAAGGAAAATGGGAAGGACGGGTTATCTGAGAGTGGGAGAGTGGGAGAGAGGGGGAAAAGGAGAAGGGGCGAGTGGGCGATGGAGCGAATTCCGATAGTATGCAACGCGACAACCAACAAAATATTCGGCCATTGAACCCAGCGACTATTTGAACCTTGAACGGCAAAGCCATTTGAACCTTTACCGCCGAAGGCATTTGAACTTTTAATCCTTTATTCAATACAAAACTCAATTTTACTGGTTTTTTCAGCCCTAAAAAGATTATTCTTATCTTTCGCCTTTGAAATGAAGGTATTTTATTTAAATACAGTTTTATGGAATGGTTTGTAATTGTTAATCCTAATGCCGGGAAACGCAAAGGGGAAAAGGATTGGCTCGAAATAGCTGCTCATCTCACTGACGCTGGTATTCGGTTTGTTAATGTTTTTACTGAACACCGTGGACATGCAGTGGTTCTCTCCCGTAAATACATCGAAAACGGTTACCGGAATATCATTGTTGTTGGTGGCGATGGCACACTCAACGAAGTAGTTAACGGGATTTTCACACAGGCTCATGTTCCAACAGACAAAATAGTTCTGGCAATGATCCCTGTTGGTACCGGCAACGACTGGTGTCGTATGTTCAACATTCCAGGCGACTACAAACAGGCTATAAAACTTATTACAAGGCGGAAAATATTTATCCAGGATACCGGTACAATTAAATACATTGCTCATGAAGGCATTGAAAAAACGCGCTATTTTATCAATATGGCAGGAATGGGATTTGATGCACTGGTAGCAAAAAAAACGAATAAACAGAAGGATCTTGGGAAAGGTAATCCCATGTCGTATGTAGTGAATATTCTGTCAAGTTTATTCTTATATACCAGCACTAAAGTCAACATTATGCTTGATAATGAAAAAATCGCTTCTGATATATTCAGTATGAGTGTGGGGATTTGCCAGTATAACGGAGGTGGAATGAAACAAGCCCCGGGTGCTTTGCCTGACGATGGCTTATTTGACATGACTCTTATCAAACCAATCGGTAAATTCAAAATTATCAGGAATATTATTAAGCTTTTCGATGGAAGTTTCACCCGCTTGCCTGAAGTGAGTACATTCAGATCTTCAAAAATAATTATTCATTCTGAACCGCGCATGTTCATGGAAGCCGATGGGGAATCACTGGGACATACTCCTTTTGTTTTTAATATACTGCCTCAAAGTCTGTATGTGATAAGTGGACTGGAGTAGCCTGATGTTAGAAAATTAAGTGTTTCTGTTCATGACAGGATAAATTCCTTAAAATTCCAAGCCCCAAATTTCAAATTCCAAGTCTCAGGAAAACAAAAAACCAATGGCCTTGGGATTTGGAACTTGGGATTTGATTCTTGGAATTTAAAATCAGAATGCTAAAATTTGTTCCATTTTTAGCGAGGCTATACCAGATTTGATTCTTCCTTTTCCTTCCAGTCACCCGATTGCTTTATCAGATCAATTAACCTTGGAATAGCTTCGATTTGAGGTATATTCTTATATGCAATATCCTTTCCCTTATAAAGTGTAACATTTCCAGGTCCGGCACCAACATATCCGTAATCAGCATCGGCCATTTCGCCGGGTCCGTTTACAATGCAGCCCATTACTGCTATTTTCAGCCCTTTCAGATGCTGGGTAGCAGTTTTTACTTGCTGCAGGGTTTTTTCAATATCAAAAAGTGTACGACCGCAGGATGGACATGAAATAAACTCAGTTCGCGTGATTCGGGCACGGGTTGCCTGTAAAATAGCAAACGCAGTATGGTTAACGGTTTTAGCCAGTATATTATGTGCCACAGGCCAAATAGCATCTCCTGTTCCATCAATTAATATACTGCCGAAATCGATAGCACTATCAACCTGAAAACGAAGCAGGTTGGATGTTTGATACGTATTTTTAAGGATAACAGGTTTTGTGTTTCCCGATTTTATTTCCTGCAACTGCTTCTTCATTTCTGCGGCGTTGCCTTCAGTAATAGTAAGAAGGTGGAGGTTGGTGTCCGGGACTGATCCCAGGACTGAAAAATGCTCATCAACCAGGCATTTTGTGCCATCTTTTTCAGTAATTACTCCAACAGGATAATTCCCTCCAATCCCCGAAACAGCAATAGTATTGCGGTGTGATGCCATGGTGGAGGTCTGAAATTGTCCAGCATTTGAATGTTTGGAATGATTCCTTGTTGAGTTATAGCGTTCAGTAATAGCAAGGGCAACAGGTATTTCGATTTCGGGTGAACCGGTTAGCGAAACACGGATGGTATCACCAATGCCTTCTTCGAGTAAAGTGCCGATTCCGGCGGCAGATTTAATGATTCCATCTTCGCCATCGCCAGCTTCTGTTACTCCCAGGTGGATTGGGAAATCCATGCCTTCAGCCTGCATTTTCTGTGCCAACAACCTGGTTGACTGCACCATTACACGGACATTACTCGATTTCATAGAGAAAACAACATTACGGAACCCTTCATGCAAACACATCCTGCCAAATTCAAGTGCACTTTCAACCATACCTTCCGGGGTATCGCCATAGCGGTCCATGATACGTGCGCTCAGTGACCCATGGTTAGTGCCGATCCGGATAACAGTTCCGTTTTGTTTGCAAATAGTAAGTAATGGATGCAAGCGTTCAGCTATCCGTTCAAGTTCTTCCTCGTAGGCTTTAGAGGTGATAGTTTTATGTGTGTCGCGCTTATCAGAATAATTCCCCGGATTGATCCGCACTTTTTCAACTATTGCTGCAGCTATTTCAGCAGCACGCGGATTAAAATGAATATCTGCAATCAGCGGCACATTTATGCCTTTCGAGCGTAATCCGGTTTTAATTAAAGCAAGGTTATTCGCTTCTGTAATTCCTTGTGCCGTTATACGCACCATTTCGCAGCCGGCATTCACAAGGCGGATGCTTTGATCTATAGTTGCCTGAATATCATTGGTATCAGTATTGGTCATAGACTGTACCCTGATTGAGTGATTCCCACCCAGAGGCAGATCGCCTATGTAAACAATCCCGGAAGTATAGTGTGAAACCATTTTTGCGTGCAGATGTGCTTGAAGCTTATCCAATTATCCCTTTGAGTTCAGGATCGTTTTCAACCATTTTTTTTAGTGCTTCTTTGCACAGGTATTTCTTGGTTTTAGCATAAAATTCTGATTTGTATCCCATATTCTCAGCAATATCTTTAGCTGACATTTTGGTAAGGAATAATTTCAGCAACCTTTGACAGTCTTCGCTCAGGTTATCAAACTGTCTGACAAATGACTGGTATTTCTCTTCATATTCCAGGTGGACTTCAACACCTACTTCCGGAGCATCCAGAAAACGTGTAAGTTCATCCTGGTTTTTATAGGTCATCCGTTTGCGTTTGAGCCTTTGGAGCCATATATTTTTACTGATGGAATACAAATATGTAATGAACGAAGAACTCAGTTCGAAATTGTCATCTTTGATTTTAGTTAAAATAACCAATAAAGCTTCCTGGAATACGTCTTCGGCATCTTCTTCGAGGCCTGCATTGTTTTTGATAAGATATTTAATGGTGGGAAAAAATTCCTTATAAACGTAGCGAATGATAAAATCACTATTGAGCCTGAGGCCTTCAACGATTGCAAAATCAGAATAGTGAATCATTTCCTTTGTAAGGGTATTATTTCAAACAAAATTTGAACACTACAGAATATCTCTTTGGTCACAATGTAAGGTAATGACTTTCAGATCCTTAATGCAGGTTTAAGTGGTTTTCGGGTTGTGAAGGTAATAAATATTTTAAAAACCCCACATCTAAGTTTTTGCATTTTTTAACAAAGTAGTGTTATGGTGTTTAATGTCAAGTACTTAAAAGTTTCGAAAATTTTCTTTTAAGTAAATAATATTACTATAATCATGATTAAGAATACCATATCTGCTTTTGGTGAACTGATCTGTCGAAAAAATGTTTAATAATCCAACTCGAGCAACGAAAGATATTTAAATTGAATGGCATTTCAACCTCGTTTAATCAAAATGTAATTCCTGTTTTGAAAAATTAAATAAATCATTAGTTTTAAATGCATAATATATTCAATTATAGATTTCATAAAATCAGCATCATGTTTTCAGCCGTTTTAAAATTATCCGAACATACTAAAAACAGTATTGTTAAGTTATATTTAAGCATCCAACTATTATCAGATATTATGACGTTTTCAAGCCGTTTTCTATTGGTATTTTTTATACTGATAGCTTCACTGTATCATGTTGAAGCACAAAGTGTAAGCTATAACCAATGGCAGGATCATTTACCATATAACAATTGTATAGCAACGGCTGAAGCAAATAACCTGATTTTTGCTGCCACTCCATATAGCCTGTTTTATTTTGATAAAAATGAGAATAGCCTGAACCGGCTGAATAAAGTTACTCCCGACGGACTTTCGGATATTGGTATCAGTAACATAGCCTATTGCAGTAAACTTAATACGTTGGTGGTTGCTTATTCAAATACCAATATCGATCTTGTTAAAGGATCGGAAATAGTAAATATTCCTGATATTAAGCGAAAACAAATATTAGGGAATAAGACCATTAATAGTATCCTGGTTATAGATAAACTGGCTTACCTGGCTTGTGGGTTTGGGATTGTAGTTCTGGATATCGAGAAAGAGGAAATAAAAGATACCTATTACATCGGTCCTTCGGGTGCACAGATTGATGTAAAAGACCTTACTTTTCATGAGGCTGATAATAAGTTTTATGCAGCTACTGAAAGAGGTATCTATAAGGCACTTGCTTCGGATAATCTTGCCTATTATGTTAACTGGGTGCAGGACAATTCCATCACCGGGCCGAATAATACATTTAATCTCATCGAGTCATTTGGGGGAAAATTGTATGCAAATAAGACAAAATATTCCTGGGATTCTGACACCCTGTTTGTAAATGATGGCAGCGGATGGGTTTACTTTGACCCCTCCAACCATTCAAATCACACCTCACTAAGGTCATGTGGCGATCATCTTTTGATCTGCAATTATTTAAAAGTTGATGCATATAATAAGAGCGGTATATCTGAGGCAAGCTATTATTCATACAACCCAGGAACAATCAGGCCACATGATGCATTGATAGATAAGGATGGCAAGGTTTGGATTGCAGATTTCGAACAAGGATTGTGGAGTATAGGTTCCGATTTTATCGGTTCCAATTATACTTTTAATGGTCCTGCTTCCTATATGGTTGCTGCAATGGATATCAGCGGAAAGCAATTGTGGGCTGTGCCAGGTGGAAGAGATGGCTCATTTGGGAATCTATTCAGAGATGCTCAATGCTACACTCTTGCCAATAATACATGGACCAGCTATGCAAATCCCAACCCACCTGAATTTGCATCGATTCGTGATCTGCTTTGCGTGGCTGTTGACCCCAATGATAGTGACCACGCTTTTATGGGTAGTTGGGGTAAAGGCGTGATAGAGTTTGATAATGGCGGGTTGAAAGAAGTTTATACACCTGATAATAGCTCGCTGCAATATATAGTTGGTCTTGGCGATGGATATCTGAGAATCGGAGGTGTTGCTTTCGACCAGAATAATAACCTTTGGGTAACCAACGCCCTGGCACCGAATATTTTATCAGTCCGGAAACCTGCGGGTGAATGGAAATCATATAATATGGGTGATCAGGGTACTGCAATTGACGTAGGAGGTATTGTAATAGATCAGGATAATCAGAAATGGATGCAGCTTCGTGATTTTGCATTATTCGTTTTTAATGATAACTATACACCTGACAACACTGCCGATGACCGGAAAAAGAAACTAACCTCTTCAGATGGTTTGCAAAACCTGGAAGCATCAATTATTTCAAGTATGGCTGTTGATCGGGATGGACAATTATGGCTTGGTACCGATCAGGGAGTGGCCCGGATTTATTCACCTGGAAATGTTTTTACCGGTGGCGATTATGAAGCACAACGTATTATGGTAGAAGAAGAAGGTTACCTGCATCCGCTGCTCGAAACCGAAGCTATTACAGCTATTGCCGTGAATGGTAATAATGAAAAATGGCTTGGAACCGAAAAGGCTGGTGTATTCCTTATGTCGGCTGACGGAGCAACGGAATTAATGCATTTTACCGAAACCGATAGCCCGTTATTGTCTAACACAATACAATCAATAAAAATTGCCAGCAACGGAGAAGTATATTTCGCCACATCACTGGGTATTGTTTCCTATAAAGACTACAAAGTTGAATCATCGGCAACTCTTGATTCATTATTCATCTATCCAAACCCGGTGAGGCCTGAATACCAGGGTCCTGTTTATATCCGCAACTTAGTTAATGAGTCGAACGTAAAAATTACTGATATTACAGGCGCATTGGTATGGGAAACGCAGGCCCAGGGCGGACAAGTTATATGGGAAGGGAAAAATCTTGAAGGACGCAAAGTAAATACCGGTGTATATTTTATTTTTGTTACAAATTCCGACGGAAGTCAGAAAAAAGTAGGCAAAGTGCTGTTTGTGCGATAGTTGATTTGACAAATATTTGTCCGACTGAATTCTACATAGTATGATATTATCAACCAAAGGAATTGTTCTGCATTGCATTGATTATTCCGAAACCAGCATTATTGCCAGGATATACACTGAGCAGCTGGGGTTGCAGACGTATATTGTGAAAGGTGTACGTAAAAAAGGATCAAGGATAAAACGAAATTTGTTTGCCCCACTATCAATTATTCAATTGGTAGCCAACCACAAAGAAGGGGAAGGTATGCGGGTAATGCGTGATGCATCGTGCGAATACCAGCTGAATGGTATTGCAACAGATATGGCAAAAACCGCTGTGAGTATTTATATCAGTGAGCTTCTAACGCGCTCTTTTTCAGCTCAGATGGCCGATCCTCTTTTATATGAATTTATCGAGGATGCAATTCTTAATCTCGATCGTGCAACAGGAGCCGTTGCTGGTTTTCCGTTGTCATTTACTATTGGCCTAACACAATTTATGGGTTTCGATCCGCATAATAATTTTAGTAACAACGAGACTTATTTTGATATGGAGGAAGGTAATTTTTGTTCCCATCCTCCTGGCCATCCGTACTATTTATCACCACCACTCAGCAATCAGCTTTCGGAAGTGCTTACAGCTCTCAATGCCGGGCTTATAAGCATAGTGGCTGATCATTCAACCAGAAGCGAATTGTTGTCGAAAATGCTTGAGTATTACCGTATTCACATTCCCTCATTTGGAGAAATAAAATCAGTGCAGGTGCTCAGTGATGTTCTCAGAGATTGACAGGATTTATTTTGTAAAGCACAAACTCCTTATTTTCCCATAGTTTGGTGAGGCGGTTCTGCATCACCCGCGAATAGCGTTTCATGGATTCATTTGTCAGTTTATTGTTAACAAGAATATAAGTGGCATTGGCTTTAATTACCTGGAGATGAATTTGAGTTGGATCGGTAGTAAAAGGATCAGCCATGCTTTGGCAGCCGGCATACAATGCAAGTGCACGTGGTTTGGCAAATACTACCACCGCTTCGGCCGGAACATTTTTGCTGATGTAACTGAACGCCTCTACTGACGACTTTTGTTGAGGCCCTTCCAGGATATTGTTTTGTGAATGTGAAATACTATATATGCCCGGCATGAATAGTATAAGTACAATTATACCAATAGAGGCAGCTTTTTTCCAGGCTGGAATTTCTGTTAGCAGTTGAACAGTTTTTAATCCTGTGCCAGCGTATAATATGGAAATGAATCCCAGTGGAACCAGTAACCTGTATGCTGAGTCGTTATTAGGGAAGACTAATAACATAAGTACATATAGAATGAAAAACCAATCAATTACCTCCGGACCCCGAAGCAAACGTTTTGCAAATCCAAGTATTGTCATTGACAGTATTACTGATCCCAGCAATAAGGAAAATCCCCTCAAAATGCCTGCTTCAGGAATATACAAAAACCTGAAAACTTCGATATAATGAGAAAAATTTTCAGGTATGATCTGAAGCAGGTTTCCTGAATTAAAAAATAGCAGGTAGTCGCGGATACTGCCGCCTGAAGGAATTCTAAATAAAAATGAGTTGATTGTGAGGTAAATCAGGATTGGAATAGTAGTGAAGATACCGGCATGTATAGCAAAATCTTTAATCCCTGTTTTACGCCTGGCTAAAAGAATTATTTGCTCCAATACAATGGCGAGAACGAAAACAATCCCTGCAGGTCTTACTGCCAGCATAAATCCTGTAATAAGGACAAAGACCATCAGCAGCTTCAGGTTTCCGGGTTTTAATTTCCGATACAGAATTAAGTTTAAAACCAACATGGCTGTAAAAGGAATGTCCGACATGATCTCGCGTTTGAAAAGAATCATTTGCGGGTTGTATAGAAAAACAATTGCTAAGACCAATGCCGTGACCGGGGAAAAATATTCGCGATAAAGAATAAGCATCAACAAGCCCAAACCAATATAGATCAGCGAAATAAATGTTGTAAAAGCTACCATGCTGTTCCCGAAAATAGCATATACCGGTGCCAGCATAAGCGGGAAACCTACAGGATATGCCTGCGGTCCTATATAGTTCAATTGATTGTATACATACCCTGTTTCGGATTGCGGAATACCACGAATAATATTTCCAGCCTGGTGGATGTATTGAGCAAAATCGTCGCCCCAGTCGTGGCTGGTATGAGTACCTATAAATAGAAGCGGAAGAAAAAGAAGTACAGCCAACCCTATTAAATAGCTGGGTTTTGAAAGGATATTTTTAAATCGAAGTTTTGAATTCTCGTCCATTCTGTTTCTGTTATCCGGTTTCAAAGTTAAGGAGTATTTCGGATGATAAAGCTTTTTGGTATGAAAACAAGGGTTTGATTTATGGGATTGAAAATTGACTCTTACTTAAAGATATCCAAAACTTGAAGCCCATTGTTCGTTTTTTTTGAATAAAGAAAATTAATAGAGGATATCGGCACGGATAAAGAAATCTGTAATATCCTGTTTTTACATGACTCCATTTACGTATTTAAAATATTACATTTGTAGTAAATAAAGCACAAAAAGCTTTGCAGAACTTAAATCGTAGATTTGCTTTTTTATTCCTGTCTTCAGGCTTTCTGAGAAATATTAAATTGAAGTTGGATTATATTTTTGCAAATTAAACAGTTTTAGAGCAAACGTTTCCATTGATTGGTTGTTTATCCCATAGTTTAATTTGATTTCATTAACTAATTTGTATGTTTTTATGATTACACGAATACTTCTTTCCTTGTTCATAATTGCATTGTTCACTTCTTGCTCCTCTTCCGGCAAGTTGGCAGATGATACAAAAAGTGAAAAACTGATTTTTGGTAGCGGAGGTGGTTTTACCGGGGTGTATATAAGTTTTGAAATTCATAAGGATGGCCATGTTTTCAACATTCTTTCTGATAATTCACAAAACGAGGTAAAAAAACTACGAAAAAAGCAGACCCGTGAAATATTTACACAAGCCAACAAGCTTAAACTAAATCAGCCTGCATTTAATCATCCGGGGAATATGACCTGGTTCATAAAATACAAGATTGCCGGTGATTCAACCGAGTTTAAATGGGGCGATTCAAATTTTTCGCCTCCCAACGAAATAAAAGAGTTTTATACACAACTGAATTCTATTATTAAATAAAAACAGGATTATGAATAAAATATCTACTCTTCTCTTAGTATTGGTATTTCTGAATACCAGTGTGTTTATTCAGGCACAGAATAATCCTTTTTCGGTTAAGAAAAAGCTGCCAGGAAAAACAATCGGGCTTCCTCAGGCAGTCCAGCCTTTGAGTAATGTCAAAAAAAGAAGTATTCCTTCACAATCACAGTTTCAGCCTTTGCAGGCTAATTTCAATACGCTGAAATTAGATCGCCAGGTATTTTCGAATCCGGGATTTAATGCAAATGGCAGGCTCATTTTTGTTGAAGGACGTCTCCCTGCATCCAACAAATCATACGAGAAAGGAGTATCTGATCAGGAGCAGTCAATTGAATATCTTACTGCGCTGAAACAAGTTCTGGGGATTGCTGATCCTGCTTCAGAGTTTGAAATACTAAAATCAGACTACGACGAACTTGGTATTCAACATATAAAACTGTCTCAGAAGTTTATGGGAATTCCTGTTTATGGTGGGGAAATATACCTGCACAAGCACAATGGTAGCATAGACCTTTTCAACGGGAATTGTTTCCCTACGCCGGAATTGAATTCAGTGGTTCCAGTTATTGCCCAATCCTATGCCAGCGAGCGTGCAATTAACGATATAAAATTACATACCTCATTCCGTGAGCTACTTCCTGCAGAAAAAAACTTTTTAAAATATTCCGGGCCTGAATCTGAGCTTGTGGTTTATCATAAAGATGACATGCTTAAATCAGCAAAGCTTACCTGGCATTTAACTGTCAGGCCTAACCTGGTTGAGCGCTGGGAATATTTTATTGATGCAACAACCGGCGAAATCATACATTTTTATAACAATACCCAAAGTGATGGAGATGTTACTGCTACTGGTCTTGATCTGAATGGTGTCAGCCGGAGTTTTCATGCTTACCTGCAAACCGGAACTTATTATCTCGCTGACGTTTCGCGGCCTATGTACGATACCCAGACAGGTAGTGGAATGATATCAACATATGATGCAAATAATACCTCAACGGGTGCAAATTTTGCCGCATCACTTGTAACTTCTGCAAACCTTAATTCATGGCCGGCAAAGGCTGTTTCAGCTCAATATATAGCAACAGTTACCTACGAATATTACAAAAACACCCATGGTTGGAATTCAATTAACAACAATGGTTGCGACATTCCTTTGATTATTAATATCACAAACGAAGATGGAAGTAGTATGGAAAATGCTTTCTGGAACGGGACTGCAGCTTTTTTCGGGAATGGTGGAAGCACTTTTAAACCGTTATCGGGAGGGCTTGATGTGGGTGCACACGAACTTGGACATGCAGTTGTAGGAAATTCTGCTAATCTTGAATATCAGGGCCAGTCGGGCGCATTAAACGAAAGCTTTGCTGATATTTCGGGTTCTATGCTCGACCGTGAGGATTGGAAAATAGGAGAGGATGTGGTAAGAAGCACTGCGACTGATTTCCCAACGGGTGCACTGCGCGATATGTCGAACCCGCACAACGGGGGAACAGGAATAAATTCACCATCATGGCAACCTGCACATATGAACGAAATATATAAAGGACAGGAGGATAACGCAGGTGTACATATCAACAGCGGTGTTCCTAATTATGCATATTATCTGTATGCTACGCAGGTTTCACGCGAAAAAGCTGAAAAGGTTTTTTATAGGGCTTTATTCAATTATCTTACCCGTTCTTCTCAATTCATCGACCTCAGGCTTTCCGTTATACAATCTGCAAAGGATCTTTATGGGAGTAATTCACCCGAAGTTACCGCTGCCATGAGTGCATTTGATCAGGTTGGAATTACCGATGGGTCAGCTACAAATGTTGAGAATCAATTGCCGGTAAATCCAGGCACCGACTTTTTATTGCTGGTAAATACCGATCCGGCTGATCCCTATTCTTTATACCAATCAACTACTACTGCTTCACAGTTCACACCACTTTCGCAAACGGTTGTTAATAGTCGCCCGAGCGTAATGGACGATGGTAGCAGTGCCGTTTTCATTGCCGGCGACAAAACCATGCATTATATTAGCCTCTCTCCATCTTACGATGAATTTGAGATTCAGCATGAAACGATATGGGGCAATGCTGCTATTTCGAAAGACGGCGAAAAAATCGCAGCCGTAACCACTGAACAAGATTCAGCAATATGGGTTTACAGTTACCAGAAACAGGAATGGGCGTATTTTCATTTATATAATCCCGGAACTCAAACTGGCATTAAAACCGATAATGTGCTTTATGCCGATGCTCTGGAGTGGACTTTCGATGGTGAATATATTATGTATGATGCCTATAATCAGTTTAATAATAATTCAGGACAGCCCACCGACTACTGGGATGTTAGTTTTATAAAGGTTTGGGATAACTCAACCGGTGATTGGGCTGATGGCTCAATTTTCAAAATGTTCACTAACCTGCCGGAAAATGTAAGTATTGGAAATCCCTCCTTTGCTAAAAACTCGCCCTATATTGCAGCATTCGATTATGTTGATAACTCAGGTTCAGTTAGCGATATTACTATACTTTCAGTTAACCTCGAAACAGGCGATGTTGGTGCAGTTTATAATAATGGCGACATCCTTGGGTATCCAAACTATTCGAAAACCGATGATAAAATAATATTTAATTCTACAACAGGAACTGATGAGGTAGTGGGTCAGATTTCGATGCAACAGGATAAAATAAATCCTACAGGCCAGGCAACTTTGCTGGTTCAGGATGCAAAATGGGGCGTTTGGTATTCAACAGGTATCCGGACGGTAAATTTGAACGAAGCTATTGTAAAGAATAAGATACGGGTTTTCCCTAATCCTACTTCAGCAAAGGCAATGATTGATCTTTCAGGTTTCAATGGGGAAAATGGAACAATTGAACTATTTGAAATCAGCGGGAAGAGACTAACATCTGGTACTTTCAAAGCTAAGCAATCAGAAGCTGAAATCGATCTGTCAGCATATGGTAAGGGAGTTTTTCTGCTGAAAGTAAGCAGCAATAGGTCATCCGCCACTATGCAAGTGATCAGAAACTAATTCAGGATCGAACTCACGGGATTGAAAAATCCAGAATCACCGTAATGCAATTTAATCAATCATGAGTTGAGGCTTTTCTTTTCAGGGAAGCCTTTTCTCATTTTTAATACTGGCATTGACGACTGTGAATTTAATATTTTTTCTCAGTATCCCTCTGTGTTCTCTGTGCCTCAGTGGTTTTTTTTTGAACCACAAAAGGCACAAAAGTAAAATCATTTTTCTCAGTGTTCCTCTGTGTTCTCAGTGCCTCCGTGGTTTATCTAAGCTCGAACTTAAAGATCAACCAGCATATTTTCAGCTTTACTTTCCCCAACTTCCATCTCACTTCATTTTCCTATCTTTGCAAAAAATTTAGAAATGAATCTTGAATTAAGCGAACAGGAACAAATAAGACGTAATTCATTAACCGAACTCAATGCAATTGGCATAAATCCTTACCCGGCTGAGAGTTTCCCCGTAAATGTTACAGCCCAGGAAATTCTTTCCGACTATACCAGCGATAATCAACATGCTTTTCAAAATGTAAATATTGCCGGCCGTATTATGACCCGCCGTATTATGGGAGCTGCATCTTTTGTTGATTTGCAGGACAGTACCGGCCGGATTCAATTATATATCAAACGCGACGAAATCTGCGAAAGCGAAGATAAAACCCTTTATAACACTGCTTTTAAAAGGCTGATGGACATCGGCGATATTATCGGTGTAAGCGGTTATGTATTTATTACACAAATGGGCGAGATTTCCATCCATGTGAAATCGTTGAAACTCCTTAGTAAATCACTGCGTGTACTGCCTGTTGTAAAAGAAAAAGACGACCAGGTTTTCGACTCGTTCAGCGATCCGGAAGTTCGGTACCGCCAACGCTATGTTGACCTGATTGTAAATCCTGAGGTTCGCGAGGTTTTTGTAAAACGTACACGACTGGTGAATACTATGCGCAATTTCCTGAGCAGCAAAGGCTACCTCGAAGTTGAAACGCCTATCTTACAACCACTTTATGGTGGAGCTGCTGCACGACCTTTTAAAACACACCACAACAGCCTCGACATGACGCTGTATATGCGCATTGCCAATGAGCTATATTTAAAAAGGTTAATAGTCGGCGGATACGACGGTGTTTTCGAATTCTCCAAAGACTTCCGCAACGAAGGAATGGACCGTTTCCATAATCCTGAGTTTACACAGATGGAACTATATGTGGCCTACAAAGACTACGAATGGATGATGGATGCCGTGGAGGAAATGGTTGAGCGTATTGCCCTTGACCTGCATGGAAAAACTATAGTTCAGGTAGGGAATAATGAAATTGATTTTAAACGTCCATGGAAACGCTTTACCATGTTCGAAGCAGTTCAGCATTTTACAGGCGTTGATATTTCAGAAATGACAGAGGACGAACTACGAGCAACCTGCAAAAAGTTCAATATTGAAACCACCGAAAGTATGGGTAAAGGCAAGCTCATTGACGAGCTGTTTGGCGAAACTGCCGAGCCTAAACTCATTCAACCTACATTTATTACCGATTACCCGGTCGAAATGTCGCCGCTTGCTAAAAAGCACCGCAGCAAACCCGGACTGGTTGAGCGTTTCGAAGCCATCTGCAACGGCAAAGAACTCTGCAATGCCTTCAGCGAATTGAATGATCCTATTGATCAGCGCGCACGTTTCGAAGAACAACTCGAACTGGGTAAACGTGGTGATGACGAATCGATGGTTCTCGACGAAGATTTTCTTCGTTCTCTGGAATATGGTATGCCGCCGACTGCCGGTCTTGGAATAGGTATCGATCGTTTGACCATGATCATGACCAATCAGCAATCGATACAGGATGTTCTTTTCTTCCCCCAGATGCGCCCCGAAAAAGCAAGCGCTGTTGTTGGAGCTACTGACGAAGAATTTGTAGCTATAGGAATTCCAGCCGGATGGGTGCCTGTATTGCGTAAAGCAGGAATCAAATTGCCGTCGGATCTTGCAGAAGCTAATCCAAACAAATTGCTTCATGAATTGAGCGGTTTACGTAAAAAACTGAAACTTGAAATCCCGTCGCTTCGCCTCGAGGAGGTGAGTGCGTGGTGCGGGAAATAAGACCTCATTATATAAATAGAAAAGCCTTCTATGTTTTTATTCAGAGAAGGCTTTTTGCTTTTAGATTTTTGTCCGAAGGTTTCGGCTTCTAATTCTATCAATCTGTATGAGAAGTCATTTTACTTTGTGCCTTTCAATTATTATTTCAGTTTTATAATTTTCACCGACTTCTCTTGCCTGCCAGCCTGCAACCGGCAATAGTAAATCCCTGCTGGCAAACTTTCGGCATTCCAGTTTACCTTATGCTCGCCATTCTGCTGATATTCATTTACCGGTTCAGCAACCAGCAGCCCAAGGTTGTTGAATATACTGCAGGTTGATACCTGCGAGGATTTATTCAGAGTATAAGTAAAAGCTGTTGATCCTGTAAAAGGATTCGGGTAATTTGCAATTCCGACATCCGACATCCGACACCCCAAATCTTCAATTCCTACACTAATATATTCGTAAGCACCCATATCAACCGGTGTACCCGGCTGGCGGCTTTCACCCCTGATATCGTAAAGCGGGCAGTTGTGGGTAACGCCGCATCCACAGGTGAAGGTTAACGTACCCTTATTCAAGCAATTGCTTAATGGAGATAGTGTCAGTAAAACAGGATCAGCAAACATGGGGTCCTGGTTGAGGTTGCCGCCACCGTCGACTAACATTCCCTGAATGTAAGCAGTATCAATGGTTGTATTGGCTATTTCTACCTGATTGCTTGAATATATTTCCCTCCCATACTTCGCACTATCGCCCCAGAAAACCGAATTAATAATCAGCGGCTTTGCATTTAAAGCATATAAAGCCCCTCCATAATTCGAAATGTTATTGGAAAAAGAATTGTTTACCATGGTGGCCAAGTGCACATTTGAATTGCTATTTCTCTCTATATAGACCGCACCTCCAGCCAGAGAGGAATGATTACCACTGAATACATTGTTTTGCAATTTCACCGGAACATCATAAGTTCCAATAGCGCCGCCCTTTTTAGCCATATTATCAATGAAATAGTTATTTTCGACCAGTATTCTTGAAGCGTTGTAATTCATATTCATCGAAATTCCACCGCCAAAATCTGCTGATTTATTGTTGCGAAAGATATTATTAGTGAATACGGATCCTTCACTCAGAAACTCGCATAAAATTCCTCCACCCCCATATGCATTGGAATTAACGATTTCATTTCCTGAAAATTCATTGCCAGTGCAGGTAACCTTCCCATAATCCATGGCTGCTCCAGCTCCACAACCATCAATGCCAATAGCTGAATTGTTTTTGAAAATGTTATCCTGGAGTATTAGCTCGGTTACAGTATTTTGTGGCGCTCCGTGATAAAGTCCTCCACCAAAAAGGTACACCGCAGGGTCAGTTGATGTTTGGATACATGAATTCTCTTTGATTAAATTGTTTTTTATCCTGACATTTCCGTAGGTGCATATTCCTCCGCCACCGCTGTACGTATTAAATGATGTAACCCAATTGTCAGATATTTCATTATTCTCTATAATACTCCATGGATGTGTTGAGTAGTATTCAATCACGATTCCACCACCTACTACACCGCTGCTCCCAGTGAAATCATGGTCATCAAGGGAATTTGCAGTAATGATGTTATTCCTGATTGTACCACTTGCATTATAAATATAGACACCACCACCTTCCAGCCAAAATGAGTTCGAATCCGATGCCTTCCAGATGGTACCTTTACCGCCCCGGATAGTAAACCCGCAAAGGATAGAAGTTGTATCCTCCCCTGAGATAAAATAAACAACCGAAGCGCTGTCCAGATTGGTCAGCTGGCTTCCGTCAATAATAGTTTTGCTGATATGGCTGGTATCGCCATCCATAACAAACCGGCTTGCCACCAGAAGCGGCTTTTTGCCTTTGAAGT
>CAWDHU010000020.1:0-5141 GCA_963802185.1 uncultured Bacteroidales bacterium
TAATTTGTTCGTAATACGTGCCTTCGGCAACCAGGACGGTGTCGCCGGGGCTTGCAGCGTTGATCCCTTGCTGGATCGTTGGATAATTTGCAGGAACATGGATGATTTGTGCCTGCAATGTAGCTGCCAGGGCAAGCCCGCAGCAGATAAGTAACATTTTTTTCATGACTTTGAAATTTTGTAAAATGAATACTGAAATTGCCTTTAACAACAAAAGCCGTTAGTACGGAAGTAAGTTAGAATGTTACTCGTTGACCGATACAAGAAATAATCGTCCTCCGGGATGGAAGCACTGCCGGTATTAAGAAGCCAAGCGGATTAAAAGGGGAAATAATCCTGTATACAAGCAGAAAAAACTGCAGGCTTCATGAAGTTTTAAAGATACGACATTTTTCTAAAATATGGTAATAAAATGGATGTGTCGCACCTGTTTTATTGGAGCATCCAAGTTAAGGTATCAACTAACAGTAGACATTCTGTGTGATAAGATTACGAAGTAAAACCTGAAATTAGGAACGCGAACTATTGATGGAACCTTATCTTTTGCTTATTTCATTTTGATTATTTTGACTGAACTAATTTGGTTACCAGCCTGCAACCGGCAATAGTAAATCCCTGCCGACAAACCTTCGGCATTCCAGACTACCTTATGCTCCCCGTTTTGTTGAAATTCATTTACCGGTTCGGCAATTAACTGCCCAAGGCTATTGGATATTTGGAGGTTCACCTTCACGGGGTGTAAAAGTGAGTATTCAAATATTGTAGATCCTGTAAATGGATTCGGATTATTTGAAAGGTGGAATTTTGAATCTGTCACTTCCTCAATGCCAACATTTATTCCTTCTACTCGCACATCATCAAGATAAAGATTATTGCCGGATCCACGTATTTCCTTGAATCGAATAAGCATCTTCCCGTGATACTCTTTAAGTGAAATGCTTTCATTTCTCCATTCACTGATTTTAGGGAAAAAGGGAACAACATAGTGAGGTGCTGTATGGAGATCATGACTACCTTTATTAAATAGTGTTTGCCAGTTTGAGCCATTATCGGTTGAGATTAGTATTTCCAACGTATCTTCTGGCTCATCCAGATAGGAATAAGCATAACTGAAGTTCAGTATTGGATTTTCTACACCAGTAAGATCAACCATAGGTAAATAAAGGTTGTATTGGGCACCGAAATGATCATCAATACAATTACCTTTTACGGCACAGGCATTACCTGTATAAGCTCTCAACTCGGTACGCCCCCACTGCATGGGAATTTCAGGGTCTAATATCCATCCTTCCGGCGGAAAAACCGGACCTTCAAAGTCTTCTACCAATGGTAATGTTGCTATAGGAGATATATTTACGATAAAATGAATGGATGCAGTATCATTATAAAGATATCCATCCGCAGCATTATTCGGCTCGGAAGTATAGCATGATAAGGTATGATTACCGTTTCCGGGAGTTCTTGCTTCAAGTGAAACCATTATGGTATCGTCTGGATTAAGGTTCCCGGTCCATACGAAATTCGAAAGGATATTTGTATCCAGTTTACAATTGATACGAACAGATGTAAGTGGATCACTGCCAAAGTTTTTAAGACATACCTTTGGTGTAAATGGTACACTGCATACATGATTGCCTGGATTGTATATCTTTATAATACCTGCATCATTTTGTTTTTTTGGACGATCGAAATGCAACACGTGCAACATCGATTCCGAGGAGGATCTCAAATACAACGCTTCTGACATTATTTATAAAACAAAATGCCGAGTGTGTCTTTAAATCATAAATGAACCTAGGAAACGTGACTCAATGCCTCACCTCCATGATATAACACGTATAATTGAGCGATAAATCGTTATCACTTAAGATTCCCAGTCCGTATGACGAAGCAGCTTCAAAGTCCAGGATTTGCTGCAGTGATGAATTCGATATTATTTTGTCGTTAAACAACGCATTGTACCATTGCACCATTTCCGTTGTAGTGGAAATGATCGATCCGGGTGCTGCGATCGAACTGAATACAGGAGGTTGCAGGTGCTGTTAGCCACACACCTGTTCCCACCACCATTGTATACCAGCTGTCGGTCCGTTGGGTGTTTCGTATGCCCCAACAAAAGTGCTGTCCATGTCGAGGGGATCAAAGATAATTTCATGCAGCATTTGAACCCAGGTTTTACTGGTAGCTGCTTCAATAATCATACCGGCAAGTATATAATTGGTATTACTGTACTGCCACCCGGTTCCAGGTTTAAAATATGGCTGTAAAACATAAAAAAGAACCTCTTGTGGTGTCCAGAACTTTTCCTTGTCTGCAGCCACATGAGCCCAAAAATTGCTGTGGTCTGTATAATTAAAAACGCCACTCTGGTGAGATAGCAACTGCCGTATTGAAATAGACGTATCAATATTATTATACTTAGGCAGCCATTTGGATAAATGATCATCCAGGGATAATATACCCTGCTCCTGTAGCTTTGCCAAAGCGACTGCGATAAATAATTTCGTATTGCTTCCAATACCAAAACGCATATCAGGGGTTAATGGAACACCCGGTTGGGAGTTGCCGCTTATTCCGGACCATATTCCCTCACCGGGAACCAACACGGCTGCAGTTGCACCCATTATTTTTTGAGCAGCAACTATACTATCCAGAACCTCCTGAAAACGATTTGCCCAGGTTTGATTAAATGATTGTGCCTGTACCGCAGCTACTATGGCTAGGCTGCAAAATAAGAGTACTATTTTTTTCATGATTTTAGAATTATTTCATTTTTACTATTTTCCCGGACATCATCAGACTGCCTGCCTGCAACCGGCAATAGTAAATCCCTGCCGGCAAACCTTCAGCATTCCAGGTCACCTTATGCTCACCATTCTGCTGAAATTCATTTACCGGTTCGGCAACCAGCATCCCAAGGTTGTTGAATACCTGCAGGTGAACCTGTGTGGATTCCTTCAACTTATAAGTAAAAGTTGTTGATTCAGTAAACGGATTGGGATAATTCTGATCCAGGCTGTATGACAATGGAACTATAATTCTTCATCCTCTATACCAGCTGTAGTAATTGTAACGGTGGTATCGGCCTCCCAGAAAGTCCAGCCATCGAATGACAAACCAAATGACAGGTTAAAATAATAGGGGAAAGTGGCTGCATCATACGACACATCAAAAGATGCCGTTTTTTTAATTTGCCCGGGTTTGAGATTACTTATAAACGTTTGCTTAGGACTGATAGACTTAACCCAGGGGTCGATACTTTTAATATCAACAGTGATAAGATTTATCTGCATGGTTTTCCCGTCATTTTTAAAATAAGGTTGAAATGTGAATTTTGCAGGAGAACTGGCAACGCAAGTTATACTGTCAAGAAATATAGGAACAGTAATAATTTTGGTTGAATGTTTACTTGTGAAATAAGTTCCTTCAGTTTGATCTGTTACCTTTAAAGATATCCAGTAGATATTCTCATTCGGACCAGGTGTCTTCCATTTGCCCTGCCAACCATTTCCTTTACTTATTATCTCTGCCATATCTGTTGAATCAGTAACTGAACCATCCAGGCTTTCAAAGAATAGCCTGGCCGAAACCGCGTGCGAATTTGGATTTTCGATACTTGCATTAACGATCACCGAATCTTTACCAGCCGAATACCACCCTTTATCAGTGGTTACATCATGTGCATATACCAGGTTGTTTATCCATTCAAGTGACTTTTCAACCACCGGATCTATCCCTTTAGCAACATCGTCTTTATTAAACCAGACAGGATAATCAACCGGGAATTCTCTCCTGTTCAGATACTCAGCAGGCTTATTAATATGGAACATATCCGCCAATGAGTACCGAAGGATCCAACCGGGAAAATTTTCGATATAAGAATTTTGGCCAAGGGAAGCAAAGGGGCTTTTCCCGAAAAATCTTACTTTGGGCAGGTATCGCAAACGATGTGCAGTGATATCTCCAAGACTTACGCATTGTGGACCAAGTAAAACTGCCACCGGCCTGTCATAGGTACCCGGGCCTTTTCCTTCAATCTGAAATTCACTCCAGTAACCACTGCCGGGACACAGGTCGAACGTATTAGCGCTGCAGCGAAATGCTTTTTCAAGGGTTTTATGATACTCGTTAAATAATATTGAAAATGCACTATCAAAAAATGCCCTGCCACCAAAGTTCAGTCTCATATCGATGATAAGCGCATCGGTGTTCTTTAATGCTTTTACGGCCTTATAGAATTCAGCGTCCGCTGTTACTTCGGGCCACTCATATGCCAGGTAAATGTATCCGATATTTGTATTTTCCATAATACCGTATGTCGCGCATTGACCTGAAAAAGGTTCAGCAAAATCTATGTTTGGAATTGGCATTTGTTCGTTATTTGCCATAACAGGAACATGTAAGTTTAGCAGGGGTAACACGGATAGATGGATCGTATCACCTGATGAATATTTAAGGATATCAATGGCGCTGAATAAATGCCAGTTCATACCGGCTCCAAATAAATTTTGGTAGGTATCGGCAGATTTACACCCACCGGTAGATGCATACAACGGTAAACCTGCGTCGAATAATTCCCTGACTAACTGCTTCCAGGGGATGCCTTCATATCCCAGGATAATATCTCCGGGTGCGAGATTAAGCGGATGATTGGGAACAACACGAAGCACCAGGGTACTGCTATCCGGCAATACAGTTGTAACAGCGCCAAAATGTTCAACTGAAATAAAGCCTCCCACTGTAAGAATTGGAATTCCGGGGTTAAGTGGAGTATTAAATACAGTTGTGTCAATTGCATACGTATGATAATCCTTCAGGTCATAAGCAAAATGGGCCATTATAGCCGAAAAAGCTCCTTTGCTTGTAGTGGTCTTAATCTGACTGAGATAATGGTTATACAATGAATCCCAGTTTAAGTTAAGAGAAATAAAGCCGTCAAATTCATCGTGAACCTTTTTTGCATACGTATTAAAAATCAATAATTTTCGGGATAAAGAATCTCCCGGCCCCCAGGTGGAATCAATAATATGTTGCCAATCCGCCTTAGATTCATAAAATGATTTTGCAGGTAATTGCCGCGATTTTAAATAATTGGGATCGTGATTTTTAGGTATAAAAAATCTTGGTTCATCCGAACGTGA
>CAWDHU010000021.1:0-163856 GCA_963802185.1 uncultured Bacteroidales bacterium
GATCCATTTGCCGGAACGATCAAAGACGGAAAGATTTTTGGGCGTGGAACAACCGATATGAAGGCCGGTGTAGCAACTATGATTGTTGCTTCGGTCAGGGCTTTTAAGGATGCGACACCAAAAGGTGGAGTCAGGCTGATCTTCACTGCTGGCGAAGAACCAGGCTGCCATGGCCTTTGCATCTGGCCAATACAGCTTACAATTTGGGCAAAGCCAGTGCAATAATTGTGGGAGAACCCACAGCAAATATTCCTGCCATCGGACATAAAGGCGCGTTGTACCTTAAAGTTTCCACTTCTGGAAAAACGGCACATTCTTCAATGCCAGATCTTGGTATAAATGCGATTTACAAAGCAGCAAGGGCAATTACCAAAATCGAGAATTTTAAGTTCTTCGCTCAGAAAGATGAATTGCACGGTTTTCCGACAATCAATGTAGGATTGATAAATGGGGGAAAAAATCTGAATTCAGTTCCTGACCATGTGGAATTTACTATTGATATTCGCTCAACGGGCAAACTTTCTCATTCGGAAATACTTGAACGACTTTCCGCAGAATTGGGTGAAGAAGTCAATATCCAAACACTGGTCGACCTTCCTGCGGTCAGTTCCGATGAAAATTCATCGTTTGTGAAAGTAGTCTATGAAGTCTGTGGTGTAAATCCTGAACTCAAAACCTCAGAAAATCATTGCCCTACATGACTGATGGCGCGGTTTTGCAGCAGCTCTATGGCGATGTTCCGACTGTTATTCTTGGTCCTGGCCAGCCTGAGATGGCGCACCAAACCGATGAGTTTTGTTATGTCAGTAAGATTGAAGAAGCCGTCGAAATTTATAAAAATATCATTCTAAAAAATGCCGAATAAATTATGATAGAATTTCCTGAGACCATCGAAAATGAAGAACAGCTGGAAGAACTTCTTTCCAGGCCAACGGCCGAAGTTGTTGAGCTTTTTAAAACACTTGAAGGCGACATCATTTTTCTGGGTATTGCCGGGAAGATTGGTCCTTCGATTTCACGCATGGCCAGGCGTGCCTGCGATGCAGCAGGTGTTTCGAAACGTCTGATCGGGGTTCCACGCTTCAGCAACAAGCAGGAAAAAAGCCTGATCGAAAGTTTGTCGCATCGAAACAATCGCCGGCGATTTACTGGATCCGGAGTTTGTGGAGAGGCTTCCAAAAGTAAAAAATGTAGTTTTCCTGGCCGGGATGAAATTCGGCTCTGAAGGAAATATTTCACTGACCTGGGCAATGAACACATATGTTCCGGCCATGGTCGCCGAACATTTCAGGGATTCCAGGATCGTAGCTTTTTCTACCGGTTGCGTTTATCCTCTGGTTCCGGTTAAATCGGGTGGTTCATTGGAAACGGATAAGCCTGTTGCTATCGGCGAGTATGCTCAGTCATGCCTCGGTAGGGAGCGAATGTTCGAGTATGGAAGCAACAGATATGGTACTCCTGCAGCTTTAATTCGTCTGAATTATTCAGTCGAAATGCGTTACGGCGTGTTGGTAGATATAGCCACAAAAGTGAAAAACGACCTGGTTGTTGATTTGACGATGGGTTATTTCAATGTCATCTGGCAGGGCGATATGAATGCAATAACGTTGCTGAGCTTTCGGCATTGCAGCTCACCGGCGAACATTTTCAACATTACCGGTCCCGAAACGCTTTCAGTTCGCGAGGTTGCGCTTCAGTTTGGAAAACTCTTCGGCAAAACGCCCAAGTTCTCAGGAGAAGAAGCGCCAACAGCACTGTTGAGCAATGCCTCACTTTCGCACGAATTGTATGGTAAACCTAAAGTTTTACCACCAGTAATTATCAGGTGGATTGCCGGCTGGATAGAACATGAAAACAGATTGTTGAATAAACAAACCCATTTCGAAGTCAGGGACGGAAAATATTAATTTGAAAGATTTGAAGCCCTCATAAAATCTGCAGCTACCCAAATTTGGCATTTAGGAACTATTTAAAGTTATGGATGATCTGAATGATTTGTATGGAATAGCTTTTGGATGTCCCTGTTTTCAACGAACAGACGGGTGTCCAATGATTGAAATTGAAAACCTTTCATTAAAAGAAAAGGTAGCATGGATAGATAATTTGAGCCTTGAAAAGAAAATGGCTATATATCATCACCATAAGTTATGCACGAAAAAACCGAATACGTAAGACAATGAGTTTTCAAAGATTGAATATAGAAAAAACAGATGCACTTCGGAGTGGTATTGTAATACCTGCCCTTCCACTGGCATTAAACGCAAGCCGAAAGATAGACGAACGCCGTCAGCGGGCCTTGATGCGTTATTACCTGGATGCCGGAGCCGGTGGTTTGGCTGTTGCTGTTCATACTACCCAGTTCGAAATCCGTTTGCCGGAAATCGGTTTGTTCCGGCCCATCCTGGAACTGGCCAAAGAGGAACATGCCCGTTTTGTAAAAAAAAACAATATTCCAATTGTTATGATTTCCGGGGTGATCGGACAAACCGCCCAGGCGGTAACGGAAGCCAGCTTGTCAGCAGAACTTGGTTACGACGCTGTGCTACTGAGCCTTGCTGCCCTGAAAAGTGCAACCAATTCCGAGCTTCTTCAACATTGCCGTACCATTGCCGAAATTATGCCGGTGATCGGATTTTACCTTCAGCCGGCGGTTGGCGGTCGCAAACTTGACGTTGATTTTTGGCGCGAATTTGCCCGGATAGAAAATGTAGTGGCTATAAAAATGGCGCCGTTCAACCGATATCAAACCCTGGATGTAGTTCGCGGTGTAATAGAGTCGGGAAGAGCAAACGAAGTGATTCTGTATACCGGAAACGACGACAATATCCTGATCGATCTACTTACCGAATTCAAAATGTCGGATGGGGAAAAAATGGTTTCAAAACGAATTTCCGGCGGATTGCTTGGTCATTGGGCCGTTTGGACCAAAAAGGCCGTTGAATTGATTGAACTGGTACACAAACAGGAAAAAGAACCCGACCTTAGGTTGATGTTGACTTTAGCCGCTCAAATCACTGACAGCAACGCAGCTTTCTTTGATTCCTCCAACAATTTTAAAGGTTGTATCACGGGCATTCACGAAGTGCTGCGTCGACAGGGATTGCTCGAAGGAATCTGGACGCTGAATCCTAATGATGCACTTTCACCCGGGCAAAAAGAGGAAATTGACCGTGTTTATAAGGCCTATCCACACCTGAACGATGATCTTTTTGTGGCTGAAAACCTGGATCGTTGGTTAAAATGAAAATAAATAAGTAATCAACGTGCACATGCAACGATTTGTGGCCTGAATTATGCGATAGGCGGGTATCAAAGCTATTTTGTGTAAAGGAAATATTCCTTACATCAAAATAGTATTAATATTTGGTTCTGAATAATAAAATCTGTTAATTTGTGCACGTTAACACTTCAATATTGTATTTACTTAATACTTGATAAATGCCAAACGAAACCAAACCGGTATCCACCCGGATTCAATCACTCGATGCTTTGCGTGGATTTGATATGTTTTGGATTATGGGTGGGGCAAGCATGTTTATCGGGCTAGGTACACTCACCGGATGGCCGGTTCTTCAGTGGTGGGCCGGGCAGCTTGAGCATGTAGAATGGGATGGTTTCCATTTTTATGACATGATATTTCCGCTCTTTCTTTTTATCGCCGGAATCTCTTTTCCTTTTTCGTTAGCGAAACGTATTTCCATGAATGAAAGCCGGAAATCAATTTACACTCATGTTTTTAAAAGGGGACTTATCCTGGTACTTCTTGGGATTTTTTACAATAATGGACTGAAGTTTCATATTGATGCGATACGCTTCAGCAGCGTATTAGGAAGAATTGGCCTGGCCTGGATGTTTGCCGCGTTGATCTTTATGAATACAAAACTCACCTGGCGCATTGTCTGGTTCTGTTCATTGCTTATAGGCTACTGGCTACTGCTGTTATTATTTCCGGCTCACGATCTGGGTTCTTTTGATGCCTTATCAAAGGAAGGAAATCTAGCCGGTTATATCGACCGGCTTATTTTGCCAGGAATATTAGGTATGGATAATTACGAGGCGCAAGGCATATTCACTACTATGTCGGCTATAGGGATTCCATTGCTTGGAATGTTTACCGGCGAATTCCTGATGTCAGAATATTTAAATGACAAACCTCTGCGCAAGGTCTTTTATATGGTATTATCAGGAATTGTATTAATCCTGGTTGCGCTTTTATGGAACATTGTATTCCCCATCAATAAAAATCTCTGGTCAAGTTCATTCATCTGTTTAACGAGCGGTTTAAGTTTGCTGCTTTTTACTATCTTCTATCTTATTATAGATGTTTGGAAATATCAGAAATGGTCATTCTTTTTTGTAGTGATAGGCCTGAACCCAATTACAATTTACCTTGCGGAAAAAATAATTAATTTCGAAATCGCAAGTGGTTTTCTATTTGGAGGAATAATAGAAGTTCTTCCAGGCAACTGGACTTCATTCATTGATGGTTTGGGTGTATTAACCATTGGATGGATGTTTCTATATTTTTTGTACAAAAAGAAGATATTTTTAAAATTATGAACGAAAAAAACATTTATTCTCCGGTACAGAAGATTGTTCTGGTTGCGTTGAGAATGCTGATTGGCTGGCACATCTTGTATGAAGGCTTCTCAAAATTACTGACTCCCAATTGGTCATCCATAGGATTTCTGAAAGAATCAAAGTGGATTCTGGCAGGTTTTACCAGTTGGATTACTTCTCACGCCAACATTCTCAATGCCGTCGATTTCCTAAACACCTGGGGATTAATGGCCATTGGAGCAGGATTGATACTTGGGCTTTTTACAAGGGTAGCAGCTATTTCAGGAGCAATGCTTCTTTTTACTTATTACTTGAGTAATCCTCCGCTTATAGGACTGGAATATTCGGTCCCGATGGAAGGAAATTATTTAATTATCAGTAAAACTCTAATAGAATCTGTTGCCCTGGTTGCTTTAGCTGTATTCCCAACCGGCATGTTTGCAGGTTTGGATATACTGATTCACCGGTTCCGGTTTCAAAAAAATAAAATGGAGGATTAATAGCATGGAAAAAGGACAGAAAAAGGAAATTAAGTCTGACGGGAAAGAAGTACCGGATCAAAATCCATCCAACAACCGCAGAACTTTTCTGAAGGCTATGGCAGGGGTTCCGGTACTGGGATTTTTTGCGTATGAACTGGTTGGGAAATTGGCTTATGATCATGACAAGAAAAACAGGATCATAAAAGAATTGGAATTAGAAAATCTTAATGAACCGGTTGTCTTAAAAAATTCAACAGCATCAAAAGGAAAATTATTACGAATCGGTATGATCGGTTATGGTTCCAGGGCCGAATCCCTCTCCAAAGGGCTGGGTTTTATGCATCCTTCGGAAGTTGAACGTGCAAAAAAGGATAAATCTTTTACAGCATGGATGGAGCAGGAAGACTTAAATGTTGCACTGGTAGGAGTTTGTGATGTATTTGATCTCCGTGCCGAAAAAGGATTGGGAGCAGCCCGCAATGAAACGCGGCCAAAAGGATCAGTCAAAAACCTGCCGGTTAAACGTTACCTTAGTTACCAGGAAATGCTGGCAGATAAAGATATTGATGCGGTTATAATAGCAACGCCGGACCATCATCATGCGCCCATATCAATTGCGGCAGCAAAAGCAGGAAAACATGTCTATTGCGAAAAAAGTGCCGCTCATACCGAAGAAGAACTAAACGAACTTTATAACACAATTAAGGGAAGTGCTATCGTTTATCAGTTAGGACATCAAATAACACAAAATGCTGTTTTCCAACAGGCAAAAGAAATAATTAAAAAAGATATACTTGGAAAGATTACCCTGATTGAAACTACAACTAACCGCAATTCTGCCGATGGTGCATGGATCAGGGACAAAGATGCAAATGGGAACCCCAAACCCGGGGATGAAAAGTCGATCGACTGGAAGCAATGGCTTGGTTCACGGCCTTATAAACCATTTAGTACTGACCGGTTTTACAATTGGACTAAGTGGTTTGATTACGACATTGGAATGCTCGGACAGCTTTTTACGCACGAGTTTGATGCTGTAAATCAACTGTTGAGAATTGGCATACCCAAATCGGTTGTTTGCACCGGGGGAATTTATTACTGGAAGGATAACCGCGAAATACCAGACGTACTCAATGCTGTTTTTGAGTACCCTGAACGAGAACTTACTTTACTGTATAGCGCCAGTCTGGCAAGTAGCCGCAACAGAGGAAGGGTTTTTATGGGCCATGACGCTTCCATGGAATTGGGAGGAACTATTAATGTTACAGCCGACGTTGATTCAACGAGGTATAAGAAGAAAATTGAAGAGGGAGTAATAGATACTTCTGAACCAATGCTATCCATTAACTCAAACACGGGAAATGTTGATGCCGTATCCGGTGCGACAGCAAAATATTACACTTCACGTGGACTAACCACAACAAATATCAACGGAAAGCAGGTTGATGTCACGCATTTGCACATCAGGGAATGGATTAATTGCATCAGAAACGGAGAGACACCAAGTGCAAATATTGAACGGGCTTTTGAAGAAGGGGTAGCCTGTCTGATGGCTCACAAATCGTATATCGAAAAGAGACGGGTTGAATGGGATCCTATTCAAAGAAAAATAGTGTAGGCTATGAAAATTTACAGGCTGCTTTTCCTTCTCTGTTTAGTATTGGTTTGTTCTTCATGTTTTTATACTGACACAAAATCTTCTTTTTCTTTTAAAGAAAACGAACAGGGTATCGGACTATTTGAACACGGACATGCTGTCTTTTTTTATCAGCGAGAACCTAAATCATCAGATGGTAAGTACATATGTAATAATTACCTTCACCCATTATATACTATTGATGGCGATACTTTAACGGAAGAATTTCCAGCAGATCATCCTTATCACAGGGGCGTTTTTTGGGCATGGCACCAGGTTTTTATTGATAACCAAAGCATTGGCGACAGTTGGATAATGCAAAATATTACCCAGGATGTAGTTGGTCTTAAAACCAATGTTCAACCTGAAACAGCACAGCTCGAATTAGATGTAAACTGGAAGTCTTCAGTTTGGCAGAATGGCGAAGCTTTTGTTAGAGAGCGTACGAATATTATCGTTCATAGCCTGCAAGATGATAGTGTTCGGACTATCGATTTTGAGATCAGCCTCACGGCTCTGGTTGCAGGAGTCAGCATTGGAGGTTCGGACAATGAAAAAGGATATGGCGGATTCTGCGCCCGGATAAAGTGCCCTGATGACCTGGTTTTTACTTCAGCTAACGGCCCAGTAATCCCAAAAGACAACCAGGTTGAAGCAGGACCATGGATGGATTTTTCGGGTTCTTTTGGACCAAAACGAAAGAAAAGCGGATTGACCTTGATTTGTTTGCCGGGCACACCCAATTACCCGGCTCCCTGGATTCTGAGAAAATCTGAAAGTATGCAGAATATTGTATTTCCCGGAAGGCAAAGAGTAGAAGTTCCATTAGGAAAACCAATTGTACTCAAGTACAGATTATTAGTACATGATGGACAGACTCGTAATAATTAACAGAAAACGAATGAATATCATTAGATATAATTCCTCATTATTTATCGCTACAACAAAAATCTAAATACTTTACTACTATGAGAATCGAAAAATACTCATTCGGGATCGGTGATCGTTTTGCCAGGGAGGGCAAGGCACAATTATCAGCATTTCAGGAAATTAACAAGCTTGGAGTAACTGTAGTTCCTGTCTGGAATAAATCGAACCGGGAGCATTCTATTGTTCATACAGTCCAGAATTCAGTTGCTGACGAAGCAAAAAATGCTGTATCGGAGTTGGGCTGGAAGCAGAACTTTTATGTTGATGCCGATCATATCGGTCTGGCTACTGTTGATAGTTTCATTGACTTCAGTAATTTTTTCACAATTGATGTAGCTCATTTTATTGCTATGCCTTCATCGGCTGCTGCTAAAGCAGAATTCGTGAAGAGGCATTCGCAGTATATAGGCGAACTCGAAATCCCCGGAATACCGGAAAAATTTGCCGTAAGTACGGAATATTTAAATACCGTTGCAGATAATTATTTGCTTGCAATTGAAGAAGTTAAAAAGATATATGATTACATTGTATCAAAAAAAGGTGCCGATGGATTTATTCCGGAAGTGTCAATGGATGAATGTGAACATGCTCAAACCCCTCTGGATTTGTTCTTCATTTTGGCAGAATTGAAATTCCAGGGCGTAGAGCTGCAAACCATTGCTCCAAAGTTCAGCGGTTTGTTTGCCAAAGGAGTCGATTACATGGGAGATGTAGCTCAATTTGCAAAAGAATTTGAACAGGATGTGGCCGTTATAAGGTACGCATCAGGTATCCTGAATTTACCTTCAAACTTAAAGTTAAGTGTGCACAGCGGAAGCGACAAGTTTTCAATTTACCCTGCAATGCGGTCTGCTATTAATAAGTTCGATGCAGGGATACATGTTAAAACTGCAGGAACAACCTGGCTCGAAGAAGTGATCGGCCTGGCAGAGGGCGGAGGAGCAGGACTTGCCATTGCGAAAAAAATATACAGTGGTTCCATGCAGCGATATGATGAGCTGACCGGGCCTTATGCTACAGTTCTCGCTATTGATAAATCAAAATTACCTACAGTTGCCGAAGTTGATACCTGGGATTCGGCGAAATTCACTGAATCGCTGATTCACAACCAGAAATGTGCAAATTATAATCCCAGTTTCCGCCAGCTTATACATGTCGGGTATAAAATTGCCGTAGAGCTTGATGTCGAATATAGCACAGCACTTGATGCATACAGAAGCCATATCGAGAAAAATGTAACGTATAACATTTTAGAACGACACTTAAAACTCTTGTTTTTATAGTTATGCATACTCCTGATATGGATATTTGGATTCCAATTGGATTCCTGTTTGCAATCCTTAGTTTTGTTCTTTTCGGTTTCGGGCTTATTCAATGAACGGAACTGAACAATATACACATTCACTGGGAAAAAACAGTAATCTTTGGACAAGCATAGCAATGATAGTTTTTAGAGGTCTGATGATTCTATTTCCATTATTAGAAAAGAGAAAAAAGATTGACACGAACAATTAGAATTGAATTGTGAAATCGTGTTTTATCAAAATAAAATAGGAATAACTTCCCTTTTGGATATTGATGCAGGAATTGTAAATGCACAATTTATTGGTATAGCGACAATTTAATTCTGCCGTAATTCTTACAGAGTCTTTTGTAAAATTCAAAAACTAATTTACTTTTTGATACTTCTTACAGGTTTGTTATTATAACCTCCTATGAAATTGGACTTTATAATTGATTTATATATCACTTTGTGAAAAAAAATCACGCAAACTGACAAATAAGTATAAAAAATGACCAGTTTTTACGCTAAAACCGTACGAACTGATCATTTTTCAATTAAGTAGTTAACGCTATTTTACGCTAAATAACGCTAAGAATGATTATAGAGCTAAATTTTTAAAATGGATTTTTACTCATTTTAGCTTACATTGTGTGCTAATTACTTTCAAAACAGCATCTTGACATCTTTTCTAACTGTTTGAGCCTTGTATATTTTCATACACAGCATTTATTAGCTTTGCCATTAAATTTAGTTCCGTTTTGGCCAATCCCCTGTTCCTTTTACGACTGTTTTCGTTGAATTTATCAAGGAATTTGGCGTGCTGTTCTTCAACTGTAACACTTAAGGGTATACTATTTTCTTGTTCAGGCGTTAAAAGTGTATTGGAGTCGGCTGCGATATCAGTTTCAGGCGCATCTTCAACTATCATTTCAGCCTCTATTACGTCACTCCCTTTACATATGTTGTATAGGTACTCTTCCCGACGTTTTTTTGCTTCATTTTTATTGAAGTCTGTTACGCGGCATAAATCGCTGCAAAATTTTGCAGTGGAGCGTTCATAATGAAAGGGTGTAAAGCAGGTCGCACAATATTTTACTCGTTGATCATTCATGGTTTATTGGTTTAGGTAAATATTTGATTATGGTTTTAATTAAGTTCTGGTATTCCTGGCAGATATATGTGAAGTAAACCATCACTACCTATAAAATCACGCCTTACATCGGGAGAAGCTAATGGTGTGATAAGTTGAATGGCAGGTTGTAGTACTGACAGTCCTTTAATACTCAACTTAAAGTATGCAAATTCACAGTCTAATATTGATTTGAATATGCTTAGTGCTTTATGCTGGTCTGTATCCTTCACAATAACCTCATCATGTACACTTAGAAACGGTATCCCAGCAGTAATCAGCCCATGCCATACTTTACGCATCACATTAACCTCTGTCGTTTGGAGTAACCATGCAACATTGGAATATGGCTTATGTACATTATGCGGATTTCGCAGTTCAAGCTGTTTCTTATACCAATTTATCCAGGTAATCCAGTCTGTATCGCCAAACATAGCGGCAAGGTTGTTATTAGCTGGTGCAAACAATATTTCAAAAAAGCGATTTTTACCTTGCTCCCTTGTTTCAAGTCCGGCTTTCCGTTGAAGCATGATGTAAATATCCTCCCCAGCATCAATCCAACTTGAAAAATCATTCGTGCCTATTGTCTGTTTTAGCATTTTACCTAATAATAAAGGCTGCATGGTGGCCACATCAATCCCCACAGTAGTTTGTCCAGACAATAAAAGATGATTTCTTATATGACCCGCCAGGCTTGTAATAGGCGTATGCACACGACCGGAAAAATCATCAATTGTGAAAAACAAATTCCAGCATAAATCACGGAAACGTAGAAATGCTTTAAAATACAGAGGCAGGTCATGTACGCTCTCATCGATTGAAATATGCATAAGGTGTTCAATCATTTTCTGGGAATCAGCATCGTATGTAATGCTCTTTGGTTTAATCATTCTCAAATCCATTGCACCAGGCTGCAATGCCTCATACATAAACCTCGAGTGCCCTGAAGACTGATTTTTTTTGTCCGATATTCGAAGTTGGCTGGAATCAACCAGACTTTGAAGCTCAATTTTTTGATTGTATTTCGGAAAGGTGAAAAAATCAGATACAATTTCCTTTTGCGGGATATGTACCCCTTCATTTTCATCAATTCCCCTGATTCCTAATTTCATAAATTGTAAGGTGCGGACGTACATTAGAAAAACTTCGCTTATGGATTTATTATACTTAATTATATTCATGGTTACATTTTTTCAAAGGTTCGTACTTTCGTACTTTCCGTACATCTCGTACCATTGTTCGTTTGGTACGAGAGTACGAGCACGAATTATTTATTCTTACTTTCTCCTTTCTTTATCCATTTCCTGACTGCACCCTCTGAAACACCGTAAATAATGCCGATTTCGATGTTTGATTTACCTTGTTTTTTCAATTCCATTACATCAGCAATCCTTTGCTCTTTATCATTGTCTGTATGCTGGATAAGGTGATCAGATTCATTGTTGTATGCTATGAACTTGAAATGCAAGAAATTGCTATCCTTTACCATTTCATACGTCAATACATTCTCAGAGTCATATTCTACCTCACATGATCGACACTTCAACTGTTTTACGTATCTCACGTTCTGATCTTTTGATGAGCGACCAATTGTGAATGCTGCGTCAGCGAAGTTTGCTTTCATCTTTGACCCTTGCAAATCGTTTAGACTGATTGGCCTGTAATTATCTGTCTTTCGTGTATGTTCAAGGCATAGAATACTAAGGGTGTACTCAAATTTCAGTTCATTCAACCGGTCCATTAAAGGTTTTGCAGTATTTGCTTTATCCGTGTCTCCGGATATTAGCCTTGTCATATTATCGATGATGATTACTCTTGCACCGGTTGATTCAATTACTGCGCGTAAACTTTCAATAAAGTAATCTTCATAGGAAGTACCTGTTGGCAAGGAGTAACGGGTTTTGAAGTTTATCCTGTAAAAGTTATCATTGAAAAGGTATTCGTTTTGATAATCTTCTGAATACCTGTTTTGAAACTGTTTATCTGATAACTCCAGGTCGAGGTATAAAACTTTCCGTTTTTTACTGATGAATTCACCAATTTGAACTGCATAAACCGATTTCCCGGCTCCGGTATCAGCAAAAAGAATGGTGAGTTCGTTCTCAAACCATAAGGAGTAATACAACTGTTCAGGAATGGGTTGTGTTCTGGCATCACTCAGGCACTGATTCGCTGTTCGTATTCTGAAAAATCCGACTTCATCATCTGAACTTGTAGGCTCAATGAAATGCGATTTACTTAGCATTTCACTAATCATTTTATCCCCCTTTCTGAACTTGCCCATTCTGCAACTGCGTGGGATGACCCCATTATTCGGATTAGGGCATAGAAAAGGAAGTAACGCGCAGCTTTCAAAAGAACGGCTATGGTATGACAAACTTTGTGGCCGTAGCGCTTCAAAGTATTTAAGGTTAGTTGGTGTGTCCGCATGGCTTACCTTTTTTTCTTAGATAAAATACCATACTTCTGGATTGCTTTTTCAATTTCAGATTTGTACACCTTAATTGTTCGGCCAATCGGAATATGAGTAATCCTACTCATTTCTTTGGATAAAGTCTGGTAACAGCACCCATAATAGGCTGCAGCCTCATTAAGACTTTTGAATAGGATATCTTCAGTAGAAGATAGGGGTGGGGTTTGTGTGTCGTTGTTCCAGTTCATTTTCCGGAAAACTTTTTCGGCGACCCGGTCAGTAAATTCCTCCAGGGTGACACCAGCATACAAGATTTGTTCAGTCATTTTATTTGTGGTATTAGTGAACCACAAAGGTTTTTGGCGTTTCCGCTGGGACTATCGCCATCATAGAAATTAAATGTTTTTATAAATGATTAAAATACAGTTATATAGAATGTTTTAAAGTAATATAAATTAATTAAATTCTCGCAAAAAGTCGCAAAAAGTCGCAAAATCAATAGTTTTAAATTCTATCCATCAATTTCTGAAAATCAAGAACACGGGAATCATTAAAATTTTCGGTTGAAAGGACAAAGATTTCACCTAAATGTTTTTTGCCTTTTCTACTCGGATAGATTTTCCTTTTAATATGGTTTAATTTAACATATAAAGCATCTTTAGTACAATCATATGGAATAACAAAACTGTCCTCGTCTTGACCAACTTCTGGGATTTTAACCATTGGAAATGGGAATTTTAAAATTGAATTTACTATCCAATCATAATAAATGTCATCTGCTCCCGCATAAACTTTGTCTAATACCCCTCGAACAAAGGCTTCAGCTTCTTTGATATCTTTAAGGTTTTCGGGATTTTCTCCTAATACCAGATCAATCATAAATTCAGCCCCAATTTTACATTCATCACTGGAAAAACCTGGGTCAGCACCTGGTATATCTTTAAAATTAGTTAAGACACCTAATTTATCTGATAGAGTTTTTTCAATAGTGATCATTGCACCTTCGAGTATTTTTGCGAATTCAAGGTATTGCCAGTATAACTGTTGGTGTTCATCCAAAACTATTAAAGGATTTTTGGAGGCGGTAACGGAAACCTCAAGTTCCCAAAATGCTGGGAAATTCCTATCATTAAAGGCTTTTGGTCGTTGTAATTTGTTATATTTCAAATGATCATAAATATTCCTTACTATATCGAGAAACGCAATATGATATAGCCAAAGTTTTCTAATCTCGATAAGGTAAATCTTCTCAGTATTTTTTGCTTCAGCTTCAACAATAACCTCATTTAATAAATATCCTATAAATCCTTTATATGTTGTTGTGTTTAAAGCAGCTGCCTTGCTGAGTTCCTTAACATTTTCATATTTAAGATTGAGTATTTCAAGTTGAAATTGTTCCAAGTAGCTAATCTGTTCCATAACATTATTTTTGTCAGATTATGATTTTTTAAAGTTTTCCAAAGGTAGCGTCCATAGCATCATCTTTTACACTATCAATTATTTTGTAATAACGCTTGAATGAATTACTGCTTTTAGAATGGCCTGTATTTGCCTTTACCACCGATTCAGGCATGCCAAGCGTTAAGGCTGTTGTGATGAATGTTTTGCGTTCCATATGCGAGTGTGCCAGTTTCGATAAAGGAACAATTGTTTCTTCAGTTCTTCCACCAGCAAACATATTTACAACAGTCACCAATCGTTCTATTTTTGCTAATGTAAATACATCCTTCAGTAACTTATTGGGGTCACTATAGGCAGGCAGAAGTAGATCGCCAGGTAAGTTTTTGTACTTATCAATGATTGCTAATGCTTTAGGCATAACCTTTACGTTTCGTTCAACAGTAGCACTATTTTTCTGTTCATAGAACCAAATGCGACCATCCCTAAAATCATTTTTCTTTAAAGCCTTCAGATCGCCATATCGTAATCCTGTAAAGACACCGAAAACGAAAACGTCACGGATGCGTTCGTGTGTGGGATTCACGAATTTAGCTTTCTGAAGTATTGCTAACTCGTCAATGGTTAAAAACAGTATTGAACCCTCATTCTCCTTATACTTTATAATAACGCTTCCTTCAAACCAGCCTTTGTCTTTGCACCATCGTAACAAAGCCTTCAGTACTTTCATGTTTTTAGCATGGGTGTTGTTTGAAAGGTTTTTCCCATTGACTTTCTTGTTAATCATAAACGCATCGAATCCATCTATAAACTCCTGGTCAATATCTGTAAGTCTGGGAGCTTGGATCTTCTCCTTTTCAATAAAGGCTTCTATATTGGCACGCACTTGTTTGAATCCCGCAACCGTTTTTGGAGCTTGATGTAGCTCTGAATAAGCCTTGTAATCATCCATTGCTTCGGCAAGGCTTTTACCTTTTGCGTCTTTAGCCGGTTTTATGTCCTTATCAATCCATGCTTTCAATGCTGATTTAAGATAATCAACAGTCAACTCAACTGGTGGGTCACTTCTATCAGCCATTTCAATTAGCCGTAGAGTTTCCTGTGCAATTTTTTCAAGCCTTCCATTGATAGATCGCGATTCGTTAACCTGTGGTTTTATCGGGCGAAAATAATGACGGTCATCTTTAACCTTATTCAGGTATTTTTCATCTATCTGATCAGAGTATACTGATTCTCTGGTATAAAACTGCAATCGTTGCCCTCTGCCAAAAGTGACATACATGTATATAGGGATTTTACGATCTATGTTTTTTTCTGCTTCGGAGCTTTTCCTTGCTTCTAAATAAAACTTAATTTTCCACTTTGTTTCTAAGTTCGACATGGGACTCAAATATTTAACCATGCAAATATACATACACTTTTGCATTAATACATACACTTTTAAAATAATTTACATTAATCAATATATGATATAAAATACAAATAATCAATATGTTAATAATGTATGTTAATGTAAAAATTCTTGTATTAATCACGTTTTTGAGTCCTGAAGGGGGAGCCTCAAAATAAACCACTTACAAGTCTTTTGTAGGTGGTTTTTTCTTTTCCGCTATATTCTCACTTGAATTGACGTGATTGTTTATCGACAAAAACTACCCAGGTAACTACTGAATTTTAAACCCCCGCTTTAAAAACTCGTTTATGGCCGCTATATAACCGGACCCGGTTATTTGGTTATGAAATTATCATTTGGGGCATTTATTTAAGCATGAAAGGAGTTTGATTATTCCCGGGACATTAAGGTGAATTTGACTGCCTTCTTCAGCCAGGCATTTTTATGAAAAAACCTCCATTGGAAAAAGTGTATTGAGACATCCGGCTGGTTTCGGGCGTGGCATTTAGGGGAGATTTAAAAATAGGATTGCTTCTTTCATTGTTTTGGAAAATTAAGATTTATAATTTTTGAACTGTAGATTAAAAAATGAAATATTTTATTCAGCAGATACTAAATGAATAATTGGGAAGATGTAAACATTAGTTTGTAAGATTAATTTCATCCTCTTTTGTACGATTAATAAACAAAAGATTTAAAACGTGTCGCCGATAAAAAACTTCTTAATTCTCCTCAAGTTTTTGAATAACACGGTCGATAAGCCCTTTATCTGGTTCCGCATCAGTATGATGTGAATCATTATTGTTTTTGCGGGTATCTTTTAGTGCCTTATCGATAAGATAACTTTGTTTCTCATAATTGGTACAAGCACTGCACATCATGGTATGAAAATATAGTTTTACCTTTTCGTCCCGGCTTATACCGGAATGAATTTTTTTATCTATTAATTCTGTAGCCTTTTTGCAGGACAACATCAGTTTTTGCATCAATCTGTTCATTTTGTTAACTTTTAAACCAATTAGTATCTAAACATACTCTTAATTGCAATTTCGCGCGATGAAGGATTTGCCAGAAATTTGCCTGAGTAATATCCAACTCCTTACTTATTTCATTACCATCTACTCCCTGAAGATATTTCAGTTGAACGGCCGAAAACCATTTAGATGGTAAGCGGCGCAAACAATCGTGTAAAACTGAGTTGAAATCATGGTCATCAAGTAGGTTTTTTTCATCCCAATGCGTTGGCCGGGCTTCCATCTTCCAGGAGCCTGACTCGTCGAAAAAATCATCATCCATAAATTCTTTCCCGGGATTTAATTCAACCTGAAAAGGCTTGTGGTACTTTTCGCGGTGATAATCGAGTATTTTGTGGTTCAAAATTGAGAACAGCCATGTTTTGGGATTACTCCTGCCTTCAAAATCAGAAAACGAATGAAGCGCGGCAAGGAAGGTATTTTGGACCAAATCCTCCGCCGCCTCCCGATCCGAAACTTTTGACCATGCATACCGGTACATTTGGTTGGTGTACTCATGTACCCATTTTGCAATGATTTCATTCTTTTCCAGCACCATAGTATAACAATTTCTAAGGTAAAGATACTGTAGTTTAGATGACTATTCTTTGTTTGGAACAAAAAGAGCAACCACAATACCATATATGATATGGCCCATGATGCTGCCAAGAATTACTAAAGTCATGCTTCCTGCAGGAGCCGGCATACCACCCATAACAGCACCTATGACGGCCATCATTACCTGGGCAAATACAAAAACGATAAAACCGAAAAGAGCGCCTTTTACTATTTTAGAACTGATTTTACCTAATACATCAGAAAAAAGGAATACATAAGCCAGTGCAAAGATAACACCAATCATAAAGTGCATAATCCATCCGATTATAATTGGTAAGCCCATCATGCCTGCAAGCATTGCAGCGGGATTCATTTTTGGCAATCCCATTAATGGAGCCACAAACATGACCATTGTCATTACAATAGTAGCTACGATGCCACCTAAAACTGCCTGTTGAATTTTTGTTTTCATTGTGTTGATTTTTAAATTGTTTAATTTATACTGGTAGTCGTTCAACAAATGAAAACCTGACAAAATGAAAAACAAATATTTAAAGTTAGTCACTAGTGTCCGGTTAAGAAATTACAATACCCTCTAAGCCCTCTATAAATAAAGGGCTAGAGGTACGTTCTTTGATTTTTCGATTTGAAATCTTGATTTTTGATCTTTGCGGTATTAATACGCAAGACGATGAACCAAGGGAAGACTGTTTTTTCACAGCTGATGTCATTTTTACCTGAGTATGAGTTTAACAAATGTGTTAATGCATATAATGGTAATTATCGTGTAAGAACGTTTACTTGTCGGGAACACTTTTACGTAATGAGCTTTGCACAGCTTACATATCGTGAAAGTCTTCGGGACATTGAAGCCTGTCTGATAGCTTTATCCGCTAAACTATATCACTGTGGCATTAAACACCCCGTTTCAAAATCAACTCTGGCCGAAGCCAATGAAAATAGAAATTGGCGCATTTATGCAGACTTCGCTCAAGTATTGATCAAGGAGGCCAGACGCCTATATCGAACAGACAATGATTTTCTGCTTGATATCGACAATATGGCTTATGCCCTTGACAGTACGACCATCGATTTGTGCCTAAACCTTTTCCCGTGGGCAAAGTTCCGAAAAGCAAAGGGTGCCGTAAAAATGCATACTCTTCTGGACTTGCGTGGTTCTATCCCCACCTTTATCGAGATTACCGATGGGTTGTGTCATGATGTCAATGTCCTTGATCTGATTGAAATAGAACCTGGTGCAATTTACGTCATGGACATGGGCTATGTTGATTATGAAAGGCTTTACAACATCCATCAGAAAAAGGGATTCTTTGTCACAAGGGCAAAGACCAACATGGCTTGTAAAAGAGTCTATAGCCGTCCGGTCGATAAAGTTTGTGGTCTGCGTTGCGATCAATCTGTAAGACTTACCGGATTTTACGCCAGCAAAGATTATCCTGAATTGATGCGAAGAATAAAGTATTTTGATGCTGAAACCGGGAATACTTACGTCTTTTTGACCAACAACTTTGAACACGAAGCTTTTATTGTTACACAGTTATACAAAGAACGTTGGAAGATTGAACTGTTTTTCAAATGGATCAAACAGCATCTTCGAATCAAAAACTTTTATGGCACCAGTAGTAATGCCGTATTCAGTCAAATCTGGATTGCCATCTGCTCTTACTTGCTCGTCGCAATTGTCAAGAAAAAGCTAAAAATTGAGTATAGTCTCTACACTTTATTACAGATTTTTAGCCTATCTCTATTTGAAAAAGTACCTATAAATGAACTGTTTACAAACAACAACTACAATTTATCTACATTAGAAGACCCTAATCAATTGAAATTGTTTGACTTATAACCGGACAGTAGTGAAAGTTAGTATGTATTATATTTCTTTCCATCCTGTAAAATGCAGGAGAGCTGACAATTAGATTGATTTTATCAGTGTATCAGATGGTAAACTAATTATTTTTACCTTTGGTAGTGTTACGAAAGCTGCTATAAAAAACTTTCGGGACTTGGTATCTTGATTTGCAATTCCGCATGGATTAACAAACTTCATCGCAACCGGAAACCTTAGCTGGCTCCTAATGTTTTTTTAATCATAAACTAAGTGATTTAAATAATCAGTGACTCTTTAACATAATAAAACTATGAAGAATAAATATCTTATCAGTATTATTTCCACCCTCCTGGTATCCTCAATTGTGTGTGTTGCCCAACAACAGGAGACTAAACCGGTGAAACTAAATAAAATATCAGATAATCTTTATGAAGTATTGGATGGGAAAGGCGCCAGGGGCGGTGTTTTCATCGGAGATAATGCAATAATGGTAATTGATGCAAAGCAGGATGAAATTTCTGTCAGACAAACTATGGATGAAATTGCAAAAGTTTCGGACAAACCAATAAAATACCTGGTAGACACTCATAGTGACGGAGATCATGTCATAGGAAACCAGTTTTTCCCTTCATCGGTTATCATTGTATCCCAGGAAAACTGCAGGAAAGAATTTTTCTCACCCAAAAGAGATGGAAGCCCATCGGATTGGAACAAACCTGAACTGCTGCCTTTTGTACCAGCAATTACCTTTCACGACAAAATGGATATCTATTTCGGATCGCAGAAAGTTGAACTTTTATATTTTGGTGTTGGTCATACAACCGGCGATGCAGTGGTATATTTTCCGGAACAAAAATTAGCATTTATAGGAGACCAGGTTTTCACAGGCAGACCCCAGCTTATTCATGTCTACAAAGGAGGTAACTCGTTCGAACACGTAAAGACTCTTACCAAAATGCTTGAAACGTTGGATGCAGAGAAATTCCTGAGTGGCCATAGCGAAATTCTGGATCGTGCCGGTATTCAAAAACATATCGATGAAATGAAAAGCATGCAGAACAAAATCAGATCAATGATGAATAATAATAAGACCCTTGACGATATTATTAGTGAGTTTGATCAAAATCAGCGTGCTCTGGTTGAAACCATATACAATGAAATTAAAAATAACAAAGATTAAAATTCTTCATAAAAAGACTTCTTTTTGAATCAAGAAAAATTTGTTAAGTCAATATTTATTATAAAATCAATAAAACTGATTACAACTTAATACAACTCTAAATTGTTTATCTTAGAAGTAAAATCATAAAATACATTAAAGATGGATACAAAGAAATTTGGAAATACTGATATGAAAATTACCCGCATCGGATTCGGGGCATGGGCCATTGGTGGTGGAAACTGGGAATTCGCATGGGGACCACAGGATGACAACGAAGCTATTGCCGCCATACGTCGCGCTATCGAAAACGGTATGAACTGGATAGATACTGCCGCAGTATACGGACTTGGCCATTCTGAAGAATTGGTTGGGAAAGCAATTAAAGGACTTAGCACAAAGCCTTACATTTTTACTAAATGCGGATTGGTTTGGGACGACAAACGTAACGTAAGCCGGAACTTAAAAGCTGAATCAATCCGGGCGGAATGCGAGGCAAGCCTGCGCCGGTTAAATGTTGATGCGATTGACCTATACCAGGTACATTGGCCTGTTGATGCAGTTCTGGAGGAAGCCTGGGAAATGATGGAAACCTTGCGATCAGAAGGAAAAGTACGTTTTATCGGTGTTTCAAATTACAATATTGAACAGATACGGAAATGCGTGAAAATCGCGCCGGTATCATCTTTACAACCACCTTATTCCCTGATAGGACGGGATTATGAAAAAGAAGTTCTGCCCTTTTGCAAAGAAAATGGAATTGGGGTTATCGTTTACTCACCCATGGGATCGGGATTGCTTACAGGCACCATGACCCGTGAACGGATTGCAGCAATGCCATCCGACGACTGGCGAAAAAACAGCAGTCACTTTCGGGAACCAGCACTCTCAAGAAACCTTGCACTTGTTGATAAACTAAAATCCATAGGTAAAAAACATGGCTATTCGGCAGGTGAAGTGGCCATCGCATGGACCTTGCGAAATCCTGCGGTAACAGCCGCTATTGTCGGAGGCAGAAGTGCCGGACAGGTTGACGGGATAAGCCATGCCTGGGAGTTACAGCTTACAGAAGAAGATTTGACCGAAATACAAGGGTGATATACTTAGAGAAAGATTTGCATCCGGATGCAACCTCCGGCTATTAGGAGAGCCTCAATATCAACTATTTACAAGTCTTTTGGCTCTGAATATGACCTTCAGAGAGGATGATCAACAAAAAAGCGAAAAATATTTCGCTCAGAATCCTGCTGTCATCTGAAAAATAGCTTTGAGCCTTTTAAAACGGGAAGACTCACATAAGTTGAACCTTTGGACAGAAAGGCTTAAAGCTTGTTGGAGCAACAACATTTTATTGAAAATCCTTAAAATTTAAATGTGTAGACCCTATTCAGAGCTACATATTATTTTGATTTGCTGGAACTTGAATGCAACTAAATATTGTATGGCACATTTTTTCTTATAGTTTTTTGTTTGAAGACGAAAGGATGAATTAAAAGAAAAAAGCATGGTAAATAAATAGGTTAGTTTTACTTTCTTTTGCCTTAAAGCAAAAGGAAAGTAACAAAAAATTCAAGGCTTTATAAAAATACGTTGCGTTTCTAATGCCGGAGGTATTTTCTCGCAATACAAGGCATGAAAGATGGCACAAATTCATGGCATTTGTCGTTGCTGTGTATTGCTACGCACATGCCATTCGCACATACCTCCGTCAAGAACCGCTAACGTATTTTTCTAATGCCGGTCCCTTCTAAGAAAATCTTCTCCTTATGGCAACATTGTGGAACAACGGTTTGGCTCATGAGCACAATTTTCAGGGTGTAGGGACCGGCCTAATAGAAATTTTACAACAGCTGTAGCCGAAGGTAAAACGCGCAGGGCATGTGCGTAGCAAAACACCAGCTTCACGTGCTGTCAGGATGATGTTCCCAAATTGTCAAGCCTTGTTTTGCGAGCCTTTACCGAGGCATACAGATGTGTAAAATTTATATTAAGCCTAGACTTTTTGGTTCTTTTGTGTCATGACAAAAGAACAAAATAAAAACAAAATAGATAATTTTCTTCAGGTGGTAATATAGCCCAGCACATCAAAATAATATCTTGCCCTAGTCAATTAACCGTATACAGGTTAAAATCCATCAATTATAGTATATTTACCAGATATTAACTCACCGGATTACTAACCTTTAAATCCTATAAATATGTTTTTGATTGTACTTGGAATTATTGCAATTGTTATTGGTTTTGTTCTTGCCAGGCAAGATTCGCCTTTAAAACCCTATACCGGCATCATCCGGATTGTCGGGTTCCTGATGGTATTGGCTGGTGCCGGCTTATCGGCCGTAAAACAAATTGAGCCCGGTTATGTGGGCGTTCAGAAACTCTTCGGTAAAGTAAACAGCAATACACTCGAAAGCGGGCTGAATGTTATTAACCCGTTGGTTGAAGTGGTAACTTTTGATATCCGTACCCAGAATTATACCATGTCGGGTGTACAGGACGAAGGAGCAAATCAGGTGACGATGCCATCAGGGTTCTGTCAGCCGATGGGCTTGAGGTGATCATAGACCTGACGGTGCTGTACAAAGTTCTGCCCAACGAGGCACCGCGAATTTTGCAGGAAATCGGAACCGATTACAGGAATACGATTGTCCGTCCTATCTGCCGGACAAAAATCAGGGACAATGCGGTTTATTATGATGCCGTGGCTCTGTACTCATCAAAGCGCGATGAATTCCAGGACCGGATATTTCAAAACCATTGAAAGTGATTTTAAAAGCAGGGGTTTGACACTCGAACAACTGCTGGTGCGGAATATTACGCTGCCAACTTCTGTAAAAACTACCATCGAATCGAAAATCAATGCCGAACAGGATGCGCAGAAAATGACCTTTGTTCTGCAGAAAGAAAAACAGGAAGCCGAACGTAAACGGGTTGAAGCACAGGGAATAGCCGATTACCAGAAAATTCTTAGTACCGGTCTTAGCGACAAACAGTTGCAATACGAAATGATCAAAGCAATTGCAACTTCACCCAATGCTAAACTGATAATTATGGACACTAAAAAAAGCGCTCCATTCATTATCGATGCAAAGTAAAAACGAATCGGCTTTATTGTAAAAAACGAAAAAAGTCCTGTAAGTAGCAGGACTTTTTCGTTTAGAAAACAATTTTCTATACCAATTTTGTATTTACTATTTTCTATTAACCACTTTTCTATTAACTAATTAATTTACAGGCATTTCTGAAACGTCATTGTTATTGCTGAAACTATTCACATCGAAGCGTAGGTAGTCAAACTCATTTGTTAACGGAAGCTCTGATATTTCTGAAGCTGATCCGTTTGTAAAGTTATTAACATCAAAACGCAGGTAATCAGTCGAATTCAAAGGCAGTTCATAAATTTCACTCTCTGTATTGAATTTATTGACGTCGAAACGCAGGTGATTAAATTTATTTTCAGAAGATAAAGTCATATCAGCAGATGTATTTTTAACCGCTTCAATTTGTTTTGTATTATCCGATTTTACGATATCACCGGTAGTTCCATTATTTGAATTAGCGGTTGATGTAACCGACATGAAAAATATTAAGCTAAAAGTAATTGAAGTTGAGATAATTTTTGAAGTTTTCATTTTTTATGTTTTTATTCTCTTTCGAGGAAGTTTTTAAAATAGATTTGTTTTGTTAGAAGTGTGAATATAACGGTATAGCTTTAAAAAAGTTACAATAAAAAATATACCGTGATGCGAAGTAAAAAGCTCAGATTTAAAATTTGTATCACAAAATGTCTCATAAACTATTGAAATCTATCCTTTTTTTCTGCCTTTTTTGCTTCGCTTTCTTAAACAAATAAGAATCACATTTTGTTTGATGATTTTAAAAAAATTCTACAAATATTTTTTCCTGTGAATGATTTGATAATATGATCGGCAGTATTTTAATTTAGCAAAATATTGATTACCTGATTTATATGTTAAAATAATCTGAAATAATAATCTTTACACATAATGTTTAATATATCATTTTTAGTCCATAGAAAAACTTTCTGCTGATTGACTTGTTTAGTTATTGAATAAAATAAATAAACAAAACTTATGAATAATTATAAATTAGTAACTCCTTTAATCTCAGGATCTTTAGAACTAAAAAATCGGATTGCCATGTCACCGATGACACGCTGCCGCGCAATCGGGAATATACCGAATGACCTGATGGCTGAATATTATAAACAACGTTCAGGTGCAGGATTGATTATAACCGAAGGTGTATCGCCTTCACCTAACGGACTTGGTTATGCAAGGATACCAGGTATTTATAGCAAAGCACAGGTTGAAGGATGGAAAAAGGTAACTTCGGCCGTTCACAAAAATGGGGGGAAGATATTTGCTCAGCTTATGCATACCGGCAGGATAAGCCATCCGCTGAATATGCCTGAAGGTTCACAGGTATTAGCTCCTTCTGCCGTTAAAGCTGCCGGACAAATGTGGACTGACTCACAACAGATGCAGGATTTCCCTACTCCCAAAGCAATGACCGCTGAAGATTTGGTCAATACCAAAGCAGAGTTTGTAGCTTCTGCCAAAAACGCAATAGAAGCTGGATTTGATGGCGTTGAGCTGCATGGAGCCAATGGATACCTGCTCGAACAATTCCTTTCGCCTGTAAGTAATATACGTACCGATAATTATGGCGGAAGCATTGAAAACCGTTGTCGGTTTGTTATTGAAGTGGTTGCCGCTGTGGCAGAAGCCATTGGAAAAGACAAAACCGGGATTCGTTTATCACCATACGGAGTAGCCAGCGATATGCCACATTATCCCGAAATGGACGCCAAATATAAATACCTGTCAGAGCAACTTAATAAGATTGGTATTGCCTATATTCATCTGGTTGATCATTCGGCAATGGGTGCCCCTGATGTTCCTTTAGAGCTTAAGAAAACGATAAGAAATAATTTTAAAAACACTATCATCCTCTCCGGTGGCTACGATAAGGAAAGGGCTGAAGCTGATATTGAAAGCAGGCTTGGCGACCTTGTGGCATTCGGACGGCCGTTTATTAACAATCCCGACCTGGTTGAAAGGTTTAAAAACGACTTGCCTTTATCAGCTGATCTCAAAATGGATTTGTTTTATTCAGCCGATGAAAAAGGATATACCGATTATCCGGTTTACAGCAACTGATCATCCTCGGTTAAGAAATAATAAATATTTAAATTCCAGGGCCCAAATTCCAAGTCTCAAATTCCAGGGGAAAAAGTTGAAATTAAAAATTCAACTTTACTTGAATCACAGATTGGAATTGGGGCTCTTTGAATTTGGTATTTGAGTTTTGGGACTTGGGATTTTCCTATAAGTACCACACTTCTTCCTGAATGTGTAACAACTGCATACCACAGGTCATTTAACTTTGCAGCTTGAAAAACGCATCATTTACAAACTTTAAAATCAAAATGAAAATGAAAAAAATAACATTAATTGCAATCATTGTAATTTCAGCTACTTTATTTGCCTTTACTGTAGTAGCACCTACAAGCTGGACGTATGATAAAAATCACGCTAAAGTTGGTTTCAGTGTAACCCACCTGATGGTTTCAGATGTTGAAGGCTATTTTCAAACGTCTACCGCAACACTTACAACAACTAATGATGATTTTACAGATGCGGTAGTAGACTTTTCGGCCGAAGCCTCATCCATCAACACTAATCAGGAAATGAGAGATAATGATCTGAAAAGTGCCAAATTCTTTGATGTGGCACAATTTCCGGCGGTAACTTTTAAAAGTACGTATTTTAAAAAAGCCAGTACAGCCAACACTTACATCGTTAAAGGTGACCTTACCATGCATGGAGTTACAAAACCTGTTACTCTGACAGCTGTTGCCCGTCTTGGTACTAATCCAATGAGCAAAAAAACCGTTGCCGGATTTAAAATTACCGGTACGGTTAACCGCCTGGATTTCGGAATCGGCACTGGCATGCCTGAAGCAGTAGTAAGTAACGAAGTACTGATAGACGCAAATGCTGAGTTCATAAAGAACTAACACAACATGTTTCTGTTCAAGAAAAAAGAGGCCATTGTGCCTCTTTTTTCTTGAATGTTTTCCGCGCAACTTTCAATGAAATTTGACTATATCATACAGTATTATAATGAATTATAATACTTCACTACCTTCTCGATGTCTCCTCTTTTCTTGGTAGAAATCTTCTCTGTTTTGATAAATTCACTTACTTCCTTTTTCTTGTCCCCAAGTGCAACAGGGATTTTTTTGCCTTTTTTATCAATAACAGTAAGCACAGATCCTACTTTAATCAGGTAAGCTTCTTTAACCGAAACTGTTTCATTCGGATTGCCTGCATTAAGTACAAGATTAAAATTAGCCGGAGTAATTTCAGCGAAGTAATTTACATACAGCCTGGCTTTGCCGTCAATAGCAACTTCCATAAAACGTTTATAAGCCTTCCCTGCCGGATCGGGATTGTCATAAACAAATGTTTTGCCATCCATGATCAACTGTTGGATACTGTCAGGTGAGCTTATCCTATACTCTGCGTTATTGTACTTAAAATATAAGTTGTTACGGTACACATTATACCGGTATTCAAGCCCGGTAATGGTTTCACCGGCTTTAGTAAACACTGTGCCCGGAACCCATGTCTCCGTGAGCCAGGGAGATCCGTCTATTCCCTTTTCCTTTTCCGGTAAATTTACTTTATTATATCCCGGTGGTAAATCAGCTACAAAAACCTGGGCGTTAACACAAAAATGTATACCAAAAGAAAGAAGAAATAAAAGAAATACCTGCTTTATCATAATCGTAGTCTTCATTTAGCTTTTTATGTAAGTGAATAAAATGGCCCATCAAATATTGATTTGACTTGATTTTGCAAATGTATTCTTTTTGTAACCTGAAAATCAATCACATTTGTTTTTTTTCAAAGGATATCGTTAAATAATCAGGACATCTTTATAAGCAAACCCCAGAGATTAAATCAATTTGCAATAGATATCACTGTTGCAGCTTCAACAGTCACTAAATTAAAAAGTTAACAACAAAATTCCCTGTTGACTGTTTACTTTAAGTGTTTAGCTGGTTTTGGTGTCATCCATAGCTATCAGGTTTAATTATGTGAATCAGTAATCAACCATTCTATCCGTATTTCACCTAAAAACCAGTTAAAAAATTCAAAACAGAGGTATTTCCCGACTGTTTTGCCGAAATTTGCACTTCTTAAAGTAAATTCAATCAGAGTTTTAAATTTTTACAAATGAGCAACACGCCTAAAACATTATTTGATAAAGTATGGGACGCCCATGTTGTTAAAAGTATTCAGGATGGTCCTGATGTATTTTTTATCGACAGGCATTTTATCCATGAAGTAACCAGCCCTGTAGCGTTCTTAGGTCTAAAAAACAGGAATGTACCTGTTATGTTTCCTGAGAAAACATTTGCAACAGCCGATCATAATACACCTACAATCAATCAGCATTTACCGGTCGCAGATCCGTTATCGGCCAACCAGTTAAAAGCTCTGGAAGAAAACTCAGCCAAATACGGCATTTCTCACTGGGGATTAGGCAACCCGAAGAATGGGATTGTTCATGTGGTAGGTCCTGAGAATGGAATTACACTTCCGGGAATGACCGTAGTTTGCGGCGATTCGCACACTTCGACACATGGAGCGTTTGGCGCCATTGCTTTTGGCATTGGTACATCAGAAGTTGAGATGGTGCTATCCTCACAATGCATCATGCAGTCAAAGGCAAAGAAAATGCGCATCAATGTAAATGGCAAGTTAGGAAAAGGGGTTACACCCAAAGATGTTGCATTGTTTATTATTTCGCAGATTACTGCCAGCGGTGCTACCGGATACTTTGTTGAATATGCAGGCGAGGTGTTCGAAAATATGAGCATGGAAGGACGTATGACGGTTTGCAACCTTTCCATTGAAATGGGTGCACGCGGTGGTATGATTGCTCCCGATGAAACTACTTTCGCTTATCTGAAAGGAAAAGAAATGGCTCCCAAAGGCGAGGCCTGGAATACGGCATTGGAATATTGGAAAACACTCAAAACAGATTCCGGTGCTCAGTTTGATGTGGAATTGAACTATGAGGCCTCTGACATAGAACCACAAATTACCTATGGAACCAATCCGGGACTAGGAACCGGTATCTCAAGGAATATCCCTTTTGCTGCTGTAATAAAGGATGGCGAGGCTTCCTATAAAAAATCACTAGCCTATATGGGCTTTTCGGAAGGTGAAAAAATCATTGGAAAGAAAGTAGATTATGTCTTCCTTGGCAGTTGTACTAATGGCCGTATCGAAGATTTTCGTGCCTTTGCTTCTATCGTCAAGGGTCGTAAAAAAGCTGACAATATCACAGCATGGCTTGTACCCGGATCACATGTTGTCGAACAACAAATTAAAGAAGAAGGCATCCTTGATATTCTTACAGCGGCTGGTTTTCAATTGCGGCAACCTGGATGTTCGGCTTGCCTGGCTATGAACGACGATAAAGTTCCGGCCGGAAAATATGCAGTAAGTACGAGTAACAGGAATTTTGAAGGCCGCCAGGGACCTGGCAGCAGAACATTGCTTGCAAGTCCATATGTTGCTGCTGCAGCTGCTGTTACAGGTGTGGTAACTGATCCGAGAGAATTTTTATAGAGGCTCACTAGCATAAATTTTATAATAAAAAATCAAATAAAAATGGCTTACGATAAATTCAACATACTCAGAAGTACTGCAGTTCCTTTACCTATTGAAAATGTAGATACTGATCAGATTATTCCTGCCCGTTTCCTGAAAGCAACAGAGCGAAAGGGATTTGGTGATAATCTGTTCAGAGACTGGAGATACAATACTGATGGTTCGCCTAAAACAGATTTTGTTTTAAATAAAACCAGATACTCAGGAAAAATCCTGGTTGGCGGCAAGAACTTCGGCAGTGGAAGCAGCCGCGAACATGCAGCATGGGCTATTTATGATTATGGTTTCCGTTGTGTGGTATCCAGTTTTTTTGCTGACATCTTCAAAAATAATTCACTCAACATCGGTGTTCTTCCTGTTAAGGTAAGTGCAGAATTTCTGGAAAAGATTTTTAAGGCTATTGAGGCAGATCCTAAAACTGAATTAGAAGTCAACCTGCCCGATCAAACCATCACTATCGTTGCTGCAGGCGAAAAAGAAACCTTTGCAATTGATGGATACAAAAAGCATAATATGCTCAACGGTTTCGATGATATTGACTATTTGCAGGCGATGAAAAACGAAATCCGTTCATTTTCATCAAAGATGGTAGTATAACTCATCGGAACAACACATTAATAAAAATAAGGATTACAATTATGCCCGGCAAATTACGTCATATTGAAATCATGGACACCACCCTGCGCGATGGGGAACAAACCAGCGGTGTATCATTTTCATCCTCCGAAAAACTGACTATTGCGCAGTTATTACTCACCGAAGTGAAAGTTGACAGGATTGAAGTTGCATCAGCACGCGTATCGGAAGGTGAATTTCAGGCCGTAAAAAAGATAATGGAGTGGGCAACAAGCAAAGGCTTAATTGAAAGGATTGAAGTGCTTACTTTTGTTGATGGTGATACTTCCGTAAACTGGATGATTGAAACAGGCGCCAAAGTAATGAACCTCTTAACCAAAGGTTCCTTAAACCATTTGACACATCAGCTAAAGAAAACCCCAGAACAACATTTCAGGGAAGTGGGCGAAGTAATTGCTCTGGCAACAAAAAACAATATCGACTGTAATGTATACCTCGAAGACTGGAGCAATGGTATGCGACATTCGAAAGAATACGTTTTTCAATACCTCGATTTCCTTTCGACACAGCCCGTTAAACGAATTTTATTACCCGATACGCTTGGCATTCTCACACCATCCGAAACCTTTGAATATATTTCATCAATAGTTCAACGATATCCGGATATACATTTCGATTTTCATGCACACAACGATTACGACTTGAGTATTGCCAATATTCTTGAAGCTGTTAAAGCGGGTGCCAAAGGGCTTCACCTTACCGTAAACGGGATGGGCGAAAGGGCTGGGAATGCACCATTGGCAAGTGCTGTTGCGGTGTTGCATGATTTTGTAAAAGATGTAAAAACTTCGGTAGTCGAAAAGTCATTATACCAGGTAAGCAGGCTGGTCGAAACTTTTTCGGGTCTCCGGATTCCTATGAATAAACCGGTTGTGGGCGAAAATGTATTTACCCAAACGGCAGGAATCCATGCCGATGGCGACAAAAAGAACAACCTTTATTTTAACGACCTGATGCCTGAGCGTTTTGGCCGTCAGCGCAAATACGCTTTGGGCAAAACAAGTGGAAAAGCCAATATCGAAAATAATTTACTCCAGTTAGGTATTGAGCTGTCGGATACCGATCTGAAAAAAGTAACCGCCCGTATAATTGAACTGGGCGACAAAAAAGAAACAGTTTCACAATCCGATCTGCCTTATATCCTGTCAGATGTGCTGGACGGCGGTGCTTTTGAAGAGACAGTTCATATTGAAAATTATGTCCTCACAAATGCTAAGGGATTGAGGCCAACAGCCACTGTACAGATTAATATTAAAGGCGAAACCTTTGAGGCGCATGCACAAGGCGACGGGCAATATGATGCATTTATGAATGCACTGAAAAAGATATATAAAAAGAAGTCGCTCGAACTGCCGGATTTAATGGACTATGTCGTTCATATTCCACCTGGCGGGCAAACGGATGCTTTGTGTGAATCTATAATTACCTGGCGCTCAGGGTTAAAGGAATTTAAAACACACGGCTTAGATAGCGATCAAACGGTATCGGCCATTATTGCAACTGTGAAAATGTTGAATGGGATTTAAGTTTTGGGAGCGAGAGCTTTGATGGCTGTTTTCTTATATCAATACTCAGATGCAACTAAAGGCTGGAAGTCAGAAGACGGAAGACGGAAGACGGAAGACGGAAGACGGAAGTCGGAAGTCGGAAGAATCCACAACCTGGAATCACATTCCTAAAAGTAAAATTTAGCTCTTCTCCCCTCTCCTTGTCGCCCCTCGCCCTGTCAAATTTCAAAAAACGACAATCTAAACCAAAATTATAATTAAGCTCAAACTAAAACATGGCATCAAAAAACATTTTAATTGTTCCCGGTGATGGGATCGGACAGGAAGTAACCGCAGTCGGTAAAAAAGTACTGGATAAAATTGCCGCAAAATTTAATCATACGTTTACCTATGATGAGGCTTTAATAGGCCATGTAGCGATTGAAGCTACCGGCAATCCGTTACCCGAGGAATCCTTAACTAAGATGAAAAATTCCGACGCGGTATTATTTGGTGCGGTTGGTCACCCAAAGTATGATAATGATCCTTCGGCAAAAGTCCGCCCGGAGCAGGGATTGTTGAGAATGCGCAAGGAACTGGGATTGTATGCCAATATCCGCCCGATTAAACTTTTCGATGAATTATTAGGTGCATCGAGCATTAAACCTGAAATATTAAAAGGCGCTGATATCCTCTTTTTCAGGGAACTTACCGGTGATCTGTATTTTGGCGAAAAAGGAAGAAAAAACAACGGCGATACTGCTTTTGACATTGCAGAATACAGCCGGTATGAGGTGGAACGCATTGCCCACAAAGCATTTATTGCGGCCCGCACGCGCAGAAAAAAATTATGCTCTGTCGATAAAGCTAATGTGCTCGAAACAAGCCGATTGTGGAGAGAAGTTGTCCAGAAAGTTGCACTAGAATATCCTGATGTAGAAGTAGAACATATGTTTGTTGATTCAACCGCTATGATGCTGATTAAAGATCCGCGTCGGTTCGATGTAGTGGTAACAGCTAACTTATTCGGGGATATTTTAACCGACGAGGCTTCGCAGATTGCCGGCTCTATGGGTATGCTGGCTTCAGCTTCCATTGGCGACGGAACCGGCGTATACGAACCAATCCATGGCTCGGCACATGATATTACCGGCAAAGGGGTTGCCAATCCGTTAGCCTCTATTTTATCTGTATCATTAATGTTAGACATTTCATTTGGCTTGAAAATCGAAGCCGATGCAATTATAAATGCAGTGGATGCCGTTTTGAAATCTGGTTTCCGGACCATTGATATTGCTGATAACAATACTCCTGCCAATAAAATTTTAGGCACGGATGCGATGGGAGAAGAAGTGCTGAAAAATCTTTAAATAAACAGCTCTGCCATAAATTATTATACTTTATAAGTCTAGTGAAAAAGGAGGTCAGGAAACGACCTCCTTTTTTGTAAAACTCTCCTTACAATTGAAAGTTGTAATCGTATTATCTCCAATTTGTAGAATCTAAGTCTTATTATTTAGTTGAAATCTCTTCAATTATTCACCTCAGCCGGGCCAGATTGGCCATCTTATGATGTTGTTAATGTTCAAAGTGAACAAAATAATCTGAAAGGCGAAGACTGGTCGTCAATTAGTAGGTATAAATTCCAAAGAATTTAGCTTCAGGCTTGATTGTGCAGGTTAATATCTTTGCCTTTACTTTCATATGATAATACCATATATTTGTACTATCGTAACCCTTCAACCCATTAATTATGAAAAAGATAAACCTGATTCCGATCTTGTTGATTACCGGTTTTATTCTTTCGACTTCAAACCTCACAAATGGTCAGAACACTTCCGGATGGAGAGGTGATAACAGAGACGATAAAGTTACAGGATTCAAAGTTCCGGCCAAATGGCCGGCGCAGTTAACCAAAATCTGGCAAATAACCGTCGGAGCAGCAGATGCCTCTCCTGTACTGATGAACAGCAAACTATACCTTCATGTAAAGGCGGATTCTTCCGAAGTTCTCCTTTGTGTTGATGCCAATAAAGGAACTGAACTCTGGCGTACGATACTTAACCCCGCACCTGAGGTTACAGGACCAGCCATGGGCCATCCCGGCCCCCGAAGCACACCCTTTTTGACCAACGGGAAAATTTATACTCTCGGTATTAATGGAATACTCACCTGTACGGATGCAAAAACAGGCAAAATAATCTGGCAGGATAAAACCTACACAGCTGAAGTACCGCAGTTCTTTACTTCCTGTTCGCCTTTGGTATTCGAAAATAAATGTGTTGTTCAGTTAGGCGGAAAGGATAATGGTGTGGTTGTTGCTTTTGATGCCAATACCGGGAAGGAAATATGGAAACTGGAAGGACAACCTTGCACTTATTCATCCCCGGTTCTTATGAAATCGTTGGATAATATGTTGCTTGTTCAATCGGAAAATAAGCTTCTTGGCGTTTCAAAAGAAGGGAAATTGTTGTGGGAAATCCCAACCCCAAACCAGCAGAGGTTTTATAGTTCTTCAACACCGCTATTTGACGGGAAGAATATTATAGTAACAGGCCAGGGAACCGGGACCAAAGCCTATAGCCTTAAACAGATCGATGGCAAATGGGAACCAAACGAAATATGGAATAATGCTGATTTAGGAGTATCGTTCTGCACACCACTTATAAAAGATGGTTTTATATATGCTAACGAAGCCAAATCAGGCAGTTTGTATTGTATGAATATTATGACAGGCGAGAAAGCCTGGGCAAATACCAATATGCTGAATAGGTTTGCATCTGTGATTGATTTGGATAAAGTGTTGGTTTCGCTCCCGGCCAAAGGTATGATGTTTGTATTTGAACCTGATAGTAGTTCCTATGTTGAACTTGTCCAGTATAAAGTTGCCGATTCCGACGTTTATGCCCATCCATTGTTCATGGGTAATAAAATAATAATAAAGGACCAGGAAATGCTCACCTGCTGGGCTGTAGAGTAATTCCCAGGCAAACTGTTAGCCTGCTGGTATTTCACGAAAAATTTATACGTAAAACAACAAATCAGGTTATTATAGTCACTTACCCGGCTTTTTGAGGTGGCTAGAAAAGAAGAAAGGAGGTCAGTTTTGGTCTCCTTTTTTTTGACCTCACATTTGTTAAGTAAGGATTTGGGGACTTCCATGCTAATAATTGTAAATTAAATTGCTCCTGATAATTCTTAGCTTAATTTTACAATAAGAGGATTGAAATCTGTTAATTAATAGTACTTTTGGCATTGAACTTTGCTTTTTTTGATAAAAAGATGACTGAGGCAGAACTCATTTCGGATGTGAAAGCAGGAATGACAAGCGCATTCGATACCCTTTTCGGAATTTACAGCAACAAAATCTATTATTTCGCATTCTCCATCCTCAAGTCAAAAGAGGATGCTGAAGATGTGGTTCAGTATACATTTTTTAAAGTCTGGGAGAAACGCGAAAGCATTAACCACAACCTTGCATTCAAGCCGTTTTTATTTACCATCGCGTACAATATTTCCATCGATATGTTGAGAGTACGGCTGAAAGAAAAGGGTCACAGAGAGAGTATTTTAGCCCATGCAACATCAAACTACAACCTGGAAGAACGAATTGAATTTGGCGATTTATTGAGTCGGGTTAATCAGATTGCTGAAAAATTACCTCCACGTAAAAGAGAAATTTATCAGCTAAGCAGAGTTCACAACCTGTCGTATAATGAAATAGCTGTCAAGTTAAATATCTCAGTAAAGACCGTAGAAAACGGGATAGGATATTCATTGAAATATATTAAAACCCATTTAGGCAACGATCCGGTTTTAGGACTACTTCTTGCCTGGCTATTTTTCTGATCATTTTAGTCAATGTTATTTTTATTTTTCAACATATAGGGGGTATTGCCTTCCGTCTCCGTATTAGTTATATTGTGGTCAATTTAAGAATCACCGTATTTAAAAATGTAATTGGTTTTCACATAAAATCCTGTCAATGAAAAAAAACATTAGCTTAATTTCCATCTTATTACTTGGCTTTTCTTCTTTTTGTATAAGTCAGGCGGTACCAGACAGCATCTATCCTCCTTCTGATTTAGTTATCTCCTATCATACAGACTGGACAAAAACGCATTATCCTGTACGAATTCAGGAATTCAAGAATAAACCTTTGAAACAAAATGATATCGTGTTTTTGGGTAATAGTCTGACAGAAAACGCGGGTGATTGGAGCCTGCGGTTTAATGCCGCAAATATAATGAACAGGGGAATCAGCGGTGATGTTACTGAAGGAGTTTTGGCACGACTTGGTGAGATATACTATTTCAAGCCAGCTTCAGTATTTATTGAAATTGGCATCAATGATCTTTTTGCATCCAAAACTCCCGAATTTATTGCCGGCAATATCCGCGAAATGGTTAGAAGAATCTATCAAAACACACCGGAAACTAAGGTTTATGTGCAAACAATCCTGCCAACCTCCAACCAATATTTAGTAGCGGATATCAAAGCGACAAATGATATTTTGCGCGATAGTGCAAGCGCTTTAGGCTATACTTTAGTCGAACTTCATGATTTATTTGCAGATGCTTCAGATCTTATAAAATCAGAGTATACTATTGATGGGGTACACTTAACCGCAGCCGGGTATGAAGTGTGGGTAAACGAAGAGAAGCAGTACATCCCTTCCACACCAACTAATAATTTGTTGAAAAATGCTGCTTTGATGTTTGGTACAGACTTTTGGGATATATCAGGCACTGCTTATATGTTTAAAGTAATTGACTGGTCACCTGCTGCATCAATATTAAAATCGTTTGGTAATAATTACTGGCAATGGTCCGACATAGCAGTAAATGGAAGTATAACACAAACGGTATCTGGCCTTGAGGATGGAAATTACTATTTCTCTTGTCAGTTTGCAGGGGCTGTGCCAGGTAGCAAAGCCTATTCAGCATTAATAGCTAAAGATATAAATGGAGTGGAAACGACAATGGAATTTACTATGCCCGCAACCTGGACTAAAATTGAAATGCCAATTGTGGTTACTGGTGGGCTATGTACGGTTGGATTCACTATTAAAGACACTACAAATTCCGAATTCTGGTTTGCAGCATCTGATTTTAATCTGTATGCAGTAGTACCAACTTCCATACCCGTTTTAAACAACACTGCTTCGATATATTTAGGTAATTATCCGAATCCATTCAACAACCAAACAACTCTGTGTTTCAAATTACCAAACTCCGAAAAGAGCGCACGGCTTGAAATAATCAGCCTAAATGGCACGCTTATTAAAAGCTTTATTGAAGATAATGTTGTTGCAGACAGGCTTTATAGTTATACTTTTAATGCCAAAGATTATGCAGATCAAATCTTCATTGTAAGGTTGGTTACATCCGATAAAGTGATAACCAGAAAAATAGTGAAAAAAGGATAGTTGAAATACTAATTTGCCAACAAATAAAATCCATTTATGTATCTATTTTAAGCGTGACTGATTTAAAACAGATACATACTTTTGCTAAATATAAAAACTATACCAATCTGATAATGAATAATTAACTGGCCACATAGTAAGTTATAACAAATAATTTTTAATGCTGCCATCTGAATTAACAGACTAATTTATTCAAAATGCCTGATACAAAAGACCTTCAAAACCGATATTCACTCTTGTTTAAAAAGTACCTTAACAATGCCTGCTCCGAGCAGGAGGTTGAGGAAATTTTAAATTTTATTGAAAACCCTGCCCATTCTGATTTTTTAAAGCAGGAAGCAAATTCGCAATTTATTTCAATTGATAAACAAAGTAATGCTGAATTGAAATCTCCGGAAAACCAGGGATCAATGGATACTATACTGGACCGTATTCATCATCAGATAAGACTTCATGAAATAGAAAACGAAGTTGTGCCTGACAGGAAGAAAAAATTGTTTGCATTTTTGTCAAAAGCTGCAGCAATACTTATCCTTCCTTTACTCAGTTATGCAGTGTACATGACGCTAAAAACATCAGGTGCCAATCATAGTGAATCTCCACAAGTAGCATGGCAAACTGTTAAAACAACAGCTGGCATGCAAACCGACTTTCTGCTTCCCGACGGTTCGCACGTATGGTTAAACTCAGGTTCGGCATTGGAATACCCGGTTACTTTTACTAATCAAATCCGGCAGGTAAAGCTCACCGGCGAAGCTTTCTTCGATGTAAAAAAAGATCCGTCGCATCCATTTATTGTAAATGCCGGAAAGTTAAATATTGAAGTGAAAGGAACGCGTTTTAATGTTTGCAACTATCCTGGCGAACCTCATTCGGAGTTAATCCTGGAATCGGGCAGTGTTCGTTTATATGAAGGAAACTATGCCCATAACAAAACAATGGCATATATAAAACCCGGCGAACGCGCTTTGCTTGATAATACACAGAATAAGCTGTCGGTTTCAGGAATTGATGTTGAAAAATACACTTCCTGGAAAGAAGGGCTGCTGATATTCAGGGATGATAATATGGATGAAGTAGTGAGGCAACTTAACAAAAAATTTAATGTCGACATTATCCTGCAGGATCCTGAACTTAAGGAATATGTTTATACGGCCACATTCCAGGATGAATCACTTACACAGATACTGGGATTGTTAAAAATTTCGGCACCGGTTAATTATGTAATCTATAAACCAAAACAGTTGGCTGACAACTCATTTTCAAAACAAAAAATAGTAATCACAAAGCGAAAATAAATCCGGCTCCGGCAAAATCCATATCAATGCAATAAATATTTTTTTGAAGCTATAATTCATCACGTTCACAACAAAATGATAATAATTAAATAAATTTGTGTTAACTCAATTTTACACACATATGAAAGTAAAATTATCTACCCAAAGGCCTTCAACAAATGCTTCGCTTAAAAAAATACTTCTGGTTACAGGCCTGGCTGTAAGTATTGTGCTTCTCAGTATCACCCGGTTGTTTGCTGAAGAATCTTACGCTCAAACAGCGAGAATAAATCTGAATGTCAGCAATAAACCAATTAAGGAGGTTTTATCTGAAATTCAGGACCAATCCGAATTCTACTTTATGTTTAACAGTAAGATTGTCGATGTTGAACGTAAAGTTGATATTCATGTAAAAAACGAGCCGGTAAGCCAGGTTCTTACATTACTATTTAGCGGAACGGATATAACATTTACGGTGGTTGACAGGCAAATTGTCCTTTCGTCGAAAAGTGAACCCAGCGGCCAACAAGTACCTACAAAAAAACTTACCGGCAAGGTTACGGATGAGAAAGGAGCACCGATTCCCGGAGCTACCATATATGTCCAGGGTACTACAATCGGTGCTACAACCGATGCCAACGGGGAATTTGTAATCAATGTTCCGGATACAACCCGCATACTTAATATTTCATGCATCGGGATGATAAGTAAAACAATTGAAATCGGAAACCAGACATCTTTTGATATTGTTTTGGTGGCAACCGCAATCAATTTGGATGAAGTTGTGGTTATTGGATACGGAACCCAGAAGAAAAAAGACCTAACCGGTTCTTATGCAACTGTAAATACCAAGGATCTGAATAAGACAACTCTGACAAATGTAGAAGGCTTGATTGCCAACAAATTGCCAGGTGTGCAGATGACACCGTTTAGCGGAAAGCCTGGAAGCGGAAGCTCAATATTAATCCGGGGAGGTGCTTCGTTAAATGCAAGCAATGATCCCCTGATAGTTATTGACGGCGTTGCCGTTGAAGGCTGGAATTCAGGACCCGGTATGCTAAGCCAGCTCAATCCAAATGATATTGAAAGTTTTACTGTTCTGAAAGACGCATCTGCTTCCGCAATTTATGGATCCAGGGCTTCGAACGGTGTAATAATCATCACAACAAAAAAGGGAAGCCTCGGGAAAATGAAAGTGGATTTTTCGTCCAATTTCAGGGTTTCTACGCTGATTAAGGAAGTCCCGGTGTTAACATCCGACCAGTATAAGGAAGTAGTTAATACTATTGGCAGCAGTGCCACTCCTCCCGGTGAAGCAAATACAAACTGGCAAAATGAAATCTACCAGGCTGCCCTGGCATCCGACAACAACCTGAGTGTTAGCGGAACATATAAATTTTTGCCTTACAGGGCATCGGTTGGCTATCTGAACCAGAACGGGATTCTCCGAACTGGTAAGTACGACAGGGTTACTGCCTTGCTCAATCTGAGTCCAACGTTTTTGGATGATCATTTAAAGGTAAATATAAATGTAAAAGGATCATCCGAAAACCAGCACCTTGCTAATGAAAGTGCCATCTGGGCAGCAACTTCATTCGACCCTTCACAACCTGTTCATGTTGAGGACCAAACGTATGGTGGTTATTTCCAGTACACTCAATTTGCTGATAATCCGGCACTGGCTATTATAAATCCTGTTAGTATGCTGGAGCAGGTTGAAAGCACAAGCAAATACCTGAGAAGCGTCGGAAATGTGCAACTCGATTACAGCATGCATTTCCTCCCGGCCCTTCATGTAAATGTAAATGCCGGATACGATATTTCAAAAGGGAAATACAGTTATTACACTCCGGCCAATTATTTCCCCGATAACATTGTCGGTGGGTATAATAATTCAGGTGATCCTTCGTCGGAAGTCAGAAATACGATGTTCGAATCCTACCTTTTTTACACTAAGGAACTTGAGTCCATTAAAAGCAAAATCGATTTTACTGCAGGGTATTCATACAATAATTTTCTCACTACAAACTATTACTACCCAACCTACTCTGCTGATGGTACTCAAATCCCCAACAGCGACCCGACTTTCCCTTTTGATAAACCCAGTCATGCAATTATTTCATTTTATGGCAGGTTTAACTATGCCTTTAATCAAAAGTATTTGTTAACGGCAACCTTGCGCGATGATGCCTCTTCCCGCTTTTCGGAAAAATACAGATGGGGCTTGTTCCCTTCGGTAGCACTTGCCTGGAGAATAAAAGATGAAAATTTCCTAAAAAACAACAAGGTGCTTTCAGATCTTAAGCTGCGTGTGGGCTACGGAATCACAGGCCAACAGGATGGAATAGCAAATTACCTTCATATTCCGGGTTACACGGTAAGTGGTCTTAATTACCAGTATACTGTCGGCGAAAACAATTATTCCACCGTTTGGCCTGGCGTATACAATCCCGAATTAAAATGGGAGCAGACTGCCACCACCAATATCGGTCTGGACTTTGGCTTTTTAAAAAACAGGATAACCGGTAGCATCGATTCATATTATAAAAAGACTACTGACCTGTTAAACAATACTACCATCCCGTTGGGTGTGAACTTTGCCAGTTCGATGCTTCTCAACATAGGCAGTATGGAAAATATGGGTTTGGAAATTGCCCTCAAAGCCATTCCTGTTCAAAAGGATAATTTCAGCTGGGATATGAATTTCAGCTTTACATACAACATCAATAAGATTACTCATTTGAACAATGTTTCAGATGACGGTGTCGGCCTGTTCAGCGATGCAACCCTGGTGAATACAGTTGGATACAGCAGGAATACATTCTATATGTACCACCAGGTATACGATGTTAACGGAAAACCTATTGAGGACCAGATGCTGGATGTAAATATGGATGGATTAACCAACGCTAAAGACAGGTATATTACTGGTAAATCTGCATTGCCTAAATATATTTTAGGATTCAGCACCAATTTTCAATACCAGAAATGGAATGCCGGGGCCTCATTTCACTCCAATATAGGGCATTACCTGTATTACAAACCTTATGACAATACGATTTCCATTACCGGCTGGCAAACTTCTCAAAATCTGAACACAGCCTACTACGAAACGCTTTTCAGTCATAGCAACCAGTACGAAACGTATAGCGACTACTATTTACAGAATGCCTCTTTCCTGAAAATGGATAATGCTTATGTAGGGTACAGTTTCGGTAAACTATTTGCAGGCAGTGATGCAACGCTGAAACTAAATTTCTCCGTACAGAACATCTTTACCATTACAAAATATACCGGACAGGATCCTGAAACAAACAGCGGGTATCAGAACGCCTACCCTGTTCCGCGTATTTTCGCACTAGGCTTAAATCTTAATTTTTAACTTTTTACCGAAAATAAGATGAAACGAGCCATGTCAATAATTAGTCACACAGAGGAATGATTATTCATGGCGAGTTCCATGTGACCCATAAAAATAAAAGATAAACACATGAAAAACTCTATCAACATAAAAAGCAGCAGGATACTTTTAGTAATCCTGGTATTCATACTCGGTTTTTATTCCTGCACTAAAGACCTGGATAAGACACCAACTAACGGCATTACCAGCGACGCGCAGTACAGTTCTGTGGCCGGTTATAAGCAAAGCCTTGTATCCATTTACTCCAACCTGGCTTACGGTAATTTCCTGAGATACTATTGGGGAATGCAGGAATATACAACCGATGAAGCAGTTAGCACATGGAACGACAACGGAGACGGAATTTATCATCAGCTCGCCTGGAGTGCCGATGTACCCGCCATTTCGTTTGTTTATACAACAGCACTTTCAACAATTACGTATTGTAACAATTTTATTAATGAATCGTCGGATGGCAATATTGCCAGCAGGGGATTTACCGGTAATGATGCCACTTCAATACAACAATACAGGGCTGAGGCAAGGTTTTTAAGGTCATATTGCTTCTGGGTTCTGATGGACTGTTATGGCAATCCGCCTTTCCCTACCGAAGAATCTTTAGGAACCACTTCGCCCGAACAAATTCAGCGAAAAGATCTGTTCCTGTTTATTGAAACAGAGTTGAAAGAAATTGAGCCTTTGCTGGCCGATGCAAGAACCAACGAATGGGGAAGGCCTGATAAAGCCACCGCCTGGGCATTACTCTCACGGTTGTATCTGAATGCCGAGGTTTATACAAAAGAAGCCCGTTTTACCGATGCCATTACCTACTGCACTAAAATAATCAACGCGGGGTATTCGCTTGAATCAAATTACAGCTGGTTAATGCTGGGTGATAATCATCTGAATACGAATGAATTTATTTTCACTGTTAATTATAACAACACCAATGAAACCTGGAACGGCACTAACTTCATGTCGTTAGGCTCTGCCGGCGTCCCTGCCTCCGTTACAGGCATGTCTGGAAGCTGGAACAGTTTCAGGTTTACCCAGCAAATTCCTGCTTTATTCCCTACCCCTAATACCACTGTGGATAAGCGCGCCGAATTCTTTACCGACGGACAAAACCTGGAAGTTAAAAACATCTCGGTAAGCACGGATGGGTATTCTTCGTTCAAATACCGGAATGTTGACAGGGCAGGCAATGCAATAACTCAGAACAATAGTTTTAACAATCTGTCGGATATTGATTTCCCGGTTTTCCGCCTTGCAGAAATTTATCTTACGTATGCTGAATCCGTTTTAAAGGGCGGCCAGGGTGGAAGTCAAACTACAGCTTTGGAGTACATCAATCAACTGCGTGGCAGAGCCTATGCCAATGATCCGTCGAGTTCACTCGGAAATATTACACTTGCAGAGCTTACTCCTGATTTTATCCTGGATGAAAGAGGCCGTGAACTATACTGGGAAGCTCAACGCAGGACAGACTTAGTTAGGTATAATAAACTAACAACAGGCAGCTATTTATGGGCCTGGAAAGGTGGATCCATTGGCGGAATAGGTGTGGATAGTAAATACAATTTATTCCCCATCCCCACTGCTGATTTGTTGGCAAATCCCAATCTTATTCAAATAAAGGATTTCTAAGCCTGTTTACCGGTTTTCAGTTAATTGCAAAATGCATTTAAAACATTAAAGGATACATTATGAAAAGGATACTCAACTACATATCAGCTTCTCTGTTAATCATGGTTTTCATGAGCTCATGCAGTGAGAAGGAATTACTATCAATTGCAACAGAACCCGCTGAAGGGGATTTTTTAGTCCACCCGAGTGCTACTGCGATTGAGCTGAATAAAAAAGATGCGGGAACGCATACAGCTATTGTTTTCGCCTGGGATACGATAGTTTACGGCATTTCTACTCCTGTAACTTTTACACTTCAGATGGATTCATTAAACGGTGATTTTTCTAACCCTATCGTTGATATAATCCCTACTCACACTTATGAAATGGCATTTACTGATTCAGTGATGAACATCAGGGCACTAAAATTAAAACTGGAACCAGATGTTGCCGGGGATATTAAAGTGAGGTTAAAAGCAAACCTTGCCTATGACAAATTACCCGTTTATTCACCTGTTGTAACTATTACCATTACTCCTTTTGCGGATAATCTCATGTACAGGATGCCTGCTGAATTGTACATCCAGGGAAATGCCGTAGCATCGAACGGGGCTTACCCTATTCCGGATGCACAGCAATTAGCTAAGATAGATGATCACAGATTCGGGCTTCTGGTTTCATTAATTGGCGGAAAGACATTTAGTTTCACATCAAGTGCTACCGAGATGTCGGATCCAGCGTATAAGGCAGCCACCTCCGCAGAGCCTTTAACCGGTGGTAATTTTATCCCTTCCGGTTCACAAATTGATCCACCCAATGGGGGAAACGACATTTCTTCACCTACTGCCAATGGCATTTATAAAGTAATTGTAGACTTTAAAACCGGAACCTATTCTGTAACTAAAGCGCCTGGGTTAATTGCACCTCCTGCCACCTTATACATTATCGGTGACGCTACTGCCCTGGGATGGGCTGCGCCTAATGCCACTCAAAAATTTACCCAGATAGATGCGAACACCTTTACTATAACAATACCGCTTATCGGCGGAAAGAAATTTGATTTTATTACTACAGAAACCACCTGGTCGGATCCTGCCTATAAAGGGGCAACAGGTTCAGAACCACCCATGGGTGGAGATTTTGTTGAATCCGGGGCTAACACCACTCCGGCCTGGGCTGGAAGCGATATTATTGCTCCTGCGGCTTCGGGCACGTATAAAATCACTGTTTACTTTAAAGCTGGTAGTTATGTTCTTACTCAATAATCAGTAAAACAGCTACCGCTGTAAATGAATAATATTTTGAAAGAATGGTTGGTTAGTTCACCAACCATTCTTTCATTTAATAAAAACTTTAATAATGAAACTTAAACTGAACAACAAAGTGGTTTTAATATTGGTTCTGGGTATGCTGAATATATCCTCATGCAATAAGGACACACATCCAGATACTACTCCTCCGGTTACTATTGTCTTTGCTAAAGGTGCTGATGTCAGTTGGTTACCTCAAATGGAAGCCAATGGTAGGAAATTTTACGATGCCGACGGCACGGAGAAAGACTGTCTGCAACTACTCAAAGACAGGGGAATGGATGCAATTCGCCTGCGGGTTTTTGTAAATCCATCAACCGATCTGGGAAACGGACATTGCAGCAAGGATGAAACAGTAGCAATGGCATTGCGTGTAAAAAATATGGGGATGCGCCTGATGATAGATTTTCATTACAGCGATTCATGGGCCGACCCCGGCAATCAAACCAAGCCTGCCGCCTGGGCTTCATTAAATTTTGAAGATTTAAAACTTGCCCTTGCCAATCATACAAAAGAGGTCCTAAACGCCTTAAAAGCAAAAGAGATAACGCCAGAATGGGTGCAGGTTGGAAATGAAACTTCCGACGGAATGCTTTGGCCCGATGGCAAAGCTTCTACCAACGGTTTCCAGAATTACGCTGATCTTTTCAAGTCCGGATACAATGCCGTTAAATCAGTTTTCCCTTCGGCAAAAGTTATAGTTCATATGGGCGGTGTTGATGTAGCACAATGGAACCTTGATGGATTGAAAAGCAAAGGCGCCTACTGGGATGTGATAGGAATTTCTGCATACCCTACTCCTGCTGAAGATTGGCAAAAATCCAATAATGAATGTTTGGCAGGAATAAATAATCTGGTTACCAGGTACGGAAGCAAAGTAATGATTTGCGAAGCCGGAATGGCATGGGACAAAGCCGAAATGAGTAAAAGCTATCTGACTGACCTGATTGCAAAGACAAAATCGGTAACCAAAGGCCTGGGTGTTTTTTACTGGGAGCCTGAGTGCTACAACGGATGGAATTATTATGGCAAGGGTGCCTTCGACAATTCAGGAAAACCAACCGTGGCTTTGGATGCGTTTAAATAATTAAGTTTGCAAGCACTTAGATTTATCTTTATGAAACGGAATCTTCTCCTTATTGTCCTTTTTTTAACTCTCCTTTTTTCATCGGGATATGCGCAGATCAGCCGACAGGTAATCCCATTTAATAACAATTGGCAGTTCTGTAATGAGGAAGATTTTAAAGCCCCGACCAATGTAAATCCCGGCGATAAAAGTTTTTCTTACACTGATTGGCAAACAGTGAATCTGCCACATACGGCAAAGATTGAACCACTCGTAATAATAAATCCCTGGGTTGGAATTAGCTGGTATAAGAAAGATTTTATTGCCAAACCCGAATGGGCAACCAAAAAAGTATTTATCGAATTTGAAGCCGCCATGCAGCAGTCCGAAGTGTGGATGAACGGTAAGCTTTTATTAACTCATTACGGCGGCTACCTGCCATTTACAATCGATATCAGTAAGGAAATACTCTATGGCAAACCCAACCGCTTAGTGGTAAAAACGGATAACCACGATAATCCTGATATTCCGCCGGGGAAGCCAATCAAAGACCTTGATTTTTGTTATTTCAGCGGCCTGTACCGGAATGTTTCCCTGATTGTTACCAATCCAGTCCATATCACCGATGCGGTACAGGAGAACAAACCTGCTTCGGGCGGCGTAAGAGTCTGGTATACAGATGTGTCTTCACAATCGGCTACGATACATGTTTCAACTCATATCAAAAACGAAACCAACAAGCCAAAAGACCTGGTTTTAATCTGCAGTATCATTGATAAATCCGGTAAAACTATTGCTACTGCCACATCAGGGAAAAACAGCCTGGAAGCAAATTCGGATAAAAGCATTCTCCAGGATTTACATTTAAAAAATCCTTCACTCTGGCATCCCGAACATCCGGATCTTTATACGTTGCAGGTAAGCATCAAAGAGAAGAACGTGATAGTGGATGAGATAAAAACGAAAATAGGAATACGAAAATTTGAGATAAAAGATGAAAGGATTTTTATTAATGGGGAACCCTTACTTTTGGTTGGCACGAATCGTCACCAGGAATATCCTTATATCGGCAATGCTTTATCGGACAATGCTCAGTACCGCGATGCCGTTAAAATAAAAGAAGCTGGCTTTAATATTGTCCGGCTCTCACATTATCCCCAATCTCCGGCATTTATGAATGCCTGTGATGAACTGGGGATATTGACTATTGCCGCCATTCCCGGCTGGCAATTTGTGGGAAATGAGCTTTTTATGCATCGATCGTGCCAGGATGCACGAGATTTAATAAGGCGGGACAGAAACCATGCCTCCGTTGTATTATGGGAATTATCGCTGAACGAGTCGGGTATGCCTGATGACTTTATGAAGCAGATGGTAGCTATAGCAGAGGAAGAATCGCCTGAATCGAAACTGATAACCTGCGGATGGATAAATAAGTATTACGATGTATTTATCCCGGCAAGGCAGCATGCCAAATTTCCCAATTATTGGAAACTTTATAATGGAACTACACCTTTGTTTACAGGCGAATACGGCGATTGGGAATATTTTGCCCAGGATGCCGGGTTAAACCAGGCAGGTTATGCCGGGCTAAAAAGCAACGAACGTACCAGCCGGCAATTGCGCGGCGATGGTGAAAAAAGATTGCTGCAGCAGGCATTAAATTTCCAGGAAGCACACAACGATAACCTCCGTAATCCACATTTGGGCGATGCCAACTGGCTGATGTTTGACTACAACCGCGGGTATTCACCCGATATAGAAGCTTCCGGTATTATGGATATTTTCCGCCTGCCGAAATTTGTTTATTACTTTTACAAAAGCCAGAGCCGGCCGACATTGAAAATTGTTTCATACTGGAATGAAAAATCTGATTTTAGCCACATTAAAGTTTATTCCGATTGTGAAGAAGTAGCGCTGTATCTGAACAATAAATTGATTGAGAAGAAGCTTTCGAATTCTGATAAAACTTCTGATATACTCTTCTGTCCGCCTTTTGTATTCAATGTCCAACACTTTGAGTCAGGCAGTTTGAAAGCTGTTGGATACATTAAAAACGAAGTGGTTATGGAAGATGTGGTTACCACAGCAGGCAAAGCAGCTTACATAAAACTAACGTACGACAAGAGCGGCAAACCTTTAAAATCTGACGGAGCCGATGTGGTTTTTGTATTTGCCACCATATGCGATGCCAACGGCAACCAGGTATATGAATCTGAACCTTCCATACAATTTTCGGTTAAAGGAAACGGAAAATTAATCGGCCAAAATCCTATACATGCCGAAGCCGGAATTGCCACAATACTTTTGCAGTCAACCACTGTTCCAGGCAGCATTGCAATTGAAGCCAAAGCGGAAGGGCTCGTTCCTGCAAAACTGGATATTAAATCTATTAACTAAAATGAGTATCGGGAAAGATTAACAATTTGTTCTTTTTCGTAATGTTCCCTCCCTAAGGCTTCGGTTTCGCTAAGCCTTACAGGTAGGCAGTTGAATTGTGCAAACTTGAAAGATCGCTATTCTGTTTGTTAAAATCTGCCTCCCCTAAATTTAGGGGAGGTGCCGACAGGCGGAGGGGTAATGTTTGTGCGCTAATAACCATTTTATTAACGAATCCCAATACTCATATTAAATAATTCAGGCCATGAACAGATTTTATTGTTTAGCTGTCTTTTTTGTATTTTCAGTCGTTGCTATTGGACAATCGCAAAATGACAAAAGTATTATGCAAAATGCATCTTCTGATACAGGTAAGACATTACCTTTCGTTAAAGGGGCAGATGTAGGCTGGTTGCCTCAAATGGAAGCCACTGGATTTAAATTTTACGATACCGACGGCACCGAAAAAGACTGTTTGCAGATTTTAAAAGACAGGGGTATAAACACCATCCGCCTCCGGGTATTTGTAAATCCATCGAACAACAAAGCCAGCGGGCATTGCAGCAAAAAGGAAACCGTTGAAATGGCTTTACGTGCACAAAAAATGGGGATGCGAATTATGGTTAATTTCCATTACAGCGATTCCTGGGCCGATCCTGGAAAACAACATAAACCTAAGGCATGGGCTGAGCATTCCTTTTCAGAATTATTGAGTGATGTCTACAACCATACTTTCGAAGTGTTAGATACACTTAAAGCAACAGGGGTAATACCCGAATGGGTCCAGGTTGGAAATGAAATACCCGGCGGAATGCTGTGGCCTGATGGGAGTACTTCAAACTGGCCGCAACTTGCCCAGCTGTTGAATAAAGGCTACGAAGCCACAAAAGCAGTGGATAAATCTATAAAAGTAATTGTACATATCGACCAGGGAAATAACAACCAAAGATTCCGGACATTTTTTGATAATGCTGAAGCTAATGGGGTAAAATATGATATAATTGGTCTTTCCTATTATCCGTTCTGGCTGAAAAGTGATTATACCGCCACCATTGCCGATTTGAAGAGTAATCTGCTTGACCTGGTTTCCCGATATAACAAAGATGTGATGGTAGTGGAAGTAGGAGGCGAGTATACAAAAGTTGAAAACACCTATAATATGCTGGTTGAAGTTATCAAAGCAGTACAAGAGGTTCCCGACCACAGGGGACTGGGTGTAATCTATTGGGAACCGGAAGGTGCAAAAAGCTGGAGCCATTACCAGTTAAGTTGCTGGCAGGACGACGGGAAACCATCTCCTGCTTTAGATGCTTTTTTAACCGGGAGCTCCGAAGATTAAGTAAAAAGATGTTTTAATTAATCATAGGCTACACTTTAATCTCTTGCGAAACCAGGCAATTTTCTAAGAAGGATAGTGTGGTGCGCTGAATTTTCTTACTTGCACAACTTTTCGTTGGAATAATCCTGTTTTTATTACAGTTTGTATGTATTTTTACATTTGAAAGTCACTCCTTGAGTTTCTGCCTACTAAATTAGTATCTGAAAGCCATGAGAAAACTAAATGGAACAAAATGTGACATCTGCGGAAAAATATTCTCAGAAGGCCAATTGATAGCCGGCCATGGAATTCGCCATGAAATAGAGCGGTTAATAATTAAAGATCACCCAACATGGAATGATAACGACCTGATTTGCCAGGAGGATTTTAACATTTACCGGGTAAAATATATCTCCAGTCTTATCGAAGACGAACAAGGAAGTGTTGAAACACTTAAAGATGAGGTTGTTAATAGCATTTTGCAAAATGAACTTTTATCCACGGATACAAATGTTTCTGCTGAAGCACTTAAATTTGGCGACAAGATATCGGATAAAGTTGCTGCATTTGGCGGTAGCTGGAAGTTTATAATATCCTTTTCCATAATCATATTTATCTGGCTTACAATTAACAGCCTGGTACTTCTTTTAAAACCTTTCGATCCTTACCCGTTTATCCTCTTAAATCTCATCCTTTCGTGTGTAGCAGCCATGCAGGCACCGATAATTATGATGAGTCAGAACCGCCAGGAAAAAAAGGACCGATTAAGATCAGAGAATGACTATAAGATTAACCTGAAGTCGGAAATTGAAATCCGGACTTTGCATGAAAAAGTTGATCATTTATTACTTGATCAATGGTCGAAAATGATGCGGATACAAGAGATTCAAATCGAAATACTGGAGGAAATCCAGGCAAAAGTGGATAAATAAAAACATACCTTTTCAGGTAAATCAATTTTTCGTTTATCGGAATTGTTAATTTTTCAAAATCAGATACGGTCAATCCTAAATTGCGGTTTATATACTAAATCCGATTGGTCAGGTAGTAGCCAGAAAAAGCTAAAAAAGCGAAGCCTGGATTTATCCCGGATTCAAATGAAATTAATTGATTTAATAAATAAAAGGCCATGACAGAACTAAACAATAAATCACCTCATATTTTAAACACTTCGGCAACGCTTCTTGGTTTCTGCTTTGTTGTTCTCACTTCCATCAGCATTAATAAAATGGCTGATAAAAGTATTATTGACGAATTAACGGCTTTATCAATATTGACATTTATGATTAGTTGTGTTTTATCTTTTCTGTCCATGCGCAGCACCAAAAAATCAGGAATTCAATTTGAGAAAATTGCTGATTTTATTTTCCTTACCGGTCTGTTTTTTCTATTTATTACCACCTGCCTGATAGTTTTTAATATTATCTGATCCTTTTATCTGCTTCATTCAGCTTGTTTATCAAGCTCAAAGAAAAGTGCTTTTCACTTTTTTCTTTAATTCAGGAAGATCCGGCTGCATCATATCCAGGTATGCCTTATTGCTAAATTATGTTAATTACTTAAAATGAAATACTATTCTCTCTTCATGTTTGTTAATATGGAAAAACAAACATATATCTTAAATTATGAAAAAGCTGATTGTAATTGTTATTATGTTGATGAGTATTGGCTTATGGACCGGATGTTCAAAAATAAGTAATAGTAATAGTTCCTATACACCATCGTGCAGCGGTGCAATAAAATCTTATAAAACAGATGTTGCACCATTAATTAAAACGTATTGTTCCGGTTGTCATTCGAATTTTTCAACCTATACAAGTCTGTATGCTGATAGAAATAATGTAAGCGGTCAGATCGAAAATGGAAATATGCCCAGGGGAACCAGTTTATCTTCAACACAAAAAGATGCTGTAATTTGCTGGATAAGTAGCGGTGCTCCAAACAATTAGTCTGCACCTTTTCTCTAAAAGTATCCTATATTTGTTATACTCAAAAGCAGCCCGATTCTTTATTTGAAATTACCAATGGAATCTTATGCAAAACCGGTTTTTTATTCCCCCGATTCTTCGCGTTGGACGCGGTTTTTATGGATTGTTAAAATTGTTGCCGTCCTGCTCCTCTTTGGCATAGCCTCTATCCTGATCTCTCTTTTCCATAAACAGGTTTTTAAGCTGCCTTCCTTACGCGAACACCTGGCTCTCTCTGCTCCCGCTGATCAGAAATATGCAACCGCTGATATAACTGCAAAAGAGAATGCTCATTTTGTTAAATTGGCTAAGCAAGCCCGAACTCACGAAGGGCATGATTTTTATAAAAAAGACAAAGTAATTCCGGGCGAAGTCAAAAAATATGAGCCGGTTCGGGCTGCCTTTTATGTAAACTGGGATATTCAATCCAAATTTTCACTCAAACAGAATGCTTCAAAACTAAATATGGTTTTGCCTGAATGGTTGTTTGTTCAGGATACTTCCGATGAAGTTTATACTGATATCGATCAGTCGGCACTTGACATTATGCGCAGGAACCACATCGCCGTTGTGCCGATGCTATCCAATTATTTCAACAATAAATTCAATGGAGGCAATGTACACCGAATAATTACTTCGCCCAAACGCCGTGCAGTATTAATCAGCAGCCTGCTCAAAATCCTGGAACGTTATCAATTCAATGGAGTTAATATCGATTTCGAAGATCTGAACCAGGAGAAAACGGATGAATACCTCATAGCCTTCCAGAAAGAGCTATACACGGCTCTCCAAACGAAAGGATACCTGGTAACACAGGATATTGCCCCTTTCAACGAAGATTATAATCTTGCCGAACTGGCAAAATATAACGACTTCATTTTCCTGATGGGATACGATCAATACAATTCCACATCTGAACCCGGTCCTATCGCAGCTCAGTATTGGGTGGAAGCAGCCCTGGACGAACTTTGTAAGAAAGTCCCTTCCGATAAGGTGGTGCTTTGCATTCCAACTTATGGATACGACTGGCAATCAGGCCGACAGGGGGCAGATGTTACCTACCAGGAAGCTCTTACTACAGCCTTTGAAAGTGAAGGAAAAGTGAAATTCGACAACAATAACTATAACCTGAGCTATAAATACTACGACGACAATGATTCCCTCCATACTGTTTATTTTACTGATGCAGCTACTGCATTTAATTCAATGCGGACTGCTGCCGATTTCGAAACATCGGGAGTTGCCATCTGGTATTTAGGTTCTGAAGACCGCAGGCTATGGGAATTCTACAACCATAATCTTTCTGATACGGCACTTTCAACCCAACCTTTTACAAAAGAAATTCTCTCCGATGCATTATCATCGGATAATGTCGACTATAACGGTGCCGGAGAAGTTCTTAATATTATCACCGAACCACAGCCTGGTAAGATAGACGTTCAGGTTAATCAAAAAGATAAGCTGATATCAGAAGAGGATTATAAAATACTTCCTTCCGGATATGTAATTGACAAAACCGGTGAATCCCCGAAAAAAATTGTTTTGACTTTTGACGATGGTCCGGACGAGCGTTATACACCACATATTCTCGATATTCTGAATAAATATAAGGTACCGGCCGTTTTCTTTGTAACCGGAATCAATGCTGAGCATAACCTGCCGCTTGTTCAGCGTATCTACAGGGAAGGGCATGAAATCGGCAATCACACATTTTTACATCCTAATCTCGAGGTGGCATCCGACGACCGCTTAAAACTCGAACTCCGCTCAACCGGTTATATTATTGAAAGCATTACAGGACACGCTACAATGCTTTTCAGGCCTCCATACAATACAGATGCTGAGCCAACCAACCCGGTTCAGATCCGGCCTATTTTTGTAGCTAAAAACGAAGGATATCTTACAATCGGTTCGTCCATTGATCCGGAGGACTGGCAGGAAGGTGTATCGGCTGATACTATTGTAGCGCGTGCTATCAAACAACAAGGCTTAGGGAACATTATACTGATGCACGATGCCGGCGGAAACCGCGAAGCTACAATTGAAGCATTACCAGAGATTATCGAATATTACAAAGCACACGGATACCAGTTTATCAGCCTTGCAGCCCTGATGAATAAAAAACGCGATGATCTTATGCCTGTTGCTTCCGGCACATTCAGCAAGTACCTCCAATCAGCTGATGCAACTGTGTTTACTCTGAGTTATTACTTCAACCGCATACTATCCATTATTTTCTTTCTTGCCATGTTTCTTTCTATTATTAAGATAAAAAGCCTGGCAGTATTGGCGATCCGGCAAAAACGAATGTCTAAAAAACAAGTACCTTCGATTAAAAAGGGTGCACTTCCTAAAGTTAGCATAATTGTGCCTGGGTACAATGAAGAAATAACCGCTCCGAAAACGGTGGAAAACCTGCTGCATATCGATTATCCTGATTTTGAAATTGTATTTGTCGACGATGGATCAAAGGATAATACATTTAAAAATATCGAAGCACTCTATGGCCAAGCATCCGAAAGTGAGAGTTTTCACAAAGCCCAACGGCGGCAAAGCTTCTGCTTTAAATTACGGGATAGGTTTTGCATCAGGTGATATTCTGGTATGCATTGATGCCGACACCGTTTTAAAACCGGATGCAGTTTCGCTGATGATCCCGTATTTTTCAGATCCTATGGTTGCTGCTGTAGCCGGAAATGTTAAAGTCGGAAACAGGAAGAACCTGCTTACCCGATGGCAATCTATCGAATACATTACCAGCCAGAATTTCGACCGGCGGGCTTATGATGTCATGAACGCAATAATGGTAGTCCCGGGTGCAATCGGGGCTTTCAGGCGCGATGCTATTCAAAAAGCGGGCATGTTTACTACCGATACACTGGCGGAGGATTGCGACTTGACTTTGCGGCTGCTTCGTGCCGGCTTTAAAATACGTACCTGCAACGAAGCTTATGCATATACCGAAGTACCCGAAACATTAGAAATGCTTGTAAAACAACGCTTCCGCTGGACGTTTGGAATTATGCAAGCTTTCTGGAAACACCACGATGTAATGTTTATTCGCAAAAATCCGAACCTGGGTTGGGTTGTATTGCCCAATATGCTTGTCTTTCAGCTTATTTTACCGGTATTATCACCTTTGGTCGATCTCACCTTACTGGTTTCACTATTTCTGCCTAAAGGCGGGATATTGCTTGCGCTATATCTTGGTTATTACCTGCTCGACCTGGTGATTTCGATCATGGCTTTCAGATTCGACGGCGAAAAGTTGGGTTTACGTGACGCAGGTAACCTGTTTTTACAACGCATCCTGTACCGTCAGGTTTTGTGGTATGTACTGGTAAAAGGATACCTCCGCGCTATTAAAGGAGAACTTGCTTTATGGGGTATTTTGAAACGGACAGGAAATGTTGAAACTGTATAATAAATCATTAGAGCCTGTTCCTGCTCTGAAATTTTATGGCTTAAAACAGCTCAATTACAGTAATTCATATATTTACATGTACCTTTCGTTTTTAAAAATATAAATAATTGCAGATGAACGCTTTTTCGTTAAAATTTAAAACAACTCTGACGGCAATAGCCGAACAACGGAAACTTATTCTGCAGTTCGCTTTCACAGGCTTGTTTATTGCCCTGGGAATATGGTTTTTTCATCACGAAAAAGGGGAAATACTAAAAGTGAGAAACGAACTTGCCAATGCATCCGGATTACTGGTTCTGGCGGGTATTTTTATTACTGTCATTTATATTTTTACCCACAGTTTTATGTACAGGGCAGCATTTGCTTCCCTCGACGAAAAAATAACTCTCAGGGCCGGGCTTATTTTGTTTCTGAAGCGGAATTTTATCTCAGTCTTTTTACCTGCGGGAGGTGTTTCGTCGCTGGCATTCTTTACTGATGAAATTGAAAAAAGCGGTGTTTCAAAAACGAAGATTTACTTTGCAAGCACTCTTTACGGGTTTATAGGTATTGTATCGGCAATATTTATTGCTGTGCCCGTTTTCGTGTATGGCCTCGTTTCCCGGAATGTGACTGGCGACGAATGGATTGCCTTGGTTACAGTACTGGTTTTAGTAGCTGCACTCTATTTTTTATTCAGGAATGTTACCGGCAAAGGCAGTATTTACAAACTAATTAAAAGATATTATCCTTCCATTGAAGTATATATCAACGATATTGATAATGGAGCAATTAAACGCAAACGATTGATCGAATCTTTGTTATACTCCTTAGTTATAGAAGTATGGGGAATACTTCATCTTTATATTGCTGCACGTGCACTTGGAATACAAATTAGTCTCCTTGCTGCTGCAACAGGGTATATTATTGCAGTGGTGTTTATGATCATATCACCCTTTATGCGAGGCCTTGGGGCTGTTGAATTTACACTTGGCTATACACTTACACGTTTTGGGCTTACCCTGGTCGAAGCTATTTCAGTGATTGCATTGTACCGATTTTTCGAATTCTGGTTGCCGCTGGCAGCCGGCATATTAGCTTTTATTGCCAAAGCCAATAAACTCCTGATGAGGGTTATGCCTGCTGCTTTACTGTTTTTATTGGGGGTGATAAATATTATATCTGTATTAACTCCCGCTATTTCAGATCGGATGCATGTTTTAAAACATTATCTTCCGATTGAAGCCATTCATGCATCCAATTATTTTATTCTTGCCAGTGGGCTATTCCTTTTAGTGAATGCAGCATTTATGCTTAAAGGCCTTCGTACTGCATGGTGGTTTGCATTGGTGCTCAGTTTGGTATCTTTGATTGGGCATTTAACTAAAGCTATCGACTATGAGGAAGCCATTATTGCATTAGCAGTTATTCTTTCGTTGTATTCCACCAGGAAAGAATATATTGTTAAGAGTAATCCTAAATTGCGTGTGGTCGGCATACAAACTGCACTCATCACTGCGGCGGCTGTTATGGTTTTTGGTGTTGTTGGATTTTATTTCCTTGATGTTAAGCAATTTAATATAAATTTCAGCCTTGTACAATCTATAAAATATACACTTGCAAACTTTTTCCTGATTGGAAGCTCCGATCTTATCCCATCTACCCCTTTCACAAAATACTTTATTGATTCTATACAGATAAGTGGGTTCCTTTCCCTGGCTTTTGTTTTTTATTCGCTGATTACTCCTTTTATCTGGAAAAGCGTTCCCGAAAAGGCTGAGCTGGATGAAGCTCTTGCAATAACGAAGTTGTATGGGAAATCAGCTCTGGATTATTTCAAAACCTATTTCGACAAACTTCTGTTTTTTAACGAAGAAAGGACAAGCTATATCAGTTACAAAGTATCAGGGAACTTTGCTGTGATCCTTGAGGACCCCGTTGCCGAAAATCCGGAAACGATGAAAAAATGCCTGTCAGCTTTCGATAAATACTGTTCCGACAACGGGTTAAAAGCCATTTCGTACCGTGTACCTGCTGAGAGCCTTGAAATTTATAAAAGCCTGAAGAAGAAAAGCCTTTTCCTGGGCCAGGAAGCGGTTGTTGATCTGAATACTTTTACCTTACAGGGCAGTAATAAAAAGAGAATCCGGAATGCAATGAATAAAGTTGCTGAAACAGGATTTCAACTGCATGTATATGACCCGCCTTTGAAAGAAGGCTTGCTTCAGAAACTTGAAGCCGTTAGCGACAATTGGTTGCTGGATATGGAAAGGGAAGAGCTTGTTTTCTCACAGGGCATGTTTAACTGGGAAGAAATCAAAAACCAGACTGTGCTGGTTGCCGAAAATGAGGAAGAGAAAATTGTTGGTTTCCTGAACATCATTCCTGATTATGCCAAAGATGAAGCAACCTTTGACCTGATCCGGAAAATAAGTGATGCTCCGAATGGTGTAATAGACTTTCTGCATGTAGAACTTTTCAATTATTTGAAACAGAAAAACATCCGTTACCTGAACCTCGGGTTTGCACCATTAAGCGGAATAGAAATACCAGACGACATAACTGAACGCTCCATGAAATTCGCATATGAAAAGATTAAATCATTTTCGCATTACAAAGGATTGCGCGAATTCAAAGATAAGTTTGACCCTGTATGGCACGATAAATACTTGATTTATGAACATGATTTCGACCTGTTGCAGGTACCGGCACTCTTGTCGAAAGTAATTAAACCATAGGCTAATGAATCAATCTATTTTAAAAAGAACTCTGTCAAGTGCTTCAGCAATACTTTGCATAACGGCCAGTATCGCTGACGTGGTGCTTATTTATATTTTCGGAAACCAAATTCCGGGCTATAACCAACTAACCAGTACTTTGAGTGCTTTGGGAGTGTCGACCAGTCCTGTAGCCACTGAAGTAACAATGTGGTCGGTTTCGTTGGGACTTATTTACATTTTTTTTGGATTCGGGTTCCTCCAGGTTTTTAATAAATATGGAAAAGAAACCCGGTTGGCGTTTTTACTGATCCTTCTCTACGGCCTCGGCGAAAATATAGCCTCTGGTGTTTTCAGGGCTGACAGGGTTAACGGCGAACTCACAAACCTGGCATACTTACATGACTTCCTGGGCGGAATTGGTGTACTATCGTTGCTATTGCTGCCATTTGTTATGCAAAAAATCTTTACCAAGTTCTCCTTTCCCTTGTTTAATCGTTATTCGGGCATGGCCTGGCTTGTGGGATTTATTGCAACCGTTTTCTTCTCTTTCAGGTTAGAGTATTTTGCAGGTACTTTCCTTTACAACTACAGCGGTTTGTGGCAACGTATTTTCCTGGTCGACTATTATATTTATTTCTCAGTAATTGCAGTTATGATGATAAAAGAGAATAATTCTGTTCGATCAAAACGCATAAAAAACGGATGAAGAATTCTTTCCTCATTTTAGTGCTGCTGATGTTTATCGTTGGAGCTACAACAGCCTCTAACGTTGATTCCTTAAAGTATGGCAATTTCGGGAAAGTGTATATCTATAAACCAAAGTCAGCACCTGATGCTTTGGTATTGTTTGTTTCCGGTGATGGCGGCTGGAATCAGACTCCTATAAACATGAGTAAATATTTAGTTAACCAGGGAGCCATGGTTGTTGGGATTAACATCAGTAAATATTTAACCAGCAAGATGAAGGAACACGAAAAGTGTTTTTATCCTGCCGGTGATTTTGAAGAGTTGAGTTTGTATTTACAGAAGAAATACAAGTTCAGGAACTACGTTAAACCAATACTAATGGGTTATTCATCAGGAGCTACGCTGGTGTATGGTATTCTGGCACAGGCTCCTGCCAATACGTTCAAGGGTGCTATATCCATGGGATTCTGTCCCGATATTGCAACGGCAGAGCCCCTATGTGCAACCAATGCGCTAAAACAACATGCGTTGAAACCAGGAAGCCCAATCAGGTTACTTGAACCAACTGATAAACTCACAGCACCTTTTGTAGTAATCAATGGAATGGATGATAAAGTCTGCGATTATAAAAACACTGAAGCATTTATGAAGCAGATCAATAATGGAGAGTTTATAGGCATTCCAAAGGTAGGCCATGGAATGTCTGTACAAAAAAACTATTTGCCTCATTTGTTATATGCCTTTAACAAAGTCAAAAATTCAGCATCCTATTCCGAATTGGTTTCTGCAAAAAATCAGCTAACTGTAATCCAACAGCCCGAAAAACTTATTACAGATCTGCCATTAATTTTTTTACCTTCATCCAGGAACGACACATTGCCTTTGCTTGTTTTTATGAGCGGCGACGGCGGCTGGACCAGTTTCGATGAAGGGGTATCTGAAAGCCTGGTTAAAAAAGGCATTCCGGTAATAGGTATTGATTCACAGAAATACTTCTGGCAGGCCCGTACACCTGACGAAACTGCCTCAGAGCTTATAAAAGTCCTTCACCATTACCTGGCTACCTGGAACAAGAAATCATTTGTACTCTGCGGATATTCATTTGGTGCCGACGTAGTTCCATTTATGATTACACGATTACCAGTCGACATTAAATTCATGTTGAAAAGTGCCGTGCTCATGAGCCCTGACCCAAACGCAGATTTCGAGATCCATGTTGCAGATATGCTCAGCCTTGGCAGTACCCACGATAAATACAACGTTACATCCGAATTGAAAAAATCGTCAGTAAATCATGTAATGTGTATCTTTGGTAAAGATGAGGATAGTGAAATACCGACCTTGTTTAAAAATGCCGGTGCAGGCATCAGGTTGCTTCCTGGCGGCCATCATTACAACAATGATTTTAATGCCATAACGAATGAGATTATTGCGTCTTTTCATACAAAATAAAATAGCCTTGCGATTGTGGATAATGATTTTTTATGCTGGTTCCCTTGGTAGCAAACGATAATCTAAAAGTTCAACCATCAAAACTATACAATGAAATCCTTAACCGACCTGCTGACTTTTATTCCGCCGGATATTATTAAGTTTATCCTGGTTACTTTATTTTCATTGCTGATCGGTCTTGAACAACGACGGCGCCATATTGAAGACGAAACGGAGAGCCTTTTTGGTACCGACCGTACTTTTACCCTGATTGGGATTCTGGGATTTATCCTTTTTATCATAAGCCCTACAAACCTGACACCCTTTCTGCTTGGTGGCAGCGTAATTGCTGTATGGCTGGCTATATATTACTACCAGAAAATGCAGGTAAAGAAAAAGTTTGGTCTTACCTCACTTGTTACCGCAATGATCACGTATTGCTTTGCCCCCCTGATCTATACCCAACCGGATTGGCTCGTCATTTTGATTATTGTTATCGTTTTAGTTATTACTGAAATCAAAGACACTCTAGGCACATTTACAAAGAAATTCGATAACCAGGAATTTATAACACTTGCTAAGTTCTTGGTAATCGCATGGGTAATTCTCCCTTTACTGCCGGATGCGCCAATCTCGGCCGAAATAAATATTTCTCCATATAAATTCTGGCTGGCGATAGTGGCAGTTTCCTGTATTTCCTATTTCAGCTACCTGCTCAAAAAGTTTGTGTTTCCTGATTCAGGCATTATCCTGTCCGGAATTTTAGGCGGTATGTACAGCAGCACAGCAACAACCATTATCCTCGCCAGGAAAAGCAAAGAAATGCCGGAAAGCAACAAAGTTTCTTCCGCAATCGTGCTTGCCACAACAATGATGTACCTGAGAATATTTTTGCTTGCCTTATTTTTCAACCAGGAAATTGCGCTGAAACTTTTGCCTTCGTTTCTCATATTCATTGTAGCGTCGGTGTTACTGGCAGTATACTTCTTAAAGTTTCAGCACAAAAAACCTGAAGAGCACGCTACAGCACAAACTTTTGAACCCAATAACAATCCTCTCGAATTCAAAACAGCACTGGTTTTTGCAGCGCTTTTTATCTTCTTTGGAATGATCACAGGATTTATCAATAAAATTTACGGAACAGATGGAATCAATGGGCTGTCGTTTATAGTTGGAGTAACCGATATTGATCCTTTTATCTTAAACCTGTTTCAAAGCAAATGGGATATTGAAAATTCGGTAATTGTAATGGCTGTATTGAATGCCATTACCAGCAACAACCTGCTGAAAATGATCTATGGCATTTCATTTGGCGACAAATCCATTCGAAAACCACTAATTATGGGTTTTGGCGTTTTAATAGTACTTGGACTGCTAATGTCTTTTGTAGTTCATTTTTAAGTGATCATGCTTTTGGCAGATATTTTCAGGTCATATTTCAAACTGCCTGATCAAAAGTGAATAGATAAGAATTTCGTTATTTAGGATTTTGATGAAAAATAGTCGCCAGGTATTCATACAATTCGGGATGCCTGCGTTTGAATTTTTCGGGATTATCGAAAAAATATTCGCTAACCACAGCCAGGAATTCAGCATTGTTTGTTAATGCATAAAGACTGATATCTGAATGACCTTGTTCAATGTTCCGCATTTCCTCTTTAATAAGATGCAGCCAGGGCGCAACGTACGCATTTTGCAGCAGGATTTCAGGAATACCATCAGTTCCACCGTCAACATCGTCGATAAGATGTACAAATTCGTGAATTCCGACATTGCTTTTATGATTTGACCCATCGTAAGCATTAATCAGATCCGGCTTTGAAATAAGCATGGTCCCATTCATAAACCTGTTGCCTACCATGCCAATTATATTTCCTGCACTTCCTTCTGAACTCTCAGTTTGAAATTTTTCGTCAAAACTATTCGGGTAAATAATTATTTCCCTCAACCTGGGATAATTGAACTCCGGAAATGCGAACATAGGAATAATGGCACTCGCGGCCACCATAATTTTTATACTGTCATCAATTTCAGTATCAACCGGGTTGATTGTTTTTGTTGCCAGGAATAGCTGCACACGCTTTTCGAAACCGGCCTTTTGCGAAGCATCCAGATCGCGGTAAAAATTTACATGCTCATTAAGTATTTTGCGCCAGCTTTCAGGGAAAGGTTGATCTAATACTTGTTTGTTTGTTTTGCTTTTCCCTTTAAAAACCAAATATACCATCAGGCCGATTGCAGCAAGGATAACAAGCAATATCAATAATTTATAGTAATCGGGATTCATAAATTAAAAGTTATAATTTCAAAATATGCTCTAATTTCTTTGCTGCATCCAAACACTGACTAAAACATGCCATTAAACAATCTTGCTACCAGGAAAGCTGCCGCAGCGGCAGTGATACCTATCACAGTAACTTTTATCGCTCCTTTCAAAGGTGGCTGGCCGGTTACCTTGCTCTTAAAATACCCGAATATAAAAAGGCATATTATGGTCAGCAAGGCCGAAAAAGTAAGTCCTTCGTATGGCGTTTGTGTAAAAAAATAAGCTGTTAGCGGAATTAAACCACCTACAATATACGAGATACCAATCGTTGCGGCACTGTTCCTGGCGCGGTTTACATCAGGTTTTTCGAGGCCTAATTCATATTTCATCATAAAATCAACCCATTTATGCTTGTCTTTGGCAAGCTCATCGGCGATAGTATTTTGCGTTTGCTCGTTTAATCCGTATTCAGCAAAAATAAGCCGAACCTCTTCCTTTTCTCTTTCAGGCACTACTTCTATCTCTTCATATTCACGTTTCAGTTCCGACTCAAAGTGCTCCTGTTCTGTTTTTCCCGCTAAGTAACCCCCTAATCCCATTGCAATACTGCCAGCAACAATTTCGGCAATACCGGCAGTGATAACAACAGCATTGCTATGTACAGCACCACTCAAACCTGCTGCCAAAGCAAAAGGAACCGTCAATCCATCCGACATTCCGATTACGATATCCGTAATAAATTCGGAGCTTCGCAAATGTTCTTCTTTGTGTAAACCTTTTTCAACTTTCATCGCGGAGTAATTTAATATGATTTGGGGGTTTCCTATTTAGAGTTATTTCCTGTTTCTGGAAATTGAATATAAATTTCTTCCAAAGAATTAAAAAAGGACGTCTTTTAAAAAGTATCGCATCCTTTTTCGCATTGCTTATTTTACAGGCTCAATCTCTAATACAGTAAATGTTCCGGGCTTATTTTTCGGGCGTGCATTACCTTCCGCTGCTTCGAATTCAGCAGTTGGTAAATAGAGTTTATGAGTTGTTGGGTTACAGGTTATGGTCCTAGCTCCCTTTTGAGTGGTTACATTCTCAACAACCGTGTAAGTATCGTTTGCATGCTCCTGAACTACAGTCATTGTACCATCACCATTAGAGCTGAATGCACGTTTTGTGCCCGGGTCGAAAGCCACGCCATCGCAGCGATCGCCTATCGGAAGAGTGGTAATGACTTTCCCGTTCAAAGCATTCATAATTACCATGAGTTTATTACTGCAAACTATAAATAAACGGTGAGTTTCGTTATCAAGGGCGAGGCCGCTGGCTTCTTCGCCCGGAGCTATCGGCCAACTCTCTTCAACCTTCAATGTATTTGTGTTAATAACCGTTACAAGGCTTTTATCTTCAATATTTACAAATACTTTTCCTTTTTTATCTGATGCCGAAAACTCAGGTTTCCCGGCAAGCGGAATGGTGGCAATCACCTTGTTTGAAGTCGCATCAAGAACGGTGGCATTGGAACTTCTCCCATTAAATGTAAATACTATCTTCTTGTACGGGTCGTAAAGAATAGCATCCGGATTTACACCGGTAATTTTTACCTTTTCAATAACTTTATACGATGTCAGGTCAAAAACCACTACTGAAGAATCTCTTCCGCAACTGATAAATCCTTTGTTCAAATCAGCTGCCAGGGCAATACCATGTACACCCTTAGTGTCGGGAATAGTTTCCAGCAGCTTGCCGGTATTTAAGGCAACCACCTGTACCATAAGACTGTGTGATACAAATAGCCTGTTATTCGCAGGATCGGCAGTTAAATAATCCCATCCGCCATCACCTTCCAGCGAAATCCGGTTTGAGATTTTGTATTCGGATTTACCGGACTGAGCATTTACTGAAATAATGCCGGCAAAAAGAAATACCAGGCAAACGAATAAATTAATCTTTTTCATTTTAAAGGAATTTAGGATTTTGGGGTTCTTGTTTATAAGTAATGTAATTCACTACGAAATTAAAGCTATTTAGTGATTGTATCAGATTAAGGTCAAACTATTTAGTATCAAAACACTATCTTTAGATTTCCTTTAGAATTATTGCGTTACTTTGAAGAATGAAAGTACTGATCATTGAAGATGAAATTGAATTACTGATTGCGATAAGCAATTATCTCACCATAGAAAGCTACATCTGCGAACTGGCTGAGAACTATTCGAAAGCACATCAAAAAGTAAGTATTTACGAATATGATATAATCCTTCTGGACATCACCCTACCCGACGGAAACGGCCTTGATTTGCTCAAAACCATCAGGAAGCATAATACTAAAGCCGGGGTTATAATTCTCTCTGCCAAAAATTCGTTGGATGATAAAATTTCCGGCCTTGATCAGGGTGCTGACGATTACCTGACCAAACCATTCCAGCTTTCGGAGTTAAATTCAAGGATAAAAGCCTTGCTGCGCCGCCGTAATTACGCTGGGTCGAACATGGTTGTTTTCAACGAAATAACTATTGATACCGATAGTAAAAGCATTACGGTTAACAACAATCTTATTACACTCACCAAAAAAGAGTATGATATTCTTTTATACCTGGTTATAAATCAAAACCGCGTGCTAACTAAAGAAGCCATTGCCGAACACCTTTGGGACGACAATATTGAACTTGCTGATTCCTATGATTTTATATACACCCACCTGAATAACCTCCGTAAAAAAATTAAGGCTGCCGGGGGAGCTCGATTATATAAAAACGCTTTATGGAATGGGTTACAAATTTTCTGAATCATGAAATTCCTGACCAAAATCAACCGAAATTACCTGGTTCTCTTCGGAGCTACACTGATTTTGCTTTCTTTTTCAGGGTATTTTATCCTGCAATCAATTTTAAAAGAAAACACAGAGGAAAAACTGCTGTCAAGTGCAGCGCTGGTAGAAAAGCAAATTGAAGAATCGGGTCAGATGCCAAACTTACAACCACTTGTTGAAGTGATGGAAGTAAGTGCTCAGCCTGTTAACCATCCAAAATTCAGCGAGGAAATAATATTTAATGAAACGGAAACAGAACAGGAAGCGTTTATTGAATATTCGAACATTATAAAGGTTAACGACAAGTACTATTCGATTAAACTCAGGGAAGCATCTGTTGAAAGCGAAGACCTGGCTGCAAGCATCGCCGCATCAATCTTTATATTATTGCTGGCTGCATTTTTAATTGCATATTTTATTACCAGGAAACTGAACAAAACTACCTGGACGGTTTTTGAACACAACCTTAAAGCTATTGAAGATTTTGATTTTCGGGCTAAGAACACGCTACAACTTAGTTCATCCGGGATTGAAGAATTTGACCGTCTCAACCTGGTTGTTAATAACCTGACCGACAAATTGAAAAGAGATTTTCAGGCACTAAAAGAATTTACCGAAAATGCATCACATGAAATCCAGACTCCTCTTGCTATTGCATCCATAAACCTCGAACAAATCCTTCAGCAAGAATTAAATGAAGAATCATTCACGAAAGTAGTAACTGCTATAAATGCACTAAAACGACTTTCGAAACTCAACCAAAACCTGCTGCTGCTGACCAAAATTGAAAACAACCAATTTGCCAATAATGAATTCATTGATTTCAACGACCTGATCAAACGTAAAATTCAGGAATTTGAACCTCTTTTACTACAAAAGAAAATCAAGCTTGACCTCAGTTTACAGTCCGGATTTAATGTGAATATGAACGTTCAACTTGCTGATATACTTATAAATAACTTGTTATCAAATGCAGTGAATCATAATATTGATAGCGGATTTATAACTATATCATTACAGGATAACGAGTTAAAAGTATGCAATACAGGTGCACCCAATAAGTTTGATAATGAAACAATTTTTCAACGGTTTGTAAAAGGAAATTCCAAATCACATGGGTTGGGGCTGGCCATTGTGAAGCAGATATGTGAAACCAATAACCTAACAATTCAATATACCAGCAATGATTTTCACTGCTTTACCTTAAGCCAGATCAAGTAATATAATTATGCCTGTACAATATCTATATTCATAGAGGTTTGCTTCAGATTAAGTAAATAGGAAATAATTCCTACTTCAAAATTCCTTTAGATTCCCATCTTAGATTTGCAGCATGTTTAACCCCCAAAAGATATCTACTATGAAAAATCTTGTTGTTGTACTTGCTGCTGCACTCTTTATTAGTCTAACTGCATGTGCTCAAACACCCAAAGATTTACCTGTAAAGGTAAAAACCTCATTTGATCAGAAATTCCCTGGTGTTCAGAAAGTAAAATGGAGTAAGGAAAACGCAACCGAATGGGAAGCCGAGTTTAAAATGGCCGGTAAAGAATACTCGGCAAATTATACTGCTGAAGGCGACCTGGATGGAAACCGAGTACGAAATCAGCTGCATCTGAGATCCCGGCAGCGGTTACCCAAACTTTGAGCAAAGAATTCCCCGGTTACAAACTTGTGGAATCCGAAATCTCCGAAACTGCCAAAGGGAAATTGTATGAGTTTGAGATTAAGACCGGCTCAAAAAAGACAGAAGTCGCGCTTGACGAAAATGGTGTGATTCAGAAGTAGACTACTCTTTACTTAGAGTAAAAATTCCCTTAATGATATAAGACTTGCCCGATAAACCGCTTAAAATATAAGGTTGGTCGGGCAAGTCTCTCATAGTATTTTCCCTATCTTCGCAATACAAATTACCGGAATGAAATCCATTGTCATACCAAAGTCATTTATTGTATTAATCCTGGCTCTTCTCGTTACTTCAAAAGCTTTTTCGCAGAGCCGGACACTCAATTACTACATTTCGACTGGACTAAAAAACAGCCCGCTATTGAATGATTATACCAATCAACTTCAGTCGGGCAGCCTCGATAGCCTGCTGACTCTGAGTGGGTATAAACCACAGGTTAACGTTACATCTCAAGCTATGTACGCTCCGGCGGGAACCAATATTGGATACGACGAAGCCATTACCAATGGAGGCAACTATGCCGCAACCATAGGGGTAACACAATCTCTTTTTAATACTAAAATCAAATCGGCCCGGGCGGAAAACATCAACTTACTGAAACAGTCGCTGGGTGTAAATAAGCTGCTTACCGAAACCGATCTGAAAAAGAGTATCACTTTACAGTACATTACTGCTTTTGCTGATTATAGCCAGATTCAATTTACCCGAAAAATGATTGAATTGCTTTACGGACAGCAAAGTACAATAAAACATATGGTCGATGCAGGTATTTACCAGTTAACTGACCTTATGAATATTTCTGTTACCATCAAAGCACAGGAAATAACCGGTAAGCAGTTATTTATTCAGTTTAAAAACGATATTGCTTTGCTCAACCTGCTAACCGGAATTATTGATACTACAACAGTTGAACTTGCAAGTCCGGATTTGAAACTCAACGCACAAATCGATATTCAACAATCACCTGTTTTGCTTCAGTCGAAGATTGACAGCCTTCAAAACACTAATGCTAAAAGCCTTGTCGGCCTGAATTACCGGCCACGTCTCGAAGCCTTTGCTGATGCAGGATTTATGGCTATAAAACCATTGAATATACCTCAAAATTTCGGTACAAGTTTTGGTCTTAACTTTTCGATACCTGTATATGATGGGAAACAGCGCGTTTTGGAATATAAAAAAATTGAAATTGCCGAAAAATCCCGCTCCCTTTACCTCGATTATTATAAAACGCAGTACTGGCAACAATACCGGCAGTTGTATGAACAATTACGGCTTAATGATGACCTGATCGGTGATATCAATGTCCAGCTTTCGCAACTGAAGGATCTTATCGACATGTATAAAAAAGTTGCGCTCGAAAACGGACTGGTCAGGATTACCGATTTCCTGTCAGCGGTGAACAACTATGCAGATACACAGAATAGTCTCACTATTGCTGAAATGACCCGTATGCAGCTTATTAACCAATTGAATTATCTGAAATGAAATAGCCATGATTGATAAAGCATCAACTGAATATAAAATTATGGGTAATCTGGCGTATTCCATGTGGCCCGTTAAAATAAGTAATAACACATGAAAAAAAACCTGATACTTATACTTGCAATATTTGGTTTGAGCTTTTCGGGCTGCAACAACAGTGCTGAAAATACTGCTGCAACCGATCCTGAAGTAAAAACTCCGGTAACCGTAACAACCATTGAACGAAGCAACATCAGCGAAAACATACAGCTTTCAGCCACTTCATCGTACCTGAAAAAAAACCAGGTAACAGCAACTATTACAGGCTATATTGAAAAAAGTTCCGTGCATGTCGGCGAATACGTAGAAGCAGGCAAACCCCTGTTTTATATCCGCACCAAAGAAGCTGAAGCCCTGAGCAAATATCACTCCAGTGATACGACATACAATGTTAAAGGTCTGATTGAGATAAAAGCACCTGAATCCGGCATTGTTACTGAAGTGAATAAGTATGTAAATGATTATACAACGGATGGCGACGCGTTAGCAATCATTGCCCAGCAAAGCAGCTTTGTTTTCCTTATGAATGTGCCATTTGAACTTAAAAAGTATACTACTGTGGGAACAGTCTGTACTATATTGTTGCCCGATTCAAGCAGGTTGAGCGGAACAATCCTGTCAAAGCTTTCAACAATGGATGCTGTTTCGCAAACCCAGCTATACGAGGTAAAAGTAGCTTCAAATCAGAATTTACCGGAAAATCTTGTGGCTAACGTATTACTGGTAAAGAACACGAAACACAATACACAGGTAGTTGACAAAACATGTGTTTTATCGGACGAAATAATGGAGAACTTCTGGGTAATGAAACTTATCAACGACACTACTGCCATAAAGATTCCCGTAAAAAAAGGAATATCAACCGATCTTAAAATTGAAATCACCTTCCCTATTTTTGATCCTGCCGACCGCATTATTTATTCCGGTCAATATGGTCTGCCCGATACCGCATTTGTACTTATCAGCAAGTAAGCCAGGATGAATAATTTCTTCGTTACACATAAAAACCCGGTTTCCATTTTACTCGCCATTATTTTACTTGGTGGCGTTTTTGCATATTCCCGTATGCAATCCTCATTGTTCCCCGAAGTTACTTTCCCTAAAATAAAGGTCATTGCTGAAAACGGGCTGCAGCCGGTGAATAAAATGATGGTGACGGTTACTAAACCGCTTGAAAATGCAATTAAACGTGTGCCTTCGCTGAAAACTGTTCGCAGTATAACCAGCCGCGGCAGCTGCGAAATTTCGGCATTTATGGACTGGAACGCCGATATTGACCTGAGCAAGCAGCAGATTGAATCATCAATCAACCAGGTTAAAGCTGAACTTCCACCCGGAACCCAGATCACTGTAGAGAAGATGAATCCTTCCATCCTGCCTGTTGCGGGATACGTTATCGAAGCCAATGGCAGGAGCAATATTGAACTTAACCAGCTTGCCAATTATACAATTAAACCTTTTCTTTCGCAGGTTGAAGGCGTTTCGGAAGTCCGGGTAATCGGCGGCAAATCCAAGGAATATCATATCGAACTCAACGCACGTAAAATGAGCGCTTTGGGTATAACGCCGGCCACCATTACAACTGCACTTAGCCAGACCAACTTTGTTACCAGCAACGGTTACCTAACCGACTTCAACCGCCTGTATTTAACTATAACAGATGCAGCTGTCGAAAACCTGGATCAGCTGCAAAACCTTGTAATCAACAACAGCAGCAAACGTGTTATCCTGCTTAAAGATATAGCCACTGTAAAAATAGCCGAAAAGGTTGAATACATTCGCATAAATGCTGATGGGAAAGATGCTTTGCTTGTGGCTGTAGTAAAGCAGCCTGATGCCAACCTGGTACAGCTTACCGACGATGTTCAGAAAAAAATTGAGGCGCTAAACCATGGGATTTTGCCCAAAGGTGTTGTTCTGAAACCCTATTACGTGCAGGCAGATTTTGTTCATGATTCGATCCGGAGTGTAAGCGACAGCCTTTGGATCGGGCTTTTACTTGCCATTGTTGTAGCTATCCTTTTCCTGCGTTCAGTAAAAGCAAGTGCAGTTATATTGGTTACAATTCCGATTACAATTTCGCTCACATTAGTAGTGTTGCATGTTTTCGGATACAATTTCAATATTATGACACTCGGAGCAATAGCTGCATCAATCGGGCTGATTATTGACGATGCTATTGTGGTTGTTGAACAGATACATAGAACCCATGAAGAACATCCCGAAACCCCGACAAGAGAATTATTGTCGAAATCAATAAAATTCCTTTTCCCTGCCATGGTAGGTTCATCCATCAGTACCATTGTTATCTTTTTACCATTTGCTTTATTAAGCGGCGTGGCAGGGGCTTATTTCAAGATTCTGGCTAATACTATGATGATCACGCTAATTTGTTCATTTTTGGTCACATGGATAGGATTACCTGTTATATACCTGCTTTTCTCCGGAAAGGGAGGCACTTTAAAACAGAAGCATAAACATCAGGCTCATTCAGGCAAATGGATTGCATTTTTTATAAAACGGCCAGTTTTGAGTTTTGCATTTGTCGCATTCCTTATTTTTTCGGCATATTATATTTCACAACGCATCGAAACCGGTTTCCTTCCCGAAATGGATGAAGGCTCCATTGTGCTTGATTATACCTCACCTCCCGGAACATCCTTGCAGGAAACAGATCGCATGCTGCGCGAAGTAGAAAAAACATTCCCGTCAATTCCCGAAATAGCATCCTATTCCCGACGAACCGGCACGCAGATGGGATTTTTTATCACCGAACCCAATTACGGGGATTACCTTATCCAGCTTAAAAAGGACCGGAAACTTTCGACCAATGAGGTTATCGACATTATCCGGAAAAAGGTGGAAACAACACAGCCTGCTTTGCAAATCGATTTCGGGCAAGTAATCGGCGATATGCTTGGTGATTTAATGGCTTCGACTCAACCCATTGAGGTTAAAATTTATGGTAATAATCCGAAAGTACTCCAGGATCTGGCTAAACAGGTAGCATCCATAGTGGAAAATGTGGAAGGCACTGCTGATGTTTTTGATGGAATAACTGTAGCCGGACCATCAGTAAACATTGAACCGGATAATAAGCGGCTGGCCCAGTTTGGTATAACGCCTGCCGATTTCCAAAACCAGGTTCAAACACAACTTGAAGGAACCTTGATTGGAGATATTTATGAAAAGGAGCAACTCACATCCATCCGGATGTTGTACCCTGACGCAGCCCAGACTCCTCTCGAAAAACTAAAGCAAAGTTCAATATTTCTTCCCAATGGAAATCTGCAACCAATCACACAATTAGCAGATATTCAGATAGAACCGGGCGTTGCAGAGGTTGAACGTGAAAACCTGCAGCCCATGATACCGGTAATTGCCCGCCTCAATAACCGCGACCTCGGTAGTGTAATGAGCGATATTCAATCTGGAATAAAAACGAAGCTTCATCTGCCGCAAGGGTATCATATCAATTATGGCGGCGCTTACCAGGAGCAACAGAAATCGTTCAGCGAACTGCTGCTAATTCTGATTTCGGCTATCCTGCTGGTTTTCCTGGTAATGATTTTCCTCTTCAAACGTATTCGTGTCGCGTTGCTTATCATGTTTATATCGGTACTTGGAATGGCGGGCAGCCTTATAGCCTTGTTTATCACAAATACACCTCTTAATGTGGGTAGCTATACCGGTATTATTATGATTGTTGGAATTATTGGCGAAAATGCCATTTTTACCTACCTGCAGTTTTTCTACAGCCTGAAAACAGATAATATTGACAATGCTATTGTGTATGCCATTTCAACCCGGCTCAGGCCCAAACTTATGACAGCACTCGGTGCAATTGTGGCCCTGCTGCCTATTGCTTCCGGAATCGGAATCGGCGCTCAGCTTCATCAGCCCTTAGCCATTGCTGTAATCGGTGGATTTATTATCGCACTACCTTTATTACTGATCATTTATCCAACTTTAATCAGGATAGTGTTCCGAAACTATACTGAAAAGACTATTGATCCTGAATCCATAGAGGTATAGAGGATTAAGAACATTTCAGGTTCTCTTTCACCCAGGAAGTAACTTTTTGTGAACTTTCATTTAAAAGTTTATATTTTTGTCTTATTGTCCCAGAGATGGATGAAGAAGGGAGGACGAGGACGAAAAGAGAAAATAAAAAACTTAAACTGTTTACGTTGGTTATGCACTCAACACTAACTATGCCAGCAATTTTGATCCTTCGGATAAAAATTCGGTTGAATCGCTGTTTGAAATACAATATACAAGCAATGCCGGGCAGGATTTCTGGTCGAATGAAAACCAGGCTTCTTGGCTGAGTACATTTACCGGGCCACGCGGATCAGATATGGTTGCCGGAGGATGGGGATGGAACCAACCTACCCAGGAATTCATTGATTCATACGAGCCAGGCGATCTGAGAAAAGATGTTACCGTATTCTACCAGGAATGCCCTCAGTTTGATGGTAATGACTATCAGAAATCATATTCCATGACAAATTATAACCTGCGTAAATTCCTGGTATCGAAATCTGTTTCACCTTCCTATGATAATAGCCCGATGAATTTCCCGGTACTGCGTTATGCTGATGTTTTACTGATGAAAGCAGAAGCATTAAATGAGCTTGGAAGAACTGTCGAAGCTCAGGCACCTCTCAATGCAGTACGTAAAAGAGCCGGACTTTCAGAAGTATCTGGCTTGTCAAAAGATGCTTTCCGCGAAAAAGTTCTACACGAAAGGCGCATGGAACTTGCATTTGAAGGCCTTCGCTGGTTCGACCTCATCCGGGTGAACAATGGGCAATATGGCATTAATTTCCTGCATTCAATTGGAAAATCGAATATGAGTCAGAAATACCTGCTCTTCCCAATACCGCAAAAAGAACGTGATGCTAATCCTAATCTAACCCAAAATCTGGGGTATTGATACCAGGAACAGGTTTAACCTAATTTTATAAATAAAAATCGAACGAGATGAACAAACATAACATATTTACCATTCCTGCTAAAAGTACTAACATGCTGAGATCTGGTGTGGGCCATATTTTCGCAATTGTTCTTGCAGGAATGATGATCTTCTTTACATCTTGCCAAAAAGAAGAAGGTAACGATATTATACTGGCCGGAGAACTTTCTCTTTCATCCACATCTGCCGATATAGTTCTATCGCAGATAAATGGTGCTAATGTTGCTCTAACTTTAAATTGGACAACCGGAACAAATAATGGAACGGGAGCTTCAATTTCATACGTTTTGCAAATTGATAAAGTAGGTAACAATTTTGCCAATCCACATACATTCGAGATGGGCAAGGCTGTTTATGCTAAATCCTTCTCTGTTTCTCAGCTAAACAGCAGCCTGCTCGAGGAATATGGAGCTGTTGCAGGGGTTGGTTTTAATCTTGAGGCACGGGTTATTGCTACAATTTATTCCTCACCTACCAACCAACAAACATCGCAGGTAATAAATATTAAAGTAACACCTTACGAGCCAGTAAGTACAACCTTGTATATTTTGGGTGATGCTACTGCTAATGGTTGGGATGCAAGTAAAGCCATAGCTTTAACACCCGACGCTGACGATCCGACTGTGTTTGCATTCAGAGGTGCGTTAGGCGTTGGCAGCTATAAATTCATTACCACGTTAGACCAGTTACTCCCATCATACAATCGTGGTGCAGATGAAAATCATCTCGTATACCGCACTAGCGACAGCGAACCAGATAATGCTTTTACAGTAAACTGAGGCAGGAGTTTACAATATCAAAGTAAGTTTGCTGGAACTTACAATAAAGACTGTCAAACTCGATGTTCCTGTTTATGATCATATTTATATGGTTGGTGATGCTTCTCCTAACGGCTGGGATATTAGTGCTGCAACCGAACTGATACAGGATCCGGATAATCCTGCCATTTTTACATATACCGGTGTTATGAAACCGGGAGATTTCAAATTCCCGGTCAACCGTAATTCCGACTGGGGCCAGGATATGTTCATGAGACTATCCGATTCAACCATGTACCTCCACCATGGTGGTGATCCGGATGATAGTAAATGGACAATAACAAAAAAAGGCTATTATGTTATCAAACTGAATATAATTGATAACACTATTTCTATGTCCCGCACAAAACTCTTCATGGTTGGCAGTGCAACTCCAATAGGATGGAGTATTGATAAAGCCATTGAACTAACTGAAGATGCTACTGATGGCTGTATTTTTACATACTCAGGACCTATGGTCGCCGGCGAATTTAAATTCCCGGTTAACCGCAATACCGATTGGGGCCAGGACATGTATATGCGTGTAGATGATACACATATGTACAGGCATGTAGGAGGTGCTGCCGACGACAACAAATGGAATATTACTTCTGATGGAAATTATGTTATCACAGCTAACATTGAAACACTTAATATAAGTATTGCTGGTAAAAAGTAAGGTTTGGTTGGATTGATAATAAGGGCTGCCAAATAACCCGGCAGCCCTCTGTTTTTCTGCTTCATTTTATGCTATTATTGCAAAAGGGTATCAAATACTGACCTTATTCGCAACCAGAAATTCCACTCACTCCTTATATTAAAAAATTGAAAAATCGGCAGATGAAGTTCAGACACTTATGTTTTTTAGTTGTTATTGCAGGTACAAACTTTGCTTGTACAAAAACTGATAGTGATTCAACTTCAGAACCACCTGTTCCACCTGTCAATCAGGTTACACCATCGTACATAAATGTTAGCATATCAACTGATAAAGCTGTTTACAATCCAGGTGATGAAGTAATTTTTACCCTCGATAATTCCACGCTTCCTGCTACAGCAAAAGTGAGGTACAAACATTTAAACAACATACTTTCAGAAGCAGCAGTAGCCGGATCTACATGGAAATGGATAACCCCGTCAACCGATTTCACAGGCTATATGGCTGAAGTATATTCCAACGATAACGGCACCGAAACAATTTATTCAACCATAGGAATTGATGTGTCTTCAAGCTGGAAAAAATTCCCCCGTTACGGCTTCTTGTCCAGATTTCCTTTATCAAATGATGATGAAATAGATGCTGTTATAAGCAATCTGAACAGGTACCATATCAACGGACTTCAGTTTTATGACTGGCATAACAAGCATCATAAACCCTTGCCATTAATAGGATCAACTCCTCCAAACACATGGAAAAATATCAGCAACTCGGATGTCTACTTTAATACTCGCAGAAATACATCAGTAGTGCCCACAGCTTCAATATGAAAGCCATGTTTTACAATTTGGTTTACGGAGCATGGGAAAATGCTGAAGCAGATGGTGTTCAGAAGGAATGGTACATTTATAAAGACAACACCCATACTACAAAAGAGTTTCTTCGGCTTTCCGCACCTTTTCTGAGCAACATTTATTTACTTGATCCTTCCAATACCGAATGGCAGAAATACATTGAAAATGAAAACAAAATGGTATATCAGTACCTTGATTTTGATGGTTATCATATGGATCAGCTCGGCGACTGGGGAGGGCATTATACATACGACGGGGCTTATCTTAATCTGTCAGAAACGTTTAAACCTTTTATAAATGCAATCAAAACAGATGAGCCGGAGAAAGATATCGTGATGAATGCTGTTTCACAATATGGACAGCAAGGAATTGCAGAAGCTTCGTCCGATTTTCTTTATACAGAAGTCTGGAGTCCTTATCGAAAGCTTCAACGACCTAGCAAACCTTATAAAACAGAACAATGTATACAGCAACAATACCAAAAATACAGTTCTGGCTGCCTATATAAATTACGATATGGCTTATAACAAAGGTTATTTTAATACACCTTCTGTTCTGCTGGCCAATGCTGTAATATTTGCCTTTGGTGGAGCTCACCTCGAGTTGGGAGAACATATGCTTGGCCAGGAATATTTTCCTAATAATAACCTTGCCATGAAGGATGATTTGAAAAAGGCATTGACTTCCTATTATGATTTCCTGGTGGCTTATCAGAACCTGCTTCGTGATAGTGGTGCTTTTAATGATGTTTCAATCAGTTCTATTGATGGCAAAATCTCATTAGCAAAATGGCCTGCAAGCCAGGGGTATGTTGCTTGCTTTGGCAAAAAAGTTGAAAACAGCCAGGTAATACATCTGATCAACTTCAAAGACTCAAAAACTACCAGTTGGAGAGATAATACAGGAATCCAGGTTGCACCGGCACTGATTAAAGATGCTCAGCTGGTTTTTACAAGCGATGCTGTGGTTAAAAAAATGTGGGTTGCTTCACCGGATATAATCGGGGCAACTTCACGATCAGTTAACTTCGCTCAAAGCGGGAACAAAGTAAGTTTTATACTGCCTGAATTAAAATACTGGAGTATGATCGTAGTTGAATATTAAAAACCTTAAATACAAGCCTGATGCACAAGTCCTTAATCCCTTTAATATTTTTTGCAGTCATGATTTTATCAAAAGCTAATGCACAGGATAAATCTCAGCCAGGCCAGTGTATTTCCTTCGAAGTACAGAGGGAACAAAGCAATATTCTCCTGTGAGAACAATATTAAAGTTCAACTGGAACAAATAGAGTCTGGTATATTGAAAATCTGGTACGACCAGGATGACTTTAAGCGGGATAATGAATCTTTTGCAGTAATAAAAACCGGAAATGATCAGGAAAAACTCAATATTTCAGAACAGCCTCAGAGTTTCGAAATTTATACAAGCGATCTGATTGTCAGGATTAATAAATCACCCTTTCAGGTTCGCATTTTCGACAAATACCAGAAATTGTTGATGGAAGACTTCCAAAACCAAGGATTCGAGAAAGATTCATCAACAATATCAAGCTATAAAACTCTCCGACCGGGTGAACGGATTTATGGTCTTGGAGAGAAAAACGGACCAATTAACCGGGTTGGAAGCCGTTTCAAAATGTGGAACAGCGACAAGCCTTGTTATGGTGTTAATGAAGATCCGTTGTACAAAAGCATCCCGTTTTTCATGAGTAGTGCCGGATATGGTATTTATTTCGACAATACATATAAAACTGAATTTAACTTTGGAACAGAATCAAAAAATTATTACTCATTTTCGGCTCCCGGCGGCGAAATGATTTATTATTTCATTTTTGGTCCAACCTACAAACAGATTATAAGCCGGTATATGGATCTGACAGGCAAGCCAATTATGCCTCCTGCATGGGCACTGGGATTTTCACAATGCAGAGGATTGCTCACCAACGAAAAGCTCACGCGTGAAATTGCAAAAGGCTATCGCGACCGCCAGATACCATGTGATATTATTTACCAGGATATAGGCTGGACACAATATTTACAGGATTTCGAATGGCGCAAAGACAGGTACGCTGATCCTGTAAAAATGCTTGCCGACCTGAAAAGTGAAGGGTTTAAAGTAATTGTTTCCCAGGATCCGGTAATTTCACAAAACAACAAAAAGCAATGGACGGAAGCCGATTCGTTGGGCTACTTTGCTTTGGATATCCGTACAGGCAAAACCTATGACATGCCCTGGCCCTGGGGCGGAAATTGTGGGGTTGTTGACTTTACAAATCCGAAAGTTGCAGATTGGTGGGGAACCTACCAGCAGAAAGCGATTAATGATGGTGTCCGTGGTTTCTGGACCGATATGGGCGAACCGGCATGGAGCAATGAAGAAAGCACCGACCGTCTGAATATGACACACTATCTTGGCAAGCACAATGAAATCCATAATGTATATGGACTAACATGGGATAAAGTGGTAACCGAACAATTCGAAAAACGCAATCCCAACACACGCATTTTTCAAATGACGCGTGCTGCTTTTGCCGGAGTACAGCGCTATGCTTTTGGATGGTCGGGTGATACCGGCAACGGAAACAATGTCTTGGATGGCTGGAAAAATCTGGAAGCGCAGCTGCCTATGGCATTATCTGCAGGAATGGGGGGCATTCCGTTCTGGAGTTGCGACATTTCGGGCTATTGCGGCGATATTATTGATTATGATGCGATGAGCGAGTTATATGTACGTTGGATGCAGTTTGGAGTTTTCAACCCCATCAGTCGCGCCCATCACGAAGGGAATAATGCTGTTGAACCCTGGCTTTTTGGAACTGAAGCAGAAACAATTTGCAAGAAGGCAATTGAACAGAAATATCGGTTATTCCCTTATCTTTATAGCTGTGCCCGAGAAGCGCACGACAACGGATTACCAATTATGCGCGCCCTGATGCTGGAATATCCCGATGATAACGAAACGGTTGATTTGAATTCAGAATTCATGTTTGGCTCTTCACTATTGATTGCCCCGGTAATGGAACAAGGTGCTGCAGTTAAAAAAGTATATTTACCTGATGGAGAATGGATTGATTTCAACCATCCACAAACTGTTTACCACGGTAAACAATGGATTGAATACCCTGTGGAACTACAAACCATTCCTGTGTTTGTTAAAAGTGGTTCTATAGTTTCCACTATGCCGATAATGCAATATATAAACGAAAAGAGCGATTATCCATTAATTCTTGATATTTTCCCTGCTGCGGTGAACAAAAAGGCACAATCCGACATTTATGAAGATGATGGCGAAACCAATAATTACAAGGAAGATGTATTTATAAAACGATCGGTGCAGTGCCCCAGCTTTAAGGATAAAATAGAAATTATCTACAGCGAAAAGATTGAGAATGGTTATATACCTGAAAACAGAAATCTGATCTATCAGGTTCATTTGAAAGAAGCTCCGGTTTCGGTTTCGGTTTCAGGTAAAAAATTAAAATCATTCAGATTAAAATCAGACACTGATTGGCTTACAGTAAAGATGGAAACGGCAGAGTGGAACTGGAACAGGGAAAATGGCACGTTGACAGTTTGTATACCATCAGAAATAAGAAATGAAAAAATAACCGTACAAACTGCTAAATGAAAAAAATGAAAAAGCCGCTTTCAATTATTCTTGTAATCATGGTAATGATGGGTTGTTCAAACAAATCAATAGTTTTATATAAATCACCAGAGTTTACGGTGTATTCCGATAAAGTGGTGCAGGGAAATTTTACTTCACAGGTAGAATCGCCAAAAAAAATTGTTTCGAACTATCGTAGCCTGGCATACGAAAACTTTTCAAGGCTGATCAACTTTAAGTTCAGCGTTAACGAGAAAGACAACGAATTACAATCTGGAGTGAACCACAACATCATTATTGGTGAAAATGAGCACCAGTCACCCATCATTATATTTGGTGAAAAAGACGATTCTACTCCGGCAGATCCCGTAACCAAACTTCCTGTGAATTATACATACACTTTCCGTCTGGATATGAACCCGGTGTTGAAACAGTTTGCTGAAAAAGGCTATTATGAAGCTTTCGATGGAACACGTATTGCCAAATCCGATTTTAAAGCCGTTTTTATTGCAGGAGGAACTCCACCACTTACATGGGACTTTGTAAATCTTGAAGAAAAGAATTTTGCACTGAAAGATCCTGATGGTGATGGTATTTACGAGATCACTGTAATCTTCAATCCGTTTGATGAAAAAGCAAATCAGGTTAAAACCTGGGAACTTTCGCAGGATATTTCCATGAAGCCTTCATATAAATCGGATCAGCCCATTGTGGATGCACTCTTTAATCTTTCGCTTGGAGAAGCACGGCAGAATATTGAACCTGACAGTACCTTGCGCACAGGTGCCAAATGGGGCGGTGTATGGACACGCGATGTAAGTTACAGCACATTACTGGCCTTTGCTTATATCGAACCTGCCGTAGCCAAAATCAGCCTGATGAAAAAGGTAAAACGAGGCCGGATTATCCAGGACACTGGTTCCGGTGGCGCATGGCCTGTTTCGTCCGACAGGACTACATGGTCGTTGGCTGCTTGGGAAATCTATAAAGTTACCGGCGATGAAGCCTGGCTGAAAACTGCTTACGAAATAATCAGGAACACACTTGCCGACGACGAAAAGACCATTCGTTCGGCAAAAACCGGGATGAACAAAGGAGAATCCTCATTCCTCGACTGGCGCGAACAAACCTACCCAAAATGGATGTCGAACACGGATATTTACATGTCGGAAAACCTGGGAACCAATGCGGTACACTACCGCGCTAATATCATCCTGGCTGAAATGGCCAAAATACTGGGCGAGCCCGGAGACGAATACCTGAAACGTGCAGCGGAAATCAAAGCCGGCATGAACAAATACCTTTGGATGGAAGATAAAGGATACTTCGGCCAATATCTTTACGGCCGCAGCTCAATGAGCCTTTCGCCTCGCTTCGAAGCGCTGGGAGAAGCTTTGACTGTTTTATTCGATGTTGCCGACCCGGAACGGGCAAAATCAGTAATGGAAAATTCACCCATAACAGCTTTTGGGACAACCTGCATTTATCCGCAAATACCTGGAATTCCTCCATATCACAACAATGCTATCTGGCCGTTTGTGCAGTCCTTCTGGAACCTGGCCGCTGCAAAAACCGGAAACGAAGCTGCCTTATTACAGGGTTTAGCTTCCATTTACCGACCGGCAGCTCTCTTCCTCACCAATTACGAAAATTTTGTAGCTCAGAATGGTGATTATATGGGCACCGAAATCAATTCCGATCGCATGTTGTGGAGTATGGCAGGAAATATGGCTATGGTTCACCGCGTATTTATTGGAATAAATTTCGAACCCGATGGAATCCTCTTTAAACCTGTGATTCCGCAAATCTACGGCGGCACCAGGACACTTTCCAATTTCAGTTACCGGAATGCGAAACTCAAAATTACCGTGAAAGGCTATGGTAACCAGATGGCTTCGTTTAAACTCGATGGTAAAACCAGTGAACATCCTTTCTTTCCAGCCAACTTAAATGGAAATCACACCATCGAAATTGAGATGAAGAACAGCAGTTTTGGAGACACCAAAATCAACCTGGTGGAAAATAAGTTTTCGCTCACCAATCCACAAACTAAACTTAACGGAAACCAGCTGGTTTGGGATCCAATTCCCGGTGCAATGGCTTACAATATTTATAAGAATGGCGATCTGGTAAAAAGTATTGAAGATAATCAATTCGAAGTAGATACAAACGAATTTGCTGAATTTAAAATAACAGCTCTCAACGATCAGAAAATTGAATCGTTCAGCAGCGAACCCATTTTAGTTTGTACGGATTCAGATCGGAAGATTATTGAGGTGGAAAGTGTTATTGAAAGATCCAAACTTCCTTATTCCAATTACTCCGGTGATGGATTTGTAGAAATCAGCAGCAGCAAAAACCGTGAAATCGATATAAACATAGTTACTTCTGTCAGCGGAACCTTCCTGATTGATTGCCGCTATGCCAATGGAACAGGTCCGTGGAATACCGACAACAATTGTGGAATCCGGAGTGTTTATCTGAATAGCAATTATTACGGGGTTTGGGTCTTTCCACAACGGGGTACCAACGAATGGAGCGACTGGGGTTTCTCCAACATTATCAAAGTTCCGCTGAACAAAGGCAACAATAAATTAACTATTAAATTCGAAGACTGGAACATCAATATGGATGGCGAAATCAACGATGCATTGCTGGATTATATAAGGGTAATTAAGAAAAATTAGCATTGCTTTAATGTGAACTGCTTTGACAATATTAGTGTAATTTTGTGGCGAAAAATCAATCTGAAAAAGGAAGCCCTTATGTCAAAACTCTTTTCACCCCTCACTATAAAAGATATCACGTTCAGAAACCGGATTGCCATTTCGCCCATGTGCCAGTATACTGCCGAGGATGGATTTGCGAACGACTGGCACCTGGTACACCTGGGAAGCCGCGCAGTTGGCGGTGCTTCGCTGATTATACAGGAAGCAACAGCTGTTTCCCCTGAAGGCCGTATTTCACCCGGAGATCTTGGTTTATATAAAGAGGAACATACAGAGAAGCTGAAAAGTATAACTTCATTTATCCACCAGCATGGGGCTGTTGCCGGCATTCAGCTGGCTCATGCCGGTCGAAAAGCAAGTTGCGCTATTCCCTGGAAAGGAGTGAAACAGCTTAAAGAAAATGAAGGTGGCTGGACGACAGTTGCTCCAACTGCTTTAACATTTAATTCTGAGGATGATGCCCCAAAGGAATTAGACCTTGAAGGTATAAAAAAAGTAATCAACGACTTTAAAGTTGCTGCCCAAAGATCGCTGCAAGCTGGTTTTAAGCTGATAGAAATCCATGCAGCTCATGGCTACCTGATTCACCAGTTCCTCTCACCATTAAGTAACCACCGGACGGATAATTATGGCGGCAGTTTTGAAAACAGGATACGTTTGCTGTTGGAAATTGTTCAATCAGTTCAATCGGTATGGCCACAAAATCTGCCCTTGTTTGTACGGATATCTGCTACCGATTGGGCCGAAGGTGGCTGGAACATTGAAGAAGCAGTAAAACTTTCTGCAATTTTAAAACAAAATGGCGTGGATCTGATCGACTGTTCTTCAGGCGGATTGGTGCCGTATCAAAAAATTCAGCTTGGCCCGGGCTACCAGGTGGCTTTTGCTGAACGCATTAAAAAAGAAACAGGAATTTTTACCGGCGCAGTCGGATTGATAACAGAAGCTCAGCAAGCTGAGGAAATTTTAACAAAAGGACAAGCTGATCTTATTCTGATAGCAAGAGCCTCACTCAGAGACCCTCATTTTGCATTGCATGCTGCCCAGGATTTAGGGGACGACATTGATTGGCCTTTACAATATAAAAGGGCTAAAATTTAATTTCCCAGCCAAAAGATACTTTCTTGCATCGTTTCCTGAAAACAGTTCTGGAAAAGAAAATATTTCCAGCACTAAGTTCATGGTTCCTGACCGGCTTTTAGTTAATGCTGATAAGTTTTCGGAATATCTAAAAATAAAAGAGATCGCAAATAGCCATCTTTTCTTCATCCTTGTCTTAAATGCAGCTTCCTGGTTATTTCTCCCAAAAAGAAGGAGTGAATATTATTAATACAGTCAGCAGTTCAAGCCGCCCAAGCATCATCAGGAACGAAAGGAACCATTTCCCGAAATCGGGAATGTGTGCATATATATAAGCTGGTCCTACACTTCCCATTCCCGGCCCGATATTCCCCATACATGATGCAACAGCACCCATCGAGGTTGCCAGGTCAGGTACAAAAATCATCATAACAATACTGCTGATAAAGAAAATAGAAACATAAAACATGAAGAAAGCCAATATGTTGTATACGATTTTCGACTCGATACTATGATTGTTGAAACGAACAGGAATAATCGCCTTGGGGTGAATCATCCTTCGTAATTCATAATAACTGTTCTTCAGCAGGAGTATTATCCTCATTATTTTAATGCCGCCACCGGTTGAGCCGGTTGATGCACCAAAAAAGAAAAGGGCAAAAACAAGCATAGTCAATACCGGCAACCACATCAGGTAATCGGTAGTGACGAATCCTGTTGTCGTTATGATCGAAACTACGGTAAAAAGAGAATTCCGGAATGATGTTTCCACCCCAAGGTCAGTCGAAATATATAAACCTATGGCTATTAGTACAGTAAACCCCAAAATTATAAGGAGATAGTCCCTGAATTCTTCGTCTTTAAAAAGTGCGGATGGTTTTCCAATCATAGTAAAAAAAAGCAATGCAAAATTTGAGCCTGCAATGATCATGAAAAGGGTGATAACATATTCAATATAAGGTGACTGATACGCTGCGATACTGGCCTGTTTTGTTGAAAATCCTCCTGTAGCCATGGTGGCAAAAGAGTGACAAATGCTGTCGAACCACGACATGCCTCCAACCATAAGCAGCACCATTTCAAGCAAGGTAAAAAACAGGTAAACGCCCCATATTCGCCTGGCCGTCTGGTAAATACGTGGGCTGACCTTGTCGATCGACACTCCCGGCGATTCTGCATCGAAAAGGTGTATTCCTCCAATACCTACTCCTGGCAGAAACGAAAGAGCCAGTACTATGATTCCCATTCCTCCCAGCCAATGAGTCATCGCTCTCCAGAAAAGCAATCCCCGTGGAAAGGACTCGATATTTTCGACAATGCTTGCGCCTGTAGTAGTAAATCCCGACATGGCCTCAAAAAACGCATTAGTCAGGTTGGGAATATACCCACTCAACAGGTAAGGTAAAGCGCCCATCACAGAAATAATCAGCCAGCCTAGTACAACTGCAAAAAAACCTTCGCGGCGAGGCAGGTGGCTCTTGTAACCTGCAGTTAACCTGAATGCCAGAAATCCAGGCACTATGCATATGACAGATGAAATGGTCAATGCCACAAAATCGTCGCTTTTGCTTATAAAAGCGATAATCGTCGCCAAAAGCATGCCGATTCCCTCAACCATAAGCAGCAGGCCAAACAGGCGGAACATCAACCTAAAATTCATAACTATTGGATCAGAGAGAAACTATTTGAAATATTTTTCAAGTTTTCTTATACCGGATGGAAGCGCAAATACAACCACCTTGTCGCCCTCACGAATCTGCATATCCCCATTTGCTACATAACCGGCATCTCCCCGGATAATTCCTCCCACTTTAATATCGACAGGTAAATTTAGTTCATTTAAGGGTTTGAGCGTTATCCGGGTACCTGCTTTGGCAATAAATTCAAAAACTTCGGCATCTGTGGAGGTCAAACATTTTACATTCGAAATCTCAGCACTCAATGTAAAACGATAAATATAACTGGCTGCAAGGAGTTTCTTATTGATTACACAACCAATATCCATTTCTTCAGCTGTCGGCATCAGGGCGAAGTTCTCGATTTCGGCTACAGTTCTTTTAACCCCCAGTGTTTTTGCAAGGTGACAGGCGAGTACGTTTACTTCCGAACTGCCTGTTGTAGCAATGATAGCATCCATTTTTTCGATGCCTTCTTCCCGAAGGAGTTCAAGGTTGCGCCCATCACCATTAATTACCAATGCATGTTCATACTTATTTGCAATGTAGTTGCATCTTTCGGTATTAGTTTCTATTATCTTGACATGGTACCGATCGCCCAGTTTTTCAATAGTTTTCTGAGCAATGCGACTGCCCCCAAGAAACATTATATTCCTCACTTCAAATAATTCTTTGCCAGTGAGTTCAAATACTTTTCTTTGCGAAGCGCTGTTGCAGATAAAATATACTGTGTCATCAACTTTGAATTCATCATTGCCAGCTGGAATTATATTTTGCTGACCACGTGTTATTGCTACAGCAACGATATTGTTCAATAATGGGGCAAGTTTTTCGAGGGGTTGGTTTAAAATGGATGAATTGCTCCTGATTTTTATGCCCATCAGGATTAGTTTTCCGCCCGAAAACTCAAAAAGTTGTCTTGTTCCGGTTAATTTAACCGATGAGACGATTTCCTTTGCGGCAAGTGTTTCGGGATATATGAGCTCATTGACACCCAGTTTCCTTAGTTTTTCGCGGTAATTCTCCTGTAAATACTCTGAATTGTTGATCCTTGCTATGGTGCGGTTAACTCCAAGAATTGCAGCCATGGAACAGGCCAGAACGTTTCTTTCTTCCGAAGTTGTAACGGAAATGAACAGATCCGCTTTGCTCATCTCAGTTTTTTTCAGGTCAACAAATGAATGTGCTGAACCTGTAATGGTCATCAGATCTATTTCGCGGTTAATATGATGAAGCTTCTCAGGATTATCATCAAGCAGAATAATGTCATGATTTTCACCGCTTAACTTCTTTGCTAGATGAGTACCTACTTCGCCTGCACCGGCTATTACTATCTTCATTTAATTAATTCAATTAGACAATGAGTCCACAAATTAAATCATTAATATCCTTTCCTGACATTTTAAGCCAAATTAATTTTGGCCACTGTTTAAAAAAAGGAAGAATAGAGAATAGGTTGTAGCTACAACCAGAGCAAATACCAAGAATTTATTATACTGGAAACGAGATAAATTCCCGCATTAAAAAGCCCTAAATTTCAAGTTCCAAATTTCAAGAACTAAGGCCTGCTAATAGGGCTTTCCTGGAATTTGGAACTTGAAATTTGGAACCTTGAATTTAATGGATGCAGAAATTTATCCCCCCGCAAAACAAGCCGGAAATCACCGCTACTTATTATTCACTTTATCAATATTCTCCATTCCCTGGATGTCCATTGCTTTTGAGAGTTTCGAAATCGATTTGAGATCGATGTTGCCGGTTATACAAATTAGCACATTTTCATTTCCACCACCAATCATCAGGAACTCCGTAATGACGGATCCTTTTTTACGTATGAGCATTTTGAAAACCTGGTCTTTTTCCTTAACCGACATAAGTTCTTCATATTGCGACATCGGCAGGCTCCTGCTGATTTCATTATAGAAGTTTAATTTTCCTTTCAGAATGGTGGAGTCGGGTGCCAGGATGCGGATGGATTCGAGCCCTCTCACTGCCTGGTTGAATTGATCCTTGCTTTCTGTTTCGCTGGCAAAAAGACTGAACATTGCCTTCGAAATGGATACCGTGGTAAACCCATCTTTGTCGGCATATTTAGCAAACAACTGATCCACAGCTGAATTCTGTGCCATTACTAAAGCTGAACTCATAATGAGTAACAGCGAAATTATTATCTTTTTCATGTGTTTATTTTTTAATTTTTACGGGTCACATGGAACTCGCCATGAATAATTATTCCTCTATGAGACAAATTATTGGCATGGCTCGTTTCATCTCATTTATTTTTTACAGAGTTAACAACTTTATCAATTTCAGCTACTTTTTTCAGGTGGTTAAAGGATTCATCCACTTTCGACAGGTATTTCAGGTTGGCTGTATTCCTGTTCATCGTCCGGGAAACCAGCAGCAATGCACGTTTGGTTTCTATGTAAGCCAGCTTGCGGATCATTGTAGGTGTCTTTAATGGCAGGTTCCGGTTTATCCATGTATTGATATATTCCGAATGATAGCACCAGCACTGCTGCTGCACTTCCAATCCATTTTGCTGCCCGGCTGAAACGGCTCCGGGTTTCTTTTTTCCATTCATTCTCAATCAGCGAATTCAGATCTGCCGTAATATCAAACGACGGTGTTGTTTCGCGCTGCTCTTCTGTGAAATAGTTGAATAACTTTTTCATTTCAAGATGTTCAGCGGGCAGCCCGGGTTGGCTGAAATATTCCTTCAGCAGGGATTCCTCCTCCAGGGTGGATTCCCCTTCCAGGTACCTGTTCAGGATTTCCTCAATCTTCTTGGTATTCCATAATTATAAACTTTCATTAATTCTTCCTTTATCCATTTTCGGGCTATACAAAGCTGAACCCTCACATTATTTACTGAAGTATCGACCAACAGTGCAATTTCTTCAAATGTACAGCAGTCAATATCCCGCATTTGCATTATTACTCTTTGCCTTTCAGGCAACATTTGCATTAGTTTCCTTACCTCAGCCACACCTTCAAGTTGATCCAGGGTTGCTTCAGGATTGTTTCCCATTGTTTTCAGCAAGTCGACATCAACCACATTCTTTTGCAGACGAAGTATATCAAGGCACTTGTTTTTAATCATGGTACAGGCAAAAGCCTCGATACTAATTAATATTCTGCAGTTCATTACGCTTTTCCCAAAGTTTCAGATACGATTCCTGCAGCACATCTTTGGCAGTTTCCGCATTTCCCAGTATCCGCAGAGCGATGCGATAAAGTTTCTCACCTATCGGAATAACCTGCTTCTGAAACTCCTCTTTTGTCATCTTTTTATAATCTGCCGTAACTACGTTTGTATTTCAAATCCCTGAACTACTTCTAAATCAACTGCATTTCAAGAAAAATAATCACCTTTTTGCTTTCGTTATCTGTATCCCAATCCTATTTATTGTCAGTTATCTGGCTGGTCATTTCGCGCGCTTGATCAAGTCGACATACTTCCTGTAATTTCTATCATTACATTCTGTTTGCCTCCCGAAACAAAAAGCAATTCGGTTATTCGTTTTTTATCTTTTTTACACAAAAGAATTGTCTTTTCACCATTATGTTTGATAGACATTAGTTCCTCATAACCTGTGCGATTGATCTGAGGTACAATTTCGGAATAAAAATTCAATTTCGAATTGAGTTTTTCATCCTGGACGGTAAGAATCCTCAGTGATGAAATTCTCAGATCAGGATCCTTTTGCGTATCGTTAAACATTCCGGCAGGCAGATTTGAGAATTTCACGGTAACAAAACCGTCTTTATCAGCATAGCGGTCAAAGAACTTATCAAAGGTATGGTTTTGTGCTGTAACGCTGCTTACACATAAAAATGCTACCAGGCAGGTCAGAATTAAAGTTTTCATAATCATCGGGTTTAAGTTAATGTGGGGTTTAAACTAAGGACGAATGAAATTGAATTTCATTAATAAAAATCTGAAAATAGCATCAGAAACATGCTCAATATAGCTCCAGATGAACAATAAGGACATTTATACTGTTTATGCTTGACTTTCTTCCTGAAACATTAAAAAATCACAGATCAGAGGGTTCCAAAAAAAATACGTTTTATTCAAAAACTATATTCTGTGATAGTCCGAAAACTGTTTGAACAGTGCACAGCAATCAGCAAATAAAAATAAAGCTGTTTATTCAAATGAATGCCTATCTTTAACTAATTAAACCCTCAAATACAGTAATAAACATGAAAGCAAGTTTACCAATTTTAGTCTTATTCTTTTTGTTTACTTTGTTTTCAGAGCAAACCGGTTTTGCCCAGGCGGACACAACTAAAACCCAGTCCCAAAAGATTTTTCTCGTTACTACCAACGATGGAGGACAATTTGTTGGAACAATCATTTCGCAGGATGCCAAGGAGGTTTTGATCGAGACAAAAGATCGTGGTCAAATATCCATTCCAAAGTACCAGGTCAGCGAAATCAGGGAGATCAGTAAAACTGAATTAACAGCAAAAGGAGACTATATTCCTGCAGAGGTTTTTTCAACCCGGTATTTTATTACCACCAATGGTTTGCCTATCGAGAAAAGGGAAAGTTATATTTTGTGGAGCTTATGGGGGCCTGACTTTGAATTCGGGGTCGGTAAAAACCTGGGTGTGGGAGTGATGACAAGTTGGTTAGGCGTTCCAATTATTGGTTCAGTAAAGTACTCGATAAATCTGGCGCCAAAAGTCAATATGGCCCTGGGCGGTTTAATTGGAACCGGTTCGTGGGTTGAGCCCTCGTTTGGACTTGCCCTTCCGTATGTCGCTCTTACATTTGGCGACAGGAAAAGCAATATTTCTTTTTCAGGGGGATACGGAGCTGTATTTTACCAGGGAGATAATAATGGCAGAGGGCTGCTGTCTATTGCAGGCATGACCAAAGTAAGCAAAAAAGTCAGCCTGGTATTTGATTCATTTATCGCACCCAGGAGCAGTAATCTCAACGGTTTAAGTATACTTATACCTGGCATCCGCTTACAAACCGACAGGAATAAGACTTTTCAGTTTGGTTTCGCAGGTTTGTATACTAATACCCAGGATAATGGTAGCCAGGTTATCCCGATTCCGTTTGTACAATTTTTTACGAAGTTATAGGTTATAGCCAATCCATTTTTTATAAAAGGAGCCATACTATTTATAACTCTTCGCTCCTACTGCTTCATGGCTTTATAAAAAATTCTGAAAAAAAAGCCTGATCCGGTTGGGATCAAGCTTTTTAAAATAATTAAACGGAATAAATGTAAGATGTTTTATTTTACAATTAATCTCGATGATGTAGTTTTAGAATTTGAAGTGACTTTCAAAATATAAACTCCGGCTTTTAACTTTTTAACGTCAATACTATTTAATGAGGTGTTTTCAGTTAAAACTCTTTTTCCTACTACATTATAAATCTCGACCTGTTTTACTGAGTTAACAGGATCAACAATTTTCAAATAACCATCAGATACCGGGTTAGGATAAGCAACAAATCGTTTGTTGCTGATTTTATTTATACCTGTTGAGGGTGAACCATCCTGGGAAACTACAATTATTTGATCTGTAACTCCATCAGCTGTTACAGTTACATTAGCAGTTCTAATCTCTGAAGTTGGGTTTTCGGTTGCTGTTACAGTGATTGTTGCATCACCGGAACCTGATCCGCTACTTACAGTTAACCAATCCTGATCACTTACAGCTATCCAGCCTGTATTTGAGGTAATATCAAATGTACTTGTGCTGCTGGCTGCTGCGGCAATTGTTAATGTATTTGTTGAAACAGCCAGGCTAGGTGCAACAGTTTGTGTGATAACTATAATTTGATCAGCTACTCCGTCAGCAGTAACAGTTACGTTAGCTGTTCTGACATCCGTTGTCAGATTTTCGGTTGCTGTTACTGTGATTGTTGCATTTCCATAACCTGAGCCACTGCTTACTGTTAACCAATCCTGATCGCTTACTGCTGTCCAGGCTGCATTTGAGGTGATGTCAAAAGTATTTGTAGTGTCGACAATTGCTGCAACAGCCACTGCATTTGTTGAAACGGCTAATGTTGGTGCAACATCCTGAGTTAATTCCCATGAAGTTTTTACCCGAAAACCATCCAATGTGATTTTTTGAGCTGCCTCAAACTGGCGAAGAGCAATTTCCATTGGACTGATGTCTGGTCCAAGGGGAGTAGTAAGATCACCGGGAGTAGTGTTGGTTGCAGTTAAAGGTCCAATGGTTGGCGTTGCCGGTTCGGTTGTAAAATCATCTCCCGCCTTAAAAACATATAAGCTTACCTTGTCATTTTCTGCCCCTTCCACTATCGTATATTTTACAACAAACAGGTATGTTTCACCAAAATTTAATAATGTTGGAATACTATCCAGGTATGCGGAAGCATTAAATGAAAATCCAATCCTCATCTTACCTGTTTCGGGTTTTATAAATGTTCGGGCTCTGAAAGCAGTACCAGCAGCTTCATCCCTATACATAAAAAAGTAACCGCCCTTACCTGAATTCAATGTGGAATTCACCAAAAAGGATGCATAAACCGATCCGGAAGTCATGGCAGGAAATACTTTATTAACGTCCTGACCCGTATTGTCTACTCCGGTAGCAAGTCCGATATCGGAACCAACATAGCCTGCAAATGTCAGACCAGGTGTAGTAACTAAAACCGGGTTGGTTGTACCGCCACTGTGCGCGTTCCAATTGTGATCTGTTAGGGCATCACCTGCCGTGTAACTAAAATCATCTACCAATAGTGGCGCTTGTGCGAAAGCAAGACCACTGATAATGAACAACGAAAGCATTAAAAATATCTTTTTCATACGTTTGAATTATTAATTGACAGTTATTAAATGTTAAAAAACACAAAAGCATCTTCAGAATATGTTTCCTATACATGCTATTAGGACTTATTTCATTGTATTGATTTTACCATAAGTGGTCTCCTTTCTTTTCTAATTTGACATCTGTTTTTATTGGTTCAGTATCATATAATCATAAACAGCTTTTCGTATTGATATCACATTCTCAGCCCTCATGCCGCTAGGAACATAAGTGTTTTCGATGGGGTTTTTATTAAACAGTGTATAGTAAAATACACATACTGCAGCATAAGTACCTGACAATGAAGGATGCTTATTATCTGATATATAAAGTTCGATTTGTGGATTAGTTTTTTGAATATACTCCCATACTCTCCCCACTGGGGCAACTTGTGCATTAAGCTGTGAGCCTACAGATAGATATGAAGCTGCTAAAATATCAATATCAGTGGGTGAATCTTTTGTTGCCCACGTCATATAGAGTACGGTTTTGGCATTTATCTTTTTAATTTCTAAATCAAGTTTACCAGCAAATTCTAAAAATAAATCGGGATTATTTATTGGCCTGGTGCTTTGTTCCTGCAAAACGACAAAGTTCCATTTTTCACTTTTTATTTTATTTGTTGTTAACAGGTCACCGAAATGAGCTTCTAAAGTATAAGAACCAACAGCGATTTTTTGAATATCATAGTTTATGGAATCTGATGATCCATCAGCCTTTAACATTTTTTCAAGATGAAAATCCACACCATCGTTATAATATGTATAGCTATTACCGACAAAAAGGGCTTTATAGTCTGTTTTTTCAAAAACAGGCGGAATTACAGGAGCTGTACCAGGATCTTTTTTGCAGGCCCAAAGACTTTGAGCTACAATCAAGAGGAGAACTAAAGTTTTAAAGAATTTCATCATTTTAATTATTAAGACTTCTTTAAAAAAGCTAAATTGAAGTGGTATTTAGCCTTGTGGGCAGAAATTAACACACTTGCCTTTTCCATGTCAATTTCATTTTCCGATTTAGCCACAACAACGGTTGCTACAGCATTTCCAATAATATTGGTAATGGCTCTTCCTTCGCTCATAAAGCGGTCAATACCTAGAATCAGTGCTATAGCAGCTACCGGAATTCCTCCCGCTATGGGCAGAACTGCCGCCAGTGTAATAAAGCCACTACCTGTTACTCCTGCAGCCCCTTTAGATGTTAATAATAAAACTAAAAGCAAGGTTATCTGGTGCGAAATATCCATGTGCGTATTGGTAGCTTGTGCCAGAAATACGGCCGCCATTGTTAAGTAGATTGAGGTCCCGTCAAGGTTAAACGAATAGCCAGTAGGCACTACCAGGCCAACTACAGATTCAGAACAGCCAGCATTTTCCAACTTCTTCATCAGGGTAGGCAAAGCCGCTTCGGAGGAGGAAGTTCCTAACACAATCAACAATTCTTCTTTGATGTATCTTAATAACATGAAAAGGTTAAACCCTGAAAATTTCAGAATACCCCCTAAAATGAATATAATAAACAGGATACAGGTTATATAAAAGGATAACATCAATTGACCCAGTGATGCCAGTGAGCCTAATCCATATTTGCCAATTGTAAAGCCCATAGCTCCTAAAGCTCCTAAAGGTGCTACCCTCATAATAATATTTATCACAGCAAAAAGACCTGCTTCGAATGATTTAATTACTGCAAATACCGGCTTTGCTTTTTCCCCTATTTTTGATAATGCAAATCCGAAAAGGACAGAAAAAAATAAAATCTGCAGCAAATCTCCACTCGACAACGCATTGATAATATTTTCGGGGATAATATGCAGAAAAAATTCCTGTACAGTATAGCTTTTACTCTGTGTAAGGAAGGTTTCCACAGATTTGGTATCTAATGTTGCAGGATCAACATTCATCCCAACCCCGGGTCTTAAAATGTTAATTACAATAAGACCAATTATTAAAGCAAAGGTTGAAACAATCTCGAAATAGATGATTGCCTTAATCCCTACCCTGCCAACTTTTTTGGTGTCCTGCATTCCCGCTATACCTGTAACGATGGTGCAGAATATAACCGGGCCTATCATCATTTTTACCAGCTTGATAAACCCGTCGCCCAAGGGTTTTAACTGCACGGCAAACGAAGGATAAAGATATCCAAGCAATATCCCGAGGATAATTGCAATTATGACCTGCACGTACAATCCTTTGAAGAATTTTAGCATAATTTATTCATTATAACCCGGATTCTGAATCATTTTACGGCCTGTATTTGCATCAATTACAGATTGTGGAATTGGAAACAGCGCCGGAGCGTTGGCAATAGTTGGCCCGGCAAAATCGTTATACAGCTGAACTCTTTCAACCAGTTTGCCGGTGCGGATCAATGCATGACGGCGGTGCTCTTCAGTTATCAATTCCCGGGAACGTTCATCCAGAATAAAATCTATGGTAACATCAGAACCTGTAATTGGTGTTGCATGCGACCTTTCTCTCACTTTATTGATCCAGGTTGCAGCGTCGTCAAGCTTCCCTTGTTGGAATAACGCTTCGGCAAGAACCAGGTAAGTATCAGCCAGTCGTAAATATATGATGCTGTTGAATTGATCCGAACTGCTTGCCTGGGCAGGTATGGGATTCACCCATTCCCATTTGCGGGTGGATGGCCACAGATAATGGTCAAGGTCGTATTTACCTTCGGTAATGGTGTGTTCGGTTGTTGTTGTACGTACTGTTTTTAAAACTCCTGCAGCATCAGGCATAACCAGGGTTTTCTTGATAGCATATTCCGAAAAACGGTCATCCTGTGGCTCATACCATGAAAGTGCCGGTGCTGTAATTGAATATCTTCCTGCACCTTTACCTCCATTGTAAGTATGAAAAACATCGAGATCTAATTTTTTAATTACCTCATCTTTGCTGTAATAGGTTTGCCACATGTTCCTCATATAACTGGCAGGTTGCGATCCGTACGAAACTTTTTCGGGTTCAACATTCAAGAGTATAAATAAAACTTCCTTGTTACCATCTTTGTAAAAAGGATTTGCAAAAACATCCATAAATGCGACTCCCGGTTTGCCGGCATTTTTTCCAAAACGCTGAGTCATTAACTGAAAGTCAGTGCCTTCGCACAATTTACGTGCTGCTGTTTCGGCCTTCGCATATTCACCCATGGCTAAGTATGTTTCGGCCAGATAATGGCTGGCGAATGCCCCGCTCACAACAGCCTGGTTTGCATCACGCATAGGTAAATGATCAACTCCGAATTGTAAGTCGAGAACCATTTGTGCCCTGACTTCCGCAACAGGAGTTCTTTCCCAGTCATTCCGATATGTTTCGCCATTTACTTCCAACAAACTCAGTGGAACATCACCCCAGGTATAGGTTAAATGACGGTATGCCCATGCCCTTATTACTCGTGCCTGAGCAATGATATAATTCTTTTTTTGTTCATCGTCGCTTGCATTTACGCCCTGCCAGCTAACTTCTGGGTTTTCGGCGCGGGCAATAACCATATTACAGGAGTTAACAATAAGGTACAGCCATTCGAAGTCATTTTTAAATACATTCATACCGGTATTTATGTTAGTCGGCCAGTTTAGAAAAATTTCTTCCCCTACTCCGTTATTCATAAATCCATTATCAACTCCCAGGTTCCAGATAGAACAACGGGTGAAAGGTATTCCGCCGGATGCAGGATTATCACCGGGCGCAAACGTCCGGCCTTTTTCTGCCCTGACCCAGGCATAAACACTATTCATCATATTTACAAAACCATCATAGTTTTGCAAAAGGTTTTCAGCATAGATATTATCTTTAGGCTTTTCCGTCAGAAACTCTTCTTTGTTGCATCCCTGGAAACCTATTGTTACAAGGAAAATTACCAGAATTGTATATTTAATATTTTTCATAAGTGCCATTTTAAAAAATTAAAAACTAAATTTTGCTCCAACTATGAAACTCTTTAACTGCGGTGCTGCTCTTTGCTGATTTACAGGAGCAATAGAGAGGAATTCAGGGTCTAACCCTGTCCATTGGGTCCAGGTTGCCATGTTTTTTAAATTGATGAAAAATTCAGCGTGACTAATTTTTACTTTTTCAATCAAACTCTCCGGCAGTTGGTAGCTAAAAGTTATATCCTGTAACCTTATAAAGCTGGCATCCTCATAAAAATCCATGCTCAAAGGATTCACGTTCCCATCCACATTTGCCGGATAATCGTTTGTTGGATTGGTAGGTGACCAGAAGTTTTTATCGTATGAATTAATCCTGAAAGAAACTTGTCCGGTTCCGTATAGAAGATTACGATAAGTTACTCCTTGTACAGCATTGATTAAGAAGCTTAATCTGAAGTTTTTATAACTCAGTGTATTTGTTAAACCAGCAATAAACATCGGGTCCCTTGAACCTATAATTTGCTTATCGGCTGTGGTAATAAGGCCATCCCCGTTTACATCTTTATATTTAATGTAACCAGGCAAAGCAGTAGGCTGCGGACTGTTCGCGATGTCATCACCTGTTTGCCATACACCATCATAAACATAATCATAATTAACCTTAATAGGCTGACCAATAAACCATTCGCTGGCTACATCATCAATATAATCCCCATTTTCATCCGTCAATCCAACATTTACGATTTTAGTTTTATTGTGTGATATGTTAAAATCCGTTTTCCAGCTCAAATTGCTTTTACTGATGTTTACTGTGCTTATCTGAAATTCAATCCCGGTATTTTTTGTTTCACCAATATTTTCCCTGATATAAGTATCGCCATTTATAGGTGAAATGGATCTGTCGAGCAATAAATCTGTAGTTGTTGACCAATACAAGTCAAGGAGACCAGTCACACGATTTTTCCACAAACCGAAGTCAAGGCCAGTATTAAATGATTTTGTGGTTTCCCATCCCAATAAAGGATTACCAAGTTTTTTGGGGTAAAATCCAAACGCAGGTTTAAAATCGGGAGTAAGATAATCCAGGGAAGAAAGACTTGGTAATGTAGAATAAGGGCTGATTGCTTCATTCCCGTTTGTACCATAGGAAACTCTTAATTTCAAAGTATTAACGAAATCAAGTTTTGCAATCGACTTTATAAAATCTTCGTTTGTCATATTCCACCCGGCGGCAAAGGAAGGGAAAGTGCCATACTTTGTATCCGTTCCGAATGCGGAATAGCCATCATGTCTAACAGTGAATGTAAAGAGGTACCTGCTGTCGTAGCTATAGTTTGCTCTGAACATCTGAGATAAATGGGAGGCTTCGCGATAGGATGCACTTGATTGGGTTGTCATTGCTTTGTCAGGCTGATAATAAGTTAGCACATCACTTGGAAAGTCCAATCCCTGGGTAGTGTTTATTTCTCTTGTTTCGTTCTGGGCACTATACAAACCTGTTAAAAAAACTGAATGCTTACCAAATGTATTGTTGTAACTCAGAATATTTTCCAGCAGCCAGTTTTCATCAGATCGGTTGTATAACTCGAGTCTGCCGTTGCTCTGACTTCCTTCATACGTGTTTCTTCCAGCGTAAGTCTGTGTAACCCATGTGCGGTATTCATACCCCGTATTTAACTTATAGGATAATCCTTTTAAAAAGGGGAAATCAATCTGTAAATAATTGTTGGTATTTATACTTTTTGTTTTGTCGCTATTGATATAATTAAGCGAATTCAGGGGGTTAATTGCATAGAAAGGATCTTCCCATGTAAGCATGGCAATGGTTCCATCTTCGTTGTAGGCATTCCCAAGCGGATTCATCCGGAATGCATCATAAAAATCGGCTTGAACGCCACTTCTGTCATAATATCCCAGGGAAGTGTTGGTTCCGAATTTTGCCCATTTTGCTACTTGTATATCTAAATTAACCCGAAGTGTATAGCGTTTAAAATTATCATTTATGGCAATGCCTTTTATATTATTAATTGAGGTTGAAACAAAATAGCGGGTAACATCATTAGCACCACTGACCGATAAATTATGCTGACTTTTCAAACCATTCCGGGTTGCTTCTTCAATCCAGTTTGTATATTTGCCTGCATCATAATTAGTTTGCTCTATATTGGTGAATGTTTCGCCATATTCTGCTTTTCGCATATAAAATACTGAACCATCCATCAGCTTAGGAATATAGGATATTCTATCAAAACTATAGTATGAATCGTATGATACTTTTGGCTTGCCTTTCACCCCCAATTTAGTAGTAATCAGAATAACCCCATTTGCTCCCCTGGCCCCATAAATGGCAGTGGATGATGCATCTTTTAAAACTTCCAGTGATTGAATATCATTTGGATTTATTTCAGTCATATTTCCGGAAAAAGGAACTCCGTCCAATATGATTAATGGGTTATTTGACGCTGTTATTGAGTTTTGACCCCTGATTAACATACTTGTTGATGTACCATCAGCACTCGAACCGTTAACAGAAACACTTAACCCTGCCATGCTGCCCTGTAAAGCCTGTACAATATTGGTGCTTGGCCTTTCAGCAAGTTTTTCCATGTTAACAGATACAACCGAACCGGTGACATCGCTCTTTTTTTGCGTGCCATATCCTACTACAACAACTCCTTCGAGACTTTCAGCATCTTGTTGCAGTGATACATCTATTACAGATCTGCCTTTAACCGCAACTTCCTGCGAAACATATCCGATATATGAAAATTTAAGGACTGCATTTTCATCAGTAACTTTCAACGAATATTTACCATTTAAATCGGTTACAGTTCCAGAAGCAGTACCTTTTATAACTATACTCACACCAGGCAGTGATTCGCCGGAAGTGGCATCTGTAACTGTTCCCGTCACTTCAACCTGTTGATTAGAAATGGCTGAATTTCCCTGTTTTGAATCCAGTGCTGCAAATGCTTGTGCTGTTGTTAGTAAGCAAAGCAGTATACTTAGCCCTGCAAATACCAGCAGATTTGTAATTTTCACTTTCATAATTTTCAATTTTAATGATTGATGCCTACTTAATTCGTTTGGACGATTTCACTTCTGTCACTAATCTATATATTGGGATTTCTCCTTTGGAATTTGCCTTTATCATTTCATACCTGAAAAAACCATTTTCCATTTCCGGCTCCAGGGTTGAAACTGCGAGGTTTGCATTTTTTTGTGCCGTAGTTATCACATAACTACCTTTGGGAAACACTCTTTTTTGTATGGAAATCCGAATGGAAGTATCAGTTGGGAATCCCGGCTTTTGATTGTTTGGTTCAAGCATAAAAACTTCTGTTTTTATTTTGATATCCGATTTCAGGGTATCTACTTCGAGACCAAGAATCTGTAGTTTTCTCACAATCCCGACATTATCGGCCAATAATAAATAAGCTTTTGGCCTTTTTCTTGTCGCAACTGAATACGAATGACCTGCATCTTGTATCTCCAGGTTTAAAGAAACAGATTCAAGTTTTTTGACATCTATAAAATTCATGCTTCCCTTGTATACATTCGGCTTTGAATCAAGTACAATGGGATTTGTCCTCTTTATAGTTTCAGTAATAGAAGAGGATACCGTTTCCAAAACTTTTTCCCTGTTCTTTAAAGTCGTTTCCAAAATACTTTTGGCAATAAGATATCCGGAATACACTCGCCGCTTATAGGAATTTCTGTCAAGGCCTATTCCTCTAATCTCAAAGAGAATGGAAATTGCGTTGGTTAGGCCAAAAGAGCTTGAACTGGAGCGAGGACTGTCGCCACCCATATGCAAAACATTCACCCCACTGCTATCCTGTCCAGGCACAAAATAGTTGTCGAAAGATATTTTGTTTTCCCTTAGTTTCTCTTTTACATCGTTCAGATAGACAAGGTTTGTTAAATCGCGCAATTGTACCGGAATATTTAAGTTGCCGCTAGGCAGGAAAAGAACATCCTGAGCAATGCTCAGCTTTTCGTTCGAAAATTTATCCAGCTCTTTTCTGAATGGCCTGAATTCATGAAAATCAATTGCTATTGCAGGCGAGAAATCGCTAAATGCCTGTTTCAGATAAACTGATTCTTTTTGCTCCAGCATAACCTGGTCGCGGTTCAGATCGGCTTTATTATCGTTTACCCTGACCTGTTTTTCATATCCATCGATGTTTGCCATTGGAACAAAAGCAAAACTGATATAATTGAGTATTGAATCAATCTTCTTATCTTCAACTAATTCATTAACAAACATCAATATACTTTCTGTTCCGGCTGGTTCGTTTCCATGTAAACCCCCTTGCATCCAGATTTTTACTGTTGGATTCCCGGAATCTTTCCCTAAATAAACAAGAGGGATTTTTTTACCTGAAAGGCTCTCGCCAATAAACTTAATTTTAACGATATCACTTCGTTTATCTGCCTGTATTTGCAAATAATTCATCATTTCGGTGTAGTTCATGAATCCCTCCGTATGAATAAATCCGGGAGTGTTAATTTCAACATCGGGATCAGGGAAAAATCTCGAAACCAGCTCTCGCGTCTGCAATTGAGAAAATGCAGTAGTGCTATTTATAAATAATAAAAATAGCATGAGACAGAGAGTGCAGGCGTTAGGTTTCATTTCTAGTATTGATTAGCTTTTACTATTTCGCAATCTTTCATCATTATATTACCTCTCGAAATCACATCGGTAAGATTAAATTCCTTGTCAAAAAAGCATAAATCAGCATCAAAACCGGTCTTTACTTTTCCTTTATGTGATAAAGAAAGATTCCGGGCCGGATTTGTTGTAATTAATCTGAAGGCATCACTTATCGGCATCCCTGCTTCCTGGATGAGGGAAATAACTTGTTTCAGATTAAGATCAACAGGGGCTTTATAAAGATGAACAATATTGCCGTTTCCATCGGTCTTAGCCATACCGGCGTTCCCATCGCTACTAAAAGTGATATTATTTATTGATACACCTTTTTCGAGTGCGTACAATACTTGCTTGTAGGGTAAGTCATATTTTGTTCCACCGGTCGAGATATCAATCATTCCACCTAGTTTTGCAAATTCGATAGCTTGTTCAAAGAGTGGCTTTGTACGCCCGACATGCGTTGGCGAAATATGCCGAATCGGGAAATGATGTTTTTTTACCAGATCAAGCAATATATCCATCCTGCTTTCGAGCGCTCCCAGGTGTACATGCAAAATACCGCCTTTGCCTGATGTTAATCCTCCTACATGAACTTCGCGCAATACTTTCAGAAGCTCGTTTTCGGTAGGAAACGAAGCGCGGGCATCACTTATGGCTGTTTTGCATCCAATTACCTTGTCGATAAAAATTATATCTTCAAGAACACTGTTTAACATGGTGGTTGTGGGAACACCAAAATATCCTGTGAGCATATAGGCACTGATCCCTTCCTGTTCCAGCCCCTTCACCTTGGCATATAATCCCTGGAGCGATCGGGTAACTCCATCGGTTCCAAGCATCCCCATCACCGTAGTGGTTCCACATTGTATGAGTTCACATATGCTTATTTCCGGTGTCATCGACGAAAAAGCATGCTTGCCACCGGCACCGGTTAAATGAATATGTTGATCAATAAGTCCCGAAGTTACTATCTTCCCTTGTGCATCGATCTGATTGGCAGATTCTAGATTTATTTCAATATTGTCTTCAATGGCAAGAATTTTTTCTCCTCCAATAAGTATGTCCTTTCTTCCTAAATATTCAGGAGAATAGACTTCAGCATTTTTAATTATTTTCACCATATTGAGTGATATTAAAATATAAAGTGATAAAATAGCATGGCAATCAAAACGGTAGTTAAAGGAATCAGATTCCGCTTTGCTACCTGGTAGGGAGTAATTCCGGCAATTTCAGCTGTAGCTATTACTACGCCTGCAATAGGCGATGTGGCACGGCCCAGGCTTGATGCCAATTGCATAGGCAGGATGATGCCTGCGCTATCAACACCCATTTTCAAAGCAATACCTGGTACCAGCGGCCCGAATGAAAAAAATGATGCATTACCGCTTCCCATTAGCATGGATGCGCCGAAAATCATCAAAGTCATTACAATTCCAATTCCGATTGCTCCAAAGCCAAAATCCATGGAAATAGCTACAAGACTGTTAATAAACCCAAGGCTGATAAGGCCATATGAAAAAACTTCGGCTGAAATAATAAGTGTGATAACCGAAGCAAAAACTTTCCCCATAGCCTCCCAGAAAACTTTAAGAGAAGCAAAAACTTCTTTTATATTTTTTTTGCGGATCATTTCAAATATCAAAGCAACGAACAATGAAAAAATCATGGCCGTTGTTGTGCTCAGATCTATGGGTGGGTTAAAAAATGTAAAAAACTTCGAAAAAACGATTAATAATATCAACGGAAGTATTGGAAGAATTCCGTAAATAATTGGCGCTTTTTGCTTTAGAATGGCCATGTCAACTTCTTCGGGCACATGACCTTCTTTTTTGTCGTAGTGCCTGTTAACGAAAAAATAAACTGTGGCCATTAAAATTGTTAATGGTATTGCCAGCGGAAGCTGATTTTCGATAAAATACAAAATATTTGATTTCCCGATTAATTCAGATGCACGAGCTGTATTAGCGGACGACGGACCCATATCAAATACGGTACAAGCAGTAATTACTGAAACTGCCGACGTTTTACTTACTCCCAGGCTTACCAGAACAGGAAAGATAGAAGCAATCAGCAGTAGTCCTAATCCGGTAGCTGATGGAGTGGTTATAAACAAAAGCTGACCAACTGGAATAACTAGAGATGCTAGAAGATACGGATGTTTTCTGAAAGCTGAGAGTGGCTTCATCGAAAGATAAACCAAAGTTTCGCTTGCCCCGATTTTTTTCATGTAGGCCACATAACCACCAATAGTCATGATCATAAGTCCAACATCAGCACCTTTATTGCTGAGTGCCTCCTTAATGGTCTCAAAAACATCGAAAAACTTTAACCCGGTTGGTTCTTTCAATCCAGGTAATCCAAAGCCAATCAGTTCTGCAAAACCCATCATTATCAACCCGCTAAAAAGCAATACAGCCTGAGGATTGTACTTATTATAGAATAAATACGCCACCAAAGCAATAAAGAGTACGCTGATAATGGTTCCGGTTAAACTCATAAAATCTAGCTCAGCACAATTAAAATCATATGCCTAATTTTGATTATGTCAAAGTAACCTGCTTTCTCACCATATTTGCCATACCAATTATATTTATTTATTCATACCAATATGGAAACCATACTGAGCAGAATATCCCGGTCATTTGAAGAAAAGAATTTGCAGCAAAAGTCTCCAAAATATTCCCAGGGGCTTTATCAAAGAATATTTAATCTAATTAAGAATGCCATTTTGAATAATGACATTCCGGAAGGCAGCATCTTACCATCGACACGAATTATGGCAAATGAATTAAAGGTTTCGCGTAGTACCATTATCAGGGCTTATGAATTTCTTGCTCTGGAGGGGTATGTAAAAGCGGTTGTTGGTTCAGGTCACACAGTTACCGGAATAGTTGCAGATAAGGTTCTGTCCAGCCCTGAAAGTCATAATAAATTTGCTTATCCCGACTTATCAGATACAGGGAAATCTTTCCAGAAAAATGTATCTCTCATAAATACCACTGATGATGTTGGTATTGCATTCAGGCCCGGTTTACCTCCACTTGATATTTTTCCGGTAAACCAATGGAAAAACCTGAGCAATCTTTATTGGCGCAATATAAAGGCGTCTGCTTTAACGTATTCAGCTTCTTCGGGAACAGAGCAATTAAAAAAAACTCTGGCTAATTATTTGAATTTCAGTAGAAATATTAAGTGTGATTCCAGGCAGATTATTGTTGTTGCGGGCTCATTACAATCGTTATTTCTGATTGGAAACGTTGTATTAAATCCAGGTGATTATATGAGTATGGAAAACCCAACTTTTCCTAATGTGCATTCCATTTTCAAAGGTCTGCGAGCAAATATTCAACCTATTGGCATCGATGCGGATGGAATTAAAGTCAGTGAAATGACAGAATTCGGCCACATACATTCCAAATTGTTACACACTGCTCCATCCAGTCATTATCCGACTGGTGTAAGGATGAGCCTTAACCGACGGTTAGAATTGCTGGAATGGGCAAATAAACATAAAACATTAATCATAGAAAATGATTATGAGCATGAGGTGAATAATTATAAAGACTTTGTGCCGTCATTGTTTAGTCTGGATAAAGAACAGAGAACCATATTCTTAGGCACTTTTAACCGGTTGCTTCATCCTTCTATCCGCGTTGGATATATGGTTGTACCCTATTATTTGCTTGATGCTGTAGAGGCATTGCTCAAACATTCACACCGGTTTGTACCTTCATCGATTCAAGTGGTTCTGAGTCAGTTTATTGAAAAAAACTACCTGTATAACCATGTAAAAAAAGTAATAGAAATGGCAGAAGAAAGAAAAACGCTGTTTTTTAATACTTTCGAAGAGTCCTTTGGGGGGTCGCTATCTCTTATAAATAGCCAGACACGAAGTCTCCATACTATGACATTATTGGAAAAAGGCATAAAGGACAACGATTTGGTAGCACATTTAGCAAAAAATAATATAATAACTCATGCCTATAGTAAATGTTTTGTAGATGAAAACCCAATACAAGGATTGATTCTGGGCTACACACCCGTCAGAGCTCCAATGATCAAACAAAAAATAAGGCAGATGGAAAAGCTATATCGTGGATTCACGACTTAAAATCACAACCATATTACCTGAATATCTTCATAAAACCTGTAAGAAAAATATATTGCACTTTTACTATTGAGATGACCATCTATAAATGGTTGTAATCACGAGAGGAATTTTACTATTTTTAACCCTGATTTTGCCCGGGACTAGCACCTGTCCAAAGTTTAAAAAAAAGTATTTGAAAAATATACTGTCAGAAAGAATATCTTTATCACATGAAAGAATATAGAGCCATTATCATTGATGATGAGAAAAATATACGTGAAGCATTGTCGATATTATTAAGCCAATACTGTCCTGAAATTCATATATGTGGTCTTGCCGGATCTGCCAGTGAAGGAAGGAGTCTTCTTGAAAACAACCTGGTGGATTTTATTTTCCTGGATATATCGATGCCCAAAGAAGATGGTTTTGCATTTCTCCGTTCTATTCCAGGCAATAAATATGGAGTGATATTTGCCACAGCTTTCCAGGAGCATGCATTACGTGCACTGAAAGCAAATGCTGTTGATTATCTCATGAAGCCTGTTAATCCTTTCGAACTTCAGGAAGCGGTCCATAAAGCAATATACTATCATGAACTTCGCCGTAGCCATTCAGAAATCCAGGACGTTTATTCTCAGTCGCTGAATAATCTGCATGATCATCTGCTATCGAAAAACGGACATATATCAAAACTCACTATTCCCGACAAAACTGGGTTTCGATTGGTAAATGTTGCCGAGTTAATGCATTTGCAGGCTGATGACAATTATACCCTGCTTTACCTGACAGGGGATCGGAAAATTCTGGCTACGCGGACTTTGGGCGAGTTTGAAAAGATACTGGAAAATCCGGAATTCTATAGGATTCATAAATCAACAATCATTAATCTGAATTTCCTGGTAGGCTATTCCAGTTTCCAGGGAAACTTTGCTGAGCTAAAAGACGGTTCCCGCCTGGATATCTCGCGGCGAAAGCTACCGGAATTTCGTGAGAGAGTGAAACATTATTCAATTTCAATAGACTAGTTTGAAAAAAGTATCTTTTTTCTTTATTGCTTTTATCCTGGGATTTTGTGCCAATATTTTTGCTCAAAATCCTTATATGCGCCATTATACAACTCTTGATGGGCTGCCATCAAATACTATCTACCAGATTTACCAGGATAGCCATAAATTTATCTGGTTTACTTCTGATGCAGGAGTGGTAAAGTTTGATGGCTCCAACTTTACAACTACAGGAAGAAGGATGGCTTAAGCAGTAATGATGTGGTTCGTATTAAGGAAGATACAAAAGGAAGAATATGGTTTTTTAACTACAATGCGTCTGTCAATTATCTATTACAACAATAAAATCTACAATGGTAAAAATGCGCCTTTCCTTAATTCACTTAAGGGGGAAAGGCTTTATTTTAGATTTTTTTACTGACTCCGATCAGACCATTCAATTCTACAACTGGCAGGGAGATTTTTTCGTTAGATACAAATAACAAAGTACTAAGCAGCTGCTATTTTCAAAAATCTAAATTATAAGTTGCCTTTAGTCGGGCACACAATTATGATAGAATAAAGGTATCGTATGTGAGTAGAAGTCTATCGGATGAATGGACTATTTGGTCAGTATAGGGGTATATATAAAGAAACAGCTTCGCAAGGGGAAATTACGGTTTTCGATACCAGTTTGCGTTGTACTGCTGTTTTTCCTGCCCGAAATAATACTTTTTATGTAAAAAAGTATTCTAATCATGAATGCAAGCGGATTCATATGAATTACTGAAAGTTACGGGCAATTTTCAAAAAGAGAAAATTGAATTACCATTTGATGCTCTTAAAATTAAGACTGTTCTTGAAGATTCTGAAGGTTATACTTGTGGATAGCTGCATATGATGAAGGTGTGTATTGCTTAAAAGACAATAAAGTTATCAGGCATTTTGATATTAAAGAAGCCCTGGGACTTTTACAGGATCATGAACAAAATATATGGGTAAGTACACAATCTGATGGTGTTTATGTGATCAATCATGATTTGTTAGAGCAGAATCATTATGGTCCTACAAATTTTAATGATCATGGAGTGAACTGCTTTGCGATTTTCCAGGGAACGGGTATCTGGTGCGCCAATTCAAAAGCAGCTGTTTTATTGAAAAATGCTGTTTTTTATAACTTATTGGTACCGAAAGCTATACAGCCAGTTAATCTTATACATTTGTTTAAAGATCATACTTTAATGTTGGGCACAATTAGCTCCAGGATTTACACCTTTGAGGATTTAACACTTAATACTACTTCCAAAGAAATTGGTTATCAGAAAGCGGATGAATTATAACGTTTTTGTAAAAAAAATTATTGATGACCGTTCGGGATATGTTACCGCCATGTTTGATCAAAACAATATACTGTTTACCAGTTCAATTAATCCTGTCATTGAACTCTGGTTTTACAGAAAATCAGTGAACGAATCAATAATGCTTACTACAATGCTGATAACGAACTTGTTATCAATGCAAAAAGAAACTATCTATACATTAATAACAAGCTGGAACCGTATCCTGAATTATCCCGGTTTGATGGAACCATTATTTCGGATCACCTGGTTCTGGATGATTCAACTGAGTTGTTTAATATTGAAGGAGATAGCCTTTATATTTATGAATAATCACAAGTTCTATAATTTAACTGCACGCTTTCAATACTCCGGTTGATATTACAGATCAATAAAATATTATATTCGAGATTCCACCTTATACCTTGCCACCCTCAAAGACATATTTGTGTGTCACAAGCCCAACGAAGATCATATCAGGAACCCCAGTCCACCTCGAATCTCTAAATATTCAGTTTCAATAATATTAATGATATACTTATCCGTCAAGATACACTTTATATTGCAAGTGACGAAGGTCTGACTATTATCGCCGAATCTTCCGTCGCCAAAAGTAATTCGCTTCCTCCAATTCCATATCTCCGATCAATCACTATAAACGATAAAATCTTTTCTTTGCCTGATAAGGAGCTTAAACTAACCGGAAAGAACAAAATACAACTGTCTTTTGGTTGTATCAGCTACTCCTCCAGTCCTGTAATTTATTCATACATGCTAGAAGGTTCGGAAAATAAATGGACAGTCGGATCCGGAAGCAGCATTAACCTGGTTTATCAAAACCTGCCCAAGGGACATTATATTTTTAAACTGCGAGTCAGAAAATCCAATTCAGGTTGGAGTAAGCCTCTTGAATTAAAAATTACCATTAAACCAACTTTGGTTGAATATCCCGCATTCTGGGCCGTTGTCGTGCTAATTGCATCAGGTTTGATCTTCCTGATCATTTTCAGGATCAGAATTCAAAAAATGAAGCGAATGGAGGTAAATCATCAGTTGATAGTCATGGAGCAAAAGGCTTTGCAGTCGATGATGAATCCACATTTTATATTTAATTCACTGGGATCTATTCAAAATTTTCTGCTTAAAAATAAAGGGCCCGAAGCTGTAATATACCTGTCGCAATTTGCACAACTCATTCGTCAAAACCTGAATGCCATTAATATGCCCATGATTATTCTGGAAGAAGAAGTGGACCGGCTCAGAAACTATCTGGACCTCGAAAAAAAACGACTTGATTACAAGTTTAACTACAGCATTGAAATTGATAAAAGATTTGAAGAAGATCAAGTATACATACCAAGTATGATTATTCAGCCAATTGCCGAAAATTCCATCTGGCATGGATTAGCAACGCTGGAAAAGAATGGTTTTATTAAAATCAGAATTCAGACCTACAAGCCAAAATCATTGAAAATTATGATAGAGGATAATGGTATAGGTGTGAAAAAATCAAATGAATACTCTGCAAAAAGTTCACATCACAAGCATCTTGGAATGCAAATAATTGAAAAACGCTTAAATCTTCTAAGCAAGAAATACAATACGGAAACAGGTATTACTTATTCCGAAGGCACTCCTGGGGATCACAACCCCGGAACTGTAGTTGAACTTATATTGCCTTTTGTTAATACCATTAATGATTTTTAAAATAAATCTCTCATCCGAAAATATCCTTTATAATTCCAGATTATTTCAAGGCTTCTCATCTGATTTGCCGATCCTTCTCCTAAAGGCCGTTTCACTCAATTATTCATACCGTTCACTCATTGACAATGTGTATGTGGCGGAATGATTTTATTATTGCACTGTTGATTATATTCAGATAATCAATAAAACAAACAACTAATACAATTTTGTTTTAATATGCTATTTTGAATCTACTTTTACTTCCATCTAAGTAGCAATATTACTAGCTTCCATACCTAAGCCGCCCAGATAAAGGGCGGTTTTTTTGTGTCGGAAATTGTTCTTTTAAAAACAGGCAGAATTCAGGGATACTTATATTTATCTTTATAGAACCGAGTTTATCACCAAACAATATTGGTTTAAAAAACTTGTTGCTTTAATCAGGCTTCTTTGTTCCCAATGCTTTTCAAATAGGAGTTATGCCTTCGGGATCAGCTTTTCAATAACTATCGTAAATTTTTAAACCCGTTCTCCATAGCGGCAGATATGCGCATAAAAACTTCCTCAAAGGTCCCCAGACCATCTATTTTAATAACTCCATGCAGCTGGTTGTATTTTTCAATTACCGGAACTGTCTTGTTTTCATGCTCCTGTAGCCTTTTAACAATTTTTGCCGTGCTGTTGTCATACGGCATACAGTTAGCCGTTTTGCTCCTTTCGTCGAGCCGGCTGATCAGTTCCAGAGTTGGTACTTCAATCTCAATAATTTTTGAGATGGCAGACCCGTATTTTTTAAGTAAACCATCCAGGATATATGATTGCACCAATGTTCGGGGAAATCCTTTAAAGATAAAACCTTTAACGCCTTTGGAGTTTGCCAGTTTTTTCTCAATTAGTTGAACCACAATCTCATCAGGTACCAGCTGTCCATTTTCGTAAAGATCAGTTATTTTCCGGCCTGTTTCCGAATTGGAGGCTATTTCCTGTTCAAGCATCGCTCCGGTGGCTACATACTCAAGTCCGAATTCCCTGGCAAGAGCCTTGCCCTGCGAACCACGTCCCGATCCAGGATAACCGAAGAGTACAATATTAAAGAGGCTTTTACTTAACTCGTGGTTGATAATCTTTGTGATGGCAAGGTTCACATTTTCGATAGTGTCAATTCCGTTTACTTCAATATAAATGCCTTTATCCCTGTAAAACTGAAGCACGGGTAACGTTTTCTCATTGTATTCCTTCAGCCGGTTGCGGATAACCTTCTCGTTGTCATCACTCCGGCCCGAAGTTTTACCCCGATTTAAAAGCCTCGCAACAGATTCTTCTTCGGGTACAGTAAGGCTTATCAGGCAATTTAATGAAGTATTTAACTTTAACATCAAACCCTCGAGGATGTATGCCTGGATATAAGTACGCGGAAATCCATCGAATAAAAATCCATTGGAATCCGGATTATCGGTTATTGTTTTTTCGATGATCTGAACTATGATTTCATCGCTAACCAAACCACCCGAGGCAATACTGCTTTGCGCTTCCAATCCCAGCCGTGATTTTTCCGCAATTTCTTTGCGTAACAAGATCGCCGGTCGAAATATAAAACAAGTTGTACTTACTGATAAGGAATTCCGATTGTGTTCCTTTTCCTGCGCCCGGAGGGCCAAATAACGCTATATTCAACATGGCCGATTAATTAATACTTCAAATTTATAAATTAACACGATAGAAAAACACATAATCAATTTTAAAATAGAAGGGAAGAACCCTGTTTAAATAGTTGACTAACAATCCAATGAATGAATTTGAACAATCGGGTTCGCATTTGTGTTATAGAAATCATATAAAACTTGATATTTTTTATGCCGGTTAAAACTTAATTCAATTCTGAAAAGAGCATGAGAATAACTCCTCACAAAGGAGAATCTTTATGTTGCGAGTTCCATCGAATACCGTTAAAAACAATAAATTATTATGATATGAAAACACAATTAATTCGATTTAAAATGATGGCTGGTATTTGGTTTATAGCAGCCACGTTAAGTTTAAGTAGCTGTTACACTTACAGGGTTACAACGGAAGCCGGACCGGGAACTGAGGCTTCAAAACCGGTAACGGCTCACGCATTTTTTTGGGGACTGGTACAAAAACCTTCAGAAATACACACTCCTGTCTGCGATTCGTTAGGTGTAAACGGAATGACGGAAGTTACTGTTAAAAGCAATTTTGGATATTCACTGATTACTGTGGCTACACTGGGAATATGGAGCCCTGTGAAAATACAATGGAAGTGCAGTAAACCTTGTAAAAAAACCGGAAAAATATAAAAAACCATGAAACTGATTAATACAAATCAAACTGAATGGGTAAACCGCCACGAAAATTTTACCGAGAAAATTAAGGCACTTTACGTTGCCGGAAACGAACCCGATTTGGATGCACTTGAAAGTTACAACGATGCTACCAAAACTCTTCAGCAATTAATCAGCGATCAGATAAAAACAGATACCCCATTCCGGTCGTTGGGTGCCGCATGGTCTTTCAGCAAAGTTGCCACGGCCACCAATGGTTATATGCTTGATACAAAACAGCTTAATACGACCATGAGCCTTTCGGTGCAAAGTGTATCTACAGAATATAAAGGAGATCCAAAAAAGTTGCTTTTTGCCCAGTGTGGATGCGCTGTTTGGGAACTTAGCAAAGAGCTTCGTTCAAAAAAACTTTCTCTTAAAACCTCAGGAGCCAGTAACGGTCAAACGATTGCAGGCGTTATTTCAACAGGCGCACATGGTTCTTCAGTTGATGTGGGTGCTGTTCAGGATTTTGTGGTTGGTATGCATCTCATTGTAAGCCCAACACGTCATATTTGGCTCGAAAGAGAGTCGATGCCTGTTGTAACTGATTCATTTATTCAAAAGTTACAGACTGAACTTGTGCAGGATGATGATTTGTTTAATTCTGCGCTGGTAAGTTTTGGGAGTTTTGGAATTATTCATGGTGTTTTGGTGGAGGCTGAAGATCTGTTTTTACTGGAAACATATATGCGAAAAATGCCTTATGATAACAAATTAAAAGAGGTTATGGGCTCGCTGAATTTCACTGGACTTGATTTACCTTACGGGGACGAAAGGCCATTTCATTTTGCAGTGTCACTAAATCCTTATGACAAAGAAAATAAAGCCTATGTTTCTGCTTTTTATAAGAGGCCTTACCGCGATGATTATGTGCGACCTGTGGTTAATGCTCAAGGAATAGGCCCTGGAGATGATGCCCCCTGTTTTATTGGCCGGCTTACTGATGCAATTCCTGTGTTGGTTCCAACCCTTGTCAATAAATTACTGGCGAGTGTATTTGTGCCCTTCGAAAAACAATTTGGCACATTAGGCGAAATATTCAACAATACCACCCTCCATGGAAAACTGTTAAGTTCAGCCATGGGCTTGCCTCTTAACATGGTAAACAGGGTTACTGAAATACTTTTGGAGATGAACAAAACAGAAGGCCCTTTCCCCGGTTTGTTTGCTTACAGGTTTGTTAAAAAATCGGATGCCAAACTGGCTTTTACAAAGTTTGAATATACCTGCATCCTTGAACTTGATGGCGCTTTTTCCGACGCCACCCAAAAATTTTTACACCTCTGTTTGGAAAAGGCTTGATGATGAAAATATACCTTACACATTTCACTGGGGAAAAATAAATGAATTAGACCCTGTCAGGATTTCGAGGATGTATGGCGAGGATGCAATCACATGGATTGCTGCCCGAAATAAGCTGCTTGACAGCGATGGACGAAAGGTGTTTTCCAATCAGCTTTTACAGCAATGGGGATTGGATAAAACAGTTTGAATTTGAAATAATTTTTAGTCAGTAAACATCCACATCGAAATGCGCTACCTGTTTTCAATACTGTTTTTTCTTTTTTCTCCGTCATTGATAAAGGCTCAAAATTGTGACAGTATTATTTCACGGTTGAAATCGATAAACCAAGCAATTACTTATAAATCATGCAACTCTGATGATGCGGCAGTCATATCAAACCGTGCCATGAATATCTTTTTGTCAGATAAAACCGGGTATGTAAATGCAAAATCCGATCTTTCGCTTTTCACCAATTATGTAACTTTTAATACATCAGAATCAAGGTTGACTGTTAACCACAATTTTCAAAAAGCAACAGGAGCCGATGATCCAATAAAGAAGTTATTCAGTATTGGCTTAAGTATAAATATTCCCAATAAATACGCATCGGCCTTTTTCGATTACAGGCATGAAACCGGTCTTGGATTAATAGCCGGATACAAATGGCTTGGCAAAGTAAAAACCCGTTTTTCCGATTGTAATGTTAATCAAAACAAAGCCAGTCAAAAAGATAAAATGGATGCTTTGCGAACCGGAATTGTAAAAGCTGTTGCAGCAGAGATAAACGATAAGGAAACTGAATTTAAAACTTCGCTGAATGAAATTCCTGAAAAAACAGCGCAGGATTTAAGTTCAGATACAGTTAAAGCGATAATACAACGTAACTTTTACGAAGAACTGAATGAAAGCGGTGAGGAAAAATTTGCAACTCTTCAGGCCGGAACACTTACCAAAACGATGAATTTTAAATTGATCACAACACATTGGACAGCAATTCAATGTTATATTCCGGTAGTGTTCTCAACGTATACTGTTGCACCCTCACTAACCGAAGATTTTCAACACGAAAAATCATATCCTCTTGAATTAACGTTAAACCAAACAAGATTGTGGGAAAGCAGCACGAAAGGCAGGTTTTTTGCAACATTTGGTGGTGGAATACAGCTTAATAATTCGAAATTCAGTTACGGTCTTGACAAAATTAATTATGCCGATTATAAAATCATGGGTGGTACCGATACCCAACATGATGAGGAACTAAAAAATGATAAAGCATATCTTGGAGATTATGATAATTTCATTACTCCCTCTTTACAATGCCGGTTAGTTTATTTCCCCGTTGAATATCACCTAGGTATCAGCATTTTGGTTCAGCAGAATTTTGGCAGTTATAATTTTTTAAATACACGGATTGGAATACCTGTCGTTTTGATTAACAGCAAAAAGACTCCAGCAGTTACTTTTGAGTTTTATGTCTCATTAACCGATTTAACGAATAAAGCAGATCCAACAAAAGAACTTGTTACTAAAGCAATGGCAGGATTGTCATTGGGTATTCCGTTAAGCAGGTTGATGTATTGATTTTAAATGATTGGCAACTAAATACCGAATTCGCAAATTGAATTTCTGGCCGTAGTGCAGGTTTAACAGAAGACCTGTTGAAATGTATAAGAGATTCTACTTACTACTGATAAGAAATTCCGACTGTGTACCTTTTCCTGCGCCCGGAGGGCCAAATAACGCTATATTCAACATGGTGTTTTAGTTAAAAAATATGGTTATGGTTTGATTTCTATCAACAATGAAAGTGTTTCAATAATCAGGGAATAGTTATCCAAATCTACAAAAAAAAGCTGCTTAAATATAAGCAGCTTAAATATTTGATTTTAGAAATTATTCGACAGGCAGCGGGGCAACCACTTTTGCGGCCGCCAGGGCTGAAAGCTCCTTATCAATATGAAATAACCCGCCGGCTTCGTTTCCGGCCAGTTTCATTTTATCAAGAATTCCGTGCATAGTCCGTTCTTCTTCTATCTGCTCATTGATATACCATTGCAGGAAGTTTCCGGTAGTATAATCTTTGTTATTTACTGCTATTTCGTACAAATCATTAATCGATGCAGTAATAAACTCTTCGTGAGTCATTACTTTTTCGAATACATCGAGCAAGGATTTATATTCGGCAGTAGGATTATCGAGAGCAAGCAATTTGCTGTACCCGTTTCTGTCGTTAAGATAATGTACAAACTTGAGCTGATGCATACGCTCTTCATCCGTTTGCTTAAAAAGAAATGCTGCAGCGCCCGGATATCCGTTCACCTGGCACCACGAGGCCATGGATAGGTATAACCTTGAAGAATGCTCTTCGTTCTTTATCTGGTTAATGATTGCTTTTTCTACCGCTTCTTTTATCATGATATTCAAATTTTAAATTACAGGTTTTTATTAATTAGTGAAACAAGTGAAAAAGGCAAATGTTGTTTATTTCACCTCAACTAGGTTCATGCTTAAGCGTTCTTTAACGCTTCTGCCCCGCTGACAATTTCGAGAATCTCCTTGGTAATGGCAGCCTGGCGTGCTTTATTATAGGCCAGGTTAAGTTCCTTGATAAGATCGCCAGCATTGTCGGTAGCCTGGTGCATAGCCGTCATTCGTGCACCGTGTTCGGAAGCGTATGAATCTAGCACTGATTTGTAAAACTGAATTTTAAGCGACTTAGGAATAAGTTCTGTAACAATCTCCTCTTTTGATGGTAAAAATATAAAATCAATATTAGTTTTCGACACATCGGCGCTTGCAGCCGGAGCTTCAACAGGCAGGAACTGTTCAACGGTTACACGCTGTACAACTGCATTTTTGAATTGGTTATAAACAATTTCTACCCTATCAAATTCCTTATTGGCAAATGCTTTCATAACCGATGATGCAATTTCTGATACGTTCTCGTACGTAAGGCTATCAAATACTGAATCGTGCGAGGATATTACCTTATAACCACGTTTTGAGAAGAACTCGCTGCCTTTACGTCCAATTGTAAGAATACTGACATTCCCTGATTTTATTTGTGAATTGTAGTCATTCTGAATCCGTTGGACTGCAGTACGCAGAATGTTTGTATTGAATGCTCCGCATAGTCCGCGGTTAGACGTTACAACAACCAGTAGTACTTTTTCGGGACTACGTTGCTGGGAATATATATTATCGTCACCCGAATCGAGGCTGGCACTCAGGTTTTGCAGAATATCCTTCAGCTTTGCTGCGTAAGGTCTCATTTTCAGAATAGCATTCTGGGCCCTGCGCAACTTTGAAGCTGCCACCATTTTCATGGCGCTGGTGATCTGCTGTGTCGATTTTACCGAAGCGATCCTTATTCTTACTTCCTTTAAATTCGGCATGGAATTATTTTAAACAATTGTAACGCCCGTTCTTAAAAACTTATCTGAAAGAACAGGAACTTTATTTAATATATTTTGCTGAAACTTCTTTAGCAACTTTATCAATGGTACTGAGAATCTGATCATCAAGTTTACCCTGCTTCAGGTCAGCCAGCAGTTCTTTGTGGCTGGTTTCGAGATGATGGAGAAATTCAGTTTCAAAATCACGTATCGAACTAATAGGCACTTTTTGAAGCAATCCACGGGTTCCACAGGCAATAATGGCAATCTGTTTTTCAACCGCTACCGGTGAATACTGTGGTTGTTTCAGAATTTCAACGTTTCGGGCTCCCCTGTCGAGAATGTTTTTAGTGGCTGCATCAAGGTCGGAACCGAATTTTGAAAATGCTTCCAGTTCGCGGTATTCAGCCTGGGCCAGCTTAAGAGTTCCGGCTACTTTTTTCATTGCCTTAATTTGGGCATTCCCTCCTACACGGGATACCGAAATACCTACGTTAATAGCAGGGCGGATACCTGAATTGAAAAGCGTTGTTTCAAGGAATATCTGTCCGTCGGTAATCGAAATTACATTGGTAGGAATATAGGCTGAAACGTCGCCCGCCTGAGTTTCGATAATTGGAAGTGCGGTAAGTGAACCTCCGCCTTTTACTAAATCCCTGATGGATTCGGGAAGGTCGTTCATTTGTTTTGCAATTGCATCACTCTTGATGATTTTTGCAGCCCGTTCGAGCAAGCGTGAGTGAAGGTAAAAAACATCACCGGGATATGCTTCACGTCCGGGTGGGCGACGCAACAACAATGAAACTTCGCGGTAAGCTACGGCCTGTTTCGAAAGGTCGTCGTAGATAACCAAGGCAGAGCGACCTGTATCACGTAAAAACTCACCTATGGCAGCACCTGTAAACGGAGCATAGAATTGCATAGCAGCCGGATCGCTGGCAGTAGCCATTACGATAACCGTGTAGGCCATGGAACCATGATCTTCCAGTATTTTAACAATATTGGCTACAGTGGAACCTTTCTGTCCGATGGCAACATAAATACAAAATACAGGTTCCCCTTTATCGAAGAATTGTTTCTGATTAATGATGGTATCAATAGCAATTGCTGATTTTCCTGTCTGGCGATCGCCGATAATGAGCTCACGTTGTCCGCGGCCAATCGGGATCATCGCATCAATAGCTTTGATACCGGTTTGTAGCGGTTCGGTTACCGGCTGCCTGAAAATAACCCCGGGAGCTTTACGCTCAATAGGCATTTCGAAAAGCTCGCCTTTCAGTTCACCTTTACCGTCAATAGGCTCGCCAAGTGTGTTAATAACACGACCAAGCATGCCTGCTCCAACGCGTATGCTTGCAATACGTTTGGTGCGCTGAACTTTGTCGCCTTCTTTTATATTTCTGGATTCGCCTAAAAGTACAACACCCACATTATCCTCTTCGAGGTTGAGTACTATCCCTTTGGTATCGGTTTTTACAAATTCAACAAGTTCGCCCGATTGTGCATTGGTAAGGCCATAAACACGGGCAATGCCGTCGCCAACCTGCAACACAGATCCTATTTCCTTAATTTCGGCTTCAGTTGAAAAACCGGCCAATTCCTGCCGCAGTATTGCAGTTACTTCTGCGGGTTTAATTTCTGCCATAGTGGTAATATAAGTTAATAGTTAATGGTGAATGGAAAATGGTTGATTGCAAATAATTGGCTTTAAACCCTAAACCCTAACACCTAAAACCTCTTTTTAAAATCCTTTTACGAACAGATTTTTTTCAAAATCCTTTTTCAGTTGTTTTATTTTTGCTGCTATGCTCTGATCAAGCTGGAAATTATCAAGATTAATAACAAAACCGCCTAACAGTGCTTCGTTGGTTTTTTCAACCAGGTCAATTTTCTTATTTGTAATCTTTTGAAGTATTTCCAGTATGCTCTTTCTTTCAGTTGCATCCAAGTTCTACTGCCGTTGTTACGTATGCAGTTTTTATTCCTTTGTATGCCTGGTAAAGATCATTAAAAGCTTCGGCTATGGAAGGAAGATAGCGTTCACGACGTTTGCGGATCATAAGGCTCATGAAATTGAGTGACAATGGTGTTACCGACGTTCCAAAAATATGAGTGATCACTTTCCGCTTTTTCTCGGCATTTATTACCGGGTTTTGAAGCATGAGCACAAAATCACGGTTCGACTCGCAAACATTACCAAACAGTGTCATATCCGCATTTGCTTTTTCGATAATGCCTTGTTCCTCAGCAAGGTCGAAAAATGCTGCCGCATAACGTATGGTTATTTTAGTATAACTCACTTTGTTAATGTGTTAATGTGTTAATGTGCTAACTTGTTAATGATTAAGAGTCTTTTCAATAAATGGATTATCGGGATATCTTAATTATCACATTAGCACATTATCATAATTAATTAATTTTCACTTCTTTGAGAAGTTTTGCAGTCAGCTCTTGCTGTGCTTTTTTGTTTTCAAGTTCTTTCCCGATCACTTTTTCAGCGATTTCAATTGAAATGGTGGCAATCTGGTTTTTAAGTTCGTTTATGGCAGCCATTTTTTCAAACTGTATGTTTTCGCGGGCATTTTCCATAATACGGGCTGCTTCTTCATTTGCTTTCTCGCGGGCTTCATCCAGAATTGCTTCTTTTACTTTTCGGGCATCACGCATCAATGCATCACGTTCATCTTTGGCATCGCGCAGCAGTTGTTCGTTACCGGCTTTTAACTGCAGCATTTCTTTTTTCGCATCGTTAGCAGCTTCCAATGCCTTTTCGATAGTGTCTTCCCTTTGATGAATGCCTTTCATGATAGGCTTCCAGGCATATTTGCCAAGGACGAACAATACCAGGCCGAACGAAACTATCATCCAGAACATCAGGCCTATACCAGGAGTTACTAATTGCATAGTTTTGGGTATGAATAGTTTATAATTTCTTTGTTTTTTAGTCAAATTATTCAATTACTGCATCCCTGCCAGGTGCAGGGATACAGCAGTTGATTTTTTTACTTCATGAAAATGATCAGAAGACAAACCACGATAGCGAAGAATGCTACACCTTCGATAAGAGCGGCTGCCACAATCATGTTCGAACGGATATCGCCTACGCTTTCGGGTTGACGGGCAATGGATTCGAGAGCTGATCCCCCGATTTTACCAATACCGATACCTGCACCAATAGCTGCAATACCAGCACCAATTCCGGCACCCATATAGGCTATGGGAGCAAAGTTTGTTGCTGCTTGTAATAAAACGCTTAAAAGTGACATAAGATTTGAATTATGGTTAGTAATAAAAGATTTAGTGTTCAGTTGTATGTTCTTCGGTTGTATGATGCTCTTCCATCGCCATTCCGAAGTAAATGGCTGAAAGCAATGCAAATACATAAGCCTGGATAAATGCTACCAGTAATTCGAGCATGGTCATAAATACTCCAAAAGCTATGGAAAATACAGAGACCCCATATCCTATTGCAATGTTCATATTGCCGAAAATAAAGATCAGGCTCATAAACCCGAGAAGGATAATATGGCCGGCAGTCATGTTGGCAAACAAACGGACCATTAATACAAACGGCTTGGTAATGACTCCTACAATTTCGACGATAGGCATAAGCGGAATAGGAAATTTAAGCCACCAAGGCACACCCGGAGCGTTAATTATATGGGTCCAGTAGGCTTTATTTCCATTGAAAGTTGTAATAGCGAAAGTGAATAAAGCGAGTACCAGGGTAATAGCAATATTACCGGTAAGGTTAGCTCCTCCAGGGAATATAGGAATAAGACCAAGCAAGTTATTCAGAAAAATAAAGAAAAATATCGTCAGCAGAAACGGCATGAAACGGGCATAATTCTTTTTACCTAAACCGGGAATGGCTATATCGTCGCGTACAAACAGAATCAATGGTTCAAGGAGGGATTGCAGTCCTTTGGGTGCAGTATTAGGGTTTTGTTTATAGCGGTTGGCTACTGAAATGAAAATAATACATAACAACAATACGCTGATAAACAGAGATAAAACATTCTTTGTAATGGAGAAATCAAGTGGCAATTTTGCTGTTGCATCAATAGTTTCGCCATCTTCTGATACTTTTACGATTTTACCTTTATTTTCACCTTCCTCCATTATGCGATATCCCTTGTATGCTTCGGTACCATGATGAAAATGACCTGAACTAAACATAACAAGCTTGCCGTTATCCAGTAAAATTACCGGTAATGGAATTGACAAATGAAAATCGTTATAGGTAAGAATATGCCATTCGTGTGCATCGCTGATATGGTCGATGATCATCTCGCCGGCATCAAACGCTTTTTTCTCCGGTTGTTCGTGCGATGAAACCTGCTTACTTTCACCGGTGCCTTCAGTAGATGTATTCCCATATAAAAACCCGGAAAAAAACAGGGCAACTAAAACGAGTTGTAACCTGGTTGTATGTAATAACTTACTGATCATTAGTATATATTCGGATTGGAGTGCAATATTACTACTATTTCGCGAAAAATTTCGACTATTCATTTCAAAAATACGAATTATTTTCACTTTATGAATAAAGATGTAAAAATATCAAATGTATTATCGATGTATGAATAACTCAAGATTTATGAAATTGGATTTGATCGTGTACTAACTTGTACATCTTTATTTTAAGTACAAATAGTCAGATATTTATAAAACCAGAAAAGCTTCCTAATAACAGGCTCATCCTAAACGAGAAAAAAAATTTAGTTAATCGGGTTTGCTGAAAAAAGGTAATTTTGTTTTACTAAAAGAATGATATGGAATTTACCGTTTTCTCCGATGAATCATTTATGCGCGAGGCATTGAAAGAGGCCCGCAAAGCACTTGGTAAAGATGAAGTTCCCATTGGATCAGTAATTGTTTGTGAGAACCGCATTATAGCCCGGGCACATAATCTTACCGAACAACTTAACGATGTAACCGCTCATGCCGAAATGCAGGCTTTTACTTCTGCTTCGGGATTTATGGGTGGAAAATACCTGGAAGGCTGCACCTTGTATGTAACCGTTGAGCCTTGTGTGATGTGTGCCGGGGCTTCGTTCTGGACACAGATCAGCAGGATAGTTTACGGAGCTAGTGATATCAAACGTGGTTACTCTTTACTTAGCTCTTCTGTTCTGCATCCGCGAACAAAGGTTACGAGTGGTGTGCTTGCCGAAGAATGTGGTGAACTGATGAAGGATTTTTTCCGGAAGAAACGGTAGGGGAAAGTCCCAAATCAAAATCCCAAAATCTAAGTTACAAGGCTTATAGCTCCTCCTGGAATTTGAAACTTGAAATTTGGAAATTGGACCTTATTTATTGTTGGAATTTATCCCGTTTGGAGAATAAGTAGTGAAAGATTGCACTTTCAAAAATCAAAAACATCATGGATGATGTAATCAGAACTGAAAATTTATCAAAACTGTATGGCGATGTACATGCAGTCTCAGATATGTCACTGAATGTCAGGAAAGGCGAAATTTATGGTTTCCTGGGACTAAACGGGGCAGGAAAAACCACGACTATTCGTATGCTTCTTGGTATGATCCGGCCTACAACCGGCACTGCATATATTAACGGCAAAAAGGTATTTTCTGACAACATTGATTTGTGGAAACATATCGGTTCCCTGGTTGAGATGCCTTATTCATATCCTGACCTAACAGTCCGTGAAAATCTTGAAATAATACGCCGTTTACGTTTCATTGCAGATAAAAAATCTATTGATCAAGTGATTGATAAACTTCAGTTGGGTGCTTACGCGAACCGAAGAGCAAAAAACCTTTCGCTGGGAAATGCCCAACGGCTGGGGCTTGCAAAAGCCCTTATCCATAATCCTGACATACTTATTTTAGACGAACCTACCAACGGGCTGGACCCAGCCGGAATTTATGAAATCAGGGAAATGCTGAGTAATATGGCAATAAATCAAGGTGTTACCATCTTTATTTCCAGCCATATACTTGGTGAAATATCTAGGTTTGCCACACGTATCGGAATCATTCATGAAGGGAAATTGATTGAGGAAGTTGATACCAGTCAACTGGAAAAACTTAACATGAAAAGGCTTTTAATAAATGCCAATGATCTGAAAGCGGCTCAGTTAATTCTGAATCAAAATGGATACAATGTTTTGGAAACAAATCAGGGGAAGTTGGAAATCAGGAATGAGAGTGCAGTTTTAAAACCGGATGCTATTGCTACAATTATGGTAAATGCAGGTTGTCCTCCAACCCTTCTGCATGTGGAAGAGGAAAATCTCGAATCCTATTTTTTAAGAACTATCAGCGAAAAAGGAGGAGTAAAATGAAAAGCTTAAAGGCAACTCTTATAACTGAACTTCTCAAACTCCGAAGATCAAAAATCCTCTGGATAACAATTGTGCTTTTTATATTTATCCCTTGCATGCTGTGCCTGATGTTCTATCTGCAAAAACATCCCGAAATATCAGAAAAGCTGGGTATCATTGGCACAAAAGCATCGATGCTGCGACTTGGGAAAGCGGATTGGCCAACTTATTTTGGATTTCTGACACAAGTGATGGCGGGAATTGGTTTAGTAGGCTTTGGATTTGTTACCAGTTGGGTTTTCGGGCGCGAATATGCCGACCGGACAGTTAAAGATATTCTGGCGTTGCCAGTTTTAAGGTCGTACATCGTTATTTCAAAATTGATTGTTATTGTAATATGGTGCATTCTGCTGACTCTGGTGTTTTTTGTTTCTGGAATAGCATTAGGACGATTGATCAATATTACAGGTTGGGCAGGTGAAATAATGGTTGAATACACAAAAACTTATTGGATAACGTCCTTCCTCTCCATGCTTCTCTGTACACCGGTAGCATTTTTTGCCAGTTATAGCCGGGGATATTTATTCCCTATGGGATTTGTTTTTCTTACCCTGATCATGGCCAATTTTATCGGATTAATAGGATTAGGTCCTTATTTCCCATGGGCTATTCCCGGGATCTATAGTGTGCCATCAGGAGATGATGGAATGCAATTAAATATAATCAGCTATTTTATTCTTACAACTACTTTTGTTTTGGGATTGGCGGGGACCATGGCCTGGTGGCGTTTTGCAGATCAGAAATAATAAATAACCTTATGATAACAAGTTTGAAATTGTATTTTTGTGCTGCTACATTTTATCCGGAATTATTGTGAAGAATATCAGGTATTTTAGTAATGGAAAGAATACCATTGAATGGAATATCGAGGCATGCACACATTTGGGCAAATGTTTTAAAAACATGCCAAACAATATCGAAAAACCTGGCACTTATAGTATAAAAGTATCAGATCGGCAGTTTGAAGCTATATTGAAGCAAATGAAATTTTGTCCGGAAAAAGCATTAAAGTTGAAAGCTGAAAAATAATTTGCTCTACCAGGGGCAATCTTATAATGATTTGGTTAATAGCCAATCGATATTAAACTGCTTTCAGAACCACCAGGTTTTTAAATGAACACTAAAACACACTTTGGAGCGTTTTTTGACTGTAAATGAATAAAAAGTTTTTCCCATGCCCCGGCTTCTGCTCATAATAATATTGTTAAGCTCACTGCCAGCTTTCACCCAATCGTACCGGACAATCAATAATACAGCATTTGTCCGTGGCGAGAAACTGACTTTCCGGGTTGCTTTTAATTCGGCCCTAACCGGAAGCATTACAGGCGGAAAAGCAACATTGGAAGTGAAAGATGATAATAAAATTTTAAATAACAGGAGTACATACCATGTGGTAGGCGAAGGCAAGACCACCGGTTTTATTGAAATATTTTATAAAGTTCGCGACAGGTACGAAAGCTATTTCGATCAGGATGCATTAATTTCGAGGCAGTTTATACGACGTACACGCGAGAACAACTATAAAAAAGATGACCTGGTTATTTTTCGGCAGGAAGATCTTTTAGCCGTCAGCCTTACAAAAATCGTGAAAGTACCGGCCAATATGCAGGATGTAATTTCGGCATTTTATTATGCACGGACACTTGATATTTCGAAACTGGAGCCCGGTGCAATTGTACATGTTCCGTTTTTCCTGGATGATTCGGTATACAATTCAAAAGTTATATTTAAAGGCCGCGAAACCGTGGAAACAAAGCTTGGAAAATTCCGATGTATTGCTTTCAGACCAATGGTTGCCACCGGTTATGCTTTCGACGATCCTTACCCGATTACTATCTGGTTAACTGACGATGCAAACCGGGTGCCGATTCTCATTGAATCAGAGCAATCGGTTGGACGTGGAAGGGTTGAATTGATATCGTATTCAGGTTTGGCAAACCCAGTTACAGCAAAATTGCCTGATTAATTTTTTCCTGAAATCACTTTGCGGGTACCGGGATAGTACTAGTATTTGATGGGTCTGCCACAATCCCTTCCTGAAACTGTGAATCATAACAAGTTAAATCATAGTGCTTTATCATGTGATCCACCCGGCTGATCCATTTTGGAGAGGCTGCATAGTTGGCGGCTTTCATAGCTTTCAGCCATTTCATATAATCCATGTTTCCTTTTAATCTTGAATAATATTTTTTATGAGAAATAATTTCTCCAAAATAAAGGTATGCGGCTTCATCCGTGTCAAATTCACGATACGCATATGCATATCCCGATTTTGTTTTTGAGGATTTAACACGGCCTTTTATACCAAAATGATTATGATTAACAAGGCAAAGTTTACTTGTGCCGCAACCGCTTTCATGCATTGCTATACCAAGTACCAGGCTTGCCGGAATTTCATACTTATTTAAAACTTCTATCGCTAATGAGTCATATCGGGCAATGTAAACATCACCAGCGCTTTGTGCCTGAAGGAAAAAAGAGCATAATAACAAGAACAGAACGCTGATAACTCGCATAAGAGGGGTTATTTCAGAATAAAAGTATGCATTTTTCTGAACATTCAACTTCCAAGGATGATAATTGTTTATTTCGGATTGGATCTGAATTTCTTCTACAAGTAATGAATACTTCCCGGCTTTATGGAAAAACCTGTGTTATTGCATCTTTCTAACAGCAAAATGCATAATTTTATCTTTTATCTTAAATCATTCAATATGAAAACGATTTTCAGCATTCTTATATTTTTTTTCAGCCTTACTGTCATGTCTCAAAACCAATATATATGGGAATGGCAGCAGGTTGACTCACTTTCCGGGATTGGTCAGTCGCAGACGGCACTCAACATAGTAGTCGCTATTTACGATCAGGCAAGATCAGCCAACCAGGGCGACCAGTTAATTAAAGCCTGGCTTTACAGGATGAAACTGAAATCGGATTTCGAGGAAGATTATTTTGAAAACAGCATATCACAAACAAAACTGGAAATACAATCGGCTAAGGCTCCGGCAAAACAAATCCTTCATTCCATTCTCGCCGAATTGTATTGGCGATATTACCAGAACCACCGCTGGCAGATACTTAACCGGAGTGAAACTTCCAGTTTTATTGCTGATGACATTAAGACCTGGGATTTGAAAAGGCTGGTAACTGCCTGTATGAATCAGTATACACTATCGCTCACTGACAAAGATTTATTAAAAAGTGTTCCTGTTTCATCTTATTCTGAAATTCTGATTAAACAGGATGATTCCGAAAAATTCAGACCTACTCTATTTGACTTCCTGGTATACCGTGCTATTGATTTTTATTCATCTTCAGAAGCAGGATTAACCAAACCGGCAAATACCTTTTTAATGGACAAGGAAGAGTATTTTGCGCCGGCTGCCGACTTTGTTGCTTTACAAATTACTTCGCCCGATTCACTTTCGTTCGATTACCAGGCTATTAAACTGTACCGGGAAATAATCGGATTCCATATGGATGACAAAGATCCATCGGCTTTAGTGGAAGCTGAGATCGAACGACTTTCGTTTGTTCACGATAAAAGTGTACTTCCTGAAAAAGACAGCCTTTTTCTGGTGGCATTATATCTCCTGGAGAATCAGGTTAAGAATCACCCTTCGTCCACCGAAGTTTCATTTGCAATAGCTACGCAATTAAACGGATACACTGAAGAGGCCGTTCCATTTATAGATAAAAATGAACAGGCAGAATCCTCAACTGAAGCCCATAAATGGGACAAAAAACAAGCTTTAGGAATCTGTGAAGCGGCAATCAACCGTTTCCCTGAAAGTTTTGGAGCTAAGAATTGTCGGGTTTTAATGGAGGAAATCAAACAACCCTATCTATCGGTTACAACTAATTATGCTTCAATTCTCGGTAAGCCTTCGCTGGCGCTTGTAAGCTTTAAAAATGTTAACAAGGTATATTTTCGCCTTATTAAAATAAATCCCGAAACCGACCGTGATCTTCAGGAAAAACAACAGGATGTTCGCCTCGAAAAATACCTTGGCCTTAAAGCCGAAAAATCATGGGAACAAGCACTTCCCGATGATGGTGATTACAGGAATCATTCTGCCGAAATACGGATTCCGGCATTGAAAACAGGGTATTACATTTTACTGTCAAGCAATGATGCCTCATTCCCGGCTAAATCATCCATTGTTTCTGCCAACACGTTCTGGATAACCAATATCAGCTACCTCAGCCGAAATGTAAATGGGAATAATGAGATCGGGGTACTACAGCGTGAATCAGGACAGCCACTTGCTGGAATTAAGGTCCAGGAATTCTTTCGTGAATACAATTCCAATTCCCGCCTGTATGAGAGCAAAGCCGGAGATATCTTTGTGACCGACAAATCAGGAATGGTAAACATTCCATCGAAGTTTGCCACCAAGAGAAGCAATCAATTCTACCTGGTCTTTACCACAAAAAAAGATCAGCTGATTACCGACAGCTACTTTACAAACTATTCGTATAAATATGATGAGCCCAGAACTGTTATTCAAACCAGGTTTTTTACTGACAGGTCGATCTACCGACCAGGTCAAACTGTTTATTTTAAAGGAATAGTCCTGGAACGAAAAGGAGAAGATGTACAACTAAAAACACGTTTCAAAACTGACGTTACTTTATATGATGTTAATGGGCAGGTTGTTTCGAAACAGACTCTCACTACCAACGATTTCGGTTCATTCAGCGGAAACTTTATTGCGCCGGTTGGCGTGCTGACCGGACAAATGAATATTCGATGCGAAACAGGTTCGGTTTCAGTACTGGTTGAAGAATACAAGAGGCCCAAATTTGAAGTAATATTTGATCCGGTAGTAGGTTCATACAAACTGGGTGAAACCATTACCGCCAAAGGAAAAGCAACCGCTTATGCAGGAAGCACTGTTTCGGATGCCAAAGTAAAATACAGGGTAGTTCGTAACGCCAGTTTCCCTTACTGGTGGGGATGGCGCGGAATGCCAACGTCAGCTGAAATGGAAATTACCAATGGCGAAACGATTACGGGCAGCGATGGATCATTTACAGTAACTTTCAAAGCAATTCCAGATCTTTCTGTTGATCGGAAAACGGATCCTGTGTTTACATACACCGTTTATGCCGATGTATCAGATGTAAATGGCGAGAGTCATAGCAGCGAAACCGGGATTTCGGTTGGTTACAAAGCTCTTCTGGTGAAAACAGATCTGAAAGATGATATAAATCTTGAAAAAGGCATACAGTTTTCAATCATAACTTCTAATCTGAATGGGGAGAAAGAAGCTGCTTACGGATCCATCGTCATTTCGAAACTTCGCAAACCAAACCAGGTTCTTTTTTCACGCAAGTGGGCAAAACCGGATACGTTTATTATCACTAAAGACGAATTTGAAAAAGATTTCCCCGGTGAAGTTTATAATGCTGAAGATGATAGAACAACCTGGCCAATAGAATCAACAGTGTTTTCAACAAAATTCAACACTCCGTCCGATTCAGCTTTTACACCTGGTAACCAGATGCAGGCAGGTTCGTATGTGATTGAAATTAAGACAAAAGATACTTTCGGAGAAGATGTTTTGTATAAAAAATATTTCAACACTTTTCAGCCTGAGTCTTCCAAATCCGATGCAGTTTCGCCTGCATTTTTTACCTTACTTACTCCAGTAGCAGAACCCGGCGAAGATGTGAAATTTTTAATCGGAACTCCGCTTAAAAAAGCATATGTTATCTACGAAATTGTTCACAAAGATCAAATTGTAAGTCGTGAAATTATAAATCTGAACAAGGAACAGAAGCTTATCAGCATTCCTGTAAAAGAGGAATACCGTGGCAACTTTGGCATTAACCTGACTTTCGTAAAAAACAACCGGACATTCCAGTTGAGCAAAGTGATAAGTGTTCCCTACACGGATAAAAAACTGGATATCAGCTTTGCTACATTCCGCAATAAACTGTTACCCGGGCAGGAAGAAGAATGGCAAATTAAATTACGCGACAGCAAAGGTGAAAAAGTCGTGGCCGAAATGCTGGCAGGTATGTACGATGCTTCCCTTGATGAATTTGCTCCGCACAGCTGGGCCTTTAATATTTTCAATTATTACAATGGTATTCGCTCATGGAACGACAATCAATGCTTTGGAACTAAATTAGGTGATCAACTATATTATCCTGAAACAGCCAACTTTCCAATATCACATCAATACGATCAGCTAAACTGGTTTGGATTCAATTTCGGGTATTACGGTAGTGGCATCCGGATTCGTGGCGCCAGTAGTATAAAAAGCGCTTCACTAAAGGAAGACGCCATGGCAATGCCTTCAGTAGCATATGACGAAGTCGTAGTTACTGCTAATGGAATTGACCGGGATAAAAAAGAAATTGGTTATACTACTAAAGATGTGAGTGAATATAAGGTCTCTCCTTTACAAACTGTGTCAAATCCAGTTGTCCAAATCCGCAAGGACTTTAATGAAACCGCCTTTTTCTTTCCGCAGCTGGCCACCAACGAGAATGGTGAAATTATTATAAAATTCAAAGCCCCCGAAGCACTTACGCGCTGGAAAATGATGGGATTAGCCTATACTAAAGATTTGAAGTACGGCCAAGTAGAAAAAACGCTGGTTACTCAAAAGGAACTGATGATTTTCACTAATCCACCCCGGTTCCTTCGTGAAGGGGATAAAATGGATTTTGCTGCTAAAATCTCAAATATCAGCGACCGCGACCTGACGGGTACAGCGGAACTGCATTTTTTTGATGCATTAACCATGAAACCGGTTGATGATAGAATGGGATTGACTGAGTCAACAATTCCTTTTTCAGTTAACAAAGGAATTAGTACATCAGTTAATTGGAAGATAAGCATTCCCGAAGGTTTACAAGCTGTAATTTACCGCATAACAGCTACAGCCGGCTGCATTCAGCGATGGAGAAGAAGCTGCTATTCCAGTCCTCACCAACCGGATGATGGTTACGGAAAGCATGCCTTTGCCTGTTAACGGGATGCAACAGAAGAAGTTCAACTTCGAAAAGCTGGTGAATTCCGGAAAAACCGGTTCAACCCTGCGTAATTACAGGCTTACTCTCGAATATACTTCGAACCCGGCCTGGTATGCTGTGCAGGCATTGCCATACCTGATGGAATATCCGTACGAATGTGCCGAACAGCTTTTCAGCCGGTATTATGCCAACAGCCTGGCCACATATATTGCCAACAGCGATCCTAAAATAAAACGGGTATTTGAAAGTTGGAAAAACATAACACCCGATGCGCTAAAATCGAACCTCGAAAAAAATGAGGAACTGAAATCGGTGCTGTTACAGGAAAGTCCATGGGTACGCGAAGCCACCAACGAAAGTGAACGGAAACAGCGTATTGCTTTACTTTTCGATCTGAACCGGATGGCTTCGGAGCAATCTTCAGCGATGAAAAAACTGCATGATATGCAGAATCCAAACGGAGGATGGCCATGGTTCCGGGGTATGCCCGAAAGCCGTTATATCACACAGCATATCGTAACAGGGTTAGGGCATTTGTATTACCTTGAAGTATTGAATCCTACTGAAAATACCGATGTATTCGGGATGTTAAAAAATGCTGTTGAATACCTTGATAAAACTGTGCTAATAGATTTTGAAAAGCTCAAAAATAATGATAAGGAATATCTCAAAAACAACCACCTCGGTTATGAGGACATCCAGTATTTGTATGCCCGTACTTATTTCCTGGCTGATTTTCCGCTTACAAAAGATTATGATGAAATGTTAAACTACTACAAATCACAATCTCTAAAATACTGGAAAACACAGAATAACTATATGAAAGCGATGATGGCTTTGTACCTGAACCGGTTTGAAGAAGAGAACACATCTTCGTTAATTATGCGTTCATTAAAGGAAACGGCTTTGCACAACGATGAAATGGGAATGTACTGGCGAAACGAGCAACGCGGATGGAACTGGTACCAGGCTCCTGTCGAAACACAGGCGCTCCTGATTGAGGCTTTCGATGAAGTAAGTAACGATCAGAAATCTGTGGAGGAATTAAAAATCTGGTTGATGAAACAGAAACAAACCCAGGACTGGAAAACCACCAAAGCAACATCCGAAGCTGTCTATGCTTTGTTGTTACGAGGCACATCGCTGCTGGCATCCGATAAGCAGGTTGAAATAACAGTTGGTAGTGAAAAAGTTGATCCATATAAACCAGATGGTTCAAAACCTGAAGCAGGAACCGGCTATTTTAAAACCAGCTGGGATGCATCAGCGATTAAACCGGAGATGGGAAAAGTTACCGTTAACAACCCGAATCCAACAGTAGCCTGGGGAGCTTTGTACTGGCAGTATTTCGAACAACTGGATAAAATTACGCCTGCAAAAACACCTTTAAGCCTGAGCAAAAAGCTCTTCCGCGAAGTAAATACGCCAACTGGTCCGGTTATAGAGCCAATTACAGAAAATTCAACTGTTAAAGTTGGGGATAAAATTGTTGTCCGTGTTGAACTCCGCTCCGACCGCGATATGGAATACATCCATTTGAAAGACATGAGGGCATCAGCATTCGAACCTGTAAATGTGATTTCGGGTTACAATTTTCAGGATGGGCTGGGATATTACGAATCAACCCGGGATGCATCGACCAACTTCTTTATCTCCTATCTTCCGAAAGGAACTTATGTGTTCGAATACAAACTGGTTGCCACACAAAAAGGAGATTTTTCGAATGGAATTACCTCGGTGCAATGCATGTACGCGCCTGAGTTTGCGGCTCATTCGGAGGGGATCAGGGTGAAGGTGGAATAAATCGGATTTTGCATATTCACAGGGAGACTGGAGTCACCCTGTGAATAATAAAGCTATATCGAAACCTTCAAGCTCAATTCCTTCAACTGATCATCCGAAATGCGTGAAGGCGAATCGATCATCACGTCGCGGGCGGCGTTATTTTTAGGGAAAGCAATATAATCGCGTATAGATTCGCTGCCTCCAAACAAGGAGCAAAGACGATCGAATCCGAACGCAATGCCTCCGTGGGGTGGCGCCCCGAATTCGAAAGCATTCATCAGGAAACCAAACTGGGCCTGTGCATCTTCCTCGCTGAAACCAAGTAGTTGTAACATTTTATGCTGCATGGTTTTATCGTGGATACGGATTGAACCTCCGCCAACTTCCACACCGTTGATAACCATATCGTATGCATTGGCACGCACAGCTCCCGGGTCGGTGTCAAGCAGCGGAATATCTTCGGGTTTAGGTGAAGTGAACGGGTGGTGCATCGCATAAAAACGCTTGCTTTCTTCGTCCCATTCCAGCAATGGAAAATCATACACCCAAAGCGGGGCAAAGGTTTCGGGATTGCGAAGTCCAAGACGGTTGCCCATTTCGAGGCGGAGTTCATTCAGTGCTTTGCGGGTTTTGTTAGCTTTACCTGCCAATACTAAAATCAGGTCGCCAGGTTTGGCATCAAATGCTTCAGCCCATTTTTTAAGCTCATCGGGGGTGTAGAATTTATCGACTGAAGATTTCAGCGTTCCGTCAACAGCATATCGCAAATAAATCAATCCACCTGCACCAATCTGAGGTTTTTTAACGAAATCGGTGAGTTCGTCGAGTTGCTTGCGGGTATATTCGGCACATCCTTCGGCATTAATACCAACAACCAGTTCGGCATCGTCGAAAACCTTAAACTCCTTGCCTTTCACAATTTCGTTGAGTTCAACGAATTTCATCCCGAAGCGGATATCGGGTTTGTCGCTGCCATACTGTTTCATGGCATCGGCCCAAGTCATTCGTGGCAATTTAACTACATCAACCCCTTTAACCGTTTTAAAAAGATGTTTGGTAAGACCTTCGAAAGTATCAAAGATATCTTCCTGTGTTACGAACGACATTTCGCAGTCGATCTGGGTAAATTCAGGCTGACGGTCAGCACGCAGGTCCTCGTCGCGAAAACATTTTACAATCTGGAAATAACGGTCGAAACCGGCAACCATAAGCAATTGCTTAAAAGTTTGCGGCGATTGTGGCAAAGCATAAAACTCTCCCGGATTTACCCTTGAGGGAACCACATAATCGCGTGCTCCTTCAGGAGTGCTTTTTATCAGAACAGGCGTTTCCACTTCAATAAAGTTAAGACTGTCCATATAGTTGCGTGTCTGGAAAGCAAGCCGGTGACGCAGCTCCATATTGCGTTTAACGGCATTACGGCGGAGGTCGAGGTAGCGGTATCTCATACGGAGTTCATCGCCCCCGTCGGTATTATCTTCAATAGTAAACGGAGGGGTTTTCGATTCGTTGAGGATATCCAGTTTTTCAACCGTGATTTCAATATCTCCGGTAATCATTTTTGCATTCTTGTTGCTTCTTTCCGAAACTTTTCCTTCGACCAGGACAACAAACTCGCGACCAAGTTTACGGGCTCTTTCACATAAAGCAGCGTGGCTTTCCATATTAAAAACCAGCTGTGTAAGACCATAACGATCGCGAAGATCAATAAATGTCATTCCGCCCAGGTCGCGCGAACGCTGAACCCAACCGGTTAATATTACATTGTGGCCCACATGAGCCATATTCAGTTCTCCACAGGTGTGTGTACGAAGCATAATACTCTGATTTAATAAAGGCTGCAAAAGTAGGAATTTTTTGGAAGACTGAAGTGTTGAAGGATTGTGGTATTAATTATAAGGTTTTCAAAAATGGCCAGGAGACCGAAGCCTTAAGTCAGGACTATGCCGTCATAAACAATTTAAAACTAAATATCTCAATGACAATAAATTGATTTTTAAAGTTCCCTTGAAATTTACTCCTGGTTTAACCATTTTTTTAGTCCCATCTGCTTCCGACTTCCTACTTTGGTCTACTGACAATCAATAACTCAGTCATCAAAATTTGATGGAAGAAATAATTATATAAAACAACATTTTCACAAAAAGCGTTAAAACCGATGGTTACGGGAGTTAAAACACTTGATTTCAGTCCTTAAATTCATTACCTTTGCACACTTTTCGTAAAAAATCTAGAAATCCTAATATATGAAACTCTCACAATTCAGGTATCATCTGCCAAATGAGTTGATAGCACTTCATCCGGTAGAAAACCGTGATGAATCACGATTGATGGTACTCGACCGTAAAACGCAAACCATTGAACACAAAACCTTCAAGGACATACTCAATTATTTTGGAGACGGGGATGTTTTTGTTCTGAATAACACCAAAGTTTTTCCTGCACTTTTATTAGGCGAAAAAGAAAAAACAGGCGCTAAAATTACTGTTTTCCTCCTCCGCGAACTCAACAGTGAAGCCCGTTTATGGGATGTGCTTGTTGATCCGGCCCGTAAAATCCGTATAGGGAACAAACTATATTTTGGTGATGACGACTCCCTGGTTGCTGAAGTAATTGACAATACAACATCACGTGGGCGCACTCTACGTTTCTTGTTCGACGGTCCATACAGCGAATTTAAACGCACTATCGAATCCCTGGGCCGCACTCCGCTTCCGGAAGAATTACAACGCCTTCGCGACATTGTACCTGACGACAAAGAGCGGTACCAAACCATTTATGCAAAAAACGAAGGCGCTGTTGCAGTACCTTCAGCCGGGCTGCATTTCAGCCGCGAATTGATGAAACGCCTTGAACTTCAGGGTGTTAATTTTGCAGAAGTAACGCTACATGCCGGTCTAGGTAACTTCCGGGCTATTGATGTTGAAGATCTGACCAAATACAAGATGGACTCAGAAGAACTGATTATTGAAGAAGACCAGGCATCAATTGTAAACCGATCCATCGAAGCACGCAGAAAAGTATGCGTAGTTGGTACTACGACAATGAAAGCTGTTGAATCGTCGGTAACTATTTCCGGACAAGTTAAACCTTACAGCGGATGGAGCAATAAATTTATTTTCCCTCCTTACGATTTCAGCATTGCTTCGAGCATGATCACCAATTTCCATTTGCCACAATCACCTATGATGATGATGGTTGCAGCTTATGCGGGATACGACCTGCTGATGAAAGCATATAAAGAAGCAGTACAACAGAAATACCGTTTCTTTACTTATGGAGATGCTATGCTGATATTGTAAAGAATTGCATAGCACTGATTTTATTTATTTTGAAATCCCTTCGGAAGAGGGGATTTTTTTTTGACCTTTGTTGATGTAAATTTCAAATGTTGAAATGGTTTTGAAATCATTAAATTAACAATGAAAAAGTACGCCATAATTGTCGCCGGAGGCTCCGGAAGCCGCATGCAGGGAGAAGTCCCAAAACAGTTTTTGCTTTTAGGCGGGAAACCAGTTATAATGCATTCGGTCGAAGCATTTATAACTTATGATCCTTCAATTCAGATGATACTTGTGATACATCCGGATTATATGGAGTACTGGAACAAACTTTGCCATGAATTCAGCATTTCAATACCACTCACACTTGCAAAAGGCGGAAAATCCCGTTTTGAATCGGTGCGTAATGGATTGAAACTAATAAATGAAGATGGGCTTGTTGCAATTCATGATGCTGCCCGGCCTGTAATAGATGCTGGTTTTATTGCAAACCTGTTTTCTGCTGCAACAATTTACGGGTCTGCCATCCCTGCTGTTCCTTTAAATGATACTATCAGGATTGTTGACGGTGATACTTCACACCAGGCCGACCGCACATTTTTACGTGCCATACAAACACCCCAGGTTTTTAAAGTTTCCGAAATAAAACGAGCTTACACACAACTGTATCAATCCACATTTACTGATGATGGCTCGGTAATGGAAGCGGCAGGATTTCAGGTAAATTTAGCTGAGGGCCGGCAGGGAAATATTAAAATCACACATAAACAGGATATTGCTGTGGCGGAAGTCCTGATACAAGGTTTAACCACGGAAGCCATATAAACACGGAGTTAACTGTACCTTTCTTTTGTATCTTTTGTGAAAAAAAATAACCACTAAGGCACTCAGAGCACTAAGAAACACTAAGAATCAAATAGTGTTTTTTCTTTTGTGCCTTTTGTGTTTAAAAAACTGCATAATCCGTTGCAATTCGATCTTTCCGCGTCATCTGCAATCCGTCTCTTATCTAAAAACCCGCCTTCCCTTCCATTCATACTTTCCAAAATTTCCCGCAATCCCAATCAGAAGTGTGTAAACAGCATTTAATATTTCCATGAACGGGAATAACCATAACAATGAAGTACTTCGTTGAAAGCGGTTGTAACCAAACATCAAAGGTAAATCTATAAGAATTTTAAAGCTGAATAAGATTAGAAAGAGTTGTAGATATTCCGAAGATAGCATTGCCACAAAAGCAGTAAAAACAAGCCATGCATTCGCAAGAAAAACCATAACGGATGATAAAACAAGAAGAGGATCCGTATAACCACGACTTTTTGAAACCCAACGCAATCGTTGTTGAATAAATGCTTTAAATCCAGGTGTTGCCGGTGTATTGACAATTGCTTCTTCCGATAATAAAAACTGTATTGCCTTTGCCCCAAATTTCTTTTTAATACTCATCATTAAAAACATATCATCACCCGAAGGATATTGCATATTGCCCGAAAAACCTCCACAGCTTTCGTAGGCGGAGCGTGTGAAAGCCATATTTGCTCCATTGGCAAGTATCGGAAAGCCGGCACTACATGAACCGGCAGCAGATGAAATCAGGCTTGTAAATTCAAGCGACTGAAGTTTGCCAAATAAACTTCCTCTATTTGTCATTAAAACCGGGCCAAGTATCATTTGCGGCCTGTGTTCAGTGTAATATGAAGCAATGGTGGAAACCCACGAACTGCCTGCAGTACAGTCGGCATCGGTAATTAAAATCAGTTCTCCTTTTGCTGCCAGGATTCCCTTGTCAATTGCAGCTTTTTTGCCGGAAAGGTCTTTCTCTCCCAATACCAATAGTCGAAAACTTTCTGTCCTTTTATTCTTTTTCATGAATTCTCCAACCAAAAGAGAAGTCGAATCGGAGGAGTGATCGTCAACAATAATTATTTCAAGGAGATGCGAAGGGTAATCCTGAGCAGACAGACTTTTGAGCAGCACTTCGATATTTCCGGCTTCGTTGCGGGCTGCGACAATAATACTGACTTTTATCTGAGGCAACGAACCAATTCTATTAAAGACTCTTAACCTCAGCCAGCCTATGGTTATAGCTGTTATCAGAGATGCATAACAAACGAAAACTATGACAGATATCAGTGTAAATATCATCGTCTGAAAAATTTTAGCCTGAAAACAACCAGCACACCTGCCAATGAAGGCAAGGCAATATTTAAAAGCCAGATCAGGGTGGATGCTGAAACCACCGCCAGAGCTGCTCCCGCATCCAGAATTCCGGATTCAGTCAGCAAACCAAAAAGAAAGACAGATACAGAACCGCGTACCCCAATTTCCGCTAAAGCTAAGGTTGGAATTGCAGCCAACACCAGGTAAATAACAGGTATTACCAACATACACTGCCAGGCAGTAAAATTCAAACCCATTAATCGAATGGCCAGGTAAAACTGTGCTGAAAATACCATGTAACGAACTGTGCTGAGTAAAAAAGTTTTAAATAAAAGCTGTCGTGGGCTATCAGCCATTGCATCAATACTACTTTTAATCCTTTCTGAATATTTTTCGGGAATAAGGATAGAAATCCTATGCAATACTGAAATGTTGAAGTAGAGAAATATCGCAGTCAACGAAATTATAACCAGTGTTAATGAAAATCCATTCACAAGCCATGTGCTTTCGAACATTAACTGAAGTTAGATAACGCGGGGCAAAAACAAGGTATGCCGCTGTTCCTAGCACTACAGTAACCAGTAACTGGCTGAAACTTCCTATAATTGTAAGTAATATAGCTTTAATCGGATCAGTTTTCTTCAATATAAATACCCTTCCGATAAACTCTCCTACCCTGTTGGGAGTAAAAACACTTACGGCCAATCCCCCCAATACTGCCTGAAACGATTTTAAAAAACTAACTTCTTCTGCCTGGTTAATGAGCCATTTCCATTTCACCGATTCAATACTCCAGTTTACAATCATAAGAAATAACATTGCAACAGCGATATAAACTATATCGGCCCTATTGAAAACTGATTCAAAAAACGTGTTCACCTGCCCGGATGGCAGAACATAAATACGATAAAATATATACGAAATCGACAGAGTGGCTATAACAAGCCTTGTGGCAATATCCAGTGTTTTTCGTATTTTTGGCGTTAGGATCACTAATTAGGGTTGGGTTTTAGGATTTAAGCTTAAGGGCAGTCTTCATAATTTTTTGAAACACATACCGGCACCTGGAACCAGGAACATGGAACAAGGAACTTTTTAACATCTAAACATAACAGAAATATACAACATAACTTATAAATACTTTGGCAAGCGAACGTGTTATACTAGGCATTGACCCCGGAACCAATATTATGGGATTCGGTTTAATTGTGGATAAAGGTAAGAAAATTGAGCTGATTGCACTCGATGTGATTAAACTTGACCACCTTGATACGCATCCGCTAAAGCTTAAGACTATTTTTGAGAAGGTACTTGGCCTTATTGATCATTACCATCCGGATGAGGTAGCCCTCGAAGCGCCGTTTTTTGGTAAAAACGTGCAGAGTATGTTAAAACTGGGCCGTGCACAGGGCGTGGCAATGGCTGCAGCATTGTACCGGGATATTCCGATTTTCGAATATTCACCGCGTAAGGTAAAACAATCCATAACCGGTCATGGCAATGCATCCAAAGAACAAGTTTCGGCTATGATCAACCGGCTTGTAGTTATTACTGAACAGCCCAAATACTTCGATGCTACAGATGCCTTGGCTGTTGCTTGCTGCCATTATTTCCAGCGAACAGCCGAAGGGCCGGCTACAAATTATACCGGTTGGGGGGCATTTGTTAGTAATAATCCGGGAAGGGTGAAATAAAAGATTTCGGATGTTCGATTTCGGATGTCGGATTTATAGACTACAATTCCAACCAACTATTCTCTTTTCACTCTTCACTTTCTACATCAATTTCTGATATGCCTGCCACCATCGGTCGGGAATCTCATCAGCGAGGGCGGTTTGATAATCAGCTGCAGAACAGGGAACAATATAGTGGCGACGATACTTTTCACGAATATTATCCGAGCATTTTATTTCCATCCACCAACGGTCGGTGGGTTTGCTTTTATAAAAAACTATGCCATCATCGAAATCAGTAACCTGCACGGTATAACGGATATAATTTTCGGCACCTGCCGAAGGATGATCTTCCTGACGGTGGTAAAATCCATCAATAAAATACCATACCATTTGTGCCAGCAGATGTGCCGTTTGCCCGTTCCGATCGAGTGCGGGGTTCATTTCGAAAAATCCGGCTGAAGTAATTTTGTCGCTCATTCCGGCATAACGGGCCATCTGACAAGCCTCCTCGCCATAAAAACCGTTCGGAGTAGCGTTTGCATTGCCGGGAGCATCACTCTGCCTGATGGAAGACATATCGAACGTAAACAAATCGGCATTCCGCACCAGCGGCTCCACCTGCGTAATATCACTGTGAAGTACTCCAAGGCGGTAAACATCGAAAAACAGGTTATGCATCAGGTCGATGGCGCCTTGATCTACAAAATAAGTCTGATACCCAATGTTGGTGTAATTAAATAAAAAGTTGGGTTTATGTAGTATAATATGGCTGAGATACGAACGTGAGTTAAGCTGATCCTCACTTTCACCCAGATCGAACATATTATCCACAGCAGCTATATTGATAATATTCTTCCTGTTTTTGTAAGCCCGGTACATGGCATAGGTCAGATCTTGTCCGCCACCAATGATTACGGGAACTATATTAAGCTCGAGCAGTGCTTCAACAACAGCGGTTACTGCAAAATAGGTATCATCTACCGAGTCGCCACGCATAATATCGCCCAGATCGGCCACGTGGGTTTTATAATTACCCGGAAGTAATCGGTAAAGGTATTCGCGCACACTGAGAGAAGCCATTCCGCACCCCTGGTTATCTAATGCATTTCGGTCTTCATCCACACCGAATAAGGCTATTTCAATTTCTGAAAGATCAGGAAAACCATCCTCCTCCTTGTGTGTCTCAAAAACTTCACCTAATCGTTTGCCTTTATGCGCTGCAAGGTGCGGCAGTGTAATATCCTGAACTGGTTTAAAGTAGCTGGAGATATGCATGGATTGAGTTGTGAGATATGAGTTATGAGATATGAGTTAGCACTTACCTGCAAATATAGCACGAATCAACGCAATAACTCATTGTCGCATTTTCAAATTAATACATTAACACATTTTTACTTTTTCCCACGCGGAACAAATTTCTTTTTAGTCGGCGCCGGAGCTGCATCGCCTAGTTTAATACAGTCCTCAAGGGTAAGCTGTGCCGGATCGGTGCCTTTGGGTATTTTAATATTGTTTTTCCCAATTGCAATATACGGGCCAAAACGGCCATTGAGTACTAATACATCGGGACGTTCTGTAAACGATTTAATGGTGCGGTTTGCAGCCTCGGTGCGTTTAGCCTCGATCAGTTCAATAGCCCGTTCAATAGTAATGGTAGCCGGATCATCTGTGCTTTTTAATGAACAGAATTTGGACTGGTGCAACACATATGGGCCAAAACGGCCAATGGCAACGGTAATATCAGCTTCTTCGAACTGTCCGAGCAAACGTGGAAAATCGAATAATTTAATGGCTTCTTCCAGCGTAATATTTTCAAGGGTTTGACCTTTGCGAAGCCCGGCAAACTTAGGTTTATCGGGTGAATCGGTTTCACCGATCTGAGCAATAGCGCCATACCTGCCAAGTTTTACGTATATATTCATTCCCGAATCAGGATCTTTCCCCAGTAATTTTTCACCTTTCGCTCTTTCGCCAGTTTCAAGGGTTTCGATAACTTTTTTATGAAATGGAGTGTAAAACTCGCCTATCATCAGGTTCCATTCCTTCAATCCATCGGCAATTTCATCAAATTCTTTTTCGACACTTGCTGTAAAGTTATAATCCATAATATCGTCGAAATACTGCTGCAGGAAACGTGTCACCAGTTCGCCGGTATCAGTGGGGAAAAGTTTGGACTTTTCGTACCCGAATTTTTCGTGTTTAACGGCTTCCTTTATTTTACCATCTTTCAGTGTCAGTTGTTTGATGTCACGTGTACTCCCGTCACGATCCTCTTTAACAACGTATTCGCGTTTTATAATGGTCGAAATGGTTGGTGCATAGGTTGAAGGACGTCCGATCCCAAGTTCCTCGAGTTTTTTAACCAGGCTGGCTTCGGTGTAGCGGGGCTGACTGGTGGTAAATTTCTGAACGGCTTCAATGTGGTGCATCCCAAGTTTCTCACCTTTTTTAACCGGAGGCAGCAATCCTTCTGTCTGTTCAGAATCGTCGTCGGTTGATTCCATGTAAACTTTCAGGAATCCGTCGAATTTTATCACTTCACCCAATGCAACAAATTGCTCTTTGCTGTTCGATAAATCGATATTTATATTTGTCTTTTCAAGAATGGCATCAGCCATTTGCGAGGCAATAGTGCGTTTCCAGATCAGGTCGTAAAGACGTTTCTGCGAGGCATCACCTTCGATGGTGATTTGATTCATATAAGCAGGGCGAATGGCTTCGTGAGCTTCCTGCGCACCTTTACTTTTATTTTCAAACTGACGCGATTTGTGATACTCAGGGCCAAACTGCCTTTTGATTTCTTCTTTTGCCAGTCCCAACGCGGTTTGCGACAAGTTAACAGAATCGGTACGCATATAAGTGATTTTACCACTTTCGTAAAGTTGCTGGGCAACGGTCATGGTACGGCTTACCGAGAAACCCAGTTTGCGACTGGCTTCCTGTTGCAAGGTAGAGGTGGTGAAAGGTGGGGCTGGCGAACGTTTACCAGGCTTTTTATCCACATCAGCAACAGAAAAGGCAGCTTTACTGCATAATTCCAGGAAACTGTGAGCTTCCTCAAGTGTTGAAAACCGTTTAGGAAGATCTGCTTTAAAAGTAGCATTGCCCTTTTCGTTATTAACCTCAAATAAGCCGCTTACTTTGTATGAAAATGTGGATTCGAACTTGCGGATATCCTCTTCACGCTCTACAATAAGTTTAACAGCTACGCTTTGTACGCGACCAGCAGAAAGTGATGGTTTAACTTTTTTCCATAATATCGGTGACAATTCGAAACCAACCAGCCTGTCGAGTACACGCCGTGCCTGTTGTGCATTTACCAGGTTCTGGTCAATTCGCCTGGGTGTTTTTATTGCTTCGCTTATCGCTGATTTAGTAATCTCATGGAAAACGATCCGGTTTGTTTTTTGTTGATCCAGATTTAAAACTTCTGCCAGGTGCCACGAAATGGCTTCTCCTTCACGGTCCTCGTCAGTGGCCAGCCATATGGTTTCAGCACTATCAGCTAATTTTTTAAGTTCGGCTATAACCTTTTTTTTATCGTGCATCACCTCATACACTGGCTTGAAATGGTTGTTTACCTCAATGCCAAGCTCTTTGGTTGAAAGATCGCGGACATGTCCAAAACTAGATTTAACAACAAAATCCTTGCCCAGGTATCCTTCGATGGTTTTGGCCTTAGCCGGTGACTCAACAATTACAAGATTCTTACTCATATTTTTTTTCTTAAACTCTGAAAATCGGCTGCAAAGTAACGCAATATATTTACAACTGAGCGGACATTTTGCAATGTACACCTTAATATTATCATATAATATAGGTAAAACACCTTTTGGTTCTATACATTCCTTGATTTTATATGTGTCTGATTTATTGATATTTACTACAGGTAAATCATGCCGTAATTTGTTGTAATTTTGCACTCCCGAAAAAAATGTATATTACTATAATTTACGAATGGATACAGTGGAACTTAAAAAGAAAGCATATATTGAGACTTACGGATGCCAGATGAATATTTCGGACAGCGAGATTGTTGCCTCTATACTTGAAACCCAGAATTACGAATCAACAACCGATATAAAAACCGCCGACCTGATTTTATTGAATACCTGTTCCATTCGCGACAATGCAGAACAACGTGTACGCAACCGCCTGAATGAACTTCATGCATTAAAACGCAAACATCCCGGGCTGGTAATCGGATTGTTAGGTTGCATGGCCGAACGCCTCAAAGATCAATTACTGGAGGAAGAGCGTCACATCGACCTTATAGTCGGGCCCGATGGGTACAGGCATTTACCCCAGTTGCTCGAGCAGGTTGAAAGCGGGCAGAAAGCAATCAACGTATTACTTTCCGCCGACGAAACGTATGCTGACATAAACCCGGTTCGGACTGGTGGCAGCGGAGTTACAGCTTTTATCAGCATTATGCGTGGTTGTGAGAATTTTTGTGCTTATTGTGTAGTTCCTTACACACGGGGAAAGGAACGCAGCCGTAAATCACAAACTATAGTGAACGAAGCCCGCGAACTGTTCGAAAATGGATTTCGTGAAATAACACTACTTGGACAAAATGTAAACTCATACCATTCGGAAGAAAACGGCATTCCTATTGAGTTTCCTGCATTACTTGAAGAAGTGGCTTTAATCAATCCGCGACTGCGTGTTCGGTTTGCTACCTCGCACCCTAAGGATATTTCGGATGATTTGCTGGAAGTTATGGCTACTCACGAAAATATCTGCAAATCCATTCACCTTCCTATTCAATCGGGCAGTACCCGCATGCTCGGGATGATGAAACGCAGCTATACCCGCGAATGGTATATGGATCGTATTGCTGCTATCAGGCGTATCATTCCGGGATGTACTATTACTACAGATATAATTGCAGGTTTCTGTTCCGAAACCGAGGAGGATCAACAGGAAACCATTTCGGCCATGCGCGAAGTAGGTTACGATTATGCGTATATGTTCAAATATTCGGAACGTCCGAATACCCTTGCCGCGAAAAAATATCCTGATGATGTTGCAGAAGAGGTGAAGAGCCATCGACTGGATGAAATCATTGCTTTGCAACAGGAACTCTCACTGAAGAGCAATAAATCAGATGTTGGAAAAGAATTTGAAGTCTTGGCCGAAGGCGTTTCAAAGCGATCGGATCAGCAGCTTTTTGGCCGGACAAGTCAGAACAAAGTCGTTGTTTTCCCCCGTGACTCCTATAATCCGGGCGATTATGTTAAAGTTAAAATACTATCCTGCACTGCAGCTACACTCAGGGGTGAACTGGCTAAATAATTACTGTAAACCACAAATAAAGCAGATTTTACCCATAAATGTTTAACTCAATTTATTATATCTTTGCTGCATTGGGATATAATTAATACTCTGATAAAATTATACTTATGAATATCAAGCTTGTAAAATTTAAACTTTTCTTTTTGTCGATCATTGCCCTGGCTATGTTTTCGTGCGTGCCCCAGGCCAAAATGAAATATCTGCAGGATAATAAAGATGATAGTGTGAGGTCTGAATTCAAGATTTTAAAACCCGATTATAAGCTCAAAGCAGGCGATTATTTATATGCCAAAGTCGTTTCACTCGATCAGAAAAGCAACGAGATATTTGCCACTATTGCCGGTTCAGCTGCAGGAAATTACAACATGAATATAACCGACCAAAACCTTTACCTCACAAGTTATTTAGTGAATGATTCAGGGTATATTGATTTTCCTTTACTTGGGAGATTTTTTGTAAAAGACCGAACTGTTGAAGAGGTGCAGCAAATGCTTTCCAAATCAGTTTCGGAAATAATAGTTGGTTCGAGCGTGGTGGTAAAATTAGTCATGTATAACATTTCTTTGCTCGGAGAAGTTAAAAATCCCGGTAAAATCAGTGTCTATAACAACAGGATTAATATTTTCGAAGCACTTGCCCTGGCCAACGATATTACTGCTTATGGTAACCGGAGCAAAGTACAGGTTATCAGGACATCAGGTGATAAAAACAACATTGTTGTTCTCGACCTTATAAATAAAGATATTCTTTCTTCGCCATATTACTACCTTCAGCCTAACGATATTGTATACGTTGAACCACTGAAAGAAAAGTCCTGGAAATTTGAAACTTTCCCATACGCTGTTGTATTATCAACTGTCAGCTTAGTACTTGTTGTCTTAACCTTCTTTAAATAATGGATCAGAATACTCTTAATTATAACGAAATGCAGCAGGAACAGTCTGTTGACATTAAAGCATTGTATTATAAGTTTCTTAGCTACTGGTACTTGTTTTTTATCACCATAGTGCTGGTGATGCTGATTGCATTCCTGTTTAACAAATACACCGAGCCGGTTTATAAAGTAAAAACAACTGTTTTGATCACCGAAGACAAAGGGGGCCTTAATGATGCACAGTCACTTTTAGGATTCGGGAATATTACCAATACTCAAAAACTGCAGAACCAAATCGGAATTCTTAAATCGCGATCGCTGGTTTCGCGTACCCTCAAGTCCCTCGATTTTAACATTTCATATTTTAAAGAGGACAACTTTGTAACTTCTGAAGTATATAACGAATCACCATTTAATGTAACCATTGATACCTCGCACGGACAACCTGTGGGCAATGTAAAGTTCTTTGTTACAATACTGTCGGATAATGAATTCCGGCTGGAAGCAGAAGGGCAAGACCTCTCGCTTTATAATTACAATACATATAAAGAAAGTGACAAGAAAGTTGCATCGATTAAATACGACAAAAAGCATCGTTTTGGTGAACAGGTTTCCACCTCAGGATTTGCTTTTCGCATTGAAAAAACGCCAAAATATAATTTGAAAACTTCGGAGAGCCAGCGATACTATTTTGTTTTCAACTCGTTGAATGCAATGATATCCCAGTTTTCGGGTTATGAAATTGAACCCATAAATAAAGAAGCCTCCATTGTTGAGATCTCTTTGAAAGGCAATAATTCCCAGAAAGCAGTCGATTTCCTAAACAGGCTTACCATGGAATACATCAGGCAGGGTCTTGAAAAGAAAAACCAGATTGCTATCAATACCATCTTATTTATAGACGGACAGTTGGGTGAAATCCGCGATTCGCTGACTACAAACGAAAATGTTTTGCAAAACTTCCGCACAACCAACCAGATTATGAACCTGGATGCACAGTCGCAACAGGTTTATACAAGCATTACTGAACTCGAAAAAGAAAAAGCAGTATTGTTGGTTAAAGCAAAGTATTATAATAACCTGAAGAGTTATATCCAGAAAAATGAAGATGATATCAACGGTATTGTCGTTCCCTCGTCAATGGGTATTGATGATCCGGTATTAACTCAAATTCTTACCGAACTACAGGGATTGTATAGCGAGAAATCTGAACGATTGATCAGTACAAAGCCAAACAATCCAATGGTAATGGCTATCAACCAGAAAATTGCCAACACCAAGATGGCTCTGACCGAAAGTATCACAAATATTGTGAAAACATCGGATATCAGCATAAAGGATATTGATTCCAGGATTGATCAGCTTTCCGGATTTTTCCGCAACCTGCCTGCAACACAACGGCAATTGCTTGGCATTGAGCGTAAATACAAACTCAATGATGCCATATACACATACCTGCTGCAGAAACGTTCGGAAGCCGCGATTACCAAGGCAAGTAATACTCCCGATAACGAAATTGTTGACGTTGCGGATCCCGTGGTGCAAGAGCAGGTATTCCCAAAAACAAGCCTGAACTATACGATTGCTTTTTTACTTGGGCTTATTATACCGCTGTTATATATTTTGGGTAAGGACTATCTGAATGATAAAGTGGTAAATAAAAATGATATTGAAAAGCATACCACCCTGCCGGTAATCGGACATGTGCTTCACAACAAACACGAGAGCAATATTGTAGCTTACACTTCACCCAAATCGGCTATTTCTGAGTCTTTCAGGGCTTTGCGTACCAACCTGCAATATATGACACAGGGTAAAGAAAAGTTTACAATACTTATTACAAGCACAAGTGTGAGTGAGGGGAAGACATTTACTTCGATGAACCTGGCCTGTATTTATGCCCAGTTCGACCGCAAAACTCTTCTGATGGGTTATGACCTGCGTAAACCAAAAATCTACCAGGATTTCGGACTAAAAAATACGGTTGGGATTACTTCCTACCTGATTGGTAAAAGTACACTGGAAGATATTATTCAGAAATCACCTGTTCCGAACCTTGATATTATTTCTGCCGGGCCGGTTCCACCCAATCCTGCAGAACTTATAGCATCACCTCTCAATGTTAAAATGCTTGCTGAACTCAGGGAAATATATGATTATATAATTATTGATACCCCGCCGGTTGGTATTGTTACTGATGCTTTCCTTCTTATACCACATACAGATGTTAATATTCTTGCTTGTTCGTCAGAATCTTACGAATAAGAAAGTATTTGAATCGATTGCCAGTGATTTTGAAAAACGGAATGTGCCAAATACTACGGTGCTGGTTAATGATGTGAAACCTGACAGGTCGGGAGCCGGTTATGGGTATGGATATGGATACGGTTACGGATATGGTTACGGATATGGATATGGTCACGGATATGGGTATGGCTACTATTCTGACGATGCAAAGAAAGAGGATGATACATCGATGTTTAAAAAATTATTCAGCCGGTCGTAATCCGGTTACAAGTATAACAGCAAAAAGGGACGGCCAATGACCGTCCCTTTCCTTTTTATTATGCAGTATTATTCTATTTGAAAGCCTTCTCTAACAGTCCATCCCCACTCAGTTTGAGCCTGTCGAAATAGGACGGAACTTCTTTACCCATCATTTTATCAACATACATTTTTGCCAGGTATTGCCCAAGCATAAATCCTTGTCCTCGGAAACCCACAAATAGTCCAAGATCAGGATCGAGGATCATTCTGGGTTCAACATAATACCCTGCCCAGACAGCCTGGAATCCAACGGATGAAAGTTGCGGCAACCAATCGACAAAGACCTCGGAAACAATTTCAAGGAATTCCTTTGAATTAATCTTCAGATTTTTGTCTGTTTCCATCGGCTCAACCTGGGGAGATGCACAACCGATAATCTGTCCGGTTTCGCCTAACTGCTGCCCATATACGGCGGTAAATCCTTTGTACTTTCGTCGATCGATAAGCATATCGAGAGGTTGCCCGTTAATGCCCATATTGGGCAAACGGCGGGTAATAAATGCCTGGTGTTTAACAGGATACAGTCCTGTTTCGATACCTAGTTGTTTTGAAAATTTTTCAGCTTCCGGTCCTAAGGACATTTACAAAATGTGGAGTATGGAATTCGACATATTGTTTTTCGTGATCTTTAACCAGAACGATATATTTTCCGTTTTCTTTCCGTACATCTATCAATTGGCAGTCTTCAAAAATTCGGCCGCCTTTTTCAACCCCGATTCGTCGTATCAGGTCAATTACACGACCGGGAGTTGCCTGCCAGCAATCGCGGGTTATAAGTGCTGCCTGGTAGTGTTTACCCAGATTTGGATTAATATTCGGGGAAATTTCCTTTAAATAATCTTTGGGATCAACCATATATGCATCCGACCAGGAACGCGAATCGTCCAAAGCCTTGTATGTTGCATCATCATGAGCAAAGTTCACATACCGGGTCGAAAGGAAATTGATATCACGGATTTTTTGGAGTTCTTTAAAAATTTCAAGGTTATGCCGGGCAATATCAGCAATTTCGGGTAAACTGAATGCAGGACGGCCACCGGCAATATTGCGCCAGGATGCGCCGCGGCCATAATTGATCAGTGGCAGGTTTTAATCCTGCTTCGGCCATGTACCTGAATAATGCACTACCACCAATTCCCCCACCTGCAATCAAGGCCTGAACCTCAACGATACGGGCCGCACTTTTGCTATTATTGATGATGATTTTTTCGCGGACATTTTTGGGAAATAATTCGCCCATTGCCAGCTGATTACTTAGCGGGCCACGGGGAGTAGCATCACCAACCACACTGATTCCTTTGTTTCGCAAAACCTGTTTAAGCCTTGGTATGCAGCGCTTTCCGCGACAAGCACCCATTCCCAGGCGTGTGGTGTGTTTTATTTCATCAACCGAAATAAATTTTCGATCGCCTATAGTAGTTACAACTTCGCCTAAAGTAACATCATCGCAATGACAAACATACATTTCGCGTTCACTTTCGTATTCAGTAGGTTTCATTACAACAGGCTCCGGGAATTTTTCCTTTATAACAAAACCACGCACTTCGAGCAATGCTTCCCCGTGAATATCAAGCGATTTTACACGAGCAATATTGGTCTTATTGGGTTTTTTCAGAATTTTTTCTATCATCCCATTTCCCAGAATTTTGCCCTGGTTATCTACCAGATATACTTCCTGTTTTTCGTCGGCAAAATATTCGATTGGAAGGAAAAGCCAGTCTTTTTTAGGTGCATAACCGAAAATTGCCAGCCCGGGACATTGATATACACAGTCCATACATCCCACACATTTCTCGAAATCAATCTGCGGAACCGTACTGGTTGACGTTTTAGTTATTGCACCATGTGGGCAGGCGAATTCACAAGGGTTGCAGGCAAATCCATATAGGCAGTCGATCTGCACAAATGGCTTTTCGTTAAAGCGTTCGGTGGTGGGTTTATATGGTTCCTGGATTACGCGTTGTGGATGTTGCTGCGAATCAATATACTCTTTCGAAACATTCAGGTACTTGTCGTAATCAACTTTTTCGCCCATATCCTGAAGTATCTCATAGGCTACCTGGTTACCGCGCAAAACAGCGCTGGTTCCTTCACCTATCCGGATGGAATCGCCGGCTCCGTAGCAGTTACGACCAAATATTTCATTTCCTTTTATAATCAGCTGATCGTCTGCAACCAAACCGGTACAGATATTAATCACATCAATGCCATCAATTATCTTTTCGGTTCCCGGAACAGGTTCAAAGTTTTTACATTCGGCAACCACAGCACCAATAATTCCGGTATTATCTTCGTTTGGCAAAGCCTTCAGCAAAATGTGCGAGGTCATTACAGGTATTCCCAAACGACGGACACGATTAGCCTGAACAGGGAAACCACCTTCATGATCCTGAGCTTCGATAATGGCTTTAACTTCGGCGCCAGCCTGCATCAGCTGGTACGATGTCAGATACCCGATATTTCCGGCTCCGACCGTCAATACTTTTTTGCCAAGTAAGGTAAGTTCATTGTTCATCATTTTCTGAACAACTGCAGCAGTATAAACTCCAGGCAGATCATCATTTTCGAAGGTCGGCATAAAAGGAACCGCGCCGGTTGCTACAACCAGGTAATCAGCATCTACATAATAGATTTCGTCAGTCAACACATTTTTTACGGCAATACGCTTACCTTCGAGCAAATCCCAAACGGTACTGTTGAGGAAAATTCCCTCATGGTTATCGCCGGCTAGTGTTTTTGCAATATCAAATCCACGCATGCCACCAAATTTCTTTTCTTTTTCGAAAAAGAAAAACTGGTGTGTCTGCATCAGAAACTGGCCACCTATCTTATCATTGTTATCGATAACAATGGTATCAATATCATTCTGAAGCAACTCTTCGCGGCAGGCTAATCCGGCAGGACCGGCACCAATAATGGCAACCGTGGTTTTATAAACATCAATTGGTTTTTCGGTATTAACGGCACGTGCTTCAGGCGAATAATCATGTGGGATTTCGCTGACCTCTTTAACTTGATCCACCTTGGTAATGCATATGCGTCGGATTTGCCCGTCAACCAACATTTCGCAGGCGCCACATTTTCCGATGCCACATTCGAGACTACGCTCACGGTTCGATAAGCTATGGCTGTGAACCGGAAACCCGGCCTGGTGTAAAGCTGCAGCAATGGTAAATCCTTTTTCGCCTGTAACTGTGGTTCCTTCGTACTGAAAGTTAACCTTTTCGGATACTGGCACTTCCAGGATAGGATGTTCAATAATTTTATTCATCTTAATATTTCCTGTTTTGATTTTGGTAAGATGTTATACGCCATGATTAAACAAAAATTGCTACTTCATTGGGTGGTTAATCAATCATGGCTATTTCATATACTTCCGGAACAATAATTTTTATTCAATCAATTTTCTAAGTGATTCACGGAGCAAAATTATATTTTTTATCTTTCTGTGAATCAGTTAACAGGTAATTTAGAAAGAGTATGATTAGCAAGGGTTAGGATTTAGGGGTTAGGCTTTAGGGTTGGTAATAAACAAGGGAATGAAGCTTAACGACTACTTCTACATCAATGATATTTATATGTATTTTTGAATTGCAATGGCGTGCACAACTTCGTTTTATAATGGGAAAAAGCTACGAAAACCTTTTGATAATCTATTATTCCGGAACCGGCAACTCGAAACGGGTTTCAGAATGGATTGTACAGGAAGCAGAAAGCCGGGGAATGAAAACTCATATTTCTTCTTATCATCAGTTTAATCCCGAGAATATTAAAGATTTTACCGGCCGGACATTGATAGGATTTTTTTCGGCTACGCATGGTTTCAATATGCCGCATTCCATGCTTAAGTTTCTATTCCGATTTGATTTATTGAAAGGATCGGATGTTTTTATTGGTAATACCCGGGCCGGAATGAAAATTTCAAAATTATTCCTGCCTGGATTAAGCGGAGTTGCCATGTACTTTCCCTCTTTGATTATGTTTTTTAAAGGGTACAAAATAAAAGCCATGTACCCGGTCGATCTGCCTTCGAACTGGATTTCGCTGCATCCGGGGATTCGGAGAAAAGTTGTTGATTCAATGGTAGAACATTACGAGAAATTAACAAAAAAGTTCGCTATTAAAATTTTGTCCGGGAAGAGTGTATTCCTCAAATCGTTCTTACTGCTTCCTTTAGATATATTGGTGGCACCGATTGCAATCGGATATTATTTCGTTGGCAGATATATACTCGCCAAGACCTTTATTGCCAATTACAACTGTAACAATTGTGGATTGTGTATGGAACAATGTCCAACGCAATCCATTATACTTAAAGATAATCGACCCTACTGGAAATTTACCTGCGAAAGCTGTATGAAATGCATGAACTATTGCCCGCAACGTGCCATCGAGACAGCTCACTCCTTGGTGTTCCTGCTTCTATTTGTGCTTATTGCTGTAGTAAATCCATACCTGTCAGCTAAAGTCACTGATTGGGCGGAATGGTTGTTTAATGGCTCAAAAATAGCGTTCGAATCCTTTTACTTTGTGGTGCAATGGTCGGTGGCACTTGTTTTTTTCTATCTCGGCTATAAACTACTGCATTACCTGATGCGGTTTCCATGGATAAATAAAATCATTACTTATACCACGCTTACTACCTGGAAATTCTGGCGGAGGTATAAAATACCAAAGAATGTGTCTGCAGACCCAAAAGGTTTATGACCATTCAATTTATCTTATCTTTCTACGTCCCAACTATTAAATTAAGTACTAAACCTGACAGGTTGAAAAAACTTGTCAGGTTTAGTTTATCCAAATCAGATTTATTGCTGAATTTTAAAACTCACAGCCATATTGTAAAGTACACGGACTGTTCTGCCGTTTTGCTTCCCGGGATGCCATGGTGGCATCATTTTAATAACCCGTAAAGCTTCTTCATCGCAGCCACCACCTATTCCCCGAAGAATTTTAACATCAGTGATATTGCCCTTGGTATCGACAACAAACTGAAAATAAACAGTACCCTGAATGCCATTTTCAGCAGCGTTTTTAGGATATTCGATATGATCTTTAAGGAATTTCAGCCGCTCAGATTCACCTCCGGTGTAAGAAGGCATTTCTTCAACAATGATTACGGGGGGAGCTTTTTCAGGATCTTCAATTACAACCACTTGCTTTTCAACAAATTTTTCAATATTTAAATCCACCGGATCATTTACCGAAGTCTGATTGAGAATGTCCTGGTTAAGCAATCCGTCATCATCAATAACCAATCCATCAATAACATCAGGAGTTACAAACCTGACTTGTTTCTGAATTTCTGAATTGTCAGGAGGCGCCGGGGGAATAACCGGCAGTTCAACCGGCAGCTTATCAGTACGAATAAAATCAGGGCCTGTCTCGACCCATATATGTTTCCCTTTGGTTAACGCATTATAACTTGAAACAATCGGATAAGCAAGGCCGGCAATCAAAATGGCAATAGACAGAAGCAAAGCCTTGGTTAGCTGTTTGTTGTACATCTTTCGCAAAATGTAAGCGCCATACATCTTGTTCCTTTTTTCGAAGACGATTTCGTCCATTTCCGGACAACTGGATTCCTTGGTTTTCATGGTTTTGGTTTTAAGGGTTGAACATTAATTTATAACAGGCAATGAATTGTTTCTTAAGTAAGAATTCAAAACTGGTACGCGATGAATCATTTGACAAAGTGTCAGAAATCCTTTGGGTATGCAGACACTTATTTCAAGGAAAAAGTGACCGGCATATTCATCAGAACTTTCACCGATTTTCCATTTTGCTTGCCAACTTTCCACTTGCCATTAGTTAGTTTAATAAGCCTTACCGCTTCTTCATCACAACCTCCGCCAATGCCACGAAGCACTTTTACATTCGTAACATTCCCTTTTTCATCGATTGTAAAACTCACATACACGGTCCCGCTTATACCATTCTCTCTTGCTTTTTTAGGATAGTTAAGGTTTGAAACAAAGAATGCCTCTTTTGCTTTCTGTCCTCCCACAAATTCGGGCATTTCTTCAACGATTGTAAGAACCGGCTTAGCATCATCAGCTCTTTTATCCTCAGGAACTGTCATTTCAGCATCACCTGAATAATTTTCCGACTTTTTCTCAAGCATAGGAGCCACAGATTTTAAAGTCATACTGTTTCCAACAGCATAATCACTTACATCTTCAGGTAAGGGCAAAGGTTGATTAACTGTGGTTGAATTGCCTTCCTTATTCCTGATATCGTTATCGATTGCAATAAATGAAGTATAGGATGTTAACAGGTTGTATTTCAATCCAAGCTCAATGATTTCAGGCTTGTATTCATCATCGCCACCATACCCGAGTGATGCATAATCGCTTATGGTGCGTATGCGTTCCCGGGCCCACAGGTAGCGGATAGCAGAATTCGATTCCGAAACCTTTGCAGTACTTGCAAGCAGCCTGCTTTCGTATTCGCCTTCGCCGTTCATACCTTTTATTGTTATGTTTCCGGTGGGCGTACCGCGATACTTGCCGTAAATAAGTACAGGCCTTTCTGAAAATACATCAGGAATACTCAAGGGTTCAACATCATATACATCAAACTTATTGTAAACCACCGAAATATGAGTTAACACAGGATTCTGAACATATTGCCGGAATTTAATCGCTGTTGCCGGAGCTTCTTCCTGTTTAGTTATCACAAACGGCATTCCCATTCCCACGTGGGCCAATCCTTCTATAATCAGCCGATTTACCGAAGTTCCGATTCCAAAGGCAAAGAAATTGGCTTTATCCATGTTTTTACGAACCAGGTCAAAGGCTTCCTTTTCAACTGTAACATACCCATCGGTAGCTATTACAAAACTGCGCGCATAACCTTCGGTGCCTTTCAGGCTGAGAGCTCTTTTGAGAGCAGGAAGCAATTCGGTGCCACCTCCACCCTGCTCGCGATCAATAAAACGGATGGCTTTTTCAATATTAGCACTATTAGCTTCTACAGCTGTTTCGCTCAGCAAGTTTGAGGCTCCGGCAAAAAGCAATACATTAAACCTGTCGGTTGGCTTCAGGTTGCCGATAAGATCCCTGAGCAGTTTTTTGGAAATATCCAACGGATATCCGTGCATTGACCCTGAAACATCAACAATAAAAACATATTCGCGGGGAGGTATTACGGAAAGCCTGACCTGTTTAGGCGGTTGAATCATGGCAAGGAAAAAGTTTTCTTCCTTTCCGGGATATAGCAGCAAGCCCGATTGTACTTTATTGCCTGCCAGCCTGTATTGAAGAATAAAGTCGCGGTTTCCTCCCTGTTTTTCTTCCGGCATCAGGGTAACTGAAGCATCCGACGGGCTATCGAATTTAATATCCGTTTTATGCGTGGTGCATTTTACCTCACTCACCGGTATCCCTGTGGAGAGATTACATTTGATATTGAATAAATACAATGGCTTTTCGCCTTCATGTGTGTACGGATTGCTTACCCATTGCTCACGAGGTGGCGCCGTTACTGCAGGCTGATTACTATATCTTGGCCCAACAACTGTAGGGTAAACGAATTCATACACTCCGTCTTCGGGAATAAGCAGTTCTGTATATCTGAGTTCAACCCTAATGTGATCGCCAGGTATAATGTTGGCCACATTCATCTGGAAAACATTGGGCCGTTCCTGCTCCAGCAGCGAAGCGGTTTTACCTTGTTGTTTGGCCTCTTCATAATCTTTGCGGGCTTTTTCGCGTTCTGAAATTTTAGCTATGATGGTTCTTTCGCCGATCGTCATTTTCATGCTATAGACTGCTGCGCGGGTTGATGCCGGGAAAACATAGATTGCTTCAATTGTGTTTTTCCCTTCGTTGGCATATTCCTGCACAACATTAACATCTGCTATTACTCCGGCTATATTCACCTCGGCGGAAGTAGCTTTCAATGGTAGCTGGTCAAGGTCGGAATTGGTTGATTTCACAAAGAAATACGGCGAAAGGGTTTTATCAGGATCGGATTCCTGTGTAGGGGAATTCTGAATCTGTGCTCTGCCCGGAACCAGTACCTGAGCTGAAGAAATTTGCTTTGAAGAGGTAATCATCATTGTTCCGGCCGCAATTGCAATTATGGGCAGCGTTCCGAATAAAGCGAAGAACATAAGTTTAGTTTTCATGGTTCTATGTGTTTGGAGTGAGTATTAAGATATCTATTGTGATTATTTATAATTGATTACTGTAATTTGAATACAACCGGTACATTGAACGATACCCTAACCGGTTTGCCAAATTGGTTGCCGGGTTTCCATTTAGGCATCAGGCTTAAAACTCGTTCAGCCTCCTGGTTGCAGCCACCGCCAATCCCGCGTAACGTTTTGATACTGCTTACATTGCCATCCCTTTCAACAACAAAAGACAAATAGACAGTGCCCTGGATGCCGGTTTCGGCTGCCGACTGAGGATACCTGGTGTTTTTAGAAAGAAACTCAAGCAAAGCATTCATTCCACCCGGGAATTCAGGCATTTTTTCAACTACCACAAAAGGGGTTTCATCTGCCAGGGATTTTTCTTCCTCTAACTGAACCGGAACAGGAGCTATATAATCAGGCATAACATCATCCGGCTTAATTTCCGAATTGATGATAAGGTCCTGAGTTATAGCTGTATTGTTATCAACAAGCCTGATAACAGGAGCAACTACAGGTTTAGGAGCTGGTTTTTGATCCTCCATTAGAGTGTTTTGAATCACCACATCTTCCATTACTGATTGCCACGGAGTATTTATGATGATTTTTTTTACTGTTGAATTCCACTCGGAAGCAATGAGTGAAAGTCCAAGGGCTACTATCAGTCCAACCTCAAAAAAAATAAATTTCTTAGCTTCAAGGTCGGCATGCTGCGATTTCTTGCTTTCCATGGCTGTTGTGTTTAGAGGGTTAGTAAATTTTGGTTTCGAACAGTAGATGCGGGAAGTGAGGAAATTCCATAAAAGTTAAAACTGATTAATTGAATATGTTGCCCCATTACCCCTTTGCCTGGTCTCCTTGTCGTTAAAACACAAAACCCTATCTTTGTAAAAACATACTCCGCATGACCCTGCGTTTTTTCAGGAAAGATGAAAAAAAGGAACTGCTCTCATTATCGGATGAGCAGCTTGTGGTCCGCTATTCACAAACACACAACATTGAAATCATCGGTATTCTTTACGAACGCTACACACACCTTCTGTTTACAGTAAGTTATAAATACCTGGGTAATGATGCTGATGCGGAAGATACTGTGATGCTTGTTTTTGAGAAACTATTTGAACTACTGAAGCGATCGGAAATCAATAATTTTAAAAGCTGGATTTACACGATCACAAAAAATGAATGCCTGATGCATCTCCGGCGCAAGAAGTCGGGTGAGCGGATAATTGAAGACAACCTGAAAAAACTGGAAGTCGAGATTATGGAATCCGTTGAGATGAATCATCTTTTAAGTAATGATGACGGAGAACACCGGATACGCTATCTGGAAACAGCTATTACCGGTCTGAGCACGGAACAAAAACAATGCATTGAGTTGTTTTACCTGAACGAAAAATCATACCGCGAAGTGGAACAGATCACAGGATATACATACAACGAAGTAAAAAGCCATATACAAAACGGCAAACGTAATCTGAAGCAAATGATGGAAAGGATGGATCGCTATGAATGACATAAGTAAAAAGTCGTCGGCCCTCTTCTTAGCATCAGGGTGCATTACGGGTGATGCACTGATGCTTTTTGTATCAGGTTCGCTGGAAGGTGCCGCGCTTAAAAAAGTACAGAAACATATAGCAGAATGCCCATTATGTGCCGATGCTGCTGATGGGCTCAGAATGTGGTTGAAGGAAAACAAACCGGATGAAACCCCAAATGGATTAGCTGATTTATTGAATTCAAAAGTTTCCGGATTATCCGGGAAGCAGCCTGTTGCAGGTGTTCATTCAAATAAATCATCTTTGAACCCTGTAAATAAATTTCACACCCGGACCGATATTTTAAACGAGCGAATAAAACAACGCCTCCATACTCATGCTATTATTGAGGCAAATGAAAAGAAACGGCTTTCATACAAACCTTTTGTATGGCTGGCGGCAGCTGCTTCTGTTGTAATTTTGATAGGCAGTTTCTTTGTGGTTTGGGTACAAAATCAATATGATAGTCAGAAATTAGCTCAACAGCGAGCCGCAGAAATGGCTATGCTCGAAAGCCAGGCCAGTTCTGATAGTCTGGATGTTACACTTCCTGCGAACAGGACTTTGCTTGCCATGAGAGAGAAAAATGTAAAAGGAATTCCAGAATCAACACAAACCACTGTATCAGAAGTAATGGAAGATGCCGTGATGTACAACCAGGATGAAATGAACGTGGCTTCACAAGCGGAAGTGTTGCCGGAAACGCAGCCTGCTGAAGAAGTCATTGCATTAAAAGATGAAACAAAAGTATCCTCGGCCGATAAAGTCAGTCCTTCACCCGCCGGAACTAATGCGAAATCTGCAGCGATGAAAAAAGAGGAAGTTGGAGATGAAAGAAATGCCATTTTTACGTTGGTAGAAGAAATGCCTTCGTTTCCGGGTGGGGAAACTGAGCGGAATAAATTCCTGGCTGAAAATATAGTATATCCTAAACAGGCAGCAGAAAACGGAATTCAAGGCACGGTTTATACAAGTTTTATAGTTAACTCCGATGGCAAAATAGAAGATGTAAAAATCCTGCGCGGAATTGGTGGCGGCTGCGATGAAGAAGCATTGCGGGTTGTGAAACTCATGCCACGCTGGAAACCTGGCCGGCAGAATGGTAAAACGGTAAGAACACTTTTCAATATGCCGGTTAATTTTAAGTTGCAGTAAGCTATTATCTGATTAAATATATGTCAGTTATCCTTGCCCTAACACATTGATAGGATATCAGATTAAACAAATTTCTGGTTCGCAATGATTTTTAGGGACTTTAAATCTCAATCATATTATTGTGTAAATTTGATGTGAAGTTGAATCAAAACTTTATTTGATTTAACTGCCTCAAAAACACTGTTTTATGAAATTTTCTTTACTTCAATCACCCGTTTCACTGTTGATGCTCGCATCACTCTTATCGTTTAGCTCTTCTGTTAAAGGACAGTCCAATCCTGCTCCTTTTGATCTTTCTACCGGACCTTATCAATGTACTGCCTGGGATTCCCTCAGTCCAAAAGGAACCTTTCCGGAAAGCATGGTTTTTCATTATGTTGCGGCTAATCAAACCGCACCGTTTTATACTGATGCCGCTTCTGATTACGATTGTTCGTATAAAAAATCAAAACGACCCCGTATAAATGGTTTGATGAACCAGGGAATTGCCATAGTAACAACAAGTTCGCCGCAATACAACGACTGTAATGCCGGTGCTGCTGATAGCCGCTTTATGGGGGATATCCTTTTATCGCTGAACGCAACCGGAAGAAACAATATCATTGCAAGCTGGAAATGTGAAACTGTGACGCCTGGAGATGGCGATCCAACCCAACCAAGAGTATGGAATCTCAGGCTCCAATACAGAGTGGGTGACAATGGACTTTTTACTGATGTTCCGGGGCTGGTTGAATTCATTTCCTCTCCATCAACAGGCGATTCCTTACAATTCGGACCAATTACATTGCCAGAGGAATGCAACGGACAACCAATCGTTCAGTTACGCTGGATTTATTTTGAATCATCCGCCGGAATCGTCGGAGGAAGTAGACCCCAGATAAGGTTGGATGACGTTGAAGTAACCAGTGATAATACAGTTGGAATATCTGAAATCCTTGCAAATGGGAACTCGCTTTTTTCAATATTTCCTAATCCCACGCATGCACAGTTTTCACTGAATACAAACATCCGCAACGGCGGAAAAGTTGAAGTTGTGGATCAGGTAGGTAAATTGGTTATACATCAAATTTTTAATCATACTTCAAGCACTTTCGATTGTTCGTATTTGCCAAAAGGTATCTACTTCGTAAAGGTGACGGATATATCGAATGGATTATTCAAAACTCAAAAATTAATAATTCAATAATTTATTTTTGAAAAGGATTTATCGTTATGGTCAAGGCAGTTTCTAGGTGGCGCATTGATTTATTATTCCCGAAAATGACTGAATATTTAAGGCCGCCAGAGATTTCTCGATTAATTCTCTCTATTGCCCGTAGGGCATAAATATCAATAGAAAAATACATTCATAAAGCGAATTTCCCGTAGGGAATTAACATTCATTTTTATTCAATTGGTTTATAGATATATCGTTCATCGTATTCTACACCGAATTCATCTAGTAATTCAATGTATTCTTTAACAAAGGAGCGTTCATTGTGGTGCAGTTGCTGGTTCTCAATATACCTGGCAATATCCGCTACTTGTGATTTGCCGTATGAAAAAGCACCGAAGCCTTCCTGCCATGAGAATTTCCCGGATACAAGTTTGTTGTCATTTATCCACATCGATGAACTTCGCTTGATATGATACATCAAATCCGAAGGAGCTTGTTTCGGGTTCATACTGATAAGAATATGAACGTGATCGGGCATCCCGTTAATTGCAAATAATCTATGCTCTTGCTTCTCTGTTATACCACTAATGTATTTATAGAGTTGTGTTTGCCCTGCCTCGTTAACCAAAGAGGCTCGGTTTTGAACAGCGAAAACATATTGAATGTAAATCTGGGTGTAGGTGTTTGCCATAACCTTTTTTGTTAATGCCCTACGGGCAAGGGTTTCCTGATTTTTGTTTGTTCTATTGATATTAAAGCCCTATGGGCTAATTTACTAAATTATTTGCTTTTATTGAAATATTCTCGATCCATCGTCGCCTCTTTTCCTAACGATTTTTACTTCTTTCTCCCTTTTGTAGAACTTCCGGTATGGCCTCCGATCGCCATCACTTCATTGCCCGTAGGGCATAAATGTCAATAGCCCCCAATTGTATATGTCCTTTTTCCCGTAGGGAATTAACGAATCAATACATTTCTGTTTTATTGATGCCCTACGGGCAATGGTTCTCTGTTTTTTTTGTTAGTTCTATTGGTATTAAAGCCCTACGGGCTATGACTATAATTTATGTTTTTTTTTCGAGTGTTCCTTATTCAAAGTGGCTTTAGGTCGCTCCCTGATTATATGAAAAGATTTAATCTTTATAATTTTTCATCAAGCAACTCCGGATTTTTAACAATCTTTTTCAGGTAACGGAAAAGCAATCCGCCATGCGAAGCATCAACCACCCGGTGATCGAGAGCGGCACCAAGCGATAAAATGGTACGGGGCAAAATCTGGTCGCCAACCACAGCAGGTTTCCGGTTTACACCACCCAACACAAGTACAAACGATACATTCGACGAAGGAAACAGGGCCGGATAACCCATATCGAGCCCTACACTTCCGATATTTGATACTACAAATGATCCGAAACTATTTGCTGACAGGCCCAACGAAGGAAATGAAAATCCAAGGTCGGCAGTAATGGTTTTCAACATCCTGAATACCCAGCCACGCAAAGGCCAGGGAAGCCGTGCCAGTTTATCCTTGATCTGCATAGTTTTGTTTTCGGTCCCTTTCCTTGCTCTTTTCACTTCATCATTCATACTGTTTATAAGCTCTTCGAGTGTTAACCTATCAGCATCTCTGATCAATACGGAACCCATAGTTGATTCGCGCAATAAAACACTTACCATCACATCAATATGATCACGAAGAACAACATTTCCGCGTTTTATATATGTATTAAGTTCCGGAACCTCCTCTACAAGTGCCCGGGCGGCTGCCAGAATAAAAACATGCGTGAGTGTAGCTTTGACCCCGTTTTTGCGCTTCTCGGCAATATATTCTTCAAGCCCGGTAATATCAATTTCAACCGATCCGAAAATTTTTGAATCCGTTGGCCTGCGGTATATGGATGATGCTACTTTGCGCCATCCGGAATTGAGTTCTTCGGCTGTTTTCATGTGTGAGTTATAGTTTTTTACGGGTCAGATGCCTGCCTGAAGCAGGCAAGGAATATACCAGATTGACTAATACAGTTTCAATTGTTGATTTTTGCATTCATAGCCTGTCCCGCGTGATGCGGGTGCTATTTCATTTTGTAAAAATATAGCATTTCTGTAATCATTCAATACCGGTATCGATTGAAATTGAGAGTCATAAATCTTGCAGATAAAAATCAATGATACTAAGGCCAAATCAATGCAATATTCACTACCTTTGAACAATTAAGGCTAACCATTGTGAAAACTGCCTTTTATCGAAAAGGTAAAATCATATTATTCATGATTTTACTCAGTCTGGGAATAAGTTCCTGCGAGCCTCCCGCCTCAGGATTCGATGATACCGAAGATGCCATTTCCTACACCAAAAACCAAGCTGTTACTGCTCCTCAACCAGACACTTCAATACTTGTAATGACCTGGAACATGCGTTTTGCGATTGGCCGTGGCGAATGGTTTGGTGATGCATGCGGAGATAAAGTAGTATATTCTGAAGATGAAATTCTCGCAAAACTACAGTCCATCGCAAACCGTATCAACCAGGTGAAGCCTGATATTCTGCTTTTACAGGAAGTGGATATCAACTCCAAACGATCAGCATACGTGGATCAGCTCCGTTGGATTTTGGATCACACTTATTTTAATTATGCAGTTTACGGGCTGCAGTGGAAGGCACAGTTTATCCCCAGTGATGGCTTAGGCAGGCTGCACGAAGCAAATGTCATTCTTTCGCGCTGGCCTTTTGGTAAATCCATCCGCATACAATTGCCATTACGTGAAGATCAGGGTGCATTAACACGATATTTTTATGAACGCTGTTGCATGGTGAAAGCGAAAATCGAAATTCCGGGTGTTTCTGATTTTTATGCCGTAAATATTCATGCTTCGGCATTTGCTACCGATGACACCAAGCATCAGCACATTGTTGCTTTTCAGACAGAACTCGACAACATTGTAAGTAATGGGGGTTGGTTTTTTGCCGGTGGCGATCTGAATACACTGCCTCCGGGATCCGATTCAACCGATTTTTGCATGGAAGATATTTGCCCCGGCGAATCGTTTCATCATCCGGGAGATGATCCTCTGCATAAGGATGGAAGCAACTATACCCCTGAATATGAGTGGCTTGTGGGGCTGTACAATAATTATAATTGTGCAGTTACCCTGGCAGATTATCAGCAAAACCAGGAAGCTTATTTTTCTCATACAACCCGACCGGAACATTTCTGGGATCGTACATTGGATTATCTTTTTACAAACAGCCGCTGGGAAAAAGGATCTACGGTAACGCACCAGGATTTTATAACCGATTCGGATCATGCACCTGTTAGTTCCGTATTGATTTTAAAGAAAAAGTAGCAGTATATTTCGCAAAAAAAACCTTAATGGATTACTCAGTTTAAAAATGCTGACTTCACTTTTCAGAAATAGTTAGGCAAACATACCATTAATAGATTGAATTCATTACTTTTGACAAATACAGTTTTCTAAATATGAAAAAATACAATCTTAAAAAAAATTATCCCATCCTGCTTTTATTATCCGGCACCATATTTTTCTTCAGTGCCTGCGAGCCATTAGCCACCAGTTTCAATGATGTGGAAGATGCCATAATGTATACTAAAAGTGTAAAAGAAACACCTCCATTACCCGATTCAACCATAACGGTAATGACTTGGAACATCCGCTTTGGAATTGGTCGTCAGCCTTGGTTTGGCGACGCATGTGGCGACAATACCGTTTTCAAAAAGGAAGAAGTTATGCCTGGTCTCGAGGCAATAGTTGCACGTATTAAAGAAGTAAAACCTGACATTCTCTTTCTGCAGGAATGCGATATAAAATCGAACCGCACCGCGTACATTAATGAGCTTCAGTACATTCTGGATCATACATATTTTAATTATGCCGCTTACGTGTCGGAATGGAAATCAGAGTTTATTCCCAGCGACGGTCTGGGCCGGATGGATATGGGATTGGTGATACTTTCGCCATGGCCTATAACTGATGCCAAACGCATAAACCTTGCTACCCGTGGCGATCAGGCCGGTATAGTAAATTATTTCTACCTCCACTCATGTATTGTAACAGGTACAGTGAAAATTCCTGGTTTTAAGGAAATCCCATTGCTCAATATACACGCTTCAGCCTTTGCTACTGACGATACCAAGAAAAAACATTTCGAGGAATTTAAAGCCGAAATGGATAAGTTGAATGCCGCGGGTCAGTACTTTATTGCAGGTGGCGACCTGAATGAATTGCCTCCCGGAAGCGATTCAACGGATTATTGCTACGAAGATATGTGTCCTGGTGAATCGTTTCATCAGCCAGGCGATGACCCGCAACACAAAGACGGCAGCAATTATACTCCGGAAGCGGAATGGCTGACGCCAATTTACACCGCATACAAATGTGCTTTCCCGCTTAATGATTATCAACTGAATCAATCAGCTTATTTTACCCATACTACCCGCCCTGAACATGCATGGGACCGCACTCTGGATTACTTGTTTACCAATAACCGCTGGCGCGCCGGTTCTGCCAAAACACACCAGGAATTTTTAATCGAATCGGATCATGCGCCTGTAAGTGCGGAGTTTGTTTTGATTAAAGAGTGATTTTTGAGAGAATGAAGGGTGAAAAGGTGAACCAGATCACTAAACTTTTGTATAAAAAATTTATTACACCCGCAATACGGGCAAAAACATAAAAACTATGGTCAGGAAATTAATTATAAGCATCTCATTATTTTGCTTTATCAGCATACTTCATGCCCAGGATGAGCCATTACTCAAAAAGTGGAGTTACAACACGGCTTACCTGATGCCTGCCGGAAAATGGGAAAGTGGCCTTTTTCAGCCCTTCAGGTATGGAATTAACCAGAAGCTGGAAGTTTTTACAAATGTTCTGATGCTCCCTTTTATTCCGGAAGCCGGGGCAAAATTGTCGTGGGGATCAAAAAATGATTTTGTTATTGCCAGTGAACATAGTTTGAGTGTTCCAACACCATTTTTAAATATAATGAGCCGTAAAGGTATCGGTGGATTGATATCTCCTGAATATGATTTTTCATTTATCCTTTCGGTTTATAATGGGCTAATAGTTTCGAGACAGATAGCTCCGAAAGTTCTGGTTTCAGCCAAAGCAGGATTTGCATTCGCCATCCGTGGCGAAAAACCCGATCCGCAATCCACTATTGACCTGCCGGTTTTTTATCCCCGTATGGCACATTATTACGATGGAGCTTCCATCCGTTTGGGTGGTGCTGTGAAAGGAAGCCTGGGGGAAAAATGGTTTTATGAAGAAGGTGTGCAGGCATTTATCATAACCCGTCCGGAGAATAATTTCTTTTTCGAAAATACAGGAACCCTGATGTGGGCAGTAGGCAAATCACTGCGAATCAGGGGCGGATATATCCTTGCTTATGGTAAATATCCGTATGAAACACCCAAATGGCAGATGTGGCCAACGCTGGATTTTGTGTTTGGGAGTAAGTAAGCCATTTCAGATTTACATCACATCCAAATTATAAACACTTATTAGAATTTATATTCCCAGCCAATTTTCGATTTCTGTTTCATCCATACTTTCTGAGTGTTCTGAAATAAATTTATCTGCCGTTTTGAACCAAGTCAAAACTGTACTCCTTTGTAGTTTTGTCTTTTTATCAGATATACATGAAATGTAACTGCTCCAGGGGTACTCGACAGGATGACTACAAAATCCATGATGAACCGGATTCTTATGAATATAAAGAATCAGTTGTTTGAAATATCCGATGTTTTCAACTTGCTTTCGGTGAAAAGGATGTTCAAATAAACTTCCTGTACGGTGATATTTCTTATTGAAAGCCTGTGCATATGAGTTAAATAGATTGGAAAACTGATTCTCCGGCTTAAATTTTTCAAAAACGAAATCTTTATTTTCATCAAAATCAGATGAGGAAATCAAAGATTGTTTTTCGATCCACGCTGCTGCCTCACCTTTGATGATCTGTTTTTTATGATTGAATCCAATCATTTCTTCCTCTTTAATCCGAAGAAGTAAATGAAAGTGGTTTGGCATCAGAACCCAGGCATAGGTTTCGGCAACCTCAAAGATGTATTTATCGTAGAGGGTAAGGAAATAATCATAATTCTTTGATTCCACAAAAAGATTGCACCCATTAATACCCCGATTGTAAATATGGAAATACTTTCCATAAGCGAGGGGTGGCTGGGGATTTGGCATATCTGAATGCTTTTATGCTGATTTGTATCTTAATTCAAAGATAAACTTTTATCACGTTCAAACCCTTCGAGGGTTTAAAACCCACGAAGGGTTCGTTTGAGGTAAATCGGTGCAGCTATTTAAAAAATGCCCAGCTGGGACTCGGGCATAAACTTGGTGTTATAGGATTTTTGCCTGCCCTTGCCCTTAAAAAATTATCTGTTCGGCATAAAACCCTTCAAGGGTTTTGAACCCTTGAAGGGTTCGTTTATGATAAATCGGTGAATATCTATAATCATAGGATTCGCCTGAATTCATGCCAATTGTTTAAGCGCTTTTCGTTTTTTCTTTGCTTTGAAAGTAAATTTCGCTCGTTTTCAAACCCTTCGGGGGTTTAAAACCCTCGAAGGGTTCGTTTCGATATGAGAATACTTCTTCCCAAAATACCTTCGATTGAATTCTGCAATCAAACAATTCCAATAATTCTATTGTTGTCTTAAGTTATTATCTGGTAATCAGGGGAAAAAGAGATTGCCATCTCTAATTTGATAACAAACAGCATATGCTTGAGAATAGAATTAACAAAGAAGAACTAAAGATAAGACTTCAAAAGGAAGCGTTTACGAGGAAAACCCTTTCTTTTTACCGGTATGTGAACGTCGAAAATCCTATTGAATTCCGTGATGATTTATACCGGAAATGGTCGGAACTGAATTGCTTTGGCCGTATTTATGTGGCCCGTGAAGGAATTAATGCACAAATGAGCGTTCCTGAAAATAATCTCGAAGCTTTTCTTAAACAACTTAATTCCATCTCAGAACTGGAAGAAGTTCCGATAAAATATGCGATTGTCGATGACGGAAAATCCTTCTATAAACTTACTATAAAAGTGAGACCGGAAATTGTTGCCGACGGACTTGAACACGATACTT
>CAWDHU010000022.1:0-843242 GCA_963802185.1 uncultured Bacteroidales bacterium
TGTTACATTATTATCTCTGAGGTAATTTGCTAGGGTAAGTGTTGGGGAATTTCGGGTATCCTCCGAATTAAACCGATACGCAACGCCAAGCAGCGCAATCTTCTTATCTTTCAGATTACCGAAGATTTTCTCCGCTTGCTTAAATGTGAATGATGGGGATTCATCATTTATTAGTCTCGAATTTAAGATCAGACTATTGGATGTATCTGTGCCGGTTTCAATATTTCGCCACCATAACAGAATTCCATACTTTGGTAGGCAATGACCACCAACGCCCAGCATTGGAATCAGGATGCCGCCACTTGGAACCACATTAGGATTGGAGGTTGCTGCATCTGTTTGTGATAGCATATTATTAACTTTATCTCTTACTTTATAGAAGTCAATATTATTTTCATCACAATACCTAACAATCTCTGCAGAAAAAGCAATTCTTACATCGCGATAAGCATTTTCAAGGTTTTAACTATTTCAGCAGTGAGGCTATTTGCTGAAAAACCTCGCCATTTGTAACAATGTGATTATAGAGTTTTGCAATAAGCTTTGGTGTTTCAGGATGCAATCCTCCGGCGAGTTTATCTGATTCCCTTATTCTTTCAACCAATCGACCTGGCATTACCCTGTTTGGGCTGTTACCTAATAAAATATCTTTACCTTCCTCTAACCCATATTTTTTAAAATGTTCCCTGAAAAGTGTGTCCATTGTTGTCGGGGCTAGCGTCGATTCAAAAATAACCAAAGGAATTTTTGATGCTGGTTTGTTTTGCAAAGCTTCAGCAAGTTTTTCGAGCGCACCAAACATTGGACCGTAATCTGGAGCAAATCCTTTTTTGTCAGTTTGTACTGAAACAAGAATAACATCAGCATCTGAAAGAACAGAAAAATCAGAACTTGCTGAAAGGATTCCTGCTTTTACTGCTTCTCTTGTAATATCATCTAAATCAGGTTCAATTCCACCAATTACAGATTTACCATTATTGATAGAATCAACCTTCCATCCGGAATTGTTAGAGTCTCTTTGAATTACAATTACTTTTGCCGGTTGGTCCGTTCCAATTTTAATTCTTGCATTTGCAAGCATTGCTGCCATTGGCATTCCGACAATACCGGGTCCGATAACTCCAATTTTTTCAATTTTCCAAGTATTTGTGTTAATAGGTGCTGCTATTTGTTTCATAAATTTATTATTGTTTTTTTTGATATGTTTATATTTCTTAAGGTAAGCAGAGTTTCTTTTGATTTTAAGTTTGTTTCAGGCATTTTCTATTAGAAGATCTTATATGGATATAATTATGAATTAAAGATTTGGGCATAGATTGGATTAATAAATTAGTTGTCAATGAATTGATTATACCAGAGTTCTAAAGATAAAAATCCCCATAGACCCCGACTAAACGGCTGTTCAGATTTGATAAGTTTCTCAACATATTTAGTATTTATTATGTTTCTATCTTTTGCATTTTGAGATAATAAAACATCCATAAAAAAATCTTTAGCTTTATTTTTTGACCATATATGCAAAGGCACAGGGAATCCCATTTTATCTTTTCGGTTCATGATTTTCTCTGGGATAACATCTTTCACTGTTCTTTTCAATAGATATTTCATTTCGCCTCCTTTAAATTTCATCCCTGCAGGCATTCTTGAAATAAGGTCTACAATTCTCCTATCAAGAAGTGGAACTCTCGATTCAATTGATACAGCCATACTTACCCGATCTTCTACTTGTAGTAGTCCGGGAAGGCTCCCAAACATATCAAAGTGTGTCATTTTATTAAAATAACTCTTAGTTTCGGAATGATTGAAATTTTCAGAGAATTTACTAAATATGGCTTTATCGTTTCGCTCATGCAGAAATTCGGGATGCAAAAAACTACTTGTCGACCCCATTCTGTTGATAAGATTGTAGTACCTGCGATCCATGGGTTCGAAAGCGCCATCATTCCAGAAAGTCTTCATCATGGGTATATATTGCCTTAGTGATGGAAGATTAGGGAGTATCGAAGTCAATGATACAATATGTTCACCTTCTTCATTCGATTCATAAATTGCACCTTTTACAGCCTGCTCCAGGTAAGCGACCAGGTAACGGGCATAACCACCAAAAATTTCATCACCACCCTGACCTCCTAAAATAACTTTAACATGTTTTGAAGCAAGTTTCGAGACTATATATTGAGGGAATAATCCAGGACCAGCAACCGGTTCATCTAAATGATAAATAAGCTTTGGCATCAGGTCTATAAACTCCTGCTCAGTAGGAAATACTTCAAAAAGCTCTGCATTAGCAGCTTGTGCTGCTACTCGGGCATATTCAAGTTCATTGAACTCAGGACCTTCATTAAAAGCACCACTAAATGACTTTATAGGCTTATCAAGGAATTTTGAAGCCATAATAGTAACCAGTGAAGAGTCCAAACCACCACTCAGATATGTTCCAAGGGGGACATCACTTCTCAATTGTTGTGATATGGTTTCATCAAGAATCTTCTGAAGTTCAACTATAAAGTATTCCTCTGTGTGAAACTGATCTAGTTGAAAATTTGGTTCCCAGTATTTTACAGACTGAATATCCCAGGACCGGAGGTCAATGGTCATGTAATGTCCGGGAAGCACCTTAAAGATATTTCTGAACATGGTACCTTCTCCCATTATAAACTGGAATGTAAGGTACTCATATAAATTATTAACATCAGATTCTGAAGAAACCTCAGGGTGAGCTAATAAGGATTTTATTTCACTTCCAAACAGGATTTTATGATCATCATGATACCAATACAAAGGTTTAATTCCGAAATGATCCCTTGCTATTACCAGTTTTTGTTTGCTTCGATCAAAGATGATAAATGCAAACATCCCGTTCAATATATTCAAAAATTCAACACCATACTCCTTATACATGTGCAGAATTACTTCTGTATCGGATGTGGTTTGAAATTTGTGCCCTCTCCTTATAAGATCGTTACGGAGCTCTATATAATTATAAACTTCTCCATTATAAACAATAGTACAGTCTTCAAATGACATAGGTTGACTGCCAGTAGCCAGGTCAATAATTGAAAGTCTTTTATGAAAAAATCCAACTGGGCCTTCAAGCAATATCCCATCTTCATCGGGTCCACGATGATGGATGGTCGATGCCATTTTGTTAAGGATATCACTTTCTACAATGCGACCATTTTTATTAATTATGCCAACAAAACCACACATATAATAAATTTTTATAGTTGAATAAAACGGTGAATTATACTATACTAATACTTCTTATCTAAATATTAATAATTATTTTCGAAAAAAGTAATTTAGTACAGTTAGAAATAGTTTTCGATTAATTCTTTCGTTTCCTGAATATGCGATTTGGAGGAAGCTCCGAACAAAACAGATTCAATTTTAGGAAATTGGCCAAGATATTCTATAGCTTCGTTTGGCCGTAAAGCACCTGATGCGAGAACCTGCATAGCAATAGGCCTGAATGTTTTCTCCTGCAGATATTTTTCATTTATTTCTTTACCTCCTGACATCCGGAACCCTATTTTATTTATTGAAGCGCAAATAATCGGATTCCTTATTTCCAATGACTCAAGAACATCATAAAGAAGTGGCATATTCATTGTTATGTATCCCGGTTCAGCATTGAATTTTTTTCTGATGTATGCATCATATTGAGCAAAAATCTCATACATCTTTAATCCTAGAATCATGTCGACCAAAACATTTTGAATGAAAATTACAGGAGTATCAATATTCTTGAACATTTTCATCTCTGCATCAATGAATATTTCCATCATTTTCATGAAATCTTTATTCAAAACCGCCATTCCGCCTTTTGCAAAAGTTCCAAATATATTTCCTGGAACATATTGTTTTATGGTTCCTAAAATTCCCAACTCTGTTACAGCATTAGCATATTTATGTGCATAAGGCATACATGGATATATCTTGTATCCTTCATAGTGTGCCGGATTTGCGCGGATATGATCACAAATATTAGCAATCCGATCATGAGTAGTACACATGAAAGTTTTGATTCCCAATTCAATGGATTGATCCAATACGCGGATTATTGATTGATCATCTTTAAATCGCATGGATTGAGCTCGAGACTTCTCGTCCGAAAGATGGCTCACAGCAAAAAACTGATTATCTCCTAAAATTACTTTTTCCATATTAGTTATTTTTTGCATTTTCCACAATCATTTCAATAACCTGATCAGTATATAGAGCCTGTCCAAACGAATTGAATTTCGCTTGTCTATTACTTTTTATACAATCAATAAAATAATCGATTTGAGCGCTGTATTCTTCACCTCTTAAGTAAAAATTGACTGGTATAGCAAATTCAGTTATATATTTGATTGTCCAGCCTTTGTCAAGATTTTCGGTTAATGATGACTCTTTGAGATAGATCTTAATCTCAGTTGCGTCACATATAATTTTCCCTTTCTTACCCTGAATCATTAATGAAGTGGACATTTTACGATACGTTTCATCGCTCCAATTAACAAGTAAAGTTCCTGTGACTCCACTCTTTAGTTGTAGAAGGGCATAAACAGCATCCTCCACTCCTTTTGAGTAAATACTTTTCAAAATTGCACCAAAAACTTTTTCAGGCCTACCTATAACTTCCTGAATAAGATTAATAACATGAGAAGCATAATCATATAAACAGCCGCCGCCTTCTTCCGGATTTGATCTCCATGTACTACCTTTTTCCTTTGTTACAACTGGGCCATAAGCTTCGCCACTAAAATGTACTAGCTCTCCTAATACATTTTGCTCCAACAATCTTTTCAGCTCTCTAAATGTTCCTATAAATTGATTATGAAAACCAACTTGATTTATCAATCCATTAATTTGAGCCAGGTTTGTTAGTTCTTGCCCCTGAATTGAGGTTAATGTAAATGGTTTTTCACAAAAAACATGTAGTCTTTTCTCCAAAGCATATTTTACCATTGGAAAATGATATTTTGTAGGTGTTGCGATAACAACAAAATCAAGTATCTCCGAATCAACCATTTTTTGATATTCAGTATATGTTTGAACTTTACTGAATTTCTTAAATGCATCCAGAACAAGAGAAGATGTATCACATACTGCAACCATGTCAACATCCGGATTTGCTCCGACAATTGCTGCATGTGAGAGCCCCATTTTGCCTAGGCCAATTATTGCCGCTTTCAGTTTAGTCATTATTTAAATTGATTATTAGATTTTTAATTAAAGAAAATGATTCTTTACCTTCATTTAATGTTTTCAATTCATTTTCAGCGCGATATGCAGAATTCAGAATTAATTGAATATCTTCATAATTAATCTGCGGATTTAATATTATTAATCCTTTATCTATCAAATATTTATCAACACTTAGCATTTCAGCCTGATAAATTGATATTACAGGGATCTCAAGAATGGCCAGTTCTCTGGTCATTGAGCCACCGGCACCTATAAAAAGTAAACAATCAGAGACGATTTTATTTAAAGAAATCGGCTTTTGTGCTACGATTAATGATTTGAATTTATCTTGATTATAATGGACTCTCTGATTGTTATCTCTGGGAAGAACAACTACTTCATATCCTGATGATAGCTTCACTAAAATATTATCAAAAAAATTTAATGGCCCATTATAATATTGTGCTGACCATGGTTCTGGTCTGAAATAGATTTTACTTTTTTTAAGATTTAATAGTTTCAGCAATTCAGGCTGCTGCGATAAATATATGGCTTCTTTGACGCTAGGGTAAAATGAAACCTTCTTCTTTAAAGGCCATTTTCTTGTAAAACTCTCATTTTGTAATGAAACCGGTAAAAGTACTTTTGTAGCAAATAAAAACCCAAAAGTATTACCTTTTGCGTGTTCATTATCATTGGTATAAAAGCAGGGAACATTCAATATTTTAGCAATTATAGGCTGATAAAAACTGCTTTGACTAGCAGCAATATCTGGTTTATTTTTTCGAATAAAAAAATAAAGAGAAAATAACCTTCGGGGGAAAAATAATAGCTTTTGTAGTATTCCTCTTCCTACCTTTTTTCCAATAATATGAAACGTTAAATCTTGTTGTTTTAATAAGTCAACAGTGTTTCCCGAGTCGCGGCAAGTCAATAGAATATCGTGATTATTATCCTTAAATTCCTTGATAAATGGAATAAAAAATGAAACTTGAGGGGTATTTATAAAATCAATCCAAATTTTCATATGCAGAAGATAATTTAAAGAGCAGTGTACCCTTTTTTATTCATTGTTTGAATCAATTAAGATTTTTACAATGCGTTCAGCTGTATGCCCGTCCCAAAGTTCAGGTCGATTGGGTTTGCGGTTCAAAGAAATAGTATTAAAATATTCTTTCCTAATTCTATCAATATTATTACCAACAAGTACACTAGCCCCACCGTTTTCGCGAAGAGTGATTGGCCTTTCAGTGTTCCAACGAAGTGTAAGGCATGGGGTACCAAGAATACAACACTCCTCTTGAAGACCACCCGAATCTGTCAGCATAAATTTTGCACCAATGTTTAGTCTTACCATTTCGTGATAACCAATCGGCTCGAGCAAAATAAGAGAAGCATTATTTAGAATACTATTCCATAACCCGAGCTTTTTTAACTGCTTTCTTGCTCTGGGATGAATTGGCCAAATTAATTTATAATTAGTAGTAACTTCTTTCAATAGAAAATCAATTAAATTTGAAAAAACTTTTTCGTTATCTACATTGGAAGGACGATGAAGCGTTATTACTGCATACTCTCCGTCATTAGGAATAATATCCGAGTGAACAGTACCTTGAGCCGGATTCTCGCGTATGATTTCTTCGATAGTTATCTTTTTAGCTTTTTCAATATTTGCTTCCAAAGTGTCAATCATAATATTTCCAACAAAATGTATTTTAGATTCAATTGTCCCCTCTTTTCTTAAATTTTCTGACGAGATTAAATCTGGCGTTAACAACAAATCTGAAAGCCTGTCAGTTACCAGCCTATTTACTTCTTCCGGCATACTCATATCACCCGAGCGCAATCCTGCTTCAATATGACAAACCTTGATATTAAGTCTTTTAGCGACCACTGAGCAAGCCAGAGTTGCGTTCACATCTCCAACTACTACCACCCAGTCAGGCTTCTGTTCGATCAATACTTTTTCAAAAGCGATCATAGTGAAACCCAATTGCTCAGCATGACTTCCAGAACCAATTTCAAGGTTTATATCAGGATCTGGAATATCAAGGGCTTCAAAAAATGCTTCCGACATCCTTACATCGTAATGCTGACCTGTATGAACTAAAATATGTTGTATACAACCTTCCGATTTCTGATTGAATTTATGAATTGCATGAATAAATGGAGCAATTTTCATAAAATTTGGCCTGGCGCCAACGATAGACATTATTTTCATATTGTATTATTATTCCATTAACGTATTTATTTGTATTATACGTATACAACTCACTAATAGTTACTTAGTTATTATCTTTAACTCTTTATTTTTTTAGTTGAGTAACATATTCTGATAATGCATAAAACATCCAGGATTGAGCCCAGCGCATATATGGTATTTTGGAAGAAAAATATTTATTTATCTGGTAATAAAAATATCCTTTCCCGGAATGCATATTATCAAAAGTCCAGTTGATTACCCTGAGGATTAAGTCTTTTTCCTGTTCGTATTTGCCAAGTTTCGATAAAGTAATAACAAGTTGGGCAGGGGCATGAATATCAATAGGATATACCGAGTTATTGTAATATTTTGGAATACCCTCTTTTGTAAAAAAGTTTTTAATATAATAATCTAAACCTTTTGAAACATTAGACTCAAAGCTGGTATCTCCTGAATACTTCATATAATCAGATATGCACTCAAGGTTATAACCAGTATGAAAGCTATCAACCCATTGATGAAAATCATAGGTCCCATATCCCCAGGAACCGTCATCTCTTTGAAGCTTACAACAAAATGCGATAGATTTTTCTGCTTCTTCTATCAGTTTCTTTTCTTTTGTATAACTGTAAACCCTTGAGAGTATTTGACTTCCCCAAAGTGAAGCATTAAAAACAATACTTTTATCGAAAGGTGAGTAAGAAAATGTAAAATTCCCTTCGTCGTTATAATTTCTTTGCAAATCATGCAAAATGAAATCGCATGCACTCCTGGCTTTATCAAGCAATTTAACCTCGCCTGTTACTTCATACGCATCAATTAAAGCATTACTGATAAAGGCAGTTACAACGACAGTAGGAGAGTTTTTAGGTAAATAAAAAGCTCTTGATTGCCAATCAAAATTATAGCCCCAACAAGCACCACTCCATTCTTTATTTTCGAGTTCAAATAGCTTTTGGGACAAGTAATTTATTTTATCTAAATACTCTTTTTTTGCATCTTGATGATAAAGTTTACAAAACCCAGAGAGAAACAGCCCAACTGCTTTTGGATTAAAATCTTTTTTAATCCCAACAATGGGTCTTAAGTTTATTGGTGAACGTTTAAATGTTTGTATCCAAAATAACCGAATAATACGATTTCTAGAAATGAATGGAATTGAATGAAAAAGAGAGCTGTTTAACCCATCATAAGGGTCATATCCTTTAAAGGATTCTTTTTCACAATATTCTTTAAGGCTTTCTAAATAATTTCGTATTTCCTCAGACATCGAAATTTATTTCTTGCGGAAGTCCAGTTAACAGACTATCCTGAATTTTAAAAGTAGTTAATGTTGTAAGATAGATAGATCGAAAATCAATCGGGCTTTCTTTACCTTGTTTAATTGCAGTTAAAAATGAATCAACTTCTTCTTTGTGCCCTTTCCCATTGGATTTGAGTTTAATTATTTTACCATCATGATAAAACAGTCCTGCCCTGAAATCATTTATAACACCAGTATTGCCAGCTCCAAATACCTCAATTCTTTCTTTTGGCATAGATTTATCGCCATTAGCCAGATAAGTCAGATTACCAATGCTGCCATTACTGAATTTAATAATAATTGTGATATTGTCATCCCCGGTAATTTGAGAATTGCTTGTATTAATTGATTCCGCAAACACTTTTACAGGTTCGGCATTTGTAAAGTATTGCATCAAATCAACGAAATGACATATTTCACCTACAATTCTTCCCCCTCCAACTTCAGCTTTCTGTATCCAATGATCTTTTGTGATTAAACCTGCATTAATTCTGATATTGACCACAACAGGTTCATTTACATTAGCAAACCTTTCTTTAATATTTACACAGACTGGTGCAAAACGCCGGTTGAAGCCAACCATCAGCATTTGGTTCGACTTTGTCTTTGCATCAAAAACTGATTTTAGTTGTTCCGCGGTTATTGCTAAAGGTTTTTCAACGAAAATATTTTTTTTTGCTTCAATGGCTTTAATAACCAAATCCGAATGCGATGAATGAGGCGTAGCAATAAAAACTGTATTAATTTCTTTATTATTTAATATATCATTTGGCTCTGTTGAGCAATAATTGAATCTGAATTTATCAGCTACATTTTTTGAAGTAATTCCCCTTGATGTCACAACAGTCGATAATAAGGCTCCGGATATCTTAACGTTTGGTATCAAGTAACTTTGAGCAAAGCTTCCGGCGCCAATAAAACCTGTATTAATTTCTGAAATGGGAGAATTATTAAGTTGGATGAATGTTATGCTTTTACTAATATTTTTGGTATACTTTAACAGAATACCAATATGAGCCTCAGGAGTTTTACCCAAAACAATATCATAAGCTTTCTCTGCATCTGAAATATCAAAAACCTGGGTGATCAGAGGTTTTACATCAATTACTTTTCTGGAAAGCAGTTCAAGAAATGCCTCCATATTACGTTGCTCTGTCCAGCGCACATATGCATAAGGGTAATCATTCCCTGACTCCTCATAAACCGGGTCATATCTTCCCGGGCCGTAGGAACATGACATTGACAATGCTAATTCCTTCTTATAAAAATGAGGATCTCTAGGAATGTCCATTTTTACTGCCCCAACAATGACAATTTTCCCCTTTTTACGCGTTATTTCTGCAGAAAGCTCAATTGGATCATTTGATTGCGTGGCAGCTGTAATGATAATAGCATCAAATCCATGCCCATTTGTAAAATTTTCACAGGCAGAAATCAAATTCGGATCATTTCGATTTATTGCCTTTTCTGCGGCTGACTCATTTGCCAATTTTACTAAATCATTATCCAAATCAATTCCAAATACTTGACAACCATTTGATTTTAAGAGCTGACAAGTAATTTGACCTAATAAACCCAATCCGATTACACAAATTTTTTCACCCAGATTTGGATTTGCCTGTCTTACTCCCTGCAAGGCAATTGCCCCCAAGGTAGTAAAAGCAGCTTCTTCAAATGAAACATTATCAGGAATCTTTACAACCAGGTTTTGAGGAACGCAGACAAATTCGGCATGAGAAGCATAATCTTGTCCGGCACAGGCTACCCTGTCACCCGGCTTGAAGGATCCGTTTTTGTCCATAGAAGTGAGAACTGTCCCTGATGTACTATAGCCTAATGCTTTCAGAGAATCAAGTTTGGTTTTAACTTTACTGAAAGTGGCAGAAAGACCTTCTTTTTTTATATTCTGAAGAACCTGAGCGACCAGATCCGGGCGTTGTTTTGCTTTTCCAATAAGACTAGCCTGAGCCATTTTAACTGTACTCCGCTCAGTACCTGCACTAATTAATGAAAACTCATTTTCTACGAGCACTAATCCACTAGAGATTGAAGGAATTGGTACTTCGTCAACGTAGAGTTTCCCTGTATTGAAATTTTGAATTAATTGTTTCATGCTTTTAACTTTTAAAGTATTTTGAGTTCACAATTTTTTAGATATATAAATTCAATTGATATTAATTAAATATAGTTTTAAAAATCATATCTGAATAAAAGTTTTGGTATTCTTTAAATTCTTGATATTCAGAATTCAGGTTAGTATTGGGTTGATTATTTATAGTTTCAATTAATTTGTTTTTCAAATCCACAACATCACGAGTTTTAAATAGAATTGTTCCTCTTGGTCTACTTACAATGTTAGAAGCTATTACAGGTTTACCCAAAAACAAAGCTTCCCTTACAGTTAATGCGTCCCCATCAGTATTTGTTGGTCTGAGAACTATATCTGACTTTTCGATTAACTTAACGAAAGACAGATTCTGGTTTAATAAAAGGAAATCTTCACTCAAATTGTTTTTTTTAATTATTGACTGATAGTACAAATATTTTTCTCTATACTTTTCAAGGCTTGAAACTATAAATATAAAACTGATTTTGTATCCTTGACCAATAATTTGTTCAGCAACTTCTATGCACATATCTAACCCATAAAGGTCCTGATCTTTAAAGGTTTTTAGTTGCCATGCATTTGCACAAATAATTGATTTCCCATTATCCTTCCTTTCATCAATCCAATCAGAAACTGACGCAGGTAGTGAAATCTCTTCCTCCATATCAGGGGGAATAAAAGCTGGTTGAACAATACATTTTTTGGAAGATAATTCTAATTGATCAAGAATATCTTGATTAACAACTATAATTAAATTGGACAAGTTGAAAAAGAATTTATCCAAAAATTTAAAACCTGGTGTCGACGTGAATGGATACGAATGAATGGTGATTATAATTTTCTTAAAAAATATTTTTCCAATTACGATATGAAAAAATTTCAATATTTTCCCTCCACTATGAATGTAAATTAAATCTGACCAAGCTATTTTTTTAAAGTATTGAAAAAATCTCAAACTTCTCACATTAAAATATTTTTCTTTAATTCTGTGAGATTCATCTATATAATCAATTTCAAACTCATTCTCAAGAAGAAAAGAAAGACGTTTTAGATGAATGCTTACACCACCTATAGGAGGTGGAAGAGGCCCAACCAACAGAATCTTATTTTTTTTTAAATTAGTTAATTTATCCACTATAATTGTATTAATATTTGTTTTTATCAAAATATTGTAATATCAAATGTATAACATATGCTAAAACTAATAGTTCTTGTGATGAGGTATTAAACCATTAAATATTAATTTAAAATAAAATCATTTTATCCTTCAATAGGATAATTGTGTCAATTCTCGAGCTGGAATATTCATATTAATAGGAATGTAGTGGAAATAAATATTAATAAATTAATTTGAAACAATAAGTTAATTAAATCCTTATAATACTTTTCCTAAAATAACAGAGCCGGATTCAATTTACACTTTGTCTCCAATTGGTGTACGTAATTAAATCAAGCTGTATTTGAACTTCAAATTGTAACACTTTGAGCAATAGTACAAATCTCACCAATTTTGTTTATAATTAATAGCTATTGTTCCAAAATTCCTAAAATAAAATACCATTATTTAAAAGTGGAAAGATGCTTATGAAATACTTACCAAAAAATAAAAACAACTTTTTATTTCACACAGCTATAATAAGTATTCCCAAAAGGTTTATTGAATGTAAATCACATCTTTCACTAAACCTGGAAGCAATTTCTATAATGATTAGAGTTTCCATCCTTGATGGTAATGATTGAAACATTGCATTATATTCGAATTTTATATGGAATAAATAGTAGTCTGGAATTGCACTAATAAATATCTCATTAATTCATAATAGTATCCTTAATTTGATTAATAATATTTTTCCACTCATATTCATTAACTGAGTTTTTAATAAAAGATCCATCATACTCTAATATATTTTCCTGAAGTTGAAACAAACCTTCAGCAAAGCTTTCAGGCGTATCATCAATAATAATTCCATTTTGTTTGTTAATTATCTTCCTATTTTCATAGGTGTCAGTAGCAATTACGGGCATTCCTGCCATTAAATACTCATATGTCTTTGTTGCTGGTTGGTATTCGTACCATGGTGTAATTGGAATATAAGTAATACCGATATTAGCTTTCTCAAAATACTGCTTTAAATTATTATGAGGAATATAACCTAACAACTCAACATATCTGTTTAATCCATGTTTTTTAATCTTATTTAAAATAAGTTCCATCTCGCCACCCCATCCATTGCCTATGATAGTATATTGAATATCTATTTCTGGGTTCATTTTTATAAACATACTAAGTCCAACCACAGTATCTTCTAGACGCCTTTCTGAGAGTGTGCCAATATATAACAAATGCATTCTAGTACTTTTCTGTCTATTAATCATCATGGAAACTGCTCCTAAAGGGAAAATATGAGTATTATTGGACAATCTTAGGTTTCTTTTTAATCCTTCAGAAATTGTGCTTATATTATTAAAAAATTTACTTTCAAAACGTAAAATAGTATTATAAAGATATCGGGTTATAGAATTTGTAGAAACACTTCCTGTAACTATATTTAAATGAATTCTCTGATTCTTATTAATAAATATTGGAATAATTGAACAACCTCTGAAATAATTAATAAATACTTGGTAAAAATTCTGACCACTGATAATTTTAATACCTGCTCCAATAAAACGGATATTCCGTTGAAAGATATTTCCATGTCGGGAGACGTATATGATTTCTATGTTATCTTCAATAATTTTATTTCTACTGTAATCCCAACATAAATATGTTATATCATAGTCAGTCTTAAGATATTTACAGTATTGCGCATAATTAATATGATATCCAAATTGCTTCTGATTAATAAATAATAGCTTTCTTTTCATCTATTGATTGAATATTTAAAAAAACAAATGCAAAGTTGATTTTGTTAATTAATGGAATTATTCGAAATGTCCTCTGTTTTATTAAAATTCAGTTTTAAATAACTGAGTCCTCCAAGAAACAATACGATAGTATAAAAATTCAACAAATCTGGTCTTTGGTAAGCAGAAACAAGAAAAATAAAACCTAGGAACCAACCTTTTTTTGTATTGTTTGTAAAGTAGACACTAATTGCATAAAAGATTATAATTAAGCCAGTACCAAATATTCCATAATTCACAACTGCTGTTTTATAACTTGAAACATATGTAGCCTCTACTGCCTTTCCCGTTGTACCTACTCCCTTTCCAAAAAACAAGTCTTTTCCTCCTTTTGAAATAAAGTGATCATAGTATATATTAAATTCGTCATGAGTACGGTTATCACCTGCCAAGCGCCCATTTTCGATAGTCATTCTACTAGCAATAAGTTCATTAAATAAGTTACCTGAAATGGAAATTAAAGCAATTGTTAAGATAACGATTATGACGAGTTTTTTAATTTCCAGATTAAAAATTAAAATAAAAATTAAAATAATATAAAAAGCCAAAGAAAAGGAAATCAATCCTGTAAGTAATATTATCATTGATTTAAAATTCCTGGTTGATATACCAATTGACGCTAGTATTAAACCATTAAGAGTGCCTACTACACCTGCTTCATCAAAAATACTTGAGAAACGATATACAATCAAACCAGATTCCTCTGCATGACCAAAATATACAGAATACGGTTGTTTTGCTAAATTAGGTGCAATCGCAGTTCCAATTTGAATATTCAAGCCTAATAAACTCATAAGATAAGAAACCAATCCAACAACATAGACTATTGATAATATAGTTATGAAATATTCAAAAACCCGCTTTTGTTCTATTGGTTTTAATGCAACATAAAACAATGCTAATAGAGGGATATAGGTTAGGTTATAGTTTTCAGTCCCTCCAATCATGCTGTATACTGCAGCCAAGAAAAAAAATACAACTGCTGCTTTATTGAATATATTTAGATTGTGATGTCTTAAAATTATGTATAATATTATTACATTTCCAACTAAATGTGTAGCTCTGAATATAATTAATTGATTTCCCCATATAAAATAAGGTGACAACAATATGAGTGTTGTAGCTGCTAAAATCAACAATAAATTATTAATTGTTGGTATAATTAAAGAATCTGTTTTACTTTCAGAGAGTTGCATGTCTATAAAAGTTTTCAGGGAATCTTTTCTTAAGAATCAATTTAGGGATGATCAACATTGCTAAAACTTTAAATGTTTTCCTGTTCAAAAATAAATTCGGATTCTTTAAAAGGTGTTGTACTACTTTTATTCTATTATTAAATATCAATTTTGATAATTTAGTTATCTCATAGTTTTGCATTGCTTGAGAATATTTTGGATGTGTTTTGTAAAGTGTTAGAATTTTAGCTCTCCCATCATCCATCAAATTAGTATTAGAACTTAGTGATTTCTTTTGTAACCTATAATAAAGAAAAGGCAAATTGCATTTAGCAATTATTGCCTGATTGTAAGTTGCTTTAAGCCAGAAATAGTAATCTTCGATTAAATAATTAGAATCATAAGTGCCAATTCTTTTAAAGAGATCACTTTTGATCATTGCGGTGCCTGCTGCAAAGCCGGGCTTTAGCCTCATAAAAAAATCATCGAAATTATAAAATGTAAATTCAGTGTTATTTGTTTTTGATCGGGTAGTTATAATTTTCCCGAATTCATCAATTAATATTGCCTCACCTGCAAGTATATCGATATCAGGATTACTTTCCAGTATCAAAATCTGATTTTCTATCCTATTTAAAATAAGTTTATCATCAGAAGCAAAGCTTGCAATGTATTTACCTGATGATAATGAAATCAATTCATTAATTGTAGAATTTAGTCCCTTGTTCTGTTTGTGAATTACCAATTTAAATTGATACTTTGATGCTAGTTCAGACAGAACTTTAGCCGTATTATCCTTTGAATAATCATCAGCAACAATGAGTTCAATATTTTCATACCCATAGGTTTGATTAATAACACTTAAAATTGCTTCTTCTACCCAAGCTTCGTGATTGTATGCAGGAATTAATACAGATACTATTGGTTTTTTAAAAACTGACATATTTGCAATGTATTGTAGAATGTAGTATGTGAGTGAAATGATTTATTTGTTGAATTTTGAGATTATGAGAGCTTTTAACCCAACACGTTTATCCAATTCTTTGAATGAATACCAGGATGACATAATAATTAAGATACATCCGGCAAAATAACCATAAGGATTACCTATAAATTTTACAATAATAAAACTGGTTAACACTAACAGGAATTGAATCACAAAAATGTTTATAAAAGGAGAATCAAATGAGAATTCGAATTTTATTTTACTTAACCAGAATACCTGCCAGAAATATAAAAAATATGAGATAACAAATGAAATGCCGAGGCCTGTTAATCCCATATAATAATAACCTAATAAATTAAAAGCAAGCAGATAAATATTACAAATTAATTCATTAAAAAAAAAAATCTTCCCGGCTCCCTTGGCTAACAGAATATACCCGATTGACCAACTTGCTGCCCGAAACAGAATACCTAAAGCTGCCCATTTTATCATCCCATTTACAGCAATAAATTTCGTTGAATAAAGCAAAATAACTACCCAGTTAATAAAAACTATAAATATAATGAGAATTGGAGCTAATATAAGTACAGCAAGCTCGGCTTGTTGGTTTATGGTTTGTTTGCATAGCTTGTTACTATGAGCAACAGCTGATAATCGAGGGTAATAATCCTTAGCCATTGCTGTAAACACTAAGCCAACATACGTATTAATAATAACAAATCCTGAATTATATAATCCAACCTGTTCAATTCCTCCATTATTACTAATATAAATGCGCACTATATAAGAAGCCCCTAGAGAAATTAGCCCACTCAGGCTTATCATAAAGCCCATAAACAGCATTGTTTTGCCTTCTGCAATAACTGTAATTCGGGAAACCCTGACTGGTTCAATTTTTATCTTTTTTGAGAAGTACCACGAAAGAGAAAGAGTTATCAAAGAAGTGACGATAATACCAGGAACAATTCCATCAATGCCCAATATATAATATAAAGGAACTGTTATGATTAATCCCAATGCACTTCCTAAAAGATTTGCTTTGGCAAGATATTGCAGTTTACGCATTCCCTGAAGAATAACCAGCTGACCTGTACTAAGTTGGTTAAATAAAAGCGTAATCGAAACCCAAATAAAGGCTAATGTATAATTCCTGTTACCAAAAGTAATTTGACTCAACCAGGGTGAAAGAATTATAGTAATTATAGCGCCTATAATACCGGTAATCCAAACCAGACGACGAAGAACTGATGCTACAGTGGAAATCCGGATTTCGTCCCCGGTGCTGTTTGCACCGGCAATATCTTTGATTGCACTTGTACCAAGACCAAAATTTGTAAGTCTGCCAATTAATTCTAAGGTTGCTGTAAGTAATCCCATTATTCCTATACCTCCAGGGCCAAGTAATACTGCAACAAATTTTGAACGGATTACTTGTATAATAATCTGAAAAACCTGTACCCCACCAAAAAGAGAGGTAGCTTTCATTATCTGCCGGTATGAGGTTTGATTTTCAGTCATTTCTGTTCTTACACAAATAATTTGATAGTTTGATCCATTACTTTCCTAGTTCAAAGTTGTTGATAACTTCAACAACATATTTAACCTCTTTTTCACTCATTACAGGACTAATTGGTAAACTTAACACCTGATCATGTATAATTTCAGTTACCGGGAAAAACATATCCGCCCATTCCTTGTATGCCAATTGCTTATGCGGGGGAATGGGATAGTGAATTATTGTTTGTATCCCATTCTCTGATAAAAAGAACTGCAATTCTTCTCTATGGTTACACCTAATTACGAACAAATGCCATACATGATCCAAATTTAATGCTGTTGGGTATTGTTTGAGATTTGTTGGCAATATAATACTTTGATTTCTAATATTATCAATATAATATTCGGCAATTTCACGCCGATATTGATTGTCTTTATCAAGACGTTGAAGTTTCACTCGCAATATGGCAGCCTGAATTTCATCGAGACGAGAATTTAATCCTTTATAGAGATTTTTATATTTTACTTTTGATCCATAATTGGCAATTGTTCGTACTACGTCTGCTAGATCATCATTATCAGTAGTAACGGCACCTGCATCACCTAAAGCACCTAAATTTTTACCTGGATAAAAGCTATGTCCGGCTGAATCTCCTATTGATCCTGTTCTTTTTTTTCCAAAATAACAACCTTGAGCTTGAGCGTTATCTTCGATAAGTTTCAGGTCATATTTTGAGACTAATCTCAATATTTCCGAATTCATCGCGTTCTGCCCGTATAGGTGAACAACCATTATACCTTTTGTTCGTGACGATATTTTCTCTTCAATTTTCAGAGGATCAATATTGTATGTAAGTAAATCAGGTTCAACTAGTATTGGTATTAGTCTGTTATCAGTAATCGCTAATATAGATGCGATATAGGTGTTTGCAGGGACTATGATCTCATCACCTTCTTGCATAAATCCCATTTCAATATAAGCTTTAAGAATAAGACGCAAAGCATCTAATCCATTGGCCACACCAATACAATGTTTTGCGCCAATAAAAGCAGCATATTCCTGTTCAAATGCTATCACTTCGTTACCTAACAAATACCACCCAGAATCAAGTACTCTTCTGATAGCCTCTGATAATTGAGGTTCAAAACTATCATTTATTTTTTTTAAATCGAGAAAATTAACCAATGTACTTATTTATAAAGAAATTCTAAATTATTTTCTATTTGTGTTATTCCATAATTTTTTAAAAAAGCAAAGCTTCTTTGTCCTCGGGTTAGAGCAACAAATTTTATTTTTGAAATGACAGATGCTTTGTAATCCGATTCAGTATCACCGATAAACATAGTTGGATTAAACTTTCTCAAAAAAAAGGCTTTTTCCTGAATAGCATTTTCAGGACTAACAACAACTATGTCATCAATGTAGTTTGTGAAACCTAGCCTTTGGACGGTCTGAAAAGGTTGTACCTTCGATTTCCGTGCTGTCAAAATAATTATTTTAAAATAATTATTTGATTTTAGAAACCTTAATACAGCAAGTGAATCATTATAAGATTTGTCAATAGAACACCATGTGAAGTCTTCTATAATCCTAACCCATTCCTTTGAAATAAGATGAGCAGAATGTATTCCAATTTGGTTTAATGCCTTTTCTGTATTTAAACCATCTCGTTTGAGCCTCCACCAATCGTCAATCAAACTCGAATTTATAGAACGAGTACGGTTTAATATGGAATAAAGAGCGAACTTCTGCTTATTCTCACAAGTTATTAATGTCCCATCTAAATCAAATACAATACTTGAATCCACTTACATATTCATTACAAAATCACAGTATTGCCTTGTGACAAATGTTTCCTTTTGAAGTGGGCGAAAGTAGACTGAGGGATCCTGGTCCCACAAAACAGCAAACATCCCACTAAAAAAATCCAAGCCAACTGCAACACTCATCGGTGTACCTGCACCCAATCGTGCATTTATATCCGTAACTGCCCATTCACCTTTATAATCCATAAGCTGAAAACAAAAAGCACTTAGATCAAGCTTTTCAGCAATAGTAAATGCAATAGCTTCTATTTTTTCATTATAAAACAATCTCGCTTTTGTACAAACCCCGCTTTTAGCCTCCAGTCGCTCACGGCAGATATAACTGAAAAAATTCCGGGTTTTATCGTAACAAACATCGACTGTTATTTCTGGCTTTTCACATTCCTGTTGTATTATATAGGTTTCTGAATTGAATTTTGAGATGTTTTCTCTATTTTCTGTTAACTTAAAGATCTTACTTCCAAATCCTTTGCGAGGCTTAATTATTAAGTTTTCATTTTTGTTTATTGCCTCGAAAGTTAAATAGCATTTTGGTGTTACTATATTTTGCTCAGATAACCAGAAAAAGGTTTTATATTTATCATTGCACAAATCGGCAATCTTGGAACTTTTAACTTGGATTTTGATTCTTTTATTAAATACTTCAGATTCATAAAGTTCTGCAGCAACAAATATTTCATGATCCAGAAAGGGTATATATGTATCTGCTTCTTCTTTTGAGATAATTTTAATTATTTCTTTTTTAAATTCCGCTGTATCCGTTTTTGAAACCTGATAAAATTTATCTGAAATAAGTGATGAGCTGACTAAATATTTTGGGTTACTATCAATAGCCGTTATTTGAACCGAATTACCCCAACTCCTTCTTAAAGCAAGCAATGAAGCAAATGCATTCCCAGCACCGCTCGAGCCAATAACTATTTTTTTATTTTTAATAGATAAATCATTCATTTTTATCAGATATAAATTACTTAAGAAAATGACAAAGTGCCAATAGATACATTAAAATTTAAAATTCGCATATTTAATTTCGACATCTAATAGATATATTTTATTTTGAATTCTGCTTGAGATAATAAACAGAAAATATAAACCTGTATTTATATTTTTCTCTTTAAAAACCCATGTTTTATTAATAGAATTGAATAAGTATATATCTATATACCAATATCATTTTTTACTTAATTCTTTCTTCACGAAATCTTATATGCCTGGCAGGTATTCCCATAACTACAGAATTTTCTTTAACATCTTTTGTAACAACAGATCCAGCAGCGACAAGAGCATTTTCTCCAATGTAAATTTTAGGGAGTAAAATAGCACCTACACCTATTCGAGCATAATCACCTATAATAGGCCCATAAATTAAATCTTCATCATATTCCGATTCTCTAAAAGTATTATCATTTGCAGTAGTAACTCCAACACTAATAAAAACATGCTTTCCAATTTTAGAATTACCGGTAATATGAGAATTTGCCATTAAAATACTTCCTTCCCCGATTTTTACATTGTATAATAAAGAAACATGTCTCCCGATTATACAACCATCTTCAATTCTACAATTTTCTCGAATTGCAGCTGCATCTCCAATTAAGCAATTTTCTCCAATTTCCACATCAATATAAATTATTGCATTAGGTCCAATTGAAGAATTTTTACCAATACTAACTTTATTCAAAAAAATGAGTTCACGAGATAAAATATTTGAGTTTTTAGGCACTTTCCCTATTACAGAACCGGAGAATATTTCAACTCCATCATTTATCTCAACTCCATCATAAATTGTTACATGCGGGTGTATAGTAACATTTTTCCCAATCTTAACTTTAGATCTTATAACACAATACTCCTGAATAATTGCGTTATTACCAATCTGTCGAGTTTCAACTGTTGAATTTTCACTAATCATAGGTTTCGAAAGTAAGGATTGAGTTCAATTTTAATAACCTTCAAGATCAATAGTATTCGTGAAGTCTTCAAGAAAGTTACAACTATTTCGGAGAATTGGTATACTTTCTATGATTCACAAATATAGAATTATAATTCTATATTTCTTTTATCTAATTAGTAAAAGTATTTAATAGATATCCGATGAGTAATTTTATTTCAGACATTTAAGCCTTTTTATTTTACTTTTTCTCAGGTTAAAGATATGACAAATTTTAATTCTTAAATGAAATCAAACTTATTTGTTTTAAACTCTTTAAAGGAATCAAAATCTCTGATATAATCATTTTCATCATAAATATGAGATGCCATAACTAGACAAATAGCTCCCGAAGAGAAATTTATTAGTTCGCGCCATATACCTGGGACAATCAGTAAACCAAAATTAGGGCGATTTAACTCAATTACTTTTTTATTCCTTCCGTCATCAAGTACCACATTAAAAGATCCACTAGCAGCAACAATAAGCTGATTTAATTCTTTATGAGCATGCCCACCCCTTTCTACTCCACTTGGTACATCGTATAAATAGTATACACGTTTAATTTCAAAAGGGAAATGAATATTTCCTTCAACTGCTGTAATGTTTCCTGATCGATTATGAATTTTACTCAATTCAATTACGGAACAATTATATATAGAAGATTCTGGAATCATTTTGTAATAGCTAAAAATTGTTCAAAATCTCTAATATAATCATTTTCATCGTAAGCTGTTGATGCTAAGATAAGAGCAAGAGAGTTAGTAGAAAAATTTTCTAGTCTCCGCCAAACAAATTTTGGAACATACAATCCATAATATGAGCGGTTAAGTGAATATTTCATTTCTTTTGTACCATCATGCAATAAGACATCAAAACTTCCTGAAAGTGCAACAATGAATTCTTCAGTATTTCTAAATGCATGACTACCCCGAAATTCTCCCCCCGGAACATCGTAAATCCAGTATGCACGCTCAATTTCAAATGGAATATGTTTCTTTTCCTCAATAAATGAAAGGTTACCACGTAAATCGAGAATTTTTGGCAGATCAAGAAGATGGGCTTGCATAATATTAAGTATTATGAACGCATTTAAGACTTTAGAGTTTAAATCTTTTGAGCCATTCTGTTATGTACCCAGTTAATGGGTCAATTACTTTATTTTTTTACTATTTTTCTTATTATTATAACCATATCCATATCCGTATTGTTCACTCTTTATTCTATTGTCATTTAAAACAATACAGATATCTTCTATGTTTTTTTGTTGTAAGTCTTTTAAAACCATTGACATCACCTTCTTATTTGAAAAATTGTATCTAGCAATAATTATTTTTAAATCAGCAATAGCCATGAGTAAGAACCCATCAGTTACCAATGCTAGAGGAGGTGTATCTAAAATGATGTATTCATACTGTTCTTTCAGTGCGATAATCAGTTTTTTTGTTTCGTCAATACCAAGTATTTCTGCAGGATTTGGAGGTACAGGTCCTGAATTTATATAATCAAGTTTATCATCTGGAGATTTATTAATAATATTCATCAGGCTAGCCTTATTTATCAAATAGGAACTTAATCCAAGTAAATTTTCATCCTGTTTGTTGAAATAGATAGTTTGTTTTCGCAAGTCGAAATCCAATAAGATAGTTCTACGGCCTAACTGTGCATAGCTCATTGCAATGTTCAAAGCATTGAATGACTTACCTTCTCCTGCCAAACATGAAGAAACCAAAATTACCTTAGGTCCTCCTGCTTTCAAGGAGAAATCAAGATTAGTCCTAAGTACTCTATAGGATTCTGCAATTGTAGATTTAGGATATTCAAATACTACATTATCGGATTTCTTGTGATTATGCAATATTTTTCCCAGAATAGGTATATTGGTCATTCGTTCGACAGTTTCCTGAGTTTCAATCTTATTATTTAGCGCCTTGCGAATTATAAGATAGCTAAAAGGCATTCCAAGACCTAATATAAATGCAATAATATAATTCTTAATTGGATCAGGAGAAATAGGTGTATTCCCAACTTGCCTGGCAGGTTCAATTACTATATCATCGGGAAGATTTGAAGCTTTTGTTATTTTTGCTTCGGCACGCTTTTCGAGCAGGTAATTATAAATTGCATCATTAAGCTTGTATTTACGTTCAAAACCACCAAGTTGTTGTTCCGTTTTTGGGATATTACTTATTTTTGCCTCAACTTTAGAAACCCGTTTGTTCATTTCATCAATAGAAATTTCAATAGAGTTTCTGACTTGTGAAATATTATCAATAATTGTTTTCTTAATATTTTCGATCTTAATACTCAACTTATTTACGAGAGGATTTTTTTCCTGTCTATTATCTATCAGGTTTGACCGTTGTGCCTGAGCAGCAATAAGCTCAGTCATTAAACTCGTCAATATTGGATCAGGAATTCCTATTGAGGCAGGAACAATCATATTAGAGAAATCGTCATTTTTTGACAAATAATCCGCTACATAGTCGTAATATCTCTTTCTGGTCACTAATTCGGCTCTTTGGTTCTGTAAATCTACGTATTGAGCTGAGATTCCAGTTGCTTGTTCAGCCACATTCAGAAGTTGATTTGCTGATCGAAACCTCTGTAAATTATTTTCTGTTGAACTTAAAGAATCAGAAATCTCGCTTAGCTGTTTCTCAATATAATCAATTGTAATGCTTGCAATGTGATTTTTTCTTTCAAGATTTTGTTCGGAATAAACATCCATGAGCCCATTAATCAAATCAATCCCCTTTGTAACTGATTCTGATTCGAGGCTTATCTCGATAACTGTGGCATTTTTATCAATAACCTGGAATTCAATTTCTTTCTTATAAATATTAGCCAGTCATTTTGATCAACAAATTCAAAACTATAAGATAGATGCTTCTTCTTCATTAAAAACTATTGTACTATCAAGTTTTACCATGAAAGCCAAATCTGGTGTTTCAATTAGTTTGCCTGGTTTTTCTTTTTTGATAAACGACCAGTCCAGTTTTTGATACTCATATTCTTGAGTGCTGTAGTTATAAAAATTTAATTCTTTCGATTCAGCTTTGATCTGAAAATTTCCTCCTTTATAAAAAGTTATATAAAATCTAACTCCCATAGGTTGAACATGTATATTCGAAATAAAATACGGAAAGGAGATCTATTATAAGCATCAGTTTCCTGAAAATCTTTTTTCTGAATATAACTAACCGACAAATCTAAATTTTTTATGGTTTTTTCAATAACAGGTGAAGACTTAAATATCCATAGTTCATTTTGGAAATTTTGATTTTTACCAAACAGATTACTGTTTAAAAAATCATTCATATCCAGACTATTTGATTTGTCTGTATTTTCTTTAATTAATACAGATGAGGATATTTTGTAAACAGGTATTGAATAGTGATTTACAAGAGTAGCCAGCCCAATGACTAAAATTAGACTAAATATAAATAGTTTATAATTCCTAATTACAAGTTCGGTAACTTTCTTCAAATCGTTATCTTCCTGTAAATTTATGTTATTGATTTGTGACATTAGAGATTTATTTTAAAATTATAATCTAGGGTTTTACAACAGAATAAAATAACAGAGTTACTGATAAAGTGGACAAGATAATTGCGAACGGGAAATCAGGCATTCCCCAAATCCTTTTTTTCAGAGGTTTAATGTATATCATATCATTCGGTCGAAGGAAGTAATATTCGGAAGCCAGAATGTTAGGATCAGTCAGATTTAATATGGACTAAAATATTTTTCCCTTTTTCATTCCTGGTGAGAGTTACTTCTTTACGATTAGCATAAAGTGTCATATCCCCTGCTAACCCTACTGCATCATATATAGAAAGTTTATCTTGTGAAAATGGGTAATGACCAGGTGCTTGAACTTCTCCCAATACAGATATATATCGGTTAACCAGTTTCACGGTTGACGATGGGTTGACTTAATATATGACTTAAAGAATCTGTAAGCAACATTCTTACTTCAGAAAGCGTTTTATCTTTCACTAATATGTTACCTATAAGTGGCAATTGGAGATAACCATCTTTATCAATTGCATATGATAAAAGTGAAGCAGCATAAGGATCTAAATTCATTGTACCTGAACCTTGTTGACCAGTTACCATCAGATAAAACGTTAGCTGATGGATCATCAAGACTTTTGAATCTGAATATAAAGTTCATCATTAGGTTTCAATCGGTAGTCTGGCACTTCAGCCTCCTTAAATACTTTTGAGGTCTGATCACTTTTTTGCATATACTCAAGATCCTTTTGTGTTACACATCCTGAATATAGAATTAGGATTATTCCAGCTAAAATTAGGCTAAGGTTTATTTTCAAATATGGCATGATGTTGTTTTTAGGGTTTATTACTAAATTTTTGGGAAATATAAATTTTCAAGCCATTTTTCTTTCTTCTTAATGAATTTATTTTCCAAAGTTAATGTTTCAAGTATTGGTTCTACATGTTGAAAAGAAATTTTTAAAACTAAATATGAAAATCTGTCCCAAATATAAATTATGTATGAAATAAGAATCATTATCGTAATTGATTTTCACAGCTTCGCCCTTTCAGTCACAACTTAAATTGTGCTGATATAGGCTTCAAATATTAATATCTCTTATTTTAATATATTTAAACTCGAATAGTAACTAACTCCACTCAAACTTTTCCCCTAAACACAACTCATCTTTTTAAAAGAAAATTGTATTCTTTCATCAATTATTTGAAAACTTATTAAATGTGTGTTGAATATAACACTTTGTGATTTTATAATATTTTTGATCATGATCTGGAACAAATCTAAAAGCTATTAATTAGATTGATTACAAAATAATTGATGTTCTCATTTAATCCATGATTAACCTGACTAAATAGCTTGGAATGTGATTTGCACTCATATAAACTCATTTTTATCATTAAAGTTTAATTTATTTAATGCATTTGAAGTACAAAATGTTTTTCAGTGCACTAGTGTAGAAATCCATACGATTTTAAATAGAACCTAAAGATTCTAAATCATCGACCAAGTAACAACTAATGTACCATAAAACGTAATTGCATGTATAGCAGTAGAATTACAGGATGCATCTTCAAAATTCTTTTTTTTATTTTGGCACCATTGTCCTGATTTGAAAGAAGTATTCAATAATTCCCCGGAAAGAACTTTTTGTTCCAAAAGCGATCAAATTTTCGATAAAGATACTGCTTTTCGATTTAATGGTTTCTCCAAATGACTATTTCTTTTTTGTATTTACAATTGTATTTCATCTGACTATTTGTTCTTTATCAGATATCTATTTAAAATTCAAGATATTCTTAATTTTGAATTAGAATACAAGCTTTAAATAATATATCCAAATTCCATAAAACCTATTTTAAAAACGTAAATAAAATATATTTGTTATTCAAGACTTTTACATATTATACATTTTTGCATTGCATTAAAATTTGTTGAAAACTAAACTGAATTAATACGTCCAAATAATAAAATTTATTTAATTTCGCACAGCTCCTACTGTTAAATAAACTAATTAGAAAAATAATGAAACTAGACAAAATCTTTGGGTTTCTGGTTCCGAAGGACCGTAAGTTTTTTCCTCTTTTTAATGAAGCTGCTGATAATCTAGTATTGACTTCAGAATTGTTAATCAAATTGATCAGAGAAGCAGATCTGAATAAGAGACAGGATTATATGAAAGCAATTAAAGATGCAGAACACGTAGGAGATGATATTACCCGTAAATTAATGGATGAGCTCAACGGGACTTTCATTACACCCTTCGACAGGGAAGATATTCATGAGCTGGTAAGTAAAATGGATGGCGTTGTTGATTATATTAATGCTGCATCAAAAAGAATTCATTTTTATAAGCTATCAACTTTTCCGGAAGAATTTGTATTGATTGCTGATATTATACACGCTGCCAACAAGGAAATACAATTGGTATTAAGGAGCGTAAAAAATGTAAATGACTTCAAAGATTACTTATCCTCATGTGAGAAAATCAGTGATTATGAAAGCCAGGTTGATGATATTTACCAATCTTACCTAGCTAATTTATTTGAACATGAATTCAATGCCATTGATCTGATTAAAAAACGTGATATTCTTACAGCTCTTGAAAAAGCAATCGATAAATGTGAAGATGTTTCCAATGTGTTTTCGACATTAGCCGTTAAAATGGGTTAAAGAAGAATATTGTTCACCTTTTTTATATAAATAATCTGAAAATCTTAACCGATTAATCTGCAACTGATGGACTTTACTCTTTTAATTGTTATAATCACGCTTGCTTTCCTTTTCGATTTTATCAATGGTTTTCATGATGCTGCAAATTCTATTGCAACAGTTGTTTCAACAAAAGTACTAACCCCGTTTCAAGCAGTATTGTGGGCTGCCTTTTTTAATTTCCTGGCATATGCCATATTTGAATTAAAAATTGCAGATTCAATAGCTAAGGTCGTAGATACAAATGTTATTACATTGCATGTCATACTTGCTGGTATTTTGGCTTCAATAATATGGAATCTATTAACATGGTATCTGGGTATTCCTTCAAGCTCATCACATACACTTGTTGGAGGTTTTGCTGGTGCAGCAATAGCACATTCCGGATGGAGTGTTATTCACACTGCTATAATAATAAAAATAGCTGCATTTATTTTTCTTGCTCCTATTTTAGGCATGATTATGTCTTATTTTCTTTCTGTCCTCTTGCTTAATATATGCCGAAAAGGGAATCCACATATCCTTGAAAAATACTTCAAACAACTTCAGTTATTGTCATCAGCCCTATTTAGTTTGGGGCACGGTGGCAATGATGCACAGAAAGTTATGGGTATAATTGCAGCAACGTTAATGGTATACTTTCATGGTGTTGATCCTTCTGATATTCCTGAATGGGCACATATAACACTAAATGAAGCGGGGAAAATGCATTCTATTCCGCATTGGGTTGTTCTTGGCTGTTATACAGCCATAAGTTTAGGTACATTGTCAGGAGGATGGCGCATTGTGAAAACAATGGGTACTAAAATTACGAAACTTACTCCTTTCGAAGGTGTAGCTGCCGAAACCGCAGGAGCACTGCTTTTATTCGGTACAGAGGCTTTTGGAATCCCGGTTAGTACAACGCATACTATTACCGGAGCAATTATGGGTACAGGCCTAACCAAGCGAGTTACAGCTGTCAGGTGGGGTGTAACAATAAATTTGTTATATGCCTGGATTCTTACAATCCCAGTCAGTATGGTAATTGCTGCTATTATCTATTATCTTTTCATTTTATTTGGTTGGAGCTAAATTTGAAGCTACACCTTTTATGTTGAAATGTCAATACTTACTCTTTAACTAAAGATACCTGAGCCTATTCGTACCATGGTACTCCCCTCTTCTATTGCAAGGTGATAATCCTGAGTCATACCCATTGATATTTCACAAAAATCCGGCTCAGTTGAAAAATACCGGAATTTAAGTGTGTTAAAGTAATCAGCCAAAGTTCTAAACTCTGATTTAACTTGCTTTTCGTCATTGGTAAAAGTTGCCATTCCCATTACCCCTTTAAGCGATATGTTTGACAATTCCTTAAACGCCTTATCTTCGAGCATTTGGTTTGCTTCTTCAATTGAAAAACCGTATTTAGTTTCTTCCCTGGCTATGTGAAACTGTATAAGACATGGAATTACCCGCTTGCACTTTACAGCCTCTTTGTTAATTTCATATAATAATTTAGAACTATCAACACTTTGAATTAGTGAAACATATGAAGCTATATATTTAATCTTATTAGTTTGCAGGTGACCAATAAAATGCCAGTTAATATCTGATGGCAAAATCATATGTTTTTCTTCGAGTTCTTTAACCCTATTTTCGCCAAAAAGCTTTAACCCTGTTTCTTTATAAAGTATTTCAATAACCGGGGCAGGTTTAGTTTTCGAAACTGCAACAATTTTAACATTTGCAGGAATCCTGGCTCTGATTTCGTTAAAGCGATCTACTGAGTTCATTTTGTGTTTTTAAATTTGGAATACAAACCTACATGAATTCAGTAAAATTAACAACGATGACATCATTTTAAAATCAGAACTCCAGTTTTGTTCATTTCAACACTAATAATATCAAGGTATTTATTGGCCAATGAGCCTCATGTGATTTTAATTGTGCAATATTATTATTTTTAACAATAACATAATCTATCGTTAAGATATACGTAACAGCTTAATTCCAAATTATAAAAAACTCATTTTCGATTAAAAGATGTATTACTATTTGTTAAAAATTGAATTAATAAGCGACTAGTAGTGGCTATGAAGAAAAGAAGAGTAATTTTATACGCCCAATAGCTTAAAAACACATTTTAAAAACACTCGGCTATAAGCTCCTGTTAAAATAAATGGTTGTATAATATGATTACCGACCATTTCAAAATCCAGTACACCGAATGACTAAGTTGAAATTAATAAATGAAAATTTTTAATACCGAAACTAAAGATAGAAATCCCAGGCAAAAAAAACTTAGCCTAATCAGGATCATATACATTTATCCTATTGTTTTCTTCCTTATTGGATTAAGTACAATTACAGCATATTATACTTGGTTACAAATCTATAAATATAAAAACCAGGTTGAAAAGCTAAAAAAGGAATTCCCAGACAAACAACGTACTGAACTAAAATCGAAAATCTTAATACTGAAAGATTACATTTATTGGGTTAAGTCTCATCCTGACGAATACACACTTCTATACCTGAATAATAGGATTAAAACTACTGAAGCAATTCTTGGCAGTTGTGCTCAGGATAAGTTCATGAATATCACATCCATTCCTAAAGAGCTTATTTACTCTCTTGATGATTTGAATAAAAGATCAATAGCCAAAATTATCATTTTAAATGATAAACAGGAAATTCTATATCCAGAATTTTCCTCAAAATATGAGGAAGGCTATAATTCATCAAGAATGTTAAATACATTATATAAGGTCGATAACTTTTTAAATGCAGATACTTTGTTAGCTAAATCTAATAAGCATAAGATATCTGTAAAGCCTTATCTGCTAGTTAAAAACAGTAAGATTAACGGTATTAACATTGGTATAATTTTTCCGACCGATCAAAAAACAAAATTAATTCAGGAAATGGTTCTCGATAGTTTGAGTAAGGTTAAGTATTCAAACAAAGAGTATGTAATAATAAATACATATGATGGTTTTGCCCTACTTGCGAAAGGCAGAATACAAATTCCTCCAATTGACATTAATAAGAGTACAGATGCTTACTGGAAAGAAATTTTTTCGAAAGAGCTTGAATATGCAAGATTAAGAGAGGGTGGATATTATACTTATTTCTGGAGTAACCGCCCTGATATTGAACGGAGCGAAAAAACTGCATACTTTTCCGGAATAAATGATTGGGAATGGATAATTGGAACTGGTTTTTTTACCAATGATATTAATCCGTTAATCGAACAATTGAATGCAGAGTTATGGGATGACATTTTCAAGAATTTAATACGTTTTTTTATTTTTCTGGTCATACTTAATGTATTAGCCTATTTAACAATTAGATTCTTTGCTAAAAAAGCTAAATCAAATATCCTGCTATTTCTCCATTTTTTTAGACGAGCAGCCCAGGGAATAGAGATTATTGATTCGAGTCAGCTTGCTTTTTCCGAATTTGATACTCTTGCTCAGGCCGCCAACCATATGATTCAGGAAAGAGAGCGTATTAGATCAGTACTTTCTGCCGAAAAATCCCGGTTAAAGTATATGATCGATGCCATTCCCGACCTGATTTTCTTTAAAGACGTTGACAGCAAGTTTTTGGGATGTAACAAGGCATTTGAAAAATACATCGATAAGAAAGCAGAAAATATAATCGGCTTATCTGAATATGATTTGTTTGAAAAGAATGAAGCTTCAGACTATCACAAGTCTGATAAACAAATTATCAAAACATTAGTACCTGAAAGAAGCACCAACTGGATAGAATATTCCAATGGTAATAGATTTCTTTTTTATACACTTAAAACTCCGTATTTCGATTCCGACAATAATCTTTTAGGAATTATTGGTATTAGCCGCGACATTACTGAAATGGAAGAAACACGACAACGGTTAATACTTGCAAAGGAAAAAGCAGAGGAATCAGATAGACTGAAAACAGCTTTTCTGGCTAATATGAGTCACGAGATACGGACACCAATGAATGCTATTATTGGATTCTCTGATTTATTATCCGAAGATGATTTAACACAAGAGGATAAAGATGATTTCATTTCAAAAATAAAAAATGCAGGCCGCTCACTAATGACGTTGATAAATGATATTATTGACATAGCGAAAATTGAGGCCGGGCAGCTTAAAGTTTCAGAATCAGCTTGCGATATAAATCAAATGTTAAATGAATTACTGGGTACTTTCGAAGAGATGAAAAATCTTTCAGGCAAGAAAGGCATAAGCATGAATCTGATATTACCTGAAGAAAATAATGGTCCGATATTGATGACTGATCCAATGCGGTTGCAGCAAGTTTTTACAAATTTATTAAGCAACGCGCTGAAATTCACTGAATTTGGCAGTATAGAATTTGGTTATACGATCAATAATAGTGATGTTTCATTTTTCGTAAAAGATAGTGGAATTGGGATTCTTAGAAGCAAGCAAAAACTCTTATTTCAACGTTTCAGTCAATTGGATCCCAGCACAACCCGAAAATATGGAGGCACCGGGCTTGGGCTGGCGATTTCAAAAAATCTGATTGATTTGTTAGGTGGTTCCATCGGGATAGAATCAAACCCTGGTAAAGGATCGTTATTTTACTTTACTATTCCTTATAAACCATTCAAAAGCCAGCCTCCTGTTCCGAAATTCAAAATAGATGAGCAGAATATCGATTGGGAAGGTAAAACCATTCTGATCGCAGAGGATATGATGCAGAATTTCCTTCTTATCGAAGCCTTATTGAGAAATAGTGGAGTGAGGTTATTACATGCTGTAAATGGACAGATCGTGGTAGATATCGTTAGGTCCGAACCAGACATTGACCTGATCCTGATGGATATTCAGCTGCCGATTAAAACAGGATATGAAGCGCTTAAAGAAATATTGGATATCAGGCCAGATATCCCTGTAATGAGCTATACCGCTTTTGCATTGCCTCATGAAAGAGAAAAAAGCATGGCAGCTGGGTTTGTTGACTTTATCCCAAAACCTATCAAAGCAGAAATCCTGATTCCAATGCTAGATAAATATCTTCAGAAGCAAAGCTAAGAATATTAGAAGCAAATTGCTTTTAATCAAGCAAATGAACTACAAGTCCACTTCTTAATTTGGGTTCGAACCAGGTTGTTTTTGGGGGCATTATATTGCCACTGTCAGCAATATCAATCAGTTGTTTCATCGAAACTGGATAAAGAGCAAATGCCGCCTTCATTTCTCCACTATCAATACGTTTTTTAAGTTCACCAAGGCCTCTGATACCACCTATAAAATCAACGCGGGTTGATGTACGAAGATCTTTAATATCCAGTATATGATCAAGTACTAATTTGGAAAGAATGGTAACATCCAGCACTCCAATTGGATCCTGATCATCATATGTCCCTTCTTTGGCTGTTAATGAATACCATTCCATATCAAGGTATAGTCCAAAATTGTGTAGGAATGCAGGAGCATATATCTCACTGCCTCTTTTCTCAATCACAAAAACTTCACTCAGCTTTAGTAGAAATTCCTCATTGCTCAGTCTATTCAAATCTTTAACAACGCGATTGTAATCAATAATCTTGAGTTGATTATCGGGGAACAATACAGACATAAAGAAATTGTATTCTTCGGTACCGGTATGATTAGGATTATTTTTACGCTTTTCTTCTCCTACAAGTGCTGCTGCAGCAGTGCGATGGTGGCCATCAGCAACATACAGGCTTGGTATTTCTTTCTCAAATATCTCAATGATTCTATCTATTGTTTCCCGATCGTCTATCGTCCAGAATTGATGTCCAAATCCTTCGTCAGTAACAAAATCATAGACTGGTTTATTATAAACGACTATGTTGTTTACAATTTCATCGATATGGGAATTTGCAGGATACGAGAAAAATACCGGTTCCACATTTGCATTTGTAATGCGTACATGAATCATCCTGTCTTCTTCTTTATCTTTTCTAGTCAATTCATGTTTTTTGATCTTATTATCGAAATAGTCCTTAATACTGGTACATCCAACAATTCCGTATTGAGTGCGGCCATCCATAGTTTGAGCATAGATATATAATTTTTCTTCCTTATCCTGCACAAGCCATTTATTTTTTCTGAAAGCTGAAAAATTTTCAACCACTTTATCATAAACTTCCTGACCATGAACATCAACTCCTTCAGGCAAGTCAATTTCCGCTTTTGTGACCCTGAGTAACGAATATGGATTATTTTTTGCCTCGATGCGTGCTTCCTCAGAGTTAAGAACATCATAAGGTCTTGATGCTAATTTCTTTACAAGTTCAACCGGTGGGCGTAGACCCTTAAATGCTTTTATGATAGCCATTGCTTGAAAATTAAGTTCAAAAAAATCACGTTTATAAAACGTGTACAAAATTATTAAGAAGATTAAATGATTTGACAGAAAATCAGAAAAAACAATGAACAGCTAAGTCACTGGGTCTTGATACGAAAAGTCATATGGTTAATTATCAATCATCATCACTATCAACAATTCCCGCGGAGCGCTGCAGCGATCCAATTAATGCGCCGAGCATCTTTGTCATTTCCATCAATTGGTTACGAGAGTCATCAAGATCTTCATTAGTGAAATATTTCTGTCTAGAGGCCATTGCACTATGCACAACACACTCACGAACAGAACTTTTAGCCATTTTTAAATAATGAATAAACTGGGCCTTGTTACGAGCAGACCCTTCTGCAATATGCAAAGCAATTGCTTGAGCAGAATCATAGAAATGTGAAGCCAATGATATAGAGCCAGTTTCGGGGAACTTGTTTACTTTTTTATACACCCAATCAATATAATCAAGAGCTTTGAGGTATATGCGTAAATCCTCGAAACGAAAAAATGTAGCAGTTTTGTCGAGTTCAGTTTCCATTAGTATTTGGTTTTTGGTTTTGAAAAATGCAATTGTAAAGAAAAATATTATGCTAATTTTTGAAATTTTCCGCTAATGTACAATGATAAGTGAATAAAAACAAGAAAGTTATTATGCAGAATCACGCTTTTGACAAAAAGTTTAATCAAAACACCACTACATTTCAGCAAAAAAAATAATTCCACCATTGAAATACTTTCCAGTTCAGAGAAATAACAGAAGTACTGTCCCTAAGTTCCTATTTGTTTACCTGAAAAGTAGTATCCTTTTTAGTGAAAAAATTTACAATCTGCCGGGCAGCTGCCAGTCCGGCATTGTTATTGGCTTCGGCTGTTTGAGCACCTATTTTTTTAGGTGTAAAATAGAATCTGCCTGAATATTTTTCTGCAATCAAGCCTTTACAGTCTGGTTCAAGATCCGAAATATATTTAAAATCAGCTCTTTCACCAAACATTTTTAATAAACCTTCTTCATCAATTACCTCTTTACGGGCAGTGTTAATCAAAGTTGCACCTTTTGGCATTAATGAAAGCAAGTCATAGTTAATTGATTTTTTAGTTTGAGCAGTAGCTGGCATATGTATGGATACATACTGACAGGTTTTATACAGATCATTTACATTATCGATATAATGAATTCCTTCATCTTCAATGGTTTTCTTATTGACGAAAGGATCGAATGCATATACTTCCATTCCAAATCCACGGGCTATAGTTGCAACAGCTTTACCTACAAATCCAAATGCATGCAGTCCAAGGGCTTTCCCTTTCAACTCAGTTCCAGATGAGCCATTGAAGTTATTACGTGCACCAAAAACCATCATACCAATGGCTAATTCAGCTACAGCATTTGAATTTTGACCCGGTGTATTCATTGCAATTACACCTTTTGCAGAAGCTTTTGTCAGATCGATGTTATCGTACCCTGCACCTGCCCTAACCACAATTTTCAATTTAGTGGCAGCATCAAACACGTCACTATCAACAATATCACTCCTGATAATGATAGCACCAGCATCAGCTACAGCCTTGAGAAGTTCAGTTTTTTGAGAATAATTTTCGAGCAGCGCGAATTCAAAACCGGCATCTTCCACAATTTTCTTTATACCTTCCACTGCAACCTTAGCAAATGGTTTTTCAGTGGCAACCAGTATTTTTTCCATAGGATCGGGCTTTAATTATTAGGTGTTTGAAAACAGCAATCTATATATTTGAATTCTCAAACTCATTCATACAGTCGATAAGAGCCTGCACACTTTCTATGGGCAAAGCATTGTAAGTAGAAGCCCTGAATCCGCCAACTGAACGGTGTCCTTTTATACCAATCATTCCGCGGGTTTTAGCTAATTCCATAAAAGCATCTTCTTTATCTTTATATTGTTCTTTCATAACAAAGCAGATGTTCATAAGTGAACGAGCATTTTTGGCAGCTGTTCCTTCGAACATTTTACTTTTATCAATTGCATCATATAACAGATTGGCCTTGGCGATATCCATTTCTTCCATTTTCTTAACGCCACCCATTTCTTTAACCCATTTCAGCGTTTCTTTGAGAGTGAAAATACTGATACATGGAGGAGTATTAAACATAGAGCCTTCTTTAATATGTATACGGTAATCCATCATCGAAGGGATAGCACGTTCAACTTTTCCCAAAATATCTTCACGGATAATAACAAAAGTTACACCCGCTGGTCCGGCATTTTTTTGCGCACCTCCATAGATCATTGCATATTTTGAAATATCAATAGGACGGCTCAGGATATCGCTCGACATATCAGCTATTAAAGGAACAGGACTATCAAAATCTTCCCTTATCTCGGTACCATAAATAGTATTATTGGTCGTGATATGGAAGTAATCGGCATCAGCAGGAATTTCCCAGCCTGATGGTATATAATTGTAATTTTTATCTGCGGAAGAACCAATCACAGTAACATCACCGAACAATTTAGCTTCTTTTATTGCTTTCTTAGCCCAAACACCTGTTTCAAGATAAGCGGCTTTTTTCTTCATCAGATTAAATGGAACCATACAGAATTGCATACTTGCTCCTCCACCAAGAAATAGTACCTGGTAGCCTTCGGGAATGTTGAGAATTTCTTTAAATAATGCAACAGCTTCGTCCATAACAGCCTGAAAATCTTTACTTCGGTGCGAAATTTCAAGTATAGACAATCCAATACCATTTAAATCAAGAATCGCTTTTGCTGTATTTTCGATGGCAATTCGTGGAAGGATTGATGGGCCGGCATTAAAGTTGTGTTTTTTCATCTTTCTATATTTTTATATTAATACGTTGATTTACTGCATTTAGATAAAGCTAAATGATCACTCATTACATTCTTGGATACTTTGTTAATAAATTCACACAAAGTTATAAAATGTTAGGAGGTTGAGAACAAAATAATAATAATTTATTTAAAGGTAACACTAACTTACACACTACTCTTATATATATTCTAATTAAAACATTCTGAGAATGTGCATATTACCAAATAAACCAAACAATCTGAATTATTACTTTACCTGAACCGATTTATTAGCTACATCAATGTTTTCAACGAGAGTCCAATATCCATTCCTGAAAATATAACCATCATATGTATCACCGGCTGGAACATAATACTTCCTGAAACCTGCCATTGAAGGATCCATAGGTATCATTCGGTCCATCACAATCAGCCAGGTATTTTCTTTTTTTATTTTCTTCTTTTTTTCTACCATGATTGCCTGGTAATCATATCGCAACAACATGGTTGCCTTTTCAGCATATTCAAAAACTACCCTGTCTTTTATTCCTTTATCTGTTTTAAATACAGGCATTCCAAATATCATATTTCCATTACTATCAGGAAAAACTATATCTATAAATTTTCGGTTTGAGGTCGATGTAAAACCATCCCATCCAAGCAAGGTATATACTTTTTGACCGCTTATTTCGACCTCAATCATTTTATAATAGATAGCACCATACCACGTTTGTGGGGTCAATTGTTTTATATCCAAATCGGCCACATTATTCACTTTCGATTGTAACGGAATTACAATTAAAGTATCGTGTTTAAATTGTATAAACCCGAAATATTTATTTGTACCATCTGCTAAAGGAACATTCCAGGTGTAAATGCGTAAATTCCCATCAGCAGATGCTACCAGTGTAATTCCAATAATCGAATCTAGAGCAAAATCGACTGATGTTTCTGATTCAAGGACTGACTGGAATTTTGCAAAAAAGATATTATTGGATTGCAAGCGGCCGGAATCTGTTTTTTGTTTCCAGATGAGAGCACTTAATTTACTGAGAGAATCCTGAATCTCTGAATTTTTCGATAACTGATTGGCAAATGTGCAATCCGAAATAAGAAGGATAGTCAGAACTATTGATAAAATTTAAATTTTCATTTTGGAATTCCTCACTCAATTTAGTACTATATGACAAAAGTATGATTTTTACCTTAATTTCGCGGATGATTTAAAGTTCAAAACGCCAGATATCTTTAAAAAGTATGATTCAATCTCTTTCACTTGATTCTCGTATTCATGCATTTGTTGAACTTGGTAAAGTGATGGGCCAGGCAGCAGACAGTTATTCATCACAGGAAACTGGTTTTTCCGATCAATATCCTGAATTAAATGATTCACTGCAGGCAGCAAACCAGCACAATCAATGGTTTACTCCAGCTAGTATTGCCTTTGCACTTCATGCCTGGAAAGAAGCTTTGACTGAAGAAGCTATAGAGAAATGGATTGATACTTATAAACCGGGTATTCAAAACACAATATCAAAAAAGGTTGCTGTTATTATGGCCGGGAATATTCCACTGGTAGGATTTCATGATTTCCTTTGTACTTTGATATCAGGACATCAGCATTATTGGCAAGCTTTCATCTGATGATAAAATACTTTTGCCTGCTATTGCTGATGTTCTTTGCAAGATTGAACCGATTGTTTAAAGAAAATATCCAATTTACTGAAGGCACGATTAAAGATTTCGATGCCATTATTGCTACAGGAAGTAATAATACAGCACGGTATTTTGAATATTATTTTTCGAAATATCCACATATTATTCGCAAAAACAGGAATGGCGTTGCGGTTCTGGATGGCAATGAAAGTCCTGATTCGTTTAAGAAACTTGGTTCTGATATATGCACCTATTTTGGACTGGGATGCAGGAATATTTCCAAGGTCTATATTCCGGTTGGTTTTGCCCCGGAAAAACTTTTTGCATCCATAGAACCATACAGGAAAGTGCTGTTCGAACATAATAAATTCATGAATAATCACAGTTACAACAGGTCAATCTATTTACTGAATAACACTCCGCATTTAGATAATGATGTTTTTATTCTGACAGAATCAGACCAATACTCCTCTCCTATTCCTGTACTTTACTACGAGTTCTATAAAAACATTGAGACATTGCAAAAGAAACTTGTACAAGATGATGAATTTATACAATGTATTGCTACATGATGCATTTAAAGGGACAAAAACAGTGCCACTGGGTAGTACCCAAAGTCCTGGTTTAGCTGATTATGCTGATGGAATAGACACTTTAAAGTTTTTAATTGAGCAATAAACAAATTTCATAAAAACATGCTAACAAAATATTGTTAAAGAAAATGTTAGAAATATTTGTTTGTAAAGGAAAAATGTATAATTTTGCAGCCCTGAAAATAAAGCTGAAAGCATCATGAGAAAAGACATTCACCCAAAGGATTACCGCCTTGTAGTTTTTAAAGATATATCGAACGATTTTATGTTTTTAACACGTTCGACTGTTAATACAAAGGAAACCATTAAATGGGAAGATGGAATTGAATATCCACTTGTAAAGTTGGAAATTTCGAACACATCCCATCCTTTTTATACCGGAAAGATTAAACTTGTTGATACAACAGGACGTGTTGATAAATTCCGTCAGAAAATGGAAAAATCAGCACAAATGAAAACTAAGACTAAATAGTCTTTAAAATCATTATGAAAAATAAATGAGCTATCCGGATCGGATAGCTTTTTTTTTGATTTTCTGTGACCGATTTATTAAAAGTTACCATATTTTACATTGCCGGTTAAATAGATGCTTGTATCTTTATTGTCATTATTCAAATAACAAAGATTGATGATCAATTTTATTCTATTCGACGATGAGAGCCGTATTTCGCTGCGACCACTTACATTCTTCAGACCCGTTAGTGCAATCCGTTCAGGCATTTTAACCATTAGCGAAAAGTGGGGATTACATCTTAACTCCCCGGTTTCGTTCCTTACAGAGACATACCTTCAAGAGAAATTCCCACTTAAAGTTGGTAATGATAATTACCTGATTAATGGATCTATTTTACCTAAAAAAGAACTTGTTGCGGAAATTCTGTCTCTTCCTGAGGACACATCATTAATGATTGGAGAAACAGTTATTGCTATTCACCTTACAGCTGAAAACCTGAAACATTTCAGGCTGGGGGTTGCTCCTGACTTAAAAAACCGGGAAACAAAAACGTCCTTTGTTAAAATGAATAATACCTGGGATGTTTTCGGAAATAACAAACAATCCATCATTGATGACTTTAAACTTATCACCCATAAGCGGGTTTCAGCTGAGATATCACCGACCAACCAGGTTTTAGGAAATAATTTATTTGTAGAAGAGGGAGTTGACATTGAGTTTGCGACCATAAACACGTTAAAAGGTCCGGTTTATATTGGTAAACACGCTGAAGTGATGCCAGGTTGTCATATCGAAGGACCTGTTGCCTTGTGTGAACATTCAGTTCTGAAAATGGGTACATTGGTTTATAAAGGTACAACCATTGGGCCCTGGTGTAAAGCAGGAGGTGAAATTAACAACAGCGTCATGTTTGGTTATTCGAGTAAAGCTCACGACGGATTCCTTGGCGATTCAGTAATTGCCGAATGGTGTAACATGGGAGCCGGAACCACAACCAGTAATCTGAAAAATAACTATGAAGCCGTAAAACAATGGAGTTACGGTGAAAATAAATTTGTTACCACCGGACTTCAGTTTTGTGGATTGGTAATGGGCGACCATACAAAAACCGGAATTAGTTCGATGTTTAACTCAGGTACAACTGCAGGAGTATGTTCTAATATTTTTGGGGTAAGCTATCAACGTAATTTTATTCCATCATTTGTTTGGGGTGGCACTTCAGGCTTTAGAAAACACAGACTTAATGAGGCAATGGACACTGCCAAAGCTGTTTATGCAAGACGAGGTATTCCATTTGACGCTATTGAGGAAAATATTTTTGCAACTGTATTTGAATTGACGAGTGACAACCGGTTGTTATAGAATCATTTGTTTTTAGTATTCAAATGATCAAAGATTTACTATTGAATGAATTTATGAGTTAAAGATTTAACGTCATTGCATTTAATAACCTGATAGTGGCTGCGGATTTGATTCGCTTTGAACAAGTGAATAATTGCCTTGTTAAGTTAGTGGCATGGTTCTTGAATAATCACTGATTCAAATTAAACTGGCATTATACATGCCAAACTGTCATTTTACGTATGGATAACAATATAAATATAGCTGAGTTGCATCTTTCAAATGTAATGGAAGACGAAACCGAATTCATCCCTTTGCTTTCTGCTGAAGATGAGGAGATCATTAATGCTGAGGACGTACCCCCTGTTTTGCCTATTTTGCCGCTGCGTAACACAGTACTGTTTCCGGGAGTTGTAATACCAATAACTGTTGGCCGCGATAAATCAATCCGCCTGATCAAGGAATTTTATAAAGGTGAACGCATCATTGGTGTAGTTTCACAAAAAGATGGAGATATTGAAGATCCCAGCTACGACGATCTTAATACTATCGGGACTGTAGCCTATATTATAAAAATACTTCAACTGCCCGATGGCAATACGACTGCTATTATTCAGGGGAAAAAGAGATTTGAACTTGGAAAAATGCTTCAATCAGAACCTTATTTCAAGGCGGAGGTGCATGGTATAGATTCTAAAGTTTTTGTTTCGAAAAAAGACAAACGCTTCGAAGCTTTAATTGCATCCATTAAAGACCTTTCTATTCAAATAATCAACCAATCTCCCAGCCTGCCAAGTGAGGCTGCTTTTGCAATTAAAAACATTGAAAGCCCTGTATTTCTTGTCAATTTTGTAGCTTCTAACCTCAATGTTGAAATCACTGAAAAACAGAATCTTTTAGGAATTCTTGATCTGGAGGAACGCGCCAATAGAGTTTTAGGTTTGCTTACCAAGGAGCTACAAATGTTGGATTTGAAAAATCAGATTCAAAATAAAGTGAAAGTTGATATGGATAAACAGCAGCGTGATTATTTATTGAATCAGCAGCTGAAACAGATACAGGATGAGTTAGGAAACAATCCTAATGAACAACAGATAAATGAAATAAAAGCCAAAGCATACTCAAGAAAATGGCCCGAAGTTGCATTTAAAATATTTGAAAAGGAAATAGCAAAGTTACAGCGGATGAATCCCATGGCCATGGAGTATGGAATGCAGGTTAACTACCTCGAAGTAATGGTTGACTTACCCTGGGACACTTTTACCTCAGATAATTTTGATTTACATCATGCACAGAAGGTACTGGATAAAGACCACTATGGCATGGAAAAAATCAAAGAACGGATAATAGAATACCTGGCAGTTCTTAAACTTAAAGGAGACATGAAATCGCCTATTCTTTGCCTTGTTGGTCCTCCTGGGGTTGGGAAAACATCACTGGGCAAATCTATTGCCAGGGCCATAGGTCGAAATTATATCCGTATGTCACTGGGTGGATTGCACGACGAAGCTGAAATCCGGGGACACCGGCGCACATATATTGGTGCTATGCCTGGCAGAATAGTACAAAGTATTCGGAAAGCCAAATCATCCAATCCAGTATTTGTTTTAGATGAAATTGACAAAGTTTCGGGTATGACTGTTAATGGTGATCCTTCGGCTGCTTTACTCGAGGTACTTGATCCTGAACAGAATATGGCGTTTTACGACAACTTTCTTGAAGTTGAATACGATTTATCGAAGGTGATGTTTATTGCTACGGCAAACTCACTCAATTCAGTTCATCCTGCTTTACGCGACAGGATGGAAATTATTGATCTGAGTGGATACCTTATTGAAGAAAAGATTGAAATTGCCCGCAGACACCTGCTACCAAAACAGTTAAAGGAACATGGTATTGACAAAAAGAAAATCACTTTTAGTAAACCTGTCCTTCAAACCATCATCGAAAATTATACCAGGGAATCCGGTGTTCGCTTACTCGAAAAAACTATCGCTAAAGTAATCCGCAATCGTGCACGTTTTATAGCAATGGATGAAGAAATTCCATCAATTCTGATAAATGCTGATATTGAAAAAATTCTGGGGCCAGCTCCTTTTAATAATGAAAAAAGTTATTCCGGAAAAACTCCCGGAGTAGCTACCGGTCTTGCATGGACAGCTGTGGGAGGCGAAATATTATTTGTTGAAGTAAGTTTAAGTCCGGGTAAAGGCAACCTTGCAGTTACCGGAAACCTGGGTGATGTAATGAAAGAATCGGCATCTCTTGCCTATGAATACCTGAAATCGCATGCCAGCCAATTGAAACTGGAAAATGATGTCTTCGAAAAGTGGAATGTACACATACATGTTCCGGAAGGTGCAACACCCAAAGATGGGCCTTCTGCTGGCATCACTATGTTTACTGCGCTGGCTTCAGCTTTCACGAAACAGCCTGTGAATGAAAAGCTAGCTATGTCAGGCGAAATCACTCTCAGGGGGCGCATATTGCCTGTAGGTGGCGTTAAAGAGAAGATACTTGCAGCTAAAAGAGCCAAGATTACAGATATTATTTTATCAGAGGATAATAGGAGAGATATTATGGAAATCAAACCCGATTATATAAAAGGATTAAAATTCCATTATCTGAGAGATATGATTGATGTGCTTGGCCTTGCGCTTGTGAAGAAGAATTAAAGCAAATTTTTTTTTAGCCTATCATAAGACAACAAATTAAAATAAAAATAGCTATCTTTTATTGAGATAGCTATTTTTATTTGATGACTAAAATCCGGCCTCCAATTTATGAATTGATTCCCTTTTTATTGATTCCTAATTGGTTAGACTTTTTCCTGTATTAAACAATGAAATCCTACTTTAAATAAAAGTATTTAAAATTGTATATATTTAATTGGATTTAAAGAGATGTATCTTTCAAACCCTTAATTTTGAAGATTCATACCTGATATCCTATGAAGTTCTCATACGCGAATTACGTTACATTATTACTGCTTGGCCTGATTTCTGCATGTAAATCCGGGCAATTCGAGAATGATGGAAGAACAGTTTTTCGCTATAATGAATCGGCCGGGATAACTTCTCTTGATCCTGTTTTTGCTCGTGATCAGGCCAACATTTGGGCTATAAACCAATTATATAACGGGCTGGTTCAACTGGACGATAATCTGAAAATTAAACCATGTATTGCAAAAAGCTGGGAGATTTCATCAAATGGGTTGGATTATACTTTTCATTTGCGAAACGATGTGTTCTTTATACCTGATGAAGTTTTCGCTGACAATAAAGGACGAAAAGTTGTGGCCAAAGATTTTGTTTTCAGTTTTAACAGGTTATTAGATGATAAAATTGCATCACCAGGAGCATGGGTTCTGACACAGGTTAAAAAAGGAAATAACAAAAATGAGATTCTGGCTACTGATGATACTACACTGATTATCAGACTCAAAACTCCATTTCCCCCGTTTCTGGGATTACTGAGTATGCAATATTGTTCAGTTGTACCTTATGAGGCTGTTGAAAAATATGGCGCTGATTTCAGACAGCATCCAGTTGGTACTGGCCCTTTCAGATTAGGAATTTGGAAAGAAGGCGTCAAACTGGTAATGCTTAAGAATGAGCATTACTTCGAAACTGGTCCTGATGGTCCTATTCCCTACCTGGATGCTGTGGCAGTTACTTTTATTATTGATAAACAGTCAGCTTTTCTTGAATTTATAAAAGGCAATCTTGATTTTATTTCTGGTATTGATGCCAGTTATAAAGATGAGTTGTTAACCAGTTATGGCGATTTGCGACCGAAATATTCAGCCGAAATAAACCTGACAAAACAACCCTATCTGAACACGGAATACCTTGGAATACTGATTGATACGAATTACAAAGCTGCTATTGAAAGCCCACTCAAACAAAAACTTATCAGACAAGCCATCAATTACGGTTTCGACAGGGTAAAAATGATGCGCTATCTCCGGAATAATGTTGGAATTGCAGGTACAGCCGGTTTTGTTCCGGCAGGAATACCCTGGTTTAATCAGAAACAGGTTGAAGGTTATCGGTATGATCAGCAAAAAGCTATGCATCTACTAAGTAAAGCAGGATATCCCGGTGGGAAAGGACTTCCACCTATAACTCTAACCACAAATGCCTCATACCTTGATCTATGCAAATTTATCCAAAGCCAGCTCGGTGAAATTGGAATAACTATCAAAATTGACGTAACTCCCCCGGCGACTCTTCGGGAAATGATTGCACAATCGAAAGTGATTTTTTTCAGAGGTTCATGGATAGCTGATTATCCGGATGCAGAAAATTACCTTTCGTTATTTTATACTCCTAATTTTTGTCCGGCCGGTCCTAATTACACCCACTTTTCATCGGCCTCTTTTGATAAAATCTATAACGAAAGTTTGCACGAAAATAATGATTCAATAAGAGGTTTAAAGTATATGCAAATGGACCGTATACTGATAGAAGAAGCTCCAGTTGTGGTGTTATATTATGATGAAGTACTACGTTTCAGCCGGAAAAATATTTCAGGATTAGGCTCAAATCCATTGAACCTACTTAACTTAAAACAAGTAAAAAAAACAAAATGACAATCAATGAATTTCGTAAAATTGAACCCAAGGATATCAACAAGAATCCTTTTACACTTATTGATGATGATTGGTTCCTTCTAACTGCCGGCAATCTTAATGGCTTCAATACCATGACCGCCAGTTGGGGAGGAATGGGTATTTTGTGGAATAAACCTGTCGTATTCTGTTTTGTACGCCCACAGCGATACACATTTAAATTTATGGAGTCGAATGAATTCTTTACTATGAGTTTTTTTGATGAAAAATATCGTGATGCGTTGAATTTGTGCGGAACAAAATCAGGCAGACAGACAGACAAAATAAAATCTACGGGACTCAAACCCATTGAATCTCCTAAAGGATCCATATTTTATGAACAGGCAGAACTTATGATAGAATGTCGGAAACTATACTTTTCGGATGTTATTCCTGAGCACTTTCAAGTGGAAGGAATACACGCAAACTACCCCAAAAAAGACTATCATCGAATGTATATAGGGGAAATTACTTCCTGCTTCAGTAATTTAAAATAGCTAACAAAAAAAGCCAGATAATTGAATCCTTTGAAATGCACTTGCAAAAAAGCCTTTTTTATAGATATTTGTGTGTGATGAAAATAATTTAAGTATTTTAGCTGGTTACAAAACAGATCACTACTTATAACGGTTCCCTTTTAGCAATAAACCTAATACCATTGAAAATAATCCGTCAGTTACGCGAAAAATTTGCTAAGTCATTTCTAGCTACTCAAGTAAATGAAATGGGTCGTAAACAAAAACAAATTAACCTGAATAGTGCCAGGACGGTAGCTTTGCTGTACTATCTTCCAGACGAAACTACCTATAAATTAGTTGAAACCATCTTAACAAGATTTAGTGATATGAATCTGAAAGTCAGTGTTGTTTGTTATACTGATTTAAAAGTATTCCCTCATTATTTCATTCCTAAAATATCGCAGGATCTTATTACTACAAAAAATGTTAACTGGAGGCTTCAACCGAAAAATGCCTTTGTAAAGGAATTTATTGAAACTGAATATGACATATTAATTGATCTCAGTCTTGCAGAATACCTTCCATTGCTTTACTGTTCCGCATTATCAAAAGCGGGATTAAAAGTAGGCAGGTTTCAGGAAGACCACCAGTTGTTTTATGACCTGATGATCCAGGCAAGACCTGAGGAGACTATTGAATCATTTGCAACACAGGTAATTCATTATTTAAGCAGAATAAATAACTAAAAAAATGAATACAAAATTCAGAGGGACTGGAGTTGCCATAGTTACTCCCTTTCACAAACAAGGTACAATTGATTTCACGGCTCTTGAGCGTCTAATTGAACATCTTATCTCAGGTGGGGTAAATTATCTTGTCGTAAGGGGAACAACAGCCGAAACCGCAGCTCTTTCCCGGGAAGAAAAACATGCTCTTGCCGAATTCGTTGTCGATATTGTAAATAAACGAGTCCCTCTTGTAATTGGGATTGGCAGTAATAATACTCAGGATGTTATAAACGCAATTCGTTCTAATTCGTTAGAAGGGTATGATGCCATACTTTCAGTTACACCTTATTATAATAAACCACAGCAACGAGGTCTTTACCTTCATTACAAAAGCATTGCTACTGTGAGCCCGCTTCCCATTATAATGTACAATGTACCCAGCAGGACTTCTGTCAACATGAAACCTGAAATTACCTTGCAACTGGCTTCGGAATTTGATAATATTATTGGTATTAAAGAAGCATCAGGAAATATTGAACAAATTATGGATATCATCCGTAATAAACCTAAAGACTTCCTTGTTATTTCAGGCGACGATTTGCTTACCTTGCCTTTACTTGGTATGGGTGCCGACGGTGTTATTTCTGTGATTGCCAATGCCTACCCCAAACTTTTCTCAGAAATGGTTTCGCTAGGCTTAAATGGAGATATGGAAAATGCCCGCAAGATCCATTATAAACTAACAAATTTTATCCGTTCTGTATTTGCCGATGGCAATCCTTCAGGAATTAAAGCAGCTCTTGAAATCAAAGAGATTATTTCCAATAACCTGCGATTACCATTGGTTAAAATTGAAAAAGCACATTACAACCACCTGGCTGCTATTATGGCTGAACTTGAACCTGTAGTTGAAAAATAATGATAATTGAATATGCATGAAAAAACTTCTTTTACTCCTCCTCTGTTTACTTTCAGCATTCAATATTATATCAGCACAATCAATATTAAAGCAAGCAAATAAGGCTCAGCAATACCTTGAAAGCCGGGGAGAAGTATATTTCAGCTTTCAATTATCTGATCTTTCTCAACTATCAGCGCTTTCCCCAAAAATATCAATAAGTAAGTTACAGGGCAACACTATTTATGCGTTTGCCAATCAAAAAGAATTTTCCAATTTTTTAACCTATAAAATTGATTACAAGGTTCTTACGGCACCCTCTGAACTTTTTTCGGTTAAAATGACTGCCAATTCAAAACAAGTGCTGACATGGGATTATTACCCTACCTATACTGCATACGAAACGTTAATGCACCAATTTGCAATTGATCATCCTGATATCTGTAAACTGATTACCATAACAACGCTTGCTAGTGGGCGAAAAATTCTGGCCTTGCGAATATCAGATAATGTAAACACCGAAGAGAATGAGCCTGAATTTTTACTGACTTCGTCCATTCATGGCAATGAAACTACCGGATACATACTCATGCTTCATCTGGCTGATTACCTTCTGACTAAGTATGGTTTTGATGAACGAATCACCCACATGGTAAATAATTTTGATATCGTAATCTGTCCACTTGCTAATCCTGATGGAACCTATAAAGGAGGTAACGCTACAGTGACCGGTGCTACACGTTATAATGCAAACAACATTGACCTGAACCGCAATTATCCCGATCCCGAAAATGGCCAGCATCCTGATGGAAATGCATGGCAACCCGAGACAGTAGCATTTATGGATTTTGCAACGCAAAATACCTTTACGATGGGAGTAAATTTCCATGGTGGTACTGAGGTTATTAACTATCCCTGGGATACCTGGCCAAGATTATCAGCAGACGATGCCTGGTGGCAATATGTCAGCCATGAGTATGCTGATACAGTGCATTTAAACGCACCACTTGATTATATGAACCAATTTACAAATGGTGTAACGAATGGGTTTGCATGGTATGAAATAGATGGCGGCCGGCAGGATTATATGAATTACTACCAACATTGCAGGGAATCAACTATCGAGATATCAAATGATTATATCTTACCCGAAAGCGAATTGATTTCCTACTGGAATTATAATTACCGTTCGTTCCTTAATTATATTGAAGAAGCAGGTTACGGATTGCATGGTTTGGTAACTGACTCAGTGAGTGGTGATCCTCTGTTTGCCAAAATATACATTTCAGGCTTTGACAAAGACAGCTCACAGGTATATACTGATCCGCAGGTTGGCGATTATCACCGCTTACTAAAAGGCGGAAGCTATAATGTAACCTATTCATCAAGTGGATATTTGCCTAAAACATTCCCTGTTCAGGTCAGTGATAAAAAAACTTCTATAATCAATGTGCAACTAAGTAAAGGTAGTCTCGGAACAAATTTCGATGCATCTAAAAGTTCACAACCTAAACTAATAATTTATCCCAACCCTGTTATAAACGGAAAAATAGAAATAAAATCAGAGAATCCGGTTCAATTTTTGAAAGTAACTGATATTAATGGAAAAATAGTATTTTCTTCCACACCTGAGGCAAATGACTTTTTTATTGAATGTGAATGTCCATCGGGCATCTACCTTATCCAGGCTCAAATAAAGGGCGAATGGATAAGTAAAAAGATCCAGATAATAAAGCACTAAATATGTGATTCGAAAAAGTAAAATGCCCGAGAATTTCTCACCGGGCATTTTCAGAATCAATGTTTTATCCTTTTTGCTTCTGACTGAAATCAAGTGGAACGATTAGTTTAAAACTTATGTTACGTCCCATATTGTAAACACCAGTCCTCCCTGTCTCATTATTAACATCTTCGTATTTCAACCTGCTTAAATGGCTCTGATAAGTAACATCAGTCAAGTTATCGGTACTGATGTACAGTGAAAAGAGAGTTTTGTTTTTCGAAGTTATATCTGTTCCGATTCCAAAATTTAGGAGCGTGTAGCCTGGTGTTGCAGTTTCAGTGCCATAAGCAGAATAAAATTTATTCTGTGCTAAATAGTTATCCACGCCGATTTTGATATAAGCATTCGCTAAATTTTTCCCTAACTTTTTAGCATTAGCCCTAAGTTCGGACGAAAATTTTGGACCTGGTGTGAAAGGCAAATACTTTGTTGAATCAGGCTGATCTTTTTGAATAGACTGAACGCATGAAAATGAATTTTCGAAATGCAGCCAGTCCAGAGGGTGAGGATGAATATCAATTGAAATTTCACCACCGGTAAGTTGTGCATTGCCTGAAACAAATTTAAATGTACTGTATCCTTGTGTTATGGAATCGCCGCCAAACGCACTTTCAAGTTTTCGCGAGAAAATAAAATTACTGATACTGTTGCTAAACAAATCAACTTCAGCAGTAACATGTCTGGCATTATAACCCAGAGAATAATCGAATTGAAGGCTGTTCTCAGCCTTCAGATCGGGATCACCAATTTCGTAACGGGTTGTTCCTTCATGTACTCCGTTTGCTCCCACTTCGGCAATGCTTGGCGCCCTGTAACCCCTTGCAATATTGATTTTGGAGTAAATTTTTTCAGTAAACTGGTAGGTTGCGCCTAAACTTCCTGAAACACCGGAAAATGTAGAATTAAATGCATTAAATTTATGATACGAGTCTGGCACGGATTCCTCTGAAATTGCTCCATCAGCATTCAGGTACAAATCCTTTCCATGTTCGGTCCGTGTATCGTAGCGTAATCCTCCGCTAAGATCAAGTTTACCCAGTGTTTTCCTGGCTATGGCAAATACGCCGATATCAAAAAGGTTGTAATCGGGAATAAGAAATTCTGTTCCCTTATTCTGAGAATTCTGCCACATCCCATTAGCCCCAATTGACAAATTAAAATCTTTCTTTATAGGAAATAAGTAGCGTACATCGTAATTGATAGTGTTGAGAAGAAAATAAAGCCCATATTGGTCTAATTTAAGTATGTTGCCATATTCCTGACGCTGATTCTGCTGCCAGCCTAAAGTTGCTTTTAGGCTTCCCTGGCCAACAATAAAACTGTTATTAAGAACTGCTTTGGAGTGATATACTTTCTGATATGGAGTTAAAGGATTGTATGATTTAAAATCGCTATCTGTTGCAAGAGTTTGACCCTCAGTTGAATCGTTTATAGCCATTGGCTTAACAAATTTACCTGAGGCGCTGTCCCGCACGCCTTCAACAATTCCCGGGGTTAAGGTATAAATACTGAAATTCAGATGCGAATATCCCCACGATTTGTTGAGTCCGACAACCCCGCTGGTTGTATTTTCTTTATACCCCGAATTAAATACATAACCATCGTATTTATTCCGAAAAGCATGAGCCATCTTATTACTGTATCTCACATCCCAAACAAAGCCTTTTTTGTTTCCGGTAAAATTGGCCGAATATGCAACCAATCCATTATTGGTTTGATAATCTGCAAGCAGATTTGCCTGAATCTTCCCTTCAGGTAAAGTGGGAGCCGAAATCATATTGATAACACCTGCTATTGCATCTGAACCATAGGATAAACTAGCCGGGCCTTTTAAAATCTCAACTTTGCTCACAGCGAATTCATCAATTTCAATTCCATGCTCATCACCCCATTGCTGACCTTCCTGCCTGATACCATCACTTACGGTCACAACCCTGTTGTATCCTAAACCCCTTATTACAGGTTTTGATATTCCAGAACCGGTGGTAATTTGTGAAATTCCAGGTTTACTGGCTAAAGCATCAATAATGTTTGTAGCTGAAGTCTGTAGAAGTTGAAGAGCAGGAACAGAAACAATAGGTGAAGGCGTCCGGTTGATTTCAATGGCGTTCGACATTCCCGTTACGACAACTTCATGCAATTCAGTGGCGGATTCAGCTAATTCAAAATCATGCGTAGTTGCAGTAGACAAGTCAATATTTGCAGTTATTGATTTATAGCCTATATAAGAAACCTGAATCAACACTTTGGCTTCCGGGAGGTTTTCAATTTTATAGGTTCCGTCAACATTACTGAGCGTTCCTGTTTTTAAGTCGGGGATATAAATGGTAACTCCCGGGAGTGTTTCTCCTGTTCTGCTATCAGTGATTTTGCCGGATAGGGTTGTTTTACCTATAGCATATTCATTGTCTGCATAGGATAGGATTGAAACAAACAACATTATTCCGGTCAAAAAAATATATTTCTTCATTGTATTTTTCTAAAAACAAATACTGTTTTAAGTAAGCAATCGGATCTACTCCGATCATTCTATCTGATTAAACCTGAATATATAGGTATGAAAACCTATAAAACAGATTTAATTTAACAGCAAAAAAAATAGATTTGTATGTTGATTCCTGCTTATATTTTTAACTGGCTCACCCAAGGTGAACATAAAAAAAGATCATTTAAAGTGATCAACAGGAATTTAAGGCAATTCAAGCTTCAGGAGGACCCCGCAGATTATAATAACTAAAATATAAAGTGTGAATTTGACTCTTTGTCAGTGTTTCTAATTTGAACTTCTCAGCATTAAAAACTGGAACAAATACAAAAGTCTTTAATTCATCAACAATATTAAATTCGAAAACACAAACAGCACATTCTTCCTGCAGGCTATATAATTGTATACCCAGCTGGTTGTGGATTTCGCCAAAGTGAATCAGATGCCCAAAAATACGATGTACATCCTGTACCAGGTTTGGTCCAAGATATAAAAGTAATGAGAGAACAGAAGCTAATGCGACTCGTCGTTTTGTGTCTTGCATAGTGAAATTAAGTCCTGATTTCAGTCGAGGTATAAAATAGAAAAACACTGAAATCCAAAAGTAAACACAGAATCAACGATTTTGTTTAGAAATATAAAGAGAAATTGATAAAAGGTGCAAAAGTACTGCTTTAAAGAAGAATTAAATAAGCAGAAGAAAAGCTTGCCAGTTAAAGAAGGTTAAATTATGGCATCCCTGTTTAATCCAGAGACTATTAAGGCCTTGAGAAATATCGCCAAGCAAGCATTAAATTGGGAAAAAGTTACCAATGCCTAAATGAATAAGTAAGAGATGATACTATTTAACAATAAGCTTCCTTGTAAAGTTTTGATTTTCAACCTGAATCTGTATGAAATAAGCCCCTGGTTCGATCGATTTACTGCGGATATCAATCGAAATAAGATTATTCCCTGGCTCAACATCCGAATCCTGCTTATATACCAGTTTACCAATATTGTTGAAAAGTGCTATACCCGCTTTACCTGAGTGGCTGCTTTTAAATGATATCCTGAGTTCATCAACTACAGGATTTGGGTAAACCGTGATATTATCAATATTTCCACCCGGGGAAATACTATTCAGGGCAAACGCCGAACAGTTCCTATTTATGTTTTCAAAAACATTTTTGGAAGAATCAGCTATAACTGAATATATTGAAACAGATAAGACTAAAAGTAAAAGTATTTTTTTCATAGTTTCGACTTTTGTTAGACATATTCAAAAAGTAGGCCAATTCAGATAATTGTCTCCTTATATTAATTAATATTAACATTTGGGAAAAGTAATAGATTTTTGACCATTATTTTTTTTGGGAAAATGCTTTAACTTAATACTTATTGGTTAAAAGGCATTACCGGAAGCGTAAATAATCAGTAATAAGCTGTATTTCTATGAGATCAACACCATTGGCTGCCAGGTAATGTTTGTCAAAATCAAGAGTTTCGGTAAATTGCTGTAAGCTGATTTCTCCAGATGAAATCGCAGAGATATAATACTCCATAGCTTTATGCTTATTACCCAAACATAACTCAATATGACCGGCATTTATCATATCATTAGCAGTAGGATTTTCGGTTAAAATAAGCTGTATATAGTTATTTGCAAGGTCAAGTTTACCCAACACAAAACAGCACCACGATATCGGGCGAAGAATTTTTTTATTCTCAGGTGATAATATTTCGACCTTGAAATAATGATCCAGGGCTTTTTCGTATTGCTGAAGATCGAGGTAGCAGTTCCCAAGCATTGTTTGCAAATAGGCATCATCGGGTTCGAGGGCTGCAGCTTCAATACTCCATTTTAAAGCCGAATCATTATCTCCAAGTTTCCTGTAACAGAAAATAATTTTCTTCAAACTCCATAATCGGTTACTATCAAACAATTCAGCTCTTTTATAATAATTAAGTGCTGAAGGGTAATCACCCATCATTTGATAACAATATGCCAGTTTTTCATGCACTGCCTGATCAGGTTCTGCTTTTTGAGCCAAAACAAGAAACAATCCTGAGGCTTCAGCATAATGCATTTTGCTGAAAAGAAATTCAGCTGCATTCCTGAGTATACTTGTATTGTCATCCAGATTTTGAATCAACCAACTTTTAGGAATATCCCATTTTAGACTGAATATATCCCTGAAATCATTGCGAAAAGGATGAAGTTTAAAAAACCGGTATAAATCCTGTATGTATTGAGTGAAAATAAAAGCATCTTTACCTGGTTTGTTCAGTAACTCATCTTCGTGCGAAAGTTCTCGCATGCTTTCAGCTTCCATATTGAATAAACTAACTATGTTGCGTCCTTGTTCATCAGGCAGATGTTTTATATTAAAACAGAAGGAATATTTATCCGAGTTACACATATAAAATGAATCCTCAAGCCCGGCAAGGAAATCCGATTTACCCTGAATCTCCTCTCCTATTGAGTTTTGAGCTGTTTCATTTTCCTTATAAAATGGCCGGAACCAATTCGATATCTCCCTGAAAAAATCAAAATTCTTTAGCATTGCAAACGTGCCCATAAACAAGTCGAGGCCTTCCATCTGCATTTCCGACATTTTTTCAATTTTATTCAGTAAGTCCGGGCTATCTTCGAAAATCTGCTCCCAATCCGGATTTTTATCTTCAATTAGTTCATTATTGATAATATTGTCGATATCAAGTTTCTCACGAAACTTTGACTCAAACTTTTTTACATCAGGCAATATCTCTTCACGAAACTTGCGGGTAACATTCTCTGTTTCAAGAGATTTAAGGATTTGAATTAAAAAATTGTTGAAATCAGTTTTAAAATTAATTTCTTTTTTTAATTGTTCAAACTCTTCATTTATAGTGGGATAGAGTTCAAGCCTCTGATCGTAAATAAATACAGCTACAATGAGCCCGGTAAAGGCACGTTGCCAAACCTGCGGCTGACGGTCTCTGTAGAATTCACTCAATACATTAAATTTCTCCTTATCAAAACAGTTTATCAAACTCAACGTAATTGCGCTTACCGCAAGGCTTTTTTCGTACCAGGGTAAACTTGCTGATTCCCTGATAGCTTTGATAAGAAGAAGATCAGTTTCAGTATATTTATCAGTTAACCACATTAGCTGGAAAAGCTTAGGTGAAATAGATGGCAATACCTGATTTCCATCATTTTTATCAGATAACTCACTATCGTTTAAAAGTTTAGCATATTCAAGTTCGAAGGAATAAGTATCAATTGTGCGAGTGGCCTCTTCCTTGGCAGTTTCTTTTTCTTTTTCAATCTGCAATTTTAACTGATAAATGTGCATACCGGTCTGCGTATAAGCGTGCTGCCTGACTTTATCGGCCAATTCAAGCAACGAGACTTTAAGTTTTTCGAATATAGTATCTCGTTGTGGATCAGGCACACCCCTGAAATTATACTCAAGAAGCATGCGGTATGTTTGGTTGAGTTCCTCATATTGCAGAGTAAAATCAGCAACATGCATACCCCCCATCAATACTCCTAGTTGATTCAATGCTTCTTTTAGCCGGTTAGCATATACAAGGTTGCATAAACCGGAAAAAGTACTATCTATTTCTGATGATGGTATAGCCATATGATTACTTTTAATGAAGGATGAAAATTTCAATTTTCTAATTCTAAATTTTTAGAAGTAGAAAATATAAAATTTCTCCTGATAAGGAAACAACAAAAAGCAATCCATTTGTATTACTATTTCAACATTTCGAGAAATTCACCCTCAGATATAACAGGAATTCCGAGCTTCAACGCTTTTTGACGCTTTTCAGGGCCCATATTTTCGCCTGCTACTACATAATCAGTTTTGGAAGTAACACTGCCTGCCAATTTGGCACCATGCATCACAACCATTTCCTCCAATTCTTTGCGTCTTTTTGAGGATCCGAATGATCCGGATACAACGATACTTTTCCCTGATAAATTTGAAGAAAGAAGTTCCGGCTGCTTATCCGCAACCATATTAAGCCCGGCAGCTCTAAGCTTTTCAATTAATATAAGGTTTTCAGGCTTACGGAAATATGTAAAAATACTTGCGGCAACTTTCTCACCAATATTTTCAGCCAATTTCAATTCATCTTCACTGGCAGCAATTATCGCATCGATATTTTTAAAATGTAATGCCAGTTTACGAGCCACTGTTTCACCCACATACCTGATTCCAACAGCAAACAGCACTTTTTCGAAAGGAGCTGATTTTGAAGCATTTAATCCGTTAATAATATTCTCTGCAGTTTTTTCTTTAAAACTAAGTTTCTTGTCCTTTGCGCCATCAACACCTTTAATAACCTTTTCCAGATTTAAAATTGAATCGTACGTCAAAGAATAGAGATCAGAAATATCATTAACTAATTTATTATCAAACAGAATTTCAATTTTACCTTCACCCAGGCTATCTATATTCATTGCCTTGCGGTGAATAAAATGTTCGAGTTTACCTTTAATCTGCGGCGGGCAATGATCTTCATTAGGGCAAAAGTTACCCGCTTCGCCTTCCTGACGCTCAAGTTTGGTTCCACATTCAGGGCACACTTCAATAAAAACAATCGGTTCTGCAAACAAATCACGTTTGCTGAAGTCAACACCAATGATTTTAGGGATTATTTCCCCTCCTTTTTCGACAAAAACATAATCCCCGATACGAACATCAAGTTTAGCAATTATATCGGCATTGTGTAAGCTGGCTCTTTTCACAACAGTGCCGGCCAGTTGAACTGGTTTCAGATTGGCAACAGGAGTTACCACACCTGTGCGGCCAACCTGGTAGTCGATGGATAAAAGTTGAGTTATGACTTGTTCCGCTTTGTACTTGTAGGCAATTGCCCAACGAGGCGATTTAGCAGTAAAGCCCAAAGCCTGTTGCTGTTCCAGCGAATTTACCTTTATTACAATTCCATCGATATCGAAGGTTAGTTTATCGCGTTCGCGGGCCATTTTATTGATAAATGCAAGAACATCCTCAATTGTATCACAAAGAGCTGTTTTATCAGAAATTTTAAATCCCCAGCTTGCCAATCTCTGCAAACTTTGTTGATGGGTTGTAAATGACAGGGTTTCACCAAGAGCATAGTACATATAGCCATCCAGCGGGCGGCGAGCCACTTCGGCTGAATCCTGCAATTTTAAACTACCGGCAGCAGCATTACGGGGATTAGCAAAAGGACTTTCACCAATCTCAATCCGTTCGAGGTTCATTTTGTCAAAGCCTGGGCGAGGTAAAATTATTTCTCCCCTTACCTCGAAAAGTTCAGGATATCCGGACCCCACCAATCGTAAAGGAATGCTTCGGATTGTCTTAATATTAGTTGTAACATCATCGCCACGTTCACCATCACCGCGGGTTAAAGCCCTGGTTAACAAGCCATTTCCATATGTCAAGCTGATCGAAAGGCCATCAAATTTCAATTCACATATATATTGATATTTTGCATCGAGTAATTTACGCACGCGATCATCAAATTCGCGTAATTCACTTTCTGAATACGTATTTGAAAGGGATAACATTGGGTATGTATGCCGCGCTGAAGCAAATTCGGAAGTTACAGTTCCGCCAACACGCTGCGTAGGTGAATCCGGCAGAACCAACTCAGGGTATTCTTTCTCCAGGGCAGCAAGTCTTTCGAGTAGCATATCAAACTCATAATCTGATATTAACGGATCAGCCAGTACATAGTACCGGTAATTATGATCGTTTAACTCCTTGACAATTATATCTATTTTCTGTTGGGCTTCCTGCTTGTTCATTTTAATTTGATTATTTCTGAATCTGGGTATATAAACCTGATAGTTAAAGTACTATGTGGCAGAATTGAGCTCAAATAAAAATTAAATTCCGCAAATACACTTTTTTATTGCCAAAGATAACCTTGAAATCTTAAAACTCAACAAACTTTTCTACTTTCGTACCCAATTAACATTAAAAAATTATTTCAATGAAAAAGCTAATTATTTCTTTATTGGTACTGACCGTAATATCTGGAGTTGTGTATTCTCAGCAGAGCATATCACAAAATCGTTATTCACCTGAATTACTTTGGAAACTAGGCCGGGTAAGTGATGTAAAGGTTTCGCCTGATAATAAGACTATTTTATATGGTGTAAGTTGGTACAATCTGGCGGAAAACAAAGGCAACCGTGATTTGTATTCAATACCTGTTGAAGGCGGCAAAACTGTAAAAGTCACTACTTTCAAAGGAAGTGAGGGAAATGGAATATTCAGACCTGATGGCAAAAAGATTGCATTTCTTTCGGCTGAATCAGGTTCAATACAAATTTGGGAAGCCAATCCTGACGGCTCCACTCCTATCCAGGTCAGCAATACAGGCAGCGATATCACCGGGTTCAGCTATTCACCCAATATGAAGTACATCCTTTATACGCAGCGTGTTAAACTTGACAAGTCCGCAAATGATATTTATCCTGATCTGCCAAAAGCCAATGCTCGAATTGAAGAAGACCTTATGTATCGTCACTGGGATAGTTGGTCCGATTTCAGTTACAGTCATATTTTTGTAGCTTCCTATACCAATGGAAAAGTTGAAAATGGCAAGGATATTATGAATATGCAGCGATTTGAATCTCCAATGGCTCCATGGGGCGGAATGGAGCAAATAAGATGGAGTCCGGGTAGTGATAAAATAGCTTATACATGTAAAAAACTTACCGGGGTTGAATATACATTGAGTACAAACTCCGAAATCTATGTTTATAACCTAAATACCGGTAATGAAAGTAATGTCTCACAAGGGATTGCAGGATACGACCAGGATCCTGTTTTTTCGCCTGATGGAAAGAAATTAGTCTGGAGAAGTATGGCCCGTGATGGATTTGAAGCAGACAAAGACCGAATCATGATTTATGATTTTAGCAGCGGGAAATATTTTGACTATTCCGAAAAATTCGATCAGAGTTCAAATAACTTCACATGGTCGAACGATGGAAAAACGATATATTTTCTAAGTGCAATTCATGGAACAGTTCAAATTTTTACATTAAATATTGAAACAAAAGAGATCAGCCAGGTGAGCAAAGGTCAATGGGATTATCTTTCTATTGCATTAGCTGGTAAAGATATTATTACTTCGAAACAATCGATGACCATGCCAACCGAAATATTCAAAATTGATGCTTCGGGGAAAGAAACACAGTTATCATTTACAAACAAAGAAATCCTTAAAGATATCAAATCAGCAAAAGTCGAAGAGCGTTGGATGACGACAACCGACAATAAAAAAATGCTGGTTTGGGTGATTTATCCACCTGATTTTGACCCGAATAAGAAATATCCAACACTTCTTTTCTGCGAAGGTGGACCACAAAGTATGGTTAGCCAGTTCTTTTCGTACCGCTGGAATTTCCAGATAATGGCTGCAAACGATTATATTATTGTAGCACCTAACCGAAGAGGCTTACCTGGCTTCGGACAGGAATGGAACGACCAGATCAGTGGCGATTATGGCGGGCAAAACATGAAGGATTACCTGACTTCAATCGACGAGATGGCTAAGGAGCCATTTGTTGATAAAGACAGGCTAGGCGCTGTTGGCGCCAGTTATGGAGGATTTTCAGTACTTTGGTTAGCAGGCCATCACGAAAAGCGATTTAAAGTTTTTATTTCGCATTGTGGAATGTTTAATCTTGAAGATCAATATCTTACAACTGAGGAAATGTGGTTTGTAAACTGGGATTTAGGTGGGCCTTATTGGGAAAAGGGAAACCCAAAGGTTGATCATTCCTATGCCAATTCACCACATAAATTCGTTGACAAATGGGATACTCCTATCATGATAATTGAAGGAGAGAATGACTTCCGGATTCCATATACCCAAGGGATGGCTGCTTTTAATGCTGCTAAACTTCTTGGAATACCGGCTAAGTACCTGGATTTTCCTGAAGAAAGTCACTGGGTGCTTCAACCACAGAACAGTGTTTTATGGCAAAGAGAATTTTTTGGCTGGCTTGATAAATATTTGAAGAAATAAATAAAATACACCTGGAAATAATTTCCGGGTCTGAATAACCAACTATTTACAGATCATCGTTAAGTAGTTGGTTATTTCATTTAACTGTGAAGGCTCAAACCATGTATACTCGTCAGTGCGGTTAAACCAGGTCAATTGCCGTTTGGCATACCTGCGAGTGCTGGTTTTTATATTCACTATTGCTTGTTGCAATGTTATTTTTGTTTCAAGGTATTCAAATATCTCTTTATACCCTAAAGTATTAAGTGCATTTAAATGACGGTATGGAATTAAACTTTTCACTTCCTCAACCAGGCCATTTTCAATCATTTGATCAACACGTAATTCGATCCTGGAAAACAATTCAGGCCTGGGAAGATTTAATCCAATTCTGATTATTTGAAAATCACGTTCTTTTGTCTTATTCTGCCTGAGTTCCGAAAACTTCTTGCCAGTTGATTGACAAACTTCAATTGCACGAAGTAAACGGTTAGGATTGTTAATATCGACAGTTGAATAATACTCAGGATCAGCTTCCAATAAGATTTCCTGTAATTTAGCAATACCTTCATCTTTGTATATCCCTTTCAGATAGTGGCGGAATTCCGGATCTGGGTCTGGAAAATCATCAATTCCCTGACATACTGCATCAATATATAATCCCGAACCTCCAACCAGAAAAACAATGTTATGTTGTTCAAAAAGGCTTTTCAGTAATTTCAAAGTCTCATTCTCAAACCTGGAAACATTAAAGTAATCGTGAATAGATAAATGCCCGATAAAATGATGCTTCACATCACTAAGTTGCTGTGGATCTGGCTTTGCTGTTCCAATAGACATTTCACTATAGAATTGCCTTGAATCGGCAGAAATGATCTCAGTTTTGAATTCTTGTGCCAGTTTAATTACAACATCAGTTTTACCCACAGCTGTAGGGCCGGCAATTACAACAAGATATTTTCCGGAATTTGTCAAGAGATCTGAAAATCGAAAGTTTATAAGGAAAAAGCTACTGGCTACTAATTATTAGTCACTCGTAATTTGCTATGGAAACTAGCACATAAATATCACTTAGACAGATAAATATAATCACGTCAGAAACCAGAAACCATTACCCAACTACCAGTATCTGCGACCTTAAATGATAAACGATTATTTAGAATGTGCATGAATCTATCCAATTACCATTCAGGTTCAGTGGTATAGTTTTCATCGATTTCTTCTTCCAGTTCTCCACTCTGAATCAATGTATCCAACTCTCCAAGCTGGGCATCTTCATCCGGATCGTCCAGAAAAGAAAGAAAATTTGGAGTAATCGTTGGAGCCATGGTTCCTTCTTTTTTAACACATAAAGGGTAAACTTTTTTATCGTCGCCTTCAACAATTTTCATAAGTTCTATGAAAAAAATTGTGGGATTAAGGAAATTATATTCAAATAGCATACGTTGATGCGGGTCCTCAATTACTTCCCTGATCTTTACATCATCCATAATCATCACCGGTATAGGCACACTTACCGGCTTTCTATCGTCTTCATCAAAATCAGTATCAGGTATCTTATCACCCATATCAATCAATGTAATTTCTCTTAGTTTACTCCAACTTGGATCACAAATGAAGAATGAGGCCAGCTCATTGCTGGCTATATCTACGGATTGAAGAATTATGTCATGAAAATCCTTAAAAGTCTGCCCTGGCTTAATTTCAATATCCCGCAGAAAATCTTCCTGTTCTTCAAATAAAAGCCTGAAACGGTATACTTGCATGGTTATATTTTTGGTAGTTTAAGTACTGTAAAGTTATGAATTATTTTAAGATTTCGTCCACCTTGTATTAAGAATTTAAAACACTTATTTAAGATGCTGTTTTACAATAGTCAATCCTAATTTCGAACCTTCGAGCAGCATCAGTTGATATGCATCATCGAAATTATTATGTATAGTTCCTTCAAGAATGGCTTCCCGGATTGCTGTTTTGATTATTCCAACCTGCCTGCAGGGCTCCAGACCAAAGACTTCCATAATTATTTCACCCGAAACCGGAGGCTGCCAGTTGCGCAAATTATCTTTGGATTCAATTTCTTTTAGTTTAGTCCTGACTAATTCAAAATTAGCCATATATTTTTTAACTTTTGCTTCGTTTTTTGAAGTAATATCTGCTTCGCAAAGTGTCATCAGATCGTCAATATCATCTCCTGCTTCAATTAACAGACGGCGCACAGCTGAATCGGTTACCACTTCCTGTGCCAGCACAATCGGCCTGAGATGAAGCAGAACCATTTTCTGAACATATTTCATTTTCTCATTGAGCGGTAGTCGCAAATCTGTAAAAACGGCAGGAATCATCTTCATGCCTTTGAATTCATGCCCATGAAAAGTCCATCCTGTAGCTGGATCGAAACGTCGTGTTACCGGTTTGGCAATGTCATGCAGAAGTGCAGCCCAGCGAAGCCAAATGTTATCGGTGTTAGGTGCAATGCGGTCGAGTACTTCGAGTGTGTGTTTAAAATTATCTTTATGTCCTTTACCATCAACATATTCAGCTCCTTTTAAAGTAGTAAAAACAGGAAATATAAGTTCAAGTAAGCCTGTCTCATCAAGAAGATAGAAACCAACTGAAGGCTTTTCTGTCATCACTATTTTATTCAATTCATCACTTATCCGTTCTTTTGATATAATGCTGATGCGTGATGCATTTCGTGTTATGGCATCCAGAGTTTCCGGAAGAATCTGAAATTTTAACTGAGTAGCAAAACGGATGGCACGCATCATTCGCAATGGATCATCAGCAAATGTGATATCCGGATCAAGAGGAGTGCGGATAATTTTGCTTTTCAAATCGTCAACGCCATTAAAAGGGTCAATCAACTGCCCAAAATCATCTTTTTGCAAGCTGATTGCCATTGAATTTATTGTAAAGTCACGACGATTCTGATCATCCACAATAGTGCCAGGCGAAACCTTTGGATTTCTCGAATCGCTGCTATATGATTCCTTTCTGGCTCCGACAAATTCAACCTGCCAGTCGTGGTACATAAACATGGCAGTACCAAAAGTCTTGAAAACACTGACTTTTTTAACCTTCAGCAATTCAGCTGCTTTGGTGGCAAGTTCAATTCCATCCCCTGATGTAACAATATCCAGATCCTTACATTCCCGGTTTAAAAGCAGATCACGTACATAACCACCTATTATAAACGCATCAGTGTTTAAAAGTGCGGCGCCCTCTGCTATCTTCTGAAATACAGGACCGTCAATACTTTTAACCAATACTTTTTTATTCATAGATGGAGTAATTTCATTTTTAATACTAGCCTGCGAATTGAGGCTGCAAAAGTAGTTAAATAGAGATAAAAACGAAATATTCATTCGTATTGAATCAGGGAATTACAAATTCGGGAATATTATTTCAGCCAGATTTAGAGTTTTAAAAATTGTTAATTCACTATCCACTTAAATCCTGAAAAATATTTTTATCGATCTGACGTCAAATACTAGCTTCGTCCGAGTTAAAATAATATATAATTTGTAGTTTCAATTAGAGAAACAAAATATTAAATTGCTGTTTATCAATAATATAAAAATTAATTGCAAGATTTATTATTTAAAAATTGAATTTAACATTAACTTTTTCGGGTGTCTGAATACAAGTGAAAATAATTGCATAAAACACTTGCAATTCAATTATGAAATTATAATTTTGTTGCGAAATATTTAATAATAACTGGCAAAAAAAAAGTCAAGATTATGGCAAAAAGAACCATTGTAACCATGCCCGGCGACGGTATTGGGAAAGTAGTACTCGAGCAGTGTATCCGCGTCCTCGATGCTGCAGGATTTGAAGCTGAATATGTTCAGGGTGACATTGGCTGGGAATTCTGGCGCTCAGAAGGCAATCCTCTTCCCGAACGCACGATCAAACTTCTGGAGGATCATAAAATTGGCCTTTTCGGGGCTATTACATCAAAACCAAAAGACAAAACGGCAGCTGAATTAGCTCCGGAATTGCAAGGCAAAGGATATACCTACTACAGTCCTATCGTTTCTATGCGCCAGCATTTTGATCTGGATATTTGCATGCGTCCCTGTAAAACACTGAAAGGCAATCCCTTAAATTTTATTCGTCGTGGTAAGGATGGCATTGAAGAACCGGAAGTTGATGTTATGATATTCCGTCAGAATACAGAAGGATTATATGGTGGTGTGGAATGGACAAATCCTTCCGACCAGGTATATGATGCATTGATGACCCATCCGAAATTCAAAGCAAATTTTGGCTGGTGCCCTCGTCCTGAACTGGCTGTGTCAACCCGGATTTTTACAAAGAAATATGTAACACGAATTGTAAAAGCTGCATTTGAATACGCTAAGAGTCGTGGCTTCAGCAAAATTACAGTTTGTGAAAAACCAAATGTAATTCGCGAGACTTCAGGCATGATGCTGAAAGTGGCACAGGAAATGAGCAAATCAGAATATCCGGAAATCTGGGTTGAAGATGTAAATATTGATGCAATGACGATGTGGCTCACCAAAAATCCTGAAAACTATAATGTAATAGTTGCTGGTAATATGTTTGGCGATATAGTCTCTGACGCATTTGCAGGCTTAATCGGGGGGCTCGGATTTGCAACATCAGCCCAGTTTAATCCGGAGACCGGAGTCAGCGTTTTTGAACCTACCCACGGCTCAGCTCCAAAGTATGCCAGTTATGACGTATCCATTGTCAATCCAATAGCAATGATTCTGTCGGGTGTAATGATGCTCGAACATCTTGGTGAAATGGAAATGGCAACCCGCATCCGTAAAGCAATAGCTGATGTGGTTGCTGAGGGCAAGGTCAAAGCCTATGATATGTTGAAACTGAAAGGTTCGCCCGATGTAATTCACCAGGGTGCTGCTTCAACTATACAAATGGCTGATGCAATTATTGCTAAACTATAAAAAAAAGTATAAATCAGGGAGAGAGCCGCACTTTCAGCGGTTCTCCATTTAATATTTCCATACTATGAATATTGAACAGAAATACATCGACCAGGCGCACCAATTGTGGCCGGAACTGGAATGGATAACAAATAATGATCTAAAAGAAAAAACCACATTGACCTGGGCTCTTGCTTTGCAACGCAGTGTACTCACGCCTGAAGATCTGAATACAATTCCTTTTACTTTGCTCTGTGGCCCTGAACTCAAAGTCACTTTTATGGATCATAAACGTTGTGTTGTTCATGTAGCTAAGGATGCAGGAAATAAAATGAATGAGTTCTTTAAAAACGATCTGCCAGTAAATATGGATGTTCTGATTGCAGGAGCCATTCTAGCCGATGTTGGCAAACTGCTTGAATATGAACTTAAAGACGGGAAATCAGTTCAGGGGAATTATGGCAAATATATCAGGCATCCATTCTCTGGAGTTTCATTGGCTGAACAATGTGGAGTTCCTGATGCAGTATGCCATATTATTGCCACCCATGCCGGAGAAGGAAACATGGTGAAACGAACAACGGAAGCCTATGTTGTGCATCATGCTGATTTTATGACGTTTGAGCCGTTTCGGGAGCGATTAAAACTCTAAGGACCTCACCCCCTGACCCCCTCTCCTGAAGGAGAGGGGGAATGTGCTAACTTAAATATTTGCAAAATGACAATTATAGAAAAAATAATAACCAGCCACAGCAACCAAACAACAGTAAAACCGGGTGACATCGTTGATGTATTTATCGATGCACGTGCAGCCCGCGATTTCGGGGGTGCTAATGTGGTCGAAAATATTCTCAACAACGGTTTAAGTGTACACGACGCTTCACGTACGTTCTTCACTTTTGACTGTAATCCCGGAGGATCGGACCAGAAATATGCTGCCAACCAGCATTTCTGCAGGCTTTTTGCCCGCCAGAACGATATTAAAATTTATGATATTGATGCAGGTGTGGGAACACACCTTGCTATTGATAAAGGGCTGGCATATCCGGGGAGCACTTTTGTTTCGACTGATTCGCATGCAAACATTATGGGGGCAATTGGTTCATTCGGGCAAGGAATGGGAGATCAGGACATTGCAGCAGCATGGGCAAAAGGTTCTGTATGGTTCAAAGTACCTGAATCGGTAAAACTGATATTAAAAGGAAAACGTCCTAAAAATGTGAGTGCTAAAGATATTGTTCTGAATCTGCTCTCCATTATACGGCGCCAATAAATTACTAGGTTTTTCAGTTGAAATTGAAGGAGATGCAGTCGAAGAATTTTCACTCGACGAACGCATTACCATTGCCTCGATGGGAACAGAAATGGGTGCAATTATTATCCTTTTCAGTCCAAACGACAAAATACTTGATGAATTACAGGCTCGTACAGGTAAACGTGTGGAGACTATTAAAGCATCGGCAAATGCAAAATACACTTTCATTCACGAAATTGACATTGAAAAGTTTGTGCCCATGGTTGCCAATCCTGGTCATCCACACGATGATGTTTCCGTAGAAAGTGTGAAAAATACAAAAATTGATTCGGCATTCCTTGGAAGTTGTACAAACGGGCGTATGGAAGATCTTCGCGAAGCAGCCGGCATTTTAAAAGGAAGGAAAGTTGCTCCCGGTGTTGTACTTAAAATTGTCCCAACTACCGATGCCATCTGGCGTGAAGCACTGGACGAAGGTCTTATCCAGATATTTAAAGATGCCGGAGCCTTGGTATCGAATGCAGGTTGTGCAGGGTGCGCAGCCGGCCAGGTGGGTCAGAATGGTCCTGATGAAGTAACAATCAGTACAGGTAATCGCAATTTTTCAGGAAAACAAGGCAAAGGAGCTATGTATCTCGCATCTCCGGGCGTTGTTGCTGCTTCGGCTGTTGCAGGTTATATTACAACACCCGATGACATTCCGGAAATCGCTGCCTCATTTGCCAGGCCGGTTATAAAACAACGGGAAGTAGTTGTTCGGGAGAAAACTGAAAAGCCTGAGATTATTGAAGGGCGTGCCTGGGTCATCCGTCAGGATAATATTGATACAGATATGATTTTCCATAACCGCTACCTGACCATCACCAATATAAAGGAAATGGGTCAATATACTTTTGATAACCTTAAAGGATACGAAGATTTTGCTAAAAAGGCCCAGCCAGGTGATATCGTATTCACGACCAAGAATTTCGGAGCAGGAAGCTCACGTCAGCAAGCTGTTGATTGTTTCCAGTCATTGGGAGTCAATGCTATTATAGCGGAATCCTTTGGAGCCATTTACGAACGGAATGCAATCAATGCAGCGTTCCCTATTCTAACGTATAATTCTGGGCAAATAGAAGAACTTGAATTGGAGCAGGACGATAGGGTACGAATTAATTTCAGCACTGGTGAAGTTACAAATATTACTAAAAACAAATCGCTGACAATCAATAAGTTTTATGACGCCCAAATGCAGATTTATAAAAACGGAGGATTACTTTAACTTAATGGTATCTGAAACACGAAAAAAGTCCGGAGAATTCTCCGGACTTTTTTTTGACATTGGTTAGTTGATTGTGGTTATTTTAATTCTGTCCCAGCATTACAGGCATAACAAGCATTAGAATATCTTCATCTTCGTTGTCGTGATTTGCCGGTACAATAATACCTGCACGGGTAGGTCCTGACAACTGGAATAAAATGTCGGTTGACTCCAGGTTATTAACCATTTCGAGTAAAAATCGTGAGTTGAAGCCGATTTCCATATCATCGCCGGCATAAGTACAAGCCAGGCGCTCAACACCTTCGTTTGAATAGTCAATATCTTCGGCGTTCATCAGGAGTTCCTGTCCGCTGATACGCAAGCGAACCTGGTGCGTGGATTGATTGGCAAATGGAGAAAGACGTTTCACTGAACTGATAAATAAGCTTCTGTCAACTGTTAACTTATTCGGATTATCTTTTGGGATAACAGCATCGTAAGCAGGATAACGGCCTTCGATAAGCCGACTGTATAATTTTACACCATCGTATGCAAATGCTGCATTTGTTACATTATATTCAACCTGCACGGTAACATCCTCAGTTACAAGCAGATTTTTGAGAACATTAAGTGGTTTACGCGGAATAATAAATGATGTGGAGATTCCCGATTTAGCATCATTACGGCGATAACGAACCAGTTTATGAGCGTCAGTTGCAACAAATGTAATATAATCGGGCATTATATCAAAGAAAACGCCTCCCATAGCAGGACGCAGTTCATCGTTACCGGTAGCAAAAACTGTTTTTGTTATTCCTGCAGCAAGTATAGATGAAGCTAGCTCAAAACTTGTAGTTTCTTCGAGAACAGGAAGTTCAGGATAATCGTCAGCATTATGCCCGGTAAGTTTGTATTTACCTTCGGAGGAAAGAATTTCAATAGCCAGCGTATTGGTATCGATGTTAAAGGTAATAGGCGCATCCGGCAGGTATCTCAGGAAATCGAGAAGCAATTTTGCCGGGATAGTTACTTTTCCTGATTCATCAGCCATAGATGGCTCAAGTGTCATGATCAGGGTAGTTTCCAGGTCAGTAGCAGTAATTTTAAGAACTGTCTCATCAAGTTCAAACAGGAAATCATCCAGGATAGGTAATGTATTGTTTGAATTAATAACGCCGCTTAGGAACTGCAGTTTCTTCAGTAATGCCTGACTATTGATGATAAATTTCATAGTATTATGTATTTCAGTTATTTACAGGTAAAGGTTTTGATGTTGTAAAAATATGAATCTTAAATTGAATTTAAACATTCCATCTGAATAAGATATTAACATTAAATGAACTATTCTTGTGTTTTTACTTTTTTCCTGAATACAAGTTTATTTTCCTCACCTTTAAGCAGCCGCTTAATATTTTTGAAATGTGTGAGCGGGATGAAAATTGCAATCATGGTAGCCAGAATAATGAGATAAATGTTTTGTTCGTGGAATGCAAAAATTGCAAGTATGGCAAACAGCATTGAACCGGTTATTGACCCAAGTGATACATATCGCGTTATTATAAGTATAAGGGTGAACCATCCCAGTACTATTAAAAAGATATAAGGCGAATATAAGGCTAGTATCACACCAACCAGGGATGCAACTCCTTTACCACCTTTAAATCCGGTAAAAACAGGAAAAACATGTCCCAATACGGCCAGAGCGCCAAGTATAATCTGATAATTTACTAAGTGTGAATTGTCAAGGCTGCCGTTTGCAAATACATGAGCCAACATTACAGCACCCCATGCTTTCACAATATCAAGGAACATAACCATTATAGCGGCTTTTGTACCAAGTACCCGAAAAGTATTGGTAGCTCCGGCATTTCCGCTTCCCTGGGTTCGAACATCCGTATTATAAAACCATTTGCCAATCCAAACTGCTGACGAAAACGATCCCATCAGGTAAGCTACAACACCTCCGGTAATCAGAAGTAAATTTTCATTCATTTTTTTTTCTTTTCAATAAATCCAGATTTCATCTAAAATGCACCTGCTAGTGCCCAAAAGAAGTAAATTGTCCATTTTACATTCAGACAGCAAATGTATTGTTTTCTATTTGAACTTCACTATTCTTCACTTTCAGTTTGACGCATTTTTCGCAGGAACGTCGCTTTCTTTGCATCGGTACCCAATATGAACTGGTAGGATGGCTGTCCTTTTTCTGCTTTAATAAGCCTTTGATCTTCCTTGAGCCCTGCAAGTTTCTCATTGAACGCCTGGTTCGATGAAATGACCTGCATGGTTCCATTTGCATAGGCAAAGTAATACCATTGTTTATCCTCAGGTTCGATATAAAGATTAATAATATCGCCATTTCGTCGTTTTCCGATTTCCATGTACCCTTTAACTTGTTTATTTACAGGAAGCTTACCTATATTACCAATTCCAATGGGTCCTGTGGAAATAAATGAACGTAAATCTTTATTCCAGCTCAGTTGCAACCCGGTGAGAACAAGAGTATGGTCGAGTACGTCAGGAAATTTTCGGTATTGACCATAGGAGCTTAATTCTGATACTATTTTATCAGCTTCATTTTTTCCAACAAATTCACGTAGAGCAAGTATATAATCCTTTGCTGATACATCAATTCCTTTTGCTGTCGACGCATTTAGTGCATCAGCCAATACTTTCATTGCATCTTCCGAAAAGAAAAAATCCAGGGCACTCAACATATTAATTGAGGTAGAATCCACGATTGAATAATAGTTTATCTCACCCGCAGACCTCATCTGTAGCCTGCCCAGGTTAGTGGCAACCTGCAATTGCCCTTCGCCGGAAAGAATGCACCTGGAAGTATTGAGAATAAGTTTATTGCCTGCCAGCTGCTGATTCCGGAATATTGCTGAGTCAGCAACCCAGTATTCGGATTTTTGAGGTAAGTATGTTACAAAACCACCCGATTTAATGATATCCGGATCTGTTATATTCTCAGCTTTCGAAAAGAAACCAGGCTTAACTGCATTCTCCGTTGTTGAATAATAAATGGAAACCCGTAATTTCCCGCTGCCGGTGTTTTCAGGCTTTTCAGGAAGTGGAATTATAATATTTTTTGAATCGAGTTGAGCACGTAGCTCTACCCATTCGTAATTCAAAGCATTGCAATCGTGAATAAATCCGAAACCACCTTCAAAATTAATCAGTTTGCTTGATGCATTTACTTCCATCTTACCTATAAAACGAAAATACTTATTAAGCATAAAATTCATTGAATCCGAAATTACTGCGCCAGCAAATGTTGCACCTTTATTATCTACAGCAATCTTGTTCATTTCCAGAGTGGTAACATCACCATCCGATGGAGTGTAATCATAAAGTCCGCTTGCTGTATAGCGCTTACGTGAGCCTATATTTACAGTTGAATTATAAAATCTGTGATACAAACTTGATCTGTTAGCAAGTATTTCAGCCTGCCTGAGTTCAGAAATAAGGCCGTTATGACCTATTGAGAGTTTTGCACTGAATGGGAATATCGCAGCATCCGCTACTTTAATAATTCGGGCATCTTCAACTTTCAGGTAATTGGAATCCAGATCATAAAGGGCACGTAAAGCAAAGAAACTGAGTGAATCTTGTTTGGGATCAGTTGATACATAGATTTCACGACCCGGATCAAATGCCAGGAGTTCAGCTGGTGTCATCTGGTAATATTTCTCGCGCGAGAACGGAGTTTTATTAATCAACTGGAGTTGCTTGGTATTCATCAGCCAGTCAAATTCATTGACCACGCAATTATATTGTATAAATGGAAATTCCATCAGAGCACCATCACCAGTAGCAATAAAATGTCCTTGCCGGGTACCAAAATCGATTGCAGTTTTAAAAACATGAACCCGGAGCGCATCTTTTGAGCGGTCATCAGTTAACAACCTGAAGTCGGAAGTGTCTGATATAAATGAGGTTGACTTGAATTCATAATGCCGGGAAGTAACTTCCGCATTTTCGAATGAGAACTGACCTTTTCCTTTCAAACCGGTAGGCGAAATAACAAGTTCCCCAATTAATTTTGCACTGTTGTTGAACATGCTGATCGAATCATTTTTTGCATTCTGAACCGTCATCACGTCTTCGCCAGGCATCCATTTTACATAAGCATTTTTAACCTGTGCATCAGGAAATTCAACTACAGTATCAACCCTGGCAAGTTGAAAGTTTTTGACTTTAGCTGAAGTGGAATCCGGTGCAAACAGAAAGTCTGCCGATTCGGTTACAGAACTCAGGTAGTTTAAGCGACCGGAACCGCGTAATCCCCTGTTGCTAAGAATTAGAGTATCCGAATAACTACCTTTCCCTCCATAAACAAGCAGTCCAGGTTCAGGCAGCACCTTTTTAAAACCAAGAGAATAGTCTTTCTGAACACTTATTGTTTCGTTAATATCAGGGAAAATACCTGCCGAAACAAGTGTTCCATCAAACTGCAATCTGCCCATAGGAAGAGAGTTTATACTATCCATTGTAAAAGGATTTATCTGAAAAAAGAAATTTTTTCGTTTGTAAATACCTTTTTCAATATCCTTTCGATCAAAGTAGACATAACTGGTATCCTTGCTGATGAGAACCGGGAAATTACGTAGCATTTTTCTCCCTGATTTACTATCAGGTGAATCAATAAACAACTCTCCATTCATTTTCGACAATACATTTTTAACCCTAACATATGGTCTGAAACCATTAGCATCCAGGTTCCAGGCAGGAACTATCATCATGGCTGAATCAATTTGAGGGATGCTGAGAGAGAATTTATCGTATTGAAAAGTACATTCATTTGCAAGGAAGTCGAATAAGCCGGCATGTACACGGCCTTTAAAGGAGAAATCCCGATTTTGTGTCACTACTACTTTCTTATCACGGGGAACAACATATACATATTGTGAATCGCTGAGCATGACTTGATTTACGCCTTCAATTGAGAGCCTGAAATTTTTAAGGTCCAATTGAGCATTCGAACCTTGTTCAACATAAGATTTAAATTGAATTATATCGCTATCCTTCACGCCTGAACGGGCAGCAAGGTATTCAGTTAAACGAGGTTGTACAATGGCAAAGTTATTATCAATATCAAAGTAAAGAAAACCGGCGTTAGCAAGTTTAATGAGTTGAACCTTAATTTGTTCGATAGGTTTTTTGGCCCAGGCAGCATAATCTTCGGTGTAAAACCTGTCAGTCTTGCGCGAGCGTGCATATGCCGAAACCAGAATAGCAGGATTAACATCATCAATTCCCTGCATTTTATCAAAACGATATGCTGAAAAATAATCGGAAGACTCAAACAAAGCTTCGCTCTTTGTCCTCATTCCTTTAATATCTTCGAAGCTCATAATATCCTCATTCAATTTCCAGTATATGGATTCGGTATACATATCCAGCCGGTGATAAGTGTCAAAAAACGGGCTCTGACTCAGACCGTCTTCACCCCTGCTCATCACCAGTTCATTGTTGGAAAGATTGTAACGTACCTGCAAAGCCGGGTGAAATATGGAATCATTTTCAAGAAAAATCATTGCCGATGCCCTGGCAGATACAAACTTATCGGGCCAGATGGCAAACTCAGTAGATTTTAAACTTATAAAAGGTTTGTTTTTATATTTGATTTCTATCCGTGAAAATCCATCAGCAGCTGGTTTTCCAATTACTCTTGCACCCTGAAGACTAAAGCCTCCGAAAAATTCAATATCTTTAAACAAATTAATATAAACCTGGCTGCCTTTATACATGGTAAACTTCGGGAATGTAGCATTGTCGGCGGTTATATCGACCATGGCTTTGTCTTCAAGCTTTCCAAAAAGATTTTTCTTAAAATATCCGCTATGATAAAACAACACAGAATCAGCCGAATAGGAAATTGTTCGGGTATCAATAGAGTAAGTAGCAAGTTTTGCATAAACTACATCACGCCCAAGTCCTGTTCGATCCCAGTATACTTTTCCGCCTTTACCGATCCAGGTTTGTGATAAAGGATAAAAGCTGCCTTTGGTGTCATAAATACATGCGCTGTCATTACGAACCACACAAGCAAGGCTGCCGGAAGAAAAGGCAAAATAAGGAACTGAATCAAATGCGAACTTGTAGGTACCACGCCTCATGTACCAGGCCTCGGTGTTTGTCTTCATCAAAGCATTGCTCCTGATCAGCAAATCAGTTTGCTTAAAGTAACTTAATAATGTTCGGGTAGGTGATTTTGTGAGCAGACAATAATTTACACTTTTATGAAATAAATCGAAAGTGCCTGGTGTTGAACTCTGTTTAACCAAAGTAGTTAATATATTGAAATACAAAGTATAATAAGGCGCTACTTCAAGTTTACGTTCATTAAATAGCTTACAAACCGATTGAGACTGATTTTTCTGTGCGTTACTCAGTAAACCTGAAGTCCATTGGTAAGTAAATGTCGATAGTACCTGTTTAGCCTCTGCTTCATCAGCATTGCCAACGTTTCGGAATAGTTCCGTCAGGTCTTTTATAAAATCTGTAGTATCGGCAGAAGATGAAATGGATTGCCCTTGAGCTTTCAACTGATTTGTTGATATCAGCAAGCAGAAAAAAGCGAATAGAGCAATCCGTTTTAAAAACATTTCAGTTTTACTTTCAGTGATTAAATAAATTTAAGCTGTAAGCTAGCCCAAGGAATCACTTATTAAATTTAACCTGTTGCTATTAAGCTAATTGAAAATTCTTACTTCAATTATAAAATCATGTCTTTTTACAAGGTAAAACAAGCTGATGTCCAGTTATTTTCCATTCGCTTTGACATGATATTCAGGCCTGTTTCATTTGCTTTTGCTTCGATAAGCGGAAGGTCCTCACTATAAAAACCACTAACAAAAAGTTTGCCGCCAGGATTAAGGCTTTGCCGGTATGCCGGAATATCATTAAGTAGAATATTCCTGTTGATGTTAGCCAGAATGATATCGAATTTTTTACCTTCAAGCAATGAACTATCCCCTAATAAAACTTCGATATCCGCAAAATTATTGCTCTGAACATTCTCCATCGCATTATTATATGCCCACTCATCGTTGTCGATTGCAGTTACAGGGAAAGCACCTTTCATGCGGGCAAGAATAGCAAGGACCGCCGTTCCTGAACCCATATCAAGTAATGATTTTCCTGAAACCTGTATGCTTAACAGGTACTGGACCATCATTTTGGTAGTTTCATGATGAGCCGTTCCAAACGACATCTTAGGCATTATAACAATATCGAACTCCACTCCTCGCGGTTGCGCATGAAAGGGTGCACGTACCATGCAGGTATTATCAATCAGAACAGGTTCGTACTGACTTTCCCATACAGCATTCCAGTTTTGATCTGCAATTCTTTCAACCTTGAAAGAATCAAGAAACTCATCGAATTCACCAGAATCCAGCCTGCTGGATAAATCATGAGTGAACAACGGAGCTTGTACAAAAGCAGATACAGTCCCGTTTTCGTTCTCTGTAAAACTTTCGAATCCGGCATCAGCAAGCCTGCTTATCAACAATTCAGCTGTATGCTCACCCGGTGAAGGCTGGCAGATCAGTTCAACATATTCCATGTTATGCGAACGAGTTCACAATGGCAACAAAATCAGCTGCTTTCAATGCTGCACCACCAATAAGACCACCATCTACATCAGGATTTGCAAAAAGCTCGGCTGCATTCTTTGCATTACAACTTCCACCATAAAGTATTGAAATTTCATCACTTACTTCTTTACCATATTTTTCGGTCAAAAGACTACGAATAAAAGCATGCATTTCCTGAGCCTGCGCTGATGAGGCTGTAACTCCGGTGCCTATGGCCCAAACAGGTTCATAAGCAATAATTACCTGGCTAACGGCTTCGTTGCCAAGATGGAACAGAGCCTCACTAAGCTGTGTCCTTACAACATCGAAATGTTTTTCAGCCTGGCGTTCGGCCAGAACTTCACCACAGCAATAAATTGGAGTCATACCGTATTTTAAAGTGAGGTCGACCTTAGTGGCTATAACTTTATCGGTTTCACCAAAATAAGTTCTACGTTCGGAATGACCCAGTATACAATGTGTGATCCCCATAGAATGAAGCATGGATGCTGAAATTTCACCTGTATAGGCGCCTGATTCCCATTGGCTTAAATTCTGAGCACCAACCATAAAACCGTTTTCTGCGGCAATATCAGAACTCATTTCGAGATAAACGGCTGGGGGACAAATGATAACTTCAGTTTCACCCGATCCTTTTTCGGTAAGTTCATCTACAATTTCGAACATTAAATCTTCAGCATCCTGAAAATCCTTATTCATTTTCCAGTTTCCGGCAACAATTTTTTTTCTCATTTTTTGACTGTTTAATTTTTATGTGAGTTATATCTTTTAAAGTTAGGTGTAACGTATTCGCGGATCAAGTATTCCATATATCAGATCTGCAAAAATATTAATAATAATCAGTAAAACCGAAATAAACAACACCGCACCCATCACTACAGGGAAATCATATTTTTCGAGTCCATCAACTATTACAACACCCACTCCTTTCCAGTCGAAAATATATTCAACAAAAACAGCTCCTGCCATTAATGATGCAAACCACCCAGACACTGCGGTAACTACCGGGTTCAATGCATTTTTAAGTGCATGCCTGGTTATAATGCGGTACAAACTTAGCCCTTTAGCCCGGGCTGTACGGATATAATCCTGCGTCAGTACATCCAACATCGAACTTCGCGTCAGCTCAGTAATTATCGCTAAAGGACGGATTGCCAGTGTAATAGCAGGCAGTATCAGGTTCTTCAGATCGATATATTCACCCCGGCCGAAATCATCGACAGTATATAAACTTCCAAACATACTCAACCCAGTATAGTCGGCTAATACATAAGCAAACAGCCATGCAATGAGAATGGCAGCAAAAAATGAAGGAAGCGACATTCCTAAAATACTAACTATCAGTGAAATGCGATCGAACCACCCATCTTTGTTCAATGCACTGAAAATTCCCAGTAACAACCCGATTACGGTAGCAGCTATCATGGCTACTGTTGCCAATACCATAGTCGGAACGAAAGCCTCGGCCAAAATTTCTGAAACCGGTCGCTTACTTTGGTATGAGCGGCGTAAGTAAGGTTTTTTCAGCACCATAGTTGAATTGCCGATTTTCACAATCTGAATAGCTGATGGATACTTTGTTGTACTGAAATAAAAAGCACTGGTTGTTTCTTTTATATTATGAAATGAAACCGGTGATACATCATTCAGAAAACCAAGATATTGAACAATTAGAGGTTTATCACGGCCCAGGTCGCGGTTAATTGCTTCTACGGATGCAATATCAGCGCGCTGGCCTAGCATCATACGAGCCGGATCACCGGGCAATACATTAAAGAGAAAAAATATCAGCGTTACTACTCCAAAAAGCACAAGTATTCCATACATAAGTCGAATAAAGGCGTATCGGAGCATGGTCGATTTCGGATGTTAGATTTCAGATGTTGGATTTATTAGTTTAGTTTGTAAACGTTGAACTTAACGCCAAATCAACTTAAAGCGAAGTTGCAATTCAGATACTTTTCATTTATCTTGTTTCAAGATATTTTTTAAAGTCTTCGTAAGCAGGGAAGTCGTTGTGATGCCATTTTTTCAGTATCACTCCATCTTTCAACAACAATAATCCAGGATTGGATCGAACTATAGTTTTAAGAACGATATCATCAGAAGTGTAAAAATCAAGCTGTAGTTTATTTTCGTTGGCAAATTGATCAATATCAGCCGATGATGCACTAACCAGCACTGCTGTGGGAATATTATCGGCATAAGCCCTGGCACAGAAAGCATTTAATTTGATAAATGCTTTACGATCCGCTTTTGATAAATCATACGAATTTACAATCAGTTGATAATCAGGATTTCTTATAATACTTTCAGTAACATTATTTCCTGATGTATCACTGATTATCAGCGACTTGCCATAATATGTATTGGGATCTTCCACCCGTTGTGAAACGAATTCCCAATTTGTCATCCAAATACTGTCATTATAGGGATAATTGGGCGAAAGATATTCCTTTTCCTCCCCTGACTTCTTATTTTTATACGTAAGATAGTATTTTACAGGTTTAGGATTTTCAGGATATAATTTATGTCCTGTCTGCCATTCAGTGAAATCCACAACAGGCAAATGGCTATAACACATATATGAAAATCCGGAAAACACACCAACAAAAAACAATGTTATTAACCATTGCTTTCCGGAACTGGTGAATGGCTTGAATTTATTCCGGTAAACGAAAATCAGAGTTGCCAGGGGTAAAAGGACAAGGTTTTTATAAAACGTTTGCCAGTTGGTAAGTTTAATGGCATCGCCAAAACAACCACAGTCAGGTACCGGATTGTTAATCGCATCGTTTAATGTAAGCAATGTAAAAAATGCCATCATTGCCAGTAAAAGCCAGGAAGTGACTTTCATCCGGAGGTTAAACACTAACATTACTCCAATAACAAACTCAATTGTGCACAATAATATGGAGAAAAAAAGAGCAAGAGGGATAAAAAACTCCCAGTTGAATGCGATGAAGTAGTCCTCAAGTCGGTAGGCAGTTCCCAGCGGATCCACGCCTTTCACAAAACCTGAAAACAAAAAAACTATCCCGGTCAGAATTCTACTAATATTAGCAATCCATTTCATGTGTTATTATTTAATATTTACGGGTCACATGGAATTACTCATTCCTTGCTGATTTTTTTAAGGTATTCGTGAGCTAAAGGTTCGCCAGATTGATCATAATATCATCTTCAGTTGGTGGTTTATTACAATCATGGCTATTTCCTCTTATTAATACTCATTTATTTTTATTGTATGAGGCCTGCAAAACGCAGGTATTGAATAACAATGGTTAATCTAAATATTATTTAAATCAAATATTTACTAATCAAAGCCCAATCCAGGCAAGCTAGTTTTTTTGATCCATCATAATCAACGCAAAAGCCGAATAGTTTATGATATCAAGATAATTGGCATCAAGCCCTTCCGACATAAGAGTCAAGCCGTTGTTATCCTCTATCTGCTTAATTCGCAGCAACTTCATCAGAATAATATCCGTAAGCGAACTGATACGCATTTGTCGCCATGCCTCGCCGTAATCATGGTTTTTATCAGCCATCAGATCCCGGGCTGTTGTAATGAATGCATCATATTTAGCGCCGATAATGTCATTATCCATATGTGGCTCTTCGGCTGCACCCAACTCAAGTTGTATCAGAGCCATAACCGAATAATTGATCATACCGACAAACTCAGGCCTGATGCCTTCGTCCACTTTGCTCTCGCCTTTTTGCTCAATGCTGCGGATTCTGCTGGCTTTGATATAAATCTGATCGGTGATGGAAGAGGTTCGGAGGATTCGCCATGCAGTGCCATAATCGTGATTTTTAGCCATAAATATATCACGGCACGAACGAATCACATTATCGTATTGTTGAAAAGTTTTATCAGGCATATTATCAATAACTTTGTAGCTGATTTCAATTTGGAAACCATGGATTTTTGGAGTGATAAAATTACACCTTTTCCCGGAAATAAAACCCTGAAATGTGGCAATAATGTGCTAAATACTGATAATCCACTGGTTATGGGCATATTAAATCTAACACCTGATTCATTTTACGATGGTGGCCGGTATAAGAATACAGATGAGTGGATTTCGCAGACTGAAAGTATGATTCAGGAAGGTGCTTCAATTATAGATCTGGGTGCTGTTTCTACCCGTCCGGGTGCTCAGCATGTAACTGAAGAAGAAGAAATTGCCAGGCTTATTCCTGCTGTTCAAACACTTACAACAAGATTCCCTAAAACAGTTTTCTCGGTTGATACTTTTCGCTCAAAGGTTGCAAAGCTATCCGCTGACGCAGGTGCTGGAATTATCAATGATATTTCAGGAGGAAGCCTGGATGAGGCACTCATCAAAACAGTTGCTTCAACAGGATTACCCTATATTTTGATGCATATGCAGGGAACCCCGGAAACTATGCAGTCAAACCCGGCCTACAAAGAGGTCACCAATGAAATAGGACTTTTTTTTGAAAAAAATATTTCTCATTTGCACAAATCAGGAATTAAAGAGGTGATACTCGATCCTGGATTCGGGTTTGGAAAATCTATTAGACATAATTACAAAGTGCTAAGCGAACTTAATGTTTTTAAACAGTATGGGTTTCCGATATTAGTGGGAATTTCACGCAAATCGATGATTTACAAATTGCTGGATATCACTCCCGAGGAAGCTTTACCTGCCACATCAGCATTGAATCTGGCAGCCTTATTTAATGGAGCTGATATTCTGCGTGTTCACGACGTAAAAGAAGCCGTTCAAATGATAAAACTTTGCAAAACATACATGAGTGCAATGGAATAAGTATATTTGCACTTTACACTTTAAAATGGAAATGATCGCTTCACTTATACCTCTTTTCCTGCATATCCGTATCCTCGATGTAATCGACGTATTTCTGGTAGCTTTATTGTTATTTTTTCTGTATCAACTACTTAAAGGTACGGCTGCCGTTAATATTTTCCTGGGCATTTTAGCCATTTTCGTTATATGGCGACTGGTAAAATCACTCCAGATGGATTTGCTCAGTGATTTACTAGGAGCATTCACATCAGTAGGTTTTATCGCTTTCATAGTTGTATTCCAGCCTGAAATCCGAAAATTCCTTCTTGCTGTTGGTTCTCCAGGATTTATAACACTTAACCGCTTCAGGGCATTATTTTCAAAACTTCAGCTTGAAAACAGTCACCTTGCTGATATTGATCCTGTTGTTCAGGCTTGTCACAGGATGTCACATTCTTTGACCGGAGCTTTGATTGTTATTAGCCGGGAGAATGATTTATCGGAGTTTAAAGAAACCGGATTAGCTGTTGATGCCATCATTTCTGATCAGCTGATTGAAAGTATTTTCTATAAAAATAACCCGATGCACGACGGAGCTTTGATAATCGGCGATAATAGAATTAAAACAGCACGCTGTATTCTTCCGGTTTCTGCAAAAATGGACCTTCCAACAGAGTTTGGTTTGCGTCACCGCGCTGCCATTGGAATTACCGAAAAAAATGATTCGATTGCAATCATTGTATCAGAGCAAACGGGACGTATTTCCTACTGCCGCAATGGCGAGCTTTCGCTGGATATTAAAGCTTCGGGGTTAAAAACGATGCTAACTCAGGATTTTTCAAGAAAAGAATAAGGTTAAATATTTCGGATTGCGGATTGCGGATTGCGGATTTCGGATTGTGGATTGCGGATTTGGAATAGTAGAGTTCAATTGATATCTTGGATATTACTATTTTTCTAATAATTATTTATCCATTAACTCTCTTATTGTATCAGCATTCAACTTATCCAGATCGCTAACGATTTCTACAGGTGATTTTCCTAAAAATTTAATCGCGGTCCTGGCGTCATCGGCCAATTCATGATCAGAATATTTAATAAGGAATTCATTATATAATTCATTTGCCTTTCCAGTATTGCCAAGCATATTTTCATAGGCGAATGCTAACATAAAATAGCATTCAGGAATTCTTTTATATTCTGGAAAGTTCTGGATTACAGATTCATATAAACCAATAGCCTGTTTTCCACGGTTTAACCCCATGGCCAATCCTGCAGTTTTGTAAAGGTATACAGGTGCCAGGCTGTCGTCAGGGTATTTTGCACTGAAATTCTGGTAAGCACCTAATAATTCAATAACTGCAGTGGTATCAAGATCCTGGGAAGTTTTTATCTCTGATTCTAATTTAGCTATCTTACCCGACATTTTATCCCTTTCAAGCGAACATGAAGCAAAAGAAAATGAAATAACGATGGAAATGAATAATAACAGGTATTTCATTATGTTGAAATAATTCTAAAGTTTAATCCAGGTTAGTGATCAACGTCTTTTAGCAGGAAAGATCATTTTATACTTTGCATCTGTTATACCTTTTGAAATCTCCTGCAATTTGCGCTTAATCATTATTTTACGCAGCGGATGAACTTTATCAACAAACAGAATACCATCCAGATGATCGTATTCATGCTGAATAATCCTTGCCAGCACACCTGTGAACCATTCATCATGCTTATTGAACTGTTCATCGTAATAGGTTAATCGCACATCCGACTTACGAAGAACATCTTCATGAATATCGGGAATGCTAAGGCAGCCTTCGCTGAAAGCCCACTCTTCTCCTTTTTCTTCTACTATTTTAGGATTGATAAATACTTTTTTAAAGTCCTTGGTTTCAGGAGTTTCTTTTTCGTATGGGGTAGCGTCAATTACAAAAAGCCGGATCTGTTTATTGATCTGTGGCGCTGCAAGCCCTACTCCTACTGAAAAATACATGGTTTCCCACATATCGGCAATTAGCTGCTGCAATCCGGGATACTCGGGCGTAATTTCTACTGATATTTTACGTAAGTTAGGGTGTCCGATTGCTACTACAGGGAGAATCATGGTTTGTGATGAGTTATGAGTGATAAGTGATGAGATATAAGTTAATAGTTATTGGTTAATAGAAGCTTAAAAGTTGAATGTTCAATTGCCTGCGGCGTTCAAGTATCAAAGTTTTAATCCGACATCGAACATCCGACTTAATTTTTATTCTTTGCTAAAGAAACACTTTTCAAGCTCAATGGTTCATCGCTGCATCGCTTTCATTTCCATATACGATTGAAGGATAATAACAGCGCTTACTTTATCCACCAATGCTTTATTCTGCCGATCTTTCCTTTTGGCACCTGATTCAAGTATCGCAGCAGTAGCTATTTTTGAAGTAAAACGCTCATCCATTCTTTCAACAGGTATATCAGGGAATGTACGCTGCAAATGCTTAACAAACGGTTCAATAAAACGAGCAGATTCCGAAAGCTGGTTTTGCATTGTGAGTGGGTATCCAACAACAAAACAATCCACATTTTCATGCGAAATGTAATCTTTCAGAAAAGTAATAACATCTTTTGAATGTACCGAAGCCAAAGCTCCTGCAATCATCCTGAGTTCATCAGTAACCGCTAGCCCTACACGCTTTTGTCCGTAATCAATTGCTAATACTCTGCCCAAGTTTAATTTTTGCGCAAAAGTAATAAAAAAAGACCATAGGTATTGACAGGCAATTGATTCAAACTGACATATTCAATCAGAAAAATTATGTGACATTTCCTTTATTAGCCAAAGCGGTAGGTAGTCCATCCAAACTAATCATATTATTTTTCAATTTATATTCATTTATTCCTTCACTACCTACTTTTTCGGACCATTTTTGATGATTATCTCTTTCACCCATGTAAGTGTATAAAGGAACTCCATAACCACATGAGGTTTGAACTTTATGTATATCTGCTACTATTATTTGCCTGATGGAAACAGGTATGGAAAAATGCTTTGATATATCTTCCCATTTATCCTCGCCAGGAAGAACAGTAAAACCTTTCCCATACAAGCGCATAATGTTCGGTGAACCTTCAAACGAACAAAACATAAATGTAATTCGCCCGTTTTCAAGAATATGAGCCGAGGTTTCGTTTCCACTGCTAACGACATCCATGTATGCCACTTTGTTCGGCGAAAGAACCCTGAAAGAATCCATCCCCTTGGGCGAAACATTTACATGCCCCTCCATACTAAGAGGTGCAGTTGCCACAAAAAAGATATGTTGTTTTTCAATAAAATCCTTGTGATCATTGCTTATGCTTTCCGAAAACTTGCCCATAATTTTGAAATTAATTCTTATTTTCTTGTTAGCGGTGAAATATTTTCTTTTGATTTGGTATAAATCATGACTTAAAATCAAAAATACAAATTATCCCTGAATTTGTATTTAATTCAAGCTCTACTTTAGGTTAACCACAAATTTAACGTAATTAAATCCCTATCAATCAATATTTTCTGCCAGATCAAATATATTTAACTGAATACTTAGCCGTATCTGTCCTTAAAAATCCCTAATTTTGAGCGGTAAAACAAAATGAATGGACCATTTAAAATCTATAATTGAAAAAGCCTGGGACGATCGTTCACTCACTAAAACTGATGAAACCAAAAACGCTGTTTTCCAGATAGTTGAACTTTTGGATAAAGGTGTTATCCGGGTTGCCGAACCAGTTGGCAATGAGTGGAAAGTAAACGAATGGATAAAAAAAGCAGTTATAATGTACTTCCCGCTGATGCAAATGGAAGTGATGGAAGCCGGTCCCCTGGAGTTTCATGATAAAATCCCGCTAAAACGTAACTATAAAGAACTCGGTGTGCGTGTTGTACCTCATGCAGTTGCCCGCCACGGCGCTTACTTGTCGCCGGGCGTTATTATGATGCCTTCGTACGTAAATATTGGTGCATGGGTTGGTGCTGGAACCATGATAGATACATGGGCTACTGTTGGAAGCTGTGCCCAGATTGGATCAAACGTACATTTAAGCGGCGGTGTAGGAATCGGAGGTGTGCTCGAACCCGTTCAGGCTGCCCCGGTTATAATCGAAGATAATTGCTTTATCGGATCAAGGTGCATTGTTGTTGAAGGTGCACGGATAGCAGCAGAAGCTGTTCTTGGAGCAAATGTGGTTATCACACAAAGTACCCGTATTATTGATGTAACAGGTAGTCAGCCGGTTGAATATAAAGGATATGTGCCTCCACGTTCAGTAGTTATTCCGGGGTCGTACACAAAAAAATATCCTGCAGGTGATTACCAGGTGAGTTGTGCATTGATCATCGGCCAACGCAAACCTTCAACTGATTTGAAAACTTCGCTCAACGAAGCTTTGCGCGAATTCGGAATACAAGCCTGACATCATTATCCGCTGCTAAAATCAATTATAAAAGATCCTACCAAGCTTGATTATTCACTAAATTTTAATAGAGATACTTTTTGAACCGGATTCTTGTCATACAAACTGCTTCTTTAGGCGATGTTATACTTTCAACATCTGTAGTTGAATCATTGCACAAGCTATACCCAAACTGCAAAATAGATTACCTGGTTAAGAAAGGTTATGAGAATTTGTTTGATAGTCATCCTTTCATAAATTCCGTGCTGCTTTGGAATAAAAAACAAAAGAAGTACTTAAATTTACTGAAAATAATTGTTAAGGTCCGGCGGACGCACTATGATGCCGTTATCAATATTCAGCGGCATTTCTCTTCAGGGCTTGTTACCGTTTTATCCGGAGCTGGAATCCGATCTGGATTCAAAAAAAACCCACTTTCGTTTCTTTTTACGCACAGATATGTTCACATTATTTCGACAACTGCGCCGTTTGAGCATGAAATAGTCCGGAATCACAGGCTGATTAAACCTTTTTTAAATGCCCGGTTATCCAAACCTGGAATATATCCATCAGATGCAGATAATTTATTTGTGAAGGAATGGACGCAAGAGAAATACATTACAATAGCTCCTGCATCCCTCTGGTTTACCAAACAATTACCAATAAATAAGTGGATTGACTTTGTTAATGAACTTAGCATGGACATAAATGTTTATTTGTTAGGAGCTTCAAATGATGAACTTATTTGCAAGGAAATCATTGCTCAGGTAAACCGAAAGAATATTATCAATCTGGCAGGAAAGCTAAGTACATTGCAATCAGCTGCTTTAATGAAGGAGGCTAAAATGAATTTTGTGAATGACTCAGCTCCTCTTCATTTGGCTTCAGCTACCAATGCTCCGGTTACTGCTATTTTCTGCTCAACACTTCCGGCTTTCGGTTTTGGCCCTCTTTCTGATAAATCAACAGTTATTGAAACAAAAGAAAAGCTGGCTTGCAGACCATGCGGGCTTCATGGTCACATGAGTTGCCCTGAAAATCATTTTTTATGTGCTGAAAGTATAACTAATAATCAATTACTCCTTCAAACAAAATAATGAGCAAGTTTTTGGAATCGGATATCAGTAATGCACTCAAAACTCTTAAATCAGGAGGTATTATTCTATACCCCACTGATACTGTATGGGGAATTGGTTGTGATGCTACTAATTTTATGGCTGTAGAAAAAATATATCGCATTAAAAGCCGTGCTGAAGCTAAGAGCATGATCATCCTTATCGACCATATTGACAAGTTGTCCACTTATGTTGAAAAAATTCCCGACATAACTGCAGATTTACTTGCCAGCATTTCCAATCCAGTAACTATAATTTATTCCAACGCACGAAAACTTGCCTCTAATTTAATAGCATCGGATGGAACTATTGCAATACGTATTGTTAAAGACGATTTTTGCTCCGAACTTATCCGAAGGTTTGGAAAACCAATCGTTTCAACTTCGGCTAATATTTCGGGATTTGATGCTCCTGTAGTTTTCAGCCAGATAGTGGCCGAAATCAAACAATCAGTCGATTATATTGTATCTTACAAACAGGATTATTTTACACGATCGAAACCTTCAACCATAATCAGGCTTCGTGATGATGGAATGTACACCATAATAAGAGGTTGAAAAATCGACTCCGTATTTTATCATCAAATATATTGCCGTTTGCGAACAAAATTGGATTTAAGTCGTTATTTTTGTTGAACTTTAGGAAAATATTAAGGAAAACGAATGGAAAAACATAAAGAATATAAGTTAGATACTGTTGATAAGGAAACATTACAAAAATGGTACTATCTTTTAGTTTTAGGTCGCAAACTTGATGAGCGGGCGCCAAATTATTTAAAACAAGCGTTGGGATGGTCATATCATGCTCCATATGCAGGTCATGATGGCATACAACTCGCTATAGGACAAATATTTGATCGAACAACTGATCATTTGTTCCCTTATTACCGCGATATGCAAACCGCTCTTTCAGCAGGCCTTACTGCTGAAGAAATTATCCTTAATGGCATTTCCAAAGCGACTGATGTGGCAGGTGGGGGTCGGCATATGTCGAATCACTTCGCTAAACCTGAATGGAATGTGCATAATGTTTCTTCCGCAACAGGTAACCATACTTTGCATGCAGTTGGCGTTGCAAGAGCTATAAAAAAATACGGTGGTAAAGGTGTTGCTATCAGTTCCCAAGGCGAATCGTCAACTTCCGAAGGATATGTTTATGAAGCCATAAACGGTGCCAGCAACGAGAAATTACCAGTCATTTTTGTATTCCAGGATAACCGTTACGGAATCTCAGTTCCACAGCGAGACCAATCAGCAAATGCATTTGCAGCCGATAACTTTAAAGGGTTTAAAAACCTGAGGATAATCCACTGTGATGGAAAAAATATATTTGCATCGATGACTGCGATGGAAATGGCAAAGCGTCATGCAATTGAAAAGCAGGAACCGGTTATTGTTCATGCCAGTTGTGTGCGTATTCACTCGCATTCAAATTCCGACAAGCACGAACTGTACCGTGATGAAAATGAACGTCATTGCGCAAAAGCCGGCGATCCACTCGACAGGTTCCGAATCATATTACTTCATTCGGGTAAATTTACAGAGGAGGAATTAGCCGTAATTGATGATCAGGCTCAGAAAGAAATGATGGCTGCTCACCGGAAAGCATTGATTTCGCCCGACCCTGATCCCGAATCAATTTTTGATTTTGTAACTCCAGAAGCTTATACGCCTGTTAAATTCCCTGACGGGATTCATGATCAAAAGGAAGGCCGTTCTTTAAAATTAATCCAGGCTCTTAACGAAACACTTAAGGAAGAATTCCGGCTTAACCCTGATACTTTCCTTTGGGGTCAGGATGTGGCAAATAAAGATAAAGGCGGCATTTTTAATGTTTCCAAAGGTATGCAGCAGGAATTTGGTATCGAACGTGTTTTCAATGGCCCGATTGCAGAAGACTTTATACTGGGAACTGCAAATGGGATGAGCCGTTATGATGATAAAATCAGGATTGTTGTTGAGGGAGCTGAGTTTGCTGATTATTTCTGGCCTGCAATGGAACAATATATTGAATTGTCGCATGACTATTGGCGCAGCAACGGTAAATTTTCACCCAATATTACCATACGTCTGGCATCCGGCGGATATATCGGAGGCGGATTATATCATTCGCAAAATATTGAAGGATCATTAGCCGCTATACCTGGAGTTCGGATTGTTTGTCCATCCTTTGCCGATGACGCTGCTGGATTACTTCGTACTTGTATGCGTTCCAGGGGCCCTACCCTATTCCTCGAGCCAAAAGCATTATATAATGATCCAATTGCAGAAACAATTGTTCCTGAAGAATTTGAAGTTCCATTCGGAAAAGCCCGAACCAGGCTTGAAGGTAAAGACATGAGCATTATTACCTATGGTAACACAACGCATATGTGTATCGCAGTGGCAAATCAGTTAAACAAAGAAGCCGGAAAAAGCATTGAAGTTATTGATATCCGATCATTAATACCACTTGATAAGGATGCTATCCTTGAGAGTGTAAAGAAAACCGGAAGAGCATTAGTGGTACACGAGGATAAAGTTTTTGGTGGCTTTGGAGGTGAAATTGCAGCTTTGATTTCGAACGAAGGATTTGAATTCCTTGATGCTCCTGTTCGCAGGGTTGGTTCAACCTTTACCCCGGTAGGATTTAACCGTATTCTCGAAAAAGCAATACTTCCTGACCAGGAACGTATATATTCAGCAGCTAAAGATTTGCTTGAATATTAAGTTTAGCATTTAAAAAAATCATGCTTTCCATATGGTTAGCATGATTTTTATTTTAAATACTAAAATAAAAAGTTTCTCTATATTTGTTATAATCCAATTCTAAAAAAATGATAGATCCTGAAGGTAAATTGCTCATAGCCAAATCCGGCATAGAAATATTTCTTAATCCTCGTATGGCAAATCGCCATGGTTTAATTACAGGTGCCACAGGTACTGGTAAAACCGTTTCATTACAGGTGATGGCTGAAGCATTCAGTTCAATTGGTGTGCCTGTATTTGTATCGGATATAAAAGGCGATCTCTCGGGTGTAAGTAAATCCGGCGAAGGAAATCAGCGTGTTGTTGACAGGGTAGCAAAAATGCAACTGCAAGGATTTACAAATACTGCATTCCCTGTTACTTTCTGGGATCTTTTTGGAGAGCAGGGACATCCGCTACGTACCACAATTTCGGAAATGGGACCCTTATTACTGGGACGTTTGATGAACCTGAACGACATACAGGAAAGCGTACTTACATTGGTTTTCAGAATTGCCGACGACAACAAGCTGCTATTGCTCGATTTAAAAGATCTGCAAAAAATGTGCGAATATGTTGGTAATAACCGTGAACAATTCACTACAGCTTATGGGAATATTTCTGCCGCCAGCATTGGTGCAATTCAGCGCGAACTTATTGCACTCGAAGAACAAAACGCTGATAAATTTTTCACTGAACCGGCTATTGATATTTTTGATTTCATGCAAACCGATTCAAACGGAAAGGGAGTGATTAATATATTGGCTGCTGATAAATTGATGATGGCACCCCGAACCTACTCAACCTTGCTATTGTACCTTATGTCTGAACTTTTTGAGCGTTTGCCTGAAGTTGGTGATATGGACAAACCAAAATTAGTATTCTTTTTTGATGAAGCTCACCTCCTGTTTACGGATGCACCTCGTGTAGTAGTCGAAAAAATCGAGCAGGTCGTAAGGCTTATCCGTTCCAAAGGTGTAGGTATTTATTTTATAACTCAAAATCCTATTGATATTCCGGATACAGTTCTGGGACAGTTGGGAAATAAAGTACAGCATGCTCTGAGGGCTTTTACACCTCGTGATCAGAAAGCCGTAAAAGCAGCTGCTACTACATTCAGGCCAAACCCTGCTATAGATGTCGAAGCCGTGATTACAGAATTGGGTGTAGGAGAAGCACTGGTTTCTTTCCTTGACGAAAAGGGGATTCCATCAATGGTTGAAAGAGCAAAAATGCTTCCTCCGCAAGCCCAGATCGGACCTATTACTTCTGAAGAACGCTCTATGTTGATGCGTCGTTCATTGATTGCAGGTGTTTATGAAAAAGAGATTGACCGCGAATCGGCTTTTGAAATACTGCAGGAACGTATTATCACCCAAGTTCAACAAGTTCAGGATGAAAAAGACCGTGTAGCGCAGGCGAAAGCAGAAGCCGAACGTTTCAAAATAGAAGCTCGGGAAGAAAAAGCCAGAGCCCAAACAGCTGGTTCTGATATTTTTGGAAGTTTGACTAAATCGGTTGGACGATCAGTTACATCTCAAATTGGAAGCCAGATAGGACGTGCCCTGGTACGTGGCCTATTAGGCGGATTGCTTGGAGGCGGAAAAAGTAAAAAATTATTCTAACCTATTGAAAAAAGGGTAAATACATTTAACTGATTTTAGACTAAGTTTTTGCTACCAATAACCATAAAAAAAAAGCGCTTTAAACAGCGCTTTTTTTATGACCAATACCTATTCTATTAATTTATCAAAGTTGATGTTCCAATTTTGCATTTAGGCAAATTATCATTGTTACCCGCATTCTGAGCATCCCAGATACTTCCGTCCTTGAATACAGCAAAAGCTTTCCAAGTGTAAGCACCCTGAGGCATCAGGGTACCTTTATATTTACCATCCCAACCTTCAACAGGCCGGCCTTCCGAATCAAGTTCAATAGTCCACCATAACAAATTACCCCACCTGTCATAAACTTCAAAACGATATTGACTCAGATTTATACCAACTGGTTTTAATAACTGAACTTCAGTTTTAGTATTATTCGGTGAAAATGCATTCGGGATAAACAAGCCTTTTACCATAAAATCATATTTCATACTAAGGGTATCTGAACAATTTTTATCATTCCAGGTGATTAACGAAATATCATACGTACCCTCATCTTCATAATAAGTTACAGGGTTTTGAATGTAAGAATCAGTTCCATTGCCGAAATTCCAGTGGTATCTGATAGCATCTTCGGAATTGTTAATAAATTGAAGTTGCCCCTGAACCGTATTATAATTTTCAGTATAACTAAACAGACTTTTTGGAACAATCCATGTAGAAATATTTTGGTTAATGGTATCAAAACATCCGTTAATATCAATAACCTTTAAATTTACAACATAGTCACCCGGATTAACAAAAACAAAATCCGGATTTTGAACTTTTGCTCTGCCAGCTACACCTTTATCATCCTTATAACTCCATTCCCAGTTTGCAAGCGGAGCAACGGAAGCCGTGGATAAATCTGTAAAAGAAGTATTTTCACCTGCACACGACACTGAAAAGCTAAAATTAGCTTCAGGCAAGCCATACACTTCTAAAGGCTTCTGAATTGAGTCAGTACAACCTAACGAATTTCTTACCTTTAGTTTTACTTCATACGTACCAGGAGCATCATACAAATGAACAGGATTTTTCAAAGTTGATGTATCCTGGGGATTTGATGATGGCTCATCAAAAGTCCAGTTATAGCTGCTGATTTTTGTTCCGTTACCAGAGGTCATATTTGTAAAAACTGCAGTCTGCTCATGGCAAACCGTAGCAAAAATAAAATCCGGAAGCGGCGTCGGATTAACGTTAACACTCATTTTTGCAGTATCGCTTACTTTTTTACCATCAATAAAAGTAGAAAGTATCAGTTTCACCTTGAAGTTTCCTGATGAAGTATACACATGGTTAATTCGGTTAATATAATTTGAATATTGCAGGTTAGTTCCATCTCCAAAATCCCAATACCACTCATTTGTTAGGCTGGTACTTGAACTATTGTCATAAAATGACAAGGTATTATTCTGACAAATCAATTTGTTATTTAACTCAAATGCTGCATCGAGGCAAGATTTAACTATAACATCCTTAACTGTTTTTTGTATTGTGCATCCAACGGAGTTGGTTACTGTCAGACTGACGGTATATTGTCCCGGCACAATATATTTATGCGATATGTTAGGCGACGAAGGAGCTACAATGGATTGTGTTACACCATCACCAAAATCCCATGTCCATCGTTTAATTGAACTCCCTACACTGTATGAAGCATCATGAAAGTAAAGAGAGCTGTCGCAAGCGCCTTCGGTGTATGAGAAATACGGAACAGGTAATGGCAGAATGGTTATTTCTTTATATACTACCCTTAAACAGTTATAAACATCAGTAGCCTGTAAGCTAACGGTATATGTACCTGGCTGACTGTAGATGTGGGCCGGCGATTTAGCGGTTGAAGTATTATGCGATACCGCATTTGCATCACCGAAATTCCAGTTAAATGAAACAAGTGTACCGGTTGAATAACCTAGTTGCTGCGGTGTAAAATAGGTTGAGTCGGACAAGCATGTATTAGAAGCAACAAAGGAAAAATTAAACTCAGCCGGTACACATGCTTTCTTAACAACCGTGTCGACACAACCCCTAATATCAGTAGCAATTAATTGTACATCATAGCAGGAATCGGAGGAATAGAATATATAAACAGGATCCTGGAGATTTGAATAATGATTTGATTCAAACTCCCACTTATAACTGGCAATAGGCGCTTGTTTATTGTAGGAAGAATCCTGAAAATAAACTGCACCATTTCCGCATGGGGAAACTGAATAAGTGAAATTAGCTGTCGGATTCCCAAAGACCTGCGAGGGAATAGTAACAGTATTCTGACATCCGCTTTGTGAGGTAACCGTTAGTTTTACCTGATATACACCCAATGTTTTATATGTCCAAGATGGGTTTTTCTGGTTCGAAGTATCATTTGTAGCTGAATTAACTCCAAAATCCCAATGCCATCCTGTTATGGGAACACCATTTGAAGAAAATGACTGGTCAATAAATTCAGTGCTTGTTCCCAGGCAGGAACTGTTTGCGCTGAAAATTGCATTTGGCTGAGGAGAAGTGTTGATTATGTGTGAAACTGAATTTTTACATCCATTAAAATTAACTATCGAAAGAATAACCGTATGATTTCCTGTAACTGTATAATTATGCACTGGATTAGGAGTAGTACCGTGAGCAGTCCCATCTCCAAAATCCCAGTCATATGATGCTATTGTTCCAACATTTGTTATTGAAGTGTTTGTTGTAAATTTAGTTGCATTGCTAACACAACTGACAGACCAGTCAAAATCAACAGGCGGTTTTTGATTAATTAAAATGGTTTTATAAACCGTATCTATGCATCCTGATGAATTTCCAACCTGCAACAGTACCTTATAAGTCCCTGGTGAGTTGAATACATGAGATGGATTTTTAAGACCTGATGTATTATTGGCAATGGAGGACGGATCATCAAAATTCCAGGACCAGCTTACAATAGATGGCCCGGAATTAACCAGTGAAAGATCTTTGAAAATAACAGCTTCGCCTGAACAGGAATTTTCGGAACTAAATTGAGCAACTGGACTTTGAGAAACTATAATTATGCGTTGTGAATTCGCCTCACAACCCTGAGATGTCCGGACTGTCAGAACAGCTGCATAAGTATTACCTGAGGCATACGTATGGATGGTATTCCCATTGGCAGGAGCATTGATCAGCGTTTGGAATCCATCTCCGAATTCCCATAAATAAGATGTAACTGAGCTTCCTGATGCAGAAGGCAAAATAGAAAAAGAGGTAGGACTGCCTGCACAGGTTTGTGCCGAAACATCAAACAAAACAGAGGGAGGAGCAGAAATAACAATAGTACGAATTTTCTTATTCACACACCCTGATGTATCTGTAACAGTTAAAGATACGTTAAATGATCCTGATATAGGATATGTGTGTGCGGGATCCATACTGTTGGAAGTTTGTCCATCACCGAAATCCCAAAAACACGAAACTAAAACCCCTGAATTTACATAGGTTGAGCTCGTAAAGTAGGTTGCATTATTAACACAACCTGGAGTAAAAGTGAAATCAAGAGCTGGCAATCCGTGAACAACCACTTGTTTAATAATTGTATCCATACACCCACCGCTATTACTCACAATTAACCTAACGGGAAAAGTCCCTGCAGTTCCATAGATATGTGTAGGAAACTTTGCGCTAGAGGAATTATTAATTCCTGAAGTTGGATCACCAAAAATCCATTGCCAGCTTGTAATTCCACCAGCGCCAGGCTGCGACAGATCATTAAATTGTACAGGCGAATTCAGGCAAGCCCCCGAAAACGAAAAATTTGCCAATGGCCTGGGAAGGATTACTACAGGCAATGAAAGTGTTTTCTTACAGCCCAGGTTGGTTGTAACTGTTAGTTTTGCGGTATAGGATCCGTATGAGTTATATGTATGAGTAACTGAAGCAAGCGTTGTTAATGCCTGGGTTTGGCCGTCACCAAAATCCCATTCACTTTTAACTATAAAATTACCACCAGTTACACTCGAAAGGTTATCAAAATTTAATAATGTACTGCTGCAGGCTGGTTGAGTAAATGAAAAAGCAGGGTTTGGTTCAGGGGCTATAATTACTGATTTGGATATCGTGCTAGAGCAACCTGCTGTATCAACAACGGTAAGAATTACATTGTATGTACCAGCTGTTGTAAATGTGTAAGTAGGATTTATAAGCACCGAGCTGGCACTGGCTCCGAAATCCCAATACCACGATTTAATTGCAGCCAGGTTCATTACGCTGGCATCAGGTACAAAATTCACAGCATTGTTCTGGCAATTGTTGGTAGTTGTAAAATTAACCGCAGGAGGCGGATTAACAGGTATCAGATGTGTAACAGTATCAGAACACCCATTTCCATTAATGACAATAAGTTGAGGTAACGAATTACCTGTTGCAACAAAAGAATGCTGAGGGTTTTGCAAAGATGAAAAATTTGAAATACCTGAAGTTGGATCATCAAAATCCCATTGCCAAAGCACAATCGAGCTTGAACCATTTAGTTGAGTAAGGTCAGTAAAAGCAACCGGAGTTCCGGTACATGCTTTTGTAAAATCGAACTCGGCAATTGGGTTAGGATGAATCTTAATAAGATGTGTGATTGTACTACTGCACCCAACAGATGAATTAATGGTAAGCGTTACAAAATAGGAACCAGCTAATGGGTAACTATGCAAAACATCAGGATTGCCGGGAAAATTTACATTTACGATATTCCCATCTCCAAAATTCCATCCCCAACTGGTTATATATCCATTTGTTGTACTTGATAAATCCTGAAACTGCACTTCACCCCCGGCACAATACGAAAGGTTTGTACTGAATTGAGCTAAAGGCAAAGGAGCTACTTCTATTGTGTGTATAGTATCATTTTTACAGCCCAGGATATTAGTAACTGAAAGAGTAACAGGATAGTCGGAAGGAGCCCAGTATGAATGTATAGGATTTGATGAATTTGATGTATTACCATCACCAAAATCCCAATGCCACGAAGTAATATTTATCATACCAGGATCGGGAATAAAGGAAATAGATTCACCCAGGCAACTTGTCGAATTCGTAAAATCTACTGTTGGATGTGGATTTATAACGACTTGTTTTACTATAGAATCAACACAGCCATTAAAATTTGTAATTATAAGTCTGACATTGTATGTACCAACATTATTAAATATGTGAGATGGGTTTTTAAGGTTTGAGATATTGTTAATCCCACTGGTGGCATCACCAAAGTTCCAGTTCCAGGAAACAATAGCTCCTGCCCCATTTGCAAATGAAGCATCAGTAAATGTAACGGTTTGATCTTCACACTTTCCGCTGAAAAAAAAGTTGGCTATCGGGCTAGGTGGCACAATAACCTGTAGGGGAAGCTGGTTTTCACAAAAATTGGAATTCATTACTGATAAGGTAACATTAAATGTCCCTGGAATGGGAAATAAATGTTTAGGATTGTGATTAGTTGGTAAAATGTAGGTCTCAACTGGCGATCCGTCACCAAAATCCCACTTCCACTGTTCCAAAGATCCATTAATAGGATTTGAAAGGTCAGTAAACTGAATTGAATCTTTGCTGCAATTAGGTGTTTGAATTGAAAAATTAACTACCGGAAGCTTCTGTATTGTTACGGAATGGACGATAGTCCCTGTATTTAAAAAGATATCTGTAATTTTGAGAATAACATTATAAGTACCCGGACCTGCATAGGTATGCTGAGGATTCATGTTTGTCTCAAAAGTTCCGTCTCCGAAATCCCATTCCCACTTCCAGACTGGAACTATATTGGTAACAACTTCGTCAACAGTAAATACTGTTGGACTATTTACACAAATGCCTGAAAATGAAAAATCTACTGCCAGGCCTGCTTTAATATTTGCATACATTCCCTGAACCCCGATTATCAGAAGTATAAGGAACAGTCTAATGTGTATTTTTTTTCTCATGAGCAACAGAGCATTTTAAACAGTAATTGTAGTATGTTCAGGCTTCCGGATATATAAGTTGCAATAAGCGTTCAAAACAATCTTGTATTAGGGCAGGGAAATATCTTTACTTCTTATTAATTGCACTAGTACTAATTTGTAATACGGATTTAACAGAAAACTATACAGTACTTCAATGTTTTGTGGAATAAAAACAGAAAAGTCGTTCATAATGAACAGCTTATCTGATAGTTACAAATAATTCTTTTTAAAATGACAATTATATCATTTCCTCTAATCTATTCCAGTTACAAAGGTTTGATAATAACAACTCATGCTATCCATAAATGGATGCTGGCCATAAATAAAAGCAGCTCCTTAATTGTGTAAATTAAAGAGCTGCTAAAAAAAGGTATGATTATAAGCCTTTCTTCTCTAATTCCTTCCAAACCAATGCACTTGCTCCCATAATGGCAACTGATCCCATTTTGAGGCTCGACGGAAGTATTTTAACTTTATTTCGGAATATCGGCAGAAGATAACGTTCCATGCTATCTTTTGTGGGTTTAAAAAGATAGTCACCAGCTGCAACAGGTCCGCCAAAAAGGAATATAGCTTCCGGGCTAAGATGATGTACAGTATCGGCTAAAGCCTCTCCAAGCAATTCACCAGTTACCTGAAAAACCTCTTTTGCAAGTTTATCGCCTTTTTCGGCTGCATCAAAAACTATTTTGGAACTCATCATATTAAAAGGGATGTTCGCAAGTTCACTTTCAGAATTATTGTACTTTGCCAGAAGCTCATAAACCGTCCGTTTCATTCCGGTTGCCGAGCAATATGCTTCCAGATGCCCGGTTCCACCGCATCCACAGGAACGTGTACCTCTTCCTATGGTGGTATGGCCTATTTCTCCGGCAAAACCATCATGACCATATACCAGGTCACCGTTTACAATGAGTCCGCTTCCCAGCCCGGTACCCAAAGTAATCATCACAAAATTCTTCATATCTTTTCCACCTCCGAAAATCAATTCACCTAAGGCAGCCGCATTTGCATCATTGGTGAGCATAACATTTTCGATTTGAGGAAATTTAGTCTGAATCAATTTTGCAAAAGGAATCACACCAACGAAAGGAAGATTTGGTGCATGTTCAATGGTGCCGGAATAATAATTACCATTAGGCGCACCAATCCCAATCCCCATGACTCCTATTTCCGGATTAATTTTTGCAACCACATCTATAGCTGATTGAATCTCAACAGCCAATAAATCAATAAAATCATTCAGTAATTCTTCCGATATAATTTCACTTCCTTTAGGGTTGTCTTTCTTTTGAGGTGTTGGCACCTGCGGTTGCTTTTCGTAAAGAATATTGCCCTCACGGTCAACTATACCTATGGCAGTATTGGTACCGCCAATATCAATTCCTATTGCTACTTGTTTCATGTAATTTGTGTTTTGCGACCAAAAAGGTCATTTTTATCTGTTAAATTGATGTTAAGCTTGATTATATTAAACAGTATTTTATGTTGATCGTAATTTACTTCCTTTAACTGCATAAAAGAAAATATAAAGGTAACAAAGAGCCGGAACTACGAAAGCCCATGAATACCCTGATACATCAGCAATTTTACCCATAATCAATGGGATGATAGCACCTCCGAATATTAATGTATTGATAATACCTGATGCTGTGCTAAGTTCACCCGGATCAAGGTCTTTAACTGCCAAGGTGAATATATTAGGAAACATAATGGAGTTAAACATACCTATTGATACTACAGCCCAAAGTGCTATGTTGCCGGAAGTAAAAGAAGTAACAAGAGCAAGTATTGCAGCAAACAAAGCAAAAACTGCCAGCGAACGCCCTGCATTACCTTTACCAAGTTGCATCAGAATAAAATTGGCAACCGCAACCAGCATGAAGATCAGCCCTATATTCCAACTCCAATCGGTTACAAAAGAACCAGAAACCAATGCCAGAATTAATACTAAAGCAGCATATGTATATTTTTTAAAATTGTCAGTGATGTTCGAAAGCATAATTGAACCAAAGAACCGGCCAATCATTGCACCGCCCCAATAGATAGCAACATATTTACCTGCAACGGCAGGTTCCATTAGCATAGAGGTTTTTAAATAGTTCAGAATCAATCCGCCGGTTCCAACTTCAGCACCCACATAGAAGAAAATACCTAATGCACCTAGCAGCACATGGGGGTGTTTCCAAACACTTTTTTTCAACTCAACTTTACTGCCAACAACTTCAGGAAGTTTAATCAGAGCTATAGCTATAGCAACCAGCACAACAATAACACCAATAATGATAAAAGGCATCTGAACAGTTTCTGCTTTCTGCATAGAGGTGAGCATTTCACTGGCACCTCTAAAAATAAAAACTGCAATGATCCATGGAGCTACCATTGTAGCAATTGAATTAAGTGCTTGCACCAGGTTCATCCGGCCACCTACCGAATCTTCCGAACCCAGGGCTGCTACATAAGGATTTGCTGCAGTTTGCAGGAATACTACACCCGAAGCTAATACAAATGTTGCTGCCAGGAATAATGGAAAAGAAAGAAGTTTTGCTGCAGGGAAGAACAGGAAACTTCCTGCTGCCATAAGCAATAAACCAGCAATTAAGGCACTTTTATACCCTATTTTCCTGATGTACAATCCAATTGGAATGGAAATAAAAAAGTAAGTAATAAAGAAAGAGAAACTAAGTAACTGAGCTTTAAACTCTGTTAACATGAAAATATCCTTTACCTGTCCACTGAGGGTGATGATAAAAGTGGTAGCAAATCCAAAAATAAAGAAGATGGATCCGATTACAGTCATTCCCAGACCATATTTTGCGTGTTTTTGTTCCATAATTGTTGGTTAAAAAGGTTAATTATTATTGGTCATTGTTTGCATGCGATCAAAAAAAAATAATCTCAACTCAGAGCAAAATATTTTCGGCTTACTTAAGGGGCAATGAGGTCTTTGTTAATGGGATCTGGAAAAACAGAAATTGTTGCAATTTGCTACTGCAACTCAGTTTTCCAATGATGTAAAAATAGTGATCTTAGTGTTAAGTTAACACAAAGCAAAGATTTTTTTATTAATTTTTTCTGTAACAACATCAACTCCTTATTATCAGGGGTATTCAGCAGCATAATTCAGTTTAAAATGAATCTTATCAAATCCATACCCAACATAATCTATAAAAAAGGAAGTAAAATAACGCCAAGGAAAAGCAAAAAAACAGAATCAGGTTTTCTGCTTCTTCTTTTTCGCTGCGGGAAACAATACATTATTCAATATCAACCTGTAGCCTGGTGAATTCGGAAAAAGATTCAGGTCAGTTGGCGGATCCCCTACCCGATGTTCATAATCCTCCGGATCATGGCCTCCATAAAAAGTCCAGGTCCCTTTACCAAAGTCGCCGTGAATGTACCTGGCTTCATCCAGTGCTTTATTTTCACCCATCACTATAACTTCGGGCTTCACGCATTTTTTCTCGAAAGCTGTTGTTTGTCCACGGAAACCATGGATAACCTGCATGTGATTCTGACAAAGCATAGTTGGCACCGGATCCCATTTTGCCGAAAAGTCGAATAAAGTAAAGAAATCATTCGTAGGGCTAACTTTCCTCATGGTATTAACATCAATTGACGAAATTTCGTATTCATAAGGATTTGTTACCAGGCTGAAATTCCGGAAAGCGAAGCAATTATCAAAATTCAGCTTTGACTGTGCCTTCGGATCTATTCCATCACCATCAAACATAACATCACAAATATCTACCCCTTCGGCAGCTAATGAAACATCATAACTATCAGGTGCTGAACACATAGCGAATAAATATCCACCACCGGCAACAAAGTCACGTATTTTCAATGCGACAGCATTTTTCATTTCCGAAACTTTGGCAAATCCATGTTTAGCAGCCATTTCTTCATTAACTTTAACATCTTCCCTATACCATGAAGCATTACGGTATGCTGACCAGAATTTCCCATACTGACCGGTAAAATCCTCATGATGTAAATGAAGCCAATCGTAGATCGGAAGAACACCTGATAAGAGTTCTTCGTCATAAACTATATCGTACGGAATTTCAGCATACGAAAGTGCCAGGGTGACAGCATCATCCCAGGGAAGTTTATTTTTAGGAGAATAGACTGCTATTTTCGGTGCTTTATTCAGTTTTACTTCATCCATATTTACTTCAGGGTCAGCTATTTCCTGTAGTATTGCAGTTGATTGGGCATCAGCAATTACTTCAAAACTAACACCCCGGATAAAACACTCACTTTCAATCTGCTTGATATATTTAATCATGAAAGACCCACCGCGGTAGTTCAATAACCAGCTAACCTCAACATCCTGTTGGAGAACCCAGTAGGCAATTCCGTATGCTTTCAGATGATTTTTCTGAGTCTGATCCATTGGAATCAGCAAATAAGCGGCATGAACTCTTACAATGAGTATAAGAAGTACAATGATTATAATGCTACGCTTCATTTTTTCATTTCTTTGGAATAGATCAACTTCATCTGTGCATTTTAAACCAAGTTAAATACAGTGTAATCTGATTTAACAGTTATACTTGAACAAAGTTATTGAAGGTTTTTAGCATTGAGATTAAAAATGACTTATTCCAGGTCAGAAACTGGTTGGCCCGAGATCAACCTCATCATCCATACTGTTTAATCTAGATTGCATAATAACCGTATTATTTGCAGGCTGATCGAAACTGTTATTGGGTGTTAATGATAATCCCATATTATCAATACTTAATCCAGCAACATCCTGGAAACGTGCAAACCGGCTGATAAATTGGAGCCAGATTTCATCGGTGGCACCATTTCTGTGTTTGGCAATAATTATCTGCGCCTTACCTTCGGTCGAGTTCCCCTCTTCATCTTCCATAATCTTATAATACTCAGGCCTGTAGATAAAAAGTACAAGGTCAGCGTCCTGTTCAATAGCTCCGGATTCGCGAAGGTCGGAAAGCTGTGGTTTTTTACTCCCCTGGGCAGTACTTCGGGTTTCGACCGATCTGTTTAACTGAGATAGGGCAATTACAGGAATATTTAATTCTTTAGCCAGGCTTTTTAATGACCTCGAAATAGCTGAAATTTCCTGTTCGCGGTTACCACCACCTTTACGGTCGCCACCGGCAGTCATAAGCTGGATATAGTCGATAACAACCATATCAATATCATATTGAGCTTTTAACCTTCTGCATTTGGCCCGAAGCTCAAATAACGATAAAGCAGGGGTATCATCAATGTAAATAGGTGCAGTAATGAGTTTTGAGATACGCGAATTTAATTGTTCCCATTCAAAATTCTGCAATTGCCCTCGCCGCAAGTTACTGGCTGATAGTTCAGCTTCGGATGCAATCAAACGTGCAACAAGCTGATCAGCAGTCATTTCTAACGAAAAGAGCGCTACCGGCTTTTTGGATTCAACAGCTATATTTCGGGCCATTGAAAGCACAAAAGCTGTTTTCCCCATTCCGGGACGTGCAGCAACAATAATCAGATCGCTTCGCTGCCATCCACCTGTGATTTTATCCAGGTCTATAAAACCGGAAGGAACGCCGGAAGAAACACCATCATTTTTACGTGCATTATCAATCTGGTTCAATACTTTATGCACTAATTCAGGCATAAGCTGTGCCTTTTTTCGCAGGTTGTTTTCACTGATTGAAAAGAGGCTGCTTTCAGTTTCGTCAAGCAGATCGAAAACATCTGTCGAATCTTCGAAAGATTTACGAATTGTATCTGTTGAAATTTTAATCAATTCGCGTTGAAGGAATTTCTGTTTAAGGATACCAACGTGAAATTCAATATTTGCTGATGAAGCAATACGAGATGTAAGTTGCGTAATATAGAATGGTCCGCCGGCTAATTCGAGCTTGCCAGTTTGCCTGAGTGCATTGGTGACAGTAAGAATATCAACAGGTTCATTATTATGGAATAAATTACTGATTGCTTCGAAAATTGCCTGATGGGATTCCTTGTAAAATGTTGCAGGAACCAACATATCAATAACTGCGGCCACGGCATCTTTCTCCAGCATGAGGGCTCCTAATACGGCTTCCTCCAGGTCAATAGCCTGTGGCGGTAATTTACCATGTTCCTGAAAAGCATCGCGCCCGATTGATGGCCTCTTTATTACTTTTCGCGATGCTAATGCATCAGTTCTTTCATTCTCTTCCATATGTGCCAAAAGTAGCAATTTTTCAAGCTTCTTTAGCTTTGAATATCACAATAATTTATTAACAATCTGAAGTTTCAAGACTTGAGGGAGCTCCACGGGTTTTAAGGTTTCTGCTTTCCAGGGTTCCAGGTTCCAACATATTGCCATATATCAGCGAGGAAAGACAAAAAACTTAATTGAATTAGTAACCTCAAAAAAAAAGACTGTCAGTTAAGACAGTCTTTTCGTTAATAGCTTATTGTCAGTTATTTGGCAACAGGAGCTGCGCCTGGGTTATTCTGAGGCATCTGAGCGCCCGCAGCAGCTTCAGTTACATTTCCGATAATACGAAGCTGTATGGAAGCAGTTTTGCCATTCGACATCACAGTAATTGTTTTGTTTATAGGGCCTAGCCGATTGGTATCATATTTTACCTTTATTGAGGCTGATTTACCTTTAAGGATAGGTTCGCGGGGCCATTCAGGAACGGTACAACCACACGATGATGAAACATTGGATAAAATAAGAGGTTCAACCCCTGTATTCTTGAATTTAAATTCACAGGTTCCATCACCACCTTTGATAACAGTTCCATAATCATGAGTTGTTTTCTCAAAAGTGATGTCAGGAGCATTAGGATTTTCAACTGGTTGTACTGCAGCATTTTGAGCTAAAACAGCAAAAGTCATCATGAATGAAACACCTATGGTTACAAGTACTTTTTTCATCGTTTAAAATTTATTTGATTTGTTTTTCTAAAAAATAATAATCTTTAGAGGTCAATTAATAATTTATTTACCAACGATTGCAATAGAAAGCAATTTCCATGCCACCTTAAAAAGGTTTTTGCAAAATTATTAATTAATAACGACTCAAATAGAAATTATTATATAAAAAGGCATAAATTTGTTTAAATCTTAAAATAATAATATGCGGCAAGCAATTATATGGAGTGCTATACTTCTATTAAGTGGTGTGATTTCATCATGCTGTAGCACTAAAAAAGCAGAAAGTATGAAAACCGAACAGAAGGTAAATATACCCGGACCAAAAATTATTATTTACAAGACAAAAAAGGATTATTCAAAATTAGTACCCATTATTTTGAGTGATGATAAAAAATCAATTGAATCGTACCCTGATGTAAAGGATGTTTATCGGGGTGATTCTCTAGCTTACCCAACCCGGCTTCACAATGACTACTGGCTCGACAACAGGGGAATAAATCTGAATGTTGCATTCATCAGCCTGACTTATGAAGAATATTCTAAACTCAGGGAGACTCCTTCATCCGAAGAATTAATAAATATGATAATCGACAGCCAACCACTGGTTAGCATGTATAGTTGTGGCACAAGAGCATCCTACCAGGATGTTGAGTCAGAGCTCAATTCCAAAATTGATGCTAATGATTTTTCCAGATTTACTAAATTGAAATAATTTATATAAATAACTTATATATAGCATTTTAATCTGTATCATTAGGATCACAAAAATTTATCTTTTAGTAATATTAACTAAAAATATGATTTTGTTTCATATTAATTTTTGTAGATATCTAAAACTATGTTAACTTTGTATTAAGAAATTCCAGTAAAATCTTTTTCAGTCTGGAAGAATCAACTGATACAAAGCCCCCATCATTGGAAAATTCAATCCCGCTTGTTAAATTACTTGATGGCAGAAGTTTTTACTATGCCTTTCTGGCAGGTGCTCAGCGTATATTCGAAAACCAGGGATTATTGAATAAAATGAATGTATTCCCGGTTGCCGATGCTGACACAGGTACTAATCTGGCTAGCACCATGCGATCCATTGTCGATAGCCCGATACCAACCAACAACGTTAAAATGGCTGCCGCTGCTTTGGCCGATGCTGCTTTAGTTGGTGCCAGAGGCAATTCTGGAATTATCTTCGCCCAGTTTCTTTATGGCTTCAGTAATGAAATCGAAAATGAAGAAAACCTGACTGTTGAAAATTTTTCACGTTCTATTACCAAGGCTGTAACTTATGCTTACGAAGCGATAGCTAATCCTGTAGAAGGAACTATGATTTCGGTAATCCGTGAATGGGCTGAATTTATTAATAAAATGAAAGAGCTGATTGACGATTTTGTTGAGTTGTTGATTAAAGCTTTACAGGTTGCAAGGGAATCACTTGCAGATACAACGCGCCAACTTGAAGTTCTGGCTAAAGCCCATGTTGTTGATGCGGGTGCAAAAGGCTTTGTTTTGTTTTTGGAAGGAATGATAGATTTTTTCAAAAACAGGCAAACTATCCGTAGGTTTTCTATCCCGATGAATGACATGATATTGGAAGAGGTACAGGCTGATTTGCATGAAGAGATAACTCACAGGTATTGTTGTGAAGCCATGCTTGCCCTTGATCTGCATCCAGGTGAAACTAAAGACAGTCTGCGTGCAGCTATCTCCGGAATGGGCGATTCAATGGTGGTTGCCGGTTCTGAAAAACGCCTTCGGATTCATATTCATTCCGATGATCCTATCAAACTTTTTGAAGCTATAAGTAAAAAGGCATCAATCACTTACCAGAAAGTGGATGACATGGTTATGCAACAGGAAATGGCGCATCACCGAAAATGGCCTATAGCTCTTGTTACTGACTCAACATGTGACATACCACAGGAAATTCTCGAAAAATACCAGATAACTATGGTTCCTCTTACTTTACAGGTTGGGGCATCTCTTTATCTCGATCGTACAACCATAGCAAGCGAGCAGTTCTATAATCTGCTTGAAACTTCACCTGTTTATCCAACAACATCTCAACCAGCCTATAAAGATTTTATTAATAAATATTCATACTTAAGTTCACATTACGATTCGGTTATAGGAATTAACTTGAGTAAACAACTGAGTGGCACATTTTCAAATAGTCAGCGGGCAGCAAAAGCTGTCAGCGAGCAAAGTGGTAAAGAAATCAGTGTTTTAAACTCAAACCGGCTTTCCAGCGCATTAGGACTTACTGTACTACGTGCAGCTGAAGCCATTGAACAAGGAAAAACTCACAATGAAATCGTTTCAGCCATTGAAAGTTGGAAAGATAAAAACCACATCCTGGTAAGTGCATTAACTGTAAAATACCTGGTAAAAAGTGGACGGCTAAGCCATTCGAAAGGTATAGCAGGTAAAATACTGGGAGTAAGACCTATAATTTCAGTAGATAATGATGGTAAAGCCATTACATTTGGCAAATCATATTCCGAAAAAGGAAGTATAAAACTACTGCTCGATGAAGCGACTCGTCTCGTTGAAAAAGGTCCTGTATGGGGATATTCAATTTCGCATATCCGAAATATTGAAACGGCCGAATTGTATGCTTCGCAGATGGAAAAGCTAACCGGGAAAAAGCCTCTCTTTATCAATGATTGCAGTCCTGTTTTAGGTGTTCACGGAGGCCCGGGAACTGTCACTCTTTCTATTTTGGAAGAATAACTAATTACTTCAATAAAATATTCAAAAAGGCTGTTTCAAAAATTGAGACAGCCTCTCTTTTTTTAAAAACGATTCATTATATTATGAAAATGCGATAATGACTATTGCCACTATTGCCAGCATAATCCCAATCCGATTCAGAACCGTAAGTTTTTCTCCAAAAAAGAAATACCCGGAAACTGCCGCAATTAATACCAGTGCAGCATTAAAAACCGGAATAAATAACGAAATAGGAAGTATATATAATCCTTTTATAAAGAAATAAGTGGAATACCAGTTAAAAGCAGCGAGAACTATACCGGCAAGAATATCTTTCCATGAGATTTTTAGTGAATTTCGGAATACCTGATACAATAAAAATCCAAGGCCTATCAGAAATGCTGCAAAGAAAGTGACAGTCAGAAACTGGATTTCATCGCGATCAGCATAATAAACTCCAGATAATTTCATCAGACTATCGTTTGCACCGGTTCCGATAAATATGAGTGCAGGCAGAAACAAATACTTTCTTTCAATATTAACCTCACTTCTGCCCTTATTTGTAAGATAAAATGCCAGTAAAGCAGCAAGCATTCCAAAGAATTGTAGTAATCGAAATGGCTCGGCAATAAGAAAAATTCCAACAGCAACTGATAGTACGATTGACATTTTACTTGAAACAACGGTCATAGCTACCCCAACTTTCTGGGTTGAAACTGCGAAAACGAAAAAGGTTAAGATAAAAGTCGACCCGGTTATCGCTGCCATTAAAAACCAGGGTTGGTTTAGCAGCAAATTCGCAGTTGTTGTTTCCCCTGAACTGAAATATCCGAAAGCGGCAGCTAAAAAGTAATTAACAGTGATTGCAGGTAAAATACTGATTCCAAATTTGGTGAAATATTTAAAAGTAAAGAATACACAACTTGAAAAAAGAATGGATAAAAGTAGGAAAAGCATAGAGATTCAGAAAAAATTTTACAGAAATCCTGATTTCAATTTTGATTGTTACAAGTATTTGATCTGAAATAAAAAAAACTACCTATCTTTTCTCTTTCTTCAACTCCCTCATTTTAATATACTTAACAAATACAGCATACGCTGACATCGAACAAACAACAAATCCATAGTATCCGTCCAGGAAACCAAGTTTAAAAATAAAGTCGCGTTTAAATTTCCATATCGATTTAAAAACAACAATAAACAATGATGAGTTTTTCCCTTTTATAATTCCTTCCCTGGCAGCAATTTCGGTAAAACTATTAATCTGGTTCAGATGCTGTTGAATAGAATAATAGGAAAAGTGAAGCAAATCGCCTTTTAATTTAGTTTCACTTGTACCTTCATTCATTTTAACACTTTCGTGAAGATTAATTCCACTCCAGGCACCTTTACGTCTGTCCCAAAGCCTGAGTTTTGTATCAGGATACCAGCCACAATGCCTGATCCATTTTCCCAAATAGTTTGTAAGCCGGTTGAACGAATAAGCATCCGATTTCCAGTCTGCTTTTACATCTGATATAGAATATCGAAGATCATCCGAAAGTTGTTCATCGGCATCAAGAGAAAGTATAACATCAAATTCAGCCTGTTCGCATGCCCAGGATTTCTGCTGCATGTACCCTTCGAAAGGATGTTGTAAAAAACGGACATTAAAAGGTTTACAAAGGATTTCAGTTTCATCAGTTGAATAAGAATCAACCACAACTATTTCATCTGTTATACCCTCAAGTGATTTGAGGCAACGTACAATATTCCGAGCTTCGTTGTATGTTATGATTACTGCTGATATCTTAACCTTCATATTCCGGATAGTTTATGCAAATATCTGATTATTTTAACTAATGATAACTGTTAAAATTTTATGATTTGAAATAATTATCATTTATTATATACCTGGCTAATATCGAACTTTAAAAATTTGTATGTTCGGAGAAACGTATTTTTTTATATTCTAAATACACTATAGAACATTAAATACTCTAAACCTTACATTTTCATTATAAAATTTTTCTTCAAAGAAAAAGCCACTGCAACATATTAGTTTACAGTGGCTTTCATTTAATTGCCTATACTTTAAGTGGAGAAACAGGGATTCCGCTATTTGACTCTCTTATTTTATACTTTGGCTAAGATCAACCTTAGTAAGGTCGATTCCAGTAAAATTAGCACCAAATAAATTTGCACCAGTTAAGTCAGCTCCTTCCAGGGTGGCTCCTCTCAGATCGGCATGGCTTAGATCAGCATTGCTAAGGTTGGCGCGAAATAGGTTAGCTCCCCTTAGATTTGCACCACTCAGATTAGCCCGGTACAGGATCGAACCTGTAAGGTTTGCCTTACTTAGGTTACATAAACGAAGGTTAGTCTTTTTAAGATTGGCATTGCTTAGGTTTGCTCCTTCCAGATTGACTTTTTCGAGGTCAGCTTCACTAAGGTCAATTGACTCAAATTCCCCCCACCTGAGATCTATCTCATGGATATTTCTCCTGCTTAAAAGTAATCTAAGTTCATTTTTATTGATCACTTCTTTTGCTTTTTAAGTTTGGGATAGCAGTTTCCGTTTCATTTATGTACGCTGGTGTTATGTCCTGAATGCCTTGTTATTTCTTCTCCGAAGGTACAATGACTGGTTAGGGCTGTTCAGATTACTGAACGATCAGCTTTATTATTTACGAAATTATGTATTTTAATGCCCGGGTCAAAGGCTTGTTTGAAAAACATATGAACATATAGTGTTCATTTCTTTTAATATTCCGGAGGCAATAATCCTTTTGGTCTTTTTTATCTAGATTAAAATGAAATTCTCCTCACGTTGGTGAGCGTTTGTATCAAGTGCTATTTAAGCCACATAGCTTTGCTGGCGCGTTTGCAGCCCCTGCTAATGCGTAATGTTGATATTTTTGCTCTCTTGAATCCTGTATTTTCTTTCAGATAAAAAAAAGCCGGATTTCTCCGGCAATTAGGCAGTGTATTGGAAATGGCAGTAATACGGGTAAATTTAGTAATTTAAATACCAAACTAGCCCTCATTTAAAAGGTGTAAGCTGTAATATTCATAAATAAGGACAATTGGATAACCTACTTTCTAATTTTTGCTAATTTTATAGAAATCAATCTTATCTATAACTTTTTTTATTCCTTCAAGGTCATAAATTACCCAGTCGGCTCCAGCTGCCAGATAAGCTTCCCTTAGTTTGGCTTTATGAATTTCTTTATTTTCTAGGTCTGCCATGATAATTTCAATTAAATTGATCGTTTTTCGTTACTACTTTCACTTCACATTTGAAGTGGTTGGTTCCAAAATTGAAAAATTCAATAAAAACAATCGGATTTCTCAGGCTATCTGGATACGAAACTGCAAAAGGAAATAAAATAAGATTCTTGAATTATTGGAACAAAGGTAAGTTGGCCTGATTGCAAGTAGTTTAATTAAAAACTTGCAAACAAAATTATATTACAATCTTTAATGTATATCATATAATATCAATCAATTATAAATAATACTACAATCTTATTTTTACAATATTTAGTAAAATAAATTTACAACTCTAAACCCTTCACTTTTCTACAGCAATTCCTCTCTCTGGCACTGATTTATAATCAGGGCTTGTTTGCCTTTTTAAATATTACCCTCGTAGACAGTGGTGGATAGCTCTATGCGCTTTTTCCTGTCACAGTAATTGCAGAAAAGCCTGCCTGCTGCAGGCAGGCAATTACTTCAAGACGCGCCAGGCAAGGTTCCCTGTAGAACTCCAAAAATCCGAACTGCCCGTATAGAATAACTATGAAATTTATTATTGCAACTCTGTCGGCCACTACTAAAGTACTGGGTATATGCATTTAAATAATCACACTCTGAACTACTCCAATAGCTACTATTAGTAAAATTCCCAAATCCATTATTTTTCAAATTGGTATACATTAGTCCCAATTCATCTCTGGAAGGTAAAAACCAATCATCAAAACCATTCAAAACCAAGTCATCGCAAAACTTAGCAGCATAGTAACCATTGCCCAGAATACTCACAAGGGAGCTGGTATTCGTTTGCCCAGAACCAATAGCAGTAGTAGTTGTACCATAGTAAATATAACTTTTAGAATACCAAGGGACACTTGTACCTTGATCGTTTTGAGCACAAACAAGTCCATACTGATTAGGGTAAGTTCCACTCAAATAGAAAATAATACCTCCTTGATATGTACCGCCAATAGATAATGATGTGGATGAAATTGTAGTAAACGCAATATCTGGCCCATAACCGGTACCTTCTGAATTTATAGCATAAGCCCGAACATGATACAGTTTACCAGGGAATAAATTATTTATATTACTTGTAAAAATGCCAGCACCAATTCCGTCGGAAGTTTTAAAATTAGATATAGTCGGATTTTCTGAAGTAAACCAACAAACACCTCTTGTTGTAATGGAAGCTCCTCCATCACTTACAATATTGCCTCCAATTATTGCAGAAGTTTGAGTTATATCAGAAATCGCTGCTGAAATTAAAGTTGGTTTCTGAGCATTAGGCTTGTATTGATCTATTTCACAACTACTCAAAAATGATAGCAGTGTAAAAATCAGGATGAACTGTAATGTATTATACTGAAATAGGCTGACCATTTTTGATGGTTTAATAATTGGTAAATTTAATAGATTCATGTCGGAACATTGATAAGTTTTAAAAAAAAAATCCCTAGTTGATGTGCATCTCCTGACGCGTGACGATGTTAAAAACAGTCTCCCATCCTGGTGAGCTGCTAAAACCCACCCGCTTTCCAGCATCACAAGAAAACAAGCCGCCATACAAGAGGGTACAAGTCAGTTCTACAAGCAGCGAGCCATGTATTCATGTATTTTGAGTTATGGCAATATTCTTATTCGTATCTCCTTCCATCCGGTCATAAGTGCAAACCACAGGCATATGTTATTTATTTAGCCCTCCCACACCATCCTTTAATTACTCGATTGCAGTTTTGTTTCAGTTATTTAATCTATAAAACAAAAGAGGCTGTCCCCTCATCAGGTTAGCCTCTTTTACTTAAAATGTACAATAAGCGTTTATTTGAGTTGCAATTTTTCTAAGATATTCTTTGCTTCCTGGCGATGGAAATTTTCAGGATTAGAAGCAACACCTGCGAACTGTTCGATGGCTTTGTCTTTCTGATTGTTTTTCAGGTAGCAAAGGCCCAGGTACCATTCAGCATGCTCGATATATAGATTATCATTTTGTTCGATTATTGTTTTAAAGGCTTTTATCGAGTTTTCATAATTTTGGGTTTCGATGTTTGAAATCCCATAATAAAACCAGACAGCAATATTCGAGTTGTCTTTATCGAGAATGCTTTTGAATAAGACAGAGGCTTTTATGAAGTCCTTTTGCTGGAACTTGATCACTGCTTCTACTATATTCTGATCACCACGGGTTTGATCTACAATATTCTCCGAATTATAATATTGTGAGAAAAGCGAATCATTAGAGATATTACGTGGCGTTTGCATATACAAAGTTGCAGCAACAGCGCAAAGCACCAGCATTGATGCAGCAGCGTACCACCACTTGCGGGTATACATGCGTACAACCGGAACTTCTTCCTTAACTACGCGACCTGCATTGATTGCCGCAATCAACTTGCGGCGTAAATCAATAATATCGTCCCGCTCAAGTGCAGAATCAATACTTTGTGAGAGTTTCAATGCGTTTGCAAGTTCAGGATTTGATTGCAATTCCTTGCTAAAAGCAAGTCGCTTTGGAGGGACCAGTTCATTGGCAAGATATTGCTCAATCGAAACTGAATAATTAATTGGGTTTTTCATTTTTGAGAAATTTAGTATTACGAGGGTCATTAGCAATTCGAGTTTTCAAATTTTCTTTGCACTGATACTTCCGGGTTTTGGTATAATTTTCTGTCTTAAAACCCATAATTCCGGCAATTTGCAGTAAAGGAACCTTCTGTATAAAAAGTCTTAGCACTTTCTGGCAGTCATCAGGCATCGTCAAAAAGTGTGTTTGAATTATCCTTTGCTTTTCTGTTTCTTCAATACTTGCTTCAGTAAGCATATCTTTCGGTAGATCGATATACTTTTCTACATCTTTTAGTCTATTAAAAATAGCTTTACGCTTGTTAAGCTTTTGCAGCCATAGATTACGGCAAACTGAATAAATGTAGGTTCTGAAAGAAGTGGTTATTGTTAATTGGTTTAAGCTTATCTTATTATAGAGTGTAACTATCCCATCCTGAAATATATCCTCTGCATCCTCCTCTGCTCCGCCATTACCAGTTACAAGGAATTTTACCAACGGGAAAAACTCCTTGTAGGTGAAATTAATGATGTAATCGCTCCTTAATCTCAGACCTTCTAATATAGCTTCATCAGAATAGTGTATCATCGCTATGTATTTATCCTATTTATTACAAAAAGTCATATCATTCTTAGAATAATTTTTCGCTTATTTTAAAAAAGTATTCTTCAGACTGTTGATATACTGCACGTTATGATTTTAATATTTTATAATATTTTACTGCTATTATATTATGAAAAATCTAAGCCAGCTCCCTTTAATAGATTCAGCTGCGATCATCTTGTGCTTTATGAAAAGTAAATATCCATGTTTTATAATTCATAAAATCAGTACTTAAATTTCTTCCCCAGCATTATTTATCCCTAACAATTCATCGCTAATTTTAAGAGGTATTGCCTTCTCATTTATACTGCTCTTCCTTGCCCTATAGATTTTCGGGTTATGAACCAGACGCTTATATTATATCTAAATAAGTTTTTAGGAAACCAACATTTGTGATAATAGGAAATTTTGTAGAAAAGAAGAACCGAAAAAGCACGCAAAAAAGGAATTGAAAATAAGGTGGCTTCAAGCCAATTCAAGCACAGCCTTGCAGCATCATTATTTACTACTTGCCATCGCACATCCAACGTTTGACATTCGCTCCATCGCTCCATCTCCCCCTCGCTCCATCATAAATATCGCGCTGCAAAGACTGCCCTCCGGGTGCATTCATTTTTTTTTGCATAACCCGCTTTGATTTTCACAGTATGTCTTTACATGCAAATAAAATGACCAGCATGCTTGATTTAGCTTTCAGCCGAACTTGGCCAATTAATTCCTTTTTTAATTTTTTCGGTTTTCTAATTTTTCTAAAAAATTTGTATGTCCGGAGAAACGTATTTTTTTATAGTCTAAGTACGTTTAAGAACTCTTTTTCCGGTTTTCTTTTTTTCCTAAAAAATTTATGGAAGGGGCGGTAAAAGCAAAATTGTAATAAACCCTTAAAAATCCGTATCTCTCCGTATTTAACGGCTAGTCACTACCACCTAACAGCCTGATAGCCTAACCCCCTAAATACCTAAACATGAAAAAGTACTTCAATGATCCCCGCCCTCTTACAGTCAGGTACCAGGCAAATGTGCCGAATGTGGCACCCCCCTCAAAAAAGGCTCAGCTGCATATTACTGGCCTTCTGATGATAAACTCTACTGTTTAACCTGTGGCGAATCCGAGTATCGTCAGTTCCTCTCAGCTGCTGCTGATGAAGCCGTTTACCTGGGCACCGGTAATCCTTTCGCCTGTTAGAGATTTAAACAATTTTATTTTGCCCGGTTTATCCGGGCATTTTACTTTATTGTTATAGCTTGTTTTAATTAAACTTTCTGGAATATAAATTGTTAAAATATTTGTTAGCAGTTCAGTAATCTATATTTAACTACCAATTACTCATCTTATCTTAAAATTGATAATTCTTTTCTGATGATAAAGCTCAATTCAATTCATCTTCAGAAAAGTTCTCATTTGAATCAGTTTTTAAACCTTTTTTAAACGTAGCAGTTTATGTATATTCAAACTACATCGTGGGAGGAGGCTCAGGGCAAACTCCGCAAGATCTACGAAGAAGATCAAAAAAATCTGGGGTACGTACCCAATCATGCAATGGTTTTCAGCCTTCGTCCTGATGTGTTGGAAGCGTGGCGTGCTCTCCAGGGGAGTATTCGCAAAAACCTTAAATTGAGGCATTATGAGTTAGTTACACTGGCGGCTGCAATGGCATTGAAATGCCGTTACTGTCTCCTCGCTCATAGTGCGATCTTAATCAAGAATGGGATTAGCATCGATCAGTTGCGTTTAATTCTAACCAATTTCAAAGATGCAAGACTGGAAGCCTCTGAAGTCGCGATGATGGAGTTCGCTCAGAAGATTATATGCAATGCCAACGAAATCAATCAGGCAGATATTGATTCACTTCGTGAGCTGAATATCGGAGACGCTGAAATTCTCGACATTACACTCACAGCAACCATGCGTAGCTTTGCCAGCAAAACATTCGATACGCTGGGAGCTGGGCCAGATAGCGTGTATAATGAGCTTGAGAACCAGCTATCCGATTTGCTACCTTAGTAATACAAAAATACAACAAGTTCCATGCATTTCCGGATAGTTCCTTTCGACAGCTTCTGATGTAGATGTTTACCGGGATATTTGTAATTCCTTCACCTGTTGACCAACAGCTTGTATACTTCTCAGTCTATTAAATTTGGCCTGATTTATAATTTATTGCTTAAATGTTTTAAACTTTTTGCAGCCGGAATTGTTCAATTATTGACATGTCATCAAGGAAAGTAATTTAAATTAATAATCTAAATATCAGCCTTGTAAGGATTTATTCAACAATAAAATACCTTCATAGTCCTTTGAGTAAATTACAACAAACTAAAAAAAAATAGTATGATCACAAATGAGCAACTATTCCATCTTTTTATTGAAGAGGGGTTTAGTAAAGGTGATATAACTGTTTTTGACAGGTATGCTTCACCCGATTTTGTCGAACACCAATATGGAATGATTCCACAAAATGCAGAAGGTGCTAAGAAAGCTATCAAGTACCTTCATAATGCATTTCCTGATTTCTCTTTGATCATAGAAGATTTAGTAATTGATGATGACAAAGTTTGGGGCCGCATGACTGGACGCGGTACTCAAAACGGGCAATTCGGGCCTTTTCTTCCAACAGGTAAAAAAATTGAAATTACTGTCATTGACATCATGCGTTTCAAGAATGGGAAACTTGTTGAGCATTGGGGCGTTCCAGACAGATTTTCTGCATTTGAACAGTTGAAGTGAGCTAATTTTATTATCAGGCAATTGCTTTTAACCTTATCATTTTTAAAAAGTAAGATTAATAAAATAAACTTGTACTATGAAAAAGGAAAAATGGAATACTGTTGTTATTGGTGCTGGTCAGGCTGGATTGGCAACAGGATATTATCTTAAAGAAATCAATGAAGATTTCATTATTCTTGATGATAAAAATCGTATTGGAGATGTATGGCGACAAAGGTGGGATTCACTAAAACTTTTCACACCAGCACAACATGATGGTCTCGCCGGTTTTCCGTTTCCCGCAGCGAAGGGAGCCTATCCAACCAAAGATAATTTAGCAGACTACCTGGAAAATTATGCACATAAATTTTCACTTCCTGTACAGTTAAATACGAAAGTCACAGCACTAAAGCAAGCAGCATCAGGATATGAGATTAATACATCTGAAGGAAAAATCCTTGCTGATCATGTTATCGTTTCCACAGGAACAAATCCCGTCCCATACGTACCGGAATTTGCAAAAGATATTGATGAGAAAATTATTCAGATTCACTCTTCCCAATATAAAAATCCGCAAACACTGCCGGCATCAAATACCCTTGTTGTAGGAGCCGGAACATCCGGTCTGGAAATTGCAACAGAACTTTCCTTAACAAGGTCCACAATGATTTCGGGGAATCCTACTCCGCATATTCCTGATTTTATTTTTAGATATGCCGGCAAGCCCTATTGGTGGTTTGTTCATAATGTTCTTACGCTTAGTACTCCGATTGGGCGTAAAGTCAAACCTAAGCTGATTAATGGCGGAGGCCCTTTGATAAGTATATCTGCTGAAGAAGTGAAAAAGGCAGGCGTTGAATTTTTACCCCGTTTGACGGGTGTAAAAAACGGATTACCCCAATTGCAGGATGGCCGGGAATTAAAAGTAGCTTCTATCGTTTGGGCAACAGGTTTTAAGCCAGATTTTTCATGGATTCAGATGGATGTTACAGATAAATCTGGATGGCCAAAAACAAATCGCGGAGTTTCCGAAAACTACAATGGGCTTTATTTTGTTGGCATGTTATTCCAGTATGGTCTTACTTCAGGTTTGGTTGGGGGAGTTAGCAGGGATGCTGCTTTTGTTGTCAACCATCTTAGAACAAAATAATGAAAAACTATTCTTGTTGATTGTTGGGTAGTTATTTATCAATTAGTTACAATGGAACTACTACTTTACACCCTACCCCCTTGCCGTCCTTAGTTTCAGAACTAAGGACATTATTACACCCTCCCCACCTTCACCATCCTCTTCCGGTTCACCATCACCTTTGCCAGGCAAACATACCTCGCCGCATCAACTCCATGATTGAATTTCTCAATTGGCTCATTCGCCTATTACTGGCCTTCCGATGGAAAACTCTATTGTTTAACCTGTGGTGAATCTGAATACCGGCAGTTTCTCTCAGCTGCAGCTGATGAAGAAGTTTACCAGGGAATCGGCAATCCCTTCGCCCGCTGATTAATAAGTCATTTTTCATCCTGCCCGGTTCGCCCGGGCTTTTTCATGATCTTTCTTTTTTATGCAAATCTCACCTATATATCGATTTATTTTGTATATTTAGGGGACCTTTTAATTTCTTTTATCACTCCCTCTCTCCATCTATATAAAAGGCTCATTAAAGCTATCCTGTAATTTCTCGTATTATCATTGAAACATCTTCCTCATCTGAATTATTAACCCTAAACCCCAAATCAAAATGAAAAAACTTATTTTTTTGTTAATGATCCTTCCTGCTTTTGCTTTTACTCAGCAAACTGCAAAAATGGAGAATAACATTGTTATTCCTAAAAGTACAGTTACCCTGCAAGGTTTTACACGGTTTGCTTTTACAGCACAAAAAGAAAGCAGGATTATTGCTGATGGTTATACGATGAATTATCTCACATGCACAGCCGAATTGACCTTCAGCGATAAAAAAAACTTTGTGCTCCACACGAAGGAATTTTTTCCTGGTTCTACAACAATGTATAGGGAAATATATATTAAGGGGGAAATGACACCCACTGGTCAGTTAACGTTTACCTGGCCGGAAACATGGTACGAAATGGGAATGGAGGGTGTTTGGAGGAGAGAACGGATGTACTTGCCCAGGTGAGAAGACATACCGGGATGAAAATTTTTGGCCAGGGAATAAGTAAAAATACATTGAATTATATGGGCTATTTTGATGGGAATAAATTATTTGCTGATATGCCTATTGTAGGATTAGCGGAAAGTACCTGGCGAAATGGACTTTTTCAAGAAATTAGTTGATGGCCCGGTAATAATAAACTTCATGTTTGATTTGGAAATAACTCATTGAACCACTAAAACCATGTTCAATTTGATAAATATAAAACGGAGCCTGGTTAGTCTTAACTAGCTAGGTTGCTAATTCTGAAATCGTCATGGACATATACAAGTTAGCTGCAATTGCTTCGCGACTATGTATATGATCAAGAGACTATTTTAACCTGAAACTAACCTACAAAACCATGAATTCAATAAATTTATTCACAATCAAACTACTGCTTCTTTTGCTGATTTTGGATCAATTTCCCATGGGATTATTTGCCCAAAATCAATGTGATAGCATAAATAACGGGAGTGCACAAATCTTTTATCAAATAACTGGTAAAGGTCAACCTATCCTGATCATTAGTGGTGGTCCCGGACTGAAATCCCACTACATGTCATCTGTCGCAAATGAACTTGGAAAATCCTATAAATGTATCCTTGTGGAACAAAGAGGTATTGGTAGGTCAACAGTAACAAAATATGACACATCTACAATCAGTCTGGATAAAACAATAAATGACTTAGAGTTTCTAAGAAAACATTTAGGAATCAAAGATTGGATTGTACTTGGGCATTCTTGTGGAGGCCTTAATGCTTCACAATATGCTGTATCATATCCAGCCTCTGTTTCAGCTTTAATACTTGTTGAGACTATTGGACTTAACTTAGGCTGTTTAAATACCTCGAAGAAAACGTTTATTATCGACTACTCCCATCGGACATTCGAACTTGTAGAATATTGGAGTGATTCAACGGTTATCGCAAGATATGGTAATCGTGCTTCTATTGAACTACTAAAAGCTTTAAATCCTGCATATTTTTTTGACCGAAAAATATCATTTCAATTAAGTCAGACTTGGTCTCCGGATGATTGGAATGTTGAAATTAATAAACTTATTTTTGATGATTACGCAAAACAAAAAATAGATTTGACAGAACCTTTCACGAAAATTTCTAAAACCTGTTTTAATAATTAGTGGACGACAAAGCTTCATTGGGGAATCAATTCCTTTAAATCTCTCAACAGTATATCCTGATTCAAAAATGGTCGTGGTCGAACGTTGCGGACATTACGTTTGGATGGAGCAACCGACAATATTTTATAAAGAGATAAATGATTTCATTTTTGGACTAAAATGATATGCTTCATACTCCGTTCACGAGCGTCTTATTTTTACTTCGTTCGCGCGTGACTTATTTTTTGTCGCGTGCGGGTAAATCCACCTACTAAGCCCTTCCCACGTTCACTATCCTCTTCTCACTCCGTCTCACCATCTGGATAAAAGACTCAATAAAACTAATTCGCATTTTCCCGGAATTTAATTAAGTGTTTTTTAATACGGTATTATTAACTCTTAAAACCGAATCAAAATGAAAACATTTTTATTAACCACGATGATTGCGGTATGCCTATTACCATCTAAAAATGGAATACGCGCGCAAAACACTCAAGACAAACCAAAAGAACAAGTGGTTGTGTATAAAGTGCCCGGAATGGATAATGTAATAGTTAAAAAAGACATTCCATACCAGGATATTGCAGGTTCAACTTTGAAAATGGACATTTACTATCCTCCGAAATTCGATTTTAAAAATAAAATTCCGGCAGTTGTTATGGTTTTAGGATATCCTGATTTGGCTGGGAAAAAGCTGCTGGGTAGCGAGTTTAAAAACTATAGCCAGTACATTTCATGGTGCAGGATAATTGCAGCATCAGGAATAGCTGCTATTGCCTATGAGTCAGTAAATCCGGAAAAGGATATAATATCACTGTCAAATTATTTAAAAGCTAATAATGAAAAATTAAAAATTGACATTGGAAACATTGGTGCGTATTCCTGTTCAGCACATACAATTACTGCCATGGCATATATCCTTAGCTCTTCAAACAATTTTATTAAATGTGGAGTAAACTATTATGGACTGATACTGGCTGACGATTATAAATTCATGCCACAGATTGACACCATATCTAAGCAAATGGGATTCATGACTCCCAAAATACCTAAGCCAGAGGAATGGAGAAATGATGTACCCATAATGATAGTCAGCGCAGGCAAAGATTATGTGCCTTTTAGCAATCCAGCAGTTGCTGATTTTGTTTCAAAGGCGATAACACAGAACATACCTGTTACCCTAATACACTACGCGGATGGGCAACATGTTTTTGATGCCCTCGATGACAATGAAACCACCCGGATGATTATTAAAACCACACTGGATTTCTGGAAATTTTATTTACATGCAAAATAATCTGGATGATTTTAAAAATGTACAATTACGCGTCAGAAGTATATACTGGTTAGCTGTCATAAAAGTTAAATAACTTCTAAAATATTAAAAAATGAAAACTAAAATTTTTTTATTAATTCTAAGTGTGGTTTCGTTATTTCCACTACAAATCATGGCTCAAAAAGTCATGGGTGAGAATCCAGATGAGCCAAGGGCTCGTATTTATCATACTATAATCTACGATGAAAAGGCAGACTGCTTTCTGCTCTTTGCAGGATTTACTAAACATGGATGGATTGCTGATTTACACGATATTTGGAAATATGATCCCAAAATTAGCCAATGGAAAGAGGTTGGAATATGTGAACCCATATCAAAAGATAGCACAAATGGATTTACTTCAGTTGTCTATGATAAAAAAACGGATCAATTTATTACATTTGACCGTTATGGTAGGACCTGGGCATACAATTATGAAACCAACATTTGGCGAGATATGAATCCCAATCCATCACCGCCTGCAAGATGTGGTCAAGGTTTGGCATATGACCAGGAATCTGATCGGATTATTATGTTTGGTGGTTTTAGCTGCAAAGGAGTAAATGATTCAATTTATAGTGACACATGGTCATATAATTATAATTTAAATAGTTGGACTAAAATGAATCCAGCCATTTCTCCCTCTGCTAGAATGTATTCTGCCATAACATATGATCAATCGAATGATAAGGTAATTCTTTGGGGTGGTCGAAAATGGGAACCAATTTCAGACAATAAAATATGGATATATGATTTTAACAGTGATAGTTGGCAATCCAAAGAAAACATTGGAGGGCCTGATAAACCCTTAGCATACCCATCGATTGTATATAGAAATAAAACAAAAGATTTAATATTATTTGGAGGTGCCATCCTTGAGCCTGGTTTTAAAGGAACCCCAATAAATCAAACTTGGTCATATAATTTGAAACAAAACAAATGGATAATATTGATTCCTAAAATTTCACCCCCGCCTGTGGCTAATCATAGTATGGCATACGACACTAAAAGAAATACTATCTTCATGTTTGGTGGTGAACTTCAAGGATTATACTCAAACAAAGTATCAGGAGATTCCTGGATATTTGATTCAAAACAAAACACATGGATTAAAAAATAAATATACGTAAGATTACACGCTACATTCATTTGCAAGCCTTGCCGCAGGCTCACGACAAGGCTTGCAAATGTTGCTTGTAGATATTCGTTATATCCTCCGTTCGCGCGAGATTTATTTTCAGTCGAGTGTGGGCAAATATTATTCACTATTCGTTATTCACTTTTCACTCTTCACTTTACACCCTCCCCACCTTCACCATCCTCTTCCTGTTCACCATAACTTTCGCCAGGCAAACATATCTTACCGCATCAATCCCATGAATTAATCCGAGTACCGGCAGTTCATCTCAGCTGCATCGATGATCAAGTTTACCCGGGCATTGTTAACCCATTTACCTGTTAATCTTCTGAACCTCTTTCAACTAATTCGGTAAACCCGATTTTTTTTATGTCTTTTAAATATCGTAATGCATTATTTTAAAAAAAGCTTCTGTGTAACAGAACAATATATCGATTTTTTATGTATATTTATAATTTTAACCATTAATGCAAAATGTTTTGAAAAAGTTATCTTTTTTTGTATTTATTATTGCTGGCATACTAGTGAATTGCGTTGCACAAAAACAGAAGAATCTAACTCCATTAACCAATAAGGTTTTAGTTTCTGGAATAGTTATCAGTGATAGCGGATTAGCTATTGAGGGGGCAAGTATAGCTGTGCATTGGCTTAAATGTAATAAAAAAGGTAAAAATTGTTATAAAACTACAAGTGCCATTATTTCTGATTCAAAAGGAAAGTTCATTATTGAACTTCCGGTTGTCCCTGATAAATTGATTGCTACTAAAACCGGATATTTTGAAGCCGTCATTGATAAAATAGATTCTTCCCTATTAACTGGCGGTATTAAATTAATAATGAAAAGCGGGGAAAAATTAATGTTTCAGTGCATGGTTTAAAACCTGGAGATCTTGCCTCAACAGTGGTTAAAGCTTTAATACTTGGTCGAGAATATCCTGCTAACATTGATTATCATTTATCTGCTCCTTTAGTATTTAACCAAGCTAACAAACATTTGGAACCCGATAAAAACATCCTTTCTGCACATTATTTAATTGAGGGAATTCCGGTGTCAGAAAGTGAAATAATAGTTGTGCATAAAGGGAAAGAATATTCTAAAAAAATTGAAATAAAATCTGGTACTGAAGCCCAGATTAGTTTTGATTTCACACCGGCTAAGTTCACCATCAGTGGGAAAGTCACTCAACATGGCAATCCCGTAGCCGGCTATTTATTAACATTCTGTCCTGCCGATGAACAATCATCTTCTTCTATTAAAGGTTTCACTACTGATTCTGAAGGAAAGTACCAAATGGAACTTGATTCCGGAGCATATATAATACAAATAAATGCCAGGAGTATAGTTGAAATACAAGGCATAAAAGTTGAAGGTTTTGGATCAATTTATTCAACTTCATTTGACTTGGTAAAAAACGATACACTTGATTTTGAAATTGATAAGGTGATATTGAAAGAATCTAAAGAAAACGAAAAATGATAGTATGAAACTATCCATATCAATAAATTTGACACACAGAGGAATGATATTCTTCATAGCGAACCTTAAGCCACTGAACATGATAAAAATAAACCAGATGTGAGTAACTAGTGAAGCCATCTCATCATCTAAAGGTGATAATTCACCAATTGTCATAGCTAATCCATCTCACCCTCCCTACCTTCACCAACCTCTTCCTATTAACCATCACATTTGACAGGCAATCATATCTTTCTGATTCAGTTCTAATGTAAATTCTTTTGTATATCTGTGCATGACAATTCTTATCAGCTGATACTTATTAAGCTGCTTATCTGTATTATATCTTATCCTTCACCGATACAGAAAAATCAGCAAATCATAATTTATTGCTAAAGACCCTGATACTTTAAATGTTCTTAATTACTATACTATCCCTGTAGTTATTTTTAAAATAAATTGAAAAATCACAATCAACATATCTAATCATCTTGTATATTAGTAATCTTTCTGTTCAGCAATTATCAAAATGTAATAAAGTGGTACATAAACTAATGCTAAGTCTGAAACATGAATCTTCTTTACTTCTCGTCAGCCATATTGATATTCATTCTAAAACAAATAGAATATTAGATAATAGGTTAAGAAGACCAGAGCTCAGAATTAATTTAATCTCAATATGAAAACAAATCTATTATTAGTTGGGAGTCACTTTTTTTAACTCTTGTTGTTAATGCACAAGAATTAAAAAATTGATGCCCTGAAAAAAATTATTTCAAGCCCTACAAATCCAGGATTTGGAGGTATTATTTGGGCCAGCGGGGAATTCAATTGGATCAAACTTAAAGAACAACCCTATCCCTTTTCAAGAGAAATTATTCACGACTCAGTAATGGTAGGTTATAAATACCAAAAAACGGGGTTAAGAGAGAACACTCAAATTAGTATTAAAAATGCTGATGTAAGAGTTTTTAGTATTAAACCTCATTCTCGAAATAATAAAGAGGAATATCAAATTTTTCCTATTGAATTTATTAATACTGATTCAGGAAGTATTGAAACACTAAATCCTCTTATTAATAATATGCAAGTGAAAATTGAAGGGCGTCGTATTTCCAAAGCTGATAAAATAAATTCATTAAAGAATCTGAAAATTTCTGGCCTGATTTCACCTGGTTTATCACCACATTCTTTATCTTTTGATGGGGAACGGATGTACTCACCTTATGGATTTACTTTTATCTTGCATGATGGATCGGTCGCATTAGAAAGCATAAATGCTATAACTAAGGGTGATTGGCTTGGTGCTGTTTTCGAGACCCAGGTGAACGACCGTGATACTATAATTTTCTCACATATTATAAAACCTGCTGCCATAAATGACAAAGGATGAAGTTGAATTAATAATAGCTGGCCCGGGTGCTAAACTTTTAATTTGTGATGGATCAATAGTGGGGGTAGATGGTCTTGCCAATAAAGCAGTTCTGCCTTACAAACCAGCCAATCAGCAAACCATTAAAATTTCGAATTGTGGATCGATGATCACTGTTATATACAAAACCAAAAATTCTACTGTTCAATTACTGTATTCCTGGTTAATTAAGATGACTGAATGGGAAGGAAACGGGAATCTTAATTCTTTTTAAGAAGGAAGAGATATAGAATCAATCCGTAAATATTGTTTATCTTACAGAAATAGTGGAAAGTGAAACAGAGCGTTAAATCCTCACAGCTTTAAACCTGCAGCTATCCAATTCACTGCCCACCTGTAATCACATTCTTTCTATTATCCTGATACAATAGCTCCTAATAATACTCTAGCAATAATAATATAATCCACCTGATTTTCAATCATAAAAAGCCATGAAAAAAATCATCTTTCCTTTAATTACGATCGCATTGATCCTTATTAGTTGCTCATCAAAACAAACCCTTACCATAAATATTTCGGAAGACGGAAAATCATTTTATTGGAAATTTAAAGGAGAAAAAATTGATCCGTTGGAAAAAAAATTATCATGGAAAATGGAAACCAGGCAGTGGGGCCAGAATGGTAAACCTATTGAAATGGATGGAATGACATCCTTTGTACTTGGTTCTAATGAATATCAAGCCGTTGCAGTCTTTAACTATGATGATAAAGGATATAAGCATATCAGTTTAACAATTACTGGCGGCGATCTGGAATCCTGTATCTGCAGAGGCAGAAAGGCCTTAACATACTTATAAACCAGATCCATCTTGTGCTAATCTGTATTCTTCACTACTTTTCTAGAAGACTGTGATCATCCATTATTGACGGAAAGGAAACTCCGCTCACGCGCGACTTATTTTCTGTCGCGTGCAAGCGAAATACGAGAAATTGCACTTTCTCCTTTTCCCCTAGTCCCTTTCACACCCTCCCCACCTTCACCATCCTCTTCCTGATTCACCATCACCTTCGCCAGGCAAACATACCTCACCGCATCAATCCCATGATTGAATTTATCAATCGGTTCATTGGTTGCTTTTCCTGCCTGGTCTTCTTTCCATTTATAATTCTTAAACTCCCGGATCAGGTTTACCGATCCTTTCGTGATATAGATTTTATACCGCTTCATAATATCCAGACCGGCTAAAATGCTGTCCTTTCCCTTAAAGGTAGCCTGGATATTAAATCCCTCTTTCTTAATCTCATAAATGCATTTCGGCTGGTTATCTGCGATAACTTCATCCGTCCATTTCAAACCCAGTTCACCCAGCCATTTGGCAATATCCTGGTTAGTCAATCCCCGGTTATAAATCAGTTCATCAAGATAAAGATCACCACCGCACAAACCCACTTTTATTAATGCTGTCGGGTCATTGCTAAATCCAAAGTCCATCCCGTAAACCACCCACTTGCACTCAGTTGGGAATGCTTCGCATTGTTCCCAATTCGTAAAAATCAGCCCCTTGATTTGTCCCGGCAATCCAAGCCCATAAACCCGCCAGTAATTTTCATCAACATATTTCAGTTGCTCAATCTCCTTCACCACCTCTGCCGGAAGAAACTCTTTATTATCCAGGTAGGTAGATTGAATAAACGTGCAATCCTTCCTCGGAATCACCAGGTCATAAATCCAGTGCTCTTCCATCGAAGGATTGTAGTCAATAAAGATTTGCTTCTCCGTCCGGATGGACAACTGTATCCAGTCCTCCAGGCTCAATTCGTTTGCCTCATTGATAAAAAGATACGTGCGCTTCGCGCCCCTCTTTTTCTGAGGCTGGTCCAGGCTGACGAACTCAAACAGGTTCCCGTTAAGCATATAGGTATTTTCAGTCTTATTGTGGAATTTCTCGTCATACAGATTCTGCATTCTTCAGAATCTCAAAGAAATCCCTCATCGCCGACGCTTTCAGACGACGGCATGGTTTTCCGGACGATGGTAAACACTGCATCCTTTTCCTCAAACGCCTTCACAAGAATCAAAAGCTGAAGGATCGAGTAAGTCTTTCCCGACCTGCTCGATCCCTGGTTAACCACAATCTTGGTTGTCGCTGCCTGATTCTTCTTGAAACACTACAGATACCCTGATCATTCTTTTCACATTTATTCTGACTTCTATCTCAGTGACTTTCACCGGTCGACTCTCCGACTACACTCAAAAGTGATCTTCGTGATTTCTTTATCCTCAGTTCCCACATCCAGGTTAACCCGTTGAAGTTTCGGCCGGATATATTCCTGCAAATCTGCCCACAATCTTATCCTTTCAGGCGGTTTCATCTTTTTGAGGTCCTCCTCAACCGTTTCATCCAGCAATTCAAGCACCCATTCAACCTTTGCCTGAATTTCCCGGGTTATCTTATTCTTGACACCTTTTGGCCGCCCACCTTCTCCGGGTTTGAATAACTGTGGTTTATTCGATTTTCGTTTCCATATTCTTCCTATATTCTTCCTATTTTAGGAACAGATTACTATATTCATCTCTAGCAATATTCACTGCTCATCACAAGTCGACTGAGGTGATCTATTTCTCCGATAAACCATCTTCTCAATCAAACTCACACTGATCCCATATTCAGCACTCAGCTCATATTTGATATCTGTTAAAGACCGACCGGTTTTAGCCAATCGAAAGTACTTCTTTATCACAATCCATTTCCTGGCATGTTGCATATTAAGAAGTCCTTTGTCAAATAATTGCCTGGCATTTTCACCGGACAATTCAGCAATTTCTTCAATAATGGTTTCTCTTGGTAACATCCATTTTTCAGACCTGTTATTCTTTCTACAAAATTACATAATATAATTACTATATTATACTGTTAAACAAATATTTTGCATTATTTTACTAAAGTATATACTTTAAGTATATTTAATTTTGTTCAACACTTAAAATCCATTCTAAAATGGCTAAAACAAACGTAAAACCACCGAAAAGCGAAAAGGAAAGTCCAGACTACAAATCGACTTATGAAAGAACACCAGAGCAGGTGCCGATCTTGCAAAAAACGTAAAGTAGTTCTCGTTTTAATCCAAATCTTTTTAAATGGCAAGAAAATCAGAAACCTTCAAAACAGTAAAGAAATCCCTACTACTTCAAAACATCAAAACCGGCAGTAAAGCTGGTGGATCTGAACTTGCAGAAAACCGTAAAATAATGCACAGGTATTTCTCAACACCTCCAATCTTTTCTGCTCCCGTCGCTAACATCGACAGGGAGCATGGAATTATCCAGGGAGTGACCATTGCCCAGGATTGGACCGGCCAAAGGTCATGGTGGATTTATCGATCGTACTTTCCTGCTTCAATTGGTTGACAATGCAACCTCCAAAACAGCCGGAATCAAAGCCAGGTTCGGGCATCCGAATATGTGCGCTACTGCCCTGGGAACTTACCTGGGTCGCTTTAAAAATTATTCCTATTCCGGTGATAAAGTAAAGGCTGACCTCCACCTGGATGAAACTTCTAAGAACACCCCAAACGGTGATCTTTTTTCGTACATCCTCGATATGGCAGAGAAAAATCCGGATATGTTCGGTGCTTCTATTGTCTTTGAGATCGGGGAATCAGTATTCCTTAAAGAGAAGTTGGATGGAAAAAAAGTTGAAAAGGAATACTTCCGCCTCAAAGAACTTCGGGCAACCGATATCGTCGATGAACCGGCTGCTACGGATGGATTGTTTTCAGCCAATACCTTTCCTGGAATTGCTACTCAGTTTCTGGATGAGAATCCTGAAATCCTGGAATTGATGTTTACCAAACCTGATTCCGTCAATGAATTTCTTTCAAACTATTTAACCAACTCCAAAATGAATCTTGTCCGAAAAGATTAAAGAAAATTTTGCCGCTTTCCTGGCTGCATTTTCTGTCGATCCCGTAATTGATCCTTTGCTCCCGCCTCCGGCTGAACAGGACAATACCTTGAACACTCTTTTTGAGGCTCTTTGTACTTCCTATCCTGAATCTTTCGCGGATGTTTCTGAATTTACCCAGCTTCAGAAAGCTGAATCCATTACAGCCTTTCTTGAAAGCCAGGCATCAAAAAATCAGCATTGGCTGAATCTTTTGACGATCTGAAAGCTGAACATGAAGCTTTATTGCAGACCTCAGCCCAGGCTATTCAGGATCTTGAAGCAGCCAATACCAGGATCAGCGAACTCAACGAGCAACTTGGTGCTCGTCCTTCTATCCCTCTTAATGTCACCGATCCCGCCCTCAGCCTCTCCAATCAACCAGGAGAAAGACGAAACCGGCAAACAGATCCTTGCCGCCCTCCCCAAAGACCTCAAACGCAAGTTAAAACAATCTTAAAAGCACGTCATTGCGATCCGCCTTAGGCGGAGAAGCAACCTCTTGATACCTAACAGCTTTTTAACCTAACAGTCTAACAACCTAACAGCCTAAATCCCTATGACCAACATCTTTTCCCAGTACCAATCCCCCGCCTTCGTCCGCCAGGCCATCGATCAATACTTCATCCAGCCAATGTTTATGGCCGAAGACATCCGCGGGCTTATCACTGTCCGCACCGACATCAAAGGAACCGAAATCCTTAACAGGGTTTCACGCCCGTCCATGATGACTAAACCAAAAAATTCCCCGGGATTTAATCCTTTTGGAGAATTCGAATTATCCACCTCCGAAATCACAGTCAGGCCTATGGCGCTGGAGTTTGAGCAGAACGCCAGGGCTTTCTGGGGATCCATCGTTGAACAGCTTCTTGCCTCTGGCTACAAAGAGGACGATGTGGAGCAGATGAAATCCCCTGACGTCTGGAATAAGATCATGCTTCCTCTTATAGCCCAGGCCGGCCAGGATGACCTGATCCGCCAGATGTTCTTCGCTAATCCCTTGGCAGAGTATCTGGATAATGGTATTCCTGCTGGAGAACCTGATGACAACTATACCGGTTACACTGGTTTTATGACACATTTTATCAATGGCCTGATCGATGAATCCATACCAATGTCACAACACGTCCCAATCGCTTCCAAGGTTGAAAAAGCAAAACAAATTGCAGTGCTTGTTTATGAAAATGAAACAGGTGATTCCGGTATAAATATCACTATCAATGGAGTAAATTATTACACTTCATTTAACAGTTCTGCAGCTCAAACCATCTATAACTGGATTTCGCAGCATAAATATGATGTCGAAGCCCGCATGCCTCTAAATGGCGTTATCGTTACTAGTCCGGAACCTGGCATCCTTAAGATTGAAAGCAGGATGAAAGGTCAGCGTTTCAATTATTCCTATAGCGTTAATGGTGAAGGTGCCTTCATCCTTGATGATGATTATGATGCTATAGCTTCAGGAGGTCTTGCTGAGAATGAAGCTGATCAGACTTTGGAATCCATGCTCGATATCATTACCCCTGAAATGCATGAGTTCGACCTTATTTTCATGGTGACCTCCACCATGTGGCGTAACCTGGTCCATACCATTAAGGATCGTCAGACGATCTTTGGGGATGCTGTAATGAAGAATGGGCTGAAAGTTCCCACTTACGAAGGTTTCCCGATCATCGTCCGTCCTGATTGGGACAAATGGATCAGTGTTGCCCAGGCTGGTATTAATCCGCACCGTGCCTTGCTCACTACATCTAAAAACCTTCTTTTCGCTACTGATGGCACTTCTGATTCCGAAATGATCGAAACCTGGTACAACCAGGAAGCACAGATGCGCCGTTACCGTGTCCAGTACAAAGCCCAAACCGCCTACCTCCACAAAGAACTCCTCGTTCTCGCTGGCTTCGTCGACTAGGATTGCTTGTTTCCTGCCCGTGCCCAAAAGTCCCTCTCCTAAAAACTATATTCCGATTTCCTTCTCCTCCAGGAGAAGGTGCCCAAAGGGCGGATGAGGTGGAGAGGGACATAGGGTGAGGTTCATTCTTCACTTTTCACTCTTCACTTTTCACTAAATGAAGGCTTTCTCCACATACAACTACCTCCCATTACTCAACCTCAAACGCTCCGACTTCATCGATCTCCGAAGCAACTACGAGGTTTTTATCCCTTTTGGAGAAGATAACCTTTTACCTACCCAACTCAACCAGCTTGCCAGGGAAATACCCGTACACCGTGCAATCCTGAACTCCAAATCTTCCTATTTCCTTGGCCGTGGATTGTCAACTGTCAATCCGGTCATACAGAAACTGATTGATAGCCCAAACAGCACTTTCGAAACCCTCGACTCAGTTTTCAGGTACCTCGTTCATGATTATCTTACTATCGGTAATGCATACCTCGAAATCATCACCAATGCAAAAAAATCGTTCACCTACTTATATCATGTCGATTCCAGCAAATGCCGCTTATCCTCCCGCGAAAATGATGTTCTGATTCATCCTTCCTGGGCAGAATTCAAAGGCAAGAATGACGAGAATCTTACCGCACTTCCTTTATTCCCTGGTTTCCGCAAAGGTCCCGATGGTCTGCTCCATTCAATCTATCACATCAAAGACTACGAACCCGAGTTCTTTTATTATGGCCTTTGCTCTTATTTCCCTGGGATGCGTTCCATTATCATTTCAGGACTTACAAACCTTTGGAACCAGAACAGGCTCGAAAATGGCTTTACATCTCCTGGTTTGCTGATTGTCCCCGGCATCAATGATACTTCGGATGCAGAAAGCCTGGATAGTGAATTCAACAAATTCCGTGGCGTAAATGGTGAAAAAGCAGGGGATATAATCATCCAGTACCTGGCTGATTTATCTCCCGGCCAGACTTCTCAACAGGCAAAATTCATTGAGTTCAAAAAGAACGAAGAAGGCAACTGGATGGACCTTCATCGTCAGGCAGAACTTTCAATTATTACAGTGCACAATTGGTTCCGGTCGCTGACTCCTTATTCTGGAGAATCGACCGGATATGATTCTAATCGCATTGTCAATGAATATGAGATTGCGCTTAATTCGATCATCAATCCCATGCAGACCTTTTTCCTGCGTCATTTTGATCAGATTCTGAAGTACTTCTCTTTGCCTACAGGCCAGCTCTCTTTCATCAACGAGCCACCTATCCAGCGGATCAACCCGCTGAAATTTGTTTGGGAAGCCCGTCGCGACGCCGGTCTCCCTTATGATAAAACAGATCCCGTCCAGCAAGTCCTTGTCATCCAGTTAAAGAACACCTTCAACTCAGCAGCACCCGACCAATTTTCCTCATAACCACCAACAATTCGAGATGACCACCGAAGACCACTGTCATTTTGAACCTCAACCTAACCAACCTTTACCCTATTAACCTTTCAAGATGTCCTTAATCACCCCCGAAGAAGTAAGCGCCATCGCCTTTGTCAACTCCCTTGACCCGGCTCTGATTTTGCCCATGTTTATTTCCAGTGCCGAAACAAAGTACATTGTCCCCCTTGTCACCAAAGTCGTCATTAATAAAATTACAGAAACGCCCAATGATTACACAACCTTGGTTGATGATTATATAAAACCCTATCTGGCTTTTTCAGTCAAATACATGTTTTATAATCAGCTTTTAACCGAAACGGATACTTTCCCCACTTCCGACCAACAGCGTACTGCTGCCATCCAGGAAGTGCTTGCCATCATGGAAGTAAGCCGCACTCTGCTGCTTGATTATCTGAATGCTGAAATATTTCCTACTCCTGTTACTCCCGTAAATAAACTTAAAGCAGGTTTTTTAAGCAGTTATGCAACTGCACCGGGCTCATCATCCAATTCTGATGTTACAAGCACACTTTCATCATCTTCATCAGGTATTCCATCAGATCCCGACTCTTTCAATTTCATCAGTTTCGCCACGGGCTTGCTGAATAAATTTACCTGGTCTAACTTTAAAGACCTTCTTAAACTTGCTTTTGATCGTCTTTACGCTGCCATCGATCATACGCATGATTTTGCAGGTGATGAATCTGATCCGGTTGTTTCTCAGTATATCGATGATCGTCTGATGAGAATAACAGAATATGATCTTACTGAAACAAGATCAGCATTATGGCAATCTGTTTTTTGTAGCCAGGATGGTCAGACTATTCTTGCTGGTGTGGGTGGTACTGGATGGCGGCAGATTATATTATTCCGAGGATGGTGGCGAATCCTGGGTAGAACATAAACCTGCCGGTGATTATGATCAGATTTGGTTGAATGTATTTATTGACAATACAAATCATGTATTTTTATGCTACATCAGCTTCCGGTCATATTTATCGGTGTACTGATGGTATTAATTGGACCGAAATTACACCTTTCACTCCCAACAATTCAGTCTTTAATTTCATCACTGGCAGCAATCAGTATTACACACTTGTTACTATTGCCGGTGCATTATATGGCCGTCTTTTTCTTTCTTATGATAAAGGTGATTCCTGGTCCGAAATCCGGCCTGCGGGTGATGTGGATGGAGTTTGGAATTGTGGTGCAGTTAGTGAAAATGGCCAATTCCTGATGGTTTCAAACTTACTTTTGGGTTCCGGAAGCCAGGTATTTTTATCTTCTGATTCTGGCGCATCCTGGCAGGATATTACTTCAAATATTTTGTCTGATCCTTCCAATCGAATCCTTTCAATTTCCATGAGCTTTGATGGCCATTTTATCGCTTTTACTTCTTTCGATGGTGCTTATGTAAGCAAAGATTACGGCCAATCATTTGAAAAGGTATTAAATCTTTATTGCCTTGATTGCTCAATCACAAGGACTGAAAATGAGTTTGAGTTTGCAGCTTTTTCTTCCCAGGGTGCTATTCATACACTTGCGCTCTCTGATTGCAAGCATGTTTACACACACGAAATATTTGCAGCTCAACAACCTATACAAATAGCTGGTTCCTGGGATCACAAAACTATTTTATGTTGCCAATCACAATGCCAGGCTTTTAAAAGTTGAGTTCAGGGAATTTGCTGTTTGTGAAACTTCACCTGCATCCGGCACTTTTGTCTCATCCGACTCCAAAACCGTTACAGTCACAAATGGTATAATCACTTCAATAAATTGGTAACACTTTTCTCTCTTCACTCTTCACTTTTCACTTACTAAAGCCATGCTCGAATATCTCTCAATCATCATCAGTTTCATCACCGGCGGAGGTATCTCCACGCTGATTTCCCTCCGCTACATCCGCAAAGTCGGTAAGATCGACTACACCGAAAAAGCCATCACTTTCATCGAAAAACAATACGATGATGTCCTGGCTAAAAATAAGGAGCTTCACGACCGTGTAACAGCTCTCGAAAAGCTCATCCCTTTAGCATGCTTCAAACTTGATTGTGAAAATCGCCAGAAACACGATCTCGCTTAGCATTGTCATTGCGATACGTCATTGCGAGGAGGAACGACGAAGCAACCTTTATCACAAAACCCCAATCATTATGTCCCAAAAAATCAAATACCTCGTCATCCACTGCACCGCTACCCGCGAGTTCAGCGATGTTACTTCAGATCAGATCCGTCACTGGCATCTCGATCCTCCTCCTGCAGGCCGAGGGCTGGATAGCAGGTAGGTTACACCCACCTCATCCATCTGAATGGTTCCATCGAACAACTGGTCCCTAACAATGACGACAATATTGTTGATCCCTGGGAAATCACCAACGGTGTTGCAGGGATCAACTCTGTGAGTGTTCATATTGTCTATGCCGGAGGCTTAGCATACTGATGGCAAAAAAGCCAAAGACACCCGCACCAAAGCCCAGGTTCTTGCCATGCGCAATTTCGTCCTCCAGTTCATTCTCAAACATCCGGAAGTGAAAGTCGCCGGACATTATCAGTTTGCTCCTAAAGCCTGTCCTTCGTTCGATGTGCCTTTCTGGTGCAGGTTAATTGGTGTCAAATCACAAAACATATACATAAAATGAAAACTCTTCTCTTTCTACTGTTGTCATTACTCTTCTTCACTTCCTGTATCACTCAGAACAGGATAGACCGAAAATGCCGGAAAGCAAAACTCAATTACGAAATTGCAGCTACCAAATGGGGTTGTCCAAAAGACCTTGACAGCACTTTCGTCCAGTCACAGGTCATTATAAAAGATACCACCATTTATGTTCCGGTCCCTGGACAAACAGTTCATGACAGCATTCCTGTCATCATCACCAAAGGCTTGATGAACAGTCCTGTCAGCATTCTTGAAACTACTTATTCCCGCAGCAAAGCCTGGGTTGAAAATGGAATTCTCAAACACACTCTTGATCAAAGACCTTCTACGATTCCGGTAATTCTTCCTGGAGCAATTCACAATTCCACATCAAGCACGATACAAACAATCAAAGTTCCTTATTATGTTGACCGTCCAATCTCAAAACCTCTCCACTGGTGGCAAAAGCTTTTTATTTGGTCAGGTGTAATAGCCTGGTGGGTTGTAGGATTATATATTGTAAAGAAATTCTATAAGTTTAAAATAGGTTAAAAAAGTAAAGGCTGCCTGGTTAGAGCAGCCTTCTTTTAATTAGTTTGCCAGCACCTTGTCATACATCCCAACAATTTTCTGCATATCCTTTTTAATAAGATCATCCACAACACGGGCATATTTCTTTGTCATATTTATGCTTGAATGTCCCAGCATCTTCGATACTACTTCCATAGATACCTGGTTTGCAAGTGTCACAGTCGTTGCAAAAGTGTGCCTGGCTGTATGTGTGCTCAGGTGCTTATTTATGCCCACAAATATCAGCGATCTCTTTCAGGTAAGCATTCATCTTCTGGTTCGATAACACTGGCAATAATACTCCCTTTGCTGATGCATCTTGGATTCTTTCTGTACTTTTCCAGTAATTCGAATTGCAGGTTCCAGCAAAGGCACATGTACACCAGTTCTTGGTTTTCTGCCTTCTTTTTTTAATCCATTTCGAACCCTCATTATCCACAATGTCTGCATTGCTTAAGGCTTGCCACATCAACAAAGGCCAATCCTGTAAAGCAGCAGAATAAATAAACATCCTTCACCAGTTCCATCCGCTCAATGCTAAACTGCTTTTTCATCAATTTATCTCAGTTCTTCTTGCATCCAGATATGCCAGATCAACATCATCCAGGTGAAATTTGATATTCACGAATGGATCTTTTTTAAGCCACCCATTAGCCAAGTGCGATCCGGATGATCTTCTTGAAATTTTTAATGTACTTTATGGCGGTGTTATTAGCAGCATTTGCGGGTTGTTTTAAGGTAGATACTCAAAATCATTTATGAACATTGGTGTTACCTCATTAAATCATACATCGGTCTTCTTGTACTTTTCCTTTATGAAATTTGAAACATGCTTGTAGCAGGTTTCATATCTTTCCACGGTTCCAGGCGCAAAATCCTTGTTCTCAAGAAGCTTGCACTTTTCATTATGCTCTTTGAAAATTTCAAGACAGTTTCAGGTTCGATTCATCGAGTCCCTGGTATGCTTTTTTAGCACATCAGCAGTAATACTTATTCCTTGTTCTTCCAGTTCTCGCTTTTTAATGAACATATTAGCCCTTTACAGTCTCCAGGTAAGTGTTTAGTTCTTTGTTTTGCTTGTAATTTGGGATGGCTTTTCCTTTCGTACTGTCCCAGCTGTCAGGATTATACATTACGTTGAAGCCCAAATTCAGCACCTTTGCCTGTTAACAGTAATTCGTGCATAAACGGGGATTTTCCCGTCTTTAAGTGCTTTTGTCCTTTTTACGTAAAACGCCAAGTTGAATGTTGCTCGTGTCATAATCTACTTCATTTTAGGTTAGCAAATTTAGACTTATCGAGCAAGACTGTAAAACGCAATGCAAAGTAAATGAATGAATTACAAGGTTTAATCGGTGGACAATTTTGCTCAGCTTTTGTCATTAGTCCATCCTGACTAACATCTAGCCACTGTATCCATACATATTCTCATTTTATTGCATTTTATATGCCATTCCAAAAAAGCAAAAAACCACCGAAACAGTAGTTGTTTACAGTGGTTTTCATTTAATTGCTTGACTATAAGCGGAGAGACAGGGATTCGAACCCTGGGTACCCGCGAGGGTACAACGGTTTTCGAGACCGCCCCGATCGACCACTCTGGCATCTCTCCATTGGTGGAAAAGGGGTGCAAAGGTAGAAATTTACAACTGATATTCAAATCTATTGTAAAATAATATCCATACTTATTGATCCTCTGTTATATAAGGTTCGTATGTCCTATGTTTCAGAAAGAAATACATACTTAACAGAGCGAAGAATCCATACAGAAGACCTGCAAAAATTATAGCTAAGTTCAGACTGTACATATCTGTGATCCAGCCCCAAAGCGGACCGGTTATTGCAAAAATAAGCCTGATAAGGAAATTCCTGACCGACAAAACTGTTGCCCTCACTTCGGAAGTTGTGATTATATTGATATAATTGCGCAAAGTGGGCGTGGCAATACCACGGGCGAGATAAAATACCAATAAGGCTGCCAGCCCTGTATATCCAGGCAAAAAAGGCAGAATAAGGAATGATAGGAATATTGATAAAGTAAAAAGAATAACTGTATTTACCGCTCCAAATTTTTTCTCATATCGCCATGCATATAAAGCAGCTAATCCAACACTCAGATTTAAACCACCCCATAATACACCATACATCGATAATGGTAGTTTAATTTGGGCGAAGTAGGGTTGTGCAAGCCAAGCCATGGTAAGTGTTGCAGCACCAGTAATTGCAGAGAAAAATGTATTCCATTTAAGTTTTACGTCTCCATGCAACGCACTATAAATAATAGATTTTACTTCGGATAATCCTGGTTTAAATTTAATCGCTTTATCAGGAGGCTCAATTAACATCAATGCAGCCGGAACGGCAATCAAAGCGACACACGTCTGCACATAAAATGGTGTTCGCAAAGAGATAACTGCCAGAAAACCGCCAACAACTCCTGCAAAAGCTTCACCGAAATTACCAATCGATGTAATTCTGCCTTCTAATTGAGTATATTTATCTTTTTGCTTTCCTGCAGCTAATGTGTCGTAAAGCATAGCCGAATCAGCCCCAGAAACAAGGCTTTGGCTAACGCCCAAAAGAACAGCAGCTACAACAAATTGCCAAAAACCAAACGAAAAGCTATATACCAGGTACCCCGTAAAACCAAGGGAAGCCCCAACAAGAATGCTTGTTTTACGCCCTGCCCTGTCAGCAAAATAACCAGTTGGGATTTCAAGTGTCATTAATGTTAAAGAGTAAATACTCTGTAAAAGGAAGATATCTTTCATCGAAAGCCCGTTTGATTTGTAGAATAATACAATCACGGGCATGACAAGATTCATCCATTTGGCAATCTTAATAAGGTAAAGCGCTGTAAGATTTCGTTTTACTGAGAATTTCATATTGTTGCGTAACAATATGCAAAAGTACTTTTATGAAAGCAAAACAAAAACTGATATTTAAATAAAGGGCAAAGATTCCTTGTTACTTCTTGTTTATTTTTAAAATCTATCCCAATCTGCTTTGTGCTATTGCTTTTTTTTATATTTTTGCAGTCCCAAAAGGAGAGGTGGCAGAGTGGTCGATCGCGGCGGTCTTGAAAACCGTTGATCTGCAAGGATCCGGGGGTTCGAATCCCCCCTTCTCCGCTGAAAATATTAGGCCAAAAGAGCAAACCACTGAAAATCAATGTATTTCAGTGGTTTTTTGTTTGCGGAAAAGGCAGAAAAGTGCATCAAAAAGCAGCTTTTTAGGTTGCTTAAAAGGTGGACATTTTAAGCAAGAGAAATCTCCACCTTTTATAACTGTACTTAGCTGATTTGCTGTACATTGCGTCGCCATTTGTTACTCGAAAATAATATATTTGTTAACGAAAAATGAGACAAAATGAGACGAGCAACGTTCAATGTTCTGTACTTTATTTACAGGACCAAAGTAATGAAAGATGGAAAGGTTCCAATTTTAGCACGTATAACACTAAATAAACTACGTGCAGAATTTGCAACAGGACGACATGTAGACCCTGATCTATGGAATGCCAAATCATGTAAAGTACAGACTGGCTCAAAGGAAGCAAGGGAAATAAACACTTATCTTGATCTTATAAAATCGAATCTCCTGCTTAAAAAAAGGGAAATGGAAGAGCAAGGCAGACCTGTTACAGCTATTGAACTCAAAAATGTTTATTTAGGTATTGATGATTCACAAAAAACTATTCTTCAAATTTTCCAGGAGCACAACGAAAGAGTCGAAGGGCTTGTAAATAAAGACTTCGCTCCAGGAACTGTAGAGCGGTATAAAACATGTTATAAACTTGTGCAAACTTTCATAAAAACAAAATACAAAAAGGCAGATTGCAGGCTTTCGGATGTAAATCCTGTGTTTATCAGAGATTTTGAATATTACCTGAAAACATCCCGAAATTGCTGTAATAATACAGCAGTTAAATATATCAAAAACTTCAAGAAAATAGTGCGTATTGCACTTGCAAATGGATGGATGAAGGAAGATCCTTTCAGGAATATTAAGTTCCACCTTGATGATGTTGATATGGCTTATTTGACGGATGAAGAACTCAAAAAGCTAATGAATAAACATTTCGAAGTGGAAAGGTTGCAACAAGTTAAGGACGTATATGTCTTCTGTTGTTTTACAGGATTGGCATTTGTAGATGTTTTTAGCCTTAAATATTCGGATATCGAAGATAAATACGGGAAGTTGTGGATTAAGAAAAAAAGACAAAAGACCAAGAACTGGTGTACTGTTCCACTATTGGAACCCGCATTAAAAATAATTGATAAATACAGGGAGCATCCCCGATGCATAGCGAATGGGTGCGTTATGCCTGTATTAACTAATCAGAAAATGAATGCTTACCTAAAAGAAATTGCCAGCATTACAGGAATTAATAAGAACCTCAGCACACACACTGCGAGGCATACTTTTGCAACAACTGTTACATTGGCCAACCAGGTATCTATTGAGGTTGTGTCGAAAATGCTAGGACATTCAAGTATAAGTATGACCAAGAAATATGCCCGTGTTGTGGATGACCTTGTGAGCCGGGATATGCAAAAGCTGGTTGGTGTGTATGATAAGGTAATTGCTAATTAATAAAAGGCTGCTCTATCCGGGCAGCCTTTACTTTTAGTCTCATCGCAAATAATTAATTCTTAACTATTTTACTTACTGCCACTGATTTATCACCTATAAGACGTACAAAATAAACCCCGCTCGGTAAGTTGCTGATGTCGATTACTGTTAAAGCTTCTGTGATATGGCGATAAATGAGTTCCTGACCATTCAGGTTTATTACGGATAAGTGACTTGTGGCAGGGTCACAAGGTGTCACGATGGTTATAAAGGAGGATGAAGGATTGGGATAAATTGAAAATCCTTCAGAAAAGATTAAGTTATCTGCCGATACGGTACAAGCCGCTTTAACTTCTTCAGGAGAATTGCAGCCCGTTGCATTACTCGCTATGAATATGGATCCATTGGGATTAGCTTCGCTGAGCTCGCTTCGCTCGGTTGATGCGGTAAGGTATGTTTGCCTGGCTAAAGTGATGGTTAACAGGAAGAGGATGGTGAGGAGGGTTTAGGCAATAAAAAAAAGTTAAGAATGAATAGGGACTGTGAGCACTCGTGACTGAAAATAAGCGACGAACAGGGAAACTATAATGAAATTTTACTTTTGGTCTTTTTTGACAGGTAAATTCCGTAAACTAAAAATGCTATGCCCAACAGTGAGACAACCATCATTATGCGGATGTAATGAACTTTGTCACTGCCAAGTCTCAGGTCTTTTTCATCAACGGTAATCAGAAAAACCTTAAATGTTTTTTCAATACTACTTGAGTTTAACTTATACTTATTACCCTGAAATTCAACAGGATATTCGACGTACAGCAAAACTTTTACAGGTAATTCCCTGTGAATCAAAAGCTTATTTACTGGTAAATAAATCTTTTTTGAGTTAAGGATAATTGATTCAGATTTCTCGGCGGAAATATAATCATTCCACTGCCTAAAATCACTTTCGGGAATTGAAACGGTATCATTATTAAAAATGGCAATCCCCCCGGATATCCTACTCTGTCCCCCTATCGATGGAATTTTCGTGTCTTTTATATAAAAGCCTACAATAGTATTAGTTTTTTCATCATCAATATCAAGTAAACCATCCCTCTCAATACTTCTGTCTTCGGAATAACAAAAATCCATATTCAACAAACGACTATCTTTCATATTGGGCACAGTCAACCTGAAATCTGCAGGTTTTAATTTTTTAGTAACAAAATAATCCACTAATACTTCCAGAATAATACCTATCCCGATTAGGACGCAAATAAATGGAATTACTTTTTTCATAAGATTGATTTTGAAAAATAATGGTATTTTTTATTTGTTGTTCAATTTGCAATTAGAGTATTTTTATCTATTACAATAAATAAGAGATATAGAATTAATAAAATTTATGTCAATTATTACAACCCAAAATGCTTTACAAATTTCCGAATTTGCATATGTTTGATAGACGCATCGTTTGTCTTTTTTTTTGGCTGATAGGTATGAGAACTAATAGTCAATATTTATTTCAAATATATAAAAATTCGCAATACAAATAAATTGCCATTGGGTGACAAAAACAAAAAAAGCCTGGGAATGCCAAGCTGGATTATTGATAATTAATTGGTCAGCAAGCGAATGTATTACCGATACCCTGGAAAAGTACTTTATCATCAGCAGCTGAGAGAAATTGCCTGTATTCTGATTCAGCAAAGGATATACAAAGGAATTTATGTGGTACGTTATGTTTGCCTGGCAAAGGTTATGGTGAACAGGAAAATGATGGTTATGGTGGGGAGGGTGTGAGGATTAATATATAAAATTATAATCCTTTAAGGATATTTTGCAGTTCTTCTTTTGTGAGTCCAAGTTTCAATTCAATTTTTGTGAGCATTTCTTCTTTATGGCCTTCAACAAAATACAGATCATTGTCCAATAAAATGGAAAATTTCTGTTTTAGTTTTACTTTTTTCTCATTCCAGCCTTCCATAAAATCATTTCTTTCTTATAAATTAATCATAAATGCTAAATTCTATTAATTCTACAAATAAAAGCAATTAAAAATGAAAAAAGTTACACTTTCCTGAATTTATATTACAAAATTCACATGTTTAAAAATTATTTTTCAGGAGGTTTCAATTTTAGAAGAACCTGATTAGTTTATAGCAATACCTACGATAAAACCAATCCAGGGCTTATTAGTGTAGATCCACACGTTCCTGTCAGGATTCATGAGGTAATCAATTCCTATACTAATCCCAAAACTGGCTACATTTAATTCTATAAAACCTGCCAATCCCGCTTGAATAATCAGTCCACTATATTCATCGGTCCTTTGATTTTGCGTAGTAAACGGACTGATTGGGGTACTCCCGGGGCCTGTAAAAAAACCAAAATCATAACCCCAGTTCGAGATCATATGATAACTCTGGCCCAAAGGATCCATTTTGCTTTTTATATTGTAGATATCATGCCTCCATCCGGCATATAATGCAACATTGAAGTCTGTATTCAATTGTCCCGGTAATCCGTAAACAGCCGGACGATATTTTAAAAGAATCGCAGTAATATCAATGTCAAGACTTTTTTTACTAAATACCATAGGGGAAATCACAAGACTGTCTGAAGGCTTCAAGGCAATAGTCAGAAATGTATTCTTATCAGGCTGTTTTTCCGTCTCATGATATACGTCAATCTTTTCATCTGTAACATCTAAATAAACGTTTTGGACACTTTTTGGGTTAGATTGAAGTTTGTAATACCCGCTATTAAAACCGTGGATGGAAGTCTTTTCCAATGTACTGCATGAGGTGAAAAATAAAATTACTGCAACTTGAATAATAATGTATTTTTTACAACTTTTCATTAATTAAATTTTTAATTAAAAATTGAATTCAAGCCGAAGACCGGGAGATGAGCTCCTCAGTAACAAATTGTATCTGCCAATCAAATATATAAATTTCTTTTGAGCGGTCCCGAAAAACAAGCTTATTCACCATCAAATATTTACATCTCCAAAAATAAAGACCGAAATTGTTTTCAATATTGGCTGTAGTAATCATCAAATGGGCAACATTAATTGTAGTTTATAATTGGCCATAACCTTGCGAATATGTAAGACAAAATCATACTATTGAATGTAAAATAGATGTTATAGGTATGATTGTAGTATATTTCCATTTTGTAAAGTTACTAAAGAATGAAAAAAAATAATGCTGAAATCAAAAAAAAGCCAGGCAATGCCTGGCTAAGTAGTTATAATTGGATGTTTAACAGGCGAAAGGGTTGCCAATGCCATTATAAACAGCTTCATCAGCTGCAGCTGAGAGGAATTGCCTGTATTCAGATTAAGCAAAGGATATACAAAGGAATTTATGCGGTACGTTATGTTTGCCATGCAAAGGTTATGGTGAACAGGAAGAGGATGGTGAAGGTGGGGAGGGTGTAGGGAGTGAAAAGTGTATAGTGAAGAGTGAATAATGAATAGTGAATAATTGTCTGAGCACACGCAACTGAAAATAAGTCGCGCGCGAACGGGGGCGTTTTCTATGTCATGTGTTATCAAACAGGTTTGCTCTTACCCTGGTTTATGATGTAATAACCGAACCATAACATAAATCCCATATGCAGAATAACAATTCCCCATCCCATTGGATTCATCAACCCCTTTATTTGATTTATCAGAAGGATAGTTGTGCTCAAAAGCAGATATATAAAAATACAATATACTACAGCTCTTTTGAACTCTTGGCTGGCTGTTTTGCGCGCTAAGAACAACAGCACAGGTATACTGATTATCAAAGAACCAAATAACCTGGCAAAGGTTGTTGATGTTTCATCAAGGGTCACACCCAGGGGACCCATCATAAGATCAGGAACAATGAGAAATCCTAACCCAAATATTGCTTCAACGATGAGATAAACAACAAAAAGTGTGTTCATAATGGTTTGTTTTATAAGTTTTGTTTATTGTGTAAGAAAAAATATATTATTTATTTGAATATATAAAGATACAACAGATATAAGCTAAAACCACGCATAAAATAACTTAAAATGACGGATATAAAAAAGCCCGGAAGAACCGGGCGGGAAGAAAGTGATTCTGAAAATTAACAGGCGAAAGGATTTCCAATACCCTGGTAAACATCTTCATCAGCAGCGGCAGAAAGGAATTGCCTGTATTCAGATTCTCCACAGGATAAACAATAGAGTTTGCCATCTGAAGGCCAATTCATATTTTACAATTAATTAAAAATATTTTTACCCCAAATAATATCATCTTCAGTACACTGATAATACATGAAATTCGTGGTATTGTTAATGAACTGATTATTAATAACTTTTACAGATTCAAGGTCATAGTCTTGTGGCCAATTACCAAAAAAAATAGCAGGGTTACAATTACTAATACTATTCTTCGACACAAGAACATTCCTTGTATCGTTTAAATCAATCCCATTCATACCCCACACCAAATCACCCCACGGTACATGCACATCTTCAGGATTAGGACATCCATAGATGGAATTGTTTGTTATTATAGCACTTCCACCCATAGGATTAATACAGCTACTTTGATTGTATTTTGACCCTGTACTACATGTTATTTCATTCCCATCTATCTTTAGGAAAGAATTACCCCATGAACCAATCCCCAGTAAGAAGAAATTTGTTATTTTATTATTGAGAATAAAAATATTCCTTTCAGAATCATCATTTGAAATGTTTATCACATCGCCGCCACCACCGGGCTTATGATGCATAAACATGTTTTTAAAATTGTTATTCGTTATTTTCCCCGAAGAATTAACTGTTAAAATGCATCTATAATATCCACTCTTTGTATCATCAAAAGATGTCATCTGACTATCATCTCCATCAACGTTAAACCCACTAAATTCGAAATTTTTACAGTTATTAAAACGGAAAAATGTTCCATAATAATCAATATTGGGTTGTTTTATGTTCGCTCCCTTTCCAATGAGTTTAAAATTAGCCAGGTTTTCAATTCTGACATATTCAGCATAAGTTCCAGAAACATAAATAGATGTTCCATTCGTAGCATGATTAACTGCTTCTTGAATAGTCGGGAAATCTTCAGGTACATTAATCTCTTTAACCAATGCATTTTTCAATGCACTTTTTTCAGCAGGAAGTTTTTCCTGCACTATTTCACTTTTTTCACATCCAATGAGAAAAGCAAGAATAATCCCATAGTAAAGGATATTTTTCATGTTGTTAAGATTTTAGTTAGTACTTCACCTTAAATTAATTAAGCAAGAAATTATTAAAAATTTGTTAAATATACAATATATATGTAGGAAATCAAAATATATTTTAATGTGACAAAGTTAAACCGTATAATACGGGGGAATACGGATTTTTAAGGGGTTATTCCAATCTTGCCTTTATTGCCCCTTCAACAAATTTTTTAGAAAAAAAAGAAAACCGGAAAAAGCAAAAAAGGAATCAATCAGACAAGCTCGCCTGAGAAGCAAATCAAGTATGCAGGTCATTTTATTTGCATGGAAAACATGCTATAAAAATCAAAGCAGGTTATGCAAAAAAAATGAATGCACCCGGAGGGCAGACCTTGCAGCGCGATGTTTATGATGGGGCGAGGGGGAGATGGGGCGAAGGGGCGAATGTCGGAAGTATTATGTGCGAAGGTGGATTGCAAAATGTGATGCTGCAAGGCTGTGCTTGAATTGGCTTGAAGCCACCTTATTTTCAATTCCTTTTTTGCATGCTTTTTCGGTTTCTTTTTCTACAAAAATTCCTTTGTATCACAAATGTTGGTTTCTAAAAAAGTAAGGAAGCAAAATATTACTTAGTATAAGGGCAGCTGAGGCAGCTTAAATGAGGAACGAATAAAAGCTGAAGGGATGGCAGGAAAGTAAAAAAAATCCTGAGTTGGGAAACTCAGGATTGAGGGTAATTTGTAGTACTGGAAAAGATTCAATAACTAAATTTAGAAGTGATTATTTAAGACAATGCCAAAAGAAGTGATCAAAAGATACAGTTACTTCACCATTTGCATTTATAGTACGATGAGACGTCCAATGTAAAACTGAATCAGGTTTACCGTCTTTCTTAATAACTGCAGTGGATTCATCGGTCCAATTATCTCCAACAGAATATCCAATACTTGTACTGTAATGTTGGGTAAATTCAAAAACAGAATTGGTTGTTTGACCAATTAAAATGCCTTTTTTAATTATTTCGTTGTAAAGATGAGGCGACACCTGCCATTCAACAAGAACATTACCACTAAATATTTCATTGGTACAGGGGTATTCCTGCTCAATATATAACATATAAGAACCGCTACTTACCTGGGCATTGTTGCCCTTTTTTAATGGGTTTGCCAAAGAATCTTCATAATAAGATTCATCGGATTTGGAACAGGATAACATCAGGCTTATATAAGCCATGGCAAAAAGAACTTTCTTCAATGTTTTCACAGCAAATGGATTTAATGATTAATAAAGGAACCATGAGCTTATTATGAAAGTGAGGTGAGGTACTAAAGGTACAACAAAATATCGTTAAATGTAACATATGTGCATATTATTTGTGATATACTTATAAATAGATCATTGTAAAAGCAAATGTGAGTAAATATTATATGAATGATATATAACCGTGCGCCGGTGGCTTGCGCTGTAACGATTAACCGGAGGGCGATAGCGCATACGAAATACCGCTTAAAACTCAAAATACATGGATACATGGTTCGTTGCTTGTAGAACTGGCTCCTACCCTCTTGTATGACGGCTTGTATGCTTGTAATGCTGTAAGCGGGAAGGTTTTAGCAGCTTACGAAAATGGTGGAATGGATTACGTTGTGAGGAGTTTTCCGTGGTAGGACGCTGTGGCGTGGAATGTGAGAGAGCAAGCGTCCTGCCCGGAAAAAAGGTGCGGAGGAAGTAATGGAAGGAACCATTGAGTGTGCTGCTGTGGGGCTGTGAAGGGCATGAAATGAACGGATGAACGGAATGACGAATGGAGCGGTAGTGGAATGAGCGAAATGAAGGCTGGCTGGTGAAGCATTTTTATGCACTGCCGAAATTGTGAGGGACGAACAATAAGGCTGTGCTATGCGAGGGAATGAGTGGTCGCCGACGAAGGAGGTGTCCACGAATGACCGAACCTGCCAGACTGAATGCAGTGAATGAAACGAAAGCCTAATGAGGAATGTAGTGAAGCAGTGAATGAATGGCCTGCAACAGCATAGAAAGTGGGTGGAGTGGGCAGGAAGCAGGCAGTGGCTACTTGGCTTTATGCCCTTGCACATAATGTAGTTATAGGCTGAAAGGCAACGCAAGCAAAAATACCAAAATGCCTTGAGGCGTATAACTGACATTATGTGAAGTAGCTTGTGGTGGCGGAAGGGGTGCATTTTTTGGGCGCGCCATGGTGTAATTGCTTTGTTGCAATTACCGTGACAAAAAATGCGTCCCCGGAGCCATCCACCAATGGCTGGGTGGGTGAGTTTAAATCAGATTTAGAAAATACAAATAGATGAATCCTAAAAAAGAAAACGGTCCAGGAAGATCCAGGACCGTTGTTGATTAAAAAGTTAAAAATTATAAATAGAGATTTTAACTATCTGGTTATAACCAATTTTTTAGTAGACGTAAAATCGCCGGCAGTTATTTTATAGAAATAAGCTCCGGAAGGAAGATTATCAGAATATAAGTGCACAGTTTGATTGCCTGCTGGTACGTCTGCATCAATCAGGGTCTTTACTTCGGCACCTATACTATTAAAGAGTATTAATTGAACATGACTATCTTCCGGAAGGTTGAACCTTATTTCAGTTTCGTTGCTGAAAGGATTAGGTGAGTTCTGACCTAGAGTAAATTCTCCAGTAGAAATGTTATCTGCCAGGGCTGGAGCTTCTTTATAAATTAATCTTGAAGGATTAGGTTGAACATTCATAGGCCTCATCATATCATTATCTTCATGTTCAACAATATGGCAATGCCATACATAACCAGGTCCTTTGCTCGGATCGAAGCTAAACCGGAGAAAGGGCTTTGGCACCCAGGTAGGCAAATCTGTAGGTGCAAATCTGACCATATAAGTCATAATTTGATCAGGATAAGCCAAAATAACATCTTTCCAACCTCTCTCATTTGGTTCAGCAGGCATCACAGGGCCGTCAAGATAAGGGGTTACAGGCAGATTGCCACCGATTGCACCATCCGAGTTCTTAACATTATAGTCGAAAGGAGGCCCCTCAGCACCCATAAACATCCCAGGCATTCCACCATTAGCTCCACCACTCGTCATAAAAATGTTCATATAATCATTCATATACCTTTCCATATTAAAATGCTGACGGCTTACCAACTGGAATTGAACAAGATGCATATGCATTGGATGCGCATCCATTGTGAGATTAATTAGCTGCCACTTTTCCGTTGATCCTTCTACAGGCTTTTCTGTTACGGCTCCAAACATTTCAGGCATATCAGGCATTTCTTCATATCGTGAATTATTGATCAGGACCATTTTAGGACCACCTTCACCCATCACCTCATTTAATGTTAATTGCCTGGTTACATCTGGTTTAACATTCATTTTACCGGCAAAATCAGTGAGCTTCACTAAAGGTATAAATCTTAACTTTTTTGGTACAAAGCTTCTGTCTTTTCCCTCTTTTTGGGGCTTGGTTCGATCAACCATCGTGCCATTGACAATAAATTGCATAATGCGGTCTGTAGTGCCTACTTCAACCGGATCTCCATCCGGGAACGGTGCATTTGCATCATTCATTAGTGTAAGCACTGTGCCTGGTGGTACTTTTGAGAAATCTATAATCACATCAGCTCTTTCGCCACAACCCATTAATAATTTCTGACCTAATGCAGGATCAAGAGTTGCAGGAGTATCCAGCATTCCACCATCTGTACCCACCTGTGTAATAGTTGGTCCCATCGTTCCGGTTGATAAATTTTGAAGCCACATATTATAGAAACGGGCATTAGATCCATCCAGGAAATGAAAACGATATTTACGGGGAGCAACACTGAGATATGGCCACGATTTGCCATTCACGGTAATTACATCTCCGAAAAATTCGGGAGACCAGAAGGGATGAAACTCAGGATTAGTTGGTTCTTCAATCGGATAATAAAGCTGTCCTTCAGTATCAAACATTCTATCCTGAATTACAATTTCAATTTCAGGAAGGTAAGGAGCCGGATGTAAAGCATCATCTACCTTACCAGCAGGAGTAACTTCCTGTACGAGGTCGTCGCCTGACCAGCCTGGCAATTTATCAATTTCTTCATCGCGTCCACGAAGGAAATAAAATCCTGCCATGCCAGCATATACGTTAATGCGGGTTAATCCTAACTGGCTATGCTCATGATACCAGATTGTTGCAGCTTCCTGTGAATTAGGATAAGTAAGAACAGGACCTACACCCTGATCCCAACCTTTGCCCTTGAGTGCATACCCCGGAGTAAACCACGCGTAGGGACCACCATCAGAAGTTGATTGCACTTCGCCACCATGAAGGTGCATTGCAATTGGTATTGGCCCCGTGTAAGGCTCAGTCATAGGATCGCCTGTAAGAGGTACACCATCCATCATAATAGTCTGGTCAGCAGGTATATTTACATCTTTATAAGATAGGTCATATAACTCATTTTTGACTTCTAAATTCAGCGGTTTTCCTCTTTGAGCCTCAATGGTAAAAGATGGCCACAAGGGTAATGTCCAGGTTTTTCCGTTATCCTTAGAAATAGTGTAAACAAAGTAATTTCCTAATCCGGCACCAGGATCTGTTCCAACTGTCCCATTATCGAGGACAGTCCCGGTTGATAAGGCTACCTGTTGTGTCATAACAGCTTTAACAATAAGATTCCCACCTTTTTTTGCATTCACTCTCAGACCTGCAAAATGAGGGAGAAAGTCAACAAACTGAGGGATAGATACAGGGTCAATCGCTACCTGGCCGGAGCCTGGATATTGTGCTTTAGCATTTGGAATGATTAAAGCAATCATCAGCAATGCTGACAGAAGAACTGTATTCGTTTTTTTCATTTGATTTAAGGTTTGGTGAATAATATATTGGTTTATAGTATTGATTTCAGGTTCTTGAAATTTAATCTTATGAATCTAAAAATGTATATTGAGGTTTTTATCTCTTAGGGTAAATTCCCCACCGTTGGCGGTGAAAACAATAAATTTGTGCATGGCACAAAGTAAATATACATAGGTCGCATAATGCATCTGTTCTGATGTATCATTATGTATGACCTGCTAAATATAGACGAGAGGTATTTAGTGAAGCAGTTGATCAGACAATAAAGAAAACTTGTATTGAGATATCAAAAAGATATCAAAAACATTTTCTTGAGATAGGAAAAGATGATGATAATGAGCATTTTTTAGTTCAGTCGGTTCCAATGTACAGTCCTACAAAAATTGTGACTATCATCAAGAGTCACTCAGCTAGGGAAGTATTTCGGATGAACCCAGAAGTAAAACAAAAGTTGTGAGGAGGAAAGTTTTGGACAGATGGCTATTATGATAATCCGTCAGTAAGTTTGTAGAAGAGGATACAATTGTGAAATACTTAAAAGAACAAAGTGTTGAGAAACAATACCAAGTATTACACAAGTCAATTCAGTTGGCACTCTTTTAAATTAGCGCTTTATACTCCGTCCGCTTGCGGTGGAGTAGTTCATTTATTAAAGGTAACCACATCAAGAATTTACCATTATTCTCTTATTCAGTAGCTGAATAAAATTAAAGAAAGAAGGCAATTCCATTCCACAAGAGTTTTATTTTTCCTGTTTTAAAAATCCTGAGTGATATATTCAGAAATGTGAATATATCAAATTATGTGCCATATTTTCAAATCACTAAAATACAAACAGTTGAAATAATATTCATATAACATATGTCCATTTTTGGATATGAATAGATTCAAAAACGGACAATTCCCTTTTAGTCTGGGCAATGATATACTTTAATAGATATGATCAACATGGGCAATTAATATTTGTATATAAAAGCTTCTCCTGGTGTATATGATTATATTAGTGAATATTATAAAAGATGGTGGCGAAGTGTGCTTTTTTACTGGCGTGCCATGGAGTAATTGCCTTTTTGCAATTACTCCCGCCGTAGGCGGGATAGGCTATGACAGGAAAAAGGACATGGAGCCAGCCGGCACTGACTGTGTGGGTTGGTATAATTATTTGACAGCGTACGCATCAGAAAATAAGATTGGTGCTGATGGAAAGATTGTGTTGTCACGCGTTACAAACAAACGCGCGCCAGAAAGCGGTAGGATATTTTAAAGAAATGCCAGAACTTCAGTTTGGAGCTAATTTATTCTGATAAGATTCAGAAGGTATTGAATTAAAAAATACATCTGCATTTTGGTTTTTGAATTTTATCACCTAATCCCGCATGGTTTCACTTTTTCATGAAAATATTATTCCGGCATCATTATTTTACGTAATCAAAAATTTAATTATAGTACTGAATATGAGACACTATAAATTTTTTAAGAAAAAATATTTTTTTTTATCGTTTATTGAACAAATAATATTGTTTAACGTTTTATCAATATTGTTAAACATAAATTTAAATTTTAAACCTTAAAAAAACAAAAACCATGAAAACATCATTCTTTAAAAACAGGATTTCCGTAGGTATAATGGGAATCGTTATTACAAGTCTTGTACTTGGCGGTTGTAAAAAAGATGAAGCTCCTATTGAACAACAGGCCCAGTTACAGGAACAGGAAGCTGATATTGTTAAATCACTACAGGCATTCGATAAAGAGATCGAATATTTTGACGCCGGTAATCAATCGGATCTGAAGAGCTTCAGGTATGATTTCCGCAGAGTTACTTTTTTTACGCTTGTTAAAGCTTTACAGGTAACAGGTTTAACAAAAACCGTTGCAACCGAAAAGCTGACTGTGTTTGCACCTTCTGATTATGCCTTTGCACAGTTGGGTCTTAATCCTTCCAATATTGCAAGTGTTCCAAACCTGAAAGAAATATTGCTCTATCATGTTGTAGGTGGCAGGGTATATTCACGCGACCTGAAGCCGGGTTTTGTTCCAACAGCAAACGGGGCAGCAGTTGAAGTATCTTTTAAAAACAGAAAGGCTTTCATTAACAATGCAGGTGTTGTATTGGCCGATCTCAGAGCTTTTAACGGAGTAATTCATATTGTTAATGCAGTATTGTTGCCTCCTACTCAAAACCTGGTGCAGATTGCTTCGGCGAATCCCGATTTCTCAATCCTGGTGCAGGCTGTTGTTAAAGCCGGTTTGGCAGATGTGCTTTCGAACCCCGGTGCTTACACTGTATTTGCCCCGACCAACGATGCTTTTGTAAGCCTTTTAGGCGAACTTGGTGCATCGAGCCTCGACGATATTGATGCAACCACATTAAAAAATGTGCTTCTGTACCATGTAGTTTCAGGGAGGGTTTATTCATCTGATCTTAAATCGGGACCAGTTACCAGCCTTGGAGGAACTTTCAACGTAGATCTGGGAACACTGATGATCACAGATAGCAAGGGAAGGAAATCCGGCCTCGTTGCTGATAAGCTAAATATACAAGCAACTAATGGTGTTATCCATGTAATTAATAAAGTAATACTTCCGTAAATAACCATTCCAACCAGGAATAGAATATCCAACTGGTTAAAATCTTATTCTATCATCTGAATACTAAAAAAGAGAGCCTGGAATGAGCTCTCTTTTTTTTTAGTATTAACTAATTGTTTATTAACTATATATACTTGAAACTAGATAAATTTTCACACCCGAACAGCTGAGCAATCCACCACTGGTAACGTGAGTTAATAATTAATAAGGTTAAGAGGCACTAATTACAAATCAGGGCCAGCGAGTATAACAAATGCGGGTTTTTGAGCTGCGCTCAAGAGACCGCTTTGTTATTCGCTTCGCTCATGAGACCGCTTCGCTAAGATTTCTATGTTAATAAACAAGCAAAATTATTTCTCTTTTGATAGAAATAATCTTCTCGACTCAAATATGCCTGTTTTCTTATGATTACTGCCATTATTCTTTGGACAAGTTTGTTTCTTACTGCATTTAACACACTCATTTTGTTCTTTCCTTCTGCGACTTTTCTCAGGTAGTATTCTTTTAATTCCTTGTCTGATCTTATTGCTGCCATTGCAGATAAGTGCAACAGTTTTTTAATGGTTTTATTGGCCATTTTTGATACTCGTTCTTTTTTGACAATAGTCCCTGATTGATTTTTGAACGGAACAACTCCGGCATAACAGGCTAAATGCTTAGCACTTTTAAAAGACTGGAAGTTATTGGTTGCAATGATTAAATTGATTGCACCTTGATTGCCGATGCCTGGTATGGATGTTATAAGTTGCTTATTTTGATCTATTTGCTCATCCTTTTGGATCAATAGGTCTATTTGTTTCTCTATCTCTTTAATCGATTTGGACAAACTGCTTATTGACTTCTTGAATGCTCTAATTAATAATTCGTATTCAAAGATATCATGCGTTTTTGCTTCTCTTAACTGGTTTTCTAACGCAACTTTTTGAGACAACATTGTATCTCGCGCTTTAGTTAAAACGTTAAGCTCTTTCACTATATCTGACGGCTCTTGATAAGGAACCAGCTTATCATAATAACGTACAGCATAATGGGCAATGCGCAATGCATCTTTTTTGTCGTCTTTCCCTCTCATATCAGTACTAGCTCTTTTAATTTTTAAAGCATGTTCTACCCATAATGTAATGCCCAACCTGGTGCAGATAACCTCTAATGGCCTGTTATAAATACCTGTGTTCTCACAACAAACCAACAATTCTTCTTGATTGATTTGTAACTGCTTGGCAATTGTCTTTAAGAAAGCATCCAAAGTCTTTTCTTTATTGAATACTTCTTTTTCTAACTTTAAATCATAATCAAAGTCAATGACGGCACAATCAACTTTGGATTTGGAAATGTCGATTCCGATTACGTACTTTTGTTTCATAAACATAATTTTAAGGTCCACAAGAGAGTTGTATCTAAGCCCTTGATAATAGGTCATTAACCTAAATTTCTATTTAGATCTTGCTCTCGAAGAAACAGGGTTCGTAATCTTTGCATAGGTCCTAAATCCTTTCACGCTAATTGATTCACCCTGTTTCTTGTGGACTGATTAATAAGAGCAAAAATATTCCGGAATTTACTCTCATTCAATCCACTCTGCAAACTAAAGGTTCGCTAAGTTGCGTGATCGCTGAAACATTTGAAATCTTTATATATCTGCAGGTTGATTTTATCTGAAGAAAAGGCCGATCAAAAGGCTAATAAAGGCAGTAATAACTGCAATAATGATTATTTTGCGATAGGTTGACGTTTGTAGAGAGGTATAGGATTCTTTATAGCGCTGTGCAATCTGATTTGCACTTTCGAGGAGTTTGGAGCTGGATTCTTTTTCTTTGAGGATTGAATTGTATGAGTTTTGAGTTGCAAGTACCTGGGCTGTGATATTATCGATGTTTTTCTTATTGAGCTGCTGTTCCTGGAGGAGTTTGTCATTGAGATTCTGGATTTCTTTGTCGTAGACGGTTTTTAATTGTTTGGTTACATCAGCAACTAATTTGGCTTTGGATTGAGCTAATTCTTCAACGGTTGTATTATAGATTTCTTTGAGGTACTGGCCAAAGGCTGTCGGGGTTATAAATTTTTTATCGGCGATGCGTTCCAATAAAGGTGTGTTGACTTTATGTCCTAATGCTGTTACGAGAAAGGGCTGCAGATTGAGGCAGGCTTCGGCAAGTTCGGGCTTGTTAATTGATTCTGAATCTATATCACCGCCACCACGAGCTATAACCAAAATATCAACATCTTGTGAGTTTGATGCCTGGATGGCTGAAACCATTTCAGGGATGGATGAAATATTGGTTGGAATGAAATTGATATTATATAATGAGCCTGCTTCGGACATTTGCTCAATAATATCGTGCTGAATGACTGCTGTTTTACCGATGATGATATTAATACTTGGTTTACGATCTTCGTAGATGCGGTTTTTTATGAAACTATCCAGGTCGCGGAATCCTTTCTCGGATTTTTTCTGTTGTATTTCGAGGGTACGGATTTCTTCAGAGGTGTATTTGTTTTGTGTTTGATTGACAAGGTCGGTGACAGTGGCCAGGAGTCGCACTGAGCCATCTTTCTCTGCTTTCTTTGTAATGTAGCAGATGACTTCAATGGTTTTATTGTCTGTTAGCTGGTTGCGTATCAGGGCAGGAACGATAAGCTGGATAGAATAGTCAGAGGCTTCGTCTTTCAACTGGTCGTAATAGAAACCGCTATATGGCTTTTGACCTGTTGCATGGTAAATTCCTCTTAGTCCTATTATCTTATTTGTGCCGGGGATTGCAATAATGTTTGCCAGAATATTGATGATTGAGGCTGGGGAATATACCGGCAAGTCAGCAGAATTGTTGTTCGGGGATAGTTCTTCGGGCATAATGACAAAGTTAATTATATTTAGTAGTTTAGTGATGAAAAGGAATCCCCCTTTGGGTTCCCCCTTTTGGTAGGAAAAGGGGGACATATCTCAATGGATTAGTTATTTGCCTGGTTTTCATGTGATTTTGCTACTTCTATACGGGCGACCATTGTTGATTTATCGTTTCCCCTGTCTGCCTTTTTAGACTGATGATAACCAGAAGTGTATGGGAATTTAATCGAAGGCCTTTTTTCTTCGATAAGCAATCTTGATCCTGTGGGTTGGATTAATTGTTTGTCGTTTTCTTCAGGATTTTTGATGCGAGGGCTGATAGGATAAGCATTCATTAATTTGGAGTCATAATGATTGAGCATGGAAGTGATCCGCGATAATTCTGTACCGGAATTGATCCATCTTTTTGCTTCACTGTCGGTAAGAATGACGGGCATGCGGGGATTGCCTATTTGACGGAGAAGACTGTTTGCTGTGGTTGTTATGATACTGAAGGAATTTTCAGGGAAACCTGTAAGGGGATTTAACCAGGTGTCCCAGATGCCGGCGATGGCAAATGGATTCTGATGGTTGCGGAGATAGATTAGATATGGTTTTGATAAACCAAGTGCTGCAGGTCCTTCGATAAAGGCTGAGGCTATTACTATACAGCGTTGTGAGCGGATGGGTTTGCGGAAGGCTTTCTTTAAAATTATACCTGTTGCTCCTCTGAAAGTAGGATTGTCTTCCTTGTTAAAGTCACCTTCAGCACGGGCATGGAAGAGATTCATTTCGGATTTTGCCCAGAAGGGGGTTAAGCCGAATTTGAAGAGTTGGACTTCGTGGGGTTTGTCGTTGGTGATGACGGGGGCATAATTGGCCGGGGGAGATGTTGTAGTTGTTGTATATAGATTGCTTCTCCGCCAGAGGCGGATCGCAATGACTGGATTGCTGCGGAGTTTCACCTTGCATGGACGAGGTTGCTTCGGCTGCGCCTCGCAATGCTGTGAATTTTAAGTTAGCTTGTTCAGACGTGTCGCCTCGCAATGACGAGGCGAATTTGGATTCGATGGCTTCGGGGGTGGTGGAAATGATGTAGCGGGAGGGCATGATTAGATTTTAATCAAATGTTTGGCTACAATATAAGCAAGAAATTTCGGATTTCGGATGGTGGAAGGTGGAATAGAAGGGGAATTTTACCGACACGCGTTACAAACGCGCGCCAGCGGAGGTTATTACTTTATATATTAAAGGTTATTAATATGAAGAGAATAGTCCTCTGAATTATTTACTGCCATATTAACATGAAATAAATCATTTTATGCAATCTAACTGGCTTATAATTATTTTGGGATTTGCGGCAATAATAGCAATTATCGCCTTTCTTGTTAAACAGGATCAAAAAGAAGAAGAAACTGTGATGAAAGAATTAACGGAGAGAGATGAAATATCAATTGGAGAAGAGCATGAAAACAAAGTTGATTCAGCTGAATAATCCAGAATCTACTTTTTACATCCTGCAGAGCAAGATTGTGTTGAATGACTGGTATATATTGCTAACCGAAATCTTTGCTGTTATTCATGCATCAAAAAATAAGATTGGTGCTGATGGGGAGATTATGCCGACACGCGTTACAAACGCGGGCCAGCAGGGGGTGGTGACTAAAATATAATGACGGCACATTGATTAGAAATTGATCAGAGTTGTGACGACAAGATAAGCGAATAATTTGAGGATTTGAAGATTTGTAAATGTGAGGATGGAAGGGAAATATACCGACAGGCTTTGTTAATTCATATCAAAAGAGAATAGATTCCATAAAAATATTTTTGTTATTATTCCAGTATTCTGATTCATTGTATTACCTCCCTGATCTTCTTTTATTTAGAAATATTTTAAATTAATTATCAGAGAATATAAAATATGTTTATTAGGTATATTTGAAGAACAAAAATACTGCTAAAGGAAATATTCGTTTACAATCATATGTGAAGTTTGCATCTGAAAATATCAGATATCTAAATTATTCTATAAATGATTGATTAACAATGTATAAAACAGTAAATATTTACTCATATAATTCTAAAACACCTGCTTTACTTTATGGTTACCTACTATTACAGCTTAGATCTATATTTAACAGGTAATGAAGAAAACTAAATAAAGTATAAACAATTCAAAAATTAATTATCATGAAAAAAAACTCTTTTCAATACGTCACAGTTCTTGTACTCATGTTATTGATTCTTACAACAATTACTTTATCAGCACAAAAGCCAACCACTCAATCAAAACCAAAGAGTCCGCCTGTTACTACCAAAAAACCTGTTGCAAAGTCACCAACACAAACTACCAGTGTTTCTACTAGCACTCCCAAAAAAGTTATACCTGTTGATTCCGAAACGTTGTTAGCTGAAATTTCAACTCCATCATGGATCGATGAATCGTTAACCATCAGCCCTGACGGGAAACATTATGCTTACATTAAAAAAAACGGAGATATGATGTGTATGGTTATAGATGGGAAAGAGGGAAAAGAATATGAAAAAATTATTTCGTATGGGAATACTTTTAGCCCTGATAGTAAAAGGTTTGTTTACCAGGCTTATACAGGCCCCAAAGTATTTGTGGTTATAGATAATAAAGAAGAAAAACAATATGACAACCTGCAAATGTTTCCAAGGTTTAGCCCTGACAGCAAGCACCTGGTTTATGCTGCAGTACTTGATAAAAAGAGTTGTTTAGTTTTTGATGGCAAAGAAGGGAAACAATACCCGGAAATAACATATACCTGTGCGTTTAGTCCTAATTCAAACAGATTTGCTTATTATGCAGTAACAAATGATGATAAATTTATACTGATTTTAGATGGTATAGAACAAAAAAAGTTCACCGAGGCCAGTAGATTTATCGAATTTAGTTCAGATAGCAAACATGTTTTATATGCCGGATTTGATGGAACCATTTCACTGAGTTTCAATACAGACAGAGGTGCGTCACAGGTGCGAAAGGGTAATTATAATCTGGTGCTGGATACAAGCGTAGTATCAAAATATAATTATATTGGTTATATAAAGTTTAATCCCACTAATTTGGAATATATATTTTCTGCAAAAAATGCAGATAATAAAAGCTATTTAGTGAACAGTAACAGCGGCAGCACAACCTCCAAGTCCATTCTGAATCCCATTTATTATAAATTGATCTTTGACCCCATTTATAGCCCGGATGGTAAAGAAATAGCCTATTGCGCTCTAAAGGCAAATGACCAAGAATGTGCAGTACTTAACGGGATAGAAAATAAAGAATATGAAGAGATTGATAAACTTACCTTTAGCCCAGATGCGAAGTATTTAGCTTATGTTGTGAAAGATAAAGCCGGAAAATCATATGTTGTATATAACCTGATGGAAGGACAATTGTTCGACTGGGTGTCAGGGCCAATTTTTAGCCCGGATAGTAAGAGTATCGCATATGTTGCAAAGAAAGATAAGAAACAGACTGTTGTTATAAACGGGAAAGAAGGTAAATATTATGACAAAGTTCTGACTGCCGGAGATAATTTTCTTGCTATTAATTCAAAGAACAATCTGTACTATGTTGGCATGGACCAAAACAAGCTATACTTTGTAGAGAAAACGATGCTGGGTGATAATGAGTGATTAACAAAACAAAGTACACTATTATTCAGCCTGAGCATTTAAGTTGGATTTGGTGAGATGAGCAGAGGGGTTTACCGTGACGCATAACAAACGCGCGGCAGCGGGGGTAGTATATACCTCCACGCGAAAGGATTACCTTCGGTGAGAAAAGTTCGCGCGGCAGCGGGGGACATAAAAGGCAAATACATTGCAAGTTCCTACTATTCCAGCATGAATGATGCTATTGCAGGAGATGGCATTGTAGTGATCTGGTACAAAAACAACAAAGTTGAAGTGAAGACTGAGAAACTGGAATATATCACGTCATCGTATTACTCAAACCTGAGGAAGGTAGCTACCACAGGTAAAAATATTATTCTGTATTATAAAAATAACAAAATAGAAGTGAGGGATGTTAAACTGAAATTTATCAGTTCGAGATACCAGTGATTAAAGCTATTATTAGTTAAAATAACATTTGTGCCTGCTAAACTTATTTTGCTTGCAGGCCTGGGTTAATGAAGGCTGCGGAAATCGAGATTGGAACGCGTCAGAAAATAAGACGCGCTCCAACCAGGTTTATTAAAACTCAGATTATTTAGTAATTCATCGGATATTAACTCCTTTGACTTTTCCATTACCTATATATTATTTATCAGGCATTTTCAGTATTACGTATGAAGTTCAATTCCGGTAAAACAATTTTAACTTCATTATTTGTCTCTTCATTATTCCAGTAAACGATATAGTTAATTACTCCAGCAGTCGGATGAAAACCGGATTGTTTTATTTGGAGTAAGCGTTCCCGGAAATTCTTCGAGAATTTCAGGATCAAATCATTTTTTTGATTTAAACAACCCTCTTCGTTAATGACAATCTTTTCACCACTGGTTAAAGGGTCAACTCTTCTTTGAACGTAGTCAAAATAGCCAAGGTTAAGGTCTTTATGGTTAAGCTGAAGGGCAAATTCATCAGTCGGGTGGAAGTTGTTATTGTTTTCAGTTTTTACCAAATCTTCAACAACAAGATTTTCAAGATAACGGCCATTGTAATGAATTGTAAGATTGTTCTTTGCCCTTGTCATTGCAACATATAACTGCCGCTTTTTGTCATCGGTTGAAACATCATAGTTATCGAGCATTACAAAAACATTATCAAATTCTTTTCCTTTCGCTTTATGAATGGTTGACACAAAAATAGTTTCTCCATTTTCAATGAAGAAATCTTCAAGTTTCGATTCCCGGATGAAAACTTCAAGGTCAGATTTGAACTTTTTCTTAGGGTTAGTCTGCTCAAAATCCTTAATTAAATTGATTATTATTTCAAGTTTGGAGCTTTGTTTGAACCTGTTGATCACTGAACGTTTGGCATTATCCCAGATGTCGTCATGAATGATATAAGCGCCTTCTTCCATTTTGAGTTCATCGAGGAAGTAGCGAACTTCGAACAGGTTGAAAAGGCTAAATTCGTCATTGCTTTGTATCAGCTTTGCCCGTATATCGTTCTTAATTAACAATACCTGTAATATGGAAAGCTTCTTCGTTCGTGCTAGTTAATATGCAGGTGGAACCGGAAATGTCTGTTGATAGCACATCCTGGATCAAAGGAATGATAAGATGAGAACTGCTGTATTTTACAATCTTGATTTTACCATTTTCTGTTTGAATTGCTTTGATAGGTTTGTCTTTTAATCGTTGTTTGATGCTTACAACAAATTGATTTGTAAACTCTACCAAATTGTTTTTGCTGCGGAAATTCTCAATCAGCTCATATTTTTTGGCATTATTTACAGTAATGAATTGGTTCAAATATCTGGAATCAGATCCCCTGAAGGAATAAATATTCTGATCATCATCTCCAACAGCAATAATCCTCATTTCCTCGTTTTTCTCAATCAGGAGATTTATTAAGGCAAATTCGTCACTATCCATATCCTGAGCTTCGTCAATAACCAAAACTGTTTTGGTTATGCGGCTTAACTCTACATCACCACTTTTTATTTTTTCGATGGTGGTTTTAAGAATTTTAGCTGATTTTTCAATACTGCCTACTTTCCCCAATAAATCAAAGCAATAGGAATGAAACGTTTTTATTTCGATAAAACATGCTGCATTCCCGATAAGCTCAATCAGCCTCTTTTGAATTCGGTTGCAGCCGCCCGCGAAAAGGTTACCATCAAAAGCTGTTCATGTTTAACATCTTCCATCAGGAGCAATGATGCGAGTTTATGAACCAGAACTTTAGTTTTGCCACTACCTGGACCTGCTGCAACTACTATGTATTTCGAGTCTTTATCATCAATAATCTCTCTTTGGGTTGTTGAAAGAGAATCGAATAGTTGCCTGTATTTATTGGGGGTTAAATTCCGTTTAATTTCCAACTGTCGAGTACCTGGGAAATATTTATTCAGGAATGAAAAATAGTTCAACCGGAAATAATCATCTACAAAAATCAATGCATCCTTGTAATCATCAATCATTTTCTTGGCATACTCACCTACAATATGTATTTGCTGAACTTTGTTTTCATAATACTGGCTTAGTTTCTGATAATCATCTACTTTATACAGAACCCTGTTATTATGTTCCAGCCTATTGATAGTCAAACTATTATAAACTACCAGAAAACCGCCCTCAATTTTTATTGCCTCAATACGTGAAAGATAAAAAAGACTGTCTTCAATATCTTCAATAGTGATTTTCGTTTGGGAAAACATATCCTGTAATTCATAGGCAGATTTGAGTTCATGGACAGAAAATTCAACAAGTACCTCTTCAGATTCTTTGTTATCTTCAGCATTTGCTGCCTTTTTGCTTTTCTCAAACAAGTAAGCGGTAAGGAATCGGGAGATGAGATGCCTGCGCTCGAACTTTTCGCTAAGAATCCCTTTTGGAATAAGGCATAAAACGGCCACATGATTATGGGAATTATCCATCATTTGGCGCTTAATCCAATGTTTAACAGCCCAGAAGTTAAGGATCGTTTTAAGCTTATTTACAGAGATTTCGGTGCCCTCCTGCTGCTCAAAAAGCTGGTTAAGCTCTTTAAGGTTGAATGTCATTTCCGTTTCTTCGAGCTGCGAAAGCAGGAAACGCTCTATCTTACGGAATGTTTCACATATGGATAAAGAGCGGTTGGCGTTTTCACCTTTCTTAATAAATGCTGTTAGATCTTTTGTATCAGCAAGAATTTTTTCCTCGCGAAGCAGATTGATGATGCTTATTACTTCTTGCTTTACTATTCCGAGATGATCTGAAATGTAATCTACTCTTGATTCAGCAACTTCTTCATTGGAATACTTGCGGCTTTTTGTTGAAAAGAGTTTCTTTATTATCCTGACTGCATTCATCTTTTGAGTTTCACTCAAAAACCTATTAGAGTTCTGGATCTTTTCAATTGCTTCCTGTGCATTCTCTGAAAGGATGCTATTTGCATATATACGGGGAATATTCTGCCCTCTTTTAATATAACCTGCATCTTCGAGGGCTGCAATGGCGGTTTTAACCCTTGTTTCTATTTCATTAATAGTTTCGTCCCAGCCTGCTTTGCGTGCAATTTCAAGGGCTGACTGAGAAGCCTGTGCCCTGAATTGGGTTATATACTTTAGTGCTTTCCAAATTTGTTGTATTTCTTTTATGTTGAGTTTGGTCTGATTAAGAAGGATGAAGTGTTTGCTCAAATCTTCTTCATTAAACAAGACATAACAATCAGCAGTAATACTTTCATCCCTGCCTGCCCTTCCTGCTTCCTGTATATAGTTTTCAAGTGAATCCGAGATTTCATAATGAATAACCATCCCAACGTCTTTTTTGTCGACTCCCATTCCGAATGCGGAAGTAGCAACCATCACTTTTACTGAACCTGCAATAAATGCATCCTGATTCTCGCTCTTTTCCTTTGAATCCATTTTACCATGGTACGGTTTTGATATGTATCCGTCAGCAGTAAGTCGTTCAGCCAGCGCATACGCTTTCCGGGTGCGCGAAACATAGATAATGGCCGGGCAATCCTTTTCTTCGATCAAATCCCTGACAGTAGCATATTTAGCTTCTTCATCCCCTTTTTCAAAGACTTTATAATGAAGGTTTGTCCTTGAAGCTTTCGAAGTAAATACAGTTAATTCGAGGGAGAGCTTTTCTCTGAAATATCTGCGGATGTCCCCGATTACTTTCTGTTTCGCGGTAGCAGTGAAGCAGGAAACAGGAATTTTTTCTTCAATGTTCTTTTTCTTTTGAATAGAAAGAATGAAATCGGCGATATAGAGGTAATCTACTCTGAAATCCTGACCCCATGAGGAAAAGCAATGCGCTTCATCAATCACGAAACGGACAATTTTTCTGCCCAATAATAGGTGCTCAATTGTTTTTGAACGAAGCGATTCCGGTGAAATATATAACAGGGATGCAGAACCATCGGCCACCCTTTCGAATGATTTGGCTCTTTCTATTGGATCCAGAAGTCCGTTGATGGTAACAGCATCCGTAATACCATTTTTTTCGAGGTTGTCCACCTGGTCCTTCATCAGGGATTGAAGCGGAGAAATAACCACTGTGAGCCCTTTGACTGTTTCACCTGCCATCAGAGCCGGGACCTGGAATGTAATGGATTTACCTCCACCTGTGGGGAAAACCGCCAACAACGACTGGTTATCAACAGCTGCCTTAACGGCATTCTCCTGAAGTTTTTCACCGGCATACGCACGGTAGTCGTTGAATCCAAAAAATCTATTGAGGGCCTTATGTATATCTAATGCTTTGTTGCAATACTCACATCCATTAATGCATGGTTTATTCCTTAAAAAATTCATGATGCTTTCAACCTCCGGATAGTTTTTTAATACCCAGGGTGGTGTGATTGAATAGCGGTTACGTGCGTTGATTAGCGACAGGCAATATGCTAATTCAATCGGATGTTCAGTAATTAATTTATTAATATCCGCATTTTCGCAAATTTCACCCTTGAATGTATTTCTGATGGAAGGTTCAACAGCGACAGTTTGGGGCGCAAATGAAAGAAATGAGAAAAAAGATCGAAATTCCCTGAAATCTTTCAGAAGTAAAAAGTAGATGATTTTAATATTGGTATCCAGTCTGTTGAATGCAGTAGTTTCATCAAAGAAAAGTTCTTTAGCTTTTATAGAATCATTTAACGGATTATTCAAATCATCAGACTGAAGTTTGTCGTCTTTAAGTAAAGCGTGATATGGCCGGGATGGAAACAGGAGAGGGGAAAAGTATAATGTGTCAATTACATTCGCCGGATTAATTTCCGCGGTTGTAACAGCGTTTTGAATATAATTTAAATCGTGTTTAAATATATTGTGACCACAGATATACTTTGAGCCTTTAATGAATGCAATAAAATCAGATATCTTATTTGAATGGAAAGAATTCCCATCTGCCGTAATAGCGCCAATATCAAGTATTTTTCGGCTTTTAGGCTCAATTTCGGTATCAAAAAATGAGATGGAATCCATTTAGAATATAATAAATACAAGTTGCAGTTGAGTTAGATGCAAAGTAAAGAAAGAATTTTATGTTTTAACAATAAATTAAGGGAAATGGCGAATTGATTGTTGCCTAACCAAACAGTTATGTACAAAATAGTCTCTTTTTGTAACATATATAGCATAAATATGTTACAAATAATTACTCATTTTCCGAATCAATATTTCGGGCTGAAGGTACAGCACCTAGTTCATGCCCAAATAATTTCAAAACCTGGTTGACTTTATCTAAACGCATGGTGACTTTACCCTGTTCGAGTTCGCGGATAAATCTCAAGCCAACTCCTGCCTTTTCGGCCAATTCGGGCTGGGTAAGCCGAACAAGTCTTCTTCTTTCTTTTACAAATTCATGTATTGTCATAATATATACCCTTTCGGGTACAAATATAATACAATTATAGAATAAAGTACCCTTACGGGTATAAATATCCGATATAAATAAGGAGTAATGTGTGTCAAATATTATTAGTACTTTTAATAATCAAATCAATTTGACTTATGAAAGAGGTGAATTTAACCCGCCAAGAACTTTATGAACTGGTATGGTCAGAATCGATGCTATCGCTTGCCAAGAAGTATGCAATCAGCGATGTAGGACTCAGAAAGAAATGCAGAAGCCTGGAGATTCCGCTACCAAACAATGGATATTGGGCCAAAGTTAAGTACGGCAAGAAAGTTGTTGAAAGAAGACCAATTGGAGACTTCAAAGGCGAACAAACGGCGACATTAAGACTGAGAGGGAACAGTGATGAGATTGAAATGTACCATTCTGCAATGAAAAAGATAATTGAGAGCGATAAAGGTGTTAATCTTATTGTTCCGGAGAAACTTACAAATCCTGATGAAATGATAGTTTCGGCGAAAGAGTACTTTAACCGGAAAGATATCCTGAAAGAAAATAAATTATATGTACGCAGCTCAGAAAATGAAATACGAATAACAGTAAGACCAATAACACTGGAAAGGGCTTACCGTTTTCTGGATACGCTGATAAAAGCAATACGCGTGAGGGGATTTGATATAAAGACAAATTACCAGGGTTCATTTTTTGTGTATAAACAGGAGGAATATCGATTTTACTGCCATGAAAACCTGGAAGAAATAACGGGACCACTTGTCTTAAAAAAAAATGAAATTCAATACACTTCACAACTTTGTTTATATGTGCAATACGGAAGGAATGCCCGCGAATGGAAAGACGGGAAAAAACCTCTGGAAGAACAAATATCCAGCATTATTGCAACACTTGAATTAAAAGGCAGAAAAAGCACAGAAGAAAGGATAGCACGCGAAAAGCACTGGGCTAACGAAAAAGCTAAAGAATTGAAAGAGAAAAAAAAACAGGATAGACAAGAAAGAGAACTAGATGATTTCAAGGAATTATTTAAGAAAGCAAAACGGCATGATAAAGCTGAAATGATCCGGAGCTATGCCAACAAATTAGAACAAAACGCTATTCAAAGAAATGAGCTTACTTCTGAAATCAGAGAAAAAATAGAATGGGCAAAAAAAAAAGCCGACTGGTATGACCCTTTTATTGAAGCGGAAGATGAACTCTTAAGTGGAATTGACAGGGAAGAATTGAAGCTCGTGAAAAAAAGTTTTTACTGGCTAAACAGATGAGATTCTTATCCAGTTTTACACGGGAATGTCAGATTTAAGCTCAAATAATTAAGAAATTTACAACAAATACTTTAAGACCGCCTGCCAATCCTGAAATTGCACTGATCCAAATCTGATTAGTTCGCCTTCAAAATCACCGGCACCATTCTTTTCGCGGTCATCGATGAGGTAATGACCTTTGTTCATGTTTTTGTGGTGGCTGATGATAAGGCGCTTGTGTGCCTTTTCACCAAGGTGTTTTTGAACCCAAAGAAGTTTGTCGGACCAGGCTGAAGGGTTTTTCCAGGGCGCGGTTGAAAGGATATAGGTGTCGTATTTATCAGCAAGAAGATTGAATGAGGTAATGGCATCTTTAATGGGTGGCATCAGTGAGAAAATACCCGGAACCTCATCGTAATTATCTCTGAACTCTATTTTTGTTTTATCATCAAGCTTTTCTATCCCCGAAGGGAAATCGACAAGAACGTTATCCATATCAATGTAAAGGATCTTCTTCATAAAGTATAAATTCGAGGTTATTTAAAGGCCATTGAATAGGTATTGTTGAAGAACGTAGAATAGTGATTGGCAATATTTTAAAATGTACCCCTCTGTCCTCCGGACATCTCCCCTTGGAAAAAGGGGAGAACCTCATAAACTGAGCTTACACTTATATTTGAATTGTTTTCAGAAATAAAATTGTTTTTTTCAATCGCATTATGGAACTAGAAACTGAAATAGTGCTCATACTCTTTAATTTTATCTGAAAGGCGAGAAGCCAGATAGGTGTTAGCTGATCCAAGCGCATCAAAAATCATAATTGATTCATTACGGTATTTAATTTTCTTTAAGAGTTCCCAATGGGGCGGTGGTGGCTGGAGATTAGTGATTCTATCGGCAAGCTTAACAGCCCAGACTTCAGGTTGCAATGCTTTGATGCGATCAAGACAATCTTTCATCTGAATGTCTTTAGGTAACTTGTTGTCTTTTGATAAAGCAGAAACGGCCTGAGCTACTTCAAGCCCGAATTTGTTTTCAAGTTCGTGAGGTTTTGTTGCAGTATCTTCAATGGTATCGTGCAGTAAGGCGACTTGAACGGCAAAAGCCGTATTGAAACCTGGCGTATTGAAACCGGCAATGAGTATTTCCATTGCAACGTTACTTAAATGAACATCATAAGGAAGGTTTGTTCCAGGTACTTTCTGGCCTTTCTCCGTGTGTTTAGAAACTGCAAATTTTATTGCATCCTGATAGTGTGTTTGAATGTCCATGTTTAAAATTTCTAAAATTAATATTGGAAAACACTAAACGGCATGAATGACTTCAAATTTAATCTTTTTACTCTTCAATATTATTAAAATAAAATACTTCTATCTTCATGCTATTAGGAAAGGCGGAAGGCTCGAGTTCGAGGACAAGGGCCTCCACTCCTACCCCTTTGTCCATAATGCGGGCAATGGTTTTGTTGTCGGAGCGGGGAATATAGCCAAGCTTTGCATCGCCGGTCCAAACTTCAACGGCGTTTTTGTCATGCTGGTTATGGGGCTCGCGGTTGAGCTGGAGAGGCATGCCGGTTTCGAGAAGAGATTGTGCATCGGGGCCATCGTAGTGTTGAAAACCTGCAATAAAGGTAACGGCAAGTCTTATTTTCTGCCTGGCAGGTTCTGAGCCAGACGTTAACGGAGAAGTTACCAAGACTCCGGTGGAGCCAAGTAGGATGTTTTTAAGAAAATCCTTGCGCTTCATCTTATTAAATTATAAAATGCAACGCTAAGTTAGTGATCTTTTGTATTTCATGCTTCTTTTGTTTCCGGAGTGTTTTCTTCTTCATCGTAGAAGCCAGAACTGAGATCGTTAACTTTGTTGTAAAGCTTATCGCTATAGCGTTCGCGGGCTTTATTTTCCTTGTGAAAAAGGATAGACATATCCTGTTCGTTTGCTTCAAATTTAAGCGTGTTTGTAATTGAAATAGAATGTGCGACCTTTTCGACATCATGGTTGGCCCCGATGTAGGTGAAAGTCCAGCCGAGGTGCTTTTGTTCATTAATAATAGCATTAACCTGGGCATGGTTGAATTCTTTAGAGGCGTTTTCTTCTCCGTCCGTAAGGATAGTTACAAGAACATTTGCGTTTTCGATGCCGGCAATGTCGATTTTCAGTTTTAGGACACTTAAAGCGATTGCATCATACAAGGGAGTCATTGAATCGGGATGGTAGGTATTGGGATCAATCTGATGAAGTGAAGCTACAGGGGTTTTATCGAGAAGGGTCTTAATGCCAAGACCATTGAATGATACGAGAGAAATGAAATGCTTCTGCTCCGGAAATTTCTTTTCAATTCCTTTGATGGTTTGAACTACTTCGTTGAAGCCACTGATGGTTGCCAGCTTGATGGAATCCATTGATCCGCTTTCGTCGAGGATGATGAGGTTGTAAACTTTGTCGGTTGTCATTGCTTTGGGAATTAAGAATTATGAATTAAGAGTAAGGAGTAGTGAAAAGTGAAAAGTGAAAAGTGAAAAGTGAATAGTAAGTAAGGAGTAAGGAGCAGTGAGGAGTGAAGAGTGAATAGCAATATGCGAATTAAATAAGGATACAAGGAAGATATATAATTAAGTTTTTGAAGGTTTGTTACCAGGTTTACGGGGCTGTTGTTTGCTTTTGGAAAAGTCGGCGATAAAAGGGTCATAATCGGCTGCAGGTTCTGAAAGTGAACTGTGTTTTAGTATGACCTGCTCGTGGGCATCGCGAAAAGCTTCGGGTGCGAGAGGTTCGTCGCCGTAATCACGAACCATCTTTTCTGCAAGCCAGGCAGAGTAGGTTTCCTTGAGATCAAGATCGTACAGACCTGCCAGCTTATATAACTGCTCCTTTGTGGGGAGACGATACCCATTTTCGATGTGGCTGACTAAAGCCTGATCCATTTCGGTAACGGCAGCTACCTGGCGGATTAATAAGCCTTTTTCTTCGCGTTTCTGGCGGAAGATGGCTCCAAGGGTTGGTTTAGTTATTTAAATTTGACATGGTTTTATATTGTCATGACATTATTTGTCAAATATACAACAAAAAAGTGGAATTGGTGCAGGCAGAGGAAAATAAATTTTGAGAGAGCTTAAAGGCACGCATCAGAAGGTATGATGTGCGCGAACGGGGCCGGGCAGCAACAGAAGATAAGTTCAGGCACCCGGGTACTTATCCCGCCATTCCGGGTCGGTGCTGATGGAATTACCTTTTACGACAGTGTGGAGATCTTCGCCTATTGTTCTGACAATATTATTATAGCGAAGATTTGTGATCCATTTTTCCGGAATTGCATCTAATCCATTGATCAAGCCTAATATATTCCCTGTGATTGAGCCTGTACTGTCGCTATCCCCACTATGGTTGACGGCTGCCAGAACTCCTTTTTCAAAATTGTTTTGATACAAGAGTGAGCAGAATAAGGAAATTGAGAGGGCTTCCTCCCCTACCCAACCGCCACCGAGTTGCTCAATGAATCCGGGGAGTTTGCCGGGTTCCTGTATTATCAAACTTCGTTTTTCAGTGTACAGATTCAAAGCATTTTCGACAGCTTGCAGGGTTTCGGTATGTCTCTTCCAGTTTTTTAAGATAGCCAAAGCGTTATTGACAGCTTCTTCCAGGCTTATGCCAACGGCAAGATCTGAGATTACTGATGCAAAAAAGCCGGCACTGAGGTAACCGGAAGGATGGCCATGTGTAATAGCAGCAAATTCACACGCTGTTTTGAAAGAATATTCATTCTTACCAGGGAATACAAGACCAACAGGCGCAACACGCATGATCCCACCACAGCCTTTGCTTTTGTTGAGCGGCTCTTCTCCGCTGAAAATATTAGGCCAAAAGAGCAAACCACTGAAAATCAATGTATTTCAGTGGTTTTTTGTTTTCTATACCCGAGTAAAAAAGTATAATAATAATTTATCCTATGTCTCTAATGACTTTAAAGTACAAATTGACTCAGCGAAGGAGGACGAAATATGGGGTTACAGGGTGAAGTATGGGATTAGGTTTTGAACAAGGCAGGGATCAAACATCTTTAAACAGCGGGACAAACTCTTGAAAAAACAGGGCTGCATTTCCCTTTCAATTAAACCATCCAGCATCAACCAGAATTTTTATTATTAATTAGTATAAAAATTTATTTTTATTCAATTAGTAAAACACATTTGTTAATTACATCTCTTATTATTTCATAAGAAGTAGGTAATTCAATAAATGCATTCATTCCGGCTTCGTTACACTTTTGCCTATTGTCAGTATCTGCTATAGCTGAAATCGCTATTATAGGAATTACTTTATTAAATGTTCTGATTTGTTTTGTTGCATTTATACCATCAAGTACCGGCATATTAATATCCATCAGAATAGCATTGAAGTCACCCGAAATGCACGCCTTTGCTGCCAGTTTACCGTTAGCAACAATGGTATAGTCCCAACTCAGCTTGCGCATGTACCGTTCAAAAAGTGATTGGGTCAGGATATCATCTTCTGCAATAAGAATGTTCATGTTATTTTTAATAGTAGTTATTTCATGTGTTATTATTTGATTTATTCGGGTCACATGGAATTACTCACATCTTGTTTATTTAATAAGTGTACGTGAGCTAATGGTTCGCCAGATTGAACATAATATAATTCTCGGTTGGTGTTTTACTCCAATCATGGCTATTTCATCTTATAACAAAACATCTATTTGCAGTAAATTTATAGCTTTTATTCAATTAGAAGATAATTAGCATTCAAATAATAGGTTTTAAAATATTTCTCCTTTCATGCGTTGCGTCTGTAAAAGATATTAGGCTTTATTTCAGAGGATAAAATCCGTAAAATAATTTCAAAAAATTGTGGCAGATAGCCAATATTTTTTCATTATGGGACAGTTATTCTGTAAATTTCAACATGATTTAATCCTAAATATATGATTATCAATACAATATAAAATAAGGCATATTGATTGTCTTTTTATATGTATGTGACCAAAGATATTTTTTCGAACAGGGAACATAAATTTGATTTTATAAGCATACAGACATAATGAGAAAACTTAATATTTTACTGGCAGAAGATGATGAACTGATTGAAAAGATCACAACGTTCTACCTAAAGCGTAATGGACATGAAGTAGATAATGCGAAAAACGGGAACGAAGCAGTAAGCCGATTCAAAGTTAAAGCTTATGATCTTATTCTTATGGATATACAAATGCCTGAAATGGATGGTCTCCAGGCAGTAAAAGAAATCAGGAAAATTGAATTGGATTATCTTTCTAAAGGACATACCACAATTATAGCGATCACAACAAATCCTGATAAAGATGAATGCATGAAAGCCGGGGTTGATGGGTATGCTCAAAAGCCCTTTAGTTATGATTATTTAAGCACTATATTTCATGATTATAATTTATTAAGTTAGTTTTTATATTCATTTTTCATCTTGGAGTACTATGGCGGGAGTAAGAAATAGCTCCCGCCTCTTTTTTTATTTGGTAGCATTAACAGTAAGATAAATTAGAGTCAATTTTTTTGTACGCTTTTGCTGTACTATATTGTTTTCTTATCATGCTATACTTCTTTCAGAATAATATCTACTGTTTTCAATAATAGAATGACTAATTTAAATTCCTATTCGAGATATACATGGAGCATTATTTTGTTAAAAATACTTAAATTATCTTTTCGCTGAAGCTATTTTAAATGCAATAAGAATGGAAGGTCAGGCATGTTGGTTTGTTTTTTACTTATAATGTGAATGGTTGATTGAGACTATAATCTATCATCAAATCATAAAAACAATCCGGCAGACGTATTTTTTCTGAAAGAATAATCTTGTCACTATACAGCATGACATCAGGTTTTTAAATTACAATTTAATCAGTAAACTCTCGTTTACAAAATACGTATTTACTAAATAAGCCAGTCAGCTAAGAATTACTCTCACCATAAACATAAATTGTTTAATATCAGAATAAAGAGCAAATGAGAAAACTTAATATCTTGTTAGCAGAGGACGATGAATTGAGTGGAAAGGTCACAACATTCTACCTGAGACGTTTTGGACATGATGTGGATAGTGCAAAAAACGGGCTTGAAGCTGTGAACAGATTCAATGACGGAAAGTATGATCTGATTCTTATGGATATTCAAATGCCGGAAATGGATGGCCTCCAGGCAGCAAAAGAAATCCGGAGAATAGAGAGGGATTCTCCTGATAAAGGACATACCAACATTGTAGCTATTACAACAAATCCTAATAAAGAAGATTGTTATAAAGCCGGTATGGATGGGTATGCTCAAAAGCCATTTAGTTTTGAAGGATTAAGCACATTTTTGGATAACAACAACTTAATCTAGAATTCAGTTGTCTCTTCTCAAAGTATAAATTCAATGCTTCTAGTCGATCAATTGCTTGAGAGTACAAAGGTAACGGAGGCATTGGAGAAAAACCTGCCTGGTTTTATTTACTATTTTAGTATGAACTCATCATATTATCCTAATTCTGATAAAAGAGAAGTATGATCAAGTGTGGCAAATTTTAAAACTAATAATGAAAAGGGGTGACTAAGGAATATAATTTAAGGAAAAGTTTGCCAGCCTTACTTAATATAAAAAAATGATTTACAAATTATCATGCTATACTTAATCCTTTATGAACAACAAGTTCGGTAACCACCTCCTGGACTGCATTAAGTGAAACTGGTTTTTCGATAAGCGCATTCATTCCGGCTTCGGCACAATTAATCCTGTTTGCATCATCACCAAATGCTGTAAGAGCAATGATAGGTATTTGTTCATTAAAAGTTCTTATATATTCAGTTGCCTCTATACCATTGAGTTCCGGCATATTGATATCCATTAAAATTACTTCAAAATCCCCTTCTTTGCAAGCTTCTGCTGCCAGCAAACCATTTTCTACAATCAAATATTCCCATCCCAATTTATTCATATACATTCTTAAGAGTAATTGATTCACTAAATTATCTTCGGCTATCAGGACTTTCATAGTATATAGAATTTATGTATATTCTTCTGTATAATAATAGTCATTCAGCCAAAAAGTAATAGATTTTTTCCAATTATATAGGGCAACATGTTGTTTTATTGGTGCAGATATCCATGTTGTTTCATTTTCTTACAAAAAAATGAGTACGTTTAGCATGAAAATTACTAATCATATAATTCAATTCTGATTTTAGTTGTTTTTTTAAGAAGCAGTTCATTAATAAACACTGGAATATACTCAAGTATTAATTTTATACAGACCTTTGACCTATGTTGAAATTGATCACTGATTTTTAACTTAATAGAATATGAAAAGCAACGCAATTATCAGTGTTAAGCCGCTAGGATTTATGTGGCCGGTTAAGGATCCTTTCCTTTTTTGTGCTCACCATCTGGATCATTATCCAGCAGGTAATGATGAAATGGGACCTTCTGCATCCCTGAATGGAAGGGATATAGGCCAGGATTTTACCATAAAAGATGGATGGCGTATGTATCATGGCGAAACCGTTCCCGGTTTTCCGGAGCATCCGCATCGAGGCTTCGAAACTGTTACTATTGTGATGAGTGGCATAGTCGATCATGCTGACTCGTATGGACAAGCCGGCAGGTATGGTAACGGCGATGTGCAATGGATGACAGCCGGAGAAGGCCTTCAACATAGTGAAATGTTCCCATTGCTTGATCAGGAAGGTGAAAATCGCACTGAATTATTCCAGGTCTGGCTAAATCTGCCTAAAGCAAAAAAGTTCGTAAAACCACATTTTAAGATGCTTTGGTCGGAGGATATCCCTGTTTATAAAATTACTGATGAAAACGGGAAATCGGTTGAGATAAATGTGATTTCGGGTAAAATAGGCGAGGTTACTCCTCCCCTTCCTGCACCAGACTCGTGGGCTGCTGATCCTGACAATGGGGTTGCTTTATGGACTCTAAAAATGGAAGCTGGTGCTTCATGGACCATGCCAATAGCAAGCATTAAAGTAAACCGTACATTATTTTTCTACAGGGGATCCTCGCTTAGAATCAATAGTACTGAAATTGTAGCAGGCAAGTCAATCGAGTTAAAGCCAGATGAAGAAGTAATGATTGCGAACGGTGATTCCGACAGTTACTTTCTGATGTTGCAAGGTAAACCTATCAATGAACCTGTTGTGCAATACGGTCCGTTTGTCATGAATTCGGAGGCTGAAATACAACAGGCATTCAGTGACTACAGGAGGACTGAATTTGGCGGCTGGCCCTGGCCCCGTCGCGATATGGTTCACCCCCGCTTACAAGGCAGGTTTGCAAAATATGATAATGGTACAGAAGATACCAGGTAAAATGAAAAATCCTTTTAATGTGATCGGAACAATTAAAAGATTATTCGCTACAGGTTCTTTTGCATAACCAATATTATTCAAATTCATAAAATTCATCAGTTTTTGAATTAAAATATATCTAAATTAGCCAATAATTATCAAGAGTCATCTGATTATCACTTAGATCGGTTTATCAATTCATAATCAACTATATAAAACAATTGGCACGAACAGCAGTAGTAATTTTAAACTGGAATGGAAGAGAATTTTTAAGAAAGTTTCTCCCTTATGTAATTGCAAATAGTCATGCTGTCGCCGAAGTGATTGTGGCTGATAATGCATCTACTGATAGTTCAATTGAGTTTTTACAGGACAATTTTCCTGAAATCAGGATTATTACCAACCGCACCAATGGTGGCTTTGCCCGTGGCTATAATGAAGCCCTGGCTGAAGTTGAAGCAGATTATTTTGTATTGCTCAATTCGGATATTGAAGTTACCCCAAACTGGATTGAACCGGTAATTAAGCTGATGGAAAGCGACAAAACTATTGCCGCTTGTCAGCCCAAACTACGATCGTATTACGAAAGGGAGAAATTTGAATACGCCGGTGCAGCAGGAGGATTTATCGACGAATACGGCTATCCTTTCTGCCGTGGACGGATTTTTCAGCATATCGAAACCGATAATGGTCAATACGATGATTCAGCTGAAATATTCTGGGCTACCGGTGCATGCATGTTTGTAAGGGCTGATCTGTACAAGCAATTTGGTGGATTTGATGAAGATTTCTTTGCCCATATGGAAGAAATCGATTTTTGCTGGAGGCTGAAAAACGGTGGTTATAAAATAATGTACTGCCCTGATTCAGTTGTTTACCATGTGGGTGGCGGAACTTTGCCCAAAAAATCATCGCAAAAAACTTATCTCAATTTCCGTAATAATATTTCCCTTTTATATAAAAACCTTCCCTCCCACCTTGTATTTCCTGTTTTTGCCGTTCGTTTTCCGCTCGATGCCGTTGCAGCATTTAAATTTCTGATTGATGGCGGTTTCGGTGATTTTTATGCAGTTCTGCGGGCACATGCATATTTTTACAGACATTTCTTTCATTTACGACGTAAACGCAAACAGTTCAAGCAGAGCATGGTGCATGGCATTTACAAGGGGAACCTTGTTAAAGAATATTATTTAAACAAGAAAACTCTGTTTACACAGTTGGATCCGAATGATTTTGCGGAATAGTAAAATAGTAATATTGCAGGATGTTTAACCGGTTTCTTTTGATCGGATTATTTTAGAAAACTCTCTATTGCCAAGCTATAAGAGTCCATCCCAAATCCCGTAATTACCCCCTTCATCCCTGCCGATATCATCGAAACGCTCCTGAACTCTTCGCGGGCATGTACATTCGAAATATGTACTTCAACAACAGGCGTTTTAATAGCTTTAACGGCATCGCCAATTGCCACCGAAGTATGTGTATAGCCCCCGGCATTCAGGATTATCCCATCAAATGAAAACCCGGTTTCATGCAATTTATCAATAATCTCACCTTCTATATTCGATTGAAAATAAACGAGTTCGATAGCCGGATATTTTTTCTTTAAAACTTCCAGGTAGGATTCGAAAGATTCGTTACCGTAAACTCCCGGTTCGCGCTGTCCAAGAAGGTTCAGGTTAGGGCCGTTGATAATGCAGATTTTCATGTATACAGGATTTGTGAACAAATTTAATCATTTCTATGATTCTAACTTATAAAACTAAAAATTCCCATTTCTCAAATCCGACATCCGAAATCATTATTTCTTTCTTTCAATAATTCACAAAATGTATTACTTTTGCACGCTAGTATTGAATAGGGGTGCCTTAACAAAACGGGCTGAGATCAAACCCATTGAACCTGATACGGGTAATGCCGGCGAAGGGATGGACAAACTTTAAATGAATGGATTTTCCCTGTTCGCCATTTGAAGTTTAACTTATAGAATAAAACTGTAATGAAAAAAATTCTTGTTCCAGCCTTGCTGGTTTTGCTGCCATTTTTCGGATTGGCACAATTCACCCTTTCGGGAAAAGTGATCGACCAGCAGACCCAGGAATCTTTGCCCGGAGCACATATAAGGTTGTTAAACACCTTTAGCACAACTATAAGCGATAAAAACGGTGCTTTCACTTTCCTTAATCTTAAAACAGCTTCCTACACATTAGTAATTAGTTATATTGGTTATAAAAATGACACCACTTCAATTGACCTTTCGAAAAACACAAATCTTACTCTAGCTCTTTTACCTACAGCTATTATGGAAGATGAGGTGATTGTATATGCTACACGTGCAGGCAGCAATACCCCGGTTGCCTATCAGAATCTGGATAAGAAAGAAATTGCATCTATGAATTTCGGACAGGACTTACCTGTATTGCTTGGCAACAGTGTTTCGGCTGTAACAACTTCGGATGCAGGTAATGGAATGGGATATACGGCTATACGGATCCGTGGCACGGATATGACCCGTATAAATGTTACCATTAACGGTATTCCACTCAATGATCCTGAGTCGCATAATGTGTATTGGGTTGATTTGCCCGACTTTGCATCTTCGACCGACAATATTCAGATACAACGTGGCGTAGGAACATCTACCAATGGAGCATCAGCATTCGGAGCAAGCATTAATCTGCAATCGGCACATCTCAACCAGGAACCCTACGCGGAAGTTAACAGTGCTTACGGCTCATTCAATACCATAAAGAATACTATTTCGTTCGGCTCAGGTATTTTCGACAAACATTTCAGTATGGACGGAAGGATTTCGAAATTATCGTCCGATGGTTTTATTGACCGGGCCTCTTCTGATTTATTATCATATTATATATCAGGAGCATACACATCAGATAAAGACCTTTTACGGTTTAATATTTTTTCGGGAAAAGAGAAAACATACCAGGCCTGGGACGGAATTCCATCCAATATTCTCGATACCAACCGGACGTATAACGGAATGGGATCGTATTATGACAACCAGGGAGTTCAGCATTATTACAACAATGAAACAGATAACTATTCGCAAACACATTACCAGGCAATTTATTCACACGAATTCAGTAAAAAATTGTTTCTGAATGCTGCCATTCATCATACTGTTGGGGCTGGATATTACGAACAGTACCGCGAAAGCGACAACCTCGCAGATTATGGAATTGATCCGATCAGAACGAATTCGCCTTTTTATATAATTGGTTCTGATACCATCCTAACGCCCGACAGCACAATAAGCACCAGCGACCTTATCAGGCAGAAACACCTGGCCAACACTTTTACAGGTATCACATGGTCGATGAATTATCACATAGATCGCCTGCAATCATCCTTTGGAGGATCATGGAATACGTATGATGGAAATCATTTCGGGCGGGTTATCTGGTCGCAGTTTACCGGAAACAGTGAGATTAATCATGAATGGTACCGCAGTAAAGCGTTGAAAAACGATTTTAATATTTTTGCAAAAACTGAATACGCACTTACTTCAAGACTTAATACATGGATTGATCTGCAGTACCGCAGAATATATTATTCAATAGATGGAATTGATGATGATCAGCGGGATATCACTCAAAATCACACCTATAATTTTTTCAATCCAAAAGCAGGTGTTTCTTACCAACTATCTGCAAAGCAGAATATTTATGCATCCATATCCATCGCAAACCGCGAACCCAACCGCGACAACTTTGTGGATGCGGATCTTACCCAACCCGTTCCTCAACCAGAAAAATTATATGATTTTGAAGCCGGATATTCTATCAGTACAAATAATGTTTCGATAAATGCAAATGCATATTATATGTATTATCATGAACAACTAGTACTTACCGGGGCGATCAACGATGTCGGGGCGCCGGTTATGGTAAATGTCCCTAAAAGCTATAGGGCAGGAATTGAATTATCGGCAAAAGCCTTGTTAACATCCAACCTGAAGTGGGAACCTTCCGTAACATTTAGTAAAAACAAAATAAAATCCTTTACCGAATATGTTGATGATTGGGATACATGGGGACAAACAGCGGTAGGTCATACCAATACCGATTTAGCTTTCTCGCCTGCCATGATTGCCAACAGTTCAATCAGTTGGATGATCTTCAAAGGTTTTAACATGAGCCTGATCAGTAAATTTGTCGGCAGGCAATACATTGATAATACTCAAAGCAGTGACCGGCAACTCGATCCCTATTTCGTAAACAACCTGCTGATCAATTACACAATTAAACCTGGTTTCTTTAAAGAGATTGGTTTTTCAGTGCTGATTAACAACCTCTTTAACCAGGAATACGAATCGAATGCCTGGGTTTATCGTTATTCCTACGAAAACAGTTTGCAAAAGATGGATGGATATTATCCGCAGGCAGGAATTAATTTTATGGCGGGAGTTTCGGTAAAATTCTAGGTATTTACAAATGATCTGAAATTTACGATTTACGAATGACGATTTACGATTGGTCTTAATCGTACCTTGTAAATTGTAAATCGTAATTCCGAAATCTGAAATCCTAAATTTCCTACCTTTGCAGCCTATGGCGAATGTTATAACTATAAAGAACAAAAAGGTATTTTTCGAATATTTCCTTGTCGAGCAATTTACGGCTGGTATTATGCTGCTTGGTACTGAAATCAAATCAGTCCGTGAAGGAAAGGTTAACCTGACCGACAGTTACTGCGCATTTAATGGCGATGAATTATTTCTGCTTAACGCTCATATTTCGGAATATAAATTCGGGAACCAGTTTAATCATATTGCCAAACGGGCCCGTAAACTTCTTATTAAACCGCCAGGAATTAAAAAAGATTATTGGCAAAACCCGTGAAAAAGGACTCACCATCGTTCCTGTTGAGATGTTTATCAACGAAAAAGGGTTTTGTAAAGTTACTATTGCTATTGCCAAAGGCAAGAAAATGTATGACAAACGCGAAACGCTGAAGACAAAGGATAATAAGAGGGAGATGGACAGGAGGCATGAGGATTAGGGATGTCGGATGTTAAATTTCGGATGTCGTATGTAGGATGAATGGGAGAAATGGCGAGGGGCAATAAATTGTAAATATAAGAAGCTTAATTACGAAAAGCGATCCTGAACGAATTCAGGGTCGCTTTTTGCATTTACTCAAACAAATTTCAAAAACCGGGTTCTAAACTTTAATTAGTTTCTTACTTTTAATCTCGGCCGCAAGTTTGCGGAACAAGTCCTGTTGTTTTGCATACTCACCGGACCAATACGTTATAGACTCAATCTGAGTTGAATTGGGTGCAGATTCCATCCCACAGAAATTGGAGAATAAACTTGAAATCTCCTCGCGAATCTTTTTTTCGTCGGCAAAAACTGATTTCTGCTTCGTGGCTGTAAGTTCTGCTTTTATTGTTTGAAGTTCATCATACTTTGCTTTCAGTTTTTTGTTTTTTGCGAAAGCAAGTGAATCGGATTTCAGCTGATTTTGCAAAAGCACAATACTATCGAGGGTATTGTTCAGATTATCATACACTTGCAACAATTCATGAGTCTTGTCGTATACCAGTTTGCGATCAGCAAGGCTCAGATTTTTATTACTTTCATCATGAATACAATTCACTTTTGAAGTATAGATTTTGTCGTTTACATTAAGATTAATGGTATAGATACCCGGTAAAACCATTGGAGCCGTGAAGCCCGCGAAATCGATTTTGGTACTGCCTGCAGCTACTCTGGGAGGTGTTTCACGAAGATTCCAATATACTTTATTGATTCCTTTAAGTATCGTTCCCGGTATGGTTTGAACCAATTTACCTTCTGCATCCAGAATATCAATGCTTACTTTACCTGTGCTTAGCCTGTTCTTAAAATAATACGTTATCGGAGGAGTAGAGGGTGGATTTCCAACAGCCCATTCGCCCTGAATATTAGGTCCTCCATACCCGAATTTCCCCTGGCTCAATACAAGATCAGGCGTAGGGAATACATACACATCCTTATCCAATATTTCCCTGGATAGCTTACTGATGGGGCGGATATCATCAAGAATAAATATGCCGCGGCCATGAGTGGCAATAATAAGGTCATGCGTACGAGGGTGAATTTGTATATCACGTACAAGCGAAAATTCCGGAATTTTATTTTTCATCCTGAACCAGTTGCTTCCTCCATCCAGCGTAGCAAAAAGCCCCATTTCGGTTCCCAGGAAAAGCAGGTCCCTATTCTCGGTGTCTTCTTTGATTTTATGCGCAAAACCGGTAAAAACAGTGCTGTTTATTCGATTCCATGTTTTCCCTCCATCCGAACTCTTTGCTAGATACGTACTATGATCGCCATACATATGGTTATCGAAAGTTGCATAAACCAGGTTCCTGTCGAACCTCGAAAGTTCAATGCTGCTCACCCACGACTGAGAAGCGATCCCACTATTTGCAACATTTGCCGACACATTGGTCCAGGTAGTTCCGGCATCGGTGGTATATTGAAGGTTACCGTCGTCGGTACCAACCCAGATGACTTTTTCGTCCAACGGTGATTCGCTGGTAGTGAAAATTGTACAGTGATTTTCGGCGGAAGTGTTGTCGGCACTCAATCCACCGCTATCTTCCTGTTTCTGTTTCAGTTTATCATTGGTAGTCAGGTCAGGAGAAATACGCTTCCAGTTTCTTCCCTGGTCAGTTGATTTATAAAGGTATTGTGCTCCGACATACAAATTTCCGGGATTGCTTGCACCCGTAACGATTGGTGTATTCCAATTCCAACGGAGCTTTTCTTCGGCAGCTGTTTTTTGAGGTTGAATAAATTCTGATTTCATTGATGAAAGGGTTGTCCGGTTCATGGATCCGCCCTGCGATTCAGAATATACCGATTTGCCATCAACGTCCGGAACCGTCCAGAACCCGTCTCCTCCACCAACATTTTCCCATCTTCCATTTCCAATTCCGCCAGGTGCCGCGCTTGGTGCCATCCAACTTCCGTTATCCTGCAGACCACCATATACATTATAAGGGTCTTTTAAATCGTAGGCAACATGGTAAAACTGCGCAACAGGCAGATTATGAATATATTGCCATGTCACTCCCCTGTCAACACTCATATAAACTCCTCCATCGGAACCAACATATATCACATTGGGATACACCGGATTTATCCAGATTGCATGCATATCACTATGTATAGGCGCACCTTCGTTACTTGCATCGGAAAATGAATATCCGCCATCGGAACTATATGAAAATGATAAAGCAGGTCGATAAACACGTTTCGGATCTTTGGGATCAACAGCAATGGTACTGAAATAAAACGGGCGGGAAACAATGTTAAACGAGGCACTCTGGCTTTTCCAGTTCTCACCTCCATCCGATGAAATGTATAATCCAGTATTATTGCTTTCAACAATTGCAAACATTTGCTTTGGATCACTTGGAGCAAGGCACATGGCAATCCGGCCGAAAGGTTTTTCCGGTAAGCCGTTTTTAATCTCACGCCATGTTTTACCGCCATCTTCGCTTTTGTACAATCCACTTCCATTACCTCCTGAGTTAAAACTATATGGCGTACGCCTGAATTGCCATGTTGATGCCAGCAAAATCTCAGGATGTAAAGGATCTATCAAAAGATCAGCACAACCAGTTCGCTCATCGATATGCAGGATTTTTTGCCAGGTTGCTCCCCCGTCACTTGATTTGTAAAGTCCCCTGTGCTTGCTGTCGCCCCAAAGAGGCCCGGGAGCTGTAACATAAATCTCGTTTGAGTTTAATGGGTTTATGACAATTTTGGAAATATGCTCAGTACTGTCTAATCCTATTTTTTTCCAGTTGTCACCACCATCGGTTGATTTATACATCCCATCACCAATCGAAACTGAATTACGCATATTGCTTTCACCAGTTCCGACATAAATAATCTGAGGATTTTTCTGATCGATGGCCAATGCTCCTATGGATTGGCAATACTTATCAAAAACCGGTTTGGATGATGCCCCGGCGCTGGTCGATTTCCATACGCCACCGCCAGCGGTTCCGATATAAATAGTTTTACCTTCGTCGGACACTACGCCTTCGATAGCAGTTATCCGGCCACTCATGGCACCAGAGCCCAACGCCCGTGCTTCCATAACACCAAAAAGGGATGAGCTGACTTTAGCCTGGGCAAAGATCACACCGCTTGCCAGTAAAAAAACAATTAAGACAGATATCTTTTTCATTGTTAGATATTGTTTTTAGAATTTTAAAACTATAACATTATTATTCAAATAGTTACACCAAATTTATTCATTTTAACAACTATAAGCCAGTAAATGTAAACAGGAAGCCTGGTGGCAAGCAATGCGCACCTCAAACATAATTAACTTATGCAAGCTAAACGCAAAAGAATAATACTAGTCGAAAATTACTCTAAACTAACTAGTCAGTTATTTTAAAGATGTTTTCGTCAACAACCGGGTTAATAGTTATCTTTTTTATCTCAATTTCACCTTGTGGACTTTGAGTACTCATTGCTACCCAAATACCTTCATCCAGTTTCTGATAATTACCCATAGTAGCCGAATTCTCCATTACCTGTCCGTTAACCATCGCTTTTACTGTTTTCTTAATCATAAGGTATGAATCGGAATCCAGGAAATAGGTTGTTTCTTTACCGCTTGCGTCTGTTAATTTCAATTTCAGACATTCAGTGCCATCCACATCGTCGGTTCCAAGGTATTCCAGTTTGTCTCCGGTTTCTTTGTTTCGAAGCAGTTTATCAAGAACACACAATTCATCCTGTGAGTATTTCAGTATATCTTCAGTTATTGGTTCCGGTTTGGTTTGGCCATTAAAAGGCATAAAATTCCAGCCATTTGTATTTGTCATAATTGAATAACCGCTCATTCCCATTACAGTAATATCAGTTCTCATAGCCGTGCAATTCACCTGTGTAATTATGATAGGTATTTCCATTCCCTGCATTTTCATAGCCATTTCCATTTTTATTGTTTTAATTTTTGACCAGTTATCAAGGCCTCCGATAGCTTCGGCATGCTTGCTAAGAATTTCATCAATATTCTGTGCCTGTGATGTTACTGACAGCATACATATTACCAGGAAGGTTAAAAGAAATTTTGAAGTTTTCATGAAAAGAGATTTTAATTTATATGGAATTTGAATTATTAAGTACATGTGAAACAGATAGTTTAAATCTAACAAATGAGTTTTATATCAGCAAAATAATGCTGCAGAATACCTTTCATTCTTATCGATTTTTAAACAGATAAATCAATTATAATGTAAAAATATAAAACAAAATTCATTTATACTGTGTTTACAATAAAATAATATGTCTAAGATGCCCGCCAGTTGGCCCGTTAATGAAAATTTCATATTATTGGTAACAGAATCTGTACATTTACACAATCAACCATCATCAATTAACTACTATGGCACAGATAAACGCGATGAACACAGAAAAAGAAAAAAAACGCTTTAATTAAAAGTTGACATACATTTCTATTTGATATTAAAGCATTACTAGTATTGACTTTATTTTCCACAATACATTTTTAGTCTTTCTGTTAAATAAACAAACTTAAATGAAAAATATCCCTTTCAATGCATATTGGATAACCGAAGAATCTGACGGGTCCTTCAAAAGTCAAATCATACAGCGCTCAACTGATGATCTTCCTCAAAATGGAGTCCTTATCAAAGTTACCTTTTCCTCGCTTAACTATAAAGATGCTCTTTCTGCCAACGGAAACAAAGGTGTAACACGCCGCTATCCTCACACACCAGGCATCGATGCTGCGGGAACGGTGGTTGATAGCAATTCCGATAAATTAAAGCCTGGCAATGAAGTAATTGTAACCGGTTACGACCTGGGAATGAATACCATTGGTGGATTTGGTGAATATATAAATGTTCCGGCTGAATGGGTAGTTCCTTTGCCTGAAGGATTGAGTTTGAAAGAAACCATGATCCTGGGAACCGCAGGGTTTACAGCTGCACTTTCAATTCATCATCTTTTACGTTGCGGTCAGAAACCGGAGGATGGTCCGTTACTTGTAACCGGAGCAACCGGTGGAGTTGGAAGTATTTCTGTTGCAATAGCATCAAAACTGGGTTTCGAAGTAACGGCTTCAAGTGGTAAAACCAATCAGTATGAATACCTTAGGAATATAGGAGCTCAAACTATAATCGGACGTACTGAAGTTGATGACCCATCCAATCGCATGCTGCTTCGTCCCCAATGGGCCGCAGCCATTGATACCGTTGGTGGAAATACATTGGCAACTATCCTGAAATCACTGAAACCACATGGCAGTGTTGCCAGTTGTGGAAACGTATCTTCTCCCCTGCTTAGCACAAGCGTTTTTCCTTTTATTTTAAACGGTGTGAATTTATTGGGAGTAAACTCGGCTACAACACCTATGCCTTTAAGGTTAGAGTTATGGCAGTATCTGGCCAAAGAATGGAAACCTGATTTCCAGCGTATTAATACCGAAATAGTCGGGCTGAATGAAATTCATTTAAGTATAGAAAAGATTTTAAAAGGGGAAATAACAGGACGGGTAGTTCTGGAACATCGACTGACTTTATAATTATTTGATTTACAGATTAATATATGTAAGAATATTTCAAGATAAGCATATTTGCATGTTTTTTGTACATTTGATGCACGAAATTTATTCAGAATCTTACAACTCAATTTATACGCATGCCTAAAGTTAAAGTTGCCCTGGTGCAAATGAGCTGCACCGCTGATAAAGAAGGGAACCTGCAAAAAGCAATTGCAAAGACCAAAGAAGCTGCCGCTCAAGGCGCACAGATTGTTTGTTTCCAGGAACTTTTTACCTCTCTTTATTTCTGCGACGAGGAGAATTATGACAATTTCCTTCTGGCTGAATCCATCCCTGGCACAACAACTAATACATTGAGTGCTCTCGCCCAAGAGCTTGGAGTTGTGATCATTGCTTCATTGTTCGAAAAGCGCGCTCAGGGCTTATACCACAATACTTCTGCAGTATTGGATGCAGACGGAACCTACCTTGGCAAATACCGCAAAATGCATATTCCCGATGACCCCTCCTTTTATGAAAAGTTCTATTTCACACCAGGCGATCTGGGATACAAAGTTTTTAAAACAAAATTCGCCACGATTGGAGTACTTATTTGCTGGGACCAATGGTATCCCGAGGCCGCACGAATTACTTCGCTGATGGGAGCTGAAATATTATTTTACCCTACTGCAATCGGTTGGGCTACTTCGCAGGATGAAGCCACCAATATTGAACAGCACAATGCCTGGCAAACTATTCAGCGAAGCCATGCCGTTGCCAATGCGGTGCATGTGGTAAGCGTAAACCGTGTCGGGATGGAACAGAATGGTGCCATGAAATTCTGGGGTGGTTCATTTATTAGCAATCCTTTCGGAACCGTATTATACGAAGCTTCGAATGATACTGAAGAACTCCACATTCAAGAACTGGATTTAAGCGAAACAGATCGCTACCGCACACACTGGCCGTTTTTAAGGGACAGGAGAATTGATTCGTACCAGCCGATCACAAAACGATATATTGATGGAGAATAACTTTCCTTTTTGAGTTTTTAGTGCGAGTGCTAATCACTATTACTACTAATAAAACATTTATCTTTGTACCATGAACTTAACAATTCCTGAAATAAGTCAAAAAACTATGCCTCTGTTGCGCAAGTATGGTATACTTTCAGCTTCTGTTGTGGGTTCAGTTGCCAGGGGAACACAAACATCAAAGAGTGATATTGATATTGTTATAGAAGTTATCCAGCCCATCAGTCTGCTAACCTTCGCCAGGATTAAACTTGAACTTGAAGAAATCCTACAAACAAAAGTTGATTTAATTGAGCGTTCAACCTTAAAACCAAGGATCAGGCAATATTTATTACACGACGAAATTTCGCTCTCAATATGAAGAAAAAACGCGATGTTCTTGTATTTCTTGAAGATATTCTTGAGTCTGCTGAGTTGATAGAATCTTATGTGGCGACAATTTCAGAAAGTGAATTTTACCAATCTTCAGAAAAGCAGGATGCAATTTTGCACCGTTTGCTGATAATTGGTGAAGCAGCAAAACATGTGTCTGCTGCTTACCGGGAAAAATGGAGCCAGGTTCCATGGAGAGACATTGCAGGAATACGTGATATAATTGTGCATGAATATTTTGGAGTTACACTTACAATGATCTGGAAAACTGCAGTAGAAGATATTCCTCTTTTAAAACTACAAATCCTGGCTATCTTCGAAAGTTTTTCTGATGAATAGCTACTCAAAAAACATTCCTTTTCCAAATGATCTTCGAACATCCTACACCCAAACAACTGGGTTATACATTCCCCCCTGAATTTGCTCCTCATTCGGCAACATGGCTGAGCTGGCCGCATAAAGAGGAAAGCTGGCCGGGAAAGATTGATACCATTTTTCCATATTATTCCCGGTTTATTAAAGAGCTTACCAAAGGCGAAAAAGTCTGCATCAATATTACAGATGAAGCCATGAAAGTCTTTGCTGTTGGTCATTTACAAAAGGGTGGCGTCGATTTATCGAAAGTGGAATTCTTCTTCCATCCTACCAACGATGCCTGGTGCCGCGATCACGGGCCAGCATTTCTTATAAACCCTGATGCCGAACAAAAGAAAGTTATAGTGGATTGGGGTTATAATGCCTGGGGGAATAAATATCCGCCTTTCGATCTGGACGATGTAATTCCGACTTTAATTGGCAAACAATTAAACATCCCTGTTTACCATCCCGGCATTGTAATGGAAGGCGGTTCGGTTGAATTCAATGGAAAAGGAACATTGCTCACCTCTAAATCATGCCTGTTAAATCCAAACCGTAATCCACACTTAAATCAGTCGCAGATCGAAGAATACCTTGTTAACTATTATGGAGTTGAGCAAATTCTGTGGATTGACGAAGGTATTGTGGGAGATGATACCGACGGACACGTTGATGATACAGTCCGTTTTGTAAATGAAGATACGGTGCTGACAGTTGTTGAAGATAGCAAAAAGGACGAAAACTATAATCTACTTCAGCACAATTTAAAGCAACTGCAGCAAATGAGGTTGCTTAATGGGAAACAGTTGAATATTATTGAACTCCCTATGCCTGATAAACTGGTGTACGAAGACATGCGGCTGCCCTGTTCGTATGCCAATTTTTACATTGCGAATAAATCAGTCATAGTTCCAACTTATAGATGCGCTAATGATGACAAGGCTTTGCAGATTATTCAGCAATGCTTTCCTGGAAGAGAAGTAATTGGAATTGATTCAACCGAAATCATCTGGGGCCTGGGAAGTTTTCATTGCCTGAGCCAGCAGGAACCACTGGTTCAGGATTAGTAGTATGTTCAAACTTATTTAAAAATTGATTTAAGAACAAGGAATGATGATTTTTGATTTTTGATTTAATGTACTAATATTGATATACTTAGTAAACAATAAATTATCCTAAATTCTTAAATCGAATAATATTCTATCTCCTCCCTTCACCTACTCAACCTTCTCATATTCTCAAACAGCCTAATCGCCTAATTGTCACATTGTCGAATTGTCTAATTATCTCATTACTTTATAAAAAGAAAACACCATGAAATCCATGAAAATCATCATGTTCCTCCTTGCTTCCCTTTTCGCAGGAACTTCCCTTTTCGCACAGGATTGGGCCAACTTCGAGCGTTACAAAGCAGATAATGCAAAACTGGCACCACCATCAAAAGCCGAAAACCGTGTTGTATTTATGGGAAATTCAATTACCGACGGCTGGGTTTATGTAGATTCAGTTTTTTTCGCAGGTAAACCATACATTGGCCGGGGTATAAGCGGTCAAACCACACCACAGATGCTTGTCCGTTTCAGGGCAGATGTAATTGCGCTTAAGCCTGCTGTTGTGGTTATTTTGGCCGGGACCAACGATATAGCCGGAAATACAGGTCCATCCACACTTGAAATGATCATGGACAATATTATATCCATGAGTGAAATGGCAAAAGCCAACGGAATTAAGGTTGTTTTAAGCTCGGTATTGCCGGTATTTGATTATCCATGGAAACCAGGGCTTGAACCAGCCAATAAGATTATCAGCCTGAATAAAATGATAAAAGACTACGCCAGTAAAAGCGGATGTATTTATCTTGATTATTTTACACCAACGGTTGATGAACGCAATGGCTTAAAGGCAGCATATTCTGAAGACGGTGTGCATCCCAACCTGGCCGGATATAAAGTAATGGAACCATTAGCCGAAAAGGCGATTGCAAAAGCGTTGGCTATAAAATAATTCCAATTGTCTGAAATACTGCCTAAAACCCTTAAAATCATACAAATCATTGTAAAATATTCACTTTGATTGAATTTGAACTTTCAATATTCTGAAATTAAAAGTTGAGTATTATTGAAATTAATTCGGATAGTGAAAGTTTAATATGAGCAGCAATTCCAGGCAATTCAATTTTAAATAATACCGGAAAATGATTAAAAAGCTTGATCTTAAAGATCCTGCCACTGCTTTTATGGTACTGGAACTCCAAACAATTTCATACAGCATTGAAGCCAGGATGATCAATTTCTACAATATTCCTCCTTTAAATGATACAATTGACAGTCTTTTATGCTGTGATGAGATTTTCTACGGTTACTTCGCAGAAGAACAGTTAGCAGGGCTGATTTCATATAAACAAAGTGACACATTAATAGATATATTCAGGCTGGCTGTACATCCTGAGTTTTTCCGGAGAGGAATTGCAGATAGCCTGATTGATTTCATATTGAATATCAAAAGCGTATCAAACAAAGTAATAGTAAGTACTGGTAAGGAAAATATTCCTGCTGTTAATTTATATCTCAAAAAGGGATTCCATAAAGTTAGAGATAGTGAAATTGCCACTGGAATTTACATTACTGAATTTGAAAAAGTATTTTTAAAACCGCCTACCGAAAAGGCTACAGGGGAGGCTTTGTCTAAAAAATAAACCCGACTACTTGACTATCTTCTTTAATTCCATGATGCAAAGCGAACCATTGCAGGCATAACCTGCATTCAATAAGTACTTTCCCAGCATTATTGTTTCTATACCAATAAAGCAATAGCGGTTCTGAAAAATCAATTTAAATTTATACATCCATCCATTTTCTATATATTATACTTACATTTACATCACACTAAATAAACAAACGTTATATGTACTCCGTTTATAAACGGGTTTTCAAACTAAATTAATTAATTCACACACTGTAACTATTTTTGAATTTATGCATCAAAGAGGTGTTTACCAGGTAAAGCATCGTACCTATCTGACTCCTAAAATAATCTTATGAAAAAAGCAGAGACAAAGAACCATCATTTCATACCAAAAACCTATCTGAAGAATTTCGCTTTCAGAAAAAATGATGACTACTTTATAAATATCAGTAAAAAAGATGAGGCCTCCGATAAGATGGTAGAAAGTAATATCAATGATATATGTGCTGAAAATCATCTTTTAGAACCGGTTGAAAAAGGTAAATCAAAACAAAAGCTGGAAGATATTTATACAGATGTATTTGAAAATCATTATGATAAATTGTTTTCAGTACTCACAGATGATAAGGTTCTGGAAATTACGGATGATATGAAGAAATCCATTGTTTCTGCTGTTGTTACCATGTTTTACAAAACAAAAAAATGGAGCGACATATTGGGTTTTCATACTGACGGAGATATAGAAAAGATAGACCAGTTGCGTAATCAATTTAAGGTGGATCATTATTTTAATTCAAAAGGAGTACAGGTAGGTTTTCAGAACAAAACACTGGAAGAACTGGAAGTCAGCCATAAAAGTATAACCCGTATTCCTTTAATTTTAACCCAGCTTAAAGTAGCGCTCAAACATATTGAAACAAATCAGTTTGACTTTATCAATGTGTATAAGATAACTGATGACAGTGAATTTATCACTTCGGATAATCCTGTACTGGCAATTAATATGCATAAAATGAGAACCATGCATTTTGATGTAGAAAACGCTTATTACCTGCCCATAAGCAACAAATACCTTATTGCCATTTTCCCGAAGGAAGAACTTCCTTCGCAAAATAAAATTATCCGGCTCATGATAAATAAGGAATGGGTTGAGAGTTTTAATACAATGCAATTGTTTCACAGTGATAAATGTATAATCGGATCGGGTGATGCGATAAAAAAGGCAAAGGGAAATTAGTGGAAAACATGTTTCCCTCCCACTTATCAACACTTCGCCCGGTTGATAACTTTTTTCCGTATTCTACCTAAACAATTTCTTCAAAACCGATACACTTCGTGTGAAAACAAAGTTACTTATTCACACATTTTCAGCACATTACAAACCCATCTACTTATTTAAGAATGTAGTTACTTAATTTAGAGAAATTCTAAATTAAAGCTGATATAAATTTTATTACATATATAATAATTCATTTCTATACTTTTGCGCCCTCTAAACGGTCATAAAAAAAGTTAAAATATGGATAGCAGCGCTTTAGTGCTTTTCTTTATTGTTGCCGTGGTACTGGTGGGAGGAGCCATGCTTTTCTCCAGTTTCGTACCTCCAACATCCTATAACCCAGCTAAATTTGAGCCTTACGAATGCGGTATTGAAACCATCGGAGGTTCCTGGTTGCAATATACCGTAGGCTATTACCTGTTTGCAATTATCTTCCTGATTTTCGATGTGGAAACCGTTTTTGTTTTCCCATGGGCAGTGGTAATGAAGAACGGCGGAATAACCGCATACATTGAAATTTTAATCTTTTTCTTCATTTTAGGTCTTGGCCTTTTATATGGCTGGAAAAAACACGCATTGAAATGGGAATAACATCAAAAAAAGAATTTGAGAAAAACGACTTCCCGATTCTGGATTCATATGAGGGAGGCAGTATAATACTCACACAGCTTGATGCACTTGTTAATTGGGCCAGGTCTAATTCGGTCTGGCCCTTAACTTTCGGAACACGCTGCTGCGCCATTGAATTTATGGCGGTAGGCGCTTCGAGGCACGATATGGCACGTTTCGGTTACGAAGTTGCACGCGCAACTCCACGCCAGGCTGATATGATCATTATTTCGGGTTCCATCAATTATAAAATGGCTCCTGTTTTAAAACGTTTGTACGAACAGATCGCCGATCCGAAATATGTAATCGCCATGGGAGCCTGCGCAGTAAGCGGCGGACCTTTCTATTACAATTCCTATTCTATTGTAAAAGGCGCCGATCACGTAATTCCTGTTGATATATATGTACCAGGATGTCCGCCTCGTCCCGAAGCACTTTTGTATGCTTTCCTGCAGTTGCAGAAAAAAATCAAGAGGGAGAAAAACTTCAAGAAGCAGATACAGAAATAAGCAATAGCAGCAAGACGTTGCGAGGAGGCACGACGAAGTAAACTCATCACCTCTCCGCAATCTGCAAAATATTCAGGCCATGACAAACGAACAACTTATAGAACAGCTTACATCTGCAAATCCGGATGCAGTCGTGAAACAAGGCAGCCAGTATCCTGAAATTACTGTTGCCCACGATAAACTGCACGCGTTTATGCAAAACATCAAATCCGACACCAGCCTGGCATTCGATTACCTGGTTTGCGAAAGCGGAGTTGATTATCCTGAATTTATACAGGTAGTTTACCATCTTGAATCGACCACTCACAGGCACTTCATCGTAGTAAAAGCTAATACCGAAAACAGGGAAACAGCAACATTGGATACTGTTTCGGATATCTGGCCAACTGCCGAATTCCACGAATGCGAAATCTATGATTTACTGGGAGTTACATTTAACAATCATCCGAATCTTCGCCGTTATTTCCTCGACGATACCTGGGGACACCCGCTTCGCAAAGATTTTCATGATGATATTCACGTTGTAGAAAGATAGTTATGGGCGCAATCATTGAAAAAATTATAACTACCGACGAGATCAAGACTGACGAGTATCTTGTAAATATAGGACCTCAACACCCAAGTACACACGGTGTTCTGCGCTTGCTTACCAAACTTGAAGGAGAAATTGTTCATAATGTAGAACCACATATTGGCTACATTCACAGCGGCATCGAAAAAATGACCGAAGCCCTCTCCTATCCCCAGATTGTTCATCTTACCGACCGTATGGATTACCTGTCGGCGCATATGAATAACGAGGCAGTTTGTCTTTGTGTTGAAAATGCTTTGCAGGTTGAAGTTCCAGAACGAGTTAAATACATACGTACCATTTTTGATGAATTGCAGCGTCTGGCTTCGCACCAGTTGTGGTGGTGTGCTTCGGGTATGGACCTTGGAGCGTTGACAGCATTCTTTTACGGTCTTCGCGACCGTGAGGATATCCTGGATATTTTCGAAGAAACCTGTGGTGCCCGCCTGACCCTGAATTATAGTGTACCCGGAGGTGTAATGTTTGATATACATCCTAATTTCCAGAACCAAGGTAAAAGCATTTATCACGAAATTCAGAAAAAAATTACCTGAATACGACAGGTTACTTACTGATAATATCATATTCCAGAACCGTACCAAAGGAGTTGGTGTTTTATCGAGAGAAGATGCTATTGCCTTTGGAGTAACCGGTCCGACAGGCCGTGCTTCCGGTTTCAGCTGCGACATTCGTAAACACCATCCATACAGCGCTTATCCCTATATTAAGTTCGACGAAAAAATGGGCACCGATGGCGACTCATTTATGCGTTGGAAAGTGAGGATGGAAGAAATGTGGGAATCAATGAATATTATCGAGCAGTTGATCGACAATATTCCTGAAGGTGATTTTGCAGTGAAAATGAAAGCTGTTATCAAATTGCCTGAAGGAGAATTTTATCAGCGTGTTGAATCAGCCCGTGGCGAATTCGGCGTGTATATTGTTAGTGATGGAAAGAAAAATCCTTACCGTGTAAAATTCCGTTCCCCAGGATTCTCAAACCTTTTCACTATCAACCATATCGCCAAAGGATGGAAAATCGCCGACCTTGTAGCTATTATGGCCACTTTCGACCTTGTAATACCTGATATTGACAGGTAAGGAAGAAGTTAATCGTTAATGGAAAATAGAAAATAGTTTAGAAAAGTTAACTCTGAAAAAAGCCAAATAAAAGAACAAACATGTCTTATGGTTCTCCCCTTTTTTCAAGGGGAGATGTCCGAAGGACAGAGGGGTACAAAAAAGAGTTAATAGTTAATGGAAAATAGAAAATAGTTGTTGGGAAGTTATCTTACAAAAAGAAGTCAAATAGATTGTAAAAACCTGTCATATGGTTCTCCCCTCAGGGAGATGTCCGAAGGACTGAGGGGTACAAAAGTCAAAAATAAAAAAACTGAATAAGTTAAAAATCTGATAAACCCATTTCATAATGGCATTCGAAAAATACGATTTTACGCCTATCACTCAATCCATTCACCAGGCATTGATTGAAAACGTCTCCCCATTACTTACAACAATCATTGAATGGACCATAATCGGAGTTTTATACCTCCTGTTTATTGCCATTTTCGGACTGTTCCTGGTTTATGCCGAGCGCAAAGTTTGTGCAGCATTCCAGCAACGCCTGGGCCCGATGCGTGTTGGTCCCTGGGGATTATTGCAAACCATAGCCGACTTCATCAAGTTGCTGATGAAAGAGTTGATCACACCCAAGAGTGTCGATAAATTCCTTTATAACCTGGCTCCTTTCATTGTTATCATTGTTCCTTTCCTGACTATTTCGGTAATTCCGTTTGCACCGGGACTGCAATCACTTGATTTTGATATAGGTATCTTTTTTGTAACGGCTGTTTCATCCGTAGGTGTAATTGGTGTATTACTTGCCGGATGGGCCAGTAACAATAAATATTCACTGATCGGAGGTATGCGTAGTGGCGCTCAAATCGTTAGCTACGAACTTTCAGTTGGTATGTCGCTTATTACCATGGTAATACTGGCAGGCACCATGCAGGTTTCCGAAATTGTGGAACTTCAGCGTGGCGGATGGTTCCTGTTTAAAGGACATATTCCTGCACTTATCGCTTTCACTGTATTTGTGATTGCAGGTACAGCCGAAACCAACCGCGGTCCTTTCGACCTTGCAGAAGCTGAATCAGAACTTACTGCCGGATTCCACACAGAATATTCAGGTATCAAATTCGCATTCTTCTTCCTGGCTGAATACATCAACCTATTTATTGTAGCTGCAATGGCTACCATCGTATTCCTCGGAGGCTGGATGCCATTCCACTTCGGAGATTGGGCAGCTTTTAATAATGTAATGGACTTTATTCCGGGACTCGTTTGGTTCTTCCTGAAAGTATTTGGAATTATTTTCCTGATCATGTGGTTCAAGTGGACTTTCCCACGCTTACGTATCGACCAGATTCTTACACTCGAATGGAAATACCTGCTTCCAATTAACCTGTTCAACATCCTTCTGATGGCAACCATGGTATTATTAGGCTGGCACTGGTAAATAGTTAATAGTTAATAGTGAATAGTGAATAGTTAATAGTGAAATCAAATATTTGTTGCCTGCAAAATTAGATCAGGAAACTTGTAAATAATAAATCGGAACGAATGAAATCATTCATTCAATTATATAGCTGAAATTTTTAGTGGCATCTGGACATTGCTGACCGGTATGAAAGTTACTGCAAAGTACTTTTTTACTCCCTGGAAAAACGTTACCCAGCAATATCCCGAAAACCGCGATACACTCGTAATGTACGATCGCTTCCGTGGTGAAGTGATTATGCCACATGACGAAAACAACGAACACAAATGCACCGGTTGCGGTCTTTGCGAAAACGCCTGTCCTAACGGATCAATCGAGATTATCAGCAAGAGCATTGTGAACGAAGAAGGCAAAAAGAAACGCATCATCGACCAGCATATTTATCACCTGGGAATGTGCACCTTTTGCAATTTATGCATAAGAGCCTGTCCTTCGGATGCAATTGTAATGGGACAGACATTTGAACATGCGCATTGGGATCGCTCAACATTTACAAAAGTATTGAACCAGCCGGGTTCAAAAATAATGGAAGGCATTAAAGAGTAGTGAATAACGAATAGTGAAGAAGAAAAGTGAAGAGATAGCAGACAACTGAGTAAAAATCTTTGTCAGGATGAGCGGAGTCGAAGCCAAATTGAATAACCACTGCCTAAAAGAATTCGAAGTTAAGTTTTAAACTAGAAAATATATCAAAATGAATAGTGAAGTAATGTTTTACCTATTTGCCGGAATGATCCTGATTTTTTCGGTACTCACGGTTACAAGCCGGAAAATATTACGGGCGGCAGTATACCTGTTATTCGTTCTCATTTCCACTGCTGCCATTTATTTTATGCTCGAATACACCTTCCTTGCCGCAGTGCAGCTTACGGTGTATGCCGGTGGTATCGTGGTGCTGATCATTTTCTCGATATTACTTACCAGCCATATCAGCGAAAAAGCAATAATGGCCGATAGAAAGCAAAGCCTCTTGTCTGCGTTGGCAGTTGGAGCCGGTGCTCTGTTAACACTGATCACCATTATGCAGTTTGCCTTTACAGCATCTGTTGAACCGGCACAAACTTCTACTGTAACTGATGTAGGTAATGCCCTTATTTCGTACAACCGCGATGGATTTGCTCTTCCTTTCGAAGTTATTTCAGTCCTGTTGCTGGCTGCTTTGATAGGAGCAATTATTGTTGCCCGAAAAGAAAAAGATAATGCGGTAATTAAATAATGTGATAATGTGATAATTATTCACTACCACATTAGCACATTAACACATTAGAACATTAACACATTAACACATTAAAATAATGACCGGAACCATACCATTGCAAGCATTCCTGGTAATAAGTACCCTGATGTTTTTTATCGGGATTTATGGGTTTCTTACCCGTAAAAACCTGATAACCATGCTCATGTCCATTGAGCTGATTTTGAATGCTGTGAATATCAATTTTGTTGCGTTCAACAGGTATTTATACCCGCAAAACCTGCAAGGACATTTTTTCTCACTTATCGTTATAGCAATTGCCGCTGCCGAAGCTGCTGTTGCCATTGCTATCATCATCAATATTTACCGTAACTTCAGGTCAATTGATGTTGATAACGTTGACGAGATGAAATTTTAATTGTGATGATGTGGTAATTTGATAATGCGATAATTAACATTTTTGAAACTTAATCTTTAATAAATAAAGAGATGGGAAATGAAAATGTAATTCTTGAAAAGAGTTTTAGGTTTGCTTTAAAAATTATTGAATATTCAGAACTGCTGGAAGAAAATAAAAAATATATAATTGCAAGGCAAATTCTGAAAGCGTGAACATCTATAGGAGCCAATGTTAGAGAAGCCCAAAGTGCTGAAAGTAAAGCAGATTTTGTACATAAATTAAAAATAGCAGACAAAGAAGCAAACGAACTTGAATATTGGTTACAATTATGCAAAATGGCTGATAATTATCCTGATCCACTGTTACTTGAAAATGAATTGTTAGAAATAAAAAAAATACTCTCAAAAATAATCTCTACATCAAAAGCATCAACAAAATAATCCAATTCCTACCACATTACCACATTAACGCATTAACACATTACCACATTAGCAAATTAGCACATTAGCAAATTAGCACATTAAAAATATGGTCGACTACACTTATACATTACTAATTCCCCTGATCCCTTTTGTGTTATTTATACTCATCGGTATTACGGGGCACAAAATGAAACCCATAGTTTCGGGACTTATTGGTACTGCTGGTTTGGGCATTGTAGCTATACTCTCGTATATCACTGCCATCCGGTATTTCTGGACCGATCACGTTGCTGAAACCGGCTATAAATCGATAAAAGCCTTCGAAATCACCTGGCTTCATTTAACGGATAAACTTACCATCAACCTGGGAGCTCTTATTGACCCGATTTCGGTTATGATGCTGGTTGTTATCACCACGGTTTCCCTGATGGTTCATATTTACAGTATTGGTTATATGAAAGGTGAGCGGGGATACCACAGGTTTTTTGCGTTTCTTTCGCTGTTCAGTTTCTCCATGCTTGGATTGGTGTTGGCTACCAATATTTTCCAGATGTATATTTTCTGGGAACTTGTAGGTGTTTCTTCATTCCTGTTAATCGGTTTCTACTATGAAAAACCAAGTGCGGTTGCTGCTTCCAAAAAGGCTTTTATAGTTACCCGTTTTGCTGACCTTGGGTTCCTGATTGGAATTCTGATGCTATCATTCAACACAGGCACATTTGATTTTCAAATACTTACAAGTGCCACAGGCCCGGCAATTACCCAGGCAGGCGGTGCTGTGTTTATGGGAATGTCGGTACTCACCTGGTCGATGATCTTTATTTTTATGGGAGGTGCTGGTAAATCAGCTATGTTCCCGCTCCATATCTGGCTTCCGGATGCTATGGAAGGTCCGACACCTGTTTCAGCACTTATTCATGCTGCCACTATGGTTGTTGCTGGTGTTTACCTGGTAGCAAGGCTTTTTCCTGTTTATGCTCTCGGAGCGCCTGACGCACTTACTGTTGTCGCCTGGGTTGGTGGAATTTCCTCACTTTTTGCGGCAATTATTGCATGTACTCAAACTGATATCAAACGTGTGCTGGCCTATTCAACCATGTCGCAAATCGGATATATGATGCTTGCACTTGGAGTTTCTGGTTATGGAGGAGAAGAAGGACTTGGCTTTATGGCCGGTAACTTCCACCTGTTTACTCATGCTATGTTCAAATCATTGTTATTCCTTGGTGCAGGGGCAATTATCCACGCAGTTCATAGCAATGATATGCGCGATATGGGTGGGCTTCGCAAATACTTACCCATCACACATACTACTTTTTTAATTGCTTGTATAACTATTGCAGGTATTCCTCCTTTCTCCGGATTTTTCAGCAAGGACGAAATAATGGTTGCTGCATGGCATCATAACAAGATCTTATTCTCAATTGAATACCTGGTTGCAGGGTTGACGGCGTTCTATATGTTCCGCTTGTATTACAGTATTTTCTGGGGCAAAGAAACACATTATCACCACACACCACATGAAGCCCCTTATGTAATGACCATCCCTTTGATGATTCTTGCCTTTGGCGCCGTATTTGCTGGTTTCCTGCCATTTCACGCATTGGTAACCTCCGATGGATTGCCTTTTGAAACACATCTCGATTGGAGCATAGCTATTCCTTCGGTGCTGATTGGTTTGTTAGGAATTGGAGGTGCAACAGTTATGTACTTGAAAGCAAATGGTTTACCTGACAAACTAGCTGGTATTTTTGGACAAACCTATAAATGGGCATACCATAAATTTTACATGGATGAAGTTTATCTTTTCGTTACTAAAAAGATCATCTTCAACCGGATTTCAGCTCCAATAGCCTGGTTCGACAGGCATATCGTTGATGGATTTATGAATCTGATTGCCCGTGTTATTGAAAATACATCGAACCTGATCAAGGATTTCCAGTCCGGAAGAGTTCAACAATATGGGTTTGTGTTTGTTACAGGAGCCATTGCACTTGTATTAATATTCGTATTCCTTTGGTAAATTCTGAAACTGACTTTAAAAGAGTAAAAATTTAAACAGCAAAAAACTACACATGAATATACTCAGTTTATTTGTTCTGATCCCTGTACTCACTGTATTTGCCATCATGTTTACCAAAAATATGAAGCAAACCCGGGTTGTGAGTGCCATTGGCATGGGCATACAACTTGTGCTTGCCGGAATACTTATATACATGTATCTTACCGAGCGTCATGCCGGAAACATGGATGCCATGATGTTTTATTACGATTCGCTTTGGTTTCCTACACTTAATATTCACTATACTATCGGTGTCGACGGAATTTCAGTTGCTATGATCGGTCTGACAGCCATAGTTGTATTTGCCGGGATATTTGCTTCCTGGAAGGTAGATTACCTGTACAGGGAATTCTTTATTTCGCTCATTTTACTTTCATCTGGGGTGTTCGGGTTCTTTATTTCACTCGATCTCTTTACCATGTTCCTTTTTTATGAGGTTGCCGTGATTCCAATGTATTTGCTCATCGGCATATGGGGCACAGGCCCGAAAGAATACTCAGCTATGAAACTTACCCTGATGCTTATGGCTGGATCAGCTCTGATACTCGTTGGACTACTCGGAATTTACTTTTATTCCGCTGCTACAGGAAGCCCATTAACTTTCAACCTTATGGAAATATCGAAGCATACCATTCCTATTGAAATGCAACGCTTCCTGTTTCCTTTTACTTTTGTCGGATTTGGAATTCTTGGTGCTCTCTTTCCTTTCCATACCTGGTCACCCGATGGTCATGCCTCTGCTCCTACCGCAGTATCCATGCTTCATGCCGGCGTACTGATGAAACTCGGAGGTTACGGTGCTTTCAGGGTAGCTATTTTCCTGATGCCTGAAGCTGCTCACGAACAAGCATGGATTTTCCTTATTTTAACCGGTATCAGCGTAGTTTATGGCGCATTTGGGGCTATCTTCCAGAAAGACCTTAAGTATATCAATGCATATTCTTCGGTTAGCCATTGTGGTCTGGTGCTTTTCGCGATACTGATGATGAATGAGACAGCTATGAACGGCGCAGTTATCCAAATGATCTCACACGGACTTATGACAGCCCTTTTCTTTGCCCTGATAGGTATGATCTACGGACGTACACATACACGAATGATCAATGAAATGGGTGGTCTGATGAAAGTAATTCCTTTCCTTGGTGTTGTTTATGTAATTGCAGGTCTTGCTTCGTTAGGTCTTCCAGGATTAAGTGGTTTTGTGGCTGAAATGACTATTTTCGTTGGTTCTTTCCAGCATACTGACACTTTCCACAGAATATTAACTATTACTGCTGCTTCATCAATTGTAATCACAGCAGTATATATTTTAAGAGTTGTAGGAGTATTGCTTTTCGGACCAATTACCAACGATCACTACCTTTCGCTGAAAGATGCCGTTTGGTATGAGAGACTTTCGACCTTAACACTCCTTCTTGCAATTGCAGCTATTGGTATGGCACCACTTTGGTTGTCGGATATGATCAATTTCAGTCTTGGACCAATTGTTGAAAAAATAAACGGAGTTGCTACTGTAGCCGGACTCTTTTAATCCATTGTATTAATCACACTTTAGATACTCATTATGAGCATAAACGATTTCATGACAATGCGGCACGAATTAATACTGGTTTCACTGGTATTACTTGTTCTCATTATCGATCTGAACCTTAAAAAGAGTCAGAAACACCGCATCATCCCGATTGCTATTTCGCTGTTTTTCATTCACACCGTAGTGGGATTTCTTCCGGCACAAACAGGTATTCTTTTTGGTGGAATGTATCACACCGACGGGCTTACAATTCTGATGAAAAATATCCTGAATATAGGGGTACTCATAGTTCTGATGCAGAGCGTAACCTGGCTTAAGAAAGAAGAAAACGGCGAGAAAATCAGCGAGTTCTTTATCCTGTTGCTATCAACTCTGGTGGGAATGAATTTCATGATTTCATCAGGCGATTTCCTGATGCTGTATCTTGGACTTGAGTTGGCAACCATCCCAATGGCCGCATTGGCAGCATATACGCATCACCAGACACGTTCAGCCGAGGCTGGTATAAAACTTATTCTTTCGTCAGCACTTTCATCAGGAATCCTGCTTTTCGGGCTTTCACTGATTTACGGATCAACAGGATCAATTTATTTTGATACTATTGGATTACTTTATTCAAATACCCCAATGCAGGTACTGGCATTTATTTTCTTCTTTACCGGGATGGCATTCAAGATTTCATTAGTTCCTTTCCACTTATGGACTGCTGACGTTTACGAAGGTTCGCCTGTTAATGTAACGTCTTATTTTTCGGTAATCTCGAAAGGAGCATCTGCATTTATCCTGATTATGGTAATGTACACCGTGTTCCATTCCATTGCTTACCTATGGAAAGATATTGTTTACCTTGTTGCTGTAATGACCATGACAATCGGTAACCTTTTTGCCCTCAGGCAGAAAAACATGAAACGTTTCCTTGCATTCTCCAGTATTGCTCAGGCTGGTTTCATCCTGCTTGGTATCCTTGGAGGGAATAAACTCGGAATGACTTCAACTGTATATTTTGTACTGATTTATATCTTTTCAAATCTTGGCGCTTTCGGTGTGGTTTCAGCCATTGCTGCTAAAACCGGGAAGGAAAGCATGGATGATTACGACGGCTTGTACAGTACGAATCCAAAACTTACACTGCTTATGATGCTAAGCTTATTCTCACTCGCTGGTATCCCTCCTGTTGCCGGTTTCTTCGGGAAGTTCTTCTTGTTTGCATCCGCAGCTTCCGGTGGATATTACTGGCTGGTTTTTATTGCTGTACTTAATGCAACAATATCACTATACTACTATCTTCTCGTGGTAAAAGCAATGTTTATCAACAAAAGTGAAACTCCGATTGCCTTCTTTAAGAGCGATACAATTACACGCGTTGCATTGGTGGTTTGTGCCACCGGTATTTTTGTTATCGGATTCTGGAGCCCTATATACGAGTTTATCGATAAGTTCACATTTGCTATTTTAAACTAATAATTTGCAGGAACTTTCCAATACAATAAAACTGAATTATGGCACTCAAAGCAAAACATATAGTTGAAGAGATTAATGGTGTACGTTGTACAATTGTTGAAAAAGGAGTAACTTCTGAACGTGTTGAGTTCCTGAAAAGCCTTCTTGAATTCAACAATTTTGAAGTTCTGGTTTCAGAAGACAAAAAAGAAACAGAGGACGCTCTTACCCTATTTACGGTTGGCGTAACTGACCTGGTTTTTAACCCTGTAATTGCGGTTTACGAGCTGAGCCTGAAAACACCAGACGGCAAAAAAGTTTCACCGGCATACTGGGAACAGAAAACAACTGACAGTGTAGATGAATACTGGGAGTTTAAAGAAAACTAAGAATTGTGAAGTCAGCTAATTGCTGACTTTTTTTTTGCATAATATTAAGAAATTGACTGTTTTATTAAAAAAAACCACTAAGCACTTAGGTTCACTAAGATGCTATAAATAACACCTGGAAATCAGCACAATTACTCGTGCTTCCTTCTTAGTGTCCCTCAGTGTCCTCCGTGCTTTAGTGGTATTTTTTTTTAGCATAAAAACATTACTCTGGAAACAAAAAAGGCCATCCGAAGACAGCCTTTAATTCAGGGTGGAATATGGGGTTCGAACCCACGACCTCCGGAACCACAATCCGGCGCTCTAACCAACTGAGCTAATACCACCGTGTTAGAAGCTGCAAAAGTAATCTTTAATTTTTGAATTTGAAAGTGTCATTGAATCATTTTTTATAGATTTGTGCAGTATATGAAAAGTTAATGTTTAATAGAAAATAGAAAATAGTTGTTGTACCAGAAAATTTACAGGTAATCATTTTATTACACCTTGAACTTTTACCCTTGAACGCGAAGCATTTGAACGCCGAAGGCTTTTAAACATTGAACACTTTAAACTATTTTCCGTTAACCATTTTCCATTAACTATTTTCTTTAAACTTTTAACTCCAACAACAATGGCAGACGTAATCGATTACACAATCCACGGTGACGATATGCAGATCGTCGAAATTGAACTTGATCCTTCCGAAGGCGTTCGTGCCGAAGTTGGTGCGATGATGTTTATGGAAGAAGGCATACAAATGGAAACCGGCACAGGTGGTGGCGTTTTTAAAGGCCTCAGGCGCATGCTTTCAGGCGATGGATTCTTTATATGCACCTTTTACAACACGGCTTCTGTGAAACGCAGTGTTTCATTTGGAGCACCCTACCCTGGTAAAGTAATTCCTCTCGATCTTAAGCAAATAGGTGGAAGTTTCATTTGCCAGAAAGATTCATTTTTATGCGCTGCCAATGGAATTGATATTGATATTGCATTTACAAAAAAAATTGGAGCAGGTTTATTTGGTGGTGAAGGCTTTATTTTACAGCGACTTTCAGGAGATGGACTGGCATTTGTTCATGCCGGTGGTATGATTATCCGCCGTGAGTTGCGCGAACGCGAAACGCTGAGGGTCGATACGGGTTGTATCGTTGCAATGGCTCCTACGGTCGATTATGATATTCAATTTGTTGGAGGATTTAAAAATGCGCTTTTCGGAGGCGAAGGATTATTCCTGGCAAGTCTAACCGGTCCGGGAACTGTTTACCTGCAAAGCCTGCCCTTATCACGCCTGGCAGATAGAATTGTATCATCGTCACGAACCAACCGTGAAGAGTCGCGTGGAATTGGTGGAATCGGAGGCGGAATTCTGGGTGGATTGCTGGGTGGAGATAATAAATTTTGAGTCCAATGAGTTATCATTTCATTAATAATAAGCAACATTAATTGTTCTTCCACAAAAAAAAATACGACAGCACCGGTTCCCTTAGTAAACTGGCTTGGATACGCTTCCGAAGAAACAAGGTTTCAATCAGTTCGCTGGTGTTTGTCGGATTGGTTGCGCTTCTAAGCATTCTTGGTTATTGGGTAACTCCCGATAAAACCCCGATGGTTAATGAACAGAATCTGTTGCTGGCCACTTTGAAGCCAGGCTCTGAAGTGATGGTTCTTAAAGTCCGGAAAAACCAGGATATTCCATCCAGAAATATACTTTATAAATTATTATACGGACAGGAAAACAGGTATCAGTCTTACCCGTTTGCCAGCTATAGGTTTTCTTCCGACTCAATTATAATTACAGAATATAGCAAAGACTCCTCAGGCCTCGAAATCGGTTTTCATCTTGCAAATGTATGTTACCCATTGTACGAAAACTCCGGCATTACAAAAAAAGGAAGCCTGGTTTCGTTTATTACCCTGGATGGGAAACCAATCAAAACCTCAGTAGAAGAACTTCGTAACCAGGTAATTAAAGAAAATATAGTTAATAAAACTTTTATCCTCGGCACCGACCGTTATGGCCGTGATGTATTGAGCCAGCTAATAATCGGAACACGCGTCAGCCTTTCGGTGGGTTTTATTTCGGTTGCTATATCGCTGCTTATCGGGATATTTCTAGGTGCCATTGCCGGATATTTTGGTGGTGGCATAGATGCATTGATTTCCTGGTTTATAAATGTGGTATGGGCAGTGCCGACGTTATTGCTGGTAATAGCCATAACATTTGCATTAGGAAAAGGCTTCTGGCAGGTTTTTGTAGCGGTAGGATTAACCATGTGGGTTGAAGTTGCCCGTGTGGTCCGGGGGCAGTTTATGAGCCTGCGCGAAAAGGAATTTGTTGAAGCCGCCCGGGCTTTAGGCTTCCGGAATTTCAGGATTATTTTCAAACATATACTGCCCAATGCTATGGCACCTGTTATTGTAATTTCAGCGGCAAACTTTGCTTCTGCTATTTTGCTTGAAGCCGGATTAAGTTTCCTTGGTATCGGCGTTCAGCCACCCATGCCTTCGTGGGGCGGAATGATCAAAGAAAATTATGCCTATATTATCCTGGATTATGCTTACCTGGCAATTCTTCCCGGCATTGCAATAATGATAATGGTACTCGCTTTTATGCTGATTGGCAATGGATTACGCGATGCGATGGATGTAAGGACGGTAGATTAAAGTTAATCAGCAATCAATTTAGTATTTACGATTGTCGAAAGCAACAAAACACTCAAATACAAGCGTTAATTCGACCAAAGAACCCGATCAGAAACTACGCTCGTTTTCTACCCCGGATTTTAGCCTGAGAAATGGTATCCTAAATAGTTTATATTTACATGATAATAGCAATACCAGAATTACATCAAGGTACGAAATAATCACCATAGTGGCGTTTAGCCACTCGTTCTGCCAATAAATAAGCTTTGAAATACTATTTTGCTCTTCTAATACTGACTGTAATTGCAATGAATGCTTATCCTCAGGCATCTGCATCCTCATGTGCATCTACAACATTGCCAATTTTATATATTAACCCAAATCCTCAGATTGGTGGATTTGGAGAAATAGGAATAGTAAGTTCTTTAATTTACAATAATGCCGGCTTAACCCAAAACCCGGCTTTGTTATCAAGAAACAAAAAGATTGCAGGTATAATGACTAATTTATCTACCTGGTCAAACTACAATCCTGAAACATATTTGGGGAATATTGGAATATATTATTCTATTAACCATACAAATACATTCGGGTATTCATTTGATTATTTCCGCCTAGGTGAAGTCCAATTTACAGATCATTCCGGGATCAGCAAACCTTATCAATATTATCACAGTCTGAAGTATGCTCACACTTTCTTTGAAGAATTGTCAGCAGGAATAGGGGTGAAAATTATCAAAAGCGATTTAGCTCCTGGCCTTGCAACTTCATTTTATGCTTTCTCAATGGATTTAGGCTTAGACTATCGCAAACAATTTCAAGTATCGGAAAAATCTGATATTAGACTGGACCTTGGTTTATCAGCTCAGGATATTGGTCCTAAAATAGGCTATATAAAGGATCAAAAACAAGACAATATTCCAATTGACATTGGTGGAGCGACAATGATGACTTACTTTTACCGAATTAACGAAGAAATATCATTTAGTTTCGATTTAGCGTATCAACTTGAAAAAATTGTAGTAAAGACACCGAATATTTATGATACTTACTCTCGGGGATGGTTAGATGAAATAGAGAAAAGTAAAAACCTGAAACTGACTTCACAATATGGGTACTTTGGTTCATTTATAACTAGAACTGAAAATAGTGTTGTTAAATCGTCTTCCTTCATTAATAAGTTTGGAACTGAATTAAGATTGAACATTAGAGAGGATATACTTCTTTTATTAAGAGGTGGCCACCTTAAGGAATTTGAATCAAAAGGTGGAGATGGTTATTACACTTTGGGCGCTGGTGTAGGAGTATATGGGTTTCGTTTTGATTATTCAAGACTGTTAATTCGGTCAAAAAATATAGGTGCATTTGGACTTTCTTATGAAATTGACCTTTCAACCAAAAAGTCAAGATTTATTGAGGATTAAGAAAAATCCTGGGCATAACATTGAAAACTATAACAAATGGCGGATAATATTTATAATTAGTAGTTTTGTCACCCGCACAAAAATTCGTGTCAGTTGACAACTAAGTACCACAAAACATTACGAAGCGATCTCATGATCGAAGCGAAAATCAGCCATTTGTTATAGTTTCAACCGATATATGCAATCTTTTAACAATGAAAAAGATAATTGTCTACCTGGTATTTTGCTTTATTATTTCAAATATTTCGGGACAGAATATCGAATTATCTGGCGGTATGAATAGAAATCAATATTTCGATAGGCAAAAAGATGAAGGACATTTCATGGCTGAATATGCACCTGGAAATGGATATTCTATAGGCTTAAGCTTTTCTGATCTAAAAATTGATTCATTAGCGATAAGAATATCACTAATAATTGAAAACAATAAAGGCAAATTCTATTTACAAAGCGGCGGACAAGGAGGAACCATTAGGACAGAAGCGGAAGTTGAAAAAACAACTGTTGGAATTGGTTTATATCCTTTGAATTTTGACATCTTTAAAAAAATTAAATTTAGCTTTGGAGGTGAGTTCAGTATTAAAATTAATGACAATACAAGAGGATATAAGTCAACCTGGATGAGTAATGGATCTAGTACCTATAAAACAATCGAGAATGACTCAGTTCAAATTAATAATAATTTTATCTGGGGAATTAGTGGACAGGTTAGTTATGATTTTAGAATAAATCAGGATTGGACAATTGCGCCTCACTATAAGTTATACCTTGGTATGTCGGATGAATTTAAAAATACTGAAACAAAAATAAGGTCAATACGGCAAAACTATGAGATTGGCATTATTAAACGAATTAAATAAAAGCCTTACGTAGCATATGATCCTAGAACAAATGGCGGGTGAAGTACATACATTTATAGTTTTGTCGCCCGCATAGGCATTAGTGTTGGTTGACAGGAAAGTACCACCCCAAAACCGCCAAGTTTAATTAACTCAATGACCGAGACTCACTACGACTTATACAAGTAACCATAATGCATCTAAAATTAGATTTTTGACAAATAATTAAGAATTAAAAAGTGCGGAGTCAGCACGATAAACACTGACAAGGTTTTAAATGAAAAAAATAATTACAACATCCGGTTTAGCAGAAGTCGTTTTTTCTGGTCTACTATTGCTGTTAACTAACTTTTTTTCTTATGCCCAAACAGGAGGTGCAATTTTTGAGACAGGTCCTGTTATGATGAAAGCAAAAATTTATCCTGTTGCCAGCGTATTAGACAATGGTCAAATCATTTCTTTTGGTGGAAGGGAGAATGGTTTTATTTCCTGTGCTTATGCAGATAAATATGATCCGTCCACCAATTTGTTTTCGGATAACGCAATGAACTTTACTCATGACATGGCAGCAGTAACCAAGTTATCCGACGGAAGGTATTTTATAGCAGGCGGAGGCCAGAATTCAGGAGTTCCAGCCTATGCTACTACCGAGATGTATGATAATGCTACCGGTACATTTACTATTAAAGCATCCATGATAGCAGCAAGAATGATGCTGGCATCCACTCAGTTAACCAGTGGCAAAGTGCTAATTGCCGGTGCCTGGTATGACAATACAGCGGCTTCTTACGGAGAACTCTATGATCCTGTAACCGATACGTACACTGCTACAGGAGCGCTGAATCAACCCAGAGCGCAGCAAATACTTTTACCCACTACAGATGGAGGTGCTGTTATGGCTGGAGGCTGGCCAACTTATGGAGGCGCTGTTTTCACTGGTACCGAATACTATAATGCTTCCACAAATGCATTTGAAAACTTAAATTCAGAGCTAATTCCGGACGATGCAGGATGGTTATTGAGTGCCATTTATACCAGACCCATTGATGATTCCCGCATGAGTAATGGAAATTATATTTTATTAGCTTACCGAAGTGCGCCAACCTTAGAATTTGCCTTGATTGAATTCAATCCTACCACACAGGTTATTTTCAAAACTAATTACATCCGAACCATTATCGGGTTCTCTTACTGATGGTGGTTTTTTTGATTTGGTATTAAACAGAACAGATAACATCGCTTATGTTCTGGGTGTGAAAGCAGGCACGGATCCTCAGCAAGTTTGCCTGGTAACTGTTGACCTAACCACAGGACATATTTATTACCCTTTAACATCTTACACATTGCAAGCCCAGGAATACCTTAATCCTTGTATGACATATATAAGTTCGAGTGGAAAAATTCTGTTGCAAGGCATCAGTTCCTATCCTGATAATTTCAACGCCACAAATAAAACCTATTTGTTAACTCCTCAACTTCAGGTCGGAATTGCAGAAGCAGGTAAGAATTCGATGGCAGCTATCAGTTGTTATCCTAATCCTTCGTCCGATTTGGTAACTGTGAAAATCGATAATACGAATGCTTCTGATTTTGCCTTAAATATTTATAATACAATGGGCAAGTTAGTAAAATCAGAAAAATCAATAAAAAATCAGGAACAATTTAATATCACAGGTTTAAGCAACGGAATTTATATAGTAGAAATTAAAGCTAAAGGATGGGCAGAAAAACAGAAACTAATTATACAAAGATAAAATGGGTAGAATATCACACAGTAAATGAAAATTTAGGAAAACAGTGCCAATATTTAATCGTTTAACTCGCAATTTAATTTGTATTTAGTTGACAGAAATTAGCTCGGAAATTTTCAATTTTTCATTACATATCCTTATATATCAACTAACAAAACCATTTAACCAAAATTAATACTCTCAAAGATGAAGTACTCGGCAACTGACGAAGTAATAATTGATAGAATTAATGGAGGAATTCCATTGATAAAGGTTAAAAATGAAAGAGACAAATACCACGGCCTTGGATATTGCCATGCGTTGGATAGAGGAATGCAGCTTATGTTAATGAAGATCCTGGGAACAGGAACCGCATCGGAGCATCTGGCTGCAAGTGATGAAATGCTTGAAATAGACAAATTTTTCAGGCGGATGAACTGGAATAATAATATAGATGAAGAACTCGTAAAACTAGATGCAACCGAAAACGATTTATTGCAAGCCTATTGCGATGGAATCAATGCGGCTTTCGCAACAAAAAAACCATGGGAATTTAAAACGCTTTTAGGGTTTAAAGATTTTCACTGGACAAAACAGGATACTATATTACTCAGCCGGATGAGCGGTTATTTAACCCTGGCCCAATCACAGGGAGAAATCGAACGCTTGTGTGTACAAATGATTCAGCAAGGCGTGAGTAAAAACCTGCTTAATGAACTCTTCACGGATTTGTTGGGCGACTATGATGAATCCATTTTAAAACAGGTAAAACTGGGAGATAAAATTGTACCGGATGCGGTAAAATGGAATGTTGCCAACCCCACCTTTATGGCTTCCAATAATTGGGTGGTTTCAGGAAGCAGAACAGTTTCAGGAAGCACGATGTTTGCCAATGACCCCCATTTGGAAATCAACCGGTTACCTGCCGTTTGGTACGAAGCAGCTGTTCAGATGAATACAGAGTATACGCATGGTGCTACTATGCCGGGCCTGCCATCATTTATAATAGGCAGAAATAATGACCTGGCCTGGGGAGTAACATACGCGTTTATGGATGCATATGATTCGTGGATTGAAAAATGCAGGGATGGCAAATATTTAAAGGATGATACATGGCACAGCTTCACCGAACGGGAGGAAACCATCAGGCAAAAGAAAGCAACCCCTGTTACTGTAACCTTTTATGAAAATGAACACGGTGTTTTAGATGGAGATCCATATAAAGAAGGACTCTATCTGTGCTCAAAATGGAGCGGTGGCAAATCAGGAGCTCAAACCCTGAAATCAGGTTTTGCTTTGGGGGATGCTAAAACTGTTAAAACCGGGATGGAAATTGCAGGCAAAATAGAAAGTGCATTTTCATGGATTTTCGCTGATACGGCAGGGAATATCGGCTTTCAGATGTCGGGTCTGATGCCTGAACGCAAAGAGGGCAACAGAGGTTTCGTCCCTTTACCTGGCTGGCTTTCCGAAAATGACTGGCAGGGATATCACGCACCGGAAGATCTTCCCAGGCTATATAATCCGGAGGAAGGATTTATTGTTACTGCCAATAACGACCTGAATCATCATGGAAAAGTTGCTCCAAGTAATATACCTATGGGAGCTTACCGGGCTGAGCGGATTGAACAACTCATAAAAGCAAAAAGCAAGCATGAAGTGGTTGATTTTCAAAAAATGCAGTATGACACCTACTCCCTTCAGGCAAAACTATTTATGGAAATCATCAGGCCCCTGTTACCGGATTCAGAAGCCGGAAATATACTCAAAGAATGGGATCTGACGTATCAAACCGATTCAAAGGGCGCTTTTCTTTTTGAAATGATTTACCGAAACCTGTTACACGAAGTATTTGGCAACGCTTTGGGTAAAAGTTTAGTAGAGTTCCTTCAGAACGAAACAGGATTGTTTATTGATTTTTATCAGAATTTTGACCGGATTTTGCTGGCTGAAAAATCTGCATGGTTCTTTGATAAGAAACGGGTTGAGATTTTCCAAAATGCTATCGAAACTGCATTGAAAACTGAAATCAGGAAATGGGGCGAAGTAAATCAGATAACCCTCAACCACGTTGTTCTCGGAGGTAAATTCCCTAAATTTTTTGGTTTTGATAAAGGCCCTTTTCAATTACCCGGAGGCAGGGCTACCGTTCATCAAGGCCAGATTTACAAAAGTGCGGGAAGAAAAACCAGCTTCGCTCCTTCCTTCCGATTGGTATCCGACATGGCAGAAAGAAAACTATTTACAAATTATGCAGGCGGCGTTTCGGACAGAAGCTTTTCCAAATTGTATAACAATGATTTTTCAAACTGGATGAATGGGGTATATAGGAAATTCGAATTTTAAGACTTGTTTTTCTGAGTGAAACTTTCTATCATCGGAAGTAATCGCTAATTCATATAAAGTCATTGAAGAGTATGCTTAAAACATTAGTTATAGGAGCCCAGAATATTGATATTTTTGCTCATGCTGAATCTCATGTCACCCTGAATGATTCCAATCGTTCAAAGATTTATATGGCATTTGGCGGTGTTGCCTGTAATATAGTAACAAACATCGCTTTGCTGGGCAATAAAGTCTCTTTTCTTACGGTATTCGGCGATGATACTTTCAGCTCACTTGCAAAAAAGAATTTACAGGATTTATCCATAAACATACACGAAAGCCTTGAAATTAAAAACGAAAGAAACAGCATTTACATGGCTGTTATGGATAAAGACAATGATCTGTTTATCGGATTAAATGATATGGAAATCACGAACCGATTAAACATCAGTTTCTTTAAGGGAAAAGCTGACTTCATCAACAGTTTTGATGTTATTGTAATCGATACCAATTTAAAAAATGATGCTCTTGAATATTTGCTGAAGACATACAAAAAGAAGCAGATAATAATGGATGCCGTGAGTGCCGAAAAAGTTGTGAAACTTAAAGGTCTGCTTAAATACATAACTTTATTGAAATTAAACTTAAAAGAGCTGAAATCATTGTCGGATAAAGCAAACTTTGATCTGCAAATTGATGATCTGTTAAGCCAGGGTTTATTAAAAATACTGGTTACAAACTCCGGAAATGAAATCATCTTTAAATCAAAAGATGAGTACATTAAAACTATGCCGCCCGAAGCAAATACAATAATAAATTCTTCCGGAGCAGGAGATGCTTTTCTTGGAGGGTTTATTCATGGAATAATAAATGCGAAGAGTTTAACTCATTGCCTGGAAATTGCAAAGAAAACGGCATTTCTAACCCTGCAGTCTTCAACCTCAACCAATACAAATATAACTTTATCAGGTGTAGAATAATATGAAGGAAAAATATCTTGAATTTAGCAAAGAAGTGGCCAATGCAATTGAAAATAACTTGCCTCTTGTGGCATTGGAATCAACCATTATATCTCATGGCATGCCTTATCCTGAGAACGTTGAAACCGCACTGAATTGCCAACGGATTATTCGTGAAAATGGCGCTGTTCCGGCAACCATAGCTATTCTAAATGGCAAACTTAAAGTCGGATTAAGTGATGACGAGATTGATTTTCTTGGGAAAGAAGGTGTGAAAATTCAAAAAACATCCAGAAGAGATATTGCATATAACATAATGAACAAAATAAACGGGGCCACTACTGTGAGTGCAACCATGTATATAGCAGCTCTTGCAGGCATCCAGGTGTTTGCAACAGGTGGCATCGGAGGTGTTCACCGGGGAGCGGAAAATACGATGGATATCAGTGCCGATCTGGAAGAACTGGCAATGACTGATGTAGCTGTAATTTCAGCCGGGGCAAAAAGCATCCTTGATTTAGGGTTAACTCTTGAATACCTTGAAACAAAGGGTGTCCCGGTTATTGGTTTTAAAACTGAATCTTTACCTGCTTTTTACTGCGAGAAAAGTGATTTTAAGGTTAACTTCCGGATTGATACACCATTAGAAATAGCCCGCTTAATAAAAACTAAATATGATCTGGGTTTAAAAGGCGGGATATTAATCGCAAACCCGGTACCAAGCCAGAATTCAATGGATAAAGACTTTATCGACAGAGCCATCCAGGAATCAATCGCAGAGATGAATGTACTTGGAATTAAAGGTAAAGAAACGACTCCGTATTTACTGAGTAAAATTGCTTCAATAACTAAAGGGAAATCCCTGGAAACGAATATCGCGTTAGTTTATAACAATTGCAGACTTGGCGCTGAAATAAGTGTTCAATTAAAGAAAATCAGCTTATAAATTGACACTGAATTCTGTTTTTGGATATGGAGTTCTATTATTGGATATTAGGAAGGAAGATTTAGTTTACTTAGAGAAAATCTGAGGTGATGACGGTGTGAACGCACTAAAGGCATATAATTTTCCAATAAAAAAAATTTTGCAGTTTTATTTCCTGAACATTTTATATTCCTCAATCCCGCAATTGTCGCCTTGCTTCCCTTTATTACTGCTTTTATTCCGGCAGAAGCCTTTTCGAAGTGATATTTTTGCACCGAAATAAAAATCGAGCCCGGTAAAATCTTTATAATGAAAAAAACCACTAAGCTTTTCGGTTCCAACGAAAAACCACATGAACCGCGCGCTGAGGCCAATACGCGGTTCGGTCCAGTCGAAAAGAGAAACAGGCATGCTTATATCAAAAAGAGCTGTTTCGTAACGTGGTGTAACTGCTAATAATGCCGGCCTGATCAGTCCTGATTTTGTAAAGTGAATCGGAGTAACAACGGTTCCGTTTACATACCAGTTTTTATAGAAATTCACATCAGCCTGAATGCTTAAAGCAGTGGGCAACGCAATTTTAATTTCATTACCCTGAATGAGTGAAGTAGTATCTCCATAAAACTGGTCGCTTATCAGATTTGTCAAATCCCTGACGTTCGTGAATTCGTTATAGGTTATTCCATACCATTCTGTTGATGCATTGTCAAGTACAAGTTTCTCTGCATTTTGAGTAAACTTTATCCGTCCAATATCTAGTAATGAAACGCCTATTTTGTACTGATAAGGTGTATAACTCTGTGAACAAAGTTTATCAACTCCTTCTGACCGGACATCTTGCTTCTTTTTTTGATAAATTATTCCCAAATCAAAACCTAAGCCTTTTCCCCTGAAACGCGGGTCCTTCATATATTCATTAGTTTCGTAATTAACCGGTAATGAATACCCCGCTTCTCCATTTATGTTATTAATTATCAAAGTGTCGTGATTGTGCACGATATAATCAACATTTGAAGTATACATATAACCACCTCCATATCCAAGGAGGTCTTTGATAGTTATACCTGCAGCCCAGTAATCGCGGGATTCCTGTTTTAACACATATGAATAATTAAAGCCAATTTCGGCCCATGCCAATTCTGCGTTATAAATTTTCTGATTATCAGTATAGTTTATATTATCTTGTGGTGGGTATTGCATCTTTTCAAAAACAAATTTCGCAATATCGTAAGGAACATTTTTTGTCGACATTACAGCCCGCGCACCGGTAACAATTCCAAAAGAATGTCTGCCGACTGTAACAGCAAATGATGGCCCTATGATCCTGTTACTGGCAAATGCCTTTTTATCTTTCGTATTATAATAATCATATGCATATAGATTATTACTGTCCCCATGTGTCGGATAATCAGGATTTTTACTAAAAAAACGACTAAAACGATATTCTTCTTTAGCCAGGTAAACATAATTGTTTGCAGCAGAAAAATCGCCTGAAACCAGGTTAATATCAATGTAAAAAGGAGAAGTTACCGTGACTGCTGGATTAATAACTGAACCGGTTATTCCAGCATAGCTGCTATTTACAATTCCAAGCATTTCCTGAGCGAATATAGGCTTGACAGCAAGTAAAGACAATATCAGAACAAGTGATTTAGAAAAACTCATTTTATGCAGTTGGAAATCAAATTCAATTCAAAAGGCAAATGGATGACAAAGATCAGAGTATTAATCTAGCTAACGAAAAAACATGCTTGTTATTTCAAACTAAAACTGGCATAATTAAAAATATAACCGTTAAATAAGATTTTTGCTCTGATATATTAAAATAATGAGATATTTTTGCCGCTTATTCAAAATCAATAAATCAGCTATGAGTCCTAAATTAAAATCGACCCTTTGGTGGGTATTCGCTGTAGTTTTTACAGTTGCCATGGCACGCTATCAGAAAATGACTGGCCCAACCTATCCTATTTCAGGTAAAACCACTTTAAATGGCAACGTAATAAAATATAACTTGATTCGAACAGCAGAAAATGATAAAGATGCTGAAATTGCGATTAATGTACCAGATACCAATATTAAAGGAACTATTACTTACAAACGTTATAAGAGTAACGATAGTCTTACAACAGTTTCGTTAACCAGAAGAAACGATACTTTATTCTTCATGATGCCTACACAGCCGGCAGCAGGTAAAATGATGTATGAAATCACACTTAGCAGTGGTAGCGAACAAGTTGTACTAAAAGCAAAAAACGACGAATTTGCAGTTATGCGTTTTAAAGGCCCTGTACCTTTATACATTTTGATTCCTCATATTTTAGCTATGTTTCTGGGACTTCTGTTTAGTACCCGTACTGCCATCGAAGCTCTTATAGGTGGAATCAGGACTTATAAACTCGCATTGTGGACATTACTCTTCCTTGTTATTGGCGGGATGATATTAGGACCCTTAGTTCAGAAATATGCTTTTGGTGCATTTTGGACAGGATGGCCTTTAGCAGATAATGGTTCATTCAATCTGTTTCGAATGGGTGATATGACTGATAACAAAACATTAGTTATGGTTTTAGCATGGGTACTTGCGATTTTTAAACTGAGGAAAGATCCAAAGAATAAATTCTGGCCTGCATTTGCAGCTGTTATGGTTATGATTGTTTACCTGATACCTCACAGTGTGCTTGGCTCGGAAATTGACCACACCAAAACGCCTAAACTTTAATCCTGGATGTCAGTTACGATTATAATTATTGCAGTTACTGTTCTGGTATCTTTGCTTGCTTTTAACAATCATGAGATTTTCAGGCGACTTGCTTTTAATGCTTACGATATCAAGCATTTCAAAAACAGTTACCGGTTTCTGTCCTATGCCTTGATTCATGCCGACTGGATTCATTTACTGATCAACATGATGGTATTGTATTCGTTCGGAAGAGTTGTGGAACAATACTATGAAATATACTTTGGAGCAAAAGGAATGCTGTACTATATGTTATTATATGTTGGAGGTACAGCATTATCAACATTGCCATCGTATGGCAAGCATAAAGATGATTATACCTATACTGCAGTCGGAGCTTCAGGAGCTGTATCGGCTGTAGTTTTTGCCAGCATACTTTTTGATCCACTAAGTAAAATCTATATATTCCTAATACCGATTGGTATACCGGCTATAGTTTTTGGGTTTCTGTACCTGGTTTACTCTGCGTATATGGGTAAAAAGAATATCGATAATGTAGGACATGATGCCCATTTCTGGGGAGCGGTATTTGGTTTTGTATTCACAATTGTTTTAAAGCCGGAGTTAATTGTCAGGTTGTTTTCAACATTGTCGAATTTATTCTGAAGGCTCCATTATCTTTATTTAAATTTAAAATAGATTACCAGAAACCAGTCACTAGTAACAAGTATCTATTTGCTGGGCACTGGTAATCATGATTTTGGGATTTGGAACTTGTAAAGTATCCAGGCCTTAATTCATATTGGGATCATACGGGTAATTTACCCATGGAGCATATTCATCACCCAGTGTAAGTACAATTTTCTTCCATAAATTGGTTGGTCGGGGTCCAAATACATAGCGATTTACTCCATCCAGAACTATCCACGATTTTTCTTTCATTTCGCGGTCAAGTTGTTTGGGTTCCCATCCTGAATACCCGGCATAAAACCGTATATCTTTATCGGTCATCTTTCCAGATGATAGTAATTTTCGTATCTCGCTGAGATCACCTCCCCAATAAACACCTTCAATAATTTTTAAACTATCCTGAATAAGTTCGCCTTTTGAATGAACGTAAAAAAGGCTATTAACATGCACCGGGCCACCCAGGTACAGATCAGTATCAAAATGGCCAAATTCGCCGCTAACTTTACTCAACCTGATATTTGCCGGCTTATTTACGATAAAGCCAAAAGTTCCGTCAGGACCGTGTTCAGCCAACATAACCACCGAACGACTGAAAAACCTGTCGCTGAGTGAAGGCTGACTTACAAGGATGCGGCCACCGGTTGGGTTCTGATCTGGTATTATCATGTTTCAGGCTTAATAAAATATCAGTTTCCTGAGTTAACTATTCCATCTATAATTAGATTGCTTCCGTGTGATACAATTCCGTATTTCCCAGAAATAAAATTAAACTTACTAAAGCAAAGCCATAAGAAGTACGTAATGTAAAGTTAGTGAATAATTCAGGCTAAAGCACTCATTATTTAAAGTAACGGAAAACTTTTCACCAGATTGTGCGATTGTTTATCTTTGACGATCAAAATACATTTTTAAATCTATTTGTTTTTGCTGTAGGACATGATAAGCGTACCTGAGAAATCTGCCGGTCACGAAAAGTATATCCAACTCCGGGAAGAATTTCCCTTTTTAGAATATGTAGGATATGAAGCAAATATCGACGCGACAGGATTGCATGTAAAATATGAGCTAAACCTGGCAGGTAAATACACATTTCGCCCCGGATTCAGCATTCCTAAAAAGAAATTTTTTCGAAACTTCCCTACTACTGAGTCTCTTCATAGTCCACTTTATCAAAATCTGCTTTTTCATATAGGCCTTATCGAATTAATAAGCTATTGGAAATCAGCATGTCCGCCCCAGGTTATTATTAAAGGACAAAAACTTGATGCAAAACAGGTTTCATGGTGGAAAAACGTTTACTTCCAGGGCCTTGGTGAATTTTTTTATACCAATCAAATTGAAACTTCGATGGAGGAATTTATGAATATTTCTTCCTCGGGCGAAACTATGCAAACACAATCTGTTAACCTTGATGAGGTAGTAATTGTGCCTGTAGGTGGAGGAAAAGATTCGGTTGTAACCCTTGAACTGCTGAAGAAAAGTGAGCATATCCGACCTTTTATAATGAACCCAAGAGGTGCCACTCTCGAATGTGTGCGTGTTGCCGGTTTTGAAAAAGATGGTTTCATAGAAGTTAACCGACGGCTCGATCCACTTTTACTGGAATTGAACGCCGAGGGGTTCCTGAATGGGCATACGCCGTTTTCTGCATTATTGGCATTCTATAGCTTGTTAATTTCTGCCATTTCGGGTCACAGAAGTATAGCTTTGTCGAATGAATCGAGTGCCAACGAACCCACTGTTACAGGTACAGATGTTAATCATCAATACTCCAAGTCATTCGCTTTTGAATCTGATTTCAGAAACTATGTGAAAGCATACATTTCGGCAGATTTCAATTATTTCAGCTTTCTAAGACCTCTGAATGAACTGAGGATAGCACAGTTATTTGCTGAGCAGGTTAAATATTATCCGGTTTTCAAAAGCTGTAATGCAGGCAGTAAAACTGATGTATGGTGCTGCAATTGTCCTAAATGCCTGTTTGCGTTTACCATTCTAAGTCCTTTTATTCCAATGATTGAAATGGTTCATATTTTCGGTAAAAATCTGTTCGAGTTGCCTCAAATGCTTGGCTATTTAAAGGAACTTACAGGCATTGACGAAGTAAAACCGTTTGAATGTGTAGGTACGATTGATGAAGTGAATGCTGCGCTTCATATGTTCATTACGAATCAAAAACATCAAAAGCTTCCCTTGCTGATTGATTATTATACCAACACAAGCAACTTTACAAAGATTAATGTAAGACTTGCTGACAAAATTTTGAATGAATTTAACTCCGATCATTTCCTGGAGCCAAAATTCCTGGAAATTATTAAAAATATACCCAAATGAACCAATTAATAAAAAAGCTTTTTGAAGATAAAAGTATTTCTTTATTGGGCTTTGGACGCGAAGGTCAGTCAACGTATAAGCTATTGCGGAATGTCTTGCCGCAAAAACACATCACTATTATTGATGAAAATTCAGAAGTTGCAACCCATGATATTCTGAAGAATGATCCAAATCTTCAGTTTATTACAGGAAAAGACTATTTACAAGCCATTGATGGTTTTGATGTGACTATAAAATCCCCTGGAATTCCTTCCAACCTATTGCCGAAAGAATTAAAGAGGGTACACCTTACATCGCAAACAGATATTTTTCTTCAATGCTATGGCCATCAATCTGTTGGAATTACCGGAACAAAGGGTAAAAGCACAACATCGAGCCTAGTTTATCATATTCTTAATAACGCAGGCATAAATACGCTGTTAGTAGGAAATATTGGTATTCCGCCATTTGAGTGTATTAATGATATCAAGCCTGATTCCATAATTGTAATGGAATTATCTTCACATCAGCTCGAATATATATCGCACGCTCCACATATTGCAGTATTCCTGAATCTTTTCCAGGAGCATCTGGATCATTATTATACGTACCAGGAATACCAGTCAGCGAAATTTAATATTGGCAAATACCAGGATGCTAACGATTATTTTCTTTATAACCAGGATAATAAAACGCTGTGCGAACTACTTGAAAAATCAATTGAGCTGGAAACTCAGTCGCTGGCATTTTCGATAGAACCTGGAACAAAAGCTGAATTAAGAATAGATGATCAGTGGATTGAGTTACGATATGGAAGACGAATAATCAAACTTTACGACACACGCCAGGAACAACCACTCAAAGGGCATCATAATCTTTATAATATAATGGCTGCTAGCGCAGTATGTTACCTGAGTGGAATATCGACACATCTGATAAGTATGGGAATCCAATCATTTAATGGATTGGAGCACCGCATTGAACTGGTCGGAAATTATGCCGGAATTATCTGGTATAACGATTCAATAGCTACTATTCCTGAAGCAACCATTGAAGCCATTAAAACCCTTCAGACCGTTGACACTGTGATACTTGGTGGTTTCGACAGGGGAATTGAATATACGATACTGTATCCATTCCTGCTTTCTTCGGGAGTTTCAAATATTATCTTTGTTGGAGAAGCCGGCTCTCGTATACAGAATGAATTAGTTGCATACGGAGTAATGAATATCAAACAATATTCAGCTGAAGATTATGAACAGGTTGTATCTATTGCAAGCGAAGTAACACAGAAAGGGAAGATATGCCTCCTTTCGCCTGCAGCTGCCAGTTATGATATGTTCAGGAATTTTGAGGAAAGAGGAACTACCTATAAAAAAAATGTGAGGGCACTGAGTCCCTCACAAGTATAAATTTCTGTTTTTGAAAAGAATTATTCCTTTTCAGTAGCGGCTTCAACTGTAGGTTTTTTAACTGCCTTTTTAACGACTTTTTTAGGAGCGGCAACAACATCAGTTTCAATAATGGCAACTGGTTCAACAGCTTTAACTTTTGGTTTAGCTTCAACTTTAGGTGCTTCTGCTACCTTTTTAATTTTTACAACAACGGCAGCAGGAACTGCTTCAACTTTAACAAAGGCTTTCTTTTTGGATTTCGGCCTGCGAACACCGCTGGAACCTAAAATAATTTTGCCTCTACGTGATTTTTTGTCTCCTTTTCCCATGATATATAGTATTTAAGTTATTATGCTCGTGGCGTAAAATTAATAAAATTTGCTCTCAAAGCAAAATAAAATAATATTTGGGTATCATTTATACTTCAAAAATCAGCAGGTTAATGACATTATCTATTTTGAAAAATATTCAGAATGGAACTTCCTTTCAATCATTTCACTATTAGTTATCGTATTCCTGAACCATTCCAGGTAGATATCAGTTCGTTCTTCTTCTGATAACTGCCAATCCGCATTCTCTTTACGGATCCGTTCCGTAAAATGGAAAAGGCATAGGGACACAGAAACTGAAATATTAAAGCTTTCGGTAAATCCATACATAGGTATCCGTATGTATTCATCAGCCATAGCAAAAGCTTCGGGAGTAAGGCCAAATTTCTCAGTTCCAAAGAGCAGGGCAAATTTTCCTTTTGTAACATCAAAATCGTGTATCGCAACTGCATTCGGTTCGGGAGTGGTTGCAACAATGCGGTACCCATCCTTTTTCAAACCGTCAATACACACCACCGTATTATTATCAAGCAGATTGTGACGATACAGGTTAAGCCACTGGGCTGACCCAAGCGAAACATGCGGATTAAGTTCGTATCCGTATGAGTTTTCTATAATATGAACATCCTGCACTCCAAAGCAATCGCACGAACGTAGCACAGCACTGGCATTGTGCGGCTGATATATATTTTCGAGGGCCACCGTAATGTACCTGGTCCGATCGTTAAGAACATGGTCCATCAGTTTGTTTCGTTTATCCAGTTTCATATTTCTGAAAAAATTACTCAAACTTATTTTATATTTTAAATCCCCCATGTCTCGATTTATCATTTTATTAAATACTAAGATTGTCAAAAGTATGCTTTCTCTTTCATTTTTTTTGTTCTGAAGCTAAACTAGCTTCGTATGCAATTATTTGGAGCATAAACAGAAAAAAGCAGGAATCGATTGAAAGATTTCCCAATAATACAATCGATAACCTAGCTTAAGACAACTTTATAAATCACTTATTTTAGATTTTCTACAATATATTGGTAAAAAAAGCATTCCATGCATTATTATTTCCTAAAAAAAGGCTACTTTTGCGCCTCAAAATTAAGAATTATGGCCAAAAAAATTGACAATACTGAAGAGAAAATCCACGCGGTAGAAGAAGCGTTATCAAAATCAGAGAAATTTATTGAAAAAAATCAGAAGATTCTGACTATAATAATTGGCACAGCCGTTGTTATTGTATTAGGGGTATTTGCTTTCCAGAAACTATACATTGCTCCACGCGAGAAAGCAGCCCAGGGACAAATGTTCATGGCACAAAAGTATTTCGAGCAGGATTCGTTGAATCAAGCTTTAAACGGAGATGCCAATTATCCTGGATTCCTCGATATTATTGATAGCTACAGCATGACAAAATCTGCTAACCTGGCAAAGTACTATACAGGTATCATTTATCTGAAACAAGGAAAATTTGAAGACGCTATTACTTACCTGAAAAAGTTCGACAGCGACGATGAATTTGTTGGTCCTATGGCAACAGGCGGTATTGGTGATGCCTATATGGAACTCGGTGATAAAGATAAAGCAGCAGAGTATTACGTAAAAGCTTCAAGCCAGCAGGTGAATGATTTAACTACTCCTCTTTACCTGATGAGGGCAGCCTTTGTTTATGAGGAACTTGGTAAATTTGACAAAGCTGTTGAACTCTACGAAAAAATTCAAAAAGAACATATAAAGAGTACCGAAGCAAGGGATATTGATAAATATATCGAAGAGGCTAAGGCAAAACTCACAAAATAATATACTTTTACATTTCGAAGAATACCTGGATGAACTTCAGGTATTTTTTGTTTAACAACACTTCATGAGCAAGGAATTACATATAATCTATATGGGCACGCCGCAGTTTGCGGTCGAACCCTTGCGTGCTATCATTCATGCAGGTTATAATGTGATAGCCGTAATTACAGCGCCCGACAAACCCGCGGGCCGGGGTCAGAAAATCCATTTTTCTCCTGTCAAAGAATTTGCTCTCGAAAACAATATCAGAATTTTACAACCTGAAAAACTTAAAGATCCTGCTTTTATTCTGGAATTACAAAGCTTACATGCTAATTTACAGGTTGTTGTTGCATTCAGAATGTTACCCGAAGTGGTATGGCAAATGCCTGAATTCGGAACGTTAAACCTGCATGCATCCTTGTTGCCGCAATACAGAGGTGCAGCACCCATTAACCATGCCATTATAAACGGTGAAGTTGAAACAGGCCTTACCACATTTTTTATACAAAAAGAAATTGATACCGGAAATATTATACTCACACGTAAACTCCCGATCCTGCCTTCTGACGACGCCGGCACACTTCACGACAAATTGATGATTGCAGGAGGCGAAGTTGTATTAGAAACGCTTAAACTGATCGAAACAGGAAATTTTGATGCTCAAAGGCAGGATAACTTACTTCCGGAAGTCTTGAATCCGGCTCCGAAAATTTTTAAAAATGATTGCAGGATCAATTGGGCTGATCAGTGTATAAAAATTCACAACCTGGTGAGAGGATTATCACCTTTTCCCGGCGCATTTTCACAACTGGTTACTGACAATGAGGTTATAAAGCAAGTTAAAATATTTAAGACTTCCTTCCAACTGTCCGAAGTAAAAGGATCACCGGGAACCATTATTACCGATCATAAAAATTCCCTGGCTGTAATTACCGATAATGGAATAATACAGATTGAAGAAATGCAGATGGAAGGCAAAAAACGCATGACTACGGCTGAATTTCTCCGAGGCGTTCGTATTTCTGATAATTTCCGGTTTGAATAAATCTGGTTGCTGGTTGCTGGCGTGATAAATAGCAAAGTTGGAATTGTCTTTCCACTTTAAACTCTCATTTCTTCGCTAATTTATTGAGATTCTTTTCTAAATCAGCAACCAAAAACAAGAAATCAGCAAACAATTCATAGCCTTGATTGTAAATTTTGATGTAAAAAAACTTCACAAAAACATTGGTATTGCTACAAAGTTATTAACAAAATGCCGCCTTTATTAACAAAAACAGTGTTTTTTCTCCTGCACATGTTGATATCACTGATTTATACACTATATTTGTATTAAGTAAAGTTTTATTATTAACTAAAAAATCAATCAAATGAACAAAGCAGAATTAATTGAATCAATGGCCGCTGAAGCCGGCATGACTAAAGCTGATGCTAAAAGAGCTCTCGATGCTTTTGTTGCCTCTACAAATAAAGCTTTGAAAAAAGGTGACCGCGTAGCATTGGTTGGCTTTGGATCTTTCTCCGTTTCAAAACGTGCTGCCCGTAAAGGACGCAATCCTAAGACCGGTTTAGAAATTAAAATTGCTGCTAAAAAAGTAGTAAAATTTAAAGCTGGTGCTGATCTTCAAAAAACTGTTAAATAAATTTTTTAGATTTATTTAAAAAAAATAGAGCTTCCCAAAAAGGAGCTCTATTTTTTTATCCACTGAAAACGTAACGGCAATAGCGCATCTTCCGCTGCATAGCCAACTCCAATCCTTGGACCTGTTTTCACTTCTGTATCCGGTATATCTGTTCCTTCATCCTGCACCCATATTTGTACTTCTGAATCTGAATTCCAATAAAGACCCATGCCTGAATGAGCTACCTGTATACCTAAAAGCTTAGTTACATTTCCCGGACCAATTCCATCTTTCGGACCCAGAATGCTTTTTCCCTTGCGGTTTTTCATAATTTCAATACCATGCAGTGGCTTAATTCCACGGATCAGAACAGCATGCGGATCGTTCTCAACGGATGTTACAATATTGAATAAAGAGTGTATCCCATAACATAGATAGACATAAGCACAGCCGCCTTCGTGATACATAATCTCGGTTCTGGAAGTACGACGATTGTTATAAGCATGTGAGGCCTTATCAATTATGCCTGCATAGGCTTCGGTTTCAATAATGATACCGGCAGTTATTTCATTGTCAAATGAAGTATATAAAACTTTGCCAAGTAATTCCCTGGCTACCTGAACCACATCAGTCCTGGTGTAAAAATCGCGGTTTATCAGGTTAAAAGAAGTATCGGGCATTAGTATCAGGTTACGAAACAAACAACTAATTGTAATGAGTGGCAAAGGGCTATATCTGTCTGAGCATTTCGCCCTCCTCCTGGATTTTCCCTTCTTCGATAAGGTACCTTAAAATAGAAAGCACATCATTTTCTTTAAATTTATTTGTTCTGCCCACCAGATCAGTAATGGAACAAGACTCTTTTGACAAAACATTAAATATATTTTGTTCAATCTCCAATGATTTCTTTCCACTAATTTCTTTGCGCTTTCGTGTAAGGCAAACATCGCAAACGCCACAATTCTCTGCCTTCTTTTCGCCAAAATAAGAAACCAGCATCTTGCTGCGGCATTCCGTTTCGGATGTTGCATATCGAATTATGCTTTCAAGCATCGAGAAAGCCTCTTTTTTACGTTGTGAATAAAATGTTTTAGAAAGGGCGATATCACCCGGATTGAGTCTTTCGGTGTTAAAGATCAATTGCGGAGAGCTTTTGTGAGGTATGTAATCAATAATACCGATTCGCTGCATTCTGGTCAGTAATTCGGTGACTTTTGGTGAGTCAATTCCTGAGCGCCGGGCTATCTCATTTTCATTAATTCGTGTAAAATCGGTAAACACTCCGCTATATGAGCGGAGAATTATGCGCAATATTTTATCGGCTTCAGCATTTTCGAGCTGGTAGCGGTACAAATCTTCTTTCGAACAGGCAAAAAAGAGCCTTGACGGATCGTCCCAGGCATCATTAAGAGTGATATAACCATCACGCTCAAGAATTTTCAATGCACTGAAAACAGTAACCGGTTTCATCTGATACGAATTACTGAATCTTTCTAAATCGAAATCGAACGAAACATCTTTACCGGATCCGACAGGAAGTTGTAAGAAATTCCCCAGTGCCTGGTACACCTGCCGGACTGTATCAGGATCAGGCCAGCCCAATTCGAGATGATGACGGCTATTTACAATATCATGTTCATTAAACAACATGACGGCATAGGATTTTTCGCCATCGCGTCCTACCCTGCCGGCTTCCTGGTAATAAGCTTCGAGCGTATCGGGTAAATCAAGATGAACAACAAGGCGGACATCAGGCTTGTCAATACCCATCCCAAAAGCATTGGTTGCCACAATAATACGGGTTTTCCCACTCATCCAATCGTGCTGACGCGTGAGGCGGATCGCCGGTTCAAGCCCTGCATGGTAAAAGCTGGCAGATATTCCATTATGCACCAAAACTTCAGCAATTTCTTTTGTAAGCCTCCGGTTTCGGACATAAATTATCCCGCAGCCATGCACCCCGGTACAAATCCTGAGCAGCTTTTTTATTTTGTCATCTTCACGTGACACTACATAAGCCAGGTTTTTACGGACAAAACTTTTACTGAAAACATTCTTATTCTGAAATTCCAGTTTTAACTGAATATCTTCAACTACCCGCGGCACTGCTGTTGCCGTTAAGGCGAGTACAGGAACATCAGGGAAAATATTCCGTACTTCAGCAATCCTCAGATAAGGTGGCCGGAAATCGTAACCCCATTGCGAAATACAATGCGCTTCATCTACAGCAATCAGCGTAACATTTATACCGCGAAGCATTTCCCTGAATTTCCTTGTTTCGAGCCGCTCAGGCGACAGGTAAAGAAATTTGGCCCTTCCATCGGCACACTTCTCAAAAGCCATCTCAATCTCCCTGGGATGCATTCCTGAGTGCATCTCAACAGCCACTATGCCATGTCTCTTCAGATTCTCGACCTGGTCAGTCATCAGAGCTACAAGCGGGGTAACAACCAGGCATAAGCCATCCCTGCATATGGCAGGAACCTGGAAACAAATGGATTTCCCGCCACCGGTTGGCAGTAATGCAAGTGTATCTTTTCCCTGCAGAACTGAATTGATAATATCCTCCTGTAACGACCGGAATGTATCGTATCCCCAATATTTTTTAAGAATTTGATGAGGTGTATAGGGCATTGGGGGAATAGTTAATGGTTAATAGAAAATGGTTAATAGTATCTATACCCCGACCTTGAGGTCGGGTACATTAGAATTCACTAGCTTTCAAAATTAGTGCAAATCATAAAACTCTCAGAAAAATATGAAAATTTCACAAAGAAAATTTAACTTTGCTTTATGAAAGTCTACCTGATAGGTTACATGGGAAGCGGAAAGAGCACCCTGGGCAGAGGCCTGGCCGAGGCTCTTGGCCTTTCGTGGATTGACCTTGATAGTGAAATTGAATTGAGATACAAAATCAGCATTACTAATTTTTTCCGTAAATATGGTGAAGATTCATTTCGTGATGTGGAACACAAAGTATTAAAAGAAATTGTTTCAATCCCAGATATTGTGGTCTCAACAGGTGGCGGAGTTCCTTGTTTTCACAATAATATGGAATTAATGAACCAAACCGGCCTTACTATTTACCTGGAAGCAACACCTGAATTAATTTTAACCAGGATAGGGCCATATGCCTGGAAAAGACCTCTTTTCAAGCAGATGGATGGGGCAGATATAATTGAGAAAATCACAAAGCACCTTAAGTCGCGTGAACTGTATTATCAACAGGCGCAAATAACAATTGATGCTACAAATCCCGATATTGAGAATCTGAAAAGTCTGATTCTGAAAAATTCAGAAGGTACTATCTCTTAGTCAACAAAGCCACATTCTCCACATGATGGGTATGAGGAAACATATCTACAGGTTGAACTGAAGTAACTTCATACTTCTCAATCATCAAAGCGATATCGCGAGCCTGGGTTGCAGGGTTACAACTCACATAGACAATTTTATGAGGTTCAATTTCAAGAATTTGTTTCACTACACTTTCGTGCATTCCATTGCGTGGCGGATCGGTTATAATAACATCCGGTCGACCGTTTTGCAGCACAAAATCAGCATCTAAAACCTTTGCCAGGTCACCGGCATAATACACTGTATTTTCGATATGGTTTAATTCAGAGTTGGTGTGTGCATCATCAATTGCCGAAGGTACATACTCCACTCCTACTGCCTTTTTCACATAAGGCGCCACAAAGTTGGTTATAGTCCCGGTGCCGCAATACAAATCGTAAACGAGTTCATCACCTTTAAAATCAGCCAGGTCGAACGCGGTTTTATACAAGTTATAGGCCTGGTGCGGGTTGGTCTGGTAAAATGAAACCGGCCCTATCCTGAACTGAAGCTGGCGGCCACCTTCGACAGGTGCATCCATCACTTCCGTAATAAACGGATCGCCCTTCCACAAACGCATATCCTGATCGGTAATTGTATCATTCTGCTTGGTATTTATAACGTATATCAGCGAAGTTATCTGCGGGAAACTATCAGCAATAAATGTCATTAACTGTGAAACTTCATCAGGAGCTTCATAAGCAAACACAACAATTACCATCCATTCGCCTGTAAGCGTATTCCGGATTAAAAGATTTCGCATAAAGCCTTCATGGCTGCGCGGATTGTAAAAGCTCCAGCCTTTTTTAAGTGTAAAATCCCTGACGGCTAACCTTATTGCATTTGAAGGTTCCGGTTGATGGTAGCAGTGCTTGATATCAAGTACTCGATCAAACATAGTCGGGATGTGAAAACCCAGTCCATTGGACTGGCGTTTATCGTCGGGCAGAGCCATATCTTCGGCATTAAGCCACCTTCTGTCGGAGAAAGTATATTCCAGTTTGTTGCGGTAACCTGTAATGAGAGGTGAAGGCAATATGGGTTTTAAAGGAGGAAAAGGGAATTTGCCTATGCGGGTGAAATGATCGTCGACTTGTTTTTGCTTGTATTTCAGTTGCTGATCGTACGAAAGGTTTTGCCAGCGGCATCCTCCACAGGTTCCAAAATGTTCACAAAAAGGGTCAACCCTGAGTTCGCTATAGTGATGGAATTTAATTGCTTTCCCTTCACAATAACTCTTGCGTTTCGAAATAACCTGAATATCAACTATATCCCCTGGAACACAAAAAGGCACGAAAACTACAAGGTCATTCACACGGGCAACGGCTTTGCCTTCAGCACCGGCATCAATAATGGTAACATTTTCAAAAAAAGGAAGCTGGCGACGGGACATAAAGATTTGAGATTTCAGATTTGTGATTTCGGATTTGTGATTTCGGATGTATGATGTACGATGTCGGATGTTTGATTTTGCCTTAAATAATACAATTCTACAATGATTTAACAGCTGCAAAGGTACAACGAATGAACTTAACGATACGATGTGACCAGGAAGCTTTTTGAAATTTTGGCCGGATTTCTGAATCTAAAAATATATTAGCTGCTAAACCCAATGCTTTTGTAACTTTGAGTATAATTTTATAGATTATGTTGAAAATATTTACTTCAGAACAAGTCAGGAAAGCGGATGCTTATACCATTCAGAATGAACCGGTTTCATCCATTGATTTGATGGAAAGGGCAGCTGCAGCCTGTGTTGATTGGATGAATACATTCCAGGATTTGAGTAATAAACAGGTTGTGATTTTCTGTGGACCGGGTAATAATGGTGGCGACGGACTTGCTATTCCACGTATGCTTCACGAGAAACAAGTCCAGGTAATAGTTTTTGTTCCGGATGAGTCTACCAGGAAATCTGAGGATTTTTCTGTCAACTTAATACGTGCCAAAGAATGCGGCGTTGGCATCCAGATGCTTGATTCTTTTAATCCAAACCAGCTAATCGAAAACACAATTGTTATCGATGCTTTATTCGGTTCCGGTTTATCAAAACCACTGGAAGGCATTTATAAAGAATTGGTTTCACAGTTCAATAAAAGCAAGTGCATTACCATTTCAATTGATATTCCGTCGGGATTGTTTGCCGACAAACCTGTTGATCCTGTTAAAGACAGTGTTGTGAAAGCGGATTATACACTTAGTTTCCAGTTCCCAAAGCTTTCGTTCCTGTTTCCTGAAAATGAATATTTTGCCGGCAACTGGCAAATTTTACCTATTGGTCTGCATCCGGACTTTATCAATAGCGAGCCTTGCCATAATTACCTTGTAGAATTTGCAGATTTAAAAGGAATTCTCAAACCCAGATCCCGGTTTTCACATAAAGGAACTTTTGGACATGCTTTGCTGATTGGCGGCAGCAAAGGTAAAATAGGTGCAGCGGTACTGATGGGTAAAGCCTGCCTGCGATCAGGAGCCGGACTTGTTACAGTTCATTTGCCTGCTTGCGGATACACTATCATACAAACTGCTGCACCCGAAGTGATGGTTTCGGTTGATGAAGACCAGAATGAATGCACACAATTTCCACGTCTTGATTCATTTTCAGCCATTGCTGCTGGTCCCGGGCTTGGAACTTCGAAAAACACAGCCAATATTTTAAAACACCTTATACAGAATGCCACTGTTCCTTTATTACTGGATGCTGATGCGCTGAATATTCTGTCGGAAAATCCTACCTGGCTTGCATTTTTGCCAAAAGGCACTGTGTTGACTCCTCATCCCGGCGAGTTTGCTCGTCTGGCAGGAAAAACTTCGAATAGCTTTGACCGGTTGGATATTTTACGGTCCTTTTGTATTAAATACAGTTTAAATATTGTACTTAAAGGGGCTTATACCGTGGTGTGTTCGCCCCTGGGAAACTGTTATTTCAATCCTACCGGCAACCCGGGAATGGCGACGGGTGGAAGTGGTGATGTGCTCACAGGCATTATTACGGGACTATTAGCTCAAGGGTATAATCCTACTGAAGCTTGTATCCTGGGAGTATATCTTCATGGAATGGCGGGCGACCTTGCAGCCGAAAGCACTGGCTATGAGGCGTTGGTTGCGGGTGACATTATAGATAATCTAGGTAAAGGTTTTAATGAATTATATTAATATAAATATTACGCCACCTCTTCCAATATCTTCTCCTCTATTTCCCCTTCATTCCTAAGGTTATCAATAATAAACAACTGCCTTTCAGGCGTATTGCTGCCCATATAAAAAGAAAGAAGGGCATCAATCTCAGAAATATGTTTCAGAATTACAGGATCAAGGCGCATAGAAGCCCCGATAAAATGACGGAATTCATCTGGTGATATTTCACCTAATCCTTTAAAACGGGTAATTTCCGGGCTTGGGCCAAGTTCAATTAATGCTTCCTGGCGTTCCTGCTCGGAATAGCAATAGTTGGTTTTCTTTTTGTTACGAACCCTGAATAATGGTGTTTGCAGGATATAAACATGTCCAGATTTAACCAGGTCAGGGAAAAACTGCAGAAAAAATGTGAGTAGCAACAAACGAATATGCATACCGTCCACATCGGCATCGGTAGCTATTACAATGTTGTTATAGCGCAGGTTTTCGATATCATCTTCAATATTTAATGCTGATTGCAAGAGGTTGAATTCCTCGTTTTCGTAAACTACCTTTTTTGTTTTGCCATAGCAATTCAGAGGTTTTCCTTTGAGGCTGAATACAGCTTGTGTATTTACATCACGCGATTTGGTGATGGATCCGCTAGCCGAATCACCCTCAGTAATAAACAAGGTGGTTTCGAGGCGGCGTTCGTCGTTGCTGTTGTAATGCAGGCGGCAATCGCGGAGTTTTTTGTTGTGAAGGCTGACTTTCTTAACGCTTTCTTTGGCAAGTTTCTTTATGTTCGCCATCTCTTTGCGTTCTTTCTCCGACTGCAGAATCTTGCGGTAAAGCGCTTCGGCAGTATCCGAATTCATGTGCAGGAAGTTATCCAGCTTCTTTTTAAGTATATCGGTAATGAACTTATTTATAGTTATTCCACCCGGCTCAATATGTTGAGACCCCAGTTTTGTTTTAGTCTGTGACTCAAATAAAGGCTCGCTTACTTTAATGCTGACTGCAGCAATAATGGAAGAACGTATATCACTGTATTCGAAATCTTTACCAAAAAATTCGCGTATCGTTTTTACCAGTGCATCGCGAAACGCAGCTAAATGTGTGCCGCCTTGCGTGGTATGCTGGCCGTTAACAAACGAATAATACTCTTCGCCGTATTGCTTCGCGCTGTGAGTAAAAGCACATTCGAAATCTTCGTCCTTAATGTGGATGATAGGATAATTAACAGGGCTCCCGTTATTGGATCTTTCCAGCATATCCAACAGTCCGTTTTTAGCCTGGAATCGTTGTCCGTTAAAAATTATTGTCAATCCATTGTTCAGAAAACAATAATTCCACAGCATTTGCTCTATATATTCTTTCAGGAAATGATAATTACCAAACAACTGAATATCAGGAGTAAAAGTAATGAGCGTACCATTACGAAGATCAGTTGGCTGTTCGCCTGTTTCATTGATAAGTTCGCCTTGCCTGAATTCAACAATATTAGTACGGCCTTCACGAACAGCCTGGGCTGTAAAGAAACTGGATAGTGCGTTTACAGCTTTGGAACCCACTCCATTTAGTCCAACTGCTTTTTTAAAGACTTTCGAATCATATTTAGCACCCGTATTTATCTGCGAAACGCATTCAACCACCTTTCCAAGGGGGATACCCCGACCATAATCACGTATTGAAACCGAGTGTTCTTTAATGGTAACTTCAATATTTCGGCCATGACCCATGGTAAACTCATCGATGCAGTTATCAATTATTTCCTTGATAAGCACATAAATACCATCATCGTGCGAAGATCCGTCGCCTAATTTGCCAATATACATACCTGGCCGAAGCCTGATATGTTCTTTCCAGTCAAGCGACCGGATACTTTCTTCGTTATAATTTCCAGTAGTGTCCATAATATGGCAGCAAATATAAATTAATCCCTAAAAGGATTTTACGCTTTAAAGCAGAAGTTATTAATGAGTTTTGCACAGGTAGAAAGTGTTGGATCTTAGATGTTGGATGTTGGATGTCGGATGTTGGAATATTAAACTTAAGATATATGAAAACCAATATCAGGATATAAATATAAATTTAATTGTCGCTTCCGTTATAGAAACACCGATATACAAGTTCGTCAATTCTTTTACTATCTATTTCTTAAAAATCCAGATTCCGGGGAATTTATCTTTCAGTTCATTTTTCCTTATAGTTGCTTGTTCATATGTTTCATACGAACTGATGGCTACCCGGTGGAGTGGTTCCTGGTAAAGAATAAATGCGGAAGGATATCCTTGTGATCTGACTTCCTTCAATACTGTGTTTGCTGACTCAAATTCTTTATAACTGGCAACTATAAGATAGAATTTCGGGCTTTCAACACTAGCAAACATTTCTTTCTTTTCCTGGATCGGAACAGTTGCTTTTGGGGCTAAAGCAGTTTTTGGTTTAGCAATTTCTTTTTCAGTTGCAGCTGGTTTCCCGACAGTAGCCACTTTTGTTGTTGGTTTCTGAACAACAGGAATTTCTTTCACATCTACATCTATTGTACTTCCATCTTCCGCATCCCCGAGCCAGAGTACTGCATAGCCATCTTTCCATTCCAACGCCTATTGCTTTCCACTGATATGCACTCCATTTACCACGGCTCAGAATCATATCTGATGAGGCTTCAACCTGTTTCCATAATTCAGCTGCTTCAGCAGGAGTGGCATTATCTTCGCCCCAATAAATCAATTCATATCCTTCTCCCGGGTAGTTGGCAATTTCCCTTGGTTTTGCTTTCATGCACTGGATTCCGAAAAGCTCTTTGGTATTACAGCATGAAGTCCATATGCCATTCCCACTCCAGCTGTGCAAACTGCAGCCCTTATCCTGCGGCCTGTATTTAATAAGATCAGCGATATGAGTCCGGGCAACTTTACATAAATCACCTGATAAAGGAAATGATGGCAGTTTGTTTTGCCTGCGCATATCATTGATCATATTGAACAGGATGGTTTCATTCTGACTGACATCTCTATTAACTGAATCATTACCAGTATTTGCGGCTGGGAAGCTCCCGGAAAATGCAGGAAGCGTCAAAATAAGCAAAAGGAAAAACAAGTATAATTCTTTTCGTAGAAGCATATGAATTAAAACTGCTTAATAGGTGAATTGCGAAATTAGTAATATTTGATCAACCTTGCTAGTAAATTTTCCAAATGAATGAGCTAAACTGAGGAAGAAGTACAATATAGCCTTATTTGCGAATCATTGAAAAGAAATGTTTTAGTTCGGATTTCTTTTCTTTTGAGAGATTATGCCAGCGAATACCTTCAACTGCACCTTCGAGCGCACATAATTTGCTGAAACATGCATCGGGATCAATGGCTTTGATGCGGATAAAAGCCATGAAAAGTTCCGTTTTCATAAAGTTCTTCAGGTGTATTAATCCCTGTTTCATGAAGAAGTTCTGACCGTGTAGTACCAATATTGGGCAAATCCTCATGTTTAACAGAATTTTCCATTTGCGTTAAAGTTTGGCTTTTCAATTATTTCAAGACAAAAATATTAAAGTTATCTTCAAAATAGAAAGTGAATTACTAAGTTTGTACAAAATCTGTAATAATGAATTTGAGACCTGCATATTTGCTTTCCGAATACCTGCACCTGATGCAATTCAGCATCCATAAAGCAATGATGCACCATAAGTTAAAACATTTTTCGCACGAAATAAAAGGACGATGGCTTGATATTGGTGCCGGAGATCAACCATATAAAAAATACTTTGCTGAAGCAGATGAATATTTAACTACAAACACAAAACGGCACTATAAAACTGAGGAATTACATCAACTGGAAATAACTACGACTTATTGGATTGAAGATGGAAAAGTACTGCCACTACCGGATAATTCGCTGGATGGTGTTGCCTGTTTCCAGGTTCTGTCGGTAATTGATAAACCCGAAGATTTTTTCAGGGAAATTAACCGTGTTCTGAAACCAGGCGGGAAACTGCTTTTAACAACTGATTTTCTGTATCCTGCCTGGAGCAAAGAGGACAGATTCCGTCATACTGCATTCAACCTGAAGCAATTATCGGAATCTAATGGATTTCACGTGGAAATGATTCAAAGCTTTGGGGGATTCAGTTCTACAATTTACGAACTGTTTATGCGGTTCATGCGCTCATTTCCTGAAATCTGGAAAAGAAAGAAACTGTTTGCCAGGATAATTTCTGCATTTCTTTATTTTATATTGTTGATTCTCCTTCCTATTGTAAGTCTGAAGGGTCTACTAATTTTTCAAATAGAGAAAAATACAACTGGTAATACTGATTTTGCCTATAACCTTTTCTTATCGGCCCGAAAGAATCCTGCCTGATTAACTATTTGAATGTCTGTATATAAGCTCGGGTATTCTGAATCGGGCCAATCTTTTGAAATGGAATTTCGGGTAAAGTTTCTGCCGAAAGGATAAAATTTCGCAAATAAGTTTCAAGTTCTACCATCCCTTTGAAATTAATGAATTCTGTATCGTCATTTGGAGTATGGTAGTCGGGATGTAAACCAGTTGTAAAATAAATTACAGGTATTCCCTTTTTCAGGAAAGGTGAATGATCCGAAAAAGCCGGGGCGCCACTAATTTTCTTAATTGAAAAATCAGGATGCTCAATTGAATCAAGAATCTTTTCCCAAACTGTGGATGAAGCCACTCCAAGTGCACTTATGGTATCGCCCTGGCAACCCAGCCTGCCAACCATATCCATATTAAGCATGTATGCAATATTGCTATTGTTAACCCATGGCCTGCTACAAAATGCTTTTGAACCAAAAAGTCCTTTTTCTTCGGCACTGAAAGCAACAAAAATGTAATTGTATTTCAGCCTATCATTGTTTTTTGCCCAGCGGGCAAGTTCAAGCAACGCTGCTGTTCCACTCGCATTATCATCAGCTCCGTTATTAATTTGCAGTGTTTTATCAGCTCCTGTCCTACTTTTGGCAATTCCTAAATGATCGTAATGAGCACCTATCACAACAGTTTTAGTGGATTTATTATCAATCCAACCGATAACATTAGCCGGTTTAGAAACGGTGCGATCAACTTCGACTGACAATGTACATGTACCGGTTTTAATCTTGCTAATTTTGTTGAATGGCAGGCGTGCCATATAAACAACAGGAACATTTAACGACTCTGTAAATGGTGAACCAAACAACACATCTTCTGTTGATTTTCGTGAACTATTGTGAAGAATTAACCCAACTGCACCTTCCTGAACAACGGATTTCACTCTGGCAATGATCTCATCAAGCAAAGCTGCATTATCAATTTCCCCTGTTAAAGAAACTATATCTAAAACAACAATTTTTCCGTTCAAATCATATCTCCCGTTTTTGTTCCTCTTTTTATCATTGGAACCCTCTATTCCCTTACCAATATTGATCAATTCTGCAGTTACATCTCCAGCAGATGACAAATCAGTGGCACCAAATTCATCATCATGTTTAAATTCAATATCATTCACCCGGAGTTTAGCATCTTTATAAATTACAGGGTAATTCATTCTGAACTCACTGAGGTAAGATCCTTCGCCATCACCTTTGGGTAACAATCCCATCCGGAGCATTTGTTTCGAAATATAATCCGAAGCCATTTGCTCACCAATTGTTCCTGCTTCACGTCCTTTGAGTGAATCCGAGGCAAGAATGAAGATATCATGATACATCCTGGCCTCTGAAGCAGAATCATTTGCATTTAATTGAGCTGTTACATTCCCGCTTAATAGTAGACTTAATGAGAAGATTAGTATGGGAAGTCTTATTTTTATCATTTTACAGTTTTTACGACTTTTTTGAATTTGGCAGATAATTTTCGTGCGAACGCCTGCCAGATAAAGCATTCACGCTTACCATCTACAATTACCGCGCCATCAGTAACACATAAGGTATGCATCCCATCACGGAATTTCGAATTAGCAGCTGGATTCAGGATTGCATATTCTGCCTCAACAAACTCATATGGAGTAAGTTTAAGCACTTCATTTATAGTTATCCTTCGCCCTGAACGAATGGAACAATCCTGTGCCGGACGCAGAAGTTTCCCTTCTAAAACAAAAGGGTTTCCGGCAGGACGTGAGGAACGGATATCGACTTTTACAGGATTATTGGTATGTGATGTATACGGTCCTTTCAGATTTTTGGAGTACCAGGCATGCAGGCGTTCGTTTGTTGAAATTTTATCAGTAAAAAACAACCACCACAATCCGTCGTGGCGAAATAACGAGGAATCAACTGCTTTCAGATTTTCAATCAGTGTCTGTTCAAAAACCAGTTTTCCTTCTGCAATATCGTATCGATACAAATCTAGATTCCCGCCTTCCGAATTCTCAGGTATACAATAATGATTGTTTTCATGTTCAAAAAGATACGGAAATGCGAGGTGATATTCTTTTTCGAGGGCAATAGATTTCTTCAGGTACTGATTGGTTTGCAGGTCAACTTTAAATGAAGTAAGTACTCCTTTTGCATTTTTATAATCGTATTCTTCGCAAATGATGTGATACTGATCATTCTTTATAAAACCAAAAGGATCAGCGTGATAAACAGACTTATCTAAACTTAAAGTTAACCAATCCGGTTCATGAATAGTATGAGTCCCGTGTTGAACAAACTTTTCTACAGGCAAGGGTATAATCCCGACATTCCATTTTTCAGTAAGAAACAAATCGCGGTAATGAAACTTTAGTTTATTTAAAGCTACTTTGAATAAAAAACGAAGCATTTTCAGATTACCCGGCAACTTATAGATGGCTGATTCAGGAGAATTTGCGACCGAAAGAAATTCAGTATTCCCGTTTTCAATTTTTCGGCATACCTGGAGTGGCCATTCCGTTGAGCTTTGAAGCAGGTTATTGAGATTTGCCTGCCAGGAGTGGTTTATCGTTGCAAAATAAGCTTTATGTAATATAACTCCGCTATCTATTTTATCCGTAAGCCGTTGAAGAATAGCTGCATTGACAGGATCGCCAAACATAATTTCCCAGAAACCGGTAGGCACTCCGCGGTATTTCCGGTCGTCGTCGTGGTGATAGGACCATACTCCATATTTCGCTGCCTCCAGAATGTCTCCTTTAATAATTCCAAAACCAAAGCGCAGAATAAAATCAAGATGGTATGCTTTGATATTGTCCACATCAGTTTCGTGAAAATATTCAGCGTATCCTTTCTTTGTGGTTAAACATCGGATTTCAGATAGATTCAGCTTTAATTCAGTAATATCAGCACTATTCTTAGCTTCAGGTTTCATCATAAACCTAAACCAGAAGCGAAACAACATTTTAGAGAAAGGATAATGAATCAGCTTATTACGAAGACTTTGCTTTTCAAAAGGGTTATCATTTACAATCAGCAAAGCACAGGTATGTCCTCCATCAACCAGGAGCCTGATTGTTTCGAGTTGCCATTCCTGAAATGTATTGCCGTTGCAAAGTATACCGAAGTTCATAGAGTACAGCTAATTCAATATCAATATTTTACATAAGTATAGAGCTCCTGTAGTTTTTCCGCAACAGCTTGTTTACCAAAAATCTCAACCGCGTTTTGCCTAATTTTCGCACTATCAAAATCCAGGAAATGATCCAACATATAATTAACCGACTCCAAAAGTGCAGCTTCATCACCGGCGTTAATCAGTCGCCCGTTTTCAGTGTTGATATATTCCGGAATTCCGCCTACAGCGGTAGCCACAACCGGCAAGCCACATGCAAGGCTCTCGCTGATCACCACAGGCATGTTTTCGTAATTGCTGAACATCACCATAAAATTTGCACTTTGGTAGGCTTCAACAACATTTTTACCTTCAAGCAAACCTGTAAACATGACCTGTGAATCATTTAAACCAAGTTCAGCTAGTAAGAGATTTCATTTTCTGCAGGTCAATCCCCTCACCTACCATAATGCATTCAAAATCATTCCTGAGTTTAGCTAGTTTACCTATGGTGCGTAAAAGTCCGCTTATATTTTTTGAACGATCCTCGAAACAGGAAATATGAATAAATCGTTTTTTAGCTTTTGCAATTGAAGGATTGACTAGAATATAAGCTTCTGTATCCACTACATTAGGTAAAACCAGGTAATGCTGATGATGTAATCCATGGCTTTGCATGGCCAGAGCCAGGTTTTCGGAAACAGTACTGACTGCTGCTGAATTTCGAACAACCACTTTAGTTATATACCTGACGAAACAAACCTTTATATGTACCTGTAATCGGCAAATACCTCGACCAGTGTTCTGTAATCACATACTTTATTCCATGGAATTTTGATAACCAGAGAGCAAATATTCCCAATCTTGTTAAAACATTAATATGGATAATATCAGGCTTGCCCCATGAATCTTTAATAAATCGGTATCCTTTTATAAAAGCAATCACAAACTTAAAACCAGCCAATGCTTTAACAATAAACGAGGGTAAATTACTACTGGTTCCATAATATACATAAGTTGTTTTGACACGATTTTCTAATTTTTGCTCAATCTTGTATCCGGAAGGACTTTCAGTAGCAGCACGAAGATATAAAACCGCCACATCAGCAAAGCCGGCCGCAACTTCGGCATGGCGCTTAATAAACAGGCCCATCATCGGATCGTAGCGATCGGGATACCATCGTGCAAGGAAGAGTATTTTAGGTGAGCTTTTCAATCAATAAAAGTTAAATCAGTTTCAAAAATAGAAAATCCTGCTATAGCAATCCGGATAAAATGAAGAATCCAATTTCTTTAGCTATTCAAAAATGTTAAATAATGAATATAAGAGCATGAAAATCATTTAATTAAAGCAATATAAAATTACTTTTTTATCGAGTTCAGATATTCATCTACCAAAGCAACAGCATTGTGTAATCTTTCCTCCCCCGTTCCGTTTACAACCCGGTAATTAAACCGGCTTTCCAGCAATAAATCGTGGTACATTGTGAATAGCTCAGAGCGCATTTCCGGGTGTTCCCGTAATGGATCATATTGCCATGGAAGATCAATATCACAAAGCAGGTAAAGTGCGTAATTGTTTTGTTCCAGTTTTTCTGTTATCCACTCGTGACATTTGCCATATTTTACTTTGCACCAGATACTTGTAACGCAAAAATCGGTATCACAAAAGAGCAATTCAGCATTTTCAGCAGCTAAATTCTCCTTTTCATACTGATTTTGGGCAATCACTAAAATATCATTGTAATTGTAAGGCCGGTAAATATCTTCAAGGTAAGTACGGGCATATTCGGGCACCCATTTTGTTTTGTAATGTTCAGCAAGGTTTTCGGCTAACCATGATTTTCCTGTTGATTCGGGACCTGTAATCGAAATACGTATCATGCAATCTCCTTTGATAGTAAGCGTTTACGCCATTCGATATAGCCCATTATTGCCAAAATTAAAAAGACGATGTATTGAATGCTTGTAAATGCCAATCCCTTAATTGCAAACATTGGAATCACCAATACATCGCCAATTATCCACAGAATCCAGTTTTCAATCTTTTTAATCGCCATAAGCCACATACCTGCAATAAACAAAGATGTTGTAAATGAATCGAATACAGGCACTGTACTATCAGTAAAATTCTTCAGCACATAATAAATAATGCCGAAAGACACCGCTATAAGCAGGATATACAATAGCCATTGTTTTATATTCAGACTGCTGATCGGTACATGATGCGTATTATCAACCCGCCTCGACCAGTTGTACCATCCAAATACACTCATCACAAAGTAAAAAGCGTTGATAGCCATATCGGCATACAAACCGGCAAAAAAACAGAGGTAAACATACACGAGCACATTCACAATTCCGGTGGGATAAACCCAAATGTTCTCTTTTCGAGCAAACCACACACTTAGTATGCCGAAAATTACGGCAACCACTTCGAGCCACGATGTATCAAGGATATTGGAGTAAAGCTGACTAAGGATTTCGTGCATTTAGCATTTTAATAGAGTGGCAAAGATAGAGAATTGAACCGTTGAGATTATTGCAAGACTGCAGAGAAACGATTGCGGCTATTTAAAATGAGGGCTGACTAACTTCACTCGCATCATTTGTGGTGGCATTTAAGTATATTCAATTGATTTTCAGTTTCATCATGATATCTGTCTGTTCGTCTTCTCCTAGTATAAAACTATGTTTGTCAAACTCTACAAAACCATTTTTCTTATAAAAGCTTATTGCCCGGAAATTCTTTTCCCAAACACCTAACCAAACATAGTCAGCCTTTATCCGTGTTGCAATTTGTAATGTAAAATCATATAAAATTTGTCCGACTTTTTTGCCGTGAAATTCTTTTAAAACATAAATCCGTTCAATTTCAAGAGCTTTTTGGTCTTGTAGTTCGGTCTGTGCCTTTCCGAAGTTTAGCTTTAAATAGCCAATTACTTTGTTTTCCAATAAAGCAAAATAAAATTCAGAATCCGGGACAAGCATTTCATTTGTCAATGTGTTAATACTCAAATTTTCAGAAAGATACTTTCGCATATCGCTTTCGGTATTTGTGTCATCGAATGTTTCCGAAAATGTCTGTCTGCTTATAGATTGCAGTTCATCAAGTTCAGATAATGAAACTTTTCTGATTTCTATTTTTTCCATAATTATAAGATTTTACGAGTTGCCTGCAGGATGAACTGACTTGCCTGTATTTCTAGTCAGATCTTCTTCTATTCCAATATTCCACTAATTTTTCGGCAAAATCCTTCACATTCAATCCATCATAATTTCCTGAACTCATTAATAGAAGATTTGAATTCTCCCATTTTTCATTCTGAAGGAATTGTTGAAATTGATTTGTATCCGAAAAAACGCGAAGCCCTTTTTTCTGAAATGAATGTTTTATGTTATCAGGCGAAAGCATAGGAAGTTTTTTCAGTTCCAGGGCATGCGGCGAAAAATATACAATAGCCTCATCCGCTTTTTCCATGCACTTGGCATACTGACTTAGAAAATCCTTATTCAGACTGCTGAAAGTATGTAATTCAAAGCACGCAACCAGCCTGCGATCGGGATATTGTTCTTTTACCGCCTGTATGGTAGCTTTTAAGTTTTGAAGGCGCATGTGCAAAATCGCGGTATGCATTAAAACCTGGTTTTTCGGCTATAAGTTCCAGTCGGTTCGATGCACCTTTGAAAGTTATTATTGCCTGGTAAAAATCCGAATTACTGATATTTAATTGGTTACAAACCAGCCTGGCTCCTTCGAGGTTCATCAGGTTATGTTGTCCGAAAATATGTAATGAGAATCTTCCTTCAGGAGTTTCAAGTATTGTTTTTCCATTCGAAACATGATGCATAGGAACACCGTAAGGCAGTTTTTTCATTTTACCATTCAACTGATTCTACTGCTTTTCGGACTTCAGCATCTTCCTTACAATAAATCAGGGAACCCGAACCAGGAACCATTTTCATAAAAATGCGAAACTGTTCAATATAGTTTTCGAATGTCGGGAAACACATTCATATGATCCCAGGCTATACCGCTAACCAAAGCAATATCAGGTTTATACAAATGAAACTTAGGACGAAGGTCGAGTGCCGATGTAAGGTATTCATCCCCTTCGAAAACCATTACTTTGGCTTTTTCAGTAAGTCTTACCATTACATCAAATCCTTCGAGCTTAGCACCAACCATGTAATCCGTATCCACATTGCAATGATGCAGGACGTGCAGAATCATTGCTGTTATTGATGTTTTGCCGTGGCTGCCACCGATCACAACACGAAGTTTATCCTTGCTCTGTTCGTATAGGAATTCAGGATACGAATAAATCTTCAATCCAAGCTCTTTGGCCCTTGCTATTTCAGGATTGTCACCACGGGCATGCATCCCAAGAATTATAGAATCAATACCTGAATCCAGTTTTTCGGGAAACCATCCAAATTGCCCAGGCAGTAAGCCATAGGAATCAAGCCGTGCTCTCGCAGGATCAAATATTTCATCATCCGATCCGGTAACATGGTAGCCTTTGAGATGCAGCGCTATGGCCAGGTTATGCATCGCACTACCACCAATAGCTATAAAATGAACACGGTTATTTGTCATAAAAAATGCTTTGTCAATTATTTTTTGCGAAGGTAAAACAGAAAGTTATACGTTGATAGGCTATCCAATAAAAAGCACCACCCTTTAGAAAAGCAGGTTTACATGCTGAAACGATTCAAATACGGTAAAGGTTCATGATGCACGACTTAAAACATTAACTTTGCAATGGATTTGTAATCAAAGGATCTAATCAATCGGATAGTGGGCACAATCAACCTTGAAAACAGGCCGAAGCCAGATCATTGTTGTTCTTCATGACATTTTTGGTTCTTCTTTGACATACCAATTTTTACACTTTTCAAGCTCATCCTCTAAAACATAACGTACACCAAATTAATAACAGGACACATGGAAGAATATCAAAAACCGATGCTTAAGGAAGGTAGTCTGGAGAATAAAGTGATAGTAGTTACCGGCGGTGGAAGTGGACTAGGTAAGGCCATGGCAACTTATTTTCTGGAATTGGGAGCCAAAGTAGCAATCACTTCCAGGGATATTGACAAATTAATTGCAGTGAAACTGGAATTGGAAGAAAAAACCGGTGGCAAAGTATTAGCTGTAAAATGCGATGTACGCAATTATGAAGAAGTTGAGAATATGCTTAAAGCTACTTTATCAGAATTTGGTAAAGTTGACGGATTATTAAACAATGCTGCCGGAAATTTCATTAGTCCGACAGAAAGATTATCCTCGAATGCCTTTGATACCATTATTGATATTGTATTGAAAGGAACAAAAAATTGTACCCTGGCATTCGGCAAATATTGGATTGATACTAAACAAACAAAAGCCACTGTCCTGAATATTGTAACTACTTATGCCTGGACGGGTTCCGCATATGTAGTGCCGTCAGCTACTGCAAAAGCTGGTGTTTTAGCCATGACGCGTTCATTAGCAGTTGAGTGGGCAAAATATGGTATCAGGTTCAATGCCATTGCACCTGGACCTTTCCCAACAAAAGGCGCGTGGGATAGATTATTGCCGGGCGATCTGAAAGATAAGTTTGACATGAAAAAGAAAATCCCATTACGCAGGGTAGGTGAACACCAGGAATTAGCCAACTTAGCTGCTTATCTGATGTCGGATTTTTCATCTTATATAAACGGAGAGGTGGTAACTATTGATGGCGGTGAATGGTTGCAGGGAGCTGGAGAATTCAATATGCTTGAGGCAATTCCCCAGGAAATGTGGGATATGCTCGAAAGCATGATCAGGTCAAAGAAAAGCAAAGAATAAAAAATGAAACTTTTTCCCTTACTTGCTGATAACTGGAAACTGGATGGTGGTGTAGCTTTCGGGATGGTGCCAAAGTCAATATGGTCGCGGAATCATCAGTCGGACGAGAATAATACAATAGATATTACTACACGCTGTCTGCTGATCATTCACAACGAAAGAAAAATTCTTGTCGATGTCGGGCTAGGAGATAAACGAAATGAGAAGTATTATAATGTCCGCTATCGCCAACCGGGAGTCAGTATCCTGAATTCACTTTCCCAATTAGGATTTACGTCCAACGATATTACAGATATTCTTTTCACACATCTGCATGATGATCATGTCGGCGCTGCAACACGGTTTAACGAAGCCGGATCGGAGGAATGTGTATTTAAAAATGCACAATACTGGGTATCAAAATCACAATGGGATTGGGCCATGAATCCGAACAAGCGCGAATCTGGTGCTTTTTTTAAAGATAATCTCGAACCCCTGGAGGAAAGTGGCAGGTTGAACCTGATTGAAGAAGGGATGCAGCCATTTGAACAAATCACACTTAAAATTTATAACGGGCATACCCGGGGGCAAATTATTCCCTATATAAATACCGGGAATCATACTGTTGTTTATATGGCCGATTTTATACCAACAGTATCAAATATACCAATCCCATATGTTCCTCCTGCGGATATCGAACCACTGATTTCAATGACCGAGAAGGAGGAATTTCTGAAGGCAGCTGCAGAACAGAATTACATACTTATTTTTGTTCATGATGCTGCTAATGAATGTTGTACTGTAAAGCAAACAGAAAAAGGAGTGGTCGCTGATCATTCATTTAGACTCCACGATATAGAATTATAACTTCAACTATGAACCCAACACAGAAAATTGAATCGTTAAACCAGCAATGGGCAGGTTTGAGCGCAGAAGAAATACTAAAAAATGCTCTTTTGCTATTTGGCAACAAAATTACTTTTGCCACCAGTCTTGGCGCTGAAGACCAGGTAATTACGTACATGCTTTCGAAAATAGATAAATCAGCTAATATCATTACTCTTGATACCGGTCGCGTATTCCCCGAAACGTACGATTTGCTTCACAGAACTGTTAACCGTTATGGAATAGCAATCAAATCCTATTTCCCGGACACTGCCCAGGTTGAAGAAATGGTGAATACTAAAGGGATAAACCTGTTTTACGAAAGTATCGAAAACCGCAAATTATGCTGCCATATTCGAAAAATTGTTCCTCTGCGAAGGGCATTACAAGGTATGGATGCCTGGATCACCGGATTACGCCGTGAGCAATCTGTTACCAGAACTGATCTCAAAATAGTGGAATGGGATGCTGCCAACAGCCTGATAAAAATCAATCCTCTTCTGGAATGGAGCGAAGAACAGGTTTGGGATTATATTAAATCGAAAGATATTCCTTACAACAAACTTCACGACCAGGGATTTCCAAGTATTGGATGCCAGCCATGTACACGGGCTATCGAAAAAGGTGAAGACCTCCGCGCCGGCAGGTGGTGGTGGGAAATGCCTGATAGTAAGGAGTGTGGATTGCATGGAAGGAAGTAGGAAATGTCGGATGTTTGATGTCGGATGTCGGATGTCGGATGTTATTGATTTTTGATTTGGGATATGAGGTCTGAACCCATTTTCTATTTTCCATTTACTACACTCCACGTACTCAAAAACCGGATTTGCATTAAAAAATCAGAATATCAAACAACTTATTGAGGTTCTCAATTTATTTCTGAAAATGCATTAATTTTGCATCACTTTTCGGAGCATTATACGTTTAACTAATATTTAAAGCAATGATTGAGAAACGTCAAACACTGAAAACCAAACCAGTTAGTAAAGTAACTTTCAAATTCAAGGCAGACGCTGGAACTGTAACTTTGGTTGGTGATTTCAACAGTTGGAACGAAAAAGCAACTCCTATGAAGAAGGCAAAAGACGGTACTTTTTCAGTAGTTGTAGAAATGGAAAGTGGCCGCGAACAACAATTCCGTTATTTAGTTGATGGAAAAATCTGGCATAACGATGAAGCAGCTGATAAATACATAACCAACGCGCTGGGAAGCGAAAACTCAGTAGTTATTTTGTAAAAACTCATACTCACTGGTAGAAATCCTGTGGCAATCATGCTGCAGGATTTTTTTTTAATCGAAACGAATAGCCTTAACCGGGCTTATACGGGCTACAATAAAAGAGGGTAATAAAAGCATAAGGGTACATGCCGCCAATGTACCGGCATTCAGAAGAAGAATGTGGATAATATCAAGATTAATAGGCACAACTGACATAAAATAGGATTCCTGTGGCAATGTAATAATGCCAAAATATTTCTGAACCAGGCAGATCCCTATACCTGCGATATTTCCAAATAGCAAACCTTTGCCAATAATATAGGCTGCATTATACATAAAAATCCGACGAATACTAAGGTTGCGGGTTCCCAGGGCTTTTAAAATACCAATCATGCTGGTTCGTTCAAGGATGAGAATCAACAATGTAGAAATCATAGCCATTCCCGAAACCAGGACCATAAGTATAAGTATGATAATTACATTCATATCCTGTAAATCAAGCCAGTCGAAAAGTTGGGGATAAAGATCACGTATTGTCTTGGTATTCAGCTCATACCCAACCGTATTATAGACAATTTTTCCCATTTTATCAAGCTGGTTAAAATCGTTGATATACACATCAAATCCTGACACTAAATCCGCGCTCCATCCATTCAATTTCTGGATCTGCCTGATATCCCCAAAAATAAATTTCAGGTCAAACTCGGCAAGTCCAGTATTATAAATTCCTGAAACTTCGAATCGCCTTGCTCGGGCCAGATTATCAATAATAAAATACATCCGTAAAGGGTCACCAACCTTTATTTTCAGCAGATCGGCCAAGTTTTGCGAAATCAGTACTGAATTGCTTGCCGCTGTATCCCTTGTTGAAAATGATTTCCCCGCAACGAGTTTATTATTAAAAAACGACCAGTCAAAATCATCGCCAACTCCTTTAAAAACAACACCCTGAATTTGATCCGCTGTTTTGATAATTCCTGCCTTGGTAGCAAAAACCTGTATATGTTTTATACCTTCCGTTTTCGAAAGTGTACTATAAAATGACTGATTTTTACTGATCGGTTCAAACTCGAACGAATTATTTGAGTCAAATTTTGCTATCTGAATATGCGAGCCGAAACCAACAATTTTTTCCCGAACCTGTTTTTGAAAACCAGTAACAATGGCAACCGAAACAATCATAACAGCCAATCCGAGAGCAACACTGATAATAGCGATGCGTATTACAGGAGCCGAGAAACTTCCGGGGCCACCTTTGATCAATCGTCGGGCTATAAATTGTTCTGTATTCATGCGGCTGCAAAAATACTTTTTTATCCGGTTATATCCCTCACTTTAAATTCAGAGTTTCATACTTAAAGGGTGAGCGAGAGCTGACAAGGTGAGGGGTAAGCTAAATATAATAAAATTTAAACTGTGAAATCTGATTGCCGTTACTTTCATCATAAAATAAAGATTTTCATGAACTACACGCTTTTTTTAACCTTTTTCGTTTATTATTGTACAATTATTGCTACAGCTTAAAAACGAGTTGTTCTGAATATTTATTCAATGAATAAAATGGTGTCAATCAAATTTCTAATACTTTCACTTATAGTGATATCAACTTTTGGGGGAAGCTGTCAAAATCAGCTATACATCAAAAAGCAAACAGATGATAATAAATTAGTGCTGCCTGGCGCTTATCGGACAAGTGAATATCTGCCTTTGCTAAAGGGTAAAACGGTTGGAATTGTCGCTAACAATACTTCGTTGATTAATCAAACCTATCTAGTTGACACCTTACTTTCACTTGGCATAAATATTAAAAAAATATTTGGCCCGGAACATGGTTTCAGGGGCGATCAACCGGATGGGAAAGAAATTCTGAACGGGAAAGACTCCAAAACCGGCATCGATGTAATTTCTCTGTACGGTAATCATAAAAAACCAACCCAGTCAGATCTGGCTGGTATCAATGTTATGGTTTTTGATATTCAGGATGTGGGAGCAAGATTCTATACTTACATTTCGACTCTGACATACGTAATGGAAGCCTGTGCCGAGAATAATGTTCAGCTTATAGTTTTTGATCGTCCAAATCCAAACGGGTATTATGTTGATGGACCGGTTTTGGAACCAGGATATTCTTCATTTGTAGGTATGCACCAAATTCCGATTGTTTATGGCATGACTATAGGTGAATATGCAAAAATGGTAAATGGAGAAAAATGGATAAAAGAAGGTACACGATGCAATTTAACTATCATAAAATGTGGTAATTACACCCATGATTCCAGGTACCAGTTACCGGTACGGCCTTCACCAAACCTTCAGGACATGAAATCCATTTACCTTTATCCATCACTTTGTTTGTTCGAAGGGACGGTTGTAAGCGTAGGACGTGGAACTGAAAGTCCCTTCAAGGTTTTTGGTCATCCAAAGTACACGTCCGGATCATACAGTTTTACACCAAAACCAATCAAAGGAGTAAGTGAGGACCCACCACTAAAAGGGCAATTGTGCTATGGGCAGAAACTTGATAATGAAGCTGAAATAATTGAAAGAGAGGGACTTATTGAGTTGAAATGGCTTTTAGAAGCATATAAAAACTTAAGTCCCAAAACTGAATTTTTTAGTATTTATTTTGATAAACTTTCAGGTAACAGCACATTACGTGAGCAAATCATTGCCGGAAAAAGTGAAAGTGAAATACGCAGATCATGGCAGCCCGGCCTTGATGCATTTATGAAAGTCAGAAAAAAATACCTGCTTTACCCGGATTTCGAATAAAAGGGATTGGGATTTTGGTGTTAGGATTTAGGGAATTGAATTACAAAGCTTGCTAGTAAGTAGCCACTCTCCCATTAGCAAATTATCCAATTATCACATTAGCACATTCTCAAACCCTTCCCGGATATACCTTCAAAGCTTCCGCTAAACAATTAACTGCATTTCGCAGATCATCAATTTTAAGAACATAAGCTATTCGAACCTCAGTTTTACCCAGGCCTGGTGTAGCATAAAACCCTGAAGCCGGAGCCAGCATTACAGTTTGGTTTTTGTAATTAAAATCTTCGAGTAGCCACTGACAGAATTTATCACTGTCGTCAATTGGCAAACTGATAATTGCATAAAACGCGCCTTTTGGTTTTGGGGCAAAAACTCCGGGAATCTTGTTTAATGCATCAATTACAAAATCGCGGCGGGCAATATATTCGTCGTATACTTCAGTAAAATATATATCAGGTGTTTGAAGTGAAGCCTCTCCCACAATCTGTCCTAAAGATGGCGGACTTAGCCGGGCTTGTGCATATTTCAATGCCGAATTCAATATGTCAGTATTACGTGTAACCAAAGCACCAATGCGAACGCCACACTCACTGTATCTTTTAGAAACCGAATCAATCATTACAGCGTTCTGGTCAAGGCCTTGCAGTTTCATTACCGAAAAATGCTCATTGCCGCCATAACAGAATTCCCTGTAAACTTCATCGGCAAACAAATACAGATCATATTTTAATACCAGGTCACGCAACTGTAATAACTCTTCTTTACTATAAAGGTAACCCGTTGGATTATTCGGATTACAAATCATGATAACCTTTGTATTAGAATTAATTGATTTCTCAAACTCACTTATCGGAGGAAGAGCAAAACCATCTTGTATGTTCGAAGTAATTGGTTTTACAACAACGCCTGCTGTCTGTGCAAAGGCATTATAATTTGTATAAAAGGGTTCAGGAATTATAATTTCATCACCAGGATTCATGCATGAGAACATTGCAAACAGAATCGCTTCAGAACCTCCGGTGGTGATAAGTATCTGGTTTTCATTTACTGTAATTCCCTGTTGGGTGTATTTTGCCGCTAACGCTTTCCGATAAGATTCATTTCCTGCCGAATGGCTGTATTCAATCACTTTTCCATCGTATTTACGGATGGCTTCGATAGCCACTTCAGGAGTTTTTATATCGGGCTGACCAATATTCAGATGATAGACTTTTATACCTCTTTTTTTTGCTGCTTCGGCAAATGGAACTAGTTTACGGATAGGTGATGCTGGCATTTTGAGGCCACGTTTCGAAATATTCGGCATTGCAATTATTATTAATGGTGTGAATGGAAAAACGATGCAAATGTAGATAAAATAGAATGTCATGATTGAAATTTAGCACGTATAATTTTTCTGGTTATTTGCTTTTTAAAAGTTTTAAAAATAATTATTAATTGATACCTCAAACCTCTATGATAAATATTAATTTGTTGATTTTCATCGAACTATTTGGTACAAAAGCTAAATCTCTATAATTGATTCTGTAAGTTAATGAACCAGATAGTGTCAAAATCTTTCTAAAAATATTTATTTATTGATTTTCAAATATAATATTCTAAATACATAATATATTCACTATATTTGCAATGCATGCATAACATTAATTTGAATGAATATACAGGAAACAGTTGATTATCATTTAAGAAGCACACTTTTCGCTACACGCAGAATGTACAATATATTGGCTGTTGAAAACGGGATCACACAAGGAATAGGCTATGCTCTCATCAATATCAGTAAGGAAGGGGTACCGGCAACGAAAATAGCACCCATTATGGGCATGAGCACTTCAAGCCTCAGCCGCTTACTCAAAAACATGGAGGATGATGGGCTTATTTTCAGGAAATCAAACGAAGATGACCGCCGGGTTGTAAAAATTTTTTTAACTCCCAGGGGCAGCGAACTCAGGTCAAAAGTACGGAAGGTCGTTATTGATTTCAACAGCAGGCTAAGTGAAATAATCGAAGAGGCTGATATGGCTGCTTTTGTAAGAGTAAACGAGATAATCCGCCAGCAGGTTTCAAAGGACCTCTCTTTATTGACAGGGAACAATTATGATGAAGACTAATTTTTTAATCCTATTTATATATGATACGTAGAATAAACAAAGTTGCAGTACTCGGATCAGGAGTCATGGGTTCGGGAATCGCCTGTCATTTTGCCAACATCGGCCTTGATGTATTACTGCTCGATATTGTCCCTCGCGACTTGTCCGAAGCAGAACAGAGTAAAGGATTGACATTGAATGACAAAGCCGTCAGAAACAGGATTGTAAACGACTCGCTCACAGCAGCCTTAAAGTCAAAACCCTCTCCTATTTACATGCAGTCTTTTGCTAAGCGGATCACCACAGGCAATTTTGATGATGACCTCGTTAAAATTAAGGACTGTGATTGGGTGATTGAAGTAGTTATTGAACGCCTCGACATCAAACAGCAGGTGTTCGAAAAAGTGGAGAAATTCCGCAAACCAGGTTCTTTAATCACATCCAACACATCAGGCATTTCGGTTGAAAAAATGATTGAAGGTCGCAGCGAAGATTTCCAAAAACATTTCTGCGGTACTCACTTTTTCAACCCGCCTCGCTACCTGCAGCTCTTCGAAATTATTCCCACCAGCAAAACATCCAAGGAAGCACTTGATTTCCTGGCCGATTATGCTGCCCGTTTTCTCGGAAAAACACCCGTGCTTGCTAAGGACACTCCGGCATTTATTGCCAACCGTGTAGGCACTTTTTCCATCATGGAATTATTTAATAACGTAGAACAACTAGGGCTTACCATTCCCGAAATCGATAAACTCACCGGTCCTGTTATAGGTCGTGCCAAATCAGCGACATTCCGTACGGCAGACATTGTGGGTCTTGATACTTTAGTCCATGTGGCCAACAACATACGTGAAATGACCCACGACGAAACCAACGATGCTTTTAAAATTCCGGCATACCTGCAAAAAATGCTGGATAACAAATGGCTGGGGTCAAAAACAAAACAAGGTTTCTTTAAAAAAGTAGACGAAGGTGGCGAGAAAAAATTCCTGTCTCTGGATTTTGGCACCATGGATTATGTAGAGGCGCCCCGTCCAAAATTTTCGGTTTTTGAAAAAACCAAGGGCATTGATGATCTTCGCCTGCGCATGCCGATCTTACTATCGGATAAAGGTAAAGCAGGTGATTTTTACAGAGCTTCCTTCTATAGTCTTTTCCAGTTTGTATCCAACCGCATTCCCGAAATCACCCCCGATCTTTATAAAGTAGATGATGCCATGAATGCCGGATTCGGCTGGAAACTCGGCCCTTTCCAGACCTGGGATGCTGTTGGCGTCGCCGAAACCGTTAAAGCCATGGAAGAAGCCGGTAAAAAGCCGGCTCAATGGATTTACGATATGCTCGGAACCGGGATTAATAGTTTTTATACAGTAAAAGACGGCAAAAAACATTTTTACGATATCCCTTCCAAATCATACCGGGAAATCCCCGGGCAGGAAGCACTGCTTTCGCTGGAAGTGATGCGCTCATCACATGTAGTTTGGGAAAATACCGACACTACTATTTTTGATTTAGGCGATGGCGTACTCAACATTGAGTTCCACACTAAAATGAACACCATTGGGCAAGGTGTGCTCGAAGGTCTCAACAAAGCATTGGACATGGCTGAAGCCGATTACAAAGCCCTCGTAATTTCCAACGAAGGCGAGCATTTTTCGGCTGGCGCCAATGTTGGCATGATATATATGTTAGCCATAGAGCAGGAATTTGAAGAACTGGATATGGCCGTACAATGGTTTCAAAAAACCACTATGCGTCTTCGTTATTCCGGCATTCCTGTGATTGCAGCTCCTCATGGCATGGCCCTGGGTGGTGGATGCGAGGTGTGTATGCATAGCGACAAGGTAGTTGCCCATGCCGAAACCTATATGGGTCTGGTGGAGTTTGGAGTTGGCCTGATACCTGGCGGTGGCGGCACCAAAGAGTTTGCCCTTCGTCTATCGGATGAATTAAAAGAAGGTGATATCCGCACCAACGCTTTCCTGAACCGGTATTTAAGCATCGGTCAGGCCAAAGTTTCCACATCAGCTTATGAAGCTTTTAGCCTGGGTTATTTACGCCCCGGAATAGATGAAGTAATCGTGAGTCGTGCTCACCAGCTGGCTTATGCTAAAAAATCTGCTTTGAACATGGTTGAGAAGGGCTATACCAAACCGGTACCTCGCACCGACATCAAAGTGCTTGGAAAAGAAGCGCTTGGATTGGTTTATGTTGGAGCTGATGGTTTTACGACAGCCAACTACATGAGTGAACACGACAAACTCATTGCTGAAAAACTCGGCATGGTGATGGCCGGAGGTGAAGTATCTGAAGCCCTGACAGAAGTTTCCGAACAATACCTGCTCAACCTTGAGCGCAAGGCTTTCCTTGAACTTTGTATGCAACGCAAAACACTCGAACGCATCCAAAGCCTGATCACGTCCGGTAAAATTCTGAGAAACTAATTCAATCACTAACCAGAAAAACGTAAAAACATGAATGCATATATAGTAGGCGGATATAGGTCACCCATTGGAAAAGCCCCCAGGGGCAGCTTTCGTTTCACACGACCCGACGACATTGCCGCAACAGTTATCAGGCATCTGCTGGCCGATTTCCCTCAAATCGACCACAGCCGTATCGATGATGTGGTAGTAGGAAATGCTTTCCCTGAAGCCGAAACAGGCTTCAACATGGGGCGAATGCTCTCGCTCATGTCGATGGACACTGTTGATGTGCCGGGATCGACCGTCAACAGGTATTGCGCTTCAGGTCTCGAATCCATTGCTATCGCTTCCGCGAAAATTACTGCAGGCCTGGCTGATATCATCGTTGCCGGTGGTGCCGAAACCATGTCGATGATCTCCATGGGCGGATGGCGGCAGGTTCCTAACCCTGATGTGGCTAAAAACCATCCTAAATGGTATTTAAACATGGGCCTGACCAGCGAAATGGTAGCAAAAGAATATAACGTCTCGCGTGAAGAGCAGGATCAGTTTGCCGTGAAATCAGTGGAAAAGGCCCTGGCTGCCATCGACGCAGGCAAATTCAAACAAGAAATTGTACCATTCACCATCAAAGAAAATATAGTGGTAAATGACAAGCTCATTACCAAAGAAACAATTTTTGATACGGATGAAGGTCCCCGCAGAGGTACTAATCTGGCTGGGCTTTCGAAACTTCGTCCCGCCTTTGCAGCTGATGGATTTTCTACGGCCGGAAATTCCTCGCAGATGTCGGATGGTGCGGCTTTCGTTCTGGTGGTTTCTGAAAAAATTCTCAAAGAATTTAACCTGAAACCCATTGCACGACTGGTTGACTACCAGGTAGCAGGTGTTGAACCCTATAAAATGGGCGTTGGCCCTATGGTTGCTATCCCAAAAGTATTGAAACATGCCGGAATGACACTCGATCAGATCAATTGTATCGAACTTAACGAAGCTTTTGCATCACAATCCATTGCCGTGATTAATGAATTGGGCCTTGACGAAAGCAAGGTGAATGTTAACGGAGGAGCCATCGCCCTTGGCCATCCGCTGGGAGCCACAGGCGCCAAACTCACTGTTCAGTTGCTTCACGAACTCAAACGTACCGGGGGAAAATATGGAATAGTCACCATGTGCATCGGTACAGGACAAGGCGGCGCAGGAATATTTGAGATGCTTTAAATAAAACGAACCAAAAGATATCATTTAAAAAAAATAAACCCATGTCAGAAAACAAATCGCTAAAAGGAGGAGAATTCTTAATTAAGGAAACCCTGGCACAAGACGTATTCATTCCAGAAGAATTTAACGAAGAGCAGCGCATGATGGCGCAAAGCTGCAAGGACTTTACCGATACTCAGGTACTTCCGCAAGTAGAACAACTCGAAAAGCATGACCGTGCATTGCTCAGCAAATTACTTAAGGAAGCCGGGCAATTAGGCCTGCTGGGTATTTCCGTGCCGGAAGAATATGAAGGATTCGGGCAAAATTTTGTTACTTCCATGCTTACCGTGGAAGAAATGGGCAAAGGATTTAGCTTTGCTGTTGCCTATTCTGCACATACAGGTATCGGGACTCTCCCAATCTTGTATTACGGTACTGAAGAACAAAAGCAAAAATACCTTCCAAAACTGGTTTCCGGTGAGTTTATCGGGGCCTATTGCCTCACTGAGGCCGATGCAGGATCGGATCCCAACTCCGGAAAAACAAAAGCAGTATTGAGTGCTGATGGATCGACTTATGCGCTTACCGGGGTTAAAATCTGGATCACTAATGGAGGAGTGGCCGATTTGCTGATTGTATTTGCCAAAATTGGCGACGACAAAAACCTGAGTGCCTTTATCGTGGAAACCAACACTCCAGGTATTACTATCGGCGCTGACGAAGAAAAAATGGGTATCAAGGGGTCTTCAACCGTACAGATTTATTTTGATAACGCACTGATTCCAGCAAGTAATTTGCTCGGCGAACGGGATGGCGGTTTTAAAATTGCTTTGAATATCCTTAATCTCGGACGTATCAAGCTCTCAGGCGCTGCCGTAGGAGCATGTAAAGGCACAATTGATCTCGCATTACACTATGCAAATGAACGGAAACAATTCGGCACCCTCATCTCCTCATTTGGAGCCATTAAGTGGAAATTAGGCGAAATGGCTATCCGTACTTTTGCTTCCGAGTCGCTTACTTACCGCGCCAGTCAAAATATAGACGACGCTGTCAAGCAGCTGAAGGATCAGGGAATGGATAAAGGTAAGGCCACTGTTGAAGGTATCCGGCAATATGCCATTGAGGCCAGCATTGCCAAAGTTTTCGGCTCTGAAGTACTCGATTATGTGGTGGATGAAGCTGTTCAGATTTATGGAGGCATGGGCTATTCAGCTGAAACCCAGGTGGAACGAGCTTACCGTGATTCACGCATCAACCGGATTTTTGAAGGAACTAATGAAATCAACCGCATGGTGATTGTAGGTGAATTGCTGAAACGTGCCATGAAAGGGGAAATAGACCTTCTAACTCCTGCAAAAGCTGTAGGCGCAGAACTTATGGGCATTCCTGATTTTGGTTCGGTTTCGACGGATTACTTTGAAACCAAAAAGAAAATGATGGTGAATTTCAAAAAATCGATTCTCATGGTAGCCGGGGCGGCCATCCAAAAATATATGGACAAGTTTGCTGAAGAACAGGAAATCCTTATGGCGCTGGCCGATATGATAATGAATACCTATGCTGCCGAATCGTGTTTATTGCGCACAGAAAAACTAAGTGCAACACTCACCGAAGAAAAACTGAGCCTGTATAAAGACATGACAGATGTATTCTTTTATGATGTGGCCGGAAAAATTAATAAATCAGGAGTGGATGCAGTGAATGCTTTTGCTGCCGGCGATGAACAGCAAGCCATGCTGATGGGTATGAAACGCTTTACCAAAGCTGCCAATGTAAATGCCATTGCAGCACGCCGTCGCATTGCCAGCCTGATGATTGAAGAAAACCACTATCCTTTCTAAAAAACAGAAGCATCGATCATTAAAAACCGGAGTGAGGAAATTCCCGATCCTGATAGTAAAACAAATCCAGCCATGAAGAGCATAAACAAAATAGAGAAATTGGCAAACAATCCATTCAGGATGCGGCTTTTCATGTTATGGAAACTTCCTTTGGCCTTTTTTGCCAGGCTCAGGGTTGACGAGATGAATATGGGTAAAGCTTCGATTTCATTGCCGTATAATTTTATGAACAAAAATCCTTTCCGGTCTATTTATTTTGCCGCCCTGAGTATGGCGGCCGAACTTTCGACCGGAATTCTTGCCATGGCTCATGTGGAGAAAAATCCTATTTCCGTCTCTATGCTCGTACTTGGTGTGAAAGCCGAGTTTGTCAAAAAAGCCAAAACGCGCATCGCTTTCACCTGCACGCAAGGTGAGTTGTTAGAAAAAACCATCGCGCAAAGCATTGATACTAAAGAAGGACAATCCATTGAAGTGTTTACTGAAGGAATGGACACCAATGGTGAAGTGGTGGCTCGTTTCTGGTTCACCTGGACTTTTAAACCAAAAAATTAAATAAACCATTAAAATCCCAATCCCATGAAAGTACTTAGAACATTTGACATCTTGACGCAACTGGTTGAAAAGTATTCCAAAGAAGATGCACTTGCCATCAAGCGAAACGGGATATGGGAAAAATTCTCCACTGCAGAATATAAACGGATGACCGACCTGGTAAGTTTTGGCTTGTTGGCATCCGGATTTATAAAAGGAGATAAAATAATCACCATCAGCAACAACAGGCCTGAATGGAACTTTCTGGATATGGGCATGAGTCAGGTAGGTGTGGTTCATGTACCAGTATATCCAAATCAAGGCAAAGCAGAATATGAACATATTCTTACACATTCAGATGCTAAAATTGTGATTGTTTCTTCAGAAGAGTTCTACAACAAAATCAAACCATTGGTTAAGAAAGCTGCAAATATCCAGCAACTTTATACAATCGATCAGGTAGCAGGGGCTTCAAACTGGGATAAGCTATTAAAGCTTGGCTCTGAAAACCAGGTACCTGAAAAGCTGGAAGAGATCAAAAAATCCATCGACCAGGAAGATCTTATGTCGATTATATATACTTCGGGTACTACCGGAAGAAGCAAAGGCGTCATGCTTAATCACCGGAACTTTATAACGAATGTGCATGGAACTACCGCACTTCTGCCTGTTGACGACAAAGACCGGTTCCTCAGTTTTCTTCCACTCTGCCACGTACTCGAACGCATGGTAAATTACCTGGTTCAAAATAAAGGTACATCGGTTTATTACGCCGAAAGCATCGAAACAATTGGTGAAAACCTGCGTGAAATTCACCCACAAGGATTTACCAGTGTACCCCGCGTGATTGAAAAATTGTATGACAAATTGATCTTGAAAGGCAAAGAGTTGACCGGCATAAAAAAAGCAATGTTCTTCTGGGCTGTCGATCTTGGCTTAAAGTATGAATTAAACAGGGGCAATGGATGGTATTACGAACTCCAGCGTTCCATAGTCGATAAACTCGTATACAGTAAATGGCGCGAAGCTCTCGGTGGGAATATAAAGGTCATTATTTCGGGTGGCGCTGCATTGCAGGAACGTCTTGCACGGGTTTTTAACGGAGCAGGGATTCCTATTATGGAAGGCTACGGTTTAACTGAAACATCACCTGTAATCTCTGTTAACCAGGCAAACTACCCTTATATGAAATTTGGGACTGTAGGTCCTGTGCTGGATAATGTTGAGGTTAAAATTGCTGAGGATGGAGAAATCCTTATGAAAGGTCCAAATTTAATGATGGGATATTATAAAGCAGAGGAACTTACCAATGAAGTGATTGACAAAGAAGGCTGGTTTCATACAGGCGACATAGGGGAATTACATGATCTGAATATCCTAAAGATCACCGACCGGAAAAAAGAAATATTTAAATTGAGTACCGGAAAATATGTAGCGCCCCAGGTAGTGGAAAACCGGTTTAAAGAATCATCGTTTATTGAACAGATTATGGTAGTTGGCGAAGGAGAGAAATATGCTGCAGCCATTATTGTTCCGACTTTCCATTTTCTTCATGCCTGGTGTAACAGATATGGAATCAAATTTCATGACAATAGAGACTTGATTCAAAATCCAAAAGTGATTGAACGGTTCCAAAAGGAAGTGGATAAAATCAACAAAAACCTGGGGAATCACCAACAGGTGAAACGATTTGAACTCACCAGTGCCGACTGGACTCCCGAATCAGGTGAACTCTCGCCAACTCTTAAAGTAAGGCGTAAATTTCTGAAAGTCAAATACAGGGTTAAATTTGACCGTTTATATGGCTATAGCGAAAAAACCGGAATGGTTGATTTGCCTGAGGATTAAATTTTTGATAAAATAATATCGTTGACCTTGAAGTAAAATGTTTAGTCATTGAAAAAAACTTCAATACTGTTACTGCAGAAAATTTGAGTTATAAAACTAATGCTTAAATATTTTAACATAGTGATTGAATTTTTTCAATAGAATCCTGCTATAAGCAAGAAACCGGATTTTTCTAAAGTAAAAGCTTTTTAAAGAAGTTCATTTATGCAGTATTTCGTAAATAAACGAATAATACTGTAAGGAAGCGATTTGTCGTCAGGAACAAACCGGGATACTCTATGTCTTCACGGCAATAACCTTAGAAAACAAATTCGGGCTTGGTTTTTGGAGAATAATAGCTACTTTTGTCCATCAATCTTAAACACTTTCATAATTATGATTCTACTGAAAAATAAATTTTTCCTGATAGTTTTATTCACTCTTTTCTATACATTTAGTCAGGCGCAAAAGACGCCGCAACCTTTGGTAATAAATGGAACTATTACGGAAAAAGGAGCATACAAGCAAATATACCTGGATACACTCAATGGTCAGAATCCCTGGATTTATGTATCTTCGGCTATCGACGAAAATGGATCTTTTAAACTTATTGCACCAATAACAGCTACCGATATTTTCAGATTACGGCTTGACGATAAGAATTATATGATGGTGATACTTACACCCGGCGAAACGATTACATTAAAAACTGTAGGGGGTAAACTCGGTGGTGATGCAACAATTGAAGGATCTTTCCATACTCAATTATTGTACAAAGCAATGAATGAGTCCCAGCTTTTTGAAAGCCGGAAAGCATCACTCAATAAACAATATAACGAAATTCAATCATCTCCAAAACGCGATTCACTTTCAGCAATTATATTCAGTCAGTTCCGCGAAAATGATTCGTTACAGAAAGTTGCTTTGAGAGCCCAGATGGAAAAAAATCCTGCTTCCCTTGCCTGGCTATTTTTCCAGGATAAGTTTGATATGACAAATGACTTTGATATTATTGACAAAACAGAGTCAGCCACATTCAAAGCGTATCCCGAAAATGCATTTGTAAAGCAATACCACCAACAAGTTGAGGTTGAACGCAAAACAGCAATCGGAGCTGCGGCACCTGAAATAGCACTAACTGATCCTGATGGGAAAATCCGCAAACTCTCATCCCTGAAAGGAAAAGTTGTTCTTATTGATTTCTGGGCTTCGTGGTGCGGACCTTGCCGCAAGGAAAACCCTAATGTTGTTGCCATGTATGGCAAATATCATGATAAGGGATTCGAAATTTACAGTGTTTCACTTGATAAGGACCGAAGTAGCTGGCTGGCAGCAATAGATAAGGATAACCTGATCTGGCCTGACCACGTAAGCGATCTGAAATATTGGAAATCAGAAGGCGCAGCAGCTTATGGCGTTACTTCAATTCCATTTACAGTTTTGATTGATAAAAAAGGCAAAATTGTTGCAAAGAAACTTCGTGGAGATGAACTGGAAAATAAAGTGATGGAACTTTGCAAATAATCAGAAATCTATTTTTCTATCATTGCCACTGCCCGTATCAACGATGCCTCAGCCTCTATTTTCAAAGGAAAAGCCATAAATGTTATAATTTCTTTGCCTGCCAGTTTATCAAGGTTTGTTAGGTTCTCAACAAGAAACCTTTCATGCTTCAGGAAAATTGAGTGAAAATCATAAGGCGATTTGTCAGGCGAAGGGGAATCGAATCCTGCAATTCTTACTCCGCAGTTAACCAGTGCTTCTGCTATTTCAGCATCAAAATCAGGATAATCATAATAATAGCTTTCCGAGCCCCACGATTTGCTGTGACCGGAATAAAAAAGGACAATTTTATACTTTCGAAAAAGTTGGTCCCAGGCAGGCTGCATTCCAATTTTTGATAAACCCCGCACATCAATTACCACTGCCTGACCCGAGAATAAATCAACCGGGAATTTATCAATAGTCAACAAATCACTTTTAATATGGTAGGGCGCATCAATATGAGTGCCTGTGTGAAAATTTGTTTCCAGGCGATGTGTAACATAACCGACTTCATCAGGCAAAATATCCCGGACAATGGAAGGTTCTTTTTCGCCCGGAAAAACTGGCATCCCGTGACTTATAGTATGAGTAAGATCTATTAGTTTCATTAATTTGATTTAGTCAAGTAAAATAATGTTGTAATTCAGTCTAATTAATCATCCCCCACCATTTTCTATTTTCTATTTTCTATTCCCTATTTTCCATTCCCTAGTAACTCTTCCTGCTCTTCCTTACTTATTTTCTTCCAGCACACTCCTCTGAAATCGCAGGGATATGGATTCATACAATGCTTACCAGGCTGAATGTCAGGCGACTTATCACGTTTTAAAACCTCAAGCATCTGGCTTATACCATCCTGAACAAATGATTCATGAGCCTCACATTCATTGGTAACATTGGTAAAAACAAACATTTCCTGCAAAGCTACTGAATCAGTCAATTCAACATCAGCATTCCGGTGGATCAGGAAAAATTTTTCAGGCCGCAAGCCGGAAGCATTTATTACATGGTATTGCAGGAATGCATCATTGTAATAAACGTTACTCAAAGCCAAACTGCTTTTAACTTCATAAGCGTTATACCCGTTTTCCTGTTTTACCAGTATATCAAGCGCTACAATAACGTCATCGGAGATAAAACAAGCTTCATAAATAACCGGAAAACCTTCACCGATCAGCTGAGCTGTTTTTAATGCCGCTGTTTTTCCCGGGCGTGACATGACGATGCCACCTGGAAAAAGCTGTTGCGCTATTTTACCAACGGCATGACCGCGTGCAAATTTGGCCAGCTGTTCTTCACTGATTTTATCACGCAAATATGGACGAAAATTATTCAGGTACAATGATTTGTGACATTGCAGGCCTCGTATATAAGTTGATTTCGAGAGAATATATTCCGACATGATTGTTGATTTAACATTTTAAATATGAGGCTTGAAAATTACCAATTAAACTAACGCAAACGCACTTTGAACAATATTTCACCCGTTTATAAACAATGATTATACTTGTTGATATAAGAAATAGAAAGGAATAAATAAACATGAGGCATTTAATACCGAACATATGCATAATCCTATTCAGATTGCTCGTAATTTTGTAAAGAAATTTCTTACATAATTTATAACTGAATGATAATTTCTCGAATTGACAAAAACATGCTTTACAGGTTGTAAACGGTTCCCACTCAATACAAAGAATTTATCCTGGTATTTTAAAATCAGAATTATGATCTATAATAAACTCTATCATCTATTAAAAGAGAAATTAACATATGATATTGATATGATTCCAGTGGATGAAAAATCGGAAATATATAATTGCGATTTTAATTCATCGGCATTTAATCTATTATCCGGAAATGAAATGTACTATTGTAAAAACCACGATAGCTCATTTAAGTGTATTGAATTCAGAAACACTAAGATTGAAAGAATTAATAAAAACATAGATATTTCTGATATCGACATTTCGGAAAATAGAAATTTCAGGTATCTGGTATTTAAACCTACATCTAAAGATAAATTCAAAGAAGTCCTGCTGTTCTTTCATGGATTTAACGAAAAATACTGGGATAAATATTTGCCATGGGCAAAGAAAATCGCTGATGACACGGGTAAACTGGTTGTGCTTTTTCCAATTGCTTTTCATATGAACAGGGCCCCGCATTTATGGAGCGATCCCCGAAAAATGTTTCAGTTGAGTCTACACCGCAAAGATAGTTTCCCTAATATTATTGATTCGTCACTTTCTAACGTTGCTATCAGCACGCGACTTCATGCTTATCCTGAACGCTTTTTATGGTCGGGATTGCAAACATATTACGATGTGATTCAGTTTGTTGAAGAATGCAAAGCAGGCCAACATCCGTTAATTGAAAAGGATTTTACTCTTGATTTCTTTTCATATTCAGTCGGCAGTATGCTTGCTGAAATTTTGAAACTCACTAATTACAACAATTACTTCGATAATTCGAAACTCGTAATGTTTTGCGGAGGCGCGGTATTCAATAGACTTTCACCGGTTTCAAAATTTATTATCGACAGCGAAGCAAATGCAGCCATGTACAGTTACCTGGTTGAACATCTTAGTGTTCACATGGAAAAAAATCCGCGGATGAAGCATCATCTTGGAGAATTACATCCCGAAGGCCTGGTATTCCGTTCCATGTTGAATTATTCAGTAATGCTTCCGCAACGTGAAGATACGTTCAGGAAGATTTCCGGCCAGGTTCTGGCAATTGCCCTCGAAAAAGATACAGTAATCCCTTCCTACGAAATTATTAATACACTTAAGGGTTCAAATAGAGATATTCCAATTGATGTCCAGGTTCTTGATTTCCCCTATGATTACAGGCATGAAGACCCGTTTCCCATCAACGAATCAATAAGCGGACAGGTTGACAAATCGTTTAATATGGTTTTCAAAAAGGTATCTGATTTTCTCAGTGCAAAGTAAAAAACCTTGTTCTGTATAATTTTACAAAACAAGGCTTTCGTTCATTCCTGAAGTGAATTATTTCAATCCGCGACGTTTCAACAAAGGCTCCATTGAAGGTTGTTGTCCCCTGAATTTTTCGTATTGTACCATTCCCTCATCATCACCTGATTCGGCCAGGCAATTCTTACGGAATTTTGCAGCCAGTTCAGGGTTGAAAATATCGCCTGATTGCTTGAAGTAGTCGAAGGCATCGGCATCAAGCACGGCAGCCCAAATATACACGTAATAACCTGCAGCATAACCACCGCTGAAAATATGGGCAAAATAAGTTGAACGGTAGCGTGGTAATATTTCAGGTATAAGTCCGATCTTATTCATTGCTTCTTTCTCAAAAGCCACAGGATCAACATTTGCTGGTGCTGTAATCTCATGGTAATCGAGATCCAGAATGGATGCAGCTATATATTCAACAGTAACAAATCCCTGGTTAAACAAACCACTTTTTTCTATTTTGGCTATCAGTTGATCAGGAATCACTTCACCGGTTTTGTAATGTTTAGCATACATCTTCAGTACCTGTGGGTCAGCAGCCCAGTTTTCCATAACCTGTGAAGGTAATTCGACGTAATCCTGTGGAACATTTCCTGCAGTCCGGTTGTATTTCCCAATTGTGAAAAGTCCATGCAGGGCATGTCCGAATTCGTGGAATAAAGTTGAGGTTTCGTCAAAGTTAAGTAATGCAGGCATATCGCCGGTTGGAGGAGTAAAATTGCATACCATCGAAACTACAGGATCAACTTTTTTGCCGTTTTCCCATCCGGCCGATTGGAAATCGGTACACCAGGCGCCTCCACTTTTAGTGTTGCGTGGGAAATAATCAAGGTATAAAATGCCCAGGTGTGAGCCATCAGCTTCTTTCACCTCGAAAGTTTCAACATCTTTTTGATAAACAGGCAGATTGATGACTTTCGTAAATGTGATACCATATAACTTTCCGGCAACAGCAAACATTCCGTTACGCACATTTTCAAGACTGAAATATGGTTTTAATTCATTTTCATCAAGATCGTATTTCAGTTTATGGAGTTTTTCGGAATAATACCACCAATCCCACGACTGGAGTTTAAACTTGGCACCTTCGTCATCTGCAATCTTTTGCATCTCATCAAGTTCGGCTTTTGCTACCGGCAATGAAGCAACCATAAGTTTATCCAGGAAAGCATCAACTGTTGCAGGGGTTTTAGCCATATTATCATCAATAATATATGCGGCATAAGTATCAAAACCGAGCAATTTGGCTTTTTCGGCACGTAACCTAACCATATCAGACAAGGTTTTCTTATTATCATTTGCATTATCATTATCCCCGCGCATAAAATAGCCACGGTAAATCTTCTCACGCAATTCACGGTTTTTGGCATATTGCAGGAAAGGGATCATGCTTGGTTTTGCAAGTGTAAATAGCCATTTCCCTTTATTGCCATCTTTTTCAGCAGCCTCGGCAGCAGCAGAAATAACACCTTCAGGCAATCCATCCAGATCGGATTTATTGTCAATAACCAGCTTAAAATTCTTGTTGGTTTCTGCAAGCAGGTTATTCCCAAACGTTAACGAAAGAGTCGAAAGCTCTTCATTTATTTTACGCAACTGATCTTGCTGTTTTTTTGACAAATTGGCTCCCTGGCGTTCGAAATCGCGATAGTATTTTTCAACGACTCGGATCTGCTGTGTATCAAGACCGGAATCATTTCGCTTATCATAAATTGCTTTAATCCGGGCAAACAGATCTGCGTTCATTGAAATATCATCATTATGCTTCGAAAGCATTGGCGACACTTTTTCAGCAATACGCTGAATCTGATCACTTGTATTTGCTTCGGTCATGTTAAAAAATACTTTGCTAACCCTTCTCAGCATCTTCCCCGACTTGTCAAAAGGAAGAATAGTATTTTCAAAAGTAGGTTCTCCAGCACTGCTGGTTATTGCAGATACTTCTTCATCATGTTGCCTGATACCTTCAATGAAAGCAGGCAAATAATCAGTCGTATCAATCTTGTCGAACGGAGGAACCTGGAATGGAGTTGAATACTCAGCAAAAAATGGATTTTCTATCATTTTTTTTTCGTTCTTACAAGCTGTTATCATAATAATTGAGATTACTGAAATCAGCAGGATACTGTTTTTCATAGAATTAATTTTAAAAGTTTGTTCCTAATAAATTTTGTTGGCAAATATAGAATGTTAACGCATACTTGCAAGAAATATTAAAAAAAACAGTAAAGCTTTTATGGAATTTCAATGTTTGGTGCATCTTAGTGTTTGAGAATAGACTAAATTAAGAAGAGAAACAGTTCTTCCATAAATTTATTAATTTGATAATAAACACATTATGATTAAAATAAAGGATTCTACTTAATTTTAACCTTTAGTGCATGCGCATCATAATTGAAAAGACATAAACCAATGAATTTGATGATATTCATCCACACGAAAAAAAAACATTATGAACTTTAAAAAAAAAATTACTTTTGCAACCTCATACAATTTTAATTTCTTCTTTTTGTTTACCTTTGAAGAATCTGCTGATATGTTTAATATCAAGTATTTTCCTTAAAGCGAGACATTATCTGAAAGAATATTGTAAGGCGGTTATCAATAAGTAATTTTAAGCTAGCTGGTATTTGAAAAAGTAAAACAATAATTGAGAAAAAAGTTTGTATGTCATTAAGCAAAGGTTGGTTTTCAAAATTCATGAGTTACTTCGGATACCTGATGGCTGCTGTATATATAGGGTTGGGAGTTATGCTTTTTATACCACGCGTTTATCCCAATATACCAGGAGTTCTGAAATTCACTTTTGCATTGTTTTTTATAGCGTATGGATTTTTCCGTCTGGTTAAACTGATTACTAAGAAAAAGGAACAAAATGATTAAAGGAGGTCATGTTATGAAACGTATTTTCCTGCAAACATTCTTTCTGGTTACAATCATTTTGATATTGGCTGTTTCCGCATGCCATAATCCTATGGGTGTTCAACCTTTGGATGAAACCCCTACCCGCGGAAACATTAAAATTAGTGTTGATGAATCATTCCAGTTATTATATGATACTCAACTCTATACTTTCGAATCGTTTTACAAAAATGCAAAGATTGTTCCCGGATATAAGCCTGAAGTAGATGTTCTGGCAGATTTTATGAATGATTCTGTTCGAACAATTGTGCTTACACGAGATTTAACCAAGGAGGAAAAGGATTACCTGCTTACACAAAAATTTGTTGCACGTACGACCAAAGTTGCGCACGATGCATTAGCATTGATAGTGAATCCTTTAAATCCCGATACTATAATTTTGGATATCCAGTTAGCAGATATTTTCCGGGGAAAAATAACTTCATGGAAACAAATTAATCCAAAATCGCAGGATAAACAAATTAACGTTGTGTTCGACAACAATAAATCCGGCAATGTGCGTTATTTCCGGGAGAAATTCCAGTTAACAGGAAATTTTCCATCAAATTGCTTTGCGGTTAATAACAATAAAGAGGTTATCAATTATGTAAAAAATAACCTTAATGCTCTCGGAATTATCAGTGTGAACTGGATCAGTGATACACAGGACAGCATTTCCGAGAAATTCCTTGAATCGGTTAAGGTTGTTGAAGTTGGAACAGATCCATTAAATTACTGTAAACCCTATCAGGGCTATATTGCTGAAGGTTCTTATCCATTTTGCCGCGATGTTTATATGATAAGCCGGGAGACTTTTTCAGGTCTTGGCACGGGTTTTGCATCATTTGTAGCAGGAGACCAGGGTCAACGAATCATTTTAAAATCAGGACTTGTACCTGCAACCATGCCAATACGACTAATTGAAATAAAAAAAGACTAATCTATCATTCACAGAGGAGGAAACATCATGCTACGAATTAGACAAACTATTAAGAAAACTATTGCCGGAATAGCATTGCTGGTAATTGGAAGTACTTCATTTGGACAAGATCTGAACTCAGCACTCAGGATGACTTATCAGGAACAATTTGATGCTGCTGACAATGCTTTCAATGCACTCATTGCAAAGGAACCAGCGAATGGAAAATATTATTATTACAGCGGTGAAAATCAGCTGGCTTCGTATTTTATTGACCCTACGAATATTCCTTTCGAATCAATAGCAAAAAAGGCTGTTGAGCGTTTTAACAAAGGTATTAATGCTAACGCAAATGAACCATTGAACTATGTAGGACTTGGAAAAGTTGCCTTGATTCAGAATAATAAAACAGTAGCTGAAGAAAATTTTGCAAAAGCAGAATTCTTCCTGCCTGCCAGGAAGAAAAAATCTACACTTACCAAACCTGAACAAGCTACTTTGCTAATTCAACTTGCAGATGCATATACTCAGGTTGGAAGTAAAGATTCAGCTTTGGTTTTCGGTTATCTTAGAAGAGCCGAAGCAATTGACAGCAAAAACCCAGAACTTTATTTAGTTCGCGGTGATTACTGGTTTTATACTTTAAATAACGGAAGCCGTGCCGCCGAAAACTACAAAAGAGCTCAGGATTTCTCGCCAAATTCAACTAGGGCTCGTGTAAGGCTTGGTCAATTGTATACCCGAATCAGAAGCTACCAGGATGCGCTGAGCTACTATCAGGAAGCTATTGAAATCGACCCTTCGTTTGCACCGGCATACCTCGAAATGGGTTTCCTGTATTCGAAGATGGGGAAAAAGGAGGAATCAAAAGAATACTTCAAGAAATACCTCGATCTAAGCAGTAGTAATATTGCAGCCAAACGCAGGTATGCTAACATGCTTATTCAAACCGAAGATTATAGTGGTGCTATTGAGCAGATAAACCAGATACTGGCAATGGACTCGCTAACCTATAATGATTTGAACAGGGCTCTGGCATACTCGTATTTCGAAGAAAAAAAATATGATGATGCTAAATATTATATCAAAAAATTCATGAAAAATGCTCAGGCTGATAAAATCACATCAAAAGATTATATATACTACGGCCATATTCTGATTAAAAATGATCAAGACTCCCTGGGAATAAATCAACTGATTACCGGTTTCGAAATGGATACTACCAACACCGATCTATTGAATGAAATAGCTTCTTTGTATCTCAAATCCAAAAAGTCACAGGAAGCCGGCGATACATATAAGTTGAAAATAAGGTATTCAAAAGCTAACGTTAATGATTATTACAAAATGGCTCGTGCTTATTTTGATGCTAAAAACTGGGCTGAAGCAGATTCCGCATTTGTCCAGGTAAATAAATTAAGTCCTGATTTTGAACCTGTATACCTGTTCAGGGCACGAATTTATTCAAACCTCGATCCTGATACAAAAGAAGGACTTGCAAAACCCTTCTATGAGTTACTGGTTGAAAAAGCAAGTGCAGATTCAGTTAAATACAATAGGGATATACTTGAAGCATACAACTATCTGGGCTATTACTACCTTGTCAACAAGCAATACTGTGAATCTCTCTCATACTGGGACAAAATAGTTGGATTGGACCCGGCCAACGAAAATGCTAAGAGTGCCTTAAAAGATCTGAAACCCAGATGTCCTGAATTCAAATCAGCAAACCTACCTAGCCAATAGCAAAGTTATTGATTATCAGATTAATACATCTTAGTGATAGCTTAACTCTTTACTAAGATGTATTTTTTTTGCAAAAAAAAAACACCAACATTCTTCAAAGGCTTTTTTTAATGCTAAAATCTTTTATCTTTGCGTACGAATTACTTTAAAATCTAACAATAAACAATTAATACAATTAATTAATCCTTAATCTTAACAACAATGAGCAAAAACGGTCAATCGTTGAAAGAAACACTACGTTCAGCTTTCGCAACTGGAGCAATCTTAATAGCTCTGGCAATCGCATTCCTGATTTACTTTTATGTATTAGGAAATCCAGTAAACTTTGAAGGTGGAAATCCAGCTGGTCACCCAATACCAGGTAACTACCTTGCAATGGTTTATAAAGGAGGGTACGTTGTACCTATCCTGATTACTTGTGTTCTTGTAGTATTAACTTTTGCCATCGAAAGAGCCCTTACTCTTCGTAAAGCAAGAGGTACAGGTTCACCCAATGTATTTGTTGCTAACCTTCAGGATTTCCTGAAAAAAGACCAGATTGATCAGGCTATCGCTGCTTGCGATAAACAAAAAGGCTCAATTGGTAATGTTATGAAAGCTGGCTTGATAAAGTACAAAGAACTTGAAACAGATACCCGTCTGGACAAAGACCAGAAACTTCTTTCGTTACAGAAGGAATTTGAAGAAGCAACAGCACTTGAGCTTCCGATGATGTCACGTAACCTGGTTATTATTTCAACACTGGCTTCAATTTCAGTACTTATTGGTCTTATTGGAACAGTATTAGGTATGATCCGTGCATTTGCTGCTTTGGCTCAGGCTGGCGCTCCTGATGCACTTGCTCTGGCAACCGGTATTTCGGAAGCACTTATCAACACAGCATTTGGTATTACCGGTTCAACTATCGCCATTATTTTCTACAACTATTTCTCAACAAAAATTGATGGAATGACGTACAAAATTGACGAAGCAGGATTCAGTCTTACACAGACATTTGCTTCGAAAAACAAATAAGGGTAAAGCCTTGTATCAAAAGCTTTATGGCGCAATGCGCCCGGTTTTCACACTACAAAACAAAAAATCATGCCAAAAATTAAGCCACCGGTAAGAACTCCAAAAATAGACATGACGCCTATGGTGGATTTATTTGCCCTTTTGCTTACATTCTTCATGTTGACAACATCTTTTCGTCCTACCGAAGCTGTCGTAGTTGATACGCCAAATTCAATAAGCGAAAAGGTTTCTCCAGAAAAAGATGTCATTACAATTCTTGTTGGTAAGGATAATAAAGTATTCCTGAATTTCGACAACGGACAGGACACAGCCGTACTGATAAGAAAAGAAGTTTTGAAAAAATTTGCAGAACAGTTTAAGCTGACTTTTACGGACAAGGAATTGAAAACCTTTTCCAATTGGGCTTCATTTGGTATGCCGGCTGAAAAAATAAAAGCCTGGCTAAACACACCAGATTCAAAAGATCGCGAAGCTTTTCAGACAGGTATACCAACCGATTCCGCAGATAATCAGTTAAATTTATGGGTGCGATTTATCCGCCTCCAGAATCCTAATGCGGTAGTTGCCATAAAAGGTGATGCAGACGCTGATTTCAAAACTGTAAAACACGTAATGGATATTCTTCAGGACAATCAGGTTAACAAATTTAACCTTACGACCAACCTCCAGAAAGAAGAAGCAAAATTGGAAGAATAGTAACTACAATGTTAATAATTTAAAGAAATCATACTATGGCTGAAATAATCCAAGCGGAAGGCAAACAAAAAGGCCACAAAAAGAAAGCTAAAAAGTTTTCGACGCATATTGACATGACCCCTATGGTCGACTTAATGTGCTTGCTTATCACCTTTTTTATGCTTACCACAGCTTTCAGCAAGCCTAAAGCAATGGAAATTACCATGCCCGAAAAAACAGAAAAAGATGACCCTAAAGATGCCCCTAAAATACAGGCAGACAAGACCATCAATATTCTGATTTCAGGTGATGATAAGATATACTATTACTTTGGTGTTGCAGATCCCAAACTACCTCTTCCTCAATTAGTAAAATCGAATTACAGTAAAGATGGAATTCGTAAAATACTGTTACAGCGCAATAAAATTGTGTTTAAAGCTGTTGCAGAATTGAAAGATAAGGTTATTAAGGGTGAAGAGGTTATGGCAGATTCAACTTTAACACGAAAAATTAAGGAGTTAAAGAAATCTGATAAAAATGCTCCTATCATCCTTATTAAAGCTGATGAAAATGCAAAATACAGAAACTTAGTTGACATTATTGATGAAATGGCAATTACAACTGTTGCCAATTATGCAGTAGTAGATATTACAGATGTTGAAAAGCAAATGATTGCTGGAACAGCAGTATCTGCACCAGCTACCAAGTAGATCAACAGGAGTTGACAAAAGTTGTTGTTCACATTTAAAGTAAAATACAAAAATGACAAAGCAAAAAGTTTATACCGCTTCAATGGACGAAATCGTCTTTGAGCACAGGAATAAAACTTATGGAGCGTACATTTTGCGTAAATTGTATTCTAAAAACCTGACCAAGGCTTTAATTCTGGCAGTAATATTATTACTTGCAGGTTTAGCTTACCCGCTGGCATCAAGTTTTTATGCGCAGAAGAGGTCTAAATATATCGAGAAAGAAGCTACCGCTTCATTTATGGATATGGACAAGCCTAAAGAAGAAGCTCCTCCCCCTCCCCCTCCTCCACCTCCTCCTCCAGCAGAGCTTGTAGAAAAAGTTAAATTTGTGGCTCCTGTTGTTACTACTGAAGAAGTAGTGGAAGATGCCAACATCTTTAACCAGGATGAACTCGCTCAAACTACAAATGAAGCAGTTGTAGTGCAGGAAGAAGTAGCTCCGGTTGCTAAAGTTGAAGTTATTGAAGTTGAAGAAGCTAAACCTGTCTTTACTATTGTTGAAGAAATGCCTTCGTACCCGGGAGGTGAAACTGAACGCAATAAATTCCTTGCCGATAATATCGTTTATCCTCAGCAAGCAACCGAAAATGGCATTCAGGGTACTGTATATGTTTCTTTTGTTGTTGATTCAAAAGGAAATGTTACAGATGTAAAAATCCTGCGTGGTATTGGTGGCGGCTGCGATGAAGAAGCATTACGCGTTGTTAAGATGATGCCTAAATGGCATCCTGGAAAACAAAACGGAAAGCAAGTTCGGGTTCTCTTTAATATGCCTATCTACTTTAAACTTCAGGGTTAATTAGAAGTTTTATGAAATTTAAAAAACGTCATCAGGTTTTTCTGGATGGCGTTTTTTATTTTAAGTTTGTCCTGACAATGTTACCTAACGAATTTCTAGTCTCGAAAAGTATAACTAATATCTAAAAACTTCACTTTCTCCATAACATTTAAACTATACTATACACATTAAGATTGAAGTCAATTAATTATTATACTATTTTTTAGTCGGATATCTTCGGATGAAGCACCTATATAAATATCATAATTGCCCTTTGCGATTGAATAGCCCTTAATATCTCTGTCATAATGCCTAAGTCTTGAAACTGGTATTAACAGGATAAAACTTTGAGTTTCACCTTTCAGTAAATGAACCCTTTGGAAGGCTACCATTGATTTGATAGGCTGATCTTTCAATTCCCATGGTTGTTTTACATAAACCTGTATTACTTCGTCACCATCGTATTTTCCAGTGTTGCTCAATTTTACAGTTAAAACAATTGTATCCTTTATTACCATTACAGGTGAATTGAGTTCAAATGACTCATACTTAAATGAAGTATAACTTAGCCCATGACCAAATGCATAAAGTGGTGTACCCTCAAAATACTTGTAGGTTCTACCTTTCATTGCATAATCTTCAAAAGCAGGTAAATCGTTTACAGATTTATAGAATGTTACCGGTAACCGACCAGCTGGGTTATAATTACCAAAAATGACATCAGCAATTGCGTTTCCTCCCTCCTCGCCAGGATACCATGCTTCAATGATAGCCGGAATATTTTCTGCTGCCCAATTAATGGATAATGCACTGCCATTTGTAAGGATAACCACAATAGGTTTCCCGGTTGCTTTCAGTTTTTTTAGAAAAACAAGCTGATTATCTGGTATATCCAGCGAATTTCTGTCTCCATTAACAAATCCTGGAATAATTAAATTTGTACCATCACTCCCCATATTAGGGAACGCTCCTTCTTCTCCTTCCAAATCCGGAGATATCCCTCCAACAAATAAAACAATGTCAGCACCGTTTGCAATTTTCAACGCTTCTTGCTCAAGAGTAACGGCATGTTCAGGTTGCTTTGCAAGCGCTTGTATTTCAGGCTTCTCAACTCCCTGGCTAAACTGAACCATTATTCCTTTTTCAGCTTTATTCCGAATTCCTTGTAAAATAGTGACAGGTTGTGATGGAATACCATTATAATTACCCAGAAGCACAGTGGTATCATTTGCGTAAGGGCCAATTACAGCAATTTTTTTTACTTTTTTTGAAACAGGCAAAGTATTATTTTCATTTTTCAATAAAACTATACTCTGATCAGCAACTACTTTCGCAAGTTTGCGATGAGCATCAGTATCATAATCATTAGTTGGAATTGAAGCATATTTCACTTTTGCCGGAGGATCGAACATCCCTAATTTGAACCGGGCAGTAAATAATCGTCCTAATGCAACATTAAGATCATTTTCGCTGATGTATCCAAGCTTCAATGCATCACTCAGGTTAACATATTCATTCCCGCAGGCAAGGTCGCATCCAGCTTTTAATGTAAGTGAAACAGCCTGCGAAGCCTCAGGTACAAATTTGTGAAAAGTGTAAATATCAGAAATCGCCCAACAGTCAGAAACCACATAACCGTCAAATCCCCATTTACCCCGCAAAATATCACCTAAAATCATATTGTTGCAAGAAGCCGGAATTCCAAACAGCCGGTTGTAAGCACTCATAACAGAATATACATTTGCTTCCTTAACAAGAGCCTCAAAAGCAGGAAGATATGTATCATATAAGTCTGTCTCACTAACCCAGGCATCAAATCTATGCCGCTGCGATTCGGGACCGCTGTGAACGGCGAAGTGTTTTGCAGTAGCAACTACTTTAAGATAATCAGGATCATTTCCCTGTAAACCTTTCACAAAAGCAACTCCAATGCGACTGGTAAGGAATGGATCTTCGCCATAGGTCTCTTGTCCCCTGCCCCACCTCGGATCACGGAAAATGTTAATATTTGGTGACCAAAATGTAAGCCCCTGGTAAATTTCATGCTGTCCTTTACTGATCGCCTCAGAGTACTTTGCCCTGCCTTCTGTCGAAATTACATCAGCTTCCTGTTGAATTAAAGAAGGATTAAAAGTAGCTGCCATTCCGATAGCTTGTGGAAAAACAGTTGCTATTCCATTTCTTGCAACACCATGCAAACATTCGTTCCACCAGTTATATTTCGGAATGCCCAGTCTATCAATAGCCGGAGCATCATACTGCAGCTGAAGTATCTTTTCCTCAATTGTTAGCCTCGACACCAGATCGTTAACGCGTTCCTCAACAGGAAGATCGGAATTAAAAAAAGGTAAACCTGTCATGCTAATGCTTGTCTGGCTATGCACAAACATCACAGAACAGCAACTTAGTGCTGTCATGACAATAATTCGCTCAATTGAGAATGAAGTATTCATAAAATATGCTTTAGATTTATTATAAAGATAGCTCAGCTATTTGATTAGTTAGCATCACTCTAAAAATTGAATATACAAATTTAATATATTTGTCAACTCTGGATGATAGTCATTATCTAATATTCAACATACTGATCCATTCAGTGCAACTAACTAATTTCAAGTATCCTAAAACTAAATTCATGAAAGTATCAAGTGAGCATTTCGGTTTTTTAAATGATGGCAATGAAGCACTGCTTTTCACTTTAGAAAATGAAAATGGAGTAATTTTAAAAATTACAAATTATGGTGGGACCATTATTTCATTAGTCGTTCCGGATAAAAACGGTTCTTCAGCAGATGTAGTTCTTGGTTTATCATGTTGGGAAGACTGGATCGAAAATCCCGCCTATTTTAATTGTATTGTAGGACGGACATGCAATCGAATTGGAGGAGCTGGATTTAGTATCGACGGCGTCAATTATAAAGTTTCAGCTAATCAGGGTGAATTTCAATTACATGGTGGCTTTCAAGGTTTTAACAAGAAATTATGGACTGCGGTTGCTTTTAAGCATGAAGATAAGGTTGGTCTTGAACTTAATTATCTTAGTGTTGACGGAGAAGAAGGATTTCCGGGAAACCTGAAGGTAAAAGCCGTTTATCTTCTCAATAACAAAAATGAAATAAGTTTAGAATTCTTTGCAGAAACTGATAAAGCCACACCTGTTAATCTAACAAATCATGCTTATTTCAACCTGGGAGGAGAAGGTTCTGGGGATATTTATTCTCATGAACTGATGATTTGTGCTGATTCCATTACAGTTACTGATAGTAATAGCATTCCAACCGGGGCATTAGCTCCTGTTGCCGGAACACCTTTTGATTTTAACGAACCCCGAATGATAGGTGAACGAATTGATCAGCTAAATAAAGGGTATGACGACAATTTTGCACTAAGGAATCAGGATGGGGAACTAACACTAGCTGCAAGGGTACTGGATCCAAAATCGGGTAGAATACTGGAAGTTTATACCACTGAGCCTGGAGTGCAACTTTATACTTCGAATTGGTTTGATGGAACCCTGATAGGACGATGTGGTAAGCCCCATTTAATTCATACTGCATTCTGCCTTGAAACACAACACTTTCCGGATTCAATGAATCATGCTGAATTTCCAAATGTTATTCTTCGTCCCGGGAAACAGTATTCATCACGAACAAGCTGGAAATTCTTAAACAAGTAATCGTTCAATTTTAAGCTACTTTAAAATTCAATATTTATGAATTATTATGCTCCGGAAATTCCGGAGTTTTTTATATACAATCAAATTTATTCCCACTTTAAATAAAAGTTTCCTAAAAGGGACACACTTTTATATATATAATTTTCAATATTCCATATCTATCTGATTATATGATATTTATATGTTTTGGCATGATGTTTTCTATACATATATTGTGCAAGAGAAATAAAAACATTTTCTCGATATAAGGCACAAAACTAATTTACTTTTAAAACTCTATTAATCAACACTGTATGACTCAAACTACTACAAATACGACAGGACAAAGCCTATTTATTCCAGGGATTACAGTAACGGCCTTTTCCATTTCAGGACAAGAGTTAGCAAATTACACTAGTTTCATGATGCCAGTTAGCAAGAAATCACAGTTTGATTGTGATTATATTATGCATTCCTTCAACTTCCTAATAAAAAGATCTTTTCAACATTAAAATAATAATCTGGACCATCAGCAGATGGTCTTCAATTAAACTTTCAAACCATAGAATTACTAACAGAAAACTGAAAACGCAATTGATGAAAAGATTACTCACAGCCCTCTTAATCCTGATGTCAACATATTTGTTTGCACAGCAAGATGCTTTGTACAGCCAATATATGTTCAACAAATTGGCCATCAATCCAGGTTATGCAGGAAGTCGTGAGCTTTTTTCGGCTGATATGTTGTATCGTTATCAGTGGGTGAATATTGAGGGTGCTCCAAAAACAGTAAGTGCATCAATCCACACCCCTTTGAGTAATCCTCACCTGGCTGTAGGTTTTAGTGTGAGCAATGACAGGTTGGGCCCTTTGTCAAATACAGGTACCATGGCTACTTTTGCATACCGTATACTATTTGCAAAGAGTAAACTCTCGTTTGGGTTGCAAGCCGGTATTAAAAGCAGTGGTATCATGTGGAACGAGTTTAAAGCCTATGATGATACAGAACCCTTTCTAACGGCCCCATTGTCGAATAAAATTGTACCGGATGCCAATTTCGGAGTTTATTACTATTCGGATAGATTTTACGCAGGTTTATCTTCAAGACAGCTTTTACAGAATCAATCACTTGTTATCTCAGATGGCAACGGCAACACTCAGTTCACAAAACTACTCACTCATTTCTATGGTATGACCGGTGCTGCTTTTCCACTTAACGATAATTTAGTGTTCCGCCCATCACTTTTAGTAAAATTTGTTCCAAATGCGCCTGCACAACTAGATTTGAATGCAAGTTTTTTATTTGCAAAGACTTTGTGGTTAGGAGTATCTTACCGTACCGAGAAAGCTGTTTCATTGATGACCGAAATTAATGTTGTTCAAAATTTTCGAATCGGTTATTCATATGATATTTGGATAAACGAGTTACAGACCTATAATAAAGGCTCACACGAGATACGACTGAGTTTTGACTTCAATGTGGGCAGGCGAATGCTTTCACCTAGATATTTTTAAAGAGTCAATGATGACCTTAATCAAATGAATCAGGCAAAAGCTAATTATAACATTCCAGCAATGCTACTGCCAGCGACAAAATAAGTTCGTTAGAACTAATGTAACAAATCACACCTTTAAGAAATACATAGGTCAATCCGAAAATTGAAACTGACATTATTTATCTTGGCGGTTACTTTTAAAACCTACCTCACCGCTTAACTGAAGCCGGTGTATTACTCTACCTACTAATTGCCACTTGTATGACTGAAAACAAGCTCACTGCCGAAAGGGCTGAATCTATATTGCTCATTTGTTTACACATAAGTGTAGAACAAAAAATCTCAAACTTTACAGCAACTTTATTGAGAAAACCATTTCTGAAGAGGAATGGATTTTTGCATTCCTATAACTTTCCTAAATCATTGCTACCAAGCTGAATTTTGGCTTGTAAGATTCTATCATTTAAATGCGTATTCCTCACATAAAGAAATGGGGAAAAGTTAACTGGTGTAAATAATAAAATTGGGTTTGTATAAAACTCAATAACAATTTAAGCAGGGAACAATAATGATCTCTATTGCACAGTAAAAACTCAATCTCAATTAAAGTATTACTATTTGCTTAAAGGTGCATTAACATTAGAGAACTAATAGAATAAGGATTTGATTAAAGAGATGAAATTGCCATGATTGGAGTAAATCACCCACCGAGAATGATATTATAATCAAGCTGGTGTAATCCATGTGACGTCAAAAAATACCTGTGGAGCAAGCATTAATACCGATGAAAATAAGCAATGAATCAATAAATAACAACACATGAAATAATGCAAACATATTCACAAATATTCAAAGTGTCATTTTTAAAAACAGAATGTAATAATATAAAAATCAATACAATATGGTAAGCTCCATATTTAAAGATTACTTTTTCCAGTAACGGTAACTATACATTTCCTCAATGAGTAATAAAGAAAAACGTGATTTTAAAGACAAATCAAAAAAACTGCCAACCCTGAATAACCTTATAAGTACAAATTAAACAATTAGTGATTTCATCGACAACCTATTTTAACGACAACAATTAAGGTAGCTTAAAGAAACTTAACCGATGAACCTTCAACATAAAACACTAGCACTCAATATTACAAGCAGCATCTTACAAAAGCTATTCAACATGAAAAAATCTGCAATTCTAAAACACTTTCTGATAACAGTAGTTTTTTTATTTTCACTTACTGTTTTAGGGCAGACAACAATAAATACCGGAACCTTATTAAATAAAAGGATTCCTGCTGCTGTGGTTCAAAACGCTCCTAAGGTTCAGGGAAGTATGCGTGCTCCTCTGAATTCGATTTCGGTAAACGAAGATCCTGTATTCAATGCAATGACACCCACTGAACTTGTTCAGCAGGCTTTTATCACAGGTTGTCTGAAGGCGGATAATATAAAGTTTGGGTATTATAAGAAGTCGGGGTCAAACTGGACATGGCAAACCCATGATTGGAATTCTCCAAGTAATCGTCAAATGGGATATTTTAAGAAAGGTAATTCCAGTTTCCCGATTGAAGAAGGAATAATACTTTCGACCGGGATAGCTTCATCAGCTATGGGACCAAATGATACAGATGGAAAATCAGATTTGATGGTTACAGGCGCAAGCGATCCGGATCTTTCAATGCTGTCTGGCCAGAAAATGAATGATGCATCCGTACTGGAATTCGATTTTGTACCGGCAGGCAATACAATGGAATTCAAATATCTTTTTTCGTCGGAGGAATACCTTGAATATATCAATTCAACATTTAATGATGCTTTTGGGTTTTTCCTCAGCGGGCCCGGAATTAGTGGACCTTACCGAAATAATGCAGTCAACCTGGCTGTTCTTCCAAATGGAGACCCGGTGACTGTTAATACCATTCACCCAGCCGGAAGCAACATTGCAGGTGTAACGTACCCGGCACAAAATGATGCATATTATGTAAACAATCCACTAGGGTCCTCAACATTCCAATTTGACGGAGGTACTATTGTACTTACAGCCAGATATGCTGTTACACCCTGCCAGACTTATCATATCAAATTATGCGTTGCTGATGCTTACGACCAGGAATTTGATGGCGCAGTTTTTCTTGCAGCAAAAAGTTTCAATTCCGAAAATTTAGTTTTAACAAACTATAGCAATGCCATTGAAGGGCTAAACGATATTTTTGAGGGATGTAGTGATCATTTCAGGATTGAGCGCAGTAGTCCTGATCTTTCAGAGCCACTTGATCTGGATTTAGTATTATCGGGGACCGCTATAAATGGTGTTGATATCCAGACAACCGGAAATCAGCCTTTCCCAATTCACGTTACTATTCCCGTAAATTCGGCCTACATTGACATTCCTTACTATGCAGTTGCCGATGCTATCCAGGATAATAAAGAAACATTCAATATCAAAATTGCCACCAGTTGTCCGTGTGCTATCAACGTTGTATATGTCGAAAAGTCGATGAGCATTTATGATAATTTTGTGATTGATTCAATAACAATTACTAATGCACTTTGCTATAATCAAAGTAACGGTACCTTAACCGTGAATACGTCAGGTGGTACAGGAAATTTCGAATACTCAAAAAACAACGGGTTAAATTGGCAACGTTCTAATATATTTTCGAGTCTCGCACCCGGCACGTATACCATTTTGGTTAGGGACCCGGGAAGTTGCCATAGCTCTATTTCCGGAACAGCAACAGTAGGAAATCCTGTTGCCATTCTTGCTAATGCAGGCTCGCCGGTAACTATTTGTAGCGGTAAGAATACCCAACTTAATGGCTCAGGTGGGGTTTTGTATTCATGGTCGCCTGCATCAGGACTAAATGATGCAAGTATTGCCAACCCTGTTGCAACTCCATCAATAACTACAGTTTATACGCTGACAGCTACTAATGCAATCGGTCAATGTTCATCCACATCAGCAGTTACTGTAACTGTAAATCCAAGTCCTGTTGCGTCTGTGACTCAATTGAACTTAGAAATTTGTAAAGGCAGTAATACGACTTTAACAGCCAGTGGAGGAGATAGTTATTCCTGGAGCCCTGGGGGTGAACCAACAGCTTCAATCATAGTAGCCCCACTTATCAACACCACCTATACTGTAACTGCAATAAAAAACAACGGGTGCACAGATTCCAAAACAGTAAGTGTTGATGTATTAAATTCGCCTGATATTTACAATGTTACAGGTGGCGGCTCTTTTTGTTCAGGAGGCACAGGGGTTTCTGTTGGTCTTTCCGGATCGCAAAACGGAGTTAGCTATCAGTTAAAACTGAATGGATCAAATATAGGTTCTACAGTTTCAGGTAATGGGTCAGCCTTCTCTTTTGGAAATCAGATTGTACAAGGAACCTACACAGTTGAAGCTATATTGATAGCGACGGCTTGCACTAAAACTATGAACGGCAGTGCGGTTGTGGTTGTAAACCCAGTTCCTGTTGCGCCAAATGTCGGTTTAATCACTCAACCTACCTGTAATGTTGCTACAGGAAGTGTATTACTTAATGGTCTGCCTGCCGGGAACTGGACAATAAATCCGGGAGCAATTACAGGTACAGGTTCATCATTTAACATATCCGGATTGAGTGCAGGAACATATGCTTTTTCAGTTACTAATGCAGCTGGATGCACATCACCGGCATCAGCTAATATTGTGATTAATACACAACCTGTAACACCCACGGCACCCACATTAATCTCAATTACTCAACCTACCTGTCTGGTTGCAACAGGAAGTAAAACGATAGGTGGTCTACCAGCAGGAAACTGGATAATTAACCCTGGTGCTATTACAGGGACAGGAAGCACTAATACTATTTCAGGATTGACTGCAGGCACATATGCTTTTACAGTTACAAATGCGGTAGGATGTACATCTTTGCCTACATCCAATTTTACAATAAATCCACAACCAGCATCGCCTTCAGCTCCTACAATAGGCACTATAACGCAACCAACTTGTTCTGTTTCAACCGGAAGTGTGGCCTTGAATAATTTACCTACCGGAAACTGGACAATTAATCCAGGTGCAATAACAGGCACAGGATCAAATTACACTGTTTCAGGTTTAACTCCTGGAACCTACTCATTTACAGTTACAAATGCGTCAGGATGCATTTCACCGGCATCTTCAAATGTTGCGATCATACCAGCAATACCTGTAACACCAATTATCGGAACAGTTTCACAACCTACCTGTTCAGTAGCCACAGGAAGCATAATTTTAAGCGGTTTACCAACAGGAACCTGGACTATTAATCCTGGTGCAATATCGGGAACCGGGAGTAGCCAAACCATTACAGGTCTTGCTGCCGGAACATATAGTTATACAGTTACTAATAATTTAGGATGCGTTTCGTCTCCAACACCTAATAGTGTTATTAGCGTTCAACCGTCAACACCTTCAGCACCAACAGTTGGAATAATTACGCATCCTACTTGTACGGTTGCAACAGGAAGTGTAACTTTAAATGGTTTACCATCAGGAAACTGGACTATTAATCCGGGTGCAATTACCGGGTCAGGAATTAGTAAGACTATTTCAGGAATAACTGCAGCCACCTATACTTATACTGTTACTAACGAGTCAGGATGTACTTCTGTTTCATCAGCTAATGTCGTAATCAATGCTCAGCCAGCAATTCCAGCAGCACCCACAGTAAGTACTACAACACAACCTTCCTGTTCAGTTGCAACAGGAAGTGTTATATTAACTGGTTTGCCAGCAGGAAACTGGACTATTAATCCAGGTGCAATTGCAGGAAATACGCCAAGTACAACCATCTCAGGTTTAGTTGCTGCAACATACAGCTATACAGTTACCCAAGGATGTACTTCAGCTCCTTCAGCAAATATTGTTATTATTACACAACCATTAACCCCATCAGCACCAACAGTAAGCACCATTACACAGCCTACATGTTCGGTTGCAACAGGCAGCGTAATATTAAACGGATTGCCAACTGGCAACTGGACTATTAATCCTGGAGCAATTGCTGGAACTGGCACAAGTAAGACCTTATCAGGATTAGCTACAGGCACTTATGCATATACGGTTACCAATGCGGCTGGCTGCACTTCGCCGGCATCAGCTAATATTGTGATTAATACTCAGCCAATAACACCATCGGCACCTACACTAATTTCAATAGTACAACCTACCTGTTTAGTACCAACAGGGAGTAAGACATTAGGAGGTTTACCGGCAGGAAACTGGGTTCTAAACCCCGGAGCAATTGCAGGAACTGGTTCAAGTTACACCGTTTCCGGTTTAGTTGCAGGAACATACGCTTATACTGTTACAAATTCAGCGGGATGTACATCTTCACCATCAGGTAGTTTCACTATTCTACCACAGCCAATAACACCTTCAGCACCAACAGTTGGAACAATAACACAACCAACTTGCACCGTAGCAACTGGGAGCGTTGTATTAAATGGTCTCCCTACCGGTAGTTGGATAATTAATCCAGGTGCAATAGCAGGTTCAGGAACAAGTAAAACCCTATCCGGGTTACCTTCAGGAACGTACAATTTTACAGTTACAAATGCATCCGGGTGTATTTCGCCACCATCAGCTGATATTGTGATTAATGCAAATCCGGCAACGCCAGCAGCTCCATCAATCAATTCAGTAACGCAGCCTAACTGCGCTGTCGCAACAGGGAGTGTAGTTTTAGGCGGTTTACCTGCAGGCAACTGGACTATTAATCCAGGAGCAATATCGGGGTCAGGAAGCACTGTATCCATAACGAATTTAATTCCTGGTACATACAATTATACTGTTACAAATTCAGTAGGATGTACTTCTTTATCATCTGCGGATGTTGTGATAATTGCAAATCCCGGAACACCTGCAGCACCAACAGTAGGTACAATTACTCAGCCTTCGTGCTCAGTTGCTACAGGAAGTGTCTTATTAACGGGCTTACCAGCAGGAAGCTGGACTATTAATCCAGGAGCAATATCAGGCTCAGGAACCAGCACAACTATATCAGGTTTAGCTACAGGAACATACACTTTCACTGTAAGCAACGGAGTAGGATGTATCTCATTAGCGTCAATAAATGTAATCATTGGCAGCCAACCCCCAACTCCTTTAGTACCAACTTTAGGAGCAATAACACAACCGACCTGTGCAATATCCACAGGAAGTGTAGTTTTAAATGGGTTACCAACGGGAAACTGGATTATTAATCCGGGAGCAATAGCTGGCACAGGAGCAAGTAATACCATATCAGGTATTGCTGCAGGCACATATGCTTTTACCGTTACAAATTCGGTTGGATGTACTTCGCCACCAACAGCCAATGTTCTGATAGTTCAAGCAACACCTACAGCGCCAATAGTGGATGCAATAACACACCCAACTTGTACGGTTGCGACTGGAAGTGTCATATTAAGTGGCTTACCATCAGGAAACTGGACGATTAATCCTGGAGCAATTGCAGGGACTGGTCTGAGCACAACTATTTCCGGACTGGTTGCAGGAACACGTACTTTTACAGTAACAAATGCATTAGGATGTACTTCATTGGCATCAACCAGTGTTGTTATCAATGCACAACCTGTAACACCATCAGCCCCTGTAATAGGAGTAATTACTCAACCCACTTGTGCATTAGCAACAGGTAGTGTGGTTCTAAGTGGCTTACCTACAGGAAACTGGACGATTAATCCGGGAGCAATAGCAGGGACAGGATCAAGCTACACAGTAGGCAGTCTTGTAACCGGTACATACAATTTTACAGTTACAAATGCTTCCGGATGTACTTCCTTAACAGCGGCAAATGTAGTAATCAATCCACAACCAATAACACCATCCGCACCTGTAATAAGCTCAATAATACAACCTACTTGTGCAGTTGCTACCGGTAGCGTTGACCTGGCTGGTTTGCCATCAGGTAACTGGACAATTAATCCCGGAGCTATTTCAGGTTCAGGCTTAAGCAGAAGCATTTCAGGGCTCATTGCTGGAACATATAATTACACTGTTACTAACTCAGCAGGATGTACTTCACCAGCTTCAGCGAATGTGGTAATCATAGCTAACCCCGGAACACCAGCATCACCTTTATTAGGTACTATTACACAACCCACCTGCTTAGTTGGCACAGGAAGCATTCTATTGAACGGTTTACCGGCAGGAAACTGGACTATTAATCCAGGTAATATAGCTGGTTCAGGCGGCAGCACTATAATTTCCGGCTTAACTGCAGGAACCTACAATTATACTGTTACTAATAGTTCGGGATGTATTTCGTTACCAGCTGCCAATGCAATAATCAATACACAGCCAGCCACACCATCAGCTCCGATTTTGAGTACAATCACACAACCCTCATGTGCTATAGCAACAGGAAGTGTAATATTAACAGATTTACCTTCAGGAAACTGGATAATTAACCCTGGAGCTGTAGCAGGAACAGGTACTAGTAAAACCATTTCAGGATTATCGACAGGCTCTTACTCTTTTACTGTTACCAATTCCGTAGGTTGTACTTCAGCATCTTCATCAAATGTGATTATTAATACTCAGCCGCTCACTCCATTGGCCCCTACTGTAGGTATAATTACACAACCCACCTGTTTAGTGGCAACAGGAAACGTAATATTAACAGGTTTACCAGCCGGTAACTGGACTATAAACCCCGGTGCAATTGCAGGGACAGGTGCATCTATAACCATATCAGGTCTTGCTGCCGGAACGCACACTTTTACAGTCACCAATTCAGTTGGCTGTACTTCTTCAGCATCATCAAGTGTAGTAATCAATGTACAGCCAATAACGCCTTCGGCACCAATCGTCGGAACATTTACACAGCCTACTTGTACACTTGCAACCGGTAGCATAGTTTTTACTGGCTTACCAGCTGGTAACTGGACTATCAATCCAGGGGCAATAAACGGGAATACTTCCAGTACAACTATTTCGGGATTAGTTGCCGGAACATACAATTATACTGTTTCCAATGCAGCAGGATGCACTTCATCTGCTTCAGTGAACATAGTTATCAATTCACAACCGATTACACCAAATGCTCCAATTACAGGAACCACAACACAACCTACATGCGCAGTTGCAACAGGAAGTGTAGAATTAAGTGGTTTACCATTGGGAAACTGGACCATTAATCCAGGAGCAATTGCAGGTACTGGAATTACCAATATCGTTACGGGACTGGCACCTGGGGTCAATTCATTCACAGTTACCAATGCATCTGGATGCACCTCTACTGTATCGGCCAATGTTATCATCGACCTTCAACCTGCTACACCAGTTGCACCATCAATAAGTTCAATAACTCAGCCAACATGTTCATTAGCAACAGGTAGCGTTGTTTTAAGTGGTTTACCAACAGGAGACTGGACTATAAACCCTGGATCTATAACAGGAAACACAGGTAATATAACAATTTCCGGATTATTTTCAGGAACATACAATTATTCAGTTACCAATTCAGTGGGATGTACTTCCGAAGCATCAGTCAACATTGTAATTAATCCCCAACCTTTAACACCCTCTGCACCAGGTATTGGTACTATAACGCAAACTACCTGTTCATCGGCAACAGGAAGTGTTTTGTTAAGTGGATTACCGGCTGGAAACTGGGTTATTAATCCGGGTTCAATTGCAGGAACAGGCTCAACTGAAACCATTACCGGCCTAGCTGCTGGCACATATGCATTTAGAGTAACAAATACATCAGGATGTACTTCAGGTAATTCAGATGATGTTATTATAAATGTACAACCACCTACTCCATCAGCACCAATTTTAACAATAAATTCTCAACCAACATGTTCAATTTCAACAGGCAGCCTGGAAATAAACGGATTGCCTACAGGGAACTGGACCATTAATCCGGGAGCAATCGCTGGCTCGGGGTCAAGTCTGACTCTGCCAAGCCTTGTAGCAGGAACATATGCATATACTGTTACAAATATAGCAGGATGTGTATCCTTATTTTCAGCAAATGCTGAAATTAATGCACAACCTGTAACTCCAACACCACCAACAGTAGGAACAGTAACCCAACCAAGCTGTGGAGTCGCAACCGGAAATGTTGTTTTAAGTGACTTACCCGCAGGAAACTGGACTATTAATCCTGGTGGGATTGCAGGGACAGGTATGGATATAACCATTTCCGGTTTAGTTGCCAGCACATATTCATATTCCGTCACAAATGCCTCAGGATGTTCTTCTTTACCATCTGACAACATTGTTATCCTTACACAACCTGTAACACCTGTTGCACCATTAATAGGTTCAATTACTCAACCAAGTTGCTCAACTGCAACCGGTAGCGTTGAGTTAACCGGATTACCTTCAGATACCTGGATAATAAATCCAGGAGCTATAGCAGGAACAGGTGAAAGCACTATAATATCCGGATTAAATACAGGTACTTATAACTTTTCAGTCACTAATTCGACTGGGTGTATTTCGTTACAAACAGCCAATGTTGTTATAAATTTACAACCTGTCACACCTTCTGCACCAATAGCAGGAGCGATAACACAACCTGAATGTACGATAGCGACAGGAAGTGTAGAGTTGACAGGATTGCCCGCTGGAACCTGGACAATTAATCCTGGAGCGATTTCAGGCTCAGGTTCGACTACAACTTTATCAAATCTTGCTACTGGAACATATAGTTTCACGGTTACAAATGCTGTAGGATGTACTTCGTTAGTATCAGAAAATATTGTTATAAACACTCAACCTTTAGTACCTTCAGCGCCTATCGTTGATCTCATTACACAACCCACTTGTGGAGTTGCAACAGGAAGTGTGGTTTTAAATGGGTTACCTCTCCGAAACTGGATCATTAACCCCGGCGGAATAGTAGGAAACACTAGCTCTGTAACAATAACAAACTTAATTTCAGGTACATACACATTTATTGTAACAAAAGTTGGGGGATGTTCTTCTTTACCAACAGATGATGTAGTTATCAATGCACAACCTCCAATACCACCTGCACCAACAATTGGCACTGTTACACAACCTACTTGCTTCGGTTCCACCGGATCAATAATCATTACCGCTCCAGCAGGTCCGGGAATAACATACAGTATTGATGATTTAACTTATACTAACACAACAGGAACATTTTCGATGTTACCTTCAGGAACCTATCCTGTTTCGGCTAAGACCACGGATGGCTGTATTTCCTCAGTGTCGCCTGTAATAATTAACACTCCTCCGGCTGATATAATATATACTGTGCCAATAGTAACAATGGTTAGTTGCAGTGGTGGTAACGATGGAAGTATTAAAATAAGTACTTCAGGTGGATCAGGTACAATTACTTATACTATAAACCCTAATATTGGAACACAATCACCAGCTGGTACTTTTAATAACCTGATTGATCAAACTTACACTATTACTGCAACTGATGGAAACGGCTGTACAAAATCTACATCTGTTGCCGTTGGCACCAAAGCAGACACAACTTTACCAACCATTACATGTCCACCAGATGTTGCTGCAACAACAAATACAGGTTGTACAGCTACCGGCGTTGTTCTTGGAATTCCAGTAACATCAGACAATTGCGAAGTAGCTTCTGTTACCAACAATGCACTTGCAGCCTACCCGCTTGGCATAACAACTGTTACCTGGACTGTTACCGACAAAAGCGGAAATAAAGCTACATGTAACCAGACTGTTACGGTAACGGATAACCAGCCTCCAACAATTGAATGCCCTGCTGATTTATCGGTGAATACAGACTTCGGTTTGCCTTATGCTACAATTGTAGACCTTGGCACAGCAATAACATCCGATAATTGTGGAGTTGCATCAGTTATAAACAATGCGCCGGTTCAATTCCCCGTCGGTTCAACAATTGTTACATGGACAGTAACTGATGTTAATGGACTTTCGGCAGCCTGTACTCAAATTGTATTCGTTACTGATGATCAACCTCCAATGATGAATTGTCCACCTTCTCTAACAGTTAGTTGTATTGACAAAGTTCCGGCTCCTTATGCATCTCTGCATGAATATCTGTCAGCAGGTGGAACAGTATCAGACAATGATGGAATAGACACAATAAGCTTTGCCTTGTCTAGCCAAACTTCAAACGGCAATTCCTGTTCCGAAGTTATAACAAGAGCGTATATCGTGGCTGATGTTAATCATAATTTCGGCACATGCACACAATTAATACTAGTTGACGATAAAATTGCACCCGTTTTTGTCAATTTCCCGGCTGATATGACAGTGCAGTGTACCAATGTTCCAGCAAATGCTATTATTGGTATAGAAGTTACTGCATCAGATAATTGTGATGCTGTGGTTACCATTACTTTTGAAAATGAAATTAGAACAGATGGAGCTTGTTATGGAACTTATACATTAACCAGAACATGGAAAGCTATTGACAAATGTGGAAATAGCAGCACTAAATCTCAAATAATACATGTTCAGGATATTACCCCGCCGGTTATTTCCGGTTTACCAGCAGAAACTATCATCAACTGCCCAGACATCCCTGTATTTGCGGTGGCGACAGCTACAGATAATTGCGGAAGCGATTTCACCCTGACATTTACTGATATTACCACCCCTGGTAAATGCGCCGGTTCATTTAGTGTAACTCGCACCTGGACAGCATCTGATGCTTGCGGAAATATTTCAAATTCTTCGCAAATCATTCATATTCGGGATACAACAGCTCCTTTAATTACCTGTCCTTCAACTATAACTGTCAACAATGATCCCGGAATTTGTGGAGCCACAGTTGTTGTACCACAACCAACGATTATCGAAAATTGTGGTATTCCAACCATCACGAATAGTGTGAATGAAACTGATAATGCATCAGGATTTTACCCGGTCGGAACTTCATCTGTTTTATGGACAGTTAAAGATGAATGTGGAAACACTTCCACCTGCTCAATGGAAATTACAGTTTCTGACAGTGAACCACCTGTTATAACGTGTCCTTCAAACATCACAATCTGTGAATCTGCCCAGGTTGTACTTGGAACTGCCACTGCTACAGATAATTGCGAAATAGCAAGCATAAGCAACAATGCACCTCCAACATTTACTCCAGGTATTACCCAGGTAGTTTGGACTGCGACCGACATACATGGGAATACTTCTACCTGTATACAAATGGTAGCCATAACTCCGATGGGTAATGCTAATGCAGGAGATGATAAATATTTATGTCAGGATACACCTTTCATTTTAGCAGGTGCAACTGCATCGAACTTTTCTTCCATCCGCTGGACTCACAACGGCCTAGGAAGATTATCTGATACAACCATTCTGAACCCTGTTTATTCTCCAGCAGATGGAGAAAAAGGTGTAGTTGAATTTAGATTAACCGTATATGGCACAGAAGGTTGCAGTAACATGGTTATTCATGACATGGTTACATTTATTTTTTATCCGGCCATTACGGTGGATGCAGGCACCGATCAGATCATTGCGAGCGGAACATCTACATCGCTAAATGGAACTGTTTCGGGAGGATCTGGCGTATTTTCGTACAGCTGGCAACCAGAGTCATATCTTGTTGATAATACAGGATTAAATCCAACTACATTGCCAATTAATACTGAAACTGTATTTACGCTTACAGCTTTAGATGCAATCTCTGGCTGTTCACAAAGTGATCAGGTTACTATTGCTGTTGACGGAATTATACGGCCAATTGCCAACGATGATTATGATACTACGGGGTTAAATACTTCAACTATTATTAATGTTTTAGAAAATGATATTGATGTAATTGGATTAGGACTGGATATAAGCATTGTTCGTAATCCTGCAAATGGAACAGCTAACCTGGATCAAGATGGTTTTATAACCTACACTCCACTATTAAACTTTACGGGAAACGATACTATAATTTACAGGATTTGCGACAGGGGTACTCCATCAAAGTGCGATGAGGCACTGGTCATTATAACGATCTTCCCAATTCGTGAAGAATTAGAAATATACAACCTCGTTACGCCCGATGATGACGGTAAAAATGATTACTGGTATATCCGTGGCATCGAAAATTATCCTGATAATGAAATACTCATTTTTAATCGCTGGGGGACTAAAGTGAAAGAGTATTCAGGATATAACAATGAAGATAAACGATGGGACGGAACAAATGACAAAGGCAAATACCTGCCTGATGGAGTTTACTACTATATCTTAAAAATAAAAGAGCTTAAAACCTTCACAGGATGGATATATGTTCGTGGGACCAGGCACAACTAATTGTAAATCAACTATAAATATATGCTGTTACATTCCTGCAGTTACAATTAACCAAATTAAATCCCTGGGTCACAAATTACAAACCGGTAGCACAAAAAAACTATTAAAAATGAAGAGATATTTTTATATACTAACAATCAGCACTCTTCTTCTTATGATTCTGAGCTGTCAATCTGTTTACCAGGCTCAGAAACAGATGGATAAGTACAATTATTCAAAAGCAATTGTAATACTGAAAAAAGTTATTGCTGATAAAAAAATGCATAACACAGCTCTTGCTATGTTAGCAGAGTGTTATCGTCTGCAGGATGATATTTTAAATTCATTGTCAACCTATGAGGAAGTGGTAAAACTGCCTGATGCAAAACCAGAGTCATTTTATTATTATGCTCAAGCTTTGCGATCGACTGGTGATTATGCAAAAGCAAGGGAGATGTTTCAAAAATATGCTGCATTGAATCCAGCAGATCCCAGGGGAAAATTATATGCATCACATTGCGATAGCGTAATTGGCCCATGGAAAGAAAGAACTTCTCCATTTGAGATTAAGATAGCAAATAATATAAATACTAAAGAAAGTGATTTTGGCCCGGTTATTTACGATGGGGCACTTGTTTTTGCATCCGACCACAATACTAATCCTGGTGAGGGAAAAGAATATGGATGGACAGGCCGTGGTTACCTGAATATTATGAAATCAGGTCCGGAATCGGCAGGTGATTTCTGGGATAATATGGGAGCAGTCTCAGAATTTAGCAAAAAGATAAACCAGGAATATCACGATGGGCCGGCAACCTTTAGTGCAGATGGAAGCAGTATTTATTTTACACGTTCCTACTTTGGCAAAGCAAAACGGCAAGGTGCATATAAAACAAATCTGCTAAAAATCTTTTATACCAATAAGACTAACGGTGATTGGGGCGAAGTAATGCCATTCTTTCTGAACAGCAAAGATTATTCTGTCGGCCATCCTACACTTTCAGCTGATGGACAGACCCTATATTTCGTGAGCGATATGCCTGGAGGACTAGGGAATACCGATATCTGGATGTGCAAACGCACTGAAGATTCCTGGGGACCACCCATCAACCTGGGTAAAAATGTAAATACCAGTGAAAAAGAAATGTTCCCGACTATTGTGGACAATGATGTCCTGTATTTTGCCAGTGATGGTCATCCCGGTTACGGAGCACTCGATATTTTTAAAACTAAAAATGAAAACGGTACCTGGACAACTCCCGAAAACCTTTATCCACCTATCAACAGCTCATTTGATGATTTTGCTATAGCTTTTGTGCCAGGCGAAAAAAATGGTTTTTTCTCATCTAATCAACCCTTAGGTGTCGGCAGTGATGATATTTACGCCTTCCGGTTTATTGAACCCAAACCAATGTTACTGGCTACTATCAGTGGATATGTAAAAGAGAAATCTACATTACAACCTATGCCAGGTGCAACTGTATTCCTTTATAATCCTTTTACCGACAGTGTTAAGGTTCTGAAAACTGATTTTACAGGGATGTATAAAACAACTATTAAAAACCCAGGTGATTATATTGTTAAAGGTATGATGTCCAATTATATATCCGACTGTACTCCTTTTTCTGTAGCAGAATTTAAACCCGATTCCACAAATACTTCTCCACGTGATCTGTTGCTTGATAAGCTGACAATTGGAAATTCGTTCAAAATCGATAATATTTATTACGATTTCGATAAGTATACTATTCGTAACGATGCTAAACCGGAACTGGATAAATTAGTTCGTATTATGAAAGAGAATCCTATTAATGTTGAGTTGAGCTCTCATACTGATAGCCGCGGATCAGCAGCCTATAATTACAAACTTTCCGAGAAACGCGCTAAATCAGCGGTTGAATATATCGTAAATAGCGGAACTGACAGAAACAGGATTAAAGCCAAAGGCTATGGTGAAAGTCAACTGATTAACAAATGCAGTGATGGGGTAGCTTGCACTCCTGAAGAGCATCAGGCAAACAGACGCACTGAATTTAAAGTTATGAACGAAGTAAACGTTAAGAGTTTTCCTGAAATTGATCTTACCAAATTTATTGGTGAAGAAATAATACCGTTCAAAGACTTTGATACAACTTTCTTTAACAAATGCGAGGGAATACAAAGAATGTTCAATCAAAATGAAGATCCCAACAAAACACCGGCTACTTTAGCTTCTAGAAACAAAAGGATGCCTACAGTTTTAGTCCCTGATAATGAAGGCGATCGGGATGAACATACAAATTACGCTTTCTCGCAACCAAATACCTATAGAGTGCAATTGGGTGCTTTTAGTGTCAGAAAAAAATTGACAGATCCTGAATTTAAAGGACTAAACAATATTCAGGAATGCTACGAAAACGGTTTGTACAAATATACTTCAGGGGAATTCGACAGGCAGGAGGAATGTATGAAATACCGGGAGAGAATGGTTCTGGATGGATTTAAAGATGCCTATATGGTAAATTCAGTAAAGGTGTATATATCTGAGCAAATGTTTTGCATAAAATAACAAATTGATGCATTCGCAAACAAACTTCAGTTTTTAAACAACTGAATAAACCCCTTATATCTCAAATTGCAGCAAGTGAACGCCCAGCTGCAATTTGATGTATGCTTTTCCTCTTTATTTCAGATATTTAGCTCAGTCAGCATGTGTTTTTGATGAGGTTCTCACATTAAAAAATATGGGAAATGACTGTTTTATGCTTTAATTTTATATCTGATTAAATTTCAAAAACATTTCAGTAGCTTTGTGTTTCAAAACAGTAGTGAAGAATTACTAAGCTGATAACATAATATTCTTTTCAAATGGAAGAACTTAAAGATTCATCATCCGCAAATTCCCTGGTCGAAATTCCCCAACTCACTTCCAAATCAGTTGCCTACCTGCTTAAAGCAGCTAAATGGGGGAAATTCCTTGCTATCCTGGGTTTTATAGTTTCCGGATTATTGATTCTTGGAGGAATCGCAATGAGTTTTGTTTTAAACAAAGTATCCGGTACAGATGAATTGGTTCCGATAGATATGCCATTCTCACCAGGAGTTCTGTCTATTATTTATATCATAATAGCTGTAATCTCTTTAATTCCGGTCATATTCCTAAACACATTTTCAAATAATGCTATGAAAGCCATTCATCTTTCAAGCACCGAAAAAATGACTACTTCATTACGAAATCTTAAGAATCTGTTTGTTTTCATAGGTATTTCTACTGTCATATTGCTTACTTTATACACTTTAATAGTTATTGTAGTTGGAACAGCTGCAGTTTTCAGCTTTTAATTTCATCTGCCTGCAATCATCAAATTTGGTTTTTTTTTGTTAATATAGGCTGAGTCCCGATTTTCACTTTATTTTCTGAAACAGGTTTCTCTTCCATGAATGTTACAATTCCTGGCAAATTGGCATTTATATTGTTTTACCAACTAATTTTGCAAACTTTTCATAGAATACCTCAATCTTATCAAACCACATTAACCAAACCGATTTATAATGCTGATAAATAGACTATTAATAAAATCAACTCTCTTTTTTTTCATACTCATTATTACTTCATTCGGTACCGATTTTCTGTTTGCACAAGTAATAAACGATACTTCAATCAGCAAACAAATAACATTGGATCAATTAATAATTACAGCTGACCGAACACCCGTAATGTTCGAACAGCTAAAACGAAGCATACAGGTTATTAGCAAAAAAGAGATAGAGCTAATGCCGGTTCGAAACATCTCTGAATTGTTAAGTTATGCTATGAATACGGATGTCCGCAGCCGGGGAGCTTACGGAATGCAAACTGATATTAACATACGGGGAGGATCATTCGATCAGACTCTTGTCCTGCTTAATGGAATGAATATCAGCGATCCCCAAACCGGGCATCACAGCATGGATATACCTGTTGACCTGGCGAGCATCAACCGCATCGAAATTCTAAAAGGTCCTGGTGCCAGGCTATTCGGTCCAAATGCTTTTAATGGAGTAATTAATATTATTACTAACGAAAAAGTGGCTGATCAGATTTCGGCATCAGGCATGGGTGGCCAATACGAACTCTACAGCTTGTCGGCTTCAATCATCAAGAGCCTTGGAAACACAACTCACAATCTGCAAATAAGCAAATCAGGTTCTGATGGATTTACTGACAATACAGATTTCAAGGAAATGAATTTATTTTATAGCGGAACTGCAGGTAATAAGCAGAAGTTGGAATACCAGGCATCCTATATGCAAAAAGCATTCGGAGCCAACAGTTTCTACACACCAAAATATCCTGACCAATACGAAAAAACCAAAACAATTTTTGCATCTATACGGTATAAAACCAGTTTTAAGGGATTTTCACCTGCCATCTATTACCGCCGTCATTATGATGAATTCCGCTTGTTCCGCAACGAAGCTCCCTCCTGGTATACTTCTCATAATTACCATTATACCGATGTTATCGGGTCGAATGCAAATCTCTGGACCGGCACTGGCAAGAATGGCAAATTTTCAGTTGGCTATGATGTTAGGCATGAACTGATCCGCAGCAATAAACTCGGGGATTCACTTGTTGATCCTATCCCTGTTAAAGGAGTTGAAGACACTTATTATACGCTTGGCAAAGCAAGAACTTCTGCCGGATTATTTGTTGAAGAATCCATAAACCTGAATAAATTTTCAGTTTCTGCTGGCTTTTTAACCAGTTACCTGAGTGCGCTACCGGGCAAAATTGCATTATATCCGGGTATTGATGCAGCTTACCAACTTGGCAAAAACTTCAGAGTATATGGCACAGCCAACAGGACACTGCGTTTACCGACTTTTACCGATTTGTATTACAACGACCCAACAAGCAAAGGCGATCCAAATCTAAAACCTGAAGAAGCAATTACAATTGAGGCCGGTTTAAAATTCAACAAACCGGGTATTATTGCCAGTGCAGCAATTTTTAAACGGTATGGCAAAAATATGATCGATTGGGTGAAACTCGAAAACCAGGATCCCTGGCAGGCAATGAATATCACCCAGGTTAATATTGCCGGAGTTGAAACGAGCATTACTATGAATATAGCTGAATTAACAGGAACTCACAGTTTCCTGAAAAGTTTAACTTTCAATTATGCTTATCTGAAAGCTGACAAATCAAGTGATGAATTTATGTCGCGCTATGTGCTTGATATCTTGAAGCATAAAGCAGATTTACTGATTTGCCATCAAATCTGGCGCAAATTCTCAGCCTCCTGGGCATTTAGTTACCAGGATCGCGAAGGCGGTTATATTAAGTATGTGAACACAGTTCCCGAGACAAATGAAACTCCATACACTCCATTTGTTCAAATGGACCTCCAGCTTAACTATTCGCATAAAAACTGGATGTTTTTTGCCGAAGCTACCAACTTGCTGAATAACGTATATGTCGATTATGGCAACGTCCCGCAGCCGGGCAGGTGGATACGGATAGGAGTTAAATTTAATGCACTGCTGAAAACCGGAAAAATAAACAGACTATAATTAAAGAAAGAAGTTATCATAAACTCACCCTTGCAGATGGCTCCTTAATATTTGACCATCTGCGAAGAGTAATGTTATGATATTTTCACAATCTACCTGTTAGGCATCCGGATAATTTTCTTAGGTTTGTATGAATAATACACTAATCTACAATCAAAAATATAAAACATTCATATCATGGCAAATACAACTATTGACCCGGCAATTTTAAAAAGAGCACAAGCCTGGCTCGACGATAAAAATATTGATAACGATACCAAGGCCCGAATCAACAAAATGATTGAGAATGATCCTTCTGAACTGGCCGAGAGTTTTTATTGTGATCTTGAATTTGGAACCGGCGGTCTGCGTGGTATTATGGGCGATGGCACGAACCGAATGAATAAATATACGGTGGGAATGGCCACCCAGGGTCTGGCTAATTACCTCAAAAAAGTATTTGCAAAGGATAATGAAATCCGGCTTGCTATTGCTTACGATTGCCGCAATAACAGCAGCTATTTTTCAAATATTGTTGCTGATGTTTTATCGGCTAACGGTATTGTTGTTTACCTTTTCAAGGAGCTCCGTCCTACGCCGGAACTCTCGTTTGCAGTTCGATACCTGCATTGCCACAGCGGAATAATGGTAACAGCATCGCACAACCCAAAGGAATACAATGGATATAAAGTGTATTGGAATGATGGTGCACAACTGGTTCCGCCTCATGATAAAAATGTAATTGCTGAGGTACAGAAAATTTCATCAATCGGACATGTAAATTTTGTTGGTGATCCGATGAAAATTAACATGCTGGATGAAAGCATTGACCAAGAATTCCTCAAAATTTCAAAAAGCTATTCACTGGCTCCTGAGGTAATTGTTCCGCAAAAAGACATGAAAATTGTGTATACACCTTTACATGGAACAGGTATAACACTCGTACCTCAAGGACTGAAGAATTATGGCTTTGAAAATATACATATAGTTAAGGAACAAGCTGTTACTGACGGCAATTTCCCTACGGTAGTCTCACCAAATCCGGAAGAAAAAGCAGCCATGAAAATGGCAATGGATTTGGCTGCTGATATAAATGCTGACCTTGTTTTAGCCACCGACCCTGATGCTGACCGTATTGGTGTCGGAGTGAAAGATACTGATGGCAACTATATTTTGATAAACGGTAACCAGACTGCTGCATTGCTTACTTATTACCTCATTAAGCAGTGGGAGGCTAAAGGAAAATTAACCGGCAACGAATACATTGTAAAAACCATTGTGACTTCTGAACTCATAGGTGATATCGCCAGGAATGCCGGTGTTGAATATTTTGATGTTCTCACCGGTTTTAAATGGATTGCCGAAGTAATCCGAAATCTCGAAGGCAAAAAAACCTTTATCGGAGGCGGGGAAGAAAGCTATGGTTTTATGATTGGTGATTTTGTGCGTGATAAAGATGCTGTAACAGCATGCAGTATTTTCGCTGAATGTGCCGCCTGGGCTGCCAGCAAAGGAAAAAGCCTTTACGAATTGCTCCTCGACATTTATCTTGAATATGGTTTATACAAAGAAAACCTGGTTAATGTGGTTAAAAAAGGAATGAGCGGTCAAGCCGAGATTAAAGCAATGATGGAAGGCTTCCGGGCTAACCCTCCAAAGGAAATTGCAGGTTCGAAGGTTAAGCTCATGAACGATTTTAAAGTCAGCCAGGCAACTGATATTACAACTGGAAAAATTACAACTATTGATCTCTCGAAGAGCGATGTTTTGCAATTCTTCCTCGAAGATGGCAGTAAGATTTCCATGCGTCCTTCAGGAACCGAACCAAAAATAAAATTTTATTTCAGTGTAAGAGCTGAGCTTAAGATTGTTACTGATTTCAAAAAAGTGGAAGCAAAACTGGATGGCCGCATTGAGGAGATTATTGTGGCAATGGGATTGAGGTAATAAAGTCGGAAGACCGAAGTCGGAAGTCGGGAGTCGGGAGTCGGGAGTCGGGAGTCAGAAGTTCTTCCATCTTCCGACTTCCGTCTTCCAGCCACTCTCATAAAATAATTCGCTTAAATTCACTAATTCCCCTACTACACTATGATAATCACCGAACAAATTGAAATCCAATCAATTGTTGTACACAATGTTGGCAACAAACTGAATGATGAAGGAATACGATTTTCAAAATCCGAATTACGGACCGATGAAAGTATCAACGAACTCTTGCTGACCTATTTTTTTTCACCTTTTAAATCGAATGAATATTACAACCTTTATCACGAATCAGATTTAAAACTGAATGAAGTTTATTCCTATGTTTCGGATATTTTCGACAACCCCGAAGCACTTTTTAACCAATCCGAAAACCTGGCAAAACACCTTTACGAGCACTCCGTTCATCCGAAAGTCAGAGGTGGCGAATTATATGTTGTGTATTTCCGCGATTGCATTGTCGATGGCGAAACGATGGATGCCGTCGGTTTGTTTAAATCGGAAACAAAGGAAACTTTCCTGAAGGTTTATCCGAAAAACGATGGATATTCAATTGAAAGCGAAGCCGGCATTAATATTCATAAGCTTGATAAGGGCTGCCTGATTTTTAATACCGAGCGCGAAAAAGGCTACAAGGTTTCCGTTGTCGATAACCTGAACAAAGGCGGTGAAGCGCAATACTGGATTGATCATTTTTTGCATGTGCTTGCCCGCAACGACGAGTATTACAAGACAAAAAATGTACTAAGCATGTGCAAAAGCTTTGTAGTCGAAAAATTCCCCGAGCAATTTGAAGTCTCCAAAGCAGACCAGGCTGAAATGCTTAATAAATCGGTGAAATTCTTTAAAGAGAATGATACTTTCGGCATGGATGACTTTGCCAATGAAGTGATGCAGGCACCGGAAATGATCAGCAGTTTCAAATCCTATAAAACCGAATTTGAAGTTGAGCATGGAGTTCAACTCACTGATAATTTTGATATTTCCTCGGCTGCCGTTAAAAAGCAATCCAAATTCTTCAGGAGTATTATTAAGCTGGATAAGAACTTCCATATTTACGTTCATGGTGACAAGCAACAAATTGTTAAAGGATTTGACCAAGAGTCAGGTATGAACTATTACCAGTTGTTTTTTAAGGAGGAGAGTTAAACCAATAAAGGCAATATAAGGTAAATAGATAAATATAAAAGAGCCACTTTCATTGAACAGGAAAGTGGCTCTTAATATAATATTCAGTTAGTTACAAACTCATCCTCAGCAAATTAAGCGCTCCACCGGCTTTAAACCAGTCAATCTGCATCTGGTTATAGGTATGATTTACAGGGAACTGATCTGTTGAACCATCCGAATGATGTAATACAATCGTTAATGGTTTACCGGGAGCAAATGATTTAAGACCGGTAATATCAATACGGTCATCTTCCTGTATCAGATCATAATCAGCTTTGTTGGCAAAAGTAAGCGCCAGCATTCCTTGTTTCTTCAGGTTGGTTTCGTGGATACGGGCAAATGATTTTACCAATATCGCCCGAACGCCTAAATGACGAGGTTCCATAGCAGCATGCTCACGAGAGGAACCTTCTCCGTAGTTTTCGTCGCCGACAACTATCGAACCTAAACCGACAGCTTTGTAGGCCCTAGCTGTGGCAGGAACAGTGCCATACTTACTATCTAACTGGTTTTTAATCAGGTTGGTCTTCTCATTAAAGAAATTCAATGCTCCTATCAACATGTTATTGGAAATATTGTCAAGGTGACCACGGAAACGTAACCAGGGTCCTGCCATCGAAATATGATCGGTGGTACATTTGCCTTTGGCTTTGATCAGTAATGGAAGTCCCAGTAGATCAGATCCATGCCAAGCCCCAAACGGCTCAAGTAACTGAAGTCTTTCAGAATCCGGTTTCACCACAATATTGATGGCTGAACCATCGGCAGGTGGTGCCAGAAAACCGGGATCTTTTACATCAAAACCTGCAACTGGTAATTCAATTCCTTTGGGTTCATCAAGTTTTACTTTTTCACCGGCTTCATTTACCAAATAATCCGTCAATGGATTAAAACAAAGATCGCCGGAGATAGCGAAAGCGGTTACAATTTCAGGCGAAGCCACAAAACCGTGAGTATTTGGATTTCCATCATTACGTTTTGCAAAATTCCGGTTAAAGGATGTAATAATCGAATTCCGGCGTTCAGGATCATCCGTATGCCTTTTCCACTGTCCGATGCAAGGTCCGCAGGCATTAGCCATTACAACGCCTCCAATCTTTTCAAAATCAGCAAGCAGGCCATCACGCTCTGTTGTAAAACGAATTAATTCTGAGCCCGGTGTAATTACAAATTCAGCCTGAACTTTCAGGTTCTTAGTTGTAGCTTGCCGTGCAACAGAGGCGGCTCGGGTTATATCTTCGTACGACGAATTGGTACACGAACCTATCAATCCAACTTCTAATTTCTGAGGATAACCTTTTTCTTTCACCACCTTTGCAAATTCTGATAAAGGATAAGCTGCATCAGGTGTAAAAGGTCCGTTCACATAAGGTTCAAGTGTATTCAAGATCAATTTCAATAACCTGGTCGAAATACGTTGAAGGAGAACTATAAACTTCTGCATCGGCACGAAGATCAGCAATTATGCCATTAGCAAGTTTGGCAATTTCTTCACGTCCGGTAGCTTTCAGATAATCACTCATTTTGGCATCATAACCAAAAATTGATGTGGTTGCCCCGATTTCAGCACCCATATTACAAATGGTTCCTTTTCCGGTTGCAGAAAGAGAATCGGCTCCATCGCCAAAATATTCAACAATACAACCGGTACCACCTTTAACGGTAAGGATTCCGGCAACTTTTAAAATAATGTCTTTGGCCGAAGTCCAGCCATTCAATTTTCCGGTTAGTTTAACACCGATAAGCTTAGGCATTTTCAGTTCCCATGCCATTCCGGCCATTACATCCATGGCATCGGCACCACCCACTCCGATGGCAATCATTCCAAGTCCGCCTGCATTAACAGTGTGCGAATCAGTACCAATCATCATTCCACCAGGAAAAGCATAATTCTCAAGAATAACCTGGTGGATAATTCCTGCTCCTGGTTTCCAGAAACCGATACCATACTTTGCCGACACCGATTCGAGGAAATCGTAAACTTCCTTATTCTGCGAAAGCGCAACTCCCAGATCGGCACTAGCGCCAACTGAAGCCTGTATGAGATGATCGCAATGAACTGTACTTGGAACAGCTGTCCGATTGCGGCCGGCTGTCATAAACTGCAAAAGAGCCATTTGAGCGGTTGCATCCTGCATAGCCACTCGATCCGGACCAAAATTCACATAGTCTTCTCCCCTGCCGTAAGGTTTTGCTGGCAATTCGTCCCAGAGGTGGCTGAAAAGAATTTTTTCGCTTAATGTAAGAGGTCGGTTAACCAGTTTACGTGCTTTACCAATTTTGGAAGGAAGCTGTGAATAAACTTTCCTTACCAGGTCAATGTCAAATAACATATTGATTGTATTTAAATAGTTTAATGTTTTGCAACAACGAAATTACGATGAACTTTCTATTTAAACAACTTCTGGTACCATTCGTTCAATAAAAACTGATTACTTTTGTCTCGATGCAGAAAGCTACTCTGAAAATCTCTTCCCTTTTATTGTGTGGATTATTGATTTATAATTCATTAGGATATTTCCTTGTACTTTCAGTAATGCGTATGGCCGTTCGCCAACAAAAGTGGGCACAGTTGTCAGCGATTCCGGAACAACAACTTTCAATATTCGTTTTTACTAAAAATGCTACAGATTCAAGATTGAAAATTGTAGACAAAAGGGAAATACTTGTGGATGGGAAGTTATATGATGTTGTCCGAAGAATTGATGATGGACTGCAAATAAAGTATTTCTGTGTTTACGATCATGAAGAAGAATCCCTGATTTCAAAAACACGGCTCTTCAATTCAAAAGCTCAGCAAATGCCTCTTCAGGGAACTGCCAGGAATATCATTAATTTAATTATTAAAACAGGTATATTTTCTGAAGAACCGTCTTTGATTTCAGAATATACGATGTTGTTATATTCAAATTATCCTGAAACCAATTATTCAGTTCCATCTATTCAAATTTCGCCTCCTCCTCCAAAAAATATTTGCTGATTCTTTTTTAATATTTTCCTAAATCCCTGATTTATCCGTAATCAGCCGGGAAAGTTGAATTCTTCTGTAACATATTGGTGTGTGCAGATGCTAAGTATCATTTTATACTAACACTTCCTTTTACCAAATGAAAAAACTAATTATTTTTTTAATGGTGCTCTATGCCGGGGTATCCATTGCTCAGCAGGTTCGCGTTATAAGCAAATCCGACCTGCAACCCATAATCAATTGCCTGATTTTTAACGCTGATACATCTGTTTCAATAACAACTGATAATAAGGGCATTGCCGATCTTTCAAAATTCAGGCAAAATGACAAGCTAACATTCTCTCATGTTTCTTTTGTACCAGTCGTTTTTGAAAAATCAAACTTTCAATCCCAAATAACTGATATTGAACTTACAATAGCGGTTATCAATTTACAGGAAGTTGTGCTTTCGGCAAACAAAACTGAAGAGAAATACCGCGACCTGCCGGTAAGGATTGATATTATTCCTGCCAGGCAAATACAATTTGATAATCCTCAGACTACTGCTGAGCTGTTACAGCAAAACGGAACGGTATTTATTCAACAAAGTCAGCTGGGTGGCGGCAGTGCTGTGTTGAGAGGAATGGAAACCAACCGTGTATTGATGGTTATTGACGGCGTCCGGATGAATAACGCCATTTACCGTGCCGGTCACATACAGAATGTAATAACAATTGATCCGAATATACTTAGCCGCGTTGAAATTGTTCATGGTCCCGGTTCAGTGATTTATGGCAGCGATGCCATGGGTGGAGTTATGCATTTTTATACACGTAATCCTGTATTATCTACTAACGGGAAAGTATATACATCAGGAAATGCCATGCTGAGATATTCATCAGCTGCTAATGCATTTTCGCAAAGTTATAGTATAAATGTCGGCGGAAAGAAAATAGCTGCATTCATTGGCGGAAGCACTAAAAATATCGGCGATTTACGCGAAGGCAGTAAACGCGACAGTAAATATGGCGACTGGGGGAAACGCCTGGTTTATGCAGAACGCATTAATGGGCAGGATGTTATGACCGAAAATAGCAATCCTTTAGTCCAAAAAGGTTCAGGCTATTCGCAATACGACCTCTTCGGCAAAGTATTGTATAAACCAACTGAAAATTATGCACTTACATTGAATATGCAATATTCAAATTCGAGCGATATTCCGCGTTACGATCGCTTGAACGAAATGTCGGGCTCAACACTTAAATATGCAGAATGGTATTACGGACCTCAAACACGTGGCTTGATATCCTTAAAAAATGAATGGTCGAAAGCAACTAAGCTTTATGATAATGCAAGCTTAACAGCTGCTTATCAATACATTAGTGAAGACAGAGTAAGCCGTGGTTTTGGCAAATCAAAAACAAAACACCAGGAAGAAACAGTGCAGGTGTTTTCGCTGAATGCTGATTTCATGAAGAAGATCTTTAACAAAAGCGAGTTGCGTTACGGACTGGAAGGAATCCTTAACCTGGTTGATTCAAAAGCGTATAACAAGAACATCAACACCGGCGAAATTACCTATGATGCTGCCACTCGATATCCCGATGGGGGCGACAATATGAAAAACATTGCTGCTTATGCTTCCAACAATTGGGAAATAAATCCAAAACTGATTTTCTCACAGGGTCTCCGGTTCAATTATGTTTCACTTTATGCAAAGTATACCCAGGAAATGATGGACCTGATAAAATTTCCGTTTGATGCCACTATGACACAGGACAATACTGCTGTGAACGGTAGCCTTGGTCTTGTATTTATGCCGGGAAACGGATGGAGGATTACAACAAATCTGTCGACAGGATTCAGGGCTCCAAATATTGATGATTTGTCAAAACTTAACGATTCTAACAGCAGCGACCAACTCATTATTGTTCCAAATCCTGATTTAAAGCCTGAAAATGCCTACAACGTTGAACTAACCCTGGGTAAAACATTCGGAGATTTTCTGCAGTTGGAAGTTACAGGATATTATACCTTACTCTCGAATGCTTTTGTAACACAACCTTTCATTTATAATGGCCAGGATTCAATAGTATTTGATGAAACTCTTTGTGCTGTGCAGGCGATGCAAAATACCTATAAGGCAACTATTTATGGATTCGAAGGGAATATGCTTGCACAGATCACTAAATCGATTTCGCTCCGTAGCACGCTGACTTATACTTACGGTCACGTAGAAACAGAGGATGTACCTCTCGATCATATACCACCTGTTTTTGGTCTCACCTCACTTAAACTTGATCTCAGCAAATTTACCGGTGAATTCTACACCCGTTACAATGCATGGAAGCATATTGAAGACTACAGCCCCAGCGGTGAAGACAACGAAGCATATGCAACTCCTGATGGTATGCCTGCCTGGTTTACACTCAATTTGCGTGCAGGTTACCAGTTCAACAGGAATATCAGCCTGCAGGCAGGTATTGAAAATATTCTGGATAAACATTACCGGAATTTTGCAAGTGGCATCAGCGCCCCGGGAAGGAATATTTTTGTAACACTTAGAGCGACTTTGTAACTAATCCCTTTTAAAAAATAGCAGCTGTAACTACAAGTTACCAGCTGCTATTTTGTTATCTATCGCTCCTAACCATTTACTATTTACTATTTACTATTCACTTTTCACTCTTCACTCCTTTCTCCTTACTCCTTACTCCTTCCCCCCTCTTTCTCCCGTAAACTGATCTTCCTTATTTTTAAACAGCACATTGAATGTGGTCAAACTACCATAAATCCTGGTAATATATTGTTCTAAATCAACCTTTTCTTCATCAGTCAGGTTACTTCCATTTATACGTTGTTCCATTACCCTGACGCGGTCGCGGATCATTACAATTTTATGAAAAAATGTTTCAATCGGAACTTCCTTTTCTTTTAACAATTTATCACCCGGGTATAGAACCATTTTTCCTCCAGTCCATTTTTGTCCAAGTGAAACAGTTTCCTGCACATCACTAAAACGACGCAGAACCCGAACCAGGCTTTTTTCAATCTTTTCGTAGGTTGCCAGGTCCGAAGGTGTCTCCAAAGCTTCTATAATTTCCAATCCTTCATAATCGCGCATTATCTGGCGGACACCATGCTCAATAAAGCCAATTTCGTAAGCATCCGAACGTATCTGAACAATCACACCTTTTCCAAATTGTGGGTGTTTTACACGGGAACCAACTCCCAGAAGCATGTCTGACATAAGAGTATTTTTAATTCGTTATGTGTGCAAAAATAGGATTTCCTGCAATATAATCCTGAGTATATTGGAAATTTCTGATTTGACTGTTTCAGGATAGTCAAAGCTGGTAATCAGCAGGCAAACTTTTATGGCATATAGTTGTTAGATATTATATAAATCTAAAAAACAATGAAAAACATAGCAATACTTGGAACTGGTATGGTTGGAGATTCACTCGGAACCAAATTAGTTTCGCTTGGATATAAAGTCAGGATGGGATCGCGGACAGCAAATAATGAAAAAGCTACTGCCTGGGCTGCACTCAACGGTAACAATGCATCATACGGAACATTTGCCGATGCAGCTGCTTTTGGTGAAATTATATTCAACTGCACATCCGGGAATGTTTCGCTGGAAGCGCTGCAATTAGCGGGACGCGAAAACCTGCAGGGAAAAATCCTGGTTGATGTGGCTAATCCACTCGATTTCTCAAAAGGCATGCCCCCTTCGCTGACTGTTTGCAATACTGATTCGCTTGGTGAAGTAATTCAACGCCAGTTTACTGATGTTAAAGTAGTTAAAGCATTAAACACAATGAGTTGCCTGTTAATGGTTAACCCTGGTTTGTTGAAAGATCCCGGCAATGTGTTTATTTGTGGAAATGATGCCGAAGCAAAAACTGAAGTCGAAAGTTTGTTGCAATCATTCGGCTGGGTGAGAATTATAGATCTTGGAGATATTTCTGCAGCGCGTGGAACAGAACAGTTACTTCCGATTTGGGTGAGACTGATGGGCAAACTCAATACTCCGATGTTTAATTTCAGTATAGTTCAGTAGAAATTTGATTATTAAATTCCAAGGCTCAAATTTCAAGTTTCAAATTCCAGAACTCGTATTTCAAGAATATAATTTCAAGATTTTAATACATATATAATCAAAATCCGAAATTTCCTTTTCTTTGGGATTTTAATTTTGGAATTTGGAGCTTATTTCTTTAATTCCTGGTGAATGGCTAAAACCTGTGGAATAACCATTGTTATTTCATCATTTATTATTTCAAAATCAGCCATTTCCAATTTCTTTTCCTGCGGCCATTGATTACGGATGCGCTCACTTACCATTTCCTTAGTAATTCCATCGCGAGACATCACACGCGCTATACAAAGTTCTTCAGGAGCTGTAACCAGGATATTGGCATCGAATAATCGATCAAACCCGCTTTCGAATAAAATTGCAGCCTCGTGTAAAATGTATTTTTGATCCGCATGATTGTTACACCATTGCTTAAAATCATTTTCAACCAGCGGATGAATGAGGTTGTTAAGCAAGGCAAGTTTATCTTTATTATTAAAAACAATATCTGCCAATGCTTTACGATCAACCTGGCGGTTCGAACCGATAACTTGCTCTCCAAATAACAAACCTATCTGACCTGTAACTTCATCAGACTCTAAGAATAACCGGGCCTGTTTATCAGCATGATAAACAGGGATACCGAGTATTTCGAATATCCTGGCTACAGTAGATTTGCCAGTACCTATATTGCCGGTTAGCCCGATACGCTTCATTTTGAAATAATAATATATTCAACCTCGGCAGGATTGACTTTTAAAACTGTGACTTTTCCCGGGGTTTTCACAAGTTTAACGTGGAGTTTCTTTTCACTTGCAGATGAAGGCAGATATTCAACCTGTGCAAGAAAATCAGAAGCCTCAATATGAGAATATTCTGATAAGGGTATCCTGCAGATTAATTCCACTTTATCCGGAAAAATCTTCAGATTTTGATTTTCGCCAACTATTGAAACGGGAATAGTATAGGCTGATTCTGTTACTTTTTCAATGCTTAATTTAACGGTAACTGAATCGCTTGAAAATCGCATCAGGTTGGCATGAATCCCCTTTTTCAAAGCTAATTTTATATTAACACTGCTATCAAGTTGTGATAGAATAGTTTTCTGAGTCACAACAAACGATAAAGTGTCGATAATATTTTTAATACTCGAAACGGTTACAAACTGAGGCTTAAAAGTAATGCTGTCTGTAACATCATATTGCCCGTTCAGAGTATATTTCAGATCCAGTTTAACCGGTACTTGTTTCGAGATTATCTTTGAAAATCCAAAGAACAGTGTATCCGGTTTTATATATGAAATTTCTTTTTTAAAACGGATTTGAGTACCCAACTGATCAATAATCCTGGCTGATGGCAAATATGCACTAAATCCTTCTCCATTTGCACGTATCTTCAATGAAGAGAGATCAATTGTAAGTTCATTCTTTTTCTGTGCATATTTAGCGGCAAGCAGTTCGAACCCCTGGGCATTCATCCCTATACTGATTACACTATCACCACTATCAGTAAGCATAAGGCCTCTGGGAACATTGACAAAAGTGACATTATACTTTATTTCATCCGTATAATCTTTCATCAATTCAATAAAAAGCCACATGAGCACACTTATAACCAGACAGACCAGAAAGACAATCAATCTTGGATGAGATCGGTGTTCTTTCCGGCCTGTTTCGGCAGGCTTCATAATAGGTTCAACTTGGCTATCAACGGCCATAATTTCTTTAAATTTGAGGATTGAAGCCAGACTAAAAAGTCTCCCTTCTCCCTGTCGCCCCTCGCCTTGTCATTCAATTAATAAGATTAATCTGCAACAATTACTTAGCAGTTTCGCCGGTAAGCTGATCTTGCGCATCAGCTGCTACAGCTGATTTTTCGAGCCTAAGTTTTACGCCACCTTCTACTTCGATGGTGCAGGTGGTTTCCTGCATTTCTACTATTCTACCATGTATACCACCAATGGTGACAATTTTCTGTCCTTTTGAAAGGCCTTCCCTGAATTTCTTCTGATCTTTCTGCCTCTTAACCTGGGGGCGGATAAAGAAGAAATAGAATACAACAAATATCAGCACAAGAAAAATTAGTGAGCTGGCCATTCCGCCACCACCGGCACTGCCTCCTGCTGGAGGTGCCATAAGTAAGATGTTAAGTAAATTCATCCGATTTTGATTTTTAAGTTATTGATTATTAATTATTTGAAAAACTATTTTTAAATATCTTCTGGTTCTGCTACTGAAGCCTGAATACGAAGAGTTGTAGTTGCTGGATCGGTATTAGCTATTACTGTGATCGATTTTGTTTGAAGGCCACGTTTCCCTTTTGTATCAAATTTAACATCAATAGTCGACACTTCACCAGGTTTAACAGGTTGTTTTGGAAAAGATGTAACAGTACATCCACAAGAGGTTGCTACATTCGAAATTACAAGAACCGATTTCCCTGTATTTTTAAATTTAAAAGCATAAGAAACTATTTCACCTGACGACAGTTTGCCAAAATCGTGGAAATCCTCTGTAAAACTTATCGCAGCGACTGCGTTTTTATCAGTGAAAGTTGCGCCAGCAATGCTATCGTTAAGTATATTAACTCCATTATTTTGTGAATTACAGGATAATAACATCACAGAAACAAATACAGAGATTAATACGGATAAAAGGTTCTTTTTCATTAAAAAATTTCTTAATCGAAAGTACAAAAGTAACAATTCGTTGCTTTATGCCTGCAATATCTTTGAAATATCACGGATTATGTATACCCGGTAGTCGCCTAAATATGTAAATCCTGATTTTAAATAAAGGCCAAGGGCTTTCTGATTGTCTTTGTGAACTTCAAGTTTTATCTGCATTCCAAAAGTTTTAGCCAGCCTTAATGATGCTTCAAGCAGAATTTTCGAAAGACCTTTACCCTGGAAATCAGTATGAATTCCAAAATGATGTAGAAAGCAACGTCGTCCATCAACTGTAAGCCACGATGTACCAACAATTTTACCTGAGTCTTTTTCAATCATTAGCAGGAGTTGTCCTCCCATTTGGATAGTTCTGCGAATAACCAGATCATCATCACCGCGATGTGCTCCTCCAAGGCCCAGACTTTCCCACAATAGTGTCATTTCAGGGTAATCGCTGTCAATATATTCGCGGATGAAAAAGCTGGACTGCATTGTGGGATATAAGGAATTGGTTAATGGTTAATGGTTAATAGTTAATGGAAAAAAGTTCCCTTCAGGTCCTATCTGTGTAAAAATAGAAAAATGGTTAATTGCGACTATACTACTATTCACTATTCACTTTTCACTATTCACTTTTCACTACTCCATCAATCCCCTACCCGATTTTTTTATAATCCCTTTCTCTTTATATTCAACTATCAGTTTATCAAGCACTCCATTGATAAATATCTTGCTTTTGGGCGAGCTATACTCTTTCGAAAGTTCAATGTATTCATTCAGAGTTACTTTTACAGGGATAGAAGGGAATTCAACCAATTCGGTAATAGCCATTTTTATTAAAATAGTGTCCATTACTGCAATACGATCAAGATCCCAGTTTGATGCGCGTTCGCTGATCACAGTATTTAATTCGTTGCTGTTTATCAGTGTTTTACGATAAAGGTGTTTGACAAACTGCATATCTTCGCTTCCTTCAATATTATTTTCATCTTTGAGCAAGGTAGGCAAACTGGTGTACTCATCTGCTGATTCTTTGAAACCTTTAATGGTTTTATCAACCATCATAACGGCAGTATCAAAATCTTCAGTCCAGTAAATATTTCGTTCATCAAAGTAACTCCTAAGGTGATCTGATTCGGAGAAAAGACGTAAGATTACCATCTCAACTACATGTTTTTCATCATTATAGGTTACTTCGGGTTTGTTCATGTAGGATATGTAGGCCTCATCTTCCCGCATCAGGTTGTAAAACTTCCTAATCATTTCTTCCTCATCTATCCAATTGATTTTGTAGGAGGCATAGCGCTTGAGATATTCCCGATTATTCACCACTTGATGGATGAACCGGTTTTGAACAAAACGTAAGTTTGGATTTAGATCTTCTGGTGTTGGAAGCTGCTTCAGTCGGTTTTCCTCAATTCGCGTACGGGCAAAATCTGATAATTCAATGATAAGTGAAAGTTGATAGATATAAAGTTCGTAGAGTTTATCGAGACTGACTATCAGTTGTTTTTCGCCTGCATTTATACTTTCAGGACCCTCCTGTTGAAAGGCGTAAATCGCCTGCATTACTTTTATCCGAAGAAACCTTCTGCTTAGCATAAAATGTAAATGAACCATTAATGATTAAGGTCGCAAAGGTAAGAAATTTGCTGAAACCATTGTCTGGAAATTTAAAAACATCAGTATTAGGACAATTTTTAATAAAGAATAAAAAATCCGTGATAACCTGCTTCTGATTGGTTCAGTCTGTTGCCTGTATTAGTTTAAAAACCCCATTGCTTAATACATTTTTATAAACAACTAAAGACCAGTAAAGCTTTTTGAGTGACAACTCTAATTTGATGACAGGTCAAAAAGTATATTTAACAATTTGTTGCAATGCCTGTTCCTTTGTTCCTATTCCTACTGTTCATAAATAATTCCTGTAAAACAATATGATTTTTGTCGATTAAAATATTATTTCTACATTTGCGTTAGATGAAGGAGTAATTATTTAACAAGTAATGTTATAAATGATGGAAGACTTTGATTATACGGATACCAGGGAAGATGTATTCTCGAGAGCGGTGAAAGCAGGGAAACGCACCTATTTTTTTGATGTTAAAAGTACTCGCGACAAGGAATTATACATTACTATCACCGAAAGCAAAAAGCGGTTTGATAATGCACTTGCAAAATTCGTGTACGACAAGCACAAAATATTTTTATACCAGGAAGATTTCGAAAAGTTCATGCATGGCCTGCAGGATGCATACTCTTTTATCGAAACAGGGAAAGAACCCCCCGAAAGAATTTACAAGGAAGTCAAGAGGCTCTTAACTGATATTGAACCGGATAGTACTAACAAAGAAACTACTGAGTAAACTTCAGTTGTATGTCTTTCTGAATTTACACTATAAAAGACCTGATGAATATCAGGTTTTTTAATTAAAATCAACCTCAAAAACTTATTAACACAGGTTCAATCTGGCAACCGCTTTTTCGTACCTTTGCCAGCTATTACATCCTTTAATTTTACTTTGTGAAATTCAGGATATTTCTCACAACCTACTGTATTTTAACACAATAATATCTAAATAACAACTTCACGAATGGGCAAAATAATCTCCATTGCTAACCAAAAAGGCGGAGTCGGCAAAACCACTACAGCCATTAATTTAGGTGCAGCATTGGCCGTATTGGAATTCAAAACCCTGATCATTGATGCTGATCCTCAGGCAAATGCAACATCAGGCGTCGGGTACGATCCTAAAACCATTAAAACCAGCATCTACGAATGTATTATCGAAGAAGTTGAAGCAAAAAATATCATTCTGAGTACGGAAACGCCAAACCTGTTTTTATTGCCCGCCCATATCGACCTGGTTGGGGCTGAAATAGAGATGATTAATCTTGCAGATCGTGAAATCATGATGCGTAAGGTTGTTGAGCAACTGCGAGACGACTATGATTTTATTCTTATCGATTGTTCTCCTTCCCTTGGATTAGTTACTATTAATTCTCTTGTAGCATCCGATTCAGTGATCATACCTGTTCAATGCGAATATTTTGCACTCGAAGGTTTGGGTAAATTATTGAATACCATCAAGATAGTTCAGTCCCGCCTGAATCCAAAACTCGATTTTGAAGGGATACTGCTTACGATGTACGACGGCCGTCTGCGCTTGTCGAACCAGGTAGTGGAAGAAGTTAAAACACATTTTCAGGATATGGTCTTTAATACAATCATTGCACGGAATACACGGCTTGCGGAGGCACCGAGTTTCGGGCAAACAGTGCTTATGCACGATGCCGGCAGCACAGGTTCACTTAACTACCTGAACCTGGCACGTGAAGTTTTACAGAAAAATAAAATGACTACGCTTACACAAGAGCAAAAAGAAATAAAGGTTCAGGAATAATGGCAATTCAAAAAAAGACAGGATTAGGACGCGGATTAAGCGCAATACTCGAAAGCCCTGAAACAGATATTACTTCGAAAGACATCTCGGGCAACTATGTAGCTGGTGCAATCGCCAATCTTCCTCTCACTAAAATTGAAACTAATCCTTTTCAGCCAAGAGAAGATTTTGACGAAGCTGCTCTTGCAGAACTTTCGCAATCCATTCAGGAACAAGGTATCATTCAGCCTCTCACGGTCCGGAAAATGGGATACGACAAGTATCAACTGATTTCCGGCGAACGAAGATACAGGGCTTCAAAACTCGCTGGAATTGAGACAGTACCTTGTTACATCCGTGTGGCTAACGATGAACAAATGCTTGAATGGGCGTTGATTGAAAATATTCAACGCGAAAACCTGAATGCAATTGAAATTGCTATCAGCTACAACAGGCTCATTGAAGAATGCAGCCTGACACAGGAGGAACTTAGTAAAAGGGTTGGCAAAAACAGATCAACTGTTACCAATTATATGCGATTATTAAAATTGCCGGCTGAAGTTCAGGCAGCATTGCGGGATGGATCAATTAGCATGGGGCATGCCCGTACTTTGATTAATGTGGATGATCAGGTTAAACAACTAATTATCACGCGCAAAATAATTGCAGATGAACTTTCGGTACGCGAGGTGGAAAAACTCGTACGCAACCTCGATAAAATTGTTTCGACTGTGACCAAGCCGGCGAAAATAGCGCTCCCTCTCAAGTATGAAGTGATGAAAGATTCCTTACAGGAACGATTAAACCGCAAAATCGAACTTCATCGTACTCCAAAAGGAAAAGGAAGTATTGTCATCCCTTTTATCTCCGACGACGATTTACAGGCAATTATTTCAAAGCTAGGAATTGAATAATAACAGTGATAATTACACCCCGAAATATTTATAACCTACAGGAACAAAGTCTGCTGAAATCTTATCAAAAAAAGGTTCGCGGGCTTTGTTTTGTTTTTACACTTTTAGTTGTTTTTGCCAATGTTGCAGGAAATAAAGCAACAGCCCAGGAAGCCAAAACTGTTGTTACAGATACTGTTCCTACTGAGACCCTAAAACCCCATTCACCTCGTAAAGCAACTATTTTTGCTTTGGTACTGCCTGGTTTGGGACAGGCATACAACCATAAATACTGGAAACTTCCAATTGTTTATGCAGGATTTGGCACCATGATATACTTCATCCACATGAATAACCAATACTATCATGATTTTGAGGATGCGTATCATTATTCTTCAGTTACTCTGAAAACAGTTCACCCACCTACCCCGCCCAATATGTTTCCATATCCTGCTCCACCAAATGATTATGCTATAAAATATACTGAATCACAGCTTAAGGAAGGTCGTGATTATTACAGGCATAATCTTGAAGTATCCTATATTTTGACAGGGGTTTGGTATATTCTAACTGTGGTGGATGCTACCGTAGACGCTCATTTCTTTGATTACGACATTAATGATGATCTTACACTTAAAGTAGATCCATGGATTCCGGCCCTGGGTATGAGATCACCTAATGGTATTTCGGGCGGCATTAACCTAAGCTTGCGATTTTAATCAAAAAGCAAAAAGTCTTTAATAGAGAAAAAAAAGCCTCTATAAATTTATTTAGCCATAACAAAACCAATATTTATGAAAATTGCTCTTCTTGGATATGGGAAAATGGGTCATGAGGTTGAAAAAATTGCAATTGAGCATAAACATTCAATCGGGCTTATAATTGATAATGAGAATGACTGGATAGAAAAAGCTGAGCTGTTGAAAGAATGCGATGTTGCTATCGAATTTACGATGCCTGCCATCGCAATCGAAAACATTCGCAGATGCTTTGATGCAGGAATTCCGATTGTGGTTGGAACCACAGGATGGTACGAAAAATTTCAGGAAATATCGGATCTTTGTGTCAGCAACAACAATACCATGTTTTATGCTTCGAATTACAGCATAGGAGTGAATGTTTTTTTCGATATTAACCGGCGTCTTGCCTCATTGCTCGAAACTTATCCAATGTATTCACCCTCAATGGTCGAAATACATCATACCCAAAAACTTGATGCTCCGAGTGGAACTGCTATCACGCTGGCAAATGGAATTATATCTGCTAGCTCCAGGTACACAAAATATACTGCTTCTGAGCCTTTACCCGGCGAAATACACGTTCTATCCATTCGTGAAGGAAATGCGCCAGGCACGCATACCATAACCTGGAATTCAGAATTCGACCAGATTATCTTAACACATGAAGCCAAAGACAGACGTGGATTTGCAATAGGAGCTGTAATGGCGGCTGCATGGGTACATGGCCGGCATGGAGTTTTTACAATGAAAGATATGCTTAACTTATAAAAACTCATTTACAGGGTTCTTATAAATCAGCATTTTAACACATTTTAACGTAACCAGTCCTGATACCCTGTAACTTTTAACAGATATTTGCGCCAAACAAGTACTTGTTTAATTTGCCAGCAAATAGCATAACCTACTGAAAAATAATATTTTATACTTTTACAAACATAAACTAATTACATTAAACCTTAACTAAAGATACCTTATTATGGATCTGATGACATTTCTATTGCTTATTATCATCCTCTTTCCAATGTTGAATTATTGGATATTCGAAGATGCCGGGGTTAGCGGATACAAAGCGTTAATACCATTTTATAACTATTACGTGTGGCTGAAAGTAATCGGGAAACCATGGTGGTGGCTTATCCTTATGCTGGTTCCATTCATTAACTTCTTTATGATTTTGCTCATGCTTGTGCAAACAGCTTTAAGTTACAGCAAGTATAATCTGGGGGAACAGGCACTGGCTGTACTTTTCCCTTACGCCTACATTCCATACCTGGGTATTTCGGATAAAGAGCATTATGTATTACCTGAAAATCGCGTGCGGGTAAAAAAATCACAGCTGCGTGAATGGACGGATGCTATCATTTTTGCGGTGGTAGCTGCTTCCATTATCCGTATTTTTATGATCGAAGCCTATACCATTCCTACTTCATCTATGGAAAAATCATTGCTGGTAGGTGATTTTCTGTTTGTCAGCAAGATGAGCTACGGACCAAAACTTCCAAATACACCGCTGGCTTTCCCGTTTGTACATCATACCATGCCATTGACTCAATTTACAAAATCATATGTTGAATGGATCGAATGGCCTTATTACCGTTTCCCAGGATTTACGACCATAAAACACAATGATGTCGTAGTGTTCAATTATCCTGATGGGGATACCGTTGCACTTAAACAACAGAATTCAAGTTATTATTCGCTGGTTCGTCAGCTTGGCCGTGAACGTGTGTGGAACGATAAATTCAACTTCGGTGATATCGTTGCAAGGCCGGTCGATAAACGCGAAAACTATATCAAACGCTGTATTGGCTTACCTGGTGATACGTTACAAATAATTGAAGAGGTTGTGCATATTAATGGTAAGGCAGTTGATTTTCCTGAACTTTCACAATTCATGTACCGTGTAAAAACGGATGGAAATCCAATTAACAAGCGATTAATAAACAAACTTGATATTACCGAGGATATACAAATGACTGAAACGGGTGACCAGGTAATTACTTTAACCCAGGAATCGGCAACTAAACTTAAAGAACTTCCAAATGTTCTATCTGTTGAAAAAATCATTCAGCCTAAAGGATTCTGGCAACCCTATATTTTCCCTTTCGATTCAGCTTATGCGTGGAATGTTGATAATTTCGGTCCGCTGTATATTCCCAAAGCCGGGACAACTGTTAAACTCACATTGGCCAACCTCCCGTTGTACGCAAGGATCATCAATGCATATGAATTAAATTCACTTGACGTTAAAGACGGGAAGATATTTATTAACGGCAAAGAAACAACATCATATACTTTCAAGATGGATTACTACTGGATGATGGGTGATAACCGCCACAACTCAGCCGACAGCCGTTTCTGGGGTTTTGTACCCGTCGACCATATTGTGGGCAAAGCAGTGTTTGTATGGCTTTCGCTCGATAAAAACAAGTCGCTTTTCGATGGGAAAATCAGGTGGAACAAATTATTCAGAGTTGTAAAATAACGCCCATAATCTGGGTTGTTTCACCGAAAATATACTAAGTAAAGTTACCTCCGTTAATCTAACAGCGAAAGTTTCCGATAATTTAAACAGATCTTTTTCATTAACAGGAAAAGATCTGTTTTTTTTAAAAGAAAATGACCATACATTCATTGCTAAAAATTTCATAGTTTTGCATGATGGTGTCAATTAAAAAACATTAAGCAAATTGTCACTGCAAAACAACTTATCGATTATACCTGATCTGACATAATGCCCCGATACACCTCAAATTCCCTTCCTAAAAATACGCTTCAGGATGAGCCATCCAATGCTTCCCCTGAGCCAAAAGAGAAGAAAAAAGCCAAGCCATCAGCAGCAAAGAAGGAAGAAAACCTGAATCCACAGACTTCGCGAATGGAAAAGCTGTCGCAGGTAGTAGGTATTTTTTCATTGCTGACTTCTTTGTTTCTTTTTATCGCTATAATTTCATTCCTGATCAACTGGTTTGCGGGCGATTCGGACGACATTTTATCAGGTGTAGGTTTTTCAAGGATCTTATCTGATAAAACTCTGGAAGCCAATAACCTGGGTGGTCGCCTGGGAGCCGCAGCTTCAATTTTACTAGTAAAACAAGGCTTTGGGATTGGGACCCTTTTAGTTCCCATTTGGTTATTCGTACTTGGCGTAAGGCTAACACTTAAGCATAAAATAATTTCACTTGGTTCAAGCCTTGGTTTCATACTTCTAACCATGGCATGGCTTTCGGTAACACTTGGATTTTTATTCCGAAATTCTATCCTTTCGATACTTGGAGGCATTTCAGGGTATGAATCCTCACTTTACCTCGAAGGCCTGATGGGGAAATTTGGACTAATGCTTTTATTGATATTTATTTTCGTTGCATTTTTAGTCATCGTATTCAATTTCTCGCTTCAACAGGTGAAACACTGGATTGAAAATCGGAAGAAAGAAGCCCTCTCAGAAGAAGAACTCCTCCAACAGAATGCTGAATTTACCAATAATGCCCGAAATGCACAGGATCTTCCGGTCGATAAATACAATACCGTTGAATTCGCAGTAAATGATTTTGAAAAGCCAGCAGATCCAAAACCACCAGCAAACCAACAGCAGGCAAACGGTAATGAACAGGCTACGAATACACAATTTGAACCGGTTGCAATAACTCCTAAAATAAAGCCGCAGCCAAATGCACAGGTTGAGTTTACGGTCGAAACACCTGAACCTTCTACTTCGATTTCAGATACTGATTTTACCACAATTACCCCTGTCCTGGGAAATGCTGATGAAAACACAGGAAATTCTGATGTTGAACATCAAACCATGGATACAGCTTATGATCCACATCTTGACCTGGCTACTTTTATGCTTCCCGGCATCGATTTACTTGATGACTACGGTGTAGGTGCTATCAATGTTACAAAAGACGAGCTTGAAGCCAATAAGAATCGCATTGTTTCTACGTTAGGAAACTATGGTATAGTGATAGATAAGATTAAAGCAACCATTGGCCCAACGGTAACACTTTATGAAATAATTCCTGCTCCCGGCGTACGTATTGCAAAAATTAAAAACCTGGAAGATGATATAGCTTTGAGTCTTTCAGCACTCGGCATCCGCATTATCGCGCCTATTCCGGGTAAAGGTACTATCGGTATTGAAGTTCCTAATCAGCATCCTGCAATTGTTGGTATGAAAGCATTGATTGCTTCAGAAAAATTTAAAAGCAATCAATACGATCTTCCATTTGCCATTGGCAAGACCATACAAAATGAGGAATTTATTGCCGACCTTACTAAAATGCCGCATATTCTAATGGCCGGGGCAACAGGTCAGGGAAAATCAGTTGGTCTGAATGCTATTATCACTTCGCTGTTGTATAAAAAACATCCGTCGGAACTCAAATTTGTTATGGTTGACCCTAAAAAAGTGGAGTTAACCTTATTTTCGAAAATTGAGCGGCATTACCTGGCAAAGCTCCCCGATTCAGAGGAAGCTATTATCACCGATACCCGCAAAGTTGTCAGGACGTTGAATTCACTGAACATCGAGATGGATAGCCGTTACGACCTTTTAAAAGAAGCACAGGTGCGTAATATAAAGGAATACAACACCAAGTTTATTGCCCGCAAACTAAATCCGCTGAACGGTCATAAATTCATGCCTTACATTGTTGTGGTAATTGATGAGTTTGCTGACCTAATACTCACAGCTGGTAAAGAAGTTGAACATCCTATTACAAGACTTGCGCAACTTGCACGTGCAATTGGTATTCACCTTGTAATTGCCACACAACGACCCAGTGTTAACATTATAACAGGTACTATTAAAGCAAATTTCCCTGCACGTATCGCATTTCGGGTTATTTCCAAAATTGACTCACGCACCATTCTTGATACTGGTGGCGCCGATCAGCTGATAGGCCGTGGCGACCTTTTAATGTCGCAGGGCGGTGATATGATCCGTTTGCAGTGCGCATTTATTGATCTGCATGAAGTAGAACGTGTTACCGAATTTATCGGCTCACAGCGCGGATATCCAACCGCCTATGCATTGCCTGAATTTAATGAAGAAGAATCAGAAATGCAGCAGGAATTAGATCCCGGCGAACGTGATGAACTATTTGAAGATGCAGCTTACCTGATCGTTTCAACACAACAAGGATCAACTTCACTTTTACAACGAAAACTTAAATTGGGATACAACCGCGCCGGTCGTATTATCGATCAGTTGGAAGCAGCTGGCATTGTAGGTGCATTCGAAGGCAGTAAAGCCCGGGAAGTCAAAGTTGCAACTGAGTTTGCTTTGGAACAGTTTTTGAAAGACCTTAACAGTAAAAGAACACCAGAAGAATTCTAAAATAAATAAATCCTGAAAATGAAAAAACTTTTAATGATAGTCGTGTTGGTAGTAGTTACCATTTCCGGCTTTGCACAGAATGACAAAAAAGCTACTGCTATACTTGATGATGTATCAGCTAAAACAAAGTTATATAAAACGATAAAGATCGATTTTACATATGCAATGGATAATGCCAAAGAGAACATCCATGACAAATTTAAGGGAACCTTAATGTCAAAAGGCGATAAATATAAACTCACTGCTGCTGGCCAGGAAGTGATTAGTGATGGTAAAACCATGTGGACGTACCTCAAGGATGCCAATGAAGTTCAGATTAACAATGCAGGTGATGATGAAGATTCATTTACGCCAACCAAACTGTTGAGCGGATACAGCAATGATTATAAATCAAAATTTATTCAGGAAAAGGGCAATAACCAAATTATTGAACTTTATCCTCTTAAGAAAGGAAAATCATTTACAAAAGTTCAGCTAACTATTGATAAGGCTAAAAAACAAATCAGTAAGTTCGTGATCTACGACCGCAACGGCAGTACTTTTTCATATATTGTCGACAAATTTGTTACCGACCAGGCTATAGCTGATAACGTTTTTACGTTCAATAAAGCCGATCATCCGGGAGTTGAGATGAATGATATGAGGTAGGTTGTTTATTAAAGGATTTAGTGATTAAGATTTAGGGATTAGGATTTCTGAAAATCCGCAATCCGCAAATTCTACATCCGAAATCCAACATCAACAAGACCCCAACTTCCGCCTCATAATATCTTCATCTATCTTGCGCATCATTTTGCTGCCAATACCGCGAAAACCAGGTGTTCCATCGGCCATTTGAAATTCGATGGTATCGTATAATTCCTGCAGTATATCAGGTTCTTTTGCCGAAAGGCGATACAAGATCTGTATGCAATACATTTTTACGGCTACACTTTCTGATGGTGACAATAACCATTCAAATGATATCTTCATCAGTTCACCTTCAGTACCTTTCGGAAAATCTGATCGCGAAATAATCCGCAATGCATGGCGTTTCAACCCATCGTGATTGAAGAGGGGAAGTTTATTGATTAATTCAGGCAGAAAAGGCTCAACCCAGCCGGGTTTATTTTCAGAAGCAGTATCAATGATCCAGGCTGCCCTGCGCGAAACAGGCTCTTCCAAGCTAAAATATATTTCCCATAATTCACTCACCAGTTCAGGGCGCTTGTTAACTATATCTCCCACAAAATCGGTATAAGAACGGGAATTCCCTTTAAGCAACAATTCACGGAAGTTGTGTCGATGTAAAGTCATTTTTTCTGATGGCGATTGCTGAAACCTATAATCATAAAAGTTTGAGTAAGCCAAGTTATCATAAATATCAATAATTCTGTGAAGAGTCTTGATTTTTTTGATCAATTTTGCAATCGATTTACATTTACAGATATGAAGAAACGAATTTTCGTATTTTTTCTATACCCGCTATACTGGTACCTGCTTTTCGTGATTGTAAGAGTAGCTTTTCTAATAACATACATTGATAAGACGCTGATGCTAACAGCGTCAGAAGCAGGCAGCACATTTATTCATGGTTTTAAGCTGGATATTTCAATTGCAGCTTACATTTCAATTTTACCAGCCTTGTTGCTGGCTTTTACCGCGTTTTCTAAAGGCCGATTCGTTAAATATTTCTATCATATATACACTGCAATTGCTTTACTCTTAAGTTCAATTATTATTTTGGGCGACCTCTTCATGTACCGGCATTGGGGATTTAGGATTGATGCCACTCCCCTGTTCTACATGACTAACCTTAGAGCCATGACTGCAAGTGTAAGTATGTTTACGGTGATTGCCGGCATCATGGGAGTATTGGTTATTACCGGTTTATTGTTTTTTATTTATTTCAAAATTTTCAGTACAAAACTGGATTCATTGCATAAAAGTAAAAAAGCGATTTTTATATTATTGCCTTTAACGCTTTTACTGTTTGTCGTGATGAGGGGTGGTATAGGAATTGCAAGCCTTTCAACTAGTTCAGCTTATTTCTCGAAAATTGAATTTGCAAATCACGCTGCTATTAATCCGATCTGGAATGTAGGATTTTCGCTATCAGAATCAGATGATCTGAGTCGTAAGTACGTGTTTTACAGTGAAAATGAAGTTGATAAACTTCTTGCGCCACTTCATTCCGGCAAAGGATCCACTGTTAACCTGCTTAGGAATAATCGTCCGAACATTATCCTTTTCATTACTGAAAGCTTTACGGCAAAAGCACTCGAAGCTACCGGGGGACGACCCGGCATTATGCCAGAATTGAATAAACTTGTAAAAGAAGGTATACTTTTCGACCAGGTGTATGCAGCATCCGACAGAACTGATAAAGGGATGGCCGCTGTTTTAGCCGGTTATCCTCCGTTGCCAGGTTCAAGCCCTTTGAAATATCAGAAACTGACTCAGAAACTGGCTTTTATTCCCAAAAAGCTGAACACTGAAGGATATAAAAGCGAATTTTATTACGGTGGCACTTTGGTGTTTGCTAACTACCAATCCTTCCTTGTGCAGGCAGGCTATGATAAAATGGTTTCGGACAAGGATTTTCCACCTGCTGACCTCAAATCGAAATGGGGTGCATTTGATCATGTGGTTTTTAACAAATGCCTGGCAGATTCGCCTGATGATGATACCTGGTTCTTTAAAACGATACTCACTCTTACCAGCCACGAGCCTTTCGAAACTCCGGTTCCGACTGTTATTAAAGGCGATGATGATGACTCAAAATATCTCAATTCTTTACATTATACTGATTCGTGTTTTGGAGATTTCATCAAAGTAGCGAAAACCAGGAAATGGTGGGATAATACACTTCTTATCATAATTGCAGATCATGGTAGCTCAAGACCAGGCAATTCTGAAATGTGGGAAAAATCCAAATATCATATACCTATGATCTGGCTGGGGGGAGCTTTAAATGTGCATGATACCGTGATAAGCAACCTTGCTTCCCAGACCGACCTGGCAGCAACTTTATTATCACAGCTTGATATAAATACAGATGAATTTAAATTCAGCAAAAATATTCTGGCTAATGAATATGTTCCTTATTCTTTTTTTACATTCTCAGGTGGGTTCGGCTTTCTAAAACCAGACAACTTATTGATATACAATACTATTACAAATACCTACTCCGAACCAAAAAAGAAAAAGGATTCTATTAATGAAATGCAGGGGAAAGCTTACCTGCAAGCACTTTATATGGATTTTTTCAGTAAAAACAAATAGATTTAAGTATCTGATAATATTCCTTTAAAGGGAGGGGATTTACACAGTCATAATTGTCAAAATCCAAATCTCAAGGCCCAAATCCCAAAATTGATAAAATAGAATGCCTTGGTTCCTGGAATTTGAAACCTGGGATTTGGGTCTTAAAGCTTAAGTCCATTGCTAAGAGAAGTTTCAGCTTACTTATTATTTGGCTTCTTCACTGACCGCCCGTATTTTTCATATTCAATTTTAACGATGGTTGCCGGCTCATTATTATCATCGCCAATCTGTGAGACTTTGGTAAAAATTAAGGGGTATTTTTCCTGAATGAATGCCATATAACGCTCGACAGTATTAATAATATAACCATCTTTCTGGGCTGAATTACGCCGAAGATTTGCGGTTAGAATGTGTGTTACACCTGCATTTTGCAACTGGTAAAGCAAGGAATCAGGATAATACAGTTTTATAACCTTACCTTTTTCTTTTAACGATTTTAATGTAGTAACTGATGAAATATAATTAAATCCCGCCGACTTGATTTCATTGTCGAAGTTGTTTCTATTACTATCATTTACCTTCTCGGCAAAGTAAACTGTATCGCCTACAAAAAGCATCGCCAGCATATTTTCTTTCAACATGCTAAAGAATTCTGGTTTCAGCTGTTTGCCATTGAAGTCTGCGTAGTTAAACATCATATAGTCTGAATCATTTTTCATCCAGTTATTTATGAAAATATCGGAACTGTATGTCGGAAGTTGCATGATTCCATAAAAGTTTCGTCCATTTCCATAAACGAATGAAATAGATGGCTTTCTGCAAGCAACAACAGCATCTGGGGGAAGGTTTTTGGCCGCCCACTCGCTTGCTTTCAGATAATTTTTCCAATCTGGTGTAATCCCTCCAAAGCGTCCACTGATTTTCTGGTTTACCTTTATAGTTGTTGCTGCTACTGCAAGGCTTTGAAAGAATATCAGTAAGGCCAAAACAGGAACAGCCGCCTGGAGTACTTTATATTGTTTGATGGTTGAAATGTAATATACAAGTGAGAAAAGAATTAATAACAACATTGGAACAGCGGGGATTATAAGCCTGTTCTGGTCCCATTTGGTTTGCAGAATCAAAAAAGAGATCAGCAAAAATGCTCCGGTCAGTAATCCTGCAAAGAACAAATATCTGTTCTTTTTAAATGTAAGAACCAGTGAACCAATAGATAAGATATAAATTATAAGAGTTACCAACGAACTTACAGTCATCATTGGAACAACTTTCCTTAAACCTATCATAGAGACAAAATGCTTTGAAAGATACAGGTTAGAGTTATCAATTAACCTGGTTATGAACCCTGCAAAGTCTTCTTTGCCAGCCTGTGGATTATAATAATCTTTATTCAGCAAACTGGATCCCTGTGATGAAAACTGCAAGCCCCCATCACTCCATAAAACGTATTTAACACCCTGAAATACAATCAATACTATTCCAAACGCTGCAATTGAATACAAAATATTTTTCCATTGTCCACGCAATAAAAAATACCCGGCTACAGCCAATACAGCTGAATATCCGACATTTTTTGTAAGTGCCAGTGCCAACAAACATCCAGCCAGCAAAAAATGTCGTTTAATATCTTCCTTAAATGTTGTCACCTGCTCAATATCAATAAAGCTGCGAAAAAAGACCACAACTACCACCATTTGCACTAACAGATAAAATGCCTCATTGTAGGTTTGACTTGCATAATAAATTACGAAAGAGTTGACACTCAGTGCCAGTAAAGTAATTACAAGTAAGGTTGAGGGAATCCTTGTACGAAACGCGATAAAAAATAAATATATAAATCCCATTATAAAAAGCAGGGAAAGAATCTTTAGTGGAACCAGGCTGATACCAAAAATTAACACGAAAATCGAAAGCACCATCGGATACAAAGGCCCCTGGAAAGCCGGGTACTTAAACGAATGAATAAAATCGGCAGCACGGATGATATAAAATGAATCGTCGCCTGATAAACTAACCCTCGAATCAAAAAGAAGCAGACTAACTAGGAAAGTTATTCCTAAAATAATCCATATCAACCAACCAAGTCGTTGATCGAGGAATCCATCCATTATACAGAGTAAATCTTTATGTTCCTCAGGAGGTAACGTCTTTTTTATTGGTTGGGAAACAGCCTTTTGATTTTTGTGATTCGCTGTATTTTTTGCCATAATAAAAGTCTGGTAGAATAATTGAAATAAAATCACACAAATATCCGTATTTTTCACGAAAGTAAAATGTCTGTAAGGCAAATCAGTAAAATATTAAAAGTTGTAGGGATATATAAATTCTAAACTTCTTTGATTTAATCATTTCTTGCTTATCCCCAGTTGATCATGTATAAATATTTAAAACCGGGAGCCTTTGGTAAATCAAACTAAATACGGGGCGGAATGCAAAATTAATTTTGTAGTTTTGTTGCATTAATTGAATCCGAATCCATTTATATGAAGAAAGAAGATATCAGGAACTTTTATATTGAAACTGCTGCTTCGCGGAGTAAATGGGAAAGGATGAATCGTTTCTATCACAAATCGATAGAAAAATATATTTCATCAATTATTCCTGAAGGGAAAAGAGTACTTGAAATTGGCTGCGGAGATGGCAATTTACTTCATTCAACAAAGCCTTCCTATGGTGTAGGCATTGATTTTGCGCCAGCACACATAGAAACTGCCGGCAAACGATATCCTGAACTGATTTTTAAAGTTGATGATGTTGAAGAACTTCAATTAAATGAAAAGTTTGATTATATCATACTTTCGGATTTAACCAATTGTTTATGGGATGTACAGGCAGCTTTTCATAATTTAAAAAAACTTTGTCATCCTCAAACAAGGATTGTAATTTCTCAATATAACTATCTGTGGGAACCTGTTTTACGATTGGGAGAATTCCTGCGTTTAAAACTTCGACAACCGGCACAAAACTGGTTTTCGAATGGTGATACCTGCAATTTGTTGGAACTTGAGGGATACCAGGTGATTAAGATTGAGCGAAAACTTATGTTTCCGAAATATATTCCCCTTCTGAACCTGTTTTTCAACAAGTTTCTTGCAAATTTACCCCTTTTCAGAGGTCTCGACCTTGTTAACCTTATCATTGCGAGGCCTTTGTTAAGCGACGACCAGCAATACAGCGTTTCAATTGTTGTGCCTGCACGCAACGAAAAAGGCAATATCGAAAATGCGGTGAAACGCACGCCGGCATTCGGTACCCACCAGGAATTTATATTTATCGAAGGCCATTCAGCCGACAATACCTATGAAGAAATGCTTAGGGTGAAAGAAGCCTATCCTGGAATGGATATTAAAGTTCTCAGGCAGAGCGGCAAAGGTAAAGGAAACGCGGTGCGTGAAGCTTTTGACGCTGCCAATGGAGAAATTTTAATGATCCTTGATGCTGACCTTACAATGCCTCCTGAAGAGTTACCAAAGTTTTATGATGCGTTGCGCTACAATAAAGGAGAATTTATTAATGGCAGCCGGCTGGTTTATCCAATGGACAAAAATGCCATGCGGTTCCTTAACCTGTTGGGAAATAAATTCTTTGGAATGTTTTTTACCTATTTACTTGGACAAAGACTTAAAGATACGCTTTGCGGCACTAAAGTACTCTACAAGAAAGATTATGATGAGATTACACGAAACCGTCATTACTTTGGTGATTTTGATCCGTTTGGTGATTTCGACCTCATATTTGGTGCTGCCAAACTTAACCTGAAGATAACTGAAATCATTATCAGGTATCGCGACCGTGAATATGGAAGCACCCAGATCAATCGTTTTAGTCATGGATGGCTTTTAATAAAAATGAGTGCTTTTGCTGCCAAAAAAATTAAATTCAAATAATTTAGATTAAACAACCCCGGAAATAAATTTGCCGGGGTTGTTTTTTTAGTTATTACTGAATTCCAATTGATTATCCTTTTCGCTAATCACTATTTTTTTATCTTTATTAATCTGATTAGAAAGGATCATTTTTGAAAGTTTGTTCAGAATTTCGCGTTGCAGAACCCTTTTCAGGGGACGGGCGCCATATTGAGGATCATATCCTTCGGCTGCCAGTAATTGGATAGCATCATCAGTAACTTCGAGGCGGATATTATTGGCGAAAAGCATTTCTTCAATTTTTTTCAATTGCAGACCAACTATTTCCGCTATTTCTTTTTCAGTAAGCGGTGTGAACATTATTACTTCGTCAATCCGGTTCAGAAATTCAGGCCTGATGGTCTTTTTAAGCAAATCAAGAACTTCTTCCCTGGTTTGATCAAGCACTTTTTCACGATTCGAGTTGTTGATAGATTTTAGTTTATCCTGAATCAGCAAGGATCCGATATTAGATGTCATGATAATTATGGTATTCCTGAAATCAGCTGTACGTCCCTTATTATCAGTTAGTCGTCCATCGTCAAGAACCTGAAGAAGTATGTTAAATACATCAGGATGTGCTTTTTCCATTTCATCGAACAGGACTACTGAGTATGGTTTGCGACGAACTTTTTCGGTCAGCTGGCCTCCTTCATCATAGCCTACATAACCCGGAGGCGCTCCGACCAATCGAGAAACTGAATGGCGTTCCTGGTATTCGCTCATATCAATACGTACCATGGCATTCTCATCATTAAACATATAATCAGCTAACGCTTTGGCCAATTCAGTTTTACCCACACCGGTTGTTCCAATGAAAATAAAGGAACCCATCGGCCGTTTTGCATCCTGCAGTCCTGCCCTGCTTCGTCGGATAGCATCCGATATAGCCTGAATGGCTTCGTCCTGTCCAATCACACGTTTATGAAGTTCATCTTCAAGATGCAAAAGTTTTTCGCGCTCACTCTGAAGCATACGTGATACCGGAATTCCAGTCCAGCGTGCTACTACTTCGGCTATTTCTTCAGAGCCAATTTCCTCTTTCACCAGGGTTGAATTCACCTGTAAGAGGTCAAGCTCTTTCTTTAGTTGTTCCAGTTTTGCAACAGCTTCCTGCGTTTTTCCATAACGAAGTTCAGCTACCAGTCCATAATTGCCTTCGCGCTCAGCCTGCTCAGCTTCGAACTTATAGTCTTCAATATTCTTCTTTTGCAGTTGAATTCCATTAACAAGGTTGCGTTCAGCTTCCCATTTGGCTTTCAGATCCTTGCGTACTTCATCAAGGTTTGCGATTTCTTCGTTGAGTTGTTTAAGTTTTACATCGTCCTTTTCGCGTTTTATAGCTTCGCGCTCTATTTCCAGCTGACGAATCCGGCGTTCTTTTTCATCCAGTTCTTCGGGAACTGAGTTTATCTCAAGCCGGAGTTTGGCGGCAGCCTCATCAATCAGGTCGATGGCTTTATCGGGCAAAAACCTGTCGGTGATGTAGCGTTGCGAAAGTTCAACCGCCGAAATAATAGCTTCATCTTTAATTCGCACCTGGTGATGAGTTTCATAACTGTTCTTTTAATCCACGAAGGATAGAAATGGCATCCAGCGTATCCGGTTCATTCACCATCACCACCTGGAAACGACGCTCGAGGGCTTTATCTTTTTCAAAATATTTCTGGTATTCATTCAGTGTGGTTGCACCGATTACATGCAATTCGCCCCGGCTGAGAGCCGGTTTCAGGATATTTGCAGCATCCATTGCTCCTTCCGAAGCACCAGCTCCCACAAGAGTGTGAATCTCGTCAATAAACAGGATAACATCACCATCAGAAGCAATCACTTCTTTAACAACACTTTTAAGCCTTTCCTCAAATTCACCTTTGTATTTTGCGCCAGCGATTAACGAGCCCATATCGAGTGAGAAGATAAGTTTATTCTTTAAGTTCTCGGGGACATCTCCACCAATAATACGATGAGCTATACCTTCGGCAATGGCAGTTTTACCAACTCCGGGTTCACCAATTAGAATCGGGTTATTCTTGGTACGGCGCGTAAGTATCGTCAAAACACGTCTTATCTCTTCGTCACGACCGATTACAGGATCCAGTTTACCTTTTCGGGCAAGGTCATTCAGGTTGCGGGCATATTTAGAAAGGGCGTTATATGTATCTTCTGCAGTAGCACTTGTGGCTGATGAGCCTTTACGCAGTTCGGTAATGGCTGCCTTCATATCTTTTTCATTGGCACCCAGTTGTTTCATAAGTTTCGAAACATTGTCGTTCGAAGCAAGTATTCCAAGTATCACCAATTCAATGGTAATAAATTGATCGCCAAAATCTTTCATCATAGCCTCTGCCTTTTGCAATGCTTTCGAAGCATCACCCGACAGGAATTGATCGCCCCCCTGAACTTTAGGATATGATTGGATAATAGAATCGATTCCTTTTTCGAAAGCATTAAAGTCGATTCCGAGTTTGTTGGTAAGAAAACGCAGCACATTTTCATCTGCCGCCATAATACCTTTTAAAAGATGTGCGGTTTCAATAGCCTGATTTTGATTCTCGGTAGCAATTTGCTGAGCCTGCTGAACGGCTTCCTGCGCTTTAATTGTGTAATTATTGAAGTTCATTTTGATTTTGATTATTACATTTCGTAATAAATCAACAAACAAACCAAAAGGAAAATAACAGGAATTTATGCCGTTTTGTCAATATAATTTCGTATGTATATGCCATTTTGGCATTCGCAAAAACTATCTCATCGAAGTTAAAATTTCGTCTTTAGGTTAATGAAGCCTCATGACAGCAAAAATTGTTTCTTTGAAAAAGAATTTCAAAAAACTTATTCATACAATCATAAATAGTTGTAAACAGTTACCCTAAAGTTCCTTAATCTTATCGAACGAAGTTCTTATTCCTTTAATCAGAGAAGAACTAAAGCCTTGATGCTCCATTTCATTCAACCCTATTATAGTACATCCTTGTGGAGTAGTTACCCGATCAATTAATTGTTCCGGATGAATTTTTTCATCAAGTGTCATCTGTGCAGCTCCTTTTACAGTTTGTGAGGCAATTGCCAGGGCCGTTGGAGCATCAAATCCAATTTCAATACCAGCCTGCATGGCAGCACGAATGTATCGCAAAGCGTAAGCGGTGCCACACGCTCCTAAAATAGTAGATGCGTTCATCAGCTTTTCTTCGATTATAAAAGCTGTACCCAAATGGGTGAATAATTCGAGGATTTTCTGTCCACCGTCACTGCTTTCATCAGAAAAGGAAATACAGGTAGCTGATTCGCCAAACTGAGCTGCAATATTCGGCATGATCCTGATAGTAGAATGTGCATTATTGGTTTTCTGTGCTAACACTTCATTGCTTAAACCGCTAACCGCTGAAGCAATTATTTTATTTGTAATGAATGGAAGTATTTCCTGTAAAACTGCGTCAACCTGGTACGGCTTAATGGTTAACAGTATAATATCAGCTTTGTCGATCTCAAAAGTATTATCTGATGTAACCCTAATATTCTCACTTTCGATGTGCTTAATAAGCTGAACATTGCGACGTGTAACAGTAACAGTGGTGTTTGGTGAAAATTTTGATATGCCGATTGCAAGAGCAACGCCTAAATTTCCTCCTCCGATAATATGTATTTTCATTTTTGCCGATTCTATGGTTAAAACAGGTTTTCAGAATATCTCCGTTCAATATATTTTCTTTGTGCGAATCTATTTTAAACAAATAACCAGGCTGTTATTATTAAAAAAGATTTGCAAAGACTTATTCCATAAATTAAGTAATTATTAGGCTTTGGATTAAAAAAAAACGCCGTTACCAATTGAAAGGCTGACAGCGGTAGTTTTAAAAAGTAAATGAAAAACCTATTTTACCAGTTTAACATTTACAGCATTAGGGCCTTTAGGACCATCAACAACTTCAAATGTAACTTTATTGTTTTCTTTGATTGGCTCTTCAAGGCCATTGATGTGAACAAATACACTTTTACCTGATAATGAGTCGTTTATAAAACCATAACCTTTGGAATCGTTAAAGAAAGCTACTATTCCGGTACGGATAACTTCTCCAGCACCAGGCTCAACATATTTAGGAACGCCAACCTGTATATCTTCGGCCTTAATCGCTACTCTTTTGGTTAAATCGGGAGGTGTAGAGGATATTCTTCCAAATTCATCAACATAGGCCATCATTTCATCCATGTTATTGCCGTCTCTGCCATCTTTTTTATCAAGCCTCTTTGCTTCTTTTTCTTTTCTTTTCTTCTCTTGTTTAGTGCGGTTTTCCCTTTTTCCAAAAGTTTCACGTGCTCTTGCCATAATTTAATTTTAAGTTATTTAATTGTATACCAACCTAATCAATTGAAAAACAATACTTTATCATACTATTTCACTTGGTCGGATATCTTTTGCAAAAGTACGCTAAAACAAGGCAGAAACCTTGTTAATTTATAGAAAATAATAAACCTTCAAAAATCTGTAATTAATATTCATTTCAAGATACTCGAATACCAGCGTAATGTTGTATTTATTTTTTACAGCTAAAAACTATAAAGAGTCGCGGGTAATAACTTTTTATTGTAAATACAGAACATTTTGTATTTTTATACTCGCTTTGCATAGGAAAGTTATTTTACAGCCAACCATATAAACTTACATTAACTTATGAAAACAATATTGGTCATTGATGATGACAACATGATCCTGATGATCCTGAAACAAACTCTTTCTAAAGCCGGATATCGTGTTTTTACAGTTACCAGCGGTGAAGAAGGTATCACCATGGTTGCAAATACTCCGGTTGATCTGGTTTTGACTGACTATTTGATGCCAGGAATGTCAGGAATAGAAGTGCTGACCAATATCAAACGAAACCAGCCTTTACTTCCAATCATCATCTTAACCGGGCATGGAGATGTGGCACTTACCATTAAAGCAATACAACTTGGGGCTGTTGATTTTATTGAAAAGCCCATTCATTCAAAAGAGCTGATTGAAGTAATTAAACGCACACTGGAAATAAGTGAGCAAAACCTTAGTGTATCACAACCATTTACTAGAGATACCCGAAAAATGATTGAAGAAAACTCTTTGATCGGGAAAGTACCAGTGATGCGGGAAATCTTCAAAAACATCGGGCGTATTTCTTTAAACAGAATAAGTGTATTAATAACAGGCGAAACAGGCACAGGGAAAGAACTGATAGCTAAACTTATACATCACAGCGGCATTACCCGTGATTTCCCATTTGTAACAATCGACTGTTCAGCTCTGAATGATGATTCTCTGCAACAGGAGCTTTTTGGATATGAAAAAGGTGCATTCCCAGGAGCTAAAGAAGGGAAAAGAGGAAAATTTGAAACTGTCGGAGAAGGAACAATTTTCCTGGATGAAATTTCTAATCTCTCGGATAACTTCCAGGTAAAACTATTCAGAATATTACAGGATATGGAATTTGAAAAACCAGGACTGTCGGAACTTCTGCCTTTAAAAGCCAGGATTATTGCATCTACAAACAAGAACCTGGAACAAATGATAGCGGATAAACATTTTCGTGAAGAACTTTATTACAGGCTTAAAGTATTTACAATTGAGCTTCCACCTTTACGTAAACGCAAGGACGATATTAACGAGCTAACTTATTTCTTCATTCAACGCTACAACCGAAAACTACAAAAAAATGTCAACCAGGTTAGCGATGGCGTTTTCGAAAAACTAAAAAACTACGACTGGCCAGGAAATATCAGAGAATTAGAGAACATAATCCTTCAAGCTATGATAGTTGGTCGTGGAAATTCGCTGGATAAAGAAAACATCTCAATCCCCCAAAATACTCAAACCATGGCTGGAATGGCCATTACAGAACTTACCACTCTGGACGAAGTGGAAAAAGTTTATATTAAGCAAGTTTTAAACCATGTAAAGTGGAATAAAGTAGAAGCATCGCGTGTACTTGGGATTTCAAGGCCTACTTTAAATGCTAAGATAGAGAAATACGAAATCAAGACTCTGTAACTTTAACTCCTATTTCTGTCAATATTTAATCTTTTCTGAATTGTATCCGGATTGCCGGGTAGAATAGCCATAAAGTGTTTTTAAAATAAAATTACGATGTAAACTATTTTTACATAGATGAAATATTTATTTACACCGTATAAAATAATCTATTTACCTGACATATAGATATATAGACACAATATAACGATAATATATTTTTTATTGTAGTAAATAATTTACACTTACAATTTGGAATAGGTGCTATAAACCATTAACTTAGCCGAACTATCAAATAAGTTAGTAAATATATTTTACGCTATGAAACATATCCTGACTTTTGTAATTCTTTCGATCCTTTCAATTACAGCAACCAGAGTATTTGCTCAGACTACCGTAACGGGTCATGTTTTTGCTGAGGTTGTTGAATCAGTTAGTGCCAGTTCATATTCACAAGCTTCGATCACCTTTCAAAAAAACCAAACCAAAGGAATTAACTTCGGAACAATTGATATAAAAAGCTCAGAATCAGCTATGTGCTCATTGATATTAAGCAAAGCAAATCTTACAGGTAATAACCTGGAACATATCTCTATGGAGACTTCCGTCGAAAACTTTCAAGAGATGCAGGAAAATACTATAAACGGATCCCAGTCTTTCAACTTGCAGTGCCAACCAGATCAGAATATGCTCGAACAGAGTGCTTCATCATACAAGGGAGACATAAATATAGTTCTGGCTTACAATTAATTTCAACCTTTAGACATCATATATTCTACTTTTATTATAATACCTTAAACTATTTCAAGGGATTCCTGTCGGCCATCCAGGCAAACACAAATAGCACTTTTTACCATTCTACTACTACAGATTAATTTAACACCTACCTGGTTTTACCGGTTATTCAAGTAAATATTGGTAAGTCTTTGGTTCCAAAATTACCAACACCCTTTCTTAAATTCAAATCTAAACTGCCTTTATTATAAGGTACTCATCAAACCATATCCTTTTTGGTATTCGAGTAATTCGGTTTCCAGTATAGACAAACGTACATTTTGGTTGGCCCTGTCTCATTTTGCGAAATTGTTTGTCGCAAATTGATAACATTTTTAGCCAAACTACAAACTTACCAAAGCATAAATTCTAGTTAAAATAAAATATCAATAAACTTTAATCTTCTGATTACATGATGTTTGTATAATTAATTTTGATCTTATATAGGTTAAGTCCTTTTTGGCACTCACTTCTGGCACAGTTTCTGAATTATATCTTTCATCACTCAAAACGATTAAAATCCAACTAACAATAAACTTTCAAAAACTCAAAACAATGAAAAAAATCACGATCTTATTTTCGCTTGTTGCTCTTTTCGCAATCTCATCACTTACAGTTAATGCCCAGGTTTCGGCTGTTGCTGAAACTTCAGCCAATATTGTTGGACCTATCTCAATTACAAAATCTGTTGATCTTAGTTTTGGTAATGTCGCAGTAAGCCCTACAGTAGCAGGAACAGTTGTTCTTGATCCGGCCAGTTCCCGCACTCAAACCGGTGGCGTTACACTTCCTGTTATTACCGGTACAGTTTCTGCTGCAAAATTTACTGTTTCAGGTGAATCAGGAACTACTTATTCTATCACATTGCCTGCTTCTATTATCCTTGACAATAGTGGCAACACTATGACCGTTGATAATTTTACCAGTACTCCTACTCCTACAGGTTCACTGGCTACCGGTACTGAAGATATCTTTGTCGGAGGAACTTTGAATGTTGCTGCTGGCCAGGTTTCTGGATTATATACAAATACAACAGACTTAGTTGTAACGGTTAACTATAACTAAGATTAAAATATGCTTGAAAAGGTGTAACAGGTTTCTCTTACACCTTTTTTTTTACCTTTCGAATTCACTCAAAGCTATACTCCTTTTTGCATCCCAAGTTTACTAATTATGTTCAGAATTATACTCCTCCCATTACTCGTAATACTTTCCTTTTCTTTTAAGGCTTTCAGCCAGTCCAGCGTTTCAGCGCAAGCATTTGCCGAGGTAGTATCAGCCTTAACTGCAACAGAAACAGCACAACTTAACTTCGGTAAATTTTCACCTGAAGTACAAGGGGGCCAGGTTATCGTTACTCCTGAAGGTGTGCGATCAACAAGCGGGTCAGTTACTATGAGCGGGGGAATTGCTAACTCAGGCATATTCTATATTACAGGTACTCCCGATGCTGCTTTTTCCATTCAATTACCGGCTGGTCCTGCAGTACTTGTACATCAGAATTCATCAAAAACGATGAAGGTCAGCAATTGGGTATCCTATCCACAGGCGGGTAATGGAACCGGTGTATTAGCTAGCGGGCAACAATTTATTTATTTGGGAGCAACACTAAATGTGGGTTCTATCCTTGACAACCCGGCCGGGTTGTATTCAGGTGCATTTAACCTTACTTTTGCCTACAATTAAGATTGTAAGGATTTCAATTAGAATGAAACTATCTCAAAATGAGACATCCCTTTACAATCCTGATTTTCAATACCAGAACAAAATGCCTTCAGCCAAACCAAGTGCACGAGGGTATCTAAAAAGACTAGAACTACATAAAATAATTGAGCTTCAAGGCTCACCGATTCTATTACAAACTACTGAACAGATTTATAACAGTTCATTTAAAAATAAGGCCGTTAAATCTTAATATCGATTCTAAAAGAACATAGGAAAAGAATTTAAATTTATAAATAATACGAATTGAGAGTTGGAATAATTCGTTGTTTTTGAGCGCAAACACCATCAGGAATTAAAACACCTGATGGTTTTGCATTTATATCAAATTGCTCCAAATCCGATATTTCTTGCTCTTTCAATATCTGCCAGTACTTTCAATTTATTATCATTTTGTTAGCCTGTGCATCAAACTGTTAATGGAGTAGCATGGTGTTTTATTCAATATTCATTCTCCTTTTAAATGGAAGCTATAGCCATAGTTCTTCAAATTCCAATTTATTTAGGAATATAAATCTCAATTTGATTTTAACTTGTCGCATTTTGAGAAATATTTCAGTATTTCAATCCTGGAATATACTATTAAAAGAAAAATATATATCACTAAGAAAGGTATTATTTAGCTGATTTACATCTGATTACATAGTTTAATTGTACAATATTGAAACCTGCCCATTGCTATCAATTTATTCTGGCATGGTATATGAAATATATCTTATCATCACTCAAAACAAATTAAATCCAACTCATAACAACTAAACAAACAATCAAACCAATGAAAAAACTTTCCATCCTTATTTCACTTGTAGCTCTTTTCTCAATCGCTTCCGTAACTGTTAATGCACAGGTATCTGCCACTGCTTCAACATCAGCTACCATCATTACACCGATTGCAATCACAAAAACAACTGATATGAACTTCGGTAATGTTGCAGTTAGCCCTACTCTTGCTGGAACTGTCCAACTTGCAACAACCAGCGCTCGTACTGCTGGTGGAGGTGCAACCTTACCTGCAGTTACAGGAACTGTTTCTGCTGCAAAATTTAATGTTACAGGTTTAGCCGGTTCAACTTACTCTATTTCACTTCCAGCTTCTATTACGCTTACCAATGGAGGTAATACAATGACGGTGAACGCTTTTACCAGTACACCAACTCCTACAGGAACGCTTACAGGTGGAACTCAGGATATTCTGGTCGGCGCTACATTAAATGTATCTGCTGCACAAGCTGCCGGTTTATATACGAATGCCACTGGACTTGTAGTAACTGTTAACTATAACTAATCTTGGTAATTAAAATATTCAAGGTGTGAAAGAGCTATTCTTTCACACCTTTTTTTTGCAATATCATCTATATGCTAATCAATATCGAGACAATTGTATTTATTTCTTAAGTTCTCCGCCATTCTGTATTCCAATATATTTTTTTTTCCTGGGGTATTTTATAATCAAATTCAAGATTCAAACTATCAAAATATCTACTAAAGTAAAATGCATAATAACTTTAATTACAAGCTGTAGTTTCTTTCTTATAAAACGCAACAACAAGCAGCTTAAGAATTTGGTTATCCATATGGCTGGAACTATTAAATGGTGACTGATGCCAATATCCAACTATAATAGGAAAAAGAGATATCACCTGTAAAAGAGTTATCTCAGAAACAACATTAAATATTTGTGATGAAAGAATTTTTCTCATAAAAAAAGCTCAAGAACAATAGTTTTGCCTCAGCCTACCATCCTTAAATATATTATAGAAGGAATTTCTTCTTTTGAACTATCAAAACTATAGCCTTATTAACCATTTTTGCGAATTCAATTGATTCAAAATAGTACTGATTTTTTCAACAATTAGAAATTATTATAAATCAGTATATTATCGTAATAGATTCAAGTATTCAGATCAAACCAATATTTTTATCCCATTTCCAACTCAAACATTTACGTCTTCTCAGAAAAGGAAATAAATGTCTCATTTTGAGAAAACAGTTTGATACAAAAATTATATTTATCAACTTAATTCTTTTTCCAAATTTGAATAAAAATTAATCTAATATACTGTTTATATGCTACTTAACAATATAATTCATATTCTTGAATATAGTAGTCAGACTACTAAAACTGCTTTTTGGCATGATTTCTGAATTATATATTGTATCACTCAAAACGATAAAAATAAATCCAACTAATTTTAACTCAAGAAAACTCAAAACAATGAAAAAAATCACAATCTTATTCTCGCTCGTAGCTCTCTTTGCAATTTCTTCACTTACTGTTAATGCCCAGGTTTCGGCAGTTGCTGAAACTTCAGCCAACATCGTTGGCCCAATTTCAATCACCAAATCTGTAGATATGAGTTTCGGAAATGTTGCAGTAAGCCCAACGGTAGCTGGAACAGTTGTACTTGATCCTTTAAGTACCCGTACTCAAACCGGTGGCGTTACACTTCCTGTTATTACCGGTACAGTTACTGCTGCAAAATTTACTGTTTCAGGCGAATCCGGTACAACATATTCAATTTCACTTCCGGCATCTATTTCTCTTGTAAACGGTGGTAACACTATGACTGTAGACGCTTTTACAAGCACTCCTACCCCTACAGGATCATTAGCTTCAGGTACTGAAGATATTTTTGTTGGCGGAACTTTAAATGTTGCTGCAGCTCAGGCATCCGGATTATATACAAATACATCCGATTTGGTTGTAACTGTTAACTATAACTAGTTTTAAAGTACTACTGAACAAGGTGTAAAAAATTTCTCTCGCACTTTTTTGTTCTATTTTTCCATACAGTTGTTAATTGTTTTTAAGACCCAAGACTACAAAAATGATCAGATACTTACTTATACTGTTTGTTGCCCTTTCCTTTTCTGCAAAGGTTTATTGCCAGGCAACAGTTACAGCACAAGCATTTGCCGAAGTGGTATCAGCCTTAACTGCAACAGAAACATCGCAACTTAATTTCGGTAAATTTTCACCCGAAGTGCAAGGGGGCCAGGTTATCGTTACTCCCGAAGGAGTACGATCAACAAGCGGATCCGTTATCATGAGCGGAGGAATTGCTAACCCAGGAATATTCTATATTACAGGTACTCCCGATGCTGCTTTCTCCATACAACTGCCAAGTGGTCCTGCAGTGCTTGTACATCAACATTCGTCTAAAACTATGGAGGTCAGTAATTGGATATCCTATCCGCAAGCAGGCAATGGAACCGGTGTATTAGCGAACGGACAACAATTTATTTACCTGGGCGCCTCACTTAAAGTAGGATCAATTCTCGATAATCCGGTTGGTTTGTATTCGGGCCAATTTAACCTCACATTTGCTTATAATTAAGCACAAGTTTATTTCATTTCTCAAACACTGCTCAAAAGGCAGTGTTTTTTTTTGTAAAAAGCCTATTACATTATGTAACATTGGCTATTAACTGTATATTACTCCGAAGACTTGTATGACTTAAAATAAAAAAAGGCCGGGCATATTACGCCCAGAGCCCAATAATTACGTAAGTTTGACGCAAAAATAATAGTCATGACACATATCGGAACAACTAGAAAAAAATTATCTATCAGCCTTCTGGCAATCCTTTTTTCTTTATTGCTATCATCCAACCAATTATCTGCACAAGGAAACTTGCTGATTACCCCCCGCCGGGTTGTTTTTGAGGGCAACAAACAATCCCAGGAACTTACTTTAGCTAATACAGGAGTTGATACGGCAAAGTATACTGTATCCTTTGTGCAATACCGTATGACGGAAGAAGGGAGCTTTGATCAGATTGAAGTACCTGATGAAGGACAGATGTTTGCTGATAAATACCTGAGATTTTTCCCCAGGTCAGTAACACTTCCTCCAAACGGATCACAGGTTATACGTATGCAATTCCGCAAATTACCGGATATGCAAACCGGGGAGTACCGGTCGCATGTCTATTTCAGGGCTGTACCCAACGAAAGTCTTTTAGGTGATGATCAGGCTAATGCGGATACAACTTCAATCGGAATTAAACTAATTCCTATATTCGGAATAAGTATACCGGTTATTATTCGGAATGGAAACCTGGATGTAAAAGTTAATTTAACTGCTATTGACCTAGATCTAAAAAGTGATACCGTTCCAAACCTGACTATAACATTTGAGCGATCCGGGACAAAATCTGTTTATGGCGATTTATCAGTTATGTGGCAGCCCGCCCAAGGCGACCCTGTTGAAGTTGGTATTGTTCGAGGCCTTGCGGTATATACTCCCAACAAACTACGGAAGTTCAGAATGCAGTTACGTAATGTTCCGGGTGTTGATTATACAAAAGGCAAACTGCTGATCAAGTTCCAGGCACCGAATGATGATAAAGCTGAAGTGTTTGCTGAAAAGGAATTCCCACTTAATTAAACCCATTCTCCGATAAATAATATTAACCTTGGGGCTAACGCCGTAAACTTAAATAGTAGTTTGCGGCGGAGAATTAAACCCAAAAGAGAGTAGCAGACTTTTACAATCACTTGGCTTACACACATTCTCTTTCACTACTATTTCGACTTCTCGTACACTGTCAATCTTTCTTGATATGCTTATGACAAATTTTAAACTAACTCGTACACTAAATATCCAGACTATCTTGTCTATCGCTGTTTTACTTGTATTAACAGGGATTAGTACATTGGGAAGGGCACAATCAGTGGGTGATTACCGAACGAGAGTAACAGGCACATGGAACTGGAGTACAACTGCAAATTGGCAGCGATGTGTAACAAATGGCACTTGGACTGGTGCTACTACTTCCTCCTATCCTGGACAGAATTCAGGGACAGGAGTAGTCACAATTCAAAATAATACCAATGTCAATTTAAATGTTTCTCCTGCTAACGATCTAGGATCTTTATCAATTCCCAGCGGAAGCAATACTTCGAGTATCTCATTTTCAGGAACTAATTCTCTTACAGTTTCAGGTGATGTTACAATTGGTGCTGGTACAGGAAGTGGTGACAATAAGTTTATAGCAGTTGGAACCGGCACATTCTCATGTGGTTCAATCTCAGTTGCTGCTACCACTAACTCAAATAGATATTCTGGAATAACTTTGTCCACAGGAATGGTAAATGTGAACGGGGATATTACTATGGGTGATATTAATGATGATTTTACTTTTACCGATGGCGGGACTTTGAATGTAGGAGGAAATATGAGTGGTGGGACATTTACTCCTTCAACTGGCACTGTAAACTATAATGGAAACAATTCTCAGTCATTAGGCTCTTATACATACAACAATCTTTCAATATCAGGCGGAAATACAAAAACACTTCAAGGAACAACAACTGTAGGGAATATCCTTGATTTACAGCAGGGTGCTCTCGCTTTAAACGGAAATACACTTAATATTACAGGTCCTGTTACCCGCGGAGGTTTAGGTATAGGAACAATAACAGGAAGTCCAACCAGCAATCTTACTATTTCAGGTTCCGGAGCTTATACTGACTTCTATTTTACTAATGCAACTGAAAATCTGCTAAACCTGACTATAGACAGAATTGGGTCCAACATTAATCTGAACTCAAATCTAACACTGGCAGGCTCCTTAGATCTTACTAATGGAATAATTACGGCAACCGGTAAAACAATCAACCTTACTAATAGTGCTGCCGCTTCAGTTTCTGCAGGTATAGACAGCTACATTATTGGAGGATTATCCAGGGCTATGGCAAATGCTGGTGGCACGTATATTTATCCAGTAGGATCATCCTGTGGTTCTCACTGGTTAACTTTTTCGTCCATATCAGGTAGTTCTACAACCAAAGTTTCTTTCTCCTGCACAGGGGCTAACACTGGTGATGCTACAATCGAATCTCCTCTTCCTATCAATATTAACTGGCATATAGAAAAAGTCAGCGGTACGTTTACTGATGCATCTGTTAAATTAGATGGAAGCGAAATTGACTTTACGAGTTCTGTGGCTCAATCAGCACTTCAAACAGGGGATTATTCAAAGATAACATCAACTCCTGCATTGGGAAGTGTCACAGCAGCAGGTATAGGAACTATCTCAACCGACAAATGGCTTGCAATCGGTAGTTCCATTCAAAAAACATACTATTCGTATCAAACCGGCAGTTGGAATACTCCGGTAACATGGACCTTAGACCCAAGCGGAACCACCCAGGTGGGTTCATCAATACCAAAAGATAACGATATTGTAATAATTTTATCCGGTCGTACCGTTAATCTGCCAACCAATATTGCAACTACAGGGCTTGAAGTAAACATAGCAGGAGGCGGTTTCTTATATCTTTCAACCTGGCAATTTACATCAGGTCTGTCAAAGTTAAGCGGGCAAGGAACTTTGGCCATTTCTTCGGGTATATTCCCAACGCCTATAACTACCAATACTTTTATTCTTGCGGGTGGAGGAACCACTGAGTACAGAACGACCATCAATTTACCATCTCAACCCATTTATAACAATCTTACAATTAATGCAAGCGGCATTACGGTAACCCAAACCATTGATTTAACTCTTAACGGAAATCTGCATGTAAAAAACGGCACATTCCGAGTCAATGATAATACCGCACGAAGATTGAAACTCATTGTCAACGGTGATGTTACAGTTGATGCCGTGGCAAACTTAATAGTTGGAACCGGTGTAACCAATTCAACAACCAATCCTTTAGGTATAACAGGAGGAACAGCCCCATTTATAAATTATTATGATCAGCAATCGCACCGTATCGTTTTGTCAGGCAATTTCACCAATTATGGAACTGTCCGTTTTACAAACTTATCGTACCCTATCTTCAATGCGTTTCCACCTACTACTTTAGGTGCAACATCCGGATTTGCAACCGTTTATTTTCAGGGGGCGTCCAATAGTAAATTATTATGTGCCGGGAATACTGACTTTTATAATCTGGTTTTAGATAAAGGAATTGACCAGACTTTCAGTTTAACCATTTACACTTCAGGATCATCGTATGCCAATTTCCGATTGTTTGGTGCTAATACAGCAGGAGGTGATGGTGGAGGGATTGATCCAAATTTAAAGAAAGCTTTGTGGATACGTACAGGTACTTTGGTTTTAGAAGGACTAACTATGATTCCTTCTCTTACTGAAGGAAATGCATCCGAAGGCGCAGCAAATCCTAATTCAGACTTTTATATTCCGACCAATGGTGCACTTGTTCTTAACGGAACTGACGTAGTGGTTTTATCAACAGCCGACGACTACAGAGAAGTAAATCTGGCATATTCAACCACTGCACCTAACAATGCCGCAATGGGAATTACTACAGGTGGCGCTGGTTGTGCTCTATCGTTATATGGAAAACTACAATTAAACAACGGCTACCTCTCTACTCGCGAATCAGGCGGCATTATAACTTCGAGCACTTCACCGGGTCAATTCATATTAAAAAATGGAACCGTTGATGCAAAACAAATACTAGGTTCTACAGGATCGGCTTCATTTGAGCAAAACGGAGGGATACTTGCACTCAGAGGTCGTTTGCAACGAACTTATTCATACAGTTCAGTAGCAAATCTTGTGGATGTTTCTGCCGTAACATTAAATAATGTAAGGGCAACAAATGGGATTTCGGGAGCTTTCGGCACTTTCAACCTGAATAACACAAGCAATGTTTTTGCTATGTCAGGAGGAACAATCCGCATTTATGATGTTTGCGGTGATGGCACCACCTCAGCGCAGCAAAAAGCATTTGATGTACTTTCATCAACTTCAAATATTAATATCACAGGCGGTTCGATTGAAATACTACCTGTAACCGGTTCTATACCAGCTACAGACTCGCCCAACTTTTTAATTACTTCCGCATCTCCCTTAGGCAGTCTGATTATTAATCGCACCAGTAGTACTTCAATAATACAATTAAATACCTATCCATTGGTATTGCTTAATAATCTTACTCTAACTGCAGGAGTTTTAAATGCAAATAGTTTAGATATTACTGTTGGCGGAAACCTTACAATACAAAGCGGAACAACTTATACTCCGGGAACCAATACAACTATTTTAAACGGTTCATCAACTCAAACCTTTACGGTTAATCTTGCTGCAGCTTTATCATTAAATAAATTAACCATCGATAAAGCCGCAGGCAGTATTGTGAATTTTGCAGGTTCTCAAACTGTTATTAACATAAATGATAACTTCAGGTTAGTCTCAGGAACGCTTAATGATAACGTCAATACGATAAATGTATACAAAGATGTGTATAACTCCGGTCTGCATACCGGTGCCGGTAAAATTGCATTTGTTGGCACAACAGCCCAGATTATTAATGGAAATGGCATTTTCAATAATGTGGAGTTAAATAATAATACTGCCGTATCTGCCCCGGTTTCTCTTGCTGCCAACATGACAATAAATGGGGCGCTCACTTTTTCGCGTGATAAACTCTTTAACATCGGAATCTATAATCTAACGCTGAATTCATCTGCTTCCCTGGTAAACACTAGTTCATCGCGATATATTCAAACATCCGGAAATTCAGGCGATGGGGGGCTCACAAAAGTATTTTCAGCAACCACAGCATTTATTTTCCCGATTGGAGCTCCATCGGCAAGTCATGTTGGGGTTCCTAAATGGACCCCGGCAACCATAGGCTTTAGCTCTGCTCCTGCTACTTATGGTTCAGTTACTGTTATCCCAGTTGGTTATGGACATCCTGCAACAACCGTAAACGGTCAAAGTTTAACCTATTTCTGGAGAGTTAAATCATCTGGTTTTGCAGGTATCCCGGTTAATTCAGTTACACATACATTTGTATATGACCAAACTGATGTTGCAGGAACTGAAACAAATTACATTCCTTCAGTATATAACCGCACCGCATACACCTGGAATAATGGGTTAACCGGTAATATCAATAAAACTAATAATACAATTTCTGACTGGTCATCACCATCAAACAGCACAAATTTTCTGGATGGTGATTATACAGCTGGCGATGCATGTTTTGGAGCTACCAAAGTTTATTACAGTCTTTCAGGCGGTCTTTGGAGCGCATTATCTACCTGGACTTTTAATCCGACTCATTCAGGCGTTCAGGCAGGGAGCATACCTGGAATCAACGATATAGTTATTATAGGCGGACAGGATTCTGTATACCTGGCTACAAATAATACTACTGCCAATACCGGAGTTCAAAACTGTGCAAGTCTTCAGATTGAAACAGGTTCTGCATTAGATATCGGGTATAACCCGGCATGTAATTTTGGGATGGTACTGTCTTCTTCAATTGGTAATGGTAATTTCAGATTAACTACCTCATGGTCGGACGGAAGTACTTTTGTCTTCCCATCAGGCGATTTCTCGGATTTCAATATTAACCTCGGAACAACCGAGTTATATTCTACTAATCCTACAGCCGGCACAACCTACTGGCTACCCAATGGAATCACTTCGTATGGGAACCTGATATTATCGCCTTTAGGTGGCTCAAATATTATTTTTCCAAACAATAACCTAACTATTTACGGAAATTTAATTACACGTGGCCAAAATGCCGATTCGTGGTTCTGCCCTGCATGGAATTCCAATTATCCCCTTGCACCAATAACCCGGATTGCAAAAACCATAACGGTAGAAGGTACTATGGATATTCAGGGTGGGGCTTTAATCTGGTATGGGAATGGAGCAATTACCCAGGATTTTGTTATTTACGGAGATGTTAAAGTTGCGCCCAATGCGGCGTTGTATGTTTATAGCGGTGCCACAAGCCAAAACATGTCAATTGGCGGAAGCCTGATAAACAACACCGTTGGAACAACTGCAGGAGGTACAACTACTGTGCGTAAATGCGATTTCACGTTGTTGCCACTGACTTTCTTTGGGAATAATCCAGCATCTGTTACCAATACACTGAATAACCCGCTTACAGTATTCAGCAAGGTAACAATCAACAAAGGGATCTCCCAGGCTACAACGCTGACAATAAACATAGGCGGAACACTTAACACTCCAACCGATAACTGGCTTACCCTCCAAAACGGCACGCTGCGTTATATGAGAACGAACCCCGGATCAGATTTTACAATTTCAACATCTACAGCTTTAAATATTCCTGCCACATCAGGCTTGTATGTTGATTATTCAAACACTGGGAACAGAAATATTCTGATTGCAAATAGTGCATCAAATACGAATGACTTATTTCTTAATGGGAAGCTAACATTAATTAATGGCAATATTTATATTGGTCAGATAGCTGCGCCAGCCTCAAATAATGATATCGAATACTCAGGTGGAGGCTCATCGGAAATAGAAATACAAGGAGGTACGCTGGTGGTTAATGGGCAAATACGTCAAAACGCTTCGTCTAACGCAGGCATTTTGACCTATAAACAGTCAGGTGGTGCGGTTACAATAAACGGTAATGCCGCAAATACTACAAATGCTAAATTCGAAATTTTAAATTCAGGCGAGTTTACCATGTCAGCAGGCACATTAACCATTTTGCGAGGAGGAGGCGGAAGCAGCTATGGGGATTTATTCCTGCGCCCTGCCAATGGTTCTGTGACTGGTGGAGATATTATATTTTTTAATAACCTGAGTGGAAATAATCAACAATATCTTTTAGATGCAACTTTACCTTTAAATAATTTAACTATCACAGGTCGAACTGCAGCAACTGCAGCAAATGCCACTGTTAAACTAATGGTTAATCCGATGATATTAAACGGAAATCTTACCGTTTCCAATGCTCAAAGCATCCTGGATGTGAATTCCATTTACAGTTTGCCACTTACCATAAAAGGCGATTTTACAAATAACGGAACCTATAATCATTATAACAATTTAACAACTTTCAGTGGTGGAACTCAATCACTAACAGGCACTACTGCAACCGACTTTTACAATTTAAAAGTCAGCCCGGTTACTAAGTTGGTTCTAAGCAAAGATGTAACTGTATTAAATGACCTTTCATTATCAAATGGGACATTGGAGTGTACTACTTTCCTGGTGAATGTAAAAGGCAATATTGCAAACAACGCAACCTATACCAATACCAACACAACCAGCGGGATTCTTTTAAATGGCAGTTCGCAGCAAAGGTTATCCGGAACCGGAACATTCGGACAGCTTGAATTGGATAATATTTCAGGAGCAGTTGTGGATAATAGTATAACATTCACAAAGGATCTGGTTTTGACTCATGGAATTCTTGATATAACTGAATTTTTATTAACGTTGGGACAAAACAGCAATATTGTTCCGAAAGGAACTGGTTTCAACACTTCTAAGATGATAACTTCTGATGGAGTCTGGAGCAACGTTGGTATCCAAAAGGTGTTTGGTATTATATCAGCAAGCACTGTTTTTACTTATCCATTAGGTACTCCCGGAAAATATACTCCGGCAGTTTTTACAATTACCAATAATGGAACAGTGGGTTCAATTCGTATTAACAATATAAATAGCACACACCCGGCAGTTATTGATCCGGCAAATGTATTAAAGTATTACTGGGAAGCTGAAAGCATTGGTATATCTGGTTTCTCCGGCAATATCTTATTGCATTATTATGCATCAGATGTAAAAGGCGGACCTGAAAGCTCTTATATTGCTGCACAATTGCTAATCCCAGGAACTAATTGGAGCAAAGCGGCCACTGGCCCGGCAACAGATAATGTGAATGAAGCAAATCATACCATTACATTTAATTACAGTAACTCCAGCAATTTAACCGGGCAGTACACAGCTGGTAATGATGCTGCAATTCCTACAACAGTTCCTCAATACATTAGTAATAAAGATGGAAACTGGACAGATAACACTATCTGGACACCAACGGGGGGAACCACATATCCTTGTCCTGTTGGAGGTCCAAATGGATTTATTGTAACTATTGATCATGAAGTTACTGCAAATGCAAATTACTGTTTTGCGTATAAGACAACGATAAATAATAAGCTAAAAGCAATTAATCCTTACTACGGCCATAATTTTGGTTCGGTTTATGGTGATGGCACATTGTATGTTGAAAGTTTTGTTTTCCCGGCCGGAAGGTATTCGACATTTCTTGATTGTGCTGGCAACGGAACAATAGAATATGGCGGCACCGGTGTCTATGATATTAATGCTGCTTTGTATTCTTCAACCCCCCGTGTATTGATTTCGGGAACAGGAACGCGCATTTTACCCGATAAAAACCTGACAATCTGCAAACAATTAAAAATAGACGATGGCAGCCTGGGTTCATTAACATTGGATAACAGTATCAATAACCGCAGGCTCACTATAAATGGAACATTCGAACGCTATCACAACGGAATATTTAAAAGTGGAACAGGATCAAATGCGGTTGTTGAATTTGCCGGCTCTTCAGCACAAACAATTGGGGGTTCACTTGGTGATTTTATCGGAACAAGTGCCTTTAATAGTTTTGAGATTAATAATAGTGCAGGATTAATAATTAACACTAACGGGAATATTGAAGTAAATGGCAATCTACTTCTTACTAATGGAATAATTTCTACAACAAACACCAATAAACTTACTATAACTAATTTTTCTGTTTCGTGTGTTTTCCCCGATGGAGGTAGCGCCAATTCATATATTGATGGACCCCTAATCAAAAAACTGAACCAGGGAGATCCCCTTTTCAAGTTTCCTGTAGGCAAAAAAGCATATGGATTGGGAAATAATCTCTCCTTGCGGGCTACCCAGAATGGAACATTACTTTGGATTGTCGAATATTTTAATCCCAATATTTATCCAAGTTATGCTGCGCCTTTAACAGCAGTAAATACTAAAGAATACTGGAATGTTAGTGGAGTTCCGGCGACAAATCAGGCTTATATTGACCTGGGGTGGAATAATGCCAGCGATTTAACTCCTTTAATGACCTTGAACGGATTATCAGATATGAGAGTTGCAGAATATAATGGAACAGATTGGATAGAAATACCCTCAAGTACCGTTAGTGGTAGTGATGATTATAATGGTACTGTTGAAACATCAAGCCGGGCTGCCATCATCTCCGGTTCACGTAACTTTACACTGGCTTGTGTTAATACTCCAAAGCCCAGAATAAAAATGTCTCCAACAGGACCGGTATGTGGTTCAGGCGGAATACCTGTCATTTTAACTACCACCCTTCCCATAGTTGCACCATTTGCCGTTGAATATACTGAGAACGGAGTTGCAAAATCAATTTCACCTTCGTCGTTCCCTGCAGTTATACCTACTCTGGCAGCTGGAGGAGTATATAAGTTAACAGGATTTACTTACAATTATCCAGCAGGTAGTTTACAAACCGGAGTTTATGATAAAACCTCAATAACCACCTATGCTACGCCAACTGTAGCTGCAGCCGGACCCGATCAATCTCTTTGCGGTGCAACAACTGCTACTTTAGCCGCGAATACTCCAGGTTCGGGAACAGGATTATGGAGCATTGTAAGCGGCTCCGGTGGTACGATTGTCGCACCTACATCGCCAGCCAGTATTTTTACCGGAACAAATGGATCGACATACATTCTGCGCTGGACAATCAGTAATGGAACTTGCTCATCGATTGATGATGTTACTATCTCATTTCCTCTTCTTGCGGCTCAACCGAATAACTTCACAGCAAGTTCATCAACTGTTTGTCAGGGAAGCACAGGTGTAATATACACAGTGCCTAATGACCCTTCAGTTACATACAACTGGAGTTACAGTGGTAGCGGGGCAACCATAATCGGCACCACCAACTCTGTTACTGTTAACTTCAGCACTATTGCAACAGCAGGTACCTTAAGCGTTACGGCAACCAACAGCTGCAATACAAGTGCAGCAAGGAGCATAGCTATTGCAATGAATCAGGTAGGCATTTGGATAGGTGGTACAATTGGCGCATTAAACGACTGGAATACTGCATCTAACTGGTCATGTGGCTATATTCCGGATCTTACCGTATCAGTACAAATACCAAATGTTGCAAATAAACCAATATTAAGCATTGGTTCTGTTGGATTGGTTAACAATCTATCTATAGCCAGCAGTTCATCAGTAATTGTTACCGGAAATACCTTGAAAATAGCCGGGACCATCACCAACAACGGAACATTTACAGCAACAGCAGGAACTATTGAAATGAAAGGAACATCCGCACAAACCATTGGCGCTGGAGTTTTTGCAGGCAATACGATTCAAGGATTTACCATAAACAATCCGGCCGGAGTAACTTTATCTGGTCCGTTAAATGTTACTGGCATTGTAAATGCACTATCAGGAAACCTTATATCCGGAGGAAATCTGACACTGATCTCAACAGCTGCACAAACAGCACTGATTGATGGCACAGGCACCGGAACTATTACAGGAAATGTTACCATGCAACGTTATCTGCCTTCAGGATATGGGTACAAATATGTAAGTTCCCCTTTCCAGACAGCTACGGTTAATCAGCTTGCTGATGATATTGATCTTGCGGCTTCGTTCCCAACACTTTATAAATATGATGAAGATAATCATCGTGACTCTTCGGGCGTATCAATCTACACAACAGGTTGGTCTAAGTATATAACGACAACAAATCCTTTACTTCCAATGCAGGGATATGCTGCAAACTTCGGGAATTCAGCTGCTGCAAAAACATTTAACATTACTGGAGAGGTTAATAATAATCTCCTGACCACATCAACACTTTATAACCATAACCGGACGTATACCAAAGGTTTCAACCTTGCAGGTAATCCCTATCCATCCCCTATCGACTGGAATTCAGCAAACGGCTGGACAAAGACTAATATTGATAATGCCTTATATTTTTTCGATAACGGCACAACCAACCAATATACAGGAACTTACAGTTCGTATATTAACGGAGTTTCGAGTAATGGTTTAGCAGGAAATATAATTTCTTCGATGCAGGGATTTTTCATTCATGTATCCGATGGATCATATCCCGTAACAGCTACTTTGGGAATGGATAACCGCGTTCGAGTCAATAACGTTTCACCTGTATTCCATAAATCGGTATACGCGCCTACACCTCCAATGGTAAGGCTTACCGCCGCTTACGAAACTGAAAAAATTGATGATCCTGCAGTTGTTTATTTCGACGATATGGCGTCTACTTCTTTTGATCAGCTTTTTGACGCGTTAAAACTGATGAATACAGATGTTACTGTCCCGAACCTTTATGCAGTAACACCTCAGGCTGAACGCTTATCAATCAGTGCTGTACCATTTCCTTTTGTTGAAACCTCAAAATATCCACTGGGAATAAAAACCGAAAAATCAGATTGGGTCTTATTATCTGCTTCTGATGTTGAAAATCTTCCTTCAGGGCTTCACGTTTACCTTAGCGATGAAGCTACCGGCCTAATACAGGACTTACAAATGAATCCTGAGTATCGTGTTCATCTCAACCAGGGCACAGTCGAAAATCGTTTCACCCTCTTATTTAGCCATGTAGCCCTTATAAATGAACTACCGGATAAAGAAACATTCTATGCATACATTTCAAATCAAAGACTCAATGTCGTTGTAAAACTCACTTCAGTCACTTCAGCAAAACTTGTTATCAGCAATGTGCTAGGTCAGGTAATGTATAAGGACGACAATTTCACAGATGGTTTACACGAGATAAATCAATCTTTTCCTGCCGGAATATTTGTTCTGACGCTTTATTCGCAGGCAGGAATAAGTTCGACTAAAATTTATATCCCCAAATGATGAAAAGTTACAAAATATATAAATCTAATCATGCCAATACCATAATCTCAGCATTATGTGGATTGTTATTGGTAATGCTTAGTTTCTCAACATATGCCCAGGAAGAGCCACCCCGTCCGATGCAAGTCACTACTTTTCAGAACCTGAGTTTTGGTGCCTTTATCCAGGGAAATACCGGAGGTAAAGTAATTATTGATCCTCAAGGTTCACGATCTATTACCGGGGATCTTATTCCCTATAGCAGCATGGGGTATCCTTATTATCCAGCTATTTTCGAAATTCTTTCTATTCCCGGATCTCTAATTAATATAGTTTTTGGTCCGGATGTAACGCTGGTTGGAAATAATGGCGGGACTCTACTGCTTCATGTCGACAAGTCCCTCCCCTCCTCTCCTTTTATTAACACTAAAAGCACCAGCACCCAGGTCCGTATCGGCGGCACTCTATCTGTTGGTAATAGTATCGCCAATCCGGCAGGGAACTATATTGGCACTTTCTCAATAACTTTCGTACAACAGTAATCCGATGGCAATTTTAACTTTTCCTTACATAGGCTTTAAGCTACAGAGCTACCTGCAAGGATGCAGTTAAATGCACGACGCATAACTAATTTCTGTACTTTTCTTATTGTATTACTTTTTTTTGTTCTTCCCTCTAGATCAGAGGCGCAGAATACAGATCAGGATTATGAGGAGATATCAGTATTTCTTGCTGTACAGGGAGTTGGCGGATATGAAATTACAGCAATTTATAAAAATGATCAGATTTACCTTCCCGTGTCTGAAATGTTCCAGGTATTAAAAATCAATCAGAGGACATCAGATTATAATGATACAATCAGCGGCTTTTTCCTTGACGAAAACAATAAATATATCATCAGCCAACCTGGGCGCACTGTTTTTATTAATGGCAAATTGATTCAACTCAGTGCAGATGAACTAATGAATACTGAAACTACAAGCCTGGCATTACGAATTGATCAATACGGAAAATTATTTGGACTTGATTGCAAATTTGATTTCAGTAGTCTGTCAGTCGAACTTAAAACGAACCTCGAATTACCGATAATCAAAGAATTGAGGCTTGAGCAGATGCGCAAAAATATAAGCCGTTTGCGTGGCGAAATAGAAGTTGATACGACCTATGAACGAAAATATCATATTTTCAGAGGCGGCATGGCTGATTGGGCAATTTATTCAACGCAGATTACGGGAGGAACCACCGAAACACGTGGTTTGCTTGGACTTGGAGCTGAATTTCTGGGTGGAGAAACAAATATTGAACTCAATTATTCAACCAGGTCTCATTTCGACAAAAGACAACAACAATATCATTGGAGATGGGCCAATAATGATATAAAACCTGTTAAACAAATTATTGTAGGTAAAATCAACACTCCATCCATTGCGAGTATCTATTCTCCGCTTATTGGAACAATTATTACCAATACTCCAACTTCTTTCCGCCGTTCATTTGGCAGCTATACCATGACAGATTTTACTGAACCTGGTTGGACAGTTGAGCTATATATAAATAATGTAGTTGTTGATTATACCACTGCTGATGCGAAAGGATTTTATAAATTTGATATTCCCCTGGTTTACGGTTCTTCCAATGTTGTTGTAAAATTTTATGGCCCCTGGGGAGAAGAGAGGCAAAAAGAACAGACTATTAATGTTCCTTACACTTTTTTACCTAAAGGAGAAATGCAATACACTGTTGCAGGAGCAATGCTTCAGGATTCAACCCATAGCTTGTTCACACGCGGTGTCACTAATTTTGGTATAAACCGGCACCTTACATTGGGTGGCGGGTTTGAGTATTTATCATCAATTATTTCGACACCTTCCATTCCCTTCGTAACTGGCTCCGCCCAGTTATTCGACAGACTTCTGTTTAACGGAGAGTATGCTTATGGCGTTCGTTCTAAAGCACTCTTCAGCTATACCTCGCCTTCGAATGTGGTACTCGACATTGACTATACAAAATATGCCAAAGAGCAAAAAGCAATCACATTCAACTACCTGGAAGAACGCAAGATAAGAGCCTCAATTCCTATTTCAATTAAGAAATTTAAAGCCTATAGCCGGTTTTCATATATTCAGAATATACTTAAAGAAACCAACTACTCTACTGCAGAGGCAACTATTTCAACTTATGTAAAAGGCGTAAGTGCCAATTTTACAGGTAATGCCAACTGGCTCAAGGATAAAGATCCTTTTATTTATGGAAACATAGCACTTGGATTCAGGTTTTTCCATTCACTTTCATTCCGACCACAAGTTCAATACGATTTTTCGAACAAAGACCTTATTTTTACCAAAGTTGAACTCGAACAGAATTTCTCGCCAAAATGCAATCTTTCTCTCGTGTGGGAAAACAATGTCAGAAGTAATATAAATACCGTTGAAGTAACATTCAGGTACGACCTTTCTTTCGTCCAAACCAGCGTGAACACCCGGGTATCAAAAGATTATGTCATGACCGGTCAAAGCGCAAGGGGAAGTTTCGCCTTCGGAAGCGGCAATGGCAGAGTGATAGCCGACACACGAACAAAGGTCGGCAGCGCTGGTATCACAGTGATCCCATTTTTGGATGTAAATAACAACAATCGCAGGGACGATGACGAACCAATTACATCGGGTATGGATTTACGCATAAATGGTGGACGTATATTATCAGATTCAAAGGATTCGATTATCCGGATTATTGACCTTGAACCTTTTGCAAGTTATATGCTGGAATTCAACGATACCCGTTTCGACAATATTGCATGGCAGATAAAAAATAAAACCATAAGCATACTTATGGATCCCAACCAGTTTAAGCTCCTGGAGGTGCCAATTAAAGTAATGGGTGAAATCAATGGTATGGTGTTTCTCAAAACAGGCACTTCTGTAAGGGCTCAGGGACGTGTCCAGATTAATGTATTTGACGAGAATGGAAACTTTGTAGCTAAAACACAAAGTGAATCCGACGGATATTATAATTATTTAGGATTGGGACCAGGAAGGTATTTTGCTCAGGTTGATAGCCTGCAACTATCACGTTTACGACTTGTTTCGCAACCGGAGCGTGTTGATTTTGAAATTCAAGCTACCACTTACGGAGATATTATCGATAATATTGAATTCCAGTTGCTGAGGCAGGATATCGAAAAGCAAGAGATAACTTTACCTGAACTAGCAGAAGCTGAACTTCTGCCAATAGTAATATCTGAAATTCCGGTTGCAATTAAAGAAGTAGAAAAAACAGAACCTATAGTAAAAGATACAATCGCTATTATAGCTCCATTTGAAGTAACAGTTAAGAAAACAGACTCAAGCAAATTCTTTGTACAGGCTGGCGCATTTAAAATAAAGAGTAACGCTGATCGCCTGGTGAAAGACCTTTCGAAACTCACTTCTAAAAAGTGGTTTATTGATAACGAAGATGGCTTCTATAAAGTTCGGCTTGGGTATTTCGACTCGAAAGATCAAGCAATCGCGTTTGAAAAAGATTTGAATACTCCTGATATCTCTTATTACATCTCTGAAATACCAGTAAAATCAGCTTCCAGCCTGGCACATAAAGAATCAGTAAAAACTGAACAAAAACAAGAAGTTACTCAACAGATTAGCCTAACAACAGAAATGAAAAACGAAGCTGCTGTTACTGCTCCTATGGATTGTGAAGACAGTCTTCATGTTCAGAATGGATATTTCGTTCAGGCCGGCGCTTTTGCAATAAAAGCCAATGCCGAAAAATTGACAGCTAAGCTTATCGCAACAACAGGTCAAAATTGGTTTATTGCCTGTGGTAAAGGACTTTACAAAGTAAGGCTTGGATACTTTACTAATAAGTCAGAAGCTAGGGAAGTTGAAAAATCACTCCGGAATACGGGTATAGCATTCTACGTGAACAAACCTACAGATGCTGAGATAAGCACTCAAACGAAAAAAGTGACCGAAATTACTGAACAGAAACAAAAAGCAGTTCCTGTTCCAACTCCTGAATTGAAAGAACCAAAAGCTGTAACTCCGGTAGTTGCGGAAACTAAAATTGTTGCTCCACTTGACGAAGTATCAAATGCCGCAAAGAAAACGGAAGTACCACCTGCAATAAAAGTTGTTCCCGAAACTAAAAAGGATACAGAAAAGGTGGAAGAAATATCTAAAGTTAAGGTTGTTCCTGCTCCAGCGGCTGATGAAGTAACAGATGAATCCGTCCCAAGTAAATATTTTATTCAGGCTGGTGCATTTGATTCGCAGGCTCATGCAGAAAGGTTGGCACAGGATCTTTTAGCCTTAACTTTAAAACGATGGTTTATAACTTACGATAACGGGCTTTATAAGGTCAGGCTCGGGTACTTTACCACAAAGGAAGCAGCCAGGTTTATTGAAGGAACACTCAATACAACTGAAGTGCCCTATTACGTGGGGAGTGTGCCTATCAATCCTGCCACCAACCAGAAAGCGAATGATAGTGAACAAAAGGACCAGAAACAAAAATCCCGAAAAGAAAGGAAACAGGAGAAAAAAGAGGAAGCCAATTCTGTAACTACTCCTGACCAGGATAATTCGAAACCAGCAGCCGAAACTGACATTAAAACCAGAAGAAATGCTGTTGTTGTTACTCCTCCAAGTGATAATGATAATGCTGCTACAGGTTCGCACAAATTCTTTATCCAGGTGGAGGCTTTCTCGAACAAACATAGTGCGGAACAATTAGCTTCAGATATGCAGAATAAAACCCGCAGGGAATGGTTCGTTGTTTTCGAAGACAACCTGTATAAAGTCCGGCTGGGATACTTCGATTCAAAAGACGAGGCTAAGTATGCTGAAGGAACGTTGAATACGCCAGATATTTCATATTATATCGATGAAATTCCTGCAGAAAACTCAGAATATTAATAAATAGCCACAAGGGCAAGGCCTATTTGGTTACTTTTGCAAAAAAGATATTCGAACAAATAACTTTTCAACAATGTCAAATAAAATAATGGACCCTATTGGTAAGCTAATGGGGTTAAGATATAAATCTCATCCCTGGCATGGCGTGGAATTAGGTGACGAATCACCTGTATGTCTCACCTGCTTTATCGAAATGGTTTCGACAGATACCGTAAAATACGAAGTTGATAAAGTGAGTGGATACCTTAAACTTGACCGGCCTCAGAAATACTCGAATGTTGTTCCTGCCATGTACGGATTCCTGCCTCAAACCTATAGCGGAAAGTCAGTTGCTGAATATTGCATGGAAAAATCGGGACGTACTGATATTAAAGGCGATGCCGACCCTATAGATGTTTGCGTGCTTACTGAAAAAGTGATTTCACATGGCGATATCCTTGTAAAAGCTATTCCTATTGGTGGGTTCAGGATGATAGATGGGAATGAGTCGGATGATAAAATCATTTGCGTACTACGTAATGATGCTGTTTATGGTGAATATAAAAACATCACCGATTGTCCTGAACTTGTTATCGACCGGTTGAAACACTATTTCCTTACATATAAAGATTTGCCAGGACAGGAGAAACATGTTGAGATCACCCATACTTTTGGTGTTGATGAAGCACATGAAATTATCAGCAGGGCCGGCGACGATTACCGACGCCGTTTCGAAAACCTGGAACTCTTGCTCAGGGAAGTGTAATTGGGTTTTATAAATATAGACTGGCGTGGATTGACAAAGCGAGGGAGCGAGGGGCGATAATTCAAAGTATTGCTTTAATTATAAATTCTTACATCTTCCGACTTCTGGCTACAGACTTTTGACTACCTACTCCCTACTCCCTACTTATGATCCTTATCGAACATTGTTCATAAATTCAGACATTGTCTTTCTTTCAAAAAACAACTTATTTCTTTCATGACAAAATCCACTTTGGTAATAGGTGCAAGCCTTAAAGATAGCAGGTATTCAAATATTTGTGTAAAAACACTGGTTTCAGGTCAGTTCCCGGTAACGGCAATTGGACTGCGTGAAGGATATATTGACGAAATACCAATACAGACAGGATTCCCCGAACTACAAGATATCGATACAGTTACATTATACCTTGGTCCTCACAACCAGGAACCCTGGTATAATTATATACTGAAATTAAATCCCAAACGCGTTGTTTTTAATCCCGGTACTGAAAACGATGAATTCGAGGACATGCTTTCCAATGCAGGCATCGAGGTTGTAGAAGATTGCACCATAATGATGGTCCAGGGCGGCAGGTTTTAAATCAGACCTGTAAACACGAAAATGAATGCTGCTGCGTTATGCTATCAGAATGCAATAAAATAACTAATTTAGTACCCTTTAAAACCCCTTTGAAAGAATACAATCTTTGATCCTGATGAGAGCATGCGTAAATTCCTGACATTTATTTATTTCCTTTTATTGTTTTTGTTTTTGGCTCCACAGCAGCTTAAATCACAGGTTGTCACAGAATTAGACAGCATCTCGATGTGTTATAGAGCAAATACATCTGTACCTCTAGTTGTTCAGAATATGGCTGATGTAGATTCTTTAAGGCTTGTGCTTTCTTTCGACAATAAAGTCATTGATTTTGTCGAAGCTTTTGGTCTAAATACGGCTCTTTTGGGTGGATCCTTTAGTGTTATACCTGAGAATGATTCTATTATTATCAATTGGGCCAGACTAAATAGTACCACAATTACAAAGGATACGCTGGTATGGCTTAGATTTACTGGTCTTACAGGTTCAACTGCTTTGCACTGGAATGCATCAGGAAGTTTTTACCACTCGACAACTGGAAACTTACTTAGCGTCTTTGTGGATGGTAAGGCTGTAGTCGATCCCAAAATAGACGTGATTCTCACAGAACTCAGTCCTACATGTGCCAAAACATGTGATGCCAACTACCAGGCAGAAGCTTCGGGCGGAACAGCGCCGTACACATATTACTGGAATAATAAACTTTCGCAATGGGATTTTATTCAAAAGTATCTGTGTTCAGGCGCAAACAAAATTACTGTTGCTGATGCATGGGGTTGTAGATTAGATAGTATATTCGATATCAAAGGATTACCTGGTGCCAACGTAAAACTTATTATTGAAGGCAATGAAGACACTACTATTTATCTGCAAAATCCTGTTCTCACCTTTTCATTCCAGGAGAACTTTCCTACCCATGTAGTTGAACCTCCATATTGGGAGTTCGGTGACGGAGATACAGCCCGATCATTCAATCCTACTCATTTGTATGACAAAGCCATAAATAATCTTGATGGGTATTATGATCTCAAACTTCATGTTGTAAATGAAAACGGCTGTGATTCCACAATTGAAGTCAGGATACCAATTAAAGAAGCCAAACTCAAAATACCCGGAGTTATAACACCAAACGGGGATTCGTACAACGAAAATTTTATGATCGTGAACGAGGTTAAGTCCGGTTCAGGCGAAGACAGAAAGGTCACAAATGAGTTTCAAAGTATGGAACTCGTTATTTTTGATCGCTGGGGAAGAAAACTGTATGAAAATTCCAACTATAAAAGCGACTGGCATGCAGAAGGTGTACCCGATGGCTCGTATTATTATGTATTAAAAACTATTGGTTTCTATAAAACTGAGAAATATAAAGGTTCAATAACTATTTTGGGAAGTGGGATTACGCAATAGTTCTTTCTTTGAGTTTAGTGGTATAATTTGAGGTTTTCTAAAAAATTTAATATTCCGATTAATTATTTCCTGAACACCATCTTTTGAACATCAACGCATTCGAGTTCAAGCAATTCATTTTCGAGTCGTAAACATTCTTGCATATCACCTGTAAGTTCAAGAAGCATCAGGCCAGTTTCAGTAGCATAATCTTCGTCAATATCATGCATGCCTAGCCTGGTTCGAATACTGCAACCATATTTTGTAAGGATATTTTGAATTTTTTCAGAACCTTTTGATGGCTCATTTATCATCACACCTAAAATCCGGACTTCTTTCATAGCTGAATGATATTAATAAGTAAATGACATATTTTGAACTTCAAGACCTCCTATTTCTGAAAGTTCATTCTCGAATTTCTTCCATTCAACCGGATTTCCGGTAAGGTGAAGGATAATAATACCTGATCGGCTGCAAACATTTTCATTCAGTTCGTGAAATCCAAGCCGCGTTCGGATTAGTTTTGAATATTTACTCAACATCAACTGTGTACGGCCTGCCTCTTTAATCCTGTCAGAAATAAGCAAACCAAGGATTCTTGTTTCAGTCATGGGAGATTAGTTAATAGTTAATTGAAAATAGAAAATGGTTTAAAATTCAACTACTTCGTGTTCAAAGGTTCAAAGTTCTGAAATCTGAAATCTAAAATCTGACATCAAACATCAAACATCCGACATTAAAAATACAAATCCCTTTCGCCCGCTTTAATCTTATTTATTCGCTTCCGAATTTCCGAAACATTCACTTTTTCATGTGCTTTTTCGAGTTCAGCCAGGTTCTCTTCCACAACTGTATACCCTCTTTCTTTTGTTGCGGCAGGAGCATAATCTTCGAGGTATTCGGTAAGTGTGAGAATTGCATTTGGCGAACAAAACCTTTTAATAAATCCCGGAACTGAGAATTCCATAAAATGCTCTCCAGTACGACCTAACCTGTAACAGGCAGTACAGAAGGATGGCAGGTAATTGCTCGATAGTAATTCATCAATGATTTCATTCAGCGAACGTGAGTCGTTGATATGAAATTGTTCCCGGTTCAGATCCTGGTCTTCATTTTTATTTTCGGAATAACTTCCAAGCTCGAGTTTCGTGCCTCCGTCGATCTGTGAAACACCAAAACGCATAACTTCATCACGAACAGCTGCATTTTCGCGGGCGGTTAAAATAAGACCGGTATAAGGAACTGCCAATCGCAATATGGCAACCAACCTGGTAAATTCAGCGTCCGAAACCCTGTATTTTCCATCAAAATTCATTGCAGAAGCTTCCTGTATCCGGGGAAACGAAATAGTATGCGGACCAACATTGTAGCATGCTTCCAGGTGGTTAGTATGCCGCACCAACGACAAAACCTCGAAACGCCAGTCGTATAATCCGAAAAGAGCTCCAATCCCTACATCATCAATCCCTGCTTCCTGTGCACGATCGAGCGAAGTCAGACGATATTCATAATTACGCTTTTTACCTCCCAGGTGATAATGTTTGTACACCTCCGGATGATATGTTTCCTGGAAAATCTGGTATGTGCCAATGCCTGAATCTTTTACAATTCTGAAACCTTCAATCTCGAGAGGAGCTGCATTAACATTAACCCGGCGTATTTCTCCATTTCCCTTTCTTACGCTATAAACTACTTTAACGGTATGTGCAATATATTCAGGACTATAATCAGGATGCTCACCATAAACAAGTATCAGTCTTTTCTGTCCGTTATCTTCCAAAGCTTCAACCTCTTTTATCAACTCCTGGTCTTCGAGTGTGCTGCGAATGGCTTCCTTGTTGGTAGAGCGAAATCCACAATACGAGCAGTTGTTTACACACTTATTCCCTATATATAATGGAGCAAAAAGAACAATCCGGTTACCATACACCATTTCTTTCAACTTGCGGGCTCCGTCTTTAATCTCTTCTATAAGTTCAGGTGTGTCGGCACTGATAAGGATGGCAGTTTCGGCCAATGTGAGGCGCTGTTTATTAAGCGATTTTGCAATAACTGCCCTAACATCCTCCATTGTAGGCTTGGCATTGTTAATATGTTCCCATATTTCATCAGCATCAATAAAAGGCTTCATCCGCTGATCAGGAATTCTGCATTTTTCAGGTTGAAATTTCATTCTACTCTTTCTTTAATCAATTAAAGTGCAAATTTACTATTTTAAAGCCTATTTAAGCCATTCAATACTTAAATTTTGTGAAAGAATTAACAATAAAATTATTGACGGGAAGTAAGAGGAAAAATCACTTATTATACATCTAGTACTCAGTGATGTATCAAACTTCAATCTGAAGTCCGTCATATGCCAGATGCACTCCCTTGGGCAAGGATGGTTCAATTTCTTCAGACTTTCCTAAGAAATGACTTATATGAGTCAGAAAAGCTACTTCGGGCTTTAATTCAGCAATTATTTCAAGAGCTTCGGCTAAAGAAAAATGTGTAGCATGCCTTGAAATACGAAGCGCATTAATCACAAGTACTTTTGAGCCCCGAACTTTATCAAGTTCAGCCGGTGAAATATAATTCGCATCGGTTATATAAGTAAAATCAGCGATACGGTAGCCAAATACTTTCATTTCCTGGTGCATCACTTCTACAGGAATAAAATCAAATTCTCCTATGCCAAATGGCTTATCAGTTATCGGATGCAGGATGAGTTGGGGTGCGCCTTTATAACGGCCCGGCATAAAGATGTACGGAAATTGAACTTTAATAGCTTTAAGGGTTACTTTAGATCCGTAAATATCGATCGATTTATTTAAAATAAAATTAAATGCCCTTATATCATCAAGACCCGCGATATGATCACGATGAGCATGTGTAAATACCACAGCATCAATATCTTCAACCTTATGTTTGAGCATTTGCATTCTGAAATCAGGGCCACAATCAATGATTATATTTGAATTGCGTCGTGTTAGCATCACTGAAGAGCGATAGCGCTTATCCTGAGGATTATCGCTGGCGCAAACATCACATTTACAGGCAACTACCGGAACACCGGTGGAAGTACCCGTTCCAAGGAATGTAATCTTCATTTTACTGTTTTTGCTGTCCACCAGAGAGATAATAATTTGTACTTTGTGCTTGGAACTTGGAACTTGAAAATCAATAAATCAGTTCTTCAACCTGGGCCTTATCTTTATCAAGCTGTTTTCTAAGTTCTTCTATTCCGTTAAATTCCAGTTCATGCCTGATATATTTGGCAAAATAAACAATAGCTTCTTTCCCAATGAGCGTTTCCTTCACTCCGAAAGGAAACACTTCTATTGCAATTTCTTTTTTGCATCTGGTTTCATCATAACGGCTGTTTTTGATATTAAGAATACCTTTGTATGAATCGTTACCTACTTTGACCCACACGGCATAAACGCCATCAGGTGGAACCAGTTTACACTCTTCCTCAATAGTAAGGTAGTTCGTATTTAGTTTTTTTTGGAGCAGTTCACCATTTCCTTCAGTGAGTTTGCCCATGATAAAGTAATGGTGATCGAGGTAAGCATTGGCCCTTTGAATACGGCCTTCTTGTAACGCTTTACGAATGAGAGATGAACTTACGGTTTCGTTATGTATATCCTGTTCCGGGATTTCCTCAACTTCAAAGTTGTAATATACTCCAAGTTCACGCAGAAAATCGAAGTTACCTTCGCGGTTGTAACCGAATTGATGATTGAAACCTATTACAATTTTTCGTGCATGTAATTTGGCAACCAGAATATTACGGATAAAATCAATAGAAGAAATATGTGCAAATTCCTGGGTGAATGTAACAATAATCAGGTTTTGAAGCCCGGTTTTGCTAAGAAGCTCGATTTTTTCTTTCTGTGAGTTAATCAGGAACAGATCCTTTCCCGCAGTTTCAGGGAACAAAACCTTACGGGGATGAGGATTAAAAGTAATGAGCACACTTTCGCCCCCAATATCGCGGGCAATTTTGTTGATACGGTTTATAATTACTTTATGCCCTACGTGCACACCATCAAAACTACCTGTAGTTACAACAGGATTAGGAACAGCCACCAGATTATCAAAATCATAAAAAATCCTCATTTCCCCTACACTCGAAATTGTTGCGTCTTAACTATTATTAAGGTTTTAAAAATGATCGTTAAAATCATAAATGAATTAAACCTTTTTAACGAAATAAGCTAACTTCTCAAGCGAAGTAATGATATCATATTCCTCGAGATGTACATTGGAAGGCATGTTAATAGGCTTAGGTGTAAAGTTGAGAATCCCTTTTATTCCTGCCATAACTAATAAATCAGCAACACTGGCGGCCTCACTGGCTGGCACTGTTAACACCGCTATTGAAATATTCTCCTTTTTTATAATTTCAGTTAACTTGTCGAAAGGATAACACCAAACACCTGCATACGCCTTATCCACTTTGTCCGGATTTATGTCAAAAGCAGCAACAACAGTTAGTTTGGTACGCTTCCCGCTGAAATAGCCAATGATAGCGCGGCCCAGGTTTCCAATGCCTATAACGGCTACCTTTTGTCCTTCTTTGCTGTCAATAATTTTACCAATGATTTCAATTAGTTCTTTTACATCATATCCTTGCCTCAGGGTTCCGGAGTAACCAATGAGCATAATATCACGTCGTACCTGCACTGATGTAATATGGAGCAAAGCCGCCAGTTCGTGTGAAAAAATATGATGTTTCCCTGTTGAGTTTGCGATCAATAATGTTCGCCTGTATTGACTAAGGCGTTCAACGGTTTTATCCGGAAGTCTTTTTGCTGCCATTTTTGTTTGTTAAGGTTTTGGTTTTGTAAAATTAGTTTTTTTATGATACAAACAATTAATTTTCAGGCTCAATCAATGTAATCATGAATGAAGTTCCTTTATCAGGCTCGCTCTGCACATCAATATTTCCCTTGTACATATCAACTATTTTTTTAACAATTGATAGACCAAGCCCGCTGCCGGTTATTTCCCTAGTCTGACTACTTTTTATGCGCACAAAATCATCAAAAATCTTCTCACTGTCTTCGGTTTTAAGTCCAATTCCAGTATCAGTAACTGTGATATTAAGCATATTATCTTTTTTCTCAAGAAAGATATCAACGCGTCCACCAGGCTTATTGTATTTTACTGCATTCGAAATGAGGTTGTTCATAATAATCTCAATTTCACCGGGATCAGCTTTCATTTCAACATTTTCCCGGGAATTAATATAAACATCAACATCTTTTTGAATGGCATAAGGTCTGATAGTGTCAACTCCTATCTGAACAATTTTCCTGACATTTACGATTTCCAGTTTCTGAGTTGGTTTGCCTGTTTCAATTTTGGTAAGATCGAGCAAATCAAGAATTAGTTGTCGCATGCCTTTTATTCGTCTCAATTGAGCGGTCAAGCATTTCCTCATAAGCATCCACGCTGTTACCGAATTGCCGTTCCTTAATCATTTTTATATAACCGTCAACTGCATTGAGTGGAGCTTTAAGTTCGTGTGATAATACCGAGAGAAACTGAAACCGGATTTGTTTACCAGTATTATTCAGGCTTTGGGTCATTCGTTTCAGGAAGATCTGTTTGGTAATATTTTCAACTGATGCCCTGATTTCCTGCGGAGTAAATGGTTTTGGAATAAAATCGTATGCCCCATCACGAGTAGCTTTTACGGCTAACTCGAGCGAAGCATATGAAGTTATCATAACTACAACGATATCGTAATGTTTACTCTTAACATATTCAAGTACTTCAACGCCTTGTATATCAGGTAATTTATTGTCGAGCAATAATATCTCAGGCTGCTCCTTATCAATGATTTCAATGCCTGATTTACCGTTTTCGGCTTCGAGCACCTGAAAATCAATCTGTTCATCCATAAAAGGATAATCCACTCTGAAATTCTGAAGGATACGTTTAGTACCTTCACGTATTCCAGGTTCGTCATCAATAATCAGGATTTTATAAGTTGCCATCGTTTAAAGTTTCAGTAGTTTTTTAATTTCACGCTGCAGCTGATCAAAACGTATTCCCTTATCCAGAAACAGGTCAGCATTTATCCATTGAGTATTTTTATCATCATGTATATCGAATGTCATTCCGGTTTCAGCAGTAACTGCAGTTGCAATAATAACGGGCACATCCGGGTATTTACGTTTAATTTTATAACTCAGGATAAAACCGCTGTCGTCGCTCTCCATCATCAGGTCGAGAATGCATAAATCAGGTTTAATCTCAAGGATTATTTTTTCAGCTTCAGCCTGGCTTTCAGCAGTAATTGTTTCGAAACCCATTTGCTCGACTTTCATTCGCATCTGGAACAAATAGTCCATGTCATCGTCAACAATCAGTATTTTCTTTTTCATTTATACATGAATTAATATTATCAAATCACGATAGATATCGTGGCGTTTGTTTAGATAAATTAATATACTGTAAGCAATTATGTATATCCCGCTTTACCTTTTATCTTTTTGCCGAGACACGAAGCATCGTGTCTCTACTATTTTCTATTAACTATCTCCTTTTAACTACTCTACACTAGTCTATTCCTCGGAATTGTGATTGTAAATGTTGTACCCGTTGGCCTTAAACCAGAATCTGTATTCGATTTCACCACTATATCTCCTTTATGCATTTTCACGATGCCATAAATAATGGGAAGTCCAAGCCCGGTGCCCTTACCAATGCCTTTGGTAGTAAAGAAAGGAGTAAAAAGTTTATCCATATTTTCAGGCTGAATACCTGTCCCATTATCTGTTACACTTAAAGTAAGTTGATCGGTGGTATCGGATAAATTGAATACAATTTCACCACCTCCAGGCATTGCTTCGATTGCATTTTTAAGCAGGTTAGTAAATACCTGCGTCATCTGGTCATAATCGAGATTAACGATTGGATCAGTAACTTTTTCATTAAGCTTTATAGTGATGCCATCCGGCACAATTACAGTATCAATGCTATGTTTCGCCAGTTTAATAATGTCGGATTCGCTTATATTGACCTGGTTTTTACGTGCAAAGTTCAACAATCCTCCAACAATTTTCCTGCAACGGTCAGCCTGTTCAACTATCAGGTCGATATCCTGCAACATAGGGCTGTCTCCAGGCAGTTCTTCTTTTAATATGTTACTGTACATGGTGATTACACCCAAAGGGTTATTGAGTTCGTGAGCAATGCCTGCCGAGAGTTGTCCCATTCCAGCAAGCTTTTCCGAATGTTGCAGCGCTTCCTGAACATTGGCTAATTTTTCGTTCGAGATATTGAGTTCCCTGATGTATTTATGGAGTTTTTCAATAGAATATGGAAGACACATCTCAGTTTCGGCTAATCCATTAATAATTGCTATTGCATGTTCCTCGCATAAATCGTATCCGCAGGCACCGCAATTCAGGTGGTCCTGCTGGCTATATTTCCCCATTTTGTATAATACATCCTTGATCTGCTCATTCGAGGGTCGTATAACCGTCATATCTCTGGACTGGAAAGTACGCGAAAAATCAATATCTGAATATTCTTCAAGGTAAGCCTGCCATTTTTCTTTATCCAAAACAGCCATTTTCCGGTTAGCGTAATCGATAATACGTGCCTTTTTTGTAAAACGCATTCCGGTTGGCGAAGCATTGGGAATTGGTGTCATTCCCGGTCCAAGTATACAGCCTTCGCAACACAAGAGATGAAGATGATGTCTTTCCAGATTTCCTTCTGAAAATTCATGTAGTGCATCCTGAAAATTAGTCCTTCCGCCTGCAACCAGCACGTTCTCGCTTAGGATGTCTTCGTTTACTTCCATGGTATTCAATAACCCGTGACTAAGAGGAAAGATTGCGCCACGTCCGCCCATTGGAGGATCAAATTCAACAGGAGTAATCTTCGAAGGATTAACACGAGCACTTTCCATCATTTCGCGTAATTCACGAAAAGTCAGAACAGCATTAATTTCTTCAGATTCAGCTTTTTTTGCCAGGCACGGACCTATGAAAACAAGTTTGGCATCTGCACCATATTCTTTCCTTACTACCCTTGCCATAGCTACCATTGGCGAAACAACATGGGCCAGCTTTGACGTAAGTTGAGGTTTATACCTCTCCACATAGGCAACAATAGCCGGGCAGTCGGACGATATAGCAGGCATATCGAGGTTAAGTTGTTCCTTATAATACCTGGCAACAAGGTCGGCACCGAAGGAAACTTCAGTTACATGACTGAATCCGAACGACTTAATTACACCAACAAGTGTTTTATGATCTTCAAAATCATAGAATTCAGCAGGGAAACTTGGAGCAACTAAGGCTATCACTTTGGGGTAAGTCGCGATGAGATGTTTTACCTGTTCAATTTCTTTAACGTATATCTTGGCATCCTGGCTACAAACTTTTATACAATTTCCACAGGCTATACACCTGGCTGTTATAACCTCTGCCTGCCCTCCTATAATCCTAATCGCCTTTGCCGGGCACTCACGAACACAGGTGTAACAAACCCTGCATCTTTCCTTAATAGTAAAGACCAGCTTTTTGTCAGTTTCCTGATTTGATGCAGATGTTAAGAATGGGTTCATTTTTTTTGCGGGGTTAAGATTTAGTAGTTGGGTTTTAGAGTGGAAAAGTTTCTGGGTTTCAAGTTTATAGATTTCAATGTGCATTTCAGATTAAACGTTACTATTCAAATTTTTTATCCAAATTGGGACCAAGGCACTATTCACTATTCACTATTCACTTTTCACTTTTCACTTTTCACTTTTCACTTTTCACTAACTCATCACTTCCCTCTCCTTGTATGTGGTATATAAATGCATTCTGCTCGCATCACTGCCTGGCTTTTGTAAAAACGAATTATACACAGCCTGTAAGGAAGCATTTTGATGTGCAAACCTGTTTGATTCTTTATCATCAAGTTCATAAATGGATTTTGCTCTTGCTTTAATGTTATTGTTTTCAGGATGAATGGGTTGACCGCCACCACCAACACAGCCGCCCTCGCATGCCATTACTTCTATATAATGTATATCGGTACGTCCGTTTTCTATCTCGTTTATCAGTGGCTCTATATTTCCAATTCCATTAACAACAGCAAATCCTAATTTAAACTCACCAATTTTCATAAAATATTCTTTACGGCCTTTGGTTGACCGGAGTTCATGTATTTTAATCTGGCTGATTTCCTTGCCCGTAATCACAAAATGTAAGGTGCGAATAAAAGCTTCGGTAAGTCCGCCACTTACTGCAAGCATTTTACCAGCCGAACTTCGCGATTGGTATGGCTGATCAGATAATTCAGGTTCAACCTGCTCAATATCAATGCCATTCAGTCTTATTAATCTTGCAAGTTCACGGGTTGTGAGAACAATATCCACATCAGCGATTCCTTTATGGGTCATATTTTCGAGTTGCGACTCAAATTTGCGGGCAATGCACGGCATAGCCGAAACCGAATAAATACTTTCGGAGAGCAGGCCTGCAGCCGGAGCAAAATGATTGGTAATCATTGCCCCAAGCATCTGCTGTTGCGATTTACAGGCCGAAATATTTGATAACAGATCAGGATGTGTTTGCTCGGCATATTTAATCCATGCCGGGCAACAGCTCGAAAACATCGGCAGGTTTGAACCTTCATTCAGGCGTTTGTAAAATTCTGCAACCTGCTCAACAATCATAAGATCAGCAGCAAAAGAAGTATCGAAAACATAATCGAATCCAAGTTTTCGCAGTGCAGCATTCATGATACCTTCAATATCTTTTCCGGCACGCAAGCCGAATTCTTCTGCTAATGTCACAGATAGTGCAGGAGAACATTGAATTACAGTTTTAACATCCGGGTTATGAAGTGCATCCTGTAATTTAGCCGGGTATTGTTTTTCGGCCAGAGCACCTGTTGGACAAACCATTATACATTGTCCGCAATTTATACAGTTGGAGAGGTTCATCCCTTTATTGAATGCCGGGCCAACCTGCGTTTTATTCCCCCGACCGATAAATTCGATTGCTGTTATTTTTTGAATTTCTTCACAAACCCTGATGCATCGGCCACATAAAATACATTTGGCCGGATCACGCAACAGGCTTGCACTCGAAGGGTCAGTTTTATATTTGTTTTTCTTACCATAAAAACGGCGTTCGCGAACATTAAGATCTTCTGCAAGTTTCTGCAGCTCACAATTCCCGTTTCGTTCGCAATAGAGGCAATCATCGGGATGGTTACTTAGTAATAATTCAGTATTTGTTTTACGGGCTTTAATAACACGCGGAGAGTGAGTGCGCACCTTCATCCATTCTTCAACCGGGTGCGAACAAGCTGGAATCAAACCCTGCCTGCCTTCTACTTCAACCACACACATCCGGCAAGCACCGGATGGGAGCAAGTCCTTTATATGGCATAGGGTAGGAACTTTTATCCCATTCCTCTCCAAAGCCATAAGCAAGGTATCGCCCCGCTTGGCTTTTATGGTTTTACCATTTACTTCAATATCGAATAACATAAGTTTTCAGATAAAATCAATTGAATTTGCTAATTTTTTAATATGTTAATTTGCTAATTCCATTCTTAACTTTACAATTTTATCATTTTGATAGGTTAAATAACTTGACCATTATCAAATTATCACATTGTCTCTTTATCGCATTATCTAATTAACTAATTATCACATTATTTCAATTTTACTGCTACAAACTTGCAAACATCAAAGCAAATTCCACACCCAATACATTTTTCTTCAATAATAAAATGGGGTTGCCGTGGTTGCCCCACAATTGCATTGGACGGGCATTTGCGCAAGCAGGCAACACAGCCTATGCATTTATCCACATCAATGTAAAACAGGCGTAATTCCTTACAAACACCCGCTCTGCATTTGCGATCGAACACATGCTCTTCGAACTCCTCCCTGAACCATTTCATGGCACTTAATAGAGGATTGGGCGCAGTTTGCCCCAAGCCGCAAAGGGACGTATCCCGTATTACTTCCGAAAGATCAGCCAACTGGATTATTCCCTTAAATCTTTCAAGAACCTCTGATCCGGATTCGCTTGTTGGTCGGCGGGTAATGTTCTCAAGTATTTCGTGAATACGCCTTGTACCTTCGCGGCATGGAATACATTTTCCACAGCTTTCCTTCTGAAGAAAATTCATAAAAAACTTCGCCATGTCAACCATACAGGTATCTTCATCCATCACTATCATTCCCCCTGATCCAATTATTGCCCCTTCGTTCCATAACGATTCGTACCCAACTGTTAAATCAAGCTGTGAAGCAGGAAGGCAACTTCCTGAAGGTCCACCGATCTGAACTGCTTTAAAATCCTTTCCATCTTTCACTCCACCGGCAATTTTGAAAATAATATCCCTGATTTTAGTCCCCATCGGAACTTCAACCAGCCCGGTTATCATGGCCTTACCTGAAATTGCAAAAACTTTTGTACCCCTGGCTTCCGGAATACCTATTTCATTAAATTGAAGTGGGCCATTTCGAAGTATAAATGGAATATTTGCAAGAGTTTCAACATTATTAACTACAGTTGGTTTGCCAAATAGTCCTTCGATTGCCGGATAAGGAGGTTTCGGTTGTGGCATGCCCCGCTTCCCTTCAATACTATTTATCATTGCTGTTTCCTCACCACAAACAAATGCACCAGGTCCTTTTACCAATGCTATTTTAAAATCTACACCACTATCAAATATATTGTACCCAACAAGACCGTATTCCTTTAATTGATTGATCGCCTGCTTCAGTATTAAGTATGCATTACTGTATTCGTCCATAACATAAATATATGCTTTGGTAGCACCTATAGCATAAGCGCTTATAGCTATTCCTTCAAGCAACAGATGAGGATCACCTTCAATAATAGCCCGGTCCATGAATGCTCCCGGATCGCTTTCGGCTGCATTACAAATCAGGTATTTCTGATCACTAACTGTATTATGTGCCAGTTTCCATTTCCCGCCAGTACTATATCCTCCTCCTCCTCTGCCTCGTAATCCACTCTTTTCAACAATATTACATACTTTTTCACCTGTATAATTACGAATACATTTCATGTAGGCCTGGTAACCACCCCTTGCAATATAATCGGATATTGAATCCGGATTACTAATGCCACAATTTTCAAGGACAATCCTGTGCTGCAATTTTAAAAATGACAACTCATTGATTAAAGGCACATTATCCCATTTATTGTGCCGACTATCATTAAACTGTCCTAAGACACTTTCACCCGGAACTTCATGGTTAAAAATATCATCCAGCAAGGATTCAACCTTTTCGTATGTTATATTTTTGAATGATATCCTTGCTTTACCAGGTAATTGAATATCTACAAGAGGTTCATAGGAACAAATACCAATACAGCCAACTCGTACTACTTCAGCGTTGATATTTTTCTCATCAAGGTACTTGTTTATAGTATGAAATGTTTCATTGGCACCTGCAACTTTCCCGCAAGTGCCTGAGCCGACATAAACAACCGGCATATTTACTGTATCATGCCTGAGGAGCGCTAAAGTATCAGTTACTTCCTTTAGATTCAAATCAGCTTTAGCCGCAAGTACTTTTTCAATCAGAAATTCTTTCTCGTTCATAGAGCATAGCTGAGGTTAGATCGTACTTTTATAAAAGTTAATTATTTGAGAAATGTCCTGAATTTCAATTGTAGTTTTGAATTCACCATTCACATTTAACACTGGTGCCGAACTACAGGCTCCCATGCAGCTGACTGCTTCAAGGCTGAATCGTCCATCGCGTGATGTCTGGCCTTCTTTTATTTTCAGTACTCGTTCAACCTCATGTAAAATATTTAATGACCCATGCATATGGCATGAAGTTCCCCTGCAGACTTTAATATGAAATTTCCCTTTCTGAATAAACCTGAACTGATCATAGAAAGTTGCTATGCCATAAACTTTACTGGAAGGAAGTTTTATATGTTGTCCAACTTTAAGGATTGCCTCTTCGTTGAGATAACCGAATTCTATTTGAATATCCTGAAGCAAAGGCAACAACGATTCACGCGATCCTGCTTTATACCTGCTGATAATTTGGTCGAGAGAAGCCTCCATATGACTTAAAATATTTATTTTCAATATTGCTGACTACAAAAATAATGTATTGGATATTAATAATTGTTATTTATTGTGAAAAAAATAACAATGTTATTCGTTTAACAGTTAATTTTGATATCCTATTATTTATATATTTGTTTTCTCAATGAAACTTTGCCCTACTGAACTAAAGAACAGAATATTTTTTTACGATGGAAATTAATAAGAAGGAAGTTGTTATCTGTCTGGGAAGTTCTTGCTTTGCAAGGGGCAATAAGCAATTGGTGAAAATTGTAAACAATTATCTTAACGATAGAAATCTGTTGAACGAAGTACGTTTTCATGGCGAAAGATGTTTTGGCCAATGTGCGGCCGGGCCATCACTGAAACTTGATGGAATTTTAAAAGAAAGGCTAGATGAAGATTCAGTGATCGAAGCTTTGGATGAGTTTTTTGAGACGATTGAGAAATAAAAGGGTTTCAGTGTTTCAAATTTCAGTGTTTCGTTTAAACACTGTATCCTTTTAGCAATTAACCCTCCCTGAAGCAGGATTTAGTTCATAAACTAGTAGCCAGGGATTGAGAAGTACAGCAATACTAATTCAATAAACCAAGAAAATGCAAGCACCTTTAGTATTTATAGAAGATGAAAATTGTAAGGTTTGCTATGCGTGTGTGCGGGTTTGTCCTGTAAAGGCAATTGAACTCAGGCCGTCAAGCGATTTTCCTTACATACAACCTGATAAATGCATCGGATGCGGCAGTTGCCTTGATGTATGTTCGCCTGGTGCCATTAAATACTATGATTCAAAACCTGCAGTAAATGCATTACTTAAATCTGAATTCAAAGTAGTAGCTCTGGTCGATCCAAGTATTTCGGCTGAATTTGACGATATCACTGATTACCGGAAATTTGTAAGAATGTTATTGGAAATGGGGTTCAATTATGTTCATGATGTTGCATTTGGAGTTGATTTGGTCGCCAAAGAATACAACGATCTGATATCTGATTTTCTAGGAAAGTATTACATTCTTACCAATTGCCCTCCTATTGTTTCATTAGTTGAAAAATACTATCCCCACCTTATCGACAACCTTGCTCCAATTGTTAATCCGATGATTGCAAATGCAAAGGTGGTCCGGGAATTGTATGGCGACGATATCAAAGTGGTTTTTATAGGCCCCTGTATCGGTGCCAAAGAAGAAGCTGACAGGTTCGACGGGAATTCAAAAGTTAACGAAGTACTGACATTTACAGAATTGCGGGAAATGTTTGTTCAGAATGGAATCAAAGAAAGCAATATTGAATTTTCTGATTTCAACGAACCACGCGGTTACAAAGGACATTTATTCCCGATCAGCACCGGTATTGTTCAGGCATCTGGTCTTAATATGGATTTGCTATCCGGCACAGTGGTTACATCCGATGGCAAAGACAGGATAATGGCAGCTATCAGCCAATTTGAGCAGGGGATTGAATATATCCAAAAACATTTCAGCATGTTTTATTGCGAAGGCTGCATGATGGGACCAGGTATGAAACCCGGTGGTAAAAAGTACAACCGGCAAACCCTGGTGAGGGTATATACTTCAAAGAGGTTAAAAGAATTCAATATGGCCAGGTGGAATACTAACCTTAAACAATATCAGCATCTCGACTTCAAACGTGACTTTAAGGCTAATAACCAACGTTTGCCGGCTCCTCCTGAGGAAAAAGTTACAGAGGTGCTTAAGATCATTGAAAAAGGCAGCAATGAAGAAAACCTGGGATGCAAAGCATGTGGATATGAGACATGTCGCGACTTTGCCATTGATGTTGCCAACGGGATTACCCGGCCCGATATGTGTATTATGCATTCATTAAAAAGCAAACAGGAGTATATACGTTCGCTAAAGCAAAGTAATGAGAAACTTGCAAAAACCCAATTAGCTCTTCAAAACTCTGAGAAGAGAGCAATGGCTGAAAAACAAATTGCCCAGGATGCACTGGAAACTACCCAAACCATGCTTCATAAACTTCCAACTGCTGTTGTGATAGTGGATGAGAACTTGAAAATCATTGGATCAAATGAAAGTTTTGTCAATATTTTAGGCGAAGAGGCTACTGAAATTAATGAGATTATTCCCGGTTTACTTGGCGCCGATCTGAAAACCCTACTTCCTGTACAATTTTACAAGCTATTTGGGTATGTGATAAGCAGCAACGATGATGTGATTGGACGCGACGTACATATAAACGATAAACTGCTAAATGTTACCATCTTCAGCATTAAAAAAAACAAAATAGTCGGTGCTGTAATCAGGGATATGTACATGCCTGAGGTACGTAAGGAGGAAGTGATAAACCGCGTAACCGAAGTTATTGAGCAAAATCTTGACCTGGTGCAACAGATTGCCTTCCTTTTAGGCGAAGGTGCTGCTAAAACAGAAAAAATGCTGAATTCGATTATTGAGTCACATAAGAATAAAGAATAGGAAGGGTTGCTGGTAGCTGATTGCTGGTTCAAGGGTTCAAGGGTTCAAAGTTCAAAGTTGTATAAGTATGAAACCAGAAACTTGAAACCAGATACGTATGTTAGTATCATTAAACCTGTTATTTATTCAAAAATACTTTAAGGGGGAAAATCCATGAGTGAAGGACAGTTTTACGTAGAAGTGAATGCCGTGCAGAAGAATCACGACCTGGAACGGATATGCGGAGATAAGTTCCTTTCTCAACGTATTTATGAGGAAAACAGGATTATTGCAGTGCTTTCGGATGGAATGGGACATGGAGTGAAAGCCAGCATGTTATCAACGCTCACTGCTACAATGGCATTGAAATTTGCGGAAGAGCATAAAGATGTCCGTAAAATCGCCGAGATCATCATGAATACGCTCCCGGTTTGCAGTGAGAGGCAAATGAGCTATTCTACTTTTACTATCATTGATATTGATATAGACGGAGATACACGAATACTCGAATACGATAATCCACAAACGATAGTCCTTCGGGGAAATAAGCAGATAAATCCAGGTTGGGAAAACATTACTCTTGACTCGGAAAAGAATGCAGGCAAAGAGCTAAGAACCTGTTCTTTCAAACATCAGAAAGAGGATAGGATTATTATTTGTTCCGACGGCGTTCCTCAATCCGGAATGGGAAGCCCGAAATTCCCATTTGGTTGGGGAACCGAAAACCTCGAGCAATATGTGCATCAGTTGGTCAGCGCCGATCTCACCATTTCAGCCACCCAATTAGCAGCGAAGGTTGTCAATATTGCCAATCTAAACGATAACTATCATCCGAAAGATGATACGACATGTGCAGTTATTTACTTCCGCGACCCACGCAAGTTATTGCTTTGTACCGGACCTCCTTATGAAGAAGTGAATGATGTCGAACTGGGCAAAGCTGTTAAAGAATTCGCAGGGAAAAAGATCATCTGTGGCGCTACAACAGGGGATATTATTTCAAGACAACTTGAATTACCTATTGTTGACAGTTTCGAATTTGACGATCCCGACCTTCCTCCAATTTCATTTATGGAAGGAATTGACCTTGTAACTGAAGGGATTCTGACGCTGGGCAAAGTCTCAGATTTGCTTAAAAAGCATTCTCCAAGGCTTAAACTCGGAAAAGGACCTGCCGACCAAATTGTCAGACTTTTGCTCGACAGTGATGAAATTCATTTTATTATCGGAACCCGCATTAATATTGCCCACCAGGACCCAAATCTTCCTGTAGATCTTGAAATACGGCGGACAGTAGTAAAAAGGATCAAGCGCACGCTTGAAGAAAAATTCTTGAAAGAAGTGAAGATCAGATATATTTAAAATTGAAAGTTGACAAGGCACTATTCACTATTCACTATTCACTTTTTCTAAAGATAATACCTCACCATCGGCCTGTTTTTTGATTTCCTGTCAACAATAACAAATCTGGCGCGTTCGAAAGATTTATATAAACCAATCCAGGCAAATGAATCCGGAAGTTTTTCCTGGGTTGGGATTGTAGGATAGGCTTCTATTATTTTTATTCCTATCCCTGAGGCATATCGGGTAACTCCTTTTAAAAGTGCAGCAGAAACTCCATGTCTTCTAAAATCTTTATGAATGAAAAAACATGGAATTGACCAAACCGCTTCATCGTCAATTCGTTTGTGAACACGGGAGTTTTCCAGTTTTACAAAATCTTCGCGCGGGGCAAAAGCACACCATGCAATGGCTTGTCCTTCGTAGATCCCAAGTATGCCTGCCGGTCTGCCTTCCCATACAATTTCTTTCATAGCATTTTTGTTCCCGTCCCCTATTTTTCCTTCGAGGAAGTCTGACTTTTTAAGCCTGTAATACATACACCAGCAATTACCACAGGCACCATTGTTACCAAAAAGCTGGATAAAATTGTTCCAGTTCTTTTTTGTTAAGGGCTCAAATGTGAGTTGGTCTAAGAAATCTGTTTCTGTTTCCTATACTTTCATGACTAGAGAATTTCCGCTAATATCCACAAATTTTTTAAGAAAGAAGCTCTTAATTAATTCATAACATGGAAAATAAAATCATATCAACACAAAAAAAACCACTTCGAAAACAAAGTGGTTTCAATTCTGAATCCAGAATAATTTATTCTTTTTTCTTACCAGTATTTAATCCGAATGGCAAATATAAAGGGCAGAAACTAATCAGGCTGGTGAGTACAAATACTCCTGCCAGAACCAGTAATACGATTCCCAGAGTGCCTGAAATTACTCCTGTAAAATACAATACTGCGACAAGTACAGCAATAGCTATACGAATAATCTTGTCGGTAGTTCCCATGTTTGATTTCATAATTCGATTGGTTTTAGGTTAATAATAAGTTTAAGATCACAAAATTAGATTCATATGACAATAGAATACGTGATATTGATCACAAATGGATTTATTATTTAAACTTTCTTCGTGATGAGTAAAAATACTCTTTTTTAAATTATAATAACCTGATTTCGACTTGTAAGAATTTTATTTTCGAGTTCGAGCTTTTTCAATAGGCGACTAATCACCTCACGGGCGGTTCCCATATCAGTTGCTATCTGTTGATGAGTGATACTAATATTACTGTTCCCCGTAAGGTGTGCCTTCTCCTTTAAATAGTTAAACAAACGCTCATCCAGTCGATTGAAAATCAACTGGTTAATTGTATCAATCAGGTCAAGATACCGCTTATTGAACATCTCGTAAACATAGAAGTTAAAAGTAGGGTAATTCGTTATCCATTCACGTAATTTCAAAGAAGGAATCAGCAGAATTTCTGTTTGTTCCAGGGTAACAGCTTCAATCATGCTTGCCGAGTTGCTGCAGCAAGCCGTAAACGACATGATACACATTTCGCCTGGATGAATATAATAGAGTAGTAATTCTTTATCGTCCTCGTTGCGGCTAACACGTATAAGTCCTTTCACAACCAAGGGAACGGATTGTACATAATTGCCTGTTTTCAGCAAAGTAGTATCGGCTGGCACATCCATTTCAATCGCTTCGTTTGCAATAAATTGAAGGAGTTCTGTGTTAACTTGCGGAAGTATTTTTTTCAGGGTAATCAGTTCCATAACTGAGGGAAATAGATATAATGAAATAAGTTTGACACTAGTATTCTGAGTTTTGAGATTGAAAATGGCCAATGATCAGAATCAAGCTATTTTGTGTTAAAAATACGAAATAATAATTGATGGTCAGGCATTAAAACAATCAGTTCTAACAGTAATAATCTTCAATTTCGTACATCTTTATTTCAAACATTAGATGTATCATTGCTTTATTTACTTTTGCAGCTCTTTTCTCACTATACTATGGAATTACTTACCATTTTTCTGATTGCAGTCGGGTTATCATTTGATACTTTTGCAGTTTCAATATCCAGTGGGCTGATATTGAAAAAGATAGACTTCTTTAATGCTACAAAAATTGCTATTACACTGGCTATTTTCCAGGCAGCTATGCCTTTGATCGGGTGGTTGGCTGGTTCCGAAATAAAAGAGTATGCTGTGAACTTCGATCACTGGATTGCATTTGGTATTTTAGGTTTGCTGGGAGGAAAAATGATTTACGAAAGTTTTAAAACTGATCCCGAATCCCGCAAATTTAATCCACTGGATATCAAAGTGATGATTGGCATGGCAATAGCTACCAGTATCGATGCATTGATAGTAGGATTCAGTTTTGCACTACTCAATTATAAAATAATAATTTCAGTCGGCATAATTGGAGCAGTAACCTATATTGTTGCCATGCTGGGAATGCTTTTCGGAAAAAAAATCGGTGCACGAATGGGCCGACGCATGGAAATATTGGGAGGAGTGATGCTTATCCTTATAGGATTGAAGATATTAATTGAACACTTATTTGTTTAAACAGAATTACAATCGATTTACTGGGATGATTGATTGCGCTTATCTCCTATTCATCAATCTGATTAATGGAAAAGCTCTTTCGCTTTTACATTCTCCTTTTCTGCCACCACAGCTTCGAATAAAGGTTTTGTTTTGAAGTCAATCATGGTTGCCATCAGGTTGGTTGGAAACATTTCAACAGTATTGTTATAGCTGGTAACGGAAATATTGTAAGCCTGGCGGGCACCTGCAATCTGATCTTCAAGGTCTTTCCAGGTACTCTGCAATTGAGTGAAACCTTGATTGGCCTTCAGATCGGGGTAGTTTTCGGCTGCTACCATTATATTTCCAAGTTTCTGCGTAAGCTGGTTTTCAATGCCGATGCGCTCGTTATCACCGAATCCACCAGCCATAGCTTTGGCCCGAAGTTCAGTAACATCCGTAAGCAGCCTTTTTTCAAAACCCATATATTCTTTTACAGTTTCAACCAGGTTAGGAATAAGATCAAAACGCTTTTTCAATAGCACATCGATGAGGCCAAAGGATTTCAGCACATCATTCTTGCGTGCAATTAATGAATTGTACATCCACATTAAGAATGCAACCAGAGCGAGAACTATCATTAGAGGTAGCATAGTAGTGATAAGGTTAATTGTTTGTTGAATGATTTTTGGATTCCGGGTCAATAAATCCTGGTTAAAATTAAAACATGAGGCTTCTTAAATGAACCAGGCAGTATATTGTAGAATTCCGTTGAATGTAATTTCGCATGAAACTACTTGAGAATTCTATTTTGGATCAAATTTAGTGACAATTTTCACCACATCCGCACGAAAGTTGGTTTTTCTTTGCCTTTTCAAGACTTTCACGACCTTCGCTGAATGCATACCAGGCAATACCAAGTGAACCGGCAATATCAATATAACTAATCTTGAAAAATTCATACAGCAAACTTGAAACCAGCAGGATGAAACTCAGGTAAAGACATGTTTTCGTACAATGAGCATCTGCAATTATTGCTTCTGAGTTTAGTGCTTTCCCGGTCTTCAGCTTATAATTCATCAGGAAATACATGGTGAGAATGGAAATGGAAGCTATAATAATTCCGGCCAATGTAGTTTCGGGTTTGGATTTATTTACCAGGTTGAGAGTACTTCCTGCAACCAATCCTATGGAAAGCAGAATAAAAGAAATTCCTGTAATCCTAAGTGCAAGCCTTTCAAATTTATCGAAATTCTCAATTTTGCTTCGCTGCATGCGTATCACCATATGAAGAATTCCAATTCCGGATATAACTTCCACAAAACTATCGATACCAAAACCCAGTAAAACCAACGTGTCGTCTGCATTTCCAAAGTAAACTGAAACCAATCCTTCGATAATATTATAAACAATAGTTATAATGCTAAGCCATAATGCTGTATTGAGCCATTTATCTTTGGTCATGATAGTTTCTCAAGCAGGTGTTGGTAAATCAGAAAATTTTCGGAATCGAAACAACAAAAGAACACCTTACTTATCGTTTTGTTTGTTAAAATAAAAGATCGGACTTCACGAATGGCTACAGCAGCTGCTAAATCTTTCGGAAAGCCATATACCCCAGTACTTATATTTGGAAATGCTATTGTGACACATTTATTTTCAACTGCCAGCAATAAACTTTTCCTGTAGCAGCTTGCCAATAAACTTTTTTCATCACTTGATCCGCCATACCAAATTGGCCCAACAGTATGAATCACATGCCGTGCTTTCATATTGTACCCTTTTGTGATTCTTACTTCACCGGTCGGGCAACCACCTATCATAATGCATTCAGCAAGTAATTGTGATCCGGCAGCACGGTGAATGGCACCATCCACACCTCCCCCACCCAGTAACGTGCTGTTAGCTGCATTAACTACAGCATCAACGTCAAGCTGGGTTATATCTGCCTGGATCAGTTCAATAACTGACATGATGATTAAGTAGATCTTTTAAGTTTTCGTACAAAAAGTTGTGCCGTTTCGTATTTTACCACTTCAACCTGCTCATCTTTATCAATGTACCCGGTAAGTGCAGTTGCATCATAAAGCATTCCGTCAATCATCACTTTGCCGGCAGGTCTGAGCATGGTATGCGCAACACCGGTTTTGCCTGTGATATCCTTATAATTAGCATCAGCTGAGGTAAATCCTTCATTTTTTTGCTGTGTGGTAACAAGAGCCAGGTCTCCAAAAAAGGTTTTTCCTGTAAAGAGTTTACGGGTAACATATATCGAACCGGCAATAGAGACAAAAAATGCAATCACAACAGTAAAGAATGCCTCAGCCAGTTTCACAGTGGCGCCAGGGCTAAATTCGAAATACAAATTATCAATCATAGCCAGTGTAAGGCCCATTACCATCATAAATATCCCTAAAATACCAGCCACTCCAAAACCCGGAATGACAAATATTTCGACTGCAAGCAATATAACCCCGGCAATAAAAACCAGTATTTCCCAATTTGCAGCAAGTCCTTCGATATAATGAGGTGCAAAGTATAGCAATGCCGCAATAATAGCTGCTACTATAGGAAATCCAATTCCGGGAGATTGAAATTCAAAATAGATACCAGCTACAATAACCATGATTAGTATGCCGGCAACGACAGGACTGGTCAGGAACCCTATCATTTTGTCGGTTGCAGTAAGCTGTTGTTCGTGAATGGTATAATTAACTATTCCTGCTTTCTTGAGCACTTCAGGAATGTTCTCAGCCATGGCATTGCAGTAGCCGTGTTTCATGGCTTCCTGGGCTGTAAATGTAACCACCTGCCCCGAATCGTTTACACCTTCTACATGGATACGAGGATCAACCATGGCCTGGGCAATATCAGGATTCCGGCCAGTTGCCTGGGCTGTGCTTCGCATCATAGCGCGCATGTACGATTGATATTTATCAGGCAATTGCTCACCGGTTTGGTTCACTACCGTAGCAGCACCAATATTCGCACCTTGCCGCATATAAATGCTGTCGCATGCTATGGATATCAAAGCACCTGCTGATGCTGCATTGTTGTCAATAAAGACCCAAACAGGAATTTTGTCATTCAAAATAGCTGTGCGAATTGAATCTGCCATATCAAGCAGTCCGCCATAGGTATTCATATGAATGAGGATAATGTCAGCTTTCATCTCCGAAGCTTCTGTCAGTGCTTTCCTGGTTTTAAACCAAACAGGTTTTGCGATCTCGTCACTTATACTGAACACATATACCAATTTCTTCTTAGCCGTATCCTGTTGAGCCCTGACTTGTGAGGACGAAAACAGGAAAGTGAATAAAATCAGAGGTATCAACCTCAAGAATTTCGAATAAACCATTATTAAGATTTTTGAGTAGTCACAAATTTAATAAGTATTATGGAGCAACAGGAATAATTCGTAGAAATCAACCATGGAACTAATACTAATTGCTCAAATAGTACAAATGATTGTTAACAAATGTCTATTAAAATCAAATTATTGCTGATATCCAAATTATGATGAGTTCAATCAAATACAGTAGTAAACACGATGAACAATGACCTGCTTCAATAAAGTATCTCTTACCATTGTTCTAACAACGTATACTTTGTACCAGAAAGAGTTTTTGGTTTTACTTATGTGCTTTTCGATAAGCCCGTTTCCAGGCACGCCTTGCCCAGTAATGCCTGCGCCAGTACTTGCCCCAAAAAATACCTGACCAGATACGTTCGTGTATGTAATAAATCACCAGTTTAACACCAAATTCAAGAATTGCGAAAAAACCGGCATTGCCAATACTTTCGGATAATGAAAGGCTTTGATATTCATGCGAATAGATGAAAATTGCAAGAAACATTGCTCCTGATGCAAAAAGCCTGTATGTAATGGTCTTCATTATACTTCGCTGAGGGCTATCACGAAGAATGGTTTCTATTTCCGGCGACTCATCAACAGGTAATTTGAGCTTATTCATCTATAAAATTTTGATTTACAAAAATATGATTTTTTTTGCAATCTGTTGCATGCTTTACGAAATATCAAAGTGAGATTTTACAGCATCCAATAAGGGCTTGTGAAGAATGGTGTTTGAGGCTAAAAGTTCTGAACCGAAAATATAATCATTGCCACCTTTAAAATCAGTTACAGTACCGCCTGCCTGCTGCACAATGAATGCACCGGCTGCAACATCCCATGCATGAAGTCCATATTCATAAAAACCTTCGAAACGTCCGCAGGCAGTGTAGGCAAGGTCGACAGCAGCTGAACCCAGCCTGCGCAAACCTGAGGTATTCTTTGCAAACCAAGTAAACAGATCGATATACCCATCAAGCTTACCAAAATCATTATACGGAAATCCTGTTGCCAATAAAGTATTCTTCATTTCTTTCTGATCAGAAACATGAATTTCGTTCTCATTCAGATATGCGCCACCTCCTTTCCAGGCATAGAAACATTCATCGAGATTGGGTTCATATACCACCCCGATGACCATTTTATCATCTTCCATTAAAGCAATGCTTACTGAATAGAGGGGTATATGATGCAGGAAGTTGGTAGTGCCATCCAGTGGGTCAACAATCCAGTTAAAATGTTCACCACGGTGAGTTGCAGTTTGTTCTTCAGTAACAAATCCTGATTCGGGTAAAATCGCTGCAAGTCTTTTAACGATTCGAGCTTCTGCAGTTTTGTCAACGTAGCTCACAAAATCATGAAGACCTTTAACTTCTATATCTGAGACTTTTACTTTATTGATTTCTTCAAGAAAAAATTTCCCGGTTTCTTTTGCCAGGGAGATTACTTCGAGAGTGAGGGTTTTATAATTCATAATTGGTGTTATTGAGTGTTTGAAAACAGAGGATAAAATGAGTGGTTTTCAGTTGTTGTGGAATGAGTTATTAAAGTGTTTGAGTTGGATTGAGTGGTCATTCAATAGTTGAAGAATTAATTTTTAAAGAGTTTGAGGTAGAAGGAGTTGTCATTCAATAGTCATTCAATTGTTGAAGAATTTGTTGTTATTGGGTTAGAGGTGGAATGAGTGGTCAATCAAGGCTATTTAGATTAATCTTTTTCAGAAAAAAGAAAACTATTTTCTATTCACTATTTTCTATTTTCGATTTGTATCGTTTAGTAAAATAGATCATTACTGCAATTCCGATCAGGATCAGAAATGCCGAAATAATTTCAGCCTGGGTGAGCTGCATGCCAAGGAAGTTATGTTTGTAATTGACTCTGATCTTTTCGATAAAGAAACGTTCGAATCCGTTTAAAATCATGAACAGTCCAAACAAAACAACCGGAGCCTTTATCTTTTTCCTCATGATCCAAAGGAATCCAAACGAAACAAATGAAATTACTGATTCGTAGAGTGAAGTAGGAAAAACCGGTGCTCCAAGAACTCTGCAGTTTGACCCATGGCAACCGGGAATAGCAATACCCTGATTAGCTACATTATGAGGATAATCTGAAGCCCAAAGCCAGTCGGGAATCCAGGAAAGCCAATGAGGTTGGGCAAGTGTATTTACAATTCCCCAGCAGCCGTCACCCGAAAAATGGCAACCCAGCCGTCCGATTGCATACCCGATCATTATAACAGGAGCCGCGCTGTCAATTACATGTTTCCAGTCGAGTTTTACAACCTTAACGTATTGCATCAGGACAATTACGGTTACAATAAATCCACCATAAAATGTTAATCCACTGAACGATAACAGGCTGTGAACCGGATTATTCAAGAAACTACTGTAATTGTCGATAATATCAAATAATTTAGAACCAATAAGAGCTGATACTATTGCAACTACCAAAAGATTCCAGGTGTTTTGATAAGGGCGTATTATTTCTTCTGAAATTTCATCCGGGGACTTTCTCGATAAAAACCATTTATACAGATGATAGGTTAAGGAAACAGTCGCAATGATCAATAAAGCAGCTATACTTCCTTTTTCTGAAAAAATAAACTGTTGCGGATTTAAAACAAACTCACGGTAATGGATGATTATCCCGAAAAATTTCCAGCCAATGATAGCTGATAAAATAATACCGGGAATTATTTCGAACCAGGTGGCAGTTTTGTTTGAATGAACGATAAGGGTTCTGGGTTTAAGCAAGCCCTCCCTTTCTTTACGTTTTAGCTCCGAACGAAGTACAAATCCTCCAACCACAAATCCAAGTGTCAGAAAAAAACCATATGTCTGTATAGGCAAATTTAAATGACTTCCAAACAGGTAGTTAATCAGATCTGAGAATTTAGGGAACATGTGAGTTGCGGGTTTGAGATTTAGGGTTTAGGGGTTAGGGAGAGGCTGACTATTAGATGTGAGAGAGTAAAGAAGTACGTATTGAAGATTAAATCAGACTTATTTCACAAACTCAATATTGCAAGTGTCATCATTATTTACTAAAACTATTTTTACATTGGTTATTTGATTGATTAGTGAAGAATCGTAAAGTGTGCGGACTTTTACGTAATTCCCGGTAAATCCGTGTATAAATCCCTTGATATTATCCGACTCCCAAAGAACTTCAGCTAGTTTACCAACTTGCTTAGTATAAAAGTGAAGCTTTTTTAAATCAGAAAGCTCATGTAAAAGTTGGCTCCGGCGACGTTTTTCGCGTTCGTCAACTTTCCCGTCCATTTGTAATGCCTTCGTGCCTGGGCGTTCGGAATAACTGAAAACATGAAGGTAAGTGATATCCTGTGAATTGATAAAATTGTAGGCATCTTCAAAATCCTCTTCCGTTTCACCGGGAAAACCAACAATAACATCAGCAGCTATGCAGGCATCGGGCATTAGTTCCTTAATCTTCTTTAACCTACTGGCAAAAACCTCGCGTAGGTATTTGCGTTTCATGAGTACTAAGATTTTATCACTTCCACTTTGTAAAGGAATATGAAAATGGGGAAGCAATTTCTGGGATCTTGAAACCATTTCAATGATACTGTCATTCAGTAATTCCGGTTCAATTGATGAAATCCTGATTCGATCAATTCCTTCAAGTTTAGCTAGTTCACCTAGTAAATCTAAAAATGATTCATCATTCTGCTGCCCAAAATCGCCAATATTGACGCCAGTAAGAATAATTTCTTTCAATTCGGTAGCTGCAATTTCTCGGGCCACTTTCATGGTATTCTCTACTGTTTCGCTTCGACTTCGTCCACGCATGAAAGGAATACTGCAATACGTGCAGAAATAATCACACCCATCCTGTACCTTGAAAAACGAACGAGTACGATCACCAATGGAATAGGACGGGATAAATTCGCGGGTTTTGTTTATCTCCGAAACATACGACTCATGATGACCGTAGGCATGATTTTCATCGTCCTGGCCTTTAATTATTTCTCCTAACCTGAATTTATCGTTATTCCCAAATACCCAGCTTACGCCTTCCATATTGCTAAACATTTCAGGGTTTGCCTGAACGGCACAACCTATTACAGCAACTTGCGCTTCAGGATTACGCTTATGAGCCTGCTTGACTGCTGTTTTACACTTTTTTTCAGCAATAGATGTAACCGAACATGTATGTACGACATAAAAATCGGCTTGTTCATCAAAATCGACGACCTCAAAATCATCCATCCCGAATTGCCTGGAAATGGTGCTTGTTTCTGAAAAATTAAGTTTGCAGCCTAAAGTATGAAATGCAATACGCTTTTTAGGAGTCATGATGCAAAGGTAAGGAAATAAGGAATGTCGGATTTCGGATTTACGATGTCGGATTTTGATAAATGTGAACCAGAGCATTTTCGTTATTCACTTTTCATTATTCACTCTTCACTAATTCACTTCTCCTCTCCTTCCATTGGCTATATTGCTGAATTACAATACCCAAAACGATAATTGCAAGTCCGATAACAGTTGAGGGGAGTATCTTTTCGCCAACAAAAAAAGAAACCAGCAAGAGTGATATAAAAGGTGAAATGAAAACCAGGTTGGAAACCCTGGCTGTATGTGTTGATAATTTTAATGCTGTTAGCCATAATACGAAAGTCAGGCCCATCTCGAAAATTCCAATGTAAATGGCACCAGCCAATCCATTAATTGAAGGTAAAATAATATTGTTTTTGTAAATGTTCCAACTCAGTATATAAAATGCTCCGAATGCAAAATTGATAAACATTTTAACAATTGCTTCACGGGGATCTTTCATATTGATTATCCAAAATGATGCCCAGAAAAATGCACTGCCAATAGCGAGAATAACGCCGGTTGTATTTGAAAATTTAAGGTCTGTAAAATTCCCATGCAAGGCTATTAAAACGGTTCCGAAAAAGCTTACTATTATAGCCAGTATGCTTAGTAATGTGATATGCTGTTTTAGGAAAATTATAGAGAATATAACTAATATCACTGGCCAGATATAATTTAAGGCAACTCCTTCCTGGGCAGGAATACGGTCGTAAGCTTCGAATAAAACAAGGTAATACAGAAATGGATTAAAAAGCCCCATCAATGCTGAATTTAGCGCTTGTTTCAAGGTTAACTTTTTAAGAATATTTATTTTGCCCTTGATCAGAACTATTATTCCCAAAAAAATAATAGCAGTGAAAGTTGCAATTAATAACAGCATACCGGGATTTAAGTAGTTCAGCGTTAGCTTAAAAGCTGTTCCCATTGTCGACCAGAATGCAATTGAAATGAGAGCAAGGCTATAAGCTTTTGATTGATTGTGCATTAATTTGTGTTTAGTCTGAATGAGAAATAAGTAAGGGTGCAAAATTACAAGCTATATTTCAACAATCATAATATGCATTTTGTTAACCAAAGCTAGTTCTGGCTGTACTATTTTTTACACAAAAGTCTATTAATCAGATATTTTATTCCTTAAGAAGTGATATAGCAAAGTTCTTGCACAGGAAGTTTAAATCACTAATTTTGCCGCTTCTTATAAAATCGCAGTTGATTGATTAAGGGTTTATCAAGCTATAATTGTATATTATTAAGCAAATTGGTAATAGTATGGTTATCATGAAAATATAAACCCATATAAAAAATAAGAACAAATATTTTAGTTATGAAAAAACTTGCAGTTATTGCTTTTGGCGGAAACGCACTGCTTCGCGGAGATCAGGTAGGCACAATAGAAGAACAGGAAAGAAATGCATTTGAAACATGTGAACGGATGCTTACCCTTATCGATCGGGGATATAATGTGGTTCTTACGCACGGAAACGGCCCACAGGTAGGTAATATTTTACTTGCAAATGCGGCAGGAAATCAGGTTTATAACCTGCCTGAAATGCCCCTGGATATTTGTGTTGCCTATTCGCAGGGATTTATTGGCTATATCCTTGAACAGCAAATGCGTAATGTACTTCGTGCCCACGACCTTGACAGGGATGTAATTACCATTATTACCCAGGTACTTGTTGATCGGGATGATCCGGCTTTCGAAAATCCGGTTAAACCAATTGGCCCTTATTATACAAAGGAAGTCGCTGATCGCATGGCAGAATTAAATGGAAGTATATTTAAAGAAGATCCACGCGGACGGGGATGGCGTAAAGTAGTAGCGTCACCCAAACCACTGGTAATCAGCAATCAGCGGTCAATTGAACGGATTGCCCGCGACGGACAAATTGTAATAGCTGTCGGAGGTGGAGGTATTCCTGCTTTTTACGTAGCTGAAAACAAACTGCAGGGCATAGATGCCGTTATTGATAAAGACCTGGCTTCAGCACTGCTCGGTGGAAATATTAGTGCTGATAAACTTTTTATCCTGACTGATGTTCCTAAAGTATGCATTAATTTCAACACTCCCCAGGAGAAAGCACTTGATCGTATGAGCGTTAAACAGGCTAAGCAATACCTTGCCGAAGGCCATTTTGCAGAAGGCAGTATGGCTCCAAAAATCCGTGCAGCAATTCACTTCGTGAAGCATACCAGCCGCGATGCTATTATCACATCGGCTAATTTATTGGGTGTTGATAATGGCGGAACACGCATCACAATCGTTTAATAGTAAAGACGCGATGCATCGCGTCTCAACAATAACCTAAACTGAAAGAGACGCGAGGCATCGCGACTCAACAATTGAAATTAACACTAAAAACAGTATAAAACATGGCTTTCAATCTTAAAAACCGTCATTTTCTGAAAGAACTTGATTTTACTCCCCAGGAGATAAAGTTCTTCCTCGACCTGGCTTTCGAACTAAAAAAATCGAAATATACCGGTACGGAACAACCCCGTTTAAAAGGCAAAAACATTGCTTTGATTTTTGAAAAAGATTCAACCCGAACACGTTGTGCTTTTGAGGTGGCAGCATTAGATCAGGGAGCTCATGTTACCTACCTGGGACCCTCAGGATCGCAAATCGGCAAAAAGGAATCGATGAAAGATACGGCCCGCGTTCTTGGGCGTATGTATGATGGTATCGAATACCGCGGTTACGCACAGACTACTGTTGAGGATCTGGCTAAATATTCAGGTGTTCCAGTTTGGAATGGATTAACCAACGAATTCCATCCCACGCAGATGCTGGCTGACTTTATGACCATGATGGAACATATCGACAAGCCGCTAAACCAGGTTGCTTTTGCTTTCATGGGCGATGCTAAGAATAACGTCGGCAACTCATTAATGGTAGGGGCAGCAAAAATGGGTATGGATTTCCGTGCAGTAGCTCCAAAAAGCTGCCAGCCGGAGGCCACTCTTGTTGCTCAATGCAAAGAAATTGCTAAAGAAACAGGCGCTAAAATCACAGTGACTGATAATGTGGAAGAAGGTGTTAAAGGTTGTGATTTCCTTTATACTGATGTATGGGTAAGCATGGGCGAGCCTGCTGAAGTTTGGGCAGAACGTATAAAATTACTAAGGCCTTACCAGGTGAACATGGATGCTATAAAGAAAACAGGAAATCCGAATGTTAAATTTCTTCATTGCCTGCCTGCATTCCATAACCGCGAAACTACCGTAGGAGAAGATATCTTCCAGAAATTCGGTCTCGATGGGCTGGAAGTAACTGATGATGTTTTCGAATCAAAAATGTCAATTGTTTTTGATGAAGCAGAAAATCGTCTTCATACTATAAAGGCAGTTATGGTTGCTACCTTGGGAAGTTAATCATCATGCTATTTCAAATAAAAAAAGCTACTTTCGGGTAGCTTTTTTTATGACATTTGCACTTATTTAAAATCTTATGGTATTATCTGATTTTACCAGCAAAAAGTTCAGGTTCTGGTCGTTTATATCAATGGTTTTGCTGGTGTTTGTGCATGGTTATAACCTGGATATCCGCTATATGCAACCCTGGACAATTCCCGGGCAATCCATGAGTCTGACTGCTTTTGCTGAATATTTTCTGGATAATGGAATATTTCGTTTCAGGATCCCGATGCTATTTATTATTTCAGGCTACCTCTATGCACTTCACGATCAAAAACCTTATAAACAAAGGACTAACAAGCGCTTACGAACTTTATTGTTGCCATATCTTATTTGGAGTGCAATCGGGATTCTTTTTACTTATGCTTTGGAATTATTACCCTATGGACGCGACCTCGTTGCAGGTTCAAGCATCGTCCAGATTGATGATACCCGAAAATTGCTGCATGACTATCATTGGTACGAACTTTTATTTCGCTGGATTTTTATGCCGGTTCCTTATCAACTATGGTTTATACGTGTGCTGTTGATTTACAATGTTGCTTATCCGGCAATTCGCTGGTGTATAACAAATCGAACAGCACGATGGATATTCTTTTCCGTAGTTACTCTTATGTGGCTGGGAACTATGGGATTTGTACTCTTTGAAGGAGAAGGATTGTTGTTTTTCTCTTTGGGAATCTGGATTCAAAAAACTGATTTTGCAATTGATTCGCCCGGTCGTTGGTTCAATCCGCGTTGGTGGGGTTTGGCTTTCGTACTGTTGACTACACTGAAGACGTTTCTGGCTTTCAATGGTGAAGTATTCCTTGGAAATGGAATATACCCGGTGCTTTCAATACTTCACAAATTAGTGATTTTAAGTGGGCTTATCGCCTGTTGGTACGGACTTGACAGACTTGTAAGCTGGTTTATGAATAAACGTTGGTTTGTTTGGCTCAGCGCATTTGCATTTATGATCTATGTTATGCACGCACCTGTTGTAGCATATTTAATAAATCCAGCGCTTATACTACTTAATCCTCTGCCGGCAACACATCTTCTTGCATTTGTCCTTTTGCCATTGGCAATTATAATTTTAATTATTGGAGTTGCAGCAATTTTGCGAAGAATAAGTCCTAGAGGATACGGCCTGCTTACCGGAGGACGCGGGCTATAAAATCATGAACAGAGAAAACTCTCGGGAAAGTGACTGCGCCATCTGAACAATTTTCAGAAATTCAGAGCACTTCTAACTTTGGACTGAACAACTCAGCTAATTAATCTTACTTTTGCTCCAAATCATAGAAATGAATTCAACTTTATCTCCGCATAAGTTATATTCAACTGGCTTAGCTTATGCATTGTTGAGTTTCAGCATTTGGGGGGTTTTCCCTCTGTATTGGAAAATGCTTTCACATGTTCCTCCGCAACAAATTTTGGCTCATCGGGTTGTTTGGTCGATGATATTTCTTTTTATCATCCTGGCCTGGCGCCGTGACCGGATATTCATTCAATACCTGTCTTCTCCTAAAATCGTAGGAACTTTAATCCTGAGTGGTGCATTAATCGCGTGCAACTGGTTTACTTATATTTATGCTGTTAATAATGATCATATTGTTGATGCAAGCCTGGGATATTATATAAATCCCATGGTAAATATCCTGCTCGGCATTATATTCTTAAGAGAACGTTTATCGCGGCTTCAGCTAATTGCTGTGGCATTTGCATTTGCAGGCGTAGGTTACCTTACATTCCATTACGGGAAACTTCCTGTTCTATCACTTGTACTGGCCTTTTCATTTGGCTTATATGGATTGGTGCGAAAAAAAGCAAACCTACTGTCAATGCCAGGACTTATGGTCGAAACACTTTTGCTAGCCCCGCTTGCCTTATGGTACCTATGGCATGTTAATACACTGGGAACCGGTGCTTTCTGGAATTATTCGTGGAAAGCAGATTTTCTGCTCATATTAGCCGGGCCGGTAACAGCCCTGCCTTTATTCTGGTTTGGGATTGCTGCAACGAGAATACCATTGTCAACAGTTGGATTTATGCAATACCTGGCACCCAGCATCCAATTGCTGATTGGCATATTCATATTCAGCGAACCATTCAATTCAGCTTATATGATAAGTTTCGGACTGGTTTGGATTGGCCTGGGAATTTACACTTATAGTATAATACTCGCATTGAAACAAAGAAACGGATAATATTTCTGCTAAGAGCAAACTACAAATAACTGTTAGTGAAGCAACTATTTCCGTTTCAGGTTTATATAGTAATAAGGAAGGTCTTCTTCAGGGTGATCTTCACGTTCAATGGTTTTCCATTCGGATAAATCGATCTCCAAAAAAGTATCTGCATCAAAATCTTTCTGAACGATAGTAAGGTACAATTGTTGCGCCAGCGGTAAAAATTGACGGTAAACCGAACCACCACCGATTATAAAATTCTCATTGTCACCATCCATTTTTTCTATGGCATCTTCAATAGAATATGCCATAGTGCATCCGTCAATTTGTTCTCCCGGGATATCAGTAATTACAACACTATGCCTGTTAGGCAAAGGCCTGATTGGCAACGAATAGAAGGTACGTTTCCCCATTACTATTGTATGACCTGTTGTAAGCTTTTTGAATCGTTTGAGGTCCGCCGGGATATGCCAGAGTAATTGGTTATCTTTCCCGATGGCATTATTTTGAGCTATGGCGACTATGATGGAGATGGGTTTCATACTTTTAATGATTGAAATAGGTTAATGAATTGTAAGGTTAGTGTTTTTCAAAAGTATTGTTTTCATATTCTTATTGTTAAATTCGGTAATAATTGTATAATTATCAGGATTCAACTGCTGTAACTGATCTCTGAAGATGTAGTAATAATCATCATCTTGAGAGATTCCTTCCCTGTCAGCAGGCAATAACCAATCTATATGCCTGGTTTGCCTGTAAAAGTTAATAGTTGGTTCGAAAAGCCAATTTATGCCCAGTTTAATTTTAGTTGAATCAGGGTGGTTTTTACTATGGAATTCATCCAACCTGAGAAGCATATTTTTTGTTTCCATATCATATTCCCATTCTGAACATTTATACAGATCAGCTTTTAATGCGAAGTTTATACCTGATAATAAAGATAAAAATACTACGATAACAGGTACATATTTTTTAGTAAAAACGTCATCCAGATACGAAAGTAAAAAACCAAAATGAATTATAAAAAGTGGGAAAAGAAAGAGGGAAAAGCGAAGCTTCGGATAATCTGCTTTGAAGATGACATGCTGAAGTACTATAGCTATTGAAATAAAAATCAGCAACAGTGTAGATACAAGAAGGCCTTTATACCTGTTGAAGAAAGTTTCGTTCCGGCTTATCACCTTTTGAATTATTATAACAAATGGAATTATGACAATTCCTGTAAAAATTATTTTTGATATAAGATAGAAAACTGGTGAAAGCTTAATTCCATAAAAAGCATAATAGATTAAATAAGGCACAGTATCCATATAAAAACCATCCTTACCACCAAAATCAAGGCTGCTGTTCATAATCATTCTGCTTACAGGCAAGTACAAGATAATCACAGAAATCAGTAACGGAATAGCATGTAATTTATTCGCGTTAAAAAATCGGAATTTTTTACGCAGAATAATCCTTATTTCAATTAATTTCAAAATATTATATACCAAAAGTAAGGCCACATAATAATCTAACAGGGTAAAATTACTCATCACAGCCAGTAAAGCTGCACAGTGAAAAAGGATAGTGTTTTTTAACTTATTATCATTAAACGACTGAATAAAATGATACAAACTCATCAACATAAATCCGAATGATAAGCCATATCCTCTTGCCAATCCGAAAAAGTCAACAATTGCATTATTAGTTACCAGGAGCACAAACAGGGCAACACCCAGAACCTGGTTACTATTTTTAAAAAGCTTATAGCTATATGCCATGTAGACAAGAAACAATAAAAGGTTAGGCAGCCGCAACGCAACTTCAGAGGCTCCTAAAAGTTGCTCCGAAAATTTCATCATTAAGGTATTCAAAATGTGACTGTTTGTATTAGAGCTTTTAAACGTAAGAATATCAAAAATGGCTGAAGGTACAAATTGCAGGTATGTTATACTTTCATCATGAGTGAATGATGAAACTGAAGCTTTGACAAATATGTAAATAAAAATAACGGTCCCTGTAAAAAGAAATACTAAATCAGATTTTGAAAATTTCAGATCCATATAATCAATGTAGTTACCAACTTTTAGATAAAAAAGCGCTTATTAACTGTAATTCAATAAAATACGGGTTCAAAATCAGACTAACAATTAAAGTTAATGTCATTTTGCACCAAATCTTATTGGGAATTAGACCATGCCCTATTTGTCTCTTTGAGCAATCTCCATAGCTATTGAGACAAAAGGTACAAAACGCTATGCACTTACACCGCCACCGGTGCTTTAATTCCCGGATGCGGATCATAGCCGGTGAGTTCAAAATCCTCATATTTGAAGTCGAAGATATTTTTTATTTCAGGATTTATCTTCATCTGTGGCAATGGCTTGAAATCACGTGAAAGTTGCAGATTAACCTGGTCCATATGATTCGTATAGATATGGGCATCGCCAAAAGTATGTACAAAATCACCAGGCTGAAGACCAGTTACCTGGGCTATCATCAAGGTAAGCAGTGCATAGGATGCAATATTGAAGGGTACGCCCAGGAAAATATCTGCACTACGCTGATAGAGCTGGCATGATAGTTTTCCGTCGGCAACATAAAACTGAAACAACAAATGACATGGGGGCAAAGCCATATCTTTTATCATTCCAACGTTCCAGGCACTAATAATAATTCGTCTTGAATCCGGGTTATTCCTGATCGTTTCAATTACCTGGCTCACCTGGTCAATAAAAGTTCCATCTGCTGCCGGCCACGAACGCCACTGGTATCCGTAAACAGGGCCAAGGTTTCCCTGCGGATCGGCCCATTCATCCCAAATAGTGACTTTATTATCGTGCAGGTATTTTATATTGGTTTCACCTTTTAAAAACCACAACAGTTCATGAATGATTGAACGCAAATGAAGTTTTTTGGTGGTAACGGCAGGAAATCCTTCTGCCAGATTAAAACGCATCTGGTAACCAAATACACTAACTGTTCCGGTACCGGTGCGGTCTTCCTTTTTCACACCGGTTGCAAGAACGTGTTTTAATAAGTCGTGGTATTGTTTCATTTTCTGAATATTCTTTAAAAATCATCTACCAACAGTAGATTGATTTTCGGATGTTAAATTTTGTTCAGAACAATTGATATGCTCTTAACCATGGAATTTTGATTGCTTTACAGGCTAAAATTAATGTGCAATGATTTTTAAAGCTTTCGGATCATGCTTATGTTTAAAGAAAATTGCAAATAAAATTGTTACGATTAGCGCATAAATTGCAAATGCAAGCCAGATTCCTTGCCAATCTTTCCCTTCGGCATGCGTGTAATATTTATCAATAACAAAACCACTTACTTTGCTTCCTGTAAAGGCTCCAAAACCGTTGGTCATCATCATAAACAAGCCTTGAGCACTTGAGCGTATTTTAGAGTCAGTAGTAGTTTCAATAAACAGGGAACCTGAAATATTGAAAAAATCGAAAGCCATCCCGTAAACAACGCAGGAAAGTATTATCATCCATAAACCTCCCGAAGGATTGCCATAAGCAAACAATCCAAAACGTAAAACCCAGGCAATCATTGAAAATAGCATTACTTTTTTGATTCCAAAACGCTTCAGAAAAAAAGGAATAGTCAGAATAAACAATGTTTCTGACATTTGTGAAATCGACATTATTATAGTCGAATACTTGACTACAAAGGAATCAGCATATTGTGGTATTAATTTAAAATCATCAAGAAATGAATCGCCATACATATTTGTTAACTGCAAAGCAGCACCCAAAAACATAGCGAAAATAAAAAACAGCGCCATTTTATAATTGGCAAATAACTTAAAAGCGTTTAATCCTAATACCTCAATCAACGAGGAATCTTTTGATATTGATTTTTGTGGCTTACAGGCCGGAAGCGTAAACGAATAAATACCTAAAGCGATTGCAGCCACCGCCCCTATCAGAAACTGGTTAGCATTGGCCTTGCTACCTGAGAGATTGGTAATCCACATAGCTACAATAAAGCCAATAGTACCCCAAACCCGAATGGGAGGAAATACTTTTACTACATCATAGTTATTACTTTTCAGAATTGAGTAAGAAATAGAATTGGATAACGAGATGGTGGGCATATAAAAAATCATTGCCAATAAAATGACATAATAAAGTGTATCAGGATCGTTCACCTGTGGCACATAAAGCAAAACCAACCCATATAAAATATGCAGAATCCCATAAAGTTTTTCTGTATTTATCCATTTGTCGGCAATAATTCCTGTAATTGGCGGCATAAAGATGGAAGCGATGGCCAGGGTTGAAAATATTGCCCCAAACTGTGCTCCTGTCCAACCTTTTGCGTTAAAACAATATGTGCCGATAGTGATGAGCCAGGCTCCCCAAACAAAGAATTGGAGGAAGCTCATGAGAGTTAAACGAAACTTGATATTCATGTTTACAGATTTGATTTCAATTTAGTAACATATTGTATTGCAATATTTTAATTGCTCACCAAATATGTTTATGAATTACAATAAAAATCCTTCTACCGAAAAATCCGGTCATAGAACTTAATTAGCAAAGATGATGTTTTTATTTTCTTTTTCTGATTTCATCACGGATAAGGGAAGCTTTTTCGTAGTCTTCATTATCAACTGCCTTTTGGAGCTCATCCTCAAGTTCAGTTAAAGTAAGAATTTTGAAATCAGAATTAAGATCGTCGTCAGATAGATCGTCTGCACTTTCGGCGGATGAAATTTCCTCTTCAAACAGAATTCCAGCCTGCGACATAATATCTTCGTTAGTAAATATAGGGCAGTGAAACCTTATCGATAAAGCAACAGCATCCGAAGTACGGGAATCTATTTCATGTATGCTTAATCCGTTGTCGCATAAAAGTGTGGCATAAAAGATACCTTCATGAAACTTGGTTATCTGAACTTCAACAATGTTGATCCCAAATGTAGTAGCAAAATTGTAAAACAAATCATGTGTCAACGGGCGTGAAGGTTTCATCTTTTCAAGCTCCAGGGCTATTGCCTGCGCTTCGTAATGGCCGATAACAATAGGCAGTCTGCGCTTGCCATTCACTTCGCCTAATACAAGGGCATATGAATTAGATTGAGCCTGACTATAGCTTAGTCCTACAATATTAAGTTCTATTTTTTTCAAATCAGTTTCGTCAGTAATTGCAAATCAATAGTTTATGGGTGTTAATACTATTTAACACCATTTAAATTAAGATAGGTAAAAATATGAATAAATGTTGAAACTCAAAGCGGATGCTTCAGAATTTTATACTTTTAATGAAAAGAGTATAAAAAGGAATGAATTGTCGTAACAGTAGTCGTGATACTAAATAATCTATACGTTGAACCTGATGTTTAGAATATCGCCATCGCAAACCACATAGTTTTTACCTTCTACGGCAAGTTTACCATGCTCTTTACAGGCATGCTCAGTTTTAAAGGTCACAAAATCGTTATATTTCATTACTTCGGCGCGGATAAATCCACGTTCCAGGTCACTGTGGATAACACCGGCTGCCTGAGGTGCTGTCATTCCCCTGTGGATTGTCCAGGCACGGACTTCCTTAACGCCAACTGTAAAAAAAGACATCAGATTAAGAAGTTTGTATGCTGCCTGTACCACTTTATTTACTCCCGGCTCAGTAAGTCCTGCATCCGCAAGAAAAAGCTCACGATCCTCTTTACTTTCAAGCTCGGCTATCTCAGCCTCAAGTTCAGCTGCCATCACTAACACCTCTGCATTTTCGTCATTCACTGCATCCTTAAGCTTATCGGAATAACTATTACCAGTAGCTGCAGAAGCATCATCAACATTGCAAACATAGATAACCGGTTTGTCGGTAATCAAGTACATATCAGCTATATGCTTATGATCATCTTCCAAAACCGGTGCTGTACGCGCAGGTTTAAAATCCTCAAGGTGAGCCTTATACACATGCAATACTTCCATTACTTTTTTGGCATCTTTATCCCCTAATTTTATCAACTTTTCTGTCCGTTGAATTTTACGTTCAACCATGCTCAGGTCGCGGATGCATAGCTCAAGGTCAACAATCTCCTTATCGCGGACGGGATTTACAGAGCCTTCGATGTGTGGAACTGTATCGCTGTCGAAGCAACGAAGTACATGAATCAGCGCATCAGTTTGTTGTATTTCAGATAAAAATTTACTCGAGGTACTTTCAGCCTGCCCCGAGCCTTTGGTGAGCCCTGGAATATCTACAAGGTCAACTGTTGCCTGCTGTACACGCTGTGAATGTATCAGTCCATCAAGCACATCAAGTCTGCTGTCGGGAACATTAATTTGCCCCATATGCGATTTCTGCATACCGGGCTGGCTGTGAATCTTAGTATTTGCAACACAATTGAACAGAGTAGTTTTGCCTGTATTAGCCAAACCTATAATTCCACATTTTAGAGCCATCTTTCTTGTTTTTAGGGGTGCAAAGGTAGTAACAAGTCAGGTTATAAAAAAGGGAAGATACAGGTTCAATGCTTTTTATATAATGTTACAGTGATGAAATCATATTTATTTAATCACTGAAGAAGCCTGATTTTAAACTTTTCCTCAGTATATTTGAAGTACCAGTATAACTTACGATTCACTTCAATGCCATAATCGATTGAGTTATCAAAATAAATATAATTCTCAATAACCCTTTGGTAACGACCTCTGTTATAATTATCATTCCAGTTAATAACCCCAACCTGGTTTTTACTGCGGTAATACTCATTTGTATGATCTTTGGCTTCTGAGTAATTCAACAGGTACCAAAGATCGAATTCAGTATCAATAATAGTAATTTCATACTCAGAACTGTCACTTATAATGACAGAATGCTTATCGGAAGAACCTGCTTTATGCAATGATGAACATGACCATGCTAGCAGCAAAATAAAAACTGGAAAAAGAAGCTTTTTCATGACATAAATTTTAACTTAATCAGTTTAATAAATGTTGAATATAGTACCTGTAAATTAAGTTTAGCACAAAATCTGTGCCTTTCCGGGCACATACTCAATAGAATATAAAATGTACAATTTACACAAGGAAAACTACTCTGGATAGGAAGAAACCTTTTAAGCAAAGGAGTTTAATTGAACATACACCAGCATATCAGAAAAATCGCATCCGAACTAATTGACAATAAATCGTGTTCTTGCAATTTCATCCTGCGATTCAATACTGATAATATAGAGTCCTTTGCTAAGTTTACTAACAGGCACAGAATAGTCTGACTTCATGGTAGCTATTTTGTCGTTGAAAACAACCCGACCAGATGAGTTAACAATCCTGATCCGGGCTTCCCCATTATGAGTAAATGGTTCCAGGTTCAAATGTAGAAATTCAGTTGCAGGATTAGGATATGCTTTAACCTGAATTGTTGATTTGGATGATTTTATTCAAACCTAATACATTGCTGCCTATCTGATTCCAATTATCCCTGATTGCAGTTGAATCAAGTGCATAATTGTATAGCTTTAACATAGCAACAGCACCTGATGATGCTTCATTCTGAACAGAGAGGTCATCATAAAAGAAGTTCAACACTCCATCCCCATCAATTACTGCATCATTATTATTATCAGTAAAATTGATTTTAACCTCGGCATCAGTATAGATAAGCACATTTTTTGACGCTGAATCGCGCGTAATCACATAATACGTGTATTCGCCGGCTGCTACCGGAGCTTCATTGCTGTATAAGTATGGATAAAAATTGAGCTTTCCATTGAATACATAGGCTCCAGCATCAGTTTTACGGTTTTTCCAATCAACGACCCTTTTCCAGCTCGATAACTCATCGAAAACGAAGTAAAGCTCAATGGTATAGGTCTGGCCAAGAAAATTCCCGGCTGCAACATTATTGAACTGGACACCATTGTTCTTTTCAAACCGGTACACAGTTTTATTGTTATTCTCTATCTCACTTAAAGTATCGGTTACAAAATTCCCCGTTATGCCAAGAACTGTAAGCGCCGGGCCTGTTCCACCCGCTTCGTTGAGTGAATTATTGAAGTTGTATGACAGCACTGATTGGGCCGAGATGGCGGTACCTAAAACTATTAAGTACAAAAAAAGTAAAAGTTTTTTCATGGTTTCTACCGATTTTGGTTAATAAAATAGATTTAAACTTCATGTAAAACAATGCTAAAACAATTTTGTGCAAAATTGGATGCATTTTTTTTATTTTTATATGTATTTAATACCTGAACCTTAACGGATTGCAATTATTCAAACAATTTACCTTGTTTCAACTGAGCTTGAATTTCTGCCATTTCTTTTTTCAGGGTCACCAGAGTTGAGGATATTTCGTTATTCGGAAGGTTCGGCTCAGGCAATTCCGAACTGATATAATGTACAAAACGCCATACTTCGCGTAAATCCTTAAGATCAACAGAATATGATTCGTACAGCGGATTGAGCGAGTGCAGTACCAACCGGTCCTCTGTTTTCAGACGATTTTCGGCCACTTTAAACATAATACCATCATTGAGCGTAAGGATGATGTAAGCCTGGTGGTCACGGATCAGATCCCAATTCTGCACAAATTCGCCTGTAACCCACGATTTGTCAGGGATAGGCAGCATGGAGTCGCCTGATATCTGAAACGTGCGGTATTTTTTGTCGGCCGAAAGAAACGGCAGTTGAAATGTGGGCAACACCTTAATATATTCAGGGTCGGCAAAACCGGTGCGGTAACCGGCCGAAGCTTTCTGATTTATCACCTCGATATTCTCCTTGTTATGGCTATCAACAGTGGTTGTAAGCACCCGAAGGTTTCCTCCATTTATAAAAATATCGTACCCGTGCTCAAGTTGATATAATTCACTTTCGCGTAGTGTGCTTAGGTCAACTGTTAGCAGCGTATCAACCGATATTTTAAAATATTTGGACAATGCCAGTAAGGCTTCTATGCCTGGTTCGGCAACTCCGTTTTCGTACCCGCTCAATGTCGAGCGTTTCATACTGAGAGCAAAGGCAATGTCGTCCTGTGTGCGGCTGCGTCGTTTACGCAGCAGTTTGATGTTTTGGCCGAAGATTGGTTCCATGGTAATGTTTTTTTTAAGAAACTCACCCCCTGCCCCCTCTCTTTGAAGGAAAGAGAGGGGGTGAAGACGAGGAAATTAGTTATTTAAGGACATCAGTAAACATAGTAGTTGTAGGTTAAAGTTAGATTTCTGATCAGAGAGTCACCCCCTCTCTTCGTGAAGAGAGGGGGCCGGGGGGTGAGTTTTTAGAAACATTTGCTGAATTTTTTCGCTAACTTTTTCTACAAAAATTGTCTCTTCATTTTTTAATCTCAGAACACGTAATCCTAATTCATCCAAAATCGAAGTTCGCCATAGGTCATATTCTTTTTGTGATTCATGTATCTTACCATCGATTTCAAGTATCAGCTTTTCTTCTGCACAGTAAAAATCAACAACAAAGAATTGAAATGAATCAAATGAATTTTCATAAATTATTTTATGTTGCCTCAGAAACTTCTTCCCATCAATCCTTCTGTTTCTGACTAGTGCCCATACAATTCTTTCGGCCTCCGTCATGTTTTTACGGTTCTCGCGGCAAATGGCAACAACAAATTTCTTTCGCGAATCAGGTTTCATAAAGCTGGGTTAAAAAACTCACCCCCTGCCCCCTCTCTTTGAAGGAAAGAGAGGGGGTGAGGACGAGGTGATTAGTTATTTAAGGATATCAGTAAACATAAAAGTGGTTGGTTAAAGTTAAATCGTGAAAAGAGGGGGCCGGGGGGGTGAGTTTTTTCTTCACCAACTATCCATCTTTCAAAAATTATGATTATATTGTAGTCACAATTTTGATTAATTTTTAATCAAAGATACTACATTTTTACTAATAATGTACCACGAACTGAAAATAATTTCACCGCAGGGGTTTCCTGATAGTCTTCGCAGGATGGGCCGTACCATTGTGCATATGGATCTCGACACATTTTTTGTTGCCGTGGAGCGGCTTATGAACAGTAAACTTATCGGAAAACCTGTAATTGTAGGTGGATTCTCGGATCGCGGCGTGGTGGCAAGTTGCAGCTACGAAGCACGCACCTACGGCGTACATTCGGCCATGCCTATGAAAATGGCGCGTATACTTTGCCCCGATGCCACTATTGTTCGTGGCGATATGGAACAATACACCAAATACTCGAACCTGGTAACCGATGTTATTGCCGAAAGTGCACCAGTGTACGAAAAAGCCAGTATCGATGAGCATTACCTCGATATTACCGGCATGGACCGCTTTTTCGGCAGCATGAAATGGACACACGAACTCAGGCAGCGTATTATCAGTGAAACCGGTTTGCCAATTTCGCTGGGCCTTTCGGTAAACAAAACGGTATGCAAAATTGCTACCGGCGAAGCCAAACCCAACGGCGAACTTGAAATTCCCGTCGAAAGGGTAATTCATTTCCTGGGACCGCTTTCGATAAGCAAAATCCCTGGCATAGGCGAAAAAACCTACCGCCTGCTGCGCTCCATGGGTATAGCTACCATAGATACACTCGGCCATATGCCGCCCGAAATGATGGAAAAAGTGCTGGGGCAAAACGGGCTGATCATCTGGAAAAAAGCCAACGGCATCGACAGTACCCCGGTTATCCCCTATTCCGAACGAAAATCAATCAGTACCGAAACTACTTTTGAGCAGGACACTATTGATATCCACATGATCAATGAGCTGCTGGTACGTATGGTTGAAAAAATCGCCTTTACACTTCGCAAAAAACAAAAACTCACCTCCTGCGTAACATTAAAGATCCGCTACTCCAACTTCGATACACATACTGTTCAACAACGTATTGGTTACACCTCGTTCGATCATGTGCTGATACCCATAGCCAAAGAACTGTTCCGCAAACTGTACCAGCGCCGCATGCTGATACGCCTGGTTGGCGTAAAATTCAGCTATCTGGTAACCGGTGTACAGCAAATAGACCTTTTCGACCAGACGCCTGAACTTATCAACCTCTACCAGGCCGTAGATCGTATGCGACTTCGCTACGGGCGGAAATCAGTGGTCCGGGCTGTGGGCATAGATGCAGTGGATGAGGAGGAGGAATGAGAAATTTCGGATGTCGGATTGTGGATGTCGGATTTAAATCCTAAGCAACACAAAAACTAATTCCAAGTACCAAGTCCCAAACCCAATTCGCACATCGTACATCCGAAATCCAAAATCCGAAATCGCAAATCCAAAATTAAAATGTATCTCAACTGCCACTCCTTTTACAGCCTCCGATACGGCACACTTCCCATTGATAAACTGGTGGAGATGGCTGCGGAAAATGGCATTGATACGCTTACACTTACCGATATCAACAACAGTATGGGCGTGGTTGACTTTGTGAAAGCATGTAATAAAAATAAGGTGAGACCGGTGGCCGGCATCGAATTCCGCGATGAAAATGAACTGTTATATATAGGTGTAGCCCGCAACAACGAAGGGTTTATGGAACTGAATGAATTCCTGAGCCATCACAATATAAATAAACTTCCATTACCCCTGCAGGCACCGGCATTCAGCAACAGTTATGTTATTTACCCTTTCGGGGAAAAGTCGCCGCAGAAGTTGCGCGATAATGAGTACACAGGTATCCGAAGCACGGAGCTAAACCGGTTGCTTTCGGCAGAATACCGCAACCGCCAACAGAAACTCGTGGCTTTGTGCCCCGTTACGTTCGGGGATGAGCAAGGCTACGAACTGCACCGTAACCTCCGTGCCATCGATAACAATACCTTACTGAGCATGCTGATCCCTTCGCAGGTGGCTGCTCCCGATGAACTTTTCACCCCGCCTGCAGAACTTGAAAAACTATTTCAATATCATCCGCAGATTATATCCAACACACAAAAGCTACTTGATGCTTGTAACATAGCCTTTGATTTCACTACGGTGAAAAACAAAAAGCTGTTTTCGGCCAGCGCCTACGACGACCGCCTGCTACTCGAAAAATTAGCTTTTGACGGATTGGTTTACCGCTATGGCAAAAACAACAAAGAAGCCCGGCAACGCATAAAACATGAACTCGAAATTATTGATAAACTCGGATTTTCGTCGTATTTCCTGATCACCTGGGATATTATCCGTTACACCATGAGCCGGGGATTTTACCATGTAGGCCGTGGCAGCGGGGCCAACAGTATTGTGGCATATTGCCTGCGCATCACCGATGTGGATCCCATTGAGTTGAATCTCTATTTTGAGCGGTTCCTGAACCCCAAACGTACTAGTCCGCCCGATTTCGATATCGATTTCTCGTGGAAAGACCGCGACGAAGTGTTCGATTATATTTTTAAACGCTATGGACATAAACATACTGCTTTGCTTGGCGCCACTTCCACTTTTAAAGGGAAATCAACTTTGCGCGAACTTGGAAAAGTCTATGGTTTGCCCAAAGAAGAAATTGACCTGCTGGTAGAAGAGCCTAACAATCCTCTCAATAATAACGATATCGCCAATCACATCGTAAAACTCGGCGTGCGTATGACTGATTTTCCCAACATCCGGAGCATTCATGCCGGCGGGGTACTGATTTCGGAGGAACCGCTTACTGCCTACACGGCCATCGATATGCCGCCCAAGGCTTTCCCCACCACACAATGGGATATGTATGTTGCCGAAGACCTGCGGTACGAAAAACTGGATATCCTGAGCCAGCGCGGCCTGGGACACATACAGGAGGCTGTTGAAATTATTAAGCAGAACAGGGGAATAAGTATTGATATTCATCGTGTTGCCGATTTTAAAAAAGATGCACAAATCAAACAGCAACTAAAATCAGCCGAAACCATCGGTTGTTTTTACATCGAAAGTCCTGCCATGCGCGGCTTGCTGAAAAAGCTTAAATGCGACAATTATCTTACCCTGGTGGCAGCAAGTAGTATCATCCGACCGGGAGTTGCACGTTCAGGAATGATGAAGGAATACATCTGGCGGTTTCATAATCCGGATAAGTTTAAATACTTGCATCCGATTATGGAACAGCAACTTAGCGAAACTTACGGTGTAATGGTGTACCAGGAAGATGTGCTGAAAATATGCCATCACTTCGCCGGCCTCGACCTGGCTGATGCCGATGTGCTGCGCCGCGCCATGAGTGGGAAATACCGCTCGCGGATTGAATTTCAGAAGATTGTGGATAAATATTTTGATAGTTGCTACCAGCAGGGACACTCCGAAGAAGTTACCAAAGAAGTGTGGCGGCAGATTGAGTCATTTGCAGGCTATTCTTTTTCGAAAGCTCATTCAGCCTCGTTTGCGGTTGAAAGTTACCAGAGTCTGTTTTTAAAATCGTACTACCCGCTTGAGTTTATGACGGCGGTGCTCAATAATTTCGGTGGATTTTACCAGGCGTGGGTGTATATAAACGAAGCGAAACGATGTGGTGCCAGCATTGAATTACCCTGCATAAACCGCAGCAATCACACCACCACAATCACTGGAAGCACGATCTGGCTGGGCTTTGTGTACATTGCCAACCTCGAAAGTAATACAGCCCATGCTATTATTGAAGAGCGGGCAAGGAACGGGCCTTTTGTGAATTTGGCTGATTTTGTAAACCGTGTTCCGATTACACTCGAACAAGCTATACTTCTTATACGGCTCAATGCATTACGGTTCACAGGAACCAGCAAGCAACAACTTCTTTGGGAAGTGCACCTGTTGTTACGAAAATCAACTCCACCGCCAACCGATGGATCTTTATTTGCTACTCCTGCAAGACAGTTCAGGATGCCTGCGCTCGATCATTCAGTTGTTGATGATGCTTTCGATGAAATTGAGCTGCTGGGATTCCCGGTAACGATGGGATATTTCGACCTGTTACAAACCAATTTCCGCGGCGAATTGCATGCGCATGAAATCGCCTCGCATGTTGGAGAAACCGTAAGGATGCTTGGATCGCTGGTAGCCATAAAATATGTGCGTACCATCAGGAATGAGATTATGCATTTCGGCACTTTTTTCGATGTGGATGGTGAGTTCTTCGATACGGTCCATTTCCCTCAATCATCAAAGCAATATCCATTTAAAGGAAGAGGTGTATATTTAATGAAAGGCAAAATTGTAGAGGAATTCGGATTTCCCAGTATTGAAGTGGAGAAAATGGCGAAGTTGCCGTTTGTGAAGGACAGGAGATATTTGTAGATAGAAGGGGTTAGGATTTGGAGTACGCTAGCTGCAACATCACACTATAATAGATTTGATAAACTCACCTGCTGTCATGATTGGAATCTTACTTTCTTTAAAATCCGATTTATTTCGGGTAACAATCAGTTTCTGATCATTCTCGATAGCTGTAAAGAATTGAATTGCATCTTCAAAATCTTTGAAATCAGAATTGAGTGCCAGATCAACAACTTTATCATCCAGAGGTAAGACATCAACAATGACTTTAAAATTTCTGAGAATTTTCCTCGCTTCCTGCTCATTAATAAATTTCGATAATATGTAATGTGTATTGGCAAGGGACAATGCAGAAACCGAAAGTTTTATTGTTTTCTGATCCGCTAATGTAAACAGTGCTGCAGCATCTTGATAAAAAGGCTCTCTCATAGCTAACAGATCAATTACGATGTTGGTATCGAGCAGAATTTTTATCATGAGTATTTTTGTGTTAGAAATTCTGCATAATCCTTTTTGTAATCATAATTTTCGGGAAGATTGAGAACACCACTTAGGCTTTTGACTAAAGGAGTTATTTCGGATTCCTCACTATCAGGTTTGGAAACAACATCCAGATAATTTTCAATCATTTTCGAAAGGCTTGTCTGACGCTTCTTTGCATAGCTTTTAGCCCTGGAAATCACATCTTCATTAAGCTTAATTGTTAGTTTCGTATCCATATACAAATATTTATCCGTACAAAGATAGGATATTTATACGTATTAAACAAATAAATTACTCTGGATGGTCAAAATTATAACCATCTTTCCAGACCTTAACAAAAATATATTTGAAATTATATTGGAATTATTTGAAAAAATGGCAAAACTGCCGTTTGTGAAGGACAGAAAATATATGTAGAAAAGTGGTTGGGTTTTAGGGAATAGGATTTGGGGAAAGGAATCCGGAAGCCAAAATCCGTAAATAGTGAAAAAACCAAGTAATTATCTCTGAAACACTAAATATTATACCTTTACAATTGATTTATAGACAATTTATGATTGACAGATTAAAACAATATAACCAACGAATTACAAACTATTCAACCGAAAAACAAAACCTTGAGAATAAACAAAAAAACCTGCCTCTGCTCAGGCTGTTGTTGTTTCTTTTAACTCTTTTCCTGGCTTACAAGTATCTGACAATCCAGTCTGCTTGGTCCGGGAGTATTACAATTCTGGTTTTTATTGCATTTCTGATCCTGAGTTTTATTGACTCCAGGCTAAAAAATCGCATCAAACGATTCGAAGTTCTTATTCTGATTAATGAAAAAGAAATTAATGCCTTAAATGGTGATTACAGCACTTTTGATCCTGGAAATGAATTTATCGATCAGTCGCACGATTACACGCACGACCTGGATATTTTCGGAGAAGGATCACTGTTTCAGTACATTAATCGTACAGCAACTATTTTTGGCAAACTCAGGCTTGCTGAATATTTTAATAATGCATTTGGATACAGCGACAATGTGATTCAACGGCAGGAAGGAGTAAAAGAACTTTCTGAAATGGTTGAAATGAGGCAGAATCTTCAATTGATGTTTCATAATGAAAAGATTAACGAATCTGATAAAACAGAGATGGCTCAGTGGCTCGAAAGCGAAAGCCCTGTTAGTAATCTGAAATTGTTGAAAATACTCGCGTATGGTTTGCCAACTGTCACATTGATTTGCATCATGCTTTCCATTTTTGGAATTATTGGTTTTCCAATATTTCTGATTGTTTCACAACTAATGATTGTTTTCCTGTATGCAAGGCAAACCATTAAAGTTCAAAGCATCATTACTTCTAAAAGCAAAATACTGATCAAATATGCGCAATGTCTTGATTTGATTGAAAAGACTGATTTTCAATCCAGATATTTTGCAGGCATTCGGGAACAATTGATCGCTGGAGAAAAGCAGAGTCCTTCAAAAGCTATACATCAGCTTTCGGTTATTCTTAAATACATGGATTCAAACCTGAATATCCTGGTTTCGATTATTCTGAATGGACTTTTCATGTTTAATCTCCATCTTTTATTGAAAGTTGAGAAATGGAAAAAGCAAAATCAGAATAATGTACCAAACTGGTTTGACACCATTGCTACATTTGATGCAATGAGCAGCCTGGCCAATTTTGCGTACAATCACAATGAATTTATTTATCCTGAGCTATTTGAAGATGATTACAGATTTGAAGCAGAAAACCTTGGGCATCCACTTATTGATTGCGGATCAACGTGTTGTAAACGATATTAAAATAAAAGGCTGGAACCAGTTTGCCATTATTACCGGTGCAAATATGTCGGGGAAAAGCACTTTTCTCAGAACAATTGGAGTAAATTACATCCTGGCAATGTCTGGTGCACCGGTTTGTGCTTCAAAACTCAGCTTCTACCCTATCCAGATTCATAGCAGTATTCGCACCAGCGATTCGCTTGTTAAACATGAATCCTATTTTTATGCTGAGTTAAAACGATTGAAACAAATTATCGATGAACTGGAAAGCGGGAAGAAAAAACTGATCCTGTTGGATGAAATCCTGAAAGGGACCAATTCAAAAGACAAACAGGCCGGATCTATTGCACTGATTGAACAATTGTTACACTATAAATCTGTCGGATTATTTGCAACCCACGATCTGATGCTTGGTGAACTTGCCAACCGATTCCCCGGACAGGTGAATAACCTGTGTTTTGAAATCCAGATCGAAGGAGATAAAATGCTGATCGACTATAAACTTCACCCGGGTGTCTGTAAAAACCTGAATGCTACCTTCCTGATGAAAAATATGGGTATACTTTTTGAAAACAAAAACTAGAGCCAAATACGATACTGTGTATTTTTGCAATCAAAACCGGAACCATCAGTTAAAAGCTAAATCCATTTTACATATGAATTGGTTCAGAAACACCACTTTAGCGATTTGTTTTTTCCTAGCCATGTTTGTAGGACATGCACAACCAGGAGCATTATTAAACTTAACATTTAATTCAATTCCTGATAGGTGGGACCATGGCTTACCTCTTGGTAACGGTATGATAGGCGTCCTTGTCTGGCAGCATGATGGGATGCTTCGCCTTTCAGTTGACCGTGCTGATTTATGGGATCTTCGTCCTACAGCAGACATCGATAAGTATACATACAAATGGGCCTATCAACAAAGGATAAAAGGCGATTTCGACACGGTATGGAAAGTTGCTGACGAACCCTATGACCGGGATGCAGCCCCAACCAAAATACCCGGAGCTGCCATAGAATTTAATATAAGTAAATTGGGGCCGCTTGAATCGGCAACACTTGATATTTCTTCTGCAATCTGTACCTTTAAATGGAAAAATGGCATTGTGTTCCGTATTTTTGTTGATGCAACACAAGCAATAGCCCGGTACGACTGGAAAGGTACTTCACCATTGCCTTTGCTTAAAGCGCCTGCTTATACAACAAAAATTGCTGAATCGAGCGAAAACCAGGTTGTAGGAGGCAGCGACCTGCGAAGACTTGGATATCCTGAAGGAAAAATCATTACAAAAAAGAATCTAACTGTTTACCGGCAAAAAGGCTGGCAAACATTTGAATACGAGGCTGCTGTAAATTATTCAAAAACAAATTCAGGTAATGAAGGCTGTTTTACTATTACTTCGCATAATACCGATAAACCAAAAGCAATTGCAGCTGGCGAAATCGTTAAAAAAGCTTTACAATCAGGATTCGATCAGGCAACTACTAATCATAAAGCATGGTGGCTCAATTACTGGCAGCAATCATCAGTTTCAATACCTGATGCACAACTACAAAAACAATATTACCTTGAAATGTATAAGTTCGGGGCTGCGTCACGCAAAGGGGCTCCACCCATTACCTTGCAAGCAGTATGGACTGCTGACAACGGCAAACTGCCACCCTGGAAAGGGGATTTGCACAACGATTTGAATACCCAACTAAGTTACTGGCCTTCGTATACCGGAAACCATCCTGAGGAAGCTGCTGTTTTTACTGATTGGATGTGGGAACACAAAAATACATTTGAAAATTACGCATTAAAAGTATTCGGAGCCGGAGGATTAAATGTGCCGGGAGTAGCTACATTAGATGGTGCACCGATGGGAGGATGGCATATGTATTCCCTCTCTCCCACTGTCGGAGCCTGGTTGGCACAGAATTTCTATCTTCAATGGCGATACACAAAGGACCGTGAATTTCTGAAAAACCGGGCCTATCCGTGGTTTTCTGAAACAGCAACTTTCCTTGAACAAGTCACAGAAATAAAAAATGGTGTACGTAAACTACCAATGAGTTCAAGTCCTGAATTCAGAGACAATCGCATTGACGCATGGTTTCTGGATATGACCAATTATGATCTTGCATTATGTAGGTTCGCATTTGCTAAAGCAGCAGAACTGGCGTTGGAGATGAATCTGCCTAATGAAGCCGATCATTGGAATAAAATACTTTCCCAATGTGGTGATTACGCTTTGGATGAAACCGGTGGACTGAGCGTTGCCAAAGGCTTTCCGCTGGATGAATCGCACAGGCATTTTTCGCATATGATGGCATTTCATCCGCTTGGCCTGCTTGATTATGACAATGAAAAAGACAAACCAATCATTGAAAACAGTATGCTGCGTTTGGAGAAAAACGGTACTTCACAATGGTGCGGCTATTCGTTTAGCTGGCTCGCCAATATGTATGCACGGATGTATCGTGGCGATTCTGCAGCCAAGGCACTACGGATCTTTGCTTCCTGTTTTTGCTCTCCCAACAGTTTCCATCTGAATGGAGACCAATGCAAAGCCGGATATAGCAACTTTACCTATGATCCTTTTACCCTTGAGGGCAATTTTGCATTTGCTTCGGCAATACAGGAAATGCTGATTCAAAGCCACAATGGAATAATCCGGATTTTCCCGGCTGTTCCTGCTGACTGGAAAAATATCGCATTTAAAAACCTGCGAGCAGAAGGAGCATTCCTTATTAGCGCTCAAAAGGAAAATGGCGTTTTGGATTCATTCACAATTAATGCCCCAGAAGGCGGAATTGCCCGGATCAGGCTACCATTCCGAACATTTTATATCGGAAGCTCTGAAAAAATGGAGCGTATGGAATCCGATAACACCAAGGAATTGATACTGAAATTCGAAAAAGGCGGAAAAGCTGTGATCAGGAATGGATATGAGTAAAATAGTGTTGATCAATTTTAATGAGATGACCGAAGGAGAGGCGAAGGATCGAATGGAGAACTGGATATATTGAGAGACTATTTCACAACAACAGAAATTTGCCCAGCAATGTGCAAAGCAGTTGTGATAGTTGAAAGATCATTAAACAAATCTCCGTTTTTACCTGAATAATGGCTGTGTCCAATTGGTTTCAAATCAATCCTGTTTCCTTTACTTTCCAGGTCAATAAGGGCTGAATAAACTACTGCAGGTTGGCAGGAAGTTTTATATTCCAAATCTTCGGGATAAAGGGAATTATTCCAATATTCGTTCCAATCCCAGGGCTGGTTAATTTCCAACATCAGTTTCACCTTACCTTTTAAAGTTTTGTCAGTATGCGTGCTGAGTTTGAAACTACCCACCGGAGTTGCCCCGCTATATGCATCAGGTACTTTACTTTTTGGAGTTGGTTCGAAGGAGCCATATTCGTTCTTAATTCCTCTTTTATGAGACCAATAAGGCAAGGCGGCAGGTCTGCGAACTTCGCCAGGTTTCCAGGTTCCACCGGAATTATCTCCATGTTCGAAAACCCCTCCACCTATAGCTTTAGTTACAAAGAGGGTTTGAATATAATTTCCACTGGTATCTTCAATCCAAATTGCAAAAGTCGGATGATTATGTGCTTTACCTTTTAGCATTTCAATTTCAAGGGAACTGCCCGTTCCTTCAACATTGCTGGTTAACAGTATTACACTATCCTGCTTGCGGGCTTTTGAGCTCTTCCCTTCTCCTCCCGGCTTACATGATGCTATACTTGCAATCACTATTAAGGATAGAAACAACATCCAAAAAGCAGTATTCTTATATGTTCTCATAGCTGACATTTATTACAGTTCAATAATAATTCCAATGGTTGGCAGCACAGTACCTGAATCACTGGAGAGATATTTGAGTTGGTAACGCGAAGGGTCTTTTAACACAGGTTGACCGTTTGCATCCTTTACCTGAAGAAGTTCTGCAGGTTGTTCAGCCTTAAAATTATAAAGATTCTGAATATCGAGGTAAAGGTTGAGTGACCATTTTTTAAAATAATACTCTTTATCGACCCTCAGGTCAAGCTGATGAAAAACACCCAGTCTGTTTGCATTGAACTTATTATAATCGAGATAACCTCGTCCTTGCACATCCCATGCTTCTATGAGTTCTGATTTTGGCTCATCGTAGGGAGTATATGGAGCACCTCCCACAAACCGCCATTTAACACCAATATCCCAATTCCTCTTCAATGTAAGCAAAGCGGTAACATTCAGGATATTTCTGTTATCCCAGGCAGAAGGAATAAAATCACCATGTTTATCTTCGAAGGATGATCTAACCCAGGTATAAGAAAGAGTAGCATCAATATTTTTAGTTATTTTTTCACGAAAGTAAACTTCTGCACCCCAGGCTTTGCCACGTGAGGTCGGAATTACAGCCTCATCGCCAGCCACGCCGAAGTTGGCACCTTTACTGGCGAGTGATACCGAGTCGGTAACCGAGAATGGATAATAGTTATAAAACTTATAAAATCCTTCCAGTGTTATTTTAGATTTGTCATTTCGCCTGTAATCAAAACCTGCTACAATATGATCAGCCTGAATGTATCGTAATCCATTTGTTTTATTAACCAATTCACCTTGTGTTGATCTGTATCCCATTGTAGTATATGCCGGAAGCTGGAAATACCTGCCTGTATTAAAATTCACCAATAATTTGGGTGTTAGGGCATAAGACGCTGAAAACCTGGGCGAAACCTGTTTTAAAAGGTTCGACATATCCGAAGAATAACTATTTGCATCAGAACGTACGCCTAATGAAAGTATAAGTCTTTCAGCCAGAAAACCTTTACTCACCTGGCCAAATAAATTCCACTTAAAAAAATTCAGATCCGAAGAATAATTTATTTCTGTAATTGTATCTTCAGCAGATGGGATAAATACCTTTTGAAATGTTGTATTTTTATATTTGGCATATTCGGCACCTGCACCATACGAAATTTTGTATCCCCTGGTTCGGGCTACTTCCTCATAACGGATTTTATTTTCAATTTCATACGAAGAATAATCAAGTGTTTTGTTATCAGGAACATTTTCATCATTTCCCTGGTACTTGTATGCTTCATTATAAAGCATATTACGGCTGATCACAAAAGTTCCATAAGAATTATCGCGGTAATGCCGGTAATTGGCACCAATGGCGTAATTCCACTGGTTATTTACAGGAAGATAATCAAGTATATATTGTTGTTCTTCGGTAGGATTTTTCAGCCCTGTATTTAGTTTGAATTTATCGAGTGCACCTATACTGAGTATAGTGAGTTCGTTATGTACATTGAACTTGGTTTTTACTTTCACTGTATAATCGCTGAAAGTAGGAAGGAACGGTAATCCAATTGCGCTAAACAAAAATTGCAGGTAGGACCTTCGCACCGAAAACAAAATACTTGTTTTTTCACTTAAAGGGCCATTAGCGCTTAAAGCCATTTCACTGGCTCCGAGCGTTGCGCGATAAACAAGTCGATCGGGATTACCATCAATAAGTTTCATATCAATAACAGAACTCAGTGAATTGCCTCTATTGGCAGGAAATGCACCGGAATAAAAATCCACCTCACGTAGAAAGTCAGTATTGATAATTCCAACTGGTCCACCTGAAGCTCCTTGCGTGGCAAAGTGATTTAGATTTGGTATTTCAATACCATCGAGTAAAAACCTGTTTTCAGAGGGCCCGCCTCCTCGAACAATTATATCGTTACGAAACGAAACTGACGAAGCCACTCCAGGCAATGATTGAATAACTTTGGAAATATCCCGGTTTGAGCCAGGACTTTTCTCGATTTGAGCAATCCCAAGTGATTTCAGCGAAACCGGGCTTTCCTCGACACGCTTGAAAACTGAAGCCGTAATTTCCACACCTGTTATCTCAACAGCAACCTCTTTCATGGCAATATCTATTGACGCAGTCTTTGAATTTGTAATGAGTATTTCTTGCGTCATTATTTTATCAAAACCAACTGAAGAAGCTTCGAGCTTTACATATCCGGGGTTTAATCCTGTGAATGAAAAATTTCCATCAAAGTCACTTACAGAACCTATATTAGTACCACTGATAATAATATTTGTAAACGGCAAAGGTTCGTTGTTTTTTATATTATAAACTCTTCCTTTTATAGAGCCTGTTTGGGCAAATAAGCCTGAGGAAAAAATAAGGGCTAAGACAAAAAAAAGAAATCTGAAGTATTTAGGTGTATTCATGTTTAACAAATTCATAAAATGATTAGACAATATATAAACACTAGAAAATTAATATTGTTTAATCTTTAAAAAAAAAATTATTTTTTTTTCCAAGAAACTTAATTTCAATTATTTAGATAATATTAATTTGATTCTATATAATTAATTGCTTTTGCAAGGTTAAATTGTAATCCATTTTCGCCTTCGAGCCAGAAAATCCTGATTCCCTTATTTTCCATTCGCCTGAACCAGGTCATTTGACGTTTGGCAAACTGGTGAATTGCTGTATTCAGCAATCGGAACATCTCGTCATAGTTCAATTCTCCTGATAAATACATGCTTACATATTTATATTCGAGGCCGTAAAACATAAGCCGGTCCTTACTTATACCAATATCAAGCAAATGTTGAACTTCATCAATCATTCCTTCATTTAAACGTTGCGAAAGCCTGGCGGTAATTCGCTCTCTTACAGTTTTGCGATCGAAACGAATTCCCAAAACCGGAGTATGATTAAAATCTGATTCTATCCGTTGTTCTTTGCTTTGTTGTTTAAACCACTCTATTTCAAGAGCTCGGATTAATCGTTCACGATCAAGAATATCGGTTGTATTGTGCAGGTCCCGTTGGGATGATATCCTTCTTATAAGTTCATCATTTGTAAGTTCATTAATTTCCTGTCTTAAAGATTCGTTATAAGGAGCTTCAACAAGATTATATCCCAATAAAACAGACTCAAGATACAATCCTGTTCCTCCACATAATAAAGGGGTTTTGCCCCTGGAAATAATCAAGTCCCGGGCAACCCGAAAATCTTGCTGAAACTGAAATACATTGTATTCAGTACCCGGCTCAGCAATATCAATAAGGTGTGAGGGAATAACACGATCGGCAATTTTATAGTCGGAAATATCTTTCCCTGTTCCAATATCCATACCTCTGAAAACCTGTCGTGAATCAGCGCTTATAATTTCAGCATCCAATACCAAGGCCAGGTGAGCAGCAAATGTCGTTTTCCCCACAGCAGTGGGACCAAGAACTGTTATTAATGGAAATTTGGAACTCATATTGCAAAGGTGTGAAAAATAAAGTCATAAAGAAAAATGGAAAACAGGAAAATGGAAAATAGGGAAATAGAAAGCTAGAACAATTGGATTAAGAATCATATTTTTGCGTTTGCAAACAGAACTCAAAATGGAACTAATCACGAAATATTTTCCCGATCTTACAATTGATCAAATTGCTAAATTCATTCAATTAGAAGGACTTTATATAGAATGGAACAGCAAGATCAATGTGATTTCGCGAAAGGATATGGAACATTTTTACGAGCATCATGTTTTACATTCGTTAGGAATTGCAAAAGTGATTCAGTTTCAACCCGGAGCACATGTGTTAGATGTGGGGACCGGCGGAGGATTTCCGGGAATACCGCTGGCTATTTTGTTTCCAGAAACCAAATTCCTGCTGGTCGATTCCATAGGCAAGAAAATTAAAGTAGTTCAGGAAGTAGCTGAAGCCGCTGAAATTACAAATATTGAAGCCATAAAGGTGCGGGCTGAAGAGGTGAAAGGCAAATTTGATTTTGTGGTCAGCCGGGCTGTTACAACCCTGCCTGATTTTATTAAATGGGTTGAAAACAAAATAAAAAGAGAAAGCAGGCATTCATTAAAAAATGGCATATTATATTTAAAAGGAGGCGATCTTGTGGCAGAATTGGCTCCTTTGCGAAATAAATATCAAGTTTTCAACCTTAGTGATTATTTTGAAGAGAGTTTTTTCGAAACAAAAAAAGTAGTGCATGTGAGCATATGAAATTTCACAAGATTTAACATATCAAATATCAATACATATTCCTACCCTGCTTTTTTTACTACTTTTGGCACAACGAATATTAATAATAAAGAATTCGAAAACAATAGAGTATCATAAGCTGTAATAAATTAACTTAAACTATAACCTCAAAACTTCTATGAATAAAGAAATCTTTAAATTAGAACCAACGGCTGTCTGGAAAAACTTTTACAGCCTGACACAAATTCCACGTCCTTCGCATCATGAAGAGCGCATCCAGCAATTTATGTTTGATTTTGGTAAAAATCTCGGTCTTGAAACTATCAAGGACGAAATCGGTAACATTATCATCCGCAAACCGGCAACAGCCGGAATGGAAAACCGCAAGGGAATAGTTCTGCAAACCCATCTTGATATGGTTCCGCAGAAGAATAGCGACAAAGTACATGATTTCGCCAAGGATCCGATCGAAGCTTATATTGATGGGGATTGGGTTACAGCCAATGGCACAACATTAGGCTCTGATAACGGTATGGGAGTAGCCGCTTCTATGGCTGTTCTCGAAGCTACCAACCTGGTTCACGGACCGGTAGAAGCTTTATTTACATGCGACGAAGAAACCGGTATGACAGGAGCATTCGGGTTAAAAGGAGGTTTGCTAAAAGGAGATATCCTTCTGAACCTCGACTCGGAAGATGAAGGCGAACTATACGTAGGTTGCGCCGGCGGAACCAATGCCAATGTTACTTTTACATATAAGGAAGAGCCCGTTCAACAAGGATTGGCTTCATTCAAACTGGCCATTACCGGCTTAAAAGGAGGGCATTCAGGCCTTGAAATTATTTTACAGCGTGGAAACAGTAACAAACTGATGAATCGTTTTTTACAGCATTCAGTTGCAAAACTAGGTTTGCGTTTGGCTTCAATTGAAGGTGGTAGTCTCCGCAATGCAATTCCGCGCGAATCTTTTGCCGTAGTTACAGTTCCTCCATCAAAAGCTGATGATCTTATTAAAAGTGTTTCTGAGTTTGAAAAATTATACCGCAGTGAGCTGTCAGCAACTGAACCTGACTTGAAATTCACCATCGCTGCCACATCAACACCTCAATCACTTATCGACGCTGCTTCGCTTGATAAAGTAATGAAAGCCATCAACGCATGCCCTAATGGAGTAATGCGTATGAGCGATGATATGAAAGGACTTGTTGAAACTTCAACAAACCTGGCTAGTGTCAAATCAGGCGACAGTAAAATTCTGGTTCAATGCTTACTTCGCAGTTCAGTGGACTCATCACAGGAAGATCTTGGTGGAATGATAAAGGATGTGTTTGAACTCGCCGGTGCTGATGTTGTTCTCAATGGAACTTATCCCGGATGGAAACCCAATATGAAATCGGCCATTCTGATCACCATGCAGGATGTTTACCAGAAATTATATGGCCGTATTCCTGAAATTAAGGCAATACATGCCGGCCTCGAATGTGGTTTATTAGGTGGAGTTTATCCAAACTGGGATATGATTTCCTTTGGACCAACCATCCGTTATCCACATTCACCTGATGAGAAAGTGAATATCGCTTCTGTTGAGAAATTCTATAACTACCTGGTTAACACGCTGAAAGATGCGCCTTTAAAAGAAGGATCAGTTTCCTAAACCCATTTTAAAATCCTTGCTTTCTGTTAATATTGCAGAAAGCAAGGATTTTTTTTCAAACCATTTGGATATTACATTACTTTTCCTACCTTTGCACCCCTAAAAACTACCAATCATGAAGAGGACTTTCCAACCATCAGTAAGGAAAAGAAAAAACAAACACGGATTCAGATTAAGAATGTCGACTGTTAACGGACGTCGGGTTTTGGCTGCACGCAGAGCCCGCGGAAGAAAGAAATTAACTACTTCCGACGAAGGAAAGTAATTCTTTTTTGACTGTGCTGTTGATTTCTGAAACAGCTTATATAGCATTAAAGCATATCGGAGGAGGCTCTCAAGCCTACCTCCTTTTCTTTTTATACCTATACCAAAGTAAAATTATTAAACAAATGGTTTTTGACTTCAATTAGTAGCTTCATAGAAAATGAAAGCTATTTCAAATTCAGGAAAAAACAGTAATTTAGCCCCTCTTTTTAACAAACGATGAACACTATTATTCAAGAAGCATCATTAACAGGAGTTTTCCGGCTCATCCTTATTATATTATTCATTTACTATGCCTTTTCGCTTGTCATGCGTTATGTTATGCCATTGCTGATGAAGAAATATGTCAAAGATTTTCAGCAAAAATTTACCGAAGAGCATCAACGTTCACAAGAAGAAATGAACAGAAAAAAAGAAGGCGAAGTTTCGATTAAATTTGTTGATAAGGATGAAAACAATAATGAACATCCTGATGCCGGAGAATACGTTGATTACGAAGAAATCAAATAATGTGACTTACGATTTTATAAACAAAAATTTACGTTAAAGCCAATCCTATATGAAGAACATCAATTTCAAGCAGCTTATCCCCTATCTGTCAGCAGTCGCAATATTTGTTGTTATTTCATTGGCCTATTTTAGTCCTCTTCTTGAAGGCAAGAAACTGAAACAGTCTGATATCACACAATTCCTGGGAATGTCGAAAGAAATATCAGATTTCCGCGACAAAACCGGCGAGGAAGCTTTGTGGACCAACAGTATGTTCGGAGGGATGCCGGCTTACCAGATTTCGGTTCAGTATAAAGGCAATGTTCTGAGGTACGTTGATCAATTGATGCAATTATATCTTCCACAGCCTGCCGGGATGGTTTTCCTTTATATGATCGGATTCTTTATTTTACTACTTGTTCTGAAAGTTGATAAGTGGTTGGCAATTGCCGGAGCCATTGGCTTTGGATTCTCATCCTATCTATTTATCATATTCGAAGCGGGGCATAACAGCAAGGCTCATGCTATCGGATATATGGCCCCGGTATTAGCAGGTATTATTCTGACCTATCAAAAGCGTTACCTTGCAGGTGGAATATTGGCAGCAATTGCACTTTCGCTCGAATTGCTTACAAACCATCTTCAGATCACCTACTACCTGCTTATGATAGCCGGGGTTTTTGTCATCACAGAATTGATCAGCAGTATCAGGGAGAAACAACTTCCTGGCTTTGCAAAAGCCACAGGAGTACTGATTATTGTATCTATTTTCGCTGTTGCAACAAACATTACAAATATTTGGGCTACTTATGAATATGGCAAAGAAACCATTCGTGGAAAGACCGAACTGACAACTGAAAAATCGAACCGGACCAGTGGTCTGGATAAGGATTATGCAACCGGTTGGAGTTACGGTAAGATGGAGACTATGACTCTACTTATTCCTGATTTCTATGGAGGTTCATCTCAAGGAGCACTCTCCGAAAAATCCAACACTTATAAAGCTCTGAAGGCAAATAATGTTGATGATAACCAGGCTAAAAAATTAATCAAGACTTTACCACTCTATTGGGGAACACAGCCTGGAGTTGCCGGGCCTGTTTACATTGGTGCCATAATCATATTCCTGTTTATTTTTGCCTTATTTGTAGCAGATAATAAATACAAATGGTGGCTTTTAGCTGCGACTATTCTGTCAATTTTGCTGGCGTGGGGTAAAAACTTTATGCCTTTTACCAATTTCTTCCTGCATTATGTTCCGGGCTACAATAAATTCAGGGCAGTTTCAATGACCCTGGTTATGGCAGAGTTATGTATTCCACTTCTTGCCATCCTGGGGTTACAAAAAGTGTTTTCAGGTGAAATTGATAAGAAAAAACTCATTAAATCTCTTTATTATGCGGTTGGAATTGCTGGTGGTATCAGCCTGATTTTTGCAGTAGCCGGAAGCGCATTCTTCGATTTTATATCACCCGCCGACGAACAATACAAATCTTATTTCCCCGACTGGCTAATGGCAGCTATACGCGAAGACCGCGCTGCACTTTTAAGGTCTGATGCGTTCAGGTCACTTGCTTTTATTGTTTTGGCTGGTGCTGCCATCTGGGCGATGATCAGTCAGAAGATTAAGAAGCCTGTTTTCTTCACTGCATTGATACTGCTCATTCTTATCGACATGTGGTCAGTGAACCGCCGCTATCTGAATAGCGATAGTTTCGTACGTAAGAGCGTTGCAGCAATTCCATTTCAGCCAACAGCAGCAGATGAGATTATCATGAAAGACTTGGACCCTGATTTCAGGGTATTTAACCAGACCGTCGGAAATCCATTTGCCGATGCCAGTACATCATATTTTCATAAATCTCTTGGAGGATATCATGGTGCAAAACTGCGCCGCTACCAGGAACTGATTGATTACCAGCTTTCAAAAGGCAATATGAATGTTTTCAACATGCTTAATACCAAATACTTTATTGTTCCTGATGAAAAAGGCGGACAGCCCCAGGTGCAGATAAATATGCAAGCTCTGGGTAATGCCTGGTTTGTTAACAATGCACATATGGTTAATAATGCCGATGAAGAGTTAAATGAGCTTACAAACTTTGTTCCTACAGAGACTGCTGTTTATGATAAGCGATTTGAGAACCAGGTAAAAGGACACATTATCAGTAAAGATATGTCATCAACAATTACACTTACCGATTACAAACCTAATCACCTGACTTACAAATCAGAAACCTCTAAAGAGCAACTGGCTGTTTTTTCAGAAATATACTACGACAAGGGCTGGAATGCATACATTGATGGTAAACCTGCTCCATACTTCCGTGCAGATTACGTGCTTCGGGCTATGATAGTTCCTGCGGGTAATCATACCATTGAGTTTAAATTTGAGCCTCAGATTTATAAAACAGGTGAGAAAATATCGCTCGCATCATCTATTCTCCTGGTTTTATTTGCCCTGGGAGGTATGGGATTTATGATAAAGCGGACAAGAGAAACCAGCCCAAAAGCATAATGTCTGAGTCATGAGCACTCCAGGCAACCGAAAAGTATTAATCATTACTTATTACTGGCCTCCCAGCGGGGGAGCAGGCGTTCAACGATGGCTTAAATTCAGCAAATATCTGCGTGAATTTGGTTGGGAACCGATTATTTATACACCCGAGAATCCTGAAGCTCCTGCCATTGATAATTCCCTTGAAAAGGATATTCCAGTTGGCATATCAATAATAAAAAGGCCAATAACAGAACCTTACTCCCTCTACAAGCGGTTTGTAGGAATGAAACCCGGAGAGAAAGTGAATGCCGGATTCCTCCAGGAAAAGGAAAAACCAGGCATGGCCGAAGGATTTGCAGTTTGGCTGAGAGGTAACTTTTTTATTCCTGATGCACGACGTTTCTGGATTCGCCCTTCAGTTAAATATCTGAAAAAATACCTTCATGACAATCCTGTAGATGCAATCGTATCAACTGGTCCACCTCATTCGATGCACTTAATTGCTTTACAAATCCATAAAAAGTTAAAAATACCATGGTTGGCCGATTTCCGTGATCCATGGACAGGAATTGATTTTTATCATCAGCTTAAATTAACTTCATTAGCTGACCAGTTTCATCATAAACTTGAGAAAAAAGTTCTGACCTCTGCAACAGCAGTTACAGTAGTTAGTCAGGATATGGCAAATGAATTTAACGGAATTGTAAAACGCGATTACAAACTGGTAACCAATGGGTATGATGAGGAGGATATCAGCCCTTTTACTCCGGAACAGTTGGACATGAAGTTTACTATTGCTCATATAGGCAGCATCAATGCATCACGTAACCCGGTAGATTTGTGGAAAGTTATCGCAGAATTGGCAAATGAAAATCCCGAATTTGCAAAAGCATTGCAGATAAAACTTGTAGGGAAAGTTGATATTTCGGTTTTGAAAAGCATTGAAGAAAATGGGTTAACTCCATATCTGACCCGTATTGAATATATGCCTCACCTGGATGTGATGCACGAAATTCAAAAATCACAGGTACTTTTACTGCTTATCAACAATACACCTAATGCAAAAGGAATCCTTACCGGGAAAATTTTCGAATACCTGGGTTCGGGCAGACCGATTTTAAATATAGGACCTGAAGATGGTGAAGCTGCCGTTATGCTGAGCGATTCAGAAGCTGGACATACAGCAGGTTACGAAAACGCAGAGGGAATGAATAGAATACTTACTGCCTATTTTATTAAATTTACTGAGAACAAGTTAGTAAGTAACACAGGCAACCGCTTAAAATACTCGCGGAGAGTTCTGACAGAAAGGATTGCAAAGATTCTGAATAACAACCTTATTCAGGGGTAAAAATAATGTAAATAAATACATTTCAGTTAATTAGCATGTATAAAAGAGCTGTAATATTAGCAGGCGGAAAAGGAACTAGATTACGACCTTACACCGTTGTACTACCCAAACCACTTATGCCTGTAGGAGATTATCCTGTTTTAGAGATCATTATCCGCCAATTATCTTACTATGGTTTTGAACATATTACATTAACAGTGAACCACCAAGCTGAGATTATTAAAGCATTTTTCGGAGATGGCTCAAAATGGAATATCAAAATAGATTATTCCTTTGAAGATAAACCGCTGAGTACAATGGGCCCTTTAAATCTGATTAAAGATTTGCCTGAGGATTTCCTGATTATGAATGGTGATGTTCTAACTGACCTCGATTTCGATTGGTTTTACAATTTCCATAAGAAAAATAACAAGATATTTTCCATTTCAGCATTCAGCCGGACCGAAATAAGTGAATACGGCGTTTTATTTTTGAATTCCGATAATTTATTGACCGGCTTTGTTGAAAAGCCTAAAACGGATTATACTGTAAGCATGGGAATTTACATGGCAAACCGTGATATATTAAATCATATTCCGGAAAATGTTGCTTATGGTTTTGATCATCTGATGCTTGCTCTTATTGCAAAAAAACAGGAAGTACTTATTCACAGTCATGCAGGATATTGGCTCGATATCGGGCGTCCTGATGATTATATCCAGGCAATAGATGAATTGGAACTACTGAAAGAAAAACTTATGCCATGGGAATAGAAACGACAAAACGGATATTAGTCACCGGCAGTAATGGATTTATAGGTTGCAGACTTGTTAAATCTTTGCAAAACAATGGATTCATTGTTGAAGAATTTGACACTAACGTTGGAGACATTTCTACATACAAATTCAATTACTCCCAACTTGACCACATTGTTCATCTTGCTTCCATGATATTCGTTCCTGCAAGTTGGGACGACACAAAATCATTTTACCAGACTAACGTTATAGGAACCATTAACCTGTTGGAAGTGTGCCGGAAAATGAATTGCCCGCTTACCTATATAAGTTCCTATGTTTATGGGACTCCTCAGTATTTGCCGGTTGATGAAAATCATCCTGTAAATCCATTAAGTCCTTACAATCATAGTAAATTACTTGCAGAAGAAGCATGCAGGTATTATTCCGAAACTTTCAATTTTCCCGTTACGGTATTCAGACCTGTCAATATTTATGGGCCAGGACAAAACCCTGTTTTCCTGATTCCTAAAATTATGAAACAAGCATTCGACCCATCATTTGAATCTATTGAAGTGATGGATCTTCGGCCTAAACGAGATTTCCTTTTTATAGATGATTTTATCCAGGCTATCCTCTTAAGTTTTGGCCAGAAAAGTTTCGATATTTATAATATTGGATCTGGCTATTCTGTAAGCGTTGAAGAGATAATCACAACAATATTAAAAGCCTCTGGAATTAGTAAACCTTATTCCGCAAAAGGCGAAGAACGTAAAAATGAAACATGGGATGTTTATAATGATATTTCAAAAATAAAAAACCAATTTTCCTGGAAGCCTGTCACCTCCTTCGAATCAGGAATTCAAAAGTGTATTAAAGAATACAAAGCAAGTTTATAAACGTATAGAGTATCCGGATGGAAAAACAAAAAATGCTCATTTACATTAAGCCAGCTAGTTCGTCATTTATTATTTCCGATCAGAAATTACTTGAAAAGCATTACAATGTGATTCCTTTTTTGGTTAAACAATCGGGCAAAAAATGGAAATTCTTTATTGATTTGTTTTCTCTCGCTTTTTTTCTTTTCCGTATGGGTGGTAAAAGTGATGCATTAATTTGTTGGTTTGGCGATTATCATGCCGCAATAATGGTACTTATAGCAAGACTATTAGGGGAAAAATCCATCATTATTGCTGGCGGTCAGGAAGCGATTTGTTACAAAGAGCTTGGGAAAGGTGTATATTTAAAAAGATTCAGAGGGTGGTGTGTGAAGTATGCTTTGCGTAATGCAACTTTAATTCTCCCTAATCACAGTTCGCTTATTTATCACGAAAATTCTTTTTATAATTCAGACAACCCTCATATTGATGGAATACGTTATTATGTCAAAGATTTAAAAGGAGAAATAATTGTAGTGCCTAATGGAATCGATTTTTCGCGGATTAACAGGAATCAGGAAATTAAAAAAAATCAAAACCTTGTCCTTACCGTCGGAACAATGAATAAGGAAGCAGATTTTTATAATAAAGGATTTGATCTTTTTATTTCTTTATCGCAATTGCACAAAAATAAAGAGTTTGTTCTAATAGGTGTTAAAAAATCCTACCTTACATGGATTGAAGAAAAGTTCAAAGTTTCCGAAATAAAAAACCTTAAAATCATTCCATCTTTTTGTCCTGATGAAATCCTTGTAGATTATTTCAATAAAGCAACTGTGTATCTTCAGGTATCAATTACAGAAGGAATGCCGGTTAGCCTTGGTGAAGCTATGTTATGTGAATGTATTCCTGTAGGTTCGAATGTAAATGGAATACCAGATGCAATTGGGGATACTGGAGTTATTGTTTATAAGAGAGATATAGCAGAGTTATCCAAAGCTTTAAACAAAGCATTTACCCTCAATACTGGAGCAAAAGCACGCCTGCATACTCTTGAACATTTTTCGATGGAACAGAGGGAAGAAAAGCTAACTTCGGCTTTAAGCAGTATAATCGGATGATGTAATTTTTCAAAACTGCTGTGGCTTGAAAAGTTAATACATAAGTTAGTATATACACAAATACTTATTGAAAATTTGCAAATAAAGAAACTACCGGACCTCGTTTTAATCCTAAACCAAAATACAGAATATGTGTTGGATTAGCGAAAGTCTAAAGTAATTAATTGTAGTGTACAGGAATTTGATGATTGAAGTCATTTAAATTATTCTCACCATTTGATAGCATGGAAATAAAGAAAACATTTCCAGGATATCCTATTAGAAGGAGAATTTCACTGAAAATAAGTTTAAGTTTTTTCTGCACGTAAAAGAACTTTTCGAAATGAAGGTTCCTCTCCGGTTTGAAAGTAGAGCATATATGATTTTGTTACATGCCACTTGAAACCATAGTCTTTCACAATGGATTCTATTTCCTGTAAATCATTGATATGATGATAGGTACAAATATCCATCTTTATTTTGCTACCAGAAGCAACCAGGTTCTTCATTCCGGCCAAAGCTTTTTGTTCATACCCTTCAATATCCATTTTAATAAAGTACGTTTCTTTGGATTCTGGATTTAATAAACTATCAATAGATGTTGAAGATTCACTTTCACTATCTGACATAAATTTTTCTACAAAAATCACCTTTTCTTTCCACGGATTAAAAGTTAATTTGAGAGCAGCCATCCATTCCGGATCACATTCAACCAGGTATAATAGCTTTACTTTCTCAACTATTGATAATGAAAAATTGCCTTCCGCTACACCTGCATCAACAACTATACTTTCAGGGTCTAACTGGAATTCAGGTGCTAAATATAAGTGAGGAGATTGTGGATCTTGTTCTTTGTAAATACCACGCACAATCCAAATTACTTGTTTTTCAGTAAATCGAGCCGGGAAATACATCCTTTTACCCTCGAACATTATATAAAAACAATTATTATGATTATCATGGAATACTTCAGGATACAAATTATCATATTTCAGTGTCCAATAATACGGCATAGCTGAGTATTTATGGGATCTCAAATATTTCAATCCTTCAATTATTTCAGGGTTTAGTGTATCAGGATCAACAGTTTTAAAATGAGCCAAAACTGTTAACCTACGTTTAGTTAACGATTTGGATTCTAGTATAAAACGGATATAACCCTGTAATTTGTCCGGAACTACTTTTTGCCAAACAAGTCTTAATTTATTCATTTAAAAAACAATTATTTTATAAAATTCAGATTAGATTTTATTCACTTTACTATTTAATCCGATGCATTTTAACAATGACTCATAACTATACTAATTCACAGATTCATAACAGCTCAAATAAGTATACAACCATACTCCAGAATCATCTGTACTTTCTGTAATTAAAGTTAAGCACTATATCTGTTACTATCTTTTTTATCGGAAAAAGCTTTTAAGATTTGTTCATAAAATAATAAAGTTTTAGTTGACATGGTTTCTTTCGAAAAAAGCAATCTGATCTTTTCATTGCCTTTCTTACCTATTTTCAGCGCCTCATCAGGATTCAGCAGCAAAAACTCAACAGCCTCAGCTATCGAGTCTTCTGAGGAGGGATCAACGAGCAAGCCATCTACTTTTTCATTAATAAGTTCTTCGCCACTTCCTTCTAATGAATATATGGTTGGTATTCCTGCTGCCATAGCTTCCATTGGCGCAAAAGCGAATGCTTCTGCATAAGATGGGAACACTGCTGCTTTTGAGTATTTGTAATGACAGATGAGTTCATTACGGGTAACATGTCCATTAAAAATAAAGTTCTCTTTATATTTATCAGGAATCAACTCCAACAATTCGCTCTTCACAGAATGTCCGGTGTTTATATTTGCAGTGTCTTTACCATTAATAATTAGAGTAACATCAATTTCTTTATTCAATAAAATTATTACCGCTTTGACAAGTTCATAAATGCCCTTTTTAGGAGTAAGGGTCCCGGAAAAAACTATAGGATTGTTAAATTTCGCGATATCACTGCATTTTTCTGGTATTGTAAATTCATCATTATGTATTTCTACAGCATTATAAATTACCGTAATAGGGTCATTTATATTATACAGTTGCTTCATAAGGTTAGCAGTAAATGAAGATACTGCACAAAACCCAAAAGCTTTTTTGTATAGATTGCGTTCATAAAATTGTGTATTCTTCTTTAATGGAATTTTCAGAATTTCACTAAAGTAGGTGTTGTTTCCATTTGCTCTGAGCACAAATGGTTTGTAAAATGATGCAAAAAGGGAAAATAAACCATAGGAATCAGGGGATTCTATTATGTCAACCAAATCCTTTTTAATCCATTGCCGGATCTTTCTGGCCATAGTCCAATTCCCCCATAAAACTGCAAATTTATTTTTATAATCTACTTTTAGTCTCGTTATTTCAACTCCGTTCCTGATTTCAAATTCAGGAGCAGGGTAATGTAAATCGTATACACCAATAACTTTAACAGAATGGTTTCTCAATTTCAACTCTTCCGCCAATAATTGTGTCATAGTGCCTACTCCGCCATGAGGTCCTTCAGGGTACTCATTACAAACATAACAGATATTCATAGTAATCTTCTTCGATGTATTTTAGTTAAATCAGACAAGATGTAATCAATCAGTTCCTTAACTAGATTGAAATAAATTCTTGCTGGAAAGAAATCAGTTAATGTTGCTGGAAATTTGCAATTTATTTGACAAAGATAATACTTTGGTTAATCTCACATAGGCATTCAAATGAAATTTAAAATCCGGTTACAAAGAGTATTTTATAGCGTATTTTATCTATCAGAAAATCATGACTCTACCTGAAAGCGCTAAACTCAATTTTTATTGCTCTTATTCAATTCTGCAGCGTGATATTTAAGTGTTGAGATTGAATAGGTTTAGTGTTAATTCTTGAGTATTTTTGCAAAACAATTCCCCGAACCTGAGTGGCTTCTATGATCTCGAAAAACCTGATAAAATCATCGTTTATTTATACAGTAATCGGAGCGTTACCTCTAGTTTCAGCATTTTTTCTTCTCATTTTTTATACAAACTATCTAACTACAACTGATTATGGCGCTTTAGTTATTTATATCAGTTTCACTGGGTTTATACAGATATTGATAAATCTTGGGTTGGATACTTTTATTGGTGTAAGCTACTTCGATAGCAGACGCGACCGAACTTTACTAAAGTCTAAAATTGGAACTATAACCGGGTATTTGTTAATTTGGGGGTTATTCGTAACGGCTATTTTCAGCCTTCTGGGCGAAAATTTGTTCAAACTCATTTTCCAAGGAAAAGACATCTTTTTCTTTCCTTATGGACTGATGGCTGTAATTACAGCTTTCTGCAACAGCTATTTCAAGACTTATTCTAATCTGCTGATCAACCAGGAGAAACCCACACGGTTTGCAATCGTGAACATGGCTAATTTCGTCATGACAATTGCGTTTTCGCTTACCGGTTTATTCATGTTCCCTTTTACTTTGATCGGCCCAATGTGGGGACGATTACTTTCTGGACTTGGTATCTTCCTAATTGCTTTTATTTCATTTGCGAAAGAATCAAAACTCCGCATTACTTTAGGGGATGAATTGAAACAGACACTTCGTTTTTCACTCCCTCTCCTCATTTTCTTTCTGTTTTCATGGAGCATTTCTAACATATATCCTTTTATTATCAAGTATTTCATGACTCTGAAGGATGTAGCTATTTTAGGACTTGCCATTCAATTTACCTTGTTGGTAGAGTTTGTATTAAATGGAATGGGTAGTTCTATTGCTCCAAAAGTTTATGGATTGATCAAAGACAAGGGATTGACCGGTTCAACCCCAGAATTGAATAAATACTTCAGTGGCTTTAACGCTTTTGCTTTACTGATAATACCAGCTTCCACTTTCTTTATTCCTCTCATACTTCCATTGCTGATTAGTAAAGATTATGAAGCCAGCTTTATTTTTCTTTCGGTGCTGAATATTGGCTTTGCATCGCGGGGATTGTACAATTATTTTCTAACCCCTATTTATCTCTTTAAGAAGACTAATGTTCTTCCTAAAATGTACCTAATAACAGCTGTATTTCAGATTATTATTTCAATATTTTTGATAAAACATTTCGGTATTTGGGGTGCCGTTGCAGCCAACCTGTTTACAAAAGTGGTTCAGAATTTCTTGCTTTATATTGCTGCCCGTAAGTTTTTTATATTCAGATTCAACACTTTCAAGTTTATCTGGCTGCCATTAATTGTTACTATTACAATTATTTGCAGTGAATATTTTATCCAAATGTATAACCTTAATTTAATCAGATTTTTTCAGATGGCATTTTCATACTTATTGGTATACTTTTTCTATAGGAATGAGATTGTCACTTTAGTTAAAGATTTGCTAAGTAAGTTCAATTCCCAAATAAAAACTGAAGGATAAATAGAATCAAATATTACATTAAAAATATATTTTAAAACACACAAATTGCAATGGTAAGGCATAAACAGAATTCATTTTTATCTTAAAATTGTAACCGCTCCTCGCTTTGTTTTTTGATCTATAGCTGAATTTTGAGCACCTAATTTATACTCGGCAATATAAAAATACACGCCATCAGGGCATATATTCCCATTAAATGTCCCGTCCCAACCTGCATATGCATCGTTAGATTCATATAACTTCTGCCCCCATCTGTTGAAGATGGTTATTTGATATGAACCAATCACCCGGAGACTTACTGGTTTAAATCGTTCATTTAGTCCGTCATTATTGGGTGTAAATACATTTGGGAACCAAAGTTCAGAACCACAATTATCGATAAAGATATTATCATGTGATATACAGGAACCAGTTGATACAGTTACTGAATAAGTGCCAGACGCTTCAACAGTAATTGTTTGTGCGGTTTCACCTGTATTCCATTGATAATTGCTTCCGGGATTACCTGCATTTAGAATAATAGTTGAACCCTGACATATAAGTGTATCATTGCCGAGATTAACTAAGGGACCAGGTGCAATACTTATTATAACATTAGCAGATGCATTAGCACAACTGCCAATATCCAGAGTATATTTTCCTGCCTGGCTTCCATTAAAGTCAGGTATTGTTAAATTTTGACTAGTTGAAGAAAAGCTATTTGGACCCGACCATGAATAGGAATTGTCAGCATCCGGACTTGAAATAAGTTGTAAGGTATTTCCAATACAAATTACAGTATCACCTTTAATTGTTGGACCTTCCGCAACACTAACCATCTTGTCAATTTCTGCATTTGCACATCCACTTACAATAAGAGTATATTTTCCAGCATTATTGACACTTACGCTAGGGAATGCAAGATTCTGATTCGTTGATGAATATCCACCCGGGCCATTCCACAAAAAGGAATCACCAGAATTACTACTTGCAATCAAATTTAATGGATCTCCCACGCATAAGACTGTATCTCCTGTAATAGTTGGCATCGTAGAGCTTTTAACAAAAACCTCTTTGCAAATGTTGGATTGTGAAGGTAAACCTTCATTTACAACAAGACTAACATTGTAAAAACCAGGTGAGTTGTATGAAAAAGCAGGAGGATTCTGAAGACTTGAAGAAGGAATTGATGCATTAGTACAACTGGCAAAACATAACCTTGAAATAGTGTTATTGTCCACATTCATAATAAACGCATACAAAGAGTCTCCAACCCTGAAAAGTTCAGAGATATGATGAGGAAATGAGAAATCTGCAATATTTCCTAACGACTGAGCGCTTGGTGAACTTAATAGCCCATTTGGAAAAGTCAATCTTACAATATCATTAGTACCTTCATTGACCACAAATCCAAATACCTTACCACAATCCTTAAGAAATGTTATTGATCTTGGAAAATTCATGGAACCTCCTATATTGCCTATATTAACACCGGTTGGAGTATTAAGTAAAGAGCTACCAAAATTGAGTCTTGATAAAGAACTGTCATCTCTGTTTGCTACAAACAGATACCATATCCCGCTTTCTTGTATTGGATATAAACCAACAGGACCATTGAGTCCACCGACATTCCCCAGATTTGTTACAGTTGGAAAATTAGCAAGGCTATTACCGAAGTTCAACCTTATAATTCCACTAGGATCATGATTTACAATAAAACTATACCAATTCCCACCTTCATAAAATGTATAAATTGTATGAGCATAATGCATAGAATTATTAATGTTGCCAAGATTCATAGCTGTTGGTATATTATTCAAACTATTCCCAAAATTCAATCTAACTAAATTATCAATTTGCCCCCATGATATTAATCCATACCAATTTCCAGTTAAATTGTCTTTTTTGATTTGAATGCCTTCAATATACAAACCCATAACGCCAAAATTGCCAAGATTCGTGGCTATTGGATTGTTTGTCAAACTGTTGCCAAAAGCAAGCTTAGTTATTGTACCATCCTGGATATTACTGATGAAAACAAAATAATCATTTCCATCTTTTGCTATAGATGAGTAAACAGGTCTATTTAAAGAACCTATATTCCCCATATTTAATCCAATAGGCGTTGATGCTAGATTACCTGAGCAGAAATTCCAATAGAATGATGTGCCACCAGTTGAGGTATTTTGAATTGATATACTCTGATTAATGCAAACAGTGTCAGGCATATTAAAATCAGCAATCTGACTAAACAAAGAGAAATTCAGAATCAATAAACTAAAAAGCAAAGGATATCTTTTCATAAAATATTTTTAAAATATAGTATTTTAATCAATTTGAATATTCGATATATAAATCCAGATTACTCTATAATTAATTAATATCTCTCATTAATCATTTTATTCATAAACTTAGGAATATCTGTATCGCCGGCAAATACCTTGTCGAGCTGATGCATCATATGGTACCCTGATTCAGGCATATTGCTTTCAATTAATTTTTTAAGAATAATACTCATGGCAATACGGCCTTCGAGTACAACTTTATTGGGAATTCCTTCGTTGAAAAATCCTTTGCCGATCAGCAATCCCAGTGTACGGTTACGGCTAAGGTCATTCAGGGCAGTCAGGCCAAAATCACCGATTCCACAATAATGGAACATGGTTTCCTCATGGCCTCCAAAATGAAGCAGAATCTTTCTCATTTCATTAAATGCCCTTGTAAACATCATAAACCTTAAATTAGGCGAATTGAAATGAGCATCGACAATCCCTATTAGAATGGCATAGATATTTTTAAGTATGCTGATAATTTCAACACCCAGAAGGTCCGTTGTTGTATCGACGAATATGTTAGTTTCTTCAAATAAAGGTTCTAATAAATGACAGAGTTCAATATCCGCAGATGCAAGAGTAAACGCAGTCGGACTATTATTGATTATTTCGCGTGCAAATGACGGTCCTTTCAAAGCACATACCGGGTTTGAAAGATGCTCAGCCAGGCATTTCGAAATAATCTGTTCATGGCAACCAAAACCTTTAGCCAGGTTAACGAGTATTGCCGTTTCGTGAAGCAACGGCTTGATTTCCTGCATGTATTGTACTACTGCGACTGATGGTATACCTATGAAGACTACATCAGCATCAGCAAGAATATCTGGATCGCTGGTAGCTTTCAATGCCTGAGAAAGACGAATATTCGGAAAATATTTCTGGTTGATATGAGAATTAGTTATGGATTTTACTACTTCATCTTCAATGGACAATAAACTTACATCCAAATCAGAGCGGACAGCCAATGAGTTTCCCAATGCAGTTCCGATTGAACCTGCACCAAGAAATACAATATTTTGCATTTTTTTCATATCAAATTACTTTTTAATCAGTCTTCTTATATTCTCTTTAAATTCGTCAGGATTCTTCCATTTATTCCACCCACTGCGTAATGAATTTAGTTCAACTGGCTGGTAAAACCTAAACAGGTATAATACAAACGGATAGGACAAGATTAGTATTGATTTTAAAATCATACGTGGAAATAAACTCCAGTTATTAAACAATAGGGAAATACCATATAACCCGGCAGCAATTATCAGCATCAGTGCGATACGTTTCATCTCGTATGGTATTGGATAAACTTTCTGAGCATAATACAGCGTAAGTGTAAAGAATATCAGCATCGACAACATCTTTGAAAATGCGGCTCCCTGGTTACCCCATAGATGAATAAACACAATATTGAAAACCAGGTTTATTACTGCTGTAATTATAACAGTTGCAGCAATTACCTGGGTTTTCTTGGAAATACTAAGTCCTGTAGTGGCAACGTCTTTCATCATACCGAAAACGATAGAATAAATTATGAAAGGGAAAATATACCATGCATCAAAATATTCAACCCGCCTTGCAAAAAGCTTGGTAATTTCCATCCCAAAGACCATCATCGCCAATCCAAAAATCATGGTTCCAAAAGTATAATAAGTAAGTAACCTTGCATAAAACTTTTTATTATCGGGATCATTCATCATGCGAAAAATCATGGGCTGAATGGCAAAATTCACAGATGTGATCAGGAAAACATTAAGAGTGTTCGCAAGCTTAAAACCATATGAATACAATCCTACATCCGCCATATTGCCCAATATCTTTATTGAATAACGATCGGTAACGTTGAGGATTACCAATGCAACACCTGAAAAGAACAATGGGAAGCAATATACGAGTATCTCTCGCAACAAAGCAGTCTCCAATTTAAATACCATATTCCTGATTGTATATCTGATCAGCACTGAAGCAAAAGCAATACTTCCTGCAATCTGCCCATAATAAATACCTTCAATACCGGCGTGCCGGAAAGCAATAAAATAGACCGTTACCGACAGGCTGAAAATCAGTTGCAGTAAATTGGCCAGTGTAAAAAGCCAGGGTTTTTCCTGTAAACGCAAAAGGGTATTAGGCATTAAAAGCACAACCTGCATCAACGATGATAGTAGCATCAACTTCAATAAATATGCATAATCAGGTGAATCAAGAATGAGTGTTGAAAAATCCTTAAGGAATGGAAGTAAAGCAAAATAGGCGAGAACAACTACTCCAATCTGGAACAGGGTAACTGTAAAAAACAAGGATTCCTTTTTATTTTCAGCGCTTTTGTCCCAATACCAACGAAAAAATCCGGAATACAACGAGAAACCAAAAAAAGATATTAAAACTACAGCACTAACTTCGAGCAAGCCGATAATACCGAACTGCGCAACAGAAAAACTCCTGGTATACAATGGAATAAGCACAAAACCAGCCAGCTTGGTTGACAAGGTGCCTAATCCATAAATTGCCGACAAGCGGAAAAGTTTTCGGAAATCAGCTAACATTCAATCTTAGTGTAGTCGAGATGCAAATGTAGAGGAATTTTCGGTAATTGGTTATGAAGTTCATAAATGCAGATCATTGAATCAAATATGTAAAGTGAGATCCCAAAATATAAAAATATAAAGATTATGCCCGAATTTATTTATTTAATGTTGGAAGCTTCCTTGTTTTTTACTTTTGATGGCTTGTTATGTCTCCTTTTTGCATTCCGGATGCTTACATTGAGCTCAAATCCAATAAGAACAATCATTGCGTTAAAAAAGATCCAAACCATAACTATGATCAGCGTCCCGATAGATCCATAAAGTGAATTATATCGGGAAATGCTGTTAACATAATAATTAAAACCAACTGAGGCCAGAATAGTAAGTACAGTAGAGAGTGTACTACCGGCTGAAATAAACCGGAACCTCGATTCAGCTGCGGGAGCCAGGTAATAAAGAAATGAAAAAGCAAAAAACAGAAGAGCAGATGATACAATCCATTTCCCTGCAACAATCAGGTAGTAACTAAAACTAACCCGCAGCATGTTGTGTTGTACCAGGAAGTCAAGAGCTAAAGGTCCAAGCGCAATCAATACTATAGCGACAATCAACAGTAGTGAAAGAATAAATACCAGTACAATTGAAATCATGCGCTGCTTTATCCATGAACGGGTTTCGAGGGTATGGCGGGTTTGATTAAAAGACTCAATAAGGCTATGGATGCCATTGGTTGAAAAATACATTGCCATAATAAATCCGATGGATAAAAGTCCCCCACGGGGCCTTTTCACTATATCAAACAGCGTCTCTTCCACAGCATCGAATGCTTTTTTGGGAATAAAGTTCTGCATCAATTCCAACAGGTTATCCTGGAAACCAGGAATAGGGATATATGGAATAATAGTAAAAAAGAAAATGATTGCCGGGAAAAGAGCGAGGAAAAAATTGTACGAAAAGGCGGCAGCCCGCATGGAAAGCGCTCCTCTCTGCAAACCTCTGATAAAAAATGCAGCCACATCGTAAACAGGCATACCGTCGAAGCCCGGAATTACAAGCTTGCGGAAAAACTTTTCTGCTGTTGTTACTACATTGCTTTTTAACAGCAGGTTACGCTTGGAATAATAATAATTGTTAACCCTGTCTGTTTTTTTTGCCATTTACTTTTTGAGCTTTAATCTCTAATTAATTATAAAAATTTTTCCTGATCGTCAATGATGTAGCTAACAAATCTACTTTAAACCGCTATGCATTTAATATATCTATACAACTGCTTATTAACCTTTAACTATTTTCTATTTTCCAACAACTATCACCTATTTAACCGCCTTAAGACTCAAATCAAGACTATTAATATGATGGGTAAGGGCTCCTACAGAAATAAAATCAACACCACATTCGGCATACTGCCTGATGGATTGTAAAGTAATACCACCTGATGCTTCTGTTTCATATTTTGACCCGATTAAAACTACAGCCTCACGCAGCATTTCAAATGAGAAATTATCAAGCATAATTCGTTGAACACCTCCATGCTCAATCACCTGTTTCACTTCTTCCAGATTACGGGTTTCAATTTCAATAGCAAGGTTTAAGTCCTTATTATCCATGTATTTATGACACGCTGTAATAGCTTTTGCAATTCCACCTGCAAAATCAACATGGTTATCTTTTATAAGAATCATATCGTAAAGACCGAAACGGTGATTGTACCCACCTCCCAACCTGACCGCCATTTTTTCGAATTCACGTAGCAATGGAGTGGTTTTACGTGTATCAAGTATTTTAGTCGGAAGTCCTTCAAGGGCATCAACCATTAATCGGGTTTGGGTAGCAATACCACTCATCCTTTGCATAAAATTAAGTGCTGTCCGCTCAGCTGTCAGCAGCGAAATGGACGGGCCACTTACTTCGAAAACCACATCACCGTCTTTAACGCGAGAACCATCCTGAATAAACTGATTCATCACAATTCGGTTGTCGGTATAAAAAAACACCTTACGGGCGATATCAACACCAGCCAGGACGCCATTCTCTTTTACAAGCAGGCGGGCTTTTCCTAATGCATTAACAGGAATGGTTGATAATGAAGTATGATCGCCTTCGCCTATATCTTCGCGAAGTGCACTAACTATAATATCATCTAAAGTCACAGAAAATAAAGTTTTGAATTTATCAGTCAGCCTCGAAATGCATCTGCTGGATCATTAACTGATTTGAAACAGGTTTCAGAAGGATATAAACATTCAGTTTTTCGGTTTTATTCTTGTAGGTTCCAATAATAAATTGTGCTCCACCGGTGGAATTACTTTTTTGATTTATTACAAAAGAGACAGGAGCAGATTTTGCAAAGAAATCCTTCATGATCATCTCAGCCTGGGCTTTGCTGAAAGTACCATCACTTCCAGGTAATATAATTTCCAGCGTAGGACCAAAATATTTTGCCAGATCCTTTGAATTACCGGCTCGGATTGCTGCTGCTATATCATCTGCAAGACCAGTTGGCCCAAGGGGTTCAGCAGTACTGTATGTGAAGAGCAACACTGATAAACAAAGTGTTATAATTTTTAAAGCGTTTTTCATCATTTTGTTTTAACAACATTGTAAAGGTACAAAAATCAATCCAAAAAATTCCAAATTGATTTATCTTCTGTTAATTAATGGGTGAATTAAAGAGTGTAACTATCTTTGACACTCCGAAACATACTCTTCAGTCAGAAAAAACACTCAGCCTAATCCAAAACATAATAAACTGATTAAATGAATATTACTCTCCTTATGATCGGGAACACTTCTGAAGCCTTCGTGCATGATGGCTATGACGTATTTTTAAAAAGGCTTAAACATTATATTAAAGTAAAAGAAGTTTTCATCCCGGACATAAAAGACAGGAAACACCTTTCGGCTGAACAAATCAAGGAAAAAGAAAGTGTTGTAATACTTGAGAAATTAACTTCGGCCAATTATACCGTACTGCTCGATGAACGGGGAAAAGAATTTAGTTCGGTTGAATTTGCAGGCTTCCTGCAAAAATCAATGAATGCAGGAACCCGTGAGCTGTTTTTTATTATCGGTGGTGCTTATGGAGTAGCTGAAAGCGTGAAACAAAAAGCTGATATTACTGTTTCCCTTTCAAAGATGACGTTTACACATCAGTTTATACGGCTTATTTTTGCTGAACAATTATACCGTGCCATGACCATCCTTAAAAATGAACCCTACCACAACGAATAACACAATGACCCACGAACTTATTTTTGCAACCAATAATCTTCATAAGCTTTCTGAGATACAGCCGATTATAGGTGACAATTTCATAATAAAAAGCCTGAAACAAATAGGATGCTATGAGGATATCCCTGAAACAGCTCCAACGCTTGAAGGTAATGCTTTGCTTAAAGCTCAGTATGTATTTGACAGGTTTGGTAAAAACTGTTTTGCCGACGATACCGGGCTTGAAATTGAAGCTTTGAACGGACGACCGGGTGTTTTTTCGGCCAGGTATGCAACAGATGGACACGATTTTGAAGCAAATATTAACAAAGTTCTTATTGAATTAACGGGCGTTGAAAACCGAAAAGCACGGTTCCGCACTGTAATTGCCTTGATTTTTGACGGATCAGTTCACTATTTCGAAGGAATCGTAAATGGAGAGATTATCTCTGAAAGAAAAGGGATAAAAGGATTTGGCTATGATCCGGTTTTTCTACCCGATGGTTATGATAAAACTTTTGCTGAAATGCCTCTTTCGGAGAAGAATAAAATAAGCCACAGGGCAAGAGCGGTAAACAAATTAGTTGATTTTCTAAACCGGGAAATTTAAATATTTAAATGCTTGATAAAATCATTTCTTCTCGTAGGTATAATGTCCGATTATTTTAAATTCAAATAAACAATCAGCCAATACCTGCCCTCCTCCGATGTTGTGTACAATTAAATTCCTGGTTCCGTCAGTTGATTTTTTATTAACCACAATTCCTATATGGGTTATTCCTCCACCTAAATTCCAGCAAACAATGTCACCGGGCAGATAATCGCCTGGTTTGTTTGTAATAGGTTTGACCTGGCCATTTCTGCTAAAGAATGTCATTAAATTCGGAACACGCCTGTGATCAATATTCTTATCGGGACCTGATAATCCCCAACTCTGAGGGTACTTTTTAAAATTCGCCTTCAGATCCTCATGCACTTCTTTTTGCAAATCGATTCCAAGTTTGCGATATGCCCTAATCACTACATCAGTACAAACTCCTTTGTCAGCCGGAATATCACCATTAGGATAACCAATTCTGAAGTATGACGGATCATAGCTCACTTTTTGTTTCGTTAGTTCAAGGGCCGCATCTGAAAGTCTTTTGCTGAAGGTGGTTTGCCCGACAGCAAATATATCTGACAGAAAGAAAAATAAAATACAGATTGTTGTCTTTTTTATCATAATGGTAACGTCAATCTTTACAAATAGAACGTGATACCCTGATCAGATCATCATAACATATCTTCGGGAATCAATGCTGAAGAGAAGCAAATGGAGAAATAGCATTAAATCCGAGAAGCTTTATCCCTTATAGCTTCATCAACTAAAGCGCCATAAAAGTCTTTCATCTTCCATCCGGCTGCTTTCACTTGTTTAGGAACAATACTTTCAGCAGAAAAACCGGGTACTGTATTTACTTCCAGAAACCACCAATCATTATCAACAAGGAAATAATCGAACCTTACAAGGCCTTTGCAATTGAATTTACGATATAAATAATCTGTAATTTTCTGACATTTATTTGATTCATCCTCTGTAATATGAGCCGGCGTAATTTCATCAGCTACTCCATCGGTATATTTTGCATGGTAATCGAAGAAATCATTCTTGGAAATTATCTCAGTTACAGGTAAAACCTGGACCATACCATTTATGGAAAAAACACCACATGCCATCTCACGGCCTTTGATAAATTGTTGAACCAGAACTTCATCATCTTCTGCAAATGCCTTGTTAATTGCGCCTTCAATTCCTGCCAATTCATAAACTTTTGAAACCCCAACACTCGATCCTGATTTATTGGGTTTGATAAAACATGGTAATCCAACTTCTGCAACAAGTGATTCCGCATTCCAGGGCTCATTTTTTCGTAGAAAAATGGTAGTTGCAATTTTAACTCCATATTGTTTTGCAAGGTCGTTACTAAAATACTTGTTAAAAGTTAATGCCGAAGTTGTTACGTCGCAGGTTGTGTAAGGTATTCCGGCTATATCCAGGTATCCCTGAAGCTTTCCGTCTTCGCCGGGAGTACCGTGAATAGCAATAAAGGCACAATCAAACTTTATGGTTTCATTCTCGATACGCAGACAATGATCATTTCTGTCAAAAGGAACCTGGGTTCCGTTTAAACTGGTATAATTCCACCTTCCATTGTGGATCAACACCGGGTAAACCTCGTATTTTTCAGGATCAAGATTATTTTTAACCTGTGAAGAGCTGGCAATTGATACTTCATACTCGCCCGAATCACCACCCATGAACAACACAACTTTTATTTTACTCATATAATTAAAATATTATTGCTTTTTGAAATGCAAAGTTAAAGAACCTTTATATACCAACACTGCCATGTAAATTTATATCTTTGCAAAAAAGAAACAATAATTACGCCCTCTTACAGTTTATATAATCGAGAGGTTAACCACCCATAATTCAGGGCACAGAAAGGCTTATGAACTTTATACAATTCATTACAACAAAGAGGTTTTTAAAACATCTTGCATATTCAATATTGATTTTTATTGTAATTGCATGGATCACTCTGATGGCTTTAAAGTTGTATACCCGTCACGATGAGGTAGCAGTAACTCCAAATTTTGTAGGACTTACAATTGACCAGGTGAACAGTCTTGAAACGAGCAAAGATTTTGAACTGGTTATTGTAGATTCAATTTATGATTATACCCGTAAACCGGGAAGTGTAATTTCGCAGGATCCTTTACCTGACACCAAAGTAAAACCTGGAAGATCTGTTTACCTGTCGCTGGTGTCCTATGTGCCTGAACAAGTGAGTATGCCGGCATTGACTGACCTTTCGTTAAGGCGTGCCAAAGCTTTACTTCAAACATATGGATTGAAACTTGGAAGCGTTCGTATTGTTCCGGATATGGCTTTGAACGCTGTACTTAAAGCAACAGTAAGTGGTAAAATTATAAACCCTGGAACTCCTATTCGAAAAGGCTCCGTTGTTGATCTTATTATCGGATCTGGTTCAGGGGCAGGACCGGCAGCAATTCCTTTCCTTATCGGAAAAAGTCGTGATGCGGCAAGAAGTACAATTACACGGCTTGGATTTACAATTGGCGACGAATTTTACTCAAATGGATGCGACAGCACCAATGCACAGGTATATGAACAAACCCCGGTTTATGTTTATGGAAAACGGGTTGACCCTGGCACCACATTTTCACTTACTTACAAATCGGGCGATGATTTCAATTTCGATGAATACATCAAAAATATGGTAATTGATACAATCCAGTCTGAAACGCCTTTACCCTAATAAATCATTGAATGACAAAACATTTTTTTGCCATACTAATTATTCTTTTTATAAGTATTTCGGCTATAGCGCAGGAAATACTTACAATGCCGGCATATAATCCGGCAGTTTCCAATCAATATCTGTTAAAAAAATCTGCTGTACAATCAACCGAAGCAATTACACTGCCTTTTTACGATGATTTCTCGGAAAACACAGTGTATCCATCACCTTCACGCTGGGCTGATTCATCTGTTTTTATTAATACTGACTATGCTAAATTTCCACCAAGCATAGGGGTTGCAACATTCGATGCACTTGATAAACAGGGAAACCTCTATGCAGATGCCGGCCCGAATGAATTTGATGCGGATAATCTTACTTCCCTTCCCCTGAGACTTGATTCCATATTTACACCTGCAAAAAGAGCTATTACCCGAAAAGATTCAGTTTATTTTAGTTTCTATTATCAGCCACAAGGCCGGACTATCAGCCCTCCATCAACCAAAGCATCTTTAATACTGGAATTCCATTCTCCGGGAGATAATGATACACTTATTTCGGAAACTGATACTGTTATTATCCCCCGATGGATTCAAAAATGGTCAACCAACGGAGGCGTGCAAGTTGACACATTTGCTTTACCGGATAATAAATATTTCAGGCAAATAGTGATTCCCATTAACAGGATTATTGATAGCACTTTATTTTATAAAAACGGTTTTCAGTTCCGGTTTCGCAATATAGCAGCACTGGCAGGCAATTCGCAGCCCGATTGGCGTTCCAACGGAAGTCATTGGAATATTGATGTTGTTTACCTTAATTATGGGCGAAAAGCAAACGATACTACTTTGGAAGATGTTGCTTTTGGCGATGTGGCCCCTTCGATGCTTGTAAACTATGAAGCGATGCCAATGAAGCAATATGCTAAGAATTTCGACAACGAAATGAAGGATACATTGGATGTTAAAATTTCAAATCTCGATAATAGCAACCGGAACAGGACCTATAAATATAATATTCAGAAAAACTCTCTTCCTCCTTTCAATTATTACGATGGAGAACCCTATACAATAGAGCCTTACTATATCAATGGATATGTAAAATACAAGCCTTGGGCTAAGCCCCCTGTGCGCGTATTCTTCCCGATTTCGAATGAAAAAAATGTTGTTTTCCACATCACACATTCACTTACACCCGACCCTAATCCATTATTCCGATCGAACGATACTATCCGTTTCACCCAGGTTTTCAGTAATTATTATGCTTACGATAATGGTACATCTGAGGCAGGGATTGGAATAAACGGGGTATATGGTTCCTATGCCATTCAGTTCAAACTCAACGAAAGTGATACTCTCCGGGGAATGCAGATCTATTTCAACCCGGTAATCGGTGGTGATAATAAGCAACCTATTGATCTGGACGTCTGGAACGACTCCAATGGAAAGCCTGGTCAAATCATTAAAACACTTGGTGGGGTAACGCCTATTTATACTAAAAACCTGAACGAATTTAATTCATATTGGTTTGATGAACCATTAACAATTAATGCTTCAGATTTCCCCGGCCTGATTTTTTACATTGGTTGGACACAATCAACGGTTGAAAACCTGAATGTTGGATTCGACAGGTATAAAGACAGCCATACCAAACGGTTTTATAATGTCAGCGGTATTTGGGAAATGAGCAGCGAGATTAATTATGGATCACTGATGTTCCGTCCAATTGTTGGTGATGCTAACCCGCTTGGAGTTGGAAATCATTCAGCTGTTGAACATCTCAGCATACAACCAAATCCTGTAACGGATGGGAATCTCATAATAAAAATACCTGATTCATGGAAGAATAATTCAAATAATAACCTGAACATCAGCATTATATCAGTAACTGGCAGCCGGGTTTTAACTGAAACATTTTACAATCCTGTGAATGTCAGCGCACTTACACCTGGTTTTTATATGGTAATTCTAACTGATAAAAACAACGGACGAAAAGCTACCGGCAAATTGATTATCAGGTAAATCAGTCTTTAAAAATCGTATGATAGAAGAAGAATTAGAAGACAACTCAGCTTCGGCTGAAGAAAATGACCTTTATGAACATTTTCGGTTTGAAGTGGATAAAGGACAAGCTTTGCTTCGTATTGATAAATTTCTGATGGGCCGCATTCAGAACGCTTCACGGAATAAAATCCAGAATGCAGCGCACGCTGATAATATTCTCGTCAATGATAAGCCGGTTAAACCTAATTACAGGGTTAAACCTCTCGATATTATTTCGATCGTTTTAGCTTACCCGCCTCGTGAGACTGAAATACTAGCCGAAGACATTCCTCTGAATATTGTTTATGAAGATGATGATGTATTGGTGATTAATAAAATTCCAGGTATGGTGGTACATCCGGCTCATGGAAATTATACCGGCACTCTCGTAAATGCACTTGCATTCAGGTTTAAACAGGAAGGAATTTTAAGTGAAACAGGTCCTTACCTGGTTCACCGTATTGATAAAGACACATCAGGATTGATATTAGTTGCAAAGAATGAACTGGCGCAAAGTAAACTTGCTCGCGGATTTTTTGATCACAAAGTTGACCGTAAATACCAGGCCCTGGTGTGGGGCGATGTAAAAGAAGACGAAGGAACAGTTACCGGAAATATAGGCCGCTGTCTGCGTGACAGACTTATCATGGATGTTTTTCCAGATGGCAGCCATGGTAAAGAAGCTATCACACATTATCGGGTGCTTCGCAGGTTTCATTATATTACACTTATTGAATGCACACTGGAAACAGGCCGTACTCACCAGATACGGGCGCATATGCAGCATATCGGGCATACTCTTTTTAATGATTCACGGTATGGTGGCGACCAGGTGCTGAAAGGAACAACATTTACAAAATACAAGCAGTTTATTCAAAACTGTTTCGAGTTGTGCCCACGCCAGGCACTTCATGCAATGTCCCTGGGTTTTGCCCACCCTGCTGATGGAAGGGACATGTATTTCGAAACAGAATTGCCTGATGATATGAAAGCCGTTATCGAAAAATGGGACCGGTATGTAATGAAGATTGATCCTGATGATGAAATGGAATAAAAAAAGGCCTGAAAATCAGGCCTTTTTTTATTAATAAGTTTTAAACTCATCAATTTGTCTGAAGCGTATTATTACTAAAGTCGAATTGAAATTCCGATTTTTCCGCCTGAAAAAGTACTGCCACCTCCAAGTTCCAAATTAACTCCAAACTTATCGTTAAAATAATAACGGCCTCCAACCTGGGCACCTAAGCCAAAACCTGAACTTGCCGTCCCGCCATAATTGGAATCATTTGTATTTACAATATAAAAGCCTAAGTTTATACCTGCATAAACATCCCATTCTTTTGGAATCTCAAGCAGCGTGTTAAAATGATAATTAGCGTTTCCTGCTATCCCGATAAGTGAGTGATGGTATGAGTCTCCATACCAGGAATCACTATAAGAACGAAATGAGACTTCTCCTCCAACCGTTATATCCTCGTGAACACCAATATCGAAACCGGCATATACGGGAACCCCAGAGGATGAAAAGCCCAGCCCGGCATTTATTTGAGCCTCACCAACACCAATCGGAGACTGGGCGTTTACTGATAAAAATCCAAGTGTAAATAAGATTGCCAACAACAATACTTTATTTTTCATAATTTCCTTTAATTAATTTTTTAATAATGGTTTGTACAAAGGTACTGAGGAGTAAATCATACATCTATGTGTATTCTGAATATTTATGAAAAAGATTTAAACATTATCTGTTCATTATTTAATAAGAATCTCAGAAAAAGAATACAGTAAAATTTGGGTAAAAAAGAATGTGTGTAAAATTGCTTCATAAACCAAGCAAAAATTTTATCAGATGAATGTGCTCTTTCTTAAAATAATAATTCTCACTTTAATTGTTCATTAAGGCTGCCGGGAAAAGTAAAACTAATATTTAGCTAGTTAGATTATAATATTGAAAAGGCATAAAAAAAAGGCCTGATTTTCAGACCTTTAAATCAGAATAGTTACAAATCTTAGATTAGAATTTAAAAGCAACACCAATATTCAAATATGATATACCTGAACCAAGTTCAAGCATACCTGCAAAACTATCGCTGAAAAAATATCGCCCTCCAATATATCCTGACCAAATAAGTCCGCCCCAACTTCCAGCATCGTAGCCAGTTTGAGTAGTTCCATATTCTTTACTGCTGCTAACCCAGTAACCTATCATTAATCCGGCATAGGTGTCAAGTTTTTCCAAAAAGTTGTAGTGTAAATTACCACGGGGCCCTATTACCAAATTCGAATATTTCCATCCATAAGATCCACCGCTATATGTGTAATCCCATTTGCCTGCAGAATATCCTACATATCCACCAACTCCAATTGCTCCCTTGCCATCAAACAAATCATCCTTGACAATAAATTCTAAAGAAGCTGAAACAGCAGGAATAGTAGTTTTATAACCACTACCATATCCAAGACCAGATCCGGCACCAATACCAAGATTAAGGATTTTGTTACCATTTTGTACAACTTGGGCATCAACTCTCATGAACCCGAATATAAGCAGGATTGCGAGAAGAAAAACTTTAATTTTCATGGTTTTTAGTTTTTGGTTGAACATTTATTTATGGATTAAAACAAAGGTACTAAGAAAAAGTTTGAATTGTTCCATGAGCCCTAAATATTCAAAATAAAAATTTAAACACTGCAAGTAATTTATTTTAAAAAAAAAATCCTGAATAGTAATCTCAGCATGGTTTTTCTATGAAACATATATATCGGAAAATTATATAAGTTACTACAAAAAAAAATAATATGTAATTTTATTACATCTGTTTTATTTCAAATTTTTATCGGAATTAAAAACAGAAATGAACCACAAAGATTCTGTAATTACAAATAAAATATAAGGGTTTGTGCTTAACCCTCCGAAATGATATTGTAAACCGAATCCCGTTCGGCTGGCACACGCCCAGCTTTCAGGATAAGTTGCCTGATTTCGTCGCTGCTTAACGAAGGATTCTCTCCGGCACCAGCCAATGAATAGATTTTAGTTGAATCATTTATTGTTCCATCCAGATCATCCACGCCAAAAGCAAGAGACAAAGCAGCCATCTCCTTGCCTATCATGGGCCAATAGGCCTTAAGATGGGCAATATTATCGAGGTAAATACGCGAAACAGCAAAATTGCGGAGATCCTCAATAAGTGAGACTTCTTCGATATATGACATCTCGTTGTTTTTGTTTTTGAACTTCAAAGGAATATAGGCATTGAAACCGCCCGTGCGGTCCTGAAGTTGCCTGAGCAGATCCATGTGATGGATACGGTGCTCAAATTGCTCTATATGTCCATAAAGGATAGTTGCGTTGGTTGGAATTCCAAGCTTATGAGCAGTTTCGTGTATTTCAATCCATGCTTCGGTTGAGGATTTTTTTCCACAAATCTGTTCCCTGATTGTATCGTCGAATATTTCGGCACCACCTCCCGGCAATGAATTAAGACCAGCTTCTTTGAGAAGTTGAAGCCCTTCAGTAAAACTTAACCCGGCCCGCTGAGCCATATATTCAATTTCAATGGCCGTATAAGCTTTAATGTGTATGGTAGGCCTTGCCTCATGCACACGCTTTATCAAATCAGCATAATAATAAATATCACGGCCCGGATGCACCGCTCCTACAATATGAACCTCAGTAATATCATCACCAAGCGTAACAACAGTATTAACCATTTCGTCAACTGTAAGTTCCCACGATTCCTTACTCTGATGATGCGAATAAGAACAAAATTTACAATCGTAAACGCAGATATTGGTAGGTTCGATGTGCACGTTGCGATTATAAAATACATAATCACCTACTTTCCGCTTTCTTACCTGGTCAGCTAATAATGCCAGTAACGAAGTATCTGCATCACGATAAAGCAATATGCCTTCTTCAGGAGTAATGCGAACTGAATCAAGAACTTTTAATGCAATGTCTTTTATTTGGTTATTTATTGCGGATGCTTTTATTATTTCTGAGATCATTTCTAGTTTTTGGGGCTTTTCAAAATTTGAATTAAAAAAGGATTTTATTTTAAAAAAGGGATTGGGTTTTGGGAGTTGGGGGTTAATCACTATTCACTTTTCACTATTCATTATTCACTTTTCACTTAACGAACCACAACTACTTTATGCACCTGCACCTGGTTTCCTTGTAGAATCCTGATAATAAATAGATTCCCACTTTCGGGTAGATTAATACTATAGTTTTCGGACGCTGAACCGGAATACTCAAAACGTTGTGCGATTTTACCCTGGCTATCAAATACTTCGATGGTGATTTTTGATTCAACATTTTTATCGGTAAGAATGTTAACTACGCCCCTACTAGGATTGGGAGATACAACTGACCTTACATCAATAAAACCTTCTTTAACAATGGAATCCATATTGTTATCATTAGTCACCACAAGTTTCACATTCATTAAGCCAAAGCGTTCGAACAAGATACCAGAAGGATTTTTTTCGGTTGATTCTAATGGCTTACCATTCTGAAAATACCAATGCCATTTATTGGGTTTACCAGCTGAAAGGTCCTGGAAATCAACAGTTCCTCCAACCGGAATCATATATGTATTGGCTGAAAAATCAGCAACACAAAGTTTGTCATTAAACGAACCGGGCATTTTGGTTATCCCAGTATTTAACGAGTCGAGCCATGGCTTAAGCTGCAAGTCCTTTGTTGTGCCATTTGAAATCCATGAATAGGGGAACTTCCCAAACATATCTTCACCATCCGGACTGGTACATGAACTTTGCCCACCGGTGAGTGTTCCGATTACTAATCCTTCATCATCAAAAAGAGGCGCACCGGAAGATCCACCTTCGGTTACGCCCCATCCATTGCTTGTTTGCGAGAAATGAACAAGCCAATGTGTATTGGGAGTTGAACCCCAGGTTCCTGAGCCCAATAAAGATTTGTAGGTTGATATTTTTTTAACATCCCCGTCAGGATGATGAATACAAACGCCAGATGATGAGTTGCCATTTCCGGCATCCCAACCGCAGTAAAAGGCATTGTATTGTGCCGGAATACTTTTCAGGGTTTTTAGTAAGAGAAAATCCGAGCCTATATCCGAAGGGGTTTCGGAAGCAGCAAGTTTCACAGCACCAACAACACTAGAAACGGTGGTGGCTGAGGATGTACACCCGGAATATTCATAGTTAAAATAAAAAATCCATTGTCTGTAATCAAGGTCTGATGCAACACCACCATTGAAATCTTTACTGCAGTGGGCTGCCGATAGTAACAATCCGCTGAAATCCTGGGCGGTGTTATTCATAAGAGTTGCCGAACAGAAAAAGTACTTCCCTCCTACTTTGGTAAGAATTTTCACGACTCCTTGCTTTTGATTCTGCCAATTCTGACCTTCTTCACAATTTACATTAACCTCGCATGATCCGGATGAAACGGATTTTAGATTTTCATTACTCTGAGTTTCAAAACCTCTATAAATATATACTAAGCCAGAGATATCAATCACGGCTTGTTCTTTTACATGGGCAGGCTCATAATATTCCAAAACAATGGCATCACCATTTAGCGGTCGGGTAGTAAATTTCTGGTAGTAAGGAACCTCAGTTGAGGTAAATGCACCTATTACATACTTATGATCAGGGGTGTAAATGAAAATGTCAGTGCCTGCAGGTAAATGCAGCTCATTATAATTAAGCCCAATAGCTTGCGCTCCACTACATGCCAAAGATACCCTCCAAATACGTCCGCCTCCTGGTATCAAATCCCACTGACCTGAATTAGATGTTGATAATGTAACTGGAATCTCTACACCAACCCGATATGATTTTTCAAGCCTGGCATCTTCATAATCTTCCCTTTGAATCGAAAGCAAATCCGGAGCTTTAACCTCAATCGGCTGAGCCTGCGATTTTTGAATAAGTTGGAACTGAAAACTCCTTGGGACACCCCCTCTTTCAACCTGGCCATAAGCAGACAAAGTGACCGATGCAAAGGAAAGTATTACGAACAGGACAAGAAAATGTTTCAACTGAAGTGCATTTTGAAATTCGGACAAAAGTACTTAAAAATTCATGAGGGCAGGAAAATGAATACCCACTGTTAACAATAACATGGGATTTCCATTTTTATTATCGTACCAATAAATTTGGAAAGATTAATACAAATCAGAAGCAAATATCCGATCGGGTATTTTGGATATTATGCCTGCCTGAACAGCAAACTCAAACATTTGATTAACTGCTGTTTTCCCCTTTAAGCCCAGGCTTATAGAAAACTCATTTACATAGAGATCTATATGTTTCTGCATTACTTCAGTGTCCATTTCACGTGCGTTACACCGAATAAATTCATTCAATTCACCTTTGTGTATATTAGCATATTCAAGACTCCGCCTGATGCAACGGTTAACTTTGGCGATTACTTCATTCCCCAGCCTTTTGTGAGCAGCTATTCCTCCCAACGGAACAGGCGAACCTGTGAGTTGTTCCCAATATTCACCCAGATCAATTAACTTGTGGAGACCTTTTAACTGATATGTAAACCTGCTTTCATGAATAATTACACCGGCATCCATCTCACCTGAAAGAATTGCATCTTCAATATCAGAGAAAAGGAATTCTTTTTTCCTAACCTCTTCCTTCATAGCGAGCGAAAAGAGCAGGTTTGCAGTTGTATAAATCCCTGGAATAGCAACAGTTTTTCCTTTGAGTTCGTCAAAATGCCTGAGTTGTTTACTTACCACAAGTGGTCCGGCCCCAAAACCAAGTGCAGCTCCCGAGTCGAGTAAAAGATAACGCCCAGCCAGATGAAGAAATGCATGAAAACTGAGCTTGGTAACATCAGGTTCTTCAGCAAAAGCCTTCCCGTTCAACTTCTCAACATCTACCATAAAATATTCGAATTCTAGGCCTTCAGTATCCACCTTCTGATGAACCATGGCATCGAAAATGTAAGTATCGTTGGGACAGGGAGAAAAGCCGAGGGTGAGTTTCATGTGAGGTTGGAGTTAATGGCTAATGGAAAATAGAAAATGGTTGTGAGAATTGGATTTATTGTGACTGGTAGCTGGTTACTGGTTACTGGTGGCTAGTAACTAGAAACCAGTGACTATTGATTTGGAATTACCATTTTCTTTTTTCTGTTTTCTAATTTCTATTTTCAATTTCCTCATCAATTTATTCATTCAACAAATCCAGCAGAAAATGGTTCAGATTATAAACAGCCAATGGAATATCCCATTTCGAAACATCACGATCTTCAATGTAGTTTGAAACGCTTCTAATCTGAATATACCTGGTTTTAAGCATCTTGCATGAATACATAAAAGCGGCACCTTCCATCGATTCAACATCCACTTGATGCCTTGAGAGAAAAGCTGCTATACGTTGCTCATTTCCATGAACCGTATTCACAGTTACTCCCGATGAGATGCGCAAACTATAAATCAGGTTGCTTTCGAAAACCGAATCATTTACCAGTTTTCCGCCAAGAAATGGAAATTCATCCTGATCGAGAAGTTTCAAATCAATGATGGAAAGGAAGTGTTCACCATCTTCGGCTCCTGTTTCGGGCAGGTAGTCACTTGTAATATTAAGCACTTTACCTATAGGAATATCATTGTTAAAGCTTCCGCAGATGCCGGCATTTATAACCGCATCATAGGTGTATTTTTGCTAATACTATACTTGTTAATACTGCAGTTGGCACCATTCCAACCCCTGTTATCAGAATATCGATTTGAAAATGTCTGTACTTATAGCGGGTAACATGATTTTGTAAGACCCTGCCTTTACCAAGTTCGGTGAGCAATGGTTTTATCTCAAGAGAAGTTGCAGAAACGATAAGAAGTTACATAGTTGAAGTTCTTTTCATTTTTCAGAATCCTACTTAAAACCAAACAATTTAACACATTTTTTAAAGATATCTGTATTATCCTGCACTCCTGTAAATACTTCGGAACCGGGACCATAAGCAAATACAGGCACCATAGTGGCCGTATGATCTTTAATAAGGAAAGCTCCCTGAATATCGCCGGTAGCAATACTTCCTCCAATAATACCAAATCCCCCGGTTTCGTGATCGGCTGTAACAATTACAAGAGTTTCACCATCTTTCGCGGCAAACTCAAGCGCTTTACCAACTGCATTGTCGAAATCAACCATTTCGTCAACAATATAAGCTGCATCGTTAGCATGTCCGCCCCAATCAATCTGCGACCCTTCAATCATGATGAAAAAGCCCTTATCATTTTTATCCAACATATTGATTGCCATTTCGGTAGCATCGGGCAGCATATTTCCACGGCCTTTCGACATCTGAGGCATATGTTCGTCGGCCAGTAAAGCAGCTAGACCGTGTTGTTGACTTCACATTTACATCTTTCAGGTTGCGGGCGATAAAATAGCCACGGGCCTTCAAACTATCGATCAGGTTTAAACTATCGGCTCCGGCGGGCAAAATTATTGTACCCACCACCAATAAAAACATCAATATCAGTCTTCAGGAAATCAAGTGCAATATCCTCATAGTTCGAGCGGTTTGACGTATGAGCAATAAAAGATGCAGGGTGTAGCATGTGTAATTGATGAAGTAGAAACCAGACCGGTTGAAAGTCCTCTTTTTTCAGCCATCTCAAGTATAGTCTCAACCGGCATGCCACTTGAGTCTACTCCTATACTGCCATTTTTTGTTTTAACTCCGGTTGATAAGGCAGTACCTCCTGCACCTGAATCAGTTATATAATCGTTGGCAGAATACGTTACCGAAAAACCACTTACAGGCATCCCTGTAATATTCATAATTCCTTTTTTTGCAGTATAACCGGCATAAACCTGGGCAGTTCCCATACCATCACCGATTAGCAGAATTATATTTTTAGGTTGTTTTGATTTTTTATTTTTGTCTCCAGGGTTTCCGGCGAAAAGGGCAGGAACAATTATGGTTACAAGTAAAAAGCTGACAATAAATTTTCTCATTAGTCGGTTTTTAAGCCACAAAAGTACAAAACGAAATTAAACTTCAGGGTACAAAAAAAAACCGGGCGAAGTTTATAAGCTTCGCCCGGTTTAATCAGATTCGATTTTTTTTTGAGAAATTAACTCACAATATTTGGTTTTTCCAGGCCATACCCTTTTTTCCTGTCTTCAGCTTTAAGCAGGAAGGCAAAGAGCAAAGCCAACACCCCAAAAGATGTAAAAATCATCATAGGTATGGTATAGTCGTATGAAGTAATTATTTTACCTGCGACTTCCCTGGTTCCTGTTATACAGTATTTGTCAAGCACCCAGCCAATTAATAAAGGCACGAGCATAAGTCCAATGTTTTGCACCCAGAAAATTAAGGCATAAGCAGTTCCCAACTGACGTTCAGGAATAATTTTTGGAACTGATGGCCACATGGCTGAAGGCACAAGGGAAAAACCTATTCCAAGTAAAATGACATTAAAAATAGCGAAGATATAATTATTGAAAAGAGCAACTGAGAACATTAAATGAACCAAAATAATAATTACTGCTCCAATAATCATGATTGTAGCGCCCTTGCCTTTTTTATCATAAATACCTCCAAACAAAGGAGTAAGTAAAATAGTACCAAACGGAAGTAAACCCGGAATTGCTCCCGCCCAATAAGGATCCACACCAAATTTGTTGACCATTAGATCGGTGGCGTATTTCAGGAAAGGGAAAACAGCTGAATAGAACAAAACACACAAAATGGCAATGTACCACCAGCCTTTATTCTTTATAATAAAAAGAATATCGCCTAATTTAAAATCTTCTTCAGCAACTACTTCCCTGCCAACATTATCGGCAACTACGGAAGCATCCAGTTTTTTATCTTCGAAAGTATAAAAGAAAAATGCTATCAAACCAATACAAAGCATCACTAAACCGATGAGTATAGGAGCAGAAACATGACCAAAATATAAGGCCACAGGCATTGAAGTTGAAATGGCAAGGGCCGTTCCTAACCGGGCAATTGATATTTGTAAACCCATTGCTAAAGCCATTTCGTGACCTTTAAACCACTTAACAATAATTTTTGAAACTGTTATCCCCGCAACTTCAACCCCAACTCCAAAAATGGCAAATCCAAATGCTGCAGCCATAACTTGCCCTTTCCAGCCTAAAATTATCATTCCATCCAGTGAATGGGTCGAAACAGCCCAGTATTTAATTGCTGCACCTAAAACCATAACAGAAGCCGCCATAACTCCTGTAAACCGGACTCCCATTTTATCAAGAATAATCCCGCCGATAATCAGGAAAAACAGAAAAACATTAAACCAACCATATGCTGAAGTAAAAAATCCATATTCAGTACTTGTCCAGGTGAGTTCATTGTTAAGCAAACCCTTGAGTGGTGCCATTGAATCGGTCATGTAATAGCCGGCAAACATGGTAAAAGATACAATAAGCAGCGCAGTCCAGCGTGCTGCTTTGGAATCTCGTAAAGTTACTCTAATGCGTTCTGTCATTTTTTTGGTTTTATAATTAGTGTTATAGTGAATTTATTTTATTGCGTGCAAAAATCGACTTTTTCCTCGAATATCAAAAAAAATATTTACTTCCTTAAATCCCTGACTCTCTGCAAGCTCTTTTAATTCAACACCAAACATCTCATTTATTTCGAACCAAAGTACCCCCGCTTTACGAAGTTTAATTTTCGAAAAGGCGATAATCGCCCGATAAAATAGTAATGGGTCATCATCAGGAACAAACAAGGCTGTATGTGGCTCATGTTCAAGCACATTGGGTTGCATTCGTTTTTTTTCTTCGTGGGTTACATAGGGGGGATTGCTTACTATCAGTTCGAATTGAGGCAATGCTTCCCATTCAGATTCATTGAGGATATCAGATTTAATAAAATTTATTTCTGCTTTATTTTTTTCCGCATTTTCGTATGCAACCTTAAGAGCGTCATCTGAAATATCAATAGCATAAACATTTGAAGGGAGATTCCGTTTCAAAGCAATGGCAATACAACCGCTTCCGGTTCCAACATCAAGGATTTTCAATTTCTGATCGGCATCCTTATAAGAATATTGTTTTATTATCAAGCTAACCATTTCTTCCGTTTCAGGACGTGGAATAAGAACTGATGCATTGACAGCAAATTCCATATTCATAAAAAAAGCCTTACCAAGCACATATTGTAAAGGGATGTTGCCTAATAGCTTTTTAACGGCATCTTCAATTAAAAAAATTATATCATTTTCAGCTACAGTTGCTCCTGCCAGGACTCTTTGTGTCGGTGAAAGATGAAAATAATGTTCGAAAAGTCTGTCAGCCATAGCACGGGCTTCTTCAGCTCCGTACATTACTTTCAATTTCAGCACTATACTTTTGTACAGTTGGATTATTGAAACAGCCATTTTTTAGTTAAAAATATATTTTGAACGGCAAAGATATTCCTAATTAAAAATATTCAATATTATTTCGCAGTGCTGTGGTTTCACTTAATGATCAAATTCACTATTTTTGATAAAATTTATTCTAAAAGCAAACTCTCTATGAAGAAACTTCTCTACTTTTTTCTTTTTTTCCTGTTGGTAAACTTTAAAACCAGCGCACAGGGTTTTCTGCCATTTGCTTCGAGTAATTATGCCGGAATTACCGGTGTTCATTTACAACCTGCTTCCATAGCCGATAGTCGTTACCGTTTTGATATGGCAATATCTTCGACAGATGCTAATTTTTATAATACATTTTACGGTATTGACCCATATGTACTTTCGCATCCTAAAATGTTGAAAGACCTTGATTTTAAAGGACCTTATGTTTCGCGTAATATAAATGGAGCAGATAAAACCGGGATTGTAAGTGAAACACAGGATATATTGTCGTTTATGGTTACGCTTTCGGATAAAGATGCCATTGCATTTACACCTTCTGTCCGATCGATAGTGAATATCGACAATATGACTGAAGACCTGGTTATACTGCTTGATCAATTGAGTAAAGAAACAAACCTATGGGACATCAGACTGAAGAATGAGAATTTAAATGCCCAGGTGAATTCGTGGGTTGAGTATGGATTTACTTATGCAAGGGTACTTATGGACAAGGAAAAGCACTTTTTGAAAGCCGGTGCAACTTTAAAAATCAATCAGGGACTGGGTTCGGCCTATCTGTTCATGAAAGACCTGAATTACGAGGTTAATGATACGAGTACAATCTCACTTTATAATACATATACTAATTACGGTACATCCGACAATCTCAACCAGGATTTCTCATATCGTTTCGATGCCAATCCATCGTTATCTTTCGACCTCGGATTTGTTTACGAATTCCGGCCTGATTGGATAAAATATAAGTATGATATGGACGGCAAAACTAATCTCTGGCGCAGGGACCAGGATAAATACCTGTTAAGGATTGGTTTTACTGCATCTGATCTAGGGAGTGTTCGTTACCGCAGGAATCCCGATAGCAGAGACTTTACAGCCGATATACAGAATTTGGTCGTAGGTGACCTTGGTATTGAATCTATAGACGATTTCAACAAATTTATTGCCGATTCATTTAACCTATCCAGCCCTTCCGACAAATTTACCCAGACTTTGCCTATTTGCCTCAGTATGCAGGCCGATGTAAGAGTTGCGGAAGGTTTATATATCAATTTTACTCCATTTATTGCGCTTAACCAGGGAAATAGCAAAGTGAATAAAGTACATTATATTTCGTCGTACAGCCTGGTTCCGCGTTATGATAAAAAATGGTATCGGAGTTTCAATTCCGGTTCAATATAATGACTTTAATCAATGGAATATCGGGTTGGGTTTGCGGGTCGGACCTATATGGATAGGATCTAACGATATCTTATCCATTTTTGCTTCATCAAAAAACAGATATGGTACATCTGCATCGGTTGTATTGAAAATTCCTGTTTTTTATGCCCATCCCCACGACCGCGATTTGGATAAAGTATCTGACAAAAAAGATCTCTGCCCTGATGTTGCAGGTTTGTATGAACTGGATGGCTGCCCTGATGCTGATATGGATGGGGTAACAGATTTAAAAGACAAATGCCCTTATGTTGCTGGATTAAAAGAATTTGATGGTTGCCCGGATACAGATGGAGATGGCATTATTGATCAGTACGATCTTTGCCCGAATGATAAAGGTTTGGCAGAATTTAACGGTTGTCCGGATAGTGATGGTGATAGCATAATTGACCAGAATGATTTATGTCCGATGAATGCCGGTCCGAAGAAAATGAACGGTTGCCCGGATCAGGATGATGACGGTATTGCTGATAAAGACGATAATTGTCCTACTGTTGCAGGCACGCGCGAAAATAAAGGCTGTCCATTTATTGACAGTGATGGTGATGGTATTATTGATGAAGCCGATTATTGTCCGGCGCTAAAAGGACCGGTTGATAATCACGGCTGTCCATACCCGGATACAGATAATGATAGCATCCCTGATAAAGACGATGATTGTCCGAGTATTCCTGGCCCTGCAGTATTCCAGGGTTGCCCGGATACGGATGGCGACGGTATTTCGGATAAATACGATCTGTGTCCGACAATACCTGGAATTGCTCAAAACAACGGTTGTCCTGAGATTAAAAAAGAAGAGCAGGAAATTCTCAAAAAGGCATTTGATAACCTGGAATTCGAAACCGGCAAATCGACTATTAAAAAATCATCTTTAGCATCCCTGAATGACCTGGCTGAAGTAATGAAAAATAGAAGTGAATTCAAGCTTTCTCTTTCAGGGCATACTGATAATGTCGGAAAGCCAGAATCTAATCTGACATTATCGAAGAATCGAACTATGGCTGTTAAGAACTACCTGGTAAAAAAAGGTGTAGATCCCGATCGCATAAAAACAGAATGGTTTGGACAAACTATACCTATAGCTGATAATACTACTCCACAAGGTCGCCAGAAAAACAGGCGGGTGGAGATGAAGATTGTTTTTGAATAAAGGTTTCATCCTATACCTGACAGGTTTTAAAAACCTGTCAGGTATAGGAAAAACGAAGCCGAATTTCTACAAATTTTGAATTTCAACAAAAAATATTAAGCCATATGAAAACAACCGAATCAATCGACCTGTTTCTGCAACAACCTCAAATTGCAGTAGTTGGAGTATCCCGGAATAAAAATAAATTTGGCAATTCCGTTTATAAAACTTTAAAAAAGAAGGGAATAAATGTACTTCCGGTAAATCCACATTTAACTGATTTCGATGGAGATAAATGTTTCAGCAGCATTGAAACCCTTCCGCCTGATGTGAAAGCTTTATTTGTTAATACTCCACCGGAGTCAACCATAAAAATTGTAGAAAGTGCCTACAAGAAAGGCATTCAGCATATGTGGCTACAGCAAGGCTCAACAGATAATGATGTAATACAGTATCTTGAAGGGAAAGAAATTAACTATGTAGCCGATCGTTGTATTATGATGTTTGCTCAACCGGTAGGATCATTCCATGGTATTCACAGGTTCCTGTCAAAAATCACCGGGAATTTTCCGCAATAAATTATCCGACAACTATAAAAGATGCACCAATCTACTAATCCACCTGAAGGAAACTGCCTTTTTTGCCAAAAAAAAATTACAGAAAAGTCTTTTTGTACAACAACGCGATTCAGTGCATTTTACAATATCGCTCCAATATTGCCAGGTCATTCACTTATAATTCCGAATAAGCATTATGAGTCGCTGTTCGAATTACCGGATGATGAGCTTGGTGAAATGATGGTTTTTGCGCGTAAGATTACTTCTGTTTTAAAAACAACTTTTGGTTGTGATGGATTCGACTGGACCATACAAGATGGTGTTTCGGCAGGGCAAACGGTTTCACATCTGCATTTACATATAATTCCCCGCAAATCTCAAGATATGCCCGAAAGTAACGAATGGTATAGCAAAATCCCGCAGAGCGAAGCACAAATGCTTGATAGTGATCACCGTGAACGGCTTAATGATGAAGAGTACAATGCTATAACCAACAAATTGAAGGAAGCTTCAATTGCTTTATTAGATTAGAATCTGGAGCCAACTTTAAATTCTGATTTTAGTTACACTAATAAATCAGAAAGAAGTCCATTCTGAATTTGTATCAGCATTCCATCCATATTTCTTTGTAACAGTCTGAGTACCTGTTTTGCCAGTGCCATAATAAGTCCATCCAATACGGGTTGCCTGCAAAGTGACTGTTGTATTCATTACATTATTACAACCCATTGCATCCGTGCACGATAAGACAGAAATTTGCTCCAATTTAACAGTGTAAAGTGTAGCCGGACCGCCATACATTGAACTTGCTCCCATCACACTGACCTGGCCATTGCTTAGAAACTCGCCATTTGCCATCGCTCTTCTGAAATCAGCTGATGCTCCGCTTATGGTCATACTAAAATTAGCTTGTGTATTATTTTTTCCTGCTGAGTTAAAAGTTGTAGCCAGGATCCAGCCCTCAAAGCCCTTTGCTACAGACTCACCTTTAATAAGTTGGCCCTTTGCATCAGTTAGTTTAATAAATACGGTTGAAGTTTGTGAAAAACCAAAAATCGGTGAAAGGAGCAGAATTAAAATAATTGTTTTCATGGCTGGGTTATTTAAAGGTTGAAAATTTAAGATTTATTGATGTTTTAATTTACTATTCAGATCAGGTTAGATTGCAAAAAGGCTAAATTTCCATTTTCATTAAGTTTCAAATTCCAAATTCCAAGAAAGATCATACGGCAGGCTTTGATTCTTGAGACTTGGGGCTTGGGACTTGGGTCTTGGGACTTGGGTCTTTTTTGAATGTGATTTTATCCCTTGCTAAGTATAAATGCCTATCACTCAACTTTAGCATATGATTTATCGTCGAGCCAAAGAATTCTTAAGCCTTTAATACAGGAGAAATAAGTACTGAATGTCCTGGGTTTACCCTCAATATCTGAAAATTTTACCTGCCAGTTGCTTACCATTGAAAAATCACCGCTTGACTTTACACTTTGAAATTTAATGTTTCCTACAGGGCCACTTGCTACTCCAAGGTCCCACTGATAATTATTGCCTGGCCCGAACTGAAAATTTTCTTTGGATGCATGCGTGTCCATACCTGCATCAAAGCCGGTATACGCATTTACATATTGTATAGCACCACTGAAATCGCTTGTCCATTTGCCTGAAAGATCAGAAGCGGCTACTGCAAATTTGTTATACGTAGCCATATTTTCAATTTTCTCCCAGCCTGAAGAACCTTCGTGGTAAGCGCAAAATTCCTGCTCAAAAGCTGCTTTACCAGGAGTTATAAACTCCAGGTATTTCCCACTACCGCTGCTATAATTTTTTTTGAATAAAACCACATGAACCTGGCGCCCTGATGATTTTTCGACCATATCCGCTTCAGCAAATTCGATAGGCTCCCAATTGGTAAGTGGCTTAAATTCAAAATTAGAGCCAGCACTATACCTGGGCGCAACCAGAACATTCCAGGCATTTTTCAATCCATCCATCAAAACAGAATTATATGTATCTGCTTGTTTATTAGGATAATGAATAAGTACAATTGTTGTTCCTTTAGTCACCTGAACCCAATCAGCTTTTACAGTCGCTACCCAGCCATCATTAAAATTTGATGTTGTAAATGCAAAGCCATTGCCTGAAGTTTGCTGTGCCGGTACTGTTTTTATTTCTTCCGATGTTATTTCTTGCTCCCCTGGCATTTTAATAAAACATTGGTTGCACGGGGGGCTATAAATCCATGCATTGTTAAAAGCAGAACCTCCACTATATGCACCATCTCTTTGCGTCTGTTTATCAGCTTGCAACACAACGCTCCATTCCTTTGTCCCTGAAAAATAATGCTTGGTGAACTGATAGGTAACTTTTTCCAGTTGATTATTTTGAATGCTTAACCGGATTCCCCATTCATCTTTCCCATCTTTTTTACTCCATGCCTCTAATACGCTTTTTATTGGACTGATGCTGAGATTATTACCACTGAGTTGATATGTTCCATTCTCTTTTCCCAATAGAATTTTATCCATTAAGGGATCAAAAGCCTTGCTGACAAAATTGTATGTTCCATCAGGATTAAATGTGTATTCCCTGGTGATGTAGTTCATAACACCATTATTCACCCGGAAACTTGACTGGTCACTTGCACTTACGCCCCATGTGCCTATAATATCAGAATTAGTATTGTCCGTCGTCTGCTGGATTTGCTCACTAAGGTTTTTCAATTCGATATGACCAATAAAACCCTCAATATCATCTAAGTGTCGCTGGTTGCCAGTTGTAGCAATAATGCTTACACACCTGCCGTAACCACTAAATGTGGTAAGGATGGCAGCAGCTTTAGTGTTATTGAACATGAATTGCCCGGAACCACTTTGAATCTTCCATCCATCGGCGGTTGAAACATCCGATGTATGTGGAGGATCAGTTATATTATAAGGTTTTGCTGCCAGCTGAGCCCATTCACTTGCAAGATCCTGTTCGATGCTTCCCTGGCTGATCGTACTTTTTACTATCCCGATCTGGCACCAGGTTTTGTCCTGATTATTTACAATACTATAGCTGACAATATTTTCAGTAACCTCTTTTTTCCAATCTTTTGGCGGACTATAAGTTATGATATCAAAAGTTTCCTTTTGCTCAGAAAATTCAACCGGTTTGTATTGAGAAGAAGAATCAACTATTGGCTGATTTTGACTATTTCCTGTATTTGCTGATGCATTATTTGCCTGTGGATTCTGTGGACTATTGGCGTCTAAAGCGAAATACAGGCTACTTTCCTTTGCATTTGATGAGAAATACATAAGGATGGACTGGTTTCCCTTCTGTAACCATGCATATTCTTTATCATCTGTGTTTACGGAAATATTCCATCCAAGATCAGAAAGTTCTTTTGCCAGCCTACTTTCATCAAATCCGCTGCTTGCGGCTAATGGAATTACCAATACTTCAGTGTTTGAAACAGCCCTGCCGGATTTTTTGCTTTCCATGTCCATCAGTGCATTTGCTGCAGATACGCTCAGCATCCTTTTATCCTGCATACTGCCTGCCGGTAAAGTTATTCCGGTTAATGCCGATTGTGTAACAGGAATCATTTTTTTCTGGGCAAATGAAGTTGCGGTAGTAATTATAAGTAAGCTTAGGAAGAACCTGTTTTTCATCTGTTATTATTTATTTTTTACGGGTGAGATGGAATTACTCACATCTTATTTATTTTAAAGGTGTTCGTGAGCTAAAGGTTCGCCATGATTTAAAAATAATATCATCTCTGTTGATGATTTAATCAATCATGGCTATTTCATATTTTTTTTGTTTACTACGTTATTTAGCCAATCCAAATTTTTCGTAGATGCCCGAACCCGGATAATCTGCATCCAGCAGGTTTAATAATCGTGCACCTTTTATGCAGGACCAGTAGGCATGGTATGTTCTTGCCCTGGTTTCAATCATTGAAAATTTAACCTGCCAATTATTAGGTACTTCAAATTTGCCGGATGATTTAACTTCGGTATACTTCGCATCACCAACCATTCCTTTAACTACCAATAATTTCCAGCTGTAGGTATTACCTTCATAAAAAACAAATTCTTCGTTTGACTGGTTCATATTCATGCCTGCATATTGCCCTGTATACACATAATACATTTGCTGAATGCCGGTAAAATCGCTTGTCCACTTGCCCTTTAAGTCGGATGCTGCAATAGCAAACTTATTATACCTTGACATGTTTGCCAGTGGAATCATCAAGTCAGATTCGCTGTCCCATTGTATTGTTTCCGGGTCAAATTTATATTGCTGGATAAAGGTGTTTTTATCGGGAGTAATAAACTCTATCCATGCCCGGTCCTGGAGAAAGAAAACAATAAAGACATTTTTCCCGGAAGCTAATTCAGTCGCATAGCCCATGCCAAGGTAAGGCCTGTTATAAGTAGAGATATATGTTGTCTTATAGTTTTTTAGATTTTTGTAACGTGGAGCTACTAAAATGTTCCATGCTCCATTGGTAAGCGGCTCCGGGTCGGCAGGGAAAACAGTCCCTTCTTTTGGATAATGCAGCAATACTTTGATATTTCCTTTTTTAACTTCAACCCAATCCTCCTGAACAGTGCTGGTCCAACCATCATCAAAGTTAGTGGTTGAAAAAGCAAAAACTGAAGGTGCAGAAGTTGGAACAGTTTGATTTGGTTGCTGAATCACCTGATCTGAATTAGTTTGAGCCGGCGGATCTGCAGGCTGCTGCTCAGGTTTGTTTTCAACAGGAATGGTTTGAGTTGTACTGGTTTTTGTTTGCTGAGTATTTTTGTTTGGAACCGCTGTGGCTACTGCAAAATACAAGTTACTTTCTTTTTTTGAGGATGAAAAATACATCATAAGAGATTGACTCCCTTTTTGTAACCAGGAATAATTTTTATCTCCTTCATTTTCTGAAACGAGCCATCCTGCTTCAGTCAGTGATTTTATTATGATCTCTTTATTATCATTATTTCCACTCGAATTTACGACAGGGAGTAATAGTACTTCGATATTTGAAACAGAAATATTTTTGTTTTTACTCTCCATATCCATAAGAGAATTTGCTACAGAAACACTGAGCATTCTTTTATCCTGAAGGCTTCCCGCCGGTAAAGAAATTCCTGTTAATGCTGATTTTGTAACAGGAATCATTTTTTTCTGTGCAAACGAAGTTGCAGTTGCAAAAATGAGCAAGCTTAGAAAGAATATATTTTTCATAACTCAGTATTTTAAATTGAAAAGAGCATTTTATCTTTTTAGATCATGATGAACAATTACGGTTACTGCTTTTGCACTCAAAACCAATTATTCTTATAAAAATGGTGCTTATATATCATTCCGGACAAAAACGGCATGGACCAAGGCCAGTGTAGTTTGCAAAAATTCCCGACGACTGAAACCTGCTATCGAGTTTACCACCTATGCCAAAAACAACATAACTTCCGGATTGCGACATTGTTGGACGGCCTACACTGCTTCCAACTACCGAAGAGACAGCCTTGTTTTCGCCTGTAGTCATATTGTGCATTACAATGTTAGCTGCCGGCACCCCCAGGTTGGATGCTTTGGTTGAAAATGCGACCCATTTCCCATTGAAAGAAATGGCAATTTTTTCACCCTGTTCAATCGGGCTATCAGCATTGCCGGGTTTTCCGGCTGAATTTACACTTGCAATTACTGTACTATCACTATTAATATTGTAAACAAAAACATCCTGTAAATTATTATCGTCGCCGATCACCATATTGCTGGCTGTTGTGGTGTATGCAATAAATTGGCCGTTTCCGGAAATAGCCGGTGCCACAATACGGTTGGCGCTTTCGCTGCCCTGGTTTCGTTCCTTATGATCATTGGTCAGGCTTATCCTTTTGAGTTTCGGGTTATCTTTCTCCCATAAAAAGATATCCCAGAGTCCATTGTTATCGTTGGAAACCAGCGTTTCTGTGTGAGAGTAAAAGGCAATCCGGTTTCCATCGTATGAAATGGAAGGTTTGGAACCTCCGCCGCCTTTTTTAGTTTTGGGATCTATACTGATCATGGTGGTAATGCCTTGCGACATATCACGGATAAATACATTGTTATTGGAAACGTCTTTATCAATTGCTGAAATATTACTGGCAGCTGATGTAAATGCGATAAGGGTTCCATCGCCCGAAACTGATGCTTCATAGCTTTCGGCATCAGCAGCAGCACCGTTTTTACCAATACTTACCGTTTGGATTTTACCAGTAGCATCGCTCCAGGCGAAAACATCTTTTAACCCGTTTTTATCGTCCTCAACCAGGTTGCTTGAATTCGATTCGAATGCTACCGTTTTTCCATCACCTGAAATGGCAGGGTAATAACTATCGGCGTTGCCTTCTTCGCCACCAGCGGACGAACTTATCAATTTGGTAATACCTGTGTTGCGGTCCCGCCAGAATATCTGCCGGTGTTTACCCGTTGAACCTGCAAAAGTTGCCGAGGATACAAAAACAACATAGCGACTGTCTTCACCTGCAGCCCCGCCCACATCCGGATCAGAACTTTCGTAAAAAGTGCTGAATGATTTATCATCCGAACTCCGGCTTACATCGTCATATGTATAATCGGAGGCAACTCTGAGTGTGTTTGTGCTTTGAGGCATTTTCCCTTCGCCGCCTGAATAAATGATACTTGTTTGCCCGGCAGGTGCTTTTTTCACTGTGACTTTATATTTGGTTCCATCAGGGAATGGAGTAGCGAAGCTGAAGGAATTGTTGCTATAAGTCTTTCCTGTTTCTTTTTTTGCAGTCAGGGAAAGGTCATTTTTAGCATTATTCTGTAATACAATTGTACTTCCGGACGGAGCGCTGTATATACCGCTCAAAAGTGAACCCCCGGCAGCAGGTTTAGCTGTTGTTTTCATTTGTGTTTGTGCCAGTAATCCGGAAAAAATAGTTGCCAGGACTAAGAAAAGAAATGTTTTTTTCATGATTCTATAGTTATAAAATTGTGAGGTAATTACTGGTGATTTTGATCTTACTGATGTATGATTTGTCATTCACTCCTGATTTGCCGGAATTAAAACTTTCAAAAAAAGCTATTGATTTATTATAAGTTAAGTATTGGAGCCACCACTCCGCCAGCCTGAATACCTGCATTTACTGTAACAGAAACTTCCACTACATTTATATCACCAACAGACGCTCCCAACACTTTGCCTTCAAGTGATACCTTACCTTTTGCACCGAAATCTTTAACTTCCCAAGTGTCTGTTGACCTATCCTTTCCAATCTTAACAAATTCCTTTACAGAGGCTCCCGCTTCTATTTCTGCAACTCCGCTTGACCCAACATTCCAGTTTGCACCTAGGCCGCCACCAACTGTAAACGAATCAAATGAACCATCATCGTTATAATTCGCTCCCAATTCGACAAGTATACCTTCACCACCTTCCATTTTCCAGCCGTTGCAGTTATATACTAATGATGCCCCTCCTATTCCATAATTTCCTTTAAAGCTTGCACAAAACTCATCTTCCCATTCCTGAAGTTTCCCATCTTTCTTTGCAAGCTCTTCAGATACTGAACAATCTGATTTATTTACGATTCTGTATTCACTTAGAATACCTGATATGTCTTTTAAATAAGCAATTTCGATTGATGGGAAGGAGATGGTTGTTTTCGGCATCCAAAATGGCGCCCAATAAGCATAATCCCCGTAAAATTTCCGGGATAAATATTCCATCCGTTGTGCATATGTATTTACCAGGGGTGATAATTCAGCCAGGTACTTTCCTGTTGCTGCATTCAACTCCTTGCATTTTGCCAACTCCAGGGCAGCTATTTCATCCTCATCGCCTGCTTCACCACCTTCAAGTTTATTTAACTTCTCATTGTAATTTTTATGGATGGCTTTCGTCTGTGAATTAAAGGGTTCCGCCAGCTTTTTTAATTGATATTTGAATACATCTGATTCCCTTTCACTTTCGCGCTGGTAGGTTTGCATCCCATCCATAATAATATACTGCGCTTTTACACGAAGCGGGGAAATCCCTTTTGTGAGACTTGCCATCAATATCTGTTGACTTAAATCATCATTTATTTTAGGGATTTTTGATTCAATATCGGCTATTGTCATTAACATTGATTTCTTTTCTGCATCCAATTCTATTTCAAACAGTTTCATATCATCCAGCTTTGATGGCATCTCCGGTAACTTGATTCTTTTGAGCATTGGAAATTCTTCTACAGGTAGCCGGCTCATTATTACTCCTGGCTTTGCTTTATTATCAAGCTCATGGAGAATGGCTACCACCTGCTCATCGTAGCTGGTTGTTAACGACTTCGTTCCATGCTCTTCTGCTTTTTTTGTGTTCCCTTTTTTCATGTACATCAGGCAAAGAATCTTATTGGCGGTTGGATTAAGTGTATCGAACTGTACACATTCCTGCAAATATTTCATTGCCTTTTCCACATCTCCCAGCCGGTAATAAGCATTACCAAGGTTGCAGAGTAAGGTTGCTTCGCTGGGTTTCTGCTTGTTCCAGTATTCCAGAATGGGTATTGATTTTTCAGGTATTCCGCCCATCATCAAAAAGGCAGAAAAATTATTGGCAGCCAGTGCATCCGAAGGATTTACTACTATAGCCTTACTGTATAAATATAAACTTGCCCGTGGTGTATTCTGCAGCCAGGCAGCAAAAGCTGTATTGCTAATATCTTTTGACCGGGTTATTTTATTCGCGCTCACATACTCATCCACTTTCTTTTTTTCATCGGGGTTTAAAGCGTTTGATATACCTGTGTAAAGATGCTGAACATAGGTTTTATAACTTTCCGGAGTTAAGAGTTGTGGCAACTGGTTGAGCTTAGGAGAATGTGCCGGAACTTGAAAATCGAATTTAGCAGCAGGCGCAGTACTATTAGATTCAGGTATTGCAGTCATTGCTGAAGGTTTCATATCGGCCGGTAATATAAGCGGCGGAAGCTTAGTAAGTTTTGGCAAATACGATAACAGGTATGTTGAAACTGATTCAACCGGAGTTTGTGCAATAGGTTGCTTACCTGGCGTTAAAATAGCTTCAAGTGGATTCAATGCACCTGGTTTCTTAACCAATTCAGCCAGTTTGTACATATAGCGATATCCACCTTTATTCACGGTTACCAGAATTAATTGAGGCACATCCATGCTAAGGGCTTTATTAAAATAGGCCGGGTTAATTGAAACTACTTCTGATCGTGTATAATCTTCTTTACTCTCCCTATAGATGTCGAGATGATCAAGAAAGTACTTAATCCCTTTTTCAGTGTAAGAGTCGGAAAAGAATGACCCGAAGCCACTAACAAGCCATTCTTCTGGTTTTTTCAGATATTCCAACAACACTTCATTTACTTTGGTAGATTCTGTTTCTATTTTGGCAATTCGTTTGTCATATTTCTGTTTCTCAGTTTCCCATGTTTCAATAAATCTTTTACGATATGGCGCCATTTGTTCCGGCGTATAATTTTTTGAATTATCCATTCGTTTTAACTCCTCATCAAACTTTGCTTTGTTTGCCGCCTCGGCATCAGGAGTAAATTCCTCTTTTGCTGAAGCGATTTCCTTAATTTTATTTGCTTCCACATCTTTGAGCATTTGCTGCAGGTATTCTTTTCGCGTTAGTGAGATGAATACAGGTTTATCACTGTTTCGTATTAAGAAAAGGTCTGTTTTTGATGTATAAACAGTATCGTCGAAATACATTCTTTTTCGTAAATCATAATAGTCAAATCTGCCTTCGGTACTGCTTTTTTCCAATACTCTGAAAGCCTGTTTTCCGTTGATTGTATGTACACCAACATCGCTACAGAGATCTCCAGGCTAAATACATTGTTTATATCCACCTGCAGGTTTGATCCACTTTCACCTTCGGTTTCAATGGTATTTTTGTTCTCGTAGCAGTAATAGGCAAAAAACATCATTATGGCCTGGTAATTACCCTTTAACCCAGTTGACATGTAAAAAAAATCAGTGCCCCTTGGATCGAGAAAGTAATAATTACCATACATCAGTTTAGCGCCGGTAAAATCTTTGAGCATAGTTCTTCATCCAGTTTTCCACTTTTGCAAGCTGGGGCTTCATTTTGCTGATATCCCATGATGCTGGTTTCCCGATCGGATTTATAAAATTTTGGAAATTGGGCGCATAAGTGGATGGCTTATTCGCTGCCTGTGTATTGCAATCCTGGCCAAAACTCACCTGCGCTATGAACAGGTAAAACAGGAAAAGGAATATTGTCTTTTTCATATACTGAGAATTAGTCTTTCGTAATCTTCACATTACTGATATATACTTTAACATTTTCAGCATCGTTGGTGGTGTTTTTCCAGAAAACACCATTAAACTTTGTTCCAGCTGGTAACCCGCAACTGATGCAATTGCCTCCATACGCCATTTTAAAATCTTTACTTGCAGCCACCTGTTTATTATTGATGAATACAGTTAGTGCACCGTCATTTATTTTTACCGCAACATGCACTTTTGTTTTTTTATTGGTGAACTCCCGAAGAGGATATGTATAAGAAATACCTTCAGAAGAATTTTGTTTATTCACTGATGGAGAGGAGTTAATGTCAATTTTAATATTGCCCTGGTAATTATTATCGTTGTAGCTGGCTTCATTGCCTGATACAATATTAATAGTTACCCTGGTGCCATTGTTATATATATTTTCACTGCCGTCAGTATTGGAAAGGCGGGTGTTTAATATCAAACTTGCGGCTCCACCAGTTGAGGAAGAAAATTCTCCATCTGTTGCTATATCATACTCGAAAGTAAAATTTTCAGGTAATGGTTTTTTCATGCCGGTTGACGATAAAGGATTATTATATCCTAACTGCACCCACTTACCCGGATTGTTTTTTATTGTTGTAACCATTGAGTGTTTTCCAGACATTGAAAAATACCAGCCTGCCGGTTTGCCTCTATCTGTATTGCCAGTAAAATCATCCATAAAAAAAACATTAGCTGGTAATGCAGTAACAGGAGTGTTGCTTTTTGAATATCCCTTTTTACGGTAATTATTCAATGTTGCATTCAACAGTTCCTCATTTACCGGCTTATAATCAATACCTTTTACTTTTTCAGGATTAAAAAAATAATCCTGTACATACTGGTAATTGAAATGTTCTGTTAAAGACCTGTACATTTCATACAACTTGTTGCCATCTTCTTTTGTTTCGTATGGGAAACTTATGGCAATCCATTGCGGCTGGTCGGTTTTGCATTTTTCCAATACTGCTGCTTCTATTTTATAAACCGGAAAATATTGTTTCGATGTTTCTTCATATTCGGTAATTACAAACGGGTCAGGACTCATTTCAAAACTATAAATGGTGGGCTGCATGGTGCGTAAAACAGCAGGTTCATTTAAAGTGTTTTTGTGTTTTTCCCTTAGTTGCTGTATATTAACACGGTATTTTTCAATATTTTTTTTTCTGTATTCAAATGCTTCCTGCTGTGCTTTTATATTGCCGGGCCATTTATTTTCTACATCTTCTTTTTCTGCCTGTAATTGTCTTTCCACAGCATCTTCAGCCAGTTGCAGCAGTTCACTTTTTGAAACGGGAACAAAGGGAAGCTTATTACCTGGCGCCAGGTAAACTGTACTCCATTCATTCACTTTTGTAAAAAATTTGCCTGTGTTGGAATTAGTGGAGAGGCTTGTTTCCTGTGCCTCATTATTTTTTATGCTGTACCCATTCGGCGGCCAGGTAAACAGGTATTGAGTGGCGGTAGTAATAAATGGAATTCCATATCCGTCGGGAATAGTATTTGCACTTATTCTGAATTTAGTATTTTGTTCATCAATGGGTCTAAAGTGGCCTTTTGCATCCAGCCATTCTTTTCTAAAACTTACATCCCAAATCATAAATAAAACACTATAATTATTTTTGTTTACGTACCTGGTAAAAGTTCCCAACCCTCCAACCGGCGTATAGCTTTTCTTCATCCACTCCACAAACTTATCTGCATTTGCTATTTTCTTTTTTTGTAGAGATGTATTATCAAGTTTCAGGTGATTATCAAATTGGGGATTATCCCACCAGCCAATTATGCTGTCCTGTATGCGCTGCTCATGGGAAAGCTGGGCAAAACTGTTTGCCACAAAAGCACAAAATATAAAGAGAGGAAGTATCTTTTTCATTGTATTAAATTTTACCATTATTACGCAACATGATTTTTACTTTTTATCGGGATTCAGCAATGACAGAATTCCTCTACCCTCTGCATTAAAACCGCTGTTTACGCCCATTTTTACTTCTGTACCGATGAGGGTTACATCCATATTTGGGTGTTCTGAACCGCCTTCTCCAGTCACATTGGTGCCAGCTTTTACACTTCCTTTAACGACAACTCCTGCATCTGAAATTCCATTGCGGTCTATTTCAATAAATCCGGATACACCTACTTCTGCTTCTAATTTTATCGGGCCTTTATCTACTCCAACAGATTTTTTTACACCTGCTTCTATAGTACAACTGACAAACTGATCTAAAAAAGTCTTTTTATTGTCACCAAAATCCTGCTTCAATTCACCCTTAAAAAGTTCCAGACCCATAACATCAATATCAAGTGTTGTTGTCATTTTATCACAATCGCTTACCATGCTTCCATATCCAAGGTTTAACTCGCTATGATATTCGCAGTGTATATCATTAAAGTTGGATAATTTATTGTTTGATTTTTTTTCTTTCTTAACACATTGAAAGGTTGTAACAGATTCAAAAGTTAAATCACTCAGGTCTTTAAGCCAGGCTATTTTATATTCCAGTTTAGTTACTTCAAATTGCTCTGGCCACTGAATATACATATACCATTCAATATTATCAGTCAGGAATTTTTTTGTATTTTCAAGATTCTTTGTATACATTTCTTCTGTGATGTTATTTGCAATTCCAAGGTATTGATTAGTACGTTCTACTTTTCTTGGGCAAAAGTCTTTATTAGGTAATCCTTCTCCTGTTTGTTCCAGGTCTTCTTCTGCTATTTTTTCCATATCTATATCATATTGCTGTTTAGCGGGAACACTTGTATTGGTCATATCATCAGCCCATTTCTTTGCTATTTCCATTGTTTTTTTCCCATAAGCATCTAAATTTTCATTGAGTTTCAGCGAAGCTTTTTTTGCATAAAACGGAAGTACAGTAAGCGGCCCCATTATCCTCCCGTTTTGTTGAGATGTTTTAACCAGGTTACTGGCATCACTGGAAATTTTTTGTGTTCGTTTATATGCAGCAGCCATGGCCGATTTTAATTGCTGTCCCAATTTTTCACTTTCTTCTGCGCAGCTTTTTTTGAATTCATACCACACAGGTTCCAGTGCAATACACTGTTCCACTGTTTTTGGAATTGGAGGGTGAGTAAAGTTTCCCAACCCAAAGCCATCATATTTTTTTGGAAAAGGCCAGTCAATGTCTTTACTTTCCAGTTTATGACCAAGTTTGCGCAACCGATCTTCTTTTTCTGACGAATAATATTTCTGAATAGATTTTTTTACAGCAGCAATCGCTTCAGCTTTTTTACCATTTTCTTCCTTTATCCTGGATTTTGTCACATTGGCTTGCGGATGCAAGGCATATAAAAGCAAAGTACTGTCAATATACTTTCCAGCTTTGTCTATTTCTCCAAGGCCAAACCATGCCTGTGCTATGTTATTGAGGATGGTGCTGTTTTTTGGAAATTGTTGATTCAAATAATTAAGAATCGGGATGGAAAACTGCTCGCCACCACACATCGTTAAAAATGCTGCATAATTATTCAGGTTGTCTGTATCAAAAGGGTTTTCATAGCAAACTTTACCCATAATGTAAACTGCTGCAGCGGGTTTGCCCAGCATCCACAGTTGGACAGATGCATTTCCCAAAGCAATGGAGCTGCTGTTTTTCTTCTTGATAAATAGCATGGCTTCTTCATAGATTTTTTTTTCACTGGCATCAAAGCAGCTAGCCACGTTCTTGTGGGTATTTTGTAAAAACGAATTGATAGTTTGACTGGTTAGTGGTGTTTTGGGAATAGAAGTAATCCTGGCCACATCTTTTTGGGGCACAATACGGTTTTCATCTTCCCAGGCATCAGCCAGTTGTTTATTACTTACCTCGGGAACATTTTTAAAGTTGGGTATTTCAATACCGCTTTCTTTCATCATCTTTATTTCTTCCGGACTCATTTCATCAAGAGCCTTCTGGGCTTCTTTCATGGCATCATCCATTTCCTTTTGAGTAGGAGGTTTTTCTTTGGCTTTTGGTTTTGTTTGTCCAAAACTAACACTCAGAATCAGCATCAGAGAAAATAAAAGAAGATGTTTTTTTATTTTAAGTTTCATAAAATTAATTTTGGAAAGCTGCATTTATTTCAAATCTCCACCAATAATATTGGCAACATTGGCAACTTGTTCAATAATCCTTTTTAGCATGGGTGTATTAAGACTGGATTTATATACATCAGCCCTCAGGTAAACAGTATTGTCATCAGCATCTAAGCCAATCTTAACAATGTCGAAATTATTGTTCTGTTGCAGCAGGTATTTGTATTTTGTATCATCAATCATTCCGGGTAAATCTTCGGAGAGGTTAGTGTAAACAATATACAGATCACTAACTTTTTGTATTACTACCTGGTAAGATTTAATATTTTCACCGCCATAAGGTATTACAGACACGCTGTCGTTTATCATTTCGAAAGGCAGCCCTGTACCACTTAATAGCTTTTTCATTTCAGACGTTGCCGGCTCTGCAGGTGCTTTTATTTTGGAGGTCGACTGTGCCGATAATACGGCTACTGATAAGGATAGAACAAGTAATAGTGTAATTTTTTTCATAGTTTCTTTAATTTAGCCTGTTACCAGTATCCATTACCTGGTTTTACAGAGTGTTTGATTAATAGAAATGTTAATTAGTCTTTCGTGATTTTAATATTGCTGATGTAGAATTTGTCATTCGCTCCTGAGTTGTAACTATAGATTGACAGGGCATTGAATAAATGAGCGGCAGGTATTGCTTTTTCGTATTCAGCTATTTTATTGTTGCCGATAAAAACCTGAAGCGTTTCATCCATCTTCTTAATCGTTACCGTAATCAGGTTATTTTTTTTATTGTTTGAAAAACCGGGAGCTACATACCCTTCGGCAAGGCTGGCATAACCCGGCGGCGACGGGAATTTCAGTTCGATAGATGCTTCTCCGTCTTTGCCATCAAAACCGGGGCGAAATCCCAAATCCAGAAATGATTCTTCATTACCCGGAGAAGTTTCTTTAGCCAGTTTGAAATGTAGTCTTTTAGCACCCCAGGTAAAATTTTGCGAGGCTACTAAATCAAACCTTAATGTAAAGTCTTGGGGCAATGGTTTTTTTAAGAGGTTCGGGGTTATTGTATTGTCTGTTATTAATACCCAGTTGCCATCTAAGCCATCCAATTTTTCAACAACACCTCCGTTTAAGCCATATTGAGTGCGCCAGCCGATTGCTTTTTTCCCAACAGCGGTTGTAGAAAAATCCTCAAAAAAATGAACGTTCTTATCCGCTGTGGTTTTTTTACTTGCTTCAGATGCTTCAGAAACTACCACTGCTTCTTTGTAAAAAGGAGAACGGAGTGGTTTATAAGGTCGTCCTTTTACCTTTTCCTGGTCGAAGAAAAAATTATATACATATTCAAAATTGAAATTGTTGATGATAGATTCATGCTGGTGTTTTGATATAAGATCATTTTCACCAGGGTAATAATCCCAGGTAATCAGTATCCATTGTGGTTTATCTTTTTTACAAAGCTCAGCAATTGCCGGGTCAATTTTGTATACAGGATATCTAACTGAAGAAGACTCAGGATCTGTTAAGTATTGGCCACTAAATACATCTCTTCCGTTTCCCAAATCAGAAAGACCCGGCTGTGAGTTGGTCATTGCCAGTTCACCCAGGCGGTTCTTATATTTTTCCCTGTTGTTTTTTAAACCTGTTGTATATCCATCAATTTTTTCATCTAAATATTTCACAGAAACAGCTATTCTTTTTTGATCGCCTTGTTCTGCTTCAGAAATTATTTTTTTTTCTTTTTCATAAAATCGGGGTATAGCTGTTTCCAATTCCTGCAAATATTCTCCTTTAGTAATTTTTATAAAAGGGGATTTATTGTCTTTACATAATAAAACACACTCCTTTCCACCTCCAAATCCCATATTCTTTATCCAGAAAGTTATATAGGGTTTAATGTTTACTTCTTCTGATAAATCAAGTAGTTTTTTGATTTGTTCATTTTCTTCTTCTGTTTCAGAGGTTGGAATGATGAAATAATATTGGCCGGGAGTGCAGATATCCCGGACAGGCCAATCGCCTGGAACCCCGTTCGCAAATATTCCCCACCATTCGCCGAGATTGTTCTCAGGAACTATCTTGTGGCTACTGTTGTATTTGAGAAAAATATAGGTATTGGCATAAGCTCCATAGCTTTGTGGTTTCCCGGCAGTATGCTGATTATACTGACCCAATTTTTCTGAAACACTTTTTTTTACATCCCCTAAACCACCCTTTGGCATATAGCTTGCCTGAATCCAGTTGGCAAATGAATCGCAAAGTGATAATTGCGCTGGAGAATAAAGTTTATCATCAACTTTTTTTGATTCTTTAATCCCTTTAAAGTGGTACACTTTCATCCAACCGATTACACTGTCCTCAATGGATTGTCGCGAGATGGGTTGGGCATTCGAGGTTGTTACGGCAACAAAAAGAATGGTAATCAGGAAGATATTTTTCATAAAAAATGCTTTTTAAAAGTAGATTTTTTTCCTATTTCCCCAGCATGCTTTTCAGTTTTGTAAAATCAACGGCTTCTTTTATTGCTGCAATATTTGCTTCAAACACTGGATCTCCCTGGCTTAATTTGTAAATAACTGTAAAAAATTGCGGCGAAGATTTTGGCAGTTTCTTGTTGAAGTACGAAAGATTAGGCTTTACAGCAATAAAGGAGCCGTGGGTTCCTTCCTCAACAAAACCCTCAAACCGTTCTTCATCATTCCACATGCAAATGGCATCCTGGCTTAATTCGCTCTCCGGTTTTGCCAAATACTCACTGATTCTGTCGAAATATTTTTTGGTATATTTTTCACTACTTGGATTTTCTTTCACAGATTTTTCCAGCCTTTTCCGCTGTATTAAAAGATATTCTTTGCGGCTTAGATAGGTAAACGGCAGTGTATCGTCATAGGTAATCAGCCATCGGTATTCAACTATCTCCTCTTTAGGATCAACCTTTTCGTTACTCAAAAAATAATAACCATCTTTTTTAACCGGCCTGACTTCCAGTTTTAAATAGCCCCTGAAATCGTCAGGAGGAATATTGGCTGCATAAAGACAATTCAACCAATACATGGCATTAGCAACAATATTTACCGTTGTAGTTGTTGAAATATCAATATAGTATTTTGATTTATCCTCACTGTTTCTATCACATAGATACCGTAGGATATACATCGAATAATAGTAGGGATCAGCAATAAATGTCTGGCCTTCCAAAGGATATTTTCCATACGTTGTACCATATAAAAGCTGGCATCCCGTTGGAGAATAGTTCGATGAAATCATTTTGTGGATGTTTGCTAATACAGCTTTTTCTTTTGCTAAATCAGTTGCTGTAACACCAGCTATGGAGCCTTTCATGCCAGCCTTCCAAATGCCCGATTTTTGAGCTAAATCTTCTGGGGTACAATCCTGTGCTGACAATGTAATGCTGTAAAGAATGGCGAAAATTAATGTGAAGCATTTCATATTAAATGTTTTTTTATTTGAATAATCCATCTACAGGTGCAAATGTGCCGGGTACCTGCACACCTGAATTAAGGCTGGGCTGCAGGCCTTTTGAATCAATTTGACTTTTAAAATTTTTGAGGTCAGTATATACTTTGTTTTTAGAAGCAACATCAGGAGTTGCAGTTTTAGGCTTTAAAGTAATTTTTTCCGTTACTGTTTTTCCTGAATCTTTAGGCGCATCCATCTCCAGAATAGATCCATCTTCAAAAAAAACGGCTTCAGAACCGTCATCATAGGTTACGTGAACTATATTACCATCTTCTTTTGTTTCCTTTATATTCTTTGATGGTGCATCAATCTCCAGAATAGATCCATCTTCCATAAAAACTACTTCAGAACCATCATCATAGGTTACATGAGTTGTATTACCTTCTTCTCTTGTTTCAGTTATATTCTTGGATGGCGCATCAATCTGCAGAATTGAACCATCTTCCATAAAAACCGCAACTGAACCGTCGTCATATGTTACATAAGTTACATTGCCATCTTCTTTTGTTTCCTTTATGTTCTTTGACGGATTTTCAATAGTAAGTTCTCCTAATCTGACTTCAAAAACTGGGGGTTTATATTTATTTAAATTTTTACAATCTGCCGTCATCATTTTATTCAGAAGATCCTTTAATAATTTACTTCTTCGTAAATCGGGTAATGAAGTTAGATCATCCAAAGGTATTTTTGATAAAGGAGTCAATTCATCGTCAGTTTCGTTAATCATGCCAGGCAGGATACTTCCATTTGCTGTTTTTGTAAATGGTGCCTTCCCTGGCTGGGCTATTGATTTGGAGTCTCCTCCAATAGTGATAGTACTATTGGGAATAGGGTTTGACGGATTGCTTTTTATCCCAAGGCTGTTCGCATCAAAATTCTTTACTGCATTACCCAGCTGCTGCCACTCGGTTCCCATTGGAATGCTTACCATTGTTGGGCAACTAAAATTTGGGATATTCGGTGTGGGGACAAATGTTCTCGCGTCGCCGTTTTGCTTTACACACGATTTTGCAATTGCCTCCTGATCATGAATAGCATTTTCATAGAATCCTGCCAATGCAGCTGTCCATCCGATGCATTCGGTCATTACAGTATTTTTTGGATTACCTGCAATATACCAGGACCAGGTGCAAAAGGCATTCAGCCATGTTCGGAACTCATCAATCTTTTTTGCATGAAACTCTCTAATCAGGGGATTTGCATAAGCCAAGAAATCATTATTTTTACGGTCAAAATCGGGACATTTATCATTGTCGGCAATTTTTGTCATTGTTATTCTTGCGGCATTAATTTTTCGTTGTAATGCATCATTTTCATTCACATAATCTTTCGTCCACTTTGCAATATATATCTGAAGTATCATTTGTACTGTAACTGCGGTTCTGCTCATTACATTCAGTCCTTTAATACTTTCCATTGCCATCGTACTCACAAAAGCATCTTCACCTTTTTCCACTAAACTATTTACTTCGGCGTTGCTTGCTTCTTCCAGGGTTTCTATTTTGTCCTTCAATTCTTCAAACATTTTGTCGTAACCGTTTTGAATCCGCATATCATTTTCATATCCGGAAACATTGTCAGACAGTTTTGGGATATTTATCCAGTCTTTTGGAAAATATTCATAAATGGTAATGGCTCTTTTTAATTTTTCAAAATCAATTTTATCAAAACTTTTATCCCCGGTTTTGTTTTGCAGTATCTTCTCAATTACCGGGTTTGGCGCATTTTCCATTGCTTCAGTATAATCCTCTGTTGCTTTTATAGGATCGCCATTTATTTCTTCAATTAACCCGCCGCATACTTTTGCTTCAGGATGAAACGGATTTGCACCAATGGCAAGGTTTGTAAATATCTTTGCACTGTCTAACGCTCCCAGGTCAAACCAGGCCTGTCCCAGATTATTTAATACTGTACTGTTATTGGGAAATTCATTTTTTAATTTTCGTAATACAGGAATGGCCTGCTCCGGATACCCATATTGTGTAAGCAACGATGCCATATTGTTTTGCCAGTTGGGATTGGAAGGATCAGCCATTACAGCTTTCATACTTATTGCCATGGCTGCCTGTGGATGTCCCTGAACCATGCATATAATGGCTGCTCCGCCCAAATCATTTGCTTTGGGTGCTTGGGAAATAACTTTTTTTGCCAATGTCATTTCAGCAGCATCGCCTTTTGCTAAAAGTTTATTATACATGTTAGTCGCATAACCGCCCATGTCAGACTGGCTTAATCTTTTCTTTGGGATAGCATTTATTCTTGCTATATCTTTTTTAGGCACAAGTTGATGATTATCAGTAAATTCCGGATACTCTGCAATTGCCACTTGCTGTTGTGCCATGCCAGGCATTACACCCTTCATCATTTCTTTCATTGCCGCCTTATCTTCCTCACTCATGCCTTGAGTGGCATCTTCCATCATTTTATCAATATCCGACTGGGTTGGCGGTTTTTCTTTTGGTTTTGATTTCGTTTGAGCTGAAGCAAAACCAATCGTAAACAAAAAAATAAAGACCAGAATATTTTTCATGTTTTACTAATTTGATTATTATTTCTATTTCCCAAGCATATTTTTCAATGCAGTAAAATCAACAGCTTTCAGAATGTCAACACTAAATCTTGTTGCTATCGGGTCGTTATGGTTCCATATTACATTCACCCAAAAGAATTGCGGCGTAGACCTGGGCAATTTTTTATTGAAATACCCGGGATTGGGTTTGATCAGTATTTCGCCAAAAGGATCATTATCATCTGTAAACAAATAAGAAGCTAAATTTGCATTTGGGTCCAGTCTAACAATAGCATGCTGATTCAGTTCCTCTGCCGGCATTTCTAAAAGAGTTTCAATTTTTTCAAATTCAGGCTTATAATTTTCTTCATTATCAGCAAGGAATTTTTCATACCTGTCCTTTGAGTAGTTATATCCCTTCAGATACTTGGCAAGTTTTTCAGGGTCATTTTTAAATTCCACTTCTTCAAACCCTCTCTCTATTTCAAGGTTTTTAAGTATATCTTTAAATCCTCGTGTCGCATCGAGCATTGAAGTTGTCAGATTTATTTTTCTCTTCTCCAGAAACTCTTTTTTAGATACATAGCTGTATGGGAGTTTACCATCATAAGTTATGAGCCATGATTTGGTCTTCCCTTTCATACCAAAACCAAGACCTACTTCTGTTTCCTTAAAAGCCCAGTACCCATCTTGTTCAATTGCCATATCATACATAACATTATATCCTTCTGCTAATGCCCTGTCTCCTTGGGCAGTGTCGTATATTTCTGAATCAAATCCGTTGACAGAAATTTGAAATGTTGTGGAAGTCTCGTCGTCAGTTTTAACAGTATTGCCATCGCAGTAAAAGTCAAATGCCATGATATGATAGTAGTAGCTATTAATCACCATATCAGGATATTGACTTTCATAAGCGCCGCCAAAATCAATCTTCACACCCAGCGGAGTATATTTTGATTTAATCATGGTGTGTACCGAAGCAATCACTTTTTTCTCCCTGGCTAGATCGGCTGCGGCAATGCCTGGTGTACTGCCACTTGTTTCTTTCCATGTGCCTGCTTTTTGGAGAAGTAATTCCTCGCTGCAATCCTGTGCAGTTAAAGTCAGACTACAGAAAATGATTAAAAGCAAAGCCAGGTATTTCATCTGTTAATTTTTTAATTTTTACGGGTCAGATGTAACTTGCCATAAATAATCATCCCTCTGATTGACAATTTATTAACATGGCTCGTTTCATGATTAATAATTTATTGATTAACAAATTGATCTATATCACTTATCAATCCCTGACAACATTCCTGCGCCACTTACACTTGGACCACTGAGTACACCCGCTCTTACTTCCACACCTGCTACAGTTTGCCCGGCTACATTTACATTTGCACCAACCTTTCCAACAAAGTCAGTTTTACCGTTTTCACCCAACTCTACACCCACGGCAGCGGTAAGTTCAGCCTCAGCAGAAACCGGGCCTTTCCCGACACTTACGCTCTTGCTGGCTCCTACATAAACACTACCGGAAAACCTGTTTGTTTCATCGTTCTGTTTTGCCTTTATAGTAATGCCGCCGCAATCAAATTCACCAATAAGCCGGCTGCATTGCGACCGGATTGAAAAGCATCCCAGGTTGGTTGTGCTGATGTATTTACAGGCAACATCATCAAAATTCTGCAATGAATCCATTTTAGGCTTTTCATCATCCGTTGCATATCTGCAGTAACCGCTTACATCTCTGAACGAAACTACTTGCCTGCTGATCATGGTTAGCCAGCTGATTTGGGCAACAACGGTTGTATATGCGTATTCATCAGGCCATTGAGTATATTTACGGTAGTATAGCAGTTTATCTGTCTGGCTGCTGACTGCATTTAAATATACCCGTTCAGTTTGTTGCATCAATGTGTTGGCATTATTTAAAAATTTATCTCTGATGGCATTTTCATCACTACAGGCCGCTGCGTATGGATTAGGTTTCCCTTCGCCAAACTGATCCTTGTATTTTTCGTAAAAGGCTGCCATTTCAGTGTCTTCTATATTTTCCAGGTCCTCTAATTTACCTTTGGCAACCATAACAGCTTCAAATTTATCGGCAAAAACATAATTGTTAACTGCTTCAATTCCCTTTACACTTGGTCCCAGTTTAATAAATGCCTTGTAAGCCATTTCCGGAAAAAGCGTTGCCTGTGAACCTGTTTGACTGGCTTGCAGAAGTTGTGATGCCCGTATTTCCTGCTGAGCTAGCATCTCCTTCTCCATAATTTCCTGCTGACCCTGCAACTCGCTGATTTTACTGTCGCATTCTTCCTTGAACACTTCCCAGGCAGGTTCCAGTGTTTCACTGTCCTTCACATTTTTAGGATAAGCAGGCCATTTGAATTTTGCGAGACCGAGTTCATCATGTGGCAAGGGTGGATCCCAGTTTATATCTTCACTTTTTAATTCGTATCCTAATTTTTCAAGTTTATCAGCTTTTTTTAAGCTATAGCCAAATTTTATACTCTTTTTTGCGGCTTCAACCGCCGCCAGCATGTTCCCTTTGCTTTCTTCAATGAGGCACTTGGTGAAATTTGCCTGGGGATGAAAAGCATATATGCGGATTGCCTTGTCGATATATTCATCTGCCTTTTCTATATCACCCAGTCCAAACCATGCCTGGCCGAGATTATTGTATATGGTGCTATTCTGAGGATAATGAGTATTAAGGTTATTTAAAATTGGAATAGCGTATTGTTCGGCACCCATATTTGTAAGTATAGCGGCATAATTATTCAGGTTATCAGCATCGGGAAGCTTTTTGCAGGATTTACCCAATATATAAAGTGCCAGCATGGGTTTGCCATCAATCAAAACAGCAACAGCATACTGGCTGGCTGCATGGGGAGACGAGTTGGTTTGAGATATTGATTTATAAATTTCTTCAGCTCTTACTAAATAGTCAGGCTTCATTTTTCCGCAAACCAGGGTGTGTATCTTATCAATATATGCGGGTATTCCGGCATCGCTTAAGGTTACAGATGAGGCTTTGGCGATTCTTGCTACATCTTTTTCCGGCACAATCCTTTCGTTTCCAGCACTGGCATCCTGTATTTGCTGGTCTGTTAATTTAGGCATGCCATTCATTGAAGGTATTTTAATACCCATGTCTTCCATCGCCTTTTTATCCTCCGGGCTCATATCCTCTGTTCCCTGCTGCATCTCTTTCATCATTTCCTCCAACTCCTTTTGTGAAGGAGGCTTTTCAGCCGGTTTGGTTTTCGTTTGGGCATTCGACGCAACCATTAGTAGCATCATAACCGACATAAAAAGATATTTTTTCATAATGAGCGATTTGTTTTTGTTGTTCTTACATTGCTTCTATTAAAAGTGCTACTAATCTTATAGAATCCACTCTGTTGAAACTATCTTTTTTATTAACTGCGTCGGGTACTTCTGATTCCACATCTATAGTCATATACCAAAAATGCCTGCATGAAATAAACAGCATGAAAGTTTTACTTTATTTCTATGGCATGATAGAAGATGTTGTAGGAACAAATTGCCCCTCGATAGTACACATTAGGATATGATTAGTCCCATCAAGAAATCCAGAAGCATTGTTGCATACAATTGTTTTACTTCCAAGTGTTGGATGGAGGAGGCCATTTTGATCTCTAAATTCCAGAGTGATGCTAACACCTTCAATCTTCCAGGCATCAGTAAAAAAATTCGGCAGGTAAAAAATTCTTAATTGTATCCCGGCGTTTTGAATTGTTTCCAATGACCTGCATTGGGTAGAAGGATTTGTCATCTTATCTAATCCAAATTCGGTATTGGTATTGCTCTTCATTTCGTTTCTCATGTTTTCAGGAAGTTGCTGCATAATCCATCCCCCATTATCACAACCTCTGTTACGAAGCATAACACCTACTTCCGAAGGAAATTCTTTATTATCATTTCCGGTTCTTATATTAACCCTTACAGCTGTTAAGCTATATACAGGGGTATTTTGATTGCTATTATCAGTAGTTTTATTGGTGGTTGCAGGCGCTGGTGCAGGTGGTGGTGGAGGCGGTGGTGGAGGAGTTGGAGTGGAGGGTACCTGGTTTAACATTTTCGTATTTTGAATGCTCTTTGTTGATGTTCCATAGGTTTTTGTTTGTGCATACAGATTGCTCAATGTAAATGCGCAAAGAACAGCAGATAATAATAACTTCTTCATGATTTTTAGTTTTAGTTAATTCAAAGTTTATTTGTTTCCTGGTGGTTGTTCCTTATTTATTCCATTACTAAATCTCTTTCCTAGATGAATTTTATCGTTTTATGAATTTGGTTACTGATTTTTTACCATCAGAAGCCATTTGTAACAAATACATACCCGGCGGTAATTGCGATACATCAATCAGGCTTAGATTGCTGGTCTGTTCCCTGACTTTTTGCCCTGTCAAATCCGTAATTATTACTCTTTCAAAAGATACACCTGTCGGATTCCGAATAGTTAAAATATCTTTAACCGGATTTGGAAATACTTTAAAACTGTTTGCGGCTTCCTGAAAACGGATAGCAGTTGTTGTTGAGCATGCAACTTCAACAGGAATTAAGGTACTGGTATTTGTTCCGTTTCCGAACTGGTTATTGACATTGTTACCCCAGGCCCAAAGTTTATTATCACTTTTTATTGCCAGAGAATGAAGTGATCCACAGGAAATAGATTGCACATTTGTAATATTTATTGATACAGGTGTATTCTGCTTAGCATCATTGTTATTTCCAAGTGCACCATCCTGTCCATTGCCCCAGGCATAAATATTTCCATTGGTTTTTTGCGCAACAATATGTTCAGCCCCACAAGCTATGATTTTCCAATCTGTCGAGGCTCCTATTTTAGTTGGGATAGTTTTTCCAATATAGGTACCATCACCCAACTGCCCATAAAAATTATCGCCCCAGGCCCAGAGTGAACCATCTGTTTGTAAACCCACTGCAAAATATCTCCCACTGGAAATTTCGGACCAATTTGTAGCTGTACCAATCTGTACAAACATATTTTCATTACTGGTAGTCCCATCTCCCACCTGTCCAACATTATTGCGACCACAACCCCAAAGTGTTCCATCTTGTTTTATTGCATACGAATTGTATTCACTGGCATAAACCTTTTGCCAGGTTGTAGCTGAGTCTGCTTTTATCGGACTAATCAAAGCGGTATTAGTTCCGCCATTACCAAGTTGGCCATATTCATCACTGCCCCAGGTCCAAAGTGTTCCGTCCGATTTAATTGCTGCTGAATGGTTTGCACCTGCAACAATTTCTGTCCAGTCTGAACCTGTTCCAATTTGGACGAGCGTGTTCGTATCGCGCGCAGTGCCAGTGCCTAATTGGCCGGTACCGTTTCGTCCCCATGCCCAAATTGTTCCATCATTTTTGAGACCAAGTGAATGACTAAGCCCGGCTGAAACATCCAGCCAGGAAGAACTATTGATAAATGTCGCAGTGGTTCTGTTTATTGTAGTTCCATCACCAAGCTCACCATCATAATTTGCACCCCAGGCCCAAAGTTTACCGTCAATATCTATTGCTAGTGTATGATAATCACCTGCTGATATTTTACTCCAGCATTGGGCACTTGCATTAATGCCTGCAATGAGGGCCAGAAAGAAAATATATTTTTTCATTGTCTTATCGTTTTTGGATGTATAGCCTTATAAATTGTTAATGCTCATAAGTTTTACAACCCGCTATTAATGCTAATACACATTTTCTAAAATCAATTCTTAAAATAAAATTGATATCTGTGCTGAGTTATTTTTTTCATTCAATTCAGCCACTTTCTCCGATCCATCCACTTTAAGTGTATACATATAATGTTGGCTGTTTTCGAGAATTACATTATAACACCTGTACGAGCCTCCGTATGTTGCACCGGGGTTAATCATATTTCCGGACAGCGTAGTCAGAACACTTCCACCTCCGGCTATGGGTCTGGCAACGCTAGCATTTTCATAATCAATAGAGCCGCTAACATCCACTGTCCTAGCATCAATTGCTATACTACCTTCATTTTTAATTGTGTACGATATTTCAAACCCGAATTTTGTCAAACCAGCAGCATCAGGGCTACTGCTTAATTTGGCAATATTTATTGCTTCAATCTTCAGATCGGGCAATTGCAGGGGTGGAATGGCTTTTCCTGCCGGTGGAGGCGTTAAAGATACAGAGGTATTCCTTTGGCTTTTCGAACTAACCGGAGTCTTGGTCTGAGCCTGAATTAAAGCATTAACTGATACGGTGAGAACAAGGATGAACAGAATCTTTTTCATGATGTTTTGTTTTAAGGTTAGGACTGGGTTTAAATAGTAATTTATGGTATGACAACACAATTTAAAAATAGGAACTGATTTTTTTGCAGGTTAATCGCATTAACCCATCTGTATATTTGTTTCTCGGTGCAGGCTTATGGTATTGTTGAATGCAAATATATAGTTATATGAATGGGTTTTATATCATGTAAAAACATGATATTCATGTAATATATTCAAAATCATGGAAAAGGAGGATGCGACTGGGTAAAGGTTTTATGTTAATTTTATTTTATCCGGCCCACCTAAAAATACTCACCAGTGAATTTCTTATTCCAAAGCTTTAGAATCCGGTTCCCTTCCACCGCTTCGAACCAGTCATTGAAATAAGATACTTTTCCATTTTGAATATCATTATTTATGCATTTCGTTTACATCAAATCGCCACAAGTAATATTACTTACATTGGCTACCTGTTGAATGATCCTTTTCAGAAGGGCAGTATTGATACCAGCCTGATACACATCTGCCCTTACATAAACCAAATTGTCACCTGCGCTCATTCCTATTTTAACAATATCAAAATGATCATTCCGCTGCAGCATGTATTTGTATTTTGTTTCATCAATCTCTTCGGGCAAAGCTTCAGAGAGGTTGGTGTAAACTATATACAAGTCGCTTATTTTTTGGATAATCACCTTGAAAGATTTTATATTCTCTCCATTATACGGAATTACCGCAAGGCTGTCGTTAATTATACTGTAAGGCAATCCGATACCAGCCAATATTAATTCTAATTCAGGCACTGCTTTATCTGACTGAGGATTGGCTGTGTTTTGGGTAAAAGCGAATACTGCCAACAGAAAAAAGTACAATGTACATACCAAATGTTTTTTCATTTTTGATTTATTTAATTAACTTTTTTTTGAAAACATTTGGCTGGACCTTAAAAAATTTATCGCCCATTTCGCATAATGCACAGGCCGATATATTATTTTATCTGGATTGATGTAAACGCAGTTATTTATCTTCTTTTCAGTAATAAATCCTTACACCGGTAGCAGCAATTTGAATGCCTTCCTGATACTTCTTTTTTACTGACTTTTTTTCATAGGCAAGCTTATCAGGTTCAACACCTTCAATTTCAATTCGTTTACCTGTTATATCTTTTGGAATAGTAAAACTGTAGTCTTTTGTTCCAACTGCTACTATAGTTCCATCATCTTTCTTCACCCAAATCGTTAAACAGTCATCTTCACACCAATCAACTTTAACAACTATACCGGTTATAAATGATTGACCTTTTGCCGGTTTTGCTGTACTGATATCAGTTCCTCTATAATTTCCAAACGTTTTGGTTTTGCCGACATAAATGTCATCTTCGGTTTGCTGCGCTTTAACTGTAAGGGCAAATAAAATGAACGGTAGGATTTGAAGTAACTTTTTCATGATTTTTTGTTTTATTGATTAATACTAGGTTAAAATGTTTATTTTATGGAATGGCAATACCGTTTAATACGGGATTTACATTTTTTGCAGGTTAATTGCTTTAACACATTTGTACATTTATTTCTGAGTGCAGGCTTATGGTCTTGTTGAATGCAAATATATAGCTATCTATATAGGTACTATATCGTGCATAAACATGATATTTTTTATTTATGTAAAACCCATTTGCCTCCATCCGTAGCGCTGTTGTTTCGTCCCCATGTTCCTGTTAGTGTTCCTGTTGCCTGCTCATAAATGCCTGTTGTTGAATAAGCTCCACCTCCTAAATAATTATAGGAAGCAGTAAGTACATTATTAATAAATGTATAAGTACCCCTGGCTTCTGTGGCACCAACCTGGCTTAATAAAAGCATTGTTCCATCATCATTTAATTGATAGGATAAGAAGTTGGTAGTAGCGTTATCTGCATATCCCCAGGTGCCTTTCCAGGAACCAGTAACAGATGGCAAAACTGTCATCCCTTTTACAGGCTTAATTACAGTAGATCTTTGAATGACTTTTACCGGGGCGGTATTTGTATTACTGATAACGGGAGCTGTATAATCAACATGAACTGAAATTTCAAAATTGCCATGATCCCGTGTATTGCCCAAATTTGATTCATTATATATAAATCTGCATTCTTCCTTATATAAGTCTGCAACAGATTTCCAATTATTCAGAATGTTTTGATTTAATACAAACATAGTTGGGTTATATGTTCCATTTAGTGCCATGCCTAGTGGTCTGTTTCCTGCAATTCCATTTACGCCCTGGAGAATGCGACTCATGCCGGCTAAGTCAATACAATTATTTCCATCTGAATAAATATAGGGCCAACTAACAGGATTGAATTTTTGTGCTATCGGTGCTGTTTGTACATTGATGGAATTGAATGACCCTAATAGAAAAGATTCAAAAGAATTTTGTGTGTTTTTTGTATCACTGTCCCATTCCCAAAGCACCGGAATAACAGTAATGATGTCAGTTGGTCCGAGGTCAGCTTCAAACATAAACTGCCCTTTAAAGCGTTCGTCTTCTATAGGCATCATAGCTTCTGTATTTGGATTTGCATAAATTACATCTCCTGCTTTTATACCTCCGTTGTTTCCTGCCGTGCCTGCTTTATATCGGCCGGGTCTTCCGGTCACATCACCGTATACTGCCGGAGTAATTTTGTTTACATAGATGGTAGTACCATTACTGCTGGCAACAGAATAAAAAAAAGTTACAAATACTTCATTTCCTTTTCCATCAAAATCAAGAATATCATCAACCGATTCTTTAATGCAGGAAATGGTTTTCAGGTAAATTTTCACTTTACCTGGCTGCTGTGCATTTAAATTCAGCATGGCAAAAAAGAAAAGCGGGAGTATATACTTTTTCATTTTAAACATATTATTATTATCTGAAAATGATATATTTCAGAATACCAACTTGTCTCTTAAAAACAGGTTTCTTTACAAACAACTGTCTTTGGTCCAGGTAAGTGTTATCTTACATCCACCTCTTATTGCAGGAAGTACATTCCATTGATAATTTAATGGAGTATGAACACCAAGCATTTTTGCTTTTGAAAAACTGATGCCTTTATTGAAATTAATTTCCTTAACCGGTATTTCAACAGATGCTGCAGTTTTGTTTTCACTTGCTATTAAGGAGAAATTTTGTACCCATAATAATGATTCAGTATTATTGGTAAGTGGAATACCAATTTGTTTCCACCAGGTAACTTTTTTATTAGCCTGCTGTCCCAGTTCAATGCTGATAACTATTCTGTCCAATGGCACAGAACCATATTCAATGGAAAAAGCAACTTCGTCACAATCATCACCGGTTTTTAAAATGCCATATGCATTTGGTGGATTTGGAGGAAAAGGATAGACAAGCGAAACATATTGTTTATCGGTAGCTGAAAAATCAACATTGAATGGAACGCCAATTCCGGTTGTAGTTAATTCTGCAGGTATTGGATAATGCATAATTGATAAAGGATCGTACTGGGAATAATTGGTGATAGATGTACTGTATTTTGCAAAAACATTATTATCAACATCAGCCCTGGTCCAGTTATCGGGTGGTTGTGCGTAAAAAGCATATGTTTTTTCTTTATCCCAGGGGATATTTCCACCGGGTGATTGATGCTCATGAATAAAGCCCAGTGCATGGCCAAATTCATGCAGTATAACTCTTCGTATCAGGCTTTCATCAGTAGTAGTTGCTAACCAACCAAAGTTCATCGTGATTGCACCAGGTGCTGCATTTAATGCATCCCTGCCAATTAATGAATATGATCCTCCTGGGATAAACCCGATTTTAATTGTTGCATTTGAAACACTAGGTACAAACTCCAGTTTTATATTCGCATATTTTTCCCATTCTTTTGCATAGTATTTTACTTTCTCAAGTAAATTTAAACTTATACCAGTGAAGTCAAATCCACAACGAACTGTTTCGCCTGGTTCCCACATTTTATCAGTTACTGCCGCAAGTGGTTGCCTCTGATAAGCATAAGGACTAATGTTTCCATTTGCATCAATCCTGTAAAAGGAGTATGAATTGGATGCTGCCCTTGGTGGCAAAGGACTCATTGGCGGGGGAACATCAATGCAGGTTTTAATATTACTGAAATCATATGCAGTAATGTACCGATTGATTGATATTGACAATTCTGTCGTTATTCGGTTTCTTAACTGGTTTTTGAATGGTCTTATAATCTATCTGGGCTTTCGAGGTCAGAGATAAAAGTAATATGGTAGCTATCAACAATTTTTTCATACTATTATTTTGAATTAATTGATGTTTATAATGCAGCTAATTGTTAAAGAAAAGAATCATCTTTCTTATAATTTTATTTTCTGGTCAAAACTGTTTTACCTCCTCTGTATTAATGATTATTTAGTCCCCATTTGCTTTTTAAATAGTACTATGTTTATTTCTTTTATGAAATGACAAGACTGTTTAGAAACGCAAGTATCATTTTTTCGCAGTTAATCCCCTTAACTCATATGTGAGTATATAATTTTTTAAAATATTGATTTATCGTTTTGTTAAATGCAAATATATAGCTATCTATATGGGTTAGATATCGTGTTAAAACACGATATTTGCTAATAAGTTCAAAATCATGGAAAAAGGGGATAATAAGAATATTATCAGAGTATGTCTTTAATGTCGTGGGGCGAGATTTACGCCATAACATGCAAATTACTAACGGGATAAATTCTCGCATTTAGTAAGACCCAAATACCAAATTTCAAGTCCCAAAGTCCAGGAAGGATCCAAGAGTAGGCCTAGGATCATGGAATTTAGAACCTGGGTCTTTTTTAGAAGTTATAGTATTTGACTTTAAGCGAATTATTGCCTGTTGTTTTATTGAGGTACAACAATGATCTGCATACGGGTGCCATAAGGACCGCCAGCTGTTAACACCACATCAGCACCGGTGGTTGATCTCCATACTTTCATCCTGAAATTATAATTGCCTGGCCCAAGTGTAAATATCCTGATACCGCTGTCGAAATCAAAAGATTTAAAAGTGCCGTTCATTGACAAAGCCTCCTTAGCATAAATGGCATTGTTATTCATTTCAATACTAAAGGCAAGCACAACATCAGGACATGCGAAGCAACCGTTGTTTAAGCCAGATCCATGCATGGAGAGTATAACTTTTGAAGTCTGGCTCAAAACGATATTCTGATCCAGCCCGGGAAGAGAAAAAGTATTGAAGCCGGACGTGAGGGTGATATTGTTCGACATCTCAAAACCGTAGATATTATTAAATAGTTGATTGGTTGGAGAGGTCCAGCTTGCGGCGCTTCCAGCTCCATTACTGGTTAGTGTTTGCCCCGCTGCTCCTGCATTTCCCATAACAGCAAGCGCACCGTTTGGCTTAAATGCAAAGCGTTCATTAAAAGTACCTGCTGCATCATAGCCTACTGCAACATCTGCATTTGGATTATCTGCGTAAATCTGTAACCGGTTGCCAGCTACACCAAATCCAACATCACCTGTTGTGCCAGGATACAATGTTATTTTCTTCTCCAGTGTTGGGGCGAAGGACAAAGGCGCATTAGGGTTGTTATTGCCGATACCCACACGGCTGTTTAATGCATTGTAAGTGAAACCCCATCCACCCGGCCCTCCATAGAAACCAATGTTCTGGTTATTTTGCGTACCCATAAAACCCAACTGCCCGCTATTATCTGCCTTGTATAACCACACACCAGCACCTCCACCTACCATGTCAGTACTCCCGTTTTTTAATATAAGTCTTCCACTCAAACTCATTCCATCATAATTACCATTATTCAGGATACGCATCCGTTCAGTAAAACTCGCACTTGACCCATACCCGAATGCAATATTGGCTGCTGCTGCATCGCTGTGTATTTGCAGCAATGCATTTTGCACACCAAAACCATAATGGCTGCCTGTGTTCCCATAAAGCGAAATCTTATCGCCTAATGTGTTAGCGAAGTTTAATGGGAATCCTGGTGTTGCTGTGCCAATGCCTACAGCGCCACCATTATTAAAGATATTACTACTGTTTGTTATCCAGGCAGTTCCGTTCCAGAATGGAGTATTGCCTGCAGCAGATCCCGGAGGTTAAAGTCCCTGACGGGCCAGTTGCCCCTGTTGCACCAGCTGGACCTACCAGGCCGGGTGCTCCGGTTGGGCCCGTAGAACCGGTTAAACCTGCAGGACCAGTTGCTCCGATGCCTCCTGTTGCTCCTTTTGCACCTGCAGGACCAGTTGCACCTGTTGCACCAATTGGACCCACCGGGCCTGTTGCACCTGTCGGACCTATTGGACCTATTGGTCCTGTTAATCCAGTTGCTCCAGCCGGGCCAGTTGCACCTGTCGGTCCTATTGGACCTGCCGGACCGGTCAATCCAGTTGCTCCAGCCGGACCAGTTAATCCTTGCGGTCCTATCGGACCTTGAGCACCTTGTGGGCCATTTGCAGCGAATAAAGCATATGGAACACTTAGTAACTTACTTGTTCCGGCAATACTATAATTAGTTCCTCCGTTAGGATCGGTTTCTGTTTTTATGGAATAGAGCCCACTTGCCCAATTAATGTTCGAAAATGCACCAGATACTACAGTCCCACCACCAATTTCGAGCGATACAAGCCCGTTGGCATTGGTTGTCGATGTTTGTGTTTCAACATAAATAGCTGAAGTTCCCTGCAATATACTTATCCTCATCCCAATAGAATGATTTGCTACAAGCGAATTTCCTGCATCCCTGATCACGGCCTGATAACTCATTTTTTGAGGTGCCTGTGCAAAAACGCTGCTCGTTATTAATATTGCTACTAAAATGGTATATATTTTTCTCATAGCTCTTAGTTTTTAATGATTTTAAATGTTTTGAATTCTTGTGAGGATGCGGCATTCTTAGTGTTTACAATTTTCAGAAAGTAGGTAGCCATAACCAGGTTACTCATATCAATACTTGTTTCGTTGGCTACAATTTCTATTGTTTTCAAAAGTGCACCATTTGCTGTGTAAAGGGAGGCTGTATACTTTGTTTGTAAATCACCTTCGATCCTTAGTCTAAGAAAATCAGTTGTTGGATTAGGATAAGCCGAGCAGATAAGATCAATCTTGCTATTTTTATCAAGGCTGGTTACAACCGAAATTTCATACGGTTGCTGAACGCCTGCTGCTACCGAACCACCGGCTCCTGTATTGGTGGAATATACTACCTGTCCGACAGTATAACTCACTGAACCTCCGGCTCCAGTGGCATTGCCGCCTGAAGTGGGAATGGTTTCCTGTGCCTTGAGTTCTGTCAACCCAATGGCAAATAACAAAATTGCACTTAACTTCAATTTTTGGTATCTCATTTTGTGCCTCCTTTTAAAAATTGAACAATATAATTTTCTTCTTTTCTTAACCAATATAATTTCAAATGCAAATATCTACCTATATTAGTGGTTCGATATAGTGTGAAAACATGATATTTGATAATACTCTCAAAATCATGGAAAAAGGGGATATCTAATGCCTTTTTTTAGGTTTATTTTGCATTGTGGGAATTTGAAATTTCTTTATACCAGGATATGAAAAAATATATACATCAATATTTTAGCAACAAGAGAATTGTCCCTGATGGGTTTCTGAATAGAAGAAATTTTAAATACCTATTAGTATTAGTTCTATCAGCATCCGGTCATTTTGTTTCCGGCCAAAACTCATTCCTTGATAGCCTCAAAACCAGAATTCAGGTTGAAACGAACGATACTGAGAAAGTGCGGATGTTAGTTCAGATTGGAAATCGTATGCGTTATTCTGATACTATTGAAAGCTGGAAAAGCCAAAAAGAAATTGTTCATATAGCCAAAGTAACCGGAAATGAGTATTTCAAGGGACAATCCTATTTCCTGGCCGCAACTATTTACCTTGCCAAACAGCCCGTGCAGGCAATTGCAAATTATGAAAATGCAATTAAAATATTCTCAAAATACCCAAATAACCGCCGGATATCAATATCTCTTGGAGAGACCTATATCAACCTGGGTTTATTGCACAATGGCAGTAATGATTATGAAAAAGCAGTTTATTATTATCTGAAAGCTGAAGACATTTATTTGAAGAATGCCCCGAAAAGTAATGACCTGGCAGTTCTCTACAGTAATTTATCCATCACATACGGCACTATCAATAAGTATGACGAGGCACTTTATTACAGTAAAAAAGGGCTTGACCGGGCCCGGAAAGGAAATGATAAAGTCTACCTGATGAATGCTTTGTATGCCCACGGAGGAAACCTGGTGAATGCTAAGAAAGGTGATAAAGGACTTATTTTGCTGGATTCGGCAAAGTTACTGGCAACGGAGTTAAATAATCTATATTTTATTTATTCCTCCGACTTTATGAAAGCCATGTATTACTATAATAACAGGCAGTACAAAAAAGCTATTGAACATTACACCACTTGTCTTGAATTTGCCAGAAAATACAATTCAACGCCGGATATAGGAAACAATTTTTTGAATATCTCGGCAAACGAAGCTGAGTTAAAGCAGCCCCGTCTGGCAGCAGCTCACTTGGATTCGGCTGCCAAATACCTAGATCTGAAAGCACCAAGCATATCAAAACAGGAATATTATAAGAATTATGCCGAAGTATATAAACAAATGGGGAATTTTGCAAAAGCATTTGCATTTCAGGATTCATCAGCTTCAATAAAAGAACAATTGTATCAGGCTGATAATGTCAAGCAGATAGAATTCAGGCAGGCACGTTATAATTATGAAAATCGACAACATGAAATTAATCAGCTCGAAGCAGAGAAAACTATACAGCAATTGTCGATACGGAATAAAAATACAATCAACACGCTCCTGATTGCTGGTATAATTACTTTACTGCTCATCTCCTTACTTGCGTATCGAAATTATAGACAAAAACAAAAAATACAACAACAACGAATTTCGGAACTGGAAACTGAAAAACAACTGGAAGCCGCTGAAGGAGTGCTGAAAGGAGAAGAACAGGAGCGCACACGCCTGGCAAAGGATCTGCACGATGGATTGGGAGGAATGCTAAGCGGAATAAAATATTCATTTACAACTATGAAAGGTAATTTGGTAATGACGCCTGAAAACCATCAGGCATTTGAACGCAGCATGGATATGCTCGATAGTTCGATAAGAGAAATGCGCAGGGTGGCACATAATATGATGCCCGAAGCGCTTGTGCGATTTGGCCTGGATACAGCTTTAAACGATTTTTGTAACGATATAAACCAAAGCGGTGCTTTGAAAATTAACTATCAGTCTATTGGGCTTGAGGGTGTTATAATAGACCAGACGATTTCTATCACTCTGTATCGAATCGTTCAGGAACTGATTAACAACACGATGAAACATTCCGGAGCCGTTTCGGCCATTGTGCAGCTTACAAAATCGAACGAACAACTTTCGATTACAGTTGAAGATGATGGTAAAGGGTTTGACACAGGTATTTTGAAAACTAACAAAGGAATTGGCTGGGTTAATATTCAGAACCGGGTTGAATTTTTGAAAGGGAAACTCGATATCAGATCTAACGAAGGAGAAGGAACTTCGGTACAGATAGAATTGAATATGTAAACGTATAAAACCCTTATCATGGCAATAAAAGTATTTATTACCGATGATCATTACATGGTAGTTGAAGGCATTCGGTCATTACTGCAGACCGAGAAAAAGATAGAATGGATGGGACATGCCACCAATGCTGCATCATGTATGTCGTTTATCCGCCAGCAACAACCCGATGTTCTGTTGCTTGATATAAACCTGCCGGATAAGAGCGGAATTGATTTGTGCAAAGAGATAAAAGAAAAATATCCAGATATACAAATACTAGGACTCAGTTCATTCAATCAACAGAGTTACATACAGAAAATGATGCAGAACGGTGCTTCTGGATATCTGCTAAAAAATGCTACTCAGGAAGAAATTCTTGATGCCATTGAAGCCGTTGTTGACGGCGATACTTTTATGAGTGCTGAAGCTGTCAACACCATGCGCGAGAATAAAGATGCCGAAATACCCGTTATTACCCGTCGGGAGAAAGAAGTGTTGCAACTGATTGCAGAAGGTTTAAGAAATAAAGAGATTGCCGAAAAATTATTCATCAGTATTACAACCGTTGATACTCACCGTAATAGCCTGCTCTCGAAATTTGATGTAAAGAATACGGCCAACCTTATTCGCCTTGCTGCTCAGTACAAGTTGATATAATAATATCGCTACCAGATAAAAAACATCACAACCCCAAAAACTGCGATAACAGCACCGATTATCTCGCGAACAGTAACTTTTTCCCTATTAATAAATACAGCAGGAGGAATAATAAGTACCGGTGTCAGCGACATGATAGTTTGGGCAATTCCTGCACTAGTATGTTGAACAGCCATGAGGGAAAATGAAACTCCCAGGAATGGTCCGAATATTGAACCAACTGCAAGCCATTTCATAGCTTTAACGTCCCGAAAGGATGCTGGCAATTCCTTCCATCTTCCTAATAAAAAAAACAGAACCGCAAAACCGATAAAACCTGTGATGACTCGTATATGCGATGCGGCAAAAGGATCATAGTCCCTCATTCCATATTTACTAAGCACTATACCGACACCTTGCCCGGCAGCGGCAATTATACCCAATATAATACCACGTAAAGGATAGGACATGGAGATAGATTTTCGACCTGGCACCATGCCAATTGAATGTTTCCGTGTGCGTGTAAATATAACCATCGCAATTCCGAACAGGGTGACTGTCATGGCTATTAAATTTAAAGGAGTCATCACCTCCCCTAAAATGATCCAGGCTGTAAGAGCGGCAAAAACGGGCGCTAGTGTCATCATAAGCATAGCTACCCTTGCTCCTGTAATAATGTATGCTTTAAAAAGGCAATAATCGCCAATCACAAATCCTACAATTCCGGAAACGGCAAGCCAAGTCCATGTATGAATATCAGCATCCAGGGGTAAAAAAAGTCCTCTGTAAAAATAAGAAAATACTGAAAGGAAAATGGTTGCAAGTGCAAGCCTTAGCAAATTAACATGCATTGAACCAATCCGTTTGCTGGCAGTTTCAAATGCTAAAGCAGTAATAGTCCAGAAAAGAGTGGTGAGTAAAGCAGCGAATTCGCCCAGGTGTGATGTCATATACCTTATTATAATCAGGCGGCAAAAGTAGTTAATTGATCAATCTCAATTCTGAAGCTTGAAAAATATCTGGCAAAACACATAGAAATGCGTTTTGGTCTATGTACCTTTGCCGGGAAACCTTGTTTCAAGTTTTAAGTTTCAGTTTCCACAAAAATTATTAATAAGATATCGGTTGTACATGGAACCAGGCACCCGACACCTTAAAATGAAGAGAATCAAATTCTATAATTTTATACCAACCCTTACTATCCCTTCATTGCCGAATGCTTTTTAGTGACGAATATAAAACAATTGAAAAATCAGCTCAGGGATCGTTCCGCGATAAAGGCAGTAAGTTTTTAGCATTTGCGTTGCCGGCTTCAAATGAGCAGGAGGTTAAACAACAACTTGAAGCATTGAGAAAACAATATTATGATGCAACGCACCATTGTTATGCTTATGTGTTGGGATTCGATAAATCAGCTTACCGTATAAACGACGACGGAGAACCCTCAGGAACAGCAGGACGTCCGATTTACGGGCAGCTTCTTTCTGCTGACCTTACTAATACCTTAATTGTAGTAATTCGTTATTACGGAGGAACAAAACTTGGTGTACCGGGTTTAATACATGCATACAAAACAGCCGCACTCGATGCAATCAACAATGCGACGATTTTAACTAAAATTGTCAAAGAAATTTATGAAATCGAATACCCATATGAAGTAATGAACGATGTGATGAAAATCATCAAAGATGAAATATTAGAAGTTATTAACAATGAGTTTGGCATGAAATGTGTTATCCGGCTGGCCATTCGACATAGCGAAGTTGAACGGGTAACTGGTAAGTTTTCGAAGCTAAACCAATTAATTATTAAATACTTATCAATTTCTTAATATATAAAGTTGCAAAACAAATAAATTTTCACACATTTTTCCATATACAACTAAAATATTAAATATCAAATATCATTTTAATTTTTTTTTGAACTTTGTTATGATGATTTTTGAACACTTTTAAAACTGAACAAACAGCATAATTCACTTTTTTAGCTATTCGGCTGATATTTAGCTGATTTAATGACCAAAAACAACCAAGATCAAACATGCAACACAACGAAATTGAAGGAATTAAAGAACTTCATCAGGAAGTCTGGGAAAATTGCCTTAAAGTGATCCGCGACAACCTCAACTATCAAAGTTTTAAAACCTGGTTCTCCCCAATCAAAGCTATTAAACTGGAAAATAATATTCTTACTATCCAGGTTCCAAGCCAGTTTTTTTATGAATGGCTGGAAGAACATTATATTACCCTGCTGAAAAAGACCATTCGCAACGAACTGGGTCCAAATGGAAGGTTGGAATACAGTATCGTAATGGAAGGAGCCTATACTTCCGATCCTTACACAATTAAAATCCCCACAAGCAACAGGAAAGCTACCACAAATCCATCCGTCCAGATGCCGATAGATTTAAATGCAGGTAAATCGAAAGAAATACCTAATCCTTTTGTAATTCCCGGCCTGAAAAAAATACAGGTTCAATCACAATTGAATGAATCTTATTCATTTGATAATTTCATTGAAGGCGATTGTAACAGGCTGGCCCGCTCAGCAGGCTACGCAGTTGCGTGCAATCCTGGCAAAACAGCATTTAATCCTTTATTTCTTTATAGTCCTGTTGGTTTAGGTAAAACTCATCTTGCCCAGGCTATCGGACTGCAGGTAAAAAATAATTTTCCTGAGAAAACTGTTCTGTATGTTGCAACCGAACAGTTTACCCAGCAATTTATTGATTCGGTTCGCAGTAACAACCAGAATGACTTTGTTCATTTCTACCAGATGATTGATGTCCTGATCATTGACGACATTCATTTCCTGTCGGGTAAAGAAAAGACACAAGATGTTTTCTTTCATATCTTCAACCATTTGCATCAAAAAGGCAAGCAACTTATACTCACCAGCGACAAAGCACCTGTTGAACTTAAAGGGCTGGAGCCAAGGCTGTTGTCACGTTTCAAATGGGGACTGGCTGCCGATCTCCAGGTTCCGGATCTCGAAACACGTATCGCCATCCTGAAAAAGAGATTATACAAGGATGGAATTGATATGCCATACGAGGTTCTTGAATACCTTGCTTACAGCATTACCACAAATGTCCGCGAACTCGAAGGCGCACTTATTTCATTGATGGCACAATCGTCGCTGAATAAAAAAGCCATTACCATCGATCTGGCAAGACAGATGATTGATAAGTTTGTAAAAAATACGGCCCGCGAAATATCCATCGATTTTATCCAAAAGATTGTTTGCGATTACTTTGATATTCCGGTTGATGCGATAAACTCTAAAACCCGTAAAAGAGATATCGTTCAGGCACGTCAGTTGGCTATGTATTACTCAAAGAAACATACTAAGGCTTCATTAGCGACCATTGGGCTGCATTGTGGCAACAAAGATCATGCTACAGTGCTTCATGCATGCAGAACCGTTAATAACCTGATTGAGACAGACAAACAATTCCGCACTTATGTGGAAGAGATAGAAAAACGGATAAAATTCTAATTCCTGAAAATATCTTTTTAACTAACCAAAAGGAAGTTGTGGAAACACGGCTTCCTTTTTTCAATATAACCGTACAAGGCTTTTTCTGTTAACGAGGTTTCAGATTCACGAAATACTTCTCAACCTATTCAGATTATTGAATCTAATTGAAAAGTTAAAGTTATTTTTGCACTACGACTACCGAATAGTAAAAATCAGAAAGGGACTAAGCCTATGAAAATACTTATGGTCTGCCTTGGCAACATTTGTCGGTCGCCTATGGCAGAAGGAATAATGCAGGATAAAATAGAAAAATATAAACTGGATGCTGAAGTCGATTCAGCAGGATTTGAACCTTTCCATACAGGTGATGCACCTGATTTTAGAGCGATAAGAGTAATGAAACACAATGGAATCGATATTTCAGGGCAACGCTCAAGGCTTTTCCGTGTATCGGATTTTGACGTTTTCGACCGAATATATGTGATGGATTCCGGGAATTTTAGTGATGTAAAATCAATGGCTAAAAACGGAACACAAATGCAGAAAGTAGATTACATTCTTAATATTTCGAATCCAGGCAGCAACAAGGCTGTGCCTGACCCATATTATGGCGGAGACCAGGGATTTGAAAAGACTTTTCAACTTCTTGATTCAGCTATTGAACTTTTAGCTATAGAACTAATGAACGGAGGTAAATAAATGGAGTTAAACCACGAACCGGGGAAAGAAGATATTTTAAATGCAGCAGAACGCATTAAGCCTTATATTCATCGTACGCCCGTATTGACATGCCAGGCGATAAACGAAATTGCCGGCGCAAGTATTTTTTTCAAATGCGAGAATTTACAAAAAGCCGGTGCCTTTAAATCACGGGGTGCTGTAAATGCAGTTTTTAGTTACGATACGTACGATATAAAACAAGGAGTAGCCACTCACTCATCAGGGAATCATGCTGCTGCTTTAGCACGAGCTGCACAGCTTAAAAATATTCCGGCGTATATAGTAATGCCCGAAAATTCATCGAAAGTTAAGGTAGCAGCTGTCAAAAACTATGGAGGGCAAATTACTTTTTGCCAGCCAACTCTAGCTGCACGCGAAGAAAAACTCAACGAAGTTCTGAATGAAACAAATGCTGTCGAGATACACCCTTACAATAATTACACAATAATTACAGGACAGGCAACAGCAGCCCTTGAGCTTATTGAGGATCAGCCAGGACTTGACACCATTATTGCTCCCGTTGGCGGAGGTGGTTTATTGAGCGGAACTGCCCTTTCGGCCCACTATTTTTCGCCTGCTTCAAAAGTGATTGCTGCTGAACCAACAGGTGCCGATGATGCGTACCAGTCGTTTTACCAGAAGAAGTTTGTCCCTTCCGTTGATCCGGATACCATTGCTGATGGGCTCAGGACTTCGCTTGGCAGCCTTACTTTCCCTATTATCCGGCGATTGGTTCACGATATTATAACTGTAAATGATCAGGCAACTATCGAAGCTATGAAACTGGTTTGGGAACGAATGAAAATCATTATTGAACCTTCATCAGCCGTTGCTTTAGCTATTGTTTTAAAACACAAACATCGTTTTGAAGGACAAAAAATCGGTATTATTATTTCAGGAGGAAATGTTGATCTGATGCATTTACCGTGGTTATAGGGGTTAGGTTTTAGGGGTTGGGGAGGCCAAGTTCAAAATTCCAGATTACAAGTCCAAAGTCTCAAATTTCAAGTTCAACATCATACATCCCACATCACACATGATAAAAGGCAACCTTTACCTTATTCCCACTCCACTTGGCGAAACCGGATTTGAAGCGACTCTTCCGGCGTATAATCTTCAGATTCTGCAAAGAATTGATACTTTTATTGTCGAGGAACTTCGTACAGCCCGTAGATTTCTGCGTAAAGCTGGCTATTTGAAAGATTTCGAAACAGTTACATTTCACCTGCTTAACGAACATACTCCTGACAACGAAGTTGCCGGCATGCTCGAAAATGCAGTTTCAGGTCAACATATTGGTTTGCTCAGTGAAGCCGGGCTGCCTTGCATTGCCGATCCGGGAAATATCGTCGTACGATTTGCACACCAAAAAGGCATCAGGGTAATACCACTTACCGGTCCTTCATCCATCATGCTGGCATTAATGGCATCCGGACTGAATGGCCAGAATTTTGTTTTTCACGGTTACCTGCCGGTAAAACCCGACGAACGTACAAAAGCACTTCGCGAACTGGAACATGCCGTATCAAAAGGTAATCAAACCCAGATTTTTATAGAAACGCCATACCGTAACCTGCAAATGCTAGAAAGCATTGTAAAAAGCTGCCATCCTTCTCTCACGCTTTGTATTGCTGCCGATCTCACACTCGAAACCGAATGGATACGAAGTATGCCGCTAAACGAATGGAAACGACAGAAACCGGAATTGCATAAACGGCCGGCGGTGTTTTTATTGGGGAATGGGTAGTTTTATAATAGGATTTTCAATCTTGAACAACAGTCTAGGAGACTGGGTGAGGAGTGACAAGGCGAAATGCAAATAGATGATTTGCGGTGAAAGAAAGAATTTCTTATTATTCTGTTTAAAAAAAATAGTATATCTAAGAATCCGGAAATTGCTCAATTTAAAACCCCAACTATGAAAATCAATCCTCTGCATTTAATTAGTTTCGCAACAATTATACTCTTTATGATGATTATTCCAAATCCAGGCTCAGCGCAAATTCAGGACAGGCAGTCCGGCTTATTCGAGGGATATACAGATATTGGTAATATTGAACAGCCGGGATCAGTAGATTATGATTCCGAAAAACAAGAATATACTATCGAAGGTTCGGGTTCCAACATCTGGTTTGCCAATGATGAATTCGTATATGCCTGGAAAAAGATTAAAGGCGACTTTATCCTGACGGCGAAAGTGGAATTTGTCGGAAAAGGCGTAGAAGCTCATCGTAAAATTGGCTGGATGGTGCGCCAGTCGCTCGAACCAAATTCAGCTCATTTCAGTGCAGTAGTTCATGGCGACGGGCTTACTGCGCTACAGTATCGTCGCGCCAATGGCGGCGAAACGGAAGAAAAACGCTTCACGGTTCAGGGGCCGGATATTATCCAACTCGAGCGAAAAGGCAATATGTATATCATGTCGGTAGCACATTGGGGCGAGCCGTTTGTTTCGGAAGAAGTTTCGGACTCTGCAATGATCAACGAAGTTTATATTGGTTTATTTGTGTGCGCACACAATGCCAAGGTTACAGAAAAGGCAATTTTCAGGAATGTGCGGATTACTGTTCCGGCCAAGCCGGACTTTGTACCTTATAAGGATTATATAGGCAGTAACTTGGAAATCATGGATATAGAAACCGGAACACGCGCAATATTGTTGCAGCAACCGTATTCACTCCAGGCGCCAAACTGGACTCCCGACGGGAAAACATTAATTTACAACAGCAAAGGATTGCTTTATAATTTCGACCTGGCAACAAGTGAAACTAGCGTACTGAATACAGATTTTGCCACCAACAACAATAATGACCATGTATTATCATTCGACGGCAAACGCATAGGTATCAGTCATCACAGCGTTGACGATAAAGATCAGTCAATTGTTTATTACCTGTCCGTAACAGGAGGCAAACCCACACGTGTTACTTCCAAAGGTCCCTCCTACCTGCATGGCTGGTCGCCCGACGGGAAATACCTTATTTATACCGGTGGCCGAAACGAGGAGTACAATATCTATAAAATCCCGGTAAACGGCGGTGAGGAAATACAACTTACCCATACCAAAACCCTGGATGATGGTTCAGAATATTCACCCGACGGCAACTTTATTTATTTCAACTCATGCCGCACTGGCAGCATGCAGCTATGGCGCATGAAACCCGATGGAAGCATGCAGGAACAGCTTACAACCGATGAGTACAACAATTGGTTCCCTCATATTTCACCTGATGGCAAATGGATTGTTTTCCTATCTTTCCTAAAAGATGTCCCTGCCGGCGATCATCCTTTTTACAAACATGTGTACCTCCGGATAATGCCTTTTAGCGGGGGCCAGCCAAAAGTTATATCTTATTTATATGGAGGACAGGGAACAATCAATGTACCATCATGGTCGCCTGATAGTAAGAAGATTGCGTTTGTAAGTAATAGTGATTTTGAATAAAAACACTTATACAATCTTTTTTAATCGTTTCAAAAAGAACCTTCTCTCTCTTGATTTTAGAATCAGAAGAAATTAAGTTGAAAACTATTTATATTTTGAACAAATAAAACAATAATATATTTATTCATTTTAGTTGTATATTTAATGCAGTAAAAATGCATACTGCTTTTTTACACTATATATTTTTAAAAACACACTGCTATTGGGTTTAAAGTAACATTTGCAATTATAAAATGAATACTGGAAAATAATCAGCTTACATCTAAATCATTTAATGTTAAACAAAAAATTGAGTTCAGGAATGAAAAATTTAGTTTTGCTATTGGTTGTCTGTTTGATTACAGGCCTTGATACTAGTGCGCAAACAGCACCAGATTGGACACGGGTTCTAACTGCCAGCGCTTACAACTACCCGGCCGGAAGAGTTGTTACTGCTAATGCCGAGAACATATATATGGCTGGCAACATCAGCGGACCTGTAACTTTTGAAAATAAAACCTATACCAGTACAGAAGCAACCGATATGATTGTCTTCAAACTCAGCAACACAGGCACAGTTATATGGGAGAAACAATTCAATGCACAGGCAAACGGAACCATAATTCCAACAGCTATGCAGCTTGACGCTAACCAAAATGCATATATTGTGGGTATTTTTACTGGTTCAGCTACCTTAGGCAGTACCACAATTATTTCAGATGCAACAAACAACAATTTTATAACAAAATTAGATCCTAACGGCAATGTACAGTGGGCAAATGCCTTTGCTGCTACTGGAAACGGGAGTAGTAAAATGGCTTTTGATGCTGATAGTAGTGTTTACTTGCTTAATAAAACTGCTTCGCTATTAAAATTCGACATTGCAGGAAACAAAATATGGGAGCAAAATTATCCTAATCGGACATTGCAGGCTATCGCTGTATCTGGTAATAACTTATTCTTAGGAGGCGCTCTTCAATCAGGAACTACTACTTTTGGAACAATAAATTTAACTAAATCAGAAACAGCATACAATAAGGGATTCATTGTAAAAGCCGATTTAGATGGTGTTTACAGTGATTCATTGGTATTTACCGGATCACCCGTGAATGATGGATCCTCCGTAAATGACATTGTTGTTGATTTAAGCGGTAATTTAATAATTTCAGGTGCATACAGCAACAACCTTGGTTTCCGGAATACGACTTATTTTTACAATTCTACAACTCACTATTTTACTTACCTGGCAAAATGTGATAAAAATTTCGTATTTGCCTGGGTCAAATCAAGCAGCCCAATAGTGATTGCAAGAGACAATTATTTTAACCGTTTGTTCCTGGATAATGCTAACAACATATATCAATATGGGCTCTCTACCTCAGGTTCTACTACTTTTTCATATGGCTCGGTAACCGTGGTTCAACAAACTCAGTATCTTTTCAAATTCGATGCCAATGGAGAAATACTGACAGGATACGGCCTCGCAAACACTTCATTTAGCAGAGTATTTATTGCACCTAATGGTAAAATTGCAGTTACCGGACCTAACATCAGTGACGGCATCTCACAGAATGGGAACTTCTTTATTGCTCAGTATAACAACGATATGAGCCTCGACTGGCAAAAAACTTCAGCTAATCACCAGGCAGGCACAATCAATATTTATTATATTAAGCATGATACAGAAGGCAACACCTATGCCCAGGCCCGTATACGTGGTTATTGTAATTTCTTTGGTACTTTAATAAATAGTAATAATGGGGCAACGGTGAATGTTAAATTTAATAAATCGGGGAATATTTTATGGATAAATCAAATAAATGATTCGCAACCCTCTTTGATTTACGGTCCTAAATTTTCATTGGATAAGGACAATAATCTTATTGCAGCTGGCAGTTTTAAAACTTCACTTTCGGTTGGAAATCAAAATTTAGTTAATTCTAACTCATACGACGACAGCTATTTAGTTAAGTATGATCCAAACGGTCAAGTGCTTTGGAATGTGCAATTTGTGACTGAAGGTGAATTTGGGATATTTGGGATTACTACAGACAAAACCGGAAATGTGATTGTATCGGGCGAGTTTAAAAATCAGATGACAGTAGGAGAAAAAACCATTGATGCAGGAACTGATGACGGCGCATTTATTATAAAATTAGATGCTGCAGGTAATTGTTTATGGGCTAACGGATATCCGGTTGGGAACGTTGTTTACAGTGCCATGCCGGCTTGCGATGAGAATAATAATATATACTTGGTGGGCGAAATGTATAATTTTACAACCAATCAGTTAGTTTTTGGGGCAGTTGTTGTAAACCAAACCAACGAAGATGGCGGTACCGTATTGGTAAAATTTGATGCGGATGGAATTCCTCAATGGGCTTATACTTATGGCGGCGTTACTGGAGCCAGTTATATTGAAGGTTGGCCTGGTGACATAAGAACGGATGCACAAGGAAACACTTACTTACTTGGTTGGTGTGCTGATAATGCAAATTTTGGCACAACAACCCTAATAAACCCAATAGGGAGTTCATTATCTTTTTATTTAACAAAAATTGATAACAGCGGTGGTGTAGTTTGGGCTGAAGCCATTTATACAAAATCGCCTGCTTACCCATATGGAGATTTGCTTGATTTAGATAAGAATGGAAACATTTATGTTGGAGGGCATTTCTCCAATACTATTAGCATTCAGGGTATTACTTACAATCCTGTTGGAACTTACGATTTTTTTGTAACCAAATTTACAAATGACGGTCAATTTGATTGGATAAAAACTATGCCTTCAAACAGCAACGGAATCACTGCTCTTAGTGTTTACGATGAAGATATTCTTAGTTTTTGTGGTATAGCAGGAAAAGATCCGACACTTGGCAACATTATTATCGATAAGAAAGGTGGTTCAACGAGTATAATAGCCACTTTAGGAATACTGGAACCCACACCCAATACTTTGTACGTTAGTGCTTCTGATGGAAGCGCGACAACCTTTGCTATTGTTTCGAATACCAGTTGGACTGCAACAAGCGACCAGGAATGGTTAACTATTAACGTTGATTCAGGCACCGGTAACGCCACACTAACATTCACAGCAGCGGCTAATACAACAGGTAATACAAGAACTGCAACAGTTACCATTACTTTTTCTGACTCCAAAACTCAGTCCATTACACTAACAATATCACAGGTTGGCGTAATAACCGGAATATCAGAACTCACTAAACAAGAGAATCTCATATACCCTAATCCCGCCATGAATTACCTGTATTTTAATTCAGATTTTCGTAATGCTTTAATTTTCGTGTATGATATCAACGGCAAAATGCTTTTAAATAAACAAGTTCTCGACAACAAAATCAATATTGGCAGTTTGCAGAATGGAGTTTACACAATAAAAATTGTGAACAAAACAGGTACTGCAATTAAAAAGTTTGTAAAACTCTAAATTGATTTGAAAGAGGGTTGCAGAAATGTAACCCTCTTCTTATATAACGATATCAATAGTTGTAGAAAAATATTACAACTATATCACTATGGATTAAAATCCATAGGTTTATAAAAAATGAAATCTCTCTTTGTAACCACTTTTAAGGATAATAAAAATTATTTCCAACAAAAGCATTTCAAATAATTGTTAAGGTATGTGCATGGAAATTCATAGCAAGTATATACATTCATGTTCGTTAACAGGAACAAACTACTTATCTTAGTAAATATTTACCAGCAGCAGCAGGAATCTCATGACACAAAGTTGGATAATCAGCTGATCTTCATTGCATTAACCATGGCGAATAATGACAAAAACTAATAATAAATTGAGAAAAACATTTATTCCAAAAGCACTCTATGGTCAAAAAAATTAGCCTTAAAGAAGCTATCTCCATTGGGATCGGTGGAATGGTCGGCGGTGGAATTTTTGCTGTTCTCGGATTAGCCGTTTCATTAGCTAAAGGGGCAACACCAATTGCGTTTCTTATTGCCGGAATTTTAGCGCTTATAACCTCATACAGTTATGTAAAACTTTCGCTGACATACCCTGACAGGGGCGGTACTGTAAAGTTTATAAACCAGGGATTTGGCAAATCTATCTTCAGTGGTGGCACAAATAACTTACTTTGGATCAGCTATATTATTATGCTGGCACTGTATGCTTCAGCGTTTGGTTCCTATGCGCCAAATCTCTTTGAATTGTCAGGTTCCAAAACCCTGGATTTTCACATTTACTCAAGCGCCATCATTGTTACAGCCGCCCTTATTAACTATTACAGCATCAAAGTAGTTGGTGAAATAGAAGCTTATGCTGTACTGATCAAGTTAATTATTCTGCTCTTATTTGTTGTGATTGGCATTTACGGGCTGTTTGGAAATACAAACTTAAGCCAGTTATCCGTTCAAAATTGGGAAACCCCAATTCATCTCATTGCAGGAGGTATGGTAATCTTTGTTGCTTATGAAGGATTTGAATTAATTGCCAATGCTGCACCCGACATTATAAATCCGGCGAAGAATATTCCAAGAGCATATTATATTTCTGTCATTTTTGTAATTCTGTTATACATTATTATTGCTGTTGTTACAGTAGGTTCATTGCCATTTAGCAAGATCGCTTCTGCCCAGGATTATGTACTGGCCGAAGCCGCAAAACCCTTGCTTGCACAGCCCGGATTTATTATAATAACCATTGCTGCTTTGATTTCGACGTTTTCAGCTATAAATGCCTCTTTATTAGGAGGCAGCAGGGTTAGCTATGAAATTGGGCAAGATGATGAATTGCCTCACCAGTTCACGTATAAATTATGGAACCATCCAATTGGTTTGCTGGTAACCATTGTTTTCACCTTAGTGTTAACCAATACGCTGAATTTAGAAACAATTTCAACAACAGGAAGCATTGGGTTTATATTAATATTTGCAATAGTTAATTTAACAGGATTTAAATTGTCGAAGGAAATTCTGGGGAATAAAACAATTCCGCTTATTGGATTTTTACTATGTATAGCTGCTCTGATCGTTTTAATAGCACAGCAATATTCACATAACCAGGTTGGTGTAGAAGTGGCTCTCGGTACAGTTTCCTCCGCCTTTTTAATAGAATATATTTATAAAACTTTCGAGCGCCGGAATAAGGAAAGCTAAACCATTATGGATTAAAAGTTCATAGGTTTTAGAAAAAATGAAATTTTTATTCTTTTTGAACCACAAAGTGCACTAAGATTACGCGGAGTTACGTCAAAAACAAGAATATCTTCTTTGCGGCTCTTTGTGGCTACTTTGCGGCCTTTGCAGTAAAAATTTGTATAAACTAAAGTTCCCGCAATAAATTGCAGGGTTTTAATCATTGTTTAGGATAATAAATACCCGAAAAACACCCAAAATAAATATATTCACCAAACCGACTTAAATCGGCATGATATTATTTTGATATGTTGACTTACGTCCCAGGCTATAATTTATCTACTAATTTTTTCATTTATATTTTCTTTTGGCTTGACCCAAAAGAAACAAAAGGTCAAGGCTTCATATAAATTTTACACATATGTACACCTCGGTAAAGGCTCGCAAAACAAGGCTTGAAAATTTATGAGCAATACTTGACAGCACGTGAAGCTGGTGTTTTGCTACGCACGTGCCTGTGCATTTTACCTTCGGCTACATCTGTTGTAAAATTTCTATCAGGCCGATCCTTACACCCTGACATTTTCGATAAAATCCAAATCCAGATCCCCAATATTGCCCAAAGTAAAAATCCTCTTAGAAGGGAACGGCATAAGAAAAATACGATAGCGGTTCTTGTCGGAGGTATGTGTGCATGGCATGTGCGTAGCAATACACAGCAGCGACAACTGCTTTAATTTGTGCCATCTTTCGTGCCTTGTATTGCGAGAAAATACCTTCGGCATAGTAACGCATTGTATTTTTATTAAGCCTTGATTTTTTACTCGCTCATTGCTTATTTTTAAAGGAGCTCATGAAACGCTGCGCTAAGTTCTTTGTTACTTTACTTTTGCATTAAGGCAAAAGAAAGTAAAACTTAACTATACTATTTACTTTGTTTTCTTCTAATGGTTCGACCTTTCTACATGAAACAAAATACCATTAGATCAAATGTATCATTCAATATTAAGATGTATTCAAATTTCAGCGCATTAAAATAAATATATTCATCAAACCGACATAAATCATTTTAGTTTGTGTAACTTGCGGTTATTCCACATGTTGACTCTTTAGGTAAAATTACTTTGACATTCCACTAAACGATTTAATATTAAATCGATGTTTGAATACAAAGAATTAAGTGTAAACGACTCACTGAAATTTTCCATAAATAAACTGTGGATATTTATAAACCATGACAATCAAGCTGTTGAAGCAAATAAAACCATAGTGCCTAATGGGTTTTTCAATATTGCTTTTATTACCGGGAAAGGCGCCTTGGTTACATTCAATAAAGAGGTAACTGAGCTAAAGCAGGGCATTTATTTTTGCGGCCAGGCGACTCAATCTGTGGGAGTTGATATATTACCCGCAACCAAAGTCATTATGGTCCAGTTGTTTCCCTGGTCAGCTTCCATGTTTTCTGATTTCGATATGAAGGAGTGCAGGAATAGGATTGTCCCAATCAAACAGGTAAATAAAAATTTTGAACGTGAAGCAGGCACTCTCAGCCAGGGTAACGAAAACAATGTTTTAAATTTTTTACACGAACGTTTTAATGACTTTTTAGGCAAAAATGAACATACTGCATTAGTCCGCGAAAGTTGTGTAACTATTATGAAAAACGTTGGCCAGGGTTCTATCAGCGATCTTAGCCGTCAATTAAACTGTTCTTCACGCCATCTGCAGATTTTATTTCTGAGATACATCGGGCTAAGCCCCAAAGAATTTTCCATTATAATCAAAATGCGAAATGCTATCGACGGTATAGCTTATCCATCTTCCACTGCTGACAGATCATTGACAAGCCTTGCCCTCGACAACGACTTTTACGACCAGGCGCATTTCAACAATGCTTTTAAAAACATTGTAAAAACACAACCCCGGAAATTCATTCCATCACTATATATTCTAGCTTTTAAGAAAAAAAATTAAGTTGTTCGCTTTTTTCCAATTTTTAATGTTTGCACAGCATTTTCTTTGTACGATAACTAAATGGACCTTTTATGAAAATAACGTTATTATTCTTAGGATTCGTAATTTCTACAGCATCCTTAGTCGGACAGAATATTCCCCAGAAATATTCTACTCTTATCCGGAAAGCAGACTCTTTGTACCAGGTAAAAGATTATAAGAACTCTGCTCTTGCGTTTTCTGATGCTTTTAATGCGCCTGATGCTAAAATAACCATGAACCATCGTTATAATGCGGCATGTTCTTATGCTTTAGCAAACAATGCGGATAGCGCATTCTCTAATTTAAATTACATTACAACAGTAATGAATTACACTAATTACGGACATATAAAGTCTGACCCGGATTTAAAATCGTTGTCCACGGATAGCAGATGGAAACCCCTAATTGAATTAGTCAAAGCAAATAAAGACAAAGCTTATGCCAACCTAGACTTTATAACTTTAAATGGTTACAAGGTTGAAGTATATACAACTGGTATGAAGAATAATCAAATTAATAAACCAGTAATCGTATTTGAAAATGGAATGGCTGACACCTATGACAGGTGGAAAACTATACTTGATGAAGTTTCAAAAACACATGCTGTTTTTGCCTATAACCGTCCAAGGATTGGAGAGTCCGAAGACGACAGCCTGCCTCCTACTACTGAGCATATTGTTAATAATTTGAGAGAAATGCTATCAGAAAAGGGACTAAATCCTCCTTATTTATTGGTATCACATTCTTTTGGCGGAGCCTATATCAGAAGTTTTGCCTCGTACTATCCCAATGAAATTGCGGGTCTTATCTTTATTGATCCTATTGATTTCACAAAAAAAGGGGACATGGGCGACGAGCCTTATCTTGAAATCGGACTTTCCCAATTTCAGATCGATTCTTTATTTGGGCAGCCGTATACGAATTTTATTGAAAAACTCTATACGGAAATGCCAAGGTATTATGTAGAAGAAGTAAAAATATCAAGACAATTGACTAAAACAAATTTTGAAGAGTGCGACCGGAATCCTTTGCCAGACGTACCAGTATATTTTATTAAAGCAGGTGGTTTTACTAATTCTGAACCACCAACAATTTATGACAGGGAAAAAATGTGGCGAATTAATAGTAATATCCAGATGAAACGATGGTTAGAACTTTTATATCCCCTGAAATATGGAAAGTTATTTTATTGTTCAAACTCAAGCCATTTTGTTCAAGCGGATGAACCCGATCTGGTAATTTCAAGCATAAAGCTTGCATTAGGGGATTACGATAAACTTCAAAATGAAAAAACATTGGGACATTAACGGACTAGTTTCTAAAATTTATTTGTCCCGGTTTTCAAAGTATAACAAAACTCCAAAAAAAATGATTATTTACCAGTTTGCTATAATGCGTATTAAAAACTCGATATTCAAACATTAAAGTGAGACTGTAAACTTAATTTTTTAACTTTTTTCTATACTTAAAAAACTATGCCATGAATGCGAACTTTTCTAAAAAAATTAAATCAAGTTTTGTGATTTTATTACTCATAATACCATTTATGTCATTTTGCCATGCAGGTAACCATGATTGTTTAATTACTAATGTTAATATTGTTGATGTAAAAACGGGGAAAATATTAAAAAATAAAACGATAGCTATTGACAATAATCGAATCACTGCCATTTATGATAATGAAATTGTCAGTTCGGATTCAACTAATGTTGTTGACGGAAAGGGCAAATATCTTATCCCAGGTCTTTGGGATATGCATGCTCACTATAAATGGAGCCATGTGGATCTGGATCCTTTACTCATTGCCAATGGTATTACAGGAGTAAGGGAAATGTGGGGTAATATGCCAGCCTTTGTAGAAATACCAAAAAGATCGCAACAGCAAGGGCTCTTATCACCGGATGTTTACCTATCTGGTGATCTTATTGATGGAAATCCACCTGCAATGCCGGGAAGTGTAGTAGTTACAACACCAGCCGAGGCTGTTGATGCCGTAAAAAACCAAATTGACCAACATGTTGATTTTATCAAAATTTATGGCAACTTATCTGAAGATTGTTTCATGGCTATAGCCAATGAAGCAAAGAAAAGGAACATCACATTTGCCGGTCATATTCCCGTTAGAGTTTCAATCTACAAGGCAATTGAAGCAGGAATGGTCAGTTCGGAACATTTATATGGGTTTCTATATGCCTGCTCATCTGTTGATACTTCAAATGAAGCACTTGTTAGAACATTTTCTGAAAAAAGGTTTGATTCTATATGTTCTGTATTGGCTAAGAGTAGCATGTGGTTATGCCCAACCTTAACAGTTAATAGGGCAATGAGTTATTTAAATGATTCAATATTTATAAATGATAACAGAATGGTCTATCTCCCGGGATATGTTCTTGAGATATGGAATCAAAAAACGAATCCTTATACAAAAAGCCAAATAGAAAATTTTGCGAATACTACAAGAATAAGGTATCTTTTTGAGCTAAGCCTAATAGGCAAAATGAATGAAAAAGGAGTAAAATTTCTTGCAGGAACCGATTTTCCAAATCCTTATGTTTTCCCGGGATTTTCTCTGCACGATGAATTGTCGCTAATGGTTAAGGGAGGTATGCCTACACTTGATGCATTAAGGTCTGCAACAATCAATCCTGCAATATTTATGAACAAAAAAGCTGATTTTGGTTCTGTTGAGGTAGGCAAAATGGCTAGCCTGGTACTGCTGAATAAGAATCCATTAGAAAATATTGAGAATACAAAAACTATTGAAACTGTTATTGTACGAGGGAAAGTTTATAGTAGGAAAGCGCTGGATTTAATGTTAGAACAAGCAAAATCCTATGGCAAATGAATTACTCGTTAGAAAAGAAACAAAAAAAAAGCACTACAGTGAATAAGCAGATTTAAGCTTGTTAATAAATAGAGCTTTAAAGAAAATAAAAGCATGCTTATAATAGCAGATTCAGTATTATCAATACCATACTAATAGATGGTAAATTCCCATTGGCATATATCGTAATGCAAAAAAGCCCTGACTTCTGACGCTTTCAGATTTTATTAAAGCTATTACCGGAAGATGCTGTTATAAACATTAAAGTAGCGCCGCACCTAACGTCAGAAATCAGGATGTTATAATAATGATTGTGCACCAGTAAACAAAAGTGTCATTTCAATTACTGTAAGCCTTTTTTCATAACAAAATCCCGGCTTATACTTCAGGCAACTAAAATCACCTTTATACAAACCGGGAATTTTTGAATATTTCGCTCAGAAAGCTAAAAACTATTTTCTAAGTGTGGAAATCGTTTAATGATGGTGCCCGCCAGCACCATGAACATGACCATGGCTAAGTTCTTCGGCGGAAGCTTCACGCACTTCAATTACATTACCTGCAAAATGCAGCACATTTCCTGCCATAGGATGATTAAAATCCATACGAACAAGTTCATCACCAACACTTACCACAATACCCTGCAGCATATGTCCCTGGTCGTCGCGCATAGGGATTACATTACCGATAGCAAGCATTTCGGCATCTATTTTACCATCGACTTCAAAAATGCTTTTATCGAGGTCAATAATAGCATCCTGGTCCATTTCGCCATATGCATCGGCACTTGTGAGTGTAAACTCAAAAGCGTCGCCGGTTTTAAGTGTGCTTAGATGTTCTTCAAATTTAGGGAGCATCTGGCCGTTTCCATATAGAAATACCAAAGGATCACCGGCTTTTGTTTCTTCAATAATCTCACCCTTTGCGTCGTCGCGTTTCAGTATATAACTAAGCGAAACAACTGTGTTTTTCGTAATTTGCATTCGTATTGATTTTAATGATTAATGAATTATTTAACAGTTATTAGTATTATTTGTTTTAGTTCCACAAGCTATTATCAACAATGATTAACTCACTTTCTTTCTATTTTCCGTTTTCCATTTTCCCTTATTCCATCACCACCGAATCAGCAGCCGAAACAAGCGAATCAGTTTTAGGAAGAATAGTCTGACAGCCGTATGGTTTGCTAATTTTAATAGTAGGTTTTAGAAATTTCTGCCTGTATTCTTTCAGGTTTTCATCTTTGAGAACTTTTGCCATAAATATACCATAAACAGGCAGAGCTGTCCGGAGCCCTTCGCCAACATGTGAGGTTTTAAAATGAATAGCCCTGTCGTCGTTCCCAACCCAGCAACCCGCTACAAGTCCGGGAGTTACGCCTATAAACCAACCATCAGTATAATCTGATGAAGTACCTGTTTTACCTCCGAACTCGGTTCCATACCTGAAAAGGTCGTACGAAAATAACCCCTGCGTTGTACCTCCAGGTTCAGTAAGGCCTGACCTGAGTAATGCAGTCATCAGGTAAGCCGTTTCTGTGCTAAGAACCTGTTTTTTCTGTTGGGCGGCTTCATAAATTACTTTTCCATCGCGATCTTCGATACGGGTAACCAGGGTCGGTTTTACAAGCGCTCCGTCATTAATGATAGTACAATATGCATTAACCATTTCCTCCAGATTTACATCACTCGATCCAAGGCATATCGAAGGAACATTGGCAAGTTCCGATTCAACTCCCATTTTATGTGCATACTCAATTACCTTTTGCCAGCCTACTTTTTGCGCAAGTTGAACAGCTACTGAATTCACTGACCTGGCAAAAGCATATTTCAAGGTCATTTCGCCCGAATGGCTGCGGTCCACATTCTTCGGGCTCCACTCCTTCTCCACTCCATTCTCAGTATATTTTATTGAGACAGGCCGATCGGTAATCATATCGCACGGACCAAAGCCCTGGTCGAAAGCAGCAGAATAAACAAATGCTTTAAAAAGCGATCCGGGCTGACGCTTGGATTGATTTACGTGGTCATACTTAAAGTAAGAATGATTGATCCCTCCAACCCATGCTTTCACATAACCGGTATTGGGCTCCATTGCCATAAATCCTGTTTGAAAGAACTTCTGATAATATTTAAGCGAATCAAGTGTCGAAAAAGTTGTATCGCGCTCGCCCGAAAAAGTAAATACTTTCATTTTATGCTTTTCGCTCAAGGCGATACGAATACTATCACTTCCCTCGCCATAAAGCCTGACCAGTAGTTTATACTGAGGTAAATCCGATGCTTTTTTCAAAAAATAGCCCGGGACTTCTTTGCCCTGTTCATCCTTCCAGGGTACTACTGCAAGGTTTCCTGCCTGGTCAAAAATCCTCTGAAGAGTCTTCATATGCTCTGCTACAGCTTCTTCAGCATATTTCTGCATTCTCGAATCGATAGTTGTATATATTTTCAGCCCATCGGTCCACACATCGATGTCTGCTGTTTTGCTCCATGCCTGAAGATCACGTACAATGGCATCGCGCAGATAAGTCATATTGCCTTTTGAAAAGCTTTTCCGTTGAAATCGTAGTTTTAAAGGAAGGGCTATTAGCGAATCTTTTTCATGCTGACTGATATATCCGTATTTTTCGAGCTGGCCGATTACCTGATTACGCCTGGCTTTTGATCGTGCAGGATTCCCCACCGGGCTGTATGATGAAGGTGCTTTTAATAAACCAACAAGCACAGCTGATTCATTATATGTAAGCTCTGCAGGTTTTTTACTAAAGAAAGTGGATGCAGCTGAATTGATACCATAAGCATGGCTGCCAAAATCAACAGTATTGAAATACATTAAAAGAATATCTTCTTTCGAATAATACATTTCAATCTTAAATGCATTGATCCATTCTTTGGCCTTGCTGATAAGTGTTGAAATACCTGGAATAGAGCCAAGCAACCCGGTAGAATAATCCTTACGTGTTTTGAAAAGATTTTTAACCAGTTGTTGTGTAATAGTGCTTCCGCCCCGTTTGTCGCCCTGCATCACTGACCACATGGCAGCTACGGTTGCCTTAATATCAATACCATGATGTTGATAAAACCTTACATCTTCAGTTGCAATCAACGAGTTTATAAGATTTTTGGGTAGATCCTCGTATTCAGCAGGTGTTCGGTTTTCAGTAAAAAGCGAACCTATTTGTTTGCCATCGGACGAATAAATTTCAGACGTCAGGCTGATATCCGGGTTTTTAAGTTCACTGATTTTGGGAGAACTCCCAAAGAGCCAGAGAAAATTGATATCAATCGCCAGGGTGAGAATCAGGATAAAAGCAAGGCTATATATACCAACCAATAACGCTTTCATCCACAAAGGAGCCTCACGTGGAATCCTGATCCATTGTTTAATGAAAAAGACAATCCTGTAATAAAATCTCAGCGCTCTCTCACCGAGGATGCCTACCCTGCTTTTGAGGTTACTATCCTTCATTTGATGGGGTTGTTTCCTTTAAATTAGGGCACAAAAATACTCCATTTTTATTTCAAATCCTCGCAATGGTTTCTTTGAAGTTAAGCTTGTGTCTCTTCTGACTTGTCAATCGCTGCAAGCCGCTGTAAAAGAGCAGGATGTGAGTAATGAATAAAAACATACCAGGGATGCGGAGTAAGATTACTGAGGTTTTTTACCGAAAGCCGTTTTAAAGCTTGCTGCAAGGCTCCTGGTTTCGAAAGGCTTACTGCAAACCGATCGGCCTCATATTCATGCTTTCGCGAAACGGAATTAAACACAATGCCTAACATCATTGAAACAGGACTGTATAAAATACCGAAAGCAATAACCGACATATGAAATGAAGGAACCAAAGCACCCAAGGGCAAATGCAGGTATCGGGCTTTTAAGCAATAACGATAATAGAAATAGCAACACACCTGTTTGCAGAATTCCGGATATCAAGTCCTTTAAGAACATGTTTCTTTTTATAATGGCCAATTTCATGTGCAAGCACAGCTGCAAGTTCGTCAACACTATGTTCATTAACCAGGGTATCGAAAAGTACAATACTCTTTTTCCGTCCGAATCCACTAAAATATGCATTTCCACGCGTGCTTCTTTTGGAACCGTCCATAATGCTGATGTCCTTCAGGCTAAAATCAGCCTGTGCAGCAACCTGCTCAATCGCATCCCTAAGTTCGCCGGCAGGAAGTGGAGTCAGCTTGTTAAATATCGGAACTAGCAGAGTAGTGTAGAAATAACTGATAAACAAAGTGAAAACTGAAATAAAAAACCAGGCGAGAACCCAAAACCAAGATCCTGACTTTTCGTAAATAAAAATGATTAACGAGAGAATCCCTCCGCCAATAACACTTGCAAGAAGCCATCCTTTTAGCTTATCAATTATAAAAGTTTTAAGGGTGGTTTTATTAAATCCATAGCGTTCCTCAATAACGAATGTGTGATACACCTCTAACGGAATACTGAGCAGATCAGATGCTATGGCTATAATTCCAAAAAAGAAAATGGCCATTAAAATAGTTGAACCCGTAAAAGTCCTCACAAATCCATCAATCCAGGCAAAGCCACCAAAAATAAGCATAGCTAATATGGCAAGGAACGAAAGGATGTCCGAAATTAATCCGAACTGATAATTATCCCGCTCATAATCCTGCTGCAGGCTGTATGTCGATTGATCATAAAAACCTTTCAATGCTTCAGGCAGAATATTGCTGCGCGTTGTGGTATTCAGGTAATTGATCCATTGATCGAAAATAAATCCGGCTATTATGATGGCAAGAATAATGTAGTAAAGGGTTTGGGGAGACATTGGGAGAGATGAGTTATGAGTTATGAGTTATGAATTATGAGTCTTTGGAGGCAGTTGATTTAATTAAGTAACTATTTTTTTTTCGGTTCTACCTTTTGCATGTTTTCTGCTACTCTGTATTTTACAATTTCGGTTATCAGTTCCAGGGGCATAGGTTCATTGAGTGGGAACTGTATAGAGCCTTTTGCACTTTTGAATGCGGAAATATCTTTTCTAAATACCTCAATTACTGAAGCTTTCGGATAAAATCCAATATGTTTTGAGTAAGCAGCAAACCATACCAATATTCCATTCAATTTAAATGCCGGCATTCCATAACTGATTACTTCCACTGCCTGCGGAGCAGCATTTCTGATAGTCAACCGAATTTGCTCCAGGATTTCCTGAGTGCTTTGAGGAAAACCGGCGATATACTCGTCAATGTTTTTGGGCTTATTCATAAGCATTCAGATAAAACTCTTTTTCGATTTTTGTAATATCATTAGAAATAGATTTGGCAGACTTAAAATGATGGCATAACATTTTCTATTCCTCTTTCTTTCCCGTCACCTTCATAACAGACACGAAGCATGGCGTCTCTATCCTTCACTTTTCACTTTCACTCTTCACTATTCACTATTCACTATCAATAACTCCCGTTCCGTTTGCGTATAAACCATTCGGCTGACAGTAGGATAAGAAGAAGAAGAAGCACAGGAAAAAAGCTTACAAGATCAGTATATCTTTTCTGAGTGTATACTACTGTTTTAAGATCATCACGGGCTGCAAGCAATTTCACAATTTCATCCAATTGTGCCGGATATACCATTTTCCCTTTATGGCGCACAGCCATGTTGTTAAGCAGCAAATGATTGGCAACTGTATTTAATGATTCAACATTTAAAGCCATCACCTTAAATATTCCGGTTTTCTGAAAAGCCTTTCCTCCATAGCTGGTTGATGCATTGTAGACATAATCTCCTGCAGGCAGACTTCCGGCATTCAGATAATAAGCATTGGAAGTACGGGAAAAAGCAAATGGGAAAACCTTTTTATTTTCATCTGTGATAACAATATTTACATCTGGTTTGTTCTCAAGCTGATAGCTGTCGTTATAGAGTTCTGCATCAATTTCAATATCTTCATTTTCTTTGAAACTGTTCTTTAGAATCACCCTGAACTGGCTTTTATCTTCCTTCACCGCCAGGTATTGAATGATTTTAGTAAACAGCTCATCAAAAGCCTGTTGATTACCCACTTTTACATAATTAGCCAATCGCCAGCGCCATATTCCTTCACCGGTGATAGTTGCTGATTTTCGGTCAACTCCCTGGTTAAAAATAATCAATGGGATGCGGGTATTCACTGTTCCGATTTTCTGATAAAGTAAAACCTGTGCGGCAGTTCCCGGTTTATATTGACTAAAAGGAACATTTAGCGGGGGAAATTCAGGAACCATATGTTCTATCTCAGGGCCGAGTGAGAAAAGACTGAAATCAGGGTTTAAAATGCCTGTAGCTTCGTTGAATGAACTCATTGACGGAGGAATTATCAAACCGGTCATCAGGCTGTTGTATGCAGGAAGATTTGATTGGCTTCCAATAATATAAAGCACAGGAACAGTGCTGTTTTTCAATTGGTTAGTAACTTGAAAGCCTACATCAGCAAGGGAAGGAATCTGGTGTATAATCACCAGGCTGTACGAAGCAATTGAACCACTGAAATCATTGAGCATGATGTTGTCGACAGTATAATTCTGGTTCTTTTCAATAGCTTGTTTCAGAGCAGCAATATCCGGGTGCGGTGCTGCCTGCAATAAAAGTATTTTTTGATGGCTATCGAGCACTTCAACAACTATTTCCTGGTAATTATTGGCTGTACTTATTTCACCCTGAACAGGTGAAACAGAGATACGATACCGCTGCATACCTGGTTTTGAAGCAGTAAGTTTTGTCGTAAAAGTAAATGAAGACAATGGCTGGTTGATATGAATATCCTCACTATAAAACTGCTGCTCACCCGACGACACACTTATTTTGCTTTGGGATCCGGCACATTTAAAAGCTGAAACTGTTATTTCAACCGGAAAATCGTTGCCCAGGAAAGCAATCCTGTTGTAATTGACCCGCGAAATTTTAATGTCTTTTTGCTGTACGGTATCTCCCATTGCAACGGAATAAATACTGTACGGTGCATTATCTGAAACATAAAGCGGATCAGCACCCTGGTTATATATTCCATCACTGGCCAAAATCAAAGCAGCCAGGTTGCGGTTTGAATAACTATCCCTGATCTCATTGAAAAGGTCTTCCATATTGGTTTGCTTTTCATTGAACGAGGGTTTTATACTTTTCGAAACTTTATCCCCGAAGGTGTAGGTTTGCAATTCATATTTCTTCGACAACTCGTCAGCGAGTTCCTTGTATTTGCTGATAAATTCATTTTTATAAAAAGTGGAATCCTTACTCATTGCAATTGAACCGGAATTGTCGAGCGCGAGCAGCACAATTGGTTTCTCATTATAGCGTGAAGTACTTTTCAACAAAGGAGAGAGTAGTAAAAAGGCGATAAGTGTTACCGAAACCCCACGAAGTATGGCTAATATCCTGGTAGTTAAAAGGCTGAAGTCATTTCCTTTTTCACGAAAATAAAGCAGGCTGGCATAAGCCGATCCAGCCATAATACATAACAGCAGAAACCAGAAAGGATACAAAGTAATAAGCGAAAATCCCACTACCAATAAGGGTTTTATGAATAACCCCGCAAAGGTCGCAAAATTTTCGCTCATTCAGGAAAATTTCAGAATGTCTAAACCTGATTAATAAGTGGTTTATTTTTTGACCTCAACAAGTATAGTAGTAGCTGATAAATTCCCTTTTTTATCAAAGGTCTCGGTTTTAACATTTCCAACTCCCATGTTTACATATTCAGCAACTGTAGCATTTATTTTGAACATCATTTTAGTTTCCACATCGTAAGTAATCTTGAAACACTCGAAAGTACCTGCCGGCACCATAACTGTTTCGGTTCCAACCACCTGCCGATTGGTAATATTCATTACTAAACTCATTAGTTTCATGCCGCCAGTACTAGCGGATATTGTGATATTGGCATCAGGCAATGTAAGCCCTGCCGCTAAACCAGACGGATAGATCAGATCTTCACTATTCACGCTGATTTCCATGTCTTTAAAGGCTTCCATCGACTTGGAATCAACCATGCTTTGCATATCAATGTAAAATTTTCCATCCTCACATTTCATATCATATTCCCTGTTTGACTGATTTTTGTTTTTAGCATCAGCATATTCACTTTTTATTTTATAAATAATTGCTTCACCTACCTTATTCACATCCAGGCAAGTAGTACGAAGTGTACTGGTAACTTTACCCTTGGCATCCAGGTTCTGATAAGCAGTTACCATTCCTGTCGAAAGGGTATAAAACCCACAATCCTGAGCAAAGGAAATTCCCGAAAACATTGAAGCCAAAATAATCACTAAAAAGAATTTTGTGTTTTTCATATAAGTTTACTTTATAGTTAGACAACAAATTTAATGAATATTATTAAATATAGAAATAGTAGATATAACAAAATAAACAGATCCTGCTTTTATCCATTCACAACTGATCTTCACCTTTTAAAAACAATTTTTTTATTAAAAACACAATATTTCTTATTTAGGTATTAATGTACCTGAATTATTTTATACCTTTGCACATAATTATTATAAACAGTAAAAGTGCTATTTTAAATACTAGAACAAACTTATTAAATCCATTATAATCACATAACAATGAGCGAGTTAATCAACAATTCGGAAAACAGGAAAGAGCTTCTGAAACACATGATATTACAATTGCACCAGGGCGAAGCTCCCGAAGCCATTAAGACACAGCTGACCAACCTGCTGAAAGGAATTCCGTACGACGAAGTGGTTGAAGTTGAACAGGAACTTATTAAAGAGGGACTTCCTGTTGCTGAAGTACTTAAACTATGCGATATCCATGCCATGGTATTGGATGGCAACATCGACCATACGGATGCTAAAACCATTCCGGCAGGTCACCCGGTTGATACTTTTAAAAAAGAAAACCGGGAGCTCGAAAAAATGGCGATGCAACTCAATGGCTTATTTGAAACTGTAAAAAAAACTGCAGACAATAATAGTACTGAGATTAATGATACTATAGTAATGCAGATGCTCACCATTTTCAATGCATTAACCGATGTTGATAAACACTACCGGCGAAAGGAAAATCTTTTGTTTCCTTTCCTCGAATCAAAAGGCATTACAGGTCCTCCGACTGTAATGTGGGGAAAGCATGATGAAACCCGCGCTTCATTAAAAAATGCAACCGAAGTCCTTCAGAATTCAACTGGAGCAACCGCAGCCGAATTGGTCGACATTATCGACATTGTTCTTGCCCCTGCTGCAAAATCGGTGACAGACATGATTATGAAAGAGGACGAAATACTTTTTCCTATGGCCATGGACGAACTTACTGACCAGGAATGGTATGACGTATTGCTGCAGACAAACGAAATAGGTTATTGCCTTTTTGATCCGACAGATGAATGGATGCCGGAAAATGTTGAAACAACGATTGGGGATCTTGGCAATGAATTTGCTGGCGGTATAGTGCGATTACCGAGTGGTAGTTTTAATATAAGCGAATTAACGCTGCTGCTAAATACCATACCGGCTGATATAACTTTCGTGGATAAAAACGACAAAGTAAAATTCTTCACGCAAGGCAAGCATCGTATATTTGACCGTAACAGGGCTATATTAGGCCGCGATGTTCGTATGTGTCATCCGCCTCACAGCATGCATATTGTTGATCAGATACTTAATGATTTTAAGAGCGGTAAAGAAAGCAGTGCCCCGTTCTGGATACAAATGCAGGATAAGTTCATATACATTACCTATCTTCCACTTCGCGATAAAGATAACAACTACATGGGAACCATTGAGTTTTCGCAGGATCTGACGGAATTACGCGCTCTTGAAGGAGAGCAAAGGTTGCTTTCGTATGGCACTGATAAATAAAATGGCAAATAGTTAATCGAAAAAAGTACTTCGTAATATCCAAATTCCAGGTCACAAATCACAAATTATTAATTCATGCAGAGCACTGCAAAATAAAACCAAAGTAATTATGACTACAAATTTAAACGAAAAACCAGGTTGGTTCAATCCTGATATGATTAGTGAATCATTGGATGCACGTGAAATGTTGAAGGCCGGGGATCACCCTTTGGCAGAAGCAATTAAGAGAACATCTGAGATGGCACCCGGTCAGATATTTGAACTGATTACACCATTTACACCTATGCCACTAATTGAAAAAATTATGGATAAAGGCTTCGCAGCTTATGTAGAAACAATATCAAATTCTGAGATTCATACATACTTCTGTAAAGCTTAAGATTATTATTATCCCAGAATCGTTAAAGGATGATTTTGGGATAATTCGCTTAATCATAGTAACTTTGCGGATAATTCACCGAACAAAGGATAGTCATTCCTGTTCGGTACATTACGCAAAGAAATTTTAAGATGAAAAAGTTTAGCCAGGCATTAGTATACTATTTCTCTATTCCTTTTTTATATGTTTTTTCAATTCTTCCCTGGCCTGTTGTATTCATAATTTCTGACTTTTTTTTCCTGATCCTTTATTACATCTTAAGATATAGGCGTAAGATTGTGAGAATGAATCTTTCCCTTTCATTTCCGGAAAAGTCTGGTAAAGAGCTTAAATCGATTGAGTTCCGATTCTACAGATATTTCACAGATATGGTCTTTGAAATTCTGAAGCTATTTACTATGAGCCCGGAACAAAAACTTGAACGCTGCAAAATGGATTCCGAAACACAGCAATTATTCCAAAACCTTTATAAAAGCAAGAAAAGTGCCATATTGGTGATGGGACATTATGGAAACTGGGAATATTGCCCTTCGGGATTACCCTTGCAGACTGATTTTCAAACGTATGTAATTTATCATCCGTTGACCAATTGCTACTTTGATAAGTTGATGTCGCATATGAGAACTAAAACAAGTTGTAAGTTATACACCATGACCGGAACTTTGAAAGGGATGATAGCCAATCGCAACGAATTGAATATGACTGCTTTTCTGAGTGACCAGTCGCCAGATCCGAAAGGTGCCTATTGGACTAAGTTCCTCAACCAGGATACTGCAGTTTTCATTGGTACCGAAAAAATTGCTCAAAAACTCAAATTGGCAGTTATTTATGGCTGCATGGAACGTGTTAAAAGAGGCAAATATGTGTATCATACTCAATTAATCTGCGAAGATGCTTCACAGACACAACAAGGCGAAATCACTGAAAGCCATTTAAGATTACTGGAAAAAGATATCAGCGAAGCGCCGGAATTCTGGTTATGGACACACAGAAGATGGAAACATAGCAAGCCGGATGGCATGTAACAAGTCAAATCTTTCCAATAAATAAATTGAAAATTAAACGGATCCGATCTTTAAAAATTACTTCTACAGTTATGATTATTAATCAGTTAAATTTTGACTCATATCAATAAAGAGACGCTTTTACCTATCACTATATCCTAACTATCAATCCTAACTATCACTATATCCTGACTACAAACACCAGTAATCCAACATTTTAGCTTTTAAGAATGGGTTAAAATTCAAATTCCGGGAAGCAGATCATAAAAGCAATTATTTTTTCATTACTTTTGTGTCAAAATTAGTGTAAATTATAAGAGTAAATGGGAATATTGCAAGATAAGCTTTCGGAATATGATGTTCCTCAGAAAGTAATGGCGACTGGACTTTACCCTTATTTCAGGGTAATAGAATCAGATCAGGACACTGAAGTTATAATGAATGGGAAGAAAGTTCTGATGTTTGGATCAAATAGTTATCTTGGACTAACCAACCACCCAAAAGTTAAGGAAGCAGCAAAAATAGCAATTGATAAATATGGTACAGGCTGTGCCGGATCGCGCTTTCTAAATGGCACCCTCGACATTCATATTGAGTTGGAAGAACGACTTGCCAGGTTGATGAATAAAGACGGAGCAATCTGTTACAGCACAGGGTTCCAGGTGAACCTGGGCGTAGTTTCAGCACTTACAGGGCGAAACGATTATTTATTGCTGGATGAATTGGATCACGCTTCTATCATTGAAGGCAGCCGGCTTTCGTTCTCAAAAATATTAAAGTTTCAGCATAATGACATGCATTCGCTGGAGGCTAAACTCAGACTATGTGAGCCAGATAAAATCAAGCTGATTGTAGTTGATGGGATCTTCTCGATGGAAGGTGACATTGTTAATCTGCCTGAAATTGTGAGACTTGCTGAAAAGTACAATGCGTCAATAATGGTTGATGATGCCCACTCAATCGGGGTTATCGGCAAAAACGGGGCAGGTACTGCTTCTCATTTTGGATTAACCGACAAGGTTGACCTTACAATGGGAACATTTTCCAAATCTTTGGCATCGCTTGGCGGATTTATTGCAGCTGACAAAGAGATTATTAACTACCTGAAGCATAACTCCCGTTCATTGATTTTTAGTGCCAGCATGACTCCTTCATCTGCAGCCACCGTATTAGCAGCGCTAGATATAATGGAATCGGAACCAGAAAGGATCAGCCATCTATGGGCTTTAACAGATTATGCACTTCAAGCATTTAAAAACCTGGGATTTGATACCGGAAAATCAGCTTCACCAATTATTCCATTGTTTATCCGCAACGAAATTGCAGCATTACAAATGACAAGGCTTCTCCTCGAAGATGGTGTATTTGTGAATCCTGTTGTATCGCCAGGAGTACCAAAAGAAGACAGCCTGATACGGTTCTCGCTTATGGCTACCCACACCTTTGAACAGCTGGATATTGCAATTGAAAAGATTGCAAAGGTTGCAGTAAAACTTGACGTACTCTCAAGAGATGCTATTGCCAGTTAATCAGAATATTTTATTACTCTTTTATATGTCCTATGCCTAAAGTTGTATTCATTACGGGTATATCATCAGGATTTGGTAAAAAAACGGCTGAATTACTCGCAGCTGAAGGCCATATAGTTTACGGCACCATTCGCAAGGGAACGGAAACCTTGCCAAATGTCAATGTGTTGAAAATGGACCTCCTGGACCATTCATCCATCAAGCAAACTGTAAGTTTGGTCATACAAAAAGAAGGACGCATCGATGTTTTGATAAATAATGCCGGGGTGCATACCGGCGGGGCTATTGAAACCTCCCCTATCGAAAACATCCGGCTTCAGATGGACACCAATGTTATGGGGATGGTGTATTTACTCAGAGAGGTATTACCTGCCATGCGACAAAAACGGGAAGGAACCATTATTAATTTTAGCTCTATAGGAGGACTTATGGGGCTTCCTTTCCAGGGATATTATTCAGCCAGCAAATTTGCCATCGAAGGCATAAGTGAAGCATTACGAATGGAATTAAAGCAATTCAACATCAAAGTTGTAGTTATTAATCCTGGTGATTTCCATACAAGCAATACTGCCAACCGTCGCAATTTTTTGGCTAAAACAGCTAATGATCCTTATGGCGAACAATTCACCAAAACACTTTCGATAATTGAGAAAGATGAGAATGGAGGTTGGCCACCCGAAGTTCTTGCACGCAAACTTGTGAAGATAATTGAATCGAAGAACCCTTGTCAACGATATGTAATTGCCACGATGGAACAAAAACTAGCTGTTGTTCTTAAAAATATTCTACCTTCAGCCTGGTTTATGAAAATTCTGGCTCCGCATTACGGGATTAAATAGATATAACTCTGAGTGTAATAAAAATCACTACGAAACGAAATGACCTAAAAACAAAAGCGGACTCCTGTTAAAGGAAATCCGCTTTTTTTCTGTATATAATTATTTTAAGTACTCATCCCTCCACAAACACTAAGTACCTGTCCGGTAACGTATGCCGAAAGATCAGAAGCAAAGAAAACACATGCCTGTGCAACATCTTCGGGTTTGCCGCCACGACGAAGCGGAATTTGTGCAGCCCATTGTGTACGGACTTCTTCAGATAATTTCGCTGTCATTTCAGTTTCGATATAGCCAGGTGCAATAGCATTACAGCGGATATTCCTCGAACCAAGTTCCTGGGCAATGGATTTGGTAAATCCAATCAAACCAGCCTTTGAAGCTGAATAATTGGATTGTCCACCATTGCCATTTACACCAACTACTGAACTCATATTGATGATCGAACCAGAACGCTGTTTGAGCATATATTTCTGAACAGCTTTTGTCAAATTGAAAACTGATTTCAGATTGACTTTAATAACCAGGTCCCAGTCTGCTTCGGTCATACGCATCAGCAGGTTGTCGCGGGTAATACCGGCATTGTTTACAAGTATGTCGATCCGGCCAAAAGCGGCAGCTATTTCATCAGCTGTACGCTCGCTGTCTTCGAAAGAGCTGGCATCGGAAGCATAACCAATTGCTTTAACGCCTAAAGCCTGTATTTCGCGTTCGGTTGCTTCCATGATTTCATCGCGGCGCATATCAGTAAAAGCAATTGAAGCACCTTGTTGTGCAAAAGCAATGGCAATAGCTTTGCCAATTCCACGGGAAGCACCGGTGATCATGGCAACTTTTCCTTCGAGTAGTTTCATTTTTGTAGTTATTTGTTACTTGTTATTTTTAAAAGCGATTAGGTTTTAGGGGTTAGGCTTTAGGGTAAGATTGTCTCCCACTCTCCCATTTACCTATTCAACCATTTCACTATTTCTCTATTTTCACAAAACCTACGCCCATTTCACCAGGTTAAAGTCCATGCGGTGCGGAAGTAAAGGATTTTTAGGAGTAATACGGAAAGCAAAGTCGAAAACGCCGGCAAGCCCGGTCTCAATCTCAATAACGAAATGAGCTAGGTTTCCGTCAACTTTCGTAAGATGCAATTCGCGAATGGTTTGAGGTTCAACCATATGATCATTTGTTTTCTGACCTGAAATCATTTCGACCATAACATCATCAGGTGCAATATCTCCTAAATTGAGAATTAATTCAGCGGTAAAAATATCGCCCAGATTCAACACCTGGTTAACGGGATTAGGTAATATTACATCCACCACTTCGATCCCATCCCAATTGCGTATCATTCTGAACTTCCATGATGCAAGACTGCGCATCGCAGCATTATCATCTGCTTTCAGCAAAGCCGAGCGTTTGGCAAGCTTATAATAGTACTTTGTATAATAATCGTCGAGCTGACGTTTCATAGTAAAATGAGGAGCTATGCCTGATATGGTGTTTTTAACATACTTAATCCATTCATGCGGAACATCATCTTTACCCCGATTGTAAAAAGCAGGTATGATTTCATCCTCCAGGATATTGTATATAGTCTCTGCGTCAAGTTCATCCTGGAATTGCTGATTTTCGTATGTTTTTTCTTCTTTAAGTGCCCAACCGGCATCTTCGCGATACCCTTCGGCCCACCATCCATCAAGAACACTAAAGTTAACAACACCATTCATCACGGCTTTTTCACCACTGGTACCACTGGCTTCCAGTGGACGTGTTGGCGTATTGAGCCAGATATCTACACCCTGAACAAGTTTACGGGCCATAGCCATATTATAGTTCTCAAGAAAAATGATCTTGCTAACGAACTGAGGCATGCGCGACACTTCTATTATTCGTTTAATAAGATCGGCGCCTGCTTTGTCGGCGGGATGAGCTTTACCCGCAAAAACAAATTGCACAGGGTACTTTTCATCACTGAGAATTTGTGCCAGTCGTTCAATGTTGGAAAAGAGCAAATGAGCACGTTTATAAGTCGCAAACCGACGGGCAAAACCAATTGTAAGCGCATTACTATCAAGAGAATCAATAATCTGAATAACCTGTTTAGGTTTTTCAGAACTAGTGCTCATAGAATCCTGCAGGCGTTTCTTGATATAACTTATCAAATCTCCTCTTAACTCCTGCCTGATTTTCCATATCCGATCATCGGGGACATTATGTATCTTTTCCCAATATTCAGGATTAGACTGATCCTGCAAATATGCTTCGCCAAATTCCTGCAAATACAGTTTTTCCCATTTCACATTTGCCCAGGTAGGTAAGTGTACTCCATTAGTTACATACCCTATGTGGATTTCGCTTTCATAAAATCCATTGTACATATCTTTAAACATCTGCCTGCTTACCTGGCCATGAATTCGGCTCACTCCATTCATTTCCTGAGAGAGTTTTGACGCAAGCACGCTCATCGAGAATTTCTGATCGTTACTATTCTCTACATAGCGTCCCAGATTCATAAAAGTATTCCATGAAATGTTGAGGCGAATGGCATAATGAGGTATATAGGTACGCAGAAGGTCTTCGGTAAAGGCGTCGTGACCGGCGGGAACAGGTGTGTGAGTAGTAAACAGAGTTGAAGCCCTTACCAGTTCAATAGCCTGAAGGAACGACAATTGATGGTTTTGCACATATTCCCGAAGACGTTCAATTCCAATAAATGCAGCATGTCCTTCGTTGCAATGGTAAAGGTCTGGTTCCATACCCATGGCTTCGAGCATGCGTATACCACCTACGCCAAGTAATAATTCCTGTTTGAAGCGCACTTCGAGATCACCGCCGTATAACTGATGGGTAACAAATCTGTCGTTCTCTGAATTCTCTTCGATATCAGCATCCAGCAAATAAAGAGAGATCCTGCCAACTTCCAGTTTCCAGACTTTAGCATATAAGTTCCGTCCAGGTAAAGAAATACTTATAGTTATCCACTCTCCGTCCGGATAACGAACCGGTTTAATAGGTAAATGGTTGAACCGCTGAGGGTAATACTGAGGAATCTGCTCACCAAAAGGAGACAATGTTTGTTTGAAATAGCCATAGCGATATAATAATCCTACAGCTATCATATCGGAATTAGAATCAGAAGCTTCTTTCAGATAATCACCGGCAAGAACGCCCAGGCCGCCTGAGTATATCTGAACACTTTCGTGCAGACCAAATTCCATGCTGAAATAAGCTATTTTCGGTCCTTTCTTTTCAGAACTTTTGGCCATATAGGCATCGAATTTCTCCATTACCCGTTTGAGCCTGTTCATGAAATCCGCATCTTTTTCCAGTGCCTGCAACTGACTGAATGTAAGCGATTCGAGTAAAGCAATCGGATTATTATTAGAACTTTCCCAACGTTCAGTATCTATAAGCCTAAACAAATCCGCAGCTTCGCTATTCCAGCACCAGTATAAGTTTCGACTCAGTTTTAACAATCCCTTTAATGCATCAGGAAAGGTATGCCTAACAAGCACTTTGCGCCATTCCGGGTGAGAAGGTTTTTTCCCATTTACACTGATAACAGTTTCGGCCTGCCTTTTATCGCGAAACAGGTCAGAGCGGTCACTCACTTTTTCGAGAGCTACTGAATATGCTTGTTTATAATATTTTAGCAGGTTACTCCACAGTGCCGTATGTGCTAATGAAATTGCTGATGCTGAAAGTTCAGCCCTCCTGCTTTCCGACATTTTTTCGAATGATAAAATAACGGAAACAATAGAATCAACAACCATTTCATTATTCTCATCATTGCGATCAATAACAGTAATACCGCTATCCTGGGTTATACTCCTCACCCATAAACCAAAACCAGCCAGCGTAGTGGTAACGGTCGGCACACCAAATACAAGACTCTCAAGCGGCGTATATCCCCAAGGTTCATAGTAGGATGGAAATACTGACAGGTCAAAACCCGACAAAAGATCGTAATAACTGAGATTAAAAATACCATCGTTTCCGTTCAGATAACTTGGTACAAATATTACTTTTACTTTGTCCTGTAGTGAGTTGAACAAGCTATTTTCTTTTAGTCTTTTCAAAATCGGATCGTAATCCGGTTCAAAAAGACCATGAGTAAGATATTGTATTCCCTCAGAAATATCATAATTGCCGGATTCAATTTTTTCAGCTAATCCATGAACAGGTCCCGAGTGGTGTGCCGGAATGGTAATAAAAGCGGCTACTGGGTAAGTAAGTTTTTCATTCCGGTTCAGGTCAGCCAGTGCATCCAGAAAAAGGTCGATACCTTTATTCCGATACTCATATCTCCCGCTGTTAAGCAGAAAAAGGGTATCAGCAGGCAGCAATTGTCCTGTAACTGCCTGGGCAACAGCAAGAAGTTTCTCTCGTGCTATTAACCTTTTGGCGCCTAATGTTTCTTCATCCAGGAAAAGAGAATCATCGAATCCATTCGGAGTAATTACATCAGGCTCACGGCCTAAAAATTGAGTGCATTCGTTTGAAGTAAGTTTGCTTACGGTAGTAAAAGAGTCACTCTCATTGGCTGCAATTAGTTCGAGCGAATGCTTTGCCATTACATGAAACCGGCCTGCCATTACGTCGCCATGGTAATCCTCAAAACGGCTGTATAGCGGCAGGTTGTTACCTGCAATACATCTTCCAACTACGGTTGCATGAGTTGTAAATACTGTTCCGATCTGGGGCACCTTGTCGTTCAGATAAAGTATTCCTCCACCAGTCATCCACTCATGAAACTGAGCTACAATCTTATCCTGGGCGGTAAGGCTGAATTCATAAAAACTTTCGATTACCTTACCTGCCGCATAACCAAAAAGTGCAGGCTCAAAATAGTCCCATGACCCGGTTATACTATCGAGTTTATATTTTTCCCAAAATTCGGCCAGAACCTTATCTTTCGAGGGTATGTATTGTGTAAAGTCAACCAGAATAACTATAGGCCGGCCTTTAATATTCCAGCGACCAATTTTTATACGTAAGCCTTCGTTTTCGGCACGTTCGCGCCATACACGTAAAATTGATTTATCTTCTGTAAATTCAGGGTTTTGGCTGGTTTCTTTCCATACATCAGGGCCAATAAGAATGTAATTGTTTCCATATTCCTGTTGTAATCCGGGAGCTTTAGTGGCTACTACCGTATGAATACCGCCTACTTTATTGCAAACTTCCCAGCTTACCTCAAACAGGTAGTCTGGCCTTAGTATTTTTTTATCACTCATAAATAAGTTTCAGATTCAGGTAATTTAGTGCATGAATAATAGATATGATGCACAAAAATCAAACCCCTGACAGGTATAAATCCTGATTCAGAGGTTTGCAAAAGTACGAATTTTAAAATTAATTGGTTTTTAAGTTATTCACATTTGAGTAAAATTGTGAATAAACATTTTCTGGTTTTATGATTTTTGCAGTTTAGTGTTGGCCTTTTATGCAGTTTGTCAGTAGATGAAGCTTTTGTTTTTGTAGCTTATTTAGTTGAAACCTGATTATCAGCAGACCCCGTTTTTTTTGATTTTTCTGTTTTTATGGCCGTGGGTTTTTTCTCCGGAACAGGTATATTCAGTGTATATTCATTTACCCGGATCAGAAAGTCAGAAAGTACATTCATGTAATTAAGGAATGCTTCATATGGTGAGCTATAAGGATTTAATTTTTGATGCACATTTCCATCACTGAACCATTTTGTACACATGTAGTAAAAATGCTCGCTTGTTTGCAGGTAATTCCAATCACGGTGAAGATCTGCATCCTTACATGAAGCCATTAAATCAGAAACTTTGAAGAGACTTGAAAATGCTTCAGTCTGTAAATCGTTACCAAGCCATGCAGTAAGATCACGCTCTTCGTCAGCCCACGAAATAGCATGAGGACAATCAATTCCGGCTACAGGTTGCAAATCCGCAGCAATTTCGCTTACATTTCGAAAATTCCATCTGCCGGTTTTAATCAATTGTTCAGGAAATGCCCGCAAAAAACCAAAAATTCCTGAGTCTGCTTTCTGATGCTCTCCGAAAGTTTCATAATCCATGAACAAGTTTACGAGTTCCTGCTTTGGATCGACTTTATCAATCCATGAAACATATTTTTCAGCAGTCAGAGGCCATTCACTCCACTCCTTTTGCGAAAACCGGATTGCAATATCGTCGCTGAGCTGGTAATTTCGCAGAAGTAGTTTCAGTCGTTGATGAGGGGCACTGTGATATAGGAAATTAGGGCTTTTCCATCCCAGTAATTGTTTTGCGCCTTCAGTAATCATAGTTTTGTAACCCATATCGAGAACCTGCCCGGCAATGCTGTTCGAATACACTAACTCAGTATTGCGAAATGCTGTTGGAGTAACACCTAACAATTCGTTAATGGCAGTGGCGTGTTCCTGAACTTGTCTCTTAAACTCTGCCGGATCAATTAATCCAACCAATGAATGAGAATATGTTTCGGCCAGAAATTCAACATTCCCGGTTTTTGCCAAGCGCTTAAAGCTGTCTATTACTTCGGGTGAGTATTTCTTAAACTGCTCGAGGGCAATGCCACTAATGCTGAAAGTCACCTTGAAGGCTGAACCATATTCACTAATCAGTGCAAGTAAAACCTCGTTAGCAGGAAGATAGCATTCATTGGCAATTCGCCTGGCAATACGTTTATTTTGATAATCATCGTAATAATAATGATCGGCACCAATATCGAAAAACCGATATGTCCGAAGCCGGAATGGCTGATGAACCTGAAAATAAAGACAAACTGACCTCATATATCTTCGTTTTAAACTATGATTAAATATTTTGGTTTTAAATTCTTAAACCAGCGATTCATAAATGTCGGCGACTTTTCGAGCAGCAGATTCCCATTTCAGGTTATTCACTTCTTCGGTACCGTTGGCAACTGTCATTTCACTCATGGATTTGTAATGCAATAATCCATATATGGCATCAGCCATGGCATCAACGTCCCAGAAATCGACTTTCATCACATGGTTAAGTACTTCTGCAACACCCGACTGTTTTGAAATAATAACGGGAACATTTGAACGCATAGCTTCAAGAGGTGAAATACCAAAAGGCTCTGATACTGATGGCATTACATATACATCACTCATTGCAAACATACGATCAACATTTTCGCCTTTCAAAAATCCGGTAAAATGGAAATGCGATGAAATCTTTAGTTTAGCTACCCGCCTTATCATTTTCTCCATCATATCTCCTGTACCTGCCATAACAAAGCGGACATTTTTATCTCGTTCCAGCACTTTTTGGGCAGCTTCGATAAAGTATTCAGGTCCTTTCTGAAAAGTTATCCTGCCAAGAAAAGTTACAATTTTTTCTTTGACATGTTTTTGAGCATCAACCAATTCCGTTTTTTCGGGTGGTTCAACAGCATTATGCACTGTAATAACTTTATCGGGATCAATATGATACCTTTCAATAACTATATTACGGGTGAGATTACTGACAGTAATAACTCGATCGGCCTCAGCCATTCCTTTTCGTTCAATTTCATACACATTCTCGTTGTAATTCTCTCCTGAGCGGTCGAATTCAGTGGCATGCATATGCACTACCAATGGTTTGCCCGATATTTTTTTTGCAGCTACTCCGGCAGAATAGGTAAGCCAGTCGTGCGCATGAATTACATCAAATTCACTATTGGCAGCAATGGCAGCACCAACAAGTGCATAACGCGATACTTCTTCCATCAGGTCGTGACCGTATTTGCCCGAGAACTGGAATTTTTCTGAAAAAACCCTGCTTCCTTCCTGCACTTTTTCATTCAGATTCTCACTTACCATTTGCTGAAAGTCTTCAGGGCCAACATATGGAATGAGGTTTGAACCTATTTCCATATAAGTGATCTGGCTCCAGTATTCTCGAAATATGGGATCGTTCATCATAACAGTAACATCGCTGGCATTAATCAGACGAACTGCTTCCTGACTTTCGTCACCATAAGCTTTTGGTACTACAAACTGTACTTCAACCCCATGTTTCAACAATCCTTTAGTAAGTCCAAAACAGGCTGTACCAAGACCACCGGTGATATGGGGAGGAAACTCCCAACCAAACATTAATACTTTCATCTCTTTTATCTTTTAACTCAATTTATTTTGGTTTCTTTATTTCTGCCTATTTCATGGATTCGAGCAAATTTTTAACCCGTAAAAGTTCTGCTACACTCCATGCTTGTGAAATAGCTCCTGATGGGCGGTAAGGCGGATCGCCGTCATAGAGTTCTGAAATGGTTCCGATTCCATGCTCTGACATTACTTCCTCAAACCCTTTATACATCTTTGTAATAAATGATACCCCTCCCTGTTCATAAAGTCGTAGCCATGCTTCAGCAAAATGACCAAATAACCAGGGAAAAACTGAACCCTGGTGATATGCAAGGTCACGCTCATCCGGTCCGCCTGCATATTCGGCTTTATACGCCGGATTTTTGGGAGCCAGTGTACGTAGTCCCCTTGGTGTTAGCAATTCAGATTGGACCCTGTCGAGAATACCTTTGCATTGATCATCATTTAGAGGTGAATAAGGCAATGATGCTGCAAATACCTGGTTCGGACGCACTGATTTATCCCGAAAATCGCCATGAACGAAATCATACAGGTATTTCTCCTCCTCAAACCAGAATGTATTCACAAATTCAGCCGGAATCCGGTCAGAAACAGGTTTCCAAGACTCAACAAATTCTTTATCTCCGGCTTTTTCGGCTAATTCAACAGCAAAACAAACAGCGTTATACCAAAGTGCATTAACTTCAACTGCAAGCCCGATACGCGGAGTTACAGGCTTACCATCAATTACGGCATCCATCCAGGTGAGGGCCGAGCCTGTAACACCTGCATATAACAATCCACTTTCCAGCATGTGTATATTATACGATGAACCTTCGCGGAAACTGTTCAGGATCAGCTTTAAATATCCTCCATACTGTTTCCAAACGGTTTTGTCGCCGCTGTATTTAACATATTGCTGCAAAGTCCAGAAAAGCCATAATGAGGCATCTACTGAATTATATTCAAGTTTGAGGCCGGTTCCCGAATTGGGGAAGAGCGGACCTTTCATTTCGTTAAGGCTGTTATCCAGGATTGCTTTAAAAGTTTTAAAATCACCATGAAGCAGGGTAAGGCCTGGTAAAGCTATAAATGTATCGCGTGTAACACGGCCAAACCAGTGAAAGCCGGCAACTATCTCAAATTTCTTGCCTCGCTTAACAATAAACTGCTCAGCTGCATTTTCAAGACAATGTTCAAAACTATTCCGAACAATTCGTTTTTTTAATTCCTGGCTATACATCCGGGCAAAAGTCTTGGGGTCCTCCTCTTCGAGGCTTGCCATAAAGTAAATGCTTTCGCCAAGCTTTACGGGTACTTCGAAATAACCCGGTGTGTATAAATCTTCGAGTGAATCGTACCCACGCGCTTTCTCCCTCATGTAATCAAAATCAAAAAACCAGTCAGGTGCATGTACATACTCGTTTTCTTTCGAAATCTGAAGGTGTAAATGCGGATATCCCTGGTACATTCTTACTTTAATGCCATTTGGAACGGCATCGTATTTTCGCTCAACGTCATTATTTGCTTTGCTTAGAGAATGGATATTCCTGTATGCAAGAAATGGCCTGAAACGTATTGTTGTGGGTGAATGAGCTTCGACAAGAGTGTATTTAATGATAATACTATCACTGTTTCCGGCAAACAACATTTCCTTGGTTAGTAATACACCTCCAACCCTGTAAGTAATCCTGAGGTTAGTATCTATGTTAAAATCAGTTACATATTTATGTCCCTTTGGATTATACTTCTCGCCTTTGTATTTATGGATCGCCAGGTTAAATTCCTGATCGTGCTGAATAATAGTTTCGTCGAGCAATGAAAGTAATACATGCATCCCTCCATCGAGCTGAGGCTGAGGTGTAACAAGTAAACCATGATACTTACGCGTATTACAACCTATAATGGATGTAGATGCATATGAACCAGCCCTGTTAGATCGGAGCATTTCACGGGTAAGAGAATACTCAAGATTTACCAGCATCGACTTATCAAATTTGATATAATCCATAGTGAATCAACTATTTAGCATTAATATATTTACTTTAAATAAAACATGCAAAGGTACATTTTTTTTACATATGAACCTATCCACATTTTTATTTAAACCTATTTAACATAATTCTTACGATTTCTCTTTAAATATACAACAATTGTTCAGGTTAAAATATTATTTCATTAAAAATTTCGTTTGAATATTAGAAATCAGTTTCAACTATCTTTGCAACCTTTTACATTAGACTGTGATAATGATAAAACAATCCGCCAGGTCAATATTTATTTTGCTGATAACCATTATATTAGTCTATACGGGTTGTAGAAAAGATGAATTTAATACCGATCCTGGATTTAAACTTGGATTCAGTACCGATACGGTATTGTTCGACACTGTTTTTACGACTATCGGCTCCATTACCAAACAGTTGGTTATCCGCAATTCAGGAAACAGCCGTGTCAATATTTCAAAAATCACCCTTGCACGCGGAAATGCCTCACCCTTCAGGCTTAATATCGATGGCACTCCCAGCCTTGAATACAATAACCTGGAAATAGGCCCCAAGGACAGTGCTTATATTTTTGTTAAAGTCACTATTGATCCAAATAATTCAAATAACCCGATGATTGAAAGCGATTCGGTTGTTTTCGAAACCAATGGCAGTATCCAGGATGTACAACTGGTTGCCTGGGGACAGGATGCTTATTTTCACCACAATACCATAGTGACAGGCGATGTAACACTGCCTGATGATAAACCTCATGTTATTTATGGCAAGCTTACTGCTGATAAAGATTGCATACTGAATATTTTGGCCGGAACACGACTTTATTTTCATAACTCCAGCAGCCTTGAAATTCGCTCAGGGGCATCAATTAATGTTGAAGGAACACTCGAGTTACCGGTTATTTTCACCAGCGACAGGCTTGACGATGATTACCTTGACACTTCCAGGATTATGGGATGGGATATGGCTCGAAAACGGTAGTAAGAATAATAGCTTCACTTATGCTGAGATAACAAATGCTATTGTTGGTATACAGGCAGATAGTTGCGGACTTAATGATAACGAACCTCTCAGGCTGCATAACTGTATGATTCACAATATGAAAAACTACGGCATCTATGCAACCAAAGCCAAAATTGTTTCAACCAACTGCCAGATTACGAATTGCGGTGGTAATGTAGTTTCAATTGAACAAGGAGGAAATTATGATTTCCGTAATTGCACCCTGGCCAACTATTCCGGAGGGAAAGGCTATCCTGCTCTGTCAATCAGTAATTATTCAATTGATTCTTTAGATGTTATTCCTGGCGTACTAACCAGCGCATATTTTGGAAATTGCATAATTACAGGAACCCAACAGAGTGAAATAGATTTCTATGAACATGAGGGCACTTTATTCAATTTTCAATTTGATCAGTGCCTGGTAAACTGGGTTAAAGAAACTAAGTATGAATCAAAATTCATCAATTGCACTTTCAACGAAGATGCAAAATTTGTAAATCCATATATAAATGATTTTCAGCTTGATACTTTATCTTCAGCAATTAACATAGCTTCTGTGAGTATTATTAACAATACAATCCCTGATATTACGCTCGACAGGAAAGGCATTTCAAGGCTTGTACCCGGGCCACCGGATTTGGGAGCATATGAAAGGGTTGAGAAGGAGTAAGAGCTGCTGGTTACTGGTAACTGGTTGCTGGTTGCTGGTTCTGTTAACATACTGAGATAAAAAAAAGACTCTGAAACATGTTGAAGCACATTGTTTCAGAGTCTTATAAATTAAGTAGGCATATACCCTATAAGCATTTACCTGAAATCCGATTATCTTTAACTTTTTGAAAAGAAATCCCTAAAAGGTTAATTCTTCAATAGCTTTAGCATAGCGGCACCAATTTCAGCAGGGGAATCAACAACAGTAATCCCACATTCGCGCATAATGGCTTTTTTAGCTTCGGCTGTATCGGATTTTCCACCAACAATAGCACCGGCATGTCCCATGGTACGACCTGCAGGAGCAGTGGCACCGGCAATAAAACCAACAACCGGTTTAGTGCCATGATCGCGAACATAATATGCGGCATCGGCTTCCATATTTCCGCCAATTTCGCCAATCATAACAATACCTTTTGTTTCGGGATCGGCCATAAACAACTCCATAGCATCCTTAGTGGTAGTTCCAATAATTGGATCGCCGCCAATACCGAGTGCTGTTGTTTGGCCTAAACCTGCTTTGGTAAGCTGATCAACGGCTTCGTATGTCAGAGTCCCGGAGCGGGATACTATACCGACAATACCTTTTTTGTGAATGAATCCTGGCATAATACCGACTTTAGCTTCGCCGGGTGTGATAACGCCTGGACAGTTCGGACCTACTAAACGGCAGTCGAGGCCATCAACATATTCCTTGGCAACCATCATATCCTTTACAGGAATGCCTTCGGTAATACAAACTATTACTTTAATGCCGGCAGCAGCAGCTTCCATAATTGCATCAGCTGCAAAAGCAGGTGGAACAAAAATAAGTGAAACGTTGGCATTAGTAGATTTAACGGCCTCTTTCACTGTGTTAAAAACCGGACGACCTATATGTTCGTTTCCTCCTTTACCGGGAGTTACACCACCTACAACATTGGTTCCGTAGTCAATCATCTGGGTAGCATGAAATGTACCTTCGCTGCCTGTAAAACCCTGTACTATTATTCTTGAATCTTTATTAACGAGAATGCTCATGTAATGAAATATTTATGCCTTCAAAGGTAAAAATATTTTTAGATACTGACAGGAATTCTTAAACAATACCCTTGAATGATTTTTTAATACTTGTAAATGAAATAATACAGGACATCAATGATATTAAAAAAGTTAGTTATATAGATTAAATAATGCATAACCAGGCAGTAAATACCTGAGAATTCTGAATGTATCTGATCCAGTTTACAATACTTCTGATTCATCCACGTTACCTAAACAATGATTCATCTGAATTTTCAATTCAGACCTTCTCAAAAAAAGCAATCCTATCATTCTCCTTTAACACTTCTTTGTTAACAACCTTTACATAAATGGTGTCGGGGGCAAAGCATGTTTGGTTTCTTTTGTAAAATCAAAAAAAAAGTTCTGTGAAAAGTACTAAAAGACAGATAACCTTATTTCTTTTAATTGTTGTCCAGGTATTTATAACCCCCGGCTGTTCGAATAAACATGCAAAAAGCACTGTTCAATTAATTGATTGTATTGCTAAAACCAGGCTTTCCCCAGAACAGGAAGCCCACATGAGGAAAAAAATACATGCCAGTGAAAAAGAATTAGCCCTGGATAGTCTTTTTAAGAAAAAAGCTAAAAGCCAGGGATTTAATGGTGCAGTACTAATAGCTCAAAAAGGAGTAATACTTTATGAGAATGTTTTTGGCTATTCTAATATGAAAAATAAAGATAGTTTATCACTTAACTCGGCATTTCAACTAGCATCAATCAGTAAAACTTTTACCGCTACAGCAGTCTTGCTTCTTGCACAGGATGACAAACTAAAATTACAGGATAGCATTCAACAATATATACCATCATTTCCATATCATGGCATTACTATCGAAAATCTTTTAAGTCATCGCAGTGGATTACCTAATTACCTGTACTGTTTTGAGAATAAAAGAAGAATAAATGGCCCTGCCCCTACCAATGATACTATTTTAAAATGGTTCAGCGAAGCAGATTCATTACCCGAACTTTACAATCAGCCCAATAAAAAATTTAGTTACAACAATACCAATTTCATTCTGCTTGCATCCATCATTGAGAAAGTAAGCGGGAAGGGTTATGAGCAGTTCATCCGGACCCGTATATTTGAGCCACTTGGGATGACACATTCATTTATTGATACCATAGCACCCAATTCATTATTACAATACCGTACAATCGGCCACCAGGGAAGAAGAAGCCGCGAAAGGGAGTTTTTTGACGGGGTTTATGGTGATAAAGGCATTTACTCATCAGTTGGTGATATGGAACGTTGGTATGTAGCATTGCATTCAGGATGTTTACTAAGTAAACACTGGCTTAAAGAGGCTTTTTCACCACGCAGTTTTGAGCATAAAAGCAGGCACAACTATGGCCTTGGTTTCAGACTTATGACTGATCCCAAAAACATGAAAAAGGTCCACTACGTCTACCACGGCGGATGGTGGGCCGGATTCAGTACCATGTTCTGGATGGATATGAATGCTGATATAGTAATTATTGTTTTGGGTAATCGGAAGAATGCCAGCGTTTATGATATCAAATCAGTGCTTTCGATAATTGAAGGTAATAAAGATCCCGAATTGGAGAGTATAAATGATGGCGGGGATTAAGAGCGATGGAGTGCCAATGAAGGGAAAGATGGATAGATGAATTTCATTTAAGTTATAACATTCAAACTATTTATATATCAGTCATCTAACATAAACATCTGATAATATGAGTTTTATAATTGAGGCAACTGTAATATAAGAACAGGAATTTTGAATAAGCCATGCTTCTTACTATCTTTGTATAAATAACTCCCAACCACTATGAATCCTTATACCTCATACACTAAAAATGATACTATATGTGCTCTTTCGACTGCGCCAGGAATTGGTGCTATTGCAATAGTGCGACTTTCGGGGCCTAAGGCGATATCAATCAGCAGTTTGTTTTTTAAATCACCTAAAGCCAATTTTACTGTTGAACAATTTGAAACACACACGGTGCATTTCGGCAATTTTTCAACCGAGAATGAAGTGATTGATGAAGTAGTGCTTACTATATTCCGCACCCCGCATTCGTATACAGGTGATGATATTGTCGAAATTTCGTGTCATGGTTCTGAATATATACAGCAAAGGATATTAGAGGTATTGATTGATGCAGGCGCGCGCATGGCAAGGGCAGGTGAATTTACATTAAGGGCTTTTCTGAATGGGAGGCTCGATTTATCACAGGCTGAAGCAGTTGCCGACCTGATTTCGTCACGATCGAAAGTTGCTCATGATCTTGCTTTATCACAGATGCGCGGTGGATTTTCGCAAAAAATAAAAAATATGCGGAGCCAGCTGCTCGACCTGGCATCCTTACTTGAACTGGAGCTCGACTTTAGTGAGGAAGATGTTGAATTTGCTGATCGGGGAAAGCTGAAACAACTTTTAAAAGGAATTATAGAGGAAATGAATAACCTGGCTTCCTCTTTTTCGTTAGGAAATGTGATTAAAAAAGGCATACCGGTTGCCATTATAGGAAAGCCAAATGTTGGAAAATCAACGCTTTTAAATGCTTTACTAAATGAGGAAAGAGCTATCGTAAGTGAAATCCCCGGTACAACCCGCGATACTATCGAAGACACGTTTACAACACATGGAATAACTTTCCGGTTTATTGATACTGCCGGCCTCAGAGCGCATACTTCGGATACAATTGAGACCATCGGCATCAGACGCACATATGAAAAAATAGAGGAAGCATCCGTGATCCTATACTTGTTCGATATCAGTACTATAACTGTTCATGAGATAGATGAACTTAAAACCGAATTCCGTGATCATATTGATAACCCGGAAAAGCATTTTCTTTTAATCGGCAACAAAACCGACCTGATGGTGGAAACCCCACACCATATAACTGCTTTATTCGATATGGAAACCTTATTTGTTTCAGCTAAGAGGAAAGAAAATATTAACCTTATTTTAGAACGACTTGTTAAAACTACTAAAACTGCTAACATAGGTGACCAGGCAATTGTAAGCAATGCAAGGCATTATCATTCGATTATCAGCACATTGAATGCTTTAACAGAAGCTTCCAAAGGACTTGAGGACAATATTCCAACCGACCTGATAGCAACTGATATACGATCGGCTTTACATCACCTTTCTGAAATCACGGGAGAAGTATCAACAGAAGATATACTTGGGAACATTTTCGGGAAGTTCTGTATCGGAAAGTAATTATCTTTCTTTTAATTGATAACTATCTGTTATTCTTAATTTTATGCGATTTTGTTTACTTTTTTTATAATTCAAATTTAATATACAGATACTTTCTTTAAAATATTTCTAAAAAATATTTAACTAGTATAAAACATCGAAATACAGCACATTAAAAGATAGATTCAAAAGAAAGTTTGTATAAAAAACCAACAAAATGTTATCCGGAAAAGCTTTGCAATTTGCTATTCGGGGTTTAAGAGCATTGATTAAAGCCAGACTATTGTAAAAACAGTCAAGTTTTTAGGTAGTAAAAATAAATTTCTTTCGTCCAATAACCCGTTCAAGAGTCGAATGATTTGCAGACACAGCAGAATATAATTTTAATTGAAAACTTAAATGATTGTTTATTTGCAGAGTTATTTCAAAAAATCATCCATTTATGTTTTACGGGTTTCTTCTTTGATGCGTTGTATATGTCCACGCCCCAGCCCTTTAACTTCGCAACCTAGTTGAAAATACCGCCTGATTTTATCATCGGATAAGATTCCAAAGCAATCGATAATTGCAACCGGCTGACCTGTTGTTTTTACTAATTCATCAGGGTCTAAATTTATATAGGCTTCGTGAGGTACAGCAAGTATAACTGCTTCTGCGCCTTTCAACGCTTTGGCAAGATCCTGCTCAACGTAAATTTCCTTTAATTTTTCCTGGTTGCGGAAAAACCTTGCTTTGCTTTGTCCTGTAGCCGGATACGAATCTTGTTGTTCAAATTCCCACCAATGCTCCACATATGGATCGTGTACCCTGATTTCAGCACCCATTTCGGCAAGTTTCCGGATTACCACTTCCGAACCGCTATAGCGAGTATCACCAACATCCTCGCGATATGCCGCTCCAAGCACCAAAACTTCTGCTGCAGCTATAGGCTGGCCCATGTTGCGCAATGCATCACGGGTAAGTTGTCCGACATGTAAACCACGCGTATCGTTGATATCGATAGCCATGGGTGTAATCTTAAATATATCATCCTCAAAGCCCAGGATATGTTTATATGCCCAAACGCCTAAACCACCGTCTTTTGGCAGGCAATATCCGCCAATACCAGGCCCGGGGAACAGAATATTACTGTGCGTCGGCCGCATTTTAATGGCTTTTATTACTTTCACCAGGTCTACCCCATTGCGCTCAGAATACAAACTCCATTCATCCAGGAAGGCGAGGATGGTGGCCCGGTAACTGTTTTCAACAATTTTTGCTGTTTCCGACTCAATAGGCCGATCCATAACCGTCAGCGGATATTTATCGGTATTCAGCACTTCATTTAAAAATTTAACGACCCGTTGTTTTGCCGGCTCATTTATTCCGCTGCAAACACGCCAGAAATCACGGATACTGGCAACATAGTTACGTCCAGGCATCACTCTCTCATAACTATGAGCCAACAAAGGATCAGTTTCAATTCCCCGTTTTTTAAATATTTTTTTCATCAAAGGATAAGCAACCTGCTCGGTAGTTCCAGGGGCAACTGTTGTTTCGATTAAAACTAGGGCATCGGAAGGAATGTGTTCAGCGATTACACCAAGGGAAGCTTCCAGGGCGGCCATTTCAGTTTCTCCGTTACGAACATTGCCCAGTTCTGCCTTGATATAATCACATTGTACATCCACTACTACAACATCGGCCAGTTTAAGAACGTCATAGGTATACGTTGCTATCAGGGTCTGCTTTTCATTGACACAACGCGAAATGATCAGATCTACTTCGGGATCTTCAGCTTTTACAGGAGATACACCACGATTCAGCAAAGGGATTTTCCAAAAACTCCGCACGCTTGGACGCTGCATCCCTATTACAAACTTTGATGGTTTACCGTTTTTATCGACAGTATCTGCTACTATGGCAGCCATTACTGCGCCGACAAATCCAACGCCCATTACAACAACAATTTCACGATTCTTGGCGCGCTCCTGGTCAATACGTTTTTTAAGGTTTTCAAATTCAGCCTTATAATCCTCAGGTTTTGGTAATGGAAATTTCTCTCCGTTTGGACTAATTGAATAAATTTCGCTCATATTGTATCTGTATTTAAATCAAACAAATAAAAATATTTTGGCTTTTTTATCAATCAAATTTACAAATATTATTTTTGATTCTGGTATTCAAACAATAAAACCTAAGGTAATCAAAAAGCAGAAGCGCACGAAAGTATTAAATCAGAGTTACCTTCATACTAATGTAACTATGTATTAAAATATCCGCATCATTAAATGGGTTATAAGCCGTGATCAAACTATGTAAAACGATGAATTTATTCTTTTGAGGCTGTTAAATTTTTATTCTTACAAACAAATATGATTGCTGTCCTCGTAAAAGTAAAGTACTGAATTTTAGTATTAAAACTTCACAGTAAAACGTTAAGATGCTTTACTTAAATATGAAAAAATTGGTAAAAGTTGTGGCGTTATTGGAAACGAGTACAATTCTGAAACCTGCATTTACTCTCATTCCATTGTATTTTTAGTTCTATGCGGAAATACAGGAACAATAATGAATTCACAAATTTACCTTTCCCAAAAGAAATCTGAATTGCTGGTTGAGCCTGGTTTGCCGACTGATGATAAAAATATTCCTGTCACATGGAGGGAGAGTCAATTAGCAAGCAAGATAATATTGCCGGCAAACGGAAAACCAATTATTCACTTCTCAAAAGACAGCTTCACCTAAATTGATTTCAAAAATCAATATCAGCAATATTATTTGCTCCGGCGCCGGGCAAAATATTTCTATCAGCGGATTGCCCGAAATGCCAGTACAGTATATTGTATTAAAGCCCTAACTATCTCTGCAGAAAAGAGCTTTACTTCCACAGATGTTTAAAATATTCACCTTAACAAGGCAAGCATTCAGCCATTGAAAGGAAATAATTTCTATTAAGGAGCAGTTCGTTCAGTGGAAGTATTTCAGTTAACAGAAGTCAGAATTTATTCCGGCATATTTCCGGAGATAAGCTAAATATTCAGTAAGACAATTGGCCTAAAGGTATCTATCAAGTTCCAATATTTTCGCAAAACGGGGCTTCCTTTATTAAGAATATTTTGATTAAATGATAGCCATTTCCTACTTTCGCAATCAGAGAAATCAATACGCACAAACTGGCACAAGGCATCTAGCAAAATCTTTTATTCAACTAAGTATGAACAAAAAAGGGAACTATCGCTGGCAGATATTGGCAATGTTGTTTTTCGCATTGACGATTAACTATTTCGATCGAAGTTTATTAGGGGTTCTGGCTCCCAAACTGATGGAATTATTTGAATGGACAAATAAAGACTATGCTTTGGTTAATATGTCCTTTAAAGCCGCATATGCTATCGGGTTGCTGATAATGGGAAGTCTTATAGACCGGCTTGGCACGAAAAAGGGATTTTCTCTTTCCATTTTAATCTGGAGTATTTTCGGAATGTTGCATGCAACCATCGCCAAAAGCTTTGCTCTGCCAGGATTTATACTTGCCCGGTTCGGACTTGGATTTGGTGAATCGGGAAACTTTCCGGCAAGCATCAAAACCGTGGCTGAATGGTTTCCCAAAAAAGAGCGTGCATTTGCTACCGGCATATTTAATGCTGCAACAAGTTTAGGAGCGATAATGGCACCTATCGTGGTAATGTTGGTGGTTTCTGAAAATGGTGACGGATGGAGATATCCATTTCTTATCACAGGTGTATTATCAGGATTATGGCTTTTTATGTGGCTGAAGATATATAAGAGACCTGAGGAAAATCCAAAATTGACCAAAACGGAACTTGAATATATTTTAAGTGATTCAGAGCCTGAGACAACAGAAAAAATTCCATGGGCCAAAGTATTTCCTTTAAAACAGACATGGGTATTTGCTCTTACAAAGATACTTGATGCTGTATGGTGGTTCTATTTATTCTGGGGCGGGAAATTTCTGTTTGATCAATTTGGTATAAATATTAAGACATTAGCTTTGCCGCTGATTATAATTTATGTGCTAGCCGACTTTGGAAGTATTTTTGGAGGATATCTCTCTTCAGCATTAATAAAAAGTGGCAAGAGCATAAACTTCTCCCGTAAAATAACCATGCTTCTTTGCGGAGTTATAATTCTCCCGGTTTCTTTTGCTACAAAAACTGATAATCAATGGATTGCAATTGTACTAATTGGGATTGCTGCTGCAGGACACCAAGCATGGTCGGCAAATGTATTTACTTTCGTTAGCGATATTTTTCCGAAGAAAGCTACTGCTTCTGTAGTTGGAATTGGTGGAATGATCGGTGCTGTGGCAGGTATTATAGCTGACTTCAGTTTAGGATCTGTTCTGGATTCCCAAGGCAAAGAAGGCTATTTCTATGCATTTCTGATTGCGGGAACGCTTTACCTAATTGTTCTTGGTATAGTTCAATTGATTATGCCTGCTATGATTCCGTTGGACGATGATCTTAAACCGACAGGAAAACCAATTTAAAAAAAAGAATCACAATTCGTTGACTATTATTCCTGCCTTAGGATGCAACCTGGGGCAGTATTTTTTTTAGCCTGATCGAGTAGGTCCTGTTTAACAAAATGGCAAGGAATAAATAGTGCTTTGTGGATTGTGATCAGAATTTATGAGTAGCATCAACAGCATTTTCATAAAACTCGTTCTAAGACACTCAATACCAGGCCCTATTTAAAAGCTAAAATAGTTCTTAGCATTATGATAGGAAATATTTTCAACCATTTTCCCAACCATTTCAAAATCAGCAGGAATTTCTCCTTTTTCCATATCATTGCCAAAGATATTGCAGAGTATCCGCCTGAAATATTCATGTCTCGGGTACGAAAGTAAGCTTCGCGAATCTGTCAACATCCCAACAAAGCGGCTTAATAATCCAAGCGCCGAAAGTGCTTCTATATGTTTCTCCATTCCGGTTTTCTGGTCGAGGAACCACCAGGCCGATCCCCATTGAATTTTTCCCGGAATGCCACCGCCCTGGAAATTCCCCAGCATGGTAGCATAAACCTCATTATCAGAAGGATTCAGGTTGTAAAGTATGGTTTTGGCTAACCTGTCATCTGTATCCAACCGGTTCAGAAATTTCGACATGCTTTGCGCAACCGGCAGATCAGTGATAGAATCAAAACCTGTGTCGGGTCCAAGAATTCTCATCATTCGCGAATTATTGTTCCTCAAGGCTCCGACGTGAAATTGCTGTACCCAGTTTTTCTCATGGTCGAGAATGGAAAAATGGTAAAGCATGGCTGATTTGAATTTTAAAATATCTGCAGTTGCAAGATTTCTGCCTTCTCTAACCTTAATAAAAATGGCCTTGATCTCACTTTCAGTATACTCTTCAGCATAAAATGTCTCTAATCCATGATCTGACAAGCGACAACCATTGGCATGAAAATAATCATGGCGGATACGTAATGCATCGATAAGCTCATTAAAAGTACGAATCTCCACCTTAGCTACTTCTGCAAGTTTATCAATATATTGATTAAATGCAATTGGATCCTCAACAGCCATAGCCTTATCAGGTCTCCATGCCGGCAAAACCTTTACTTTGAAGCCATTAGCAGCGATTTTTTTATGGTGCTCAAGTGTATCAGTGGGATCATCCGTAGTGCAAACTGCTTCCACGTTCATTTTGAGCATCAGGTTGCGTACCGAATATTCCTTACTTTGAAGTTTTGCCGAGGTATCATCATAAATACCTTTGGCTGTTTGGGGATTGAGTAAGTTATTAACTCCAAAGTAGCGCTTTAATTCAAGATGTGTCCAGTGGAATAAAGGGTTCCGGAGAGTTTGCGGAACAGTTTCGGCCCATTTCTGGAATTTCTGAAAATCGTCTTTCTTGCCGGTAATAAATGATTCGTCCACCCCGTTTGTACGCATGGCGCGCCATTTGTAATGATCTCCTTCGAGCCAGGCTTCGGTAATCGAATTAAATTGCCTGTCGTTGGCAATATCCTGCGGGCTGAGATGGCAATGATAATCTATGATCGGTAATTTCTCCGCATGATCGTGAAAGAGACGCCGGGCTGACTGTGTAGTCAGAATAAAATCATCATGAATAAAATTCTCCATTTTATAACTTTTTTATCAATTAAGTAGTTAGAACAATATGCTTTCTTACTTTTTACCTCCACATTATAACCTCCCCCAGCCCCTCCAGAGGAGGGGCGTAGTGGTCGGAAGTTAATAAGACCACAAATCTGAAGTCGCCCCTTCGGGGAGAACGGGTGGTCAAAAAAAAGAATAAACCACTATGAGGTGGAAATCCATAAGTTGTAAAAGCGTTAATAAATGATTTTATTTAACTATCTAATATTCAGTTACCCGTTTGAGTAGTCGGCTTATCTCGATAATGTTCAAGGTATTCCTGTACCCTCTCATCTGTTATATTACCTGTACTCCAAACCCCATATCCAGCTGCCCAAAAATGTCGACCCCAATATTGCCTTCCAAGTGAAAGAAATTCTTGCTGAAGAAGCCGCGAAGTCCTTCCAACCAACTTTTTTACAAGATCACTCACTCTTAGAGATGGAGGAAATTCAATATGTAGATGAACATGATCCTTTCTTACAACTCCATTTAGTATCTGAATATTCTCAGCATTACAAATTTGCACAACCAAATCACGACATCGTACCTGAACATCACCTTTTAATACATGATACCGATACTTCGTCACTTAAACTATATGTGCACTTAACCGACTTACAGAATGAGAACTATGTCTATATTCTTCCATGCTGTAAATCTAAAGAATTTATAGAAACTAAAGTTGCTGCAATAAATTGCATAGTTTTAACCTTTATTTAAGATAATAAAAAATGGAAGATGTTTAGTACTGATATGACATTTAAACAGTTTTTCAACCGCTCAACATCCCTTCGAATAAATTCTGCCCACCATTCATTTACAATGCCACGATGTGCTTTTTCAATATCAGTTTAAGTTGAAAACCCTGGTATTATTTATTCCGGAATTCTGAATACACATAATTTACTCTTACATGATATCCATATATATCAACAGGCTACTAAATTTTATCTACAGCCTCAAAATCATATAACAAATCGGATAACTTGTTTTTTTTATGCGGTGCGTGTATGAATTTAAAATTATTATGTAGGTTTGCATCGTATTCTTATAAATGAAAACTTTAGCTGTCATATTATCCTTTTACCTGATCATTCTCACTGCAATTCCCTGCATTGATGGATTGTATGAAGATAATTCAGCGCATAAAACGGAGCTCGCTCTCGAGAAACAGGATTGCCATCATCACAGCGATTCCGATAATTGTTCCCCTTTCTGCACCTGTAACTGTTGTGCCACAGCTGTAGTTATGCAGGTTCAGCTAGTTCAGCTTAATTGCTTCCCCTTTTCAGAAAAACAGTTTTTCCCGGTTAGTTCGGTATTTATTTCTGATCCTTTAGCCACTATCTGGCAACCTCCTAAAATAGTTTAATACTCTTACCAAACGGTATTTGCTGATGCTGCATTCTCTTGTTTTGCAGCGACATCGGTCATGTATAGTATTAACTTTTTAATCAGTATGTATGATAGAACGAATCATTTATTTTTCAATAAAAAACAAATTCATTGTAGGTCTTTTTGTTATAGCATTGATCGGTTGGGGCACATATTCCCTGACACGATTACCAATAGATGCAATACCCGACATTACCAACAACCAGGTTCAGGTTATTTCGCTTGCTCCTTCACTGGCAGTACAGGAAGTTGAAAGTTTTATTACAGCCCCTATCGAAGTAGCCGTTGCCAATATTCCTGATATTATTGAGCTCCGGTCGATTTCACGACTTGGTTTGTCCGTGGTAACAATTGTATTTAAAGATGGTGTTGATGTGTATTGGGCCAGGCAACAACTTAGTGAACGTCTGAAAGAAGCCGAAGAAGTTATTCCGCCCGGGCTGGCCAAAATTGAACTCGCTCCTATTTCTACTGGTCTTGGAGAAATTTACCAGTACCGCCTTGCGTTGAATACAGGGTATGAGAAAAAATACTCGTTAATGGAACTTCGCACTATACAGGATTGGGTGATTCGCCGTCAAATGCTTGGCACACAAGGCGTAGCTGATATCAACAGTTATGGCGGTTTTGTTAAACAATATGAAATCGCTGTGAATCCCGAAAGGCTCAGGGGGATGAATCTTACGCTTACAGATATTTTCCAGGCACTCGAAAAAAACAACGAGAATACCGGTAGCGCTTACATCGACAAAAAACCAACTGCCTATTTTATCCGTGGAATAGGCCTGGTGAAAACGTTGGAGGATATTGAAAAGATATTGGTTAAAACCAATTCGTCAGGCGTCCCGGTATTGATACGCGATGTGGCAACAGTTCAGTTTGGAAATGCTATCCGGTATGGCGCACTTGTGGTGGATACCACCGAAGCTGTAGGAGGTGTGGTAATGATGTTGAAAGGTGCCAATGCCCACGAAGTGATTGACAATGTAAAAACCCGTATCGAAGCTATTCAGAAATCACTACCTGCAGGAATTACCATCGAACCCTACCTGAACCGTTCCGAATTAGTGAGTCGTGCTATAGGAACGGTATCGAGAAACCTGGTAGAAGGAGCTTTGATTGTAATTTTCATCCTGGTTATTTTACTTGGAAATGTGCGTGCAGGGTTGATTGTGGCTTCGGTAATTCCTCTGTCAATGCTCTTTGCCGTTTCAATGATGAACATTTTTGGTGTTTCGGGGAACCTGATGAGCCTGGGAGCGATTGACTTCGGTTTAATAGTGGATGGAGCGGTCATTATTGTTGAAAGCGTTGTTCACCGGATCACACAAAGCAAACATCATCATGTAGGAGCTACCAGGCTAACTCAGCAGCAAATGGATGAAAGCGTATTTGATTCGGCAAAACGTATGATGAGCTCTGCCACTTTCGGGCAAATAATCATTCTGATCGTGTATATTCCAATCATGGCGCTGGTGGGTATCGAAGGCAAAATGTTCAAGCCCATGGCACAGGTTGTAACATTTGCATTGATAGGCGCAGCTATTCTCTCACTTACTTATGTTCCGCTGGCTTCTGCCATGTTTCTGAGTAAAAATACCATGCATAAACGTAATTTCTCGGATAAACTGATGGATTGGTTTCACAAGGCCTTTAATCCTGTAATCAATTTTGCGCTGGGACATAAATTACTTGTTTCCATTTCAGCCATTTTATTATTTGTGTTTAGCTTGTTTGTTTTCAACAATCTTGGCGGGGAATTTATTCCACAACTCGAAGAAGGCGACCTGGCAGCAGGTGTAATTACACTTCAAGGCAGTTCGTTGAGTAACACAGTTGAAATCGTTGAAAAAGCAAATAAAATCCTGCTCGAGAATTTTCCGGAGATAAAACATACGGTTTGTAAAATCGGGGCTGGTGAAATTCCTACTGATCCGACACCTATGGAAACAGGCGATTATATCATTACCCTTAAAGACAAAAGCGAATGGACATCGGCTAAAACCCGGGAAGAACTGGTAGCAAAAATGGAGGAAAAACTTGTTGTTCTGGCGGGTGTTAAATTTGAATTCCAGCAACCAATACAGATGCGTTTTAACGAGCTTCTATCAGGATCGAGACAGGATATTGCTTTAAAAATATTTGGCGACGACCTCAATACCCTTTCAGGAATAGCTTCAGATGCTGAAAAGATCATTCAGGGAATTGATGGTGTCGCAGATCTTAACGTGGAAAAAGTGACCGGCCTGGCGCAGGTGCAGGTTGAATTTAACCGCGACAGGCTTGCACAATATGGGATCTCAATAGATGATGCAAACCAGGTGCTGCGTGCAGCTTTTGCCGGCAGTGAGGCAGGAGTTGTATATGATGACGAAAAGCGATTTGGCCTTGTGGTCCGGCTTGATAAAGATTACAGGAAAAGCCTCGACGATGTTAAAAACCTCTCGGTAGCTCTGCCAAATGGCTCGCAGATTACATTCGAACAAATCGCTGATATTTCTATAAAATCGGGTCCGGCCCAGGTTTCGAGGGAAGATACCAAAAGGCGGATCACTGTCGGGTTTAATGTCCGGAATCGTGATATCGAAAGCGTTATTGATGAAGTAACTGCAAAAATTGACAAGCAAATTAAACTCCCTACAGGTTATTATTTATCCTATGGCGGACAGTTTCAAAATCTGCGAGCAGCCAAAAACAGGCTAGCCATAGCTGTACCTGTTGCGCTATTGCTGATTTTCGTTTTGCTTTATTTTACTTTCCACTCGGTAAAACAATCCCTGTTGATTTATTCAGCTGTACCCATGGCAGCCATTGGCGGAGTTTTTGCACTCTGGATGCGGGGAATGAATTTTTCAATTTCGGCAGGAGTTGGTTTTATAGCATTGTTTGGTGTGGCAGTATTAAACGGAATTGTCCTGATAGCTGAATTTAACAGGCTTGAAAAAGAAGGAATGACTGATATAACCGAAAGGGTAAAAAAAGGTCTTCATACCCGATTACGCCCCGTAATTATGACCGCAGCAGTGGCATCGATGGGTTTCCTTCCTATGGCATTGTCAACCTCCGCCGGAGCAGAAGTACAAAAGCCTTTGGCAACAGTTGTAATTGGAGGTCTAATTACAGCGACTCTTCTCACATTGATAATTTTACCGGTTTTCTACATCATCTTTTCGTCACGTAAATTCCGGTTTTCAGTCAAAAAGAAAACAGTTAAGCCGCTATCAATACTGCTGTTGATTTTTATTAGTTCATCATTTCTAAATCCGTCAATTGCGCAGAAGCCCAAAACGATAAAGTTAAATGATGCTATTCAGATAGCTTTGGACAATAATCTCTCAATCCGTTCATCAGTTTATACTCTAGAGGCTCAAAAAGTACTGAAAGGCTCATCCTGGGATTTACCTAAAACTGCTTTCGAAGCGCAATATGGTCAATTCAATTCATACAGCAAGGATAATAACTTTACCATCTCTCAAACCCTTGCTTTCCCTACTGTTTACAGTAACCAGGGAAAACTGGCTGCTGCCGGCATTAAAAGCAGCGAATGGGAATTGAAAGTATCGCAACTCGAGATTGCCACACAGGTTAAGCAAATTTACTGGCAGTTGGCCTACCTGGTCGAAAAACAAAAACTACTTATATACCAGGACAGCTTGTTTTCAGGATTTCTGCGGGCTGCTGAATTACGCGCTGAAATTGGTGAGACCAACAAACTTGAAATGATAACAGCACGTTCGCAAAGCTTCGAAATAAAGAATCAGCTCCAACAAGTTTCGTCGGATGTTATAATATTTTCGCGAAAACTTCAGAATATTCTGAACTCATCGGAATCATTTCTCCCGGCAGATACACTTTCGAAACCAAAACTCCTGTTACTGTTTACAGATTCGCTGGATGTTTCAAAAAATCCTTCTCTCGGATTTATACAACAACAGGTTGAAGTTACGGGGATTGAGCAAAAGCTGGAGCAAAGCAGGGCCTTGCCCGATCTTACTTTAGGGTATTTCAGCCAGACTATAATTGGAACACAGGAAGTTAATTCCATTCCACAAACTTTTGGACCCGGCGATCGGTTTAATGGCATACAGGCTGGTATTACGATTCCTTTGTGGTACAAACCATATTCCTCCAAAGCTAAAGCTGCCGGCATCAGGCAAAATGTAGCCCGCACCAATGCCGAAAGCTATTCAAAAACTCTTGCGTCGGAATATGTTTCTCTGCTTGACGAATTCAATAAGTACAGTAAAAGTGTTGATTTTTATGAAAAGCAGGCTATTCCCGAAGCAGACTATATTATTGAACAATCAGGCCGCAGTTATAAAGCAGGTGCTATGGATTACCTCGATTATATCCTGAGTCTTAACCGGGCGCTGACTATCAGGCAAAATTACCTTGACGCACTCAGTAATTACATGCAAACCATCATCAATATCGAATATATTTCAGGTATAACACTGTAAATCAAACTAATAATGAAAAAATACAATTTAAAATCAATACTCTACTTCTTATTTCTTCTGGTAACAATAACAGCATGCAACAAAGGGAAGAATATTACTGAAGCAAAAGAAGTTGAAGTCCTACCTGAAGATATCGTCGAATTACGCGACGATCAGGTAAAACTTGCCAACATTGAAACCGGGTCCATTGAATTGCGTTCGCTGAACGGAACTCTCAAGGTGAGCGGACTCGTAACAGTTGCACCACAAGACATGGCAACAGTCAGTATGCCGATGGGTGGATTTGTTAAAGCCATCGCCCTGGTGCCTGGAAATTCTGTCAGCAAAGGCCAAACGCTGGCCATACTTGAAAACCAGGAGTTTGTGGATATTCAGCAAAACTACCTGGAAGCCAGGAATAAACTTGAATATGCAGAAGCTGAATTTAAAAGGCATTCGGAACTTTACAAGGACGATGTATATTCACAGAAAAACATACAGCAGGTCACAGCCGACTATAAAAATCTGAAAGCCCAGGTAAGAGCGCTTGAGCAGAAACTTGCAATGATTGGGATCAACCCTGCAAATCTCACCGTAGAAAATATCTCACGCTCTATTGCTGTAATTTCACCCATCTCCGGATTTGTTAATAATGTTTACACAAATATTGGGAAATTTGTTGCTCCAACAGATATTCTTTTCGAGATTATTAACAGTGATAAACTCCTGATTGAACTCACTTTGTTTGAAAAAGATGCCGATAAGGTTTCCATTGGACAGAAAATCAGGTTTTTTATAAATAACGAAACCGAACAGCATGAAGCTGTAATTTACCAGACGGGAAAAACCGTGAGCACCGACAGGACATACAAAGTATACGCCAGCGTTCAAGGGATTTGCAAAAATATAATTCCGGGCATGTACGTAAATGCACTTATCGAAGCATCAGGTGTTAAAGTTACAGCTTTGCCGTCTGAAGCCATAGTAAGTTTTGACGATAAGGATTACATTTTTGTTTTTGATAAAAATAAGGAAGAGGGAGGTAAGCCGTTTACTGAATACCGAATGATTGAAATCCATAAAGGAGTTTCCGACGGCGGCTTTACCGAAATCAGTCTGCCAGAAAGCTTCGATGTAAAAACGGCAAAAGTTGTCATAAAAGGAGCATACAACCTGCTTTCGGCAAAGAAAAACGCAGGTGAAATGAGTTGTTAAAAGATGCATTTTCATACACAGCAACTTCTGACTAACCAAACAGTTATACTGGCTACAACCACATTCTCAAACAATCCCCGGATTCTGAATTTGAGATGTTTTGTACTCAGATTCTAAAAAATGATAATACCTTTGTATTACAAATTGAATCTCATTTTTTTGTCACCTAAAATCGAATCCTATGACAGCAAAAATTTCAGTTTTAACCATTATTCTTGCATTTATTGTGATTGCCGGTTTTGCACAGGAGAAAAGCAAAAAGCAAATCAAGGAAGAGAAAAAGATCGAGAAGCAAAAACAAATTGATTCGCTGGTCAATGCCAAAACATTTGATTTTGTAGGAAGGAGAGCCATGCCAACCGGCTACAAATCAGTTGACCTGACAACAAATACAAACTTTGTAAAATATCAACCCGATCTGATTGACAGCTATATGCCATTTTATGGCCGTGCATATAGCGGTGTTGGATATGGAAGTGATGAAGGCCTGAAATTTACAGGAAAACCAGAAGATTTCACCGTTACCAAAGGAAAGAAAAATTACGATGTGAGCGCAACTGTAAAAGGAGAATCAGATACTTTCAGGTTATCGCTTTCAGTAAGTTTCGAAGGTAGCGCTACGCTTACCATTACCAGCAATAAACGTAGCGCCATTTCTTATTCCGGCGAAATCAGAGCGCCTGAAATTAAGGAAGAGAAAAAATAGCTTGTATTAAACCTGCTATAATAAACTACTAAGAATACGAACAGCCTCCTTTCTGAGGCTGTTTTACTTTTACATAGAGCTATGTATCGGCTATTTTTTTACTTCTTAATTTCATAAAACCAAATTGTTTAAAAATAAACACACAAGTTCTTTTATACTAATCTGTAAGTATATTTCACCCTGTCTTATCAAGAGGTCAATAACTTTGAGTATTTTCGCTATTAAAATTTATTCATGAGTATGGCAATCATTAAAACACACCGCAATAACCTGGTATTAATTCTTTTCATAGCCATACTAACTCCATTTGCTTTATCGGCACAGCGCCCTAAAGTCGGCCTGGTTCTAAGCGGCGGAGGTGCAAAAGGCATTTCTCATATCGGTATTTTGCAGGCTATTGACAGTGCCGGGCTAAAAATCGACTACCTCACCGGCACCAGCATGGGAAGCATTATCGGGGGGTTATATGCCATCGGTTATTCAGGAAAAGATATAGAGAAAATTTCGGATCACCTCGACTGGGATGCCATATTGAGCAATAAGCCCAATTACACAGATATCAGTATCGATGAAAAAGATGAATATGGGAAATATTCATTAGAACTTGGAATTAAAGATTTCAAACCACAGATTGGTACAGGGATGATAGAATCGGAGGAGCTATGGCTGACGCTCAACGAGTTATTTATGCCGGTATACAATATCAAGGATTTCTCAAAATTCAACATTCCTTTCCAATGCATAGCCACTGATCTTTCGGATGGGAAAGCCGTGGTACTTTCAAAAGGGGAAATTGTTACAGCAGTGCGATCAAGTATGGCTATTCCCAGTGTGTTTACAGCCATTGATTATGATTCTACCAAACTGGTTGACGGAGGTATCATACGCAATTTCCCGGTAACGGATATTAAAAAAATGGGAGCGGATATTGTGATCGGAGTAAACCTGTTTACTGGATTGCCCGATATTTCGAAACTAAATACTATGCTGGATGTGTTTTACCAGATAACCCAGTACCGCGATGCAGAAGACCTTGTTCATGAGAAAAAACTTTGCAACCTGATCATTGAACCTCCTGTAGCCCAATACAGTGCAGGAAGTTTTGGTGCATCTGATTCTATCATGATAATTGGCAAAGAGATGGGAAAACTTTATTATCCATATTTCAAGAATCTTGCCGACTCATTGAATACACTTTATCCGGTTGATTACAGTCCATATGGCCGTTTGCCCAAAACAGATCAAATTGTGATTGATGAAATAAATTTTGTAGGATGCCATAATACAAGCATGAGCTTACTAAAAGATAAAATCCAGATCAAACCGGGAAATTCGTATACAGCAAAGCAGATCAATGAGGGATTCAGAAAAGCATATTCGAGCCGATATTACGATAATGTTTATTATGAATTAAAACCCAGAGCTGAAGGGCATGCTGAGCTGATTTGTAAAGTCAAGGAATCACTTTTAACACAGGTAAAATTAGGATTGTCATATCATTCCTATAGCGGAGCTGCCATACTGGCTAATGTTACTGTTCGCAATTTGTTACTCGACAAATCACGTACCATGGTTAAAATTGCAGTTGGCGAATACTTCAGATTTTTAGCCGAACATAAACAAGCATTCGGTCCAAAGGCAAACAATTATTTAAATCTAAGTTTCCGCGCTGAAAACCTACCTTTGAATATTTATGATGGTTCACAAAAAACATCCCTATATCACGTGAACTATTCCCAATTTAATCTTAATTATACCCGGGTTTTAGGAACCGACTGGAGCCTCGCGGCAGGAATAAAACGCCAGAGAAATGCATTCTCACCAGAAGTTACTGATTTCCTGAAAGTGGAAGGAAATATGAAAAATTATTATACTTACCTGAAAGCGGAGGCCATAACTACTGACCGAAAGTTATTTCCAACCAGCGGGTATGAATTTTCAGCTGAGGCAGGCATAGTTTTTAACCGGAAAGCTGATATCTATGTATATGATAATGAAGGAAATAAAACTGATACTTCTGGTATAATTAATAATAAACCTGAGTTTTATCGTTTTATGATTAATTATTCCAGGTACCATGCATTGAAAAAGAAACTGGTGTTTTTGTATAATCTACAAGCTGGTTTAACTTTGAATTCGCAGGGATTTATTTTCGATGATATCTATATGGGAGGCGTACAGGATCTTTCCGACAGACAAGTGGTATTTGTAGGACTTAATGAAGGACAGATTACAACAACTTCACTTACCTCGTTTCTGGCAGGCTTACAATATAATTTTGCAGGAAGCCTCTTCCTGACAGGAAAGTATAATACAGCTTTTTACAATTTCAGTACCCCAACCAAAGCCTTTGACCCGAATGAGATGAAATGGATTAATGGTTTTTCACTAAGCCTGGGTTATAACCTGGGAGTTCTGCCAATGGAATTCACTGCGATGTATTCGCCTGAAATAGGTGCCGTTTACTCACATGTTAAAATTGGCTTTTTGTTCTAACGATTTACAAAGATTACTTTTCCATTTCAGAACAAAGCTTTTTTAATGTGCAGTATGTTGGATAATATTGCCCACCCACTCTCCTATTCTCCCACTCTCCCACTCTCCCAATCGTATCTATAGAACAATCAACGCATCCAACTGGTTCCGAAAACAATATAAAAAGCAAAATCGTCGGTGCTTTTCGCAAAATCCATTCCCATTTGTAATCCGAATTTTCGGGCTATAAGGTATCTGAATCCCGTCCCTACTGAACTGATGCTTTTGCCTTTATCAAACGATTCGAAATCGGAAAACGCATTTCCTATACCGGTAAAGCCAACCAGGTTCCAGCGCTTGTAAACATTCCAGTCTACTTCGGCTTCCATAACGGTTGTATTGTTATTCTGGTACTTCATCAAAGGAGCACCGCGCAAAACAACAATTGGTCGTGCATAAAACGGAATATTGCCAAGGGAGTATGTGCTCTCGTGCCTGACCCCTACAAAAAGTTTGTCATTGGCGGGAAAGTATCCGATCAGTTTTGCTGATAATCTGCCATATAAGTCATCGCTTCCCATCCATGTATCGCTGTATGTTCCTGAGAGTTCAATAAAAAATCCTTTGGTGGGTGTAAAAACATTATTCCGCGAATCGAAATTCAAAACTGCCGTTGCTTCACTTAAAGTAGAACTGAATTCAATTCCATCGAAATCAGGAATGTCAACAGGTATTTCGAATGTATTATCTGTACTTAATAACAAGTAACGACCACCGATAAAGAAATTTGTTTCAGCCACCCTGAATTTAATCTGCTGCAATAAAAGCCATGCATCAAGGTTCAGATTAACAGACTTATCATCCATAAATCCATAATCACCTGATCCATAAAATCCAAGGTTTGCCGAAGTTCGGGCCAGTGCACCCATATACCGGATACGATCGTGCTTCCAGTAGCCAACGTGAAAAGCGCCTGCCATCCAGGTACCGTTCTGTGTGCCGCCGCCTAAAACACCTGTCATACTGGGAGGTCCTTTTTTAGCTGAATATGAAGAGTGAAAATATATGGCTGCTCCAAGTGCGCCATACCCGACTGCAGGTTCAGTTATAATAGTGGGTACAATTAAAAATCCCTTTTTATTTAACAGAAAGTCGCTGATATCAATAGCATGATCGAGGCTATCGCGGAAAACGGAAAACAGTTTCCGGCTTTCCTGAGCATTGACATTTGCACTAAAAAAAACAATAAAGAGTAAAAAAAGGATAGATCGGTTTTTCATACATTATCGAATAACAACATTGAGTCAGATAGAAAAAGTATTGTAAAATTAAGAAAAATATATCCTTTTTATCCCAGGTTAGTATGAATAATTAAAAATACCAGGACTTAATTGCATAAATCAAGTCTGATTATGATTTTCTTTTATTTCTAGTCACAAAACCGATACATAATAGCTATTTTAGTCAAAGCAGGTGTAACTTATTTAAGCTTTATACGTCTCAAAGTATATACTCATTAAATTCACATAAGTGAAAGTTTCAATTATGGCATTTGTTGGTAATAATAAACTGTAGTAATCTTACAATCAACCTGTTAGAAATTTCAAAAAACAAATAAAACGATTTTTATAAGAAACAATTAGGTGAATGATTTTGTGAACTTAACAATTCTTCATCTCACAACAAATATCTAAGATATGATCCGTTTGACCGGAATAAATAAATCATACACAACAGGCAATAATTCGTTGCATGTACTAAAAGGAATTGACCTGAATATTCAAGCCGGTGAGTTTGTTTCTATAATGGGATCTTCCGGTTCCGGAAAGTCAACCTTACTGAATATTGTTGGTATACTGGATGGGCACGACACGGGAGAATATTACCTGGACAATACACTTATCCGCAACCAGAGCGAAACTAAAGCTGCCGGTCTTCGCAATCAGTATATCGGATTTGTATTCCAATCATTCAACTTGATTTCGTTTAAAAACGCAATGGAAAACGTGGCATTGCCTCTTTATTATCAGAACGTTAATCGAAAAAAACGTAATCGCATTGCCATGGAATATCTTGAGCGTATGGGGCTGGCTGAATGGGCCGAACATATGCCAAATGAATTATCAGGCGGTCAAAAACAACGTATAGCCATTGCCCGGGCCCTGATTTCGAAACCAAAGGTGATACTCGCTGATGAACCAACCGGAGCACTTGACACTACTACCTCTTACGAAGTAATGCAAATCCTGAAGGAAATCAATAAAGAAGGTATCACCATTATTATTGTAACCCACGAAAACGATATTTCCCACATGACCAACCGTATTATCCACCTAAAGGATGGATTGATTGAAAAAGAGGTTTTAAATGGGAAGAACCAATTATTTGCTAACAATTAAACATAAAAAAGTGCTGAGTGCACTGTGCTAAGCACTAAGCACATAGCACTTTAAAAGATTAAATAGAATCAGAAAAATAAGTTACCAACAACCATCAAAATGTTCGATACGGATAAGTGGCAGGAAATTTTCAGTACCATAAAGAAAAACAAGCTCAGGACCTTCCTGACAGGTTTCAGCGTGGCATGGGGAATTTTTATGCTGATGATCTTACTTGGTTCAGGGAATGGTTTGCAAAAAGGAGTCGAGAAAGAATTTGAATCTTCGGCAACCAATACTATATGGGTATGGAGCGGACAAACCAGTCTGCCATACAAAGGCATGAAGCCAGGAAGGAACATTCAACTGGTGAATGAAGATTATAATACAGTGAAAAGAGAAGTTAAAGGCATTGATAAGAGTTCATCACGATACAATATATGGGGAACAAACACTTTGTCGTACAAAAAACAGTCTGGCAGTTTCAATGTAAGGAATGTTTACCCTGATTATGGCGAAATCGAAAAGGTAAAAATTATCAAAGGCAGGTATATTAATCAGCCCGACATCGATGAGTTCAGAAAAGTAACTACCATCAGCACCATGGTTGAAGAGGCCCTTTTCAAAGGAGAGGACCCGATGGGTAAATATATCAGTGTGAATGGTGTTCCGTTTAAAGTGGTCGGGACCTTTACTGATGATGACAACCGTGGCGACGATAATATGCGTCTTATTTACCTGCCAATCAGCACAGCACAGCGTGTATTTTCGGGCGACAACAGAATCAATACCATTGCATTAACGGTGGGAAATGCTTCTGTTGAGGAAAGCAAACAAATCGAACAGAGTGTAAAATCCAAACTGGCCGTATTGCATAAGTTCGACCCTGCTGACCCACGTGCCATCTTTACATGGAACAGCCTTGAAGAATTTCAGAAATTCCAACGCTTATTTTCCAGCATCCGGTTGTTTATCTGGATAATTGGTTTTGGGACTATTATTGCCGGTATTGTTGGTGTTAGCAACATTATGATGATTGTTGTTAAAGACCGAACCAAGGAAATCGGAATCCGTAAATCGATGGGGGCAACGCCATGGAGTATAGTCAGCTTAATACTTCAGGAAGCAATACTTATTACTTCTTTTGCCGGATACTTTGGACTGGTTTTAGGAGTTTTTGTTCTCGAAACTGTAGGAAGTAAAATTGAATCGCAGTTTTTCTCACAGCCTTCGGTCGATCTGAGAGTTGCACTTTATGCCTTGCTTCTGCTCGTTTTCAGTGGTGCCCTGGCCGGATTTATTCCCGCCCGGAAAGCAGCTGCTATTAAACCGATTGAAGCGCTGAGGGATGAGTAGTGAGTGAGGGGGCGAAGGGGCAAAAGGGTGATGGGGAGAAAGAGCAGTTGGGAGAAATGAAGAAATATATTGAACTTTTAAAACATTGAACCTTGAACTTTTGAATTTTGAACATTGGACCATTCACCATAAAACCATTAACCTTTAACCTTTAACCTTTAACCTTTAACCATTAAACCTTTAACCTTTTCCCATGTTTGACCTTGACCGCTGGCAAGAAATCTATAGTGCATTGAAGAAGAACAAGCTTCGTACTTTCTTCACTGCCTTTGGTGTGTTCTGGGGGGTGTTCATGCTCGTAATTATGCTTGGTTCCGGTAACGGTCTTCGCAATGGCGTAACCAGTGATTTTGGCGATTTTGCCACCAACAGTGTTTTTATGTGGACCCGCCCAACAACCATTCCTTACAAAGGACTTCCCAGGGCTCGACGATACAATTTCAAAAATGACGATATTGATGCGCTTCGACGTGAGATTCCGGAAATAGACTACCTGGCTCCCCGAACTGAAGGAGGTGGCTCTGAGTCAGGAAACAACGTGGTACGTGGAACAAAATCAGGGGCTTTCTCCGTAATGGGCGACTACCCTGAATGGAATTTAATTGACCCGGTAGTAATGACAGATGGCAGGTTCGTGAACTATGCCGATATAAATGAAAAACGCAAAGTAGCAGTAATAGGCAATAAGGTTTACGAAGTATTGTTTACCCCAGGTGAAGAGGCAATAGGGCAATACATACAGATCCAGGGAATTTATTTCCAGGTAGTCGGAGTCTTCAAACCTAAAAATACCGGGGTCAATTTTGGTGGTGATAAAGAACAAAGCATTTTTATTCCTTTAACTACCTTTCAGCGCGTTTACAACTGGGGCGATGTTATTGGATGGTTTGCCTTTACTTCGAAAAAGGGAATCCCGGCTTCCGAAGTCCAGGAGAAAGCCGCTGCATTACTCAAACGCCGTCATTCCGTTTCGCCCGACGACCCACAGGCTATTGGTTCATTCAACATGGAAAAAGAATACAATCAAATGATGGGACTCTTCCAGGGAATTAACGGGTTGATATGGATTGTGGGCATTGGTACCCTGATGGCCGGTGTAATTGGCATTAGTAATATTATGCTGGTAATTGTGAAGGAACGTACCAAGGAAATCGGTATTCAAAGGGCGATTGGGGCTAAACCCTGGAACATTATTTCACAGATAATTACTGAATCGGTTGTTCTCACAACGTTCGCCGGGTATGTTGGATTAGTTATAGGGGTCGGAATTCTTGAAGCGGTAAATTATGTTCTCTCTTCCAGCGGAACTGAGTCCAATATGTTTAAAAACCCGAATATTGATTTTAATATGGCTGTAACAGCCCTGATTATACTTGTAATTTCAGGTGCCGTGGCCGGCTTAATACCTGCCCGAAAAGCAGTAAGCATCAAACCGATAGATGCACTCAGATACGAATAAACAATTTTGTAAAACCATAAAGATCAACACAGAATGAAAAAGGCTTTAAAAATAGTAATTGGCATCGTTATCCTGGTAGTATTTGTGGGCACCATTGCCTATTTGTATAAGAAATCACAGGCAAAACCAGTGATTTATGATACAACTACTGCCCAGATTAACAGTATTGTGAAGAAAACCGTGGCAACCGGGAAAGTAGTCCCACGCAAAGAAATTGAAATAAAACCACAGGTTTCAGGCATCATTTCGGAACTGTATGTTGAAGCCGGGCAAAAAGTCAGGAAGGGTGATATGATTGCCAAAGTGCGTATTATTCCGAATATGGTTAGCCTTAATGAAGCAGAATCAAGGTTAAACCGGGCAAAGATCAACCTCGACAACGCCCAGCAGAACTATAACCGTCAGAAACCACTCTACGACGGGAAAGTAATTGCCCTGGCAGAAATGCAGAACTATGAAGTTGCACTCAAAACAGCGCATGAAGATGTAGCTGCTGCTGAAAACAACCTCGAGTTAATCCGTGATGGCATCAGCAAGACTGCGGGAGCTGTGAGTAACACCATAATCCGATCAACAATTGAAGGAATGGTACTGACTGTTCCGGTAGAAGTTGGCAATTCAGTAATTGAAAGCAACACTTTTAACGACGGCACTACGATTGCTACTGTAGCAAATATGGGTGAAATGATATTTAAAGGAAAGGTTGATGAATCAGAGGTCGGAAAACTTCATGAGGGGATGGAACTTATCCTGACAGTCGGAGCTATTGATACTGTGAAATTTACGGCTAAACTTGAGCATATTTCGCCTAAAGGTGTTGAAGAAAACGGCGCTATTCAGTTCGAAATCCGTGCTGCGGTTAAATTAAAGGATAAACATTTTATTCGTGCTGGCTATAGTGCCAATGCCGACATAGTGCTCGAACGCCGCGATAGTGTACTGACGGTCCAGGAAAGCCTGGTTAAATATGAAGGAGATTCTGCAACGGTAGAGGTAGAAACTGCTCCACAGACGTTTAAGAAAAAGACCATTAAAACAGGACTCAGCGATGGTGTAAATGTTGAAATTCTTGCCGGTATTACCAAAAAGGATAAAATCAAAATACAGAATGCACCGGCTGAAAATAAAGAAGAGAAAAAGTAACATGGATTCTGAAAGCTTTACCAAACCTGACAGATATCAAAATCCGTCAGGTTTTATATTTCCAGAAGGACGACATATAAAATATTTATACGGGAAATGGAAAAGCCCAACTATTGCATAGGATACTGCAAACAAATTAATAATTTTTATATGTTAGGTAAAAATTCTTGTTAATGTCTTAATTTAGCATGCTAAATTTTACATGCAAATTGAAATAGATTAATGCAACTTAGCAGCCAATCGAAGTTATAAAGCTAGAAGTCTCAGAATAACAATACTATGTTCAATCAACACATTTCAAATAACAAACCTTTAATAAAAAAAACACATCTATTTTTTTTGCGTATAGTATATTGTTCTACTCAAAACTAAATCCACATGAAAAAAATCTATTCCCTAATTATTTTCTGCACTCTTATTGCAGTTACAGGCTTTAGCCAGTCGAAATCATATGTTACTTCCGGTTTTGAAATTATCTTTTCAGAAGCAAACATCTCCGATGCAAATAATCCGGAAGCAACACCAACATTACGCTTTGCTCCTGTTATTAATCCCCAGAGCATGTTGAATGTTGATTTGAATAATAAAATCGGCCTTTTTACCGGATTAGCCATTCGTAATGTTGGCTATATTTATGATGAATACAGCACTGTTCTTCCTGACGGTGTTACTGAACCTATCAAAAAGAAATTTCGCACATATAACCTTGGAATCCCGGTTGGATTAAAACTTGGCGACCTCAACGGGCTGTTCATATATGGCGGATACGAAGTTGAATTCCCATTTGTTTACAAAGAAAAAACCTTTAATACAGCAGGCGAAAAAGCCAGCACTGATGTATATTGGTTTGGCGACAGAGCCCAAAAGGTACAACAGAGCTGGTTGGTTGGAATACAGTTGCGATACGGCGTAAACCTGAAATTTAAATATTACTTTACTGAATTCCATAACCAGGACTTTACTGCAAATAGCGTAAAGCCCTATGCCGGGCTTAATTCTAAAATCTGGTACCTCTCCTTAACCGCAAACCTTTTCAAGAATGCTCAATTTACCGCCGTCAACAGGTAGAAGCAATAAATCACAGAGCATGTTATTTTACTGCGATATTTTTTAATCATCAGGATGTAAAGAAACATTTCGTCAGGTAAATTGTTGGTAATAGATCATTCCGGATTTAACAGTAAACAATCGAGAACTTCATTTTTATTCCTATTTCACTTAAAAAACAAATAAAACAATGACTATGAAAAAAATCATTCTGAGCATAATTCTTTTTGCCGGCATCGCAAGCATGGCCGCAGCCCAGAGCATCCGCTTAAATGGATATTCATCTTACGTTTTCGACGACAAAGTCGATTCTTATTACGATCCTTACAACTATTATAACGGTACAATCAAAGGCGGTTATTCATGGGGCGCCGGGCTCGAGTATTTAGCAACTCCAACCAAGGGAATTGAAATCAAGTATCTTCACCGTAGCACAACAGCTCCAATGGAGTATTACAAGAATACTTTAGAGCATGCTACCTTTGATGTTGGTCTTAATTATATATTGATTGGAGGTAACAATTATTTCAAAACAGGCGGTAAGGTGGAACCTTATGCAGGTGCTGATTTGGGAATGGCAATAATTTACATTACTAATCCTAACAATAACTCTGAGAATAATACAACGAAATTTGCCTGGGACATTAAAATAGGAGCTAATATCTGGTTAAATGAAAAAATTGCGTTAAAGCTGCAGGCCGATTTATTATCAGCAGTACAGTCTGCCGGTGGTGGATTGTATTTCGGCACCGGAGGAGCTGGAGCTGGCGTAAGCACATATTCCACTATGTACCAATGGGGATTAGGTGGAGGTTTAGCTATTAAATTGAAATGAGATACGTGAACTATATTTTTTCTCTACAGAAAATCCTAATCAATTTATTGGAACATTTAAAACTTAAAACAATGAAAATTAGAACGTTTTTACCATTATGCCTTATCGGAATAATGTTTGCCTGCAGTCCATCCACCAAGCTTGAGAAAAGCTGGGCTGATCCATCATTTAATGCAGCAACATCAGAGCCCTTTAAAAAAGTACTGATTGTAGCTCCGCTTAAAGATGCAGCATCGCAGCGGACAGCTGAAGATAAAATTGCCAAAGAGTTAAAACAAGGCGTTGGAGTTCAATCCTATACATACTTATCACCTTCTGATACCAATAAAGCAGTTGTGGATGAGAAGTTGCTGAAAGATGGTTTTGATGGAGTTATTGTTATGCGTTTGAAAGATGTAGAAAAGTCAACTTCTTATGTTCAGGGTACAACATACGGAGGTTACCGCGGGTATCGCGGATATTACGGTTATGGCAGCTACTCACCTGGCTATTACACAGAAGATAAGACCTTTATGGTTGAAACGAACCTATATTCCATCAGGGATAGCAAACTGCTTTGGTCCGGAACTACTTCGTCGTTGAATCCAACAAGCTTCGAAAAAACTATGGATCAGATCATTTATACTATTAAATACGAGTTGCAGAAAAAAGGATTTATACAGAAATAGATCACCCAACCAATCAAAGTAACCAGCAATCTTTCTGAGATAGCTGGTTATTTTTTTATCCATTCAGTCGTATTTATGAATAGGGTATTGGTTGGTTTCAAAATCAGTCCTACCTCTTTCAGCAAAACTGAGAACAATAGAATAAGCCGATAACCTCTGTGATGGGATCAGGCAGCATCAGTTATGGAGTTAAATCCAGGCTAATTTAATTTTGTATCCGTATTCCTACAGAAATGGAATTAATACGATGAAATGGTTAAGAACACAATTAACAAGAAATAAATGACTGTATTAAACATCAATTTCACTTCCACCTTCACTTTCAAGCCAAACTATAAAAAGCTTGTATCCGATTGAAAGAACTATAGCGCCAAGGAACAAACCTATAAATCCTGAAGTAATAAATCCTCCGATTGCTCCCATAAAAATCACCAGCATAGGAACCGGAGCACCCATTCCCATCAGGATCGGCCTTAAAATATTATCCGAAAGAGTTACAGGGACCATCCAAATCGCCAGCAAAGTTGCTGTTAAAGTATCAGTTACAAAAAACATGTAAACTGCAATCGGTATAGCAACCGGCCCAACACCTATCTGTATGATTGCTAAAAACAAACTCACAACTGACCACAAACCTGCATATGGAACGCCGGCAATAAAAAACCCGATACTGGCTAATGCAGCTTGTATAAATGCTACGCCCAAAACGCCTTTGAATACGCTTCGAATAGTTCCTACCGAAAGATTGGCCAGGTTTTCTCCATTCTTTCCTGACAATTTTATAAATATTTTCAGCATTGCTTTACTAATAGGCTCAGAGTAAACCAGGAATACACCAGCAATAAATATAGATGCAACGAATTGAACAACACCTTGCCCGATTGAGGCAAGTGATTTAAATATCCAGGTACCTGCGACACCCACTTCATCTTTATATTGCATTGCAGCAGCTTGCAGATTTTCGGAGGCCAGTTGCCACAGATCTACAACAGGATGAAAAATAGAAGGCCAGTTTTTTACAATTTCGCCAGGTGGAGGAATTAATGGCTGCCCCTGACTGTGTAATACACGAATATGTTCAATGCCTTTATAAAGAGACTCCCCAATCAGCCAACTTGGTATAACCAAAATACTTAGCATAAAGAGTGTAATTAGAATTGAAGCCATTATTTTCCGGCCACGTACTAATTTTACCAGATAAATGTACATGGGATGAATGGCAATGGCAATCACAGTTCCCCAGATTAGAATAGTTACAAACGGTCTTAATATATCGATGCACCAGGCTATCAGTAAATAAAGTACAAACAACCGGATAATCAGGTCAACTATTTTTTCAAAGTTATAATCACCAAGCCTGTTTTTAATCTTTTCCATTAACTTCTTATTTAATAGGATTCCATGCAAATATAAATGATTTTTATATTGATACTTTTAGTGGGCATGTTAGAAAACAAACTTGTACATTCAATGCGTCAGCTTAATTCTGAACATTAAATTAATTAATGACTCAGGGAAAACTTAATTGATCAGTTTACATTCATATTTCGTGAAATGGGGTATTATAAATCACAGGAAAACAAACAAAATTCATATAGATTTTCATGCAGATATGGTATTGTTTTTTTTGTATTTTTACCGGGTAATAGCCACAATTAGATTAATTTTATCCTTGTGATAAAATCTCACGTAAATAAATTTAAAACCATATGATTATGAAAAACAAAATTCTATCCGGAGTATTATTATCATTTCTAATATCTTTGCTTTCCTCCTGTAATCCGCAAAAATCGGAATCCCCATCAGCAGGAGTTGACAAAGAACAAATAAAAAAAGAAATTCAAGCCAAGGAAGATCAATTTGCCGAAACTTATAATGCCGGTGAAAAGAAGGAAATTGGTTATTATGCAGATGATGCTGTTTCCTTTGCTCAAAACAAAGAGCCTTTGGTAGGCAGAGATGCAATTGTAGAATATTTAATGGCAGATATAAATTCAAAAACCAAATCAAATAAAATTTCATTTGTAACGAACGAAGTTTTTCCTTCCATTGATGGGAATCAGGTGGTTGAAATTGGTTCTTATAAAGTGGTTGACTCTACCAATAAGGCTATAAATACCGGGAATTACATGGTTTTGTTTGAAAAAAGAGATGGGAAATATGTAAGCGTCAGGGATATGAGTGCATCTGATATGCCAATCGAATAAAAAATCAAATATTCTATCAACAAAAAAGCTACCTGGGATTATTTTCAGGTAGCCTTTTTTGTTTGTAAAACTGTCAACCTATTTCAGGGGCAGCCCAATAACTTATTTATAAAAAGCAGAGTACTATCGCCTTCTGCCTCCGCCTCCGCCACCACCGCCTCTACTGGCACCGCTGGAACGGGAGGCTCCTCCTCCGCTGTATCCACTATTGGAACGGGATGCTCCCGCTGAACTGGATTTTGGCGCTGAAGAATAATTTGATGATGATGGTTTAGGTGAAGATCCTCTTGACTGACTGGTTGAAGGTGATGTTGACGGCCGGGTCGAAGCAGAAGATCCTTTCGATTGACTGGTTGATGGTGAAGTGGATGGTCGGGTTGAAGCGGAAGTCCCTTTAGATGCATTATTTGATGTTGTAGGGCGTGTTGAAGTGGAACTCCCTTTTGATGCATTATTTGATGTTGTCGGACGGTTTGAAGCAGAAGCTCCGTTTGCCCCGGTATTTGATGCTCTGTTTCCGTTATAATTACCGTTAGCATTATTATGGTTCACAGTATTGGAACTATTCCTCGAATTATTGTAATTATTATAATTATTTGTATTATGAACCACAACTGTATTACCATATCCGCCGCCATGATAACCGCCATGGTAACCACCATGATAATAATAATTGTTATGACGATAAACACCGACTGCCACTACTGCAAATGCAGTGAAATATGGGGGAGGATATGCGTAAGTATACGGAGGATAATAGGGCACGTACACAGGTGAATACACATACTGTACGATGGGTGCTGATTCAACCACTACAACGGTGGTAGTCGGTGCCGCAACATTCACAGTAACAGGATCATTGCCAGTATACCCGGGGTTAGCTGTAACGGCAGGAGCTTCAGGCTTAGGTTCTATAACATAATCCTTACCATACAGATCAATATCTCCAACAATTTGCATAGTAACTTTGTCATTTTTATCTTTCGATACTAAGATGACTGCAACGTCCTGTGTTTCTTTTTCAGTAACATCAACCTGGAGTATAAAAGTAAAATCTTTGTCCTTTTGCTTTGTAACAACCTTTATAAAATCAACTTTTTTATCCAGGTTTAAATCCAGGTTGTTCATCCCTGTCTTCTCACTATTTAGTGATTTTTCAAAATCTTCAATCGTCTTTGACTTCTGGAAAAGATCTAATACAGCATAAAGATCCAGGTTATCTCCAGGCAAACCTAATGAAGTAGTATCACTCGTAGTTTGAGAGAATGCTGGTAAGCTTATAAGGCTTATTAAAAGGAATATAAATGGTAAAAATGTGTTTTTCATGATAGTTTTCTTATAAATGATTTCATGGTCAAAGTTACATAAAATATCTTTGAATCAGTTAAAATATTATTCAAAGAGTATGCCAGATGACCATCACTATTATGATTCAGTTTTTTAAAATTGCCCTAATATCGGGAAGAGAGCCAGGAAATGGAGTAGCAATTTCTTTTGTAAACAAATTTGAAGGCTAATTTCATCTGACAATTTGAAAACAAGCATAACAAAATCAGCTCAGAATATTTTCTCCGCATTTTTTTTTCCAAAATACATTGATTAATAAAGCTTTTACAATAAACTCATTAACTGATTATACAGATAAAATCGAGACACCTCATTACAAAATCAATTGTTTGCTGCCCGAAAAATTCATCTTCCTGCTGGCATCCTTTTTTTTATCTTTGCATCTTTTAAAACAGGCACTAGATTATTATTTATGGAATTCGAAGCTACCGAATACACGTTGCAATCATTAGTTACAGGTAAACTTTTTAAAGATACAGGCTGGCTGCTTGATGCACCTGGCCAGGAAAAACCAGGATTAATCAGGGCTATTTACAAACACAAACAGATGAATCCGAAGGAATTGTCCTATGGTATTTATCGTTTTGCCGACTGGCTGCCGGTAAGCAGAATGCTGCACGGATCTTCGGCACCTATTACCTATAAAAGTTCTGGACTTGCCGCACACCTGGGACTAAAAAATCTGTATATCACTTTTAGTGGCTATTGGCCTGAAAAAGGTGCTTTAATGACAACCTGTTCTTTTAAAGAAACAGAAGCTTATTCGGTTTGTGGCAGGATGGATCCGGCTCAACCAGATGTTCTTGTAGTAGCTTCAGCAGGAAATACAGCAAGGGCTTTTGCCAAAGTTTGTTCGGACAATAATATCCCATTGCTTTTATGCGTTCCCGAAGATAACCTGGATGCTCTATGGTTCGAAAAACCACTGAACGACTGTGTTAAGTTGATTGCTTCGCGAAGTGGATGTGATTATTTTGATGCAATACATCTTTCGATCCTGGCATGCGAATGCGAAGGCTTTATCGCCGAAGGTGGTGCTAAAAATGTTGCCCGCCGCGATGGCATGGGTACTACTATGCTGTCAGCCACTACCCAGATCGGGGCAATCCCTGATTATTATTTCCAGGCAATCGGAAGCGGAACCGGCGCCATTGCAGCCTGGGAAGCTAACCTGCGCCTCATTGCTGATGGCCGGTTTGGAAATAAAATTATGAAACTGATGGTATCACAAAACCATCCTTTTGTACCTATTATGAATGCCTGGAATGCAAAATCGCGCGATATGCTCGCCTTTGACCATGATACTGCCCGAAAGGAAGTAGAAATAATTGACGCCAAAGTTCTTTCAAACCGGAAGCCCCCCTACCCTCCTGTAGGCGGATTGTTTGATGCCCTTACTGAATCGAAAGGCGAAGTGTTATCTGCTACCAATGAAGAAGCAAAACTGGCATCTGAACTATTCTTAAAACTCGAAGGTAATGATATACATCCGGCTGCATCTATTGCAGTTGCATCCCTGATAAATGCAGTAAGTGATGGTAAAATTGAACCCGAATCAATTGTGATGCTGAATATCACCGGAGGAGGTGAGGAACGCTTTAAAAGCGGTAAAACCTTGCATTACCTTACTCCTGCAAAAGTATTTGATATAAATCCTGACTTGAAGGATATAGAAGTTGCATTGAAAACAATTTTTGGTTACTGATCAGTGTAGGACACCCTTCGGTTGTGCAGACACTTATAAAACAAAGAAAACATGAACAGCGAAGTTGTTGGAATAATAGCAGGTGCACTGTCGTGTACCACTTTTCTACCACAGGTAATCAAAACCTGGAAATCAAAATCCACTAAGGATGTTTCATTCAACATGTTCCTGATTGCAGCAGTGAGTGCATCATTATGGCTGATATATGGCATTCTGATTCATAGCATTTCGATTATAGGGACAAATATCGTAGTAGTATTGTTTTCATTAATTATGTTATGGCTTATTATTAAAAACAGAGTGAGGAGATCGCGTGCCTAGCTCTACAAGTAAATGAACCTTCAAATCTCTTCATCGGTTCACAACTATTTGTATTTTAATTTTTAAGTGCGATTTTTAAAGAAAAAAATAACAGGTATTTCAGTAACATTATATTTAGTTTGAACTTTAACGAGGCAAAAGTGTTTTGTTTTCATAATTTCTGAATTTTAAAATCAACGTGTTTTAAAACTTTGTTAAATGAAAACTTTAAGAGTGTGGTCGATCCTATTTGCTGTATTGGCAGTACCAACATTGTCGTTTATGGAACCTAACCATGATTTACCTAAGCTGAAAGAAGAAGTAGTTACATATACTGCTGATGGCATCAATTTCAAAGGATTTGTTGCCTATGACGAAAACATAAGCGGTAAACGTCCGGCAATCCTGGTTATCCCTGAATGGTGGGGCCTTAATGATTATGCTAAGTTCAGGGTAAGGCAACTGGCTGACCTGGGTTACATTGCCATGGCTGCAGATATGTTTGGCGATGGTAAAATCGCTGCTAATCCACAGGAAGCCCAGGAATATACAAAGCCCTTCTACAGCGATCCTAATCTGGCAAAATCAAGAATAGATGCAGCCTACAATAAGTTGAAGACATTCCCTGTGGCCGATGTAAATAATATGGCTGCTATTGGTTATTGTTTTGGCGGAAGTTGTGTTTTAAATGCTGCCAAACTAGGCGCCGACCTTAAAGGAGTGGTAAGTTTTCATGGCGGGCTGACAGGCGCTCCTGCCAACAAACAACTGCTCAAGGCAAAAATACTGGTTTGCAACGGTGCCGCCGATAAATTTGTTTCGGAACAAAGTATAACGGATTTCAAACATGGCCTGGATTCTATAGGAGCCGATTACACTTTCAAGTCTTATGCCAATGCAACTCATGCTTTTACTAATCCTGCATCTACCGAAACAGGCAAGAAATTCAATATGCCTATCGAATATAATGAAGCTGCTGATAAAGCTTCCTGGAATGATATGAAAGTATTTTTTGCATCGCTTTTTAAGAAGTAAATCAAGCTTAACGGCTTGAGTTAAATTTGAATTATACAACCGGGATTGTATTTTTCGATAATGTAACCATTGAATTAAAACAACTTATATCCCGAAACAAAAGGAGCCTTTGAAGATTTCAAAGGCTCTTTTTGTTAAGTAAAATTTTTACTTCATATTGTGAAACACATTGATAACATCATCATCCTCTTCCATTTTTTCAAGCAGTTTCTCTACGTCAGCCTGTTGTTCCTCATTTAGAACTTTTGAGTCGTTCGGTATGCGTTCAAAAGCAAAGGTTTTAATATCAAATTTATTGTCTTCCAGGTATTTCTGAATGGATCCGAAGTTATGAAAATCGGCATAAAGCACAATTTCACCTTCATCCACGAAAATTTCATCCAGTCCGAAATCAATCAACTCAAGCTCCAGTTCTTCAATATCAATACCTTCTTTCATTTCTACTTTGAAAGTACATTTCCTATCAAACAGGAAATCAGACATTCCGGTTGTACCAAGGCTGCCTCCATATTTATTAAAATACATACGGACATTAGCCACTGTACGGGTAGGATTATCTGTAGCTGTTTCAACAACCACTGCCACGCCATGCGGCGCATATCCTTCGTAAACCACTTCTTTATAATCTGACGAATCTTTTGAAACAGCCCGTTTTATTGCACGGTCGATGTTGTCCTTGGGCATGTTTTCGCTTTTCGCTGTCTGAATAAGCAAGCGTAACCTTGAGTTACTGGAAGGATCGGGTCCCCCGGATTTCACAGCCATCTCAATATCCTTACCCAGGCGGGTAAAAACCCTTGCCATATTGCCCCACCGCTTCATTTTGCGTGCTTTGCGAAATTCAAATGCTCTTCCCATATCCTATTTCTATACTTGTTTTGTTGATGATCTCTTTTTATTCAGTCGGCAAAAATACTCCGAATCCGGTAATTATAAAACTTATTATTTAGTTTTCATTCATGGAAAACAGATAAAAAAAGCCCCGTTACTGTCATAGTCTAACGGGGCTTCAAAATCTGGTTAGTTGATTTTATTTTATAATACGCATTTTGTAGAAGGAGCGGTAAACAAAATAAAGAGCAATCAAAAAGAAAACACCACCAACATAGGGTGCCACTGAATAGAAGCTGTCGGAAATAGCAATTTCCATAGCCAACAGACCGAACAGAGTGGTAAATTTAATGATTGGATTCAGTGCAACCGAAGATGTATCCTTGAACGGATCGCCAACAGTATCGCCTACGATAGAGGCTTCATGCAAAGGAGTTCCTTTTTCGCGAAGGTCAACTTCAACTACTTTTTTGGCATTATCCCACGCACCGCCGGCATTAGCCATAAACAGAGCCTGAAAAAGACCGAAAACAGCTATAGAAATCAGGTAACTTACAAAAAACGAAGCAGCTGCATACATGTGAGTCGGTGTTGTTGCTGCCATATCACGATAACCTGCAAAGAAAGCGAAAGCCAGTGCAAAGGAGAAAATAGCGATAAAAATATTGAACATACCCGTTTGGGCATATTGTGTACAAATCTTCACAACTTCCTTGGATGTTTCGATAGAAGCACTGCTGTCGGCACCTTCATCAAGGTGAATGTTCTTCTTGATATATTCAACAGCACGGTATGCGCCGGTTGTAACAGCCTGTATTGATGCACCTGTAAACCAGTAAACAACCGATCCGCCAGCAAGGAAACCAAGAATAGTGTATGGATTCAGTACATTGAGGATAGCTTCTGGTTCGATATTAAATTTATTCCGGATCAGCAGTATAAGCGAAAAGATCATGGTGGTAGCTCCAACTACGGCAGTGCCAATAAGTACTGGTTTTGCTGTAGCTTTAAATGTATTTCCTGCTCCGTCGTTGGCTTCGAGGAAATGTTTGGCATTTTCGAAATCGGGTTTGAATCCGAATTCTTTTTCAATTTCAATAGCCGCATTCGGGTTTTCCTCGATCAATGAAAGTTCGTATATACTCTGTGCATTGTCAGTAACCGGACCATAACTGTCAACCGCAATAGTTACAGGACCCATTCCAAGGAAACCAAAGGCTACGAGGCCAAAAGCGAAAATAGAAGGATAGATCATCATTGTGTCAAGCCCATAAGTAGAAGCAAAATATGCTATAAACATGAGAACCAGGAAGACCATTCCCTGCCAGAAAGCGCTGAAGTTACCGGCAACAAGCCCTGACAGAATATTAAGTGATGGTCCACCTTCACGCGACGCAGTTACAATTTCGTTTACGTGATCTGATTTGGGACTGGTAAAGATCTTGGTGAATTCAGGAATCAGAGCTGCACCAAGCGTTCCGCAACTGATAATGATCGACAAGGTAAGCCAAAGGTTATTTGGTAGCTCGCCAAGTATAATGTAACTAACTGCAAAAGTTACAATGATAGAAAGTATGGAAGTAATCCAAACCAGCGTAGTGAGTGGTTTCTCAAAATCCAGGTCTATTGCATCACGGTATTTTGCATTTGTATAAATCTTATTGATATAAAATGCTCCAATGGAAGTAACAACCATCAGGATACGCATAAGGAAAATCCAGGTAAGTAAAAGTGTTTGATCAGCAACCTGCATAACAGCCAACACAATAAAGCTGATGAGTGCAACACCGGTAACACCGTAAGTTTCGAAACCATCGGCGGTTGGGCCAACGCTGTCGCCTGCATTATCACCGGTACAATCGGCAATTACACCCGGATTACGTGGGTCGTCTTCTTTAATCTTGAAAACCACTTTCATCAGGTCACTGCCAATATCAGCGATCTTGGTAAAAATACCACCTGCAATACGAAGTGCTGATGCGCCTAGTGATTCACCAATTGCAAAACCGATAAAACTGGCGCCTGCAAATTCGCGGGGGATAAACAACAGGATAATAAGCATCATAATAAGCTCAACGCTAACCAGTAAAACTCCGATACTCATACCGGCATCAAGAGGGATATTCAGCAGTTTTAACGGTTTACGCTCCAGCGAAGCAAATGCCATACGGCTGTTAGCAAGTGTATTCATGCGAATACCAAACCATGCTACACCATAGGAACCAAGAATACCAACCACTGTCCACGACAGGATCAGCAATACTCCGCCTACGCCCATTTCTTGCAGGTAACCAAAATAGAAAGCAATACAAGCTGCAATAAATGCAAACAGGATAAAAAGGAATTTCCCTTGCTGAATCAGGTAAGTCTTGCACGTTTCGAAGATAATGTGGGCAACATCAAGCATACTTTTGTGTGCTTTTAGTTTTTTCACCGTGGTAAACTGGTAAAATCCAAAGAGTAATCCCAGGATACAAATCACAAACCCGAACAACAGTAAGTTGTTCTGATCAAGCGAGAGACTTGGGATTTTAAGGTCGGCCTCACTGGCAAACACAGGAAAAGCCGCCAATACTAAGGCAAGCAGTGCGATAATTCTCTTCATAAACATGGATTATTGGTTAGTTAAAAAATAATTTCAGGTGCGCCAAATATAGGCAAGATTCGATATATTGCAATGCAAAAGTTGAAATGTATTGAAAAAATCAAGCTATAACACTTTTGACTTTTTCTGCCCAAACACTGACAGGTCTTACAGAAGCTGCCATGTTCCCATTTCCCTATTTTCTATTTCACTATTTTCTATTTAGTAGCCACAATAAACAAATCGAAACAGTAATCAGTAGTATCTTTCAGGAAGAAATCAGAAAGTGAAACTTTATTCACAATTTCCGTGTTGCCCTCCAGCAGTCTGCGGCGGTTTAGCCTGTTCATTATATCATAGGGTATCTGCAATAGCTGGCGCGGAAGCCTGTACTGCAGTTTTAGAATATCAAACCTGGTAATGTGTTGCACCGAAGCTTTATTCCTTTCGTGGTATTCCATTACAACCGGACTTCCAAATACGCCTTTCACTTCCACCTTTCCAAAACTTTTACCTACAACCGAGGCCAGTTCATCAGCGGAATATTCGCGAATATGCCATGGATTGCGGGTTAGCGACATCGGACGGTTAGGAGTGGTAAGCATCAAAATGCCTCCCGGTTTAAGTACCCGATGTATTTCACTGATAAATGTTTTATCGTCCTGAATATGCTCAATCACCTGGAAAGTTATAGCAAAATCAAATGTATTATCAGCGATACCGTCCAAAGAAGGCAATAATTGTTTACGAAACTCCACATTGGCATGTTCCGAAATATCGGTATCAAATTTATCAACAGCAAGATAATGTTGTGCAAGTGGAGCAAGCATTTTAATACCATAACCTTCGCCGCTACCAAGTTCAATAATATCTCCTTTTGCTATTTCGGAAGCTGCCTTGTATGCATAAAGGCATCGGTTATAAATTACCTGTTCGGAAGGATCGTACCCGGAGCTACGTTCGGCTGTCTGCATTTAATATATTTAAAAATGAAGGTGCAAAGGTAAGAGAAATGGAATATGGTCTGAAGCAGGATTTACTGAATTTAAGAATTCCCTGGATTGGGGCTTGAAAGCAACTGTGATTATTTTTCAAAAAAAACCTGTATTCAATATAAAAGCCTTGACTTCCTGCATTTTAGGGTAAGATCCAGGCAGTCAAGGCTCAGTGTAAATCATGATAACAGTACATTATAAAGTACTATTTCAAAAGAATCATCTTTTTAGTTTCAGCAAATTTTCCTGTCTGAAGTCTGTAAAAGTAGGTTCCGCTTTTTAAGGAGCCTGCATCAAAATTAATTTTATGAATTCCAGCAATATTTTCTTCATTAACCAATATTGCGACTTCTTTACCAAGCATATCATATACTTTTAACTGTACAAATTGGCGACTTTCTAATTCATACTGAATGCTGGTTAAAGGATTAAACGGGTTTGGAGAATTTTGCGAAAGCAAAACCAGAGGGGTTATTTTAGTAGGTGATTCTTCTACACCAGTTGTGACGTTGTTTGCGAATCGCAGGATTGTGCCTCCTTGACCAACGGCAGTCCCATGGTTTGCATCGGTAAAGGAAACACTTTCCAGGTAATTGTTTCGTTCAACTACTTGATGTCCAGTCCAGGTTGTTCCGCCATCTGTCGTTCTGAAAATGTTGCCATCCTGACCAACGGCCGTTCCGTTATTTGCATCGGTAAATGAGACCCCAAGTAAAAAACCATTTTGAACATATTGTGCAGTCCAGGTTGTTCCGCCGTTTGTAGTTCTAACAATTGCACCAGAGACACCGACGGCCGTTCCGTTATTTGCATCAGTAAAGGAAACGCTATACAGGGTTTCGTTTACACCTAATCCGCTCGATTGAGAAATCCAGTTTATCCCACCGTCTGTGGTTCTGACTATTGTACCATCTTCACCAACAGCCGTCCCATTGTTTGCATCGGTAAACGAAACGCCCCTAAAATTTTTTGTTGTTCCGCTTGTTTGTGTTATCCAACTTATTCCGCCATTTGTAGTCGTTATGATTACACCACCAGAACCAACAGCCGTCCCGTTGTTTGCATCGGTAAACGAAACGCCATACAATCCACTTGTTACACCACTTGTTTGTTCGGTCCAGGTAGTTCCACCGTCTGTTGTTCTGATAATGAAACCGGTATTGCCTACAACTGTTCCGTTTTCTGCATCAGAAAAGGAGACAGCCCAAAAATTCATTGTTGTTCCGCTTGTTTGAAGAGTCCAGGTTGTTCCGCCATTTGTGGTTCTTAGTATTGTGCCAAGAAAACCAACAGCAGTGCCGATATTTTCATCCACAAAAGAGACACCTGATAAGTAGACTGTTGTTCCGCTTGTTTGAGTTGTCCAGGTTGTTCCTCCGTCAGTAGTTCTGAAGATTTCTCCGTAATCGCCGACAATAGTCCCATTGTTTATATCGCTAAAAGAGACACTATTAATATAGCGTGATGTTACGCCTGATTGCGGAGACCAGGTTGTTCCACCGTTTGTGGTTCTGAGTACAATCCCACCAAATGAAGTAGCTCCAATGGCAGTCCCATTATTGGCATCAGTAAAGGAGACACTTGATAGAAAAGTTGTTGTACCACTTGTTTGTGGAGTCCAGGTTGTTCCTCCATCTGTGGTTCTGAGGATCATACCGTAATAGCCAACCGCCGTCCCGTTATTTGTGTCGGTAAAGCACACATCGTGCAACTCTCTTGTTGTTCCGCTTGTTTGCGGAATCCAGTTTACACCCCCATCGGTGGTTCGAAGTATTGTGCCGTCGTAATTAACCGCCGTCCCGGTATTTGTATCGGTAAATGAGACTCCCCAAAAAGCGTCAGGTGTTCCGCTTGGCTGTGGAGTCCAGTTAATCCCGCCGTCATTGGTTCTGAGTATTGTGCCCCCGTAACCAACCGCTGTCCCATGATTTATATCAGTGAATGAAACATCATTTAAATCGTACACTGTTCCGCTTGATTGGGAAGACCAGGTGGCTCCACCGTCTATTGTTCTTAGGATTGTGCCGTCCTCACCAACAACCGTCCCGTTATTCGCATCGGTAAACGAGACACCATACAAAACTTTGATTGTCCCGCTATATTGTGTAACCCAGGTTGTTCCACCGTCGGTAGTTTTGAGAATAGTACCGACCTCACCAACACTCCAGCCAACTGATGATGAAATAAATTGCACATTCAAAAGTCCATTACCTTGTGGCAAAGGGTTTTGCCAGACCCATCCACTTTGTGCGTCTACCTCAATTATCAAAAAGAGGTTGATAATGAGATAAGCCGATAAACAGTAAAACTTTTTCATAATGTTTCTCCTTTTGTTTTAGTTTATAAATATTCAGGTTTGAAATAAATTATTTAATATCGTGATCAAGCTATTTGATCTGCAACGACCGGATTACTGAATCAACCTCTGGTGCATACTTATCAAAATCCGTTGGCTCACTCGAAGGGAAATAATACATAATTACAACCCGTTTTCCATTCCGGTAGAGAGCTGTGTAACGAACTTTGGCACCAAGGCCATAGGTGCAATCGAAACCTTTTGCATCCCCGACAGCGAAATCCCAGTCTGCCTTTAGCTCTTCAGCACTTAAATGCGAAAGAGGTCTTTTAAATAATGTTGCAAACTCCTCTGGTTTCTGATCACCTGATTTGTGTCCATAGATAATGAGAAACGGTTGAGGATTATTTAAGTTATCGGTAGAAATAAGCTTAAAACCATTCCAGTTTTCAGGCACTTTCTCGCCTTTACCGATAGAAATAGAAGAACTGTACGATCCTGATTTCATTTCTTCGTAAGGGTCAGGTTGCACTATTTTACTGAACGACCAGCTTTCCGGAATGCTGACTTCAAATTGAAGGGCTTCGTTGCCAATCGTTACCATTTCCTGCGGTTTCTGATCAAGAGAGCCTGATGGACTTTCAACTTTTGGTGTTGTAACATTCGGGGTCGCAGCATGCACAGTTTCATCCGGTGTTACAGGTTCTGTGGATCTCATAATACAACGTACCGAAAGCCCAAATTGCTTTTTATTACTCCCTCTCTCCACACCACTGTCGTAGTAACCTACAAACCGGGCTTCGGGAATATCTTCGTTGGAACACCACCAGTAACTGGCCTGACCGAGTGCGGCAAATTCGCCGTTATTGACACGCAGTCCGCCCGGAAGCGCTGTAAAACCACTTTCATTAGTTGCGCCTTCATTCTGATTTTCCCAGTGAGCTGTGCCTTTTTCCTGCAGCTTATCTCCTGCATATGCTCCTCCCAGGTAAGCTATCATGGTTTTCCATTCAGTATCAGCAGGAACATGCCAGCCGGCAGGGCAAAGCCTGGCAGTATTTACCGTATGCCAGTTATACAATGCCCCATAAATGTTTTTGTATGCTGTTTCATCGTTATTGTACCAGCAAAATGCAGGTGTAGCCAAGTTTGGCCATGAAGTATTGTCAGTAACCATTGGAATCGAAGAGCCATCATTATATTTAGATGTTTTCAGATTTTCAGCCATCCAGGTTTGGGTGCCGATAGTTACGGTTTTGTAAACATTACCTTCAATGTCTGTAACGTCTTGTGCCTGTGAAACTGCCAGGCCTAGTGCGAACAAGAACAGGGCAAGAACTTTAATTTTCTTATGCTGCATGGTATTATTTTAGGATTACTTTTTTACAATTTCCACCCTGCGATTAAGAGCCCTGCCTTCCTCCGTATCATTTAAAGTCACCGGACAATAGGGACCTACTCCCCGGCCAGTCAGACGGGTAGCTGCAATGCCATATTTAGTTGTGAGGGAATTAATAACCGATTCAGCCCTGCTTAACGAAAGTTTCTGGTTCATAACATCATCACCTACATTATCAGTATGACCAATGATGTAAACATTAATCTGCGGATTATCTTTAAGGTACGTTGCCAGGCTGCTGAGCGCTTTATCCGATTCCGGCTTGATATCCGCTTTGCCGGTATCGAATAAAATACCATATAAAGCTATTTTCCCCGATGAAGCAATTTTCCCTTTAATATCCTGTGCACCGATCTCCTGATTCATTACATCTACTTCAATAGAATATATGCCATAATATTCTACATCACTTATATTGCTTACAGCGACAAAAATCCACAACTCCTTTCCATTATAAGTAGTTTTAAATACAGTTTTGAATATGTCGGTGCCCTCTTCTTTCGTAACTTCTCCACCCACAGCCTTTATAGCGTTAATGTGATTCCGCATGATCTGAAGACCAGAGACAGCACGTTTAGAATCTGCCTTTTTATGGATTTCGACCATACGGTACACCCCTTCTTTAACAACAGGAGTATATCCATGGTCTAAAACAAATTTGTATTCGGCGTATTCGGCGTATTCACATCTCTGCAAATAGAATCCATCAAAAATTGTAAAAAAACTGAATGTTTTATCGAGACAATCAGGTTTGTCTTCCTGGGCAAATGAACAGAAAAACATAGTGCTCATTGCAAGTGCTAAAATGATTTTTTTCATAATGATTTGTTTAAATAATTAGATAAACGATGTATGGCTGTGATTTGTATTCGTGAGAATTTATTTTTTTTACTACGGTTTTATATACTCTGAAAGCGGCCTAACGGTGGCATGAACACTGAGTATTTCACGCATATGTATCAGACTGAGTCCTTTGCCATCGCCGGGTTCATCTTTAGATTCATCCTGTTCCAGATCAATTTCAAACCCCGAACCTACCACTTTTATGGTGCCTCCAACATCCGGGAAAACAGACTCGGTTATTGCTGCATATGAAAATTCTGTGGTATCGGAGATAGTAGTGAAAAATGACTTATCACCTGGATTTGCTGGCGTAGCGTAGGTCCAACTGTTCTCCCTGACCCGTTCCATAATTGATCCGCTAACAGTTAAGCCAAATAATGATGTGCCGGGATCATCCGGATTGTATATAAAGGTGACCCACGATAGAGGATGTCCATCATCGTCGAATCCTGAGATCACAGGTCCACCGCGCAACCAAAGATCATAATGTCTTCTTTCACCAAAAGGCATGCCTGTGCATTTACCGGCCTGATACGAAGTAGTCTCATCTCGTTCATCTTTAGAACCCTGAACAGCAATGGAAGAAGAAGCAAGTTCTATAACACCTTCAGCATCCTGCCCACCGGTATTTTTGCAAATTGCTGTCATGGTTAAGTTTTTTTTCAATATACTGTTCTGACTGTCTGATCCGTAATAACTACAGATTGGAATAGGCAAAGCGCCAGAATATTTATATGTTATTGTTCTTAAATAGGATAATCTGGCTTCAATCACATATCCATCGGGTTTAGGATCCCCGATCAGTATTGTGGCACTGGCTCCGGCAACGCGGTCGCATCCCATGGGATTCTTATAAACAAAATAGGCTCTGAGTATTGCAATACCCGGTGAGGCTCCAGTAATAAAGTTCGGGTGTGCTATTCCATTTGCATCTGTTGTTATAGTCTGTTCAGTAAATGCTCCATTTTCGCTTCCGTTAAGAATCAAACCATGAAACTGGGATGCCGTCAACGTTATGGTCCGGTTGGCAAGTGGAATACCATCGCAATCAACTAAAGAAATTTGCACAGGAACCGATTCGCCACGTGCAGCCTTGGTTTTTGAGGGTGTAATCACCATCTGGCGGTCCTGAACATCACGTGCCACATCGGTATTCGCATTGCGCTTATTTACCTCAAACTGCTCGATGGTTGTGGCGATATTTGAAAATACCTGGGTTCCAAGGCTTGTTCCTACATCAGCGGCCTGGCTGGCAGAAGAAAATACTGTTGACCCGGAGGTCACAGTTTCACGTGAACATACAGTTTCAAGGCTGATTGTGATTCCGTAGGCACCTTCGCTACCGGTTATAGATCCGGAGATTAAATAATCGTATCCGGCGATTTCTCCCTGAGGGGCAGTATGTGTATAACCTAAACCAAAAACGGCAGTGTCGGGTATTCTACCATCCCTACCAATCAGCGTCCCTTCATAATAGTATAGACATCGGCTGGTGGCGTCGTTAAAGGCAGCATTTTCAGCGGTGTATGATGCCCAGAAAAGATTCTGCCACTGAATAATCTGAGCCGGTTCACCAGGCCTTGGAACCTGTACATCCAGATCATACAGCATGACAGACCGCTTAGGACAATCGCCACATTCTTGAGCAGAGAGAGACAAAACAACGGGGAAAAGGAAAATCAGGATCAGGATAACCGGTGAGATTAGACGGATAGTTTTCATAGGCGTTTTATTAGAGTAATCTATAATTTAATGAGTCTATTTTTCTTTTAGTGCATCAGAACCTTCCTGGGTTTATTTATAAGAATTTCGTTTAATGCTTTAATTTATGTTCAAAAAAAACACCTACACTTAAAAAGGATTTTCGGATGCTTCCTTGAGCCACTATTTATTTTTAGAAAAGTTTTGCGGCAAATAGGCTAAAAGACACGATTTTATAATCTTAGCCTCTCTTTTCTTACTTTTAATTAAAATTTAATCAAAATCAAGTTAGCAGAATACATTTTTAGATCTTTAATATTGGTATAAGTTCAAAGATCGATCGATGTAACCTTTTTTATATATCAATATGAAGAAGAAAAATTTAACTAAATATAAAGATATCTACATATTTGTATCTATCTTTAATGTGATATTACAAATTGAGATGGAATTCACATCTAAAAAAACCATTTTACGGAAGTCCTGAAACCATTTTTGATTGATATTTATCAATTAAAAAAAGGACAGGGACAATAATAATAAATAGCATAAAGCATCTGATAATAATCTGCCACTCGTTAACCTGTTAACATTTAAACGTAATTCAATTTTTTTTTCTGACTTTATACGCTGTAGCTTATCAAAAAAGAACAAGTATGGAAAATTGTGAAAATAATGATCAAAACGATTGCTTCACCTGTAACAGGAAGTCTTCAATTTTTAAAATGCTGAGTTCAGAAGAACTTCAGTTAATACAAGAAAACAGGATTAAAATTCATTATAAAGCAGGTGAAATAATTCAAAAGCAAGGTACTTTTATGTCGCATGCTATTTCAGTAAATGAAGGACTCGTAAAAGTTTACCTTGAAGATGAAGGTCATAACCATACGATACTTAGAATTGTACCTCCTACAAATTTTATTGGAGGTCCGGGAATTTATTATGATCAGTTATATCACTTCTCAGTATCAGCATTAAAGGACTCATCCATCTGTTTAATTGATTTAACTGTTTTCAAAAGTATTCTTGATCAGAACAGGGCTTTTGCCGCTGAATTCATGAGTGATTTCAGTAAGAATGTGATCTCGACCTATAACCGTTTAATAAAGTTGACACAGAACCATCTGCCAGGCCGGATGGCATATGCTTTATTATATCTTTTTGAAGAAGTGTTCGATAATAAGGAAAGTGTAATATCAATCTCAAAGCAGGATCTGGTTGATCTTTCAGCCATTTCAAGAGAAAGTACTGCAAAAATTTTACGGGATTTCCAAAATGCAGGGATAATCAGAGTCGTAAACAAGGAGATTGAATTATTGAAACCTGACACATTACGAAAAATAAGGTCTATCGGGTAAGCTACTGGTATGCTGCAAATATTCAGTAAAACTCTGAAATGGGCGAAAAATTTCAGTTGTTTTACCACCGTAATAGTAAAATCATTATTTTTGCATAACAAAATACACTCAATGGCCAATTTCAAACATACCCTTTCTAATAATTGGTGGCGCCGATGGCTAATGCACATCGTAGCGTAATCCCGGGTATGTAAATAAATATAAGATACTCAACTGAAGGGCACATCGTTACGATGTGCCTTTTTCGTTTTCAATCCTTTCATTTTCTAACTCAATACTTAATTTTTATGCAAAACAAGAAACGAAACATTGTGCTTTTACCTGAAGAAATGCCTGATAAATGGTATAATATTGCTGCCGATCTTGGCGGAAAAATGCTGCCACCGCTGCATCCAGGTACACTAAAACCGATTGACGGCGCTTCGATGAGTGCAATATTCCCCGAGGAACTCATTCGCCAGGAAATGTCCAGCGAACGTTTTATAAGCATTCCCGACGAAGTCCGGCAGCTTTATGGAATGTTCAGACCGTCGCCTCTTTACAGAGCTGTTAACCTCGAAAAAATGCTTGGTACGCCTGCGAAAATCTACTACAAATACGAAGGCGTTAGCCCTGCAGGATCGCACAAAACCAATACTGCAATACCCCAGGCTTATTATAATAAGATGGAAGGCATAAAAAAGATAGCTACTGAAACCGGAGCCGGGCAATGGGGCAGTGCGCTTGCTTTTGCCTGCAATCATTTTGGCATAGATTTACAGGTGTTTATGGTTAAAGTTAGTTTCGACCAAAAGCCATACCGTAAAATGCTGATGAATCTCTGGAATGCAAGAGTAGAAGCATCGCCCAGCATAACCACGCAAGCCGGACGGGATATTCTTGCTAAATTTCCTGACAGTCCGGGCAGCCTGGGTATTGCCATCAGCGAAGCTATGGAATTAGCTATTTCCGATCCGGGTACAAAATATTCACTCGGCAGTGTTTTGAACCATGTGTTGCTTCACCAGACCATAATTGGACTTGAAGCCGAAAAACAATTTGAAAAAATTGGCGATTATCCCGATATAGTTATAGGATGTTTAGGCGGGGGATCCAATTTTGCAGGAATTTCTTTCCCTTTTATCCGGCATAATCTGGATGGCAAAAAGAAAACCAGGTTTATTTCAGTTGAACCTTCTTCATGTCCAAAACTTACCAAGGGAGTATACAGGTATGACTTTGGGGATGTTGCAGGCATGACTCCACTCCTACCTATGCACACGCTGGGACATGATTTTATCCCGCCGGGAATTCACGCCGGAGGTTTACGTTATCATGGCGCCGCGCCGCTTGTAAGTGCATTGGTAAATGAAGGTATTGTTGAGGCACAGGCAATAGATCAGCTGGAGTGTTTCGAAGCCGGATTAAAATTTGCCCAGGCCGAAGGTATCCTTCCTGCACCCGAAACTTCGCATGCAGTAGCTTCCGCAATCAGGGAAGCGTTAAAAGCAAAAGCCGAAAACACACCGCGTACCATTCTTTTCAATCTGAGTGGACATGGCTATTTCGACATGTATGCATACCAGCAATACCTCGACAATAAATTAACCAATTTTATTTTCGACGATGCCATGCTTGCTAATATTGAAGGACAGACACATCCGATTGAGTTGGCGTTTAAATAAACTTAATTTCCATAAAACGAAAACGCACCTCGTGAATTACAGGGTGCGTTTTTTTTATCAAATAAGAGATTCTAGTCCTTCAAAACTTTATTTACCAGATCAGCTGCTTCCTGCAACGTGGTAGCCGAATAAACGGCAAGTCCCGAGTTATTGATCAGTTCTTTGGCTTCTTCGGCATTGGTTCCTTGTAACCTGACAATGATAGGAATCGGAATGTTGCCAATATTCTTGTATGCATCCACAATTCCCTGTGCAACCCGGTCGCAACGAACAATACCACCGAAAATATTAACCAGGATAGCTTTTACAGCCGGATCTTTAAGGATAATGCGGAATGCACGCTCGACTCGTTCAGCATTTGCTGTACCACCCACATCAAGGAAGTTGGCAGGATCGCCGCCACTTTGTTTGATAATATCCATGGTAGCCATAGCCAGTCCGGCACCATTAACCATACAACCTACATTTCCGTTCAGTTTTACATAATTCAGATTGTATTTGCCGGCTTCCACTTCCGAAGGATCTTCCTCGTGTATATCGCGCATGGCAGCATACTCAGGATGACGGTAAAGAGCATTGTCATCCAGGCGCATTTTACAATCCACAGCCAGGATTTTATTGTCACTGGTTTTCAGAACAGGATTAATTTCGAGCATGGTACCATCGGCACCCATGTAAGCATCGTATATACCTTTCACGAATTTCACCATATTTTTATGTGCATCGCCCGAGAGACCAAGGTTAAAAGCCACATTACGGCATTGAAACTGCTGCAGCCCGGCTTTACGGTCAATAATTTCGACAAAAATTTTATCAGGAGTATGCTCAGCTACTTCTTCTATATCCATTCCTCCTTCGGTTGAATACATAATCATCACTTTTCCTTCCTGCCGGTTCAGCAGCATGCTCAGGTAAAATTCCTTTGTTTCGGAAATCCCAGGATAATAAACATCTTCCTGAATCAACACTTTGCGGACCAGTTTACCCTGGGCACTTGTTTGGGGAGTGATAAGATGCATCCCCAATATGTTGGTAGCTTTTTCGCGGGCATCATCGAGCGATTTGGCTAGTTTTACACCACCTCCCTTTCCGCGGCCCCCTGCATGAATCTGTGCTTTTACTACACAGAATTGTGATCCGCTTATTTGTTGGATTTCTTTTGCTGCATCAACAGCCTGTTCAATAGTTTCGGCCATAATGCCCCTGGGAACAGGTACACCGAAACTGCTTAAAATCTGCTTTGCCTGGTATTCATGAAGATTCATTGTAGCTAAATTTATGTATATGATTCGTTTTATTTTTTCAACAAACTCAAAAAGAGGTCTTTCCAAAAAGTAATTTTATTCCTTCAACATCTAAAGCATTGATTTTATATCCGTTATGATTTCATTATCAAGAATTTCCGAAATTCATTTCGGATTTGTAATACGCTGCTAAAATAAATCTTTTTATAACAATAAACATATAAAAGACAACCTATATCTTTGCGCCAAAATATAAGTTACAGTGCGAATCTATTTTCTTTTTTTAATATCTATACTTTTTTCAATTAATTCTTTTGCTGATAAGAGCCCGGATCCTAGAAGTAACCGGAAATCTGCACAAGCAACAAGGATCGGTATGGCTCCAAAAATCGATGGTATAGCTGACGATCCGATATGGGACTCTATCATACCTGTTAGCGATTTCACTCAATACCTTCCTGTTTATAATGTTACTCCTTCGTTTCGTACTGAAGTAAAAATAGCCTACGACGATTATGCTATTTATGTGCTCGCTCAAATGTACGATCCAAGCCCCGATAGTATTTTAAGGCAATTAGGTTTACGCGATGAAGAACACCTGAATGCCGATATATTCACCATTGCATTTGATACATATAACAATCAACTGGATGCCTTTTCCTTTAGTTTATCAGCATCGGGAGTACAATCTGATTCACGCGAATCAGATGAAACGTATGATGCTGTGTGGGATAGTGAAACGCGTATAACGCACGATGGATGGAATGCCGAGATGAAAATCCCATATTCTGCCCTGAGGTTTGCCAGAACTAATCCGCAACTTTGGGGAACGCAGATTACGCGCTCCATACGCCGTTACCGCGAAACAGACCATTGGGCGCTTGAGTTGCCTGAGGCAAAGAATGATCTCCCTTACTGGGGCACACTCGAAGGCATTGACAATATCGAGCCACCATTGCGACTTTCTGCTACTCCATATGTGATTCTGCAGGCTGAACATTACCCGGATGAAGCAACAGGGAAAGATCTTTCAACTTCATTCGGAGGTGGAATGGATGTTAAATACGGAATTAATGAAAGTTTCACTCTCGATATGTCGCTGCTTCCTGATTTCAGCCAGGTGCAATCGGACAATAAGGTTAAAAACCTGACTGCTTTTGAAACCGTATATGAAGAACAGCGACCATTTTTCAAGGAAGCAGTAGACCTGTTCATGAAAGGCGACATTTTTTATTCCCGAAGAATCGGTAAAACACCAGCCTTATTTTACAGCGTTCAGGATTCGCTGAATGATGGAGAATATATTACCAAGAACCCTGTTCAACAACGCTTAATCAATGCAACGAAAGTTTCGGGTCGAAATAAAAAAGGACTGGCCATAGGTTTTCTGAATGCCATAACTGGCAACACTTATGCCGTTGTTAAAAATGAATCCGGAGATACACGTAAAATCCTTACCGATCCTCTTACAAATTACAACCTGCTGGTATTTGACCAGGCACTCAAGAATAATTCGGATTTTTATATTACAAACACCAATGTAATACGCGACAATAAATTTCGGGATGCAAATGTTACAGCAACCGGCCTTGCGCTTAATGATAAATCAAACACATACCGGATTAACCTGGCTGGAGGTATGAGCCAGGTTTTTAATCCAGGTCTTACTTCTGAAGATATATCAGTAAAAACGATAGGATATAAATATGATATAGGTGCACTAAAAACCAATGGTAATTTCCTGTGGTCATTAAACCGTTCCACGATGGACGACAAATTCGATGCAAACGATATGGGTTTAACAATTTACAATAATTACAATAACAACTCGGCAAGTGTAAGCTACAATATATATAAGCCATTCTGGAAATTGCGTGAAATGTCTAACACTCTGCAGATAACAAACCAGAATAATTATAATACACATAAACCACAGACTGCCAGACTGCAATACAATGCATACCTCAATACATTAAATTACCTGTCAATCTGGGCCAATGCTTATTATTCATTTATTGAAACCTATGATTACTACGAACCCCGGCAGGAAGGGATGTATTATATGATTCCTGAAAACGTTTCGGGCAGCCTGGGATTTTCTTCGGATTACAGGAAAGCAATCGCTCTCGACGGTTCATTCAGCGTTTATTTTGCCTCCCGCGACAATTCCAAAGGATATTCGGCCAGTATATCACCCATTTTCAGACTTAACAACCATCTCACAATTAATCTATCGACCGAATATGAGAAAATTATCAATGATTACGGGTATGCAGCAAAACAGGGTGCAGATGTGATTTTTGGCAAGCGCGACATTAATACATTTGAAAATAGAGTCAGCGGGAAATACCTGTTTAAAAATAATTTATCGCTTAGCCTGGTAGCCCGTCATTATTATTCGCAAGGCAAATACGATAGTTTTTACACCCTGCTGAATACCGGGTACCTCGAGCCACTTGAAAACTATGACCAGAACCATGATTTCAGTTTTAATACATTCAATGTTGATATGGTTTTCTCATGGATTTTCGCTCCCGGAAGTAGCCTCAATTTTATCTGGAAAAATGAAATAACAGGCGAAAAAAATAACGCTTCAGGCAATTATTTCACCAACTTCGATGATACTTTTCAGCAACCACAAATGAACAATATCTCTCTCAAGGTTCTTTATTATATTGACTACCAGAGATTGAAGATCAAAAAGAACTAAAATGATACAGAATTAATAAGTAAAAGGCGACTGGTAGAAGGGGCTAAAGGTGATGAAGAGAAGGTGACATGACCAGGAAGTTACCGGAATGAACGAGAATAAAGTGAATAGAACCATGCCAGAATGTGGCAAAGTTCAGAAAGAAAAACAGGTTCTAACATCTACATTCTCAAATAAATAAATTTACCCAATGCCTGATAATTAATCCAATAAAAAGAACAAATAGTCGTTATATCTTTTCAGAAAAGAAAAATAAACCTGCTTATTAAATGAAGAATTGCATTTCCCGGAATCGACTAAAAAAATATATTCTGCTTGCTATTATTGGAATCACTTTTTTATCATCCTATATTAATCCTTGTTTTTCCCAGATTAATGCGACCGGAGCCGGTAATGAAACAATTATTCAACAGGCTGACCTGGCATTAGCTGCAAAAGATTATGCAGGAGCTTTATTTCTTTACAATAAAGCAAATCAGGCAAAACCTGATGACAAATATACTACGGGTAAAATCAATGATATAAATAAGATTCTGGATGCCAGTCCTGATTTAAAGGATAAGCTAATTGAGGATATAATTCTAAAAGCAGAAAGTTTATTCAAACAAAAAGACTATCCGAATGCTAAATCCGAGTTCCAGAAAGCATTGTTACTTGACCCTTCTGCACAATTTCCGAAAGACCGCCTGGCGCAAATAAGCGCTGTATATACTGACCCGGAAGATCAGGTTATTTTTAATGATGCTGTTGCTAATGGTGACAAAGCACTTGCTGCACTTGATTTTGATAAAGCTATTTCATTGTACGAAAAGGCGCTCGAGGTTAAGCCGAATACAAATTCAGTGAAGGTTAAAATTACTGCAGCAAAGAAACAGCAGGCTGAATATAAATCACGTACTGAGCAGGCATCTAAATATATTACTTCAGCGGATAAATTACTACAAACCGAAAAATATTCTGAAGCCCTTACAGAGTATCAAAAAGCATTGGATCTTACACCTGATAATCAATACCCAAAACAGAAAATACAGGAGATAGATAACTATGAACTAAATAAAAAAACACTTCAGGATAGCTACGATAAATCCATTGAACAAGCCGACCAGTTTTATATCAGCCGCGACTTTGTCAATGCACGCACTAAATACCAGGAAGCACTCAAAGCAAAACCACAAGCCCGTTACCCAAAAGAGATGATTGAAAAATCAAAAACGGGCGAATCGGAATTACAATCGGATCAGCAAAAATATGATGCCGCTTTGGCGGGTGCCGAAAACTTTTTAAAATCATCTGATTACGAAGCCGCTCTCCTTGGTTTTAAATCTGCATTGGCAATCAAACCATCTGAAAATTATCCGCAATCCAAAATCATAGAAATTGAGAACCTGATAGCTGAAAAAACTTCACAAAAGGAAGCATATGATATTGCTGTTAAAAACGGAGACCAATCTTTGGGTGAAAAGAAATACGATGTTGCCCTGAAACACTATCAAAATGCATTATCCCTGATTCCGGGAGAAACATATCCTTCTCAGAAAATTGAAGAAATTAATGCAATTGCAGGAAAGCAAAAGGAAAAAGATGAAAATTACAGTAAATCCATTGCTGAAGCCGACAAACTGTTCAATAAGGATAAATTTGCTGATGCAATTCCTGTTTATACCAAAGCACTTGAAATAAAGCCGGAAGAAACTTACCCGCAGCAAAAAATAACAGAAGCACAAGGTAAGTTAGCTGCTTTAAAGAACAAGGATGAAAGCTATACCTCTGCTATAGCCAACGGCGACCGGCTGTTTTCCGAATCGAAATACAGCGAAGCATTGGAAGCCTATGAACTTTCTCACAATTTAAGACCATTTGAAGAATATCCTATACGTAAAATATCCGAGATAAATTTTTTATACAATAAATATACCAAGTCAATTGAAAAAGGGGATAAAGCCATGGCATCGGGAAATTTCGACCTCGCCGTAAAGTCATATCAGGATGCTTTGAACATTAAACCAACAGACCAAAAGCTTCTGGATAAAGTCACTGAGATAAAGGCTACGGTTGAAACTCAGCAAAAAACTGATGAGAAATACAATGCGTCCATACAAAATGGGGATCAGTTGTTTACCCGTAAAGAGTATAACCTGGCATTAGCTTCCTATTCCGAAGCATCAGAACTAAAAAAGAATGAAAAATACCCCCAGGAACAAATCGCTAAAATCAACAAAATTCTTGGTGATTTACGGTCAATCGACGAAAATTATTCCCAGGCAATAAGTGATGGCGATAATAACTTCTCCAATCAAAAACTTAGTGAAGCAATTACAGCTTACAAGAATGCAGCCGCAATTAAACCTTCTGAAACCTATCCGAAATTACAGATTGAAAAGATAAGCGGGTTAATTGCCACGCAAACAAAGTTAGATAGTGACTATTTAGCATTTGTTACTTCGGCTGATAAACTTTTTACTGCAAAAAAATATGAAGATGCAATTATTGATTTCCGAAAAGCTCAGTCATTAAAACCATCAGAAAAATATCCTTCGGAAAGGATTACGGAAGCCGAAAAGCAAATTGCAAGCATAAAAGCAATTCAGGAATCCTACAATAAAGCAATCGTTGATGGTGACAAATTCTTTACTGAAAAGGATTACGTAAGTTCATTGGCTTCATTTAAGAGTGCAAATTCCATTAAACCTGCCGAAACCTATCCGAAATCACAGATTGAAAAGATAAGCGGGTTAATTGCCACGCAAACAAAGTTAGATAGCGACTATTTAGCCTTTGTTACATCGGCAGATAAACTTTTTACTGCTAAAAAATATGAAGATGCCATTATTGATTTCCGTAAAGCTCAGTCATTAAAACCATCAGAAAAATACCCTTCGGAAAAGATTACTGAAGCCGAAATGCAAATTGCTGACATAAAAGCAATTCAGGAATCCTACAATAAAGCAATTGTTGATGGTGACAAATTCTTTACTGAAAAGGATTATTTAAATTCATTAGCTTCATTTAATAGTGCAAATTCTATTAAACCTGGCGAAGCATATCCGAGCCAGAAGATCACTGAAATTCAAATCATTCTTGATAAAGATAAAGCTGAAAGTCAGCGGTACGAAGAAGCAATTACACAGGCCAACAAATTATTCACTGACAAAAAATACGCTGAAGCACTCGAGCCATATCAGAGGGCATCAAAAATAAAACCTTCGGAGAAATATCCACAGGATCAGGTTGCCTCTATCACACAATTACTTGCTGACCAGAAAAAACTGGATGAAGATTATCAGAAATTGATTAATGAAGGCGCAACGCAACTCAATGCCGGAAAATACAATGAAGCCCGCCGTTTATATGCAGATGCAGGATCATTAAAACCGGCAGAACAACTACCAAAAGACATTATTTCTCAGATTGATGGCATCCTTGCTGATTTAAAAAGTAAAGATCAAAATTTTGCCAAACATATAGCGGATGGAGATGCTTTTTTTGGAAACAAGAAATACGCTGAGGCATTAATCGAGTATACCAGTGCTTCTGCTGTAAAACCTGCTGAAACCTATCCGAAAACACAAATTGAAAAGATTAATTCCCTGCTGGCCGAACAGAAAAAACTGGATGATAATTACCTCACAGCTCTTGCTTCTGCCGATCAGTTTTTTGAAGCAAAAAAATATACTGAAGCAGTTGCAGATTACCGCAAAGCCCTACTATTGAAACCTTCAGAAAAATATCCAGCTGATCAGATTTTTGAAGCCGAAAAACTAATTGCTGAGCTAAAAGCATTGCAGGAAACTTATGACAAAGCCATTGCTGACGGAGATAAGAAACTGGCTGCCAGCGATTACGAAAATGCACTTATTGCCTTTACTAATGCAAATACGGCTAAACCAACTGAGGCATATCCTAAACAAAAGATATCTGAAATTCAGGTTGTGCTGGATAAGCAAAAAGCTGAAAATACAAAATACCAGGAAGCATTGGCCCTTGCTGATAAGTTTTTTGCTGCCCAGAAATACCTGGATGCACTTGAACCCTACCAACGTGCAAGCACCATCAAACCTACAGAAAAGTATCCCCAGGAACAGATCATCCGTATTAATAATTTAATCGCTGAACAACAGAAATTGGATGAAGATTACCAGAAACTTATTACTGATGCTGATATTCAGTTTAAATCCGCAAAATATGATGAAGCAATCAGCTTATTTACCAAAGCAGGTACATTAAAGCCTTCTGAAAAGCTTCCCGTAGATAAAATTGCAGAAATCAACAGAATACTGGCTGACTTAAAACTTAAGGACGAGAATTATTCAAAAGCCCTGAATGCTGCTGCTGAATTCTACAGTGCAAAAAACCTCCCCGGCGCTATCAAATCTTATGAAGTGGCAAAAGGCATCAAGCCAGATGAAAAGTATCCCCAGGAACGTTTAATAGCCATCACGGCCGAGATGAAAGCCATTGACGAAAATTACGCCAAAGCAATCGCGATGGGTGATAGCAAACTGGCTTCAAAAAACCTGATGGATGCACTGAATGCCTACCAGAATGCATTGGAAATAAAACCAAATGAGGCTTATCCAAAATCGAAAATATCTGAAATCAATTCAACACTTCTAGCTCAGAAAGAAGAAATGGGAAAAATGTATACATCATATATTTCTGATGGCGACAGATTTTTCGGAACAAAAGATTATTCCGGAGCTATTTCTGCTTTCACCAAAGCTTCAGGAATAAAACCAGATGAAACCTATCCAAAACAACGCATTACTGAAATTAATAAAATTGTTGAGGAAATAGAATTGGCTCGCCGCGCTGAATATAATAAGGCACTTGGAGAAGCTGACAAACTATATAACACCAAGGTTTTCGATCAGGCTATTGATGCATATGAAGCTGCGGCTAAAATTAATCCGGCTGATTCCTATCCCGAACAACAAATCAGCAAAATCAGGAAATATATGTCTGATAATGCCATTCTGGACCTGTTTTCAGAGCCACTCGTTATCAGTGAGGGTAATGAAAAGAAATTCACTTTTTCTGCAATCAATCCACGGCTTCGTAAAAACAATTTCATCGTTCTGAAAGCGCGATCAACTGGCAAAACCGCTCCTAAAGTTTACCTGTACTACGGTAAGGATAACACAAAAAACGGCGGTATTGTTTTGCGTAGCATTGAAAAAACAACAATCAGCGATTACCTTATCCGACTCAGCGTACAGGACAAATGGTATCGCGAGGACAACAACTGGATTAGCCTTTCGGTCGAAACAGGCGAAATTGAAATTACTAAAGTTCAGATAGCTGCTGGTGACAAGTAGTTTTCCAGTGTTTTCGTAAGTTGATTGAATGATTGGGAGACAAGGTGAGGGGCGACTGGGCGAGGTTTTATTTTTTGTAAAACAGAAAAGTGAAACTCTTAACCGAGCGAAGCGAGCTCAGCGAAGCTAAATCTGAAACAAGAAACCAGAACCGATCTGCCTTAGGCGGAGAGCTCAGCGAAGCTAAACCAGAAACTGGCCAACACTAAGTGTTTCTTATTGATTATCTTGTATATTTGTAATCAGAAATCGCTTTATGATATCCGGAAAAAATATTCACAAATCGTATGGATCGCTCGAAGTACTCAAGGGTATTGATCTGGAAATCAACAAAGGAGAAATTGTATCAGTTGTTGGTGCTTCGGGAGCAGGTAAAACCACACTGCTTCAAATAATAGGTACACTTGATAAACCCTCAGCCGGCGTTATATCATTTGATAACCAGGATGTTTCAATGTTAGGCGAAAAACGGCTTGCCTCGTTTCGTAATATGAATATCGGATTTGTTTTCCAGTTTCATCATTTATTGCCTGAATTTACAGCGATGGAAAATCTCTGTATCCCTGCATTCATTGCTGGTGTATCCCAAAAGGAAGCTAAAAGCAGGGCAATGGAACTGCTTGAATTTTTGCACCTTTCGGACCGGGCTGAACATAAACCATCTGCTCTTTCGGGAGGTGAGCAACAACGGGTAGCAGTGGCTCGTGCACTCATGAACCATCCATCGGTAATACTGGCTGATGAGCCTTCAGGCAACCTCGATTCGGCCAATGCCAAAGAACTTCATTCATTATTTTTTACACTTCGCAAAGAGTTTAACCAAACATTTGTAATTGTAACACACAACCAGGAACTTGCCGATATGAGCGACAGAAAATTGATGATGGTAGACGGGCGGATATTGTAATAAATCATTTGTAAAACATTTCTGACTTAATCATAATCAAATAAATATCATATCTTCACCTGGTTAATGAATAACTATTAACAGGAAATAATAAATATAAATTTTAAATAAGAAATCTATTAAACCTACGTACTCCATGAAGAATCAAATTTTACGGAATCGGTTTACAATAAACTCCCTGTTTGTTTTTATTGGAATAATCTTTTTACTATCCTATACCAATCCTTGTGTTGCACAGGTTAAAACATCTGCCGAATCATATAAAACATATATCAAGCAGGCTGACAAGGCGTTTGCCGCATTGGAATACGAAAAAGCCCTGGACCTTTACGAAAAAGCAAATCAAGCCAAGCCTGAGTATAATTACCCGACCGATAAGATTGACGAAATAAAAAAAATTCTTGACGCAAGTGATGATCCGAAAGCTCAACAACCACCCCAATCCCTGAACACCAATGCCAGCTATAAATCACTATTAGCTCAGGCTGACTATGCTTATAACAATAAAGATTATGCTACCGCATTGATCTTTTATGAAAAAGCGTTTCAGACAAAACCTGATTATAATTATGCTCCTGTAAAAATCAATGAGATAATCGCGATACTTGATGCTGCACCTGATACTAAAACCCTGATATTTGAAAACACAATACTTAAAGCTGAAAGCTTGTACGAACAAAAAAACTACCAGCAGGCAAAATTCGAATATGAGAAAGCTTCGTTAATTGATACATCTGCCCAATTACCTAAAGATAAGATTAATGAGATAAGTTCTGTTTACATAGATCAGGATGATATGGGCAATTTTAATCTTGCAATTGCCAATGGCGACAAAGAACTTGCTATATCTGATTTTGACCATGCGATTATGTTCTACGAAGCAGCTCTTGCAATTCATCCCAATGCAAAATTTGTAAACAAAAAGATTACTGAAGCAAAAAACCAGCAGTTTGCTTATAAAGCTCAAACCGAAAAAGCTGCATTAACTACTGCTTCAGCTGATATACTGCTTCAACCTGAAACAGCCACTAAAACCATAAATCCTAAAGAAATGCCTGATGCATATAAAACAGGCGCATCGAAGATACAATCGGAACAGGAAAAATATAATGCCGCATTGGCAGGTGCTGAAAATTCATTGAAATCGACCGATTACGAAGCCGCTTTGCTAGGATTTAAATCCGCATCGGCAATTAAACCCTCTGAAAATTATCCAAAAACCAAGATCAACGAAATTGAAAAACTGATAGCCGGAAATACTTCCCGGAAGGAGGCTTATGATATTGCCATAAAAAACGGTGATCAGTCGTTGGATGAAAAAAAATACGATATTGCCCTGAACCATTATCATAATGCCTTATCTCTGATCCCCGGCGAAAAATATCCTTCACAAAAAATAGAAGAAATAAAAGTATTAACAGCAAAACAAAAAGAAATTGATAAAGCCTATGGTGTTGCGATTGCCAATGGTGATCAACTTTTAACCGCATTAAAGTATAATGAAGCATTAAGTGCATATCAACAAGCTCTTTCAATTAAACCGAATGAGGCTTACCCTATTGCTAAAACAGCCGAGATCAATACAATAATGGCGAAACAGAAATCAGATTCCGATAATTATGCTCAGTCAGTAAGGACAGGTGAAAAGGCACTCGCTACAGGGAATTATAGCCTCGCATTAACTTCTTTCCAGGAAGCACAGAAAATCAAACCTTCAGAACTATATCCTTTGGAACAAATAAATGAAATAAAATCACAAATATCAGCTCAGCAAAATAAGGATGAAAAATACAACAAAGCCTTAAAAACTGGTGACCAATTGTTTGCTGATAAAGAATATAACGGTGCCCTGGCTTCCTATATAGAAGCAGCTGAATTAAAAAAGAATGAAAAATATCCGCAGGATCAGATTGTTAAAATTAATAAAATCGTTGCTGATTCGCGGCCTGTTGATGATACTTATAATAAAGCCATTGCTGAAGGTGACAGGTTATTCGGAATGAAAGATTACTCTGATGCTATTATAGCTTTCAGCAAAGCAAGAGAAATAAAGCCGGCTGAAACCTATCCCGGGCAACGTATTACTGAAATCAATAAAATCATTGAGGAAACAAAACTTGCACGATCATCTGAATATAATAAAGCACTTGAAGTTGCCGACAAACATTACAGCACAAAGGTTTTTGATCAGGCCATCGAAGCGTATGAAAATGCTGCTAAAATGAATCCGGGTGATTCCTATCCTGAACTACAAATTGGCAAAATAAGGAAATATATGTCTGATCATGCTATTCTGGATCTGAATTCTCAATCACTCACAATCAGTAAAGGCAATGAAAAGATATTTACTTTTTCAGCTATTGATCCAAGTTTGCGCAAAAATAATTATATCCTTCTCAAAGCTCGTTCAACCAGTAACACCGCACCTAAAGTTTACCTGAACTATGGTAAGGATAATTCGAAGAACGGAGGTATTGTACTTCGAAGCCTTGATAAAGAGAATATCAGTGATTTTCTTATCAGCATCAGCATCCAGGACAAATGGTTTCGCGAGGACAATAACTGGATTAGTATAGCTGTTGAAACCGGTGAAATAGAAATCACAAAAGTTCAGATTGCTGCCGGGGAGTAATTAATAATTAAGTTTAAGGATAATTGAGTTATTCAGGTGTTATGGTGGAGGACCAATGTCGAAGCAGGTCTCCATCTTACTGTAGTGAAGTGCAGTTGTAAAGTTTTTAATGCTGAAATCTCATCAAAACAATTGCTAGAGTTTATTATTATTTTCAGATATTTGCGCCTATCTAAATCAAAACTAGCACATGGCGAATCTAACAGAGCACTTCAGCAAATTCCGTAAGGAAACAGTAGGAAATGACCTGGAATATACTACGCATTTTGGAAAACAGAAAATGATATATGCCGACTGGGTTGCCAGTGGCAGGTTATATAGACCCATTGAAGAAAGAATTTCAAAAGTTATCGGTCCCTGGGTAGCAAATACACATACTGAAACTTGCGAAAGCGGTGAACTTATTACCAAAGCATACCACAAAGCTCAACATATCATTAAAGAACACGTAAATGCTGGCCCCAACGATGTGCTTATTACATCCGGATTTGGAATGACGAATGTGCTGGTAAAATTCCAGCGGATGCTTAACCTGAAGGTTCCCGAAAAAAATATTTCCGGAGAGTTTATCTTTACCGGGCCCAAACCTGTGGTTTTTATCACTCATATGGAACATCATTCGAACCATACTTCCTGGTATCACACTATTGCCGATGTTGAAGTTATTCCACCTGATAAAAATCTGCTCGTTGATCCTGAAAATCTGAGGCAGTTGCTTAAAAAATTTGAAGACAGACCACTTAAAATAGGCTCGTTTACTGCATGTTCGAACGTAACAGGAATTGAAACCCCTATCTATGAACTGGCACGCATTATGCATGAAGCGGGAGGTTATTGTTTTGCTGATTATGCTGCTTCAGCGCCTTACGTAGATATAGATATGCATCCCTCCGATCCAATGGAGAAACTGGATGCCGTATTCTTTTCGCCACATAAATTCCTTGGGGGACCAGGAACTTCAGGCGTATTGGTGTTCGACTCAGCATTGTATCACTGCAGGGTTCCTGATGCACCGGGTGGCGGCACAGTTGACTGGACCAACCCATGGGGCGAATATAAATTTATTGATGATATAGAAGTTCGCGAGGATGGCGGCACACCCGGTTTTTTACAAGCTATGAAAACTGCCTTATGCATCAATTTGAAAAATCAAATGGGAACAGCATTAATCAGGCAACGGGAAGAAGAACTGGTTAAAATTGCCTTTAATCAATTATGCTGTATTCCCGGAGTCCACATCCTGGCGGATAATGAGAAAACCCGTTTGGGAATCATCTCTTTTTATATTGATGGGATGCACTTCAATATGGTGGTGAAATTACTTAGCGACCGCTATGGTATTCAACTTCGGGGAGGATGTGCTTGTGCAGGTACATATGGACATTTTTTATTAGATGTGAGCTACGAAAAGTCCCGTGAAATAACTGAACTGATAACTCATGGCGATCTTTCACAGAAACCCGGATGGATAAGGCTTTCCCTCCACCCTACTATGACTGACGAAGAACTTTATTTTATTACAGATGCTATAAAACAGGTATCCGTTCACCACCTGGAGTGGAATAAAAATTATCTGTACAACAAGCACACCAACGAGTTTAAGCATATTTCTGAAGGAGGTCAGAAAGATGATTTGGTAGAAAGCTGGTTCAGGCTTGAGGAATAAGGAAAATACAAATTAGCCGTCTCAATTGAATCGGAAAAAAATAATATCAGAAAGTGTGAAGAAAAGGTGAAATTGAAAATGGCTTGAATCAATTTCATAACCCGGGTTTAATTAACCGGCTTTTCGCAAAACAATAAGTGTAATTTCTGGCCTGGTGAATATTCGTCCGGGATATCCCAGAGTACCTACACCCCTATTAACATAAAGAAATTGCTTTATACCATTTCTATGCACTTTTTTATATAAACCTCCCCATTCATTAAAAATCAAAGAAGCAGGGCTCCATTTTACCGAACCACTTTCAATTGCCATTTGAAATGCATGTGTATGACCGGATAAAGTGAGACCAATCTGGGGATACATTGTACTGACTTCAGCATCCCAATGCGATGGGTCATGCGACATAAGTATTTTAAATTGTGATGCGGTAGTTCCTGACAGAGCTTTCTTGAGATCGCCTTTTTTCCCAAATCGCTTTGAAAGGCTCCAGTTTTCGACACCAATAATAGCAACTGAAGCTGAATCCCGGTGAATAATTTCATTCTGGTTACGAAGCAGAAGCCAGCCGATACGATCATAAAAATCAAACAACTCTTTATCGTTTAAATCTTTAGCTTCCTGCGATTTCCAACGGGTATACTCTCCATAATCATGATTGCCTAATACTGAATATATTCCGTCTTTTGCCGAAAATTGCTTCATAACATCTTCAAATGGATAGACTTCATCAGTGGTAAAACTCACCAAGTCGCCTGTAAACAATATAACATCCGGGTTCTGTTCGTTTACAATTCTGACAATATCTTTTAATGGTTTATCATTGAGGAAACCACCAAGATGTATATCACTTATCTGAACAATTTTATATCCGTCAAACTCCAGTGGTAAGTCTTTGGCCTTTATGGTAAAAGTAGTGAGTTTGAAATCTCTGACCCATAAAAACATACCGGAAATAAACAGTATCATTGCAACTGAAGCTATACCTGCGGAAATAAGTAAAAAGATTCGTGGCCTATACCATTTGCCAAGTCTTTGTATATTCTCAGGATTTATATGCCGTATTACATTTAAGGGAATAATAAATATATCCCCAAAAATAACTATTGAAAGGAATATCCCTTTTCCAATTAAAAATATCAGTAAAATTCCTGGATAATATATTCTTACAAAAGAATTCCATTGCACATATGGATTAATAATACCACTGATAAAAAATATGAGTAACAAGTATAATGGCAGCCAGTATAAGACTGTCAATATTTTTTTGAAGCGTCGTGTAAAGTATTTCCTCACTGAGAACCAGTAACGCATATCAATAACAGCAAGAACTGCTATTATGGTTAAGCGACTGGCATATTGGGGTAACTCATAGTTGCCGAATATCATAATAATAGCGACAACAAAAACCATCTGCAAAATATACCCGGTTTTTAAAACTCTCATGGCTCAAATTACAAATGTAAATATATGCAATTAATTCAAAATGAATATGAAAATCACAGAAAGCTGTATAAATCCCAACTTCTTTCTTTAACTATCATATAACAAATAACTTATGAATTTTGTTTTACATAATTCACAAGCCCCTTGGCTTTAAAAATACCAACCAATTTATCAGGAAGTGGCGAAAAGTTAAAATCTTTTCCTTCAATTGAAACTCTTCCTGCTTCGAAATTGATTGAAACCTGGTCTCCTTGTTTATATGCGTCAACAGCTTCAGGAAGTAAAATAATCGGTAATCCCTGGTTTACTGATGAACGATAGAAAATACGGTTCACACTCTTGCAGATTACAGCCTTGACTCCGGCAAATGCCAGTCCCACCGATGGATGCTCACGCGAACTTCCACAACCAAAATTTGCACCGGCTACCAGGATGTCACCTTCTTTAACACGTTCGGCGAAACTATCATCGAAACCTTTAAAAAGGTGTGGCATGATTTTATCTGCCTCTGAACTTTTTACATTATATGTGAGGTTTCCTGCGAACATCTGATCTGTATTCAGGTTGTCGACATCGGCATAATTCCAGGTATCATTTGCAAAGCGATCGTCATCAGCGCTGATATCCACAGTTTTGCTTTGTGCTATAGTAAATGGATATTTATCATTTGTATCAATTCCACGTGGATCGGCAATTTCACCCTTAAGTGCCGAATATGCTACTACCGCAGGAGAAGCAAGGTAAATGAACGAAGTTTTATTCCCCATCCGCCCTTTAAAATTACGATTTGCCGTGGAAATAATTGTCATATTATCAGCTGGAATTCCTTGTCCGGTTCCAAGACATGGACCACATGAAGGAGCAAGTACACTGGCGTTGGCTTCCATGAAAATCCGGATCAACCCTTCGTCCATAGCTTGCAGATAGATTTGTTGTGAGGCAGGAATGATAAGCAACTGAAATCCTTCAGGGACTTTTTTCCCTTTCAGTATAAGGGCAGCTTCCCGTAAATCGTCGATACGGCCATTGGTGCAGGTACCAATCATAGCCTGCTGTATCTTGGTTCCTTTTACTTCGGCTAATGCTTTAACGTTATCAACATTATGAGGTGCCGAAACAACGGGAAATAATTCGTCAAGGTTAATCTCGATTTCCCTGGAATAAACGGCATCTTTATCTGCCCATGTACCTTCATACTTTTTACCAAGATGCTTCTCCAACACTTCGTCAGCCGGAAAAACCGCATTCTTGGCACCCATTTCCGAAGCGAGGTTGGCAATTGTCATTCTGTCGGAAATTGATAAGGTCTTAACTCCTTCCCCGTGATATTCAATCGACATATAATCGGCACCGCTTGAACCTATCATCCCTATGATCCAGATCGATAAATCCTTGCCGTAAACACCATAAGGCAGCTTTCCGTTCAAAGTAATTTTAATGGAATCGGGTACCCTGAACCAGGTTTCACCTTGTTGCCACAAACCAGCAGTTTCTGTACGGTCAATGCCTGCAGCAAAGGCGTTAAAAGCTCCGGCTGTGCATGTATGACTGTCACTTCCAACAATGATCATATTGGGTTTGGCATAATCGCCCATGATCTGGTGGCAAATTCCCTTGCCAACATCATGAAATTTTTTGACACCCTGTTCTTTTACTATATCGCGGATTTTCTGGTAGTCATTAGCCAGTTCAGCACTTGTTGGTGGAGCGTTATGATCGAGTACGATCAGTAACTGATCAGGATCTTTAACTTTTTCACCACCCATTTTCTTGAATGTGTTGGCGATACTGGCAGTATTATCATGGGTTAGAATAATATCGGGCCTGCGAAATACGATCGCACCAGCTTCAGCACCCAGAATTTTTTCAGCAAATGTTTTTCCCATAACTGTTTATTTATCTGTATATGTATATGTTACAAAATAATCAAGCAATAAATTCAAACTAAATTTGAAATAGTAAATTTCGAAAAATTTATGATTAAAAAAAATAATACTACACCCTTTATAAATGTCTTTACGTTTTTGAATAAATAAATAGGGAAACTGAAAATAAATTTGCGCTTATCAATATTATGTGTACTTTTGCACTCCCTTATTGAAAGAAATTAAACGTTTTTTCATAAACCATTGGAGAGATGGGTGAGTGGCTGAAACCAACAGTTTGCTAAACTGTCGTACTCGATTAGGGTACCGGGGGTTCGAATCCCCCTTTCTCCGCCAGTTCTTTTAAAGTTTAAAATTATTGTTTTTTTGCCTGAAATGTTTGATTTCGAAAAGTTAGAAGTATATCAACTCATGAAAGATCAGCACAACAAAGTGATGTTGATGCTCAGGCAAGATGATCAGATGGACCGCCAAATTCACGATCATTGGAAAAATTCGATGCTGCTGGCTGTCATGAATTTAGTTCAGGCATCAGCAAGAGTAAACAGTATTGAGAAAAAAGATTTGATTACCGTATCCAGGGGATATATTTTTGAATGCTCATCACTGCTTGACCTGGTAAAATCTACTAACGGAATAACACCCGTTACTTACCAGGAGTTGTACGACAACTATGAGCGGATTTCGAAAATGTTGCTGGGAATGTATAAGAGTTTTAACGGTAAAATAGATTAAATAGTTCGGGGTATAGCGCAGTCCGGTTAGCGCACCTGGTTTGGGACCAGGGGGTCGTAGGTTCGAATCCTACTACCCCGACAACTTAAAAGCCTCTGGCAATGCCAGAGGCTTTTTTATTTTTGTGAACGAGGTGCAAACTTGTTTGCTAACCGAGAGATCGGAAATAAAAAAGATGCCTTCCGAAGGAAGGCTTTTAAGTTGAATCCCCCATCAAAGGATCAATTTATTAATCCTACTACCCCGATAAAAAAAAGCCTTTTGCATCGCAAAAGGCTTTTTTTTATTTTCAGGAACGAGCTTCAAACTCGATTAGTTCCCTCCCACCAACCGAAATTATTTCTACATTTGATTTATGAAAGCCAGCTATTGGCTTTTAAGCCAGATTTATCCATTTTAAAATAATTTGATATGAAGAGTCCTTTATTCAATGTATGCTTTGGCCTGTTGATTGGAATTGTTGCCACGACAGCCTGCAACAACCAATCCCAAGAGAATAAAATTTTTCCTGACCAGGTTTTAACTACTGAGAAACTTTTCGACCTGAAAATGACTTCCCCGGAACGTGATTCAATGATCACCACACTCGAAAGCCAGTTAAGCGATTACAAAATAATTCATAATCAGGCAATTGACAATTCAGTGCCTCCGGCAATCTGGTTCAACCCGGTTCCGGCAGGAGTTATTTTTAATGAGGCACAGAAACCAATTGAATGGAAACTTCCAGCTAGTGTTTCCTTACCTGCCGATAAAAATGAGCTTGCCTGGTATTCGGTTGCCGACCTCTCGGTGCTGATTAAAACACGCAAAATAAGTTCGGTTGAACTTACAGGTTATTTCCTCAAGAGGCTAAAGAAATACAGCGATACGCTGCATTGTGTTATCACTTTCACCGAAGAACGCGCGATGAAACAGGCACAAAAAGCAGATGATGAACTAGCTCATGGCATTTATCGTGGCCCGTTACATGGAATCCCTTACGGCATTAAAGATTTATTTGCGGTTAAGGGTTATAAAACTACCTGGGGAGCGGCTCCTTACAAGGACCAGGTTCGGGATGAAGATGCCACAGTTGTCAAGAAACTCGACGAAGCAGGCGCTGTATTAGTGGCAAAATTCTCTCTCGGATCGTTGGCAATGGATGATGTTTGGTTTGGAGGTATGACACGCAATCCATGGGATTTAAACCAGGGTTCCAGCGGTTCATCTGCAGGATCGGCATCGGCAACTGCAGCAGGCTTAGTCCCCTTTGCTATAGGAACCGAAACATGGGGGTCAATTGTTTCGCCATCTACACGATGTGGCGTAACCGGTTTGCGACCTACCTTCGGCCGAGTAAGCCGCACTGGCGCTATGGCTTTAAGCTGGAGCATGGATAAAGTTGGGCCGATATGCCGGAGTGCATTTGATTGTGCACTGGTATTCAATAGCTTATTGGGCTCCGATGGTTTTGATCAGTCTGTTACAGATTATCCGTTTAACTTTAATGCTGCACTTGACTGTAAAAAACTGAAAGTTGGTTACCTGAAATCCCTTTTTGATCTGAATGATAATCGTGCTAATGACAGTATCACACTGGCTGTCATCAGAAATCTTGGTATAAGCCTCACTCCCGTGGTATTGCCTGATTCAGCAACAATACCTTTAAATTCATTGGCCATTATCCTCGTTGCTGAAGCTGCTGCAGCGTTTGATGACCTAACGCGTACCAATAAAGACGATGAACTTAATCTCCAGGATAAAAATGCATGGCCCAATATTTTCCGCGCGGCTCAATTTATTCCTGCGGTACAATATATACAGGCGAACCGGCTTCGATACAAACTCATCCAGGAAATGTATGCCGTTATGAAACAATACGATGTGATTATTACACCCAGTTTCGGAGGGAATCAATTGTTGCTTACTAACCTAACCGGGAATCCATGTGTGGTTGTGCCTAACGGATTGGATAAAACAGGTCATCCAACCAGTATCAGTTTTATTGGAAACCTGTATGACGAAGCTACTCTTTTGTCATTTGCCAAAATGTACCAGGATGTAACAAGTTATGATAACCAAAGACCTCCGCTTTTTAAATAGAGGTTTCTGTATTTCAAGTTTTCCAGGAATACAATTCCAAAGGCTATGCTTTCCTGAATTCATATATGGAAAAATCTAATTTCAATAAATAAGTATTTACGACAGTTCCAGACTGAAATCTATTGTAAGTTACAACCTGGCACACAACAAAAACCCTGCAAAATGCAGGGTTTTGTTTCGTTTAATTAAACTATTTATTGCAATCAACACTTGGAATTCTTTATACAGCTCAGGCTTATTATGGTTTTGAAGCAGCTACAAATAGCACTGACCTACCAACTTAAAGAATATTATATTAAAGTTGATTGACATTAATTATTTAACCGACATTGGCTTTGTATGCAGGCATAACCTCAAGATTATCCTCCATTTTATCAAAATATTCTGACAACGTATTCATCAGTTGCTCTTTGCGGATTGGCTTTGCCAGGTATCCGGTGCATCCTGCTGCATAACATTTTTTAACATCATCAGGCAGCACAAAGGCAGTTTGAGCGATTATCGGTAATTCTGGCCTGAGAGCCGAAATAACCGTAGTAGCGTCATACCCGTTCATAACAGGCATATGCATATCCATCATAACGATGTCAATGTCGAGATTAGATTTTACATGCTCAATAGCTTCCTTGCCATTCTGAGCCCATAGAACTTTCACTCCGGTACGGCGAAGAACTGCTTCTATGTATAAAAAGCTGAAATCAATATCCTCAGCAATAAGGATTGTGTGCCCTTTGAAGTCGAACGGATAAGAGCTTGCTCCGTTGTTTAATTGAGTTGTTTCCATAGCAGTATTGATTACAATGTTAGTTTTTATAGTGAATACGAAGAGTGAACCTTGATCAGGAATTGATTCGACCCATAAATGGCCGCCGAGGAGTTCGACCAGCGCTTTTGATATTGCCAGTCCCAGCCCAAAACCAACAACTGGTTTTGATTCTTGTGAATCAACCTGGCGATATCTTTCAAAAATCGACTGTTGATTTTCATATGGGATACCAATTCCGGTATCTTTAACCCAAAAGAGCATTTCATCCCCTGAAAAATCAGCACCTACCTCGACTTTGCCTTTTGTAGTAAATTTCATTGCATTGGTAATCAGGTTAACAAGTATTTGCCGTAACCTGTTTGGATCAGATTCAATTTCCTGATCACGTAAAGAAGAATTGGTGTTGAAAATGAATTTAACATCATCAGATTTACTATACGACGAACTTTCGAATTGATGTTTTAGTTCATCCAATAAACCGGAAGGTGTAAACTTACGATTGGTAATTTCAAGTTTACCCGATTCAAGTTTGGAGATATCTATCAGGTCGCTGAGTAATGAAATCAATGCATTCCCGTTATTCTGAATAATATCCAGGTATCTTGCACGTTCAGTATCTGTAAGGCTTTTATCCGCAAGCAATTCTGAAAACCCAATAATTCCATTAAGGGGTGATCGTATTTCGTGAGACATATTAGCAAGAAAAGCAGTTTTGTTATTGTTGGCTGTTTCTGCTTCAAGGGCTGCTAATTCGGCATTGAGGAGCGAACGTTTTTCGTTGGTAATTTCATAAGCAATCGCATGATTCCGTATTGGAAATCTATCGTTAACATGTTGTTTGGTAATGTTTACCCTAAAGTAGGTTTCTTCTCCATTTTCCTGCAGACAGCACACATCCTCAGAGAATTTTCCTGATTTAAAATATTCCTTTAGTGCTAAGCGGATGACATTACGATCTTCTTTTCTAACTAACTTCAGCATTAATCCAGGCATGCTGATCACTTTTCCTAATGAAAATGGAAGATTGTTACGACAGCTGTTATTCAGATAAATGATACCATTGTCGTCCCATATCCAGTGCATAGTATCGACATTCTCAATTGAATCAAAAAATAAGGAATCCAATGATGATTCTTTTTTCATTGATTCGTCTTCCTCTCTGAGATAGAATATATTTACACTGTCGTAGGCAAATTTATTTTCATCATTGGCTGTACTGAAAGCGAGGACATGCTTATTATTTTTTGTGGTAACCCCTATACCATGACTATCTTTTATTTCATTAGTTGTTAACCGGTTCAGCATAGTATAATTAATCAATGATTCAGGGCGTACAAATGAGGCAAAATCTTTCCCAAAAACATCTAAAGGCTGATATCCTGTCATTTTGAAAAAAGCCTTATTGGCAAACATAATGCAACCTGATGAAATCATTACAATACCTTGTTCACATGCAGGCTTCTTTTGAATTTCATTTGAAGTAGATGCAGTCTTTTTCAAAATACCTGTACCGGTAGCATTCATGTGTGACACCAGGTAAATAATGCTGCTGCCTGGTGATGATTGAATCATATTAGAGTGAAACCCGGGCAGACTAAATTTACCTGTAATAGATAATTTCAGCAAACCGGCTATAATTAAAAATATAGTGGATAAAAATATTAATTGCGCCAGAACTGGCATATCAGAAGCAAGAGTAAGCCTGTAATACACGAACCTGGAAAGAGGAAGAAGTAATATTCCTGAAAAATTAGCTGTGAACTGCAATATGATTATAAAAATAATCAGAATAAGTGTTCCGGAGCTCAGATATTTACTTGTGATTTTCAAAGTAGTAAGAGTTATAATAGTGAGACGAGTGCATTAAGTTACAAGTTTGTGAGGTAAAAGAGCGGGTAAAAACAGAAACGTTTAGTAGTTTATTACACTTTGAGGAAAAAGTAATAAGGTTGAGAAAAAATAATTAGCAATAAATGATTAAACCATTAGTTTACAATACCATAACATAATTTGACATCTCGTAAATTAATAAGCATTCATTTGATATATCAGTAGGGGTAGAATAAGGGATAAGATAAGAAATGTTTTTATATCTTTGCACCCGTTTCCGGCCTCGTAGCTCAGTGGATAGAGCAGCAGCCTTCTAAGCTGCGGGTCAAAGGTTCGAATCCTTTCGGGGTCACTAAACAAGCATCAACCATTTACAATCTAACAAGTTGCAAGTGGTTTTTTCTTTTAGATACAAGAATACGTATAGCGGATATTACCGTCAAATTAAAGTTAAGGAAAAATCAAGACAAAGTTATTTTACCCCAATCACACATAAAGATACCTCTTAATCTTTTGAGTCGCCGTCTTTTCAAAAGGTTCCTTCATTACAAGAACCTCCTGTATCTGTGAGAATTTATTAACCCGGTGATTCACATAGGTTTGAAGTTCAATCCGTAATTTTTCAATTTCATGTTCAACGTAATCGATGTTTGCCTCTTTAAGATGATGATGCTGAAGGTTGATTTCTTCCCGGTTGAAATAAACCAACGCAACCAGTTTGCCCTTTTGTTCCTGAACGAGTGAATCGGCAACATATTGAAAATTGTTGATCACCGATTCAATCTCTTCGGGGAAAATATTTTCACCACCCGAACGCACAATCATATTTCTGATCCGTCCTTTGATGTACAGGTATCCATCTTTATCAAAAACGCCAAGGTCACCGGTTTTAAGCCAGCCGTCTTTAGTAATAATTTCCGCAGTTAATCCCGGCTCCTTATAATACCCTTTCATCACATTCGGACCCCGGGCCCATATCTCGCCTTCACCACTTATATTATCCGGATTATGAATAATTAATTCAATCTCTTCGATAGCAGGTCCGGCGGACTGCAACCTGAAATTGCGGGGATTGGAGCCTGCAAGCAATGGTGATGTCTCAGTTAAGCCATAGCCGATAGCATATGGAAATTTAGCCTCTATCAGGAATTTCTCAACGGTCTTATTCAATTTAGCACCGCCAATTCCAAAGAAACGAAGCTCTCCACCAAAAGTCTCCAATAATTTCTTTCCGGCAGCTATATTAATTTTCCTGCGGATAAAAGGGATATGTATAGCAATGCGGAGCAAAATATTCCCTGTGAATTTGGGCTTTATCCGGTTCCTGAATATTTTTTCGATAATAAGCGGAACCGTAAGCATAACGGTAGGTTTTATTACCTGCAACGCTGGTAGTAGCACCGAAGGGGTTGGCAGCTTTCCAAGGTAATAAATACAGGCACCTTTGGACATTGGAAAAATCAATCCTATGGTATTTTCGTACGTGTGTGAAAGTGGAAGGACAGAAAGAAACTTATCAGTTTCGTTTATTTCCTGAACCCTGTCGCTCATCCTGGCAGTAAAGCAAATATTGCCATGACTAAGCATCACCCCTTTTGATTTTCCAGTTGTTCCAGATGTATAAATAATTGCAGCCAGATCTTCTTCAGTGATATTGTATTGCACCATTGGCTCAGCATCCGGAAGAAAAAAAGTCGTGAAATCAGTAGTATCGAGGAGAGTAAAATCTTCAATCTTAATCTTCAAAGGCAATTTCTCCTGATTAAAATCATTGATTTTGGACCGCAAACTCTCAGATACAAATATTGCTTTAGCCTCGGAGTGTTCTAAAATATTACCTATCTCAGAAGTGTGAAAATCAGGCAATAAGGGTACAACTATCGCACCCATAAAAGTGATAGCATAATAGCTGATGCCCCAATTGGGAATACTCGAACTGAGGATGGCAATTTTATCACCAGGTTTAATTCCTAGTTTTTCCAACCATGCTATTAATGCCTTTATTTTACGGTCAAGTTCATGGTAAGTGATAGGTTCTTCTCCTACCACTGCCATTGCCGGACGATCACTATACTTTCTGATTGTTTCAGCAAAAAATGCCGGAAAAGTCAGGTGTTCAATTTCCTCCATTTACATTTATTTGCCAGTAAAGTTATAGTATTTTTCTTTGGATTCAAAAAAGGTTAAAATGAATTTGTGTTGGATCGCATTCATCTGATTTATCATAAGTTATTTATTCTCCTTAACATTGCTTCAATTGACAAGCTAATAGTTTTTATCAATATAATGTAAGGCAGGAATGTTGTAATTGACTATATAATAGTTGATAACAATTAAAATATTGACAATCAAATTTCATTGAAATGTGTTATATATTTAGCAAATAAGAATTTGAGTATAAAAACCAAAACCTATTTATGAGGTATTCCAACTTAGTAATTGTAGTGTTAAGTGTTTTTCTATTCACAATATCCCCATCACTTTGTGGACAACCGTGGGAGTTTATTAAAGAAAAAGATGGGGTTAAAGTCTTTACGCGCAATGAAAGAAACAGTTCGCTCAAAGCTTTCAGAGGAGAAATTATTTTCAAAGCTGATATTGATAAAGTGAATCTTTTAGTGGGAGATGCAAATAATTTAGATTGGTGGGATAAAGCCATTTGTTCAAAAAAAATACTGGAATTCGAAAAGAATAAGTTTATTAAGTATTATATAGTTTATGATGTCCCATGGCCTCTCTCCAAACGCGACCTGGCACTCGAAGCGCTAATTTCAATTGATCCTGAAACCGGAGTAAGAACAGTAGCTGCCAAACCTCTTCTCAATGTGATTCCGGAAAACAAGGACATGGTCCGCATTAAACAATACTGGCAGAAATGGACTGTTCAACCTATGAACAGCGGATATGTCCATGTAATTATGGAAGGATTTGTTGATCCCCTGGGGAATGTTCCTGCCTGGCTTTACAATATGACTGTTACTGAAACTCCGATTAATGTTTTAAAAGCATTAAGAGAAAGGACATTATCCAGTAAACCGGTAAATCTATGATCAATGAAAATTATTAAAGCGTAATATCATCAACTTTAAACACTTATACAAAAAAACAAATAATAATTTTTAAAATATTTCGATAGAGTTATTTTGGTCTGAAGCAAATTCACTGGAAATGTAATTATCGTAGCTCTGACATACTTCAGCTGCAAAGCAAATCCCATTTGAAATAATCTTTTCCATCACGTTTACAGGGAGATGCTCAATTTCCTTTTTTGTGATGTTATTATTTACTAGAGTCCAGATCAGGCCGGCATTAAAATTATCTCCCGCTCCTATTGTACTTATTGGTTCAATAAACGGAACCACAGCCGAAACTGCATGATACTGCGACATCATAATAACATCGTGGCTATTGGCTGTATAAACCAGGTTGCTGCAACCGTTATCTTTAATGATCATAAAAGCATCCGATGCATTTTTTACACCAAAAATCAGATCAAAATCTTCGTCCGAAGCCCTTACCAGGTCAGCAAGTGCTATATTTTCAAGTATAAAAGGCCTGAGCTTTTCCAGTTCGTGAAGGTGCGGTTTTCTGAAATTGGGATCATAAATCAGGATACAACCTTTTTCTTTTGCATCTATCAGAAATTTCATGAGTACAGACCTGATACTTTCGGTAAGAGCAAAAAAACTACCGAACAAAACTATATCACCTTCCCTAAAATCCAATTTCAGAGTTGAAAGACGATCTTCGGGGAAATCCTTATAAAATGTGTAGGATGCATCATTCCTGTCATCAAGAAATGCAATTGCTATTGCAGTTTTGTGATTATTATACCTATCAACGAAATTTGTTGAAACTCCATTTCCAGCAAGAAAGCTGATAATAGTATCACCGATCATATCCTTACCCAGGTCCGATACAAAATTCACATCCAGTCCTAGTCGCCCGAGACTTACCGACGTATTGAGCATCGAGCCCCCTGCTTTGGCTGTAATGAGTTGTGAATTTTTAAAAATGATATCGTAAACAGTTTCACCAAATGTGAATATGCGTGGCATATAACCAGGATTAGAAAGGTTTCATTTTTGCAGGCTATCTCGTCTCCCGTATTTTCCAGCTAAATGTTATTTCACCAATTTTGAAATCGCTTTAAACGTTTCGTTTCCACTGTAACGTGTAAGTTCGAATAATATCGATTCAAGGCTTGAGATGATAGCACCTTCCTTGCGCATTCTTTCAATAGCCGTCTGTTTATCCGAAAGTTTACGAGACGAAACGCAATCTTCGATCACAATTGGCTTATAACCTGCCTGAATCAGATCAATCACAGTTTGCAGAACACAAACGTGTGTTTCGATCCCGCAAAGGATAACATTTTGCTTGCATGCCGCATTAAGAGCTGTCATAAACCTGGGCTCATCGCAACAAGAAAAAGCAGTTTTTTCAATAGCCGGATGGTCGCCTAGTTCCATTTTTAAAGGAACGATAGTAAACCCCAGTCCCTTGGTATATTGCTCAGTAACAAGCAAAGGTATTTCAAGGGCTTTCAATCCGGCTGAGAGAGTAACTAAATTCTGCTCCAATTGATCCTTATCCTGGATAAACGGGAAAAGTTTTTCCTGTATATCTATAAAAATAGCAATGGTATGTTCTTTGAGAATTCTCATAATTAAACAGCTTCATTTCTTGATTTTTGTCCCAAATATCCTCCGTGATGTCGTTTAGCATAATCAGCATGAGAGAAACCGATTTTCTTCATTTCAAGTACTACCAGTATATCGCCGATAACTGTCATGGTGGTAGTCGAAGTTGTGGGTGTAAGTCCGAGAGCACAAACTTCCTTAGGATTTCCGGTAAAAAGACTTACTTCCGCAATTTTAGGAAGTTCACCATCAGGATTTCCGGTAATTACAATCAGGGGAACTGTATTGTACAGATTGTGTGTTAACTGAACCAGCTCAAGTATTTCGCGTGTTTTGCCTGAATTAGACAGAACAATGAGTACATCATTTTCGCGGATCACACCCAGATCGCCGTGTTGTGCTTCGCTGGGATGCAAAAAAACGGCTGGAGTTCCTGTGGAACTAAGGGTAGTTGCAATATTTTCAGCAATCTGTCCCGCTTTCCCCATTCCGCTGGCAATAACTTTCCCTCCTTCTTTATGAACTTTCTGATAAATAAGTTCCACTGCTTTATGATAACCGTCAGAAATAGGTATATTTCGAACTGCCTCGGCCTCCCGTTTCAGTAGATTTTCAATTTCGTTGCGTATTTCAGTTTCAACAGACATGGAGTGAAGTTAAAGTTTAGTGGCAATAAATTTTTCGAGTTTGATAAGATCTTCAGTGAATTTGCGGATCCCATCTGAGAGTTTTTCAACAGCCATTGCATCGTCGTTATGCAGCCACCGATAAGCTTTCTCATCGAGATGAATTTGCTGAATATCGGTTTGTTTTGATTTTTCCGGATCCAGTTTCCTGACAAGTTCACTCTGGTTATTTTCCAGTTCCGAAAGGAGGTTTGGAGATATGGTAAGAAGGTCGCATCCGGCAAGTTCAATAATTTCTCCAATATTCCTGAAACTGGCACCCATTACTTCAGTTTTGTATCCAAACTTCTTGTAATAGTTATAGATATAGTTCACAGATTGAACTCCGGGATCTTCGGTAGCAGGTATTGAGTCCACACCGCGGTCTTTTTTGTGCCAATCGTAAATCCGGCCAACAAAAGGTGAAATAAGCTGAACGCTGGCTTCGGCACAGGCAATGGCCTGGGCTTTACTGAAAAGAAGAGTAAGATTGCAATGAATGCCCTCTTTTTCAAGCTGTTCAGCAGCACGAATGCCTTCCCAGGTACTGGCCAGTTTAATAAGAATTTTTTCGCGGGAGATGCCGTTTGCCTCATAAAGTCCAATTAATTTGCGTGCCTTTACCAGGCTACCTTCAATGTCGAACGAAAGCCTTGCATCCACTTCGGTTGAAACTCTCCTGGGAACAATTTTCAATATTTCAATCCCAAAACTTACAGCAAGCATATCAAGGCTTTCTGAAAGCTTTGATTCAAAGTTACTTCCTTTTGCTTTGCCGTATTCTACTGCAGCATCAACCAGGAGAGAATATTCCTTCTTTTGTGATGCAGCGTATATCAACGAGGGGTTTGTAGTAGCATCAACAGGCTTAAATTGGGCCATACTTTCAAAATCGCCGGTATCGGCAACCACCTGGGTATAAAGCTTTAACTGTTCGAGCAGGTTCATATTTCAGTATTTAAATGTGAGAAACAAAGGTAAAACTAATTTAGGAATATGATATTTTAATTATACCATGGGAATATAAAATGGAAAAAGTAAGCACAATAAACCAACTTTTCAGTTGAAAATTATTATTTTTCTAAGCTAATAGTATGGGTTACCGATCAAAGACGGCCATTTATCGATTTGCATAAATTTCATCAATAACAATTTATACTTTTGCACGCCTGTAATGAACAAACAATTCAAAAAAAATAATTCACTCATTATGAACTTTTTATTAAAACAATCACTTATGGCAACTGCAGGTATTATAGCTCTTGCAATAGGCACTTCTGGATGCGGAAGCAATGAAAATGCTCCAAAATCGGAACCAGCATTAAACGCTGCAAACATGGATACAACCGTAAAACCCGGCGACGACTTTTACAAATATGCAAATGGCAACTGGCTGAAAAACAACCCTATACCTGATGAATACAGCCGTTATGGTGCTTTCGAAGTTTTAGAAGAGGAAAACTATACCCAGCTTAAAACGATCCTTGCCGATGCTTCGGCCGATAAAAATGCTGCCGAAGGTTCGGTAAACCAGAAAATTCGTGATTTTTATAATTCAGGAATGGATACTGTAAAAATTGAGAAGAACGGCATCAGTCCACTTAAATCTGAACTCGATCAGATTGATGCTTTTACAACAGTTGCCGATGTACAGAAAATGCTGATACAACAACATGCTTCGGGCAATTACCCACTTTTCTATTTATATGGAGGTGCCGACCAGAAAAACTCGGATAAAGTCATTGCAAATACATACCAGAATGGACTGGGATTACCTGACAGGGATTACTACCTAAACGAGGATTCAAGATCGAAAGATATCCGTGCCAGTTATATTAAGCACATGGCAAAAATGTTCGTTTTAGCGGGAGCAACTCCCGAACAAGCTGCAAAAGAAGCTGATGTGGTTATGAAAATCGAAACCGAACTGGCTGAAATTTCCTCCACACGACTTGAGCTGCGCGATCCAAAAGCAAACTACAACAAGACTGACCTTGCCGGATTACAAAAAATGGCACCCGAGTTGGATTGGAAAGCATATTTTGAAGGAATTAAACTTCAGGCTACCAGCGAGATTAACATTGGACAGCCTAAATTTATCATCGGAATGGCTAAGATGATTAAAACAGTTCCTGTTGCCGACTGGAAACTGTATTTCCGTTGGGATCTGATTAATTCAGCTGCATCGTCGCTTTCGGCAGATTTTGATAAGGAGCATTTTGCATTTTACGGAACCGTATTATCAGGAACTAAAGAACAACAACCGCGCTGGAAGCGCATGATTGATCAAACCAGTAATTCACTCGGCGAAGCTGTAGGACAATTGTATGTACAGAAATTCTTTCCACCCGAAGCTAAGGAACGGATGGTTGAACTGGTAAATAATCTGAAAATATCACTGGGCGAACGTATCGAAGGCCTTACATGGATGACAGATTCAACAAAAAAAGAAGCTGAAGCTAAACTCGCAAAAATTAATGTTAAAATCGGGTATCCTGACAAATGGATAGATTATAGCGATCTCACAATCGGAACTGATTCGTATTACGCGAATAAGAAAAATGCCCGGCAGTTTGAGGTAAACCGTGAAATTGCAAAAATTGGTAAACCGGTCGACCGTAGCGAATGGGGCATGACACCTCAAACCATAAATGCATATTACAGTCCGAATATGAACGAGATTGTGTTCCCGGCTGCAATTCTTCAACCCCCGTTTTTCTTCATGGATGCTGACGATGCAGTAAATTATGGAGCTATCGGAATGGTAATTTCGCACGAAATGACACATGGTTTTGATGATCAGGGTCGTCAGTACGATAAAGAAGGAAATCTTCACGACTGGTGGCTGGCTGATGATTCAAAGAATTTTGAAGCTAAAACCAAAGTTCTTGTTGATCAGTACGATAACTACACAATGCTCGACTCCCTTCATGTTGATGGTAAGCTTACCCTTGGCGAAAATATTGCCGACCTGGGGGGTATGAATGTGGCTTACAACGGTTTACAAAAAGCACTCGCCGGCAAAAAGGATGAAAAAATTGATGGCTTTACAGCCGATCAACGTTTTTTCCTCTCGTATGCACAGGTTTGGCGTGCTAATACCCGCGACGAAGAAACTATGCGCAGATTAAAACTTGATGTACATTCACCTTCAGAAGCACGAGTAAATGCTATTGTGTATAACATCCCGGCTTTCTACACTGCTTTTAACATTAAACCTACAGATAAAAGGTATATTGCACCTGAAGACAGGGCAGATATATGGTAGAAATAAGTTTGAAGTACTTAGAATGCCTAGAGTGCCTAAAGTTTTTAGCACCCTTTAATACAAGTGGCACTTGATACAATAGCCAACTCTAGGCACTCTAGGCACTCTAGGCACTCTAGGCACTCTAGGCATTCTAGGCACTTTAGACACTTTAGACACTTTAGGCACTTAAACCTATGAAAAGCAGATATAAAATCCTTATCCACGTCCTGTTTTGGATATACATGCTGAACCAGGCATTTTTCCCTGTTTATCTCAATAAGATTGATACTTCGCTCCTGCAGGACAATATTTATCTCAAAGATATTTTTATTACAACGCTGCTTAATATTTTCGTTTTCTATACAGTTTATTTTGTAATTCCTAAATTTCTCCGCTTAAAGCGAAAATGGTATATATTCCCTTTTGTAATAGTGCTGGCTGCTGCTTTGTCAGCCATCAGGCTACCTGTTGAAATTGCCTATTGGAAATATATTGTAAAAATGCCTGCCAGTCAGCTTCAGTTTCAATACGAATGGATATGGGCTACGTTGAAATACACCCTGATTATCAGTATTTATGCTATGCTGATCCGATTCAGCATCGACTGGTTTGATGCTCAGAAATTTAAAGATGAATTAATCAAAGAACGACAAGCAAGTGAAATTGCTTTGCTGAGGTCGCAGGTAAATCCACATTTCCTATTTAATACACTAAACAACATTTACTCACTGGTGTACAACAAATCGGACGAAGCCCCCGAAGCTGTGATGAAGCTTTCGAGCATTATGCGGTATATGCTTTACGATTCGAACACGGATTTTGTAGCAGTAAATAAAGAAGTTGAGTACCTGAACAGCTTTATTGAATTGCAACAACTGCGAATTATGCAGAAAGGATTTATCCAGATAAACGTTTCGGGTTCGATGGAAAACCGCACTATTGCCCCTATGTTGCTTATCCCTTTTGTTGAAAACGCATTTAAACACGGCGAAAAGAATCACGCACCGGGTATTATCATACATTTGAATTTAAAACCAGACAGATTGATTTTTACTGTGGAAAATCAAATTAAAGCCATTTCCAAAACGTCTGTTGAAGAATCTGGGGGTTTCGGCCTTGAAAACATAAAGAGAAGACTTGGATTGTTGTATCCTGATAAGCATGAGCTTACAATAAATAAAAGTGAAGAAAAGTATAAAATCGAATTAACAATTCTGAATTAACATGCAAATCAATTGTATAGCTATCGACGACGAGCCTCTGGCCCTCGATATCATCAAAGCATATTGCGCAAAAGTTCCTTTTCTGAACCTTGCAGGTACATTCAGCAATGCAATGGATACCCTGGAATATCTTCGTCATAATACGGTTGACCTGATGTTCCTTGATATTCAAATGGAGGAACTTACAGGAATACAATTGCTTAATTCACTAAAAAACAAGCCGCTGGTTATATTTACAACGGCATATGATCAGTATGCTATACAGGGATTTGATCTTGATGTACTTGATTACCTGCTGAAGCCAATACCTTTCGAACGCTTTGTTAAAGGCGCCAATAAAGCCCTCGAACAGATGCAGAAAGTAAAAGGAATTCAGAATGGAAAACAGGAAAGAATAGTTATACCAAATCAAAACACTTTTTTCTTCGTTAAAACTGAAACCCGGATTGAGAAAGTGAATGCATCAGAAGTTTTATATGTTGAGGGAATGGGCGACTACTGGCGTATTGTTACCAAGACCCGCCGCATAATGACCCTGATGAATGCGAAAGGAATAGAAGAAATATTACACGAACCGGGCTTTTGCCGTGTGCACAAATCCTTTTTCGTGTCGATTGATAAAATTGAATTTGTTGAGCGGAAACAAATCAAAATCGGGGAAATCCTGATACCCATCAGCGACACATACCAGAAGAATTTCTTTGACCTGATTGAGCAGCATAAAATGATGTAAATGAGGGGTTAGGATTTGGAGTTTAGGATTTAGGGAGTTCAAGTTGTAATTCCCGACCTACAAGAAAACCCATCGAAAAAGCAGCCTGCAGATTATATCCACCTGTGTCACCATCAATATCAAGTACTTCACCTGCAAAATAGAGCCCGGGAACAAATTTTGATTCCATGGTTTTAGAATTTACTTCTTCTAGACTAACGCCACCTGCTGTTACCATAGCCATATTGAAACCACCAACTTTTTCGACAGTAAACGGGAACTCGCAAAAAGCCGCGACCAATTGATTTCGCTGGACTTTAGTTATTTCAGCTAACCTGGTTTCTGGTTCCAGGTTAATTGATTTCAGTATCAGCAACAGCAGGCTCCGAGGTAAATCAAACTTTTTTAAATAGGTTTGGATTGCTGTTTTCCCTTCTTTTTCTGAAACTTTGATCAGTTCATTTCTAAAATCATCTGCATTCAGGTCTATAAAATTTACTTTCAGAATATCGCCGCTGAGGATATGCCTGGAGAAATCGAGTATTCCCGGTCCACTCAAACCTTTATGAGTGAAACCAATATCACCAGTATGCTCTGTTATTTTTTTATCGCCCCGATAGAGGTAAACCGTCTTATTTTGAACTGAAACTCCCGAAATGGAAGCCATGGCATAATCACGGATAAAGACCGGGCTAAGAGAAGGTTTGGGAGGCACAATCGAATGGCCCAGTAATTTTGCAAAGTGATATCCATCGCCTGTTGAACCCGTTAAAGGATATGACATGCCTCCTGTAGTAATAACCAGAAACCTGCCATTAAAAATCCCGGATTCGGTTTTCACTTCGAAGCCATTCACTGTTTTTTCAATCCCAGTAATTTGCTGATTGCAAGCAATTTCAACTTTACTTTTATTGCAAACATTTATCAAAACCTGTAAAACATCCGAGGCTTTCTGAGATCCAGGAAATACTTTACCATTCTTATCAACGACAGTTTCCAATCCATGATCTTTGAAAAAACGGATCAGATCGAAATTTGTAAAACTATGTAAGGCAGTTTTCAGAAATCTATGATTTGCTCCGTAATGATCGAAAAATTCGCTGAGTTTACAATCGTGTGTAAGATTGCATCGGCCTGTGCCAGAAATAAGAAGTTTTTTACCGGGCGCAGTATTTTTCTCAAGTACAATAACCTTGCGGTTTTTGCAATGAATGGCGGTAAAAAGGCCGGCGGGACCGGCCCCTATAACAATTACATCTGCTTGTTTCAAATCAATAAATATAAGCTGGAAAAGGAGATCAATAAATTACCTCGATAAAATTAGGTAAGATTGGCGAGATTAAATTTTGTTTCTTTCAGAAAACCTCAATGTTCTGATAATATAAATCAAACTAGTGTTAAGTTAATTCTAATTTGTCGATTTCCTGTGCACCCCTGACCCCTTAAGGGGCAAACCCGCGCGCCGATTCTCCCCTTTAGGGGATTAAGGGGTGTGGGAAGGCGATACGTAATTCAACTATTAACAGAACACTAGCTATCCGGATTTACTACCTGTCCGATTAATCTTCCGTTTGAAAAACCAACTGATTACGGTAAGCAGAAAAGATTGACGATTGTGAGACCATGCCAATATAATGGTTCTTTTTGTCAACCACCGGTAAGTTCCATGCATGGGTTTTATCAAATTTTTCCATTACTCTGCTCATCGGATCATCCTTGTAGATTATTACCGTTGGCTTTATCATAATATCCTTTACGACCGTTGTATCATATACACTCTGATCAAACATAAGTTCGCGGATATCATTGAGTAAGATCATTCCGAAATAATGATTTTCATTGTCAACTACAGGAAATATATTACGTTTTGATCTGATGATTACCTTCACGAGGTCCCTGAGCTTAGCTTCCGGATAAATTGTGAGCAGATCTTTTTCCAGGACATTATTTATGTACAGTTGCTCCAAAATGGTTTTATCCTTTGGAAGCAATTCAGGTTTTTCATTTCCAAACTTTATTTGAGAAAGCTTCCGGTTATAAGCCGTCATTATATCAGCCGATGTAATAATTCCCAGAATTACAGCTGGAGAAACATTTTCATCAACAACAAGCAATTCGTCTAGGTTGTGCGATAACATTAACTTTTGTGCTTTACTAATATGATCGTTAGGCTTCACCTTTGGTATTAGCTTGTTCATCATATCCCGGGCTATCTTTATTGAAGAATTGCTTTCCTGCAATACCTGATTAATATCCGAAAGATTAAATGTCCCAATTAAATTTCCATCTTGATTTAAAACAGGGAATAACCGCTGGCTTGTGTTCCTGGTAACTACAAGGATATCAGCTATTTTCATTGTACCTGTGATGGTAATGAAACTTCTTGTTTTCTTATAGGCTTCCTGAACGGATATTGTTTCAAAAATATCAGGAGCGTACTCACCCAGGTGAGCCTGCGAATACAATTTACCCGGCACCTGGCTTTCATAGATTGTCCATCCCCTGGCCAGAAGATATGATATAGAACAAACCCACATACTTGGCATCAGCAATGCATAATTCCCCGTAAGTTCGCTTACCATAATAATAGTTGAAAGAGGAGTTTTTGCTGCAGCCGCAAAGAATCCAGCCATACCAACAATTGCATAAGTAGCAGGGTATATCGGCAGACCCGGAAAAATGAACTGCATCATGTATCCCAGGGCAGCGCCTAAAGTTCCGCCAATTACCATCGATGGACCAAACACGCCTGCACTCCCACCTGAACCAATTGTAAATGAAGTGGTAAGAATTTTTCCGGCAGCCACCAGCAGCAGAACCGCTATACCAATTTTAGTTATTCCATCACGGAAAATCTCCTGGAGTATTCCATATCCACCGCCCATTACATCAATAATGTATTGGCGGTCATGAGTTATTGTTATCAGAAATAACGCAAGGCTGCCGGTAAGCAAGCCCCCGATGGCCGGCTTAAGAAATGATGATATTTTCCAGTTGGAAAAAAGTTTTCGTACACCATAAAATGTCTTTACGAAGATAAAAGCAGCAAAAGCAAGTACTAAGGCTTCTAATGTATATGGAATCAACTCTAATGGATTTGAAAATCCATGAAGTCCTGCATTGGTAAATATATGGTCCCATCCAAACCGGAAACTATACACTGAATAAGCAATAATAGAGGAAACAGTAGCCGGTAACAGCACTTCCGTTTCAACTTCGGCTGTTATATAAAGAACTTCGGCAGCAAATATAGCACCGGCCAAAGGCGCCCTGAAAATACTACCAATACCGGCTCCCATTCCCGCAGCAAGCAACCATCTGCGGGTTTTCGCATCCAGGTTGAGCCTGGTAGCCAGGAAACTGCCGATACCAGCGCCTATTTGTGCAATAGGGCCTTCGCGGCCTCCCGACCCACCTGTTCCAATAGTTACAACAGAGGCTAGCAACTTGACCAACGGAACTTTGGGGTGGATCATCCCACGCTTGCGATGATACGCTTTAATGGCTTCATCCGTGCCATGTCCTTCGGCTTCAGGTGCAAATTTATAAACGATAAAACCTGCAATGAGTCCTCCCAATGCAGGTATTAAAACAATAAGGTATGGATTAAAATTGCCCTGGAGTAATTGTGTAAAATCAGTCTCACCACCTGGTTTTATAGGTTGAATACCCATCCAGTGAATGATTGCAAACTCCTTAATGATGCCCAACAAGGTTTGAAATAAAATAGCGCCTAAACCGCTTATAACACCTACAATTGAACCTAAAAACAGCCATCTTCCTGCCAACCGGAAATCAAATTCATCACGTACAGAAAATAATCCAACAAATTTCATATTTTAAAAAAACCTCTCAAAATCACACAATTTGCATGATTTACATTCTTTCCGGTAAAATTAGCAAAATTTGCACGCGAACATAAAATTGTTTGGTGGTAATCTCTGTGTTTACATCAATTTTCCTCATGAAAGAATTTCCTGGTTTGTCTGTTTTTATTATACAAAAGCATCACATACTTAGCTGCAAGCGCAGTCTAATTATGAAAAGATCGGGGTATGAATATATTTTTAATCAAACCGTTTATACAACGGAAGCGATGTTAATTGTGCAATCGATTCTGCAGCTATATCGCCTTCTTTACTGAAAGCCCATACAAATAAGGCTTTTAAAGGATGATCCTTTCTAATGTGTTCAATTGCAGAAAGTGTCAGTCGCCTGGCAATGCCTTTTCGACGGTACTCTTCCAATACCAATGCTGAACAGAGATACAATGCTACATAGATCGTATCAGGAATTGAAAGCTCAAACAGTTCTCTTTCGGAAATTTCCTTTGTAAGAAACCTGTTCATCAGATCCAATGTTGTAGGAATCAGCAGGATCCAGGCTACCGGACCATTCCCGTCATCAAGTTGAGAAACTGAAGCAGGATGAATACGCTGCAATTTTTCCAATACTTCCTGGTCTACATCAAGCTGATCAGGATCACTTTTAGCGGCAAAAACGTCTTCTGCCAGTTTAATCATCCGTTCAAAGTTGCTTAAGCCCATGAGGCAAAATTAGTAATTCTTAGGGCTTTTTAGATTATAGCTTCTGTATGATTCAGAAATCTGAATGTTTGCCTGCCTATTTTGCCTTGTCGGCTCTTTGCACAATAGGGATTACCAACCCTAAAATTATGGCAAAGACAAAGGATGTTTTCCAATCCACGATTGCACCGATTTTACCTATAAATAAATTCCAAAGTAAAGTAACAATGGATGTTACAGCAAAGGTTAGAATAAATGTAAGGATTACTTTAATCAACAATTCTTTGGTTTTCATATTTTTCAGATTTGATTTGTTATTTGGCTAGAGCACTCCAGAAAAAAAAGTACTGAACCTGCAAGTTAAATATACCACCAAAACTTACTTTTTAACATTAACACAATCCATAATCACCTTATCCCCTACCCCGTCATACTTAAGTGGCTGAAATTTACCGCTTACATAATCCTCCTGAAAAGTTACCTGGTAAAAAGCGCAACTGCTATTTTTCGTTTTCACGGCAATAGCTGCCCTGATATACCGGTGAAGGATGGCACCTGTTAGTTCGTTGCGCCTGATAAACCAGTCGGTATCAATAATTGAAATACGCAATACTTCGGATGCATCAATAAATCCGCTTTTCCAGTCGTTTGAATTTTTGAAGGCGGTAACCATTCGGGATTCGAGAGCAGCATCAGTTTTTTTTGCTGTGGGCATCCTTGCATCTTTAGCTCCTGCGTTTTGAGCTATTGAATTTAATTCTTCCGATCGCTTTTTATATATGCTGAAATCATCCCCGGATAGTACAAGGTTCCCGGATGCCTCATCGTTGTAATTGCACTTAACCACTATTTTCAGATTGTGCTTGCCTGCCTGCAATTTCGACAGGCTTTCGGTGTAATTCACGGGACCATCGAATTTCTTTCCGAATTCCTTGAAGGTAATTCCAGGAGTGGAATATGCCTTTGCTTGTGAGGGATCAGGAGCAATCTCGAGTACAAGGAATTTGTTCTTTATGATTTCACCCGACACACGCATGTTAGCAAATGTAAGCTGTTCTTCCGAAGGTTGCTGATAGTCGTACATTGGTGGTTTGATTTCATAAACAAATACTTCCACATCCAGTTTTGAGGTGGATTGTGCATTGTATAGATCCTGGATAGTCTGCGGTAAATAAGCCACGGCATAAATTGCATCGCCCGCTTCGAAATCGTTTACCGAAGTCCCGGGCTGCAATGGATCAAAACTTGTTTTCGAAAAAATGATTTCTCCCGGATTTTGGGCTGCTGAATAAACCAGGATGTTCAGGAGAAATACTCCTAATAATAGAATTAGTTTCATAATGTTGGGGTTTACTAAATTATAAGGTTAATAAAAGATTATCCCAATTCAAATAGCTGCAAAGCTGACTGTTAATAGACAACCGGTAAAACAAAGATAAGCACATATTTAAAAAAACAGTATATTAAAATGGGAATATTTTTATTCCGGAAACACCTTTTGCAATAAGGTGAATGAGTCTTAAGTGAACTTAACGAATCTCAAAAAAAAATAACCACCAATCCTATAGTGCTTTAATTGGTATCCAGATTTCCTCTTCCGAATCCGGATCATCATTTTTATAATTGTTGCCTAATACTTCAAAATGAGGCCGGTTGTCCAGTTCATATTCCGATACCGGCAACCAGGTTCCAAAAATATATTGAAATATACCAGTATCAGTGCTTAATCCTTTGTAATAAAATACAGCATAAAGCCCGCCAGGCAATAAAAATGGCTCCATTTCAGCAGGTACTGTGTCAAAGTCTGCAACTTCAACTGACGCCCACTTTTCAAACTCGGTGTTTGGATTAAAATTATGAAAGTATGAAGAATCGTATACTTGTACTGAATACAGTTCAGAACCAATGGTGTTTTGAATTTCATTCCGCCGCTGCATAAAGCTTTGCCACAATTCACCTGTCTTATTTGCGGATAAAGACATAGTAATTCGCTTCCCGATTAGCTTTTTTTCAATCAATGTTTCCATTCGGGGATTCATACCGGTAAAGTTGTTCTTTTTTAGGATGATAACAATGAGTCTGTTTATGGAAAATTATACCCGTAAGTACTCAACACATAACTTAAATATAGTCTCCAGAATTATATCTTTTTCCAGACGCCTGAACTTTCCTACAGATTAAAGATTGCCAAAACTTACCAGCTTACTGTATTTCCAAGAATGGAAACTGTAATTTTAGATGAGCGGTTAATGATTACCTCCCCGGTGATGTCGACTGGACGTACCGTACCTGCATATGTAACAGAGCCAACAATATGTAAATTCTGCGATTGATGATTTACACTTGTATACGTATCGGAAAAGCTGCCGACATAAGTAGTAGCCCCGGTTATTGTAATCTGCGTAGTAGCTGTTGTATTACCTGATGCACTCGAAGCAGTAAAAAAATATTGAATATTAGTCATAGTAAAAATAAGATCCGTAGTTGTAATGCCATGAGTATTATCATAACTATCAGATCCTGTAATAATTACGGTTCCACCCATAGGGCCGGTACTTGTTATATTTTGTGTTCCGGTTGGTTTACCTGCAAGGTTCTGGTTGTATATATCGATATAGCATTTAACCAGTGCATTACCAATTTGCTCATAATAAATCTTATCACTAACCGTAACCGGATCGGTAGTATCGTCTGGTGCACAACTGTTGGAAAACATCAAAACTGTTCCCAGCATAACAAATGAGAGAACAAAAAACACTGATTTCTTCTTCATGGCAATTAATTTTTAAAAAGTAAAAATCATAGATGAATTATGAATATATTTTTTATCAAAACACATTAAAAGCCGAAAATTCCATGAGAGATACTTATCTAAATTCAAATCCAAAGAGCTACAATATCTTCAAGGTTCCAATGTCAAATATACAATTTATTGGTACAAAAAAATATTCCAGTATAAATCTGCTTTTGTAACTGGTTTACAAAAGTTAAATTCTAATATGAGCTTCATTTTCAATAAATTGAGTGATTCTATTCCCGTCGAGGAAACATTGAATAAAAGCCAATTTGATATTAATTGTCAGTCTTAATGCTAACTATTCTAACAGCGTAACATTTGGAACCGGGTTTAATTCCAGACTGTAAGTTCACAGACTTTCTTTAAAATATTTTCATAAACTGAATCCGGTACTATAGGATACCAAAAGGTTTGATATCCATTTACATCTATACTGTCAACAACATTTCCAATGGAATCCAAATCGGCTAATGCATAAATTCTATATTTCTGATTAATACAATCAAATTCAACGAGGCTCAAGGTACTACCATGTGGGATAACCTGAACACCATTTTTGTCATTCCTAATTTTTCCCTCAGTTGATTTTACCCATACTTTTATTGTATGGGTTAAATAAACAGGGTTTGATCTAATATAAATTTTTGCGTCTTCCTCATTACTTGTCACGTAAATCCATGACTGTGCATCCCCAAATTTTATTAAAAGGACCAGAAAAATAGTTATAAATGTCTTTATTTTCATTCTCATTTAATACAAAGTTTCAATTCCCACCTGAAATAACAATATTGTCTAAAAAAAGTTAAAACTGCTCAATGTTCAACCATCAGATTTCTCTTAGATTATGCAGTAGTGAATCTCCTTTTTTTAAATACAATATTGTAGACTACTTTTTAAAAAAAAAGCGTCTATAGCATATGGTTTCGTTAATATTTCTTATGAATAGGATAAGATAAATTCCTTGGGATTTTTCGATTCAGAAATCTTCTTGTCCACTCAACAACTTTATTTTCACCAATTCATGTGCCTTAAAACACAATTTGCTTATTATCATGAATTTGTATCATTTTGTTTTATAATTTCCTCAAAATCAGTCCCGATTTGAACAATAATAATTCCAAATCCGTAAATTGCTGAAGAAATTATTAAGTTCAAAATTGTTCTGGTAGTCTGAATCCTAATTTGCAACATTTTGAGAGTGCACTTCTACTTTCCAGTCATGTATATTTGAGTAACTATTCTAAGGCCGGGGGGCGCCCTGACCGAGTTTCTCCTTGAGTGGGTATAAGACCAAGAAAATGTTATGATAGGCAACCTATAGGGTTAATACAATCGCATAATCAACTTATAGATGATTCCGTTATTTTTATCTTTAGGGTAAATTTTAAAATGCCTATTTACAGTGGAGTTCTCACCGTTTGAAAGGATTTTTGAGTTGTAGCAAACTACTGCTATTGAGACATTCATGTGTAAATCCCGGTTTACGTGTTTTTAAAACTAATTAAAAACTGCCTAAAAAGAAAAATCAGTCAGTTACACATTTGTAACTAACTGATTTTAAGGAGCGGAAAACGAGATTCGAACTCGCGACCCTCAGCTTGGGAAGCTGATGCTCTACCAACTGAGCTACTTCCGCGTTATTGGCTGCAAAAGTAATAAATGATTGGAGTTTATACCAATTAATTTTAAAATTCTACTCCCCTTCGCTAACCCTTGAACTCATATAAAAATTACAAATGAAAAATCTCCCCGGCAGTATCAAAATCAATATAAAAATCAGCAAGACTTTTAAGCGATTGTACAGCTTTGTGTTCATGCTTTAAAACTTCAATCCTGAAATCATCGAGTACTTCTTTTTGTGTCAGCATCTGCTCCTCCCATGTGTCTTCGTAAGTAAGTTCTATAAAAACCCGCAAGTCGCCCTGGTTGATCCGGATTGAATACAAACCAGCTATTATCAGAACTTCAATACCATTAAAATCAGTATAAAGCTGGTCAACTTTCTGTGTAAATAAATCTACAATTGGCATTACCGATTTTTTATTCGTCCTGAAATCATCAATATTCTGATTTATCGTTTTCCAGTCGTATTCATCATAGCCTATTTTTTCAAGGCCGTTCTTTTTACGCCATTCAATTCGTTCGATGGGCGGAATAAGGTAATAGTTATCCATATGAACCAACTTAACGCCAATTCCAGCTCCAATAAGTTTTCGGCCTAATTCGTGTGCTATTTCACATTTGCCGGTACCTACTTCTCCCGAAATAGTTACAATAAATTTTGGTTTGAGGTCGTGTAAAACCCTGTTAAATAGAGTAGATGCGGCATTTGTATGTTTCTTCTCAATGGTAACGACATCGTTTAGCATTTCAGTTTTTGTTTATAAAACAATCTTTTATAGGTGTTCGTTCAAGTAACAAGAGTAAATTTGCATTTTAAACCTGATAAACAAAAATACAATGAAAAATCAGATTTTTGATAATCTGAATAACCGTATGACTTCACTAACAACAGAGAGCCAAGCTTTAAATTTACCGTAATTCGCCTATAAAATCATATATTAATTTAATGAAGCTATCCAAAAATATAAATATATTTCTTCGTCTGATCATTATTCCAGGGTTACTTCTTATAATCTTGTTATTGATTGTAAAATCGCCTTCATGGTTTAATTCCTTTTTTGGCAGTGATAAAGGCAATTCAGCTCCAGTTTCGTCATTTGGAATTATAATGCCCAAAGGGTATACCGTGCATGGCATTGATATTTCGAAACACCAGGGGGAAATTGACTGGAAAAGAGTAAGCCAGATGAAAAAGGATGGAATCCAGATTTCATTTGCCTTTATTAAAGCCACTGAAGGTATTAGCCGGCAGGACAAAAGATTTAATGACAACTGGAAACAATCGGCCAGGAATGGCCTGTTGCGAGGTGCCTATCATTTTTATTATCCATCACGAGATCCAGATCAACAGGCCGCTAATTTTATTAAGATGGTGAAACTCCGTAAAGGAGACCTTCCTCCAGTGGTTGACATTGAATATAGTAATGGAAGATCAGCTAAGAAAATTTGTGAGGGTTTAAAGGTATTTTGTGAAAGAATTGAGCATCAATACTCAGTAAAACCTATTATTTATACCAATATCAATTTTTTTAATACCTATCTGAAAGATAGTTTTGACGATTATCCGTTATGGATAGCCGGCTATTTTGATCATGACCGGTTTTATAATGAATTTAATACACCATGGATCATCTGGCAGCACAGCGAACAAGGAAAGGTTGACGGTATTAGTGGGAATGTTGATTTCAATGTATTTAAGGGGAGCCTCGAGAAATTAAAAAATATGTGTGTTAAATAAGCCTGTAACAGGGAGTCCTTAATCAGGAAGAAAAAAAACATAAAAAAAGGAAACCGAAGTTCCCTTTTTTTATAAAATTCAGTTCCTGATATTAACGCGGATCAATCACAACATCTTTAACATCATCCATAGTTACAACTCCGCCGTTGTTACCAAAGCTGTTTAATACATAGTTGATAACTGCAACTGCTTCCTCTTTATTATCAAGTTGAGGAGGCATTGGTGCAGGATATTTAACTGTTTTGTTACCAACTTTTGCAGAACCATTGAGAACCTGGCTTACGGCGAGAACTTTCTGTTCCAATAAGAATTTAGATCCAACCAAATTCGGGAAAACATTTGCAATCCCCTGACCGTTAGCCTGGTGACAGGTTATACATTTTCCTGGAGTTTCGAAAATCTTCTTACCCATTTCCATTTGTTCAGCTGTAGGTACTGATGGAGTAGCTACCACCTCTTTAACAGCAGTGCTGTCAGTTGTAGCCTGGTCGCCGGTCTTTCCGCCACCACATGAAGTAATCATAGCAAGTCCGAAGAAGCCTGCCATTGCAAAAGCAATAAAATTTCTGGTTTTCATAGTGTTTTGTTTATTTGTGCAAAATTATTGATTAATAATCAAAATTATCCTTTTATTACAAAGTTTTTATTAATTCGGACTGCAGCACTTATGCGCTTTTTCAACAACCGGTGTAAGTGCTTCTGCTTTAGGGCTTATGTAAGGAATCCCCAAAGATAAACCGCGCAGAATAAAGAGAACTCCAAGCAAAACAATTACATAAGGTGAAAGTTTATGTACAAAAACCCTGAGTTTTAAGCTGATCATTGAACCTGCAAGTGAAACAGAAAGCATGACCGGGATGGTGCCTGCGCCAAATAACGCCATATACATCATTGCCGAAACAACATCTCCGGTATTAATAGCACCAGCTACAGCCACGTAAACCAGTCCACAGGGTAATATTCCATTTAATAATCCAATACCAAACAACGAAAAAGTGCCTCCTTTACGGAACATATTCCGGAATCCGCCTAAAAGTCGTGCTGAATATCCTTCAAAAACATTGTTCAGGGAAGGTAATTTCTTAAATATCAACGGCACGACAACCATTACGATCATAAGGATACCTATAATAATGGAAGCCCACAACTGAAAGCCAGCCATATGAAGCCCTTTTCCAAGTATCCCGAAAATAGCTCCAAGTATCATATAGGTAATGACCCGTCCGAAATTATACACCAATCCTCCACCGACACGGGTAAACCAATTATCACTTTTCAATGGAAGTGCCAGCGCTATTGGCCCACACATGCCGGCACAGTGCGCACTGCCGACTAATCCTACGATGAATGCTGTCCAGAGAAACATGTTTTTTTAGGGTTAGGATTTAGGGATTAGGATTTAGGGGGCTTAAGGTTTAAGTGTTACTATTTACTGGTTTCTGGTTTCAACATCCGACATTAATTTAATCTTACCGTACTTTCGTGAGCGAATTCTGAACCATCCATGGTCCAGAAAAATTTAGCTATATATTTCCCTTTCATCATTTTACTGACAGGAATCCGCTGAATCAGTGCAGTATCGAAATGAATACTATCATTAAAATCAGCTCTCTCATCTGAAGGCCTGAAAAAAATCACCTTGCCTTTTATTTCTTTCCCTTTTAATTCATGCGGATAACTAATGGCTAGTTCATCTCCCTCTTCACTTATCTGTATTTTGCCATTTAAGGCATTGGCATTGGCAAAGCGGTCGATCTGTTTTTGGTACTCAAGTCCCTGGGGATAATACTCTTCAACAACTAGATCGTTTCGTTGCTGAAAACTCTTATAGATTACAAAGGCATTTACAAGCAGGAACAATGTAATAAATATAGTTATACCGGTTCCCCAGTCAAATTTAATTTTCATTTGCTATTTGTATTTCTGCTAATGTAAAAGTACTAAAACTGCTCAGACTTTCCATTTTCTATTTTCTATTTTTCCATTTCGACCCTCACCTTGTCGCCTCTCACCCATCTTTTCAATCTCACCTACTTCCTGTCCAGAGAGTTCGGTCCAACAAAAGTTGACTCTATTTCATCCATTTCCTTACCATTGCTGAGCACCTTGAATTCAACCTGTGTATTTGATGATTTCAGGTCTTTTTTGGGGATCAGGACAAGAAACTGCGCTTCACCCACCTGTCCTTTTTCAACAACCAATGGATCGCCAACCATTTTAATCTCTCCGTTTTCGGGTTTTTCCAGTTCTAATTCAACAGGAAGTGCGATCCTCGTTTTGTTAATTACCTGGATACTGTATATATTGCTGTAATGCTCCGAATCATATTCCTGGAACATAGTTCCCTTCTGACGCAGAATGGTAGATTCAATTTCCGTACGGATAGAAAACAGGAAAGCGATCAGTATCAGCAACCCGCTCAATATTATAGAGTAAAAAATTATCCTGACATTAAATTTCAATTTGGTTTTATCCGAAATGCTGCGCTCCGATGCATAGCGGATAAGTCCTTTAGGCTTCTTTACACGTTGCATAACTGTGTCACATGCATCAATACAGGCGGTACAGTTAATACATTCCAGTTGTGTCCCGTTTCGGATATCAATTCCGGTCGGACAAACAACCTGGCAACTACCACATTCAACACAATCGCCTTTGCCTTTGGATGTACGATCTTCGAGCGGATTATATTTTCCTCGAGGCTCACCTCGTTCGTAATCATAGCTTACCACGATAGAGTTGCGGTCGAGTAATACACCCTGCAAACGGCCGTAAGGACAGATAATGATACAAACCTGCTCACGCAATTTTGCAAATACGAAATAATGCACCGCACTGAATATAATCATACCTGAAAATCCGGCGAAGTGAGCTGCTGGTCCATCCGTAATCAAGTCCTTAACATAATCGACACCAAAAATATATGCCAGGAAAAAGTGGGCTGAAACAAATGATATCAGGTAGAATATACTATGTTTTAGACCTTTGCGCCAGAATTTATTGAAGTTTAGTGGTGAATCATCTAACTTTCGTTGTTGGTTATAATTTCCTTCGATCCAGTATTCGATCTGACGGTACACGAATTCCATAAAAATTGTTTGTGGACATATCCATCCACAAAATATCCTCCCAAAAATCACTGTAAACAACACCACAAATATTATGAACGCTATCATCGACAGTACAAACAGGTGGAAATCCTGCGGATAAAACATTACCCCGAAAATGATAAACTTTCTTTCAAGGAAATTAAAAAGCATGAAAGGATCACCTTTTATTTTAACAAAGGGAATTATAACAAAAACTGCGACCAGGAATAATGATACCAGTTTCCGGTAATTGTAAAGCTTACCTTTAGGTTTTTTCGGATAGACCCATACTCTGCTTCCATCATCACCAATGGTTGACTGTTTGTCGCGAAAATCATCGAATTCTTCAAACTCTTCCATTCGGATTAAATTTCATCTGTTATTAATTTGTTTTTTAAAGGTCAGATGGAATACGCCATGATTAACCTTAATATCATTTATGTTTGATGTTTTTACAATCATGGCTATTTCATGTAAAATTAAAAAAGACTGTGGAGAACGAAACCTCCACAGCCTCAAATTTGGTTTAGTTTAGTTTCATAATCGGGTAACAAAAAAGCTGAGCGCAAACAACTTCAAAACTGACTTTAACCTATTTTCTCATATTTCAGTCCTTGGGGAGCTTTAGGATTTGGAGGATTTGTTCCCTGCAGGGTAAGTATATAACTTAAAACCTGCTGTATCTGGACCGGGCTTAACTGGTCTTTATAAGGAATCATGCCCTTTTCAATAACACCATTGGTTACAATCTGGAAGAGGTTTTTGATCGAAATGGTATTATTTGTTGAATCACCATGAATCCAGTATTGGTCGGTAAAATTAGGTCCGACAAGTCCTTCGCCTTTCTGCCCGTGGCACACTGAGCAGATTTTTTTAAATGTTTCCTGCCCGGCAGCCAGATCAGCAGCAGCTGTCAGAGGGACTATAGCATCAAGGTCAAATGCCGGTTCGGGGTTGGCTTTCCTGATATCAGCCAGAACTGCCATTTCGTTTTTATACTCTTCGTCCTGAAGCGGCCACCATTTTGTAACATGATAACCAAGCATATATACTATTGCAAAAATAATGGTTGCATAAAACAGGTATACCCACCAGCGCGGCAGTTTATTATCAAGTTCCCTGATGCCGTCGTATTCGTGGCCTCCTAAATAACGATCCTTGGTTATTTCGTCAATTTCGGGTTCTTCCTGATGATTTTTATATTCTTCTGTATTGCTCATTTTTATTTTTTTTGAAGGTTTGACTTACACTTCACGTGATTCAAATTTTTCATCGTTTTCGAAAGGTAACATACCACATTCCTCTTCCTTGCTTTTTTTCATTGTCAGGGCATGAATCGTAATAAGCCCGAAAAAGACAACAAAAAGGACAAGTGAAATGATCGGGAACCAATATATTCCTTCGATACTGTCAAACAAGCGTGAAACTATACCCATGATGTGCTTTCCTTTAAATTATTTTGAAGCAGTTTTACTATCACCAACATCAGTTCCAAGGCGCTGAATATAAGCTATCAGGGCAATAACCTGTTTTGATGCTGTAATATCAATTCCATCTGCCCTGAGGCCAGCTGCAATTAGTTCAGCCTGTGCTTTCACATCATCACTGGCTTTCAAATCGTACCCTTCGGGATACGGAACTCCAAGATACTGCATGACCCTTATTTTTGCCGGAGTGGATTCAATATCAATCTCGTTTACAGCAAGCCACGGGTATTTAGGCATTATGGATTGAGCATTGATTTTCTGTGGATCCATAAAATGGTTGTAATGCCATGAATTAGGTTTGTAAAGCGGGCCGCTTTTTACACCTTCGCGAAATAAATCAGGACCAATACGTTTCGATCCCCACTGGAAAGGATGATCATAAACGTACTCACCGGCTTTTGAATACTCGCCATAGCGTTCGGTTTCCGACCTGAATGGCCTGATCATCTGAGAGTGGCATACATAGCATCCTTCTTTAATATAGATATCCCTGCCATGCAATTCGAGCGGAGTATAGGGTTTTACAACTGCAATAGTCGGAACGTTCGACTTGATCAGATAGGTTGGAACTATTTCGACAATACCGCCAATAAGTATAGCCACAATGGATAGAATCATAAATTGTACCGGCTTGCGTTCGATGAAACGATGGAAACTTTCGCCGGATTTACGGGCACCCTCTTTTTCAAGTGCCGGAGCTTCGGCTGCTTCCATGGCTACAAATGAGCCCGCTTTAACCGTTTTATAGATATTGTATACGAGTATACACATACCAATGAAATACAAACTACCACCGAATAGCCTCATGTAATACATCGGCATGATCTGGGTAACAATTTCGAGGAAATTGGGATAAACCAGGTTGCCGGCATCGTTAAATTGTTTCCACATCGATGCTTCTGTCCAGCCAGCCCAATATAAAGGAAGCGAATAAAACAAAATTGCAAGTGTACCCAGCCAGAAATGCAGGTTAGCAAGCTTTTTGGAATATAATTCAGTTTTAAATATTCGTGGAAATAACCAGTAGATCATCCCGAAAGTCATAAAACCGTTCCATCCCAAAGCCCCGATATGCACATGGGCAACTGTCCAGTTTGTAAAGTGGCTGATAGCGTTAATACTTTTCAGCGAAAGCATAGGGCCTTCGAATGTTGACATACCATAAGCAGTAACAGCTACAACAAAGAATTTGAGAACCGGGTCTTCACGAACCCTGTCCCAGGCACCACGTAAAGTAAGCAGACCATTGATCATACCTCCCCAGGATGGAGCGATAAGCATAATGGAGAAAACTGTACCTAAAGATTGTGCCCAGTTTGGCAGTGCCTGGTATAATAAATGGTGAGGTCCTGCCCAGATGTATAAGAATATCAGTGCCCAGAAATGGATAATACTCAGTTTATACGAATAAATCGGACGATTGGCAGCTTTGGGCATAAAATAATACATCAGGCCCAGGTATGGAGTTGTAAGGAAAAATGCAACAGCGTTATGTCCGTACCACCACTGAACCAGCGCATCCTGTACCCCTGCATAAACCGGGTAACTCTTAAAAAGTGACCAGGGTATTTCCATTGAGTTAACAATGTGAAGCACAGCAACAGTAACAAATGTTGCAATGTAGAACCAGATAGCTACATAAATGTGTTTTACCCTTCGTTTCAGGATGGTCCACATCATGTTCCAGCCAAAAATAACCCAGATAACTGCAATAGCAATATCAATCGGCCATTCCAGTTCGGCATACTCTTTACCGGTTGTAAAACCTGCCAGTAATGAAACAGCAGCAGCAACAATAATAGTTTGCCAGCCCCAGAAATGGACCCTGGTCATCCAGTTGCTTGCCATACCCGTTTTTAGCAATCGCTGTAAAGAATAATAGTATCCGGTAAAAATACCGTTCCCTACAAATGCAAAGATCACTGCATTAGTGTGCACCGGTCGCCAACGACCGAATGAAAGATAAGGAAGATTGAAATTTGCGGTAGGCCATACCATTTGCGTGGCTATCAAAACTCCAGCCAGCATGCCCACTACGCCCCAGAATATGGTGGCATAAGCAAACAACTTCACAATTTTGTTGTCGTAGTAAAATTTTTGTAATTCCATACGCTTTTTGAATTAACTAAACTTTGGTTTTGTATGTATCAGATTGTTGGGATTTAGTATCTGCCTTTGGATTTGACAGGTCTTCATTGTCAAATAATATTCTAACTGATGGTGATACATCGTCATCATATTGCCCGGATTTAACAGCCCATAAAAAAGCAATCAGGAAACCTGCAGCCACAATAATACTGAAACCTATCAGGACGACAATAACACTCATTTAAGTATCTTAATATTGAATTAGTCAAAGATATTGAATCAAATATTACAAAGGTTGGGAGATCGACAATTTAGAATAATTCCTAATAAACATTTATGCTTCTGAATAATAGCACTTTAATATATAGAAATTAAAATATCACAAACAATAAAACTAAACCGACTTTAAAAAAAAGGTAAACCGGTACCTAATTCAATTAAGTACATATGGTATTAAATTAAAATTTTCTTGCTTTCGAAAGCATTGATACCGACAAACTTGCAAAAGTTACTACGGAGATGGAACTTAGAGGCATGAGTATGGCAGCAACTACCGGTGATAACAGTCCCTGTATTGCAAACGTAAGACCAACTATATTATAAAGAAATGAAATCAGATAGCTGGCATACACTATATTTAATGCCGACTTTGAAAATTTAAGGTAATCCTGTAAACGGCCAAACTTTGAAGAAGAAAGAATTGCATCGCAGGCTGGTGAAAAATGGTAAATATCATCAGCAATGGTAATTCCGATGTCAGCTTTCATCAATGCACCAGCGTCATTTAACCCGTCTCCGATCATGATTACATTTCGTCCATTCGCTTTCAACTGATAGATATATTCTAGTTTATCAACCGGGGTCTGATTAAAATGCAATTGTGTGTCAGCAGAGAAGTATGATCTCAGATTTTCTTTCTCTGAATCATTATCTCCGGTCAACAGATGAAGTTCCATGGGTTTCAATCCTGAAATCACTTCATTCAATCCATCGCGGTAGAGGTTATCCATTTTATAAAAGCCCCTGAGTTTATTGTCGATTGACAGGTATACTGACGAGATCTTACTCTCATCCGCAGCTTCGGAACCTGCAACAAATTTCCGGGAGCCAAGCATAACACTATGGTTATCAACCGCTCCTGTTATTCCTAGGCCCGATATTTCCTTATAACCTTCAACAGTCAACAAAGCACTTACTGGCAGCCATTCGCTAACCATTACCGAAAGAGGATGTGTAGAGTTCCGGGCAACTGACCGAACCCATTGCTCTTCCAATGCATTCATTTCAGTACCTTCCCATCCGATATTCATTGTTCTTGAATGGGTAAGTGTACCGGTTTTATCAAAAACGACTGTATCTGAATGAGTCAGCTTTTCAATTACTTCGCTATTTTTAATATAAAATCCATTGCGCCCGAAAACCCGCATTACGTTCCCAAACGTAAAAGGAATGGTTAGAGCAAGCGCGCAAGGACATGCCACGATAAGGATTGATGCAAATACATAAACTGCTTTTCCAAAGTCAGTAAATGACCAGTAAACCCCCGCACTGAAAGCAATTGCAAGAATAATCAGAGTAAAATAATGACTTACTTTGGTAACTATGGTTTGCATCTGTATTTCGCCTTCAACGCCAAGCTTGTCCTCATTCCATAATTGCGTCAGATAACTTTGAGCTACTTCTTTTTCGACACTCAGTTTAATGGCTGCCCCGGATTGCTTTCCACCAGCAAACACGAAATCGCCTGCTTTTTTAACAACGGGAATAGATTCTCCGGTCACAAAACTATAATCGATTCGTCCTTCGCCTTCAGTTAAAATGCAGTCGACAGGTATTAATTCACCATTCCTGACTAAAATCTGGTCGCCGGTTTTAAGGTCTTTCAGTTGAACAAAATCTTCCTTTCCATCGAGCAAACGGGTAACGGCTATTGGAAAATACGAGCGATAATCGCGGTCGAAAGACAAGGATTGATAGGTGCGGCTTTGATACCAGCGTCCGATAAGCATAAAAAAGAGTAATCCTGCCAATGAATCCATGTAACCTGTGCCTGATCCGCTAAAAATCTGGTAACTGCTCTCAAGAAAAAGTGAAAGAATACCAATGGAAAGAGGCAGATCAATATTTATAATCTTTTTGCGTAAGCTTTTAAAAGCGGATAAAAAGAAATCGCTGCTGCAAAATGTAATTACAGGCAGTGCCAGGATAAAAGATACTATTCCGAAAGTGCCGGCCATCAGTCTATCAATGGCTTCGCCACCAGGCAGATAATCAGGGAAACTTAGCAACATGATATTCCCGAAAGCAAAACCAGCCACTCCAATCTTCATAATCATCCGCCGGTTTGCTTTTTGATGATCGTCTTTCTTTTCTTTATTATAACTTATATCCGGGATATAATGTATGGTATGCAATAATTCAATTACCTGCCGGAGACTGATATCACTTTCGCGGAAAGTGATACTAACTTCCTTCCTGACAAAATTCACATGTGAATGCATGATACCTTGATGAAGGGTATCCAGGTTTTCGAGAAGCCAGATGCATGAACTGCAATGTATAGCAGGAATAAAAAGGTTTATACGCGAAATGCCACCATCTGAGAAATCCAGGAGTTTTAACTTTATTTCATCGCTGTCGAGATAGGCATACCGGGTAGATGTATTTTCCTGATCGAGCCGGATGCCGGGAGTAGGCATCATATCATAATACCGGTCGAGTTTCTTTTCGGAAAGGATCTGGAAAACCATTCTGCATCCATTGCAACAGAATGGTTTTTCTTCCCATATCACAGGGTTTTTACCACAATCCTGTCCACAATGTACGCATTCTGTCATTTTCTAATTTTAATACGGTCGTAAAAATAGGTATTTTTGTCCGTTATTGCCGTAGAGATGCAAGGCCTTGTGTCTCTACTATAAATTGTTGAATATTCCTTGAGACGCAAGGCATTATGTCTCTACGGCATTGATTCAAAAAAAAACCTCCGTTTAAGGAGGTCCTTTAAATAATATTAAAAAATTCCAAATTATTCTTCCAAAGCAATCTGATCATTACCAAAACTGATTCCAAGTCCACGTGCTGTTTTCATCAGAGCAGTATCCAGAGTAACCAGGTTTGGTTTCTGAATAGCATCCTCTAGGGTAACGCTTGTAATATAAGGATGGTTATATGAAACCATACGTCCGAATTCTTCATTCAGAACCATTTCGAAAGCCTTAACACCAAATTGTGAAGCCAGAACCCTGTCGTAAGCAATTGGAACGCCACCCCGCTGTAAGTGACCTAACACTGTAACCCTTATATCATGCTCACAACCTAACTGTTTCAAATCATCCTGTAATTTGAAACCTATTCCTCCCAGACGGACATTTTCATACCCAACTTCGCTGCTTTTTTTGCCGATAATTTCGCCATCCTTTGGCTTTGCACCTTCGGCAACTACAATAATTGCAAATCCTCTTCCTTTGTGGAAACGGGCATTAATTTTCGAAAGCACTTCGTTAGTATCGTAAGGAATTTCAGGGATTAGACAAATTTCAGCACCACCGGCGACAGCAGCATTTAATCCAATCCAGCCAGCATCACGGCCCATAACTTCGAGTATAAATACCCGGTTGTGACTGGCTGCTGTAGTAACAAGTTTATCTACTGCCTCAGTAGCAATTTCAATAGCTGTCTGAAAACCAAAAGTAGAATCAGTGGCCGAAAGGTCATTATCAATAGTTTTGGGAACTCCGATAATATTAAGTCCTTGTTTGAACAATCTCTGGGAGATTCGCTGTGAACCGTCTCCACCAATGCTAATAACCGCATCTATTCCGAGGTAGGAAAGCTTACGGATCATTTCATCCGAACGATCAACATATTCCCATTCCCCTTTTTTGTTCTTTACCGGCCAGGCATACGGGCCTCCTTTGTTTGTTGTCTGGATGATTGTACCACCCTGGTAATGAATCCCGGCAACTTTTTCTGAATCAAGTACCATTAGCTCGGTAGGTTCATTCAGAATCCCGTCGAAAGCTTTAATACTACCTAATACTTCCCAGTCAGTTTCTTGTGAAGCGCGTTTTACAATTGCCCTGATAACTGCATTTAACCCGGGGCAATCGCCGCCACCGGTAAGAACCATTACTCTTTTCATATATCTATATTATTGACAACCAAATGTTTATGGTTTTATTTTACAAATTCAAAAATCGGTGCAAAGTTATAAAAAATTAATTGCTAATAACTATTTACTTAAATGCTTACATTTTACACAATTTGACGTTATTTCACATAATTACAGATAGTTACATAAAAGAGCAGATAAAATAAAATGGATTGTGATAACAAATAACACTTTTAAAGAAATGATTTTAAGATTGTTAAATATATTCTAAGTAAATTACTGAATTAATAAAACATCTTGAAATACAGAGAGAAAAAAAGCAACAATAGTGTATATCTGAATGAATATCAGTAATTTAAAATTAAATAACAACCTAAACTATTTAAATATGAAATCTCAGCGATGAAATTTATTCAAAATAGTGTTTAAATGCATGAAATAAAGACTTATGCAATCAGTCCATTTTATCAAATTCTTCAATTTCCTTCGATGAAAGATTTGCTTCACGATACAATTTTTCGCGCGTTGGCTGGCTTAGCCAGAATAATACAATACCTGCAATTGGCCATATCAATAAAGCATAATTACCCAACAACATAAATATAACAATGGCAAAAAACGACGGAGCTTCGATTAGCGCTCCAAGCAGAACTGACAATTCGCGCCATGCGGCCAGTTTACGCTCGAGAGTGGGTAAAATTTTAATAGCATCAAGTTTTTTAGGGAAAATAGTTCTATATACTATAAAGATGGCACCTGTTAATACAATAAGTGCGATCAGGAATGGTGCCCGCTGAATCTGAGATATTTCTGCTTTGGCAAATGGACCGTTCACTTTGTGTATAAATATAGATACAGCCAAAAACAAAACAATTCCCATTGCCAGGGCAAAGTACACTATTCTTAAGCTTTTAAGGTAATTTGAGTTCATAAGATTGTTCGTTGATTTATGGTTAATGGGTATTGGATAAAATTATACTTTAGTACAACCTGGTACTTCGGACTCCTGAACTATAAAATCGAAAATTCAGACTAATTTTGCACTGATTGTATTATTCATAGTTTGGATTTTCATTTCAAATATACAATTTATCAAAAGTATGAATTGATTCACTAATTTTGATGCCGTCAAAAAAATATTTCTATTAAATTATAATCTGGTTTATGGTTTTTATTTTCGATATGGATGGAGTAGTTGTTGACAATGCAAATTGGCATTTGGATGCTTTTGCTGAATTTGGCAAAAAGCATGGGTTGGATCAAACAAAAGAAGAATACACTAAATATTTTGGGAATACAAACCAGACAATAATGAATTCGCTTTTTAATACACAACTTACCAACGACAAATTAGTTGCATTTGCAGAAGAGAAGGAAACAATATACCGTGAGTTGTACAGGCCATTTATCAAACCAGTTGAAGGATTACCGGCTTTTCTGGAATACGCACATAACCAGGGCATATCCATTGCTTTAGCGACTTCAGCACCTCCTGCAAATGTAGATTTTACTCTTGATTCAACAGGATTAAAAAAATATTTCGGTACGATCACTGATGCATCCATGGTTAAACAAGGAAAACCAGATCCTGAGATATATCTCCTTTCTGCTGCAAAACTGGGAGTACAACCTTCTGATTGTGTGGTATTTGAAGATTCAATTGCAGGAATACAATCCGCTAAAAATGCGGGGATGCGGGTTATAGGTGTTGCAACGACTCATAAATCCGAAGAATTATTAATGTATGTTAACGAAATTATTGTGAACTTTGAGGCCGCAGATAAATTAGTCAATCATTTGATTCAGACGTCAGTTATCAGATAATCATTCTATTGTATGAAAAAATCAAACATTTTATTTTGTACAATTATATTTATAGCTATGACTCAGCAAGTTATTGCACAACCCCAAACTAAACAGAAGACTAAAATTGCCAGGAAAACCACTATAAATTACCTGTTGTGGATACCATCAGATTATAAGAAAGATAAGACTAAATCGTATCCTTTGCTTATTTTCCTGCATGGCTCAGGAGAGCGTGGCGACAGTCTGGAACTGGTAAAAAAAAATGGTCCACCTTCTTTTGTTGAAAACCGTCCTGATTTCCCGTTTATCATGGTTTCGCCCCAATGCCCTAAAAATACAAGGTGGAATACTGAAGACCTGCAACAAATGCTTGAAAAGCTAAAGCACAAATACCGTATTGATCCTTCGCGTATTTACCTCACCGGTTTGAGTATGGGAGGTTTTGGCACCTGGGCCTGGGCTTGCATTTATCCTAACCAGTTTGCTGCCATAGCACCTGTTTGTGGTGGCGGCGATATTCAGTTTGCCCGCGAGTTAACAAATACACCAGTCTGGGCTTTTCATGGGGATGCAGATCCGGTGGTACCTGTTAAGCGCACAATCGAAATGGTTGAAGCCGTTAATGCCAAAGGTGGATCTGCCCGCATGACCATATATCCCGGAGTTGGACACGATTCGTGGGTGAATGCGTATAACGACGAGGAACTTTATACCTGGTTGCTGGATCATTTGAGGAAGTAGTTATTGGAAAATGGTTAATGGAAAATAGGTATTTAAAAACTTCAAGCCTCAAATTTCAAGATCAAAATCCCAAGTCATCGTGTAAATTCAAATATCAACAAAAGGCTAAACAAACTCTAAAATCAGCAAACACTCGTCCAACAACAATTGAATGACAACTAATTCATCTCAAAATACTAAAAGGAACTTACCCCTAAACAATTGAATGACAATCGTATGACCATTGAACGATAATCGAAACTCAAATTTCACTCAAATCAACATTATAAATCCTTGAATATTAATAAACCAAAAACTAAAGTATGAAAATCAGATTATTAATTCTTTTGCTTGCTATTTTTCCCGTAGTCGGATTAATGGCCCAGCAGGGCAGCATCAAATTCATAGAATACGACCTGCCGAACGGATTGCATGTTATCTTACATCAGGATAATACAACGCCGATTGTGGCCGTTTCTATTCTTTATCATGTAGGATCGAAAAACGAAGTTACCGGGCGTACCGGATTTGCTCATTTCTTTGAGCACCTTATGTTTGAAGGATCGGATAATATTCCCAGGGGCGATTTCGACAAAATCACACTAACTGCAGGCGGAACACTTAATGCCAACACTTCGCAGGACCGTACTTTTTATTATGAAATCTTCCCCAGCAATCAACTTGAACTTGGTCTCTGGCTTGAATCAGAGCGATTATTGCACCTTCGTATCGACAGCACAGGAGTTGAAACCCAGCGGGCTGTAGTAAAAGAGGAACGCAAACAAAATTATGATAATCGGCCATACGGTACCATTATCGAGAAAACAATGGAAAATGCGTATAAAGTGCATCCTTATAAATGGACACCAATTGGTTATCCTGAAGATCTGAATAAAGCTACATTGCAGGAATTTATGGATTTCCACAGCATATATTATGTGCCTAACAATGCAACATTATCCATAGCCGGTGACCTTAATATCGACAGCACTAAAAGGATGATTGAAAAATACTTTGCTGAGATACCAAGGGGTACCAAGGAAATATACAGGCCAACAGTTGTGGAACCTGAGAAAACTGCCGAAGTAACTGATACAGTTTATGACAATATTCAATTACCTGCTGTAATTATGGCTTATCATATGCCAGCCCAGGGCACTCCTGATTCGTATGCACTTTCGATGCTAACAACCCTTCTCTCGGATGGGCAAAGTTCGCGTATGTACAAAGCTATAGTAGATCAGCAGCAAAAGGCATTACAGGTAATGTCGTTCCCGTTTGCATTGGAAGATCCGGGCTTGTTTTTAATTTTTGGATTAGTGAATATGGGCGTTTCACCTGCCGACCTCGAAAAAGCGATTGATTCTGAAATCGAGAAAGTAAAAACTACTCAAATCCCTGAAGCTGAATTCCAAAAACTTCAGAATAAAGTTGAAAATGATTTTGTTACCGGGAACAGTACCATGGTCGGTATTGCTGAAAACCTTGCGAATTATCATGTTTATTTTAACGATGCAAACCTAATCAATACTGAAATTGACCGGTATATGAAAGTAACTCCTGCCGACCTTGAACGGGTTGCAAAAAAATACCTAACCCCTGAAAACAGGGTGGTTCTGACTTATTTACCTAAACCAACCGAAAAAAACTAAAGGAGGAACCATACTATGAAAAATAAAATATTTTCGATTATAGCAGCTCTTATCATAACACTCCCATTAGCTGCACAGGTAAAAAAAGGAAAAACAACAAAGGCTGCTCCTCAGGCGGTTAAAGAAGTACTCGATCGCAGCAAACAACCAAAAGCCGGACCAGCCCCTGTTATTGAAATTGGTGATTACCAGTCGTTTGAGTTAGACAACGGGCTTAAGGTTTTCGTTGTCGAAAATCATAAAATCCCTCGCTTGTCATATTCACTTGTTTTGGATACCGATCCGGTTTTTGAAGGCGACATGGCAGGATATACTGACTTTGCAGGACAACTGATGCGTACAGGAACAACCACTCGCACCAAGGATCAGATTGATGAATCAGTCGACCAATTAGGAGCCAGCTTGTATACTTCTGCCAATGGTATGTCGGCTAATTGCCTCACCAGGCATAATGAAGCTTTACTTGCCATTATGTCGGATGTATTATTGAATGCTGACTTTAAAGCCGCTGAAATGGATAAAATCCGTACACAGACACTCTCCGGCCTGGAAGCCGGCAAGAATGATCCTAAAGCCATTTCTCAGCGCGTTAGTTCAATCCTGGTTTATGGTAATAATCATCCATATGGTGAGAATGAATCAGAAGAATCAGTTAAAAAAATCACGCTTGATAAGTGTTCTGAATATTATAAAACTTTCTTCAAGCCCAATGTGGCTTACCTTGCAATAGTTGGCGATATTACTTTGGATCAGGCTAAACCCTTGGTTGAAAAGTATTTCGGAAGCTGGCAGCGAGGTGATGTTCCAAAGGCAAATTATGCCGCGCCCAGGGCTCCTGCTAAAACAACTGTAGTTATGGTTGACAGGCCAAATGCCGTTCAATCAACTATTAATGTTACTTATCCTATCGACCTGAAACCAGGCTCACCCGATGATATTAAAGCTAAACTTACAAATACCATTTTGGGAGGCGGTACTTTCAGGCTGTTCAATAACCTGCGCGAAAAACATGGCTGGACGTATGGAGCTTACTCAAGCATACAACCTGATAAACTTGTTGGCAGGTTTACTGCATCATCAGAGGTTCGCAATCCGGTGACTGACAGCTCATTTACTGAAATTCTTGCCGAGATGAACCGTCTCCGCAACGAACCTGTGGCTGATGATGAGCTTAATATGGTTCGTAATTATATGATGGGAAATTTCGGACGTTCGCTTGAAAATCCGGCAACAGTCGCAAATTTTGCAATCAGTACTGCACGTTATAATCTGCCAAAAGATTACTATTCCACTTATCTTACAAAACTTTCTGCTTTAACTTCTGCCGATGTTCAATTTATGGCACAAAAGTACATCAGGCCTGATAACGCTTACTTACTGGTAGTTGGGAAAGCGGAAGACCTGGCTCCAAAGCTTAAGAAGTTTGCAAAAAGCGGGGAAGTATTGTACTATGATATCGATGGGAAACAATATGATCCGAACAAAAAGCTATTGCCAGTTCCTGCCGGTGTTACAGCTGATCAGGTGATTAACAACTATTTAACTGCAATTGGGGGCACTAAAAACCTTAAAAAAGTTAAAGATATTACTATGAATGCCGGCGCTACAATGCAGAACATGCCGATTTCGCTTGATTTATATTTTAAGGCTCCGGATAAAATGTTGATGCAGGTGGGTTCGGGTGCCATGGTATTTGTCAAACAAATCTATAATGCGGGTAAAGGTGTTTCTACATCTCCCATGAGTGGCGAAAGCAAAGCCATTGAAGGCGAAGAACTGGCCGGAATGAAAGAATCTGCTATGATCTTTCCCGAAATGTATTACAATACATTAGGCTATACCACCGAATTGTTAGGTATCGAAGAACAAAAAGATCAGACTCAGTATTACAAGCTACAGGTGAAAAAAGGTGGCGACCGAAAAGACACTGAATATTATGATGTAAAAACCGGCTTGAAAATACGTACGGAAGGCAAGCAAGGTACAACCGAATATTCTGACTACAAAGCTGTTGAAGGAATATTGTTTCCTTTTGGTATGACACAGAATATGGGACCGCAAACCATTAATTTTGTAGTTTCAGCTATTAAACTGAATTCCAAACTTAAAGACGAATTCTTCGAAATTAAATAGAAATCAATGTATTGAAATTGAAAAAAGCAGGGCGCTAGTGCTCTGCTTTTTTGTTTCTTAAAACAGGCAGACCTGACAGCGTCCAAAAGACCTGTCAGCGTTTAGCAAGGGTGAAACATTGTTTAAGAAAACATTTTTTTCTTCTCCCTCCCTTTTCGTACTTTCGCCACCTAACATAGAAGCAACTCCTTCTGTGAACAAATTACCAATATTTACTGAAAACCTGATAGTTATATGATAACTCAGCAATTAATAAACCCCTCCTCTATAGTGATCGTTGGTGGTTCGAATGATATAACCAAGCCAGGTGGGAAAGTGTTGAAAAACCTGATTGACAACCATTTTAGTGGCAGTCTTTATGTAGTGAATCCAAAAGAAGACGAGATACAGGGTATAAAATGCTTTAAAACAGTTGCTGAATTGCCACAATGTGATCTTGCCATCCTGGCCATTGCCGCAAAATATTGCCCTGATACTGTTGAAACGCTAGCGCGTGATAAACGCACCCACGCTTTTATTATCCTGTCAGCAGGGTTCCACGAGGAAAGTGTCGAAGGAGCTGAGTTGGAGGAAAAAATAGTGAACTCTGTAAATAAATACAATGCATGCCTTATCGGGCCTAATTGCATAGGCATGATGAACCATAATCATACATCTGTTTTCACCACACCTATTCCTAAACTCGACCCCAAAGGCGTTGATTTTATTTCAGGATCCGGAGCTACTGCCGTTTTTATAATGGAAGCTTCTATTCCAAAAGGGCTCACATTTGCAAGTGTTTACTCCGTTGGAAACAGCGCCCAGTTAGGTGTTGAAGATGTTTTGAAATACCTTGATGAAACGTTTGATCCGAAAACCAGTTCACCGGTTAAACTACTGTATATCGAAAGTGTGAATAAGCCTGATATGTTGCTTAAACATGCTTCGTCGCTTATCCGGAAAGGATGCCGCATTGCAGCCATTAAAGCGGGAAGCTCGGCAGCCGGAAGCCGCGCAGCTTCGTCACATACCGGTGCATTAGCTAGTCCCGATGTTGCGGTTGAATCTCTCTTTCGTAAAGCAGGAATTGTACGCTGCCACAGCCGCGAAGAGCTTGCAACGGTTGCCGGCATTTTTATGCATAAACCACTGAAAGGGAAAAATATAGCAATAATCACTCATGCCGGTGGCCCGGCAGTGATGCTTACAGATGCATTATCCGAAGGTGGTCTCGAAATTCCTCACCTCGAAAACCCTGAACTTCTAACCAAATTATTTCCTGGTTCATCCGTAGCCAATCCTATTGATTTCCTTGCTACCGGTACAGCAGAACAACTTGGCTATATAATCGATGCCTGCGAAAATGATTTTCCGGATATTGATGGAATGGCGGTGATCTTTGGAAGTCCCGGGCTTTTCGAAGTTTATGATGTTTACAAACTGCTGGATGAGAAAATGCGTACTTGCAACAAACCCATTTTCCCGGTGCTTCCTTCAATTATAAATGTGAAAAAAGAAATAGAATATTTTATCGGCCTTGGACACATTAATTTTCCTGACGAGGTGATTTTCGGGAACGCACTTTGCAAAGTTTATAATACACCTGAACCGGCACCTGAAATGATTCCTCAGCCGGATATTAATCACGCTGCAATACGGGCAATAATTGATCACGCATCTGATGGATATCTTCATCCGGAAAAAGTCCAGGAACTGTTTGATGCAGCAGGTATTCCCCGTGCAGGCGAAGCAGTTGTTAAGGATAAGAAAGAGGCAATTGTTGCAACTTCAAACCTGGGATTGCCGGTTGTAATGAAGGTCGTCGGTCCGGTACACAAATCCGATGTCGGTGGTGTCGTATTGAATGTGACAAACTTTGACCAGGTGGCTGTTGAATTCGACCGGATGATTCGAATTGAAGATACTACCGCCATTCTTATCCAACCCATGTTGAGTGGGCATTCCGTTTATATCGGTGCAAAAAAGGAACCCAAATTCGGGCATATGGTTCTCTGCGGATTGGGTGGAATTTATATAGAAGTTTTGAAAGATGTTCAGTCATCGCTTGCACCTGTTTCAAAGGAAGAAGCATCCGGCATGATTACCCGTCTGAAAAGTTATAAAATAATAGAAGGTGTTCGTGGACAGGAAGGCTTAAACCAGGAACTCTTTACTGAAATAATTACCAGAGTATCAGCGCTCTGCCTTGCCGCTCCCGAAATAACCGAAATGGATATCAATCCGTTGATGGGAAATATGAAGATGCTCAAGGCGGTTGATGCAAGGATCAGGATTGAGAAATAGATGGCTGATGTGGGATTTTGGATGTCGGATTTCAGATGGCGGATTTTGGATGTCGGATGTGGGATGTCGGATTTTGGATGTCGGATGTGGGATGTCGGATTTCGGATGTCGGATGTTGGATTTAGGAAGTTGGTAGAGAAAAGACAGGAAGTGGAAGCTGATTATATATTTAGTAATCATTTTTGAACAAACTGTTTATTTGACAACACATTGAACCACTAATTCATTTACAAAGAACCTAATACCAAAATAATGATTTGAATTTGGATACTTCCGACTCCGGGCTTCCGACTTCCGACCAAATAAAGAATAACCATAAGATCGAAAAATCAGAATATTTCTTTCCCAATGAAAAAAAGCGACCTCATCTTTATAATTAGTATACTGGCAATCTTAGCCGTATTCATTTTCATTCAGCCTGTTACAAGCTGGTACATGCAATACAATAAAGAGCATGGCATGATCATGAGTTTTTTCAAATTTGCATTGCTTGCAACCCTGGGAGAAGTAATTGCATTAAGAATACGAACTGGCAACTACAACGAACCCGGTTTCGGAATTATCCCACGAATGATAGTATGGGGATTTCTCGGAATTTCAATTAACATTACTTTCCAGATTTTTTCAGCCGGCGGCCCGGTATTCCTGGCTTACCTGGGTTTGAACAACGCTCCCGAAGCAATGAAAAGCGGTTTCTCATCGCTCAAATTGCTTGATGCATTTACCATTTCAGCCACTATGAACCTGACTTTTGCCCCGGTAATGATGACTTTTCATAAAATTACAGACACTCATATCATTACAACCGGCGGTTCAATAAGCGGGTTGTTCTCCCCTATTCCGTTTGCGAAAATATTCAAAAACATGAACTGGGATGTGATGTGGAATTTTATTTTTAAAAAAACCATACCTTTTTTCTGGATCCCGGCTCACACCATTACTTTCCTGCTTCCTGCGGAATTCAGGGTGCTGTTTGCGGCTATACTTGGTATTGCATTGGGATTGATCCTGGCAATCGGGGCACAGAAAGCAGTTAAGGTGAAATAGAAAAACCACCAATTTGATTGGTACCAGTTTGCGGTCAAAAACCGGATTCTGACACATTGAGTACTCTGTTCAAGGCACTTAGCACCTTTCAAAAACCAACTCCAACAATTTCCTTTTTCAGAACCTATTTACAGAATTTCGCAACAGCCTCTATCGCCTTTGCATAGCCTAAATCAGAAGATTTTTTTAAATCAATGCACCCGCTCTCTTTCTCTCCTGAATCAACTTTTGCCATTCCCCGGTTATAATAGGCTTCATCATGATCAGGATTTAATTCTATAACTTTAGTGAAATCGGTTATTGCACCCTTATAGTCCTTAAGTTCAAATTTCACCAGTCCCCTGTTATTAAAGGCTTCACCAAACTCAGGATTAATCTCAATATCCTTATTATAATCCGAAAGTGCTCCGGTAAAATCTTTAATAAAACACTTTACTTCTGCCCTGTCACCATAACCCGTTGTTGTCGCTGGATCAATTTCAATCATCTTACTGAAATCAGCGATAGCTCCGGCATAGTCTTGGCGGTGTTTCCTTGCATGGCCCCTGGCATAATAAGCATCAAGGTAATTCGGATCAATCTCAATTGCTTTTGTAAAATCATCAATACAAAGTGTATTATCAAGTTGAAAGAAATTTACCATTCCCCTGTTGAAATAGGCCACAGGAAACCCCGGTGAAATTTCTATAGCTTTTGTAAAGTCCTCAACCGCGCCCTTATCATCTTTTAATTCCTTTTTGGCCAACCCCCGGCTGTTATAAGCATCCACATCTTCAGGTACAATCTTAATTGCTATACTGAAGTCAGCAATTGCTCCGGAATAGTCACCGGTTTCATTTTTCAACGTTCCCCTGTAGAAATAGACATCTGAATTCACAGGATCAAGCTCGATGGCTTTGGAATAGTCTGTGCCTGCCCCGGCGTAATCGCCATTTTGAAATTTCGCCAAGCCCCTTGTTGAATAAGCTGAAACAATTCCCGCATCCATTTCAATACATTTGTTGCAATCGTCGATTGCCCCGTTAAAGTCATTCGTACGGAACTTTACATATCCCCTGTCGGCAAATGCCACTGCCATTGCAGGATTTAGCTCAATGGCTTTGGTGTAGTCCGCTATTGCTCCGTCAAAATCATAGTTACTGAATTTTTCAGTTGCTGACTGGTAATATTCCTCTGCAGTCTGACAATACCCTTTAGCTGTAAAAAGTAATGCTGTTACTGCCAAGAATGCAGTAAAAATAAAAGTTGACTTTTTCATAAGGATTTAATTATATAAATATTCAGTTCAGGCATTTAGCATTTTCCTTTCAACTCGTATATTCTACACATATTCCAAGTATTAGTGCTGGTAACGATTTGGCGTTCAGCTATATCTCTCAAAAAGATTTTATTTTATACAAATATAAGCCCATTATAAATTTAAATATCACCAATTTCTAATTTTAATTTCGTGGTACAACTCTGGAATTCAATTGTAAATAAAAATCAAAACATACATATTCTAATAACCAATAAATAAAAAAATGCACCTTTGCTGCCAGCATGAAGAAGTCGTCATTGAAAATAAAGGAATAAAAAAATATTTTCACTTTCTCTTTACTTTCACATTCCCTTTTCTAACCTTTGTGGCTGGATTAAAAGCAGCAAATTTTTTGTATAACTAATTTACATACAGATGAAAATAGCAAATAATGACACACCTATCGATTTTGAAATCGTAAACGACAAGATCAGGGAGCTGAACGTACCGGTGGTAGGCAAAGCCACGATCAGGGAAATCAAACGTCTTGTCGATAATATTGAATTTGCTTCGGGCAAAAAGTTTATCCGCATGGAAATGGGCGTTCCCGGGCTTCCGCCTTCAAAAGTTGGAACAGATGCCGAAATTGAAGCGTTGCAAAGGGGTGTGGCTGCTATTTATCCTGATATTGATGGTATCCCGGTTTTAAAAAAAGAAGTTTCATTATTTGTGAAAAACTTCCTCGATATAGGCGTTCATCCTGCCGGCTGCATTCCGACTGTGGGTTCCATGCAAGGCGGATTTGCTGCGTTTATGACGCTTTCGCGAATGAATATTGAGAAAGATACAACCCTGTTTATTGATCCCGGCTTCCCAGTTCATAAGCAGCAGCATAGGGTAATGGGGCTGAAGTTCGACAGCTTTGATGTATATGAATACCGCGGTGAAAAACTCCGGGCCAAGCTCGAATCGTATTTTGCGAAAGGTAACATACATTCTGTTTTATATTCAAATCCAAACAACCCATCGTGGATTTGCTTTACCGACGAGGAACTCAAAATCATTGGCGATCTGGCAAACCAGTATAATGTCGTTATATTGGAAGACCTGGCTTATTTCGGAATGGATTTCCGCAAGGATTACAGCCAACCCGGCGTACCTCCTTTTCAACCTACAGTTGCAAAATACACTGATAATTATATTCTTCTGATAAGTAGTTCGAAGGCTTTCAGCTATGCCGGGCAACGAATCGGGATGATGGTGATCAGTGATAAATTATTCAATACGACTGCAACAGATTTGTTAAGGTATTACATGAGCGACCAATTTGGACGCGCTATGATATTCGGAACAGTTTATTCGCTCAGTTCCGGCACAGCACACTCAGCGCAATATGCGCTTACAGCCATGCTAAAAGCTGCCAACGAAGGGAAATTTAATTTCGTGGAAGAAGTAAAAGAATACGGAGAGAAAGCGAAAATCATGAAGAAACTCTTTGTAGATAACGGTTTCAGAATCGTTTACGACAAAGATATTGACAAGCCGATTGCTGATGGGTTCTACTTTACAATTATGTATCCCGGCTTTGATGGACCGGATCTGATCGAAGAATTGTTGTATTACGGTATCAGCGCAATATCATTATCCATTACAGGAAGCGAGCATACCGAAGGTCTTCGGGCATGTGTTTCGCTGGTAATGCGCACTCAATTCCCTGACCTTGAATACAGGCTGAAAAAATTTAACGAGCATCATCCGATAGGTTAGAGTTTTACGAGCTGAATATTAAGAAGACAAGGCGAGGGGGCGAGGGGGCGACTGAACGAGGGGGCGAGGGAGCGAAAAGTTAAATTACTCAAAAATTTTAATTCCAAATTCCAGGCAACCAGCAACCATCGAATGACAACTAATCCAACCCAAATACCAATTAACTCATACCTCAACAATTGAATGACCTCTGAATATCTTGTTCAATATCGTCTGCAAGTCCCCTCTCCTTTTTGAGGAGAGGGGATTTAGGGGTGAGGTCTATGACTATTGAATAACAATCAATCCCCACAAACTCTCTCCCGACTCCATATTCCATACTCCATACTCCTTACTCCCTACTACTTCCTTCTCTCAAAAATAAAATCAGGAACAATCTAAATTCGTTTTAAATTAGCGGAATTAATTTTAATTATGAAGAATAAAAACTCCTTAATTAGAATAAATATCTAACTTCGCCACCACAAATTCAGTGAAACACGTAAAACACTATGGCAAAAAACAGAGGAGAAATCGTAGTTGATATCGAAAGGTGTAAAGGATGTGAGGTTTGCATTCCTGCCTGCCCTGAAGATGTTATAGCTATGGCAAAACAAGTAAACAGGAAAGGCTACCACTATGCAATGCCAACAAATGATTTATGCACCGGTTGCACAAATTGTGCTGTGGTGTGCCCAGATGGAGCAATAACTGTTTACCGTAAGAAATTTAACGACTAAATAATAAAGAATCATAGGATGAAACGAACATGATAAAATCAGCCAATTTTGATACACAGGCGTAAGATATTATTTTGTCATTGAGTTCCATCTGACCCGTAAAAAATAAACAATATCAGATGAAAGAACTACGGTTAATGAAAGGAAATGAAGCTTTTGCCGAAGCTTGTATCCGTGCCGGTGCTGATGGATATTTCGGATATCCGATCACTCCGCAATCAGAAGTAATGGAATACCTGATGGCTCAGAAAACGCATGAGCGCACCGGTATGGTTACTTTACAGGCTGAAAGCGAAATCGCTGCTATAAATATGGTTTATGGAGGAGCAGGCTGCGGAAAGCGCGTACTTACTTCTTCATCAAGCCCCGGAATAAGTTTAAAACAAGAGGGTATTTCGTACATTGCGGGAGCTGAACTGCCTTGTTTAATTCTAAATGTAGTTCGTGGAGGCCCGGGCTTAGGAACCATCCAACCTTCGCAATCTGATTATTTCCAGAGTACTAAAGGTGGCGGTCACGGCGATTATAAACTTATTGTACTGGCACCTGCATCCGTTCAGGAAATGGCTGACTTTGCCGGATTAGGTTTTGACCTGGCTTTCAAATACCGCAACCCGGTTTTGGTTCTTTCAGATGGAGCAATTGGTCAGATGATGGAAAAGGTTGAACTGGATGTTCAGCGACCACGCTTTACAATGGATGAAATAAAGAAAAATACGCCCTGGGCAACCATTGGTAAAACCCCTGACAGAGATCATAATATCATTACTTCCCTCGACCTGGAGTCCATTAAAATGGAACAGCATAACCAGGAACTTCAGAAGAAATACCGTGCTATCGAAGAAAACGAAGTACGTTATGAGAAAATCAACTGCGAAGATGCCGAATATGCTTTTGTAGCTTATGGTACCAGCGCCCGTATCTGTCAGAAAGCTATTGAAATTGCAAGAGCTGAAGGAATAAAGGTTGGATTGATGAGACCTATCACTTTATTCCCTTTCCCTAAGAAAGTTGTTAAGGAAATGACCAATAAGGTGAAAGGAATTTTGTGTGTTGAAATGAGCGCAGGGCAAATGATTGAAGATGTGCAGTTAGCCGTCGAAGGTCGCGTGAAAGTGGAACATTTCGGTCGATATGGCGGTATGATTCATTCACCTTCAGAAATCGTTGACGCATTGAAGAAACAAATTATAGGAGGATAGGATTATGGCCGAATTTAAAACAAACCCTGAAATACTCCAGCCGGAGAACGTAGTTTACAAACGCACAGACCTACTTACCGAAAAAGCGCTGAGCTATTGCCCCGGCTGCGGTCATGGTACTGCCCATCGCATTATCATGGAAGTTATCGAAGAAATGGGAATTCAGTCTGAGACAATCGCTGTTGCACCTGTTGGTTGCTCTGTTCTGGCTTATGAATTTATGGATGTCGATATACAACAGGCATCTCACGGACGTGCTCCTGCTGTTGCTACTGCTATCAAACGTCTATTCCCTGATAAATTTGTCTTTACTTACCAGGGTGATGGCGACCTCGCTGCCATCGGCACAGCCGAAACCATTCACGCATGTAACCGTGGTGAAAATATGACCATCTTTTTCATTAACAATGGCATTTATGGCATGACAGGTGGTCAAATGGCTCCTACAACTCTTCCGGGCATGAAATCGAGTACATCTCCATATGGCCGCGATGTGCAAACCATGGGTAATCCATTAAAGATGACTGAATTGGTTGCAACGCTACCCGGTACTTTGTATGTAACACGCCAGGCAGTTCATACACCATCAGCTGTACGGAAAGCTAAAAGGGCTGTCCGCAAAGCCTTCGAGAATCAAAAACTGAACAAAGGGCTTTCATTTGTCGAAATAGTTTCAAACTGTAACTCAGGATGGAAAATGACCCCTTTGCAGTCGAACGAATGGATGGTTGATAACATGTTCCCTTTCTACCCGATCGGTGACATAAAAGTAAATGACGATAAATAGCTTTCAGTTTTCAAAAAGCTTTAAAATTTCAAAAAATGACTGAAGAAATAATCATTGCAGGTTTTGGCGGACAAGGAGTCCTCTCCATGGGGAAAATCCTTGCTTATTCCGGAGTAATGCAAAACAAAGAAGTAAGCTGGATGCCATCGTACGGGCCTGAAATGCGCGGTGGTACTGCAAATGTGACTGTAATTATCAGCGACGAGCGCATCAGTTCTCCTATCCTTCATGAATATGATACTGCCATCATTCTGAATCAGCAATCGATGGACAAATTTGAAGAAACTGTAAAACCCGGTGGACTCCTTATTTATGATCCAAATGGCATTACTCGTCACCCTGAAAGGAAAGACATAAATATCTATTCCATTGAAGCTGCTGAAAAAGCCGGCAAACTGGGATTGTCGAAAGTATTCAATATGATTGTTCTTGGTGGTTTCCTTAAACTTAAACCAATCGTAGAAATGGAATATATTCATAAAGGGCTGGAGAAATCACTTCCTGCCCGTCACCATGTTATGATTCCTGAAAATGAAAAAGCCATCGAAACAGGAAAAGGACTTATTACTCCTGTTCTGGTTTTGAACTAAATAATTGATAGTTATTTAATTGTGAAAAGACTACTCTGAATAGGGTGGTCTTTTTTAGTAGGGGTTGGGGATTTGGGGGTTGAGGAATTAGTTTATTAGATTTTTGAGGTATTTTTTTGTCATTTGACAGTCATTGGACCTCACCCCTAAATCCCCTCTCCTCAAAAAAGAGAGGGGACTTGCAGACGAGATTGAACAAGATATTCAGAGGTCATTCAATAGTTGTTTGCGATTTGGTTTTTGGGGCTTGGTATTTGGAATTTGCAACTTGGAATTTCCATAACTAAGTATTCCCTGCAACCCTTACCTTTGCAAAATGAATTATACCCATCAGGAACTGTACGAACTGCTTGAAGAGAAAGCTACATTTTATAATAATCCTGATTTTATTAAAAAAGACCCAATCAGTATTCCGCACCTTTTCACACGAAAAGAAGACGTTGAAATTGCCGGATTTTTAGCTGCAACATTGGCCTGGGGACAGCGGGTAACTATAATCAACAAAAGCCGGGAACTAATGAACCGGATGGAAAATGCTCCTTATGATTTCGTCCTTAATGCTTCTGAAAAAGAGATCGGATCGCTGACATCCTTTGTACATCGGACTTTCCAGGGCGATGATTGTATTTATTTTATTCATGCACTTCAGCAGATTTACAAACATTATGGAGGACTCGAAACCGCATTTCTGAAAGGCTACCAAGTAAATAAAATCATCAGGGATTCCATCAGCGGGTTCAGGGAAATTTTCTTTAGCTTTGAACATCTTCATCGTACTCGCAAGCATGTTCCTGATCCCCAGAGTGGTTCGGCATCAAAACGCATTAATATGTTCCTTCGGTGGATGGTTCGGAACGATGGAAAAGGTGTTGATTTTGGGATATGGAAAAGCATTAGAACTTCAGATTTACTTTGCCCGCTCGATCTTCACTCAGGTAATGTTGCCCGCAAACTTGGATTAATGGATAGAAAACTCAACGATTGGCAAGCTGTTGAAGAACTGACTGCTAATCTGCGATTATTCGACGAAGCCGATCCTGTAAAATATGACTTCGCGCTCTTCGGAACCGGGGTAAATGAAAAACAATAATTTAACTATTTGAAAAACTCTCAATGGAAATCACAGAAATTCAAAGTCTTGTAACAGACAAAGCGGCCGTTTTACTCTATTTTTACAACGACAATTGTGCTCCCTGCGTCGTGTTGAGACCGAAAGTCCAGGAGATGGTCAAAGACTACTTCCCAAATCTGGATATCAACCTGATCAATGCAGAGAAATTCCCTGTTACATCCGCTCAATATGGCGTTTTCTCGTCGCCTACCTTGCTGGTATTTTTCGAAGGAAAGGAATATATCCGCGAAAGTAAGAATATATCAATCAGCGAATTACACTCTAAAATTGAACGTATTTATAATATGATTTTTTAACAGTTTTGGAATCTGAAAAGTAATTGCAGTTTGGTACAAATTCCTATATTTATTGATTCCGATAACAATTCCCAACTTTTCATAAAAAATGAACATTCAGTTGAACTGGCTGTTTTTATGTTTAATAATTCATAAAATAATTTAAACATAATTATCAAACTCAGATAAAATGAAAACCTTATCGTTAATACTAATCCTTATGATAGCCGGAATATCAGGATTTGCTCAAAAAACTAATTTTTATAGCTTTAAAACTAAAACCATTGACGGAGATGTATTCGATCTTTCCAGTCTGAAAGGTAAAAAAGTGTTGGTCGTAAATACAGCATCAAAATGCGGAAATACTCCTCAATACAAAGATTTAGAGGCACTTTATAAGAAATACGGTGGCGATAAATTTGTTATTATCGGATTCCCTGCAAATAACTTCGGTGCCCAGGAACCAGGAACAAATGCAGAAATCAAACAGTTCTGTACCGAAAATTACCAGGTTACTTTCCCCATGATGCAGAAAATTTCAGTGAAAGGAAATGATATCGATCCTATATACAAATGGCTGACTACCAAATCGATGAATGGTAAAATGGATGCGGAAGTAAGCTGGAATTTTCAAAAATTCATGATAGATGAAAAAGGCAACCTGGTTGATATGGCATCACCGCGTACAAATCCTACTGATGAAAAGATTGTAAAGTGGATTACAGGGAAATAATCAGTTGCTCACATAAATCAAGTTTAGTTTAAAGAACCGGTTCAGACATATCTGATACCGGTTTTTCCTTGCTTAAGGGATTTTCATTTATCCATTATAATATTCAATCCACTGGTTACCAGTCATAAAGCAAAAATAATCTCCTATATAAATAATATTGTATATTTTTATGGTGCTTAAATAAATGTCTAAAAATGGAAGGATTCAGTAAATCTATTACTGCTCAACAGGTTATGCGGGCTTTTGCCATCGAAACACAAGCAATACAGAAATACCTTTGGTTTGCAAAAGTTGCCACCAAAGAAGGGTATCAGCAAATTGCTGCCATATTTTCCGAGACAGCCGAGCAGAAGAAATCACATACAAAAACACTTTTTCGATTCCTGGAAGGATGTGAAATGGAAATTACAGCTACTTTCAAAGCTGAACCCATTGGGACAACAGCTGAAAACCTGAAAGCTGCCATTGAAGCCGAAAATAACCAACACACTATTTTATTCGCTGAATATGAGCAGTCTGCATGGGATGAAGGATTTAAACAGGTTGCCACTAAGTTTAAACTCTTCAGGCAGATAAAGAAATTTTATGCTGAACGATTTGAAAAGCTGGCAGCTAATATTGAGAATGATACAGTTTTTAAAAAGGATAAAAAGGTAAAATGGATCTGCCGCAAATGCGGGCTAATTTTTGAAAGCGATCGTGCATTGAAAAACTGCCCTGGCTGTGAACATCCTCAGGCATATTTTGAAATACTTGCTGAGAATTATTGATCCAATGCAACATTGAAACCCTTACTTTTGTTATAGAATAAAGTACATTATATAAACTCTCCTTAAGGAATGGCGGTTAAAATTTCCAGAAAGCAACAACATTCAGATTTGCAAGATCTTAATAAAGAACAGGTTTTAGATGATTACCGTATTGCCTACGAAAGCAGGCAAGCCAGTCTTCTAGGGCGCCGCGAAGTGCTTTCAGGTAAAGGCAAATTTGGAATCTTTGGCGATGGAAAAGAAGTTGCTCAACTGGCAATGGCCCGGGTCTTTCTAAAAGGCGATTGGCGTTCGGGTTATTACCGCGACCAAACCTTCATGCTTGCAGCCGGGTTGATGAAAATTGAGGAGATTTTTGCCCAGATTTATGGTGATACCGATCCGGAATTTAATCCTATGAATGCCGGCCGCCTGATGGGTAACCACTTCGCAACCCGGAGCCTCGACGAAAAAGGAAATTTAAAAGACCTAACCGAACAAAAAAACTCATCGGCCGACATCTCCCCTACTGCCGGTCAAATGCCACGATTGCTGGGACTCGCACTTACATCAAAATTACTTCGTGATAATCCATCATTGGCTCATCTGACAGCCATTTCGAAAAACGGAAATGAAGTCGCTTTCGGAACTATTGGCGATGCCAGCACAACTGAAGGACATTTCTGGGAAACAATAAATGCAGCCGGTGTTTTGCAGGTGCCAATGGCTCTGTCAGTATGGGACGATGGGTTTGGAATTTCTGTACCTGGCAAGCTGCAAACTACGAAAGAGAGCATATCAGAAGTACTTCAAGGATTTGAAAAAACTGAAGATAAGGATGGTTTCCTGATTTATACTGCCAAAGGCTGGGATTATGCCGGAATGTGCAGCATGTACGAAAAAGGTATTGATATTTGCCGAAAAAATCACATCCCCGTTTTATTTCATATCACTGAATTAACTCAACCTTTGGGGCATAGCACTTCCGGTTCGCATGAGCGTTACAAATCTGCCGAAAGGCTTAAATGGGAAAAGGAATTCGATTGCATTCAGCAGATGCGTAAGTGGATCATTTCCGAAAACATAGCATCGGATGAAGAGCTTAAAATTATCGAAAGCGAATCGGTCGACAGGGTAAAAAAAGCAAAAAAAGCAGCATGGAACAATTATCAAAAACCGCTGCTTCAGCTTCGTGACGAATTCCTGGGAATTGCTGATGTTACAACCTGCAATTGTGCAAAAACGGCCCGGATTGATGCCATCAAAGAAGATTTACGCCACGTTGCCGAACCAATCCGCAAGGATATAATGTCGGCAGCAAAAAAGATATTGCGCCTGATCTGCGATTCATGCAGCAATCCTTCCAACTCATTAAAAATCAATGTATCCAATTGGTTGGAGCAGGAACTAAAAGTGAGTTACAAAAGCTTCAACACTTTCCTTTACAGCGAATATGAAGAATCGGCAACGAAAGTACAACCTGTTGCTCCAGTATATGCTGATGATGCTTTACTTGTTCCCGGCCGCGAAATTCTGCGCGATAACTGGGATTACCAGTTTGCTGCAAATGAAAAGCTTGTTCTGTTTGGACAAGATGTTGGTAAAATCGGCGGAGTTAACCAGACATACGAAGGTTTGCAGGCAAAATACGGTGAAACCCGCATTTTTGATACAGGCATCCGCGAAACTACAATTATAGGCCAGGGCATTGGATTAGCACTCAGGGGACTGCGGCCTGTAGCAGAAATTCAGTATTTCGATTACCTCCTTTACGGACTCCAGGTATTGAGTGATGACCTGGCAACGCTGCAATACCGCACCCGAGGCGGGCAGAAAGCGCCTGTAATCATTACCACCCGTGGTCACCGGCTTGAGGGCATCTGGCATTCGGGCTCACCACTGAGCATGGTGATTAACAGCATCCGGGGAATTCTTGTGCTTGTTCCACGCGACATGACTCGTGCAGCAGGTTTTTATAATACCATGCTGCAATCCGACGAACCGGCTTTGATCATCGAACCGTTAAACGGCTACCGCTTGCGCGAAAAAAGACCTTCAAACATAGGCGAATTCCGAATCCCGGTTGGCGTGCCCGAAATTATTGAGCCTGGAAATGATGTTACACTGGTTACATATGGTTCGTGTGTTCGTGTGGCTCAGGATGCAGTATCCCAGCTCCGCGACTTCAAAATATCAGTAGAACTTATTGACGTTCAGTCGCTCGAGCCTTTCGATATCAATTCCATGATTGCAGAATCGCTTAAAAAGACTAATAAGATTGTATTATTTGATGAAGATGTTCCAGGAGGTGCCACTGCCTATATGATGCAGAAAGTACTCGAAGAACAGAAAGGTTTCCAATACCTTGATGCAGAACCCCGGACTGTTACTGCACAAGCTCATAGGGCTGCCTATGGAACAGACGGCGATTACTTCTCAAATCCAAATGCGGAAGACGTTTTCGATTGCATTTACAATTTGATGCATGATTATAACCCGGTAAAATATCCGAAAATTTTTTAATATAGGCAGAAGATAATCTCTTATAATAAAATGCTCTGACTGTATTTTCATTTTCAGCCATCAAAGCCATTGATGATTCAATTTTATATAGGTTGAGAGCAGAGAAAAGGATAAAGTATTATGATTATTGTCTAATGAGCAATAAATGAGTAATTTTGATAAAAAATTGTACAATGGATTTTATAGCAGAAAGGATAACCGTCGATACGAATATATGCAACGGTAAGCCAACTATCCGCGGTAAAAGAATTACGGTTCAAACCATTTTGGAATTCCTCAGTGCAGGCGACTCAAAAGAGGAAATACTTAAACAATATCCTACACTAGTTCCTGAGGATATTGATGCATGCTTAAGATTTGCTGCTGATATGATGGGTCATCAATATTCAATCAACACAATTGCATAGTGGCAAAATACCTGGTTGATGCTAATTTGCCCTATTATTTCGGGTTGTGGAATAATCCTGATTTTATTCATGTCAAAGATATAAATGATTCATTAAGCGATGAGCAGATTTGGGATTATGCAAAACAAAATAACCTGATAATTATCTCAAAAGATGCAGACTTTTCACTAAAAGTTCTTATTAAAGGTCCACCACCAAAAGCAATTCATCTAAAGTTTGGTAATCTCAAAATGAGCGCCTTTCATGAAATTATCTTAAAAATATGGAATGTGGTTGAGAATAAAATTGAAGACCATAGCCTTATAAATGTTTATTTAGATAGAATTGAATCGATAAAATGAAAGTATCGGTTATTATCCTATTAAATACCCGAAGATTTTTTAAATAAATTGAAAGAAGAATTATCAGGAAACTGATTTGGCCAAACTAGTTACTTCTATAGATCTAAAATATGTTTTTTTTAAATAGAATTAAAACCAGACAGACTCTTGCCTTTTCAATTTTACTACTTTTAAATTTTATTTTCGCCTTTAAATATATATCAAGGATTAACGACCACGCCTTATTGATCAGCATTTGTTACATTTCATTCCTAATATTCATATTTGTTTTATCAAAAAAGGTTGATTTCAGGTTCTTAAAAAATAACGTGTTCTTCTACTCATTTGTGGCGCTATATACAATCGCACACATTGTCCTGTTTCACTATATTAAAATTGAGACTTTAAATGTCGACCGCTGGAGTGTTATTTCTTCGTTTTGGGAACAGGCTTTTAACGGACAATATCCATATAATGCTCAATCACATATGGGTAATTATCCTGCTCCACTGCCATTCTATTTTATACTAGCACTACCATTTGATTTAATCAGCGAAATCGGATATTTAGCAATTTTGGGGATAATTATTTTCGCGGTTTTCCTTCGGAATAATCTTTCTCCGGCAGGTTCCTTCGGATCATTATTTATTCTTTTACTTTCAGTTTCTGTGTTTTGGGAAATCAGCGTCCGAAGTACTATCCTCATAAACACTATTTTATTTATGCTGTATCTTTTTGGGCTTGAAAAGGTTGATTTCGAGATTAAAAAGCAATACTGGACAAGCGCTATAATTGGGGGTCTGTTATTGTCAACCAGAACAATATTTGCTTTGCCAATGGTAATTTATGTTGTTTTTCTCTTTAAGAGCAAAGAGGTTTCGCTTCAGTCGTTAATTGGATGGTCATTAATTGCTCTTGGAACTCTTATCCTCACTTTTCTGCCATTGTTTATTTTCTTTCTTCCTGAATTTATAGTTCGAAATCCATTTAATGTACAGACAGATCACTTGTTTCCATTCAATATTTCATTAGTATTTATTGTCCTATCTATCATTTTCGGTTTTATTTGTTCTAAAAAACGCGAAATACTTTATTATACAAGTGGTATTTTTGTTTTAGTCTTAATTACATACTTCTTTCTGTTCATCCACAGGTATGGTTTTATGTATGCATATTTAAAAAGCAATATCGATATTTCTTATATGCTTTTCGCTTTCCCGTTTCTGTTATTTATTTCATTTTCAGATGAGAATATAACCACCAATCCTGATAGTTCCATTTTATGATCGTGTCATAAAAATATTGGTTTTTCCAGTTTTAGGTAAACAGCCAGGATCCATTGCATTATTTGATAATATAAATTAACTACCTTAACTTTGACCGCAAATATTCAAATGAAATAAAAAACTGGTGATTCCTCTTTTAAAAAAATCAGTTATTCCTTTACAGGTGTACAAATAATCATGAAACGCTTTTTATACTATCTTCTACCTGCTTCTATCCGCTTGATTGCAAGGCGAATATACTTTCTCCCAATTGATACTTTTGACTGTATCACTGGAAAAAGACCATATGGAGTTCCTCCCAGGGGAAAAATATTTATCGGTCATGGTGATTATGTTAAACAAGGTGAAAAATTTCTGAATTATTTCCAGGAACTCGGCGGGCTGCAACCTGACTATGCTGTGCTGGATATAGGTTGTGGAATTGGACGGATGGCTGTTCCGCTTACTCGTTTTTTAAGCGAAAAAGGCACTTACGACGGTTTTGATATTGTTAAAAGTGGAATTGACTGGTGTAACAAACATATTTCAAATCAATATCCAAACTTCCTGTTTCTATATACAGGGCTTTACAACCAGCTTTACAATACCTCGGATAAGTCTGATGCCAGCAATTTCAATTTCCCTTACGAAAATGCAAAATTTGATTTCGTTTTCCTTACTTCGGTTTTCACGCATATGATGCCGGCAGAAGTTGAGCATTATATAAATGAAATCGGGAGGGTTATGAAACCCGGCGCGACCTGTCTAATGTCATTTTTTATCGTTAATTGTGTTTCCGAAGATTTGATGATCAAAAAGCCTACGCATATGAATTTTCCCATCAATAAAGGATTCTACAGGCTTCACTCAGCACAGGTTGATACGGCAAATGTCGCTTATGATGAAGAATGGCTTCTTGAAAAACTGGAAAACGCAGGTCTAAAAATGAAGAGTATTGAATACGGACAATGGTGTGGCCGCGATATCTACTTAGATTACCAGGATCTGGTAATATGCAGCAAAGTGGTAAAATAAAAATCCAGATAATATAATTTAATAATGATTATCTGTTCATTTATCTAAAAGTTAAGCCCAAAGTCTCAACTTGGGATTTGAAGCTTGGAATTTAACAGAATCAATAAAGATGCATCAAATTTAGACCTTTCATTGAATAAAATGTAAGATATTTGCCGTTTATACACCTTCCCAGCCCTTGAAACTCTCAGTAATAATAGTCAGCTACAATGTCAGGCACTTCCTCGAACAGTGCCTGTATTCGGTGCGTGCAGCGAGTACCGGTATTGATACTGAGATATTTGTGGTCGACAATGCTTCAGTGGATGGTTCAGTTAAAATGGTGAAGGAAAAATTCCCTGAAGCGAAATGCATTGAAAACCAGGAAAATGCAGGGTTTGCAAAAGCAAATAACCAGGCCATCAGGAAATCAACAGGTGAATATGTACTGTTGCTGAATCCGGATACCATTGTTGAAACCGACACTTTTGGAAAAATAATTTCATTTATGGACAGCCATGCCGATGCGGGCGGCTTAGGCGTAAAAATGGTGGATGGAACCGGGAAGTTTCTGCCCGAATCCAAACGGGGATTACCCACACCCGGTGTAGCTTTTTGCAAGGTTTTCGGGCTTTCACGTTTGTTTCCAAAATCAAAAGCCTTTAACAAATATCACCTGGGTTATCTCGACAAAGACATGACCCACCAGGTTGAAATACTGGCAGGTGCTTTTATGCTGTTGCGAAAATCGGTGCTCAACGAAATCGGTTTGCTCGATGAAGCATTCTTTATGTATGGCGAAGATATCGACCTTTCATACCGCATCATCAAAGCCGGATTTCATAACTACTACTATCCTGAAGCGCGGATTATCCACTACAAAGGTGAAAGCACAAAAAAGGGTAGCCTGAACTATGTTTTCGTGTTCTATAATGCGATGATCATCTTTGCCCGTAAACATTATACTGTCAAAAATGCACAGCTCTTTTCGGTTCTTATAAATATGGCAATTTACTTCCGGGCATTTCTTTCCATTGTTAGCCGTGTGTTAAAAAATACGCTTCTGCCTTTGGCTGATGCCTTGCTTTTATTTTTCGGGCTTTATGCCATTGCCCGCATTTGGGAACAGCAAGTTGTTTATCCGTGGGGAGGTCATTATCCGATTGAACTTTACCTGTTTATAATACCTTCCTTTATTGCATCATGGATGATAAGTATATATTATTCAGGCGGGTACGATAAACCGTTAAGCCTCTGGAAATCTTACCGGGGACTGGTAATCGGCACTATAATTATTCTTGTAGGTTACGCATTATTACCTGAGCATTTCAGGTTTTCGCGCTCGCTTATCCTCACAGGAACTGCCTGGGGATTGATTGTACTTTCGCTTACGCGGGTAGTGTTGCATGCACTTCGCATCGGGAATTACCGGATTCGTGCTGATAAAAGTAAACGATATGCCGTAGTTGGCAAAAATCCTGAAGTTACCAGAGTTGCAGAACTTCTTCAGAAAGCGCTTTCGTATCCCGCATTTATCGGTATGATTAACAGCGGTGAGCAACAGAGCGATAAAAATGGATTTCTGGGCAAAATCTCCCAGATCAGGGATATTATAAATATCTATAAAATTGATGAGCTAATTTTTTGCGCCAAGGATATGCCTGCCGAAGATATAATCGATCAGATGTCGGATTTGCAGCATACTGAGGTTGAATTTAAAATAGCTCCCCCCGAAAGCATGTCTATTATCGGAAGCAATTCCATCGATACTGCAGGCGATCTTTATGTTATTGATATTAACTCCATAGGCAAATTTCAAAATATGCGAAGCAAGCGTGTTTTCGATGTTGGAATAAGCCTTGCTTTGCTTGTTTCTTATCCAGTTACAGTATTTATAACCGGACATCCGGTAAGCTATCTGCAAAACATATTAAGTGTATTTATAGGCTTAAAATCAATTACAGGCTATCATCCAATGGATAACCAAGAGCACAAACTGCCTGATATCCGCAAAGGAATTATTTACCCGACGGATGCTCTGAACAACCAAAACTCTGATCATCAGGCAATAGACAGGCTAAATATGTTATATGCACAAGATTACAGAATTGGCAATGAATTCAGGCTGCTTTACAAGGGATTCAGGCATTTGGGGCGAAAATACCCAACGCTTTGAACCAAAGTGCCTGTCTGTTTGTTGAGGTAAGGAGTGTAAAGCATTGAACATAATTTGGAGTGCCTAAAGTACTTCAAGTGCCTAAAGTTATTAAGGATCTTGACTTAAGAAATTACATAATTTTGAATTAAGTTTATAGTAGCAGATTTTTACCTAACTTTAAGTACTTTAAACTTTAGGCACTCTAGGCACTCTAATAAACTGAAGATCAGAAAGAAATTAATATTTACAAAAAAGAATAGACCCCTGCTATGGCAAATTTTGAACTTATAATGCCTAAACTTGGCGAAAGTATTATTGAAGCAACCATTGTTCGCTGGCACAAAAAAGAAGGCGATCAGGTATTGGAAGATGAGTCGATTGCCGACCTGGCTACCGATAAAGTGGATTCTGAAATTCCATCGCCGGTTGAAGGAATTATCACAAAATTGTTTTATGCGGAAGGTGATATCGTTCCGGTTGGAAAAGTTATTGCTATCATTAATCTGGGCGGTGAAGAAGCTGCTCCGGTTGAAAAGAAGACGGAAACTACTCCCGCAATTGCGGAAGACAAAGCTGAAAATCAGCCTGATCCATCCGTTTTCGATTTTGTTGAAGCCGCTAAGGACAGCGACAGGTTTTATTCTCCGCTTGTCAGAAATATCGCAAAACAGGAAAATATTCCTTTAAGTGAACTTGAAAACGTTCCGGGATCGGGAAAAGATAGTCGTCTCACCAAGCAGGATATCCTGGATTACATTAAAACCCGCGGATCTAAACCAGCTGCTCAGCCTTCTGCTGCAGCTGAAAAGCCAAAAATTCAGGCTCCGACAGTTACATCCTCTACAGGTGATGTAATAATCGAAATGGATCGTATGCGCAGGCTTATCGCTGATCATATGGTTATGTCGAAGCAGGTTTCGCCTCATGTAACTTCTTTCATTGAAGTGGATGTTACCAACATAGTACGCTGGCGCGACAAAACAAAAGATAGTTTTGCAAAACGCGAAGGCCAGAAAATCACGTATACTCCATTATTTGTTGAAGCTGCAGCCAAAGCCTTGCGCGAATTCCCGAATGTTAATGCTTCTATCGACGGGTACAAAATTATTCAGCGTAAAGCAATCAATATCGGAATGGCTGCTGCCCTTCCGGATGGGAACCTGATTGTTCCGGTTATTAAAAATGCTGATTCAAAAAACCTGTTAGGCATTGTTAAAGATGTGAACGACCTTGCTGATCGCGCCCGCAAAAACAAACTTAACCCGGATGATATTTCAGGTGGCACTTTTACCGTCACAAACTTCGGAACTTTCGACAGCCTTACCGGTGTGCCTGTGATCAACCAGCCACAGGTTGCCATACTTGGTATCGGAACCATAAAAAAACGCCCTTGGGTGCTCGAAACAGCCGATGGTGATGTAATTGCTATCCGCCATATCTGTATGCTTTCGCTTTCTTACGATCACAGGCTTGTGGATGGGGCACTGGCCGGAATGTTTATTAAACGCATACAGCAGATACTCGAAGGGTTTGATGTAAATATGGCTATTTAAGGCAGGGAATAGTGAATAGTGAATAGTGAAAAGAACTGAGAACTTAGATCTTTAAACTCTGAAGCTTGAAACCATAAAAAAACCGGCTACCATTTATTAGCCGGTTTTTTCTTTTTACTGCCAAAAAATCGATAATTTAGCCAATCAGGTATTTATTTTTACCCTCAAACATTTATAATGCAACTTAATCTTACCAAACCACTTATTGTATTCGACCTCGAAGCTACCGGCGTTAATGTTGGCAGCGACAGGATTGTAGAAATTGCCATGCTTAAGGTTTTTCCCGATGGACATGAAGAATTTCGCCGACTACCTTATAAATCCAACAATTCCAATGCCTGCAGTAGTGGTAGCCATTCATGGAATTACGGATGAAATGGTGAAAAATGAACCTACTTTTAAAGAAATAGCCGGAACACTGAATGCGTTTATCAGGTAACAGTGATTTATCAGGCTTCAATTCAATTAAATATGATATCCCTTTGCTGGTTGAAGAGTTTCTGCGGGCCGGGGTTGAATTTGACTTAAAGAATCGCCGGATCATCGATGTTCAGAATATTTTCCATAAAATGGAACCACGCACACTGAAGGCTGCTTATAAATTTTATTGCAATACCGAACTTATCAATGCGCATAGTGCTGAAGCCGATACACGTGCCACATTCGAGGTGCTTAAAGCTCAAATCCAAAAATATGAAGATATTGAGTATACGGATAAAGACGGGAAAACCTCCACGCCTGTTGTAAATGACATGAAAGCACTGGATGAGTTTTCGTACTACAACCGGAATGCCGACCTGGTCGGACATATTATTTTCAATGCCAAAGGACAGGAAGTGATTAATTTCGGAAAACACAAAGGAAAAGTTTTGGAAGATGTTTTTAAGTCCGAACCCTCCTACTACGACTGGATGATGAAAGGCGATTTCCCGCTTTCGACCAAAAAGACGATAACAGCGATTAAGTTAAGAGGGTTTAATAAGGGTTGAGGGGTTGATAGGTTGAGGGATTGATAAGTTGTAGAATGTAATAATCTAGAAACACGGAAACCAGTAAAAAGCAACCAGAAACCAGCAACCAGAAACCAGAAACTAGCAACCAGAAACAAGCAACCAGAAACCATGAAAATCATCTGCATCGGCCGCAACTATGCCGAACATGCCAAAGAACTCAACAATGCAGTTCCTACCGAACCGGTATATTTTATGAAACCGGATTCCGCTTTATTAACGCGCAACCGACCGTTTTTCTACCCTGATTTCACAAAAGATCTGCATTATGAATGTGAAATCGTATTAAGAATTAACAAAGTAGGGAAATTCATAAACGAAAAATTTGCATTAAGCTATATTGATGCCATAGGCGTTGGAATTGATTTCACCGCCCGCGATCTGCAGCAAAAAGCTAAGGAAAAGGGATTACCCTGGGAAAAAGCGAAAGCTTTCGACTTCTCTGCTCCAATAAGCAGTTTCATCCCGGTTAGTGAATTTGATGATATGCAGCAGATTGCATTCAGCCTGAAAAAAAACGGCGAAACCGTCCAGGATGGAAATACAAAGGATATGATTTTCTCATACCCAGCCATCATAGCCTATGTTTCCCGGTTTATGACGCTGAAAACCGGCGATTATATTTTTACCGGGACTCCTGCCGGTGTTGGTCCCGTTGCCGTTGGCGATAAGCTTGAAGCATTTATAGGGGAAAAGAAAATGCTGACAGTAAATATTAAGTAGTTCCGCTGCTTAACAAAATAAATAGTCTTGCTTCACAAGAATGTTGCAAAGAGATTAATTTATAGTTTCGAATATAAAAGTTCCGCGTTCCAGGTTCCGGGTACCGCCAATTCACGACAAGTCTACGTTCAAAGCGTTACTCTAAAAACAGCAATAAAAGGACAACCGAAGTTGGTAATTGAAGAAAACGGCACCTGGCACACGGCATTTGGAACCCAAAGTAAAAAAATAGCCATACAATTTTTCAGATAGAACAAATCAAACTTTCAGCATGGCGATTCTGTTAAACATCAGGCTTATACAGGCAAAAAGAGAACTGAATTCGGCAGGTCTTGGAGCACTGATTGTATTCGGAATATTGTCATACCTGATTTACGCAGCTTATACGGTTTTCTTAAAATCTCCTGACGCATATTACCTTACCGCTTTCCTGTTTTTGATTTGCCTTGCTTTTCAATCATACCGTAACGATAAGCAATTTGTGTATGTCCATATCCGAAATCCTCATTTTGAAATGTATTCGGAATACCTTGCTTTCACGTTTGTATTTTCAGTAAGCAGTTTATTTACTGACAACTGGATTTGTTTTCCCGTATTAGTTGCAGCCTTGTTTCTGATCCCCTATTTAAAGTTTACTGTAAAGCAAAAAACATATTTTACAACTATCTCATCCATTATTCCCGCCTCTGATTTTGAATGGATAAGTGGTTTCCGCAAGTCGTTTGGCATCCTGATTCCCCTTTATATAGTTGCTATTGGCTTAAGCTGGTTCAGGATTTTACCCTTGTTCATCCTTTGGTCTATAACTGTTTCAATTGCTTCCTTTTACACTGAATGTGAACCTTTACATATTCTGAAAGAAGGTGATCCCTCTCCTACAGAACTCCTGAAACATAAACTTACCCGCATGATGAAATATATTTTCATCCTGTATTTACCTGTTTTAGTGATAAATACAATTTTTAATCCGGAATACTGGATACTGAACCTTTTGTTTATTCCTTTGCAGATGTCACTTGTAGGGTATTCAGTTTGTTTAAAGTATTCATCCTATGAACCCAACAAAAATGCAATCGGAAATAATGTTCTACTCGCAATAGTAAGTCTTGGATCAATAATTCCGTATTTCCTCCCAATTCCGCTTTTAATGTCAGTATTTACATTTGGAAAAGCAAAAAAGAACTTAAATATCTATCTGAATGATTAACATACAGAGCCTGGCTTTCAGTTTTTCGGACCATAAAGTGTTGGACGACATTTCAATTGATTTTCTGCAAAACCAGGTTCATGGTATTGTAGGGTTGAACGGTGCCGGGAAAACCACATTTTTCAATGTACTTTCCACAACACTTAAAGCCCAGACCGGGAGTATAAAATTTAACGGAAATTCTATAACAAATAAGGATATTGCCTACCTGGAGACTGTAAATTTCTTCTATTCAAGGATAACAGGAAATGAATATTTAAAGATTTTCAAACAAACCAATCCTGATTTCAATCTTAACGCATTACAGGAATTCATGAAACTGCCACTCGACGACCTGATTGAGACTTACTCAACCGGCATGAAAAAAAAACTGGCACTACTGGGAGTTTTAAAGCAAAACAAGCAAATATTTCTGCTCGATGAGCCATTTAACGGGCTTGATCTCGAAACCAATAAAATCCTGGAACTGATCATCACTACTCTCAAAGAAAAAGGAAAAACTGTTTTTGTGTCATCGCATATTATCGATCCTCTGCTGACCGTTTGTAACCAGATCCATTACCTTGAAAATGGGAAGTTTACCAAAACATTTGAAAAAGAGAATTTTCATCACATTGAGGATGAACTATTTAAAAAACTTAAGACTGAGGCCAAAACGATAATATCCCAATCAATCTGATGTGAATAATAATCGAAAAATTAAATCCAGGAATTGAATATAACAGGATCACAATTTGAAAATTTAGGAATATAGATAATGAGAAAGAAAGCCATCATACTAGATCTTGACAACACAATATATTTAGTCAGTTCAATCGGTGAAAAGCTGTTTAAAACATTGTTTCAGGTTATAATTGAAAGTGGTGATTACAAAGGTGAATGGAATCAGTTGAAATCAGAGATTATGAGAACCCCTTTTCAGAAAGTGGCTGATGCATATTATTTCAGTGACAACCTGAAGGCAGAAGGAATAAAAATATTGACTGACATAGAATACAACGATGATATTCAACCAGTTGAAAGTTATAACTACGTCAGGGAATTGCCTTGTAAGAAGTTCCTGGTTACAACCGGTTTTACAAAAATGCAATACAGCAAAATCAAGCAACTTCAGCTTGAAAGAGATTTTGACAAAATATTTGTTATTGATCCAAGCCTGTCAACTTTAACAAAGAAAGATATTTTCGAAAAAATACTTGGTGATTATAACTATTCCACTAACGATGTTTTAGTTGTTGGCGATGACATAAACTCGGAAATAAAAGCCGGGCAGGAACTCGGGATAGATACCGTTTTATACGATTTCAATCTGGAACACACAAAAAATATAGAACTGACTATAATTACTGATTTTAAGGAATTAAAAAATTACATCTAAAATCGAAATTAGTAGAGTCTAAGAAAACATTGGAAAAGTGCAACCGGTATGACTACTAAGCCGCCAGAGGTTACTTTAACCTGGCCAATAAATCCTCCAAATCGTCCGTTTGAATGATGTCTACATTTTTCTTGATGACTTCATCATGATTACGCCGGGTTGTACTGAAAACAGCCACCAATAATCCGTTGTTATGAGCTTCTTTTACCTGTTCAGCCGAAATTTCTTCTGCTTTGACAGTAATTCCTTTTAATCCGAGTTCTTTTGCAGTATTCATTGCATTTTCTACATCAGAGTATATAAAAAGATTCAAAGAGCTTTTTTTCGCCTGCAGCGATTCCAGGAAATCTGGTTCAGGAGATTCCAGGGTTGTATTAGCCTCAACATTGTATTTCTCAATTACGCGAATCAACGCTCTTTGAAATATATCCCTGTTGGTTTCGGACTGGTCAGGATTAGTGAATTTAATATCCAGCGTATATTTTTTATTATGAGCATCAATATTTGCGAATAACCAGTCGAGACTACAAATTTTGTAATTCGTGTAAGGAGTTCCTTTGTATTCGGAATCTTTTATTTCATCCCAGTTTTTAGCATATATTTCACCTGATCCAAACGTAGCATCTTCAAGGTAATGGTCATGAAAACATACCAGCACGCTATCTTTTGTAATCTGAATATCAAATTCAGATCCGTCGGCTCCCATGCTGATTGCTTTTTCAATGCTTTCATAACTATCCAATGGGTATTGTGCCTTGCCAACGCCCATGCCTCCATGCCCTAATACGTATATTTTATCGTTCAGGTTATCAATTGTATACTCATCTTTGCTGCACGAAAAAATGACGAAACTTAATGCTATTAGTATAAATGTTGCTTTTTTCATGTTCTTTTTAAAATATAAATCCAATTGAGACGCCTGCCCAATGTTGAAATCTTTCATTAAATTCGATGTAAGGCATGTAGCCTGCACGGATTAACAGACGATTAGCCGGATTCTGATAGCGATACCCGATACAGAATGTTGTACTGAAATTACTCATCCGGGCAGGTTCTCCTGTATTAATATCAGTTTCTATGGTATTTGAAAAGGTTTGTCCAACACCTCCTTCTATTTTATGGTTTTTCCCAAATGTGACAGTTGCCATAAAAGGCAATGTTACATCAGGATTTAGATTACCATTGTAGTCGATGAGATTATCAAAGCCAAAGCCTCCCCTGAAGTTTAAATCCAGCATTGGCTTAAAGATCAATTTACGCTCATAATTCATGGAATGTGAACCACCGGCACCGCCCATTTCAAAATAGATCGCATTCTTCTTTTGATTCGATGTATCTGTCTGAGCATATGATGTATATGAGATAAACATCATAAACAGAATGAATGCATTGCTTCTTAATAATTTAATGTTGAGTTTCATTTTTATTTGGTTATTTTATGTTGAAATAGATATTTAAAAGGTGGTTACTTCTATCAAATTGATAATTTTAACGAAATGAATAAATAGTAAGAGAAGACGTTGTCTATTGTTTATTTCCAAAAAATTAACTGAATTTTATGTCATCAATTGCCTCAATACCTGCGGCATGATTAAGTTTTTTAACCAGTTTGCTGCGCTGGAAAGATAATTCTTCGCGCAGAGCAGCCGAATCGACCCTCACAAACAAGGTACGGTCCTTAATATACATCTGGTTAGTGTGCCGCGAAATCAGTTTGCCCACAACCTCTTCCCAGGCACTTATAATCCTTGTTTCGTTAAGTTTCGAATCCAGGTTATTATCCTTCAGGAAAGCCGAGATGGCATCCTTTAACAGTATTTCATTTGTTTTTTTCACAGATATCAGATATAATATTGAATGGATAATCTTTTACACTTACAGCTTTTATCAAGTTAATACAAAGATAACTTTAGATAACACTTTTGTGTCTTTTGTAGTAAACCTTTTTTTCTTGAAACACAAAAGGAATAAAAAATTTCTTACTTCAAAATGCAGAACTAATACTTAAAATCAATTGTTCCACCGTGAATCTCAAAAACCCTGTGATTAATAGCCACTTTATCAAAGGTTCTCCGGATACGATCAGGCTCTGTGTCGGTAATAAATACCTGTCCAAAACTATCATTATCAACCAGTTGTATAATTTGCTGAACCCGGCCCGGATCGAGTTTATCAAAAATATCGTCGAACAACAAGATAGGCTTTAAGCCGATCAGGTCACGTGTAAAATCAAACTGCGCCAGTTTCAGAGCTACGGCAAAGGACTTTTGTTGTCCTTGCGAACCAAATCTTTTCACAGGATACCCTTCGAGGTTAAAGATGAAATCATCCTTATGTATTCCGGCAGATGAATACCGGAGTGACTGATCTTTAGCAAAAGCGTCATTTACAACATCAAGGTATGATCCGGAAGTAAGCTGTGAATCGTATTCAATGCTAACTGCCTCCGTTCCGCCACTGATAAATTCAAAATAATGCCTGAAAATCGGGGCAAAACCTTCCAGAAACATTTTGCGCTTGTCGCTGATGTTTGTTGCCGGTGCCATCATCTGTTCATCAATAAGCAATAAAAGATCCCTGTCAGTCTGCCTGCGTTCTGCAAATTGCTTTAAAAGGCCATTACGTTGCTCAAGAAGACGGTTGTAGCGAATAAGGCTATCTAGGTATGCTTTATCGAATTGAGAGATTACAGCATCGATAAATTTCCGGCGTATATCACTGCCTTCGTTAATCAGGTCGCGATCGTAAGGCGAAACCATCACACACGGAAACTGACCGATATGATCCGAAATCCTGTCGTAATCTTTTTGATTGATACGAAACTGTTTCTTAATTCCTGCTTTCTGAATGCAACTCACCTGGTTCGGGAGTCCGCCGTTGCGATGAAAATCACCATGAATAGCGAAAAATGTTTCACCATGACGGATGTTCTGCTGATCGACCGAATTAAAATAACTTTTAGTAAACGAAAGGTAATAGATAGCATCCAGCAGATTGGTTTTACCGGCTCCGTTGTTGCCTACAAAACAATTAATCTTATCCGAGAAAGCCATTTCCTGCTCTTCGTAATTTTTGAAATTTATGATTTTCAGGGTGTTAAGATGCACGGTCGCTATACTAATTGTTGATTGGGAGTGTTACAAATTTAGCATTTTATATGGTTCGGGGCGAATTTTAAGTGGAAATGTGAACGTATCAAAAATAATAAACCACTAAGGCACTGAGAGCACGAAAGAACACTAATAAATTCAACAATCTCACTTTCGTGCCTTCATTAATTATAACCACGGAGGCACGGAGAGCACATAGAATTAATGAGTAAAATCTTTTATTCGCTCCTAGCAAATTTAAATTGTTCTCAAGAGATCGATTAGCTAGGTTATGCCTTTGTGAATAAAATCAAAAACAAGAATAAAAAACAGTATTATAAACTTTTAATGAACCCAGCCACCTGCTCAATCAACCAGCCCGGGGTTGAAGTAGCTCCAGTCACTCCTACCGATTTTGAATTCACAAACCATTTAACATCAATATCTTCGCTATTACTGATATAAAAACTTCTTTCATTTATTGCTTTACAAACGCTGAACAGGTAGGCCCCGTTTGCGCTATTGCTTCCACCTACAAAAATAATCATATCATGAGCCTTTGCAAATGATCGTAATGCTGGAGCACGGCCTGAAACCTGTTTGCATACACTTTTATTGATCACCAGGTCAGCATTTCCGATTTCAGCCATACCTTGCCTGATAGCTTCTCCTATGGCCTGGTAACCTTCAGCATCCATGGTAGTTTGCGAGAAAAGGCGGATGGGTTTTGAGAAATCAATTTTTTCAAAATCAGCTAAACTGCTGATTACTATAGCAGCATTTCCTGCGTTCCCGTTTAATCCTGCAACTTCAGCATGCCCGGATTTGCCATAAATAACTACCTGGGCGGAAGATTTCAAACCTGAAGAATAACTCTTGTTTATCCTTTCCTGTAGTTTGGTGACTATCGGGCAGGTAGCATCGAGCACAGTAATCCCAAATTCCTTCATTAGTATAAATGTCTCCGGCGGCTCGCCATGTGCCCTGACCATAATCTTCTGACCTTTCAAGGCAGGCAAATTTTCATGGGTGATAACAATAAGGCCTTTGTCTTTTAAGCGGTCCATCTGCACTTTGTTGTGGACCATTTCACCAAGGCAGTAAACAGGATTTCCAGCTTCCAATTCAGCTTCAGCTGTTTGGATAGCCCGGTTTACACCAAAACAAAAACCTGAATCAGGATCTATGGTTACTTTCATTGATTATTCTCAAATATGATGCGAAAATACTAAAAAAGGGATTGGGTCCCGATAGATCGGGCTGGGGATTAGGGATTAGCTCCAAAATTCCAAGCCTCAAATTCCAAGTCTCAAATTCAAAGAGCAAACACCTACCTATTATCAAGAAAATCTTTAATTTTAGAAACGTCTAAAACTATGGCTTTCTTATTTTTCCTCTTGGATCTTTGAATTTGCAATTTGCAATTTGGGGCTTTACTTCTTGCTCCAATCACCCAGGTTGGTAGCAATGGAAATAAAATTAGGCGAGCCCGTTAAATGGTATGCAGCCCGGGCATAGCTGAATTTGAATTTCGATACCTGGAGTCCAATACCCCACGAAAAGCCAACAGAGCCCGGTCGGGAAACAACTTTCATTTCATCGCGGCGTAAATAATTATAGCCAATCCTGACGCTTAGAAATTTAGCCGGAATAAATTCACCACCTATAACAATATGACGCATTACATTTTTAGCAAAGACGTCCATTCCGGTATCCTTAGTAACTTCCCCCGTAAACGGATCAACTGGTGCATTGGGATCGGTATACCCAAGGTCCCATTTTTCAAGATGTTGCAGCAGTATCGAATATCTGAATGGAACATGAGCAAGTTTTTTTGAGATACCTGCCTGTATTTCGAAAGGCAAAGGCTCTACTCCGGCTGATGTATAGGCAGTTAACTGTCTTCCAATATTCCTGAAAAGAATTGAAGCACAGAAGGTTTCGTTTGGGATGTAGCTTCCGGCAACATCTACCGCCAATCCAAATGAATTGTATATTTCGAGCCCTGAATAGATCATTTTAACATTAGCGCCTATTGAAAAAACGGTATCAAGCATCCGTCCCCCAACCGAGGTTTAAAGCATATTCGCCGGCACTGAATTGCCCTAAGGTTTCGCCATATTCGTTCGTATTGTCGGATTTACCATAACTGTAATATTGCATAGTAGCAGCAAAATTTCCAAGTTTATTCAGGTTAAAACCATAGCTGGCAAAACCAGAACTAGTCCCGGCAAAATGATCGATAAAATTCAATGAAATAGTATGATTCATCTCTGACGAAATCAACGAAGGATTCGCCAGTGCAAGGCTCAGATCATGATCGTGGATAGTCAGAAAGTTGCTTCCCAATGCGGCTACACGGGCTGAATTGGTAAGATTAAGAAATTTATAAGTTGTGGTTCCTCCGGTTTGAGCAAATGCCTGTATACTGAAAATCAAACTAATAGCAACGACACTTAAAGTTTCGAATAGAAATTTTTTCACAAACAATGCTATTTGGAGTAAATATTGGAACCAGGATGTTGCTAAAGTAACGAAAACAAACAGTTTTTATTTTTATTGAGAAAAATTATTTGCGGCTTAAAATAAAACCAGGCTGACAAATGCCAGCCTGATTCGTTAAAAACTGCAGGATATTCGCCTACTTCAATTTCTCCAGAGAGCCTGAACCTTTAATATCAGATGAAATATCAGGAGTACCGCTATAATATACGTTGCCGCTTCCCCTGATTTTAATTCCAAGAGCAGTAGTTGCCATTACTTTGCAATCACCCGATCCATTTACTGTAATAGCCACATTACCAGTCGGGAAATTTTCGGCATTCACATCACCAGAACCATTGACTTCAATTTTATGTCGTTGTGCCGCGCCTTTCAGAATAATATTTCCTGACCCGTTAATTTTACTCATCACATTAATGGCATTTACCTCAACATTAATGTCACCGGATCCATTAATTCCCAGGTCCAGGTCTGATGAACCCAGGCTTCTTTCCGAGATAATGCTGCCTGAGCCATTAATCTGAAGATCAGATACATTTTTCATTGGAATTGTAATCGTTATTGGTTTGTTTGACGAAAAACAAGGTTCAGATGTGATTTTCAATGATGTACCTTTCTGTTCCAGTATTATTGCTTCGATAATATTGCTTTCGCCTTCAATTTTAAGAGTGCCTGTTGAATCATCAACCAGCTTCACATCAGCGCTGACCGAAAGATTAATAGCCGTTATTTCGGTAAATTTAGCTGTTCGGGAGGCCATTTTACCGTTGCCTTCCATACAATCATTACAGGACGATAGAACCAAGGAAAAAAAGATTGCTAAAAGTCCGGTTGAAAAAAAGATTCTTTTTAACATATTGAGAGTTTTAAAAAGTGTTGTGTTGATTATTCTACACAAAGTTAATTTAAAAACATATAAGGAATTCTTGTTTTACAAATAAATTGTGCTCAACCTTAATTGATCTTTAATGAAATAAAGGAAAAATGAATAGATCGAATACTAGCGATCAAGTTCAATTTTAAAAAATTTTGATTCAAGTTGTCCGATTCCTTGACTGCCATTTACTACAGGATTACCTGTAACATCAACTTGGTAGAGAGTTAATGGTTTCCCGGTTATTACATTTGTAAGGATCAATTCCGCATTTTTATTCTCTGTTTCACGAAGATGAATGAATACAGATTTGCCATCAATAGTTGGTTCAGCCGTTATCAGGATTACATTCGAAGGCCAACCGCTGATAAACGATCCTTCCCAATTGCCATCACCTGTTCCCGAGCCGGGAATTATGCGGGTAAGAAAGGGAACACGGCAGCCCCACCCGAATTGAGTTGCAAAACCGTTTGAATTACGGGCAGATGAAGTGATATAATAGGTCCATGAGTGTCCGCCACGCTGATCGGCATTGAAATTAGTAACCCAGTAGTTATTCATAGGCCACGAAAACAAGTTGGTGGTTTGTGGTAAAGCTCCTGCCTGATAACGGCCTGTATTTATAGCTCCAAACTGCCATAAAGGCATTTCAGCGCTTCCGATAACAATTTGTGATGAAGCATTACGAATCGATGTGAAATTCTGAACTGTATTCCAATCGTTCGCTGACCCTTTTATCTGTTCTACTCCTGCCTGCATTACCCCTCCCTGAACCTCAGCAAAATGTTTGCCATCCTGCAATTTAAATGGAAATGCAATATAAAAACTCTCGGGCTCAACGATACTCTTTTTAACAATTGAATAAGCCAGGTCTATACGTTTATCTGTATTAAAAAGCCTGATTTCGCATGTATAACCTTTAGGGTTTATTGTGGTTGTTGATTCAGCAAAAAATTTAAGGCTGGTCCAGATTTCACCTTTCAACATTGAGTCGAACCAGGCTGTATCAAGCGGCAGGCGCTTGAAATCATCCAGGCGTTTGCTCTCCATTTGCGAGCGATTGCCTAATTGTTCCAGGATAAACTCTCCCATCTTGTACCCTGATTTATTATCGACCAGTTCAATGCCAAGTTCTTTATCGAAGCAGGAAGTAATAACCCCCATTTTAGTATCAATTGCAATTTTGTACCATTTATTTTCTATAGTCTGGACTGCATTTGGGTCAGGAAAAGCAATTGCTACATCCATAGGTTTTATAATGAATTTCTTATATCCAAAAGCAGGAATGTCCTTGACCCAGATCGCCCAGTAAGTCCCGTCAGATCGTGACTCAAGAGGTTGGGCAGCCATCCTTTTGCCGGAACGATCATATATTCCAGCCAACTTTCCTCTTGGCACAATCTGGTGATCGATATAAACAGTTGTAAGACCTGAACGATTCCAATTTAACGTATTAAATACCAGGAGGGAAGGTTCGCTCTCGCGGCTGAATTTGCTTTGAAGCAATCCCATAGCTTCTTCTCCTATGGAAGCTGTGCGCCGGTTAGCTTCCCATGCATAGGATTCCTTTAATGCGCGTTGCTCCATTGTTGGTTTACTGTATGGTTCGCGCACACTTTCGGAATAGCCCGTTGTGTGCTCGGTATAAAAAAGCAATGCATTATTTGCAAGATCAATTTGCGCATTAATTTCTTCAGGCAATTTCATATCGGCAACCGAGGCCATTGAAAGCCCGGCAACATAGGCTGACAGAGTGGAAGATGCAACACGGGCTGTAGCTGTTTCACGTGCTGAAGCACCAAAACCATCCGTCCACCAATCGGGCCAGGCACCACGAACAACAGGAAATTCACCGCTGTGATCTTTTTCCATATTGACAAAAAACGTTTCTGTTGTAGCGGTTGTGAGTTTAGGCCATTCAAAAATGTCATTCCACTGTTTTATCAGGTCACTGGCTATGGTCGAAGGAGGAGAATTATCAGTCAGGTAACCGGAATGCTGGATAGCCATTTCATTGAAAGGATATTTTTTAGCATCAAGACTGACCAGGTAATTGAAAAGGTTGTTTTTAAACTTATCGATATCTCCCGATTGCATCTCGAGTACAGTATTTCCAGTCATATAATGCTCAGCTCTGAACGTGAGCAAACGTTTACCCGACGGCGATTCCCACCAGAACATGGTTGGAATATCAAAACAAATTAATGCCCGATGTCCATGTGTTCCCATATTCAGATACTTTATACCTAACTGGTTAAAATAATCATTCATGCACCAGCCGATACCATTAACATCATCCTGCATTGCTGTTGAAACCGGAATCCCTTCTGACTTTATCCTGCCAAGAGTTTGCAACGAAGCAGCAAGTATTTGTTCATCAGGCAATTCATCAAAATTAAAATACATTCCGGTAACCTGGATTCGTCCTTCCTGAACTCGTTTTTTAAGTCTTTCAACCTGGCTTTTGGGACGGCATTTTAGGTATTCATCTACTGGCCACGAAGCTTCACAAGTCCAGCGGAATTTAGCATTTTCGGGATAAGTATCGGTTGCATCACAGTAATCGAGGGCATAATCAATGTATCGTAAATGTTCAGCCAAAATTTCAGTTTGTGAACGGGTATAGCCTATATCCGTATGCGAATGTTGTATCAGATCTATCTTCCATTTCCTCACCGGGTTAAGCAAGACAGAATTGCTCATTGTAAAATCACCGGCTACAACCTTCATTTTAATCGTTGTTGGCTTTTCAACTGGCTTTAATCCAAGGTTTACCGTATTGTAACCAAACTTAAGCTGGGTAGTTTCCAGCAACTTTCCATCTGCATAAATAGCAGCTCCAACCTCTTTTCCAAAATAAAAAATGGCAGCTTCTACTAATTGTAAGTGTTCATTTCCCTTTTTCAAAATAGCTGGAAACGGATTGAGCGTAACACCTGTTTTTACCTCTTTTTTAAAGGTCATGTACCATGATGTAAGATTGGCATTACCTCCCGTTACTTTTATCTTCAAAGGCTTCCCGGCAATAACTTGTTTATTTGGAACCCTAAGCACCATATATCCATGCTGATCGCCATGCTGATCAACCATTATTGAATTAAAAGTAAGAGTTGAGCCATCAGATAAGGAAACTACCCAATTCGGACGGCCATCCGTATAAAATGAGAATTGCTTATTCCCATTAATTGCCAGGTCCATATCTGCTCGCCCAGGGCTTGATCCCAGGGCAGCAATCCATACAAATGTTGCAAATTTCTCCTTTATTCCAGCTGGTACCGGATCCGTTTCCCATTCCATAAAATCTTTGCCGTTTGTGGCACGTATTAGCATACTTTCGTGCAATCCCGGAATACAGGACGTGTACTCAAAATCCAATCCGTTGATTGTATTTGAATAGCCATTGATCAGGTGGTCATCCGGATTGAAAAACGACTGGGAAAACAAGGTATTTGCTGTCAGAAGAAATAATGCAAGAAGGGAAAAAATATCTTTTTTCATGATCAAATAACTTTCGATGGAGTTAATTACTGAAACTGAAAAACTATTCGATACCAATAGCAATATAGGTATCATTCCTTATTATTCCTGTTTTATAATTGCCAGAAGAGACTATTAATCACTTGAAATACACTGGTAGCAACAAAGATATGATTTTATTGAATTTCGCACCAATGTGAGGCACTTTTGCAACAAATTAAGGTGTTATGAACAAAAAAGTATAGATTTGTAAAAGAAAAGCCCCTTGCTCAAAAAATGCCCCGAAGAAAACGGTTACTCAAAAAGAATCTAAGCTATTGGTTACAAAAATGGCTTCATAAAGTACTTGTTGGACTGAATATTGAAAAAAGCAGGTTTCAAAGACCTCCGCATGATATAGTTTTTTTAACGTCAGAAGAAGTTAAGGCTGCGCTTGCCACGGCTTCAAATCCTGAAGCTGATGTCCATGCTGTTGATCCCTCACCAAGACCTGACCCGGGCATTCTGCCACAAAAAAACCGCTTGTCAGGACGCAGTAGGAAACCAAAGAGTTTAAGTAAAAAGCTAAAACTCTTTTTCCACTAGATTTCTTTCGGTATTTTAAAAAAGAAACATTCCACTTCGTCTCATCACAGAGATAAACGGATTAAGTCATTTGAAGATGAATCAATCCCAGAGTCCAGATTTCATAAATTAAGCGAATTACAAAATATAAACGAAAGACAAGGATTACAGGACCCTGTTCCCGACCTGAACCCCAGGCACCATCACCACAGGAAACACAGGAAAAGAAACTGGTTTCGAAAGTATCATCTGAAGCAAATGCTTCTAGGAAGACAAAAAGACTAAGAAGATGTTCTGTATTTTAATCAAGATTGGCTTAAGGCACAATGATTCTCATGGAAATTGTGTACAATCCACGTAAAACCGGGTATCCTGCATGCATGCCTGCTCTATACAGGCAAACAGCACGCATGCTGGCAATTCGATTGCCAACTAATCCAGGTTCTTTAAAATAAGTAAGGTTTACCAAAGCTTATTCCGGCGCTTCCGTCGGCTCTGCTTTGGATTTGTGCAGGTGTTCGCCAATGTTATCAACAAAATCATTGAACTTGTCTTTTAACGAATCAGCACTTTCCTTACTTTTTTTTGAGATTTTCCTACGTGTTTCTTTTCCTTGTTCAGGTGCGAACAATACACCCAATAGCGCGCCAACGGCAATTCCTGCCATCGCTCCGATTACAACATTTACTTTACTCATGGTTTTAATGGTTTAAAAGTTAATAGATAGGTTAATTATAATTGTTTCGATTTCCAGAGATATCTGATTTTCAAGAATCGATCCTTTTTGAAATAGTTAAGAGAGTTATATGGTAGACTTCAACTCGGGATGCAAAACACAAATTTTGCAGTTGGTTTCCTTCTGAATTATTGAATGATTATTTCAGAAGTGTTTTGATTACGAAATTCTATTTCCTGAATCTGACCAAGGGGTAAAGTTTTAATCTCATGGAGTATCAAAATTCTTTGAAAAAATTAAAGATACGAAATATAAACGACAAAATCAGCATATTGTTCAATTATTTTTAAATTATTTGCAGAAACACATTCTTTTTAACTGCATTTAACAATTTCAATATACTTCTGCTTTCACAATTCCCTTATCCATGCATACTGATCAAGGTTTAACACATTTTATTTTTTGAATCAATCCTTGTTTTTAACTGGATTCAACTCAAAGAGTCTTTTTGAGATAAAGAATTTGAAGTTTCCGGCTTTAGATAATTTTCTCTCAAAAACAAATCATTACACGAAAAAGCATTCATAATATGCACATAAATCAGTTTATAGGAAACTATTCTCAATCTGTTGTAAAAATGACTTATAAATAGCCTAATTATGACTGGCTACATAAATTTGAATATATCGGTGAAAACCTGATACTATCCGGCAAACTGGTAATCATGGACTATCAATCATCCGACGTTTTTTATTCTAGACTGGTCGATTACATTTGCTTTACAGTCAACGCATTATGTAATTTTACTTCAGAATTCAAGGTCAGATAAAATCGATAAAAAACATAAAGCCATGAAAACTTCAATTTTAATTTCGAGCATTGCTGCACTCTGTTTGCTTATAACATTTGCAGAAGCACCCCATCGTTACGCTGAAGATAAAATGGATTTAGCTTCAACAGACAATATTTCAATTGTAACAACGAATAGGGCAACCATGTTACCAGGAGTAGTAATTATACCTGACAGAATTAAGGAGGCCGCAATTACCCTTCCTGGTATTCCTGCCGAAGAATTCAGCTACCTGAAATTCGAAGTGAATGAATATATGGAAGCTGATGCCTCTAATCCTGAGGAGGCTGATATTATACCTGAACCAAAGGAAGCTGACTATAGCTACCTAAAATTCGAAGTGAATGATTATTTGGAAGCTGAAGCCGCTAACCCTGATGAAGCTGATATTATGCCTGAAACAACAGAAGTTGATTTTAGCTACCTGAAATTCAACGTAAGCAACTATGATTCAGGTTCAGAATTAAACAGTGATGAGCTGGCTGAATTGCCGGTAAATGAGTTTGAGTATCTCCGTTTCGATGTTAACGATTACATCAACAGCGGGATAGAAGAAAATGAAATAGAAGTGTTGCCATTGGAAGAAGGTGAAACCACAATTGAATTCAGCTATCTCAGATTCGATGTAACGAAATACTATAACTCTGACGGCCAGGATACTGATAAACAATTTGAGTTACCCGAAGAATAAACCGGAAAGAAAATATCCAACCTGTTTTTGCTTGTATTTCTTACTTTAAAAAATCTCTGATTGGAGGCTATCTGATTACAAGGATAGCCTTTTTTTTACGACCTCAATAAGGAAATGACATTCCTGACCAGAGTAAAAATTAAAGAAAAGACTAAGACTACAGAAAAGATTTTCAGGATAATTTCGAAAGTATTCATAACCCTTTTTATAATTAATCCAGTTTTTGGGAAAAGGAAATACCTTTTTTAGAGCTTTTTTTAATTATTTTTTAAAATAATATTCGTAACCACTGATAATCAATAACTTAAACCTAATAGTTAAATTTAAAGTTTTGAATAAAAAATAGAAGTATTACCTGCAGCCGGAGAGGCCGATGATTTGAATATTTAGATTTTAAAGTGAAACAATTATCTGATTTTTTTTATTGTAACTTTATATCGATAAACCTCAATCCAGTTATTCTTCTTCGTACCAAACCAAAGAAGATTATTAATACTACTCAGATTAACTAGTTCAAATAATAATTTCTTTTAATTATCATTAATCCCAAAACCAAATTTCCATGAAAAACATCCTGTATTTATTGATTGTAGCCATGCTGGTTGTTGTCGCATGTCAGCCGAAATCGGAAACTGTTCCTGTTGATTCAGCAGCAGAGAAAGATTCTATTGGTAAAAACCTGGAAAAGATGTATGCCGCCTATTCGGCAAAGGATGCTGAAACTTTTCTCTCTTATCTTACGGACGATTGCCTTTATTGCGGTACTGACCCAAAAGAATTATGGGACAAAGAAGGTTACACAAAGATTTTAAACGAAATGTGTTCCGATACATCTTACACTCCACCTTCGTTTACTTTAAACAATCGTGAAATACGGCTGGATAATAGTGGAAACTCAGCCATTGTACTTGACCAGTTATTAGTTAGCAGGTGGACTGAAAAGATCCCGCTTCGGAATATAACTCATTTCGTAAAGACCGACAATAAATGGATGGTTGATTTTGTAAGCATGAGTTTTGTTCCCAATAACGAGGACCTGGCTAAGATATTCAAAGCGGTGGAAGAGTAAATCTCAGCCGCTTTTAATCTATATTCTCCCGGGTCGGCTGGCCCGGGATTTTTATTTTCTGAGTCATCAATCTCCTCATTACAAAGCTTTCTTTCATACTCACTACTTTCACTATCCTTTTCCTGCTTACCATTATCTTTGCCTTGCAAACATGCCTCAAAGTAAAAGCCAGGCAAAAAGAGAATAACGAAGTACATTCTGTAATTGAATTGTCATTTGGCTCTTTAGTTTTCTTTCATTCTCAGTGTTCTGTAAATTGTTATTATAGAATTCGCGGGTCAGATTAACCATAATTACCTGCTATATCCGGAGTTTATAAAGTAATCTTCGATTATTTTCGAATCCACCCGATAATAGGTATTCTGCAGCCTGAAAATAAACTTCAGAATATGTATATTTGTGCATTAGACTCAACATATTGATCTACCGAAGGATTTGCAACAGGATGATCACAGAAAGGCTGAAGAATAAAAAACAAGCATTAATATGCCATGGAATTAATCTCATATTCTTTCATCGACATCTTTATAAGCATCGTACTGGCATCCATTATGTTTGGACTGGGATTATCGCTCACAGTTGACAACTTCAGGAATATAGTAATTTTTCCACGAGCATTTTTCGTCGGGCTCGGTTCTCAGATGATTGCCTTGCCAATCATAGCTTACATAATGCTTTTATTCTCCGATCTTCCTGATGCCTTCAAGGTTGGGATAATGTTACTGGCAGCTTGTCCGGGCGGCACTACATCCGGATTTGTCACCTTCCTGCTGAAAGGCAATGTGGCATTATCGATTTCGCTTACAGCCGTCAATAGCATTCTCACCATATTCACCATTCCATTTATTGTGAATATTGCATTAAGGCTATACATGAACCAGGAAGTTGAATTACATCTGCCCTTACTGAGTTCCATTACCCAGATTTTCCTGGTTACTTTGTTTCCCGCAGCACTGGGAGTTTTCGTGCGGCATGTAAAACCGATTGTTGCACTGGTAGTTCAGAAGCAGCTAAAATATATACTTATGATACTTCTTGCTGTTGTTTACTCCATCAAGTTCTTTGCAGGTGAGCAGCACGGTGGCACAGGAATAACATCCGCCGAGATATGGTTGATAATCCCTTATGCTTTTATTTTCAACCTTGCATGTTTCGTATTTAGTTTTGCTTTCGGAAAAATAACCCGGCTCAATATTCGCGATGCCTTTACCATTGCAATTGAAGTATCGCTTCACAATACCACCCTGGCATTACTTATAGCAGGCAGTTTACTCCAGAACCAGGATATGGTAAAACCTGCACTTATATATTCAATGTTTTCTTTCTGGTCGGCAGTGTTGCTTGGCATTATTATAAAATGGCTTTATAGGAATCAGTTGAACAGCGAACAAATCAGCAATCTATAAAAGAATGATTGTAAAGAATTCCTCATATTTGTTTCAATATCTTATATAAATTCATTATACGCCCTCATTATCACAATACTTTACCTGTTAAACATTTCCTCTTTCACTTAAATATACTTACCGATACCAAACAAGCAAATCTTACTCTCATTATTAAATCCTGCGATTGAAATACTCATTTTCTCCCTGTTGCTTTTCCTGCCTCGTAATCCTTCCAATTATGGTTTATAAACTCCTAGTCTGTTCAATGGGACTAATTAGTTAATTGCTGACAAAGCTTTCCATTTGAGAAAAATTTCACAGCATAATTAAATTTTTTATTTTATCTTTATTCTACCAAGTAAAACGTTGTTGAAACCTTATGGGGCAAACCTTGCTAAATTATGTACGAATCCATAAAGTCAGTTTCAATGCGGTTTTTACGATTATAAAAAATCCTTACCGCAAAATATTTATTAGCATTTATTACCATCTTATCTTTTTCAGGCTGTCGGGCTTTGTATTATAACATTCCCGACTTAAGTGATTATAAAATATTCCCATCTCACGACGATACTAATAAATTTGCTTTAACAAACCGACAAATTCCAATATCGTTTGGTGAAAAAATATATGTAAAAGACAAACCGTTTGGCGGTAAACTTGTGAATTTAAATGAGTATTGTAAATTAACAAAAACGGCAGCCTACCTGATAATCAGAAATGACTCATTACTATATCAATATTACGGTAAAGGATATAACGAAACTTCGATAAATAATTCGTTTTCAGTTACTAAGGCATTTCTGACCACATTAACCGGCATCGCAATTGGCGAATCTAAAATCAACAGTGTTAATGATCCCGTTTCCCGATACATAAGTGAGTATAGCAACTCAGATATAGGAAGAATCAAAATCCGGCAGTTATTGAAACATACATCAGGCATTAAATTTAATGACAACCACAAATCTCCCTTTTCGGATAATGCAAAATTCTATTACGGGAAAAATCTCAGAAAATATGTTACTCATTTAAAGTTAAAACATGAACCAGGCACAGAGTTTAATTATAACAGTGCAAACAGCCAGTTACTCGCACTGGTGTTGGAACGTGCCACAGGAACAACTTTATCTTCCTACCTGGAGCAGAAAATATGGACTAAAATCGGAATGGAATATGATGCAACCTGGAGTTTGGACAGGAAAGGTGCATCGGGAATGGAAAAAGGTTTTACGGGAATAAATTCTACTGCCCTTGATTTAGCAAAGCTAGGGCGGTTATATTTAAATAAAGGCGTTTTTAATACTGATACTATTCTCTCCGAAGCATTTATCAAAGAAGCCACTAAAAGGGATATTTCAGAGGGGAGTCTTTGGGATTATGAGTATAATTTTGGAATAGGTCCCGAGAAATACCACAGCTTTTTTGCCATAGGCTTATTCGGGCAACTCATATATGTTTATCCTGAGAAAAATCGTTATTATTGTTCGTGTAGTTGAGACAGACAAACATTACAATCCTCCGTTTGTATACTATATAACAAATCAGGTTTTAGACCAATTATAGTTTTTATTTCAGAAACAATTTGATAATAAATCTAAGTCTGCAACATCTTAAATAAAGCATTTAACAGTAAATGTTTATTTGAAGAATAGTTAATCAAACAAACCTCGTAAGTATTCAATTGAGAATTGTCAAATGTTTTATATTCCAGAACTTATTCCCACTTCACTATCACTTTCCAAATCACCATCGTTTCGGCCACGAAACCGCACTGCACAACTTAAAGCGGATGCAGCAAGTCCCTCAGTTTTTATTTAAAATTGAATTCAACAATTGATTTTATCGCGGTTTTTGATGCTGATTTTTTTCTGTTAAGCATCCTCCCAGACACTTCGTAATTACTTGCTTTTGCTAAATATATAACAGCTAATATTTCATTTTTTTCATCAATAAAATTTAAATTTTTTATCTGATATATTTATTTATTCCATATATTTAGAGCACGAAAGATACTTCAATCATCAGATATCATTGACTGCAAATAAACGGCAAATATGAGTTTTGACATTTTTGATTTAAATTTATTAGTGTATAATCTGTCAGGTTATTACATAGATATTGGTATTTAAAAGCTATTCATAATACACAATTCAATAGGCTTTTAAGAAGGCAATAAATCAATAAACAGAACTTAATCATAAGTTTTTACCCTATTTTAAAAGGGTGAAGCAAAGGTTTTTTACCTATAAAAACTCATTTTAAATAGCAACTAACCGATAAAATCTATTTATATGAAAGCACGAATTTTCTTTATCACTTTTTTGTTATTGGTTTCAGGAAAATCAATGAAAACTTTTGCAGATGCACAGGAAAAATCAACAAATTCAGAAACTCTGTTTTTCGACGATTTTGAAAAAGACATCGATGGATGGAAAACTCAGAATACAATATCAAATGCACAATGGTATTGGAATAGTATTGAAGGTTTTGAAGGTTCAAACAGTGCCAGTTTCACTTTGAATCTCGTTAAACCGTATGATATAAACGATGCCTGGTTTGTAACGCCTGAAATAAATACGGAAACAGCAGAATACGTTAAAATTAATTTTAAATATATGCGTTGGGGCGATTATCTTAGCCCAAGATTATATTATACTTACAATTTTACCGGGGATGTTGAGACAACGATATGGAATGAAATAGAGAATGTTGAATGGGGATCGGATGTTTTAAAATATTACGATATTTCACCTCTTGAAATTGAAACACCGGGTAATAATTTCCGTTTCGCTTTCCGGTACCAAACTACTCAAGAAATTGCTGCTGCTTTTTATATAGAGAATTTCAAAATTGAAAGTTATATACCACCTGTCCCGTTTGAGAAAGTCGGTTCTTCCGAAAATTTTGAATTTTATACTAATATATCAGGTGAATCAAACTATTGGCCGGAACTGAAGGATAAACTGGAAGTTGCTTATTTAAGATATAAATCTATTTGGGAACGTCCCTCATCCAATACAGTTTTCCCCCCTGGTCAAAAAGTAAAGATTAAATATTGCAGCAGGGAAGATATTCCAAAGTTTGATGCAAATACTCCTGTATGGGATTGTGGCAGTTTTGATTTTCAATCAGGCGAAATATATCTAACAAATCCTGAGAGTATTGATCAGCAGGAATATTATGGTGACGTTGCATCCATCGCTGTAAATGAGTTGGCACAAATGGCATTGAAAGGCTGGCTGGATCGGGATAGTGAGGCGTGGTACTCGGAAGGTTTTGGATTGCATGAGATGGGATACCGTCCAGATCGAACACAATTATTACAGAAATTGTCTGCGATGGGTACAGAAAAACCTGAAATTGATCAAATCGTTGATATTTCTCAATTAAATGTAGCCGGGAACAAAGATCTGATGGCCAGTCTTTTTGAATCAAAAGCATTGATTCATTGTAATTTTTATGGACATTGGGGAAACGACCTTTATAAATGGTGGCAACTTCTTAAACACTATTACATCAAAAATGTTGATCGCATTGAATTGCTATATTCTACTGAACATTTCGACTTTTATGCGGCGGCAAAAGAAAATCCATATATTTTATCTATGGCTACAAATATGGAAGAACAACTTTCTGTGCAGGAAAGCAGGTTTTACAAGACTATGGATCATCGAGTAAGTGTTTGTATCTACGACAACGAAGTTGGATTAGAAATCAATAACCGGACTGACTTCCAGGGATTGGCTAACCCTCCAGATAATATAAATACTTCGCATCTCGAAATTGGTCATTACGGTTTGGCTAATCATGAATTCATGCATATCTGGGTCAATATGTTAAGTCCTTTTTCCTTTGACTTTCTACAGTATCCGGGCCAGTTTATAAATGAAGGATTGGCCGAAAGCACTGATCGTTTTATGGCCGATGAAGAAATGCCATTTCATAATTATAAGATTCAGGGCTTGTACTACCATTATCAACGAAAATATAACAGGGAGCCTACCTGGATGGAAATTGTAGATAATGCGGAAGTCAATGCCGAAGATGGGTTTTGGGTCGATGCTTATGCGTTGGGCGAAATGTATTGGCGATATATGAACGACAAATATCCCGTGAATTTCTGGGAAAAGGTGAAACTATTTCTGCAAAATGGACGAGACTGGTCGGTTTTTGGAGGAAAAACATCTGAACAGGAAGGAGCTGAATTTATTCAGTTTATGAAAGAATTGGCGTTTGTGGGCCCGCCACTGGAAACAACTTCGATTCCTTTTTATGAAAATTTCAGAAACGATTTCAAAGGCTGGACATTAATGAGATATGGTGCCGATGATTATTGGAAAATTAATAATGACATCGGCTATGACGACCAGTTTTGTGCTTTTGCTGTTGATCCCAATTGGATGGAAGAAAAAAAAGTAGATTCATGGTTAATTTCACCACCTTTAGACGCAGCTACATCCGAATCATTGGATATTAGTTTTATGTACCGGCAAACTGGCCAGGCAATAAAACCGGAAATTTATTATACCGGGAATTTTACCGGGCCTACTGCCACCACAAACTGGATTCCTGTTGAAGGCATCCAATGGAATGCTGTTGAAGGGCAATGGGATAAAATGAAATTTACAATTGTGAATCCTCCCGAAAAGTTATTTATTGCCCTAAGGTTTCAGGCAAATTATGGTGATATTTTTTCGTATTGCATTGATAATTTCGAGGTGAAAATTACATCTCCATTCGATATACCGACAATTTCAACAAATGAAGCAACATCCGAAAGTCAGACTTCTGCCATGCTCAATGGAGCAATTCTTTCCGATGGTGGAACTTCCATTACCCAGCGCGGCTTTTACTGGAGCTCAACCAATACATCTCCCAATTCAGGCGATCATATAGAACTTGTTGCAGGTACTACCGGAAGTTTCAGTAAGACGATTGAGAATCTGACTCCGGAAACATCGTATTATTACCGGACATTTGCCACAAATAGCGTGGGAATAGCTTTAGGTGAGGCTAAACAGTTTAAAACGCTTACTGCAATAATTTTAGCGGACCTTCCATTTTTCGATGGGTTCGAACAAAATATTAGTAATGACGCTATTTTTGATAAGTGGACTACTGAAAATATTGAAGGCTGGCATTACTGGCATATCATTCCTGGAGGTGGAGTGAGCGGGCAGTGTATGCGTTTCGAAAATACCGACGTTGCTCAGAACGACTGGCTTATTACAAAACCTATAAATTGTGCCGGAGCTAACAACCTAAATATTAATTTCTACCATTTATATCATATCAACAAAATTCCTCCACGTTTGTATTATACGAACCAATACAATGGAAATGCAAGTCAATCTACCTGGAAAGAACTCACTTATACGTTTGGTGAAAATGAAAATCAATGGTATCCCAGCGGGGACTTCATTATTGAAAACCCTGGTGATGTAATATATTTCGCATTCAACTATCAGGCAGCAGCAAACTCAGGTGCCTACTTCTTACTCGATAATTTTAGCGTTGAGGAAATAACAACTGGGGTTAAAGTAAGTGCTTTATCACGAAGTAATCTGAAGGTTTATCCCAATCCTAAAACCGATAAATCTGTCGTTTCTTTCACAAATAATATCCATGGAAATGTAACTCTTGCCATATACGATTTGAAAGGTCGGAAGCTTTTTACAATCGTAAATGAAAAATTAGCACCCGGGACATATAATCAACCGATTGATAAACATGATTTGCCAAATGGATTATATGTAGTTCAACTGTTAACGCCTCAGGAACAGTCTGCTGTGAAACTGATAGTCACTGATTGAAATTTTTATACTGTCATCAACTATATAGACGTTTCATCTATTCTGGCTTCAAAGGTGTTTCAACCTTTATGAATGTAGTTCTTGGATAATTTAGTTCATTGAGCTGTGAGTAATTTTCACGAAATCTTTATTGCGCCTCCAAAATTCCTGAAGGCTGACTATACTCATTTAACAAAAAGGCCTGTAATCTGTTTATTTTCAGGCTTTTTTTTGATTTTCAGTGACCCCGTCACTAGTTCAGCTTATTTCACAAATTGTTCCTGCATTGATGTGGTGGAAACTCTCTGGTGTTCATATTCAATAGTAAAAAAGTTAAATTCTTCAGACAGATTGAATTTCATGTTCATTATCCAAATTTCTTAATTGAATAACCCAGAGCCAACGTCTCAAGGGTTTTTTTGATTAAATTTGCACCCCACGTAACTTTAAACAGGAAAACGCTAATAACCCTTTATGCGATTTATTATTTCACTTTTATTTTTGCTATTAATTAACTTCAATGTTACAAGTCAATGTAACCTGAAAAATACAACTTTTATAACTGGAGAAACCCTGAAGTACACGGTTTATTACAATTTACAATTCATTTGGCTCGAAGTAGCAGATATAGAACTCGCTACAAGTGCAATCAATTATAAGGGGAAAAATTGTATTAAACTGGTAAGCACATGGAAAACCAGACCAAAGTACGACTGGATAATGCATGTTGATGATAAATATGAGGCTGTAATTCACAACGATAGCATGATTCCATATGAATACAATCAAAAGATTGTTGAAGGCAAATATGCGAACCATGTTAAATACGTTTATCAACATCCCCAAAAAATGATTTTAGTTTGGATGGACGATAATGAAAAAGGAAAGCAATATGATTCAATAAATATAAATAATTGCATTTTTGACTTACTGACTTCAATCTACTACATTCGTAATCTAAATTATCCGTCATATTATTCAAATCAAAAAATACCTTATTCAGCAATACTCAGAGATAAAATAAACAAACTGGAGGTTAAATATGCAGGAAAAGAGCGGATTAAACCCGAAGAAGACAAATCAATCCTTTGTCATAAAATTAAGCCGTCAATTGCCGAAACCGAAATGTTTAAAGGTGGAAGCGATAAACTTACCGTTTGGTTTAGTGATGATAAGAATCAATTACCAATAATGGCTGAGGCTGAATTGTTTTTGGGTTCCGTAAAAGTGATAATCAATAGTTATGAGGGACTAAAGTATCCTGCAAAATATTAGTTTTATTGGCTAAGTTCTGGATTTTCTATTTCCAGTTCTGAGACATTGGTAATCGAGCATCAAAAATAACATCCTTATCCTCCCCACTTTCACCATCCTCTTCCTGTTCACCATAACCTTCGACTTACAAACATACCTTAAAACATCATCCAGGCAAAATTGATTGTAACATTTGACTGTATAAACAAAATAACCACTTACAACTAATTAGTTGTAAGTGGCTATGATTTAATTGGTGACCCCGCCAGGATTCAAACCTGGAACCTTCTGATCCGTAGTCAGATACTCTATTCAGTTGAGCTACGGGGCCGTTAAGAGGGTGCAAATATACAACTTTATTTAAATTTGCAAACGCAATAAAGCTATTTTTGCTACAAATCTTGAAAATAGGAGTATGAATAACAATGATTTCCTTCAACAAATTCCTGCAATGGCTAAAGAACTTCCATTTGCTATTACCGTTTGCGACACCAACGCAATCATTTTATACATGAATGAGCGATCTATAAGCACTTTTCAGAAATATGGCGGTGCTGAAATTATCGGTACGAGCTTATTTGAATATCACCACGGTCCCGCTGAAATAAAATTGCGCGAGCTACTCGATACTCAAACAAAGAATGCATATACCATCGAGAAAAACGGAATCAAGAAAATGATCTATCAGTCTCCCTGGTTTAAAGATGGAGAATTTGCCGGTTTGATTGAGCTATCGCTGGAGATACCGATGGAAATGGTGCATTTTGTGAGGGAATAGTAGGAAAGGCACGATGGAGAGATGGAGAGACCGGGCGAAGAGCGACTATCCGAAATCCTTTAGTTGTCCTCATTATCATTCCAACGCTGGCCGCGTTCAGCTTTCTTACCCGAAAGTACTTTTTTACTTTCAATACGCCGTAGTTTTGAACTCCTGGTAGGCTTGGTTGCGATGCGTTCTTCCTCGGTTTCGAAAGCTTTTTCCACCAGTTTGTAAAATTTTTCTATCACAAGTTTTCGGTTAGCTAACTGTGTCCGTTCGCGTCCTGAACTTATCCGGAAAATACCTAGTTTAGAAATCCGGGTATGAAGCTCTGATAAAAACGTATCTTTCTGTTCCTGATCTAAAATATTTGATTCCAACACGCTAAATAACAAAATAACTTTTGTCGATACCTTGTTCACATTCTGGCCACCTTTGCCACTGCTTCGGGTAGCTTCAAAACGGCATTCATTTAATAGTGCATCTATATCAGGCAAAGTATTCATACGTTACAAGAGAATTTATGCTTTGTACAATCTAAGTCCCAAAATTCAAATTCCAAATCTCAAAACCCAAAAACTAAATTACAATCTTTCCTGGAATTCTAAGCCAGGAATTTGGAATTTTAAAATAAGACAATCTTACTTTGAAGTTACTCAGGAAAAGCAAAACTTCGCGGTATAATCCCGGCCTGGATGGAATCAACAATAGAACCATCGGCTTTATATCGGAGTACGATTCCATTACTAACATAATTTTTAGCATCTGCGGCATACAGATAGCCGGTTTTGTTTTCGTAACCCAGTGCATAAAAATTCCTGGAAACCAGTTTCTCAGGCACTGAATTGCTTAATGCTATATTCAATTGATAAATTCCATTGTTAAACAGGAAATACAGAATTGATTTCTGCTTATTGATTACTAATTTTTCGGGATGATCACCGCTTGTAGCAAATTCATATTCATAGCCGACTGAAAGCGATACCGGATCAATATTCACCAACCTGCCTGGCGTATCTCCCGGCTGAGGCCAGCCATTAAACCCAATTCCTTTACACATTACCCAAACACGGCCATTCCCGTCAGCAGCCATCCCTGTTGGCACGTCGCCAACATTAATTATTTTGGCAACTTTATCAGTGGTGAAATCAATTACAGTAACTGTACTGTCAATTCCCAGTCCACCTGAATTAGCCACATAAACGTAATTACCCGATTTAACCATTGCATCAGGACCATTTCCTGCCGGAATAGTTTTACTTACAGTGTTTGACTTGAGATCAACAATTGCCACATGACCAATCCAATCGGAAACATAAGCTTTACCGGCATCAATAACCAGGAACTGGCTGGGATTAATAAGGTTTGTAATAGTGGCTTCCGATTTAAATGTAGCTGCGTCAACCACTTCGACGGTTCCTGCATTATTTACAACGATATAACCTTTCCCATTATAAATGCACATACTTTGAGCGATATTCCCGAGAGGCCGGCCGTTTACCATTTCAAAGATATCCTGTTTTAAAAGGTTACTGTCAGGATTAAAATAGGTGATGGTACCGGTTCCGGTTTGAAAAGGCCCTTCGTTGACAATAAATATTCCATTGCCGAATGCTCCTTTATCCGTATTTTCATCGTCTTTGCTGCAAGAATTAAAAATAAGTATGACTGCAATAGCCAGGAATTGAAGTGATGTTTTGAGTGGTTTCATAAAAGTAGAGAGTGTTTATTATAAGGAGATTAAGATGTTAATTGAAAAAGAAATTCCAGGTTCAGGATAGTACTGAACAGATTGATACGTTTTATTCATGAGATTTCTGATTTCAGCCTGAAGCCTGAAACGGGATTTAGTAGTTTTAAAAGTAGCACCTGCATAAAAATCAAGCAGGGAGTATGCCGGTAATGATTTTTCGTTATCACTCTGCACATACCGCTTGCCGGTTAAGGAATAGGAAAACATGGTGTAGAATTTGCCTTTCCCTGCATAAAATGTTTCAACAACTTTATGCAACGGGATATAAATCAACTGTTTATTCTGAATATCCGATCCGGCTGGCGAAGTTTCTCTATATGTAGAAGGCGTATAATTATAACCAAACCGGAAATATCCGTTGAAACCATACATCTGAAAATCTGTTTTCGATGAAATTTCCACACCACGGCTCCATACTTTCTGTACATTCTGCGGAGACCATATTCCAGCGTCGCCTGGCACCCATTGTATCAGGTTATCAATAAGTAAGTTATAGATATCAAGTGAGATTTTGGATTGAATATTTTCACCTCGCTGATAGGAATAGGTTGCACCTGCCTGGAGGTTCCAACTGCTTTCTGGAAGCAGACCAGGATTTCCTCCTGGAATCCAGAATCGATCATTCAAAGTTGGAACGCGAAAATTCCGGGAGGCTCCAAAGCTGGTCGAAATACGCTTTGAAACAGGCACTTCAGCACTCAATGACGGACAAAATGGTATTTTGTATCCTTCTGAAAAATCCTGGCGAAGATTGAGAACTGTTTTTATTCCTGCTCCCGGATGGGAATACGCCAATGCCAACCATGCCGAACCTTCAGGCTGGTATTCAATTCCCTCATAATAAGGCACATCAGCACGAATCAATCGACCTGAAGTTCCAGCGCCAAGTGTAATTTTTTTGTTAATATATCGTTTGTACTCAAATTCCGTTTGAAGCGTATTTAAGTGGTATACGGCATCAATAAACGCATTTTCACTCTGGTAATGCTCCTTTTCATCAATAAATACCGATCGAACCAGAAATGATTGTTTTTTGCCGGTATATGTCCATTGCAAACTGCTACGTATCGCCTGATCCCATTGTTGCTGATCACTTGAAGTCATTGTCATGGAAGGAGGTATCTGCCTGTCGGTTGACTGAAACCAGAACCCTGCAGAAAGGCGTTGATTAGGATTTAGTATGTATTCAGCCTGGTGAACACTCGAAACAGATTTCACCAGCGCATGCTCCAAACGTACCCGATTTCCACTGTAATCAGTGTATTTAAAATCATTTTGATTCCATTCGCCTACCAGCGAACCAGAATAGGCTAAGCGACTATTACCTGTGTTCAATTTTATGCCACCGGTCAATCTTCCAATACTTGATCCTGATACCAAAACCGAAGACTGGAGGGGAACAGAAAATTTCATCGTATTCGATAAATTAAGGCTCCCTCCTATTACTCCTGAGCCAAGCAAAGCGCTTGCCCCGCCTGATTGAAGCGAAATATCGCTGAATTCGAAAGTTGAAATCCGGGACAAATCTGTCATCCCCATATTAGGTTGATTCAGGTTAATTCCGTTCCAGAAAATACCTGATTGCGATGAATTTGTACCTCTGATAGAAAGAGTTGAAACTCCACCCGGGCCATAAGATCTCAGATAAACGGGCGATTGCTCGGAAATCAAAGATGCAATACTTGCACCTTGTCGTATGGTAAGTGCTGTGCTGTCTACCTTTTGAATTTTTAATCCGGAAGAAAAAGATGAGATTTTATCCGCTTTTATTTCAACACCAACTATAGAATAAATTGAGTCGTATTGCTGAGCTGAAATTTGCAGCACAAGACAACAAAATACAAAAAATACGACTACCCGTCTGACCATAGTTTCTGAAATAATAACGGGTAAACAAGTGACCAAATTCCGGCATTGCGAAAATCCGTCCTTGCTTTTAACCCGAAAGCATTGAACATTTACACAGCGGCAGGTCTTCTGACTTACTCCCCCTTTCCGGCGCCTTCCCATGACGAGTAAACGTCAAAGTGGCATAAGGATTGCCGGTGGGCAAAATTGGAGTTTACAGCAGCGGGACTGTCCGGGATTTTCACCCGATTCCCTTTTCAGGCATACCCATTGCAAATGGGATGCACACCGTTGATGTGACAAAGGTAAATCAATAAAAAAGATTTTAACTAATAAAAGATTTGAACAGGGTGTTTAAAAGTATTTTTGAAGCTAAAAAAATCAGTTAGCTGATTGGATTTGCTAAAGTTGTTACTTCCTTAGAATCAGCAGGTTTTATACTTACTAGTTTATATTTCTTTGTGTTTTTATGATTTTATTTGAACCACAAAAGGCACAAAAGTGGGCCAATTTCTCAAACCCTTTGTGCCTTTTATGCTTCCATTTTTAATAAATAAATCAGGTAAATCCTGAAATACAGCTCTTATATTTATTCCTCTTGCTCCGGAATAAAATGCTCAATTCCAGGATAATAGAGTTTTTTCTTAGCAATATCCTGTGGATACGTATAATAATGCATTAATGCATCAGCGCCAAGAGTCCCGTCACTCATATAAAGCTCAACATGGATAACAGCAACATTTCGATTCATCTTTTGCAATCTTGCGCGTATCCTGAATGGAGCCTTGTCCATTTTAACAGGTTTCAGAAGTTTTACTTCCATTTTTGAAGTTACACCTGCTGTTTGAAGTTTTACAAATACATACCAGCTTGCAATTTCATCCATTAAAGTTGCCTGGATGCCACCGTGTAAAACGCCTACCCATCCCTGAAGATGATCTTCGGGTTCCCAATCGCAAAGCACTTCATCGCCTTCGATACGGAAATGCATGCGCAATCCCAGTTCATTATCAGGTGAGCAGCCGAAACAATTGTATCCTTCGAGTTTGTGAAATGGATTCTTAATAGGGATAGGTGCTGACATTTTTTAAAATGTTGATTAATAGAGAAATAATTTCTTTAAAAATATTAATGGATAAGGCTTGTCAAATTACAAAGTCCCATATTCCAAATCTCAAGACCCAAATCCCAAGACCTTAGTTGGCAAATGAAATATTCTTAGTCACATTATTTCACCCCTTGGAATTTGGAACCTGGAATTTTAGACTTGGAATTTCTTTTTAGTAAGCTACCGATTAGCCAATATTATGAAAAACAGACTTTTATTTAGCCTGCCCTTTTACATAGTTTATAGTCTTTATAACTTTTCCGGCAGAATCAAATTCCTGCCATTTACCTTCTTTTTCACCTTTCACATAATTACCTTGTAACTTCACGCGGCCATCTTCATCATAATCTTTCCAAACGCCACTTAACTGACCTTTAACATAAGTGCCTTCTGATTTTATCTTTCCGCTTTCATAGTATTCCTTATAAAATCCATCCTCAAGGTTATCCTTAAATTCTTGCTCACTCATGATCTTCTTACCTGGATAATAGGATCTTTGTACTCCCTGGAGCATATTATTTACATAATTATATTCTGCAATAGGATCACCGCTTATCAGATAAAAATTCGAAGGACCGTTCTTTATATCATCTTTATATTCAGATTCTTCCATCAGTTTTCCGGCTGAATTTTCGTAATATATTTTCTTCTTGCCGTTTATTTTACCATGAACATAATCAATGGTGGAGGCCGGATTAGTCCCATAAAAAAAACGCTTTGCCGTACCTTCTGCCAGATTATTAACATAATATGATTCACCAACAAGGTAACCACGTGGATCAATTTCAACCACAATTCCGTCGAGCAAACCTTTGGTGAAATTTTCTATACGCAATAGTTTTCCGTCGTTGGTATGAGTGGTCCAGCAGCCCTCTTTCTGGTCATTTACATAGGAACCGTTTGATATACTTGCGGGAGTTTTTTCTTCCCACAGACCTTGCTTCATGCCTTTTGCATCAGTTTGGTTTGCAGCAGTTTGAGCTGATAAAAATGAAATGGAAAATACCATCAACAAGCAAACAAAGAGAGTTTTTTTCATGATTAATAGTAGTTTAAAAAGTCCGTATAAAATTTGAATTACTAGTTTCTATATAGTGGTGCAGGGTGCCATCTATAAATTATCTCTGCTTTATGCACAGGGAACATGGAACCCGGAACATTTTTCAAGACTACAAATCTACAATATTTCTAAAACTCTATTTAACCGAAACGTTCTCTATTTGACCATATAAATCAAATGCATCAGCTTCTGTTATTTTAGCTTTATAAAATTCACCGATTTTTAATTTTGACGAACTATTTATCAAAACTTCATTATCAACTTCAGGTGAATCAAATTCTGTACGGCCTACAAAAAACTCTCCTTCAATACGATCTATCAATACTTTAAACGATTTACCAATTTTCAACTGGTTTAATTCCAATGAAATACCTTGTTGAATCTCCATAATCTCAGCGGCTCTGTTTTGCTTAATTTCAGCGGAAATATCGTCAGCTAACCCAAATGCAAAAGTGTCTTCTTCGTGTGAATAGGTGAACACTCCTACCCTGTCAAACCTTGTATCGCGGATAAATGTCTTTAATTCTTCGAATTCTTCTTCGGTTTCACCGGGATAACCAACAATAAATGCGGCCCTTACAACGGCTTGTGGTAATTGATGTCGGAACTTAGCCATCAGATCATAAGTTCCCGCCTTATCAACGCCGCGACGCATACTTTTCAGAATCCGGTCGCTGATATGCTGAAGTGGAATATCAATATAATTACAAACATCAGGGCGCGAGGCCATTACATTCAGTAATTCCTCAGGAAAAGTAGTTGGAAAAAGGTAATGAAGCCGTATCCATGTAAATAGCTTTAAATCTGAAAGTATGCTTACCAATTCCGGAAGCATCTGTCTTTTATACAAATCAATTCCATAATAAGTGAGATCCTGCGAAATGAGCAGCAGCTCTTTTACACCCTGTGAAGCAAGCTTTTTTGCTTCATCAACGATATCTTCGATCGGGCGTGAAATATGCTTACCACGAATGCCGGGAATAGCGCAGAAAGAGCAACTACGATCGCAACCTTCGGCAATTTTGAGATATGCATAATGATTAGGAGTGGTGAGGTATCGTTCGCCCAACAAATCTTTACGATAACTGGCACCCATACGTGTTACAATCTCGGATAGGTCGCGGACACCGAAATATTCGTCTACCTCAGGAATCTCTTTCTGTAACGGTTCTTTAAACCTTTCGGAAAGGCATCCCATTACATAAACCTGCTTCAGTTTCCCGCTTTTTTTTGCATCAATAAATCCAAGTATAGTTTCAATAGATTCTTCCTTGGCATCATTAATAAAACCACAGGTATTGATAATTACTGAATCCTCACGACCTTTTTCACCATCGCGGAGCACACGTATATTATTCAGTTTCAGCTGGCCCATCAGCACTTCGGAATCGACTATGTTTTTGGCACAGCCAAGGGTGACAACTCGTATTGTGTGTCGAGGAAGGGTCATTTAGAGGGATTAGGATTTTGGGGTTAGGATTTAGATTGAGGGGCGAGGGGCGACAAGGCGACAAAGCGAATTGCAAAAAAGAGAAAGAATATTACAATTTATAAGATTTCTGTATAATTAAACGTTGAAACTTTATTTTCAGAATATACTCTGCTTCGCATCTCATCCCATAATGGTGAATCATGTTCGTTTCGCAGAGACGCAAGGCATTACGTCTCTACGAAAACAAACTATTAACAAATTCGTTTTTATCAAAAATCTGCAAGTCTTCCATTTTTTCGCCTAATCCGATAAAACGGACAGGAATTTTAAACTGATCGGAAATGCCAATTACAACACCTCCTTTTGCGGTTCCATCCAGTTTGGTTAGAGCAAGACTGGTTACTTCAGTAACGGCAGTAAACTGCCTGGCTTGCTCAATGGCATTTTGACCGGTTGATCCATCAAGTACAAGCAATACTTCCTGGGGTGCATCCGGAAGCACTTTCTGCATGACATTTTTAATTTTCCCTAATTCATTCATCAGGTTCACCTTATTGTGCAAACGGCCGGCAGTATCAATAATAACTACATCAATATTGCGGTTAACAGCCGATTTCACCGTATCGTATGCAACGGCTGCAGGGTCGGAACCCATTGCCTGTTTAACTATAGAAACACCGGTGCGATCGGCCCAGATGCCAAGCTGATCAATGGCTGCAGCACGAAAAGTATCAGCAGCACCAAGTAAAACACTTTTTCCGGCCTTTTTAAAATGATAAGCCAGCTTACCGATGGTGGTAGTTTTGCCAACGCCGTTTACACCAACAACCATAATTACATATGGAGTATCCCGTTTTGGGAAATCAAAACCAACGAATTCGTCGGTATCGTTTTCTGTAAGAAGTGCAGCTATTTCATCTTTCAACAATCCGTTCAGTTCGCTGGTTCCAAGGTATTTATCTTTTGAAACACGCTCCTGGATGCGGGAAATTATTTTCAATGTAGTTTCAACACCCACATCCGAAGTAACAAGTATTTCTTCCAGGTCGTCAAGTACATCATCATCAACACTTGATTTGCCCGCTATCGCTTTGGTAAGGCGAGAAAAAACACTTGCACGCGTTTTCTCAAGGCCTTTATCAAGAACCTCTTTTTTTTCTTTACTGAAAAACGAAAATATTCCCATTTGTTTTTAAATTAGTTCAAGGTTCAACACTTTGATTCCGCTCAGTGAGACAAAGGTATGGTTAAAGAGTCAAGAATCTTCGTCGTTTAAATGCATAGCGTCCAAAGATTCAGCAGTTTGATCTGCCTATTTCCCTATTTTCTATTTTTCTATTCTTCTATTTCCCTTTTTCCCAAAACTGAAAAAGCTTTTCCCCTAAAGAAAAAGCTTTCCATAAGAAACAGAATTTTCGTATTATTTTTTAGCCAGGAAATCTTTTACAAGCTCGTTAGCTACGATGGTTTCTTTGAACACGTAAGCACCGGATTTAGGTGAACGGGACATACGGATAACTTTTGCATAATCCTTACCACTAGTGGTACGCAGGGTTGCAACAACTTTCTTTGCCATGGTATATTATTATTTAATTTCGCGGTGAACGGTTACTTTCTTCAATATCTTGTTGTATTTCTTAAGTTCAAGACGCTCGGGCGTATTTTTCTTGTTCTTAACGCTTACATAGCGCGATGTACCGGGCATTCCGCTTGTTTTATGCTCTGTGCACTCCAGAATTATCTGTACCCGTGCTTCTTTGCTCTTCTTAGCCATTGGATCTAATCATTTTTATTACAGGGGTGCAAAAGTATGTACTTTATCTGAAATATCCAACAATAGCCTGAAATTTATTTTTACAATCCAAACCTGGTTTTTCAGCTGAAAGATCACAAATATAATCTTCATATTTTTCACTGGCAATTTTATCTGTCAATAGATTATATTTGCCGGTATGATATGGGAATCATTCCGTCGTGGATTTGATGCTTTCCTGAGGCTCGAAAAATCGCTTTCGAAGCATTCGGTGGATGCATATAATCATGATATCGAAAAGCTTACAGCATTCCTTGAGGAAAACAATATAGCAGTTCAACCTTCGGGAATCACCCTGAATCACCTTCAGGATTTTCTTAAATGGCTAAACCAGACTTCGCTGAACGCACGCTCGCAGATGCGCATAATTTCAGGAATAAGGGCTTTTTACAAATACCTGCTTCTCGAAAACCTGATCAGCGACGATCCTACCCAGTTGCTTGATATGCCTCGCACAGGCAGGAAACTTCCGGAATTTCTTACCGTTAATGAGATTGAAAGACTTATTGCCGCCATCGATTTATCAAAACCCGAAGGCGAACGAAACAAAGCCATGATTGAAACCTTGTATGGTTGTGGTTTACGTGTTTCAGAACTTATAAATCTGAAAATCAGCTGCATCTATTTTAACGAGGGTTTTATGCGTATTACCGGTAAGGGCGACAAGGAGCGACTGGTGCCATTTAGCGGTAAGGCATTAAAACAAATTAATCTTTACCTCCACGAAATCCGCAGCCATATCCCAATTAAAAAGGGTCATGAAGATTTTTTGTTTCTTAACCGGCGAGGCGCTAAACTTAGCAGGGAAATGATTTTTATGATCATTAAAGAACTGGCCCTTATTTCGGGAATTCAAAAAACCATTGGACCGCATACACTTCGCCATTCCTTTGCTACACATTTAGTTGAGGGAGGTGCAGATTTGCGGGCAGTGCAGGAAATGCTTGGCCATGCTAGTATTACAACAACTGAAATATACACACATCTCGACAGAGCTTACCTCAGAGAGAATATCCTGGATCATCATCCGTTATACAAACGAAAAGTGTAACACATTTTCCTGATCTAAATTTTTACCAACTATTTCCATGCAAATAACAATCCGAAGAGTAATTATATCTCTGCTTTTGTCTGTCTCAGTTATTCTTTTATTTGTGTTATTCGTTCCCAGAACGTATGATGTTCCTCATATTAAAGAACAGAAAGGGACGCTATACTGGAATTTGACGTCAGGATCACGGATAGCGTACACATTTATTCCTGCAAAAGGAATAAAAAAACCTTATCCTGTGATTTTTCTGCAAGGCGGACCCGGTGGTTTTTATACTGAAAAAACAATTGAGCAATTTAAAGCTTTTTCAGAAAACGGATATGATGTATACCTCTATGATCAGATTGGAGGCGGACATTCCGCACGACTGGAAAACATCAGGGAATACACAGCCGATAGGCATAGAATAGATTTGGAAGAAATTGTTAAGGTAATCGGTGCAGATAAAGTGATCTTTGTAGCGCAGTCGTGGGGAGCAATCTTAGCGACATTATTTATTGCAGACAATCCCCTAAAAGTTGAGAAAGTGATTTTTACAAGCCCTGGTCCAATACAGCCAATGAATATGGAGCTAACAAACATTACACCACCAGACAGCTTACAGTTGAGAGAACCCAATTTTACAAACGCCGAGGCAAACAAATCAGTCCAAAATGCAAGAAGCAGACTTATGCTGAAATGGGCACAATTATTTGGAAGAAAACTAGCTTCAGATATTGAAGCAGACGATTTTCAAACTTTGCTCAATAACAAACTTAACAAGTCAACTGTTTGCGACACTTCTTTAGATGTCAGAGCTGAAGGTGGAGGCGGATATTATGTACAGGTATTGACGATCCGGAGCTTATCTTCTATAAAAGACCCGCGACCTGTATTGAAGAAATCTACATTTCCAGTTCTTGTTATGAAGGGACAATGCGACAATCAGAAATGGGGCTATACAAATGAGTACCTTCAACTTTTTCCAAATCATAAATTAGTGATTATCCCAAACGCAGGACATTCCATATCCTTGGAACAACCTGATTTATATCAAAAAACAATAATTGATTTTTTGAAAGATTAAATCCAGGCCGGGGAATTGTTTCTTTTACAAGAGCAATTTTCAACGCTGTATTTAGTGATGGCTCCAACTCACCAGTGTTAATTCCTGATCAGCAAAATAGAAATCAATCTGAGCATCCTCAAAAGTAACGCGATGTTCACCCCAGGTTTCTTCGTCCTCATCAATATCCTTATACCCGTTTTCTAACATCAGGTCAACCAGGTCATCTTTTGTAATATTAAAGATTTTTGAATTGAACAAAACCGTATCAAGGTTATCAGACTCAACGGTGCTCAGCACTGGCTCTCCATTTGCCGCATCGAAAAAGAAATTTAATCCTGTATCCGGGAAATTCCATACAATGCTTTCAACACTTCCATCAATAACATTTTCGAGTTCTTCAACGTCCTCAGGCTCACCCACAATGGCCCTGACTACTTCAGGTATACATCCAAAATGGATATCACCCAATCCTTTTTTTAGTACAATTTGAATATCCATTTTTATGTCTTTTTGATAATATATCGATTAGTCTTTTAGATGAGAACCGAATCAGTAACCTGCAGTTAAAGTAAAAAATTTACGACTATAATTGTAATGAATTCGAATTACAAAAGGAGAAATTTTTATTTTAAAGGTGAATCCGGCTCTTTTGCAAATGTTTTATAAACTTGCATCTCTACCAGTTTTGGGAAAATTTTCCCAACAAATACGGTCAATTTACCCTGGTAGAAAGTAAGCACAAGATTTCGTTTCCGCCTTACCACAGCTTTGTAAATGTTAGTTGCAACTTCTTCGGCCGACATCATATGATCTTCGTCACGGGGAGTTTCACCTTGTAAAGAACCGTCAGCCAACAAGGCTGTTCTACGGATATTAGAAGCAGTAAAACCAGGAGCGACAATTAAAACATGAAGTCCGGTTTTCCGGTTCTCAACCCTAACCGTATCGAGAAACCCCCTCACAGCAAACTTGGAAGCCACATATCCACTCCTTCCGGGCATTCCGATATAACCTCCAATAGAGATTATCCCTACCAACGAACCACCAGACTTTATCAGGTGAGGCATTGCAAATTTCGAACAATACACTGTGCCCCAGAAATTTGTATCCAGCAGACGACGCATTACATCAAGCTGCAGATCAATAAAAAGAGCTCTCATGCTTAGCCCGGCATTATTGATAAGCACATCAATGCGGCCAAAATGCGTCAATGTCTTTTCAATAAGTTGCCGGCAATCATCCTCAACAGTTACATCAGTCTGAACTGCAAGAGCCTGTATTCCTTGATTTTGCAGATCATTTACTAACTCTTCCAGTTTCTCCAGATTTCGTGCCGCTAAAACCACTCTGGCACCCTTATTCCCAAATCCATATGAAAGTGCTCTCCCGATTCCTGAAGATGCACCGGTAATTACTACAATTTTATCTTTCATTTCGTTTATGCATTACAATAATACGTTAATTTATACTCAGAAGCAAACAAAAAATGACTTTGCCTCAATAAATTGTACTTTTGAGGAGCAAAATTCGCATTTCAATGCTGACAAACCGACAACTTTTTTTAAACAACCTGGCACAAACCAGCGATTCGCCTCTCGCTCTTGAAATTACAAAAGCCGAAGGTGTATATCTTTTTGATATTACCGGTAAAAGATACATGGATCTTATTTCCGGCATTTCGGTAAGCAACACAGGGCACAGACATCCCACTGTAGTGAAAGCCATTAAAAATCAGGTTGATAACTACCTCCACCTTATGGTCTACGGCGAATATATCCAGTCGCCACAGGTTAAACTTGCCGGTGCTTTAGCAACTCTGCTTCCGGAAAAACTGAATAACTGTTACTTTGTAAACTCTGGAAGCGAAGCAGTTGAAGGAGCTCTGAAATTAGCCAAAAGATATACCGGGAGAAAGAAAATTGTCGCTTTTAATCATGCGTATCATGGCAGTACTCATGGGGCCCTGAGTGTGATGGGTAACGATAGCTACAGGACACCTTTCGGTCCGCTGTTGCCAGGTATAGATCATATTGAGTTTAACTCAATTGACGCATTAAGTGTAATCACTTCTGAAACTGCCTGTGTTATAGTAGAACCTGTTCAGGGCGAAGCCGGAATTAGGATTGGAACATCTGAGTTTCTGATGGCCCTGAGAAATAGGTGTAATGAAACTGGTACCTTGCTTATTTTTGATGAAATTCAGACAGGAATGGGCCGTACAGGCTCAATGTTTGCTTTTGAAAAATACAATATCATCCCCGATATACTATTGCTGGCCAAAGGGTTGGGCGGAGGCATGCCAATCGGCGCTTTTATATCCTCTTACGAAATTATGCAAACACTTACTTACAACCCGGTATTAGGGCACATTACAACTTTTGGTGGCCATCCTGTGAGTTGTGCTGCGGCACTTGCCAATATTGAAGTGATTAAAACCGAAAAGCTTGTTGAAGGTGTTGAAGATAAAAATAATCTTATCGTCCAACTACTCAGTAAGAGTAATTCAATCAACCATATACGATCAGCCGGGTTAATGATTGCCTTGCAACTGGATAATTATGAACACGTTAAAAGGGTAATCGACAGATGTATTGATAAAGGTATAATCCTGGATTGGTTTCTCTTTAATGATTCATCGATTCGAATTGCTCCTCCATTGATCATAAACGAAGAGCAGATTAAAGAAGCATGCCAGGTTATCATTGAATCACTTGAAGAAGATTAACTCTATATTTTTTACTTGTGGTAAAAAACATTTTAGTAAGCTATATTTGCATCATCAAATAGTAAACATGCCTGTTGAAATTTCACATCATACACTTGAATTCCCTGACCTCGATGAAGCCGATGAATCCGGTTTATTAGCTGTTGGCGGAGATCTGAGTATTGAAAGGTTAAAACTGGCCTATTCAAAAGGAATCTTTCCCTGGTACGAACAAGGAATGCCCGTTTTATGGTGGACACCTGATCCACGGATGGTACTTTTCCCGGATAAAATGATTATTTCGCATAGTCTGAAACAAAGTATCAGGAAAAAGCAATTTACGGTAACCATAGATAAAGCTTTCGAAAAAGTAATAAAGAACTGCGCTAAAACACCACGTAAAGGCGAAAAAGGAACCTGGATAACCAGAGATATGAAAAACGCCTATATCCGCCTCCATGAGGATGGTTTCGCACATTCGGCCGAAGCCTGGCTCGACGGAGAACTCGTTGGAGGATTATACGGCGTTGCATTGGGAAAGGCTTTTTTTGGCGAGTCAATGTTTCATAATGTAACCAATGCGTCAAAAGTCGCATTTTATCACCTTGTAGAAAAACTGAACAGCTGGAATTTTCAGATCATAGATGCCCAGGTGTATACCAATCATCTCGAAAGTCTTGGAGGTGAAATGATACCAAGAAGTCAATATATACAGATTCTTGAAAAAGCGTTACTGATTGAAGATTTTACAGAATCGTGGGAGAAAAGGATTTAGGAGTTGGGAGTTAAGAGTTGGGTGAATAGGCGACCTGGTGAATTTCGGATGTTGGATCTTCGATGTCGCAACCCGGAGCTATTAACCAGGAAGTAGTGACCTGAAATTAAAAAAAAAATACAGTTTTTATACCAAATCAATATGCCCATTAATAACAAAGAGAAATACATGCAGGAGGCCATTAAAAAGGCTGAAGAAAATATTATAACAGGTCAAGGTGGACCTTTTGGCGCAGTGGTAGTGCGCAATGGCGAAATCATAGCAGCTGTGGGAAACCGAGTAACCTCCACCAATGATCCGACCGCACATGCTGAAGTGGTTGCCATACGTGAAGCCTGTAAAGCACTAGATACTTTTGATCTGACTGGTTGTGAAATCTATGCAAGTTGTGAGCCCTGTCCCATGTGCCTGGGGGCAATTATGTGGTCAAGGATTGACAAGCTTTACTTTGCTGCCGACCGGGCTGATGCTTCACGAGCGGGATTTGATGATGAATTATTTTATACTGAACTGGCGTTGCCTGCTGAAAAGCGTTTATTAAAACCTACCCAACTGCTTCAGAAAGAGGCTAATGATGTTTTCAATAAATGGATTGAGGAAGAGGATAAGCTTACGTATTGATTCAGAATGTAAATTGTGAATTTATACACATTTGAATTTCCAATCTTTTTTTGATATTTCGGTTTTTAAACTTAAAGATACCCCCAATTTTCACCACTTTTAATTCTACGTATTTGCATTTCGCTGACGCCAAATTGTTTTGCTATCATTTTCAGGCGTGTTTTTTGTTTGGGATTAGCGAGCAGCTTTTTAATAAACAATACCCTGGTAACTGTCAATTTGTGTCCATTTCGTGCAGTTTCCTGTTTGGTCCTTTTTTTATTAGCCTCAACAACAAATGGGCTTTTCCGGATATGATCCAGTCGTTCAGCTTCAGTAACCCATTTAAGGTTGCTTGCTGAATCGTTGGTTCGGCAGTAATCCAAATGGACTACATAAATTTGGTCTTCCGACGTTTTTGGAACAAAATATTGTGCTACAAGCTTAGAATAAAATAGATGTGAGTTTAGTATTTTATTGCCTCTGTAAATCTTAAAACGGAATACTTTGTACCCTTCTGACTTTGTGCCCCTAAGCAATCTCCCTTTTATAATTTCATCAGTAAAGCTTACCATTCTTCCGAAGTTCGAAACTGCATAACGCAACTTTAAGGAATGGTCAACTTGAATTTCCCTGAATTCCTCGCCAGGATAAATTCTCACCTTTTCACTTTTCATGTTTAAAAGAAATATAAGGGTTCTAAATATAATATAGTGCGCTACCCAATAGCTGGGCTAAACCGACTTAGAGTTCTCACTGCTTCCATCAGTGTGAAATCAAAATGTTCTTCTTTGTAAAAGTAACACAAATATACAAAGTTTAGTGAACATTGATTTAAAATAAGTACAAACTTACATTATCAAGACTATTGAATTTTCGCTGAATAATGAATGTTGAATACGAAAATCTCCGGGATATGGTGGAAACAGTTCTGCAGGAAGTGCACCGGCAATTAAGCAAAGAATATTTTTCTTTGCTTTTATCCAATGAAAAAGGTTCCGGGATCAACAAAATACATATCAATTTCCCCCTTGTTTTTAGCTTGTACCTTGCCACGGTGAACACAATTAAACTGATCTTTTACAAGCTCATACGTAGCACCCGAGATATTGACTCTACCAGGAGCTCCGCTCGATTCCATGCGACTGGCAACATTAACTGTATCTCCCCAGATATCATAGGCAAATTTATTCTTTCCAACTACGCCGGCAATAACTTTCCCCGTGTGTATACCAACCCTTAATTCCCAACAATCCTGTCCTTTTGCCAGCCGTTCTTCTTTCAGTCGCTCCATGTAAGCCTGTATCTCAAGTCCGGCCCTTACAGCATCAACAGGATTAGAAGAATTTATTACAGGGATACCACCTGCACACATATACGAATCTCCGATTGTTTTAATTTTCTCAAGGTTATATTTATCAATTATAAAGTCAAATTCAAGAAAACAATGGTTCAGTTCTTCCACTAATAGTTCAGGAGTAAGTTTTTCGGCGATGGTAGTAAATCCTTTGAAATCGGTGAAAAGTACCGACACCATTTCATATTGTTTCGGTGTAGCAGAACCTTTTTCCTTTAATTCTTCCGCTGTTTCAAAAGGTAAAATATTCAGTAACAGTTTATCAGATTTCTCTTTCTCAGCTTCTATGATTTTTTTGGTTTTACGTACAAACCTGTAGTTCCGGTACAAACCTAAGGCTAAGAAGAACAAAAGGATTCCGGTAATACTTGTTGCATTCCGAATTGCTTTCTGACGCTGCAATTCAAGGTCCTGGAGAGCCTTGTCCTTGGTAAGAAGATTAACTTCTACCTGTTTTTTTTCAAGATCAAAGTTCAAAGTCTTTGCCTGGATTCTTTTATCCATATCCGCATTGTACAATGTATCTTTAATTGCTGTAAATAATGTCTGGTATTTATAAGCATTCCTATAATCAGATATTTTTTGATACAATTCAGCCAGACCTTCGTAAGCACCCTTTAGTTCATAACTAGCTCCGATTTCCTTTGCAATATCCTTAGCTCTGATATAAGTAGAGATAGCAGTTGAATAATCACCCTGCTGACGATACGTATCCGCCAACCCCAACAAAGCCTGAGACATTTCAAGATTGGCATTCATTTTTTTTGCTTGGGCAAATGCTTTTTGCTGATAGTTAATAGCAATAGAATATTCCTTTCGCTGGGTGTATACCCGTCCAATATTATACATTGCATATGCAACGTTTACACTTTGAGATTTTTTATATGCAACAAGAGCTTTTTCAAAATAAAAAAGTGCTGATTTACTATCCTCCCGTGCCAGATAGATTTCACCGATATTTACTGCTGAAGTTCCTATAGCATCCTGATCTCCCAATTCCTCGCTGAGAGGAAGAGCTTTCAAATAATACTGCAATGCTTTGTCGTAAGTACCTTTTTTGTTAAAGTAAACTGCTCCAATGTTAATAAGGGCAGTTGCAATACGGAGTTTATCACCTATTTCTTCTGCTATCTTTAGTGATTCAAGATAGTATTCAATGGCTTTTTCATCGTCTCCCTGTATATAGTTTACTGCACCCAAATTATTAAGCATATTGGCCACTCCTTGTTTATCACCTATAGTCCTGAATGTACTCAGGGATTGTTGCCAAAAAGGCAGAGCACCAATATAGTCGCCCTGGAAATAAAAACCCAGGCCTATGCTTTTAAGTGCATATGCCTCACCTCGTTTAAATCCAAGTTTATCTGATAGTGCTTTTGCTTCGTTTGCATATCGTATAGCATCCGTGGCATTTGAACTCATCAGGCTTCCTGACAAAGAAATCAGAGTATTCACTTTAACGGTATCTTCGCGGGCAGTTTTGAGAACAGCTATTATACTATCAGCCTGTTTGGTCTGGGCAGAGCTACTACTGTAAATTGATATACAAAGAAAGACAATCAACAGTTTTAGCTTATTCATAATCATATACTATATTTCTGATAATTGCATTGTTTGATAAATCTTAAGAAATTAAACCAATAATAACTGCATTTTGTTTAAATAGCCAGGAGAGAGATGTTGTATAATAATCTCTCTCCTGGTATCACTGTAAATCATGCAGGATTTATTTCCTGATAATTCTGAATAGTTTTTGTTCTCCATCTAGCATTACCCTGATAAAATAAACCCCGGATTCGAGATTGGAAAGATCAACTTCCATTAAAGGTCCGCTAACGTTATTAATTTTTGCACGGATTATCCTGCCAGACATATCACTGATAAACACGTCCTTTTCCGATACAACTTTATCTCCAATGGTAATATAAACTTTTCCTGTGGTTGGATTTGGATATGCCAATGGTTCTTCCTGTTGTACTTTTGAAACTAATTCTCCGGGATTTTCAGCTTCCGATGATTTGGTGCATTTAGTGGAGGTTGAAGTTGCATATGTTGTGGATAAGGTCAAACTTGAATTGCACCAGGTTTTAACCGACCAGGTTAGTTTTTTCCCATCAAAGCGGGCCTGCCAGGTTCCTGTTCCGGGTAAAAACAGTACCGGTTGCTGGCTGATATCGAATTTACCACTACCTGACAGTAAATTCTCGGTTCCAACTGGAACATATATAGCGGTTGAATTAGGATTATTATATTTAAAGTTAGCCAGATAAGTGAACCCATTCGCATCAGGACTTATTGACTGTATGCATGTCAAACTTATCTGAACATTCTTAGCACCTGAACCATAGGGATTCACATAAAGTTTTCCATTAACCGGGCTAAATGAATAATTAGAAGCAATTGCAGAAGGAATTATATCATAGACACCTGCTTTACCAGTATATGCCGGACTAAGACTAAAAGATGATGATGTGACTACTGAGGGGCCTTCACCATTTACAAATCCACTGTATGCAGCAGTATATTCCGGAAGCGGAGTACATTGCTTTACCACCTTATCATACGCAGTTATAACAGCAATTGCTTTTCGGATAATAAATGCACCAGTAAGGGACCCCTTAAAATTTGAGTCGGTTACAGTAGCAACCACCTGGTAGGAACCCACATTTACAGGTTTAGTGGTACTACCATTATACGTAACATGCACCAGGAGGCTTTGAGGCACAGTTGTTACAGTTAGCCCTTGACCAACTCCACTATAGGTTTTTTCCAGGTCAGCCGGGCTAAAAGATAGTGATGCAGGGGCTTTCTGAATAATGAAAACAGAAGTATCGCTACCCGCATAGTTCGGACTATTGACAATTGCTATCACCTGGTAAGAACCTGCATTTACAGGCTTCAGCGGACTACCATTGTATGTATAAATTACTGACAGGCCCTGAGGTTCGGTTATTACAGAGGGCTGTTGCTCATTTCCAGTATATGTTTTCGTTGGAACCGACGGGTTAAATGAAACTGTTGCCAGCGCCTGCTTAATAATGAATGTTGCAGAATCACTACCAATATAATTAAGGTCATTTATGGTCGCAATCACCTTATATGAACCTGCATTTACAGGGACAACCGAGCTTCCGTTAAATGTATATTTAATATTCAGATTCCCCGGGATAGTTGTCGCGGCAGGCTGCTGTCCATCTCCATTGTAGACTTTTGAAAGGTCTTCGGGGACAAATGTTACATCAGCATGTGCGGGTTTAATTGTAAGCGCACCAAGTCCGTATACGATATTAAAGTTATTGGTAAGCAGCGAACCTGGCACGATCAAATGTTGGCCGACTGTATTTCCGGTAACCAGGTTAACCGACCGCAACAAAACATTCCCGGTTGAATCACCAGTAAGTATCAATATATCATTTTCACTAAGGATGAGCAAAGCTTCACTATTACTGTTTTCGTTTATAGAACTTGAGTTAACAAGGGCTTTGGCATTTACCAGAGCTTTAGCATTTACCAATGCTTTGGCATTTACCAGAGCTTTAGCATTCACCAATGCTTTGGCATTCACAATCGCCGTAGAGTTAACAATTGCTGTGGAATCAACAATGGCTGTAGCATCAAATAAAGCCTTTGGATCAATCATTGTTCCGTTTACTAATGCCTTCGCATTTGCAATTGCATTGGCATCGCTAATCATAAAACTTTTATTCACAAGAGCAATAGAATCAAGTAAAGGATAACCCAGGTTATTTACCAATGCTTTAGCATTAACCAGTGCTGTTTCGTTGACCAAGGAAGTTGAATGCGCTTGTTGAAGCTGTGAAAGAATTGTGAAACTATCTGAAGAACTGATCGCTACCACGTTCCCGGGATTTATGGTATCGTTATTAAAAATATAGTCAAACTCAAAACCTCCGATTGTATCACCATATGTAAAAGTCTTATCCCTCGGCTTCACAAGCAAATCCATTTTTTCGATTGTAAGTAATCCTCTTTTAAACACAAAATCAAATCGGTCTAGCAAAGATTTATCCAATATATTAACCGGAGAAACGCCACTTAAAGGATTTAACGGATCAGTAGAAGAAGGGCTGATTTCCCATAAACCTACATTGCTTAAACTATTGGCAACAGTTTCTATAGGAATAGCCTTTATCCTTGTAATTTCTGCTACTGAAAGGCCCGAACCGTCTAAAGGAATACTTCCATCAATACTCACAAGGGAATAGGATGCCGTAAATTCAGGTAATACTTCACCATATTTTTTGTGTTTATCGACAATTTCAACTAGTATCTTTTTCTTTGTTGTAAAGTAAAGAGGATTTGATAATCCACCATCAGTACCGTTTGTTCCTGCTAATGGAGGATTATAAGCCTGGATTTCAGGGAATAGTTCAGTAAATTGAGGAATAGTTGCTGTAAGTATTGAATCACCAACATGAGTAGTACTTGTTGACAATGCAGCACCATTGAAGTATATTTCTGACTTCGGTGTTAGATAAGTGCCTTTTACAGTAACTTTTACTGGCACTATGCCAGGCGTAAGTGTTGTGTCGTATATTAATCCCTTAGCTTCAGGAGAAGGATTTGCCAATGTAAGCAAGGCCGCATCAGCCTGTATTAATCCATACCCTGTTGAAAGATCAAATCCGGGAGTATTCATATCAATTGCTGTACTTTCCAATAATCCCTTTATGCCATCGGGAGAAATACCTGTGGCATAAAATTTTGATCGGGCTTCCAGGAGAAGTGCTGCAACGCCTGCTGCATGGGGAGCTGCAGCGGAAGTTCCAAAGAAATTGGGGAACTGATCACCGTCGATATTCACGCCACCCAGATTAACAGTTGTATTACCTCCGTTTGGTGCAGATATCTCAGGCTTGTTTCTGACAACGCCATTAACGGGAGTCCCTCCTACCGAAGAAAATGATGCAATGGTTGGAGGATTAACCCCGAAAGCGGGTGAGTTGCTGTAGAGCACAGCACCAACGGCAATAGCTCCTTCTGCATTGGATTGGCCTACCAGAGTTGAGCTGCCTGTACTATATTCATTAAATGCTAAATTACCACGGAAAACTACATATTTAAAATATACATTACTACCTCCTGAAGCCTTAACAATCATAATATTAGTTTGAGCTCCTCCTGCAGCAACCGTAAATGGAAGCACTTCAATCGGTTGTCCACCAATATTACCTCTATTGAAACCAAAAAGTGTACTGCCATTATTACTAGTCAGGTAAATATCAAGATCAGTATTGGTTATCTCAGAACCTGAACCATCATCCCACTGGAGTACAATAGTATAATTCCCTTCAGCCAATGATACACTCTGGTAAATATCATTACCACCACTTCCGGCAAAGTTATGGGCAACACCGGTAATGCCAGATGGTGTTATTCCGGCATTAAATGAACTCTGATACGATTTATTCCCATAATTACCTGCAGCTGAGAAATAGGTTACTCCCTGGGCCTTAACATCATTCACTGCCTTAGCAACAATTCCATCGGTTAAGAAAGGCTGAGTAATGTATGTAATATCGTCAACAATAATGTTGCAGCCAGCATCCTTAAGTTGATGTATACCATCAGCAAAATCCGGTGCATTAATAAAACCAGTCCTGAATGCCAGTTTGGCCTTAGGTGCAATATCATGAATAATCTGTAGCATGGCTCTACCTTCATCAGTTCTCGTCCCGAAAGGGTAGTCAAGGATAACGTCAACAGGATTTGGGTTATCAGGATTTCCTGTTCCCGGCAAATCACCTTTAAGAACATCATCCTGGGCCGGATTACCAACCAGTGTATTATAACTATCTGAAATAACCCCGATCTTTACCCCTTCTCCCTGCAGTTTAAACCCATTTCGTGCTATATCCGAGCGCATAGCAACATCACCCAGGCTGGTTACAATACCGGCAGTAGGAATAGCTGGATAAACCGGTCTGACAAAATTAATATAAGTTGTAAGGGAATTGAGCGACAGGAGGTTAAGTATAGGAATCTTACCTGTAATAATGGTCATATTGGCATCCTGAACTACATCATGCAATCCATAGGAGGCTGTAAGCAAGCTGAGTAGTGATGAATATTGTCCAGGTAAGACATTGATTTCAACTAATACATCTGACCCAAAAATCTGAAAAATATCATTAGACGAAGACGTCCCTCCGGCTTTATAGTAATTATAGAGTGAAGTTAGCTCCGGACCGATAATTGAAACCAACTTGCCCCCAACAGGTGGTGTATAATATGGAAATATATTTTGTGTCTGGCAGCTTAGCACATTCTGGAAATCAGCAATGGTAAAAGAGACCACCAATAAATTACCTCCAATTTTAACCTGTGTACGCTGATTCTGCAGCATTCCAGATAAGGTATAGGAAATATCAAACTCTTCAGATTTTCCACTTCCAAAACCAGAAGTTCCTGTTATTCTGAACCCTGTGAAAGGATCACCTGCCAATTTTGGACCTAAATCAATATTGTTAGTATTGAGATTCCCTGAAATAAGAGTAATAATAACATTGGAATAGGTTCCTGGCGCGGCTTCTACCGAATACCTGGAAATAGCCTTGCAAGCATCATGATATCCATCGTGCATCACTTTCAGCACAATGGTATATTTATTGTTGCCCAGGTCCGTTACAGATTTTATAGCCGTAGTAAAACCTTCCCCATGGGATTTACTGATATTGCAATCTGACTGAGCGATTGCCGATGCAGAAAAAAGGAAAGAAAATAGAGTTAAAAAAACAATTGTCAGAAAGCTGAAATAATTGCGAGAGTAATTTTTCTTTTTCATGGGTAATAAGTTGAGTTAAACTTAAATTTCGATCCTTTATATCGCGGTGAACAAGGAAACCATGAAGCGAAGCCACTGGCTGGCAGATACAGATATAATTAGTAATGAAGAATTTAGAATTTTCTATCTTTAGATTTTTCATGCTTTTTAATAACGAACAACCATTATTTAGAATGAATCTAGCTATAGCAACAAACCAACACATCTCTTTGGCTGTTAATTAAATGTTAATTAACAGAGTTTTAACTATATTACATATTGAAATTATAAATGGTTGATACCATTATAGGAACATGAAGCTTATAGATTAGGCTGATAATATCAAGATCTAATCCAATACTTCATAAGTAATTACCTGTTCGGCTTTATGTTTCAAGTTTAACTCACCTACTTTTTTGCAATTAAATGATTCTTTCACTTTTCCGTATGAAATGTCGTTGATCAGAATCTGCCCGGGGCCTGCGGCCGATTGCAGACGTTGTGCAGTATTAACTGTATCACCGATTACCGTGTAATCGAGCCTGCGTAAACTGGCTGAACCAATATTTCCCGAAATCATTTCGCCGCTGTTGATACCTATGGAAACGTTAGGAACAAAGGAAGTATGTTTTGCCAATGAAAGCGAATCATTAATTTTAGCTCTTACAGCCAGGCATGCATCAATAGCCCTGTCAAGGTGATAATCGCCACGGAACACAGCCATAATAGCATCGCCGATAAATTTATCAATGTAACCACCTTGTGCTATGATTTCCTTTACCATAACTTCAAAATAGCTATTCAGTAATTTCACAACCGTATCAGGTGACTCGTTTTCGCTGATGGATGTAAAACCACAGATGTCGATAAAGGCTACAGTTGCTTTAACAGACTCATTCGCCATCAACGAAGATTCAAATTCGCGGCTATCCATGAAATTGAGTACTGTTTCGTCCACATACATTTTAAGTATACTGTTTTCCCTGATGGCTTTAAGCGTTTCACGAATCTGGACACAATGCTTTATCGTTTTCTCCATGGTTAACGACAAGATCCTCAAAATTGATGGGCTTGGTAATAAAATCGAAAGCACCACGGTTCATGGCAGTGCGGATATTTTCCATATCGCCGTAGGCAGACACAATAACAGATTTTATGAGTGGACTCGATTCACCCAGCCGGCTGAGCAACGTTAATCCATCCATTTCCGGCATATTAATATCACTCAGTACAATATCCACATCCGGATGCAGCTGAATTTTTTCCAATGCATCGTTTCCATTCACAGCAAATATGAACTCATATTCCTGCTCCCTGATCTTCTGGCGGAATTTTTGTTTGATGAGCATTTCAAGATCTACCTCATCATCGGCTACTAAAATTTTTGCCATCATAAAATATTTAAATAGGTTACTTTATTCAAAATAGAGAAAGACGAGTATAATGGTTGGTGTTTAGTGAATTGTTACTGGTTATTAGTTACTGAATGCTGGTTGCTGGTAATTTTAATACTTCTAACCAGATGATCAATACCAAGCATTATTCAATCATTACTATGAAGCAGTATTTTTAAATTTATCCTTTAAATAGGCAAAATCAACCGGTTTGGTTAAAAAATCATCAGCACCCAATTGTTTGGCCTTATTGAAATTTTCAGCATCTCCATAAGCAGTTATCATCATTACTACCGGAGGCGGCGCCACATATTTTTGTTTGATATGCCGCAACAATTCAAGTCCGCTCATACCTGGCATATTAATATCGGAGAGAATTAAAACTGTTTGATGCCCTGGCTGGCTGAGATAAGTAAGTGCATCTTCGCCGGAAAAGGCAAATGCAAATTCAAGGATTTTCTCCCTGATTTCTTTTCTGAAACGTTGTTCAAACAGGGTTTGAATATCTCTTTCGTCGTCAACTACTAGAATTTTCATATTTTTATTTTAAAATTTAAACCGGTAGAATAATTGTGAATTCAGCTCCTTCGTTATTTTTGGATTCAACTTTCAGTTCTCCTCCATGTGTTTTTGTGATGATTTCGTAACTCATACTTAATCCCAATCCTGTTCCCTGACCACTGGGCTTTGTTGTAAAGAAAGGTTGATAAATTTTATCCAGGACCGAATCAGGAATACCGTTACCATTATCTTTTACTGAAATCAGAACCTTATTTCCAGCCTTTTTTGTGCTTACCGAGACCGTAGGTTCATAGCCATCCCTTAGCAGCTGTTTTTTTTCAGTAACCGCATAAAAAGCATTGGTTATCAGGTTAAGGATCACACGGCCGATATCCTGTGGAATAATATTTATGTTACCGATACTTTCGTCAAAATCAGTATTCATGGTTGCATTGAAGGATTTATCCTTTGCTCTCAAACCATGATAAGCCAGGCGTAAGTACTCGTCGGCCAGCGCATTGATATTGGCAGGTTCTTTCACACCGGTGCTGCTGCGGCTATGCTGAAGCATTCCTTTTACAATTGCATCGGCTCTTTTCCCATGTTGAGTTATTTTTTGTTCGTTGTCGGCAATATCATTTGCAATGGCTTTTACCTCCTCCATATTCCCTTTTTCGATTTCCTGCTTCATTTCTTCAATCAGTTCGGTATTTACTTCCGAAAAATTATTGACGAAGTTTAACGGGTTTTGAATTTCATGTGCAATGCCGGCAGTGAGTTCGCCGAGGGAAGCCATTTTTTCGGACTGGATAAGTTGGGCCTGGGTTGTTTTTAATTCTGTATATGCTTTTTCAATTTCTTTGGCATGCTCAATTTCATTTGCCCTGTTTCTTTCTTTTTCTGCAGATAGTATACGTTTCCGCTGAAAACGATCGAATCCGAATATTGCAGCTATGAGCAATAATCCATAAATTCCATATGCCCACCAACTTCTCCACCAAGGTGGCAAAATGATGATTTCAATCGATTTCTCAGCCCATGCACCATATCCGTTTACTGCTTTTACATGAAATACGTATTTCCCCGGAGGTATATTGAAATAATATGCTTTTCGCTCGGAACTTGACTTTAACCAAGTTTTATCGTAATTTTCAAGGTAATAGATCAACTGGTTTTGTTCCGGATTGGCATAGTCAATAACTGTAAAATCAAAAGAAAAAACATTTTGGTTAGATCGTAACCTGATTTCTTTTGTTTCCGACAGGCTCTTCTTTAAAGTGCCATATTTCTCAGGCTTAATGCTGATGTCGGCAATTTTAAAATCGGAAAAGACTATTTCAGGAGCCTTACTATTTTTGAGTAATTCTTTCGGGTTAATTACATAATAGCCAATATTGTTTCCAAAATAGAGGTTGCCATCCCTCCCTTTGTAAACGGAACCCCAGGTCAGAGAATTCCTCCCAATGCCAAAGTTTTCACCAAAGAAAGTGGTTTCATTGCGCTGCGGATTTACTCTCAGTATTCCACCTGCAGTTGCTATCCACAAATATTTCTGATTATCTTCTATCAGGTTATAAACATCAGGTATACCGTTCATTGAATCGAAATCACCCACGCGAATAAAATTGTCGGCTTCGCGGTTGTATTTATAAAGTCCATCGTTACCACCAACCCATAAAACGCCGGCAGAATCTTCATAAATACACATAATACCCGAACCTCTCAGATAAGTGATAAATGTTGCATTTTCACGGTTAAATAAATTTATTCCGCTTCCATTCCAACCACCGACCCATAATTTGCCAAATTTGTCTTCAAAAACAGAGGTCATCAAATTAGATCCGGCTGTGCTAGTATCTGCCGGATTAAAAAAATAATGTTTAAAACGGCCTGTTCCACTATCCAGAAGGTTCAAACCCCTAAAGGTAGAAATCCATATATTCGATTTCCTATCCTCATAAATCTGGATAACACTATTGCTGCTTATACTATTTTCATCCTTAGGATTATTTTTATAGCTTTTAAATTTATCACTTTCCTTATTCCATAAGAATAAACCATTAGTACTCCCAACCCATAAATTATTCTCAGGGTCTTCCCATAAGCTATAAATGGCATTGTCTTTGCCTTTCGAAAAGTTTATTTCACTTTCAAATCTTTTTGTGATCCCATTTTTTTTATCGACCTGAATGAGTGCATGGTTAGCACCAATCCAAAATGTACCGTTTTTTTCCTCCAATAAACTATTCACAGGGGAAGATGAAACTAATATATTAGGAATTTTCTTTTGTAAAGGATTAAAATGATAAATTGTCCCTTCTGTTCCGCCAATCCAAAAAATTCCATCATGCGAAGTAAATGCCTTCCATGCGCCATTATCTGTAAATCCTGAAGAAGAATTTGCTGTAGCGTTATAATGTTTTATTTTCCCTATCGCCGGATTAAAGTAAAAAAGTCCGGCATCAACAGTTCCAAACCAATAACTCCCTGCTGCATCCTGTGTAAAGAATGTAATATGCTCGTAAATTGCAGATTCTTTGTTAAATGCAGGCGCGCTCAACTTTTCAGGATTTTTGGGATCAAAAATGATCCCTTCGAATGTGCCCTGCTGTGTATTCATTTTATGTAATCCATTCAACGAAGTACCTATCCAAAGCACGCCTTTATTATCTTCGAAAATGGCACTTACTTTATTGGATATCAGACTATGGATATTGTTTGGATCGTGCAGGTAGCGGGTAAATGTGCCCGTTTTTTTATCCAGGCGATTCAGTCCTCCGGCATCGGGACCACCACCGTTATCAGCATAAGGACTGCCGGTTCCAACCCAAATCGTTTCCTGTTTGTCTTCATATATTACACGTACCTGGTTATTGCTCAGGCTTTTGGTGTCATTCAATTTATATTGATAATGAAAAAAATTGTTTGCATTTTCGTCAAAATAATCTAGTCCTCCATGCGTTCCAATCCAAAGTATTCCTTGCTTGTCTCTTAAGATTACGGTTACTGTATCATTGGCCAGACTGGCCGGATTTTTAGGATCGTGGCGAAAATGAGTAAAATTTCCGGTTTCAGGATCGAATCGATCGAGTCCTTTACCTAAAGTGCCAACCCATATGATTCCGCTGTTATCGGCAAAGACAGATTCTGTTAAATTGCTTATTAATGAGTTGGGATTTGATGGCTGGGTTTCATACGAAGTCAAACGGTTACCATCGTACTTGTAAAATCCTGTTTTAGAGGAAAACCACATAAATCCATTTACATCCTGGGTAATACCAGTTACAAAACCGAAAGTTTTGCCAACAGGGGGAGGAACCTTGTTAAAAGTTATTTCCTGGCTATATACCGGACATACTTCTATAATCAGGGATATAAGTAAAAGTGATAAGGCTGAAAGAAGCGATTTCATATGAATAATTTATTTTTCAGAAATGGATCATATTGAAATATTGCAATATAACAAATTTAAGTACACTTTTGTTTCACTTAAATGCTAAGTTATTGAACAATAAACTCTGAACCTTCATTTTCCTTTGTGTCTACTTTCAAATAGCCACCATGTATTATGATAAAAGCATAGTCAAACTTTAACAAGTACTGTTACGGAGCAGCTAATTCTTTCAAAATTAGTTGCTCAAATGGTTTTATGTCATCAGTTCGAAATGCGGTTCAAATCATCATCGATTGCTGATTTTCTCCTTTTCGTGGTTTTGGCCTTCTGGTTGCCGAAATTATAGGTTATATTGATCCCAAACCGTTGGTTATCAAATGTAATTACGCCATCTACATGCTTGCCGCCATAATTGCTTTTATAGTGATAGTCGCTCCGGGTTCTGAATATATCGCTGCCTGTCAATTGCAAGTAGTAATTTTTTATTCAGGAAATCTTTTTTGATCCCAAAATTTATCGAATACCCTCCGTCAACATTCACAGTACCTCCCCATATCCAGGGACTGGAATAATAATAGGTAAGTTCCATGGTAATTTTTCCGGGTAAGTTCAGGCTGTTTTGGATCCTGAAATTATAAATATTGGCTTTCAGATCGATGACTGTGTTCCCGATAGTGCCATTAAAAGATGAATAATTGTAAACCAGGAAAGTAGTAAACTGCCACCAGTTTGTAACCTTAAGCGGATAGCTCACTGACAAGCCGTTATTGATGGCTCTTTGCAAATTGCGGGGCGAAAGAATATTTCCTGCACCTTCGGTGATTTCAAACACATTGGCAAAAAAATCCTTTGGTAACGCTATACGTATTTGATATTACCAACTTTCGTTTGAATGAGTATGTGAGCTGATAATTTGTAATATAATTGGGATTCAGAAATGGGTTACCTTTCCATCCCGACAATTCGCTCGTCCTTGATTCGAAAGGATTCAAATCCTGGTAATTGGGGCGTGTAATACGCCGTCCGATGCTCGCACTTAATACACTGTTTTTCTGATCGTCGTACGAAATACTGACATTGGGGAAGAAATCCGTGTAATTCCTCTGTACTTTACTGTCCTGGGTTGTAACCGCACTTTCCAGGACACCCAGGGACGATGTGCTTTCCATTCGCAGTCCTGCATTAACTGATATTTTATCGCTTAAACTGGCATTTAATATGAAGTAAAGCGCAGCAACCTTTTCGGTATAATTAAATTTGTTACTCCTCGTAGTATCTAAAACCTGGGTTTCGTCTTCGATATTATAAAAAGCCAGTTGATTGCCGGTTGCGATATACGAATACTTAGCACCCGAGGATAATGTGAATTTTTTAAATTTCTTTTCATAGTCCACCATCACCGACCAAAGATCTATTTTCGTATTTGCATTATATTGATTGTTAACAGATCTCAGAAGTGTATCTCCGGTTGCATCGTAGTAGTTGTTGGGCTGATAGGTATTTTTAATGCTTGAAAACTTGCCCAGGCTAAAGTCAGAAGAAAGGTTTGAAGTGCTGTCGATACTATACCTGTAACTTAAATTATAATTGTAATTCTCGCTAGGCATCTCGTCCAGGGCCTGGGCCTTGAGAATTTCGCCGTCTGCTGTATTAACTGAATCATAAATACCCGTGCTGCTGTTTAGCTCCTGGTTGCTTCTGTTAATAAATGCCCTGCCATCCATGCTGATCGATTGTTTGGCATTTATGGTGTAATCAAGGCCACCCGAAAAGTTATATGATTTCCTGTTGTTTTCGCTCTTTGAATTTTTATCAATCATGTAGCCGTTTTGAAAGGATGATTCGATAATATCTGTCTGGAAATGATCATCGGAATAATTCAAATTAGTGAATAAATTGATTTTCTTACTACTGTAATTTAGCGTAGTACCAACACTAGACCTGGGGAAAACACCCTTTGAGTAACTCCCGATAACATTTCCATTGAAACCTAAACTGGTATTCTTTTTCAGTTTGATGTTGATAATGCCTCCTGTTCCTTCAGCATCATATTTTGACGATGGATTGGTGATGATTTCGATAGATTCTATATTGTCGGAACGTATGCTTTCGAGGAAGTTGGTGAGATCTTTTCCGGAAAGGCGTGAAGGCCGTCCATCAATAAATATCTGAACACCCGATTTGCCCTGGAGAATGATATTGTTGTCCATATCGACTACTACACCCGGTGCTTTACTGAGCAATTCCAATCCATTGTTTCCCGAGGCATTTACGCTGCTGGCCACATTAAAAACCATTTTATCCGCATGTACTTCAACCATGGCTTTGCGGCCAACAATCTCAACCGCATTCAATTTAAATGCATTGCTGACCAGGATTATTGAATCAAGTACAACTGTTTCGCTTTTTTTGACCTGAATAGGTTTCGATACAAAAGTTTTAAATTCAATGTTACTTATCTTAACAAGGTATTTGCCAGGGGCAAGTTTATCAAAAACAAATAAGCCATCTTCCCCGGTTAAGATGCCTTTTATTATTACCGAGTCCTGGTTCAACAGGATGGCCGTTGAAAACATTGCAGGCGTTTTTTCAGGGTTAAAAATAGAACCTTTTATCTGTGTTTCATTTTTCTGCGCCTGGCTAAAACTGTTAAGCCACGAAACCATGACAAAAAGCAGGATAATATACTTTGTGATCTTCATAAGGATTCTGATAATAAATGACTGAATGATTTTTACTTATATTTTTTGTAGATCATATACCAATTTATGTAATGTATGGTGGAGTCTTGCTTTTTCAACGATTCCTTATCTTCTTTTGTAAGAAAAGGAATCATGACATCATCACCGGGTTGCCAGTTGCAGGGAAGCACAACACCATTATTGCTATAGCTTGTTTGTAAAGCTTTGAGAGTTCTGATTATTTCATCGGTATTCCGGCCCACTTCAATCGGGTAGAAATAAAAAGCACTGATTTCATTTTCAGGATTAATGAAGAAAACGCCCCTTACGCTCTTGCCCCGACCGGATTTCGTGTCGAGCATGCCATAGCTGTCGCAGATAGCAAAAGAACTATCGACAACCAGCGGGAAGTTAATTTTCACTTTACCATGGCCCTTGTAATCTATTTGTTCCAGGTCCGCTTTCCAGTTCAGGTGCGAAACCAGCTTGTCGACAGAAATTACGATAATTTGTGTATTCAGCTGGCTGAATTCATCCTGCCGGTAGGCAAGCTCCAGGATTTCAGACGAACAAACCGGCGTAAAATCGCGTGGATGGGCGAAAAGGATTTTCCATTTTTTACCAAAATCTTCAGGAAATTTAACCGGGCCATTTGTTGACGGCGCTTTAAACGAAGGAGCAATGGTTCCGATTAGAGGGATTCGCTGATTTCCAAGTTTCTGTGCTGTGGAAACACTTACAATCAAAATCATTAAACAGGCAATCAGAAAGAATTTTTTCATAATTATTTTCAATTAAGTAGTCTTCTACCCGGGAAACAAAAAAGTGAGTAATTAAGGAGTACAATAACTGCAGCTTAAGAAGCAATTAATTCAGCCATGTAAATACTTTAGCAATTCCTATATTATCTGAGTATTTTTTATCAGTTTAAGTTATGTTATACCTTAAAAAAGGCATTATTAATTTTAGACCAACTGCCGACCATCCCAATTTGATCGTTAGTTCTAGTTTATAGCAGGTAAAGCCTGGAAATTATTCGCCGCTTAATAACAGTAAACCAATTGTATGGTCTTTAACATGTTTAAATACAACAAGCTATATATGATATTTGTTTGAATAGTTACCTCGAAAATTAATCCGATAAAAATTCCCGGATGTCATTTGATAATTTTACAAAGTCAGGTTCGTGCAAATACATCATATGCCCTGCTTCATAATATGTAATTTTTACTTTATCTCTTTCTAATCCATTCCGTGAAAATGTGTATTCAGTATCGAAAAAAGGACAATTCAAATCATAATATCCACTGGCAACCATAACTTTCATTCCTGTATTCCTTCTCATTGTCTCGCTTAATTTTGGCGCAACATTCATAAAAGAAGGTTCCCAACCTTCTCCTTCCGGAACAGGTCTGTAATTCCAATGCTTTTCAACTTCACTATTTGAGGACAGATAGGGACGATCCATTTTTACATTCAGCACTGAGGTATAATAGTAATTTAAAGCTGCAGTATAAGCCGAACTTATATGATAGCCTGCCGGATCGCCAAGATGTGGAACAGCGGCAATTTTATCAATTTCATTTCCTGTAAAACGACCATCTGTCTGTCCAACGGTCAGGCCCTGGTCTGCCAGTAATTCCTTTTGAAATCTTGAAGTTAAAATCCTAAGATTTGATTTTAAAATATAATCCTTCTTAAGGCCTGTAAAATAGCTAAGCTTTTCAGCAACCTCATTTTTTTCGCTGTCGCTTAATGATGAACCCCGGTACAGGGCAGAGATATACGAATTGAAGATAAAGTTTTTACACTCCCCGATAAAGGATTCAAGTGTTTTGCCTTGTCCCGCTTTCTTATGATACCATGCTACTGCAGCCATACTGGGCAAATAAGTTATATAAGCGGTTAAATTATCGTTCACTGATGTATTACCTTCATAATCCAGGCATTGAGAAATAAGGATCAAACCATTTATTGCCATATTTTGCCCATCACCTTCCAAAGTATTGGCTACCAATACTGCTCTTGGTGTGCCATAACTTTCGCCAGCAATGAATTTTGGTGAAAACCAACGATTATTTACAGTTATCCATTGCCTCATAAATTTAGCAATGGATTTTGCATCTTCATTTAAGCCCCAATAGTCTTTAACTTTGCCTTTACCAACAACACGGCTATAGCCTGTGCCAACCGGATCAATAAAGACAATATCTGTTAAATCCAATATTCCATTTTTATTGGTCACTAAATTATAAGGAGCAGCACCATCATCCGCCTTTGCATCAGAGCTTACTTTCACCAGCTCAGGTCCAAACATTCCCATGTGCAGCCACATAGATGAAGAGCCAGGCCCTCCGTTAAAAATAAAAGTGACCGGTCGCCTGGTCTGGTCAGTTATTCCTTCCTGTATATAAGCAACAGACCAGATTGAAGCAACTGAATCTCCGGAATCATTTTTTAAATACGTTTCAGAAGCTACCGCTTTATAATTAATTGTTTTACTTCCACTTATTATCTGATGAGTAGTAATAAATGACTTTGGCACTGGCACCGGGTTTACTACTTCTTTTTTTTCCTGAGCTGACAGCGCTATTGAAAAGATAAGAATGAGGGATAGAATAGTAAATTTTATCATAGAGACGTTTTCAATGGTTTATTACAATATTAGTTGGATAATGTCAGGATCAATGCATTACAACAATTGGCTTCAAACCACTTTGATAATCAGATTTTAGTTTGCAACCGGGAAAAAGCAGAAATTATTCGCCTATGAATCATAGTAAACCAATCGTGTGGTCTCCCCCAAGATTATATATAACAAGCTATATATGAAATTGTTTAAGCAGGCCAGATTAATAGCATAATTGATTCATCATGAGATTCATGCACATAATCATCCTGTGTTGAATTGGCATAATGAAATTATATAAACAAAATTTTAATGAAATTTATTCAGCAGTTGCTTTACTAATTTTGGATTGATTGACAGGTAAATTATACTTAATATAACAATAAATACGCCTAAACCTTTAAGCTCATTATTCGACAGGTTAGAAAGAAACCAAACAATTACCAATGATGCCAGAACTGGAACTGTATATCCGCCACGGATGCGGAAGAAATCCTTTTGCGATCCTGTCTGACCCGTTATTCTCAGTTTTATTGTTGCCAGGGTTACGCCTAAATATATCAGCAAACCGGCAGCACTCGCTATAATTGCCAATTGTTTAAATCCGCCAGCTAAAGCAAAAGTCAAATCTAAACCGGCATAAACTATAATCGAAATATACGGTGTTGCATATTTAGTATGGACAAGGGACAATTTCGTTATGGGAATTACTTTGTTCAATGAAGAAGCATATAAAATCCTTGGGATATTAAGAACTTCGCTGCTTAACATCCCAAACATCGAAACAGCTGCTCCGATTGTTATCAGACGTAAATCCAACGGGTCCGAATATATGGTTGGCAACTTCAGCTAAAGGATTATTCTTAAATAAAGGAAGTGTTGCACCCAGAATGCCCTGTGATACGGTTTGAACCAAGATATAAATTGCCAGTACGGCTATTATACTTAACCGAAGAGCCTGTGGTATGGTTTTATTTGGTTTTCGCACCTCTCCGCTTACTGACAATCCGGATTCGGCTCCCATAAAAGCAAAGAAAAGAACAAGTGACATTTCTCCAACCTGTTTAATGGTTGGGACCGACTGCCAATACAGGTTATGTACTGAAACATCCTTAAACCCAATGAAAATAATTACCAATAATGGCACAATTTTCATCATTGTGATTATTTTCACGAACCCCAATCCTTTTTTAACACCGACCACATTGATATACGCCAACCCAATGAAAATTGTAGCGAAAAAGATTGTATTAAATATTACTCCATGTAAGAAAGGGAATAATGAGGATATAATATCAGCAACGGCATTGGCAACCGCCGCGTCGCTTGCTATAGCAGCTAAAAGATAAAGAATAGCTGTAATAAATCCTGCATATTTACCAAAAGCACTTTCGATATAAATATAAGCTCCCCCTGAACCCGTTATCCTGCTTCCCACCTCTGCGAAACAAAGCATAACCAGGGTGATTAAAAGTCCACAAAAGAGGTATGCAATTATACTTGCTGAACCAAGGCCGGTTGCTACTACAGCAGGAAGCACAAATATCCCTGCCCCTATCATACTGTTTATCATGTTGGCACTCAAACCCCAGACACCAATTTCTCTTTTTAAGTTTTCTTCGTTTTCTTTCATGTGTATAACCCTTTTATTACGGGTCAAATGGGACACCATGATAAAATAATATTATTCACCTCTGTGTTAAGACCGGCTGATTTTATCATGTTCTTTTCTTGTGTATTTATTTTCAGAATAAGAATATTGGTTATTTCATTAAATAATCAACCATAGCATAAGATAAATCATTCATTATCCTTTCGGCTTCTGCTTTAAAAATCTCACTCCTTTTGGATACTTCTCCCTTTTTATTAAAAATATGTGATGGAGAGACATTAGCTATAACTTCTCCATATTCATCTGTAATATCTCCGTTTTCATCTCCTAACGTAAAAGGCATTCGAATTTCATTATCGGTAAAATCAACGGTGAAAAGATAAGGCAGATCAGCAAAAAGGTCTCTTCCATTAAATGAGCCAAATCGTACATTTTTTGCAACGTTATTAATATTAATCTTTTGATCCGGAACTGTATTGATGGTTGCTTGATTTGGAGTCTTATAGTATAAATGGGTCCAATTTATTACCTTATTATAAAGTTCATCTCTACTAAATTTATAGATAGCAACAACTACAGGTTCAATACCTTTTACAGTCATCTCAAATGGTAGAAATAATGATTGAACCGCCGGCGCTTTTGCTGTCGATTCAGGGGCACTAATTTTAATTATCTCACCTGATTTAAATGCAGGTTCAAAGTCAACGATAACTATCGTCGATTCAATTTCTACCGGTATTGAATTTGATGGACTTATTTCAATAAACCTTACTGTCTTATCCTCATTTTTTTCTAGCGTACCTGAGGCACTTGTCTGCTCATCAATTGAATGCCCAGACATGTCAATAACCCCAATAATCTTATTCCCATTCTTTTTAGATGTGATTTCGCTAAAACTTTCGACTACTAATTGCTTACCTGCAAATCCTTTATCCAAATTTATTTGAGGAATTGCTTTTGAATCAAAACCAGTACTTGTAAAAAATCCCGAAATGATATCCATTGCTATAGGAATTGTCTTGTTTTTAGGCGCGTAGATGTGTACAAAATTACCAGTCTCCGGGTCACTGCCTTTTCCTAAATAAAGGATATCCCCTTTTTTAACAATAATGGAGTCGAATAAATTTATGGGTCCTTCAATAGTTTTTCCCGGGATTTGTCCGAATAATGAATTGCTTAAAATCCATAAACCAATCAGCAATATCTTTTTCATACAATAGATTATTTAATATATGCGGATACCTAATGGATAAGCTCCAATCTGATGTTCGTTTATAAATTTATCAAATTCCCAGGACCTTATCAGGCAAGTGAACCATATGAAAAAACTCTGCCACGACAAAAAAATCAATGTATTAACATCTTACATATGATAATTGTTTGATGTGGCTACGTTTAGGCAAGCCTTTAAGGATTCCCTTCAAGTTTCGCTATCGTTTTCTTCGCATTTACCAGTCGTATTGCCTTGTTCTTCTCAACCAGTTTTTTTGTAGCCCACTTTTCGATCCGGTGATGCATAGGGACCAACAAAGCAGCTATACTGACTAAAGCCAGCAACATAAGCAGAGGTGAGTGATGCGTAACACTTTCGAGGAAGGGATGCAACCAGAGATTAATAAATTCGAACACGATCAACAATGCGATTATTCCGAAGAATTCAATCAATTTGGTGTTGGTAATAAAGCTGCGGCTGAGTATTAAAAATAAAATAAAGAATGTAATTATGCCCAGGGCAATCAGAGCAAACTGGATATTCTGTTTACGCTGGTATTCTGCTTTTGTTTTCTCTGCTGCTATTTCCTGCTGGCGAAGTTCATTTTCAAAGGTCATTAACTGCGTTTGCTGAATGATTTTTGAATTGAACAGGCTGTCATTGGCTATTCTGTATATCTCTGAATATTTTAAAGCGCTGTCGCTGTTATTATTTTTATAAAGTTCTAAAAGAAGTTTAGCAGGTTTTATACTTAAGTTTTTGAAAGGAGTGTTTTGAACAATTGCAATGGCTTTTTTGGCATAAATAATACTTGAATCTTTTTGACTAGTATTGTTGAAATACTGAGCCTTCGACGTGAAGGTCCAGTTCAATAGTTTTGGTGATCTTATTTTAAGTCCTTCCGCTACAGCCATATCATAATAGCCAAGTGCAAGGGCAGCATTTCCCAATTTGCCCTGGATGTCACCAAGGCTTAAATAAGTATAGCCGATAAAATCAAAATAATGAATCCGCATACTGATCTCATATTCTCTTTGTGAATACATTAATGCAGAATCCAGCTTGTTTAAACTAAGATATACATCAGACAGGTTGCTGTAACCCCATGCTTTAGCCTTGTCGTTATTTATGCTTTCTCCAATGTCGGCAGTTTTCTTATAATAATAGTAAGCTTTTGAATAGTCTGCCTGATCCTTATAAACATGTCCAAGTACCTGGCTGATAAATGCAATTGTCCTTCCGTTTTTTGTTTCCTTAGCCAGGTCATTGGCTTTTAACAGGTATTCCAGAAACTTTTCGGTATTGCCAAATATACGGTAGCTGTAGCCAATACGACACAAAGCAAAAGCCTCTGACAATTTATCTTTGCTGTTTTGTGAATAATCTAAAAGTTTTTGGGCATTTTTCAGTTCCAGCATAGGATTTGTTTCGGCTGTATTTGAAAAGAAATCATTCAGAAGTTCGAAACGGAGATCATCATTCTTTTCAGCGGCAACTTTATGAATCAAAGTATCTATCGACTGGTTTTGGGCATAAGCGGTCAGCATGCTTACCAGAAAATAAAAACAGATTAAAGTCTTTTTATTTATCACAGTCTTATAATTTTATTTTTGATCTTTTCTGAAGCTGGAGCTAATAGTAACCCAGGAGGGAATTAATGATAACTTTTTATTTTCCAGATGATCCGATTCCAATTTGTCAATATCTTTCAAATGTTTCATTGGATTAATAAGCTGAATGAATATCAACATAACTATTGCAAATCCTCCAAATGAAAGTATGACGTATTCCCAGGGTAACAAATCATGAAGAGGTCCAAGAAGGCTTGCTCCTATTGCCCGGCCTAAGTTAGAAATGGCCATATATAAAGTAAATTGTGTTGCGGCCACCCGTTTCCAGCAAAGCCCCATTCCTGTTGCAAATGCTGCCACGGTTAAAAAGACATAGAGTGTGTAATAAATCGCCATAAATCCTTCAACCATATAAGGCCTTGGCCAATAGACTTTAAAAAAGGCCATCGATGAAACCAGTAAAATCATACTTACAAGGTAGACTGACATCATCCGTTTTTTACCAAAAAGATCGGCAAGGGCACCTCCGGCAAACATTCCCAGGAACCCGGCGCTGATATTAACAAAGGAAAATACATGTGAATACTCCTGGTCGGTCCAGCCAATTTTTTGAATAGTAAAAACAGGTAACAGGGAATCAATAAGTCCATTTCCCATTTGAAAGAAAAAAAATGCAATTCCCATAAACAAACTGCTAGGAAGAAAGAAAACTTTGAACAAACTTTTAAATATCTGCCCCAGGCTTTCCAACTGCATTTTCGATGCGCTTTCGGATGCTGCGCCTTTGGTCCAGGGCAGTAATTTCTCTCCCGGACGTTCCCTCATAAGCAGTGGTACAAGGAAAATAAGACTTACTGTAATTGAAAGAAAAAGGATTGCATACTCGAACCCATGGTTATGAATGATCCAGTTGCCTGCCACCAGTGAGGCAGAAGTACCGATTGTTTTGGCGCCCCACATTAAACCATTGGCACGTGCCTGCTCATCGATTGGCACAATGTCAATAGCCATTCCATCGGTTGCCACATCCTGAAAAGCGCCAAAAAAGCTGACGAAAAACCCAGCCGCCATTAAAAGTTTTATATTATTCAACGGATCAGGTACAAATGCCATGGCGACAAAACTGCACATCAATCCCATTTGCCCTACAAGTACCCAGGGGCGTTTTCGGCCCATGGATAAAAGGGTGAAACGGTCCATCATAGGGGCTACCAGTATTTTAAAACTCCATGGGATACCGATAACGGCAATAAATCCACCGATTTCCGCCGCGCTTTTTCCATTCATAGCCATCCAGGCCGGAATGCCAAAATACGTCATTCCCTCAGGCACGCCTTGTGCAACATAGAGCACAGCAAAACTCATGTAACGGAGAAAGGTATGTTCTGATAGTGACGGAAGACCTTTTCGTTTTACATTGATTGCTGAAAGACTTGTTCCTGAAGATGCCATATAAATGATTGTTTTTATAGATTCACTTTAATCTGCTTTCATTTATGCATTAAGAGGCAATTGAACAGTAAATTCAGAGCCTTCTCCTAGATTTGTTTTTACCTGTAAATCTCCTCCATGTGCTTTCACAATATCATAACTCAAACTCAATCCTAGTCCTGTTCCCTGCCCGGTAGGTTTGGTAGTAAAAAAAGGTTGAAATATTTTATCAATAATGTTTTGAGGGATGCCGGCGCCGTTATCCTTTACGGAGATTAATACCCCCCTCGATCCCCCCGGTGGGGGGAGGATTAGCTCTGTAGAAACTGAGACAGTTGGTTCGTAACCATCAGGCTGCTGTTGCTTTCTTTCGTTAACAGCATAGAAAGCATTGGTAATCAAATTCAGAATTACCCGTCCGATGTCCTGGGGAATAATATCAATCTTTCCAATCGTTTCATCAAAATCCGTTTTCAAAGTGGCATTAAATGATTTGTCTTTTGCACGCAGACCATGATACGCCAGGCGCAGATATTCATCGGTTAAAGCGTTGATATCAGTTGGTTCTTTGACACCACTGCTGCTGCGACTATGTTGAAGCATGCCTTTTACAATGGCATCAGCTCGTTTGCCGTGATGGTTTATCTTCTCCAGGTTTTGTTTGATATCATCAGCGATAGCAAAGCCTTCGTCTAAATCTCCCTTTTTAAATTCCTGCTTCATTTCATCAATCAGCTCATTGCTGACTTCCGAAAAGTTATTGACGAAATTTAAAGGGTTTTGAATTTCATGGGCAATTCCGGCTGTGAGTTCCCCGAGTGAGGCCATTTTTTCGGCCTGGATGAGTTGGGACTGGGCGGCTTTTAGCTTGGTGAGTGCTATTTCTACTTTTTCTTTTTGTTTTTGTAAGAGCGCATTTGCTTTTTGTTTGTTTTTATTGTTTACGGTATAAAACAAATAGTAATACAAATGTTGAAAATAAAATACCGGCAATGGTAATTAACCACCATCGCTGGTTCTGTTTTTGCTGATTGAGCAGATCCACTTCTAATTGCTTTTGAGAAACCTCGAAATCAGTGCGTAGATTAGCCATACTCTGCACTGTTTTAATGTTATTTATGCTGTCTCTGTAAACTATGTAATTTTTGAAGTATTTATAAGATTCTGCAGGGTTTCCGGATCGTTCATAGAGTTCTGAAAGTTTGAGATTGCCATCACGAATTTGTTCTTTCAGTCCATATTGCCGGGCAAGTGTCAGACTTCTCTTCGCATAGTTCAAAGCCTTGGCATCATCTCCTTTTTCAATATAAATATCAGCCATAGAAATGAGATACACACAGATAGGATAATAATCTTCCAAATCTTCCAATATTTGAATAGCTTCTTTGATATTCTTTTCAGCAAGATTGCTTTCCCCGGTATTGGCGTAAACCATTCCGATATTACCAATACTGTATGCCTTCCCGGCTAAGTAACTGCACTTTTCAAATATGATTTTTGATTCTTTGAAATACACATAGGCAGTATCGTAAATATGGCTATTCATAAATTCCTCTCCGGCATTTAAAATGGCAGAGGCTAAGGCAACAGAGTCATTTGATTCTCTCAAGATAGCAATTGCCTTATTATAGTAGAGTCTAGCATTAGGATGATTATTTGAAATAGAATAAATATCAGCAATGGCACCATAGGCATTTCCTTCACCCCTCACATTATTTATCTACCCGGGCAGCTTCTGCACTTTTGATATAGGCATCCAGTGCTTCTTCCAAATCGCCCAATAATCTTTTCTTATTTCCTTTTTGAAAATAACCGCTATGCAGGAAATTGCTATTTCCCGTCTTTTTGGACAGGTTTATTAATTCCTCTGCATATTTTAAAGACAAATTCAGATCTTTTACCTCATTGAAGGATAATTGCCTGAGCAATTCTAACCTGGCCGTATCATTTAACTTGCCCTTATTATAAATAATCGCCAGACTGTCTGCCACTTTTTGATCCTGGCTGTAAACAGCAGGAACAATAAGACACAGAAAACTAATCAGTAAAAAACAGAGTTTCCCTTTAAACAACTTGAAAATATTTTATGAATAAATTTACCTGGAAAGAACCTGGATTCTTGGGTCCTTAGATATGGAAATCGGATTTCGTTCAGTTCCAACATTACAAGTTATATCATAATCCCACGCGCCTACAACCGAATTATTAATTGTCCCCTTAAAATTCACTCCATTTTGATTGAGGAGCATCCGACCAAAATTCTGCTGTTTTTACAGGTGAAGTTGGTTTCATTACAACATTTGTAACGGAACGAACTCCGGAACCAGGATGCCAATGTATTTGTTCACTGTGACTGGCATTAGTATGCCCGTTATCCGACAATGTTAATTGCACACCATCATAAGAAACTGTAATTGTCGCCATTTTTTAAAAATTTAATTTATTTAAAATGAATAAGACCCTAGCACTTCTTTAAATTTTTCAATTTACTTAATTGCTGGCTTTCTGCATTATACCAACATTATTGATCATCTTTTGTTCAAAACGGGTGATGACTGGAGTAAGTAAACAAATCATTTATTGGCATGCCAATTGTTTTTATATTTCCGAAATCAAGAACAGACATATGGTTTTCTGCACAAGAAATGGCATAAAAATCAGTAGTGGAAGCAGAAGTTAAGTATGCTTTATCTTAATGTCAGATTATTATTGTAAATATAGTGCCTTCACCTTCTTTTGTTTCCACCTTCAACTCCCCGCCATGCGCTTTTACAATATCATACGCCAAACTGAAAGTCCCAATCCCGTTCCCTGACCGGTAGGTTTGGTGGTGAAAAAGGGTTGAAAGATTTTATCTAGTACTTTTTGAGGGATGCCGTGACCGTTGTCTTTTACTGAAATAAGGACCTCTCCCCGGCCCTCTCCGGAGGAGAGGGAGTGGCTTGTGCTAACTGAGACGGTTGGTTCGTAACCATGCATGGTTTTGTTTTCTTCTTTTCATCTACTGCATAAAACGCATTGGTGATCAGGTTAAGAATTACCCGGCCAATATCCTGGGGAATGATATCGATTTTGCCAATAGCTGTCATCAAAATCAGTTTTTAACGTGGCATTAAATGATTTGTCTTTTGCCCGCAATCCATGATAGGCCAGGCGCAAATATTCATCGGCCAAAGCATTGATATCGGTTGGTTCTTTAACACCGTTGCTGCTGCGGCTGTGTTGCAACATGCCTTTTACAATGGCATCGGCGCGTTTGCCGTGATGAAGTATTTTTTCGAGATTTAGTTTTACTATCCGATGCAATTGCTTTCGCTTCCTGAATATCTCCGTTATCCAGCTCGGTTTTCATTTCGTCCAGCAACTCATTGCTGACTTCCGAGAAGTTATTGACGAAATTCAGAGGGTTTTGAATTTCGTGGGCAATGCCGGCAGTGAGTTCACCGAGGGATGCCATTTTTTCGGATTGGATAAGCTGGGATTGGGTTGATTTGAGTATTTCGTGGGCTTTACCAAGCTCATGATATGCTTTTTCAATTTCCTTTGCCTGGGCCAGTTCTTTGTCTTTGGCCAGTACCTGTTGTTTCGCCAGGATCCGCCTCCGCTGAAAACGGTCAACTCCAAATAAAGATGCAAGGAATAAAAGAAAGTAAATAAAATAGGCCTCCCATGTTAGCCACCAGGGTGGAGAAATAATTATTCGAATTGATTTCCCTTCGTTATCCCAAATTCCGTCGCCGTTTGAGCCTTTTATTCTGAAAATATATTTGCCGGGGGCAAGATTTGTATAAGAAGCAAAATTTCGGTCGGTAGAAATCCAATGATTGTCAAAACCTTCCAACATATAAAGCACTTTATTTTTTTCGGGTCTTGAAAAATGAATGGATGCAAACTCAAAAGACAGGTTGTTTTGTTTATAAGAAAGTCTCAATTCTTCTGTATCCATGATGCTTTTTTCAAGCCGAAAAGAGGAAGAATCAGATTTGATAGAAATGTCGGATACTTTAATGTCTTCAATCACCAAATCGGGTTTTACCTTATTGATTTCGCCGGGATAGAACGAAATGATACCTTCGTTAGATCCTAAAATAATTTCACCTTCTTTGCTAATCCAACTTGCTTTGCTTGAAATATAATTTTGTAGCCCATCGGTGGCATTATAATTTACAAAATTCCATTGCATCCTTGGAGCATTTTTATTCAATTTTAACAAACCCCCAGTTGTGCTTAACCATAAATTTCCATTCAAATCTTCGGTGATTGAATTAACAAGGTTCGAAGAAAGCCCATCTTTCTCTCCAAATTTTTCTAATTTTTCAGTATTGGGATCAAATCTTAATAAATTAGCAAGAGTTGCCACCCATACAATACCATCCCTATCCTCAAAAATGAAATTTACTGCATTGTTTGGAGAAAATTTATTTTTAAAGTCAAAATTGTACTGTTTAAAATTTCCGGTTTCCAGGTCGTATTTAAAAAACCCGTTCGCACCAGAGCCCAGCCAAAGTATATTGTTGTTTTTTTTACTAAAATCAATACTGCTGCCAACTTCCATAGGCATATATTTGTCTGAATTTATTTCTGCTTCATTCAATTCTTCCATTTGATGGAACTCCGAATCATTTATTTTCAGAATTTGTATTCCATACCAAACAGAGTCTGCAGGCGGAACTACATTCCATGTTCCGTACGAGTGTCCAACATCCGTTGCATAGGCTAATTTATAAACTCCGCTTTTTAAATCGAGGCATTTTATGGCAATACGATTTTTAAATCCCCCCCCGTCATTATATGTTCTTGAAATATCATTCATTGACCAAATTAGATCACCACTTTCGGATAATAAAGAACCACCATCCCATATGCCGTAATTGCCTTGAGACATTGCTCCTTCTCCCACGCAAATAACAATTACCTTTTGATCATGATCCAACGAAAAATTTTTCTCTAAACTGGATGCCTCACCCACTTTTAGAATAGCGGCAATTGGAACACGCTTATCAACAATATCATGAATTTTTTGATGTAACTTTTCATTTATTTTTTTATTCATGATGGTGGGAAGCATTGAAAATTGGTTTTTAGCGATATCATATTTCTCAAAACCAAACCTCGACGCCATCCAAATATTACCTTTTAAATCAACCTTAATAGCATTGATATTGTATGTTGTTGTCTTTTTCTTAGGTTCCGGATTCATGCACCGCAGCAATTTGTTTCTGTCCAATTTGTAAAGTCCCGAATTGTTGTACGAAAACCATTTATTACCATCAATATCCTCAGCAAGGCTTTGAATATTAATGATTCCATCCGGAATTGTGGCTGGATCAAAATTGAGTCTTAGTTTATCCAGTTTTTTACTTTCCAGATTGTAAGAAAACAGTCCATTGGTTGTTGTACCAACGGTAATTTCTTTTTTATTTTGAATACCTGATAATACACTAACATTGGTTGCCCCAGCACCTTCAACTTCGTTAAAATTAAATTTAGAGTAATTGAATGGCTTTCTGAGGGGATCAAATTTTGTTAAGCCTCGTCCTAATGTTCCTAACCATATCACACCATACTTATCCTTAAATACAGCTAAAACTTTTTCAGAAAGGTTGGAGTCATCGAATCCAAAATCAATTTTCGCAATATTTTTATTTTTAGGGTTAACACGAAAAAGTCCTTGGGGATCGATTCCTGCCCAAATATTTCCATTGTGATCTTCAGTTATTCCGGAAATAACATTGGAATTAGAGGGGATTTTGTAATGGCTGATTACATCAAAGTAAATAATAGTGCTATCTGAATGCGAATAATTAATTAGTTGATTACTTCCACCCATCCAAATATTGCCTGACAAATCTTCATAAAGGGATGCAATTTCATTTGGACTAAAACCTGGTTTAAAATTGAAGGGTTGAAATGTATTAAGTTTACGATTGTAAATTTTAATTCCACCTCCATAGTCGGAGGCCAATATTTCCCCATTTTTCAGTTCAATTAAGGCAAAGATTTGACCCCATTGTGCATTCCTAATCGATGAGTCGAGTTTAACCTGCTCAAATTTATTTGTGTTTCTATTCAATTTCTGCATTCCATGATTGCTAGAACCAAACCAGATATTACCTTTTGAATCGCAAAGTGCTGTATAAAACACCGAATTATTAATAATGCTGCCCGTTGCAATAGGATAACTTTTAAAGCTTTCGTTTTTCGGATTGTATCTGGCAATAGCATTCCCGGCTATTCCTATCCATAAATATCCTTCCTTATCCTCAGCTATGGCAAAGCAATTATTATTGGCAATGGAAGTAGAATCGCCTGCGTTGTTCCTGAATACTTTAACATTATTTCCGTCGTAACGGTTTAATCCATCGGATGTCGAAATCCAAAGATACCCTTTGCTATCCTGTGAGATAAAATTAATATTGGGATTAGACAAGCCTTCTGCCAAACCTATTTTTTCGAAAAGGTATTCCTGCTGGCTATAGGCTGAACCCCGAAAAGTCAGAAACAATACAACCAGAATTATTGTCCGGTTTAATAAATGCAATATTCTCCCTGAATTTAAAATGTGTATTAATCTCATATGTTTTCTTTTACATAATGTGTTTCCAAAATCAAATTATTAAACAGGCAATTGAATAATAAACTCTGTTCCTTCACCTTCCTTAGTTTCCACTTTCAGCTCTCCACCATGCGTTTTTACAATGTCATACGCCAAACTCAGGCCTAAGCCGGTTCCTGAGCCGGTTGGCTTGGTGGTGAAAAAGGGTTGGAAAATTTTGTCGACAATGTTTTGAGGGATTCCGGGGCCGTTGTCTTTTACGGAAATCAAGACCTCTCCCCAGCCCTCTCCGGAGGAGAGGGAGCGGCTTGTGCTAATTGAGACAGTTGGTTCATAACCCTCAGGCTGTTGTTGCTTTTTTTCGTTGACAGCATAAAATGAGTTGGTTATTAAATTAAGAATTACCCGTCCGATGTCCTGCGGAATGATGTTGATTTTGCCAATCGTTTCATCAAAATCCGTTTTCAAAGTGGAATTAAAGGATTTGTCTTTAGCCCGGAGTCCATGATATGCCAGGCGCAAATATTCATCGGCTAAAACATTTATATCTGTCGGCTCTTTTACACCGCTGCTTCTACGGCTATGCTGTAGCATGCCTTTTACGATGGCTTCGGCGCGTTTGCCGTGGTGGTTTATTTTTTGTTCGTTCTCTCTGATATCTTTTGCTAAAGCTTTAATTTCAAGCATATTACCTTTTTCAACTTCCTGCTCCAATTCCTCAATCAATTCTGAGTTTACTTCTGAAAAATTATTGACGAAGTTCAACGGATTCTGAATTTCGTGGGCAATGCCGGCAGTAAGTTCTCCCAAAGAAGCCATTTTTTCGGATTGGATAAGTTGTGATTGAGTGGATCTTAATTCTTGCAAGGTGCTTTCTACTTTTTCTTTTTGCTTAGCAATTAAACTATTTGCTTTTTGTTTTTGCCTGTTATTCCGATACAGGAAAAATGCTATTACGAATAGTGTAAAAAGACTTCCCAATAAAATATTTGTCCTGATTTTGCTTTGATAAGATCCTTTTTCTTGTTCAAGCTCTTTCACCTTCATTTGATCTTTAAAGGACTGTTTCTGAAATGCAGATTGGTTTTTGATTTCTGCATGGTAAGTGCTGTCTGATGCTGTAAGAGCAAAGCCCTGGTATTTATACGCACTATCAATCTCATTGCGCAATTCATAGCTTTTAGATAACAGCAAATAGGCTCCTCCCATATTTTTCTCACCCTTCGAAAGCAAAACCGCTACATTTTTGTTCGCATAATAGAGGCTGGAATCTTTCTGTTTTTCCTGTAAGTAATAACCAGTGAGATCGCTATACGCCCAACTTAATGCATTGGTATTGTTTTGCCCGGATAACTCTTCTAAACTTTTATAGACATAATACAAATTCTTATTCTTGTCTCCTTTGGACCAGTAAATGTCAGCTTTTGTCAGATAAACCATATTGAGATATCCATTAACCCATTTTTTCCGGAAAATCTGTTCTGCCTTATTCAGAAATATTAAAGCGGAATCCAATTTGTCAAGCGACCGATAATTTAATGCCAAGCCCCAGTTTGCAAAGCCTATTAATATGGTATCTTTAACTTCTTCTCCGAGTTGTAAGGCTTTTCTAAAATGTAAGATTGATTGATCTGCAGTATCTGTAAAACCTCTATGGAATCCAATATTGAGATGTATATATCCCAGTTGATTTAGTCGGTTTTGGTGAAATGTGATTTTATTATCCTTCCAAGCCTTGTTTTCGTTGGCAGGATCTTCTGCAATTTTCAAGGCCTCCTTGAAAGATTCAAAAGAATCAACATATTTATGCAATCCTGCCATAGCACGTCCCTTTAGTGCGAGCAAACCTGCCTCATTAATTTTACGGTTATTTTTGCGGGCAGCTAACAGACCCTGATTAATATAAATAAGTGAAGAATCAAGGTTATCTTCAGAATAATAAAGACATAGAGCAAATGCTATTGAAAATTTTGCTGAGTCGGTGGTGGAACTATGAAGCGCCTGCTTCAGGCTGTCAGGATAGCTTTGCTGTGCATTCATCACCATCGGTAATAACAAAATCAATAAGGTTATAAAGTAATATTTCATAATGATGAATGCTTTGGTAAATGAATAATAAATATCGTTCCCTCTCCTTCTTGTGTTTCCAGCTTCAACTCTCCGCCATGCGCTTTTACAATATCGTAACTTAAACTCAGGCCCAAACCGGTTCCTGAACCGGTTGGTTTGGTAGTAAAGAAAGGCTGGAAGATTTTATCGACAATGTTTTGAGGAATGCCGGGGCCGTTATCTTTTACAGAGATTAAGACCTCTCCACGACCCTCTCTGGAGGAGAGGGAGCGGCTCGTGCTGACTGAGACAGTCGGTTCATAACCATCAGGCTGTTGTTGCTTTCTTTCGTTTACGGCAAAAAAGGCATTGGTAATCAAGTTAAGAATTACCCGCCCGATATCCTGCGGAATAATATCAATCTTTCCGATTGTTTCATCAAAATCCGTTTTCAAAGTGGAATTAAAGGATTTGTCTTTAGCCCGGAGTCCATGATATGCCAGGCGCAGGTATTCATCAGCCAAAGCATTGATATCTGTCGGCTCTTTAACGCCGCTGCTGCTGCGGCTGTGTTGCAGCATGCCTTTAACAATGGCATCGGCACGTTTGCCGTGATGAAGTATTTTTTCAAGATTTATCTTAACATCCGATGCAATTGCCTTTGCTTCCTGAATATCTCCGTTATCCAGCTCGGTTTTCATTTCATCCAGCAGCTCATTGCTTACTTCCGAGAAATTATTGACGAAATTCAGAGGGTTTTGTATTTCGTGGGCAATACCGGCGGTTAGTTCTCCCAGGCTTGCCATCTTTTCTGACTGGATAAGCTGGGATTGTGTAGCTTTAAGTTCGGTTAAGGTGCTTTCAATACTTGCTTTGGCTTTTTCCAGTTTATTAAAATCTTCGTAACGCGCATACGCGATCGAAAAAGCATCGGCCAGGGCTTGCACCAATTGAATTTTTTCATCCGAAAGCGGAGCAGTATTCCCTACATAAAGCATTCCCTGTGCAAAAGGCACAAAATGCAGGTCCAGCGTTTCAGGAGGATTTTCCGAACCCTGGTAGGTTTCCTGGTCATGGATTTGTCCCAGCCCGAGCATGGATTGCGCCCACTGAATAAACTGTTCCTTATTCCAATGTTCCCTGTAAACCATGCCTTTACGCCAATGATCAACCGTGTTGGATGTCAACTCATTGGAATCAAAAGATAAATTCAGGACAGCCAACGGTTTAACTTCCGGAGTTGTTAAATAGACCTGGACATTTGATTGTTCCTCGTCTACAATAAAAACACCGCAGCGGATAAAAGGAACATCCAACGAATTTAGTTCATGCCAGATTATGGGTGTGATACGCTCAAGGTCTTTGGTTGTCCTCATACTGGCAATCTGCCCCCGAACCCGGTCAAGAGAGGATTGTTTTACAGCTTCACGGGTCTGTGCTTCTGCTTTTTGGAGGTCGAGAAAACGGGTGTAAGTTTGTTCAAAAACTTTGGCGAAACGTTTGAATATCAGGTAATAAGCTGGTACTGGTTCAAATGAAATAAACATCAGATATCCTTGTGTAAAATAAGCACAATGAATAATTTGAAATGTAGGAGCGGAAACACCAGCCTGTTTCCAACCTTCCAGAATAATGTCCCTGAAAATCGGAATTGTAGCCAGATAATCGTAGTGCACTTCCAATTCCTTCCCACTCTGCTCTTTCACAAATAAGGCTTCTCCTCTTTGAGCTGCTTCATAAATTGGCAGATAAACATCCCTTGAACTGTCAGTCTTGAAAGGTGGCTGAAGCCCCACGACCCCACCCATCCAGGCTGTAGCGGCTTTCCTGTCATCATCCCAGATATTAAATCCACAGGCAAATGGTGGTAAGCCCAAACCCTGGATCTGCTGAAACAACAACAGAGCTGCATCCTGCAATTCATCGCTTCGCTGCATTCCCATTGTGCGGCTTCGCACTCTTTCCAACGCAGTTTCAACCTGTGCTTCGCGTGCCTGTGTTTCTGCTTTTTGGAGATCCAGGAAGCGGGTAAAAGCAAAACCAAATACTTCTGCAAAACGCTGGATCAACAACAAATCATCCTCAGGAAGTTGCTTGTTTTGTAATATTCCAAACCATCCATACTTGAAGAACACCAGTTGCCAGAATATCGGGTTGGGGAACATCTTCTTCATTTTTTCGAACTCCTCGTCGGAATAATTGGCCATTTCGCGATTTGCCTGTATAAATGAAAATCTCTTTTTCCCCCTGAACTCACCGACAAAAAATGGTTTTCCCTTTGTCCAGGATGATTTTAATTCTTCACTAAATCCCGGAACATATTGATCGAGTTTATCGTACATCGCCTTAATGGAGAAGGTTTCATAAGCCCCTTGATGAGCCACTTCCTTTGCACGCCATAATTCGTATTTATCCTGTTTCTCATCAAAAATCATGATACTAAAACCGCTTGGGTTTATGTCCATTTTTTCAAGTTCTGAAAATAGCAGGGTCGAAACATTCCCCACTTCTGAGCTATTGCGCATTGCAAGTGCACGGGATCTGATCTTTTCAAGTGATGCTTCGATCCTCGCTTCCATTGCCTGGGTTTCAGCTTTTTTAAGATCGAGGAATCGGGTATAGGTTTGTTCAAATTCTTTGGCAAAGCGTTTGAATACTTCATGGGCTTCAGGCGCTGGAATCAACGTAATGAAGAGCAGGTATCCATACTTGAAATAAGCCACATGATCGATCTGATATGCTGGTGCATTCTCAACACTGGCAATGGGTCCATCCTTTTTGCCGGAAACGGGCAACGTTGCCAGATACTTATAGTGTTCTTTGATCCTTTCCCCGCCAAACTCTTCAATCAGTAGCGTTTCGCCCCGCCGGCCGGTCTCATAATATTTGAGAAAAATATTTTCCCTTGGTGTTTTGTATACCGGGATGGTGCCTTCCAGGTTTGCAAACCATTCGGTGGAATCATGTTCGTTGTAAATGTTGAAAGCACAACCCCGTGTGGGGATGCCCAGTTCCACTACCTGTTTATTGAGCAGGAATGAGACCTCAGACAGTTCTTCACTGCTTTGCATAGCCATGGTCCGGGCGCGAACTCTTTCAAGCGCTAACTGTATCTGTGCCTCGCGAGCCTGGGCTTCAGCCTGTTTCAGGTCATTAAACCGGGTATAGGTAAGGTCAAAAACTTTACCAAAGCGACTGAAAATTTCCAGGTTTTCATCGGATAAGGGTTCAAGCCCACCGGTTTGTAATCCTCCGAAATTATTGAACGAATAAGATAAAAAGACCCGGTCAACCGATTTCATTCCTGATTTCACCTGATCAGGTAAACGTCTGTATTCAGTTTCATTCAAAAGAACCCGGTCAACTTCCTCCTTTTCTTCTCCGCCAAGCTCATAAACAAATTTCTGTTTACGTTCTTTCCATGATTTTATCAAGGCTTTATAATAAGGCAGATTAAGATATTGTATTTTATACGATTCGGGAATTTCGTCGACTTCTGTATTAAACGTCCAGGCCCGCAGCGACAATGTTTCCGGGTCGATGATATAGATATAGCATCTCGTCAATGCAAAATCAAGCCGGGTTAATTCTTTAAATAAGGTGGCTACAAGCTCGGCTAACTCATTGGAGTTCTGCATGGCCATCGCTCTAGCCCGAACGCGTTCCAATCCCAGTTCAATCTGGGCTTCCCGCGCCTGGGCTTCGGCTAATGCAATGTCAGTATATCGCTGGTACGATAAGTTGAAAACATTCCGGAATCGCTTCAACACATCAAGTTTTTCTTCGGTAATGGAACTGAAAGTTGATATTCCGATGGATCCGTTACCAATGGAGTAGAAATAATAATACAGGGCATCTGTATTTTCTATTCTCGGGTCATCCTTTTCGCCGATTTTTTTCCTGAAGGCTATCCAATCTTTTAGATCTTTCCCGATAAATGATGTTTCAGAAAATCCATCTGCACTCCTGACCTGCTTGATCTGTTTTTCAATTAAAGGATGAATAGTGTAATCCAGGTGATTGATGCTTTTACCGATTTCATCGGAATAATCGTAATTCACAAACGAAGCTTTTTCATCATCATGAATATTGATCATTGCGTTCCGCATTTCTGAAAAGCCAAGCGATTGCAATTCAGCAAAAAGCACTTCACAGATATCTGTCAGGTCTTCAGGCTTACGCATACTCATCGCCTGGGCCCGCACCCGTTCAAGAGAAGTTTCAATCCGTGCTTCTTTCGCCTGGGCTTCGGCTTTTTCAATATCCAGGAACCTCCTGTAAGCCAGATCAAACACATTTCGGAAACGCTTGAATAAATTGATTCCTGCTTCGCTCAGGGGCGAATAGGTGGATATGCCCAAAGCAACCGGGCCTAATGAATAAAAATAATAATTCAGTGATGGGGCATTTTCCAGATAACTATCAGCATACTGATTGGTAGTTTTCTGGTACTCATACCATTCCTGAACTTTTTTGCCATTCATGCTTTCATGAAACAATTCCTCTGCCCCCTGCAGCATTTTATTGGCAAATAAATTCTGAAGTTCATGATTTTTAAAATCAACTTCTGTTACTAATTGCTTATCATGTTTAACATAATATTCATAGTTCAGGTACGTGCCTTTTGATTCATAAATGATGGCTGTCTGCACATTGCGGATATCCTGTACATTCAATTGTTGAAGCTGGTCGGAAATTATCTGGCATACCTTCAGCATATCATCAGGCTGACGCATACTCATGGCAACTGTCCGTACTTTTTCAAGTGCGGTTTCGATTTCCAGTTCACGGTTTTGTGCTTCGACAGATTTTCTTTTTTGCTCAAGCTCTTCAATGGTTTCTTCCAACAGAATAGCTGTGGTTCTTTTTACTTTTTCTGTTCTTTCGAGTTTGAATTCCGAAATGGTCAATGCACTATCTGTATCCTTAACAGCTTTAGCCAGGGATGCTTTTTCTTCAGCCGATAAATTTTCAGCTTGCTGAATATAATCTGAAATCTTTTGCAGGTTCTGGTTCATTTATCGTTCTTTTAATGCCACACAACAGGTTGTGAGATTATGCATCTCCAGGTTGCCGCCAGTGGCCCTGCCCAATTCAGCGTTTGAAAACATGCCGGCCATGGGCACATTCCAGATTTTCTTCAAACCTTCAATTTCCATGTTCATCATAGGTCCAAAAGCCAGTATCCGACCTGCGCAACTAAAAACGATCAAAGCATCCGCTTCGGGCATTTCATTTTCTTTTAGGTCTTCAATTCCTTTGATTACCTTTTCCATCACATCGAAATCGGGTGGTATGGAGAAACGTACTTTTGAGCCTTGAGCAACCGAACCACTGCAATAGAAAGAACGATCTTCCCAATCGATCACTAGCCCGGGTCGCATTACAGGATCGCCCTTGGGGCGTTGCAGTTGCAAGGGCAGATTTGCAGCGATCTCCAGCAGCAATCCGGCATTATCGGGCGATACATTTTCCAGACCTCCATATTTTGCGGTGAGGTCCAGAACCGGAATATCATCCACTGTGTAAACATGGTTGCCTTCGCTTTTCGTCACTGTTTTTTCTGTACCAATAGCTTTCCAGCCACAAGTGGCTTTGCCCTTGATTAGGATTTTATTTTCATCCAGTACCAGGGCAACGATGCCCTGATTGCTTTCCATTCCATTGGTAAACACAAATTGTTCGGTGAAAGTATAGTCATCGGATGCCATTCCTCCATAAACATTCACATCCTTGCCCACCACATCTTCAAAACCGAAAAGCAACTGTTCTGCATCCGTTTCCAAATGGCTGCCGGAAATGAGGAAAGCAGGCTTTGCAAATTTTGTTATGGCTTTCCGGGCGATGCTACTCGATGTTTCCCGGTAGTTTTTTTCAGGATATTCATCCAGATAGATTTGAAAATAATTCCTGTTGATATCCAGCAGCAGCATCACTACTGTCCCTTTTTCGGTCACCTCATCGGTGAACTCTCCGCTTGTGGTGGCACCAAAAATGGCAATGCCATGCGCATCAAGCAGCCTGATGATTGCTGCCCTGTCCTGGCTTACCGAAAGGAACACGATGGCAAGTGTTGGTTTGAAACCGTCAGCCATGCTATTTTCGAGGGCCGATTGAATTTCTTCTGTTGATTTTCCTTTGATTGATTTTGCTTTCATGTTTTTTAATTTTTTGCCGGAGTTAATAAAATTTGTTTTAAAGTCCACCCACCAGCTATATTTTATTTTTCTGTTAATACCACAGGCAGCAGTTATTTCACGATAATCATATTGTCCCGGTTTTAGATTTCCCATATTCGCCATAAGAAAAAACGCCAACCATGGGAACATTCCAAATACCTTTCGGATGCTCTAACTTCATCTCCAACCAATCGGCCAAATGACCGAGCCTGCCTATACAGGAAAACATAAGCAAGGCATCTGCTAAGGGAATTTCGTCCTGCTTTATTTTTTCAGCATTGCTAATTACTTCTTCCACAATTTCAAAATCAGGTGGAAGGGTAAAGCGGACTTTATCACCTTCATTTATACTTGCAAGAAGAAAAATGGACTTGTCTTTCCAGTTGAAAGCCCCTAAACCCCTCATAATTGGATCTCCCTTTTCCCTTGCAAGGCTGAACATGATGTTGTAACCTATTGGATGTAAAGGCCTGCGCTTCCTCTTCTGTTAAATGAAGTCCCAAATATTTCATTATCATTTCGGCAGCAGGCTGGTTATCTCAACTCATATATCCAGTTACCTGCCATTTTTGTAACTGTTTTTTCAGTTCCTACTGGTTTCTGCCCCGAAGCTGCCTGTCCCTTCACCAGAATTTTATCGCCATCCAATACAAGCAATAATATCCCCCTTTTCAATGATTTATTATTAGTAAAGACAACTGTTTCGTTAAATAAAAAATCATCGCCGGCACGTCCTCCCCATATTATTGTGTCTGGTCCGGTTACCGATTCAATCGCCCTTAAAATGGGTTCTCCCACGCCTCACACTATTTGCCATTTCTATACTGACAGAGAGGATAAAGGATGGATTTTTAAATTGTTCTTTTGCCTTCCGGGCCATCGATTGGGTCAATATTACCGGGTCTTTGTCCCTGTAATCTTCGAGCAATACCATAAAATTGGCAGGGTTCATATCCACTAACAGTATGGCAATGGTTCCTGCGCCAATGTCGCCATCAATAAACTCACCACCCGTGGTGGCTCCAAAAATCTGGATTTCTTTCTGATCAAGGATTTTGCCTACTTCTTCCCAGTCTTGTTTGATAGAGATAAAAACAAACGCCAAGGTTGGTTTGAACCCGTCAACCATACTTTTTCCAAAGGCCGATTTAATTTCTTCTGTTGATTTTCCTTTGATTGATTTTGCTTTCATTTGAGCTATTTTCTCACTAATGAATATCAGTAAAACAAGTTAATAAGATTGATATTCGAACAAGTAATACCTCACCCCTATCGGCACCTCTCCTAAATTGAGGAGAGGCAGGTTCAACAAACAGAATTGCAATCTTTAAGTCCGTACAACTGTGCCCCCTCCCTGTTTTTCAGGCAGGGTTGGGGAGCGTACTTCTAAAAGACAAATTGTTTAGTCATTCCTACTAGTGTTATTTTTTATTCATTTCCTCATAGTCAAACACAAGGTTGCAAAATGCTTTCACCCCGGTTTTAAAGGAACTGTCGTCGATCATAAATTCAGCAGTGTGGTGCGGCCCGGCAGTTTTGGGATCTTTCCCTTTTGGCAATCCCCCAATGAAAAAGAATAAACCCGGAACTTTTTGCGCATAGAATGAAAAATCTTCAGCGCCGGTTTTAGCAGGTTTAAGAATCACATTATCAACACCTACTGCTTTTTGCAAGGAAGGAAGCATCATATTGGTAAGTGCAACATTGTTAAAAGTAACAGGATAGTGAGATGAATATGGCAATTCAACTAAGGCCGTTGCACCTTCAGCTTCGGCGGTCTTTTCTGCAATCTGCCTGATACGGTTAAAAATCATAGTTTCATCATCATCGCTGAATGTTCTCACAGTACCCAGCATTACACACTGTTCGGAAATAATATTGGAGCGGTTGCCACCATCGATAGCGCCAACCGTAACAACAGCAGGATTTTCAGTAAGATTTACATTCCGGCTTACAATGGTCTGCAAACTGTTAATAATTTCAGCAGATACAACAATAGGATCAACTGATAACCAGGGCTGTGAACCATGCGAAGGCTTCCCTTTTACAGTTATTTTGAAATCACCGACTCCAGCCATTGCACCACCCGGATGATAAGAGATTTTTCCTGTTTCGAGCAAGGCATCCATGTGTAATCCGAAAATCACATCCACTTTTGGATTGTCTAACACTCCTTCTTTCACCATCCGCTCAGCACCGAAATCTTCTCCTTTTGGGCCACCTTCTTCAGCAGGCTGAAAAATAAATACAACGGTACCTTTCAAATCTTTTTTCATACCTGAAAGGATTTCTGCTACACCCATCAGTATGGCCACATGGGCATCATGTCCGCAGGCATGCATTACGCCGGATTCTTTACCGTTATACATAGTTGTAACTTTTGACGCAAATGGCAGGTCGTTTTTCTCGGTTATGGGCAATGCATCCATATCGGCCCTTAAGGCTATCACCGGACCGGGTTTATCGCCTTTCAGAATACCAACAACACCAGTGACAGCAACCCCTGTTTTTATCTCAATGCCCAAGGATTTCAAATGGTTGGCAATGAGCGTGGATGTTCGTGTTTCGAAAGTTCCCAGTTCAGGGTTTTGATGAATATCGTGTCGCCAGTTGATAACCTGCTGATCTATTACATCGGCTTTTTTATCAATAATTTCACTGTAATTATTTTTTTGAGCTGATGCCAGGCTAACGCACAATACAAGTGCTATGAAGATGATTTTTTTCATGATTATTAATTGGATTTATGAGCCTCCATATCTATCTCTATCAACTGTCCTTCCAATGCCAGGCCTTTTACTTCGAGCCAGGTGCCGGTTGGGAACTGCTTGGTATATATTGTGTTGCGGTAGGTTGAAACTTTGATAAATTCGGCCATATTGGTGGTGTACACATTTTCAGCTACTACATCGTCGAATGTATAACCGTAGTGTTTCAGGATTTTATCCAGGTCGCTGTAGCAGTTTTTCATTTGCTGTTCGAGGTTGCCGGGTGCCACTAAAACTCCGTTTTCATCCATACTCACTGCACCTGATATTTTCAGGTCGTCGCCAATTTTTACGGCATGTGTATATCCATATTCTTTCTCAACCTTTGGCCGCAAAAGAAAATATTCAGGTTTTTCGGATTTGATAACTGTTTCCTTAACTTCCTTGTTTTCTTCCTTGCAGCTCTGGAGTGTGAAAACTAAAACTGCAATTGTTGCCGACATGGTTAATTGGAGTAAAAAATTAAATTTCTTTTTCATTTCCATTATATATATTTGATTACCTACTCTTGACGGTTTTCGGCTGCCCCGCTTATTAATATTCGTTGTCAAATGCAGATTGTTGTTGGTAAGTAGTCTGTACCTTCTTCAATTCAGTATTTGCTATAAAAATTATTTTTCACCATAAATTACCAGGGCGCTGGAGTCAATCCTAATGTTCCCGTCAGGATATTTTCCAGTTACTGCCTGGTAAACTTCCCTTTTAATCTTTTCCTTCGTGGTATCGTCAGCTTTGCTGAGTGCAGCCACAACAGGCGCAGCCACTTCTGTCATCATGTTCCAATACACATCAGTAGTACCACATTTCAGTTTGCCATTCACTTCTGTTTCAGAAGTGTTTTTAAATCCAGCTTGCTGAAACAAGTTTTGAATCAGTCCGCTTTCGGCGCAGCGAAACATTCCGGGACCACCTGGCTGTGCTGGTGGCAACTGCATATTTCTGCCTATTGTACTACTGAAAGCTGTAACCCAGAAATTTTTCTCAGGCACATTCCACACTGCTGCTGCTACCCGGCCACCTGGTTTCAGCACGCGCATCATTTCTTTGGCGGCCAACAACATATCGGGGAAAAACATAAAACCGAACCGGCAACTTATGGCATCAAAAGTATTGTCGGGGAATGGAAGATCACAAATATCACAAACCGCGGCTTCAACATTTTCAATACCAATGCGTGCGGCTTTTTCCTGAGCTATTTGAATCATGTTTTCCGAAAGATCGGAAATAACAACTTTGCCTCCATTGAGCTTCTTTGCAATTGAAAGCCCGGGCTCCCCTGTTCCTGATGCAACATCCAGCACAATATCTGCATCTTTAAGATTGAGCATACGGATGATTTCATTACCCATGGGTTTTGAAAAGCCCATCAGAAGGCAGTCCCATTTTTGCCAGCCAATGGAAAATGCATTCCATGAGGCTTTTTGCTGTTCGCGGATTTCTTCAAGTTTTTGTTCCATACTATTATTTTTTAGAATGATTGTTTGAAGTGCGCGCCAAAACTCTTTTTCTAATGATTTAATTATTATTCATTTCCATTTATTCAAATACAAGTCTACATAAAGCTTTGACCCCTGTTTTAAAATAAAGTCTGTTACCACTCAAAGCTTCTAAAAATATTCAAAAAAAAAGAATCAAATAAGTAAGGGGAAAGCCGGTCTTACCTTTTATCCCCTTACTTATTTTTTTTATTGAACTGATACTTTATTTCTGATCCTCGTTGTAAATATCCCTGATAGCTAAGTATTTCCCATTCCGTTTTTCAAACAATGTCATATACTTAGCGGTTTTTGCAACATTGCCGGATGGGTCTTTGTAGATTGCTTTCCCAGTTTCGACAACAAGGTCACCGGCAGCAAAAATATCAACCGTTTCGAAGGAAACTGTTGTATTGGTCGTATCCCTTGCGATATCATCCTGGGCCATCTTCAAGAGGGCATCATGACCTACTGCAATGGGCGCATTATTCACCAAGCTAATGGCATCATCAGCATAGTAGGCAATAACGGCATTGGCATCTTTGGCTTTTAAACCGGCAGCATAGGCATCTTCCATAGCTTGTATTTCCGTGCGGATAGCAGCAAGGTCTGGTTTAGCTGGTTCCTGGGCAGCTGGCTTACATGAAGCAGCTAACAATGTAACAGCTGCAAAAGCAGCAAAAAGAAAACTGAATTGAGTTGTTTTTTTCATAGTGGTTTGATTTAGTTAATGATTAATAATTGAATTGATTCTAGAGGCAATAAAAAATCATTTTACCTTTTATTTTTACTACAGATTGTTTCTGCGTGTAAAAAAAAGCCAGAACTATCAGATTAATAATTGGATGGTAAATACCGAACCCTCCCCTTCTTTGGTTTCGACTTTCAGCTCACCGCCATGTACTTTTACAATATCATACGCCAGTGATAATCCCAAACCTGTTCCTTCTCCAGTTGGCTTGGTGGTAAAGAAGGGCTGGAAGATTTTGTCGATTATGTTTTGAGGAATACCATTGCCATTGTCTGCAACCTTGATTTCTATTTTTTTATTTAACTTTTTCGTACTTAAAGTAACTGTAGGTTCATATTTTTCGGAACCTTGAAGTGTGTTAAACCCTTCAGGAGTCTGTGATTTCTTCTTTTCATAAACGGCATAAAATGCATTAGTGATCAGGTTAAGCATTACTCTTCCAATATCCTGCGGAATAATATCAACCTTACCAATTGTTTCATCGAAATCAGTCTTCAGGGTTGCGTTGAATAACTTGTCTTTAGCCCTGAGTCCATGATAGGCCAGGCGTAAATATTCATCAGCCAGAACATTGATATTGGTCGGTTCTTTTATACCACTGCTGCTCCTGCTGTGTTGCAGCATTCCTTTCACTATGGCATCGGCACGTTTGCCATGATGGTTTATTTTTTCAAGGTTTTGTTTAATATCAAGTGCAATTGCTTTTGCCTCTTTCAAATCGCCTTTCTCAATTTCAGCATTCATTTCATCAATCAGTTCATTGCTGACTTCCGAAAAATTATTGACAAAATTCAACGGATTTTGAATTTCATGGGCGATACCTGCGGTTAGTTCACCAAGGGAAGCCATTTTCTCGGATTGGATAAGCTGAGCTTGCGTTGCCTGCAAATCAGTGAGTGTTTTTTCAACTTTTTCCTTCTGATTCTCTATTTCAATATTTTTCTCTTGCAACTGCCTTGTACGTTCTTCCACACGGTTTTCCAGATCATCATAAAGTTGTGCATTTTCGAGTGAAATCGCTATTTGACCGGAAAGTAATTGAACCAGATCAAGCCGTTCGTGCGTAAATGCACCCGTCGTCAGGTTATTTTCGAGGTAAATAATCGCTGATAGCACCTTGTTTTTTACAACCGGCATACAAAGTACAGATAGTGGCTTTTGCCTTTGAAGGTATTTATCATTTATCCAACGAATATCCTGGGCAGCATTCGATAACACTTCAGGAGTCATACTACGCCATACCGTCCTGAGAAGAGCAATGGGATGTGTTCCTTCGTTTATAGGCATTCGCAAAAATTCAACAGCGGCCTTACCTTCTTTGCGAGCCACCAACTGCAATCCTGTTGGTGTGGGCAATAATAATTGTGCAGTTTGTGCGCCGGCATTTTCTATGAGAATGGTAGTGAGTTTTTCGAGTAAATTCTCCAAGCGTATTTCACCGGCTATACTGTTGGAAGCTTTTAGCAGACTGAGCATATCCACATCCTGTCCTGAACCCTTTTCAACCTTATTGGCTGCATATAATTGAGGATAATTTATTTCGAGCTGGGCACAAAGAGAAGGAGCACCCCACCTGTTATAAAGTTGCCATGCTTGCATAGCCAGTTGTGTGTGATCGGCATCAGGTTGCATTTCGGCAAGCAGTTCGGCCTTCTCTTCACAGGCAATAGCCTCTGCATAAATGATCCGGTATTTACCGGCACACATAATGGCTTGTTCGATTTGATAAAGAGCAGCTTCCACCTTACCTGCCTGGCGGCAGATAATTGCTTCGAGTATGTGATTCCAGACAGAAAAGTTAAAAGGAGCTTCCCTGGCCCAGGAATTGATAAGTCGGCGAGCCGAACGCATATTCCTGTTTACAGACCTTTTCGATTTGTATGCCCTTATTGTCTGGAAAACGATAGCATGAATCAGGCTTACGGAACTAAAACCAACCGGCGAAATCTGTGAAAGCAGTGCAGGTAACTGTTTGCCTGGATCATCATAACGGTGGAATAGCACGCCTTGTAATCCTACGAAACTAGTTAAAATTGCAAGGTTTGTATGGTAATTATTTGCTTCAAAAACAGGCCGTTCGGCCCTGGCAGAAAATATGGCACCATCCATGAAATTCTCAGGAGCTTGCGGCCCGCTTATATCGTCACAAAATTGTAATACCATGCGCTCATAATCGACCATTAAAAGCTGCTTTTTATCGGTACATGCTATTATGTTCTCTTTCGCTTTCAGGCTGATGTGCGAAATCAATATACCACCGTAAATTTTAAAGATATCAGAAGTAGCCAATGAATAAAAAGCAATCTGGATGGCACCCACATCCCGGCTGTGGTTATAATTTTCATCGAGAAGCGCTGCATTTTCGGCTATAGGATAATGCCAGTGACGGGTAAGTGCCAGGTGCATGAAGCGGGTGATCACAGTACCACTTACGTTGCCTAGACGATTATCAAGAGTTCGTGCAAGAATCATCATTTCTTCAGCTCCCTTGAAGTTGTGACTGATAGAAGATAAAATAAAGCCATAGGAAGCAAATACCTGTCCCATGGTACCAGAAAGTCCCTGCTTAAAAGTGGATCTTATTTGCCAGGCATTTACTTCAGTTAAGAGTTTAGGTGCGGTCAGGAAAAAAGCGGAACTTGTACTCTGCAGAATATCTATGATCAATTGAGTACGCCTGTCGTTAGCAAGTGGCAAACTTTCAATAAATGCGATTGATTTCCTGCGCATCATTATTTTCAATTTAATCATGTAGAAGATGATCCTCAGGATACTTGGATGCTCTGCAAAAAACACTCCAAGCCGTTTCAGGCTCAAAATGGCATAATGCACTGCTCCGTTTAGATCCTGTTTCAACATCAGAGCCTTGCATTCAATGAGGTCAAGTTCTGCCAACTGAAGCGTATCTTTTGTTGTTGATAGCAAAATGTCACGCTGAGCAGTATAATCCTGAAAGCGTAAAGAAAAAACCAACATTGATAACTTCTTGGATTGCCATTGGAACCGTTTTGGGTGTATGTGATAATTCTCAATATCACCGAGCAGTGATTCGTAATAATGCAACGCTGCATCAAAAGCACCTGTAGCTTCCGCTTTAACAGCACCGGTTTCGAGCAGTGCTATATAGTGAACAGGTAATGGATGCGAAAGGCGCGTTATATATCCAAGCAGTCTGTAGAGGCTTGAATCAGACTGCAAATAAAAGCCCTGTTTAAACAGGTATTCCGCGATACGCAAATAATATTCCTGTTTCCCGGTTTCTTCTGAAGCATTTTCGGCAACCTGGAGGAGCTGCGTGTTCGAAAACCGATAAAATCCATCCTCGCTTTCGGGAACAATGATCTCAAGCCGGTGAATTATTCGGGCTGTTTTGGCAATTTCCTGATGTGTGGAGGGGGAAAGAGCTGCCGTAAGCATATCAAGATCGAAGCTAAGACCAATGGTAGAGGCTGCGAGTAAAAATCGCCGGCCATCAGGGGATAAATGCAACATTTTGGTTTGCATGTACTCCACCATATTTTCGGTAATGTCAAGCTCAGCTATACTACCCAGATTAACATGCCATACTTTTCTGTTTACATCGGGCGACAAACAGCCGTTGTCAGAAGCCCTTTCCATCAGTTGCAGGATGAAAAACGGGACTCCGCCTGTTTTACGGACAACCGTAGCTGCAAGTTCATGAACTATGTTCGGATCAATTCTGGCTTCGGTAAAAAAAATCGTAATAGCTTCAACAGGTATTGCTTCCAGGCTGATTCGGTTCAGTTCAATAGCTCTGTTGGTGAGCATACCTTCGAGCCAGGAATTCATTTCCTGGTACCCGGGTATATTGCTACGAACCGTTACGATGAGTAAGAAGCGTCTGAGTTGCGGCTCATCAAGCAGAATAGTAAGCAGTCGCAATGTTTGAGGCGTAGCAAAATGAAGGTCCTCAAGCAGTAGGTTTATGGATTGACCAGGTTTAGAAAAGACAGTCAGTACACAACTAAGAACATAAGCGAGTCGGTTTTGTGTTTCCTGCGAACCCAAAGGCGGTGCTGAAGGATACTTGCCAAGCAGTTCCTCCCAGAGTGGCACAAAATCGGTCAATACGCCTGCATTGCTGCCCAATATTTCCTGCAATTGCAGCGTTAGCTTTTCTCTCTCGGATATAGGTCTGTTTAATAAAAACAGGCACAACTGTTCGAAGGCCATTTTTATACTGTTGTAAGGCAATTTATCATCGTCGCGACAACTGCTCCGGACTACTATGGGGTTATCCTGATTTATTTCATTTTCAAGCTGCTGTAAAAAAAAAGATTTCCCGCTGCCTTCATCTCCTTCTATCCACAACATTCCCCTACGAGCTTGTTGGGAAAAAGTTTTTACAGAAGTAAGCGCTTGCTCCATTTCAGTAGTGCGACCAATAAGTTTCTGAGGAAAAGAAAAATATTTTGGAAAATCGGTTGTACCCAGATCAATGGTCTCGTTCAGCGCACCTTGCTGTTGCAATACATAGGCTCGTTGCCAGTCGTGACGAAGACTTTCAGTTGTTTGATACCTTTCCGATTGATTTTTAGCTAATAATTTCAATATTATTGCAGAAGCAGATGATGAAAGTTCCGGGACATGAATTAGTGGATTTACCGGTTTTTCAGCCAGGTGCTGCCAGACGATATGAACCGGATCGCTGCCTGAAAAGGGAGGTGAACCAGTAAACAGTTCATACCAGACAACTCCAAGCCTGTAATAATCGCTTCGATAATCCGGGATACCAGCAATTCTTCCGGTTTCTTCAGGAGAGAGGTATTGAGGGGGAATATCGGTATCGGTATCCAGAATTTTAACTTCCGGTATTGTTATACATGCATTTTCTTCATCCCAAACCATAATGCCCGGATGAAACACAAGAGGGTTTAAACCCTCACTATGTTTTGCTTCGAGCCAATCAATCAATTGGTTAGATATCACCCATGCTTTTCCCATAGGTAACTTCTCATTCGGATTGTCAGAAATCATTGTATAATTAATTTATCGGAAACTACTTTATATGTTAACTAACTGAATCAGCAACGCCATTGTTATTTTTATCAAAAAATGGGTACACATTCTTTTCCATGAACTGCCGCATACTTACCTGTCTTTCCTGGTTTGGGAAATTACTGATTACCCAATCGTAATCTTCACGTACCGGGATATGGTAGGTTGTATTGCTGCTTGCACAATCCGGCGACCATACACTGTGTATTGTAAAGGCATACTGCAGTTCAGAATGCTGCAATTTGCATACCGGGCCTTTGCTGAGTGCTGCTGCATCAAACAGCCATACTTCACGGCTATATTCATCCTTATCATTATCAATATCGGGCGAACCAATTACCATAGTGCACAGGATATATCCGTCCATATCCGGATCCACACCTTCGGGTATGCCCAGTGGCCGGAGGCGAGGCACAAATTGCATGGAGCGAAAGTTCTCATTCATGCGAAATACCCAATAATCATCTTCAATACTCATAGTTTCAGTATCCTGCCTCAGCAAACAAAAAGGCACACCTTGTTTGGTATATTCGAGCAACTCTTCAGCAGGAATAATGCGATTCTGGTATTGATAATAAAGTCGCCAGATAAAATGAGTTAACATCCGCTTGTCGAGGCCATATGACTGCCAGTAGTTTTTCCGGATTTTGCTAACCGGTTTATCAGCGGAAATCATATCACGATATGTATTGAGTGCTATTCCCCAGGTATGTGCCTTGATTTCTGAAGGGTGATCACCATCGAAACCTTTCTCGTGGATCACATGCTGTTCAATTATTTCCCCGGTTTCGCCATTCACAACAAATTTCCCAATACGGCCTATATCCATTTCACCACAAGTCATCAGTCCTACTGTGTTTTTAAATACAGGCTTATGTGGCTCAACAGCAAGAGTATCGTAAGGCCTAATCCATTCGGCGGCACAACTGGCCGTGTTGTGAGCTGTATGTAAGGTTACCAGGTTCCCGGGATTATCATAGTCTATAGAGTAATGCACTGTTTCAAGTGGTATGGTAAATGATTTGGCAGTAACGGTTTTTGATCCGGGAACCAGGTCGGAGCGGCGAATGATATAGAGTGGCGTTTCGGGCAGCATGGCTTTGGAGGTAATCCAGCGCAAGAGTTCATCGAGCCAGGGTGCACGAGGAAACGGATCGCTGAACATAATATCGAGAGTAAACTTTACAGACGAATCAACCAAAACTATGTAGTCCTTTGAAATATTGGTCTGATGCATGCATTGGGCTATATAGATGTCTTCACCTTTTTCATTCAGTACCTGCCAGCGGTCAAGAACCCCGGATCCAGTCCAGCGCAGCAGATGCACAGCATTAGTCATACCGAAAATATCCCTGTAAACATGTTCTGAATCCTTAAGGGCAGCTTTTACATCGAAGGGATCGAACTTTGACCCAGGTTCAGTATTTGATAAAATATGTTTTAAAAACTCAAGAAACCTGGCCAGGATTCCCAGCAGTAAGTGCCCTTTAACCTTTCGATTTTGCAGGTCGGCATACAGTTTTTGAACATGCTCCGTAACCAGATCATTTTCCTGCGGCAAATCACCAAACAGCCGGCGGCCACCAAAAGCGAGATCGGATGCACTTTTTAAATAGTTGACGGTGAAAAACTCTTTTGTAACCGGATCGAACGATGGATGAGCAGTACTGAGAACAAGCGGGAAAGTATATTCAAGTTGATTCGGGAAATCACCAACCCACTCTTTGTTTGATCCTATCGGGGTTTTGAGTACCATTGATGAAGCATCAATTTCATAAAACCGACCTGCATCAAAATTAACCGATACCCTGGTATTCTGATCACCATCAAACTTAAACAGGCTGATGGAGGTATTTAGTTGATTTCGAGAACCCATGTGCATGGATGTACGCCCTAAACCCATTCCCTTAAAATAAATGCCTTGTTTATAATATTCAGTTCCATAACGGGTGGCATAATCGGCATAGTAACAAGGGGCTTTCAATAAAGATGACTTAACACTGACCTGGCCCGGCTTGTCGAGGTCGAAGCGAAACAGCATGGCATCTCCGTTAAACAACATTTCGCCCCACTCGCTGTTTTTTGAACCATCAGGTAGCTTTTCAGGCATTGGAAGTGCATGATTAACAGTACCGCAAGGCGAGTTAAGGTAAACATGCCCGTACATATCCTTTGGGATTGAACCTTCTATTATTTGCAAATCAACTTCGATTTCGTCGCGGGAAGCGTATGTGAATGGTTTTTTCATAATGACGTATTTATTAATGGTGAAACCTGAATGAGAAAAATCCTTAAAGGATACTTACTCACCTTATTAATTGAAAATTAAAATCAGTCTTTTGCGCAGGCACAGATAGTATGATGGCTGTCATACAGCTAAAAGCAAAAATCAGATGGTTAATTTTGTATTTTTTCATCCTATTTTATTCATTTTGTGTTATTTAAAGTTGTTATCATTCAAATAGATTATGAATTCAGTTCCAAGATTTTCCTTTGTTTCAACCTTTAGCTCGCCACCATGTGTTTTTACGATGTCGTAGGCAAGTGATAATCCTAACCCCGTGCCCTGTCCCGTTGGTTTAGTAGTAAAAAAAGGCTGGAAAATTTTATCCAGCACTTTTGGAGGAATGCCGTTGCCATTATCCGAAACTTTGATTTCAACTTTCCCGTTTACCCTTTTCGTACTTACCGAAACAGTTGGTTCGTATCCTACGGGATGTTGATTCTTTTTTTCCTCAACCGCATAAAAAGCATTGGTAATTAAGTTGAGTACAACACGTCCAATATCCTGTGGGATGATATTAATTTTACCGACGGTTTCATCAAAATCTGTTTTCAGAGTTGCATTGAAGGATTTATCCTTTGCCCTGAGACCATGATAAGCTAACCTCAGGTATTCATCAGCCAAAGCATTTATATCTGTCGGTTCTTTTATTCCGCTGTTACTGCGGCTATGCTGCAACATCCCTTTTACAATGGAATCGGCCCGTTTCCCGTGGTGGTTTATCTTTTTTTCGTTTTCTTTAATATCGTTCGAAATGGCTTTTGCATCCGCGAGGTTTCCTTTATCCATTTCCAATTGCATCTCATCAATTAACTCAGTATTTACTTCTGAGAAATTATTCACAAAGTTTAACGGATTCTGAATTTCATGGGCAATACCGGCGGTGAGTTCGCCCAATGAAGCCATTTTTTCGGATTGGATAAGTTGCGATTGGGTTGCTTTAAGTTCAGTGTATGCCTTTTCTATTTCCCTGGCCTGTTCCAGTTCACGTGTACGGTTGCGTTCTCTTTCTTTTCGGATTACACGATTCCTGAAATACCGGTCTGCCGCAAAAATGGCTAGTGCAAAAATTAAAAGATAAAGGACGTATGCCCACTTGGTTTTCCACCATGGAGGATTAATAATTATTTTTAAGGATGCTCCCTGCTCATTCCAAACGCCATTATTATTGGCAGCCTTAACCCTGAAAACATATTCGCCAGGAGGCAACATCGGATAAGAGGCTAAATGTTGGTTACCTACTTCACGCCATTCGTTATCGTAATTTTCGAGTTTATATGCACATTTATTTTTAGCCGGATTTGAATAGTGTAAAGCCATAAATTCAATGGAAATATTATTCTGATCATAAGGCAGCGTAATTTCTTTTGTATTGTAAATCGGATTTTTAAGTATGGATTGCGTACCAGGAATTACTGATTTGTTGAATAATTTTAAATCGGTTAAAAACACAATGGGAGGCGTGGACTTTATATCAACATCATTCGCAGTAAATGCAGTTATTCCATTTGATCCTCCGAAAATAAATTGTCCTTTTGAGGTCTTAAAATAGGACCCGTCAGAAAACAATTGACTTTGTATTCCATCGGCAATGGAATAGTTATTAAACTGCTTTGTACTGAGGTTAAAACGACTAAGCCCGTCAAATGTACTCAGCCACAAGCAATTATTAACTTCGTCAGGCAATATACCCTGCACACTCATGGATGGCAGTCCATCGTTACGGGTAAAGGTTTTGATCTTTCCTGTTTCGACATTATACATGCTTAACCCGCCTTCCCAGGTGCCAACCCAGGCTGTTCCGTTGGTATCTTCATAAAACGAGTTAATATCCTGGGTAACAAAAACATCACCTGCTTTTTTATCAAAGCCATACCTGATGATTTTACCTTTTTTATAATCATATAAAAACAAACCGTTGTTGGTTAACAGCCATAAACCATGCTTTTTGCTCCCGAATGTTTTTGTAATTTCATTACTACTCTTGTTGCTACCTGGCAACTTACTTAAATCATAATGGGCAAACCCCTCAGCAAGCTTATCCTTCTTATATAATCCGTTATTTGTACAAAGCCATAGATTATCCCTGCTATCTTTGTAGAATTGAAATATAAAAAGAGAATCCGGCACACCGCTGAATTTGATTTTTTTAACAGTATTTGATTTCGGGATAAATGAAAAATACCCTTTTGGGGTACTGACATAAAATTCACCAGGAGAGTTCTCAATAAGTCCGAAAATAATATTTGCATTGGGCTGAACGGATTGAAATGTATATGAATGAATTGACCCGGTTTGAACATCCAACTCATTGATTCCGGAAGTATTACCTGATCCTGAGGTGGAAATCCATATTTTACCATCCTGACTTTCATATATATTGTTAGCCCAACCAGGAGTTAAAGAACCCTTATCATCTTTATTAAAGCTATATGATTTTAAAACAGCTTTATCTTCATATTTAAGCAAGCCTTCTGACATTGTACCAACCCAAAGCGTTCCAAATGAATCAAACTTCAGATCCAGTATTGTAGCACTTGCTAACTCTTTCTTTTGATCATCATTGAATTGTTCAAATTTCTTTGCCTTTCTGTTGAAATGATACAAGCCGGAATTAGTACCTAGCCAGATGTTTTCATTTTTATCGAGAACGAGAGTATTATTGTAACCTTTATTACTTGGATTTATATTAAACTCGGTCAGAGAAAATACACTATAGCTACTATCTTGTGGATTAAAGTCGTACAGATTTGAATTGTAGGTTATCAGCCAGAGGTGTCCGTCCTTATCTGCCTTCAGATCAAGAGCGAAATCATTCTTCTTTTTTAATGTTTCAGTGAGAGTATTAATTTTGCTAAAATTCCGTAGAGTATCAATTTTATATAATCCGGTATAGCATAGTAACCAGACATTTCCTGTTTTATCTTTTGTAATTCGAAGTACATTATTAGTTTCCAGTCCAGGAGGAGTAATGAACTTTTTTATTTTTTTTTCATTTTCATCTAAATATAAAAGTCCCGGCGAAATAGATTCACCATAGTATGTCGTTATACCAAAGTAGATCCGGCCTTTATCATCCTGACACATACTTGATACTCCAACTTCAATATTAGAAGGACGATCAATTAAGCTGGAAAATTCGTATTGCCTGAATGCTCTGCTGATTGGACTATATAAATTAAGATAACCCGGGCTACAACCGCTCCAGATCTGTCCTTTACGGTCTTCGAAAAGTGACCATACTATTAAACCTTTAATTGATGAAGAATCGTTGGGATTGCTATAGAACCTTTTGAATTCGTATCCATCATATCTAGCTAACCCATTAATAGTTCCAAGCCAGATATATCCGAATTTATCAACCAATACAGAACCAACCCGGGAACCGGGCACACCGTCCTGTTCAGTATATTGCGTAAGATTAGAGGGCATTAACTGTGCATTGCAAAAATCAGTGGTGAATATTGCAAATACAAATAGTATTGTACTGAATAGTTTAAAATTATGTTTGTTCATTTTACAGATCCTGTTAATTTAAAGGGTAATTGTATTGGTATTTCAGCTCATCCACCTCATTTAAATCACCGTTCCAACTCCCAGTCCGGACTGTACTGAAAACTACCTGTTATTTAAAACCTGCACTTTGCTACGGTAGCTACTGAATTCCATTCTTGATTTTATTTAAATAATCCTGTTTTACAGGTTCCTTATTTTCGACACAAAACCGGGTAAAATAATGATGATTCTGCAGAAATGAAATTTGGGTATCAGTCCATTTTTCTTCTGTTAAATCAGGATTGATAGAATTAAGTTCTTTGAATAAATCATCGGCAGTACTTCCGAAACTTATTGTTCCCATGTACTCAAGGTCAGCATCGGCCATTATTTCCTCCAGTTTATTTTTGGGAGATTGCGGAATTTTTGTGGCCATTATCATCCCGCATACGGTATCGATTTCCTGCGCTGAATAGCCATATTCAGGTAAATATTGCCGTGCCAGGTTACAACTTTCTTCCTCGTGATTTTTATAGGTTTTAATATACCCTGTATCATGCCAGAAAGCAGCTGCTGAAATCAGATCAAGCTCTTCATCCGTACATTTTTCATTCCGGCCAATTTCTAAGGCTGTGTCATGCACATAAAGTGTGTGTAAATAATTATGATAATAATAATTTTCGGGAATGTTATCTTTCAACAAGTTGATTACAAGTTCTTTCATGTGCTGTTTACTTTGCATGGCCTTTTGCTTTTAGGATCCCACCCGTTGCTTCATTGATATTCTGGATATATACAAATGCTTTGTGATCAATTTGCAGTATAGCTTCTTCTATATGGTGTATTTCCAATCGGGTAACGATGGTAACAATGATTTCACATTCAGTTCTGATTTCAAAGCTGCCAGGCAGATAACCTCTTTCGCCTTTGTAAACAGTTATGCCTTTTCCCAGTTCATTAACCAATAGATCTTTAACCTTTTCCTGTTGAGATGAAATAATATTTACAGCAGTATATTGCTCTATACCATCAACTATATAATTGGTTGCCCTGGTAGCTGCAAAATAAGTGATCAGCGAATACATAGCCGTTTCCAATCCAAAGTGGAATGCTGCACCGGCAAAGATGAAAGTATTGAAGATCATGATGACCTCGCTGTTTGAGATTCCCAGTTTTCTCCTGGTAAATACAGCTATAACCTCAGCACCATCAAGTACGCCACCGCTCCTTATAACTAGTCCAACACCGGTACCAATAAGTATTCCTCCAAAAATTGCAATTAAAAGTTTATCATTAGTAAAAGGCTCAAGATGAACAAATAACAAGCCTATTGAAAGTAATATAACCGCTATTGAGGTTTGAACAGCAAAGGTCTTTCCTATTTTTTTATACCCGAGATAAATAAATGGGAGGTTGAACGCAAAAATAAAAATACTGATATTGATGTGAGAAATTTCATGAAGTAGAATGGAAATACCAGTAACACCACCATCCAAAAAGCGGTTAGGTATCATAAATCCTTTCATGGCAGCAACAGCCATCGCACTGCCCACCATAATTTGAAGAAGGTTCTTTGGATTCCACACTATACTCCAGTTAACTACGTCAGTTTTATGCTTTCTGGCCATTTTCAATCAATTCATTTATAAAATAAGTTTATAGTTTAAGTCCAATTTTCACATTTTGATTTTCATAAATTCATATATTTTCATATGTGATTATGATACTTGAAGTATACTAACAAATAATATTGAACAAAGTTTGAATCCATACATATTTAATACATGAGATAGATTTACCAGGCTCAATCAATAAAATATTTCACGTTTTTAAACTTTTTACAAATATTTTAGTCTTATATCTTTCTTTGATACTTGCAATAGTTGATAAAATATAGTTAACAATGTAAACTATTTAATTTTTAAACTACTTTTGCGGAAATTTCCCCTATGTCACCCGATTTACAATTGAATGAACAGCCTTTGGGTAGAATGCTTTCCATCCTTGGAAAAGGGTATCTGCATCTTCTTAGGTTGAAACTTCAACACCTTGATATCGACCGCAATTATTATGCTTTAGTACTTATTGCCAGACATGATGGAATAATCACACAACAGGAGCTTGCTTTATTACTTGATTCTGATAAGGTTAGTATAGTTCGAATAGTTGATTACCTATCAGCAAACGGTTATGTGCAACGAAGGCGTAAAACCGATGACAGGCGAAAACACAGCCTGAATTTAACAGAGAAAGGCATGCTGGCCATACCTGAGATCGAAAAATCATTTTCCGAATTAAATGACATTGTACTTGATGGGTTCAAAAAATCGCAGGTAGTTGAACTCACTCAAACCATTAATAAATTAAAACATAACATAACCCAAAATACTGAATCCAGATGAGGTTTATACAAATTTTATCCTTGCCACTTTTACTGGCAGCATTGATATCGTGTAAAAGTAAAGCAAACGACAAAGCCCTTGTAAAAGGGAAGCCACCGGTCCAGGTGGATGTTATAATCGCAGGCAATACGTCCTTCTCATCTGACATCGAGGTTAATGGAGCTGTTCTTTCGGACGAAATGGTTGAGCTTCATCCCGAAGTTGGTGGCCGTTTGACATACCTGAATATTCCTGATGGCGCTTTTGTTAAATCCGGAACCATCCTGGCAAGGGTAAACGATGCCGACCTGCAGGCACAGTTGCAGCAGCAGAAGGTTCAGCTGGAACTGGCAGAAAAAACTGAACAAAGGTTAAACAAATTACTCGCTGTTAATGGCGTTGACCAGGCATCATATGATGCTGCCATCAGCCAGGTTAATTTATACAACGCTAACATTAATGTTTTAAAAGCTCAGATTGAAAAAACTATTGTCAAAGCTCCTTTTGACGGTCGCCTGGGGCTCAGGCTTGTCAGCGAAGGCGCTTATGTTACACAATCAACGGCAATAGGTACTTTACAACAAACCGACAGGGTTAAGATCGACTTTTCGGTGCCTGAAGCCTACGCAAAATTGGTAAAAACCGGTACTACCGTTGCAATTCAAACCAATGCATCCAAAGAGTTATTAACGGCAACCATAACAGCAATCGAGCCTCAGATAAACACAGATACACGAAATCTGAAAGTACGGGCCAGGCTTAACAAAGGGAATATCAGCCCGGGTGCATTTGTTAAGGTTGTGCTCAATAAAAAAATCAACGGAATTTTGGTTCCAACAAATGCTATCATTCCTGATGCACTCTCGAGCCAGGTAGTATTGGTAAAAAATGGCAAAGCAATTTATCAGAACGTTGAAACTGGAATAAGAAATAGTGATGTGATTGAAATTACGGATGGTCTTCAGATTGGAGATACAGTTGTTGTTAGTGGAGTTTTGTATGTTCGGCCAAATGGAAATGTAAAAATCAAGAAAATTAAAAATGATTAGTTCCCCAGCATAAAACCTTCAAAGGTTAGCCTGACTAGAAAAAACTTTCAAATCCCGATTACAATCAACATGAACATCTCAGAACTATCAATTAAAAGACCAATACTTGCGACCGTGATGAACCTGTTTCTCATCCTGTTCGGAATAATTGGTTACACCTACCTTGGAGTAAGGGAATATCCGGCTATCGACCCTCCTATGATAACCGTTAGAACTTCCTATATCGGGGCAAATGCCGATATCATCGAAAGCCAGATCACTGAGCCTTTGGAAAAATCAATTAATGGCATACCAGGTATCCGTACTATTTCGTCAACCAGTTCAGTTGGAAGCAGCAGTATAAATGTGGAATTTAATATCGAAGCCAACCTCGAAGCTGCCGCTAATGATGTCCGAGACAAAGTAAGCCAGGCTGTTAGGAACCTTCCGCAGGATATTGATGCGCCACCGGTTGTTACCAAATCGGATGCCAACAGCGATTTTATTATATTAATGGCAGTACAAAGCCCGACGAAAGGATTACTTGAACTGAGTGATTATGCTGAAAATGTACTTCAGAATAAGTTCCAGACCATACCTGAAGTAAGCGCTGTAAATGTTTTTGGGCAGAAGCGGCCGGCAATGCGCATCTGGATAGATCCTGATAAACTGAATGCTTATAACATTACATTTAATGACATCACAACTATACTAAACAAAGAGAATGTCGAAATTCCTTCAGGCAAGATCTATGGCAATAAAACAGAACTTACTATTCGGGCTTTAGGGAATCTTACTACTGAAAAAGAATTCAGAGATCTGATTATCAGAGGAGATGAAAAGGGTATTATAAGGCTGGGAGATGTTGCACAGGTTGAACTGGGTCCTGAACGATACGAGCAAAGCTGGAAACTTAATGGAGTAAGTGCAGTAGGTATAGCTATTATGCCGCAGCCTGGAGCTAATTACATCAATATTTCGGATGAATTCAGCAAGCGACTTGACGAAATAAACCGGTCGCAAAAAAGCGATATCAAATTCACAACACTTATTGATAATACCCGTAATGTACGCCGTTCGCTTAAGGAAGTTGGCGAAACCCTTATGATCGCCATTTTGCTGGTAATTCTTGTCATATTCTTCTTTTTCAGAAACTGGCTCATTGCACTCCGGCCTCTTATCGATATTCCCATCTCACTGATATTTACTTTTTTTATCATGTATGTGCTGGGATTTTCGGTTAACATCCTTACTTTGCTTGCCATAATCCTTGCCACCGGACTGGTAGTTGACGATGGAATAGTAGTAACCGAAAACATTTTCCGCAAAATTGAAAGAGGGATCCCGGTCCGAAAGGCAGCTATTGACGGCAGTAAGGAGATATTCTTTGTTGTAATCTCCACTTCCATTACGCTCGCCATTGTATTTCTGCCGGTATTATTTCTTCAGGGTTTTGTTGGTAGCTTATTCCGCGAATTCGGGATTGTATTGGCTACGGCAGTCTTAGTTTCGGCATTCGTTTCGTTAACCATTACACCAGTACTTAATATTTACCTCAACCGTAAAGGAGCCCGACATGGCAAATTTTACAATAGCACTGAACCTTTTTTTGCCGGAATGGAGAGTGGCTATAAGAATCTGGTCTCGCGATTTATTAAATACCGATGGATGGCATGGGCTATTGTTGCAATTTGTTTTGCCGTGGTATTTTTTGTTGGTAGAAGCCTGCAAAGTGAAATTGCACCAATCGAAGATAAAGGAAGTGTTCGTTTACAAGTCACTGGTCCTGAAGGTGCAAGCTATCCATACATGATGGAAACTGGCGATAAACTCGCTGATTTTCTGATCGATTCCATTCCTGAAGCAGATTTTTCATTTATCTCCATACCGGGTTATAGCAGTAGTGGTCTAAACAGTGGTTTTGGTCGGATCGGGCTTTATCCTGCTGCTGAGAGAGATAGAACCCAAAGTGAAGTTGTTAGGGACCTGGCAAAAAAACTGGGTCGTTTTAACGATGTCAGAATATTCCCTATCGAAGAACAAACTATAGCTGTAGGTCTCGGATCCAGGGGATCGTTACCAGTTCAATTTGTTATTCAAAACCTGGATTTCGAAAAACTCAGGACTATAATCCCAAAATTCCTGGAAGAAGCCAGCAATGATACTACATTTCAGAATGTGGATGTTAACCTGAAATTCAATAAGCCTGAAGTTGATATAACAATCGATCGAATCAAAGCACGTGAATTCGGACTAACGGTAACCGATATTGCCGGGGTGTTGCAGAGCGCCTATAGTGGCCGGCGGCTGGCCTATTTCATTATGAATGGCAAACAATACCAGGTTATAAGCCAGGTGGGCCTTAAAAACAGGCAGACACCTGCCAATATTTCGAACTTGTATGTACGCAACAACAAAGGCGAGAATATTTCGCTTGCTTCGGTTATCAAAATTGAACCTAATGCAATGCCTCCATCCTTGTATCACTATAACAGGTACAAAGCTGCTACTATTTCAGCTTCACTGGCTGAAGGCAAAACAATTGGAGATGGCGTAAAAGTTATGCAAGGTATTGCTGATAAATTACTGGACGAAAGCTACCAAACTTCGCTCAGCGGACCTTCCCGCGATTATGCTGAGAGCTCCTCAAATACTGCTTTTGCTTTTATACTGGCACTTGTACTTATTTTCCTGGTATTGGCTGCTCAATTTGAAAGTTTCAGGGATCCGCTGATTATTATGATTACAGTTCCGTTAGCTATAGCCGGTGCAATCCTGAGTTTATGGGTTTTCAAACAAACGCTTAATATATTCTCCGAAATAGGTATGATCATGCTGATTGGACTTGTTACTAAAAACGGAATTCTGATTGTGGAATTTGCAAACAAAAAGCGTGATGCCGGTTTATCAAAACGGCAAGCTGTTATCGAAGCAGCTACATTGCGCCTGAGGCCTATTTTAATGACCAGTCTTGCTACTTCATTAGGTGCTTTGCCCATAGCATTAAGCATAGGATCAGCCGCAACCAGCCGTATTCCTCTCGGTATTGTAGTTGTAGGCGGAATCATGTTCTCATTGGTACTTACCTTATTTGTAATTCCCGCGGTTTATACTTTCATTTCAGGAAAACGAGTGGTTGAAGAAAAAATTGAAGATGAGGTAGTTTAACTATATAATGCGTAAAAGTTAAATGAAAAATGTTCATTTAAACTGTAACCAAAACCGATATAACAATAACTGATTCAAAATGAAGATCAAAATAAAAACCGGATTCCTGTGTATCGCCATGACTCTTCCTTTCATAGGAAATGCTCAGCAGCAATTCACATTAAGGAATGCAATAGATACGGCTCTCAGGAACAATTTTGATATACAGATTGCTAAAAACTATGTTGAAATTGCCAGGATGAACAATACTTACGGTGTTGCAGGCGGGTTGCCTAATGTATCAGCAAATGCCAGTGATAACGGCTCAATCAGTACAATTAATCAGAAATTCAGTGACGGAACTGAATCAAATATTTCGAATCGTGGCGAAAACATAGCCAATGCAGGCGTTTCGGCAGGTATAACATTATTTAACGGCTTCAAAATAACGGCCACTAAAGAAAAGCTCAGCCGTTTGCAAAACCTGAGCGAAATCCAGCTCAATCAGCAAATACAAAATACGGTTGCGGATATTATGATCACTTATTATGATATTATCCGGCAACAGAACTATCTTAAAATTATTCAGAATACGCTGGATGTTTCCAATCAGAAACTGGATATTATTAACGTGAAGAAAAATGTAGGAATGTCAGATGCCGTTGAAATATTGCAGGCTCAGACTGATGTAAATACAGCTGAACAATTGTTGGAAATACAGAAACTTGTGATCGAACAAAATAAATCCGACTTGTTGCTGCTTATCAGTTCGAAAAAGCAAATGCAGTATTCTGTTACTGACACTATAATTATTGATAAGTCACTGGAACTGGATTCAATCGTCAATTACCTTAACCGCAATCCGCAATACCTGAGTGCTGAACAAAAAATACGTATCGACGAACAAATCGTTAAAGAAGTTTCAGCACAGCGCTATCCATCTGTAAAACTGAATGCAGGTTACGACTTTTACCAGGCGAATCTCAACAAAAGTAGCATGACGATGAATCAGAATTTTGGTCCAACAGCTGGCGTTAATATGCAAATACCTATTTTCAATGGGAATATTTACAAAACACAAAAGGATGTCGCCAAAATCAACGTCATTAATTCAAAACTGGAAATGGAAAGTTTGCAGAATTCACTTGTAACACAAGCAATCAAAACTTACAGAACCTATTCAACTACCTTGCAACAAATAGAATCACAGCGAAAAAACTTCGAAATGACAAAGCAACTTGTCGATGTTGTGATGCAACAATTTCATGTAAGCCAGGCAACAATTCTTGATGTCAGAGCTGCACAGACCAGTTTTGAAAATGCGGCTTATCTTCTGGTTAATTTACTTTACTCAGCAAAAGTAGCTGAAATCGAATTGAAACAACTTACGTATAGTCTTGAATTCTAAAAACTTATATTAAACGCCATACACTTTATACCTTATAACCCATAATTCATATCTCTCTACCTCTTCTCCTCAAATCTAACATCCTGAATTGAATCTGAAGCTGCCTTCAGTTTTTCAGCATCTAATCTATTTATCTTCCCTTTTTCAATAGCTTCATTAATTTGTTTGTCAATCAGCAGCTCGAGGTATTTATCCTGGTAATTTTCGGATGATTTTAAACTTGCTTTTGAATCAGTGTTCTGAAAAAACCAGGTAAGGCCAATGAAAATCGAAAACAAAATAGCCACTGTAGCCAGTATAACCGGCAGTATATCGCGAGTTGGCCTGCGCCTTGAAAAATTCATATCCTGATCACCAGGAATTTCGTACAATTCTTTATCCACAGAGTGTACCGAAACATTTACCGGCAGATGCCGCTCAAGCAATTCTTCAAAGTAATTACCAATAGTATCTTTAATCAGGTAGTCGAGCGCCTGCCTTGTAGAACCATAATTGATATAACGTGTAAGAATAAGCAAGGTGAATTGAATGGAAAAAGAACCGTGTTCCCGGTAATTCAGAAAATACACTTTGGTGCTTTCGCGAATAACAATACTGCGGTCGATATTAGTCTTCAAAAAATCGTGAATCGGATTCTCGCCAACGTTATCGTCTTTACGTCTGTCTTCAAAACGGGTTAACTCCGAACGCAGTATATCGCCCAATTCATGAAATCCTTTATCCTTATCCTTTATCAGGATAGTGAATTCGATTTCACGAATTGTTATAGCATCATTGTGTTTGCTGTTAGCCATATAGTCGGCAGTTCTTTTGTTGTTCTATTGTGTGGGATTTCTTTCCCCTTTATTTAAAATATATGGTAAAAGACCCAAGTTCAAAATTCCAAATGTCAAGACCCAAAACTTTAAATAAGACGCTTTACTTTTTCTGAACTTGGGATTTGGATTTTGGGATTTATTTTGGATCGTTTATTGAAACATTACTTATTTATATTGTTATCAGCCAATCTCATCATGATCTCCCTGGAAGCGAAAACCAAGCCTTTTGCCGGTAGTTATTTTCATATTATCCAGCGTACTCTGTATATCTGCTACCGTAATCATTTTCATAGAATCATATGGTGGAGTGAGCAAGTCGAAATTACATGTATACCTGATAGCCGAATCAACAATAAGCCTCACGGATTCACGGGTAATTATGGACGATTGAAAATTATTGTACAATTGCCCGACTTCCCGTTTTCCTTCGACAAAATAATGTTTCTCGTTATTAACAAATATACGACCAATCATATATCCCAGGTCGTTCACCCGGCTGTACTTAAAAGAGTCAGCCAGAAAGTTAAAAATCATAATCACACCACAGTATGAACGAATCTTATTTTCATAAATATAGGTAGTTTTCATTACTTCGTGATCGCGTGAAAACTCGAATACATTAGTATGCATTGTAAAAATCAGTATATCGCCTCCAAATTTGAGCTCGGCCTCAAATTCACCCTTATCACGGTATTCAAAAGGAATCTGCACCGGATCATTTTTATACATCAGCCTGTATTCTTCAGCCATTTCAGCTAATACCGATTTAAAAAGCCTGAAAGTGTCGAAGGTATTAAGATAAACCTCCTGTTTGAATGCTGCTTTCTTTCTGAGCCCTGGTAAAAGTTCGTCACTAGGTAAAATATCCATCATTGGCGTGGCAATTGTTGAGGATATAAATGTACACCAATTTTCAGAAGTAAAACAACTTATTTCTTATATTTTTTCACCACAGCTTGTGCACAGCTAACCCCATCCATCGCTGAAGAAACAATACCTCCTGAGTATCCTGCACCTTCGCCGCATGGAAACAAACCAGCCAGGTTAATATGCTCAAGTGTTTCAGGATTTCTTGGTATTCGGATGGGTGATGAAGTGCGTGATTCAGTCCCAAGGATAACAGCTTCCGAAGTATGATACCCTTTCATCATTTTATCGAATTGCAGAAAGGCTTCCTGCAATCTGCCGGCAACAAATGGTGGCAGGATTTCGTGGAGCGGAGCTGAAACAATGCCCGGGTTATAGGAACAGTCAGGCAAAGAGGTGGAAATAACGCCCTTGGTAAAATCAGTTATTCGCTGAGCAGGAGCTGATTGAGTCATACCTGCTGCCCGCCAACAGGCATCTTCAACCCTGCGCTGCAATTCGAGACCGGCAAAAGGTCCGTACTCCGAAAGATAAGCAATATCAGAAGGGTCAACCTGAACCACAATCCCTGAATTGGCATAAGGGGAATTGCGGCGACTGTTCGACATACCGTTAACTACAACCTGCCCTGTTTCGGTTGCCGATGGCACAATGATACCACCGGGACACATACAAAATGAAAATACGCCACGTCCTTCCACTTGCTTAACAAGGCTGTAAGCAGCTGCCGGTAAAAACGGATCGCGAGGAGTCTCATGATACTGAATACCGTCGATAAGTGCCTGCGGATGCTCGGCACGAACGCCAAGCGCAAAACTCTTAGCCTCCAATGCAAGGCCCTTTCGATGTAAAAGTTCGTAAATATCCCTCGCTGAATGACCGGTTGCAAGTATTACAGCATGAGCTTCAAACCTATCACCATTCTTATCTTCTACGCCTTTTACTTTACCATTCTGAATAATAATATCTGAAATCCGCCTGTTAAAGTAAATTTCACCACCTGCGTCAATAATTGTCTGACGCATAGCAGCAACAATAGCCGGAAGTTTATCGGTACCAATATGTGCATGGCTGTCGATTAAAATGTCTTCGGTTGCTCCATGTGATACCAGTGTGGCCAGAATTTCGCTTACATTTCCACGTTTTGTGGATCGGGTATAAAGTTTTCCGTCGCTGTAGGTTCCCGCTCCGCCTTCACCGAAACAGTAATTTGAATCAGGATTAACAATATGTTCGCGGTTAATCTGTGCAATATCGAATTTACGTGCTTTCACATCCTTTCCGCGTTCGATTACAATCGGTTTCATACCGTTTTCAATCAATGTAAGCGCAGCAAAAAGTCCGGCAGGACCAGCACCAACAATGATGACAGGTATTTTATGGCTTACATCACTGTACGTCTTGCGTATGAATTTGCGAATTTCAGTCGGCTGTTCATCGATAAACAGTTCAGCTTTTAACCGGACTTTAACCTTTGTTGAACGAGCGTCATATGAACGTTGAATGGGGTTCAGGTATTTTATCCGGCCGGGCTGAATATGAAGCACATGAGCAAAGGCGATCTTCCACCCCGAAGGATCGGCTGCCTGTTTCGGGGTCATGGCGATTTCAATTTCTTTGCGCATGGAAAAATTTGAAGGTTATTTTACAGAAATTATTTCTGCCAAAGTTATTTAAAACCTCGCATTGATGTAACGAACAGTTTTGTGGGAAGGATGTTTATGCGGATCGAATAATTAATTACTCGAAAGTAAATGATATCTGGAACATTTTGGAACTCATCTTTTCAATGGGACCAGTGTAAATGGTGTTATCATGCTTCAGAATATCAAATAATCCGTATGACATGGAAACTTCAGTACCAAACTTGAAATAAGCTGTATAGAAATCAAAACCGAACCCACCGAGTGCATAAATATCTTTTTTGTTGATAAACACATACGCAGAAGAGTTATCAGCTTTTTTCTTGGCATTGGATGCCAGGTCCATCGAATATTTAGCACCTGCCATAATATATGGCCTCACGTTATGAATCCTTTTCCCTTTGTAACGGAACCACAGAGGAAATTCAACAAATGTGGATTGGATATTCTTAGTCACATAAAGCAACTCAGGCGCTGTCTTCTTATAATAATTTTTCAAAGTATAATCCAGGTTCCTCTCTCCAAAAGTAAGCGAAGGAGTAAATCGCATATCGAAATATTCTCCCAAACGCAGGTTGCCTACAATCCCTATTACAAAACCAAATGTAGGTGATGCATCAACACTAAAAACATTAGCTGAGTCGCTGTTCTGATCCGGAATTTGTTGTTCCATATCATTGTTGTAATAAAATTTATATTGGTAACCCGGTGCAGTTTTAACTGTAAAAAACATTTGATTTATACCTAACAGGAAACCAAAATGATATGGTGCATTATCATATTCAGGCTTGTTGGGAACCTGCCTGGATTGTGAAAAAACATTGCCTGCCAGGCAAAGTAATATAAGAAAGGGAAACGTTTGTGGAGTACGGAGCATGAACATTTTAAAGTGGTAGTACAAAAACGGAACAAGTTAATGTTTAGTATGCAAATCAGCTTTACCAGGCAAAATATATGGAATTTTGCAACGATTAGTTCTATTTTTTACCAATATACAGATTTGTAATCCCAAAACTCAGGCTGATAAATTCAGCCTGGCTGAATCCTGATTCCAGCATAATTTTTATAAACTGATCATCCTGCGGGAATGCAGCTACCGATTCGGGCAAATATGTGTATGCTGTGGAATCTTTTGAAACCAAACGACCGATGAAAGGAAGAATAAAACGGGAATAAAAGCCAAATAATTGCTTGACAGGAAAACGCTGTGGTTTCGAAAATTCAAGAATAAATGCACGCGAACCCGGTTTTAAAACCCTGCACATTTCGCTTAATCCTTTTGGCAGATTTTCGTAGTTGCGTACCCCAAATGCAACCATAGCGGCATCAAATTCAGCATCTCTGAAGGGGAGATTCTCGGAATCTGCTTTCAACAAAGTAATCATTGAATGCAGGCCAAGTTTATCTACTTTTTCCTGCCCGATTGCCAGCATTTCCTCTGCTATGTCAGTACCGGTAATATTTACTGGATTTAATTTTGAAGCCGCAATAGCCAGGTCAGCAGTTCCTGTAGCCATATCAAGAATCCTGTCCGGATTATCCTGGGCCATTAGTTTGACAAGTTTTTTTCTCCATCCCTTGTCAATACCCATCGATAACAAATGATTCAATAAATCGTAACGTCCAGCAATGTTATTGAACATGACCCTAACCTGCTGCTTACGGCCGGGAGTTTGAGTGATGGGAGGTTTGGACATGTTTTAGTATGGATATTTTTATTAATGAGAAGCAATTGGTTGCTGGTTACTGGTTACTTGTGTCTGGTTACTAGTTTCTAGATGCTGGTTCCTTGTTTCTCATTTTTGGGTCAGGGTGTCGGCACTATTTTCTATTTTCTATTTTCTATTTTCTATTTTCTATATTTCTATTTACCAGAAACAAACGGCTACAACTCAGTAGATGCCTCTGCCATTAGCATGTATTTGTCAACAGGCACTACACCCGCATTTTCACAAACCAGTCCACCAGCAAGGTTTGATAATGATGCCATAAGAAAATGATCAGTTTTCGCTGCCAGGCATAAAGCGGCAACACTGATTACAGTATCGCCTGCACCTGAAACATCGGCAATACTACGCATAGCTGCCGGCATAATTTTAGAAATAATCTCATTTTCATTTCTGGAACTGATAAAAATGCCATGTTCGGACAAAGTAATCATTACAATCGCAATATCCTGATTATTATGCAATATCTCAGCAGCATTTTTCAGGCTCTCAATTGACAAAGGATCGATATCTGTTTTTAATCCTTCATTGATTTCTTTCAGATTTGGTTTAAAAAGTGTAATCCTTTTATAGGTTGTAAAGTTTTTTTTCTTGGGATCAACTGCTACAGGTATACCATTTCTTGCTGCAATATCTGCTACCTTTTCAATCACTCCGGGGGTTAAAACTCCTTTGTCATAATCCTGTAGAATTATCACATCCGGTTTTTGTTCTGCGATTAGATTATAAATACTGTTAAGAAGATCAGCAGTGTCTTTATCATTCAGGTCCGTATCTATTTCTTCGTCAACACGAAGCATCTGCATGCGGTTGCTGATAATCCTGAATTTTGTAGTAGTAATTCTTTCCCTACTGGTGATGATTCCATCGGTTTTCAACCCTTCTTTTTTCATCAGGTTAAGGAGTATTTCGCCTTGCTTATCATTTCCAATTACTGAACACAATATTGCTTCAGCTCCTAACGATCTTATGTTAAGTGCAACATTAGCAGCTCCACCAAGCATATTATCCCTTTGTTTCAATGCAACAACAGGCACCGGAGCCTCTGGCGAAATACGGTCAACCTTACCAATTAAATAGGAATCGACCATTACATCACCGATCACTAACACCCTGCTTGTTTGAAATTTGCCAAACAGATGAGAAATTTCTTCTTCTGAAGCGATCATAATTTATCAGGTATTAGTATATAAAGTGAAAAGTAAAACCAGGATCTTATTTCAGTTTCGACAGAGCCAGGTTAATGCGTTTAATAGCTTCGCGCAAATTATCTTCGGATGTGGCATAGGATATCCGGATACAATCCGGTGATCCGAATGCAGCTCCCGGGACTACTGCAACTAATGCTGTATCAAGTAGATAATCGCATAAATCAGATCCGGAAAGAATTACTCTGTCACCTACTGATTTACCAAAATATGAAGTAACATCCGGGAAAAGATAAAACGCCCCATCAGGAACATTAATTTTAATACCAGGTGTTTCGTGTAGTAAACTTATGGCCAGGTTTCGGCGATATTTAAACGCTTCAACCATCATTTTTATTTCGGGGCTATCAGCTGGATTAGTATTCATGGCAGCAATAGCTGCCCGTTGAGTAATAGAACAAGTTGCTGAAGTAATCTGGCCCTGAAGTTTATCACATGCTTTTGCAATTTCCTTGTTTGCAGCCATATAACCCAGACGCCAGCCTGTCATGGCAAAACCTTTTGACAGTCCGTTTATAATTATTACCCTATCGCGAATATTTTCGAACGAAGCAATACTATAATGCTTTCCTGTAAAATTAATGTATTCATAAATTTCGTCGGAAATTATGAAAATATGAGGATGAAGCGCAAAAACATCGGCAAATGCTTTAAGTTCGTCGAACGTGTAAACTGATCCTGATGGATTGCACGGGCTGCTGAAAAGAAAAGCTTTTGTTTCAGGTGTTATAGCAGCTTCAATTTGTTCAGGTGTAACCTTAAAATCAGAATGTATGCTTCCTTCAATGAAAATGCCTTTAGCACCGGCCAGTTTAATCAATTGTTGATAAGACACAAAATAGGGTGCCGGAATTATTATTTCATCACCTGGGTTTAAAAGGCAAAGTATAGCATTTGCAAGTGACTGTTTGGCTCCTGTGGAAACTACAATCTGTTCAGATGTATAGTCGAGCCCATTGTCTCGTTTAAGTTTATGGGCAATGGCTTGCCTAAGTTCAGGATAACCAGGAACAGGAGCATAATGCGAATAATTCTGATCTATTGCTTCTTTCGCAGCTTCTTTAACATGATCGGGAGTATCAAAATCGGGTTCGCCAATGCTCAGGTTAATAACATCAAAACCTTGTGCGCGCAGTTCCCGGCTACGACGGGTCATTGCCAGTGTTTCCGATTCGGCAAGCAGGTTAATCCTGTCAGACAAGTAGTTCATTGATAATTGTATTAATCAAAAGAAGGGGCAAAAGTAGAAAATTTATTTACTATTTGATGTTTTTGGAGCATCGATTGTTAATTAATTAACATTAATGATAGACATCTTACTATTTTACAACGTATTACATCGAATATTTTAGATAAATCAAACATTTAAACAAAGTTTGATTATCAGCTTATATTATAACGGGAAAAGAATAACAAAGAATTAGTTTATTTGATTTTTCAAATAGTTTTCCTGATTCATGTCATGAAATATCAATTCAATACCGAAATTTCCGTAATTTGCCACAAAATTATTGAACCATGCAGGCATTATATGAATTAATAAAATACACCGTTCCATCATTGGTAGTGTTTGCCACTGCCTATTACCTTTTAAAAATGTTCCTGGAAAAGGAAGCTGAAAAGGTTCAGATGCAGATGCGCCTCGATGTTCAGAAAATTAGTCTGCCTATACGCATGCAGGCTTACGAAAGACTCGTTTTATTACTCGAACGTATTGAACCTGCAGGATTACTTGTCCGTTCAAATTTGCCAGGAATGAATGCCTCACAATTGCAATCAGCACTTATTCAGAATATACGTTCAGAATTTGAGCATAACCTTTCACAACAATTGTATATTTCAACCAAAGCCTGGGAAATGGTGCGCAATGCCCGTGAGGAAACCATCAAGCGAATTAATAATGCTGCAATGAAATTAACTCCTGAAGCAACTGCTACAGACCTCGCCAGCCTGATCCTTATTAATGATATCGATTCGGAACAATCAGCTGTAAAAGGAGCACTCGACCTGTTGAAAGCCGAGGCAAGAAATAACTTCTTTTAAAAATATATTTCTGTAAAACTTCTATTACCCGTAGCATCTATAAATCTTCAATTAGTATTTGAACCATTACTCATTTTATTTGTTTAACTTTAAATTAAAAAGATTAAACAATGCAACGATTTGAATACTTTCAGTTTGTACCTGCCAGCCTCGACGTGGTTTGGGATTTCTTCTCATCACCTTCTAACCTTTCAAAGATAACTCCACCCGAAATGGGGTTCATCATAACATCGCCTGAGCAAAAAGAGATGTATCCCGGTATGTTTATTACGTATAAAGTAAGTCCTGCTTTCGGAATTAAATTAAATTGGGTTACAGAAATCACCCAGATCAACAACAGGAAATTCTTTATTGATGAGCAACGACAAGGTCCATATAGAACTTGGCATCACGAACATCATTTTAAAGAAGTGGATGGCGGTATTGAGATGCACGATATTTTATATTACGCAGTACCATTTGGTTTTATAGGCAAATGGGCTAACCTGTTTTTTGTAAAAAACAAAGTGAAAGAAATTTTTATTTATAGGGAAAAGAAGATTGAAAAATTATTTCCCTTAACTAACGAATAAAGAATTTTGAGTATCGAAAATTAAGATCACATTATATAAATTCTTTATTGAAATTAAATTATGTTGTTAAATAATTAATGCAAATACTGTTGATAAATTGTAAAAAGTTTTCACTAAAAAAAATAAAAAAAACATAATCCAGCCTTTTTAGTTTCAAAACAGGAATTTTTTTTTAAAATCGGGAAAATAAATAAAATCAATATCAGAATAATCACATTACAGAAAATTGCAATTGATAAAAAAAGATTTTAATATGCAAAACCAATTTATGACAACCTTCGAAAGTGTTACCATAAAAATTATAAGCCACTTAAAATGCTGATATTGAATTACTTAAAAATTAGTTTAGTACAAAATCATCTTCAGAAACCTCTATTTCTAATTCTGCGCCAATCAGTTCGGCCAGCCATTTGTAATCTCGTTTGATAATCAGTCGAATTGCTGTAAATCCTAAAACCGGAAATTTGAGTGTTGCGAGCATAACTTTGAATTTTAATGGATTATACTTGATTAATGAAATTCATTTTACTCTGCATTTAAATATTTATCAACAATGATGAAAAAAGTAACTTTCTACTTTTTTGAAAGAACAAATACATTTAATAAAAGATTCCGAATAATTCTTCAACTATTAAATTAATAATACTAAAAGTGTGCCAGAATTTAAAAATACCTCTAGTACAAATTTCTCTGAATAAATCAAAACAAATAATTATTCTTTCTGAACAAACCGTCAATATCCTTCGTTTTATTATCTTTGGAATATTTCCATCATACTTTTTATTTATACTTCAACCGAAGTTATCATGCCTTATTATTTTACACAGGGGAAAATCCCTCATAAACGTCATACTCAATTCCGAAAACCAGGTGGTGGTCTTTTCTCCGAACAACTGGTAAGCACCGAAGGTTTCTCGGATGCATATTCGATTACCTACCATGTTTATCCGCCTACAATGGTTAAATCCATTGATGAACCATACAGTATTGCTCCCGAAATAGCCATTGTGAATAATACGCAACACCGTAGCCTTCAGGGATTTTCAGTTAAACCTGAAAATGATTTTCTCAAAAGCCGTGTTACGGTTCTGGTAAACAGTGATTTATATATTTCACTGGCGGCACCACGGCAATCGATGACCGATTATTTTTATCGCAATGCAACGGCGGATGAGCTTCTTTTTATCCACGAAGGCAAAGGCATACTACACACTATGTATGGCGATATTCCGTTTAGCTATGGTGATCATATTTTAATTCCCCGTGGAGTAACGTACCAGATCGAATTTGAAACTGAAAACAATCGATTATTTATTGTTGAATCCTTCACTCCTTTCAGATTTCCAAAAAGGTATGTAAATCATTTTGGCCAGTTACTCGAACATTCACCGCTATGCGAACGCGATATACACACACCTCTCAACCTGGTTACTCATGATGAAAAAGGCGATTTCAAAGTTCTGATCAAAAAGAATGACATGATTTTTCCCTATCACTTTGCCACGCACCCTTTTGATGTAGTTGGCTGGGACGGCTGTCATTACCCGTGGTCGTTCTCAATTCACGATTTTGAGCCTATTACCGGCAGGCTGCATCAGCCCCCTCCGGTTCATCAAACCCTCGAAGCCAATAATTTTGTCATGTGTGCTTTTGTTCCCAGGCTTTACGATTACCATCCGGATTCGATACCGGCACCATACAATCACAGCAATGTTGATTCAGACGAAGTTCTCTATTATGTCGACGGAGAATTTATGAGCCGTAAGCATGTCGAACGTGGTCAGATTACTTTACACCCAATCGGGCTCGTTCATGGGCCACATCCGGGTGCTGTCGAAAAAAGCATCGGCCTTAAAGAAACCAATGAATTAGCAGTTATGGTTGATACTTTCAAACCGTTGAAAATCACCAGGCAGGCACTTGAGATTGAAGAAAAAGACTATTATAAATCGTGGCTGGAATAAACGAAAGGTTTTAAGGGTTTCATGTTTCAGAAATATTACATCAGATGGGAATGAAACACTGAACCTGGTGAAACGAGTTCAGCGAAGGTAAACTTGAAACCTGAAACAAATACATAGACACCAAAACCCAGACTTAACTATAGTTTAACTTTTAAAGAAAATGGACAATAAAGACTTTCTCCCGATCAACGGAACAGATTATGTTGAATTTTACGTTGGAAATGCTAAACAGGCTGCACATTATTATCAAACTGCCTTTGGATTTCAACCTTTAGCATATGCAGGTCTTGAAACAGGGCTAACCGATCACACATCTTACGTATTGCAGCAAGGAAAAATCCGCTTCGTTCTTACAACCGCCCTGGTACCTGGTTCCGCTATTGGAGAACATGTAAAGCATCATGGTGATGGCGTAAAAGTAGTTGCATTGTGGGTTGACGATGCCCGCAAAGCATTTGAGGAAACAACAAAACGAGGAGCAGAACCATATCAACATCCAAGTATATATAGGGATGATGATGGCGAAGTAGTTTTATCAGGGATCCATACATACGGCGAAACTGTACACATTTTTGTCGAACGAAAAGATTACAACGGTGTTTTTCTGCCTGGCTTCGTGAAATGGGCCCCGGAATACCAGCCATCGGATGTTGGATTGAAATATGTGGATCATATGGTAGGTAATGTCGACTGGGGTCAAATGAATACCTGGACTGATTTTTATGCCAATGTCATGGGCTTCAATCAATTAATTTCATTTGATGATAATGATATCTCAACTGAATATACTGCTCTTATGAGCAAAGTAATGTCGAATAACAACGGTTATATCAAATTCCCAATAAACGAACCTGCCAAGGGAAAGAAGAAATCGCAGATCGAAGAATATATAGATTATTACCGCGGATCAGGCATTCAGCATGTGGCAATGGCTACCGATAATATTATGCTCACTGTTGGCGAACTTCGCAAACGGGGAGTCGAGTTTCTAACAGTACCTGATACCTATTACGAAACAGTTTCCGAGCGTGTTGGATTAATTGATGAGGATTTAAAAACATTGCAGAAATTAGGAGTGCTGATCGATCGCGATGATGAAGGCTACCTGTTGCAATTGTTTACAAAACCCGTCGAAGACCGTCCAACTGTATTTTATGAAATCATACAGCGTAAAGGAGCCAAATCGTTTGGTAAAGGTAATTTCAAAGCTTTATTCGAAAGCATTGAACGGGAACAGGCTCTTCGTGGGACTTTGTAGGTTACGAGAAGTATAGTTACAAGGTAGGACAAGTTGAGATGGAGAGATGGAGAGATAGAGATAGAGATAGAGATAGAGAGTGGGGAGATGGGGAGACAGAGAGATGGAGCGATGGAGAGACTGAACAGAAACCATGAACCCAGTACTCGGAACCCGGCACAAAAAACTCATATGAAAATTGAATCAATAATTACCCTGACATAATGAAATCGTGGATTGAGATTAAAGCAGATAGTGACTTTTCATTGGATAATATCCCTTTCGGAATTGGAATGATCCCGGGAAGCGGGAAATGCATTTGCACACGTATTGGCGATACTGTGATTGATCTTTCCGCAATGGCCAGACTGGGCTATTTCGATCACCTTGGTTATAAAGTCTCAGATTTCGAAAAACCAGTTCTTAACGATTTTATAGCAAAAGGAAAAAAGGCAAGCTGTAAAACCCGGACCCTGATTCAGGAATGTTTTACAACAGATTTTTGCAGTGAAACGGAGATGTCATTAATTAAAGAGATGGCTTTACACAATGCATCTGACATACGGATGCTGATGCCTTTGCAGGTTGGAGATTACACTGATTTTTATTCAAGCATCGAACATGCCACCAATGTCGGCAGCATGTTCCGCGATCCGGCAAATGCCTTGTTGCCCAACTGGCGGCATATTCCTGTAGGTTATCATGGAAGGGCTTCGAGTATTTTAGTATCAGGAGCCGAAGTTCACAGGCCCAAAGGCCAGGTTAAACCACCAAATGCAGACCTGCCAGTTTTCAGTCCGACTATGCAGCTGGATTTTGAGCTGGAAACAGCTTTCGTTATTGGGAAAGAAAATCCGCTTGGAGAAAGTATCTCAACTGCCGATGCTGAAGATTATATTTTCGGGATGGTGCTTTTTAATGACCTTTCGGCCCGCGATATTCAAAGCTGGGAATATGTGCCTCTCGGACCCTTTCTTTCAAAAAATTTCGCTTCGGTTATTTCGCCCTGGATCGTAACCCTGGATGCTTTGGAACCATTCAGATGCAGCGGGCCAGAACAACAGCCTGCAGTTTTGCCTTATCTGCAATCTGAGGGTGACAACAATTTCGACATTAACCTCGAAGTACTAATCAAACCCGAAAAGAGCCGGGAAGCAAGTGTGTGCAAATCGAATTTTAAATACATGTACTGGGACATGAACCAGCAACTTGCACATCATACCATTAATGGCTGCAACATGCGTGTTGGTGATCTATGCGGAAGCGGAACCATCAGTGGACCTGATTCAGGAAGTTATGGCAGCATGCTTGAAATAACATGGAAAGGAACAAAACCTTTTGCAATGCCTGATGGCAGCGAACGCAAGTTTATCAACGATAATGATACCGTGATAATCAAAGGTTTTGGCGAAAAAGACGGGATAAGGGTAGGTTTTGGAGAAGCTGCTGTAAAGATTCTACCTACAAAGTGACAGTTAATAGAAAAATGGAAAATAGTTAATAGTGTCCCTGATTCCATTTTCCCTTTACCATTTTCTATTTCCCATTAACCATTAACTAAATACCCATGTCAATAATAGATCCCAATACTATCCCATCTCACCATTTACACCGGATAATCCTGAGTGCTGTAGCGCCTCGCCCGATTGCGTTTGCCAGTACAATTGATAGCCTGGGAAATGCAAACCTTTCTCCGTTCAGTTGCTTTAATGCTTTTGGCGTAAATCCGAGTACTTTAATATTTTCACCTTCGCGTAGTGGCCGAACCAACGAATTAAAGGATACCTACCTGAATGTGAAAGAAGTTCCGGAAGTGGTAATCAATATGGTTACTTATTCCATGGTTGAGCAGATGAACCTTGCCAGCACCGAATTTCCACGCGGAGTAAACGAATTTATCAAATCAGGCTTCACCCCAATCCCTTCCGAAAAAGTTAAGCCGTTCAGAGTAAAAGAGTCACCGGTTCAGATTGAATGTAAAGTTAGGCAGGTAATAGAAACCGGCGATGGGCCCGGTTCGGCTAACCTGATTATATGCGAGGTTTTATTGATCCATGCAAATGACAAAGTCCTTGATAAAACAGGCATGATTGATACCCGTAAACTCGACCTGGTTGGACGAATGGGTGCCGATTATTATGTGAGAGCATCAGGCCGTGCACTTTTCACACTCGAAAAACCTGCAAGCAAAACTGCAATAGGTGTTGACTCACTCCCTGAATCAATCCGTATGAGTCACATTCTGACAGGTAATGACTTAGGTAGGTTAGGTAGCCTTCAATCTGCACCTACAGCCCCTGAAATAGAAAAATTCATATCATCGCAAGAGTTCAGGTCAATACAAACAAAACACAGTGGAAATACCGATAAGATAAAAGAAGAAGCACACAAACTTGCCCATGCAATGATAATTGATAATGATACAAAAGAAGCATTATTGTTACTACTGGCAACAAACAGCTTGTTTGTCAGGGATTTGTAAAAAGAGACAATCCATTTTCAATCAGGTTCAGCATCTCTTCATCTTTGTTTGACAAGGCTTTCAGATGACTAATTATTTCCTCTCTTAAAACAATACTATCATTACGACTTTTTAGCAACTCCACTATTTCAAGTGGCAATAGCCACTCATTCGGATATTTATGTTTCAGGTTATGAATGATATTATCAAGGGTCTCAATATTCCCGCCTTTTTCACGCAAATCCCTGACTTCGCTGTATAATTTATGAAGACGAAGCATTTCATCAGTAAATTGAATATGATGTGTCTTTTCTTCAGGTGCAGGATATTTCAATTCAAAACCATTCGGATCAGCAGGGCCGGCGAATGCAGAAATAATATTCTCACCAACTGCCATACCGTAAACACCCCATTCAGGTTTAAAAAGGTGTAAATCCTTATAACTTACGGTGCAGTTATGGAAGGTAAATATCAAGTTGAAACCTTGTAGCCGGGTTATTTTTTCCAGTCTTCCTTTCACCTGAACTCCGCTATTGAATTCCAGCATAAGTTCGCTGCCGGTTACAATTCCATTTGACGAAAGTTCTCCTTCGCTCATGGTCGCTATATTCCCGCTTATCCCTTTTATTCTTCCAACAGGCGAGCCAAATCCTTCTTTATGGTAATGTATTCCTTGCCCTTCAATTTGCTGATCCTCAAACGAAAGCATCGAAGGTCCCTCAAATGCCAGGTAAACTGGTTCGGCATTATCCTCATATATTTTAACCAGTTTCCCTGAAACCTGAATACCTGAACTATATACCACCGTGCAAGTGGATGCTGAGTTCAATGCTTTATTCAAACTTTCAATACCACCGGTTCTGACAGCCATTGTTTTAAGGTATTGCCCAAGTACTGTGTTCAGATGTTTAAAATCTGGAGTTACAAAGAGTTGTGGTTGCTGCGTTGTAATATCAAAAGAAAAGTTCTGTGCATCTAACGAATAAGGAAGCTTTCTAACCTTGGATTTCAAACAGTTATGACTTTCACCAATAGAAGAAAGCAAGCCGGCACCATAAATCCTTGGATTTTCAACTGTTCCTATGAGCCCGTATTCAACTGTCCACCAATGCAGGTTACGAAGCAATGCCATTTCGGAAGGTTCGTTCTGCAATTTCGTAAGATGATCGAGCTCAGCTTCTGCTTTTTCAATATCTTGAAATGAGGTGAATGGATCAGATTTTAAAATGGACAGATGCCTGATAGCTTTATACATTTTCTTATCATACACTGACGAAAATGCCTTTGTTCCTGCCCTTCCGAAATCCCGGAGATAGGCAGAGTATTCTTCATCAGCAATTATAGGGGCGTGCCCGGCCGCTTCATGAATAATATCAGGAGCTGGCGTGTACAAAACCTGGTCGATGGGTCGGATGTCGGCAGCAATAACCAGCACATTATATGCCTGGAATTCCATAAAAGCAGCAGGCGGTATAAATCCATCCACAGCAACCGCTGCCCAGCCGATTTCCTTTAAAATGCGGTTCATACCATACATCTGCGGTATACTTTCGGCACTGATTCCGGTTCTCTTTAATCCCTCAAGATACGACTGATGTGCTACAGCAGGAAGATACTTCACATTTTGCCTCATTATATAACGCCAGACTGCCTGATCCTGTGCCGTATATTTATTATAAGGCTGGTCGATGATCAGGTTAAGCAGATGGCGCGGAAGCCTGTCGAGTACTTCATTACTTTCCATAAATGGATTTATTGTTCACACAAAACTACTACTTTTGGGAATCTTTACTGGAATGTTTTTCCAAAGATATTTTTCTTTCATATAATACCAATAATTTTGACCCCTTCGCTTATTTATATTGCACTTCCGGTGATGAATGAAATGGAACGCCTGCCGTTGCTGATAAATGCTGTCCTGGAACAGACGGTTCAGCATTTTCGCCTGGTTGTTTGTGTTAATCAACCGGATAGCTGGTGGCATGATCCTGCACACCTGAATGTTTGTGAAGAAAACCAGTTAGCCATAGGTTATCTCCAATCGCTTGTAGATAAAAGAATTGAAATCATCGACAGATCATCTCCCGGGAAAGGCTGGCCGCCAAAAGGACAAGGAATCGGCGCTGCCCGAAAACTCCTGATGGATCATATTTCGAAGATTGCAAAAGAAAATGAGATTATCATCAGCATGGATGCAGATACTGTTTTTAACAAGGAGTATTTTGCTTCGGTTGCCGAAAACCTGCGACTTAACCCGGCTGCTTCGGCTATTTCCATTCCTTACTATCACAAACTTACATTCAACAGCGAACTGGATCGGGCCATGCTTCGATACGAGATTTATATGCGGGCTTTTGCCATTAATATGTGGCGTATCCGAAGCCCGTATTGCTTTTCAGCACTTGGCTCAGCAATTGCCCTGCCGGTTTGGGCTTACCGCGCCGTCGGTGGAATGACGGCCAAACTGAGTGGCGAAGATTTTTATTTTCTTCAGAAAATTGTTAAAACAGGAAGATTACTGCATTTCAATGGTGAAATTGTATTTCCCGCAGCCCGGTTGTCCGACAGGGTTTTTTTTGGTACCGGTCCGGCATTAATTAAAGGAATAGAAGGCGACTGGAGCAGTTACCCTGTTTATGAGTACCGGCTTTTTGATAAAATTGCCGAAACATACAAATTTTTAGGCCCGCTATTTACAAAGGATATTGAAACTCCTCTTGACGAATTTCTGACCAGAAGATTCGGCGAACTTCCGTGGAAGGCTTTGCGGCTGAATTTTAAGTCAATGCCACATTTTATACGCGCCTGTCATGAGAAAATTGATGGGTTACGTATTCTGCAGTTCCTGAAGGAAAGCCAGCAACCTGATGAAAAAGTAAGTGAAACGGCTCTTTCGGAACTTTTATTACTTTATAAAAAGCAGTTTCCAGAGCTCATCTCAGGTATAAATACAACTATTGATTTTCAGTTAACTTCCATCAATGAAATGGATCGTATCCGCGATGTACTTTTCGAAATAGAAATGTATTACCGGAAAACACACTGGAATGACTTTACGGGATTGACGACGATGTATAATTAAGATTAAATCTGTTTAATATTTTCGGTCTTACATTAAACATATTTCAAGATATCATGTTATTTAGTCATAAACTAACTAACATGAAAGCAAAAAGCCTCAAAATAGCATTTTTACTCTGCCTAGGTTTATTATCATACAATTCAGCTTTTACGCAGGTACAGGTTATTTCGCCTAATGGTGGCGAAACTTGGATTTCCGGAGATTCAACCACTATTCAGTGGAGGAACCAGGGACAACCTGGTGATTTTGCAATCTTTTACACGTACGATAATGGTATCAACTGGTTTAAAATGTTTAATGTAAAAGGTACAACCGGTTTGAATGAAGTGAAGTTTGTGCCTGATTTTTGGTCAAACGATATGGCAAAGATCCGGATCAGCAGCATTTCAAATTCAGCTATAACGGACGAAAGCGACAATGTTTTCTCTGTTAGACTTATTGATAATTATATATATGGTCCTTATACCGGTCAGGTATTTTACTCCGGGTCACAAGTGAATGTTCAATGGTTTAGTAATTCGAAACCGGTCAATATCGATCTGTCATCGGACAGAGGGATTACCTGGACACAGATTGCCACTAATGTGAATGGAGAATCTTTTAAATTCACGGCACCAGTGATTAACTCGACCCAGTGCAGGATAAAACTTACTGATGTCACCAACTTGTCTGTTGTTAGTAAAAGCCAGGTTTTTTCAATTTTACCCCCACCTGCATTTACGGTTTTAAGCCCGAATGGTGGCGAGGAGTGGGTTTTTAAAGGCAATAATACTATTTCATGGAGTGGTTCGGGTATTTCATCCTATGTAACAATTGAACTTTCACCGGATGGTGGCACCACCTGGCAAAATATAGGATATGGAAACAGTTCTCCAACCGGAGGTTCGATTACATTATCTACTCCAATTGTATCAACTGCGAATGCATTGATTAGAATTTCAGATCCTAATAGGCCAACCTCATTTGATGTCAGCAATGCACCTTTTAAAATTACAATTCCCCCATTTCCTGTTTATACACCTATGGCCGGTATGTCGTACTATACGAATCAGCCCATAGGTGTAATGTGGGATTCGTTTGACTCAGCACAGGTTAACGTACAGATTTCCATTGATAATGGGGTCTCATTCACTACTGTCGGATCAAATTTACCAAAGGCTCAAAACTACTATACTTTTAATGCACCTTCAACTCCATCCCAGAATTGCATTATTAAAATTGTAAGCAATATTGATCCATCTGTGTTTTCACTTAGCCCTGTTTTCTTCATTGTGAATACTCCTGTGCTGACGCTTTTAAGTCCCGCAGGAGGAGAGTTGTGGGACAATGACTCTACGTATTCCATTACTTATTCATACACCGGAGCAATTCCTGAAAACACATTTTTGTCATTCGATTTCTCACCAGATAACGGACAAAACTGGACAAACAAAGGTTTGATAAGCTATACTGAGAACAAAAGCTCATATAGCTGGAAAACACCTCTTCAACTTTCCGGATCATGCCTGATCAGAATTTCAGACTATTACAATCCTTTCATAGCTGATACAAGCCAATCGGTATTCTCCATCCTGGAAATTCCTGCAATTGATATATGTATGGTAAGCGTCGATACCGTTGCGGGCAAGAATATTATTATCTGGAACAAAGTGCAGAACAATCTGGTTTCAGAGTATGTGATTCTGAAAGAAGGCAATATTACCAATGTTTACCAGGAAGTTGGAAAACTGTCATCCTCTTCAGTCTCAACTTTTATTGATATTAATTCGAATCCGCGTGAAAAAGCTACACGGTATAAAATTGCATTCAGAGATTCAAAAGGCATCCTTTATGGGGCGGGTTCATTTCATCAGACAATTCATCTCTCAATAAACCAAGGTGTTGGTAATACATGGAATCTGAACTGGAGCCCATACTTCGGGTTCCCGGTGAGTTCGTACAATATTTACAGGGGAAGCAATACGAGGAATATGCAACTCATTGGCACTGTCTCGGGTAATTTCACGTCGTACACTGATCTCAATGCGCTGCCTGGTTTTGTGTATTACATGGTCGAAGTCATAAATCCCAATAACTGTAATCCTGAAGGTTTAAAAGCCGCTGCTTATAGCAGTTCTATCTCTAATATTGTTACAAATAATATTCTGGGACTCAGTAAGGATCAGGTTTCTGCCAGTATTGATGTTTATCCAAACCCTGCAACTGACATACTACATATTAAGCCGGTTTTGAAAATGGAAGGAAATGTAATCATTTCGGCTATTTCAGCAACAGGCCAGGTAGTTAAAAAAATCACTGTTGATGCTGATGAAATAAACAAGGGATATATATTTTTGCTTGATAAGATGGCTCCAGGGATTTACAATTTACAGGTCAAGAGTGATGAAGCTATAGGTACGGTGCGGTTTATTAAAACCAGGTAACATATTTTCCCAGGAAAAGCCGGCTTCAAAAGCTGGCTTTTATTTAACCTGCCAATTCATTACTTCTTCAATTTTACCGCTGCCTGCTTAAGATCTCAACTGTTATCCTACCTTTGCCCAATCATAAATACAGATCAGATGAGTACGCAGCCTAATCCCACCGATACCTTCGTTAATGAAATGAACACCTGGCATGGCCAGACTCTCGGCCATAAAACCGTTGAAGCCCTGCGGAGAAACCGTTTTGATGCCTCCTTTTTCGAATCACGTAGCGAAACAGCCATGGCAGTTTTAGAATTGATTTCACCTGGGATGGAAGTAGCATTCGGTGGATCACAAACCGCAAAACAACTGAATCTTCAACAGTTAGTTCTGGCGAAAGGAGCAACCATTCTCGATCACAATGCCGCTGGTCTCACCGACGAACAAAAGATGGATGTGATGCGCCGTCAGCAGATTTGTGATGTTTTTATCTGTAGCAGCAATGCAATTTCCTTACAAGGAGAATTATTTAATATCGACGGACATGGGAACAGGGTTGCCGCCATGGCTTTTGGTCCGCGCCAGGTAATTGTGATTGCCGGTGTTAACAAACTGGTTGCTGACGAAGAAGCTGCCTGGCAGCGCATCAAAACGATTGCTGCACCTATTAACTTTAAACGCCTGAACCGGCCAAATCCTTGCACCAAACAAGGTGTTTGTATGAATTGTAACCTTCCCACTCGCGGATGTAATATTTATGTCGCTACAAGGCGCAAACCACCTATGATGGAATTTTCAGTGTTTATTGTAAATGATTCACTGGGATTTTAGATTGTATTTCAGCTTAATGCCTATTTGATAATCCGTTTTTCGACTTTTTGGGTAAATAATTCTGCAAGAAAAGCTTGGAACAAATAAACTATTTGAAAACCTAAAGCAATTATATTCAAACAATTAGACCAAACTCCCTTCATTCGTATTTCCGCAAATTTGATTTTTCTTTAAGTGATAAACGTAAAAATCACATTAATTTTTCATAAAACTTGCAATTCATTCAAAGGCTTTCATACTTTTGACCACTGAACCTTTATACAATTTGCCATGGAACTGACAATGATTAATGCCATCTCGCCTGTCGATGGGCGCTACCGCAAACAGGTTGAAAGTCTTTCGTACTATTTCAGTGAAGCCGCACTTATTAATTACAGGGTATTTGTTGAGGTTGAGTATTTTATAGCATTGTGCGAGCTTCCACTACCGCAACTTAAGGATATTGAACGCAAAAACATTGCAGAACTCAGAGCCCTCTGTCGTGATTTTACTTTTACTGATGCCCAGGAAGTTAAAGAAATAGAGGTGACGACCAATCATGATGTTAAAGCGGTTGAATATTATCTAAAAAAGCGGTTCGACAAAATGGGGCTATCAAAGTATAAGGAGTTCATACATTTTGGTCTCACATCCCAGGACATCAATAATACAGCAGGTCCTTATGCACTTAAACTTGCCATGGATGAGGTAATTGTGCCAATGTATGAAGACCTGCTTCAAAAACTTACCAAGCGGGCAAAAGAGTGGAAAAAAGTCCCAATGCTTGCTCGTACCCACGGTCAGCCGGCATCTCCGACTATTTTAGGAAAGGAAATTTATGTTTTTGCGGAAAGACTAAAACAACAACTGAAATTACTAAAAACTATTCCTTTTTCTGCCAAATTCGGTGGTGCCACAGGTAACTTTAACGCCCATTATGTTGCATATCCTGAAATAAACTGGACCGAGTTCGGTGACAATTTTGTAAAAAATGAACTCACTCTCGAACGACTGCGATACACCACCCAGATCGAACATTATGATAACCAGGCAGCGCTTTTCGATAATATGAAGCGAATCAATACTATACTTATTGATTTAAGCCGCGATATGTGGAGCTATATTTCAATGGAGTATTTCAAGCAAAAAATAAAAGCCGGTGAAGTTGGCTCTTCTGCCATGCCACATAAAGTTAACCCAATTGATTTTGAGAATGCAGAAGGTAATTTTGGATTTGCAAGCGCCCTGTTTGAACATCTTTCAGCCAAGCTTCCTGTATCCAGGCTTCAGCGTGATTTAACTGATTCAACTGTAAGCCGTAATATCGGAGTTCCAATTTCTCACACCTTGATAGCAATTAAATCATTAATCAAAGGACTTGATAAACTGATCCTGAACGAAGAAAAAATCCAGGCTGACCTTGAAAATAACTGGGCTGTTGTTGCTGAGGCTATTCAAACCGTTCTGCGACGTGAAGGATTCCCGAAACCCTATGAAACACTGAAAGAACTTACTCGTACTAATGCACATATCGACCATAAGGCAATCAGTGCATTTATTGAAACATTAAATATAACAGTAAAAGTAAAAGCTGAATTGAATAAAATCACGCCATCGAATTACACTGGCCGTTTCGAAATTTAAGAAGATTTAAATTTTGTGCAGAAACCAAACGTTGTAAAAACAGATTGTTTTGAGTAATTTTGCACAAAAATTAAGAACATTTTATGGATTTGAAAGAGATTTTATCCGTTTCGGGAAAGCCCGGGTTATTTAAAACAATCGCTCAGACAAAAACCGGTGTTATTATTGAATCGCTAACCGATGGCAAGCGCTTACAGGCATTTGCAAGTGATAAAATAAGCTCACTGGGAGAAATAAGTATTTTTACTACTACTGAAGATATGCCTCTTCGGGAAGTATTCAGACTTATACAGGAGAAAAATGGCGATCAGCCTGCACCTGATACAAAAGCTGATGATAAGACATTAAAAGCATTCTTTGAAGTTGTTATTCCTGATTATGATCGCGAACGTGTTTACACCTCACATATTCGCAAGCTTGTTCAATGGTATAACATATTGATTGCTAACGGAATAACTGACTTTTCTGCGCCTGTTGAAGAAACGGAGGGCGAATCTGCTTCTCCGGGCGACTCCGGCGAAGTTGCTGAAGAAAAATAAACATTAAGTCCGTCGTTTTCATGACGGACTTTTTTTAAGTATTTTCGCCTGTAATATTGCCCCTGATGAAGAAATTTATCCACGACTTTGAGGTCACCCGAAACCACCATATTACTCAGGACTACTTTGCCATTTACCTGAAATGCCCGGTAAATCTACCAACTATTCTCCCCGGACAGTTTGCCGAAGTTTTGGTAAGTAATTCAACTACCACCTATCTCCGAAGACCTTTCTCAATTTACGATGTTGATTATGGGAAGAATGAGCTCTCTTTGCTTATAAAAACTGTAGGCGATGGAACAGTTGCCCTTTCAAAACTTAAAGATGGGGACATGCTGAATCTTGTTTATCCACTAGGAAATTCTTTTAGTTTACCTGAAGGGGAAAAAGCTTTGCTCATCGGTGGCGGAGTTGGCATTGCACCTATGTTGCTCCTGGTAAAACATCTCCACGAAAAAGGATACAAACCTGATGTACTTATTGGCGGCCGAACATCGAATGATATTGTTGAGCCTGAAAAATATAAACCCTTCGGCGAAGTTTTTATAACTACCGATGATGGATCTGCTGGTGAAAAAGGAATGGTAACACAACATTCATTGTTCTCGGAAAAAATTAATGAATACTCAATAATTTATGCCTGTGGTCCTGACCCGATGATGAAAGCTGTTGCCAGGGTAGCAGCTGAACATGAAATACCTTGCGAGATTTCCCTTGAAAATACAATGGCTTGCGGAATCGGTGCATGTTTATGCTGCGTGGTTGAAACCGTTGACGGAAATAAAACAACTTGTATCGAAGGGCCGGTATTTGATACGCGAAAACTTAAGTTATAATAAACTGACAAGCAAGATGGAGTTAATAAGTTGAAGGGCAAGGGGTAACAGGGTGAGGGGCGACTTGGGGAGAAGAGGCAAGGGGAATCACATTTAACTTAAATCACATTTTAATCCGGAATCAAACATCCGACATCAAACATCCGACATCCGACATTAAAAAAATTACAATGCTTGATTTATCTGTAAACATCCATAAGCTACTGCTCAAAAACCCGGTGATGTCAGCTTCGGGTACATTCGGCTATGGAATTGAATTTGATGACTTTATTGATGTTAACAGGTTAGGTGGCATTCTTACCAAAGCCTGTACTTCGAAAAATCGTGATGGAAATCGCTATCCCCGAATGGCCGAAACACCTTCCGGAATGTTGAATTCTGTGGGACTTCAGAATAAAGGTGTTGACTATTTTATAAATACCATTTATCCTAAAATAAAACATTACAACACGCATATTATTGTTAATGTTTCGGATTCTACCGTCGAAGGCTATATGGAAGTGGCCGAAAAACTGAACCCACTGGAAAAAATTACCGGTATAGAGCTAAATATTTCCTGCCCGAATGTTAAAGAAGGCGGTATGGCCTTTGGCACCTCCTGCCCTATGGCAGGTGCTGTTACAAAAGCAGTTCGCGGCGTTTACGATAAAACCATGATCGTAAAATTATCGCCTAATGTGACCAACATCGCTGAAATTGCTAAAGCCGTCGAAGATGAAGGTGCTGATTCAGTGTCAGTTATCAACACATTGCTCGGGATGGCTATCGATGCTGAAAAGCGCAGACCTATACTGTCAACTATTACGGGTGGACTTTCAGGACCAGCAATCAAACCTATTGCACTTCGGATGGTGTGGCAGGTTTCGAAAGCTGTTAAAATACCGGTGATCGGATTAGGCGGAATCAGCAACCCAACCGATGCTATTGAATTCCTGCTTGCCGGAGCAACTGCCATCCAGGTTGGGACGGCAAATTTTATTGATCCGCAGGTTTGCATTAAAATAATCGATGGAATTGAGGAATATTGCATGCGGCATGGTGTAAAAGATATTAAGGAATTGATTGGAGCTCTTGAATCTTGAAAGGAAATAGTTAATTGTGAATAGAAAATAGTCAATAAAATCCTATAATTCTTTAGAATAGAAATCCTTAATGAACAAAACAAACGTCCTTCTTATCGGCAGTGGTGGCCGCGAACATGCCATAGCATGGAAACTGGCACAGAGTAAATTGCTTAATCAGCTGTTTATTGCTCCTGGCAATGCAGGTACTAGTGGTGTTGGCACAAATGTTCCGATAAGTGGAAATGATTTCGAAAGCATTAAGCAGTTTGTATTAGAGAACAAAGTTAATTTGGTGATAGTAGGCCCTGAAGAACCTCTGGTGCGCGGAATTCACGATTTCTTCCTCCATGATAAATTATTAAAAAACATTCCGGTAATTGGTCCGCAGAAAGCCGGAGCCGAACTCGAAGGAAGCAAGGATTTCGCCAAGCAGTTTATGATCAGGCATGGCGTTCCTACAGGCGCTTATGAAACTTTTACAAAAGAAACTTTAACAGAAGGAAAGGCTTTTCTGAAGACTCTGAATGCTCCCTTTGTTCTAAAGGCAGATGGCCTGGCGGCAGGGAAAGGTGTAGTAATCTGTAAAACATTGCACGAAGCAGAAAATGAACTTACAGATATGCTTGCTAATCAGAAATTCGGGAAAGCTTCGGAAATGGTTGTTATTGAAGAGTTTCTTGATGGCATTGAACTATCAGCATTTGCCATCACGAATGGGAAAGAATACCTGGTATTGCCGGAAGCAAAAGATTATAAACGTATAGGCGTTGGCGATTCCGGTCCGAATACAGGCGGAATGGGTTCCATTTCACCGGTTCCTTTTGCAGACAGGGAATTTATGCAGAAAGTAGAAGATCGTGTAATCAGGCCAACCGTCAAAGGGTTGCAGAAAGATGGCATTCCTTACCAGGGATTCCTGTTTTTCGGACTGATGAATGTAAAAGGAGATCCTTTTGTTATTGAGTACAATGTGCGCCTGGGTGATCCAGAAACCGAATCGTTGTTACCACGTATAAAGAATGATTTGTTGGAAATATTTCTTGCCACAGCTAATGGTGGCCTTTCGGAAATAAAACTGGAAACCGACAACAGGACAGCTGCCTGTGTGATGCTTGTTTCTGGTGGTTATCCGGGAGATTATTCAAAAGGTAAGATAATCAGCGGTTTGGAAACTATTAATAATAGTATTGTATTTCATGCTGGTACAAGCACAGTCAATAATAGTATCATTTCTAACGGCGGCCGTGTCATAGCTGTTACTTCTCTGGCTGAGAATATAAATGATGCCGTTGGCAAATCTCTTGAATCGGCATCACAAATTAAATTTGAAAATTCATATTTCCGCAACGATATCGGGAAAGACCTGATGTAATTTAAAATACTTAAAATGCTCTGTCAATGCTGAAATGGGTTTCAAAATCAGGGACATTTATACAGTTTGCAATTTTTGCGGGACTCCTGATCATTACCTGGATCTCCGCTTTCGTGAATCCTTTGCTTCCGGTTCAAACTCCTGCTGATGGTCCATTATATACACTAGTGGTAAGTTGGTTATTGCCGTTCCCGTTTATAAGCGTTAGTATTGCATTAGCGCTGATTGTTATACAGGCATTGACTTTGTTCTATGTCTTCCAGGCAAATGGCTTTTTCAAGCGGGGTAATTTCCTGCCTGCTATCATTATATTACTAGCATATAGCTGGAATGGTAATTACCAGACTCTGCACGCTATTCTGCCTGCAGGTATCTTAATTATCATAGCATTAAACTCAATTATGGGAATGTATGGGCGACCGGCTGCATACCATCAGGTGTTTACTGCCTCTTTTTCGATAGGAATTGCCTCGCTCTTCTATACCCCTTTGGCATATCTTATGATCTTGATATGGCTTACACTGATAACGTATCGGATCTCAACCTGGCGCGAATATGCAATTTCAATGGTCGGTTTTATCTTACCTGTTATATATTACCTCAGCTGGTTGTTCTGGATTGATGATTTGCCGCAAGGCTTGAACCGCTTATCAAACTCATTGTTCAATTTTGTATTTGCTCCTCGACTTACAACTGTTGACACAATTTGGTTATCGTTTTCGGCTTTTATTATGGTTGTAACCATGGTCGCCGTTTTAAACATCATGAATGACAAATTAATTAGTGTCAGGCGCAGATCGTGGGTTTTATTGAATTTCATTATTACTGTAGTAATATTAATGCTTTTATCAGGATGGCCAATGCTTTCAGCAAATTATCTTTTCATTTTTCCGATCTCATTTTTTATTACCGGAAGCCTTACTCTTATGAAACGGAGATTCTGGTTCGAGATGCTGGCCTTAGGGTATTTCATACTGTTTATCGTTATTCGGGTATATTTGGCGATAAGCTAAAGGCGAATTGTTAAATGGAAATAGTTAATTTTTAAATCCCTGCAAATGCAGAATTTTAATCAACTTCCAAAAAAATGAAACAGAATGTTAAAATCCTCTTTATCCGATCATCTCGTTGAAGCCGGGTGCGATGAGGCAGGACGCGGTTGCCTGGCCGGACCCGTATTTGCGGCTGCAGTTATTTTACCTCTTGATTACTTAAATCCGATCTTAAATGATTCCAAGAAACTTACATCGGGGCAGCGGGATAAATTACGTTCAATAATTGAGAAGGATGCAATATCATGGGCTGTTGAAATGGTTGATAATATTGAAATAGATAAGATCAATATTCTTAATGCCTCAATATCAGCCATGCATAAGTCATTAACAAAACTATCAGTGGTACCTGAACTGATACTGGTTGATGGCAACCGTTTTAAGCCGTTCTTAACCATTCCACATCAATGCATAATAAAAGGTGATGGATTATTTATGTCGATAGCAGCAGCATCAGTACTGGCAAAAACTTATCGGGATGAATATATGCTGAAACTTGATGAAAAATACCCTGAATATGGCTGGCAAAGGAATAAAGGTTATCCCACACTTGAACACAGGAAGACAATTCTCCGTATTGGCAGCACTCCTTATCACCGCGAAACATTTACTGTACTGGTAAGAGCTGGGAAGTAAGCGTTGTATAAATCAAAAATCCCCGTTCTTCAACGAGGACTTCTGAACCAAATTATTAACCAAATTATTAACCAGATAATTACTAACCTTTACTTTTTATAGTCAAAGTGTTTAAACTAAAAACAATCTTTGTAAATATTTTTATTTACTATCCTATTAATACTACAAATTTATAATATGTTTAAACAAGTTCGACATTTTTATATAAATATATTTAAAAATATTTAATAATCAGAAAACCCTTAAATATATTGACTTACAACAACAATTAAGTACAAGGAAACCATGAATTTTGTAATATTGCAAATTAAAATGAAAAGTTTATGAGGTTACGAATCGCTTTTTTCTCTTTTTTTCTACTAATAACTTATTATTTAACTGCACAACAACTTGTCAATAATGATTATGGTGCTTACATAAAACAGTATAAATCATTTGCAATCAGGGAAATGCAATTGTATAAAATTCCAGCCAGCATTACTCTTGCTCAAGGCATGATTGAAAGTGGTTGTGGCAAAAGCCAATTGGCTATTAATACCAGGAATCATTTTGGTATAAAATGCCAGAATAATTGGCTCGGCGAAACATATTTATACGATGATGATAAGGAAAAAGAATGTTTCAGAAAGTATAACAGCGTAGACGAATCGTTCCGTGATCACTCCTTATTTCTTTCCACCCGAAGCAGGTATGCTGCACTCTTTACACTTCAGCTCAACGATTATAAAGGCTGGGCTTACGGGTTAAAGAAAGCAGGCTATGCTACCAATCCGGATTATCCGAATATTTTAATCAGGTTAATAGAAACGAACAAGCTCTATTTACTTGATGATACAACTATCAATACTGAGGAGACAGCAAATGAAGAGACTGCAATTAATGAACCCAAAACTACAGCGAAACAGCATTCAAAAAAGTATGCCAGGCAGGTAGCTGTTCCTGTGAATGGACAGATAAATTATGAAACAAGGGTTATTTTGCGTAAAAGTTACAGGGTACCCGATGCCTCGGCTTTTGAACTTATGTATACTTCTGATATGGGTCGAAAAGTATATCAGAATTATAATGTGCCGTTCATTTTTGCTCAAAAAGGCGATACATGGATGAGCATTGCAAAGGAATTCAAAATTTTCAGTTTCCAGATATTTAAGCAGAATGACTTGCTTGAAAGTGATCCTATCATCCTCGGCCAAATGTTGTATCTCGAATCAAAAAAGAAAAAAAACCCGGAAAAGATATATAAAGTTAAATCGGGCGACAGCATGTACTCTATTGCCCAGGAAAAATGCATAAAACTATCGCAGCTGCTTAAGTACAATAAATTAAATCCGGGTGATGAACCCAGGCCAGGTTACGAGTTGAAACTTTCGCGATAGAGTAGCTCTCCACAATATACCAATTATTGTATTTCGCATATATTAAGATAACAGTATAATAGCTGTTATTTTTTTTTTAACCTAAATTCATGCCATAGAAGAGTTAAAATAATTATACCTTTGCACCGGCAATTTTTTATTGAAACACGATAAGAATTGCCATTCTTCAGGGCAGGGTGAAATTCCCGATCGGCGGTACAGTCCGCGACTCCCCTTAAAAGGATTGAACCGGTTAAACTCCGGTACCGACAGTATAGTCTGGATGGAAGAAGAATATTGATCATGTGGCGCTTGCTGATCCTTGGCATGCGTTATTGTGTGTCGTATTTTCAGTCATCAGGCCTTGAAGAATTCTTCAGGGCATTTTTGTTTTTATAACTTAACAGAACGATGATAAAAAAAACACTACTTTCTTTCTTATTCTTTACTTTACTTTTATCAGGTAATCTTTCAGCACAGCAATTAAAAATAAGAGGAACTGTTATTGACCGGATTACCAATGAAACCATCCCCGGAATTACCATCCTGGTTGAAGGTACTACTCAGGGAACAGTGAGTGAAATTGATGGCACTTTTGAATTGAACATTAATGGTGAAAAAGCAGATCTTCAGTTTACACACATTTCATACGAAACTATGAACCTTGAAGTCAACCGCAAGTCGGGTTCAGTAATTTTTCTTGGAAATATTGCTCTCATTCCGAAAGTTGTTGACCTGGATGAAGTAAAAATAATATCATCATATGTATCTGACCGTAACACTCCAATAGCACTAACCACAATTAAAGCCCGCACTATAGAACAGAAAATAGGCAACCAGGATTACCCGGAAATTCTGAAAATGACTCCTGGTATATATGCAACCAAAGAAGGCGGAGGCACTGGTGATGACAGGCTTTCACTCCGTGGCTTTCAACAGGAAAATGTATCTCTGTTGTTAAATGGAGTGCCGGTAAGCAGTATGGAGAACGGGCTTGTTTATTGGTCAAACTGGACAGGCCTCACCGATGCAACTGAAGCCATTCAGGTGCAACGCGGACTTGGCGCATCAAGGGTTGCCATGAATTCCGTTGGAGGCACAGTTAATATTATAACCAAATCCACTTCAGCTGAAGCTGGCGGAGCGTTCCGATACAGTATTTCCGACTATGGGAACAGTAAAACCTCATTAAGTTTCTCAACCGGCAAAATGAAAAACGGAGCTTCCATAACTTTTCTCGGTTCACACACTTCCGGACCTGGTTATGTAGATGCTACTTATGTTGACAGCTGGGCATATTTCCTGAGCCTAAGCCGGGAATTTGGCAAAAAACATAAGCTTGTACTTACAGCCATGGGCGCTCCCGATCGGCACGGACAGCGAAACTATGGAATGAGCCAGGCGGATTTCGATAAATTTGGTGTAAAGTATAATAAAAACTGGGGTGAATATAACGGCGAGATTTTAAGCCTTTCAGAGAACTTTTACCATAAACCTCAAATCAACCTCAACCATTACTGGAATATTACTCCGAAAGCTTTACTTGCAACTTCGGCATATGTTTCATTCGGCAAAGGTGGTGGCCGGTATACCGAAGTTTTCAATTATGGAAAACCAACATGGGATTACAGAAAAAACTACCAGATTGATTTTGATGAAATATTCCTGACAAATTCCACTAACACTGATTCAACTACACTTGCAGATGGGTCAGTTGTTAAAGGGTATTCGAAAAATATTATCACTAATTATAAAGCTGATCATTATTGGATTGGATTATTAAGTTCGCTTACGCTGGATGTAAATGAAAACTTTAAAATCACTACGGGAATTCATTTGCGGAATTTCAAATCGCATTTGTACGAAGTGGTCGATAACCTGATGGGAGGTGATTTCTGGGTGGAACAATATGCATGGTCCCAGGCAGGAGTAAGCGGACGCAAACAGATTAAAAAACCGGGTGATGTAATTAATGTTGATAATTATTCTATGATCAGCTATGGTAATATTTTCGGCCAGGTGGAATATAAATCTGGAAAACTCACATCATTTGTTGCTTCTACTTTATCGGGAACACATTACAGGCGTGAAGACCCATATAATTACCCTGAAAATCCATTAAGCGAACCGGTTTCAAAAACGGGATTTGATATTAAAGGAGGTGCTGGCTATATGGTTGGTAAGTATGGAAATGTGTATGGAAATGTTGGTTTCTATTCGCGCGAACCTTATTATAAGTTTGTGTTTGTAAATTTCTCAAATACCGTTGCGCACAACCTGGTAAATGAAAAAATTACCTCTGCTGAAACCGGGTATACTTATGAAAGCGGCAAAATCAGTACACGTATAAATCTTTATTATACATTATGGAAAGACAAATCTCTATTGTCACGCGAAAATATTCAGCTTGCCGATAGTACGCTTACCCGTTCACTAGTTAGTGGATTAAATGCGCTACATAAAGGCATCGAAGCTGAAATAACTTACTCGGTCCTGCAAAATCTGAATCTTACTGCTACAATCTCTCTCGGCGACTGGAAATGGCAGAATGATGTTTCAGCCAGCATTTACAATGATAACAAGGTTTTGGTTGATAGTATGATGGTGTATTCCAAAGGGCTTTATGTAGGCGATGCGCCTCAAACCCAGCTTGGATTTTCAGCCGAATACCATACGCTTAGCGGCTTCAGGTTTTCAGTCGATTGGGTCTTCTACGACAGGTTATATGCTAACTTCGATCCTGTGAACCGCAATAATCCGGACGACCGCAGCCAGCCATACAGGGTTCCATCCTACTCATTAGTCGATCTGTACACAGGTTATGATTTTCAGGTGAAGCAATTCCCTGTTTCAATGCAAATAAGCTGCCAGAATATTTTCAACAAGGAAACCATAATCCGTGGAGATGATGGTGCTGGTCATGACCTTGAAACCTTTAGTGGGTTTTGGTCTCTGGGTAGGACATTTAATATTTCGGCAAAGATCAGTTTTTAGTTTCAGAAAGCTCCATTCTGAACATATTCATTTAACAATATATTAAAACCTAACTATTTCCGGCTAAAGGAATAAAATTTATTTAGCTGATAATTAAGTTATTGCATTTTGATCTAAGTATAAACTTTATAAGTTATTTAAAATTGCTTATTTAAAAAGAGTATAAATTACACATTTTTGCTATATTGTTTGTCGAAACGCCTAAATATATCTATATATTTACATTCGATTGAACTAACTAAAACCTACCGCTTTATGGAAAATAAACAACGCTCATTTTATGAGGACGTTAAAGGGGATGGGATATCCCGTAAAGATTTTCTTAAGTTTTGCGCAACGATGGCCGCCCTATTAGGTTTAGAATCCAGTAGCATTGGGCAGATTGTTAAAGCGCTTGAAACCAAGCCCCGACTTCCGGTTATTTGGTTCCATTTCCAGGAATGCACATGCTGCAGCGAATCTTTTATCAGGGCTTCGCACCCAAAAGTAGCAGATATTGTGCTGGGCAAAATTTCACTCGACTACCAGGAAACTCTCCAGGCTGCCTCCGGATTTCAGGCAGAAGAAGCTTACAAATCTGTAATGGCCAAATTCCCTGGCGAATACATCGTTATGGTTGAAGGCTCAATCCCGACAGAAAACGAAGCATACTGCTGCATTGGCGGCAGAAGTGCGAAACAGATTCTTGAGGAGGCAGTCGCTAACTGCAAGGCAGTAGTTGCCTGGGGTAACTGCGCTTCCGCAGGATGCGTTCAGGCAGCAAGCCCAAATCCTACAGGAGCTCAACCAGTCCATAAAGTTATAAGTGGCAAACCTGTAATTAATGTACAAGGCTGCCCGCCAATCGCCGATGTCATGGCAGGGGTTGTTGTTCACCTGCTTACTTTCGACCGTATACCTCAACTTGATGCATTGGGTCGTCCAAAAGCCTTCTATTCCCGCCGTGTGCATGATACATGCTATCGCCGTGCTAATTTTGATGCAGGTTTGTTTGTTGAGTCTTTCGACGATGAGGGAGCAAAACGTGGTTATTGTCTCTATAAAATGGGATGTAAAGGTCCTGTTACCTATAATTCATGCGGAATTATCAAATGGAACGATGGTGTAAGCTATCCTATCCAATCAGGCCATCCATGCATTGGATGTTCCGAAGCGGGTTTCTGGGATAATGGTCCTTTCTACCAGCATCTGCCCAGTATTGCAGGATTTGGGATTGAGACCACTGCAGATAAATTAGGCCTTGGTCTTGGCGTTGCTACCGCTGTTGGCGTTGCTGGACATGCCATTTATACTAACATCCGTAAGAAAAAGGAAATAACCAATGCCCCCGAAACAGCTTCCGAAACAGAAACACCTAAAGTATTATAGTTATGGCTGAAAGAATCGTTATAGATCCCATCACCCGAATCGAAGGTCATTTGCGGGTTGAAATTGAAGTTACCAACGGTGTAATCACCGATGCCTATAGTGCAGGAACTATGGTACGTGGAATTGAAACCATACTGAAAGGCCGTGATCCACGTGATGCATGGGCTTTCGTAGGGCGTGTTTGCGGTGTTTGTACCTCCACGCATTCATTGACATCAGTGAGAACAGTTGAAAACGCATTAGGCATATCTGTGCCTCCTAATGCTGAACTTATCCGCAACCTGATGGCAAATGCATTGTACATCCAGGACCATGTGGTACATTTTTATGTTCTGCATGCTCTCGACTGGGTGGATGTTGTATCGGCTCTTAAAGCTGATCCAGCAGTGGCTTCTACTATCGCACAAAGTATTTCTCCATGGCCCAAAAGCTCAGTAGGATATTTTACAGACATTCAAAAGAAGTTCAAGAACTTTGTTGAAAGTGGTCAACTTGGCATTTTTGCTAATGGATACTGGGGTCATTCGGCATACAAGCTACCACCAGAAGTAAATCTTATAGCAGTTGCCCATTACCTGGAAGCGCTCGAATGGCAAAAAGAACTCGTGAAAGTTCATACCATTTTCGGAGGGAAAAACCCACATCCGAATTACCTGGTTGGAGGTGTTCCTTGCTCTATTAATATTGATGAAGCCAATGCTATTAATGCAGAGCGGCTTGCCATGGTTGGAAAACTTTTTGAAGATGCAAAAACTTTTGTCGACCAGGTTTATATACCCGATCTGCTTGCAATAGCCTCATTCTATAAAAGCGATTGGGGTGCTATCGGGGGTGGATTGACAAACTACATGTCGTTTGGTGATTTCCCTACAAACGGTTACAACAATCCGGATAGTTTTAAAATGCCGCGTGGTGTTATTTTAAACCGTGACCTGAGTAAAATCCATGAAATTAAAGCAGATGATCCTGAACAAATCCAGGAGTATGTAAACAATTCGTGGTACGATTATTCCAAAGGCGATAAAACCGGTCTGCATCCATGGGAAGGAGAGACCAAATTGAATTATACCGGACCGAAACCACCTTATGATCATCTTGATGTATCACAGAAATACAGTTGGGTAAAAACTCCAAGATGGAAGGGCTATCCTATGGAAGTCGGACCACTGTCAAGAATGCTTGTAGGATATGCTTCTGGCAAACCAGAATTCAAGGAAGTTGTTGATAGTACTTTAAAAGCACTTGATGTGCCGGTTACTGCTCTATTTTCAACGCTTGGCCGCACAGCAGCCCGGGGACTCGAAACCAAACTTACATGCGATTGGGCACTGGAATTTTACCAGCAACTTCTTTCAAATATCAAGAATGGTGACTCACGCACTATGAACAATGACAAATGGGAACCCGAATCCTGGCCAAAGGAAGCAAAAGGTATCGGAATGGTTGAAGCTCCACGCGGTGCCTTATCTCATTTCATCGTGATAAAAGACAAGAAAATTGATAATTATCAATTGGTCGTTCCAACAACCTGGAATGCTTCGCCCCGCGATCCGGAAGGAAAACGGTCAGCGTATGAAGAATCATTGATTGGAACGCCTGTAGCTGATCCCAAGGTACCTATTGAGGTATTGCGCACCATCCACTCTTTTGATCCGTGCCTGGCTTGTGCCGTACACGTATACGATGAAAATGGAACCAGTATTCATGAAGTTAAAACCTATTAGCTATGAGAAGCCGATCCATACCCCTGCGTGAAGTGCAGGTTTGGGAAATGCCTGTTCGAGTTTATCATTGGGTCAATGCACTTTGCATTACTACGTTGTGCATTACCGGTTTTTTGATTGGCAACCCACTTGCATTTATGAAAGGCACCGAAGCTTATCTTAATTATTGGTTCGGGACTGTTCGTTTTATTCACTTTTTAAGCGCGTTTGTTTTCTTCTTCAACTTTATCTTCCGAATTTATTGGGGATTTGTTGGAAACGAATTCTCGCGCTGGTATAATTTTATTCCACTAAAGCGCTGCCAATGGAAAGAAATCCTTAATGTTATAAAAGTTGATGTTCTGCAGATCTCTCATAAAGAGATAGATTCAATCGGACATAATTCATTGGCTAGTTTTATCTATTTCATAACTTTCATTCTTTTCCTGTTACAAAGCTTAACGGGCTTCGGAATGTATGCAGCTATGAGCACGGCAGCATTGCCAAAATTGTTCGCCTGGATTGTTCCTTTTATGGGTGGCGATATGCATGTACGCCAACTGCACCATATCCTGATGTGGGGGTTTATCCTGTTTGCTTTTGTACATATTTACCTGGTTTTTTATCACGATTATATCGAACGCCGGGGCATTACATCTTCGATGATTGGTGGGTGGAAATTTATCGAGGAAGATGTAATTGAGCGCCATGATAGCAGAACAGAAGATTGCCCGAAGGAATAATTCAGAAAGAACAACACTTATTAATAATTGAATAACGAACAAGGATTAACGAAGTAAGATTTTAGAAGTAAAGAAATTATATCACTTAGGTATTAAATCAAAATTCGTTAATCCTTGTTCTTAAATCAATCTAATCATATACTTCTCAAAGTATATTAATACCTCCAAAATTTTGACTTTACCACAAAACGAAATCCTTGTTCTAGGGATCGGAAATATATTGCTGAATGACGAAGGCGTGGGGATTCATGTAGTAAATGCACTTGAAAAAGAAGGTTACACCACTGCTGATCTGATGGATGGCGGAACAGGCGGATTTCATTTACTTGGATTTATACAGTCCTACAAAACAGTGATAATTATTGATGCAGCACTCGATGAGTTTCCCGCCGGACATGTTAGGGTTTTGTATCCGAAATATGCCAAAGATTTTCCCACGCAGTTAAGTGCTCATGAAGTAGGGCTTAAAGATCTGTTGGATGCTGCCTTTTTATTGGGGAATATGCCCAAAATTCATCTGGTTGCCATTTCGATTAAAGATTTTCAGGATATGGGAATGGAATTGACTCCGGAAGTTGAAGCTGCAATACCTGAAGCTGTAAAAAAGGTCAAAGAGCTTGTTGAGTCTATAGAGAAGATATAGAGATAAATAGTTGAAACGAACAAAATATCAAGATTTAAATGGCTTCTGATTTGACACCATCCTGGAATAATAGTTCCAAATCATATTAATTAACACCTTTCACATTCATTTTCAGGGTATAAACCGATGTGCGAGCGGTGATGAAAAGAATGTTACTTTTTTTACCCCCAAAACATACATTCGATGGCATTTCAGGAACTTCAATATGTGCGATCGATTTACCGGTTTTATCAAATACAGATACAAATTTGTTAGTAAGATAAACATTGCCCTGGTTATCGATGGTCATTCCATCGGAACCTTCAGGAGCGAAAAAGGTTTTGTTGCTAAGACTACCATCTGTATTGATTGTGTATTTCCAGATTTTTTGATCATTGATGTCACTTACATAAAGTGTTTTGCCATCGGGAGTTCCTACTAAACCATTCGGTTGTTTATAGTCGTCAATCACGCGAATTACTTTGCCATCTGGATTAAGGTAATAAACGCCACGTTTATCCTGAAGTTCCGTACGCCCCGGTTCCCAGTAATCACGGGCATAATAAGGATCACTAAAATAGATTCCACCATTGGGAGCAATCCACAAATCATTGGGGGCATTCAGAGGCTGACTGTTATAATTTTCGGCAATGGTTCTTTGTTTCCCGTCCATACTGAAAACTACCAAACGGTTATGAAGGTCGGCGCAAGCAACCAATTCACCTTTCTGATTGAAATAAGTTCCGTTTGAACGTTCGCAGGATTGCAAAAAAGCAGTAATGGTATTGCCTTTTTCATTCCAGATAAAAATTTTATCGTTAGGCTGATCCGTAAAAAAGACTCGTCCATCGGGAGCCACCGAAGGGCCTTCAGTAAAAGTATAGCCGTCACCGGATTTTGTTATAATTGCTCCTTTCGCAACCAGGTCCTGGTTCTGATTACTATTCTGTGCGGTTCCTGATGTGACAATTACAAAAAACAGAGCAAACATTAAGAATTTCGACATGGATCTATTGATATTAATTGTTTCTTAAATGAACCAGTTCGCAGTAGAAGTAACAAGAAATCAAGAAGAAATGAATTTTTGATTTGAAACAAATCTTTTGGGTACTATACCTATCGTGATTAGATCCAGACGAAAATCATTTCCAAAAAATATCATTATATTAATTTATGCCTGCTTTGACAGCCATTCATACCACAAATCCATACCTTCACCTGTCCTTGCCGATAATAATATAAACTCCAGGTTCGGATTCAATGAACGGGCATATTCCATGGTTTTATCCGTATCGAAATCAACGTATGGCAACAAATCCGATTTGTTGATTATACACAAATGCGAGGATTTGAACATATAAGGATATTTGAGTGGCTTGTCCTCCCCTTCTGTGACGCTTATCACAACTACTCTTTTAAATTCACCAAGGTCGAATAAAGCCGGGCAAACAAGGTTGCCAACATTTTCTATAAAAAGAATGGAATTGGGTTCAACATCCAGTTTTCTGAAAGCAGTTTCCACCATTTTTGCATCAAGATGGCAACCTGAACCTGTGTTGATCTGAATGGCCGGTGCACCAGATTTCTCGATCCTGTCGGCATCTAAAAAGGTTTGCTGATCGCCTTCGATAACAAATATTTTACGCTTTGCAATAAGAGCCTTAATGGTTTTTTCGAGGATGGTTGTTTTGCCGGAGCCCGGAGAGCTTACCAGGTTTAAACTAAGCACATTCCGTTCCTCGAAAGACTTGCGGTTTATTTGTGCCAACCTGTTGTTATCCGAAAGGATATCCACGTTGAGATTAATTACTTTTTTCCCGGCATGATCATGCGAATGTGAATGGGTAAACAGAACACTGTCGTGAGTGTGAGAATGTGAGTGGTCATGTCCACTTTCGTGATTATGGTCATGTGAATGTTCGTGGTCATGTACATGATTCGGATCATGGATATGCTGCCGGTCATGAATTTTTAGCTCATTGGTATCTCCGCATCCGCAAGTTTCACACATATATTTATCGTTTTTTGTTGTTCTTATTTTCTTTAGTATCGGTCCATTTACTCTACCATCAGGGAAACTACCCTGAACTCTTCACCTCCGCTAATTTCTGAAGGGAAACACTGGCATTTGGGGCAGGTAGCCGTCCGATGTTTCATCTCAAACTCAGAGTCACATGCATTACATTTTCCTTTTCCCGGAGTTCTGATAATATTGATATCTGCATTTTCAAGAATTGAATCCTTAACTAAAAGTTCCAATGCCGATTCAAAAGCATCCGCTTCAACACCGCTGAGATCACCCACCTCAATAGTAATTTCCTGGATTGTTTCGGCCAGATTTTTCTCCACCTCGCGTTGGGCAAGGTTAATCACTTCAATGGCAAGGGAAAACTCGTGCATACAACTCAGTTTAACAGATTCGTGGTAGCTGGTCGCCGGATAAAGAATCGATAATCCGGCGGCCTCCGGTTTCGTTTTTCAACACAACTTTGCCCGGATGATCACTGACAACCCGACCAATGATGGTACTTTTCGTTCCCAATTTGTTTTTTTTCAAAACTTCGAGTATTTCAAGCCCTTCTTTTTCGCCAGCTACAATCAGAACTTTACCTTCATTTGCAATATGCAAAGGGTCAAAACCAAGTAGTTCACACATCGCTTTTACACCAGCATTTATTGGTAAGGACGATTCATCTATCTCGATGCCCAGTTTTGTTTTCTCAACCAATTCGTTTAAAACGGTGGCAACTCCTCCCCTTGTGGGATCTCGCATAAATTTAACAGTAGAACTTTCAAGCACTTCCCGAATCATATGATTTAATGAAGCACAATCAGATACAACATTTGTTTTAAAATTAAAAGATTCGCGTGCATTCATAACTGCCATGCCATGATCGCCAATTGCACCATTAATAATGATAACGTCACCTGGTTTGATATCAAAAGCTTTACTGACCAGGCTATCTTTTTTTGTTATTCGTCCGATTCCTGCAGTATTGATAAACAGCTTATCACACTTGCCCTTGTTAACTACTTTGGTGTCACCTGTTACGATAAGAACTCCGGCATTTTTAGCCTCAGCAGCCAGGGATTCGACAATTATTTCAAGTTCGCTGATCGGGAAACCTTCTTCAATGATAAAAGAAACGCTGAGGTAAAGTGGCTCGGCACCGGAAACGGCAAGGTCGTTCACTGTACCACAAACAGCCAGTTTACCAATATTTCCGCCAGGAAAAAACAAAGGATCAATTACAAATGAATCTGTGGTGAAAGCTATATCAGATGAGCCGATCTGAAGGATTGCCGAGTCGGTTTGCTCTTTTAAAATACTGTTACTGAAATGTTTGATAAATATATCCTCAATCAGTGCATGCATCATTTTGCCTCCGCTTCCGTGGCCAAGCATTATTTTATCTTCACTGTTTTTCATGTACGATATTTATAATAGGTTGCACAAGTTCCTTCGCCCGAAACCATGCAGGCGCCGACCGGATCGGTTGGGGTGCATTTTCTTCCGAAAAGTCCGCAATCAACCGGAGTTTTATTTCCGCGAAGAATTTGCCCGCAGATACAGCCCTTGGGTTCAGTGGATTCAGGCACTTCAATATGGAATTTTTTTTCGGCATCAAAAGATGATAGTTCTTTGCGAATTCCGAGTCCGCTTTTAGGTATGATACCAAGTCCACGCCAGCGGTCATCACGAAGTTCAAAAACTTCATCCAGCATTTGTTGTGCAATTTTATTCCCTTCGTTATGAACCACCCGCTGATATTGAATCTCAACTTTTGGAGTGCCTGATTCTATCTGGGCTGTAAGCATCAGGATGGCCTGCATCATATCCACAGGTTCAAACCCGGAAACAACAACTCCTAATCCACATACTTCAGCGAGTTCATTATAAATTGCCGTACCGGTAATAGCGGTAACATGACCAGGAGCGATAAAACCGTCGATTTTAACCCCTTCTTCAACCAGGGCTTTCATTACGGGTGGCATAACCTTGTGTGCACTCAGCACAAAAAAGTTATTGATATTCTCTTTTTTAGCCTGAAGAATAGCTGCTGCAGTTAAGGGAGCAGTAGTTTCGAAACCTATTCCCAAAAAAATAATGCTCTTTTCGGGATTATTTTTTGCGATTTCAAGCGATTCGAGCACTGAATAAACAATGCGTACATCGCTTCCGTTGGCTCTTTCTTTTTCCAGTGATGTTGTAGAACCCGGAACACGGATCAGATCACCGTAAGTTGTTACTATAACCCCGGGAATTTTACTGTATGCCATTGCCATATCAATAAAATGCTGGCTCGATACACAAACCGGACAGCCAGGACCTGAAATAAGCCGGATAGTCGGAGGAAGCAATGAGGGAAGTCCAAAGCGTTGAATAGCCATTGTATGACCGCCGCAAACCTCCATCAGAACAATCTCTTTTTTTGAGATAGCCTTTAATTTCTCGGATACTGAAATGATCAGGTCCTTTTTCCTGTATTCATCTATATATTTCATTGTTCCATCCGGTTTGGTCTGCCCAATTCTTCTTCCTGCAGCAACCGTAACGTTTCGGCAGCGAATTCCGGATCAACCTTTTCAATAGCAAAACCGGCATGAAGCATGATATAATCCCCCGGCACTACATCAGGGAGCATCAGTAGACTTGCTGTATACTCAACATCCTCGATGCTCACCAGGGCTGTATATTCATTAACACTGATCACTTTGGCAGGTATGGCTAAACACATAGTAATTCCCTTCTTTTAGATGCAACGGCTAATTGCCCGAGTGCAATACCACCATCGTTGGTGGGTACAGTTGCATGTGAATAAACTTCAAAATTATTTCGCAACAAGATTGCTGTGGTTCCTTCCAACAAATATTTGTTTTGAAAAACGCCACCGGAAAGCACTACTTTATTTATGCCTTCGTTCAAGCGTATGGTTTTAACAGACTCAAAGATAACAGAAATAATTGTATTGTGGAATTTTGTTGAAATTGTTGCTTTATCAATTCCCAAGTGTATATCTTCGACAATTCCCCGTATGGTTTTATCAAATTCGATCGTTGCACCAGCGGCATACGAATAACTTTCATCACAATCGTGCCTGACTATAGCTTCCAGGTGCATTGGCCCTTCAGCCTGGAAAGAAGCAACCTGCACCAAATCCAGCAAGGAGGCTACACAATCGAACAGACGACCGGCACCAGAAGTCAGCGGACAATTAATATTTTTATCAATCATCTGAATTATCATCCTGATTTTTTCATTATCAATCTGTTTAAAAAACGAAAATTCAAATGAAAGAAAATCAGCACCATAAACTTTATAAAGAAAAGAAACTGCCATTCTCCAGGGTTCTTCTGCAGCCATATCGCCTCCAGGCAAAGGTATATAGTCAAAATGTGTGATCCTGTCAAAATCATTCAGATCACAAATCAAAAATTCTCCACCCCAAATATTGCCATCTGTTCCATAACCTGTCCCATCAAGCGCTACACCAATGACTTTTTCGTCAAGATAATGTTCGGCCATACAAGCTGCTATGTGGGCATGATGATGTTGAACTTTTACAAGAGGAATATCTCCATAGTTTAAGCCGGTTTTTGTAGAAATATATTCCGGATGCATATCTACAGCCAGCAAAGAAGGTTTTATTCGAAATAGCTTCATGAATTGATTGATTGTATTTTCATAAAACAGGGTCGTCTCCATTCCCTGCAAATCACCAATATGCTGGCTGAGAAATGCCTTCTGCCCTCTGCCGACGCAAAAGCAATTGGTCAGTTCGGCCCCGAAAGCCATAATTCCTTCTGTATTCAAGGCAGTTCGAACCGGAGTTGGCACATATCCGCGTGAACGACGGAATATCCGTTCTTTATCATCAATAATCCTCACGACTGAATCATCGGTACGATTGTATATATCACGGTTGTGAAGAACAACCACATCAACCAGAGAAGAAAACTGTTGAAGGGCAAGTTCGTTATCAATCAGAATAGGCTCACTGCTGAAATTTCCACTGGTCAGAACTATTGCTGAAGTTTTCAAATGGCGAAACAACAAATAATGAAAAGGCATATAAGGAAGCATTATACCAAGGAGATTCAGTCCGGCGTTTAAGCTTTCAGCAAGAACAGGTCGTCCATTTCCAATCATTTTTTCAAGTAATACAATCGGCCTGCGCCACGAAATAAGTGATTGTTCCTCTTGTGTGTTAACTTCAGCATATAACTTCACACTTTCGATATTGCGATACATAACTGCGAATGGTTTTCCTTCGCGGTTTTTCAAATCGCGGAGTTTTTTCACAGCTGTTTCATTAAAAGCATCGCATGCCAGGTGCATGCCTCCCAGGCCTTTGATAAGCACGACTTCTCCATTTTCAATGCATTGAGAAACCCGGCCGACAATGAAATCTATATTTGTACTGATCCTGTTTCCTCCGGTAAACAATTCATACTCAGGACCGCAAATGCTACATGCTGTAGGCTGTGCGTGAAACCTTCGATCCATAACATTTTCGTATTCGCTGTGGCAGTCAGGACACATGGAAAACGATTTCATGGTTGTTTTAGCCCTGTCGTAAGGAAGATCCTGGATGATGGTAAAGCGTGGTCCGCAATTGGTGCAATTCACAAAAGCATAATCCAACCTGGATCCAGGTCTATCCATATCCTGAAGGCAATCTTCGCACACCGCAATATCCGGACTTATTTCAGTAATCTTATCAGAAACATCATGACTACTTTCAATATTGAACGATGAGAAATACTCTGTTGCGATTTCAAGGGTCGAAATTTTATCAATCAAAGCTGCCTGTGGAGTTTCATCTTTAAGAGAGACAAGGAAAGAATCGATATTTTCAGATAACCCTGTAACCAAAATTTTGACATTTTCGTTCGTATTCTGAACCCAACCGGTAAGTCCTGATTTTGTTGCAATCCGGTAAATGAAAGGGCGGAAACCAACACCCTGCACCAATCCTGTGACGGTTACCTGCAAAGATTTTTGGCTTATAATATCTTTCCTATTCATTTATGTAAAAGTATGCATATTTGTAATTATATTTACACTCAAAATAATTTCCATGCTAACTTTTCTGACTGGATTTATTGCAAGCGTTGCTCATGTAGCAACTGGGCCCGATCATTTGGCAGCTGTTACACCATTGGCTATTGATAGCAGGAAAAAGTCATGGATTGTAGGCTTTTCATGGGGATTAGGCCATACTATCGGAATGCTTCTTATCGGACTTCTGTTCATCTTGTTTAAAGAATACCTGCCTATTGAGGCAATCTCAAAACATAGCGAAACTGTTATCGGAATATTATTAATCGGAATCGGAAGCTGGGCATTAGTTAGGATTTACATCAGGCATAAACATGGAAACAAACCGCATGCTCATTTTCATACGACGCCTTATTTATATGCCCATATTCATAAACATTCACATAATGTAAGGCCGGCTTTTGATCTGATCAGGAGTGGAAGTCCCATTCATACGCATAATCACCTGCATGTATACAATCGTGAACACGATCACATACACGAACAGTCACGCGATCACGGGCATGACCATCAGCATGCACATACACCAAATCTGAAACAAAATGTATTTTCAGCATTAGGAATTGGAATCATACATGGATTTGCAGGATTCAGCCATTTATTTGCTTTATTGCCATCGCTTGCCCTTCCATCCATGTTGGCATCTGTAATTTATATATCAGCTTTTGCATTAGGCACTATAATGACTATGGTAATTTTCGCCTTTTTGCTGGGCCTGGTGGCTTTTCAATCTGTTGTTAAAGATAAACAGGTATTCCTGAAGCGATTTACCATTACAGGCGCTTGCCTGGCTATTGCTATTGGGATTTTGTGGATTGTTCACCCTATATAGGGTAAAATAGAAAAATGGAAAATAGAAAATAGTGTTCCAAAATAATCAAATAAGATCTGTTTAGATTGATTCTCCTGAGTTTAATTTCTTTCCCGCTCCAGTATCTTTTTCCCGACCCAATGCCCCATCGAAAAACTTCCCTGTAAAAGAAAACCACCGGTTGGTGCATCCCAGTCGAGCATTTCGCCAATGGCAAAATAATTTGGGTGTTTTTTAAATGAAAAATCAGGATTCATTTCACTCAGATCAATACCACCAATTGTTGAAATGGCTTCCTCTACCGGGCGGAGCGACTGTACAGGCAATACTATTTGTTTCAGGTTTTTCGCAAAAAGTTCAGGAGAAAGAAAAGTTTCCTTTGTTGTAAAAGCTTTTATAAGCGCTAATTGAGCGCTATCAAGGTTAAATATTTCAGCGTAGTTCTTTGTTTTCGTTGAGGTCTTGCCTTGCACTTTTTGTACTAATTGTTCATCGGTATTGAATGGTTTCAGATCGAGTATTATTTGAACAGCTACATTTGCTGCAAGCGACTTCCTGATTTCCGGCACAACCGGATAAATAGCATTTCCTTCAAGACCATAATCAGTAATTAAGGCTTCGCCTTTTGTATGAAAACTGTTTACTGCTACAGCAATATTTTTAAGTGGTTTTCCGGCATGGTTTGAGAGAATATTTTCAGGCCATGCGATATGTATCCCACAATTTGACGATTGGAAAGGCAAGGTATGGATATCGTTTTTATCAAAAATCTTGTTCCATTCGCCGGTTGACCCTGTTACCGGCCAGGAAGCGCCTCCCAATGCAAAAATGAAATAATCAGCATGAACTACAATTTTATTCCGGCCACTTTTAAAAGTCACTGCTGTTATCTTCACCGAAACCGGAAAAAGCATGCTTCAGATGAAACTCAACTCCTTGTTGAATTAGCTTATCTTTTAACTTTTTCACCACATCGGCTGGTGTTATTCCTTTTTCAGGAAAAACCCTGCCACTTGATCCTACAAAGGTTGGAATGCCATTTGCAAAAGCCATTCGCGAACAGCAGCTGAATCGAAATCAAGTAAGGCATCTTTCAGAAAATATTCAGGGGTATATTTCTTAGCCAGATCTTCACCCTGCAGGCTATTTGTGATATTAAAACCACCTTTCCCAGCTACCAGGAATTTCTGACCGACACCTTTCTCCTTATCATAAATATGAACATCATGAAACGGGCTTAATACATCGGCTGCCATTAAACCGGCAGGACCGCCGCCAATGATTACAATTTTCTTTCCTGGCATGTTTGGAGGTTTCTTATTTCTGGTTTCTGGTTTCTGGTTTCTGGTTTCTGATTCTCCTTTCGCCCCTCGCATTGTCGCCCCTCGCCCCTCTTTACCTAAATTATTTACTCTTTAGGAGAAATATTCCGTTTCGCAAAATGCTTCGAGTCGCCCCATTCATTAAAACCAATCTCGTCACCGGCCATATGGATACGGGCTTCAAGGCAATTACGGCATTCGCTGGCATCTTCATCCAGGCAAGGTTTGTCCTCGTATAAAAGATAATCTTCGCGGTATTTAACAGGAGTAAGATTAGGCATTATTATATTGGCACCCACTTTCAAAGCTTTCTCACGACCTTGTTTATCAATAGCTTGCATAGCGGTGGTTGCAGCAATATTGATATCTTTCATCATAATACGAAGCAAGGCAACCATTTTCAACGACATATCAAATCGTTCTTTCTTAGACCATAATGAATCTTTGAATTCATAAAGCGGAGTATCTTCATGTTCAATAAACGGTCCCATTCCAACCATATCAACATCCAGCTGTTTCAGGAAGAGCAAATCGCCAGCCAGGTGTTCAATGGTTTGAAATGGAAGGCCAATCATAACACCCGAACCAACATTATAACCAATTTCACGAAGCAGTTTCAAAGCATTGATGCGGATATCGAAATCATGCTTTTTATTATGTGGATGGATTTTGTAATACAATTCGCGATCTGATGTTTCGATACGTATCAGGTAACGGTGAGCACCATTGGCATACCATTCGCGATACGTTTTCTCCGTTTGTTCGCCCATGGAAAGCGTAATACCAAGTTTACCTCCTGAAAGTTCCTTTATCTTTTGCAATAAGTTCGAGACGGTATCAACAAATTTTTCATCGCAACGTTCACCTGACTGCAGTACCATGGAACCATATCCGTTTTCGAGTGCGAAACGAGCCGCTTCGAGCACTTCTTCTTCTGTAACCATATAACGCTCCGGTTTGGCGTTACCGGCCCGTATACCGCAGTACAGGCAGTTTTTGGAACATATATTTGACAGCTCTACTAATCCACGGAAATAGACTTTATTGCTGACATATTGCTTCTTAATTTCAGAAGCAAGTGAAAATATCTTAGTTTTATCGGTACCATTTGCATTGAGTAATGCAACCAGATCGGCATGAGAAAAATCTTCTTTTACTAATATATTTTCAACAGAGACGGACATATTTTACTGCTAGACTGATGCCGTGCAAAATTACTACGAATTCTGTTGCTTTAACCAAAAAGTTAAACCTCAGTAATAACAGCGAATTGCGTTCCCATCTACTATAATAAAATCATATTGGTCATGTTCAAGAAAGCATACCGGTATATTTACGCCTGCAAAAAGTGGATGGGTCAGATGGCATTAAATATTTATTATAATTGATCTATAACCTGGATAGTATTTTCATAAATGAACGGAGGATTGTAATGAATATCGGATTCAACCAAGCGAACAATAATGATATTTTTTTCAGGATAAACATATATAAGCTGGCCGTATAAACCTACTGCAAAAAAGCTGTGATACAATTCAGGACCAAGAGCAAAATTAAATTGATAATCCCTGCGGCCACCTTCGGAAAGATCTCTTTTAGTCGCTTCCCGGATAAACGATTCCGAGAGCACAGTGTCTTTTTCAAAAACGCCATTATGTAAATACAATCGCCCGAGTTTGGCTAAGTCAATGGCAGTGGCATTTAATCCGGTAAATGCTTTTTCCATTCCTTCGGATCCCTTTTTATCCATGCTCCAGGTTGCGTCGTACTCCATCCGATTTTTGTCCAGATTTTCTGCTCCATATAAAACGACAATGTTGTGTCAACGGCACGTTCCAAAACCAGCGCAAGTAACTGGCTGTTTGCGCTGTTATAGTTGTACTCCTTACCTGGTTCTTGTTTTAATTTTAAATGATGAATATCATTCCTGAGATTTTTCCCATAATAATACCGGGCATTATCCGAAAAAGGATTGAGATTATTATCCTTGAATTCGATACCGGAAGTATGTTTTAATAAACAGCGGATTTTGATATTTCCGATTTCCGAACCTTTGAATTCACTGGCGTACCGCGAAACGGAATCATTAACACTTTTGATACGGGATTCGTCAATTGCAATGCCGATTAATGTGGATAAAAATGCTTTGGTAACCGAAAATGAATTACAGATTTTAGATTTCCCGTACCATCGGTAATATTCATATTCAGAGTCTGGTTGAGTTGAAAGTCCTGAGAACAAAAAGAAATAGGCTTCTATTTATGAAATGAGATAGATGAAACATATGATAGTTGTTATTTACGGTCATTTCCGTGTTGCATTGGAACAAAAAGGACAGGAAGTGTTTCCTTTTGTCTGAATTTGCCATTAATTTTTTCGACAAGGTATAGTTTCTGGTTATAATTGTCTCCCGCGGGAATAATCATTCTGCCGCCATCTGCCAACTGCTCCAATAAAGCTTCGGGTATTTTTGTTGGTGCACAGGTAACTATTTATTGCATCGAACGGAGCATATTCCATTAACAAGACAGAATATTTCCTTATAACATGAAATTAAATTCCATCCTTTGTAACCGTCACCAATTTTGACATGAATATTTTTATAGCCTTCCTTTTCAAATATTTTTTTTGAACGGTTAGCCAGCGAATCAATAATTTCAATTGAATAAACTTCCTTGCACAGGTACGAAAGAATTGCTGCCTGGTAGCCTGACCCAGTACCGATTTCCAAAACCTTCATGTTTTTGTTTGGTTTAAGTATCTCGGTCATATAGGCAACAATATAAGGTTGCGAAATTGTCTGGTCATAGCCTATAGGTAAAGATATTAGTCATAGCCTATAGGAAGGGTATCATTGTACGAATAATCCTGATATTCCAGTGGTACAAATTTATGGCGTGGCACGTTCATAAATGCTTCCAAAACATTTGGTGCTCGTATCCCCCTTTTTTTATTTGCTGATCGACCATTTTTTGTCTTAAACGGGCAAAGTCTTCTTCTTTTTTCATATTCTGACCTTGACAAGAATAAAAAATATCAGAAATGACAAAATATTATATATAAATTAATTATAAAATTAAATATAAAAAATAATAAAAAATTAATAATTTTTTAATAAATATATTTTTTATTTAAAAAATTTTAAAAATATTTAATTTGTTAAATAATAATTTAATAATTTTTTAAATAATAATTTTAAAAAAAAGTTTTTAAATTTTATAATTATTTTTTTAATTTTTGATATGATTTATAAATAATTTTTAATATATAAATAAATTTTTTTTATAGTTTTAAAATTTTAAATTAAATAATAAATAATATTATAATTATTATTTAATATTATTGTATAAATTAAGTTTTTTATTAAATAGTAATAATTTATTTTTTTAAAAATAATTATTTTATATAAATAATAAAAAATTAAATTTAATATAATTTAGTTATTTTTTAATAATATATATATTAATTATTAAAAAATATTAATTTTTTAATAATTATTTGTTTTTTATATAATAATATTATAAAAAAAATGTTAAATAAATAAATTAAATAATAAATTAAATTTAATAAAATAAAAAAATTTAAAAAAAATTATAAATATGAAAGTCTCTTCTTTTTTCATATTCGAATTAAAAACAATAAAAAATATAGCAAATAAAAGAGGTATAAAATGAAATTTAAGCTTATTGATCATGACTCTTCTTTTGAATACAAAATTAACTACACTAATTATAAACTTAAACGGGCAAAGTCTTCTTCTTTTTTCATATTCTGACCTTGACAACAATAAAAAATATCAGCAAATAAAACGAGGTATAAAATCTGAAATTTAAGCCTTGATTGCATCTTGACTCTTCTTTTGCCAATACAAAATTAACTCCACTACAGAGATGTTTCCTAATTCAGACCGACTTTTTTCATTTTTAAAGATGCTAATTTTCAGCAATCAACTTCTTACAGGAAAATAGACTACATAAAAAAAGCCCTGCTTCACAGCAGAGCTTTCAAGAATAATGTTCCGATATATTAAATCACTTTAACATTTACTGCGTTTAATCCTTTTTTACCTTCTTGAAGGTCAAAAGATACCTGGTCATTCTCTCTGATCTCATCGATCAGGCCTGTAACGTGTACAAAATACTCTTTGTCCGATGCGTCATCTTTGATAAATCCAAATCCTTTGGAATCATTGAAAAATTTTACTGTTCCTTTACTCATGATGTTTTTTATTTTATTTTGATTTTGCGCAAAGATAAGCTATTAATATACAGCTATTACATTTATTATATAAAAATTCAAAATATTTAATATTTTTTGTGAAAATAGTGTAAAGCATTTTAAATCAGCTGTTAAAAGCATTTATTTAAAATATCCTTAAATGCAAATTTCTTATTTTTCTAATGAAGAATGCAAAACAAATTCCGTTATTTAACAGAATCAATTAACCAATTAAAAACATCGCATCAAATTGAATATCTGACACTTATACTGATACAATTTCTACTAATAAAAGTTTAATCCAAAATTATTTCCTGTCTGTTATCAAACAGTTAAAATGCACCTTATATTTGTGTAAGTCAATTTCCTATAGTAGCTTTTCAGATTTAAATGTTTGCTTTTAAAGATACTTTAAACCATTCATTTCAGAAAATATGGTATCAGAAAATTCAACTATCCGGATTAACGACAGGCAAACAGACTCCATTCCCGCTAAAAATCATCTCAAAAATCTCAAAAACACTGATGTTCTTGGCGTTTGTCTAGGCGCTTCAACGTTTCGTTTGTAAAAGTTCATGTTAACAAACTGAAAACTGTTGAAATTCAGGAATGTAAGTCAATCAATCATGAAGGAAATCCGAAAGTAGTTTTCCTTGAAAACCTGGAGCATTTCGCCGGAACAGGAATACAGGTAGTAATAACCGGTCGGAAATTCAGAAACCTCGTTACCCTAAAAACTATTTCTGAATCGGAGGCTACTGAATATGCAGTTGCAATGTTTTTGGACCGGGGAATGCAATTTTCGGCTGTGGCAAGCCTGGGAGCCGAAACATTCGTTGTATATGCACTTGATGAACAGGGAAAGATCAGGAAATTGATTTCGAAGAACCAATGCGCTTCAGGTACCGGCGAATTTTTCATGCAGCAAATCAGCCGGATGAACTTATCCGTTGATGAAGCTGTCGATATCTCACTCAACTCTACTCCTTTCAGAGTTTCCGGCCGTTGCTCGGTTTTCTGCAAATCCGACTGCACTCATGCGCTTAACAAAGGAATTCCAAAGGACCAGGTAGCATCGGGCCTGGCCTTGATGATAGCTGAAAAATCGGAAGAGCTTCTCAAAAAAGTTCATGGCGGCAAGTTTATGGTTGTTGGAGGTGTAGCTCAAAACCAAGCTGTTATTCAATTCCTTAAACAAAAACATCCTGACATCTATATTCCAGCAGAAGCCCCACACTTTGAAGCCTTAGGAGCAGCACTCTATGGAATTTACAACGAAACACCCTCTTATCATTCAAAGGATGAGATTTTTGTAAAAAATGAGAGTCTGTTTACATTTCATAAGCCGCTTTCGGAATTTGCTCATCTGGTTCATTTCAAGGAAAATGGAGAACTGGTTACAGATAACGGAGAAGAATGCATACTTGGAATTGATGTCGGATCAACCACAACCAAAGGAGTCATAATCCGTAATTCGGATTGCCGCATCCTGGCTACTGAATATATTTATACACTTGGGAACCCGATAAAAGCATCAAAACAAGTGTATGATTCGCTTCGAAAACAGGTGAATGATGATATTAATATCATTGGACTTGGAGTTACAGGATCAGGACGGCATCTGACTGCATTGCACGCTGATACGAGGGGGATTATCAATGAAATATCGGCTCATGCCCGGGCTTCCGTGTTTTTCGATCCGGATGTGGATACCATTTTTGAGATCGGTGGCCAGGATGCCAAATACACCTATATCAACAATAAAGTTCCGGCAGATTATGCCATGAACGAAGCCTGCTCGGCAGGAACAGGTTCCTTTATAGAAGAAGCCGCCTTTGAATCCTTAAAAATCAAACTGGAAGAGATTGAAGCCGGAGCTATGAACGCCACTAATCCACTGAATTTCAGGGACCAGTGTGCCGCATTAATTGGTTCGGATATTAAATCGGCATTGCAGGAGAATTTCGCCAGGGAAGATATTCTTGCCGGACTGGTCTATTCCATCTGCATGAATTATGTGAACCGCGTAAAAGGGAAAAGACCTGTCGGGAAAAAGATATTTATGCAGGGCGGCGTTTGCTACAACAAAGCCATCCCTATTGCGATGGCAGCCATCACCGGTAAAGAGATCGTCGTTCCGCCTCATCCCGGGCTTATGGGAGCTTTTGGAACCGCTTTGAAAATTAAAGAAGAGATCGAAGATGGATCGCTCGAAAAGAGAAAATTCAGTTTAAACGATTTGATAAACAGGGATTTTGCCTCAGGCAATTCTTTTATTTGCAAGGATAAGCTGAACGGCTGCGACCGCAAGTGTGAAATCAGCACTTTTGTGATCGACGGGAAGAAATTCTCATTTGGGGGAGCATGCAACAAATATTACGATAAAGTTACTCATACCGAAGTCAACTGGCAAAAAAATGATTTCGTCACCCGCCGGATGAACAGGATATTTGAAAAACAGGATTCGCCCGGTTTGCCTGAAAATGCGAAGACAATTGGACTAAACCTCACTTTTACGGTTAACCGCTTGTTCCCTTTGTACCAGGCATTTTTCACTTCGTTGGGCTTCAAAGTCATAATGCCGGATTATGTCGATAAGAATGGTTTCGAAAACCAGCATTCTTCGTTTTGCTATCCTGTTGAACTGGCACATGGATTGTTTTACAACCTGATGCTTAAAAACCCAGACTACATATTTCTTCCTGAACTTTACGAAATGCTGGTTCCGGGTTGCGAACATCATCCGAAAGATTCCAATGCTACCTGTGTATTTATCAGTAAAGAAGCAAATTATCTTAGCCAGGCTTTTAAGAACGATGGCCTTGAAAACAAGCTTCTTCACCCCTATCTCAACTTTGCACAAGGGTATCGTTCAGCTAAAAGAACATTTATTGATATCGGTAAACAGCTGGGTATTACAAATAAAAAGATTGTTGCAAGTATCTTTGAAACTGCGGTTAAACAGCAGGAAAATGCTGATAGTGATCTTCTGAAAATGGGTGAAGAATTCCTGGCTGATCTGGAAGCACATCCTGAAAAAACAGCTATTGTGATTGTAGGGCGGGATTATAATGCTTTTTCAGAAATCGCAAATAAAGGAATTCCCCAGAAATTCGCGTCTCTCGGGTACCAGGTTATTCCTTATGATATTCTAAACAGTGTAAATGAAGATATCAGCAGTTATCAGTCGTGGGAAGCCGGGAAAAAGATATTGCGCGTTGCCAAAACCATTCTGAAACATCCCCAGCTTTTTGCGGCTTATATTACAAATTACTCATGCGGCCCTGATTCAATCCTGGTGCCACTTTTCCGTAGCATTATGGGCGACAAGCCTTCACTCACACTCGAACTCGACCAGCACACTGCTGATGCCGGAGTTAATACCCGAATCGATGCGTTTTTAGATGTGATCCGGAATTACAGAAAATCATTTCAGATTAAATTACCGAAAAGTAACGGCCATTATAAACCTGCTCAAATTGTAGCAGAAGGCAGGGAATCTGTTTTTATAGATTCAAATGGGAAAAAGTTTAACCTGAAAGATCCTGATGTGCAGCTGGTTGTTCCGTGCTTTGGTGATATGGCAGCTGCATTGTTTTCCGCAAGTCTTCGAAGCCTCGGATATCATGCTGTTGCGATGCCCGAAATGGATCATGAAATCGTTACGACCGGTTTAAAATATACCTCAGGCAAAGAGTGTTTACCTCTTATTCTGCTTGCCGGAACATTAATGCAATACGTCACAAAAAACGGGCATGAAGGTAAAAAATCCGCTTTCTTCAATATTGGCGGCACAAGCGCCTGCAGGGTTGCACAATATCCCGTATTCCTTACCAACCTGGTAAAATCAGAAGAAATAAGGGATATAGCCATGTTTACTTTAATCAGCCAGGAAGGATATTTAGGTCTTTCGAAAGGATTCCTGAAACGATCGATGGAAGCAATTATACTGAACGATGTGATGGAAGATGTCCGCGCCGGAATATTGGCCAATGCAAAAGATCCTGAAAAAGGGCTGAAGATTTTCTACGATCAGTTTTATAAAGTTGTTGATGTTTTCAGCAAGGATTATAAAAATCTGTTCACCGAACTGAAACGATTCAGCAGGTACATCAGTGAAAATGTGCCCTGTAGGATTCATATCTCCGAATCACGGTATGTAATCCTTACCGGCGAAATTTTTATCCGTCACAACCAGTTTGCACATAAATGGCTGAATCACTATTTTGGCAAACACGGATTTGTTTTGAAAGATGCATATATCTCAGAATGGGTGAAATACCTTGATTATGCATGGCGGAAAGGTGTCGATCGTCCTGATTTTTCACTTGGTGACATCATAAACAGGCTAATCCGGGAGCAATACATAACCCTGGTGGAAGCCCGTATGCAGAAAATTCTGGCTCAGACAGGTTATCTGTGAAGTTCATAAGACCCATATTGTGAATGTGATCAAGCACAGCCTGCATGTTTTACCGCTTGAATCCACCGGCGAACCGGCACTGACATTGGGAACCGCCTTGGCCGAAGGCTACGAAAAATACTGCGGAATTATAAATATTGGCCCGTTCGGATGCCTGCAAACACGAATCGGGGAGGCAGTTACAGATCCCGATATGAACCTGGGAAGTAAAAAAGCAGTTAAAGACAAACTTGGATCGGTTTATGAAATTCCATCACATTTGAATGAGAAAACAGATATTCCATTCCTGACTATTGAATGCGATGGGATGGGATTCCCCCAGATAATAGAATCGCGACTGGAGACATTCCTGGTACAGGTTGAAAGGGCGGCTGAGAATATGAAAAAAAGAGTTGAAACACCATGAAAATACCTTTTAAATATACGATCATAGGAATATTTGTGCTGTATTCTATGAATATCAATGCACAGTTCTGGTCTTTCAACTCAATGAATCGGTTTGGAAAAACAGTTTACTATCCGATCGACAGTTTATCCGTTACTAATTTAAGAAGAGAAAAAATAACTTGTGATAAAGAAATCACAAATCGATACATTGAAATTATTTCAAAAAATGACAGCATTAAATTATTGATAGACGATTCATTAGTCTATTTCAGACAGAAACAGCGTAAAGAACCAATATGTTATAAACAAACTCGTTTCTTTAAAACTAATCCTCTTTTTAATTCAAATACGAAAATCAAATATTTAAAGCTGATTGATATTGATGAAAAACACATGATTGCAAAACCGAAACTAAAACAAAAAAAACGTGATGGAATTTCCGGGCAAATAGAGTCAATTTCAATTGAAAGAGAAGATGTTAAAGGAGTGTATTTAGGCTACGGGCAAAAAGCTAGAGCTATTGCAACAGGAATCGAAATTTCGGTGGTAATTTTATTTTTACTCATAGCCCTGTATTAATTATCATTCGAAAAGTAAAAAAGATAGCTGTAAAAAAAATGGTCTTAATAATGGAATTGTTCATCCACACAGAGATTAGTCTATGTTGACTTGCTTGGACTTAACCAGCCAGGCTAATCTGCACAGCGAAGTGAATATAAAATTGAAGAAGTCAGATTAAGCAGTTTAAAGGCTGCAATTAAATTGAAAATGAATGCCAATCCATCTACCCAATCTGTACGGAAGTCATAGATAAAGATCCCATCACAGTTTTATCATTAAAGAATGAAACTTTCTCATTTTCAGTTTTTAAAGCCAATGTGTAGAGCAACGGTAGGTAATGTTCAGTAGTCGGAACGGATAATTCCACTTCGCGTCCTAAACTTTTGTAATTGATCAATTGCTTGTGATCATTATCTAAAATCAACTTCTTGAATTTCGAATTTGCTTCAATAGCCCATTCGAAACCCTGGTTGGGTTTGCCCCAGTCTACGGCCCTGAGGTTATGAACCATATTGCCACTGCCAATGATCAGTACTCCTTTTTGACGCAATACTGCAAGTTGTTTTCCTAAATCATAATGGTATTGAGGATTCTGATAATAATCGAGGCTCATTTGTATAACGGGAATATCTGCTTCCGGGTACATAACCCTAATCACGCTCCACGCACCATGATCTAAGCCCCATTTTTCATCGAGACCAACATTTGTTTTATTAATAATTCGCTTTGTTTCTTCAGCCAATTCAGGACTCCCAGGTGCCGGGTATTGTACATCAAACAAGGCCTGCGGGAAACCCCCGAAATCATGTATTGTCGGAGGTTTTTTCATTGCGGTAACATAAGTTCCCCTGGTTTCCCAATGGGCCGAAATGCAAAGAATGGCATTTGGCCTTGGCAATGTTAATCCCAGGATCTTCCATTCAGTAGTGAACTCATTAGTTTCAATAGCATTCATTGGACTACCATGCCCAACGAAAAGCACAGGCATTTTCTCTGTACTTTCGTAGAGATCGGTAAGTGTTTTAAGTTCATTAAGTTGCATGGCAAATCCGGTAAATGGTAAAAGTGCAATTGATTTCAGGAAATCATTTCATTATGTAATGGGATCATTTCCTTTTATTCAAACAGAGAATCATGAAAGTTGTTTCAGCAACTGTACATCCATATTTAGTTTTATTTCATCAGCGACCAATACGCCACCGGCCTCTAGTGCTGCATTCCAGGTCAGGCCAAAATCTCTGCGGTTGATTTTACCATCGAGTGTAAAGCCTGCTTTCGTGTTACCCCACGGGTCGGTCATGAGTCCGCCAAATTCCACGTTAAGTTTAACAGGTTGCGAAAATTCCTTTATCGTAAGATTTCCGGTAAGGGCAAATTCATCGTCACCGGTTTTTGAAAGTTTACCTGAAGTAAAAGTAATTTCTTTGAAATTTTCAACATCAAAGAAATCAGGGCTTTTCAGGTGACCATCGCGGTCAGTAGCGCCTGTGCTTACAGAAGCAGGATTGATTTGAAAATTGATTTCAGAAGTTGCAAAGTCGTCGCCATCGGTAATTAATTGTCCGTTGAATTCGCCGAACGAACCTTTTACGTTTGAAATCATAAGGTGCTTTACTTTGAAAGCTATTTCCGAATGTGAAGGGTCAATAACCCATGTTGTTTTTGCTGTCATTTTTTAAGATTTTAGTTATTTATTTGATGCAGCAAAATTACAACGGGTCAGTGGACCAGCTGTTACACTTTTAGGAAAAGGTGTGGTAACATCAGGAAATGTCGGTATGCAGTTGTTCGCGGTATTCTGTAGGAGTTACCCCTGTCTTTTTACGGAAAACTCTTGTAAAATATGACTTTTCGTTGTATCCCAACTCATAACCTATCTCCGAAACAGATTTTCCCGAATTTAAAAGAAGGTTACGTGCCTCGATAAGTTTGCGGGTTTCAATGATCTCAGTCACGCTTTTCCCAAATACGGATTGGCTGATCAGGTTCAGATTGCGGGCGCTCATATTTAGTTTTTCAGCGTAAAAATCAGCGCCATCGGGTCGCATATAATTGAATTCCAATATTTTTAAAAAACTATTAAATGTTACCACCTGCGACCGGCTTGAAGCCTGGGTATCAAGAAACTCTTTCCTGCTATCCGTTTCCAATTTAGTTAACAATGCACTCAGCAAATGCTTAATTACCTGGTAATTAATTTGCACTTCCTGGTATTCAGTCAACATTATCTCGCATAATGAATCAAGTGTCGTGCTGCAATAATCTTCAGTAAGCGGGTAATTAATCTGATCGAGAAAATTTGAATAGAAATTGAACCGGCTTTGTGGCACGAGTTCATTTTTATACCGGATAACCCAACCTCTGGTATCACTATCAGGAATAAAATTATGCACTTTACCTTGTGCAACGTAAACAATAACAGGCGATTGAAGGACTTCTTTTGAATAATCGAGGTAATGAACCGGGTTTCCATGGGTAATAATCAGTAGCTCTTCATGGTCGTGACGATGTGAAGGAATTGCATCCAGAAGCACCGGCTCAATAAATTCCTTGGTAAGCTTAATTATTTTAAATGGGACATTCATCGCACTAACATTGGCAATTATAAAATTCAGAATTCAATTTCAATTCGATAAATCTGAAATCTTTACCCGTTTACAAAAGTACAAATAGGTAATCAGAACATGGAGATTAAAATCCGTTATATAACAACAACCTTAAAGTAAAAAAGTCTCCAAATACTTAACCGAAAGGTTTATCCATCTCAAAATCAGGACGATAATAATCGTTACTATCAAGTTCCTGAACCCATCCTTTATAAAACCCAAGGTTATCAAGTTCTGTTTTCACAATTTCATATTCTTCTGAAGATAGGGTCCGGCCCAATGTCGGATGCTTTTGAACTGCTGGTGAAGGCCAATATTGCGCCATAAGTGAAACAGCTATTGAGGTTGAAATATCGGCAATATGGCGCAATGCCTGGATGCTGTTATCAATATTTCCAGGCAAGACCAGGTGGCGAATGATCAATCCTTTTTCTGCATAGCCATTTTCGTGCATTACAAGTGTCGAACCTTTCTGCCGGTACATTTCTTTAATAGCCGAAAATGCTGAATTCTGATAATCTGAGACTTTGGAGAATTTCCGCGCCAGGTCATTATCCGAATATTTATAATCGGGGAGATAAATATCAATATAATTTTCAAGTGCCTGAATTTCTTCTACTTTATCATAACCATTTGTATTATATACAAATATCGGGAAATGACCATTTAATCGCAGCGTTTCGATTATAGCTTTCACATGAGGAATATAATGCGAAGGCGACACAAAACCCACTGCGTGACAACCCTGAACCAGATATCTGATGATTGAGTCAACCACTTCATGTAACTGCATTTGAGTTTCATTTACTTCGCCCCGGTTGCAACTTATCTGGTAATTCTGGCAATAAATACAGGAAAGATTACAACGGCTGAAAAACACATTACAAATGCCATTCTTACCGCTGATAACCGGCTCTTCTCCATGATGAATACAAATAGAACTTATATTAAAACCGGCATTGCTACCACAAATCCCGGTTGCTCCGTTCAGCCTGTCGACAAAGCAATTCCGCGGACAAATATTGCACGATGCTAGAGGTTCCATCAAATATCTGAGACGTTTTGCCGGAAGAAAATTTTTCACATTGGTGATATAGACCGGCAAAGATAATTGATTCGACAAAATATAATGGTTAGACACGTGAGGTAAAAATAAAGCTTTAACTGCATTTTGAAAGTTTCCGGGAAATGGAGTAAATTGCAAGCTCTTAAGTTGGCAAAACATTGATTTAAACTCCATAAAAATTACCATTATGTTTTCAAAGGAAATTTATATTCAGCGACGCGAAAAGCTCCGAAAATCAGTAGGCAAAGGCCTGATATTGCTTTTAGGCAATGACGAAAGTCCGATGAATTATTACGACAACGGATATCACTTCAGGCAGGACAGCAACTTCCTGTATTTTTTCGGATTAAATCTTCCTTTCCTGGCCGCTGTCCTGGATTGTGATTCAGGAGTGGACAAAATTTATGGTAACGACCTCACCGTTGAAGATTTCGTATGGATGGGACCGCAGCCAACCATTGCAAATCAATCCCTTCAGGTTGGAGTATCACAAACAGGAGATTTATCTTCGTTAAAAGTTCTACTAGAGGAAGCAAAGGCCAAAGGCAGGAAAATCCATTTCCTTCCACCTTACCGGCCTGAGAATAAAATAAAGCTTTTCGAATGGCTTGAAATTCAACCCAATGAGTCAAAAAACAAAGCTTCGCTTGAACTGATTTTAGGTGTAGTTAACCAACGCAACTATAAGTCGGCTGAAGAAATCGTCGAAATCCGTAAAGCCTGCGACGTAAGCGTTGATATGCATACCCTTTCGATGCGAATGGCAAAACCGGGCGTTTCTGAAGCTGCGATTGCAGCAGCTGTTTACGAAGTAGCGCTTGCATCAGGCGGACAAATTGCTTTCCCGATTATTGCTACTAAAAACGGGCAAACCCTTCATAATCATTACCATGGAAATACCCTTAAGGACGGCGATCTGTTCCTGCTTGATGCCGGTGCCGAAACTGCAATGGGTTACGCCGGTGACCTTTCGAGTACAACGCCGGTAAATGGAAAATTTACTATGCGGCAAAAAGATATTTATTCCATTTGCCTCGATAGTCATAACACTTCTATCAGCATGCTGAAACCAGGAATACCTTTTAAAGAAGTCTATTTTGAATCGGCAAAAGTTATTGTCCGTGGATTGAAAGACCTTGGATTAATGAAAGGCAACGTTGATGATGCTGTGGCTAATGGCGCCCATGCGTTGTTTTTCCCTTGCGGATTAGGACATATGATGGGCCTTGATGTACACGATATGGAAGACCTCGGCGAAGTGTATGTCGGGTATGATGGTGAACCTAAAAGCACCCAATTCGGCCTTAAATCTTTACGACTAGGCCGCAAACTGGAACCCGGATTTGTTTTTACAATAGAACCCGGCATTTATTTTATTCCTGAACTCATTGACCAATGGAGAACAAAAAACTACAATGCCGATTACATAAACTTTGAAAAAGTTGAGCAATATAAAAACTTCGGCGGTCTCAGAAATGAGGAAGATTTCCTGGTAACTGCTGATGGGTGTGAATTGCTGGGCAAACCAAAGCCAAAAAGCATTGAAGATGTGGAAGCAGAATGGGGAAAAGGGATTTAGGTTAAATTGCGAGTATATGCATGACGAGAAGCAACTATCGGGTATACTCAAAACGAAATAAATTTCCAAATTCATAAAGCCCCAAATTCTGAAAAAAAAATCACAAAGCAAGCCTTAGTTTTATATCTTTGGGGATTGAAAATATGAGCATTTCTGAAAGAGTGATTGTTCCCTACTAAACAATGAATAGTCTTAGCTGAATACTAATATTTCATATTAATTACTCTGATTATAAATGTAAATCTTTCTTAAAATCCATTAATTCAAATGCCAATTCATTATTTCTCTAAAAAAGGAACTGACTGTTGAATTTCAACAGCCAGTCCCAACCACCCAACCAACCAAACCAAGTCATCCAAGTCAACCCAACCGACCAAACTGAGCCAACCAAACTCAGCAAAATCAACCCAAACTTTCTCTATGATCTAACTGCATTTAAAGTAATATCTCTTCTATTCTCCAAATTTTCTTATTCTTTCCACAAGCTGATATTGACAGTACGTTTTTCTCTATTTTATGTTAATTAAGTTATTTAGAGATGATTATCAATGTTAACCCAGCCAAATACAATAGCAACATTAAATTTAGCAATGGTTTTGTTCCTTTTGGTGCTTTCGCAAATTCTTTCCAGACATAGATTCCCCAAAGCGCAGCTACCACGGTTGCACCCTGACCCAATCCATACGAAATCGCCGGACCAGCCTTTCCTGAAGCAATGATGCTGAGTGACATGCCTATACTCCAAATGGCTCCTCCCAAAATACCAACAAGGTGGTCTTTTCTTTTTCCACTAAAATAATCGCTGCTTGAAACAGGTTTTCCTACAAATGGATATTTCATTTGAATTGTATTAAAAAGAAAACTGCTTGAAACGACACCAACGGCAAAAATCATAAGTGCCGAATAGGGAGTCAGTTTACCGGCTTCGGGTATACTGAAATCGGCAACCATTGAAACGGCAACATATTTATAGAACAAACCCATCAACAAACCGCTTAGCACCGAAAGTATCAATCCTTTTTTTGAGACTTTTTCAACTGAATTGGTTTGTAATTTATGATAGGCTCTTGCATTGAAAAGTATAGCTAGCACGATTAATGCGACGCCACCAAATATCAGCATCGGATTCCCCTGCGGATTTGCAATATAGTTTACGATCACACCTAATACCAGGGCTATGCCAATTCCTACAGGAAAAGCTACTGACATTCCTGCGATTGCAATGGCAGCTACCAATAATATATTTGCCAGATTAAAGATCACCCCACCCGCAAAAGCAGAGATTATGTTATTACTATCAGCCTGTTTCATATCGTCCAGGAAAGCTCGGCCATCCGTCCCATAACTTCCCAGGGTAAATGCAAGTAGTAAGGTACAAAGCAGGATGCCAATGCCATAATCCCAATAAAAAAGCTCAAACCGCCATGTTCTGTTGGTAAGTTTAGTTGTATTGGCCCATGAACCCCAGCAAAGCATGGTAATAATACAAAGCAGTATTGCCAATCCGTAATTTTCGACTATGAACATAATTTAAATTTTAAGGATGAATAGTATTAAAAACAAGTTCATTTCTATAGGGTACTGATGCTTGTGCGCCCATCCTGGTAACTGAAATGGATGCAGCTATAACAGCAAACTTGACAGCTGATGCCCAATCCATTCCTTCATTTATGGCAACGGCTATTGCGCCGTTAAAAGTATCGCCAGCGGCTGTTGTGTCAATTGGTTTAACGTTTGGTGCAGGAATTATAAACTTTAGTTTACTGTTTTGGAAGAAAGCGCCTTGCTTGCCCATGGTGATAATTACATTCTGAACTCCTTTCCCCAGGAAAATACCGGCTGCTTCTGATGCGCTTGATTCGTCTTCTACGGAAATGCCGCTTAGTAAAGAGGCTTCTGTTTCGTTGGGTGTTATCAGGAATAGACCATGTAGCAGGTCCCTTTCCAATGGTTGAGCAGGAGCGGGATTGATAATAACTTTTTGGTTATTTGATTTGGCGATTTTCACAACGGCTGCAATAGTTTCCATCGGAATTTCCAATTGCATCACAACAATTCTGGCTGCAACAATCACGTTTACAATTTCAATATCCGGTGGTAAAAGATTGGCGTTTGCACCCGGAGCAACTGCAATGCAATTTTCGCCTTTCTGATTCACCATTATTAATGCTGCTCCCGAAGGTTCTTCATCATCAACAAAAACATAGTCAATATTTATGTTTTCCTTTTGTAAGTTTTCAAGAGTTTGCTTGCCAAAAATATCATTACCAACTTTTGAAATGAAGGTTACGTTGCCTCCCAGCCTGGCAGCAGCTACAGCCTGATTGGCACCTTTTCCCCCGGCATTCATAAAGAAAGTTCCCCCCAGGACTGTTTCACCAGGTAATGGAAGTTTTTCTGATTTGATTACCATGTCAGTATTGGCACTGCCAATTACAAATATTTTATCTGAACTCATTATTTATACTTGTTTGATACACTTTTATTGAAACGAAAACTTAAAGTTTTCATTGGTTTTGGTTGCAGTTTTGTATATTAAACCTCCCGAAACATAAATATTCGCTGCAGTCGATTTAGGATTTTTTGTACCCATCACAACTAGTTTTACAGTATGTTCACCTTCGGGTAAATTGAGTATGTGGTAGATATTTATACCCCGATGTTCCTGTTTGGCATAACCGAAATAGCAATCGATGGTGCGTTTAAATTTGCCATCAACAAAAACATCTGCCTTTCCGCCGTCTTTTACCCAGTTCCCTTCTATCGAAATCCCGGTACCTGCAAAAGTTATACTTATTTCATCTCCGGCTTTATTACTATATTTTGACTGATTATTCTTGCTATCGCTCCATGTTCCTTTCATTTTCCAGGCATCATTTTCCTTTGAGGCAAACACATTCACTCTTTTGTCGAAAACCACGTCAGGAAAAGCTATTTCCAGAGGCAAGGCAGATGGATTTTGAATTTTAATGGTTAAATCGTTTTCGCCTGCTTTTCCCCCATTTTTAATAATCAATTCTTTTGCATACTTTATAGTCCGATTTACAGCTTTATTAAATGAATAAGAAGTGTTATTAAACAAGGAATCGCCCATAGCTTTCACAGCATTTTGATACGCAAGAGGCAAACCGTTAAATCCCTTGATAATGCCCAAAACTGCAACGGCGTTTGATGGATTGCAATCCGAATCCTGGCCGCAACGCGTAGTAATTTCCATTGTTTTATTTACATCGCCTTCGCCATAAAGTAAACCCATAACGATATATGCACCATTTAGTTTAGCATCTATGTTGAATGTTTTACCTGCTTCGCAAATATTTGCCTTACCCCACTTGTTTTCTAATTCCTGCCAGGCTTTACGCCAGTCGTCCGGATAATGTTTATGCAGAAGAATAACATCACTGATAATTTTGGCATAATCACTTTCGGCTGGCAGATTCAGCAATGCCTTGTCAATTATTTTACTAATGTCGTTCTCAAAATAAGCTTCAGTATATAAGGCGGCTACAAAGACGCCTCCATACACACCGTCGCCATAATTCATAATATGCCCGATTTTATCTGCAATTTTGCCGGCAGTTTGCGGCATACCCGGACAGATAAAACCAATGTAATCAGCTTCAATCTGAAAATCAATATCATCGGCATGAAGGTTAAACTCAGGGTGACCCGACTGAGGAGGAAAAATGCTATCGAAATAATTCTTCCGTCCCTGAACATTCGCGTGCCATAACATATACCCCGATTTGGCAAAGAGTTCCTGGAATTTTTTAGCTGGCGCATCCATGCCATACTTATCCATTGTTTCCATAAAGGTAAGCTGCACGTAAATATCGTCCTGCCATACAGATCCCTTAACATCAGCAGGAATCCATTTAATTGAATCCTCAAAAGTCTTACCCTGAGCTTTAAACTCAGTGGGTGCACCATAAGTAACACCAATCATTTTACCTGCCCATCCGCCGGCAATTTTATCTTTCAGGACTTCGGCTGAAATCGTAATCAGTTGCTTATTTGCTAAACCGGATTTAGACTTTTCCTGTGCATAGGACTGAACTGTAAAAAGTAAAGCAGCAAGGATTAAAATGTACTTTTTCATTTTGTTTACTTTTAAAAGGTTTAAAACCATTGAACAACCATAAAAGAAAAGATCAGGTAAGCTCTCAGTACCATTGGATCCAATCCAATTTAAGCGTCTTAGATCTGACTTCGATTTTGATTTTATTTTCTCCGTTTTTCACATCAAAATTTCCGACTTTTATTTCACTCAGGTCTTTATTTTTTATTGAAAAATTTATTTTTTTGTTATTAATCCAGATCCTTATTTTAACTGGCTCACCCATGGCTGATGCCCGTAATGATAGTTGATGTTTGTTGGAATCCAGGCAGTTAAAATTATAAACCAGCCATTCTGATTTTTGGAGTTCAACAGATTGATCAGACCAAAACTGATCTTTAATTTTGCTATCAAGGTATATTTTTACCGATTCATTTTTTCTATAAAATTCAGACTTATTCAGGGTGTCCAAAACGAAATAAGAACGATTAAATCCTTGATGTCCATAATTTTCAGCTTCAATTTTTGCGGGGATTCTAGTTAATATGGCATTGCAAACATCTTCGAAGAAATCGCAGTTGGATAATTTTATATTTTCGAGCAACTCGTTTAATGCTTTTTCCGCAATTAGCCAATCTGGTTTTGAGCCTCCTTTTGTGTATGCCGAAATTGAATCCCAATTTTCAGGCTTTTTAATTGAATACGGAGTGTTTTTGGTATCCATTTTTTTCCATGGCCAAAATGAAAAACCTATGTTATTAGCTTCAAATAATTGGGTTGTAGCCCAGTAAATTGCATTCCCTTTCTCCCCGGTTTCTCCAACCCAAATGGGTGTATTCAATTCATTCCGCTTTTTAATATATTCATCTACACTATTCAGATTGTCAGGACGGGCCCAGCAATAATAATGAAACTGGTAAAAGACATTGTTATCGAACGGCTTATCAAAAAGCGACCAGTCGTTTGACCAATCGAAACCTTCTAATGTGATCATGTGCTTCTGATCCACTTTGCGTATTTCGGTTGTCAGGCGCTGGTAAAGCGATACAAGCAGATGCTTGTATTTTTCAGCTGAACCGGTATTTTTCGGCAGTGGTTCATTCAACAAATCATAAGCAGCGACAGTGGGTTCATCTTTGTACCTCTGCGCAATTTTTACCCATAGATTTACAAGCTGATCCTGAAATTTCGGATCAATAAAAAGTTCAGGCTTATCGTTCGGACTGTCATCAATATTAGCTCCTGTTTGTCCGCCCGGGGCACCATGCATATCAATGATAACATACAACTTATGTTTTTTACACCACGAAACGAGTGAATCAATTAATTGAAATCCTTCCTCCACATACACAGGATTTTCACCTTCAGTTAAAAACAATCTTGAGTTTAATGCAGGCCTGACGGAATTAAATCCCAGTTCAGCAATGCGTTTGATATCGGCCTCTGTGATATAGTTTTGACGGAAAGTCTTCCAGAAATGGGCTGCTTTTTCGTCCCCGATCAAATCGGATACTACTTTTTCGATTTTACGAGGGCGATCGCCAAGTCTTCCGAACTTCCACATGTATCCTTCGGGTAAAAGCCAGTTTCCAAGACCTACTCCTTTCAAGAATATTTTTTCACCTGACTCATTCACAATATCTTGGCCGGATGTATGCAAAAAGCTCAGGCTCTTTTCCTGCTTTTGTGCATAGGAAGAAAGACCAATGGCTATGATCAAAAATAATGAGCTGATTAGTTTCATATTTATGCTTATTTTTTTATATTGAATGGTAACCAAACCCTCATATCGCCTTCGGTCTGACTTGCGTCAGCAAAGGGCACCAGGAGCATTTTTTCATTATTAATTATGTCGACGGAATATGCTTGCTTACCAATCCATTTAGTTGGCAGAATTTTAGACTCATTTTTAGGTTCAGGATTACCGATGCCGATATTTTCTTTTGTATTTAAGATCAGGTCATTCGTGTTTTTAGCATTTAATGAAAAATCATAAGCAAGAACCTGGGGCCCGCGTTGAAAAGCAACAAGATCGGGATAGCTTTTCCCTCCTGGAATGGATTGAACAGGCATATCAAATGTGATGTTTATTTTCTCTCCTGGGTTCCAGTTTTTGGAGATATTTATAAATTCATCAGGCTTACCTCTGTATTCTTTTGTTCCAACCTTGGCTACATAATTTGTGCACCACAACGGAACTCTTAATGCGATCGGGAAATTAGCAGTCTTCGAAACTCCAACGGTCAATGTCAGGCTCCCACTTTCTGGAAAATTTCCTTCGATTTTAAATGTTGCAGCTATCTCTTTTTTGTCAGCAGTTGTAATATTTTCCTTATAAACTGCTGGCTCATAAAAAAGAACTGTAGGAACATTCTTAATGTTCCCAAAGGTAAAATAAGGGACTAAGGCAATTCCCCTGGGAACACTTGACTGGCAGCATGTAATAAAGCATGTATAAGGTTTTTTATTCATCAAAGGTGTGTAATAGCTTACACAGCCCGTTTCAGGATTTTCGGCAGCCAGTAAATGATTGTAAACAGATTTTTCCAATTGGTTCAGATATTTAATATCCCCGGTTACATTAAATAAATTTAGGTTGAGCTGAACCCAGGTAGTTGTAACACAGCCTTCGCCCATGTTATCTGTAGTACCTGCTGGCAAATAGTCATCTGCCTGAAAATGTTCGTGCGAACTGGAAGTGCCCGTAATATATAGTTGATTGTTTACCACATCCTGCCAGGCTATTTCAGCAGCCTGAAGGGATTTTTTATCGCCTGTTATTTCATATAACTTGACCAGTCCAACATAATTGGAGAGCATTTCATAGGCCTTACCATTACCTACTTTTGCTACTTTGCCGGTTGCCAGTATTGAACTGATAACTTTTGGACCATTATCCTGTTCCCAGGCATCCAGAATATAATAACAAAAGTCAAGGTACTTTTTGTTTGCGGTGTATCTGTATAAATCAACCATGGCATCCAATACACTGGTAGAGGCCATTCCCATATGAGTGCCGGCTTCAATAATATCCTTCTGCCCGGGTTTATTCCCGAATGTTTTGCATAATAAATCACCCATCTTTATGCAGGATTCCAAAGCAGGTTTGTATCCTGTAGTTGAATAATAAGTCAGCAAGCCATGTAAATTATATTTGTGTGACCAAACATCCCAGCTTGTCCAATACTGGTCGGGGGTATAAGTGCCTAAATAACCATCCTCTAATTGTGCATTTATTAATTCATACATCATCCGGTCCATTTGCTTTTTTAATGCCGGATTATGGGTAAGTTTCCAGACATTGGCTGCAGTTTCCAGGTATTTCCCCACATGCTCACCTGCCCAGGGATGAATTCCCGGCCGATGCAGGTATGATCCCATTATACCTAACTCATCAACATTCAAGAGCCTTTCCTCCAAATTTTGAGTAAAGCGTGTATTTAAATATCCGAAGTACTGCTGGTTTTGAAGTGGAACAGAAGTAAAATTATCAGGTATTGCATTTTTAATCAGGGGTTTTACCTCGCCTATAAAAGGAATTTTAAGGTTATTTGTATCAATGTATACCTGCTCATATTTAAGAAAGAGGGAGCTGTTTTTATCATAGATCTGATAGCCTATCTGAAACACATTTTCTTTTTCGGACTTAAAACCTGAGAACTGCACAACAGCTTCAGCGCCGGTTTTGGCCTGTAATTGAACCGGTTTTGTTTCGGAAAATAAAATCTCAGTATTTGCTTTATTGCTTACCCAATATTTAATAGTTCCAGCGAAAACATTACCCGTTTTGTTTGCAAAAACAATTTTTATTGTGAAGCCATCTTTAGGAGTTTCAATAAAATTATGGCTGACTTCTACCTCATCAATCCAGCCCAATGGCTCAATACTATAAGGTCCCTCCCACATGCCCATTCCACCAACCAAATTATAAATCCTTACAGCTATTACGTTTTCCTCATCCCATTTCACTTCTTTTTCCGGAATAATGTATATTCGTTGTTTTTCCCACTGGGTAACATAATTTGGCGGGAAAGAACCTGTTTCGCCTATCAATTTTCCATTAAGATAGGTTTGATCAGCGTCATCTATTTTACCAAGATACATCTTTAATCCCTTGCCTGTCCCAGTTTTCAAGCTTGACGGAATCACTATTTTTATCCGGTACCAGGCATAGGAAGAGTCCTTTTTAAAGCTTTTTGCTAACAGTTGGGTTGCCCAACAGGTATCGTTAAAAGTTGGATTGGCCCATTCCGGATTATCGCCAAACTTGAATTTGCTTTCTTTGGGCAGATTAATTGTTTGGGCTTGTGAAGCAGCAGCGATCACTATAACCAGCATAGCAACATTAAATATGTTATTTATTAATTTCATTTCTTTAGGTTTTAAAATTTGAACAATCAAACTAGGCTGGAAATGCAATGAAAAAAGTTATTATCAATTATTTACTCAACTTGAAAGTTAACACATCATGCGGTTGAATGGTAGCTTTCAGATTGCTTTTAGTTGTTCCCATATTTTTTTTAAGCCATAAATCTCGAATGTTCGTAATGTCGGTAACGCCATATGTTTTGCCGTTAAGATTTGTAAAATATCTTTTCCAGTCAAAATCAATGGTTTTAACAACATCGCCCCTGTTAAAAAAGCACAATGCAATTTCATTGTTAGAAAGCGGTTTAAGCCAAAGTTCAATATTGCCATCCAGTGTCCACCACCTGAACCCTTGTTTCCCGAGAGTATCCTGGTTCAATGCGATTATTTCTTTATTTGTCAGTATTTCTTTAACTGCCGGAGTCATTGATCTGATATCGTTACCGGTAAAAAGCGGAGCCGCCATCATACTCCACAGGGTAAAATGCGATCGGGATTCAATATCAGTCAATACCCCGTTTCCTGCCTGGAGTATATCAGGATCATTCCAACCTCCAGGACCAGCAAATTTTCCGATGGTTCAGAATTTTTGTCCAGAATTAATGTCCAGCCATTACCTCCCCAATTCACTTTACAGTCATAGCAATTCATAATATCGCCGGTAGTTCTCCAAAGGTGACCAACATTTTTAGCCCAGGTCCAGGGTTCAGTGCTTCCCCATTCACAAATGCTGAAAACAATGGGACGTTTAGCTGAAAACAATGCGTCACGCATTGTTTTGTATGCACCTTCTGCTTTTTGAGCATCCGTATTACAAAAATCATATTTCAAAAAATCGATTCCCCACGATGCATACATTTTGGCATCCTGGTATTCATGTCCACGGCCACCGGGCCTGCCTTCGCATGTCTTGCTGCCTGCACAGGAATATAAACCGAATTTCAAACCTTTAGAGTGAATATAATCAGCAAGGGCTTTCATGCCCGAAGGAAAGCGTTCCGGATCGCATACAATATTACCGTTTTCATCCCTGGAAACCTGCCAGCAATCATCTATAACAATGTACTCGTAACCAACATCTTTCATACCGTTTGAGGCCATAGCATCCGCTGTTTCCCGAATCAGTTTTTCATCAACGTTGCAGGCGAATTTATTCCAGCTGTTCCAACCCATGGGAGGTGTTTTAGCCAGCCCCTCAAACTTTTGTGCACTAAGACATATTGATAAAACCAGCAATGCTGTAACAAACCAGTATTTCATAATTCCAATTTTATTTTAATTTCTCAATCTTGTATTTTACATCTTTGGTAATGGTCTTCCACTCATCCGTCCGGAAAGGGACAGCCGGAAAACCTTCTTTATTAAACAGGTTGCACTCGCTGGCATCACCAATCCAACCAAAATGGACAGCTACCGGGCTTTCCACATTATCGCTGTAAAGTACAACCGTATTGCCTTTGATAAATGCACGGGCATAGTGAAACACCTTGTCTTTCCCGGAAATTTCGAAACCTTTGATATAACCATATCTATCTGAGGTATATAAACCAGCACCAACATTGTTAAATGAAAGGATTATTTCATTGCCCTTTACTTCCATAGATTTATAGGATGGTCCGTTACAAACCATGTTTTCTCCATATAAGTTGTTGAGAGCAATGGCGGCTAATCGTTTTCCTACATCTTGCTTGTTAGTAGGATGGATATCATATGGATTGCCTATATCCGTGGTAACGCACATGCCAGTATTAGGTAATTGCAAGGTAAGTGTTTGAGCCTCCCTGAGTTCAGCCCAGCCGCAGCCTTCGTTGCTGTTACCAGGATTGTTAAATGTTGCCAACTGTACAAAATAAAACGGCATATTTGGATTATTCCATTTCTGCCGCCAATCATTTATCAGCAATGGAAATGCTTTGCGGTACTGAAACGAACGCCCAGCGTTTGATTCACCCTGGTACCACAATACGCCCATAAATGCATAGGGGATTAATGGATTTATCATGGCGTTATAGCAGAGTGAAGGAAGTGAATTTTCGTTGG
>CAWDHU010000023.1:0-24900 GCA_963802185.1 uncultured Bacteroidales bacterium
GCTGCCTCAGACAGCAGGTACGTTGGAATCAGGAGGCAGAATAGGGTAGCTGGATTCTTTTTTTTCGCAGGTAATATATTCATATGCGTCAAGCGGAAGATGCCGGGCAACAAATATCAAAAGCACTTGAGTTTGTTGCCCGCTTCTTAAATGAAAAAATATGTATCTGAGTTATTAATTTAAATAGAGTGTAAAAATTGGTCGTAGGCTATTATCATGTAGTGAATAAATCCTGATTATGACAACTAATTGATACCTGCAAATATGAACTCAACATATAACCTGGATACTATTATCAAAGTTGACAAGAATTTATGTATCAATTGTGACTTTGCATCCGGGCTGGTCCCGGAGCCCAGGGCTATCCGCCTCTGGTCGAATTGCTTGGAATCCCAGAAGGACATGTTCCGTTTGGAACTTTTGTAATAAGCACTCAACCGAAAGATACCTGGGGATTCCTACACGGAAACCTGTGGATGCGACCTGGATTTAAGACTGGTAAAAAAAATACAGTGATAGACAGTTTAATATTTTATAAAGTACCCTCCCCAACCCTCCCTGAATCAGGGAGGGAGTAAATTGTGCCAGTTTGGAGTTCATTCAAATATAGAAAAATACTTCTTAGCACTTCCTCCCCCTGAAATCAGGGGGAGACAGAGGGGGTAAAAAAGCAAAGAAAAATTTTAAACAGAAACTGAATCCTAACTGAAAAAGAATAGATGGATTTATGACCAACGAAATTAAACAGGCTGCCTATTCAACCCTAATGGTTGACAGACGCGACAACGGGGTGGTTGTCGTAACACTCAATCGTCCCGAAGCGGCGAATGCGGTAAACACAGAAATGGGTTTTGATCTGCTCGATGTTTGGACAGACTTTGTGCGTAACCATGAAGGTCTCCGCTGTGTGATCCTGACAGGTGCCGGAGAAGATGCATTTTGTGGAGGCGGCGATATGAAACAACGAAAAGGAATGTCGGAATATGAGTGGCGACATCAGCACGAGATATTTGAACAAGCCCTGTGGACGATGATGGAATGTCCGGTTCCGGTAATTGCGGCAGTAAACGGCAAAGCTTTTGGTGGAGGACTTGAGATGATTCTTGCAGCCGATTTTGCCTACGGTGTGGATAGTGCCAAATTATGGTTTCCTGAAGTTATGATTGGGATTCTTCCGGGTGTAGGAGGCACCACAACCTTACCACGTATTGTCGGTGAGCGTCGCGCCAATGAAATCATATTAGCTGGTAAGCCGTTTGGTGCTTCCGAAGCATTGGAGTGGGGTATTTTCAACCGTGTTTGCCGTGCCCCTGATTTGATGCCGTCCGTGATCGCAGTAGCTGAAACCATTGCAGAGAACGCACCTCTTGCTGTACGTCAGGCAAAGAAAGCAATTCACGAAGGATTGCAAATGGATGTCCGCACCGCACTTCGCTACGAAGTAGAATGTTATAACCGCCTGACCGGAACTGAAGACAGGGTCGAAGGTACATTGGCATGGAACGAAAAACGCAAACCTGTATTTAAAGGACGCTAAAACCACAGGAGAATCAACAAGCCAGAAACCAGGATTTAAAGATGAATGGATAATAAAAATGTCAAAACTGATTCAAAATTTCCGGAGTGCATGGAATTCTCCCCGCTGGCGGCGGGCATTGTTGATTGCAGCATTGTCTGATGCCCTTGGTTTTGGTGTAGTTCTGTTTCCTCCTGTACAGTGGGTATTGGATGCAGTTACAGCTGTGGCGCTTGTTTTGGTGCTTGGTTTTCGATGGAAGTTGTTGGTGGCCATGGCCATAGAAGTAATACCCGCTATTCAGCTTTTCCCTGCATGGACTTTGGTAATTATAGGCATGGCTGCAACAGAAACAAATCAAACTGCCGATGGCAAAGACAAAAAACAAATTAACACTTAATCTGTTGTTTCAAAAACCTAGTAAATATGAGAGCTTTTAAAATCCGATCTGGATTAACTTCTAATTTTTTGTTCATATTACTGTTATCCGGCATTTGTTTAAATAATGTTACGGCCCAGTCGGCAGATACGGTCAGGAAATGGAATTTCCTGACAGATATCTATCTTATCTTTCCATACATGAAAGGTGATATAGGAATCGGAAATAAGATTACCGTGCCGGTGGATGCCAATCCCGGCGATATTTTCAGCAAGCTGAAGTTTGGAGGCATGTTATACCTGGAGGCCAATACCAGCAAATGGGCCATAACATCGGATCTGATTTATATGAGCCTGGCCCAGGAAGTTACTCCAGGTATACTCCTGCATTCAGGATCGGCAACCGCAAAGCAACTGGTATGGGAACCGGCCGGCTTTTACAGGCTTGCCTCCTTTCTGGAAGTTGGCGTCGGAGGCCGGCTTAACAATATCCAGGCAGGCATCGATGTGCGCCGTAATGTATTCCCGGCAGGTACTGAAGAGGTTATTGAAAGTGCATCAAAAACATGGTTTGATCCCATCCTTATTACCAGGCTGACTGCCGATATTAAGGATAAATGGCTTTTCCAGTTCAGGGGCGACCTGGGCGGATTTGGTGTAGGTTCCGATTTTACCTGGCAGATGCAGGCGTATGCCGGATACCGGTTTTCGAAATTGTTTCGGATCAACTTAGGATACAGGTATTTATCCATGGATTACGACAAAGGAACTGATAAGGACCGTTTCATTTATAAGGTTGCCACTTTTGGCCCGGAAATAAGTTTTGGATTTAATTTCTGAAAGCACCTCTACTCAATTACAAATAATGATTATTTTTACTACGGTTTCTGGTTGCTGGTTTACCTTCGGTGAGCTCGCTTCGCTCGGTTCTGGCTTCTGGTCACTGGCTCCTTACTCCTTACTCCTTACTCCCGACTCCCGAATTACTTCTAATTCTCAATTCAATTTAACATAAACCTAACACACTTAAATCATGAAAAAGTACCTTTTAATCGCTTTGGCAGTATTTATGGCATCATTTGCTTATTCTCAATCCAACAAAGAAGAAGTGGACCTGGTACAGGCCGCATTCGGTATGGATAAAAAGGCGGTAGTAGCCGATTTCGTTAAACCTTCGCCGGCACAGAAAGACGCATTCTGGAAAATTTATGATGATTACGAAACCCAAAGGAAGGCGCTTGGAAAACAACGGATTGATTTGCTTGAGCAATATGCTTCGCAATACCAAACCATGACCAGCGAACAAGCTGATGCATGGACAAAAAAAGTTATAGCTCTCCAGCAAAAAACCGATGCTCTTGTCGTAACTTATTATGGTAAGGTTAAAGCTGTAACCGATGGCGTGGTTGCAACCCAGTTTTACCAGATCGAAAACTTTATCCTCACTGCTATCCGCGCTGAAATACTTGATGCGGTGCCATTCCTGGAAAAGAAAAATTAGTTCTGTTACTGGTTACTGGTAACTGGTGACTAGTCACTAGTTACTGGTTGCTGGTTACTTTTAAAATCAATATAAAAGGAGTTATAAAAAACTAGAGATCTGGGAACGGGCAAGAGATATTAGTATTGCCATTCATAAGATGACACTGACAGAACTCCCGAAATTCGAAATGTACGAAGAAGGAAGTCAAATACGGAGGTCTTCCAAATCAGTCCGTTCGAATATCGTGGAAGGGTATGGCTGAAGACGATATGTGATGGAATATATTTCTAGTTTCTTGTTACTGGTAGCTGGTGTCTGGTTACTAGTTTCTGGTTATCAGTAAAATAAGAATTATATGAGCTATAAAAAACTTGAAATTTGGGAACGGGCTAGAGATATTAGTATTGCGATTCATAAGATGACATTGACAGAACTCCCGAAGTTTGAAATGTACGAAGAAGGAAGCCAGATTCGAAGGTCTTCCAAATCAGTCCGTTCGAATATCGTAGAAGGTTATGGCAGAAGACGGTATGTGATGGAATATATTTCTAGTTTCTGGTTACTGGTAGCTGGTGTCTGGTTACTAGTTTCTGGTTATCAGTAAAATAAGAATTATATGAGCTATAAAAAACTTGAAATTTGGGAACGGGCTAGAGATATTAGTATTGCGATTCATAAGATGACATTGACAGAACTCCCGAAGTTTGAAATGTACGAAGAAGGAAGCCAGATTCGAAGGTCTTCCAAATCAGTCCGTTCGAATATCGTAGAAGGTTATGGCAGAAGACGGTATGTTATGGAATATATCCGATTTCTAAGTTTTTCGATTGCGTCAAACGATGAAACTATTGATCATTTAGAGACGTTATTTGAAACAGGTTCTCTTAATAGTAAAATTGTTTATGATGAATTACATGATAAACTTGATATTTTAGGTAAAAAGCTTAACCTGTTCATTCAAGCAATTGAACGCAATATTCACCAACAACAAAATTCCAGCAATCAGACCCAGTAACCAGTAACAAATAACCAGCAACCAGTAACCAACAACAAGAAACCAGCAACCAGTAACTAAAAACCTCTGACCATGAGCAATCAATCTACAAACAATTCAGTTTACGACACCACCATCCGGATGTTCATTATATTTTTGATCGTAGGTTGGTGCCTGGCGATTATGTACCCTTTTGTCAGCATCATTCTTTGGAGCCTGATACTTGCCCTTGCGATGCTTCCTCTCCACAGAAGCCTGTCAAAAAAGATGGGTGAAAGGCCTAAACTGGCCTCCTTTATTATTGTTTTTTCTATCCTGGTCATTATTATCCTTCCGATATCGTTGTTAATAGGTTCCCTTATCGATGAGGTTAAGGTACTCAAGGCAAGTTTTGATAGCGGGACTCTGACCATCCCTCCTCCTACAGAAAAAGTTAAAGATTGGCCGATTATCGGTGAAAAACTGTATGATGCATGGCAAAGTGCTTCAGTGAGTCTGGAACAGACTGTTATGAAATACCAGGACCAGCTTATAGAAACCGGCACCCAGGTAGCAAAAGGAATATTAAGTGCTGCCGGTGGAGTGGTTCAGATAATTATATCACTGATTATTGCAGGGGTATTGTTGGTTTTTGGTGAAGCAGGTGAAGAAATTCGTAAATTTTTCAGGAAATTAGCAGGAAACAGGGGTGATGAATTTGCTGACATGGCTGTCAAGACAGTTGGTAGTGTGGTAAAAGGAGTTATTGGTGTAGCCTTGATACTGGCCCTTTTGAACGGAATATTGTTCCTGCTTGCAGGTATTCCCTATGCCGGGATATGGACCTTGCTGGTATTTGTTCTGGGAGTGCTGCAATTGCCACTTTTCTTTATTACTCTCCCAATTATAGTATTTATGTTTGCAGAGAAAGAACTCGTGCCTGCCATAATATGGACCGTATTACTGTTGGTGGCTGGTTTGTCTGATAACGTTCTTAAACCTATTTTACTTGGCAAGGGCGCACCTGTTCCTATGCTGGTAATTTTCATTGGTGTGATCGGCGGATTTATCTTTTCCGGCTTTATCGGGCTCTTTACAGGTGCCATTGTATTTTCGCTGGGATATAAGCTATTTGTTGGATGGATTAACTCAGACAACGCTGAAGTTCAGGGATAAAGATTCTCTTTAAAAAAAGACGGATTGCGTGGTTTAGAAAATTGATCCATTTCAAAATGAACATACTCTTTTTATTGGTCAGAAGTCCGAAGTCAGGAGACCGAAGTAGCTGGTAACCCAAACTTAAGCTCGATACATGAGAAATTAATTTCATAATGTTAATCGACTTACGATGTGATACTTATTTTTGAATAAGATATTCTCAAAAGGCCTTCTGACTTCTGACTTCTGACTTCCGACTTCCGACTTCCGACTTCTGACTTCCGACTTCCAACAATTTAAATAGACCCGCTAACTTAATAATTGAACCGATTACATATGTGCTTATCTGATCCTATTATTAACAGAACCAACGAAAACAGGAAAGGTCCGATCGTGACGGTCCTGGATGAGTTTTATAAAATGGGTCCCGGCCCTTCTAGTTCTCATACTATGGGCCCGATGCGTATTACATACGATTTCTTTCAACGGATTTCAAAACTTCCTGATAATCAGCTTAAACAGGCTACGTCTCTCAAAGTACATTTGTTCGGCAGCCTGAGCGCCACCGGTAAAGGTCATGGAACGGATATAGCCTGCCTTGCAGGCTTGCTTGGAAAATCTCCTGCCGCTTGCCCGCCCGAATTCCTTGATAAGCTTTCCGCAAATCCCGAACAGGTTCACCAGGTAACCATAGGACCTGCCACACTTAACCTTACGCTAAAGGATATCATATTCGATTCTGTAACCGGGGAGTTTCACCATCCGAATACAATGACAGCAAAGCTTCTTGCAGGCACCTCGGTTTTGTATGAACTGGAATACTATTCGGTTGGCGGCGGATTTATTGAGTGGAAAGGATATACGCCTCCTGCCATAGGACAGCCTAAGTATCCCTATGAACATGCCGGTGAGTTGAAAAAATATATCATAGATGATAATATTCCGCTTGCCAGATTATTAATGGAAAATGAGATGTCTATCTCCGGTAAAAGTGAGAAAGAGATATGGCAATTTCTTGACCAGGTTGCCGAAGTTATGATACGTGGCGTGGATACCGGCCTGATGGTGGAAAGTATACTGCCAGGCCCTATCAAATTGCATAGTAAGGCAGCTGCCATGCATCGCAACCTGAAGGACTCATCCAAAGGTGTAGCCGGCAAGGCAATAAGCCAGGTGGCATCGTATGCTTTTGCCATGGCTGAAGAAAATGCCCGTGGTCATGTGATTGTAACAGCCCCGACTGCCGGTTCTGCAGGCATTATACCGGCTGTGCTAAAATCACTGATAGATCTTAAAATACCCGTAGAAAAAATTCGCGAAGGATTCCTTGCGGCAGCAGCCATCGGATATCTATGCAAACACAATGCCACCCTTTCCGGTGCTGAAGGCGGCTGCCAGGCCGAAGTTGGAGTCGGCTCAGCCATGGGCGCAGCCATGATTGCACAAGCCATGGGTTGCGATCCCAAAGTAGTATCAAATGCGGCCGAATCTGCCCTTGAACATCACCTGGGTATGACCTGCGATCCGGTGGGTGGATTTGTTCAGATTCCCTGCATCGAGCGTTGCGCCTATGGAGCTATCAAGGCATGGACCGGGTTTATTATTGCCAGTGAAGAAATACCTGAACAGCACAGGGTCGATCTCGACACTACCATTGCGGCAATGGCACAAACGGCTAAAGAAATGAATTCCAAGTATAAAGAGACCTCAGAGGGAGGTCTTGCAGTTTCGGTTGTGCTCTGTTAAAACGTGAAAACTAATCCCCTGAAAAATTGCATTATCGCTGATTGGTTATGCAATTAAAAACAACCCGTTTGTTCCACTAAACTTCACCCTTATTTACGTATTGCTTTGTGTTTTCCTGATTTATTCATGATTTACTATTCTATTGTAACTTTTCATGTCTCGCTAAGTCGCTAAGACGCAAAGAGTTGATTCTATGTGCATTGTAAAGTCAACTCCAATTTATCAAAAGACTGAATGTCGAATGTTTGAATATTATTAATGAAGGGATTAATGTAAAGGCTAAATTTCAAACTACCTGAAAGCTTACTATAAATACTTATTGCTAAGTATTGTTACTGCTGCTATCTACTCGTAAATTTGATTGTCATTAAAGATTTTTTTGTGCCTGAATTCATGCAAAAAATAATAGTAAAAATAAATTAATTTGACATACAAATTAAATCACTAATAATCAAACAATTAAGTCATGAAAGTAATTATTGTTGGCGGAGTAGCCGGCGGCGCTTCCTGTGCTGCACGACTCCGCAGATTAGATGAAAAAGCTGAAATCCTGATGGTTGAGCGCGGACCCTTTGTTTCATATGCAAATTGCGGACTGCCTTACCACGTCGGAGGCACAATTGAAAATGAGGCTAGTTTGCTGGTAGCTACAGAACAAATGTTTCGTGGATTATTCAAAGTCGATTGCCGGGCAAATTGCGAGGTGATTGGAATCAATTCCAAAGCAAAAACTGTAGAACTCAAAAATCATCTTACCGGTGAAGTAACAACCGAAAAATACGACAAGCTCGTTCTTTCTCCCGGTTCGGCGCCTATCCGTCCGCCACTTCCAGGCATCGACCTCCCGGGGATCTTCTCCGTACGTACAGTGCTTGATGCAAGGCATATACGTGAATGGCTCGATCGTGACATGGAAAATATAGGCAGTAGTTCATTTATTGGGGTCGATACCATTTCGAAACCCAAGACTGCCGTGGTAATCGGTGGTGGGTTTATTGGCCTCGAAATGGTTGAAAACCTTAAAGAAAGAGGGCTTGATGTCACTCTTGTTGAAAAATTAAACCAGGTGATGCCACCATTAGATACAGAAATGGCACGTCTTGTGGAACGTTATTTGAGGAAATATGGTGTTAAAGTTGAGTTGAGTGATGGTGTAGCCGGATTCCAGAAAGCAAAAAATGGTGGACTTGAGGTTCTGACTGAATCAGGGAAAATACATCCTGCTGATGTAGTGATCATGGCTATTGGTGTGAAACCAGAACTTTCACTGGCGAAAATGGCAGGTATTGAAATAGGACAACTAGGAGGTATGCGGGTTAATGATCGGATGATAACATCTGATCCTGATATCTTTGCCGTTGGCGATGCTGTTGAAGTTAAAAATTTCGTTACCGGCCAATGGGGACTTATTCCTTTGGCAGGGCCAGCAAACCGTCAGGGCCGTATTGTTGCTGATGTGATAGCGGGTCGCAACGCAAGGTTCCGCGGAACACAAGGTACTTCGATCTGCAAACTTTTTGATGCAGCAATCGCCCAAACAGGTGTAAGCGAAAAACAATTGATTGCGCTTGGGGATACCGATTACGAAAAGATCTACCTCTATCCAAATTCACATGCAGGGTATTATCCTGGTGCAAAAACACTACCTGTAAAACTCATATTCCGAAAATCAAATGGATTAGTACTTGGCGCTCAGGTTTTAGGCGAAGATGGAGTACCAAAACGAATTGATTCGTTTGCCATGGCCATTCAGATGGGATGTACCATTTACGACCTCGAAGAGGCTGAACTCTGCTACGCACCTCCATTTGGTACAGGAAAAGATCCGGTAAATTTTGCCGGAATGATTGCCGCCAATATATTGCGTGGCGATATGCCTGTTTGCCATTGGGATTATACAGAGAATGACAACACATTTTTAGTAGATGTAAGGAATCCGCCGGAAGTTGAAGCAGATCCGGTACCAGGAGCAACCAATATTCCTTTGCCGCAAATTCGCACCCGCTTGGCCGAATTTCCACGCGACAAGGAAATACTTGTCTTTTGCCGTTCAGCGCAACGTTCGTACTACGCCACGCGCATCCTGATGCAAAATGGATTTAAAGTAAAAAATATCTCTGGCAGTATGTTGGCACGTTCACACCGCGCTGGTTAACGTTTAATAATTTGATACTATGAACGAAATTGTGCAGTTTTTTCAGCCTTGGTTCCAACCGATAGTAATGGTTTTTACGATCTCAAACCTTTTAACTATGGGCCTTCAGGTTAACATTCCACAGGTAATTAAGAAATTATCAAATCCAAAATTGCTGTTGATGATATTCTTGTGGGCCTGGGTGGTGGGACCGGCAATCGCTTACCTGATCGTATTAATTATACCGTTGGCAGCGCCATACGTTATTGTGATGTACATAGCCTCACTGGCGCCCTGTGCACCCTTCCTGCCGCCAATGATCGGTAAAGCACGTGGAGATGTGGCTTTCGCAGGTGCCTTTATTCCTCTTGCAGTTGTCGGAACAGTGGTGTTTTTGCCCCTGTTTGCGCCAATATTGATCAAGGGTATTGCAATTAACGCCCTGGCGCTCGCCAAACCCCTCATTATTACCATGCTCATTCCTTTGATTATTGGCGCTGTAATCAAAACGTATGCTGAAAAAGTAGCTGATAAGATTTTTATTCCGGTAAAGAAACTGGCCGGGTTGTCCACATTAATAACAATCATCCTCTGCTTTCTTCTTTATTGGGAATTGATGGTCAGTACTGCCGGCAGCTTTGCCTTGCTTTCAATGACTATTTTTATGGTAGTAATGGCTATGCTCACCTATTTCTTAGGCTTCGGATTGAAACAGAACGAGAGAAGTGTATTGTCACTGGGAATAGGAACCCGAAACATCGCTGCAGTACTGATTGGGGTGCTTGCTATTCCCAATGGCGACCCTAAGATGCTGGCAATGACAATCATATGGACGTTGTGGTCATTTGTTCTGGCATTAATTTATGCCCGCATACTTAAAAAGCGTGTTTTAAAGCCCGCTTAGCCAACCTCGGTATGTATATTAAAATGAAAAGAAATTATAAATAACCTGGAAATGAAGGTCTACGATAATAAAGCATCTTTTTTAGGAGTGCTTCGAGGGTATTTACCCATCCTGGAATGGGGGGCGAAATATACCGGTAAGACGTTCACCAATGATATGATCGTTGCGCTGATCGTTACCATGATGCTTATTCCGCAATCGCTGGCCTATGCTATATTGGCCGGTTTGCCACCGGAAGTGGGTCTTTATGCATCTATGGCTCCGCTTATTTTATATGCCATCTTCGGTACTTCCCGGGCATTGGCTGTGGGACCTGTAGCTGTAGCCAGTTTAATGACCGCCGCCGCTGCCGGGCAATTAGCCTCACAAGGAACTCCTGAATACATTGGCGCTGCCGTTGCTCTTGCCATGGTTTCCGGTCTGCTGTTAGTGGCTATGGGTTTTCTGAAACTGGGGTTTTTGGCGAACTTTCTGAGTCACCCGGTTATCGCGGGTTTTATTACGGCTTCCGGCCTGCAAATTGCTGCAGGCCAGCTCGGGCCCGTCCTCGGTATTCACCTGGAAGGCGAAACTTTCCTTGACATCGTGATATCACTGTGGCACGCTATCAGTAATATCCATATCGCTACTACTGCCATCGGCGTGGGAGCGCTTATTTTCCTGTTCTGGGTACGTAGCGGATTGAAACCTCTTTTACTGCGTTTTGGATTAAGTGCAAAAGTCTCTGACATACTTGTAAAAGTAGGACCTGTTGTAGCCATAATTGCTACCATTCTTATTGTAGGCGGTTTAGGCCTGGCAGATAAAGGAGTTAAAATAGTTGGAACAGTCCCCGGGGGCCTGCCAAAGATTGCCTTGCCTCCGTTGGATTTTGAACTGTGGATGAAGATCCTGGTTCCGGCGCTACTTATCTCCATCGTGGGTTATGTTGAATCCATTTCAGTTGCACTCACACTTGCAGCCAAAAAACGTCAGCGTGTTGATCCCGACCAGGAACTGATCGCCCTGGGCGCTTCTAATATCGGTTCAGCCATTTCGGGCGGATTCCCGATCACCGGCGGATTTGCACGTTCAGTAGTAAATTTCGATGCAGGGGCTGAAACACCCGCAGCAGGGGCCTTTACAGCTGTCGGTATCGCATTAACAACTATGTTCCTGACTCCACTTCTTTTCTTTTTACCGAATGCCACGCTGGCTGCTACCATCATAGTTGCGGTACTTGGGCTGGTAAACCTGAGTGCATTGAAACATGCATGGTCGTACAACAAAGCTGATTTTGCAGCAATGGCCATCACTATTCTTATAACGTTGATTGAAGGCATTGAACCGGGACTTATTGCCGGGGTTGCTCTATCTATAGTACTATACCTGTATAGTGCGTCGAGGCCGCATATAGCTGTTGTGGGCCAACTCCCGGGTACGATGCATTTCCGGAACAAGCTAAGGCATACCGTTGTAACAGATCCAACGATACTATCTCTGAGGATCGATGAAAGCCTATTTTTCCCCAACGCCAGGTTTATAGAGGAATATATCAATAAGGCTGTCGCCGAAAATCCTGAAATCCGCAACGTCATTCTTGAATGCCCTGCTGTAAACTCAATCGATATCTCGGCGCTCGAAAGTCTCGAAGCCATCAATCTCAGGCTTAAGGACGGAGGGATCAAATTCCACCTGTCCGAGGTAAAAGGACCGATAATGGACCGCCTGAAACGTTCGCATTTCCTCGAGGAACTGACCGGCAAAGTTCACCTTACACAATATGAAGCGGTAGCAAGCATAAATCCTGAGCTGGCACGCCAAACACGGGATGCTGCAAAGCTTAATGAAATAAAAGACAATTAATTCATAATTTCATCCAGAACTTTAACCAAAACAGAAATGAAAACCCAAGATTTTTACAAAACAACTGCCGGACTTTTTTTCACAGCTATCCTTATGGTTTTTTCGCAGTTCGTTTTTGCTCAGGCAGCAACACCTGCATTGCCGGATACCTCAAAAATGACCTACAACCAGATTTCGCAGGGATGTAAATTGTATGTCTATCCAACAAAGAATCAAAGCCATAACAAGCAGAAACAAGATGAATTTGAATGTTACAAATGGGCCGTGGAACAATCGGGCATTGATCCGTTAAACCTTCCGAAAGTGGAAGCAGCGCCTGCACAAACCGGTCCTACCGGCGGAGCTGTTAAAGGAGCTGCCAGAGGTGCAGCAGCAGGGGCAGCCATAGGCGCCATTGCTGGCGATGCAGGAAAAGGTGCAGCCATTGGTGCTGCAGCAGGTGGTATGAAAGGCGCCGGAAAGGGAAAACAGGCTCAGGCTCAGCAAAACCAAAAGTCACAGGCTGATGCAGCTGCCAAGGAACAGGAAATGAAGGACAGTTTCGTTAAAGCTTTTTCTGTTTGTATTGAAGGGAAAGGATATACGGTAAAGTAATAAAAATGTTGTTGCTGGCGGAAATTCGGTAATGATAAGTGCCGGAGTTCCGAGGTTCCGGGTTCCAGATTAACAAGTGGCACAGGCACCCGGCACACGGCACACGGCACTCCTGTGTAAAAAGTATTATTCCAACTATCTCTTAAAACAAACTCCCCAAAAAAAAATATAGTTATGAAAAACCTGATTTTATTTATTGTGATAAGCATCTTCCTGGTTGCGTGTACATCTTCAACTGAAAAAAGGCAAAATGAAAATATAGACCTGGTAAAAAGCTACATTAAATCTGTTGAAGACCTGGATTTTAATTCTATGAGCAATTTCCTTTCGGATAACTACCTTGGAATGGGGCCTTCCTATGGAGACTCAATCTCAAAAACTGAAGCAGTTGAAAACTGGAAATGGAATGTTGCTAACCTGTATGAAAAGATTCATTACAATCGTTCCAGGTTTGCTGCAGTTACTATTCCTGACGGCGATAATAAAGGAGATTGGGTTGCGAATTGGGCCGAATTGAATATTGTTTACAAAAACGGAACGGGTTCTGCCACCATCTGGGCCAATACCGACTACCTTATTGAGAATGGAAAAATCGTCCGTAGCCTTACATTTTATAACGAAGCCGATGCCCTCCGGCAATTGGGTTATAAGATGGTGCCTGCAAGTGAGGAAAGCGAATAGATTTATATTGTCAACAGGCGAATTAGGGCATAAAAAGACCCAAGTCACAAGATCCAAATTCCAAGGCCCAAAGCCCATACATGAGTTTGCATTCAATTAGAAAAGACTTGATCACGATTTTTTTGGAATTTGGAATTTGAGATTTGAATTTTGGGTCTTACAAACTTAAGGGTTCTTTTCCATCTTTAGCTTGAAGAATTGTAGATTCTCCCTACCCTGTGATCCCCACTCCTTACTCCTTACTCCCGTCTTCCGTCCTCCGACAAAATTGCTTACTACAACAGAACACCTCCACAAAAACCAACCACCCCCACTCTATGTCCTGGCTTCAACGTTTTAACTTCAGGAGTTTTCGGAAGAATTCCGTATGGCTACCACCTGTAGTAGGTATGGTATTGGCATTATTCATGCATATTCTGGTTCGGAAGGCCGAACTGTCGCTTAACCTGGAAGCTTCCGTCAGCCCCGAAGGGGCCCGGGCACTGCTAGGCACTTTGGCGGCATCCATGTTTACATTTATTGTATTTGTTTTTTCAATACTTCTGTTAGCCGTGCAGCTGGCAAGCGCCCAGCTCACTCCCCGGATAATTGCGTTTTTTTATCGCAATCCGGTGCTTAAATTTTCACTCACTGTCTTCGTTTTTACTTTCACCTTTGTACTGGCAGTGCTTTTTCGCATAGGTGATTCTGTGCATGAAATATCACTTTGGATAGCTGTGTGGAGTTGCCTGGCCTGTATTGGGATCTTTCTTTATATGATTGACAAAGTAGGGAAACTGCTGAGACCTATCAGTCTTCTGAACCTGGTTGGCAGCAAAGGACAGGAAGTGATCCTCGATGTTTATCCTCAGCCTTTTATAAAACCGGAAGATTTAAGTGAGATTTCGGAAATAAAAGAATCGAAATCAACCCGCACCATTGAATCCGCAAACACAGGTGTAGTGGTTGCATTCGATATAGCCGGACTCGTAGAAATGGCCCGGCGGGCTAATTGCCTGATCGAATTTATTCCCCAGGTTGGAGATTTTATAACCTATGGCGATCCCTTGTTCCGGATTATGCAGGGCGGCAAAATCATTTCCAATAAACAACTTCAGGATTCAGTTGCTATAGGGCCGGAACGCACCATGGAACAAGACCCCGGATTTGCATTCCGTATTATCGTTGATATTGCTTCAAAAGCGCTGTCGCCGGCAATTAATGATCCTACAACAGCAGTTATCGCCCTCGATCAGATCCATCGCCTTTTGCGGGTGGTGGCCAGGCAGCAATTGGACACGGGCCGCATTTACGATAATGATGGACAACTTCGCCTCATTTTCCAAACTCCCGATTGGGAAGACTTTGTAAACCTGGCAATTACCGAAATCAGGCAATATGGCAAGGATAGCCTGCAGGTTGTCCGTCGGCTGAGAGCTATGCTTGTAAATCTGATTGAAATAGTACCTCCGCAAAGAGCCGTTTCACTGAAGGCAGAGTTAGAGGTTCTCAACCGCAGTGTACTACAGGATTTTCGTGAACCTGAAGATCGGGCGCGTGCCGCCATGGCCAACTCGCTGGGAATGGGCTGAGCGAATGTGTATCGGAAAAGGGCTGGAAGTTGGAAGACAGGAGTCGGAAGTTGGATAATAGAAGTCAGATGTTGGAATAAAGAACTATAAAAATAAGACATAAATATCCAAAAAGACAAAACAGGTATTAATTGAAATTAATGACGCCTGGTTATTTGACATATAATCATGCAGATAAAATAAAGAATACCTTATTGGGAACTTCGGACTTCCATCTCCGGTCTTCCAGTTTCTTACTAAAAATAATTCCGAAACTATAAAGCAAGTACAAATTCTGAATCAGAACTAAATTAAATTCACTCTACACTAAAACTTCTACTTATGTTAAATGCATTTCTTTGGGGGCTCTTGGCAACCTCTTCGTTGATCCTGGGCGGGATCATAGCTTCCAGGTTTTCTTTGAGTAAAAAAACTATTGGTATAATTATGGGCTTTGGCGCGGGAACCTTGATATCGGCTATTTCCTATGAATTGATCTTTGAGGCAGTAAAAATTGCCAGGGGATCAGGGTTTCCTGCTTTTGGATTTTTTACCGGCGCATTTACATTCTTTTTCGCGGATATGTTAATTGGTAAATTTGGCGCCAGCAACCGGTTGGATGTTGAGGCATCAGGAAGTTCAAAGCTTATTGTCCCAATGGTATTAGCCATTATTCTCGACGGAATACCCGAATCTATTGTGATCGGGTTGGGATTATTTAAAGGAGGAGCTGTTAGCCTGGCCATGCTGGTAGCTGTATTTGTCTCTAATCTGCCCGAGGCCATAGCCGGGTCTACAGGGATGAAGGCCAGTGGCTGGAGCGGGAAAAAAGTAATTTTCCTGTGGTTGTTCATTGCCCTGTTTTGCGCGCTTTCAACTGTTGCTGGCTTCACCCTTTTCATTGATACGTCTGAACTTTGGCTGGCGTTTATCCAGGCTTTTGCCGGTGGCGCTATCCTGATGATGCTTGCCAATTCAATGATCCCTGAGGCATACGAACATGGAGGGAAACTTGCTGGTGTTGCAACCGTCCTTGGATTCTTTCTATCCGTATCTATGGTTATTCTGGAAAACTCCTGATCTTTTCATTTCACAAATTGCTGACAAATGTTATTCATAAAAACATGGTAATATGTAAATCTTCAAGTCGATGATTACAATCTCAAAAAAGTCTATAGGCATAATCTGGTTTTTGAGGTTCTGCGTTCGGGAATTGAATTATTTTTGAATGAGTAAATTGATCCTATTAAACGTCTATGAATTTTAACAGGAATACCTGAGGATGAAATATAGTCAGACAGATTTAAGTGATACATTTGCACAACTAAACACAAAAAAGCTATTGACTATGCGAACCAGAATAATGTTCCATTTCCTATTGTTGATTGCTATAAATGTCTCTTCTTTTGAAGCATTGAAAGCATCAGAAAGAACTGATACCATCCGTGATACAAACGACACTATCTCATTACCAAAAAATGCAGACAATCCGGATATTCTTACTCCTTATCACCTGAGTGTGATTAAGTTTAACCCGACCCCAATGATGCTGTTCAATGAATTAAGAAATGTTACATTCAGCTACGAGAGGCTTATTAAAAAGAACAAATCCGTTTCATTACAGCTTGGCTACCTGGTTGTTCCACCGGTTTTAAATGATACTCTCTTCAACAGTGTGCTTCTCAATAAAGACAAAAGGAAAGGGATCAACATTGCCCTTGATTACAGGGTTTATCCCTTTTCCAGGAACCGGCGTCCGGCCCCGGATGGATTGTATTATGGGGGATACCTTTCTTATATCGGCACCTCGAGCGAAAGCAGGGGTAAATTGATGGATACACCTGAAGATGATAAGATTATATTAAATACGCGGATGAATATGATTAACCTGGGATTTGAATTAGGGTATCAATTTATATTCTCAAAGAAATTTTCCATTGATTTATTGATGTTCGGGCCTTCATTAAGTGGTTATTGGGGAAACTTCGATCTGACAGGTAATCTGAATAGTGACCTGGGTAATAAAATTGATGAAGAACTCGCGGCTAAACTTAAAGAACGATTTCCTGCTCTTGGTTACCTTTTTACAGACGAAGCTGCAACCTTCAGCACTTCGAAAATCGTAGTATCTTCCTGGTTCCGGTATAGTGTGCAGTTTGGGTATCATTTCTGATGAAAGACCCAAATTCCAAGACCCAAATTCCAGGTTTCAGAATAAAAGTTACTGGTTTACCTTCGGTGAGCTCGCTTCGCTCGGTTCTGGTTACTGGTTCCGACATCTAACATCCGACATTTCAATGCTCGTCTCCGTTAAGCCCCTCCGGGGTTGGGGGTCTCTTGTCAACTCAAATTCCAGGTTTCAGAATAAAAGTTACTGGTTTACCTTCGGTGAGCTCGCTTCGCTCGGTTCTGGTTACTGGTTCCGACATCTAACATCCGACATTTCAATGCTCGTCTCCGTTAAGCCCCTCCGGGGTTGGGGGTCTCTTGTCAACCCAAATTCCAGGTTTCAGAATAAAAGTTACTGGTTTACCTTCGGTGAGCTCGCTTCGCTCGGTTCTGGTTACTGGTTCCGACATCTAACATCCGACATTTCAATGCTCGTCTCCGTTAAGCCCCTTCGGGGTTGGGGGTCTCTTGTCAGCTCAAATCTCAAGATCCTGGACGCAAATTCCAGGTGTTGACCGATCAGCACTATGCACATGCCACTATGCACATAGCACTAAGCACAAAGTAACCCTCTTTGAATTTGGAACTTTGAATTTGGGACTTAAACTACAGCAACCCCTTCTCCTTCAAATCATGTATAACATCTGCTATTGACGATTTCCCCGATTTCTTAATAATATTTGTCCGATGCGTATTGATGGTATACGGGCTTCGGAAAAGTTTCTCGGCAATCTCTTTTGTGCTGTGGCCTTCCTCTATAAGCTCAATAATCCTGAATTCGGAAAATGAATATATGTTTCCGGTCATCAGGAGGTCATCGTCAGGGTAACGAAAATACTTTTGGTCGTCGCCACTGTAAAAATGAAATCCTTTGTGAATATGATCAGCTTCGGTTATATCTGAAATTACCAATATCAGAAAAACGGATTCGTACGGAACTTTGCTGTAAAAAAAGTACCCCTGGTAAAGATAATCGGTAAAGCCGCCTCCCGGTTTTGCTGCCCTGAAATTTGAGGACATTACTTTTGCTCCGCGTTTTTTGATATACATTTCCTGCGCCAGGCCGATCATTTTTGCCCTGACAAGGTGATGTCTTTTTAAATCTTCAGGATGGGTTGTTGTCAGAAAAAAGCCAGCTTTAACCTTATCCTGTTCAAGCCCAAACATTCTGGTGACACCTTTGCTGATAAACAGAATATCAAGAAGAATCAAATCGGCTATATAAAAAAGCTGGTTGTTCTCTTCCATCAACTGGTCGAGCTCAATCATCAGTGGGTCTTCAGGACCAATACCTTCAATTCCTGAATGCGAGAATTTTTCAAAAAACTCATGAAACAAATTATAGTCCTGATTCAGATCAGTCACGCTCACCATAATAAAATTGGAATACTTTCAGAGTGTAAATATAGAGGAATTCAGATACATGGATTCTTTTCTTTAACAATATTTATGAGACCTCCCGGCCTTGAATTCTTACATCAAAACAGGATAATTTATCGCAGGCATTTATACATATAGATTTTTGCATTAAAAACCAGGAAAAAAATACAGTTTCATCTGTATTGTAATTTTTTATTTACAGGACTAATTTTGAATGTGAAATATGCTTACCAATACCCTTTCTTTCTCTTGGTAAGATTTAAATCAATTTATAAAGAATTATATTATAACCCTGGTATAAAGCTACAAAGATGGAAAAACGAATAAGTGATATCGATAAAATAGCCATACGACTTAAAGTGCTGGACAATAAAATCCAACATCTCAAATCAATAACTGATGAGGTACTAAACGAAGTTGAGTCAGCATACCAGGAGCGGATAAAAGAATTGAATCTGAAAAAAAATGCCGCTCGGCAAACCCTTTTAAAACTGCAGGAAACCAGGGATGAAGGCTGAAATATTCAGGTGGCAGGTTAATGTTCTTTGAAATATTGAAATGACAATGACTCTATTATTGCGGATTTGGGATTGCGGATTGTGGATTGCGGATCGCGGATTTGGGATTGGAATAATATGAAATCTGAAATCGTCATTCCAAAATCCGAAATACCTTAAAGCACCCCTTTTTCCTTGAGCTCATAAATCAGATCCGATATCTGAGCTTTACCAGATTTTTCCAGAATATTCGAGCGATGGGTATTCACGGTGTATACGCTCAGGAATAATTTTTCGGCGATTTGCTTGCTGCTCAAACCTTTCTCAATAAGCCTGACGATTTCCAATTCCCGATCCGACAAATTATGACTTAAATTCAGAAGGTCTTTATCCGGAAATCTGAATAAAGAGACGTCGGTTCCGGTATAATGGTGAAAACTGTTTTTCTTCATTTTAAACCATTCAATATTTGTAACAACCTGGATCATAAAAACCGCTTTGTATGGGATCGGGCTATAAAACATGTAATCCTGCACAAATAAATTAGTATAAACAGCGGAAGGATTGCGCATCCGGAGGTTATATGATGTTAGCGCACTTCCCGATTGGGCATGAAATATTTCCTTTTCCATTTTAAACACCCTGCTTCTGGCGTGCCCAAGCCTATCTTCATCGTCAGGGTGTACGAGTTGTGTATAATGTCCTGGATTAATCTCTTTGGGTGTAATGCCAAGCATTTGAAAAATTCGTTGGCTGGTAAACAAGAACCGCATTTGCCCCATTTCGAAAACCTGGAAATACTGGTCATTCACTTCCATCAGTTCCTCAAGTTTCTGCATAGTAGGATCGTCAGGATTAATATTTAAGAACCCTGTTGGTAGATAGGACTCAATAAAATCGAAAAAGATGCTGTAGCTGTAAGGGTTATTTGCCATAAGATAATAAAATCCTGTCTTGAAAGTTAATCGGATGCAAATCTAAACAAAAAAATACAGAATCGTCGGTATTGCATAAGGATTCCGATGCCGTTAATTTTACCTATATGCAAAAGGCACTTCTTCCTGTGACTACTTCAGTTTAAACCTTTATTAATGGCAGAGTTAACAGCAAAATTATTTCGCGACTATTTTGGCGGATGCTGGTTGGGCAGGATTACTAAAAACGGCGAGTTCAACCGCCAAATCGTTTTTAATTGGCCCGAAGCTTTTGGGAAATTCTGTTCGCTGGGCACTGAACCTGGGTTGGTTGTCCCCCCGAACTCAGGCGCGTTAGATGATACGAAGCAGATATGTGTTGCAGGCTGGCGGGCTGATGTTCGCAGATGGACCCATGTATGGCACAACGAATTTGGCGGCTTTGGCGAAATACAATGGACCTCGTACGAAGTAGTAAACGAAATTACTGTTCTGTATGGTTTCGCACACGAGTGTAAACAGGAAACCGACGACCCCACCGACCATATTGTCAAGTGCGAAATGCTAGATCACGACAACTTTAAATATACCATCCAAAGTTTCAGAAAAGGAAAAACCGAAATTGTTGCAAAACGAATCAGAACTGACAATGAATTGAAAGAATTAATGAAAAACCAATTATTAACTGACATAAAAATTAAATAATCTTAAAATTAAATTAAGGAGAAACAAAAATGACAACACAAAACAACATTAACACAGCAAAGGTCACAGCCGATAAAGCACGGATTGACAGGCTAAAAGAACAACTCAGGAGCACTCCTGCCGAGGTTGATTTTGAGCGGATCAGGATCATGGAGGAGGTTTACGCGAACACGCAAGGCGACCAGAATATCATGCGTCGGGCAAAGTTCATGGCTACCCTGCTGGAAAGGAAAAAGCTCTATATCGACGACAACCTCTTTGTAGGCAGTATGGCCAGCACCGTCAACGGCATCTACACGTATCCGGAATGGAACATCGATTGGATGAAGGACGATAATACCGTTGAGAAGTGTAAGGATCCGGAGGACAAGAGGGTAAACCAGTGGGCTCTCGATTACTGGGAAAAGCGGGCGCTGAAACCCCGCACACTTGAGATCTTCGAGAAGAAGTATGGTTTTGATCCACGCCCATCCTATGATTCAGGCTTTGTCGTTAGTTTCTTCGACTGGCCAGGTGGCGGCGGTAACCTGAACTACCCCAGGATTTACAACAACGGGCTGGCCGCCATGATCAAGGAGGTCGAGGAACGCCAGGCTGCTCTCGATATGCGCTTGCCCAATGCCAGCAAGCTCTATTTCTACGAAGCCAGCCTCATCCTGATGCGGTCCATTGTCCGCCTGGCTAATCGTTATGCCGAGCTGGCCAGGGAAATGGCAGCCAAGGAGACGAACGAAGTACGTAAAGCTGAACTAATTGCAATTGCCGAAACCTGTGAATGGGTTCCCGAGCATCCTGCCCGTAACCTGCGTGAGGCCATCCAATGCCATTTCTTCTGTCACATCTGCGCGGAACTTGAGCAAGTTGGCTGCGGTTACTCCGAAGCCTACCTGGGCCAGAACCTTGAGCCCTACTACCTGGCCGACAAAGCAGCCGGACTGGTCGATTACGAACAAGCAACGTTCATGGTCCAAAACCTCATTATCAAGCTGAACGAAATCGGCTATTACTTTGGAGAGAAGGTCGCTTTGCAGAACTCTGCCGACCTGGGTCAGAGCATCTCATTGGGAGGCTTTACCGAAGATGGGGAAGATGCTACCGCAGAAATGGATTATGTGATTTTAGATGCATCCGGCTACCTTCACTTGCCTCAGCCCCCGCTGACGTGCGTCTATACGGAAAGAATGAGTGGCAAATTTCTGGAAAAGGTACTGGATGTCATCGGCACCGGCGTCGGTATGCCTCAGTTCGTGAATGGCAACGTGATGATGAAACGTGCCCTTAATCTGTTCGGTGACTCTAAAAAGGGCATCACCCTTGAACAAGCCCGGCGCACCTGTATCGGCGCCTGCGTGGGTTCATACATTCCCTATGAAACCGGTCACCCGGTGGAAGGGCAACCCAACCTGGGCAAGGTAATCGAATTGATGATGAACAATGGTTTCGATCCACGCACCAAGAAGCAGGTCGGACCCAAGACCGGAGATCCCGAGACCTTCAAGACTTTCGAAGAACTATATGCTGCATTCCAAAAGCAGATCAATTTCAATGAGGAGGTCCTCCGCCGGGGTGCATGGATCGCCAGCATGTTGTGCGCTGATTTCCTCCCGGTTCCATGGCGCTCGCTCCTTACCGGTGGCTGCATCGAAACCGGTACCGAGGTGTGGAATGGCGGAGCCAATTACTACACCTGTGCCCAGATCGTTGTTGGTGGCATTGATGCGGCCAACTCGCTGATGGCAGTGAAAAAACTGGTTTATGATGACAAAAAGATCACCATGGCCGAACTCAAAAAAGCCCTGGCAGCCAATTTCGAGGGATACGAAAATGTACGCAAGATGTGCTTTGAAGCACCCAAGCATGGCAACGACATCCCTGAAGTGAACAAAATGACCCACAGGGTGTACGAAAGCATTCTCACGGCTTTCAACAGTGTTGACGGCGGTGGCAACTACCTCAGCAAAGACATCAAATCAGCGCCGGATGCCTATACCAAGAGCATCCACAACCTGATGGGGATGGTGACCGGAGCTCTGCCCAACGGTAAATATGCAGGAGTTGCTCTTACCGATGGTAGTCTGTCGGCCATGCCGGGAACCGATGTCAGCGGACCCACCGCACTGGTGATGTCTGCGGCGAAGGCTCAGGATGCCATCAAGTACACCGCAACCCACATGAATATGAAGCTCCCTCCGGATCAGCTGAAGACACGCAAAGGCCGGGAGAATGTGCTGCGACTGGTGAAAACCCTGTTTGATAACGATGGCTATCACATCCAGTTCAATGTCCTGGATACAAACATCCTCCGCGAAGCTCAGAAACACCCGGAAAACTACCGCGACCTTGTCGTTCGTGTAGCCGGTTTCAGCGCGTTCTTTACCAAACTGGCTAAGGGCGTGCAGGACGAGGTAATCGAACGCACGTTGCAGAGTTTCGATTAGTAGTAGACGGTATTGAAAGAAAAAGCTAAGGCATGGCAGTTGCCATGCCTTAGCTTTTCATTCAACTAATGAATAAACGAAAAAATAAAGGAGAAATAATTATGACAAAAGATACAGGACAAAAACGTGTTGCCATTATGGTGGGCGCCGGATACATTCCCGGAATAAATGCTGTAGTTGCAGGCGCTGCTCTTGCTGCCGGCAAGTTAGGATGGGAGCTGGTGGGCATACGCGATGGATTTGACGGCTTGCTTCATCCGGAAAAATACCCCGAAGGAGGATTAGTTCCAATCGATCCCCGGACATTGAACATGGATCCGAATACAGGCAGTGTGCTTGGCCAGTCGGCCCGGGTCGATCCGTTTAATGTCCGCACCATCAACGAACTGGAAATGGTGGAGGAAGTGGACATGTCGGATGAGTTACTTGCAAAATTAAAAGCAGAAAAAATTGATGCTGTTATTTCGATAGTGGGCGGAAAGGGGCTGAGTATTTTTTACCAGCTTCACCGAAAAGGATTGAATACGGTATGTGTTCCCCGTTCCATCGAAAACGATATTGCCTCCACTTCGGTATCCTTTGGATTTAACACTGCGCTTACTTTTACCATCGATATGCTCGACCGTGCACGTTTAGCGGCAAAGGCTGCCCATAAAATTGCTGTGGTTGAGGTACAGGGCGAGGAAGCCGGATGGATTGCCTTACAGGCCGGTATTGCCGTTGCTGCCGATGCAGTGCTGATTCCTGAGATTCCGGTGGATCTGCAACAGGTAGCAACACACCTGAAAGACAAAATGTCAGGCAAAAAATCCTGGGGTTTGGTAGTTGTGGCACAGGGCGCAAAAATTATCAATCAGCCGAAAAATGAAGAAAAAGTATCATCACTCAAAGCTTCGTTATCGCCACTGGCAACCAGCGATTCCAACAGTGAATACGTAATTCATAAGTCAGGCCAGGCAGCACAGGCTGTGGCTGAAGGCTTGCAACTTCGGATAGCCGAAGAAACCTTTCCAATGGTAATCGGCCCCTGGGTCAGGGGTGGCGCGCCATCGGCAGTCGATCGTCAATTGGGCGTGGCTTACGGTGCGGGTGCTATTCAGGCACTCGAAGCCGGCAGTAACGGGGTAATGGTGTCTTTTGTTCCACCCGATATTAAGTTCGTTCCGCTTGCTGAGGCCATCAACAAAGTAAGAACGATACCAACCGAAAGCATGTTTTTTCAGGTGGCGGATTCGTTGGGTATTTACGTTGGAAATAAGGAGGCATAGTCATGACAGATCAAACAAAAAATATATTGGAGATAACTGGTACTGTTCTGAATATCCAGCGGTATTGCAGCCACGATGGTCCGGGAATACGCACAAATGTATTCATTAAAGGTTGCTCGCTTCGTTGCAAGTGGTGCGGCAATCCCGAAAGCATTGGAATGAAGCCGGAAGTTTCGTACGATCCTAAAAAATGCAAGGGGAAAGAGTGCAGTATTTGCCTTAAAAAACCCTTTCCCCGAAGGCGGTTTTTATTTTGTGGAAGGTGACGATAGCAAGATAAAAGTGAACTGGCAGTTGGCCAAAGGCATTACGGAGGAAATTACCTCGCTATGCCCCACCGGCGCGCTGGAAATGTTTGGCAAAACAATGACTGTTGCCGAAGTAATGGCCGAAGTGGAAAAAGATGCATCTTTCTACCGGAGTACCGGTGGTGGTATGACAATAAGCGGTGGTGAAGTGATGCTTCAGCCCGATTTTGCCGCCGCCCTGCTGCAGGAAGCCCACAACAGGGGTATAAATACTGCTATCGAAACTGCGTGTAATGCACCCTGGTCTTTCCTCGAGAAA
>CAWDHU010000024.1:0-242991 GCA_963802185.1 uncultured Bacteroidales bacterium
CATAATTTTAACGATTTGTAAAAGAGATTTTTACAGATCGTTTTTTTTATTTAGAGAGATTTCTGCTGACCAGGTAAATAGTGCGCAATATGATATTTAATGATTAAATTTGTATCTGAATGAATTCAGGAATAGTGAAATTCCGGGATTTAAATACAATTAAAAAACTCCACTCATGAATACCGGGAAGCGAAAACCGATAGTATCATCAATAGAAAAAACTTCTGCTAAGGATACCGGTCGGTTTCCGATTGTCTGTTTAGGTGCATCTGCGGGCGGCCTGGAAGCCCTGGAACAATTCCTGGGGAATGTTCCCGAAAAAAGTGGATTGGCTTATGTAGTTATTCAACACCTGGACCCAACGCAAAAAGGGATGTTACCGGAATTATTGCAGCGAATTTCGAGAATGGAAGTGCATCAGGTGAAAGATCGTATGGTTGTAAAACCAAACTTTGTTTATGTAATTCCGCCCAATAAAAGCATGTCGTTATTAAATGGAGTGCTCCACCTGTTCGACCCTGTCGAAATAAGAGGGCTGCGCCTTCCAATAGATTTTTTTCTGCGCTCACTGGCCGATGATCAGCATGAACGAGCTGTTGCTGTAATTCTTTCAGGCATGGGCTCTGATGGCTGTAGCGGAATCAAATCAATAAAAGAAAAAAACGGAATAGTAATGGTGCAGGATCCTGCTTCAGCAAAATACAATAGCATGCCCCAAAATGCTATCGATTCTGTGCAGGCTGACATTATTGCTCCTGCTAATGAGCTCCCTGAAAAGTTAATTGCATTCCTTAAGCAGATTCCTGTTGTTATATCAAACCTTGAAAAGGAGGTTAAGGATCAAAGCGCTCTTGAGAAAATTATAATTCTGTTACGAACTCAAACCGGCAACGACTTTTCGCTATATAAGAAGAATACGATGTATCGTCGAATCGAACGACGAATGGGCGTCCACAAAATTGAAAAGATTCTTTCGTACGTTCGTTTGCTACAGGAAAATCCTAAAGAACTTGAAATCCTTTTTAAAGAATTGTTGATTGGGGTTACCAGTTTTTTCCGCGATTCCACAACCTGGGAGATACTTGAAAAAACTATACTACCCGCTATTATAAATAATCAGAATGATGGCTCAGTATTGCGAGCATGGGTAGCAGGATGCTCAACCGGCGAAGAGGCATATTCGCTGGCTATGGTGTTTAAGGAAGCACTTGAAAAAACCAATCCGCACGCTGGAATTTCATTACAGATATTTGCTACCGATCTCGATAATGAAGCGATTGAATCGGCACGAAAGGGGATTTTCCCTGAAAATATTAGTGCGGATGTGTCGCCAAAACGACTGAGCCGGTTTTTTGTTAAAACAGATGAAGGCTATCGCATCAATACCGAAATAAGAGAAATGGTTGTTTTTGCAAAACATAATATTATACTGCATCCGCCTTTTACCAAAATTGATATTCTTACCTGTCGCAATCTGCTTATTTACATGGATGCCGAATTGCAAAAAAAACTACTCGATTTGTTTTATTATAGCCTTAATTCCCAGGGTTATATGGTGCTTGGTAGCGCTGAAACACCTGGAACACAAGGTCATTTTTTTACAATTGTCGACGCCAAGTTGAAGATTTATAAACGTTCAGTTACGAATCAGGTGCCGGAATTATACAATTTTCCATCTTCATTTTCCCGAACCAAACCGGCCAGTATTGATATTCCAAAAACTGCCATATTCCCTCTCAACATTCAGGCGGTTGCCGATCAGTTAATGTTACAGAATTTCTCGCCTCCGGGTGTACTGGTGAACGATAAGGGCGACATTATTTACATAAGCGGTCGCACAGGGAAATACCTGGAGCCATCGGTGGGTAAAGCTAACATGAACATTTTTGCCATGTTACGCGAAGGATTACGAAGCGAGTTCCCGTCTGCTTTTCGTAATGCCATAAATAATAAGGAAACAGTAATAATAAAAAATGTCAAAGTTGGTACAAACGGTGGCACCCAGATAATAAATGTTACTATACGATGGATTGAAAAACCTGAGACTTTAAAAGGTATGGTAATGATAATTTTCACTGACGTACATGAGGTTGTTCATACCATGAGCGGAGCTGTAAAAGGGAAAAAGTCATTAACCAATATAAAACATGCTGAGATGGAGCACGAGTTAATGCAAGTGCGTGAAGAAATGCAGAACACACTCGAAGAAATGCAAACTTCGCAGGAGGAACTTAAGTCGACTAACGAAGAATTACAATCAACTAACGAAGAATTACAATCGACCAATGAAGAACTAACTAGTTCCAAAGAAGAAATGCAGAGCCTTAATGAAGAGCTCCAAACGGTAAATTCTGAATTACAATCGAAAGTAGAAGAGTTTTCAAGGGTTAACAATGATATGAAAAACCTGCTCAATAGCACAGATATTGCTACCCTTTTCCTCGATAAAGAACTGAATATACGTCGCTATACCAACCAGGCAACTAAAATATTTAAATTAATAAAAAGCGACATAGGCCGGCCATTTACTGATCAGGTTTCAGATCTCGTATATCCCGAAATGACTGCGGATGCACTCGAAGTGTTAAGAACCCTGGTGTTTATTCAAAAACAAATTCCTACACAAGACGATCGATGGTTTTCGATTCGTATTATGCCTTACCGTACTTTCGACGACAGGATAGACGGACTGGTTATCACTTTTATCAACATAACGGAGTCGAAGAACCTGGAAGAAAAATTAAGAGAAACTGAAAAGTTGTATAATTTGCTGTTGAAGTCAAAGTCGAAATCATAATTTAGACAATTATTTCCTGTAAAGGCAGCATTTAGGCAACGAACTGTAAACTTTTTCATCCGCTTTATATTTCCCGTTATCATGCCCAACTTTGGCAATCGCTTTTTGTATAGGATCTATCCCTTTAAGACTACTGTTATAAGAAACTTCAATTTTTTTAGTCTTAACATCCCAAACGGCCGTTGTTACTCCTTTCACGGATTTGGCAGCTTCTTCAATCCGGTCCTTGCACATCTCGCAGTTACCGGAAACCCCAAATTGAGCGTGCTGAGTTGCCTGCGATTTAGGCTTTGAGTTTTCCGGCATATCCATTCCCGGCATGCTTTTATCGTTTTTAGTTTTAGTATCAGAGGGCTTATCCTTTACTGGCATGCTTTTGAAATCCCCAGGCATATCCATTCCCGGCATTGTTGAGATTTTTCCACCTTCCGGGTTCATCATACTGGGCTTACCTTCGAGTTGTGCTGAGGCATCGACACTGAAAGCGCCCTGCGTAACTATTTCCTCTCCATCAGCCAATCCACTCATAACTACATAGCTGTTTCCTAGCATAGGTCCGAGTTCAATTTCGCGCATCTTAAAGGCCAGTTCATCGGTTCCGGTTTGCTTTACATAAACAACGGAGCGTTTGCCTGTCCATAAAACAGCAGTTTTTGGAATGACTAACTTATCCTTGTATTGATTCAGGTTGGCTTTAACAATGCCAGTTGCAAACATTTCGGGTTTCAGTTTTCCACCCTGGTTATTGATTTCCACACGAACCCGGGCTACGCGGTTGACAGGATCGAGCACGGGATCAATAAATGAAATATTGCCCGAAAAATCCTTTCCCGGTAATGCCTGGATAGTAAAAGACACTTTTTGTCCCTGCGAAAGGTAAGGAAGATCACTTTCATAGGCGTCGAACATAACCCATACATGTGAGAGATCGGCAACATCAAATAACACGGAACCGGGAGAAACATAGTCGCCGTTGTTTACTCGCCTTGCAGAAACAATACCTGTTGTATTGGCAAAAACTTCAAAATTAGTTTTCACCTTTCCTGAACTTTCGATGGTAGCAATTTGCGCTTCTGAGAGTTTCCACTGACGAAGTTTATCTTTGGTTGCTTCATACAAGGCGGGTTGCGATAGTTTGGTCGACGCTGTTTCGAGTAATTCCTGCTGCGCGGTTACAAGGTTTGGAGAATAGATGAGAGCCAGCGTTTGCCCTTTTCTGACTCCTTCGCCGGTAAAGTTTACAAACAGTTTTTCGATACGACCTGGCAAATAGGAAACCTGGCTTTGTAAAAGCCGTTCATCGGCCTGTACTTTACCATAAAGGCGAATATCCTTTACCGGATTTTGTTTCGAAACAACAGATGTAAGAACATTAGCCAATTGAGCGGCTGCATCTGTCATATGAATTGCATTGGGGTCGATAGTTGTGTCACCACCTCCCTGGCTAAGCGGGATAAGGTCCATACCACAAATCGGGCATTTGCCTGGTTCCGCCATTCGGATCTGCGGATGCATGGCGCAGGTCCATATGGTGCCTTTGGCAACTTCTGCAGAGTGGTCGTGTTTGTCTTCAGTTTTGCCTGGTGAATGGAAAAACAGCCAACCCAGGAAAATGCCACCAATTAAAATTAAGCTAAACCGGACATATTTATTTAAAATAATATTTTTCATGTTTATTCAATTTTCAAGTTAATTTTATTCAGATAATGCAGTTAAACGGTTAATCCAGGCAATAGATGTGTTGTAATCAGCGATCGCAACCATTTGTTTGTATTCATAATCAAGGGTTTGCTGTCGCACTCGTAAAATATCGCTGAGATCAGAACCGGAGGATGCAAAACTTTTAAGCATAATATCAAGTGTTTTTGAAGCTAATCCGTATTGATCAGCATAGAGTTTTATGCGGCGATGTGCATCCTGAAAAAGCTGCATTGCTTTGTAATAATCAGTTTGCAGCGAATTGGCAGTAGCCTTGTAATTTTGTTCAGTGGCTGATCTTAATAAGTCAGTTTCAGATTGCATGGCTTTATATTTCTTACGATAAATGGGCAGTGTAGCCGTTACCATAGGCATAATCATGTCGCTCCCATTCATTGATGAGGTTGACATGTCACTTTTATTGATCAATGCATAGTTTACTCCCAAACCGATCATTGGGTAGCCCATTTTGGTAACCATCACTTTACGCGCTTCAAGCGATTGTTTTTCATATTGAAGCATTCCCAGCATTGGATTATTTTGGATACTGTCAGACAAAGCCAAAAGAAAGGATTGTGCATTTTCGGCAATCAATGTATCCGGAAGAGTAACTATAGCCTCCGGAGGTCTGTTCAGGTAGCTGTTGAACTGAGCGGCAAGGGTATTCCATTGGTTTTTCAACAGGTCAATATTGTTCTGAAGGTCACCGGTTTCAATTTGAATCCTGTAAACATCCGATAGGCCTGAGCTGCCTGAAGAGGAACCCATTGAGCTACCCTGCATAGGGGCTTGTGGCTGATTTGAACCTGTGACAGATGTATTGCCGGAAGTTCCACCCATACTTTGCATGCCGGATGATCCGGAAACTGTGCTTTGGGTTGCAGCAGAAGGCATAGCATTATTTTGTATTGAACCACTGTTACCCAACGGCGCTGCTTTATACCTTACAATGGCAAGTCTTTCAATCGTATGCAGAAGTTCAATATTTTTCTCCGAAATGCGTATATTCTGTTTTACTTTATGCATTTCGTACCAGGTACGTTGTACATCATAATATACCTGTAGTTTGGCATCACGGAACGATTCAAATTTAGCTTTCGCCATCAGACTCATTTCATCCTGGGCTGATTTGAGAACTCCGAACCAGGGAAACATCTGCATCAGCCGGATATCAGCCACTTGTTTGCCGCCAATAAGTTCCATTGGTTTGAGGAATATACCGAGACTAATTTCAGGATCAGGCAAACTGCCAACCTGTGGAACTTTCTGCAATGCGGCCTCATATTCATAATATCGTTGAAGTACAGTAGGATTGTTTTTTACAGCAATTTCCAGGTAACTATACAAGGAATCAGGTTGTTGCTGACTACTACCGGTGAAACAACTGAAAAGTGCAACCAGTGTGAAAATTATTCTTTTATATGCCTTAGTTTTAATCATTCTCCTCATTATTTATATTTTGAACAGCCAATTGATTATGCCGGGTTACAGCTCTTTCCCTCCATATTGATTGAAACAATGGAACTACAAATACCGTCATCACCTGTATCACCATTCCTCCAAACATAGGTATAGCCATAGGGATCATAATATCAGAACCCTTACCGGTTGAGGATAATACAGGAAGTAAGGCGATAACAGCAACTGCTGTTGTCATCATAGCGGGACGAACACGTTTCAAGCCGGCATTTACAACAGCCTCGCGTACATCATGAACAGTAGCAGGATGCCTTTCTTCGAATACCTGGTGAATATAGGTTCCCATAATTACGCCATCATTTGTAGCAATTCCAAAGAGTGCAATGAACCCGACCCAGACCGCCACACTCAGATTTATGGTGTGCATCTGGAACATTTCCCTCAGGTTTATCCCGGCAACGGAGAAATTCATAAACCAGCCTTGTCCGTATAACCAAAGCATAATGAAACCGCCGGCAAAGGCAACGAAGACACCGGAAAAGTGGATCAGCGAGGCTGTAACAGTCTGAAACTGGAAATAGAGCAACAACAAAATCAGCATCAAACTAATGGGTATTACGATGGCTAACCGTTTTGTAGCCCTGATCTGATGTTCATAATTACCAGCGAATTTATAGGATACTCCGGCAGGTAGAACCAAGGCTCCTGAGCTCAGCTTCTGTTGCAATACTTTATCAGCTTCTTCCACTACATCCACCTCTGCTTTGCCTTCATTTTTATCGAAAATTACATAACCATTCAGGAAAGTATCTTCGCTCCGGATCATTTGTGCGCCACGTGTGTAATCAATATCGGCGATTTCGCTTAATGGAACCTGAACACCGTTCATTGCCGGGATCAGGATACGTTTCAGATCTTCAGGATTATCGCGCAATTCGCGGGCATATCGTACCCTTAACGGAAAACGCTCACGGCCTTCGACTGATGACGAAAGTGCCAATCCTCCCACAGCTACCTGTAAAACTTCCTGCACGCCACTCACACTCATTCCATAGCGTGCCATGGCTTCGCGGTTGAGTTTAATCTCGATATAAGGTGCTCCTACCGAACGATCGTAAAAAACGGACGATGCTTTTACCGATGGAACATCTTTTAAAGCCTGTTCAAAAAGCATTCCTCCTTCTTCAATAGAATTCAGATCGGGACCATACACTTTCAATCCCATAGGGGCACGCATACCGGTTGAAAGCATCACCAGCCGGGTTTCGATTGGCTGCAATTTTGGGGCGGAAGTCAAGCCTGGAATATCGGTCACTCTTACAATTTCCTTCCAGATATCATCCGGATTTTTTATCTGGGGTCGCCATTGACGGAAATATTCTCCGTCTTTATCAGGGATCAGGCTGTCAGCAGGAATTGATCTGAAGCCTTCTTTTTCAAGATTGTATTTTGAGCCATTCTTAAAGACAAAATTGTCATCTTTATCCACTTTAAAGCGCATGCGATGCCCATTTTCATCAAGAATATATTCAGGACGGTAATTGATCGTATTCTCGAACATTTGTACCGGTGCCGGGTCGAGAGCTGAGTTTACCCGGCCCCATTTACCTACCGCAATTTCAACTTCCGGTATGGCTGAAAGCCTTTTATCAAGTGTTTCGATATATTCAAGATTCTTTTCGATGCTCGAATGCGGCATACTGGTTGGCATAAGAAGGAATGAACCTTCATTTAACGAAGGCATAAACTCTTTGCCTGTTCCCGGGAATGTTTTTACCGGAGTCTCCCAGATTGCAGTTTGCCTGAAATTTTTCCATCCTGCTTTTTCGGCTCCCGTAGCAACAAATCCGAATATTTTACCGAAACCCTGCCATACTAAGAGTCCAAGCAACAAAGTAACCGCAGGGATCAGCAGAAATTTTCGTTTGTTTGCTAAAGCCCAGCGGATAATGTCTTCGTAAAAATGCACCATCGACATCAATACAGCCAGGATAACCCCGATAATTCCAGCCACGAAAATGAAATTGACTAAAATACTGTTGTGAGGACCTAATGGAAGCCATTCTATCGATAGATACCAGGCTGCAACAAGAACAGTTATTGCGATGTTGATATATTTGGGAAATTCTTTGCGGTTGTCAGGCCAGCGGTATTCTAATAAATTATTTAATCCTATTGCGATTAATGCCAATGCCGGCCATGTGTGCCAGAAAATAATAAACAGGATACCCGCTAAAATCAGGCTGCCGTTCCATATTCTGCTGATCTTCTTTGTATCAATCTTAATGTTGAAGAAAAGGTAAGTTATGGTTGGCAAAACGACAATGCCAAGTATAAATGCGGATAACAGGGCAAAGGTTTTGGTGAAGGCCAGAGGATGAAACAGTTTTCCTTCGGCAGCCTGCATGGCAAAAACCGGCAGGAAACTTACAATAGTTGTGGCAATGGATGTTACCACGGCAGCACGGACTTCGGTGGTTGCCAGGTATATTACCGAAATCAGTTTCTTGCCACGGATATTTTTATTTTCGGGCATTTCCAGGTGCCGGAGAATATTCTCCACATCCACAATCCCGATATCGACCATCACACCGATTGCAATTGCGATACCCGATAAGGCAACAATATTGGCTTCGATGCCGAAAAAACGCATCAGTATGAAGGTCATCAAAACGCCGATAGGCAATAATCCTGCTACAATCAGGGAAGCCCTGAGGTTCATTACCAGTATAATGATTACGATGATACTGATCAGAATTTCGTGTGAGAGCGCTGATTCAAGTGTACCGATGGTTTCCTTGATTAATTCTGTCCGGTCGTAAAAAGGAACAACAGTAACTTTGGAAATGGAACCGTCAGGCAGAGTCTTCTGAGGCATTCCGGCTTCAATTTCTTTTATTTTAGCTTTTACATTGTTGATCACGTCCATGGGATTTGACCCATAACGGGCAACTACCACAGCACCAACTGCTTCAGAGCCTGATTTATCAAGCCCTCCCCGACGCGTAGCCGGGCCAAAAGCAACATGTGCAACATCTTTAATACGCACCGGAACATTATTCCTAACTGCAACAACCGAAAGCTCAAGATCATTCAGGTTTTTAACATATCCTAAACCGCGGATAATGTATTCCACGCTATTCAGTTCCATGGTCTCGGCCCCTATGTCGAGGTTGCTGTTACGCACGGCATTCATCACGTCCATAACCGTTACATTAAATGCTTTCAGCGCTTCCGGGTTCAGATCTACCTGGTACTCTTTAATGAAACCTCCTACTGAAGCCACTTCGGAAACTCCTTCAGCAGTAGCTAGCCCATATTTAACATAATAATCCTGTATGGTGCGGAGTTCCTGGGGATCCCAGCCACCGTTTGGTTTTCCTGTTTTAGGATCGCGGCCTTCGAGGGTGTACCAGTAAATTTGCCCAAGAGCTGTTGCATCAGGTCCGAGTGTTGGTTGTACACCATTTGGCAAAGTACCAGAAGGTAACGAACTCAGCTTCTCAAGAATCCTTGAACGACTCCAATAAAACTCTACATTATCTTTAAAGATGATGTAAATAAACGACATGCCGAACATGGATGTACTCCGCACAGTTTTCACACCCGGAATTCCCAGCAATGCGGTAGTTAAGGGGTATGTAACCTGGTCCTGTATGTCTTTTGGAGAACGACCCATCCACTCCGTAGCTACAATCTGCTGGTTTTCACCAATATCCGGAATAGCATCCACAGGAACCGGATCACGGGGCAGGAAACTCGATTTCCAGTTGAAAGGCATAAATACTACACCCAGCACAATGAATGTGATCAGGAAGATATACGTGATCAGCCGATTTTCGAGAAAATATTTTACTAGACGATTAAGCATGAATTTTTGATTAAAGATTTATTCAGGGACAACCTGGAATGATGGCCAGGCGTTCATCGTTACAATAAACAGCAAGGCTGTCCATATTTCTAACCTTACTAATCCATCATTTGCATAGTGTCTGATTGGTTGTACATCAGAGTACTGTCGGCAGGTTCCATTTTAACCAGCGCCATTCCACATTTTGTACAATCACCCGGTTTATTGCTTTGCACTTCCGGATGCATGGAGCAGGTATAAACTGTTGATTCAGTGGATTTGGATTCGACAGCAGAACTATTTGTGGTTGAATTGTTGCATGCAATAAACCCGCAGGCCATTGAAATTGCTAGAATTGATATGAAGATCGATTTTTTCATTTTTTAATTTTTTTAAGTGCAAACTGAATAGTATGCATATAAGGAACAATAGCTAAATGCTGAATTGCCCATGCATGTCAATAAAGAAAATAATAGGGGGAAACCCGGATGGAGAAAAGCTACAGATTACAACACGAATTCCTGGAGACACAATGCCAGATTGCGCGGGAATTGATGAATTGCAAAACGGACAGAATGCCCCCTAAATAGAGGATTTCAGCAACGGAAATTGCCAAGGGATGCCGGCGAATGGCCGGCAGCAAGATTATCAACCGCTCGCTGGTTTACAAAAACAGCAAGAGGAGAAATAGATGCAATATCAAATAAATCAATAAAATGGGTTAGTGTGTAAAGTTACAAAATCACTGACAGAAGGAGCATGTAATGAAGACTCAGCTACAAATTGGTCATTGACTTTTGTGAATTTAAAAACATTATGGCATTTGTTACAATGACTATCACAACAAGCTTTCGGGGTTGAATAAAATGAAAAAGCCTTTGCGGTAGGGCCGCAATAATGACGTGTCAAAGCAACACCACTTGTTGCTATCAAGATGAGTAAAATCAGAACAATATTGCCGGCCTTTTTAAGCATAATGTTTATCAGAGACTGTAAAGATAACGTATAAACATGCAGATTGTTCTATATATTATAATTTTTTAACAGTACATTAATCGATTCATGTGTATTATGAACGAGAATATGATACTGGTTTATAGTGAATTACTATTATGGTTTTAACTTAAGATGAAATTACTATGGATCTATTGATCTATAAATTCTGATCGTAATATTCGGCCAGTTTACGGTATAAATGCAGCCTGTCTTTACCGCTTACATTGTGTTCGTGGTTCGGGTATACAAAATAATCAACCTGTTTGCCGGCCTTTATACAAGACTGGATAAACTGAAGGCTGTTCTGCCAGACAACTGTATTATCCTGTGCGCCATGAATCACCAATACTTTGCCATCAAGTTGATCCACATAGTTGAGAAGGCAAGCTTTTTTGTAACCTTCAGGGTTCTGTTCAGGTGTATCCATATAGCGCTCGCCATACATGATTTCATAGTATTTCCAGTCGATAACAGGGCCACCGCAGGTAGCAACTTTAAAAACGCCAGGATTGCGCAGTTTTAGCGTTAATGTCATAAATCCGCCATAGCTCCAGCCATCAATACCGATGCGGGAAGAATCAACATAAGGTAGTGTTTTCAGGTAATTTACTCCCACCATTTGGTCTTTGCTTTCGACATCACCCAAATGACGATGGATTACCTGTTCGAAATCAGCTCCGCGGTTAGATGTTCCCCGGTTATCCATGGTCCAGATTATGTATCCTTTGGATGCCAAGTAGTTAAAATACAGATTTGATCCGCCCAGCCAGTTATCTGAAACTAGCTGTGAATGAGGGCCGCCATAAACATAAACCAAGGTTGGATATTTTTTTGAAGGATCAAAACCAACCGGTAGAATCAGTCGGCCATATAAGTCACTGCCATCAATTACTTTAAGCGTGACAAGGGAGGTTTCGCCAAGTTTGTAATCTTTTAACGGGTTCAGATCTTCCGCAATAAGCCTGGTTGTTTCCCCTTTGTTATTTACAAGCGCGGTCTGTGAACCGATTTTCAGGCTGCTATTTCGATCCAGCATATTTTTACCATCGGGCGAAACAAGTGTTGTATGCGTTCCTTTTGTGGAAGTATATTTCACCGATTTACCGGTTTTCAGCTCAATAGAGTACAAATGCCTTTCCAGCGGACTTTCCTGTGTTGAAGTGTAAAAAATTTTCGTTTCTTTCGGGTCAAATCCCTGGTAGTCGGTGATTTCCCATGGTCCTTTTGTTACTTGTTTTACCAGGTTGCCATCAATATCATATAAATATAGGTGGTTGAAACCATCCCGGCGGCTTTGCCATATAAATTGTGAAGGATTGGTTTTCAGAAAATCCAGGCCGTGCAATGGTTCCACATATTCATTATCTGTTTCTTCGAAAAGTGTTTTCACAAAATCACCGGTAAGTGCATCGTATTTATTCAGCCACATGTGGTTTTGATCGCGGTTGAGCACGGCAATAAAAATATATTTTTCGTCAGGGCTCCAGGTTATATTGGTGAGGTATTGCTCAACAGGTTCACCGGTTTTGAGAAAAATAACCTGTTGATTTACAGGATTAAAAACGCCAACAGTTACATGGTGGCTTGCCATTCCGGCCATCGGATACCGGATATAATCGACAGTTGCAATCCTGCTGTCAATATTTACAAGGGGATACTGGGTTACCATGGTTTCGTCCATCCTGTAAAAGGCCAGCAAATTTCCAATTGGCGACCAGAATATTCCATCTTTTATTCCAAATTCATTGCGGTGTACTGTCTGGCCATTTACAATTCCTTTATCCGAATCGTTGGTTACTGCAGTGGTTTTCCCATTCTCAGAGACATAAAGGTTATTTTCTTTTGTAAATGCAATGCGACCGGAAGTGGGTTCAAATTCTGCATTTTCGCCTACCGGTTCATAGCTGTTCACAAGGGTTAGATCTTTTGTCAGAATATTGAACCGGAAAATCTTAGCATCATTTGTATATCTGAAAGTATTCTCATTTTCCCATTTTATTGAAGGAATGCTTTTCAGTTTCTTTTGTTGATTCTTTTCAACCACCAGGTTAAGTGCGTCGAGTGTAAGAATGGAATCATTTGTGCCGGTTTTTACATCACTTTGTACTATGCAGTTGTTGGCATTCCATGTAAAGAGGTTATTGTTTCGCCATTGCAGGTTTGATAATGATGAAGGGTATAATTTCCTGTTCATCAGGTCATCAATTGCCAATTGTTTTTGTTGTGCAAATAATTGTGAAACAAGCACTAATAGCAATGCCAGTAGGGTGGAGGTGGATTTTTTATTCATAATTATTGATTTTTTGTATTTTTTCAATCCGTGCATTGTAGAGACGCGATGCCTCGCGTCTCATTCTCAAAAAGAATTTATTAAAGGAATTTCATTTGAAATTTATTATTTGAATCATTGTGCGTTATTAGATCAGAGATGCGAGGCATCGCGTCTTTACAGCATAAACGCATTACCGAAATTTGTCATTTTCCCAATTATCAGGATTATTATGGATATAATCTGCAATTCTTCGGTATTCATCATAATCCCTGATAATATGGTCATAAAAACGTGTTTGCCATCCGAAAACTATATTATGGTCCAATGCATACATCGTAACTGCTTATTTGAATCCCCTCATTATTGATCCTAAATTTTTAGATTGTGGAGCATATTTGTTCTTACTGGGCAAATTAAGATTTGATGCGCCCAATAAATGCATTTCAAATTCCGGGTCAAAATCTGTTCCCAGACCTGAATTTTTGTCTGTTTCTGAAATTAATTCTATTGAGACGCGAGGCATCGCGTCTCTATGGGGATTAACCGGCTTGTTGTTGGTTTCATGAATCAATTCTATGGTATTGAATTGATTTTCACCAATTATCAAAATTGCATGAAAATGATTCGGCATAACCTGATATTCACCTAATGTTAAATTATTATCAGGCCTTATTCCAGGGGTATTCAACCATTCTGATTCCAGGATTTTTCCAATTTCCGACAAATTCATTTCATAATGTTCAAAATCGGGTTTTGGTTTTATAATATTCCCGAAATAATGTTCCCGGTTTCTGGTGCACAAGGTTACAAAATACGTTCCTTTGGAAGCATAATCCCAATTTCGTAATCGGGCAGAAGAAATACGATATTTTCCCTGAAATTTTTCCATTCAATCAGATCACCATAATGTATCTATTCAATTTCAAGGAATCATTACGATTCAAGCATTTTTCAATGCTTTATGCACCGCATCAGCCATTTCGGAAATGAGGGCGGAATTTTTTTCAAAAGCATTTCCTATCACAACAATATCAGCACCTGCAACAGCAGCCTGACTGGCTTTTTCAGGTGTACATAAACCGCCACCAGCAATTAAAGGAACGCCGATGTTTTGTTTCACCTGTTCAATCATTGGAATCGGAATACTGTGTTGAGCACCGCTTCCGGCTTCAAGGTAAATCAATTTCAATCCCAGCATTTCACCAGCCATAGCAGTACAGATGGCGATATCAAGTTTGTCCGAAGGAATCGGCATGGTATTGCTCATATATTGAACTGCTGTAGTTTTTCCGCTTTCAACAAGCATATAACCACAGGATATCACTTCGAGAGGACTTAGTTTCAGATAAGGAGCTGCGATTACATGACGGCCAATCAGCATTTCGGCATTGCGACCAGTGATAAGGGAAAGAAAAAGAATTGCATCCGCTTTCCAGCTCAGTTGCATATTATTACCAGGAAAAAGGATTACAGGGATTTCGCTGTTCACTTTCAGCGTTTTGATGCATTGATCAAGTTCATTATTAACCAGCAGGCTTCCTCCAACAAAAAAGTAATCGACTCCGGCTTTGGCGGCAGTAATGGCAATGTCCTCAACATCCTTATTTAGTAATTTGTCGGGATCAACTAAAACGGCAATTTGTTTCCTGCCTTGTAGCGTTCGGTTTAAAATATCCTGATAAATTGCCATTGTTGCGTTTAAAACGCAAATGTAGAAAAAAGCAGATAATAAGCAGCCTGAGAAACCAGAAACATTATGCCTCTGATTCTTTAGTACCAATTTTAGTAAAATGGAGGTTAGAAAACGGCTTTTGCTATTTTGCAGATGTTATCCGATTTGCCCATGGTATAAAAGTGAAGCACAGGCACTCCATATTTTATCAATTCCTTCGATTGCTGAATAGCCCATTCAACACCCACCTGCCGGACCTGCTGTGTATCAGTACATTTTTCAACCTCCTTTACGAGATCATCCGGAATGTCGATGGAGAACGTACGTGGTAAAGTGGAAAGTTGAGATTTTATGGATATAGGTTTCAACCCGGGAATAATTGGAATGGTAATTCCTGCCTGGCGGCAATTTTTTTCGAATTCGAAATATTTCGAATTATCAAAAAACATCTGAGTTACGATATAATCTGCGCCGGCATCAACTTTTGCTTTAAGATATTGCAAATCTGTAGCCAGGTTAGGTGATTCAAGATGCTTTTCAGGATAACCGCCAACACCAATGCAAAAGTTAGTCGGAACCGGGTTCAGGATATCTTCCTCTAGGAAAATGCCCTTGTTCAGCTTAACAACTTGTTTAACCAGGTCCACAGCATACCGATGTCCATCGGGTTCGGGTCTGAATTGTTTTTCACCGCGCATATTATCACCCCGGATCAGTAAAATATTATCAATCCCCAGGAACTGAAGATCGATCAGGGCATTTTCAGTTTCTTCCTGGCTGAACCCACCACAAATCAGGTGCGGAACTACATCAATTCCATATTTAAATTTTATAGCGGCTGTAATGCCAACAGTTCCCGGCCTTTTTCGAACGGTCCTGCGTTCGAGCAAGCCATCTTCACGATCTTTGAAAATAACCTCTTCACGATGATAGGTAACATCAATAAAAGAAGGATTAAATTCAACCAGCGGATCAATGGTTTGGTATATGGAATTGATATTCTCGCCTTTAAGTGGCGGAAGTAATTCAAATGTGAAAAGTGTTTTCCCTTTGCTCTGAGCAATATATTCGGTAACTTTCATTGTATATTTCTTCTTGTAATTTTAATAATTTAAATTAGATGCCAACAACCTTTCGACTTCTTTAACGGTCAAATTCTTTCGCGAAGCATAGTCTTCAACCTGTTCACGGCTGATGCGGCTGATTGCAAAATACTGGGCTTCAGGATGTGCAAAATAATATCCGCTGACTGCTGCCGCAGGATACATGGAGAAATTTTCGGTGAGAGTGATGCCGGTTTTGTTGGCATCAAGCAAGTCGAAAATAGTACCTTTTTCACTATGCTCAGGGCAAGCCGGGTAACCCGGTGCCGGACGAATACCTTCATAGCCTTCGTGGATTATTTCTTCAATGCTAAGATTTTCATCCTTGGCATATCCCCAATATTCCTTGCGCACTTTATCATGAAGCAATTCAGCAAAAGCTTCAGCAAGTCTGTCGGCAAGGATTTTAACCATGATGGCATTATAATCATCGTTCTGATCTTCAAATTCTTTCACCCATTTCTCGATTCCAAGCCCTGCAGTAACAGCAAACAACCCGATATAATCTGTGTAACCGGTTTCTTTGGGTGCAATAAAATCGGCTAGTGAAAGATTTGGAATTCCTGGTTCTTTTTCTTCCTCATTACGAAGGAAATGAAGCATGGTTTTATTGTTTCCTTCCAATGTCAGCTCTATGCTGTCTCCCAGTGCATTCGTTTCATAGAATCCAAAAACACCATTTGCCTGAACCATTTTCTTTTCGATGATTTGTTTCAGCATAACCTGCGCATCATCGAAAAGAATTTTAGCTTCTTTGCCTTTAATCGGATCCTCGAAAATAGCAGGATATTTCCCGTTTATTTTCCAGGCATGGAAAAAGAAAGTCCAGTCGATATACTGGCTGATTTCTTCCAGCGAATAATTATCAAAATGCTTTACCCCTAAAAATGTAGGTTTTACAGGTTTAAAGCTGCTCCAGTCTGTTTTAAATTTATTATCCCGGGCTTGTTCTAATGAAATATAAGTAACACCCGCCCTTGTGCTCTCATGCTTGTGCCGTAATTGCGAATATTTTTGTGAGACGGAATCAAGGAAAGGTTTTTTGCCATCCGGTGAAAGCAATGCAGCTACAACGCCGGTGGCCCTCGAAGCATCACGGACATGTACCACAGCCTGGTTGTATTCAGGTGCAATTTTTACAGCAGTATGCATTTCGCTGGTAGTAGCTCCGCCAATCAGCAATGGAACGGTAAAACCCCGTCGCTCCATTTCTGAGGCAACAAATGCCATTTCCTCCAGCGATGGTGTGATCAATCCTGACAATCCAATAATATCAACATTTTCTTTTATAGCAGCATCAAGGATTTTCTCGGCATGAACCATCACGCCAAGGTCAATTACTTCATAGTTATTGCAGCCTAACACAACTCCAACAATATTTTTACCGATATCGTGAACATCACCTTTAACAGTAGCCATCAGGATTTTTCCGGCTTTGTTGGTTTCACCCACTATTTTTTCAGCTTCGATATAAGGCAGCAAAACTGCCACCGCTTTTTTCATTACACGGGCGCTTTTAACAACCTGGGGCAGGAACATTTTACCAGCTCCAAACAGGTCGCCAACCACATTCATTCCCGCCATCAGCGGACCTTCAATAACTTCGAGTGCCCTTGCAAAATGCGGGCGGGCTTCTTCCACATCGGTTGCTACATCAGCATCCAAACCATGGACCAAAGCATAGGTCAACCGCTCGTTTACCGGAAGTCCTCGCCATGCTTTTGCAGCAGCTTCGGTCTTTTCGGTGGATTTCATTTTCGAGGCATAATCAATCAGTCTTTCAGTCGAATCAGGTCTGCGGTTGAAAAGAACATCCTCAATAAGTTCCAATAAATCAGCAGGAATATCATCGTAAACAGGCAGGTTGCCGGCATTTACAATTCCCATATCCATACCGGCTTTTATGGCATGATACAGAAAAGCGGAATGCATGGCTTCGCGCAAGTCATCGTTACCGCGGAAGGAGAACGATAGGTTGCTTATTCCGCCGCTGATCCTGGCATATGGAAGATTTTTCTTGATCCATTTAATGGTTTCAATAAAATCAACAGCATAATTGTTGTGTTCTTCGATGCCGGTGGCAATGGCAAGGATATTCGGATCGAAAATAATATCTTCGGGAGGTACCCCGATTTCATCAACCAGAATATGATAAGCTCGTGTGCAGATTTCTTTGCGTCGTTCAAGTGTACTGGCCTGGCCGTCTTCGTCAAAAGCCATCACAACCATAGCAGCCCCGTAATTCCTGATTTTACGGGCATGTTCCCTGAAAGCATCTTCGCCTTCCTTCATACTGATGGAATTCACTATGGCTTTGCCCTGAAGGCATTTTAAACCGGCTTCGATCACTTCCCATTTCGAGGAGTCTATCATGATTGGCACCCTGGCAATTTCAGGTTCAGCCATCAGCAGATGCAGATAACGGGTCATTTCACGCTTTGGCATCCAGCATGGCATCGTCCATATTGATATCAAGCACCTGTGCGCCTGACTCTACCTGCTGACGGGCAACTGAAAGGGCTTCGTCGTATTTTTCCTCACGGATAAGCCGGGCAAATTTCTTTGAACCGGAAACATTGGTACGTTCACCAATATTTATAAAGTTGCTGTTTTCGAAAACCATTAATGGTTCCAGTCCGCTGAGCCGCAAATGCTTTTCGATGGCAGGAATATGCCGGGGCGTCGATTGTTCAGCAATTTTGCATAATTCCCTGATATGTTCAGGCGTGGTGCCGCAACATCCACCGATAATATTAACTGATTTATTCTTAAGAATTGGTTGTATATGATGGGCCATCTGCAGCGGCGATTCGTCATATTCCCCGAATTGGTTTGGCAAACCGGCATTCGGATATGCGCTTACATAAAATGGCGCTTTCCGTGAAAGTTCTTCGATAAAGGGATTAAGCTGCTCAGCTCCCAGAGAACAATTGAATCCAACACTCAACAAATCAATATGTGAAACTGAATTCAGAAATGCTTCGGTAGTTTGCCCCGACAGGGTTCTTCCGCTTAAATCGGTTATTGTTCCTGAAACCATAACAGGAAGGCGCAGATTTCTTTCAGCAAGTATTTCGTTTATAGCATACAATGCAGCTTTGGCATTCAGTGTATCGAAAATGGTTTCAACCAATAGCAGATCCACACCGCCGTCAATTAATCCGCGAACCTGTTCCTTGTAAGAATCTTTAAGCTGATCATAACTTACAGCACGAAATCCCGGATCGTTAACATCGGGCGACATGCTGGCTGTTTTGCTGGTAGGCCCGACAGCCCCTGCAACAAAGCGTGGTTTGTTGGGATTGAGTGCAGTGAATTTTTCAGCTTCGGCAACTGCTATTTTTGCAGAAGCCACATTCATTTCATATACAATCGGTTCCAGCTGGTAATCAGCCATCGAAACCGATGTGGCATTAAATGTATTGGTTTCAATGATATCTGCCCCGGCCTCAAGATATGCCTGGTGAATTTCGCTGATCACATTTGGCTTAGTGAGTGAAAGTAAATCGTTACATCCTTTAAGATCAATAGGGTGCGAGGCAAACCGCTCTCCACGGTAATCCGAATCTTTAAGTTTATAACGCTGAATCATGGTCCCCATGGCACCATCCAGTACTAAAACGCGATTTTCTAAAACCTTATATATACTTTCCTTTTCAATCATATCGTCATATGTTTAGCCATGCTTACCTTAACAAAGCAGCAGGGCAGAAGTTTGTAACTCAACACATTCAGTTTATCCGGATTCCGGAACAGGAGTGTGTTTTAATTATAATCTCCCATCCCGATAGCTATCGGGACCGGGATCAGGTTTTGGCACCTTACGCACCGGGTGGTGGTGGTTGCCAGAGGTTCACTGAGCCTGTTCTCTCCCCTCTTCTTTATAACTCAAACCTCCTTGCTTTATTGAAAGGAATATTTGAATTTGCAAAGATAATTGAATTTATTGATATGTAAATATCATCAGTTTTAAATCTTTGATGGAAGAGTCAAACAATGAGATTCATTTTGAGTTATATATGCATCACTTTTAGAAATAAATCGTACCTTTGCACCCCTAAAAATCAGAATAAAAATGGAAGATCTTACTATTAACAATACTATGAAATTTAAAGTACGCGATATAACCTTAGCCGAATGGGGCCGTAAGGAAATTGAAATTGCCGAGAAAGAAATGCCCGGCCTGATGAGTATCCGCCGCAAACATTCGGCTGAAAAACCACTGAAAGGTGCACGAATTACCGGCTCGCTGCATATGACTATTCAAACTGCAGTATTGATTGAAACATTAGCTGAACTTGGTGCTGAAGTGCGCTGGGCAAGCTGCAATATTTTTTCAACACAGGATCATGCTGCCGCTGCTATTGCTGCTGCCGGTATTCCTGTATTTGCCTGGAAAGGTGAATCCCTCGACGAATACTGGTGGTGTACCAACCAGGCACTGACATTCGAAGGTGGAAAAGGCCCACACCTGATTGTTGATGATGGTGGCGATGCTACCTTGTTGATTCACAAAGGATTTGCTGCCGAAAATGATCCTACGCTTCTGGAAGCTAAAGGCGCAAATGCAGAAGAGCAGGTTATTATGAACCTCTTACGCGAAACTTATGTTGAAAATCCAACCAAATGGCACGGAGTTGTTAAAGACTGGAAAGGTGTTTCGGAAGAAACCACTACCGGGGTTCACCGCTTGTACCAGATGATGGAAAAAGGCGAATTGCTTATTCCTGCGATCAATGTGAATGATTCAGTTACCAAATCGAAATTCGATAACCTTTACGGATGCCGCGAATCTTTGGCTGATGGAATCAAACGAGCTACCGATGTAATGCTTGCAGGCAAAGTGGTTGTAGTTTGCGGTTATGGTGATGTGGGAAAAGGAAGTGCTAAATCAATGCGCGCATACGGAGCCCGTGTTATTGTTACCGAAATTGACCCGATCTGTGCTTTACAGGCAGCCATGGAAGGTTTTGAAATTAAAACCGTTGAAGATGCTCTGGACGAAGGAAATATCTATGTTACTACAACCGGCAACAGGGATGTGATCACTGTGGAGCATATGAAAAAAATGAAGGATCAGGCAATTGTTTGTAATATCGGCCATTTCGACAACGAAATACAGGTTGATAAACTGAACAATATGGCTGATGTTAAGAAAATAGAAATCAAACCTCAGGTTGATAAATACCTTTTCCCTGACGGACATGCTATTTTCATGCTTGCTGAAGGCCGCTTAGTTAACCTGGGTTGTGCTACAGGACATCCTTCGTTTGTTATGAGCAATTCATTCTCAAACCAAACCCTGGCTCAACTCGATTTGTGGAAAAACAACTACGAAGTTGGTGTTTATCGTTTGCCGAAATACCTCGACGAAGAAGTTGCCCGCCTTCACCTTGAACAATTAGGCGTTAAACTTACCAAACTCACTCCTGAGCAGGCTGATTATATTTCAGTAGCTGCAGAAGGGCCATATAAAGCAGATCATTACCGCTACTAAAATAGCGAAATCTTATCATTACAAAGGGCTGTCTTTTTTATGATGGCCCTTTTTGGGTTTTAGGGGGAAGAGGAAAATAGAAAATGGGAAAATAGAAAATAGGAGATAGAAAGTGGAGAGATAAGCAAATAGTGAAAAGAGTGTAATTGGACCTCAAATCTGAGCTTGAAATTTGAAATTTTGGACTTTGGAACCTGGAACCTGGAACCCTATAAAAGAATACCCTCTCTTTAATTATAGATATACAGCACCTCTCCGTCATAATTCCAGCGGTATTTCATTAGGGAGTAAGGGGATGGGCCTCCATAGGGAGTGCCATCATAAAGTATAAATTTCGACATACAAACTGAATCGGTACATGTAGAACTCGATGCGTCGACAGATACCCTGGCTCCAGTTTTTTCGGGATCATACGGGCAACAACGCTCATAAACAGCAAATTCATCCGGAAGTATACGATAGATAATAATTCCCCTGTAACCTTCATTTTTGTAAATATATCCGCCAACAGGAATGAAGTCCAGGGTGTTTGGGTATAATTGCAGGCTGACATAAGCGTAAGGAATCAAAGGCCTGTTATCCTTGCCACAACCCGGGATTAAAAATAAAAGCAGAATTATCACTGCCAGCGTTCGCATCATATACTTATTGTAATCTATTTTCGTTGTAAAAGTACTGTTTAACTTTTTTAAAACGTAAATGATAATTTAAAATTGTATTTGGAAGATGTGTCCTTAAAGAATTACCTTACAATCAATGATTCTTCTTTGCCATGATATCATTAAAGCATCCTATAGGCCTTAACCAGTAACTAATGAATCAAACTGTATATAAAACCCGGGTATTCCTATTCACCTCAGTGATGATGCTGACCACATTCACTTTCACCGGATCGGGTTGTCACGTGTTGAAGAGAGACAAACAATCCATAGCTGATAAGAAAGCAGCTGAAGCTGATAAGAAAGCTGATGCAGAATATGAGAAAGCACGCAAACAACATTATGCTCATCAAAATAAGCAAACCAAAAAGATGATGAAGCAGACTAAAAAACAAGCGGCTAAATATAATGAGCCCAGGAAACGGAAATTATTTTCAGGCAATAAATGTAAATAATGCATTTCAATTCATTTTTCCGGATATTTGTTTGGAACTGTGTTTGAAGTGGCAAAAAGATGAATAGTTTGGGACTCAGTCATAACTGGATCTCAATTTTTTTTAGCTTGTCGAATTGTATAATCCTGAAAGCATACTAATTTATTTTCTTTCAATATAATTAGTACTTTTACACAACATAATTTATTTTAATCGTTCGATGGAAAATCTTATATATATATTAATTGGTATTGCCTGGGTTGGATATTCACTTTACTCAGCCAGGCAAAAAGCCATTCAAAAACAACAATCAGCCGGATTACCGCAGGGAGGACCATCGCAATCCTCACCTCTTCCAATTCCAGGAAACCAGGGTGGCGGGAAGAGCTTATTCGATGATATTCTACGCGAACTCAGTGGCGAAACCAGGCCTGTACCTCAGGTTCAAAAGCCGGTAATGCCCACAAATCCGGTGATTCCAAAAACTGTTTCTGAAATGCAACAATCATATGAAAGTCGTATAGGATCTAAGTTTATATCAACCGTACCAGATGATTCTTCTCAAAACGCTTCATTAGTTACGAAAAAACCACAGCAACTTTCTTCGCAATTAAAAAAACATGGTATTGGGAACAAAAAATTTAATCTGCGCCAGGCTGTCATTTATAGTGAATTATTAAACCCAAAATATTTCTGAAAAGGAAATTTCCGATTTGTTGATGACATTTAATCAGAAGTTAAAAATCTTTTTATCTTTACACCTCTTTTTAAAGGCAAGCTAATTTTAAAATTTCTTAAATCACAGAAACTAATATTTAATAAAGGATCATTTATACTCCTTGATTTGTCTCTGATAGCAGAAACTTTCACCAACTATCAGGTTGTTTTTTGAAGTTAAATACGGATTGAAAAACATCCTGATCCTTGTAATTACATGCAGGTTTTCCTGCGCAAACAAGCAAAATTTACGGAAAGGACCCTTTTTAGTAAAGGGTCTTTTCTTCTTATTTAATAAAAACAAATGGCTACCGTTATGACACAGGTAACGTATTACACTAAAGAAGGTTTTGAAAAATTAAAGGTTGAACTTGAACATTTGGTTCATATTGAGCGTCCACTTATTTCGCAACAAATTGCCGAAGCACGCGATAAAGGCGATCTTTCGGAAAATGCTGAATACGATGCTGCTAAAAATGCTCAGGGTATGCTCGAAATGCGAATTTCGAAGCTTCAGGACCTGATTCGTAGTGCACGATTAATTGATGAGTCTAAAATGGATTCTACCAAAGTACAGATATTATCAACCGTAAAAATCAGGAATCTGAAAAATAATGCGGAAATGACTTATACTCTTGTGCCAGAGAATGAAGCTGACCTTAAGGCTGGTAAATTATCTGTTTCTTCTCCTATTGCAAAAGGTCTGCTGGGTAAATCCAAAGGGGATAAGGCTGATATAACAATACCATCCGGATCGATAAAATTTGAAATTGTTGAAATAATTATAAAATAATAGTACCATGGCAGGAATATTTGCACGTATAGCATCAGGCGAAATTCCATCGTATAAAATCGCTGAGGACGACAGGTTTTTCGCTTTCCTGGATATTAACCCGCTAGCCAAAGGCCATACGCTGGTTATTCCGAAACAGGAAATTGACTATCTCTTCGATATGGATGAAGAGATGCACAAAGAGATATGGCAATTTGCAATGAAAGTAGCTAAGGCCATTAAAAAGGTTGTACCTTGTATTAAAGTAGGGGTGGCGGTTATAGGTCTCGAAGTTCCACATGCTCATATTCACCTTGTTCCACTTAATTCGATGGATGATATTAATTTTAGTCATCCTAAACTCACGTTACCCCCTGATGAAATGAAACAAACAGCAGCCGGAATTGCAGCGGCTATGAATGATTGAAAATATTTGCGATGATAATAAGAAACCGTTTTCGTTGAAGACGGTTTTTTTTATTCAATAAGACTTAATCCCGTCTTTTCAATATCCGATTTTTTCAATTTTAATATCTCTTTTCGATTCAAACGGATTCATAGCATTTATTAAGCGGGCTTTTTGAAATTGCTTCAGATCAGCTACTTTTATCTCAGTTTCTGATATAAATTTATTTTCTAACAGAAAGCTGCGCATGGTTCCCCGGAGCAGGGGCGTGGAAGGAGTGAGCCACTTGTCTCCATCAAAAAATAAAATGTTGGAGAAGCTTGTATCTGTTACAAAGCCCTCTTTAATAATAAGTATGTCATCATATCGCTCACGTTTTGTAAGCAATCGGTTGATACTACCGCGATTTGTATATTTATAACTGTATGAAATTTTATTGTCTTCGATCAGCCTCAGCGATTTTATAACCCGCGGCATATAGGGTTTAAATTCAATTTTTTTTACTTCCTTATTGCCGTACATTACCTTGCATTTAAAAAGTCCCTGTTTGCAGTTTGAGGGAATTTGAATCAGTTTTTCCAGGTCAATGCTTTCTGTAATATCAAAAAGGGATTTTCTACTGTGATTAAGACGAAAATTATGGTACTCCAGATTCTGAAGTACTCCATCCTGCAGCCTGATAGTTTCAAATAATAGGGACATATATCTTATCAATTAGTTCGTTGTACTCGGTTTGAGGATTGCTGTTTGCAGTTATGCCTCCGCCGCTGCAAAATATAAGTTTATTGTTTTCCTTTTTGATAAATCTGATCATGACGCCGGAGTCGAGTTTTGATCCATCAAAATACCCGAAAACGCCTGTATAAAACCCCCGGGAATAAATTTCTGCTTCATGGATTATCTGAAGCGTTTTTTTCTTGGGTGCTCCTGAAACAGAACCTGCCGGTAAAAGTTTCCTGAAAATATCGCCCAGGCTGGCATTATAGTTCCCGCTTAGTTTACCTGAAATCTCGGAGCTGACCTGCAGAAGTGATTTTTCGTGAGTATCAATTCTCTCAATATACCTGAAACGATCCACTTTAACATTTGAGGCAACCATGCTAAGATCATTACGGATCAGATCGACAATGGTATTATGTTCAGCTGTTTCTTTCTTATCAGCAAGTATTCGGGATTCAGCATTGGGTAATGAGGCATCAATCGTTCCTTTCATCGGGAATGAACGGATAACTCCATTATCAATCTGAACGAAAATCTCAGGCGAAAATACAACAAATTCATCCCGAAACAATAAACGGTAACGCGCCTTACTCCGGGTAAATACCTCCCGGAGACTTATATTTAAATCAATGGTTGTTGCAAATGTCAGGTTTGTAAGGTACGAATTCCCTTTAATCAGATGTCGGTAAACTGTATCAAATGATTTTTTATACTCACTTTTTTCAACTGGATGTTTAACCAGGTTTACCGTATGATTATTGCCCTTAAAGGAAAAATAATTACCTGTTCCATTGATACTGAAATAGATGCCCGATCCGGATGCTTTGGCCGGATCCAAAAAAAATCCCTGCTCCATTTCGAAATCAATTCCAAACAGGAAAGGATGGGACTTGCTCCCATACTCATTCATCATTTCAAAGACCTTTTCGGCAGGAAACAGCATTATTTACAACGATATAAGGTTTAAATCAAATCCTTGAACACACTCCGAAAAGTGTATAATCACTATTTCTCAAAGTATTGATTATTTAACTGTCTGAACTTCAGACAGAGTAAACTTTAAAGGTGAGATTTCTCCCCATCTCCAACTCATCCTTCGCTCAATCGTTCTCTCGCTCCATCTCACCATCTCCCTCTCGCCCCCTCATCTCGTCGCCTCGTCCTCCCAATCCCTCGTCCTCTCAGTACGCTCTCTCGTTCCGCCCTTCAATAAAATTGATAAAGGACTTATTTACTACTTTATTTCCGCCAGGTGTAGGGTAATCTCCTGTAAAGTACCAGTCGCCGGTGTGATTTGGAATGGCCTGATGCAAATCTTCAACTGTTTGATAAACAACAGCAATTTCAGCTTTGCAGCCGGGAGGAGTTACCAATTGAGCAATTTTTGCTGAGATCTGCTCCGGCGTAAACAGATTATAAATGTCTTTCACATAATTAACCACCAGTTCTTTAGGTAGTTTTTCCTGTGCTTTGCATTTTCGGTAAACTTCGTTCAGAATCTCACTTTGATGTGTATCTTTTAATAGCTCTATGGTAGCATTAAAGGCGATAAAATCGGTGATTTTTGCCATATCAATTCCGTAACAATCAGGATAACGGATTTGCGGTGCCGACGAAGCTACTACTATTTTCTTTGGTCCAAGCCTGTCGAGAATTCGTATAATACTCTGTTTCAGAGTAGTTCCTCGTACAATAGAGTCGTCTAATACCACCAGGTTATCAGTGCCGCGACGAACTGTTCCATAGGTAACATCATATACATGGGCTACAAGGTCGTTACGTTTTGAATCCTGCGTTATAAAAGTGCGCAGTTTGATATCCTTAACGGCTACTTTTTCAATTCGGGGTTTTAATCGGAAAATCTCCTGCAGTTTTTCGCGGGTGATGGTTGGTCCTTCTTTCAGTATCTTATCAGCTTTTATCTGATCGCAGACGTTATTCAGCTCTTCAACCAATCCGTAAAAGGCTGACGATGCGGTATTGGGAATGTAACTAAATACAGTATTCTCCAGGTCGTGACCAACTTCTGATAGTATGTTTTTTGTAAGAACGATACCTAATTGTTTACGCTCATTATAGATTTCTTTATCGGTGCCCCGGCTGAAATAAATCCGTTCGAATGAACATGAACGCCTGGGCCCGGGTTTCTTAATCTGTGCTTCTTCTACACTTCCATCACGGCGAACAATCAACGCATGACCTGGTTTCACTTCATGAACGTCATCGTATAATACATTTAATGTAGTCTGAATCACAGGCCGCTCTGAAGCTGCTACAACAATTTCGTCGTCCTTGTACCAGTATGCAGGCCTGATTCCATTGGGGTCGCGTAAAATAAAAGCATCCCCGTGGCCGAACATACCGGCGATAGCATATCCACCATCCCAATGTTCGGATGATTCCTGTAGTAAGTCCTTAATATCAAGGTTTTTAGCGATCAGCTCAGTGCTTTGCTGCTTGTTAAAGCCTTCTTTTTTAAAACTACGATAAAGATCTTCATTGGCCTCATCGAGAAAGTGTCCTATTTTTTCCAGAATAGTTACAGTGTCGGATGTCTCCACAGGGTACTGCCCGAATTCGACGAGACGTTGAAAAAGTTCATCAACATTGGTCATGTTAAAATTTCCTGCCAGTACCAGGTTCCTTGTCATCCAGTTGTTATAACGCACAACCGGGTGAAGGTTTTCAATATTATTTTTTCCGAATGTGCCGTATCGGAGGTGTCCAATGAAAAGCTCGCCATAATACGGAACATTCTTTTTTAGCCAGACCGAATCATTTAATTTTTCCGGGTCTTTATTAAGGATATTCTGAAAAGGCGCGTATATCTGCTTAAAAATATCATCAATAGGAGCTGCTGCATTCGACCGTACCCTGTCGATATACCTGCTTCCTGGCTCAACATTCAACTTAATACTTGCTACTCCTGCTCCGTCCTGACCTCGGTTATGTTGCTTTTCCATGAGCAGATGCAACTTGTTAATTCCATAGAGTGTGGTACCATACCTGGTATAATAATATTCAAGTGGTTTCAGCAATCGGATAAATGCGATACCACATTCATGTTTTATTTGTTCACTCATGGGAATTGTGTTGGTATTATATATTTGATTTGAGTGCTAGGGTAAAGGATACAGGTTTGAAGAAAAAGAAAAAGCAGCAGGAAAAATATTTAACTTTTCTGCCAGATGTTGCCCCTGAATCCATATTTGATGGGATGTTTCTAATTAATTCTTAATCAGCTTTTTACTTCCTGAAAAACCGCCATCAGTATAAAACAACAAGAGATAGGTCCCTTTTGCCAACGAGCCAACATCGAAGTTGACGATATTGCCCGAAAGTGTTTTGTGATCAATAATTCTATGCCCGTTGAGGCCTACAAGGCTAACCTTTTTAACACTTTTAGGTATTCCAACCCACACCATACCTTGAGCAGGATTAGGATAGACATCCACAAGGTCCATCAGTTTGTTTTCGGCAATGCCAAAAGTTGACCCTTCTCTATCATTATAATAGCATTTATATGTATAATTCCCGTGAGTAACAACCCAGATTCTGTTTGGCTGACCGTAAGGGAATTCAACTGCAGTATCGTTCCATGAGCTGTTTATACGGAACTTAAATTCAAGTCGGTCGCCATCAAGAAATCCCGGTATTGTAATGGAATATACGGTAGAATCAGTTCCTGGAACAATGGATAAGATGCTTTTTGTGCCGTCAAAATTATTAAAAGTACCTGCCACATCTACTGTATCTGTCCTGGGATTAAATAAACTGTCAGCAATGTAGCTGGTCATGTTCACCTCGAAAGTCAGGTTTGCAAATTGCGTTATATTCTCGGTAACTTTTAAATCGTCAATGGCAATTTTATCACCTCCCGATTTTGTATTTAGCCTGAAACCAATATATACTATTTCGTTAGCATATCCATTAGCTGCCAGGTCCAAAGCATTTGAAATGAATTCTGTTGAATTAGAAGAAATATAGGATCCTGAAACCCCGTTAAACAGGCAACCGGCAGGAGATTGCTCGGTAGTCGAAATATAAACCTGGTAAGTATCAGTTTTCCCGGCGGTTAATGATAAACTTTTCCACGATAAAGTTGAACCTTCTCCAATCCTGATGGCGGGTGTAACAAACCAGTCTTCGGCTGCGGTATCGGCCAAATAATCTGAAGTAGCAATTGCAGCGTGATTCCCGGCAGGGCCAGCAGCATTTACATACCAGGGAACCGTTTTAAGGGTGTCCCATTCAGTTCCAATCGGGTCGGCTTTGTCAAAATTTGCAAGCACATATTCCTGAAACAGGTTGGCTGTATCTTCAAATGTTTGCAAATAAATTACCTGCTGGGCTTTTACAACCATTGTTGTGGCCAGGATGAACAGGATTGCAATAGTAAATTTTCGCATCATACAATTTTAATCTAAATCCTGATCTTTTGTAGAAGAGATATCGTTTTGATTAACAATTAATTATCTCTATAATAAATCCTTCAGGCCAATTATAAAAGTGCAAATTTACAAATTCCGGAGCAATATAAACGGGTTGAACAAATATAGCTTTGGTCAGTTATGTATTATTAGCAATTTTTAACGTTAATTTGCGGAATAAACCTTTTTTTTTGAACAACAACTAAATTATGCGTTCAGTGCAGTTTCTTATTTTTTTCAGTATTGTATTGCTGATTTACAGCCTTGTAAACTATTACATTTATATCCACGGAATGCGTGCGTTACCTGCGGGAATGGCTTTTAAAACCTGGTATCCGTGGATTTTTGTTTTTTTGAGTGCTTCATACATTATCAGCCGATTCATGGAGCGTGTATGGATTTCGCCGGTGAGTAACTTTTTTACTTTTGTAGGATCATTCTGGCTGGCACTGATGGTATACCTGCTTCTAGCAGTGTTGGTGATTGACCTTGTACGGCTTATATTGTATTTTTTTCCACGGCCCGAAATATTGTCAGCCAATTATGAACTGGTCAAAAAATATATGTTCTTCACAGTGACCGGCATTGCAGCAATTGTTGTATTGGCAGGTCACATTAATGCGCTGAATCCCAGGGTGAAACGACTTGATATCCACATCAATAAAAAGGCCGGTCAAATGAAATCACTTCACATAGCCGCAGCTTCGGATATTCATATGGGAACCCTGGTAGGACCAAGGCGAACAGCAAAACTTGTCAGAATGTTGAATGATTGTAATGCTGACATTATATTGCTGGCCGGTGATATTGTGGATGAAGACCTGGCACCTGTTATACACAATGACCTTGGACGATCGTTAACAAAATTAAAAGCTCCTTTGGGTGTTTATGCCATCACAGGGAATCATGAATATATTGGTGGAGCTGAAGCTGCTGTAAAATACCTTGAAGAGCATGGTATCCAAATGCTTAGGGATACAGCCATCGAAATCAATAATAGTTTTTACCTGGCTGGCCGCAACGACCGCGATTCGAAACGATTCAGCAGAAAAGAACGTAAAGGCCTCGATAAAGTACTCGAAGAGGTTGATGTTTCATTACCGGTAATTATGATGGATCATCAACCTTTTAACTTTCAACAGGTAGTTGATGCGGGAGTCGATTTTCAATTATCGGGGCACACACATCACGGACAGTTGTGGCCTTTCAATTATATCACTAAAGCTATTTATGAAGTGAGCTGGGGATATAAACAGAAAGGAGATTCGCATTTTTATGTTTCGAGTGGTTATGGTGGTTGGGGACCACCTGTACGCACAGGCAACAGGCCTGAAATTCTGGATATTTATATTACTTTTAACTGAAGGTAATAATCTGATCTTCTAATCCAATAAGTTTTAAGCATTACAAATTGAAATTAGAATCTACACGTATAAAATCCCCGATAGGGATTATTGAAATATCAGGAAGCGACGAAGGCATCCGGTCTATCGTGTTTCTTGACTCTGAAACTGAGACAACTCATGTTCCTGTTTGCCTGCTGGAATGTGTAAATCAGCTGAATGATTATTTTGAAGGAAAACGCAAACATTTCGATTTAAAACTTGATCCCAGGGGGACGGAATTTCAGCTTAAAGTCTGGGAAAAACTTCAGCAGATACCTTTTGGTAAAACCATCAGTTACCTTGAACTGGCCCGCATGACAGGCAGAGAAACCAATACCCGTGCTGTGGGAAATGCCAATGGTAAAAATATGATCAATATTGTTGTGCCATGCCACCGGGTGATTGGTAGCAACGGTAAACTCACCGGTTATGGAGGAGGCTTATGGCGGAAAGAGATCCTCCTGAAATTGGAAATCGGGAATTCAATACCGGGATTGTTTGCCGGACTTTAGAATTGCCCTTTGGAAAATTGAAAAAATTCTGGTTTATTTCCAAAATTACATTAAACTGGAAGAGTGGGTATTAAACTCTCCTGTCTCCGAAACATATTCCCATCTTTCGCGACTTTTTGATAAGCGAGGAATCAGGTGGCACAAGTTTAAGTTTTCCGCCAACCTGGTCGAGGGGAACTGAAGTGATTGTATCTCCCTCTTTGCACACCATTACCCCGAAATTGCCTTCAGCAATAAGCTCAACAGCATATGCCCCATATCGGGTAGCCAAAATGCGGTCCATAGCTGTGGGCGAGCCTCCACGCTGCACATATCCAAGAATGGTTTCGCGAGTCTCAAGCCCGGTTTTTTCCTTGATGGATTGCGAAATAAAAGAAGCTGCTGAAACACCCTTTGGTTTAGCAATGCCTTCAGCAACTACTACAATGGAATAGGGCTTTTTGTTTTTTGCCCTTTTTTCGAGATAACGGGCAACAATATCCATGTCATAAGGAATTTCGGGGATTAAAATTACATCTCCACCACCGGCAATACCTGAGTACAGCGATATCCAGCCTGCATGATGTCCCATTAATTCGATAACCATAATACGCTTATGTGAATTAGCGGTTGAATGCAGGCGGTCAATGGCTTCGGTAGCTATGCTTACAGCCGTATCAAAACCAAAAGTAACGTCAGTACCATACACGTCATTATCTATTGTTTTAGGTAGACCAATAATATTTAACCCCTCGTCAGCAAGCCTTGCGGCAGTTTTCTGTGTGCCGTTTCCACCAATAACCACCAGCGCATCAAGGCCGATTTCCTTGTAATTTTTCTTGATGATCTTCGACATATTGATTCCTGTAACCGGATCGTTTTTGTATGGCTTGTCGCGCGAAGTACCCAGAATTGTGCCTCCAAGAGTAAGCATTCCCGAAAGCTGGGTTTCATCCAGTTCGATATAATCCTTTTCAATTAATCCGCGAAATCCGGAAGAAATGCCTATTACTTTCATCCCATACTCTGTAATGGCAGTTTTGCCAACGCCACGAATTGCTGCATTAATACCTGGGCAATCGCCTCCGGCAGTAAGTATTCCTATCTTCATTCCACGGGTCGAAAGAGCCATCTTTTTAAAATTTAATTACGTTGTACAAAGGTAAGTTAATAGTTAACAGTCGCGCTAAATATTGCATAAGGAAGATAATACTTAACAATATTTTAATCATTTAAGGAGATATTGGCTCGAGAGAAAATATTGCAATAACCTGAACTTCTGAAGTTGAAAAGCCGGATCCTTATATGCTTTATTAATGGCGGTTTAAATAAATATTTCATCGTATCAGATTGTTTGTGATTTAGTCAATAACTTTAAAAATTAAACTTTCAGTCATGTTATCTCCCTCCAAAATTTAAAGTCCCTGAAATGATTTATTAAAGATATTCCAAAGCTATTTGCTGAATATTAATATGTTATGGAAAAAACTATATATGTATGAATTGAAGTATTATTTTTATATAAATTTGTCTTGCTACAACAGCACACAGATAATTTCAGGACATGGTACAACTTTGCGATATCATCAAGAATATAATTTTCCGGTGCAGGAGTATCTTAGTATTCATTACTGAAGTCGCATTAAACTTAATTTTCGGGATCCGTGATGCTGATTCCGGATGGCGTACAACTTTTATGAATAAATGTATCCCTTTAAATTATCCTGGTATTTTTCAACAAAGCATACTTTCAAATATTAACTATATCGCTAACAAATCAAACCAGCAATATGCCCGATCATAAACTTGCACTGATTGAAAAGGTACGAAAATTACTTTCAGGATATAATTCCAATACGTTCACATTCCCGAATCTGGCAAAAGAGCTTGATGTGCCTCTTGGAACTTTAATTCAAGCTTTTAACAGCGAAACCGGATTGGTAGAGGAAATACTTGATTATGAGCAGCAAAACCTGGAGAATATTTTTTCAGATTTGGATTTTACAGGAATCAATGCGATAGATGGTTTATTGGCCGTGAGTAAGCAGATCAGCAATAAATTCGTAAATATTTTACCAAGCATTACATTCGATTTACGGGCAAACTTTCCTGAAGTAAGACAAAAATTTGTTGAAAAACGGATAGACTTTGTAAATTCCAAAATCAAGACAAACTTCGAACAAGGTATGCAGCAGGGTATGTATCGACCCGATTTAAGTGCAGAATTGGTTTCACGCATCTACATAAGCAGGCTTATCGATTTGCACAACCCCGACTTTTTTCCAAACGAATCCATCTCATTTTCAGTACTTTTCGATGTGATGTTCGATACTTTTATCCGCGGTATTTGTACTGATAAAGGCAAAAATTATTATGAAAAGAAAATCAAATATTTTAAATTTTAATTATTGAATAACAATTTATTACTGCAAAACCGGCTTTAGCATAAGTTTAAATTAAAATTTATTTTATCACAGCGCGGTATAGGCGTTGATCAGAAATGTTAATCGGAAACCTATCAATTATTCATCCTGATAACAAGTGATATTTAGAGAGTTTCTAAATGATAGGGCTACTTATAATCTAAAAAATAATGTACATTTGTACATATGTTACAGGCTTTCAAAACTTATATCAAATCTTCTGGATTATTCGATCAGTCTGACCGTATTTTACTGGCTGTCAGCGGAGGCGTGGATTCCATTGTAATGGTAAAGCTTTTTCAGGATGCAGGCTTTAATTTTGGCATTGCTCATGTTAATTTTAGTTTAAGAGGGGAAGAGTCGCAGGGAGACGAAGCATTTGTGAAAAACCTGGGCAAACAATTGGATGTGCCCGTTTATATCAGGAATTTCAGTACAAAACAGTATGCTTCCGATCAGAAAATCTCGATACAAATGGCTGCCCGCGACCTGCGTTATGCATGGTTCGATGAAATGGTAATGGAACATGGATTTAGTTATGTTGCCACTGCTCACCACCTTGATGACCAGGCTGAAACTTTTTTTATCAATCTTCTGCGTGGTACTGGAATCAGCGGTATGCACGGCATTTTGCCCAAACAGGGTAAAATTATCAGGCCGTTGATGTTCACTACACGCGATAAAATTATGTCCTATGCCCTCGAACTTAACCTAACCTGGCGCGAAGATCGGTCAAATAAAAGCCGAAAGTACCTTCGAAATAAACTGAGACATGATGTGCTGGCTGAATTATATGAAATTAATCCACAGTTTAGTTTTAAACTTAACGAGAGTATCAGCCATTTGCGCGATGTCGAATCTATTTATAACAACCATATTACCGGGGTTACTGCCGACCTTGTTCAACATACTCCCGAAGGAGTCTTAATTTCAATTGACTGGGTTTATGAATACGAACCTCATGATACATATTTATTCGAGTTATTGAAGCCTTATGGCTTTTCTTACCCGGTTGTGAAGGATATTGTCAGGTCTCTTGATACATTCTCGGGCAAGGTATTTTACTCACCTACCCACCGGCTACTTCGTGATCGTGAGAATTTTATAATTCAGCCACTGGCTGATTTGAGTGCTGATCCTTTTAACGGTGAAGTTTTTTTGATTGAAAGGAACATGTTAAATATCGAACAACCTGTTTGTCTTTGTATTTACGAAACGGACAGAATCAGTGAGCTTCCAATGGGAAAAGCTTCTATAGCCTGCCTGGATCTTGAAAAACTCAGGTTCCCGCTTACAATACGTAAATGGGAAAAAGGCGATTGGTTTATGCCTTTGGGTCTGAAAGGAAAGAAAAAACTAAGTGATTTTTTTATTAACCAGAAAATCTCACTTGCCGATAAGGAAAAAATCTGGCTCATGCTGTCAGGTGAAGATATAGTATGGGTTATCGGCAAAAGAATTGATAACCGTTTCCGGATTACGCCAAATACAAAGAAAGCTTTTGTTATAACAAGTGTCGACGAGAGCGGTGAAACCGAAACCACTTCCTGTGGTTGCAGCCTGCTTTTTGGATAGAAATAAGCATTTCATTCTGTGTTTGAGGATCATTTGAGCTATATCAATGAATTTCTTAATTAATTCTATAACAGAGTTGTAACGACTTATTTAATTATTTATAATTTTGCCACTTGCCAATACGGGCATTACTTTAATTTCTACAATTCAAATCAATACAATGAAGAGAATAAATTTTCGCGCTGGTAAAGCGTTGATGCTTACATTTATAATACACCTTCTGTTTGGATTTTCTGCCTTTTCACAACTTCAGGAGCCGGTAAAATGGTCGTTCAAGGCCAACAGAATTAATGATACGATGGCTGAGCTGCAGTTTGTCGCAAAAATTGATATGACCTGGCATTTGTATTCACAGGAGGTGCCAAAGGATGGTCCGCGTCCCACAATATTCACATTCGACAAACCCAATGGGTTTCAATTGATTGGCAAAGTTACTGAACCGAAGCCATTCGAGGAATATGACGAGATGTTCGAGATGAATGTCAAGTATTTTCAGATGCAATCAACTTTCACCCAAAAGATAAAAATTCAAAGCAATCAACCTATAAAAGTATCCGGTGAAGTTGAATTCCAGGCATGTGATAATAAAAGTTGCATATTTGATTCAAAGCCTTTTATTTTCGATCTGGCCGGATCAAAAACATATAAGGCTTCAGTTGCTGCAGCAGGAACAAAAAATACAACTACTACAGATACGGTTCAATTAAAAACTATTGACACCGCTTCTTTAGCCAAAATTGATTCAACTGCATCAATCTCATCAACTGAATCATCAAAACCACTCGATGATGGTAGTACACCATTATGGCTGTTCTTCCTGATAGCTTTTGCGGCCGGTCTGGTTGCAATACTAACGCCCTGTGTATTTCCAATGATACCAATGACCGTATCCTATTTTATGAAATCGGGTACCAACGGAAAAGTGCAGGCATCTATTTACGGAATCTCGATAATAGCCATTTACACCCTGTTCGGAACTGTAATTGCGGTGCTTTTTGGCGCTGAATTCAGCAACTGGATCAGTACACACTGGATTCCAAATGTGCTGTTCTTCCTGATTTTTGTCATCTTCGGGGCTTCGTTTTTTGGCTACTTTGAGATCACGATGCCAAACTGGCTGGTTAATAAATCTGTTTCGGCCGAAGATAGAGGCGGAACCATCGGAACACTTTTTATGGCATTTACCCTTGTATTGGTATCCTTTAGCTGCACAGGCCCAATTGTTGGAACTATACTGGTTGAGTCAGTTGGCGGACAAATACTCAAGCCAATTATTGGCATGCTTGGGTTCTCACTTGCTTTTGCTATTCCGTTTACGCTGTTTGCTTTATTCCCCCAGTGGCTCAATAAGATGCCGAAATCGGGTGGCTGGCTTAATTCAGTGAAAGTCGTACTTGGGTTTATTGAATTGGCTTTCGCTTTGAAATTTCTTAATATTCCCGATCAAACTTACCATTGGGGAATCCTCGACCGCGAAATATACCTGGGATTCTGGATAGTTATTTTCACCATGATGGGCTTCTATTTGTTGGGAAAAATCAAGTTTCCGCACGACAGCGATTATCCCGTGGTAAAATCGTTTCCACGACTCATTTTAATTATCGCAACGTTTACTTTTGTAATCTACCTGATACCTGGTTTGTGGGGTGCACCGCTCAAAGGTATTTCAGGCTGGCTGCCTCCAATGGAAACGCAGGATTTCGATGTAACGGCTATCGTTCGGGATAATAGTGGAAGTGGAGGTACTGAAAGTAAAGGAAATATAGCCGAAACTCCAAAGTATCTTAACACTGCATTAAAATTGCCTCATGGACTGAAAGGATATTTTGATTATGACGAGGCATTAAAAGCTTCGAAAGTATTGAACAAGCCTGTTTTTGTTGATTTTACCGGCCATGGCTGTACCAATTGCCGCGAAATGGAAAACCGGGTTTGGAGCGATCCGGAAGTCCTGAAACGTTTGCGTGAGAATTTTGTGCTGGCAGCGCTTTATGTGGATGATAAAGTTATTGAAATGGCTCAGGCAGAATGGTATACCAATAAGGAAGGACGCGAAGTGAAACTTCTTGGAAAGAAGAATACGGAAATACAGATTGAAAAATTCGGGGCTAATGCACAACCGTTTTATGTCATTCTCGATGGTGATGGCAATTCGCTTGTTCCTCCCCACGCTTACGATCTGGATATTGCTTCATACATCAAATTCCTTGATGATGGAGTTGCAGCCTACAACAAAAAGAATGGGATAAAATAAAATCAACAAAATATTTTTTTGAAACCGGCACTGTTTATTCAATGCCGGTTTTTTTTATCTGGCTGATTGCCAATTGATAAATACTGTTCAATTATCCTTTTTTATATTTTAGAAATAAATTATTCAACTGAACTAAGATTTTGGCACGGGCTTTGCAACACACTTTATAACAGAGTGTCTAAAACTACTGTAAATAAAAGGTTTATTAAATAACGCTACTAATCTCTACTGCCATGAAAAAGATAACTTTAATCCTGTTCCTTTCGATGGTTGTTGTATTCAGTGCCGAAGCACATAAATACAGAAACACTAAAATAACCATCTCGATCCAGACTTTTTACGATCAACTTTCTCCATACGGCGATTGGATCTACTCTCCTGATTACGGCTACGTCTGGCGTCCGTATTTTGATCATCCTGAATCCTTCAGGCCATACTCATCAAATGGAAACTGGGTTTATACCGACTATGGCTGGACCTGGGCTTCCGGTTACGATTGGGGCTGGGCAACCTTTCATTATGGCCGCTGGGATTTTGACAATTACTTAGGTTGGATGTGGATACCCGGTTACGAATGGGCACCTGCCTGGGTAAGTTGGGGGTCATACGATAATTACTGGGGCTGGGCTCCAATGGGACCCAATATTTATGTACAAAGTAATTCCAACTGGTATGCTCCTGATCCCTGGTGGACTTTTGTTGCACGCGATCACTTCTGCTCCGGAAACTGGAACCGTTACATTTACAACCGCCATGTCAATGTTACTCATATAACACATATTACCAATATATATGTGGATAATAACAATCATAACAATCACAATTCATGGTACAATGGGCCACGCGTTACGGATGTTGAGAGGTATAGCAAAAACAAAGTGAGAAGGATGGAAATCGGTGAAAGCCAGAGACCTGAAAAAAGTGGCGTTCACAACAACAGGCTGGATGTATATCGCCCAACAGTTGAAAATAAACGCTCTGATTCTCGTCCTGTTGAATACCGCAATGCTCAACAAGCCAGAACCGAAAAAAGGATTGAACAAACCAATGCACGAACAAACGATCCTGGTGCAAACCGCATTCGCGAAAGCCGGACTCAAACCAATAGCACTAAGCAAGCGCCAGCACAGAGAAGTAATACTGTAACCAGGGCAGCAAAGGTTGAACCGCGTAATGTAGCTCAGAAATCGGAGGCAAGGATTTCAAACCGACAGGCAGTTGAACCTAAAAGGGAAACTCCTGCCCGCGAAACCAGGCCAAATGTAACAGAAGGTAAGCGCCAGGTAACAAATACATCCAGGATGGAAAATTCACAAAAAAGTCAGCCCCGCAAAGTTACTCCTGCAGTAGAATCCCGAAACAATAGCTCGTCGCGCGAAACCGGCAACAATCGCGCAACCAATACTCAGCCAACCCGTGAACAAAGAACTAAAGATGTTACACCCTCATCAAACTCACGAATTCAAAATACAGAAACTCAAAAAACTACTAAAGAGGATGTAAAGAAGGCCGTTAGCAAAAGCAGAAAGGAAATGAAAAGTTCGGAAAACAGGTCTTCCGGAAATCCTTCCCGCAGGTAAATTGAAATGCTTACATCTGAAACGGTTGCAGAGAAAACTGCAGCCGTTTTTTTATGCTCGGAGCGATTATGAATTAACATTTGAATCCATTCAGCCTCAACAATTTCAATTGTAAATTGTTTGACTTTTTGGCATTAAGAGGATTAAACTAATAATACTTATATTTGTTTCAGATTAGAAAAACGGAAACTTTCTCTGTACTAACTTTCTTTTCATCTTTCAAAATACTCTTTTATGACCTGGGCTTATTTTCATATTGTAATAAACCATTTTCCAATAGTTGGAGTAATTATTGGAACCTTGTTATTAATTGCCGGCCTGGTTTCCAGGAATGAGGGTGTAAACCTGGCAGGTTCGGGTACCATTGTGTTCTCATCTATCACATCTATACTGGCATATTTATCCGGCAATTCTGCTGAGGAGGCAGCGAAGGGAATTCCTGATGCAGTCGAAAGCCTGATAAGCAGGCATGAAAATTTAGCCACAATCGGAATGTACCTGATAGTGCCGGCCGGATTAATAGCTGCAGTTGCCTTTTATAGTGTCATGAAAAAGGAGAGGTCTGCACGTTTCCTTGTAATATTCACTCTGGTATTGTCGTTGATAAGCTCAGCAGCAATGCTATATATAGGTCGTACAGGAGGACAAATAAGGCATATTGAATTCAGAAGTGAATCTTCAAAGCAATACATACTCGAACATCAGAATGAAAACTCTGAATAAATAAATCTATTCTCTATTCATATTTTTACTCTAACCTGATTGCATCCACACAAAAAAAACACCCGTCCAACGAAATGCTGAACGGGTGTTTTATTTTGAAGCTTTATTCACTATATTTTTTCATTCATTTCATCGGCATAATATTTATAGAACCAGGTTATGGTTTCAATTCCTTTGAAAAAACAGTCGAGATGGTAGTTTTCATTTGGTGAATGTGCGGCATCTGTATCGAGGCCAAAACCCATGAGTATGCTTTTAATACCCAAAACCTGTTCGAAAGTTGAAATTATAGGAATACTTCCGCCGCTGCGTGTCGGAACAGGTTTTATACCGTAAACTGTTTCGTAGGCTTTACTTGCAGCGCGATAGGCCGCTGTATTGGTTGGAGCAACATAAGGATATCCTCCGTGGTGTTCAATAACTTTTACTTTCACATAATCGGGAGCAATGGATTTAAAATGAGCGGCAAAAAGTTCTGAGATTTTATGCGGATCCTGGTGAGGAACAAGGCGCATACTGATTTTTGCAAAAGCTTTTGCAGGTAAAACGGTTTTTGATCCTTCTCCTGTGTAACCGCTCCATATTCCGTTAACATCCAAAGTCGGGCGTATGCTGGTACATTCGTTAACGGTGTAGCCTTTTTCGCAAAGTGTTGTTCTTATATCAAGTTTATTCTTGAATTCTTCCAGATTAAAAGGAGCGCGGGCCATATCAGCACGTTCTTCAGGTGAAAGTTCCAAAACATCATCGTAAAAACCAGGGATGGTTATATGATTGTTCTCATCATGCAGCGAAGCAATCATTTTGGCCAGTATATTGGCAGGATTAGCAACCGCACCTCCATACAATCCGGAATGAAGGTCTTTGTCCGGGCCGGCAACTTCAACTTCCATATAGGCAAGTCCTCGTAATCCCACCGTAACACTTGGTATATCAATAGCAATCATGCTGGTATCCGAAACCAGTATAATATCTGCTTTCAGGAGGTCTTTTTGACCTGGCAGCCATTTCCCCAATGCAGGTGAACCCATTTCTTCTTCTCCTTCAATCATCCATTTTACATTGAACTGGAGTTGATTGGTTAAAACCAGGTATTCAAAAGCCTTAACCTGCATGAATAATTGCCCTTTGTCATCCACAGCACCACGTGCAAAAATTTTCCCGTCACGCACTTCCGGCTCAAATGGAGGTGAAGTCCAGAGTTCAAGCGGATCAACCGGCATTACATCGTAATGGCCGTAAACCAGTATCGTGGGTTTTGCCTGATCTATGATCTTCTCTGCATACACAACCGGGTGCCCCGTTGTAGGCATAATCTCAGCTTTATCAACTCCTGCTTTTAATAGTGAATCAACGATATACTGTGCTGTTTTGATCATGTCTTCTTTGTGCTCGCTTTGGGAGCTAATTGATGGAATCCGGATCAGGCCGAACAACTCGTCAAGATACCTTTGTGAGTTGGATTGGATATAGCTTTTAAGATTTTCCATTGACCAATTTTTATATTAATTTTTAGTTTTTATTTAGGATTTGAATAAATGCATTTAAGTAATAGTTCTAAATTTTAGGGTAAGTATATTTATACCATTTCTTGTTTCTCAAAGTATTTTATTTCAAACGTCTCCCCGTCGAATTTTCCATAAGAATAATGTTTTACCCAATCGCCAAGGATTACGCAACTTGCATTGTCAGAAACTTTTAAATTAGTTGGAATGTGCCTGTGTCCGAAAACAAAATAATCGATAGCAGGTTTTTTAGCAGCCATTTCGCGTGAAAATACGAGCAGGAATTCTTTGTCGGTTTCAAAGAAATTTTCATCTTTATCCTGCTTTATCATATTTGAAATCCGGCTTCCGCGCGAAAAGTAAAGCCCCATTTTTGTTCCCAGGTCGGGGTGTAGCCACCGGAACAGAAACTGGTTAAATTTTAAAAGGAATATTTTCTTCATGAACTTATAACTATGATCTCCGGGACCCAGCCCATCGCCATGTGCAAGATAAAATTTGCTGCCTTTCAGTTCTATTTCCTGTGGATCGTCATGAATAATTACGCCCGATTCTTCGTTCAGGTAACTGAAAGCCCAGAAATCGTGGTTCCCTTTAAAAAAATGAACCGGAATTCCTTTTTCAGTGATCTCGGCAAGTTTGCTGAATAAACGGGTATATCCTTTGGGAACAACAGTTTTGTATTCAAACCAGAAATCAAAAAGGTCGCCCATCAGGTAGATAGATTCAGCATCTTTTTGAACCATATCGAGCCAACGGATCAGCTTTTTTTCGCGAACCAGGCTGCTTAGCCTGTCGGGAATACCAAGGTGAAAATCGCTTGCGAAGTATATGTTGGTTTTAGTTGAGTCCATTCGGGTCGATATATGAGTTATGAGTTTTGAGTTATAAGATATAAGTTGTAAGTAAGGATTTGAAATATCCGCAATCCACAATCCGAAATCCGCAATCAAAGATTCTTCTTTATTAAAGCTTCCAGTTCGCTTAAAACCGGGTCGCGTGTTATAATATTTCCATCTCTTCCTACCAGGACCATCTTCGGAATAGCTTTTACGGCATAGGTTTTGCCATAGTCAGATTCCAGCCCTTTCGGATCGTTTACCTGTATCCAATATGCCTTGTCCAGCAGATAGGCTCTCTTCCAGAGGTCAGCATCGGAGTCGATTGAAACAGCATAAATTTCGAAACCGCGATTGTGATATTTGGGGTAAATGCCCGTAAGGTTCATATTTGTTTGCCTGCAAAGCGCATTCCAGCTGCTCCAGAAATAGACCAGCGTAAGCTTGCCGCGTAAGGATGAGAGTTTGATTTCCTTGCCGTCGGAGTTTGAAAGTGCAATTTCAGGTGCCGGCATTCCCGGTTTCAACATTTTATCATGTTCTTTGGCATCTGCCAGTTCAGTTTTGAAATCGAGCATTCGCTGATGAAACAAACTTACAAGGCTATTTTCAGGATACGTAAGAAAAAGAGTGCTGTCGAGTTTCAGGAATAATTCCGGATGTGTTTGCTCTGACAAAACCGGGTTAGGTCCAAAACTTTCAGATATAACCAGGAGTGATGCAAGCGAGTTGAAGTGACTGTTAACAAACGATATTACTTTTTCTTTCTGATCATCGAAAATGGCTAAGTACACTGAATCCAGTTGCTTTTTAACCCCGATAAAATCAGGATTTGACTGGCTTTCGGCAAAAACCTGCGATAACGAATCTACCTTGTGCAGATTGGAATTTGTGAAATTATTATATTCAGAATATAGCTTCGAATCTTTAGACCCTTCAACCGAGTAAGTATCGCGTAGCGAATTGCCATTTCCGGTTAATATTATTTTTTCACCAGGTGAAACCACAAGAGTGATTTCATTTTCAGTATTACGTTTTAAAGTGTAGAAACCGGCTTTTTTAACCGGAAAAGAAATGCTGAAATTGCCGGTAAGCATCAGTGTTCACTGAATCTATTAAAGGTTTGCTGCCAGGTAGAATCTGGTAAATATACAGCCTGGTTGAGGGTATATTGCTGAAAGTGCCTTGAAGAGTTCCCTTATCTGAGGAATTGCTTTTACATCCCGGAAAAAGCCATACTGCAAATAATATAACAATAAAATGGAACTTAACTTTCATACCTTTAGTCCTGAATAGTTTACAAATGTCGTAAAAATATCAATCCCCTGCTTCCCTTTTATCACTTGTAAGTTGTAAGTTTTTGGGCTTTTTTAACATTAAAGATTAAAGTATTTTGTTTAATTTTATCGTTACCAACAAATCGGTTTATGAGAGCATCTTTATTTTTTATCTGGGCAATAGTGTTAGTATTGATTTGTCAGACTGTTGATGCACAAAAGGTGTTATTAGTTCAGAAACCAGGAAAAACAAAACGATTTATGTACTATCCCGGCGACAGGATTATTGTTCAGATGGGTGACCCTGAATTTGCCGTGAGCGGTGAGATTACATATATTGATGATTCCAGCTGTACAGTAAACAGAAACTATACATTTCAACTATCAAAAGTTAAAGAAGTTACACGCGTCAGGCCTTTTCTGAATGGATCGTGGCGAATGATGTTTCTGGCTGCCGGAGTTTATTTTGCCGGGAGTATGTTCAACCATGCTATAAATCATGAAGAGCCCTTGATAGATAATACGGTTCCCATTGTCAGCGGCTCTTTTGTTGCGCTTGGAACTACTTCTTACCTTTTACGGAATAAGCACTGTAAAATGGAAAAAGGCTGGAAGCTGAAAGTGCTTGATTATGATATTTTTAAGGAGAAGAAGGCAGGGGCGGAATAGATGCTTATTTTTAACCACGGAGGCACAGAGTTCACAAAGATACACAGAGTATTCTTTTTTCCCTTAGTGCTTAGTGTTCATAGTGCCTTGGTGGTTTCCTTTTTTAACCACAAAAAGTAAAATTTAATTTTATTTTCTCAGTGTTCCTCCGTGCCCTCCGTGCCTCCGTGGTTTCTATTACTTTCTTCTGAAACGAAATCCTAAAATGCCTACTTTTGCCACAATATCTCATTATGGCATATCTCGAAATACTTCAAAAAGCAATACAAGGCTCTCATCTTACTTTGGATGAGGGCGTTAAATTATATACAGAATGCTTCAACTTCAGAACTTAATGTTTGCTGCCAACCAGGTACGTAACAGGCTTCACCCGGATAAAAAAGTTACCTGGCTTATCGACCGCAATGTGAATTATACCAATGTGTGTGTGTCGGGATGCCAGTTCTGCAATTTTTACAGGGGCGTTAATCACAGGGAAGCATATATCACAACTATTGAGCAATATAAGGAAAAAATCGATGAGCTTTTCGCACGAGGAGGTGAACAATTGCTTTTCCAGGGCGGTATGCATCCCAAACTTGGGCTTGATTTCTACACAGGCTTGTTTCGTCAGTTGAAAGAACTTTATCCGAAACTTAAACTCCATGCTCTTGGACCGCCTGAAGTAGTTCATATATCTAAACTTGAAGGAATATCTTATCGCGAAACCCTCGAACAGCTTATATTTGCTGGTCTTGATAGTTTACCTGGTGCCGGTGCCGAAATTCTTTCCGACAGGGTTCGTAGTAAAATATCAAAAAATAAATGCACTGTTCAGCAGTGGCTGGATGTAATGCGTGAGGCTCATAAACTCGGGCTTACCACTTCGGCTACTATGATGTTCGGACATATCGAAACCATGGAAGAACGTATTCAGCACATGATGCATATGCGTGATGTTCAGGATGAAAAACCTGAAGGCGCAAACGGGTTTATCTCATTTATTCCCTGGCCTTTTCAGGATGAAGGTACTTCGCTGCAAAAACTGCATGGCGTTGCAAATTCGGTTACGGCTGAGGATTATGTCCGCACTATTGCTATCAGTAGATTAATGTTACCGAATATTCCTAATATCCAGGCTTCGTGGCTAACTGTAGGAAAAGATACAGCCCAACTCTGTTTGCATGGTGGGGCTAATGATTTTGGCTCAATTATGATTGAGGAAAACGTTGTGAGTGTTGCAGGTGCAAACTATTCTTTTGATGAAATGGGTATTCAGCGGGCCATCCGTGAAGCCGGATTTGAACCGCAACTTCGTAACCAGCAGTTTCAGCACTTGGTAAATCCCTGAATTTTCTGAGGATAATGAAAAGCTTTTTAAGAACCAGGAACCAAATTCCAAATCTCAAATTCGAAGACTCAAGACCCAAAATACGGTGGTGTTAAACAGCTGTACTAAATAGAATTATCTTGTATTATATTCCAGAAAATTGGAACTTTGAATTTGAGACTTTGAATTTTAACTATACAGTTTTACGCATAATCAGGTCATTAACCTGTTTCAATATAATTTCGGTAGCACCGCAACCTTGTTGAACGTAGTTTTTACTGGCTGATGAAGCCCTGGAAAGTGCTTTTTTATCCGAAAGTAACAGATTAGTTTTGTGTATCAGTTCGTCGGGTTTTGTTACCTCAAATGCCCCTTCCAGCTTAATTAATTCTTTTGCTTCGTTAAATTTATGGTACTTAGGGCCGAAAAAAACAGGAAGCCCGAAAGCTGCAGCTTCCAGGATATTGTGAATACCAGCTCCAAAACCTCCCCCTATATAAGCAAAAGTACCGTATTGGTACAATTGTGAAAGCATACCAATAGAGTCAATTATTAAAATTTCTGCATCTTTAACTTCTTCTTTGGTAATGCTCGAGAATCTTGCAGCTTTCTTTCCCGCCCGTCGCATAAGCGAATTGATGTGGTCAGGACTGATTTCATGAGGTGCGATGATAAACCGGAGGTTATGCTTGTTTTGATAAATAAGTTTGAAAATCAGATCTTCATCGGCAGGCCAGGTACTTCCAGCTACCATCACTTTATGATTTGATGAAAATGCCCGGGCAATCTCAATTGCTTTTGGTTTGGCTGCAACAGCTGCAACCCTGTCAAAACGTGTATCCCCGCTAACTACAACATTTTCAATTCCGATAAACTGAAGCAGCTCTTTTGAAGATTCGTTTTGAACAAAAATCTTTGTAAAGCCCTTCAGTATTTTTCTGGGCCATTCAGCATATCCCTTGAAAAAATGCTGATCCGGACGAAATACTGCGGAAACCAATATGGTTGGGATATTTTTTGACTGAAGATAACTCAGGAAATTGAACCAGAATTCATATTTCACATAGAAAACAATATCAGGCTTAACCGTATCAACAAACCGTTGTGCATTTGATTTTGTATCGAGTGGCAGGTAGAGAATAAGATTGGCCCCGGCATAGGCTTTACGTACTTCAAACCCCGAAGGACTATAAAAAGTAAGAAGGATGAGATATTCGGGATGTTGCTGCCCGAAATCCTCGATGATAGGCCGGCCTTGTTCAAATTCGCCAAGCGATGCGCAATGAAACCACGCCAGCTTTCTTCCAGGTAAATTGAACGGCTCAGCAGCAATTATTTTATCGAGAATAACCCAGTATCGTTGCCGGCCTTTTACCCATAATGCTGCCTTTTTATAAAAAAGAGAAGCAAACCGGATGGAAAATCCGTAGCATACAATCAGAAAGGAATAAATTTGCTGCATGTTTCAGGAATGACTTTTTAACCTGTTATTTTAAAAATATTATTTTTTCTTTTTCTAAACCTGAATATAACCGCTGATTTTCAGGCTGCCGGGCAAGCTAAAATGATCCTCTTTCCATAGTACACATTCATATTAATGAAAATGCCTGATAACAATGATTACAAGTTCATTCCAATGTTTATTGTGAAAATGCAAAGATACAAATCGAATGGAGCTGACGGATGCTTTCAGATATTATTATCATAATTAAAAATTATGAATATTTAAGGCATTTTATTTGAATCCTTCTCGATTACAAGCTCACATTAAATATCTTTGCAAAATAGTATTTATAAACGTACTCTTTTAAATATAAAAATGCGGAAAATTGCAATGGTCGACTTAAAGTCGCAATACGAAGAAATCAAGCCTGAGATTGATAAAGCTATAAGTGATGTAATTAACTCCACTTCTTTTATTAATGGCCCTGCCGTTAAAGAATTCCAGACAGCACTTGAAAAATACCTGGATGTAAAACATGTAATTCCTTGTGCAAATGGCACTGACGCATTGCAGATAAGTATGATGGCACTCGGCCTGAAGCCTGGAGATGAGGTTATTGCCCCTGATTTTACTTTTATTGCCACTGCCGAAGTTATTGGGCTATTAGGTCTTATCCCCGTTCTTGTAGATGTTGAACCTGATACATTTAATATCAGCACCGAAGCTATTTTAAAAGCAATCACTCCGCGTACAAAGGCTATTGTTCCGGTTCATCTTTTCGGGCAGACTGCCGATATGGATGCTATTATGGACATTGCAAAAAAGCATAATTTATTTGTAATTGAGGATGCTTGCCAATCCATTGGATCAGATTATAAGAATGCATCCGGTGAATGGAAAAAATCCGGAACTATCGGGCATGTGGGCTGTACTTCGTTTTTTCCATCTAAAAACCTGGGCTGTTATGGCGACGGCGGCGCTATATTTACTAACGACGATGAACTTGCTGTTAAGCTTCGTTCAATTGTAAATCATGGTATGACAGTACGTTATTATCATGATGATATTGGAGTTAACAGCCGGTTGGATAGTATACAGGCAGCTGTTCTGAAAGTAAAACTACAGTATCTTGATAAATACGCTAGAGCCCGCCAGGCGGTTGCCGAAGCGTATGATAAAGTATTTGGCAATCAGCCTGAACTTATAATTCCGGCTCGTTCTCCCCGCTCCACTCATGTTTTTCATCAGTACACCTTGCAGGTGAAAGGTATTGATCGCAATAAGCTACAGGAGTTTCTGGCATCCAAAGATATCCCGGCAATGATCTATTACCCGGTGCCAATCCATCTGCAAAAAGCATACCTGGATCCACGTTACCAGCCAGGTGATTTCCCGATTACAGAGAAAATGAGCCATGCCGTAATCTCATTGCCGATGCATACTGAAATGGATGCAGATCAACTGAAACATATTACATCATCGGTGTTGGAGTTTTTAGAAACAACGAGAAAATAGGGAAATAGAAAATTGTATATAGGAAAAGCCCTTACACCCATATACTTTTTACCTGCTTTCTTTTATACGTGAATAATATAAAAAAAATATTTATGATTGAAAAAGGATATTTTGCACATTCTTCCGCCATTATCGACGAAGGCTGTACCATTGGAAACGGGACGCGTATCTGGCATTTTTCTCATATTATGCCGGGTTGTATGATTGGCGAAGGCTGCAATATTGGTCAGAATGTTGTTGTTTCACCAGATGTGGTGCTTGGTAAAAATGTTAAAGTTCAGAACAATGTTTCTATCTACACAGGTGTAATATGCGAAGATGATGTCTTTCTCGGCCCATCGATGGTTTTTACAAATGTGATCAACCCACGTAGCGCCGTAAACCGAAAAAATGAATATGCACGCACTTTCGTTAGGAAAGGGGTTACCATTGGCGCTAATGCAACTATAGTTTGTGGAATCGAATTAGGTGAATTTGCATTTATTGGTGCCGGAGCGGTTGTAATCAGATCTGTACCAGCCTATGCTTTAGTAGTTGGAAATCCCGCCCGTCAAACCGGTTGGATGAGCGAATACGGACATAAACTGAAATTCGATAAGGATGGAATGGCAATTTGCCCTGAGAGTAAAGTTGTTTATGCACTTAAAGATGGTTTAGTCTGTAAAACTTTATAAAGACATTTACCAACTCTGGAATTGTTTAAATCTTAAAACTCATCACCCATGGAATATATCGCCCTATCATCACGCTACGAACAAATGCAATACCGCCGTTGCGGGAAAAGCGGACTTAAACTCCCTGAGATATCACTTGGGTTATGGCATAATTTCGGTCATGTCGACCGCTTTGAAGTTGCACGGCACATCTTATTAAAGGCCTTTGATCGCGGAATTACACATTTCGACCTGGCCAATAATTATGGACCTCCTCCGGGCTCTGCTGAAGAAAATTTTGGCCGGATGATGGAAAATGATCTCCGCCCATACCGCGATGAGATGATCATTTCAACCAAAGCCGGCTACCTGATGTGGGAAGGTCCTTATGGGGAATGGGGATCCAAGAAATACCTGGTTTCCAGTCTCGATCAAAGCCTGAAACGCATGAAACTGGATTATGTCGATATTTTTTACAGTCATCGTCCTGATCCGGATACCCCGCTTGAAGAAACTATGGCTGCTCTCGATTTGATCGTGAAGCAAGGCAAGGCTTTATATGCAGGAATTTCAAATTACCCTGCTGATCTTACACATAAAGCTGCTGAAATACTTAAACAATTGGGAACGCCTTGCCTGATTCATCAACCTTCATACAGCATGTTTAATCGTTGGGCCGAAAATGGTTTAATGGAAGTGCTCGAACAGGAAGGAATGGGTTGCATTACTTTCTCACCATTGGCCCAGGGCTTGCTGACTGATCGTTACCTTAACGGAATTCCTTCGGATTCCCGTGCTGCAAAACACGTTTTTTTGAATGAAGACAGAGTTATACTAATGTTGCCACAGATTAAGAAGTTAAATGAAATTGCGGCTTTGCGCGGGCAAAGCCTTTCACAAATGGCAATAGCATGGTTGCTGAAAGATAAAAGGGTCACTTCTGTTTTGATAGGGGCAAGTTCAGTAGCACAACTTGAAAATAACCTGGGTGCACTTGGGAATAAAAAATTCAATATGGAAGAGTTAAGTGCAATTGAATCGGTATTATCCGGCGAATAAGTCTTGTTAATTATACTTAGCCAGTGATAAAATCACTCATTCGAAGTCCCCAATTCATAGCCTCAAATTTCTAAATCAAAGCCTGCTCTGTTAATCCTATTGAGATTTGGGACCTTAAATTTGGAATTTGAAAATTATTGAAGGGGGAAATTTATCAGGTTGAAGTAAAACTAGTTTTCACCCCATCAGCACCTGGCTGTTTTTCTCTTCTTCCCTAGCAGATTCCGGGCATGCATCTTTTGTATATACACCAGTTGCATCAGGCACTTTGCAGGCTGTCCCGCCCATATCTACATGTACTTTACCTAAAGTTGATGCAACGTGTATAGCTTCCGCTGATAAATGAGTGCAATATCCACCAACCGCAATCACAAAATTGTTCATAGTATGGCGAACACGGTTTTTCTCTTTGTGAATAGTTTTTGAAACTCTTTCAAGCAATTTTTTATAAAGAACTGCATCAATTTCTGAATCCTGTTTCACAGCTGCAATACTAGAAAATGTAGCCCAACCTGCCGAGGCAATATTTTCTTTTCCCGAATCAATCCATTGCAACGCCAGTTCAATACCATACCGGCTTTCGGAAGTAACCCATGGAACTGTAAATTCGCTAAGATAATACCAATAGGCTTTTTCGACCCAGTTGTTCAGGTCTTCGCGGGTCATTTGTATTGGGTCTGCAATCAAACCGGCCAGGTACATGGCATCGGAGTTACCGGTATTATATAATTCAAGCGAAAGTGGGTAATCGGATTTAATCTTCTTCTGAATCTTTTTCAAGTCTTCCACTTTCACTCCATAAAAGGGTTCACGGGCTCCATGTTTTACAAGTACTTTTTTTGTACCCTCGTTTCCAAATTGTTGCAGTTGGAGCATTATTTCGTTAAGAGTCATCATTTTAAAAGATTGTTAACATATAAAGAAACATTTTACGTAAGCAATGGTTCAAAAAAATACCCTGTCACTTTGCGTAAACAGGGTACCCTAATAAAAGTAGATTGTCTTTATGCCCCCATGGCCTCAACTTCAGGAGCGATTTTTTTAACCAATCCCTGCAACACGCTGCCAGGTCCCAGTTCTACAAAAGTGGTTGCACCATCGGCAACCATGTTTTGTACAATTTGTGTCCAGCGCACAGGTGAGGTGAGCTGAGCTACCAGGTTGGCTTTGATTGAAGAAGGATCGGAATAAGGTTTGGCATCCACATTCTGATATACAGGGCAAACAGGTGTGCTGAAAGTTGTTGCTTCGATAGCTGCAGCAAGTTCAATACGGGCAGGCTCCATAAGAGGGGAGTGGAAAGCACCGCCCACTTTTAGAGGCAATGCGCGTTTGGCGCCGGCAGCCTTTAATGCTTCACAGGCAATATCAATACCTTTAATTGAACCGGAAATAACCAACTGACCGGGACTATTATAGTTAGCAGGCACTACTATTTCGTCAATTCCAGCTAAAACTTCTTCCGTTTTTGCATCATCCAGCCCAAGAATGGCAGCCATGGTGCTGGGTTCGGCTTCGCAGGCTTTCTGCATGGCCATGGCACGTGCATAAACCAGCCGAAGACCATCTTCAAATGACAAAGCTTTGTTGGCTACCAAAGCTGAAAATTCGCCAAGTGAATGTCCTGCAACCATATCAGGTTTAAAATCAGTTAAGGTTGCAGCCAGGATTACTGAATGCAGGAAAATAGCGGGCTGGGTAACACGTGTTTGTCTTAAATCCTCATCAGTTCCTGCAAACATCAGGTCGGTGATGCGGAAACCAAGGATTTCATTGGCTTTTTCAAACATTTCTTTTGCCAGGGCGTGGTTGTCGTAAAGATCTTTGCCCATTCCGACAAACTGCGCTCCCTGTCCGGGAAATACATATGCTTTCATTCGTTTTTATTTTCGTTTATGAAGCGGTAAAGGTAGGAAAAATGGTTAATCGTTAATGGAAAATAGAAAAAGGTAAAATGGGGAACGGCTTATAAATAGGAATGTGGCACATGAATTTAATTCATCAATAATTGCCTTTTTTACTTTATCCCATGCACCTTGTCAACTTTCGCCCCTTCGCCCCTCGCATTCTCAACTCTCATCATATAGACTCATAATCTCTCAATAACTCCAATTTTTAATGCAGCCTGCTTCCAATCAGGTGAATAAACTCAGCCCTCGTTTTATCAACCAGGAAAGCTCCTGTAAAGTCGGAAGTTGTGGTTACTGAGTTTTGTTTCTGGATTCCGCGCATGCTCATACACATATGTTGTGCTTCAATAACAACCGCCACGCCCAATGGTTTCATTGTATTATTGATTGCATCTTTTATCTGGGTCGTTAGGCGTTCCTGCACCTGTAAACGGCGTGCAAAAGCATCAACAACCCGGGGGATTTTGCTCAAACCAACAATACGCCCATTTGGAATGTAGGCCACATGTGCTTTGCCGAAAAACGGAATCATATGATGTTCGCACATCGAATACAATTCAATATCCTTTACAATCACCATTTGTTTGTAATCCTCGTTGAACATGGCTGCTCGCAGAATTTCTTCCGGGTCAAGATCGTACCCATGAGTAAGGAACTGCATGGCTTTGGCAACGCGTTCCGGAGTTTTCTCTAATCCCTCACGACCTGGGTTTTCGCCAATCAATCTGAGGATCTCACGATAATGAAATGCAAGATCTTTTATGGTAGCCATGTTGTAAATATCGCGCTTTTCGTAGCCGTCTTTCAGCTCGTAATCGTCCATATTATTTTCTATCAACATTGGCTTTACTATTTCGCTGCTCATGGTATATATTTTTTAAGAGAGAGAAGTTAAATAAGAAAGGTTAAAGGTGGGGAAATTTAAAGTTCAAGGTTTAAAAATTCATTTTCTACCGAGAATGCGCACATATTATATTAATTTTTGTATTAACCACCTAAGTATTCAACAAAATTATTTTCGGTTTCGAAAACCTTAATGCTGTGTAGTGTAGCTCCCAAACTCACAATGTCTTCTGAAAGTTCGTTCCAGATTGCTATTGCGAGATTTTCGGTTGAGGCTAATTTGCCTGACATAAAATCAACTTCCAGGTTAATGTTCCTGTGGTCGAGTTTTTCAATAATGCGCTGATCAATTAATGCACTTAGATCTTTCAGGTTGACTAAAAAACCAGTATCGGGATTTACCTCACCTTTCACAGTCACGAATAGAGTATAATTATGACCGTGCCAGTTAGGGTTTGAGCATTTGCCAAATACCTTAAGGTTTTTTTCATCGCTGTATTCCGGCTTAAATAACCTGTGTGCGGCATTAAAACGTTCGCGACGAGTTATGTAGATCATGGGGATACGGTTTTAGCCTGCAAAAGTACAATATTGAATTGATACATAAATAAAACACCTGAAAGTTAAAAGTGTTTAATGAAATGCAAAATAAATTAAACAATTTTATCGTGGAACATGTTTTTTACTTGGAACCTGAAACAACTGACTATCTCAGAACTTCATTTATAAACCTATCAAGTTTTACCTGATCCAGATTCCCATTGGTTCTTACACCGGAACACAGGTCAATACCGAATGGTTGAACTTCATCAATTGCCTGCCTGATGTTTTCAAGCCTGAGTCCGCCGGCCAGGAACACCGGAGTTTTAATCTTGTCGCGAATTTTACGGCTGAGTTTCCAATTATGTGTGCGCCCGGTTCCCCCGAGTTCTTTAACCTGTAGATTGGGATTTCCGCTGTCGAGGAGAATGGCATCTACCTTTTCTGAAATTGCAATTGCGTCGTCTATCGACTGTTCGTCTTTTACGTGGATTACCTGCACCAGTTTAATGCCAGGAATGGCATCACGAAGTTCAATGTAAGTTCCTTTGGTAAGTGTATCTACAAGTTGTATGGTGTTTGTTTGAGTACGCTGATGATGTTTGATTATTTCTTTCACCGAAGTTTCGCTCGTTAAGAGGAATGTTCCGATAGGAGGGGGTACAGCTTTTGCGATCAGATAAATTAATTCATCACTGATAACTCCAGGCCCGCTTGGCATTGGCCCAACCAGCCCAACTGCTGAAGCTCCTGCCTGAATAGCAATTCGGGCTTCTTCAATGCTGCTGATACAACAGATTTTTATACGGGGAGCCATAGTATTGAATTGAATAATCCTCAGTTTTCTGAAAAATATCTGGATTTAACGGATCTGTTTTTATTCTTTTTTATCGAAACGCTGAAGTTTCATTAACCAGATGATTTCGAAAACCAGATAAAGGATATAAAAAATAAATAATGTCAGTGAAAACCGGATTGCATCAGCTTTAAATTTGAACGCATAGGCAGCTATAATAATCAGCAGCAGAAAAATTTTAAGCATACTGGCAATCATAAATGTATTGGAAAATTTGCTGAACTTTTTCTCACTGGCACTGAACAAAAGTGTAACTAATGTGAGTGTGATTCCTGCAAACAACAACAACAGGAATGGCCAGAACTTAGTAATAAATTCAGCAGCGAAATAAGAAACTGTGAATGCAATAGCTGCTATTATCACTGTAAACATTGCAAGGTTGAGAATAAACCGGTTTATTAATTCCTTCATGCTTGTAAGGATAATGGATTCGTAATTCGATAAAGAAATGGAAGCAATGTTCCATCGTCCAATCCTGAAAACTATTTCTTTAAAAGATCTTTAACCGCAGTATAGATGGCTGCACCAACTGAAATTATTGACATCAACACAGTAAAAACAGGAAATCCGATTTTTAGCCACTGGTCAAGTTTGTAACCTCCGTAAATACCCAATCCAATAATTGCAAACATTTGGAAAGCCAGACCTGAATATCGGGCATAGCTTTCGAGAGGAGGTCGCTTTTCTTTATCAGGCTTCGGTTTCGGCTGGTTGTTCTGATTTTCCATTTAATTTTGCGTGGTTGCCCATTTTACATGCGCCGGTAAACTCTGCTCCAGGTTCAATAGCCAGTTTATTGGTATAAATGTCGCCGCTAACAGTTGCATTGGCCTTAAGGCTTAGCAATTCTGTTACCTTTATATGAGCTTTTACATCGCCCGAAATATCTGCATTCTGGCAATTGATTTCTCCTTCAACCCTGCCTGTTGAGCCAACTACCACTTTACCTGTAGCATGTATTGTCCCCTTTATAAATCCGTCGATGCGAAGATCGCCGTTTGTTTTGATATTGCCATTTATATCGGTTCCGTTACCAATAATATTTACTGAAGGTGTTTCAGTGGTCATGATTTTCGACATACTTACTTTTGTTAAGTTTACTAAAAAACAAAAATAGTGCTTTAATTGAATTAAGCACTACTCTGGAATAAAAAGTAAATTTTAGCACAGTTCCTTGTTTTGCCCAAGGTCGACGAAGTGATTAATTCAGATAGTACTTCCTGAAAAAATTCAGGTATCCGTTATATTTTTTCTCTCGATAAAATATCGGGTAATTATCAATAGAGATCACCATTTGTTTATAGTCACTATTTTTTAACGAAGATGTAACATAATCATTCAGGCTGAGGGCAGTGTAAAAGTCCATTGCAGCCTTGCTGTTTCGGAAACTGCTGACTGAAATCATCTGCCATCCTCCATCGAGTACAATTGCATTTACCGAAAGGTTCGCAGTACTGAAATCCTTGGCAATAAAATCGGACATTCGTGTTTTGGTTGCATTTACATTTACTTTGTTCCCGTTAACCATCATAATGCAGAAATGTGTCTGATCGGGATTAAATTTGTAAATATCGGGCACTACGGTATCGTTGCTCTGCAAAAAAGGATCAGGTCCTGCCTGGGAAACAAGATGCAACGAATCAGCTGTTTGAGCATCGCGATTTATTGTGTTGTCTTGCGTAATTGCAGGTTTATTCTTGTCGTATTTTTGTAAAATTTCCTTTGCTAGTGGTGTTACCGGATGATTCGGACTGGTAAGAACCAGCTTATTCAGAGCAACCACCATCGTGTCAATACTCACTGTTTTTCCGAGTGAAAGGGCACGCAGGTATTGGAACCGGGGAATAAGGTCTTTGTCACTGTATTCAGCTATTGCCTGGTTACTGTAAAGTAAAACCATACGGTATTGTTCACGTGTAAACGCCTGGTATGTTTCTTCATATAGCGTTGATACCCGGTTTTTACGGGCAAGTACTTCTTTGTTGTATTCCGGATCTCTTATCATCTGGGCATAATCAGAATTCCCAAATTGATTCAGAATTATATCGCTGTATTTTTTTTCCATCTCAGCATCAGGAATACTTTTTCCGATGAGGTACAACTGATAGTAAATACGGATATTATCATTCAAATCAGGGAAGCGTTTCACGAGTTCTTCGAACGATTCAACTGATTTAGGGATATCATTAAGGCCATCTTTATAAATATAGCCCAGATTAAGCAAGGCAGAAGCAATGGCTGTATTAGAGGTTGCAAGAGCTTCCGGGGTTCTGGGTAACTGTGCAATATATGTTTCAGGTTTTAGAGGATCGGTTGAAAATGCTTTGGCATTAGCACTAGTGTCTTGTTTAATCGAATCCCCAGCCATAATTTGGTCAGCGCCAGCTTCATCAAACAGTACAACTGCACGTTTATTGGTAAGCCTCCAGTTGTCTTCCAGCTTTCGGCGGCCCCATTTACGGAGGAATTCCGAATATCCGAAACTAATAGCCGAAGGATTGTAGAAATACCAGCCACCGCCACCAACGCCCGAAATATTTTCATTCCTCATATTAGGAACATTGCTTAAAATACTATTTTCATTTTGCTGTTGTTCTTCAAGTTCCTTTTTCAGCTCTTCCTCTTTAGCAACCTGATCAATTATTTTTTGAATTACAGCTGCCAGTTCAGCTTCGGGCATCCGGGCAAGTCTCTGCAAACTATCTTCATGCTGGACAACACTAAGATTTTTTACCAGTTCAGTCAGCATCAGTGTCTTAGTGCTTATAGCTACGTAATCAGGATGTTCCAATGGCAAGGTTTGAATAGTGGTATCATAATAAGCAGAGGCCATCTCATAGTTTTGCCTGTCGAAAAACATATCAGCAAGTTGGAGAGAGGAAGTAGACTTTTGATAATTATTCTTAGTACTTGTAGCAACTGATTTTTGCAGATAATTCATAACAAGAGTATCATTATGATCCAAAATAGCAAGTTCGGCTAATGCATAATAAACCTGATCGTAATACTCTTTATTCTTAGAGTCCTTCAGCATTTTTCTGAGCTGTTTTTCGAGACCTGATTTATCGCCTGTATAAATGTCGAACGACTTAGCCAGGTTAATGCGGGCATTGAAAATCATTTCGAAAGGAGCGGGGCTCTTTATTACTTTGGTATAATATTCAGTTGCTTCGGCGAAGTTTTTATTTTTTTGTGCGATCTGCCCAAGAATAAAATTAATTCTTGCTTTAAGCTTTGGATCTGAAGCAAGTGTTAAGCCTTCTTTCAGGTTGGTTTTTGCCGATTCAAGGTTGCCTGTAAGAATATAATAATCGGCATATAATAATGGTATTTCACGTCTGATTTTATAGGGTGCTTTTTGTTTCGAAAACCGTGTTTCAAACTGTTCAACCTGGGTTACAGCATCATCATACCTTTTCTGCTGAAGGAAAGTTCGCATATACCAGATAGAAGCTTCAAGTTCAGTAGGCGTGCCAACATATTGTTTCATCAGGTATTCCATAGTACGGCGCGAATTGGTATAGTCTTGCTTGTAAAACTGTGCCTTACCAATCAGCAAATAACAATCATCAATCCATTTGTTGTATTCTACATTTTTAATAAACATCGAATGCCGGGGAATAGCAATCCCGGCTTTTTCAATAGCCCGGTCCATGCTGGAGCTTATCTGTTTTGCTTCAGCGGGTGTACCGAAGTTGTATATCGGTAGTATGGAATTATAATTATCTGCAACACTTTCAGCTAAGGCTAATTTCCCACTCTTAAAACTTTCGTTGCCATTCCAGTAAATATTATAATGAGTTGTAAGGCTATGGTAAGTCCTGCTTGTAAATGTGTTTTTTTTAGTCGAACATGAATACAGAAATGCGATACCTGCTATAAGTAACGTTGATAAGAGAAATCTGAAAATTAATTTTAATTTCAAAGGGGTGATGTGTATTTAGTTACCTGGTCGCGATTGAAATACTATTATATTAACTCAAAGAGTGCAAAAATATTTCATTTTTCCCAATTTCCCTTAGAAAGGTTGCATTTACTCCAATTAAATCTCAATCCATCTATTTAAAGCATTATTATGACCATTCATATTGGTACTTTCATAAAATGATTTGATGTCGGGATTGTTGCGATACCATATTTTTTAACCTGCAAATTGTACTTCCTGTTTTATTTTTATTTTCGTCTAAGGATGCAAAGTACAGGAATTCAGTTAGGAATATCATAATTTAAGTACTTTTATGAAATAATATTTAATGATTTCGTGCTGAATTTTCTTATTTTAGGTAGGTTTGCAAATTAATTCAGGTAGGTTGTAAATAAAAGTATGGATTTTAAATCGGAAAGAACCAAAATCTGGAAGTATTTGTTGAGGCGTATCCGCGATAAATACAGGCTTGTGCTTTTGAATGAAGAAACTCTCGAAGAGCGGATATCGTTTAAGCTTTCACGGCTGAATGTATTTGTTGCAATAGGTTTGCTGTCGATTATTCTTGTTCTGATTACAACATACATTATTGCATTTACACCACTGAAAGAATACATTCCAGGGTATACTGATGTTACCTTACAACGCCGTATCTACGAATTGCAGCTTCGTTCCGATTCGGTAGCTTATGCAATGCGCTCACAGGCGAAATACCTCGAATCGTTGAAAAAAGTTCTAGGGGGCAATATAACTAGTGAAAGGGAAATGGTGCTTGCAGATACAGCTAATTCAGGGAAGTATCTGAATATTAAAGATAAACGCTCGCCGGAAGATTCCATTCTCAGAACCGAATACGATAATGCAAATAAATATAACCTTTTTAAGTCGGACAAGGCACCTTCGAAAGGAGCTTCAATACGAAACCTCACTTTCTTTTCTCCTGTTAAAGGGATAGTAACCAGCGAATTTGATCCTTTACGCAAGCATTTTGGGATCGATATTGTGGCTCCCCGCGAACAAGTGATAAAATCCATTCAGGATGGAACTGTAATCTTTTCGGGATGGACAGTCGAAACAGGATATGTAATTGCAATTCAACATCCTGGTAACGTGATTTCTGTATACAAACACAATTCGGTGCTCTTGCAGAAAGAAGGAAGTATTATATATGCCGGCGAACCCGTTGCCATTATCGGCGAAAGCGGCGAACTGTCAACCGGTCCGCATTTGCATCTTGAAATATGGGTTAATGGTATGCCTGTAAATCCGAAAGATTACATTGTTTTTTAACGTAAAACAATCACACTAAATTTAGTATCAATTTTACAATACCAATATTGAAATGAGGAGCCGAAGCAGCTTCTTATTTCCTTTAAATAATGATTAAAATCACAACTCACATTTGAAACGACGCATTGCCATATTAGGATCAACAGGTTCAATCGGGACACAGGCCCTCGAAGTAATCAGGCAACACCCTGATAAACTCGATGTTGAAGTGCTCACGGCTCATTCTAATTCGGCACTCCTCATCAGGCAGGCTATTGAATTTATGCCGAATGCAGTGGTTATTTCAAACGAAAGTTTGTACCAGCGTGTATTCGAGGCTTTGGATCCATATGATATTAAAGTATATTCAGGTACAACTTCCATCGAACAACTTGTCGAAATGGACAGCATCGACATGGTTTTGGTTGCTTTGGTTGGCTGGAGCGGACTAAAACCAACGCTTAGAGCTATTGCGGCTGGAAAACCGATTGCACTTGCCAATAAAGAAACTCTTGTTGTTGCAGGTGAGCTTGTTACAAAACTGGCGCGCGATAAAGGCGTTAACATTTATCCTGTTGATTCTGAACATTCAGCTATTTTTCAATGTCTGGCAGGCGAATTTCATAATCCGGTCGAAAAAATTATCCTTACTGCGTCCGGTGGTCCTTTCAGGGGAATGAGTCGTGACGAACTGCTTTGTGTAACAAAAGAACAGGCTTTAAAACATCCTAACTGGAATATGGGCTGCAAAGTTACTATCGATTCGGCAACCCTTATGAACAAAGGCCTGGAAGTTATAGAAGCAAAATGGCTTTTTAACCTCGACATCCCGCAGATTGAAGTTGTGGTGCATCCACAAAGCATAATTCATTCCATGGTTCAGTTTGCTGATGGTTCCATTAAAGCACAGATGGGGATGCCAGATATGCGCCTGCCTATACAATATGCACTAACTTATCCACAGCGCCTTCCATCACAATTCCCGAAGTTCAGTTTTGACCAATGCCTCCAATTTACTTTCGAAAAACCAGATAAACAAAATTTTCGATGTCTGAACATAGCTTACGAAGCTGTTAGCCAGGGTGGAACTATGCCTTGCATTATGAATGCAGCCGATGAGGTTGCCGTTCATGCTTTCCTTCGGGATGAAATCACGTTTTTGCAGATTCCTGAACTTATTGAGCAATGCATGTCGAAAATAAAAATTATTAGCAATCCCACCTTGAGTGATTATGAAGCTACGGATATCGAATCCAGGGCTATTGCAACAGAACTTGTTGGCAGATTTAAAGTATAAACAATTTCTTTGTTGAATGTAACCACTTTAATTTCATTCGGATATAAGAATGGGAATGCAGCTAAATTCTTCCCATTGAAATTTATGAAGGAAAAAGCCCTAAATTTGCAACCCGTTTCTAACAGAAAAACACTCATTAAATTTTAGATCAAGCCTCATATGGTTATTTTAATAAAAGTAGTACAGTTACTTCTAAGCTTATCGATACTCGTGATATTTCACGAGTTCGGGCATTTTCTTGCCGCACGAATTTTTAAAACCAGAGTTGAGAAATTTTACCTTTTCTTCGATCCCTGGTTTTCGTTATTTAAATTTAAAAAGGGTGATACGGAATATGGTATTGGCTGGCTTCCATTGGGTGGATATGTGAAAATATCCGGTATGATTGATGAATCCATGGATAAAGAAGCTATGAAACTTCCACCGCAACCTTACGAATTCAGGGCAAAACCTTCGTGGCAGCGACTTATTATTATGCTTGGTGGAGTAACTGTAAATGTAATATTAGCAATTGGTATTTACATTGTTATGCTATCATGGTGGGGTGAACAATACCTGCCAAACTCCGAAGTGAAATATGGTATCACTGTTGATACACTCGGACAACAAATGGGACTTCGTAATGGAGATAAAATCCTTACCCTTGATAGTAAACCAATCGAGGATTTCCTCAGAATTCCTGCTACAATAGTTCTCGAAAACGTTCAGACCATACAGGTAGAACGTGATAACCAGCCTGTTAATGTTGTAATTCCAAGAGAATTTATTTCCAAGATTTTAAAGCATAAGTCACCCGATTTTATAAGCGTTCGTATTCCATTTGAGGCGGCTGACTTTGCACCGGGATCGGCTGCAAAAAGTGCAGGAATGCAGGTTGGAGATAAAATTATCGGTATAAATGGTGAAACGACTTTGTATTTTGATGAGTTTAAAGCAGCAGTTCAAAAGCTTAAGAATTCAACGGCTAATGTGAGCGTTTTGCGTGGGGCAGATACTGTGGCTCTTGCCATTAAAGTTTCGGACAGAGGAATGATAGGTGTAGCTCCTAAATCACCTGCAGGTTATTTCACCTTTAAAGAATACAAGTATAATATTTTACAGGCTATTCCGGCCGGAACCGTAAAGGCTTACGAAAAAACTGCCGATTACCTGAAATCTTTGAAACTCCTGTTTAATCCTGAAGTAAAAGCCTATGAATCAGTAGGTGGTTTTATTACAATTGGAAGCATTTTCCCTTCAGTTTGGGATTGGGAATCATTTTGGAGCCTTACTGCTTTTCTTTCGCTAATGCTTGCTGTATTGAATATTCTTCCTATTCCGGCACTTGATGGCGGGCATGTTATGTTCCTGCTTTACGAGATTATCACAGGCCGCAAACCAAGTGATAAATTTATGGAATATGCTCAGATTACAGGCATGGTGCTGCTTTTTGCACTACTGATCTTTGCCAACGGAAATGATATAGTGAAGTTGTTCAGGTAAGATCAGAACATCAAAGATACATTTTGAAAAATCCCGGATTGCTTTAAAAAGCAGTCCGGGATTTGTTATTTTTATTCTCGGGTAAAATATTCTGTGACTAATGAATTACACTTGAATGGCAACCACCTTGTTATTTAATCTTGTAATCTCGTTCACAAGTCCCCTCTCGGTTTTGAGGAGAGCGGATTAGGGGTGAGGTCATGACAATCAATTGACTCAATTCCAAAACCTAATCTTCAAGTTTTTCTTTCAATGATTTAAACCCTTCTCCAAGTATCTCATTGGCTTCGAGTACTGTCAGGAATGCTTTCGGGTCAATTTCGTGAATATATTCCTGCAACAAGGCCATCTCTCTCCTGTTGACAACTGTAAAAATAATGGTCTTGTCCAAACCATTAAACATTCCTTTGCCTGGTATAAAAGTGCCTCCACGCCGTAAGTCATTGATAATGTGCTCGCGGATTTCGACAAATTTATCTGAGATGATAAACAATGTTTTATCGACACTCATACCCTGTAATACTACATCAATGGTTTTACCTGTGATATAAATTACTATCCAGGAGTATAAGGGTATTTTCCAGTCGGCAAAAACCAACAGTCCGATCAATACTATAGCTGAGTCAACATAGATCATAAGTTGCCCGAGTGGCATTTTTGTATATTTTGCAATTATCATTGCAATAATATCCGATCCCCCGGAGGTTGCTTTTGATTTAAAGATAAGTCCAAGCCCTACACCAATCAATACTCCTCCAAATATTGATGAAAGTAGTGCATCACCTTCAACGAGCGGTGCTTCTCCAAAAAAGTAAGTGATAGTATCCATAAATACCGAAGTAAGTACAAACCCTACAACTGTTTTAACACCGAACCGCGGACCTAATATCCTGATTCCTATAATAGTAAGCGGTATATTCAGTATAAGTCCCATCAATCCGATCGGAAAACCGGAAGGTGCCCATTTGAGCATTCCTTCAGTGAGATAATGGATTACGATTGCGATACCATAAACGCCACCTGGTACAATTTTATAGGGTGAAATGAAGAAAACAAAGCCTGCCGCCAGGATTACTGAACCTATAACAATGAGGCTGTAACTGATAAACCATTTTTTAGAGAATATTTTCTCTGGTCGAAAGTCCATAAAATCAATATTTTAACTTTAAAACTCCTTTATTTTAAAGAAGGCGCAAATTTCGTCAGATATTTCGGGATACCAATGCAATCGCAAATAAATTTATAGGAATTATTTAAAACCATTTGTAAAACTTTCTTATATGCATTTTACTCTCGCCAGTCAACCAAAACAAAAACAGTAATTTTGTGTTTCACTATAGAATTAAATGCGTTTATTTCTGCAATATTGAATTAATATAGTAGCAATAAAATGAAGTACAAGGCGTTACTCTCGAAAACCTTTAAATAATTAGTTTTTTGATTAAAATTAAATGATTCATTTTATAGGTTAATACTCAGCTAATCTTATTTTTTATTACTTTAGCACGTTTTTTCATCTTTACCTATGCATTCAATGCTATACATGCGTTCGCTATTTATTGTTATTCTGTTATCAGCCATTTCCATTGGATTAAAGGCACAGCAGGATCCACAGTTTACGCATAATATGTTCAATCATGCATTTGTAAATCCTGGGTCCTACGGAATGAGTGATGGAATTACTGTAACCGGCATTTTTCGTGAACAATGGGTTGGCTTTAAAGATGAGTCGGGGACTAAAGTGTCACCAGAAACATTTTTGCTTACTGCCGATGCACCTATTAAATTTCTTCGTGGTGGGATTGGAGTTGGAATTGCACAGGATAAAGAAGCGTATACTAAAAATATGCTGGTTAAATTAGGTTATGCTTATCATTTGAATATAGGCAATGCTAAATTGGGTATAGGCGTGAATGCAAATTTTAATAACAAATCAATAGATACACAAAAACTAAATCCAATAGATGAAAGTGATCCTGTTCTATTGGGCCTTTCGTCGGATGGGGTAATGATAAGTGATATGTCGGTTGGCCTTTTTCTGAAAAAACCTCGCTACTACCTTGCTCTTTCTTCCACACAGGTATTTGAAACAAAAAAATCACCAGCCACTGCCAATGGAGTTGCTTTTTATCAAAACCGTCGTCATTACTATTTAACTGGCGGTCATGACATCACATTGCCGGCATTTCAAGGGTATGTATTTACACCATCGGTTTTTCTTAAATCTGACGGGAATATTATACAGGCCGATATAAATATTATGGCCAAGTACAATAATAAAGTGTGGGGAGGGTTAACATACCGTATTAATGATGCTGTTGCGATTTTAGTTGGTATGGCATACAAAGATATTGAAATAGGTTATTCTTACGATATACCTACAAGTAAGGTAGCATCCACGGGAAGTCATGAGATCATGGTGCGCTACAGATTTAAACTGGAGAAAGAAAAAACACGAACAGGATACCGTAATACACGTTACCTTTAGTGAAAATGGTTATTAATAAACAAGTTCGACATGAAAATATTTTGGACTTGGATAATAAAGATTATAACTTGCCGTTAATTGCATACTGGAACGATGTCATTAAGTGCTATAAGTATAGTAAAATAAATGAGTAAAAGTTCAAATATTCTACTATCGAAATACTATAGATCAATGTCAGAATTAAGGTATTTATTGGCAAGAGTTGACTCAAAACAAACAACACAGCAATGAAAAAACTGCTTTGCATTTCACTGATTGCAATACTTTTTGCCAGCTGCAGTAATAGCGGCAATGGTGAACTTATAGGCGTTCAATCCCGGGAAAAGTTCTATCAACCTGATCCCTTCGGCATGGCATACGTGCCACTTGGAAGTTATACAATGGGATCCGGAGATCAGGATGTGCCCTATGCGCACCTGAATAATCCTCGAACCATCACGGTAACGGCATTTTACATGGACGAGACCGAAATAACGAATAACGAATATCGTCAGTTCGTTTATTGGGTCAAAGATTCAATTGCCCGCCGGATACTTGGTGAAATAACGCCGGATGATTTTCTGATTTCGGAAAATGAAAAAACCGGGGAAACATATGATCCTCCTTACCTGAACTGGGAATCAAAACTGGAATGGGATAAGGAAGAAAACCGTGATGCTTTGGAAACAATGTTCCTTCCTGAAAATGAAAGATATTACAGGAAAAAGGAGATTGATACGCGTAAACTTTTCTATGAGTATTATTTCATAGATCTGCTTGCCGCTTCCAGGAAAGACTTTTCACAACCCGGAGATTCAAAAAATGCGAATTTTGCTAACCGTCCGCAGGGGATGAAAGATCGCTCAGTTTATGTTCGCAAAGAGGTTATTAATGTATATCCCGATACTCTCTCATGGCTGCACGATTATGCATACAGTTATAACGATCCTGTTGCCCAACGTTATTTCTGGCATCCTGCTTACGATAATTACCCTGTAATAGGTGTGAGCTGGAAACAAGCCTCAGCATTCTGTGTGTGGCGTACAAGATTACTCGAATCGTTTCTCCAACGTAAAAAGACAGCAATTCCAAATGAATTCAGGCTTCCGACAGAAGCTGAATGGGAATGGGCAGCTCGCGGAGGTAATACTTTCAGCCCATATCCATGGGGTGGACCATATACCCGAAACGACAAAGGTTGTTTCCTTGCCAACTTTAAACCATTACGTGGAAATTATGCCGACGATGGTGGAGCACGCACTATTGTAGTTGCTCACTACCCCGCTAATGATTTTGGACTCTATGATATGTCAGGTAATGTTTCCGAATGGTGTGCCGATGCTTACGATGAATCAGCAAACCAATTCACCTGGGATATGAACCCAACGTATATGTATAATGCTAAAGACGATGATCCGCCTTTAATGAAACGTAAACTAGTACGTGGAGGCTCATGGAAAGATATTGCTTACTATCTGCAAGTGTCAACCAGGGCTTATGAATACCAGGATTCGTCCAAATGTTATATTGGTTTCCGCTGCGTTCAGGACTTTATGGGTCGCCAAAAAGATGACAATCCATCCAGGGCTTCGAGGATTTACAATTAATAAAATTAAATGTTACTTTTTTCGATTTAGTATATAAATACTAAGTAAACGTAATTAATCACTTCAATCTTAATACATCATGAGTTTTTCAAGTTTCGTCAGTGGTAAAGGGTATAAAAGTTTTATGTCAAAGTTGTATGGAATAGGTGCTGCTGTAGTTATCATGGGAGCCCTGTTCAAAATCACACACATGACAGGGGCAAATGAAATGCTTTTTGTAGGTTTGACTACTGAGGCAATTATCTTCTTCTTTTCAGCTTTTGAGCACCCTCATGTTGAGCCCGACTGGAGCCTTGTATATCCTGAGCTGGCTGGTATGTATCACGAAGGCAAACCAGGTACACCTGGTTCAATCAGAAAAACTGCAAATGGTAAAACTATTACCCAGGATCTGGATGAAATGCTCTCTAAAGCAAAAATCGGCCCTGAGCTTATTGAAAGCCTTGGCGATGGAATGCGTAAAATGAGCGAAAATGTCAGCAAAATGTCTGATGTCACAAGCACCGCTGTTGCTACAGATGATTTTGTTAAAAATGTTACCGAAGCTGGAAAATCTGCCGGAGAATTATCATCCTCCTATAAAAGGGTAAGTGATGTACTGCAGCAGGATGCTTCGACAGTTGGTGAATTTTCGACAAGCATTAAGTCAGCCGCTGCTTCAGCTGGTGATTTGGCTACTGTATATACCGAAGTGTCATCAGCAATTAAAAAGGAAATGACAGCCACCGAAACATTTTCCAGCAGCATGGCATCGGCCACCGATTCAGCAAACAGGTTGGCTGAAAAATATAATATTTCTGCCGAATTGCTTAGCAAATCAGCCGAAATGCTTAATTTCAGTGCTATTGACAGTAAAGAATATAACGACCAATTACAGAAAATATCTGGAAACCTTGCTGCTCTCAATACTATTTATGAAGTACAGTTAAGGAGTTCCAATGAGCAAATTGAAACCACCAATCAACTCCGCTCAACTGTTGGTTCATTCCTCAACAGTATGAATGAATCATCTTCAAATATGACTAAATATCAGGAAGAAATTGATCAGCTTACAAAGCGTGTAAGTGCTCTTAACCAGGTTTACGGCAATATGCTTACTGCTATGAATGTAAATCTTGTCAAATAATCTGCTATCCAATAATTTAACTAAATAACTTTACACTGAAAACGCTTACATATGGCTGGATATAAAGAGACGCCAAGGCAAAAAATGATCGGGATGATGTACCTGGTTTTAACGGCCTTACTGGCACTCAATGTGTCTGTTGAGATTCTGAATGCATTTCTGGTAGTGAACGAAAGTATGGAAACTACCAACAGAACTTTCAGCAGTAAAATTTCTGATTATTATAAAAGTTTTGAAGCTCAGTATCAAAATGAACCTGTCAAAGTTGGGCCATTTTGGGAAAAAGCAAAACAAACTCGTAAGCTTTCCGAAGAAATGAAAGCATATCTCAATTCAGTAAAATATGAAGCTATAGCCAAATCGGAAAAAATATCAATTGATTCAGCTAAAATCCGTCCGCTTTACCGTATGAAATCAAAAGACAGATACGATGAAACGACTAATTATTTTATTGGAAATTCCAAGGATGGATCAAAAGGAAAAGCCGGTGAAATGAAGGTTAAAATTGCTAAATTTAAAGAGGAATTACTTTCTGTGGTTGACCCAGCTGACCGTACAAATATTAAACTCGGACTCGACCTGAAAGGTCCATTTTATGATGCTGATCATAAAGAGCAAAACTGGGAAATGCATAATTTTTACCATACAATACTAGCTGCTAATGTCACTATCCTGAACAAGTTGGTTGCAGAAGTGCAAAATGCTGAATTAGATGTGGTTAACCATTTACGGAGCAAAATTGGTGCAATGGACTTTAAAATTGACCAGGTCGGTGCCACGGTGGTACCTAAAAGTCAATATGTATTTCAGGGCGAAAATTATGAAGCAGAAGTTTTTGTAACTGCCCGGGATACTAAACAGGAATTTACAGCAAATATTGGAGGGCTCAGAACCAGTATAGATGGTGTTATCAAAGTTTCATTGCCCGCCTCATCTCCAGGTCCAAAAAGTGTGACAGGCGTAGTTAATATGAAAAAACCTGATGGTTCCATTGTAGCAACACCAGTAAAATTCGATTATATAGTTGCACCACCTTCCTTATCGGTATCAGCTACTAAAATGAATGTTTTCTACATCGGTGTAGATAATCCGGTTTCAATTTCAGCAGGTGGGGTTTCTCCTGATCAGATCAATGCAAGCATAACCAATGGATCTATCAGCCGCAATGGAGGAGAATGGGTTGTTAGACCTGATTCACCTGGTAAAGCTACTGTTTCAGTAAGTGCTAAACTTGGTGACAGGATGAAAAGTATGGGTGCTGTAGAATACCGTGTTAAGAATGTCCCGGATCCAGTTGCTTATATCGCAAACAGTAATGGCGGATCAGTTAGCAGAGACCTTGTGCTTGCTTCTGGCGCTATCATACCTCGTATGCCAGCTGACTTCGAGTTTAACCTGAACTTTACAATTACAGGTTTTAATTTCTCAGGAAACCGTAAAGGTGATATCATTGATTATGCTGGTAACGGCAACAGTCTCACAGCCCAGATGAAGGACTTTATTAGAGGAGCACGCCGTGGTGAGAAAATAATTTTAGAAGATATTTTTGCCAAAGGACCTGACGGTAAAACACGTAAATTGAACTCGATAGTACTTACGCTTCAATAAATTTAAAGATAGTACGCTAATGAAAAAGAATATCCTGATAATAGCCATGTTGTTGCTTCTTATTGCTACTTTAGGCAATGCACAACAGATTATGAATACACCTCCCCGCGATGGTGTAGTTGATAGAACCGAGAAACTTGAAAAGAAACCTATAGCATATCCATGGATAAGAAATGCAGATTATGTATGGGAAAAAAGAATGTGGCGGGTTATCGATATGCGGGAAAAAATGAATCAACCATTGTATTACCCTGAAACTCCGCATAATAACTGGCGTAGCTTTATGACTATAATGATGGATGCAATTAAGGAAGGAAGCGTTACAGCTTATGATGCATCTTCTCCAACCGACGAGTTTATTTCGCCAATGTCATTCAAAGAACTGATGTCGAAAGTCGAAAAGGCTGATTCGATGCAACTGCAGCGTTCGTACCCTCCTTACGATTTTTATGATACTGTAATTGTAAAAAAACTAAATACTGCTGATATCAAGAAAATAAGGATTAAGGAAGATTGGTTTTTTGATAAGCAGCGTTCAATGCTTGAAGTCAGGATAATAGGGATTTGCCCGATTGTTGATGTTTTCAATGACGATGGTACATTCCGTGGACAAAGACCTCTTTTCTGGATATATTTCCCCGAGGCTCGTCCAATTCTGGCCAAATCAGATGTCTTTAACAGGTTTAATGGTGCAGCAAAACTTTCTTATGACGATTTCTTCTGGAAACGTATGTTTAGTAGCTATGTTTACAAAGAAGATAATCAATACGACAGAAAAATTGCGGAGTATGCAACTGGTATGGATGCCATACTAGAGTCAGAGCGTATCAAACAGGATCTCTTCAATTTCGAACAGGCACTCTGGGAATATTAATAGCTGAATTTTTTAAAAGATTTTATTGCTCTAAGCATAATTAAATATCAGGCAACTCTTCAGGTATGGAGAGTTGCTTTTGTTTTTATACATTTGTAATTGGACAAACAAATAATACCTTAACGCTTAGTTGCATTCTTCAGATAATTTATCCCTCAAAGATATAAACCCTTTATATGTCGGTCGACCTGCTTCACACGCCAATAGAATATCTTAAGGGAGTTGGGCCCAGACGCGGTGAACTGCTTCGAAAAGATGCAGGTGTGAGTACTTATTATGATATGCTGACATATTACCCGTTCAGGCACGTGGATCGCAGCAGGTTTATGCCAATCGGAGAAATCAACAGCGAAAATGTTTATATACAGATACGCGGTAAAGTTACAGATATTCAAATGGTTGGCCAGGGTCGCAAAGCACGTTTTGTGGTTACAATACGCGATGAAAGCGGGTCAATTGACCTTATATGGTTTCAGGGCATTAGCTGGGTGAAGGACAAATTTACTCACGGCAGCGAATGGGTGGTGTTTGGTAAACCATCACTTTTCAATGGCCGTTATAATATTTCACACCCTGAAACCGAAACGGTTGCTGAATTTATCGCTCAGCCAGCCGACCCACTTCATCCGGTCTATAATTCATCGGAGAAAATGAAGCTGAATGGCCTTAGTACACGGGCAATTTCGAAAATTACACGCACACTAATTTCCCAATTACAAGGTGTCATCCCCGAAACTCTGAGTGATGCTATACTTCATGAATTCAAATTCATGGCTCGTCAGGAAGCTCTCATCAATATTCATTTCCCACCAGATACTGAAACACTCGAAAAAGCTCGGGCGCGACTCAAATTTGATGAGCTTTTCTTTATTCAGGTACGGCTCTTGCGCTACAAAATAAACCGGTCGCAAAAAAATCGTGGCAATGTATTTGGCCAAATCGGGGAGTTGTTTAACGGATTTTATAAACAAAATCTTCCGTTTGAATTAACTGAAGCACAGAAAAGGGTAATACGTGAAATACGTGCTGATCTGGGATCGGGAAAACAAATGAACCGGCTTTTACAGGGTGACGTAGGTAGTGGTAAAACTCTTGTTGCGTTGATGTGTATGCTTATCGCCCTTGATAACGGATACCAGGCATGCCTTATGGCACCAACAGAGATTCTTGCCAATCAGCATTATGCAACAATTTCAAATTTCCTTCAAGGCATGGATGTTACTGTCGATTTATTAACCGGCAGTACAAAAAAAGCACGTCGCAAGGAGATACATCCTATGCTTCAGTCAGGAGAACTGCATATAATTATTGGCACCCATGCACTGATAGAAGATGCTGTGAAATTCAGTAAACTGGGACTGGTGGTAGTTGATGAGCAACATCGGTTCGGCGTTGCACAACGGGCAAAGATGTGGAGTAAAAGTGAGATTCCACCCCATGTATTGGTTATGACCGCTACTCCTATTCCACGCACTCTTGCCATGACCGTTTATGGCGACCTTGATCTTTCAGTTATTGATGAGTTGCCGCCTGGCCGCAAAGCCATTAAGACCTATCATTTTTATGAATCAGGACATGAAAAGGTTTATAATTTTATGCGTCAACAGATAGCTTCTGGACGGCAGATTTATGTTGTTTATCCGCTTATTGAAGAATCGGAAACGCTCGATTTGAAAAACCTTCAGGATGGTTTTGATCATTTGAAACAGATATTTCCTGCGCCGCAATATACATTGAGCATGGTTCATGGCCGGATGAAAGCAGATGAAAAAGATACTGAAATGAACCGGTTTAAGAATGGTGAAACCAAGATCCTGGTAGCAACAACAGTAATTGAAGTAGGTGTTGATGTTCCAAATGCTTCGGTAATGGTGATCGAAAACGCAGAAAGATTCGGGCTTTCGCAGCTGCATCAACTCAGGGGCAGGGTAGGACGTGGTGCCGATCAGTCGCATTGTGTTTTGATGACTGGATTTAACCTGACAGCCGATGGTCGTACACGTATAGAAACTATGGTGCGAACAACCGACGGATTCGAAATTTCGGATGTGGATTTAAAGTTGCGTGGCCCTGGCGACCTTGAAGGTACCCGGCAGAGTGGTATTTTAGATTTAAAATTGGCTGATATTGTACGGGATGAGCAAATGCTAAGGGCAGCTCGTAATATCGCGCAGAAACTTCTGGATGATGACCCTCACCTTTCGAAGGCTGAAAATCAGAGGATACTGCGTTACCTGAATTATTTGAGTACTAAAAAATCGGAATGGGCGATGATTAGCTAGAAGAAAGGGTGCGCTGGGAGGTTGTGAGAAGTTTGTGTGGTCATTCAATGGCTGAGGAATGAACTTTGGAGTCTTTGAGATGGGTGAATTGTCATACGATTGTGAAAGAATAATATTCATTCAATGCTCAATCAATAGTAAAGATGTTCACTGAAGGAATTTGACAGAATTGCCATTTTTAGCCTAAACCCCACCTGTATAGACCATCTTTTTTACTTGTGTAAATTTCCCGGTGTTTAGAACCAGGAAGTAAAGTCCTGCAGGAACATTTTCAGGTATCCATTCACAAGTATGACGTCCTTCGGAGAGAGTATCATTAACAAGAGTGGCAACAACAATGCCGTTTATGTCTCTAACCTGCATCAGAACATCAGTGCTTTCGTTAAGCGTATAGTTGATAAGTGATTTGGAAGTAAATGGATTGGGTGTATTTTGATCCAACACTGCAATTTTCAATGCCAAAGGATCTGGTGCTGCTGTGTTAATTAATGAAGGACTTCCTGCTTGAACCCATGCGGTATAAATCAATTCTGCCAAAGCATGTGAAGCGTTTTTAAATAAAGGGATTGTAAAACTCTTAGTCATATCCCATAATGCAGTTTTATATGCAGTTGAAGAAGTGCCACCGAATGTTTTTGCGTATGTATCAGCCGCAAGCACTGAACCTACATAGGAATAATTGGTGTAGAGATAATCAAAAATATACTGGTTTACATTGCTGATTTCAGATATGTTTTCACCAGTATATACAATCTGGGAAACATAAGCACCTACCATGGTTGATTCATAGCGTGAATGTATACCATCATTTCCTGTAGACTTTCCATCATAATTTGCAGTAATATGCAATGGCATATGGCCATCAGCTACATAATGCCCCAGATCAGCAGCAAATTTTTTAGCATTTGTAAAATCGCGCCTTTGAAAACAATTGCGGAGTGAATCAAATGAAGCTTTTGTAGCCCATGGCAAAATTCCGTTAGCCAACACAGTCGATGAACCATAATAAGTATTTGCTGAATCGAGTGTTTGCAGAATGCGTCCTTTGTTTTTAAAATCGGTATAGTTATCTACATCAATGTAGTGTTTTGGGCCTTCGGTAGGATCGGAGCCTTTACGGCTATCCGCATCCGAAGCATGATCACTCAGGAAACTCACCCAGGTATGAAAATCCTGCATTTGCTGGTTGAAAGATAAAGAAGACGAATTACTGATTTTATAATGGCCTACGTTGCCCCAGCTTATTAATATTACTGACAAGCAGAAAAGAGCTGTTGTGGAGAGGAAGAGTTTTTTCAATTGACGAGATTTTTTGAAGGTTACAAAGGGTGGTAAAAGTAATCAAATTTTTATCTGAAATATATAAAAACTGAAGATTTGTAAATACATGATACAATGAGTGTTGTATTCGGTTTAATTATCTGGTGAAAGAGGTAAAAATTTCTTTATAAACAACTAATTAGAGTTTAAGAATGAAGAACCGGCAGCGTTATTGGGCAACTGTTTAATATTAACTTCTCACAAAACTAAATTATCCCTAAATTTGCACCTCCATAAAGAAAATGAAATGAAAATTTCCTATAATTGGCTTAAAGAGTACGTGAATGTTAGCCTTGCGCCTGTTGAGGTTGCCCGAATACTTACCGATTGTGGCCTCGAAGTTGAAGCGATTGAAGAGTATGAATCTGTTAAAGGCGGATTGAAAGGAATTGTGATTGGCCATGTAAAGTCAGTACAACGTCATCCCAATGCTGATAAACTTACCTGCTGCAAAGTTGATGTTGGCGAAGGTAAAGTTCTGGATATCGTTTGCGGAGCGCCTAATGTGGCTGCCGGGCAGCGGGTGCCGGTTGCAACAATTGGGGCAATGATCTATAAAGGTGATGAATCTTTTGCCATTAAAGCCGGTAAACTCCGTGGCGAACCCAGTGACGGTATGATCTGTGCTGAAGACGAACTTGGCTTGGGCGATTCGCATGAAGGAATTATGGTACTCAATGAAAACGCTCCAATAGGATCCTCTGCAGCCGATTATTTTGGTGTTGAAACAGATACCCTTCTCGAAGTTGCCATTACTCCTAACCGCGCTGATGCTACTTCACATATAGGTGTAGCCCGCGACCTGGTGGCTGCTATCAATAACCGTGAAAAACAACACGAAAAAGTAAGTCTTTCGCTCCCTTCAGTTGCAAATTTTAAAGTGGATAACAATTCACTGCCAATCACTGTAAAAATTAAAAATCCTGAAGCTTGTCCAGCGATATAGCGGAATTACAATAAGTGGTTTGCAGGTTAAGGAATCTCCAGCCTGGCTTCAGGATAGGTTAAAAGCTATTGGTCTGCGTCCGATCAATAACATTGTGGATATTACAAATTTTGTTTTGATGGAAACCGGCCAGCCTTTGCATGCATTTGATGCGGCATACGTAACCGGAAATCAGGTAATTGTCAGGAAAATGCCCGCCGGTACAAAATTCGTTACGCTTGATGAAGTGGAACGCAGCCTTAGTGCTGACGATCTGATGATTTGTAATGTTGATGAACCCATGTGCATAGCCGGTGTTTTTGGTGGAGCCAAATCTGGTGTCAGCGAAAAAACCACATCCATATTTCTCGAAAGTGCTTATTTTGATGGTACACATGTTCGTAAAACTTCAAAACTGCATGGATTAAAAACGGATGCATCGTTCCGTTTTGAGCGCGGTGCCGATCCTAATATTACTATTTATGCTTTGAAAAGAGCTGCCATGCTCATGAAAGAACTGGCAGGCGGAACAATATCTTCCGAAATTGTAGATGTATATCCTGTGCCTGTTGAAAATTTCATAGTTGAAGTATCGTACAATCGTATTAACACGCTTATTGGTAAAGAGATTGCGAAAGAAATGATCAAGGATATTCTTACTTCGCTGGCAATTGAAATTATCTCAGAGAGTGTTTACGGATTGCAGCTCTCGATTCCACCTTTCAAGGTTGATGTTACCCGTGAAGCTGATGTGGTTGAAGAGATCCTGCGTATATATGGGTACAACAATATTGACCTGAGCGACTCATTGCATTCATCACTTTCGTACAGCCGCAAACCCGATCCTGAAAAGCTTCAGCAGAAACTGGCTGATTATCTGAGCAATAATGGCTTCAACGAAATTCTTACCAATTCATTGACCAGTTCTGCTTATTACGAAAAATCGGAGGTATTCAATTTTGATGAATGCGTAAAAATCCTGAATCCATTGAGCAGCGAGCTTGGTGTGATGCGTCAGACATTGCTCTTCAGTGGGCTCGAAAGTATCTCATACAACCTGAACCGGCGCATGGCTGATCTAAAATTTTACGAGTTCGGGAATGTATATAATTATATCCCTTCACAATCTGCAAGCACCGATGTTACACGAAAATACAACGAACGCAAAAAACTAGCCATATTTGTAACGGGTAGTCAGCAAGGCGAGAGTTGGTATATGCCTTCAGGCAAAACGGATTATCATTTCCTGAAATCGCTAATCTTTGCAACGCTTCGTAAAACAGGAATAAATCTTCAGAAACTTACAGCTTCTGGTTCTGATATCCGTTTGTATGCTGAAGGCGAATCATTCAGTATCAATCAGAAGCCACTATTAAGTGTCGGACGATTGAATTCCGGTATTTTGAAACAGTTTGATATCAAGCAGGAAGTATTTTATGCTGAGGTTGATTGGAGCACACTACTTCGCGAGGTGAAACCTGATAATGTCAAGTTCAGTGAAATATCTCGTTTCCCTGAAGTTCGCCGCGACCTTGCGTTACTGCTTGATAAGGTGGTTAAATTCAGTGATATCGAAGCTCTTGCAAGTCGCAATGGGAAAGGTATTCTGAGAAGTGTAAATCTTTTCGATGTGTATGAAGGAGAAAAGATTGAAGCTGGAAAAAAATCGTATGCTGTAAGTTTCACCATGCAGGATGATCAGAAAACACTGACTGATAATGATATTGAGAAACTGATGAAACGCCTGATCGAGGTTTTTGAAAAGGAACTTGGTGCGGTTATCAGAAAATAGTATTAAAAATTATTGCATAGAAAAGCCGGACTCTGTTCCGGTTTTCTGTTTTTAAAGATAGCTGATGTTTATGATGCTTTTGAATTTTGCCATTTTGTCAGCAATACTGCCAAAAATCGTTAAAGAGATAAAATATTTCCGATGAATAACGTTAACTTTGCATATTAATAGCCGTAAAAGCTGGGAATAAAGATGGATATAATTTCAGTAAAACAACGTTTTGGTATTATTGGCAACTCGACTTTGCTCGACAGGGCTATCGATATTGCCAGGCAGGTAGCACCTACTGATTTAAGTGTATTGATAACTGGTGAAAGTGGGGTTGGGAAAGAAATATTTCCCCAGATTATTCATCACCTGAGTGCCCGCAAACATGGGCCATATATAGCTGTGAACTGCGGAGCTATCCCTGAAGGAACTATTGATTCGGAGCTTTTCGGACACGAAAAAGGCTCTTTTACCGGTGCACATGAAGCCCGAAAAGGATATTTTGAAGTAGCAAACGGGGGTACTATTTTTTTGGATGAAGTTGCTGAATTACCTTTATCGACCCAGGTTCGGTTACTCAGGGTGCTCGAATCAGGGGAATTTTTCAAAGTTGGCTCTTCAAAGAGTCAGAAAACGGATGTACGTGTTGTAGCTGCTACCAATGTAGAGGTGCAATTAGCGATTGATCACGGCAAGTTCAGGCAGGATTTGTTTTACAGGTTGAATTCAGTGCCAATTGCTGTGCCGGCATTACGTGAGCGTAAGGATGATATAATATTGTTATTCCGTAAGTTCGCTTCTGATTTTGCCGAAAAATACCGTATGCCTGTTCTGGAACTCGACGATGAAGCAAGGCTGATACTAATGGATTACAGATGGCCCGGTAATATAAGGCAGCTGAAAAATTTTACTGAACAAATTTCGATTATTGAGCGGAATCGCAGCCTTTCTGCTGCCACACTGCAGCGATATCTTCCTGAAACCACCCGCCGCGATCTGCCGGTATTGTTTAAGGATGCACATAAGGGAAATGAGATGTCGGAAAGGGAATTACTGTACAAAGTGCTTTTCGATATGCGCCGCGATATCACTGATCTTAAAAAATTAGTGGGCGAAATAATTGGTCACGATGAAGTAGCCAGCCATTTTAATGCCTCTGATTCTCATTCGCCGGAGCATTTATTACATGAACCTCAACGGCAGGATTCAAATAGGGTATTGGTTCATGATAGGAATCAATCTGTTGATGACGAGCCTTTTGTGCATGGAGAAATTCTGGAGGAATCGCTTTCACTTCAGGAGCGGGAGCTGGAATTGATAAGCCGTGCACTTGCTAAGCACGAAGGTCGTCGCCGTAATGCTGCAAAAGAACTGGGAATTTCAGAGAGAACATTATACCGCAAAATCAGGGAATATGGAATTAAAGGATAAAGTGAACCAGAGTTTAAAAAGGGTTCCGGGATACCTGTTTTTGATGTCTCTTTTTGTATTTATGCTCATTAATACTTGGATGATACAGGGATGTAGCTATTCATTTACAGGCGCAAGTATATCACCCAGCGTTAAATCCATTTCGGTAAGTTATCTGCCTAATAATGCTGCACTTGTTACACCAACTCTGAGCCGTAAATTAACTGAAGCAATCAGGGATAAATTTACCAGCCAATCAAGTCTTAATTTGGTTGGATCAAACGGGGACCTGAATATTGAAGGCGAAATTACCGGGTATACTACTGAACCTGTTGCTATTACCGGCGAACAGCAGGCAGCATTGCAGAGATTGAAAATTACTGTAAACATTCGTTTTACCAATAAGCAGGATGAAAAGCAGAATTTTGAAACCAGTTTCTCCCGTTTCCAGGATTATGATTCCAAGCAAAGACTCGCAGATGTTGAAGAATCATTAATTGATATAATCAATGAACAACTCGCACAGGATATATTTAATAAGGCAGTTGTTAACTGGTAAGGGGATAGAGATTATTAAATGGAAAATAGAAAGTAGTGAAACGTTAATATAAGTTTTTAATGACTCCTGAAAATTTTAACCGGTATTTAAATGATCCTTCGCTGTTGGATAGTCATACAGCAGATGAGCTTTCGATGCTGGTGAAAGAATATCCGTATTTTCAGGTTGCACGAATGCTTCTCGCAAGGAATCTCTTTAATACACAAAGCGATACGTATCCTTACGCACTCCGCCTGGCAGCTGCATATGCCGGCGACAGAAGTAAACTTAAAACTCTTATTGAAGGAAGTCCTTCTACTCTTGATCGTGTTCAGGAATCGGAGCTGCCTTCAGATTTGCAAGCGGAGGTTCTGGCTATAAATACTGATAATATAACTATTCCAGACCACACTGAGGAAACTGGTAATGATTCCAATTTGCTGGCAGAAATAGAAAAGGAAACTCCTATGCCTCACCTCCAGAATGAGAAAGTTGAAGAGTCGCAGGAGATTGAGGCTAATTTGATTGATAAAGAGAGCGGAATTACGATTTTAGAAGCTACATCTGATTCTTCAGTTAAAGTCATACCTGAAACTCAGGAATTAATATCCGTGCAGCAGCCTGAAGTCTCGAATAATCAACGCAATCCATTAATTGATAGCATATTTGCTCGATTAAGCGAAATTGAGATAACTGAATCAGAGACAAAAGATGCTGGTTTGCCCGTGGAAGAATTGAAAATTACTGAAGTTATTGATGTTAAGGTTGCTGAACGAAATAAATTAGTTGATCGGTTTATTCGTGAAGAACCAAGGATCAGCGCTCCCAAACACGAATTCTTTAATCCCGAAGATATTGCCCGGCAAAGTGCGAGCCTTCCTGAAGATATTGTAAGTGAAACGCTGGCAATTATTTATGAGCAACAAGGGCTTTACAATTCGGCTTTAAAAATTTATGAAAAACTCATGTTGCTTATTCCCGAAAAAAGTAGTTACTTTGCAGCCCGAATTAAAGAAATCGAGAAAAAACGTAAGTAACACATATATAAATACATAAAAAACAAGAGAGTATGAATGCTTTTATTTTTGTTTCTGTTTTAATCCTGATCGCATGTGTGCTCATGATACTTGTTGTGTTGGTTCAAAACTCAAAAGGTGGCGGATTGGCATCAAATTTTTCATCTTCCAACCAGTATATGGGCGTTCGTAAAACTGCTGATTTTCTCGAAAAATTTACCTGGGGATTAGCAGTCGCTTTATTGGTACTCAGTTTGATGTCAATTGTGGTTATCCCTCGCGGTACAGGCAAAAAAGGAGCCGCTGATACTGAACTTCGTCAGAATATTGATGAAAATGCACAGCCGGTTCAGGATTTCCAGGCTCCTCCTAAAGAAGAGAAATAAAATCCCCTTTCAAAAAATACTTGTTGAATGTCAGAATGTCACGTGCATTCTGACATTCTTTTTTTTGCGTCCACTCAAACTGATTGTTTATTGTAAGAATTGACATCCAATAGTTTGTCAATATATTTAAAATCAATAAGTTGAATAACCAACTTAGAATATTTTAGCCTCTGCCATATATAACTTTGGCACGAATTATGACTATAGAGTGTCATTCAAAGTAAATTTATTTAATCGTTTAACATAAAAATTAATTTTAAAACATGGCACAGGTAAATGTAAAGCCTTTGGCCGACCGAGTATTGGTTGAGCCGGCAGCAGCCGAACAAAAAACAGCAGGTGGTATTATAATCCCCGACACTGCAAAAGAAAAACCACAGAAAGGCACAGTTGTAGCCATCGGAAATGGTAAAAAAGACGAGCCGCTCACAGTAAAAGTTGGCGACCAGGTATTATACGGAAAGTATTCAGGTACTGAGATCACCGTCGAAGGCAAAGATTATCTGATTATGCGCGAAAGCGATATACTGGCTGTAATATAATTATTAACATAAAAATACTTCAGAAATGAAAGGCAAAGAAATATTATTTGAAAGTGAAGCCCGCGACCGAATGAAAAAAGGTGTGGATGCTTTGGCGAATGCAGTTAAAGTTACACTTGGTCCTAAAGGCCGTAATGTGATTATTGAAAAGACCTATGGTGCACCTCAGATTACCAAGGACGGTGTTACTGTAGCCAAGGAAGTTGAAATGAAAGATCCCGTTGAAAATATGGGCGCTCAGATGGTAAAAGAAGTTGCTTCAAAAACTGCTGATGTAGCAGGTGACGGAACTACAACTGCAACTGTTCTGGCTCAATCCATTATCACGACGGGTTTGAAAAACGTTACCGCTGGTGCAAATCCAATGGATTTGAAACGCGGTATCGAACAAGCAGTCGCACTTGTAGTTGCTGATCTGAAAAAACAATCAGTTGAAGTGGGCGATAGCATCGAAAAAATTCAGCAGATCGCTACCGTTTCGGCTAACAACGACCAAACTATTGGTAAACTCCTGGCTGAAGCCATGGAAAAAGTTTCCAAAGAAGGTGTTATTACCATTGAAGAAGCAAAGGGTATTGAAACAACGGTAAAAGTTGTTGAAGGTATGCAATTCGACCGTGGTTATATTTCACCCTATTTTGTTACCGATGCTGAGAAAATGGAAGTAGTTTTCGAAAATCCATTGATCCTGATTCATGATAAGAAAATCAGCAGCATGAAGGATTTGCTTCCAGTATTGGAAAAAGCGGTTCAAACCGGACGTCCTTTGCTTATTATTGCTGAAGATGTTGATGGTGAAGCGCTTGCAACTTTGGTTGTAAATAAAATCCGTGGCTCACTCAAGATTGTTGCTGTAAAAGCTCCTGGCTTTGGTGATCGTCGTAAGGAAATGCTTCAGGATATTGCCATCCTAACCGGTGGAACAGTAATTTCGGAAGAACAGGGATACCGTTTGGAAGATGCTGACCTAAGTTACCTCGGACAAGCTGAAAAAATCAATATTGATAAGGATAACACTATTATTGTAAGCGGTAAAGGATCAACGGAAGATATCGCAGGCCGCGTAAGCCAGATAAAAGCCCAGATTGAAACAACCACATCCGATTACGACCGCGAAAAACTTCAGGAACGTCTTGCAAAATTAAGCGGCGGAGTTGCAGTAATTTATGTTGGTGCAGCCAGCGAGGTTGAGATGAAAGAAAAGAAGGATCGTTTCGTTGATGCATTGCATGCTACCCGTGCTGCTATTGAAGAGGGAACTATTCCCGGTGGTGGTGTTGCTTACATTCGTGCTATTAAAGTGCTCGAAAACGTAAAGACAGACAACCAGGACGAAGAACTCGGTGTTAAGATCGTAAAACGCGCTCTTGAGGAGCCGCTTCGCCAGATTGTTGCTAATGCAGGTTTAGAAGGTTCAATCATTGTTCAGAAAGTGAAAGATGGTAAGGATGATTTCGGTTTCAACGCACGTACCGAAGTTTACGAACACCTTTATACAACAGGTGTAATTGATCCTACCAAGGTAGCACGTGTTGCTTTGGAAAATGCAGCTTCAATTGCAGGAATGTTACTCACCACTGAGTGTGTGATTTTCGAACCTAAAGATGATAAAGAACCAGCAATGCCAAATCCTGGTATGGGCGGTATGGGTGGAATGTACTAAGCTACTTTATTCTCAAATATATATTGTTTCAAAGCCCTGCTTCGGCGGGGCTTTGGCGTTTTTTAGATTTACGATTTTGGATTGTTGATTTACGAATGTTCCAGTGTCAATAATAATCTACTTATTCTCAATCGTACATTGTACCTCGTAAATCGTCAATCATTTTATTATAAATAAAAGTGCTTTAAAAAATGCATTACAATTGGTCAATCCTCATAAATACCTCCCAGTATTTCTCCTTATTCATATCCGACCAGTGGATCTGCATTCTGCGGTATTGATATGTCTGGATTTGGCAAACCAGCACCAATAAAACAATTGAGCTGATAAACAGTGTTTTTAACTTGCTGTTTTTAATCTCCTGTACCGCAATTGCCAGCATTAGCGTAAAAAAGGCATAGAAATCAATCATTACCCTTTGTGAAAAACTGCCTCCGTAAAACCACATATGCCAGGACGAAAATACATAAACAAGAATAAGTAAAAATCCCAATAATGAATAAAATTGAAAACGACTTTTACGGAAAAGATAAATTAAACCTCCCAGGCTTAATAATAATAGTGGCGTATAAATAAACATTCCCTTTCGGTAGCTGAAGAGGAAATTCCAGATCTGCGGATTCAAAAAATTAAAACCTTCTTCTTTGTAGGAATAAACAATAAAACGGCCTGTTGAGATTTTGTAAATCAGGAGCTGAACAGATACCAGGATCACAAAACTGAATAGTGATAAGAGTAAAATCCACTTTTTTGTAAAAATATTTTTAAACCCTGATAATAACCGATCAGGATTACCAGCTAAAAATGGTACGGCAAAGAGAATCAACAAATTTACCGGCCGTATCAGGACGATTATTCCAAATAACAATGCAATGTAAACAAGATATTTATTTTCATGACCAGTAAAATATTTCCTGATCATCAGGCTAAGCCATGTAATAGCCGTAAATGAATACACATGCGACATGGAAAATTCAGTAACCACATAATAAAACAAATTGGTGCCAAATACTATGGCAACAAGCGAAAAAGCAATTATCGTTTCACCTATCCCAAAAGTGCACAATAACCGCCTCAATCCTAAAAGGGCAAGCATGAAGTAAAACAAGGCCCCCAGGTGCACCATCATCGAGTAATAGTAGCTGTATCCGTCAACCGGAAGTTCTGTTATTATTGTTATTACATGTCCAACCAGGAAAAAAGGTGCCAGACAAACTGCAGTTCCGACATAATATTTATCAATGGTTTTATCGTTAACGGTTCTTCGATACTCGTAGTAAATATTGGGGTTGTAATACGTTTCTTTTTCAATCTGGTCAAAAAATCCAAAATTAAGGTCATGGTAGATAAAGACTGCTGGCAGGTAGGCATAATATCCTTTACCGTCGGCTTCAATAATACCGGTTTTATAGTCTTTCTTAAATGTAATGTTTATAATCGCCCAAAGTATTACTAGGCAAATAAACCATGGAACAAAAGTGGTCCATGACTTGAATCCGGATTTTGGAAAGGTGTTGCCTGTTATACTTGTCATATTTTATTTAGACCATTAACAGTATGGATTGCAAAGATATACTTTACATACAATTAAAATTGCTCATTAATTAGACAAATGACATACTCTCTGATCCTTTTTGGAACTTGAAATCTGGATTTAAAGAATGTGGAAAATTATCCCGTTCACAATATAAATGGAGCAAATAAAACTATTCATATCTGATAAGCTTGCCTTCACTGGTGATAGTACCTGATATTTCAGGCGGATTACCCCTGTAATAGATATTTCCGAGTCCCATAATCTCGTATTCAAAATGATATCCTGCATTCACATAACAATCGTTAGTGCCTGCATTTCGCATATAAAGAAAAGTCGATTGTAAGTCGAGGCAGTGAAATGCGCCATAGGAACCTAAAAAAATAAAATTCAAACCTGTTATTCCTTTTATGTTCATATCTGCCGATCCCCTGGTGATAGAAAGTTTGACAGTATGGGTTTTGATTGTCAGATTAATGTATCCTGATCCGCCGATGGATGCCACTGATAAAGAATCTTCGCGAATTGTATCTGTGTTGCTTACGGTACTTGTTGCATTATATTGCAGAGCAAGTAAATGAGGCAATGAAATGTAGGCAGTAATTTTTTGGTCGTACGAACGTAACCAGTTGAAAGTATTATTGTTTCGTATAGTTAATGTGCTGTCAGAAATTGTAGTTTCTATTCCTGCTAACAGGTTTTCCCCTCCTTCGAGTTTTATATCATAATTCGTGTCCTGGGTTATGACAAGATTCACATCATCGTTTAAATAAATATTTGTGAATTTTCCAACGATGGGTCTGCTGATAGTTACTGTTTTACCTGTACGTTTAGCAAAATCAAAAAGCTGATCTTTCTGGCATGAGCCAATAAGCAAAGAAACTACAACCAAAAATAAAGATTTCAGCCATTTTAGTGGTTTACCTTTATATTTTAAAGTTAGTGGTATCCGGGTCATAATGTCTTCTTTTTATAAGTCCATAGAATCTTATATCCTAAACCCGCACCTAAGTAATCGGCTCTTCCATAGTTAGTCCGAAGAATAAGGTTTGCATAAAGCCCTTGTGTAATCTGATATTGCAGTCCAAGTTTAAAATATGTGGTCGTCGGAGCCATCTTTCCCATTAAGTAAAATCCAAGCCCGAAAGTATACGAAAGTTTCGACATATGAAGCTGGTAAGCCGGGCAGATTCCAAACCGTAGTAATTCGCTCTTTTGTTCGTAAGCAACATTATTTAGGTCAGCAAAGTAATAATCTGATTCATCGTAGGTAATATCGAATCCGACTCCTGCACTGCTTTTAAGTGAAAATTGCTTCATAACATTTGCCGAGAAATTATAAATCATAAATGACTTCCCGTATTCACTGCCCATATCTTTATAGGCAGCTGTTACACCCAGCAAGAGATCAATGGATTTCGATTCAGGAAACTCAAAAGAGTGAAGCAAAGGCTTTATTTTCTTGTTCAGATATGTATTCTCTTTACTTAGACGGTAGGCAAAAGCCAGGTTAACCGAAGGCGTGTTCATGCCATAATTAGGCGTCTTGGTTGATCCGTTAGAAAAATGCATGAAGGCAACTCCAAACGCGGCGTTCATTCTAGGGCTAAAGCGCCAGCGATATTCCGCCATCAGGTTTACAGCAGCATTAACGTGCGAACCAATAGCAATATACTTGTAATTTTCCAGCCTGTCGAAACACTTGGTTAGGTAAGCGAGTCCAAGGCCCACCCGAAAGTTAAGCTCTTGTTTCTGGTTTCGGACAATCGGATAGTTTATATAGGGAAATACAGCGTTGGCACTGCCCAGGAATTCCGAATTCCCTAATTGTGAGTACCAGTAACTTACCCCCAAAATAGGATATCCGTAAATGGTTTGCCAGCGTTTTAGCCCGTAAGTTTCTTTCCCCAGGTTGATTTCGAATGAAGGGAAATGCGCATTAAAAATCCTCATCTCCAGGTGATGGTTTACCATAAAACCATAGTTTACGCGCCCTTCTATTAACAGATTTGAACCCCACTGTTTATGCTGAGCAATACCTTGTACCTTAAAAAGTACCAGCATAACTAACAGTAAAACAGCCGTTTTTAAACTATTGAGGGTCATTTCTTTGCAAACAATAAAAATGGCCAATTAAGGCCATAAGCAATAGCAAAGTTACTCTCATTCAACCATGTGGCAAAACTTTTATTGAAAAATGGAAGTTAATAATTTGATGGATATGGATTTTACCGGCTACCGGCTACTGGTTATCTTGTAGCTGATTACTTACTTGGTCTTCTAACTCCTTATACCTTATACCATACTCCTTACTCACTACTCATTACTTCCGTCTTCCTTCATCCTCCAACCCTAATCTCTCCGTTTAACTATTTTCTATTAACCATTATCCATTAACTATTTACCTGAATACAATCCGTACCTTTGCCTCAAAACACCTGCAATGGATCAACGACTGATAGAATTTGAGCGGCTACTAAAGATAATGGATGAACTCAGGGCCCAATGCCCATGGGATAAAGAACAGACTTTTGACTCACTACGACATCTTACAATAGAAGAAACTTACGAACTTTCGGATGCCATACTTGAAAAAAATCTGGACGAAATCCGTAAAGAGCTTGGCGACATGATGCTGCATATTGTATTTTATGCCAAACTTGGCGAAGAAGCCGGATCATTTGGTATTGCTGATGTTCTAAAAGGAATAAATGAAAAACTGATCAGTCGACATCCGCATATTTATGGCGATGTAAATGTAACCAATGCTGATGATGTTAAGGATAATTGGGAAAAAATAAAACTCACCGAAGGACGGGAATCTGTGCTTGAAGGGGTTCCTATGTCGTTGCCGGCAATGGTAAAAGCATACCGGATACAGGACAAAGTTCGTGGTGTTGGGTTCGACTGGGATAACGTAACACAGGTTTGGGAAAAAGTGGAGGAGGAGATTGCTGAATTAAAGCACGAACTTAATAATGGTCATGACAAGGACAGGACCGAAGATGAATTTGGCGATTTATTATTTGCCCTGATAAACTATGCCCGTTTTATTGATGTAAATCCCGAAACCGCCCTCGAACGCACCAACCGTCGGTTTATCAGCCGTTTTAAGCATTTGGAGAAAGCCGTAAATTCCGATGGCAAAGATCTTCATAAAATGAAATTAGCAGAAATGGATGTATACTGGGAGAAGGCAAAAGAGGCGGAAGGCTGAAAAATAATCAGGCAGGAAGTCCAATACTATTAAAAATTCATACTTCATTTTCAGGTGAAATTATGGCGGAGAATTTTCAACATCCGATTCCCTGATTCATTAGCGTAACCGACATTATTAGCAAATTTGCTTTGCACTTATTTTACAATCTGAATTTTTTGATTCCCGGCACTGGATTGTAAAAAATACAATCCTGCAGGTATTCTCGAAATATCAATGGGAGTGCGTTTTCCTTCAAACCTGCCAGCCATGATTTGCTTTCCATGCAAATCAATAATAGTAAATGAATTGTTGACCGGTATAGAATTCATTTCCACATTGATCATATCCTGAGCAGGATTAGGAAATAGTTTCAAGTTTGCTTTATTAATGGTTGTTGGTTTTAACCCTACTGATGAGCCATCACTGTATTTCCACAATTCATTACCCGCCGTTAATGCAAATTTGCTTCGAAACCAAAGTGCATCCTGAAAGATGATATACTCATAAGTTGAGCTCATTGGAAGGTACCCAGTAGTTGAATCACATGCCATCCTGATAGTGCCTTGAGCAGTTCCATCCGTCCTCCATAATTCATCACTCAGATTGCCATCACTTGCTCTGAAATAAAGGTTGTTATGGTAGGATTGGAAGTAGGTTACGGTGCTTCCAAATGAGCCTGTCCTGATTTCTTTTAGCATAGAAGTTCCTGAAACTGTTCCATCTGAAACCCAGAGTTCATCTCCATATGGTGACTGGTTTGCACTAAAATACAACTTCCCGTTAAAAACATAAAGATCTTCTTCATGAGTATTTGTGTATCCATTATGGCTGCTGTTGCTGCCAGGTTCAATGTCCATAAAGAGTTGTGTCCCTGCCGTGGTTCCATCAGTTACCCATAATTCTGTTCCGTTAGTATCATCATATGCCCTGAAGAAAATCCTGCCATCAAAAACAGTGAAGTTCTTAGGCGAACTACCAGTTGTTCCGGGTTGTATGGCTTTGAGCAATTTAGTATCTTCAATTGTTCCTTTTGTCGAATAAAGTTCTTTCCCTTCAGCTGCTGACCTTGCTACAAAATATACAATGGTATCACCAACGCCATAAAAAAGTGCAGGATCAGAAGGATTGCCACCAATATAAATATCCATTAGCTGAAATGTTCCCAGTGTTGTGCCATCTGTTACCCAAGGCTCGTATCCCTGAGTCGCGTTTTTTGCAATGAAGATCAATTTGTTGCCGATTGTTATAGATTCCAGGCCATTATATCCTCCTGCTGAGCCTGCTATAAAGCTATAGAATAAGCTCGTTCCTTCCGGAGTGCCATCAGACGACCATAACTCATAACCGTTTGTACCGTCGGTGGCTCCAAAGTAAAGCTTTCCATTTAAAACATTAAAATCGCCAGGTCTCGAATCTGCTGATCCCGGGTTAATATCTTTAAAAAGCTGAGTACCTTCCGGGGTACCATCAGTCACCCATATTTCTTCACCATGGGAACCATCCATGGCTTTAAAGTACAACCGGTTATTGAAAACTATAAATTGCTCAGGATTCGAATAGGATGATCCTGGCCTGATATCTTTTAAAATATGTGTTCCCGATTGAGTTCCATCTGTTACCCATAGTTCGTACCCATTATCATCATCGTAGGCTGCAAAGTACATTTTTCCGTCATATTCGGTAAAGAAACGCGGCATACTGCTTGGATCAGGAACTCTGGCAGTGAATAAATCGAACAATTCCCAGGATTCCCAGGTTTGCGCAGATGATTTCCCTGTAAAGAAAATCAGAGATAAACTGAATGCAACTAGTAGATGTGTTTTCATACGTGTTTGTTTTAAAAAACATTTGATTATTAAACTGACTAATTCCTGGAAACTATTTATTGAGTTGAACTTTTTGATACAGAGAAATAATTTGTGTTGGTTTTTTGCCGGATCCGACTTTTAGAAAAAGCCGTTTTTCTCCTCATTGCTGCCAGTTAGTTTTGCCAAGTATAGTATTCTAATAGGAAAGCCAGGTGGTTCTTTAGAGCAGTCTCAACAAGTCACAAAAAGACATTTTAACTTTTTCAAAGTACCTTGTTATAAAAAAAATAAGTGTATTAAATATCTGGTATACAGACCAATGGCTTGAAATTTTCCCGAAGTTATAACACACTTTTCAGCCAGAGTAATTAATTATTAATAATCAATTAATCAACCTGACAGGATTTTAAACAACTTATCACAATAAGAATGTAAATATACAAATAAATGAATATATAGATATGTGGGGTTAAAAAAGTGAAATATTTTCAGTTTTTAATTAAATCTTGGAAGTTGTAATCTGTTTTTAGCGGGTATTGCTTAATGTCTGCATTTGTATCAGTTCTGTAATCCATATTTCAACAAAAAACCCTGCTACCTCTCAGCATAGGGATTTTCATGTAATCTTTGTTATTCACTTTTCACTATTCATTATTCACTCTTTTTGATTCTTATTCAGCGAATTCTGTTTGAATCCCGATGCTATAATTAAGGCAAGTATCGAAAGGATTATTCCCCACGCCCAAAGCGGGAAAACAGGAGTATCGCCTGCTCCGTAGCTATGCATTCCTTTCGAGAGGTAATAGTTTACCCCCACAAATGTCATGATCACACTTCCAAAACCGAGCACCGAAGCAACATTAAATGCATACGCGCTGCTCATCTTAGGTATAAAACGGATATGAAGAACCAATGTATAGGCTATAACAATTACAAGTGCCCAGGTTTCCTTTGCATCCCATCCCCAATATCGGCCCCATGATTCATTGGCCCAGACTCCGCCAAGAAATGTTCCGATAGTAGCCAGTACAATTCCTACAGTAAGGTTCATTTCGTTGATATAGGTGAGTTCGGTAATTATAGGATCCAAAAGGACTTTGTTCCTGTTTGTTTTGAACAAATTAATTGTCAGGTTCATTAACCCGAGGAAAAACCCCAGGCCCAGGAAACCATAACTGATGGTAAGCGTAGCAACGTGTATGATAAGCCAATATGATTTAAGTACTGGCTGGAGATTTGTCAGCTGCGGATCGTAGCTGCTGTGGCTGGCTGTCATAAGCATAAAGAAGGCCAGCAAAGCCGTTGCAGCAAGCGTGATTTTCGAATAACGCACAAAACTGAAACCGGCAAGTAAACCGCCCCAGGCAACCAGTAACAACGATTCATACCCGTTACTCCATGGAGCATGACCTGTAAGATACCAGCGAAGCACCAAACCGAAGGTGTGGTAAAGAAAGCCAAGACCTAAAAGCCCGATCGAAATATTCAGGCTCCATGTTATAGCTTTACTTTTTTTAACCTGCAGGTTGTCAATAAAAGCCAGTAGTAGCAGAACCACACTCAGCAATGCATAAAAATTGCGGAGTACTATAAAGATCTGTAATTTGTTATAAAGGATTTCGGTATTGATTTTTGCATCCGAAGCAAGTAATTCAGGTCCTGCAGAGGTACGCTGAATGCTGCTGATATAGCCCACAATTTTATCCGCTTTGCTGAAATCACCTGAATTAATTCCATTGGCGATTTCGGTAACATAAGCGATCAGAATATTCCTGTAATTGAACTGACTGAGATGCAGATCTTCATTAATTATGCTGATGGACCCGCTTAGAGGCATGGCAGCTCCCTGATCGTCGACACTTATCCATTTGTTATTAGTTGAAGTTTGATCCGGAAAAATTTTGAGCATACTTCCGTTTATGGTCATTGCAAAAATGTTCATCCGCTCATCCACTTTGATGATTTCCTTGTCGAAACTATTTTGTTCGGATTGCTTTTTTCGAAATGCCTCTTCAACGTATTTCTGTAAGTTTATATTCGTTGTTGTTGTCGAAGAAATCAAGAAACGAAGCATATTTCGAGTTAATTCCGATAACATCCTGAACCGATTTTTCGCGTACGTAAACAATTTTTTGCTGTTTCCAGAAGTCAGGGGCAATCAACATATCGATCAGAACCTGCATGGCATTCATTTTGCCTTTGCCATCGATATTGAATTCATCCTTCCTCGAAATTTTATGCATCACATCATACGCCAGTGAATGAACGGGTTCAAAACGTCCATCAAAAGTCTGGCTGAGCAGATGACCAAATTTATCTGCATGATCCTCTGAAACTGGTTTTTGCGTTGACTGCTGGCCAAAGGATAATATCGTGAATCCAAGCAGGAAAACTGAGATTAGTGTACCGGCTTTTCTTTTATTTTTAATTTCATTTATTTTCCGGGCCAGCATATAGAATCGGGAGTTTTTATTAAATAAAGTAAGTATAAATCCCACAATCAGAAGCAAGTATCCCAGGTAGGTAATTTTTGTTCCGTAATAATCATGGTTAACTGAGAGAATGGTTCCTTTTTCATCCTTGTCATAGGACGACTGGAAAAATCTGTATTTATTGTAATCCAAAACATTATTCATAAAAATGCGGTGATTTTCACGGAGGTTATTCCTGTTGTCGATGAGGGTTACCTCGCTGGCGTAGGATGATGGACTCATGGAACCAGCATAACGATCGAGGATGAAATCGTTCAACTGAATTGAAAACGGCAACTCAATTGCTTTTTCACCATAGCCAATCTGCACCGGCAGGTTTTCAAATGTAAAGTCCTGCATATTCATCCTGTACCCTGAGCCTCCGAAAATGCTGACTTCGTGTTTTTTGCCGTTCAAGGTCACATCCATTAACAGTACGTCTGTTCCATTTTCATTCGAAGTGTTTGCCACCCAATTCGTTTTAGCATTCTTGAGCAAACCTGTAAGGTGAAAAACAGAACCGTTAATTACATATACTTTTTCGTTCCCAAATTCAGTGATTGTGTTTTTTGCAATGGTATCTTCCGCTTGCATATCCATATCGGCCACTATTACATCCATACGGTGAAATAAATTGCAGTGTACCGTTTTCTTCACTAATTTCAACGATGTTCGCGTTACTTTTTGTATTGAAACCGACTGAGAGCATACCTAAAGTTTTAGCTTCCCCGTTTTCAATGAACAGGTTTTGCTGGCCATTTGAACTCGCAACAATAAGCTCAACCATATCTTTTCCATCAGGTACATTTTCCTGGATTTGCTGAACGGCATTTGGAAGGTAAGCCTTATAATCCAGTTCTATTTTGCCTTTAGTTTCGGTTTCGAACTCAGCGTGAAATGAGTTTTTAGTGTAGCTGCTGATGCTGAAAGGTTTATCAAATTCATATTTCCTGGTTGCATCCTGTATTGAAACTTTCAGGTAAGGCTCGGAACTGTAAATAATATTGGATGTTTCGCCTTCGCGGATAGGCATGGTGCCTTCAAAACCAAAGTAGCGGGTAACACCGGCACCGATGATTATAATGATGAATGCACTATGAAATAGGAGTCCTGCCCATTTTTTGCGGCTCAGCAGATTGTATTGTTTTATATGCCCAAACAAATTCAGTATAAGCAGAAGGAAAATAAATTCGAACCATTTTGCCTTGTAAACCATATGCATGGCGGTATCGGTATCGTATACCTGCTCAATAAAAGTAGCTACCCCCAACACTATGGCAAGCACTGTAAGTAATATGATCGTCATAGGCGACGATAAAAGAAATTTGAAAACGCGTTTTATCATACTGCAATTCTAGGAGACTGGTTACTGAAATTTATGGTAGGTTGAGTTTATTATTGTGTCGGTGGTGTTAAGTGATAAAAAAAATTTATTGCATTTGGAATACAAGGGGCGAAATTACATATAAAAAATTACATATAAATCGGTGTGTTGTATATCAATGGGACCTTTTTGAATTTCTATCCCTTTTAGTAAGAGTTCGTTTTTTATTTTATCGGGTAGAAAAAAGCCCCGGATCTCTCCGGGGCTGCAACCATTCAAACAAAACAAACTTTTTTAGCTGAGCTTATCAATTTTGATAAACTTTTCGGAAGTGGTCATCGATATTCCGCAACGTTTAGGAGCAGTGTTATCATAGGTGTTACCACAAGTCGGGCAGATATAGAAAACCTTAGCCAACGATTTCACAGTGTTGTTTTCGAGTGCTGCAAGTGCTTGTTCGTACAAGTGGTTTATGCTTTTTTTCGGTTTTGTAAGCATAGTTTAGGCTGATAAGCGAGAGTTGGTTTCCTGCTGAGTTGGCATTGGTAATAAATTCAGGATACATGGTGCTGATTTCGTAACCTTCACCGGCAATGGCATCCTGCAGGTTTTCTTTTGTTGTTTTTACTGTAAATTCAGGTTTGATTTCAGGAACCTTCTGGCCGCCATCTTCCAAAACTGCCTTGTGGTTGTTGGCATGAATTTTCTCGGAAGTGGACGCTGCTTTGAAAAGAAGTGCAATTTCGTGGAAACCTTCAGCTTCGGCTTTTTTGCTGTACGCTGCATACTTTGCACTTGCTGTTGTTTCGCCTTTGAAGGCAGCCTGCATGTTTTCAAAGTTTAATGCTGCAAGATCTTTGGTGCCGGTTTTTGCGGCTGATTTGTCGTCCGATTCGTTATCTTCTCCGCTTTCTTTGGTTGCAACAGATGCTGAATCAGTTGACTGTGAAGTTGGGTTTTGTAAATCGGCTTTTGATTTCGAGTTTCCTCCGCATGATTGAAATAGGATTGTGGAAGCTGTAACTGCTAGTACTAAAAGGAATGATGTCTTTTTCATTTTATCAGATTTTTTAAAGGTTTTTATGTTTGATTTAACGATGCAAAGGTGCACCATGTTAAATTTAATAATCCTTTAGCGAATCTTAAAAATAGCTTAAGATTAGTATGGAAATTGCAATCTGAATGTACTTCCTTTGCCAGGCTGGCTATCGACAGTAAGAACAATTTGCTGAATACCGGCTAATTCCTTTACAATTGAAAGCCCGAGCCCGTTTCCTTTAACTTCGGAACTCCTGGATTCATCAACACGATAGAAGCGGTCAAAAATATACGGGAGATCTGTATCAGAAATGCCCTGCCCATCGTCTTTTACAAACAGTGTTCTTGTTAAATTATCCCACGAAATAAAAACATTGCCATTTTCATTTCCATATTTAATGGCATTGCTTACAAGGTTATCAAGTATCAGTTCAAGGAAAAGTTTGTCACCTGTTACGTTAACCTGGTCAGCAATTTGCAGATGGATACTTATTTTGCAAAGATCTGCAGCTTCTGCCCACCTTTCATTCAATGCCGATAATAACAGTGATAAGTAAACTTTGTCTTTTCTCACATTCTTTGCCTCCGATTCGATCCTGGCAAGTTGCAGCAACTGGTCGAGTAATGCATCGAGACGGTCGACCTGGGCAATTACGCTTGTGATTTTCTCCTCATACAGTTTTGGATCACGATGCTTGCGGATTAACACTTCCAGTGTTCCCCGAATAGCGGAAAGTGGTGTCCTTATTTCGTGCGATGCATCGCTTGTAAATTGTTTCTGTTGCTTTAAACTGGTTTCAATACGGGCAAAAAGTTCATTTATAGTCAGGGTAAGTTCAAAAAGTTCATCCTTATGTTCAGGTAGATCTAACCGTGTACCAAGATTCGAATGACTAATTCCAGATGTAGTTTGGATGAGTTGATGAACAGGTTTAATAGCTTTTGATGCCGCCAGTGACGAAGCAATAAACTGAACCAGCAGCATGAGTGGAAATGAAATGAGTAAAACCCAAATTAAATTATTCAATATTATAAATGATTCTTCCTGCGAAACAGCAATAGTAAGCTGGCCTATGATTTTCCCTGAGTCATTCAGTATTGGGAATTGACCAAGCCGGATCTTTTGCCCATTGATAACTCCAGTATGAAAAAAATCCTTCTTGTTATCGGGATTATAGGGAAATGTATCCTTCAATAAATTAGCTGAATGAAAGATAACTTTACCATTTAAGTCAACAATTTGCAGAAAGGTAGGGCTTACTTCAACATTTTTATGTTCTGCTTCGTCCCATTCGGGCATTTTATTGATGATTATTGAATCGTTTTTCCAGAAAAGACTGCTGCTTACTTCTTCCTTCTCTGTTAAAATATCATCATCTAAATGATTGTAGGCCGTTATATTCACCACAAAATAGATAACAACAAAAACCATCGCAGTAGTAATTGCGACGGCAAGTGTATTAAACAGAGCTATGCGGTTTTTAAATTTTAAAGTCATTCGTCCGATTCAATTTTATACCCGATTCCTCTTATGGTGGTAATTATGGAAGTTTTGCCTGGTTCATCAAGTTTTTTGCGCAGTGCATTGATATACACATCAATTACTGAGCTGTCGTAATCAAAATGCAGATCCCATACTTTTTCGATAATACGTGTCCGCCTGCAAACTTTCCCTTTGTTTCGCAAAAAGTATTCGAGCAGCGAAAATTCCTTTTGTGTGAGTTCTACCGGTTTTCCTTCTTTAGTAACGGTATGTTTATCAATGTTAAGTTCAATGGCACCGGCTGAAAAAACGAGCAGTTCTGTTTCATTTTTCCGCATCAGCACCCGGATCCGAGCCAGTAATTCTTCGAAAGAAAAGGGTTTGCGGATATAATCGTTAGCACCGCTTTCGAGGCCAAAAACCGCATCATCCACCGTATCTTTTGCAGTCAGGAATATGATCGGGACCGATTTATTCTCTTTCCTGATAGTACGGCACATTTCGATCCCGTTAAGTCCGGGCAACATCCAGTCGAGTAGAATAACATCGTATTCGGAAATATTATCAAGTGCCAGTTGAAGGCCTTTTTTGCCGTTGTCAGCCATGTCAACCGAAAAACCTTCTTCCTCCAATCCATCGCGAACGAAGTTGGCAATTGATGTTTCATCTTCTACAATAAGTATTCTCATTTTAACTTAAAAGCTAATATTCATCAAAGATACAGATTGTAATTATTCTTCTTCTGAAGTATTTGAGAAATCGGGAAGACCTAATTCCACGCCGGCACCATGTTTGTAAACTAACTGACCACCAAGGTAGCCTGTCCGGGTAACGGCTCCGGCCAAAGCAACAAATAATACAACACCCACCCACTTAGTCCAGGCACGGTTGTATTTGAAATAGAAAATCACAACTCTGAATAAAGCCGTTATAATTGAAAGCCAAAGCGTAATGGTTGCTGCCTGTTCGTGAAGTTCCATGGGCGCTTTCAATGGGCCTTCTTCAATGCCTTCGCCGGCATAACTGCCACTGATATAGGCGACTGAAGCGCCCATTGCTCCAAGCAATAACAAGTAAAAAGCTGCATTGCTGAAAAACTCTTTCTTGCTGAAGAGCGCAATTATTTCCGAAAGAAACCCTGCCATGAGAAGGGCAATCGGAAAATGAATAACCATGGCGTGTAAATGTGTTGCTGAAATCATAGGTTTTAATTTTTTTCAGCAAAGTTCCGGTAAGTATGTTTAAAAATAGATAACAAAATTCTTAAGATTCGCTTAAATATTGTTTGAAGCTTGATTTTATTTCTGAGCCATAAAGGGCTGATGTAAAAAGGTTCTTCTTATTCAGGTTATTAGTAAATGTTATTTTTTTTGAAAAGTCATACTACTGCTCTGAAAAGTTATTACTTTTGTATCGAAATGAAAAAAATAGTCATCATATTGTATGCTGTGTTTTTGTCTGTACTCTTTATAGGTCAGACTCCAATGACAATTTCAACCTTACAGCTTTTGACTAATACTGAGCATGTAATTGATTCCTCCAATCATAATGGAGATAATTGCCAGGAGGATCATTTTACAAAAACCAGCTCAATTTCTATACTGATTCCAATTAAGAATTTTCTTTCCCGTATTATAAGTTTAAATGCTATACCAGGAATTCCGCCATTCCTTTGGCAACCTCCCAAATAAGGTATTCTGTTTTATTGCAATGAATGCATAAATCTGTGCATTTTTTAGTCATCCCCTTTCTTTTCTTTAATAGTTTAAAATTAGGTCTTATGAAAAAGGCGTATATTTTTATAGTGGTTGTGCTGTTTGCATTAACAATATCCGCATGCGACCACGACGAATGTCCCAAATGCCATGAGTGCGAATGCATTTGTTAAAGGTGACATCAGCAATACAGTTCAACACTGACTTCCGGCAGGATGTCGGCATTATACAGTCTCTAACGAGATTTTCAGTATGTTATACGTCATGTTTTTCATGGCTTCACTCTGAAGGGAATTTGTTAGTTTTCGGATTTTGCTGGCATCATGCCTGGTTGAACCAAACACGAACCATTAATTTTCATTTAGTTCACATAAAAAAAACTCTAACTAATGAAACAAGCCAAAAAAATATTCATAGCAGGAACTTTCTTATTGTTCGTTTTATCTTCCTGCCAAAAAGAAGACAATTCACTTGTTCCTTCTAATGCAGAAACTTCAAAAATAGTGCAGCAGGGGACCTGGAGAGTTTCTCAATATATCGACTGTGGCGAAGACGAAACGTACCATTTTTCCGGCTACACAATTACATTTGATTCCCTTGGTGTGTTTACAGCAGTCAATAATTCAATAACGATAATTGGTAGCTGGAATACAGGAACCAGTATAAATCAAAGTGAATTTTACCTTCAATTCGGCACAGTAATTCCATTTTGTGAGATAGACGATGATTGTTGGCATATTATTGAAAATACGCCGTCAAAAATTCGTTTAGAGGATGAGTGTGGTGGAAAAGAGGATAAAGACTACTTAACCTTCGAAAAGATTTAAACCAACTTTAATCTGATCAATATGAGAACGATATCTATTATCCTGTTTTGTGCTGCAGCATTAAATGCTGCAGCACAAAAAGCGGAAGAAACAAGGACACTATTCGGAACCGTTAAACCACATGTCGGTTATTTCGTGATCCCTTCGTGCCAGGTTGGTGAAATTGCCGGATCAACTGCCGTGCTACCCGGTATAGGTGCCGGAATTATATTAAACAATAAAATTTCCTTAGGTATAAATTACAGGTTCATTGCAACCGAAAATACTCCGGTTGGCGAAACAGATACCAGGCTTTACCTCGATCAGCGATTTACTGGAATTAAAGGCGAATACATTCTGTTTCCTGAAAAAGTTGTGCATATGAACCTTCAGCTTGAAGCCGGAATCGGCCATACTGAGTTCGATCTGAAAGATGCCTATGAATCCGGCGATATTCCCGCGAATGACGCCTCGTTCGCCTACCTGGAGCCAGGCGCAGCTATAGAGATTAACCTGTGGAAATACCTGAAGCTTGATATAGGTGCAGGTTATCGTTTTATAAGCGATGTAACATTCAGTAATCTTACAGAAAAGGATTTCAAAGGATTTACCTGTACTGCCGGGTTGAAAGTCGGGATATTCTGACAAGGAATATTTTTATTATAAAAACACATTTTTAAATTCAGTCCTAAAATTTACTTCCATGAGTCTTGATTCTTTAACCGCCAATAGGATTAAAAACCGTAATGATAGTTTGGGCTATCATTACGGACGCAGTGAAAATTATTGTGTGTCATTTTCACGCAACCCGAATTACGTAACTGAAAAATTGCTATGCAATAAACTGCGTAAATTACTCAGACTAAAAGTCGTGCTTACGATTACAGGAATCATTCTGGCCATTCCGATGCTCATAGCCGGAATACTGGTAGTTAAACATATAATTATGTAGACTGATTTTTAACAACGAAAACGGAACGAATAAAACTAGAAACCCAATCAGGAAAAGCAATAAATTTACTATAACAACTTCAATGTTATAACCTTGAACAACTGTCACATTGAGCGAAGTCGAAATGCATTCGTTCAACTCTGCTTTGAGCATTATTAGATGATTTTAGTGGGCTTCGACTTCACTCCGCATGAAAGAAGATTCAATAATTTTATCAAAGTTCATTCTAAACCAGATATTTATACAGTCTCTCTTAGTTAAATAAGTATATAAAATGAAAATAGATTTTGATCCCCGGAAATTGTCCGGACTTAGTACCGAAGAAGTTGAAAAAAAACTGATTACAGATGGATACAATGAATTGCCATCTTCGAAATCGAGGAACTTTATCACTATTGCTTTAGGAGTTGTAAAGGAACCTATGTTCCTGCTGCTGGTAGCCTGTGGAACTCTGTATATGATTCTGGGTGATATTCAGGAGGGATTGATGTTGCTCGGTTTTGTGTTCGTTATCATGGGAATTGAGTTCTACCAGGAAAAGAAAACGGAGAAAGCCCTGGATGCACTAAGGGACCTGGCTAGTCCTAGGGCATTGGTTGTCAGGGATGGGATTGAAAAACGCATTGCAGGCAGAGAAGTAGTAACTGGTGATATTCTTGTTCTTCAGGAAGGTGACCGCGTTCCTGCAGATGCAACTGTTTTGTCATCGGTTAGCCTTCTTGCTGATGAATCATTACTTACAGGCGAACCGGTCCCGGTACGAAAACAGGATTGGGATGGTAAGAACACTAAAGTTGAACCAGGAGGCGACGACCTGCCATTTATCTATTCCGGATCAATGATCGTTCAGGGATCAGGAATAGCAAAAGTTACAGCCACAGGTCTTAAAACTGAAATCGGGAAGATTGGTAAAGCAATCGGCGATATTGTGGAAGAACCTACAAAGCTGAAAAAAGAAATAGGACTCCTTGTAAAGCGCCTGGCAATTACAGGATTTCTATTATGCTTGATTGTTATAGCTGTTTATACTTTAACACGTGGCGATTTGCTGAAAGGCTTTCTTGCCGGCATTACTTTAGCAATGGCTATGCTTCCTGAGGAATTCCCGGTTGTACTTACCATTTTCCTGGCTCTTGGGGCATGGCGGATGTCCAAGAAACGTATTCTCACCCGAAAACCTTCAGCCATTGAAACCCTCGGATCAACAACGGTTTTATGTACTGACAAGACCGGTACGCTTACCCTAAATAAAATGACCGTACAGCAGCTTTATAACGGGACGGGTTTTTTAAAATTAAACACAGAAAATGAGTTGCCTGAGACTTTTCACAATGTTGTAGAGTATGGCATTCTGGCCAGCCAGGTTAATCCTTTTGACCCCATGGAGAAGGCAATAACTAAACTTGGTGATAAATACCTTAAAGGGACCGAACATGCCGGGCACGATTGGGAATTGGTCAGGGAGTATCCGCTTTCAAAGGAACTCCTGGCCATGTCGCGCGTTTTCTCAGAACGTGATACCGGAATTAGGACCATTGCTGCCAAAGGAGCTCCCGAAGTTATTTTCGAACTCTGTCACTTGCCGGCTGATGTTCGTCAAAAGCATGCTTCCGCCATCGAAGGTATGGCCCGCGACGGATTACGGGTATTAGGCGTTGCCAGTTTGCAAATTGTAATGGATGTACTACCAGATAATCAACATGATTTTGATTTTGAGTTCCTTGGGTTGATCGGGCTTTCTGACCCCATTCGTCCTGAAGTCAGCAGTGCAGTTACTGAATGTTATCGTGCAGGAATCAGGGTGATTATGATCACTGGTGATTATCCTTTAACAGCCATGAATATTGCAAAAGAAATAGGACTTAACAATCCGGAAACATGCATCACAGGTGCAGAACTGAAGTCAATGTCAGAAGAAGAACTCTGCTTAAAAATCAGGACTATAAATGTTTTTGCAAGGGTAATTCCTGAGCAGAAACTTTTATTGGTTAATGCCCTGAAAAAAAATGGTGAGATCGTTGCCATGACAGGCGATGGCATTAATGATGCCCCTGCTTTGAAGGCTGCTCATATCGGAATTGCTATGGGCGAAAAAGGTACAGATGTAGCACGGGAAGCTGCCTCTCTGGTTCTGATGGATGATAATTTTTCATCAATAGTTGCCGGGAATGCAATGGGTCGCCGCATTTTTGATAACCTTCAAAAAGCACTTGGATATATCTTTGCTATTCATGTCCCCATTGCCGGTCTGTCTTTAATACCTATCCTGCTGATTGACTTACCGCTTATCCTTTGGCCTGTTCACATTGTATTCCTCGAACTCATTATTGATCCCGCCTGTTCGATGATCTTTGAAGCCGAGAAAGAGGAGAAAAATGTCATGGATCGGCCACCCAGGGATATCAATGAACCGTTCTTCAACTTTAAAAAAATATTCATCAGTTGTATGCAAGGGGTTGGAATCCTGGTTTTTGTGATGGGAATATATTTATACAGTTATTATTCCGGGTATACTGAAGGGCAGATACGAGCCATGTCTTTTATTACCCTCATCGTTGCCAATATTTCTGTAATTATGTCGAACCGTTCGTGGACACGAAGCATCTTCGAAGTACTGACAATACGGAATAAAGCTGCAGGATGGATTGTAGCAGGTGCAACTCTTTTTATGATCCTTATTATGAATATCCCATTCTGCCTTTCACTGTTCCAGTTTGAAAAAATAGGAATTGTTAATACTTTGATATGTTTAGCAACTGGTTTGCTTACAATTACCTGGTTCGAAATATACAAAACTGTAAGACTTCGCAGAAATAAAAATGCCTGAATTCTATTGGTAGGGAAATATAGGAATCAGTATATTATATTTATTTAACAAACAAATCCTATTCCCTGCAAGGGATAGTATTACTTTTGCCATGGTATGAAAATATTTCGAAAAACGTATTTCAGGCTTTTCTTTTTAGTGGCTGTTTTTATCTGCCTTGGGGTGGATGCGTATTCAGATTCCGGTATTCATACATATACCATTGAGTTCTCGGGAGAGCATACCAAGTCCGGGAATAATATTATAAAAGATAATGATTCCGGTAGCCACGATCAGATTCCACATAAATACAAATTCAGTTTTGCGGAAGAGCCAGCCGGACCGATGCCAATTTTACAACATCTATTTTTAGTTCCGGATTTCTCCGCTTCCATCTGGCAACCGCCAAAGATTTAACAGAAAATTCCTTATTGTTTCACAAACTCCTCCCGGGTATTTAGCCCAGGAGTAAAGAAATTGTGTATTCACAGCCATTTGATTCGAATGGTGACTGTTAATCGTTTGTAAATCAACTAAAAAAATATAAAATGGGATTTGAAGATTTTTTCGAAAATAGCCGTAACCATCATAGCAGTTACGGAAAACAGAGTTACCACGGCGATCATAACGATCACAGACAATCGCATGATTCACGACATTATTACCCGGGACAGGACAGGCATTTCGACTTAATGAAAGTTCTTGCTAAAATCAGGGAGAATAAAAAGTTGAAAGTGCTTATGATAATCGCCGCAATAGTTATCCTGGCAATAGTCATTTTCCTGGTAATAACACTTTTGCCATTGCTGGGTAAGATTTTTACTTTCATTACTCAGTTGGACCTTAAAGGTTTACAGGAATATATCATAGGTTTACTGGACAAGCTCTTAAAAGGGTAATAAAGTGAAATATACTTTCTCATCCGTGATTGATTATCCTGATTTTGTAATCTGATAGTCCGCTTTTTACAAACTAATACTAAAACTCAAAAAATGAAAACCAATGATTTTTCAAATCACTCGCTTAGAAAGCAAAATATTGAATATTTTATTCATGTAGTGCGTGTTGCAAAGGCTGATGATGTAATTACCGATTCCGAAATGAATTTGCTTCATCAGTTAGGGAAGAAGCTTGGATATACCGATCCTGAGATTGATACCCTGATCCTTACAACAAATAAGTCGGATTACATTCCTCCTTACGAATTAGCGCAGCGTTTCGAACAGCTTTATGGAATTGTAAAAATGACCCTGGCTGATGGCGTAATCGATAAAAATGAAATGCGGATAGCGAGCAGCTTTGCTGTAAAATCAGGATTTTCCGAAAACGAAATCCCCAGACTTTTAGTCCTTTTAATAAGTGGCATAAAGCAAGGAGATGATGAAGAAGACCTTTTTGCAATTTACCGGAAACAGGCAAAATCTTTTCAGGACAAGGTAATTCATGCAATTTAACCTGAAATAGTGCATGCAGAACTGGTTAAAATCAATACGGCTTTGGGGAATGCATTGGGCTAACACCAAATGGGGTGCATGGGCATTATTTATATGTGCTTTTGCCGATGCATCCTTTTTGCCTTTACCAACTCCATTGTTCTTCCTTACATTAACCTTACTGAATATAACGAAGGCATATAAGTATGCATTATTCGGGACGTTGGGGGTCTTTTTTGGTTCATTGGCAGGTTACACGGCAGGATATTTCACCTGGCTTAACGCGGCAGGTGAGTTTTCGGGTTTTGCGCAATATATGTTTACTGTTGTTCCTGGATTTACTGTAGAGATATATAATTCAATCTATCTTCAGTTCGAAAAATGGGGATTCTGGATTTTATTTGTGGTATCCTTCATGCCGGTGCCTTTCAATATATTTTCAATTCTTTCCGGGGTATTTGGTATCAATTTATTTATCTATTGTATTGCTATTCTCATCGGACAGGGAATGAGGTATTACCTGCTGGCACTATTAATTGTTAAGCTGGGTCCGAAAGTCAAAAAACTGTTTGAATTAAATCTGAAGCCTTTCTCAATCATTGCTTCTGCATGTATTGCGATTGTTTTACTTGTAATAAAAATTTTTTAGAAAAAAAATATGAATTGGTTGAAACGAATGTACAATTGGGTTCTGAAATGGGCCGAAACACCTTACGGGCCGGCAGCCCTGTTTATTCTGGCATTTGCTGAATCGGTATTTTTCCCGATACCTGCCGATGTTTTACTTATTGCGTTGGCATTGGGAAACTCCGGCAAAGCCTTCCGTTTTGCGCTAAACTGTACGATAGGTTCAGTATCAGGAGCATTTGCAGGGTATGCTTTAGGGCACTTTGCGTGGATAACTGCCGGCGGAGAATTTACAGGCTTTGCCAATTTCTTTTTCAATAATGTTCCGGGATTTTCCATCAGTTTATTCAACAGCATCAAAGCAATGTTTGTCGAATGGGATTTCTGGGTCATATTTACAGCAGGATTTACACCAATTCCTTACAAGGTTTTTACTGTAACCTCCGGCGCATTTGATATTAATATCATCAAGTTTTTTATTGCTTCTGTGATCAGCCGTGGAGCAAGATTCTTGCTGGTGGCTTTCCTGATCTGGAAATTTGGTCCTACAATCAAAAGTTTCATCGAAAAATATTTCAATTTGTTGGCCATGGGTTTTACCGTTGTATTGATCGGGGGATTTGTGGCGATCAAATATTTTTTATGAGATACTTTTTTAAAGTGGCCTAGTCGCACTAATCCTTATATTTGCATTCATGTTATCCTTCAATGGTATGGCGTGGGTAAAGCGAAAGAAAACCAGGGAGAATGACCTGAAATTTTCAATACAAAAATCTAATTTGTACTATTGACATGCAACCCAAATCCCTTAAAAAATTCATTTACCTATCCATTGCTGCTGCCGTAGCGACTATCTCACTTAAGCTTTTTGCATATTTTCTTACTGGCTCAGTTGGTTTGTTTTCCGATGCCCTCGAGTCGGGCGTTAATCTTCTTGCTGCCGTTGTAGCCCTTTTTATGATCACCCTGGCAGAAAAACCTGCCGATGAAGAGCACGCCTTTGGTCATCATAAGGCGGAATATTTTTCCAGTGCCATCGAGGGCGGATTAATTATTCTTGCGGCATTCAGTATTATCTGGTCGGCTATTCCACGGATTATTCACCCACAACCACTTGAAAATATTGGGATCGGACTTTTGATTTCTTTAGGAGCATCACTGATTAATCTGTCTGTAGGATTGATTCTGATCAAAAATGGGCGAAAGAATAATTCTATTACACTTGAGGCCGATGGGAAACATTTGATGACAGATGTTTATACATCTGCAGGAGTTATTATCGGTATTGGTATTGTAAAATTTACCGGTTGGCTGGTTCTTGATGGGGTGGTTGCAATTGGCGTGGCTCTAAATATTGTCTGGACCGGATACCAGCTTATGCGGCGGTCAGCATTGGGATTGCTTGATTCCAGTTTACCTGAAGCTGAAATCTCAATAATCATTAAATCTCTGGATCAATTTAAAGGACAGGCTCTTGAATATCATTCACTTATGACCAGGCAGGCAGGTCAGCGAAAGTTCATATCTCTTCATGTATTGATGCCTGGGCAGTTGACTATTCAGGAAGGTCATGATATAGTTGAAAAAATTGAGAAAAATATACGAGATCTTTTTGATTCACCTGTTACGGTTTTTACTCATCTCGAACCTGTGGAGGATCCTGTTTCGATGCAGGATATAGGCATTGACAGGCATGATTGAAACGAGCATGTAAGGGGTTCCGGAAAATCAGAAGTAAGTCCCAAATTCCAAATTTCAAGAACTAATAATCAAAAGGCGATTGAAATGCTTTTTTATGCTCGTCTGCAAGTCCCTTCTCCTTTTTAGGAAAGGGATTTAGGTGTGAGGTCAATGACCAAAAAAGAATGTCAAAGTTCAAAAATCAAAAGTCAAAGTTCAAAGTTCAAAGTGAAGATATGGTGCAATATTGCCGATTAGCATTGAATAACTACTAATCTTTCAAAAAGGCTAAACAACTCAAATATCAACAACTGAAAGACCACTTGAAGGACTTAAAAACCCCAAAGCTCATTCCTTAACAATTGAATGACAACCGAATGACAACTCAATGAACTCAAAGCTCCAAACACTCATCCTTCCACAATTGAATGACCACTAGAAAGCTATCCCACTCTTACCACTCAACCCTCTCTATTGAAATCCATCCTGTTCCATATTATCTCCACTTCCTGAATCTTTTGGCATTTTCTTATTGTAATTGTTGAGTTTAAACTGCAATCCGACATATAAAACCCTTGATTCACGGTAGCGTACACTTTCGGTAGTGAAGCCGTTGCCGGATGTGGTTTCATAAAAAGTCCTGGTGTTGAAAATATCTGTCAAACGAAGGCTTAAGGATAGTTTATTCTTTAATAAATCCTGCCTGAAAGAGGCATCACCATAATACTGTTCCTTATGATATTCCTGTATGTTTCGGGTTGGGGAGTTGTAAGTTCCGATCAGCTGGAACGAGCCATCCTTCCATGGGAAAAACGATAAATTAAGGCGCGCAGTCCATGAAAAAAGTTCGGAGCCTTCAATATTATATTCTGGCAAAGCGCTCATAATATCACGGTACGCCGAAGCATTTGCATTTACCTTTAACCATTTCTGTGGGCTGACTGAACCTATAATTTCCATGCCGTATTTGGTGCTTGTATTAATATTCATGGGCATAGTGAGCGTTACGCCATTATCCTGAAGCTGGCTGATATCCTCAACAACATCTTTGGTGCGGTTATAAAAAACACTAGTTGTCAGGGAACTTGTTTTCCAGTATTTCTGTACACCTAATTCGAGGGAAGTGGCAAATTCAGGTTTCAATGCAGGATTACCTGTTTCTATATTCAACGAATCAGAATAATCTACATAAGGATTTAATTCCCGGGGAGATGGCCTTTGAACGCGCCTGCTGTAGCTGAACTGTAATTCGCGTTCTTTCCCCAGTCCGTATTGAGTGTGAAGTGACGGGTAAAATTCTGAATATGAACTATTATAGTCAGTATTGGTTTGAAGTACCTTCGAAACGGTAAATACCTGTTCGAAACGTAATCCTACCTGGTACTTGAATTTTCCCAGTGAATTACCATATATCCCATAAATAGCATACAGTTGATCGGTATAATCGTATTGATTTCTCAGATCTTCCTGGCTTACCCAACCAGTTGTATCATTAAAATAGCTGTATTCGTAACGCATGGTCATATCACGTAAAGCAGCCTTGTATCCAGCTTCAATACGTCCATCGTCTTTCATAGGATAGATATAATTTCCCTGAATCGTTAAATCCTTGTTATTGTTCAATGCTGTGTTTTGTTGAAGAAGAGGAGCGCCTATTGGTTCAGAACCTTGGGAAAGATAGTCCTGTTGGTTAATATTGGTTCCAAAATTCATTTCGTTTGCACTGTAAATAATATCGTTGGTGTACTCCCTGCCTTTCTGTGGGAATAAATGTTTATAAGAAAGTGTATAATCATGTGCAATTACCTTTCGGTCACTTTGATTCATTCTTTCAAAATAGCGCAGAAGTGAGTCGGACCCACTATAATTGCTGTTCAAAGTGTTACCTTCGGAATTAAATGCCATGTTACGGTAATTTGCATTGAAAGATAGTGAATTACGTGTGTCAAGATAATAATCAAACCCACCGTTTAAACTGTACATATTCCGGTCCATAGAACCGGATGTTGATTGTTTCAGGATTTCGGTAGCATCGCTGTAAGTTGATGTTCTGGTGCTTTCGCCGGAGGTGATCATATGGTACATCCTGGCATTGCCTCCAACAAAAACGTTGAATTTATCCTTACGGTAATTCAGATTGAAGGATCCTGTATATTTGTCGCCGGTACCTGCATTTGCTGATATTATTCCATTAAAGCCTTGTATTGCTTTCTTTTTCAACACGATATTTATAATACCTGTGGTTCCGTCAGGATCGTATCGTACCGAAGGGTTGGTTATTACTTCCACACTTTCAATTGCATTGGCAGGAATCTGGTTTAATACGTCGCTCGTTGAAATCCCTGTCTGGCTTGAGGGTTTACCATCAATAAGCAGCGTGATGTTTGGATTTCCACGTAAGCTGACATTCCCATCTGCATCTACCGCTACCGAGGGAACATTCTCCATTACATCAACTGCCGTTCCTCCACCAATTGCCATATTTTTGTCTACGGTAATGATTTTTTTATCCAGGTTATTACTTATCAGGGCCCTCTGCGATGTGATCTCCACTCCTGAAAGAGCAGAGGAACTTGGTTGAATTGAAATGTCGCCCAACTTTATGTCAGCAGTTTGAGTTGAAATATTCACGTTAGGGATTATCTTATTCTCATAGCCAATAAACTGGACACGTATATAATATTTGCCAGGCTTAATTTTTTCAATCTGGAATTTCCCTTTTGCATCGGTAAGAGCTCCGGTAACCATACTGCTGTCGGCAGTGCGAAACAGCACAACACTGCCGTATTCAACCTGGTTGTTGGTGTTAGAATCATGTAGCTCTCCGGTAATCACGCCAAAACCTTCTTTAGGACTGACTCCGCCGTTGCCGGGTTTTGGCCCTGTTGATTGGGCATTTGCCGTATGTAGGCTGAATAAAAGAGTAAAACAAAGTAGTAAGTAGATAAAATTATACGTTTTCATAACAAAATTTAAGTTCAAGTAAGACAACCGAAAAACCAATAGGTTTAATCAGCAAATACTTTTTAACAATTTTTATTTTTAACGAGTGCGAAATTAGACTTTTTGGATTTGGGACTTATGTTCTGATATCGTTTTTTAACAAAAATTAGTATGTAGCTGATCCGGGAAACTGTAATATAAAAGTGCTCCGTTGAAATTCATTGTATCCTTATATAAGCAGCATACTGATAACAATTGATCTTCATATGATGTTCGGTTAATTTTGCAGATGAACGATACATAATTATATATTAAGGCCAAGCACTGATGAAAATCCGGAGTTTGAGCTCCATAAATTTTTCAATTGTGCCTGACCTTTAATTGTAGCCTAAGCTATCATTATTTAAAGATGATTATTTCCTCAGGATAATATGCAATACGGTATCCTTATCAATTTTCTTGGTGCAGAAGAACCAGTCGTAATATTTCTTTTCTTCTTTACCTTCAATGCAGTTTTTGGCTTTACCACATGCCCCTTACAGCCTATATACTCCTTTAGCCTGGCATCATCATACCATATATTTCAGTAATTCTTCTTTTAATTCTTTATTTGAATGAGCGCAAATTCAATTTACATGCTTTGCATGTTTATGAGGATAACCTACATTTGCAGATAATTACTGATTTTTAATTTACTTTTCAAGATGAAAAAATACCTCGCAGCAAGTTTGTTTTTACTGACCGCTTTATTTGGTTTTACGCAAAATAATAATGCCATTCAGCATATTCTGTCAGTTCAAATTGTACCTTCAACTTCCCATATTGTTGTAACTGATTCAATTTTTAACCTGCAGGCTGGTGAAACAGAATTCAGCCTTAACGCCTCACTTTCACCCACTTCGTTTTCAAAAAATGCAAAAGTTGAGAAACTGGTTTCCGGAGAAAATGCAAAAGATGTGGGCATGGACAGGGATAATAATAGTGTTGATAGCAACGCAATAAAACTGAATAAATGGAAAGTGAATCTGAAGAAAGGGTCGAAGTATTTTGTTGTTCGATACGAAGGGAATATTGATTTCACTTTTTCGCAAAGCGAGGAAGACTATGCAAGGGGTTTTAGCGAATCGCCAGGGATTATCAGCGATTCAGGGATATATCTTGCTGGTTCCACCTATTGGGTTCCTTCCTTTGATGAAAAACTGATTACTTTCAAATTAACAACTTCATTGCCTTCGGGTTGGAAATCCGTTTCACAAGGCGAACGGACTGCTGAAAAAGTAATTGGTGATCAGCTTGTTGATACCTGGAGTTGTAATACACCACAAGAGGAAGTTTTTCTGATTGGCGCCCGTTTCAAAGAGTATTCGCACAAGATGAATAGTGGAATTGATGCTATGGCATTTTTACGCACGCCCGACGAAGCACTTGCTACTAAATACCTGGATTTGACCGAGCAATATATGGATATGTACCAAAAGCTGACGGGGCCTTACCCATACACAAAATTTGCCCTGGTCGAAAATTTTTGGGAAACCGGCTATGGCATGCCCTCGTTCACTCTTTTAGGTGAAAAAATCATTCGTTTCCCATTTATTTTGTATTCCTCTTATCCTCATGAATTGCTGCACAATTGGTGGGGGAACAGCGTTTATATCGATTTTAGCAAGGGCAACTGGTGTGAAGGCATAACAGCTTACGAAGCCGATCATTTAATAAGTGAACAACGGGGTCAGGGTGAAGATTACCGACGCTCAACACTGCAAAAGTTTACTAATGTAGTAGACGAAACCAACGATTTCCCGCTGAATAAATTCAGTTCCCGTCACGATGCAGCCAGCGAAGCCATTGGTTATGGAAAATCGCTTATGATGTGGCACATGCTCAGACGAAAAGTAGGTGATGAGGATTTTAAGAAAGGATTTGCCCTCTTCAATAAAAACTTCAGATTTAAAGCTGCTTCGTTCGACGACATCCGGGTTTCGTTCGAAACGGTTACCGGCTCCGATTTAAAACCGTTTTTTAACCAATGGCTTACCCGCACCGGTGCCCCGGAGATTGCCATTAATGAAGTGAAAGTTACTAAAGTCAACGATAAATTCCATGTTTTGCTTACTCTAGAACAAAAACAAAAGGGGGATGCCTTTGCTGTGGATGTTCCAATTGTTATAGCAACTCAGAAAGGTCTCGAAACTTTTATTGTGAATATGAAAGACAGCAAGCAGGATTTTGAGTTTGATGTTAATAACGAGCCATTGAAACTGGCAGTTGATCCACAGTACGATGTATTCAGGATTCTGGATCCTATGGAAGTACCACCAACATGGTCGAAAGTTCTGGCAAGCAAAGAAAACCTGGTTGTTTTGCCTTCGAAGGCTAATGAAAATATGAAACAATTGTACAAAGATTTTGTCGACCAGTGGAAAGCAGCTGACAATGATAAGTTTGAAATAGTATATGACAACGAATTATCCAGCCTGCCAAACAATAAAACCAGCTGGATCATTGGTTTTGAAAATAAGTTTGCTGATAAAATAAATGCAGCTATTTCCAGCTCTCACTCATCACTGCTTGGCGATTCAGTTGTTTTTCAAAATACTGCAACCGTAAAAGAAAACCATAGTTTTGTATTAACTGTTTACAACGAACAAAACGCTGAATATAACCTGGCTTTTATAGCCATCAACAACAAAGCGGCCATCGAAGGCCTTATTCGAAAATTGCCACACTACGGTAAATACAGCTACCTTGGATTTGAAGGTGACGAACCTGTGAATGTAGCCAAAGGGGAATGGCCTGTACTGAATTCACCCTTGATAAAAATTCTTGCAAGCAGTGCGCAAAACATAAATATGATTCAGAAAAGAGAGCCTTTGGCGACGATGGCCCCGATTTTTTCGCAGCAACGAATGATGGATCATATTAAGTACCTGGCATCTGATGAATTGAAAGGCCGCGGCCTGGGAACAGCTGAACTTGAATCTGCTGCAGATTATATTGCCGGCAAATTTAAGGAATACGGTCTGGAGCCAATGGGGAACTCGTTTTTCCAGCAATTTTCTCAGAATTTCCCAGGCAAAGGCGATCTACAAATGAAAAATGTAGTGGCCATTATTCCGGGTACTGACACAAAACTGAAAGATTCTCCTGTTATTATTTCTGCTCATTACGATCACCTTGGATTGGGATGGCCTGATGCACACAAAGGCGATGAAGGGAAGATCCATCATGGAGCTGATGACAATGCAAGCGGGGTTTCCATTCTGCTGGAATTGGCTAAATCGATGGCCAAAACTGTTCAGCCAAAAAGAACTATAATTTTTGTTGCTTTTACTGGAGAAGAAGCCGGTTTAATTGGTTCCCGTTATTTTGTAAGCCAGGCCGGAAAATATTTCCAGGGAAACATCATAGCCAACGTTAACCTTGACACTGATGGGAGTTTATTTGATAAAAACCTGTTGGTGCTTAACGGTAATTCAGCCAAAGAATGGAAGTTCGTTTTTATGGGAACTGATTACACTACGGGTGTAAAAAGTGAGGTAGTTCAGCAGGAGCTGGACGCCAGCGACCAGGTAGCTTTTATCGAAAAAGGAATACCTGCTGTTCAATTGTTTACCGGTGCCACCGAAAATTACCACAAGCCTTCGGATACATATGATAAAATTGATGGCAAAGGGTTGGTAAAAGTTGCTGCAGTTGCCAAAGAAGTAGTAGAATACCTTGGCGACCGCGACACACCTTTTGAATTTACAGGTAAGATGCAGACAGCCAACACAGCCACCGCGGAGACACCCAAAACCAGCCGAAAAGCTTCAACCGGTTCAATTCCTGATTTTTCCTATACTGGGGAAGGCGTGAAAATTGGGTCTGTTATTGAAGGCTCAACCGGCGAAAAAGCTGGCTTGCTGGCAGGAGATATAATTACTTCTCTAAACAGTGAAGTTTTGAAAAATTTAATGGACTATTCCAATGCATTGAAAAAGTTCCAACCTGGCGATAAGGTTGAATTAGGTATTTTGAGAGAAGGAAAAGCAAAAGTTATCCCTATTACTTTGGGAGAGAGGTAAGACCGAATAAAATATTTAATGGGCTACAGTTTCTTAACTAAATTGTAGCTCTTTTTAATTTATGCAACATTGTATTTGTGAATGAAGCCAAAGTAATACATTTTTTTGCTGCCAGACTGTAAATTATCTTTACAGTATAACAAATAATTAATTGCATTTTTGTGGAAAAATAACCTGATTTTAGTCTATTTGAAGAATACAAATTCAATTTTAACAATATTACAAAAGCTAAATTCGTTTATTAATCTAATATGCACGAACATTGGAATTGTGCAAAGCCTTACCCATTCAATTTCAGACTGTTAGAAAATGAGACTATTATCTGCTAATTAGTTGTACGATACATTGAAAGCAGTAAATAGGTATTTGTTTACCTGAATATGATTGCGTAGGGAGAATAATTATAAAATTTAGAATGTTTCCAAATAACAAGGATTAGCAAAAGAATGATGCCTTTATATTAACTTTGATTCACTCCCCAAAAACTTATTACAGCTTACTGCTGAACTGTAAAGCTTTAAATACTATGAATAAAACTGCTCATCGGATTTACCTTTCTGTCTTGTCATTAATAGTGGTGCTTGCTTTGGTTATAATTATCAATAAGGGGTATGCATACTATAAAATAAGTATTGAGGAGAGATTTTTTTATCCTGGTCATTCTACCCTTAAACCAAGTGGCTTATGGGGACATGGAATGGGGATATTAGGCTCACTTTTTATGATACTGGGAGTTTCCCTATATATGGCAAGGAAAAGATATAGAATTTTCTCACGCATCGGCATACTTAAGCACTGGCTCGAGTTTCATATTTTTTTGTGTACGTTGGGGCCTGTTCTGGTGTTGTTTCATACCTCATTTAAATTTGGTGGTATAGTAGCAATCAGCTTCTGGAGTATGGTTGCGGTATTTCTTAGTGGGGTCATAGGAAGGTTTATCTATATTCAAATTCCCCGGACAATCGAAGGACGGGAATTAAGTTTGAGCGAAGTAAGAGGTTTGAAAGGAGATATAGGAGATACATTAATTAATTCAGTTCAACTGGATGAAGAAAGTCACAGGGTAATTGTTGAATCCATTAAAGTAAAAGTTGAGTTACATCAAAGTAATTTCCTTTCACGCACTGTAAAAAAATACCTGGATGACCGGAAATCACTCAGAACAGTGAAGGCAGTATTGAAAAAGAATAATCTTCCCAAAGTGCATCGGGTAATGGTTTTAGACCTGGTAAAAAATGAAATTTCGCTTAATCGTAGGATTGAACGCCTTACACTGATGCAGAATATGTTTAAATACTGGCATGTGGCACATTTACCTTTTGCCCTTGTTATGCTGGTTATTATGGTTATCCATGTCGCAGTTACAATAGTTTTTGGTTACAGATGGATCTTTTAGTTATGAATGAAACACTCCTCGAAAATATTGTCATTTATTCCCTCGTATTAATCTTATGCCTCATTGTTGTATTCATCTATTTGCGCAAACAAAGAAGGGAATCCAGAATGGTTGAAGAGAAAATTGTGATTGCAAAGCGTGATGGAATGTACGAACCGGTTTCGCTGCATCCGGTTATTGATGAAAATAGTTGTATTCGGACCGGAGCTTGTATTGCAGCATGTCCTGAAAAAGATATTATCGGAATAAAAGATGGCAAAGCAGTAACTATTAATGCATCCAGGTGCATCGGACATGGTGCTTGTTTTCATGCGTGCCCGACTATGGCCATTACATTAGTGATTGGTACTGAAAAACGAGGAGTTGAATTACCACATGTAAACCAGAATTTCGAAACCAATGTTGATGGGATCTTTATTGCCGGAGAATTAGGAGGGATGGGATTAATTAAGAATGCCGTTGAGCAGGGAAAGCAAGCTGTTGAAAATATTGTAAAATCACTTCGAAAGAACCATCAGGCTTCGTTCGATCTCGTAATAGTTGGAGCAGGCCCTGCAGGCATTTCGGCAGCGCTTACAGCCAAAAAGCATAATTTAAATTTCCTGATACTTGAACAGGATTCACTCGGTGGAACAGTTTTTACTTTTCCCCGTCAAAAAATTGTAATGACCTCTGATATGGATCTGCCACTTTACGGTAAAGTGAAATTATTCGAAACAAGCAAATCTGCACTTCTTGATCTGTGGAATGCTGCACTCCAGAAGAATAACATTACAATTCAGGAAAACACTAAGGTGGAATCAATCACTCCTGAAAATGATCACTTCAATATTATAACACTCAAAGGTGAGTCTATTACAGCTAAAACTGTATTATTGGCTATTGGTCGCCGGGGAACTCCGCGAAAACTAGGAGTAGAAGGCGAAATACAGGAAAAAGTAGCATACCGGCTTCTGGAACCTGAAGATATAAGCAATAAAAATATAATGGTAATTGGTGGGGGCGACTCTGCTATTGAATCGGCTTTACTGCTGGCTGATCAGAACAATGTTACCCTTTCGTACCGAAACGATGCTTTTAACAGGATCAAGCCAAAGAACAATGAAAAGATAAAAGATGCCATAATTTCGGGTAGGGTGAAAGTGCTTTTTAATACAAATCCGGTTAGTATTAACAAGGATTCAGTCGTTCTTACCACCGGCAGAGAAGGGGAGAAGTTGTATATTGAAAATGACCTTGTGTACATTTTTGCAGGAGGTGAACTCCCAATACAGTTTCTGCAAAAAGCAGGTGTTGAAATAACTAAAAAGTTTGGCGAAGCTATTTTAAAACATGAAAATTAATTGGAAAATAAATAACAATGAAAATTAATGTTGGCCATATTCTAACTGCTTTGGTGTTTGCTGTTGTTTTCGGCTTGCCTGCTTATTCTCAAATTTCGCCAGGTGAATTAGCCAATGTCCATTCGCATCTGGAAGGATTATCCAATTGCACAAAATGCCACGAGTTAGGCGAAAAAGTATCGAGTGCAAAATGTTTGGCCTGCCACACTGAGTTAAAAGTACGGATCGACCAGAATAAGGGATATCATGTTTCCAACGAGGTGAAAGGGAAACAATGCGCAACCTGCCATAACGACCATCATGGATTGACTTTTAAGATAGTAAGGTTTGATAAAGATAAATTTAACCATAACCTTTCGGGATACAAACTAACCGGGGCACACAGCAGAAATAAATGTGAAGATTGTCATAAAGCTACATTTATCACAGATAAAAAAATAAAAGCAAAAAAGTTCACTTACCTGGGATTAAAAACAGAATGTTTAACCTGTCACACTGATTATCATCAAAAAACGCTTTCACCGAATTGTGCCAATTGCCATAACGATGAAAAGTTTATTCCCGCATCAAAGTTCGATCACAACAAAGCAAAGTTTAAGCTTACCGGTAAACATGAACAAGTTGCCTGCGCTGAATGTCATAAAACTTCTGTCCAAAACGGGGTTAAATTCCAGGAGTTCAAAGGTGTTAAATCGAGTAGCTGCAGCAATTGTCATAAAGATCCCCATGAGAACAAATTCGGACAGAATTGTGCCGATTGCCACAACAATGAATCATTTACGGCAGTGGGAGGTGTGAAGAATTTCGATCATAACAAAACAGATTTTAAACTGGAAGGGAAACACCAGAATATAGCTTGTAAATCATGCCATAAGATAAAATTTACCACCCCCTTAAATTTCAAACGTTGTACAGATTGCCATAAGGATTACCACAACAAACAGTTTGCTAAAAACGGAGTTTCTCCCGATTGTTCGACATGTCACAATGTGAAAGGATTTACTGAATTTTCATATACTATTGAACAGCACAATGCCGGTGTATTCCCGTTAAAAGGCGCTCATGTTGCCACACCATGTTTTGCATGTCACAAAAAAGAGGAAAAATGGAAATTCAAAGAGATCGGGCAAAGCTGCAAGGATTGCCACGTCAACATACATAATACTTTTATTAGTGATAAGTATTACCCTGAAGCAAACTGTGGATCCTGCCATAATGTGAGCAAATGGAATGATGTTAAATTTGATCACAAAAAAACACAGTTTGAACTCGAAGGAGCTCACTCCAGGCAGACATGCCGCGATTGCCATTTTAATAAAGAAAAGACAGGACACGCCAACCAGAAATTTGCTGGCTTAGCTACTAATTGCGTGAGCTGTCATAAAGATGTTCATTTCAAACAATTTGAAAACGATGGAATTACGGATTGTAAATTATGTCATAATCCTGATTCGTTTAGACCTGCCTCAAAATTCGATCACAGCAAAACCAGATTTGTGCTGGATGGAAAACACCTGAATGTTGCATGTTCCAAATGCCACAATGAAGTAACTGAACAAGGGTCAACTTTTGTACTGTACAAAACAAACAAACTCAAATGCGAAGACTGTCATCTGTAATATTTTTAATGGTGCTTTCGGTAAGCCTGTTAGCACAAAAATCGCCTCATGGTGATAGTTTCAAAACCAGTTGTGACGATTGCCATAAAACCAGTGGCTGGAAAGTTGATTTAAAAACAATCACTTTTGATCATAAAACTACAAAGTTTCCATTGGTAGGTCAGCATCTGGTTGTTAATTGCAAAGACTGTCATACTTCACTTGAATTTGCCAGGACACAATCAGAATGCAACTCGTGCCACACCGACATTCACGAACAAACCGTAGGAAATGAATGTGCAAGATGCCATACTCCCAATTCATGGATGGTAACCAACATCACCCGCTTGCATCAGCAAAGCCGTTTTCCTTTGATAGGCCCTCATACTACGGCAGATTGTAAAGATTGCCATAAAAACCTTTTATCAACTGGTTCTGCTTCGCCGACAGCCTCTTTGCTTCGTTTTGATCCATTAGGAATTGAATGTTATGATTGTCACAAAGAAAATTATATGGCTACCACCAAACCAAACCATGTACAGGGTAATTACTCAACAAATTGTACAGAGTGCCATAATATGAATTCATTTACCTGGGTGGGTGCTGGCATAAATCATAATTTCTTCCCTCTTACGGGAGGTCATGCCCTTAATGATTGTAGCAAATGCCATACCTCAGGCAGCTACTCAAAAATACCTTCGGAATGTGCTTCATGCCATTTAGCTGATTATAATTCTGCTGCAAATCCGAATCATAAAGCACTCAATTTCCCTACAACCTGTGAAGTATGTCATACATTGGCCCCAGGCTGGAAACCAGCTTCTTATGCAGATCATGACGCCGGTTCATTCCCAATCTATTCAGGGACGCATAAAGGCGAATGGAATAGCTGTGCCGATTGCCATACCAATCCGGCTAATTATGCACAGTTCACTTGCATTAATTGTCACGAACATAGTAATAAAAATGAAGTTGACAATAGTCATAATGGAGTCAGCGGATATGCATACAATAGTGTCGCCTGCTACGGATGTCATCCTACCGGCTCAAAAGGAAAAGGTTACGACCATGCTGCAGCCGGGTTTCCGTTAACTAACGGACATGCATCAGTTGAATGTGCCAGTTGTCATACCAACGGGTTTGCAGGTACCTCTAATGCATGTGCCAGTTGTCATACCAATAATTATACCCTGACTACCAATCCTAACCATGGTGCTTCAGGTATTTCTAATGAATGCGCAACTTGTCACACAACCATTCCTGGCTGGAAACCTGCATCCTATCCGGCCAACCATTCAAAACTTCAGGGAGCTCACCTGTCAATAACTAATGAGTGCGCAACCTGTCACAATGGCAATTACACAATCGTACCAAATACTTGTGCAAGTTGTCACACGGCAGATTTTAATCAGACCACAAATCCAAATCATGCTACATCGCAATTTCCAACAACATGTGCTACTTGTCATTCGCAGACCGCGTGGATTCCGGCTTCATTTAACCATAGTACTGTTTATCCTCTCACCGGAGCACACTCAACTGTTTCAACCAATTGTGAATTGTGTCATGTAAATGGGTATGCCAATACCCCCAATACGTGTGTTGGATGTCATCAGAAAAACTATGATCAGTCAACAAATCCAAATCACAAGACAATTGGAATATCAACTGATTGTGCCATATGTCATACAACAAATCCCGGATGGCAACCTGCTACCTTCCCGACGCACAACAATTATTATGTGCTGGCCGGGGCCCATGTTTCGAAAACTTGTGTATCATGTCACAATGGCAATTATACTACTACGCCTAATACCTGCGCTGGCTGTCATACGACCAATTACAACCAGACGACTAATCCGAATCATGCTTCGGCACAGTTCCCTACTACCTGTGCAGATTGTCACACACAAACAGCATGGAAACCTGCTAATTGGAATCATGATTCACAATATTTCCCGATTTATTCAGGTAAGCATAACGGGAGATGGAATACCTGTGCTGATTGCCATACAAATTCCACAAACTATGCTGTTTTTACTTGTACAACATCGTCATGTCACCCGGTATCATCAATGAACAGCAAACATCAAGGGATTAACGGGTATAGCTCAGCAAGCTCAGCATGTTATAGTTGTCATCCGCAAGGCAGAACAAATTAAAAATGATAAGAAACAGTATGTATAGCTACAAAAAAGGTATCTTCAAGAAACATGTATTTCATGTATTGCTCTTACTTTTATTAGGTTTGAACCTCAAAGGTCAAACCTTAGGCGACGCAAAAGAAGGTACAATATCCTATATAACAACGCAGAATATATATGTTAAATTCCAGTCCACCGAAAATATTTCAGCGGGAGATACTCTGTTTATTTTACAGAATTCAAAGATGCTCCCTGTAATGATTGTAAAAGATATTTCATCTATTTCGTGTGTATGTTCTTCTATAACCGCAAAAAAACTGTCGCTAGCGGATAATATTGTAACCCGACCTAAAATAATTCCACCAAAGAAAAAACCCGAAGTTCTTGTTATCCCAATAGTTCAGCCTGTGCAGGTTGCTGATACCGGAACAGTTAATAAAGGACTGCCTAAAGAGTTGAAGCAAAGTATAAGTGGACGTATTTCAGTTTCAGCATATTCTAATTTTTCGAATATGTCGGATTTTTCGCAGCGGATGCGTTATAATTTTTCACTGAATGCCCAGAATATCGGAGGCTCTAAATTATCTGGTGAAACGTATATCTCCTTTACACATAAAATCAACGAATGGAGTGAAGTGAAAAATAATATTTATAATGGATTAAAGATTTACAGCCTTTCACTTAGCTATGCTTTCAACAAAAGTAATTCAGTTTCTGCCGGAAGAAAAGTTAATCCAATGCTTTCCAGCGTTGGAGCAATTGACGGAATTCAATACGATGCTAAATTGAAATCATTCAGAGCCGGTATTTTTGCTGGTACACGACCCGATTATATGGATTATAGTTTCAATGCTCAGCTTTTGCAATACGGCGCATATATCGGGCACGACCACTCGAACAAAAAGGGTGGGAATACACAGACTTCCATGGCTTTTATTGAACAAATGAACAATGGCAATATTGACCGCAGATTTGCATATTTGCAACATTCCAATTCACTACTTACCAACCTCTACTTTTTCGGGTCTGTTGAATTTGACTTATACAACCAGGTCAGAAATATCAGTACCGTGGATACAACATACAGCCAGGATAATACGCCAAGCTTGTCGAACTTATATGTTTCGTTGCGATACAGAGTGATCAAGCAGTTGTCACTCTCAATTTCATACAGTAACAGGCAAAATATTATTTATTACGAAACTTATAAAAGTATTGTTGATCAGCTTCTGGCAGCCTCAACCATGCAGGGATACATGTTCCAGGTGAACTACCGCCCCGGCAAAAAATTGTCGTTTGGCGCAAATGCGGGTTATCGTTTCAGTAAAACGGACCCCATCCCCTCAAAGAATTTGTACACTTATATGACTTATAGTAATTTACCCTGGATTAATGCATCCGTTACCCTTTCGGCAACTCTAATGAAGACAAGCTATATCAACGGAAATATTTATAGCCTAGGACTTTCACGTGATATTGTGCCAGGGATATTATCTGGTGGAATAGGATACAGGTATGTGGATTATAAGTTTGTGAATAGCGAAACTCCTTTAATCCAGAATATGGCCGAGATGGATTTGACCTGGCGCATCATGAAAAAACTTTCATTTTCACTGAATTATGAAGGGACATTCGAAACAGGGAGAAATTACGATAGGATTTATGTGAATCTTACTCAGCGGTTTTAAATCAAAGCTATCTTAATCGAAAAGCAACACTTTTGTTGCCTGATTCAATGAGCCTATTGATTAATGGCCATAAGCCCAAGGTTCAGGATTAGCAATTGCAGGAATTTACCAGATTACTTTACATACTTTCAAAAGCTTCAGGTGAGGCTAATAAATGATTCCCTCCGTGAAGATTGGAAGTTAGGATTCCTGATCTTTTACTTCTTAAAGTAGTGTATAATCATGCTTTTACCCCCATGTACAGTATTGCAGCCGTTAATTATACTACTTTTACTGAAGTATCCGACAGTAATTGTCCTATGAAGGCCTCATGCCCTCAAACCTTATTACTTTAAATAATTACAGAATATTTAAAAATGAAGGAGAACGATAGTCTTATCTATGTTATATTCGGAGCTTCCGGCGACCTGACAAAAAGAAAACTGGTTCCTGCCTTATATTCATTATTTATCCAGGATTTGTTGCCTGACAAGTTTGTCCTGTTGGGGGTTTCCCGATCTGAGTTTACCGATGATGAATTCAGGTTGACTATGAACTCAGCAATCAATGAATTTAAAGAAATAGATAATATAAGGAAAATCAGTGATTTTATTTCTAAAATATATTATCAGTCAATTCAATTTGACGATGCGTCCTCGTATCTTTCGATTAAAAATCGATTGGAAATACTAAGGCCTGGTTGTGATATTTGTGGGAATACAATATTCTACTTATCAACTCCGCCAAGTTTATACGGAATAATTCCATCTCACCTGGCTTCTGTGGGTTTAAATAAACAGGATGATGGATGGAAACGGCTGATTATTGAAAAGCCTTTTGGTTATGACCTTGAATCGGCTACAAAGCTAAAGGATCAGTTACTGGAGCACTGGGCTGAAGAACAATTGTTCAGAATTGACCATTACCTGGGTAAGGAAACTGTTCAGAATCTTTTAGTTACACGGTTTTCGAATGGTATTTTTGAACCCTTGTGGAATCGTAATTATGTACATCATGTCGAAATCACCTCAGCTGAAAGTTTAGGTGTTGAGAAACGTGGCGGTTATTACGAAACCTCCGGTGCTTTGCGTGATATGGTTCAGAATCACCTGCTACAGGTTGCTGCCTTTACCGCCATGGAATCACCTTCTTCGCTAGAGCCAACGGCCATACGAAACGAAATATTAAAAGTATTTCAATCTTTGCGCCCTATCCGGAAAGAAGATGTAAAATCGCAGGCCATCCGTGGCCAATACCTGGCATCACATATTAAAAATGAAGCAATTCCTGGTTATCGTGAGGAAGAAGCAGTAGATCCCCAATCGATGACTGAAACCTTTGCTGCTTTAAAATTCTATATCGACAACTGGCGGTGGGGTGGTGTTCCGTTTTACATCCGCACAGGAAAGCGACTGCCTACACGCGTAACAGAGGTAGTAATACATTTTAAAGCCACTCCTCATTTTTTATTTTCAGGGGATGAAGGTCACAGCACAGCAAATCAGCTCGTAATTCGGATCCAGCCTGATGAAGGTATTTTATTGAAATTCGGTATGAAAATACCTGGAGCCGGATTTGAAGTTCAGACAGTGAATATGGATTTTCATTATTCCGACCTTTCAAATCAAAGGATTCCTTCAGCTTACGAACGTCTTCTTTTTGATTCTATCAAAGGAGATTCTACTTTATTTGCTCGCACCGAAGAAGTTATCGAAGCATGGAAATTCCTGACTCCGGTTCTTGAAGCATGGAAAAATGACAAAGATATTCCTCTTTATGGATACCCGGCTGGCAGCTGGGGTCCCGAAAAAGTTGATGACCTGATCGAAGATAAAGAAATTACCTGGCGTTATCCCTGTAAAAACCTTTCGGACGACGGAATTTATTGCGAGCTTTAGAAATGAACAATATAATCAAAGTATTTAATAAAGTTGAGGACCTGGCGCATTTCTTTGGACAGAAGATTGCGAACGAAATCCAACAAAAGAATTCAGGAGATTTTTATTCAATTGCTTTATCTGGTGGATCAACTCCACGTAAAGTATTCGAATACTTGACTTTGCATTTCAAAACGAAGATTGACTGGCAGAAGGTTCTGATTTTCTGGAGCGATGAGCGCTGTGTTGACCCGGCAAGTGAAGATAGTAATTACAGGATGGCCAGGGAAAGTTTATTGGATAAGGTACCCATCCCTGCCAATAATATTTTCAGGATACATGGAGAAGATGATCCTAATGCTGAGGCAGTCAGTTATTCGGAAATAATAAGACAACATGTTCCTGCTAACGATACTATTCCCCAGTATGATTTAATGATGCTCGGGCTTGGGGATGATGGGCACACAGTTTCCATTTTTCCGGATAGCCTGCATCTTTTTAGTAGCGATAAAATCTGTGAGGTTGCAGTAAATCCTTATACCAACCAGAAAAGGATCACTGTAACTGGGAAAATCATCAATCGATCCCGGACTGTAGTATTTTTGGTCACCGGGGAATCGAAAGCAGAAGTTGTTGCGCAAATCATCGAAAAGAAGTATGGATGGGATAAATTACCCGCTTCAATGGTCAATCCTTCGGAAGGAGAGCTCATCTGGTTATTGGATGCGAAAGCAGCAAATAGATTAAACTATGTTGATGAGCCGGAATGATATGATGAAGAAATTGCTCCTGCTGATAATATTGTTTAAGACTGCCTTTTTTGTGCAGGCTGCCGGTAACGATTCCACCCAGTATCATGAACTGAATAAAACCTATCTCAAGTCCTACTGGTACGATACAAAGAGTTTTGTTGTTTCACCAGCAAAATGGCGTACGAAACAATGGATTGAATTCGGAGTGGTGGCAGGAGCCGGTGTGCTCGCCTATACCCAGGATGAGAAAATTCAAAAATACTTTGTCGCGCATCAATCCGAAACAGCAGATAATCTGTCAAAATATGTTTTTGAGCCTTATGGAAGATTTGCGCCGATTATTATTGGCGGCTTGTACCTTGGTGGCTGGCTGGCAAAGGATAACCGGCTTGCAGGAACATCATTGACAGCAGCCAAAGCTCTGATTGTTTCATCTGTAAGTGCAAATATAGTAAAGCAGCTTACGCACCGGCACCGGCCTTACCAGGATGATATTCCCGACCATGCCAATTGGGATGGACCATTCAGTAGTATTGAGTATAATAGTTTTCCTTCAGGCCATTCAACAGCTGCTTTCAGCATGGCAACAGTATATGCCTTGGAGTACAGAAGTACGATATGGGTTCCTGCGTTGGCATATACCCTGGCTACAGGCACCGCTGTTTCGAGGTTGTATGATAACAAGCATTGGGCTTCGGATGTAGTTATAGGTTCAGCACTTGGATTTGTTACCGGCAGGTTTATGTGGAAACAAAGCCGGAAAGGTAATAATCGTTTGGTAGTTCTACCATCAGCAAGCACGCGTGCTGCTTCAGTAACTTTTATTATCAGGCTGGCTGAACCTAAAAAGACAAAAATTTGTTTATAGTAAGTAAAGGTGCTTTTGCCTGATGTTTAGGATATTTGTTTTTAGATATTCTGAGTTTTACAAATTCTCTTTCATGCGTATTTTCTTCATTGTTTTAGGTGTTCTATGTGTAATTCTGGCAGGATTGGGTATATTATTGCCAGGGCTTCCGGCTACACCTTTTCTGTTGCTGGCCTCATATTCCTTTGCACGAAGTTCAAAAAGGATGCACGACTGGCTTGTCAATCATAAGGTATTCGGGCCTATTTTGTCCGATTTCCTCGATCGGAAAGGCATTCGCCTTCATATTAAAATCATTTCACTTGTAATGATGTGGGGAATGATGTTACTGTCGGTATTTTATTTTATTGATAATAACATAGTTAAATATATAGCTGTAGGCGGAGCTGTTGTGGGAACTATTGCAGTATTGCGTTTTAAAACGATTAGGGATTAGGGGTAAAAAATAGAAAATAGAAAATAGAAAATGGAAAATAGTTAATGGAAAATAGTGGTAGCTTTGTGTAAACTCTTTTATTCCATTAGTTTGGAAATAGACTTGTATTTTGATAATTATAGTTTTCCTGCAGATAAGATATATTTTCTCCAACCATTTTCTATTTTCCATTAACGATTAACTCCTTCCCTCCCAAAATCAATGTGCATCCAGGTTATGAAGCATATAAATACTATGCCTGAGTGTAGGAGTTATTTCAGTCATATATTCATCAACTGCTTTTACACTTCCCGGTAAGGTATAAACTAATGTGCTGCCCATAACCCCGGCTATGGCTCTGGATATAAGTGCATTGGGTTTCAGGCTTCCATATTTAAACCGGATCAGTTCCATTATTCCGGGGATTTCCTTATCAAGCAAAGGTTTAACAACATCGGGTGTAATATCGCGCGGGCCAATACCTGTTCCACCAGTGGTTATTAAAATATCAACCTGGGTATTTCGTGCATCTTCAAGTAAGTTTTTTAAATCTTCTGCATCATCCGGAATTAGTTTCCGGTCAATTTCATGTTTCCATCCTTCAGTTTCTAAGAATGTTGATAAAAGCTGCTCAATTTTTGGTCCCGAACGATCACTGTATTCGCCTCGGCTGGCACGGTCGCTAAGTGTGATTATCAGTACTTTAAAAACGCGGGGAGAATAAGTTACGTCATCACCTGCTTTTACGATTCCATCCTTTAACACTCTTGCAAAAATCCCTTCTTTTGGCATCACACAATTTCCAACTTCTTTAAAAATAGCACAGGAAGTACCATGGCATTCTTTCCCTATTTGAGTGATCTCCAGTTCTACACCACCAATAGTAAGCCTGTCGAGTGGATGGGTATTTACAAGTTCAAGGCCTTTGGTAGTAATGTTTTCAGCAAATTCGCCATAATTAATCTTTCGTCCGGCAGCATGGGTAAACCTTTGAACGCTTTCGTCAGCCAACAGGCTAACCTGGCGGTGCCAGTCGCCGGCATGTGCATCATGTGCAACACCAAGATGATTGAGTTCAATTTCAGGAACCGGAACTTTTATAGTGCCTTTATTCTCACTTATATTTACAGATACTACGGTGATGGGAGTTGGCATGAAGTGTTGGTATTTGATTATAATTTGTGGTTTAATATAGTCATTCAATGGTTATTCGGTTGTTATACAATAGTCATTCAATTGTTGAGGATTGAGTGTTATAGAGTTTTAGAGGGGTGGGTAGTCATTCGGTGGTCATTCAGTTGTTGTAGACAAGAGTTTAAAGCAATTTGAGATTGTTAGAGACACTTAGATGGCCATTTACTGGTTATTCTGTTTTTTTTTTTGATTTTGAAGTACAAACTGTATACCTTCAACAATATAATAGACAGATGATGCAAGCAGGGAAAGCCCGAGAGAGATAAAGAAAGTCCCTTTGTAGAGTTCGGGAATTATCTTCCAATGGCTGACCAGAATGCCCATGGTTATCATAAACGACATTAATACATAGCCGCGAAGATCAAAGAAAGCAAACATACAAGGCTTGCTTTGAGGCAGATTTTTAATACGCGTAATATACTGCAGGCTCACCTTTCGGAACACAAGAAGAAAGAAAGGTACAAAACCGACAATACCGATAAGATAATTCACAAAATGATGCAGGGCATGTCGTTCGATAAAGATAAAACCCATTTTCAGGATACGGTATGCCGCAAATCCCCAGAGTGCAGCACCAAGTGCGATAAGCACCGGTTTCGGAACACCGGGTTTTAAGGTTTGAAGTATTTTATTTGGCATATATTCCTGAATAAAAGATTTTGTTTTACGATTCTTCCGGTTTGTGATAGTCTTCCTGCTGATTGCTGAAATCAATATTTGCCGGGTTAAAAATTGACTGTTCGTTGAATTCTCTCATTCGTTTTAATCCAAAGCGGTACATGTAAACCAGGAAAGGAATAAATGCAAGTAAAAGAACAGGATGACCTGACATAATCAGGAAATCATAAATACCATGAAGCAAGAACGGTACTATAAATGCTCTCAGAAGCCATTTGCCTCTGTCCTTTTCGCTAAAACGTGCCAGGCCAAGATAGAATCCCATCACAATTCCGAAAATAGTGTGACCCGGAACAGCAGTAAAAGCCCTGAGTATTCCCACTTGCATCGAGTTATTCGAAAAAACATAAAACAGGTTTTCGATTGCCGCAAATCCGAGAGAAACTGAAACGGCATAGACAATTCCATCAAATTTTTCGTTAAAGTTTCGGTTACGCCAGATCAGGATAAAAACCATGAAATATTTGAATGCTTCTTCGGTTGCCCCGGCTACGATAAAGCCATCATAAGCAGCTTTCGGTATTTTTGCCAGGCCCGATCCAAATCCCATTAAATAATTCTCAACTATTCCTACCGGAAATATAACAATAGCTCCGAGAAAAATTCCCTTCAAAATAAGTTTGACAGGTTCTTTTTCATACTTGTCGCGGAAATACACGTACATCATTAAAATGATTGCAGGTGCCAATGCCAGAAGAAGTAGATACATGCAGATTGAATTTAGTTGTCGGAGTTCCTGGAGTTCAAAGTATCGAATTAAATATCTGTTTTTGTTTTACTGATAAGCTTTATATTGCTGATTTCCATGTTTTTGTCAACCGCTTTACACATATCATATACAGTCAGCAAAGAGGCTGAGACAGCAGTTAGCGCTTCCATTTCAACACCGGTCTGACCAATACAATGAACTTCACTGATGGCTGTCACTCCAAGGGTTTCGAGAGTAAGCTTCACATCAACTTTGGTAATCATGAGTGTATGGCAAAGCGGAATAATGGATGAAGTAAGTTTAGCCGCCTGTATTCCGGCAAGTTGGGCAACTGTGAGAACATCACCTTTTTTCATATTGTTTTCCTGTACCAACCTGATGGTTTCTGGCTGCAGGCTAATGAAGCCCTGGGCTTTTGCAATCCTTAACTGATTAGGTTTATGCCCGACATCCACCATATTGGCTTTTCCTGCATCATCAGTATGACTAAGTTTGTTCATAGCAATAATATTTTATTAAGCTTAAATCATTATTCCCCTCCTTATCTCCCTTCTCCTTGTCACCCCTCTCCTTGTCCCTAAACCCTATATCCCAATACCCATCCCGATGGTTATCGGGACCTAACCCCCAATATTGTAAAACTCCCCATGCTTATTTACGGTACCGCACGAAGGTTTATTCCCAAGTGCAAGTTTTAATGATGCTGCTGCTCCATGTTCGCGAATATTGTATTCCATATCGTTAAAAAGGCAGGGTTTAATCATGCCGTTTGCAGTCAATCGCAGGCGGTTACAGGTTGAACAATCACCGCCGCTACCGCCATCGACAATATAGAACTCTCCTTTTTCGAGATCCATTTGCCTGATAAAGCGGACTTGTAAACCATTTCTTTTAGCATATTCTGCAACCTCAATTGCATCAGGTTCATCAGGTGATTTTGCTATTACACAATTAATTTTAACAGGTGACAGTCCAGCCTCCTTTGCCGCTTCAATACCTTTGAAAACATTATTAATGTCACCCCCACGCGTGATTAGTTTGTATTTCTCGGGATTCAAAGTGTCGAGGCTGACATTGATGCGATGAAGTCCGGCTTCTTTTAAAGGCAAAGCAAATTGTTCAAGTAATTGCCCGTTGCTTGTCATCCCCAGATCCTTAATTGCTGGTTTTGAAGCAATCATTTTCACCAGGGTTACAATTCCTTTACGCACTAATGGCTCACCACCGGTAATCCGTATCTTGTCAACTCCCAATGCAAGAGCAGCATCCACTACTTCCATAATTTCCTCAAACGAAAGAATATCGCTATGCTGCATCAGCGGAATTCCTTCGGCAGGCATGCAATAAGTGCATCGCAGGTTACAGCGGTCAGTAACCGAAATGCGGAGGTAATTTATACGCCGGTTATATGAGTCGAACATCTACTAAAGTTCCTTTATTGATTTGGTTTTTTCCAATCTCGATAGTAGCAATACCTTGAGCATGGATGTATGAATGTATATGTGCAGAGCCGTGATACTCAACAGGCATTGCTGTTCCTTCAGCAGAAAGATATACAGGGAAAAAGGTTTTTCTCTCTGATTTTTTCCTGGTATAATCGACTCCCATAGGCACTTTGAGTCTTATAACGGGAGTTTTGTTTCCGGATATCAACCGTATTAAATGTTTAACCAGCAATTCAAACTGAACGAAGGATGATACAGGATTTCCCGGTAATGCAACAAGGTATTGGTTCCCTCGGGTAGCGAATATAACCGGTTTGCCCGGTTGTACAGCCAGGCTACGGAATTTGATATCAAAACCGGCTTGTAGAATTACAGCAGGAACAAAATCGAAATCGCCGGCTGAAATTCCGCCGGTTAAAATAACGATATCACTTTCGGAAGCGGTTTGTTGTATGATTTGAAGGGTTGCTTCCTCGGTATCGATTGCAATTCCGAAATAGGTGGCTTTGCAATCAACTCGCCTGGCCTGAGCCTGCAACTGGTATGCATTGCTGTTGCGTATCTGCGATAGGGCAGGGGTTTCAGCAGGCTCAACTAGTTCATCTCCGGTTGATATGATTCCGATTCGTGGTTGCATGTAAACTTCAGGATTGGCACAACCAACTGATGCCAGAATGGCAATTTCCTGTGGCCTTATCAAAGTACCTTTATCCAGCACTTTTTCTCCTTTGGTAATATCTTCAGCTGTTGTGCAATAGTTGGGAGCCGTTCTCGAAGCTACAAACCGGATTGTATCTGTTCCAGTAACTTCAACATCTTCAACCATTATAACCGTATCAGCCCCTTTAGGGAGCATTCCTCCGGTCATAAGTTTTGAGCATTCTCCTTCATTTATATATTTTGCAGGTACTTTGCCTGCAGGTATAGTTTCTAGTACAGTCAGTTCTTTTTCAAGGTCATCCCTCCGGCAGGCATAGCCATCGACAGCTGATTTGTCAAAGGGCGGCATATCAATATCCGAAAACACATCCGCACTTAACACCCTTCCCAAACTATCTTCCAGCCTTATTTTTTCTGTCGGAAGAGGAATGGCCGATTTGGTAATAATATCCAGCGCTTCTTCAAATAGTATCATTCTGAGTGATTCATTTTACGGTGCAAATGTAATTATCATTTCAATGCGACAGGAAATAAGGTGCAGTTCGGCCGGTAAATATTCAGTCCTTAATTTAACGCTAATGTGCTGTTTCGATTTGACATTTTATTGCTATCTTTGTAAAAAAGTAACCCCATGGCAACTTCAAACCAAGTATACAATAATTCAGAATCCGCGGTCAAACCGAAGGGTGGTTTTAAAAAGAAGCTCAGGAAATACCTTTATATTACCCTGACTTTCTTTATCTTGATTATCGGAGCTTATATATACTGGGATTTTTTCTTCACTTATAGTGATGGTTACCGGGCAGGTTTATTACAGAAGTTTTCACGCAAAGGCAATATTTTCAAAACCTATGAGGGCGAAATGATATTAAGCAGTGTTCAGAGCAATAAAAATGTGGCCTTAGCTTCCGAAAAGTTCATATTTTCAGTTTCTGATAAAAATGTGGCACTTCAACTTGATAGTCTGCAAGGTAAAAATGTAGTTGTACATTATTCCGAGAAAAACAGCACCTTGCCCTGGAGGGGTGAAAGTAGGTATATAGTAAGCAGTGCAAAACTGAGTGAATAATTCTCGTTTTTTGACGATTTACGAATTACGATTTACGAATGTTTACGAATTACGATTTACGAATTTTAGCAATCTGAAATTAAATACATTATCTTTTCAAAATCACTTAAATAGAATTCTTTATTAATTGTATATCGTACCTCTTAAATCGTAACTTCTTACAATATTTTATCCCTGAAAAACTTATAAGTCTCCACCTGTGAGTTGATCTTCAGGTTTGGATTTCCTTTAACATACTGGTTCGACTTTGTTGGAGTAATAACTCTGGCTTTTGTGTTGTCGCGCAGTTGGATCTGTAGCATAGTCATTAATTCGCGTTGCAGATCACGGTCGAATATGGGGCAGGCTACTTCGATACGGTTATCAAAATTACGTTCCATCCAGTCGGCTGATGATAAATAATATAATTCCTTTCCCGCATTGGCAAAAACCATTATCCGGCTATGCTCAAGGAAACGGCCAACAATGGTAATGGCTTCGATATTCTCACTTAGCCCGGAAACGCCAGGTTGAAGCACACATATTCCCCGAACAATCAATTTTATCTTTACACCCGCAGAACTGGCCTCGTAGAGTTTTTTAACAATTTTAAGGTCGGTGAGGTTATTTATTTTCAAAATCATCCATGCCTCAATTCCAGCTTTGGCATTCCGTATTTCGTTGTTTAACAGTTTTATAAACGTAGTACGCATATGGAACGGGGCAACAATAAGCTTTGAGAATCTGGGAGTGTTATAAATAGATTCAAACAGATGGAAAACACTATTCACATCAGCTACAATAGCTTTATCAGCAGTAAACATAGAAACATCAGTATAAACCTTTGCTGTTGTTTCGTTGAAGTTTCCGGTGCCCACGCCAGCATAATAAACATTTCTCGTACCTTCCCTGCGTCGGATGAGCAATAATTTGGCATGAACCTTATAGCCAGGAATGGATTGAATAACTCTAACCCCTTCTTCCTGCATTTTTCCGGCCCAATATATATTGGCTTCTTCATCGAACCTGGCCTGGACTTCAAGAAAAACAGTAACCTCTTTACCATTGCGGGCTGCATTAATCAAGGCATTCACCACATTGGAATCCCTGGCTACACGGTAAAGAGTCATTTTTATAGCTCTTACCTGCGGATCAAGAGAGGCTTCTCTGAGTAGGTCAATAAGGTAATGAAACGATTGATATGGGTAGTGCAACAGGTAATCTCTTTGTTTGATGCCGGCAAGAATGCTTTTGGAAATCCGCAGTCCCTGGTGTTCGAGCGGGGGCATTGGACTGAATTCCATTTCCGGAGTACCAATATTCGGGAAACTCACAAAATCTTTAAAATTATGATATCTGCCTCCGGCTGAAACGGTATCACTATGGTTGATATTGAGTTTGGCGAGAAGTTGTTTCAGAAGTCTTTCAGGCATATGTCGGTCGTACACAAACCTGACAGGAGGAGCAACTTCCCTTTGTTTCAAGCCTTCGGTCATTAACTCAATAAAACTTTTCGAAACATCGTTGTCAATGTCAAGTTCGGCATCGCGGGTAAATTTGACAGCATATGCTTTGTATGAATTGAATCCGAATACCGAAAAAATATCAGACAGGCAGTGCCGGATTACATCATCGAGAAGGATGATAAACTTCCTATCATCTTCTGATGGAAGAATAAGAAACCTTGAAAGTGTATTTATAGGAACTTCGACAAGTGCGTATTTTTCCTCCGCCGGCTTTTCTTTAACCTGTAAAACAACAGCAAGGTATAAAGAGTGATCGTGTAAGGATGTTGCTTTCAGGTTATTTAAAATAATGGGAAAAAGTCGTGGCCGTACATGATTCCTGAAATACTGGTCTACAAATTTACCTTGTTCGTTCGTCAGCTGATTATCATTGATTACAAAAATATTATTATGCGCAAGTTCCTGGATAATAGAGTTATAGATTCGTTGGAATTCTTTTTGCTGTTCCTTTGTGATACGATTTATATCGCGTAGTGTTTTGCGTGGATTTATATATTTGTCATTAAATATATTCTTCTCCATACTGATCATTCGGTTCACTGTAGCAACCCGTACGCGGAAAAATTCATCAAGATTGTTGGAATATATTCCAAGGAATTTCATGCGGCTGATCAATGGAGTAGCAGGATCAGCAGCTTCCTGCAATACCCTTTCATTAAAATGCAGCCAGCTGATTTCGCGGTTTATAATGTTGTTTTTATCTCTGGCCATGGGAATCGTAGTTGGTTTTTCCGGAATAATACTTTGTATAATCAGAACAGTTCAATAGCTTTATTTGTTGAAAATATTACAAAAAGTTATTTGGGCTTTATTGTAAAGAATTTAGGTTGGTTTTAAAATCAACGTTTTATTTGTCAAAGATAAGGAATTAGAATCAGCCTGATATTAAGATATGATTAAATAGCTTCAGCTTAGACATAAACAGCAAGCTTTGGCATGATCCTTTTGTTTGGAGATATGATTTTCAAAAAAGCTGATTGTATGTAAAATCTAAAATTTTAATATCCTATTATAATACAAAAAGAAGATCGCGCTTATAAAAATAATCCCTCCGGATGGAAGGGATTACATAAATATTTTTAAAATAGAAACAGCAATTACAACCGCATCAGATAACACGCGCTAAAGCAACTTATCCAACGTAGAATATTGGTTTTCTGAATTCTAATTTGGAAAGTTTTTTACAACATCCCGGGCCAAACAGTGAAGTTCTGAATAATTTTCGCTTTTTTCAGATCAACCCATTTATCGGTATCCAGGTGCACCGAAACAACGCCTGTCGTAGGCAGTGATTCGAGCTTAGGACTAGCAAAGTGATTGGCAACCATCGTTATAACCGGGTTATGACCCACTATCATTACACTGTTTATTGAATCGTCAAGTTCCTCGATCACATCAAGAGCATCTTCATCGTCACCGGTGAAAAGTTTTTCATTCGAAACAATATGGTCGGCGTGTACTCCAAGCTTATCAGCTATAATAAGTGCTGTAGCATAGGCTCTTTCAGCCGGGCTCGAAATAATCTGATCAATTACCGGTTTGCTTTCGTTCATGTACTCGGCTATTATGCATGTGCGTGCAACGCCGGTGTCAGTAAGCAATCGGTCAGCATCAGGAACGTCGCCATGTGCCGGAACGGCTTTAGCATGTCTTACAATATATACAGTCTTCATAGTTGAGGTATTAAATTTTGGTAAACATACAAAATATCTTAAAACGCAAAAGCGATACTCGAAAAAAATAGCATCGCTTTTGAAAAATTATGAAATGGAAATGAAATTATAGTGAAGTTAAGTTGCCGGGAGCTATGTGTCGAGGACCTCAGGAACCCGGAACATGGCACACAGCACTCTTTTTAGTATCCGAACAATGGAAACTCGCTCATCATTTCATTTACCTGGGAACGAACTTTGGTGATCACTTCTTCATTTTCGTGGTTGGCAATCACTTCATCAATCATGTCGACAATAACCGCCATATGTTGCTCCTTAAGTCCACGGGTTGTAATAGCAGGAGTTCCGACGCGGATTCCTGAAGTTGTGAATGGAGTACGGCTATCGAAAGGTACCATGTTTTTATTCAGTGTAATATCGGCTTTCACGAGTAAGTTTTCAACCATTTTGCCTGTAATATCCGGATATTTGGTACGCAGGTCGATAAGCATCAGGTGGTTGTCAGTCCCGCCTGAAATCACTTTATATCCTTTGTCCATAAATGCTTTCGACATCACCTGGGCATTTTTACGAACCTGCAATGCATAATCCATAAACTCATCCGAAAGGGCTTCGCCAAAAGCAACAGCTTTGCTTGCAATTACATGTTCCAAAGGTCCTCCCTGAATGCCAGGGAATACAGCGCTGTCAATCATTGCTGACATCATTTTAATTTCCCCTTTAGGAGTCTTTAAACCCCATGGATTTTCAAAGTCTTTGCCGATAAGGATCAATCCGCCGCGGGGACCACGAAGAGTTTTATGAGTGGTTGTGGTGATAATATGGCAATATGGAACAGGATCGTTCAGCAGTCCGCGGGCAATAAGGCCTGCAGGATGAGCGATATCAGCCATAAGCAATGCCCCGATTTTATCGGCAATCTTGCGCATACGTTTGTAGTCCCAGTCGCGACTATATGCCGAAGCACCTGCAATAATGAGCTTGGGTTTTTCGGAAAGCGCTGTGGCTTCCATCTTATCATAATCTATAGTACCGGTATCTTCTTCAACACTATATGCAATAGGATGATAAAGAATTCCAGATGAATTTACAGGTGAACCGTGCGAAAGGTGACCGCCATGAGAAAGGTTGAGGCCCATGAATGTATCGCCAGGTTTCAGAATTGTCATCAATACAGCCATATTAGCCTGTGCACCTGAGTGCGGTTGAACATTAGCCCATTCGGCACCAAAAAGTGCTTTGGCACGATCAATTGCGATTTGCTCGGTTTGATCTACAATCTGGCAGCCACCATAATACCTGCGGCCAGGATAACCTTCAGCATATTTGTTGGTTAGTACCGATCCCATTGCTTTCAATACCTGTTCGCTAACGAAATTTTCGGAAGCAATAAGTTCGATACCATGCATCTGCCGGTTTTTTTCCTCCTGGATGAGGTCAAAAATAACTTTGTCTTTTTTCATATATTTATATACAGTATGTTGTAAACAAATCAATTAGCATTAACAACTTATATGCTGCGACAAAGGTAAAAAATATGCTGATATGGACAAGAAATGATAAAATTATGATAATTTCTGACCAGGTAGTTTTAATGTCTTTCAATTTTTATATAAAGTCTTATAAAAGGTTACTGCCTTCTTTTTACAGTAACTTTGCATGCACATTTATAACAAAAACATGAGCAGTACGTTTAATTAATAATCTGAGAAATCATAATCTGACTAAAAATCCTGTTTTGTGATTTACTGAGTGACTCAAAATGGCTTTATGACTGAATTTGATCGTTTTACATTGGATAATGGTTTGCGTGTGATCGTTCACCACGATGCAAGTACACCTATTGTTGCAATGAATATACTTTATAATGTAGGTTCACGTGATGAGCATCCCGATCGCACGGGTTTTGCTCATTTATTCGAACACCTTATGTTTGGCGGATCGGAGAATATCCCGCGTTACGATGAACCGCTCGAAAGGGTAGGCGGCGAAAACAATGCATTTACCAACAACGATTTCACCAATTATTATCTTACAGTGCCGGCACATAACCTGGAAACAGCATTCTGGCTTGAATCAGACAGGATGCTGAACCTGGCGTTTTCAACTAAAAGTTTTGATGTTCAGCGTAATGTGGTAGTAGAGGAATTCAGGCAAAATTATCTGAATCAGCCTTACGGCGATGTATGGCTTTTACTTCGCCCGCTGGCATATAAAGTTCATCCCTATAGATGGGCGACAATTGGAATTGATCCATCGCATATTGAAAATGCCAGTATGGAAGAAGTTCGTGATTTTTATGAACGGCATTATAATCCTTGCAATGCCATAATGGTTATAGCTGGTAATGTTGATACAGAGTATATAAAAGTGCTTACCGAAAAATGGTTTGGAGCAATTAATAAAGGGAGCGGGAATCATAGGAACCTTCCCGTTGAACCTGTGCAGGTAGAAGCCCGTTCACTTACTGTTCATCGCGATGTACCTTATGATGCGATTTATAAAGCATGGCATATGTGCAGCCGTGCCGATGAAGGTTTTTTTGCAACCGACCTGATCTCGGATATACTTTCAGCTGGGCAGTCAGGAAGATTGAACCAGAAATTGGTGAAAGAACTGCGCCTTTTCAGCGATATCAGCGCTTTTATTTCAGGCGATATCGAAGCAGGATTGTTTGTAATTACAGGCAAACTCATTAAAGGTGTATCCATGGAGGCTGCCGAATCAGCTTTGCAGCGGGAAATTGATGAAATATGTAGCAATGCAATTTCAGAAATGGAACTTCAAAAAGTTAAAAACAGGGTGGAAGCAATGATGGCCTTCAGTGAGATGCGTGTACTTGATAAAGCGATGAACCTGGCTTATTACGAGTTACTTGGCGATGCTGACCAGGTAAATAGCCTGGTTGAGAAATATTCTGATGTAACTGTAGAAGGTATATCTGCAGAAGCTAAGAAGATATTCAGAACTGAAAACTGTTCAACATTGTATTACTATGCAAAAAATTAAGAACATTATGATCATAAATCAAAAACAGATCACCTTGTCACCTTTCTCTTTATCTTTTTAACTTAAATTACACTCAAAATTAATGACCACAATTGTTAACCGAAAACATCAGCCTGCATTACAGCCTATTGGCCGTATCAACTTCCCACAGCCACGGGTGTATCAACTGCGCAATGGGATAAAGGTGTACGAGTTCAATGCAGGTACTCAGGATGTGATTTCTGTCGAAATGATGTTTGCTGCCGGAAGCTGGTTTCAGAAAAAGCCTTTTACCGCAATGGCAACAAATCTTATGCTGCGCGAAGGAACCAGGAATTTTTCGGCACTTAAACTATCGGAATCTCTCGATTATTTCGGCGCTCATTTCGAGAATGCCACTGAACGTGACAATGCTTACGTTACTTTATATTCGCTCAATAAACATTTAAATAATACTTTACCTTTACTAAGCGAGATCGTGAAAAATCCGGTTTTCCCCGAAGGTGAATTCTCCGTGCTTGCCAGCAAACAACTTCAAATGCTGGAAGTAAACCGGCAAAAAGTAAATTTCCTTGCCCGCACACATTTCAATTCTATTCTGTTTGGTAGTGATCATCCTTACGGAACCTTTCTTGAACCCTATGACATTGGTAAGGTTAAAACGCCCGACCTGGCTGACTTTCATAAAACACAGTATCATTCGGAAAATTGTACGATAATTGTGGCAGGCCTTATTAAACCAGGACTTATCCATGACCTTGAAGCGCTTTTCGGCGGTAATGACTGGAGTGGACAAATCAGCAATCATACCCAATATTTACCCGTAGGGTCCGATCAAAAATCTCATTTCCATTTGAAAGAAGGGGCTATGCAGTCAGCTATCCGCATGGGTGGTATGATGTTCAGCAGGAGTCATCCTGATTTTGCCGGTATGAAAGTGCTGAATGCAATCCTGGGAGGATACTTTGGGTCCCGCCTGATGAATAACCTGAGGGAAGATAAAGGGTATACTTATGGTATAGGTTCAGCTTTAGTTCCTTTACGTAAAGGTGGATACTTTGTTATTTCGGGCGAAGTAGGTGCCGGCGTTACAAAAGAGGCTCTTTCGGAAATCAAATTTGAACTCAATAGTTTATGTAACGAGACAGTGGGCGAAAGTGAGATATCACTGGTGCGCAGTTATTTAACCGGTGAAATGCTAAGGGCTGTTGATGGACCTTTTGCTCAGGCCGACCTGTATCGCGAACTTATTGAGGATGGACTTGATATCTCTCATTTTGAAAAAATGCTTGATACTATTCAGCATATCAATGCTCAACAGCTCCAGGATCTGGCTATAAAATATCTGAATCCGGAAAATTTGTTCACGCTGGTTGTTGGTCCCGAAAGCTTTTAATCACTATTTTTGTACTTTACAACACACATTAACAGTGCTCATGAAATCAAGTGTCAAAATGCTTCGTGTACTGCTTTTACTGCTACTAATAGTGGTATCACATATTGGTGCTGTTGCTCTTAAAATAGATAGTGATTTTAACTCAGAATCTTCTGATTTCAATAGAGCATATGGTCCTATTGGTCAACCGGGACAAACAGAATATGATACAACGGGCATTAAAAATGCAACTCCAAATATTGAACTTACTTTAATTCCTCTTGGAGCTAAAATTGCACTATTAAGCTGGACTACTTCAGATGCTACAGTCCCGGGAACTTATTATGTGGAAAGGTTGGATCCTTCCGGATGGATTGTACTCAAACAAATGCCTTATGATGCTATTAGAGAATATAATGATACCATTTCATATCCTTATTGTACTTTAACCAACATTTTCTACCAGATTAGCTTTGTTTCAGCAATTGATAGTGTTACATCCACACCCAAAAATGCTTGGTTGTTTGATCAGAATTCACCTGCAGATGTTCAAAATCTAAATGTTGACCTTTTTCCGCCCAGTGGATTTTTACCCAGGGTGACCTGGGATCAAAACACAACCGACTCTATTTCATGGTATCATATTCAACGCTATGATAACCTTACAACAAGTTGGCCTGTATTGGATAGTGTGCCTTCTGATTCGAACAGTTTTATTGATCAAACCGCTAATCTTCCTTGTGAAAACTCCTACAGGTATGTTGTGCTGGCATATGATAAATGTGGAAATCATAGTGGTGGACAGCTTTATGATGATATTGCCGTTCAAACCATTGTACTTGATGTAGCGGACTTTCTACAATGTGAAAAGTCAGTAAAATTCACTTGGAATTCGAACGATCATATGCCTGGTGATATCAGCGGATTTAGGATTTACCGGAGCGATGGGGGGCCAGCTGTCGAAATTGATTCTGTAGCTCCCTCGGTTCTGACATACGTTGATAATTTTAATTTTATCAATGGAACTTCATATGGTTATTCTGTAAAAGCATATAGCAACAACAGCTCATCTACATCCTCTTCGTGCCAGGTGTTTCAGCAATATAACGGTGCTATTGAGCCTGATACAGTCTACATCACTCAGGTTACCGTTGTAAATGACAGTTATATTCAGGTGGGAAGCTATTTTTCACCAGGAAGTTCGGTTGTTCAGCTAATACTTGAGCGATCGGATGATAATGGTACAAATTTTCATGCTGTTGATTCATTAATGGTTGCCGGGCTCACAAACCTTTATTACTTAAGTGATTCAAACGTTGATGTGCATGCGCATAGTTACTCTTACCGATTTATCACTGTTGATGATTGCGGGAATAGAAAAATATCTATGAATGTTTCGCGATCTATTTATTTACAGTGCACTTCATCTTCTGCACAAAATAACCTCGACTGGAACTCCTACGAATCCTGGCTTCAAGGTGTCGAAGGGTACGACGTTTACCGGATATTGGATGGACAGTCTGTATCAGTCGAACTATTGGGCAATGTCGGACAGGCGACTGTTTCATTCTCCGATCTGCTTTCGAGTTTCGATCCAGTAAATGTACCTTGCTATTGGTTAGTAGCTAAAGAAAATACAGGGAATCCCATTTTTCAAAATGCAACTTCAACTTCGAATACCTGTTGTATAATAAGAGATCCTATCTTATATATCCCAAATGCATTCTATCCGGATGGTAAAAACAAGCTTTTCAGGCCGGTACCCAATCCTTTGTACGTTGATGAACAGAGCTTTAAGATGACCATTTTCAGCAGGTGGGGGCAGCAGCTTTTTGAGACAACCGATATAGGAAATGGCTGGGATGGCACCGTTAACGGGCAGTACACACCAGCTGGCTTGTATTCCTATATTCTGACATATTCATCCTTACAAGGTAAAGAATACACCAAAAGGGGAACAGTTACGCTTATCCGTTAGCCTCTTATTACGATTTATTTATTCACTTTCGGGTATCCCCCAAAAATTAGAATAGTAGAATTTTACATATCGGTGCAGAAATATTTAGGGTAAAGTGTTGCAGGTCAATATGTTTTTTTTGTTTTTCAATTACATAGCTCTTATTATTTAAGTAGTGTTTTATTGTTTTATACGTATTTCAATAGAGAAAATTCATTTTAATTTTATTGATTTTCAACTATTTGCAAACTGTCAAAACCTTAAGATATTTTAACAAGGACTTCCGTTAAAATTAGTAAATTTGCAAATTCAAAAAAAAGACTATGTTCATTGATAGTGAAAAATTTGCAGGCGATGGCCTGACTTACGATGATGTCTTGCTTATTCCCGCATATTCCGAAGTACTTCCCCGCGACGTGGAAACTTCATCGTGGTTTACAAAAAAAATAAAAATCAATATACCGATTGTATCTGCTGCCATGGATACAGTTACTGATTCCAAGTTAGCCATTGCTATTGCACAGGAAGGCGGAATTGGAGTGCTTCACAAAAATATGAGCATTCAGGATCAGGCTGCCGAGGTTCGTCGTGTCAAGCGTTCGGAAAGTGGTATGATCACTGATCCGATTACCCTGCATGAAGATGCTTTGGTTGAAGATGCTCTTACCATCATGCGTGAAAATAAAATAGGAGGGATTCCTGTTGTTAGTGCTACTGGGAAATTGGTTGGTATTATCACAAATCGCGATCTTCGTTTTGAGCGCAATCCGCTCAAGCCGATTGTTGAAGTTATGACACGCGAAAACCTGATTACGACCAGTACAAAAACCAATCTGGATCAGGCATCTGATATTCTTCAGGAGTTTAAAATTGAGAAACTGCCGGTTGTAGACGATGATTATAAACTCGTTGGCCTCATAACATACAAAGACATCAGTAAAATTAAAGCTCGTCCGAATGCATGTAAAGATGAACTCGGACGTTTGCGGGTTGCTGCAGGCGTTGGGGTTACTGCTGATGTGTTGGAACGCGTTACCGAACTGGTGAAAAATGGTGTAGACGCTATAGTTATTGATACTGCGCACGGCCATTCTAAAGGCGTTATTGAAACAACGCGTCTGGTAAAAAAGCAATTCCCTGACCTGCAGGTTGTTGTGGGTAATATTGCCACTGCCGAAGCTGCACGTGCCCTGGTTGATGCCGGTGCCGATGCCGTTAAAGTGGGAATTGGCCCTGGCTCCATATGTACTACCCGTATTATTGCCGGAATTGGTATACCTCAGCTTTCGGCTATTTATGTAGTAGCTAAAGAATTAAAAGGTACCGGGATTCCGGTAATTGCCGATGGCGGCATCCGCTATACCGGCGATATTGTGAAAGCAATTGCTGCCGGTGCATATAGTATTATGGCCGGTTCTTTATTTGCCGGGGTTGAAGAATCTCCCGGTGAAACTATAATTTATGAAGGCCGCAAATTTAAATCATACCGAGGGATGGGCTCCATCGAAGCCATGCAAAAAGGTTCCAAGGACCGGTATTTTCAGGATGCCGAAGATGATATTCAAAAACTGGTTCCCGAAGGAATAGTTGGAAGAGTGCCTTTTAAAGGTTCACTTTCCGAAGTAATTCATCAAATGATAGGTGGTTTACGCGCAGGAATGGGTTATACCGGTTCGGCTAATATTACCGACCTTCAGAAAGCGAAATTTATTAAAATTACATCTTCAGGAGTTCTCGAAAGTCACCCGCACGATATTACTATTACCAGTGAAGCCCCTAATTATAGCAGATAATCCAAAGATTTAATACCTAGTCCTTAACCCCTGAATTAAATACTTCAGACGTTCAATAAATAATTTTGATCAACTATGAAACAGAAATTTTTTAATGCTTCATTAACATTAGTATTTGGTATTTTCTCATTATCACTTTTCAGCCAGAGTGCTGATCCTGTTTTGCTTCAGGTAGCTAACGAAAAAGTTACTAAAAATGAGTTTATTAAGGTTTATGAAAAGAATAATATTAAAAGCGAAAAACCCGATACAAAAGCTCTTGAAGAATACCTCGACTTGTTTATAAACTTTAGATTAAAAGTAACTGAAGCCGAAGCGTTGGGAATGGATACACTAAAATCATTCCGTGATGAATTGGCAGGTTATCGTAAGCAGTTGGCACAGCCATATCTCTCCGACAATCAGACTAGCGAGAAAATGATCCAGGAAGCTTATGAACATATGAAATACGATGTACGTGCCAGTCATATACTGATCCGTGTCGAAAGACTTGCTTCAGCCGATGACACACTGGCAGCCTGGAATAAAATTATGCAATTACGAAAGCGGATTTTGAAAGGTGAAGATTTTAGTAAGGTTGCAGTTGCAGGATCCGAAGATCCATCAGCTAAGGACCGCGTGGCTGACGGACGAACAATGAAAGGCAATCGCGGTGACCTTGGTTTTTTTACCGCCTTCGATATGGTTTATCCATTCGAAGAAGCCGTATACAATTCAAAAGTTGGTGAAGTAACAATGCCTGTGCGAACCGATTTTGGTTACCACCTGATTAAAGTTACTGCAAAAATGCCTGCAATAGGTAAGGTTCAGCTTGCTCATATTATGCTGGTGTATCCTGCAAATGCTTCTCTCGATGATTCCCTTCAAGTTGCTGATTCGGCAAACCTGGCATACAAGTTACTGAAATCGGGTCGCGATTTTGGTGATGTTGCCAAAATGTTTTCCGATGATGTTTCAACATCCGGGAAAGGTGGATTGTTACCCTGGTTCGGTGTTAGCCGCTTACTCCCCGATTTTACTTTGAACATACATAAGCTGAAGGAAAAAGGAGATTTTTCAGAGCCTTTCCAAACCATGTACGGCTGGCATATTATCAAACTTGCCGATAGCAAACCAATCGGTAGTTTTGATGAAGTAAAGGAAGATATAAAACAGCGTATCCCTCGCAGTGACCGAAATACGGATATTCAAAATACCTTTATTGCTAAAACTAAAGCCAATTATGGTTTTACTCAGAATCCTGAAGCACTCGATGAACTCACAAAAGCAGTAACGGATTCAATTTTTACTGCAAGTTGGAAAATTGAGCAGGCAGCAGGTCTGGATAAGAATCTCTTTACCATAGGCACCAAAACCTATACTCAGGAAGATTTTGCCAAAAACCTTGCCACAACCCAGCGTCGTGTCCAAAAACGTGATATCCCGGCATATGTAAATCAGCAATACAGCACTTTTGTAAATGATGCTGTTAACAAATATGCCGATAGCCAACTGGAAGCTGAAAATCCGGATTTTAAAGCCCTTATCAGCGAGTATCACGATGGAATCCTGTTGTTCGACCTTACCGATCAAAAAGTGTGGTCAAAAGCAGTAAAAGATACGGTGGGCCTGGAGCAATTCTACGAAAAGAACAAAAACAAATACATGTGGGAATCCCGGCTTGATGCCTCCATCATCACCATAAAAGATGCATCCATTACAAAAAGCCTGAAAAAGTTATTGAAAAAAGGGGTTGACGACGATCAGATTTTAGCTAAGTTCAATCACGATTCTGTACAAGCGGTTGCGATTGAGCATAGTAAATTTCTGAAGGGCGAAAATAAGATAATTGATGGGATAGAATGGAAACCTGGCACTTCTGACCTTATTCCTTTGGCCGATACAGCAAATGTGCTGGTGGTTGTACATAAAGTTGTAGCCCCTGAGCCCAAATTGCTTGACGAAATCCGTGGTGCGATGACCGCGGATTATCAAAACTATCTGGAAGCAGCATGGATAAGCGAATTACGTGCAAAATACCCGGTAATTGTTAACCGTGAAGTGTTTAACTCAATCTTAACTCAATAGCACATGCTGCGATTGCTTGTAATTTCTGTTATTTTAACCGGCGTTCTGAACTCATGTAATTTGCTTACCAATAAGGCAAAAAACCAGGGAGATCCTATCGCAAAGGTTTATGATAAATACCTGTATTCCGATGATCTGGTGGATGTTGTCCCGCAAGGTACTGGTAAAAATGATAGTTTGGAAATAACTGCAGCGTATATAAATAACTGGGTAAGGCAGGAACTCTTGCTTAAGCAAGCTGAAGACAATCTCGAAGAATCCAATCGCGATTTTTCAAAACAAATTGAGCAATATAGGAATTCACTCATTATCTATGCCTACGAATCGGAATTGGTGAAGCAGAAGCTGGATACTGTTGTTACGATAGCTGAAATTGGAGACTATTACCAGAAGAATCAGGGTAATTTTCATCTGAGAGAAAATATTGTCTTAGCTAGTTATGTGATTATTAATAGAAACTCTCCGATAGCTGCGAAAGTAAAATCTCTTTTGTTAAGTAATCGCGACGAAGATAAAGAAAAGCTTCAGACTCTTTGCCAGGAAAACAGAGTTGAATACCTGATAAATGATGGAACATGGATGTCATTCGCTGAACTTGACAAAAAAATCCCTCTCTCAGTCGACGACCAGGATGAATTTCTTCGAAAGAATAAATATTTTGAAGTAAAAGATTCAACCACAATGTATTATGTAGCTATTTCAGCATATAAAAGTAAGGAGAGCATTTCGCCACTTAATTTTGAGACTGAAAATATACGCATTATTCTGTTGAATAAACGTAAAGCTGCTTTGCTTCAACGTATGGAAGACGACCTGATCAGCGAAGCAATCAAAGAAAAAAAGTATGAAATATTTAAGAAGTAATCTCCCTATACCCATGATTAAAAGAATGATAGTACTTGCTTTCCTGGCCTTTCTGATTGGTTCGGCAGTTCAGGTAAAAGCGCAAAACGAACAAATAATTGATGAGATAGCAGCTCTTGTTGGCAGCCACCCAATATTTTGGTCCGACGTGGAAGCTCAATATGCTCAGGCAAAGGCTCAGGGTATGACTGGAGATCCTTTTAAATCGCGTTGCGAGATTTTTGAAAACCTGGTTTTTCAAAAACTTCTTGTGTACCAGGGGGAGATAGATAGTCTGGTTGTGAGTGATGGACAAGTGGAAAGTGAACTCGACAGGCGACTGCGTTATTATATTTCACAATTTGGATCACAACAGAAACTGGAAGAGTTTTATGACAAATCGATTGACGAATTTAAAAATGAACTTCGGGAACCACTTAGGCTTGAACTTCTTTCACAGCAAGCTCAGGCAGCTATTGTGGAAAATGTAAAAATGACACCTAACGAAACAAAAGAGTATTTTAACAGCCTCAATCCGGATAGCATTCCCATAGTGCCTACCGAATATGAGATTGGACAGATTGTTAAGACTCCGGTTGTTGGTCCATCGCAGCTAAAGGAAGCTCGCGATAAAATTGTTGCACTCCGGGATAGGGTTTTGAAAGGGGAGAAATTTTCAACATTAGCAGTCCTGTATTCCGAAGATCCGGGTTCAGCTGCCAAAGGTGGTGAACTGGGCCTGTTCAGTCGGGGTTCAATGGCACCTGAATTTGAGTCTGCTGCTTTTGCCTTGAAAAACAAAAATGATATTTCTGAAGTTATTAAAACAAAGTTTGGATACCATGTATTACAGCTTATCGAGCGTAAAGGCGACTTTGTTAATGTCCGTCATATACTTATAATTCCTAAAGTGTCGCCCGACGATCTTGTTGTTGCTGCAGCCAAACTGGATAGCATTGCAGATAAAGTGCGGGCCGATTCAATTACTTTTGCTAAAGCGGTTGTGCTTTTTAGTGATGATCCGGGCAAAGTAAACGGTGGATTGATTCAAAGCCAGTCGTCGGGAGATACCCGGTTGGCTGCTGACGAACTGGACCCAAAGGTGTTTTTTGTGATAAATAAAATGGAACCAGGCGATATCTCAAGCAGCGTGCCTTATACCACTGAAGATGGCACACAAGCATACAGGGTGTTGTACCTTAAACTTCGTACTGAACCGCATAAAGCCAATATGAAAGACGACTACAATAAAATCCAGGATTGGGCGCTTGATCACAAAAAACAACAGGTTGTTGCAAAATGGATTGAAACAAAATCAAAAACAGCATACATACGCTTAGGCGATAAGTTTAAAAACTGCGATTTTATGTATAAATGGACATTTACGGAGCAGTAGGTAAGTGGAAATAGAAAATGGTAAATAGTTAATCGTAAATCGTTAATAAGTGTTCCCTAACCCCAAAAACCTAACCCCCAATACCTTAAAATTAATAGAAATTGCCAGCCAGGGTTTCAGGTTAAGTCTACTAAAAAAGCACTAAATATGATTCAATACAAGTCAGATACTGAAGCACTCAACGATTTCACGCTTAAATATAATGCGTTACGTTCCGAAATAGGTAAAGTAATTGTTGGCCAGGATGAAATTGTAAAAACTTTGCTGATTGCAATTTTTTCAAGGGGCCATGCCTTATTGGTTGGGGTCCCTGGATTAGCTAAAACTTTGATGGTGAATACACTTTCACAAGTGTTAGGCCTTACCTACAGTCGCATTCAGTTTACACCCGACCTGATGCCTTCGGATATAATCGGTACCGAAATTCTGGATCAGGACCGTAAATTCCGTTTCATCCGTGGTCCTGTATTTGCCAATATTATACTTGCCGATGAAATCAATCGTACACCGCCTAAAACCCAAAGTGCCCTGCTCGAATCCATGCAGGAAAAAGCAGTAACAGTAGCCGGTATAAGCCATAAACTGGAAGAGCCGTTTCTTTGTTCTTGCAACGCAAAACCCGATAGAGCAGGAGGGAACCTATCCTTTGCCTGAAGCGCAGCTCGACAGGTTTATGTTCAATATCTGGTTAGGATATCCGACATTTGAACAGGAGATACAGGTGGTGAAAAATACCACTACCATGCATTCGGCAGAACTCAACGTAATTCTTACAGCCGAAGAAATCAAATATTTCCAGGATCTGATCCGCCGCATCCCGGTTGCCGATAATGTATATCAGTATGCAGTCAGACTTGCTTCATTAACACGTCCCGGAACGCCTTTGGCTCACGCATGGGCCAATAACTACCTGACCTGGGGTGCAGGCCCTCGTGCGTCACAATTCCTGGTTCTGGGCGCTAAATGCCATGCTGCTGTAAGTGGTAAATACTCACCTGATATAGCCGATGTACAGGCTGTGGCAACGTCTATTCTCCGCCACCGTTTTGTGCGTAATTACAAAGCCGAAGCTGAAGGTATTAAAGAGGAAGATATTGTGAATGAGTTGCTTAAATAGATAATATTTAGTTCAGATTTAGAAACCGGTGCCTATAGGTGTCGGTTTTTTTTGTTGAGGATTGAGCATACTCATAAATTGTATGTTGCCGAAAAAGAGAGTTTTTATATTGCGGCAGTTGAACTTTTATCAAACTTGACTTTGCGATGAAGAAAAATCATTACAAAATCAACAAATAATCATATTATAAAACATTAACAGTCATGTTATTTCAAAAAAAAATGCTATATTTGTGATTAATTAATGATAATTAAAACAAATCTTATGACACTCGACAAAGAATTTTTCGAAAACTTAAACAAACTTGAAAAATACAAAACAAAGCCTGACTTATGGGGTTTCTTTGATTCAATTGATAAAATTGAAAAATTGTGTGTAGCAATTAATGATAAGATACAGGAAAAACCGTCGGAAATATCTAAACTTGACAAACAAGCAAAGGAATTAACTAAGATTCTGGAAGAAAAAAAAGACGAAATTGCTATGTATACAAAAACACAGGATGAATTTGATGCTGTGTATGAATGCATAGATTATCTGGACAGCCAGTTTAATTAATATAAGCAGCAAATTTCCGAAATACTCACAATAAGTTCCGAACCACTCAACCGGGCTTGGGTTTGTATTGTGTTATCAAATGGAGATTTACACTTCTTATTTGGAACAGCAATAATTCATTTCAAAACTGGAAATTTCACTGGAAGTTGGAAATTGAATGTTGATAAATAGTGGGTAGATTAAATTTTTCGCCGCACTGAACAAAATAATCCTTTTAACAGTTTTTATAAAACCTCCGGGTCAATTTGACTAATTCGGGTAAAAACTGTTTACCTTTGCAAAAAAACAATTGAACCAATAAAAAACAATAAATAAAATGGCTGTATTAGTAGGAAAAAAAGCGCCTCAGTTTGAGGCAGATGCCGTAATTAATGGCGGCGAATTTGTTGAAAAATTCTCATTATCGCAATATATCGGTAAAAAACATGTAGTATTTTTCTTTTATCCCCTTGATTTTACTTTTGTTTGTCCAACCGAAATAATCGCATTTCAGGATAAACTGGATGAATTTGAAAAACGCAATGTACAGGTTGTTGGCTGTTCAGTCGACAGTAAATATTCACACTGGGCCTGGCTCAATACCGAAAAGAAGGCTGGTGGTATCAAAGGTGTAACTTTCCCACTTGTTGCTGACCTTTCGAAAACTATTTCCGAAAACTACGATGTACTGGCCGGCGAATGGGAATATGATGAGGATGAAGATTATGTTGATTTCAACGGTGAAGCTCAGGCTTACCGTGGACTTTTCCTCATCGATAAACAAGGTGTTGTGCGCCATCAGGTGGTTAACGATATGCCTTTGGGGCGTAGCGTTGATGAAGCTATCCGTATGGTTGATGCACTTCAGTTTTTTGAAGAAAACGGTGAAGTTTGTCCTGCCAACTGGCACAAAGGCGACGAAGGCATGAAAGAAACTGCCGAAAGTGTTGCCTCATACCTGGGCAGGCACTAAAATGTGACTAGAAAAAATTTAGAACCGGCCTTGAGCCGGTTTTTTTATGAAATGCTTGGTAGGTATTATTCTATTCTTTGGAATGAATTGCCGGCTGCAGAATGTTTTCAGACATTTTATATCGACAAAAATCAGAATTTCGAAGCCAGTTCTCGTAAAGCATCCAACTGTTCATCTGTAAACGAATCCGGAACTATATTAGCTGATCGGCACAAAAAGAATATCCGGGCCGATTTAGCCAGGATATCAATAATATCAAAAGTGTCAGCAACGCTAAGGCCGATTGCAATCACACCATGTTTCTCCCACAATGAAACATCATGATTTTGGAGGGATTTTATGGTTTCAGCTGCAATATCAGCTGATCCGGGAAGACAAAACGGAACAAATCCAACCCCTTTTGGAACAAATATCATAGTTTCGGGATGCATGCTCCACAATAATTTATTCAACACATCCTGATCACAAAATTCCTTTGCATGTGTAAGAGTAACAAGCTCATGTGCATGGGTATGCATTACAGCCTTTTCAGTGCTTCCCCTTTCAGCAATCATCTGGTGTATACCCAGATGTGTTGGAAGCTCTGATGTAGGCATAAAAATTTCACCATCAATCTTCTGCGAAATAATCCAATACCCGTTCCCATTATCATTCAGTTTAATAATGAGTGAATTTTTCAAAGGTTTTCGTGCCAGGTCGCGCATCCGTTTTCCTGTTCCGGTAACAAAAAAGGAGGAGCCTGAAAGTTTTGGATAGGATAACGGTATTGTATAAAATGGATAAGAATCATATTCCACAATCTCTTCTTGCCATAACCCGGTAATATTGACTGAAATATTACTGGCATTACGTTCAGCCCAACCACGTTGCCAGAGATATCCGGCAATTTCAGATGTTTCGCGGATAATATTTTTAAGCTCTTTGTTCTGGTTTAGCAGCGCTTTCATTGTACCAATTTTGAGTTATTTGAGTAATTGGGTTTTTCGAAAATCAAGTAAAATGGCAATCAGATTTGTATTTTTTTGTCTTATAACTTGTTTTATCTATAATGCCCCCTAGTCTGTCAGCCCAGTTTTCGGGGAAGCCATTGAAGTAGTTTTCCCAATTATAACCGTATTTTTTATGAAACCATTTTCTGTATACGACTCTCGATATAGATGGGATTCCCACAACGATAAGGTAAAAAGGCCCCAGCATAACTGATTGAAGTGCATGCCCGAATTCGTGCATCCGGCAGTCGTTTACGAGGTGCGAAAAACGGTTTGCATCAGGTGTCCAGAAAATAAACCATCCAAGACTTACTCCCATAGTGGGCGTTTCAATAAAAATACGATGTTCTTCGAATTCAACATTTTGGATCTTTTGCTTGCTTTTCATTATTGCAAATACAAGGATACCCAGTAAAATCTGCGGAAGCTCCCATATAAAAATCAGGGGCAGTATGAGTATTCTCAGTATTTTTTCCATTCTTTGATAGTAAAGTTAATTCTTTATTTGCAACGAATAGAATCAGGAAGAATCCGTTTACTCAATTTCCATTCCCAGCCATTGTTCCAGTGTTTCGATAACCAATTTATGCTGTTCGGGGCTAAGGGTTGCTATTTTTGCTCCATGCGTTCCGCCGGCCTGAACCATTTTCAAGCTTCCACTTCCGGGTTTAATATCAGCAGCTGTTGCACCCCACGGGTCAGCTTCGCCATAAATAAAAATCATATGTTGGGGCTTGCCGGAGATAAATTTCTTCAGCTTTTCCTGGTAGGATGGGTCCCAAACGATCGGCACATTCTTTGGCACAAAAGCGGAGTTGGGATAATCCTTGTTTTTCAGGTATTTTTTGAATGGTTTTTCGTTGTACTCGTAATATCCCAGCTGAGTATAGAACTGGTAATTAGCTGCCTGGTATGCATTGGCGGCATCGGTATACCAGAAAGGTGGCACAATCCTCACAAGGTATTTCGACATTGCTTCGGGTGTAGTTGTTTTCAGATCGGGTAATTTTGTCTCATCAGCAGTATATTGCCAAAATGAAAATGGGAACTCAAGCACCGAATAATCAAATGCTGATTCTGCATCAATTTCCGTGAATTTAAATCCATACTGATTCGAAATCTTTTCCCATTCAGGTAATACTGTGCTTTTATTTTTGAAAAGGTACATTTGAATATCCTTGATATGTTTCCGCTGAGCCCTGGTGCCCACTTTTTTGAAATGAGCATCAATTCGGGGATCAAGTTTCGAATAATTAATGGGAGCAACATACGGAATAGTAACATCCACATCAACAGGATAAAAAACCTTATATTCAGTAGCTGTCTGTCCACCTTTACTAACGCCTGTTGCAATCCATTTGCCTGTAAAAACCTGTCCAAACAAGTTTCGGATATAATGATAATCACCGGCATCCTGCTCGGCGGTAAGGTATCTCCAATCGAGGGGGTCAGGTGTTGAAGGCCCGAAATAGCGATGTTCAACATACAATTGATTGGCTTTTAACAATTTTGTCGGTTCCGACATGGTGTTCGAGGAGACCCATTCAGCACCATAGCCTTCAGTTTCCATAACGGTTGGTTTGTCGAAACCTTCGAAGCCGACATAAATGCGTTGTTTGAAAGTGGGGCTGTCCGGATTTTTATGATCCACGGCCTGTGGAAGCTGAATAATATAAAACTCTTTAAATGCGGAAGTATCTTTTTTCTCAATCTCAATTCCCGGAATCGCTTTCAGGAAGTTAAAAATTTCGCTTTCCTGGGCGAACGAAATAAGTGGCAGAAGCACGAATACAAAAAGCAGTTTCTTCATTGATTTCATATAAGTTTAATTAGATTTGTGAGATGCAAAAATATTCATTTCATTTCAAACATTTGAAATGAATGTAAAATCACTTTTTTGATAACTTTGCCGAGATGAAATCAACACGTGAAAGTTGCTTCCCTAAACCCTAAATCCTAATCTCTAAACCCTTAAAAAGATGATTCTTCCCCGTGAAGAAGCTCTTACATTGCTTCGCAAATACGTAAAGAATGAAAAAATGATCGCGCACAGCCTGGCCTCTGAAGCGGTGATGAATTCTATGGCCATTCACCTCGGCCGTAATGCTGAAGCATGGGCACAGGCAGGTCTGTTGCACGATCTGGATGTGGAAGTTACCAATGCCGACGCATATATCCATGGTCCTGAAGCCGCAAAATGGCTGGCTGAAATGGGCATCGATGAGGATATTGTTGACGCCATAGGAATGCACAACGAAATTGCAAGTGGTAAGGATCGGACTACGGAATTCCAGCATGCATTGTCAGCCGGCGAAACAATCACCGGGCTCATCATGGCAACTGCTTTGGTATATCCGGATAAAAAAATAGCCTCCGTTAAAACCAAATCGGTTGTGAAGCGTATGAAAGAAAAAGCTTTTGCCGCTTCGGTTAAACGTGAAAATATCCTGGAATGTGAAAAAATAGGTATTCCAATTGATACATTTGCAGCGATTGCCATCGCAGCCATGGCAGGAATTGCTGACGAAATTGGGCTATAGGATGCACAATGGATTTTTAAATATTCAAGTATCCTAAGTTGGACACTAATTCTCTTTATTTATTCGTTATAATGATTCACTTAACAATAGTAAGACATCTTACCGATCTCAAATACTCCAAACACTCATCCCTCCACAATCGAATGACAACTAATCCTTCACAATCACTAAATAACTCAATCTTCATCTATTGAATGACAACTGAATGACCATTGAATAAAATCTCCATTAAACTCTTCATCCTATTTCCCCAACCCCCAACCCCGAAATCCTAACCCATTTTTCAACATCATGATAAAGAAGTTTTTAGATAAAATTCCACCCTTTTTGAAAAATAAATACCTGCTTACAGGTATTGTCTTCCTGATTTTGATGTTGTTTCTCGATCGCAATAACCTGATCTCGCAATTTCGGATGAGAAAAGAACTCAATGGATTAAAGAAAGAACTACAATTTTACCACGATCAGGCAGAAAAGGATAGCTCTGAACTAAGCCGCCTTTTGGGTGATACATTGGAACTTGAAAAACTTGGTCGTGAAAAATATTTGATGAAACGTGATAGTGAAGATATTTATATTATTGTCAGGAAACCGGCAAAGAACAAATAATTAGCATTGCTTTACAAGAAATTGGTTTAAAACTTTATAGAAAAAACATGAAAATACCTGTAATAAGTATAGTAGTATCAGCACTTATGCTGATTGGAATAAATGTAAGAGCTCAGGAGACAACATTTAAAATGCCGGTTGACCCGGATACAAAATTGATCACCTACAAAGACGTTGTTACTGTCCCCGGCAAGCCTGCCGAACTCTTTAACCGTGCTATTGAGTGGATTAATAAAGAGTATAAGAACCCGGTAGATGCCACTAAAGTACGCGATCAGGCGAGCGGAGTGATAGAAATTATACATCGTATCGAAATCACCCGAATTGAACAAGGTGCTACCCTTCTGGCAGGAAGGGTTGATTATTCCATGAAACTCGAAATGAAGGAAGGTCGCTACCGCTACACGATCAACAACTTTATTATGAGAGACATGTCGCGACAGCCACTCGAGCAATATATGGATAAACAAAACCAATTATATACTCCTGCATGGGACGATTACCTCAAACAGGTTGATGATTTTACCCGTAAATTGATTGCAAGCCTGAAACAGGGAATGCAGGCACCGGCAGAGAAAAAGCCGGATCAATGGTAAAGCGTTATTAGTTGCTTAGGTTATTTTCTCTCGAAAACCCTTTTTACCCCGGCATAATTTACCGTCTTAACATCTCCCAGGTAATCAAGCAGAATTTGAGCAGTGGTGTTATAATTTGTAGTGCCAGGATCTTTATGGTCGAACTTATAACTTGCAGCAATATAGCTGTTTAATCCAACTGTATAGGTTTTGCCTGCATCTAATATGTTACCGGCTAAATCTTTCATTTCTACATCCGAACATAATCCTTCGGAATTCACGATTACCGTATAAGTCATGCCTGATGGCGCCAGGTCAACTGATTTTTCGCGATTAAAAGCGTTGCATATCAGCGATTTAATTTCATCAATTGTCATGGTGTAAGTTACCACCTGGTTACCAAACGGATCTAATTGGAAGATGTTCTTCATTAGAATGTCGCCTTTTGGTAATTCTGAGATACGGATTCCTCCTCCATTCTGAAAAGCAAAGTCAATCTTCAAGCGTGCTGTAATGGCATCGGTCATCAGGCAACCTAACTCTTCATGGTTCCCGAAAGCAGATTCGGCATATGCTACAACCTTACTCATTTCGGGGTTAATGTTATATTTGTCAATCATTGCCTGTACTTCAGGATTGGTCTTTTTAATTGTTGCCAGGGATACCAGTTCGTAACTTCGATCAGTAATTTTCCTGTGATTTACCTTGAGTGTTAATATCCCGACATTTTTAAGATTGGCTCCGGTTTGAACTATCATTACATTATTTACCATCAGAGGTTTGGTCATAGTGGTGTGCGAATGTCCGCCAATAATTGCATCAAACTGTGGATACGTATTTGCAAGTACTTCATCATCTTCAACACCCAGATGCGAAATGGCTAAAAGCATTCCATACTTATCTTTCAACCATACAAAGTCTTTTGCTTTTTCAATTCCATTGGTAAACTTAAGGCCCTCAAGTCGCGATGGATGCGAATCGGGCAATCCATTTTCGCCTAATTGAATTATTCCAAGCACAGGGAGCTTTATCTTGCCGGCTTTCAGAATAATATACGGCTCATATGGTTTTGCCACTGCACCTGATACATCAATATTGCAATTGATAAACGGGAATGTTGCCTGTTCCCTTCGCTTGTTCTGCAATTCCTGTCCCATATCAAACTCGTGGTTTCCCATACAGGTTACATCAAAATGTAGCTGGTTCATCAGGTCTATCATTGGAAAACCTTTATCCGGATACATATCCACGATCGGGTTACCGGTAAAATTATCACCTGCCGCAACCAGGAAAACATATTTATGTGTTTTACGCAAACTGTCGGCCAGGTAAGCGAGTTTCCCGAAATTATCTATTTTTGAATGCATATCGTTGGTATGCAGGATGATAATTTCAGTAGATTTTTTGCTTTTTTGCGCAATCGATTGATTGTTTGTTGAATAAAGTGCAAAAAATGCTAAAAGCAGGATAAACGATTTCAGTTTCATTGGATTTGTATTGATTATTTTTTAAAATTATTTCCGGCAATTTAAAAATAAAAGTACTGCACTTGAGAGTATTTCAATTAACATTGATTTAATTTTAAAGCTATAACGAGAAAAACTGTGACCTCATTTCAATGTGAGTAATTATTACTCTGCTCTTTTTAAAAAAAATAATTGCCCGTCGTAAACAGGACCATCTGTCTCTGTCAGATTGCCGAACCTGTCGTAAACACATAGTTTCCCGCTAACCAGCATTTTATGGCTACGTACAGAATAGGCTAAAACCATCTCACTGACGGTAGCTCCTTTAAAAATTATGACTTCACTGTTATTCAGGATTACTTTCATATTCTGGCTGGGATTATCAGTCGTGAGGTAGTTTCAGGCTTGAGTTGCAATGTTTGTATATCGGCATTTTCGATCAGAACAACTCCTGGCCTTTTTCCTTTAACAAAACTTCCGAGTTGTTGTTCAAGACCTAAAAATTCAGCGCCGTTGAGTGTTCCCCAGCGAACGAGCTCGGATAATGGGATTTGTGGAAAATGCTGTTGAATGGTTTTGATTTCTTCAAGGATACTTATTTGATGGTTCGAGGCCAGGCTGTCCGTTCCAAGGGTAATCCTGCAATTATTCCTGCGGAAAAGGTCTATGTTCGGAAGCCGGTTTTCGATATACAGGTTTGCATTCGGACAAAAACACCAGAAAGACTGGGTGAAATACTCATGAACAAAGTCAATATCCTGTTGCTCTGATACAGTATTGTGAACTAATAGTATTTTCTGATACGGGTCAAAATACTTTGCGATGCTCTCCATCGGCCGTTTACCGGTCCCGGCATACACAGGTAAATCAAGGTTAAAAGCGTTTCTTCTGGCTGCAATTGCACCACTGCCGTCTTTGAAAAAGAGATTTTCATCCTCATTCTCCTGGTGGTGAATGCTAAGCAATTCACCTTTTCCCGTATCTGCAACTAATCTGAAAAGTTCTTCTGAAAGCGAGTAGGTAGCATGAGGAACTATTGAAACGGAACTTGATGACAGTTCTTTACCCAGCTGTGATTTTAATTTAACCGCTTTTTCGTAAATTGCTTTGGCATTAGCCGGGTTCGATCCGAAAACTTCAACGAAAGTATGGAAATAATGCTTGCTTTTACTCTTATAATCAAGCGTACGATTCCCGTTTGAAATATCAGCCGTTGCAACAACTCCCGACTGCTCCATTTCGGAAGCCGCATTCTCAATAGCCTCATAAATATATAAAATCGATGCGGTTTTCTTTTCTTTTTCAAGCAATCGTAAAAAAGTATCTAGGCCTTTTGCTTGGGGTATTAATCCTTCGGCATATGAAAGTTCAAGGTGGCAATGTGTGTTTACAAAACCCGGGCAGAGAATACCCTTGTAATGAATAATTTCATCAGAGCGGCCTTCTAAATCTTCTTTGCCATAAATTCCTTCAATAGTGTTTTCATCATCAAGAGCCAGCACACTGTTATAACGTGGCTCTCCGTCTATTGGAATAATACAGTCTGCCGAAAGGTATTGCATATTCATGCTGAAATTAGAAGGTTTACAAAGCTATTGATTTTTTCAGAAGAGAAATATTAAATTTTGAATATCCTTTTTTCATCATGGAAATGGCATCTAAATTCTCCGGCCACTTATTTTTCGTGAATTTTTATTCCGGCTATAATGTGCCTTTGTTTAAAAGGTGATAGTAAATACTAAACAATCTCTTGTTAAAACTGTTATTTTGACCATATTTTAAATTATTCACCAATGCGAATCACTAGCTTTGCCATTCAAAATCAACGCATGAAAGATAATAAGATTACAACGGGGTTTTCTCGTTTGGATAAAGATCAAAAAATTGAGCTGGTATCCTCTCATGTCACTGATCCTGAATTATTCAGTAATACATTGCATGCATCCTGGCATCGTGATCCGGCAACTCAAAAGATGATTGATGAGTTCAGCGAAAATACGCTTGGTAATTATTTTTTCCCATATGGAGTAGCTCCCAATTTCCTGATAAACGGGAAAATGTACATGGTTCCATTGGTAATTGAAGAAAGTTCAGTAGTAGCAGCAGCATCGGGAGCGGCTAAATTCTGGGCCGAGAGGGGAGGCTTTCACAGCGAGATAATCGGTCTCGAAAAAATAGGACAGGTGCACTTTACCTGGAATGGCGGATTCGAAATTTTAAGCCGCCATTTCTCCGAAATCAGCAAACAGATGATCGCCAATACGGAACGCATCACTTCAAATATGATGAAACGGGGAGGCGGTATACTGGATATTCAGCTGGTGGATATGACGGACAAAATTCCTGATTATTACCAGGTAAAAGCAACTTTCGATACCCGTGACTCCATGGGTGCTAATTTTATCAATTCCTGCCTAGAAGAATTTGCCGATACCTTGCGCGATTTTGCAGCCGGCATTGATGATTTTTCACCTTATAGTCTGCAGGTTATTATGTCGATACTTTCAAATTATACACCCAATTGCCTTGTTCATACATGGGTTGAAGGCGAAATCGTAGATGGTGGTCATCATTACGATGATTTTTATACCGACAGGGAGTTCGTAACCCGTTTCGAAACCGGTGTTCATATTGCCCAGGTTGACAAATATCGTGCAACAACACATAACAAAGGGATTTATAATGGAATTGATGCAGTTGTGCTGGCTACCGGAAACGATTTCAGGGCGGTTGAAGCCTGTGGTCATGCTTATGCATCGCGCAATGGGGAATACAGCAGCCTTTCAAAAGTGGATATTTCAGGAAATACATTTCGGTTTTCACTTGAAGTCCCAATGGCCCTTGGAACAGTAGGCGGTCTCACACACCTTCATCCTCTGGCAAAGCTATCTCTTGAACTACTCGGTAACCCTGATGCTGCTGAACTCATGATGATAGCATCCGCTGCCGGACTTGCAAATAACTATTCTGCTGTTAAATCGCTGGTTACTAAAGGAATTCAAAAAGGGCATATGAAAATGCACCTGCTTAATATTCTTAATGTATACCAGGCAACCGAAGATGAAAAAAAGCATGCAGTAGAGTATTTTAAACACGAGAAAGTCTCGCACAATGCCGTAAACAGTTTCCTTGCATCTATCCGTGGTTAAAACATCAAAGGGAGAGGAACGACAAGTTGGGGGGACGATAGGACGGTCTGGAATTGATTAGTGAATCTTGATTTGTGATTCGTGAATATTGGAACCTGAAACTCTGAAGAGCCAAGTGTGTGTTGAGAAACTAAACAGAAACAAAAATATCTTGACATTTAATTCATACTATAACGCTAAATTACTGCTTACCGCCGAGTACCTTGTACTTAATGGAGCAAAAGCGCTTGCAGTCCCTTTGAAGTTCGGGCAAAGGTTGAGGGTGGAAGATAAACCTGAGGGTTTCATTTCATGGCAATCCATAGCCCACGATGGCTCCAACTGGTTCAGAGGGAAATATGATTTAAAGGATTTTAATATTATCGAAAGCAATAATCCTGGCATTGCAATACATCCCCAGCGCCTGATGCATGCTGCCCGTAAGCTCAATCCCTTATTTAATCTTTCATCATCCGGCTGCCATGTTATTTCAACGTTGAATTATCCTTTATTGTGGGGCCTTGGAAGCAGTTCAACGCTGATTGCTGCTATTGCCGGCTGGGCTGAGGTTGACCCTTTCAAACTGCATTTTGAAGTTTCGAAAGGGTCAGGTTATGATATTGCTTGTGCAATAAATGATGGACCATTGCTTTATACACTCCAAGGGGAAAACCCCGAATTTGAGCGTGTTGCATTTTCGCCTTCATTCGCTGATAAAATATATTTTGTTTACCAGGGGAAAAAACAGGACTCAGCTGAAGGGATTCGCAAATTCCAAAACCGAAATTCAGCTCCTGATGAGAATATTGTAGAAGCTGCTTCACTTTTAACAGAAAGAATGCTCAATGCATATGATATTTCAGATTTCGAAATGATACTTCGCGAGCACGAGTTACTGATAAGTCGGTTATTGGTTACACCCTCCATCCGGCTAACCCTGTTCAGCGATCTTCCAGGAGAAGTCAAATCCTTGGGGGCCTGGGGAGGTGATTTTTGCATGATTACATGGAATGATGATCCCGGGTTACTTTCTTCATACCTGAAAAGTAAAGGACTCGAAACATGGTTTAATTTCAACGATATTGTACTTTAGTAGCCAAATTTTATTTTCAGATGACTAACTCTGATTTTCGCGGTTCAGAACTAACATCAGCTTTACACGAGCCGGTCTCAGTTTCATGGCAATCGCCCAGTAATATTGCATTCGTAAAATACTGGGGTAAAACCGGGCAGCAAATGCCTGTAAATCCATCGCTGAGCCTCACTTTGTCAAAAGCCTACACCGAAACTATACTGACTGCATTACCCCGAAAAACCAATGGGCCTGTTGAACTGGATTTATGGTTCGAAGGCAAACAAAATAATGCTTTTAGTGAACGTATATCTAAGTTTTTACAATCAATCACTGAGATTTTCCCATGGCTCAACCAGGTAAACCTGAAACTTGAAACCCATAATACTTTCCCTCATTCAGCCGGAATTGCTTCATCAGCTTCTGCATTTAGTGCGTTAGCTCTTTGCCTTTGCTCACTCGATACCGAACTTAACGGTATTATGCTTGATGAAAGTGAATTCAGGTTCAAGGCATCTTATGTCGCAAGGCTTGGATCAGGCAGTGCCTGTCGGTCGGTATATCCCGGATTAACGGTTTGGGGCCGGACACCTGCACTTCCTGCATCGTCAGATTTATATGCAGTTCCGGTAGCCGAAGTTCACCCGGATTTTACATCTTTGCGCGACACTATTTTAATTGTAAACAACAAGGAAAAAACTGTTTCGAGTTCCGAAGGCCACAACCGAATGATCGGCCACCCTTTTGCTGATGCCAGGATAAAACAGGCAAAAAAAAATACGGCAGATTTACTCGAAGCAATTAAAACCGGTAATAAAAAAAAATTTATAAGGATTGTTGAGAATGAAGCACTTACTTTGCATGCACTTATGATGACTTCGGATGAAGGTTTTATGCTAATGCATCCCGAAACTGTCAGGATTATCAACCGTATCCAGGAATTAAGAAAGGAAACCGGCCTCGATATCTGTTTTACCCTCGATGCCGGTCCAAATATACATTTGATTTATTTTGAGGATCAGATTGAACAAGTAAATAAATTAATTGTTGAAGATATATTAAAAAACAATAAACAAAATATCCGTATAGATGATTTCTATGGTAAAGGTCCGGTTAAAGTAGGCTAGTTTACTTTAGATTATAGCAGAACAGGTTTTTGTAAAAAAATTATAATGAGTAAACAAACAGATATTTTCTACGGCAAAGTATTGTTATTCGGCGAGTATAGCATTCTTTTCAATTCCAAAGGCCTTACAATTCCGTATACACATTTTACAGGCCAGCTGAGTTTTATTAACGACGACAAATACACAGATTATGAATTTGCTGTTCAGTCTAACAAGCAGTTGAAGGAGTTCCTTGGATATATGCTTGAGCTGGAAGCAAAAGCAGAAATGCCCTGTAATATTGAATTTAAGGCGCTTACCAATGATATCAAAAAAGGCTTATATTTTGAATCCAATATTCCCCAGGGATATGGAATTGGCAGTTCCGGGGCTTTGGTAGCATCAATTTACGATCGGTATTGCACGAATAAAATAGAGGCGGATGAGTCCATTTCGGGGGAAAATATTAGTAAACTAAGGCAAATATTTTCCATACTCGAATCACTGTTTCATGGGCAGAGTAGTGGCATTGATCCGCTGAATTGTTACCTGCAGCATCCTCTGCTTATTCATTCGCGAGAAGACATTGCCATCACCGGGATTCCTCGAAGCAAGTTCGAAAACGAAGGTGTTATTTTTCTTGTCGATACGGGTAAAATAGGGAAAACAGGCCCGCTGGTAAATCATTTTCTGGAACAAATGCGTTTTAAGGAGTATGAAAATATTTTTAAAACGGATTATATTCCTTGGGTAAATCAATGTATTTCTGATATTCTGAGCGGTAATATGAACTCTTTTTTTAAATCACTGATAAAAGTTTCAAAATTTCAGTTGGAACATTTTGCCAATATGATCCCCGAGAACTTCATGCCGGCGTGGCAATGGGGATTAGATTCAGGAAAATTCCAGCTTAAATTATGCGGCTCCGGCGGTGGTGGATTTTTATTGGGTTTTACAACTGATTATCCAGCTGCCAAGAAATATTTTTCCGATCAGAAGCAGGAACTGATCCCTGTTTATAAATCGTCATAAATCACATGTGTTTTAAACGAATTAATTCCATTTTTTTTATAAATTCCAAGTTTCAAATTCCAGGATCCAAATTTCAGGAAGAAATAAAAGTGAATATTGGTTTCATAGAAAAGAATATTTTGGAAGAAGAATTTGATGGTTTATAACTATAGTCTGGTGCAAGGTACTTTGAATTTGAGTCTTGGAATTTGCAATTAGGAATTTTCGAGTTTAATACATTTAAAGCATTCGTAGGCTATAAAACGCAATCCTCAATTTTTGTTTTCAAACCAAAGAGCAATCCGCTACTTTTGTATCGGTTAATTCCAATATTAAATCCATTGTTATGCAAAACTCCTTTATCCTCTCCGGCCAGGTGGTTGATGTTGTTTCCGGTAAAATATTCCCGGGAAAAGTTGAAATATGCGATGGGGAAATAACTTCAGTAACTCCTTGTGAGGTCGTTGAAACCCACTTTATTCTGCCCGGGCTGATTGATGCCCATGTACATATTGAAAGTTCAATGTTGGTGCCAACTGAATTTGCCCGGCTTGCTTTAGTTCACGGGACTACGGCTACGGTTTCCGATCCGCACGAAATTGCAAACGTTCTTGGCCTCGAAGGAGTTGACTTTATGATCAACAACGGTAAACTATCTCCTTTTAAATTTCATTTTGGCGCACCATCGTGTGTTCCGGCAACCGGATTTGAATCATCGGGTGCGGTTATTGATTCATCCCAGATCGATCAGTTGCTTGAAAGAGATGATATTTTCTACCTTTCGGAAATGATGAATTTTCCCGGAGTGATTTATGGAGATGAGGAAGTACATAAAAAGCTTGGATTCGCAAAAAAATACAACAAACCCGTAGATGGCCATGCTCCTGGCTTAAATAGTGCAGATATTATAAAATATGCTTCCGGCGGCATTACTACTGATCACGAATGTACCAACTTAGCCGAAGCAATTGATAAGATTAATTCAGGCATGCATATCCTGATACGCGAGGGAAGTGCAGCCCGCAATTTCGATGCTTTGGTTCCTCTGCTTGCCACTCACCCGGACAAGGTGATGTTTTGCAGCGACGACAAACATCCGGATGACCTTGTTGCCGGGCATATTAACCTGCTTATCAAACGTGCCATAAAAGCTGGGTATGATAAAATGGCTGTTTTACGAGCCTGTACACTTAACCCGGTTCAACATTATAAACTTACGGCCGGACTACTTCAACCCGGTGACCCGGCTGATATCATAGTAGTAAACAACCTCAACGATTTTGCTGTTCAACAAGCGTTTATTGGAGGTAAATTGCTCGCTACAGGAGGGAAATCCTTGCTACCAGCATTTAAGTATGATGCGCCGAACAAGTTCCTGGCTCAGCCTGTCAAGTCATCTGATTTTGAAATAGTTGCAGGCAAAGGTAAATTGAAAGTAATCCAGGCTTTTGATGGCGACCTTGTTACCGAAAAAATATTGGCAGATACGGTCCTGTCAAAGGGCAAAGTCGCGAGCGATATAAAAAATGATATTCTTAAAATTACCGTAATTAACAGGTATGAACCATCGAAACCGGCTATAGCATTTATCCGTGGATTTGGATTACAGCGCGGTGCAATGGCATCCACTGTAGCACACGACAGTCATAATATTATTTGTATCGGAACCAATGATGATGATATGGTATCTGTGATTAACTGCCTTGTTGCGAATAAAGGGGGAATTGCTGTTACCGACGGCAAAAATCTTGATGTACTTCCTTTGCCTGTAGCTGGTTTAATGGCGGATATCGATGGTTACATTGTTGCGGATAAATATGAACAGATTAATAAAAAAGCAGTAGCTCTTGGCGGCCCCTTAAAGGCACCTTTCATGACCCTGTCTTTTATGGCATTGCTGGTAATTCCTGAACTGAAATTAAGTGATAAGGGTCTTTTCGACGGAACAAAGTTCTCATTTACACAATTATTCCAAGAATAATCCCGCTGCAAAATATCTTTGATTTTCTTTAATTAGATTTGTTAATCGAAGGTTCTATTTCGTGTTCTGATACTATATTTATATTTTTATTTATTTGATTGATAATATAATACGATATTTTCAACTAAACAGATGAATAAATTTACATATTTACGATCTGGTAATGTATTTATTTATACTTTTGCAAAAAAAATACTAAAATGACTGAATATTTGAAACTTGACATAGTCAAACTTGAAGCTGCCGCAAGTAAATTGCGCGCCATGGCTCATCCAATGCGTATTGCAATTATAGAATTGCTCAATAACAACAAAAAACTTAATGTGACTGAAATTTATGAATCACTTCATATTGAGCAAGCCGCTGCATCGCATCATCTTAATATACTGAAGAGTAAAGGTATCCTTGCTTCGAAACGTGACGGTAAGCAGATTCATTATTCGCTTAAGAACAGTACGCTTCTCGATATCATTACCTGCATCAACAAATGTAACGAGGCTCAGTAATACTTGTTTCTGAATATACTGGATCAAATAGTCTGTAAATACTATAAATCCCAGTTTTCTTCCAGCTCCCAGTTGCTTTTCACATCAAATATTTTGGGGTGAATCAGTACTCTTTCGGGCTGGATTTTCTTTATAAACACTCCGGTATCCCATCTGCCGTTGCTATTCACATCCTCTATGGCTTTTAGCCCATATTTTGCAGGTGCCAGCAACCCGAAATCAATTTTCTTTTCATCAGTAATAATACGTTGATCAACAACCACTCCTTTATCAGTTAATAACTGTATGATCAGAGGGAAATTTTGTTTCTGTCGGGTGATCATCACTGAAAACTGACCGTATTCTTCAATTGGTTTCATCTGGAATGAAACATGCGTAGAGTCGCACGTATCGCTGTAAATATCAGTAAACGTGCCTTTCGGAATATAAAAGTCGTATTTGTCGGTTGTATTCCATTTGTATGTAACCAGCAGTTGTCTGTGTATACTATCTGTAAATTTTGCCTCAGGAGTTATAGCAGTAGTATCCGTACTTGTTCTGATCGTAAGCCGTAAAGCAGTTGTATCATATCCTTGCACAGGATTGGCAAAAGTCAGAATTAATGGCTGGTTGTAACCCAGCAATCTGCTTGAAGCTGAAGTTGAAAAGTTTAAATGTTCAACATCTTCTTTTTTTCTGTTTTTTATTGACGCTTTCAAAGCGGTAGAGATTTTAACTGTATCCAGTACGATGCCACGGTCAGAATATTCCAGTTTTAATGTGTCTGGTTTATTTAATAACCAGGCTGTCAGGGTATCATTGCCCTTATTCCATTCCTTTATCGCCCATGGTAATGAATCAGGCATATTTAAGACACGCAGTACAGGCGATGAAGTAGGATATCGAAACGCAATTGAAAGCTTGTTATTGGCAGCAATAACACTTTTCAGGATGCGCTGTGTTGAGTCTGGTTCAGGGAATATGTCTATTGAAATCAATTGGCTCATGTCTTTCCCGGATTTTACAGCTGTAGTATCATTTGGATCTACGGCATCATAATAAGGTTGAACTGAATCATTACTGAACCCAATCATTTCTGTAGGAAGGTCATACATATAGTCACTGTTCTTGTCAATCAGAGCGATAGCACGGTATTTTCCCGAAGCAAGGTTGTTCAGCCTGAAACTCCCGTTTTCGATAGTTCGTGATACATAGGTTGGAATCTGTTTCATAGGTAATGAATCAGAAAAGTCTTTATACAGCATAACGAGCGCATCTTTTACAGGCATCCGGGTAAATGCATCTGAAATCATTCCCGACAGGCTTAGTGAATCAATTTCGGGACCTGTTGAAAAGGCAAAATTGAAATTCTTATTGGGGTTACCTTCAGTAATATCAACTATGGCATCGCCAAAATAAAAATTATAGGTTGTATTACTCCTGAGTGAATCTTCCAGGTTAATAACGACATCATGTCCTTTTAACTTAATTTCCGGTAATTTGCCAAGTGGAGGTGAAATAAGCATGAATTTTTCGGGCGTTTTCAGCGCAACATATTCATCGAAAGTGAGAACCAGCTTATTTCCCTTAAAATCTGTTGAGAAGTTATTGGGTTTTGAGGTGATCATTTTTGGAGGTGTTACATCTTTCGGACCTCCTGTTGGCGTAGCAACGGTAGCACAGGCAAAAATATAAACGGTTATTACGGCAGGTATTAATACCTTAAGCATTTGTCGGAAATATCGTTGAAGGCCAGATGGCATATTTGATTTATAAATATTTTGCAAAGATGAGAAAAAATCAAAGAGTAAATGAGATCTTTTCATTTCAAAGGGTGCTATCAAAAAATCTTTTGTTTAGTAAAAAGTCCTTAGAGAAGAATACAGCACGACAAAACAAATTGCTTATTGACAATTCGTTTGTTTTGAGTTAACTTTGAAGTTGTCAGCATGTTAGTAGTCTTTTTATTTATCAGAGCTTATTAATTCATAATCCTCACTTATTTTTTTAATTTTTAACCTTTCAATTTTTTTTATGAAAGCTTGGATAGTGTCATTGGTCAAGATGGTAGTGAGTATGCGTGGAACTTCAGACAGAAATACAATTGCTGTTCATCAACAAAATGATTATGCCAGGTACCTGATCATAACAGCTGATGATTTTGGCGCATCAATAAATATTAATGAAGGGATCAGGTTGGTAGTTGAGAAGAATGCAATTACTACAATCTCTGCCTTAACAAACTTCCATGAGTCTTTGCCTGAGTTAATAAAAATATCTGAAACTTATCCGGATATTGGAATTGGTGTTCACCTCAATATAACCACTGGCAAACCGGTTCTTGCTGCCTCGGAAGTTCCTTCCCTGGTTAATACTAACGGTAACTTTTACACTATTGATGAATTATTGCCTATCCTCAGTGCTATCTCATTTAATGATCTGAGAAAAGAACTGAAAGCGCAGATACAAACCTTGGATAACATCGGCATTCCGATAGATCATTTGTCTGATCAAAATGGAATTTTATCCTTTTATTCTCCTTTTTTTAAGATTGTAACTGAACTCGCCCTGGAATTTGGCGCACCTGTCAGAACACCTGCGATTGCAGGAATTAAATATCCTGACCTGTTTCCGGATTCACGGATGAAAGCGCATGGACGAAAGATAGCAATTAAATCAGCAATTAATCGGCCTTTAAAAGCCATCAGTCTATTGAAATATGCCAGGAAGCAGGAGATTGAAAGAAAAGTTCGAAAACTGGACGAACTTGGAATCTTGCACCCTGATTTACTGATTGAATATTTCTGGGGCGATCCGACAGCCTCCAATCTTACTTATATTCTTGAACATCTTCCGGTTGGCACTTCCGAGCTTATCCTACACCTGGGCAGTAACACAAGGCAGGTAAATTATCCATCCGGGCTGGACCTGGATTATTTTGTTAATCGGGAAGAAGAATTAAAGACTATAACAAATACTCCTCTGAGGGAATATTGCAAATTGTTTAATATCAAAACTATAGGATATTCAGATTTGCATTCTGAAAGCATCAAATGATTATCAGGAATGTAGAAAATTGGTTTCTGGTGACACATTTAGTAAGTTTAAATCAACCTGCACAATCAGAATATTTGGGTTTCGGATCCATTGTTAGTTGCTTTTTCGCTATTAAGAAACTGTCATCTTTTCATAGAAATGTTTCTTTTTTTTTGATTTTTCTCTGCATTGAAAATCGCGAAAAAGAAATTTAGACGTAGTCTAAATAACAATAATTAAGTAATTAAGTATGATAATACTCATATAATGATTTACCGAAAGGATTAAATGTCAATCTATTAGGAGGAAATCCATTAATTTTAAATAAAGCCGGAAAAATGATGACATCGGTCCCTGAATTTGAATTTTCATTTTTTACATGAAAAACATGTAAATTTGTGATTATCTTAGCTTGCTATTTTGAAAAAGCTAAAGTAATTTTAGGAGAAAGAGTATGAAGCAAACTGACATAAAACCAGCCTCACAGTTACATCTGGGCCTTGATTTGGGCTCCATTTCATTGAACACTGTTTTAATGAATGAGGAGCGACAAATTATCGAGAATCGTTATACCTATTGCGAAGGTCGTCCATTTAACGTGTTGAAAAGCACTATAGACGAAATTATTGAAAAATACGGTGCTGAAAATATAGATATTATTGCGCTTACCGGAAGCGGTGGTAAAAAAGCAGCTGAATTAATAGGAGGGGCATTTATAAATGAAATTATTGCTCAGTCTACATCAGCATCAGTGCTTTACCCACAAGCTCAGACGATTATCGAAATGGGTGGGGAAGACTCCAAACTGATCCTGATGGAAAACGGTAAGGAGAGCAGTAGTTCACGATTGGCCGATTTCGCTATGAACAGTCTATGCGCAGCCGGAACCGGTTCATTCCTCGATCAGCAGGCCAAACGAATTGGTGTTCCGATTGAAAATGAATTTGGCAAGCTGGCGCTATTATCCGAAAATCCACCGCGTATTGCCGGGCGTTGCAGCGTTTTTGCAAAAAGCGATATGATCCATCTTCAGCAGTTGGCAACACCTGTGCACGATATAGTAGCAGGTTTGTGCTTTGCCGTTGCCCGAAATTTTAAGAGTAACCTCGGTAGAGGTAAAAAATACAAGTCTCCATTTCTTTTCCAGGGTGGGGTTGCTGCCAATGCCGGTATGGTGCGTGCTTTCAGGGAAGTATTCGAGTTAAGCGACGAAGAACTAATAATCCCCGAATATCACGCTTCTATGGGAGCTATCGGAGCTTTATACAATGTATTGTCCAATGGCAGAAGTACTGTTACTAAATTCAAAGGACTGGATGATCTTGACTTTTACCTGCTGAATAAAGATTATGAAAATGTTTCTCATGATCAGCTAGTACAATCTATTGCCACCTATAATAAAGATGTGGTTGTTAAAAAAATACCGGGTCAAAAAATTAAGGTTTCACTGGGTGTTGATATTGGTTCGCTGAGCACCAATGTAGTTCTGATTGATGATGAACACAATGTGGTAGCGCGAAGGTATTTGCCAACGGCTAGTAAACCTCTGAATGCAGTTCAGCGTGGTTTAAAGGAAATATTCGACGAAATCGGAGCTGATGTTGAAGTAGTTTCGGCCGGCACTACCGGTTCAGGCAGGTACCTGATCGGCGACTTTATTGGTGCCGACGTTATCCGTAACGAAATAACCGCCCAGGCCACTGCTGCCATTGATTTTGATCCGACAGTTGATACCATTTTCGAGATTGGCGGACAGGATTCAAAGTACATATCTATTCAGGATGGAGTTATTGTTGATTTTGAGATGAATAAAGTTTGTGCAGCCGGTACAGGTTCATTCCTCGAAGAGCAATCGGAGAAACTGAATATTAATATTATTAAAGATTTTGAAGACCTGGCTCTTTCGGCTCATAACCCGGTCCGATTAGGCGACCGATGCACCGTATTTATGGAATCGGATCTGAATTCGCATCAGCAACGAGGTGCCGATAAGGATAACCTGGTAGGCGGTCTGGCGTATTCCATTGTACAGAATTATATTCAAAAAGTAGTCGGAGATAAGCCAATCGGGGATAAAATATTTTTCCAGGGTGGTGTAACCAATAATAAATCGGTTGTAGCAGCCTTCGAAAAAATTACCGGCAAGCAGATAATAATTCCACCACATTTTGATGTTACCGGAGCTATTGGCACGGCTATCCTGGCACAAAAAGCACGGATCGAAGGAGTGCCTTCGCGTTTTAAAGGATTTAATGTCAGCGATCTGCCTTTTACGGTCGACACGTTTACCTGTAAATCATGTACCAACCATTGCGAAATACAAAAGGTAAAAGTAGGAGGTGAGAAAAAACCGATGTTCTATGGCGGACGTTGTGAACTATACGAAGTTGATGATCGCAAGGGAAAAGGAAAAGATATTCCGAACTATTTTGAGGAACGGTTAAAATACCTGATGGGCGATTACGAGGAAGAAGCTCCTGATGGACGAATAACTGTTGGCATACCGCGTGCACTGATGGTTTTCTGGCAGCAGTTCCCTTTCTGGCGGAATTACTTCCAGCAGCTCAATTTCCGGGTTGTTCTTTCCGATCCTACGGATTACCAGCTCACCAAAAAGTCACTTGAGATAATGGTGGCCGAAACCTGTTTCCCTGTTGAACTGATACACGGTCATGTTGATAACCTGCTTCAGAAGAATGTTGATTTTATTTTCCTGCCGTTTATCGTTAACTCAAAGGGAACTAAAACCAATCCTACTAATAATCCTAACTGCCCCTGGATTCAGTCCTATCCGTTTATGTTGCGGAGTGCTTTTACGGATCCGAAGACCAAAGATAAATTTCTTACTCCTACATTGCATTTCAGATTTTTCGGCAAGGTCCTCAACCAGGAGATCGCCTCGTTTATGAAAGAGAAATTTGGCATTGCAAAAACCAAAACTATTAAAGCGATAGAGGTAGCCGATCTTCAGCAAACAGCATTCGAAAATGCCTTGCAATCAAGGGGACGCATTATTCTCGAAAATCTTCCGAAGGATAAAAAAGCAATGGTTATCCTGGGCCGTCCATATAATACTGGCGATCCGGCTTTAAACCTGCGGCTGGTTGAGAAACTGATCAATCTGAATACTATTCCTATTCCTGTGGACTTTCTGCCATTGAACCAGGAAAATATTTTTGATGATTATAAAATGATGTATTGGCCTAACGGACAGAAAATTCTCGCAGCGACCCGTTTAATCCGTAAGGACGACAGGCTGTTTGGCGTATTCATGGGCAACTTCCGCTGCGGCCCCGATTCATTCCTACTGCATTATGTGCGAGATGAAATGAAAGGCAAGCCATACCTGCATATTGAGGTCGACGAACATAGTGCTGATGCAGGTCTGGTAACCCGGCTCGAAGCCTTTTTCGACAGCCTCGACGGCTACCTGAAAGTGAGCGGATCGAAGCCGATTGAGCCAAAATACATTCACAATACAGCTGATAAAGTGGCAGGACGTACATTGTACTTCCCTTATGCCCGCGACACGGTTCATGCGTTGGCTGCTTCTTCCAGGTTATGCGGTATAAAAGCAGAGGTGCTTCCCATGCCCGATGCCCGTGCTATTGAAATAGCCCGCAAACTGACCAACGGACAGGAATGTTTCCCGTTTGTTGCAACATTGGGAAGTTTTGTAATGAAACTTCAGGAACCTGGCGCTGATCCTTCAAAGATGACATTTTTTATGCCTGATCATAACGGGCCTTGCCGTTTTGGTGAATATAGTAAGCTTAATCGAATTATTTTCGACCGGCTTGGGTATTTTGAAGCTGAAATTCTTACTCCAACCAACGATAATTCATATGCCGAGATTGCTCCGGGTAAGTCGGGTAAGTTCAGGCTGAATGCATGGAAAGGAATTGTGGCTACCGATTTGCTTAAGAAAATGGTACAGGAAAAGCGGCCTTATGAAAAGGTTCCGGGTTCTGCCAATAAACTCTACCAGTTCTGGTTAAATAAGGTGATTGAATCTATAGAACAAGGTTCTAAAACTTTGCCAAAAACACTTGAAAGTGCCGGGAAAGAGTTCAGTAAACTTGAAATTGTTGAAGGGAAACGTAAACCTGTTATTGCCATTGTAGGCGAAACCTTTATGCGCGATAATCCCTATTGCAGTTCATTCCTGGTCGAAAAACTCGAAGCGTTGGGCGCTGAAACCATTATGGCACCCTTTGGCGAATGGCTTATCTATTCCTCTTACCGCTATTTCCGCGACAGTTTATGGAAAGGCGATTTAAAAGGAATGTTTAAATCGAAACTCCAGCAATGGGGGCAGCACTACACCGGGAATAAACTGAAGAATTCGGTTAAAAACTTCGTGGAGATGGAAACGGAAATTGAACTGGAAGAAATGATCAAACGCAGTGCGCCCTATATCCATAAAGATTATGACGGCGATCCGGTTGCAGCTCTCGGAAGTGCCGGCGGACTGGTTCAGGCCAACATATCGGGCATTGTTTATATCATGCCGTTTACCTGTATGCCCGGAACTCTGGTAGCCGCAGTAAGTAACGATTTTCGCAAGGATCATAACAATATTCCATGGGAAAATATTGCCTATGACGGGCAGGAAGCCACCAATATCGATTCGCGTTTGCAGGCATTTATGCATCAGTGTAAAACCTATGCGAAAGCTAATAAGTTTGATAAGGAGAGAGAGGTAACGGTTTAATAAAAAAATTTTAAGTCAGCCTGATTTTTTTCTTCCAATCCCCTTGATGGCTAAAACCCTTGAGGGGATTTTGTATTACAACTGTCCAAATAATTCACGACATTATTTTAGCAATAAGTTGTGTACGTGGAAATTGCTCGAAAACAGTTTTTAAAACTACAGTAATAGGAACAGCAAGGATTAAACCTGCGACACCCCACAAAAAACCCCAGAACATGAGCATAAAAAGTATAGCTATAGTATTTATTGAAAATGTTTTACCCATAAAAACTGGTTCTAAAATACTTCCAAACAGAATCTGAATTCCAATAATAATGAGTATAAAAGCTACTAAAGTACCTGTATGGTCTATTTGTGCCATTGAGAAAACAGCAAGTATTGCAGTGGAAATAACAGATCCTACCATTTGAATGAAATTCAATCCGAATGCCAAAAGACCCCAAAATACAGGAAATTCAATCCCAAAAAGGAAACAGGCAGCACTAAATGAAATGCCTGTGGCCAGACTTATTAAAAATTTAACAATCAGAAATTTAACGATAGATCGTTCAATAATGATAAATGTGCGTATTGACGGTAGCCTGCTTTTAAAAATAGTATCTTCCATAAGTTTTTGGATATTTACAGAACCAGCCAAAAGCAAAACAATAAAAAACAAACCTATCAGAAACATGGCCGATGCGCTTTGAACATAGGCAAACATATTTCCTATATTATTAAAAAGTGCATCCACCATTTTCTCGCTATGCAATAAATCCTGGAATGATGTATCACTGGCTAAAAAATCAAAACCAAGCATTTCGATAACAGGCAATAAAAGAAGCTTGATTTTGGCAAACACTTCATTCCAAAATCCGGCACCAGCACTTAGTATTTCATTAGTGCTTAGTTTAATCAGTGCTATACAAGTTCTGATGAATGCAAAAAGAAAAATTACTATTACTGTGATTGTTATAGATCTGTGAATGTGCTTTTTGAAGGTCCAACGCATTAATGGCATAAACAACAAGGCTATAAACAGGGCTGCGACTAAAGGTATAAATATAAAAGAGAGTAGTTTTACAACGTAAAATACAACCGGGATTACGAGTATTAACAATAATTTGTTTGTCGTTGCCAAATGATTTGCCTCATTCATATACTATTTGATTTTATTCATTTCCAGAAAACATCTTCCTTCAACTTCTGTTTCAAATGGGAAAGATGTGTTATTATTGCATACAAAGATACTCTAATGTGTATAAAATTTATTGGAATTTAAGAAAACAGAATGGTATTCCTGGTAACTCATTGTTTTCTATAACCAATAAAGGATATGACTATAGATTCAAACACAGATTATGAATAATTAAATGCAATCATTTGTTGAAGCATACCATAGTTAGTATCTTTACAAACGCATACAATTTAAAATAAGCAATGAAAACTTCGCGTAACCTGATATTGATCATTCTGCTTCTGCTTACAACTGCAAAAGGTTTGTTCGCACAACAAGAGCCCACGTTGAAAAACCTTGAACTCATTTCCAAAAGTGAAAAATCAGCATATCAAAGTCTTATGCAACCTCATGAGCAACTGATTGTAAATAATTACGATCTGAAATACCATCGGTTCTTCCTGTTTGCCGACCCTGCCCAAACATTTATCAACGGATCAGTAACTTCATATTTTGAGTCTACGCAATCGGGAATGAGCGACATTCAATTCGAATTATATACTACTATGTCAGCCGATTCAGCTTTCTATCATGGAGTTAAGCAAAATGTAAATCATACCGGCAATGTTATTACAATTCCTTTTGGTAACACTATTTCCATGGGTGTGATGGATTCGGTAACAGTTTATTACCATGGTAATCCAACCACCAGTGGTTTTGGTTCCTTCGGAAATGAAATTCACGGTGGAGCTCCTGGCATGTGGACTTTATCGGAACCCTATGGCGCATCCGACTGGTGGCCATCGAAAAATGACCTAACGGATAAAATTGATTCGATCGATGTATTTGTAGTTACTCCGAAAGGAAATCATGTTGCCAGCAATGGACTGTTAATCAGCGAAACGCCATATGGAACAAATTCGACCCTTGCACATTGGAAACATAGTTATCCGATAGCATCATACCTAATCGCTATTGCTTCAACCAATTATGCGCGCTTTTCTGATTATCTGGTAACCGGGACCGATTCGCTGCAGGTATTAAATTATGTTTATCCTGAGGATTCAGCATTTCTGAGAGGAAGTTGCATCCTCGGTTCTTCCCAGTATTGCACTTTTTGAGGAACTTTTTGCACCGTACCCTTTCCGTGCCGAAAAGTACGGACATGCCCAGTTTGGGTGGGGCGGAGGCATGGAGCACCAGACTATGACTTTCCTTGGTAAAAATGCTTTCAATGCTGAGATCATTGCCCACGAATTAGCTCATCAATGGTTTGGCGATATGATAACCTGCGGTTCGTGGCACGACATCTGGCTTAACGAAGGCTTTGCAACTTACTGTGCCGGGCTCAGGTATGAGTTTATTGATTCGCAATACTGGTACCTTTGGAAGTTGAATAATATATCGAATGTTTGTAATTACCCGGCAGGTTCTGTCTATTGCAGCGACACAACCAGCGTCAACAGGATATTTGACGGCCGCCTTTCGTATAGCAAAGGTGCTTTGCTCCTGCACATGCTTCGATGGGTTGTGGGTGATACTGCCTTTTTTAATGGGATGAAAAGTTATGCCAATGACTCTGCTCTAAAGTATAAATTTGCTCTTACCAATGATTTTAAAGCTCATATGGAATCAGCATCAGGACGCGACTTGACAGAATTTTTTGCCGATTGGTATACTGGCCAGGGTTATCCGAAATATACTGTTAATGTTGGACAATCCACAGAAAATGCTGCTTCTGTAACAATCTATCAGAGTCAGTCAAATTTTTCTGTAAGTTTTTTCGAAATGCCTGTCCCTGTTCAGTTTTTTGGAGCCGAAAAAGATACAATCATTGTATTTAACCATAAATTTTCAGGAGAGATGTTTGATATTAATCCTGGATTTACAATCACATCAATTAAATTTGATCCTGACCTATGGCTTATTTCGGCAAATAATAAAGTAACGTTAGGGATTGATGATCTCCCGGCTGGGAAGGAACTTAAACTTATGCCTAATCCTGCCAATGATTTTCTTATGATCAGGCATACCCTGGGCAAAATCAGTTCATTCGATATCCTCACAATGGATGGTAAAACTCAGGTTAGTACCTTGAAGAAGCAAGGAAGTGACTATTTTGAAATTGATACCCGAAACCTGAAACCTGGCATATATTTACTTAGGATTTGGTATAAAGAAGGCTCAGTAACGAGAAAGTTTATGGTAAAAAGGTAGAAAACAGGGGTTTGAAATGTATCATATTTTAGCGTTTCAAGTTACATCCGCAATCCGCAATCCGACATCGCACATCCAACATTCTTCAAGATTTATTCCAAAATTCCAAATGAATACCCTTGTTTCATGCAATATTCAATATATAAAGGCAGTGCATATTCCATGCGTTCACGTGCTTTCAGGCTGTCATGAAATACAATAATTGAACCGGGGCGCGTGTTTTTAATTGCATTTGCCAGGCATTGATCTCCACTGAGTTTCTTGTTAAAATCTCCTGTCAGAGCGCTCCACATTATAATCCGGTAATCTTTCCTGAGCGTTTTTGCAATCTTTCTGGTTATCTGCCCGTGTGGTGGCCTGAACAAATTGCTATTCACCAGATTATTGCATTCCACAACTTCTGATAAATATGATTTATAATCTGTTTTCCAGGCTTTTACATGATGAAATGTATGATTTCCGATTGCATGCCCATCTTCTGTAAGTAGCTTAAACACTTCAGGGTATTTTTGCACATTTTCGCCCACGCAGAAAAAAGTAGCTTTTATATTATATTTTTTCAGGATGTTGATAACGAGCGGTGTAACTTCAGGTATTGGACCATCATCAAACGTGAGAAATATTTCAGGCAAGCTTGTTTTAATACGCCAGGTAAGGCTTTTTGGGTAAAGAGTCCTGATCCAAAAGGGTGCGGAGTATAGGTCCATGACGGGAATTTGAACTGCTAAAATAAGGTTTATTGTTGATTTCGGATGTTTGATGTATGATATCGGTTGATTAACCCCAAATTCAATTATGTATCAGACAATGTAGATCCGACATTGTCCATCCCACTTCGCACTCCGACATTTTTCTCTCTTAACATTCTTTACATATTAACAGGGAAAGTACTTGCTCTATTTGTCAGATAATTGTACATTTGCAATTCAGGAAATATTTTTAATCCTATTGACATTCAGATAATTACATATATAAAAATACAAAAAGATGAAAAAACTAGTACTTTTACGTCATGGCGAGAGCGAATGGAACAAAGAAAATCGTTTTACAGGATGGACCGATGTTGATCTTTCGGAACGTGGCATTAAAGAAGCAGCTGAAGCAGGCAAAGTATTGAAAGAGAATGGATTCGATTTCCGTCTTGCTTATACTTCATATCTTAAGAGAGCCATAAAAACCTTAAACCTTGTATTGGAAGAAATGGACCTGATGTGGATACAAGTTGAAAAAAGCTGGCGCCTTAATGAAAAGCATTACGGAAACCTTCAGGGACTCAACAAAGCTGAAACTGCTGAAAAATATGGCGATGCACAGGTTTTAGTATGGCGCCGAAGTTATGATATTCCTCCCGACGAACTTGCTGCCAGTGACCCTCGGAACCCACGCCTTGATCCGAAATATGCTGCTATCGGAAACAAAGCTCCTGTAACCGAGTCTCTTAAAGATACAGTGAATCGCATGGTTCCGTACTGGGAATCTGAAATTCGTGAATCTTTGAAAAATCATGATCAGATCTTAGTAGCAGCCCATGGTAACAGCCTGCGTGCAGTTATCAAACATGTTAAAGGTATAAGTGATGAAGATATTGTAAACCTCAACCTACCTACAGGAATTCCATATGTTTTTGAGTTTGACGACAATCTTAATTTTGTGAAAGATTATTTCCTTGGCGATCCGGAAGTTATAAAAAGATTAATGGACGAAGTTGCTAACCAGGGCAAATCGAAGAAATAATAAAATATTAATGTTTACTTTCCGTTAGGACTGGTAACGATTTATATATTCATTATGAGAACTTGGGTTATACCCGACGTACATGGTTGCTTACAAACACTTCAAACGCTTATCATAGATCTGATCGGGCTACAGAAGGACGATAGCCTTATTTTTCTGGGTGATGTGATCGACCGTGGTCCTGATAGTAAGGGTGTTATTGACTATATTCTGAAACTTAGAAAGAAGGGAATAGATATAACAGTAATCAAAGGTAATCATGAGGAATATATGGCTAAGGTATTTCGGGAGGAACAATCAAAATCAAGACTGCGAAAAATGCTGGGCATGAAATCATCGTCGTATAAAGATTGGATGTTTTATGGCGGGGATACAACCTTACAGAGTTTCAATGCTTTTACTGTCACTGCAATTCCGGAGATGTATATTGAGTGGATAGAATCATTGGTTTTCTACATCAAATGGAAAAATTTTTACATTGTCCATGCTGGGTTTAATTTTGAAATTGAAGATATTTTTAGTGATACCGAATCGATGATGTGGATACGTGAATATAAAATTGACCCCATAAAACTGGGCGACAATAAGATTATCCATGGACATGTGCCGGTTACACTTGATTTTATTCATCAATCAATAATTTCAAACTCATTCCAGTTTATCGATCTCGACAACGGTGTTTACCTGACCGATAAACCCGGCTATGGGAATTTGCTTGCCCTGGAACTAAATACAATGGAATTGCTTGTGCAACCTAACCTTGATTTTTAGCCTGTTGATAGCTAAAACTTAAATTGAATTATAAAGCCCCGGAATGTTTTCATTTCGGGGCTTTATGATTAATAATTGGCTGCAGTCTAACTAGAACAAATTACCAATACTGATATACAATCCTTTGGCGCCATCCTGTTGATTTATAGCGAACCCATAATCAATGGCTAGAATAAAATTTTCATTTAATGCAATACGAAGGCCTGCACCAGCTGATGGATGAAGTTTATCATTGCTATTTGAGAAATCAAAATACTTGTCGAGTTCTGCTGAAGGAATTTTGGTCTCATCAATCTCAAATGGCTTAACGACCATTCCGGCATCAGCAAAACCATTGAGAGCAAAATACAGATTAGATTTCCCAACGTGTGTTTGCAAGAACCGCCATCTCATTTCAAGGTTCCCGTATGCCACGCCATCACCCACTACACGATTGCGTAAAATACCACGCAAACTTTTAGCTCCACCTAATCCATCTGTTTTAGTTGATGACGAAAAGGATGAGACCATATACGGCTCAAAATAGAACGGTGCATGGCCGCCAATAGTACCCTGGTAGCCCAGCCGATAAGCGATAGAAAGTTTGTTGGGCAATAAGGTGAAATATTGCCTGTGTGTAAGCACAAGTTTTGTGAATGAAAATTCGTGGTTAAAGAAAAATCCAGGTGAATATACCAGTAAAGCCTCACTCCACATTCCTTTAGTGGCACTGGCTTCCTTGTCGCGGGTATCATATACTACACCAAATTTAAAAAAGTTGGCGCTGCCTCCATCTCTTTCTTCTATACTAAGCAGGCCCCAATCAACATAATTGTCATATAAATTCTTAACATAGGGCAACTTATCGGCCTCGTCTTTCTTTTTATTCAATGATGCGGTATCAATTGCACTTGCTTTAATCGAAATAATTGCAATCCCACCAATCCAACGCAGGTGATCTCCGTACAATTTCCCCTGAAGGTCGGTAGTAAAGCGGAACAGTTTACGTTCGTGCCGGTAAAACATTCGTGTAATATATTCAGGATCATTCTCATCCACATATGCAGGATTGTATTTGCTCTGATAACCATTAAACCCATAAAAATCCAGGCCTTTTTCCGTAAGGTAGCTCAAATCAGCTGTTACCCTTATTTTATGAGGTAAAAGGTATTTCGAATCGTAAAACAACTGATTAATTCCTGATCCCTTGGTATACCGTGATATTTCCATTTTAAGCGAATGCTTATATCCAGGGTAGATACTTCCATCGCCATAATCGAATAAATTTACTAAACCACCATACTGAAATCCCAAATCTGTATCGAAGGACACAGTAGGCAAGGCACCGAATGAGAACCCGGTTGGGGTTTTTGCTTCTTTTTTTTCTTTTTTTTCTTTTTCTTCTTGTGCCTTTGCCGAAAATTGTAAAAGTATTAACCCGGACAAAACAATAATCAATAGTAGCGCTTTCTTCATAGGATTAGTTGTTAATGGTGGTTTTTATTAGGTCAATAATATGATTTCTTTCATTGTACAGTGAATTGTATTTTTCAGCTTTTGAGAGTTTTAGGATAAATATCCTAAATTTTCCCACCAGGGTTTTCATGTGTTTGTAATTATAAAAAGCAAACATTCCTGTTACAGGTAGTGTTAATGCGAATAGAAGTCTTATTATGTTCGAATCAACAATAAAGCAGAATATTGTAATAATAATGAGATAATAAATCGGGAACGAAAACAACCCAATCCCAAATTTGATAGAACTTTGAAACTGCTTGTCTTTTAATTTGGCAGCAAACAGCACTGGTACTTTAAAGGGGATGTAGTTAAGTATCAAACCATAAAGATGTACAGGGAGCAACAAGATTCTGATCAGCGAATCAAGAAGAAGGCCTAAAAAATGAGGCGTTTTTTGTTGCAGATGGCAATCGTCCAGGCCTGTTTTTCCCAGGTTAGCGTTATATGCGCTTAGTGCATTGCTGATTTCAACAGCTTTTTCGGGGTGAAAAGCAAAAGCTTCACTTATTTTCTGAACTATATATTGTTTGATTGTCAATTTATTGTATGCCTGTCTTTTGTTGTTGCATGTATTCCAGACATTGGGCTCATACATTTCACTGATCTGGTAGGTAAGATCGTAATTCTCTTCCGGGATATGGATCATTACGCTGCGCATGTTTTCAGCCAGCAAATGCATCAGTGTATTAATTGTTTTTTGTTCATTTTCATGATATGGCTCAGCATAATCAGCAATTTTTATCGGGGTTCCGTAAACAACGGTCAAATCTGCCCCAGCATTGAAATAATCTGAATAATCAATCCCAATCGGAACAATATGCAGGTTAAGATTAAACGAATTGCTTTCTTCAGACTGGAAGGCAATACGGAATATTCCTTTTTTCAAGGAGCGTAATCGTTTTTGACCTTCATGGTTGCCTTCAGGTAAAATACATAGAGGCATATTGGCCTTTAATACTTCAACAGTTTTGTCAAAAACTTCCTGGTTGCGGCCAAGTTCTCCATAGCCATCTCTGATTCTATAGATAGGCAGGATTTGTAGCATGTTCAGGATTTTAGCTATAGCAGGCTTTTTAAAAATATCGGCCCTTGCCATAAAAACAACATGCTTTCGGGCAGGAAACATCACGGCAAATGCATCCATTAGTGCATTCTGGTGGTTAGGCGCAAAAATAATGGGTGTATTTGGCGGGATTTTCTCAGAACCTATTATTGTAATCCGCCTGTAATATAATCTATGTATTGCTGATACATAAGCGTAAAGAATCTTAAAAAATAAAGGCCACCTGAATTTTACTTTTTTTATCATATTGTTTTTAACTCCCTGAAATTTATAGAAAATGGCAAATGCATTAATCTATCGGATCATCATTTGACGAAATTCGCTTAAAAAATTGTTAGTACGGGAAGATCATTTGAAAACTGAAATTATTCCTCAGGGTAGAACGGAAGGTAAATTCAAATTTACATGCCTTACTTTACCTGATTGAATGTGTAAATCTAGAAAAAAAACAATTAACAAAAACAAAATATTACATATCTGATGAAAACCTTTAGCTTAAAGCGCACTTTATTCATATAAGTCAATGCTTTTTGGTGAATGGAAATGTTTTTCTAATTTTGATGAAAATCATAAAAGTGAATATCAGATCAAATTTTAGCAATATACAGACGCAATTTCTGATTGCATTTAGTGCTGCATTGCTTTTTATCCCTTTTATAGGCGGTGTTCACTTATTCGACTGGGACGAGATTAATTTTGCCGAATGTGCCCGTGAAATGATAGTCAGCCACGATTACCTCAACGTACAAATTAATTTCAGGCCATTCTGGGAGAAACCTCCACTTTTTATCTGGATGCAGGTTCTAAGCATGAAAGCCTTTGGCGTCAACGAATTTGCAGCACGCTTTCCCAATGCAATTATTGGTATCATTTCGCTTTTATTACTCTATAATATAGGTAAAAAATTGTTTGATTCACGTTTCGGAATGTGGTGGGTAATTGTATATGCCGGCAGTATTTTGCCGCATTTTTATTTCCGCTCCGGTATTATTGATCCTTTATTTAACGTCTTGATATTTACAGCGATTTGGTTTTTTGTAAAGCTGCATATGGCTGGAGAGATAATTACACCGAAACGAAGAATTGTATATTCTGCATTGTGGGGCGTTTTTACAGGCCTGGCCATTCTTACCAAAGGACCAACTGCGTTACTTATAATCGGACTGGTGGTTGCCATAGCTTATTTGCCTGACCTTTTCCGGCTGTTAAAGATCAAAACCCGGTTTTTTAAATCACTCCCCGATTTTGAGCTTCGTTTCAGTGATATCTTCATTTTCCTGCTTTTTACAGTCATGGTTGGTGGTTCATGGTTTCTCCTGCAGGTATTAAATGGGAACTCTGATATGGTCATGAAATTTATTCTTTACCAGGTCAGGCTGTTTACCATTCCTGATGCCGGGCATGGTGGCCACTGGAGTTATCACTTTTTTGTATTACTCATTGGTGTTTTCCCCGCATCGTTATTTGCCTTGATGCGTTTCAGATGGCCAAAAGATCAACCTGTTGCGCAAAGGCAGTTTCATGGAATTATGCTTATCCTTTTCTGGGTTGTTCTTATCTTGTTTTCGATCGTTAAAACCAAAATTGTTCATTACAGTTCGCTTTGCTATTTCCCGTTAACTTTTTTTGCAGCGCTTGCTGTCCGGGATTTGCTGAATGGAACATTACGATGGCGGAAATGGCTCAGCGTGTTGTTAATAGCATTTGCATCACTCTTTGCAATCCTTGTTTCGGCTTTACCACTTGTGGAAAAATTTAAAGATAAAATTATTAGTTCCGGAATGATAAAGGATGACTTCGCTGTCGCCAATCTTCAGGCAGATGTAAAGTGGACAGGTTTTGAATGGTTGCTTGGGGTCCTGTTGCTCTTTGCTGTTATATATTCCGTTATTCTTGCTAACAGGCACCAGGTTAACAAAGCATTGAAAGTGCTTTTTGCAGGAACAATTATTTTTATTGCCACCCTGATTTTAATCTTTCCTTACCGGATTGAGAAATATTCTCAGGGAGCGGTAATTGATTTCTATAAATCAAAAGCTACTGAGAAATGCTATGTGCTGAACTCAGGTTATTTTAGTTATGCGCCACTTTTCTATACGAATAAAATGCCAGATGCCTGCGCCCGGCCAATGTGGTTACTTACCGGAGATATTGACCGTCCTTTTTACCTGGTATTAAAAGAACCGCATTACAATAAATGGAAATACATAATTCCTGCCATGGCTGTATTATATAAAGAGAATGGTTTTGTATTTTTGGCGAGATATCCGAAAAATACACCAAAAACAGATATCTTAATTCATTGAAATCAGCAAGCCAGGTTTGTCAATTAAGTATAGCCATAAGCCAATTCGGAAGCAACAGCCAAAAATATTAGGCTCGGACATGTTGAGTCGTGAAAACATCTACTAATTTTTAAAAGAGTAACTATGAAATTCCTGTCATTTTTAAGTTCAATTCTACTTTTTTCATTTATAATAGCCGGATGTAACAGCAAGTCAGGCAGTAAGGATGGTCTTTCATCTGATACCCTTAAAGAAGGTGAAAAGCCTGTTTATTCTGAAAACGGCACATTGCACTACATTGTTGAGTCGAAAAGTCCTAATACCCCATACAGGGTTAGGGAATATACTCCTGATGGCAAGTTGTATATGGATGCCACATTTAAAGATGATCACCGAAATGGCAAGTGTACCCATTATTATAAAAATGGACAACCATTCTCTGTAGCTTACTTTATTAATGGTGCTAAAGATAGTATTGAAACAAAATATAACAATAAAGGTCAGGTGTTAGCTTTCGTTCCTTATAAAAATGATAAAGTTCAGCCAGGGCTTAAGGAATTTAACAAAGATGGTACTGAACTCATTGATAACACTACATTGCAGGTTAAAGTAGTAAATCAGTTGGCACGAGGTGGGAAATTTTATCTGAAAGTGAGCCTTACCAAACCCCAACAGGATGTTAAATTTTATGCCGCTCCGGAATCTGATCCTGATTCGAGAACACCGCTTAAAATATCAGGAAATGAAGGCATACTTGATGTTCCTGTATCAGCGTCTGGTTTTGTAATGAAGGATATATATTTAGATGCCGAGTATAAAACTTCAATGAGAAACACCAGACGGTTGCAGAAACTATATAAATTCTAAGAAGCTGGTAATTGATTTTTTAACTCAGCGAAATTTTTATTTATTGCTGGCTTATGGCGATTCGTCAAATGAACATAAATTCATTAACCTCGTACTTTCCGATTTCCGGTATTTTTAGTTTCTAAAAAGGTTCAAAGTGTTTAAAATACACTAACAATTGTTGCTTTTTGTCAAAATCTGACATTTTTCACATTTATTTTTTTGCCAGAAGCACTATTAATGTGAGATAACACATTGATAAATAATGCTGTATAAATATATATGTTCAGGATTGAGTTATCATTTATTTTTGTAATTTTAGCATTAATAAGCAAAGGGAATAACTTTACCTGGTTATTTTTTGATTTTCCAACCCGGATTTTTCACATTGTATGCTGTAAATTTTTCATAATTAAATATATAAACACTTTAACGCTGATGAAAATCCAATTAAGCCGAATTATGTCAAAGGCAATTATTGCCGGTGTTGCAGGTCTGGTGACCGTTAACACACAGGCACAAGCACCCCAAATGGGTAAATCTTCTGTTAAATCCGTGGTTAAAGCCATGACTCTCGAAGAGAAAGTTAAACTGGTAGTTGGTACAGGCGGAGATTTTCCTGATTTCTCAGGAAATAATAAAAATGAATTTGTTCCTCCCGCTATGAGTGCTGTTGACCTGGTTCCCGGATCAGCCGGTACATCATACGTGGTTTCACGTTTAGGAATAACTCCGATGGTTTTATCTGATGGCCCTGCCGGATTAAGGATCCAACCCCAAAGACCAAACGACTCCAAGACTTACTATTGTACAGCATTTCCAGTGGCAACGTTGCTGGCATCCTCATGGGATACTGAGTTGGTAAAGAAAGTTGGAGAGGCAATGGGAAACGAAGTACACGAATACGGTTCTGATGTTTTACTGGCTCCAGCCATCAACATTCACCGCAATCCGCTTTGTGGCCGAAATTTTGAGTATTATTCCGAAGATCCATTGTTGACTGGAAATATCGCTGCAGCAATGATAAATGGTGTGCAATCGCAGGGTGTGGGAACTTCTCTTAAACATTTTGCAGCAAATAATTCCGAAGATAACCGAAATTCGCTTAACACAATTGTCAGCCAGCGTGCTTTACGAGAGATTTACCTCGAAGGTTTCCGTATTGCTGTTGAACAGGCTCAACCCTGGACGGTGATGTCGTCGTACAACCTGGTGAATGGTACATACACTTCCGAGAATTATGACCTGCTTACAAAAATCCTTCGCAATGAATGGGGATTCAAAGGCTTTGTAATGACCGACTGGTATGGCGGGAAAGACTGTGTTGCCCAAATGAAAGCCGGTAACGATATGATTATGCCTGGCAGGCCAAAACAGGTAGAAGAAATGATAAATGCCGTTAAATCCGGAACCCTGGATATAAAAGTACTCGATAAAAATGTTGAACGCATCCTTAATGTAATGCTTAATTCGCCTCACTTTAAAGGATACAAGTATTCAAATAATCCTGACTTAAAAGAACATGCAGCAATTGCCCGGGCTGCTGCTACTGACGGTATTGTGCTTTTAAAAAATCTGAATAATGCACTTCCCCTTGGAAATTCGGTAAAAAAAGTGGCTGCTTTCGGCAATGCCAGTTACGAAACCTTCAGTGGAGGTACCGGTAGTGGTGATGTGAACGAAGCATACACTGTTTCTATCAGCCAGGGATTAACAAATGCAGGTCTAGAAGTTGAGAAGACCCTTAAAATGCAATACGAAAGTTATATTAGTATTGGAAAGTCAAAGCAAACGACACCTGAAGATCCGATCCAGGCATTAAATTTTCCAAATAAACCTATTGTTGAAATGGGTGTTGAAATGCTCTCAGCAAGGCTTCTAGCTAATGAGTGTGATGCTGCAATAATCACTATTGGCCGAAATGCAGGCGAAGGTAAAGACCGGGAAAATGTGGAAGGTGACTTCAAACTGACACAAACTGAATTAAGTATGGTGGAAAATGTTTCAACAGCTTTCCATAAAGCAGGAAAAAAGGTGATAGTAATTCTTAATATTGGAGGAGTAGTTGAAGTGGCTTCATGGCGCGATATGCCTGATGGAATTGTGCTTGCATGGCAGGGCGGACAGGAAACCGGAAATTCTATAGCAGATATTCTCTCTGGCAAAGTCAATCCTTCAGGAAAACTTGCTTCTACTTTCCCGATAAAATACGAAGATGTACCTTCTGCTTCCAATTTTCCCGGAAGAATTACCGGTAAGTCGTCGCATATTCCGGGCCCAAATGATAGTTGGATTACACCATTCATGTTTCCGGCCCCTGCCGAAATTATTTACGAGGAAGGCATTTATGTTGGATATCGTTACTACGAAACATTTGGCGTGAAACCAGCTTATGAGTTTGGATTTGGATTGAGCTACTCGAAGTTCGAATATAGTGGATTGAAAATAGCTTCTCCTGATTTTAAAGGAAAACAATCAGTTTCTGTTACCGTTAAGAATACAGGTTCTGTACCAGGCCGTGAAGTTGTACAACTTTATATTTCAGCTCCTGATGGAAAAGTTGATAAACCAAAAACTGAGCTTAAAGGATTTGCTAAAACGAAATTATTGCAACCAGGCGAATCACAAACGCTAACCTTATCATTAACTGCCAGGGATTTATCTTCATTTAATACCGCTTCTTCGGCATGGATTGCTGATGCAGGTAAATATGAAGTATTAATCGGTGCATCATCATCAGACATTAAACTCACCGGTTCCTTTAACCTGAAAAAAGCTATTATTTCCGAGAAAGTGAATAATGTTCTGGCACCGCAAGTGGCAATAAAAGAGTTATCGAAGAAATAGTTTTTAATACGAAATAAAAGAAAACCCATACTAGCTAACCGGTATGGGTTTTTAATTCTAAAGAATATTGTATAAGCCTATTTCCTGCTGCTGATCAAAATCTCCAGCATCTGGATAGCTGCTGCCGGAATTTTGGTACCCGGGCCGAAAATAGCAACAGCACCTGCTTTATACAGGTAATCGTAATCCTGCGAAGGAATTACTCCACCTACAATAACCATAATATCTTCGCGGCCGAGTTTTTTCAATTCCTCAATTACCTGTGGAACTAAGGTTTTGTGTCCTGCAGCAAGGCTAGAAACACCAAGAACATGCACATCGTTTTCAACCGCCTGCCGTGCTGCTTCGGCGGGAGTCTGGAATAATGGTCCCATGTCTACATCGAAGCCTATATCTGCATAACCTGTGGCAACCACTTTTGCACCCCGGTCGTGACCATCCTGGCCCATTTTAGCAATCATAATACGCGGGCGGCGGCCATCAAGTGCAGCAAATTCGTCGGCCATTTTGCATGCTTTATTATACTGCTCATCACCCTGGCTTTCTGAAGCGTAAACTCCTGATATGGATCTGATCACGGCTTTGTACCTCCCATAAACTTTTTCTAATGCAGTTGAAATTTCTCCTAATGAAGCACGCTTACGAGCTGCGTCAATGGCTAATGCCAATAGATTGCCTTCGCCGGTTTCAGCGCATTTGGTAAGCGCATCCAAAGATAGCTGAACTTCTTCATTATTACGTTCGGCGCGCAGTTTTTTAAGCCGTTCAATCTGAGACAAGCGAACAGCTGTATTGTCTACTTCCAGAGTATCAATCGGATCTTCCTTTGCCAAACGATATTTATTAATACCTACAATAGTATCTCTGCCGGCATCAATTTTTGCCTGTCGGCGGGCCGATGCTTCCTCAATCCTCATTTTTGGAATACCGGTTTCAATGGCTTTCGACATTCCGCCAAGTTCTTCCACTTCCTGTATCAGTTTCCAGGCACTTTGTGCAATTTCATGCGTAAGCGTTTCAACATAGTATGAGCCTGCCCATGGATCGACAGCTTTACAGATATTGGTTTCTTCCTGAAGGTAAATCTGCGTGTTGCGCGCAATACGTGCCGAGAAGTCGGTAGGTAGTGCAATGGCTTCATCTAAGGCATTGGTGTGCAACGACTGCGTATGGCCCAGAGCGGCAGCAAGTGCTTCAACACAGGTACGGGTAACGTTGTTGTAAGGGTCCTGTTCGGTAAGACTCCATCCTGAAGTTTGGGAGTGGGTACGCAAAGCCATTGATTTCGGATCCTTTGGATTAAACTGCTGAACAATCTTAGCCCAAAGCATACGTGCTGCACGCATCTTTGCAATTTCCATAAAATGGTTCATTCCAACTCCCCAGAAAAATGATAATCTTGGCGCAAAAGCATCTATATCAATACCTGCATCAATGCCTTTACGGATGTATTCCAGGCCATCAGCAAGGGTGTATGCAAGTTCGATATCGGCCGTACCACCGGCTTCCTGGATATGATAACCGCTTATGCTGATTGAATTGAATTTCTTCATGTTTTTCGAAGTGAACTCAAAAATATCAGCGATAATACGCATACTTGGCGTTGGTGGATAGATATATGTATTTCGGACCATGAATTCTTTCAGGATATCATTCTGGATCGTTCCGCTGAGTTTTTCCATCGGTACGCCTTGTTCTTCGGCAGCCACAATGTAGAAAGCAAGCACAGGAAGCACAGCACCGTTCATGGTCATGGAAACCGACATTTTATCCAAAGGAATCTGATCAAAAAGGATTTTCATGTCGAGAATGGAGTCAATGGCAACACCGGCTTTTCCAACATCACCCTCTACACGTTCATGATCACTGTCGTAGCCACGGTGTGTTGCCAGGTCGAATGCAACTGAGAGACCCATTTGACCTGCAGCAAGGTTGCGGCGATAAAATGCGTTTGACTCTTCAGCTGTCGAAAACCCTGCATACTGGCGGATAGTCCAGGGTTTCATTACATACATGGTGCTGTATGGACCACGAAGGAAAGGCGGTAAACCTGCAGCATAATTAAGGTGTTCCATCCCGTCAAGATCGGCTCGGGTGAATACAGGCTTAACTGCAATTTGTTCGTTTGTCATCCATTCAGTTTGTGCTGAAGTTTGACTGGCGGCCGCTTTTGTCTTACCACCTTTGATATCTATATTTTTAAAATCGGGTCGCATCGTAGGATGAGGGATTTTGTGAATTCTAAGTGAGTTGAGTGTAACTGCTGTTTTTAGAAAATTCCAAGTTTTTCCTGAAAGGATTCCAATGTCTGCAGCAGATTGCTTCGTACATGAATAAATTCATCCACGCCGGCTTGCTTTAGCGAATCAATTATTTCTTTCGGGTAGCCTGCTACAACAAGATTTAACTCCTTGTTTGCTTTCTTCAGTTTGTTGGCAATCTCAGGAACCATTGTGGCATATTCATCATCGGAACTGCAAATAACAACGATTTCAGCTTTTGAGGTTTTTGCTGCTTTTACCCCCTCTTCAATAGTAGCGAATCCTGAATTATCAAGAATTTCGTATCCGGCACACCCAAAGAAATTGGTGGTAAACATGGCCCTCGCTTTGCGCATAGCCAGGTTCCCTATATTAAAAAGGAAAACTGAAGGTTTTTTATTTCCATCGGCAACATACTGTTCAGTCGCAAGCCTGAGTTGGTCAAAAGCATCAGAGCCACCGAAAAGAACCAGTTTTTTGTAAGTTGTTGGTGCTTCATCATCATCTTCCTCATCGATCTCTGTTTCTTCGTCAGCATACAGCTCATCTTCAAGCATATCCTCTTCATCTGAAAAATCAAATTTTTCCAGCATTTGCTCATCTGGATTCGGATATTGGTTTGTACCAAGTTGAACAATGCGACGGTTGGCAATATCATCGAGCCTCAGTCCTGCTGATTTCTCAACCTGATCCTGAATAAAACCTGATTTTACTGATTCAATCATTCCTCCTTTTTCCTCCACCTGAAGAAATACTTTCCAGGCCGCTTCAGCAATAAGCTGGGTGAGATTTTCAATATAATAAGAGCCGGCTGAAGGATCAACTACTTTATCAAGATATACTTCTTCTTTCAGGATAATTTGTTGGTTGCGTGCCAGGCGGTTCGAGAACTCATCAGGATCTTTATAAAAAGTATCGAAAGGCAGAATGTTGAGCGATTGTGTTCCTCCGATTACAGCCGACATGGCTTCAGTGGTACTTCTTAATAAGTTAACATACGGATCATATAAGGTTTTATTCCAGGCCGAGGTATTGCAGTGAATGTGCATTTGCATAGATTTTTGTTCAGCAGGTTTATATTGCTCAACAATTTTAGCCCACAATAAACGTGCAGCCCTTAGTCGGGCAATTTCCATAAAGTAATTGGACCCCACACCAAACGAAAACATCATGCGTTGAGCTGCGTCATCAACGGGAACGCCGGCAGCAGTTGACAAAGCCAGGTACTCGTTTCCTGAAGCCAAACTATAACCCAGTTCCTGAACCATAGTTGCTCCGGCACTGTTAAAATAATGGCCGTTCACATTAATCACTTTCATAGCAGGCATGAGTTCTTTGCCAAGTTTAATCATGTTTGCAACCTGGGCCAGGTCATACTTTTCTGACTTCCAGAAATCGCCATGAAGCAGCAGGTAACTGATCGGGTCGAAATCAAATGATCCTTTTAAAGCTGTAACAGGCAGCTTCTGTGATTTTGCATGTGCAGCTACAATTTTTATCAGGACAGGGTAGGAGGAAGCTGCTCCGAAATGTATTGCAACTTTAGTAGTGTCGATACCGTTGAGCAGATCTTTGATATCACTTTCAGTTTCCAGATCTTCAGCTACAAGTCCAATGCCCGTGGCTCCGCGTTTTATAGCATCTTTAGCCAAAAGGTTAGCTTCAGATTCATCGTCGGTTTCAATATCCTGACGGATTTCCCAATTATTAGTCAGGGTATGGTTGCCACGTATATAAGGATATTCGCCTGGTAAGGAGTTGATACTCCCGATTTCCTTCGTATCCTCATCCCGATAATAAGGTTTCACATCAAAGCCTTCGGATGTCTTCCAGACAAGTTTTTTCTGGTAATCGGCGCCTTTCAGATCATCAGTAATGCGAGCTTCCCATTCGGAAGTGCTTACCGGTGGGAATGTGCCGAAAAGTTTATTGTTATTCTGATCCATAGTTAGTTATAAGTTGGTCAGCGTGGTAGCCGGACTATGCCGGATTATGTTATTGAGGCGCAAAGGTATAAATATTTATAAATATAATCATTCTTTTGTTAATCGATTAACAGTTGTCCAATTGGAAATATACTTATCTTTACATGTTATAAATTCTCATGCTTAAGCTTAAATTTTAAACTTTTACCTTATCGTATTTATGAATATAGCAATTTCCGGTTCAGGTGGTTTTATTGGTAAACAGCTCACTTCTTATTTTCAGGCTAAAGGAAATGAAGTACGAAGTATTTCGCGTATTTATGAAGTTACTCCTGCAAATGAGATTGCCCTTCAGCTAAAAGGTGTTGATGTTATTATTAACCTCGCGGGTGCACCTATTGTCGGCCGATGGACAAAGAGGTATAAAAAAGTATTATTCAACAGTCGAATTATTACCACCCGTAAAATTGTTGAAGCAATCGGTATGATGGATAAGAAACCTCAATTGCTCATTTCGGCTTCTGCTGTCGGATTATATTCGCCGATTGGTGAGCAAACCGAGAACAAGTATGAGATAGCGGATGATTACCTGGGCAAAATATGCAGTGCATGGGAACTTGAAGCAAAAAAAGCTACCCCATTTGTGAGACTTGCAATCTGCAGATTTGGAATTGTTTTGGGTAAAGATGGAGGCGCCTTAAAAAGAATGCTGCCACTTTTCCGGTTTGGTCTTGGAGGTAAGATAGCATCCGGCAAGCAAGGATTTTCCTGGATTCATATATATGATGTAATTCATGCCATAGAGTTTATCGTCGAAAATCAAAAACTGTCTGGCGAATTTAACTTTACTGCTCCTAAGGTTGTCGATAATAGAAAATTTACAGAAGTGCTGTCAAAAATGATTCGGAAACGAGCCTTTTTAACTGTTCCATCTTTTGCCCTGAAACTCATATTTGGAGAAGGTTCTATTGCCGTTACCGGCGGACAATTTGCACCTCCCAAGCACCTTTTAGATTCAGGGTTTGAATTCAGTTTTCCTGATTTGAAAAACGCGCTGGAGGACATCACTTTCAGCTGATTATCAGATAAAAATATCTTCATACTTCTATTTTAATAATCTTCTGAATAATTTAAGATTATTTTGCGTTAACAATATTCTATAATTATTTGGATAAATGATTTGGAATAATCAAACGTTTGTGCCATAAAAACATTGGTCAAATGATATGTTATCAGATCCTTAAATAATTGTTCATTAGTGTTGAACTGTTCCAATATAGGAGAGAAAATTTATTCCGGAATAATTCTATGTTATGGCACATGATTGTCAGGATTATGCATAAGAAAAATATAGAAATTCCAAATTACCAGCTATTGCAAAAAAAAGAGGGTGTCTAAGGATATAAGACACCCTCCTGTATACAGGATAAATGCAAGTTTATTTGATGAACTTAACAACAGAACCATCATTAACTTTAAGGAAGTATAATCCCGGGGCATATTTGCTTACATCTAAGCGGGCCTCTTTTCCTGTAAAAATAGCTGACTCAACCAGAAGTCCTAAACTATTGTAGACAGATACCTCAGCTTTTGCTATCGCTTTTGAAAAGGTGATATTTAAAACGTCAACAACAGGATTAGGATAAACCTTAATATGGCTTTTCAAATTAACACCTGGCAATGCGGTAAAATCTGTTTTTTCAAAGTTATCAACATAAACAGTAGTGCCGGAAGTCCTGGTGTCAGGAAAATCAGGGAAATTAACGATTCTGTTGTATGAGTAACCGATAAGGGCACTAAAATCAAAGGTGAGTTTTTCCCACTGATTGGTCAGGGTGTTTGAAACCTTCACTTCAGTTACAGGTCCGCCATTTGTACTTCCTTCAACTTTAAAGCCTACAGGGCTGATTACTGATTTCCATACCATCATAGTAATCATATGCGAATTTTGAGTGAATTCAACCGGGGCATACGAATCTGAAAATATACCAGCCCATGGGTCAGCATCATCATTAACCTTAAATTTTCCAACATACCCAGAAGTATTGATACCTGTTTTATCAGGATTAGGGATTACTATAACATCGTCAGGCGCACCGGTTCCATTTGCAAAAATAGTCCAGAGTGATTCGTCAGGGGCTTCGAAGTCTATAGGAAACGCTGCTTCCATAAGAAGTGTTGCATCAATCACATGAACAACTCCGTTATCAGCAACCAGGTCAGCTATTGTAACTTTGGCGTTGTTGATAAAAACGCCTTCCGCAGTTATGCTAACCTTAACTGTTCTTCCCTCGAGGGTTGTAATCATTTGTCCATCCGAAAGATCGGTAGACATTACTTTACCGCTTGCAACATGGTACAGAAGAATCTGTGCGAGGGATCCTGTAGGATCCTGAAGCATAGCATCAAGTAGTCCGGCTGGAAGAGCATTGAAAGCGGCATCCGTTGGAGCAAATACAGTAAAAGGGCCAGGTCCGGATAAATCATCGGCAAGGCCGGCAGCTATTACTGCCGTTTCGAGGATGGTGTGATCAGGGCTGTTGACAATAATGTCAACCACTGTAGTAGGTGCAGGAGGCAATAATACTGCATCAATTACATGCACAACTCCGTTGTCGGCTACCAGGTCGGCTACCGTAACTTTGGCGTTGTTGATAAAAACGCCTTCAGCGGTTATGCTAACCTTCACTGTTTTTCCCTGGAGGGTTGTAACCATTTGTCCATCCGAAAGATCGGCAGACATTACTTTACCGCTTGCAACATGGTACAGAAGAATCTGTGCCAGGGCTCCGGTAGGATCTAGAAGCAATGCATCTAGAGTTCCGGCAGGAAGAGCATTAAAAGCGGCATCTGTTGGAGCAAATACAGTGAAAGGACCTGTACCGGATAAATCATCATCAAGTTCAGCAGCTATTACTGCCGTTTCGAGGATGGTGTGATCAGGACTGTTAACAATAATATCAACCACAGTGGTTGGTGCTGGAGGAAGTAATACTGCATCTATCACATGTACAACTCCGTTGTCGGCTACCAGGTCAGCTACTGTAACTTTAGCGTTGTTGATAAAAACTCCTTCAGCGGTTATGCTAACCTTTACTGTTTTTCCCTGGAGGGTTGTAATCATTTGTCCATCCGAAAGATCGGTAGACATTACTTTACCGCTTGCAACATGGTACAGAAGAATCTGTGCCAGGGCTCCGGTAGGATCTAGAAGCAATGCATCTAGAGTTCCGGCAGGAAGAGCATTAAAAGCGGCATCTGTTGGAGCAAATACTGTGAAAGGACCAGGACCGGACAAATCATCATCAAGTTCAGCAGCTATGACTGCGGTTTCGAGAATGGTGTGATCAGGGCTGTTTACAATAATGTCAACTACTGTGGTAGGTGCAGGAGGTAACAATACTGCATCAATTACATGAACAACTCCGTTATCAGCTACCAGGTCAGCTACCGTAACTTTGGCATTGTTGATAAAAACGCCTTCTGCTGTAATGCTTACCATAACCGTCTTTCCCTGGAGGGTTGTAATCATTTGTCCATCCGAAAGATCGGTAGACATTACTTTACCGCTTGCAACATGGTACAGAAGAATCTGTGCCAGGGCTCCTGTAGGATCCAGCAGCAAAGCATCAAGTGTTCCGGCTGGAAGAGCATTAAAAGCGGCATCTGTTGGAGCAAATACGGTGAAAGGACCAGGACCGGACAAATCATCATCAAGTTCAGCAGCTATTACTGCGGTTTCGAGAATAGTGTGATCAGGGCTGTTTACAATGATGTCAACCACTGTGGTAGGTGCAGGAGGTAATAATACCGCATCAATCACATGCACAACTCCGTTGTCAGCAACCAGGTCAGCTACCGTAACTTTGGCGTTGTTGATAAAAACGCCTTCAGCGGTTATGCTAACCTTCACTGTTTTTCCCTGGAGGGTTGTAACCATTTGTCCATCCGAAAGATCGGTAGACATTACTTTACCGCTTGCTACATGGTACAGAAGAATTTGTGCCAGGGCTCCGGTAGGATTTAGAAGCAATGCATCTAGTGTTCCGGCTGGAAGAGCATTAAAAGCGGCATCTGTTGGAGCAAATACAGTAAAAGGGCCCGTACCGGATAAATCATCATCAAGTTCAGCAGCTATAACTGCGGTTTCGAGGATGGTGTGATCCGGGCTGTTTACAATAATGTCAACCACTGTGGTTGGTGCTGGAGGTAATAATACTGCATCAATTACATGCACAACTCCGTTGTCGGCTTGCAGGTCAGCTACCGTAACTTTGGCGTTGTTGATAAAAACACCTTCCGCGGTTATGCTAACCTTAACTGTTTTCCCCTGGAGGGTTGTAATCATTTGTCCATCCGAAAGATCGGTAGACATAACTTTACCACTTGCAACATGGTACAGAAGAATTTGTGCCAGGGCTCCGGTGGGATCCTGAAGCAAAGCCTCAAGCGTTCCGGCAGGCAGAGCATTAAAAGCGGCATCAGTTGGAGCAAATACAGTGAAAGGTCCTGTACCGGACAAATCATCGGCAAGGCCGGCAGCTATTACTGCTGTTTCGAGTATAGTGTGATCAGGGCTGTTAACAATAATGTCAACCACTGTTGACTGAGCTTTCGCATTATTTTCGAAAAAAACGAAAGACATTAACAGAATAATAAGTAATAATTTAACTGTTTTCATAAGTTACGTTTTTAGATTGTTAAGTCTATTAAACACATAATTTTATTTATTGTTTAATGTTTTTTAAAAATAATTAAACAAAATCAAAAAAATATACATTGTTCAGAAAACAAAGAGTGTTAGTGGTATAGATTAAACATTATAACAAAATGTTTATCAATATATTGAATTGAATCAGAGCACCAGATCCTTATTATGTAAAAAAAATATTGGTCCCGAAAAAAATAAGCCAGTAGAAAGATTTTATTGGAGTAAGAAAATTAAAGAATTTAGGACCTGGAAACTCATCTATTTTGCCTGTAGAGTTAAATAGCTTTGATTTTTTTCAAAAAACAGTTTCCTCTTCTATCCTTATAAAATGCTTACTTCTAATAAAAGAATTTAATCCTGGGAAGGCTTACTTCGGGTTTCCAGCGTTTCTCTAGAATCTATAAACACAAGAAATTTTAAAACAAATAATCTCTAAGAGTTACTGATCAATATCGATCAGCAAGACCAGAATGTTACTTTTTTAGTAAATTACCTAATGCAAAGCAAAATTTCTTAACCTTCAAATTCTTTAATATACAAAAAGTGGGATTTCTGAATGCAATGCAGCTAAACATAGAAAAGCTTGAACCAGTGCTACTCAATAATAGTCATCTCATCCACCAATCTCCTGGCTCCTGCCATTTTATCGATTATAAACAAGCAATAGCGGATGTCCAGTGAGATGTTGCGGCATTGATCAGGGTCATACATCAGGTCGCTCATGGTGCCTTCCCAGCAGCGGTCGAAATTGATGCCAATCAGTTGCCCGTCGGCATTAAGTACGGGACTGCCACTATTGCCGCCAGTTGTATGATTTGAAGCGATAAATCCTACATGCATGCTCTGGTCAGCATCTGCATACCTGCCGTAATCGTGGAGATTGTACAATTCTTTCAACTTAGGCTCAACCACGTAATCATAGATTTCAGGATTTTCTTTCTGCATAATTCCGTCGAGTGTACTAAACCAGTTATACTCAACCGCATCGGCAGGCTGATACCCTTTTACATTACCATAGGCAACGCGAAGTGTTGAATTTGCATCAGGATAAAAGCGTTTGTCAGGGTGCATCTCCATCTGGCCTGCAATATAAATACGTTGCAGGCTGTCATTGGTCGCCGAAAAGGAACCCACAAGAGGAGAAAATATATTTTGCCAATAATCAAAAATACCAGATGCTAAAATATAAGAAGGATCTTTTTCGATTTTACGGGCATTCTTTCGTTTAAAATTGTTGAGGAAAGCAAAAAGTTTTACTGAATCGGAGAAAATTGTTTTTTTGTAAAAATCATCTGCCCAGGCAGAAATATTTCCTTTGTATCTTGTGGCATTCTCTTTAACAGCAGGTACTTGAAAAGAAGTTTCACAAGATGAAGAATAAGTATTCATTAATGCTTCGAAAAGCTGTTTGTCAACATCACTGTTATAGTTTTTATAAAATGCTGCAGAAGATGTTTTAAATGACTCAACAAGCTTGGTTATGTCTTCATCTGTTTTCGAATTATCGTTGCATTGTTTCACCAGGTTGTTAAAACCATACGCGAATCGGACCTGTTCAATACCCATTAATCCTTCAGTAAGGTATGTGTATGCGCTATAAACCGGAACATAAGCGCCATATACTTTTCCGAAGGCCGGCAACAATTGTCCGTATTTTGCATTTGTTTCAGGATTTGATTGCGCCCATTGCTGAAATTCCTGTTCAAAATCCTGTTTTTTATTGATAGCATCCAGGCGTTTGATGCCACGGCTTTCACCGATCATTTTTTTCCAATAGTTGGCAATTCCGGCTGCCTTGGCTGAATATTGGATACGTGTAAGGCGGTCATTTTCCATAGCTTTATCAATGATATCAAGACGTTGCTGCCTTAACCTGATAGCGATGGGATTATGTTGTAATGCAATCATATCAATTGCATTGGAGGGAATGTATTCCTGGGTGGTTCCGGGAAATCCGTACACGAATGTAAAATCGCCTTCTTTAATGCCTTTAAGGGAAATAGTCAGATGTTTAGCTGGATGGTAAGGTACGTTGTCCTTCGAATATTCTGCAGGTTTGTTATCTTTTCCTGCATAAATACGGAACATGGAAAAATCACCTGTATGCCGCGGCCACATCCAGTTGTCGGTGTCACCACCAAATTTTCCAATATTTGATGGTGGTGCCCCAACCAGGCGTACATCGGTAAATGTTTCGCTTACAAACAGATAATACTGGTTCCCGCTATAGAATGGCTTTACCTGGGCAGAATACTGTGTTCCTTTAATAGCTTCTTTTATAAGTATCCTAATATTTGCCTGGATAATAGAATCACGGACTTTCTGGCTCATTATGTCGGTTACACCTTTCAAAGTTTTTTGAGTAACATCTTCCATCCTGACAAGGAAAGTTACTTTTAACCCGGGATTTGGCAATTCCTCTTCGATGCGCTGAGCCCAAAATCCATCTGTGAGATAATCATGGTCAAGTGAACTATGTTTCTGAATGCTGCTATACCCACAATGGTGGTTGGTAAGCAGTAAACTCTGATCAGAAACCAGTTCGCCGGTGCAACCTCCGCCAAATAAAACTATAGCATCTTTCAGGCTAGAGTGGTTAATCGAATAGATATCTTCGGCTGTGATATGCATGCCCATATCGCGCATCTCTTTTTCGTTGAGTTGCGATAGCAACAATGGCAACCACATTCCTTCGCCGGCACGGCCCAGGTTTGTTATTAGGGAAAGTGTAAGAAATAATATTGAAATTTTGATTTTCATATGACGTTGATTTTCAGGGTATTAAGTACGATTAACGATTTACGAGGTTGGATTTTAGAAGCAATACTATCTTTTACCGATAACTATTAACCATTAACTTTATCTAGCTGCAATGGTCTCTATTTCAATCAAGGCACCAAGCGGAAGCCGAACTACTGCATAGGCGGCCCTGGCCGGACTGTTTTCAGGATAGTATTTGCCATAAACCTCATTCATGGCAGCAAAGTTATCTATATCACTGAGCAGGCAAGTTGATTTAACCACATCAGCATATGTATAGCCGGCCTCAGCCAGGATAGCTCCAATATTTTTCATCACTTGTTCTGTTTGTTCCTTTATGCCGCCTTCAATAATTTTTGAAGTAGCAGGATCAATTGGAATTTGTCCGGAAACAAACAACATTCCATTTATTTCAATGGCCTGGCTGTATGGTCCGATGGCTTTAGGGGCTTTGTCTGTAAAGATGATGGTCTTCATGTTTTCTTTTTTTTTGATGAGGTTCAAAAGTATAACTTTTTTCAAAAATTTGACTAAAAGATTCAATCATATTGACGTTTTCCCTCAATTTCTTTGTATCTTTACTAAAAGCTAACAAGCAACTAGTTTAATTTAATGTACTGGCTTTAATTGAAAAGTCATTTCTTTTAGCAACTAATTAGAATGAGTATGTCAAATAATTTTTATTTCACATTTACTCTCTGTTAAACCAATTGGTTGAATGAAAAAAATGTTCGATACTTCAAAACCAAACAACGAAATCGACGGGAATCAGTTAATAATAGCATTTGATTCCGACAAACCTTTATTGTGTTTTAACTCGGATATTCAGATTTGTGATTGTAATGAACTTTTTATTGATAAATTTAAAATCAACAAAAATGAACTGCTTTCATCCAACCTGACCTTGCAAAGTCATAACAGTATTTTTTTGGGAGCTGTCCGGAAGGCATTAAAAGAAGGTATTAGTACTTTTCAAGGCAAAGTTCAATTTGGTAACGATGTTTCCGAAGTGTACCTTGAAGCTGTCTTATTTGCTACAAATCTGAAAGATATTAAAAATAAAGGAATAGGATGCTATATACTTGAAAGTAAAAAGGCTGATTCTGAAGATTCTATTTATAATTTCAGTCAAAAATCAGTATCCGGAATAACATCAGACCTTTTTGCTTCAGTTTCAGTTCATGATGCAAATGGCAGGGTTGTCTATGTTGCTCCAGCTATTGAATCATTACTTGGGTATTCTGCTTCAGAGTTAATAGAAAAAGATCCGCTCAGTCTTGTATATCCGGAAGATGTACCTATTGTCAAGAATGTTATTACTCAACTTAACCTTGGGAGTAATTATCTGAATTCGAGATACCGGATGGTTCATAGGGACGGTTCAGTTAAATTTGTTGAAACCACCAGTTACCTGATTCCCGATGTTTCAGGCGCAGCAAACCATATAGTAAATGTTAGCTGGGATCTGGGTACACAGCAAGGAATTACACATGCACTCCGCATCAGCGAGCAAAAATACTATAGGCTGGTGATGAATCTTCCTATAGGAGTTTCGTTGATAAAAATCAACGGGCAACTAATGGAAGCGAATGATTCAATGCGGAAGATCATGCGGATACCGCTGGATTTCCCAATTTCAGAATTGAATTTTTTAAGTATTGACGCCATGAATCATTCCGGCATCAGTGCACAATTTAGCCGGTGTATCGAGCTTAAAGAAATCGTGGATGGTGAAGTATCAATAAAATTAACCAGTAAAAAACCTGAGAAATTCCTGGCTTATAGTTTTGTTCCTATTCTTAATTTAAATGGAGATATAGAATCGGTAATTGGATACGTGAATGATCTCACAAAACAAAAGAAAGCGGAAAGAGATAGCCGCGAACGGGCCGATTTTCTCAACCTGGTAATTAATACCATCAAAACTCCTTTTTTTGTAAAGGACGAAAATCATAACTGGTTGATGTTGAATGATGCTGCAGTTGAAATGATGGGTCGCTCCCGTGAAGCCCTGATCGGAAAATCAGATTATGACATTTTTCCAAAAGACCAGGCAGATGTATTCTGGAAATACGATGAGTTGGTACTCAAACAAGGAAGCAGTAGTAACGAAGAACAGATAACGTGGTATGACGGAACAATCCATACTATTGTAACGCATAAGCAATTATATATTGAAAAACCTTTTGGGAAAAGATTTATTGTAGGAACAAATCATGACATTACCAGCTATAAAAAAATAGAAGAAGATCTTCGTGCCAGCGAAAAGAAATATCGCGAACTTTTTGATAATGCAAATGATTTCATCATGACAATGGATATTGAAGGAAATATTACAAATGCAAACCGCACTCTCCTCCGATATCTTAACACTGAACTTAATGCGATTACAAGGCTTAATGTTTTTAATTTTGTAAAAGAAGAAAATATTAACCTTGCAAATGATATCAAGGCAAAAATGCTGACTGGGGAATCCGAGCAAACCTTCGAACTCAAAGCTTATGGACCCAACAGGCAGGATGTTATTTATGAGGTAAAAACGAGTCTGATTATTCAGAACGGCAAACCATTTGGTGTACAATGTGTTTTCAGTGATGTAACCGAACGCAAGGCGGCCAGGGATACACTTGAAAAATATAATGCGAGCCTTCTCGAACTTAACAAGACCAAGGATAAATTTTTTAGTATTATTGCCCACGATCTGCGCAATCCATTCAGTAGTCTGATCGGTTTTTCGGAATTGCTGCTTGAAGATCTGAAAGAAAGTTCAAAAGATGAAATCAGGGAATCGCTGAAAATCATCCATAGTGTTGCAAAAAACTCATTTAACCTACTTGAGAATTTGTTAGCCTGGTCGAGACTTGAGACCGGACATATGCCTTTTACACCGGATCGGATTGTATTAACCGACTCAATTGATGATGTGGTTAATGTTCTTTTTAGCCTGGCTTATCGCAAAAAAATTGAGATTAACAATCTTGTTGAACCTGAAATCCTGATATACGCTGATAAAAATATGTTGAATATAATACTGAATAACCTGGTAATGAATGCCATAAAGTTTACACCTATGGGTGGGGAAATTCAAATTTATGCAGGACCCTCCATACCCGAACCCGAATCGGGCAGGGGGTTTATAAAAATTTCGGTGGCCGATACCGGCATTGGAATGGATACTGAAACAAAAGATAAATTGTTTATTGCAAACCGCCTGGTTTCTACCCCCGGAACCGAAAATGAGCAGGGGACAGGGTTGGGGCTTTTAATTACAAGCGAAATGATCGAAAAGCAAGGCGGCAAAATTAGGGTTGAAAGTACTCCAGGTAAAGGTTCAGTTTTTTCATTTCTCATTCCAGCGTATAAACCGTTGGATAATTCCTGATTCGGTAAAACATTTTTAATAATACAGTTGTATATAATATTTGAAAATCCATTTTCAAAATAATAATTTACCCCAAAGATTCAGTTTTATTTTCCTCTGTTTTTTCTTTTTTAAACTGATCGAATTATCCAATCCTTTAATCCTTCAATTTCATAAATGTATTCTTGTTAAACGGTTTGAAAGAGCTGGTGTAAATGGTTGATAATATGTTGATAACATATTTATTTCAATTTTGTATAAATTAAAATATTTTCTATTTTTACTTGTTGCATTAAAATGTGGGAATCATTCATTGTAAGGATTAAAAAAACAAGATTATTCCGTTTGGAGCTGCAATTCCTGGTTCGGATATATGTTTTTTTTTTTTTGATGTTATTGTTATTGCTGCTTTTGTGTTAAAATGATAAGATGAAGCAGTTGATTTTCTTATTTTAAGGTAATCGAAGTGCATTTGGGTCAAAAGTGTCCCGAAATGGACTTTCCTGATTAACTGACATCAATACCTTATACATGGTGATAGTGCTTTTCTTTACTATGTAATTGCCTGTATAATAAGTATATAATATTTTAAGTGTAATTTTTATTCACCTTGGCAAGGTTGTTGATTTTCGGTTACCTGCTCTTTCCTGACAAAGGAAAAAACTAGGTTACTATATATAGCTCAGAGTATGGACGAAAACTTTACTAAAAGAAATTTATCAACAGTGTCAGAGATTTCAGTTTACCAATTGGTAAATGCTCTATCTGACGCTGCTTTTATTTGTGATCGTTCAGGGCGTGTAGAAGCCTGTTCCGATCAGGTCATTACATTTTTTGATATTGCTGATAAAACAAGAATTATTGGAAGCAGTTTTCAGTCATTTATTGCATATGATTCTATTGATGAAGCTTATTATATGTTTTTAAATACTGTAAATGAGCAAGTTAAACAGGCGGCTGTAATTTTTCCCGTTAAAAGAGGTTTAAGTGAGATATTTAAAGCTTCAATCACATTTTCTTTAATTGCGGGTGATACAATATCAGGCAAACATATTCTTGTTACATTTCGCGAAGCCTCATCAGTTGATTCGGAAATTGGGCTTTTGCGCAAAAAAGACGTCAGGCTTTCCCGTTTTTATGAGATATTGGGAGGAAACGAAGATCAATCAGTTAGCAGAACCTATAAGCTAGTGTCCCAGATTGGCGAAACACTTGGTGCCATATCCTGTACATACAGCCATTGCGATAATGGCGAATTGTTTTCGCTCGCATCCTGGGAATCCCCCTATAATAAAGGAATCTCATCTCAATCATTCAATAAACAGCTTTTTGACTACTTAACAGACCACAACGAAAGCCTTGCTATAGTTCGTAAGCCATTGTTAGCTGAATTCCTGAGATCGGAGCCTTCATACAGTCCGGATTCAGGTGTTAAGGCGATTTTGGGATTTACAATTCTCAAAAACAATGAAGTTGATGGAATGATAACTGTAGTTTTCTCTTTCAACTATTCTCTTTCAAGCTTTGATAAGCAATTTTTACAAACAATAACTTCAGTTCTTGAAAATGAAAATAGTACTGTAACAGAAGTTATTACTTCGCCAGAGTTTTTATTTCGGGAAATGATAGATCGATTTACTGATCCCGTTTTTATTCTTTCGTCAGAAGGACTTATTATGGAATTGAATAATGGCGCTATTAAAAGTTTTGGCTATGAAAGGCAGGAATTGATAGGACAACCGCATTTAATTATCTCGGCTGAGGAAGAATATAAAAATGCGATGGTTCATCAGCGGTTAGAAAAAGCTTTCAGCGATGATCCGCAAAGGTTTGAATGGTTGATGAAACATAAAAATGGAGAAATAATTTCAACGGAAATCAATTTCACTAAAAGTACTTATCATGATCATGAAGTTGTAATATGTATAGCCCGTGACTTAACTGAAACGAAAAAAATTGTAAATGAATTACTCCACCATAATAATGAGCTTGAAGAGTCCAATTTAAGCAAAGATAAGTTCTTCAGCATATTTGCCCACGACCTGAAAAATCCATTCCAGGGGTTACTTGGATTTATCGATTTGTTGTATGAAGACCTGGATGATCTTAGTAATGAGCAGGTTAAAGAGTATTTGTCAAATGTCCGCAATGCTTCGTATCATACCTACGCATTACTCGAAAATTTGCTTGAATGGTCGAGGATACAAAGCGGGAAAATGCCTTTTACTCCTACCATTTTTAATATACGCGACGAAATCAATTCAGTTATAAGTGTTCTTGAAAATAATGCGACACAAAAGGATATTAAGCTTTTTAATGAAGTAGAGTCAAATATTATGGTTGAAGCTGACCGGAATATGATTCACTCTGTTATTCAGAACCTGGTTACCAATTCTATCAAATTTTCAAATTCCAATGGAAGGGTTGTGATCAGAGTCCGTGTGCCCCAAACTTATGTTAATGCCAAAAGTGAGCCGGAACCGGGTGGACGCCAGTGGATTGAGGTAAGTGTGGCGGACAATGGAATTGGTATCCCGGAAGAAATTCTGCCGAAACTTTTCAGGCTTAACGGACAATTTTCCAGTGCCGGAACTGCCAATGAACCGGGTACAGGCCTTGGATTGGTATTATGTCACGAAATGGTTGAGAAAAACGGTGGTCGCATTTGGGCCGAAAGTATCCCGGGGCAGGGCACAACCTTTATTTTTACTATTCCGCTTAGCAGGTAATACGAAAATAAGATTCCGGAAATACATGTTAGTTATTGCCAATTACTAGTTATTATTAGAGAGTATTATTCTGATGGCTGAATAATAGTTCCTTATTAATTGACAAAATCCTGCCTGAAATAGCCATATTCAATAATTCTTTGTTAATCAATTGTATCCCGCAATAATGGATACTGTGAAGGTATTCAAGCACTCCTGATGAAATTGATATTGTGAGAAAACAATTCATTCGCTTTAAGAGCAACACGGTTTTAAGGCACATAAAATAATGTTGTCACAGTACAATTTCAAATCAAATATCAGTCTCCCAGTATTATTTATACTAAATTTTTCAATTTTTTTTTTTGGCTTCATTTTAATACACGAATGAACATAATAGCAAGTATTTAGTTCTATGTACTGTATGTATGCAACTGTTTTCTGTCCTTTTTTTAATCCTTGGCAAGAGTATAAGTTGCTGATTTAATTAATTAATTATTAAAATCCAACTATGCTAGATCTGTCAGATAGTAAAAAGTCAACATATCAGGCACAAGGGAATGCTGATTTTTCTTCACTACTTTCAAATCCTGACAGTAATGTTTGGAACCTTATTTTTGATTCAATGCCCGAAATGATAGCTTTAATTGACCTTAATAATATTGTCGTTAAAGCTAATAAAGCCATGCGCCAAAAGGTCAATGTCGGTGATAAAAGTTTAATCGGCCACACATGTAATCGGCTGATGCACGATAATGGATGTACGCTAAAAAATTGTCCCCATTTAAGCATGATCAATGACAGGCAGCCACATACTATCGAAATGTTTGAGCCTAAATTTGGACTTTTTCTTGAAATCAGCACTACTCCATTGTTTGATTCGGATAACAATTTATTAGGCAGTCTTCACATTGCCCGTGATATTACGTTACACAAGGAATCTGAAACCAAACTTAAGAAATACAATACTGAGTTGAAAGAACTCAATAATAATAAGGATAAATTTTTTAGTATTGTTGCTCATGATCTGCGTAGCCCTTTCCAGGGCATGCTCGGTTTTACCGACCTAATTCTTGAGGATCTTTATTCCCTCAGTAAAGAAGAGATTAAGGATTATCTTCAAAAAGTCCGTGATTCGGCTTACAGTACATTTGCATTGCTCGAAAACCTCCTGGACTGGTCTCGAATGCAAACAGGAAGATTGGAATACAAACCTTCGGAGTTCAGTTTACAAGAAGATGTAGTATCAGTTATTAGTTTACTGGACTCAAATGCACAGAGTAAAAATATAAACATTGTTAACAATCTGATTGATGAATATATAGTATTTGCTGACAGACGTATGGTGCATTCAATTTTGCTGAACCTGATTACAAACGCAATTAAATTTACTTTCCCGGGAGGATTAGTAATATTTGATGCGAAAATAATTGCGATAAACGAAAGTAATTCCACAAACGATACTCAAATCATCAATGATAAATATTTGGAGATAAGTGTCACTGATAACGGGGTAGGTATTTCGCCTGAAGGTTTGCTTAAGATTTTTAACAATGATGAACCTTTTACACTGGCAGGTACCTCCAACGAAAATGGTGCAGGCCTTGGACTTAAGCTGGTTAAAGAAATGACCGAAAAACAAGGTGGTAAATTGACAATAACCAGCAAGGAAGGAAAAGGCTCAGTATTTTCATTTACTCTGCCACTTGCTAAGAAATAGTAATTGAACCAGGCATAGATTCATTTAAAACTTAATAAGGTTCTATTCGAGAGAAAGCTAAACCGGACGATGGCGAAAAGCATTTTCAGCATCTTGCTTTTAGTTCAATCTCATAGAGAAATTACCTTCGTCTGTTATCAACAGGTTGAAACTTCCAATTTGCTAGAGATTATCCCTGAAGTCTTTCTTTTTGGTGAGCTTTAAGTCCTGGAGCAAAGATGATTTGGCATTAATGGAGAAGTTCCAGCTTTTTTGAGTTCCATAAGGAATCCAACTGAAACGCATTTCCCAGCAGTGAAGGTTTCGGTAAATGGTAATTTGAGTAAAGGAAAAATCCTTTTGTTGAAAGTCGTATCCGGTCCGCATCGAAAACTTCCATTTTTCAGTTACATTTACATCCCCTGATCCGCCTAATGTTTGAACAATAGTGCGTTTAATCTGACCTGTTTCCAGAACAGGAACGCTTGTATACCTGAAGTTGTAATCAAAGCGCAATGTCCAGGGATTATCCCAATCAATATATAAATTCGGATTGTTTTTAAGATCTGTAATTTCCTCCTCCGAAGAGGAAGCCGGAGCTTCTTTTTTAGCAGTCGTAGCTTTTGGCTTTAATTCATACCCAAAACTAAGGTTCCAGCCGGCGGTTATAAACCGAAGCGGTTTCTTGCTCATCGAATATTCCGACTTATTGATTACAGGCCCTGGTATTGAATTATAGAATGGACTTGTGTAAGAATTCCACATCGTATATCCATAATAAGGCTGGGAATATAATCCATAAGGACTGTAAGAACTCGAATAACTGATCTGTATTTTTTTAAACAACGTTGTACGTGCTGAAAGGTTTATGTTTGACCAGCGCAGGGAATCTTTTGCCAGATCATATGAAGTTGATATGTTGAAGTTGTCGATAAGCATTACCTTTTGAGTCCCGGTAATTGTATCTTTTAGGGAGCGAATCTTCATTTCGAGGTTGTTGCCCAGAGCAAAGCTTATTGCCCCTGATTTTTGGTATGGAGGAGAACCCGATATATTGTTTCCTTCAAAAATAGAATATGGCCTTGTAGTCCCTTTTGAATCTGTTTGCACAGTTCGCCAGTAACCAAGTTGTTCGGTGCCAAAATCAGGTACAAAACTAAAGCCAACTGAAGGTCTTACCACATGCCTTATAGCGCGGACCGGGCCTTTTTTGAATTGCTTCATCCCATAAATAGTTGTGCTGAGTGAAGAACTGAAACTATAATCGCGTGCAGTAGTAAATCCGATAATAGTATCAACATTGATATACCCATAAGTAGCTAATCCATTATTGAGAATTGTGTCGTTGACCCATGTTTTGCGGATAGTTTTTGTGTACCAGCGTTCGTTATAATTAATGCTGTTACTCCAGGAGAAAAATTTCATCACTTTAAATGACCCGCTTATGGGTATTGTATGTTTCATCCCATTTACAAACTTATTGCCAATACCGGGTTTAAAAACCAAAGAATCAGGACTGCTAAGATCGTTACGCATAATCATGCTGTAGTTAACATTGATTGATTCGTACCAGGCAGCAGGTCCGGTAGGTGTTTTCTTTTTAAAAGGATAAATCCTGTTAACACTGAACGATAAACTTGGTAGTGATAAATTTACCAGCTTGGTTTGCGTATTCTGGCTGTGAGTGGCGCTGGTAGTAAGGTTTCCCCAAGTGCCCAGGCGCATATCGTATGATACACTCGACGAAAATGTATTTGTCAGGTAGTCGTTAACAGTTGATGGATTATACTTGTTGTAAGAACTTGATCCAAAGTTAACACTTGCACCAAAAACGGAGTTAGGACGTGCCTTTGCATCCTGACGGTGCGACCATGATACAAAAAAGTCGCTTTTATTGTAATAATCAGGATCACCTTGCGTGCCATAAACAGTTACTGCATATTTTAAACTGAAACTGCCTGAATACTTGTAACGTTTCTTGTAGGTGAAAATAGGCTTTAAAGCCCATCCTCCGCGTGAATATATGTCACCGGTTAATTTTAAATCAAAATAGTCGTTCAGTCCAAAATAATAACCGCCATCTTCCAGGAAAAAACCACGATTTGCAGATTCGCCATATTTAGGAATAATCAAACCTGAGCTACGTCCCTTTTTATTGGGAAAGAGCCCGAAAGGAAGCACTATCGGGAGAGGAACATCCTCGATGGTAATCCAGGCTGGTCCAGTTACTATCATATTGCCGCTCAATACTTTGGCTTTAGTGAATTTCAATGAAAAATGCGGATGTTCAGGCAGATCGCAGGTGGTATATTCACCCCGGCCTACATCAGTTACGCTGTCATTAATTTTCTTGATAACTGTTCCATGGATATATCCTTCGCCTTCCTTAGTAATTACATTTTGGATCAGTCCTTTTTTTGTTGTAAAATTATAGGCTATCTCTTTTGATTTAAAACTTAAATCCCCTTGTGTAAATTCGGGCGTTCCTACTGGATTGCCCAATGAATCCTGGGTGGCATAAGCATGGATTGTGTTATCATCGAAACTGATAGAAATTATTGCTGCTTTTAGTTTAATGTCCTCATATTCAATACTTGCATTGCCATACATCCAGGCCATCTTATTTTTTATGTCCATACTCAACGAATCTGCCGATGCATAATCAATTTTGGCACTCAACATAAACTTATTAGTTTTTGCTTCGGCTTCTGTAGTATCTGCAGATACTAAGAGTGAGTCGGGTACGTTAATATTAAGGGTATCCGGTTTCTGCATCTCCGAAGTATCAGGAACAGAAGTAGAAATCGTATCAGGGCGTATGGTATACTTCCCGTAATATTTGTTTAATTGAGTATTCACAGAAAAATAAATACCTGCCTGTACAGAAACCATTGCAGACAGTACTAGAAAAACGGTTATTAACCGGTGCTTTGTTTGTAACTTCGGTACCAATTATGTAGAAAAAGAGGTTAACATGCTAATTTTGTGCTAGATTGTAAAGATTAATTAATGCCTTTGTCGAATAAAATCCAGGTTGGATTAAGTTAAACATCTGGTTATTAATTTTATATACTAATAATTAGTATTCTTTACAACGGTGCAAAGCTAAACAAAATCAGGTGATGATAGAAAAACGTAATTATCAGAGATTTCTTATTCTTTGTCTTTTATGCTTTTTTGTGAATTTTGCAAGTGCCCAAAAGGTAAACACTATTGTTCTTGATGCCGGTCACGGTGGTCACGATACAGGTGCTCTTGGTAAAAATTCGCGTGAAAAAGATATTGCTTTATCCATTGTCCTGAAGTTGAGCGATTACATTCGCGAGAACATGAAAGATGTAAAGTTGATCCTGACCCGCAAGGATGATACCTTTGTTGAACTATATCGCAGGGCCCGTATCGCAAACGAAAATAATGCCGACTTGTTCATTTCAATACATTGCAATTCTACAAAATCACCCTATGCATATGGTGTTGAAACGTTTGTGATGGGGCTTCATAAAAGCGAAGCTAACCTGGCAGTAGCAAAAGCTGAGAATGCTGCAATTTTGCTCGAAGACAATTATGTTGAGAAATATGATGGTTTTGACCCCAGTTCACCCGAAGGGAATATTTTTTTCAGTATGATGCAAAATGCATTTCTTGATAAAAGCCTTGATTTCGCAGGAAGTGTGCAGCACCAGCTTGTTGATGTTCTTCGTATGCCAAATCGGGGAGTTAAACAAGCCGGATTTTTGGTTTTATATAAAACTGCGATGCCGGGTGTTTTAATTGAAACCGGTTTCCTGAGTAACCTGAAGGAAGAAAAAAATCTTTTATCAGATAAAGGACAGGACCAGATAGCAAAGGCTATTTACAACGCATTATTGGATTACAAAAACAGGGTTGAAAAGAAATCCACAAGCCGAGAAACTACAGATTCAGTAGTAGCAACGACAGGTGAAAAAGGCAATCCGGAAATAACGGCAAACTCGAAATCAGGGAATGTAACAACGGAAACGAATAATACGGATGTTGTTTCGTTCCGCGTACAATTTGCACTGTATTCTTCATCCAAGCCGGTTAATTCAAAATTATTCAGCGGAATCGATGATGTAAAAATGTATTTTCATGGAGGATCGTATAAGTATACTTCCGGTGATTTTAATACCATGGATGATGCTTTACAAAGGCGCAATGATATGGTTGCGAAAGGATATAAAGATGCTTTTGTTGTAGCTTTTAAGGGGAAAGAACGTATTACTAACGAAGAAGCAAGGCGCCTGACTGAAAAAAAGTATTAAATTTGTAAAAATTTCAGTAAGAACAATGAAAATAAGTCGCGAACTCCGAATAGGGGTCTTTGGTATTGTTACTTTAGCACTTTTTATTATTAGTGTTAATTTTATTAAGGGCAAGGATATCTTTCACCGGAACCGAATTTTTTATGCTGTATATGAAACCACTTCCGGTATTCAGGAAGCTGCTCCAGTAACAGTTAGCGGCCTTGAAGTCGGGAAAGTTACAGCTATGAGGTTTCTGACCAAAAATTCAAACAAGATATTGATCGAACTAACTGTTTATAAAGATGTAATTATCCCGTCAAATTCAGTTGCCCGTATTTTTAGCCTTGATTTGTTGGGCACTAAAAATATCGAAATTATATTTGGCGATTCAAAAACAGAAGCCCAGGACGGCGATACATTAATTGGTGGATCCCAAATGTCACTTACGGATGAAGTAAACAAGCAGGTTGCTCCTATTAAATTGAAAGCGGAAAACCTGCTTTCATCACTCGATACAATGGTTACCGTGCTTCAGGCCGTTTTTAACAGTGAAACGCGTAAAAATCTTATTGCATCTTTCTCAAGTATCCGAACAACGTTAAAAAACCTGGAAAATACATCATACAGCATGGATACATTAGTATATGGCCAAAGGAAAAGGCTGGAGCGTATCATGTTTAATGTAGAATCGATCACTGAAAATTTTCGTAAGAATGATGAAAATATTTCAAAAATACTCGCAAACTTTTCAGCTATCAGTGATACTATTGCAAAATCCAATCTGAAAGCCACACTTACTAATGTGAACAGTGTTCTTTCCAGCGTCGAATCAATTACTACCAAAATCGACAAAGGTGAAGGGTCTATAGGATTGCTTTTAAACGATCAGAAGCTTTATGACAACCTGAACAAATCGGCAGCTCAGCTTAATGCATTAATTGAGGATATGAAAATAAATCCTTATCGTTATGTTAATTTTTCTGTATTCCCTCCATCCAAGAAAAGGATGTCATATGAAGCACCAGCTCCAGCCTTGGAGCAAGAAAATAAATGAAAAGTAGGAAACGAGGCACGAAAGTGAAATGGAAATCATGAGAAGGATAGGGGCCTTTGAATCATACAACTCTGAACCAAGCGGATCGGACTCCGGAGTGCGAACTATAAAACACTAAATTCCTGGAAACAAATATAAATAAATCAGGATATCTGATTTATTTGGCAGAGGTGTGGAAACAAGGTGGCAAAAAACTTTGTTCAGACCATTTTTTATTTAACTTGTTGCTTTTGAATATCTAATAAATCCTTTGTCGGATTTTTCTCTGGTTCTTTCGTCGGATCCGATGTTGGCTCTATTTCTTTTTCGGTTACTATCCGTAAAACATCAAGTCTGTTCAGTGGCCTTGAAGTAAATCGCCAATTGAAACCTTTCAGAATGCGCTGGTCAGCTGGGACATCCTTGTCGGGGAACATATTTCCAGTTGGTTTATCAAAATAAAGGATGCGTACAATTTTACTATCTTTAACATCCAACCTCATACGGCTTCCGGAAGCTTTGTTCACTCCGATTAATGCTTTGTCTTCTTCCCGCACATAATACACCGTTTCGGCATTGCCGTTGACATCAATACTTGATAACTCGTTATTCACAAAGTGCCCTATCATATTTTTACCCCTGATCTGATTAAATGTACCGGTTGTATCCTTCGAAACAATAAAAGCAGTACTGTTCATATATATCAGCCTGACACGGTTTTTCCCGGTAAGAATTCTAATTGTATCAGCAGTCAGCTGGTTCTCACCCGACCACAATACAGGGATTCGGTACATACTGATAAGAGAATCGGCAAAATTATAGTGCAGTGAATCGCACGCCCCTTGTATATCCTTCCGGTAAAATCGGGTATTGTGATATGCGAATAATTCTTTCGTCTCGTTTTTAGTTGTATCAAAAGTTGCTTTCAAAGTGTCGGCATGCAGATAAAGAGTGTCTTTCTTGTCGCCCATCATAGCAATAGCTTCGTTGGTGAAGAGTGTATAGCCTTTGGTACGCCAGTACTCAGCAAAGTTGCCTTTAATAATTATGTCCTGAACAGTATCAGTCATTTTTACGTGGTTAACCGCTTTCCCATAATGGAGTTTCTCATTATAATACAGGCTGTCACCCGTTAAGCGACGGTTATCATCAACTAATAAAGCATTTATACTAAATCTTGATTTACTGGTTTCACGGTCGTACTCACCATCTTCACAATACAAATAATTATCCTTGCCTTTCAAAATGGTTGGCCCGAGGAAATAGGAAATCCTTGAGACGGTATTGTATTTCAATGTATCGCAATTTATTTTGTATTCAGGGTTTTTCAGCACTACATCATCTCTGAAATACATCATTTTCTGGTTGGTATAGTAAAAACATCTTTTGCTGGTAAGAACATTGTCGCCATTCACCATTTTGCCACCGGTAGTGTAGTTTGCAATACCAGTGTTGCGGTCAAAGATCATTAAATCTGTGGTAAGTGTGGTTTGTTTATCAACCAGTTTTACTTCATCGCGGACAGTAGCTATTTTGGTATTGCCATCGTAATGCAGAAATTTACCATACAAGTTCAGGGTATCGCTCGATTTAATACGAACGTGCCCGTAGCAATCCATTGTGTTGCTTGATTCATACAGCCAGGCACTGTCGCAGTATAAATAAGCGCCCTCATGTTCAAAAACAGGATTGTTGAGTGCTCTTGTCATATCGCCTAACTGGCTCGAATGCCTGAGTTCTCCTGCGGTCATTTGAATACGCATACGCTGGGCCTGGGCGGATTGATATGCAAATGCCAGAACTAAGAAGGTGATGAGAAATCCAATAAAGATGTTTTTTTTCGGCATAATCTTTTAAAATCGATGACAAAGGTAAGTAATGTACACAAATAGTTGGATAGAGCATATCGAGGTTTCCTGAAAGGCCTTTCACTGATAATTGAATTAAGCTGAACTGATTTCAAACAATCGTAAATAATTTAAATATATATCTGGCGTGAGTAAAAGATATTTCTACATTTGAGCCGGCTTAAATTTTCTTTTCCAATGGCTCAATCTATAGATCCAACGATTAACTATGAAGAAACCAGGAACAAAATAGGGTATGTTTCCCGCCGCGAATCCATGCAGGAAACCTACGACCGGATTGGTTTTATGTCAGGGTTGGAGGTCCATCAACAGCTTAAAACCGGGCAAAAGCTTTTCTGCCGTTGCGCGGCCGGTGTGTATCAGAAGCCTGGCGATTTCGATGCCGAAGTGATCAGGCACATGAGGCCAACTCTAAGTGAATTAGGCGAATATGACGGCACTGCACTTATGGAGTTTAAAACCCGTAAAGAAATTATTTATCGCTTAAAAAGTAAAACAACCTGTACTTACGAAGTTGATGATACGCCGCCTTTCCCGCTTAACCGTGAAGCACTGGCAATTGCTATTGAAATATCCCTGGTTTCGAAACTGAATATTGTTGGCGAAGTGCATATTACCCGCAAACAATACCTGGATGGAAGTATTCCTACCGGTTTTCAACGGACAGCAATCATTGGCGTTGAAGGAGAAATACCACTCAGGAATAAAAAAGTACGACTAATTCAGCTTAGCCTGGAAGAAGATTCGTGCCGCGAAGTCAGTGATATTGGTCATACACGAGTGTACAGGACCGATCGATTGGGAATGCCTTTAATTGAAACAGTAACGTATCCCGACATGACTAATCCCGACGAGGTCAAAGAAGCATGTAACTACATTCGTTTCCTGGGTCGAAGTACGGGCAAGGTCCGCACCGGAATAGGGGCAGGCCGGCAGGATGTAAATGTAAGCTGCAAAGGCGGCACCCGGGTCGAAATAAAAGGTGTTGCCCACAGTCGCTGGATTCCTGAACTTACGCATAACGAATGTTTCCGACAGTGGGCATTGTTATCCATACGGGAAATGCTGAATGTACGTTTTCCTGACTCTAAATTATGGAAGCAGTCACATGTTTTGTTGGATATACATTTGTTTAATTCGAAAAACGGATTTACAAAAGATGCTAAAGCAAACGGGTTTAAACTTGTAGCTGTAAACCTGCCCGGATTTAAAGGAATTCTTTCGCATTTTACGCAGCCTGGCAAAATTTTTGCAAACGAACTCAGCGAACGGCTCAAGGTAATTGCATGTATCGAATTGCCAAATATGACTCACAGTGAAGAATTTGAACCCCTGTTTACTTCAACTGACTGGGAGAAAATTCATATTCTCCTGAACCCGGCAGAGAGCGATGCGCAGCTCATTATCCGGGGACCTGAAGAGGATATACCAACTGCTCTTGAAACTATTGAGGAACGTTGCCGCATCGCATTTATTGGTGTGCCCCCCGAAACCCGTAAATCATTCGAAAATGGAACTACTATTTTCGAAAGGGTACTACCAGGAGCCGATCGCATGTATCCGGATACTGATTCAGCTCCCATTCCCCTTGAAAATGAGTATATCGATTCGTTGAGTAAAAATCAGCCTGAGGAAGTAGTGTTACGTTACCAACGACTGAAAAACTGGAATGTTCCCGAAGATTGCTTCACATATATTTTCAAGAAAAACCTTTTCCCACTAATAGAGAGAATTATTAACGAACTGGATATAAGCCCTGCTTTTGTTGGAAAATTTTTCGGACATGCTGTTAAATGGGTTGAAGGTCAATACAAGCCGGCAGCAGAATTCGATTATAAGATCATTTATGCTTTATTTCGTTTTATCAGGAAAAATAACCTCGATCTTAATATCGCCCGACGCATGCTTCCTCAGGTATATAAATACCCTAAAATGGAATTCGAATCGGTGCTCACCAGCATGGGATTTAAACCATTTACAAAAGATCAGATTATTTCAAAAATCCCTTTTCTCAGGAATAAATTTACAGAAATAAGACTTTCTAAAGGACCCGATGTCGAACATAACTGGATTATGGGCCAGCTGCGACGTCAGGCCGAAGGAAATATGAGCATGGGTGAGTTGAATGAAGCTGTTGGGGAGAGTGGTAAAAAAAGTTAATAGTAAGAACTCTATTGCTGTGGAATAGTGACTTATGGCTATTTTTTAATCGTAAATCGAACATCAAAAATCGTATATTCAAATGACTGACGATATTTTTCAGGGATACAAAGGAATAGCACTCGAAGTACTAAAAAAATACAATGTACGGGTTTGGGGCCAGGCCATTATTAAAACCACACGCGGGGAGTTTATCGGAACAGTACTTCCCCGTTCCGAAAGCGACGATGATAAACATATTGTAATGAAAATTCCGACCGGTTATAATATCGGCCTCGATGTTGCCACCATTACAGGCATGAAAGAAACCGGATATAAAAAAGCCAATTACAAAATTCCTGAAAAAGAATTCCCATATACTGAAGGATTACCTAAGGTAAAACTGATCGGTACCGGAGGCACCATTGCTTCGCGCCTCGATTACCGCACTGGAGCAGTTATTCCTGCATTTTCGCCAGGCGAATTATATGGTGCCGTGCCTGAACTGGCTTCAATCTGTAATCTGACAACTGAAAAAGTATTTGCTGTCTTCAGCGAAAATATGTCGCCTGATCATTACAAAAAGCTGGCTATTGCTATTGGTAAAGAAATTGAAGCTGGAGTAGATGGGATTGTTATTGGCCATGGTACTGATACATTACATCATACAGCTGCCGCGCTTACATTTATGGTGCAGAATTCGCCGGTACCAATTGTGCTGGTGGGTTCACAGCGTTCGAGTGACCGCCCGAGTTCTGATGCGGCACTTAACCTGATGCACGCATGTACGGCTGCCGGTCATGGTGATATTGCAGAGGTTATGATCTGTATGTTTGGACCAACCAGCGACGAATATGGTTTCCTTCACAGAGGCACGCGCGTACGGAAAATGCATTCATCATACCGGTCTACTTTCCGAACCATTGGTGATACACCCTTAGCTACAATTACCCGCAAAGGGCTCAAGGCTATTAAAGAAGAATACAACCACCGGCGCAAGGACCGAAAGGTTACCATATTACCGTTTTTTGAGGAAAAGGTTTCGATTGTGTACTATTATCCTAATATGCAGCCTGATATTATTGATTCGCTCGTCGAACATGGATATAAAGGAATTGTGATTGCGGGAACCGGACTTGGGCATGTGAACAAACCTCTGTATCCTGCCATTGAAAGGGCTGCCAAAGCCGGTGTTGCCATTTATATGACTGTGCAAACACTTTGGGGTTATGTACACATGTTTGTGTATGATACAGGCCGCGACCTGATGGCAAAAGGAATTGTTCCGGCTGAAAATATGTTGCCCGAGGTAGCATATATAAAATTAGGATGGGCCTTAGGTCAAACCAGTGACCTGGAAGAAGTGAAACGGCTGATGCTTACACCGGTTAATGATGAAACAACTCCCCGCGAACCATATAATGGCTACCTGATCTACCAGGGAGGGGTGCCTGAAGTAGAAGAGTTTATTCGTAAAGTTCACAAATAAATTAGATGGTGTTATATAAAGATCTGTTCAAAAACTGTATAATATAAGTCTCAAATACTTGTTTTTTGAAGCAGTTTATTGATTGCTCCCAGTAATCTGCTCTTACTTATCGGTTTAACAATATAATCATTACAACCAGCCAGTCTGGCAGCATTTTCATCTTCCGATGAAATTAATCCGGAAATAGCTATGATTGGTAGCTGAGGCAGAATCTCCCGTATTTGCCTGGTTGATTCAAAGCCATCCATATCAGGCATTTTCATGTCAGTCAGCAGGATGCATATTTCAGGGAAATTCCGACAAATTTCAATAGTTTCAACTCCATTATGAGATCTAAGGACTTTAAAATTTGCTTTTTTGAGTACAATCTCCAGGTATTTATAATTGGAATCATCATCCTCTGCAACAAGCACAATCAGTTGATCAGCCAGAGGTTGATTTTGTGTAGTATTAATATCTTCGGTAATAGAATCGTTTTCAGGTAAAGTAAAGCAAAAAGTTGATCCTTCGGTATTTGTAGATTCAACCCAAATTTCGCCTCCCAGCCGTTTTACAAATCCCTTTGCGATAGATAAGCCTAATCCACTGCCTTCATATTCGCGTGAAGCTGATAAGTCGGCTTGCCTGAAAATTTCAAATATTACAGGTAAGGTTTCATCGGATATTCCTGTACCTGTGTCGCTTACAGAGAAAAGATGTTTGTCGTTTTTAAACTCATATGCTATGATGATAGACCCATTTTTCGTAAATTTTATTGCATTATCGATGAGGTGTGAAAATATTTTCGTCAGAAGAACTTCGTCGGTATTAATTCGAAAGTTATCGTTAATAGCTTTTTTTATGATATCTAATTTGAGATTGCGGGAATCACTTAACTCAATAGTCTGTTCTATTAATTTATTCAGATAAGTGCGAAGATTGAACTGGCGTTTGTTGGTTTCAACTATCCCTGATACAATCATCGAAATATCCATATAGTTGGTGACTGTATTAATAAGCCGTGCACTGCTTTTTTTGATCATTTTATTGAACTCTACCCGGTCCTCTTGCGAACTATCCATTTGGGTAATCATTTCACTGAATCCAATAATGCCATTCAGCGGGGTACGTAGTTCGTGTGTAATATTCTGGAGAAAAGCAGATTTAAGTTTGTCGTTGGCTTCGGCATACTCCTTTGCTTTCAAAAGTTCTTCCCTGGCTTGTTTACGTTCAGTAATATTGCGGAATACACCTTGTAAAATGCGCCTTCCGTTTAGCGTTATTTTATTTGCAAGGATTTCTACCGGAATCTCAGTACCATCGGACCGGAGAATTGTATTTTCATTGGGTTGGAGATTCTCAATTGGCAGTTCTTCTTCTGAATTTTGTTGGAAGGATGTTATGGAATATTCAATATTTCTGGGCGGATGAATCATTGTTTGATGCAGTGTTTTGATTTCATCCAACGGGCGTCCAAGCATTTTACAAGCAGCAGCGTTTGCATCAATAAGCATGCCTGTTTCTATATCTGCCAGTATTATTGCATCAGGAGAAGCTTCAAAGAGTTCCCTGTATCTTTCTTCGCTTTCTTTTAATGCAGTTTCAGCATGCAAGCGACTCGAGATGTCCTCTTTTATCCCGAGGTAATGTGTTACAATTCCATCAGCATCTTTTATAGGCAGAATTGAAGTACTTTCAAAGAAATACTCGCCATTTTTTTTCTTGTTATGAAGAATGCCCTTCCATTCTTTTCCGCTTTTAATGGTATTCCAAATTGATTTATATACTTTTTCTGATGTTTTTCCTGATTTAAATACCGATGCGTTTTTCCCGATCAACTCATCATGTTTATACCCCGAAATACGACAACCCGCGGGATTGATATATTCAATTTTCCCATCAAGGTCAGTTATAATAATTGTATTAGGGCTTTGTTGAACAACTGCTGAAAGTTTATGGAGTTCTTTTTCAGCATGGAATCGCTTGCTGATATCCCTGCTCATGCCTCTGTAACCAATCAGTTTACCTATATTATCATAAACAGGAATGCCGCTGGTTTCAAAATACACCAGGTGTCCATCGCGGTGTTTAAATTTATTTACCAATAAGTAAAAAGGCCTGGTAGTTTCATCATCTGATTCAATACTGGTATTGATTTTGGTTAAAAGGTCATCCGCAATATAGTCGTAAGGTGACTTCCCGATAGTCTCATCCGGTGTATAGCCAAGAATTGTTTCAATTTGAGGACTTACATAGGTGTACAAACCTTCTTTATTTGTTTCCCATATTATATCAGTAGATGATTCAACCAATGATTTGTATTTCTCTTCACTTTGCCTGAGTGTTTCTTCCGACTTTTTACGTTCGGCAATATCACGATATATGGATTGATAGGTCCCGTCGGGCATCATTTTGGTATGCATTTCGACAGGGATAGTTTTTCCATCCGGTTGAAGGATATCACGCTCATTGATTACAGTTTTGCCTTTTTTAAGCAAATCATATTTTAATGGCTTTTCTTTTAGTGTATCAGGTTTGAATAATTCGGTAATATTAATTCCGATCAGGTTTTTTATTGAGCGGCCGGTGAGTTTTTGCATGTAGGTATTTGCCTCAACTATGATACCATCCGGAGAGCCTATCAATATCCCGTCAACAGCAAGTTCAATGAGTTCGCGGAAGCGTCTTTCGCTTTTCTGCAAGGCTGTTTCTGCCTGTTTTCGCTCAGTAATATCCTGTGCCATGGCAATATTTACCTTTTTGCCAAAATAAGTGCCACTCATCACACGCACTTCTTTAGGGAAGATCTCGCCATTTGACCGTAATCCCCAAAACTCAAATTGTTGTGGCTCGCCTGCAAATGCAAGCTTAATCATAGCAGTTATGGCCGGAATGTCATTTTTGCCTGGAGCTGCTACAAACATTGGATTCTTCCCAATCAATACTTCGCGGGGATAACCATACATTTTTACAGCACCTTCATTTACTTCTAAAAAAGTACCGTCTTCATCCTGTATATAAATGGCATCAGCTACATTATTGAATAATTCATGATAGCTGACTTCGTTTGCGGAATTTATTTCCCGGGCATTTTTAATTTGGGTTTGTTGGCTCATTAAAATGTTGTTTGTTAGGTAGCATTTTTTACTGTAAAGTAGAACGTACTACCTTTTCCTTCTTCACTTTCAATCCATATTTTTCCTCCGTTTTTTTCGACAAATTCTTTGCAAAGGATAAGGCCAAGTCCGGTTGAAAGCTCTCCATCAGTGCCCTTGGTTTTATTATTAGTATCAATAATGAACAGCTTTTTTAGAATATCCGTTTTTATTCCTATTCCTGTATCTTTTACCTGAATGGTAACGAATTGGTCTTCTGTGGCAGAAGCCGAAATCTGAATAGAGCCTCCCGTAGGTGTAAATTTTACAGCGTTCGACAGCAAGTTGCGGATAATGGTGAGCAGCATATGAGTATCAGCTATAACATTCAGATTTTCAGTGATTTCGATATTTATATCAATTTCCTTCAATTTGGCATTATCCGAAATTATATTGATACAGTTATTTACTAATGAAAGGAGTTGTACTGTTTCAGGTTCAAACCTTGTTACATCACGGTGCAGGAGTGACCACTCAAGCAAGTTTTCGAGCAGTTGATACAGGTTAATAGCGGAGGTCCGCATATATGTTACAATTGACTTTAGTTCCTCTTTTGGAAGAGTATCAATTTCTTCGTCGAGTATTTCAGTAAATCCAAGAAAAGTGGTAAAGGGACTTCGTAGATCATGTGCGATTATGGAGAAGAATTTGTCCTTGCTGTTATTTAATGCCTGAAGATCTTCTGCATTTTTTTGCATCTGATCTTCGAATCTCTTTTGCTCTGTTAGATCAATAATAACACCTCTTGTTCCAATGTACCTGTTACCTGATACAATCGGGACAGAATGAATAGAAAATGGAAAAGTTAATCCGCTTTTTGTTATACCGGTCATGATGGCTCTATCCGATTTTTTGAGTCCAAATACGGCTTCCATATGTAAACGAATTTCATCATGGTGTTCAGGAGATACAAGCTGATCGATGAGGCTATCTGCTTTCAGGTCTTCATGGCTGTAACCAAAAAGTCTTAATCCGGTATCGTTCAGGTAGATCAATTTGCCACTGTAATCAGCTTCATAGATGGTTTCAGGAAGCAACTCAACCAGATCCTGGAATTTTTGCCTGCTATCAGTAAGGGCTTGTTCAATACGTTTTCGTTCAACAATTTCCTTTTCTAATCTGGAATTATGCAATTTCTGAACATTAATTCTGATTATACCATAAATAATAGCCCCTATCAGAATGAGAGCCAGGAGCAGAAACCACCAGGTAAAATAATAAGGATTTGTTATTCTGATTGGTGCTGACCGGCTGATCTCACTCCAGGTGCCTGAAAAATTCCTGGCTTTTACACAAAATGTATATTTACCTGGTTTCAGCCCAATATATTTTACTTTTCCAAGCAAGGGTTGGGTTATTTCCTGCCAATCCTTATCGAATCCATCGAGTTTATATTTGTATTCAATTAAGTTTTCATTATAAAAGGAAATTCCCCTGAATTGGAAAATAATAGTATTATCAGAATACTTTATCTTACTTTCTTGCTTTAATTCATGCCTAAAGCCTCTGCTGTCTTCGGCGTAAAGAAGATCGATTACCGGCGTTGAAATTATCGTTTCATAGAATCCGGGCTCAAAACAGCTTAGCCCCCGATCGGTACCTATCCATATACGGCCCCTTGAGTCTTCTATTCCTGCAGAGCGGTTTGTTTCCCATCCGGCAAGGCCGTTAAAAGTATTATAAACAGTAATTTTGCTATCTCCGTCCCATCTGTATACACCATTATCGGAACCAATCCAATAAAAGCCGGTATGATCCTGAAAAATAAAAAAAACAGGACTGCTTATTTCTATTCCATTTTTCCTGAACTTAATAATACTGTCATTCTCAATTTTATATAGACCATGTATAGTGCCAACAAACTCAACACCTTTATTGTCATTGAAATAGGAATATACATTGTCCGCTTTTTTATCGGCGGGTGAGGGAATTCTTTTAACGACAGAATCGTTGGCATACCAGAGTCCATTTGATCCTGCAAGAAAAAGCCCGCCGTCATCGGCCCGAAATATTTTACGTATTGTTGCCTGGATAAGCGCACTGTGTTTATATTGAATAAAAAGGCTGTTTTGTAAATAAAAGAGTTTTCCATCAATTATAACCCAGATTCTGCCTGTTTTATCCTGAAGAACTGCCGAGGTATTGCTGCTTTTATCTTTTTTGAACCAGTTTATATTCCCGTTTGGCTGTAATCTGCCCAGGCCCAGAACAACAGATGTAAACCAGATATTCCCGGACTTGTCTTTTATCATATCAGCCACACGCGTGTTTTGCAGCTCTGAATCATGGAAATCTATTGTTTTAAACGAATTGTCTGGATTCAGGATAGAGAGTCCTCTGTTATGGCCCAATATAATTCTTCCGTCGTTCATCTCGGCAACGGCTGTTACCTCGTTTTCACGCATGCCGTTTTTCTCATGGTATATCTTAAGTTTTAAATTATTAAACTTACTTATACCCCTTGTATCGGTGAACCATACATTTTGTTCGCGATCAATAAATACTGAAGTTGCCCCATCTGAGGTAAATCCATTATTAACCATTAATGGAACAGCAATATCTGTTGATTTTGAAATATAATATTTAGCCCAGATGTTTCCAAAGAAAAGATTTCCTTCATGATCAGCCGCAATGTATGCATTATAATAAATTGACGGATGTGGCAATTGGAACTTTTTGCTAATTATCTTAAAGGCATCATTCTGAATATAACCGACCCATTTTTCACTTAAAACCCATAATTTATTATCCGGAGAACTTTTATTTTCAAAACTGATCGAGATTATATCATCATTATTGGGTTTAAGAAGTTTACTTAAACTCAAATCGATTTTACCGTTTTCGTATATGCATATACTTTTTTTTGTCGCAACATAAAATTTGTTTTGTCTCCCGATAACCGTATTAACATAGTTATCTGATTCGTTTTCAGATATTTTAAAATGAGTCCATATATTGCGTTCGTAAAGGTAAAACCCGTCAAAACTACCGATACATACAACCGGGTTTCCATTTTTGTAGATTATATCAAACGAGTTAATCAGGCTTTTCTTTGTCTCTTTTTGATTTTGAAGAGCGGGTATTTTATACCATTGATTTCCGGAAAAATAAACAATGGAATCTGTGATGCTTTGGGGTAAAGCCCAGATTATTCCTTTTTCATCAATTTTTATTTTTTTGTAATGCTTATCTGGTAATCCGCTGGTGTTGTCATAGTTTGTAAAACTAAAACCATCATATTTCGATATGCCGAAATTTGTAGCAAACCACATGATGCCTGTGCCATCCTGGCAGACATCATTAATATTACGGGTTGGCAAACCATCTCTGATGCTGTATGTTTTTATGAAATACTCCTGCGAAAAACTTATCTGAACTATAAAAATAATTAACAAAAGGAATATGGATTTCTTAAAGTTCATTTTTATATGGGATTTCAGATAAATCATATTCAGAATTATATAATAACTAAAAAGATGCAAATGAGTTCATTTCTTTGAAGAAGTTTATAACGGCGTATGAGGTTACATGTTATCTAACAACTATAAAATATACTACTATCAGTTATTTGAAATCCGCTCTGCCTGAATAAATCGGTTTGAAAACACCAAAAATCCTATACGAAAATCAAATGTAGGATATGGTTTTATAATCCGGGAAATATTGAAGCAATTAAGTATTGTACAAAAATAATCAATTATTCCAGTTAGTAAAATATGATAGCATCATTTTTATGCTTCGTGAATTCTGAAATGGATATTAGCTGAAACTCAGGTTGGTATAGGTAATTAGCATTTGGGAATATTCTATTCAATCATTTCGCCGGAAAAAGTGTCAATTTTAACCTGTTTGCAGAGTATTAAATTTCCCTGATTTAACTATTCGGAAAAATGCCACATCCCAACCAACGTATTCTCGAAACAACTCCGTATCTGCTGCAGCATGCTCATAATCCGGTTAACTGTCTTCCTTATGGGAATGATTTATTTGGAGTGTTGCAACAAGAGACCGAGGTTACAGCAGGTGTGGCCATGCAAACCGTCATTTTATTTTTGCAATAAACAATGTCTGATTTAATCGCCTAAGTTCCTTGATTAAGACACAAAATCCTTCCCATTCATTCGGAACCAGGCCCCAATTCCTGATCCCCAAAACCTACAAAAATCAATCGTTCGAAAAATCCTTCACCAGTTTCCGGTAAGCCGAAAAAACATTGGCACGCGAGACAAATCCTACATACTTCCCATCCTTAACTACCGGTATATTATAATGCGATGTTTCGGCAAATTTCTGGGCGACTTCTTCCATCGTGGCATTTTTATCAACCAGGGTATCAGGCATATACATCAGGTTTCGGATATAAACTGTATCATAATGCTCGTGTTCGAAAATTATGTGCCTGATTTCATTAATAAAAATAACACCAAGGAAATTATTTTCAGCATCAATTACCGGGAAAACATTACGCTGCGATTTAGCTACCAGTTTTACAAATTCTCTTAATGTTATATCCGGGCCAGTAGTAATAAAGTTTTTTTCAATCAGCTTCTCGATCGAAAGGCGGGATAATACGGCTTTGTCCTTATCGTGAGTAATGAGTTCTCCTAATTCGGCAAGCCTTTTTGTGTAAATGGAATGAGGCTCAAACGGTATAATAGTAAGGTAAGCGACTATGCTGGTAATTATAAGCGGTACGAAAAACTGGTAACCACCGGTGATTTCGGCAATAAGAAATATAGCTGTGAGTGGAGCGTGCATTACAGCGGCCATAACTCCTGCCATACCGGCAAGCGCGAAATTGTTTTCGGGTAGGCGCCCGTTCATAAAATAATTAACGGCTTTACTCATGAAAAAACCTGTAACTCCGCCCATAAACAGGGAAGGTGCAAATATACCGCCAACACCTCCACCAGCAGTAGTAGCCGACATAGCAACTACTTTAAATATCAAAACCAGGATAAGGAAAAATAAAAGGAGGAAATAATTGTTACCCATTGCAGAAAAAATGCTTCCATCAAGCACTTTCATGCCGTTCCCATCTAACAAGTGACTCAATGTGATATAACCTTCACCAAATAATGGTGGAAACAGAAATATTAATATACTGGTAATGGCTCCTCCTGCAAACATCCTGACTGTTCCGTTTGGTATTCGCTGAAATTGCTTTTCGATCGATTGGTTTGCTTTTGTGAAGTAAATAGATACAATTCCGCAAAGCAAACCCAATATTGCATAGAATGGCAGATTATCAAGGGTAAAGGGATGTGCTGTTACTTCAAATGAGAACAGAACACCATTTCCCATAAAGAAATAAGCCATTATAGCTCCTGATACAGCTGAAATCAGGAGTGGGATAAGGCTTGCCATAGTAAGATCGAGCATTAATACTTCGAGTGAAAAAATTACGGCAGCAACGGGTGCCTTAAAAATTCCTGCAATAGCGCCGGAAGCACCGCACCCGACTAATAGCGTAATGGTTTTATAGTCAAGGCGCAGGTATCGGCCCAGGTTAGAGCCAATGGCTGAACCGGTAAGCACAATAGGAGCCTCAAGCCCCACACTGCCACCAAAACTCACAGTAATAGTACTTGCAATCATTGAAGTGTACATGTTGTGAACCTTAATAAGGCTGTTGCTCTTCGAAATGGATTGCAATATCCGGCTTATCCCATGCCCGATATTATCTTTTACCATGTATTTAACAAACAAATAGGTAAGGAGAATTCCGATAAACGGAAGAACCAGGTAGAGTATGTTGAAACTTTTTATTGAAATTACGCTTATTACAAGCAAGTGACTCAGATGAACAGCATTTTTTAACAAAACAGCTGCCAGCCCACCGATTATTCCTGTAATCAGGCTAAGCACTAAAATGAAATTGTGAGGAGAGATGTGATGTAATCTCCACGAATGAATTTTCTGATAAAATTTACTACCTGGCATATTGAAAACAAAAATAGAAATATTTACCGAGAAGTTAAGATTTCAAGGCTTCCTGAAGTAATTTATTTCCCCGGATTAAGGTATGTTATTTTGAAGCCAGAGAGTCTGCAATGATCTCCAGTAGTCTTGTTTTGCTCACCGGTTTTGTAACGTACTCGTTGCATCCTGAAGTAATAGCTTTATTTTCATCCTCTGGAGTTACATGTGCTGTAAGGGCAATTATGGGTAAGCCGGGCATGAAAGTCCTGATCTGCTTTGTAGCTTCAAATCCATCCATGAGAGGCATTTTAATATCCATAAGTACTAAGCTGATATCAGGATGATTACGACAGATTTCCACAGCTTCGATACCGTTATCTGCCCGCAATACATTGTACGCAGCATAAAGTAATACAATTTCGATGTATTTGAAGTTGGAATCGTCATCTTCGGCAACAAGGATTAATTGTTTCTTTTGTAATTCCTGGGGTTTAGGTGAAGTTACAGCTTTTTGTGGTGTAAGTATAGGATTTTCAGAAAAAGGAAGTGTAAAATAGAATACCGATCCTTTGCCTCTTTCGGTATCAATACGGAGATTACCGCCAAGTATTTTAACCAGGCCATTAGCAATGGTAAGCCCAAGCCCACTGCCTTCGTAACCGCGGGTCGACGATACATCGGCCTGCATAAACGCATCGAAAATAATATTCAGGGCTTCGGGCTTGATTCCTGAGCCTGTGTCGCTGACAATGAATTCTATTTCTGAATCTTTTATTTCATAGCCAAAGGCAATCGTTCCTTTGAGTGTAAATTTAAAGGCATTGTCGAGTAAATGGGTTATGATTTTGCGGAGTTTTTCAATATCAGTATTCAGTATAACAGGATCGGAAGTTTGGGGTTTAATGACCGTGAGTTCTATGTTTTTAAGTTCTGCGTTCTCCGAAAAATCATTGTAGATTTCTTTGATTAGTTTATCTAGGTTTGATGGCCTCCTTATAATTTCGAGTGTGCCTGAAACGAGCAACGAAATATCCATGTAGCTATTAATGGTATTAAGCAAGCGTTTGCTGCTTTTTTTTATTACAGAAAAGAATAATTCATGTTCTTCAGGACTTGTATCAGGGTTCAGGGTCATTTCAGTAAACCCGAGTATTCCATTAAGCGGTGTTCGGATTTCGTGGGAAATATTATTGATAAATGCTGTTTTTAACCTGTCGCCGGCATCTGCTTTATCAAATGCTTCCTTCATATCCAGAATTGATTTCTGACGTTGAATTGAGAGACTTACCTGGCTGGCAATGAATTCGAGTAATTTGAGCTCATTTTCTCCATATGCATTCGGGTTGGTATAATCCTGTACAACTATTGCTCCATAAGGTTTGCCTGCTACCGTTAAAGGGACACCCAACCAAATCTCAGACTCGGCTCCAATAAGCTCAACTTCACCGGTTTCCAAAAGTTTTTCAAAGTCCTTTTGTTTGAGCATGACTGACTTGTTATGCTTGATAACGTAACCGGTTAATGATTTTTCAGCAGACCAATTGGTAATAGAATCTTGTTCGTCAATTCGATATGCCATTGAAAGCATATCAGTTTCTTCATTATAAAAAGCAACAAAGAAGTTCTTTGTGTTAATGAGAGAGCTCAATTCCGTTTTTACGATTTCGAGTAACTGGTGTACATCGGAAGTTTCAAAAACCTGCCTCGAAATATTGAACAAAACGCGTTGAATATTTTCGCTATACTTCCGCTCGGTAATATCTTCTTTAATGCCAAGGAAATGGGTTATTTTTCCTTGTGGATTAGTGATAGGAGAGATGGATGCGCGTTCCCAATAGAGTTCCCCGTTTTTCTTCCGGTTATGGAATTCCCCTTTCCATTCGTTGCCTGAATTGATTGTATCCCATAGTTCTTTATACTCTTCTGATGAAGTTTTACCCGATTTAAGTACCCGGGGATTTTCGCCAATTAGTTCCTCAGTTGAATAGCCTGAAATCAGGCTTGTGGCTGGGTTAGCATATTCAATTGTTCCATTAGTATCAGTAACTACAATTGATTCAGGGCTCTGCTCTACCACCTGCGACAACTTTTGTAACTCTTGTTCAGCTCGTTTTCGCTCAGTCAAATCAACAATATGAGTAATGAAAAACTTTGGATTATTTGATTCGTCGCGCACCAGTGAAACGAAAACATATGCCCAGATAGTCTTTTTATTCTTTGATAAATAGCGTTTTTCGAAAGAGGCATTTTCAATTTCATTGTTACTTAATTTCACCAGGAAATTACCGCCTATGTTAATATCTTCAGGATGAGTTATGTCATTAAAATGCAATTGTTTCAGCTCTTCCTCAGAATATCCTAAAAGTTTGGAGAAAGCAATGTTTGTTTTCTGAAATTTCCCATCCAAACCAATAATATTCATACTCGTTGCAGCGTAATCAAAAGCATGGCGAAAGCGGGTTTCACTTTCAAATAAAGCTATTTCGGATTTCTTTTGTTCTGATATATCTTTAAATACACAATAGGTTTGCCTGAACGATCCATCCGGATGGTATCCAATACAACCCTCGTAGGATACTAAAATGTATTCGCCCGTTTTCTTCCTGAGTTTAAATTGTAAATTCTGAATATATCCTCTTTCCTTAAAAGCCGGAAAGTTAATTTTAAAGAACTCCACAAAGTCGGGATGCAAAAAATCGCCAAACCATTTACCTGTTATCTCATCCCTGTTATACCCGAGTGTTTTTTCCCACATCGGATTGATATCGATTAAATACCCATTAGTGTCAAGCGATTGATACGACATGGGTGCGTTTTCGTATAATGCGCGAAACTTCTCCTCGCTAATCCGTTGCAATTCTTCTGCTTCTTCTTTCTTTCTCTTTTGTTCAAGGTTGTTAAGTGCAAGCCCAAGATCGTCGGAAATTTCAATAAAAAGTGCTATTTCTTCTTCATTTGTAGCCAGTTCACCTGGCATAGATACTGCCAGATATCCATGCAGCCGGTCCTGGTATCTCACTTTGGTTATAAGAGTTCCTTTATCAGCATAATATGTATATAGTGGACACTCATTACATTTCTGAAAATCATGTATGGAATAGACTTTCGAATTATCAGTATTCAGTTGTTCAATGCAAAGAGGTAAATATCCTTTTTGAAAATGATCGGCAAAGGTTTGAGCGTTTTCGTTTAACCCGGCGTGTGAAACATCAAGAAATACTCCTTCTTTATCAAGTATAAGGAACCATGCACTTGAATAAGCCCTCGTTGAAATGAGTGTTTCGCATGTTTTCTTCAATAACTCATCACGGGTTTCAGCTCTGACAATAAGTTGATTGACATCACGAATAGCTTTCAGTATATCATTGAGGTGGAGAATATGTTTTTCCATCCGGTTTTTATGCAGGGCCATTTCGATGTTCGAATGCAACTCCCGTTCCTGAAAAGGTTTGATGATGTATCCGAAAGGTTCTGTTATTTTGGCACGCTCCAGTATATTGGTATCGGAATAGGCCGTCAGATAAATTACAGGCAGTTGATACTTTCCCTTGATTTCGGTAGCAAGTTCAATTCCGTCCTTATTGCCTTTGAGGTATATATCCATCAGCACAAGGTCAGGCATATCCGATTTCAGGCAAGTATAAAAAGTATCAGCAGATGATGCAATGCCGGTGACTTCATACCCCATGTTTTCGAGGGTATTTTTTAAGTCTTCGGCTGTTATTCTCTCGTCTTCTACAAGCAGGATTTTAGTTTTACTCATTTCGGATACGGATTAAAAGTAATTGTAAAAATAGCGCCTTTTTCAGTATCAATTTCAATTTTTCCATCTAACTGTTCGGTTGAAAGAATTCGGATGAGGTATAGGCCCAATGAAGATGAATCTATAAGCTGAAAATTAACCGGCAACCCTATTCCATTATCGCCTGCACTCAATTGTAATTGTTTGTCGGGTAAGGTTTTAACGCTGATAAAAATTTCTGGCTTGCGATCAAAAATCTGATTTTCGGGAAATGCGTATTTAAGGCTGTTCGAAATAATTTCATTTAGTATTAATCCGCAGGGTATGGCATAGATAAGCGGAATGTTAACATTTTCAATTTCGGTATGGATTTGAATCTTTTCGTGGTCGGTTACATAAGCCCTGAAAAGCTCTGCCAGTAGCGAATGAGCATATTCTTTAAGGTTTATCTCAGCATAATTACCTGTTTGATACAGCTTCTCGTGAACAAGAGCAATGGATCGTATCCTGTTTCGCGATTGCTCCAGGGTTTCTTTTATAACTTTTTCATCAAATCTGTTAGACTGTAGGTTAAGCAGGCTTGATACTACCTGTAGATTGTTTTTAACACGGTGATGTACTTCACGAAGTAAAATTTCTTTTTCTTTCAGCGTTGCCAGCAGTAATTCTTCGGTACGTTTACGTTCGGTAATATCACGTATTGCAAAAATATATCCATTAGGTTCGCCATTGATATCACGAATTACTTCACCATTGATTTCGGTTTCAATCACGTTTCCATCAGAATGTAAGCATCTAAATGTCAATGGTTTTCTTTCATCTGTTTTTAACATTAATTCCATAATTGTTGAGGCCCGCACTCTTTCATCAGGAGCCAGCAATGCTATAAAATCACGCCCGAGCAGCTGATCCAAATTTTTAAGCCCTAATAACTGGATAGCCATGGGTGAACCCATGATGATATAATTGTTTAGATCAGTAACAATGATTGTATCGGGTGAAGCATTTATAGTTGTTTTATAAAGCTGCTCACTGGCATAAAGCGCATCTTCAGCCATTTTGCGTTCAGTTATATCGCGGGCAACTGAGACTACTTTCTTCGATTTGTTTAGTTCGAAAGTGCTATTAGTTATTTCAACAGGAAATATAGTTCCATCTTTCCTTGTTTGAAATTGATTGCCAAAAATAAGTAAGTCATGGCTGTCTGTTAATTGATTATGTGTGGGAAATAGCGATAAGTCTGAACTTGTCATTGTTTTTAATTCTTGATCTGAATATCCGTATTGTTCTGTTGCCTTGCTATTTATTTCTTCAATTAGGCCTGTTTTACTGTCGGTTACAAATATGGAATCTGGTATTGCATTGTATAATGCAACTTGCTTGTCAAGATTAGCTTTAAGAATACCTGTAAGATCTATAGATAACTCTAATCGATAACGGTTTTTTAACAGCAATAATGCAAGCAGGAAAATCAGGAAACTGATGAGTGTGCCCCCCATCATGACAAGTAAAACATCCTTGTGAAGGTAGAAGGACGTAAAGTCCATTACCTTGATAAAATTTAAGGTCCAGTGCTTACCCTTAAATACAATAGATGACTGTAATTGTAATATTCTGGAATCTGGGTATTTGTTTACAGTAACTGTTTGACTGTCAAATAATAATGCCTCAGGCAAAATGCTGTCATTATCATAGATCTGCATTCTTATTTTCTCGTTCAGTTTCTTTTCATAGTTCCCAAGTATCCCAAACATAAAGTCATTCATCCTGTACGGACTGTAAACCCATCCTTTTATGGCATTACGTCTTTCTAAAACTGTGTTGATAGGCATGCGTGATTTGTAAACGGGAACATACATAAGTGTGCCAGCTTGTATTTCAGTATTGGATTCCTGAACCAGGATTACTTTGCCCGACAAGGCAGCTAAATTTGAATCACAGGCTTTTTCCATTGCCCTCCGGCGGATAGACTCCGAAAACATATCATACCCAAAAGCCTGTTGGTTACGGCCCGAAAAGGGCTCAAGGTAAATAATAGGCGTATATATTTTGCGCTTTCCTGCCGGCCTAACACTGTAGTTGGGAAATCCTGATTTGCGGATATGCTGTTCATGTTTTTCCAACAAGTTGCCGGGTATTATTATTGCATACCCTAACCCTTGGGCTCCCGGTAAATTTTTATTGATATTCTGATTGGTATAAAAAATCTCCCACTCTTTTCGTGTAACAGTATCACAAGCTTCAATAAAAGCTGCTCCTGTTCTCAGCAAAGCAGCATGCGCGTATAACCTTGAGTTTACACTCGCCATAATTTCATTGCATTCGAACGAAAAATTCCCCTGGGCTTCTCCTTCAACTCTTTGTTTTGTATTATGTGTATACGCGCCTGTTAAAGTCAATGCCACAAGCAATATTACCCAGGCTACAAACATATTCTTAATCGGTTTCAAATGTATTTCCGGCTCTGCACCAGGCTGTATTGGTTTCATTCACTAAAAGTTTGGGGAGACTGTTAATCAAAGATAGTAAAGTAAATTGAATATTTTTCGTATCGTAAATCGATTTTTATGAACCAGATCAAAATGAGTGGGAGAATCCTCAATTCAATCCGTGCTGTTAATTCCGAAAGGTATTTAGTGCTGCACTTAGTATATAAAAGAGGTCGGATTCAAAAAGGTTCGAAAATTATATTTCATTTTTCCAGGCAGCTGAAATTCATATATACACATGAAGCACTTTTAATGATTCCTGTCAAAATCCTAAAACTCAACTTTTCAATTAATTAAAAACTCCTCTTTTTATATAATCCGGATCAGGTAATCATTTAAAATGACGAATTAATTTTTGACCAGAGTTTTAAAAATGGGATATGAACCCTTTTTTATTTACATAAGTGTAAAGTAAATTTACATACGATTTAACTATTTATTATAATAGGATTTTATAAAATAAATATACTACTTTTGAATAAATATTCTGCCACGTGCTTTATGATACCTGCGTAATGTAGTACTTGAAATTGCTACTATTTTTAAGCCGGCCATTACAGCCATGTTCCATGAAAAGTTCCATTGATTTTGAAAGGACATTAAATTAATGAAGCCTTTTAAAAGCTAAAAGCAGCTTGTAATAGCTATATAGTCAAAATCCCCTATCCATTTTTTTAATCAAGGCAAAAAACCATAAAGTAATGGTTACTTTTAAATGCCATTAGCTATTAATTTATGCCAGAACACATTTAAAATGATTTCAACATGATGGATTTTTTTTTACAAGAGCTGAAATTGCTGACACCAATCCTAAATCTGTTAACTGTAAAGAAAATTTACAATAACCCTTCAAAAAATAAATATGAAAACTGCTGCCAGTGTTAAGACTCCGATAACAACTTTTAACGATGAAATTCATTTCAGCGACATTTTCGACCTGGATGAACTTCAACGTTTTCAAGATTTGTTTTCGGATGCCACAGGTGTAGCGTCCATAATCGTTTTTCCTGATGGAAAGCCTGTTACCGAGCCCAGCAATTTTAGCCGTTTCTGTAAAGATATTATTCTGAAAGATAACAAAGGCCTGCCCGACTGTTTTAACTCCCTTGAGGACTTTGGAGAACAAAACCAGATTACTCAGGTTATTCGGGAATGTAAGTTCGGAAGTTTGTATAATTTCATAGTCAGTATTACAGTTGATGGCAGGCATATAGCTAATTGGATAATAGGCCAGGTTCGAAGTGAGGAAATAGATGAAAATAAAATAACGCAGTATGCTGACGAAGCAGGAGTTGACAGACAGGTATTCCTGCAGGCATTGAGCGAAGTTCGGGTTATGTCACTTGCACAGTTTAATAATGTGGCTAAAATGCTTTCGGCCCTCGTTAACGAACTTTCTGAAAAAGCATATAAAAACCTGCAATTAAAAACAAATGGAGTAGAGCATGAAGAAACATTGAATGAAAGTGAAACAAAATTCCGAAATGTTTTTGAAAATTCAGTTGTAGGAATATCAATGACTACAATAGATGGAAAGCTGAAAACAAATAAAGCTTTCTGCCAGATGTTAGGCTATTCCGAAAATGAATTATCGGACCTGAATTGGAGAGAAATTACGCACCCTGATGATATCGATCACAATGAGAAAGCAATTGCTTCAATACTTGCTGGTGAAAAAACTTCTGCACGCTGGGTGAAAAGATATATTCACAAAAAGGGAAACATCGTATGGGTTGATATTAATACTGCACTGCAACGTGATGATGAAGGAAAACCAACCTATTTTATTACAGCAATTATTGATATTAGTGATCGCATTCTTACTGAAGAAACTCTTCAAAAGGAACGTTTACTATTCCGTACGCTAATCGATAATATTCCTGATTCAATATATTCGAAGGACCTGGAAGGCAATAAAACACTCGCCAATTTAACTGAAGTACGTTTTTTAGGTGCAAAATCGGAAGCTGAAGTTTTGGGTAAAGATGATTTTGCATTTTACCCGAAAGAGATGGCTGAAAGATTTACTGCTGATGATCAGTTAGTAATGCAAACAGGCCTACCTATAATTAATAGCGAAGGATATATCTTCGACGAAGACGGTAAGAAACGTTGGTTGCTCTCATCCAAAATTCCCTTACATGACAAGGATAACCATATAATTGGCCTGGTTGGCATAGGCCGTGATAATACGGAACGTAAGCTGGCTGAAGAAGCACTCCGCGAAAGCGAGGAAAAATACCGTTTGATTTTTGAGAACTCCCCCCTGGGTATTTTATCCTTTGATGATAAAGGTATTATAGTTGCCTGCAACAGCAGATTTGCCGATATTATAGGCACTACTACGGATAGGTTAGTTGGCCTCGATATGCTTGCCCTTGTAGACAAAAAGCTGGTTTCTTGTGTTGAAAAGGCTCTTAAAGGGAGTGTTGGATTGTACGAGGATGTTTACCAATCAGTAATTACAAAAAAGAAAGTTCCTGTTCGGGCTATGTTTACTCCTATTAAAATTGGTGAAAGACATTTTAACGGTGGTGTAGGAATAATTGAAGATATAACCGATAGGAAGCATGCTGAAGAGGCATTACAGACGAGCGAAGAAAAGTACCGGGCTATTTTCGAGAATGTGCAGGACGTTTTTTACCAGACTGACATTGCAGGTACACTTCTGGAAGTGAGCCCTTCTATCAAACATTTTGCCGAGTTTAACAGGGATGAAATAGTAGGAAAACCAGTTTTTGATCTGTATCTGAATCCCGCCGAAAGAAATAACCTGATTGCTGAATTACAGAAAAAAGGTGAACTCACGGACTTCGAGGTGACTCTCAAAACCAAAACCGGTACTATAAAATATGTGTCAATTAACGCCAGGTTAATTACTGACTCCGACGGGAATCCACATCATATTGACGGAGCAATAAGAGATATTACCGAACGAAAACAGGCAGAAGTGGCTTTACAGGAAAGCAATTCAATCTATCGCAATTTGGTTCAAAAAATGCCTGACGGCGTTTATAAGAGCACTCCCGATGGGTATTTTGTTGATGTTAACATGGCCTTGGTTAAGATGTTAGGTTATGCAAGCAAAGAAGAATTAATGGCTATTGATATTAAGAGCCAATTATATTTTGAACCAACTGATCGGGAAAGCCTTGTTTTGCAGGAACAACTGGAGGAAATGGGGGTTTATCGGCTGAAAAAGAAAGATGGATCCGAAGTTTGGGTCGAAGATCATGGATGGTACAATAAGGATGAAAATGGCAAAATAAATTTCCATGAAGGAATAATGAGGGATATCACCGAGCGCAAGCGTGCGGATAAAGCACTTCGGGAGAGTGAAGAGCAAAACCGGACCATTTTACAAACCGCCATGGATGGATACTGGATGGCCGATATGGAAGGAAATCTTCTGCAGGTAAACGAAACCTATTGCCGGATGAGCGGCTATAGTGAACAGGAACTGCTTACTATGCACATATCTGATGTTGAGGCAATCGAAAATCCAGGAGATGTTAAAGCTCATAACAATAAGGTTGTTGAACAGGGTGAATCTCGGTTCGAAACCCGGCATCACCGTAAGGATGGAACTATATATGATGTAGAAGTAAGTGTGAAATATCAACCAATGAATGGCGGTCGTTTTGTGGCGTTTTTGCACGATATTACAGAGCGGAAGCATGCTGAAATGGCTTTGCAGAAGAGTGAAAAATTATTTCAGACCCTGGCTGAATCTTCTCCTGTCGGGATTTTTAAAACCCGGGCTGATGGGTACACTACCTATGTAAATTCCCGATGGTCAGAACTTTCCGGTTTGCCTTTCGAAAATGCATTAGGCGATGGTTGGTTAACAGCAGTTCACCCTGATGACAAAGAGAAAGTGAGTGACGGTTGGCAATTAGCGACCAGTAACCTGGATTCCTCTTTTTCCGAATATCGGTTTGTGCGACCCGATGGAACCATTGTTTGGGTAATTGGACAAGCCATTCCGGAGATGGGTCCTGAAAATGAAATAATAGGTTATATAGGTACAATTACCGACAATACTGAACGTAAACTTGCTGAAGATGCGTTAAAAGAGAATGAAAGATTTTTAAGGGAAACTCAGAATATTGCTAACCTGGGTACATATAATCTGGATATTAAATCTGGAAATTGGACCAGTTCAGAGATTCTAAACAGAATATTTGGTATTGAGACAGATTATACTAAATCAGTTGAAGGATGGACTTCCGTAATTCATCCCGAATGGCAAAAAATTATGAACGATTATTTTATTGATGAAGTGCTGGGGGGAAAAACCAATTTTGATAAAGTTTATAAAATAATTCGGCAGAATGACAAAGTGGAGCGTTGGGTGCATGGAATTGGAAGGTTAAAACTAGATCATAATAACCAACCAATTTATATGATAGGTACTATACGCGATATTACACAGCAAAAACAGGCGGAACAGGAATTATTGAAAGCCAAAGAAAAGGCAGAAGAAAGTGACAGGCTAAAATCAGCCTTCCTGGCCAATATGAGCCACGAAATCCGCACTCCTATGAACGGTATTCTTGGGTTTGCTGAATTGCTGAAAACTCCTGAACTTTCAGGTGCCGAGCAAATGGAGTATATCCGAATTATTAAAAAAAGTGGTGAGCGAATGCTAAATATTATTAATGATATCGTTGATATTTCAAAAATAGAATCGGGCCAGGTAAAAGTATTTGTTGCTGAAACCAAACTAAATGAACAAACTGAATTCCTATACTCCTTTTTTAAACCTGAGGTTGAAAGAAAAGGAGTCCGGCTTATATTACACAACGGACTGCCTGATAAAGAAGCAATTTTGAATACCGACCGCGAAAAATTATATGCCATTTTAACCAATCTTATCAAGAATGCCATTAAATTTACCATCCAGGGTTCAATAGAATTCGGATATGTTAAAAAAGGCAACTTGTTGGAATATTATGTGAAAGATACCGGGTTTGGGATCCCTCGCGACAGGCAGCAAGCTATATTCGAACGATTCATACAGGCTGATATTGCTGATTCAAGGGCTTTCCAGGGCGCCGGACTTGGGTTGTCCATTTCAAAAGCCTATGTCGAAATGTTGGGTGGTGAAATTCGGGTCGAAAGTGAAGAAAACAAAGGCTCTGCATTTTATTTTACAATTCCGTATACACTTAATTCAGAACAAAATTCCTTAATTAATACTGATATGTTAGATGAAGAAGCCAGGCAGATGAAAAAGCTCAAAATTTTAATTGTCGAAGACGATGAAACATCCGAAATACTGATTTCGATAGCAGTCAGGTCATTAAGTAGCGAAATTCTGAAAGTAAGATCAGGAACTGAAGCTATTAAAACATGCCTTGCCAACCCTGATATTGATTTAATTCTGATGGATATAAAAATGCCCGATATGGACGGTTACGAAGCAACAACACAAATCCGTCAATTCAACAATGATGTGTATATTATTGCACAAACTGCTTTTGGATTAGTTGAGGAAAGAGAAAAAGCATTAGATGCTGGTTGTAACGATTATATTTCCAAACCCCTGGATATAGCACTGCTCCGGAAGCTGATACAGGAGCAATTTAATCCTGAAGACTAGTTCGGCAGCACCATGGGATTAAAATAATTCACGCTGATTTTATTCCCGCATAATGTAAATATGTGGGAATGAGATAATAAAAAACAAATACTTCCTTTTATGCACAGATTTAAAAAAGCTATTCAATTTATTTTCGCTGAAGGTGAGGATTTTTCGCTGGAGCACCGTCTTTTTTTATCTTCAGTTGTGGTTGCAATACTTACAAGTGTTACCGGATCAATAGTTAATTTCCTGTTAATTACGTCCTTGCCTGCCGTAATTATTCCATCTTTTCTTTCAATAGTACTATTTTTTGTTTATTACTTTGTCAGGTTCAAAAAAATAATTGAACCTATAATAATTCCAATTATACCACTTGCTCTTGTTTCAATTTCAATCATTTGGGTATTTAATGGAGGTATAAACGGTTCGAATATTATGCCAGCTTTTGTGATTTTGATTCTTGGCTTAATCATATATCCCGATAAACTTAAGAAATATGTCATCCTGCTATTTGTAGTGCTCTTTAGTATGGTTTACCTACTCCAATTGTATCGGCCTGATTTAATAGTGAACTTCACTTCCGAAACCGAACGTTGGATTGATTCGCTTTTTACGCTGTTATATACATCTTATTTTATTTTTTTAATCGTAAAATTTGTTCACAAACAGTACACTGCCGAAAGACTTAATTCGGAAGAAAGCGAGAAAAAATACCGCATTTTATTCAGTGATTCGCCGGATGCATATTTGATTATTTCTGATGGTATTTTTATCGATTGTAACAAGGCAACCGAGTTGATAATGCGTGGTGACAAGTCACAGATAATTGGAAAGTCACCTGATTCACTTTCACCGGAGTTTCAACCCGATGGAAAAACATCAGTGCAAAAAGCGGATGAAAAGATCCGGGAGGCCTTCCTGAAAGGTAAAATAACTTTTGAGTGGATGCATCGCCGACTGGATGGTTCGGATCTTTTTGTCGAGGTATCTATTGCTGCAATAAAGCTGGATGGCAAGCAAGCCCTTTTCACCACCTGGCGCGATATAAGTGAACGCAAAACAGCAGAAAAGGAATTGGTGAAACTTCGGAATGCCATTGACAGATCCGGAGAAGCTGTTTTTATGACAGATAAAAATGGATTTTTTACATTCGTTAATCCCGGATTTACTACGATATATGGGTATACGGCTGATGAAGTTTTAGGGAAAGTGACTCCACGTATATTGAAAAGTGGAGTGATGAACGATGAGGCATATGAGATATTTTGGAGCAATTTAGTAAAAGGGCAGGAGATTATAGGGGAACTCAGAAACAAGAAAAAGGATGGATCTGTTATCGATATTGAAGGTTCTGCCAATGCTATACTTGATGAAAATAATAATATTGTTGGCTTTTTAGGAATTCAACGCGACATTACTGAGCGCAAGCTGGCAGAAAAGGCCCTTCTTGAGAAAGAAATGCAGTTCAGGGATATTATGAACCAACTCCCTGATAGCATTGTAATTCATCAAAACGGTGTCATTGTTTATGCCAATAAAACCGCATTAAAAATTATCGGATATACGGAAGAAGAGTTCCTTAAAACAAAAATATTTGATTATATTGTTGAAAAAGACCAAAAGCTTGCGTATGAAATGATTCGGCAACGAATAACAGGAAAAACTGATAAAGATTATGAAATTCAAGTACGCACAAAAACAGGCAATTTAAGGGATACTATCATTCGTGCTTCCGAAACCCGTTTTTTGGGCGAACCATCGGCCGTAGTTCTTTTAATTGATATTACCGAACGGAAAGCTGCTGAAGCATTATTGAGAGAAAGTGAAGAAAAATTCAGAAACCTGGCTGTATTAACTCCTTTTGCCATTATGATTTACCAGGATGACTATTGGGTATATACAAATCCTGCCGGTGAAAAAATTTCAGGATATACATCACAGGATTTATATCAAATGCATTATTGGGATTTTGTCGCGCCTGAATACCTTTTGCTTATTAAGGAAAGAGGCCTTAAAAGACAACAAGGTGAGATCACTCCTAATGGGTATGAATTTAAGATTATAGCCAAAGATGGAACTGAAAAATGGGTATTTCTCAATGGCAGTCTGATTGAATATCATGGAAAACCGGCGGGACTAATTTCAATAGCTGATATGACCAGCCATAAAGAAATTGAGCAGGATTTAATATTTGCAAAAGAAAAGGCCGAGGAAAGCGATCGCCTCAAATCTGCCTTTCTTGCCAATATGAGCCACGAAATCCGTACCCCGATGAACGGCATCCTCGGATTTTCGGAACTGCTTAAAATGCCCGGATTAGCAGGCGAGAAACAACAGGAATATATTGGCATTATCAAAAAAAGTGGCGATCGCATGCTTAATATCATTAACGATATTGTCGATATCTCGAAAATTGAATCCGGCCAGATGCAGGTTTTGCTTTCCGATACGAATATAAATGAACAGTTGGATTTCCTGTATGCTTTTTTTAAACCCGAAGCTGTAAACAAAGGAATTGAATTAAGTTACCAGAGCGGCTTGCCACATATCAAGAGCATTATTAATACAGATAAAGAGAAAGTGATTGCCTTACTGACAAACCTGGTTAAAAATGCAATTAAATACACCGATCAGGGCACAATCGAATTTGGATATACCCTAAAACCAATAGTGAAGCCATCCACCCGAGACATCGTGCAGTCGTCAGGTCGTGCACTCGAAACACATGAGGTGGAGTTTTATGTAAAAGATACAGGCATTGGTGTTCCTGCCGACAGGCAACAAGCTATTTTCGATCGTTTTATCCAGGCTGATATTGCCGATACCCGGGCTTTCCAGGGTGCAGGCCTGGGGTTGTCAATAGCTAAAGCATATAGCGAAATGCTTGGGGGTAAAATTTGGGTCGAAAGCGAAGAAGGAAAAGGATCAACATTTTATTTTACTATACCTTATAATCCTGTTGTAAATGTAAATCCTGCGGGTATTACTTTTACTCCATTGGGAGTGACTAATGACCAGACTAAAAAGCTAAAAATATTGATTGTTGAGGATGATGAAACTTCCGTGCTGCTGCTTATGTTAATTTTAAAAGAGTACAGCAGGGAAACCCTGGTAGTTACAACAGGTGTTGATGCTATTGAAGAATGCCGTCTCAACCCGGATATTGACCTGGTGATGATGGATATTAAAATGCCGGTATTGGATGGATACGAAGCTGCCAGGCAAATTCGTGAATTCAACAAAGATGTTGTTATCATAGCACAAACAGCATATGGACTGAGCGGAGATGATGATAAAGCTATTGCTGCCGGATGCAACGATTATTTGGCAAAACCATTGGATATTTCCATTTTAAAAGGATTAATGCAAAAATATTTCTAAGGACATATTGACATGACAGACTACGCAGGAAAAACCAAAGAGGAAATTAATAAAGAGTTGCTGGCGATTCAGAAGGAGAATGAGGAATTAAAGGTTTCAATCAAAGATAGCCTTCACTCACGCAATCAAAAGGTAGAGGTCTTAATCGAAAATAATGATCCGTTTGGTGAATTTCTCGAAAACAATGATGCTGTCATTCTTTTCGTCAACCCAGGCTCAAAACGTATCATTTTCGCTAATACTGCAGCTGTAAAATTTTATGGATGGACGAAAGAAGAACTGCTGGAAATGACCATAAACCAGATCAACACTTTATCGCCAGATGAAATAAAACTCAAAATGGCTGAAGCTATAAAACGAAAACAGAATTATTTCGTTTTCAAACACCGCATTGCTGATGGCAGCATTCGCTCTGTGGAGGTCTTTCAAAGTAAACTGCGTTTAAAAAATGAAGAAATATTTTCACTCATCATTCATGATATTACAGATCGTATCCTGGCGGAAGAAGAAATAAGAAATGAAGAAGTTCAGTTACGGCGTATTCTGGAATCTGGCGGAGATGCTATATTTCTGGCAGATTTTGAAACCAAGCGGATTATCATAGCAAACAAGCTTGCTTGTGAGTACCTGGGATATTCCTATGAAGAACTATTAACCAAAAAGGTGAATGAATTAGACACAAATTATGTTACCGAGGAGGAAATTGAAGCAGTTTGGAATAAAATGGAAATTGATCATCCAATAACCATTGAAACTAATCATATACGCAAAGACGGAAGTACTTTTCCTGTTGAGGTGCGAAGCAGTCTGCTTATTTATAACAACAAAAAAACAATACTGGGATTTGCCAGGAATACATCAGATAGAATAACGAGCGAACAATTACTGAAGGCCAATGAATTCAAGTTCCGGACATTTGCCGATTTCACTCTGGATTGGGAATACTGGGTAGATGAGAATGGTCGGATAAGGTATATGTCTCCATCCTGTGAGGACATAACCGGGTATAATTCGGATGAATTTATCGCAGATCCAGGTTTAATTGTGAAAACCATTCATCCTGATGATCTTGCAAAAGTGACTATTCATCTTAATAAAACTTATCAGTTTGAGAACAGGGATAGCTTTGATGAATTGGAATTCCGTATCATTAAAAAGGATGGTTCGGTTGTAAATATCCATCACATCTGCAGGCCCATTTTTGATGATAACAAGAAAAATGTCGGCCGGCGAGTAACTAACAGGGATATCACCGAGCGCAAGTTTACAGAAAAGGCCCTTAAGGAAAGCGAACAAAGATACCGAAACCTATTTGAGACGGCAAACGAAGGTATTTTGGGGCTTGATAAAAATGGCGTGACTATATTTATTAACAAACGAATGGCCGAATTGCTGGGATACGAACAGGAAGAAATCATAGGCAGACCTTTTACCGCATTTATACGAGCAGATAATCTTGCTGATTATGGGGTTAGAATTGACGAAAGCAAGATTGGCAAGAGTGATGTTTTCGAACGCTGCTACATTCGAAAAGACGGAAGTGAACTTTGGGCTATAGTTGCAGCAACACCAATTTATGATTCCGAAGGCTTATATAGTGGATCTTTTGGTATGATTACAGATATCACTGAACGTAAACGAATGATAGATGCACTCAGCAAAAGTGAGGAGGTTTACCACAACCTGGTCGAGGTATTACCCGATGGCATATACAAAAGTACCGATGATGGCGTTTTTGTTGATGTTAATCCGGCCATGGTTACAATGCTTGGCTATGATAGTAAGGAAGAATTGATGGCCATTGATATAAAGACCCAATTGTATTTTGCAGTTGAGGATCGCGAAAGCGTTCAATTAATGGAAAACAATGCAGAAAAGGGGATTTACCGGATGAAAAAAAAGGATGGTTCTGAGATTTGGGTCGAGGACCATGGATGGTTAAATTATGATAAAAATTTAAACATACTTTTTCATGAAGGAGTCATGCGCGATATTACCGATAGGAAATATGCAGAAGATGCCCTTATTGAAAGTGAATACCGGTTATCCCGTGCTGAGCAAATAGCTAAAATTGGTAACTGGAAACTGATGTTAAATACCGGCGAAATAATTGGTTCAGTTGGAGCGAAGCATATTTATGGAAAAGAAAGTAGCCAGATGTCACTTGCGGAAACCCAGCAATTCCCGTTGCCCGAATACAGGGGAATGATGGATAAAGCACTTGCTGATCTGATAACGAAAAAAAAACCGTACAACCTCGAATTTAAAATTTGCCGGGCCAGCGATGGGAAAATTATAGATATCAATTCTATTGCTGAATATGATAGTAATAAAAATGTTGTACTTGGGGTAATTCAGGATATTACTGAACGCAAACATGCAGAGCAGGAATTAATCCAGTCTAAAGAACGTGCCGAAGAAAGCGACCGCCTCAAATCAGCATTCCTGGCCAATATGAGCCACGAAATCCGCACACCTATGAACGGTATACTAGGTTTTGCCGAACTGCTCCGGATACCTGGCCTGACAGGTGACCAGCAGCAGGAGTATATAGATATCATTAAGAAAAGCGGTGATCGAATGCTAAATATTATAAACGATATTGTAGATATTTCAAAAATAGAAGCTGGCTTGATTGAAGTTGTAAACAAAGAATCTGATATCAATGAACAAATCGAATTTGTTTATAATTTCTTTAAAGTGCAGGCCGAAAGCAAAGGAATTTCATTACGAATTAATAAAAAGCTCACAGCAAACGAAGCCCTTGTTTTAACCGACACTGAAAAACTATACGCCATACTCACTAACCTGGTGAAAAATGCCATTAAGTATACGGATGGCGGTTCAATAGAAATGGGTTACAAAATTGTAGACTCAAAACAAGGTGAGCAGGTACTTGAATTCTATGTAACAGATACCGGCATTGGTATTCCCGGCGACAGGATGCATGCCATATTCGATCGTTTTATACAGGCCGATATTGCCGATACCAGGGCCTACCAGGGCGCAGGACTAGGGTTGTCGATAGCAAAAGCATATACCGAAATGCTGGGTGGAAACATTTGGGTCGAAAGTGAAGAAGGAAAAGGGTCAACATTCTATTTCACTATTATATACAATCCTGTTCAAAAACCAATACAAGTTAACACTCCTGATATTCCACCGGATGAGGCAACTGATCAGGGCAAAAAGCTTAAAATATTGATAGTCGAAGATGATGAGATTTCGGTGATGCTGCTGATGGTAATGTTAAAAGCGTTCAGTAGGAAAACATTAATTGCAGATACGGGAATGGAGGCTATTGAAATTTGTCGTAACAACCCGGATATTGACCTGGTTTTAATGGATGTTAAAATGCCTGTAATGGACGGTTATGAAGCCACAAGGCGTATCCGCCAATTCAATAAAAATATAGTTATTATGGCGCAAACAGCTTATGGGCTGAGCGGAGATAGAGAAAAAGCTTTAGTAGCAGGATGCAATGATTATATTGCAAAACCACTTGGTTTAGCCCTATTGAAGAGTCTGATTCAAAAGTATTTTAAATAAAGTTAAAAAATTTCGTTGATAATGAAGGTAAGAAATACGAAAATGCAGGGCATGAATATTAATAAGATAACCCTTGCTTTTCAGGAGAAGAATGAAATTTTGTTCCTGG
>CAWDHU010000025.1:0-104014 GCA_963802185.1 uncultured Bacteroidales bacterium
CAAGCACTTATATTAAAGCCGCTGGAACGCACAATGGTTCCAACCGGTTTGTATATTGAATTACCCGAAGGCTACGAAGCCCAGGTTCGTCCAAGGAGTGGCCTGGCTGCTAAACATGGAATTTCAATAGTTAATACACCAGGTACAATTGACCCTGATTACCGGGGTGAAATAAAAGTTATACTCGTAAACCTTTCGGATGTGGCATTTACACTAGAACCAGGTGAACGGATTGCACAAATGGTAATAGCACGTTTTGAACATATCAGCTGGAATGAAGTTGAAGAATTGTCGGTTACCGAAAGAGGGGAAGGTGGATTTGGGCATACCGGAGTTAAATAGAGTTGAGCCGGGTTGAAAGAAGCTGGACAAGTAGAGGAGAGACGGCGAGGGGGAGAAGGGGCGATTGAGAAATGCTTTTAAACTAAATTTTGAATAAATGTAATTTTGAATAATGAATTAATAATTGCCAGCTACCAGAAGAAGGCAGCCGGCATCATCGTATAATCCAATACATAGCATATCTACTGAATGAACAAAATAATCACATTAATAGTCTTACTGGTCATTATATGGCCAGGAGAGGGATTTTCGCAAAAACGCGAGAAGAGAAAGAAACATAAATCAGAGGTTACAACCGAAAAAAATGCAAATACTGGTGAAGTAACAAATATCTTTATTGACGCTACAACGGCAAAATTATTAGGAGAAACAACCAAAGCTATCGGACTTTATGAATCGTGCCTTGAAAAAAATCCGAATCATGCTCCCTCCATGTATGAGCTTGCTCAATTGTACTTTGATTCCAATGATTACGGTACAGCAGCAAGCCTTGCTGAGCACGCGTCGGAACTGGAACCCAATAATAAATGGTATAAACTGTTATTGGTAGAAATCTACGGGAAAGCAGGGAAGAAAAAAGAGCTGCTGGAAACATGTCAGAAACTGGTGAAACAATACCCTGGCAGTGTTGATTTTCTTTATGAACTTGCCAATGCTTACCTGATGAATAATGATGGTAACAATGCTATAAAAACATATGATCAGATTGAAGAACTTCTGGGTGTAACCGAAGAAATATCATTACAAAAACAACGCATTTACCTGATTCAGGATAAACCGGATAAGGCTGCTTCAGAACTCGAAAAACTGATAAAGCAATTTCCTGACCAGGAAACCCGTTACGTATCGATGATAGCGGAAATGTATATGCAGGCAGGCAAACCTGACGAAGCAGCCAAATATTACCAACAAATATTAGCCAAGGATCCTGATAATCCATATATCCATATCACATTATCAGATTATTACAGGCAAAAAGGCGATAAAAAGAAGTCATTCGATGAATTAAAACTGGGTTTTGCTAATCCAGCCCTGGATATTGACACTAAAATCAGGGTACTCCTTTCATTTTTTTCAGCAACAGAAGCATATAACGAGAATAAAGCAGATATAATGGAGCTGGCTCAAATTCTGGTTAAAACGCATCCTAGTGATCCTAAAGCTCATTCCATGTATGGCGATTTTCTGCTCGATGATAAAAAATACGCTGAAGCCCGCGATGAATTCAGGACAGTAATTGCTGTTGACAGTAGTCGTTATGCAGTATGGGAAAGCCTGCTGAATTCCGAAATACAACTGGCAGATTACCAGGCTTTGGAATCGGAAAGTAGCCGTGCTATTGAACTTTTCCCTCTGCTACCAGTACCATACTTGTTTAAAGGTGTGGCCGTACTTGAAAAAAGCAAATATGAAGATGCGATCAGCAATTTTAATACAGGAGTAAAATTAGTTAGTGGGAACAACTTACTTTTGGTTCAGTTTTATACATATCTGGGTGATACGTACAACCGTATGAAAAACTACAGTCTATCCGATGAGAATTATGAAAATGCTTTAAAATTGCAGCCCGAAAACAGCTACGTGCTTAATAATTACGCCTATTATTTGTCGTTGCGAAACGAAAATCTTGAAAAAGCACAGACGATGTCATTAAAGTCGGTAAAATTAGATCCCGCCAATGCTGCTAATATGGATACCTATGGCTGGGTTCTATACAAACTTGGAAGATATCCTGAAGCCGCAGAATGGGTTGAAAAAGCTATTGCTGCCACCCTTTCGCCGGATACGGATCTTCTGGAACATCTGGGTGATATCTATTTTAAGCTAGGCGAAATTGACAAGGCGGTCCTTCAGTGGCAAAATGCGATTAAAGTAGGAAAAGGCTCTGAATTCCTGGAGAAAAAGATAAAAGAAAGGAAACTGTATGAGTAGATTTACCAACCTTATTTTAAAGTTATTTTTAATTCTTATACTTGCAACAGGATATACAGCTTGTACAGGTACCCGTAAAGCTGTAAGAGCACCAATTAAAGAAGAGGGTGCTGAATTTCTGATTAACAAGTTACAGGAACATGAATTGAGATTTAACCAGTTTTCGGCTAAATTTAATGTAACCTACCAGGTTGATGGTAAGAAAACGAGCGTATCCGGTAATCTGCGCATTGATTATGACAGTATTATCTGGATTTCAATTTCTCCGGCACTCGGCTTAGAGGCTGTGAGGTTCATGCTTACACCAGATTCGATCAAGTATTTAAACCGGTTGAGTAAAACTTTCCTTTCACAGGATTTTCTATATATCAACCAATTGCTTAATAAAACAATGGATTATGATATGGCCCAGTCCTTCTTAATAGGAAATGATTTTTCTTTGTATGAATCTAATTCGTTTAAAGCCTCCATCGAAAACCAGCAATACAAACTCAATACCATCGACAGGCGAAAAATCCGCCGGTTTGTCCGCCGTAGTGAAGATGACATCAGTATCCCGATTCAAAGCATATGGCTTGATCCCGAAAACTTCAAAATTTCAAAGGTCTTAATTAAAGAAGCTGAGCGCGACAATCGTAAGTTTGTTGCAACATACGGAGAGTTTAACAAAATTGAAGGACGACTCATTCCCTCCGATCTTGAATTTAACATAGAAACTGAAGTTAATAAGGTAAAGATTAAGATCAGGTACTCTAATATACAATTCGAGCAGGATCAGACATACCCATTCAGGATCCCGGAAAATTATACCGAAATAAAGGACTTACAATCTAAAAAATAAATGATACAAAAAACCCGGATAGCAAATCGATTTTACTTAATTCTTGGTTACCTGGTTGTTATGTTTCTGATAGCGGCCACAGCCAATATGTATGCTCAAAATGATAAAAACAAATTGCAGAGCCGCAAACAGAAAATAGAAAGAGATATTATTCAGGTAAACAAGGAGTTAGAACAAACACAACAAAATAAGTCAGCCAACCTGAATCAATTGGTTTTAATCAATAAAAAAATTGAAAAACGGGAGGATCTGATCAGTGCCATTGACCAAGAGATAGGCAGTATCGAGAGCCAGGTGCAAAACATGAACGATACTATTTACAAGATTACAACCACTCTGAAAAGTCTGAAAGAAGAATATGCACGGTTAATTTATTCAACTTATCGTAACCATAGTGCATACGACAGACTGATGTTCATTTTTTCATCCCATAACTTCAACCAGGCATATAAAAGGCTGAAGTACCTGCAGCAATATACTGAATACCGGAAATCACAGGTACAATCAATCACTGAAACTCGGATTGTACTCGCTGGCAAGAAACTTGAACTTGAAAAGCAGAAATCGTCAAAACTTACCTTGAAGCATTCCAGGGAGGAGGAGCGGAATATTCTTGCCAATGAAAAACTCCAGAAAGATGAAAGAGTCAAAAAGCTAACCACACAGGAGAAAAACCTGCTGGTGAAACTTCGCAAAAATGAAGTTGCACTCAATAATCTGCAGGTAGCCATTGAAAGACTTGTGGCTGAGGAAATCAAGAAAGCCAATCAGGAAAAGGCCCGTAAAGCAGCATTGGCAGCTGAAAATGAGCGCAAATTCCGTGCCGAGGCTGACCGCAAAGCCAGGGCGAAGGCTGAAGCCGACCGGAAAGCAAATGTCAATCCCGAACCGGTAGCAACTGTCAATCCGGCGCGCTCTACGGCGGCAAAAGCAGCTCCCGAACAATCAAACAGTATGTCGGTAACGGCCGAAGATGTTGCCCTTTCAGGCAGCTTTGCAGGAAACAAAGGCCGGTTCCCTTCGCCTTTGGACAAAGGTGCGGTTATTTCCTCGTTTGGAGAACATGCCCATGCTGAATATCAGAATATTAAAATAAAAAATAATGGAATTGATATAGCTTCAGTATCCGGGGCTAAAGCAAAAGCCATCTTCGAAGGAGAAGTGTCGAGTGTTATTTTTATAACCAACCTTAACTATGTTGTAATAATAAGGCATGGTGACTACCTCACGGTTTATTCGAACCTTGAGGATGTTACAGTTAAGAAGGGTGATAAAGTTAAAATCAGGCAATCCTTAGGCACCGTTTCTACAGGCGAGGGCGAAAGCAAATCAAGGCTGCACTTTGAACTCTGGCAAGGCACTATTGTGCAGAATCCCGCTAACTGGTTAAATATTTAAACTTACATTTACATGAAATCCGGATCAAAACTTTACTGACGTAATTCAAAATACACGCCAGTAAAAAGTAATTTGTTTACTCCTAATAGGTTGCAGGCAAATATAAGACCATCTTCAACTAAGACAGTTTCACTAATTTTAGAACTTTTATGTTAAAAGGTACATGTTTACACTCTATTTAATTTAACTTTGCAAACTTCAAAAAAATAAAAACCAAATATCATGGGTAAATTAGGGCCAACTGAGATAATTCTTATACTCGCTATTGTGCTGTTATTATTTGGCGGCAAAAAAATTCCTGAACTAATGAGAGGTATCGGGAAAGGCGTAAAAAGCTTTAAGGACGGGATAAAAGAAGACGATCCAGATATAAAACCGGATAACAATACCGACAAGTAGGCAGTTTTTTTTGTAAAAAAGTTAAAGCATAATTTCCGATAATTATTATCAGGGAAGTTAGGCTGGTTTTAAATTTTTATTGTTGAATACCAAAAATGCGGTTTCAATCGTTATACTTCTTAACATGAGTTTGTGAATTAATAGATTCAGAGACACATTCCACCCCATGTATTTTTCGTATTTTAGCCAATTGTACTAAAGTTGCATGTCAAAGAATTTAAATGATGTTTTTTGACATTAAAGCATGAGAAAAAATGAATATAAAATACCCAATACTCCTAATACTCTTTTTTAGCCTTACTGTCGCGTTACGTGCACAGCAAGCCACCGAAAATACAACTCCTGAACCCCCTCCGGCTGACTTTGAGTTTGTTGACGATAACCGGATTGCAGCTGCACTTGACAGCCTTAGCATCCAAAAATATTTTGAAAACACAGAAAATTCGAGGAGCCAGCTTAACGAAAACAAATATAATTTTCTCCCCAACTTTATTCCCACTTACCCTGATTCAGTCTATTATTACCGTATGCAGCGCCTGGATGTCGGGTCACCTATAAGCCTTGTATATAATCAAAGGGTGAGGGCATTTATTGATATGTATGCCAATAGAAAACGAGGCACTACTGCGCGGGTACTTGGTATGGCTCAAATGTATTTCCCAATGTTTGAGCAGCAGCTCGATAAGTATAATATACCATTGGAATTGAAATATCTTGCTATAGTTGAATCAGCACTAAATGCCAGAGCCCGTTCAAGCGCAGGAGCAGGTGGATTATGGCAGTTTATGTATTATACAGGAAAAGTGTATGGCCTTGAGTTAACATCGTATGTCGACGACCGTAATGATCCGTTGAAAGCAACTGTTGCTGCATGCCGCCATTTTAATGACCTTTACAATATGTACCACGACTGGTTACTGGTGCTGGCAGCCTATAATTCAGGAGCCGGTAATGTTAATAAAGCAATCAGGCGTTCAGGAGGCAAAATGACTTTCTGGGAAATTATGCCTTATCTTCCTCGCGAAACCCGTGATTATGTGCCGGCTTTTATCGCAGTAAATTATGTTATGGCATATTCAAACGAGCATAATATTTACCCTGTAATGCCTAAGATACTGTATCTCGAAACGGATACAGTTGCAGTTCACCAGCCACTTGCATTAAGCATTCTTTCTGATAAACTTTCGGTAAGCATTGCCGACCTAGAATTTCTGAATCCGACTTTCCGGACCGGTTTTATTCCGGCAACTCCTGATAATCCGTTCTATATTCGTTTGCCCAAAAAATCAATAGCGGATTTTATAAATAATGAGCCCTCACTGTATGCTTATTATCAACTTAAAGGATATGATGCCAACCAGTCTAGAACACAGGATAATGCTGATTATGATCTGATTACTAAAAGGATTACTCATAAAGTACGCAGTGGCGAAACGCTTTCAGGCATTGCACTGAAATATGATTGTACTACATCGGAGATTAAAAAATGGAATAAATTAAAAAGATCAACGATAAATAAGGGGCAAGCATTAAAAATTTATGTTAAATCACAACAACCTAAGGTGCAGGCTAAAGCCCCGAAAACAGTTCCTGCAAACCAGCAAGTGGCGGATAATTCTGATCTAACAACTTCTGATCAATCTGTATCCGAAGTCCCAAAAACTTCAACCACTTCAAACGTAAGCCCCAAATATCATGTAGTTAAGAAAGGTGAAAGCCTGGGTAAAATTTCATCCAGGTACAGCGTTACTACTAAAGACCTGATGGTATGGAATAATATGAAAAGCTCAACTATACAGATAGGTCAGAAAATCAGGGTGAACGCCCCGGGTCAGATTGTTATTAATGAAAGTGTTGCTGTTAGCAAGGAAAAAGAAAGTTCAAAACCAGTTGTTCAACAAAATCAGGCAACAGACGATGCAAAATACCATGTTGTTAAAAAAGGAGAATATCTTTCGAAAATAGCCACAACTTATGGAGTAAGCAATGATGAACTTGTTGCCTGGAACTCATTGGAAACCAACAATCTGCTAGTGGGTCAAAAACTCAGGGTTAATCAGCCCGACAGCGGGAATAACACAAAAGCAATTGCACAGGTATCAACATCAAAAGGCACTTCCAAAGCTGACACAGACTTAAAACTTGTATATTATACGGTCAAATCGGGCGATACATTATGGAGCATTGCACAACATTATGACGGTATTACTATCGATCAGCTTAAAGAATGGAATAAATTATCCGGGAAAGCAGGTTTGAAGGTTGGACAAAAGATCAAGGTGATTCTGCCTGCGAGTTAAGGTATCATGTTTAACTCCGCTGAGTTCACATGATTTGTTACTGTATTTCAGGGTAATTTCTCATAACGCCATACATTTGATTTTTCAATTCTATTAAAGACACGTGGACGCGTAGAGTTGATTTTAGATGTTTTGAAAACAGGTGATTCAAAAAAAAACTAGCGTATTATTGCCATAATTAAACCCGGTTTACTCTTTCCCCTCTCTCCCTTCTCCTAGTCGCCCCTCTTTTTCTATGCAACTCACCTTATCTAGCATTCAGTTCTGATGTGGTTTAAGAAATCGATTTATTTTTTATTTGTCACACTTATACTGGCATCATGCAGCGAAAGCAAGAGTAAAGGCCCGAATTCAACCGGGCGTGGTTCCGAGATAATTGTTATATGTAGCAAACCCGCATGGAAAAGCGCTGTCGGCGATACAATACGCGCCTTGCTGATGCAGGATATGCCAGGCCTGCCTGAAGCAGAGCCTGAGTACACCTTGATTAATGTTTCCGAAAAAGATTTCAGTACTTTTCTTCAAACACACCGTAATGTGCTGGTAATTGATATTAAAGCCTCCAACCGGAAAAGTAAAGTTGAAACGCTCCGGAATGTGTGGGCACATCCGCAGCGTGTTATTAAAGTAAAAGCGGGTTCCGACACAGCCTTTTTTAATCTGTTCGCAAAGCATAGCGAAGCAATTAAAGAGTTATTTAATCAGAATGAACGGGCACGGTTTCGCGAGCTGAATTCCTTAAGCCGGAATTATGCAGTCGAAAAGATTTTAGCTGAAGATTTTGGTATAAATATGGTTATTTCAAAGGACTTTTACCTGGCCAAGAAAATGACTGATTTCGTTTGGTTGCGTTCGGAGGCAACAACCATGAGCCTTGGCCTGATGATTTATAAATATCCATACAAAGACACTGCTCAGATGAACCCTGCTGCTATATTGGCCGTACGCGACCGATACACCAAACTATATGTCCCGGGCCCGTTAGAGGGCTCTTATATGACTACTGAGCGGGAGTTTTATCAGCCTGTTTCCAGGAAGATACTTTTTAAAAACATGTTTACCATCGAAACGCGTGGCTTATGGAAAACTTTCGGTGACTTTATGGGCGGACCTTTTGTAAGTTACGCCATTGTAGATGCTCCCCGCCAACGAATTATAGTATTCGACGGGTATGTGTATTACCCCAATAAATCAAAACGTAATTATGTCAGGCAGTTGGAGTCAATAATCTGGGGAGCGGAACTGGGTGAGACCGGGAAAGTTGGGAAACAAAATAAAAAATAAGCCCCCAATTCCAAGCCCCCAATTTCAAGATTTAAGACCAGCCCTTTGACCCTTCTTGGAATTTGGAACTTGAAATTTTAAATTTGGGACTTTCCTATTCTGTTTGCTTTGTAATATTAATGCATAATAGATTTTCTTACCTTAAAAGCGTAACAGCACCTCTTTGCACTCTTTGTTTTTGTGTCGCAGGCTCTGTACCCATGGAGTAAGTGACTATATAAACGTATAAGCCATCGGCACATGGGCTTTCATCAAACATTCCATCCCATCCGGTATAAGCATCAGTTGATTCATAAATCTGTTGCCCCCAACGGTTAAAGATTAGAATGCGGTATGTATTTAAAGTCCCCAGTATAACAGGTTTGAAGCGTTCATTTATACCATCATTATCCGGGGAAAAAGCATTTGGGAACCATAATTCAGTACCACATTCACTTATCATAATTTCATCGCTGGCCGGGCACCAATCATTATAAGCAGTTACATTATATGTTCCCGGATTTAACACCTGCAACTTACTTAAAACAGATCCATCCGACCATAAATAGCTTATAAAACCTTCGCCCGGAGTAAGAATTATTGTATCTCCCGGGCAGATTAGCAAATCATCACCAAGTGAAACAAAGGGTAAAGGGTTTACCGTTAATTCTGTCGTAACAATACTATCGCATCCCAAAGCTGTTTTTAAAACATCAGTATAAGTCCCGGTTGTAGTATAAATGTTGGTTCCTACAGTAAAATTTTCTCTTTCACAAATGGATGGACTTTGATCGGTTTGGATAGTGGGAATTACCATCAGATTGGTTGTAATAATACTATCGCAGCCATACACTGTTGCCAAGGTGTCTATATAAATTCCGGTTGTTGTATAATTATGGATTCCAATCGGAAAGGATTCGCCGGTGCAAATGGAATGTATTAAAGTGTTTTGTTTTTTAGTGCCAACGGTGAGATTTGTAATAACAATACTATCACAGCCCAAAATCGTATTTAATGTATCGGAATATATACCCGTTGTTGAGTAAATGTGTGTACCAACTTCAACTGTTTCTCCCTGACATATGACAGGGCTATAGGAAGTATTTTTTGTCGGGTTAACGGTCAGAATTGTTGAAACAATGCTGTCGCAGCCAGAAATAGTTGTTAAAGTATCTGAATAAATACCTGTTGTTGTATGAACATTAGTCCCTACAACAAATGATTCTCCCTGGCAAATGGAATGAATCAATGAGAGCTGTTTTGTCTGATTTACAAACAGATTTGTGATAATTGTGCTATCACAATCCAAATATGTTTTTAGAATATCTGTATAAGATCCTGTTAATGTATAACTATTCACACCAACTGTTACGCTATCCCCCTGGCAGATTACAGGAAATTGTGTGTTTTGTTTAATGGGATTTACAAACAGATTTGTGATAACAGTACTGTCACAACCAGAAAGTGATGTTAATAAATCGGTGTAAACTCCTGTAGTTGTATGTTTTGAAGTTCCAACAAAACAAGTGTCTCCCTGGCAAATTATAGGGCTTACATTTTGGGTTATTTGTGAGTAAATATGAATTACAACACTATCACAAGCTGAAGTATCACAAAGACTCTCCCAACGGGCGTAATACGTAGTGGTTTGCGTTGGTGAAGGAATAATCAGCGGGGTATCTTTTCCAATATAATTTAAACCCAGATTATCCGAAGACCATTTTAAGGTATCTCCAATACCGCCAATTGCGGTTAATGTTATATTGCCATTATCATTTATGCATATATTGTTACGATCTGATTGTACTGAAGTAGGTTTTTGGTTATTACATTCTTTAATCTTTAGGATAAAACCATCATAGCTACCGTTTCCGCTATCATCATAATAAGCTTCATTTGCATAGTCTAATGTGTAAGCACCTGAAGAAAAATATCCTCCTAAATAGATTGAATTTTGATTATCTATAGCCAAGTCCATCCCAACATCTGAGCTTATTCCACCATAATAAGAAGCCCATTTTGAGATTCCAAGAGAATCAAATTTTAAAATAAAAGCATCATCTGATCCAGCATTATTAGGTTGCCAGTATTCGCCTGATAATTCTTGAATGGGGAAATTTGTCGAATAGGTATTTCCGGTAATAAAAATATTATTATGTCTATCTATGCAAACATTATTTCCAAATTCACTTCCGTTACCCCCATAATATGTAGCCCATTGGCAAATCCCTAGGTTGCTGAATTTTGATACAAAGATGTCAAAATTCCCTCCGGAATTTGGTTGATTATAGGCTCCTGGTAATTGTTGGGTTGGAAAATCTGTTGAAAGAGTGAATCCTGTCATATAAATATTATCCTTACTATCAGAGCATAAGGATAATCCGTATTCAATGTTATTTCCGCCATAATACGAAGCCCAAAGTCTTTTACCGTTTTTATCAAACCTTAAAATAAAACTATCATCATTGCCTGCATTTGTTGGCTGCCAATAAGAGCCGGTTACTTGTTGCAGCGGAAAATTTGTTGAATAGGTTTCTCCGGTTACATAAATATTATCTTCACTATCAATGACCAAAGCATGAAAAAAATCACTTGAATTTCCTCCGTAAAAAGTAGCCCATTGTAATTTACCATTAGTATTAAATTTAATAATAAATCCCTCCGAGGCATCACTTGACATTGTTGACTGATTGTAAGCTCCTGCTAGTTGTTGTGTTGGAAAATCAGCTGAAAGAACGGATCCGATAATATAAATATTATCCTGGCTGTCACCACTCATTGTAGGTCGGTCTTCATTTGCTGTTCCTCCATAGAAAGTAGCCCACAATCTTTCACCATCGTTAGTAAACTTTAAAATGAACATACCCTCAGTACCCCCCATAATTTGTTGATTATAAGCTCCTGTTAATGTTTGTGTTGGAAAATCATCTGAACTCGTATCCCCTGTAAGGTAAATATTGTCCATCTTATCTGCATAAATACAACGGCCAAAATCATTTACACTACCCCCATAATATGTTGCATATTGCCTAACCCCTCGAGTATTAAACTTTATTATAGCAACATTAGCATATTGTCCCTTTTTTGTTGCCTGCCAATATCCTCCAATTTGTTGCTGAGTTGGAAAATCCAGTGAATTTACTGCACCTGTTATATAAATATTATCCTTGCTGTCTGTGCATATTGAATAAAATTCATCACTGCTCCCACCTCCATAATACGTCGCCCATACCAAAGGGTCAATTACCAATGTTTTAGTTTTATCATAAGCGCCAATTTCAAATTCCAGCGTACTATCAGCATTGGCTGTATAGTTGGTTTTTATCGCCTGCTTTCCAGTGCTTTTTTGCAGGTAGGAGTATAGGTTGCCTTCTTCGATATTGCCGGCAATGGTTTGTATTTTTAGTTTTGTGTCGTTCTCGGTCAATCGCGTGCTTTGTGCGTTTACAAATTTGATTTTGATATCCTTATAATCTGCCTGCGGATGAACAACAAAATCATATTTCAAAGGTGATTCCTTGTTGTCGGCATTGGTATAAATTACCCAGTCAATGCCCTTGTAAATATTTTTAATGGTTATTTTTCCGTATTCCTGAACGCCGTAAATGCCTTCGGGGCAATGAGGGTAGAAATAATTGGTAACACCCTGTTTGCCGGGAAGTTCTTTTACTATTTGTGATTTATTGATGGCGGATCCCTGCAGGTTCATATCCAGCCGGTAATACGAAACGGTTTTGTTCTCCAACGCTTTTTCTCCTGGAATTCTATGGAAATCATTGGTATCTGTGCTCTTCCCTTTAACTTTTTCATACTTTGCAAATACATAACTCAATCCTTCGGTAGTGATGTAAATATCGCAATTGCCATAAGATGCTTTAAAAAGCACATTATCAGCAGGATTTCCTTCGGAATCCACAAATTGACCTTTGTTTTCGATAAAAGTTAGGAGTTGGTTTTTGAGCCATTCTTTGGCCTGTACGGTTTTGTCAACTTCGTTATTAAAAGCAAATAAAGGAATTACCAGGAAGCTGAATAATACAAAAAATATAAATTTTATCATTTGGATATAAAAAGGTAAAAATACAAGATTTTTTATATGGAACAGGGCAATGATCATAGAGGCAAAAAATATTTTTCATCGTTTGTAAAATCTATGTTTTTTTGTATTAATTTTGACCGTATGGTTAAATCATATGGTTAAACCAAAAGAATAAACCAAAGAGATCATGACAATTGCTGGCGATAATACAGAAAATCAAATACTTAATGCAGCCCGCGAGGTGTTTATTTCCAAAGGGTACGAAGGAGCCCGCATGCAGGAAATTGCCGATCATGCAGGAATAAACAAAGCGTTGTTGCATTATTATTTCAGGAGTAAGGAAAACCTTTTTGAGGCTGTTTTCAGCGAAGTGGCTTCCAATTTGTTTCCTGCTATGAAACAAATGCTTGAAGCGGAGCTTGAGCTAAAGGAAAAAATAACTATGTTTATCCGGATTTACCTAAAAGCATTGAACGAAAATCCATTCATCCCGGCCTTTATTATTAACACCCTGAATACAAATCCAGATAGCTTTTTGAAATACATTAAAAAATCAGGATTGAATCCCAGGTTACTTCAAAAACAAATCGACGACGAAACTGTACGGGGAATGATCCGGGCAATCAAAGCTGAACACCTGATGGTTAATATTATTGCCATGTGTATTTTCCCTTTTGTTGCCAGGCCAATCGTGCAGAATATATTCGACATGAAAAACGACGAATATCAAATATACCTGGAAACAAGGGAAGCAGAAATCATCGATTTTGTACTAAAATCAATAAAAATATGATGTACAGAACTTTCTTGTTTTTCATTGTTGCCGGGCTTGCCGCAAGTGTAAATGCCCAGCAACCAACAATTTCACTCGATTCGTGCCTGGCTGCGGCCATGAAAAATCAGCCGCTATCGGGACAAAACAAAATTTATGAGGAATCAAGTTCACTCCAGCAAAAGAACATTGATAACGGCAAGCTTCCGCAACTTAACATTAACGGGCAGGGGACCTATCAGAATGAAGTCATCCAGCTTCTTTTCAATATTCCGGGGGCACCTGCTCCTGTGATCCCTAAAGCACAATACAAAGTTTCTGTCGATGCCAACCAGTTGATTTACGGAGGAGGCAGTATCGATGCCCAGGGAATAATTGAAGACTACAACCGGCAGATTAACCAGCTGAACAATGATGCCGAATTATATAAAATCCGCGAGCGTATCAATCAACTGTATTTTAGCATATTGCTGGCCGATCTGAATGTTGGAGTAATTAACAACACAGTTTCGGATTTGAATACGCGGCTTACAAAGGTAAATGCTTCGGTAAAAGAAGGCGTTATGCTTCCGTCGGCTGCCGATGTTCTGAAATCAGAAATACTAAAAGCCGGACAGCGATTGCTGGAGGTAAAAACACAGAAAAACATGCTGGTTAATACCATGCAGGTGCTTACCGGATTGACGTTAGATGAGAACACAACATTTGCTGAGCCCGTTATGGATGTCAATCTGTCTGTTTATACCAATCTGAGGCCCGAGTTTGGTGTATTCGGACTTATGCAGCAGAAACTGGAAGCTACCAAGAAGCTTTCTGTTTCGAAAGAATTGCCTAAAGTATACGGCTTTGGTACTGCAGGATACGGAAATCCGGGGTATAATTTTTTTAAAGAAGGATCAGCCTTTTTCGCCACAGTAGGTGCTAAAGTTACCTGGAATTTCTGGAACTGGCATCAAACAAGCCGCGAAAAACAGATACTGGATTTGAACAGTAATATAATTGAAAACCAGAAAAATGCGTATGACCTGGCCAATAAAGCCCAGGTACAGCAATATCTTTCGGATGTGCAAAAAGCGGATGAACTGATTCAAAGTGATGAAGAGATCATTAAGTTACGAAAATCCATCACACATTCAGCGGCATCGCAACTCGAAAACGGCACACTCACGGCAACCGACTATGTGACCGAGCAACTTGCCGAAGAACAGGCTTTGCTTACCCGTAATCTCCATAAAATGCAATTGCTGCAGTCGAAAGCGCTTTATAAAGCGGCGACTGGCGGCTTGTAAAAAAACACGTATTGTGGGAACTAAAGTTTTAAAACAAATCGACACATAGAAATTTATAAAAAGTTATGGCTAATTCAACTCATACAATGGCAACCACCCGCAATCTGCTGGTAATTATTTCTTTGGTATGGCTATCATCCTGCAGCAACCGCAACAACCTGAGTGATGCATATGGAAATTTCGAAGCCGTCCAGGTTACAGTATCTTCCGAAAGTGCCGGAAAAATTCATTACCTCACCGTTGAAGAAGGTTCCCAACCTGATTCTGGAATGATTGTTGCTTTGGTTGATACCACCGACCTGTACCTGAAAAAGCTGCAACTTCAATCGCAAAAGAAAGCTGTTTCAGTGAAAAAGAGCAGTGTCGAGAGCCAGATAGCGGTTCAGCAACAGCAAAAAGCAAATCTTATAGTGGAGAAAAACCGTGTAACAAAACTTATTGCGGACAAAGCGGCTACACAAAAACAGCTTGATGATATCAACGGAGCTATTGACTTGGTTGATAAACAGATTGCATCAATACTGACACAAAATGCCGGAATTTCGGAAGAAATGCAGGTGATCGACAGGCAGGTTGCACAGGTAAATGAATCCATTTACAAGTGTTATATCCGGAACCCGGTTAAAGGAACGGTACTAAACAAGTTTGCTGAAGCCGGCGAAATAGCAGCTCCTGGTCGGGCGCTTTATAAAATTGCTGATCTTAGCGTGATGGAACTTAAAGTTTATATTTCCGGAACACAACTGCCGGAGGTAAAACAAGGCCAACAGGTGGAGGTATTAATTGATGCAGATAAAAAAACAAACCGTAAATTAAGCGGAGTCGTGAGCTGGATCTCACCCAAAGCTGAATTTACTCCCAAAATAATTCAAACCAAGGAAGAACGTGTTAATCTTGTGTATGGGGTCAAGATCCGGGTTCCCAATGACGGCAGCCTAAAAATTGCCATGCCGGCAGAAGTTAATTTCAAAGCTAAATCCGAATAATTCAATCCAATTATAGTTCAACCAATTTTAAACTAATCCTGTAAACCATGAAAATCACACTCACAACTGCATTACTAGTTGTTTCAATGGCATTCTTCACATCAGCAAAGGCACAATCAAAAGCTGACAAAGTGTTGGGTTATTACCTGACTTACGATGACGAAACCGGCGCTGAAAAATCGCAGGTACAGATTTACAAAGACTCCAATGGCAAATACTATGGGAAAATTGTATGGCTCAAAGAACCGAATAAGGATGGCAAACCAAAGGTAGACGACAAAAACCCGGATGCTAAATTACAGAACCGCCCTGTTCTAGGTCTCGAAATGTTAAAAGGATTCAAATTTGATGAGTCAGATAATGAATGGAGCGATGGTACCATTTACAATCCAAGCAGCGGAAAAACATATAATAGTTATATAAACTTTGAGTCGGCCACGAAAGTAAAGGTTAGAGGCTTTATAGGTGCTTCATGGATGGGATTGGGCAAGACTGTTTATTGGACGAAAGAACCTACGTTGAGGAAATAGAAATATTACGGATTTTTTTTAGAGCCATTGGGTGGTCACACAATGATCATTTAATGGTTTCTATTCCTTGCTATGTCTTCCAATTGTCCCTCGCTTTGTCTTCCTTCACCATGTTATTTTTTAATTTCACCCGATGTCATCAAACATTTCGATACAAGCATCAAACATAACCAAGCGTTATGGCGATAAAACTGCGCTTGATGATATTTCGTTTACAGTTAATAAAGGTGAATTGTTTGGATTTATCGGGCCCGATGGTGCAGGAAAGACGACGTTGTTCAGGCTGGTAACTTCGCTGCTGATTCCCGATAGCGGTTCGCTGAGCGTGGAAGGACTTGATACCGTGAAAGATTACATTAAACTCCGTAAAATCCTAGGGTATATGCCCGGTCGTTTTTCGCTCTACCAGGATCTGACTGTGGAAGAGAATCTGCGTTTTTTTGCCGGTATTTTCAAAACAACTCCTGAGGCGAATTACGACCTGGTTAAAGATATATACAGCCAGATTGAGCCATTCAAAAATCGAAAAGCCGGTAAACTTTCAGGAGGAATGAAACAGAAATTGGCGTTGTCGTGTGCACTGATCCATAAACCCGAAGTGCTGGTTCTCGATGAACCAACCACAGGTGTTGATGCCGTATCGCGGATCGAATTCTGGGAAATGCTGGCCCGGTTGCGCCGGAGCGGGATTACGATTATAGTTTCAACACCATATATGGACGAAGCATCACGTTGTGACCGCGTGGCATTGATTCAGAACAGTAAAATTATGAGCATCGATACACCTGATGCTATACGCAACAATTATGGAAGTGGTTTGTGGGCTGTAAAAGCGGACGGCATATACCGTTTACTTGGCGATCTTAGGCGGTTTAAATCCACCAGGACGGCTTTCCCTTTCGGGGAGCACATTCACCTGTCGTTGTTGGATGAATCGGTTAAACCTGCTGAAATTGCCTCATACCTGGAGGCAGCAGGTAACCGTAATGTCCATATCTCAAAAATTGAACCATCTATCGAAGATTGTTTTATGGAAATGATGAGCGAGGAAAGTGGTACAAGTGAAAGTTGAAGTTGAGTGAGAGGCGGTAGGCGAGGGGGCGACTAGGCGAGGGGGTGATAGAGCGAATCTTTGAAAAGTTATTTTTTTGAAATATGGGAATTGATACTCTTCACCTCTGGAAATTAAAGTGGATTTGTCAACTTATATCAAGAGAACATTAGAAAAAGAGAACATTAGAACAAAAGAACAAATGAATTAAAGAACCCTTATAGTACTCGTAGAAATCGCCCCGTCGCTCCCTCTCCCCATCACCTTTCTCCCTAACCCCCAACCCCTAAAAAATGCCAATCATTGAAGTAGAAAACCTGGTTAAAAAGTTCGGCAGTTTTGTGGCCAACGACCATCTGACTTTTTCGGTTGATGAAGGAGAGATTTATGGATTCCTGGGAGCAAATGGTGCGGGTAAAACCACGGCCATGAAAATCCTATGCGGGTTGACGGCTCCTACATCCGGGAAAGTGAAAGTGGCCGGATATGATGTTTATCATCAATCGGAAATGATTAAGAAACGGATTGGCTACATGAGCCAGCGGTTTTCGCTTTTCGAGGATTTAACGGTTTGGGAGAATTTCCAGTTTTTCGGAGGTATTTATGGATTGCCAAAAGCAAAAATTAAGGAAAGAACAACCGAACTCCTTGGCCGGCTCGGACTGGAAAGCGAGAAAAATCAAATTCTGGGCTCACTCCCTTTGGGTTGGAAGCAAAAGCTGGCCTTTTCGGTAGCTATCATTCATAAGCCTTCCATTGTTTTTCTCGATGAGCCTACCGGTGGAGTAGATCCGATCACGCGGCGGCAGTTCTGGGAAATCATCTACGAAACTGCAAGCCAGGGAATCACGGTTTTCGTAACCACACACTATATGGACGAAGCCGAGTATTGCAGGCGTGTAAGCATTATGGCTGATGGTAAGATTGTAGCCCTGGATACACCAGCTAACCTCAAAAGGCAATACAATGCAGCGAATATTGAGGAGGTCTTTCTCAAGATAGCTAGGAGTTGATCTGAAATATTAATTTACGAATTACGATTTACGAGGTACGAATGAACCGAGGCATCGTAAAATTATATAAAGTATGAAAAAAGAGAAATTAATGAATCATCTTCCCCAATCGTAACTCGTAAATCTGAAATCGTACATCTATGAAAGGTTTTATCATCAAAGAGTTTTACCATATTTTCCGCGACTACCGGTCGATGATCATACTGTTTGGTATGCCCGTGATACAGGTTTTGCTCTTTGGTTTTGCGCTTTCAACGGAAGTAAATAACGCTCCCATTGCTATTATCGATCATTCCAACGACCAGGTTACCAGGGCTATAACATCGAAACTGCTTTCGTCCGGTTTTTTTATTCTCAGCGACCAGGTGCCGGGCGAAGGGCATATCGAGGAGGTCTTCAGGCATGGCAAAGTAAAGGAGGTAATTATATTCGAAAGTGATTTTGCCTCAAAACTTGAAAAAAACCGCCAGGCCGGCATACAGGTAATTGCCGATGCCAGCGACCCGAACACGGCAAACCTGCTGGTAAGTTACACATCAGCCATTGTAAATGATTACCAGCAGGAATATCTTAAAGGGATGTCGCTGCCGGTTACCATCAACACGCAAACGCAAATGATGTACAACCCGGCTTTAAAAAGCGTTTTCATGTTTGTTCCAGGTGTTATCACGATATTGCTTATGCTGATTACAGCCATGATGACTTCCATTTCCATTGCCCGCGAAAAGGAAATGGGTACTATGGAAGTCCTGCTTGTGTCGCCCATGCGTCCGATACAGATTATTGCAGGTAAAGTACTTCCGTATGTGTTACTTGCTTTCTCCAATGCACTTATCATCCTTCTGCTCAGTTACTTTGTGCTGCAAATGCCGGTAAAAGGCAGCCTGGTACTTCTGTTGGCCGAAAGCCTGCTGTTTATACTGATGGCTTTGTCGCTCGGGATTTTTATTTCAACGGTAAGCAGCAGCCAGCAGATGGCCATGATGCTATCGATGTTTGCACTCATGCTTCCTACTATATTGTTAAGCGGGTTTATTTTCCCGATCGAGAACATGCCGCTTCCTTTGCAGATAATAAGTAACATCATGCCTCCGCGCTGGTTTATAATAATCGTAAAATCAATTATGATAAAAGGGCTTGGTTTTCAGTATATCTGGAAAGAAACCCTGATCATTGCAGGAATGGCGGTATTTTTTATTGCACTGAGTATTAAGAAGTTCAAGATAAGACTTGAGTAGGAAGAGAAGGGCGAATGGGAGAGTGGGAGAAAGGTGACAAGGCGAGGGGCGACAAGACGAAAAATCTAATGTGCCCTATGTTCCAATTGTAGTAAAAATTGAATTCAAAATGCAAAGGGTAAAATTCAAAAGTCAAAGTGAAGTTTTACCGGGAACTTGAAACGAGAAACACTGAAACAAATAAATTGAAAACAATACGCTACATATTACAAAAAGAATTCAGGCAGATTTTCCGCAATAAGTCGATGTTGCCTATCATTTTCGTTATCCCGATTGTACAATTGCTGATACTCGCTTTTGCCGTTACATTTGAAATCAAAAATATCAACCTGGTGATTGTGGATCAGGATCATTCAGTGGCTTCGCGCCAGCTTGTTTCAAAGTTTGCTGCACCCCCGTTTTATCATATAAAAGCATATGCTGATTCGTATCTGCAGGCTGAAGAACTGTTAAAGACCGGTAAGGCCCACCAGATACTGATCATCCCCAGCCGTTTTGAACGCGACCTTCAAAAAGAATCAAAAGCATCAGTTCAGCTGATTACCAATGCCATCGACGGAAGCGCAGCCGCTATTATGAATGCGTATGGCAATTCGATTATTATGGATTATAACCAGGATATACTTGTTGATCTGACAGGAGGAATGGAAATTAAACCACCATTCGATTTACGGTATTCATACTGGTTTAACCCGGAATTGGATTACAAAACCTATATGGTGCCAGGAATACTTGTATTGCTCGTTACTATAATCGGCATGTTTTTATCCTCCATGAACGTGGTGCGTGAAAAGGAAATGGGCACCATCGAGCAGATCAATGTTTCGCCGGTAAAGAAATACCAGTTTGTAGTTGGCAAGCTGCTTCCATTCTGGTTTATTGCCTTATTCGAACTGGGTTTCGGCCTGACGCTTGCGCGTATCGTTTTTGGAATCCCAATTCTGGGAAGTTTGTGGCTGATATTTGGAGTGGCATCGGTATATTTATTAGCTGTACTGGGCATCGGACTTTTAATATCAACCCTGGTAAATACGCAGCAACAAGCTATGTTTCTTGCATGGTTTTTTGCAGTGGTTTTTATTATGATGAGCGGCCTGTTCACGCCTACTGACAGCATGCCTGAATGGGCTCAGCAGGTTAATGTCATAAACCCGATAGCCTATTTTATCAAAATTATCAGGATGATTATGCTCAAAGGATCCCAGTTTCAGGATATTCTGAAGCCGTTTATTGCTATTGCGATATATGCTGTATGTTCGCTAACACTGGCAGTTTGGCGTTACCGGAAAGTTGCTTCCTGATTACTCCAGGTTGGAGGTTATAATTTAGATTTCAGGATTTGTATTTTTTAGAATATCTGTAATACCCTGATAAAATATTCCTTAGAAGAATGATTAAACTAACTTTCTGAAGTGATAGCAATTCGTCTGAGCTTTACCAGGAAGCAAACAGAGCCTTGTAAATACAATTCACACTAAGTTTCGATTCATCCAATCAGAAAGAGCTACTCTTGTTGAAAGGAACTTTTTATTCTCTTATTACCTGGTTGAGCAAGCTATCAATATAAGCACCGGGATTCTTGTATAAATCAGATCCCGGTTTATTATTTGAGCTAAAAACATATTTAACCGAATAGCCATTTATTTCAAACCTGCCTCCAGATTGTGAGAATCCACTCCATGCCTCCGGTTGGTTTATCCTCAAATCTTTTCTTGAGGATAATAAGCTGTCAACATGTATAATATTATGATTGTACACATTTAATTCTTTACCCGAAAATCCACTTCTTCTGAAATCAGAGATTGGATTTTCTTTTGAATCGAAGATTACCAGAATAAAATCCTTATCCGTATGAAAATTGATGTCGATGGTGTTATCCTGGAATGCATAGAAGAGGGAAACAGATATTCCCAGTATAATTTCTCCGAGCAGAATTTTGTAGTACGCCAGTCTTTTAACTAACACCCTGTCAATGACATAAAGGAGTATTAAAAATATAGTTATTTGCAAAGTGACTGCTGCATATAATGCTGCTGAATGATTGCCGCTAAAAACGATGAAAGCCCATATGGTCGCAACCAGGCTTACTGCAGTAATTACAGTTAGTGGTGTGACGGGTAGAACCAGATTTTTAAGGAAGGTCTTTGTTTTAGTCATAGTCTTAATCTCTATTAAAACTGCTCACAAGGGTTGAGGTTATGAAATGTAAAAATAGTCATTAAAGTAGTTTTGATTGAGCACAATGTTGACCCTGTTTCTAATTTATTCTTCTGCCAAAATGCGTTTCTGTCACTCTATTTGTTTGACAAAACAAGAATGTCTTTTGGCTTAAGTATATTTTTCTCGTAGCCATGAAGCATCGAATTGATCATGGCCAGGCCAATCTGTGAGGTAGTTACTACAGAATCTGGCGCAATGGCTTTAATTCCTTTTACCAGCCACATAAAATAATCGTACATAAACTGGTAACTCTTTGTTCTTGATTTGATTCCCCTTAGCGGGATAATTGCACCTGGCCGGAACATGAAAGCCTGTTTAAAACCCAGGTGAAGCAGGTCGTTTTCGGTCTTCCCTTTTATACGTGCCCACATCATACTACCTTTTTCCGACGAATCAGTACCCTGGCCCGAAACATAATTGAATGTCATTTGCGGATTGATTTCCAAAAGCGTCTTAGCCAGTGAGAGCGTATACTCGTAGGTGATTCGTTTATATTGTTCCTCATTCAGGCCGGCGGCGCTTATCCCAAGGCAGAAGAAACAGGCGTCGTAACCTGAAAGCTGTTCCAGGGAACCTGAGAAACCGGTAAAATCTTTATGAATCAATTCTTTTAATTTCGGATGTTCAATACCTACCGGATTTCTCCCTATAACCAACACTTCATCAATGGAATTATGGTCTAAACATTCCAGTAAAACGCCTTTTCCAACCATTCCGGTTGCACCTGTTATGATTACTTTCTTCATAAATGAATATTATTGTTGTTAACGAACGAATTGTTTTAACCTTTAATCCCAAATCGCTGCAATTTCACCCGGACTTATTTTTTGTAAAGATCGCACTGTTTCTGCTTTTAAGCTATTCACTTCAAAACTTACAGGCTGTTGAATATCATGAAAAACAATCTGAAATGAAAATGAGGATTGATTAAAATGAAATGTATTTTAGAGTTTGGTCACATCAATTTTAAAGAGTTTTGCAGCATTTTTCCACAGTATCAGTTCCTTTTTATCTTCGGGGAGATCCAATTGTTTCATAAAGTTGAGGTACGATTTCATGGTCGATATCGGCCAGTCGGTTCCGTACAAAAGATACTCAGGTTCCCCTGCATAAAGTATCATTTCTTCGAGCTGGCTTTTCATGTATTTTTCAAATTTTTCGGTAAAATCCCCCAATACCAGCCCCGAAAAATCGGTGTACACATTTTGGTTTTTGTAAACCACTTCCATGCAATCCTTTATCCAGGGATTACCTACATGGCATATCACTATTTTCATATCAGGATTATCCACAGCAACATCATCGATGTGAATCGGATGGGCAAAGCGAATCCTTCCTTTAGGTGTGTATGTATCGCCCGAATGGAACATAACCGGCACATCGAATTCAACAGCCAGGTCGTACACAACTTTAAGCCGGTTATCGTAAGGATAAAAGGGCTCGTAGCCAGGGTAAAGTTTAAGGCCTTTAATGAGCCCGTCTTCCAGGTAATCACTCAGCTCACGCAGATCTTTTTCCCTGTAATCCGAAAAACTGATGCCTGCAATTACCCCAAGATTCTTACGATCGCGGGTGGCTTCCACTACTTTTTTGATGCCAGGCCTGTTTTCGTTTACAGCATAAGAAGTTAGAATCAGGGCATAATCCACCGAGTTGTCGGCCATGGTATCGGTAAGCTGGTTCAGGCAATCCTCAAGAGATACTACTCTGTCGGTGTGATAGTTATTAATATGAGTATGTGCGTCAATTATCATTTTTCAGAATTAATTTGTTTATAAATGGGAGAATAAATATTGCTTGTTTACTGGCAATATACGAAAATAAACTGAATGTTTATCGTTCGGCTCATGAGTTGTGAGGGTTTTATTCATTTGCTTTTCTATACTATGAAAAAATTGAATTCAATCGGACGCCACAACCAGAGAGGTTTTAAGAAGTATGTGGCCTTTATTTTAATATGAAATATGTAAAAAAGCCAGAAAACGGCTGAGGCTATTAGGAGTGGCTGATGACTTGATACGCTCATGCATGAGACTACTTCGCTAGGTTGCGTGGTACTTAGCTGTCAACCAACACGAACGATTGTGCGGGCAACGAACCTTAAATTATATTTCCATACCAGCCATTTGTTATTGCCTTTGTTAGCAAAGGTTTTTATTCAAATTCAGTCATAATGAAATCTGCATTTCGCAATTAATATTTCATCGTCTTTCACTTTATATATCAATCTATGTTCGCTATCAATTCTGCGCGACCAAAATCCTTTATACTTATATTTCAATGGCTCTGGTTTTCCTATGCCTGAAAAAGGTGTTCGTGAAATGTCTTTCAGCAAGTCATTTATTTTGGACAACATTTTCTTATCTGTTTTTTGCCAATACAAATAATCCTCCCAAGACTCATCTACAAATATGTATCTCATTGTTCTGAAAGGTCTTTCTGAAATGATGAGCCTGTTCTGAGCTTTTCAATAGCTGAATCTAATCTTTTTTCATTTGTCTTGGATGACAATTCGTGATAAGTTGCATTAAGCGAATTATACTCGTCTAATGACATAATGACCACCCCGCTGTCTTTGCCTCTGTTAATTATCAAGGTTTCAAAGTTTTCAGTCACACGGTCAAGATAGTGCTTAATATCTTTTCTAAAATCGGAAATTGTTGTTGTTAACATGATATTGGTTACTTTGTACGTTTCAGAGTACAAATATAAGTACAAATAGTGGAATATTGTTATTTTGGTCAGATTTTTTTAAAACAGTTGCTAACGGATGACGCTATGGCAAGTGCGGGAATAAATTGTTGCTCAACTGTCTGCCAGCACGACCTGTCCCGATTTATCGGGAAATGTATGTAAAGATTTCTAATGTTTCAACGAACACGCAAACCCGCATTTGCTATAGCGTTTGTTATGGGCAGTTTTTAATTTTCTAAGGTTCTTTTTGATTTTACACTAATCAAATAATTGTTTGTCGATAAGTTTTATTCTTTTCTTGTCTTTTTCTCTACCAAAGAGTTGAAAAATTCTCTTCTGTTCATTTAAAGTTGGAATTTTTATTTCAAAATTTCCAACAGCAATAGATTCATTTTCTGTGATTTCAAGCCGTTCCCAAATCCCCTTTTTATTCACTTTTAGGTCTCCCATTATTTCTATGTCCAAAACGGAGAATTTGTACCTGGCAAATTTTGAAGAGAATAGTTTATCATCTGACGTGATATGCTCTTTAGTTAGCCGATTACCCCATTCTTCCCTTAAGAAATCGGCATCCCTATCGCTTACTAAAATATCTATATCATACATTTTGTCAAGTTCAAATCCAGACAAGTTGAGTGCTGCTGAACCTATCAAATAGAAGTTATCCTTAAGCAATAGCAATGAATGGGAGGCTTCCTCTAGAGTATAAAATATTTTCTCTTCAATAGTCATAAACGTCTTTTGGATTTGTATAGAATTTCAATTTATGGGCATGTGCTTTATTTTTCAATGATGTAAAGTATGTGATGAAATTAAACCTACTATTATAATCACGAGCAATATTGCTGTCAGTGCTTCCTTACGTAAAAATCTTTCTTTTGCTTTTCTAATATAATTCAATAAGGTTTTCCAGTTATAAACAAGATGGAGTATTAAGAATATTATGAATAATACTCCAGATACATTATGTACAGACATCCAGAAATGTCTTGCTTGTGTCAATTCAAGTTGATACGTATGGTTCATAAAACCTGTAAAGGGTAAAAACAGTCCTGATATAAACATAGTTGTCGAAATGAATGCCCTTTTATTAAACTGTTTCTTTTTTGCTACTATTTCCATATTATATTTTTTTAAGTTTTTCATTTTCTATTGGAATGATATGTCCCGATTGCGAATGTATATTCATTTCCGGTGTCATGATAATTATTTTTGTCAAGGCGAGTATTGTTTGTTAGTCAATGTCCAATGTCAAGATTAACAATCATGTTTTGTCTTGTTGTCTTTTGTTCTAGCATTGCCCATAACGGTTGAGTGTAGCAGCAGTAAGGGATTGCGGACGACAAAACTGTCCACCACCACAAAAGTTTGAGCGTGGTAGAATGCTTGAAATACCACTGAAACCCTTATTGCTGCTACACTTTGTTATGGGCTGTGCCTTATCTCTATTTTTTATTATTCTCAATTTCATAGCTATTCCATCTTGATAGATTTCAGTATTGTTATTAGGCTTTTAATGTTTTGATTAAAATCACCCTTTGAAAAATCAAAGTATTGAATATTTGAAAAAAGATTAGTGAGGTTTTGCGGCATTGAATTAATTGTAGAAAAAGGGTCTGTTAAAAAAATAGGAATAATATTATTTCCATAATTCCCTAATTTATGCTTATCAAGAGCATATTCTATTTCATTTAACGAAAATTGAGAATTAATGGTCTGGTCACTTATGAGCATCAAGAAGAAACCTTCCTCAATTGTTTCATTTATTGCTGCTCTTAATTGGTCAGCCCATGGAATAGAAGTGTCTAATGACTGATAGTCTAAAAATACCGTATAATCATTTTGCTCTAATTGTACAGAAATAGCCTGAGCTTGCTTTAAGTCTTTATGAGCATATGAAAGGAATATCGTAATTCTTTTTGACAAAGTTTTTATTCCTTCTATTTGACTGTCTACGTCATCATCCAAATTAATAACCTGATAAACTTTGTCTGGTAATGACCTTATAAAATCAATCTCTGTCTGAACCCATTTTGATTCTTTTGCATTTGTGCTATCACATAGAATAAACCAATTTCTCGCTGCGATTTCGCGTTTTATCAAGTCGTCAACTTCGGAATTATCACTTAAACATTTTAGGAAAAACAATAATGGTTTATGTCCTTTTAATTCTAATTGGTTTCTAATTTCACGGACTTTATTCCAATCTTTCAATGAATGTGAAACAAAAATCCATGCACCATTTTCATTATCCATAATTCTATGTCGTTTAATTTGTTATTAGTTCTTGATTAAAACATCTTGCTGTCTGTCCGTTTTTGGCATTGCCCATAACGGCTGACGCTATGGCAAGTGCGGGAATAAATTGTTGCTCAACTGTCTGCCAGCACAAATGTATATAAAGATTTCAAATGTTTCAACGAACACGCAAACCCGCATTTGCTATAGCTACGCTATGGCAAGTGCGGGAATAAATTGTTGCTCAACTGTCTGCCAGCACAAATGTATGTAAAGATTTCAAACGTTTCAACGAACACGCATACCCGCATTTGCTATAGCGTTTGTTAGCTGTAGTTGTTTCTTTAAACCATTAGTTTCCATAGTTGAATAAAAACCGAAATATTCGATATAATGCTCAAAAAGAGGGCAATTTGAATTGTCAGTTTCATTTCTTTTTTCCGAACTGCAATAAGTCCGAATATTAAGGACGAAAGACCTAGAATTGAGAAGTAATATTTATAATAAAACTGGGCAATCTCAATAATTCCAAGCAATGCACGAGTCTTTCCGTCCGATAACAAATACTGTTCTGCTATTTTTCGATTCACTATGATGACTGCAATAATACAAACGATGCTTAATATTATCGACAAAGCAGAAAATCTATACTTTTTCATTCACTGAATCATTTAATGTCTTCGTGTCGTTCTCAAGTTTGGTTGTCAATTTCGGGATTTTTTGTACAATTACTGCCAATGCCCATAGGCGTGTGTTAGCTGCCGTAGTTTGGTTGTTCAACATTGTATTCAGCTATAAAAACTCCAATTCAAATTTTCTATTGTTTGGTATTCTGCTATTTTTTTTATTATTGAGTTTTGATGAGCAGCACCGATAAAAAAAACTGCTTGGTTATACTGATTTTCTTTGCTGTATGAGTATATATTATAAAGCATTTCATTCTCACGCTTATCTTGATCTTCGTAGAATGTTTCGTAAATACGATTTAGCTTTTTTTGTGAATGCCTTCTAAATCCAGTAATTTTCTTTCTATATCTTTTTTTTTGTGTAATAATTCAGAATGCTTAGCACTATTTAGATAGGCAAATCCTTCTATTTTCATTATCTTTTTTTGTTCTATTTCTATTTCATTGTAAATATCATATTTTTTAAAAAAGTCAAACACAAAGTTTATTTCTTTAGAAAAAATCGAATTTGTCATAATATCTACAGGAATGTTTTTAATGTTATGGGTCTGTAGATATTTTTTGATACATTTGATTTCCAAGACTTCTTCCAATAACTCCTCTAACCCTAAGATATTTTCGTTGTAAACTTTATCAAATAAACTGTTCGGAAGTTCTTCAAAAATTATATTTGGATTTATTGAATCAATAATATTGTACAACTCATCAGAATTACATTTTCCAATTTCAGAATGGTGAGTACAAATAAGACTAATGTTTTGCATATCATTCTTCTACTACTAAAGTCAATTTACTAAGGCTCCTCTGTTTGATTTTCATGTTTAATAAATCGGAATAACTGCTCTACCTTCACTTGGCCAATATACTTGCCATACACTTCCATCTATTTGGTCAAGAAGAATTAAGTTATACGGATTTTCGGTTGGATGCAATATAAATCTTCCATTAGATTCATTTTCGGGAGTTACACGAGGGGTTAAACTTAATATACTTTGAAAGCGTTTATTTGCATCAGCATTGAATTGTATTACCCAAAGTTTTCCGTTTCGTGTATTTAATTTAATAAATGTCCAAGTGTTTCCTGTCGGATAAAGCTTATAAACTGCTGTTGTATCATGAGCTTGATTGCTTATATTAGAATTTCCATTAACCATATCGGCTTGATTCTGAGAATAAGAAGTTAGTGTTATAAATACTAACATTAGAGAAATCATAATTTTCTTCATGCCATTTGATTTTAAAGTTTGTTTTTTCTTGTCTTTCTGCCTTGTTGAAATGTGATTTCAGCCCGCAAACGAATAGATTCACTCGACTCAAAGTCTATTCTATTAGTTTTCCGTCGTTGTCAATCATAGTCGAGAAGCTAAAAATCCAATTCTTTCCATAGAAAATCTGCGAAGAATTGTCCGCCAAGCTGAATTCCGATAGTCAACAAATTCTGTCGTTACAGATTCGTCTGGTTATGTCTCGAAAGCTGACAGTTCTTCAAAGATTTTTCAACCGACAAGTCTGTCTTTTTTCTTTTTTTACAATTACAGCTAACGGCTGACGCTATGGCAAGTGCGGGAATAAATTGTTGCTCAACTGTCTGCCAGCACAAATGTATATAAAGATTTCAAATGTTTCAACGAACACGCAAACCCGCATTTGCTATAGCGTTTGTTATGCAGCAGTTTTTCATTTCTGTCAGTTATTCTCAATTATATCTTAGCATAAATTTCAAGAGTTCAAGTCTATCTGATTAATATAATTTTCATGCTGTCAATTGTTTCAATTCTCAAATCAATGTCATAAATCAGTCAATTGAAATATCAAGTTACAATTCTTTTAATCATTAACTTCTATCCCATGAAATTCTGCAGCAAAAATCCAACTGTCCAAGTCTAGTTATTACTTCGATATTTGAATGAAAATTAGCAAGTTCAATAGTAAAAATTGAATATCTTCAGACTGTTCGATAATATCTTAAAGTAATTCATATCAATTTCTGTCAGATATATCAATTTTGTCTTGTCAATTAATTATACAATCTGACAAGTTCAGAATGCAATATTTATCGAAAACAAATCTTATTATAGATTCTGTAAGCTATCTATATCAATATCTTAAAATGCAACGCCGTATTTGATATGATCATTTGTCATAAGCAGCATTCTCTAAATCGTCTTATTCAACTCGAACTTCTCGCTGAAAGCGAATTCAAAACGAACACGACTCTTCGCTCGTTGTTGTGTCTGCATCAAGCAAACACTTCTGTCCGGCCAAAAAGCTCTCTGCGGAATTCGTCTACATTGTCAAGGTAGGAGAGAAGCCTGGATATTCAGTGAACGAAATAGAATCTTCGAACTTGGTCAAATCTTCGCTATTTTGTTCTGTCTGTCTGGGTTTCTATACGCTGCGCTGCTAACGGCTGACGCTATGGCAAGTGCGGGAATAAATTGTTGCTCAACTGTCTGCCAGCACAAATGTATGTAAAGATTTCAAATGTTTCAACGAACACGCATACCCGCATTTGCTATAGCGTTTGTTAGCGGTAGTTTTTTATTTTTTCAATTCGTCAATTCTTCATAATTTGTCTGATTCATAATGTCATGATCAATAATTCTTTCAGTATCATTCGTAAATTAATATATATCTGTCAATAATCATGCTTCAATTTGAATTAAGTCTAGTCTTATATATCAATATTCATGATAGTTCAAGTTATGTAATAAGTATTCTATATTCTCTTGTCAATTTGTATAAAGTTATCTAAGTATAGTCTCTTAGTATTATATCATTAGTAAATAATTCAATAATTATTCGTAATATGAATTCTGAATTATTCGTCCAATCTATTGATTTCGAATAGCCATTTAATATCTATTATCAATTTCAAATTGAATTCATCATAGACTAATTTGCATGTTAATACTTGTTCAAAATATGCAAGTCATTCTCAATCAGCTATATGAATGTCTGAATTTTTCTGTCAGTAATTCAAAATTGTCATAATGCATTCTAAAGATAAGTACTTATAATTCAATTCTGAATTTGTCCAATAGTGATTTTCAATTCAATAGTTTGTCAATGTTCATTGCTTGAACAATATTTAAATGTCAATAATTGTCAATATTAATGTCTGAATTTGTCATGTTTTTTCATAAAATTGCTGCTAACGGCTGACGCTATGGCAAGTGCGGGAATAAATTGTTGCTCAACTGTCTGCCAGCACAAATGTATGTAAAGATTTCAAATGTTTCAACGAACACGCAAACCCGCATTTGCTATAGCGTTTGTTAGCAGCAGTGTTTTTTTCTTTCAATGTAGTTTGCATTCCAAATTATCTTTCAAATGATTCAATCGAATTTCATAATCACGTTTTGCAATTCTAAATTTGTCAGCTGTAATCTAGTGTTTTGTCATTAATCATACTTGGATCTCATAATAGTCAAATCATTCTATGTCAATAATTACTTGTATTGTCATAATCTGTAAATTCAAGTTGTCTATAAAATCTGTCTAATGAAGTTATAATTTCATTGTCTAATCAAGTTACTGAATTGTTCATGTCAACATAATTGAGATTGCTTTGGTATAAATTCAAGCAAACAATTTCTGTTGTCAAATTCATTCTGAATATGTCTTGATAATATTTGACAATTCCAAGTATTCAATAAATTGTCTAGTCGAATTATGTTGTATCAATAATTCTGAGATTCTCATAGTCAATACTCATGTTCTGTTAATCTGTTTAATGAATATGCTTTTGTCATGCAATAGTCTAATGAATTCTAACAATATAAGCAGAAATGTCAATGATTTCCATAATCTAATGTTTATTATGTCATAGTTCAAAATTTCAATAGTATTGATCTGTCAATATGATTTTCTGCGGTCTTCAAAATTGCTGCTAACGGCTGACGCTATGGCAAGTGCGGGATTAAATTGTTGCTCAACTGTCTGCCAGCACAAATGTATGTAAAGATTTCAAATGTTTCAACGAACACGCAAACCCGCATTTGCTATAGGTTGTTTAAAAAGTCGTCTTCATATTTTCGATGTTTGTTTTAACAATTACTGATAACTAGTCTATAGCAACAAATATATACCACTTTTCAATACAAGATAAACACTTTCAAAATTATTATTTGCTCTTTTATTACCTGAATTAAATGGTTTCAATATGTTGTGGATTAACTACCCCCTCTCTTTACTTCAAAGAGAGGGGGCAGGGGGTGAGTTTTTTGAGTAATTCATATCTGATCACACAAACTTAATCTATTTCCTGACTTCATCACTTGGGTGCCCCAGTCGAAATTAAATACTTGAGAATCTCATAAATAACAAAAAATTGCTTTTGTGTTGTCAAATGTTCAATTCACATGAAGTTATCACATATTTGGGTGTCCCCGCGACGAAGTCAAGAGATAAGCACACTCAAATTTATTATTTGCTTTTATTTCACATCAAATGAATGGTCTCAATATGTTGCAGGAAAACCACCCCCCTCTTTCAAAAAAATAAATACCTTTTCCCTTCTCCTTTCAGGAAAAGGTGCCCAAAGGGCGGATGAGGTTAAGAGGGGGGCAGCGGTTGAGTTTTTTATGTTTCATATTTAATCTCTGCAAACATCTTCTATTTCTCAGGATATTCACCTCCAAGCACCCCCTGCATCAGGTCAAGCGGACTGATAATTTTCCTGGCTGCTTTTGGGGCAGGGGGTGAGTTTTTTAAGTTTCATATTCAATCTCTATAAACATATTCTATTTCTCAGGATCATCACTTCCAAGCATCCCCTGCATCCTGTCAAGCGGACTGATAACCTTCCGGGCTGCTTTTGGCAAAATATGAGTGTATACCATCGTCGTTTTAATATTCGTATGCCCCAGCAATTGCTGTATATACCGGATATCTGTCCCGTTCTCCAGCAGATGCGTGGCAAAACTATGCCTTAGCGTGTGTACACTGGCTTTCTTCTCCAGGCCTGCTTTTTCAACAGCTTGGCGCATCACATTTTGAACCGTGCCCGTACTTAAAGCTTCACCTTTATACTGCCCGGCAAAAACCCATTCGTCGGGAGGATAGATTTTCCGGTAATCTTCGAGGTAAGCTACAATAGAGTAGGGGAGCATCACCACCCGGTCCTTATTGCCTTTGCTTTGCCTCACAAAAATTTTATGTTCATCAAAGGAAATATCAACCCATTTCAACCCTACAATTTCACTTCGGCGCAGACCCGCTCCATAACCTAACAATAAAAGCAACTTATGCTTCGGATTTACAACCTGGCTGAAAATACGCGAACACTCATCAAATGTAAGTACCACGGGTATTTTGTCCTCATCCCTGGGACGCGGAAGCTTGATTTCAAAACTGTCGCGATGCAGCACCGTGCGGAAATAAAACTGTAACGAATTAATCACCATATTAACACTCGATACCGAAAGACCTTGTTCAACCTTCATGGCCAGGTGCCGCACAATCTGTCTTTCAGTTAACGAGTCAGGACTCTGATATTCGTTAAAACGCAAAAATAAATTGAAAGCACTTACATAATTCCTGATCGAACTGCTACTGTAATTCATAGCTGTCATATAGTCGATCATGGCAAGGGTGTAGGTGTGAACCATTACAGGAACCTGCTTCAGCAAGGCTTCCCGCATCCCTTTAAGTTGTGTGGCTTTTTTATTCAGGGCTTTGGACTTACGCAGATACCCTTGTGGCAAATTGCTCTGAACACGTATATTGAGTTTGTTGGCAAGTTCCTGCAGGTTTTCGAAAATCACCGGCGTAGCATTCAGCACATAAGCTTCGAGCGCCGGGCTGTACCTGCTCCCTTGCCAGCGCCTCACCTCTTCCAGCAAAAACGGCACTTTCGGGCAACGCAATACCATCCAACGCTTGTCGGCAGCATACGCATCCAGTTCAATAACGGTGTTTTCGTTAACAATAATTTCGGCAGCATCAAAGTAATTTTCCGGAAACAGAACACCCGAATCCAGCAGCGCTTCAACTTTGATTTTCGTATTTACATGCCTGAAAACAAAGAAAGCCTTATGCTCCTTATTCCAGAACACCCCTTTAATATCCATCAACTTGCGCGAGAGATCTTCTTTGTATGGAACCTGCAGTATCCAATACTTTCCCACGCTTCCTTTGTAAACAATTTTGGCCGCAAATTCAGGGTCCGGGCCCTTATGTTCAACCGGCAAAGCAGGTTGAAGTTCGCTGATTGCCTCAGCTATGTGAACAATTTCATGCTGTATTACAGCAGGTTCAGGTGGCGGCTGATTGTTTTCGTCTTTCAGTATTTCAACTTCCCCAAAGGTAAGCAATATTCGCTCATAATTCACCTTGTTGTACAATAAATACCAACAAGTATGGGTTTGACTCCATCGTGCGTCAAGGCTCCTGGCTTTTTGCTTCAGCTCATTATCAAATCCAAAATATAACGCAATCTGGTAATCACCCCTGTGATAAAACTTCCTGATTTGTATCATAATAATAACGTTTACAGGATAAATTTCAAAAACTGATATTGAGATAATCGCAGTCAAATAAATAGCAATACCAAAGATATAAAATAAAATTGAATTTTATCATCAGTTGAGCCTATTATAAGTGGCGGATTACGTGATACTTAACTATCATTCAACACAGCCTGTCCCGATATATCGGGAAATGCTTGTGCGGGCGACAAAGCTTCAATTATGTTTCCAAACCCACCATTTGTTATAGTCTTTGTCGGCATCTCGTTATTTATTCTTCTGGGGCACTTAATTCCTTGTCTTCTCTTAGCCCAAGTTTTTTAGCATTAAGTGGGCTTAACACACTATTTCCTAATTTCTCTTCTAATTCCTTTCTTGCATTGCCCGCTACTGCTCCTCCTTTTCGAGCGATCAATTTATTTTCGGGAAAAGTCTTTGGCTTATGTTTTTTCGAAAGTTCAGTCGTTGATGTTTCAGCTAACATATTTAGCACCAATTCCAAATTAGTCATGTTATCTCTAAGATTCTCTTTTTTGAGATCCTTGAAACCTTTATATTCTTTAGTCGTAAATCCTGCCCATGCTTTTGTAATCTCGTCAGTAAGAATCGCATACTCTACCCCCTTGTTAACACCTCGGTTTTCCCATTCATCAGTTAACTCTTTTCTGACCTCAATGCTTTTTAGCCGTTGATTGATCCAGTTTTTGAATATCCTTTTTTCAAATATGTTTCCATTGCTCTATCAAAGGCAATTTCAGGGTCTTCTGTTTCTTCAATACGCTCATATCCAACTTTTGCTAACCAAACCTTAAAAGGTTCAGCTTTTGGTGAAGGTATTGATTGTATTAATCTTAATAATTGTTCTGTATCTGCAACATCTGTTTTGTAATATTTGCCATCAGCTGATTTCATTTTCAGTTGACTACAATTTGTAGCCAACTGACTTCCTTCTTGTTTAAGTCTTGTTTTTAATACACTCCAATATTTTCTGGGGTTCGGGCTTTCAGTTAATATTCCTATGATATCAACAATTGAAAAAAACCACTTTTCCCGGTCTTCATCCCATAGTACTCTAACTTTTTGGTCCTGGAATAATCTTATTGCATTTTCTTTTGTCATATTTTATCAAATAAGGATATTCAAAGATAATCAATCATTTCAAAATAGATATTCTATTGCAATGCCATTTTTACAATGAATGCCAACTCATTTGTAGTGAAAACTATACTTCTTTAAAATTTGTGGTTTCAGTAATATAGGAATAAAATAATGGGTCAAATGGCGCGATAACAAACTTTTGTTTCTTTTGTGTTTCAAAAAAAGTTTACTACAAAAGACATAAAAGGGAATATCCCACAATCTGTATCTTTGCGAAACTTTGCCAGCCCTTTAAAACGTCCTTATCAATAGTAAAACACCCTGAAACCCCGATCAACCACCGGCTACCCCATCCTTTACCTGCTTATGGTTTCAGCAGCAGTGCGTGCTTTGATGGCAGCAGGGTTTAACCTGGGCAACGACGAAGCCTACTATTATACCTATGCCTTGTATCCGGCAATGAGCCATTTCGACCATCCGCCCATGGTAGGCTGGGTAATTCAGTTGTTCAGCCTCAACCTGCATTTCAGCAGCGAAATTTTTATCCGTATGGCTGCCGTAGTTGCCGGAACGGTGAATACCTGGCTGATGTATGCCATAGGCAGGCAACTCCGCGACGAACGCACCGGCTGGTATGCAGCATTGCTGTACACGGCTTCCGTTTATGGTTTTGTAATTGTAGGCATATTTATTTTACCCGATTCGCCACAAAGCGTCTTCTGGCTATCGGCAATTCTGATGCTGCTGAAAGCTTTCGGCAGAGAAATTGATGTAAAAGCCAAACAAAGATTCCTGCTGGCTTCCGTTTTTATAGGACTGGCAATGCTCAGCAAATACACCTCGGCATACCTCTGGCTGGGAATGATCATTCATATCCTGATTTACAACCGCAAATGGCTGACCGAAAAAGTGTTTTACCTGGCACACCTGGTGATGGTTGTACTTTTTCTGCCGGTACTGATATGGAATGCACAAAACGGTTTTGTAAGTTTTCTTTTTCACAGTGGCCGAGTGGAACCTTTTATCAAAACCTTTACTCCGGATTATTTTCTTACCGAAGTCCTCGGTGAAGCTTTGTATACCAACCCCGTTATCCTGGTTTTGGTTGGATTTGCAGTTGTTGCCTTTTTCAAGGGGAAATACAACAAAACCAATTCTCCAATTGCATTGCTTGTATGGGCAGCGCTTCCGCTGATAGCAACATTCCTGGTTGTTTCCATATTCAGGCGCACACTTCCACATTGGAGCGGCGCAGGATATTTAACGCTTATTCCCTTGGCAGCGCTCTGGCTGCGAAACCGTGCTGACCTGGTTTTCCCTTCTGCTATAAAAGCCGCCCTGTCCTTTTTCCTTTTGTTGATCACGCTTACTACCGCCCAGATTTTAACCGGTTTTATCCCGATTACAAAAATTGTGAACGGCGAAACAGGTAAAGGATCAGCCGATTACTCGCTCGAAGTTTATGGGTGGCGACAATTAGGAGATGAATTCAAGTCGCTGGCAGCAATATATGAAAAAGAAGGGCTGATGCCGCCCGATTCGCCGATAGTGAGTTACCGCTGGTTTCCGGCCGCAAATTACAGTTATTATGCAGCCAGGGGAACCAACCGTTTTGTTATGGCTGCAGGCGATACCGCCGAAATCCACAAATACGCATGGATCAATGCCATTCACGGAGGATTCAGGCTCAACAGCGATGCCTGGTATATTACCTCCAGCCGTGATTTCAGGCACCCGCGCTCCATGCGTTCGGTTTATTACGGGAAAGTGCTTCCACCCGATACCATCAGCATTATGCGAATGGGGGAGCCGGCTTATTATTTCTACGTTTACAGGCTGAAAAACCTGCAGGCGAAGAGGTAGTTCGTATAAGGTAAAATTTACCCTTTTTATAAAAAGACCCAAGTTACAAATCTCAAATTTCAAGAACCAAGGCCTGCTCAATATCCCTTCCTGGAATTTGAGGCTTGGTCCCGATAGTAACAATCGGGATGGTTTTTGGGGCTTAATATGTAGAAAAATTATTTTTGTAAATGATTTTGCAGGCTCCAATTGAATTTACTGGTAAAATTAACCCAAAACTGCTCAAATGCTTGATATATATCGTCCCTAACGGGACTTAAAATCAGGATGGGGTGCTTTTATTCTACCAATATTTAGCCCCTGGCGGGGCTGTCACGTAGATTATTTGTGGTAGCAAATAACTATTGGTAGAACCCAATTTATAAATTAGGTATAAGTCCCGCTAGGGACGATATATTGGTAGAAAACAATTAATTATATTTGTATAAAGTCCCGTCAGGGACGATATAAAATTATAGCTATGGCCAATACATATACACAAATTCACATCCAGGCAGTCTTCACATTTGAAATTTTAAATTAGGAGATATAGGGAATTGCAAATCAGCATAAGATCACACGGCGTAAAATATTGGTAAATAGCATATTGAATATTTATATCCAGTCCCATAGGGACGCTATATAGGTAGAAAACAATTAATTATATTTGTATAAAGTCCCGTCAGGGACGATATAAAATTATCGCCATGGCCAATACATATACACAAATTCATATCCAGGCAGTTTTCGCTGTCCAAAACCGTGAATGCATTATCCGCGATTCCTGGAAAGATGAGCTTTATAAATATATCAGTGGAATTGTGCAACAGAATAACCACAAACTTTTATCTGTTAACGGAATGCCGGATCATGTTCATATTCTTTTTGGATTAAGACCATCACAATCCATTTCCGATTTAATGCAGGATGTCAAAGGAAGTTCATCAAAATGGATCAATGACAAAAATCTCGTAAAAGGCAAATTTTCATGGCAGGAAGGTTATGGTGCATTTTCTTACAGCAAACACGAAGTCCCGGGTATAATTCAGTATATAATAAATCAAACAGACCATCACAGAAGGAAAACCTTTTCAGAAGAATATAATGAAATGTTAAAGGAATTTGAAATTGATTTTGACGACAGATTTATCTTCAAACCCATTGATATAAGCTATAACGTACCTGACGGCACTTAATGGAATGACATACTGATATTCTACCAATATACCGTCCCTGACGGGACTTAGAATAGAAAGCGCTGAATATCTTTTCTAAACATATTCAATTATTTCCGCTTCACCGTGCAGAATCATTACCCCGTTTGTAGCCAGCGAATCGAGATCATTAACGATAGGATATACCGAAACCGGGGCTATTTTTTTAATGCGGTTCACCAGCTTTTCGGCAAAAAACCTGTTATTCATGATGGAGCCCATAATAAGAGTGGCGTCTACATTAAATTCGAGAACTGCCGCCATACTGCCTATTTCTTTTGCAATCTGGTAAGCCATGGCATCAACGATGAATCTGGCTTTTTCGTCGCCCGATTCCACCATCGATGTAATCTCCGACAGAGATTTGGTGCCGAGATAGGCTTTCACTCCACCCTTCTCGGTAATCAGCTCACGCATTTCTGCATGCGTGTAATTCCCGCTGTAGCACAAATCAATCAGCTGTCCTGCCGGCAGGCTCCCTGCGCGGGTCATAGAGAAAGGCCCGTCGCCGTCGAATGCCTGGTTTACATCTACTACGAGCCCGTTGCGGTGTGCTCCAACCGATACGCCGCCATTGCCGATGTAGGCGATTATCACTTTCAAATCTTTGTAATTGCAGTTGATGCTTTTGGCATACTCACGCGAAATATTAAAATGGTTGAGCGCATGGAAAATGGAATTTCTTTCGATCTGGGGCAAGCCCGAGACCTTGGCAATGGGTTCCATTTCGTCAACAACCACAGGATCGGCCAGGTAAGCTTTTGCGTTGGGTAGTTTTGATGCAATCTGATCAGCGATAAGGCCGCCAAGGTTAGTAGCATGCATTCCCATAACACCAACTCTCAGGTCGTGCTTCATGGCTTCGTTCACCTGGTACACACCCGATTTAAGCGGTTTTATCAGACCGCCGCGAGCCATTACTATGGCTATATCGGCGAAATCTATCTGGTTGTTTTCCAGCTCTGTCATAATTAGGTCGGTGCGGTAATCGAGCTGTTCGATTACATGCGCATATCCGGAAACTGCTTCCGGTTTATGACGTATGGATTTCAGAAAAATAAGGCTGGTATTGCGATACACTGCAATCTTGGTAATATCTACTTCCGGATATATAACCAGAATCTGTTGTGCTGACATGGCAGGGTTTTTATTTGAAAGGTCAAATTTATTAATATTTCCGGTAAGTTCCTTCGCGGGAAGCAGGATAAGTTAAAAGTTTAAAAGGGTAACAGGTAGCTGGTTTCAAGTATAAAGGCTGCTTTTTCCGGAAACTATTTTCCATTAACTATTTTCTATTTGTTCAAAGTTCTGAACCAATACATCCGAAATCCAACATCCGAAATCCAACATCCGAAATCCGAAATTATTAATCACCACTCTCCCCATCATCCATATGTTGATTTATGATGTGCCAGGTTACAGCCCGCCCTACAAAGTACATCACCAGCAGGAAGATAAACGGGTAATCCGACATGATCCCGATATTGCCTGTGTAATTCAACAATATCAGCAAGAGCCCTAATACTACAATTACAATCAGATCGGGAATTCGTTGTTTACTCAGCATAACGATTGATTTTCAGCAAACGTACAAAAAACAGGGATTAATTCTGACTGAAGGGTTGGTTTATTTACAATAACAACACCAAAGAAGACTAAAATGGGGAAATTCCTTTCATAGTAATCATGACTTAGGCACTGTTTAAAATTACTAACTATTCGCAGTTAATTAAGTAAGAGTCGGAAGACTGGAGTCAGAAGACGGAAGAATCCTCAATTTAAGATCAAATTTCTTAGGATATTTTCGCCCCTCTCCCCTCGCCTTGTCTCCCCTCACTATTTCAGAATGTAAAAACTATGATTTCAAACAGACTCTCTGAAAAATTCTATTTTTTAAACTTATAAAAGTAGCTTCCAAAGGCAAATACTACAATTATACCCGACAGGATAAAGGCCCATACATTTGCCTTTCGCGATTGAGCTGAAATTTCGCAATCGCTGTACACCATGCGGTAAGCAGTAAGCCTCCATACCAAAGTGTCGCTGCGGATTACAGCGTTATTCGGTTCAATTACTTTACCCGGCAGCAACAATTTATAGTCAATGGATTTGGTGAAATACTTTATAAACTCAAGGCTATCCAGGTTATCTTCAAATTTTTTCATCGGGCTTTCTTTCCTGTTCCATAATGTAGAGAATGCGGTGGTTTTAAAATAATTGTCAAGGCATTTATCCATTTCCAGTTCCATTTCCCCGTTTTTATTGAATGTCATATTCTTTTTAAAAACAGAATCCCTGGCTTGCTCAAGGTGTATTTTGGTTACAGGTTTCGGATCCAGCATGTCATAATTTGCGAGAAGAGTTTTGTATTCAACATTCCACAGGTTATGGGCAAACCAGGAGTTGTATTTATTTTCGATCTCACCGATATATTCACGGATTTCGACTCCGTTCATTCCTTTCAGTAAGTCAGGCTTGCCCGAAAACCAGAATGAGGCTTCATCGTTGGTCATATATTTTGAAAAAGGCACATTATCAAACGTTTTTATTTTAGGATAAACCTCTTTATAGGTGTAATAGGTATAAAACCACCGGAATTTCTTTTCCAGTGAGGCTGTAGTCCTGAAATTATGCCAATCATCCGATTTCTTAAAATTGAATTTGTCAGCCATATCTTTTACATCAGCATAATCGTGCCGGGCTGTAACGATTATTCTTCTGGATGTATCACCGGCATTCCATTTACAGTTTTTTACCGGCCAGTTGGTATGGATTTCCTGGTTTACATACACCCAGGACATCTTCCAGCCCGAATCCAGGTCCACCGGAAAGGGATTGTTTTGGGCAGTATCGCCGTTCATGAAAGCGGAATCGGCATTTTTTACAAATTCACGGTAACACGAACCATCCGGATTTATTACCGTTAACATTTCATCCTGGTTGGTACAGGACACTGCAAGCATGCATATTGCAAGTATTGGAATCAGGGCTATACGTTTCATGACTTTTATCTTTAACATTTATTGAGCAACAGTTTCCTGGTCTATTGACACGTATTTCAGGTAAAGCTGTTTTGAATTCTCGTTTTCAGCCTGGTTACTTTTCATGTAGCAGATGTACTGGTTTAGCAGCTTCCTGTTTTCAGTCATTCTTATTGTGGTTTCAGCATTGCAATTCATTTTTTTAAGAACAGCCTGGTTTACATACTTTGAAGCAGTATACACCTGAGTTGTATTCGTAGTTTCAACCTGCTGGTAAAAAAACAAACCCAGCAAAAACACCGCGGCAGCCGTCATTATCGGACGCATCCATATAAGAATTTGTTGTGGGATGTTATTATTTTGACGGCTTATGGCCTGCATTATATCATGAGTCAGCAGGTCGGCATCAGAAGGAACCGGTTTCACTTCCCTGAGTCTGTTAACCAGGGTGTTGTATTTTGTATTATCAGTTGTCATGGTTTCAAATTGCTGTTAAATGTTCTCAATCTTTTTGCGGATAAACTGCCGGGCTAAGTACAGGTTACTTTTAATTTTTTCAGCCGATAACCCGGTGATGGATATTATTTCTTCTATTTCAAGTCCTTCGAGGTCGCGCAAGGTAAAAACCAGTTTTTGCTTCGGCGTTAAATTGCCGGTTAGTGATAATATGATTTGCGACAGTTCCTCATTTATTATTGTTTTCTCTATGTTTTCGTTCGAAATAAACTCACTTATCACGTTTGTATCATCTAACCTCAGGGTATAATTATGCTTTGCTTTTCTAAGTTTATCATAGCATTGGTTCGCTGCAATTGTGTAAAGCCAGGTCGAAAATTTGAGTTCGGGTTTAAAGCGTTCCAGGTTCTTCCACACTTTGATAAAGGTTTCCTGTACAATGTCTTTGGCATCGTCGTCGTTGCACAGCAACCTGAATGCCAGTGTATAAACCATTGCCTGATGAGCCTCAACCAGTTTCCTGAATGCCTGGGAATCATTCTGCCTGCTTAAAACAATTAATTCTTTTACAGTGGATTGGTGCATCAGGAATAATGTGTTTGTATATTATACGCCGAAAAGAGAATCCGGTCGAATTTTAGTATGATTCAGTAGAGCAACCAAAAACAGGCTGATAGATATTTTTCGGAGGCAAATCGTTCGAAATGAATTCAATAGCCTGATCTTTCCTGCTTTATTTAAAAAGAAAAGACTGACAGGGGAAGTCAAATCATGTTTAGGATGTAAAGTATATTTTAGATACAGTTTCATATAAAAACAATTCCAGACCGGTTAAAAAGGCATGAATTCCAGCAACTAACTTTAACACCTGAATTCCCGGTTATGACCAAAATTCATACAAATCCTCTTTCGATTCTCTTTCCATTAAAAGCTCAAAGGTTTCACTTTCGTCAGAATAACCGACCACTTTCGGCATTTGCCTGCTGTTGTAGCGCGACCACATGCTTAGGGTATAGGCCCCGGCATCGTGTATCAGGATATAGTCGCCAGCTAAAACTACCGGTAATTCCAGGTCCCGGCCAATAATATCGCCGCCAAAGCAGAGTGGCCCGGCTACCGTGTATTTATTCCTGTCGGTTCCGGTTTTAATGTTACCATGTTGATCAACAACCGTAATGTGATGATGCCAGTCACCGGGATTATAACTTTTACGCAGAAACAAGTCGGCTCCTACATGAGTCATGATGATATTGTAGGCTGGTTCCCGTTTCACATACTCAACTCTAGAAGCAACCCATCCGGTTGTAGCATAAATGTAGCGGCCCAATTCAGTTATCAGTCTGAATACACCACTAAAAAGTTCGGGACAGGCGTTGTTTAGCAATGCCACGTATTGTTCTATTGTAACAGGATCAATACCTGGATGATACGAAACCGGAAGCCCGCCCCCGATATCAAAGTTTTCGATGCGGCCTGGCTTCGAATTCAGTTCGAAATTTTCATTAACTTCAATCGCCAGGTCCAGTACTTTCCTGATTCCCTCTACGACCAGAGGAACCGGGCAGCCCTGTGAACCTATATGCACATGTATGCCTCTGAGCCAATCGTACTTCAGGAAATACGAAATTATTTTTTGCCTGTTCCCGTTAACCGGAATCCCGAATTTAGAAATTGTATCAGCTACACTGGTCGAGTTTATGCTTCCCTGTCCAACCTGGGGGTTAATCCGTACCCCGATCGAGCTTTTTGAATTTACTGAGAGCAGAATTTCTGCTATGCGGTCAAGTTCATCGAATGAATCCGCATTCAGGTAAACTCCTGCCTTTAAGGCATATTCGATTTCAGCTTTGGTTTTGCAGGGAGAATCAAACACGATGGTTTCAGGGGCAAATCCGGCCATTTCGGCCAGGTGAAGTTCAGGCAAACTGGCTACTTCTGCGCCAACACCAGTGGATTTTATTTTGGAAAGGATTTTTGTCAGCGGATTAGCTTTTACGGCTATGGCGTGTAATGTTGATTGTGGGAATGTATTCTTAATACCGTTAATTCTCTCTTCAACAGAACTGAGATTATAAAATATAACGGCAGTGTCGTCTATGCCAATAATAGATTTATCCTTTAGTGCGAAACTGAAAAGAGAACTCATCTCTTCTTTCGAAAGATTCGGTTTTATCACCCTGGTTTGTTTAATACAACATTGGCCTTTTAAATGGAAACGGATATAAATCAATAAGCGTCTGATATTACTCTTCAGCCCGATACAAACTTAGGTTTTTTATTAATGTCCGAATAGAGCACTGCATTTTTATTAGGCAGTGTTCCGGCTATCCAACTTTTTAACTCTTCCCGCAATTTTCCCCCTGATTTTCAGGTAGGATGGAGGCGGACCTGTTCTGACTTCTTTGCCATCAATATACAATCCTTCGTGTATTCCCCATTCTGCTACAGTTTCCCTGTTTTTAGCGTCGTATTCCTGTATATTGACTTTCCCCGGGAACTCAGCAGCAACCCTCATTGCTCGCTCGCAGGCAATACTCTGGGCCGGACACCATCCATTTCGGAACAGAGTCACATTCACTTTTTCGGTTCCTTTCCCTGGAAGTTTTTTGGGTTTAATGAATTGTGGTGGAACAGCATTTTCATTAAACGGTTTCCACAATAATCTCAAAAACCCGTTTTTGTCAATTACTTTAAATCCCTGCCGTTTAAACCAGGAAGCCCGCATAAAAACGGGTATAATAAGTCCCCAGGTTACAAGGCCGTTTGTGCCCATTTGCCGGCAGTCTTCTTCGGCGGCTTTCAATAAAGCCCTTCCCATTCCTCTTTTCCGGTAATCGCCGCGGCCTTGTTTGTATCCATGTACCCAAATGCAAAGCACAACATACAGGCTTCTGCCTTCAAACATCGAATGTTCAACCGGTACATACTGAATCATTCCACCAATAATGTTATTATCATCCAGGGCAAATTTTACTCTTATTCCTTTGTCCTTCATAAATTCGTACCACTTCTGCTTGTAATCGCCCGCTTCTTTCATTTCTTCTGACCAGTCTTCCAGACAGCAGAAAAAGAACGGCTCGTTTTCCGGTGTAATATCTGTAATCGTCATAGGGTTGGAATTATATTTCCCGGACAAAAGTTAGAGATACTTTTCAGATTCATTGCACACGAGCTTCCGGTTAACACAAAGGTAAGCCAAAAGGCAAATTTAGTCAACACAAAAAGGTTGAACTGCAAGGATTAAAGTGCGGTTAAACCAGCTGATAAAACCAAACAGGATTATGAATAGAGCGTATGGAGAAGGAATTCACAGGAATACTTTTATTCTAATAACCAATTGACGGGTTCTTAGTTCGGGAGTGACTTAACACCGTTATCCTGATTAAATGAAAGGCAAGAAGTAAAATATTTAGAAAGAGAAATTATTCAGCCTCATTGAAATTTTTAAGAACTCCGGCGAGAATCTTCCTGTCGCATTTTACACGCGACTTAAACAATACAGGGAATACATCATCCCAGTTAAGCCCAAGTTTTAATAAAGCCTTGTTCTTTTCACTTTCGGTCCAGTCGGTTTCCTTATAAAACTCAACCTGACCCTTGTCAAAAAATACTACAGGCTGAATATAGTCAAGCTCACCTGAATCATGTGGTGAACAAAAGCCTATGTGTTTAGTCTTGTTATTGAAATAAAATTCTGTAAGTACTATGTGAGTAGTATTACTGCCTTCGTTAACTTCCGTTTTATCCGAAGCGCTCACATATTCAATATTATCAGCCATCCAATATTCCCACACGTGGTTTTCGAGCAGATCAGCTTTTGACAAGTCCAGGAGTCGTTTTTTATCCATTTTTAAAATATTATTGCGTTATAAAGCTTTACGAAGTGAGAATAAATGATTTCTTTACGAAAACGGGATGAGCTCTTAAATATTGTATTTTAGTGTTTTACAGTGAAAAGGAATCCTTTTGTAGCTTAATACGGTTGAACCAGTCTCAGAATTAACAGAAAAGCTATCAACAAATATAGTTAAAATATCAATTCACGGGGAAGTGCTTCGTTTAAAAGTTATTAACCTTCTGAACCAGCAAGTAGAAAGAAAGCTTTATTATTTAAGAGAGTAGGACTTTGGTGAGATTTAGACATTAAAAAGTTTCCTGCAGGTTAAAATAGATACCGCTCGAACGGTCGGAGCCGATCCCGTAATCAACACCAAGATTTGTACGTGAGAGTTTGTCGAACTTTATCCTGATTCCTGCACCAACTCCAACAGCAACTTTTTCGAATAATGCCTGGTAATAGTCGCTTACATTGGCGGCATTTACAAAAAGCACACCACCGAAAAGTCCGTTTTTTGAAACCGGGAAACGGTATTCAGCTTCATTATACATCATATTCAGACCCCTGTAGCGGCCCTGTATAAAAGCTCTCCCTGAGCGGTTAAAGGTATCCCATCCTATCGAAGGAAGAACAAGATATGGAATCGTACCCTGCATTTTGAACGAACCCCAGCTCCAGAATGCCAGGATATGACTTGGATTGCGGGAACTGAGTCCAAGGTAATACATGGCCTCATAAAGCAACTGCGTGCTTTGCTGCGAATTGTCGCTGAGCTTAGCATTGAAAATCATGGATGCAGATGCGAAATAGCCTTTGTAACAATTGGCAATATTGTCGCGGGTATCGGTTAAAACCGAAAATTTTAATCCATAATTACCATAATGCAAGGGATTGAAATTGTTTTTCCTCGAATATTTATAATGGTTTGTAATGTAAAAATCCGGGCTGTCAGGTATGGTATCCAGTCGCTCATCGTTAATATTAAAAAGATGATTAATAACAACACCCAGTCCAGCATAAAAGCTTGAATTGCCAAGTTCCCGCGAAGCCTCTTCGTAGAAACGGATTTGATTGTAACGCATCGGATCACCCCATGTACCTGTGGTTTCCTCCAGGTTGTTAATGTGAAATTGAGGTTTCGGATCGTCCGGACTTTGTATCCCCAATCCATAGGTGGTTTGTGAAAAAATAAGTAAACGCCAATCGCCCTGTAGAAACCATTTGTTATCCCTGAAATAAATTTTAGTTCGGGCGTTGGTGATAAATTGCTTTTTTGATGTGACTTCACAGGTTATCAATCCTGAGGATAAACTGGTAGGCGGCTCGCCAAATAAATGAGCTATACTCATAGCTCCGCCTAATACAAATCCATTGGCAGGAGCATATCCCACATAAGGCAACAGGGTATAACTGATTTTACCGACTGAAATTTCCTTCCTGGCATAGCTGCCCGGATTTTTTTTAAATTGATTAAAGATGTCTTTTATATCTTTAGATTCAACCTGGGCCATAGAATAGTATACTGAAAAAATCAGGAATACCACCATCATGCAACATAATTTGTGTAAACCTGACTTCATCTTCTGTTTTATAAAATATTTCTGCGTATTTAAATTAAGCGGTAACCCTGATTGGATTTTTCGGAAGGTTAACTCTGACAGGACACTTGAGATTAATGACAAAAATATACATTTATAGCATCTCAGACTTTATTCGGTAACTTATTAAGCCAAATAGGGAAATATCTATTTACGCTTTGTAAGTCATATAGTCATAATTTTCAATCTCTTAATTTCCTTACCTTTGCACCTTGCTTAAGATTTCAGCATGGAAAACAACTTATTCGTTTACAACACTTTATCACGCCAAAAAGAGCTTTTTGTCCCGATCAGCACTCCCCACGTAGGCATGTATGTTTGCGGGCCAACCGTTTATGGTGATGCACACCTTGGTCACGCACGCCCTGCCATTTCATTCGACCTGGTGTTTCGCTATCTCCGTCACCTGGGATATAAAGTACGTTATGTACGCAATATTACCGATGTTGGCCACCTCGAAAATGATGCCGACGAAGGCGAAGATAAAATTGCTAAAAAAGCACGCCTCGAGCAGCTTGAGCCCATGGAAGTGGTGCAGTATTTTACCGATCGCTACCATGCAGCCATGGATAAGCTTAATGTGCTGAAGCCCAGTATTGAGCCACGCGCATCCGGGCATATGATTGAACAGATAGCTATGGTAAAAACCATTCTGAATGCAGGTATGGGTTACGAAAGCAAAGGATCGGTTTATTTTGACGTGGAAAAATACAACCAGACCCATAATTACGGAATACTTTCAGGACGTGTGGTCGAGGATCTTTTATCTAATACCCGTGAACTAGAAGGACAGGACGAAAAACGCAATAGTTTTGATTTTGCATTGTGGAAAAAGGCACAGCCCGAACATATTATGCGCTGGCCATCTGAATGGAGCGATGGATTCCCCGGCTGGCACCTCGAATGCTCAGCCATGAGCACCAAATACCTTGGCGAGCAGTTCGATATTCATGGCGGAGGTATGGACCTGCTTTTTCCGCATCATGAAAGTGAAATTGCACAAAGCACCGTTTGCAACCATAAAACCCCGGCCAAATACTGGCTGCACAACAACATGATCACTATCAACGGTCAGAAGATGGGTAAATCACTGGGCAATTTTATACAGCTTGATGATTTCTTTGCCGGGCAACATCCATCGCTGGAGCAAGCCTACAGCCCGATGACCGTTCGCTTCTTTATTCTCCAGGCACATTATCGCAGCCCGCTCGATTTTAGTAACGAGGCTTTGCAGGCATCAGAAAAAGGATTCCTGCGGCTGATGAAAAGTATTGCCACCATCGAAAAACTGGTTCCAGCAACTAAATCAACGGTTGATGTAGCCGCGATTCAGGCCAAATGTTATGATGCTATCAATGACGACTTCAACAGCCCTATACTGATTGCACACCTTTTCGATACAGCCCGCATTATCAATTCAGTTAACGACAAAAAAGAGAGTTTCACTTCCGAAGACATAAGCCTGCTGCGAAGCATGATGCACACGTTTGTTTTCGATATTCTGGGACTGTTGCCTGAGAATGATCCGCAAGCCGGGAACCAGGTAATCAGCAACCTGATAAACATTATCCTCGATCTGCGCCGCGAAGCTCGCACCAATAAGGACTGGGCTCAAAGCGACCGGCTTCGTGATGCACTGGCACAAGCTGGAGTTATTATCAAGGATACGAAAGAAGGGTCTGCGTGGGAGTTGGAGTAAAAATAATTTCGGATTTCGGATGTTGCTGCCGCAGGACTTTGAGAAAATAGAAAATAGTTAATGGAAAATAGTTTCCAGAACAAGTAGCTTTTTAATATTTGAACCCATCAATCAGTAACCATCAACCAGTTACCCTTTTAAACTCTGAACGGCGCAGCCATTTGAACCATTCTTAAATAACCTGAAATTTAATATGCAAAAAGAACTGCTTTCTTTTATTAAAAAATTTGATTCCAGTGGTTCATCCACTTACCCAAGAATCTTCATTAGCTTACTGGAATGCTTCCATCAGCGGGAAAGAAGAGGATTGGAAAAAATCGGAAGAACTTAACATTGAACTCACAAAGGTTTTCGCGAACAAAGAGCATTTTGCTGTTCTCAAACGAATCAAAGAATCCAATACAATTACTGACGAGCTTTTAAAACGCCAGCTTGATTTAATGTATCTTGCTTATTTGGGTAACCAGGTGGATACCGAATTGCTGAACAGTGTTATTTCGATGCAGACCGAAATTGAACAAAAGTATTCGAATTTTCGTGTGGATGTAAATGGCAAAAAACTGAGCGACAACGAGGTTGAAGATATTTTGAAAACTTCCACCAGTTCCACTGAGTTGCAACAGGTTTGGGAAGGTCACAAAGCAATAGGCCCGGTTGTGGCCAAGGATATTATAAAACTGGTTAGAAAACGTAACGAAATTGCCAAAGAACTTGGCTTCAACAATTATCACGAAATGAGCCTCAGGCTCAGCGAGCAGGATCCGGGAGAAATCAGCGCATTGTTTGATGAACTCGACAACCTGACCCGTGATTCATTTGTCGTCCTGAAAAATGAAATCGACACACACCTGTCAAAACGCGACAATGTTAAAGTGAAAGAATTGATGCCATGGCATTACCAGAACCGTTTTTTCCAGGAGCCGCCGGCAATTTACAGTATCGACCTCGACAAATATTATAATGACCGGAATATCGAAACGCTGACTACCGGTTATTTTTCCAGCATCGGTCTTGATATCACCGATATGATTGCAAAAAGTGACCTGTACGAGAAGCCCGGTAAAAACCAGCATGCCTATTGTATTGATATTGATAACCAAGGTGATGTACGCGTGCTTTGCAACATAAAACCCAACCAGAACTGGATGGGCACTATGCTACACGAATTCGGCCATGCCAACTACGATAAATACATTAATCAGCAACTGCCTTTCACGCTTCGCAACCCGGCTCATATTTTTACTACCGAAGCCATTGCTATGTTTTTTGGCCGCATGTCGTCCAATGCTCAGTTCCTGGTTGATATGAAACTTACCGATACAATTGATGCCGCTAAAGTTTCAGATGAAAGCTTTAAAGTGCTGAGGCTCGAACAGCTTACTTTCAGTCGCTGGGCGCAGGTGATGTATCGTTTCGAGAAAGCATTGTATGCAAACCCTGACCAGGATCTGAATACGCTGTGGTGGGATCTGGTTGAAAAATACCAGATGATCAGGCGCCCGGCCAACCGCCATCAACCCGATTGGGCCAGCAAAATACATATTGCTACATCACCCTGCTATTATCACAATTACCTTCTGGGTGAATTACTCGCTTCACAATTCAATCATTTTATTTCGGCCACTGTGCTCAAATCGACGAATTTCGGACAAAGCTACTTTGGCAAAAAGCAAGTCGGTGATTATTTTAAAGAAAAGCGTATTCAGCCCAGGTGCCCGCTTTAGCTGGAACGAAATGATTGAAAAAGCCACCGGTGAAAAGCTGACGGCTAAATATTATGCTGAGCAGTTTGTTAAATAGCGGGTTGTTAAATGATATAAAAGTCTACTATGGCTGTCCTTTCCTGACGGCCATTTTTTTTATATCCGGAATAATCATATTCGAAAACTGATAATTGCTATCTTGCGCCCTGATTTTAAAAACCATAAATAGTATGAACAAAAGATTTTTTTTAGTCCTGGCAATACTTGCTTTTTCAAGCCTTGCATTTTCCCAATACATGGGTGGCGGTATTATGCTTTGGACAGCAGACGGAAATAGTTATACCACTCTCGAAAAAGGCAAAATCGTGAAAGTAGAATTGCCGTCAATGAACAAAACAACCCTGATTGATGCTGAAAAACTTTTCCCAAAAGACAGCATTCACCCCAGGCAAATCAGTTCTTTTCAATGGTCGGCAAACGAAGACAAAGCCTTGCTTTTTGTAAATACTGAAACGCTGTATCATAAAACCACTGGAGAGGTCTGGTTGTATATCCCCAAAACGGGAACATTGAAGCAAATGGGTAAAGGCCTTCGCCAGGATGGACTGATGTATGCCAAATTTTCGCCTGATGCATCTAATGTAGCTTATGTATACCAGGATAAATCAAAAAACAAGGTAGTGTATAACCTGTATGCGGAAAATCTGCTTAACGGTAAGATCAAACAACTTACGTTCGATAACCGCGACCGTAGCATCAACGGCACTTTCGACTGGGTGTATGCCGAGGAACTTATGTGTAAGGATGGTTTTCGCTGGAGTCCTGACGGGAAAAATATTGCTTTCTGGAATATCGATGCATCACAGGTGAGGAATTACCTGATGCTTAACACTACCGATTCAACCTACTCATTTACTGTTCCGGTTGAATATCCGAAAGCGGGGGAGGACCCATCACCTGCCAAAATCGGGGTGGTTGACTTTGCCACTGCCAAAACAAAATGGATGAAAATTGAAGGAGATCCTCGCCAGAATTACCTGGTTAGGATGGAATGGGTCGATAACAAAGGATTGATCATCCAGCAGCTAAACCGCAAGCAAAACAAAACTACTATTATACTTGCCGATTCGAAAACAGCAGTTTGCAAACCGTTATGGTCTGAGAGCGATGCTGCATGGATCGATATTAAAGCTTCGTGGAACGGCGGCGATAATGTGGGATGGGATTGGATAGAAAAAGGGAAAGCTTTTTTATGGGCCAGCGAAAAGGACGGTTGGCGGCATTTGTACCGGATAGGAATGGATGGCAAGGAAACACTTATTACAAAAGGCGATTTTGATGTGATCAGGCTATACCTTATTGATGAAGCGACCAATACTTTATATTTTGCGGCTTCACCCGACAATTATACCCAACGATACCTGTACAGCACTAAACTGGATGGCTCTGGAAATGCAGTACGCCTTACTCCTGCTGATTTAGCCGGAACCCATAATTATGTGATATCACCCAATGGCAAATGGGCGAGGCATAGCTTTTCGAGTCACCTGTATATGCCGGCATCGGAATGGATAAGCCTGAAGGATATGAAACCTCTCGATGATACTAAATCCATCGAAAAGACACTCAGAGAGGATCCGTTTGGAAAACAGATTGAATTCTTTAAAGTGACGACCGAAGACAACATTACCCTTGATGGATGGATTGCAAAACCTAAAGATTTCGACCCATCAAAAAAATACCCTGTGTTCTTCTACGTATATGGCGAGCCATGGTCATCAACGGTTATGGATCAGTTCGGGGTTGGCAGGAACTCCCAGTTTGGTGATGATATTCCGGACCAGGGATACCTTTTTGTCTCCGTTGATAACCGTGGAACACCATCGCCACGAGGCCGCGAATGGCGCAAATCCATCTATCGCAAGATCGGAATTGTAAATATCCGCGACCTGGCCATGGGGGCAAAAGAAGTACTCAAATGGCCGTATTGCGATACAAGTCGTGTGGCTGTAACCGGTTGGAGTGGCGGAGGCTCATCAACCCTGAATCTTATGTTTCAGTATCCTGAAATTTTCAAAACAGGTATTTCTGTTGCTGCTGTAGGCAACCAGCTTGCTTATGACAATACGTACCAGGAACGGTATATGGGCATACCACAGGAAACCCGCGCTGATTTTATAGCCGGTTCACCTTATACATACGCGAAAAACCTTAAGGGCAACTTACTTTATATTCATGGCACAGGCGACGACAATGTTCATTATGCCAATGCCGAAAAGCTTATTAACGAACTGATCCGGTATAACAAACCCTTCCAGATGATGGCATATCCTATGCGTTCGCATGGAATATATGAGGGCGAAGGCACACGTGAACATCTGGAAACTATCAGCTCGAAGTTTTTACATGAGAACTGCCCGGCTGGTGGCAGATAAAAGAGGCGATAAAAAAGAACTATTTAAGCTGAAAAACTTCAATCATTAGGCAATAGTCCGTTAATCAAATAAGACATTAATATTAAAGGCCAGTGGCAGGAAATAATTCATTATTTCCTGCCACTGGCACATCGCCTGATCATCCTTCACCACTGTATATTGCCAGAATATGATTACAGAGCACAATAGAGGGAATTTATCCAGACGCTAAACTTTATGAGCAATCATTTGGCTCAACCCTGATTCAAATTCTACCCGTGAAATAGTTACAAAGCCTGCGGTTGAAAGCATCTCTGTAACTTCCTGCTCTGTAAAGCAATCTCCGGCTTCGGTTCCTACCAGCATATTTATTGCAAATACAGCTCCGGATGTGGGTTGTGTCCGTTCGTTATTCATGATCCAGTCCTGGATAATAATTTTGCCGTTTTTGTTTAAAGCACTATAACATTTCTTTATTAAATCACGGTTTGTCTCCAGCGAATTGCTATGGATAATGGCTGATAGAAACACCAGGTCGAATCCTTTGGGTAAATTATCAGTGGTGTAATCGCCGGTATATGTTTTGATTTTTGAAGCAAAACCTTCTTTGTCAATAAATTGTTGTGTTATGGGTACGACATTAGGCAGGTCAAAAACAGTGGCTTGAATAGAAGGTTTTCTTGTGATAAACTCCATGGAAAAAGCTCCTGAACCACCACCAATATCCAGAACAGATTGTATTCCTGACAAATCAATAGTTGCCAATTGTTGCGGAGCTTGTTTTTTAGCCCTGTCGTGCATGGCATTTATAAAAGAAAAAAGCCATTCATCTCCTCTTTCATTAATTTCGGCACGATGGGAAGCATTACCGGTTTTTACAACCTGAGTAAGATTGCTCCAGGTATTCCAGAGATGGTTTGAATGCATCAGGCCACCTAAATATTCCGGACTTTTTTTTGACAGAAACGTAAAACTTTCGGGAGTGTTAAAGAACAATTGGTTTTGTTTTGCAAGGAAACCTAATGAAACCAAAGCATTCAGCAAACGTTCGCAAGCGTGTTTATCCAGATGCAATGTGTTCGCCATTTGATCGGCAGTAGTACCCGATTTGTCCAAATGGGTAAATAAATCAAGTTCAAAACCGCTTAATAAAATCCTGCTTTTCTGAAATGAAGAGGCAAATTCTCTGATTGTATTTGGATTCATACTATTGTCAATTATGTTTTTCAACGTTCATGAAATTTTCTGATCTGGGGTGGAGTAGTTGAATATAAAACACTTACTTCCTGTTTTACACAAAAGTAAATAAAAAGGATTTCTTGCCGGATAATTTACACGCATATTGCTCTATCCCAAATATACTGTCTTTTAATCATGTATTTGAAAAGTGATTCCGTTATTTTTGTAATAAATTCTAATCTCTTTGGGGTTAATTCCCCGCGGCTTTGCTGCGAGAGAAATAGTTTTAAGGTAATACCTCGATAGCTCAGCTTCGGGGTAGTTAATTAGAAACAGATGTTAAAATTAGGCTGAAGATTTTCACAAGCCACTTACACTCAATAATTGTTAAGAACAAAGCAGCTTGCTTTTACCAGCTTACCGATTTATTAAATAAGGAAATTTGTGCCCAATACCTACAGTAGTGGGATTAGCACTGTTGCTGACTACGCTCTTTTGGTTAAGGCTTTGCCGATGTAAATCTAGGGGGCAACGGTAGTCGAACCAATTAAGTTTGCACCCAGGGAAGTATTCCAGATATCGTGATTCGCAAACTGTATAGAACGCCTGTTAGTACTAGTTTCTTTAGGATCATTGATCTTCAGGTAAATATCAAAGTCACCAGGAGGCACCTTACCAAATTCGCCCATATTAATAGAGAAGTTCAAATCACGCCATGCAGCGGTATTGCCTGCCCTGCTGTCCGGATCAGGCCGCCAATCCCTTGCGTCAAGGTTCGTAAGTGCCGTGTAAGTGTTAAAACCATCTTTGGCTTTCAGAATTACCGAGACATTTTTCTTGTTTACTATATTACCAAAGCCGACGTTTTGGATCTTCCCTTCGAACCTCAACGTACCATTTTGCTCTACCCATTTACTTGCATTAGCCTTGCGCAACACTAACCGGTAGCCCAGTCTGTCACGCATATATTCCATTCCGTTTCTGCCGTCATATACCGGGTCAAAGATTGCCGTTCGGGTTACTCCATCGTGTGGAGGCGTAAACGGTGCAGTGACATTTTCTTTATTATAAACAAAATCACCCCAAAGTTTATAAGTGAGTCGGTTCCAACTTGTATTCAAATGAGTCGTTTGAGCATACGCGGCTTCATAAAGAACGTTTGGAAACCTGGGATAGATATTTTCGTCAGAACCGGGTCCAACAGATTCACCGCCGTAGAAGTTATTTTGATTTCTGATCCAGCTTAAAGCAGCGTTACGATCAAAATCATTTTGATCCCCGGTTCCTATTAGTCGATACCCTTCGGAAAGTGATCCATTGTCATCATAAAATTTACTTCTTGAACCCGCTGAATAACTATCGTTGAACATACCGAAACGTTGCTCCGGTGTTCCGCGTGCCGGGGCCGGCATTAAATTAGTAAAGTTATAATCGGTACCATATTCAATGTTATGCCATGCCATAACTCCGCCCGCATGTACTAAAATTGAACGTGAAGCGGGAACATAACCCAGCAACGCTTTCAAAAGCCAGTGATAACCCTCCCGGGTTCTGGCATAAGATGACGAGTGCATTTCGCCCCATGGGCCAAAGATTCCCCCTTTAACAGCCATTATACAATCTTCGAATTCGCTGAAAACATTTCCAAGCTGCCAAAGATGATATTGTACCCAGTTTTTGTCCTCATGACCGGGTATACCACACAAATCAGATTTATTAATAACTCCGGTTTCGTACCAAACCCGACCTTTTGGTGCCCCTGGTTCGCAATCATGAATGAGCTGGTCATAACTTTTATTATCAACATACGTATTGCCCTGTCCGTCATAATTAAATTTCACAATGGCAACAGCTTCGCTTTCTCTTACTCTTTGAAGCGCTGTCCTTACATAATCAAGGGCAGCGGGTGTTAAAGGTTGAGTTGTTCCATAATCTGGCGGAACATCACCTTTAGCACTCCAGGGTCCTATGGGTTTTCCATTGAGAGGGGCATTCGACGAAAAGTTTTTCAGGTCAAATTCCATATAAACGATGCGAGCATTAACAGAGACCGTGGTTCCACTTATAATGGTCGCTAAGTCAGGAAAACCTGGAGTTCCAATGTCGACTGGAATTACATAACCTTCGGGTCTGTAAAAGCCCCTGTCAGGATTCGGAATATCAACAGGATTCTCCATATAGTTAAGGGGCTGTAACACAAGCGGAGACTGCTGCTGGAAACCAAACAAAAAACAAGCGCTTACAGCGACAGCGACAAAAAAAATTTTACTTTTCAAATGAATTATTTTTAAAATTAGGGGGAAAGATAATAACTTTTTCATTTTTGGATTTTTCTTTATGGGTGCTGTAGGAGCGGTGCTGTATTCCATATCACTTAATATCCGTTTTAAATTCAATAATCTTTTATGGATTTTGGAATTAAAAAGCCCGAACCGGCCGAACGTAATACATATAGGTAGCGTCAAATTTACGACCGGTATTTCGCCAATAAGCATTCGCATCAATCTCGATACAAACTGGCCATGCTCTAATCGTGTCTGTTGATGTCCAGTATAATTTTCCAAGCATATCCTTAGTAACCGGATCGTTGGGATTATTTAATACGTAGGCTCTAATCTCCATAAGTTCATCCTGGGTTGGGAGGTACCAGTCGCTCAAGCCATTTTTAACGTATTCATCGCAGGCTTTTGCGGCTGGTGCGTCTGGATCACCTGGATTAACAATGGAGTCAGTAGTCCGAAGGATAAAGTCGGTGTTATACAATCCTGCACCAAACTGGGGATAGGTAGCTATGCCATTCCTAACGGCAAAGATACTGTCTCTTGAGGCCCAGGTAACAGGTACTCCTCCTGCAATATCTTCGGAGCCTATTTCAATGTAGTGGGCAACTCGTGCTAAAGTTGGATTTTGTGGATCGGTCAGGATGTCAAAGCCAAAAGGATTCACATAGACTATTTTGCCACCACCAGGGCCTGTATCGCCGACTTGGTATTGTGCAACAAAGGAGTTGTCACTATCTGCTCTAACAGTTGTCGAACCAATCCGGTTGGCGCCAAGCACTGCATTCCACATAGAACCATCAGAACTGTCGTTGTTTGCAAAACGGACATTACGAAGGTTTTCCTGTTTTGCCTTAGGATCACTAATCTTCATGTAAATCTTGTAATCACCCGGCGGCACAGCTTTGTGAAACTCGCCTAAGTTGACTGAGAAATTTAAATCGCGGTAGGAATCTGTATTGTCGGGCCTGTTGTTCATAGGAATACCCTGGTCTTTCAGCCAATCTCGCGCATCAAGGTTTGTTAGCGCCTTGTAAACCTCACCGGTCGATCTGTTTTCCAATAATACGTATACATTCTTCTTGTTAAAAATGTTTCCAAAACCGACGTTTTGTATTTTCCCTCTGAAGTGCAGGTCATTGCCCATCGTAACGGTGTCACTTGCCCGGGCCTCACGCAGCACCAACCGGTAGCCCATTCTGTCGCGCATATATTCCAGTCCGTTTCTGCCTTCGTATACCGGATCAAAGATTACACTTACGGTTTTGCCATTGTGCGGATAAAAAATCGGTGCAGTGACGTTAGCTTCAGTATACTTGAAATTCTCCCAACGTTTAAGATTGACTCCGTACCAGTCTGTATTCAGGTGCGTTGTTCCCATAATAGAAGCTTCATAAAAAATGGAAGGAGGAGAGTCATAAGGACGGGAGCTCATCTCATTCGTCTCACCGCCAACAGGACCATTCTGACCACGGATCCAGTTTAAAACTTTGTCCCGATCAAAATCATATTTAGTTCCAAGTATTTGAGCCCCTTCGGAAAAGGAGTCCATGTCACTGTACAAGCCGTTCATGTGTGATAAACCGTTCGCGTAACTGTCGTTCAGCAAACCGAAACGCGACTCTGGCGTGTCCCGTAGAGGTATGGGTAAAAATCCCATATTGGCAAAAGTAAAAGGGGTATTGTGTATGGCGTTATACCACGATATGTATGCTCCCCCATGGACGGCGAGCTTACGCGAAGTGGGGACTGCGTCCAGCAGTGCTTGCATAAGCCAGGCGTATGCTTCTGTGCTTTTACCATAGTCTGATGAGTGCATTTCACCCCACGGTCCGAAGAAGCCCCCTTTAAATGCAAATATGATGTCTTCATTTTCACGCCAAATTGGTTCCAGCTGCTTTATATGATATTGTACCCAATTTAAGTGTTCAAAACCGGGTACAGTACACTGGCCATATGGTTCAGGACTGAATGCGAGTTCGTCCGTTGGTACATCCCAGGAATGATTGTCATAACTATGTAGCATCAAGACAACACCATCCCGAGCTCTTATCGAATCCATTGTTCTTCTGTAGTAAGCAAGGCCGTCGTTCGATATGGGACCGTTTTCAGTTACGCCCTCGACTCGGGCATACCGCGAAAAATTTCTCAAGTTGAAGTACACTTCACTAATGCGGACCTCTACATTGGTGTTAGTGCCTGAAATACGGGTGAGTCCGGCGCGTGATCCAGTTCCTTGTGTTCCACCGGAACTCGGAACAATACCTCCAGAGCCCGGAGTATAAAAACCTCTATCCGGATTCGGAATGTCACCGACAAACTCCGTAGTGTTAATATTCTGTGGCACAAGATTGTCCTGAGCGTTTACAGCGCTGACAACCAAACAAAAAACTAGAAATATAATATTGATTTTCATATGGGTTAATATTAATGAAAAATGCTATTCAGGCTTTTGTTCGAAATACACCTTATCTAAGGTTCTAAATACCACCTTGGATTTGCATTATTGTAGGCCTGTAAGGCAGTCCATTTAGCTCGGGACGAAGTAGCTCTGCTTACGTTATCTAAATATACACCGTCAAAACCAACGTCGACCAACCTGTCTATTGAGGATCTTCCATCCGGAAACTGAGAATGTTTATACTTGGGATTTTTATACGGGCTGCCGCCTCTTACGATAATATCACGCCACTGAGGATGCCACCAAAGCGGTGTGGATTCATCAGAGTATTGTCCGGAGTAAGCCGGCCATAGTATCCAATTTGGGATACCAACATCCCAAAATTTCTCACGTGCGGGTATAAATTTGCCGTTCTCAACAGCGCCTTGGAGAAAAGAATTTGTGCCAGGATTAACCATTACCGGATCGACAAACCACCGGTACAATTCTGTCGTACCAATACTTAAATATGCGATAACCTGTCGTCTGCCACCCTGGGGTTTCCATTTAAGCTTTTCAACCTCTTCCCTGGTAAGAGAATTCATGTCGAAATCTGCGTCAATATAAAAAACATCCCATTCTGAGGCAGCGAGTCCCTCAATATACGCCTTCCTGCCTTCATTTTGATTGTAGCCTTTCACCACCCAGAAAAAGTCCCATTCTGTCCCGTGTTCAGCGATCGCTTTAGCAACCACCTCTGCATCGCCGGTAGGTTTAAATCGTCCGCCTGCGAAAGGGACCAAATAACCAGCAGTGTTGGTTATATCGAGACGACTGGCTGGATGAGCTTCCCAGTCGGGCCAATTCGTATATTTACCGGTGCTGATCATGTATAGATAGTTTTTCGCATCCATCATTTTATAAACATTGTTACTGTTTAATGTCTGTGCTACACCGGCAGGTATTGGATCATGGATTATATTGTAACTGTTGGAGGAAGGTGAATATATTGGCATATAACCTGGATTGCCTATTCCGGGTGACTGATACACTTCTGCACTTAACCGCGGGTGCCAGAGAATATCATTATCGGCAGCAATTTTCTGGTTATCAGCAACAACTTTTACAGTGCTTCCATTAGTGTTTGCCGTACCCTTAATGCCAGCCTTACTTAGGTTTGCCAACCTGGTTACCGCAGTGGCGCTGAAATTTTCAATCCCCCAACCATCGAGCAAGTTAAGAAGATTCGAATCATATGAATTATCCGGATTTCCATCTACATGGGCATATTCCAAAGTGTCTTGCGGAACAATCTGAAAGTTCGGATTTCGGGTCTTCGCCTTGATGGCAAGTTCCATTATTAATGCCTGCATCTTACGGGCGCGCCCAACCTCACTAACATCATCCGGATCACCATAATAAGCTTCAACCAGCGCATTTAGTTCTGCAATCGTGTGCCCCCCCTTGGGTATCCAGGATAGTTTTTGCGGGAGCTGATCAGCAGATACCATTTGTCTGGGAATCCAGGAGATCAGAGCCGGAGCGGCTCCCATGGCGGCGGCTGCGAGCATGCTGGTTTTTAAAAATTCTTTTCTGTTCATAACGTTTACTTTATGTTAGTCGAACCAATTAAGTTAGCACCAAGGTCAGCATTCCAATTATTTCCCTTATTCGCAAACCGTATAGAGCGCTTGTTTGTGCTTTGTTCTTTAGGATCATTGATTTTCAGGTAAATATCATAATCCCCGGGAGGCACCTCACCAAACGCGTCCATGTTAATTGAAAATTTCAAATCATGCCATGCAGCGGTATTTGTAGACCTGGAGTCAGGCATTGCGCCATTCGGACCCACCTCAGCAGGCTTCCAATCATACGGGTCAATGTTCGTAAGCACCGCATTGGATACGGACCCATTGGATTTGGATTTCAGAATTACCTTCACAGCTTTTTTGTTAAAAACAGTACCCCATCCGACATTTTGGATTTTCCCATGGAACATAATGGTACCATTCTGTTTTACAAATTCACTTGCTTTAGCCTCACGCAGAACTAACCGGTAGCCCAATCTGTCACGGTAATATGCCAATGCACTTTGGCCTTCATAAACCGGGTCATAGAGTACCTGTATGGTTTGACCATTCCACGGGTAAGTTATCTCCACATCAATGCTTTTTCGTGTATAAGGATAATCTGCCCGCGACTTAAATCTTCCCGGACCCTGCTGCATACACATATACGTCAAGTGGGAAATACTGCTTTCATAGAACATGGAAGGAAAACGCAAAATTACGTCGTTCACAGTATTTTCTTTTCGTTCGCCGACGGGAATATAGCCTCCGTTGGTACCGGATTCAGGTTCTTCAGCAATTTGTTCACCGCCATAGACAGACATCTTTCCGAGAAAGTTCATAACCTTGGTACGATCCCAATCAATGAAATAGACTCCACGCCACCTTGCATCACTTAGCTTTTCCGGAACGGCTACAAGCCTGTTGGTTCCGCTATCATTATATCCGATAACTGGTGATACTCCAGGTCTCGTCAGTGACGGATCCACTCCTTTTGGATTATATCCTTTCAGAATTGGATCATAGGCCAGCATTCGATACCCTTCGGTTAATGAGCCACCGTCGCCATACGAATATTCGTCTGCTGACCAGCCATTTGAGTCGTCGAACATACCAAAACGCGCCTCCGGCGTACCGCGTACAGGGGTGGGGAAGGCATCCAGTGTGCCAAAGTCATAAGTAGTATTGTATGTGCGGTTATACCAATCCAGGAAACCGCCAATATGCGTCATTATCGGTTTACCATCTGGAACTGCGTCCAGTAATGCATCTAAAATGATCTTGTAATTGCCCGGTACTTCAGCATCATAATTTGAGTGGGATTCGCCCCATGGACCAAATGTGCCTGAATCAAATGCCCAAATTATATCTGAGTATTCCTTGAAAATTGGTTTCAGCTGATGATAATGATACTGGACCCAATTCATATCTGTAAACCCGGGCACGGTACACATTCTAAATATTGGCGAAGATCCTCTCCATGTACCCGCGCCTGGTTTTGCAATGTGAGCAGCACGATTCTCAGCTGACACAGGTCTTTTGTAGTCTGCCTTATAATAGTATCTTTCATCGGTGGATGCGGGTCCGTCATCTTCATATTTAAGATTATCTTCAGTCCAGACAAAATGGTTCCAGCCTTTAGGGTCATAACAAACACGTATATGAGCGACACTGTTGGTGTTGGATCTTATAAATTCAAGTTGTTTTCTTATGAAATCAAGCCCATAGGATGTTATGGGTCCATCCACTCCTACCTGACTGTGATCATCGGGATTACCAGGGGAACCATCGCACCATGCATTCGACGAAAATTCATTCAGGACGAGGTAGAACTGAACGATACGTGGTTCAACAGTGACGTTGCAATACTCGGGGCCTGCTCCTTCCGGACCAAAATATATAGGCGGGGTCATTTCGTAAGCCATCTTAAAGGGTTGGCCTAAAATTGTATTGGCACTTGCCGGAATTGTCATATACCCCCAATAGTTTGAACCTCCCGGTCTATCAGGGATAAAGGCGCCCAGGCCGGCAGCGTCGTCATTGCCTCTTTCAAAGCCCCTGTCCGGATTCGGAATGTCAACCGGATTCTCCGTGTAGTCAAGCGCCTGTGACACAAGCGGGGTTGCTTTTCTATCATTCGCACATGCGACAAACAACAATCCTGTCAACACCAGGCCAACAATTAACTTGATTTTATTCACTCTAAATACTTTTTTCATAACCTAACCTCCAACTCAATATAATAAATACTCGCCTTCGCCGATTAAAATCTAGGGGACAACTTTCGTCGAACCAATTAAGTTTGCACCAAGTGAAGTATTCCAAACATCGTAATTCGCAAACTGTATACAACGCCTGTTAGCACTGGTTTCTTTAGGATCATTGATCTTCAAGTAAATATCATAGTCACCAGGGGGCAAATTACCAAATGCGCCCATATTAATTGTGAAGTTCAAATTCACGCCATGCAGCGGTATTATCAGCCCTGCTGTCCCCATTCTCAGCAGTCAGCCAATCCCTTGCGTCAATGTTCGTAGCTGCTATGTAAGAGTCAGAACCATCTTTGGCTTTCAGAATAACCGACACCTTTTTCTTGTTTACTACATTACCAAAGCCGACATTTTGGATCTTCCCTTCGAACATAAGGGTCCCATTCTGCTTCACCCATTCACTTGCCTTAGCCTCACGCAACACTAAACGGTAACCTAATCTGTCGCGGAAATATTCCAGCCCGGTTCTGCCGTCATATACCGGGTCAAAGATTGCCGTTTTTGTTGGTCCGGAGAAAGGAGGAACTGTCTCTCTGCCTGATGCCGGGAACGTAACCGGTATAGTGACGTTTGCTTCATTATAGATAAAATTACTCCACCGGGAATAATTACCGTGTCTCATATTCAAAGCAGTTGTCCGGAATTCAAGGGCTTCTATAATAGCGCCCGGCATATTGCCAAAAGCATTATTGCCGACCCCGCCCTCAACTTGAAGGATTGTGTTTCGATTATAAAGCCAGGTGAGAAATCTGAAACGATCATATGGACCATGAAATCTGCCATTGTCAGAATAATTAGCCGCATAACTATCGTCGAAAAATCCAAAACGCGCCTCCGGCGATCCCTTAGGCGGAATCGGCATGGCGTCTATATTAGTAGCGGTGTAAGTGGTCCCATACGTAAGGTTATACCATGCCATGAATAAGGGCTGATTTGTTAAAAGAATACGCGAAGCCGGAACAACTTCCAGATAATCATCTAAAAGCTTTTTACCAGCATCCGCACTCAGGGCCATAGGTGATGAGTGCTGTTCGCCCCATGGACCAAGCATACCCGTTTTAACACACATGATGATGTCTTCGAATTCATGGAATATTGGTTTAAGCTGCCAAAGATGATATTCTATCCAGTCTTTGTCCGTATGACCGGGTACATCACACAAGGCAGATGGATTATTAGGAGTTATATATGCTGGTTCCGGGCCATGAATGAGTCCTTCGGTGAGATTTAGTTGGGGATACTTAAAGGGTTCAATATAATTAAACCCGTTGCCGTCATATGAAAATTTCACAAAGGCTACGCCGTTGCCATCTCTCACCTTCTGAAGCAGGCCTCTTATATAATCAAGCGCAAACGAAGTTAAGGGTTGAGTTTTTCCTGTTCTTGTGGCTCCGGTGCCCGGGTCTGCAAACAATCCATCATCCTTGTAACCAAAAGCATCCTTCGCCGAGAGGAATGCGTTAGAAGAAAAGTTACACAAGTCAAAACACATAAATGATATGGAAGGAAGGGCAGAGACACCGGTTCCGCCAACGTAGGGGTTAGCGTTTTGATTAACACCATTATAAAATTGAGTCTCTTCGATATCATCTCCTTCCACAGGCGGCACCTGTCTTCCCTGATACAGCACAGAATTTGCATCAACCGGAACCCGGTGATCTACTTCAGGCGTAATACCAAAAGGCGAATTAGTCCCATTAACCGAATTAGGCGATATATTCTGCCATCGGCCTCTATAGACGCCTCTGTCCGGATTCGGAATATCAACTGGATTCTCCGCATAGTTAAGTTTCTGTAACACAAGCGGGGCTACAGTTCTATCATCCGCCCCTTTCAGTACAATGTCATTTCCGGGAGCCTTCCCCGCATATACTACACACAACATGCCTGTCAACAACGTGCCAAGGATTAACTTGAATTCATTCATTCTAAATACTTTTTTCATAACCTAACCTCCAACTTAATATAATAAATGCACGCCTTCGCCAATTAAAATCCAGGGGGCAACTTTAGTCGAACCAATTAAATTTGCACCAAGTGAAGTATTCAAAACATCGTGATTCGCAATTTGACTAATTCAATTTTATGATGCCTCAATTTTCACCACAGCTTTTTCGAGATCCTTTATTCTATCGATTTCCAAAGTGTATAAATAATTATCTTTCTCTTGAGATGTTATTGAGTCAGATATCTTTAAATCATCCGAACTGAATGTTAACTTTCTTTCGGATTCTATTTTGATGGTTAGCTTGTTATTACTGAGTTGATCTTTCATTTTATTAGTTTCAAGGAAATCAATATCAATTTGATCTCCACGATTCTGCACTTTTGTACAAACATGATGTACAAGCTGATTTCTGAATGATGAAGAATTCCTGGCTAACATTGTTTCAGGTTTATCATTATATGGCTTCAGAAGTTTCACCCACGAATCTACAATTTCTGAATTACGACTCGGGTCCGGATGCAGCAGGTTTGGCCAATGTAATCCGCAAGTAGGCCCTCTGAGTATTCCGCCAGGTTTTTTACCAAAATCATCCCAATGAAGCAAGTCTTCTCCCCGGTCAACGGTAATGACTCCAGAATCAATCCCAAATATTCCAAACTGAGCAGCTTCGGCATTATACATACTATAAAAAGGTGTATTGATATAATTAATCCCACGTTTCTTTATTACTCCTGCCATACTGATTTTATGCGCACCTGTCAAACCAAAACCATGTAAAAATGCGGTGGGGACAAAAGAAGTTGGAAAAGGACCTAATTGATTTTGCTCCAACAATTTTTCAAAATAATCAAGGTGAAGTTCAACCTGATCCAGGGGGCGCATTTGCCCGGAACGGTCTGCCCATTCTGCCCGGGTGAAATTTTCGTCTTGCCAGTATTCATGAGCTATACCATGCAATGTTAGCTCAAAGTGATTTTGGTTATTCCTTATGATATCTGCTGCCTCATCCAACCAGGCACCCACCCATTTACTGTTATCCCATTTCTCACGCATCCAGGTGCTTGTCGGAAGATTTCGCAAAATATTTTCCCTATCCCATTCACAGAGAATGGTCGCTGCCTGTGGTCGTACGCCCAATTTTATTCCCAGATCTACGATCGCCTGGTAATCTGCCGGAACATGATTCCGACTTATTCCTGTTCGGTATGGCTCCTGACGCTTATTGCCGTCTTCTCCCGACCACCAGCCGACATCATCAATAACTATCTGAATTGGCATGGGTATAGTCACATTTAATTCATCATTATGAACGGACCTCGTTCCTTCACGTGGAACAAAATTTGAAACTGCAAGTCCGGCAGCTATTAATGCAGATTTTCTTGTGAATTCACGTCTAGTCATATTATGAATCGAAATCTCTTTTAATTCGTGATTACCAATTTTAAAGCCCTAATATTCGCAACGCATTTTTTTGCATAGATTTTATCCACGACTTCACGTGGTACTTTTATATATTTTTAGCTTTTCAAGCTAAGGATGTTGTTTAATGGGGATAAGTATAAAGTTGAATTTCGAATAAATCAATAGGGATTTCAATAAAAGTCGGAAGATAAAGTCTAAGGCCACTTCAAATTTATGGAGAAATGCGATAGTAAAAGCACGAAAATAATTTTATCTGTTTTCTAAAAACAGGAAAAGGAGATCAATTATCCACCTTCTGCCACAGTATATTGAACACAAACGATCCCATTGTATTAAAAGCTCTTCGCAGCAAAATGAATATAATTATGAATGAAAAAATAAAAACCACTTGTAAGATATTGTCTCACAAGTGGTTTTTCTTATTAATCGTACCCCGGGCCGGAATCGAACCGGCACGAACAGAGTTCATCGGTTTTTGAGACCGACGCGTCTACCAATTCCGCCACCGGGGCAAATTGGAGTGCAAAGGTAATTATTTTTGTCACTCCACAAAAACTGTAAGTTTCCTGAAAGATTTAATCAACTTAAATCTCAATCGCACTCCTCTTATTTTATCATTTTCAGGAAGTTAACTTCCTTTTCAGCAAGGAAACGCCAGCGTCCGCGTGGAAGATCTTTCTTGGTAAGGCCTGCAAAAACCATACGGTCGAGTTTCACCACTTCATAACCAAGCGCTTCGAATATGCGGCGGACAATACGGTTACGGCCTGAATGGAGCTCAATACCAATTTCCTTTTTGCTTTTTCCTCCTTCAGCATAAGCTATCTCATCTACCAGTGTAATTCCATCTTCCAGTTCAACCCCTTCGCCAATTTTCAGGAGATCAGCTTTGGTAAGCGGTTTATCAAGTTCTACATGATACACCTTGCGAACTTTGTGGCTTGGATGCATCAGTTTGGTAGCTAACTCCCCATCGTTGGTAAAAAGCAACAAACCACTGGTATTGCGGTCGAGACGGCCAACAGGATAAATCCTTTCCCTGCCGGCATCAGCAACAAGCGACATTACCGTGTTACGGTCGAATGGATCGTCGGTGGTGGTAATATATCCTTTTGGCTTGTTAAGAAGCAGGTATACAAGTTTTTCCCTGCGCACTTTTTCGTCACCGTACTGAACTTTATCAGTTGGTAAAATTTTAGTTCCCAGTTCAGTTACAACAACGCCGTTAACCATAACGGCACCCGCAACAATTAATTCATCAGCTTCTCGGCGTGAGCATATTCCCGAATTAGACAGGAATTTGTTCAGGCGTATGCTGCCATCCGGACTTGGAGGGCTGGGTTTACTTCCGGGATAATCTTTTTTGGCGGGTTTGCGATCGTAACCACCTTTACGATCTGAGGATCTCTCATAGGTTTTACGAGCCGGTCTTTCACTATCTCCGCTTCTTTCGTATGGACGACGAGCTGGCCTTTCGCTATCACCATTTCTTTCGTAGGGTTTGCGTGCCGGTCTTTCGCTTTCTCCGCTTTTATCAAAAGAACCTCGAGCTGGCCTTTCCCGATCACCACTTTTATCAAATGAGCGGCGGGCTGGCCTTTCACCATCACCGCCTTTGTCGAATGAACGACGTGCCGGTCTTTCGCTATCTCCGCTTCTTTCATAAGGACGACGGGCTGGTCTTTCACCATCTCCACTTTTATCATATGGACGGCGTGCTGGTCTTTCTCCATCACCGCCTTTGTCAAATGAACGACGTGCCGGTCTTTCGCTATCTCCGCTTCTTTCATAAGGACGACGTGTTGGTCTTTCACCATCTCCACTTTTATCAAATGAATGGCGCGCTGGTCTTTCTCCATCACCGCCTTTGTCGAATGGACGACGTGCCGGTCTTTCGCTATCTCCGCTTCTTTCATATGGACGACGTGCTGGTCTCTCACCATCACTGCTTTTATCAAATGAACGGCGTGCTGGTCTTTCACTATCCCCACTTTTGTCGAATGAACGACGGGCTGGTTTTTCGGCATCACTGCTTCTGTCGAATGAACGGCGTGCTGGTCTTTCGGCATCACCACCTTTATCGAATGAACGATTTGCTGGTCTCTCTCCATCACCGCCTTTATCGAATGAACGACGTGCTGGTTTTTCGGCATCACTGCTTCTTTCAAATGAACGGCGTGCTGGTCTTTCACCATCACTGCTTTTGTCGAATGAACGACGTGCTGGTCTTTCGGCATCACTGCTTTTTGTATAAGACCGACGTGGGCTTTCATCTTTCCCCGTGCTTCTGCTGGCACTTCTACCTGTTGATGAAGGTCTTCCGCTACCGGAGGCAGAACTTCTTTTAGGCCGGGAATCACTATTCTTCGGGGTTCCCTTACCCGGCCTGCTATTGCGTTGCATAAAATTTTAATTTTTGCAAAGATAGGCATTTTCAAGCCACAAAGTATAAATCCGGCCCCGGCTGCCAACAATTACTTCTTATAATCTGCACATAATCTGTTATTTGCAGAATACTGAGGGCAATTACTTCTACACACGATGCAAAAGGCAATATATTTTTATATATTTCCATGGTTTTTGGCCAAATATTTACTATATTTGTGTTTGATTCAAAGGTTTTCTTTTAATTTAACAGGAGGAAATATGAAACTCGCTAAGGAACGCATTATTACTGCCGGGCACTTCTCATGGTCCAGGGCATTGCTGCTACAGATCATACTTCAGGATAACGGAATTGATTGTTTCCTGGTTTCCAAAGATACTGTGCTTTCCCGGGGATATGTTGATCTGCGGGTTAATGAAAAGGACCTGGAGAAGTCACTAAAAATCATTGATAAAGCATCGAAGGAAACCGGAAGATCCAAAGAGTATGCTGTCCAAAAGATTCAGGTTGTAAGGCGTATCGTGGTGCCTGTTGATTTTTCCAATATTTCGTTTGATGCCTGCCGTTTTGCGATAAGCCTGGCCGGTAAATTTAAAGCTGAAGTTAAACTGGTACATGTATTTTATAACCCGGCTATAGATGTTTCGCCCTATGCCGATCATTACTCGTACCAGATAAAACTAGTTGATAGCCTTCGTGAAATCGAAAAAAGTGCACGCGAAAATATGCTCAAACTGGAGCATAAACTAAAAATGTGGTGTATCAAAGAAAACCTGGCACACATTCATGTTACGGCAAAACTCATCAATGGTTTCAGCACAGATGAATTACTTGAATACATCAAAATATACAAGCCAGCCATCATTATTATGGGTACACGTGGGCTTACCCGCGATAATTACAAAGCCTTTGGAAGAGTTGCAAATAAAATAATTGAAGACTCAACGGTTCCTGTCCTGGCACTTCCATCAGGAACTGCCACAACGATAGGAGAAATAAAAGCAATACTGTATGCCACCGATTTAGATCCTTCAGACTATTCAGCCCTCAACCGCCTGATACAGATGATGACTCCATTTAAAATAAAAATTCATTGCGTACATATTTGTGTCGTTGAGAAGAAACCATGGGATACAGTTAAGCTCGACGAGCTCAAAGTTCATCTGAAAAATGAATACAAAGGAATTGACATTACTTTTAATAATATAGTCAGTGAAAACGTAATAAACGGACTCGAAACATACATCCGGGATAACGGCATAGATGCCCTGGCAGTTACTACCCACAAGCGTAACCTGCTCGAAAAAATGTTTACTCCCAGCATTTCACGTGAGATTTATAGTGAAACAGGGAAGCCATTGCTGGTTTTCCATTCAAGGGAGTAGCTTTTCAGATTCTTTCGTGCCTTTTCAGCAGGACATTCCTGAAAGAAATTCAATTATTTTAAAAATTATTAGACCTGAAATACAAAAATGAAAGACAATATTCAAAAAAATGCTCCTTCCGGTGCAGTTTATGGACTTGGATTTATTGGAGCCGCAGTTTACTTTATTTCACATGCCACCGGATTCTGGATGGGAGTTTTAGGTTTTTTTAAAGCTATGGTCTGGCCGGCATTCCTGGTATACGAAGCATTTAAACACCTTTCAATGTAAAAGCTTTAAGTACATCAAAAAAAATCTTCTTCACTTTTCTCTCTTCACTTTTCACTCCTTTCACATTCTCGCCATAAACGCATCTTTAATATGCTTTAATACAACCTTCCCACCGCCCAGCAATATCCCGATCACGTCAAAACGCGTTTCACCTTTGAAATCCGCTAATTGGATATAGGCATCGGCAGTCCTGACTATGGCTTTCATCTTGGCTGGTTTTACTTCCATTTCGGGTTCACCGAAACGGTCGGTGGTGCGGGTTTTCACCTCCACAATTACAAGCCATTCGCCATCGCGGGCAATAATATCCAGCTCATCGTGGCCAAAGTGCCAGTTGCGGTGTAAGATTCGGTAACCCAAATGCCGGAGGTGCTTCTCGGCCAGGTCTTCTCCTATTTTACCAAGTTCATTGTGATCTGCCATTTGATGAGTTTCAGGTTTGCCCCAATTCCTGATTATTCTTATTTCAAAAACAAACCGATCAGGTAAAGGATAATATATATAAAAACAAAAAATCCGAGGAAGAACAGAGCCGGTTTGAGGATTTTACGAAATACTTTACCTGGTTTAGTTGCTTCGCCTCCCGATAAAAATTGAAGCGAAACTCCGTTTGTACTAATATCCAACTGAACTTCACGGCCCATAATCAGCGTGCGGTTATCGGCAATATGGCCCGCCGGGAAGTTGAAACAAACCGGTATTCCGGCTTCTTGTACGTATTCTTCTATAATCTGATCCGCCTGTTTTCCAAACGGAACAGTGTTATCATTCATTTTGGTTAAACCACCAACAATAAGCCCTTTAATTCCTGATAGCTTACCACTTCGTTTCAGGTTAATCATCATGCGATCCACATGATAGAGGTATTCGTCGAGGTCTTCGATAAAGAGAATTTTATCCTGCGTCAGTATATCCGAAGGCGTCCCTGCTAAAGCATAAAGGATTGAAAGATTTCCCCCGGTAATAACCCCTGAAACACTACCAGGTTTATTAAAGGAATGGTTTCCTGTATTGTATACAAGTGTTTCGCCAAATAATGCTTTTCGCAACGATTCGATGGCTTCACCAGTACCCTCATCCGGGAAATTGATAGGCATGATGGCATGCAGCGTTTCAATGCCCAATTGAGTTTGAATATGCGAATGCAACACGGTAATATCACTGTATCCAACAATCCACTTAGGATGGGACTCAAATGCGGAAAAATTCAAATTGTCGATAATCCGTACTGTACCATAACCGCCTCGTGCACACATAATGGCTTTAATCCCGTGATCATCCAGCATCGACTGTAAATCTGAAGCACGCTCTTCATCTGTGCCCGAATACTGGTTATTCTCTCCAAATAAATGCGGTCCTGTAACTACCTGCAATCCCCATGATCGGAAAGTACTTATGGCAGTATCCATTTCGGATGGACTGACCTTTCGGGCGGTTGCAACAATGGCAATTTTATCGCCGGGTTTCAGGTAAGGAGGAGTGATCATTTAAATTAGTTTCGAATATCAAAAGTAATGATTCCTAATGAAATCCATCACTTTATTATGAAAAGTTCAACCACGGAGGCACTGAGGGCATGGAGGAGCACAGAGAGAATAAATTCATTTTAATATTTCGATTATTCCTCTTATAATTATTAATCTTAGGAAGAAAAACCTACATGGAACATTGGCTCAATTGGAATAACCACTCTGTGTTTCTCTGTATAATTAATCGGTGTCTCCGAGGTAATTAAAATAATATAGGTATCGGGAATCATTAACAAAATGAATATTGCATTCTCTAGATTTACCTCTCCGCCTGTCGGCACCTCCCCTAATTTTAGGGGAGGAAGGTATTAATCAACAGTACTACAAAGCTTTATTGTTAGTACAATCTTACTCCCTCCCTATTTTTAGGGAGGGCTGGGGAGGGTACATTATAAAATGAACTTCTTATTAATCTTTCCAGATACTCAATTTAAAATAATAATTTCAGCAGAAGTTTCAACTGAAAATGTTTTAACCGGAAAAAGCAGATTGGAAGGCTGACTTCCCAACACCTAACCTCTAAAACCTAAATCCACCAATACATTTATAAAAAGCCATTTCAATTCCTAACCGATTCAGTATCTTTGCAAACTATTTTTACCAGGAGGAGAATTATGACTGACACCAATACCAAAACTTTCAAACGCTATACCGTTACTTCTGCCTTGCCTTATGCCAACGGCCCAATCCACATAGGGCACCTGGCCGGCGTGTATATTCCGGCTGATATTTATGTACGGTTTTTACGCTCGAACAGGCGCGATGTTTTATTTATCGGTGGTAGCGACGAGCATGGAGTTCCAATTACTATCAGGGCTCGTAAAGAAGGGGTAACTCCTCAGCAGATTGTGGATAAATACCATGAGATTATCAAAAAGTCGTTTGAAGAATTAGGCATTTCATTCGATATTTATAGCCGGACTTCCGCTCCAATCCACCACGAAACAGCCTCTGAATTTTTTAGAAAATTATACGACAACAAGCAGTTTATTGAAAAAGAAAGTGAGCAATATTACGATGTGGAAGCCCAGCATTTCCTCGCCGACCGTTATATTACAGGTACTTGTCCGCGTTGTGGCAATGAGCGTGCTTATGGCGATCAATGCGAAAGCTGTGGCTCGACACTGAGTGCTACTGAACTGATCAATCCCAAATCTGCATTAAGCGGGAATGTGCCCGTGATGAAAGAAACAAAACACTGGTTCCTGCCGCTCGATCAGTATGAAAAATGGCTTAAAGAATGGATTCTCGAATCACACCGCGAAGATTGGAAAACAAATGTTTACGGGCAATGCAAGTCGTGGCTCGACAGCGGCCTGCAACCCCGTGCCGTTACCCGCGACCTTGATTGGGGTGTACAGGTTCCTGTTGATGGAGCCGAGGGGAAAGTGCTGTATGTATGGTTCGATGCTCCTATCGGATATATTTCTGCCAGTCGCGACTGGTCGTCACAAACCGGTAAAGACTGGGTTCCTTACTGGAAATCAGGTGATACCAAACTTGTACATTTTATAGGGAAAGACAATATCGTTTTTCATTGTATCATTTTTCCGGCAATGCTGAAAGCTGAAGGCACCTATATTTTACCCGATAATGTGCCTGCCAACGAATTTCTGAACCTCGAAGGGGATAAAATTTCAACTTCGCGTAACTGGGCAGTATGGCTTCATGAATACCTGGTTGATTTTCCCGGCAAACAGGATGTGCTGCGTTATACATTGGCTGCCAATGCACCTGAAACCAAGGATAACGACTTTACCTGGAAGGATTTTCAGACGCGCAACAACAGTGAGTTGCTGGCTATTTTCGGGAACTTTGTAAACCGGACCCTTGTGCTTACACACAAATATTTTGGTGGTGAAGTGCCTGCATTGGGAGAGGTGAATGATACTGACAGGGCTGCTATGGCAGAAATCGCTGAATTCCCGGCCCGTATAGCTTCCAGTATCGAGAGTTACCGCTTCCGCGAAGCCTTGAACGAGATGATGAACCTTGCCAGGCTTGGGAATAAATACCTTACCGAAACCGAGCCCTGGAAAAACTTTGCTTCGAATCCTGAAAAAGTGAAAACAATCCTGAATATTTCGTTGCAGATTTGCGCCAACTTATCCATTTTGAGTGAGCCCTTCCTGCCGTTTACTTCAGCACGGTTGCTCGAAATGCTCAATTCAGATTTAAGAACATGGACTGAAGCAGGATCGTGTACTTTATTGCAGCCGGGACATAAACTAAATCAGCCGGCTTTGCTGTTTGATCGCATTGAAGATGATGTTATTGCCGCTCAGGTGAAAAGACTTACAGATACCAAAGCTGAAAATGCCGCCGAAAACAGCGTAGTTGCTCCTCAGAAACCAGAAATCACATACGACGATTTTACCAAACTTGATTTGAGGATTGCTACCATTACTGAAGCCGAAAAGGTAGCCAAAACTGCCAAATTACTGAAATTAACACTGGATACAGGTATCGACAAACGTATTGTGGTATCAGGGATTGCCGAACATTATGCACCTGAAGATATAATTGGGCAGAAAGTGGTGTTGCTTGCCAATCTCGCACCAAGAAACCTGAAAGGAATCGAATCGAAAGGAATGATACTGATGGCAGAAGACAAAGACGGAAAACTTTGCTTTGTTTCGCCTACCGAAGCTTTCGGAAATGGCAGTGAAGTAAGATAGGCTCAAATTTGTAAAGCAAAACCATTAGGAAATAGTAAATCTGGCATTCGCCTTGTCTCCCCCTCTCCTGGTCCCCCTTCTCCTTGTAGTACTAAAGCACTCTATTCGCCATCATTACTGCAAATCTCTTCCTTCGTCTTTTAACATCCGGTAGATGGTTGTCTTGCCTATGTTAAGCTTATCGGCAACAAGGCGTACTTTATTATCGTACTTATTCAGGTAATGGGTGATAATGATCTTTATATAATCATCCAATGTAGCTTCTTCGTTTACAAAATCGAGCATTGCAGCAGTATTTGGCAATTTAACGTCTTCGGCATGAATGGTATCTGTATTCGTCATTACAGCTGCCAGCTCAACAATAGCTTTTAATTCACGCACATTGCCAGGGAAAGGATATTTGCGGAATTTCTCCATGGCATCGGCTGAAATAATAAGTTTAGGCATAGTGTTTTTTGAACAGAATTCATCCACAAAGAACCTTGCCAACAAAAATATATCATTCCCCCGCATCCGCAATGGGGGAAGTTCGATTGGCAATCCCAACAACCTGTAGTACAAATCTTCCCTGAAATTACCTTTTTTAACTTCTTCAAGAAGGTTTTTGTGTGTGGCCACAATAACACGCACATCTAGCTTTTGCGGTTTATTTGAACCAACCCTTACCACTTCTTCTTCCTGTAACACCCTCAGTAGTTTAGCCTGCATATTCAGGTCCATATCCCCTATTTCGTCAAGGAATATTGTACCATGGTTGGCTTCTTCGAATCGCCCGATTCGCTGATTATTGGCCCCGGTAAACGAACCCTTCTCATGGCCAAACATCTCACTTTCTATGAGTTCGCGTGGAATCGCTGTCACATTTACAGCAACAAATGGCTTGTTTTTTCTTTTTGAGTTGAAGTGTATAGCTTTGGCTACCAATTCTTTACCTGTACCTGTTTCACCATGCACCGAAACTGTAATGTTGGTTTTGGTGGCTTTTTCGATCAGGCGGAACACGGCATTTATTGGCGCGCTATCCCCCTTTATCAGGCTATTAAATTCATATTTTTTCCCGATTTCATCCTCCAGGTTCGAAATACGCTGTTTGAGGTTAAAATTTGATTTGATGTTTCGCATTACCGACCAGATCCTGTCTTTGGTATCCGGATCCTTAAGAACATAATCGTAAATACCTTTCTTTAATAACTCTACGGCAGTTGAAATATCCTGCTGTCCCGAAACAATTATTACCGGCAACTCAGGATCAAATTCCCTGATGCGTTTTAATACATCAAATCCACTCATATCCGGAAGATTGAAGTCGAGTGAAATGGCTGAAGGTCCTTTATACAGATTAGCCAGTAATTCCTTACCTGAAGTAAAGACGGTTACGTCATAATCCGGATTTTGTGACAAATGATACGAAAGTATTTTCGCATACATAATATCATCTTCAACTATAAAAATTTTAAACGTATCCATAAAAGTGTCCTTTTCTTAGGTTAATTTCCTAAAAAGGGAAAAGTAACAAGAAAAATCAAAAATAAAGTAAATTTCCCATACCGGGACATTTAATCTTGTATCAGGAGAGTTTGTCCGTATTAAGCTCAATATGTAAAATCCATAACTCAGAAAACTTTTTAAGGGTTCTTTTCAAATTAAAAAGTGTGTAACTAATCAGTGCCTAAAGTTAAAAGTGCCTAAAATGCCTAAAGTTCATTTTAGTAACCATATTTATGGGAAAGTAAATAAGTGGCTATAAAATAAATTACTCAATGATTTGCTGTTTTTCAAAGAATTGTGAGTTTTGACAAAAACCCTTAATAATAATGCGAATTCTATGAAGTAAAAGGAGCTAATTTTAGGCACTTTAGGCATTTTAGGCACTCTAAGTACTCTCAAAAAGAAAACTATTATTAGGGTGATTAGTTACAAAAGTGTTTATGATTTTGATAAACTCGTAAGAAGCCCCTCTATCTCGGCAAAACTATTCCTGGTGAGAATATCCATCCTGACTTTCTTAAAACCTGGCAAACCTTTAAAATACCCGGCATAATGTTTACGCATTTCAATGATTCCTTTGTGTTCGCCTTTTTTCTCGATGGCGAACCTTAAATGAGATAAGCTAACTGCAATGCGCTCCTTTAAATCAGGTGGAGGAATAACTTCTCGGTTCCGAATAAATGATTTAACTTCATTAAATATCCATGGATTGCCAATTGCGGCTCTCCCGATCATAATGGCATCAACTCCGTATCTGTTGAACATTTCAGCTGCTTTCGGAGCATTGGTAATATCCCCGTTTCCAATCACGGGAATTTTCATCCTGGGGTTATTCTTTACTTCACCTATCAGGGTCCAGTCAGCTTCGCCCGAATACATCTGAGCCCTTGTGCGGCCATGAATTGTAATCGCTTTTATACCAACATCCTGAAGCTGTTCTGCCACATCCACAATAATTTTATTATTTTCGTCCCAACCAAGCCTTGTTTTCGCTGTTACAGGCAATCTCACCGCATTTACCACTTCGCGGGTGATGGCCACCATAAGCGGAATATCGTTCAGCAGGCCGGCACCGGCGCCTTTCATGGCCACTTTCCTGACCGGACAGCCAAAGTTAATATCAATCAGTTCGGGATTTTGCTGTTCAGCAAGTAATGCTGCATTCTTCATAGCTTCCACATTGTTTCCGAAAATCTGGATTCCAATTGGCCTTTCACTTTTGTCGAACATCATTTTATTACTGCTTTTCACGGCCGACCGAACCAGTGCTTCCGACGATACAAATTCAGTATACACCATATCAGCACCGTGAGCCCGGCATACAGTGCGGAATGCTGAATCAGTAATATCCTCCAGCGGAGCAAGAATAACCGGGTATTTTCCCAAATCAGTTTTTCCTATAATCATAACAATGTATATCTGGTGCAAAAATAGCAACAATAACCAAGGTTCAGGATTAAACCATATTCATTACTTTTGCGGTAAACACCACATCATGCTCAGAGGCGCATACAGTCAAATAAATAGCTTCAGTAAGTTTATCCTGCTGCTAACGCTGGTTATCAGTTTTCTGCTGTTCTCAATCTTAATCGGAATTCTGGCGCTGGTGCCATTTTTCGGAACCGGAGTTATAGGTTTGCTTTCCGCTCCTGACTACACAAGTGTATCGGTTGTTAATGGCATGAAAGTGATTCAGATTATTAATACGTTAGGTGGTTTATTATTGCCTGCAGTTATTTATATGTGGCTTTGTGCACCTGAGAGTAAAATATACCTTGGCTTTCGCAAATCATCATTCATATACGTATCCATAGTATTATCAGCATTTCTGATTGTATTTGCACAACCGCTTATTGGCTGGGCCAATGAACTTAACAGCTACCTTTCACTACCCGAAGGCCTTTCATCCATTGAAAACTGGATGAAAAATGCCGAAACCCAGGGTGCACTGATCACAGAAGCATTTCTTTCGACTACATCTGCAAGTGGTCTGCTGTTAAATATTTTTATGATTGCCATTCTTCCGGCTTTTGCTGAAGAAATACTATTCAGAGGTGCACTTGCCTCATTATTTAAAGACTGGACAAAGAATGTGCACCTGGCTGTTTTTATTTCCTCTTTTATTTTTGCAGCTATCCATATGCAGTTTTATGGATTCCTGCCAAGGTTTTTACTTGGTACAGTCCTTGGATATCTTTTTTTCTGGAGCGGAAGTTTATGGTTGCCCATAGTGGCGCATTTTACCAATAACTTTTTATCGGTGATTGTTGAGTTTCTTTATCGAAAAGGTACTATTCAGACCAATGCCGAAAACTTCGGTATGGACAATACTGCTTTGTTTACCCTGATCAGCATTGTAGGAGTAACAGGTTTGTTGTATTATATTTACAAGCTTACGGTGATGCAAAGGAGCGAAAGTTTATAATTGTTTACCTGAAAATCAGGTATCCTTTTAGTGTAAAAACAGTGTTCCAATATATCGGTCGATAAGCCTTGGCAAAGGCAGTTCTGCTATTTCATTTTTTCTAACAGAAAGTATATTTTCGGGGAGTGTGGGTACACCCGGCAATTCAATCCGGATAAATCTGACCAATAACCTGCGATGCGATAGCTGATGAATATATTCATCTGAAACCTGTTTTACGATAAAAGGAAATCCACCACACAGACCTGATTTTACACATGCATCCAAAACTTCTGTAGCATCAGTGGCATCGCTTGTTTCAACACAAGGAAAGTCATACATGTTTTTCCAGATATCATTCCCTGTGCGTTTGCGCATCATAATAAATTCTTCCTTATCTTTTTTAAAGCCTATAACCAGGTAATTGAGATGACGAACTGTTGCAGCTTTTTTAGGTGTTTTAACGGGGAGGTTTTCAACCTGGTTGAGTTTAAGCGCTTCGCATGCAAATGCAAGCGGACAAATATCGCAGGCCGGACTTTTAGGCATACACACCAGGGCCCCGAGTTCCATTACTGCCTGGTTAAATGTGCCGGGATGATTGGTGTCAAGCAAATTGTTTGCGAGGTTAGTAATGGTTTTTCGGCCTTCATTCGAATCAACAGGTGTATCAATGGCATACAAACGTGAAATTACCCTGGCAACATTCCCATCGAGAACAGCCGTTGGTTCATCAAAACAAATAGAAGCGATGGCAGCGGCCGTATAATCCCCGATTCCTTTAAGTTTTTTTAATCCTATAGCTGATTGAGGGAATAAACCATTATGTTTTTCAACAATTTCCTTAGCGGTATAATGCATATTTCTAGCCCTTGAATAGTAGCCAAGCCCTTGCCAGAGTTTTAATACGTCCTGTTCGGCAGCAGCAGCCAGGCTTTGAACATCGGGAAAGGCCACGAGAAAACGATGGTAATAATCTGTCCCCTGGGCTACGCGTGTTTGCTGTAAGATAACTTCTGAAAGCCAGATTTTGTATGGATCACGGGTTTCGCGCCATGGGAGCGGGCGTTTATTCTGGCTGTACCAGTGAATCAGGGATTGTGAAATTTGCATGCAGTTGATTCGTATAAAATACGGGTTTTGTAACCCGGGCTTAAAAGTAGTCAGATATTTGCCTTCTCATAACGATTGAAATTCATATTTGATCGATTTCGGGTTTTACTTTTCCGGAAATAATTTAACTTGCACAGCTTTTCTTTGAAACATCTTTGATTATGATTAAAAAAATCACATTTCTACTTTGCTCCTTATTGCTTTTAAGTACAATAACATTTAGCCAGGCACTGGTTAAAAAGCCACTTACTCACGATGTGTACGATGGATGGAAAAAACTGGACAAACCGCTTATTTCCGATAATGGAATATATATTTCTTACGAAATAAATCCGCTGAAAGGCGATGGCTGGCTCCACCTGCAAAACCCGGCAACCAACAAGCATGATTCGCTCTACCGGGGACAAGGTGCAGTGTTTTCATCTGGCATTGATATTATGGCATTCCGGATTGTTCAGCCTGAAGATACAATACATAAACTGAAATTAGCCAAAAAGAAAAAAGATGAACTGCCAAAAGACTCATTAGGAATCTGGTTGTTAGAGAAAGATACGATCCTTCGATTTGCAGGTTTAAAATCATTTCAACTTCCAAAAGAAGGCGGAGCATGGGTAGCATGGCTTTATGAGAAATCGAAAGAAAAAGAGAAACCAAAAGAAAAAGCTGACAACAACGATACCATTCAAAAATCAACTCCCGATACTGTTGCTGTTATATCGAAAGAAACATCAGGGAAACCCAAAGAGAAGGAAAAGAAGAAGAAAAAAGGCTCTTATGCCGATATTGAAACAGCCAATCTCACTATACTGAATCCGGTTACCAATCAGAAATCGGAATCCGAAAATGTTACTGAATCTGCTTTTGCAAAAAACGGCAACATACTTGCATTCATCACATTAAAGAAGGATAGTATTGATTCAACAGCTGTTAATGTATTTGATACGCGGAGTTTAAAACTGCAGAAGATTTTTGAAAGACCCGGTTTTTCTAAAAAGGTTATAGCTTCCAATGATGGCAAGTCAGTTACGTTTCTGTATACTTCTGATACATCAAAGGTGAAGCGATATGGTCTGTATTTATGGGACGAAAAATCGAACAAGACAATCATGGTAGCTGATACTTCGACAATTGGAGTTCCATCCGGGTGGGAAGTTTCAGAGAACGGAAGCCTGAGTTTTTCTGATGACGGCAGCAAATTATTTTTTGGAACAGCTCCTAAAAAGATGCCGGAACCAAAGGACACACTTCTTGAAGAAGAAAAGGTAAAAGTAGATATCTGGTCATGGAACGATGGCCTTCTGCAATCACAACAGCTTAAACGGCTCGAAGATGATTTAAAAAAGACATATCTTGCCGAATATCGTTTTTCAGATAAGCGGATTGTACAACTGGCAGATTCACTCGCGGAACAGGTTCGCACATTCCGGAAAGGGGATGCAGATTTTGCGCTTGGAATAACCAACAAACCATATGAAATACTCAGCTCGTGGGAAGGTACTTCCTATCGCGATTTTTACCTGATTGATTTGAAAACAGGAAGCCGGAAACTTCTGCTTAAGAAACACCCGGCTGCAGCCGAATTGTCGCCTGCCGGCAAATTCCTTTTGTATTATGATATTGCCGACAGCACCTGGAATACTATCCAGGTTTCGACCGGGAAGAAATTCTGCCTGACAAAAAATCTTGATCTTCAGTTCAGCGACGAAGAAAACGACCAGCCCGATCAGCCAAATCCTTACGGAATTGCTGGCTGGACCACAGATGATGCTTCGGTTCTTATTTATGATCGTTATGATATCTGGCTTTTCAATCCTGAAAATAAAATTGCCCCGGTTTCAATTACCGGAAAGGGTAGAAGTAGTAAGACAGTGTTTCGTTATATTAAAACCGATCCCGATGCTTTGGATATCAATCCCAAAGAACCAGATACTTTTAAAACTAACTGAAGATGAAAGTTGTAAAGAAGGGTTTGCAAAGCTTAAATTAAGCGAACCAGGTAAACTTTCAGTTTTAATTTTATCCGATCACGATTACAGCAATCCTGTTAAAGCGAAAAATACTGAGCAATATATCTGGCAGCGTGCAAGTTATATTGAATATCCTGATTTGTGGACAAGCACCTCTTTGTTCACTGAAGCTAAAAAGCTTTCAGTCACCAATCCACAACAGAGCCAATACCTATGGGGAACTGTGGAGCATGTAAGTTGGGAATCATTTGATGGCGGGCAGTTGCGGGGCTTGCTTTACAAACCTGAAAACTTCGATCCTTCGAAAAAATATCCGATGGTCGTTTATTTCTATGAAAAATATTCGGATAAGTTAAATTCTCATTATGCTCCTGTCCCTTCACGATCGATTATAAACTTTACATATTACAACAGCAACGGATACATTGTATTTGTTCCTGATATCACATATCGAACCGGAGAGCCGGGCCGCTCAGCTTACGATGACATCATAAGCGGAACCATGACCATGACTAAACTGCCATATATTGATTCGGATCGAATGGGAATACAAGGACAAAGCTGGGGTGGATACCAGGTTGCGTATCTTGTAACGCAAACGGGACTTTTTAAAGCGGCAATGGCCGGTGCACCTGTAAGCAATATGACTTCTGCTTATGGCGGAATACGCTGGGAAAGCGGCATGGTAAGGCAGTTTCAGTATGAACATGGACAAAGCCGCCTGGGAACCAATTTGTGGGAAAACCGCGATCTCTATATTGAAAATTCCCCCATTTTTTATGCCAATCGTATCACAACACCACTGCTGATTATGAGTAATGATAATGATGGCGCAGTGCCATATTACCAGGGCCTTGAATTGATAACAGCCATGCGGAGGTTAAATAAGCCAGCCTGGCTACTATGTTACAACGGGGATAGTCATAATCTTACCAAACTTCCTAACCGCCATGATCTGAGCATCCGGATGAGCCAGTTTTTTGACCATTATCTGAAAGATGCCCCTATCCCTTTTTGGATGGAGAAAGGACTCCCGGCAGTGGTGAAAGGGAAGGAATTGAGGTATGAAGAAAAATAGACTTTATCTTAACCCATTATTTCAATCCAAACTGTTGCCCCGGTCGTGTAAACTCTTGTTTTTTTTATGTTCCTGATTAAATAATAATGTATATATTTCTCTATGAAATCAACCCTGATTATTCTGTTTTTTTGTTTTTTATTTCTAAATTCATACAGCCAGTTCAGTAATTACGCCTTTAATGATGTTACCCTGGAAGAACTGCAAATGACGGATTGCCCTTTTGAACCCGGTGCTCCTGCAATGATCATTGCTGAAAAATGTGAACTTGCCAACGAGCTTGGAGCACCCTACCATGTGTTAAAGTTAACCCAAAGGATAAAAATATTAAATAAGGAAGGATTATCGTATGGGAATTTTGAGCTGGAATATATGAACAGGTATACCGATATTGTATACTTCCAGGCTACTGTTTACAACTTGGAAAACAATACGATTGTTGAAGAAAAGACAAGATCAGATGCTGCCCTTATAACTAAAATTGATAAATACCATTCAATGTATACTATTTCATTGCCTAATGTAAAGGTGGGTTCAGTTATTGATATTTATTACAAGAGGCACGATGAAAATATGTTACCCATTCAACCCTGGTATTTCCAATCAGAAATTCCATGTGGCTGGAGTGAATATATTCCTAAAATACAGAAAAAAGCAACCTATAAATATCACTTCACCAATTTTTTGCCTTTTGCAATCAACACTATTCAGGACCCATCAAAAGGCAGCGGTATAAAAGGAGGGTATTTAACAAACCGTTTTGCGGTCGAGAATGCGCCCTCTTATCATTTAAGTGAACCTTATATTCTGAGGCCTCAGGATCAGATATCGAAAGTTGAACTTGTATTTGACTCATACAATCAGAATTCAATATGGGGCAACGCTATAAAACCAGTTACCTGGAATGAAATAAGTGACAATCTTCTTAAAAATCCATTTTTGGGCAAAGTGATTGATAAGGGGAAATTCCTGCGAAATCCTTTAAAAGAAGTCCTTGTAAATTGTACTGATTTTGAAGACAGCCTCCGGAAGGTTTATGAATACGTCAGGCAAAATGTAAAAGTTAACGGATACCGGAATATATATGCCAGCAACCTGCAGAAAACACTTACCGAAAAATCGGGTAATACCGGTGAAATCAACCTTTTATTGATTACGGCATTGCGTGAAGCCGGTTTTGACTGCCATCCCTTATTACTGCCAACCAATGAGGAAGCACCATTATCAAAAACAGATCCGGGCAGTAACGGCATCAACTACCTTGTGGCTGCCATTTTCAAGGATAGTACGTATTATTTGCTTGATGCATCTAAGCGCCAGATTGCATTCAATACTTTATCCGAAAACTGCCTCAATGGTGATGGCTTCCTGATTTCAGATCACAACCACAGTCATTGGCTTCCATTATTGAGGAATGAACGGACTGAGACTCAAACCAAAATTAATTATTCCTGGAATCCTGATATTCAAGATTCCATAAATGTAGAGAAAAGATCTTTCAGCCTTTCTGCAAACTGGTTAAGGTATCAAATAATTGAAGAGGGTGTTGATGAATACACAAAATCACGAAAAAGGGATTATCAGAAGTATAATATATCTACTCCGCAATATTCCGGTTTAACAGAAACGGATAATCCATTTGTTGAAAAATTCAGCTTTGCGATTAAAGCTATTAATTACAACTCAGCAGATAACTATTTTCTGCAGGTAATGCCATTTGACGCATTCCGTGAAAATCCATTTGATGCCATTAAACGCGATTTCCGGATTGATTTCCTGGCTCCAACAATAAAAAATACGGATGTAACTATAGAGATTCCTCAAGGATTCAAGATCGTGAATTTGCCGGAATCATACACTTACAGTGATAGCAACAATGATCTTGTTTTTGATTTTTCGGTTGAGGCTTCTGCTAATGAAAAAGAAATCCTGGTGCATTCAGGAATTCAAATCAAAGGATTCATTTATGCAAAGGAAGAGTATGATAGAATAAGACAGTTTTTTGCAGAAATAGTCAAAAAGCAGAATACATTTATTGAATTGCAGAAGCTTTAAGAAGCTATCATTTTATGTCAGGGCAAACAAATTATCTTTCCCGAATGGGCACATAACAACTTTCTAATGAATAATCTGATGCATTCGAACAATCGACAATATTTTATTTAAATTTGACGGATAAATAATCTCAACTTTATGGAAAGTAACGATCATGGCCCCATCAAAGGCCTTCCCGAAAACGCCTATACCGAACTGAAACCAGGCGAAACCTTCGAACCCATCATGTCGCCGCAGAAAGTGTACCCCGAAGTAACCACCTGGAGTGTAATTTGGGGAATTATTATGGCTGCCATTTTTTCTGCTGCTGCCGCTTACCTGGGACTGAAAATAGGCCAGGTTTTCGAAGCTGCCATTCCTATTGCTATTATTGCCGTGGGGCTTTCAACTGTTTTCAAACGTAAAGGCGCTCTTGGAGAGAATGTGATTATTCAATCCATAGGATCCAGTTCGGGAGTAATTGTTGCGGGGGCTATTTTTACTCTCCCAGCTTTATATATCCTTAACCTGCAGGTACAGTTCTACCAGATTTTCATGTCATCGTTGCTGGGTGGTTTCCTGGGTATCTTATTCCTGATCCCGTTCCGCAAATATTTCGTGAGCGAAATGCATGGCAAATACCCTTTCCCCGAAGCAACTGCCACGACCGAAGTGCTGGTTTCGGGAGCCAAAGGCGGCAACCAGGCGCGCCTGTTGCTGGTTGCAGGATTGATCGGTGGTATTTATGATTTTATCATTGCAACTTTTGGCTGGTGGTCGGAGGTTTTCACTTCGAGGGTTATTCCTGCCGGTGAAATGCTGGCCGACAAGGCTAAAATTGTGTTTAAACTGAATGTGGGCGCTGCTGTTCTTGGACTGGGTTATATTATCGGGTTGAAATATGCTGCTATCATCACTGCAGGTTCCTTTGTTGGATGGTATGTGATTATTCCGATTATAAACTACTTTTCCGATGGACAAACCGTAGCTGTTGGAACCAATATTACAGCTTTGATTGCAAATATGTCGGCTGAACAGATTTTCACTTACTATGTCCGTCCTATTGGCATCGGCGGTATCGCAATGGCTGGTATCATCGGAATTATCCGTTCAAGTAAAATTATTCAATCAGCCGTCAGCCTGGCAGGGAAAGAAATTTTTGGTAAACATGAAGGTAATGGTAAAAACATGCGCACGCAGCGCGATTTACCCATGGCAATCATCGCCGGAGGTATTGTGCTCACCGCCATTGTAATCTTAATATTCTTCCATTTTGGGGTTGTTCACAATATTAAATTCGCTTTGATAGGACTTGCCATTGTTATGGTCATCGCTTTCCTTTTTACAACGGTTGCGGCCAATGCTATAGCCATAGTAGGAACAAATCCGGTAAGCGGGATGACGCTTATGACCTTAATTATTTCGTCACTCATTTTGGTTTCAGTAGGTCTGAAAGGAACTTCAGGTATGATTGCCGCGCTCCTGATTGGGGGTGTTGTTTGTACCGCACTTTCCATGGCAGGTGGTTTTATCACTGACCTCAAAATCGGTTACTGGCTGGGAACTTCACCTTATAAACAACAGACCTGGAAATTCCTCGGAACATTTGTTTCAGCAATTACCGTCGGGGGTGTAATTATGGTACTGAATAAAACCTATGGTTTCACCGGCGAACACGCCATGGTAGCGCCCCAGGCCAATGCAATGGCAGCCGTTATCCAGCCTATGATGAGTGGTCAGCCTGCCCCATGGATGCTGTATGCAGCGGGTGCATTTCTCTCGCTGATTTTAACCATGATCGGTGTTCCGGCACTTGCATTCTCCTTAGGAATGTTTATTCCGTTGCAATTAAACACTCCGCTTCTGTTAGGCGGAATTATAGCTAATTTTGTCAGCAAACGCAGCAAAGATCAAAAACTGAACCAGGCCCGAAGCGAAAGAGGAACTCTTATTGCTTCCGGTTTCATTGCCGGCGGAGCGTTGATGGGCGTTATCAGCGCGACATTGGCTAACTTTGGAGTTAACTTTGTAAATAAAGAATGGTTCGAATCGCATAGTGCCGAAGCGCTGGCGCTGGTTATGCTGGTTGTACTTTGCGGGTACTTTATCTGGGAAACTTTTAGAGCTAAGAAGGAGAATTTATAGGACTGAGTGATTTTTGTTTTTAGCTTTTAGTAGAAGAGCGACCTGATGAAGAGCGTTAGAGTAATGATGAAATGTCTGTAACTGGATTTAAAATGCTTACTTTTGTATTGGTGAACCTTCGGTAATCATAGGAGATAAATAAATGAAAACTCTGGATGAAATTAAATCAATACTTGTGCTGAATAAATCCCGGCTGTCGGATAAATATGGATTGACTGAACTTGCTGTATTTGGCTCCTATAGCAGAAATGATCAAACAGATGAGAGTGATATTGATATTCTAGTGGATTTTGCTAAACCAGTAGGGCTTGAATTTATTGAACTTGCCATTGAACTGGAAATACTTCTGGGTTTGAGGGTGGACCTCGTTTCAAGGAATGGTATAAAGCCGCGCTATTATGAATTCGTCAAACAAGATTTGATATATGTCTAAGCGGGACGCAAAATTACTTCTAATCGATATTTCTGAAGCCTGTGAAAAGATTTCCCGGTTTACAAAGGATATGAGTTTTTCTGAGTTTCTGTCCGATGACCGTACATCTGATGCAGTAATCCGTAACCTGGAAGTAGTTGGTGAAGCAGCCAATCATCTTCCTGAATCATTTATATCAGCACATCCTGAAATTAGCTGGAATAAAGCAATTGCAGTCCGGAACCGGGTAATTCATGAGTATTTTGGAGTGGATTACTCAATTGTATGGAATATCATAAAAGACTATCTGCCTGAATTTTACCGCTCCGTTACACATCTTCTATCTGAACTTTAAACTTACTGAATTTAAGATTTATCCTCCCCCAAACATGAAACAACAAATTCTTGATCGCTTTCTAACATACGTTGCTATCGACACCCAAAGCGATGACACCTCAAACACTTTCCCCAGCACGGCAAAGCAATTCGATATGCTTAACCTGCTCCACGATCAGTTAAAAGCTTTTGGCTTAGCCGATGTAAGTATCGATTCCAATGGTTATGTGATGGGAACATTACCGGCCAACACTTCGAAAAAAGTTCCCGTAATCGGTTTCGTGTCCCATGTGGATACCAGTCCGGATATGAACGGAGCCAATATTAAGCCCCGTCTGATCGAAAATTACGACGGGAAAGACATTCTGCTGAACCAGGAATTGAATCTGGTGATGTCGACAGTTGATTTTCCGGAACTTGTTGAATATACAGGGCAAACACTTATCGTTACCGATGGAACTACTTTGCTTGGCGCTGATGATAAAGCAGGCGTAACCGAAATAATGGCAGCCATCGAATACCTGGTTAAACATCCTGAAATTGAACATGGAACACTAAAAGTGGGTTTTACTCCTGACGAAGAAGTAGGCCGCGGTGTCGACTTTTTTGATGTGAAAAAATTCGGGGCCGATTTTGCCTATACCATGGATGGCGGAGGTATTGGTGAACTGGAATATGAAAATTTCAATGCTGCGGGAGCAAAAGTCATTATCCAGGGCAGGAATATCCATCCGGGTTATGCCAAAAACAAAATGAAAAACGCCATCCTGATGGCCACCGAATTCAATGCGCTCTTGCCGGTAAACGAACGGCCTGAATTTACACAGGATTACGAAGGATTTTATCACCTGATAAAAATGGAAGGCTCGGTCGAAAACTCATTTATCCAGTATATTATCCGCGACCATGATAAGCCGAAGTTTGAATTAAAAAAGCAGCTTTTCAGAGATTGTGTCGATTTTATGAACAAGCGTTATGGCGAAGGCTGTTTCACACTCGAAATGAAAGATCAGTATTACAATATGCGCGAAATGGTTGAACCGGTATACCATGTGGTTGCAACTGCACAGGAAGCCATGGAACAACTCGGAATTGAACCCAAAGTAGTTCCCATCCGCGGAGGTACCGATGGCGCACGACTGTCGTATATGGGGCTTCCCTGCCCGAATATTTTTGCCGGTGGTCATAATTTCCATGGCAAAATGGAATATGTTCCGCTCGAATCAATGGTAAAGGCAACAGAGGTTATTCTTAAAATTGTTGAACTTTATACGAAAAGAGCTTAAGATTTGTAAAAAACTGATATGAAATGTTTATACAGAAAGATGGTCTCCCATTCGAATATCAGGAGAACTATACTTTGCTTTGGCCTGATTTTCTTTTTGGCGGATAGCACTTTCGTACATTCACAGGTTGTAAGTAAGCCTAATATTATTTACATTCTGGCCGACGACCTTGGGTATGGCGATTTAGGTGTTTATGGGCAAAAGAAAATTGAAACGCCAAATATTGATAATCTGGCAAAGGAGGGAATGCTGTTTACAAAACATTATGCAGGTGCTCCTGTTTGCGCTCCTTCCCGTTGTATATTACTGACCGGTAAAAACAGTGGCCATGCACAGGTTCGTGGCAACGACGAGTGGGATGATCGCGGTGATGTCTGGAATTACAGGGCCATGTTAGCCGATTCCACTCTCGAAGGACAACAGCCAATGATTACCGGAACCATTACCAGCGCACGCTTGCTTCATGATGCCGGCTACAAAACCGCTATTGTTGGTAAATGGGGCTTAGGTGCACCACAAACCCAAAGCACTCCCCTGGGAATGGGCTTCGATTTCTTTTATGGGTATAACTGCCAGAGGCAGGCACACACTTATTATCCTGTTTTTTTATACAAGAATGACCATAGAGTTTACCTGCGCAACGATATTGTGGCTCCTGGCACCTTATTGCCGGAAGGCGCCGACCTGTACAATCCTGATAACTATTCAGCGTATAACCAAAAGGATTATTCTCCGGATATGATGTTCAAAGAAATTACCGGGTTCGTTAATGAAAACTACAAGCAACCGTTTTTTCTTTACTGGGCAACACCTATACCCCATGCTGCTTTGCAGGCATCGAAACGCTGGGTGGATTATTACGTCAAGAAATTTGGTGATGAAAAACCATACGATGGCAAAAAAGGCTATTTCCCTCTCCGTTATCCTCATGCCAGCTATGCGGCGATGATCTCCTACCTGGATGAACAGGTCGGAATGTTAATTAAGCAACTCAAGGAACTTGGGATATACGAGAATACGCTTATTGTTTTTACAAGTGATAATGGCCCGACCTACAACGGAGGCACCGATTCGCCCTGGTTTGATAGCGGCGGACCCTTTAAAAGTGAGTATGGATACGGAAAAGGTTTTGTACACGAAGGGGGAATCCATGTTCCGATGATTGCATCGTGGCCGGGAATAATAAAACCCGGTAGCATTTCCAGTCATCCATCGGTATTCTATGATGTGCTGCCTACTTTATGCGATATCGCCGGTATTCAAACGCCAGCTGATATGGATGGAATAAGTTTTCTTCCCGAGTTGAAAGGTCAACCACAGCAGAAACATCAATACCTGTACTGGGAGTTTCCTGAATATGAAGGACAGCAAGCTGTTTTGCTTGGCAAATGGAAAGCTATCAGGAAAAATATGCAGAAAGGTAATGCGAGTTGGGAACTCTACAATCTTGAAGTTGATCAGGTTGAAAGCAACGATTTAGCAGCTAAAAATCCTACGATTATAAAAGAAGTTGAAGAGATTGTAAAAAAAGAGCATATCAAATCAGACAACAAGAACTGGTGGTTTAAGAACCTCGATGGAGAATAAATGCTATTGCAAATCTCTATAATAAGGTATAGTATAAACAGCAAAAGTGAAGCGGATTGCCAATATTCAACAGTCAAGTTGCCTCAAATTCATTATTTAAGTTCAAGTTTAACTCCAAGCCTCTCCCAATAATTCGGAGCATAAAGAAATATATCATCACCTGTATAAGGGATATTATCCTGCCCTGCATAAATCTGAATTAAATTTTCGGTATCAAAACTGATTGTAGAAATCATTTCGACTGTTGCACCATCAGTAGGCATGGTTACAGTTTTTGCAATATATTTATTGCTTCTTATAATCGGGTTAATAGTACTACCTCCAAAAGGCCAATGCTCCGAGTTGGGTACAGTTTTCCCTTCAGTATTATACACAAAAGTGGAATCGGTATTCCCAAAAACGTAAGCGTATGGATAACCATTCCCAGATCGGAATAAACGGGATATAAAAGTGGGGTGTTTAATTTTGAGTAGGTTGCCGATTTTCACCGAGTCATACGGTAAGGACTCATGCAGATTTTCATGGAACTGCTCAATGTTAATATCTTTATATTGAATAGGTATTTCTACTTCCTGGTATAAATAATACGGGCAAAAATTAAAATACTCAAATATTACTTCCTTTTGCTGAAACATTCCATCCATCATATCAGAACTGTAGAGTATCGGAGTTATTTCAACCTCCAGGTTGTTCGAGAAATCTGCATAAGTTGCAATTTCGTAACGTGGATCATTGTCATGACCATCAACATATGAAATTGTATGAGTTGTGTTACCGGTAGGATCCCAATTATCCTGGTAACACATGATATTGATCTTTGACGTAAATTTAAAGGGCGTTATACTTGTGATATAATCACCAAATTGCGTGTAACGGTCATCTGTAGGATTTACCGCTGTTTTCAAATTTGTTTTTGCGGTAGTGTATTGCACGCGGTGCCGTATATTTCCATTAACTCTGTCCTTATCGCAACCAAGCAAAAGAACCGCAGTAATTAAAAACCAAAATATTGTTTTCATATAATTCCGGATTATGTTATTGTCTGATAAATTAGTGTCTGGATATATTAGTTTAGTGGCTATTAGACATTTATAATACATATTAATGGCCTACATCAGTAAAAGTAACACACTTTTCCGGATTAAATACTGGCTTTCAATGCGTATAATAAAAAGTGTCAGTTTTTTTTAATCAGAAGCCTTCATATTCCCTGAATCCGGGCCCAAAAACATGTTCAGACTCTTTAATAATTAAAGCTTGTTCATTTGAATTCCTGTTTTATTTAGAATTCTCAGAAAATAATTATATGCCTAACAACCACTATTACAGAATGATAACACTTTTTGTGGAAAATTATATTGCATTATTTAGTACTATGTATTGCATAGTACTGTTTATTGTATTATCTTTGCCCTGTTATTCAAATATCATCCTCATGGAAAAAGCAGATTCAACAATTGCACAGATGCGGAAAGGCGTACTCGAGATGTGTGTTGTTGCGGCCATAAGCAGCCGCGAAGCGTATGCATCCGATATACTCGAGCGGCTCAAAAATTCGCACCTTATCGTAGTCGAAGGAACCCTCTACCCGATTCTTACCCGGCTTAAAAACGAAGGTTTTCTCAGTTACCGCTGGGAAGAATCAAATTCAGGTCCACCGCGCAAATATTATTCGATAACACCCGAAGGCAACGCGTTCCTCTCCGAACTTCGCTCGGGCTGGGACGACCTCGTAAACGCCGTAAGCGCCTTAGTTGCCATCAACAATCAAACAGAATCAACAGAAACAGTAAATACTTCTGAAATATGAAAAAGAACTTCTCCGTAAATATAGGTGGCCGTATTTTCAACATCGATGACGATGCGTACGAATGCCTCAACAATTACCTTGCCCGCTTACGAAACTTCTTTAAGTCCGATCAGGGTTCGCAGGAAATCATTTCGGATATAGAAATGCGCATTGCCGAACTTCTCGATCAGCAGAAAGAAAATGGCCAGCCAATTATCACGCTTAAACATATTGAAGACGTGATTGCCAGCATGGGCGAACCGGATCAATTGTCGGATACCGAAACCGAAAAACCTAAAAACGCACCTGGAATTAAAACCCGTGGCAAGCTTTACCGTGATCCCGATAACAGGCAGATTGGCGGCGTTGCGGCAGGAATTGCTGCATGGTTCGACATCGATCCGATTTGGGTACGGCTCGCGTTTGCAGGTGCTACTTTCTTTTATGGGATCGGTATAATTATCTATGTTGTTTTACGATTGATATTACCGGCAGCCCAAACAACTTCCGAAAAACTTGAAATGCAGCGCCAAAGTATCAATATAAATACATTGCGAAAGGAACTTGCATCTGCCGGAACCGGAATCCAGAAAACAAGTAACAGCATCCTGCATTCCATAGGAACTTTTATCCGTTTTGTAACCGAAGTGGTTGCCCGGGTTTTTACCTTTCTTTTTCACTTACTGGGCCGCCTGGCAGGACTTACATTGTTACTGGCAGTAATAGCAATTTTTATAGGCATAAGTGCGGCTTCCCTGGTTAGGGAACAAATGAATATGGGGAATTACCAGCTGGATACATCCACTGTAGTACAAGCACTTCAATGGCTTGTACCTGGTCCGGATGTAAGGTGGCTTGCATATATAACAATTGTACTACTATTGGTTGCAATAACAGGTCTGTTAATTTATTCCGGACTCCGGTTATTGCTCAAATGGCCACCGCTTCGCTGGCAGGTCGTAATTGTTTTCGTTCTGCTGCTGGTTGCCGGAATTCTAACTGGTGTGGGAGCCATATTCCAGTATGCACGTTCATCGGAAAAAGTTGCATCAGTAACCAAAAGACAAAGTATTGTGATGAAAGCTAAACACATTCATCTGGCATCGGGTCCCAACGATCACCGCCAATATTTTATGCCTTTGGCCGGCGACACTTTGCCTGCAAATGTCAGCTATGTTCTAGGCGAAATCAGCCTGAGCGTGCGACCCGTACCGGCCGACAGCCTTTTTGTTACTTTCATCCAGGCAGCATCAGCCTGGCAGGAGTCGCAGGCTTCAGGTTATGCCGGAAATATAGCATATAGTTATAAACTACAGGATACCCTGGTTACGCTGAATCCGTACTTTATGTTTCCTCACTCCGATGGCATGCGGTATCAAAAAATGGATGTTATTGTAGGGATTCCTATCAATACGGTGGTTGAAATCGATGAGCCTCTGCGCTGGCACTCAAATTACAGCGATTTTATCGACAATGCCCGAGAAGGAGGAACTCTGATTATGACTACTTCAGGTTTAAAGTTAAAAAATCCACCAGTTCCAGTATCGGATACAATCCAGGAATCTGAATAGAAACCGAGAGCTATTTCGTCGATTTGACCTTAGCCGGCAGAATACCCTTTTAATGAGGGTTTTCTACCGGCTTTTTTTGCCTTAGTCAAAGCAGCTTAATAATTGTCTAAATTTTGTAAACAAATTGATTTCTTGCACTAAAAACTGAATTTCTTGTCAGGCTGAGTCGAAGCCCACTTAAATCTTCCCGAAATGCTCGTATTATTGGTGTATGAGTGCATTTCGACTTCGCTCAATGTGACAAGAAATACAAGTTTTGAATAATTGAAAGTTCGTATCATCAATTCCAGACAGGCTCTTAATCTCAAAAATAATAGTTTAATGAAAAATAATAGGTCATTGTGTTGATATAAAATCCGGTAAATTAGCAGTTGGAAACTTATGGATATTCCATGCCTCAGTATATGAGAATAATTCTGGTATAATAAATTAATATTCAGTATGATGCGAATAAAACCCGTAAAAATTACTGCAACAATCCTGATAAGTGTTCTGGTTATTCTGATCGCTATATTTTTATCAATATCTCCGATAACCAAATATGTAATCGAAAAAAACAGCGAGGAGTGGACAGGTCGTAAAATTACCATGAACAGCCTGTTTATCAACCTCTGGAAATGGAATGTAACTGTTAAGGATTTAAAGATCTACGAGAATAAAAGCAATAAAGTATTTTTCGGCGCAGGAAAAATTTTTACCGACATCAGCGCATTACCATTGCTTAAAGGAGAATATAAAATCAATATAGTTCAGATTGATGCACCTAATGTGGTGGTCGAGCAAACGGGCGAGCATTTTAATTTCGACGACCTGGTTACACGTATTACAGCAGTAGATACCACTGCAAAGAAACCCGATACGTCGTCGGAACCCACTAAGTACTTTGTCAGTAATATTGAAATAACCAATGGTTCTATCACCTACCGTGATAAGGTTTTAAACAATGAAATTGTGCTGCAGCAATTTAAGTTGGGTTGCCCGTTGCTTGTGTGGAATTCGCCAATGGTTAATGCAGCAACTTCGTTCACTTTTAAATCAGGTGGAGAAGCTGAGGCCAGGCTCTCTCTGAATACTGATTCATTATTCTATACCCTCAAAACGAATATTCAGAAACTCAATTTGCAGGCATTTACTCCATATATCAAAGATTTTATTATCACTTCCTATGCCGCCGGATTGCTTAGCAGCAACCTATTGATAAAGGGTAATTTTAATACCCCCGAAGCTGTTGCATTAAAAGGAAATATTTCACTTGCTGATCTCAGGCTCGATGATGAAACCAAAGTCACCGTTGCCTCCTGGAAAAACCTGAGTATTGATATTGATTCCTTAGATGTGGCAGGCAATATCTATAATTTCGGGGAGATCAGCCTGGATAGCCCGTATATGTTGTACGAAATGTACGATAAAAGCGACAATTTCACCCGTATGATGGTCCCTTCATCTGAACCAGTATCAACCGACACAACGGTTGCCGTTGACCAGGTAGATTATTCCAATCCTTTTACCATAATGGCTGATTATATTAAAGAAATCAGCAGGGATTACATCATAAGCAACTATACAGCCAGGGATGTATTAATGCATAATGGGCATATCGTTTATAAAGATTATACCCTTGAAGATAAATTCGTATACGATCTAACAAATCTTGAAATGAAATCGGGGCGTATTGATTCGAAAAGCGACAGTATATCCTTCGATTTGAGCTGCCTGGCCAACCGATCCGGTAAACTAAAAGCTCACCTGGCTTTTGATCCGCGAGACTATATGAATATGTCTATCAACTACTCGATCGAGAAAATGCGTATTTCCGATTTCAATCCGTATTCTAAATTCTATGTTGCACATGCTTTTGTTGAGGGCATGTTGTTTTATCAAAGCACTAACAATATCCACAGCGGGCAGCTGAAAAGCACCAATGTAATGAGCATTAAAAAAATAGAGGTGAGTCGGAAAATTAACGGCATAGGTCTCTATGAAATGCCTTTACGGCTGGCTATTGCAATACTTCGTGATCCAAAGGGCAACATTGAACTAAATATTCCTGTGGAAGGGGATTTGAAAGATCCTACATATAAACTTGGGAAAGTGATCTGGCAGATTGTTAAAAACCTGGTTGTAAAGGCTGCCACTGCACCTTTCAATTTGCTGGCAGCAGCTTTTGGCGCCAATGAGGACGACATAAAATTTGTTCGTTTTGATTACCTGCAAAAGCAATTTGATTCCAGGCAAATGAAAAGCCTTGAGTTATTAGGTAAGGCATTAACTGAAAAACCTGAGTTAAAAGTTAAGCTGGTACAGATTGCGAGCCACAATTCAGAAAAGGAGCTGCTTGCCCTTTCGCTGGCCAAAGCAATTTATTATAAAAGAGAAATTATGCAAACGCCTAAGGACAGCCTCAGCGAAAAAGATTTAAAAGCCATTGCTGATATTTCGAATAAGGATTCCCTGTTCAATTCATGGCTTAACCAGCAATTGCTTCCAGAAGATGTTTCGGGCATGCCCAGCCAGTTAAAGTGCCGTAAGCTTATAGGTGACCAGGCGCTTGACCAGGAAGTTGATAAGCTGTTTGCCATTCGCAATGAACTGATCATGAATTACTTTGTAAACCAAAAACAGCTTGATTCAACTCGAATACTAATCTCGAATACAGCTGATGAAGATGCAGCCCAATTCGAGAGTACACCGCGGTATATTGTTGAATTTGTTGTGGATGAGTAAAGTTTTGTTTTTATGCCACAAAAAATAAAAATCACGAGGCACTGAGAACACTGAGATATTTGTCATAGTTTTCTTGCTTTTGTGCCTTTTGTGGTTCAAAAAAAACTGAACCACTAAGGCACTGAGAGCACTATTGGACATGGAGAAATGCGTTTTATTCATTCATGTATCGGATAAAATCAAAAAGGAGGACCTTGATTGAGTCCCCCTTTAATCTATTTGAATAATACCTTTTAGTTTACAGCGGAATATTCCCGTGTTTCTTAGGTGGATTTGTTTTGCGTTTGTTTTGGGTCATTTCAAGCGCCTGTATAAGTTTAAAACGGGTCTGATGCGGGTAAATGATTTCATCAATATATCCCTGTTCGGCAGCTTTATACGGATTGGCAAACGTTTCGCGGTAATCTTCAACGGCCTTTTTGCGGTCGTCATCACTGAGTTTATCACGGTGTATAATACTTACAGCGCCATCAGCACCCATTACAGCAATTTCGGCCGAAGGATAGGCAAAATTCATATCAGCACCGATGTGTTTGCTGCTCATAACGTCGTAAGCTCCGCCATAAGCTTTACGGGTTATCAGGGTGATTTTTGGAACGGTGGCTTCTGCAAAAGCATACAACAATTTTGCACCATGTTTGATAATACCGCCGAATTCCTGGTTTGTGCCTGGCAAGAAGCCCGGAACGTCAACCAAAGTGATGATTGGAATATTGAAAGCATCACAGAAGCGCACAAAGCGGGCAGCTTTCACCGATGAATTTATATCAAGAACGCCAGCAAGAGCCTGTGGTTGGTTAGCAACAATACCTATACTGCGACCACCCATACGGGCAAATCCGATAATGATATTCTGAGCATACAGAGGCTGTACTTCGAAAAAGTTATGGTTATCGACCATCTCCTTTATCAGCTCCTTCATATCGTAAGGCTTGTTGGGATCTTCGGGGATCAGCGTATCGAGTTTTTTATCGCTGCGGTTTATATCATCAGCGTTAGCTTTGAAAGGAGCATCTTCCATGTTGTTGGATGGCAGGTAGCTCATCAACTCGCGGAGCATCATCATTGCATGCTCGTCGTCGTTGGCAGTAAAATGTGCCACCCCGCTTTTACTGTTATGAGTAATAGAACCACCAAGCTCTTCTTTGGTAACTTCTTCGTGGGTAACGGTTTTTATAACATCCGGACCGGTTACAAACATATAGCTCGAGCCTTCGACCATCAAAACAAAATCGGTAATTGCCGGCGAATAAACTGCGCCCCCGGCACAAGGTCCAAGTATAGCTGATATCTGGGGGATAACGCCTGAACTCATCACGTTGCGATAGAAAATGTCAGCATATCCGGCGAGGCTTTCAACACCTTCCTGTATACGGGCACCACCCGAGTCGTTGAGGCCTATCAAAGGAGCCCCCATTTTAACAGCAAGATCCATGATTTTAACGATCTTATCTGCATTGGAACGGCTCATGGTACCACCGAAAACAGTGAAATCCTGTGCAAAAACGTACATCAGTCGACCGTCGATTTTACCATAGCCTGTTACAACACCATCACCGGGAATCAGGTTTTTCTCCATCCCGAAATCGCGTGAACGGTGAACTACAAATTTGTCCAGTTCAACAAAAGTACCCGGATCAAGCAGGTCGTTAAGGCGTTCGCGGGCTGTTTTCCTTTTGGCCTGGTGCTGACGATCAATCCGGTCCTGTCCGCCACCAAGTTCGGCAACGCGGTTTTTTTCTTCCAGTTTTTTAAATTTTTCTATCTGACTCGACATTTTTTGAATGTTTATCTTTGTTTTTAATGAGGGGCTTAGGCTGTTAGGGATTCAGGCTGTTAGGCTGTTAGGGATTTAGGTTGTTAGGCTGTTAGGGATTTAGGCTGTTAGGCTGTTAGGGTTTGAAAGATTTCAGATTTCAACTATCCGACTTCTAACATCCGAGATCCAACATTTTATCTATTCAACATCTTCAATTACTACCAATACCTGGTTGCCGTCGACGGTATCACCTTCCTTTACAGGTATTTCGCTTACCACTCCGGCTTTAGAAGCTTTGAATTCACTTTCCATTTTCATTGCCGAAACTATGATTACGGTTTGACCAACTTCAACAGCATCTCCTTCGGCAACAAGAATTTTTACGATTTTGCCAGGCATCGGCGAACGGATAATGTTGCTCACATGACCACCTGCGACATCGTTGCGGCTCCGTATATAGCGTGATTCAGCATCTACTACTTCAATTTCATGGCTGAAATAAAAGGTATTTACGGTATAATGCTTTGGCTCGATACCAGGTACAACTTCAATATTATACGAGCGGCCGTTATGAAGCATCGAATATTCTGCTGGCCCTACTTTAACAAGGTCGACGATATAAATTTCATCATCCACAGCCATTGTAATCTGATTGCCCTGGCGACTGATTTCTTTAAGGATTGCCTTGCGGCCTTCGACGTTTAGTTCTAGTTCCATGGTTTGTTTTTGTTCGGTATTTTTGCTTTTAAGTGAAAGAGGGGAGACAAGGTGAGGGGAGACAAGGAGAAAGTACTACAAGGTAAAAAGTAAAGAGTGTTATACTTGGACTATTTTTTCAATTAATCTCCTAGTCTCCATGTCTCCTAGCTCATCCCTAGTCTCAATGTCACCCCTCTCGCCCTATCGCCCCTCGCCATTTCGTCTCGTCTTCCAACTCACTATAGTCGCCCTGTGGCTTGCCTTCGCCCATATTCTTTCCATTCTCTACCAGCATGTGCTGATACAGGCGACATAGTTTGTTCTATGTTCTGAAGCGTTGTAGTATATTCAACAAATGCTGCAATGAGTGCCAGGTTTTCGCAATCGTAAGCACATTCAGGTTCAGCCAGGAGAAAACTAAGGTTATCCTCGATAAAATGGGTATTATATCCACCTTTGCGGAAATCAGGGGCATCCATAATTCGTTCGAGGAATTTTATTGAAGTTTTTACTCCGCTGATTTTATATTCGTATAAGGCACGACGCATGCGTTCGATAGCCTCTTCGCGGGTTTTCCCCCATACAATCAGTTTACTGATCATAGGATCGTAATAAATAGGAATAGTATAGCCTTCGTAAACATATCCGTCGCAACGGACACCTAATCCAAGGGGCTCAGTGATATGTGTGATGGTTCCGGGATTAGGCATAAAGTTATTATCGGTATCCTCGGCATATATACGACATTCAATAGCATGACCATTTTGAGAAAGATCTTCCTGAGTGAAAGGCAAGGGATTTCCTTCGGCAATGCGTATTTGTTCTTTTACCAGGTCAACACCAACAACACGTTCGGTAATAGGATGTTCAACCTGGAGACGGGTATTCATTTCGAGGAAATAGTAGTTGAGGTTATCATCCATGATAAACTCAATAGTACCGGCTCCTTCGTAATTGGCTGCTTTGGTTGCTGCCACGGCATCCGCACCCATTTTAGCACGAACTTCAGGGGTCATTATAGGCGAAGGGGTTTCCTCAACAACTTTCTGATGACGGCGTTGAACTGAACATTCGCGTTCGAAAAGATGTACCGTATTGCCCTGCCTGTCAGCCAGAACCTGGAATTCGATATGGTGAGGTGAATCGATGTATTTTTCGATATATACTGCATCGTTACCAAAAGCAGTTTTAGCCTCGGAACGTGCGCCACGTAATGAACTCAGAATTTTTGATTCTTCTTTAACCAGGCGCATTCCTTTTCCTCCACCACCTGCTGATGCTTTAATCATGACCGGTAGCCCGATCTGGCGAATGGTTTCGAGTGCTTCTTCTTCGCTGGTAACAGCTTCGGATGTTCCGGGTACAACCGGAACCCCGGCTTTGATCATGGTTCGCCGGGCGGTAATTTTATCACCCATGCCAAGTATAGCTTCTGGTGATGGCCCGATAAAAATTATTCCTTCCTCCTTACAACGGCGTGAAAATTCAGCATTCTCCGAAAGGAAACCATATCCCGGATGAATAGCATCAGCACCTGATTGTTTTGCAATTTCCAGGATTTTGTCGATCTTCAGATAGCTTTCGTTCGAAGGCGAAGGACCGATATAATAAGCTTCTCCCGCATACTTAACATGCATCGAAGTTCTGTCGGCATCGGAAAAAACGGCTACGGTGTGGATACCCATTTCGCGGCAGGAACGTATTATACGTACTGCAATTTCGCCGCGATTGGCTATCAGTACTTTTGTAATTGGTTTAGTTTTCATTTAAAATCTTCGAGGATTTACTTATAATTACCTGATAAAGATAGTCATTATTCTGATCAACACTCAAGAAAAGTTGTTCCTGTTTCAGCCAAATCGGCTGCAAATATAGGCAAAGTTTTGATATATGAAAGGATGTAAATATGACAGGTTTCTGTTAAAAAGATTTTGTTTTCTTTCTCTTATTTCTAATCTGCCTTCCAATTTGATAAGCACAGTTCAAGGAATAAAAGTATTTTAAAAATTGTAATATAAGTATCGGGAATCATTTATAAAATGGTTATTTGCAAACAATTTTTACCCCTCCGCCTGTCGGCACCTCCCCTAATTTTAGGGGAGGCAAATTTTAACAAACAGAATTGCAGTCTTTTAGTCTGTACAATTCAACTCCCTCCCTATTTTTTTAGGGAGGGCTGGGGAGGGTACATTACGAAAAAGAACAGATTATTAATCTTTCACGATACTTATTTATTGTAATATATCCAAAGTCAATAGTAAAAGGCTCAAGAGTAAAAGAAAGTGTAAAAATCTGGATAAATGTTAAAACCCTGTAACTTTCAGGTCATGATACCTGTTTGCAGCTTTGTTTTTATTTAACAAAAATACCATTGAGATTTCATGAGCCCCACCAGAGCCGATATTAAGCTTTGAAATAGTATAGTCGTAGCTGTATTCCAGCTTATAATTCCTTTGCTGGTAGCCCAGTAAAACGATAGCTGCATCAGGATTCCCAAAACAATGCCTCATCCACACTCCGGCAACAATAGGGTAGCTATTTGCGTAAACACCGACATTTAACTGACGAAAGTTACCCTGTTGTACATAAACAATATTAGGTGATAAGGAAAGATTGCGAAGATCCTTCCCATCTAAACCTTCTTTTACGTCGATCAACATTCCGGTATGAATAGTAAACCGCATATCCATCCGGTTGGAAGTTCCATCATAATATGACATATCGGGCCGGGTGAGATGATTTACAGCTACACCTAAATACAAACTTTCCTTGTAACCGGCCAGTAATCCGGCACTAAAATCTAATTTACCAACATTCACCTGAGTTGGAACTACCTGGTTTGCCTGATCCTCGAAAATCAATTTGCTCCAATCCAGCCTATGTTGAACATACCCTACCTGAAATGCAGTATTCAGCACTATATGCTGTGAAACTTCAAGCCGGTATGAATAGATACCATTTGCGCTGAGATTATTATAAATTCCGCCACCAGCAACATCAGCATTAACTATCACACCCAAAGCACCTGATAATTTTTCGACAGGTTGATCCCAGGAGGCGCTGAAACTAGTGTAACCCTGATTGATAGTCGGCCATTGATTGCGATAATTCAAAGTAAGTCGTGAACATAATTTACCACCTGCTATAGCCGGGTTAAGGTATATCGGATTCGCATAAAACTGTGAATATACCACATCCTGGCCATGAACTTTTGCTATCCAGCATAGGATAAAAAGAAATAAGAAGGATATTTTTATATTTTTCATATCGTTACCTATTTAAGCAGCATTACAGTACCGCGCAGTGGTGATTTTTCGATGGTATAATAATTAGCCGGAGGGGTGAATGTTATGATCCAGGTATAAAGATCGGATGCACAGGGCAGTCCTTTGAATGTTCCGTCCCAACCCTTGGTTATATCTTCCGAACTGAATATCTGTTCGCCCCATTTATTAAATATCAGCATCTGGAAGGTGAATTTGATATCATCAGGAGTTGATTTGGCTTTGAATACATCATTAACATTATCCCCGTCAGGTGAGAATGCATTTGGCAACCATATCTTCAATTCATTTGTACGCAGGATGTCACACGGTTGCATAACCACCGAGTCACTACCACGGCAACCATTATTATCGGTAACTATTACCCAATACAATCTACCTGTAGTATCTGTGGTAAATTGAGGTTCTTTGCTTCCATCCTGCCACAGGTACTCTGCAAATCCTGATCCGGGGCTTAGCTCAAAAATCTGCTCGGAACATAATGTATCGTATTCCGAAAGCCTTATATCCGGGCCTGGATTCACCTGCACCTGAATGTCCTCAATTGCAGCACAGCCAGTACTGTCGGTAGCTATCAGGTGATAATTTCCCGATTCATTCATCCCAAGATAGCCCAGATCCAATTCTGACCCATTGTGCATTGAACCATCAGGACCAGTCCAGTTGTATGTGAGATCCTGACCAGTCAGGGATCCTGCATTAAGATTAAGAGGTGTGTTTTCGCAATAAGTGCCATTGCCGGTTGCATAGATTGCAGGAGCCGGTCTTATTACTACGGTACCTATTGTATAGATAGCTGGTAATTTATCACTGGAAGCCGAATAAACATAACATTGAAGCGAATCCCAGACAATTTCGGTTGTACCGGATGATAATCCACTGAAGGTAAGGTTGAACAACAGGTTTTGATTGGGCAATATAACTATTCCTGTTCTGTCAAAACCAATCTGTAGTATTCCTTTCTGGGTTTCAGTAACACTTATGTTCCCGTTATTCAATAAATTATTCATTTCTGTAAGTCCGGTTAAAGTCATTGCTGCCGGGTCATAAGCCAGTTGAACGTTAAAGGAGTCAATATTGATGAAATCAAAAGCATATACCGGTATAATAATCGGAACATTTACACAACTCTGAACATCTTTTGCCAGGAGTTCAACTTTCACAATAACTTTATTTACTATACTAAATGGCTTTTGTGACATGCATCCATTGGCGTCTTTTACCCATGCTATATATGAACCGTCAGCAAGCATAGTAAAGAGACTGTTATCCTGCCAGGTAGTACCATCAAGAGAATAGCTTAAAGGTACTGCATCACTGCCTGCAAATATATTGGCCTGACCATCAGCTAAGTTATTAGTTGCCGGGGAGGTTTGTATTTCCTTAATTTCAGGACCGCTTACCTTAATAGAAATAGTAACAGGCAAAGCACACTCACCAATGTTTGGCGTAAAAATGTAATTGGTAACACCATTTACTGAAGTATTGATGGTTGCAGGGTTCCATGTCCCGGTAATATCATTAGTTGATATAGCCTGGAGAGACGGAGGAGTGCTGTTCAGGCATAAAGGACCGATAGTTTCAAAGATCGGAGTGATTTGAGGATTAACAGTGACTGTTAGTGTTGCTGTGGTAGCGCACTGGCCTGCAACCGGGGTAAAAGTGTATTCTGTGGTAGCCGTGTTGTTGATGGCTGGTGACCAGGACCCAGCAATGTTGTTAGTGGAAGTGGTCGGCAAAGCCTCAATGGAAGTACCCGAACAATACGGGCCAACGGCTGCGAATGTTGGTAAGATGTTATCGCTAACGATCACAGTAATACTGTTTGAGGCAACCGTTGCAGGAGCAGCACATGTCTCACTCGAAGTGAGTGTGCAGCTGACTACATCACTATTTGCCAAAGTATTGGTCGTATACATCGCGCTGTTGGTTCCTACATTCGTTCCATTCAGTATCCACTGATATTTTGGAGTGGTACCTTCGCCTGTTGCACTTGCAGTGAAGGTAACATTTGTACCTGAACAGATTGGGTCATGGTCGGCAGCAATGATTATGGTCGGAATAATGGATGCACTGACGGTCATGGTTATACTGTTGGAAGCAATTGTGGCAGGAGCAGCGCATGTTTCACTGGAAGTGAGCGTGCAGCTGACTATATCACCATTTACCAAAGTATTATTTGTATAAGTCACACTACTGATACCTACATTCGTTCCATTAAGTATCCACTGGTATGTTGGTGATGTCCCTTCACCTGTAGCAGTTGCAGTGAAGGTAACGGGTTTACCTGCACAGATTGGGTTATGGTCGGCTGCAATGCTTACAGTCGGAACAATGGAAGAACTGACGGTGATGGTAAAGCTGTTTTCGGTATAGCAGGTTGGGGTACCGGCATATACAAAGATCGTCTGTGTATTGCTGATAACTGCTCCTGCAGCTATCGATCCTACACCTCCGGTTGCTGAGTAGTAACTTCCATTGGTCAATGAAGGAAGAGTGT
>CAWDHU010000026.1:0-1031675 GCA_963802185.1 uncultured Bacteroidales bacterium
CTGCTAATTGCGGATCATTGGTACATATTGCTCCGCCTTCGCCAGTTGTAATATGATGTGCAGGATAAAATGAGATGGTGGAGAGATGCCCAAAAGTACCAGTTTTCTTTCCTTTGTATTCGCTTCCAAAGGCATCGCAATTGTCTTCAATAACCCAAAGATTATATTCATTGGCTAACTGCATTACAGCATCCAGGTCGAACGGATTTCCTAAAGTATGAGCAATAAAGATACATCGGGTTTTTGGAGTGATGGCTTTGCGCATCATTTCAATATCGATGTTGTAGGTTGGAATATCAACATCTACAAATACAGGTATTAAACCATATTGAATGATTGGAGTAACCGTGGCAGGGAAACCGGCAGCAACAGAAATTACTTCATCACCGGGTTTCAGCCTTTTATCACCGAGTTTTTCGGAAGTCAGGGCTGCGAAAGCCAGGAGGTTGGCCGAAGAACCTGAGTTAGTAAGAAGAACATGTTCGATACCCAGGAAGTCAGCTATTTTTTCAGCAAATTCTTCTGAGAAGCGACCTTCGGTAAGCCAGAAATCCAGCGATGCGTCAACGGCATTAACAATTTCTTTTTCATCAAATACGCGGCCGGCGTAGTTTACTTTTGATTTGCCGGGGATAAATTCCGTGGCTTTATGCATCTCGCTGTAAATGCCATTCACACTAATTGCGGCAATCTTGCGAAGTACTTCACTGATTTTATTCTTTTTCAGTGTTGCGACTTTATGCCTTGCAATCCGGCTGTGGCTTACTGTGATTAATTTATCGCAGCGGATAACACTTTCGTGTTTTATTATTCCATTCTGAAGATTCGATTGTTTAATGGATACCGCATATTCGCTCCAGATGTAGTTTTCAACTTCTGAAGTAAGGTAAGCAACGAGTAAGTCGTCGTGCATATCCGAAATGCCAACAATAATGGCAGGCCTTAGTTTTGACCCAGTGTTATTGGTGAAAGGGAAATCGAGCAGAACAATTTCGCCGATTCGATCTTTATTTGAGTCCAAAGTATTCCTCCCAGTTTATGTTTTTATCATCTTCGGTATCAAAAAAGGAATTAAGGCCTATTAATTTATACTCAGATTCACTCTCTTTTTCCATTACCATGAATTCCTGAGCCGGTATGGATATTTTTTCAGGTTCATCGTCAGGCTCAACAATAATGGTGAGCTTTGCTTTTCTTATCTGATCAGGTATCTGTTCAATCAAAGTGATTTTCCCGTCTTTATAATTTGCTTTTATGGCTAACATTTTTTTTTGAATTTACACGAATTAATACGAATCATACTAATTACACAAATTTAAACGAATTGCGCGAATTGGGTACACAGAGTTTAACTTCGTTGAGGGCTTCGCCGTTCACGGAGGAGACACAGAGTAGCACAGAGTTTTTTTTGTTAAAGATTTTACGAATTAATAAGAATTACAATTAAACACAAATTGCACGAATTTAAACGAATTATACGAATTTTTACACTGTGTAACTCTGTGAATAACACTGTGCGACTCTGTGTAACTTATTCTTTAGCGAAGTATTGATCAATTTGATTTTCGGTGACTAAACGGATATTATCACCTGCAATGAAAGATTTATTCCAGTCGACAATGGATTTAAGCGTGGTTTCAATATCCCATTTTGGAATCCATCCAAGTTCAGCTTTTGCTTTTGAGCAATCAAGTTTCAGGTAACTTGGCTTCATGAGGTTGCGGATTGGTATCAATTTCGAATTGAGCACCATCGCCCCATAGTTCACAAATGGTTTTAGTGATCCATTCCACATTTTTAGCATCTTTATCATCAGGTCCGAAATTCCAGGCTTCTGCAAAAGCAGGTCCATCTGTAAAGAGTTTTTCGCAAAGCGTAAGATAACCGTTTAAAGGCTCTAAAACATGCTGCCAGGGTCGGATGGCAAACGGGCTACGTATTTTAACTTTCTCACCTTTTGATATTGAACGTATAAAATCAGGGATAAGGCGGTCATCGGCCCAGTCGCCGCCACCAATTACATTTCCGGCACGGGCAGAAGCCACAGCAACGCCATGTTTTGAGTAATCTTTAGGATTAAAAAAAGAACTACGGAAAGAGGAGGTTACCAATTCAGAACAACCTTTGCTGTTCGAATACGGATCATACCCACCCATAGGTTCATTTTCGCGGTATCCCCAATGCCATTCCTTGTTTTCGTAACATTTGTCCGTAGTGACGTTGAGTATTGCCTTAATGCTTTCAACTTGCCGGGCGGCATCTAAAAGATTTACAGTACCCATTACATTAATTTCATAGGTTTCGCGCGGATTCCTGTATGATTCCATTACCAGAGGCTGAGCTGCCATATGTATAATAATCTCAGGCTGGACTTCTTTGAGCGTTTTTACTAAGAAATTATAATCACGGATATCTCCAATAGTGGAATGAATCAGTTCGCCGATTTTGGCTTCAACAAATAAACCTGGATTTGTGGGTGGATCAAGAGCATATCCATAGACATCTGCCCCGAGTTTATGTAATAACAAACTAAGCCATGAGCCTTTAAAACCGGTGTGGCCGGTGATTAATACTCTGCGATTTAGATAGGTGCCGTTAAAAAGATTCTTCATCTGATGGGAATTGCACGAATTAATACGAGTTTCACCAAGTGTTGTTTACCAGGATATCCAGGGAGCTTTGTTATTTTCAATTAACTCTTCCAGTTGGGTTTTATCACGTTGAGTGTCCATAGGTTTCCAGAAACCGGAATGCTTATACGTATATAACTGGTGATCTTTAGCAAGGTTTTCAAGAGGTTCTCTTTCAAATATGGTTTTATCGTCAGAGATATAATCAAACACTTCAGGCTGGCACACAAAGAACCCTCCGTTTATCCATGACCCGTCACCTTTTGGCTTTTCCTGGAAGCTATTTACTTTAAATGAATCATCAATGTTAAGCGCTCCAAATCGGCCTTCAGGCAATACGGAGGTCATGGTGATAAGTTTACCATGATTTTTGTGAAATTCGACCAGTTTGTTAATATCGACATTGCCAACCCCATCGCCGTAGGTAAGCATAAAAGGTTCTTTTCCAACGTATTGTTTTGCCCGCTTAATGCGTCCCCCGGTCATGGTATCGAGCCCGGTATCAATCATTGTCACTTTCCAGGGTTCGGCGTGGTTGTCGTGATGTGTGATGGAATTGTCAGTCATATCAACCGTTATATCCGACATATGGAGGAAATAATGTGCAAAATATTCCTTTATCATATAGCCTTTGTAGCCGCAGAGAATCACAAAATCATTAAAACCATAAGAGGAATAAATTTTCATAATATGCCAAAGAATAGGCTTGCCACCGATTTCAACCATGGGTTTTGGTTTCAATGTAGTTTCTTCGGATAATCGGGAGCCAAGGCCACCGGCGAGGATAAGGACTTTCATGATTAATTTAAGTTAATTAGTAAGGAGCTGATGGTTCCTGAATCGGAAAGGGTGCAAAGGGCATTCATCTGGAGGTTTACGTAGTCGATAAATCCAAAAGGTTTGTGGAATAAGAGTGAAGAGTGAAAAGTGAAAAGTGAAAAGTGCTCTTCGGCTCCATTCTGGGTGGTGACTTGTGGGGCTTTGGGATTTGGAATTTTGAGATTTGGAATTTGGAACTTGTGATCCACTCAGGGCTTCGAGGCGTTTGCGGGTGCGGGGATGGGTGGAGATGATTACGGGTAATTGGTAGTCTTCGGCAAGTTTATTGAGTATGGTAAGTATTTTCTGAAGGTTTTCGGGGTTGTCCACGTTTTCTTCGCGGTGTACCGAGACAAGGAAATACTTTTTTGGTTCCAGGCTCAGGGTGCCGAGTGCCTGCGGACTGTTTAATCTTAGGCATATAGTAGTTAAGCACTTCTTTCATCGGGCTGCCGGTAAGGTAAATCCTGCGGTGCTGCAGTCCTTCGGAAAGCAGGTGGCGGCGTGCATGCTCGGTATATACCAGGTTGAAATCGGCAATATGGTCGATTACACGGCGGTTGATTTCCTCAGGCACGTTAAAGTCGAAGCTGCGGTTGCCGGCTTCCATATGGAAAATAGGGATATGCATGCGCTTGGCGATATAGGCGGAGAGACAGGAGTTGGTGTCGCCCAGTACCAATAAAGCATCGGGTTGTTCCAGTTTAAGAACTTCTTCTGTTTTACGGATGATATCGCCGACGGCTGAGCCCAGGGAAGAGGTATCCACGTTGAGGAAATGATCGGGCTTACGGAGTTCGAGCTCGTTCCAGAAGATTTCGTTGAGTTCGTAATCATAGTTTTGCCCGGTATGGACGATGATATGGTTTACAAACTGGTCGAGGAGGGACATCACGCGGGAGAGGCGGATTATCTCGGGGCGGGTACCGACGACGGTGAGGATTTTGAGTTTTTGCATAATTTATTGTTTGAACACGGATGACACGGATGGAACAGATTTACACGGATGTTAATCAATAATTTAAGTGTGCTTTTCTGTCGTTGGTAAAATATTTGCGTTTGAAAGAAGGTTTTTTGCCAAAATTCAGGAGTAAACCTACCTCTATTTCAGTTGCTTTTAAATAGTTTATCAGTTGAAATTCATGCTCTTCCTTCAATGTTTCAGCTACCTTATTTTCGATTATAATACATTCGTCAACAATAATATCGGCATAATATTCGCCAACTTGATTTCCCTCGTAGTAAACACTGATCGGATATTTACTCTTCACTTCCAATCCAACCTGTTCCAATTCAATAAGGAGTGCATTATGATATACCTTTTCGAGAAATCCATATCCCAGTGAGTTGTATACCTTATAAAACGCCTTAATTATCAACTCTGTTTTATCTTGGTAAAGCATAATGGGTTATTTGAACACGGATGAAGCGGATATAACGGATTTTCGCGCATTTATATTTGAACACGGATGACACGGATGGAACAGATTTACACGGATGTTAATCAATAATTTAAGTGTGCTTTTCTGTCGTTGGTAAAATATTTGCGTTTGAAAGAAGGTTTTTTGCCAAAATTCAGGAGTAAACCTACCTCTATTTCAGTTGCTTTTAAATAGTTTATCAGTTGAAATTCATGCTCTTCCTTCAATGTTTCAGCTACCTTATTTTCGATTATAATACATTCGTCAACAATAATATCGGCATAATATTCGCCAACTTGATTTCCCTCGTAGTAAACACTGATCGGATATTTACTCTTCACTTCCAATCCAACCTGTTCCAATTCAATAAGGAGTGCATTATGATATACCTTTTCGAGAAATCCATATCCCAGTGAGTTGTATACCTTATAAAACGCCTTAATTATCAACTCTGTTTTATCTTGGTAAAGCATAATGGGTTATTTGAACACGGATGAAGCGGATATAACGGATTTTCGCGTATTTATATTTGAACACGGATGAAGCGGATCTAACGGATTTTCGTGGATTTTTAATAGAACACGGATTAAGCGGATCTAACGGATTTTCACGGATTTAATTTTTAACTGTGGTCATCTGTATAACCCGTGTCATCCGTGTTCTAATTCTAATTCTTTTTATCTGTGGTCATTCGTATAATCAGTGTTATCCGTGTTCTAAACATACACTGCTTCGAAGTAAGTATCAGCGTCATCCGGATTGAAGAACTCATTTATCCAGAAAATGGTATAAAGTTCGTCATCGCCAATATTTTTAATATTATGCGTAAACCAGATGGGCATATCCACAAAGGAAGGCTGGTTTCCATCGAGTTCAAACGACAGTACTTCAGTAGTCCCGATCCGCCTTAGTTCGATAAGTGCTTTTCCTTTAATCACTGCAAAGCGTTCTGCTTTCCGGGTATGGAAATGATTGCCACGCGTAATGCCCGGCACCGTGGTGGAGAAAGAAACCTGTCCGCCGCTGTTCAGTCGCACGGTTTCAACAAATGAACCCCGGTTGTCGGTGTTTTTCTTCAGATGAAAAGGGAAAAAGCTTTTATGGTCGATATAACATAAAAAGGTGATAAACAGGTTTCGGTCGAAAGGTGTATTTAAGTCAGGGATGATTCCTTTCTCAAAATAGCCGGATTTAAAACCTTCGAGTTTCTGCAACAATTCCGATACTTTAATAACAGAAGTATGAGGTATATGAATTGCAGTGTCTGGTGACTGGTGACTGGTGACTGGTGATTGGTGACTGGTGATTTGTTTAAGAATTTCAGCTACCAGTTCGCCGACATAAATGAGTTTCATTTCGCCATCGACATCAATCTTTGGTTGTTCGTTATGTGTAAGCTGGTGGCAGAAAGTTGCTATAACGGAGTTATAATAAGGATTTCCAAAAGGCCCGAAAACATTCGGGATAACGAGTCCTGTAAATTTAGCGTTATTACCGGTCGCCCATTTCTCGAAAAGCAGGCGGCCTTCTTTCTTCGATCTTCCGTAAAGGTTGTCACGTTCTTCCTGGGTGGAAGAAGAAAACAGAACATGAGGCGTTGATTGCGTATTTTGCATAGCATCAATCAGCTGCTGTACCAATCCTATGTTTGTTTTATAAATTACATCCGGATCGTTGTGGCGGTTAAGCGCTGCCAGGTGAATGATAACGTCGCACTGCTTTACCCAGTTGTTAAGCTTTTCCTCGTCGGCAAAGTAATTGTCTTCAAAAGGAATAGTCTGAAACTTATCCTTGTATAAGTTCAGGGTATTGAAGAGGTGAGTGCCAACGAAACCGGGCTGGCCGGTGATACCGATTTTAAGCATTTATTTTTTTTTTGTTGAACACGGATGAGACGAATTGTACGGATTTGGGCGGATTATTTTTAAAGGAACACGAATGAAACGGATGAAACTTATTTAAGTAGATATTATTTTTATCACTGTTAATCCGTAATATCTGTGTTATCCGTGTTCTAAATATTTAAATCAGTACGAATCAGATCCAGCTTAAGCAGCAACTTCTTCGTTCCTTCCACATCCAGCCTTTCGGTGTTGTGCGAGGTATAGTCGTCTACTTCGGAGACTTTGGATTCGCCTTCGGTAAAGAATTTGCCGTAGTTGAGGTCGCGGTTATCGGCCGGGATACGGTAATAATCACCCATATCGGTAGCCTTGGCCATTTCTTCGCGGTTTACGAGCGTTTCGTAGAGTTTTTCCCCGTGGCGGGTGCCGATTACTTTAATATCGGTTTTAACATTATAAAGTTCACCAAGGGCTGTTGCCAGTACTTCGATAGTAGCAGCAGGTGCTTTCTGTACGAAGATATCGCCGTTTTCGCCATGTTCGAAGGCATAAAGCACGAGGGTCACAGCATCTTCAAGCGTCATCATAAACCGGGTCATATGCGGATCGGTAATGGTAATGGGTTCACCTTTTTTAATCTGATCGATAAACAACGGGATTACCGAACCTCTCGAAGCCATTACGTTACCGTAACGTGTGCCACAGAAAGTAGTTCCGCTGCCAACCAGGTTACGGCTTTTAGCAACCATTACTTTTTCGCTGAGGGCTTTCGACATACCCATGGCATTTATGGGATATACTGCCTTATCGGTGCTGAGAACGATTACATTTTTTACACCGTGTTCCAACGCGCTGTCTAGCACATTTTCCGCTCCCAGTACATTGGTGCGAACAGCCTCCATCGGGAAAAATTCGCATGAAGGTACCTGTTTAAGGGCTGCTGCCTGGAAAACATAATCCGTACCCCGCATGGCTGAGTCGAGGCTTCGTTTATCACGGGTATCGCCGATATAGTATTTTATCTTATCGTTGCGATACAACTGCCGCATATCATCCTGCTTTTTCTCATCGCGCGAGAAAATACGGATTTCTTTGATATTGGTATCTAAGAACCGGTTCAGTACTGCATTCCCGAAGGAGCCGGTGCCGCCGGTGATCAGAAGGGTTTTGTTTGTGAACATGGGTTGGGTTTATTTTGTTAATGGGAAAGTATAAGGAAGTGAAAAGTGAAAAGTGAAGAGTGAAAAGTTTATTAAGTGAAAAAAAAAGTGAAAGTGAAAAGTGAAAAGTGAAAAGTTTTTTAAGTGAAAAACTAAAAGTGAAGAGTGAAAAGTCTGGTGCTAAAGGGTGGATTTTGCTGTTTTAACGCTGCTTATAAGCATGTAGATGATTTCTTTATTGTCAGTTTGAAGGTCGTCAAAGGTTTCTTGGGATATATAGTCGGAGTCTTTTAACAAGTTAGTCCAATAGTCGCATTCGTTTACTTCTTTTAAAGCTATACTCAGCTTAGATATAAAATCTGGTTTTGATTGGCCATATTCAGCTTCGCGAACTAATGCACCTGGTGCTGTGCCGGATTTCAGAAATTGTTTGCTGAGAACGTATTCTTTGTGTTCGGCAATAATCTGCTTGTAAACTTTAATAACCTTAAGCGCAAAGGCGTATGTTTTCTGTTTCAGTATACTCTCTTTCATATTGAATTGCCTTTAATACTTAAATTACTCGTCGAACGCCACTATTCACTTCGTTCGTGAGATCGCTACGCTAATTCGTTATTCACTATTAGTTAATTGTATTGGGCATTGAATTTTTTCAGATCGAGTTTTAATTGATCCGAAACATTTGCCGTATATATTGTAGCTACAACACTTGAATTTCTTTTTGACATCAGCATCAGAACGCTGTCGTCAATATAATTATCAATCAGGATTATAGATTTAGTAGCTGATTTAATAATATCTGATACAAACAGGTAAGCATCAAAGATTTGTCCGTCATAGAAAATTCCTTCATGAGGAGGCAGATTCGTGTTAATTTGAAAATCTATTTCATCAACTTTGTTTTTTAATTGATATACATCGTTTTCAATCCTTTCAAGGCGATTATTAACAGCATGACCCTTTAAAAGATATTCTTTCAATACTTTGTTAGCCCATATTCTGAATTGAATTCCCCGCTGTGATTTAACTCTATATCCGACAGAAATAATCATGTCTAAATTATAGAACTCAACCTGATAAACTTTTCCATCGGATGCAGTTGTCGCATAAATTGCGACAACTGAAACAGATTGCAACTCTTCTCTGAGAACATTTGCAATGTGTTTGCCAATAGTTTTAACATCTCTGTCAAACAATAATGAAATTTGATGCCGGTTAAGCCAAACGGTTTCATCTTCAACTCTAACTTCAATTTGAAATTCAGCATTATCAACTGCCTTGAATATTACAATTTCACCTTGTTGCATGGAGGGTTTGATTAGTGAAAAGTGAAAAGTGAAAAGTGAAAAGTGAAGAGGGAAGAGTGAAAAGTTTATTAAGTGAAAAGTGAAAAGGGAAAAGTGAAAAGTTTATTAAGTGAAAAGTGAAAAGTGAAGAGTGAAAAGTTTATTAAGGGAAAAGAGAAAAGTGAAGAGTGAAAAGTGGGGTGCTAAAGGTTAGATTTGGCGGTTTTGATGGAGCTTATCAGCATGTAAATGATTTCTTTGTTATCGGTTTGAAGATCGTCAAAAGTTTCCTGGGATATATAGTCGGAGTCTTTTAACAGGCAGGTCCAATAATCACATTCGTTGGATTCTTTGAGAGCGATGCTCATTTTTGAGATAAAGTCGGGTTTGGATTGGCCATACTCGGCTTCGCGTACAAGGGCGCCGGGTGAAGTACCGGATTTAAGAAATTGTTTGCTGAGAACGTATTCTTTATGTTCGGTATTAATCTGCTTGTATACTTTTATAACCTTTAGGGCAAAAGCATATGTTTTTTGCTTCAGGATACTCTCTTTCATATTAAAATTACTTTTTTTACTCAAATTTACCCGTCGAACGCCACTTTTCACTATTACTCACTTCGTTCGTGAGATCGCTACGCTAAGTTCGTTATTCACTCTTCACTATAAAAGGCTTCGCCCTTTCAGTCACATCCCCAATTCTGGTTATTGACTTACGTTTTATTACAGTACTTCCTGAATCCTACAGGCTATCGTTTAAATTTAGCTTATTAACTTAAATTTACCTGGCGTATTTTACTTTTCACTTTTCACTTTTCGTTTTTCACTTTTCAGTTATTCTGTTCCCAAAGGAGCAGCAGGTCTTCGTGGCCCAGGTTCGCAAAATCGTTTTCGAACTGCAGGGTCGACATCAGGCGGTAAAGGATGTTTTTATGGATTAAGCTTGCCGGCTTTGGCAATGATATTTTCGAGGTAAGCGGTATCAATTTCGGTACCTACAAGCAGAATTTCGATATCGGGGCTTTCCTTCCCGTGTGCAAACGAACCGGTGAGATATACTTTATTTACCTCGCCCAGGTGTTCAATTACATGGTCGATGAGCTGGTCGATACCCAGGTGCTTACGCATAAGGCTTTGAATATCGGGGAAAAGAGGGTGGCCGGTATTGGCAGAAAAGAATTTGCGGTTGCCTTCGGAATGGGAGACCAGCAGACCGGCCTGTTCAAAACGGTTGAGCTCCAAACGTATGGCATTGGTTGATTCGCCGAATTCAGCTTCGAGACCGCGAAGGTAAGACTTGGTACTGCTGTTCAGGAAGAACTTGAGCAACAGCTTAATACGCGTTTTTGAAGTGATAAGGCTTTCGAGCATTTTATTAAGTGAAAAGTGAAAAGTTTATTAAGTGAAAAGAGAAAAGAGAAAAGTGAAAAGTTTATTAAGTGAAAAGAGAAAAGTTTAAAGTGAAAAGTGAAAAGAGAAAAGTTTATTAAGTGAAAAGTGAAAGAGAAAAGGAAAAGTTTATTAAGTGAAAAGAGAAAAGTTTATTAAGTGAAAAGAGAAAAGTTTATTAAGTGAAAAGAGAAAAGGGAAAAGTGGGGTGCTAAAGGTTAGATTTGGCGGTTTTGATGGAGCTTATTAGCATGTAGATGATTTCTTTGTTATCGGTTTGAAGATCATCAAAAGTTTCCTGGGATATATAGTCGGAGTCTTTTAACAGGCAGGTCCAATAATCACATTCGTTGGCTTCTTTGAGAGCGATGCTTAGTTTTGAGATAAAGTCGGGTTTGGATTGAGCATATTCAGCCTCCACAATAGCGCCGGGAATTGCTTGGATCTTTAGAGCTGTACTTTCGAACTTTTTACTCGGGTTTGGATTGAGCATATTCAGCCTCCCTTACCAATGCGCCTGGAGCTGTGCCGGATTTTAGAAATTGCTTGCTGAGTACGTATTCTTTGTGTTCGGCAATAATCTGCTTGTATACTTTAATAACCTTTAGGGCAAAAGCATATGTTTTTTGCTTCAGGATACTCTCTTTCATATTGAATTGCTTTATATATACTCTGATTAACTCGTCACACGCCACTTTTCACTTTTCGTTTTTCGTTATTCACTTTTTACGGTTTTGATTGGCCATACTCAGCTTCACGAACAAGAGCGCCGGGAGCTGTTCCGGATTTCAGGAATTGTTTGCTGATAACATATTCTTTATGCTCCGCAACGATTTGCTTATAGAGTTTAATAACTTTCAGCGCAAAAGCATAGGTTTTTAGTTTCAGGATACTCTCTTTCATATTAAAATTACTTTTTTTACTCAAATTTACCCGTCGAACGCCACTATTCACTATTACTCACTTCGTTCGTGAGATCGCTACGCTAAGTTCGTTATTCACTTTTCACTTTTTTAAGCGCAAAGGCGTAAGTTTTCTGTTTTAGAATACTCTCTTTCATAGCAAATTAACTTATTTAGTTACAATCTTTCTGGTTTTAGATTACTTTTCACTTTTCGTTTTACGTTATTCACTTTTTACGCGTTTTTGAAGTGATAAGGCTTTCGAGCATATGTTAAAAGTAATGAGTAGCTAAATTACTCAATAATTGGATATTTATTGTAAAAATGATAATTTATTTTTTAGGGGTTGGGGGTAGAGGGGTGAAGGGGAGTGATAATGCGAGAATGTGGTGATGCGATAATGTGATAATTCGATAATTCGACAATTCGACAATGCGATAATGTGATTAATGCGATAATGTGATAATTCGACAATTCGACAATTCGATAATGTGTTAATGTGATAATGTGGTAATGCGATAATGTGATAATTCGACAATTCGACAATTCGATAATGTGTTAATGTGATAATGTGGTAATGTGGTAATGCGATAATGTGATAATTCGACAATTCGACAATTTGACAATTCGACAATTTGAGAATTTGGGATGAGTGATTAAAAGCCTGTCAGTGTTATCATTTTTTTTAATCAGCGTGTTCAGTGGACAATCACATTCTGTATAGTTCACACCCTGTTATTTATGTTTTAAGTATCCTTATTCCCGTTTAAAGTATATTGATTTAGGGTTGGTATCAAGGATAACGAGGGTTTAACTATGGTGATTTAGGTCCGGCACCCAGGATGACGAGGGTTTAACTATGGTTAATGTAGCTTGTGATGCAGGATAAAGATAGATTTTTTGTGTTTAACGGAGGTTCAACTGTCAGTAAAGAGGTGCTGTGCTACATTATTCCGGGTTGAACTATAGGGTTGTTTTGCTATATTACTGAATAACAGCAGGTTAAAAATTGTATAGGTTTTTTGGTATTGAGCCGGTAGTAACTTCACTCAGTTAGCTTAGTTCGCAATTAACAAAAATGAAATTATTTTTTAGCAGGAGTGATGCCTGTATTTTATATGTAATTTGTGCAATTAATTGGGTGATATTTATTTTATGTATCACTTTTTTTGCTTGCCAGGCCTTAAAAACAAACATAGTGAATACATTTATGTAACTTATAAACAGTACATTAAATTCAGATCGAGGCAAGGGGTTAATTTGGGGTATCAAAAAAAAATTTAATGCTTTAGCGTAAAAATCATTGACAAGAATCTTATCTTTAAGTACCTTTGCCGAACTATTAAAACTGAGTCGCATATAATCAAGTGCGGCAGAAGTTGAACTCGTCTACGCGATTATAATACTTGTTAGCTATATGAAGAATAGCTTAGTAAATGGAGCACTCCCTTTAGAGGTAGCAGTGCAGATTGAGGCTAAAATCGCCGAAATCAAACAATTAATGCCGTACCTGGTCGGCTTATCCACCACAGACCATCAGAAGTTGAACATCCTTGGGCGCAAAAGCACCCAGTTTGTGCAGCGCGCGGTCGAATCGGTTCGTCAGAATCCTGAACTGGCACCTTCCTTCCTGGAAGCAGGAGCGTTGGAACGCAATTATGCGTTGTACAACAACCTGCTTACCGTGCTGGAACCGGTGCAGCAACTGGAACGTATGATTTCCGACACACTGATGCTTGCTGGTAACCTTGCCTACAAGGATGCATTGGATTATTACAACACGGTAAAACGTGCTGCAAAGTCGAATGTACCAGGTGCTGAGGCTGTGAGCGAGAACCTTAAAACGAGGTTCAGGCAAACCGGCCGCACCAAGGTTGCTGCTGCGGTTACTGATGCTGCCAACGGAGCTGCATAGTAGTGGCAAGTGCCGGTGCTGCTGTAACTTAAAAGGATAACGTAGTGCCTGCATTATGGGTAGTAGAGCCCTTCGGAGTGATCCGGAGGGTTTTTTGTTTAGGGACATCGTACTATGTACTATTGTGCCGGCTGGACGAGGTTGCTTCGGCTGCGCCTCGCAATGCTTTGGCTTCGATGGCGGTTTATGGGTTGGCATGGTACTAAGTAAAGGCATGCTTAGGAGCACAGTATTGCGAGGCGGGTATTGTTTAAGTTAAATGGTACCGTCGAGAGCCGCCGAAGCAATCTTGTGAATGAAGTGAAAGCTTTCTTAGAAAGTTTGTACAAGCCTGGACGGGGTTGCTTCGGCTGCGCCTCGCAATGCTTTGGCTTCGATGGCGGTTTATGGGTTGGCATGGTACTAAGTAAAGGCATGCTTAGGAGCACAGTATTGCGAGGCGGGTATTGTTTAAGTTAAATGGTACCGTCGAGAGCCGCCGAAGCAATCTTGTGAATGAAGTGAAAGCTTTCTTAGAAAGTTTGTACAAGCCTGGACGGGGTTGCTTCGGCTGCGCCTCGCAATGCTTTGGCTTCGATGGCGGTTTATGGGTTGGCATGGTACTAAGTAAAGGCATGCTTAGGAGCACAGTATTGCGAGGCGGGTATTGTTTAAGTTAAATGGTACCGGCGAGAGCCGCCGAAGCAATCTTGTGAATGAAGTGAAAGCTTTCTTAGAAAGTTTGTACAAGCCTGGACGGGGTTGCTTCGGCTGCGCCTCGCAATGCTTTGGCTTCGATGGCGGTTTATGGGTTGGCATGGTACTAAGTAAAGGCATGCTTAGGAGCACAGTATTGCGAGGCGGGTATTGTTTAAGTTAAATGGTACCGTCGAGAGCCGCCGAAGCAATCTTGTGAATGAAGTGAAAGCTTTCTTAGAAAGTTTGTACAAGCCTGGACGGGGTTGCTTCGGCTGCGCCTCGCAATGCTTTGGCTTCGATGGCGGTTTATGGGTTGGCATGGTACTAAGTAAAGGCATGCTTAGGAGCACAGTATTGCGAGGCGGGTATTGTTTAAGTTAAATGGTACCGTCGAGAGCCGCCGAAGCAATCTTGTGAATGAAGTGAAAGCTTTCTTAGAAAGTTTGTACAAGCCTGGACGGGGTTGCTTCGGCTGCGCCTCGCAATGCTTTGGCTTCGATGGCGGTTTATGGGTTGGCATGGTACTAAGTAAAGGCATGCTTAGGAGCACAGTATTGCGAGGCGGGTATTGTTTAAGTTAAATGGTACCGTCGAGAGCCGCCGAAGCAATCTTGTGAATGAAGTGAAAGCTTTCTTAGAAAGTTTGTACAAGCCTGGACGGGGTTGCTTCGGCTGCGCCTCGCAATGCTTTGGCTTCGATGGCGGTTTATGGGTTGGCATGGTACTAAGTAAAGGCATGCTTAGGAGCACAGTATTGCGAGGCGGGTATTGTTTAAGTTAAATGGTACCGTCGAGAGCCGCCGAAGCAATCTTGTGAATGAAGTGAAAGCTTTCTTAGAAAGTTTGTACAAGCCTGGACGGGGTTGCTTCGGCTGCGCCTCGCAATGCTTTGGCTTCGATGGCGGTTTATGGGTTGGCATGGTACTAAGTAAAGGCATGCTTAGGAGCACAGTATTGCGAGGCGGGTATTGTTTAAGTTAAATGGTACCGTCGAGAGCCGCCGAAGCAATCTTGTGAATGAAGTGAAAGCTTTCTTAGAAAGTTTGTACAAGCCTGGACGGGGTTGCTTCGGCTGCGCCTCGCAATGCTTTGGCTTCGATGGCGGTTTATGGGTTGGCATGGTACTAAGTAAAGGCATGCTTAGGAGCACAGTATTGCGAGGCGGGTATTGTTTAAGTTAAATGGTACCGTCGAGAGCCGCCGAAGCAATCTTGTGAATGAAGTGAAAGCTTTCTTAGAAAGTTTGTACAAGCCTGGACGGGGTTGCTTCGGCTGCGCCTCGCAATGCTTTGGCTTCGATGGCGGTTTATGGGTTGGCATGGTACTAAGTAAAGGCATGCTTAGGAGCACAGTATTGCGAGGCGGGTATTGTTTAAGTTAAATGGTACCGGCGAGAGCCGCCGAAGCAATCTTGTGAATGAAGTGAAAGCTTTCTTAGAAAGTTTGTACAAGCCTGGACGGGGTTGCTTCGGCTGCGCCTCGCAATGCTTTGGCTTCGATGGCGGTTTATGGGTTGGCATGGTACTAAGTAAAGGCATGCTTAGGAGCACAGTATTGCGAGGCGGGTAGTGTTTAAGTTAAATGGTACCGTCGAGAGCCGCCGAAGCAATCTTGTGGATATAGGGTAAGCGTGCTAAGAATGTTTTGTCCTTCAAGCTAAAGTGTTGTATAAGTCTTTCCATTCCGGATTCGAGGCTTCAATAAGTTTAATCTTAGCTTTGCGTGAGCCGCCCTTCAATTGTTTCTCACGTTCACGGGCAGCAAGAATGCCAGGGAATTCCTCGAAGTAAACCAATTTATCGACATTATACCTGGCCGTAAATGAATCTGAGTACTTTTTATTTTTATGACTTTCAATCCGATATTTTAATTCAGTAGTAATCCCAATATAAATGACGCCATTGGGCTTGTTAACAGTCATATATAACCATGCTTTCATTTGTGGGGAAAGAGTGAATAGTGTTGCTTCGTTTCACTCGCAATGACAGTGAAGAGTAAGGAGTAAGGAGTAAGGAGCATGGAGTAGGGAGCCTTTATCCTTTAACCTTCGAGAGTGAAAAGTGAAAAGTGAAGAGTGAAAAGTTTAGAAAGTGAAAAGTGAAGAGTGAAGAGTGAAAAGTTTAGAAAGTGAAAAGTGAAGAGTGAAGAGTGAAGAGTGAAGAGTGAAGAGTGAAGAGTGAGAGGAAGTGAAGAGTGAAGAGTGAAGAGTGAAGAGTGAAGAGTGAAGAGTAAGGATACTTTAACCTTTAACCTTGATCCTTTAACCTTTATCCTTCAAAAGTGAGTAGTGTTAATTAGCTTCGCTGAGCTCCCTGCGGTCGGTTCGGCAATTCGGATTTAGTCACTTTGTGTGGTTAAGAAAGGGAGTAAGGAGTATGAGGTAAGGAGGAGAAGTGATAAGATGTGAGTCTATATTTGTTTTAACCTGCTTATGGCTTCTGCAAGTCCGGCAACAATTACATTGTTATTCAGCTGGTAGGCGCTTCCTGTAATTGGTGCAATAACAAAAGTATAGTCAGGGTTTATACCGGCGAGGGCATCCCAATTGCCTTTCGTGAGTTGAGGAGCAGCAGAAGCTTTACATTCGATAGCTATTTTCCGGTTACCGCGCAAGAGTACCAGGTCAATTTCGTTTCCGGTAGCTGTGCGATAAAAAGCCGGGGTCCAGCCATGCATGTTTTCAATACAGTTTTCAATTACCAAAGCTTCCCACGAAACTCCAAACACAGGATTTCCCATCAGGCTGTTAAAATCGGGGATCAGCAATAAACGATGTAGGATTCCAGTATCGCGAACATATACTTTCGGTGATTTAACAAGCCTCTTTTTAACGTTTGCTTCGTAGGGTTGCAGTGTTCGCAGAATATAGGTCTGTTCGAGCAGGTCGATATGCCGTCGTACGGTTGGATGTGTTAGCCCGAGCGATTCACCTAATTTGGAAGCATTGAGCAAAGCTCCCTGGTTGTGGGCACACATGAGTAACAACCGGCGTAGCTGCAGTGCCGGTATCTGAAATCCCAGCTGTGGAATATCACGTTCGATATAGGTCCGTATAAAATTTTCGAGCCATAGCATGCTGTCCGAATCAGCCTGGCCCAGATAGCTCTCGGGAAATCCGCCGCGTAACCAATAGCGCTGCAATGAAAACCCTGGTTCGTTATTCACCTCATTGATAAGGAAGGGAGAAAGTTCTGTCAATCCAATCCTTCCGGCCAGGGATTCCGAGCTTTTCTGTATTAATGCCTGCGATGCTGATCCTAAAAGTATAAACCGGCCATTACGCCTGTTTTTGTCAATCGCACTTCGTAACGCTGAAAAAAGATGAGGTAAGAGTTGAATCTCGTCAAGACAAATTACAGCTTCGTGGTTTGCTTCAAAAAACAGGTTGGGTTCCGTTAGCTTATTCAGGTCTTCGTAATTCTGCAGATCAAGATAAACAAATGGATTCATGTTTCCGGCCAGCATTTTTACCATCGTTGATTTGCCGCTTTGCCTTGGCCCGAGTAAAGCAACTGCCGGAAATACTCCAAGATGCTGAAGAACAACTGATTCCAATTGGCGGCGAATTAAATTATGCATATTGTAAATATGATTTTCGATTTGCACAAATATAACATAAATAGCTAATAGTATGTTGGTTATCGTTGTTTTTTTTTAGATTCGAATTGAATAGAGTTAATTCGACGATTCGATAATTAGCTTCGCTGAGCTCCCTTCGGTCGGTTCGGTAATGTGATAATTCGGCAATGTATTAATTCGGCGATTCGACAATGATTTAATTCGATAATTAGCTTCGCTGAGCTCCCTTCGGTCGGTTCGGTAATGTGATAATTCGGCAATGTATTAATTCGGCGATTCGACAATGATTTAATTCGATAATTAGCTTCGCTGAGCTCCCTTCGGTCGGTTCGGTAATGTGATAATTCGGCAATGTATTAATTCGGCGATTCGACAATGATTTAATTCGATAATTAGCTTCGCTGAGCTCCCTTCGGTCGGTTCGGTAATGTGATAATTCGGCAATGTATTAATTCGGCGATTCGACAATGATTTAATTCGATAATTAGCTTCGCTGAGCTCCCTTCGGTCGGTTCGGTAATGTGATAATTCGGCAATGTATTAATTCGGCGATTCGATAATTAGCTTCGCTGAGCTCCCTTCGGTCGGTTCGGTAATGTGATAATTCGGCAATGTATTAATTCGGCGATTCGACAATGATTTAATTCGATAATTAGCTTCGCTGAGCTCCCTTCGGTCGGTTCGGTAATGTGATAATTCGGCAATGTATTAATTCGGCGATTCGACAATGATTTAATTCGATAATTAGCTTCGCTGAGCTCCCTTCGGTCGGTTCGACAATGTGATAATTCGACAATTCGACAATTCGACAATGCGATAATGTGATAATGCGATAATGTGATAATGTGATAATTCGACAATTCGACAATTCGATAATGTGTTAATGTGAAAATGTGGTAATGTGATAATGTATTTTTATGAAAGTGGGTATGTTCAAAGCAAAAGTTTTGCCGATTTATTTAAATCTCCCGGTTGTAGTCACCCCTCTCAAATAAGCAGAAAGTCCTATTTCCTTCTCCTTTTTTCAAGGAGAAGGTGCCCGAAGGGCGGATTAGGTTAGAGAGGGGACGGGGTGAGGTTTTGGAATTGAATAGCTTTGTGAATGGCTTGGTGTGCTTTGTGGGAAAATAGGTGTAAGGTATAAGGAGTAAGGAGCCTTTTAACCTTTGACCTTTAACCTTTGACCCTTTACCCTTTACCCTTTATCCTTTATCCTTTAACCTTTACCCTTGAACCTTAACGCAAAAAAGCTGTCCTGGAACCAGGACAGCTTTTTTGAAATTAGAATTAACTAACTATTTTTTAGGAATGAATTTTTCCCAGAAGATACGGTTTCCACCAGCACCTGGATAGTAGTAATAAATCTGGATGATACCGGTTGCGGGATCATACGAATTTTTCTTGGTTGGATCATTAGGATCGCCTGAAGCTGCATCTGACCTGTCGAATGTAATGGTTACATTGTTAGAGGCATCAATGTTAATGAAGGTATGATTGTCTGTCCAGACACCAAAAAAGGTGTAACATTCAGTTGCTGAAGCAGGAACTAAATCCTTTTTCGATTTCCGTAATCCGCCATAAGCTTCGGTAGGATATGATCCTCCGGCTGTTGGGTGGAAATAAAGGAGCTCATCGTCGTAAGTTCCGGCAAAGAAGTTAGCCACTGATACTTTGGTAGTATTGTTGTTAACAACTTTACGGCCATCTTCCATAACAGCTACATACGAGAACAACCAGTAGTCGCCGATAAAGGCGGCAATGGAAGGATCAACGTCTGAAGAAGGAATCTGTGGATCAGAAGGTAATACAATACCATCGATAAGTTTCGCCCAGGTATAAGGAAGTTCCTTCGAAATGTCACCTGCAGCATTTGCTCCGGCTATATCCAGATCGTAGGATAAGGTATTTGATTTCACACCATCAGAAGCTCTCATGTAATAATAATTTACAGTAAGAGATTTGATAGCTGGTCCCTGAGGGATGTCAACTGTAATATTGAAAGATGGAGTTACACCCAGTTTATAGGGAACAATCCCGGAAGGAACAACCAATCCTCCTGTTTTGGCATCAGCCGTAAGGAGATCTTCGTTTTTCTGACAAGCGCCCAGGATTAAAACCAAAGCAAGCATTGGCAGGAAAACATTGAAAATGATTCTATTTATTTTCATACTATGTTATTTTTTTAGGTTCTTAATTCTATTTACTTGGCCCACCATATCCTGGTGTTCAAATCATCAGTACCCTGGGTAGCAGCAGCAGCTTTTACATTAGTTGGATTTGTTGCATACTCATCGGTAGGATAAGGGAATCTAACAGGAATAACTCCACCATTTGAAGCATCTTCGCCTGCAACCAATGCAGGGATACCGGTACGTACCCATTCGAAGCGGCTCTGTAGGCCTTGCTCGAACATGGCTAACCATTTTTCGGTCAGGATTTTTTCCAAAGCGTTGTCTGGATCCCATCCGGCTCCACCGTTTGCAATATAGTGTTCAGCAAACTCATCAATAGTCATAGTTTCACCGAATAATGATAAGCCTTTGGCAACAATGACATCTGCATATTGGTTGTATGAACCATGAATACCTTCATAATAGTATTCTTCAGCAGTCATAGGTGCACTGGTGATAAGTTCTCTTTCAACACCTTCGGCAAGGATGAACTGAAGTTCGGCATAGCTCATTAACACGCCAGGAGCTTCAGCTTTTGTAAAGAAATCTCCTATTTTTGAGGTAGCAGTTAAGCCATTACCTTTATAAGCTAAGGCTTTTGATGAAGTTAAGCCATTAGGCATACCTACATAATCGCTGCTTGCGTTAAGGTTTGCGTAAACCATAACTCTCCAGTCTACGTATGAGTTAAAAGTCCATTGCATATCAATGATCGTTTGGCTCACCCTGTGGTCGTCACGGGTTTTACGGTTTTCGTTGATAGGATTGTTATTTGGAGCTGCTCCTAAATAAATCAACTGTGCATTGTCGTCGTTGCTTTCGAATACAGGATAAGTAGCAGGGTCACCAACCATTTTGGTTAATTCAGCGCCAACATAACCAGGATCTTTTGCCTGCATACGCATCAACAAACGCATACGCATGGAATTGGCAAACTTTTTCCATTTGGTAATGTCGTTGCCATACATGATATCACCACCTATAGCTTTGCCATCGGCGCTTAACAGCATATTGGCTGTATCCAGTTTTTTAACGATATCACGATAGATCGATTCCTGAGTGTCATACTTAGGACTTACGATACCGCCATCAGCAACTCCAGCTCTCCATGCTTCGGTGTAAGGAACATCTCCAAACATATCGGTTAGAAGGGAAGTAATGTAAACTTTCATTACCAGGGCTACACCTTTATAGTTGTCGTTCAGTTTTAAGTCAGCAACTTTGTACAAGGTTGCAATATCCATACCGCTTGAAGCGTAGAAGCTTGACCATGTGTTGTTAACAACACCCGGACGGTAGATATACCGGTCTTCGTCGGTATATTGTACTTTGGCCATATGCTGAACCCAGCAATTGCCCATTTCATGTCCCAGGAATATTTCATGGGTACGGTCGGTAGCACTTTCGATGATGTTTGTTAACAACATATCGGGTGCTGCAAGCTCAGTTGACGGGTTGTTCGGATCAGTATTTATTGTTTCAAAGTCCTTCGTACAGGAAGATACCATGACAAATAAAACTAATAAAGCCGTCAGAAATTTTATATTGACTATTCTTTTCATGTTTTACGATTTTTTGTTAGGTTAAACTAGAACTTAAGACCAATGCTGAAACCCATGCTACGTGCTGATGGTAACTGGCCAAACTCAAGTCCCTGAGCACCGCTGGAGTTGCTGAATGATGTTTCAGGATCAATATGAGGAACATTACTATAAAGTAATGCAAGGTTACGGCCAATCAGGCTGATGGACAGATCTTTGATTGGAAGACTACCAATTTTAGCAAAAGTATAGCCTAGCTTCAGTTCCCTGAGTTTCAGGTACGATGCATCGAAAACACTTGAATAATCCATAGTATTGGAATAAGCAGTATGGTTGTATTCTTCAGCTGTAACAACTACATCATTAGGAACGTAAGTTACACCGTCGTCAGCCAGCTTAACACCAGGTCCAACAACTCCGCCTTCGCGTCCGATAAGAGTTTCAGCCAACACACCTGCATAACGGCCCCATGAGTTGGTCATGGTATAAATGTCGCCGCCTTTGTGGTAATCCAACAGGAAGCTGAATTCAACACCTTTATATCTGAAAGAGTTGTTCATACCACCAATCCAGTCAGGAGTGGAATTTCCGAGTATTTTCAGGTCGCCCTGTACAGGAACTCCATTTGCGTTAACAATGTTTCCATTAGGATCTCTTTTGAAGTCATAGCCATATAACGAACCCATTGGTTGTCCGGGGATTGCCAAAACCTGCATTGACCAGTAAGTGCCAAGCTGGTATTGTTCGATACCTTCAGCCAGGGAAACAACTTCGTTTTTGTTTTTAGCATAGTTCAGATCGATATTCCATTCGAATCCTGATTCAGTTTTAACAGGAGTCAAACCAAGTGATACCTCGATACCTTTGTTGTCGATTTCGCCGGCATTGATATATTTTGAAGTAAATCCTGTTGAGTATGAAATCGGGATCGGGATGATCTGGTCGGTTGTTTTACTGTTGTAATACGTAAAGTCAAAATTAATCCTGTTCTGATAGAAAGCCAGGTTTAATCCAAGTTCCAGTGAATTGGTGAATTGAGGAGTCAATTCTCCGTTAGGAAGTGCATTTGGAACGGCCTGGTTCAGCAATTTGGTGCTTGCATTCCAGCCTTCGCCGAAAGCTAAAACAGGATTCAGGTTATAAGGACCGGTATCGCTACCTACTTTTGCCCAGCTAACGCGTGCTTTTGCAAGGCTAAGCCATGCTGGTTTAGCTGAAAGCATATCCGAAATAACACCGCTTAAACTAACTGAAGGATAGAAATAGGAGTTGTTATCGGTAGGTAATGTACTCGACCAGTCGTTACGTCCGCTAAAGTCTAAATATAAAGCTTTAAACGAAACCTGTCCGTTAAAATACAAACTGTTGATTCTCTTATCGCTGAAATAGTTAGCAGCTTTCTGAGTAACTTTTGAGTTTGAAACATTGTAAACACCGGCAACAGCTAATTCAGGAGCTTCAACGGTATTCGACAGGTATGTCTGTTTCATCAGGTTGCCCCCAAAATTCAAGCTCAGGTTTACATCCTCGCTGAGTTTCTTGTTAAACATGATGAGGAAGTCAGTGTTGATTTCGCGGAAGGTAGCTTTAGTTTCGCCATAGTATCCGTAAGGATTATCGATATCTTCCCAGGCGATGCGGCTTGAGTTCCAGTTTGTCCAGTTATCAAGAGTAGCACCGATTCTTGCTGATAAATAATCAGCGAATTTGTATGTTACCTTGGTGTTGCCATACAAACGGTCACGATTCATCTTATTGGTGTTTTCGTAAAGCGTAAAGTATGGGTTGTTATGGTAGTTGTAGTTCCAGTTACGTTTGCTTCCATCAGGGAATGTGTATTGAGCCAGGTCAGGAATGTTATTCTGACGGCCGCTCCAGATGAACTGCTGCATAACGTTCTGAGCATCATATCCATAATTGGACATGTTATCGCTGTTTGAATTCACGTAGTTTGCATTTCCTTCAACTGTAAGGTTCTTCGAAGGATGACCACCTGCACTCAATGCAATAGTATTACGTTTCAGGTCTGTATTCGGAACCATACCTTTTTGATTGAAATTGGTATAGGAAATCCTGAAATTAGCATTTTCGTTACCGCCGTCAAGAGCTATATTGTTGGTAATAGCAGTTCCTACATTAAAGAAGTCCTTAATATTATTAGGATGTGAAATCCAGGGAGTTGGCTGGCGAACGCCTTCAACAACAGGTGAATCCCATTGTGGAATCATAGTTCCAACGTCCAGTTTTGGACCCCAGCTTTCGTCAACTCCGTCGTTAACACCGCCGTTGGCGCCATCAACATAACTGAATTGGCCGCTTGAACCCTGTCCGTATCCATTCTGATAATCAGGAAGACGTAAAGGCGTATCGAACATAGAGGTATTGCTGTATGCAATTCCGATGCCTTTTCCTTTTTCTGATTTTCCTTTTTTGGTTGTAATAATGATAACCCCGTTCGAAGCACGTGAACCGTAAAGAGCCGCAGCATTAGGGCCTTTAAGTACGGATACGCTTTCGATATCGTCAGGGTTGATGTCGGCAACACCGCTACCGCGGTTTGTACCACCATAACCATCAGAATTACCAAAAGTGCTGTTGCTGATAGGAACACCATCCACAACAAATAATGGTTGGTTATCACCACTCAGTGATGTAACACCACGAAGTACGATACGTGATGTAGCACCTACAGAACCTGATGAATTGGTGATCTGTACACCGGCAACTTTACCGGAGAGGGCGTTAACAACATTTGCCTCCCTGGCTTTGGTAAGTTCGTCACCTTTTACGTCCTGAACGGAGTAACCAAGTGATTTCTTGTCGCGCGAAATACCAAGAGCAGTTACAACAACGCCCTCAATGTTTTGTGCTTCACTTACCATAATCACATCTACTACATTTGATGCAGTTAATGCGACTTCTTGTTTCTGCATTCCGACAAATGAATACTGCAAAGCAGTTGCATTATTAGGAACACTGATACTGTACTTTCCGTCAAGGTCGGTTAAAACACCTGTACTTGTTCCTTTAATAAGAACAGTAACGCCGGGGATTCCTCCACCGTCGTCGGCACTGGTAACTGTACCTGTGATGGTTCGTTGTGCAAGTACCTGCATAGCTGTGAGCAGCAGTAATACCAGCAAAAAACTTAATTTTCTCATAGGTTAATTGATTTGGTTAGTTAGTGTTTAATTGGTTTAGTGTTTAATTTAATTATTGTTTAAGGATTTAATTTTTATGTCATAGGCTGTTTTTGTTTTCTGTTTTTTAATTTAGAAGGTTTTTAAATAATTTTTTTCAAAAAAAGGTCGAAAAACGGACATTTTAGAACCGCTAATCTACAGTTTTTTAAGCTTTTTTAACAATTAAAGCGCCTAAATACATGCTTATACTTAAATGTAATGCACATGTTAATTGAGCATAAAATATTGATATTAAGTATTTTGTCAATTAACTATGCTTATCAAGGGTGCCTTTTTTTTCAGTTGTAAAAGTAATAATTTCTTAATACGTATAACATTTTCTGATTTTTTTTTAATTCTGCAGGGTTATTTTTCCCTGATCTGTATATTGGTTGTTGCAGGATGTCCGGTTCATGATCGGAGTTGAATTTTTACGATAATCCCTGCTTTGCACATTTCTGTAGTTAATCCTTTGATTACATTTATAAATATCAGCTCAAACATGAAGTCAATAGAAGAAAATAATAGTCTGATATTTAAGCCCTTTTTAGTTTTTACTTTGGTGTTTAATATTATTGAAGCACGGGATTTTTTTTTGTTCAATTTACTTGTATAATGTTAAAGACTGATGATATTTTTTAAAAATCAGTATCGGAAATCATTAATAAGTAAGATAGATGGTGGTAAACAAACATTATCCCTCTGCATATCGGTACCTTCCTAAAGTAGCGGAGGCAGATGTTATCCAACAGGAATGAAATTTGTTAAGTTTGCACAATCCAATTCTCACCCTGTCAGGCTGAGCGGAGTCGGAGCCTTAGTGAAGGTAAGGGAGGGTATAGTACAAAAAAGAACAGATTATCTATCTTTCCGGATGCTCATTAAATAAAAATAAAAGACCCGGGCATGCCGGGTCTTTTAACTAACGGGTAGGTTTTAATAAATACTATTTAGCCCACCAAACTTTATTCTGGTATACATCAATTGCCGGCACATTTTCCGGATTTGATGAAGTTTCGCTCAAGGCATAAGGGAATCTGTTTACAAAACCGGTAGTTGCATTGTTTGGATTATTCAAAACAGGGACGCCTGTACGACGATAATCGTTATACGATTCAATGGCCTCGAATTCATAGAAAGCGATGTATTTCTGCATCAGGATTTCATTTAACTCATTGCCTGCAGTAAGGCGGGTGACAACCTGGTCAGCATAGTATGTGTCGATGGTAGCGCCGGCATAAGTAAATGCAGCTTCAACTGCTGCCTGCAAGGCAGCTTGCCATGTTGCATCTCCCGTACGGAATTTTGCTTCTGCTTCAATAAACTTCAGTTCATGATAACTCATCATTGGAATTGGAGCAGTTTTACCCGATGTGGTTGCAGTAATGCCTGCAATGGAATAAAATCCTCCCTGAGTTTGCTGAGCTGCACCAGACGGTGCAGGTTTATATGCTCCACCAACCTGGGTAAAGTAAACAGGAATCCGAGGATCACTCCGGTCGTTCATGTAGTTGTAAAGCGTGGCAGAAGCTGACAGGTGCGAACGATCCACTTTAAACTGGTACCATGGATTTTCGCCACTGGCCGATGCTTCGAATTTGTTAAATATCATAGCATCAGCAGCTGAAGTGAATCCAAGTGCAACATTTGTAAGCGCTTTAGAAGCTGCAGTATTGTCAACGTTTACCAAACGTAGTGCATACCTGGCTTTAAGGGAATAGGCAGCCTTTATCCATTTATTCTGATCGCCGGCATAGATATAGTCGAATGAAGGGAATTTAACGGTGGTTTTGCCCAGGTTGACAATGGCATCATCAAGTAAAGTGTTGATTGCAGCATAAATGCTCTGTTGGGTGTCGTACTTTGGTTTCATGTTAGCTGCACCTTGCAATGCTTCAGTATAGGGGACATCACCCCACATATCCGTTGTCACAGCAAGGTTGTAAGCCATTAAGGTCTGTGCAATTCCCCTGGCCCAGAAATTATCTGTTTCGGAGCCGGTTGTCGGGTCAGTTTTCTTGATGATGTCGTCTAAAGCCGTCATAACAGAGTATATGCCGTTCCAATTGTTATTAAACAAGGATGCACTGTTCTGACCGCTGCGCTGGTCTGCATCGTACGATTGGGCCCATGTGCCGGCATCATGTTCAATATATACTGTGGCATACCAGGCAATATCGGTGCCGGTAGTTTCGAATGCACTACGGAGTTCCACATCAGGAAGTATATTAGATGCAGGCATAATTTCCGTGTCATTCAAATCCTTATTTATTTCGTCCATCACTTTTTCGCTGCACGCAACGAATAACAATGGCAGCAGTACAAGGAAAAATATTTTTATTGTTTTCATATTTCTAATTATTTAAAGGTTAGAAAGTGATGTTTAAACCAACACCATACGAACGGGTTTGCGGTAACGACATATAGTCCATACCACCCTGCATATTTCCCTGGCCTTGTGAAGATTCCGGATCGAAGTTTGGCAATGGAGTCCAGAGCAGGAAGTTACGTGCGCTCAATTCGATTGATGCAGCCTGGAGATGGGCTTTTGTTACAAAGTTTCTTGGTAAAGCCACACTCAGATTTACCTGCCTGAGTTTTACGAAAGATGTGCTGTAAATATGTGCCTCAGGTAATGGGCTTAAAACAGTAGCATAAAGATCAAAATATGCCCGTTCGTCACCAGGGCCTCCACGCTGAATGTCATTCGGCGTTCCATCTGCTTTGTAACCAGGCCATATAAATGGAGTTGTCCGATCCTCAGTTCTTATTGAGGAACCGTACAGATCCATCAGGCGATTAGAACCAGAGTACATTTGACCTCCGTCTTTCCAGTCGAGTTGAGCTGACAGTGTGAGGAACTTATAGGTGAAAGTATTGTTGAATATGAGCAGGAAATTAGGTGATACTTCACCAATTTTGCCAAAATCACCCATCAAAGGCATGCCATAATACCTGCTGGAGGGGTTTTCCTCTACCAGGATATGTCCATTGTCATCGCGGAGATACTGCTCGCCATAGATAGCAGGGTATGTATCACCTGCTGATGCACGGATATTCGGTGTTGTGTAGCCTCCCAAAAAGATATTATCGACTCCTTCGGCCAATGAAACGCAGACGTTTTCATACTTGGTAAACAAGGTGTTGAACGTCCATGTGAAATTGTCGGTTTGAACAGGGATGATGAACAAATTCAGCTCATGGCCTTTAATTGTCATTTTCCCTGCATTCATATAAACCTGGGAATAGCCGGTTGAACCTGCCATTGGAACAGCAAAAATCTGGTCGCTGGCTACCTGTGATGAGTAGGCATAATCAAATCCTAAACGAGAATCAAGAAACCTGAGTTCGAGACCCACTTCCCATGTCTTTGTATTTTGTGGCTTCAGGTTTGGATCATATAATGTCGCACTTGGCTCATACCCGCTAACACCACCTAATGGGAAGGAGATTCCATCGCTAAGGAAACCGCTGCCTGCACCGCCTAATCCATAAACAACAGGCAGGTATGTTCCGGCTTGCCCGACTTCGGCATACGAAGCACGTATTTTACCAAAGGATATAATTTTATTATCACGTATCGGGTCCAGCTGTGTAAAAATGAAACCACTGGATACGGATGGATAGAAGAAGCTTCTGCTTCCGTTTGGCATGGATGAAACAATATCATTACGGCCTGTAGCATTCAGGTAAATCATGCTTTTATAATCAAGGGATAAGTTCCCGTAAAAGCCTACTGTCCTGCTTTTCCCTACGGATCCGGATGCTGTCTGGGTGGAAGTATTCGCCATATTATTCCAACCGGGAACGGTAAATCCAGTACCGGTCATCGAATAGGATGAATAATTATTCTGGGTAAAGTCGTTACCAACATCCAACATTCCGGTGATATTTTCCGTAATTTTCTTATTAAAGGAAAGATTAAGCAAGGAATTGACCAACGCACGCGATATACCGTAATTAGTCATGGATCCTCCGGCGGGAGCTACATAAGTGTAGGTGGTTTTAGTAGGAGTTGTATATTGGGCAGCTGTAGGTAAGGATTGCCCTGCACTGGCACTTCCCTTTTCACGATAGTTCTGGGAAGTAGTGGAATAAGAGTCAAGTCCTAATTGCCATCTTACTTTAAACCAGTCTGCCGGTTTATATTCAAAATATGTATTACCGAATATACGTTTGGTAGCCTCTGTAAATTTGTTATGCTGAACCGCCCAGCGGGGATTTTCACCAACTGCACCCTGGCGGTAGCTGATTTGCCTGTAATCGCCATCAGTGCCTGGTTGATGGTAAGGGGTGCCAACCAGATCGAATGAAGCAGGAGCACCATAAACAGTAAACAGCCAGCTATCGTTACCTGAAGGGACTTTGTCGATAGAAATGGTGGAATAATTGGCGGTGAATCCTGTTTTCCAGTTTTTATTCAGGTTTGCATTAGCAGCAAGTTTGGCATTGTAACGGTCCATTCCAGTGTTTTCGATGATACCATTCTGATTGGCTGAACCAAAGCCGAACATATAATCTCCAAAGTCGCTTGCCTGGCTGATGCTCAGGTTATTGCCAAATGTATACCCGTTTTTGTTGTAGAAATTTGCTGGATTGTTATATACCTGTGGTGTAACCCATTCGGCCTTATACGGATCCCAGAACATCCCGGACTGTCCGTTGGCATCACCACCGTATACCGCATCCTTCGGAAGATCCGAAATTTTTGGTCCCCATGTATAGGAGTTGGAAGCTTTAAAACTAGCCGTACTAACATTATCATAGGTGCCCTGGGCATATATTTGCTGGACTTCGGGTAGTCGGGCAACAACATCGGTATTGAAATTGGTAGAGAAATTAACCACAGGCTTACCTTTTGCTGTTCCTTTTCCACTCTTGGTAGTAATAATAATTACACCGTTGGATGCCCTGATTCCATATAGCGCTGCAGCAGCCTGCCCTTTGAGTACGGTCATCGATTCAATGTTGTTAGGGTCAATATCAATTGCTCTCTCAGATGAAGCAGCACCTGTTACATTAGAGCCATAGTCGGAAGTAGAGCTTATAGGCATTCCGTCAACCACATACAGTGGTGTGTTATTCCCGCTGAAGGATCGTGAGCCGCGAATAAGGATCTGTGCCGGAGCACCTGGCATACCCGATGATGGTTTTACCTCTACACCGGCAACTTTTCCTGAAAGTGCAGTGTTCATGCTGGGGTTTCCGCCTCGGGCCATCTCCGCCCCGGTTACTTCGGTAACAGCATAGCCCAGTGATTTTTTCTCACGCGAAATACCAAGGGCTGTTACAACCACACCCTCAATATTCTGTGCTTCACTTTGCATTACTACATTTACTATATCTGATGCGGTAAGTGTAATTTCCTGCATTTTCATCCCGATAAATGAGAATTGCAGTGCAGTTGCATCTTTCGGAACCGAAATACTATATGCTCCATCAACGGTGGTTAAAACACCTGCATTGGTTCCCTTTACAAGAACCGTAACGCCGGGAATGCCTCCCTGGTCTTCGGCACTGGTAACTTTACCCGTGATGGTTCGTTGTGCCAATAATTGCGCTGATGTAAGCAGCAGCAATAACAGCAAAAAACTTAGTTTTTTCATAGGTTAATTGATTTGGTTAGTAAGAAAGTTTTAAATTGGTTATTTGATTGTAGTTTGGTTTGGCGCTTATTTCATCATAGGCAGACCTGTTTTAGTTTACTTATTTGGAATTATTATATTTCTTCTTACGGTATTAATATATAAATAACTGATAAAAAAAATAGACCAGGAGAAAATCAGGCTTATTTTTGCCTTCTTCTCCTGGTCAGGATAAATTTTAAATGATTTTGATTAAATACTCTTCAAAGCTAAAATTAACGTAACGTACTAACATATAACACTTTATTTGTGAATTAGTATTATTTTTTTTAGCAGCATTATTATTCTTTAACGAAGATACATCAATATTTACATATCATTAACAAAATTAAATTTTTTTTCAACAAACTACTTGTTAATTACCTGAGAGTTTCTTTGTAAATATAGTTCCATATAGAGTTATCAGGATTGATGTTATGATTAAACCTGGAAAAGTGAGGTGATAGTTTCCGATAAATATAACAGGTAGAAAATAGATCATAACTTTCGTAATAGCATACAGGTAAAATCCGGTCTTCTTCATTCGCCACATCAAAATAACGCCGGCTATACCAATTCCGGTTAAGATTATTTCGGCAGAAACAAATAAATAGCCTGCCTGCATGTATCTGGTTACGAGACCCGGGAATAATCCGGTTGGCACATTTCCTCTCACTGAAAGGATAATCAGAACAATAAACATAATGATCCACGAAACTCCGAAACCTGCAGAGCCGATGCAAAGCCAGGTAAGCAGGCCAGGACGAATAGCTTTTTCAGAGGTGGGCATCTGGATTTGTTTTTTTCGTGTAAAAATAAGTAGTAAGGAGTAAGGAGTAAGTAGTAAGGAGTAAGGAGGAGGGTGAACTGTAAGTTTAGAGTAAGATATTAAGTGAGATGTACTAAAGTAGGGTGATATAGCGGAATGAATAAATATTATGTGATTGTATTCACAAACAGAATCCTTTTTGTAAAATCTAAAATGATAACAAATTGAATTTACTTCATAACTTTCAGAAACCCGCTGTATCCCCAGATAAATAGTATTGTCAGGAAGATATTCGTTCCAGGCATTGGAAATCCTTTTATATATGCCATAGGCAATATCAATAAAAAGAGTTGAGATGCTGCATAGAGGTGAAATCCTATTTTCTTTAAACGCCATAGCAGTATAGCTCCGGCGAATGAAACTGCATACAACAATGCATTCAGGAAGAAAAACATCCTGCCGGCCGATAGCATCATTTCGATTAATTCACGGTTTTGCTCATCGGGAATCAGCGAAAGGTTGCTGGAAAAAAAACTATGAATAAGCCCGATAATACCATACGATAAAAACCCTAATCCGCTTCCGATAAAGGTGATAACGCAAAGTATTTTGAGCAATACAATATTGGGGCCGGCTTTGTCTGTTATGGGGCTTGGTTGTTGTTCGTCCATTCTTTTATATAATAGTATTAACTATCAATCATTTTAAAGGTTCAAAGGCTACGAGTTCAAGGGTTACTGGTTACTGGTTACTGGTTACTGGTTACTGGTTTTAACGGTGGTCCTGTTGTTCAATGGGGACTATTTTCTATTTTCCATTAACTATTTTCTTTTATTCAAAGGTTCAAAGGCTACGCGTTCGAAGGGTTCAAAGTTCAAGGTTCATCCCGATAGCTATCGGGATCGCGTTCAAGGGGTTCAAAGTTGAAGGGTTAGTTATCAGGATTGAAACATGTCTTTGTATAAATAACGCTCTATTTGTTACTCAATATGCCCGCTAGTTACAAGTAGCTAACAATCAGTATCTATGACAGATATACCCACGTCCTTTTCTCTTCCTCCGCAATTCTAACTTTCAAACAGCAAACGTACTGAAAAAATCTTTTACCTGCTATTTACAGATGCTGAAATAGAACAAATGAACTGAATTCCAGCTCCCGGCTATTAACCCGGAAGTTGAAAGTCGTGATTCTGTATAAATTCCAGCGAACTGTCGATTAATTCATACATGAGAACATCATCCTGAACGTAAGGAACTTTAAGTCGGTATTCCTTAATTATAGATTGCAAAAATGGGGAAGTATTCGTTATGCCCCTGAATTCGAGTGCCTGGCAAGCTGCCATCAACTCAATGGCAAGTATACTTTCGACATTTTTTACAACCTGCAGTGCTTTGGTAGCTGAATTGGCCCCCATGCTTACATGGTCTTCCTGTTCGTTTGATGATGTAATGCTGTCGACGGATGCGGGTGTGCAAAGTTGCTTGTTTTGGCTTACAACTGCTGCTGCAGCATATTGTGGTATCATAAAACCGGAATTCAGCCCGGGATGTGCTACCAGAAATTCGGGTAGTCCCCGCTGACCTGCAATAAGCCTGTACAGCCGTCTTTCGGCGATGCTGCCGAGTTCGGCCAGGGCAATAGCAATAAAGTCGAGTACGAATGCCAGTGGTTCGCCATGAAAGTTACCTCCTGACAGGATCAGGTCTTCGTCGGGGAAAATGGTGGGATTGTCGGTTACTGAATTAATTTCACGAAGGATAACCTCTGCCGCATAATTAACGGTATCCTTTGCCGCGCCATGTACTTGTGGAATACACCTGAATGAATACGGGTCCTGTATGGCTTTGCCCGGTTGATTGATCAGGGTACTTCCCTGAAGTATGGAGGATATGTTCTGTGCGGTTTCAATCTGTCCGGGATGAGGCCTGATCTGCTGTATCAGGCTATGGAAAGGATCAATCCTCCCGTTGAAAGCTTCGAGCGAGATGGCAGCTGTTATATCGGCAAGCCTGAGTAGTTTGAACGCTTTGAGTAAAACCAGCACTCCATGAGCGCTCATAAATTGTGTTCCGTTAAGCAGGGCAAGGCCTTCTTTCGATTTCAGGCTGATGGCCGGTAAGCCGTATTGAGCCATTACCGGCGCTGCAGGCTGCAAAGAATTTTTATGGTAAACTTTTCCGGTTCCTAACAGCGGAAGTACAAGGTGTGCCAAAGGTGCGAGGTCGCCGGATGCGCCTAATGAACCTAGTTCCCTAACTTCAGGAAGAATATCATTATTATAGAGATCGAGCAATCGTTGAACGGTTTCTGTTTGAACACCCGAATTTCCCAACGACAATCCATATGCTTTCAGGATCAGCATCAGCCGTACAATCTGAGGTTCAACGGGCTTTCCTATTCCGCAGGCATGCGAAATTACCAGGTTGACCTGCAACTGCGAAAGGTCTTCTTTTGAGATGGTGCGGTTACACAGTGATCCGAATCCTGTGGTAATTCCATAGATAGGATCTTCCTGGGTTTCAATTTTATGATCGAGGTAATTCCTGCATTTTTCAATCCGGGTAACCGACTCCGGCGACAAGGCAAGGTGATTTTTTGATGCGAGCATGTTTTTAATCTGCTCAAATGTAATAGGTTCGGGTGTAATATATAAAGTATGGTCTGCCATAATGGTTGGGTATGATTATGTACACCGTTTAACAGGTGGACTTGTGTTTGAATAAAAAAGGATTTTCGGCCTGCGGTTTGCAGGCAATGCGAAAAAGTACCTAGAGGCAGGTCCTGTTAATCTGAATGATGAAATATAAATTCCATTGCATGGGAAGTTGGTTTCAGAATGCGAAGCAAAAGTATGTAATTATTGGTTGCTACAATGCTAAGAAATAGAATCCTTTTTATAATTTGTAATTAAATAAGTCAGCCATGAGTTCTATGAAATGAATTCTTTCTTTGCGTTCTTCCTGCCAACTTACCGTCTTTGCGGTAAAATTATTTTAAACGCAAAGTCGCAAAGAGAAAGCAAAGAACGTAAAGTGTTTAGAATAGCAGGATTGGTAATTCAGTTTAAAAGTGGTTTGAATAAAGATATCTAAAGAGTATTACCTCAGTTTTTCAATAATCTCAGCAGCTGATAGCTGAACCTGTTCGCCGGTTAGCATATTTTTTAATTGGTAAATTCCGGAAACAGCTTCGTCGGCACCTATTATAATGGTGTATGGAATCTTTTTGTTATCCGCATAGCTGAATTGCTTTTTCATTTTCAGCGGTTCAGGGTATAATTCAGATGAAATTCCGGCGTCATGGAGTTTTTGCAACATTTTTAAACTTACCAGTTCTTCATTTCCGCCAAAATTTACCAGCAACACTTTCGTAGCCTGTTCAGTATCGGGAGGAAACAGGTTGAGTTCATTCATTACATCATAAATGCGGTCGGCGCCGAATGAAATGCCTATACCCGACATGCCTTTAAGCCCGAAAATACCTGTAAGATCGTCGTAACGTCCGCCACCGCTGATGCTCCCCATCTGAACGTCGTTAGCCTTGATTTCGATTATGGCACCAGTATAGTAATTAAGTCCGCGGGCAAGCGTAAGATCTATTTCTATTTTTGCACCGGCCTCTTTTGTTTCTGAATGTAATATTTCAATTAAATTAAAAATGGTTCGCATTTCTTCAATGCCTTTCAACCCTGTTTCTGAGGATGCCAGAATTACCGAGAGCTGATCCAGCTTTTCGATGCTGTTGCCTTTTAGTTCTAAAATAGGTTGAAGGCTGGCAATGGTTTCAGGACTAAGGCCTTTATCGGCAAGCTCTTTATTTACACCTTCCTGTCCTATTTTATCCAATTTATCAACAGCAACCGTAATATCCGTGATGCGGGCTGATTCGCCAATTACTTCAGCAATTCCGGAAAGGATTTTCCGGTTATTCATCAAGATGGTGATGCTGATACCAAGTTTTCTAAATATCTGGTCTGCAATAGTCACCATCTCAACTTCAAACAATAAAGAATTGCTGCCTATCACATCCACATCACACTGGTAAAACTCGCGGTAACGACCTTTCTGTGGCCGGTCGGCACGCCACACCGGTTGTATCTGGTAGCGTTTGAAAGGGAAAGTAATTTCATTGTTATGCTGTACAACGAAACGGGCAAAAGGAACTGTAAGGTCGTAACGAAGCCCTTTTTCGGAAATATGTTTCAGCATTTTCCCGGTTTCCTTGCTGGTATAAACATCCTCAGGTACATCCGAAAGATAATTGCCTGAATTCAGAATTTTAAACAGCAGTTTGTCGCCTTCTTCGCCATATTTGCCCATCAGGGTGCTGAGGTTTTCCATGGCAGGAGTTTCTATTGGCAGATAACCATGTAATTTGAAAACACTTCGGATAGCATCAAAAATATAGTTTCGTCGGGCCATTTCGACAGGTGTGAAGTCGCGGGTACCTTTGGGGATGGAGGGAGAGGACATTGGGTATTGTGGATTTACGATTTGGGATTTACGATTTGTGATTTGGTATTTACGATGTGCGATTTATGATTTACGATTTACGATTTGGGATTTGGGATTTGAGGATTTTGAAAAAACTCACCCCCTGCCCCCTCTCTTTGAAAGAAAGAGAGGGGGTGGTTAGGATTTGGGGGTTGATATCTGAGATTGATTATTTTAACACTTTTAGCTCATTTTTATTCCTAATTCCTTGAATATCTTTTTAAGAAAATCTTTTGCTTCAGGAGTTCCTTCTTTTGGTGCCCATGGGGCTGAGCTTCCTTCGGTATGAGGAACGAACGGGCCTTCCTTGATCTCATACACGGCTGATCCTGTTTCGAGTGAGGTGACCATATGAAAGCTGTTTTCTTCAAATTCAATTCCCATGATTCCAGTAGCCGGGCTCAATATGGCATGATCGTTTATGGTTCCATCATCATTAAATGCCACAGCCAAAACAGTTCCGCGAAGCAGGACAAATGATTCTTCCTTTGTGGTATGCTTGTGAGGGCGAATGTAGGTCCACGGTTCGAGTGCATTCAGTAGTCGCTGAACAGGGTCGCTGAGTTCGGGATGGAAATTGTAATTCATACGTAACCGTGTCGATGAGCGGGCCTGTTCAACTACTTTATCAATAAGGTCTGTGGTTATCTTGATCATTAGTCTACTAATAATTTTTGGTTAAGATATTAATACATTTTTGTTGTTAATGATGCTCTTTGAATATTTATATCGTCCCTACGAGACTTTATTGATTTTCAAAATTTTCTTTCTACCAATATCTTGTCCCTACGGGACTGTCCCATTAGGGACTAAATGTAGGTAGAATAAAAAAATCTATTTATTCAAGTCCCGATAGGGACGAAATATTTAATGGTTCAGAGAAAGTTCATGAATATCAATTCTGATATTTCAAAACCCTTGTTTATTTATGCAATCAGTTTCCTGAATTTTATGCGTTTCGGACCTTCATCGCCCAGGCGCTTGCGTTTGTTTTCTTCGTAATCGGTATACCCGCCTTCGAAAAAGTAAACCTGCGAATCGCCTTCAAAAGCCAGAATATGGGTTGCGACGCGATCGAGGAACCAGCGGTCGTGAGATATTACAACAGCACAACCTGCAAAGTTCTCAAGCCCTTCTTCGAGCGCACGAAGTGTATTTACATCAATATCGTTGGTTGGCTCATCCAGCAATAGCACATTGGCTTCTGATTTCAACGTTAATGCAAGATGTAAACGGTTACGTTCGCCGCCGGAGAGTATTCCGGCTTTTTTTCCCTGGTCGGCACCACCGAAATTAAAGCGTGAAACATAAGCCCGCGAATTTATGAGTTTGCCTCCGAGTTGTATGGTTTCGTTGCCTTCAGAAATAACTTCCCAAACTGATTTTTCTGGATTTATGTTTGCATGTGCCTGGTCGATGTATCCGACTTTCACGGTATCGCCAACGATAAATTCGCCTTTGTCGGGTTGATCAATTCCCATTATCAGTCGGAAAAGCGTGGTTTTCCCAGCGCCGTTGGGCCCTATTATACCAACAATTCCTCCCGGAGGCAACATGAAATTAAGGTCGTCGAACAGGACCTTATCTCCAAAAGCTTTGCTGACTCCTTTAACTTCGATAACCTGGTTGCCAAGTCGTGGCCCGTTTGGTATATAAATTTCGAGTCGTTCCTCTTTTTGTTTTACATCTTCATTCAGCATTTTCTCATATGAATTCAAACGGGCTTTGCCTTTCGACTGACGTGCCTTTGGAGCCATCCGAACCCATTCGAGTTCATTTTCGAGGGTCTTGCGGCGTTTGCTTTCGGTTTTCTCTTCCATCTCCATCCGTTTGGTTTTTTGCTCCAGCCATTCGGTATAATTGCCTTTCCAGGGAATACCTTCACCACGGTCGAGTTCAAGTATCCAACCGGCGACATTATCGAGGAAATACCTGTCGTGGGTTACCGCAATAACGGTTCCTTTGTACTGTTGCAGGAAATGTTCGAGCCATTCGATGGATTCGGCATCCAGGTGGTTGGTAGGCTCATCAAGCAGCAGGATATCAGGTTGCTGAAGCAGCAGGCGGCATAAAGCTACACGCCGGCGTTCGCCTCCTGATAGTACTTTCACTGAAGTATCGCCTTCCGGGCAACGCAAGGCATCCATCGCTCTTTCGAGTTTTGTGTCCAGTTCCCATGCATCGTGCTGTTCAATAAGATCCGTAAGCTGGCCCTGCCTTTCGATAAGTTTGTTCATTTCATCGTCGCTCATTGGTTCCATGAAACGGTTATTCACTTCTTCGTATTCTTTAAGCAGGTTCACAACATCCTGAACACCTTCCTCCACGATTTCTTTTACGGTTTTGTTTTCATCGAGATGAGGCTCTTGTTCGAGCATACCTACAGAAAAACCTGGTGAAAATACTACTTCACCAATGAATGATTTTTCGAGCCCGGCGATAATGCGGAGCAAGGTTGATTTACCCGATCCGTTAAGACCGATAATGCCGATTTTTGCACCATAATAGAAGGAAAGATATATGTCTTTCAGCACCTGTTTGCTCGGTGGATGTATCTTCCCGACACCAACCATTGAGAATATTATTTTTTTGTCGTCAGCCATTGTTTGTTGTGTGTTTTGGGGTTATTTTTTTTAAGAGCAAGGGGCAAGGAGCAAGGAGCCGGAGAGGAGTAAGGAGTAAGGAGTAAGGAGTAAGGAATGCAATTATAATGCTGTTGAATTATTACTATTTTCTATTTTCCATTAACTATTAACTATTAATCAATTACAAATGAAAAAGCTCCTCCAGTACTGCAGTAGAATTCTCCCAGCTGAAAGATCGTGTTACAAAAGCATGTCCTTTTTTTGCAAGAATAGAGGCTTTGAGTTCATCATTCATCAGGTTGATAATATGATCTGCATATTCCTCAGCAGTAGTGCCGACAAGAATTTCTTCATTTTCCTTTGCTCCAAGCGCCTGGTTGGCAAGAATCGAAGTAATACAAGGTATTTCCATTGCCATGGCTTCGAGAAGTTTATTTTGTAATCCGGTGCCTATCCGCATTGGCGCAATAAAAACACGAGATGAAGCATAGCTGTTGCGTATATCTGAAAGCCAGCCACTTACAGTGATGTTGGATGACTGCAATGCCTGAACTTTTGAATGTGGGTTAGCTCCGGCCAACAGTAGCGTTGCTTTAGGAAACTGCTTCAGTACATGTGGAAATATTTCTTCGGCAATAAACCGGGCAGCATCAATATTTGGAGGATAACCCATGTTACCGGTGAATACGATATCATGCGTCTTTTCCATTTTTAAAGGACTAAAATAGTCATGATCAACGCCGTTTGGAATAATAATAATTTCATTACGCAGAGGATGTGGTAACAGATCGCGATCAGGTTGTGAGATGATGGTTTTATGGTCAAATTGATCAAAAATGTCATGTTCGTAACGCAGTAATCTTCTGTATTCCATGTTGAAAAATATTTTCAGAAGGGGCGAAGACGATTCAGCACGTCTCTTTGCACCCATCGAAAAAATATCCTGGTAGTCGAGTGTTTTTGGAATTTTACTCTCTTTCACATATTCCGAAACCCTGGTTAGCTGGCAGTAAATATGATCAGGTTTGCAAGAATTAATCAATGAATTGATTTTTTTTTGAGCACCACTACGGTAGAAGTACCCAACCTGGAGCGGCTTGCCGTTAATAAAAGCTTTAATCACATTCCAAATCATACCCGTTGTCCGGATTGGAATTATGTGGACTTCACTGCAAAAGTCACCCAACATTTTTATGGCTTGCGGGTGTACAGGCGAATCGCTGAGTGCACATAAAACTATTTCGTTTCTCTTTGACAGACATCGGATTTGATGAAACGCCCTGAGCTTATCGCCTTTTTCGATAGGAAATGGTACACGCGAAAGCAGGATAAATATTTTCATAACCGGTCAGGGCGTCGCAGTGACTGTTTAAATTTAAAGTTTCCTCATTTATCTGGGGCAAGCATCGATCAGGTGAAATGTGCTGGTTGAAAATATTCTATGCAATAAGGTCATCTATTACATGACTTCCGACACCTAACTTCCGTCTTCTGACCCTACTTATCCCCTTATTTTCAAGATCCCTATCTATTTTTTTTTCAGCAATTCGGTATAAAAGGCTGTTAATTTCAGCATTAGTTTATTGTTGTCGTGTTCCCTGGTGATAAGCGCTCGTGCATTTTTGCCCAATGAATCACGGAGTGCTTTTTCGTTATATAATTTCACGATGGCATCGGCAAACGACCTGGCATCTTTTGCGATAAGCAGATCCTGGCCGTTATCATAATTTATTCCTTCAGCACCAATTGCCGTGGTAATGATCGCCTTGCCGGCAGCCATAGCTTCAACAATTTTAATACGTATTCCACTTCCTGAAAACAAAGGAACAACCATAATGGAGAATCGCTGCATGTATTCCCAAACATCGGGGACTTCTCCGTCAACAGTTATACGAGGTATGGAAAGTTTAAGCAGCCATTCAGGCATATACCGGCCAGCCAGGTGAAGTTCGATGCCAGGCAGTTTCTTTGCAACCTGAGGCCAGACTTCATCTATCATCCATTTTATACCCTCTTCATTAGGAAACCAGTTCATGGTTCCGATATGAAATAGTGAAGCTTCGTTAGGCTGAACGGGATTTTCAGGCAGTGATTCAAGGTTGATACCAAATGGTATTGAAATGATATTGGTGCTATGTGATAGCCTGTCGAAGTTGCGGGCGTCAACAGGGGTAATGGCAACTATACCATCCATTTTATTCAAAATGCGGATCTCAAAACGACGCAATGAGTGGTATAAATGATTCAGGTAGAATCTCTTGATCGGATTGGAGCAATTTTCGGCTATCCGCTGCCAGATTTTATGTTCAATATTATGCGCCCTGAGTACGATCGGCGCTTTGGAATATTTCCGGAGAATATCAAGATAGCTTGCCATTTGCAGCATCTCGAGCTGAATGATATCAAAAGTTTCTTTTTGAAGGACTTCAGTTATTTTTTGTTCAAAAGCTTTGGTGTGGAACCGTGTAACATGGTATGATTTACCTGAAAGGATATTATATAAAGCCCCGGATATCGTGACAGAAAGATCGATATCTACAAATTCAATCTGCGTTTTTGCTTTAAAGTCAGCAGGAATTGTATCCGGGTCAACCTTATATTTATTGGTATTAGCTGCAAGCACTTTCACACTATGGCCGGCCTGAATCAATCCGCTGATCATGGCATGCATGGCAATAGGGCCTCCTTCACGTTTGGGCCAGGGTGATTTGTTACAGAGTATCAGTATTTTCATTTATCGGTATTTGTTATTTTCTTAAATCTTTTGAGCACTTTCCTGAAAAAGAGTTTATAGCTTTCAGCATCCATGATGTTCGAATCGTGTGCAGCCTGGTAGGCCAGGAAAATTCCAACAGGCAAAAACACCATGGTCGACATCCACATGCCTTTTAAAGGATCGGTGACAGCTGAACGTACTGCTTTTTCGCCGGTAAAGGAAATTACATGATAAGCTACAAACAAGAGCACCGAAATTACCAAAGGCATTCCAAGTCCTCCTTTACGAATAATGGCTCCGAGGGGTGCACCTATCAGAAAAAGCGCAAAACAAGCAAAAGATAGCGTGAACTTACGATGCCATTCGATATCGTAGCGTGCTTTTAACTCAACCTTTTCTTTGAGCATCTGCCGGTTATACTCAAATGAACTTTTTGCGTTACGGGCCATACCAAGGGCATAAGTAGCAATCGATTTTTTGTCGGTCATATCCCTTTTCTCAAAAGTTAAAACCGGTATATTCTTTGGCAAGGTTTTCATAAGGCTGTCAGTAAGTTTAACCTTATTGAAATCTGTATAATAATTCATCAGCGACCTGCGAAGCTCATTCACTTTCTGGTCGACTTGAGTTCCCAGCGAATCCGAAGCATATGCAAGTTGCTGGACATTGAGCATATAATAGGCATTCTTAAAAAACTCATCATCTGAGCGTGTCATTTTAAATTGAGACAGATCAAATTTGATAACCTCACTCGTAAATGAGGTGCGTTCAAAAGGCACTTTCTTCGAGTCTGAATTGCCTTTTTCCTCATAATTTGAACCATTAAAAAGTGTCAGAAGCATATAATTCCCATCAGCAGTTTGCTGCATTCGCCCCGAATCCGCCATAACAAGTTTGGTATTACCCTGAAACTGGGTATGATCATAAATCATAACCCTGCGGAGAGTTTTGCCATCAGGTTCTTTTTTGCCGATACGGATAACATAGCCTTGTAATCCTGAGTAAAAGATACCGTCGCGGATATTGAGTGAAAGCTTTTTTTGCCTCACATCGTACAAAGTCGATCGGAATTTGAGGTTGGCATAGGGAAAGATGATATTTGAATAATAAAATGCACCCACGCTGACCAGCAACGAAAAAAGCCCAAGTGGCATCATCACTTTTCGGAGCGAAATTCCTGCTGCTTTCATTGCAACCAATTCGTAACGTTCGCCGAGGTTACCGAAAGTCATAAGTGATGCAAGCAATATCGATATGGGCAAGGCCATGGGTACGAATGTGAACGAAGCATAGAACATAAGCTGGAGAATTATATTCCACTCCAGGCCTTTGCCTACAAGTTCATCAACATAACGCCACAGAAACTGCATCAGAAGAACAAAAACTACAATAAAAAATGTAGCCAATGCAGGTCCAACATATGAACGAAGTATCAGCAGATAGAGTTTTTTCACAAATGTGTTTTTTGCAACCGGCAAAGGTACTATTAAAAGTGATTAATGAAAAGTGAAAAGTGGTACAGGCTTATTCTGATTTGAATACTCAAACGTACATTTTAAAAGTTTTCAGTGGGAATATTACAAATGGTCGTTAGAGTTACTCTCCCGAGCTAGCGCTCGTCTCCCGACGCGTGCAAGTAAAGTCTCAACTCGTGCAGGTAAAATCTGCTATGGCTTGCGCAAGTCTCATCGCGTGCTGCTACCATTTGCTCTTCTATAATTATTTTCATTATCTTGCATCACTATGTCCGACAAATACAAAATATTTGATGGTGATGAAGTGTATTTTGTCACATTCACAATTGTTGAATGGATAAAAGTATTGGCAGATGACAATTACAAATATCTGATAATTGATGCAATAAAATATTATCAGACAAATAAAAGCCTGGTTGTTTATGGATATTGTATAATGCCTAATCATGTGCATTTGATTTTACAGGCAATTGGAAAATTTACTATTTCAGAAATATTGCGCGATATAAAGAAATTTACATCCTAGAGCTATTGTTAATAAACTCGACCAAGACAAACCAGAAGGGTATTTGGAGATTTTGAAACGATTTACTGAAGCAGGTGAACCATTAAAAAGGATAACAACATATAAAGTATGGCAAGATGGGAATATGGCTAAGTTATTATACAGCAATAAGTTTTTAATGGAAAAATTATCCTACATACATAACAATCCTGTTGAATATGGTTTGTGTAACACACCATGGGAATACAAATTTAGTTCTGCTTCGGACTACACCGGGAAGGAATCATTGATAAAAGTGGAATTGTTGAGTATTTGGTAAGGGAAGTCAGAGTATATAGTCACGCGTCAGGAGACGCGCGCCAGCACAGGAAGGAATCATTGATAAAACTGGAATTGTTGAGTATTTGGTAAGGGAAGTCAGCGTATACGGTCACGCGTCAGGAGACGCGCGCCAGCACAGGACCCGCGGTTTCCAATGTTGATAAACGGAAAAGAGAGAAAGATCAGAAAAGCTTTTGTATTAATCAAAATCAAAGTTTACTTTTTTTTATCTTTGTCCCTGGATATAATCAGCTTAATTAAAATATGGATTACAGGATAATTAGTGTTGACGATAAGCGTACCCGTACCCTCTTTCACAAAGTAATGCGTACGATATATAAAAATGACAGAAATTTTGTATGTCCACCTGATAATGTTATCGAAGGCATTTTTACACCATCAAAAAATACATTTTTTAAACATGGAGAAGCCACCCGTTGGATATTGGTTGATGAAAATAATACACTCGTAGGCCGGGTTGCTGCCTTTATAAACACGAAGAAGGCATTTACTTTCCAGGTTCCAACCGGTGGAATGGGTTTTTTTGAATGCATTGAAGATTATAAAGCAGCTGAAATTCTGTTTGAAACATGCCGCACATGGCTGATGGAAAGAGGTATGGAGGCCATGGACGGACCTATTAATTTTGGCGAAAACGACAATTTTTGGGGATTACTGGTCGAAGGTTTTATACCCCAGTCATTCGGGATGAACTATAATCCGCCTGATTACAAGGTTTTTTTTGAAAGATTTGGCTTTACTTTATACTTCGAACAGGTTACCAATGTAATAGACCTCACTAAGCCTTTCCCTGAGCGTTTCTGGAAAATTGCAGATTGGGTAAGACAGAAACCGGAATATAACTTCAAACATTTTTCATACAGCGAAACCGAAAAATTTATTGCCGATTTTATTGAAGTTTACAATGATGCCTGGCAGTTTCACGAAAATTTCACACCAACCGATCCTACTGCTATTCGTTTGATGCTGTCAGAATTGAAACCATTTATGGTTCCTGAATTTATCTGGTTTGCCTATCATGGCGATGAACCAATTGCTTTCGAGCTTATGCTGCCTGATCTGAACCAAATGCTCAGGTATTTTAACGGGAAGATAAATTTATGGGGCAAACTGAAAATCGGGTTTAAAGGTAAAAAGCACATTTTCACACGCGCACGAATAGTAATCATGGGTGTTAAGACGCACTTCCAGAAATCAGGAATCGAATCAGCGATGTTTTGGCATATGGATACGGTTATGAAAAAAAATCCGCAATACAAAGAAATAGAACTCTCATGGGTTGGAGATTTTAACCCTAAAATGAGAGCACTTCATGATTCCGTAGGGGGCAAATTTTCGCACCGGCATATCACCTACCGGAAATATTTCAATGAAATTCCTGAAGTTGGAAGATCTACAATTATTCCGGTCGATACACGCGAGAAAGTTATCAGCCAGGAGTGATTCATGCTGAAAAAGCTCCAAGCCCCAAATTCCAAGTTCCAAGTATCAAGAGATTCCATGCTAAATAGATTCCAGTCTGCAAATCTTCAAGGGGTAGACCTTGGAATTTGGAACTTGCAATTTGGGGCTTGGAATTTAAATTCCAAAGCTCACTTTCATTCCAAATTGAATATTTAGTAAATTAGGTATGCCGCTTTTTATATCTTTGCAGCCTGAAAAAGAAATAATGCTTTTGAGTGAAATCAAATTCCTGGTGCTGAAAGATATCAAGCTTGAATTCAAGCAGCGGTATGCTATTAACGGTATATTGCTGTATGTTGTTTCAACTATATTTGTAAGTTATCTTTCCTTTGCCCGTATCATTGATCCTGCCACCTGGAACAGCCTTTTCTGGATCATTATGCTATTTGCTGCAGTTAATGCTGTGTCAAAAAGTTTTGTACAGGAAAGTCCCTCCAGGCAATTGTATTATTATACTGTAACAAGTCCGCAGGCAATCATTTTGTCGAAAATGATTTACAACTTTATGTTGATGGGCGTACTTTCGCTTTTATGCCTGGTTGTTTTTACTGCCTTGATGGGTGAATTTGTTGTAAATTATCCTTTATTCATCAGTGCATTGCTTCTCGGTAGTTTTGGTTTTGCATCCTCACTCACCATGATATCGGCTATAGCTTCGCGTACCAATAATAATTTTGCGCTCATGGCCATATTGAGTTTCCCGGTTGTAATGCCTTTACTTCTTATCCTGATGAAAGTTTCATCAGCAGCTTTGAGTGTTGGAACGTTGTCGGGCAATATGAAATACCTCGGGGCGTTATTTATGCTCAATGCCATTGTAATAGCCATGTCGTATGTATTATTCCCATACCTGTGGCGTGATTAAAATTCAGATTTGAACATGAAAAAATAGTTTTATAAATCTGAAATTAAATAGCTTACGATTAAGTAAAATTTAAAAAAGTCAAATATAAATGAACATATTTTCAAAAAATAACTGGTGGAAATTGCTCGGTGTCTTATTAATCCTTTACAGCATTATTGCTGGTTTCCTTATTGATGTACCTGACGTAACAGGGAATATTGGCCAGTCGATGCGGAATTTATTCTTTCATGTAGTAATGTGGTTCGCTATGATGGTAATGTTCGGAACATCGCTCGTTCGAAGTCTGCGTTTTTTGTCCACTTTCGATATCAGGCATGATGTTTATGCAATTCAAACTGTGAATGTTGGGTTGTTTTTTGGCATTTTAGGGATAATAACCGGTATGGAATGGGCTAATTTTACCTGGGGAACACCATGGACTAACGATCCTCAGCTCAATGGTGCAGCAATAACAATCCTGGCTTATTTCGCCTACCTGGTACTCAGGCGTTCGATAGATGAAGAAAATAAAAGAGCCCGGATTGCTGCTGTGTATAATATTTTTGCTTTTGTGATGCTGATCGTTTTTATCGGCATTCTGCCAAAACTGGCAAGTGGATCGTTGCATCCGGGTGCAGGTGGAAGCCCGTCAACTGTAAACAGCCTTGATTTTACCATGCGGCTGGTTTTTTATCCTGCTATTGCCGGATGGATAATAATAGGATACTGGCTTACCGGAATCAGGGTTAAAATGGACTTTATCAGGCAACACCTTGATAATCCGGAATAATAAGGTTTGTTCGATGTTTTCAGCCAGATTTCAAAACATTAGTAACTTTGCATTGTTTAATAAATACAAATAGTGAAATGATAGAATCGAAGATTTATGTTGTTATCATAGTGCTTTCAACCGTTCTTGTTGGGTTGGCAGTATATCTTTTCTGGCTCGACAGGCGGGTTACGAAGATGGAAAAAGAAATTAAAAATAATAAAAGCTAATCATGAAGAAGACCCATATATTTATTCTTGTATTTGTAGTTGCGGCAGTTGGCGTAATATTAAGTTTGTTTGCCAACACAAGTACCTATACCGATTTTGCTGCCGCTGTTGATAATCCCGGGAAGGAATTTCACGTAATTGGTAAGCTGGTTAAAGAAAAACCTATTGTTTACGATACTAAAGTGGATGCCAATAAGTTCACATTTTATATGACAGATCAAAAAGGTGTTGAGCGTCTTGTAACCTATAAGGGTGCAAAACCCCAGGACTTTGAAAAATCGGAGCAGGTAGTTGTTATTGGAAAAATTGAGAACGATGCATTCCTGGCAAGCAGCCTGTTGTTAAAATGCCCGTCAAAATATAATGATGAAAAGAAACCGGATACCTTTAGCGATAAGGAGTTCGAAGAAGTGGGTAAAACCACAGCAAAATAAGATTAAAAATGAAGGCTTTTATGGCCTTCTTTTTTTTTGAATTTTGAATTCTAGTATTCTAACCTGATTTTTATATCGTCAAGGTAAACAGCCTTTTTACTTTGATTCCATGGATATATTTTGATGAACTGGTCAGGGTTAAAAGGCTTTTCAAAATAGAAGATGGAATTAAATTCAACCCATTTCCCGGGTTCTGTAAGTGAGTCTGCCAAAGGAAACGCCTTCCATTCATAATTATTATTATTCTCACTGATGTCAAGTATTATCGCAATATCTGGTTTTGCAATAGTTGTGTAAGCCCAGCCGGAAACCGAAATAATTTTAGGCAAACCCGGAATGATGTTTTTTATCGTTCCGCATATCCATATCCATATTCTAATGTATCGTTGGTAACACATGCATATTTACCTGAATGAGCAGCCGGTTCTTTCATCGCAATTACAGTTTTTTCATTCATCCACGACGGGATAACCAGGGCAGCATCTTCCATGTCATTGGTAATCTCAATCCGGTTTGGGGCTGCATCAGCCCAGTTTTCAGTGGTTTTATTAACGCAGCTGAACAGAAGTGTTACCGGGATAGCAAATAAGATTATTCTTTTCATAAAGCAGATGTAATATCAGTTGACAATTGGTATGGAAGGTTTTAGCAAAATTATGTGTTTTTCTTTTTACTCCGGATTATAGTATGAGTACAGAATAATATAGTTTCAAATCACGCGCATCTGGATATAGCCTGTTGATATTAGGCGTTAAACATATTGAGATGAAAATGTGTAATGTAAAATAACCATCTGTAAGAGTTTTAGGATAAGGTTGTGCCTGGTAGTCTTGGGCGAGAAAGCACCGTAGGTGCGAAATTATGGTAGTAGTAAAAAAATCAATTCTTTAAAGAAGCCTCGTAGAGGCGACATTATATAAGATCTAATCATTCATAAAATTCAAAAATATAGGATTCATTAAAATTAATCTTAAATGTTTCAAGAATGTTCAGGTACTCTTCCTGAAATGTCTTTTGGCGATGATGCTCCTCTTGTTTCATAATGTATTTTATGACCTCATCACGCTGTGAACGGGAATATGTGAAACCACCGTATCCTTCCTGCCATGAAAATTTCCCTGAAATAAGTCTGTTCTCATTAATCCATTTCGAAGAATTGGCTTTTACTATTCTAACAATATCAGAAAGAGGTTTAGTAGGATTCATTTCAAAAAATATATGGACATGGTCCTGGTATCCATTAACAGCCAACGAAAATTGATTCGTGTTTGTCAAAATCCCGGAGATATATTTGAACAGTTCTGGTCGCAGTTTAGGAGTCAGCATATTTTCACGTCCTTTAACTGCGAAAACCACGTGAATGTTAAGTTGCGTGTAAGTGTTTGCCATAATCATTGTGTTTTATAATGTCGCCTCTACGAGGCTGAACTTTAAACTATCGTATTTTCAACTCTACCATAATGTCGTCTCTACGAGACTCTGTTCATATAAAATTAATATTTCAAGGGTTTCCTGGTTTTCAGAACCGACTCACTATTTATTCAGCTAAGTTACAATACTTGGCAGGTTCTTTAAGTGCAGGAAGGATAAAATTTTGTAGCTTCGTCGGATCTAATTTTTCTTTGTCATAAAACAAATATTTAATGTCATATCCTGATTTACAGTCATTTGTAACAGCACTTGAAAACTCAGGTGAGCTTATACGGATAAAAGATTTTGTATCTCCACATCTTCAGATTTCTGAAATCGCTGACCGTATGAGTAAACATAACGGGAAAGCATTGTTATTCGAAAACAATGGTACGCGTTTTCCTTTGCTTATCAATTCAATGGGGAGCAGAGAAACGCATGTGTATGGCTCTTGGGGTGCATACACTTGATGATACTGCCAGGCAGATAGAAGAATTAATGGCTGGCCTGATGACTCCCCGCGACTCCTTTTTCAGCAAACTGGCCCTTTTACCGACGCTTGCTGAAGTTGCCAAATTTATGCCAGGTCACAGGAAAGGAAAAGGAGCATGCCAGGAAGTGGTGATGGAAAAACCTGATCTTACCCAATTGCCTGTGCTTACATGCTGGCCTTACGATGGCGGTCCTTTTATCACATTGCCTGTGGTGCATACAAAGCATCCCGAAACAGGAGTGCGTAATGTCGGGATGTACCGGATGCAGGTATTTGGTGCCGATAAAACCGGGATGCACTGGCACCTTCATAAAAATTCTGCAGCCCATTTCCGCGAATACAAACGCCTTGGACAGAAAATGCCTGTTGCTGTAGCCTTGGGTGGTGATCCTGTGTACACCTACTGCGCAACGGCTCCACTACCCGAAAATATTGATGAATATATGCTGGCCGGTTTTCTTCGTAAAAAGAAAGTGGAACTGGTGAAATGCCTTACCTCTGATATAGAGGTGCCTTCCGATGCTGATTTTATCATCGAAGGGTATGTTGACCCGGCTGAAGATCTTATCCTTGAAGGACCTTTTGGCGACCATACCGGATTTTATTCTCTTGCCGATTACTATCCTGTATTTCATGTAACATGCATCACACACCGCAAGGCAGCCATATACCCGACAACTATCGTAGGAATTCCTCCACAGGAAGATAAATGGTTGGGAAAAGCAACAGAGCGAATATTTTTACCACTTATTAAGTTGAGTATGTTGCCGGAAATTGTGGATATGGTAATGCCTGATGAAGGTGTATTTCATAATATAGTATTGGTCAAGATCAAAAAAACATATCCCGGCCAGGCGCAGAAAGTAATGAATTCCTTGTGGGGAGCAGGGCAGATGATGTTTAACAAAATTCTGGTTGTTACTGATGCCGATATAGATTTAAATGATAGCAAAGCAATATCACGGCTGATTTGCGAACAGGTTCATCCGGTTGAAGATGTTATTTTTAACAGGGGTCCTGTTGATGTGCTTGATCATTCAAGCAGTCGGTTTGCCTTGGGTAGCAAGTTGGGCATCGATGCAACAACCAAATTAACCGGAGAATCCGTTTACAGAAATTCAAAGGAATTCGATTTTAATGAAAACCATCCTGAGCTGAGTGGATTATCGTGTAATTATACTCTCACCCGCGGAAAATTCCCTGTGCTGGTCATCGGAATCGATAAATCAGATATAAATCTCAGAACCTTGCATCAACAACTTAATGATTGCGGTGCATTACAGGGAATTAACTGGGTTATTTATGTTGACCCAGAGGCGGCTGCAATCCGTATACCTGATATCGTATGGCTGGTAGCCAACAATATTGATCCCTCGAGGGATTGTTTTTATGCTAAAAATAAAGATGAACAAGCTGTGTTACCTATGGCCATTGATGGTACGGGCAAATCACTTGCTGCTGACGGATTTAAACGGCAATGGCCTAATGTGCTGGCGATGGATGATAAAACAATAAATGAAATAGATACAATGTGGAACCAATTGAATCTGGGACCTTTTATTTCTTCTCCTTCCATTAATTATAAAGTACTGGTCAGGAACACAGGTGCTGTAGCAAAAGGTTAGGAGGAAAGAGTTTCAAGTTTCTGAATTTGCTTCACTTCAGGCAGCCTGAGTAAAACATTTAAAATCCGGAAGCCAGAAGCCAGAAATTGAAAACCAAAGGCCAGAAACAAGAAACCCGAATCTAAAGAATTAACTATTCGTTATTCACTATTCGTTATTCACTTAAAACATTACCTTTGTTCCGTGTTTTACCTAAAAAAAACTTTAAAACAATAATTTTATGATTAACGAGATCCTCAAAGATTTAACCTCAGCCAAAGCTATCGAGCTGGAAGACAAGTATGGAGCCCATAATTACCACCCACTGCCAGTGGTATTAGCTAAAGGTGAAGGGGCTCTGGTTTGGGATGTTGAAGGTAAACAATACTTCGATTTTTTGTCTGCTTATTCGGCTGTAAACCAGGGGCATTGCCACCCTAAAATTGTTGGTGCCATGATTGAGCAGGCCCAAACACTTACACTTACATCACGTGCATTCTATAGCAATGTACTTGGCATTTATGAAAAATATATCACCGAATATTTTGGTTATGATAAAGTTCTGCCCATGAATTCAGGTGCCGAAGCGGATGAAACCGCATTAAAACTTTGCCGTAAATGGGCATACAAAGTAAAAGGCATTGAAGACGGAAAGGCTAAAATCATTGTTTGTGAAGGCAATTTTCATGGCCGCACCATTACCATTATTTCCATGTCGACTGATCCCGACTCCTATTCAGGATTTGGTCCTTTTACACCTGGTTTCGTAACTATTCCATACAATGATCTGCCTGCCCTTGGAAAAGCACTGGAAGATCCTGATGTAGCTGGTTTCCTGGTTGAGCCTATACAGGGTGAAGCCGGTGTATTTGTTCCTGATGAAGGGTATTTGTCGAAAGCCTATGATCTGTGCAAAAAGAATAATGTTCTTTTTATTGCCGACGAAGTTCAGACAGGGATTGCCCGTACAGGTAAACTCCTTGCCTGTGATCATGAAAATGTTCGTCCTGATATACTTATTTTAGGCAAAGCCCTTTCGGGTGGTGCAATGCCAGTATCGGCAGTGCTTGCCGACGATGAAATAATGCTTACCATCAAACCGGGCGAACACGGCTCAACTTTTGGTGGCAACCCTGTAGCTTCCCGTGTTGCAATAGCAGCTCTTGAAGTTGTTAAAGAAGAGAAATTAGCCGAAAAAGCTGAATATCTTGGTAAGATTTTTCGTGAAGAACTTGGAAATGTGAAAAGTGAGATGATTGAACTGGTTCGTGGTAAGGGATTGCTCAATGCCATTGTTATCAGGCCTAAAAATGGTTTTGAAGCCTGGGATGTATGTGTTAAAATGAAAGAAATGGGGCTCCTGGCTAAGCCTACACACGGTAATATTATCCGGTTTGCTCCTCCTTTGGTAATAAGTGAAAAGCAACTACGCGAGGCAATAGCAATTATTAAAGAAGCTATTCTTTCATTCGAATAATTGGAAAGAGGTTTGCCCGAAAATATAATAGCCCGGAAGTTATTCAACTTCCGGGCTATTACATTTTTTGTAATTAACTATTTACGATTAACTGTTTTCCTGTTAACCAATAACTATTTCCTGGCCAACGCCTCAGCATACAGCTTCTGAACATAATCCCAGTTCACTACATTCCAGAAAGCTGTAATATAATCACCACGTTTATTCTGGTATTTCAGATAATAAGCATGTTCCCAGACATCGAGGCAGAAAATCGGGGTGCCAGGCTGCTCTGCTATATTCATCAATGGATTATCCTGGTTGGCTGTTGAACTAATGAACAGTTTCCCGTCCTTCCCAACCACAAGCCACACCCAACCTGAGCCAAACCGTTTAACTCCGGCTTCTGCAAATTGTTTCTTGAAATTATCAAAAGATCCGAAAGTAGAATTGATTGCTTCACTCAGTTTTCCGGTGGGTGCACCGCCGCCATTTGGTTTCATGCAATTCCAGAACATCTCATGGTTATAGTATCCACCTGCATTGTTGCGGATTGCAACAGGTTGAGAAGATATTGATGCAAAAATTTGCAACATCTGAGTCTGCTCAAGTTCAGTGCCTTTTATAGCAGCCATAAAGTTGTTGTAATAGGCCCGGTGATGCTTATCATAATGGATTTCCATTGTCATCTTATCAATGTATGGCTCAAGTCCATCGTAAGCATAAGGAAGAGGTGCAAACTTGTGAATGCTTTCCTGTTGTGCCTGAAGCATAACAGGTATTGCCATCAGTGCAATAAAATAAATTAAAAACTTTTTCATGATTTATTTACTTAACTATTGATTCGTAACGTGCCTGGATAACTTCCCAGTTTACAACATTCCAGAATGCTGTAATGTATTCCGGACGACGATTCTGGAATTTTAAATAATAAGCATGCTCCCAAACATCAAGACCGAGAATGGGTGTTGCCGGGCAATCGGAAGTATCCATAAGCGGATTATCCTGGTTGGCGCTTGAACATACGCACAAGCTCTTATCTGCCTTTACTGACAGCCATGCCCAGCCGCTTCCGAAACGGTTGACTGCTGCATCGTTGAACTTTGTTTTAAATTCCTCGAAAGAACCGTATTTGCCATTAATTGCATCGGCAAGTTTCCCTGATGGTGCTCCGCCGCCTTTGGGCGACATACTTTCCCAGAAAAGTTTATGGTTGTATAATCCGCCACCATTGTTACGAACACCAACGGGTAGTTTACTGATGTGAGCAAATATTTCTTCGAGCGATTTTCCGTTACTATCAGTGTCTTTAATAGCTGCAACGAACTTGTCGTAGTAAGCTTTGTGATGTTTTGTGTAATGGATCTCCATAGTCATTGCGTCGATATGGGGTTCCAGTGCATTAAATGCATAAGGTAATTCAGGAAATTTATAGTCCATTTTGATTGAAGTTTTGATTGGTTTTATAAAATAATTTAGATTCTATATAAATAACAATGCAGAATAAAAATGGTTCGAATGAGAATAATGGATTTTAACATTTTTAGGGAAAACCAGGGATTCCAGAGTTTCTGAATTGTAACAATAAAAGGCACAACTTAGCGCAGCGTTCTCATTCGCACCTTTAATAATTTTTAAAAGTAGCGAATAAAAATCTTTGCTTTATGCTCTTTTGTTCCTTTTGTGTTTCAAAAAAAAGAATAAACCACAAAAGGCACAAAAGTTCTTGTATACTACTCTTTTGTGTCTATTGTGTTTCAAAAACTATGCTGGAAAAGTATACTTTAAGATTTTGCAAATAAATCTTTTCAGTCAGAATATCAGAAATCAGCGCCTATCTTGATATTAATCTGTCTTGGCGTAAGATAATTCGGAACGCCGTACATGTTGTTGTTGAAGTCGCGAACCCAGGTATAGGAAATAGTATTGTTGACCTGTAGAAGATTTAATATTTCGGCAGTAACCCATAAGGATTTAAAACCTCCGAAGAAACCTTTTTTAGGATTTAATGCTCCACCTCCTATAATCTGTTTGGATAAACCTATATCAACCCTGCGGTAGGAAGGCAGCCGGAATGTGTGTGTGTACAGAGGCGTATTGGGAGCTCCGGTCGGTAATCCGCTTCCAAAATAAACGCCAATATTCATTTTAAAGGTTGGGTTCATTGGCAGGTAATCCTGGAAAAACAACCCGAACGTTATACGCTGATCGGTTGGACGTGGATAATAGCCTGGATAAATAGTTGCAGAATCGACAGCAACATTATCCTTTGTATAGCCAGCATGAATAACTTCTCCATCCTTATTATAGTATTCTTTATAATAATCGTCGTACATATCTTCAGCAGTCTTCATATACGAGAGACTGGCCCACGATTCGACCCCTTTCACGAAATTGCCGTTAATTTTCATATCAATACCATAGGCATACCCTTTCGCACCGTTTATGCCCAGGTATTCAATGCGCACATTATCAACCTGGTAAGGCACCAGATCTTTTAAATGTTTATAGTAAACTTCAGTTACAAATTTGAACTGCCTTCCCCACGACATAAAATTCCAGTCGCTGCCTGCAACAAACTGAATTGATTTTTGTGCCTTGAGATTTGGATTGACTTCGCCCTGTAGGTTTCGGAGTTCGCGGTAAAAGGGCGGCTGGTAATAAAATCCGGCCGAAAAACGAAGCATAATGTCTCTTTCCCATTTCGGCTTATATGATATACTTGCACGTGGAGTAATAATAAATTGATTGTTGTAATCCCAATAATTAAACCGAACACCAGCTGTAATAGCCAGTGCAGTTGAATCTCCATCCAACGACCATGTATTTTGTGCAAAGGCAGTGTACCTGTTGGAGCTAATATGAGCAGAAGATTTCAGGGAATAATCCAGAACAAAATCAGTGAGATTTCCCGGTTGGCCCGGAACCCCTGGATTGTATGGCAATGAGTAATAGGCTGAATCAATACGTTGCCATTCGTTTATGCGATCATCAATATTTTCATGCTGGTATTTAATACCCCAAAGTGCAAAGTTCCTTCCTTTGGAATAACTGTAGCGGTTTTCAGCATTTATAACTGTCATATCCAGTTGATTGCGGGCATGGTTAAAATACCCACCTACACCTTTGGTTTCAACAACTTCTATTGAATCCGTATTGGTAGGCTGATTATCGAGCAAAGCGATATAATATTCTGACAGGATATCGAATGATTCTGTTTCCCTTGAGTTGTAAGCCGAAGTGATCCATTTTATCTGGAGGTTCTTATTCGGTTTTTGCGTAAGCGTAATGCCACCCATTCGGCTATCGTATTTATCAACCTCCTGGCCTTCAAAATACATGGTGAGCCTCAGGGGGGTGAAATAGGTTCCGAATTTAGTTTCGCGCGATTCAGGGATAAATGTGTAATTGTTTGATGAAACATAGCCTAAAACTGACAGCTCAAGTTTGTCTGTAAGGTTGTATGTTAAAAGTGATTGAAAATCAACAAAAACCGGCATGTAGTTTCCTTGTGTCTCAAGCGCATTAAGCAGGTACTGGTTGGTTTTGTATCTTGCTCCGGCCAGGTATGTAAACCGTTTATCTTTACTGGTCCCTTCTACATGAGCAGTGGCTCCAAGCAAGCTGGCTGTAGCCGATGCTGCAAATTTAGTTGGGTGTTTGTATTTTATATCCAGTACACTCGATAATTTATCTCCATATTTTGCATCAAAACCACCGGCTGAAAATAACACTGAAGAAACCAGGTCGCTGTTCAGGAAGCTTAGTCCTTCCTGCTGCCCGGAGCGAACCAGGAATGGACGGTAGATTTCGATATCATTTACATAAACGAGGTTTTCGTCGAAGTTGCCTCCCCGCACCGAGTATTGTGAACTAAGTTCGTTGTTCGAAACCACACCCGGCATGGTTTTTATCAACGCTTCTATTCCTCCCGAAGCAGTTGGAAGGGCATTCACTGTGCGTGCATCAATACGAATAAGGTTTGTATTCCGGATCTGCTTATCTTCAATCACAATACTTTCTAACTCCGTGGCTGCAGTTGTAATAGTGCGGTTAACCCTGAGTTTTTCACCGGCATTCACTTTAATGTAGGCTGTATCGGTTTTATACCCGATAAAAGAAAAAACAATTTTAATCTCTTTTGCCGCCGGAACCTGCAGGCTGTAGCTTCCGTCAGCAGCAGTGGAGGTGCCGCCAGGATCGCCAAAAATACTAACATTAACTAATTCGATGGGTTTATTGTTCTCATCAGTAATTTTCCCTGTGATCATTCCCATCTTTTGAGCATAAACAATGTTGCTCATTATCAGTATACTAATAATGAATAAAGCTCTTAAAATGAAAACTTGCTGAGAGGAAAAAGGCTTCAAATTCGGGCAAGGTTATTAATAATGCTAATAAAACTGGCAGTTATCGGTGAAGATAACGTCTATTCTGCGAAAGTAGTATAAATAAGGGAATAGAAAAATTGCAGATGTTGGATGTTTGATGTTGGATTGGGATTGGGATTGCGGATTGCGGATTGCGACTGGATTGTAGATATATAAATAGCTCTACTCCTTACATCTTATATCTTACACTTTACCCCTTAATACCCACTAATATTTCTTCTTGAAATCCCCCCGTTTCCAGGCTTTAATAAACTTTGACCATGCAATTGGATTTAGGAGGTTGTTTGGCATGGTTTGTCCGTTATAGTAGAGTTTGTCCGCCCGTACATCCATATAGTTATTGTAGCTTTGTCCGGGTGTGAATCCGTATTTTTCAGGGTCGTAATTTCGCCCGTAAATTTCACGCATTTCCATGTATGCCAGGTTACGCTTTGCTATTTCTATATCGTCGTCCGGAATCCTGAGGGTTAAAAATGCACGCCTGAACTCTTCCTTGGTAGGCCAGGGATAAATAACTGTTTCGGTAAGCATCAGGGTATCTGATGACATAACCTGGATAAGAGAATAGCGATTTTCGGTAAGTGAGTCAGGGATACGGAATAAACCGGTCTTATAACCAATAGCTGAAAACGATATGAGGTCGTTTTTACGAACTACAATAGAGAAGAATCCCCAATAATCGGATGTTGTACCACGACCTGTCGCTGTAATGGCAATATTCGCAAAAGGAACCGGGCGCAAACTGTCGGCAGTAACCACAACGCCAGAGAACTGCACAAGGTCATTGACCCTCTGAGCATCTGCCCTGGCAGCAGAAAGCGTAAGAATAATGATTATTATTGTTTGTAAAGTTCCTTTCATCAAATGCAAAGATATTTCTTTTACTCAGTCGAATTGAAATCTGTAAACCAGTTTTCAGAAATAATGTTAATGCCTTTAATCTGGCAACAAAAAAAGCTGTCACCCAATAGGGAAACAGCTCTGGAATTATTCATTACAAATGTCTACTTGTTGATGAGAAAGCCTTTTTCACGGGCTTCTTTCAGGCATACACTGATACCTTTTTTGTTGATGGTTCGCAGTGCCGAAGTCGATACTTTTAAAGTTATCCACTTATCTTCTTCAGGAATGAAGAAACGTTTGGTTTGAAGATTTGGGTAAAACCTGCGTTTGGTTTTAATATTTGAATGGGAAACTGTGTTTCCGACAATCATTTTCTTTCCGGTTAATTCGCAAACTCTTGACATAATGTTAGGCTTTTCAAAATGGAGTGCAAAGGTCTGTATAAATTTATAAAAATCAAAGCAATCTGAAAGAAATCTTTAATAATGTTTGATAAGCTGTACGTTATAGTTCTATGTATCAGATATTCAAATGATTATATGGAGTATGTTTTAGTCAGGCGATGAATCAGGTCGCACTCCGCAATCTCTAACAAGCCTATTCAATCAATTTCCCCCGAAGTATATTCAGTGCCGCAACCGATGCTTTCCTGATATTTCTACCCCGATGTTCGCCAAACATAAATTTCCTGGCAAAGGTTCCGGTAGGAGTTGCCAATGCAATCCATGTTGTTCCAACAGGTTTTTCTTCTGTTCCTCCACCCGGACCTGCAATTCCCGAAACAGCTATGGCATAGTCAGTTGCAAACCGATTCTGGATCCCTTCAGCCATAGCAAGTACGGTTTGTTCGCTTACAGCTCCGTTTTCAATAAGAACCTGGTGAGGAACACCCAGAAAATGTTCTTTAATTTCGTTCGAATATGCTACAATAGATCCTTTGAAATAATCGGAACTGCCGGCAATGCTTGTAATTAGCTGAGCAATATTGCCACCGGTGCAACTCTCTGCAGTGGAAAGTGTCAACCCCTTGTTGCGGAGCAACTTTCCTACCACTGATTCCATGGTATCATTATCGAAACCAAAAATAAAATTACCGGCATAATGATAAAGCTCTTTTTCGGCCTTGTTAACAGCTTCCTGCAATTCCAGTCGATCAGTTCCGTAAGCTGTCAGCCGCAGCCTTACCATACCGGGCTGAGGCAGGTAGGCAAGTTTTATTGATGTGGGAAGAGAATCTTCCCAGGGCTCAATAATGGATGCGAGATGCGATTCGCCAACACCTTCGGTTAAAATTGTGCGATGGATGATCACTCGGTTCAACTTATTCAAAAGCCGGGGAATTATTTCCTCCTCCATGATGGCTTTCATCTCGAAAGGAACTCCTGGCATGGAAACATAAATGCAGTCATTTTTTTCGAACCACATACATGGTGCAGTTCCGTTTGGATTGGCGATGACCTGGCAGTTGGCTGGAACCATGGCCTGTAAACGGTTTATTTCAGAAACTGCGAATCCACGGGCCGAAAAAAGTTTTTCGACATTAGCATATGCTGTTTCACTGAAAACCAGGGCAGTATCAAAATATTTACAAAGTGTTTGTTTGGTAATATCATCTTTGGTTGGCCCCAGCCCACCGGTGATTAATATGAGTTGTGCTCTTTCGGATGCTTCGAGTAATGTTGTTAGGATATGTTGCTGATTGTCGGAGATACTTGTAATCTGGTGTACTTTGATACCGATAACATTAAGCTGCTCGGCTATCCAGGCTGAGTTTGTGTCGATAACCTGACCGATAAGGAGTTCATCGCCTATGGTTATTATTTCTGCAAGCATAATTAAGTTTTATAATGATATTTCTACTTTGGGATAATAGAGTTTAAGTCGCTGGTAGATAGGCTTGAAGTAAAAAGCCAAAGGAAGTTAGTTCCATATTGAAATTGTTGTGGAAATGAAATTAATATTGAACACGAAATTAATTTTTAAACCGGATGGAAAGATCACAGTTTTAAAAAGTTAAATTTTTAGAAAAGGACATATGTTTCCGGGTTCATTTTCTTCTTCCCGCTTCCAACAAACAAATCAGAATAACAATGATACAATTAGTTCATTAAAATGAAGTTCCTACTCCAAGGTTCTTGGGAACAATTGACATTACGGGTATATCGGAGAGCCTGATAAATTCTTGTGATTCTGATCCGACAAAGTATTCAACAAGTCCAACTTCCTGATGAGTCATAATAATGATTAGGTCTATGTCTCCTTGTTGTTTAGCATATCGTAGGCTGGAAGGAACAGTGGTTTTTTCTTCATCGTTACATTCAATTATTTCGAATGTACAATCGATGCCGGCAGAAGCAATAAAATCAGTGACCTGCTCACCTTGTTGGTAAAGTCTCCCTGATTCAGCCTTCTCATTTTTTTTCAACATAGTAGAAACTGCTTTTATCCCGGCTCCATAAAATCTGGCGATTTCAATTCCCAGGGTCACTTTTTGCCGTGATTCCTCCGTTAAATCCAACGGTAACAGAATATTCCGGCATCCAGAGTAAATATGGTCGGAGTTAACAGTAATAACAGGGCAGGTTGATGCACGTACAACCCTTGACGCATTGGCCCCTATTCGATTTCCCTGTTTGCTTCCCTGATCTGAACCATATGTTCCCATTACGATAAACTGTGCATTTATTTCTCTGGCAACATCAATGATCTTTGAATATATCTTGCCTTTTTCAATCCTGTATGTAACTTCTAATCCGGATGTTTGTGAAGCTTTTTTTGCTACTTCAGAAAGACGTTCTTCAATAATTATAAGAATCTCGCTTTTTTGGTCATCGCTAAAAATGCTGGAAAATATTCCGGATGGCTCATGCACGTATAATAACGTAATGTCAGCGAGGATCAGGTGAGCTAGGCTGAATGATTGTTCAAGTGCAATAAGAGATTGCTTTTCAAAATCTACAGGGATCAGGATTTTATTCATTGCTTCAATGATTTGTTTACATTTGTCTGCAAAAATACCTTTTTACTAATACATACACTAATAATGGGACCAATTGCTGAGTCGGAACTTATTCTAAATCCTGACGGGAGTGTTTATCACCTGCATCTGAAACCTGAAAATATTGCTGAAACTATTATTGTTGTTGGCGATCAGGGACGTGTAAAAGAGATTTCAAAGTATTTCGATAAAATTGAATTTTCGGTGCAAAACCGGGAATTATTTACACAAACCGGTACAATAGGTGAAAAAAAGCTTACTGTTTTATCAACCGGGATGGGGACGGATAACCTAGATATCGTGATAAATGAACTGGATGCGGCTGTTAATATTGATCTTAAAACACGCAGACCTAAGGAGTCGCATACAAAGCTTAATATAATCAGGATGGGTACTGCCGGTGGTTTGCAATCTGATATATTACCAGGCGATTTTGTAGCATCTTCCTTCGGCATGGGTATGGATGGCTTGCTATACTTTTATGAAAAAGGCAAGAGTGTTATGAATGCCGAACTGGCCGATGCTTTTGTAAAGCATGTTAAGTGGAACGCGAATCTGCCCGGAATTTATGCCGTATCTTGTTCGGATACATTGATGGATAAATTGGGTAAGGACCTTGTTCACGGAATTACCTTGACTGCTCCGGGCTTTTATGGCCCTCAAGGCAGGGAACTGAGGCTAAAACTGGCATTTCCTGAATTAAACCAGCTGATCGAAAGTTTTGAATACAAGGGTAAAAGAATTGCGAATTTTGAAATGGAGACTTCTGCTCTTTACGGGTTAGGTAAAATGCTGGGACATGATACTCTTACTATTTGTACCGTTGTGGCGAACCGCGTAAATCAAACTTATGCAAAGGATTACCACGCTGATATTGAAAGACTTATCAGATTAGTTCTGGAGCGGATAACGTCATGATCTATATTATTTTGATTCGCGATTAAACAGCATAGAAAATAGCTGAAATAGCCTGAAGAGAAAAGTAAATGCCCTTGTTTACCGACAGTAAACAAGGGCATATTGTTAATTGATTTGTTAATCGATTAATTAATATATCTTTTATTATTATAAATTGCACCTCTAATCGCAGCTTTAAGTGGTTCGGTACACCGTACCACCATTTCAATATCATCAGGAAAAGGCACCGGATTTGTTTTTGTTCGTGCTATCTGATCTGCATTCAGAGCCTGAATATCCCCTAGTGCTCGCGACGAAACATACTTAAAATTTGATTCAGCAAAAATCGGATCCTTTTTTAGTACCTTGTCCGGATTTGCCTGGATCACTGCAATTTCGCCATCAATGCGGCATGCTTTTAATTGTTGTGACTCAACCAGGGCACATTGAAGGGTTTTGTATTTTTTAACTTTAATATCGTTCCCCAGAGTATCTCTCATTACGTTGCCTTTTTTGTCGAGCATATACGTAAATCCATCTTCAACTTCTTTCTTGACAACGGTATCTTTTTGTAACGTTTGATCAGGACTTACAGCCACATTTTTGATCTTTACATCTATAAAAAAATCATATTTAGTGTTTTCGTTCAGGTTCTGTGTATAATATTGAATCCATTCGGAGTTGAGGGATGGCAGATCCAGGGCAAGCAGATCCTGTTCAAACTCTTTTGGGAATTTAATCATGGAAATATTCTCGATCGAAACAAAAACTCTGCTCATGCCTAGCTCCCTTGCATCCTGTATTTTATTATCGATGTTTTCATAATCGCCTACATAATCCTTAGCCCTTAAAAATTCACTATAAGCCTGCCTGTACGAATCTTTTAAGTCATTCTTCATCAGTTCATTTCCATGAGCATAATAGAAATCAGCTGCCTTACGTTTTGAGGCAACCATGTCAGCCATATAGTCGACATACGGGAAATCAATAATTTTTCCGTTTTTGTTCAGTGGTGTAACTGAATTTACAAGTGATTGCCTGTTATTTAATGAATTATAAACCTGGTAGATTGCGTCCCAGTTATTAGGCCGTCCTTCCATTTTCAAGTACCTTACACGTTCGTTATCCTGATCGTTTGCCACCTGGTATGATCGTTCGAGGATTTCTATTTGCTTTACATCTGTGGGGTCTTTCCGTAACTGTTTTACTGCTTTTGCAATTGCTGCATCATAGTTACCTTTTTGGAGTTGTTTTTTTGATGAGCCGCATCCTGAAAGAATGATGGTTAGAATAAATACAATCGGGAGAATTCTTTTCATTGATAGTTAATTTTAGCTGTTAGTAAAGGAAAGTAAGATGTTAAAAGTACAAATTATAATAACTTGTTGATATATTGTTTGTTAAATTCTTTCAGAAATGAAGTTAACTACTTTGATTTTGCCGGAAACTTAGTTTTTCCCTGCTTTTAAACCAGACTTTATTCATAATTTGTACTAAGGTTTATAGACTTTGAATGCCAATGTAACTCTAAAACTATGCCAAATTGAAATATTTATTGGCTTTATCTGCATTAATTTCAGCTGTATTATTACATTTGTTGCGCATTTGTTGGGTAGGTAATTTTCTTTTCTACTCGGATTACCAGCATTTTACTTACAAATTCTAACTCTAACCGCGAAATGCAAATTGTTTATACATGAAAAAAATCTACTTTTTAAAAATCCTTTTAGTTTTTGCATTCATTGCATTTAGCTTTAAATCACTCACTGCACAGAATGTTGACCATTGGGAAATGGTTGTTGCATCAAGCGATACCTGGAACTATTTTCCAGGAACTGCTGAACCTCCTGCCAATTGGACGGTAAGGGAATTCCAGAATAATTTATGGTTATCAGGTCCAGGTGGATTTGGATATGGTGATAACGATGATGGCACTACAATTAGTCCGGGACCTTCAGTTTATCTCAGAATCAACTTTAACCTTATTGATACTTCTAATATTTCATGGGCTATCCTGGATGTTGATTATGATGATGGTTTTGTCGCTTATCTGAATGGCCATGAAATTGCCCGCGCTAACATCGGAACTGTTGGAATCAAACCTCCTTATACGGCATACTCATTTGTGGATCATGAAGCGCAACTATACCAGGGAGGTATTCCCGAAAGATTTATTATTCATAAAGATACACTTAGTAAATATATGTTTGAAGGAACCAATGTGTTAGCTCTCCAGGTTCACAATGCGAATGCTACTTCATCAGATATGTCATCTAATGCATTTCTTTCTGTAGGCATAAAAAATATCGGTTTAACTTATCGTCAGGTTCCGGCCTGGTTCGAAGACCCGCAGGATTCAAAAACAAATTTACCACTTATACTTATTGATACAAAAGGGCAATCCATTGTTGATGAACCTAAAATTACTGCTATTCTTAAAGTGGTTGATAACGGCCCTGGCCAGTTAAATGGCATTTATGATGAACCAACTGATTACTATGGGAAGATGGGCATCGAAATACGTGGGCAGTCTTCTCAAATGTTTCCTAAAAAGGGCTATGGTGTTGAACTCCGGAATGAAGCAGGAGCAGATTCAAGTGTAAGTTTACTTGGCATGCCTGCTGAATCAGATTGGGTGCTTTCGGCGCCTTATTCGGATAAAAGCATGTTGCGTAATGCAATCACGTATCAGTTAGGCCGAAAATTGGGAAGTTGGCAACCCAGGTTCAGATTTTGCGAAGTCTACCTGAACGGCAGCTACGAAGGAGTATATATGCTTATCGAAAAGATTAAACGAGGCGCTAACCGAGTCGATATTAATAAATTACAGCCGGATGAAATTTCAGGGGATAATGTAACAGGAGGATATATCGTAAAAGTTGATAAAATATGGGGATTAGGCACTAATGAATATTTTTATACATATCCCACAAATAAATATCATGATGCACGAAATTATGCTTTTACGTATGTATATCCGAAATCCGATGCAATTGTAGTTCAACAGAATTCGTATATTCAGGAGTATCTGACCACACTTGAAAATACCCTCAACGGGTCTTCTTTTAAAGATCCGGTTAATGGGTTCAGAAAATATATGGATGTAAATTCGTTTGTTGATTTTGAAGTGATCAACGAACTGGCTAATAATGTGGATGGATATCGTTACAGTACATTTTTTTATAAGCAGAAAGATTCGGACGGTGGCAAGTTATTCGCCGGACCTTTATGGGATTTTGATCTTTGCTACGGAAATGTGGATTATTCGCCTATGAATCTGGCCACCGACCAGTGGTTATATCCACATTATGGACCTAACGAAGGCTTTCCCATGCACTGGTGGTCCCGTTTAATGGAAGATGAAGATTATCGTAAAGCATTTTCATTAAGGTGGAAAACTCTCCGGGCAGGTCCCTTCAGTGCGGATTCCATCATGGCTGATCTGGATGCTGATATTCAATATATGGGTGAAGCCATTAACCGGAATTATGCCAGGTGGCCAATCCTGGGAGTTTATGTTTGGCCGAATTATTTTGTTGGGACCACTTACCAGGAAGAAATCGATTATTTAAAAACATGGATAACCAGCCGGCTTATATGGATGGATGGCAATATTTCACTTTCAAACGGTGAATTTGCTTCAAATTACAAAGCTTACAATGTTTCTGTTTTTCCTAACCCGGTAAAAGATCAGTTGAACATCACTCTTACTACAAAGGAAGCAAGCAGGATTGATTGCGATATAGTTGATCTGTTAGGTAAGAAGGTCTTTACTTCGGAATATTCGCCGGTTTCGGAAGGAGATCAAGCCATTCAATTTACTATTCCCAATGTAGCTCCTGGTTATTATATTCTGAAATTAACACAAAATCAAAAAGTGATAGGGGTACAGAAACTTATAATAGCGGATTGATCTATAGCTGAAAAGAAGAATTTATAATCAAATCCTGATATTTTCTTAAAATCCCAAGTCCCAAATCCCAAATTCAAAGATCCAGGAGAATACATAATAGAAGTATGGACTTGGAATTTGGAGTTTGGAATTTGAAATTTGGGATTTTATTATCTTCTAATCTGCTAATTATCATTATCTTGAATTCATCTTTTTATATATCTGTCGTCCGCTGTTGAACCTTTATTCGGAAGTGTTTGTTTTGAGGTAAACAAATACTTAAATTAAATGGTAAATACTTCAATGTGGATGAAAGCCCTTAGGGTTATACCACAAATAACAAAGCCTGAGTGGAATACACTCGATATAATTTCAAGGTGGCTCATCGCCACGCGCGCCGCTGTATTTATAATGACAGCAACAGCTGCTGCCATTGGAGGATTGCTCGCCTACCGCAGCGGTAATTTTTCGTGGGATCTGTTTATTCTTTCCTTGCTGGGGATAGTGATGGCACATGCCAGCAACAACCTGCTTAACGACCTTGTAGATCATAAAAGAGGAATCGACAAGGATAATTATTATCGTTCATTATATGGCCCACAACCGCTTGAGCATGGTTTGCTCAGCATGAAAAGTTTCATGACTTACCTTTTTGTCACGCTTGGAATTGCTTTGGTTATCGGGGTTTACCTGGTTGCCGTTACCGGCATTGGTGCTTTCTGGTTATTAGGCGCCGGACTATTCTTCCTGTTGTTTTACACCTGGCCTCTCAAATACTATGGATTAGGTGAGCCATCAGTAATCCTGGTCTGGGGGCCATTAATGGTTGGCGGAACCTATTTTGTGGTTTCCGGCGGACAATGGGATAATTGGGTTGTATTGCTCAGTCTTGTTTATGCTTTAGGGCCAACAACTGTTTTGTTTGGTAAACATACTGACAAATTACCTGAAGATAAAGCCAAAGGGGTGCGAACTCTTCCGGTTGTAATTGGCGAAAAAGCTGCCCGCTACTCAACCATCGGTTTCTGGCTGTTGCAGTACGCCTTTATAATTACCCTAGTGCTGACTAACCGCCTTGGTCCGGCTATGCTAATTGTACTTTTTGCAATTCCAAAACTAATTTGGGCATCGAAAGTATTCATTCATCCGCGTCCGGCTGTAAAACCCAAAGGTCCTTCAGGCGAAGGATGGCCGCTCTACCTTGTATCGCATGCATTTGAATACAACCGGGTTTTCGGAATGCTATTCCTGCTTGGGCTTATAGTTGATGTTGTACTGTATAAATTTGGATTCGTGTGGCATATACTATAAACATGATTTGCAAATAATTTTAAACCCTGCAGGAAAAGTTCCTACAGGGTTTTTTTTGTTTCAAACGGAGAATTATGTTGGTTGTTTTAGATTGGTCTGTAACATACAAATCAGACGTATAGATTTCAACCTACGTTTGTTGAAAACTAATTTTCTATCCTTCACCAGTCGATAAGGAAGGGACGTAATTTTAAGCAACGCTAAAACCAATGCCTGACGACTTTGATATGGAACAACTTAACCTGCTGATTCATTTGCTTGATGATCCCGACCAGGAGGCATTTCAGCAGGTGAGTAACGAAATTCTTACGCTGGGACTACCTGCCGTTGAGCCGCTTGAAGAAGCCTGGTTTAATACTAATGATAACTTAATAAGGCAGCGCATTGAGGAACTGGTACATAGCCTCCAGTATGATAACCTGTATAATGAATTGGGAGCCTGGGTTGTAGCCGGCGGACAAGACCTGCTTCGTGGTTATATGATCGCTACAAAGTTTCAATATCCTAACCTGGACGAAGATAAATTACTTGCTGATCTGAATAAACTTACCCGCAGTGTATGGCTTGAGTTAAATGAAAATCTTACCAGTCTTGAAAAAATCAAGATACTCAATCATGTATTGTTTGGGATTAATGAAATAGGAGGGGAGATAACCGATATTCATGTTCCTGACCATTATTTTTTAAATAACCTTATACAATCAAGGCATGGAAACGCAGTTTCCATAGGGATGCTGTATGTTATAATTGCTCAGAAACTAATGCTCCCCGTGAAAAGTGTTGATCTTACCGGGAATTTTATAGCCTGTTTTACGCATGTCCCTGACGATTTTAAGGACGACTATGAGCCTATCAGTGAAGTGAAATTCTATATTAACCCATTTGCTATGGGTGCCGTTTTTACAAGGAAAGAAATACTTTTATATCTCGAGAAAGCTGGAATTGTTCCAACATTTAACTGTTTTAAACCGGCTGATAATATTGCTGTTCTGAAACGCTGGTGTTACGACCTGATGAAAGCGTACCTTGATACCGGCATGAAGGAAAAAGCAAAAGAATTGAAGAATTTTATAAGGATATTAGGGAAGCCGTGAGTAAGGAGAATGGAGTAAGGAGTAAGGAGCAAGGAGTAGGGAGTAAGGAGTAAGGAAGATCATCTTCCAATCCAACATCCGACATCCGACATCCGACATCACAATCCTTCTACCGATAATAAGCTTCCAGAAATCTCTTAATATTATTCTCAACACGTGCGGGAACATTGCTCACATCAGCACGTTCGAATTTATCGCCTGTTATTTTTTCGAATAATTCGATATAGCGTTCCGAAACCAGGTTCACAAAATCATCGTCCATTACGGGAACCTGTTGTCCTTCTTTACCCTGGAAGCCATTAGCCATAAGCCATTCACGTACGAATTCCTTTGATAATTGTTTTTGTGGTTCGCCTTTAGCCTGGCGTTCCTGATATCCTTCTTTGTAGAAATACCGCGACGAATCAGGTGTGTGAATCTCATCAATCAGGAATATTTCGCCGTTCGATTTTCCGAATTCGTATTTGGTATCCACCAGAATCAATCCCATTCCTGATGCTATCTGAGTACCACGTTCAAATATTGCCATGGTATATTCTTCAAGCATCTCATAATCATCCAGGCTTACAAGACCTTGTTTAAGGATTTCCTCTTTCGAAATGTCCTCATCGTGACCAACAGAAGCTTTTGTTGTTGGTGTGATAATAGGATTAGGGAACATATCATTTTCTTTCATTCCCTCAGGCATAGGAATTCCGCAGATGCTGCGTTTTCCGGCTTTGTATTCACGCCAGGCATGCCCGCTCAGGTATCCGCGGATCACCATTTCAACCTTAAATGGGTCACACAAACGGCCGACTGTAACCATTGGGTCAGGTGTGGCAATTTTCCAGTTAGGAACTATATCGGAAGTGTCGTCGAGAAACTTTGATGCAATCTGATTTAAAACCTGTCCTTTGTAGGGAATAGCACGAGGCAGGACAACATCGAATGCCGAAATCCGGTCGCTGGTGACCATAATCAAAAGTTCGTCGTCAATATTATATACGTCGCGTACTTTGCCGATGTAAAGATTTTTAAGCCCGGGAAATGTGAAATCGGTCTGTGTAATGGCGTTTTGCATAAGATCTGGCGTTTTTAAACCTGGTTGATTCAATAACTTTGAATGATTTTTTGAGCCACAAAATTACAAAGGATTGTTTGAAAGGAATTATCAAATTGCGAATTACCTGTTAATGTTTTCAACTTGATGTTAATAATTATATTCTTATGAATTTGCTAATTAACTAATCATTCTTCTCGTAGGCATTTATAATCCTTGTAACTAACTTGTGCCTAACCACATCGCGTATATCCAGTGTGATAAAGTCAATGCCTTTAATGTTTTTCAGGATTTTTATAGCCTGCATGAGTCCTGAGTTTTGATTACGTGGAAGGTCGATCTGGGTAATATCGCCTGTAATCACAAATTTAGAGGAACGACCCATGCGGGTCACGAACATTTTAAGCTGTCCTTCGGTGCAGTTCTGTGCTTCGTCGAGGATAGCAAAAGCATTTTCGAGTGTGCGGCCCCGCATGAAAGCCAGGGGCGCAATTTCGATAGTACCATCTTCGAGGTATCCTACCAGTTTCTGGGTTGGAATCATATCGCGGAGTGCATCATACAACGGCTGAAGATACGGATCAAGCTTATCTTTCAGATCTCCGGGAAGGAAGCCTAAGTTTTCACCAGCTTCCACAGCAGGACGTGTTAAAACTATCCGGCGGACTTCCTTGTTTTTAAGAGCACGGACAGCCAATGCCACAGCTGTATATGTTTTCCCTGTTCCTGCAGGCCCGACAGCAAAAATCATATCATTTTCTGCAATGCTTTGTACCATACGTTCCTGGTTGATGGTCCTGGCGCGGATCATCATCCCGTTTTTCCCATGCACCAGTACATCGGAATTTAATTCACGAAAAGTAGAAATAACTTCGTTGGCATTACCATTACCAGCCAATTTTCGGATGTCATCCTCATCAAGCTTGCCGTAGTTATCAAAAAACATCAACATCGATGAGTATAACAAGGAAAAAGTTTCAATTTCCGATTCGTCGCCATTTATGCGAATTATATTGTCACGAGCAATTATTTTTAATTTAGGGAAAAGCTCACGCAACAGGCTGATATTACGGTCGTTGATTCCAAAAATTTCAAGCGGGCTATATGATTCAAGTGAGAAGGTGCTTTCGGTCATGTAATGTATTCGGTTGTGAGGATTGATTTCTTTCGTTTCACAAAATTAATCTTAATTCCATATTATCTGCGGATATTTTTTACTTTTGATGCTGCGTAGAGGGAAGTACTTAGTTAATAGAAAATAGTTAATAGAAAATAGTTAATCTTGCTATTTTAAGTTTAAATAGCTTAACAACAATTATCAGTTACCAGTCAAGTCACATTACAACTCAAAAATCACTATTTTCTATTTTCCATTAACCATTAACTTATCTTATTCAATACATGCCAATTATTACACTGCTCAGCGACTGGGGACTAACCGATCATTACGTTGCATCGGTTAAGGGTGCAATTCTCAGCCGTATTCCTGATGCTGTAATTGTTGATATTTCGCACAATATCAGGCTTTTCGATATAAAACACGCTTCGTTTGTGATGCGTAATGCCTGGCAGACTTTCCCTGAAGGTACCATTCATATTATTGGCGTTGATTCAATTGAATCCGATAAGCATCCGCATGTAATTGTGATGTCGGAAGGCCATTATTTTATTGGGGCTGATACAGGTTTGCTTTCAATTATCCTGAACGGAAAACCAGATAAAATTATTTCGATCAATGTGAACCAGGATTCAGGCTATTTTACTTTCCCTGCCCGCGACCGGTTTGTGAAAGTGGCTGCTTTGCTGGCAAAAGGAACAAAAATGGAGGAATTGGGCGAGGAACGGCCCTCACTTAATCCTAAAGCTTTACTGCAGCCTGATTTTGATGGAAAAACAATCTATGGTAAGGTAATGCATATTGATCATTATGAAAATATTTTTGTAAATATAACTGACCAATTTGTGCGCGATTCCATTGGGAAGAAACCATATCACATTGTTTGTAAAAAGGAAACTATTCCGCTGGTAAAAGCGTATGGTGATGTACGCGAAGGGAATCCCTGCGCACTATTTGCTTCGAACGGATTTCTGCAGATTGCCATCAACCGGGGCAGAGCAGCCTCATTGCTCGGGATGGCCATGGATAATGATGTATTTGTTATTTTAGGGGATGAGTAATTGCAGAGATGTTATTCTGTTTACATTAATATTTCGGCAAAGTGATGCAACCAATTTCAGATTAAAAGGACCTTTAGGTTTTCAGATAAAACAATGAGAACGATTTCTATTTTCGGATTTTTCATACTCTTCCTGCTCCTGGGGTGCGCCAAGGTAACAGAAGATATAAATAAAAAATATTCAGCTCAGATCGTTGGCTTTGATATGAATTGTTCCACATGTATTGTTTACTTTCCTGATGATTCGCAGGAGATTACTAAAATAGTTGGTGAAACCCCTGGTAATTACTATCAGATTGTTAATCTGGATAAAGGCGATTTTAAGATTGGTCAGAAACTCATCATGAATGTAAGGAAGGCTGAAGATGCTGATTTAAATGCATGTATAACAATGTATCCGTCATACAATTATACTAATCTATATGTATTGGATTATGAGAAATATAATGATCTTAGCCTTAATGATACTGTAGAATTATCCTATAAAGATTGCCTTTATGATTCGGCCAACCAAAGATATATTTGTTTTGATTCTGTTGTAAGTGATTCAAGGTGTCCGGATGGTGTTGAGTGCGTTTGGGCCGGAGAAGCACTTGCACGATTTAAAATTGAAAAGTATAACAGCAGACCTGTTTTTATTGATTTATTGGAAGGTGTTAATGACACACTTGTTAGTGGATATAAGTTTTCTTTTATAAAATTATTGCCATATCCAAAATATGGAATTCAAACAAAGCCTGAAGAATATAAGGCAAGGATTGTGATAAATAACATTTAATAACTTGATTTTGTAGAACAAGTTTCCGTGCAAATCAGTTTGCAGAAGTGTTGATTTTCCTGGCTGGCAATATTCGGAATGTTGGAGTTGTAATACAAATGATCAAAATCATTAAATTTGCGCTTCCCAACCGAAAGGCAATAGCATGTACACATTATTACGTAAAGAGATCAGCACATTTTTAAGTTCATTGGTAGGTTACACTGTAATTATCGTATACCTCCTGGTTAATGGCTTGTTTCTTTGGATTTTCCCCCAGCAATTTAATATCCTCGATTACGGATTTGCCACCCTCGACAATTATTTCCTGCTGGCGCCATGGGTTTTCATGTTTCTGATTCCTGCTATTACCATGCGTTCGTTTGCCGAAGAGCAAAAAGCCGGCACCATGGAAATGCTGCTTACCAAACCCATTACTGATATCGAAATTATCCTGGCCAAATACCTTGCAGGAGTTGTGCTGGTAATATTTGCTGTATTGCTTACTCTAACTTACTATTATACAGTTTATAATCTTGGCATGCCTCCCGGTAATCTCGATGTGGGTGGAACCTGGGGTTCTTATATCAGTCTTTTGTTCCTGGGCGCAGGTTTTGCAGCTATCGGTATTTTCGCTTCAGCTATATCCGGTAACCAGATTGTTTCTTTCCTGATCGCCGTGTTTTTATGCGGATTTATGTATACCGGTTTCGATTTTATTTACAATCTTTCGGTCTTTGGATCATTCGGACTTTTTGTTAGCCAGCTGGGAATTAATGCACATTACGCCGGAATGAGCCGTGGCGTAATCGATACGCGCGATGTTCTGTACTTCCTGAGCCTGATAGCATTTTTCCTGATGTTTACCCGTTTTAATTTGGAACGCAGAAAATGGTAACACTGAAACGAAGAGATATGACGGCGAACAGAAAAAATATCAGGCGTAACAGTTTCGTACAACTGGCTTATGGGTTGGCCATAATTATTGTTATAAATATCCTTGGATCGTTTACATTTTATCGGATTGATCTAACAGCCGATAAACGATACACACTTTCGCCTGCAACAAAAAAGATGCTTAAAGAGCTTGATGGGGTCGTGACTTTTAAAGTATATCTCGAAGGTGAATTCCCTGCCGGTTTCAAACGCCTGCGAAACGAAACACGCGAAATGCTAAACCAGTTCAGGGCGTATTCCAAAAATATTCAATTCGAATTTATCGACCCCACGAAAGGAAAAGATAAAACTCAACTTGCTGAAATGTACCGCCAACTAGCACAAAGTGGTTTGAATGGTACTGATCTTCAAGTGAAAGATGAATCTGGGATGACACGCAAGCTAATTTTCCCTGGCGCTGTAGTTTCGTTCAGGGGTAAAGAAATGCCTATGGACCTTTTGCTTACACAGGTCGGAAAACCACCCGCAGAAGTTCTGAATAATTCAGTACAGGCGCTGGAATTTGGACTTATCAATGTTATCAGGAAACTGAGTTTAACTCAGAAACAAAAAATTGCATTTATCGAAGGTCATGGTGAATTGGCTCCCATATATACTGCCAGTGCCGAAGCTGCATTAAGCGAATATTATGATATTGATCATGTCCGGATTGATGGTCAGCCATCGGCACTCGCAATGAAAGCACAAAATGGAACCGGCTCATCTGATTCATTTGTTAATAAATATAAAGCTATAATTGTGGCCAAGCCCGATTCAGCATTCTCTCGGAATGAACTTGATAAATTTATGATCGATCAGTTTATTATGCGCGGAGGTAAGGTACTTTGGCTGGTTGAACCTGTGTATGCCGAAATGGACAGTTTGCGGATAAAAGACCAGACTTTTGCTCTGGCGCAGGACCTGAACCTGGATGACATGTTTTTTAATTATGGTGTTCGCCTCAACCCAAACCTGGTAGTTGATATGAACTCGCTTCCGATTCCGGTTGTTATCGATCAGAAAGGAAACCAGAAACTTATTCCATGGTTATTTTTCCCCTTGCTTGTACCTACATCCAACCATCCGATTGTCAGGAACCTGAGTTCAGTAAAGACTGAATTTGTCAGCAGTATTGATACTGTTGAAGTTCCTGATGTTACAAAAACCATATTACTCAGCACTTCTCGCTATTCGAGGTTGCTGAATGCGCCGGTTACTCTTAGCCTGAGTTATCTCTACCAGGAACCTGATGCAACACAATTTAATCAACCCTATCAACCGGTAGCAGTATTACTCGAAGGTGAATTTACTTCTCTTTTCATCAACCGCATACCGCATGCTATCGCTAATTCCCCGGAGGTATCTTTTTCTGGAAAGAGTTCAAAAACAGCTATGATTGTGGTTTCGGATGGTGACGTTATTAAAAATCAATTACAACCCGGTGAGTTGAGGCCAACACCGCTCCCTTTAGGATATGACAGATATACAGGCCAGCAGTTTGGGAATAAGGATTTTATACTTAATGCTATGAATTATCTCTGCGATGACTCAGGTTTGCTTACGGTACGCTCTCGCGAGGTAAAACTTCGTTCACTTGATGCCGCCCTTGTTGAAGCAGAACGCCTGAAATGGCAATTGATAAATACCATTGTTCCGATTTTGTTAGTGCTTGGTTTTGCATTCGCACAAGGGTATTGGAGGCGGAAAAGATATACCCGAAGTTATTAGGTGGAAAAAGTTGTTTTAGAAATAGATAAATCCTTTTGGCTTTTATTAAGACCCAAGTTTCAAATTTCAAATTCCAAATCCCAAGGGATATAAGAGAAGAAATTAATTTATAAGGATATCTATTTTCAGCCTGGGAATTTGAGCCTTGAAATTTGGTACTTGGAATTTACAATCCGGAATATTTCAATTGTTGTATAATGCTCATTTTCAATAAAAGTTAAACTATCCAGATGCTTTACTACCTTATTTTCGGTATTACATACTCCTTTGCTGCGGTTGCACAGCCGGGTCCATTCCAGGCTTTTTTGTTTTCGCAAAGTATAACCAACGGTTGGCGAAAGACTTTTCCTTTGGTATTTGCCCCGTTGATCAGTGATCTGCCTGTTATTATTTTAGTATTATTTGTTCTTACAAACTTGCCTCCTGAAGTGTTATGGATACTTCAGAGTGTCGGCGGATTGTTTCTTCTTTATCTCGCATATAATGCATATAAGGCATGGCATGTGTTCCATCAGAATGTAGTGCAGGAGGTTTCGCCACAACTGAATATTTTTAAAGCTGCTATGGTAAATCTTCTTAATCCTAACCCTTATCTTGCATGGAGTTTGATTTTGGGCCCGCTTTTAATGAAAGGCTGGAGTGAAAGCCCGGCAAACGGCATTGTGCTGATACTTGCGTTTTATAGTTTCATGGTCATTTTTTCAATAGCCATGATCGTACTTTTTTCTGCTGCCAGGAGTTTCGGGCCAAAGATCAGCCGGATATCAATCGGAATTTCTGCAATTGCACTTGCGGTATTTGGCTTTTATCAATTAGGATCGGGGATTACGGAATTTTTGTAATTTGGCAGGCAGTACAACATTGTTGAGCTTTTAGGGTTAATAGGGAATAGAGTAAACTGAATAGTGCATATTGAATAGTGAAATGAGAAAAGTGAATAAAGAATAGTAAAAATGAAGAGTTATTAGGATTTATATAATCTCCCGGGTTTAGTCACCCCTCTCTTTTCTTCAAGGAGAGGGGATGGGGGTGAGGTCCTTCAAAGCGGATAGAGAAAAAGTATTTGAATTCTGAAAATAGTTATATGGAAAAAATATTGGGAAGCAGCAAGGTATTGGTAACCGGTGGAGCCGGGTTTATTGGGTCGGCATTGATTGAAACATTGCTTGCTCATAATAATGAAGTGGTTTGCCTTGATAACCTTGCGACCGGCAAACGTAAAAATATAGCTGAATTTGAAGGCGATAAAAATTTCCGTTTTATCGAAGGCGATATCCGTAACCTGGCTGATTGCCAAAAGGCTGCCACAGGTGTTCAGTATGTTTTGCATCAGGCAGCATTGGGATCTGTTCCCCGATCGGTAAAGGATCCGATTACATCCAACGATGTTAATGTTTCCGGTTTCCTGAATATGATCACTGCCGCACGTGATGCCGGGGTAAAGCGTTTTGTCTATGCTTCGAGTTCTTCAGTTTATGGCGATCATCCTGCTTTGCCCAAGTTTGAGGAGAATACCGGGAACCCCCTTTCACCGTATGCCGTTACCAAAAAAGTAAATGAACTTTATGCCAAAGTTTTTGGCGAATTATATGGAATGGAAACTTTAGGGCTTCGTTATTTTAATGTCTTTGGCCGTCGACAGGATCCGGATGGACAGTATGCTGCAGTTATCCCGCGTTTTGTAAAAGCCCTGATACAGCACGAAGCTCCTATGATTTTCGGCGATGGCAGCCAGACGCGCGATTTTACTTATATCGAAAATGTGGTTCAGGCTAACCTTCGTGCTGCTGTTGTTTTGAATCCGGAGGCATACAATACCGCCTATAATGTTGCTTTTGGCGATCGTGTAACGCTGAATGAGTTATATGTCTTTCTGCGCGAAGGTCTGTCAAAATTCGATCCGGAGATTGCCAAAATAAACCCGGTTTATACCGATCCCCGCCAGGGCGATATTCCTCATTCGCTGGCATCTATTGCCAAAACTTCACGCTTGCTTGGGTACGATCCGCAGTTTAACCTACGCCAGGGACTGGAGCATTCCATTAAGTGGTATTGGGAGCATCTGAAGTAATTACAGCAGTAATCTGAACCCAAAAACAGGAAGTTCTCCCTGCATAAAATCTAAATCTTCGGATCGTTTAAATCCTATATTTTCATACATTTTCCAAGCGGTTTGCATTGCCATGGTGGTATGAATAATCAACTGATCAAGGTTATGGTCTTTTGCCTTCCGGATGCATTCCTGGGTCAGAAGTTTGCCGATGCCTTGTCCGCGTACTGATGGATCGACAGCTAATAAACGGAATCCTGCCGCATTTTGTTCCAATGTGGCTGTACCTCCGGAACTATAATATTTCATATCGTTAAAGTAAACAACACACCCTGCTATTTTACCGTCAATTGAAACAGCTACCAGGAGTTCAGTTTCCGGTTTATTTGTTAACTCCCCTACGTTTACCAGCATTTTATAATAATCCGGTTGTTCTGTTTCTTTAGGAAATCCTTTCAATTGTGAATAAACGCAGACCATTATTTTCCCGATAACCTCAAATTCGCTGGGATTTGCATTTCTTACTATAAATGCTTGCGTGCTCATAATATTAATTTCATTTAGAGTTCAAGCCTATATTAAAAATCCATCACACTGTCTAATCCTCTTTTTAATCCTGTAAAAGAACCTACCTTTCGGATGGCAAGCAAAGCACCCCCAACATAGGGTTTAGCACTGTTTCCAGCATCGTGTTTCAATGTCAGCTTTTGATCTTCCATTCCAAAGATAGCCTCAAGCGAAATTACAAATCCCGGAAGACGTACAGAATGAACCTGCATACCATTGATATCGGCTCCCCTGGTTTCTTTTATACCTTTTGTATCTGCAACCTGAACAGTCATATTTGATTTTCCGACTTTTGACAATCGGTTTGCCAGTTCCATTGCGCTCCCACTAGGCGCGTCAGGTTTGCTCTGTTTGGCATAATCAATAATTTCCCACTGAGTCATATATCTGGCAGCTATTTCCGCAAAGCGGTTAAGCAACACAACACTTATTGCAAAATTCCCGACAGCCAGCACAGATTTTTGCTGTTGGTCTGCAACTGATCGTATTTGTTCGTAATCGGTATCGCTGAGTCCCGAGGTGGCTACAACCACATTCACGCCTTTTTTAAGCGCAGTTACAATATGATGCTTAGCAATTTCGGGTGAGGTATATTCAACCAGTACATCGCACGGAATATTCAAAGATTCTTCAATAGTTGCAAAAACCGGGATTATCTTTCCCGAGCGCAATTCCAGAAGTTCATCCAGGTCTTCACCGGCATTTTTCCGCGACACCGCTGCAACCAATTCCAGGTCATCAGTCAGAACGATACCTTTACAAAGTTCAGAAGCTGCCCAGCCGGTTGCACCAGCAACACAGACTCTTATTTTTTTGTTCATTTTAGGCTGGTTTTTAGTTGTGATTGGAATATAGGTGTAATAGGAGGCAAAGGTAAGGTAATGAATGGTTGAGGCCATTATTAGTTGCGGTTTATGAGCTGCGCTTATGACCCCCGCTTTGTTAAGTTGAGGCTTAGGGAGATATATTTTTGAATAATAAGGTTTGTAATTTTAAAATATTTTTCAATTTCTAAAAACATTAAGCCATCAAATTGTTTACTTTTAGTCCAATTTCTATGTTAAAATCAATACTTTATGAAAAACATCTTCACTAATCCAATCCGGTTACCCTTATTGTTGCTTTTTGTATTTATCTTAAATTCAACGCCAGCCGTTTCGCAAAAGTCAAAAAAAAGTCAAGAAACCATACCAACGGCTGTTTCTGATTCATTATTTGACGGACTGAAATGGCGTAATATAGGTCCGTTCAGGGCTGGCCGTTCGATTGCGGTAGCAGGTGTTGCCAATCAGCCTCTGGTATACTATTTTGGTGCCACTGGCGGAGGTGTATGGAAAACAACAGATGGCGGTTACAACTGGCTTCCTGTATCAGATAGTATTTTTAAATCGTCTTCTGTTGGCGCCGTTACTGTAGCGCCATCCGATAATAATGTGGTATATGTTGGTATGGGTGAAGCAGATATGCGATCAAATATTTCATTTGGAGATGGCATGTATAAATCAGTTGATGCCGGTAAAACCTGGTCAAAAATAGGATTGGAGAAGGCCGATGCCATTGGCAATATCGAGGTACATCCTTCCAATGCCGATATTGTTTTTGTGGCAGCCATGGGAAATCCTTTTCATTCCAATCCCGAACGGGGAATATACCGCAGCACCGATGGTGGAAAAACCTGGAAACTGGTATTGTCGAAAGATGATAAAACCGGTGGCATGTGCGTAAGAATTGATGTTAAAAACCCGCGTGTTGTTTATGCAACACTCTGGGAAGCCTACAGAAATGGCTATTCTCTTTCATCAGGAGGTAAAGGTTCCGGCCTGTATAAATCGACGGATGGTGGCGATACCTGGTTTTGCTTAAACGAAAAACCCGGCATGCCGGTAGGGATTTTAGGTAAAATCGGTATTGCTGTTTCTCCTGTTAACCCCGACCGTTTGTATGCTTTGATTGAAAATGAAAAAGGTGGACTTTATCGTTCAGATGACGCAGGAGAACATTGGGAATTGATCAATGAAGATAAAAATCAATGGCAACGTCCCTGGTATTATATGAACCTTCAGGCCGATCCTAAAAACGAAAACGGTCTTATTGTTTTAAACGTTAACGCCTGGAAATCAAATGATGGTGGCAAATCCTTCAACAGGATAAGGGTACGCCATGGCGATACCCATGATGTCTGGATCAATCCTGAAAATTCCGATAATTTCATTATTGGTGATGATGGTGGTGCCGAGGTGACTTTTACCGGCGGAGAAAGTTTTTCGGATAATGATATTCCAACCGCCCAGTTTTACCATGTGTCGCTCGATAATGATTTTCCTTATAATATTTATGGCGCCCAACAGGACAATTCATCCATACGCATTGCATCCAGAACGGATGGATATAGTATCGGTCCAGATTCATGGTTCCCGGTTGCAGGTGGCGAAGCCGGTTATATTCAGGCAGATCCCACTAATTCGGATATAACCTATGGAGGTGAATATGATGGCTTTTTGAGTAAATACAACAGCCGTACTAAACAGAGTCAGGCCATATCACCTTATCCCGAAGCCAGTATCGGATCTCCCGCAAACGCTAAAAAGCACCGTTTTCAGTGGACCTATCCTATAGTATTTTCCCCTCACAACCCTAAACGGATGTATGTTACTTCGCAATACGTTTTAGTAACCGAAGATGGCGGCAACTCTTTTGAAACCATCAGCCCTGATTTAACAAGAAATGACCCCAAAACAACAGGAGATACCGGTGGCCCGATTACAAAAGATCAAACCGGGGCCGAAATCTATGCCACTATTTTTACTATGTGCGAGTCGCCATTGGAACAGGGTGTTTTATGGACGGGTTCCGATGATGGACTGGTACATGTCTCTAAAAATAATGGTGCCAGTTGGGAAGATGTTTCAATACCGGCTTCGCTGTTACCCGATTTTTCATTAATCAGTTTGATTCATGCTTCAGATCACACCAAGGGGAAAGCCTACCTGGCTGCTAATAAATACATGTTCGGCGATCGTACGCCATATTTATTCAAAACCACTGACTATGGTAAAACCTGGACAAAAATTACCAGCGGTATTCCTTCCGACGAATATTGCAGGGTGGTTCGTGAAGATCCGAACAAACCTGGTTTATTGTTTGCCGGAACCGAAAGAGGAGTCTACGTTTCATTCAATGATGGGGATTCGTGGCAGAAATTGAATCTGAACTTACCTATAACTCCGGTTCGTGATCTGCAGGTTCAAAAAAGAGAAAAGGACCTTGTGGTAGCTACCCACGGACGTGCCTTCTGGGTTTTAGACGATATAACGCCGCTCTATGAAATAATGGATAAAAATGTAAAAGGCGATAAATATCTCTTTAAACCGCGGCCTGCTTATCGTATGCAAGGCGGACAAAGAGAATCCAAAACTACCGGAACCAATGCGCCTAACGGGGTTTTGGTGCGTTACTATTTAAAAAGCAAGTCGGGCAAAGAACTTCAGCTTCAGTTTTTGGATGACAAAAATGACACTATAATTACCTATTCCTCCTTGAAAAATCCGAAAGGGGAACCCATGAAAGTGGCTAAAGAGTTCTACCAGGATACCACTAAACAAAAAGCGGATTTTGTAACCAACAAAGCCGGCATGAGCAGTTTTACCTGGAATATGCGTTATCCTGATGCAACCGATGTTGTGGGCACTAATGTGATGTGGGCAGGTTCCGGTGAGGGTGTAAGAGCGTTGCCAGGCAACTATAAAGTGCGGCTGATTGAAGATAAAGCTATTGTTGGAGAACAATCTTTCGAAATTAAAAAAGATCCGCGGTCCAATGCCACTGATGCTGATTTGAAAGAACAATTTGATCTGCATCAGAAAATCAACAGGAAGGTTGATGAAGCACACAAAGCAATTAACCAGATCAGGGCAATTCGTAAACAGATTAACGGATACATCGAAGTTGTGAGCGATTCAACCCTGGCAAACCAGTTAAAGAAAAGGGCAAAACCCATAACAACTTCACTGGACGAATTGGAAGCAACATTAATGCAACCCAAAGCCAAAGCTCCCCAGGATGTGCTGGCTTACCCGATTCGGTTAAATGATAAAATGGCCGGGTTAGGTTCAATGGTTTCGGATGGAGAATCAAAACCTACCAAAGCATCGTATGTGGTTTATGATGATTTGTCGAAGCAAATTGATGCAGCTGTAGGCAAAGTCAGGGAAATTGCTGATAACGATGTAGCTGGTTTTAACGCGTTTATAAAAGAGCTGGAGATTCCGGCTATTATTCTCAAGAAGGATAAGTAACAACAAATCAAGGTTCTACAGGAATTAGAAAGCTGCAGTAGGCTAAGAATATGATAAAATAGAAGATGCGCTGCAGCAAGAAAGCTCTCACTGACGAGGATGCAACCATGTCGTTTATGGCAAAGGTTCGTGAATGGTTAAAGCCAGGAATTGAAACAAGCAGGTGGAAGAGAAAGCAATTTTTGCGAAAGAATTTTTATACGGATACACCGTTGTTTGGTTAAATTAGAATCAAATCGCTATAATGCTAGATATATATCGTCCCTACGGGACTTTTAACTAATTTGTAATTGGCTTTCTGCCAATATATTGTCCCTAACGGGACAGTCCCAGCGGGACTGAATATTGGTAGAACATAAAGTAACCCTCTTGACCAAAGTCCCGTAGGGACGGTATAAAAATTACCCGGACATATTTGTGATTTGGGAATAATTTTATCCGTAAATTTTATTTGACTTAACAATTATTGTTGACCAAATCAAATGAAAAATACTCATTATTGAATTTTATTTCAAATCCCTTTTATTCAAAATAAAAACGATTGAAAAAAGATAAACGGCGAACCATACTGTGCTACTGATAATGGCCTTGATCGGAACAAAATCATCAATTTCCATAAAAATATACCGGCCGAAAGGAACAGGGATAAGGCTGTTTAATGATTTGATAGGTAAAAACTGAACAATTTCCGGCATAATACCGTCTCTGAAATAGGGTGCATTCTGAAAAATAGCTGTAGCTATCGGCTCAAACATAATGGTGTACAAAAACAGCGCAATTATAATGAAACCAGCCTTTTTGATGACGAGTGACAACAGGAAAGCCAGCGTGCAGTAAACCACAATATCATAAAAATAGGCGGCCAGGAATTCCATTTTGTCGAAAATGTATTCAGCACCCCACACATGTGAATATATCGAACCGTTTACAAGCCCGGCAGCAAAAAGAAATAGTGTGCTGATCACCGCCATGGCCACGATAAATGACATTTTGCTCAACAGGAATTCTGTTTTACTGATGCCGTCAATCACGTTTTGGCGCATGGTGTTATAAATCACATCATTGTTGACGGAAATAATCACAATAAACGCCAGCAATATTTTATTGAAAGATCCGAGATAAGCTATATTTTGCCAGATATCAGGGAAATCGTAAATCGGCAGAATAGTGGGATCAATTCCGTTGAAATCCATTCCCTGCCGTTTCAGCCATGCCAGAAACAGCCCGCCGCCTGAAGCAATCACAAGCAAAGCCAGCAGGTACATCCCGATTAATATCCAGAAAAGGCGGTAGTTCCTAATCTTCAGCCATTCCAGTTTCAGCGCCCTAATCATGTTCTTTCAGTATTTTGAGGAATTCTTTTTCCAGGGAATTGGTCTGGGTGACCAATTTCTTTAAAACGATTCCTTGTTTAAAACAAAAATCATTTATTTCCGTCGAAGTAAAATCCGGCTTCAGTGCAACAAACAAGCTGTTACCCGTTTTTTGAACAGACTCAAGCCCTGGGAAACTTCCCAGGCATTTTTCAAGCTTTTCCATATCCTGGCTGGCAACTTCTACGCGGTTTATTTCACCCAAAGTATCTTCAACACTGCCCTGATGAATTTTAATTCCCTTCCTCAAAACACAAAAATGGGTGCACACTTTCTGAACTTCGTCCAGCAAGTGGCTCGCCATAATGATGGTTTTTCCCTGTGCGGCAATCGCTTTAATCAGGTCGCGCACTTCGGCAATTCCCTGTGGGTCAAGGCCGTTGGTGGGTTCGTCTAAAATCAGGACAGGAGGGTCGGAGAGCAATGCTGAGGCAATGGACAGGCGTTGTTTCATTCCCAGACTGTACGTTTTAAATTTATCATCTTTCCTGTCGAACAGGCCGACCTGCTCCAGCACAGGTTCAATTCTTTCAGTTCCGCATTGCTTGATGTGGGCTGCGACGCGCAGATTCTGAACCGCTGTGAGGTAAGGATAAAAACTGGGCGTTTCAAGTATAGAACCTATATTTTTCCGGGCTTCAACCGCTTTCACATCGGTAAACCATTGGAACGAACCCCCGCTTGGAGCAACCACTTCCAGTATCATCCCGAGCGTGGTAGTTTTGCCGCTTCCATTCGGCCCGAGAATGCCAAAAATCTGGCCTTGAGAAACAGTCAGGTCCAACTTATCGACGGCCTGAATTCTGCCAAAGTGTTTTGAAAGGTTATTTATTTTGAGGACGTTTTCCACTTTTCTGTTTGTTGAGGTCAAAAATATTGAGTACATCATCTGTTTGGAAACTCTGCATTAAAGCAGGGATTTTCTGCCATCCGATCCGGCCACGCAAATAAAAAGCATACATCGCATCCTCACTTTTCATCACTCCTACAAATTGGTTCTCATCTTTGTTTTCTTTTCCATACAAAATGAATGTTGTTTTTCCACCAGACATGGTTACATATTCATCAAATCCGATTTTTTTGTAAGACGTGATAAGGTTTTTATAGGATTTGTCGGCTTTTGCTGCCGAATCGAGCGTGTAAACCAGCAACTTTTTAATCCCATTTACCAGGTCGTTGTAGTCAGGGTTCTGGCCAATATTAATCATACGCAGCGTGCTGGGATAAAAACAGTATTTCCTGTCCTTGTGTGCGTCTGCGTATGCTTTAAAAGGTGTTTCCTGTGCCCGGAGTGAAGGGAATAACCCTACAATCAGGAAGAACACAATAATTATCTTACTTATGTTTTTTATCATCGTCAATGTGTTTCAGTGGTTCGAGACCTTTTACATGCATTTGCTGCGCGATCTTCGAAATATTTTTCAGGTCGATCTCACCGTACAAACTTACCATAATAAATTGTTTCTTTCCGCCAACTACCATAATCAATTCCGAAATTATGCCTTTGCTTTCCTTTATTGAAAACAGCATGTTTCCCCGGGCATCTTTCACTGATACCAACTCCTCGTAACCGGCTTGGTTTACATCGGTAACTGCTTGTTTATAAAGAGCCGCAGAATTTGGAATGCTGTCAGCCATAATAACTTTCAGGCCTTTCAGTTTGCCTGCCGCTTGCAGAAATTCCTTTTCGGCAGGGCTGCCTGCTTCCAGGTTAGTAAACAAAGAGAACATTTTCTGGCTCACCGAAACTTTTGTAAATTCTTCGTTATCAGCATATTTATTAAAATATTTCGTAATAACGGTTCCTTGACCCATCATAGTGAGCGACAAGAGGAACATGCTGAGAATCAGACTGAATTTTTTCATGACTTTTTATATTGAATTTTTCTATTTCAATTCCTTCCTGAACCAGGAGCCGGTTGCAGATTTTCCCGTATTCAAATTTAATATAAACTTCTTAATACCCGGGCAGAGAAAGCATTTTTAATGCATATCGTTTTCCCAGTTCTCTGTACCCTGCTGAGTCAAAATGTGCGTTATCCTGGCCTGTACATCCGGCTGATGAAATAACATAGGAATTAGGAATAGTGTCAGGCAGCCTGTTAATAATCGGGTTCATAGCCGAACAGCAATTTCCCGGGGCCGACAATACTTCGCCGGCAAGCAATGGAACCGAATCCTGCGCTGCAGCGAAAGGTCGGCCAACATATCGTTGTATATCTTTTTTACATAGGATAGCCATTGAGTATCACCGGTGTTTGATTCCCCCTGGTGCAAAAGGATTCCTTTAATAACCCCGTCCCGCTGAGCAAGTTTTGCAAGATCAATAAGATGCTTATATGGATTTCCATTATAAGCCTTTATTATATCAGTAAACCAGGCCTCAGCGTATGTAGAATCATAATCCTGGTACAGATCCTTGTCAAATAGCCTGATATCGCAACCACCTATCGCCACGTTGATAACACCAATTTTTATGCTGTCAGGAAGATTTGAAACCATGGTTCTGCCAAAATAATCAGCGGGCGATAAACCCGACATACAGTGGCATAAAGGAGGAACTGCCGTACGCCATGTCCCTTTTGTTCTCCCCGAATCCGGACAATCAATGGCCTGCATCACCCTGAAACGACTATCCACAGTTTTATCCTGTTCTTCGATTTTGCCTTGTCCTTCCATATTGGATTGTCCAAAACAGAGATAAATATAAAAATTGGGATCTTGTGCGAATACATTCATGGTCATAAGTAATAATCCTGTGAGTACTATAAGTTTTACTTTTATTGGTTGTGTTCTCATAATAAGTTTGTCAGGCAGAATTCAGGAGTTATTCCATATTGTTAAATTTCAAACGTTACCTTTTAAAGGTAAAATTAAAGCATTTCAATTTATACCCATCCAGGTTCAAAATAAAAGTAAGATGTATTTTATTTACTACAACGAATGGTTAAATGCTGCTAAAGCAGTGCTATCGTAGGCCGTCGTGCGGCATGAACTGTGTTGACTAGAATTTATCCGGCACTGATTATTCGCTTCGCTCATGAGATCTCTTCGCTAAGTTACAAATCAGCGCCTTCGGTGTTTTAATGCAGTTTAGGTTTTGTTATGCTTTTGTTTTCTAAATTCACCATAGTCTATATTATTGAATATCTGACAATGTCTGAAGATTCGAGTCCATTAATCGCAGTTGTTTGTTTTTTTATCTTTTTCAATACATCAATTGCATTATTTTCAGAGATAAAAGTGTGAACGTAAGGTGTGGTAGTCATGATGAGAATATCTATAATATCTGATTGCTCTATTTTCCGTTTTCCATCTGAAAAGAACTTATAAAAAATGGCATGCGCTAAAACATCTAAAGATTTCATTCGTTTCAATTTTTTCATATCAACTCGAACATTTTGACCATTCATGAACCGATGTTTTAGTTCGTATCTCATAAAAGTTCGAACGAAATCACCTTTCTTGTTTTTGATATAATTTATATTAATGTGTCCAAATTCAGGCTTGTCTAACACTGAAATAACTTCGTTATAAAAATCTGTTGTATAACGATCAATATTTGCAAATGAACCTTTTACTTCGGATTGCTCTAATAGAAGATCCAGTGAGTTTGGATTAAGTGCTTTACCATCAACTTTTATTGCTTGGGGAGAGAGTAGAATTGTATTTACAAACGCTATATCACCAGCGATAAGGTCGATTTCTTTCACTCCCAAAGGGAAATATGAAATTACTAATACACATGGGTATATCGAGTAGAAGCTTTTGAAGTCCTTGTATAGGGTTTCGTTTCTGGCTATCTCATATAATGTGTAAGTGCTAAAGCAAAGAAGGTAATTTTCAGCAATAGGATATTTCGCAATAAACTTGTTAATCAAGTCACCTTTCTTGCAAATGTCACTTATGACATTTGTATCGAGATAAATCAATTTATGTTGTTTATATATGCTATTTAATCCTATCATAATGATTGTGTGGATTCAAATAATGAAGTTTGCATGTTTTGGGTCAAATCTCAATAAAGCATAACGAATGGATAGATGCTATTATAGCCGTTATTTTGTAATTATCTGTAACTGGTAATACTCTTTAATATTTTGAAGTTAAATGCACAAAACTTTCAATAACAAGAATATATGGATTGAATGCCAGTTATTGTTAAGCAAATATAATCTTTATCCATATATCTATATGAGTTGGATTGTTTATTATATCACGTTATATAAATATTGGATTCAACCTAATTAAAACATTATATTCCCTTTTTATACTGCCCATTCATCACAGGATAAATTACCCTTTCCAGCTCCTTTTTTGAACCCGGTTTTTCATTCAGCAGGTTTTCAAAAAGCTTTATTACACCCTCTTTATCCAGATCCACTTTGGTTTCGGTTTTTATATCCCGCAAATCAATCATATAACCGAAATAGAAACCCGGCATATCGGTAAGTATATCTGTATTTAAATAATGGGTTTCGTTAAAGATGCGGTTGTAGTTTCCCTTTGATTTTTCGATAACGAACGAAGCTTTTTTTAAATTGGTAATCGAAGCGGTTCGCTCACAATCTGCCAGGCATGTTGTATCCATCGTATCTTTCCAACAACCTGTTACCTGGTGAAACAGGCATTGGCGGCTTGTCATCAGCACAACAGGGTGGTAGATGCTGTAATACAGCTCAAAATCATCGGGCTTTTTAATGCCATGCATCTGCATCTTACTGATTTCATTCGAAATAAAGGCGCCCGAGCAATTGAAATTCTCCTTCAGACACAGCAGGCTAAAGGAATTGATAAGGTTTAGCTGTGGGCCGGCAATCCAGGCAATTCCTTTTTTATACGCTTCAAAAGCTATCCCGGTATTATCGGTTACGATACTTTTGGGTTTCAGCCTTTCTAGGATTTCAACCGCAGCACTATAATCATCACCAATTAAAACAGGAGGGAACCAGGGAATCATTTCCGGGTTGTTTGTAAAGAGATCAATAAACTTAGGAAGTTCATCCGTAAAGCTATTTGGAAACTGGAAAAAAATAGTTGCAGAAGTTTCGTTGCAGAGGTGCAAATCATCCGAGGAGGAAATCAACACCGAGAGAGCCGGTTTTACATTCAGGTTTTCTGACTTTTTTAATAAGGGAACAGCAATTGGTTCAATATATTCCCTCGAACCGTTCAGGATAAATAGCAATCTTTTTTTAATGGATGTAAGTTCTTTGAATGGTAAATAAACATTGGGCTGAAGCTCTTTCAAATCCGGTTGTTCAATATAAAACTCAGTATTATTTATAACTTTCAGTCTTTTTAAAACCATTTCCTGGTTTAATGGCTCAGTTCCGGTATCCGAAAGATTGATTTCCGAAAGCACATCAAATGAATTATCAGGAGTTTTTACCGATACTTTTAACGGGCTGCCGCTTTCACCCGAAAGGCTTATCTGTAAAGGTGCTTTTGCTATGCTTAAACTGGCAATTTCCTTTTCAACTTCAGTTATTATCCCGGTTCGTTCATCGTAAACATCGCCTTTCGCTTTTTCCAAAGACAAGTCGGAACTGTTCCCGTTTACGCCGGATAAATAGATGGCTGAATGATCGCGCGGATTATCGATAAACATATCAGCGCCGATTTCTCCTTTGAGATAAGCATCCGAGAAATCGCGGTTAAATACTTTGCGTAATGCGTCATTACCGCTGATCAGTTTATTGTCATTGTAAAAACTGGTGAGTTGCTTTCGCCAGGCATCTACCACCGTATACACATAATGGAACTTTTTGATCCGTCCTTCAATTTTTAACGAGTCGACGCCTGCATCGTACAGTTCCTTCAGATCGGTGTATGCCGAATTATCTTTCAGGTTAAGCGGGAAGTCTTTGCCTGCCGGCGTAGTTATATACTGGTCCCTGCAAGGCTGGCTGCATCGGCCACGGTTGCCGGAGTTTCCGCCATGAACCGAACTAATATAGCAAAGCCCTGAAAATGAGATGCATTGTGATCCGTGCACAAATACTTCGGTTAACATGTTGTTTTGATGTGCCACCAGGCTTAAAGCCCTGATTTCATCCAGATTTAACTCCCGCGACAGGTTTACACGGGTAGCATTTAGTTTCCGCAGAAACTTTACCTGGCCTTCATTATGGGTAGTCAGTTGGGTGGAAGCATGAATTTTGAGATTTTTGAAATACTTGTTAAGCAGGTAAAGCATTCCTAAATCCTGGACAATAATACCATCGATACTGGTATTGACTAATTTATTCAGAACACTGAAAAGAGCAGGGATTTCACTTTCGATAATAAGAATATTCAGGGTAAGAAAAACCTGGCTATGATGCTGATGAGCAAGCCTGAGAATCCCGTTTAAATCGTCGAAGCTTATATTGGTTGCGCGGTTGCGGGCGTTGAATTTATCCAGTCCGCAGTATACCGCATCAGCCCCGGCAGCAATGGCAGCTTTAATAGAATCTATATCTCCACCGGGGGCTAATAGTTCAATCTGTCGTTTCATTTGCGAAAAGTAAAACTTATTTGATAATTACTGACAGATAATTCTTGAAAAAGAATCTTTGCTGCATGGTTAAATTTATTTGGAGGCCTTCATATTTCTTTTATATATCGTCCCTACGGGACTTTGACTTTTTGGTTACATGTTTTCTACCAATATTCAGTCCCGCTGGGACTGTCCCGTAAGATTATTTGCTCGAGCAAATAGCTATTGGTAGAAAAAGATCCACTTCTTGTTTCAAGTCCTGTAAGGACGATATATTGGTAGACAGGAAAATAAAAATAAATTAAGTCCCATAGGGACAACATTATTTTCAGACAGCCATCGGTGATTCAATACATAATTTATTGAAATTATTTGGGCGCTATCTGAACCTTGCCTTTGTTTTTCAATACAGAACTCAATGTTCTCGTTCGCTTGCCAGGAACAATCCAAAGTTGGAAATTGCAGGGCTGTTATTGGCATTTAGTATGCTCAACCTTAATTTTGATGTGCTTACTTTATCGCATTTCAACAAGCGTTTGTATCCAATTGTAGTGCCTTTCGAAAGTGTTTTCCATTCCCCGTGTACCAGTGCTGAGATTTCGAATTCACTTACCCGCTGCCCTAACTTTATTGGCTCCTGTATCATTATCCGGTCGAATGTTGCAGCTTTGGTCAGCTGAATTTCAATAATCGCCGAATTTGTGTTTTTACCCGCAGCCCAGAAGCTTTCGTTCTTACCGTCGGTTATATTCGAAGGCGAATAGTATTTGCCTGTCGAAAAGCTACTTGAGGCGGTCACTTTTCCCTGGGTTGCCAAGTTTAATCTAAAGGTTTCGTTCAGTATGGTTTTAAATTGTACCAGGTTTGTTGAATCGGCAAGGTTAAGGCGACCAAGCGAATCAGGAGGTATATTAATCAGCAAAACCCCGTTTCGCCCGACCGAATTATAGTATATTTTAGTTAATTCAGCAGCCGATTTCACTTTATCATTTTCGCCGGCATGGTAAAACCAGCCCGGACGAATGGAAACATCACACTGGCCTAAAATCCATTTATTGCCATCCGGATCGCCGGTATTCAAATATTTTGTGTCGGAATTCCCGATTACAAGTTTTGAATCATCAATTGTTGACCAGAATGTTTCGCCGCAATACCCGTTTTCATTTCCTACCCAACGAATATCAGGGCCCGCATCAGAAAAAATCATACAGCCGGGCTGTAATGTTTTAACAATGCTGTCGAATTGGGCAAAAGGGTAATAGTTTTTATCGATAATCCTTTTTTCACGGGCACCGCCATAATATCCGTCACCACCGTTTGCACCATCAAACCAAATTTCATTAATCTTGCCGTAGTGTGTCAGAAGTTCAGTAAGCTGGTTTTCATAATAAGTAATGTAAGCAGGCCTCCCATAATCTTTATGGTTACGGTCCCAGGGCGAGAGATATAAACCGGCTTTAATACCGTATTTGTGGCAGGCGTTAGTAAACTCACGTACAATATCGCCTTTCCCATTTTTATAAGAACTGTTTTTAACACTATGTTCGGTAAATTTGCTGGGCCAGAGGCAAAATCCATCATGATGTTTGGCGGTTAAAATCAACTCTTTTATGCCTGCATTTTTTGCAGTTTTAACCCATTGTTCAACATCAAGTAAGTAAGGATTAAATCGTACCGGATCTTCGTCACCCAAGCCCCACTCGCGATTGTAAAATGTATTTATTGTGAAATGAATAAACCCGACAGTTTCCATCTGCTGATAGGCAAGCTGGTATTCGTCGGGTACCACTTTATTTGGTGGAATGCTACATGTTGTCTGTGCAAAAACTACCGGGAGGAATAATAATGTTAACAAGAATGAAAAAATTACCCTCAACTTCATTATGGACATATTTAAGTAATAATGTAAACGCTTTTAATTATCAGCAAACATAATCATTCCAGCACTATCAATTAATCCTTTCAACATTATTTCGCTTAACACAATTCTATTGATTTTTTTATTTGCCGGTTGCATTAGTGTCGCTTAAAATTTACCCGCCATAAGATGATTGTATAGTGAATTAAGATGCAGAGTAATAAAAAAAAGAACACTATTTCTGGTCCTTTCTTTTGTTTAAGCAAAGTTGATCACTCTTTGTATTTAACATTAACATGACCTTCCAGGTATTCGCTCTGTTAACAAACATCTATTTGTAACCAATATAAATTATAAAACGGCGAAGGAAAAGTCTGTTTGTTCATTAAATTTGTCTTATCAGCGAAATATACTGAATTTGACAATAGAATAACTCGTTTTACTATTGTTATACCCTGCTACCATTAAAACGCACTTTATAAATTAAAAATGGCTATGGACAAACTTGAATTAGAGTATAGTTCAAATTCACGGGCACCTACCTGGAAATTATGATTTTATTTCCGGGAATTTACTTTAAAATTCAGAAATAAAGTATGTGGAATCCAGTGACCACAATAAAAACGGGGCGGTGCTGAAAAGCCATAAGAGTAAGGGAAACAATAAATATCAGAATATGAAAAAGTATATTTTCCTTTTTGTTATTATTCTTTTTGTGGGTTTAACTTCAAACTCATTTGCTCAAAAAGACAGAAAATTAAGTAATGGGTTTAGTGTCAACCTTGTAATGGGATCTCCTTCTGACACATATGGATTAACAAGTGACAGTGAAATTGATGCCGAATATAAATTGGGAGGTATTTGGGGCCTTCAGCTTGGCAACCGTTGGTATTTTAACCCAAAGGAGAAATATGGGATCGGACTTATGATAAACTGGATTGATTTTACAGGAGCTGTCAAAACCGGCACCAGCACTGGTGTTAATTGGACAAGAGTTGTTGTTGATTTAACTGTTTTAGAGTTTGGTCCTGTTGCAACCTATGCCCTAACCAATGATATTGCACTTGATGCTTATTATAACCTGAGACCTACCGGATTTGGGCATACCATAGCTTTTACCGGTTCAGGCGATGATGTAACGTATAGCTATGTGGGGCTGGGATTTTCGAATGCACTTGGGGCTGCATTCCGGTATAAGGTATTCAATTTAGGGTTTGAATATGTGTTCGGGAGCATTAACAGCCAGGGTACCTATTCAGGACCCGGTGACTTTACATTGGACGATCAAAAAAACATGACAAATAGCTTTAGAGTCATGTTGGGAGTGAAGCTTTAATTGATCTTGAAGTAACACCAGGGTGTGACAAAGAGCTGCGCCGGTTTGTTTATAATTAAAAGAGAATCATTTCTGATTCTCTTTTTTGTTGAAACCAAACTTGACCAAATAATATATTAGAACACAATACCAACAGTGAGGCTTAATGCTTTTGTGCGGTACTCTGTTGGCTGTTGCTCAATTTCCGATAATCCCATATCGTATCTCAGATCGAAGCAAATATTTTTCTTGAAAATAGGTGTCTGGAAACCAATTCCCATCGTGGCTCCCCAATCTGCGTTTTTACTGTCGTCAAATGTAACAGGTGTACTATTTTCTTTGTCGTTAGCAATACGTGTTTGTGTATTTAATATAAATATTTTGAACCTTAAGGCCTGTTCTAACTTTAGAAAAAGAACTTAACAAAACTCATGATGCCTGCAAAAACCAGGTAGCCGATAATCAGAAAGATGAAAATGTGTTTGAAAAATGTGGTGATTCTGGAATAATGGGGACGGTTTTTAAGCAAAACCAGGATACTAAGCGGTAGATTTAATGCTACTGCTGAAACCAGGCCCGGGATATAATTGAAAGTGTACAAGCTCACAAATATATGGGGCATCAGAACATTGAAAAGTACAGCAGCTGCCAGTCCTGTGGAAATTAAATAATATGTATTTAATTTTTTGGTACCCATTGCAAATAAGTATGCCAACAGGCCAACAACGGATAAAAAAGAAACTGCAATTATAAACTGTTTGCAACTAACTAATTGAATTAATGCTACAGGGCTTTGAACATGGAATTTGCAGATAGAGATGGCTTCCTCAGCATTGTGAAGAATAAATGCAGCAATCAATGCTGTAAATGCTGATCGGGATGTAAATCTGAAAGTCATTTGACTGAATTTATTTGTATCAAAGTTATAAATAACCAGCATGTAAGTTTGCCTGGATTTAAAACCTATATTTTAATTATAATCAGCAAAAGGCCTCCTTCCGGAAGCCTTTTGCTGAAACAAATAGTTAATGGTTGATTAGAAAATGGGAAATCAGTTTATTTCTAACAAATTCAAATCTCTGTTGAGTCAACAGACTATTTTCCATTAACCATTAACTTTAAACTAAACCTTGTGCCAGCATAGCCTCAGCAACCTTTACAAATCCACCGATATTAGCACCTTTAACATAGTTAATGGTTCCGTCAGCTTCCTTGCCGTATTTTTCACAAGTCTTGTGAATGTTAATCATAATGGTATGCAATTCCTGGTCTACGCGTTCGCGGGTCCAGTTGAGGCGCATGCTGTTCTGCGACATTTCGAGGCCTGAGGTGGCAACACCACCGGCATTGGCAGCTTTGCCTGGTCCGTAAAGGATTTTAGCTGCTACAAACATATCTGCGGCTTCGTTGGTTGATGGCATATTGGCGCCTTCCGAAACTACAAAACATCCATTAGCAAGCAAGGTTTTGGCATCTTTCTCGTTAATTTCGTTTTGAGTGGCGCATGGTAATGCAACGTCGCATTTTACTCCCCAGGGAGTTTTGCCTTCAATAAATTCGCAGTTGTATCTTTTTGCATATTCGCTGATACGTCCGCGTTTTATGTTCTTAAGTTCCATAACGTAGGCAAGTTTTGCGGCATCAATTCCATTTGGATCGTAAACATACCCATTGGAGTCGCTAAGGGTTACTACTTTGCCTCCGAGTTCTGTTACTTTTTCACAAGCATATTGAGCAACATTACCCGAACCGGATATAACCACCGTTTTCCCTTCAAAACTCTGGCCACGGGTTTTCATCATTTCCTTGGCAAAATAGGTACATCCGTACCCTGTAGCTTCAGGGCGAATAAGACTGCCACCCCATTCAAGTCCTTTGCCGGTAAGTACTCCGGTAAACTCGTTTCGTATACGTTTGTACTGTCCGAACAGGAAACCAATTTCGCGTCCGCCAACACCTATATCACCTGCAGGTACATCGGTATCAGGGCCGATATGACGTTGCAGTTCAGTCATAAACGACTGTGTAAATTTCATTACTTCATTGTCGCTCTTTCCCTTAGGGTCGAAATCGGAACCTCCTTTACCGCCGCCCATAGGCAGGGTGGTGAGGCTGTTTTTCAATACTTGTTCGAAAGCAAGAAATTTCAGTATTCCAAGGTTAACAGTTGGGTGAAGTCTTAATCCACCTTTGTAAGGACCGATTGCACTGTTCATTTCAATACGGAATGCCCTGTTGATCTGGAATTCGCCTTTGTCATCGAGCCAGGGAACACGGAAAATGATCACGCGCTCAGGTTCAACCATACGCTCAAGAATTCCCTTATATTTCGGATTTTCCTCAATAAAAGGCATGAGCGATTGTACAACTTCCTTCACAGCCTGGTGAAATTCTACTTCACCGGGATTCTTGGCAACTACTTTTGCCATAAACTGTTCAACCTTTTGGTCAATAATGTTGTTTGACATAATGATTAGAAATTTAGTTGTTGAAAACAATATTTTAATGAGGCAATATTAACACTATTGATATAAATAGCAAGTTTTTAGTGCTATTTTTTTTATTCATATAACTGATTGATTGATAATAATATGCATCATATCTAAGTTAAATGGGTATCTTTTCGATAAAATTAAGTGAAACACTTAGTTTGCAGTTTCAGGAAGTTTCATCCGGGAATAGTCGTTCATAAATGGATGGAGTATCAAAGAATATTTCTAAAGCCGGAATTGTGCAAAAATTAAATCTATATGCATTCACGATTTTGCATTAAATTTTTAATCATTTTTGTTATTACTTTTTTTTGAGTTTAAAAAATCTAAAATGGCAGATGAAAACGAAATACTGAAAGACCCGAAGGAGATCAGTAAATTGATTTTTGAACGTACTGAAAGGCTGAAGGAACTTGCGGCAATTAACCAGACGAATGATATACTGCGTGAAGGAAAACCAATCGATGAAACACTTCAACAACTGGCAAAATTATTCCCTGGAGCATGGCAATATCCTGAATACACGGTTTGTCGTATTATCTACAATGGTACGGAATACTGTTCCCAGGATATTGGTGAAACACGTTGGTTACAACGTCAGTCGTTCGAATCAATTGATGGTGGCTCGGGATATATCGATATTTTTTATACCAGGGAATTTGTAAAGCTTGATGAAGGTCCGTTTTTAAAAGAAGAAAGACACCTAATCGCCAACCTGGCAAGCGCTATAACCGGCTATCTCAATAGTATTGCCGCCAGGGAACTGTTAAAAAAGACACGTATTAATGAAAAAGGCAGAACATGTGAAATTCAGCCTCATGATGCACCGGTTAGCGGAAAACAACTGCTGCAACGATTCCTGAATAAAAATAATTTCGACCGCGATGTTTACCATGATCTGCAACCGTTTAAAGTAAAGGAAATATTGCTGGTTGCTAATCTTTATGATGCTTATACAATTGAGAAAGAAGGACGATTTTCAGAATATGTTTTAGGTGAATATCATCAACTTAGTCTTACATCGGTGCCACGTATTACCGGGGTTTCGTCGGCAGAAGAAGCTGTTATTCAGCTTAATGAAAAACATTACGACCTTGTAATTTTTATGGTAGGAGTTGATAAAATACTGCCAGTAAGTATTTCAGAACAAATCAGGAAAGAGTTTCCATACATACCCATTTTCGCACTGCTCAACAATAATTCTGATGTTGCATATTTCACTGAGGTAAGCGAACGATATAAAAATATCGATAGGGTATTTGTGTGGAATGGAGAAAGCAAAGTGTTTTTTGCTATGATCAAGTTGCTTGAGGATGAGATAAATGTTGAGAATGACACCAGGGTTGGACTTGTCAGGGTAATATTGCTGGTTGAGGATAGCCCGAAGTATTACTCGCGGTATCTGCCGCTGTTGTATGGTATTGTAATGGAGCAAACGCGGCGTATTATTGATGATGTAAGTACCGATGAGTTGTATAAAGTGCTGCGATTGCGGGCCCGGCCTAAAATCTTATTGGCATCCAATTATGAGGAAGCCATGGGAATCATAAATGATTACGAGGACTTTTTGCTTTGCTTAATTACAGATGTTAAGTTTAACCGAAATGGAGTGGAGTACAGGGAAGCTGGTTTTGAATTGGTGAGCCATGTGCGTGAAATGATATCTGCTCTGCCTGTTATTATTCAATCTTCAGATCCCGAAAATGCTAAACGGGCGTATGAATTGAGATCTACCTTTATTGATAAAAATTCAGAAAGCCTGTCGCAGGATTTTAAAAGTTTTATTACGCATTACCTTGGATTCGGCAATTTTATTTACCGGGATGAAGATGGAGTTCAGATTGCCATTGCCAAATCACTGCGCGAATTTGAGCATCACCTCAGAACTATACCTGATGAATCGCTGATGTATCATGCTCGAATGGACCATTTCTCGCTTTGGCTGATGGCTCGTGGAGAAATACAGGTAGCTAAAATCCTGAATCCGGCAAAAGTCAGTGATTTTAAAAATGCGGATGAACTCCGGGAATACCTTATCGATGTAATACGAAAATTCAGGAATGAACAGGATAAAGGAAAAGTTATCCCATTTGAGGAATCGGCTATTCTCGATGAGCACAATGTAGTTACCCTTGTACCGGGTTCACTTGGAGGAAAGGGCAGGGGACTGGCTTTTATCAATACACTAATTTATAATTACGATTTTAACAAACATGTTCCGGATATAAATATCCGTTCACCCCGCACATCAGTTATTGGTACTGACGAATTTGAATATTTTATTGAAAGAAACAGGATACATGAAAAAATAACTGATTACGAGAATTACGATGAAATCCGGAATATTTTTACCTCGGGTGTTCTTACCGATACATTAATACGCAGGCTCAGGGTCCTATTGAAATTAATTAATAAACCTATCGCAGTGCGATCTTCCGGTATGTTCGAGGATTCACTTTCACAGCCTTTTGCCGGAATTTTTGAGACTTACCTATTGCCGAATAACCACCAGGATATCAATGTGAGGCTTACACAGGTAATGGATGCCATCAAACTCGTTTATGCATCAGTTTATTCGCCCGAGGCACGTGGATATATTGAAGCCGTTAATTATAAGCTTGAAGAAGAAAAAATGGCCATCATCATACAGGAAGTGGTTGGTCATCAATATAATGATGTATTTTATCCTCACATTAGCGGAGTAGCCCAATCGTATAATTATTACCCTTTTGCGCATATGAAACCCGAAGAAGGATTTGCCGTTGCGGCACTTGGTCTGGGTAAATATGTTGTGGATGGAGGGAGTGCTTACCGTTTCTCGCCTATTTATCCTGCAGTTGAAATACTGACACCGAAGGATTTGTATAAAAACTCCCAGGTAAAATTCCTCGCTGTTGACCTGGCGAAAAATAATATTAACCTGCTCGAAGGTGAAATGGCTGGCTTGCGGGAAATGGATATCGACATTGCCGAAAGTCATGGAACAATGCGCCACCTTGCATCTGTTTACGATCGCGATAACCAGCGTATAGTGCCTGGTATTACTGCTTCGGGACCAAGAGTTATCAATTTCAGTAATGTATTGAAATATGATTATTGTCCCATGGCCAAAACTATCGAAACGGTACTTGATATCGTAAAAGAAGCCATGGGGACACCGGTTGAGATTGAATTTGCCATAGACCTTACCCGTGATGCCGATTATAAAACTACTTTTTACCTGTTACAGATCAAACCATTGATAGGCGCCGAAATGGATTACCAGGTGAATATGGACGAGATCAAACGTGATGAAATTGTTCTCTTTTCCGAAAAAGGAATGGGTAACGGACTGGTAGCCGACATAACCGATGTAATTTATGTTGATACCGATAAATTCGATAAGAGCAAAACCCAGGAAATGGCCCTTGAAATTGAAGAACTCAATCACAAAATGCGAAAGGAAAACCGGAAATACATACTGATAGGTCCGGGGCGCTGGGGTACACGCGACCGCTGGATCGGAATACCTGTAAACTGGCCGCAGATCAGCAATGCAAAAACCATTGTCGAAACCAGTCTCGAAGGTTATCCGCTCGACGCTTCGTCAGGATCACACTTTTTCCATAATGTTACTTCCATGAACGTTGGCTATTTTACAGTCCAGCCTGAAATGGGTAAAAGCTTTATTGATTATGAACTTCTTAAAAAGCAGAAATTGATCGGTAAAACGAACTTTTTCAGGCATGTACGGTTTGATAAAGAATTGAAAATACATATGGATGGGCGTAAGAGGATTGCGGTGGTTACTCTTGGTTGAGTAAAGTGAAAAGTGAAAAGTGAAAAGTGAAAAGTGAATGGTGAATGGTGAATGAGTAAGGAGTAAGGAGTAAGGAGTAAGGACTCTTACTAGCAACAACCAGTATCAATAACCAATAACCAGAGACCAGAACCGAGCTAAATGGGCTCAGCGAAGCTATACAAGAAATAAGGTAGATTGATCTCCCTACTACTAATTTTAATAAGATATGGATAATCCAAAACCCATAAACAAGAAAACATTTCTTTACATCCTGCTGGCAAGTTTTTTTATTACCAATGCTCTGATTGCTGAATTTGGCGGGGTAAAGATATTTTCCATGGAAAAACTGTTCGGGATTATGCCTTTGCAGCTTAATATTTTTGGCATGATAACCGATCTGAACCTGAGTGTCGGCGTTCTGATATGGCCGGTAGTTTTTGTGTTTTCCGATATTATCAATGAATATTTCGGGAAAGTAGGAGTAAGGCGGATCAGTTTTATTACCGCAGGAATGATTGCTTATTCTTTTATTGTAATTCTGGTCTGGACAGATATGCCTCCTGCAGATTTCTGGCTTAAGTTAAACGGACTGGATTCGCAAGGCAGGCCCTTTGATATCAATTTTGCCTATAGTACCATATTCAGGGCAGGGCTTGGTATAATTGTGGGTTCGCTCACTGCATTCCTTGTCAGCCAGTTGGTTGATGTATATGTGTTCCATTACCTGAGAAAACTTACAGGACATAAATATCTCTGGCTGCGGGCTACAGGATCAACTGTAGTATCGCAAATCATCGACAGTTTTGTAATTCTTTTTATTGCATTCTATTTTCTTGGCAACTGGAGTCTTGAGCAGGTTTTCAGGGTGGGACTAATTCAGTATTTGTATAAAATATCAATTGCAATTGCATTAACACCTGTAATATACCTTGTTCATACAATAATTGACAGATATCTGGGTAAAGAGACATCCGAGGTAATTATTGAAGAAGCAGATCAGAATTGGGATATTAATAAAGATATTTAGCCGTAGACGATTAAAAATCAATCCGATATTCTGAAAGCGGCATTTTAACCTTCATTCTCGGCATTTAACCTTTGTACAATTTTGCCAGGTATCCTATCATTATAATTGATTACAATCGGCAGCCCTGAATGTTCCCAATCAACAAGCCCACCTGAGAGGTTGGCTAAGCTTCCTTTAAATCCCTTTTCAATTAGTATTTTAACTGCCTCCGGACTGTGAATACCACTGGCATCAGCAATTATTAAAGGTTTGTCAAGCGGAAAATCAGCCATAAGATCAGCTACTATTTTCTTTGGACAAAAGATCAGTTCAGGGACGTCAAATATCTTGAACCGGTTCAGGTATTCTTCCCGTACATCAACAAGTATTGCGCCTTCCTGGCAAAGCTGATATGCCTGCAAAGGTGATAGATTGTATATGCCATTTGATTTAACGGCCTTGTCGTTGAAATAATTTTCCATTTTTCGTTGTAATTTTAGCATAAGAATATGTATGTAAAAGTACAGGTATATTCAGAACCACTGACTTCAAAATCTCATTTGTTGGGTGTAAAAAGTTTATTTGTATTTTTGATGATTGGATTCAGTCAATTCTCTGTAATCGGGAGATTTGATGATCTCACTTAAAGTAAATATTGATTGGATATATAGGTATTAATTGTAATATTAATTTACCCTGACCTGTAAATGCTTTCATTACCTGCAAAAAGCCATATGACTTTATCTACGTTTCCTGAACGGATTAAATATAAACATATAATTATTCCTTTGATTATATTGCTTCTGGTAAATGTGTTGATTAATCTATTCACAGCAGAAAGCAAGGCACTGGATATTTTCAATGCTGTATATGAATTGATTACGTCAATAACAATTTCATTAGTATTGTTTCTTATTTTCCGTGTCTCCAAAAAGAATGCTTTCGTGTTCAGCCGCACTTTATTATGGCTGGTTATTACGATGGTTTGCTGGTCATTGGGTGATACCCTATACCTTATCCTTATCTATAAACATATAGATCCTTTTATTTCGCCTGTCGATTTTTTTTATGTAGCAGCAACTTTGGCATTTATAGTTCTTGTATTCACCATTGCTGGTTCCCAGCCTCCTTCCCGCAGGCGAAATATGGTGTTCATTGAGATCAGCATACTTATATTGTCAGCAATGGTTATGTTTATAATATTGCTGCTTCTGCGCGGTAACCCGGATTTAAATTTTAACGCCTTTACCCTGCTGATGGTATTTATCTATCCTGTGCTGGACATAATTGCGGTTTGGATTATTATGATTTTGTTTTTTGCTTATCCTTTGAAGAAGAGTCAGAAAGTATTAGGAATATTGCTGGCAGGGGCAATTTGTATTTTCTTGAGCGATTTATTTTATCTGCTATACTCATTGTATGAATCAATGGGGAGGTATTACCTGGTAGATACCGGTTATTATTTTTACTATTTTTTATTATTAATTGCTGGATTAGCTGGTTATAAAGAATTCAGGGGGCAAACAAATGAAATTAATGAGAATTCAAATGTTTTTAAGCAAAATAACTGGATCGTATTTCTGCCCGGTGTTTTTCTGATTACCTTGATCGGGTTATTAATGGTTTTTGTGCTTAACCAGTCATTTGTGATTACTAATGGAGTCATTGTCTTAATTGTATTTATTATTTTTCTTTTTATCATTCATCAGTACCTGGTAGTAGTTGATAACATAAAACTTACCAAAGAAATGAGGTATATCAATGCTCAGCTTGAGAGTCAAGTTGAACTGCGAACCAAAGAATTAAGCAAAACTAATATTGAACTTCAGGAAGAAATGAAGGAAAGAGAGAAGGCTGAAGAGCACCTTGCCAGGAGCAACCAGGACCTGGCTTTATTAAACAGAGATAAAGATAAGCTTTTTACAATATTAGCACATGACCTCCGAAGCCCTTTGGGATCGATGATGAACCTTTCGGCGCTTTTGGTTGAAAATATTAAAGATTTCGACGAAAGCGAACTAATGGAAGTTGTTGATACCCTTAATAAATCAGCTTCTCAAACTTTTCAGCTTTTGAACGATCTGCTGGCCTGGTCAACTGTTCAAATGGGCAAAGGTGTGAGGGAAAAAGAGGTATTTTCAGTATCAGAGGTAGTCTCTGAAATTATAGTTATCCTAACCTCTGAAACTAACCGCAAGCAACTGGAAATTCTTGCTGATATTGATACAGAAATTGTTGCATATGCTGATAAGTTCGCTATACAAACTGTGATGCGCAACCTGCTAAGCAATGCAATTAAGTTTACTGAAAACCATGGCAGTGTTACAATAACTGCTGAAGAGAAATATGGGAAAGTGGAAATTTCGGTTAGCGATAATGGAATAGGTATTTCGAAGGACAAGCAGAAAAAAATATTCAGGGTTGATACTGTAAGTTCTTCACCGGGTACGGATGGAGAAAAGGGTACTGGATTCGGCTTATTGCTTTGTAAAGACCTGGTTGAACGCAATGGCGGTAAAATATGGTTTGAAAGCGAGAAAGGCAAAGGCAGTGCATTCCATTTTACATTACAAGTTAAAAAAGTAGTCAATACAATGACAATAGATACTGTTGAACAACGACAAAATACTGAGGATACACGAATAGAATATAAACTGGACGATACCAGGAGACTTGGATTTACAACCCTGTTTGGTAAATTTAATCCGGCAATATTGAATAGTGAATTAACTAAATTGTGGACCAGCGAAAGTTTTAATCCTAACTATTCGGTACTTATTGATATTCGAAAAGCAAAATTCACCGGTGATAATAAGGATATTCCGGAGTTTCTGAATGTTTTTAAAACATTGCCGACGAGTCGGACAAACCGGAAATTTGCAGTTCTTACTGAAACTCCTGAGCAGGTAGCTTATTCAACCATGTTCGGACAGTTTATAAAGTCGAATTTCCCTTTAACAGTTGAGGTTTTCAGTACTTATGAAGCTGCAATGGCCTGGCTTGGAGTATATGAATAATTTGATCAAATATCGGGATGCATTTCCTGAAAGTTTAAGAATCTGAGATTTTCAATTAGTGTTGATGAAGCCAGTAGATTAAATTAAATTTTTTTAATATCATCTTAGTAAAAAAGGTCCGTCTCCTGGTCGGAAGGCGGACCTCAATGTAACCCAAACCAACCGGGTATTATTTACCCCGGTATTACTCTGAAAGCTTACATTGCACAATTAATTTTTGAATTGAATAAAATAAACTAAATCACTTTTATGCCAAAGGCTAAAAGTGCCTCAGTCTGATCTTCGTCGATACGGCGATAAAACTTCCCCTGTTTATAAACAAAAAAGTGACTTTTCTTTACTGAGGGGGTAAGTCTGTCCTCCTCAGTAGAGCAACAATAGCGAAAGACTGTACACCCTGATTTTGCAGTAACATACTCCATCATTGCCATGCAGAGTGTATCTGTATTATTGCAAACTACCGGCATCATCATATAAAGTTTGTCATGATACCTGTAGGCGATGATGTCCCGGTTTTTAAATTCTTTAAATGTACCATCTGCAAAGAAAATCTTTGTATGTGTCAGCCCCATTTTTATATCCTTTCCAACATATGTATTCTCGCTGGTTTTTATGTAACAATTGTCTGGATTACCGGCAATTGCTTTTATGCCGAAACACATCAGCATAATAGTAGTAATTAGGATTGATTTTTTCATGGCTTTGGGTTTTGTGTGGTGCTTTGTTATTTATGCTTAACCGGATGATAATCAATCTATTCTCAATTGTTTCAATGTATTTCGCTGCATTAGAATAGACTCTTACTCTTTCCTTGCAGGATGAGTATTGGTTTTTAATAAATCATAATTTATTTCACTTGAACTTGAAAATAAACAGGGTTGTTATTAGCAATCACATTCCCATTTATTTTAACCTGAGGTTAGTTCAGATTACTTCGACTCCAAAGAATGGAAGTATTGCCAGCGCATTATTTTGATCGACACGGAGGTAAAGCTTATTGTTTTTAAACACAAAGTAGCCGTACTTTGAATCTCCCCCGTCGTAGCAACAATACCTGTATAGCCTTAATCCGGATCTTGATGTAATATACTCCATCATAGCATAACAAACAGTATCATTCCTTTCGCATACTACCGGCAGCAGCTCATAGAGCTTGTTCTCATGCATGTAGGCTATAATTTTGTTGTTTTTTACTTCAGTAACAGAGCCCTCTGCCGTAATGATTTTTGTTTTGACAAGTCCTATTTTCATATTCTGGCCAAAAAAGACCTTGTCGGCAGTTTTTACATAACATATATCTTCTGAAATGTTATTCGTTTCGACAGGTCCCATTTTCATATCCTGGCCAACATAGACTTTGTCGTCAGTTTGTGCATAACCTAAATCTTCACTTTGAGCGAAAGCTTTAATCCCGAAACAGATCAGTACCAAAGCAGTAATCAGGATTGATTTTTTCATGGTTTTGGGTTTTGAATTTGTTCTGCGCCTGCTTTCTCCTCTGTTTGTTATGATAAAAAATTGATAATCAGGTTTTAATAGACAGGCTCATCACAAAGGGTTAATAAATAGGATTGGTTTTAGTATGCAAAGTTAGAGTCAGCTACAAGCTTAATAAAACTGATTTCCCATAAGGGGAAACAGGTGTTTGCAGATTATGAAGCACAATCATCCTTTTACGGCTATTTTAAATCCCGGTTTTGGGTTTTTTACAAAAAGTCTGGGAAAATCATTCAATTTTGAGAATTATTTAATACTACAAGTGAAATAATTATTGATATTTAATTAACTATATCTATTTATAAAATGCTGATTATATTGATGTTTAATGCTGTTCAGTTTTATCCGGAAAACTGAATTATATTGTTTTTTGGCTCAACTTTTTGTACCTTTAACAGTCAAATTTTGATGTTATGTCTGGTCTGAAGATGGGTGTTTTATTTATTGTTTCGGGCTTTTCTTCCAAACGATGTAACACTAAATTGAATGACGTTCTTTTATTTGGTGAATGGGAATTAAGATAGATTTATTACAATGCTGATTAATACTTTAATAAACTATTGTACTCGTCAGGACTTCAGAAAGTAATAAGCGGAAATACTCGTTTAATACTAAATCACAAAATCACTGATGAATACTTATATGCTATATGAAATCAATGCTCTTTTGTTTTGATTTAGTATTCAGGTACACAGATTGGGTTTTTATAAACCATTGAAATGAATGGATTTTGTCGCTCAATTCAAAGTAATTTCTGCTTTTTTATTTAACTTAATAAGGTTTAAATTCCTGTTAGTATTAGTGGTTAATACAATTTTTTCTGAGCGGATTTCTTTAAGAATCTAGATTATGAATATAGATAATGGAATTCAGAAATTATTTTTCGATTCGATTCAGCAGCGGTTGCCAGGTCATATTTCTTTAGTGAATGAAGTGTCAGAAGTTTTAGGTATAAGTTATGATAGTGCATACAGGCGTTTACGCGGAAGTAAGAAGTTAACAATCGAAGAACTGAAAACATTATGCAACAATTACCGCATTTCCCTTGATTCAGTCTTTGGGCTGAATAATACAGATATCCTGTTTCAGCCTTTTGTACTTGGAATGAAGGAGGGAGGATTTGAGGAATGGCTGAAATGGAGAATAGTGGAAGTTCAAAGATTAAATTCTTGTGCAAATAAAGAATTAATTATGGTGGCACGGGAGCTCCCTATATTCTACTATTTTGATTTTCCTGAGTTGGCAGCTTTCAAATTGTATTTCTGGAAAAAAATGCTTCTTCACCTGCCTGAATATCATGATAAAAAGTTCAATATTAATGAGATACCATCAAAATTATTGGATATAGGATATCATTTACTAACTGCTTATAATCTGATTCCTTCGAGCGAAATATGGTGCCAGGAAACTTTCATTAAAATTATGCAACAGATCGAGTTTTGCAGCATTTCGGGCCTTTTTATGCATAAAAACGATGCAACGTCATTGTTCGATACACTTGAATCGTTAATACGACATATCCAGGATCAAACGGAAACTGGATGCAAATTTCATTTTGGGGTCAAAACATCCGATCCGGAAGAGGAAAATTTCAAGGTCTTTATTAATGAAATTCTATTGGTTGATAATACTGTATTTGTGAAAAGAGATCAGCAAAAACTGGTCTTTATGACACATAATTCACTTGACATCCTGGTAACCTATAACGCTTCTTTCTGCAACCATGTTGAACAAGCACTTAGGAATATTATGAAAACGTCAATGTACATCAGCGGAACCTCTGCGGTGGAATGCAACCGATATTTTAATTCAATTTATGAGAAACTTGACGCATATAAAACTACATCTGTTTCAAACATGTTTGTATTGTAGTCTTTTAAATGGATAATTTATCTAATTTGATTTCCGGGCAAAATACAATCATAATTTTCCTGAACGATGTATCTATTTGTAAACCAATAGTATGTATTTGAAAGAAATATTTAATTTGTATATATTCAATGATTTTCTCATTTAAATCAATTTTTATAAATAAATCCTTTGAAAGGAAGGTTGATAAACAATTAGATTCTAAGCTTTTTTAAGATATTTTTGCTGAATCTATTCGTTATAAAATCAGATGTGAATGAAAATTTTAACTGGTTTATTTGACGAGTCATTTATCTGGCCGTTGTTTATAATAATAACAATTTAAAATGCATATACTATGGATCGTTCTGAAAAAGCATTATCCTATTTTGATAATAATTTTAATTGTTCTCAATCCGTATTAGTAGCTTTTGCTGAAGAACTGGGATTAACAGAAGACGGATCGCTTCGGGTTGCCTGTGCTTTTGGTGGAGGTATGGGCCGGCAACAGCATACTTGTGGTGCTGTAACCGGGGCAGCAATGGCCCTTGGACTCAGGTTTGGCAAAGGCAGGAACGACGAGGATGAAAAAAAACAGCAGACATATGATAAAACAATTGAGTTTTTCGACAAATTTGTTGGGTTGAACGGATCAACCAACTGTCGCAAATTATTGGATGACCTGGATATGAGAGATGAAGATGACCTTCGTTTAATTAAAGATCAAAACCTGTTTCATACCAACTGCAGAAAATATGTTGAAGATGCAGTAGAAATAACGGAACAGATATTTTATGATTCAAAAAAATAGAAAATATGGAAGGTATTAAACAGATTATTAAGGAAAAATACGGCGAAATCGCTAAGCAAACCAAAGAACAGAATGCTCCTTCATGCTGTGGTACAACATCTTGTGGATCTATTGTTGATTATTCTGTTTTCAGTGAAAATTATGATAACCTGCAGGGATACCATCCTGATGCTGATCTTGGACTTGGATGCGGCCTGCCAACCGAATATGCCGGTATACAGCCTGGAAACAGTGTCCTGGACCTGGGCTCGGGAGCAGGTAACGATTGTTTTGTAGCCCGCGCACTGGTAGGCGAAGCAGGTTATGTGGCTGGTATCGATTTTACCGACGCTATGATTGAAAAAGCACGCGAAAATGCCAGGAAACTGGGATTTACCAATGTGGATTTCATTCAGGGCGATATCGAAGATATTCCGGTCAGGTTTGGTGTGGTCGATGTAGTTATAAGCAATTGTGTACTAAACCTGGTGCCTGACAAACCAAAAGCTTTCAGCGAAATATTCAGAGTGTTGAAACAAGGTGGCCATTTCTGTATCTCGGATGTGGTACTGCAAGGTGAGTTACCCCGAGGTGTAAAAGAGGATGCTACCATGTATGCCGGTTGTGTTTCGGGCGCACTGCCACGCGAAGAATATCTTCACATAATTGAAGAAGCCGGATTTGTAAATGTTGATGTTAAAAAAGTGAAGAAAATTGAACTTCCTGATGATTTACTTTCCCTCTACATGTCGGCCGATGAATTGGAAAAGTTTAAAAATGGTGAAACAGGCATTTTCAGCATGACAGTTACAGGCAAAAAACCAGAAGGCTGCGGGTGTGGCTGTTCGTGTAGCTAAGTTGTAGTAAGATTGTATTTAAAAATTTCAAAGCTGCATATAGTACTTTGAAAAACCTATCTACTTTCTTATAACCTTGAACGACTGAATTTTGTCTTTTTCAATCTCCAATATATAAACGCCTGAAGATAATCCGGAAATATTAATTCCAGTATTTTCTGAATTCAGTTTACCTGTCAATACCATATTACCTGATTGGTTCATTATCCTGTATGTAACTGGCAAAAAATACTTTTCAGTTTTAAGGTTAATGAAATCTGAAGTTGGATTTGGGAATATTATATCCTTATTGAGCGATTGCGTTGTAACAGGATTATACAAATCGCTGATATAGTCTCCTAAAAAATTACTTAAGTCGAGAATGTGAAGTTTTTGCGGAATTGTAATATAAGGAGGCTGTGAAAAATATTCGTTCGAAATATAGTATTTCAACCCATTGGTTGTTGCAATCCCTTCAACCTGGTGGAATGGAAGTGAAAGTGAGATTTTTCTCTTATTTCCACTAAAATAGTCTGAACTTTTAAAGTCGTAAAGCAAGTATATAAAAGGCTGCAAAGCAGTGCTATAGCCACTTAGTGCAATTAATTTACTGGAAGGCAGGAAAGTTGCTCCCGTTATCAATCCCCCGACATTATATGTTGTATTCAATTTTGCAATGTAGGTTCCTGGCACCTTTGGGAAAGAATAAATACTTGTTTTCTGACTGATCCATTGTTTGGTAAATAAAAAGATACTGTCGTCCGAAACAATAAAGGCTTCGCAATCGAAATCTGTATGGTTATTACCGGCTGCTGCGAAATCCGTCTGGTCGGCATAGGAAAAATAAATAGTCTCAATAAGCGGAGTATTCGAAAGCAGAGAATTCTTTTCAATCATTACAATGTGAAGATCTTTACGGTTTCCACTTGCATTATTTCCAAAATCACCTACATACAAATAGTTGTCATCCTGCGAAATCTCCTCCCAATCCATATTTGCAACTCCGTTTAAAGCATAAACCTGCGAAATCGTGCCATTGGTCGTATCCAGTGTGTATAGGTTGGTGTCTGTATCGTCATTATGCGACCAAAGATGATTATCCCATTCAATCAGCCCGGATGTTTCCTTTATTTCTGCCGACAAACTGAAACTGGCTGTGGGTGTAATGGAAACAGGATCATACAGGCAACTTCCATCATTTATTGTGGCTGATGGATTGTAATTGGTCGCCTGCAGATCTGGGCATCCAGCTATTTGCGCCATAGTAGTATTATATGCCGAAAAAAAGAGAACAGAAAGTAACAGACAGAGCGCCTTCATTTTAACAGATTTCTAAATACTTTGGTGCAATGAAATGATTTGTGTAAGTAATTTGCACTGTTATTAATGAATTTAAACTAAACTTAACAATGACTTAATTTCCTTGCCATTTCTATTTAAGGTATGTTTTAAACCAGTTAATATGGCTGTTATACCTGTGCACAATATAACTAGGTATTGTTAATCCGTGATGCTGATTTGGATAAATTATCAATTCAGTTGGAATCCCAACCGATTTAAATGCCTGGTACATTTGCTCAGCACCCACTACGGGAACATTGAAATCATTCTGACTGGCCATAAAAAGGGTAGGGGTTTTTATTTCATTCACTTTGAAAAAAGGATATGAGATATCCAACCATTTTTTAGGATTGTCCCAGGGCTTGCCTAATTCTGGTTCATATTGAGAAATATACATATCAGTGCCATAAAAGGAAAGCATTAATGAACTGCCTGCCCCGCTTACAGCCGCTTTAAAGCGTTTATCAGTAGCGATCGTATAATTGGTTAAAATCCCGCCATAGCTCCAGCCTGCAATTGCCATCCTGTTGGAATCAGCAATTCCCTGCTGAATCAGGTAATCAGCAGCTCCGATTATATCTTTCACTTCCTTATTTCCCCAGTCGCCATAAATAGATTTGGTGTAATCTGCTCCGCGACCGCTGCTTCCTCTGTAATTTACACCCGCCACTGCGTATCCGGCTGCAGCGTAAATGTCCCTGGTTAGATTATATGAATAATCATCTTGGCCTACAGGCCCTCCATGAATAAAAAGGACCAAAGGTAAATTTCGGGCGGTGCTATCCGCCAAATATAAAATCCCGGAAACTTTATTTCCATCAGATGCTAAAGCACTGAAGCCTTTAACATAAATCTTGTGCAGTGGCTTTAAATAGTCATCCTGGATACGGGTAACCCTGTTAAATTTAGTGTTGTTGGAAAAATAGATTTCATTAGGCACATAAGGATTGCTGTAAAGCGCTGCCATCGCACCGTTTGTATTCATATTCAATGAACTGTAAACACCCATTTCATTCGTAAATTGTGCAATAGCACCATTGGTTATATCAACCTGGACAATATTTTGCTTACGGTCATCTTCAACCAATGCAAAAACAGTTTTCCCGTTCCTGTTCCAGGTAATATTTTCAAAAGTACGGTCAAAGTTTTTGGTTAAAATTTTGGATGATTTACTTTTGATATCAATTAAACCAAGTTGTTTTAGGTCATACATGTTAAATGGATCCTCCGAGCTTGATCGTAAAAAAGCAATAGTGCTATTATCAGGGCTAAAGCGGGGTGAAAAATCTGAACCTTTATAAAAAGTTAACTGTTGAGGGCTTGAGCCCGGGGCTGTAGAAAGCAGGAATACATCGGTATTTTCGTTTTGATCAGGTGTGGCGCTTATATTACTTGCATAGGTTATAAATTTCCCATCGGAACTGATATCCACATCGGATTCATTAAAATTCCCCCTGGTAAGTGTATCCAGCTTTTTAGTTTCTAATGTAAACAGGTATAAATGGGTTTTGCGATCGTCCAGGTATCCATCAGCATCGTCTTTAAACTGGTACCTGTCAATTTCATAAGGTTTTCTTATTTTAGTCTTTGCTGTATCAGCATAATTAAAATCTTTGATTTCAAACACCAGTTTTTTTGCGTCCTGGAACCAATAATAGCTTTCCAGTTCTCCTTTTATATGTGTTATCTGAACCGGCTCACCACCTCTGCGATCCATCAGATACAATTGCGATCCTTCTTTTTCTTCCTTGCCTTTTGATAAAAATGAGATATACTTCCCATCGGGCGACCAGTTGTAATCGCTGAATTTTTTTGTCTGTTCTGTTAATGATACTGTTTCTTTCCCATCGCTGCTTACCATGTATAATTTTGAAGCATACTCATCTTTCACTGAATCTGCTTTGGATATGCTGTATAATATCCAATCTCCATTGGGTGCAACCTTGGGACTACGAACGTTTGAAAAACGATAAACATCAATTGGAGAGAGATTTCTCGTGTTTTCCTTTTGAGCAAAAATGGCAAGAGGGAAAAGGATGAGAATAAAAAAAGAAATTAATTTTTGTTGCATAATGTTCAGATTAAAATGAGTATTTAAAAAAATTATCTGTTTATTATTCCACTTCATTGGCTTTAAGAACCCGTATAAAGTTCCCACCCAGAATTTTATCAATATCTTTTGCACTGTATCCTTTTTCGACCAATGCTTTTGTAATTAGCGGGTAAGTTGTAACATCATCCAATTCTCGAGGTAATGAATTAACTCCGTCAAAGTCGGAACCCAATCCTACATAATCGACTCCCACTAACCTGATTATGTATTCAATATGCTCAATCAGTAATGCAAAAGCTGGTCTTATTGCATATTCCTCGTCAGGGTATTTTTGAAAAAGAATTACCAGCGCATCCCAATCATCCTTACCACTTTTGATCAAGGAGTCATATTCGGTTTTGTGTTTTTCAATAAATGCCTTTTCCTTCCCTGAATAAGTGCTGTCAATATAGCCGGAATAAAAATTGATTTGAATCACTCCACCATTTTTAGCGATGGCTTTGATCTGTTCATCTTTTAGATTTCGTTGATGCGGGCATAAATTATATACTGAACTGTGCGATGCAATTATAGGCTTTTTAGTTGTATTTATTACATCCCAGAAAGTTTTTTCTCCCACATGGCTCACATCTACTATCATTCCCAACTGGTTCATTCGCTGCACTACCTGTTTCCCAAAATCAGTAAGGCCTTTATGCGGCAGATCCTTTGTAAATGTTTCATCGTAAGCGCTTGTTGCCCAAGGTGTTGAATTATTCCAGGTAAGCGTCATATACCTAGCACCTCGTTTATAAAGTGAATCCAGTTTCCCCACATCATTTTCAATCATATGCCCGCCTTCAACACCAAACATGGCAGCTATTTTATGATGATTTACCGTAGCAAATAGTTCTTTGCTATTGGCAACTTCTGCAATTTTATCCGGATTGCGTTTAACGATGGCATCCAATGTATCCATTTCCCGAAGGGCAAAGGGAAAAGGGTCTTTCTGATCACCATCGCACCAAACCGAAAATAATTGTACATCCAGACCGCCTTGTTTCCAACGGGCAAGATCACTCTGCGTGATCCCTTTTAAATTCTGATCAATCGAAACGCCCTTATATATCATTGCTGAAAGAATGTCATTATGGGTATCTACCAAAATAGCCCGATCATGAATTTTTTGATAGGATTGTGCAAGGATTTGCTGGGAAATTAAAATACTGATTATTAAAAGTTTGATTTTCATTCGATTTTATTTGTCAATTTATAAAAGAAAATATCGGCTTTTTTTGATACATGCTATTTGTTTCAATGATTTTGTCATACGATGTTTATTATTTCTTCCTTTATTCCGTTATCGGTGGTGATGCCGATTCATGAGCATAAACGATTCTCCACTCATTGTTTATTTTGTTAAAAAGCATAGTGCCAATGTAGGATTCATTCTTTATTTTTTCGCCGGTCTTAAGCTCAATCTCATTCTTTCCAAACCAGGTATAAAGTACTTGTTTTTTTGACAAAAACCTGAACTCTTCTTTAATGTTTGTTTGTTTCATCGAAGTAAGCTGATTGAATGCTTCTGTATTGGAACTTTTAAATGCAGCATAATCCTGGTAAGAACCATCTGGATTGATCATTAGAAAATCAGGAGAATCTGAATAAGGCTTGATGGCCGATTCTATATCGAGCCTTTCAACGCTTTGTATGATGCCCTTTCCAATATCGGAAATTTCTTTTTTGGCTGTCTCCTTTTCCTTAGGAGTCATCTCAGAAGACTCATTCTGGCAGGAAACTAATAAAAGTGAGAATATAATCACAGTTCCCCAATAAACGAATAGTGCTGATGCTTTTTTGATTGTTGTCATGAAATTGTCTTCTTTTTTATAGCCTGTTTAAAATAATATTTATCTTAGTAGATTCAACACCAGACCTTTATGCTGTATTTATAAATGTTGACAGTTGACTTGTTATTACAGGAATTACTGCAGATTGAGCGTATCTGCATTCCATATTCCGTGGGTAGATTTCCATATACCATCTTCACCCCGCTTCAGCAGTTCAATATATTTTCCCTTTTCGACTGTAATTTTTCCATCCGGCTGTTTAATACTCATTTGAAAACGGCCAACTTCATATCCTAATTCTCCGTTACTGCCAGTAGATGTAGTAGCAACTGAAACATCAAAAGCACCGCCTGCTATGGCTCCTTCCCAGTATTTCTGAATATTTGCACGTCCTGATACAGGAGCTTCACCCGGTGGGAGCAGTGTAGCATCCTCTGTATAAAGATTGGCAGCTGCAACCGCATCCTTTACATTAAGTGCTTTTGCAAAATCCCTGTTCATTTGCGAAAGCTCTTCGGCTGTCGCAGGTTTGGATTTACCGGCATTGTTGCATGAGGCCAGCAGTAAAAAACTAAATAGCACAATCGCTGTGAACGAAGAAATTTTTGTCATGGTTCTTATTGTTTTAATACTTACTCTTATCGGTTTTCAGTTTCCCTGTTTTTTTTAAAACTAATTACTCGGCAGTTGTTGGGTCAATTATTGTTGAAACCCTGCTAACTGAATTTGCCGGAAATCCCCCTTGTTTTGCATGTTCACGAACCATCTCTTCATTTGGTGCATTGTAAATGCAATAGATTTTGTCGGTAGTTACATAACTGTGAACCCACTGAATCTGTGGGCCCATATTGCTTAATACTCCGCAGGAGGTTTGCGATATTGCTTTTAACTGTTCTGCTGTAAATTTCCCTACTCCAGGAATTTCTCTTTCAATTACATATTTAGGCATGGTTTCGAATTTTTGTTTTTTGGCCTACTCTTATCGGTTTTCGGCTTCTCCGTATAGGTTATTAATTTATTGTGATTATGATGTTGGTTATGATGATGAATCCCTCATTTCACAAGTCGGACTTTACTTCGCGAAAAAGAACTATTAAAAACACTTTTAATTTTCACTAATCAATTTTCAGGGGTGGTCCGACAACCTGCATGTCATTGTCAGCAAAAATGGCTTTCATTTCTTCAAGTGTTGGCTCATGGTCCATTGCTGCTACTGTAACAAAAAAATCTTCCAGTTTTCCGGCAGGCTGTAAAACAACGGTCATTTTCCCTGTTTCTGAAACCTGTGTCCAGGCATGAGGCAGCATACGAGGTAGAAATATACTGTCTCCTTTTGTTAAACTGTATTTTTCGTCTCCTAGCTGAAAATAATATGCCCCTTCAGTTACATAAAAGACTTCATCCTGCGAGTAATGAATATGCAAAGGAGTTCCTTTTCCCTGGGAAAGCGAGGTTTGCTCGAATATTGCCAGTTCCCCGTTTGTGTCGCTTCCTGAGACTTTTACATCAAGTATATTTGAGTTTACCCCTTTTAATTTAATATGACCATGAATGCGGCCTTCACCAGCATTAGTTTTAAATCCGTTCTCTGTTTTCATACGAAAATCGATTTTAGTTTTAGAAAAAATGCTCAATGGGAAAATTGCCAGCGCTGAAAGAATAAATTTACTTCGGTTCATTTTACTGTTTTTTTTGAATTATGAGTCAGTACTACAAAATTCAGTTTAGTATCAGAAGTATGACAAGAAAATTTAGGCTAAATATTGAAAAATATTAATCCTGCTATAATTTTGAATTTACCGGGAATAACAATCCTTTCCGGTTCTTTCCCAATGCAAAAACAGGAACATCCTAATGGTTATGTTCGAATTCGTATTTAACAATTTATATATGATAAATGTTTAATCAGGATGATTATTAACATTTTGATTAGCGGATAGTATTATCCGTCTAAAATAGGAATAATAGAAGAAACAGGTTAATCCTTATAATTGCTATTAGCTCCTGTTAAGGAAATAATACGCTGCATTCAGCGCTGTAGCAAACGTTACCCACAATAAATATGGAATATTAATATATGCAGCCAGCGGTTTTAACCGGTAGAAACGGTAAAGCATTATGACAATCATTATCCACAGAGCAACAATATCAACCAATGCAACACCAATCATTTTGAAGTAGAAGAAGAAAAAACTCCATCCAAAGTTTAAAAGTAATTGCACCATAAATATCAGGATGGCCTGGTTGCGTTCTTTACCTGCCTCAAGTTTCCAGATCAGGAACAAGGAAATGCCCAAAATGATGTATAGCGTTGTCCATACCGGCCCGAAAACCCAATTAGGTGGATTAAATGAAGGTTGGTTGAGCGAGGCATACCATCCAGGAATTGCCTTGGAGGTAAAAATTCCGGCAATGGCTCCAACTCCCAGAGGCAACAGGATAGAGATCAGAAACTTACTTACTTGTTGAGCTTTCATAACAGGATCATTTTAATTCTTTGAGTATCCTTAACGCTTCATCCACATGCTTTGTAGCGTTTGATTGTGAATTGAACAGATAGATTACTTTTCCGCTTTTATCAGCAATATAAGTTACCCGGCCGGGTAATAATCCCAGGAAATTAGTGGGTACACCAAAAAGCTTCCGTATTTTATTTCTTTCGTCGCTTAGCAAAGTAAATGTAAGCCTGTGTTTTTGGGCAAATGCCTTATGGCTTTCGACCGATTGTCCGCTAATACCAATGATAACTGCATCGGCTTCTTCGAAAACTTCGAACTGATCCCGAAACGAGCATGCTTCTGCAGTGCATCCGGGAGTGTCATCTTTTGGGTAAAAATAAATAACCAGGTTCTTTTTGCCCAGAACAGAACTTATGTCAAACATTTTTCCGTTTTGATCTAATAATGAAAATTCAGGGACTGAGCTTCCGATTTTAATTTCGTTCATGGGTTTGTTTTGACTAAATGTTAAATAAGATGTGAATAAAAGCAGGTAAATGATGAGGTAGAAACGATAGAAGTTTCTGAATTTCAAATAATTCATATTATCAGGATAAAGATTTCCAAATAAAGCTTTAAGCTCTTTCCAGAAAACGGGTTTGATATTTATTGTCCAGCTATCGGTTTGATATACTAGTTTTCTGAATTTGCTCCGGTAAAAAGTCAGGGGTAGTCCCCAGGCGATGAACAGGATAAGCCAGATGTTATTGAGGAGGAACATGTGTTTGAGGCTAAGTTATGAGTTATAAGTTATAAGGAGTAGAACCATGGAATCTTAAAAATCCGACATCCGACATCCGACATCCGCCATCCGAAATCCTCAATCCGACATCCGACATCCGAAATCCGCACATTCGCCATCCGCCATTTTTTACTTCCGAGGAAACCAGGGAATAAACGCACTTGTCCTTTTTACATATTCCTTATATCCAGGTTTTGTTTCTTTCAATGTTTTTTCAAGTAATGCAACGCCTGAAACTTTGATTATCAATCCGGTCATTAAAACAGTGCCTAATAATGGGATATAGCTTCCAGCCGACAGGCAAATAAACCCATAGCCAAACCAAACGGCAACATCTCCAAAATAATTTGGATGACGGGTGTAATGCCATAATCCTGTGTTTAAAACTTTGCCTTTGTTGGCCGGATCAGCTTTAAACCTGGCCAATTGAAAATCGCCACCAGCTTCAAATACAATGCCGATTATCCAAAGAATAACACCGATATAATCCAGGATTCCTAAGTTTGTGTCAGGATAAAATTGCGCCCCCAGCAGAGGGACCGAAATGAGCCACATCAATACACCCTGCAACAGGAAAACTGAAAAGAAACTGTACCACCAGTAACGGTGTTCGCCAAAATCTTTCCTGAATTTCTGGTACCTGAAATCTTCGCCTTTTCCCAGGTTGCGCCATGCCAGATAAATGGAGAGACGCAAGCCCCATATAATTACTAATGTTAAGAGCAGTATTTTTCGTGATTCGAAGCCATCCGTATTCAGAAAGTAAACCACACCGGCTACGACAAACCCAAATCCCCAGAAAAGGTCAACAATACTTACGTTTTTAATCGTGATGCTTATAATCCATAGCAGGGTCATCATCAATAGAATAAAACCTAAAGCAATAAGATAGATTTGAAAAAACGGCATAAATAGTTAAGTTACTTTTCGATAATTATTACTTGAGTTTACTCATGTCAATTTCCTGCCCGAACTGAATTATGTATTTATTGTTGTCGTAAATGGCAAATTCGCGCATTCCTGTTTCAAAATTATCAATCGGATAAAGAATCTCCACCTTGTCCTTCAGTTCTTTCCAGAGTTTTTCCACATCATCGGTATGTATATAAATTGTACCTGTAAACTGCGCCTCTTTGAATTCAGGATGCTGCTTCGGCACGGCAAGCATAACCTGTACATTATCACGGCTTAGCGAAGCCCAGCCTAGTTTCTCGTTCAGTTCGTCGCATTTAAATTTAAGGATATTGGTATAAAAGCCAACTGTAAGGTTAAGGTGTTTTGTCCATAACATTGGCGAGAGACCCAGCAGTTTCATAAACTAAATGTTTAATAAAAGAATGATTTTCTGGTTAAAAGTACAAAAGCTTTAAGTACAAACAGGATTAAAGCCATTTTGTTTGATATTTAATCAAAAAGTTTAAACATACAAATTTCGAACTGAAATAAAAAAGCCGGTGGAAGTGCTTTTCTCACCGGCTTATAATTTTAATTCAGCACTTTTTTATCTGACAATATGTTTAAGGAGATACACTTTATCATTAGCAGTTGCTTTAACAAAATACAATCCTGCAGGTAAGGTTTTTTTAACAGTAAGTATTTCATTATCAGGGATTGATTTATAAACCAATTGCCCGTTGGAGTTATAAATTTCTATTAAAGAAGTTTTTTCCCCCAATGAAATGGAGAAGGATGTTGTGGAAGGATTAGGATAAGTACCGAGTACTTTTGCTTCCTGTCTATTATTAAAACCTGTATTCGGCATTCCGGTCACAATAATATCATCAATTTTGGAAACACCGGCAGTTGTAATTGCTGGCAAAGAAATATCCTTGTTTGAAGCCATTATCCAGCGGATATATACAAGATTTGATTGGTCCTGGCATTCAGCCGGAAGATCAAGATTTGAAATTACGGCTGAAGTCCAGTTATTAGCCAGTCTGACGGTGTCAGTTGCTAAATCAGTCCACGTGCCCGCACTGCCGATTTTATACTGCATTTTGAAATCAACCGGACCTCCATTTGTGCCTCCGGCACTTTGTTTCGATGAAATTTGTATTTGCCCGTAACCAGTAGTTAAAAAGCTGATATACCAGTATTTGGAATTCATTCCATTATCCCAGTTGGTAGCTTGTGCAGCGTAAGTTGTCGCCCCGTTTTTCATTGTAATAGGACCAGCACCTTCGACACGAATCGTCGAGGTTAAATTTAGCGGATTAGAGCCATTCTGCAACGTGTCGCTCAACTGGTTGTTTGGAAAAGTCCATTTTACAATTTCTTCCTGTGCCTGAGCTAATTGAAGGACTGGAAGCAGCATCATTAAAAAGAGTAATTTTTTCATCATAAGATTGATTTTGAAAGTGTTGTTGATTGTTTAGTTTTGATATATTTTTTGATGTTTAATTATATTGTCGGAAGACGGAAGTCCGAAGACTCATGAAATGCTATACTTTATTCATATAAGAATTTTCTTTATGGTAGTTTTTATATTATCTTTTTACATTGCAATTATTCTTATAATCAGCAACTTATGTTTTAAAATATTAATTCACTACTCCCCAAATCTAAAATCCGAAATCCGAAATCCAAAATCCGACATCCAACATCCGAAATCCAACATCCGACATCCCACCAAACACATCAGAACCTGTAACCCGCTTCAAGCATAATAAACCTGCTTATCCCCAGGTTGCCTTTGTTATCCGTATAAATATTGTTTGTAAGGTTTTGAATGGTGAATGAAAGCGAATAATGACGGGCAAAGACATGTGATATTTTTGCATCAAACCTGTAATATGCCGGCATTTCAACCAGGTTTTCATCATCATTGTAAAGGGAACCTGTATATTCGTAAACCAGCATGGTGTTGAAATACTTGTTTTTCCAATTCAGCATGGTAGTGAACCTGTTTTTCGGTACTTCCATCAGGAACTTTCCTGAAAGATCCTTTGCTACGAATCTAATGGTATCAAATGATTTGATAACCGAATGGTTGTAGGCATAAGAGAAAGTAAGCTCAATCGATTTTATTGGAAATACTCTTAAAGTGGCCTCTGCCCCGGTAACAGCAGCTTTGCTAACATTTTCGCGCTTAAGAATGGGTTTTGGATTCGAAGTAGAGTAAACCGTATCACCGGTTCCGACAAAATATTGAAACTGGTTCCCGATTGAATAATATACAGATGGCTCGACCCGGACATATTTATTGACAACAAACGAACCACCCAATTCAAAGTTATGCAGGTGTTCCGGCTCCAACTCAGGGTTAGCCATCTTAAAACCTTTCGAAATGCTTCCGCTGCGGCACATATCGTCGAGCGTTCCAGGCCTGAATCCTGCAGCATAATTTACATATACTGAGTTGGAACGGTTCAGGTCATAACGGGCACCGAGTTTCGGGCTGACTGCCAGCCAGTTTTTATCTTCATAATTACCGGTGTATTCCATCATATAACTATTGGTAACTGAGGGTGCAGCAATCAGAAATGCGGCATCCCTGAAGAAAACTGCATCAGTTCTGATACCGCCAACAATTTTCAACTTATTATGTAACATGCTGAATTCGTCCTGCACAAAAACTGCAAATGCATTCATTTTTCCTTTGTTGGTGATGGTATCCGTGGAGGTAAAATAAATATCTGATGCATCGGCTCCGCTTAACCTGATATCAGCACCATAAGTTATTTTATGATTTACACCAGCTTTGGTAGTAGCCGAAAGCCATATTCCGCCGTCGTTACGGTGAGAATCAGTAAGGTACAATACATATTGATTGATAGCGTAAGGAGGAGTTTTTTCGGTTTTGAGTTGCTCCTTCTGGTTCAAGTAGTTTTCGAGCTGCATATATGCGTTGGCTGTAATCTGTGTCTTCCCTGTAAAGCCATGGTAAGTGGCATAAGCATGGTTGGTGCGGTATTTATAATATCCGCCTTCCGGATCGTACACCTGGGTTCCATCGCCGGTTTTGTCGTCAAAATAATTGTACCCGATCTCAAGCCGGCTGCTGTCGTTGAAATTGTAAGCCAGTTTCCCTCCTAAATTATATTCCCATAAATAAGCTTTCACATCTGTGCTGTCGCGTGATTCCTGGGGCGCGATAACGTAGCCATCGCCCCGCCTGTAAAAGGAATTCATGCTCCAGCCCAGTTTCGGTAGTTTTTTTGAACGGCTGCTTAGGAATGCCTGTACTCCCTGAGTATTGCACGAGCCCAGCGAAACTTTAATACTACCTGCTGGTTCGGCCTGTATATCTTTCGTAATCACATTGATAACTCCACCCATCGCATTGCCTCCATACATAGCTGAACCGGGTCCTTTAATTACTTCAATTCTATCAATGCTTTCGGTATTTATACGGTTCCAGTTTACACCACCGCCATCGGCTTTGTTTAACGGAACTCCATCCAGCATCACCAGTGTGCGGGCTGAACTATTGAGACCGCGCATATTTATAGAAGCATTTTTGGAGAAAATTCCGTTTTTCCTGTCTACTACGATTGAAGCTTCAGTTCGCAACAGATCATCAATCGTTGCTGCCGGCATTTCCTTAATCTGTTCAGCTGTTATAAGCCTTACCGAAGCGGGTATTTCGCTGATATTACGCTTAGTGCGTGTGGCGGTTATAACGGTTTCGGCAATTTCGGAGTTGCGCTGTTCAAGGCGGATAATGATCTTTTGAATTCCTGTGGCCGGAATATTCAACGTTTGCGAAGTGCTGGTAAATCCTACATGCGAAACTTGTATTAATACCTTATCAGCTTTTGGGAAATGTAAAGTAAAGCTGCCATCATCGCCGGAAACTGTACCAAGATTTGTTCCTGTAACAAGGATATTGGCATTGGCAATCGGCTTACCGGTATTTTCATAAATAAATCCTTTAACATCCTGTGCGAAAATATTCGCCGGAATTAACAGCAGTAGGAAGAAGAAAATTTTCGACGCTGTCATAGGTTTATTTCTGAACTTTTATATCTGCAATTATATGACCGGTAATACTGTTTTGCATCGATTTTATTCTAATCAAACCTCTTTTCCCGGCTGCCGGCCCGATAGTTACCTGGAAAGGGATTATGTATCCTTCGCGGACAATTTTAAATTTCCGCTTTCCGCTGCTGGCTGAAGTATAATTTGTTATGATCAGGCTGTCGTTATAGGCGGCATCAAATTCAAGCTGCGAAATGCTCAGGCTGTCAGCCTTATAACGTGTTTCGTTTCGTGGAGATGCCCAGTTTGCAATCATAGGATAAAAAGTAGCGACATCATTTTCGCCCGGCGATGAAAGTGTGAATTCGGTTGAGGGTGACAGCAAGTCGCCAAAATAAGTGATGATATTAATGTCTGATTGATTTGCATCTGCTTCCTGCCGGGAATAGGAAATTCCATTTAAAACTGAAAAGAAGGAATTCTCCTGTGTGTTGTTCTGAGCGCCAAAAGCAATTGAAGTGTAAGTTGCGATTGGCCCGAACGCGGAAGCTGTATCTTTCAGAATAGTAAGAGAAACAGAAGCTGATTTTCCGTTTTTATCGCGGATCATAAACTCCCATTTCTCGAACTTGGAAGCTCCGTATGAAATGTTTCTGATGTAACTGAAATCATCCGAATACATTCCACTGTCGAGTGCAGTCTCCATGCCGTTTTCGGTGGTTAGCGTAACTACCAGGTTAGTAATAGCAGCATCTCCCTTTCCCGGCACTTGATTCCGATTTTGAAAGGAAAGCCGATTGGGACAACAGTTGAGTCGGTTTTAAAACCGCTTTCGGTAATGAGCTGAAGTGTTGGAGACTCCTCATCTTTTTCCTTTTTACACGCCAATAAAGCCAGCATAAGTGCAAATGGTAAATATGCTGATTTTGATATAGCGGACTGAAGGATATGAATACAGAATCATAACGAGGGCAAATGGTTTGCCGAATGGATTTGGTTTTTACTTATTATTTTGCAAACCTGCCAAAAATGCCGGCCCCGGCAAGTGCTCCAATGGCTCCAAAAATAAAATGAAGCGCAAAAGGATAAAGCAAGTCCGCTGAAAAGGGATGGGAAAGGAATTCCGGTTGTCATCATGATAATTTGCCGGCTTAAAGGAATGGATGAATAAGCTAATCCTCCTGCGATGGCAGCATATAGGTAATTTGATTTTCCGGTTCTGTTTATGATAAGATCACCAATAATGCCAGGAAGGAGGAAGGTAAATGGCATAAAAGCATTTCCGAAATGGAACAAAGGTAAAAATGCGGAAGCTGAGGCACCGATGGATGAAATTGACATGGCATAACGCTGGCGGCTAAGGGTTTTGCCGGCCATAAACAGAAGCATAAATTCCAGACCGTGATGTCCCGGGATTTTCAAAGGAATATTAATGCGCTCACGAAGCACAACTGCAAAAAAGCCCAAGTAAAAGCAGCAGCCCTATTTTAAGTAGATCATTTGTGCTGTCAATTTGAAATGCTTTTGATGTATTCTTTTGGTACATGTTGCCATTTATATTGTCCATGATCTTCAGTTTTTTCAACAATCAATGTAATTTTATTTTCACGCATTACAGGCCTTATCCAGTTCTCAGCCAGGATAGTATCTTCATTGTGGATTTCGGTTCCTTCTTTTGTGGTTATCCTGTCAATAGTAAGCCGGGTTTTTAGCTCTAGCCGAAGTGTAAATGCCTTCAGTTTCTCTCAGCATAGGCAGCCAAAGTACGCGTCCATCATTGCCTGCATGGCGCAGCCCGACAGCCGCCAAAGCTCCTATAACACCAATCTTTTCGCCGGTAAGCCCTTCGAGGAAAATATTGTTCTGCTGGGCTATTTCATGTGCAAGCGTTTTATTAAGGACTATTTTTTTTGCATTTTTCCCCCAGTTTTCAATACCACGATTTATAACTATTGATGATGCAATACATAAGCCGGCATCAGAACCAGGGGCTGATTCCCTTAGCAGAAAATCGCGGCAGAAAGCAGTGAGTTCTGCTTCTTTATCCGAATCACAATCCATCAGCAAACAAGCCGAACTGTTATGAGATGTGTATGGAATGTCTTTATGAACCAGTAGCTGGTGACGGGTGATACAGATCAGCCTGGCTATTCCTGCTTCTTCAAGCATGGTGCCCATTTGTCGTGCACGATGGCCTGTTCCCCTGCTTTCGAGGTTATCAGTGTCGTCGATGCCAATATAATAGTGCATAGTAGCCGATGTGATTACGGATTCATATCCTGTGCAAAAGTAAAATACTTATTGGATAAATAAAGAAGAAATTTCGATGATATTTATTGCGAAAATGAGCGGCAAATATTACTCGGAGGGTGAAGCTAGTAGTTTGTACTCATTATCGGGTGTATTCGATTACCTCTTCACTAAACATTAAGTTGATAAACCTCAGATTTACAGGTGTGGAAAACCCTTTCAGGTATAAGCGTATGAATTTTGGGTTTGAAGAGAAGGTGGATGCTCCGTAAGAAGCAGAATAATCAGTTAATGGAATTTGAAAATGGTAGAATTTTGTATATGTAATTGACCCATTTTCCAGCTTTGTTGGAAAATCGTTAGTTACTATCTCAACCAGGTAATTTTTACCGGCCTGAAGTAATTGTTTTTTGATTGCAATCTTGTATTCGAAATAATTATTCAATGTATCCAGGATGCCGTTGTTATTAATATCTTCTGTATTAGGTGAATGCTGATATAGTATCTCAGTGCCATTTGTTCCTGTGTACGAATTTTGTTCTGCATTGTTGAAGTTTTTATATCTGTCACGAACTTTATAATTTAACTGGGAGTAATCGTCGCCCAGATACGAATGATAATCATCATTTGCGGGGTCTTTATACACTGAGGTATAAAATGCTGGATCACAAATGGAATTTAATTCATTAAGGTAGGATGAAAAATAAGTTTTTTCATCAGTATTAGACAGTTCATCCAAACCTGTGTCAAAAGATGAAAGATTACCGGATGGAAATGAATTAGATTTTGTAAGTGGTTTCACTAACCCCCAGGCTGTTGATGATGAAGTTCCTGCAACCGTATTTTCTGCCGATAAGAAGTCATCTTTCAAAACATCCTCACTTATATCGCCAATATCAAAGTATAATTCGCCATTTGCATCCGGGAAAGTTGTAAAAGGATCAAGCAACCAGAAATCGAGGTAGTTGGTTTTAAATCCGGTAATTTCAAGTTTTCTTGTTATTCCGGCCCAGCGGGTATCCGGTTCGTTCAGTTTACCGTCGTATCCAATTCCTGCTGAATAAGCTGATGCCTGAGTGTCGTAATTCCAGGGGCCTCTTTCCTCAGGATAGTAATCAAGGTTGAAAACATTTAAGCTTAGTGGTTTATTATATTGGCTTTCCCTAGAAGGAAATAATTCAGTCTCATAAATTATTCTGCAATCATCTTTCGACATATCATCCTTTGAAAGATTTTGCGGTCTTAGGTTTACGGTCTTATCATAAAATATAGTAGGGTCAATATTATACCAGCTGATTTTTGCACGGTTAAACCCGTATGCTTTATTATTTTTTAGGTTTGATTCGGCTAACTGAAGAGGAACAGAAGAATAATTCCAGGAGAGCATATCAACCAGGCTTGCAGGATCGGGCTTGGGGCCATTTTCTTCTGGATCTTTTTTACAGGCGATTACAATAAAAAGTACAGGTAACATCAAAATAGCTGGCTTCAGAAATAGCTTCATAGTAAAAAATTTATATAGACATCGAAGATATAAAAAATACGATCAGGATTAAATTTTTGCATGATTTAGAGCCTGCTTTCTTCAATAACTTGCCCCCAGATTACGCTATAACCTGGCTAAGCAAGGGCTGTGGAATACATGGAGAGTTTCAGGGAGAAAAAGATCAAGTTGAATGTGAAATAATGGGAGAAAATGTGATTCCCCTTGCTGGCCCCACTAACGCACGAAATGTAAGCTCGATGAATCAAGACTTTCATGTGTTATTATTTATTAATTCATTGCTTACTTTCAGCGGTATTAATGCTTGCTTCGCAGGTATTTTTTATGGGCCAAATGGAATTTCTCATTCCTTGCTTATTTTTAAGGTATTCGTGAGCTAAAGGTTCGCCAGATTGATCTAAATATCATCTTCTGTTGGTGGTTTTTCCGAATCATGGCAATTTTATGTGGTTAAATTATATTCTTTAAATTTGCCTGATAAGCCATCATTATAAATTCCATAATGATGAAGGCAATTAGTTAACCAAACGAGGGGATTTTAGCGGTAGCAGGAGGAGCGCATGACGGGAAATTTAACTCTTTTCTAAATTGAAATGCTTACCCGATAAGCTTAGTTTACCCTTAATACTTAATCAAAGTAATAAATCATGAAGATTCTGCCTGTTTTGAAGTCTTGCGAATTGCAAATGGAAAATCAACGCTCACCACTTTTGCGTTCAGAAACACTATTATCCCTCCTCAAAGTTGAACGGGAAAATATTAAAAACGATACTCTTGCGAACAGAAATTTTACTGCAGATGAGTTTATGACCGACATGGATAAAAATGAACTGAGGTATGAGCTTAACTATGCAATAATATTGTTATCCGATTATCAAAAAACACAATCATTTAGAATTGCTATGCCTTCAAAAGCATATACAAAGGAATTTGCTGATAAGTTAAATTCTATAAAAGACAGTGTTGAAGCAATAATAAATAAGTAACAAACAGTTAATTAATTCAAAACCCACTCTATACTTCCCAGGGATGTTCCCATGAAGGTTCCCAGCCCGGGTTATTATCATTTTGCAGGTTAAGCCGGCGTTTTTGAGCAAAATCTTTTAGCATAGCAGATATTACATCCGGATTCATCTCTTCTTGTATGCGCTGTCGGTACGATATCCGCCTGTCTCCGTCATGAATGCGATTGTAAGTATTCAATCCCAGGTAGACACTCATTGGTTGTACCGGGTCAAACTGCAGCGATTTAAAATTAGCCTGGACACAAATAGAAGCGGGGATATTCGGATCCTCACTATGAATAAAAAGTACAAGAGCATCCTCAATATGGGCAACCGCTTTCAAATCTGCAACTTCAATCGAACGATCTCTCTTTTTCATAATCCCTAGGGTATTAGCAAGAATAATTTTTATGATTGCTAATATACAAAATTTCCGACAAATTTGCAAAGGTTAATGAGGCCCACCCAGGCTGATTTATAACTTAGCGCAGTGATCCCATCCAGCTTACAGGATGATCAGTGCCGGATTTAACTTTTTTCCTTATTGATAGTTATTAAAATCCACTTTGGCAAAGGCGGTAGTCGTCTCCGAGGGTGCATTTTTTGTCACAGTAAGTATAGAAAGTTAATACACCATGACGCATTTAAAAACTGCATTCATACCAACGCTCCCGCACGAATATTTTCGTGCGACTAAATGATATTATTTAAACTGTTACTCAGTATTAAAGCACTGATTATGAGTATTTAAATTTGATATTTACCAGAATTAACGGTATAAACAGGATTTTAAAAATTACGCTGACAACGTATGGAAAAGGAATGGAGATAGAATTATTACACTTATCCTACAGCACTTTATAGAAAAGCTTATTTTTGTACAAAATCAAACAAAGAAGACTATAATGAATAAGAAAAATCAAACAAATGGAATAGACCGTCGTAAGTTTTTACAAAACGGTGCAAAGTTTGCTGCTTCTGCAATGATTATGAATTTAGTGCCTTCAAATAAAATATTTGGTGCTTTTATCGGTAATCCAATAGAAAACTCCATTGAAAATATAATACTCAACAATGGCGTAAAAATGCCAATTCTTGGATTTGGAACCTATGGTCTTAGTGATTCCGTGTGCGAAAGATCTGTTGCTGACGCAATTTCTCTTGGTTATCGTCTTCTTGATACTGCTATGATTTATGGTAATGAAGTATCCGTAGGAGCAGGGATCAGGCTGAGTGGAATTAAAAGAGAGGAACTTTTTGTAACCTCGAAAGTTTGGGTCGAAGATTCGGGTTATGATAAAACATTAAAAGCATTTGAAACGTCTCTGAATAAATTGGGTTTAGATTATCTGGACCTTTACCTTATCCACAGGCCTCGTGGTGATGTAAAAGGCACCTGGAAAGCAATGGAAGAACTTTATAAAGAAGGTAAAATCAGGGCAATCGGCGTAAGCAATTTTGAACCTGACCAGCTTAATGATTTAATTGCGACTAATAATGTCAAGCCTGCGGTCAATCAAATAGAAACACATGCATTCTTCCAGCAACCCAAAGCATATGAAGTTTTGAAACAGGATGGAGTACAAATGGAAGCCTGGGCTCCTTTTGCAGAAGGACGTAATGGACTTTTTACTAATCAAACTCTTGAAGAAATTGGCAAAAAGTACAACAAAAACAATGCCCAGGTGAGTTTAAGATGGCATTATCAAAGAGGCATTGTAGCTATTCCACGAACATCCCAAAAAGCACACATGATTGAAAATTTAAATATTTTTGATTTTGAGCTCAATGAATCCGATATGAAGACTATCTCAAATCTGGATCTGAATACAACTCAATTTCCTGAGTGGGGATGACAATGAAATAACCACTAGTTACGCTATAGCCTGTAGTATGTTTTATTCTTATTAACCCAGTCATCATAAAAAATGATCCATATGAAATCAATGATCTTAATTTCAGTTTCTGTTTTATTAAGCTTTCAGTTTACTAATGCGCAGCAAATCAGTGAGTGGAGGCCTGAAAACCGAACCGGTGTATCCGCAGAAAGCGGTCTTTTGAAATCATGGCCTGCTGAAGGACCAACTCTTCTTTGGTCCAATCTCGAACTCACCAAGGGGAACTCCTCGGTTTCATTTGGGAATAACACTATTTATATAACGGGAACCAAGGATTCTGCTGATGTGTTGTATGCATTGGATATAAATGGCAAGATGCTTTGGCAAACCGATATGGGGCGGGCCTGGAATGAATCATTTCCCGAAAGCAGGGCTACACCAACAGTTGAAGGGGATAAGGTTTACACTTGCAGTGGACTTGGAGACATAGCATGCATTGATGGAACCAACGGGCGGATAATATGGTCGTATAAAGCCAGCGAAATGAATAAAGGCACATACGGAAACTGGGGCATTGCCGAATCGCTTCTGATTGATGGTGATAAACTATATTTTTCACCCGGAGGGCCTGAAACCATGACCATTGCTCTGAATAAAGCTACCGGAAATGTCATCTGGAAATCTGCAAGCCTGGATGATAAACCCGGCTATGTCTCGCCAATCCTGATCGAATATGCAGGTACAAAAATGATTGTAAATGTTTCGTTGCAACATGTATTTGCAGTTGATGCTTCCAATGGTGAAATATTGTGGAAGGTGGCTCACTTAAAGTCAAGGCCGGGACATGATCTTATCTTTTGTGTTACACCACTATTTAAGGATGGTAAGGTATACGTAACCGGAGGTTATGATATAGGCGGTATGATGATTAATATCGGTGATGATGGCAAAAGCGCAAATGTAGCCTGGACCGACAGCGTACTGGATGTGCACCACGGTGGAGTGGTACTTATTGATGGTTATATTTATGGTTCAAACTGGCTGAACAACAGCAATGGTAACTGGTGCTGCATCGATTGGAACACAGGTAAAAAAATGTGGGAAGAACATTGGAATTGTAAAGGTTCTATTATATCTGCCGAAGGTATGCTTTATATATATGATGAGAAAAAAGGAAATGTAGGATTGCTTAAAGTAACTCCTGAAAAATTTGACCTTGTCAGTAGCTTTAAAGTTACGCAGGGTGTTTCAGGACCCTTCTGGGCACATCCGGTAATTCGCAATGGGATACTTTATCTCAGGCACAACAATGCCCTGATGGCATATGATATAAAAGCGAAGTAAATTGCTTTAATCCTAAGTCATTTCAAATTCAGCAAAAAACGTTAGAACTGGAACGATATAATTTACATGCCCTTTTTAAAGTTGGTTCTTCTACGAATATAACAGGAATGGTGGTATAGACCGGAGTCGGAAGTCCGGAGTCGGAAGTAACTTAGGCTAAAAGCTGATTACTGCTGGATCAGAACTGAGTTTAATATGACTCATACAATGATAAATAGCTAACACTCATATAAACTGATTGATAGGTAAAGAAAACTTCACATTTTTCCTGACTTCCGTCTTCGGACTCCCGACTAATCAAGGTTTCACAAAAAGAATAGTAGAACCAAGATATTGTTTGATTTTCGTAAGTTCTTGATACATTGTTATTTATTTCCTGGCATGCCTTGTATTTACTTTTGTACCGTAATTAAAAACATCAAAAATGGAATCAAAAATGCAAAAACGTATATTAGGAAACAGCAACCTTGAAGTCTCGGCTCTGGGACTTGGTTGCATGGGAATGAGCTTTGGCTACGGCACTATTGCTGATAAGAATGAAATGATCACACTTATTCAAAAAGCAGTTGAAAGCGGAGTTACTTTTTTTGATACTGCCGAAGTGTACGGACCATTTATTAATGAAGAACTTGTTGGTGAAGCCCTGGCCCCTTTTCGCGATAAAGTGGTAATTGCCACAAAATTTGGCTTTAATACAAGTGGTGGAACCGGGTTGAACAGCCGTCCGGAAAATATCAGGCAGGTTGCCGAGGCTTCCTTAAAACGACTCAAAACAGATGTAATTGATTTATTCTATCAGCATCGCGTTGACCCGGATGTACCTATCGAAGATGTGGCAGGAACTGTTAAAGACCTTATTAAAGAAGGGAAAGTTAAACACTTCGGTCTTTCCGAAGCAGGTGTTCAGGTAATCCGTCGTGCACATGCTGTGCAACCGGTTACGGCTTTGCAAAGCGAATATTCATTGTGGTGGAGAGAACCTGAAACCGAAATATTGCCTGTACTCGAAGAACTTGGAATTGGCTTTGTGCCGTTCAGCCCGCTAGGCAAAGGTTTCCTTACCGGAAAAATGGACACAAACACAACTTTCGACAGTAAAGACTTCCGCAGCACTGTTCCCCGTTTATCGCCCGAAAACCTTAAAGCAAATATGGCATTTGTAGATTTGATTGCCTCAGTAGCGCAGCGCAAAAACGTTACACCTGCACAAATTGCACTTGCATGGTTGCTGGCACAAAAACCATGGATTGTTCCGATTCCGGGTACTACAAAACTGCATCGTTTACAGGAGAACCTGGGAGCTGCAGAAGTTGTGCTTTCTCAAGGTGAACTTGAGGAAATTAACACTGCTTCATCAAAAATTGCAGTGCAAGGTGAGAGGTATTCAGGAGGAAGTGCAAAATTAATCAATCGGTAAGTTCCCAGACTTATAAATTAAGAAGCTTTCCTGAGATTGCTTAAAGCACAAACTAAAATCAACAAGATTTTTATGAGTTATTGTCAGCAAAATAAAATAAAAAGGACTACTTTTATATATCAACTAAAGTATTAATTTTAAATTTCAGAAAATGTCTACTCTAACACAGGAAATGAAGGACATGATTGCTACTCAGCAATGTTTTATTGGTACTGCTGATGATAAAGGCAATCCTAATGTAGCGCCAAAACGGTCGACCCGCGTTTTATCCGATGATTCTCTTATTTTTACGGAAGGCACTGGCGGTATTACCTATGCAAATATTAAACGTGGTTCGAAAGTTGCCGTTGCAGTGGTAAACCGCGAAATTCTGGATGGCTACCGGTTTATTGGAACCCCTACGTTGTATGATAGTGGCGAATTATACGAGCAGGCGGTTGCAATGTCCATTACAATGGGTTTGCCTAAGCCAATTGCAGTAGTGACAATCAGCATTACAGAAGTACATTCATTAAAGCCGGGTCCCGGAGCGGGCAAAAGGATTGCTTGATTTAAATAAACAATCAATTTTAGCCAGTGCAATATCTGAGAATGAAATCCAGGATACTGACTGAAATACTTTTGCGCATAATTACATCTGCTGTTCGCTTTGATTTGTCCCCGGTTAAAGTTTGTGTTGAAAAATCTAAAACTGGTTTCTCTTTACAGGTTATTTTTGAAAAATTCCTGCTTAAAAGTATACCTGAATGAGAATTGAATTTTGGTGGCAGAAGTTTTCCATCCATCGCTGTAATTTTCCCTCTGAATCCATTGCAACTCTATTCCGGCCATCATGTTGGGTAACGGATAATAGAGAAGGTTGGTGCTTGCATATCTTCCATTACGGAAGGCGTTGGGATTCTGGCCGTCGGAATTTTCAGTACGAATAGCGGAATATCCCAGCATACTGCTGAATTTTTCGTTCCACTGATGATTCAAATACGTAACGAAACTCAATAGTGGCAAGGCAACACCTTTAATGGGTGCATTGGTATTACTGAAGTCGTTCTGAATCCCGATATCGGTGGGTGCGTCATTCATTAAGTTCTGAATTCCTTGCCCAATTATTGCCTGACCTATAAACACATCCTTTTCGCCCAGCTTCAGGTTTGAACTCAGGCTAAATCCCCATCCTATGGCTTTGCCGCTCAAATCGTATGGTTGATTTCCCTGGTCCACCCATTCAATTTTACGTACCACGCCTGCTAATTCAGCATATCCCCAACCCCTGGTTATACGAAACTCACTTGTCAGGTCAGGTAAAGAAAACTTTGGCGCAACATCTTCCAGTTCAATTCTGTCGCGGTAAATCCCTTCATCGTGGCTTGCCCCCGGTCGTTCCAGTGCAATAGCAAGCCGGTTAGCGCCCTTCAGAGGAATAAACCGTACCTGTACATTTTTACACAGCGACATTCCCACCGGACCCCAGTATTCAACCATATTTGGAAATCCGTCAAAATCACAGAACAGGCTCCAGGTATGGCCAAAGCCCAGCATTCCTAATTCGGCGTAGGCATAAAGCATATGAAATGTAGTTCGTCCGGCATCCGCCCCAACACCAAATAAATCGAACGTAAAACGGGTTGTTAATTCACCGTATTTAGTTGGCGTAAAGCTTTTAAAATCCAGCATCGACTGGCGTACGCCAAAGTAAACATTTCCGTCCGTGCCATATTCGTTTTTGTAAGCCGGCAATTGTGTTGGACGCATAACATCAAAATAATCGGGATTTACCTGGTTGAAATTGTATCCTACATCTGTCATTACCTGTCCGGAAATCTGAAATGCAGTTTTCTTTTCTTCCTGAGCTGACAGGCAGAGGGAAAACAGGCTTAAGGCTATAACAAGAGTGAGTTTTTGCATAAATTGATGTTTGGATTATGTATATTTATACTGATTCATGTTTGCGTTAATCAAAGTTCGGATATTTTGTTTTACAAAAGCTATAATTCAATAATTCTTCATATCTGTTTTAGTGAGAAATGTGAAGAAAAGTAGCTTATATTTTTTTAGGGTTAATATTATGGTTTAATTGAATAGTTCAAACCATGAAAAATGCAATGAATTTAATCATTGGACTTGGAGAATGTTTAAATTTTTTAAAAAGTACCCTCCCCAACCCTCCCTGAAATCATGGAGGGAGTAAATTGTGCAAGGTTGAAACTCATTCAATTAAAGAAAAATTATTATTAGCACTTCCTCCCCTTGATTTCAGGGGGAGACAGAGGGGGTAAAAAGGCAAAAAAAAAATTCTAAACAGACTCTTCTATGTCGTAATCCGTATCAGTTTTAACTCTTTGGATAACAAAGCCTTCACCCAGGAGAGATATTTAATAGTTCTTGATATTCAGGAATTCCCTAAAAAAGACAAACAACTGGAACCTTTAGTAAAGGAAATGATTCAAAATGTAAATTCAGTGATTAACCATTTCAGTTCAGAAAATATAATCTATATTAAAGCTGCGGGAAAGGCGTTAAATATTGGTTTTAATGGATTTTCTGCAGATACTTTGCCTGCTCCCAAATTTGACAGCACTCTTAATATTGTTAATAATAATATATATCTTAAAATAGAAGGTGATGCTTTGACTTCAGTAGAACTGATAAAATTTCTGTGGGGCAGAAAAGCCAAAGTGATTATGCTGGTAAGCCTAATGGCTGAAAAATGTATTTATGACACGGCTGTAGGTGGGATGGAAATTGGCTATGAAATTATGATAGTGCCAGAAGCCATTGTTGGATCGACGTTAAAAAAGAAAGAGCAATAATAAAACTAAAAGATACAGGAATTAAATTCATACCACTTCCGAATTATTAAACGTGTAATTATTTGTAAGAGTGATCAATGTTTTGACACCGGAAAAGGGCCATCTATTCTTGCAGTTTGCCAGGTCCGAAAACGTTAGTTCTGAGTATAAAAAATCCGGCGAAAGACTGACCTTTCGCCGGATTTATATTTTTAATAATGATATCATTAGTGGGCACTTAAAACTCACTGATTTTTAATTGGTTAACATTTTGTTCTTTGACATTTTTGTAATCGCATTTCGTAAGTATCTCTCTTACAGATGATTTATCCAGTAGAGAAATGCTGAGAATCTGTAGAATTTCGTAGATTGAACGATCAACTTTCAGTTTATTGCCGACAATAGCTACCAGGCAATAAGCAATAATTGCGCAATACATTTGGATTTTTACTGCATTCAATGTAGTGCCCCAAAAGGATTTAATCTTTAAGTGTTGCTTCATCCATTTGAAAAATAGTTCTACTTCCCATCGTTTCTTATACAGCAGAGCGATCTCAGTGGCTTTCAAATCGGTGTTATTGGTCAGAAACACAAGGTATTTGTTTTTCTCCAGATCGTAATATTTGATTCGTCGTAGTTTGTCTGGATAGTCTTTCTTTGCGTAGTAAGTTTCCAATTTGCCGATCTGATCGCATTGAACGCCTGTTGTTTTGTCCACTGCTCTGGAATACATACGTTTAAACCGCATGTTGCTTTTTGCTCGGGTAACGAAAAATGATCCCTGAGTATGAATTTTGTGTAACCTGCTAAAATCGATATATCCTTTATCGACCACGTAAAAACTTCCCATTTCATATGGGATCAGATCTAGAATATTTACATCGTGGACGCTGGCATTGGTAATGTATAGAAAACTTGGTATGGAAGTCTTCACATCAAATAAAGTATGAAGTTTTATCCCTCCCTTATGCTTTCGAAATTCTGCCCACCAGAAAACACTCAAACAAAGATCTATTGTAGTTGAATCAAGAGCGTAGACGTTGCCATCTACTTCAATTTCAAAATCTGATTTGTAACAACTCTTTCGGGCTTGCTCAATTAATACATATGCAAACTCCTCAAAGATTTTATAGCTCCGCTTTTCATTGGCTTTACCCAGGTTCCTTCGAGTGACGGTTTGTCCAAACCCAAGGTGATAGAATTTAGACTGATGGGCTTCTATGCTTAACATCAAATCACGCATACTATCCCTTGAGGTTAGTTGTCCGAATACCATACAGAGCATCTGGTTCCAGCAAGTGAAAGTTCTGATGTATTTGTTGCCATTATGCTCTTTGACAATACGATCAAATACTCTGCGTGGCAGAAAATCTGTAAGTTGTGCGAAAATGTATTTGCCTTGATTCATGGAGGATTGCTTTTATAAAGCAAAAATCCACTTTTCAATTCAAATCGTCACGCATCCAAAAAATGCTACAAATGCGATTAACAAAGACTTTCAAAGAACGTTCAAGTAAATTTAGTACCCACTAGTGTAATGATATATATTCTACAAACTCTTGATCTCTGCTACCAGTTTCTGTAACGTTGCTTTAGCATCGCCAAACAACATGCGGTTTTTCTGATGGTAGAAAAGGTTATTTGGAATAGCTGCATAACCGGCGGCCATACTGCGTTTCATCACAATAACATTCTTTGCATCCAGCGCTTTGATAATCGGCATGCCGTAAATCGGGCTTGATGGATCATCTTCAGCAGCAGGGTTTACAACGTCGTTGGCACCAATTACAATTACTACATCTGTATTCGACATTTCGTTGTTGGCGTCTTCCATTTCAACGAGTTTTTCGTACGGAACATCGGCTTCAGCCAGCAATACATTCATATGACCAGGCATACGACCGGCAACCGGGTGAATGGCATATTTAACTTCAACGCCTTTACTGGCAAGCAAGGTTATCGAGTTCGTGGCAAAGGTGCTGGGCTTGTGCAACAGCAAGCCCATATCCGGGAACAATAAATATTTTCTGTGAATAGCTTAACAATACAGCTGCATCGCTGAGCGAGATTTCTTTCACAGTTTTATCGCCATCTTCAGTTCCGGCTGCACCGGCAACACCGAATGCACCGATAATTACATTTAGCAGCGAGCGGTTCATTGCATTACACATCAGAATGGTAAGAATGGTTCCTGATGATCCAACAAGGATACCACCGGTAAGCATAGCTGTATTTCCATAGAGGAAACCTCCCATGGCTGCTGCAACACCGGTAAAAGAGTTAAGCAGCGAAATTACAACCGGCATATCGGCTCCGCCAATCGGCATTACGAAAGTTACACCATAAATTAAGTGCTGCCAAAGCAAAAAGGTAAATAGGCAGGTTGTTGCCTTCCACTGGTTTCATAAACAGAATAAGAACCAGTGCAATCAAGCAGAACTGCAAGGAAAGTAAGGTTAATGATCCGCAGAACAGGATGTTTTATATCGCCTATACGTCCGTCGAGTTTGCCAAAAGCAATCATACTTCCGGCAAATGAAACACCTCCGATCATTAATCCAAGCAGATATGGCAATTCCTTCGCCACCCAGCATATGGGCTGCACCGGTCTGAGCAAGATGATCCTGCATTTTAGGGAATTCCATCATCGAAATCAAAGCAGCACAGGCACCGCCCATTCCGTTAAAGATGGAAACCATCTGTGGCATGGCAGTCATTTTTACTTTAATTGATGCGTACCAGCCCATGAAACTACCAATTGCAAGGGCAACCACAATCCATATAACATTACCGATTGGTTGTCCGTCTTTCTGATGAAAAAGTATAGTGAAAAGGATGGCGGCGGCCATACCTGCAGCTGCCCACAGGTTACCTGATCGGGCGGTAGCCGGATGTGCCAGTTTTTTCAATCCAAGAATAAACAGGATAGAAGCAACAAGGTAGGAAATCTCGAGGATGGAGATTTCGCTGGAAAATTCAATGAGTTTTGTAATTGTTTCCATGATTTATCTCCCTATTTTTTCTTTTTCTTAAACATTTCGAGCATACGGTCGGTAACTACAAATCCGCCGACAACATTCAGCGTACCAAGTATTACGGCAATAAAACCGAGTATCAGCGATAGTGTATTTTCGGCATGGCCCATCACAATAATAGCGCCGATAATTACAACTCCGTGTATGGCATTACTTCCCGACATCAGGGGCGTATGCAGCACCGCCGGTACATGCGATATAACTTCTATTCCAAGGAATACTGAGAGGACAATGATAAAAATCAGGTCCTTGTATTCGAGGAAAAATTTTAAAACGTCTTCCATAGATTATGTATGTTTTATTTGTTTGTTTATATTTTGATTATTAGTGCTTAGTGTTCAGTGCTTAGTGCTCAGTGCTTTGTGCTGTAAGTGCTTTGTATTCTGCACTATGCACCATGCACCAGTAGCACTATGCACTATGCACTCATCGCAGCTTTCACCCTCTCGTGTACTATCTCTTTTCCATGTGTAACTGCCGTGCCTTTTACAATATCATCCTCCCAGTTCAGGTTCAGAGCACCTTCTTTGGTGATAATAAGTTTCAGAAAATTGATCATATTTTTGCCGTACATGCGACTGGCATCGGTCGGCATATCGGTTGGAAATTGTGAATTGCCAATAATTTTTACCCCATTGTGAATTACAGTTTCGTTGTCTTTGGTAAGTTCGCAGTTTCCTCCGGTCGAAGCTGCCAGGTCAATTATTACAGAGCCTGGTTTCATGGCTTCTACAGTTTCCTTTTTAAGCAGGAGGGGAGCCTTGCGACCCGGAATCTGCGCTGTACAAATAATAACATCCGATTTAACAGCCTGATCGTGGATGGCCTGTGCCTGGCGTGCTTTGAACTCTTCAGTCTGTTCAACTGCATAACCGCCGGCTGCTTTATCGTCAAGAGCGCCTTCCACTTCAACGAATTTTCCTCCAAGGCCTACAACTTCTTCTTTTACTGCTGCACGAACGTCAAAAACATAAACAACAGCTCCAAGCTTACGCGAAGTAGCAATAGCCTGCAATCCGGCGACACCTGCTCCCAAAATCAGCATGTTGGCTGGTTTAATGGTTCCGGCAGCAGTCATAAACATTGGAAAAAATTTTGGAAGTGTGTTGGCAGCCGTGAGTACAGCTTTGTAGCCGGCAACGGTAGCCATCGACGAAAGAATGTCCATAGCCTGAGCACGACTGGTTCGTGGAACCACATCCATGCTGAACCCGGTAATATTTTTGGCAGCAAGTTCTTTCACCAGGTCAGTGTTGAAATACGGATTTAAAACCGCCAGAATCACCTGCCCATCTTTCATAATGGCAATTTCTGCCGATGTTGGCGGCTGAATTTTTATAAGCAGTTCAGCGCCTTCAATTACTTTGGTTTTGGAATCGATGCGTGCACCTGCTTCCTCATACTCTTTGTCAGAAGCAAAAGCCGTAAGCCCGGCACCTGCTTCAACAAGCATGGTAACATTCATCTTCACCAGTGTGGCGACACTTTCGGGAAGCATGGCAACCCGGTTTTCGCCCGGAGTTTCTTTAAGTATTCCTATTGTCATAACAGTAGGTTGTTTTTAGGGATTTGTTCGAGGCAAATGTAAAGGAATTTTATCCATTTCGTTAACCATTTTTATAGACTTTTTTTTAACTTTCAGTATAATACGGAATTATGAAAATAATTAAATATGAAATCATAAGTGAATATGGATTTCTAACTCCAGGTTAATCATTCTAGTGAGTATTTTGATCAATTCTTTTTGATTCAGAAAGAAATTTTCGTTTTATTCCTAAGTAATTATGCACAAAGAAACAAATTCATAAATTATGCAGTAACTTTGGAATAGTCTGTCAAATGTTTTTATAAATATAAGGACTATGAAAACAAATATCATTGTTATAGTTGCATTGATTTTGCTACCATCGCTTTATGTAATCAGCCAAAATACTGATGTTACAAAGCCCCTGGATAATAAAGAACTTCAGATTACAATCCCAGAAATCTCTACTGAATATAGTATTATTAATTACAAAAATGTCGACTTCCTGAAAATTAATCCTGAGCAATTGGAATCAGTTGGTCAGCATACCGAAATCTACATTTCCAATACGAATCGAGGAGTTATTATTATTTCCTCAGCTAAATACGACAAAGTTCTGAAGGATTTCAGTCATACATTGGAACTCAATCCCAATTACTATGAAACAAGCACCCGCCAGGATACTACTATCTTATTATCCGGGAATAACAAAAATCCTTCATTTGATTTCTTAAAGGTTTCATCCATCAACCATGATTATAAAAATGCTTATAACTATTCGGTGGATCCAAGGACAGGCATAAGCTGGAGCAAAGGCAATTATGATGACATAAACGTAAAAGGAGGAAAAGGTTATGGTCAGCTTTTATATGATATTATTATATGGATGCCGAAAGCAATAAAATAGTTATGAATATTGATTGTTTAGTTTTCAGTCAGACCTTTCTCAAGAGGCGGTCTGATTTTTTTGTTTGCAGCGATCAATAAAATAAATCCTACTTTTAAAGTAATTTCTTCATACATCCGTCTACCAGAATATATGGTAGATTTAATTACACTATCGCCGATGGCAAAGCAGGAACGAATACTGGATGCAGTCCGGAATTATGGGAAGCGTTTGTTCAGTTTTATACGCAGCCGCGTTAAAAGTGACGAAGATGCCGAAGATATTCTGCAGGATGTATGGTATCAGCTCAGCTCGCTTGTCGACATCGAACCAATCGAGCAACTGAGTTCGTGGCTGTACCGGGTGAGCCGAAACCGAATTGTGGATAAACAACGCAAACTGAAGCCACAATCATTGGATGACCTTGCTTATGAGGATGAAGAAGGGGAAATGATATATCCGGACGCACTGCTCTCTGATGACTCAAATCCCGAGACTGAACTTGAGCGCGCATATTTCAGGGAAGAGTTTTTTGAAGCATTAAATAGTCTGCCACAGAAACAGCGTGATGTTTTTGTGTGGAATGAGTTGGAGGATATGACCTTGCAGGAGATTGCCGATAAAACCGGTGAGAGTATTAAAACGATCATATCGAGGAAACGCTACGCAGTTGCAAACCTACGGGCGTGGTTTCTAAATTTATATAAGGAATACTAACAATTTAAAACGTAGAAATCATGATGTGTTACAGTGAAAACAGAGGTAAAAGTTTCTGGATTAAAAGAGCCATATTTTTTCCTATCGCCATAGCAGCCGGTGTGTTTATTTTCGGGACCGTGGTTATGTTCTTGTGGAACAGTATTTTGCCGGCCGTGTTTGGAATCGCTACAATTACTTTCTGGCAGGCTCTTGGGATACTGGTATTATCGAAAATTCTTTTTGGAGGATTCGGGCGGGGGCATGGTCACAGCCGTTCAGGATATGACTGGAAAGGCCACCATATGAACCTTAGCCCTGAAGAAAGGGAAAAGATGAGAGAAGAATGGAGGAACAGGTGCCGGACTCAGCCGAAAGCTGAATAATATTTAGCTTTTAAAAAAGAAGAAATAGCGCGTTACCATAGGGTAAGGCGCTATTTTTTTTGTAAAAGGAATAATCTTGATTATTTTTGGAAGTGAATTGAGAATAGTAATTATTTTTTTGTGCTTTATGAATCATCTGAGTTTGATTGAAAGTTTTTGATATTTTTTTATTTTTGATATACATTTACTCTTAAAATCGTCTATTAACTTTGGTGCAATGGCTCACCATACACTTAAAACATCATATTCCGCTCTGGTCGATAGACTAAATCGTTTCCCACAGGGAGCGCCGCCTTCGGACTTGCTTAATAAAATACTGAAAGTACTGTTCAGTGAAAAGGAGGCTCAGCTGGTTTCGTTATTGCCGATAAAACCATTTACGGCTGAAAAAGCAAGTCGCATCTGGAAGATGGACCTGAATTCCACCCAAAAAATCCTTGACACACTTGCCGACCGCGCTCTGTTGGTTGACGTGGAGCAAAACGGCGTTCAGGAATATTCCCTGCCGCCTCCTATGGCTGGATTTTTTGAGTTTTCATTGATGCGGATTCGTAACGATATCGATCAGAAAGCCCTGAGTGAACTGTTTTATCAGTATTTAAATGTAGAAGAAGATTTTGTGCGTGAACTTTTCACCAGAGGAGAAACACAATTGGGACGAGTTTTTGTAAATGAGCCGGTTTTGTCGGCAGAAAATGCCCTGCATGTATTGGATTATGAGCGAGCGACTGAAATCGTTAAAACAGCTACTCATATTGGTGTAGGTATGTGTTATTGCCGCCACAAAATGGAACACCTGGGCAGAGCGTGCGATGCACCCATGGATATCTGTATGACATTTAATACAACGGCAGCCTCGCTTACCAGGCATGGACATGCAAGACAAATAGATTCTGCTGAGTGCCTCGACCTGTTGCAGGAAGCATACGGTCATAACCTGGTACAATTCGGTGAAAACGTGCGCGAAGAAGTTAATTTTATCTGCAACTGCTGCGGATGTTGTTGTGAAGCTATGATCGCTGCTAGGCGTTTTGCTATTTTAAACCCGGTACATACAACAAATTTTATTCCTGTAATTGATGGTGAGCTTTGCAACGGTTGCAGCAAATGCGTTCATGTTTGTCCTGTGGAAGCTATAGCTCTGGTTTCGGCGAACGACCCGAAGCTTCCCAACCGGAAAAAAGCTATACTCAACGAAGAACGCTGCCTGGGTTGTGGAGTTTGTGTAAGAAGTTGCGCTAAAAAAAGTATCATTTTGACATCCCGTGCAAAAAGAGTATTAACGCCTTTAAACGGCGTTCACAAAGCCGTTGTAATGGCTATTGAACGTGGAAATCTGCAGCATTTGATATTTGATAACAGGGTACTATTCAGTCATAGGGCGATGGCCGCGGTATTGGGAGTGTTGCTGAAACTACCTCCTGTCAAGCAAGCTATGGCAAGCCAGCAAATTAAATCACGGTATTTTGAATATTTGATCCGGAAGATGAATATCCAATGAGTTTATTGGGCTTCCAGATATATGTCTTTAAAATTGATCCTGCTTTTGCTGATTAGTAAGTGTTTAAGCGTATAAAAATTGTGCTTACAAAATTATTGTATAGGATAATTCATATCACCGGTGGCTAATTAGGATAAATGTCCGGCAGATTTACGAAATCTCTTTGTTAATCATTTGTTAAATATTTGTTGGCTAATAACTTATATTATAATCAATTGTTTATTCAAACTAAATCTGATATTATTTTCGCTGATTCTGAACTTATGTATTTTAGAATTATAAGCGGAAATACAGATTGTTCTTCATTTCAGGTTGTTGTCTTATTTTTATGCATAGCATAGCATGTATATTGAGATAAATAGAAATAGTTGCCAGGTCAAAGCTTTAGAATTGAGTTTATTTTTTGGAAACAAATTTTTCCCAATGATCACACTTTTAAAACAATATGCTTATGACTCCCAATATTCAGTTTACACCAAACTTTTCATTACAGGAATTATTACTCACTTCAAACCGCAAGTTTGATGAAGAACAATATAATCCTCCTTCAGAAATAATCGAGAATTTGAAAGCGCTCTGTGTCAATGTTTTACAACCACTACGTGACGCTCTTGGTACACCTGTTAATCTTAACAGTGGTTACAGGTGTCCGTCATTAAACCGGGCAATAGGCGGTGCTAAAAACAGTCAGCATATGACTGGTCAGGCGGCCGATATTGTAGATTTTACAAATGGCAATGAATATTTGTTTAAGAAAATCAAAGAATTGAACCTGCCTTTCGATCAGATAATTGATGAGTTTAATTTCAGGTGGGTGCATGTTTCTTACGATCCTTCGCGCAACAGGCGGCAAACTCTGCAGGCACAAAAGGATGCCAACGGTAAAACCATTTATGTAAATCCTAATTTGTAAATGATCAGTTATGTAGGTGGTTGCTTTTTCGAGACAAACAATCCACAGAACTTTTTGAAATTCATTTAAATCTGGATTGAACTAAATTCCGGACGTAATTGATCTGAAGATGCGAAATCTGCATTTGAGCATTTATAGTAGATTTTTTCCGCTATGATTAACTATTGGTGATCAGTATATTATATCCTGGCCTCGAAACTCTTGTAATTACAGAATTTTTTTTCAAATCATTTAATAAATAGTAAGATGAAAAGAAAATTGTTAAAAATCGTTGCTATTGTTTTCGGTCTCCTGATTGGAGGGATAGCAGTTCTGTTAATTTATGTAAAAGTTGCCTTGCCAAATGTTGGTCGTGCCCCTGAAATTAAAGTTTCATCAACTCCAGAAATGATTGAACGGGGCAAATACCTGGCCAACCATGTAACTGTTTGTATGGACTGCCATGGAACCCGCGACTGGAGTAAATTCTCCGGACCTATGAAACAAGGAGCTGAAGGATCCGGAGGCGAAATTTTCGATCAGCGGTATGGATTTCCAGGAGTTTTTATTGCAAAGAATATAACTCCCTTCAACCTGGCAAACTGGACTGATGGTGAAATATTCCGCACAATTACCACAGGTGTGAATAAAAGTGGTAAAGCTTTATTCCCTGTAATGCCATATAAATATTACGGGCAATTGGATGAAAATGATATTAAAGCCATAATTGCTTATATCCGGACTTTACCTTCAATTGAGAGTCATATTAAGGAATCAAAAGCAGATTTCCCGATGAATTTTATTTTAAACACGATTCCTCAAAAAGCAAGTCTAACGAAGCGCCCGCTTAACTCAGATGTTATTGCCTATGGGAAGTACCTCACTACTGCTGCAAATTGTGTGGAATGTCATACCAAACAGGTAAACGGGAAGTTTGTAGGAGAAAAATTTGCAGGTGGATTTGAGTTTCCGGTCGGAAATGGTAACATTGTAAGATCGATGAACATTACGCCTGACCCATCAGGTATTGGAAATTGGACAAAAGAACAATTTATAAACCGGTTCAAAATGTATACCGACTCAGCTTATGTTCTGCCAAATGTTGACCTGGTGAAAGGTGATCTGCAATCTGTTATGCCGTGGACAATGTTTTCTGGCATGACGAAAGAAGACCTGGGTGCGATTTATGAGTATCTGCGTACTATTCCGCCTGTTAAGAGTAAGGTGGTCAGATATACAATTGCACAAAAATAGAAACTTGCAGAAAGGCCGGGAGAATTTTTTATTCCGGAGCTATTCAGTTCAAGGTAAATTACTTCTCTGCCGAAATTCCTCTGAGTACCTTTTCAACCTTTTCCATCATCTCATCCGTAATATCGAGGTGAGTTACAAAACGTATTTCCTGCGGCGCAAGGGCCAGAGCATGAATATCGTTTTCGCGAAGAGTTTTCAGGAAATCTTCTGCTGGCATTTCAGGTTTTAGACTAAAAAATACCAGGTTGGTTTGAACAGGAACAACTACTTCAACATAGGGTAATGATTGCAGAAGCCTTTCGAGTTGCTTGGCCTTATGGTGATCTTCACGCAAACGTTCCACATTATTGTCGAGAGCATAGATACAAGCGGCTGCCAGGTAACCAACTTGTCTCATACCACCGCCGAAAACTTTTCGAATTCTGCGTGCTCGGCGGATAAAATCCTTATCTCCAATCAATACAGATCCAGCAGGCGCGCCAAGTCCTTTTGAAATACAGATCGAAATGCTGTCGAACTGGTTTCCGTAATCAATAGTAGTTTCATGTGTTTCAACCAATGCATTGAAAAGCCTTGCTCCATCCATATGGAATTTTAGTCCGTTTTCGTGGCATACATGACTAATAGCAGTCAGTTCATTGAAATCGTAAATAGAACCACCACCTTTGTTCATAGTATTTTCAACTGATACCAACTTTGTGAGCGGACGGTGTGGATCGTCGGGCGGGTTAATATGCGCGGCAACATCTTTTGCTGTGATCCTTCCCTGATCTCCTTCGAGCAGGCATACCGACGCACCTGAGTTCATTGCTATTCCGCCGCCTTCGTAATAATATACATGTGAGAGTTTGTGACAGATTACTTCGTCGCCAGGCTGAGTGTGAGCCTTGATGGCTATCTGGTTAGCCATGGTTCCCGAAGCACAGAACAAAGCTGCTCCCATGCCGAACATTCCGGCTACTTTTTCTTCGAGTGCATTCACGGTTGGGTCATCGCCAAGAACATCATCACCGACTTCTGCGGCAAACATGGCTTTTAACATTTCCGGAGTAGGTCGGGTTACGGTATCACTTCTGAAGTCTATCATTTTTTAGGAGTTGGGATTTGGGAATTAGGATTTTTGGGAATACGAAGTTGTGAATTTTTATTTGCGATTTCTTATTTGGGTCTTGAAATTTGGATTTTTTGATTTATATTTCATAATCAATACTCACCTTATCAACAGAATATTCTTTGTTAAATGCAATAAAATCCTGGTGTGCAGGATGAATTGTATAAGCATCCAGATCAGCCATATTGTCGAAATCCATTTCAAGGACAATGTCAAACGACCATGAAAGTTTGCGGACATCAATACCAGCTTCATATTTTCGGATCAGACTGATTTTTGCAGGTAACTCATTCAATCGCTTTATTACTTCTTCTGAAGCAGCCATCTTCTCCGATTCACTTTGAAAATCTTTGAGTTTGAACATTACAATATGCCTTATCATTAGTTAGATAGGTGTTTGGAGTTAGTTTATAATGTGATAATTTGACAATTCGATAATGTGACAATGTGACAATGTGACAATTCGACAATGTGTAGCTTACGTATTCATTGCCGAATTGTCGAATTATTTAATTGTCGAATTCAATTTTGTTTATAAATTAGAAAAAGCTCTTTTAATCTGCTCAAGCCCCTGTAACAACGTAACCCTAGGGCAACCGATATTTATCCTCATAAATCCTTCACCACCCGGACCGAACATCGCCCCTGGATTTAATCCGACTTTGGCTTTATGAAGGAAAAATTCATTTAGTTCTTTGTCATTCAATCCCATTTCTGTGCAATCGAGCCAGACCAGGAATGTGGATTCAGGATGGATCACCTTTATTTTTGGAAGATTTTCAGAAACAAAGTTTTCCAGAGTTTCAACATTCCCCGTAAGGTAATCCATAAGTTCATCAACAAAAATATCCCCATGAAGGTAGGCTTCTTCGGAAGCAATATTTCCGAATAAATTTCCCCAGTTGATATGTAAATGATCGACCTGTGAATTGAATTTCTTGCGGAGGTTCTCATTTTCAATAATAACCGATGCAGTTGAAAGTCCTGACAGGTTAAATGTTTTGCTGGGTGCGACAGTAGTGATGGTTATATTGCTTATTTCCTTCGATAAACTGGCAACCGAAATATGTTTGAAAGGTTTATAAATCAGGTCGCAATGAATTTCGTCGGAAACGATAAGGATATTATATTTCAGGCATATCTCAGCCATTTGTTGAAGTTCATCTTTTGTCCAAACACTGCCACCCGGATTATGCGGGTTTGACAACATAAGCATTTTAGCGCCGTCTTTGGCCAGCGATTCCAGGTTCTCAAAATCCATACACAAACGACCGTCGCGCATCACAAGGTTGTTGTAAACTAAAGTCCGTTTATGGTCAGTAGCTGCTGTGAAAAACGGAAAGTAAACAGGAGGTTGTGTAATGATCTTGTCTCCTGGTTGGGTATAGGCAAGTACAGCCATATTCAAAGCAGGAACCACAGCCGGGCTGAATGTGATCCATTCGCGCTCAACTTCCCATTGGTGACGGCGTGAAAGCCATGATGCCAAAGAGGTAAAATAACCTTCTTCCCTTATAGGATAACCAAAAATACCATGCCTGGCCCGTTTAATAATCGCTTCAGTAATATAAGCAGGGGTAAGAAAATCCATATCAGCAACCCACATAGGCAGTGCATCACCGGCACCAAGAAATTTTTCCATCCCGTCCCATTTTATGCTCGAGCTGCCTTTTCGTTCAATCAGTTGATCAAAATTATAGTCCATATTGCATGTAATCATTTAGAATGGCAAAGATATTGTTTTTTAGAAGAAGAAGGAATGAGTTTCTGGTTTGCATACGCAGTACAAGGAGCCACTTGAAATGAATTTGTTTCAATCCCATCCCTGAAACCCTTAACTTTCCCATTTGCCCATCACACGATAAATAGCTATTTTTGTTCTCACTAAACCAGATCAATGATTGATTCCCTGATATCGCAGTTTTCGCGAAAGCATATTTTCGACGACACACCATTTGTAAAGCTGATGCGGAAGCGGATACATAAAGTGCTGCTTATTGCAAGTAATTATGATGCATTTATTCTTGAAAGCGATGGCCGCATTGATGAGCATATATTTAATGAATATACTTCCCTTAACCTGAGTAATCCGCCGGAACTTATCCAGGTGCCTTCGGAGGAACAAGCTCTTGATGTGTTGGAAACGGATAATATTGACCTGGTAATTTGCATGCTTACTCTGGAAGATATAGATTCATTCGACCTGGCAAAACATGTAAAACACAACTACCCGACTATTCCTATAGTTGTACTGACGCCATTTTCGAGGGAAGTTACACTGCGGCTTTCCAATGAAGACCTGAGTATCATCGATTATATTTTCAGCTGGCTTGGAAATCCTGATTTGCTGGTTGCTATTATCAAACTGCTTGAGGATAAGATGAATGTGGAGTCTGATGCACTCGAAGTTGGTGTGCAGGTTGTATTGCTGGTTGAAGACTCAATTCGCTTTTATTCGAGTTACCTGCCTAACATCTACAAGATTATCTTTGAGCAAACAAATTCTTTTATGACCGAAGGTCTGAATGAGCATCAGCGTATGATGCGCAAACGTGGTAGACCGAAACTTGTAATGGCCACAACGTATGATGAGGCCGTTAGATTATTCGATAAATATGAGAAAAATCTGTTAGGCATTATTTCAGATATAAGCTATAAGCGTGCCGGGCACGATGATCCGGAAGCAGGTTTCAGATTGCTGAATCATGTTCGTTCAAAAACAGATTTCCTTCCTTTTGTTTTACAGTCGTCGGACCTGAAATACCAGAATGTGGCACACAACCTGGGAGTTGGCTTTATAGATAAGCATTCCAAAACAATGGCCATTGAGCTTCGCGACTTTATGATGGAGTATTTCGCTTTCGGTGATTTTGTATTTTTCGATCCTGATACACATCAGGAATTGATGCGTGCTTCCGATCTTAAAGGACTGCAGAAGCGGATATTCCAGGTTCCCGATGCTTCACTTGAATATCATATCTACAGGAATCATTTATCCAGGTGGTTGTTTGCCAGGGCATTGTTCCCTTTAGCCGAATTTTTCAGGGATGTAAGGCCAGGCGATTTTACCGATCTTGATGATATTCGCAGGTTTATTTTTGAATCCATTGCAGGATACCGGCTCAATAAAGCCAGGGGTATTATTGCACAGTTCGATCGGGAAACCTTTGATGAATATGTAAGTTTTACCCGGATAGGGGAGGGCTCCATAGGCGGGAAAGCTCGTGGGCTGGCATTTCTGGATGCAATTGTGAAACGAAACAGGCTGTCGGACCGTTTCCCGGATGTTAATATCAATATCCCGCAAACAGTGGTGCTTTGTACAGATATCTTCGATGAATTTATGGAGGATAACGATCTATATAAAGTCGGGCTTTCCGATCTTAGCGATTCAGAAATACTTATCAATTTTGTAAATGCGCGACTACCACTGCGCCTGCACGATGACCTGGTTACGTTTATTCACCTTGGAAAGAAACCTATCGCAGTACGTTCTTCGAGTTTACTCGAAGACTCACATTATCAGCCATTCGCAGGAGTATATTCTACCTACATGGTGCCGGTGATGGTCGAAGATGATCGTTTCACACTTGAACTGGTGAGTAATGCCATTAAAAGTGTTTATGCTTCAGTTTTTTATCACGACAGTAAAGCATACATGTCAGCTACGAGCAATGTGATCGACCAGGAAAAAATGGCTGTCGTTCTGCAGCATGTTGCCGGAACGCAGTACGAAGACCGATTCTATCCTTCTTTTGCAGGTGTGGCCCGTTCAATCAATTTCTATCCAATAGCACCCGAAAAACCTAAAGATGGAATAGCAAGCATTGCCATGGGACTTGGTAAATATATTGTGGATGGAGGTGTTTCTATACGGTTTTCACCTAAATATCCCAGAAAGATCATGCAGCTTTCATCTACTGAAATGGCACTGCGCGAAACACAGAAATTTTTCTATGCGCTGGATATGGACCCATACAGTTTCAGGCCTTCAGTCGACGATAGCGTGAATATGAAAAAGCTTAAAATTGAAGTTGCTGCCGAAGATTCTTCATTCCGGGATATGATTTCAACCTTCGATTTCGAGAACCATATCATCCGTGAAGGAATTCTTCAGGATGGGAAACGGATAGTCACCTTTGGAAATATACTCAATCACAACAAATTTCCACTTTCCGAGATACTATCAATCTGCCTCGAAATGGGAGAGCGTGAAATGGGTAAACCTGTTGAAATAGAATTTGCGGTTGAACTGAACAAAGTAAAAGGACAGCCTGCGATTTTCAACCTTTTACAGATAAGGCCAATCGTGGAAAATAAAGAAAGAGTTGATGTGAAGATAGAAAAGATTAAATATGAAGAAACTATTCTTTATTCTCATGCTGCATTAGGCAATGGAACCGTGACTGATTTGCACGATATTGTGTATGTTAAAACAGCTACTTTCGACCCTTCCCGGAATTCGGAAATAGTTCAGAAAATAGCTGCACTTAATGATACATTCCTGGAAAATCATAATCAATACATTCTTGTTGGCCCGGGCCGCTGGGGTTCCAGTGATCCATGGCTTGGCATTCCGGTTAAATGGCCACAGATAGCAGCAGCCAGGCTTATTGTTGAATCAGGTCTCGAAAATTACCGTATCGACCCCAGCCAGGGAACCCATTTCTTTCAGAATCTAACATCATTCCGTGTAGGTTATTTTACAATTAATCATTACATAAAAGATGGTTTTTTTGATGTAGACTACCTAAATAGTCTGCCAGCTGAATACGAGGACGAACTCATCCGCCATGTGCATTTCGATGATCCCTTAACTATGATTATAAACGGGCGAAACAACTTAGGCGTTCTCATGAGGCCGGATTCTAAGAGTAAGCTAAAGGCAAAGAAGACTGCAAAGGAATAGTTTTGATTATTTCTCTGGAATTCAGGAATTTTAGAATCAGCCTTTTACGATTTATTTTGATGTTTTTTTACAACCTAAACCAGGTTGGAACTACGAATTCATCGTTTCAAATACCTCATTATCCGTTGTTACGTATTTCCTCATCAAATTTGCAGTCAGGCATGAATGTATTGGCAAAACTGCCACCAGGTCACCAGGCTTCAGGTTACAGCCTTCCTGTGTAAGGGTAATAATTCCGTGCTCCTGTGATAATGAACTAACTTTCCCTAACAAAGTACCTGTATCCCAGTTTGTCCCATCCCAACTCACCGCAAGCCCGTAAATGGGTTCCGGATCGGGTGGGAGCGAGGTTTGTTCTTTCGAAAGGTGAACGGCTCCTCCATAAATAACGGCTTCCTGCCTGCTATGATGCATTGCTACTACAGGGCAAACCAAAGCCACTGCAATATTGTCCGGTGCACACGATCCCAATGCAAACTGCATAACATCAAAAAATACAAAATTACCCGGACGGATTTCGTCAATTCCACTGGCAATCGTCAGTTGGCTGCATGTCGGAGTATCGCCTACCGATAAAATAATGTTAGGGTACTGAGGTTGATAATGTTTTTTCAACCTGAGCAGTTTTTCCACTGAATTTTGCTGTATGTCCAGAAGTTCCGCCCTGTATTTAACGTGGTAAGCATTCCCGCTATGAGTTAAGAATCCTTCGAAATATAATTTCGACGATTTCGATGCCTGTAGAACCTTGTTAATCAAATATACGTTAGAAGCTTCAATTCCGGCACGATGATACCCGGTATCAATTTTAATAAAAAATCCACAGTTACCAGTTAGATTCTCTCTGAGAAATACCGCTGTATCCTCAGATTCAATCAACAAATGAATCTTTATAATGGAAGCTAACTCGTTAATTTCATCAATTTCCAGTAGATTAACAGGAAATGCAATAGTTATATCCTTCCACCCATTCTTAGCAAAATACTGAGCCATTGCTACCGATGAAACGGTTATTGCCGTTACACCTTCTTCGCGGAAGTATTCTGCAACATTTGCCGACTGATGTGTTTTAAAATGAGGCCTGAAAATCACATTTTGCTCACGGGCCTTCAATGCCATAATGCTGATATTGCTTCTGCATATGTCGCTGTTAAGAATCAGCGTCGGCTTTTTGACTTTAAGCATATTGAAATGAAGTTATACCTGCAAATTTGATACTTTTGTACAAATAAAACGCAAACCATGAATAAATTCCTGTTAATAATATTGATGCTCACTTTTTCGATGTTTACATTTTCATGCCGCAATGGATCGGATGCCGGGAAAAACATCGTTACAAAACGTATTCAGTACGATGTACAGATTCGAAATTCTGATTTGGATATGAATTGGTGGGTTCAGAATATCGAAGGTAGCAGCCGTGAGAAACTATTGAAAAATATCATCACTCAGGTCACATCAGGCGAGGTTAAAGCATATGACTTCCTTACGTGTAAACCATTCACCGCCGATGAAATAAAAAGTATGATGAAACGCGTTGACACAATCAGTGTTGAACGTTCAACTCCGCCTTACGACCTGGTTGATACAGTCCTGGTAACCGAAATCCGGCTTAGCGATATTACCAGACTTCGATTCCTTGAAGAATGGAGTATGGATAATAAAACACTTGTTTTCACTAAAAAAGTTGCCGGTATTTGTCCTCTCGTTGAGCGCCTTACAGATTCAGGTGAATTACGTGGGTACAAGCCACTTTTCTGGGTCTTTTTTGATGATAAATACCCTGCTGAGCTGGAGTTGAAATAATCGTGAAAAATAGAACTTTATTTGCGATGCCGGTTTGATAAAAGTTTTTTTCACTGTTCACTGTTCACTGTTCACTATTCACTCCTCTCCTTGTCTCCCCTCTCCCAGTCTCCCCTATCCCTAACCCCCAACCCCCAATCCTTAACTCCCAACTCCAAATCCCTAACCTCCCCAATGACCTACCAGTACCACGAATTTAAAAATGGCATTCGACTTGTTCACAAACAGCAGCGCGGAGATGTGGCCCACCTAGGTGTAATTATAAATGCCGGTTCGCGCGATGAAAATCCGGATCAGCAAGGATTGGCGCACTTTATCGAACATCTGATTTTTAAAGGAACACAGAAAAGAACTAATTTCCAGGTTCTGAGCCGTCTCGAAAATGTGGGAGCTGATCTGAACGCATTTACTACCAAGGAAGATACCAGTGTTTATGCATCCATACAAGCCAGGTATTACCAGCGCGCTGCTGAATTGCTTGCGGATATCTTATTTCAATCTTCTTTCCCTGAAAAGGAAATTGAAAAAGAAAAAGCAGTAGTGATGGATGAGATCAATTCATATATGGATAACCCGTCCGAATGGATCCACGATGAATTTGATGAACTTGTTTTCGGGGATCATCCTCTTGGCCGAAATATTCTCGGAACGAAGCAAAAGCTGAAAAGATATACCCGCAAGGATGTATTGCGCTTTCGTGATGCAAATTATATCCCGTCGCGGGTGGTGATAGCCTCTGTTGCAAATATCAACTTCAGCAGGGCCATAGCTGTTGCCGAAAAATTCTTCAGCGGTGTGGCAACTGATTCTACACCTGTTCAACGTAAGCCTTTTTCAGGTTATACGCCGCAATCGATAACCCGAAAGTACTCAAGGCACCAGGCTCATGTGATCATTGGGAGTACTGCCTGCAATTTACACGACGAACGCAGGTTTGCCATGTCGTTGCTTAACAACATATTAGGTGGACCGGCCATGAACTCCAGGTTGAATATTTCGCTTCGTGAAAGGAATGGTATAGCTTACAATCTCGAATCAAACTACCAGCCGTTTTCTGATACCGGGTTATTCAGCATTTATTGCGGTACCGATGAAAACCTTATGGCCAGGGCCATGGAGCTGATTCATAAAGAATTGTACAAATTCAGAAATGTGGGCCTAACAACGGTCGGACTGCATACCGCCAAACAGCAACTTAAAGGGCAGCTTGCCATATCGCTCGAATCGCATCAGAACGAAATGCTGGCCATGGGAAAGAATTTTCTCGTTTATGGAAAAGTTGATCCGGTTGAGGAAATTTACAGGAAAATTGACGACATTTCGGCAGTTGCTCTTTTAGACCTTGCTAACCAGGTATTTGATCCTTCAGGTCTAAGTACACTTATTTTTAACAATCAGAAACAATCCAGCCGATGAATGAGTTTGATGAAGGAATTATGATACCAGGCATTGAAAAGTATGCAAATGAGCATACATCTGATGAATTGCCAGTTCTGACAAGGCTCTCCCGCGCAACGCATTTACAAACGCATCAGCCACAGATGCTTTCGGGTCATCTGCAGGGTGCTTTCCTGCAAATGATCAGCCGGATGATTAAGCCTTCAGCTATTCTTGAAATCGGAACGTTTACAGGATATTCAGCCATTTGCCTGGCCCAGGGACTGCAACCTGCAGGTCAGCTAATTACTATTGATTGTAATCCGGAAATGGAGGATTTCGCAAAGCCGTATTTTAAAGAAGCTGGTCTGGAAGAAAAAATCGGGATGATTGTTGGTGATGCTTCTGAAATTATTGGTAGTCTGAAAGGCCCTTTTGACCTTGTTTTTATTGATGCGGATAAAGAGAATTATATAAAGTATTTCGATATTGTTTTCCCGAAGGTAACTCCGGGAGGATATATTCTTGCTGATAACACACTTTGGTACGGAAGGGTAATTCAACCTCACGCTGAAACGGATCGCGAAACTGCCGGTATTGTCAGCTTTAACAGATATATTCAACAGCTCGAAGGTGTTGAAAATGTTCTTCTTCCGATACGTGATGGAATTATGATTGTACGGAAAAAATAGAAGATTTGTTAATATAATATACTTTCAGAATAACAATAGTATGGAAGATATAAATGAAGAATTCCATTCAAGAACAGTAACTATGACTGAAGATCAAATTTTACCATTTTAAACATTTCCGGGAATATATAATTTTAATGGGTATATTTTTATTGAAAAAATAATTTTTTGATATAGCTAAAAAATGTAATTTTACGATTACAAGTCTTGTGTGTGTAAAAGAAATGCCACAAATCAGAACTGAAAGGCCATATGGTATCGCAATAAAAGATACATTTAAAATCTTTGATACAACCTTTCAATGCCTTTCGTAAACAGAAAATAGTGAAACAAACAGATGATAAGGTTTTTTGTCTTTATCAATTTAAGGTTTTTTCGTCATTTTTAATGAATCCTAATAGCTTATTAACTTTAAAACAGTAAATTCCATGAAGTACCAGGAAGTCAAGAATTATATTAATGGCGAGTTTGTATCATGCAACAATGCAAGAATAGATGTTGACAGCCCATTAACAGGCAAAGTTATTTCCACTGTGCCTTTATCAACTTACCATGATGTTGATGAAGCTGTAAAAGCAGCAAAAAATGCCTTTCCGGCATGGTCAGGGATGACTTCAAAAATGCGTTCACAGATTTTATATACTTACCGGCAGATTGTTGAGCAAAATGTTGAAATGTTAGCGGCGGTTATTCATGAAGAAAACGGTAAAACTATGGACGAAGCTACCGCCGAAGTCCGTAAAAGTATTGAACTTACTGAATTTGCCTGTTCAATTCCCCAGATTGCAGTTGGCGATGTACTCGAAGTAAGCGTGGGTGTTGAGTGCCGGATCGAATACGCACCTCTCGGTGTTGTCGCCTGTATCAATCCATTTAATTTCCCGCATATGGTTCCGCACTGGACTGTGCCAAACGCAATTGCTCTGGGAAATTGTATTGTTCTGAAACCTTCGGAATTGGCGCCTATCACTGCGATGAAAATGGCAGAAATGCTGAAACAGGCAGGTTTGCCCGATGGTGTTTTTAATATTGTAAATGGTTCAAAAGATGTCGTCGAAGCCATTTGTGACCATCCTGAAATAAAAGCTGTTTCATTTGTAGGATCAACACCGGTGGCACAAATCGTTTATCGACGTGCTACCTCTAATTTAAAACGCTGCCTTGCTCTTGGAGGTGCTAAAAATCATCTGATTGTGCTGCCCGATGCAAACCTCGAACTTTCGGCATCCGACATTGCAGCTTCCATGTGTGGTTCGGCCGGACAACGTTGCATGGCTGCTTCGGTTATGATTGCGGTTGGAAATGTAAGCCCGGTTATCGACCAGCTTTGTGCCGAAGTATTAAAATTCAAACCCGGCACCAAAATGCCTCCGATTATTTCGAAGCAATCAAGGGAAAATCTGATTAACTACATTGACGAAGCAGAAAAAAAAGGAGCTAAATTATTGGTTGATGGCCGTAAATTTCCGAACGATCCAACTGCCGATGCAAACGGTTATTATTTAGGTCCCACAATCATCGACTGGCGCGATTCCGGCCATAAAATGCCTGATCGTGAAGTTTTTGGGCCCATATTCGAAATAATTTCGGCTAAAAGTGTGGAAGACGCGCTTTCGATCCAACAGGAAAGTCCCTTTGGGAATGCCGCTTCGGCTTTCACACAAAACGGAGCCATTGCCAAGATGGTTGCCCAAAATGCTAGCGCCGGCATGATTGGGATAAATATTGGAGTACCTGTACCGCGCGAGCCCTTTTCGTTTGGTGGCTGGAATGCATCAAAATTTGGGGCAGGCGATATTACCGGTAAAAGTTCACTTGGATTCTGGTCCCAGTTTAAAAAAGTAACCTCCAAATGGGCAAAACAGGAAATCACAGATTGGATGAGCTAGTTAGTGAATAGTGAAAAGTGAATAGAGAAGAGTAAAATAGTTTGCAGACTTTAAAAATTCGATTTGAAATTTCATTCAATTGTCACAATTTATTTAACACTTTTATAGAAAACTAAATTTATTGATCAAGATTTAAATTTTAAAAATGACTGACAGAGAACAAATTGTAAAAAATAACCTCGACTATACATTTTTTTCGTGGTCGAAACAGGCAGGACTAAATCCTATTACTGTAAAATCAGCAAAAGGTGTTTATTTCTATGATTATGACGGGAAAAAATATATTGATTTTTCGTCACAACTTATGAATGCCAATGTCGGACATCAGCATCCAAAAGTAATAGAAGCACTTAAAAAAGCAAGCTGAACGAACTTACTTTTGTTACCTGTTCAATGGCAACTAATGTTCGGGGCGAACTTGGGTAAAAAACTTGCCGAAATCACACCCGGAAGCCTGAAGAAAACCCTTGTTTACACTCGGTGGCTCCGAAGCCATTGAAAATGCTATAAAATTGGCACGTTTATACACGGGCCGGCATAAAATTATTTCACATTACCGATCGTATCACGGTGCAACCTATGGCGCTTTTTCGGTCGGTGGCGACCCGCGTAAATTTCAATTCGACAACCAGGGCGTTACAAATATCGTTCATGTCGAAAATCCCTATTTCTACCGATGCCCCTGGAATAGCAGTACTATCGAAGAGTGTGGTGACAGGGCTGCAGCAAATCTCGAAAGAATTATACAGTTCGAAAATCCGGGAAGTATTGCTGCAATTCTTGTTTGAAGGTGAATCCGGAACTTCAGGATGTATCAAATACCCTCCTTTTTATTGGAAAAGGGTTAAGGAAATAGCCGATCGTTACGGAATTTTATTGATTGACGACGAAGTAATGAGTGGATTTGGACGAACCGGTAAATGGTTTGGAATTGATCACCATGACGTTACACCTGATATTATGTGTGTTGCCAAAGGACTGACTTCGGGTTATGCTCCACTTGGAGGAATGATTGTAAAAGAAGAAATTGCAGCCCATTTCAATGATATTCCGCTTCCTCTTGGATTAACCTATTCAGCCCATGCACTAGGTTGTGCTACTGCTTTGGCTTGTATTAGTGTTTATGAAGAAGAAAACCTGGTCGAAAACGCTGCGCTGATGGGTAAATACATCGAAGAAAAAGTGCAAAAACTGGCAGAGAAACATCCTTCAATAGGTGATTTCCGTAATACCGGATTGCTTGGGGCAATAGAATTAGTTAGAAACCGCGAAACCAAAGAACCTCTTACTCCCTGGAATGCAGCTGCAAAAGACATGGAACCAACCAACAGGATGGCGGCAAAACTCCGGGAATTAGGGTTGTTCACGTTTGTCCGCTGGAGTTGGATATTTATTGCTCCCCCGTTGATCATAAATAAGAGCCAGATCGACGAAGGACTTGATATTATTGAAAAAGCAATTGAAATAGCAGACGAGTATTATAAATAATTGTTCTCACTTTGATAAAAGTGTAAAGTACAGATCCAGGCTGATTAAATTCAGTAAAATAATAGAGTATCAATCTTAAAATCAAATACTATGTCGATACTAATAAAAAATGGCAGAATTATTACTGCTACTGATGATTACACCGCTGATATCTTCATCGAAGGTGAAACAATTTCATTGATTGGTAGGAATTTAGGCATTGATGCTGATACAATTATCGATGCTTCGGGGAAACTTGTGATTCCCGGTGGAATTGATCCGCATGTTCATTTGGAAATGCCTTTTATGGGCGCTTTTTCGAGCGATAATTACGAAACCGGTACTCTGGCTGCACTTCATGGCGGAACAACAACCGTTATTGATTTTGTAATTCAGTCGCAGGGGAAATCGCTTCATGCCGCATTACATGAATGGCAGGGACGCGCAACAGGAAATACTTACGGCGATTATGCTTTTCATATGGCCGTTACCGATTTTAATCCCGAAACACAAACCGAAATTAAAGATCTGATTGAAAAGGAAGGGATTTCTTCGTTTAAAACCTTCATGGCATATAAAGGCGCTTTAATGATCGACGACCGGCAGATGGTCGGCCTGATGAACGAAGTAAAAAAACATGGAGGAATTGTAACTGTTCACGCTACAAACGGCGATATTATTGATTACCTGGTTTCGAAAAATAAAGAAGCCGGAAATCTTTCGCCACTTTATCATTATCTGTCGCAGCCCGAAATCACCGAAACGGAAGCGACAGGCCGCTTTATCGACATGGCATATCAAACCGGATCGAATTCCTACATTGTACACATGACCAGCGAAGGAGGGCTTAATAAAGTGAGTGATGCGCAAAAAAGAAATCAGAAGGTTTTTGTTGAAACATGCATTCAGTACCTGGTTCTCGATGCTTCGGTTTACGACCGTGGTTTTGAGAGTGCAAAATGGGTTATGAGCCCGCCAATCCGTGAGAAAAAAGACCAGGCCGCATTGTGGGCCGCTATCAATCAGGGTGTTGTAAATACTCTTGCTACTGACCATTGCCCGTTTATGTGGGACGATAAACGTAAAGGTAAACACGACTTTACAAAAATCCCAAATGGTGCACCCGGCATTGAACACAGGGTGGAATTAATTTTTTCGGAAGGTGTAAAGACAGGCAAAATAAGCTTGAATAAAATGGTCGATATTTCTTCAACTTCGTCGGCTAAAATATTCGGAATGTTCCCTAAAAAAGGTACCATTGCCGTGGGGAGCGATGCCGATATCGTGATTTTCGATACGGAGAAGAAACATGTACTCTCAGCATCTACGCATCATCACCATTGTGATTATTCGGCTTACGAAGGACATGAAGTTACCGGAAAAGCTGAAACTGTAATTCTCCGTGGCAATGTAGCAATTGACGGTGGCAGTGTGAGAATTAAGAAAGGTTACGGGGAATTTATAAAAAGGGCAAAATCGACTAGCATTTTGTAAATCTGGTTTCTGGTCACTTGCTTCTGGTTACTTGTAACTTGTATCTGGTTTCTGGTTAATCTTAAACCAGCATCTAGAAACCAATCAACCCATCAACCTATCAACCCATCAACCCAGTAACCAATAATGTACAACCAGCAGCCCAACAACAATCAAATTCAACAATATAAATAAGACCCAATACTATGGCACGAAAAATTAAATCAGGTTTGATCCAGATGTCTGTTTCTATTTCGGAAGGCGAAGGTACTATTGCCGAAATAAAAGAGTCGATGATTCAAAAACATATTCCTTTTATCGAAAATGCAGGCAAACAAGGTGTGCAGATTCTTTGTTTGCAGGAGATATTTAATGGACCCTATTTTTGTCCCGGACAGAGTAATGAATGGTACAAAGCTGCCGAATCCATCCCTGGAAAAACAACGGACCTCATGCAGGGACTGGCAAAAAAATACAATATGGTCATCGTTGTTCCTATATATGAAGAAGAAATGCCTGGGGTATTTTATAATACAGCAGTAGTAATTGATGCAGATGGTACAATATTAGGGAAATACCGCAAAAACCACATTCCACAGGTTGCTCCGGGTTTCTATGAAAAATATTTCTTTAAACCAGGTAATCTGGGATATCCGGTATTTCAGACAAAATACGCTAAAGTTGGCGTGTATATCTGCTATGATCGTCATTTTCCGGAAGGAGCGAGAGAGCTAGGTTTGAATGGCGCCGAAATTGTTTATAATCCTTCAGCCACTGTTGCAGGACTTTCGCAGTATTTATGGAAGCTTGAACAACCTGCCCATGCAGCTGCAAACGGATATTTTATGGGCTGCATCAACAGGGTGGGAGTTGAAAAACCATGGAATATCGGCAAATTTTACGGTTCATCGTATTTTGTTGACCCGCGCGGACAAATTTTTGCACAGGCATCTGAAGATAACGACGAACTCCTGGTAGCTGAATTTGATCTGGATATGATCAGTGAAGTACGCTCAGTATGGCAATTTTACCGCGACAGAAGGCCGGAAACGTACAAACGAATTGCTGAGTTTTAATGGATTTATTTTCAATTGGTCAGTTGGTAAGCACCTTTCGGTAAATGGATGAAAGGTTGATTGGTTTATAGGTTGAAAAGTTGATCTGTTGAGTCATTGATTAATTTATGCGTTGATATGTACTAACAGTCTTAAAATAGAAGAACATGAATTATGCTTTTGAAAATTTGGAAGTTTGGCAAAAGTCAAGAAAGCTTGTTAAAAGTGTATATCAATTAACCGATACATTTCCGGAAGAAGAAAAATTTGGATTGACAAGTCAGCTCAGAAGGGCAAGCATTTCAGTTAGCAGTAATATTGCTGAAGGGAGTACTCGTTGGAGTCGTAAGGACCAAGCTAGATTTTATGAAATTGCCTTCGGTAGTTTAATAGAAGTATTGAACCAAATGATATTATCAAACGATCTGAATTTTTTACTTGATGATTCTTTGAAAAATATCAGGGTTGACATTGATTCTATCGGACGAATGTTGAATTCATTGCATAAATCAACCAAAAAACCCATCAACCCATCAGCCAAAACCTCATTAACCCCAAAACCATAAGCTACTATCAACCTATAAACCCATCAACCCAAACTCATCAACCCATCAACCAAAAACTCATCAACCAAAAAGAAAAATCCCGAATAATGCATCAGTTTTAATAACAAATCTCCCTAATGGCTGAATTAATAAATCCTAACCATATGCAGGATAACGAGAAAAGATTTCCACAGATAAAACCCCTGATGAATAGTTCAGAGGCTTACTACGAAAGTTCAAGATGCTTGTTTTGTTACAATGCGCCTTGTATGCTGGCGTGTCCTACTACTATCGATATTCCGTTGTTTATCAGGCAAATAAATAATGGAAATCTGACTGGAGCAGCCAAAACGATTTATGAATCGAATTACCTTGGAAATACATGCAGTAAAGTTTGTCCAACCGAAGTACTTTGTGAAGGAGCCTGCGTTTTTACCAAGGTAAATATCCAGGCACTTGATATTGGCCGGTTACAGAATTTTGCAACCAACAACGCCATTTTAACTAACCAGCAGTTTTTCGAAATGCCTTCCGATAACGGAAAATCTGTCGCAATTATAGGAGCTGGTCCGGCGGGAATTTCTTGTGCCTGCGAGCTAAGAATGGCAGGATACAAAGTTGATATTTATGAAGCTCGTAATAATCCATCAGGTTTAGCTTTGCATGGTGTAGCGCCATATAAAATAACCAATAAGGAAGCGTTGATTGAAGTAGAATACTTGCGAAATCAGTTTGGTTTTTCTATTAATTATAATCAGCGCATTTCTACCAAAACCGAAATAGAAACTTTGGAAGCCAAATATGATGCAATATTCCTGGGTATTGGACTTGGTAACTCGGCAGAAATAAAAATCAAGGGAGAAGATTTGCCTGGATGTATTGGAGCAACTGAATTTATCGAGCAAATCAAAACAAAACCAAGCCTTGAACCAATTGCTAAAAGAGTGATTGTGCTGGGAGGTGGTAATACTGCCATGGACGCTGCTTCGGAATCTGCACGATTGGGTGCCGAAAAAGTAATTGTAGCATACCGAAGGTCAGAAAGCGAAATGAAAGCCTACTATTTCGAATACGATCTGGCAAAAGTTACAGGTGTCGAAGGTATGTTTAATATAGCTCCAATTGGAATTGTTGGCGAAAGTGCCGTTGAAGGTGTGAAATTTTTACGCACTGAAACAGTAAATGGGAAACTGATCAATATCCCTGACAGCGAGTTTGTTCTCAATTGCGACCTGGTAATAAAAGCAACCGGTCAGATGAAACAAACCCCGATGCTTACTAATATTTCCGGGCTTAAAATTGATGAAACCGGGCGCGTTTCTGTTAATCCGGAAACGGGTCAAACCTCAAATTCCAAATATTTTGCAGGCGGCGACGCTGTAAATGGCGGAGCAGAAGTTGTAAATGCAACTGCCGAAGGGAAAATTGCAGGAAAAGGAATACATCAGTTTTTATCGAAATAGATTTAAAAAATAGTAAAAGGAGATTTTATGGCTGATCTAAAAATAAATTTTGCAGGTATTAAAGCACCAAATCCATTTTGGCTTGCTTCCGGACCACCGACCAATTCGGGCTATCAGATTATGAAAGCATTTGATCAGGGCTGGGGTGGCGCTGTATGGAAAACCCTTGGAATACCTGTTGTAAATGTATCTAGTCGCTATGGGGCTATCAATCACCGCGGAAACAGGGTGGTTGGTTTCAATAATATCGAACTCATCACTGACCGCCGTTTGAGCGATAATCTTCGCGAAATGGAAGAAGTTAAAAAATATTTTCCAAATCATGCGGTTATTGCTTCTTTGATGGTTCAAACCAAAAAGGAATGGCAGCAAATAGTTCAGGATGTTCAAAATGCCGGTGCCGACGGAATTGAACTGAATTTTGGCTGTCCGCATGGAATGTGCGAAAGAGGTATGGGCTCTGCTGTCGGGCAGGAACCCGAAGTGCTCGAAACAATTACCCGCTGGGTCATGGAAGTCGCAAAAATTCCGGTAATTGTAAAACTCACGCCAAACATTTCCGACATTACCGAACCCGCCCAGGCAGCACGCCGTGCCGGAGCTAATGCAATTTCATTAATCAATACAATTCAAAGCCTGGTTGGTGTTGATATTGATAAATTTGTAACTTACCCGATAGTTGAAAATCACAGCTCCAACGGCGGATACTGCGGCCCTGCTGTAAAGCCTATTGCACTTAACATGGTTAAGAATTGTGCCCAGCATCCATTGGTTCAAATCCCGATTTCGGGTATTGGCGGCATCGAAAACTGGCGCGATGCGGTGGAGTTTATACTGCTGGGAGCCTCGTCCCTTCAGGTTTGTACGGCCGTAATGCACTACGGATTTGGCATTATCCGTGAAATGACTGTCGGACTTGAGCAATATATGGATTCACATGGCTTTGCTACAATTGATCAGTTTGTTGGAAAAGCGCTGCCAAATGTAAAGCAATGGGAAGACCTCAACCTCAAATACAGTGTTAAGGCATCAATCGACGAAGAAAAATGTATCGGTTGCCAATTGTGTTACATTGCCTGCGAAGACGGAGCTCACCAGGCAATTGAACTTAATGAGGATAAAAACAACAGAACTCCACGCATTAACGAAGAAAATTGTGTCGGTTGCAACTTATGTTCCTTGATTTGTCCGGTTGAAAATTGCATTACCATGATCCGGAAAGACGATGGTAAAGAACATCTTACATGGAAACAACGCACCGAGGCTGACAATGTGCCTACAACTTTTGACAGCGAAATGGCTGGTGGTCTTGCGCATACGGTGCCAAATCCTACAGAAGCTCTCAGAAAATGATATCAACTCATCAACCCATCACCCTATCAACCCATCAACCCTCAACCCCTCAACCCATCAACCCATCAACTCATCAACCTAAACTTTAAACTCATACTTCACCTTAGTAAGTTCCTCGTTTGCCTGGATTATCTTCTTCTTTAGATCTTCCTTAAAGGCAACCAGTTTATCGAATAGTTCTTTATCGCCAAGTGAAATCATTTGAGCGGCTAGTATACCAGCATTTCTGGCACCGTTCACAGCTACTGTTGCTACAGGAATCCCCGGAGGCATTTGCACAATTGCCAGTAACGAATCCATTCCATCAAATGATGATTTTACCGGCACTCCAATTATTGGTAAGGCTGTAAATGCAGCGATGACACCTGGAAGATGAGCAGCCATACCCGCTCCTGCAATAATTACTTTTATACCACGATTATGGGCATTCCGCGCAAATTCTTCCACTTTTTCAGGTGTACGATGCGCTGATAATGCATTCATTTCAAAAGGGATGCGTAACTCATTCAGTACTTTTGCAGCTTCTTCCATAACCGGCAGATCGCTCGTGCTTCCCATTATTATACTTACTAAAGGCCTCATACAAATGTTTTTTTTTTGCGAAATTAATGAAAATCTTAAAGTTTTGACTTGCATATTTGTAATTGAACCTTCATTAAGCAGGATTGAATAAAAAAGTACCGTCTTTCTATCTTTTTACTTGATATTTCGCACTTTAACCGTAATTTTGCCTGCAACCAAATCATTAAAATTTCTGTTATGCCAGATATCTGGAAATTGAACGATAAAAACTTCAATAAATTTATTCTTAACGAAGACATTCAATCAAGAGTCTGCGAATTGGCAGAGCGTTTAAATACAGACCTTGCCGGTAAAAAACCTCTGTTTGTTGTGGTTTTGAATGGTGCTTTTATTTTCGCCTCCGATTTGTTAAAAAAAGTGACCATTGATTGTGAAATAGCTTTCGTGAAATTGTCGTCTTACCATGGAACGCACAGTTCAGGTGTGGTACAGCAGATCATCGGACTCGACCTGGATATCAAAGGCCGCACGATAGTTATTATCGAAGACATTGTTGATACAGGGCTTACGCTGGAGCATTTTCGTTTAACATTGAATGAAATGGAACCTGCAAAAGTCCTGGTGGCCACATGTCTTCTCAAGCCTGAAGCGTTTAAAGATAAATTTCCGATTGACTATCTGTGTTTTAGTATTCCAAACGAATTTGTTGTTGGCTATGGTCTTGATTATGATGGCTTAGGTCGTAATTCCAGCGATATTTACAAAATTGTGGAAGAATAATTTTTTCGTGTTAAATTACTTATACCCGGATCAATACTTAAAATTTATATCAATAAGGTAACTTCATTATTCTTGGGATACCTGATTAAAATACTTTTATTATGCTCAATATTGCACTCTTCGGTCCTCCCGGAGCCGGAAAAGGTACCCAATCGCAAATGCTGATTGAAAAATACAATCTGGCATATATTTCTACAGGCGATTTACTACGACAGGAAATAGCCGAAGAAACCGAACTTGGCTTGCAGGTCAAGGATCTTATTGCCCACGGTGGGTTGGTTTCCGACGAAATCATGGTAGATCTCATCGAGAAAAAAATTATAACCAGTTCAGATAAAAAAGGGATTCTGTTTGATGGATTTCCCCGAACACTCGTTCAGGCATATATTCTTGATGGCTTACTGCTCAAACTTAATACATCACTTGCGTGTATGCTTAGTCTCGAAGTTCCGGATGCCGAGCTTACCCGAAGGTTGATTGAACGTGGAAAAGTTTCAGGCCGTGCTGATGATAACGAAGAGGTTATCAAATTCCGGCTCCATGAATATAAAGATAAAACCTCACCGGTAATTGGATATTACCAAACTCGTCATCTGTATGTACCGATTAAAGGTGTTGGACCTATTCCCGAAATTTTCGATACACTTTGTAATGCACTTGAAGCCATGCTTGAAAAGGAATGGTTCAATCTGGTTGTTTCGGGCCCTCCAGGAGTTGGTAAAGGGACACAAGGAAGGATGCTTGCCGAAACACTTAATTTCTATTATATCTCCACCGGGTCCTTACTGCGTAAGGAAATTAAAGCTGGAACAGAGTTGGGACTTAAAGTAAAAGAAACATATGAGAGAGGAGATTTAGTTCCGGATGAAATTGTTATCCAGATCATTGAGCGTGAAATTGAGGTTCATAACAACGTCAATGGGTTTGTTTTTAAAGGATTTCCCCGTACTATTCTTCAGTCGTATATTCTCGATGGTCTGCTTCGCCGCCTGAATATGGGGGTATCTTTTGTTGTTGAACTCAATGCCTCTACCATTGAACTTATCAAGCGTCTTGATAAACGTGGCCGGTCAGAAAAAGCTCGTATTTATGATGTTTCCACTGAACTTATTATACACCGACTTGAAGAATATGATACCAAAACTGCCCCGGTTATGGAATTGTATAAAAAACAAAACAAGCATGTAGTAGTTAATGCGATAGGACCAAGAGAGGAAATATTCGAGAAATTACTGGATACTGTGCAGACAGCAATGAAAAAGTCCAGATAATACTACACTTGATAAACTTAAGTGGTTGAGAATTGTTCTTTTATGGATGAACATTTCTTAATTAGTTTTTGCACGTTAAAAACAGCGGTTTTAAGTTTTATGGTTTTTAACTACTTTTACTTCAATAATTTAAAAATAAATAATGGCCAGTTCCAGTTTTGTTGATTATGTAAAAATCTATTTACGTTCGGGTGCTGGAGGCGCAGGTTCACACCATTATCTTCGTACTAAAGGCAATCCAAGAGGTGGCCCTGATGGTGGTGATGGCGGGCGTGGAGGTCACATAATCATTAAAGGTGATAAACAGTTGTGGACGATGCTCCATTTGCGCTACACCAAACATATAATTGCAAGTGAGGGTGAAGGCGGATCAAAGGCTTTGTCGACCGGTGCCAATGGTGAAGACAGGATTATTAAAGTGCCGTTAGGAACTGTTGTACGTGATCCTGAAACAGGTGAAGTTGAATTTGAAGTTACAGCACACGACGAAACACATATTATTGTACCGGGCGGTCGGGGTGGATTGGGAAATGATCATTTTAAAACATCCACAAACCAGGCTCCCAAATTTGCTCAACCAGGTGAGCCTTTTACCGAATGCTGGAAGATATTTGAACTCAAGATACTTGCCGATGTTGGTCTAGTAGGCTTTCCAAATGCCGGGAAATCGACACTCCTTTCCGTAATTTCAGCTGCCAAACCCGAAATAGCAGATTATCCGTTCACTACACTCAGGCCTAACCTGGGAATCGTTCCTTATTATGAAGATAAATCCTTTGTTATGGCTGATATTCCGGGGATAATTGAAGGTGCTCATGAAGGCAAAGGACTTGGCGTGCGGTTTTTGCGTCATATCGAAAGGAACTCTGTCCTGCTTTTCATGATACCAGCTGATAGCAAGGATATAAAAAAAGAATATAAGATTCTTCTTAATGAGTTGAAACAATTCAATCCTGAACTTTTGAATAAAGGACGCTTGTTAGCAATTACCAAATGTGATATGCTTGATGATGAAATGATGAAACTCATGAAAAAAGAATTACCACGCACAATTCCTTCAGTTTTTATTTCATCTCATACCAAACTTGGACTTACTGCACTTAAAGATTTGCTTTGGGCACAATTGAATGCCTGATTTAATTAGTCTAATCAGGTTTATTTAAGTGATTCTTGTATATGGTTAAATGTAATATTAACTACTAGAATGCTTTAGGACAAGGATATCATTATTTTTTCAAAATAGTTTCTTTATGAATAAATTCGAAAACCTGAAACCGGAATATAAAATCTGGTTTTCTTCACTCGAGGGTGATGGTATTCTTGGTGATGGTAAATGGAAAATACTAAAGAAAATTGATGAATGTGGTTCGCTTGTCGGGGCCTGTGAACAAATGGGAATTACTTACCGCCGCACCTGGAACGACTTACATAAAATTGAGAAGATGCTTGGATTTCATTTACTCGAAACCATCCGTGGTGGGCAGGAAGGCGGAAGTACAAAATTGTCGCCTGAAGGTCGTCGCCTGGTTAAAAGCTTTGATGTTTTTCATCAGCGTATGGATAAAATCATGCAAAAGGAATTTACCAGGTTACTCGATGAACTCAATTCGTAATTTATACAATCCCAATTTATTATAATGCTTACTATTCCTGAAATGGTTATGATTGGTGGTAATTCACGCAATTCAGGTAAAACAACCATGGCATGCAGTATTATAGGTAAATTGTCTACTAAAAGGGAAGTAATCGGATTGAAAGTTACCAGCATACGTCCAGGTGAAGAAGATCTCCATGGAAACCACCTTGAAGAACTTACCGATGACTTCTCAATTTTTGAAGAACAAAATACCGAATCTCAAAAGGATACTTCAAAAATGCTTAAAGCTGGTGCAGCCCATGTCTATTATATTAGGGCTTCTGAAACTCATATTGAGAATGCTTTATTGTATTTTATGGCCAGGTATATCAAAAATGAAATAATTGTATGCGAAAGCAGAAGCCTGCGTGGGATAATCAAACCGGGTCTGTTTCTGGTTATGATGCGGATACCGGCAGTTGGTAAACCAAAAGATATTGTAAAATACCTGGCACAGGCTGATAAAGTTTTTCATTTTGGAGAAGATCTCGTGGAAATTGAAAAATTTACAACTAGTCTGAGCCTTAAGAATAATAAATTCATTTGGAATTAAATGAAGATAAATAAGTTAGGATGCATTTTATATAGTCTGCTTCTTACATTTAACTGTAGTATTATTATCTGGTACTGATTTATTTATTAATTTTATCCGAAATGTTGGGTCTCGAAGAAGTTTATTCAATTCGTATAAAATGTATTGTATATTTTTACGTTTAAATCGTTTAGGTTATCCCACTAAAGAATTATAAACGCATGAAACGAACATGACAGAATCAGCTTATTTTGATACACAGGGGGATGATATTGTTTTTAATCATATCGAACTTTTAGCTCACGAACACTAATAAAAAAAAGCAAGATCTGATTAACTAGCGAAGAGATATCATGAAAACCTTTGAAATTAATTAATTCGTGAATAACTCAGCGTAGCGTTCTCACGAATACCTTTAAAAATTTGCAAGGAATGAGTAATTCCATCTGACCCTTAATAAATACCTGCGAAGCAAGCATTAATTCCTTTGAAAATAAGCATTGAATTAATAAATAATAACGAATGAAAAACTTCATACTTGGTTATATTCTTATTTTGATATTAATAAGTTCTGTTGTTGTAAATGCTCAACAAAAGAAATCTTTGTGGCTCACTGCAACTCCAGGAATTAACAGCACATGGATGATCAATCAAAATGCTTACGGGAATCCAGAATTCGAGTATGCCACAGCATTCGGATTAACAGGAGGAATGGGTTTAACCTATTTTTACAATAGACTCTGGGGGTTCAACGGTTCATTATTGGTAAGCAAGTTAGGGCAGAATTATAGCGGTGTACAATCTGGTGGTGATGCTAATCGTAAAGTAAAGTTGTTGTACCTCGAAGTGCCACTTATGATGATGAAATCTATTCCCGGACAACAGTATCCTACATGGATTACTTTTGGTCCTGATGTATTAATTCTCCTTAATGCAATTCAGGAATATAGCCGTGTCGGAGGAAATCCCTTGCCAAATCCGGATGGGATGATAGATGGTAATGTTAAGAATAGATATAAGTTAGCTGATGTTGCATTGAGCTTTTCTGTAAACAGAATGTATAATCTCGACTATTTCAGAAAAATGATGTTTCTTTTTTCTGTGAATAGCGCTTTAGGCCTTACTGATGTCAATGCAACTGAATGGCAGATTCCTAATACACACGCTGTTTATAAAGGATCGCACAATTTTTATATCGGGATAAAAGTTGGGATGATGTTCAAAGTAGCAAAATTCGGTAACGGAAAATGGTAAATTAGTCACAAACGCAATCTTTTTTAAAAGGAGAAAAAATTACAGATCAGGTCTGGCCTGAGAATGAAATAGTACTGGATATTCTGGAAAATATCTCGTTTTTACTTCAAACTCTATCAATATACTTAATGAATATGAAAAATTAGTTAAGTCCGATTGTATCTATTTGTTACGATTTTATTTGGCTCCTGACATATTACATTTTACCCTCAGGTGTATTAATAAGTAGCTAATAGTATGCAATTAAATGCATGACAATTGTGAAAAGAATTCATTTTATCTGGAGGTGAAGTTACCAGCTGCAAGGTTTGTAAAATATTTTTCAGATAGTTGCCAGGGTTTGGTTTGATTATGTTTATTTAGCAGGAGTCAGGTCTTATCAATTCAATTTGCTGATTATAAAATATATAGCATTGGGGTCTGTCAAATCTTAAAAATAAAATAAATAAAAAAAAGTCTGTGAAAAGACATTTCCATCTTTAAAGGATATTATAACAATCTTATGCATTTTATTTGGGGATGAGAAGGAAAAATATAAAAAAACTATGAACAAGAAAATACAAATATTGTGTTTAGTTACTCTATTTATGGCTGTTTTTTCGCTTAAAGTGAAAGCACAACAAGTCGGTTCATTGTGGGTAAATGCAATAGCCGGAGGTAACAATACATGGATCGTCAATCAGAATGCGTATGGTAATCAGGAAATGGAATATGCACCTACATTTGGCATAACCGGCGGAGTAGGAATGAGTTATTTCCACGATAGGAATTGGGGGTATAATGGATCAGTATTTTTCAGTAATCTGGGTCAGAAATATTCCGGGTACCAAGGAGGAGGGAAAGCCATACGAAACGTCAAGCTATCATACCTGGAAGTACCACTTCTGGCTATGAAGAATTTACCTGAGATGTTCTATCCAACTTGGATATCTTTTGGCCCTGATATAATGATACTTCTTGATGCCAAACAGGATTATACACGTGAGGGTGGATCCCCGTTGCCAAATCCGGAAGGAATGTCTAATTCCGATACAAAGGAAAGATTTAATACAGTGGATGTAGCAGTGAATTTGTCTCTTAACCGCATGTATACACTTGATTATTTTCAGAAGTTAATGTTTCTCATATCTATCAATTCATCATTCGGATTAATCGATATTAATAAATCTTCGTGGCAGATCCCGAACACACATTCCTATTATGGGAAATCACATAATTTTTACATTGGAGTAAAAGCTGGTATCATGTTCAAAGTCAAGAGACTTGGTTATGGACACTGGTAAAAAAAAAGCATCCGTTTAGGATGCTTTTTTTTACGATGAAAAAGTTCTAATCAATTGTAACAATTGGCCAGGGTGTTGCATTTTCCCAGGCGCCACGAGTAAAATCAGGTACATCAATAGAATTCCCTCTACTAAGAACACTTGCCTCACTTAATGGACCAATACTGCACCAGGTAGCTGCATCATATACATCCTGGTCAAGAGGTAACCCTTTTCGCAAACAATAAATCAGGCGGTAGTCCATTATAAAATCCATACCGCCATGCCCACCTACTTTTTTTGCTTTGTCACCCATCTGTGTTGCCAAAGGGTGCTCATATTTTTTCATAAGGGCATCGAAGTCTTCTTTCTTTAAAAATTCATGCGCATTAGGTTCCAGAGCAATATTTTGTTCTGGATATTTTACTGCCATTCCTCTTGTTCCGCTAATCAAATGAATTCGGCTGTAAGGACGAGGACTGCTTGTATCATGCTGAATCATTATTGTTTTTCCCTTTAAGGAATGAATAATTGTTGTATTCATATCGCCCAGTTTGTAAGTTTGTAAGGCATCTTCTGAGTTGGCACCAAACTTTTCCTGTGCATATAATGACATGGCAAACTGGTTGGTCGAAATCGAGGAAAGGTAATCAAACCTATCGCCGCGGTTAATACCCATAATTTGAGCTACCGGTCCAAGACCATGTGTAGGATAGGGGTCTCCAGTGTGTTTTTTACTAAAATCGAGCCGCCATCTGTTATAGTATCCACCTTCTTTCATAAACTTTAGCCAGCGCAGATCATGTATGTAAGCTCCTTCGGCATGATGAATTTCGCCAAACACACCATTTCGGGCCATATTTAAAGTGTTGAGTTCGAAGAAGTCGTAACAACAGTTTTCAAGCATCATGAAATGACGTTGAGTCTCTTCGGCAGTATTTACGAGTTCCCAGCATTCATCCAATGTTACAGCACTGGGTACTTCACAGGCTGCATGTTTACCCTGCTTCATAGCGTAGACTGCAATGGGAGTATGCAATAACCAGGGAGTGCATTGATATATCAGGTCAATATCATCACGTTCGCATATTTTCTTCCAGTCTTCTTCTCCAGTGTATTCAATCGCTGGCTTTAAACCTGCATCTGTTATTTGCTTATTAGCATCTTTTACAGCTTTGGGCACTACATCTGCAATTGCAATAATTTCAGCACCTTCTACCTGAATCAGTCTTCCCAATGATTGTGACCCACGCATCCCTAATCCGATTAGCCCTATACGTACTGTTTTTAAAGGTTCACACCTGAGACCCATCACCGATTTCCCTTTTGATACCGGGGCTTTTACCTTTGTAGCTAGTATTTTTTCATCGGGATTGATTGGTGAACCAAAAACACTGCTGACAGGTGTCAGACCTAATGCTGCACTTCCTGCAGCAGCTATTTTAATAAAGTTACGTCGACTGTTGTTCTTACTATTTTTCATAATCATAAGGATTAACTTTTACAAATGTATGTAATTAGTAGGATGAAAAACAGAAGTTAATAAAAATATTTAAAAAGCAGATTTTTGCTGAAGAATCATTCAGTTAATTAGTACCTATATTTATATATATAAGATTTTTATGCTGACCATGGTAGTAGGGTATGATGTATTAACAAAAATCGGGGCAAAAAAAAACCCTGCGACCATTCGGAAGCAGGGTTAATAAAATTCGGCGGCGACATACTCTCCCGATTTGATTCAGTACCATCTGCGCAGGCGGGCTTAACTTCTCTGTTCGGAATGGGAAGAGGTGGGCCCCGCCGCAATAGCCACCAAAAGGTTTTAAATATTTTGGTTTTTCTATAGAGCAAGAAAAGAATTGACAATTGAAAGAAAGAAAATACATAGTATGGCGAGATGAGTTTATCTAACGTCAACAGAAAATTTACGGGTAATTAGTACTGCTCGGCTTTGCCATTACTGGCTTTACACCTGCAGCCTATCAACGTCGTAGTCTACAACGACCCTTAAAGGAAGCCTCATCTTGGGCTGAGTTTCGCGCTTAGATGCTTTCAGCGCTTATCTCAACCATACGTAGCTACCCTGCAATGCAGCTGGCGCCACAACAGGTACACTAGCGGTATGTCCGACTCGGTCCTCTCGTACTAGAGTCAGGTGCCCTCAAGCTTCCAACGCCCACAACAGATAGGGACCGAACTGTCTCGCGACGTTCTGAACCCAGCTCACGTGCCACTTTAATCGGCGAACAGCCGAACCCTTGGGACCTTCTCCAGCCCCAGGATGTGACGAGCCGACATCGAGGTGCCAAACCACTCCGTCGATGTGAGCTCTTGGGAGTGATCAGCCTGTTATCCCCGGCGTACCTTTTATCCTTTGAGCGATGGCCCTTCCATGCGGAACCACCGGATCACTATATCCGTCTTTCGACCCTGCTCGACTTGTTGGTCTCACAGTCAAGCATGCTTATGCTATTGCACTCTACGTACGGTTACCAAGCGTACTGAGCATACCTTTGAAAGCCTCCGTTACTCTTTTGGAGGCGACCACCCCAGTCAAACTACCCACCATGCAATGTCCCCCACTAACGCGGGGTTAGGCTACAAATAAACAAAGGGTGGTATTTCAAGGTTGATTCCACGAAAGCTGGCGCCTCCGCTTCACAATCTCCCACCTATCCTACACATCGTTTATTCACAGTCAATGCAAAGTTATAGTGAAGGTGCACGGGGTCTTTCCGTCCCGTTGCGGGTATCCGGCATCTTCACCGGAACTACAATTTCACCGAGCTCATGGCTGAGACAGTGCCCAGATCGTTACACCATTCGTGCAGGTCGGAACTTACCCGACAAGGAATTTCGCTACCTTAGGACCGTTATAGTTACGGCCGCCGTTTACTGGGGCTTCAATTCAAAGCTTCGCCTTGCGACTAACCTCTCCTCTTAACCTTCCAGCACCGGGCAGGTGTCAGGCCTTATACGTCATCTTTCGATTTAGCAAAGCCATGTGTTTTTGATAAACAGTCGCCTGGGCCATTTCTCTGCGCCCCGATATTACTATCGGGGACCCCTTCTCCCGAAGTTACGGGGTTAATTTGCCTAGTTCCTTAGCCATGATTCACTCGAGCACCTTTGGATACTCTCCTCGACCACCTGTGTCGGTTTCCGGTACGAGCGGCTTCAACCTGAAGCTTAGGGGTTTTTCTTGTGAGTCTGATTAGGGTCATTATCCGCTTGCCCGAAGGCTCACGGTACTATCAGGTTCGACATTCTGAGCGGATTTGCCTACTCAAAATATATCTACACCCTTCAACGTACTATTCCGTCAGTACGCAGACCTTTCACTACTCCACCACCCCATCGCAGTTGAGCCGGTACATGAATATTAACATGTTGTCCATCGACTACCCCGTTTGGGTTTGTCTTAGGCCCCGACTAACCCTGATCCGATTAGCGTTGATCAGGAAACCTTGGTCTTCCGGTGTGCGGGTTTCCCACCCGCATTATCGTTACTTATGCCTACATTTGCTTTTCCAGACGCTCCAGCATGCCTTACGACACACCTTCGACGCAGACTGGAATGCTCCCCTACCAGTGACGACTAAGTCGTCAATCCATAGCTTCGGTAATATGCTTGATGCCCGATTATTATCCATGCCCGATCGCTCGACTAGTGAGCTGTTACGCACTCTTTAAATGAATGGCTGCTTCCGAGCCAACATCCTAGCTGTCAATGCAATCAGACCTCGTTATTTCAACTTAGCATATATTTGGGGACCTTAGCTGATGGTCTGGGTTCTTTCCCTCTCGGCGCTGGACCTTAGCACCCAGCGCCTCACTCCCGAGTATATTATATAGCATTCGGAGTTTGTCTGGATTTGGCAGGCGGTGAAGCCCCCTTATCCAATCAGTAGCTCTACCTCTATATAACTCAACCTCGAGGCTGCCCCTAAAGGCATTTCGGGGAGTACGAGCTATCTCTCAGTTTGATTAGCCTTTCACCCCTATCCACAGTTCATCCAAAGACTTTTCAACGTCAACTAGTTCGGACCTCCAGTCTGTGTTACCAGACCTTCATCCTGACCATGGATAGATCACTAAAGTTTCGCGTCTACCCCCACTGACTGGGCGCCCTATTCAGACTTGCTTTCGCTTCGGCTACGTACGTCAACGCACTTAACCTTGCCAGTGAGGAGTAACTCGTAGGCTCATTATGCAAAAGGCACGCTGTCACCCCGACGAATCGAGGCTCCAACCGTTTGTAAGTGTATGGTTTCAGGTTCTATTTCACTCTTCTGTTCGAAGTACTTTTCACCTTTCCTTCACAGTACTGGTTCGCTATCGGTCTCTCAGGAGTATTTAGCCTTACCAGATGGTGCTGGCAGATTCCCACAGGATTTCTCCGGTCCCGCGGTACTCAGGATACAGCTAGGTATCAAAACGATTTCGTTTACAGGATTATCACCTTCTATGATCCCACTTTCCAGAGGGTTCTACTATCGTTTTAAAGTCCACATTGCTGTCCTACAACCCCGACCTTGCCGTAACAACGTCGGTTTGGGCTGTTCCCATTTCGCTCACCACTACTCAGGGAATCACTATTGTTTTCTCTTCCTCCAGGTACTTAGATGTTTCAGTTCTCTGGGTTTGCTTTCCTTTCGGAATACCAGGCCTTCAGCCTGGTGGGTTGCCCCATTCGGAGATCTCCGGATAAAAGGTTGTTTGCACCTACCCGAAGCTTATCGCAGCTTACCACGTCCTTCATCGCCTCTGAGAGCCAAGGCATCCACCATACACTCTTAATAACTTTCTTGTTGAACTCGATGTTAAATGAACAACATCGCGCTTAATTATGTATTTTCTTTCATTTCAATATGTCAAAGAACTTGATCCCGATAAATCGGGAAGCTGTGATGAAGCACGGATTCGAACCGATTGTCTTCCCGATCTGTACCGGGATGCTCTGCCATTGAGCTAATATCAACTAATTTTTTCAAGAACTGTTTTTCCGTTACCGGAACTGGTGGAGAATAACGGATTCGAACCGTTGACCCCCTGCGTGCAAGGCAGGTGCTCTAGCCAGCTGAGCTAATTCCCCAAATTACTTTAATGAGATTAGCTCAAAAAAAAATCTGCTGACTGATTGGTATCGGTATGGCAAATTTTTATTACTAATCATCCGTAAACGTTTCAAAGTAGTAGTCCCGCGCAGATTTGAACTGCGGACCCCTACATTATCAGTGTAGTGCTCTAACCAACTGAGCTACGGGACTAAAGATTCCATTAGCTAGGGGAGAGCCCCTACTCAAACGTTTGGGTTTCAAAAAGTAAAAACATGAAGTCAACATAAAACAGTGAATATCTGCTATCTCACGATAGCCAAGAATAATCTCTCTAGAAAGGAGGTATTCCAGCCGCACCTTCCGGTACGGCTACCTTGTTACGACTTAGCCCTAGTTACCTGTTTTACCCTAGGTCGCTCCTTTCGGTCACGAACTTCAGGTACCCCAAGCTTCCATGGCTTGACGGGCGGTGTGTACAAGGCCCGGGAACGTATTCACCGCGCCATGGCTGATGCGCGATTACTAGCGAATCCAACTTCACGAAGTCGAGTTTCAGACTTCGATCCGAACTGAGACCGGCTTTGGAGATTTGCATCCTGTCACCAGGTAGCTGCCCTCTGTACCGGCCATTGTAGCACGTGTGTAGCCCTGGACGTAAGGGCCGTGCTGATTTGACGTCATCCCCGCCTTCCTCACTACTTGCGTAGGCAGTTTCTTTAGAGTCCCCAGCATTACCTGATGGCAACTAAAGATAGGGGTTGCGCTCGTTATGGGACTTAACCCGACACCTCACGGCACGAGCTGACGACAACCATGCAGCACCTCGTAGAATGTCCGAAGAAGATCACGTTTCCGCGACTGTCATTCCACGTTCGAGCCCAGGTAAGGTTCCTCGCGTATCATCGAATTAAACCACATGCTCCTCCGCTTGTGCGGGCCCCCGTCAATTCCTTTGAGTTTCAATCTTGCGACCGTACTCCCCAGGTGGATCACTTAATAGTTTCCCTAAGACGCTGACTGTGTATCGCCAACATCGAGTGATCATCGTTTACGGCGTGGACTACCAGGGTATCTAATCCTGTTTGATCCCCACGCTTTCGTGCATGAGCGTCAGTTATTGCTTGGTAAGCTGCCTTCGCGATCGGTGTTCTGTGTCATATCTAAGCATTTCACCGCTACATGACACATTCCGCCTACCTCAACAATACTCAAGAATGTCAGTATCAATGGCAGTTCTACAGTTGAGCTGTAGGATTTCACCACTGACTTAACACTCCGCCTGCGCACCCTTTAAACCCAATGAATCCGGATAACGCTTGCATCCTCCGTATTACCGCGGCTGCTGGCACGGAGTTAGCCGATGCTTATTCTTACGGTACCATCAGCACCGATACACGACCGGTGGTTTTTTCCCGTACAAAAGAAGTTTACAACCCATAGGGCCGTCATCCTTCACGCGGCATGGCTGGTTCAGGCTTGCGCCCATTGACCAATATTCCTTACTGCTGCCTCCCGTAGGAGTCTGGTCCGTGTCTCAGTACCAGTGTGGGGGATAATCCTCTCAGAACCCCTAGACATCGTAGCCTTGGTGGGCCGTTACCTCACCAACTAGCTAATGTCGCGCATGCCCATCTATAACCACCGGAGTTTTAACTGCAAAATGATGCCATCTCGCAGTGTTATGGGATATTAGCCTCAATTTCTCGAGGTTGTGTCCCGGTTAAAGGTAGGTTGCATACGTGTTACGCACCCGTGCGCCACTCTCACCAAAGTATTGCTACCTCGGATCCCGTACGACTTGCATGTATTAAGCCTGCCGCTAGCGTTCATCCTGAGCCAGGATCAAACTCTCCATAGTAAGTTGATCTTAAATGTCTCAGATTGTTTCTTCTCTGCCAAATAAATTTGAACAGGGGATATTCGCTGCTTTATGTTTTGACTTCAGTCTTTCAAAGAACTTGGTAATCTATAGGTAGCCAATATGGCTGATTATTTCAATTTTGTGTTTCCCTCTCGCGTTTCAGAACATTCATAGTAGAAGTTCTTGTCGTGATTGGGAGTGCAAAGGTAAATACATTTTTTACTCCTGCAACTATTTGCTGAATTATTTTCAACAATTTTATAAAGAAAATTTGTTGTTAAAATAAACAGAACTGCAAAGGATAAATCAAACACCAGTATTTCAAAGTTTTAAAGTTTTAAATACTGTTTTCCCTGGTTTGGAATATGAGCTATTTAAACGGCGTATCTCTTATTTATTTGCTTTTTTGCAGTGAATCTTCAATGAACTTTCTCTGTTAGGAGGGTGCAAAAGTATATATTATTTTAACGTAAACAACATTATATTAAAAATAATTTTATATTATATTGTAAGTTATTGTTATACAATAATATAAATGTTTTTAACTTTTATTATTAGATAAGATATCTGGAAATTTTGTTTCTTTACTGCATATTTATTGTATCGTTTTCATGAAAAAAGGACTTTCACGTAAATTTAGATTATATATTGGTGTTTCCGGACTTGCATTGTTAATATTTTGCCAACCCCTTAGTGCTCAGATGGAAGACGCTAATCTCCGAAAGGATGATAGTTTCAGATCACATTTATTTTTTGGTGGTGGTTTAGGATTGCAGTTCGGCTATATGACATTAATTGAAATTTCTCCTCTGGTAGGATATAAGGTAACGCCCAAATTTAGTGTTGGAGTGAGCCCTACATATAAGTATTATCAATATAATGATTACTATGGTCCGTCACTGGATTTAAAGACTAATGTTTTTGGAGGAAGTGTTTTTGCGAGATATTCTATTTTCGAGAATATCTTTGCTCACGTCGAATATGAGTCCTTATTATATAATACCCAGGTGCCTGGTTATCCTGTGACCAGGCAGCAATTCAACAGCTTTTTTGTTGGAGGGGGGTACAATCAACGAATAAGTATGAATTCCGCTATGTACATCCTTGTTCTTTGGAATCTGAATGATACACCTGATTCTCCTTATATAAATCCTATTATTCGGGTTGGATTTAGTGTTGGATTATAAAGCAGGATCCATGGAAATTATTTCTATAATTTGTCCTTTCATTTATAATAGCTCGAACAGATTAGATCAGATACTAATTTTTAAACTTGAAAATAAAAATGGCTGCTCTATCCAGGCAGCCATTTAAGTTTTATCACTTTTCAATTTTCATTGAGGGACATTTTTAAGTATTTCAAGTGTCAAATCCCAGAATTTTTGCACAGTTTTTATCTCAAGTCTTTCATCTGGCGAATGGGCTCCTTTTATTGTTGGGCCAAAGGAAATCATATCAATTCCTGGATATTGTTCGCCTATAAGTCCGCATTCCAAGCCTGCATGGATAGCTAGAACTTTTGGTTCCTGGTTGAAAAGCTTAACATATGCGTTGCGTGTTACATCAAGGATAGGTGATTTAGGATTTGGTGTCCAACCCGGATATCCATCGTTATGAGTGATTTTACCACCGGCTAACCTGAAAACACTTTCGACCATATTTAACACATCCTGCTTTCCGTGTTCAGATGAACTGCGCTGACTGGTTCCGATTTCAATAACTTTATCGGTCATTTTAACTGAAGCCAGGTTGGTTGATGTTTCTACGAAATTAGGAACATCGGCCGACATTGCAATGACTCCATGCGGACAGGCATACAGCGCATTTAACAGTCTTTCCTGAGTTGAAAAATCAATGAGGGAAGATGGTAATTCGGTGGGTTGAACATTTACAACCAGACCCGGATCATTGATTTTGAACTCATCTTTAAGAAGGTTATTGCATTTCTTCACGTAAAGGTTAAAATCATTGCTAAATCGATTGGGTACAATTATGTTAGCATATGCTTCACGGGCAATTGCATTGCGAAGGTTACCTCCGTTTATTTCTGAAATCCGTACTTCAAAAAGATGACTTGTACTCCAAAGTATACGGTTGAGAATTTTAACAGCATTCCCACGTCCTTTATTTATATCATCGCCTGAATGGCCTCCCTGCAAGCCGGAGATTTTGAGCTGAAAACCTGCAAAGTCATAATTCACAGCTACTCTCGAATAGTTCATCACTATTTTTGTATCCTGTCCTCCGGCACAACCTATAAACAGTTCGCCTTCATCTTCTGAATCCAGATTGAGTAAAATATTTCCATTCAGAAAACCGGGTTTGAGCCCCTTTGCCCCTGTCAGGCCGGTTTCTTCGTCAATGGTAAAAAGCATCTCAAGTGGACCATGATCGATATCATTCGCTTCAAGAATTGCTAATTGAGCAGCCACGCCAATGCCGTCATCTGCACCTAAAGTAGTACCAGTGGCTTTAACCCATTCCCCTTCCACCCTGGGAATGATCGGATCGTAGTCAAAATCGTGATCTAAATCGCTATTTTTTTCACAAACCATATCAACATGGCTTTGCAGAATTACAACAGGAAAATTTTCATATCCTTTTGTAGCAGATTTACGGATCAGGATATTACCTGTTTCGTCAATCTCGTTTTCCAGATTCAGTTTGCGGGCAACACCAATGATGTAATCAGTAATACGTTTTTCTTTCTTGGATGGGCGCGGGATTTTACAAATCTCTCCAAAATAATACCAAATTTTTTCAGGGCTTAATCCTGCAAATACATTGCTCATAATGATTGTGCGAATTTTGTTATATGCAAATATATATCATAAAAACAGAAATCAATCTTTAATTATCAAATAATTAATTCTCTCCCCTTTCATTAATAATGCAGACATAAAACTGTTGAAAGAGAATAAATAAGAAGAAAAATGATGACTTAAGCTGGCCTGAGATTTATATGCTGGTGGATAATTTTAAAATTGTGTCTTTGGGATCGGCAGATGAAAAAATAGTATTCCCTGCCACCAGAACATCGACACCGGATTGAATTAATTTTCCGGCATTTGTAAGATCAACGCCGCCATCAACTTCAATCAGGATGCTCTGACCTGTAGACTCGATCATTTTTTTTAAGGCGCTTACTTTCTGATACGTATTTTCAATGAATTTTTGTCCGCCGAATCCGGGATTTACCGACATGATCAACACCAGATCGAGCTCAGGTAAAATTTCTGAAAGCAAATTAACTGGAGTGTGTGGGTTAAGAACAACACCTGCTTTTAATCCAAGTTCGTGTAGCAATGTAACTGAGCGGTGAAGGTGCACCGATGCTTCATAATGAAATGTTATGATATCTGCCCCGGCATCACGAAAAGCTTCAAAATACTTTTGAGGCTGAACGATCATCAGGTGGACATCGAGGAGTTTTTTTGTAGCCTTTCTTACTGCCTTAACTATTGGAATTCCGTATGAAATATTAGGTACAAACACTCCATCCATAACATCAATATGAATCCATTCGGCCTGGCTATTGTTTATCATTTCAATGTCTTTGCCCAGATGCAAAAAATCAGCAGATAAAATGGAGGGTGCAATGATTGGCATAATAGAATTCTTAATTGAGGTATAATTGAAAAGAGAACCAAAGTTAGAGAAAAAACGGATCAAAAAAAGAGCGGATATAAATCCGCTCATTGTTTTTTATTACCCAAGGTATGTTTTCAGTATTTTACTACGTGCAGTATGTTTAAGCCTGCGGATGGCTTTTTCTTTAATCTGCCTAACCCGTTCACGGGTGAGGTCAAATTTTTCTCCAATTTCTTCCAGGGTGTATGGATGTGTTCCATTAAGACCGAAATAGAGTTTAATTACATCTGCCTCACGAGGGGTGAGAGTTGAAATTGCTCTATCGATTTCTTTACGAAGAGATTCATAAAGCAGGCCTGTTTCAGGAGTTGGGCCGTCGTCGCTACGCAGTACATCGTACATTGTATTGTCTTCGTCCTGGATAAGAGGTGCATCCATCGAAACGTGACGACCGCTGTTACGCATCGATTCTTTTACTTCATTCTCGCTAATTTCGAGTAATGTTGCAATCTCATCGCTGTTAGGCTCGCGTTCGTATTGTTGTTCGAGTTTGGCGTATGCTTTGTTGATTTTATTGATAGCCCCGATTTTGTTTAGCGGGAGCCTTACAATACGCGATTGTTCAGCTAAAGCCTGAAGAATAGACTGACGGATCCACCATACGGCATACGAAATAAATTTGAATCCACGGGTTTCGTCGAAGCGCTGTGCAGCTTTGATAAGTCCAAGGTTCCCTTCGTTAATCAAGTCAGGAAGACTTAATCCTTGATTCTGATACTGTTTTGAAACAGAAACGACGAAACGAAGATTTGCCTTGGTAAGTTTTTCGAGAGCAGCGCGATCACCTTGCTTAATTCGCTGTGCAAGCTGGACTTCTTCTTCGGCTGTAATCAGCTCAACTTTTCCAATCTCTTGCAGGTATTTATCCAGCGAAGCAGTTTCGCGGTTGGTAACTTGTTTTGTTATTTTGAGTTGCCTCATAGTATAAATTTGTGTTGGCGTTCTGTAATACGAGATTAATTGAAAGCAGGTTTCACATTTCTAAAAAAAAACACACCTTCCCGTTATAATCATGGAAAGGTGTATTATTTCTGAAACTTACTTTGCTCCGTTGTCGTTCTGATCTGGCTTGGGAAGCAATACTTTACGTGAAAGTTTAAGCTTTCCTGTTTTAGGATCAACTTCAATCAGTTTAACATCAATTTTATCGCCTACTTTTAATACGCTTTCCACATCTTTAAGACGGCTCCATTCAATTTCTGATATATGAAGCAACCCATCTTTACCCGGAAGTATTTCGACAAATGCACCAAAAGCCGTAATTGTTTTTACTGTTCCATGATAAACATCACCAACTTCTGGTACAGAAACAATACGTTTGATTTTTTCTTTTACTGCGTCGATCGAAGCTTTATTGTTCGAAACGATATCAATAACTCCGAATTCGCCTACTTCTTCGATAACAATGGTAGCACCGGTTTCACGCTGCATTTCCTGGATGATTTTACCACCTGGCCCAATAACGGCACCGATAAATTCACGTGGAATGGTAAGTTTAACAATACGTGGTACATGCGGTTTGTAGTCTTCACGAGGTTCGGTAATGGTTTTAGCCATTTCGCCAAGGATATGCAAACGGCCTAAACGTGCCTGTTCCATTGCCTTAGCCATTATTTCCATCGAAAGTCCGTCAACTTTAATATCCATCTGACAAGCAGTGATGCCATCTCGTGTTCCGCATACTTTAAAGTCCATATCTCCAAGGTGATCTTCATCTCCAAGGATATCGCTAAGAATGGCGAAATTTGATCCATCGGTAATTAAGCCCATTGCAATTCCGGAAACCGGTTTGATAAGTTTAACACCTGCATCAAGAAGTGCGAGAGTTCCTGCACAAACGGTAGCCATGGATGATGATCCGTTTGATTCGAGAATATCACTAACAACACGAACGGTATAAGGATTTACAGTATTATCAGGCATCATAGCCTTGAGTGCACGCAATGCCAGGTTGCCGTGACCGATTTCGCGACGTCCGACACCCATAATGCGTTTAACTTCTCCGGTTGAAAAAGGAGGGAAGTTATAGTGTAATAAAAAGTTTTGTTTTTCCTGGATTACAACACCATCAATATCCTGTTCGTTAAGTTTTGTACCTAAAGTAACAGTGGTAAGAGATTGTGTTTCGCCACGGGTGAAAATGGCTGATCCGTGTGCTGTTGGCAGATAATCAATTTCGCTCCAGATAGGACGAATTTCATCAAGTTTACGACCATCAAGACGTTGCTTGTCGTTCAGGATCATGTTACGCATTGCCTTTTTCTCCACATCGTGGTAATAACGGCCTATCAAAGGACCATTTGCCTCGGCAAAATCTGCTTCGAGTGTATCTTTAAATTCCTGTTTTATAGCAGCAAAAGCTTCTGTCCGATCTTTTTTGGAAGAACTCGACATAGCAACTGCATAAATTTTATCATAGCAAAACTCGGATACTGCAATTCTCAGATCTTCGTCATTTTTTTCGTGGCTATACTCGCGTTTGGGGCTTGATTTTGTAACCATTGCAGCCAATTCGAGCTGAGCCTGGCACGCCAGTTTAAGATGTTTGTGTGCAACTGTAATGGCTTCAACCATCGAAGCTTCCGAAACTTCTTTCATTTCACCTTCAACCATCATAATATTTTCGGCTGTAGCGGCAACAATAATGTCGATATCAGCTGAACTCATCAGGCTGCGGTCGGGATTAACAACCATTTCGCCATTGATGCGGGCAACACGGATTTCGCTAACCGGGCCATTGAAAGGAATATCTGATACAGTGAGAGCAGTTGATGCAGCGAGACATGCAAGTGCATCAGGCAGGATTTCATCATCAGATGAAATTAAAGTAACAATTACTTGCACTTCAGCATGATAATTGTCAGGGAATAGAGGGCGCAAAGCGCGATCAATCAAACGTGATGTGAGTATTTCGCTGTCGGTTGGGCGGGCTTCTCTTTTGAAGAAACCACCTGGGAATCTTCCTGAAGCAGCATATTTTTCACGATACTCAACTGAAAGTGGCATGAAATCCACATTTTCTCTGGCTTCCTTTGCTGCAACTACAGTAGCCAGCAGCATAGTATTTCCCATTTTAACAACACAAGCACCGTCGGCTTGTTTGGCTAGTTTGCCTGTTTCTAACGAAATCATGCGTCCGTCGCCGATGTCGAAGGTTTTAACAATTCCTTCCATAATTACCTCTTTTTTTTCTTTTTGTGTAACAACTAGTGCTTTCGTTTTGAGTGAAATTTTAGGCTGAATAGAGCACCACGGATCAGCCTGATTTGATTTAATATTATGATCTGACTATTTTCATTATTGAAATACTCAGAATGGATCAATTCCTCATTTTCAAAATTCCAAGTCTCAAATTCCAAGCTTTAAGTCCCAAAAGGAAAAACAAAATTTATTGCATAAAGTTTTTGAGATCACTGACTTTGGATTTAAGTCTTTGGATTTGGGGCCTGGTACTTTTTCCCTTTGTTGGTATCAATACAAAAAAAGGCAACTTTTAAATTGCCTTTAATTATGTGAATTATAAATCCGATTATTTGCGGAGACCCAATTTAGCAATAATCGCGCGATAACGATCAATCTGTTTTTTCTTGAGATAATCAAGCATTTTACGGCGTTTACCAACTAACCTAACCAGTGACCTCATGGTAGCAAGGTCTTTTTTGTTTTCTTTCAGATGTTCGGTTAGATGTTTGATGCGGAATGTGAAGAGTGCTATCTGGCCTTCAGCTGATCCGGTATCGGCATCAGATTGTCCGTTTTCTTTGAATAAATCCTTTTTAATCTCAGGCGTTAAATACATATCTGTGTAACGTTTAATTGCTTATCTTTCCATTTTTCGGGCTGCAAAAGTACTACATTAACTTCAAATAAAAAATTTTTATAACAATTTTTTATCTGATTTTTCATGTCTGCTTAAACAACCGTTCTATTCTAAGAATAGGAGCTGCAAAGATATGCATTATATTTGTGAAATATAATGTTAAAATATATTTGGATTTTCTAGTGTTTAATAAATTGTGAAATTGTTTAAACAAATTTCAGCTAAATGTGTTTAGTATACTAGTTCAATGATCAAGATATGGAAAATAACAAGGTAATTGTAATCGGAGCTGGTTTTTCGGGCCTGGCAGCTTCATCAGTCCTGGCTCAGGCTGGATTTGACGTTACAGTTCTTGAAAAGAACAGTTCACCCGGTGGAAGAGCCCGGAAGTTTGCTGAGAACGGATTTACCTTTGATATGGGGCCCAGCTGGTATTGGATGCCTGATGTATTTGATAAATTCTTCGCACTTTTCGGCAAAACCACCCAGGATTATTATCAGTTGACAGCGTCTTGATCCCTCGTACCGGTTTTATTTTGGTAAAGATCAGATTGTTGATGTGCCGGCGACATTCAGCGAAATTGTTGATATTTTTGAAAAAGAAGAACCGGGAGCTGGCGATTCGCTCATTAAATTCCTGAAAGAAGCGGAGTATAAATACAATGTTTCGATGAGCAAGTTTGTTTATAAACCAGGCGTTTCGGTTCTTGAATTCGCTCATCCTGAAATGCTGGCTTCAGTTTTCAAGCTACATATGTTCCGATCTTTCGATTCACATCTGAAACAATATTTTAAAAGTCCACGACTCAGGCAAATGCTTGAATTCCCGATATTGTTCCTGGGAGGTACTGCCAAAAGTACTCCGGCACTTTACAGCCTGATGAATTATGGCGATATCAAGCTGGGAACCTGGTACCCGGTAGGTGGCATGTATAATGTAGTGGAAGGAATGGTAGAACTTGCCACATCACTTGGTGTGAAATTTATTTACAACAGCCCGGTTGAATCACTTGAAGTGAAGAACGGAAAAATCTCTTCGGTGATTGCTGCAGGGAAGCATTACGAAGCACCATATGTGCTTGCTTCTGCTGATTATCAGCATGTTGAACAGCAGCTGCTTCCAGCTGAATACCGGACTTATTCCAAAAAATACTGGAATTCCAGGGTTTTATCTCCTTCATCTCTGATATTTTATCTTGGAATTGATAAAAAGCTTGATGGGATTGAGCATCATACCTTATTTTTCGATCAGGATTTTTCGAAGCACGCAGATGCAATCTATGAAAAACCTGGTTGGCCGGAGAACCCTTCATTGTATTTTAGTTGCACTTCAAAAACAGATGCAACCGTTTCCCCTGAGGGAATGGAAAATTTGTTTGTTCTGATACCTGTTGCCCCTGATCTGGAAGACACCGAAGAAATACGTGAAAAGTATTTCCAAATTATTTTAGAGAGATTCAAACATTTAACCGGACAGGATATCAGCGAAAATATAGTTTTCAAGCGCAGTTATGCTCATGCTGATTTTGAAAGTGATTATAATGCGTTTAAAGGGAATGCTTATGGATTGGCTAACACACTTATGCAAACTGCCTTTCTAAAGCCTAAAATGAGGAGCAAAAAAGTGAAGAACCTCTTTTATACAGGACAACTCACAGTTCCGGGACCAGGTGTACCTCCAGCACTTATATCGGGTGAAATTGCTGCCAGATTAATAATGAAGGATGCAGGGGTTAGTGCTTTAGTATTAGAGGAAAATAGAAAATAGAAAATAGGAAATGGAAAAGGGGAGATAGGAAATGGCAAACCTGTCTGCGTCAGCAGGACCTGACAGCGTTTGGGAAGCGAAAGAAAATGTTATAATAAACTAGTAATATTAAAATTTTTGAGAATGAAAGAACTATTTGATATGATTTCGCGCAAGTCGAGCAAGATGACAACGGTAATGTACAGTACGTCGTTTTCGCTTGGGATTCGGTTTTTCAGTAAACGGTTTCATGATCCTATTTATGGCGTATACGGTTTTGTCCGTTTTGCTGATGAAATAGTAGATTCATTTCATGGCTTCGACAAGCAAAAACTTTTACAGAGGTTTAAGCAAGATACGTATGATGCAATTGAAGAGAAAATCAGTTTGAATCCAATACTCAACAATTTTCAATACGTAGTTAATACATACAAAATTGAACATGAACTAATAGATCTTTTTCTCAGGAGTATGGAAATGGACCTGGAGAAAGTAGATTATGATCAACAGAAATATGAAGAATATATTTTAGGTTCAGCTGAAGTGGTTGGTTTGATGTGCCTTCGCGTATTTTGTGAAGGAAACGAAACTAATTACACTGAACTAAAGCCTTCAGCTATGAAACTTGGATCTGCTTTTCAAAAGATCAATTTTCTCCGCGATTTAAAAGCAGATTTTAAAGACCTCGGCCGAAGTTATTTCCCGGGCATCGATATGAATAATTGGGATGATAATACTAAAGTTGCCATCGAAGAAGATATAGAAAAGGATTTTGCCGACGGGCTTTCAGGGATCCGTAAACTCCCTGACGGGGCCAGGTTCGGTGTATATGTAGCATATGTTTACTTTCATGAATTATTATTGAAAATAAAAAGTGTGAAAGCTGAAAAACTACTGAACGAAAGGGTTAGATTGTCAAACTGGCGTAAATACATTTTATTGTTAACGGCTTATATGCGAAATATAACAAATACTATATGATTAGATTTCGAATTATTCTTTTCATTCTACTGATTTCTTTAATTGGAATTCATGGTATAAGTGCTCAGCAGCTTCAAATTGAAAAAGTGCGCGATCAGTTTTTTTCTATTGATAAAACAGTAGACGGAGCCTTGAAATTGTACCAGGCACTTGAGAAAAATGACCTGTCCAAAGACCCTGTAATGTTAGCTTACCGGGGAGCTTCATCAGCAGCCTCAGCGAGTTCGGTAAATGGTGTCCGCAAAAAGCTTGAATATTTCAATCGGGGTAAAAGCGAACTCGAGAAAGCAGTCGCTATGAAGAATCTGGATGCCGAGATACGTTTTCTCCGTTTAGCTACACAGGTTAACGCTCCCGGATTTCTGGGGTATAACGGCGATATAAGGAATGATAAAGCTATAATTATTACTACACTAAACAGTGTTGGTGCAAATCATCCTAATGCTTACCTTTATCTCCGGATTTGCCGCTTCATGCTTGAACAAACAGAATTGAATGCATCTGAACAAAATGCTGTAAATCAACTTGTTGAAAAATTTAATACGAAGAAATAATGAACGATAATGTAATACTTGTAGATACTTCCGATAATCCTGTTGGACAAATGGAAAAGATGGAGGCACATTTGAAAGGAGAATTGCACAGGGCTCTTTCAATACTTATTTTTAACAGTCAGGGTGAAGTGCTTTTACAACAACGTGCATTCAGCAAATATCATACTCCGGGTTTGTGGAGCAATACCGCCTGTAGCCATCCAAGACCAGGTGAAGTGAGCCTGGAAGCTGCCACCCGAAGACTTGGCGAAGAAATGGGATTTACAACGGCACTGAAAGAGTCTTTTGCTTTTATTTACAAAGCTCATTTCGAAAACGGACTGATTGAGCATGAATTCGATCATGTTTTCTTTGGTACATTTGATGGTATTCCATCTGTAAATCCGGAAGAGGCAAATGATTTTAAATGGATTAAAATTGTTGATCTAATGGAGGATATGCGATCAACCCCTGGAAGTTATACCGTATGGTTCAGGATTATTATGGAAAAAATGGAAGACCGTTTTCCTGAACTGTTTGCAGGGAAAATTGTTTAATTATTATAAACCAATTTAAATAAGTTTCGATGGAAATGATAGTTAATATCTTACTTGTGATACTGGCCTTTCTTTTTATGGAGTTTATGGCCTGGTTTACACACAAATATGTAATGCACGGATTTATGTGGTTCTTTCACAGGGATCATCATATCAGGGATGGTCGTAAAATTGAATGGAATGATATTTTTGCTTTGATTTTTGCTGCTCCCAGCATATTGTTGATTTATTTCGGTGTTATGACGCCTAACAGTTACATGTTAAGTATCGGGATCGGTATAATGCTTTATGGCGCTGCTTATTTTATGTTTCACGATGTGTATGTACACCAACGTATTCCGATATTGAAAAACTTCTCAAACCGGTACCTGCGTGCTACGGTGAAAGCTCATCTGGAACATCACAATCCGCACGCACATTATAATTATGGCTTCCTGATTGCTCCATTCAAATATTACAAGGAAGAATTTGGTAAGAAGAAATGAGTTATAAGTAATGAGTTTGGTATAACATTATGACTAAATCATTGTATAGATAAAGCTCACAGAATGGACAACTGGCTGTATGTGTTAATAAATCTCGGGGCCATAAGTGTTCCGTTTATCGCCGGTTTCGATAAAAGGCTGAGATTCGACAAACAATGGCGGTTCCTGTTTCCGGCGATGATACTTACTATGGTAGTATTTATTCCCTGGGATATGGCAAAAACCTATCTTGACGTTTGGGGATTTAATCCAAGGTATTTATTGGGATTTTATATTGGAAATCTTCCTCTCGAAGAATGGCTGTTTTTTATTGCCATTCCATATGCATGTCTTTTTACCTATCATTCGCTCAATTACCTGGTTAAGAAAGATTATATTGGGAAATATGCTGAAAAAATAACACTTGTTCTGGCATTTATTTTATTGTTGATTGGATTGATGAATACCGGCAGATTATATACTTCAGTAACTTTTATTTCGACAGGTAGCTTTTTGCTGTTTCACCGGTTTGTGATCCGGGCCGGATACATGGGTCGATTTTACCTGATGTACCTGGTTACACTTATCCCGTTTTTTATTGTAAATGGTTTGCTTACCGGCTCATTTATTCCCGAAGAAGTAGTTTATTATGATAATACGCAAAACCTGGGAATACGTTTAGGAACCATACCTGTTGAAGATATGGTATATGGATTGCTTATGTTATTGATGAATGTTACCTGGTTCGAGTTTCTAAAAAATAAATTCAATTTGAAAAACCAGGAGCCTGTTTAAACTGGGCTATCGTTCCTTTCAAAATAAACTGCATTACTTTGTTTAAGGTCTTCACCGGTAGGGCTTTGGAAAACACGTAATTCAAATTGAGGAACGATGGCAAGAATATGGTCAAAAATATCGGATTGAACTTTTTCGAAGCGGATAAAACTCAGTTTCCGAGAGTAAAGGCATAAATCTTCAATTGGAATACCGGAAGAGTTGGTTGCAATTGTCGTACAGCAGGTCACTTTTATTATCAACCAGCGGATGATGAGCCAGGTATTCCTGCGAGATATGCCCTGAAGACACCTATATTGGTTTGCCTTCGTCCATTTACAAAGACAGAATTGTCAATATTATTTTCTTTGTTGTAGTTTTCAAGTTCAGCCTCAGTGCGATCAATATATTCCTGCAGGATAGTTATTTTTCTGAATTTATCAAGCATTTTTTGGGTACAGAATTTAACACTCGACATATCAATACTAATTGATCGTTTCATTCGTCTTACCCCTGATTCCTTCATTCCACGATAATTTTGAAATGATTCTGATACTAGCGAATAGGTTGGCAATGTCGAAATAGTATTATCGAAATTCTGGACTTTAACTGTAGTGAGGGAAATTTCGAGCACGGTTCCATCGGCACCATATTTTGGCATGCTTATCCAATCGCCCTGGCGTACCATATCGTTGGCCGAAAGCTGAATTCCGCCTACAAATCCAAGAATAGGATCTTTAAAAATAAGCAGGAGCACAGCAGAAAAAGCGCCAAGCCCTGTTAGCATGTATAATGGGGATTGGTTGAACAACAGGGAGATTATAAGCAGAAAAACGACAATAAAAACAACAATTTTACCTATTTGAATATAACCTTTTATGGGATGGTACAAAGCAAATTCGCTTTTCTGATACATTGCATAAACCGCGTTCAGAAATGAGTTAATGATAAGCAAAAAGATTACAATAATGTATAGATTCGTTAATTTTAATGCTACCGGTATGAGTCCGGGAAAATCATCAAGAGTTACCGAAATAGATTGGTAGATCAGAATACCCGGAACCAGGAAAGCCATTCGCTGGAAAACCTTATACTCAATCAATACGTCATCCCAGTTGCTTGCTGTTCGTTTTGCAATACGCTTGAGAACCCGGTTAATAATAATTTTAGTAATGTAATATATTAGAACTCCTGTAACTAATACCATTATGAAATCGGAAATACCAGCTGTTTTCAACGCAGTTTCTGGTGAAAACCCGATTTTAGTCAACCAAGTTGCAACTGTTTTGACGAATGCTTCAAACATAGTATGATTTTGTATGAATGTTTTTTTTTGAAAAAATGAATATTATCAGCAGGAAAAAGTTTTCAGCCACCGGCTAATTTAGCTTTATATCCCGCTTTAGTAATAAGTTCCATAACTTTCGTTCTGAAATCGCCCTGGATGATGATTTCATTGTCTTTAGCCGACCCACCAACTCCACATTTGCTTTTCAGCATACGGCCTAATTCTTCAAGGTCATTCTGAGAGCCAATAAAACCAGTTATGAGCGTTACCTGTTTTCCTCCCCGCGATTTCCGGTCAAGCATTACCCGCAGATTTTGCTGTTGCGGCGGCAAGGTTACAGGTTCTGAATCTTCTTCAACCCGGTAATTATAGTGAGGGTTTGTTGAATAAACTATTCCTGTAGGTTTTGCTTTTTTTGACATCTTTTTGTAGGGGTTGGGTTTGGGGTTTAGGGTTTGAAGAAAGATAATATGTGTAACCATTTTCCATTTTCTAATAACCATTTTCCCTACTATCAGGGAACAATCACCCGAAGTGCCAAGGGTTTGATGCTGATAGTTATTGGTTGATTTACAATTATTGGCTCACCATCGATATTCATCAGAGAATCAGTGGTGTTTTCAATTGTAATTTCCTTGCCTTTAAAATATTCTGCATAGCCTGATTTTGCTGGTGTGCCCATCATTACATGATAGCCAACATTCAATAATTGCGTGGCAGGCATTTTCTTAAATACGCAAATATCCAGCAAGCCGTCATCAACTTTTGCTTCGGGTGCAATACGTGTATTAAATCCGAACTGATTGCTGTTAGCAAAGATAATCATTAGTGCATGTTTTTCCATGCTTACGCCGTCAATGGTAAGTTTATAGGTTTGCGGTTTGTAAGCCTTGAATTCGTTCAAAGTGATTTGCATATAAGCAAGCATTCCCCGTATATAGGTTTCTGAAAATTTTTGGGCTACGTGCGCATCGAAACCTATCCCGGCAATGCTTGTGTATAAAATATCGTTAACAGTTGCCACATCCATAAGTTTTGTATTGCCGCGGATGATCGTTCGCAATGCAAGTGCATAGCTCATTGAGATTCCAAGACAGCGTGCCAATCCATTCCCTGATCCTGCTGGCAAAATACCCATCGGAATGCCTGTATCTACCATCGCGCATGCTACTTCATTTACCGTGCCATCGCCTCCCGAAGCTACTACAATATCAACGCCTCTTTTAACAGCATCTTTGGCTATTTCAGTTGCATGACCAGCCCGCTCGGTAAATACAACTTCGGGAATAAACCTCGAGGAAGGAATAATATTTCCTGCCAGCAACTCAATCACCACTTTGCTTTTAGGAGTGATGCCGGCTTTGGGATTCACGATAAATACAATCTTCTTTTTTCCTTCTGTCATACCTTAATTTGTCGATAGCTTATTTTCAATCAACCTGTTGTTATATTGCTGTATAATTGCTTTCAATAATTTATCCTTTCCTAACGCAAGATTTTTTTGATGTTGATAAATGTCATTTTTGAGTAAGCTGTCATTTTCAAAATTATAAAGAGCACTTGAAATGGAATGATCTGTTTGCCAGGCGTATCCATCCTGAATCAATTGGTAATTGCCGTTAAGATAACTCAGATTGAATCGTGGTTCGTTATCCCTGAGTAAAGATCCTCCAAAAGCAATGAAAGGATTCGGATAATGAAGCATATCAAGCAGAGTTGGCATAATATCAGTTTGCTGGGCGATAATTCCCATGTGGCCAGACTGCCCGTTTTGTGGTTCATAAAAAATAATAGGAATGAAATACTGCCCGACCCTGGTCTTGTAAAAAGGTTGCCAAGCCTCGGAAGTATGATCGGCAGTGATTACAAAAATTGTATTGTTAAACCATGACATGGTTGAAGCGGTTGCGAAAAATTCTTTCAACGCATAATCACTGTACATAATTGTCTGCTGAATTTCAAGCGGGCCTTTCCGGAATTTCCCCTTGTACTTTTCAGGAACTTTGTATGGATGGTGTGATGAAAGTGTGAAAACTGCTCCCAGAAATGGCTGAGCCTTTTCGTTAAGTGTTTGCGCTATATATTGAAGATAGGGCTCATCCCATATTCCCCAATGACCGTCGAAATCAGACTGGTTGGGGTATTCATTTTTGCCATAATAATTATCAAATCCTGCTGATTTACAAAATGAATCGAAACCCATCGTCCCGTTTTTTCCTCCATGGAAAAAGGAAGTATTGTAACCTTCAGTTTTCAAAAGACTGGCGAGGCTATTAAACTTGTCAGGTCCATATTGCGAAGTGATAAAATCTTCTGTCATCCAGGTGGGGAGTGACGCCAGTACAGCCGGAATGCCTTCGATACTGCGTTTCCCATTTGCAAAACCTTCGTATACAACACTTTGCTCGGCCAGGCTGTCGAGAAAAGGAGTGAAATCGCTATTTTTGTTTCCCAACTGATGAGTAAGTACGCCAATATGTTCAGCCGAGAAGCTTTCAAGAATAATAATAAATACGTTCTTTTTCATCATTGGTAGTACATTGCCGAGGCTATCCAGGCTTGAATAGTTTTTCCTGGCATTGAAAATGTCTGTCATTTCCTTTTCATCTTCATAAAAGCCAAGCTTTTGAATTCCCTGCTGTCCATAAGAGCGCATCAGAGTGAAGGCAGAATTGAGCACAACTGCTGTTTCCTGCGAAGGTGCATATTGCGATGCACTTAATATTCCGACAGGTTTTAATTGAATTCCTCCTCGGACTCCGAGCACGGTAAGGGATAAAAACAATAGCATGGATAGCGTTTGCGACAGGTAATAGTGAACATTTTTTTGCATAACATACCTGTTCGAAATAGTGATACGCCTGGCAATAAATACCAATATGAAAACAGATACCAGCAAAAGTAAAAGCACGTACCAGAAATCGCGGATAAATTGTGGCAGCATGTTAGCTGTATCGTCGCCGGTGCTAATGTATCTGAAAATATCAATCGTCATTCGTTTCAGCGAAAATGGATAATAAGCTGAATCGGCAAGATTCGGTATCAACAAAATGATATTAGAAATATAAAAAATGATGTCGGTTATAATTCTGTTAGCTCTTTTTCTGCGGAAGCGAAATGGTATTACTAACAAGACGATATACAGAATATTGGCATAAAGAATAGCTACGGTATCAAACCTCATTCCTGTAAAAGTATAATACAGTAGTTTTGATGGTGTAATGCCTGGAAAAAGGGAAGGATGCAAAAAATATATGACCAATCTTGTAAGCACCATCAGGAAGAGTACAAGTATCAAGCGGAATACCAGTACCGATTGCGGACTACCTGAGTAATGGAATTTTCGTAAAGATGTTAGCATGTATGCTTATGTTGGATTTAATGCTTGTTGTAAACTCACAACAGCTGTAAATATAATTAAAGTCGTTGCCTGTTACAGCCGGCAAAAGTAAAAAAATAAGAGATACTTTAGGATGTCTCCTTTCAGAAGGGGTTAAAATGTATCAGTTATTGCCGTTTTATTCAAGTAAAATAGGGATTAATATCACATTTAATCCCGTCAATATTTTCAAACTATAAATCCTTATTGTGTTTAAACTAGTCAAAAAGCTTTCAGTAAGTATTTCATTTTAAAGAAATGAATTGCTTGGTTTTGGAATTAACAGTTGAATTTATCTGGTATGTGATTCATATTTTAATTTAAAAAACAAAATAAAATATTTTTTGGCACACTTATCAAATTTCATGCCATGAACATTGTAATTCCGACAATGCACCTGAAATCGTTGAGTGAGTAAGTAAATAGATATTAACTATAAGATTGTTAACAAAAAAAACAAATAAAAGATGGCATTAAAAACAAAAAACGTTTTCTATGTTAGTAATTTTTGTATAATTTTGCATCAAATTAACCTCCTAAAACAAACAACATATGAAAAAACTATTCTTCTTACTTGCAGTTGCAGGCCTAACTTCATTTGCAGCTTGCAAATCAGGCGAAACAAAATCAGAAGCCACTGCAGATTCAACTTCACAAGTTGAAGCTTCTGTTGATACAACAGCTGCTCCAGTTGCTGATACTACAGTTGCTGAATAATTTATTCCAGCCTAAGCTGGTAATTCATTTAAAAAAGGAAGTCTTTTATGGCTTCCTTTTTTTTTGCATGCTTTTTAGTGTGTGTCAGAATATGCAATTATTCTGAGCCGGGAATTTTTAAATAAAATTTTATTAACTGTACATTCGTTGCTTTATCAATAAATTCAAAAAAAATATTATAAAATGTTCTTTTTCAGTAAGATATAAAATATTTAAAAGAATTGATCTAATTTTTTGCTAAATCCATACGCCAATGTACCTTTGTTGAATATTTGTGAAAACATATACTGTTGTTCGAAAGCATTTTTAATACCTATAATTCAGAGTTTATGGAGTTTTTAACCGACAAATTAGCCCTCATTGGAAACAGGGGAAAAGGAATCCGCTCCGATTGTCATATTACCCTGGAGTTAACCCATAGCAATGGCATCCAACTTGAACTTATCAGCAAAGTTGAAGCTATGTATGGCGATGATATCCGAAAACTCCTTTTCGAAATTCTTGCATTTTATGGAATTCAACACGCCCGCTTGTTTGTTGAAGATTCCGGTGCGATAACTCCTGTATTGGCAGCCCGCATGGAGGCTGCAATCTGGCAGCTTACAGGTTCAAAAGAGGAATTTCTGATTCCAATGCTGGACGAAAACCAGTATCAGACTACACGCGATCGAAACCGTTTCTCACGACTTTATCTTCCTGGTAACACACCAAGCCTTATGATCAATGCTGGTATTCACAAACCCGACGGAATCATTCTCGACCTGGAAGATGCTGTTGCGCCTAGTAAAAAATACGAGGCCCGGTTTGTAGTTCGTAATGCATTAAGGAATATTGATTTTTACGGTGCTGAGCGCATGGTTCGTATCAACCAGGTTCCCGCTGGACTCGAAGACCTTGAATTCCTGATTCCACATAATGTTAACCTGGTTTTAGTTCCAAAGTGTGAAAGCGCTGACCAGATCAGGCAGGTAAATGAGAAAATCAGCCAGTTAAAAACAAAATTTAATGTAACCGGAAATATCTGGTTAATGCCTATTGTGGAGAGTGCACTTGGTGTTCTGAAAGCCCTGGAAATTGCACAAAGCGAAAATGTAGTTGCCATCGCCATCGGACTCGAAGATTATACAGCCGATCTGGGTACACGTCGCACACAGGAAGGTACAGAGTCCTTCTTTGCACGAAGTATGGTAGTAAATGCATGTAAAGCTGCAGGTATCCAGGCTATTGATTCGGTATTCAGTGATGTAGCTGATATGGAAGCGCTTAAAGAAACGGTAATTCGTTCAAAAGCACTTGGTTTCGATGGCATGGGTTGTATTCATCCACGCCAGATAAAAGTTATCCACGAGAATTATGCACCCGATGCTGCAGAAATTGAAAAAGCAAAAAAAATTGTGAATGCCTTTATCGAAGCTAGCGCTAAAGGACTAGGTGTTGTTTCACTGGGAACTAAAATGATTGACCCGCCTGTAGTAAAACGTGCTCAGAAACTTATTGATCTTGCAGTGACCATGGGCAAACTTTCGCATGACTGGCGCGAGGAATTTTTGAGTTTGTAGTCAGAAGCCTGAAGTTGGCAGTGGGAAATAGAAAATAGAAAATAGAAAATAGAAAATAGTTGGAGGAACCACTTTATTATCTGAATAAATCAAAAACATAATTTTAATTGACGATAAGCTCAAGATGACTTCCGACATTTGCACTTAAAGTTAAAGTGAACAGGCTTCCGTCTCCCGTCTTCCGACTTCCAGCCAGCTAATGAAAATTATAACACATATGTTTCTCATAATTGATTAAAACTTTATGTCAAAATACGATAGACTTACAACAAATGCCGTTGGACGAATTGTTCCGCAAATTGTTAATGGTAAAGATGCCGTTCCTTTTATAGGCGTTGGTAAATTCAAACCAACAGGCCGCAAATATGGTCCGCCTATTGCATCCTGCGCTGACTACCCGGAAGACGGCAACAAGGTTGTCCCATCACTTAAGGATGCTTTGATACAGGCCGGAATAAAAGATGGAATGACTATTTCAACTCATCATCATTTCAGAAATGGTGATTTGGTTGGAAATCAAATATTTGATATAGCTGCTGAATTGGGGATTAAAAATCTGACCTGGATGCCTTCAGCCAGTTTTGAATGCCATTCACCCATGATAAAATACCTGGAGAATGGAGTAATTCACCATATTGAAGGCAGTATGAATGGTGCTTTAGGAAGATTTACTTCCGAGGGTAAAATGACGGGATTGGGTGTTCTTCGTTCGCATGGCGGCCGTTACCAGGCTATTCAGGATGGCGATGTGCATATCGATATTGCTGTAATTGCCGCACCTACTTCCGATGAGTTTGGGAATGCAACCGGCGATCAGGGTCCGGCAGCCTGTGGATTACTTGGTTTTGCTTTGGCCGATTCACAATATGCCGACAGGGTGATTGTGGTAACTGATAACTTAGTACCATTTCCGTGTGTTCCATGGCAGATCCAGGGAAATTATGTGGATTTTGTTGTGGTAATGGACAAAATTGGTATTCCTGAGAAAATAATCTCAGGTACAACCGAAATTACTAAAAGCCCCGACAGGCTTCTGCTTGCAGAAATGACAGCTCAGTTTTGCCAGGAAACAGGAATTGTTCACGATGGATTTTCGTTCCAGGCAGGAGCTGGCGGAACGGCCTTATCCATTGGCGTTTATTTTGCCGATTTACTTCGTAAGCAAGGAATGAAGGCCCGTTTTGCCCGCGGCGGAAGTAATAAATACCTCGTGAAAATGCTGGAAGAAGGTTTGGTTGATTATATTCTCGATGGCCAGACTTTTGACCTTGATGGTGTTCGCTCAATGCGTGAAAATCCTAACCATTTAAATACAAGTCCGTTTACCAGTTATAACTACCACGGGAAAGGGAATTTTGCACAATTCGTTGATGTAGTTATACTTGGAGCCACTGAAGTTGATATAAATTTCAATGCAAACGTAGTAACTCATTCCGATGGATACCTGTTGCACGGCATCGGGGGGTGGATGAATTGTCTTTTATCAAAATGTGTGATTCTTCCAATTCCTTTGTTTCGCGACCGCATGCCAGTGATCCGCGATGAGGTTACTACTATTTGCGGGCCAGGCGAACTGATTGATGTGATTGTTACCGAGCGTGGTATTGCAATTAATCCGTTACGTCCTGATCTGATTGAGAAAATGAAAGGTAGTTCATTACCAATAAAAACCATCCACGAGCTAAAAGCAGAAGCCGAAAAGATCTGCGGAAAGCCACAGAAAGCGCGTCTTACAGACGAAGTTATTGCGGTTATTAAATGGGTGGATGGAACTGTGATTGACTCGGTGTTCAGGGTTGATAAATAGAAGCTTAAATCATATAGAATATCCTCAGATTGCTAGAGCAACCTGGGGATTTTTTGTTTTTAGCTATGTGAGTCAATTTAATCTTTTTCCTATATATCACTTTATTAAATAAATTGATTCCAGATTTTTTCCTGAAATTTTTAATTAATTTTATTCTTACCTTTTCATTTCGGTAATTTCACTGGCATAATTATTTTACATCTTTGTTAATCAGATTGATACATCATTTAATTGTTTCGTATTATGTTTAAAAAGCTGCTCTTTTTCGCACTGCTGGGCGTTACACTGTTATCATGCAGTAATTTCAATTCACTCAAAGTCAAGAAAACAAACTTTAAGGACGAGGTGCTTCGTGCTCAAAACCTTGTATTTTCTTTTAATAAGGAATTGCTTCCCGATAGCGGGCTAATCAACAAATGGGATACAACTCAGTATATACATTTTGAGCCAAAAATTCCCGGAAAGTTTATGTGGACCGGCAAATCGGAACTCACTTTTTCACCGCTTGGCGCTTTGCTGCCGGCTTCCGCTTATAAAGCTGCACTTACTGCAGATCTTTTAAAATACAGCAAGGATAAATTCAGTATTGATGATGACCTGATTTTGTTCCATACGCCTTTCCTGGCTATAAATAACATCAGTACTTTCTGGTCGCTGAGCGAAGAATTGGCTAACCAGGTGGAAGTACGTTGCCAGCTTAATTTTAATAATCCGGTTTCTCCGTTAAAATTGAAGCCTTTGTTAAAACTGCAGGTCGAAGGGAAGGAAATGCCATTCCGTATTATCACTCAAAATGACGCTGAAACCATCGAAGTAGCTTTCGCCTATGATCCGCAGTCGCCTGATAATGTGGTAAAAGGCACTGTGGTTATTGATAAAGGACTGCTTTGTACAGGCAGTAACACGGCAACTGAAAATCCTGTCAAAAGCACATTCCTGATTCCTTCGAAGGATAAATTAACCATAACCGGAACCGAATCCGGGTTTGATAAAGGGAAAGGATATATTGATGTATATACCTCGCAGCCGGTTCTGGCTGATGGCCTGAAAAGTTATTTATCCACTGATCCGGTTATGAGCCTTGAAACCGAATTATTAAGCAATGGATTCCGAATTAAAGGAGAATTCCTGGGTTCGCAAACGTATACGCTGAATATCAAAAACGGAGTGAAAAGTCTTTTCGGACGGGAGTTGGAAGAGGGCTATACTTCTGTTGTTTCTTTCGGCGATCCCTTGCCTGATATTTCATTTACCGAACATAATGCCATTTATCTTTCGACAAAAGGGGAACGAAACCTGGGAGTGAACATTGTAAATGTGCGAAAGGTAAAAGTGTCGGTGTTTAAAATATTTGAAAACAACATCCAGCAATATATGCGACAGGGCAAAAGCTGGGAATATGATTATGACGGCGACGAATACCATGATTACAGCACCTGGTCGTTCGACGAAGATTATGGAAATCCGGTGATGACCAAAGAAATACTAACCCGCTCACTGCAGAAAAACGGGAATATTTCGTTGCTTAATCTCGATCTGAACGAACTGAATTTTAATGATTCCTACAAAGGATTATACCTTGTGAAAGTCGAAGCCACGGATCGAAAATATATCCAGGATGCACAATTACTTTCCTTATCCGACCTGGGCCTGATTGTAAAAGAAGGTTCTTCTGATGTGATGGTTTTCGTCAATTCACTGCGTGATGCTACGCCTGTAAAAGGAGCAAAGCTCGATTTTATCAGTTCCAACAACCAGAAAGTCTATTCCACGGTCACTGATAATAATGGTGTTGCGATATTTAAAAATGTAAAACAGCTTGCCGAGGGTTTCAGGCTAAGCATGGTTTCGGTGCGTTACGAGAACGATTTCAATTTTGTGCTCTTCAACAAAACGCGTGTTGAAACATCACGCTTTGATGTAGGTGGGAAACGCACTGATAATGTAAATTACGATGTATTTATTTATGGCGACCGCGATTTGTACCGTCCCGGCGATACCGCACATATCAACACCATTGTGCGCACTCCACGTTGGGAAGTGGTGAGAGACATCCCGATAAAAATCAAACTTCTTGCACCAAATGGCCGTGAATACATGAACCAACGTTTCCAGCTCAATGCTTCAGGCGCTGCCGAAACACAATTCTATATTCCACGCCAGGCCATGACGGGAACTTATGTAATTGAAGTTTATGCTGCCAATGATGTTTTGCTGGCTTCACGAAGGATTTCGGTAGAGGAGTTTGTCCCTGATCGCATAAAAGTGACCACCAAAACCAATAAGGCAGTTTATTTGCCGGCTGAATCCATAAACCTCGACCTTTTGGCTGAAAACTTATATGGAACACCTGCCATAGGCCGACGTTTCGAAACGGAATTACGATTAAAACGCAAACAACTTGTTTCGAAATCGTTACCTGAATATTCTTTTAATCTTGAATCGAAAAATATGCCTGTACTGGCCTCTATTCTTCAACAGGGAAATACAGATGGCGAAGGCAAAGCTTCAATCGTATTGCAATCAGCGTCGTACAAAGATATCGGTTTACTCGAAGGTAAAATTTTTACCACTGTGTTTGATGAAACCGGGAGGCCTGTGAATCGTTTGAATGTGGTTGAAATTCCTACTCAGCAGGTTTATTTTGGAATCAAGTATTTCGACAGATGGCTTTCTACCCGAAAAACTATGAATCTTCAGTTTGCCGCTGTCGACCGTACCGGGAAACCTTTGCCCGGAGCCCAGGCTAAAATTGTTATTCTCAATTATAAATATGAAACGGTAATTGAAAATCAGTACGGCAGGTACAATTATGTTTCGCAGAAAAAAGAGAAAGTCGTTTTTGCCCGCGAAATGAATATCAAAGGCTCAGGTGCGGTATTGCCTTTCGTACCGGTTGAATCGGGCGAATATGAAGTCCGCATTATGGCACCGGGAAGCGAGAATTATGTGTCGCGCACCTTCTATGCTTACGGTTGGGGCGATACTGATTTTTCATCTTTCGAAGTCAGCCGCGAAGGCGAAGTTGTCATCACCCCTGATAAAAGTATTTATAGTCCGGGCGACAATGCCAAATTGTTATTTAAAGCGCCTTTTGACGGTCAGTTGCTGGTTTCCATCGAACAGGACAATGTGCTGAGCTATAAATTCCTTGACCTGTCGAATAAATCAGCCAGTATGGAATTGGCAATAACTGAGGATCATCTGCCTAATATTTACATAGATGCCACAGCTTTCCGCAAATCAGGGGATATGTCAATTCCGTTAACCGTTGCTCATGGAGTTGTTTCCCTTAAAGTGGATGATGCTTCCGCAAAACTGAATGTGGCAATCACGGCACCTGAAAAATCAAGATCAGGTATCAAACAGACATTTACCGTTAAAACGGCTCCTGATGCCGAGGTTACCATTGCCGTTGTTGATGAAGGTATACTTCAGATTACTGATTACAAAACACCTGATCCGTTCAGCTGGTTTTATCAAAAAAGGGCATTGGGTGTGAATTCCTATGATGTTTATGCCCTCTTATATCCTGAACTCAAACATTCATCAAGTCCTGCCGGAGGCGAGGCTTTCGATCTTTCGCGACGTATTAATCCGTTAACCGGCGATCGTGTAAAACTGATTTCGAAATGGAGTGGAATCCGAAAAGCAAATTCGGCAGGTGAATGCACATTTACAATTGATATTCCTCAGTTTTCCGGGGCTCTCAGGGTGATGGCAGTCGCCTATAAAGGCAGGCAGTTCGGTTCGGCCGAAAAAACAATGAAAGTGGCTGATCCTGTTATTATCAGCATGTCGCTGCCTCGCTTCCTCAGCCCGGGAGATAACTGTGATGTAGCCGTTTCGATGACCAATACAACGGATAAAGGTGGGAATGCAACTGTAAAGTTGAGTGCTTCCGGGCCGGCGACTGTTACCGGTAAAAATTCGGCATCGGCGAATCTGAAGCCAGGAAACGAGCAGGTTGCATTATTCAATATTGCTAACGATAAAGGCATTGGTGTTGCAACCATTACTGCTACTGTAAATGCACTGGGTTCGACGTTTACGCAACAGATTGATATCCCGGTTCGCCCGGCAGGAGGACTTACTTTTATTACCGGTTCAGGATCTGTTTCTGCAGGTTCAACAAATGGGTTTAAAGCTACCACCGATTTATATCCCGTAGGTGTTAAATCGTCGCTGATGCTGAGTAAATCACCGGCAATTGAGTTTGCCAAAAATCTTGATTACCTGGTTCGTTATCCGTATGGCTGTCTCGAGCAGACTGTATCAACAGCATTTCCACAATTGTACCTGGCCGATATTGCCAAATTATTCCCCTCGGTTTCAGGCAGGAACTCTATAAATGGCGGTTCACCCGGATATAATGTTCAACAGGCTATCCGGAAAGTTGAATCCATGCAATTGTACAATGGAGGATTGTCGTTATGGCCGAATGGCGGCAGCGCAGATTGGTGGGCTTCAGCCTATGCAACTCATTTTCTGATCGAAGCAAAAAGAGCTGGCTACGAAGTGAATAAAAAAGTTCTTGACGGAGTGCTTTCATTTTTAACACAGAAAGTGAAAGAGCGTGAAATGGAAACGTATTTCTATTACGAAAATGGTGAAAGAAAATCCAGAAATGTTCCGCGCCGCGAAATCCTGTATTCCGCTTATATACTTGCATTAGCTGATAAAGCACCTGTTTCAACATTGAATTATTACAAGTCGATGTCTGCTCAATTATCATCCGAAGGGCGTTACCTGCTTGCATCAGCCTTCATGCTGGCCGGCGATGTAAAAAGTTTCAGGAGCGTATTGCCAAAAGCATTCGGTAACGAAAAATCCATCAGCGAGTTTGGGGGTTCATATTCATCTTATTTGCGCGACAGGTCATTAGCATTGAATGCCCTGCTTGAAGCTGATCCCAATAATCCGCAGGTAAATGAATTGCTGAAAAGCATCTCCGTTGAGATGAAAAATGCCCGGTACTATTCAACCCAGGAAACTGCATTTGCATTGCTGGCCATTGGTAAACATGCACGAAAAGCAATGGATTCAGATGTTTCAGCTACAATTTCAGTGGATGGCAAAGTAGTTGGTAATTACAATAATAAAGATTTGCAGCTTCCGCTGGATTTAAATAATAAATCAGTGACCATAACCGCCAAAGGAAAGGGAACGCTGTATTATTATTACGAACTTTCGGGTATAAAAATTACTCCTAACGTTCTGGATGAAGACAACCACCTGAAAGTCCGTCGTCGCTTCCTGGATAGGAATGGAAATCAAATCAATGGCAATTCATTCACCCAGAATGACTTGGTTATAGTTGAGATAACAGCTCAATCCGAAACAGGAACAAATGTTGAAAATGTTGCAATTACCGATTTGTTGCCTGCATGTTTTGAGATTGAAAATTCGCGACTGGTTGCCGAACGTGAAATGAGCTTTATGAAAAACCGTTCAACACCTGAATATACCGATATCCGCGACGATCGTGTCAGTTTCTTTACTGCACTGTCAGGAACTGCCAGGACATTTTATTATACAGTCAGGGTAGTAAGTAAAGGCACATTTGTGATTGGTGCAGTTTCAGCTGATGCAATGTACAATGGTGAGTATCATTCGTATTCGGGAAGTGGGAAGGTAACCGTCCGCTAGAGACGCGATGCCTCGCATCTCTATTCATGCGTAGGGGAAAGAAGAGTGAAAAGTGAAAAGGGAAGAGTGAAAAGTGAAAAGTGAAGAGTGAAAAGGGAAGAGTGAAAAGGGAAGAGTGAAAAGGGAAGAGTGAAAAGTGAAAAGTGAAAAATGAAAAGTGAAGAGAGTGTTGAAATAATCTGTGAGGCGAGATGAATTCACATTCTGACTGATAATAAAAAAAGCGCATCTAGACTGAGACTTATGCGCTTTTTTATTAATACTAATGAGAACATATTTATGAACTTCGGACATAGGTTAAAAATCCGGATTCACTTTGTTGCCGGGACTAAAAGTAATACGATATCATCAATCGGAAATTGTTCGTGCGTGCCTTTACCGAGGTATCTTCAAGTGATGACATCTTTAAATTCGATGTCTTTGCCTGGTATTGAGCAAACATAAGTTGTGTTTTAAGTTTCCTGTTCAGGGTTACAATAAAACTAAGATTAGGCCCGAAATTCATTTTGTTAAAGGAAACTTTATTTTGATCAGATTCTGCCAAAGCTGAGCAATCTAAATAACTGTTTAATGAATATAACATTCCAACTCCTGCACCCAATTCAAAACTTATCTTCTTTTTCAGGATAGGGGTGAATGTAAGGTAAGGCTCAACATTTAAAGTTGACCAGTGACTGCTGATATTAGAACCCTTTCCTGAAGAAATGTTATAGGTTAAAGGTATATGTATAGCTATGAATCTGGAGTACCTTGATTCTATATCCATTCCAAATGAAAACGACCCTCCAGTCAATTTGTCTTCGTAATACCCTGATAGGTTTGTACTCATCAATCCTCCTGATACGATGATTCCAAAACGGCCCTTTTCTTTGTTTTTGACATGCTCAAATACATACATTTCAGGAAATTTATAGGCATTATAAGCAGAAATCATCTCGGCAAGTGTTTTAAAATCATATGATAGTTTGACTTTGTATGTGGCATAAAACTGATCGAAGTCTGGCAAATAGCCAGAAAAAAATGACTTCAGTTCATATTTGTATTTTTCGAGAGAAGTTACTTCTTCATCCTTTTTTACATAAAAGTTCATTTCTCCGTTTGAAGTGTACGACAAGCCGAAACTGATGTACCCGCCAACCTCATAAGTAACCAGCCGGCAGATATTATCATCTTTTATCATTACCGAATGGAAATATTCGTTGTTAAGATAGTATTCCCTGATCTGGCATGCAGTAAGTTTCTGTTTTTTATTTTGTTTATCGGTGTACGCTATCTCATTCTGGTTTGTGAGTATTTTGTTTTCTATAATTTGTGGTGAAAAAAGAGTGTCCCCAGTTAGCAAAAATGATCACATTACGGGATGAGTTTTTTTGTGCCAGCGCACAATTTACAGTAAGAGTCAGAATGATATTCAAAATGAATAATGCTTTTTTCATAAGTTGTTTTTTAATGGTTTTGAAATTGAGTGAGGGGTTCAAGAGTTTTTGTTTAAATGAATTTTTTAAGTATTAACATGGTGTAATAATCAATGAGATTAACCGAATCTATTTTAAAAAATATAAGCAAATATAAAAGTCACCGTTATAAGCGAGACTTCAAATCGCAAAGCTGATTTTCTGAGTTTATAATCTATCCCGGTTCCCAAATATGGTAATGGATGCATGTTCAACAAATGTTTCGCGATGACCATAACTTATTATAGGAATCAATGACTAAAAATGAAGAAACACCTCCGAGAATATCCAGCTTCAGTTTTCCTCTTTCATAATAAGTGTACGACAAGGCGATTGGAATCATTTATTAACAGGTAGTTTCTATCACCAATTGGGTCATCCGCTATATTAAAGGAAATACTTGTCTTCAAGCTAAATCTTTCATAAGGTCGGTTTCTATAAAAATCAAAACATATTCCAAGTCCGGGGAAGTATATTTCGGACATAATCGGATACCCGCTAATTAGTAATCCTGGTGAGACTTTTATTGATTTTCGTTTATGAAATGATGATGCCGGATATTGGGTTCCTTTAAACTCATTATACTCTTTAACAATGGCAACCAAATTATCCTCCTTGAATTTCATCTCACTTATTTCCATTGTTATTCTCGCATTGTCTGCCATCGCATTAGTGAGTTGATGCGCATATTCAAAATTGGATATTCTGCGGAATTCGCCATCTTCTTGTATATATCGGTCCGTGAATGTTTCAACCAAATGAATTGGTGGATCCTGATCATGCCTGATATAATAAGTATTTAATCCTTTTTTTTCAGCTTTTGTATAAAGGTTATAATACCCTTCAATAAGGCAGAGTAACAAAGAGGAAACAGAATCTGTTTGCACCGACTCAAACAGTCGTCCATCAGCAAATCGCACAGACTTTATTTGTTCAGGGAGTCCTCTTGAAAAAGTATTCTCTCCTGGTTGCCGGTAATAAATACGCGTTTGAATAAGATTCAATTGCTCATCCTGGATTTCTGCTGAAAGGGTATCGTTGTTTTGGAAAACTATAACGGCTTGAGTTTTTTCTACTTGTGAATACGAAGTAAATGAAGCGAGCAGAGCTAGTAATAGAAAGAATAATTTAAACATAGATATAAGCGAAATGGGAGAATTTTCAAAAAGCTTTCTTGAAAGTTGTCCTTGATTTTTAAGCACACAATATTAGAATAATAATCCTTCAGTACAAATTAAAATGCTAAATAGTTTAGAAAAAATATTTATTGAGTAAGTTTAATTTTTTTTAAAAAAATAACACTTAATTCAATGGATCAATTTTTTCATACACTTCAGATATAGCGGACCTCCGGTGAAAATAAAAAAGCGCATCAAGCCTCAGCCTGATGCGCTTTTTAAATTAGTCAGAATCACCTTTAGAAACGGCCAGAACTGGTTATCGTACCAGATACTTTCCTTAAGGGCTTCGTTCAGATCATACAAAATTTTATGGTGGCCACTTTCCCATTCTGCCAGCCATTTATACATTTCTTTCTCATTAGGGTCAAGGGCTTCGACTGAGCGTTTCGAATAGAGTTCAACAGCCCGTGTTTCGAAATCCATAGCTGCCGAAATGGCTGCAGCTTCAAAACTGGCAGCAGAAATCTCCTTTATTAGCTGGGGATTCATGATTTCATTCGAGATATCTTCCGTATCGCCGTTGCTGTAATCGGGTTTTGAGAATTTCCCCTCTTTAACATAATTGGCAAACTGCACCGAAAGAAATTCAACATGCGCTTTTTCTTCCTCAGCCATAGTAGTAAATATCTTCCTGGCCTCAGGACTTTCAGTCTGCTCTGCCATTTTTTCATAAAATGCTTTGCCACGCTTTTCAAGCAGAATGGCAGTTTTAAGAATTTCTAATGCTTTTGTATTTTCCATAATAAAGGGATGTTTGTTATCTTATGTCAATCAGCAAATATACTATGTTTAACAAACAACATGCATACTTGTTAAATATTAATCGTTTTATTTTGAACGAAAAACCGTAAGTTTGCATACAAGCATGACTTTAATTTTATTTGTGAATAATGGTTGATAATCTGGATCACATCGACATTCTCCGTAGACTTTTTTTTGAGTGGATCCCTGAGCCAGGAATTGAAGTTTTACCACTTCCCCCGGCAGGATCATACCGGCAATACTACAGGCTTAGAGGTAATAAAAAGCAAGCCATCGGCGTTTATAGCCCTGATAAAAGTGAAACACTGGCTTTTATTACATTTACGAATCATTTTCGTCAGCTGGGCCTTAATGTTCCGGAGATTTATATTTCCGATCTCGAAAATGATTGTTACCTCATCAGCGATCTGGGTGATTTGTCATTGCTCGAACACCTTGAGAAGAACCGTGTTGATGGAGAGCCTTCGGAGGCAACCTATGAATATTACAGAAAAGCAATAGCCGAATTACCACGTTTTCAGGTGGATGCATGTAAGGATATGAATTTTTCAGCCTGCTATCCATCGGGGGAATTCGATGGGCGTTCCATGCGCTGGGACCTAAATTACTTTAAATACTATTTCCTCCGCTTGCTTAAAATCCAGTTTAACGAAGCTGCTCTTGAAAATGATTTTGATCGCCTGATAGTATACTTATTGCAAACTGGTAACAGTTTCTTTATGTATCGCGATTTTCAGGCACGTAACATTCTGATTCACGATGGCAAACCCTGGTTTATTGATTACCAGGGCGGAAGGCGCGGCCCGCTTCAATACGATCTGGCTTCGCTGCTTTTCCAGGTAAAGGCCTCTCTCCCTTATGAATTCAGGGAGGAAATGCTGAATTGGTATCTCGAAAATTTAAAAAAATATATCCATATTGATGAGAAAAAGTTTGTTGCCGATTATTACGGTTTTGTGCTTATCCGTCTGCTCCAGGTAATGGGTGCATATGGTTTCAGGGGCTATTTTGAGCGCAGAGCCCATTTTCTGCAAAGCATTCCTTATGCAATCGAAAATCTTCGATGGTTGCTTTCGAACATAAAATTTAAAATTGAGCTGCCTGAATTGATGAAAGCATTGCAGGAGATTGCAAAAAGCGAAATCACCCTGCCGGTTTTGCCTGAACCTGGCACACTTACTGTATCAGTAAATAGTTTTTCGTTTAAAAACGGGCCGCCTCCCGATTATTCAGGAAACGGTGGCGGATTTATTTTCGATTGCCGCGCTTTGCCCAATCCCGGTCGTTACGATCATTATAAAAAATTTACAGGACTTGATGAATCAGTAATCCAATACCTTGACCGGGAAAAAGCTGTCGCAAAATTTTTAACCAATGTATTTAAGATTGTAGATCAAAGTGTTCAGGAATATCAACAACGTGGATTCAGTCACCTGCAGATTAATTTTGGTTGCACCGGCGGACAGCATCGTTCCGTGTTTTGCGCATCGCGGGTTGCAGCTTATCTCGAAGAAACTTATTCGCTTAAAGTAATTACATTCCACCAGGAAATGAAAAATCTGAAATTATAATACTATTCCTTCTCACATGAATGAACTTCGTGCTTTCCGGGATGTTTGTGATATATAATCCTAAATAGAAAATTAGTTATGTCGAAAACAATGTGTGAAACCAAGGATGCTGATAAACGTGCTAAAAAACAGGCTGATCCTAAGTTTGAATGTAAAAAATGTGGCAAAAAAGTAAATAAGGAGAAATACGTTTGTAAACCTGATAAATTATAGTTTATTTTGGAATCGTTTGATATTGAGCTTTATAAAACCAAAACAGAAGTAATCCGGCAAACAGTCGAACAGGTGAAAAAGGATTTTACCATGTTTGGGATGGATGTTGAATTCACCGGGAATACTGATATGGCTTATGCTGAATTGTTTCAACAACTCACATCTACAGTTGCACATCTCCTCGAAATTGATCCTCACAGGCTTTCCGCTTTGCTTTACCAGGTCGATCTGGGCGAAAATAAAATTATGGAATCTTCAGTATTACATCCTGAATGGTCGTTGCCTGAGGTGATTACCGAACTTATTATTCACAGGGAATTAAAGAAAGTACTGATCCGGAATTATTACAAAAACAATCCCGATAAATTATGAAGGCAATGATATTTGCCGCCGGGTTAGGTAGCAGGCTCAAACCGTATACCGAAAGTTTGCCTAAAGCACTTGTGCCTGTGGCAGGGATTCCAATGATTGAGATCCTCATAAAAAATCTTCAAAAGCAAGGTATAACAGATATCATTGTGAATGTACACCATTTTGCTGAGCAGGTGATTGCATTCCTTGAGCAAAATAAAAATTTTGGATCAGCTATTGCCATTTCGCATGAAGAAGAATTGTTACTCGATACAGGTGGCGGATTGAAAAAAGCAGCCTGGTTTTTTAATGATAAAAAGCCGTTTCTGGTTCAGAATGTGGATGTAATCTGCGATCTGGATTACCTTGAGATACTTGTAAAACATAATGACAGTGGAGCAATTGCATCATTGGCTGTTTCCAATCGTGAAACTTCAAGATATTTTCTTTTTGATGATACCATGCATTCTATGTGGTTGGGAAAATACAAAAACCCGTGAATTGAAAATTGTTCGTCACAAAGAACAAAATCTGAAACGATTTGCTTTCAGTGGAATTCATATTATTGATCCGTCAATTTTCAGATATATGAATCAGGATGGAAAATTTTCGATTGTGGATACCTACCTCGAACTTGCGTCCAATCATAAAATCATCGGTTTTGAGCATAATCCTGAAAACTGGGTGGATATGGGAAAGCCTGAAGAGTTACTTAAAGCTGAAGTAATTTTAAAGAAAATTAGAATTTAGTCTTAATATACTGCTCAAAATGCATTAACCTAACTCGTCTCTTCCCCCTCTCCTCAAGGAGAGGGGGCCAGGGGGTGAGGTAAATAAAACTCATGCAACCCTTTCTCGATAAACTAGCCAAACATCTTTATTCAACCCACGGAGATAATTTCAGCCGCATTTGCCTGGTATTCCCCAGCCGGAGAGCAGGATTATTCTTTAAACAATATGTGTCGCGGATTATTGATAAGCCTATCTGGTTGCCTGATATATATGCACTTGAGGATTTTGTAGTATACAAATCCGGGCTGACATTAAGTGATCCACTGGACCTGATTGCCCGCCTTTACAAAGTTTATAAGTCGATTGAAAAAGATAAGGCTCAATCATTTCCTGATTTTATTTCGTGGGGTAATATGCTGCTTGGCGATTTCGATGAAATCGATCAGTATATGGCTGATGGTGAAAAGGTTTTCCGGAATCTCGATGAAATCAAAGCAATGAAACACTGGAATCCCGATGGGACACCACTGACAGCTTTTGAACAGAATTACCTGCAATTTTATAATTCACTGGCACCTTGTTATACTTTGTTTCGCGAAGAGTTGCTTAGGAAAGGTGAAGGCTATTTCGGACTTGCCTTTGATCAGTTATTGCAAAATATTCAGGATAAAACATTTGATGAATGGGACAGCATTGTATTTGCAGGGTTTAATGCTTTAACAGCCGCTGAGGAGAAGCTATTCAAATACCTGGTTGGAGTAAATAAAGCTGAGCTTTACTGGGATGCCGATGATTATTACCTGACAGATCCGCGGCAGGAAGCTGGCCGGTTTTTGCGTGAATATATTGATCAGAAAACTTTTGGAGAACTGAATTGGATAGGTAATTCGCTGAGCACCGGTGAAAAGTCAGTAGCTGTGATCGGAGTTCCCGGAAATGTAGGACAGGCAAAACTCGCAGGTGAACTTATCAGGGATTTGATTCGAAAAAAAGGAACTTCAAATGGGATTGCTTTAGTTTTGGTCGACGAAGGCCTTTTACTGCCGGTGCTGAATTCAATTCCAACCGAAACCGGTGATTTTAATGTTACCATGGGATTCCCGCTTAAGCAAACTCCTGTGTTTTCATTAATCAATATCGTGCTTTCGATGTTTGCAAATGCAAAACGATTTTCACAACCTTCTGCGGAAACAGAACCTGATGCGTATCCATTGATGAGGTTTTATCATAAAGATATTCAGCGCTTTCTTTCTCATCCGTTTATTATAGCAGCCCAAAATAGTGATGGCGTTAATCCTGTTAAGAAAGATATTTCTTCAGTAAACAGATCATTCTATACTCCTTCTGACCTTTTATTGCTGTTAAACACTATAAATATGCCGGTTTCTGAGGTGTTTAAGCCATTCCTGGACAAACCTCACATTGAACCTGATGAAGTTATAAGTCTGATTAGAAATATTATTTCATATTTGCGAAATGCATTTTCGCCAGCTGAAAACGAAGAAAATGAAAACACAGGGCCGATTCACCCTATTGAGTTGGAATACCTGTTTCATGCAGCAGTTTTATGTTCAAAGCTTGATGTGATATTAAAAGATCCTGAGCTGAAACCTGATATTGAGACCGTTCAAATTATGGTCAGCAGCCTGATAGCCGGCATGCGCCTCCCATTTTACGGGGAGCCACTAAATGGGTTGCAGGTAATGGGAATGCTCGAAACCCGTTTACTCGATTTTAGTGATATTATCATGATTTCAGTGAATGAAGGTTTGTTGCCCCGGGGGAAACATCAAGCAACTTTTATTCCCGATGAAGTGCGCAGCCAGTTTGGAATGCAACGCTACAATGAACGTACAGCAGTATTTGCGTACCATTTTTACAGGCTGATGCAGCGCGTTGAAAATGCATGGCTGATTTACAATACTGAAGGAGATGAGTTGGGTGGAGGTGAAAAAAGCCGTTTTATCAGCCAGTTGTTGTATGAAATGCCAACCGTAAATCCGGAATTTAAAATCACGGAACAAACACTTTCTGTTGTTCCCGGAAATACCAATGCCGGTGAAATCTCGATCGAAAAATCAAAGGAGGTTATGGCACGCTTGCGCCAGATTGCAGAAAGAGGCCTTTCTCCAACAGCTCTCGCGATGTATATGAAGTGTAAGCTGCAGTTTTACTTTTCGCAGGTTTTACGTATCAGCGAACCCGACCAGGTATCTGAAACTATCGATGCCGCAACATTGGGTGAGATAGTGCATGATGCATTGCACAAAACTTATTTAATGCAGAAAGACAGTGTTATCAAACCTGAAGTTCTATTAGCTATGTTGCCAATAGCAATTCAGCAGGTTCATAAGGCTTTTACTTTGAAATTCAAAACAGATGAACTCTCCACAGGGAAAAATCTGTTGATTGTTAAAGTGGCTGAGAATATGGTAAAAAGGTTCCTGTTGGCTGAAAAGAGATACCTGGAACAAAACATAGGTAGTATTGAGATAGTTATGCTTGAGGAAAACCTGGAATCTTTCATTGAAATTGCGGATGTCGGGAGCGGCGAAGTTTTCCGGGTAAAACTTCATGGCAAAGCCGACCGAATTGACAGGGTAGGAGGTGTGACGCGTATAATTGATTACAAAACCGGGAAAGTTGAAAACAAAGATCTGAAAATTGACCTGATTTCGAATCTGGAAGAGAAAGATGAACCCGGAAAGCTACTACAAGTACTTACTTATGCACTGATGTATTCAGAAATGCAGCCTGTGCCTCCCGGCCAATTAGTTTCAGGCATAATTTCGCTGCGTAAATCCTCCTCTTACCTGATCAAAACAGACATTGACAAAAGCGATAATATAGATCGGGCATTGCTGTCGGCATTTAAAATTGAACTCGAAGCAATTATTGGCAGTATTTACAACTCTTTAGTACCTTTTAGCCAGACTGAAAATCGTGATACTTGCAATATTTGTGCTTTTAATTCGATTTGTAATCGCACTGTGAATTAGGTTTTTAACTGAAAATAATTCAAACATTTAAATTATTTCAAAAAAATACTTCCAAATATTTTGGAGTCTGATAAAAAGTGTTACTTTTGCACTCCCAATAACTATATTTGGTTCGGTAGTTCAGTTGGTTAGAATACGTGCCTGTCACGCATGTGGTCGCGGGTTCGAGTCCCGTCCGGACCGCCTAAAGATTGAAGAGTCCCTGTAAATCAGGGACTTTTTTTATGGGGTGCGCAAAAAGGTGCGCACAATATTCATTTTGACTATTTTGTTTTAAGATTTTTACTGCAAATTTCCTGTTTTAATGGTCGTCCTATATTAATCCCAAAATCATTTATTTTAGGACTCCAATAATGGCTGTTTCCGTCCTATTAATATTCAAAGAATTAAAATAGGTGTGTCCTTTCAATAATAAATTCAACCTTGTCTGATCTCAGCAGAGGTTAGAAGTTGATTTATTATGTACCAAATCTCAAAATCCGCTCTCTATTTTTTGACTACAAACAACCGTTCGATTATATGGTTTCAATTTATCAATTGAGGCTTGAGCTTATAGTTGAATATATTGAGTAAAATACAAAAATTTTATCGTCATGGATGTGCCAAAGTCTAAACCCTTTTCGATTGTAGAGTGTGCTTTCCCCTGGGGCCTTTGTGTATTTGCTTTTTTTTTGCAAATACCATGACAGGAAAAAGCGCATGAAGCCATCCGGCACTGCCTGTATGCTAAGTGTTAGAACAATTTAGAAATTCAATTTACAGAACCCGATTGTTTTTGAAACAATGGTGCTGATTTTATTTTTTAAAGCCATAATCTTGAGCCGATTTACCGGGACAGCATATTTTTATAATTACGTCTACATATTGAAAAATTATAACGATGGACTTGTGGAATATCAATTCCGGCATTAAAAAACCTTGTAAGTCCTAAAAAGCTTTTTACAAATATCCGTGTTCCTTAAGATCAAAAATTAATTCCGGGATATTTGCCTTTCCTGATTTACGTAAGATGTTCCGGCGATGTGTTTTGATAGTATTTGGACTTAAAAACAATTTTTCAGCTATATGTTCGGTGCTATAACCCTTTTCAAGCAAATGAAGGATATCAAATTCGCGTTTTGAAAAAACATTTGCAATCTGTAACAATTCTTCGTCAGGATATCTGAAATTTAACATATCCTCACCCAGATAGTAATGATAACCGGATTTGTGTTTTTTATACCAGTCAATATTAGTGTGTACTTTAAAAACAAAAACGGATTTATAGGGAACTTCAGTGTAAAAGACGAAAAACTGCGATAATACATTGATATATTTTCCTTTGGCATTTTTTACCTGGAAACTGGTTGACAATAATTTGTATCCTTTCTCTGCTAAAAAAAGGTTATGTGCGGTTTTCGTTAAAATATTTTTATAAAGAATATTTCTTTGCATTTCATCAGGGTGTAATGCCTGGTAAAACTTGAGAGGACTCAGATCGGCAGGTTCCACGCCAAGCATATCTAGGCTTCGTTTACTGGTATATTGGATTTGAAATAGTATAAGATCACCGAAATAAAAAAACTGATCATTCTTTTCCATGATTTCTTCAGCTTCAACCATCAGGGGATCGTTCTGATCAATTCCGGCAAACCCTTTAGTACAAAATGTTTCAATAAGCTTAAAAAATATGTTATAATCTGAGGTAGCCTCTTTCATTCCATGATTGAATTACTTAATGAGGAGACAAATCTAACTATAATATTTAAGATTGTCTTTATAAAATACCTATAAAGGAGTATAAAATAGTATCTGCGAAAGCTTAATTTTGTTATTAATTAGTAATAATACACTATTCCTTTTATATAAAAGGCTATACCAATTTAACAGTAATAATAACATAAAATGCTCTTTTCAGGTAACGTGCTAATAATGTTAAATATATGAAAATTCTTTTACTTTTTATCCTTACGGGATCGTTGCTTCTCTACGGAGAGGCAAAAGCGCAATCAGCAGAACCGAAAACCAGTACCACAGCGAAGCGACCTAACATTGTCGTTATTGTTGCTGATGATATGGGCTATTCGGATATGGGTATGTTCGGCAGCGAGATCCAGACTCCTAACCTGGATAATCTTGCAAAAGCAGGTGTCCGATTCACAAACTTCTGCACACACGCAAGTTGTTCACCCACCCGGTCAATGCTGCTTTCAGGTCTGGATACACACGTCAACGGGCTGGGGAATATGGACGAATGGACTGCTCCCAACCAGGTGGGACTTGACGGTTATGAAGGAAATCTCAGCACAAATGTTGTGGCGTTTCCTCAGCTTTTAAAAGATGCAGGCTATCATACTTACATGGTAGGCAAATGGCATATGGGGAAATCGCCTGATAAAATTCCGGCTGCGCGTGGCTTCGAGCGTGATTTCAGCCTGCTGGATGGAGCCGGAAGCTACTGGGATATGACAAATTTTACCGCGCTGACACCGAATTCGCTTTATACCGAAGATGGGAAATACCTGACCAAACTGCCAAAGAAATACTACGCTACTAAAACATATACCGATAAACTTATAAGTTATATCGACGCCAATCAAAGCGACGGTAAACCCTTCTTTGCCTATGTCTCGCACCAGGCACCGCACGATCCTTATCACCTCCCGAAGGATTGGCGCGAACGCCATGTCGGGCAATATGATTACGGCTGGGATATGATCAGGCAACAACGCTTAAAGAGGATGAAAGAACTAGGTATAGTGCCCGAATCAGCTAACCTTGCCGAACGAATGTGGTATGTGCCTCAGTATGATCTTTTAGCACCTGCGGCACGCGCTATAATCGGGCGTAAAATGGAGCTTTACGCCGGACTGATGGAGAATATGGATTACCACATCGGGCGGCTTATAGATCATCTTAAAGAGATCGGAGAATATGAAAATACCATTTTCATTGTTTTTGGAGATAATGGCGCCGAAGGAACTGACCTTGCCAAAATGATTGCCGGAACGCCGGGTACCAGGGATAACCTGTATTTTGCGATGAAATGGTCACAAACGGATCCGAATGCCTGGGGCGACCCCGGCTCGTATGTTGGATATGGTCCTGGCTGGGCACAGGTATCCATGACACCTTTCAGCCAGTTTAAAGGATGGCTCGCCGAAGGCGGCGTTCGCAATGCGTTGATTGTTAGCGGACCAGTAGTAAAGAGGGAAAAGGGAAGTATCAATAACGGACTTATGTCGGTAGCTGATATTGCACCAACCTTGCTTGAAATTGCGGGAACTAAATATCCTGAAAAATATAATGGGAACGAACTCCCCCCGCTTATCGGCAAATCATGGGTTCAGGTTCTGGCCGGTGAAAAGGAATCGCCCCGGACTCAAAAAGATTACCTGGGATGGGAGCTTTTTGGCAATCGTGCAATCCGGCAAGGCGACTGGAAATTACGCTGGCTTTACAAGCCTTTTGGCAAAGGAGATTGGGAACTCTTTAACCTGCTTGCCGATCCTGCTGAAAGAACGGACCTTGCCGTCAGTAATCCCGGCAAATTAAAGGAGATGCTTTTGGTTTGGGATGAGTATGTAAAAACAAATAATGTGATTATTCCCAGCCGTTCACCTTTTGAAGGGCTTTCGGAGCAACTTCCTGAACGCTTCCCGGTTGATGCAGGCTACCCGCCACTGATCAACAAACGGCAATACACTCCCCCTAAAGATATGATGGCTGAACCTAAAAAATAAATCAGAAATATTATGAATCGATATTTAAGGATTTTAATAATAACCGCCGTTACAGTAAGTATTGTTATACCTGCCTCCTTACATGCACAGGGCGACGGACCCCGGTTTTACTGGAAGACACTGGCAGGAATGTATGCTGTACCGATAATTGGCTCCTCAATGAGTGGAAATGCTAATCCATTGGATCCGTCGCACCAGGTTATACCTGAATCTGATTTCAATGCAACTATGGTCATGCCCGGCTTTGCCCGTGTAATACCCTTGTTTAAACGATCAGCTATGGTATCCGTAATTGCTCCTATGGGTCGGATTACAAGTAACATAAGCAACGGAGTTATCGAATCTACGCAAACTGCACGAGGTTTCGGAGATCCATTGTTACAACTGGGAGTCAATGTAATTGGTCCGAAAGCCATAATGAATATTCCGGATATGCTGCGTTACAAACCTGGCTTTTCAGTGGATATTATAGGAAGCCTCGCAGTTCCAATCGGCGAATACGATAACGAAAGCCCTGTCAATATCGGGCAAAACCGTTGGTATGGACGTATCGGAGCTCCAATAGTCTGGCAGCTTGGATCGTGGGTTCCCGGTAAAAAAACTACACTCGAAGCACTTCCAGCGATCTGGCTCTTCGGTGATAACAAAGATTTTATGGGAAAGAAAATGGAGACCAAGCCGATGTACCAGGTTGAAGGGCACCTTACCCGTGACTTTATGGAAAGAATGTGGGGTTCACTGGATTTCATCTGGTACACCGGCGGACAGGCTACCATTGACGGAATCGAAGGTGAGAAAATGAACAACAGTGGAATAGGAGGCACGCTCGGTTACCATGTAAACGATAATATGCAGCTTACTATTGCTTATGTGAGCAGCATAAATGACAAGGCAGCTGAAGACCTGAAAATGGATACTTTCCGGGTTACCCTGATTTATGGATGGCACAAACTGATTGAAGGAATGAACCGGCTGAAAGGGAATGAGTAGAGGCCGGCGGACAAGATCAGATTAAGATTCCTGAGCAGAATTTCCTGGATTAATACTATTTTGCTGAAAATATTGCAGCGTTTCAGACTTATTTTTTAGCAACTGTTCAGGCCAGAAGATACTCTCTAATCTGCTGGTATATTGTGTTTTAACCACAAAGCTCACCAAGGGGGCACAAAGAGCACCAAGTTAAATTCCAGGTAAATTGCTGGTTTTCATTTCTTAGAGGCTTTTAGTTTAGTATTTGTGCCCTTTGTGGTTAAATTTATGTAATTGTAGACAAATCTGTTATTAACAGTTAGTAATTGCAAAAAGCACCCGTCAATAATAATCGACGGGTGCCGGCAAGCACAATTAACCAACCTCAGATTGGGACAATAAAATAAGTAGCTACTTTTTAAAATCCAGGCAAACAATACCTGTAAGCCCAAACTGCCATAACGTAGCGTAGTCTGGAACAGCATATGCCACACCACCTGCACTAATCCAAACATCACTTCCAAATGTTGAAATAATAGATTGCATATAAGCTTCAAGTTTTATCGAAGCAACTGAAGCCGTTTTTATCTTTACACCCAAGCGGGCATCCCAGGCAAATTTGGAAACCGTATTTTTATTCACGCCTATTACACCAACACCTAATCCAAGTCCTCCGTAAGGCTGTGCTTTAGCATCCATATCGCCAAAGTAAGAATTTCCACCAATCAGAATGTAATTTACAGATCCTTTATAATCATTATCTGTATTTATCCGCACACCGGCCTGGGTATAAAGAGGGAAGTAAGTATCCATTCTATGGTATTTCAATGTGATGGATTTATTGAAATCGGCGAAATATTCAATACCGCCACCATACCGGAATGCAGCCTGAACATCTGTATAAGCCGCATCGAAATTTACTTTGGAACGAAAGGTGTAGCCGGCATCAAGATTAAGACTGATTGTTCCGGGTTGCGCTTTTAATGCTAAAGTGCAAATTACGATGCTTGTAAGCAGTATGATTTTTTTCATAATGTGTTTTTTTTGTTTATTATTAATTTAATTAGAATGAATTGAAAAACAATTTTGTTCGTATGTTTGATCAAAAGTCTTCAAGTGTCGTTTTGTTTTAATAAGAACAATTAATTGTATGACTATGAAAACTCATCAGAGATAGAAGGGAATTTATTTCATTTCTTATCATCCAGTAAAATAATTCCATCCCTTGTAATCCAGGCATGGGTTGTTGCGTCATATCCATCTATTTCGTCTCCTTTCCCATTCAGTCGGGGATCCTTCGATTCTTTCATCCATTCTTCCAGGCGCTTGCTGAGTGAGGCTTTCACGCTGGCATAATCATCTGTTTCTGCTACATTATTAATATTATACGGATCATTTTTAATGATATACAGCTCTTCGGCAGGTCGTTTTTCAAAACCAAGTTTGAAATACGGATTTACGCTAGCAAGATTTCGGTTGTCCATCATAAACATCTTTGTATTTCCCCAATCCACATCCCCAAAAACGGAGGGTGTGCCCGGAATGGTTTCATCACCGGCCGGGTTTCGGTCGGGACGGAAATTCCGGATATACAAATATTCCTTTGTCCGGATTGCCCGCATCGGGTAACCTGCTCCATAAGCCATTTCGGCCCGGCTAAGGCAATGCCTTTCCCTTTCCAGGAAAACCTCTTCCCTGTGCTCCGATTTTTCGCCCTTTAATATCGGAAGCAGACTTTTACCATCTACGACTGGTTGGTCTTTGATTCCGGCCAGGTCTAAAAAGGTTGGCATTAAATCGATTAAATTCACAAATGAACTGTTCAACTTGTTCTGATCCATTTTCGGGAAACCGGTAATGATGAGCGGTACGCGCGTTCCATAATCATAAAGATTTGCTTTTGCATGAGGGAAAGGCATTCCGTTGTCAGATGCAACAACAATGATTGTGTTTTCGAGCCTGCCGCTTTTTTTAAGAATTTCCAGCAGATCGCCGATTTCTTTATCCAAATTCTCAATCTCAGAAAAATAATCGGCCAGGTCTTCCCTTATTTCGGGAGTATCGGGCAAAAATCCGGGAACTTTTATTTTTGAGACATCAATACCTGCAGTTTTACCTGCATCTTTATCAAAGGGACGGTGCGGATCGTTGGTGCCGAACCAGAAGAAAAAAGGTTTGCTTTCAGGCAGATTGTCCAATAGTTCCGAAAACGTTGCCGAATCACCGCAAGGATTTTCAGTGTACCCCATTTTGGTAAAATCGCCGGGAGCCCATCCTTTGCGGTCGAAAGCGACCTCATATCCGTTTTTTTGCAGGATTTGCACATAGGTTGGGATATTTGCATCCAATCGGCCGCATAAATTTACTCCTTCTCCAAGCGTATGCGGGTAACGTCCCGTAAGCATACTCGCCCGCGAAGAAGTACAAGAAGGTGTGGAACAAAATGCGTTTTCGAAAACAATCCCTGTTTTGGATAATTTGGCCAGGTTTGGCGTCCGCACATAGGTTTCGCCATATATTTCCGAATACGGATAACTCCAGTCATCAGCAAGGATAAATAATATACTGGGTTGTTTTGGCTCCTTTTTCACGCAGGTTGTAAGCAAAGGAATCAAACCAAAAACTAAGATAATTTGTAAAGCTCGTTTCATGTGTATATTTTTTAATTGGTTTGGCAAACTCACTATTAATTTTACGGGTCAGCTGGAATTCCTAAAGTCTTAATTGATTTCAAATGTGTTAATGAAATCTCCTCGCTGAGTTATTCAGATCTTGCTTGTTTTTATAAATATTCCGCGCATTTTGCTGGGCTAACACTGATCTAATGGTTCGCCATCCGTCTGAAGCGGACGGGCGACTATACTTCAATTATGTTTCAAAACCCGCCATTTTGTTAAAACCTTCGATGTTAATATTTCTTGATTCTAATTGATTCTCAAATCTGAGAGATTCTGTAAGCTGGCCAAAGTGTATAAACAATTATCATTTCAGTTGTCACTTCTCAGAACAATTAAATTCATCAACTATTCATCAACGAACTGCTCTGATTCAGTCTTTATACCAATTTCTGGTTGCTTAAGGTGAAGTGATAATTCCTTTTAAAATCTATTTTTTTTATTTATCCAGTGGTAATTTTTCCATTGGAATGAAAGTATCAGAATGAACTGTATTGTTTTGGACGGTATATCCAACCGGATTTTTTGCGATTTCTTCAAGCGTAACCTTATCCCGCTTTACCCTTTCTACCAGTTCGTTTCTGAAATTCCGGACAATTTCCTTATAATCGGCATTGTAAGCCAGGTTGTAATACTCATTTGGATCCGCCTGGTGGTCATACAATTCTTCAAGGCTGTTAAATTCGTAATAAATATACCGGTACCTCTTGTTACGCAACGAATGTCCGGGAAATCCCTTTGCCATGCCATTTTCAAACCTGTAGCTTGTCAGCGCACTCCGGCCTGTTGGTGTTGAAACATCCTTCAACTGTGGTACTAAACTTTTTCCGTCGCAATGTGCAGGCACCTTAAAACCTGCAAGTTCGGCAAGGGTTGGATAAATATCCAGAGTACTCACGGGTTCACTGCAATTGGCTCCCGGATTAGCCATGCCCGGGAACCGAAAGATCAGGGGAATACGGGTTGATTCTTCCCAGAGTGTAAATTTCCCCCAATTTTCCTTTTCACCGATATGCATTCCATGATCGGACCAAAGAACAACAATAGTATTTTTGGCATAAGCTGATTTTTCAAGCCCTTCCAGTAATCTTCCAATTTGTGCGTCGGCAAAAGTAATGGATGCGAGATATGCCTGGATCACTTTCTTCCATTGGTCGTTTTCAAGTACAAACTTATGCCAGCCGCGCCTGTCATGTTCGAAAGCATCTTCAAGATCGTTTTTTTGCACTGCCAAATCCGGAATATTTTCCAGTGGGTACATATCGAAGTATTTTTGCGGAACCTCCCAGGGCAGATGCGGTTTTGTGATACCACAAGCCAGATACAGGGGTTTTTCATGCTTTTGGCTCAATTCATAATTTGCCCAGTCAACAATCTGAAAATCTGCCATCTTCTCATCCTGAATGGCAATTGGTCCCCATGTAAACCATTCTTGTCTTTTACCTAAAAAGCTTTTAGGACGTATCACCTCCTCCTGTGCCCTGATCTGGTATGGTATCGGAATGTGGATGCTTGGGAAATAAAAATCCCAGTCTTCAGCTTCTGCCTGATTCGTTGTACAAAATGGCGATGGCGGAGCAAGAGAATGGTAGATTTTGCCCCCGGCCAGGGTTTTATATCCCCGGTTTTTGAAGAATTGCTCAATGGTTTCAATCTTTTTCAGAATCGGTATTTTTCTCCATTCAGGACCATCATACCATGTATTCTGCATGACATCCGTTTTGGATGGCTGTACACCTGTCATAATAGCAAGCCTTGAAGGGGCACATGCTGGACAGGCTGTATGGGCATTGGTGAATGTTAAGCCCTGCGCAGCCAGTTTGTCCATGTTCGGTGTTTTTGCTATCGGAAGTCCATCTAGCGGGCCCACCCAGTCGTTCAGGTCATCAACAGCAATAAAGAGGATGTTGGGCTTTTTTTCCTGTTGAGTGCCTTGTTCTCCTGATTTGGAGGAACTGGTTAAAAAACCGACTGCAACCAGCATTGTGAGAAAAATTATTCTGTTCAACATATTGCATTGATTTATTGTTACTGTTAAATTTAAAGATATAAAAAGTTGTTAATAATTTGTTTAATTATGGTTCGTGATTAATTTTATAAACCAAATCGGTATTGAAGCCCCAAGGTGAGTTGATTGCGGGTTGCAAGGAAACCATATTCAACCCTTACCATAAGATGCCTGTTCAATTGATACTGTGAACCAACTACCATGTTCCACATATCTTTTGGCGTTTTGTTGAGCGAATATTGGACCGAAGCCTCATTCTCATCATTCAAAGCGCCGTCAACCGATACAAGTAGATTACTTGCCGCAGTAATGGTGCGGTTGGCAGTTTCATACTTTGCTGCATTTACCGGGTTTTTCTGTTCCTGAGGGGTCAATCCTTCCCACCAGGTATCAACCTGAACCTGTGCATCTTCAACCTTTGTGAAGCCATTGTCGACTTTCGCCTGTAAATCATCAACGGGAAATAAATCGGCTAAATTCAACGATCCGGCTGTTTCAGATGCCAGTTTCACCCTGAAACCACCAACCCAAACCGCAATATTGCTGTTTTCCTTTTTAAGTTTAAATGATTTCCCCAGCCTTGGCCCAAAAACGAACGAAAATGCTGGTTTTGAGAGTGCACTTATATCCGTCCAGGCGACATTCATATCCAAAGCCAGAAAACCTCCGGCAACGCCAATTGTTGGAGTCAAACCAAATCCCATTGTGGTGGCATCAAAATCTGCTTTTGTCGTAAAAGGAAGTTATTTCGTGCCATGTGTTCGATGGTATCAGGTAACCACAGACCGGCTCCTATTTCGGTTGACGTTTTTGCTTTCCCGAAAATGCCATATACATTCAGAAACGGGAATACCCATATATCGGGCCTCAGACTTATGCTGCCGGCCGATGAGACAGCCTTGTCAAAACGGACGATTTCATCAATGTTATACATCGGCCCGTTGTTAAAACCAACAAACAGGTTATCGATGATGAGATCTGACTTCTGACCGAAATAGTTCAGGCTCAGACCTGCCGAATAGGGAAGTGTGTAACCCTTTTGTGTAACTTTCTCGCCCCAGATAGGCAGAATGTAAGGATATTCGGTTGCTTTCAGACTATCAGCTATTTCCTGGTTCTTTTTTCCCACTACTTTGTTGGAATAGGTTTGTGCAAAGACCAGGTTTACAGCTATGAATGTTATCGCGATACTAAGAAATATTTTGTACATGAGTATATTATGTTTTTGTTTTACGTAGTTGAATTGGTTGAAGTTCTGTTTCTTATTTTCCGGCTGCATTCTTAAATCCTGAATTTGCGATAACAATTTTCAGGTCTTTCGCCGGGGCATCCAGTGTTGTTGTACCCTGGAACTGCGTACCATCAGGCAAGTCGCTGAAAGTGACGTTAAATGCCACTTTTTCTTTAGGATCATCAACGGAAGTGCTTACATCCAATGCCATAAGTTTTTGATCTGTTTTGCTGAGGGAAATCGAGAGTGCATCACCAGCCTCGTTATAATCAGGAAAACCGAGTTTAAACTTCTTATTGGGCTCCAGAATCTGTATTCCAACTTTCCCATCGTTATAGATTTTCTGTAATTTTTCAGGATCCGGTGGAAGATAAGTCTGAACTTTTTCAATGGCCTTTTTTGCATAATCCGACATATCCGCTTTCTTATTTGCAGCTACTTTGCCACGTACTCCACCAGGAGCTTTTGCGGCAGTGGATCCACCAGTTTCAACTTTGGTGAGTTTTCCATCCAAAGCATAATAGCATTGCTTCTGCTTTACCGATTTCTGTTCACCTTTAACAAAAACAGTTGTTGTTTCAATCCATTCGTATTTCTGCATGGATGCCTTACTGTCTGTAAGATTCTTTTTGATCATTGCAACATTTTCCTGCATTTCTGCCTGGGCTGATACTTTAGTAATTCCGGCAAGTAATACCAGAATCATAAATAAATAAATCTTTTTCATTTTAATTAGTTTTAATTGGTTTAACAAAACTGATTTTTCCCTTTAAAGAAAAGAATTAGTTTTTCTTCGGCAGGAATGGAACAGCCTGAAGAACTTCAGCCCGGATTGCTGTAAGAATATAGTTTTCGATCTGGTAAAACTGGGTAGCAACAACACCATCTGATATTTTTAATACTTTGGCATAATAATCCACTATTAGTTTATCCGTTTTTTGCTGAAGCGCAATTACCTTCTTAGTCCAGGCATCAGCCTGTTGGCTAGTCATTTTCTGGTATTGGTTGGCATATTGTTCAAGCAATTCGATACGCTGTTTGCCAAGTTCTTTACGTTGTGTTTCATACTCATCGTAGAGTTTCCAGAAAGCATCCTTTTGGGCGGCAGAGGGATGGACGAAATCGTTTACAACAGCTTTCTTATCCATGCCGAATGCAGCCTGATAAAAGTCAACTTCCTCTTTATTTGATTGTGAGTAAGCGAAAGATGCAATAAACAGTACTGCGGCAATTAAAATGTACTTTTTCATGATTTCGCTGGTTTTAGTTTAGTGATAAAATTGACTATTAAATTAGTTGAATTTCAATTAGTTGAATTTTAGATTCTGTAGACTCAGGCATCAGTCCATTTGGATACCTCCGCTACTATTTACTTTATTTAGCAGGCTCTTTCCCTAGCCCAATAGGTATTTTCATGTAAAAATTAAGGAAAGAGTTTTTCATTGTCACATCCGGAGTCAGGCTTACATTCACCAGGCCATAATAGTAAGTAAAGCCAACAGCCATACTCTTAACTTCTTTTTTAAATTTATAACCGGCTCCTCCCACCAGACCGAAATCAAGGTGTGCATATTGATCCCTTACGTCTTTGGTGTAACTCAGGTCACCATCCAGGGTTGTTGTTTCAAAAATATCCACGGCTTTTGTCCGGAGGCCGGCCTGGGGTCCTGCTTCAATATACCATCGGTTGTTAAATCGTTGTTGAAACATGATTGGAACATAAAAGCAGCTTATCTTTTTTGTTAGCGTACCATCCTTGTAAATGGTATCAAAATCCGCATTCCCGAGTGAATAAACCGGCATTCCCGTAGCGCCGACATTGGATTTCACCAATACCCCGGTGCTGATAAAGGAATTATTGTTCACCATAAAATGAAAATAGAAACCAAGGTTAAAATGGTTCATCCCTTCGGAACTGCTTATATCGTTAAGATAGGAACGGTTCAATCCGCCTACCATTCCGAACTCAATTTTTGGTGTATTTAATTTGTCTCCCAGCAAAATTGAAATCAGCACCTGTGCCTTTGGGGTTAAGGAAAACAGTAAGAAGAGAATTAGAATACTTGTTTTTAGCAGATTTTTCATTTAGATTACTGTCTGGTAAATTTTGTTTTTAAAATACTATTCTTTAAATCCAATCCTTATTTTCCGTTCATTCAATTGATTTTTATTTGTAAAGAGCCCAGCCAAAATTGAAGTAGAATTTATGTGTTATTACATAAAAAAGTATGCAGTAGGATAAAGCCGATTGGCCTGTAAAGACTTTGTTTTTTAGGGAAGCTTTTTCCATAAATAAATGTTAATAATTTTATAAAGTGTTTGTTTTAAGCAACGAACAGAAACAAAATTAAGTAGTAAATTGACTATAGATTTATTTACCGCATCAGAATCATTTAAATTACCTCTTTGTAGGTATTTTTTAAGGGCATTGTTATAATTGCATTAATAGCAGAATCCTTAATACTTAATTTAAATACCTTTGAATATTGAGTTGTGAATGTTTTTTGAACGAAAATAACGATGGTCAGGGAACGTATGGAATGCAAAAACCGCAATACAATCTTTGAGGGTAATTATTGCAATAATTGCGGGCAGAAAGCCGGTGAAAAGCGATTTATGCTTAGTAATTTACCTGGAGAGTTTTTGCATGGCTTTTATCATGTACATAATGGCCTGTTATTCACAATAAGGGAACTTTTTATACGACAAGGGGAAACGCTCCGTGGATTTGTTTACGGCAAACGGGTAAAGTATTTTAATCCTTTCACCTATCTCTTACTGGTTAGCCTGGTTGGAGGATTTCTTTATAAATGGTCGGGAATGCATGATCATATGAATGAAAATTTACTGGCATCCGGTGATACAATAAGATTTACCGGCAAGTATTTTAGCTACAGGATGTTGCTTACAATTCCTGCCTATGCCATAATGTGCACTTATGGTCTTAGTTGAAAACCCATTAGCACTCGATTTAAATTAGTGTGTGGTGTGCTATTTTTGCTATTGCTTTTCGATTTACTAAGGCTTGTAATCTTAAGATTGATTAGAACTATCCGTCAAACTGAATAAGTGTAAAACCAAAGAATAAGATAAGAATCTGGCATGAATCTGGCAGAAACGAATAAACACCTGCACTGAATAATGTGTAAGTGTTTCATTTTTGTTTGTCTAGGAAGTGGGCCCGCCTTGAGTTGAACTAGGACTTATAGATTATTAGTAAACGGATCTACTATAAGTAAAAGTGATGAATTGTAATTGATAACCAAAATTATTGATATGTTACTAACCTTTGCAGAAATCTGTGAAAGTTGGTTGACTCAAATTCTGTTGATTCTTTTATGATTCCATTTTTATTGTGGTGCGCAAAAATGGAAGCACAACGCTCATTTAATGTTGGATTATTATACGATAGTATAAGAGAATATAATGGTAACATGGTTATATTCTGACATTTATGAATGTTTAAAGAAGGGTAGGGTACGATTGGTTTTTCCCGTCCGGACCGCTAAAATGCCTGTAAAACGTTGATTTACAGGTTTTTGCTTTTTAGCAACCAAATTAATTCATAAATTAGCAACCAAATTAGACACCTTATTTGATCCGGATTCTGGATCAGGGACAAAAGTAATCCTGCCAGGACCGCCACAATTAAATTAGTCTCTGCTTATCATAGGCTTCATTTATGACTAGGAACTAAAAATAGGTATTCACTGCAAACTCAAATTGATTAATAAAAATTTTCTTAAATGCTGTTATGTTATTTTGTTCATAGAATATCAGCATTGCCTTCTTGTATTCGATGGAATCTATTGTCCTAAAAGAAATAGGACTGTAATTATTATTCATAAGAATGGCGTTGCTGATAATTCTGGCAGTCCTTTTGTTTCCATCATTGAAGGCCTGGATGTAAGAGAGTAATACCAGTACAATCAATGCTTTTGCAAAAACATTTTCTTGCTTGTTTACTAATATGCACATATCCTCGAGTGCCTCCCTGATCTGAAACTCATTATCAAGTGGCTTATAATTCGTTCCTGAAATACCCACTCTGCGCTTCCTGACATTCCTGTCAATACTCAAATCCTTTATTAAAATACTATGGATATCTTCTATTCTTTTTACGGATAGAGGTGTTACATACATTGGATTTTCTATGATAAAATCTAAGGCTTCCTTGTGATTTAAAAGCATTATTGCTTCGTCTTTTGTTTTGCCGGATGCGGTTTCTTTTTCTTTTAATAAACGCTCTGTTTCCAGTAATGAATAGGTGTTACCTTCAATTTGTGAAGACTTCCAGCTTAAGTCAATTGCCAATCGTTCAAGTTCTTTTTTATACTCTGAATCTGTAAGTTTAGAAATATTCTCTGTGTATTTTTTTTGGAGATTGCCCAAATAATTAAGTTCAGCATCTGAAAAAACAGATACAGTATTTAAAGTGTCAGCAATTAACGAATGATTAAAGCTTTCTTTTATTTCCCTCTCATCAATTTCCTTTTTAAAATACTCTTCCATTTCAATGGGTCGAAGCAATTCATAAGCCTGACTAATTTGATACTTAGTGCCTTTTCCTTTTCCAGAAGGTATGATCAGGTTTTCGGAAATTAATCTTTGTAAGGATCGTTTTATAGTAGCATATCCTATTTCAATATTAAGACCTGTATGAATTTCCTTTGATGATTGGAAAGGGTTCGATTTTATGAATTCAAGTATTAAACTGCTCTTATCGAATGCTGATTTTTCCATTTTCTGTTTTTTATAGATTACAAATATACTGAATGTGGCTCAATTACCCTCATTATTGAGCTCTATTTATAGCCTGCATGAGCTTCAATAGCAACATGCGATAGTTTATGGCTCAATTAAACTGAAGTTATGGCTCATATTTCTTCAATTATGAGCTTTAAATACTCTGATAGAGAGCTAATTCTATCTTGAGCATCTCAACTTTCTGGTTAAAGAAAAAATAAAGATAAACTATAGATATTCTAAAAAGTTTTATTTCGTTTCTCAGCCAGGTTATTTTAACCAAATGTTCATTTAATAAGAATGTTCACAGAACTTGAACACGGTTCATTCTACATGAGCTGATTTTAAGTGTTTATCTATTCTATTATTATCTTAAATCTTCAAGCTGTTTATTTTGGGCCAAAGGTACCACACCTACTTCAGAACCAAATAATTTCAAGACCTGGTTGACTTTATCTAAACGCAAAGTCTCTTTGCCCTGTTCGAGTTCGCGGACAAACCGCAGGCCAACCCCAGCCTTTTCAGCCATTTCGGGCTGCGTTAGGTGAACAAGCCGTCTTCTTTCTTTTACAAATTCTCGTATAGACATAAAATATACCCTTTCGGGTACAAATATAATGCAATTATATGGTAATACACCCTTACGGGTATAAAAATAGAAAATATTTATAATTCGGTACCCTATCGGGTATAAATATATCTATAAATGTTTATAATGTACCCATTCGGGTGTAGACTGAACAGTGCAGATGAATTTACCATTCTACGCCGGATGAAATAATTCATTACGAACTAATAATAGAAATTTAAATAGCGTAGTCAATCTAAAAGGGGAGGACAGGTTCATTTAATCGGCTTTCGCACCCTGCAAATGAAAATGTTGATATTGACCTTAAGATATTACTAGTCCTCAAACTCCCGAAGCAGCATTACTTTAGTGGTTTTATTAGCGAAATTTATAGAAAGGTACGATAAATCGATTATTATAATACGACTCCAATCACTAAATTCATACAATAAAATTTAAATGTAAATCACTAAGGTAAAACGACGAAAACGATTAAAATTTTATAAATAGCTGTAAATAAATAATATATGACATTATTTTATCTTGTCCGGACCGCCACAAACAAAAAAGTCCCTGATTTTCAGGGACTTTTTTGTTTTAGGGTATCTTATTCCCAATTCAAAATCACTTTTCCACATTCTCCGCTTTCCATCACATCAAATCCCTTCTGGAAATCATCAATTTCAAAGCGATGTGTAATTATGGGTGACAAATCAATGCCTGTTATTAACATCTGCTCCATTTGGTACCAGGTTTCCCACATTTCGCGTCCATAAATTCCTTTCAGGGTCAGAGCTTTGAAAATAATTTTGTCCCACTTAACGGTAGTGGTATTGGGTAAAATTCCAAGGAGCGCGATTTTTGAACCATTATACATGTTTTCTATCATGCTTTCGAAAGCTGTCGGTGAACCTGACATTTCAAGGCCAATGTCAAACCCTCTCATATGTAAATCCTTGATAGCTTGCTCAATAGTTTCCCCTTTAAGAGGATTGATACAAAGCGTGGCTCCCATTTTCTTTGCGATTTTCAAACGGTAATCGCTTAAATCGCTGACTACTATATGCCGTGCTCCAGCAAACCGACAAATAGCCGTTGCCATTGTTCCAATTAATCCTGCACCGGTTATCAGTACATCTTCACCAATCAAAGGAAACGACAAAGCGGTGTGCGTTGCATTTCCGAACGGATCCATAATTGATGCCATTTCATCAGAAATTCTGTCGTCCAGGTGAACGATATTTTGTGCCGGCAACGATAAGAATTCAGCAAAGGATCCATCACGATTTACCCCAATCCCTATTGTGTTTTCGCAAACATGCAATTTCCCACGACGGCAGTTGCGGCAATGTCCACAAGCAATGTGACCTTCGCCGGTTACGCGGTCGCCTATCTGTATGTTTTTTACACCCCGGCCTTTATCTACAACTACACCTGAATATTCATGTCCAATAGTCATTGGAGTTTTAATTGTTCGTGCAGACCAATCATCCCATTTGTAAATATGTAAATCGGTGCCGCAAATGGCGGTCTTTTTAATTTGGATCAATACATCATTGATACCAATTTTTGGAATTGGAACTTCTTCCATCCAAATTCCCTTCTCGGGACGAAGTTTTACCAGGGCTTTCATAAAAAAGTAGAATTATTTAATTGTCTGATATGCTGATTATATTGATTTTGTTTCAAATGTTAATTCATTTTTCCGAACGTGAATCTGGCCGCTAAATTATCATATTTTTTTGCTTTTGATATAATTAAATGAAATATAGATTTGTTATAAGATCAGTTTGGATGGACTGTGCAGTAAGATTGTCTATTTTGAAAATAATTCATCTTTTATTAACTTTTATATCACTCATTTACCCTCTACCAGTCTAAATATTTTTAAAAGTGTTGATAAAATCAACAGATGTATAGAAAATATACACTACCTCTTAACATTTTGACTTATAGACGTTTGCCGGCACTAATAAAATAGAGTGTTGAATAATGCAACACTCTATGTGCATAATATTTATGCATAAGTCTATTTAGTATGTTGATATACAGATACATATGATCGTGGCACTGTTATTGGATGGTTAAATATATAATGAATTGAAATCCTATAAGTCATGAAAGCAAAAATTTTATCATTCATCGGACTACTGCTTCTTTTATTCTGCAGCAGTGCAATCAGCCAGGATCTTACAGACAAAAACGCATCTCTACAGAAGGGGACGTTTACCATTTCGTGCACTCCTGATTTATACTCTATGGCTTCGCAATGGGCCAAAGAATATAATCGTATAAATCCGGATGTTAGAATCGAAGTAATTAATCTTACCGGTAGAAACATTGATCAGGGAACAGACGAAAATCTGAGTTTCGTCTCTAATCAATCGCGAGCTATAATTAATAATGAAGCAAACTGGAAAATGGTAATTGGCCGGGATGTGATAGTCCCGTTCATAAACGCGGCAAATCCGTATTTGAAAGAATTGATGAATAATGGTATTTCTCAGGAAAAGTTTACCCAACTATTCAATAACATGGATAAACAAAATTGGGGAACCCTGGTTGCTGAGTCAAAAAATACTGCAGTACATCTGTATATGGTAAACGATGAAACTGTAAAAGCAGGAGTAGCAAAATTTCTGAAGTCGACCAAGGTTCCAGTCGCCGGAATTATTGTTGGAAATAAAGATGAAGTTGTAATGGCTGTTCAGAATGATCTTTATGCAATCGGCTTTTCTAAAATTGTTGATATAAAGGGCATGGATAGCTATGGACTTGCTGAAAATTTAAGGCTGTTGCCCATTGATAAAAACGGGAATGGTACCATCGAATATATGGAAGATATTTACTCTGATGCGAATACTCTTTTACGTGGAGTCTGGATCGGGAAGTACCCGAAATCATTATACAGCAATATTTATGCTTTTAGCAAGAAACAACCCACAAATGAAACTGAGATGGCATTTTTATCATGGGTGCTTACAGATGGACAGAAGTATTTGATTGCAAATGGGTATTGTTCTCTTATAAATTCTGAAAGCCAGGCGCAATTAAATAAGCTTAATCCTGCAATTGTAAATGTAACTTCAACAAACGATGCCTCGATTATCAGATTGACTATATTAATCCTGGCAATAGGTTTAATTATAGGCTTTGTTATCAGTGCACGTGTCCGTCGTTACAGGAAACAGGTAAACGTAATCCCTGATTTTAATGATTCATTACCCGGTTTTAACGAAAATTCTGTAGAAGTTCCAAAAGGCATATATTTTAACAAATCCCATAGCTGGGCTTTTATGGAAAAAGACGGAAATGTATCTATCGGAATTGACGATTTCCTGCAACATGTTACCGGTCCGCTAACACGGGTTGAAATGAGGAATCCTGGCGAAAAAGTTAAAAAAGGGGAGTTTCTGTTCTCTATAGTTCAGTCCGGCAAGCGGTTGAGTTTATACTCACCTATTTCAGGAATTATAAAACAACAAAATGAAACGCTTAAAGAAGATGCTTCCAGGATCAATTCTGCCCCATATTCCGATGGATGGATTTATAGGATTGAACCTTCAAAATGGTTTGTGGAAGTAAACTTTATGGACATGGCAGACAAATATAAAAAGTGGATAAATACTGAATTTTCGAGGATGAAAGATTTTCTTGCTGCTACGCTAAAACCCGATAGCCTTGAATATTCGCACGTTGTGCTCCAGGATGGCGGTATTATTAAGGAAGGAATCCTGGCTGATTTCGGACCGGAGGTATGGGACGATTTTCAAACCAATTTCCTCGAAATTTATAAATAACAACTAATGTTCTCTTCGAATTAAAATATTCATCCTAAAAAAACAAAAAGGACATGGATTTACATCGTCGTGACTTCTTCAGGTTCATCGGTGCCACAGGACTAACCCTGGCTGTTGGCAAAGAACTGAATGCGGCACCAAAAACTAAAACGGATAAAGAGTTCCGCGGCATATTATACGATTCGGCTCGCTGTAAAGGCTGCCGTGGTTGCGAATATGATTGTGCCGATGCCAATGGTTTACCCGAACCACTTCCAAATAAGGAAATCAAAGGTTTACGAAAACCGGATGATAAACACCGCACCGTTGTTAACGAGTACAAAACATCGAAAGGGATAGTGTATGTAAAAATGCAGTGTATGCACTGCAACGAGCCTGCCTGTGCTGCTGCCTGCCTCACCCAGGCTATGACCAAAACTGAAGACGGCCCTGTGATCTGGCGTGGTGATAAATGCATGGGATGCCGTTACTGCATGGTTTCCTGCCCTTTCGATATTCCAAAATTTGAATACCACAGCCCGAATCCTAAAATCGAAAAATGCACTATGTGTTACGAAACAAGGGTTCAAAAAGGAGAACTTCCTGCCTGTGTTGAAAATTGCCCCAACGAAGCCCTTATGTTTGGCACCCGCAGGGAATTGATACAGGAAGCAAGGCGAAGGATTTTTGAAAAGCCTGACCTGTACAATGATCAGATCTATGGCGAACATGAAGCCGGGGGGACTTGCTGGTTGTATATTTCACCGGTTCCGTTCAAGGAAATCGGCCTGAATACATCACTTCAAAAAGAGTCATACCCTGCACTAACAAAAGGATTTCTTTATACAGTGCCAAGCGTGTTTGTTCTTGTCCCGGCACTTTTGTTAGGTATTCAGCAAGCAACTAAGAAGGATAATCCCAAAAAAATAAACGAAGATGAATAGTGGTCATATAATTTCGGCAGACAACGATGGGAAACCCATCTGGAAGTTTTTGCTACGGGAATTTAAACCCAAAGGTAAATGGTTTACTCCATTTAATATCATTTCCATCCCAATAATAATGTTAGGTATTGTATTGATTGTCATTCGATTCTGGAAAGGAATCGGATCAATTACCAACCTATCGCAGGAAATTCCCTGGGGATTATGGATAGGATTTGATGTGGTTACCGGCGTTGCTTTTGCCGGTGGGGCTTACGTAATCACTTTCATGGTCTATATCCTGAATATGAAGAAGTACAAATCCATTGTCAGGGTAACGGTTCTGAATGGATTTCTAGCGTATCTTTTTTATGCAGGAGCTTTGCTTCTCGATCTCGGGCGTCCCTGGAATGTGATCAATCCAATTATTGGGAATAATTTTGGCGTAAGTTCAGTATTATTCCTTGTTGCCTGGCATTTCCTGCTCTATATGATAGCGCAACTGATAGAATTCTCTCCGGCAATTGCAGAATGGCTTGGGGCAAAGCGTGCCCGCAAAATTCTTTCAGGAATGACCCTGGCAGCAGTTATATTTGGGATTACTTTATCCATGCTTCATCAATCGGGATTGGGGGCCCTTTACCTGATGGCAAAGGAAAAAATACATCCGCTCTGGTATTCCGAGTTTATTCCCATTATGTTTTTTGTTTCCAGCATTTTTGCCGGACTTTCGATGGTTATTTTCGAAGGTTCCATAAGTCATAAAGTGTTTTCGAACCAGATCAGTGATAAGAACCAAAAAGCACAGCATGGAATTATCCATGGTCTGGCTAAAATATGCACAGGTACATTATTTGCATACTTCTTCCTGCAATTGCTGGTGTTTATCCATGGCAAGCGTTGGGATCTGATTAATACTCCGATGGGCTATTGGTACCTTGTTGAAATGATCGGTTTTGTTCTAGTACCGATGATGCTCTATTTCTACAGCTACAGGAAAAATAGCGTATTCCTGATTCGCCTGGCATCCATACTTACCATGGTGGGCGTAGTGTTGAACAGGCTCAATGTTACAGTTATCGGTTTCAGGTGGGATATGGCTGTGCATTATGTCCCTTCATGGATGGAAATTGTAGTTACCCTTACTGTATTATTTACTGAAATATGGATTTTCCGCTGGGTAATCAACCGGTTGCCAGTTTTGCGGGAATCACCTAAATGGGTAAATGAAGAAGAAAATACAAAAACACAAACCGTTCTCCGGGATAATCGGAGAGCATAAAAAGTATAAACATGGACGGATTCGCTTATAATAACATTTTCGACACCAAAGGAATTGAATACCTGGTGATCATAGCCTTCCTTTTGTTGCTCATCCCATTCTGGCTGGCATTGAACAGGCAGATTCAGATTAAGGAACAGATACGTAAAGCTTTGAGTGTTCTTTCAGAAAACATTTTAAAAATTCCGCAGGGGATATTTTACAGTAAAAATCATACCTGGACCTATCTTGAAAAATCAGGAATTGCAAAAGTTGGACTTGATGACCTGCTTCTTCATATTACTGGTGAAGTAAACATACATCAGCTGAAGAAACCGGGTGAAAGTGTCAAAAAAGGAGATCTAATGGCAGAGATTGACCAGAATAGCAAATCGCTGACCATTTTTTCACCCATTTCAGGAATAGTTCTCGATTCAAATCCTGTTTTAAAAGTGAATAATGAATTGTTAAATTCTGATCCGTATGGCGAAGGTTGGTTGTATAATATAAAACCTTCAAACTGGGTTACAGAGATTCCGACCTGTTACATGGCTGAAGAAGCTACTGATTGGTTTAAAAAGGAATTGCAACGCTACAAGGATTTTCTGTCGATGAATCTGGGAAAGTATTCCCCCGAAACTTCTTTAGCCACACTGCAGGATGGGGGAGAATTAATTGACAATTCACTTTCGGATTTGCCCAATGAATTCTGGCAGGATTTTCAGAAAGAGTTTTTAAATCCATAGATAGAACTGCAGACGATCTTTGAACTTGCAATTGAAACGTCCATAATTGTGTCCCTATGAACGATTTATTGCAATTTTTCGAAAAAAATATAAAACTGATGAATTTTTCATCAGTTTTATCGTTATATTGCGTTGACATATATATGATATGCAATATATACAATCCTAACTGCGATAATCAAAGCGTAAAATGGAGATACTATGAAATTCAAAAACCAATTTAAAGGCAGCGAAAACAGGGACAGCACTTTTTTAAGAAAGTATTTACGATTCGGGCGTTCAATTTATGGAAGGGTTGTGCTGATCATTACTTTCTTGTCCGTCTTTCTGTTTGTCTCGTTTGGTATAATTTTCAAATCCGTTTACAAACAATACCTGAATACAGTCATTCTCCAGAGTGGGAATAATGTTGGTTCACTTGTCGAAGGTGCATTATATCATTCTATGCTCGAGAACGATGGAAGTGCACTTCAGAATACACTGGATGTTATCCATACACTACCAGGAATTGAGGATGTAAATATGTATAACGCTGATGACAGCCTTATTTATTCATCCTTTTCAGCTTCATCCGATTCTGCCGGAACCATTAATCCGGATTGCAGGAGTTGTCACAACGATCTGGCAACTATGTTTCCCCGGAAAGAAAAATCATATAAAATTATAACTGCAGAAAGCCAATGTAAGATGAGCAAGGCTGTTAGTGGTCAAAGACAGCTTTTGATCCGTTCGCCTATATTGAATTCGAAATCCTGTTACGAAAGTTCCTGCCATGCCCATTTAGCAACCGAAGATGTACTTGGTTCGTTGGTAATTAAAGTTCCTTTAAAGGATTTTGATAAGGCTGTAGAAAAATCTTCAATTGAATTTTACCTCCTTGCAATACTTACCACGATCTTGCTTGCCTCATTTCTTATATTATTTACAAGGAGAGAAATATTAAATCCACTTAGCAGGCTGATCAAAGCCAGTATCTCCGTAGCAAACGGAGACAAAAGCACCCGGTTGGAAATAAAACCTAATCAGCTGGACGATATGCGAATGGTTTCAGTTGCATTTAACGATATGCTTGATAATCTGCAGACTGCAACTACCGAATTGGAAAACTGGTCGCAGCAGCTTGAATATAAGGTTCAGAAAAAGTCAGAAGAATTAGGGACTGCCCAAAGTGAATTAATCCATATCGAAAGACTTGCTTCGCTTGGAAAATTATCATCTTCAGTGGCTCACGAAATCAATAATCCTTTATCAGGAATCCTGGTCTACACAAAACTGGTTCATAAACTTTTGAGTAACCCAAACCTGACAGATGAGAAAAAAGAAGTTATGCTCAAGCATCTGAAAATGATTGAAGCTGAAACGAAACGTTGCGGCGATATAGTTAAAGGTTTACTGGATTTTTCAAAAAAGGATCAAGAAGACTTCGAACCAAAGCATCTTCACGAAATTTTACACGAAACCCATAGCCTGATGTCGCATCCGGTTAAAATAGCGAATATTAGTTTTATGACAAATTTCGATGCAAAGTCAGATCTGATATTTTGCAGTCCGAACCAGATCAAACAAGCATGTGTTGCAATACTTGTTAATGCAACCGAAGCTGTTACCGAGAATGGTGAAATTGTTGTTAAAACATCAAATCCCGACCCGGATACTATTAAACTTGATATCAGTGATAACGGGATTGGAATTTCGGATGAGGATATTCCTCATATTTTCGAACCATTCTTTTCAACAAAACAGCAGGTACGAGGCATTGGACTGGGTTTGCCCATTGTACATGGAATTATACAAAGTCATAAAGGTAAAATACAGATTAAGTCAGAACCTGGTCATGGTACTACGATTTCGATACTATTACCAATAATAAGAAATTAAAGAGAATTCAAAATGGAAAAGAAAATAGCGATTCTGATTGTTGATGATGAAGATTCCGTCAGGGAATCCCTGGAACTTTGGTTTACTGAAGATGGATATCGTGTTGAATGTGCCGAAAACGCAAAAAAAGCACTATCAATACTTGAATCCGATGTTTTTGATATCATTCTTACCGATCTCAAAATGCCCGGAATGGATGGGTTGGAACTGCTCCAAAGGATCAAAACATTGAATAAAGATTCAATAATCATTGTTATGACAGCTTTTGCTACTGTTGATACTGCTGTTAAGGCATTGAAAGAGGGTGCTTTCGACTATGTAACCAAACCTTTTGACCCCGATGACTTGTCGCATCTGATCCGCAACGCAACTAAGCAAATTTCACTGGCCCAGGAAAACGAAACTCTGAAAAAAAGAGTTGATTCGCTGGAAAGCGTCGAAGACCTGATCGGCAAGAGTGAAGCTATTAAAAAAGTGTTGAAAGAAGTTGAAAGCGTTGCTCCGACAAACTCATCAGTTATTATAACCGGTGAAAGTGGTACTGGCAAAGAGCTGGTTGCCAGGGCTATTCATGCCAATTCGTTGCGTAAATTCTATCCCCTGGTAAGTGTGCATTGTGGCGCTTTAACTGAAAGTTTATTGGAAAGCGAATTGTTTGGGCACGAAAAAGGTGCTTTTACCGGAGCTTTATACAACCGTAAAGGCAGGTTCGAAATGGCCGACAGCGGAACGATTTTCCTGGATGAAATTGCAACCATTTCTCAAAAAATGCAGGTTGAATTACTGCGCGTTCTGGAATCAAAGAAATTTATGCGGGTAGGTGGGAATAAGGAAATTTCGTCCGATTTCAGGGTCATCTGTGCAACTAACCGCGATCTGAAGGGGATGGTGGAAAAAGGAACTTTTCGCGAAGATCTGTATTACCGGCTTAATGTGATGAATATTCATGTTCCGCCACTGCGCGAGCGGGTTGAAGATATTCCTTTGCTTGTCGATTATTTTATTAAAAAATATTGTACTTCCATGAATAAGCCACTTCTTCCGATTGAACCGGCAGCTTTAAAACGGATTCTGGGATACCCGTTTCCGGGAAATATCCGTGAACTTGAGAATATGATAGAGCGGGCAATTGTTGTTAGCAGTGGGAAGAAAATTGTTCTGAATGATCTGCCGTTTGGGAAAGATACTATTGATAGTACAGTTGAGAGTTTAGATGATTTTGAGAAAGCATTTATTCTTCAGATTCTGAATAAATACAGCTGGAATATTTCGCGCACAGCTCAAGCCTTAAAAGTTGATAGGGTAACGCTTTATAATAAAATTAAGAAATACGGGCTGAAAGCTTGAAAGAGGGGAGTATGGATTAGGGAGTAAGGATTTTCTGTCATGTGTCTGTTGGAATAGACGGAAAGAATTTGAATAAATCAAAAAATCTGATAACATCTGAATGAGTGCTGCATCAATTACAATCTTATCATTTGGTCGTTTCGAGAAAGGATTTCTTGACAAGATTTCTGTAGCTGTTATGCATGAATATAATTGCAGTGTTATTATTAAAGAAGCGCATATTGATATCAGTGAATTTTATGATCCGGTTCGACGGCAATACAATGGCGATAAGATATTGAAAAAAGTGGATTCCCTGAATGGACTGGGTAACTCTAAAACAATTGGATTGTTTAATGTTGATCTTTTTATTCCCATTCTTACCTATATTTTTGGGCAAGCTCAACTGAACGGTAAAACAGCTATCGCTTCGCAATTCAGGCTGAATAACGAAAGGTATGGAATGCCTGCCGATGACAAACTTTTATTGCATCGATTTACGAAAGAAGTTATCCATGAACTGGGACATACATTTGGCCTGATTCATTGTCATACACCAACCTGTGTAATGCGATCGAGTACATATGTGGAAGATATTGATCAAAAGGAAGTGCAGTTTTGCTTAAAATGCCGGACAATGCTTGAAAATATTTAATTTATCATTAATTGATTTAAAGGTTATGATGTTCTCAGTTTGTACCAGAAAATATGGCTCGCTGATTAAAATACAATTGCCGGATATTAATTATTAGAGATAAAAACCTCATATTTCCCAGGTTTATATATTGTGAATCCAAAGTAACATTGTCTTATTCCTCCGGTTGTCGGGATAGTGAAATGCAAATCACAATTGACAGGGAAATTATAATTTTGAATTATAATTTTCAGGTTTTGCTTAATTTTATAACCTGATGATAGTGTAACCTCCAGATCGCGAGGAATATATTTCTTCATTACTTTTTCAAACGAGATTTCAATAAAGTTTTGATCACCTTTAATATTTTTTATAGAATAGTTTTCAATAGCAGTCAGTTTGGTAATCCTGTATTCATCATCGGGCTCAGTTATCCCTACATAATCTCCGTCTTTCCAGTATCCTTTAGTAATGGTGGCTTTTCCATCAACCATACTTTTAAATTCTCCTTTGCCATTTTTAAGCCCGTTTTTCCAATAGCCGGAAAACATATTTCCATTTTTGTATTTATAAACACCTTTTCCTTCGGGCAATCCATTTATAAAAGTGCCTGTATAAGAGTCTTCGCCAATTGCAGTTCCTTTTCCATCAGCTAATCCATCTTTACAGTCGCCATTGTATGAACCCGAAATCTCTTTTAGCAGAACTCGGCATCCGGAATCTTTTTGCTGGGAATAGGAAAATGGGATATTGAATAGAAATATAAAAATTAATAATTGGATTTGCTTTGACTTTTGGGCTTTCATAATTTTTTCTATTAAAGAAGCTCAAATGTACACCAATCCATGTATCCCGATGAATAATAGTGAGGTTTATTTAAATATCTCTTCTTGTGAGATCACATATGAAACTTTTCTTCTCTTAGCAGCATTCCCAGAATCTCTTTCTTTCTCTTCTCCCTGGTTTCGGGCCTTTTAGCTGTTTGAATGCGCCAGGTTATAGCGTATTTATTTGCCTTATTCAGGGATTCATAAAAAGCAAATGCTTTTTTGTGTTTTGTAAGTTCTTCCATAAAGTCAGCAGGCAGGTTCATGGTTCCCTGGCCATCGTAGGCAACATCCCATCGTCCGTCAGCTTTTGCTTCTTCTGCCTGTTTGAGGCCTGCTGGTTTCATACGCCCTTCTTTTGTGAGGCGGGCAATATGCTCAATATTTCTTTTCGACCAAAGGCTTTTCGGACGGCGAGGCGTAAATCGCTGCATATACGAAAGTTCATCAATCGACTTCAATTGCCCGTCGATCCAGCCATAGCATAAAGCAACATCCAATGCTTCAGCATAATAAACTGAAGGAATTCCTGAGCCTTTTTTGTACATCTGGAGCCAGATGCCTTTCGAAACTGTATGGTTTTGTTCCAGCCATTCTTCCCAAATCGCAGCTGAAGCGAAAGAAATAAGTGGAAGGTCAGGTTTGCTGGTAACGTTTTTCTTCTCAGCTGCCATGGTAAGCCTGGTATTTTCTCAGAACTAGTTTACTGCGCTTTTGCCTGTTTCAGAGTTTTCTGCTTTAACAGGAACTGTTTTCTTTTTAAACCAATTCATCGGGTTAAAGTATGCTTTGTATTTGTTGAAAAGCTCTTTTCCAAGCAAAATACCTCCACTCCAGAAAGTTATTTCGCCCAGCACAATAGCCACGGTTGTAATTGTAATTTTGGTTTTACCCGCAACATCCAAAAACGGCACAGCCAGTAAGGATGTAAATAGCAAAGTGGAAAGTATAATTAAAAATATCCCCGTTTTAAATTTCCAGTTTTTCAGCATCTCAACTCTTTTATAAATAAACCAAAACAAAGTATTAAAGTTTACTTACTGGTTAATTAAATCCATCTCAATGTTTAATCGAAGGGTAAAAGTAACTCGCCAACTTATAAAAGTTGCCCTGAATCCAATGTGTTTAATTCATTATGTTTTGCGGCGAAATAAATGTAATTTTATTTTTATAATAAAGTCTTCTGTTAAGGCATCTTACATTGCTGCAACTATTACCTATTACTCTGTTCTAAAAGAAAAAATTCCCCGCAAACTGCTGGTTTATTGCGCTATTTCTGTTGCTTTCATACTCATTACACCTTTGAATCCGACAACAGCTCCATCAGTATAACTATAGTTAAAATAGCATGTTTTACTTCCCAAAGTTTTCCGATTTTAGAAAAAAGACTGAGAAAAACTCTCAGTCTTTTTTTTAAAACTTCTTTATCTGGTATATTCTAGGAAAATCTGTTCTACCAGGAAATGCTTACTTTTCCATCGCCGGCATTAGCCCCTGCAGTATTGAGCTGGTTAGTACCAGCATTATATGAACCACCACCGTTGTTAAAAGAACCACCGTTGTAGCCACCGCCACCTCCATAAGTGCAGCACCAATAGCATTCACCACCGCCACCACCGCCATATCCACCTGCACCGCCATTATTCCCATTTCCACCAAATCCGCCATTAACAAAGCTATTTCCACCACCACTTGCTCCATCACCCCCGTTACCGGTAAAGCCACCGCCGCCACCGGCACAGCCACCACCACCTCCATTAGTGGTTCCATCATTTGTTATTAGAGCGGGATTTGCCGAGCCTCCTCCTGCTACAATTAAAGGATTATTAGTAAGGTCAGTTACAAAAGTGCCACCACCACCACCACCATACGAAGCATCAAGACCTTTTTGTCCAACCAAGATCTTCAGAGTTTGCCCTGGTGTTACTGAGAATGTACCTTTCATTCGTGCTCCTTTTCCGGTGTAATTCCCACCCTGTGCACCATAAGCATCAATTGTGATTTGCGATATCCCTGCTGGAACGGTCCAGTATTGAATGTTTCCAGTAGTACCAATGGATGTAGCTTTCAATGTGACAGTTCCTGAAAGGTTTATAGTAAGAAAGGAACTGCTGTTCTGGCTTACACAGCCGTTGCTAGCTGTACAGCCAACGGTGCCATTTACAGATCCGGAAAAATTAACTGTGATCTGAGTTGAGCCCTGTCCAGTTATGATGGTCATCCCAGATGGTACATTCCATGTATATGTGGCTTGTCCAACAGAAGCTACCGTGTAACTCATCGTGTTCGCAGCAAAAACAGTTTCTGTAATGGCTCCCAGTGTTCCAATCGATGTAGCTGAAACGGGAGTTATCGCAAATGTATTTGCTGAACCAGCTGTTATACATGAATTGTTTACTGTAACGCTAATATTTCCATTTGCTGCACCGCAATCAAAACTATAATTTACTGAGTTGGTTCCTGCTCCTGTTACTATTGTTGCGCCCGTTGGTGCTGTCCAATTATAGGAAGTTGCGCCAACAACCGGAATAAGGGTATAATTAACAACTGAGCCCACAACCGGAGTTGTCGAACCGGCAATAGCCCCCGGAGTCGCCAATGTAGTGCCTACGGTAATTGCCAGTGTACTGGAAGGTGTAGTTGTACATCCGTTAGTAGCATTTACAGAAACGTTTCCGCTTGTTGCCGTGCAGCTATAATCAACCAATATTGAATTGGTTCCCTGTCCTGAAAGAATGGTGCAACCCACCGGCACTGACCATGTGTATGAAGTAGCGCCATTCAGAGCAGAAACAGAATATGCAACATTACTGGTTCCTTTAGGAACAGAAGTAAGCCCTGAAATGGTTCCCGGTGTTACCAATGAACCACCCATCACATAGGATAAAGCTGATGGTGAACTGGTTTCGCTGCACGAATTACTTGCTACTACACTAACAGTTCCATTAACCTGTGCAGTACATGAAAAATCAATTTTTATTGAAGTGGTTCCCTGACCTGATGCAATAGTAGCTCCGGTTGATGAAGTCCAGGTGTAAGTTGTAGCACCAGATACAGCAGCAACAGAATAAGCAACACCCGTCTGTCCAAAGGTAGGTGTCTGATTTCCCGATATTGCACCCGGTGTGGATAATGATCCTGTTAAAGTAATAGCCAGCGTCCTCGCCGGACTTGTAGCTACACAGCCATTGCTTGCAGTTACACTAACATTTCCATTGGTAGCAGCACAGGAATAGTCAACGGTAATGGAAGTAGTTCCCTGGCCTGAAGTAACATTAACACCTGTGCCTGAATAAGACCATGTGTAGGTGTTAGCTCCCGAAACGGCAACAATGGAGTAAGTAACTCCATTCTGACCAAATACAGGATTTTGTGTTCCGGTGATGACTCCCGGTGTGGGAAGTGCAACTGTCGTGACAGTAACTGCTAATGTTCTTTCCGCACTATTAGCGACACAACCGTTGCTGGCAGTAACTCCGATGTTTCCGCTAACGGCACTGCAGCTGGAAAAGTCCACCGAAATGGATGTTGTTCCCTGTCCGGATATAATTACGCTATTGGCAGGTGCTGTCCAGATGTAGGATGTAGCACCGGTAACGGCTGTAATGCTATAATTCACCGAAGTGGTGCCTCGCGGAACTGACGATAATCCGGTAATAGCAGCGGGCTGTGTTAAAGCAACAGAGCTGAGTGCAAAGGATAAACTTACAGGAGATGTGCTCACACATCCATTGCTGGCAGATACTATTACGGTGCCATTAACAGAAGCGCATGAAAAATCAACGCCAATGGAAGGTGTTCCCTGTCCGCTTGAAACAGTTGCTCCGCCTGGAACAGACCAGGAATAAGTTGCAGCTCCAGTTATTGGTATAACTGAGTATGGAGTTCCTGCTTGTCCAAGCAAAGGTGATGTGGTTCCGGTAATTACTCCCAGAGAAGCTAACGATGATGTTGTTGTTATTGCAAGTGTCCTGTTAGCACTGGCTGAACCACATGCATTGCTGGCATTAACAGAAATATTTCCTGAAGTGGCAGTGCAGGAATAATCAACCACAATAGAAGGTGTGCCCTGTCCGGATGTGATGTAAGCACCGGCAGGAACTGTCCATGTGTAAAGGGTTGCACCACTCACAGGAGTAATCGAGTAGGTAAATCCTGAACTTCCTTTGGGTACAGATGCAGTTCCGGTTATTCCACCTGGTTGGGAAGGAGATGCCATGAGATTCATTGCGGTTGTGCTGGCAGCGCTGGATCCGCAGGCATTGTTGGCAACAACCGATACATTTCCTGATACAGCAGCGCATGAATAATCAACCATGATTATGGAAGTACCTTGTCCTGAAGTTATGGTAGCACCTGCAGGAACAGTCCATGTATAAGATGCGGCCCCGGTAACAGTTGCAATTGAATGAATAACATTGGCTGTTCCTTTGGGAATACTTGTTGTTGGAAGAGTTGTAATTCCTCCCGGGGTTGCCGGTAAATTAGAGCTTATGGTAATGTTTAAACTACTTCCTCCACTTGAACCGCATGCATTGGCGGCAGTAACTAAAATGTTTCCACTTCCGACAGTGCACCCGTAATCAACCCAAACAGAAGCGCTTCCTTGTCCATAAACTACGGTTGCACCAACAGGTACAATCCAGTTGTAAGATGTAGCTCCGGGAACAGCTGAAATCGTGTAGTTGATTCCTGTACTGCCCTGTGGCACTGAAGTTAATCCGGAAATAGTTCCAGGGGTAGCCAGTGCATTTACTGTAACAGCAAGGTTGCTGGCAGTGCCTGGTCCTATACAGGTATTTGAAGCGGTAACACTTATGTTTCCACTGGTAGCAGTACAAGCATAATCTACAGTAACCGATGTCGATCCCTGTCCGGAAGTGAAAGTCGCACCAGTTCCGGTGTATGACCAGGTATAAGAAGAAGCACCTGTGACAGGAGCAACGATATAGGTTACTCCTGTTCTGCCTTGTGCTACAGATGTAATCCCGGTAATAACTCCCGATGCAGGCACTGTTGAACCGGGAACAATTGCCAAAGTGCGGGGACCACCAGCTCCAATACAAGAGTTACTTGCAGCCACACTGATGTTACCACTAACCGCACTACATCCAAAATTAACCAGGATCGAATTTGTTCCCTGACCTGAAGCAATGGATGCTCCTGATGGAACAGACCAGGTGTATACAGTAGCTCCCGGAACAGGCGCAACAGAGTAAGGCGTTGAATTTTGCCCGACAAGTGGCGCTGTAGGTCCAGTGATCACTCCCGGAGTAGCAACAGTTCCTGTGATGGTAACTGCCATTGTTGAGTTGGAACTTGGAATGCTGCACGCGTTGCTTGAATTAACTGTGATATTACCATTAGTAGAAGCACAAGAGTAATCAACCATAATTGAAGTTGTACCCTGTCCCGCTGTGATGGTTGCACCGGTGCCTGTATAAGCCCATGTGTATGAAGTGGCGCCTGTGACCGTAGAAATTGAATAAGTAATCCCTGAGCCACCTGACGAAACTGAACTTGTTCCGGTAATCGCTCCAGGTTGCGCTGGTGATGAATTTACAGTAACTGCCATTGTTCGCATACCGCTTGTTCCGCAATCGTTGGTGGAAGTAACGCCAATATTTCCCGAAACGGCAGCGCATGAATAATTAACTATAATTGAAGAAGAGCCTTGTCCAGAAATGATGGAAGCTCCTGAAGGAACGGTCCATGTATAGGACGTTGCTCCGGAGACAGGAGAAATAGAATATGTCATTCCAGAGACTCCTGCTGGTAGATTATTTGTGCCGGAGATAGCGCCGGGCATAGCCGGAGTACTGGTGGCGACTGTGATTGAAACACTGTTTGTCCCACTCGACCCGCAAGAATTTGAGGCAGTAACTCCCAGGTTACCGGATGAAGTACCACATGCATAATTAACCTGAATGGAATTGGAGCCCTGGCCCAATGCGATGCTTGCTCCTGAAGGTACAGTCCAGGTGTAGGATGTTGCACCAGGAACAGCAGCAATAGAGTATGATACATTGGTTTGAGGATAAGTAATATTGGTTAAACCACTAATTGTTCCCGGTGTTCCGAGTGCTGCAATATTGACAGTTGTGGTTCTTGTGATACTTGAACCACAGGAATTATTGGCTACGACACTAATTAAGCCAGATGAGGCTCCACATGAAAAATTGACTGTTATTGATGTGGTTCCCTGACCCGAAGCAATTGTACCAAGAGTCGCAGGAACTGTCCATGTATAGGATGTGGCTCCGGTAACAGCCGTAGTTGAAAAAGTTATGTTAGACTGAGGAGGAACAATAGGACTGGTTCCGGTGATAGCGCCTGGTTGAGCAAGGTTAGAGATGGAAACCACCTGCGATTGGGCAGTGCTTGATCCTCCGCAATCATTATTGGCAGTAACCGAAATACTCCCGCTTGTGGCACCACAGGCAAAGTCAATCGTAATGATATTTGAACCTTGCCCTGTAATGGTTGCCCCTGTGCCGGAATAAGTCCATGTATAGGATGCTGCGCCAGCAACCGGGCTAATTGAAAATGCAAGCCCTGCCTGCGGCGGAAGTAAAGTGAAAGTGCCGGTTATCACACCGGGTTGTGAAGGAACAGGTTTTACAGTAACAACAACGGAAGTTGAAGAAGTACAGCCACCCTGTGTGGCTACTACGTTATAGGTTCCGGCATTCGACAGTTGTACATTGGGTATCGAAGGATTCTGGATGTTTGAAAAATAACCGCCTGGCCCGCTCCAGGTATAACTTGCTCCCGGAATAGTGGTTGCCGTTAAATTCATGGTGGTATTGACACAAACAGGGGAATTGTAGGAAGCAGACGTCGCCCCAAGAGATGGATTCACTGTTGTTACCGTTGTACTTGGTAATGAAGTACATCCATTTTTGCTCGCTGTAACATAATATGCACCACTGGCAGCTGTTGTGGCATTTGTGATACTTGGGTTCTGCGCCGTTGAGATGAATCCGTTGGGGCCGGTCCAGCTATAAGTTGCCCCTGTTATTGTTACTGCTGTCAGATTCAGGGTTAACCCGGCGCATATTGGGCCATTATTACCTGCCACAGGCATAAAACCACAGTCAGGGCAGATTTGTCCCCATGAAGTTCCACTCCATACATTAAAGCAGTTTGTGGTAAGATTATATATCTGCAGGCCTAAGGAAGGATTACTAATTAAGTCCCTTTCAGCAGTAGTCATGCGTGGCATTAATATTCCACTTGTTGTTGATGAAATATCTAAAGCGGCGGCAGGAGTTTGTGTCCCAATGCCGACTTTTCCTGATCCATCCTGGTAGATAGCTCCTGTAACCAAAGCTGAACCATCCCATTTTGGTGAAAATCCAGCTGTGTTCGTACCAATTTTCGGATCTGTTTCAGTGTAGCTGGTTAAATAACCTGCACTCGCATGATTCCCCCAACTGTATGCTGTATTCCAGTTAGCAATTTCAGGATTAGTTATAGCTTTAGCTGGGGAAACTGTAAAAATCGGGTCGGTTTCAGTAAAACTTGTCAGAAAATTAGCGGTCCAGTTTTCCCATTTCCCTGAGGTTGAATTGAATTTCACCAATTGGTTATTAGCTACTGAGGTAAAAACGAATGGATTTGAGGTTATCTCGATCCAAGCTGGCACATAACTGATTGGACGGTACAAACCTGCATGGTTTCCCCAACCATAGGCATTGTTCCAGTTGGTAATGTTTGCTGAAGTGATTGCATTGGCAGCGTGTGCAGTTGTCATAGCATCCAGGATTCCATAACCTGCAACAGAAGTGGGTTTGTTGGTTAGGTTATTGAAATGCAGTTGCGATGCGCCGCTTGTCTGCATATTTGTTCTCGTATAATAATTTGCACTTGCGGCTGTCCATACCGGATCCGTTTCAGTAAAACTGGTAAGAAAGTTAGCGGTCCAGTTTTCCCATTTTCCTGAGGTTGAATTGTATTTTACCAATTGATTGTTAGCTACCGCAGTAAATACAAATGGATTTGAAGTGATTTCGCTCCATGCCGGCACATAAGTGATTGGACGGTACAAACCTGCATGGTTTCCCCAACCATAAGCAGCGTTCCAGTTGGTTATGGTTGTTGACGTGATTGCATTGGCTGCATGAGATGTTGTCATAGCATCCAGGATTCCATAACCGGCTACTGAGGTAGGTTTGTTGGTTATGTTGTTGAAATGCAGTTGCGATGCACCGCTTGTCTGCAAGTTTGTTTTGGTGTAATAGTTAGCGCTTGCTGCAGTCCATACAGGATCCGTTTCAGTAAAGCTTTTTAGATAGCCTTCAGTAGCATGGTTTCCCCAACTGTATGCTGTATTCCAATTGGCAATGTTGCCTGTAGAAATGGCGTTGGCTGGGGAAGCAACAAAAACTGGATCCGTTTCACTTATGCCTCCGGTAATGCTTTCTGCTGTTTTTGAATGTAATGAATAAGGTACGCTCAATAGCTGGCTAGTACCGGTTATGGTATAATCTGTACCGCCTGTTGGATCAGTTTCAGTCATAATAAAAAATGGTCCGTCCGCCCAGTCAATTGCATCAAAACCGGTGCCTCCTCCTATTTCAATAGTAATTAATCCATTTGCATTGGTAGTTGGAGTCTGAATTTCGGAATACACAACCGTGCCACTCGCAGTACCCTGTAAAATGCTGATTTTCATACCAACCGGCGTATTGATAACCAAAGCGTTAGAACTGTTCCTGATAACAGCCTGGTAGCTCATTTTCTGTGGGCTCTGCGCCCATATCGTTACTGTTACAAGCAGGGTAACTAAAAGTGTCAAAAGCTTTTTCATGTTGTTGTTATTTTTGGAAGGAGAAAAAGTATGATTTATAATTTGAAGAGTATTTTCCCTGGATATATTTAATGAGGAAGCCTGAAGATTAATTCTTGATGATCTTGAAAGTTTTTACTACAATATTGTTCTCGCTGACTTTAAGGTAATATGTAGCCATTGGCAAACCTGACATTTTGATTGAAGTCATCACATCCGTAATTTCACGATATACCAATGCTTTTCCGTTAGCATCAAAAAGCTGGTAGCTTAAGTATTGGAAATTAAACGATGTAGAAGCTTCAATTTCCAGATTTAGCAGATCGATTGTCGGGTTGGGATATACCGAAAGTTGCAGTTTAATTCCATTGGCAGGTTCAAAACCTGTTACAACTGAAATTTCGTAAGGCTGTTGAACTCCGTGTGCTGCTGATCCATTTGCTGCGGTGCTGGTCGTGTAAACAACCTGTCCTACCGTAAAACTTACAGTTCCTCCGCTACCCGATGCGTTACCTCCTGAAGCCGGTATTGCTTCTTGTGCATGTAGTGCCGGAATTGAAATGCATAGTAAAAATGCTGCGTACATTTTTAAGTTTTTGCGTGACATAAGTTTTTCTTTTTTTTACGAGAGTTTTATTTGTCCATGCAATTTTTATTTTCAATGAAGCTTTTTAAGGAAGCAGTACCGAAAATAAGGTGTTCCTGCATTTTTTAAAATGTCCTGGTTCCTCAATGTTTGTTTCATTATCTGCAGGAGATTGCATCTAATGTATGTCAATAAATTCAATTTGATACGTTGAAAATCTGAATGATATGAACACATATGTGTTCATATTAATTTCTTAAATTTATGAATCAGTACTATTGATATCTCAATTTGGTTAAAGTAATAAACCAGATCATATATATAATTTAGTTTTTTCCTTATCTACCTTATCTTTACTGTAGTATTTGAACAGAGTACAATCTATTTCTTTAACCCTCCCTTCGTTATGAAACCCATTTTATACTTAAATAGACGGATTCAGATTTTTTTTCTTTCTCTTCTTGTTTTTCCGATCCTTCTATCTGCCCAAACCTATAATTTTGACTGGAGCGGAACAGAACTGGTGCCTAAAACCACCTTTTTGAATCCTGCAAACTGGACTACAAATGTTCCTGAAGCCGGACTGGGTGATAAAAGTATAGTTACTGCCAATGGTGATACCCTGGTGTTAAACTGGACGTTTGGTTCGGGTAACCGGGGCAAATGGGCGCAGTGTTACCTGTATTTTTCCCAGGCTATTTCATTGGCAAATTATGATATCTTCGCTTTCGATCTGAAAGGAATACCAAACAACGGGTATGTCGGCTTTGAACTTAAATTCGAAGATGGTGCGCACCAGGCCGTGGTTCGCTGGGATGGCCTGGCAGGACTTAACAGGTGGGCTGAGAGAATTTCGGCTGCCAGAAAACAATTTTCAAATTCTGCCTCTATGGATTGGAGCAATGTGAAAGTTATTTCACTTGCTGTATATGCGGAGGCTTCGGCTCAATACACTAATACCGATCAGGGTTCGTTAAGTATATTCAACCTGGTTGGTACAAAGATGTCCGATTGGGAGCGTGCGACCTCAAGGGAATTTATAAATCCAGATGATTTTGTAACGATTAAACAAAATGCAATCAATGCGATTATAAACCGACAGACATCTACCGGGCTTTTAACCACCTGGACCCAGGATAACAGTTCCTGGCTTTACGGGCAAGGCCTGGCTTTGAAAGCACTGAGCCTTGATGGTGTTTGGAACCAGGGTAAGCCTGTTAATCCATCGGCGATGGCAGCTGAAAAGCTGGCGTTGTTTCTCGCCGGAAACCAGCAGCCCGAAGGTTACTGGCCACGGGCATGGAATTCAGTTACAGGTTCAATAACAATGCTCACAGAAGCAGATGGAACTGTTTGGATGGGTGATTTCCCATGGATTATTGCAGGACTTCAGGCTTATTACAAAAAGAGCGGTGATCAGCGCGTTATAACAGCTATCCAGAAGGCAACAGATTTTCTTCGAGGCCTGATTCTCCCTGATGGACAATTCTTTACGATAAATCCAACGACAGGCGTTAAATATGAAGTTGCCAGCTGTGAGGCTTATGCGGCCGCTATCCTAAGTCTCTACGAATCAGGTGAAACAACCCTTGGCGACAATCTTTATAGCTATATCAGTACGCATGGCTGGGATCCGGATTTGCGGTGCTGGCGCGAAGCCACCTATTCTGACCGTATCGTCCTCTTCGCAAATACCTGGATGTCTTATTATAACTTTCAGAAAGGAGAAACACAAAAAGGGCTGGATGCGCTTTCGCTTGCCGGCAAAGTGCTTTACACGCATGGAAACGGAGAAATGGTTGGAATGGATGGGATTGTGCCACTTGCCGTTTGGATAGAGGGTACGCTTTCCTATATTGCTGAGGGTGGACCGGGAAGTATTTCGCTTTTTGAAGAAATTCAGAAACAAATCAAACCCGATGGCATGGTACCACATTATAACGAAAACCTGGGTGGAATGGGAGGTATATGGGCGGTTGATTGGCACAGCCTTGATGGTACTTCCTGGCTCTATTTTACTTCAGCCGGCAAATCGCCATTTGACCTGACTGAAGGCATTCCGGTTGGTGTAAATTCAGTTCCGACCAGAGAAAATAAAAAAGATTTCGCTGTTACGGTGGTTCATGGTAATGAACTGTTTATTAAGCCGTTAAAACCTTTTTATAGCGAAGTTAATATACGGGTAATTCAAATGGATGGCCGGATTATTGCAGAACGAAAAGTGAGTGGAGGTTCAGGGGAAATAAAGTTTGTAATTTCTGATAGCAATCAAGCAAGTAAAGTTGTACTACTCCAGATTATTAGTCCTGATAAACTGGAATATTACCCTGTAATTCTTTACTAAAATAAAAAAACTGTAAAAGAATCTGATTCAGCATAAAGCTTTTTCAGCATTCTCTTACAGTTTTTAAAATATACAAATAATTTATATTCAGGTACGTTTTATTATTTAAGTGCAGTTATTTTTTTTCTTCTAACTGTGAATATATCATATAACCTTCAATACCTTGGTGTGTAGTGTAGTAATCTACTGATTTAGGATAAGGCAGCAGGACATCTCCACCTGGTTCCCAGTTTACTGGCATCAATACGGTATTTTTATCCGCCGTCTGCAGCGCAATTACAGTCCTTTTAATTTCTTCCATATTCCTTCCTACTTCACTTGGGTAAAAGGAGATAAACCGGATTTTATTCTGTGGATCAATAATAAAAACTCCTCTTACAGCATGCCTTGAATCAACAGTTGGATTAATCATGCCGTATTCCCAGCTAATATTCATTTTACTGTCATCAACCAATGGAAATTTGATTTTTACTGGTTCATTGTTCTTGTCAGTGGCCATATCTTCTATGGCTTTTTCCCACCCTTTATGCCTTTCAAGATCATCAGTTGAAACAACCAGGAGAGCGCAATTGAGGTCCTTAAAGTCTTTCTGCATCAGAGCAAGTTCCATTATCTCCGAAGTACAGACAGGAGTGAAGTCAGCCGGGTGGCTGCAGATAATTTTCCATTTACTTCCGAAATCGGCCGGGAACTCAATCGTTCCATTTGTCGATTCAGCCGTAAATGAAGGAGCTTGTTCGCCAATAAGGGGTATCCTGCTACTGGCATTACCTTTTTTGTTACTTTGAGCCCAAACCTGAGCCATGGCAAAGAATAAAACTGCAAATAAAAAGATTTTTGTTTTCATTGTTTTAATGGTTTTTTGGTGAATAATAATTGGATTAATGATTATTGGGAATTATTGGTTTACTGTCAAAAAGCTGTATGTCGCATAGGGTTATTCAAAATGATTTTTATAAGGAAAGCATTTTTAGGACAAACAGGCTTATTTGACTTTGATGAAACAAATTTATGTTCTGAAAAATGAAATGAAAAGCAGGAATTAGCTGTTGGTGGTTATGGATTGATAACCGGTAGAATTTCGTCAGTAGTCTGCAATTAGTCAATGAGTATATTATCGCAAAGTATTTGTATTCAATGATTTATTGAGGAATTTAAATAAAATGTACAACCGGATTTATCCTGTTTTAAGCATAAAAAAAAGGTTGCATCATAAAACACAACCTTTTAAGGGTATTGAAAATGTTGTTTTGCTTTTAATTATCAAAGTATGATAATACACCCTGGAAATCACTTTTAAATAGTTCTCCGGTTGATAGTACACAGTTAAATGTTAAATGATATTGTGAATTATCATTTGTTACCTTTATGCTACCACTGGCAATTGATGAAATAGGTGGTGAGGCAGAATAACTATCACTTACCGCAAACAACAATGCATTCCCAAAAGCCTCATTACCCGGTGAATCTGAGTAGTTATAAACCCCGGAAGGGACCTGTCTATCTGCGTTGGTATAAAATACTACGCTTATTACTGCTTCATCTGCTTTTACTTCACCATTGTTATTAATAGTATTGTAACTCTGTTTATTCAAAACAACCTGCATGTGCCTGAATCCTGCGTCAGTTGAACCTTTATCGAAAATTACACCATTCTGGGAATTTACTACTGTACTGGCTGATGCAGCTGCCGGCTCTGAATCGGTCTTGGAACATGAGGCAAAAATGATGGGGGTAAAGGCCATCATCAACGTTAATTTGATAAAGTAATTTGTTTTCATAGTTTTTGATTAAAGGTTAATTTTTAGAACTTCCTGTTTGTTATGAAACAGTGTTTTTGATAGATTATTGAGAATCTGATTTCGGCTGATTATTCTGCTTATTTCATGATCTCACATAAGTTTTAAAGTAATAAAATTAAATAGTTGTCATTGTAAGATAAAGCTGCAATTTGCAGTTGGTTGTTTTTAACCGATAATCGGAGGATTTTATTTAGTAGTTGAAGATCCGGCTTGAAAAACGAGAAGATGAAATTTAACCCTTTAACAATAAAATGATGATAACATCAGCGTTCTGATTTTGACACTATTCTAATAGGGAATTATCAAATCCACTCTTGTTCCTGACGCATTTCCCTCATCATCTTTTAAATCAATAATATTCATTCCGGCTCCTGCAAAATTAAGCTTGTTCATCATTTCGATCCTGTGTGAAGTGATCTCCATACCAAATGATTTATGTGTACCTGATTTGCTGTTTAATTCTGCTGCCTTTTTACGCCCGATACCATTATCAATTATTGAAATTTTTAAAAGGTTCGAACCTGAATCTTTTATTATAATTTCTATAGATCCTGCTGACTTTTTATGCATCAGGCCGTGCCAGATGGAGTTTTCAACAAAAGGCTGAAGCAGCATGGGAGGAATCATTGTCATTGCGGAATCTATTGATTCGTCAATATGATATTCGCAGGTAAATTTATTTTCAAAACGAATATCCTCCAGCATAATATATAACTTTAATGCTTCCAGTTCTTTTTCAATAGGGATTGTTTCGTTTTTGGAATTTTCCATGATGAGCCGTATGAGCCTCGAAAACTTGATAAGATATTCGGATGCAACCTGATGTTCCTGATCAATAATAAAGCAGTTAATGGAGTTGAGGCAATTAAAAATAAAATGCGGATTCATTTGCGCACGCAATGCTTTTGCATTTGCCTGAGCCAGTCGCTTTTTAAATTGTGCAGTAAGTTTCTCTTTGTCAATTCTTCTAATGTACCTGAAACGACTGAACGCACCAAAGCTGATCATCAATAAAAAGGCTATTCCTATCAAATAATAGTTACGTTGGTAAGTTTTTTGCGTTTCCAGACTTTCAATCATATTTTCTCTTTTTTGTGCCTCCTGATCAGTTTCAAAACTTACAATTCTGAATCTTGAATTTGTTGCAATTACAGAATCTTGTATTAATTGATACTGAACAAGGTACTTCAGCGATTGAAGTGAGTCTCCTCTTTCTATCAGGTATGAATAGAGTTCACGGGAATATTTCAGGATAATCGGAACATAGTGCGATGATGTTGCTTCCTGATAGGCTTTCTTAAGAGATTGCAGGGCTCTTTTTTGGTTTCCTGCGGCAACATAATATTTATAAAAGTTGTAATCGATCTCAACAGTTCCGTTTGTGTAGTAGATTCCCAGGTTTTCCTGATGCCTGAATTTGTCAGCGCTGTCAAGATACATCCGGGCGCTGTCAATCAAATTCAGTTTCAGGTACACCGCGGCATAACTTACAAGGCTAATTGCTTTAAATTCAGGTACTGAATTGTATACCCTACCTTGGTTGTAATATTTAAGTGCCTCTTTGTAATCATGCCTGGTATAATAAAGGTCCCCTAATTGTTGAATGCAAAAAAAACAATTCGGGCCTTTATTCAATTTGATCTGATCCTGTAAAGCTGATTTCAGGTATTCTTCTGCTTTGCCCAGGTTTCCCCATGCCAGATATTCTGAGCCAATATTCTGTTTTTCATTGGCGCAAGCGGCCGGATCGAATGTTTTATAAACATCCCAGGCACGCATATAATATTCAATAGCTTTTGCATGGTTGTTATAATGATGATAATATCCGGCAATACCATGGTAACAATTTCCAAGGTTTTCAAAGGGTCCGTATTGTTTATAGTGAGCAATTTTTTCGTTATAAAACTCCAGTTTTTCTTGTTGCTTACCAGCTAAATTGTATAATTCACGGATGTTTGAAAGCGGAAACGAATATAAATACTGAACAATTTGCAATGAATCCATTGCATTAATGCATTGTTTGCATTTCTCTATTGCTTCATTGTACATGCCCTGGTGCGAAAGCTCAAGCACTTCATAGTATTGGCCGACAGCCAATCCTTTTCGATATTCAATTTTCTTCGAGATATCATAAGCCTCTTTTAAATATTTTACAGTTTCCGTGTCACTCTCAGGATAGAAAAATGCCAATCTGATCAGTTGATCAACTTTAGAAGAAGGATTTCTTTCTTTCGAAATCTGCATCCGGAGTTTATTTCCTTCGTCAGTTTGCGCAAATGTATTTCCGCTGAACAAAATAATCAGGAGTATTATAAACAAACTTTTTCCTATATCCTTATTCATAAATTTTGAGCGAATGTTGCAAGGGATAATATTATTAATCATTTTAAAAATTTCAATTTGAATTATTTATCCGGTTTTCATAAGCAATCAAACCCGGAAATTCTTCTCAAATTCAATTCAAATCAAAAGTATGGTTTGACTGCTCCAAGGAAAGTAAGAAATAGCGGCAGGTAGTAATAAATTAATAACCGGTAGGTTTTAGCCAGCAGTTGGAGAAAAGAAAGCTTCGATAAAGAAATTGTTAAAACCGGGTAAATGTGTTAAGAAAATCAGTTTTGCGGGTGCGGGCTACCATCAGGTTTTTACCATTGCTCATCACAACTTCACCACCTTCGCCCCGAATATATTTTTTAACTTCTTTCAAGTTGATCAGAGAAGAATGATGAATACGAAAGAAATTATAATCACTCAGCAATTCATCCACATCTCCTAATGTTTTCGAAAGAAGTATTTCACTTTTATCCTGCATAAACAGACGTGTGTAACTTCCATCAGCAGTACAATGAACAATATCATTTACTGAAGTGAAGGTTAATCCATCCATGGTAGGTAATGCAATAGTATCGGGCAGTTGCTTGTTATGTATAGTTCTGGCCATATCAATCTGTGTTTTGCTTATAAAACCCAATTTGCTTTTTACCTTCTCAATAGCAAAGGCAAGTTCGTCTTTGTCAATGGGTTTTAAAAGGTAATCAAGCGCGCTGAATTTAATGGCTTTAATGGCATATGAACCGTAGGCTGTAGTGAAAATTACATCAAAATTAAGCTGTTCGAATTTTGACAGAAGATCAAATCCATTTAAAAAGGGCATCTCGATATCGAGAAAAATAAAATCGGGCTTATGTTTCAAAATTAAATCATACGCCTTGGTTGAGTCAAAACATGTTGCAAGAATTTTTACTTCCGGGAAATTTGTTTCCAGTAAATTGGTTAAGGTTTTAATGCAATGCTTTTCATCATCAATGATTATGCTCTTCATTTGGTCAGTATTTTTATGATTTTAAAAATCTATTCTGAGAAATAAATAGATGAGAAAACAAGCTAATGGGGAAGGAGCAGTTCTTTCTGCGTATTTATTATTAAGCTATGTATAAATAAACCAATGAATTAGGAAAAAGTTTCCAGAAATAAAGCCTAACTACATTTTTTAACATTCTGTTAGGATTTTAAAATTGAGATAATTTAATAAGTGCCGTAATAGAATTCCCTATTATATTTTTTGAAAATACCTTCTGGCTTTGGTTAAAATATTGGGCAACAGGGATCAGAGTATGTCACTTATCTATGTCTTAACCTGCATTTATTGGCTGGTATTTCTGATAATTAATCAGGATAATGTGATTACCACATTCCCTGTTTTCTGTCCGGTTTCAACATACTTGTATGCTTCAACAATCTGATCTAATCTGTACTGCCTGTCAATCACAGGTTTGTACTTGCCGGTTTCTGCCAGATCTTTCAGGAAAATGACATCTTCCTTGCTAATTGTCGGAATAGGGAATAAAACCCTTTTTTTGCCGAATATAGGAGTTATAAGAGCTAAAAATATATTTTCTGCGTTTTTGCCTAGTTCTGTGGAAATATAAATGCCTTTTTTGTTCAGTATTGGTTTGCATTTTTCGAACGAACTCTTTCCAACGGCATCAAACACAAAGTCAAATGTTTGGTCAGTTTTCGTATAATCCTGTTTGGTATAATCAATTACCAGATCAGCTCCCAATGATTTTACGATTTCTGTATTTTTAGTATTGCATACTGCTGTGACCTTTGCTCCAAAATATTTTGCCAGTTGAACGGCTGCTGATCCAATTCCGCCGGATGCGCCATAAATCATAACATTTTGCCCGGCTTTAATTTTAGCTGCTCTGATATCGCATAAAGCATAGTGTCCGCCTTCGGTTATGGGCGCAGCCTCCCCGAAAGTTAAATTGTCTGGCATTGTTGTTATGGCTTCGTTCTCTGCCATTATCATATACTCGGCATGGGCCCCGAACTTTGTGTCGTTATAGCCAAATACTTTTTCGCCAACTTGAAATAATGTAACGTCTTTTCCAACTGCTTCAATGACGCCGGCAAACTCATTTCCAAGAATTTTGTTCTTCGGCCTGAGTAGTCCGCTGAAAAATCTGGAAACAAAATACTCGGCACTTCTAAATCCGCAGTCTGTGCGGTTTACAGTTGTCGCATGTATTTTTATAAACACCTCATTGTCTTTGGGCGTGGGTTTTTCTACTTCCTGAAGCTGAACAACTTCAGGAGGGCCATATTTTGTATATACAATTGCTTTCATCGGGGTGTCTTTAAACGGGTTTTCTTTGGCTGAATTTATATATACTTTTGTAAAAATGTAAATTTGTTTAAGTCGGTATAAAATGATTTAGCGTATTTGGAATATGCATCGTTCCTACACAAATGTATTAAAAAGGGAATAATTAATCAATAAGTAATCAAATTGACAAAATGTGCTATGAAGGTTTAGGAATGAAGAATAAAAACTGCTAATGTTAACTATTGTTTACAATCTAGGATAAATATAAATCAGTATTTCGCTTTTAATACGTTCTTTTTCAAACAAAAATCCCTGCTACCTTTCAGTCGCAGGGATATTTCTCATATCAATTTAACTTTTTGCTTTGCCACTCTTTCGTTCCCGGCAAATCATAGCAGATTTCAGGATTGTGGGAGGAGTTGTCAAATCATTGAACTCTGGCCATGTTCTACAGAGTTTCACAAATCATTAAATCCACTTCCTGTTTGTAGGCTTTTTTACGCAAGTCGTCAAGGGCATTAAAGTCTTTGCTTGCGAACATATCTTTAATCGCCTGTGCGCTGGGAAACTCAAAAACAGCAATAGCTTTTATACCACCATGACCCATAATTTGTTCTGTAGTTTTAAATCTTTGCATATTGGCTGCACCAAATTGATTGAAAATGGTTACGATTTGAGAAAGATAAGATTGAAAACTAGCTACATCGTCCATATTAGGAATCGCATTTACAATTAAGAACGTTTTTTTCTCAGTCATAACTCTTAGTTTAATTTGATTACTTTGTCTAATTGGAGTGTCGTATTTTTATTTACCGTTTTTCCTGTTTCAATATAGTTTTTATGCCCGGCGACTATTCCTTCGAGCAATTTGGCATTCATTCCTTTCATCATCAATCCATTCATGATATCGAAGATGAAATTTTTCATGGTATATTCCATTGTCGCGGTCAGCAGGGTGTTTTCTCCTTTTGCCTGAATTTCAAGGTCAAGAGATGTGGTTTTTATACCTGGCATTTTCTTTAACTCGTATACTTCAATTTTTACATTTTTACCTTCGTTCCAGTCTACTACTCTTTCTTCGGCAGTGGCTCCCATCATATTGAAATCGCAATGGCGGGTTGCCCCGATACCTTCTTTTTGTTTGGAAGTTATATGCGATGTGTCAACTGCCGGGTGGCCATGACAAATGTTTCCGAAATCAGCCAGCGCCTTCCAGACTTTCTCTTTTGGTGCATTTATTTCAATTGCTCTTTTAAAAGTTGTTGTTTTCCTCATTTTATTTAGGTTCAAGATTTATAAATAATAAGTTCATTGTTTCCATGCCTTTGTCAATGTTACCAAGACTTTTCGCACGGGTTAATACTCCGTAAAAGGTAGTGTGAAGCAGAGTTGCAATTTCCTTTGAATCAAAATCAGTATTAATATCTCCTTCTGCCTGAGCTTGTTTAACTGACGGCTCAACCGCATTGATAATATTTTCAAACCCTTTAGACGTTATGTTTCCTACTTTTTTATTCAGTGCGCCTAATTCCGACATCATATTATTAACCATGCAGCCCATGTAATTTACTTCAGGTTGATATTGAAGCATATCAGAGTAAAATTGTTTTAATTTTTCAATGGCTTTAACTTTTCCTTCATTAGCCAATACGTTGTTTATCCTTTCTGTATTTGACCTGTCAAAGCTTTTCAAGGTTTCCAGAAGAAAGTTTTCTTTGCTTTCGAATGCATTATAGAATGCACCTTTTGTCATTCCGGTTGATTTGCATATTTCGTCTAAGCCAACATTATTGTAGCCCTTAGAACAAAACAGATTAACTCCGGTTTGCACAACTTTTTCCTTATCATGTTTTTGATTCATGCATCAAATATTCGAAACATAATAACAAACAGACCGATCGGTTTGTTTGATCTGAAATACTATTTAATAATTTTTTTTTAGTGGAAATTGTTAATTCTTTTTCGGGATAACTGATATTTTTATAAACTAACGCCAATAAAAAATCACGGCCACCTTTTAGCCGCAGGGATTTTTTAACTATTAACGGTTCACTTTCAGGCAACTTTACTTAATCGGAACTTTCGTTTTGTTTTTTGAAAGGGAGTGTAAAAGTGGCGATTTCCTGTTTATTGGATATGTTAGCTTTGACAATTAAAAACCCCTCCACCATTATTAACTTAATGATGAAGGGGAAAACTGTTGTGATTTTTGGAACCTGGATTAAATCAATAGAATTTGTTCCTACTACAGTTTTGCAATATGAAAAGGCGGAATGCATTTTTATATTAGCGTTTTAAATTGCGTAGTGCTTTTTCTCTTCACTAATTATTTTGGTCTAATTCTTTTTCCCTTTTAACATAGTAATGGTTCCGGTCCAGTTATGAAATGAGTTAGCCGGATAAGAATCTCTGTTATAATCATCTGTCCATCCGCCGCCGGTTGCTCCTTCAAATCTTCCGGTACCTCCTAATATTTCAAAAGGATCTATAAAATAGGAATTCACATCTTCGGGATGATAATCCAATCTTCCATTAATAACTTGCCCTGCAACCGAAACAAATAGTTTGTCGCCATTGGCAGCAACAAAATACGCTTCTATATGTCCAAAGGGATATTCACCCGTTTCATTATTAACACAGAAATCAAAGTAATGAGTAAACTTGCCAAGATGGGTCCCTGTTCCACTACCTTCATTATATACACGAATCATAGGATAATCTCCGCACATGTCTACATCAACGCCGGTTGTCGGCATGTATGTGCCAACAAATTCTGCTTTAAAAGGAACCGTAACGTAATGCTTTTTATGGTTACCTTCAGATGAGAAGTTATGTGTTAAGTAAGGGAGTTTTTCGCAACTTGCGACAAGGCTGATCATTGCCATCAGAATGACTGTTCTAAAAAATGTTTTCATAACATTTGGTTTTTGGTTTAACATATGTTTTAGAAATAATTTAATCCAAACCAAATTTCAGGAAAATCAGAAGGAGGTACATAGCAACTATGTTGCTGAAACTTTCAATTTTTTAATAATTGTTTCAACTATGTTGCAGGAGTATAAACTATGTTGAAGGATTTAAGAAGAATGTTATACTGTTTTTTATAACATGTAATTTTTCAGGGATACATATTGTGTTTGTTGAGATCAGGAGCGACCTCATAGGACAATTAATGCAGAAAGCGTGGATCGATCGCGAAGGATGTCAAAATCAGGGTTTCGTGCAACCGAACGGGGAATATCAGTAAGACCTTGCTGAAATGCCTTTTCAAGAAAAAACAATGCTTTATTAGTCATGCCAAGTGCCATATATAATCTGGCTATTTTACCCGGTTCTTTTTCAGCGTCTTTCAGGTTCACTTTCAAAAGCAATTTTAGCAGACCATTTATCCCTGTAGTATTATAAACTTCTATAAAATCGTTCTGATATATTTTATATTTTGGATCAAGGGCACAGATCTTCTGAAGATTCTGAGTCGTCAACTCATCATTACCAATTTTTAATAAAGTGAAGAAAAGACTTTTATAAGAAAGCAAGTTATCCGGTTCCAGTTCAATGCTCCTTTGAAATGCATTTGCCGATTCCGTATAATTTTTTTCATTGTAATAATATATTCCACTCATGTGAAATGGTAAAGAAAAAAAAGGTTCAAGTTCAATAGCCCGGTTTATATGTTTTCGGGCTTTCTCCGGTTCCCCGAGAATATCAAGTAAACTGGAATAATAGAGATGGGCAACCATACAATTGGAATCAATTTTCAATGCCTGTTCGAACAGTTTTCTGGCTTCCTCCCATTCCCAATAGCCAAAATAACTAACAATCCCCAGTACGGCATATGCTTCCGGCAGGTTAGAATCCATTTGCAAAGCAAGTTCTGCCATTTTGCGGGCTTTTTCATATCCGGCTTCCCTCGGAATCCATCCCCAAAAAGCCCGGGCATAATAAGTATCTGCCAGGCCGGCATACGCAAGTGCGTAATTAGAATCTATTTCAATGGCTTTTTCAAAATATTTAGCACTTTTCTCAAGCGATGACTGGATTCTGTTATTCCAGAAGTAACGCCCCATCAAATAATAATCATAAGCTACCGCATTTCTTGTGGGTTGCTTTTCAATCTGCTTTATTTCTTCAGGCGATAAAATTGACCGGAGTTTGTCGGCTACACTTTTAGCAATATCGCTTTGAATTACAAAAATATCTGCCACTTGCCGGTCATAATTCTCCGACCAAAGATGTTGGTCGCGCCGGGCATCAATAAGTTGTACACTAATGCGAACATTTTCGCCCTGCCGTCTTACACTTCCTTCCAGGATATAGTTGACTTTCATCTTTTTGGCAATTTCGGTTGATGAAAGCAAACTTTCACGAAACTGTTCGGCAGAAGTTCGGGACACAACTTTAAAATCTGTTATTTTGGTTAAGTGATTCAGAATATCTTCTGAAATTCCGTCGGCAAAGTATTGGTTGTTTAATTCGGTGCTGAGATTTTTAAAAGGTAAAACGATTATCGATTTTTCAGCCTGAGATTTTGCTTTCCAGAACAAGGATTTACTATAAAAAGAATTATAAATAAGGTAAAAAACTAATAGCGCTAAAACCCCACCAGTGAAAGCAAAAATCAGTTTTTTAAATCGGATAATTCGCAGCTTCTTTCCCTCTTTTACCTGGAGTTCAGTGTCTTTTTCAGAATTGAAGTCAGCAAGATTTTGTTTTTTTGCTTCTCCCGGAGTAAACCCAAAATGTTCGTGAAAACAGTGATTAAAATAGGCAGGACTGCTGAAACCTACTTTGTAAGCAATTTCAGCAGACGATGCTTCATTTTGTTCAAGCATTTTCATGGCTTCATTCAAGCGCACTGAACAGATAAATTGGCTGATTGACTGATTGGTTATGGATTTTAAACGGCGATGAACATAAGACCTGCTCATTCCCAATTCCCTGGCAAGTTTGTTAACTCCAAACTGATCATTGGTCAGGTTGGCTTCCGTAATCTCAGTTAAACGGTTTAAAAAAGCCTGTTCATCATTGGTTCTGACAGTCATGAGGTAATTATTAACTCATTGATTAGTCATTCTTTATAATATGCAAATTACAACTTAAAATGAAATTTGCCAAGATAATTATGGCTTATTTACTTCTTTAACTTTTATTTCACTAAAATTCCACGCGTCGTAAATTGTTAATTTAGGAAAACTAAAATATAATAAGTAAGGGCAATATTGAATTTAAATAGCTAAATATGTGATAGTTGCAAATTAAAGAAAACAAATTATTTCCGTAGCCATACCACGACACATAATATCAGAAATAGCACATTTTCAGCGTATCAGAAAGCTTTCTAAATACTAAAAAACGACAACGAAATCTACTCCATTTCATTTTGGCCAGCACTAAAAGGTAAATAGACAATGACTAAAATTTAAATAACCTTGGGGCATTTTATGTTTTATCCAAATCATCTGCCGAACACCACGCTACATTATCAATTCCCTGCACGACCTGGTAGTTTTCAACATTAACCATAATGAGTGCACAATCCGATTCATTAGTGAAACTTAGCAGTTCAGGATATTTAAGAAGATGAGCCTGCAAAGCTTTATCATTTGCTGCCAGGTTAATTTCCTCAGCAACGCCATACGCTGTTATCACGAACCCGTTCTGAATACCAGATTTTTCTTCATTTGCACCTTCAATAAGTACTGCAACCTTGCCATTAAGCAACAGGTTGCGGAACTTACGTGTATTGCGATAGGTTGCAAATATCAGTTGCCGGAAACCCTCAAAAGGTGTAATGGCGATCAGGCTTGCATGTGGCTGTCCATCGCCAACTGTTGCCAGAACAGCTAGCCGGTTCGATTGAAGGGCTTCCTCTACATATTCCCTGATAGGTTTCGTATTACTCATGCATTGGTTTATATAACAATTTTGAAATCATCCCCTTAAACGAGCATTTCACCACCTGTGCCCTAATATTATAAATGACTAACATATGAAATCCCTGTAGCTTTTCAGCCTCAGGGATTTTCTCCTGTTTCACTTTTTTCTTTTTTCTATTAACGATTAACTATTATTCTCCTCCGTATAAACCCGGTTTTCCTGTTCTGCAACCCGGATAAAAGTAGTCCTTTTTGTCAGTTCTTTCAAGTGAGATGCCCCAACATAAGTACATGTACTGCGAACACCTCCCAATATATCGAGCACTGTATTTTCAACTAGTCCACGGTAAGGAACTTCGACAGTTTTGCCTTCGCTGGCTCTATAATCAGCTACACCACCGGCATGTTTATCCATAGCAGTGGTAGAACTCATTCCATAAAACTGTTTTACTTTTTTGCCATTTTTCTCAATCAGGTCACCGCCGCTTTCGTCGTGCCCGGCCAGCATGCCGCCAAGCATTACAAAGTCGGCACCGGCACCAAATGCTTTTGCTACATCGCCGGGAGTAGAGCATCCGCCATCGCTGATAATCTGGCCGCCAAGACCGTGAGCCGCGTCGGCACATTCGATAATGGCTGAGAGTTGCGGATAGCCGACACCTGTTTTCACACGGGTAGTGCAAACCGATCCGGGACCAATTCCTACTTTAATAATATCTGCTCCTGCCAATAAAAGTTCTTCAACCATTTCGCCGGTAACAACGTTTCCTGCAATAATTACTTTATCGTGAAATTTCGCCCTTGTCTTCTTTACAAAAGCAACAAAATGTTCGGAATACCCATTGGCAACATCAATACAAATAAACCGAAGCTGAGGATTGGCACTTACAACCTGAGTTATTTTTTCTAAATCCTGCGAGGCTGTGCCGGTACTTAATGCAATATGGTTTTCAATTCCCTTGGGTGCCTTTATCATAAAATCAGTCCACTCAGCCACTGAATAGTGTTTATGAATAGCTGTGAATAATTTTTTATGAAAGAGTGCCAATGCCATTTCAAAAGTGCCTACCGTATCCATATTAGCAGCCATTATCGGGATTCCACTCCACTCGGTGTGAGTATGCATCATTCTGAAGGTACGTTCCAGTTTTACCTGTGATCTGCTACTCAGGGTTGAACGTTTGGGCCTGAACATCACATCTTTAAATCCTAATTTTATTTCGTATTCTATTCGCATTTGCTGTTATTTTTTGGGTAGTAAAGGTAAGCGTTTTCGGGTTTAGTGAAAAAGATAGTTGAAGATGAGCGAAAATTCAGGACTTAGGAGAATTGTTCGTCTGCAATAAGCCCCTGCCTGGGTTCGGGGTAAATGTAAACTCAAAACTCAAAATTTTGATGGATAAATTACAATTTTTCAATCGTTTCCGTGTAATACTATCATTTCAACTTTTTCTCCTACTTTTACCTCAAAAATAATTTTATGCTGACTCGTATTATTCAAATCACAATTATTATCAATAGCCTAATTGGTTTTACCGGAGCATTAGCCTGTACCAATTTTATAGTAACCAAAGGTGCCAGCAGCGATCGTTCTGTTATGATCACGTATGCTGCCGATTCCCACACACGGTATGGAGCTTTGGCTTTTTATCCGGCAGCCGATCATAAACCCGGTGATATGTGCGAAGTTTATCATTATGAAAACGGAAAATTATTGGGCTCGATTCCTGAAGTATCTCATACTTACTCGGTTGTTCAGTTTATGAATGAATACCAGGTAGCTATAGGAGAAACCACCTTTGGAGGTCTTGATTCCCTGAGTCGCCAGCCGGGAGCTTTTCTCGATTATGGTTCCCTGATGAAAATTGGCCTTCAACGTTCGAAAACTGCTCGTGAAATGATAAAGGTAATAACCGATCTGGTCGAAAAATACGGTTATGCTTCAGGCGGCGAATCTTTTTCGATTTCAGATGCCAACGAAGCATGGATTATGGAGATTATTGGGAAAGGCAAATACGAAAAAGGAGCTGTATGGGTAGCTCGTCCTGATTCCTGATGGTTATATCAGCGGCCATGCCAACCAGGCGCGTATTACAACTTTCCCTTTTCAGAAGACCAACAATTTCAATCATCCGAAACAAACAGTGTATCATTCTGCAGATGTGATAACATTTGCAAAGAAAAATGGCTTTTACAAAGGTACCGATGAGTCTTTCAGTTTCTCAGATGTGTATAATCCATTAAACTTTGGCGGAGCCCGTTTCTGTGATGCCAGGGTATGGTCACTGTTCCGAAAGATAAACAAAGATATTCGCGAAAATGATGTTTATACTAAGTACGTTCTTGGTCAGTTTTCGTTTAACTCCATACTGATTGATGGGAGTAAAAACCCGAATGGTTTTGTTTCGAACAGGCTGCCTTTGTGGGTAAAGCCTGACTCACCAGTAACACTTCAGCAGGTAAAGGATGCCATGCGCGATCATTACGAAGATACTCCACTTGATATGCGCAACGATCCCGGAGCAGGACCTTTTAAACTTCCGTATCGCTGGCGCCCTATGGAATTTGTGGTGGATAGCGTGATGTACCTGAACGAAAGAGCCGTCGCCACCCAACAAACCGGTTATAGCTTTGTGGCTCAGTCTCGCAGCTGGCTTCCTGATCCGGTAGGCGGCATTTTCTGGTTTGGCGTTGACGATGCTGATGGTTGTGTTTATGCACCTATGTATTGCGGCATCAATGAAGTTCCGAAAAGTTATGCAGTAGGAAACGGTTCAATGATAACATGGTCCGAAACTTCTGCCTACTGGACATTCAGCATGGTTAACAATTGGGCCTATACACGTTATAACCTGATTCATCCTGAAATTGAAAAATACCAGCAGCTACTCGAAAATCAGTTTGCCGTGGAGGTAGATGTTATTGATAAATTAGCCTCGGAAGCATATAAAAACAGTAATTCTGCAGCTCGCGATTATATTACAAACTATTCCGTTTTTACCGGGAATAAACTGGTTAGCGACTGGAAAACATTCTTTCAGTACTTGTTTATGAAGTATATTGATGGCAATGTGAAAAATTCAGAGGGCAACAAACTGCTCGATAATGGTAACGGTAAAAACATTCCGAAAGGCCCTTCGCAACCCGGCTATGGTAAGGAGTGGGAAAAGATTATGATACAAGGGACAGGAGACAGGTTGGTTGTGCCAGAAATTGAATAAGCATTTAATGCCTATTATAAGATTCCGGTTTTCATGTAATGAGTTATGTGCTCCGGTAACGAATTTCGTTCTGCCTGGATTAAACTGATTTGACTTGGTATCGAATTGACTCTTCTTATTTTTTGTAAATTTTTCAATTTTGATGGATGTTAATTTTCCATCATTTGAAGGTGATAAATTATCTTTACTAAAAGATAGAAAATATTTGTTGCTATGTTTATAAAAAATATATATTTGCGAGATGAACTTACGAAAAAATATTATTTAGAAATTCGTTTGCTTTCGTTCATTAAAAACTTACTTTAATACTTACGTCATGAGCAAAATATTCCTGGTAATATCCTTACTGATTTTGACAATCAATGTATTAGCTCAGAAAAATGTTCCAGCTTCAGCTAAATTATTTTGGAAAGAAGATTTTTCAGCAGGTAAAATTCCTGACGGATGGATAAACAAAGCTGTGAATGACAGCAGTATTTTGTGGGATTGTACAAACCAACCTTTCCCTGGATCCTACGGCCGCGATCAGCAGGCGCCACCAATTGCTTCAAATAGCGGAGGTTTCCACATGCAGTATGCCTCTGGTACAAGAGTTGAAAGAGCCTATCGTAAATGGGAAAAAGCCGGCATTTGGCCTGATGCATATTTTCAGACTTCACCTATAGACTGTTCAAATAAAGGTTCCGTAGTTTTGAAATTTCAACAGAATTTTATGTGGAACGATTGGGGCAAGCTGAGAAAAGATGCTGGATTATTTGTTGGTGTTTCGTCAAACGGTGTGGATTGGAAAGAATACGAAGTGCGGAACGGTATTGGTTCTGAAGCTGATTGTCCTAACCCGATGAATGTTGAACTCAATATCACATCTGTGGCAGCTTTTCAGCCGAAAGTCTACCTCCGTTTCCAGTGGAGAGGCATTTATGCATGGTACTGGATGGTTGACGACATCGAGCTTTCGGAAGCACTGGATGTTGATTTGTCGGCATCATCATTGGTATCTCATCCCAAATCCGGAAATACTTTTACCAAATCTGATGTTTTTAAATTCAATGTGGTTAACCTGAGTTCAAGCGCAATTAAAAAACCATTTGATTGCTTTTTAATTATTGATAGCAGGCCGGCAGTTAAAGTAACAGTGCCTTTTAGTGAAGCAAAGCCCTTTCAGATTGTTGATACAGTTGTAGTTGCTTTTCCATCGGCTGATCTTACTGATTATGGAATTCACAAAATTCGCTTCTATACCTCGCTTCCAGAAGATAACCGCAAGCAGAATGATACATTATCCATGGAATTGTATTCGCAAGCCTATGAACTGGGAGCAGTAACAGGGTTTAGCTCAAAAGGAAACAAATTCACTTTTGACTGCAATCATGCCAACGTACAGGTTGATTTTTGCAGGGATGATATTTTCAGAATCCAGATGTCGTACAATGGTGAATTTACAAATCCTGCCGGCAACGATATTGTTATAAATCCTCCTGCTGTTAGTCCTGCTGTTACGGTTAAAGAAATGGGTGAGTATTACCTGATGTCGACGGACAAAGTTGCGCTTCGCGCATATCGGAATCCTTTGCGTTTTGCCATGTTTAAGCCCGATAACAAAACACTGGTTTGGGAAGAGACCAAAGGCCTGACTTATGGAAAAGAAACAGTTCAATACCTGAAAAGAGCTGATAATGAATATTTTTATGGTGGAGGAATGCAGAACGGCCGGTTTTCGCACAGGGATAAAACCATACTTATGCGCATCGACTGGAACTGGGAGGATGGCGGAGCGCCGAATCCGGCACCTTTTTATATGAGCACCAAAGGATATGGCGCATTAAGAAATACCTATGCTCCCGGTGAATATGCCTTTAATGACACTGTCAGGCTACAGCATTCTGAGGCCCGTTTCGATTGCTATTATTTTGCCGGTGAATCTTTGAAGGATATTCTGAATGCATACACTGATATTACAGGTAAGCCTTTCCTTCCTCCTCGCTGGGCACTGAGCATGGGCGATGCAAATTGTTATAACCGGGGAGCTGCCGGAGGGAAAAATACATCAGGTTTCAAAGGAACAACTCCTGATGTGATTCCTTTGGTTGCAGATAAATATATAGCCAATGACATACCAAGAGGCTGGATTTTACCCAACGATGGATATGGCTGCGGTTACACAAAGTTGGATTCAGTCATAATTGAGCTGCGGAAACGTGGTTTTCATACCGGACTTTGGACCGAAAACGGGGTTGAGAAAATTGCACGTGAAGTTGGTGAATACGGAAGCAGGCTTTGTAAACTGGATGTAGCCTGGATCGGTGAAGGATACAAATTTGGCCTTGATGGTTGTAAAGCTGCATACAATGGGATTGAAAATAGCAGCGATGCTCGCGGTTTTGTGTGGTCGGTTTGTGGCTGGGCCGGAAGCCAACGCAATACTGTAATGTGGACCGGTGACCAGAAAGGAACCTGGGATTATCTACGCTGGCATATTCCTACTGTGATTGGCTCAGGTCTTTCGGCACAGAATTGTGCCACCGGTGATGTTGATGGCATTTTTGGAGGGAGTGATTCTACCTATACCCGCGATCTTCAGTGGAAATGTTTTACCCCGGTTTTTATGTCGATGTCGGGTTGGGCACCAAAGGATAAACAGCCTTATATTTATGGAGAACCCTTCACATCAATAAACCGAAAATACCTGAAACTTAAATTGCGACTAACGCCATATATGTACACCTTATGTGACGAGGCATATGAAACTGGTACACCTGCAGTTCGAGCTCTCGTACTTGAATATCCAAACGATCCGGTGGCTCTTGGTACTGCAACTCAATATGAATTTTTACTCGGGAAAAACTTCCTTGTGGCTCCGGTTTATAGCGATACCAATGTTCGCGACAATATTTACCTGCCCGAAGGCAAATGGTTTGATTACTGGGATGGAACTGTTTATCCAGGAAATACAACTTTAAACGGCTATGCCGCACCATTGGATAAACTTCCGCTTTTTGTAAAAGCAGGCTCAATTATCCCGATGTACCAGCAAATGAATTATGACAACGAAAGACCAGCTGATACACTTACGCTGGATGTTTATCCCGGACCCAATGCGAATTTCGGAATGTTCGAGGATGAAGGCTCAAACCGCGATTACAGGCAGGGGAAATTTGCCAAAACGAAGTTTGTAGCTATATCGGATGCAGTTGGAAACCGGGTCAATGAAATAAACATTTTAGCTGCAAAAGGGGATTTTGAAGGACGAATTAAGAACAGAACTTACCTTATTCAGATTCACAGTTCTGAATTTCCAAAGAAAATAAATGTTCAGGATGCTAAACTGAAAAAATATAAGAGCGTTAAGGAATTCGATAATGCAGCTACAGGATGGTATGTTAATCCTGGTGATAAAAAGGGAATGATTTTTATTAAAACTTCAAAATTATCAACTGGTTCAGATGTGTCAGTTAAATTGAATTACTAAAGAATACATACGAGGTTTAAAGATTTCTTTTCAAACTGTATTTGAAAATCATGTTGAATAGAAGTCATTTGAATAGTAAATTTGAATCACCTTAAAAATCTTTAACCAATGAATAGATTCCTTTTAATTACATTATTCTTCTCATTTATAGTTGGTGCTTTTGCACAAAGGGCAACCATTCAGGAGAAGCCAGAATCATTAAATTCATATCCTTTTTCCGATCCCAGCCCTGTTGCGGCCCCCGGAAGGATTTATCCATACTTCAGATTCGATGGATATACTGCTGAAGGCAGCAAAATGGACTGGAACATGGTAGAAATGGAAAATCCATACATCAAAATTTACGTCTCTCCGCAAGTAGGAGGGAAGGTTTGGGGCGCTATTGAGAAAAGTACAGGCAAGGAGTTTCTGTATTTTAACCATGCGGTAAAATTCCGCGATGTTGCCATGCGTGGTCCGTGGACTTCAGGTGGTGTTGAATTTAATTTCGGACTTATTGGTCATGCTCCATCCTGTTCTTCGCCGGTCGACTACCTTACCCGAACCAATGCCGACGGAAGTATAAGCTGTTTTGTTGGAAGTACTGATCTTCCTTCAGGAACACGTTGGCGTGTTGAAATCAATATGCCGAAAGATAAAGCCTATTTCACTACACGGTCCTTTTGGTATAATCCTACCAGTCTTGAACAATCCTATTACCATTGGACCAATGCCGGGATAAAAGTGGCAGGCAATCTCGAATATGCATACCCGGGCCAGTATTACCTGGGTCATGATGGCTCTAATCACCCATGGCCGATAGATAAGGCAGGCCGGGATCTTTCATTTTATGAGAACAATAATTTCGAAGGCTACAAATCGTATCATGTTTTTGGAGAATATACCGGTTTTTACGGCGGTTATTGGCATGATGATGAATTCGGAACCGGTCATTATGCAAACTATGACGAAAAACCAGGTAAAAAGCTTTGGATCTGGGGATTGTCCAGGCAAGGCATGATATGGGAAGATCTGTTAACCGATACTGACGGGCAATATACCGAAATTCAGTCGGGACGGCTTTTCAACCAGGAGGCATCTAACAGCACACTTACACCATTCAAACATCGCTCGTTTATTCCCGGTGGCACCGATTCCTGGACGGAATACTGGTTTCCTGTAAAAGGAACAAAAGGTTTAAAATATGGTACGCCTGATGGTTCAGTTAACCTGGAAACCAGCGGAGATAAAATCCATATTTGGTATTGCCCGTTAGCCGAAACCAATGAAAAACTTAAGATTCTTCAGGATGGTAAACTGATCTGGGAGAAGCAAATTACTCTTTCTCCAATGCAACTTTTTGCTGACTCTATCTCATTCGATGGAAACGCTGATAAATTGAAAGTGGTTCTGGGTGAAAGCAACATACTTTATAATACCGATCGCAATGAACTAAAAATGAGCAGACCGGTTGAAATGCCTGCGGATTTCGACTGGAATTCGCTTTACGGTTTATATTTACAGGGACGTGAATGGGATAAACAACGTCTTTGGGATGATGCGGAAAAAAGCTACATGAAATGTCTCGATAAAGATCCAAATTATCTTCCGGCGCTAACAGCTAAGACTAATTTATCCATCCGCGGAGCTGAATATGATAAAGCACTGAAGTTTGCATCAAAAGCATTATCAATTGATACCTATGACCCGGCTGCAAATTTCGCATACGGTGTGGCAAATGCTCGTTTGAAAAAATATACCGATGCCATCGACGGTTTCTCTATAGCTTCAGCCTCAGTTGAATACAGGGCTATATCTTATATCGAAATTGCAAAACTTTTTACATTACAAAAGCAATACAGGAAAGCAAGAAGTTATGCTTTAAAAGCTATTGAAACCAATCCGATGGAAGTTCCAGCCTTTGAGTTACTGGTCACTCTAGCAAGGATTGAGGGGAACAAGGATGAATCTGCAATAGCTCTTAACCAACTTGAAACTTTGGATCCGTTGGATCATACCATCCGTTTTGAGAAATATCTCTTAAATCCTTCGAAAGAATCTGCTGATGCCTTTACCGGCATGATAAGAACCGAGCTTTCACACGAAGTTTTCCTTGAATTGGCTGCCTGGTATCTTAACCTTGGACTCGAAAAGGATGTGACAACTCTACTCACTCTGGCTCCTGAACAACCTGAAATCCTTTACTGGCTTGCCTGGCTTGCAGAAAAGGCAAATAACAAAAGCCAGTCTGCAGAATTTCTTGAAAAAGCGAATGCCGGCAATCCTTCCCTCGTTTTTCCTTATTTGCAGGAAAGTATTGAACCACTAACCTGGGCCATGGATAAATCCACCAGTTGGAAACCTGAATACTACCTTGGACTAATTTATTGGAATAGCAATAAAACCGATAAGGCAAAAGCACTGTTTCAGAAATGTGGCGATACACCTGATTTTTATCCTTTCTATCTTGCCCGGGTTGATTTATTCGGATCATCAGATGCAGCAGTTACTGAAAAGGACCTGCTGAAAGCAGTTTCGCTGGCACCTGATGCATGGCGTGCCGGCCTTGCGCTGTCAAGGTTTTACGAAAAGCAGAAAGAATATGGTAAAGCAAAGGATGTAGCAGCAACATTTTACGCAAAACTGCCAAAAAATTATTACCTGGGACTAAATCTGGCTAAACAGTTGTCATTAAGCGGTGAACCTGAAGCATGTGTTAACCTTTTGGCAAAACTCAAAGTGCTGCCCAACGAAGGAGCTACCGCCGGCTACCATCTGTGGCGAGAGTCAAATCTTGTTGTAGCAATGAATGCCTATACTGATAAGCAATACAAAAAAGCTTTAAAGTTTATTGCCCAATCACGTACCTGGCCCGAAAACCTGGGTGTCGGAAAGCCTTATGTTGTTGATGAAAGGTTGCCTGATTTCCTGGAAGCATTATGCTACAAAGCTATAGGTAACAAGAAAAATGTCTCTGCTCTTGAAAATAAAATAATGTCTTTTGTGCAAGCTAAAGATTATAAGCCTTCCGGTTCTGCCGACCTTCTCTCAGCCTGGTTATTGCGCAAATCCGGTGATGAACAAAAGGCATCTGCCCTGATTGACAATCTTAAAAAGCAGCTACCTGTTACTAAAAGTGCCCTTTGGGTTGAAGCGATGTATGCCGGGAAGAAGGACCTCGCTGCTTCCATTGCCAGCAAAGAAGATAATGCAAAAATTGCTGATCCTTACGCTCCTGTAGAAGTGGATAACGATTTATCGCTAATGGTGCGACTTTCATCATTTTTTAACTTTTAAGTTCGATGAAACTATTGGCCAGATTGAATTACAACATTCAACCAGGCGCTTTTTAGTAAAGAAAGTGTCATATTTTTGAAAGAAATCTGAAATATAATTTTATAATCAATTGCCAAACAACCACTATATGAAACGAGCCATGTCAATTAATTGTCACACTGAGAGATGATTATTCATGGCGAGTTCCATGTGACACGTAAAAATTAAAAAATAATCACATGAAAAACACAGTTTTATTTTTTTTCATTGCTGTAGCAATGTTGTTTATGGGTCAGAGTGCTGAAGCCCAGGTATTAAAATACTCAACCGGCACCTGGAATGCCGACACCTTAGGCAATCATCGGGCAGTTATCCAGGTAAAAGCCAAATCCGATGCCTTGCTGGCCCATATCGACTGGCGCCGTCGCGACCATCATCCTGAAAATATTGATGTCATAGTTGTTGATGCTAAAACCGGAAAACGGGTAAATAATGTTTACCGGGTAAATATCAATCGTGAATTTGGAGAGCTTATTTTCCAGGCTTCAAACTCCGGAACCTATTATTTTTATTACATGCCGAATGTGATGAGTAAAGGCAATTACCCGAAAGTAAAATACAATGAGCCTCTTAACCTGGCTGAACAATCATGGATAACAAAATATAAATTGACCGGAGCTGCTTTACAGGCTTCGCAAAAAGCAAAATTTCAAAAGGTTACATCTTCTGAGATTCAGTCGATTGATGCTTTCAACTCTTTCTATCCAATGGAAGTAATTGCTTCGAAAGCTGAAATCTCAGCTCTGATGAAAAAGAATCCGGGTGCACCTTTCCTTATCTTTCCTGAATACAGGCAGTATTCAATACGTATGACTGATGATATTCCTCAAAGATGGGCCTTACGTGGAGCAAAAACTAATTTGGTTGATACTGTTGAAAAAGGAGAGTATTATACTTTTCAGACTGGTTTTTGGGCAACTTCAAAATCGTATCAGAATGTGGAAATTAAATTTGCGGATTTGAAAAGTGGTCAGAATACTATAAAGTCCGAAAATTTTACGTGTTTTAATACAGAAGGATATAATTCGGATGGTGATTATTTTGAAAAAAATTGTGCAGTTGAACAAAACAAAGTCCAGGCATTCTGGTGCGGATTACAGATCCCTGTCGATGCAGTTCCAGGAAAATATACCGCCGATGTTACCTTGACTGCTGGTAATGAAAAGCCACAAATATTCAAACTCATTTTAACAATTGATAAAAAGGTAATTGCAAATGGAGGCGTTGATGATCCTGCGAATTTATCAAGGTTAAAATGGTTAAATTCAAAACTGGCTTTCGACGACGGAATAGTTCCTCCATATACAGCAATGACAGTCGATAATAAGACAATTGGTTTATTGGGTCGCACAATTACCCTGAATGAATTGGGATTTCCTTCTTCAATAAAGAGTTTTTTCGATATCGAAATGACTAAGCTTACTGATAAACCAACTGAAATGCTCGATCAACCAATCCAGATCGCAATTGAAAATACAGATAAGTCGATGCAGGAATTTGTTCCATTGAGTTTTACATTTACTAAAAAAGCAGAAGGAGCTATAGCATGGACTTCTGAAGCAGGAACAGATGATTTTAATATGTTAGTTACAGCCCAGGCTGAATTTGATGGCTGTGTTGAATACCAGGTTACTCTTATTGCTAAAAGGGATATGGAGGTAAACGATATAAGGCTACTGGTACCTTACAGCTATGAGGTTGCTGAAATGATGATGGGACTTGGCATTCATGGGGGCAAACGCCCGGAAATTTTGAACTGGAAATGGAATCAGCAAATGAATCAGGATGCTTTATGGATTGGGAAAGTAAATGCAGGCATTCAAACCAGTTTAAAAGATGAAAATTATATAAGGCCATTGAATACCAACTTTTACCTGAACAAACCTTTGAATATGCCTCCATCATGGTACAATGAAGGAAAAGGTGGAATTGTTGCTTCACCTGAAATCGGTGAGTTCCTTGTGAAAGCTTATTCCGGAAAACGTACAGTAAAAAAGTACCAGGAATTACATTACAATTTCCGTCTTCTTATCACTCCATTCCGGCCAATAAATACTGATTGGCAATGGAATACACGGTTTTATCACGCATTCAAACCCATTGATTCTATAACAAAAACTGGTGCCAATACAGTTAATGTTCATCATGCCAATGCAATCAATCCTTATATCAATTATCCTTTTTTACGCCCTGTCGAAATGAAGAAATACATTGATGAGGGTCATTCTAAAAATCTGAAGGTGAAGATTTATTACACGGTTCGTGAACTCAGCAATAAAGCGCCCGAAGTTTTCATGCTGCGGAGCCTTGGTGATGAAGTTCTTTCCCATGGAAAAGGGAATGGTTTCTCATGGTTGCAGGAACATCTTGATTCTAATTACATTGCCGCATGGTTTGTACCTGAACTTAAAGATGCAGCAATTGTGAACAGTGGCGTTTCGCGCTGGCATAATTTTTATGTGGAAGGATTGAACTGGCTGGCAATTAATGAAGGTATTGATGGAATTTATATTGATGATGTTGCTTTCGACCGTACAACAATGAAACGTGTACGCAAAGTGCTGGATCGCAACCGCCAGGGAGCAATTATCGATCTTCATTCTGCTAACCAATACAATGTTAGGGATGGATTTGCCAGCAGTACAAACCTGTATCTTGAACATTTTCCTTATATAAACCGGCTATGGTTCGGTGAGTACTTTAATTATAATGAACAACCTGATTACTGGCTCACAGAAATTTCAGGGATACCTTTCGGATTAATGGGCGAAATGTTGCAGGATGGTGGCAATGCATGGCGCGGAATGATATTTGGGATGACTGCCCGTCTGCCATGGGCCGGCGACCCGACTTCTGTATGGAAAATAATGGATAATTTCGGTATACAGGGAAGTCATATGATTGGATATTGGGTTCCGGATTGTCCAGTTAAAACAGATAACCCGAATGTAATCTGCACAGTTTATAAAAAAGATAAAAAGGCGCTGATTTCAATTGCAAGCTGGGATAAAGAGAAAGCTGATGTTAAACTGGTTATTGATTGGAAAGCTTTAGGGATTTCGCCCGAAAAAGCAACTTTAACAGCAGTCGAAGCCAAAGATTTTCAACCTGCTACAACTTTTAGCCCTGAGCAGAAAATTCCTGTCGAACCAGGTAAAGGCTGGATGCTTGTACTGGAAGAAAAATAATCGAATTGGAATTAAACTCTGAAATGAAAAGGGAACTATTGTCTGTACTAATTGTATTACAGGTATTGATGATACCTGTAATACAATTATTTGCTGAAGGGAATAATGGGAATGACATCAGTGTTAAAGATAATTTTACAATTGAGTCAAAAATCCTGAAAGTTACTCTCGATAAATCCTTTCCGGCAATTATTGAATACACCTGGGTTGCTAACGGCAATACAATCTTTGGTCAGGAAGATAAAATATCACACGTAAAAGTCAATGGCGAACTTTATACTCCTGAAGTTATCAGTTCCAAATCGAGGAATTCAGCTGAATATCAGCTCAATTTCACTGATATTAAGGTTATTATAAATATTCAGATCAAAGTAATAAATAATATTGTTGAGTTTAATGTTACACAAATTGCAGAGAATGGAACATTCAGAGTAGGCACCTTCGAAATTCCTGATCATAATTTACTTTCGGTAAGAAGTACCGAACCGGGAGCCAATTTCGCCGGAGCTAAAATGTTTACAGCTGTAAAAGGCAGTGGTGATGTTTTTATTCCGCTTTCAGGTGATATAGCTATTGATAGCATTCCACAGGATTTTTTATATGGCATCGTCAACACTAGTCAGTTGGCAGCAAGCCTTTGGTGTAATTCAGTAACTGAAAAATCGGATAACAGCAGGATTCAGAAGCAAACAGTTCAAAGAAACGGATATTTCAGAACTGGAATATGGAGTGGTTCATGGATTTACCGTGCAAAAGGCATGAATTCAACAGATCCCTTGCCATCAGCCAAAGTTGTAATTACAAATGATGTTAATGCTGATTCGAAAGTGGATTGGCAGGATGGTGCCATTGCTTTCAGGAGTATAATGAACAATCCGCTTGGAAGTGAAAAAATCCCTGATATGGTTGTACAACGTATCCCGATGAATTTTGCCAGCCAGGCAACCAATCCTTTCACAAAAACTTTGGACGAAACAAAACGGATTTACTTGAACACGGATGGCCTGGGCCAGTTTGTAATCCTAAAAGGTTATGGCTCTGAAGGACATGATTCAAAGCATCCTGATTATGGCGATATTGGCAAACGGCAGGGTGGAGCAAAAGACATGGAGTTGCTTTGCAAACAGGCACTCAAGTACAATGCATTCATGGGAGTGCATATCAATGGAACAGAGTCCTATCCTGAAGCAACGGCTTTTAATGATTCTCTTGTCGATAAAACAAAACCCGGCTGGGATTGGCTTGATGCTTCCTATTATATCAATAAGCGGTACGATGCTACTTCCAACAACAGGATGATAAGGTTCAAGTCGTTAAAAGATCAGGTTCCCGACTTACACTTTATTTATGTTGATGTATGGTATGCCAAAGGAAGCTGGGATAGCCGCAAAGCTGCCCGCGAAATTCATTCACTTGGGTTAACCATGGCAACCGAATTTCCCCAGGATCATGAATATGATGCAGTCTGGAACCACTGGGCAGTTGATTATGATTACGGAGGAGAAAATATAAAAGGATTTAACAGCCAGATCGTACGTTTTATTCGTAACCATCAGAAGGATACCTGGATAGCTCATCATCCTTTGCTAAGTGGTACTGAAATGAAAGATTTTGAAGGCTGGCAGGGTCGCAATAATTACGATAGCTGCATTTGGATGACTTTTCAAACAGATGTTCCTACAAAGTATCTCCAACATTTTCCAATTTTAAAATGGAATGAAAATGAAATTCATTTCTCAGGAAATGTGAAGTCAAGCCTGGTAAATGGTAATCGTGTAATAACCAAAAATGATAGAATTGTATTGAATGGAGATTCTTATCTTCTGCCCTGGAATCCTCTGACTGAAGATAAACTTTATCACTGGAACCAAAAAGGAGAAACAACAACCTGGGAATTACCCGAAAGCTGGAAAAATCTTAAAACTGTTGAGTTGTATATGTTGACTGACCAGGGACGGCAATTTGTTCAAAGTCTTAAAGTTATAAACGGCTGCATTTCTATTCAGGCTGAAGCAAGCAAACCTTATGTTCTTTATAAAAAGCAACCAACTCCTGAGTCTGCCGTTAATTGGGGCGAAGGAACTCCGGTAAAAGACCCCGGATTTAATAATGGAAACCTTAGGTATTGGAATGTTGAAGGATCAGGAGCATCAGTAAAACGAAATAAAATCGGGCAATATGAACTTGTAATTGAAGGAACTTCGCAGGTTACTGTTAGTCAGACTATCAACTCGATGGAGCCGGGATCATATTATGCTTCCGTTTATGTTTCAACGAGTGGAGGAAGAAAAGCTTACCTGGGTATTAATAATTATGGAGGGCAGGAGGTTACTAATTATGCTAGTTGTTCTTTATGGAAAAATTATATAGCTGCTGATTCAAAGCGTGATGAAGACATGCAGCGGATGTATGTATTTTTTAATGTTCCTGAAGGTGAAACAACGGCTAACCTGTTCCTGAGAGTAGAAGCAGGTTCATCGCCTGTTGTTTTCGACGACATTCGTATTGCACTTACAACCCGTCCTTTTATTCCTGATAGCGTATTTTTTATCGAAGATTTTGAAAATATGACTAATGGTTTGTATCCATTTGTAAAAGGGCCTTCTGGCGGAGTAAATGACCCCCGAACCCACCTTGCTGAACTTCATGCTCCATTTACACAAAAAGGGTGGAATGGGAAACTGATTGACGATGTTCTAAATGGAAATTGGTCATTAAAAGCCCACGGTGAGCCTAAAGGGCTATTACTACAGACTTTGCCACAGACAATCTGTTTTATTGAAGGTAAATCATATACTGTTTCATTTAAATATGAAGCCAGTGGACCGGATTATGCACTTGTTATTGGCGAAGGAACAGAAATAAAAATGTCTGTTTGCCTGAATAGTGTCGATATACCTGCCTCCACTACTTTTACTATTATAGCTGGTAAGGATGACAATTCGTGGTTTGGTATTGAAAAACTGAATGACAATGAAACCGATTTTGTATTGGACGATCTAGTTATCATAGAAAAAATCAATCGTCAATAATGCAATCTTTCAATCTAAAATATGATGCGGATTGATATTGAACTATAATAAATTTTGGTTGAAATTGAATGAAAAATGTCGGATCGGGAACAATCCGACATTTTTTTTGTTTAAAACAAATATTCGAATAAAATATTTTTGATTATTCCTGCATAGCCAGTCCATCTTATTGGTTGTATTAAATGCGGTATTTTAAGTTTTTAACTAATTAAAAACAGTAATTATTATTAGATATAAAAAAAAATTAGTTTGATGTGATACTTACTAAAATATTTTATATATTTACGGCTTATTAAGGAAACTGATTTTCTGTTTTCATAATGACAAACCTCAAAACCAATCACTAAAACCAAGTGCTTATGAAAAAAATTACACTTTTAATGGCGTTAATACTTTTCTGCTCATGGCAGGTTGTATTTGCCCAAAAAACCGTCACCGGAACGGTAACTGATGCCAAAGATGGTACTTCTATTCCCGGTGTTAGTATAGTGGTAAAAGGAACCACTGTTGGTACATTATCCGATATTAACGGTAATTATTCTGTTAAAGTTTCCGATAATAATGCCCTTGTTTTCTCTTTTATTGGCTTCAACACACAGGAAATTGCTGTTGGTAACCAATCTGTAATTAATGTTGCTTTGGTACAGTCGGCCGAACTACTTGATGAAGTTGTTGTGGTAGGCTATGGTACCACAAAAAAGAAAGACCTCACCGGTGCAATTTCAACTGTGAACACCAAACAAATGAATTTGGGCGGAACAGTTACCAATGCAGCGCAAGCTCTGCAAGGTAAAACCGCAGGTGTTGTTGTAACACAAAGTTCAAGTGCTCCTGGACAGGGCGCTACGGTGAGGATCCGTGGTCTTAGCTCAATCAGCAGTTCCAACGAACCTTTATATGTAGTCGATGGTTTTCCTTCAACAAGCGGATCGGATATCAACCCAAATGATATTGAGTCCATGCAGATTCTGAAGGATGCTTCTGCAACAGCTATTTATGGCGCCCGCGGTGCGAATGGCGTTATTATGATTACAACAAAACGGGGAAAACAAGGTGCAAGCCATATTTCCTTTAGTGGTACAACTACTATGCAAACGATAAAGAATCCGTTTAACATGCTTAACGGTAAAGACTATATGACACTGGCTAATGATTTATACCGTGAAATTGACGGGCAGCAGGATCAGCAGTATGGCGTTTATAGTCAGGCTCAATTGCAATCGACTGTAAATACTGACTGGATAGCTGAAACTACAAGAACCGGTAAAATACAGGATTACAATCTTCAATTCCAGGGAGGTAATGATAAAACCAGGATGCTTGGAAGTGTGGGTTACTTTAACCAGGATGGGATATTGAAGAATACCAGTTATACCCGAATCTCGGCACGTGTAAATGTGGATCAGACTATTAACGATTACGTTAAAGCTGGAGTCACCATGTATGGTCAAAGAGGTAATTCCAATTATCAGGTATATGATGGAAATATCCTGCAATCCAATGTTCTGTTGGGTATTTTAACTTACGATCCAACGGTGCCGGTTTACAATGAAGATGGCTCATTCGGACGTCCTCCCGGAGGAAAAGGCGATAACCCATTGGCAAATTTAGTTTCTCGTACGAATGACCAGACCAGCGATAAGTATAATGGGAACATCTACCTTGAAGTTGAGCCGATAAAAGGACTTACTGCAAGGTTTAACGGAGGTGCTGAAATCAGGAATGGCTTTATTGGTACATACCTGCCTAAATCGACCTACCAGGGTGGGATCGACAACGGAGTTGCCAGTACTGCTGATTCCAAATCGACACGCGAACTTTTTGATGCCGTGGTAACTTATTCCAAAGTGCTTCGCGAGGTACATTCATTCAGTATTATGGGTGGCGCTGCTTATGAGAAAACAGTGGGATCAAGCAATTATATTGGAGTGAAAGGATTTTCAACTGATGCATATTCGTATAACAACATCGGAGCTGCCTCTACACTTACTACGCGTAGATCGGGGAAATCAGAGAGCATGCTCAGATCCTATTTTGGTCGTTTAAATTATGCTTACAATGATAAATACCTGGCTACATTTACGTTACGTTCGGATGCTTCGTCACGATTTGGTGCTGATAATCAAGTGGGAATTTTCCCATCAGGTTCATTGGCATGGCGTATGGACCAGGAAGATTTTATTAAGAACCTGAATGTGTTCTCGAACCTTAAATTCAGGGTTAGTTATGGCGTTACAGGTAACGACCAGGTTGGTAACTATGCATCTTTAGCGTTGGTGTCAGCTACCCATTTAACGTATGATGGATCAAGCAATACCGGGGGAACGCACTTAAACCAGGGAACACCCGAAAATCCGCTACTCAAATGGGAATCAACCACACAATATAACACGGGTTTCGATATGGGATTTTTCAATTCACGATTGATGGCTGTGATTGACCTGTATTACAAAAAGACATCTGACCTGTTGCTTAGCAAATCTCTGCCCATGTATTCTGGATTTACTTCCGGAATCAGTAACGTGGGAGATATGGAAAATAAAGGATTTGAGATCGAGCTGATTTCAAGAAACTTAATCCAGGAGTTTAAATGGGATACCAAGTTCAGCTATTCAATGAATAAGAACAAGATTCTGAGTATTCCCGATGGCAAGGACATTTATCTTGGAACTTCAAAACCTATGGGCAATGTATCTGAAGAATCATTTGCAGTTATCCGCGAAGGCGAATCCCTGGGATCCTTATTTGGATATGAATATATAGGTGTAATGCAGACAGGTGAAACCTATGCTCCACAGCCTAACTCCAAACCGGGAGATCCAAAGTTTGCTGATATTTCAGGTCCTGAAGGTATTCCGGATGGTAAAATTACATCGGCTGACCGCACTATCATAGGTCATGCTTATCCTAAAGCTGTTTTTGGTCTTACCAATACTTTTTCCTACAAAAACTTCGATTTGACAAATTTCTGGTACGCTGCTTTAGGCCAGGATATGTTAAATATGAACAGGATGAACCTGGAATGGAATCGTACTTCTGAATCATTGGATCGCTGGACGACAAGCAATACCGGTAGCGATATTCCACGTAACGGTTTCTACTACTCAAAGTATGGTGGTTATACCAATTCACACTTTATCGAAAAAGCTTCATTTTTACGTATGAAAACCCTTACTTTCGGATATACGCTACCTACAAAGTCGAAATATATGCAATCGCTCAGGGTGTACTTTATGGCTGAAAACCTGATAGTTATAACAAACTATTCCGGCTGGGATCCTGAAGTTGATACAAAAGCTTATGAAAGTGGCGGTGTAGGAACTACAGCAAATGCAGGGGCAGGCCTCGATTTCAACTCGTATCCAAGTATGAAATCATTTACTTTCGGACTAAACCTCAATTTCTAAGCAGGAAACTAATTGTGTTAAATTTAAAAAAACAAAACATGAGATATATATCATTAATAATAGTTCTGGCCTTAGCAGTTGGGTGTACAAAATTGGAACCCCAAATCTACAGCGACCTGACAACAGCAAATGCATACTCCACCGAGAGCGATATCAATGCTGCTCTTACGGGGATATATGCTGATATTGCACCTTTCGCAGGCGATGGGTGGATGTATTACAACGGCTACCTTGTAATGACAACAGATTACAACACCGACATGGGATTTTCGACTGCAGCTGGTGATCCTACTAAGCATAGTAATTTTACTTATGATGCCAACAGCCGTTACATTAGGTACAACTGGCAATATATGTATGAAGTAATCAGCAATGCAAATGTGTTGTTGGCAAAGATCGATGCTATAAGCATGGATGATACCAAGAAAGCGCAGATCATAGGTCAGGCCCGTTTTCTGAGGGCATTGGCTTACCGCGACCTTACAGATGGCTGGGGACCGGTACCATTAATTACTACAATTGTTCCTCCTACTGAAACTAAAGATATGCCTCTTTCGCCTGTAAGCGAAGTTGATAAGGTAATTATCGAGGACCTTAAATATGGAATAGCTAATCTGCCTGAAACATGGAGTGCTGCTGACGGTCTTTCACGAGCCACCAAAGGCGCTGCAACCGCTTTATTGGGACAGGTTTACCTGAGAGCTCATGATTATGCCAATGCCAAAATCTATATTGATATGGTTTTAGCGCAGAGAAATGCAGGCGTTTACCAGTTAAATCCGGATTTCAAAAATGTATGGTCCGAAAGTAATAAGTTTGACAAAGGGATGATTTTCTGTATTTTGCATGAGCCTGGTTTTAACGGTGGAGAAATTACTAACCATTTTGCGCCTAATGACTGTGCCGAAGTACCCGACAGATGGGGATACTATGCCGTTTCATTAGAATTCTGGAGAAAATACAATGACCTGGATCCCAGAAAGCAGTTTTTCTATTACGATTATGCAAGTGCCGAAGTTGAAGGAAGAATTTATGAAATGCCTGATCCCGGTCAGACTACTCCTTCAAGTCCGGATAATCTTTTGATGCGTAACGTTTGTACCAAGAAGTATTCTTATGAAATGACGGACAACTCATATTATGATGGCCGTACCATTCCAGTGTTACGTCTCGAAGATATCATTTTGTGCAAGGCTGAAATTGAAAATGAACTTTCCGGTCCTTCAGCTGCATTACCATACCTGAATGAGATTCGTGCCCGTGCCGGAGCTCCTGTATATGGCGATCCTGGATTTCCTGTACCTGCTTCCAAGGAAGAAATGGCTCAGAAAATTCTCGATGATAGAGGATTTGAGTTGGTTTTCGAATACAAACGTAAACCCGACCTTATCCGTTTTGGGAAATACGAAAGCACATGTAACGACTACCTGGCTTCAAGAGGAATGGCGCAAACAGTTAAATCTTCCATGAAATTATTTCCTTATCCTCTGATTGATGCTCAGCAAAATACCTTTATGGCCGCTGAAAATATAAACAGGCTTCCATAACTTCTGAGGATTAGCCTCATAAATTCAATAAAAAGAGGACTTAAATAATCATTACTGCCGGTAGAAAGCTTATTTTTACCGGCAGTTTTTTAGATTGAACTGTGTAGTTCCTGAAATAAATAATGTTTGAAAAAGCTGACCATGAAAAATAAAGCTACTGTACTAAAAATCTCCATAGTTTCAATAGTTGTAATATTGCTGGGATTTGTGGCATACTGGTATTATGCAAATTCAATCACCATTAAAAGCATCCAACTCCAAAGCCCGAATAACTATGCTTTTCAGGAAGATATTGTAGTGGATCTGGATAAAGAAGCATCTATTGAAGTTAGATACTGGAAAGATGGAGCTCCCGAAAAGTTCAGGACTATTAAAACGCCCAAAGCACTTCATCATACTGTTAATCTACTCCTGCTCGAAACAAACTCAACCTATAAATTCCAGGTTGTAATTAAGCGCCTTTTAAATGTATACTCAGAAGTGCTTTCCTTTAAAACCCGGAAGCAATCATCGTGGTTGGAGCATAATTGGGTTAATCCTGAGAAGCCTCAGGATGAGAATTCACTTGCCGGCGGACTTGTTTTATTATGCAATGCCCGACTTCCGGGATATATGGCTATGGTCGACGAAAAGGGTGCTATTCGTTGGTATTGGCAGGTTGATGATATCGGAGTCCGTGCTGCAACTTTAACACCAAAGGGAACTATACTTGCAATGTTGCGGCCTCCAATGAAGGATGTTATTGATGACACTCCTAAAGAACAGGCTGAAATACTACGTGATGTTGAAAAACCTATCCGGCGTGGTGAAATGGGCTTTGCCGGGGGAACTGGCATTGCAGAAATCGATGCAACAGGTAAAATGCTCTGGCGACTTGATATGGATAAAGCTACGGGAGGTAAATATAAAATTATTCATCACGATGTGAAGATGGATAAAAACGGTCATATCGTTACTTTAATCCGGAATTCGAAAATAGTTGATATGACTCCTTATGGCGGGGCAGGTATTGATACTCTTGGCGGTGATGGAATCCTTGTGATGGACACTACAGGAAAAGAAATTTGGTCATGGTCAGTCTGGGATGTCTGGGATATTGCGAAAGATCCTTATATCAAGCGGTTTGCCTACGACAGGTTCCATGTTAATTCACTCAATTTTGATAAGGATGGTAATTACCTGGTTTCGGTTGCCATTGAAGACCAGATATGGAAGGTTAATGCAAAAACAGGTAAGATAATGTGGAAACTGGGTAAAGATGGTGATTTCAAAATGGATACTACATGCTTTTTCTCGTTTCAACATTCAGTTAATATTAACTCTAATGGTGACCTGATGGTGTTCGATAACTCATTGTGGAATAAAGTCTCCGGTGGCGTTTCATTCAAACTTGATACCGTTAATATGACAGCCACTACTGTTATAAAAGCCACTTTGCCTCCTTCAAAATATACATCAAGGATGGGAAGTGCTTACCTCCTTCCAAACGGAAATCTTTTGCAAACCAGTTCGAAAACCGGGACAGTAATGGTTACAGATAAACTAGGGAGAATTCTGTGGGAACTTAATTCGTATTTCGTGCCATATCGTTCGGAATATGTTCCTGTTTCTTTCTGGAATTCTTATTTCACAAAAGATTAGCTTCTTATTATGGTGTCCCTGACAGCAAAAACATTTGAAACCTTACTTTATAAGTGAAAACTTCCAATCAAACTTCTTTAAAATATCTTTTTTTTACATTTCTCAAAATTGGCGCTACTTCCTGGGGTGGATTTATGGCGTTGATTTCGGTTGTGCAGAAACATGTGGTTGAGAAAGATAAAAAAATTGAAAACGAAACCCTGCTTGAAGGAATTTCGCTGGCCTCAGTTTTACCCGGACCGATTGCTTTTAATGTGGTAACTTATGTTGGCTTTAAGTTAAAAGGGTTTCGAGGCGCATTAGTGAGCATGGCTGGCATTCTTTTACCTTCTTTTTTGTTTATGCTATTACTTTCATTTTTATATATTAGTTTTGGAGATATACCTTCGTTCAATCATTTTTTTGCCGGAGTTTTACCTGCAGTTTCTGCAATTATCATTAGCGTGGCATTGGCTATGGCTAAAAAAAATATTTCTGATGCACCTCAAATAATTATTGCTGTTACATCAGTTCTTATTATTGCACTTATAAAAGTTTATGCAGCAACTTTAATAGTAATGCTGATAAGTGGTATTGCTGGTTATCTGATCTATTATAAGCCATCCGGTATTTCACAACCTGAAAAAGCGCCAAAAAATATCGACAAGAAAAGTCGAAGGATTGGTATCATCATTTCTGCACTTATTGCTGTTTGCATATTATTGATTATGGTTTTTCCATATGTCTTTCCACAGGAATTAGAAGCCTCGGCAAGGTTACAACAAAATATTATGCTTACTTTTTCAGGTATGAGCCTGAGTCTGTTTGGTGGTGGCTATGTAGTGATTCCAGCTATGCAGCAGGTAGTGGTTAACTCATTAAACTGGCTTTCTAACAAGGAATTTACCGATGCAATTGCAATGGGGCAGATCACACCAGGTCCAATTTTTATCAGTGCCACTTTCATCGGATATAAAGTTGCTGGTTTCTGGGGCGCTTTAAATGCAACCATATCCATTTTTCTGCCTCCCGGGCTTTTAATGATTGTAAGTGCCAGGTTTTTCAATCAAATCAGAAAGTCATCTGTTATTTCATCAATATTTAAAGGATTACGACCTGCAATAATTGGAATGATTGCAGCTTCTGCTTTTACAATCATCGCCGGTCATGATCTATCCATAAAAACAGGATTGTTGTTTTGTATGTTTTTGCTTCTTGCCATCAGGTATAAAGCAGATCCGGTTTTTCTGATTCCGGGAGCCGGAATAATAGGATTACTCATTTTTTAAATTGAAAATTATGCATTTTACTCCGGTTCAAATGATCGGAACCCAGCGTTCAGGTTCAAATCTACTCCGGCTGATGTTAAACCAGCTGGATGGAGTTTCTGCACCCCACCCTCCTCATATCCTCGAGAGGTTTTTCCCATTGCTTCCGGCTTATAAGGATCTGACGATTCCAGGGAATTTCGCTCAATTGGTTAGCGATGTGTGCAAATTAATTGAATTTAACCCTGTTCCCTGGTCCGGAGTAAATCTTGATCCTTCAGCAATAATTGCCCGTTGTAAACAGCCATTACTGACTGAAATTTTTCGTGTTATTTACGAAATGAGGGCTGAAAGCGAAAACGCCAGGATCTGGATATGTAAAAGCCTGGTAAATATCCGGTTTGCAGATCAGCTTGAAGAAAACGGATTGAATCCACTCTATATTCACTTATACAGGGATGGGAGAGATGTAGCATTGTCATTTAAAAAGGCAATTGTAGGTGAGAAACACATGTATCATATTGCAAAACAGTGGAAAGAAGAACAGGAAGCATCATTGAAGTTAACTGAAAAACTTGGAAACGAGCGGGTTCTTAAAATTCGTTATGAGGATTTGCTTGCTGCGCCAGAAACAGAACTTAGCAAAATATGTAGATTTATTGGAACTGAATACAACCCGGTTGCTATGGATTATTATCATTCGGAAGAATCACATAAAACTGCACACTCTGGCACAATGTGGGAAAATGTCGAAAAACCCGTTATCTCAGATAACTTCAATAAATTTAAAAAGGAGCTGACTCCTGAAGATATCCTCCTCTTTGAACAAGTGGCAGGTGATACTCTTGAAAAGTTAGGGTACTCCCGTACTTTCAGCAATAATTATGGGCATGTGTTTTCTGATGAAGAGATTAAGCAGTTTTTGGAATTAAATAAAAAACTTAAACAGGATGCCCGCTCCCGCTCCAAACCTGAAGATCTGGAAAAAAGAAAAAACCTTGAGCTACATCTTCAGAATATAGAATCCCGTATCCAAAGCTGAGAATAAAAATGATTAGCAACCAAAAATTTGATTCAAAACGAAGTTTAAACGTTCACCGCAATAATTTAACTCAAAATCAGATTCGAAAATATTTTATAATTTAAGTTACTAAAATAGAATAGATATTTAATCCTGTATAAATTTAAAATCAGAGGCTGCCCTTTCGGGCAGCCTCTTACATTTAGTCAGGAATTAAAGTCATACTCGAATACAAGATACATTCTATTCACTTACCGGCATTTCGCCCAGGTTATTAGTATCAGTAGTATTTTGGGCAGTATAATTATTGACATCGAATTTGAGGTAACTGAATTCATCAACCGGAAGTTCTGTGATGTAACCTGAAGTTATTTCATCATTTGCAGTGTAAAGCGAAACATCAAATTTCAGATATTCAAATTCATCAACTGGTAATTCAACACCATCAAATGAAGTTAGTTCAGTGTTTTCAGTATATTCAGTTACATCGAATTTCAGGTCAGCGAACTCGTTTACCGGCAATTCAATTGCATCGAATGAAGTCAGTTCAGTGTTTTCCGTATATTCAGTTACATCGAATTTCAGTTCTGAGAACTTGTCTACCGGTAATTCAATTGCATCCGGGTTTAAAAGTTCATTATTTTCTGAATATTCAGTTACGTCGAATTTAAGGTAGTCATATGAATTTTCAGCTATAACTTCAATTGCTGTTTCATTGTTTTCCATATAATCGGCAACATCAAATTTCAGGTAGCTTAAGTCTTCTGTTGACGGTAAAGCAGTTTTAACTCCGGCTTCTTTCCTGATACTTGTTGAGGATTTCATTGCTGGTTTAGCACTTACCGAACTAGCTGGAATGTAAGAATAGTTACTGGCTGAAATTATATTATTGTTTTCAGCATTGCGGCGGGAGGTAGTTTCTGCCAAAGTTACCATCAGGTAAAGTGCTGCGAAGGTCGATACAATAATTGAAGTTTTCATGGCTTTTGATTTTTATACTCTTGCGAGGTTTTTGGTTTTTGTTTATTGATTCTGTATTTGCTTATATGACGAAGCAGAATTAGAAAAGTTACATAATATGCTGATAATGAGGACTTAAATCGGTTAACCACGGAAAATCATCGGCGAAACATTTCCTTTGCCAGATAAAATCCCAATATAAAATATGGATTCTTAAAGCGAGAAATTGTGATTATTTGACGTAAGTTCTGAAAGAGAAATCTTTCAAATTAAAAAAATCTTTATAGACATATATAGCGGGGAAATCACATTTGCTGAATTTAAGAGTTGAGATAAATTTAATAGAATACAAAAAGGGCATCTGGTTTCATAGCTGCTGTTTGAAAACCGCCGGAGTCAAATGTTCATGGTGTTTTTATTAATGAAACCTGGTATATATAATAATTCAAAAAGGCTGCCTGTGTTGGCAGCCTCTTTGTATATATTCCGGATTTAAAGCTTTACAAGTCTGTGATTATTCATTTACCGGTAACTCATCGATCTTATCAGTACATGTTGTGTTTTGTTTGGTATAATTATTTACATCGAATTTAAGGTAGCTATATTCATCAACTTGAAGTTCTGTGATTTCTGATGAATTCGGGTCGTCAATGTTCATGAATTTATTGACATAAAATTTAAGGTAATCAAATTCGCTTTCAGGTAATTCAATTGCTTCGAAAGAAGTTAGTTCCGTATTTTCGATATATTCATTTACAGCGAACTTCAGATCTGTAAACTCACATACTGGTAATTCAATGACATCCGGATTTGAGATTTCATTATTTCCGGAATAGTCGCTTAAGTCAAATTTCAGGTAATCAAATGAATTCTCATCAGTAACTTCAGGTACCATTTTATCATTATCTGAATAGTCGGCAACATTGAATTTCAGGTAGCTTAAATCTTCAGCTGACGGCAATGAAGTTTTAACTGATGTTTCTTTCCTGGTGTTGACTGTTAAATTTATTGCTGGTCTTGCGCTAACCCAACTAGTGCGCAGGTAAGTAAAATTGTTTTCTGAAGTTATTTTTGTGTTTTCAGTATTGCGGCGGGAGGTAGTTTCACCTAAAGTTACCAGAAAGCAAAGTGCTGCGAAAGATGATACAATTATTGAAGTTTTCATGATTTTTGATTTTTTTAGTTATTATTACCATAACATCAACCTAAAGAAAAGAGTATAAATATAATGCCAAAACAATAATGTGTTGAAAATCAAATGTATAGATATTGTTCATTTTATAAAAGTGTACGATTGCGATACAAAAAGTGTTTGGTTTCGATACACATGTTACAGATTTTATAACGATATGATTAAATATTTGTAACGTTAAACGAGAATTATTTTCGTTATTTTTTTTCGTATAAAACAGGGATACTGTTTTAATGCAAAAAGGCTGCCTGTTTGGGCAACCTCTTTACATGAATTCCGGATTTACAAGTCTGTGATTATTCACTTACAGGTAACTCGCCGAAATTGTCAGTGCTTGCAGTATTTTGTTCATCATAATTATTTACATCAAATTTAAGGTAGCTGTATTCTTCAATTGGAAGTTCAGTGATTTCAGATGAATTAATTCCATCAGTATCAATGAAGCTATCCACAACAAACTTCAGGTATTCAAATGATTTTACAGGTAATTCAATAGCTTCGAATGAAGTCAGTTCGGTGTTTTCAGTATATTCGGTTACGTCGAATTTCAGGTCTGAAAATTCGTTTGCCGGTAATTCAATTGCATCGAAAGAAGTTAATTCAAAGTTTTCGGTATATTGAGTTACGTCAAATTTCAGCTCATTATTCACTGGTAATTCAATTGCATCCGGGTTTAAAAGCTCATTGTTTACTGAATAATCGCTTACGTCAAATTTCAGGTAATTGAAGTCTTCAACAAGTTTAACTTTGGTTTCAACTTCAGCGAATTCCTTATTGCTTGCTGCTAATTTATATGCTGCATCTTCAAAAACCAGGTTTGAAGGTATGTAATAAAAATTGCTAACTAATGAAGTGGAATTGTTATCAGCGCTTTGGCGTTTGGGCGTTTCTGCAAAAGTTATCAGAAGGCTAAGTGCTGCAATGCTGGATATTAATATTGAGGTTTTCATGACTTTGGATTTTTATATTTATGGTTCTTGGTGAATTCTCTGGGGTTTGTACATATGACGAAATAGGGAAAGGAATGTTACATAAATAATTGTTAATGAATACTTAAATCGGTTAGTCACGGAAAATCATCGGTGAATAAGCAATATTTTTAGTTCAATTTTCAGGATAAAGTGTAACCTGGTGATAACTGAATTTTTATAATTCAAATCCACTGTTAAAACACTTTATAGAGAGCTGTTTTTAAAGATATTTTGATATTCCGATAAGTAAGAATAGATTGGTTTTTATAGTAAATTTGAGGCCATATGCTTTTGAATGCCAAAACAAGGTTTCCCGACAGCAATATATTTGTTTCATTAATTATAAACATATGAAAAAGTTACTCTTTATATTTGGTATGATGGCCTCAATCCTTTCAAACGCTCAAACCGAAACACCCAAAACGGCTTTGCTGATCATCGATATACAGAATTTCTATTTTGCCGGCGGATCATCGGAACTGGTTAACCCGGTTCCGGCAAGTTTAAATGCACAGAAACTTCTGAGCGACTTCCGGAAAACAAAACAACTCGTAATACATGTTAAGCATGGCGATGGAAAAGGTGCTGAAATACATGAAAATGTAGCTCCATTGGCTGGTGAAAAAGTGATTGTTAAAAAGGAGGTGAATAGTTTTCTGTATACAGATTTGTTGGATTTTCTGAATAAAAATGGAATCAAGAAGCTGATAATCTGTGGCATGCAAACAAATATGTGCCTCGAAGGGGCCACCCGTGCAGCATCAGATTATGGTTTTGATTGCACAGTTATTCATGATGCCTGTGCTGCAAAGAACCAGACTTTTAATGGGAGAACAGTTATGGCTGAAGATGTTCATGCAACAGCACTTGCAACACTTAAAGCATATGCTAAAGTTATGAGTACGGATGAGTACCTGGAAAAGGAGGAAATAGAAAATGGAAAATAGAAAATAGGGAATAGGAAGTTCCTGGGAGTTTCAAGATTTATGTTTCAAGTTTCATCTTCCAGGTGCTCATAACGGATTTTATTAGATCAAAAATTTATGTTACATAATTAAGGAGTCTTTCATTCCCTGAATTGAAACTTGAACCCAACAACCAGCAACCAGCAACTTTAAACCATTTTCTATTTTCCATTAACCATTAACTACCCAACGATGCAACCCGATTCCCAATTACTTCTTGAACTGGTAAAAATGCAAATGCCTTTCGGTAAATATAAAGGTCAGGTGTTATGTGATCTCCCGGTTTCGTACCTTGAGTGGTTTAATGCTAAAGGATTTCCTGAAGGGAAACTTGGCATGTTGTTAAGAACGATTTATGAAATCAAACTGAATGGGCTCGAATATTTGCTCGGCCCAATTAAAAAAATGAACCAGCCCTGATGAAAGCTTCTTCAGTCAGCATGCTTAAAAAGGAACTGATTACATTGCCTGCCAGCGATGTGATTGACATTTGCATGAAACTGGTTAAATACAAAAAGGAGAATAAAGAACTGCTGAGTTACCTGTTGTTTGATGCCAATAATGAGATGGAGTATATCAGGAATATAAAAGAAGAAATAGATCTCCAGTTTGCCGATATCAACCTGAGTCATCTTTATTTTGCAAAGAAGAGTGTCCGGAAAATACTGAAAATTACCAATAAATACATACGGTATTCAGGACACAAACAAACAGAAGTTGAATTACTGATTCATTTCTGCGCTAAACTAAAAACATCGGGAATGCCAGTTAAATCCAGTAATTCACTCAGTAATTTGTATCTAAACCAGGTCAGGAAAATTCATGTTTCCATCAGTTCCTTACACGAAGATCTCCAACATGACTATTTGGAAGAAATAGCAAATTTACATTTATAGAAAAGCCTAATGATGATTGATGGTTTCAGAAATCTGAAATAGCAGAATTTACCTGAAATTGAAACCGGAATATTTGCTTTTAAACAGAAACAGGAAGCCAATTCACTATTTTGCTTTACTTTTGTTAAACCAGACTTATTAATTCACCTTTAATTGAAGATATTATGAGATTCAACTTTTTTCAGAAAGCATTAGCAACCATAGGTTTGTTGGCGATAGTTGTTTTATTATCCGGCTGTCCTTTTTCCAGTAGTGTTCCTATCGATGAAGGAACAGTTAAAATTGAGAACGCGCTGGAAGGCCAGTGGATGAGCAGTGCTGATAAAGAAGCAGAAAATCCTACTTATTATATTATTACCAAAGATGATAAGTTTCATGCTACTGCAAAAAAAATGGAGTTTTCTTCTTCTGATAGTACCTGGTCTGAAACTATTTACCATCTTACTTTCTCTGATGTTAATGGTGATGTATTTATGAATGCTATGGAAGATGAAGGCACAACTTATAACCTGTACAAATTTAAATTTGATGCAAAAGCCGGGGAGATTTATACTTCTGAGATTACAGACTATATTAAGGAAACTTTCAACACTTCAAAAGAACTGAAAGATTTTATTGCAAAGAATAAATCAAACAGTTATTTCTTCACTAATACAAACGAGACGTATGTCCGTAAATAAGGGCTTTAAACTTAAAACAGGATAAAACTGGGTTTTATAAGACCCAAGTCTCAAACTTCAAATTCCAAATTCCAAGATGAGAAATAAATCACTTTAGAAAGAATATTGGGAATATGGCCTTGGAACTTGAAGCTTGAAATTTGAGACTTGCAATTTATTTTTAGAATGGCAATCTCAGTAGTAGAATAGTCGCCTATTACAGGTTACGAATAACTTCCCTGAACAGACGGATAAGCTTAATCTCAGCCTTACCGGCTGTTTCCAATATATCTTCAAGCTTTGCCGGTTCCAGGTTATCAGGATCACATAAATCGGTAACTACCGAAACCGCCGCACAAGGCAAGCCCATATGATTCGCAACAATTACTTCGGGAGCTGTGGACATTCCCACCACATCAGCTCCAATCATTCCCAGGTAGCGGTATTCAGCCCGGGTTTCGAGGTTTGGGCCGGCTACCACGGCGTATACTCCTTTTTGAAGGGTAATGTTAAGCTTTTGAGCAGCCATTTCCATTTTATGGTTTATAACCGGCGAATACGGGCAACTCATATCCGGGAAGCGGGGACCGAGTTCGTCGATATTCTTGCCGGTAAGAGGATTCGCCGGTAAAAGGTTGATATGATCGTCGAGTAACATCAGGTCACCTTTTTGATACGTTTTATTGATCGCCCCGGCAGCATTCGAAAGTAAAAGCCATTTTACACCTAACAACTTCATTACTCTTATTGGTAACGTAACCTGCTGAAGTGAGTATCCTTCATAGATGTGAAACCGGCCCTGCATAGCCAGGACTTTATGTCCTTCGAGGTTTCCATAAATAAGATGCCCTTTGTGCGATTCAACCGTGGATACGGGAAAATTGGGGATATCTGCATAATCGATAGCCACCTCAATATCAATTTCAGAAACCAGCTTTCCCAAACCCGTTCCTAAAACAATTCCGATTTCAGGGGATGTTATACCTTTGCTTTGTAAAAAAGCAGCTACTTCCTTTATCATTTCAAACATATGCTAATTGTAAGTGTTATTAACTGACGGCTAAGTTACATAAACAGTTTTACCCGTGTTTTTACTTTAAAAAAAAAATCAATCTTGGATTCACAGAATTTCGATAAACTTCGCGAGCATCTTACTAAAGATATTACCTGGCCTTCAGTATATATGTTCAAGTTTATAGCTCCGGCGGATAACCGCATCTTTGCGATGCTACACGATTTATTTCCCCACCAGGCAGAATTCTCCAACAGGCATTCAGCCGGTGGAAAATATGTTAGTATTACCGTGAAGGAAGTAATGATGAATGCGGATGAAGTAATTGAAAGATATCAGAAAGCTTCAGCTATTGAAGGGGTTATTGTTTTATAATATTTCCAAATACCAGGCAGATAATTTTTCGTTATCTGCAAACCTTCATTTTCATTAGGCCTGACCTAAAGCTTTTAACAAAACCGGAACCTCATTTTCGAAGTTGGGTGTAAAAATTCCTGTCCCAAGGTTTTTTCTGATTTCCGAGATAGTCCAGAATCTTCCTTCATCTATTTCCTGTTTATTGAAAACCGGAATAGCATTATACAGTGCGCGGAAACTGAAAACCAGTTCGGATTCAATTTCGGTTTCCCATTTATACTGCACCAGGGGAATAGGACGAATACCAGTAATATTAAGCTCTTCGGCAGTTTCGCGCAACAGAGCCTGTTCGATAGTTTCGCCCAAATCAACATGTCCGCCAACCGAAGTATCCCATTTCCCGGGTTGAGTATCCTTATGCATTGATCGTTTTTGCAGGTAGATTTCGCCTTTGCTGTTGATGATATGCAGATGTATTACAGGGTGCAGTTTTCCGGGACCGCGATGGACTTCGTTACGCGTGGCTTTGCCGATTATCATTCCCTTTTCGTCAACAAGAGGAACCCAGTCAGTATTTTTATCCGGAGTTTTTGCCTTTCGTTTTGCTGAAAAATATTGCCATGCAAAAAATACTCCGAAAAGGATATACAATAATCCTCCGCTGATAAATGCCCATGCTTCCTTGCTCATATAAAATGAGGAATAAACAATCAGCAAGGTATATGCCAGCATCATCCAGAAAAGTATTTTCATGGTTTGTTGCATGGCTTTTTCGGCGCCGGCAGGCATCTTTAAATCGCCCATATAGCGTTGAGAATAAATCATCAACAGGTTTTTACTGCTAAAGGCTGAAAATCCCAGTATCGCACAAAATATCAGGTTAATCAGGGCTGGCTTAAGCTTGAAAAATATTTCATCGTTCAATGCAATCGAAATACCACCCAGTGCAACTAATAGCATTGTATCATAAAATACAAACCTGTCGAACCGCTTTTCGCGGATAAATACGTAGCCAAGCTGCCCGACTCCAAATGCTACCGCAACCACAAGACCTGCTTCTGTCGACCAGAGTTCATCAACCAGAATAAAAACAAAAATAGGCAATAAGCCTGGTAGAAGTTTCTTAAAGAGATTGAGCTGGTTGGTGTCCATGTGATTAAAAAATGTCGGATTGCGGATTTTGGATTTCGGATGTGGATTAATTTTGGAAAACAGACTTAAAAACCACGATGCTTAACAACGGAATTTATAGGTAAAAAACAAAAAAGGAGCCCTTACCATAAGAACTCCTTTCCTGACATTGATCTCATTTATTTAGCGAAACTTATAGCCCTGGTCTCGCGGATAACGGTGATTTTAATTTGTCCGGGATAAGTCATTTCTTCCTGTATTTTGCGTGAAAGGTCGAAAGCAATCTGGTTTGATTCTTCGTCAGAAACCTTATCCGCACCAACAATAACGCGAAGTTCGCGTCCGGCCTGTATGGCATAGGTTTTAACAACGCCAGGGTAGGAGAGGGCAATTTCTTCCAGTTTGTTCAGACGCTGAATATAGGCTTCAACCACTTCGCGGCGGGCACCCGGACGAGCTCCTGAAATAGCATCACATACCTGGACGATAGGAGCGATAAGCGTTTCCATTTCTATTTCATCATGGTGAGCTCCGATGGCATTGCAGATATCCGGTTGCTCTTTATACTCCTTGGCAATCTTCATACCCAGGATTGCGTGTGGCAATTCGGCATCATTTTCGGCAACTTTTCCAATATCGTGAAGTAGACCGGCACGTTTGGCTTTCTTAACATTAAGTCCCAAGTTCGGCAGCCATGGTAGCACAGAGATTTGCTACTTCGCGCGAGTGCTGAAGTAAATTCTGTCCGTACGATGAACGGTATTTCATCCTGCCAATCAAGCTTTACTAACTCAGGATGCAAGTCCGTGAATACCCAAGATCGATAGTCGTCCGTTTACCGGCTTCTATCATTTCCTGCTCAACTTGTTTCTTGGTTTTGGCTACAACTTCTTCGATACGTGCCGGGTGAATACGACCGTCGGTAACCAGTTTGTGTAACGAAAGACGTGCGATTTCTCTTCGTACCGGGTCGAAACCGGAAAGAATAATGGCATCCGGCGAATCGTCGATAATAATTTCAATACCGGTTAAGGCTTCAAGGGCACGGATATTACGCCCTTCGCGACCAATGATTCGGCCTTTGATTTCTTCACTTTCAATATTAAAAACAGAAACTGTATTTTCAATAGTTTGTTCAGCAGCTGTACGCTGAATAGTTTCAACAATGATTTTTTTAGCTTCGTTATTGGCTTTCAGCTTTGCTTCATCTATGATATCATTAATGGAAGCCATTGCTTGTGTGCGGGCTTCATCTTTAAGATTATCAATAAGTTGGATTTTGGCATCCTCGGCGGTAAGGCCCGAAATGATTTCGAGTTGCTCAACATACTGTTTATGAGCTTTGTCTATCTCAAGTTGTTTGCGACTGATTACATCTTTCTGCTGATCAAGAATAGCTTTTGATTCGGTAATTTCTTTGAGTTGTTTCTGAACTTCTTCGTTTTTCTTCTGAATTTCGCTGTGTTGCTGGTTCAGTTGCTGTTCGCGTTGTTTCTGTCGGTTTTCGTTTTTAGCTATCAGGTTGTTTTTTTCCTGAGTCATGTTTTCGTGATCAGTCTTAAGCTGGAGAAATCTCTCTTTTGCCTGGAGCATCTTCTCTTTCTTGATCATTTCCGCTTTCTCTTCAGCGTCTTGCAGCAAATGAATGCTCTTTTTTTCGATCGAATGTCGGAGTAAAGTGGTCGCCAGGGCGAGTCCTGCTCCAATTCCGACAATAGCTGCAATAACAGCTATTATAATATTACTCATTTCATAGTGGTTATAAGGGTTTAACATATAACCGGGTAAGGAAAAGCCTGAAGATAAAAGAAAAAACCCGCAGTTAATTCATGCATTATGGGAAACCCCAGAACGACAAGTTTAGGCTGCCAGAAATCGTCGGGCTTCCAATGTCCTCCGAAGAGAATCCTTATACCCGAAAGCATAAGGTAAGGCCTGTCCTGTTATTTCTATAGCTTCGCCCGATTGTAAATATGTTGAGTTTCCAAACGGATTGAATTAACGCGGGTTTTATTTTTGTATTTTCAAAGAACGTTGAACATTAGTCTTTTAAAGCTTCGGTCAGTATGCTGTCAATGTTAGTTAGTGTAGGGGATAAGTTGTTTGTCACAAATGATACTTCCTCCTGATTATTAATAGACATGGTAGCGAAATGTAATACAACCATTGCTAATAAATCCTGTTTGTCGCTGTATCTAAAGTTTTCTGCATAGTGGCTGATTTGTCCTTCAATATGTTTCGCAGCTTTTCGAACTGTTTCCTCCTCCTTACGATTTATGGTGAGCCGGTAAGGCCTTCCTGCTATAGTAATGGTGATGGGTAATTCGTCTGCCATAGGCTATTATATTGTTTTATTGTTTAAAAGATCAATGCATGTATCAAGTTCCCGCAGTAATTCATTTATCTTCTTTTTGGCTACGGATGACTCCTTGCCGGTTGGGATTGATTTTGCTATTGTTAGTATTTGTATTTGTTTTTCTAGTTCTAAAATGGTTTGCTTTTGTTGAGTTATATTGTTCTCTGTTTCGAGTTGCTTCTTTTGTAGTTGGTCAAATTCATCCTTTAGTTTTTTGTGCCTGAGCGCAAGTTGCCTGCTTTTAATATCCAGCCCTTTTACCAGGTCGCTCAAATCTTCCATATGTCCTTATGGTACCTAATGCATGATCTTATAGGTGCAAAGATAGCTACTAAATGATATAATAACAATAGTGTAACGTGTATTTCTGTTAAAATATTGTAATATGATAGAAATCAAATTATTGGCATCGTAATATGGATTCAGTATGCTTGTTGATTTCTGTTTGAATGTTAAATTCAGCAATTTATTCTGCGAATCTGGTTTTCTGTTTTTCGTAAGTTATTTGTCTTTTTCAGAAAGGGAAATTCAACCGACTGATCATTTAAATAAAGCAAACTTGCCTTTATGACAGCTCAGTAAATAAAAAATGAGTCATGCATTTTATTTTTCTATTATATTTGTGTCATGACAGAGGAATTCCTGCATTATATCTGGCAATACCGCTTATATACTCCCAACCTGGTTCTGCAAGCCGGCGAACCCATTGAGGTTTTACATCCTGGTATGCATAATACGGATTCAGGACCTGATTTCTTTAATGCGAAGATCCGGATAGCAGAAACCATCTGGGCAGGGAATATTGAAATTCATATTCAGTCATCCGATTGGAAACGTCATAACCATCAGCAGGATAGGAGTTATGACAATGTTATCCTTCACGTAGTTTGGCGCAACGATACACCTGTTTTTCGAAGTGATGGCACACCAATACCTACACTTGAACTGGACGGACTTTACAATGAAAATTCCTGGAAGAACTACCTTCATTTTATGGCTTCACAGCAATGGATACCCTGTGATACGATGGTTTCAAGCGTTGATCCATTTATCCGAAATGCCTGGTTCGACAGGATACTGGTTGAACGCCTCGAAAGAAAAGCATTGCAGGTTGAGCACATACTGCTAATTACCAATAACGACTGGGCACAAACCTTTTACCGCTTACTGGCTTTGAATATGGGTTTTAAACTCAATAACCAGGCATTCGAAATGCTTGCTCAATCTCTTCCTTACCAGTTTCTGGCTAAGCATGCCGACGATTTATTCCAGGTCGAAGCAATGGTATTTGGTCAGGCAGGATTACTTGGAAGTTCATTTTCAGATGATTATCCCAATAGACTGAAAAAGGAATATGAATTCCTGAAAAGCAAGTTCGAGCTTAACCCGATTGATGCCCATCTTTGGCGGTTCATGCGACTGCATCCCGGAAATTTCCCCACGCTGCGCCTGGCACAGTTTGCTTCTATAATTCATCATTCAGTATCTATCATTGGCGAACTATTTAATTCGAATAATGTTAGTGCTTACAGGAAATTATTTAGTGCTGAAGCTTCTGAATACTGGAATACACATTATACTTTTGACAAACTTTCTTTATCCCGCCGAAAAACGCTTGGACAATCTTCAATTGATCTTCTCCTTATAAATCTTGTAGCGCCAATATTGTTAGCTTACGGTCGTCGCAGAAGCGATACAGAAATAACTGCAAAGCCTATAGATATGCTAATGCAGCTAAAAGGTGAAAAAAATTCAATTATTGACAAATGGGCCGGACTTGGAATGGATGTTTCCAATGCTGCCAACACACAAGCGCTTCTTGAACTTAAAACTAACTATTGTGATGCCAAAAAATGCCTCAATTGCAGGATTGGCAATGAGTTGTTAAAATAGTGAATAGTGAATAATGAATAATGAATAGTGACTAATGAAAAGTGAATAACGAACAATCAACCAATCAACCAATCAACCAACAACCAATAAACCAATCAACGAATCAACCAATAAACCAATCAACGAATCAACCAACAACCAACAACCAATCAACCAACAATCAACCAACAACCAATAACAACTAACTAATCAACCAATAGCAAATATGACTACAAATAAAGAAGCATGGGGATCGAGGGTAGGATTAATTCTTGCCATGGCAGGCAATGCGGTAGGACTTGGAAATTTTCTGCGTTTCCCGATGCAGGCGGTTCAAAACGGTGGAGGCGCTTTTATTATACCTTACCTGGTAAGTTTCCTCTTAATGGGAATACCTCTTTTATTTGTTGAATGGTCGATAGGCAGGTTTGGCGGTCAGTTTGGCCATCACACCACACCGTTTGCATTTCACAAAATGAATAACAAATGGATATGGAAATATATAGGTGTATTCGGAATTTTCTCGAACCTGTCAATTGCAGCATATTACTGTTACATCGAAAGCTGGACTCTGTCATACACAATCCATTCAGCAGTCGGGACGTTTAATGGACTTTCACAACATGGTGTTGCTGATTTTTTCACCAATTACCTCGATATTTCTACAAGTACTACCGGTGTGCCGTACGAGGCTGTTGTCTTTTTTGTATTGTGCCTGGCTTTGAATATCTGGATACTGAGTAAAGGATTAAGCGGTGGGGTTGAAAAGGCGGCTAAAATCATGATGCCGTTGCTTGTATTATTTGGTATTTTCCTCGCAATACGTGGTATTACACTTAGAGCAGGTCACGAAGGGGCTTTGTTCGATGGAGTAGTCGGCCTTAATTTCTTATGGAATCCACAATATGATTCGTTATTGAATCCCAAAGTATGGCTGGCAGCTGCAGGACAGATCTTTTTTACACTCTCACTCGGGCAAGGTTCGGTACAGTGTTATGCATCCTATGTTAAGAAGAAAGATGATATAGTTCTGAATTCGATGTCGGCAGGGTGGATGAATGAATTTGTAGAAGTTGTACTAGGAAGTGCTATCATCATACCAATATCTATTGGATACTTTGGACTGGATAAAGTTGTGGAACTTACTCAACTTGGTGGACTTGGTTTGGGTTTCCGTGTAATGCCTTTCCTTTTTGAACAATGGGGGCCAATCCTTTCAGTTCTTGCAGGTGTTACATTCTTTGGACTGTTGTTTTTTGCCGGCATAACCAGTTCATTGGCAATGGGCACACCATTTATGTCGTTCCTGATGGATGAATTCAACTGGCGACGGAATAGGGCTGCAATTGGATTTGGTGTTGCAGTATTGGTTTTAGGGTTGCCAACTGTTTTTTTCTTTCAGGAAGGAGTTTTTGATGAATATGATTACTGGGCGGGGACGGTTTCGCTTGTGGTATTTGCCATGCTCGAAATTATTTTATTCTCCTGGGTGTTCGGACTGAAAAAAGGATGGGTCGAGCTTACTTCCGGTGCCGATATCAAGATTCCTAATATTTATAAGTTCATTCTTAAATATGTTACTCCAATCATGCTGATTGCTGTTTTCTTTGGGTCAGCAGTAAGGCCTGCAAACGATGACTGGAGCAAGATTAGTATTCATGGCTGGGATTTGCATAACGAAAGCATATTGGGACAAATGTTCCATAACAATATTGGCCCGAATCATAAATATTTCAGCGACGCCTTTTATTCTGAAAATTCAGGTGTTGTTGATTCTGTTTTCGTATTGCGGAAACGCAGTTTTATTAGAGTAACGGATATGACTACAGCGGCAAAAACAACAGCATCCTATGAATATAAGAGAAAAAACAAGCTTTCAGTTAAAATTGGCGACCAGGTAAAAGCCGGTGATGTATTGTTTACAGGTGGAAAAATTAACAAGGTATTCTTTATCGATATATCACGCCTGCTTCTGAATTCTATATTTCTTTTAATAGGATTTACAGTTTTCTATGCTTATCGGAAAAGAGTCAAGGAACAGAGAATTTAGTCTTCCGGTTAAATCAAGTCGTTTTATCGTTTCATTGATTTTGAAAATTTATAATTGCCTCTATGAAAACACAAGCGCTAATATTCATGATTTCGGCCGAATCAATTATCACAGCCCTGACACTTTATTTTTTTATCAGGGTATTGTTAACCAAACCTAAACCCGAACCTGATTCCTTCATTAACCCTCAGGAATAACTTACACTTTTATGGAAGCTGAAAAATCAGAATTCAGAAAAAGCCTCGGCTTTATTGATTCCACTGCACTGGTGGCAGGTTCGATGATAGGATCGGGCATTTTTATCGTAAGTGCCGATATCGCCCGCAATGTTGGTGCGCCTGGCTGGATGCTTATGGTTTGGCTGATAACAGGAATAATGACAATATTTGCTGCACTTAGTTATGGCGAACTTGCTGCGATGATGCCGAAAGCCGGAGGCCAGTATGTATACTTACGTGAAGCTTTTAATCCGTTAACCGGATTTTTGTATGGCTGGACGTTTTTTACAGTAATTCAAACAGGAACCATTGCTGCTGTAGCTATGGCTTTCGCCAAATTTATGGGTGTGCTCGTGCCCTGGTTTTCTGAAAGTCATATTTTGTTTGAGATAGGTATTCTGAAAATAAGTACAGTCCATCTTTTAGCTATTGTAATGATTGTGGTACTTACCATCAATAATTTGATGGGAATCCGCAATGGCAAATGGGTACAAAATGTATTTACATTTCTAAAAGTTGGATTACTGATAGGTTTTATTATTCTTGGGTTGTTTTTTGCGCGAAATCCGGAAGCTTTTGCTATCAATAAAAGTTATTTCTGGGAGCCTGTTGCCATGGATGGAAAAGCCTTAGCGGGATTTGCCCTGATTGCTGCAATAGGTGTTGCCATGGTAGGTTCCTTATTTTCATCCGATGCATGGAACAATATCACTTTCGCGGCAGCCGAGGTGAAAAATCCAAAGCGAAATATCCCTCTCAGCCTGGTGGCTGGTGTTACTCTGGTTACTATCCTCTATATGCTTGCTAATATGGCTTATCTCAATGCACTCCCGCTTCGCGGAGTTGCGGATGGAGCCGGTGTTTTCGAAAGGGGCATGCAATATGCAGTGAACGACCGACTTGGATCAGCAGCTATGTATGGCTTATTTGGATCATTAGCAGCAATGTTAATGGCAGCTTTTGTCGTAATCTCAACATTTGGTTGTAACAACGGACTGATATTATCCGGAGCCAGGGTTTATTATGCGATGGCTAAGGATAACCTGTTTTTTAAGAAAGCAGGTACGTTGAATAAGAATGCTGTACCGGCAGCCGGATTAAAAGTACAGGCATTATGGGCTTCGTTGCTTTGTTTGTCAGGTACGTATTCGAATTTACTTGATTATGTGGTGTTCGCAGTATTGATTTTTTACGTTCTCACCATTGCCGGTATATTTGTGTTGCGAAGGAAGTTACCTGATGCTGAAAGACCGTATAAAACTTTTGGCTATCCCATTATACCTATTATTTATATGGCAGCCGCTTCATTGGTGATGTTTGTATTGCTTATTTACAAACCTGCATATACATGGCCGGGGTTAATTATTGTAATTAGCGGATTACCTGTTTATTATATCTGGAGAAAATGGGGTAACATGAAAAAGTGAAAAGTGAAAAGTGAAAAATGAATAGTAGAGACGCGATGCCTCGCGTCTATGCTATTAATTAAGAATGAAGATATTATTTATAGATTAGTGCGTATCAAATTTACCCATAGACTGCACATTTAAAATTGTCCGTTTATGCTTACTGATATCAAGAATTATTTTAATTTTAATAAGGGAGAACGTGTTGGAATTATAGTGCTTATAGCTGTAATAATTCTCATATTTTCATATCCGTATCTGATCAAAGTAACTTCTAAAGATAACACGGCCGAGTTCCTGCAATTTGCAAAAGAAATTGAGCAGTTTGAAAATAGCCTGAAAAATGCCGCTGATTCGGTGGATGAAGCACGAAAGCTTGACTTTCAGCAAATGGATAGGTCGGTTGCCGAAAATAAAATTACTCCTTTTATATTTAATCCAAACTTGCTTCCTTCAGAGCAATGGAGCAAGATGGGATTAAAGGACTGGCAGATAAAAGTGATTAAGAAATACGAGGCAAAAGGAGGGAAGTTTTATAAAAAGGAAGACTTTAAACGTATGTTTTGCATTTCACCTTCTGAGTATGCAATACTGGAACCCTATATTTCAATTCCTGAACAAAAAAACGAGTATGCTGATCGAAAACCTGAAATTAAAGAAGTTAAAAAACGAATGTTAGTCGATTTGAATACTGCTGATTCATTGACTTTGCTTACTTTATATGGATAGGTCCTTCATTTGCGAAGCGAATTATCAAATACCGGAATCTGTTAGGTGGCTTCTACGACAAATCGCAATTACTTGAAGTATATGGATTTGACCAGGGTAAACTTGATAAGATTGAAGATTTCTGTGAAGTGAGTTCTGGTGGCATAAAAAAAATTAATATTAACTCAATCAGAGTAGATGAACTGAAAAAACATCCGTACCTGGATTACTACACTGCCAAAGCAATAGTCGATCAGCGAGTAATTCTTGGTCGGTTCACATCAATTCAACAGATTAAAACGATACCCTTAATTCACGAAGACTTGTTCAATAAAATCCAGCATTATTTTGTAATTGAATAATCCTGCTAATTCTAAACTCTAAAACCTCAAAATGTTTCCCAATAAAACCATCCTCTTTTTTATACTACTTCTTTACCCTCTTTTGCTTATAGCCCAGGATGAAGTTGCACCTCTGATTGAAAAAATGCAGAAAGCAAAAGGCAATGAGAAAATTGATCTTTTAAATGAAATCTCTGTGGTTTACAGGAAAACTGACAGGCTCAAGTCATTGGACTTTTCAAGGCAGGCATATGATCTTTCGGTTGAGAAGAATTATTTAAAAGGCAAAGCATTTGCGAAGAAAAATGAAGGCGTATGCTGGTTTTTTATTGGAAACAGCGATTCGGCAATTTTGTGTTATAGCCAGGCTTTGGATTTTTATTCTAAAATTGGTGATAAAAAGGGTGTCTCGGCATGCTACAATAACCTGGGACTTGTATCACAGGAGACCGGGAAATATGAGGAGGCTCTAAAATTCTATCAAAGATCTATAGATATAGATGCCAGTCTGCATGATGAAATCGGGGTTGCAATCACTAAAGAAAATATGGCTGATATCTATATTTATCGGGGTGACACTAAGACTGCTCTCAAGTTAACAAATGAATGTATTAAAATTTATACCGATCAGGGATATAAACCAGGTTTGCTGGCAAGTTATACCAATAGAGGAGCAGAATTCGCATATCTGAAACAATATGATAATTCTATCCGTGATTTCAATGAAACTTTAAGACTTGCGATTGAACTCAAAGATAAATACCAGGAAATAATGGCAAATAGTAACCTTGGATTTACTTACTGGAGCATGAAAAAGCCTGAAATAGCAATGAAATACCTGGATTTGGCACTCGAAATGAGCGATGAAACAGATGATGCATTTAATATTGATAAGACCCTTTCGACAATAGCTGAAATCTATACTTCTCAAAAGGAATATGCAAAATCTATTGATATTCTGCAGAAATTGTTGAAAAGAAATGAGGATACTCAAAATATCAGGCAGGCTTCAGCTGTTATGACCTTGATCGGCCGTAATTTAATTGAACTCAACGAAATTGACAAAGCCATGGGTTATCTATCGAAGAGCCTTCAGATATCTGTTAAAATTATTGCCAGGTACGAGATGCTTGAAAACTACCGGAATCTTGCTCATGCAAATGCAATTCTTCATAACTTTTCAGCTGCTGACAGTCTTCAGGATTTATTTGCAGAAACATATACTCAATTATATAACAGCGATTCCATTGCAAGTATTAGAAATGAGAAGTTCAATGCTGATAAAAGAATTTCACTTTCAACATCTTCTGTCAGCGATTGGATCATTGCATTATCATTGATGGTAATAATATCGCTAATTTCAGTTATCGCTTATCGGCGAAACAAAAATGACGTATAAGAGAGTATTCTTATAAAGTTCTATACTTCAAGCTTGTTCAGATTTGTATAGTTTTTCAACCCTGGGTATGTTCTATTTTCTTCTTGGGATTTGGAATTTGGATCTTGGTTTTTGGATCTTATATTCTTGAAAAAGTGTGCAAATTTATCCCTTCCTTTTCTTAACTCAAAGTCAGGAAGTTCATCTTCTGCTTCCCCATACCTGCACAATAACAATCCCGGTCAGCATCAGCAGGCATCCGGCAAGGTTACGTAAACTGAGCATTTCATTAAGTAGCAGCCAACCTCCAATAACTGCAAACACTGTCTCAAAACTTAATATAATGGATGCATAAGCGGGATGAACATATTGTTGGGCAACAACTTGTAGAGTATAAGCTATGCCAACTGACAGAAAGCCTCCGTACAACAAAGGCCATGCAGCCTGAAAAATTGTTCCGAGTGTAACCGTTTCAAAAATAAAACCTGACGCAAGGCTCATTATTCCGCAAACAGCAAACTGAAATGCCGACAGAGGCAACGCTGCATGGGTATCAACAAGTTTATTAATGAGCTGAACATGTACCGCCCAAAAGAAAGCACTGAGCAAAATGAGCAAGTCGCCATTTTGTAAAACAAAAGTTCCCCCGTCAATGGTAAGCAGATAGAGACCAGCAAGTGCGATGAAGGCTCCCATCCACAAAAGCCGCGTAATATGCTGGCCGATAAAAACCCCAATCAGAGGAACCAGTATTACATATAATCCCGTGATGAATCCAGCTTTCCCTGCTGTAGTATAAACCATGCCGGATTGCTGAAGTGAAGCTGCAATAAAAAGGACTACTCCTGCAATTAAACCCCCTTTAAGAATGTTTTTTTTCTTCGTGGTTGAACCCTTTTGTTTGAAATTCATCCACCATAACACCGGAAGTAACGATACACTACCTAATAAAAACCGGATACCGTTAAATGTAAACGGCCCGATATATTCCATCCCGGCACGTTGTGCAACAAAAGCAAAGCCCCATATTGCTGCAGTTATCCACAACATGATTATCGCCCCGCGGTTGTAAACGCCCTTTTGCATACTCAAAATTATTGCACGCAAATGTACAGAAATTCAGCGCTTCAAGACTCAGGTCTGAAATCTCAAGTTCCAGGCACCAAATTCCAAGCTCCAAGCTCCATGCAATCAAAGAAAGACCATTGAATGACTACAACCCCTTCCCTAAAACTCCATAACTCAAGCCTCAACAACTAAATGACCACTGAATGACCACTAATTCCTCCAAACTACTAATAAAACTCAGTCTGCAACCATCGAATGCCCACCAATTCATCTCAAATTCTCATGAACCTAAATTCTCAACAATCTAATCATTACTAACTCTTCTCTTCTTATTCTCTCGTTTAACTCAAATCACTTATCTTTGTCTTACAAAAAAAAATAGTATGCAACTTTTATTATTAAGCAATTCAACCAACCAGGGCGAAGATTACCTGGGATGGCCACAGAAAATTCTTCGTAAGTTTCTTGAGAAAAACAAAATAGGCTCCTGTTTATTTGTTCCTTATGCTGGTGTTACCGTTTCATGGGATGAATACACAACCCGTGTGCGATCTGTTTTCAGCGTCTGGGGATGTATCCTGGAATCTGTTCATAACAAACCTGACCCAATCAAGGCAATAAATGATGCTGAGTGCATTGTGGTAGGTGGTGGCAATACGTTTCGCCTAGTCCAGATGATGCACGAAACAGGGATTATGTCCGCCATAAGGGAAAAAACGCTTGCCGGAACACCGTTTATCGGGTGGAGTGCCGGATCCAACGTAGCTTGCCCAACCTTGCGGACAACCAATGATATGCCAATAATTCAGCCATCGTCGTTTGACACATTGAACCTGATTCCTTTTCAGATCAATCCGCATTATCTGGATGCAAATCCCGAAGGTCATGGTGGCGAAACCCGGGAACAGCGTATCAATGAGTTCCAGGCATTGAATCCGGAAGTAGTGGTAGTAGGTCTACGTGAAGCCACAGCTTTGCATGTGGATGATGCCAATCTGCATCTGTTGGGAAACAGGCCTATGCGATTATTTATTGCTGGTCAGGATCCAGTAGAATTTCAACCGGGAAATGAAATCAATTTCCTCTTAAAGGAATAATTCTGGCTTTCAGTGGATTCTAAAAACGAATAAACGCAGATCAGGCAGAAAGTTTATCTGCTGAATCTGCGTTTTTTCTGCTTCTATGTTTTAAAGCAACAACACTTAAAAGTAAGAACTTAGGTTAAAAAATGTACCTGATACTTAACTGACTTTGCCAAAAGAACCAGTTGTTTGTATTATTATAATAATTGCCAAATATGTTGATGCCTGGTCTTAGATCAAGTGAAAAAGCAAATGGGATGTCAGGATCAAATTCAATCCCGATAACGCCATCCACACCCAGAAAAGCTCCGTTGCCATAATCATACCCACTCCATGAACCTATGTGAGCACCTGGTCCATAGTACCATTGCAGGTTATTCTGGATTGGAGCATGAATTTCGTACATGGCTGATAACGTAAAATAATTTGAGGAACCCCCAAGTGTAAAATCAAGTGCTTTGTTGTTTGATAAAAAGGTTTTGTACGATATGCCTGATGGACTTCCTAAAGCTAGCCCGATTGAATGTTTATATTGGGCATTGGCTGCAAGCAATCCAATCGCCAGAAAGAATGTTAAAAAAAGTTTTTTCATATTAACAGGATTCTTCTAAATATACCTTTACTGTTAAAAACTTAAACGATACATTTTGATTCAAATTGTATGCTGAATGATATTTTCATAAATGCTTAGTTTGGCAGCTTTAATTCTTACTTTCTTTTTATCTTTGCACCATGCACGAAACAATTCTGATCCTCGATTTCGGTTCGCAGTACACTCAGCTCATTGCCAGGCGTATACGTGAATTAAATGTATATTGTGAAATACATCCGTTTAACCATATTCCTGAAATTGGCGACCATATAAAAGGGGTAATATTGTCGGGCAGTCCATTTTCTGTGCGTGACAAAGATTCACCTTCGCCTGATCTATCGGCAATCAGAGGTCGTTTCCCTTTGCTTGGGGTTTGTTACGGTGCACAATATCTATCCCAGACTGATGGCGGTGTAATTTCTCCTTCTGAAATCAGGGAGTACGGACGTGCAAATCTTTCATTTATTGATCATCAGAATGAACTGGTTCGCGGTATGACCGATGGCGGCCAGGTTTGGATGAGCCATGGTGACACTATTCTTGAAATTCCTGATAATTATAAAATTATTGCCAGTACTCCTGAAGTAAAAGTTGCCGGTTTTGGCATCCGGGGCGAACAAACTTATGGCATTCAGTTTCATCCGGAAGTATATCACAGTGTTGATGGGATTGTGTTGTTGCGCAATTTTATCGTAGATATCTGCAAATGCAGCCAGGACTGGACACCACTCGCTTTTGTTGAGACTACTGTTACTGAATTAAAATCACAGCTTGGCAGGGATAAAGTTGTCCTGGGCCTTTCGGGTGGTGTTGACAGTACGGTGGCTGCGGTGTTGCTGCATAAAGCCATTGGAACACAACTGTATTGTATTTTTGTTGACAATGGATTGTTACGCAAAGACGAATTTCAATCTGTGCTCGACTCATATGAACATATGGGATTAAATGTGAAAGGTGTGGATGCCGGGAAACGTTTCCTCGATGCATTGAAAGGAATTTCAGAGCCGGAAGCAAAAAGGAAAGCAATCGGCCGGACTTTTATTGAGGTTTTTGATGAAGAAGCACATCGGATTGAAGATGTGAAATGGCTTGCTCAAGGCACTATTTATCCGGATGTTATTGAATCTGTTTCCGTTAAAGGCCCTTCAGCAACTATAAAAAGCCATCATAATGTTGGCGGCTTGCCTGATTTTATGAAGCTTAAAGTGGTTGAACCTCTCAAGAGTCTTTTTAAAGATGAAGTTCGCCGCGTTGGCAATACATTGCTTATTGATCCCAATATTCTTAACAGGCATCCTTTCCCGGGCCCGGGATTGGGAATCCGGATTTTGAGCGATGTAACTCCCGAAAAAGTTGCTATTCTGCAGGAAGCGGATGCTATTTTCATTAACGGACTCAAAAATCAAGGCCTGTACAATAAAGTCTGGCAGGCAGGAACAATGTTGCTTCCCGTACAATCAGTAGGGGTTATGGGCGACGAACGAACATATGAAAATGTTGTTGCCCTCAGGGCAGTGACTTCAACCGATGGCATGACAGCCGACTGGGCTTATCTGCCATATGAATTTCTGTCAGCGGTTTCGAGCGAAATTATTAATAAAGTGAAAGGCATAAACCGGGTGGTATATGATATCAGCTCAAAACCGCCTGCTACTATTGAATGGGAGTAGGTTTTCAGAGATCTGACTTTTAAAGAGTATTAGCTGACTTCTGGAGACAAAAATGAACACTGGTCTGGTTTTTGTTTACATTTACACACATTACCTGGTTATATATTTTAATAAACATTTGTTGCTATGCGTTTTCGTTTGCTCACTTTACTTCTTCTGATAATTGCTGTTTCAGTATTTCAACACACCTTCGCACAGGAAGTTATTGTGAAACGATCTTCGGTAGTTGAGAAATACAAGGGCAAGCCCTGTTATATGCATTTCGTTAAAAATGGTGAAACCCTTACTGCAATTGCCAAAGCATATAATATTAGTATTGAGGAATTGAGCGCTGAAAATCCTGTAATTAACCAGGGTTTGAAACCGGATATGGTACTGCGTATTCCTCAAAAACCTATAGTCGCAACTCCTGAAGCTGAAATGAAGCCAAAGACTGACACGAAAAATGATCAGGTTAAGCCAACCGGGAATCAGGATTTTATACTTTATCTTGTCAAAAAACAGGAAACTCTTTATGGAATATCAAAACAATATAATGTGAGTATTGAGGATATTCTGAAAGCTAATCCGGGTCTTGAAATTTTGCAGGAAGGAATGGAAATTAAGATACCAAAGACAATGTCTGCAACTAAACCGGTTTACGGTCAAGATACTACTGGTAAAGGAAAAAATGTGCAATCCAATCCGGATGAAATTATAGTAAAAGCAGGGGAGACACTTTATAGTATCGGCAAGACATACAACGTGTCGGTGGATGATTTAATCGATCTTAATCCTCAGTTAAGCGAAGGTCTTAAAGCTGGTATGACTCTAAAATTACGCAAATCAACTGAAAAAATCGTTAGTATACCGGAGGTGGATAATGAACTGGTTGTTTCCCTTATGCCAAACGCACCAGGCGATTGCTACAATATAGCAAACATTACAAAAAACTACAATGTTGCTCTTTTGCTGCCTTTTTTACTGACGGATGCGACCGGGGCACTTGAATCGCCGGAACAAAAGGATCCGTCAGAGTTTGACAATTTTAATTATTTTCAGTTTTATGCTGGTTTTATGCTGGCCGCTGACACGCTCGAAAAAATTGGATTTCATGCAAGGATACAAGTTATTGACGGTGATAAAATAAATGATACTCTAACGGTAAGGCAAGCATTACGTAAACCTGGTCTGGATAAGATGGATCTCATTGTTGGTCCCGTCTATGCAAATTCCTTTACAGTTGCAGCCCGCTTTGCCAGGAAAAATGAGATTGGCATAGTAAATCCATTGTCGCGCCGCGAAAATATTGTTGATGGAAACCCTTTTGTTCTAAAAACCCAGGCTTCCAGTGCTGGTATTGCTACCAAACTTTCAACATTCATCATTAAGCGATACCCAAATTCTAATATTCTTGTTGTAAGGAACGATAATAAAGAGCAGAAAGCACTTATAAATACTTTTACTTCACAAATTAAAACCGGCCTTGCCAGTCGCTCGTTCAAAGGTAATATACAGGAAGCATCCTATTCAACAGATATGATGGCAGGAGTCGCAAAGAAACTTAAACCAGGTGTAAAAAATATTGTAATATTCTTTTCGAATAGCAAAACCAATGTTCCCAATTTTGTTTCGTTGCTCAATCCACTTTCGAAATCAAATGATATAATGCTGATGGGGATGGATGGATGGGAAGACTTTGACCTGGAAACTGAGTTCCTGGTTAACCTGAATTTTCACCAGCTTACTTCAAGTTACATTGATTATGATAGTGAGGCAGTTAAGCTGTTTATTGAGCACTTTAAGAACAAATATGGTGCAGTACCTTTATCTGCAAAATATGCTTTCCTGGGATACGACATCGGATGGTACTTCCTTAGTTCCTTAATGTGGTATGGCGATAAATACATTTCCTGCCTCCCGGCATACAAGAGTGCTGGTTTGCAATATAATTTTAATTTTGCGGAACCTTTGTTGGGCAATGGCCTTCAAAATCAGAATGAGACAATTGTTAAACTACAGGATTATAAAATGGTAAAAGTTGAGTAATTCATTCTGTTATTAATTAGAAATACTCCGTTAATGAATGCCATTTCCATTATTTATTCACTATACTTTTTCCATCTTTCTTCCAGCCATAATGGCTAATATCTCTGATGCAATCTCTTCTATCGATTTAGCAGTTACGCTTATAAGTGTCCAATCAGGATGAAGATTATAATATCGGTTGGCAAAGTTAATTTCTCGCAAAACATATTCCGGTTCCGAGTATTTTTCTATTTTTCCACCCAGTCGTACATGGCGGGTTTTTCGTAATTCTGAAAGCCGGGAAGCATTTGTTGTGAGACAAAAAATTTTAGATGGATCAATGTGATTAAGTACTTCAGGCGGTTTTAACCCCATAATTATTGGGACATTTGCTGCAAACCAGCCTTTATATGCCAGGTAAATACTAATCGGGGTTTTAAAAGTACGCGAAACTCCAAGCAAAACAAAATCTGCTTCATTCAAATTCTCAGTGCGTTGACCGTCGTCGTGGTTAAACGCAAACTGCATAGCATCAATACGTTGAAAATATTCTTTGTTGAGTTTGTTATAAAGGCCAGGCTGCTGCGAAGGTTCGTGAATAAACTGGCTCGAAAGCCTTGTGAGCAAAGGTCCCATCAGGTCAATAGTTTCAACATTTTTACTATGGCATTCGCGAATAATCTGTTCCCTTAGCGAATCAGTTACAATTGTATGAATTATAAGCGCTTTCGACTTTAGAGCCTTGGTAACAATTTTTTTTATTTCGGAATGTTCACGAACATCAGAATATACAATCACATCAATATCCATACCCGGAAACTGGGTGAGGGCTGCATTCAATGCCTGGCGGGCAGTTCGTCCTGTGCCATCTGAAACTACGAGAACCTGGTTCAAATTATCTTCGCTTTTAAAATGAGACGATTTTTTTATTTCGTCAAAACAAAGTTAGCGAATTTAGTAAGGAGTTAAATGCGAAGAGTTGTAATAATAAATTTAGGTAAGATAAGTTTGTGATTATGGCTTAAAGTATAAAATATTAATATAAAGTTAGTCTATCTGTCTGTAATCGAGCTGTTTCTTCGTTTTAAAATACGTAAATATACCAAAGACCGGGCAATAATAAATATCAATACAAATACAAAAATGATGGTTGCTCCCGAAGGAATATTATAATAATAAGAAATAAATAACCCGGTAACGCTTCCAGCAAAACTAATTATCATCGAAAGAATAATGATTTTCCGAAGATCATTAACAAACAGGTTAGCTGTACTTTGGGGTATAGTTAAATAAGAAATTACGAGTATAATACCTGCAACGCGAATGTTGATAACGATAACTAATGCAACCAGGGTTAGCATGAGATAATTGAAAATTTCAACCGGGGCGCCATGCGAACGTGCATACTCTTCATCGAACGAAATAAATAAAATAGTACGGTAGAAAAGGATGAAAACTGCTATGGTTAGTATTGCCAGTATTCCCATTAACAGCAAATCGGTTGAGGTCACAGTAAGAATACTTCCGAAAAGGTACGACATCAGGTTAGGAGCGTAACCAGGGGTTAAATAGATAAAAATTATACCAACTGCCATCCCAAACGACCACAATATTCCGATTGCCGAATCTTCGCGGACATCTGTTTCTTTTGATACCAGCCTGATCCCAAAAGCAGACAAAACGCTGAAAATAGCGGCCCCGAATATAGGGTTTATGCCAAGGAAATATCCCAGCCCGATTCCACCAAATGAAGCATGGGTGATACCGCCGCTGATAAAGACCATGCGGCGAGCAACAATATAAGCACCGATAAAACCACAGGTGATGCTGGCCAGGAATGCTGCTGCAAGGGCGTGAAGAACAAAGTCGTAAGTTAGAATTCCTGCCATTTTAATTGTGCTTATGGTCGTGTGGTGAAGCGAACTCGGTATCGTAATCGTGACTGTGATCGTGTTTTTGAAGTACAGTATGAGGAATATCTCCATGTGTGATTATCTGCAACGGGCAGTTATAACCTGCAAGTTGTGCTTCAGTAATGATATTCGAAGGATGATAGTGAAGAAATGTATTTACACAGGCAATTGTTTTCACAAAATATGAAATTGTACCAACGTCATGCGAAATGATCATGATGGCCATTTTTTTATTTAACTGCTGAAGGATTTCATACATTTCGTGTTCGAAACGGTTGTCGACAAACGTATTAGGCTCGTCGAGTATCAATAATTTAGGGGATGAAATAAGTGCCCTGCAAATAAATACTCTTTGCAATTGCCCACCCGAAAGTTCACCTGCGGTCCGTTTTGACAGGTGACTGATTCCCATCTGGTCGAGCAGGTTGAGCGCTTGCTTTTTATCTGTAGATGAATACATGCTCAGTCCTTTCCCTGCCGACATTAATCCAGAAAGTACAATATCCTGAACCGTAATCGGGAATTTCCTGTCGATATGTGATTGTTGTGGCAAATACCCGATGAAGCTTCCTTCCTGGTTGTCAAAACGTTGAATCGTTCCCGAAACAGGCTTGATTAATCCTAGCATTATTTTTATCAGTGTGGTTTTCCCCCCACCGTTAGGTCCGATTACACCAATAAAATCCTGATCCGAAACTGTGAATGAAACATCTCGCAATACAATGCCATTGTCGTAACCGGCTGTAACATTATCCAATTTAATCAGTTCGTTCATGGAGTAATTTTTATATCAGTTTGATGAGATCAAATCAGCCAGGTGAATCATATTTTCAGGCCAGTTTTGAGCCATCGGATCAAAAACCACTACTTTGGCATTGATCTCACTGGCAATTGCTTCGGCATTACGAGTATCGAATTCCTTCGAGATAAAAATAGCTTTGATCTCTTTTTCATTGGCGGTTTTTACAAGTTCAGCCATAAATGCCGGTGATGGTTCTTTGCCATCCTGTTCAATACTTATTTGTACCAGGTTATAATCCCTTGCAAAGTACGCCAATGCCGGATGAAAGATCAGGATATATTTTCCTTTTGACCCGGCTAGTTTTGCCCGGATTATTTGATCAACAGAGTCAGCTAAAAGGTTAAACTTATTGAGGTTTTCTTTATAAAATGCTGAATTTGAGCTATCAATAGAAGAAATGGCGTTGCAAATATTTAATGCTTGTATTTTCATACAAGCCGGCGACAGCCAGGTGTGTGGATCAATATTATAATTGTTGTGGTCAGCGGTTTCATGCCTTTCTTTATTTTCATGATTATGCCCTCCAAGCATTACAATACCTTCACTGGTATTAACAACCTGCATTGCAGGATTAGATGCTTTAAATTTGTCGAGCCAGGCTAGTTCAAAATCAAGAGCGCCTATGGCCAGATATATTTTCGATGATGATATATTTTGCATATCACGTGGAGCAGGTTCATAAGTTTCGTGATTTGCTCCGGCAGGCTGCATCACCTGCACTTTTATTTTATCCCCGGCAACAAATTCCACCAGGTATTTCTGCGGAATAATACTTACGGTAAGCTGCACTTTCCCGCTTTCAGCAGGTTTATGCTGACACGACATCAGCGATAAAGTGATGAAAAGAATAAATAAGGTGAAAATATTCCGGAACATGAGTGCAAAAGTACAAATTAAGGCTCGAATCAGAAAATTGATTTCTTGTTCAAATAATCAGTTTTCAAATCCTCAAAACCTATTTTCAATAAAATGTAACCGCTAAGCTAAATCATCGTCAGATTAATATAATTCCAATAAAATGAACTCAACCGAATTTAAAGTAAAAGGCGAAGACCTGCTGCGTAAAATCCGCGAAATTATTGAGGAAGGTAACGTGAACCGGATTATCATCAAAGATCACGAAGGCAAAGTTTACCTGGAGATTCCTGTCACTTTGGGTGTTATAGGCGCTTTGGTTGCGCCAGTGCTTGCTGCAATAGGTGCATTAGCGGCCTTGGCAGCTGATTTTACTATTGAAGTGATTCGACGTGATTAGTGATTTACCTTGCCGATTTTCTCTTCAATCGAAGCGATTTTTTGTTGCATTCTCCCAGTTTTGCCGTCACGGATATCGAAAGTAACTGTACAGTAAACACGGGTGCAATCTTCCTGAAGTAATGAATATGCCTTGGTTACTACCGACTGTGCCTCCTCAAGGGTTTCGGTTTCGATAATTGTCCCCATGGCATTTAGTTGGTAAGGAAAACCGCATTCGCGGATCATCGCTATAATCCGACTTACATAAGGACTTGCACTTGCTCCCTTATCTGTTGGAAACATGGCAAATTGCATAAGGACTGACATGATAGATAGGGTTTAGGGTTTAGGATTTAGTAGCTAAACGGCAACAGTGTTAATTTCTCAATTCAGAGTAATTGTCCAACCTCCAACATTGTACATCCGAAATCGTACATCTCACACCCCACATTTTACTCATTCCATATCTCCCATGACTTTTCCGCCTGTAATTCAAGCATTTTTACGCCATTCATTACAGAAGCACCAGCTTTTCTGCCCAATTTCAAAAACCTGGTTTCGGCGGGGTTATAGATTAAGTCAAATAACAGATGGTTTGTGCCAACGAACTCATAGGGAATTGCAGGATAGCTATTTGTATCAGGGTACATGCCAACAGGAGTAGTATTTATTATAAGCAAGTTGTCTTTTATTATCATTTCGGTAAGGTCTGAATATTGAATTGTTGTATCATTCTGATTTGAACGTGAAACCAAAGTATATTCAATTCCCAATTCTTGCAGAGTGTAACATACAGCTTTAGATGCGCCACCAGTTCCCAATATCAACGCTTTTTGATGAGCAGGTTTTAATTTAGGGATCAATGATTGCCGGAAGCCATAAATGTCGGTGTTGTAGCCGATAAGTATTTCTCCGGATATATTCCTGTCAATTTTAATGCAATTAACAGCTCCAACATCGAATGCTTCTTTTGAAATATGATCAAGGAAAGGTAAAATATCAACTTTATGCGGGATTGTAATATTAAAACCCTGCAAATCGGGATGGAGGTTGATCAGTGTAGTGATTTCGGCAATATTTTCTATTGGAAACAGACGATAATCAGCATCAGTAATACCTTCTGAAGCAAACTTTTTTTCAAAATATTTAGCTGAAAAAGAATGTGAAAGCGGGTAGCCGATTAGTCCGAATAAACGCATAATCAACTAACGGTATTTTTCTTGGTTAAATTTATGTAAACTTTGTAAGCATAGTATAAGAATGCCAGTCCAAGCACAGCAACAACAACGATATCAATTATATGGCTGTAAGTCATTACTTCGGTCCAGTTGCTCTTTAGTTTATATCCGACGTATGTCAGAAATGCATTCCACATTCCCGCACCTAATACAGTATAAACAATAAATTTCCATATATTCATTTTTCCTAAACCAGCCGGGATGCTTATCATATGGCGGATTACAGGAATAAACCGGGATATAAAAATAGTTAATTCACCTCGTTTGGCGAAAAAACGTTCCGTAATTTCAAGGTCATGCGTATCAAGGAGTAGATATTTCCCAAACCTTTTGATAAATGGTTTGCCACCATAAAATCCCATTGCATACGAAGCCAGGGAACCTACAATGCTTCCTAATGTGCTGGCAATAATAACACCTGTAAATGTAAATTGTCCGGTAACGATGAGGAAACCGGCAAAAGGCATTACCGCTTCGCTCGGAACCGGGAAAACCATACTTTCGAGTATCATAAGCAGAAATATTCCGGGATATGAGGTGGCCGCAATAAAAGCCACGGCAGTATTAGCAATCCATTGTGTAATTCCCATGTAAAAAAAGTGTTAGGAGTTAGGGTTTAGGTTTTTGGCGTAAATAAATAACTTGAATTTATTATTGATTTTTATAGGATTCAATAACGGCGAGGATTTCAGGTGAGTTTTTAGCCTTTTCTGAATATTCGAGTAATTGAATATGAGCAGCATAGTCCTGTGTTAAGGCAATAAAAAGTTCCAGGATCGCCTCTTTATGCCGACCTGCTTCATAAAGATAAGCAACGCGGCGGTATGTCAGTGCACTGTTTTCGCCCTGGTAGTATATTCCATCTTCTAGTATTTCAAGTGCTTTGGCATAGTCTTTTTTTATATCGGCATAGAAATCCGAATAATCCAGCCAGATCTCCGCATGATAAGGTTCGAGTTCACTCGCTTTTTGATATGATAATACAGCCTCATCAGGCAACCCTACCGAAAGTTGCGTTTCGGCAAGGGCTATATAATATTCAGCGTTATCCGATTCAAGTTTAACAGCTTGTTCCATATGCGAAAGAGCTTCACTATTCTGCCCAAGTTCTACAAAACAAAGTCCAATGCCCATCCATGAATCCGAAAAATGACGTTCGAGGCCAATCGACTTTCGGTAAAAATCAATGGCAGTATCATATTTTTCCATACTGGCATAACAGTCGCCAATATAGTAATAGGTCATCGCATCAGGTTTTTCGAGTTCAAATGTATTTTTATAAACATTTATGGCTTCCTGGAACATATCCATTTGCTCGTAACATTGTGCTTTGCTGAAATAAGCAGGAGAAAAAGTCGGATCGATAGCAATCGAATAATCAAATGCATCAATTGCTTTTTCGTATAATTCAAGCGTGCTGTAAGCTATTCCCAGGTTATACCATGCAACAAGCGAATAGGGTCGTTTATCAATCTCATAGGTAAAGAAAGCAATGGCATCTTCACTCATTTCGCCCATTTCATAGCAATAGCCTATTTCATATAAAAGGCTTTCATTATCCCTGTTTAGCTGAATGGCTTTTTTAAGATGTTCGGCTGCTTTTTTATAGTCCCTGAGGTTTTGATACTCAAAAGCAATACTGGTATGAATTTCATCCAGGTCTTCATCAACCTTGGTTATTGCTTTCTGGTATTCCCTGATGGCTTCAGCATGTTTGTGCATTGTGCTGTATACAGTGGCAAGTGTAAGCGAAATATCAGGATTTTGCGGATCAACAGCATCAAGGCTGTTCAGTCGGGCAAGAGCTTTTTCAGGCTCACCGTTATTCAGGAAATATTGCGCTTTAAACACCTGGAAACTTACTTCAGCAGGAAATTGCTCTATGGCATAGTCAATTGCTTTACGGGCTTTTACTAATTCTGATTCACTGAAATAGTAGTAGATAATATCTTCCAACTCACCACTATCGAAAAAGGAATATCCACCTTCCCCGGCAACGCTTTCAAAGCGTTCGAGCAGTTCGCGCAGGTATTCTTTATCTTCTTCGTATTCATCCATAGGTACTCATTCAATTTTTGATTTTGCAAAGGTAATAATTTTTAGATTAAGGGTTTCAGGTTTCAACGTTTAAGGATTTCAGGTTTATCCCGAGCTTTTTTGCTTCTTAAACAAATATTCTGTCGAATCAATATTGTCTTTTCTGATTTCCGGCATTCAAAAAACTCACCCCCGTCCCCTCTCTTAACCTCATCCGCCCTGCGGGCACCTTCTCCTAAAAGGAGAAGGGAAAAGGTATCTCTATATTTTGAAAGAGAGGGGTGACAATGCCAGGAAGATTTTGGGAAATAGGCATTGCGTTTGGCTTCTAACATCCAACATCCAACATCCGATATCCAGTTTCCGTCTCTTTTTCAAACCTAATTACTTTCCCATTCCCCTTCTAATTGTATCTTTGCAAAAAAAAACACCATTATGACATTAATCAAAAGTATTTCAGGAATAAGGGGTACAATAGGTGGTAAACCGGGAGATAACCTCACCCCGGCGGATATCGTAAAATTTGTTACAGGCTATGCAACATATATTATTAGTGAAAATACAGGAGCTAAAATTAAGGTGATCGTTGGTCGCGATGCACGTGTTTCGGGAGCTATGGTCAACAGCCTGGTTTGCGGAACTCTGATGGGAATGGGAATTGATGTTATCGACCTTGGTCTTTCAACTACTCCTACAGTTGAAGTTGCGGTTACAACACTTAAAGCAAATGGTGGAATCATTTTAACAGCCAGCCATAATCCGGGTGAATGGAATGCGCTTAAACTGCTTAATTCGAAAGGTGAATTCCTGGATGCAGAAGCTGGAGCTCAAGTATTAAATAATGCAGAATCACAGGAAGTTGAGTACTGCAAAGTGACATCACTTGGTAAATATAAAATTGATAATACATTTATTGATAAGCATATAAAAATGGTGCTTAATCTGCCATTAGTGGATATTGAGGCTATAAAAAGAGCAAATTTCAAGGTGGCAGTTGATGCCGTGAATTCAACCGGGGGCATTGTCATCCCACGACTTCTCAGGGCTTTGGGTGTTGAAACGGTAATTGATTTGTATTGCGAACCGAATGGGCTTTTCCCGCATAATCCTGAACCATTGCCGGAGCATCTTCACGAATTGAGTAAAACTGTTATTGATTATAAAGCACATGTTGGTTTTGTTGTTGATCCGGATGTGGATCGCCTTGCAATTGTAAGTGAAAATGGTAAAATGTTCGGTGAAGAATATACACTGGTTGCTGTAGCCGATTATGTGCTGAATCATACTCCGGGCAATACAGTTTCCAATATGTCGTCGACTCGTGCTTTGCGCGATGTAACCGAAGCAAAAGGACAGCGTTATTCAGCATCAGCAGTGGGGGAAGTTAATGTGGTGAAAATGATGAAAGATACCCATGCTATTATTGGGGGCGAAGGTAACGGAGGCGTTATTTATCCTGAATTGCATTATGGGCGTGATGCCCTTGTGGGTATTGCTTTGTTTCTGACGCACCTCGCTAAAACCGGCCTCACCTGTTCACAGCTAAGGGCTACTTATCCCGAATATACCATTTCGAAAAATAAAATTACTTTGTCGCCAGGAATGGATACGGATTTGATTTTACAAAAAGTGCAGGAAAAGTATAAAGATCAGCCTAACAGTACCATAGACGGCGTGAAAATTGAATTTGACAACGAATGGGTACATCTCCGCAAATCCAATACTGAGCCTATTATCCGGATTTATGCTGAGAGTGTTTCTGCTGCAAAAGCTGAAGATCTGGCTGAAAGGATTATCCGGGATATTCAAGAATTGATATAAGGTTGATAGGTTGAAGAGTTGATAGGTTGAAGGGTTGAGGGTTGATGGGTTGATGGGTTGATGGGTTGATGCGTTGATGGGTTTGAAGAGTTCAATATTTCATGTTTCAGGGTTTAATTGGCCGAACTCTAAAATCCAAAATCCGACATCCGAAATCTTACATCCGACATTCCAAAACTGTTCATAAATTGTGAATTACTATTTCAGTAACAGCCGCTGTTCTGATTTATAATGCATTACTTTAGCAAGCATTAGTTTAAAACCGAATGCTATGCCGAAGCGCGGGAAAAAGAAACCTCGTAAGATTAAATTCTACAAAAAGAATCTCAAAATTCCGGAATCACAGAATAAAAAGCTCCGGCAGTTCTGCAAGGAAAATAAACTGACTGAAAATAAGGTCTTTCGGAGGGCTATCCGTGAATTCCTTCAACGTAACGTTCACCTTATCGGACACGGGCATCATGAAGTGAACCCCAACCAGTTGACGCTTTTCGATTTTTTTGGTGACGAAAATATAATTACCGGTACATAATTATTGACGGAAAGCAGATTATAAGTTTCCACAATTATCTCATCGGAACCTCAATGAATAATATTCTTGAATTATCTGCAGCATTTACTTTAATTGATGTTGTTTCGCTAACACCAATTGCATCCCTTGACACCAGGTTATTTTGATCTACAGCGATTTTCCCTTCAACAACAAAAACAAACACCCCGTTTCCCGGAATCCTGACCTGATATTCGAACTCACTGTCTTTCATTAAATTAAGAGTTGAAATATATGCATCCTGGTGTATCCAGAGCGTATTTTCCTGTTGGTTGTTATCAGGAGTTACAAGTGTTACAAGTTGATCCTGTTCCTGGTTTTCAAATAATAGTTGGTCATAACGTGGTTTGAGGCTTTTCTCCCGCGGGAATATCCAAAGCTGGAAGAATTTCACCGGTTCTGCTTCCGAATGATTGTATTCGGCATGATAGATACCCGTGCCGGCTGACATTACCTGCACTTCACCCACACTAATTACCTGTGTGTTCCCCATGCTGTCGCGGTGTTCCAGAGCACCTTCAAGAATAATGGATACAATTTCCATATTGTTGTGGGGATGCAGATCGAAGCCGGTTCCACCTTCCACAGTATCATCATTCAGTACCCTCAGGCAACCAAATTTTTCACGGGCCGGGTTAAAATAACTGGCGAAACTAAAGCTGTGATATGAATTGAGCCATCCGTGGTTCGCATGGCCACGTTCACTGGCAGGATGGATTTCTGTTTTCATAATATGAGAAATAAAGGATATATAGTTAAAACAAAACAAGAGACAAAAAGTTGCTTAAAAGCAAGCTTGCATTACTTTTTTATGTGAGTTATAATGTATGAACAAGAAATGCTGATTAACTTTATCCTTTGTTACCGCTAGTATTTTATTTTTCTTTCCAATGTTCCCTGTATTCTAGTCTGTCAATGCATCCACTGATTGTTATAATTTGCATAATAAAAACCCAAACCCAAAACAATACAAATGTTACCAAGAAAGCGAAAATACCAAATTGAAGATCTCTAAATATTACTGAAATAACAATTCCTGTAATCAGGTTAAAAAGTGGGTAAATAGTTGAATGATACTTAAAAACTATTTTCCTTCCGTGATTTTCGTGTTCAATTGAAATCGTTCCAAAATCAATTGCCTGAGTCCCAAACCTAATAGGTTTCCTATTAAAGAAAAATCCTTTATGGTCCCCTGTTAGTTCTATCGCAGTTTTTGTTAGTTGAATATCATTGTATTTTTCTTTTTCGAGTTCATTATACATAAATTCAAGAATCTCACTATCTGCAAGTTTGTCAAGGTATTCATTTCGGAGATTAAATTTCTTAACTACGTATAATGGGAAGAATTTAAATTGCATCGATTTCATCTTTAAATATTAGCGCTAACCGAAGTATAGATTAATAAGTAAGAGTTAAATTTCTTCTATAATCAAAATTCGTTGATCCTTGTTCTTAAATCAATATCCAGGTAGGCAATAGCATATTACCCTTTAATTCCCTGGTATGGCTGCCGCATCAGGATGGAACGACCCAGGGTGATTTCATCTGTATAATCAAGTTCATCGCCAACAGGAATTCCGCGGGCTATGATCGAAATATTAACATCGAATTGTTTCAGCATTTTATACAGGTAGAAATTAGTAGTGTCGCCCTCGACAGTTGCCGGCAAAGCCATAATAATTTCCTTAAAATCACCCGCACCAACTTTTTCAACAATAGGAGCAATGCTCAGGTCGGAAGGTCCAATGCCTTCGACAGGTGAAATAATGCCACCCAGAATGTGGTAAACACCTTTAAACTGCCCGGTGTTTTCGATGGCGAGCATATCACGTATATCTTCAACAATACAAAGTGTAGTATGGTCGCGTTTGGGATTGGAACACACATCACAGACTTCCCGATCGGAGATATTATTGCAAACGGTGCAGTATTTTATTTCGCTCCGCAGCTTAATAATAGAATCACCTAAAGCAGCTGCAATTTCAGGTTTTTGTTTCAACAGGTGCAATGCAAGACGCAAAGCGGTTTTTTGTCCTATTCCCGGCAAGCGGGTGAATTCGCCAACTACATTTTTTAACAATACCGATGAGTAATTGCCCTCCATTTATAATTTTTGTTTAATATTAATCTGAGCCGTTACCGGCATGAATAAATTGTAAATTTGCATTTCAAAAGTAGACATTTTTTGCGCCTTTATACCATAAACAGTGCAATTACGTTTATCCCTCTGAATAAAGGAATGATTCAAATGCATACTAAAAATACTTTTTTACTTACTGTTCTGATGCTGATCCTGGTTTCATTTCAGGTACTGGCTCAGAATGCTACCGATTCCAAAGGATTGAAACAAGGTGAATGGCGCAAGCTGGATGCAAAAGGCAAAGTTATTTATGAAGGAAGATTTAAAGATAATGTACCACAAGGCTTGTTTACGTATTATTACGAAGATGGCAAAGTACGTTCGGAGCTGACTTATTCAGATAATGGGAAGAGTGCTGCTGCCATAAACTATCATCCCAATGGAAAAAAAATGGCTGAAGGTCTTTATGTTGAAACCAAAAAGGACGGACCCTGGAAATATTATAATGAACGGGGAACAGTTTCTGCTGAAGAGATTTACAAAAAAGGCTCCCCGACAGGTGTATGGAAAACATATTATGATGATGGGAAACTGCTCGAAGAATGTCCTTATGTAAATGGATTGAAGCAAGGCTTATGCAAGCAGTATTTCTCGGATGGAAGCATTAAATCAGAGCTGAATTTTGATAAAGACAAGTACGAAGGCACAGCAAAACACTATTATCCAAATGGGAAGCCTATGTTATTCGGGCAGTTGCGCAACGATCTGAAGGAAGGCCTCTGGACAGGCTATAAAGAAAATGGCGAAAAGGATAGCGAAATTGAATACAATGCCGGAAAAGCGGTTAAAGAAATCTATTACGACAAAGCCCGCGAAGAAGAAATGAATAAGGATGTGAAGGAGATTCCTGAGAAATAGGCATAAACAGTATATTCCACTTCATGAAATTGTTTCAATATAATAGGTATTACTCCAATTTATAAAAATCATAATTTATCCCCGAATAGATTTTTGGATAATATCCAATGGTGGTACTATAGGAATTCTTGTTTATTATGAGATATTTAGCGCCTGATTCCTTTAGATGGGTTAAATCTTCTTTATTTATTGTTTCGTTATCTACAGTCCACCCTTTCCTGTGGGCAAAATATATTTCCTGCGGTGACTGACTGCCATTTATCACAATCAGTTCATTTTTGCCAACAATTTTTGTAGTTAGATCTTCCAGTTGAAGCTTATACCGTTCACTTTTCTTTATAAAGAAATCATGTTGTTGATTTGCAATTCCTTCAAATGAAATTAATAGGAGAGGTATAAACACGTATTTAACCGGAAACATAAAAAGCCCATACCCGGCTATTAATGCCATAACCGGTGTAAATGGTATGATATAGTAATTATGCAAAGGGAATACAGATCCTGTTTTTAGAATGAAAACAAAAAAAGTCAGAGTAATTACAAGAATCCCTGTTTTTAAATATAAATTCCCATTTTTAAATACTGAATATAGGCCTAGTAGAAAGAATGCAAGCGCCGTAAATGAACATAATGAGCTAAAATAGAACTTTTCGAAAAACTGGGGTAACAAGGGAAGAATCTCTTTGAAACCCTCGATCAGGCCTTTCGGGAAATATAACTGGTAATGGTAGGCTTTTACCAGGTAAGGAACCCAATAAAAATACCATAAACTAACAATCATAATACTTAAGGCTGTAAGCGAGAACACAATTAACTTCCGTTTGATTGAAATTTCCCTGACAAGTAATAGAATTGAAAGAACAACAACCAGGCTTAGTGCAGGAATCTTGCACAACATGCCTAATGTTGTAAATATGAAAAACAGAACTAATTTTAAAATGGAACCCGTTGTTAAATACATGTAACAGTAGTATAATCCGATGATTACCAGTGATACACTAAAAGTATCAGGCATAATTTTACGGGAAAAAGCAAACCAGATTGAAGATAACAGAACAATTGATGCATTGAATGCTATTTGTTTGTTGGAAATCTTATTTGAAAGCAGGTAAAAGAAATAGATTCCAATGCTTGAAGCTGTCAGGTTTATTAATCTGCCATACCAATGTGAATAATTAAAAATAAGTGATACCATATATATCAGGTAATTATAAAAGGGGAATTCAGAACCAATTATACCTGTCTGGTTTCCAGCCATATCTATTTTTGGATAAAGCAGGTTGGCATTCTCTTCTAGAAAGTTTCGGGCAATCATATTTGTTAACGATTGTCTCCAGTTATGTCCAATTTCCAGAGGTGCATTAGTTATGCCGATTAACCTGAGAACAAAGAATAACAGTATCCAGAACCTGATGTCGGTTAAAATAGATTTTAATTGTTCGCGATTAAGCATAGTTTAAGAAAATTGCTGGCAAATGAGCCTGTAAGGGATTGATGTAATATACAAATTCAAATAATATTCAATTCTGCATAACTAACGAATGATGTGAATCCTTGTTGAAATATTTTTAAAAGTAGTTGTCCTGTTTTCTTTTTATTCAACTGCTACGACAAAATGCTGTGTTCTGAAAAATATCACATTCCCTGAAATCGCCGGTGTAGCCATACAAATATCTTTCAATGCATTTTTAGCGAGAAGTTCAAAACTGGGCCCGGCTTTAATCACATAAATATTACCTTCTTCGGAGCTAAAATATACTTTGCCATTAGCAGCAATGCCTGATGCTGAAAATGCCTCTTTTAAGTTTTCTTTATATTTCACTTCGCCTGTCAATGCATCGTAACAGGTTAGCTGGCCATTAATCTGCAGGTTATACAGTAATCCTTTGTAAATTAATGGTGTTTGCATATATGCGCCTCCTCGTTTTACACTCCATACAATATATTTGTTTGTCGTGCTGTCAGTCGCAAGAGTAATATCACCAACTGCATCAGGTTTAACAACAAAAATCGGAGAGTATTTGCCATGTGCACTATTAAGATAAATTAGATCATTGGCAATTACCGGGGTAGGAGCGGGGGCATCACCTCCATTGCTGAGATTCCAGATTTCTTTCCCGGTTTCAAACTCATAACCGCAAATTTTTCTGTAACCGTTGGCAATTACCTGGGTTTTTCCTTCCTTTGAGTAAATAGCAGGTGTACACCATGTCGAAACTTCATCACCACGGGAAGTCCGCCATTTTTCAGTTCCGGTTGCAAGGTCCAAAGCTGCAATGTATGGTCCGGCAGGAATGTCGCATTGTAAAATTATAGCGTCTTTATAAATAACCGGCGAGCTTGCATATCCCCATTCAACACCGGGATCAGTGTATGGTCCGGGATTCAGGATGCCAAGATCCTTTTTCCAGATGAGGTTTCCACTTAAATCATAGCAATAAAGTCCTTCGGAACCAAAATTTACTACAAGGTATTTGCCATCAGTAACCGGCGTACAGTTTGCCTGTGATGATTTGGTATGCCGTTTTGACTTTGGCTTCCCGAAATGAGCAACCTTTTCCCAGAGTATCTTTCCGGTATTTTTATCGAGACAATAGACTTTGAACTGAAACAATAAATTGTCATCTGCCTCATCAATATCACCATACAGCCCCACTTTGAGGGATTCTTCACCTGCAGAGCTTGTTGCTGTAGTAACAAAGAGGTTATTTCCCCAGATAACAGGACAGGAATGACCCAGACCCGGGATCAGTGTCTTCCATTTTATATGCTGCGAACTGTCAATACTCCATGAAGTTGGAGTTTGTGCATTTTCGATAAATCCACACCCATCAGGACCTCGAAAACCAGGCCATTGCTGAGTGTAGTCTGGCTGGGCTTTTATGCCCTGTTGTATAAAAATTGTAACAAAAGTCAGAAGGATAAAACGGGATATACCTCTTGCCATCATAACATTTTAAAAGATTGATTATAAGAAACGTTGTTTGTTGCAAACATAGCTCTTTTAAGGACTATTTTATTTCTTTTTTAGGGAATTTCGATTTTTTGTATAGTTTTTCCAGTTCTGCTTCAATAAGGGCAGGATTAGTTAATGGCATATCATTTTCGAAAATATCATATCCCATCAGGTCGCACTTTTTGAATTCCCCAAGACCGGGCAATTTTGTTTTATTGGTGGTCTCAATATGATTTCCTTCATTGTCAACAAGAATAACTTTGGGTAGGAAAACTCCTTTGCGTCCAATAAACTTATCCATTATACTTACCGCTTCTGTAAACTCCTCAGGTGTTGCCCTTCCGAGTGCCTCATATCTAACCAATTCTTTATTATCCCATGTATACACATTTGCATAGCTTTCGGAAATTCTTTTTTCCAGTTGTGATCCGATATTGAATGTGTCATGTCCTGAAGGCATCAACAGGACCTTGCCGCCACCACCTTCTACATTGGCAGCATAACGAGGCACTGAAGCACCTGACATCCAGCCCTGCAAATGTTTCATATATATTTTTCCAACCTGAACAGATGTAATAAAATGCACTATTCCTCTTTCTTTGTGGCATTGCAACAAATAGTAAGGGTGAATGCCAATCCAGAACATTCTCCTGAAAGTTTCAGCCAGACTTTTAAAATAGTCGTTTACATGGTTTAATAAAACAGTCTGATTTTGGATTGTAAATCCATGATTGCGGATTTTTTTTACGGCTATGGCCAGGTCTTCAGTTATTTCATGGTAATGATTGATATGGGTCATGAAATAGACATACTTATCAATTCCTGTTGTATGTTTATTAGAAGAGATAGTGATCAGCTCCAGCAATTCATCTGTAATTGCCATTGGCAAAACCACCGGTACCCTGGTAGCTATTCGGATAGCCCGAAGATGAGGTATTTTGCTTAATTCTTCCAGGATGTACTGCAGCCTGCTTCTACTAATCCTTAAAGCATCGCCACCGGTAACCAGAACTTCATTTATATTTTTGTTATACGCTATATAAAACAGCCCTTTGTTTATTTCATCTCTGCTTACTTCTACAGAGCCATCCAGTGATTTTGCCCTTTGACAGTGTACACAATAGGATGCACAACTTGTGTTTTCGGCAACAAAAAGGGCGACACGGTTAGGATATCGTTGGTATGCAGCACCGTAACTTCTTGAGGTTTCAGCCATTGCCCCTTCAACACCAGTATCCGGGAATAAAAGATTAGCAGGCGTTGGTACACTTTGCCAGAAAATAGGATCAAGCCGTTTTTCGGATTTTTCGCCTGGAAGTAACATTGGATGAAAAGGGTCAGCCTGCATCAGGGTGGCATAATATGGCGTAATACGCAGTGCTTCTTTTCCTTCTTTCTCTAATGTTTGTAATGTCCTTTCAATTTCAGCTTCCTGAAATTCAGTCAATTGGATAACCTTTTTCAACTGTCCCACACTACGTATAGAGTTTTTAATCTGCCAGTCAGCATCATTCCATTGAGTTTCTGTTACATTTTTCCATAACTCTATGGTGTTGTACTTTCGGGGAAGGTAAAATATATCGTTTTTGGTATTCATCATATTAAATTTCAGTAGTTAGTATTTCGCTCCTAATCAGGAAAGATTTTACTCTAAATGCAGTGTTTCGGGAAAAGTGCTCAAGCACAATCACCCTAAATAAATTGTAGTTTAGATCTTAAAAATTACCTGGTTATTTATAAACCTGCCAGGCTAATTTATCTTGATTTGTTCAATTGTTGCGAAAATGTAAGTCAACACTTTCTTTGGATAAATATCTGTAATGGTTGCTTCAAGACTATTTATGAAGCGTTTAAAACAAAGTTACTGACAAAAATGTATGAAAATCTATGTAAATGTTACTGTAAAAGAAATGTGTTAATGTTATGAATACAGACCTAGAATGAAATAAAGTTTAGCATTAATAAGTGTACTTCTATTATAACTTTGCTACCCACCCTGTTATTTGTGATACACCTTCAATTACCTTCGAACAGAAATTCCGGTTAAAATCTTCCGGTAAATGGTCATGAAGTGTAATCAACTTAGCCGCCGAAAGTACGCGTGCTCCGTCAAAATCAACATATGCCATACGGGCTGTGAATTCTTTTTCATCACGGGCGAAATGCACTGCCGTGGAGCAAGGCTACACCTGTATCATTAAGCAATTGCAGGCAGAGTTCATTTGAAGTTTTAATACCTCGTGCATGAAGTTTTTCAGTAAACTCCGAAAAATCGAGAAAAAGATAAAATCCTCCGGTTGGGGCGTGTACTTTTATTCCGGCTTTTTTTAACGATGATGCACATTCATTTCCAAGAAGATAAAGTATTTTTCTGACATACCAAAGGTATTCTTCAATTTCTGATCCACCTTTAAACGCTTGTACTGCTGCATATTGAATGGGCGCGCTCACCGAGGTATATGTTTCGCTTGCCACCACTGCCATTTTATCAATCAGCCATTTTAGGATTGGAGGAAAAGTAAATGTACCCAGCCGCCAGCCTCCGGCACCGCACCATTTTGAAAGGCCGGAACTGATAATTGTTCCTTCGGGATAAAATTTCCCTATCGACATATGCTTCCCTTCGTGGTTCAATTGCCCGTATATTTCGTCCGACAGGATAAAAATGTGATGCTCACGGGCAAGTGCGGCAATTTTCTTGAGTTCATTCTCGCTGAATGTAACGCCATCAGGATTGCCGGGATAATTCAGGATCATTAAGCCTGGCTTGGTTATACTGTTTCTTTTCTCAAGGAAATTACTGAACAATTCAGGCGTCAACTGCCATTTGTCTTCATAGGAACTGTGGATGACAGAGATTTCGTTTCCCAGTATTTTCGCTTGTGGAATATACGAAACCCAGCTTGGACTAATAATAATAATCTCACCGTTAAAAACAAGTTGAAGCAGAAATACCAGTTCTTTCGAACCGGGACCAATCAATACATTTTCGGCTAATGCATTTACTCCATCATTACGCCTGTGAAATTCAGCTACAGTTTCGCATAATAATGGAAGTCCTTTTACTGGAAGATAATCTTTCATTGGCGCATACAGGCGCAAAGCTTCTACAACAATCTCCGGAACCGGGAACGGGGATTGCCCTAGTCCGAACCTGTATACGGTTTTACCTTGTGCAATAAGTTCTTTTGAACGGGCATTGATAGCCAGGGTAGCTGATACTTCTAATCCGTTTAAATGAGGATTTACGTATTCTTCGCTTGGATGTCGAATATCTACCATAGTAATGCTTTTATGTATTTAGAATAGATAGCAAAAAGATCATATCTCCATACTAATCAAATTTGCTTATATAACAGACATTTCTTTGAGTGGATTAGTTCTATTAGAGAGACTGAATTCAGGATTAAAAACTATATTTCTGCAAGTTATAAAATTTCTTAAAGTCCTGATCATTTTATTCTACAATTCTTCTTGGAATGTTTGAGGGTAAACGGGTAAGTGTTTCGTAGTTGACCTGGGAACTTAATTCACTGAATGAAGCAACTGAAACTTCAAGATCCCCCTGGTTGCCGATAATCACAACTTCATCACCTTTTTGTATGTTTTCAACAGATGTTACATCAACTGTCATCACATTCATATTTACAATTCCTATCACACCTACTCTCATGCCATGTATAAGTACCCGGCCTAAGTTGCTTAAATGCCTTGAAAATCCATGTGAATAACCAACCGGAACAGTGGCTATTGTTGTGTCAGTTTGTGCAAGATAGGTTGTGCCATAACCTATAAATTCTCCGGTTTTTACCTGCTTTACATTCATTACATGCGATTTCCAGGAAAGTATTCGTTGAAGAGGTTCTTTAGGTTCTCCGTTTTTATGGATATATTGAATAAAAGTTTCACGTGTAGGCCAGAATCCATATTGAAGTATCCCGATACGGACCATATCCATCTGTGTTTTTGGATACGTGATAGCTGCTGCTGAACAAGCCGTGTGATATCGTCTGGGTCTCAGTCCGGCTTTTTCAATGGTTCTTCTTGCCTGGTTGAACCGTTTAATCTGGCTTTGTACTCTCACAAAATTGGCGATACTCTCTGCACCTGCGTAATGCGTACAAAGTCCTTCAAACGAAATGAACTCTTCATACTTCTTGATTAAAGCAATGGCCGTTTTCAATCCCTGGTTCTCAAAGCCGGTCCTGTTCATACCGGTTTCAACTTCCACATGGATTTTTGCTTTTTTATTTAATATTTTTGCTGCCGAAATTGCCGCTTCAAGCCGGTCAATTCCAAAAACATAAAACTCGATTTCATTTTCAATTGCCCACCCAAGTTCGGTATTGCCAATGTAACCCATTATCAAAACTACTGTATTCTCTTTGCAAACTGCTTTCACTCTCAGCGCTTCATCGGCACTGAAAACTGAAAAATGATCCACACCAGCCTCTTCTGCAATCGGGATATACTCTTCTATTCCATGGCCATAAGCATTACCTTTTACCACGCAGGAAAGTTTTACTCCCTCGTTAAGATAATTTCTTATAAAACTTATGTTTTGCAGAACAGCTGATTTGCTGATCTCAATAAAAGATGATTCAAACATACTGTTAATTTAAGACTTTTTTAATGATCGAATAAAACATTTTTGTTCCTGTTACAATGATTTCATCCGGGAAATCATAATCAGGATGATGCAATTCGGGTTGACCGGTTCCTGCACCGATTCCAAACATAGCACCATTGAATTTTTGTGTGAAATGCCCAAAATCCTCCGACCATCGAAAAGGTTTACTGATTTCATTGATAGTTAAATGATTTTCCCGTGCGCTTGATCGAATTATATCTACGCTAAAAGGATCATTTACCGTTGCAGGAAACTCCTCGACCCATTCAATTTCGAACTTAAGTTTATATTTTAATGCAACAGAACTTATAATTTTTGTGGTTTGTTTTTTGATGTTCTGCATATCATTTTCATTGTATGATCGAAGTGTCGCCATCAGTTCAGCATAACCAGGGGTTGTTCCGAATGCCCGTTCACCTATTCTTGTGTGAATAATGGTTACCAGCGAAAATTCTTTGATTATTTTCATCTTAGGCAGTTTGGTTAAACGCTGAATCAGCTCAGCTACAGCTAGCGATGGCGTAATTCCTTTTTCCGGTTCAGCTGCATGGGATGAAAGCCCCTTTAATCTAATTATAAGTCCCCTGGAAGAAGAAGCAAACACATTTTCTTTTACAACAATATCATTTAAAGGGAAACCTGGCAAATTATGAAGTGCGAATACATAATCTGGTTCAATACCGTTAAACTTCGGATCCTTTAACACCCGGTTAGCACCTTCACCAGTTTCTTCAGCCGGCTGGAAAAGTAAAACAACTTTTCCTTTCCTGATTCTTTCTTTAACAAGAAGTGGTACCAATCCCGAAACTATCGCCATGTGTCCATCGTGTCCGCATTTATGCGAAACATTTGGGTAAATGGATTTGTAATCAAATTCATTCACTTCCTGTATTGGTAATGCATCCAGATCGCAACGTATAAGAATTGTTTTACCAGGTTCTATCCCTTCAAAAACAACTGCAACTCCCTGGCCTCCTAATTTTGTACTGATCTGGGCATGATGAAACCTGCGGGCAAAATCAACAACGCGATTTGCGGTTATCTTTTCGTATCCTGATAGCTCAGGAAACTTATGAAGCCGTTTACGAAAGTTAATTAATTCAAGTTCAAGTGTTTCCCAATTCATTTATTTTATTTTTTAACATGTTCTCTGATGAAGGAAATCGGTACGAAAGCAAGATAAACACAATGGCTGATGCCGATAACCCAAATATATTCGGATCTAAGTCGAAGGGCAAATTGAACGATGCAATAATTAAGGTAATAGTTGTACCACCCCCGATCAGCATGGCCCAGAAAGCAGCGACTGTGCTGCTCCGTTTCCAGTAAAAAGCACCTATTAAAGGTACAAATAAACCGGATACCATAAATGCGTAGGAATACAGCATCAGTTCCAGTACGTTGGTCATGGTTGTAGCCAGAAACAAGGCAAAAATTCCAATAACCAGGGTCATGATTTGCGATACGCGTAAAAAGCGTTTGTGATTGCCGCTGATGTTGAAAAATCTGTCCAGTATATCCGTTACAACATTTCCTGATGCTGCCATTAAACAACTGTCGGCAGTTGACATAATAGCCGAAAAATATGCCGACATCATCAAGCCCATAAGTCCCACTGGTAAAATCGTACGCAATAGCAATGGTAAGCCCATTTCGGGATCGAGTTGAGTTGCATCAGCGAATCCGAGGTATGTGAACATTCCCTGTTCTGCACCTACACGTGCAAATAACCCCAGCATTACTCCCATGAAAGCCATGAACGGGTATTCAAAAATTCCTGCAATATACCAGGCCCTCCTGGCTGTTTTCTCATCCTTACAAGCATAAATTCTTTGGTACAATGTCATCCCGACAAACCAAATCGGAATTATAGTAACGGCCCAGTTAAGTAAATCCTGCCACTTAACATTAGTAAGTGTTAGCATTTCGCTTTTAATCGTTGTAGTAATTACATCATAACCTCCAACAGCAAAATACCCAAGAGGAATACCAATCAGGATCAATCCAGCCATCAGTACAATCCACTGAATAAAATCGGTATAAATCACCGCTTTCATCCCGCCAAGGAAAGTGTATGCCACAACTATTACTCCCATAATTAAGAGTGCAGTGTCCATATCCAGGCTTACAAATGAAGCTGAAGCCAGTTTTGCACCGGCAAGTATTTGGGAGGCTGTAAAGCCTATATACCCGATTCCGGAAATAACCCCGGCAACAATAGCCACTTTCCTGCTATAAAAACTCTCAAAGATTTGGGGGAAAGTATAAAGTGTCTTAAAGTTTTCCAACTTGCTCACTTTAGGAATAAGAAAAACGGCACTCAACCAGGCACCAATCAAACCGGTAAACAACATCCAACTCCCCGAAATACCCATTACAAAACCAAGCCCGCCCAACCCAATTGAAAATCCGCCTCCTACATCAGTTGCTACAACAGAGAGTCCAACGTGCAGGCTCCCCATGTTCCGGCCTCCAACATAATAATCATCAGCATTTTTATTCTTCTTTAAAAAGTAGAAACCAATACCGAGCAGCACGCTCATGTAAAGGCTAAAGATGGTAATGTCAATCCAATGCATTTAAAATAGGTTACTTAACGAATAGTTTTAGTCATATATTTCGAATTTGTAAGCCGGGCAACTGCCATATAGTTAGGGCTGAAATGTAACTGGTGGCCCACTTTATATTTGCTTATTTTTTGCCCTACATCATAAACAGTCATATCCGATGTCGTTCCGACAAAATTTATTGTTTTGTCCTTAAGTATAAGATTAGTGTGGTCAACATCAAGCTCTCCAAAATCAACAATTGCTCGGTACGATTCATCATATTTTATCGATTCGTACTCCGCGGTTACTCCAACAGCTCCATCGCCAATATTTCCGTCGGGCACCACTTCCTTTCTCTCGAGTTCGACTATTTCAGCCGAAAAATCAAAAGCACTGGTCGACAGATTCCTGAATTTTTTGCCGTCGTAAGGTGAAACTCCTAAAAAGGCAGCTTCGCCAATCCGAAAATGAGTTACTCCTTTGGGGATTTTACTCATCGAAACCAGGGGTAAAGTGATCGAGGTACCACTTGAAATCAGTTCAAGTTTTACCCCAAACGTTTTTTCAATGAGTTGCTTGTAAAGACTCACTTGAATAAGCTTATCAAAAGTAGGTTCAACACCGTACATGCAGCCTAAATTTGTGCCTATCCCGATAACGGAAATATTTGCCATCTTGAAAATCTTCTCATAAAAATTCAGGATATTTTCTCTCACTACTCCTTCCCGCAGTTCACCCATTTCGATCATGATTATAACTCGGTGAATTTTGCCTTGCTTTTCAGCCTGTATATTGAGTTCCCTGATAGTTTCGTAAGAAGAATTCAGTGAAATATCTGCATATTTAACAACATTTTTAGCCTGGTTTATGGCTGAAGGTTTGATATAAATTGTAACAATTTCCGGCCTGATTTCTTTTATTACTTTTAGATTCGAAATCCTTGAATCACCGATTGAATGAAGCTGGTCGATAGAAGGATCCCTGAGGATCTTTTCAAGAGCGGGTTTATATCCGTTGATGATTTTGGTAACAAGGGTCCACTCAATTCCCCTGGGTTTAAGAAATTCGTTAAGCTTTTTGATATTGCCGATTATCTGATCGGTATGAATCTGTAAGGTAGCCATGGCTTTTTACTATTTTTTGTACCTCATTTCTGCATATTTGGTCGAAAAGCCAATCCGCTCATAAAGCCGTTTTGCAGGATTTTCGTATTCAACATGAAGTTTTACATCACCAGGACACTCAGCAATAGCTTTTTCAACAATCTGTTTGCCGAAGCCTTTTCCCCTATAGGTTGCATCAACAGCTATATAAACTAAAATATGTTCCGGAATATAGCCCGACATCCCTGTATTGTTGATTATCAGTGTACCTACCAGTTTCCCTTCGTAATATGCTGCCAGCAGGAAACCTCCGAATTTGCCATCCTTGCCGAAAGCGAAGTCAATACATTTGTTTATAGCATCTTTCGGATCTCCAAACTGATCGAGATGAGTATAGAGGAAATCCACAAAGTTCTCACGTCTTAGATTTTCATCGAAGTCGGATTCTTTATTTAATTTTTTAAAGGTTAACATGTTTTATGATATTTAATTAATTTTAATCTGATGCCTGTAAGCAAACAGATTTATTCGTATTGAGATCGTGGCATTGGTGGTTTTGGTGGAGTAAGAAAAAGAAGCAGATTTAATTCGAAAAAAAGTCTTAGTCCTTTTAAGGATGACAATTTTCAAATTATAAATGCAATTGCCGGTGTTGCCAGCCATCTGCCTTTACGAAGTGATATTCCGATTAGTGGAAAATCCTGTACCCATGATGTTAATTATTTTTTGTGATGGGTAACAGCTTAAAAATACCGTCAATAAATGTTCAATTATTAACAGGCAGATGCAATAGAAAGCGGCCTCTTGTTTGCCGCCAGGCAGGCAGGATGTGAAACTCCATGCTCCGAAATTTTACAGCGTAATCAGCTGCTTAATATGTACTTAAAAAGAGCAATTCAAAACAACTTTGCAAATATAGTAAAAATTGTCTGATTTTTTCAAAAAAAATAGAATTGTTTTTAGCCAATGTTGTATTATGGCCTTGTAACTTGCTTATTTCCCCAAACCAGCATTCCCGGTATCAAGAATGGCTTTCCATTTGCCGCCCTTCTCTTTTTGCCAGATGGTAGTATAGGTTCCTTCACCGGATATTGAATCCGTTGCCTTGTCCGTTACTTTATAGGTTCCATAAGTATATCCTAAATCGCCCGATGCAGATATTTTAGCAAACATCGGCTCCCAGGTTAGCTTAAAAGTGCTGTCGTCCTGGCTCATTAGTGATGCTTTTATCGCCTCATACCCTTCAATAGGCATATGTTTTGGCTGGAGCTTTACACCAGCGGAATCGAACATGGCCAGGAAAGCCGCATTCATGCCTTTTTCGGCTGAAAGTGCGGAGTAAAACCTATCTGTATCAGATAACATTTTGCTTTCATCCTTTTGCTTTTTACTTGTACAAGAGGAAATGACAAGTAAAATTGTCAATGAAAAAACAATTATTGTAATTACATGGTTAATTTTCATAATGTTATGATTTTCCAGGTTAAATTTCCGAATCAATTTCCGAAAGATTATTGATTACATGCAAACCGGTATTTGAAAGTCGTTGAAACGATTGGTGACCGGTTGCTACCAGTATGCAGTTGCATTTTAATTCAGCAGCTACTTCCGAATCATGAATAGTATCGCCGATTAAAGTAATTTTCATTGGATTCAGTCTGGCACTGTCAAAATAGTTCCTGGCATTATCAATTTTACTTTTTGCAAAATGATCGCCAATACCCCCGATGAAATCGAAATATTCGTGAATACCAAGTTCTGAAACGGATTTTAAAAGCGCTTCATGCTGCATAGCCGAAATTATTGCCTGCCGGTAACCTTTCTTTTTGAAGGTTTCGAGTTTCTCAACTGCAAAAGGAGTTAATCCACAAGCCGGTAATGCGCTGATATAAAGATTGATAAATTCCATAGCAACAGGCTCCCACTCTTCCTGATTAAAATCAAAACCAATTTCTTTGTAATATTCAATAACAGGAAATTTAAAAACATCCCGATATCTTTCAAGACTTAGTTCAGGGAGATTCCGCCTTTTCAGCATTTTATTAATTGCTTCAAGGCAAATTTCGGCATCATCAAGCAAGGTTCCGTTCCAGTCCCAGATGATTGTGGTGCGCTGAGGCATAAGTAAATTTATGAATTTTGGTTAGACTGGGATTCGTTTTATTTGGCGCTAAATTGCAGAAAAAATGAATGCTAAAAATATTTTGAGTTCATTTTATTGTTTTAAGTCAATGAGAAACAATCAAATTATTTGTGCAAAGAATTGATTTCATTTCGTCAATTCAGGCTCATTGTTTAATTTTTCACTATTCACTATTCACTATTCACTATTCAATGTTATATTTGCAATCCAAATAAAATTTACAGCCATGATTCAACGTATCCAGACCATATACCTGACGTTAGCTTTTATAGCTATTGCTTTACTCTTCGCTTTTCCGCTTGCGCAGTTTTTTTCCGAAACCGGGACATATATTTTTTCAATAACCGGATTAAAAAATATGGTTCCCGGCGAACCTGAAGCTTTTAATTCCATGATTTTTTTGCCAATGATCATTGTTACTATTGGAACAGCTCTGCTGGCTTTGTTTGCAATTCTTCAATATAAAAAGCGTCCTTTGCAAGTGAAATTAACAAGTGCAGGTGTTTTTTTAACTATTGCACTGATCATGGCCATTTTCTTTCTTTATATTCCATTGATTGAAAAGAAAATCAACATTGTTCCAAATTACCTGGATTCAATAGGGGTTTACCTTCCCCTGGTGGCCCTTGTCTTTTTTGTCATGGCAAACAGGGCGATAAAACGTGATGAGAAACTGGTCAGGTCGGCGGATCGATTGAGGTAGGAAGTTAAAGATTTCGGATTTCGGATGTCGGATTTCAGATGTCGGATTTCAGATGTCGGATTTCGGATTTTCGATTTCGGATGTACGATTTCGGACCAGAACCAGTCACCAGTCACCAGAAACCAGTAGCCAGCAACAGTTCCCCCTTTAACGTATTTTCTCAAACACTTCAAGATCCCTGATATCCTTTCCGTCTATCACAAACCTTACACAGGTTATCACATGATGAAATCCTGAATTGCCGGCAGCTCCCGGGTTGATGTGAAGCAATTCATATTTTTTATCATATAATACTTTCAATATATGCGAATGCCCGCAAATAAATAATTTCGGTTTTTCAGTTTCAATCAGTTGCCTGGCTTCCTTTTCGTAACGTCCTGGATAACCTCCTATATGAGTCATGAATACTTTTACATCTTCGCAATTAAAAACCAGGTTTTTCGGGAAGGAGATCCGGATTTCAGTTCCATCAATGTTGCCGTACACTGCCTTTAAGGGTTTAAAAGCTGCCATTTTATCTGCTGTTTCTAAACTGCCTATATCGCCTGCATGCCATATTTGATCACAAGCTGAAAAGAACTCCAGTATTCGTGGATTAATAAAACTATGGGTGTCGCTTAACAGACCGATACGAAGCATATAATTGAGATTCTATATGTATTTATAGTTATTGAAGGGCGACAGGCGAAAAAGCGAGGAGCGAAAAGATGTCTATTACTTATAATTTAGATTTTAATATGAAATCCAAATGCCAGTAGCCCATAAACCATTTTCAATTAACTATTTTCTATTAACTATTTAGCCATTTTGGCCTAAAACCAATTCTTCCTTTTCATATAAATGTACATTATAAGCCCCATGCCCGCGGTAGCTGATAAGAATACCGGGTATCCGTATTTCCAGTGTAGCTCGGGCATAATATCGAAATTCATGCCATAAATACCAGTAACCAGTGTCATTGGTATAACAACAGTTGAGACCAACGTAAGCGTTTTCATAATGTTGTTCATGCGGTTCGCATTGTTAGCCATTAGCAGATCCATCATAGATGAGATCATTTCGCGGAAACTATCAACCGACTGGATTAAAAACGAAAGGTGATCGTTGATGTCACCAAGGTATTGCCGGGTATTTTGATTAATGATGTCGGATTCCTCACGGGCAAGAAATCTTATCTCTTCTTTTAATGGGTAAATGGTCTTACGGAGCAGCATAAGATTTTTCTTGATTCTCAGGAACGAATGTGAAAGTTCATTGGTGGGATTATCGATCAGTAGTTTTTCGAGAGCTTCCATTTGTTCCTCTGTATTGTCGAGCAAAAAGTAATAGTTATCAACGATTTGATCCATTAGCAGGTAGCATAGATAATCTTCCTGGTGAACGCGGCCTTTTCCTTTGCCGGTTTCCAGTCTTTTTATAATCTCATTAAAAATAGTATGATCATTTTCCTCAAAAGAAATAAGCACATTCGTCGCTAAATATAAGCTAATATGCTCTGATTCAATAACTTGTTCTGATTCGTTCCAGGTCAGATTTTTAAGGGTTATAAACAAACTTTTATCCAGGTCTTCAACTTTTGGCATATGATCTACATTGAAAATATCCTCCATGATTAAAGGATGTATACCAAAATGCTCACCTAGCTTTTCCAGGTTATCAGGATCATTGAACCCCTTAACTATAATCCAGTTAGTTGAGTTTTCGCTCTGGCATTTAATGGATTGTTCGACAGAAATATTTTCGAAAGCCTGAAAATTATCATCGTTGTATACCAGCATACTTATCCTTGTATTACCGGTTTTTAATCCTGTGTAAACAGGGCTTCCGGGAGGTAACCCGGATTTCTTACTCAGCTGCTTTTTTTTCATCTGGTATTAATATATTAATTCATTGCTAATTTCCAGCGGATTTAATGCTTGCTTAGCAGGTGTTTTTTTAAGGTTAGATGCCTGCCCTATGCAAGCGTGGAATACGACATGATTAATCTTAATCTCATTTGCCCTGCCTGCTGCAGGCAGCGGTTGGTGTTTAATCAATCATGGCTATTTCAATATCGATTTAATTCTTTATCAGTCACAAAAATAGCGAAAGCTTAATCAGAAACGGTATTATGTATGAATTCATTTATCCTTATCCCATTTTTTATATTTCCAAATTGGATAAATTAATTTATATGTCATGAATGGAAGCGAAAAAAAACCGGCCTCTATGAAGCCGGTTTCTATGATTTTGAAATGAATCTAACAGATGTTGATGTTTATTTTAGTGTAGGAGTGTGCTTCATGCATTCCATTATTATTCTATTCAAATAATTAGTATTCAGTACCAGGTTTTAATAATGCATAAGATCGCTCAATTCTGTATCAAAAACTTCCTGGATTGAATAAATTTACCGGACTGAAAACGGTAATAGTAAACTCCATTTTTCATTCCTTTTACATTTATCGATACTTCATAATTTCCGGCTGGCATTTCAGCATCAACTATCGTAGCCTTTTCCGTTCCGAGAACATCGTAAATTTTAAGCGATGTATATCCACCGATAGGGAGCGTATATTTTATTCTTGTCGAATTTTTGAATGGATTAGGGTAATTTTGTTCAAGCTTATACCCTGTCATTGATTTTATATCACCTATAGATACAACCGTTCCTTGTGGAACAATCTCTTCAACAGTATTAACTGATTGGGCTATAGAATCAATTCCCCCAACTACATACAATCCACCTTTGTATTCGGCTGTTGCCATCCAATGGCGTTTCGAACTAAGTTCATGAATATCTGTTTGCCAGGTATCTGTTGTAATATTATAAACAAGTGTGCTTTTATAGCTTGCGTATCTGCTGCCATCGGAATTCCCTCCAACACAATAAATTAAACCGTTTATGATCCCGAAAGCACAAGCGCCTACCTGGTAGGGTGAATCGGCCAGTTTTGTCCATTGATCAGTTGAAGGGGTGTACTTATAAAAAGTCTGGTCATTCCATCCTAAAATGTAGATTTCATTCTGAAAAAGAATGGAACTCATATCCCATGTGCCGGTTGCTGTATTGGTGGTTTTTATTTCCCACGTATCAGTCGCAATGGAATAAGCATAAACTTCTCCATAAGAATTAAACAGGTATATGATTCCATTTATTTCCTCCGCAGTTATCCCCCATGTCTGTGATCCGTTCGGGCTTGGCGCAAGGTACACCCATTCCCTTGTTGATAGATTGTATCTTCTATTCAGTGAAGGGCCGCCTGGCCAACCTCCTAAAAGGTAAACAAAGTCTCCGACCAGTGTTGTTTCAACATCCCAAAGATTATTATCCGGAATGGAATCGTAATAATCCCAACTTGATCCGTTGAATTTATAGATCCTCGGATATACTATTGATCCGGACCAGTTGTTTGAACCACCAAAGTAATAAATAGAACCGTTCCAGACTTCAGCATTACCGGCTCCCAGTGGGATCGGTAAGTTTGGCAACTGCTGGGCAAATGAAAAAAAATAAAAGCCCAGTAAAAAAATCAAAGTAGATAATTTTTTCATAAGGAATCTTTATTAATTGTTAGTAAAAAATATAAATTATTGCATTGATTAGGCATTTTTGTTTATCCGGTAGGATACAGATAAATATTTATTTTTTTCATTTAACAAACCGGGGTAAATAAAGTTTATTATACTCTTGATCTTTTTACATAAAGAATACTATTTAGAGCATCTCCGCATATATAGATTTCTGGCTTTTTAATTTTCATCAATAAAAAAAACCGGCCTCATCGAAACCGGTTTCACTTATAAATTGAAGAAAAACTTATTATTTTTTAGCTTTCAGCAAATCCCTGATTTCGGCTAGTAAAACTTCCTGTGCAGGAGGTGCAGCAGGAGCAGCTGGGGCGGCAACTTCTTTCTTTTTAGTTGCATTAAAACCTTTAATAAGCATGAATAATACGAAAGCAATTACAAGGAAAGAAATAACTGCCGATAAGAAATTACCGTATTTTACAGCTCCCCAGGTTAATTCTGCAATGTCTTTAACACCAGCTGCATCCAAAGCCGGATTTAATAATAGAGGTGTGATCACATCAGCGATCAGCGAGTTTACAATTGCGCCAAACGCGCCTCCAATAATTACAGCAATAGCCAGGTCGACTACATTGCCTTTCATGATAAAATCCTTGAATTCTTTAACGATTGCCATTTTGTGTTTGTTTTTGGTTAATAATCAGATTAATTATTTGGTAATGATTTATTTGTGTTCAAGTGAATAAGCAAATCCTACGGCAAATGTTTCCCTGAACTGGGTCCGTGGGCCGTGAGTATTACCTTCCGGATCAGTATAATTTATATTATCATCATATATTAACATCGAAGTAAAAGTCAGTGAAATATATTTATTTACTTTCATAAGTAAATTATTTTCCCAACCCACAATTATATTTAGTGGATTGTGCCGGTAATCGGAAAATAAATCCAGTTTCGACATAAAGTTGACATTCTTCATAATGTCTTTTTTGAATACGGCATTAACAGAACCCCCAACCTGCCATAAAGTCGTATTGTCGCCAATTACCCCAAAAGCCCCGATCAGGTTACCTTTTTCATCACGGGTATTTGTGAGATTAGCATCATTTACAACAGTTAATCGAGCTCCAATAGGAGAAATAAAAACAGCGAAATATTCAACTGGTTTATAGTTTAAACCTATAGAAAGCTGGAAATATCCAGGCGCCATAAACTTCGATATGGGAACTGAATCGTTCGGGTAGTTATATCCATCTGCGAATTGTGATTTGAACTCAAATAATCCGGCATAATCCCAGTTCTTCCATGCATATATACCACCTTTGGTCAGAAAGTTGATTTTATCGTTGGTCTTACGCATTTTGGGTTCAGTTTGCTGCATGTTAAGTCCATAAGCTAATCCCAGGTAATTGCTCCATAACAATTTATCTTTGGCATAAATTTTATAAATATTAAGCATGCCGTTTACAGCAAGTGCGTTTTCACCTCCGGCCGACCAATTGGTAAAGGATGTTTGCGAAAACCCTAAAGACGCTTCGTATTTCGATTTCCACGAAGTATCACCATCAGGTGTAAAAGCCATTAATTGAAAAGCACAGAAAAAAGTGAATAGAAAGAGCGTAATTCTTTTCATAGATGTACTGTTTAATTATTCAAAGATAAGTTGTAAAAATAATAATTGCAAATTCGAAATTAATTTGCGTTTATTATCAAAGCTATTAGAAACATTTATAATTATGAAATGTTCGGGATTAATAACAATAAATATTCAATCAGCAGGGATAGCTGATGAGGAAATGATTCTAAAATAATGGAAATATTAATTGTAATTAGTCAGCTACCGGGTTTATATCTTTTTAATATCCGAAGTCTTGATCCAGCCAACACTTCCATTTGCAATGCGGATTTCCTGCCATCCGGCAACCACATCAAGCAGTTTTACTTTAGTCCCTTCGTGTAAAACAAAAATATCTTTGCTGTTCTCATCCGGGGAGCTTTTAATATTAACCATTTCGGTAAAAACAATAGCATCTTGTTGATTGCTCAGGTATTTATTTCGTTGAGCAGCAGCTGTAACACCCAGCAAAAAAAAGAATAATAAAAAAACACCTGACCAGAAACTTATTTTCCGCATCAGAATACCTGGAACAGCTTTATACACAGCAATGAGCAGGAGAGCTAGTGTAAGTAAACTAATGTTAAGAATAGCAAGCGTATCAATATTCATAAGGTTAATTACCTGGATCCACCATCTTTTATAAAATAACTCAGGAACCATTTCAACCTTATCGGATAATTTACTGTTGACGACTTCAATATTATGTTTAATATCCTCATTGTTAGGAGCAAGTTTCAACGCCTTCTCATAATAAAATATGGCCTGGGTATTTTCATTGTTTCGGTAATAAGCATTTCCAAGGTTATAATACAGCGCGGATGATTCGTATCCCCCTGCAATAATCTTTTCGTAAAGGGCAATTGCTTCAGGATAATGTTTAAGATTGTAAGCTTTCGCTGCCTGGCTTGCCATTTGTTCCGGCTCCTGGGCTACTGCATGAAATGCAACTAACAGTATCGTCGCTACCAGGACTGCTATTTTTTTACATTTCATAGTTAAAGATTTTATTAAGATGAGTGTTTTTTTGTTAATTAAATGTCATTCAGTTGTTGATGAATGAGTTATTGGAGTACTTGGGTAGGCTTAGTAGTCATACTATTGTCATTCATTGGTCATTCAGTTGTTGATGAATGAGTTATTGGAGTACATGGGTAGGCAGGGTAGTCATACGATTGTCATTCAATGGTCATTCAGTTGTTTCTGGGGTTTCTTTATTACAAAAACTTTTCACTCTTCATTCTTCACTATTCACTATTCATTCTTCACTATTTCAAAACCTGTTCCGTTTCCGATATAGTTTTAATTGCCAGGTCGTAAAGTTGCTGCATGTTCATAGCTTTTCCTGGGGGAGCGTAACGGGCATAATTACAATCGTGTAGAGTATTCATAAACCGTTCAGTTAATTCATTGTCAACATTACGGACTTGAAGTTGTTCCCTGGCTGTATCCATCGAAAGCAGTGACATAGGGACATTAAATTTCTGGCTTATGTAACCCCATAAAGCAAATGCTATTTCTTCATGAAATGCATCATGTTGTCCAATGTCCAGCAACTTTTTAGCTTTTTGAAGCCTTTTAACAGCAATCCGTGTAGCTTTTTTGCGCTGCATAAGATTAGCATCACCCTTCATGCGTATATTTCTTTGATTTAGAATCAGGAAAATAATAAAACCTATAACCGGTAAAGCAAGTAACAACCAATAAATGGATTTTCCATATAATCTGTTTCCTGTTGCATGTATATATAAAGGCGGTTCCATAAGGTATCGGATATCATTACCCAGGTATTTTACACCTCCCTGTTCATTTGCCTGGGCGGCTGAGCCACTGCCTTTTTTTACTTTCAGTCTAAATCTGTCAGAACTAAGTGTTGAATAATCTCTGTTCACAGGATTGAAGTAAGAAAACTGAATAGGATCAATGGAAAAATCACCGGATGCCCTTGGGATAATAAGGTATTCGAAAGTTCTGGTACCTGATGTGCCTCCTTTATTAGTAAAGTTATCGATTATTTTTGGATCATATACCTCAAAATCGGGAGGGAAATTAATAGCTGGCTTTTCAATCAGATTCAGGTTTCCTGTCCCGGTTACTGAAACTCTAAGTGTAATACCATCATTTGTATTTACTAATGTTCTATCGACCTGGGCTTTCATTGTGAATTGCCCTACTGCACCTGAGAAATCAAGTGGGCGATTGGCCGCTGGCAGAGGCTTAACATTTATTGTAAGAATATTGGAATGCAAGGTTTTCTTTACATTTTGATAATCACTTCCAAAAAACGAATCATCCATCAGGTTTTTAAAGAAAGGATCATTACCGAAAAAAGGATCATCGGCAAGCGCGCTTCTGGTTTTAACTTTAACCTGGTAAATTACGTTCTGAACCAGTTGATCTATGGTTAATGTTCCTGATTTCTGAGGATAAAGAGCAGCCTTCCGAAGTTCAGCTACAATATACTTTTTACCGTTATATGTTTCCGTATATTGAGGATATTGTGTGGCATCTTTTAATAAATCCTGTGCCCAGAAACCCGGATATGAAGGTATCTTTTCAGGTTGGTCAATCTGTAATCGATTGGTGGGAGTATATAGTTTAAAGGTAACGGTAACGAGTTCTCCCAGGTAAGGATTATTTTTATCGACTACTGCTTTCAGGAAAACATCATTGCCTATATCATCTTTTACCGGAGCCTGGGTCTTGCCCTGTGGCAGGTTATTGCCAGGGTTTTGTTGGGCCGGGCGCTGACTCTGGTTCAAAACTGTAATTGTCGTTGTGTTCGACATATACCTTTTCCCTTTAGCCGAGATCAAAGCCTGTGGTATAGTAAAAGTTCCGGTTTTGTTAGCCTCAAGTATATAGGTGTATGACATTGAACTTGAATACTCCATTTTACCATTGACACTCATGATGTTTTGCCCAGTCGATATCATTGGACCATTGAGTATATCGAAGTTCAATATCTCCGGTGCCATAAAGTTGGTGCCATCGGCATTAATAGTAAAAGTGAGCTGAAACTGCTGACCTACATATACCTGTCGGGGTGCCTGTGCCGAAAAACTGATGTCCTGGGCTAACAGAAACCCCGGTAGGGCAAGAAGAAATATAAGTATCAGTTTTTGTTTCATTTTTCTGTAGTAGTTTCAGTTTAACTGAACAGCTAATTTATGTATATAGCAATAATTTATTCGCCATTTTTCTGTAATATCTTTACCATTGCCTTTTTCGCTTCTTCACACACTTGCTTCATCGCTCTATCCCCCTTTACCAATCCTTCTCAGGCATGTTTTGAGTAGGTACATTTTGCCTATTCTTTGTTTTATCAAGAGTCCGCTTTTCATTATTATTCATGGCGTTAAGCATGCGGTTTGCATCCTGTTTCGACATATTGGGTTTGGGCTGTGGTTGCTGTTGTTGCTGCTGCTGTTTCTGCTGTTGCTTCTTTTCTTGTTTGTTGTTTTGCTCTTGTTTTTTTTGCTGCTGAAGCTTAGTCATTGCATAAGAAAGGTTGTAACGGGTATCTTCATCTTTTGGGTTTTGCCGCAATGCCATCTTATACGCATCAATACTCTCTTTATATTTCTTACTTTCAAGTAAAGAGTTACCTAGGTTATAGTAAACACCGGGTTTTGGCACTTCTTTTTCCTCACTTTGTGCAAGCTTCAGGTATTGTGATGCAGCTTCATCATAATTCTGTTGTTTGTAAAGCGAATTCCCCAGATTGAAAGCCGCTTTCTGTGAATTTGGAGATTTGGTTAATGCTTTACGAAAGTCTATCTCTGCATCTTTAAAGTGACCGTTCTTATATTCATTATTGCCTGAACGAACCAGTTTCTGAGCAGGTTGAGCATTTACAATGCATATTGTAAAGAGAAGAAATAAAATCAATAAACTTCTCATCTGTCAAGGTTGGTTTTAGTGCTGAATAATTTAATTTTACCTGCAAGGCGACCTTTTCGATTGGCTATCAAAACTTCGCCAAATATCAATATAAGTGCAGCAAGAACAAAAAACTGGTACCTGTCCTCATAATCAGAGAAAAAGGCTTCGTTATATTCAGCTTTTTCAAGTTTGTTAATCTGGTCGAAAACTTCCTGTACTCCTGATTGAGAGTTGTTAGCTCTTACAAAAATTCCTTTTCCTGCTTTAGCAATATCCTGGAGCATAGGTTCATTAATTCGGGTGATAACCGTAATGCCTGAAGCATCTTTTTTATAACCAATCTGCGTGTTTCCGCTGTATACTGGTATAGGAGCACCTTCGGGTAAGCCTATTCCAATAGTATATACCCTGCAACCTTTTCCGGCAGCCGATTGAGCTGCTTCAATGGCATTATCTTCATGGTTCTCTCCATCGGTAATCACTATAATAGCCTTACTCTGTTTGGTGTTGCCAAATGCAGAAGCACAGGTTTCAATGGCATCGCCAATAGCTGTGCCTTGTACAGGTATCATTCCCGGGTTGATATTGGCTAAAAATAACCTGGTAGCTGAATAGTCGGTGGTTAAAGGCATTTGTATGTATGCTTTGCCAGCAAAAATTACCAGACCGACCCGGTCATTTTCAAGTTTACCCAATAAATGAATAATAGCTTGTTTTGCGCGTTCGAGCCTGTTAGGTGTTATGTCCTGTGCCATCATGCTATTTGAAACATCAAGGGCAAAAATCATATCTACGCCTTTACGTTTTATTTTCTCAAGTTTTGATCCGGTTTGAGGGTCAGCCATGCCAATTACCAGTAAAATCCAGGCTACTGACCATATAATAAATTTTAGAATTTCGCGGGTACCTGAAAATTCAGGAATAAGGCGCATAACCAGGTTCAGATCACCGAATGCAGCCAGTGCTTTTTTCTTTCGTCTACGGGCATACACAAATAGCAGCACCAGCAGCGGAATAAGGAGCAGCAGGTATAAGAATTGTGAATTAGCCAGACGAAACATTATATTTTTTTTAAGTTAAGGTACTAATTTAAGTAATGCAAAGCGAACGATAAATTCAAGGGTCAGCAAAATAAGGGCAAGAATAACAAACGGTAAAAATTCCTCCTTTTTTCGGCTGAATTCGGTTACGTCAATTTTCGATTTTTCAAGCCTGTCAATTTCTTTATAAACTTCCTGGAGCTTTTGCCTGTTAGTAGCCCTGAAATATTTACCATTGGTGAGCGCTGACATTTTCTGCAGTAAAGCTTCATCAATTTTTACTTCCATCCTTTGATATTGTATTCCAAATTGGGTCCTGACCGGGAAAAGTGCTGTTCCAACAGTACCAACTCCGATTGTATATATTCTGATACCGTAGAGCTCAGCAATTTCAGCTGCTGATTGAGGATCAATAGACCCCATATTATTGACTCCATCGGTAAGCAAAATAATAACCTTGCTTTTTGCCTTACTGTCTTTCAGTCGGTTTACTGCTGTTGCCAAGCCGTCACCTATTGCTGTACCGTCGTCAATCATCCCAAAATTAATGTCCTTGTAAAGATTGATTAGTAATGCATGGTTTGTTGTTAACGGACACTGGGTAAAGCTTTCACCGCTAAAAATAACAAGTCCAATACGATCGTCAGGCCGGCTGTTGATAAAATCAATAGCAACATCTTTGGCAGCTTCGAGCCGGTTTGGACGCAGATCCTCAGCAAGCATCGAACTGGAAACGTCCATCGCAAGCACAATATCAATTCCTTCAACACTGATATCCTGACGGTTTAAATTCGTTTGCGGACGAGCCAACGCTAATATTAGCATCCCAACTGCTAACATACGCATCCCAAAAAGTGCATATCGTGCATAATGCTTCCAACCTGGAATAAACTTTTTAAATACCGCGGTCGATGACATTTGCATGGGAACTGAATAATGCCTTAGCTTATACCAGTACCAGGCAATTGTTACCGGTATCAGTAACAATAACCATAAGTATTCGGGGTCAGCAAAGTGCAGTCTGGCTATCATGCTTTTAATTCAGGTTCAGGAGTTTGTAAAATGTTGTTTTCGACAGGTTTTGCTTCAGCTACAATGGCAATAGGTTTAGTCGCATCGATAAAATGTCTGGCATTCGACATGCTCAGTTCATTTTCAGAATGCTGAGGTATTGCCTTTGCAAATTTCGCGTAATCAGCCTGCTCAAGTATTTTTGACAGAAGAGTGCGTGAGTCTGGTTGAAGCATTATCAGGTCATATGCCGCCAGTATTTCAGATGTTATCATCTCCATAGCCTCAATTCCATGTTGCTGATGCAGATAATGCCTGATTATATCAGTTAGTTCCGAATAATACTCTTTGATTTTACCTTGCTGCCACAATTTCTTTTCATCCAATAAATCAAGACTCTGAAGTGCAGTTTGCCAGGGTGGACCTTGCGTTCGGGTAATGACCGGGAAAAGTGGTTTGTTGATGCGTTTTCGCCAGAAATAATACCATATCAAGGCTATAATCAGTCCAATAATAGCAGCACCGCCCAGGTAGGGAGCCAGTTCCGAAAAAGTTAACGGTGCCTGAATAGGGCCGCGGATATCGCGGATTGCCTTGGTTGTATCTACTTCTACTGCTCTTACTTTCAGATAAACTCCTTCCGAAAGAATTTCATGTTTCTTAGGATCGCCGGCATCAGAATAATGAACCGTGAAAGGTGGGATATAATGAAATCCTGTATCGAATGATGTAATAAAGATAGTTTGACTATAATTCACGAATTCATTTCTACTTGTGGCATTGGTATCCACTTTTGATTTGGAGGATACCTCAACAGAAGCTGTCAGCGTATCAGAAATTGCAGGCCAATAAATTACAGCCGATTTTGGCATGGTTGCATTCAACCGGAGCTGAACACGTTCGCCTATCCTGATAGAAGATGTATCGAGGCTTAGTACTGCTTTTTGAGCATATGAATTTACACTGCACAACGCAGTTACAATCAGTATAAAACCGAATATAAAAATACGCTTTAAAATAGTATTCAAAATCTTCCTCATCCTCATTGCCTCATTTCGCGAAGTGTAAATAATTTCATCAATGGTTTTACATAATCCTGACCTGTAACAATTCCTGCTGTATCTATTCCTGATCTTTTAAATATACCATCGATCGTTTTTTCGTGATTCTTCCACCAGTTACTATATGTATCCCGCACCCGTTGGCTCGAAGAGTCAACCCAAACCCGGTCTTCTGTTTCTTTGTCATACACTTCCATCATCCCGATAGGAGGGAGTTCAGTTTCTCTTTTATCATAAATCCTAATAGCTACCAGATCATGTTTGCCTGAAGCAATTTTTATAGCCTGCTCAAATGAGTGATCCATGAAATCGGAAACAATAAATGCAGTACAGCGTTTTTTGATTGCGTTAGTCAGAAAACGAAGAGCCTCTGATAAATCCGTACCCTGGCTTTCCGGTTTAAAATCAATGAGTTCGCGAATGATTCTTAATATGTGAGAAGTCCCTTTTTTGGGTGGGATAAACTTTTCAATCTTATCGCTAAAAAATATCACACCAACTTTATCATTGTTTTGTATGGCTGAAAAAGCTAATACTGCAGCAATTTCCGTCATAAGGTCCTCTTTGAATGACCCCTGAGTTCCGAATTCGTTCGAACCGCTCACGTCAATCAAAAGCATTACCATTAACTCGCGTTCTTCGTCAAATATTTTGAGGTATGGAGTGTGAAATCGAGCTGTTACATTCCAATCGATATTCCTTATATCATCTCCATACTGATATTCCCGCACTTCGCTGAAAGCCATTCCACGCCCTTTGAAAGCACTGTGGTAATGCCCCGAAAATATATTTCGCGACAAACCCCGGGTCTTAATCTCGATGCGCCTGACTTTCTTTAGAATCTCAGAGGTTTCCATTGATTTTCAGAATTTATTACTTGGAATGATATACAGATGAAGCTAATCGTTTTACCCTAATAATTTAGGGGACTTCAACAGAATTCAGGATCTCGTTGATAATATCTTCTGTGGTGATATTTTCGGCTTCAGCTTCGTAAGTAAGGCCAATACGATGACGTAATACATCATGTGCAACTGCCCTCACATCCTCAGGAATAACGTATCCGCGACGCTTGATAAAAGCCAGCGCTTTGGCTGCCATAGCCAGGAAAATACTGGCCCTGGGTGAAGCTCCGTAACGGATAAGATCCTTGTATTTCTTGAGGTTGTAATCTGCCGGGAAGCGGCTTGCAAAAACAATATCTGTGATATAATTCTCAATTTTTTCGTCAAGGTAAACTTCCCTTACTATTTCCCTGGCACGATGAATATCAGCTGGTTTCAGTATTTTGCGTGTCGAAAGCAATTCGTTATTGATGTTCTGACGTAGAATTATTTTTTCTTCCTGTTTCGAGGGATAAGTAATTACCAACTTAAGCATAAAACGGTCAACCTGTGCCTCGGGCAAAGGATATGTGCCTTCCTGTTCAATAGGATTCTGTGTGGCCAGCACAAGGAAAGGATCAGGTAATGGATAGGTTTTATCGCCAATGGTGACTTGCTTTTCCTGCATGGCTTCGAGCAAAGCGCTCTGAACTTTGGCAGGTGATCGGTTAATTTCGTCAGCGAGGATGAAGTTAGCAAATATCGGTCCTTTGCGAACATTAAATTCTTCGCTCCGCTGACTGTAAATCATGGTTCCTACCACATCAGCCGGGAGTAAATCGGGCGTAAACTGTATACGGCTGAAACTTAAATCAATTGAATTGGCCAATGATTTTATAGCCAGTGTTTTAGCTAATCCGGGGACACCTTCAAGCAGAATATGCCCGTTCGAAAGTAAGCCAATAATTAACCGTTCAATCATCTGTTTCTGACCAACAATTACCCGGTGCATTTCCAGCGTAAGCATATCAACAAATGCACTCTCGCGCTGTATCTTTTCGTTTAATTCACTAATATTGCTTTCTAACATCGTTTCTTTGTTAATTAGGAGTTGCAAAAGTAAAAACAGGCGCTGTTTAAGCACCTGTATACGTTGTTAAAAAATGTTAACGCCGCTCTGTTTCGAGCAACTTTTAACAAAAACTAAGCCCCTGCAAATGTTTATGCTTTAAAATCAATAAATTGTGTCATTCTGGAATTAAATTTCAGGTCTCAAATTACAAATCCAAAGACCCGGAGGTAATCCTGATGGATTCAGAACAAATTCCAGGTAAACAGAAGTACTGGTTTTTGATTGATTTTCCTTTGAATTTGGGATTTGGGACTTGGACCTTGGGGCTTTAGATGCTAACTCAAGGTTAAGAAATGTATTTAAATTGCGAATTATACTGTTTTATAAAAGATAGATATTTATCATTGGTGTCCGGGTAAAATCTTATATCGTCCCTATGGGACTTTTAACGAATTTGCAATTTGCTATCTACCAATATGTTGTCCCTACGGGACAGTCCCGTCAGATTATTTGCGATAGCAAATACCATATTGGTAGAATAAAAAGCAACCCCCTCAACAATAAAGTCCCGTAGGGACGAGATATACCAAGCTTTACAGCGATTTCAACAAAATTTAACCGGACAACAGTGGATATTTATATTATTTGATGCCTGCTTTCTTTCTGATATCTTTTGGAATAGCGTCTTTGTGAACCATTATGGCAATTGTATTTAAGCGAACAAATGCTTCTGAAACATTCAGATATCCCCCATAAGTATTGCTATCAGCAGCCCATGAATTTTTTGTATGGAAATAGCGTTTCCCATTCTGGTCGGTAACTGTTCCGGTAATATGCATCAAATGGTCATCAGTTGTGGAGTAATTGTCGAAGGCAGCCTGGCGTATTTCGGGAGTGATGTTTTTCTCAGGAACCGGTTTTGTAAATGTATAAAACTGGGCTCTGCGTTCTTTTTCAGTAAGTTTATCCCATTTGCTGCGTTCTGTGGCATCCAGATTTTCAAGATTGACTTCAGGTTCAATGGCTACCCCGTTCTTATGTGAAAACCCTTTATCGCTGACGTCTGCGTCCCAATCAATAGTGTATCCTTTGCTTAGTGCGTAATCCATGATTTGTATCAGTTCATCAAGAGGAACGTTGTAATATAAATCGCCTGACCAGTTATCCGGAACTTCCAACGCAAATTGAGTATAGAAAGGATGATGCGTAAATGAAGTTATTTCAACGTAGTCATCCGGGTTAATCTTTTTTGCAAATTCAATAGGATTGGTATTGGATGCAGCTATAGTAGAAGGTACTTTACCCATATATACATCGAGGACACTGCTAACTGTATTCATCCACTCGGGTGAGAGTTTTCCACCGGGATTTTTTGAGATAGTTTCAACTATTGCCTGAAGCACAGCTTCCATTTCAGCATGAGCCGGTTTGGTTTGGCCGTTTGCCAGCCCTGAATAGGCTGCTTCTGTAAACATGCCATATTTCCGCATCACATTCATCACATCATGTGCTTGTCCGCCTTCGCCAAAGTTAGCCATACCATGCAAACGGACATAATTCATAGCTTTGGTTTCGTATGCTTTCCGGGCAAAAAACATCTCCGAAAGATCAAAAGTATCCTTTGTCATACGAAGTAGTTCAGATTCTAAAAATGAAGTAGTAGCATAGCTCCAGCAGGTTCCCGAAGCGGATTGATCCTTAACCGGGGTTGCCGGAAGGTCAATTCCTTTTGTAAAAATAAATTTTTCGGGCACAGAATCTTTGGAAGTCTGTGCATGCATTTGAATGGAACAGGTAAGCATCAGCATGCCTGGAAATACAAGTTTTAACAACGTTGCCATAATAATAGAGAATTTATTTGCAGGCAAATATAATGAATGCCCTATTTGATTTAAGATTTCGAGATGAAAAACGTTAAAAAAAGCAAAGAGGCTGTTTCATATTTTGAAACAGCCTCTCTCAAAAAATTACTTGTTTAGAGCCTATTTAGCCAAAGCTGCAATACTATTGGTAATTAAAGCTTTGGTATACTTGTAATTATGTACACCCATACTCTTATCTTCTTCAATCAGTTTAAAATTATAGAATGCTCCCAACTCATTTGCACTGAGATTTGCAGGATTGGAGGAGCCGGCGTTTCCACCGTTATCGCCGGCTAGGTATCCGGCATCAGTTGCAACACCATTTGCAACTAATTTGGCTTTGAGGTCTGCCAATAAACCCGATATTTCAGTCTGCATAGCTTCCATATCAGCTTCAATTCCATCAGGGTGGCAAGTAACGCAGTTGGCAGCAATGTTTGGTGCCATGTTATGACCGCCAACCATTTCCTCTGCATTGTAAGTCCCAAGGTGACAGGTAACACATGCATTTGGTACAGTAGTATGAGGTGAGTTTGTATAGGATAAAGTACCAGGTACTTGATATCCGCCAAATCCTCCAAGTACTTGTGCCATAGGACCATGATGAGGACCATACCTGTAACTGGTAACTGCATAGGTAGTTGTGCTTCCAACAACAGGGAACGGAGATGCAACCCTGGCCTGGTGACAGTTGGCACAAAGATTTCCATCACCGAAGTCAGGAGTAGTTTGACTATTTGGATTTGACCAGTAAGCAACTGGTGCTGTGTAGGTCAAAGCAAGATCCGCCCCGGTATAAGTAGAGTGAATCTGGTGACAAGTATAACAATTCTGTGGTAGTGGATCCATAATAGGAGCAGCAGTAACCATTGTACCGGCGGCCATTCTTTCGAGGAATCCCTGGCTGGTGTGACAAGGAGCACAGTTCACAGCGTTTTCAAAATATGCGCCACCAGTAGCATGAATTGAAGTAGCCCATTGCAATTCTTTTCCGCTTATTGACTGGGAATTATTATGACATACGGTACAGGTAGTACCACCATCAACTCCATTAGTACCATTTGTACCGTTAGTTCCGTTAGTTCCGTTAGTTCCGTCTGCACCTGCAGGTCCCATTGGTCCTTCTTTAGTACATGCAGAAAACATACTGGCTCCGATAAGTAGGAATCCAATTCCCATTACAAAGAGATTTTTTTTCATAAGTTGTTAGTTTAGTTTTGTTTATATAAGATTATTAGGGTTTCGAAAAATAAAAATGAATTTATTCAGTTGTGAATAAAATAACATTACAAAAGTCTACTAATATTTTATGAGATGGGTATAATTCCCGATGATATATCATCCGCTATCGGAAGTAATTTTCCATCTTTCTATTGATATATATCAATTATTGTATACAAGTATATACTACATATATGTCGATATGAATAATAAAGATTCTGGATTTAGGACTAATGATCCTTCTGTAAAGGTATATGTTTTTTAAAATTGGGTTTAGAGAATCAAAAAACCTGTTGAGAAAATTCTTTTTCTCAACAGGTTTTTTGAAAGTTAAATATAAATCAGCAATAAATATTATTTGGCAGGATTTGCATTTAACCAATCAATCGAAGCTTGTAAAAGTTGTGCTGCATATACCGGGTTATGAACACCCATGGATAATTCGCTATTGATGTAAGCATAATTGTATGCTGCACCTAATTCGCCGTATTTCCATGCGCGTCCTATTCTTTTACCGTTATCTGAATCGGTACCATATTTAAGGATATTTCCATACACTACTAAACCGGTTGATGAGCTAACGGTATTGTTACTTGATGACGTTGCATATGTTCCGCCGTCATTGGCATAAAGTTTCCCGTTGAAATCATGAGTATTCATAGCACTATAGGAAACTGCGCCTGTAGTTGCATTTACAGTTTTCTTGAATACTTTTCTAGTAGTGAGCAATTCAGCCAATGCAATGCGTAAAGCATCTATTTCTGTTTGAACCCTGGCAATTTTGTCCGGACCTTCATGACAGTTTGCACATTCATCCTTGTTAACGATCAAAGTATGGCCACCTTCATTTTTAACTGGATTAAATGTGTTCATATGGCAATCAGTACATGCTGCATCGGAGTGTTTCCATGTTCTGGTATAAGTTACACCTGCATATTCATATGCATTGATACCTGCAAAAAGGTTGGATTGGTTTCCATCATGAACTGAAAAACTGCGGCCTGCACGGTATTCAACATCAGCTGCATCATCAGTATTGGTAAATGGAAAGAAAGGAAGCTGGTCAAATTTTGCGTTATTTACTTTAGGTGTAAGGGTTGTATCTGAATAAACCTCTGCTGTAACACCGCGAATCTGGTGGCAGCTAACACAAAGGTTATTTATTGCACCAAAATCTGTTGAAGTTAAATTCTTATTGTAATTCAAATATACCGGTGAAGTAGTAGCCAGGATCTGTGAAACTGTATCACCTGAAAAATCAAATCCTGAATGTGAATGACAGGTTTTACAGTTGACTCTGGTAGCATTTGGCATATCATTTCTGGTTGAAATAAAGGTGCCGTTACCCTGAACTTCCTGGAAACCTTCGTGAGTATGGCATCTTGCACAATACTTGGTACTTCTGGAACTGGTATTACCAGTGTAATGTTTTGAGAAATGGTATTCGGCGATTTTTGCATCAAAATTAGCTACAGTGTGGCAAACCAGGCAGGATGAATTGGCATCTTTACCATCTGTGCCATTTGTGCCATTTAATCCGTCAACTCCGTTTACTCCGTTAATACCATTAACTCCGTTTGATCCGTTAGTGCCTGCGGTTCCTGTAGGCCCGGCCGGACCCATCGGTCCTTCAGGTCCTTCGCATGCTGAAAAAATACTGGCTCCTATAAAGAGGAATCCAATACCGATAACAAATAGATTTTTTTTCATAAATTGTTGATTTTGTTTTGTTTATATTTGGTTAGTAGGGTTTCGATTTACCGGAATACATCAGTAAACTCATGGGGTTAAATCGCACACAAATGTGTTCCTATATTTTCATTTAATAATAAAATTTTCAATGATATATTTACACTTTAAAAAAATAATTAATGTCGTTTTCAATGATATATATCAATTATCGTATATAATTACATATGATTGATAATTGGTTACCAGGCTTAAATCAAGCAGATCATTTTACTTGATAAAATGCAGTATTTAATACCTAATTATATAATTAGCAAAAATCCGCTTTCAAATTTGTATTCTTTCGGGATATAAATTATTAACGGAGTAATAAATGCCAGTTAAATCACGACTTGTTAAATCTGATATGCATAGCTTTAGATAAAATTCAAATTGGTGATAATTTGTAAATTGGGAATAGCTGTTAAACTAAGGAAAATGTTGAAGAATCAGGTTTAAGATATCCGCTGATTTTTCAAGTTGTTTAAAGCTTAAAAAGTTATGTGATTATTGTAGGATTTACTAGAAATGAATATTTATCCCGGGTTGAAGCCTGAAGACCGGCATATTCAGATAATCGGTATAACTTGTAGTATTACTGGTATCAAACGTGAAAGCTGCCTGTGCATAAGTGAAATCAGCCTGAAGAACGAGGCTCACTTGTTCGTATAGCTTATATTCAAAAGATGCCCCTGTGAGAAATGCGAACTTTTTATCCCAGGCTCCCGTTTTCCACCAGTTCAGGTTTCCTGCAATAAAGGTTTTAACCCCATAAAACTGATCGGGTGATTTGGCAACAAACAATCCGCCCATCAGTTTGAAGGTTGAATGAAATTTACGGCTGTAAGCAACTTTATAATAGGCGCCCCCCATATATGTCCTTAGTTTATAAGGTCCGGAAAGTAAACTTACGTGTATGTAATCTAGCGCATTATCCTGGTAAAAATCTTCTGCATAATAACCTGAAGCAAATTCAAACGAATTCATTGAAACATCAACACCGAATCCAATTTTTGGCGTAACAAACCATGCGGCTTCTCCGCCAAAACTCTTTCCTAATAAAGCATAACCGCCATATCCGTATTCATGCGACGCAAATTCGCCCATGGGTAAGGCGGCGCCAAACCTTATGCCTACAAAGGAATTGTATTTTTTTTGTGCAGAAGCGGTTGCGACACATAAATCACTTACCAGGAGTATGATAATTAGTAGGAAGGCTTTTGACATGATCATATTTTAATTTGGCGCCAAAAGTAATAAAAGGTAAGCATACGATGGCATGAGATGAATTCTCTTTTTTATTGATTAATATCTAATATGAAGGTCAGTTACAGAGATGTGTTTAGATCAAAGGCAATATGTCCGGATGTAAGGATAGTATTTTTGGGTGGGAGTAGAATGCATTTTAAACTCTTTGCTGACAGGCGATAATCTAATAATATTGGTCAAGGTAAAAAAAGCTGAGATGTATAAAAAGATGCAATGAATATCAAAAACTGCCTATAACAATAATTTTGGTGCTTTTGTTCATTAGAATCTTTATAAATAGCAATTTTTATGATTTAAATTAACATTTTTTATGATTAGTTATATATCTTTACATCTAGATAATTAAATATCAAACCCATTATTATGCCACAACACATTAAACGCCTGATCAGTGCATTTGCAGTGGTTATAGTGCTATTCCTGGTATTGCAACAAGTATTAACACCAAGTTCCTTTGGTAAGTTAGGTCATTACAGGGCTGATGCTATTCCGGAAAACGAAATGAAAGAGCTGCACTATGCCGGCTCTGCCATGTGTACTAAATGTCACGAGGACATGGAAACAGATAAAGCATTAGGATTTCACGCACAACTTCAATGCGAGGTTTGCCATGGTCCGGGTTTGAAGCATGCTATGTATGCTGACAAATTTAAAGATGGGGAATTACCCGATTCACTCAAACTTCATAAACCTGACCAACGTAAAGAGTGTGCCATCTGCCATCAATTAAACGCTGCTCGTGTAAAAATAACATTTGATACCATTAATAATTCAATGATCAAGCAAATTGATCCGATGAAACACAATTTAATAGACAAAAGGAATTTCGGGAAGTTGATTTGCATCGATTGCCATAATCCTCATCAGCCTTAAAACATATTGTAAGGTTACCATGTCAATTTATTTCTAATAATCATAATGTATTACATTCAATATCATGCGGGTTGCTCCGTAAAAATAAGTAGTAACATATGAAAGAGAATAAGCCTAAATTATCCAGAAGAAATTTTTTTAAAGCCGGATCAATCATTGTTGGAGGTGTAGCTTTGGCTTCAGCCTTTACTCCGTTTAACGGATTGTTGTTTGCTACTGAACGTCCCAAAGGGAAAGGGAAATGGTATGGAATTGGTATTGATATAAACAAGTGCATTGGTTGTGGAAAATGTGCCAGCGCCTGTAAACTCGAAAATAATGTGCCGAAAGATCCATTTTATTTCCGTTCGTGGGTGGAACAGTACACCATCAAGAATGATGGTTCAGTATTAGTAGAATCACCCAATGGAGGAATCGACGGTTTTAAACAATCAGTCCCTGACGAAGAAATTTTCAAATCATTCTTTGTTCCAAAGATGTGTAATCATTGCGCCAAATCTCCGTGTGTACAGGTTTGCCCGGTTGGAGCTACATTCGAAACACCGGAGGGCATAGTTTTGGTTGATGAGAATTATTGTATTGGGTGCAGGTATTGCGTACAGGCTTGTCCATATGGATGCCGGTTCGTAAATCCCGAAAAAGGAACAGCCGAAAAATGCACACTTTGCATTCATCGTCTCGAAAAAGGCAAACAACCTGCTTGCTTCGAAATGTGCCCAACCGAGGCCAGGATTTTTGGTGATCTAAATGATCCTGATAGCAAAATAAATTATTTTCTCAAGAATCATACATGTATGGTTCTAAAGCCAAATTTAAATACAGGTTCAAAATTATTCTATAACGCTTTAAGCCCTGAGGTAAGATAATATGACACAGCATTTACAACATCTGTACGAAGTTCTTTCCAAAATTGATGGATATGTATATCCGAATGAAATAGAACTTAACTGGAGTATACTCATAGTACTTTATCCTTATATCACAGGTTTGGTGGCAGGTGCTTTTATTCTTGCCTCGCTCGAACGCATATTTAAACTTCATGTGCTCAGGCCAACTTATGGTATTGCCTTATTAACCGCATTATCTTTTATGCTGGTAGCAACCATGCCGCTGGTGAGCCACCTTGGTAAACCTTTCAGGGCATATGAAATAATGGTTACGCCTCATCTAAGCTCCGCAATGGCAATTTTCGGATTTGTTTATTTATGGTACCTGATGGTAGTATTATTGCTCGAGATATGGTTCGACTATCGCCGGGATATGATAATATGGGCAAATGAAACAACAGGATTAAAACGATTCCTTTACAGAGCTTTTTCGTTGTGGACTACTGATATATCGCCCAAAGCTGTTTCGCTTGATAACAAGCTTGGCTACATAGTTACTATTATTGGAGTGCCATCCGCATTTTTGTTGCATGGATACGTTGGTTTTATTTTTGGATCTATAAAGGCAAATCCATGGTGGTCAACTGTACTTATGCCGGTTATTTTCCTGTTCTCGGCTATTGTTTCCGGCATTGCTCTGGTAATGCTTGTTTATATTGTAATAACAGCAATCCGGAAAGTAAAAATTGATATGGCATGCCTTGATACAATTGCCTCTTATTTGTTCTACATTCTGATCATTGATTTTGTACTTGAAGGGCTGGATCAGATTCACCGCATTTACGAAGCTGAAGAATCATTCGACGTGTTACATAACCTGGTGTTCGGAAGACTCTTCTTTACTATGTTTATTATGCAGGGATTAATAGGTACAATTATACCAATACTTACACTGGGAACTCTGCAGTTTTATAAGCCCAAAGAACGGATCAGAAAAGCAATTTACATGGTAATACCAGCTTTGATCCTTGTTGGGATATTCTTCATGAGATGGAATGTTGTTATTGGCGGACAATTGTTTTCGAAAAGCTTTTATGGATATACCGACTTTAAAATCGGCCTGATCGGGACCGAAGGTTATCTCATGGCTGCTTTCTGGCTGATTGTCCCGTTCGCAATACTTTCATTCCTGCTATGGATGTTTCCTCCCTGGAAGAAAAAAGAAGATGAGCATGAGGTTCAAGGTGTTTGATGCTTGTCTAAACACAAATTTTTATAATCATTGCTGTAGAAATTCTTTTGCAAAATAGAATTCACTGAATGTCTGTGTGGATATACGGACTGATTTTTCAACGTCTTTGCATTCGAAAAGGGTTTGTTTTTAAACGAATATTTTAAATAAGGGAGGATTTGCTATGAATTCTAATGATTTTAAAAAAGAGGATTTGGAAAAAATCTTAAACCGTTTGGATTCAATCGAAGAACGGATGGCCATTCTGGAATCAAATAAGGAACAGGTTAAACAACTGCAATCCGTTAATGAGGAAGATGATGAAGATGACGATTCAGGGTTTGCCGATTTGAAATTTTCGATAAGTGCACCGTTTGAATCAAACCTGGGAGAATATGGTTTGGCATGGCTTGGAAATATTGTTTTGTTTTTTGCCATAGTATTCCTCTGGCAATACTTTAATGAGGCTGGCAAACCTTTAGTTTCACTTATTGTCGGTGCAATAAGCGTTGCAGGTGTCTTTATCATGTCACACTATTTCCGCAGAAGTTTTACATTTCTGTCATTTATGTTTAACCTTTTCGGATATATTATTTTATACTATATCATTCTGCGGTTGCATTATTACAACGACAAGCCCTTATTGACAAACCAGGTTTTTGCCTCCGTTTTGCTATTGATTGTGGTCGGGTTTCAGATATATATTGCATTTAAAAAGCAATCCCAGGTTCTGGCCGGACAAGCTTTTGCAATGGCAATGATAACAGCTTTTGTAACTGACCATACTCACCCGTTTTTTCTTATCGCTATTGCGACTAATGCATTAGTACTTTATTCATTCTGGAAATACAATTGGTGGAAAACTATGATTTTCACGTTATGTATCAGTTATTTCGTCTGCCTGATCTGGTTACTGAGTAATCCTTTATCGTTGGTTAAAACTCCCGGTGATTTAACTTATCACTATTCATTTATCTATTTCTCTGTAATAACCATTATTTACTCCCTTGTATCATTCAGGAAAGCAGGTAATGCATATCCTGAAAAAGTAATATTGGCAACCTTATTACTTGCAGGTACAGCATATTCAGCTTTACTGCTTTCAATTGTATTCATTCATTTTCCAACATCATATGTGCCATTTTTTACTGCTATTTCCATAGCCTGTATTGCTTATTCTGTAATTCTTAAGTTATATTCGCCATGGAAATACTCGCCTGCACTTTTTGCCCTTTTCGGATTTGTTGCAATAAGTGTAACCATTTATGGTATTTATCAATTCCCTGATGCATTTTTATTGCTTATCTGTCAAAGCTTCCTGGTACTTGCATTAGCATTGTGGTACCGATCATACATAATTACTTTAATGAACACTTTTCTGATGGTTACTCTTGTACTGGTTTACTATAACCTTTCAGGAACTTTAAGTGCAGTTAATTATACAATACCTGTAGTTGCATTCTTATCGGCACGCATAATTAACTGGCAGAAAGAACGGTTGAATATTAAGACTGAATTTATCAGGAATATCTATTTGTTCACCTTATTTTTTACTTTACTTTATGCAACGTACAACGGATTACCTGGGCAATATATTACCGTATCGTGGCTTGTAATTGCCGGGATTTATTTCGGATTAAGCATATATGTAAAAAGTATCAAGTACAGGTGGATGGCTATGGGCAATTTGCTTGTGGCGGCATTTTATTTATTCATTATTGACCTGGCAAAAATTGATCTTATATTCAGAATATTGATATTCCTTGCTTTTGCAGTTACTTCAATAGTTATTTCAACATATTATGTGAAGAAGCTTAAAGAAAAAGAAGAGGATAAAACCACTTAACATTCCTGTGATTCAGAGGAAGAAATACTTATCTGATATTCTTCTTCTCGAATTATGATACAACCGTTATTTTAAGTTTCAGATTCCAAATCCCGATGCGATTGCTCCAAAGAATTCGGGGCTTTGAGCTCTGAATTTATGGCATGTAGTTTTTCTCACTCTGAAGCATGCGACCAAACTAATAGTATTAATGAGTATTTCCTCTGCCATCGTTTTATCTTGAAAAGGTTTAACGCAAAGCCTCACTGGTCTTTTTATGTGATATTCTTCATATAATGAATATGAAAAAGCAAAAGCCGCCTTTGTCAGAAGCGGCCTTTGTATGGATATATTTTAAAGTAAAACGCGGTTCTGTATTATAACAACTTAGCATCTGATACCAGCACCCTTTATTCAAAAAGTACTCTATGGCATTCGGAGCAGAAAGCTGTTTTCCACATTCCCCTGATTTCAACAGGATGTACAAATTCCATCGAATTGCCCAATGAAACTGTCTGGATTTTGCCTGTGGGGCCCTGGGCCAGAAAACTGTGGCACAGATCGCAATTTCTTGAAATAGTCTCGCCAGTGACTGTTTTATGCCTGTCGGAATGACAACGGAAACAACCATCTGATTCCAGGTGACCAATATGGTCGAGATACCTGGTTGATTCAACTTTCATAAAAGGGAAAACGTTTTTATCATATTCTGCTTGCATTACCAGAATAGCTTTGTTTATGCGGTCAACGTTTTTTGCATAAACTTCTGGTTGCTCTTCTTTATAATAATTTGTAACCACATTCTTGATTTCCATATGCGCAGTATCTTTAGTGCTATACGAAACTTTCAGAGCCTCCATCGCAGCCATTTTAATGTAAGGAATATCGTTCGGAATTAAACCGGATACAATAGCATTATCAATAAAGTTAGGTGCAGATAAATATTTGTGAGAAGGACGGTTATGACAGTCCATACAATCCATTGTCCTTTTTTCGAGGGAATCCATGGCTTTTTGGTCAACGGGGTTTTCCTCATCCATAAATATCTTAACTTTCCCTGTCTTTAAATCGGTATATTTAACCCAGGGAATACTTTCCCTGTCTCTGGAACCGGCAAGGTATTCAATTTTTATACTCTTGTTAATGTGCCAGTGTATTCCTTCCGAGAGTCCTTTGGCACTATACTGAGGGCCAATCTTCATAAGAAGCGATGTATTCCATTCAGTATTTCCGGAATCAGCAATATAGGACCTAAGATTTCTGAGTTTTTGAGAATAAAATTTTTCGGGCCAGTGGCATTTTTCACAGGTTTCACTTGCAGGACGTAAGTTACGCAGCGGGGTTTCAATTGGTGTTGCATATTTCTTAAAAATTACCGAGTAAACCTGGTATAGGCCTGAAAGTTTCGATTTTACGTACCAACCGGCTCCTTCACCCACATGACATTCAACACATTTTACGTTGGCGTGCGACGAATTTTGATATGCTGTAAACTCAGGCTCCATCACTTTATGGCACAGTTGGCCACAAAACTTAACTGATTCAGTATAATGGAATGCCTGGTAACTACCCATTGCTGTAGCAATGAGTAAAACAAAGGTAATTATTGAGATTCTAATTATTGCCGTTCTCTGAATTTTATTGTTCATATCAAGAATGGGCCAATTTTGCTTTGAAGGCTGTTTGCCTTTCATCTTCCTTCTCTTATTCAATATTCCTGCCGGTATCAGCAGAAGTCCCAGCACCATAAAAGCAGGAGATACGATGAAAGTAAATAATCCCATATAGGGATTGCTCTCTTTCGAGAACATCGAAAAAAGAAAAAGTAAAATTATGGCTATCAGGCTATTAACAGCTAACAGAAAACCAGTTATAGTTATCCAGTTATATGCATTTTTTGGCATTTTCATATAAACACAGTATTAGATTTTGTAAAATCAGGTAGATAGATATCTATATATATCCTATGAACAAAAGTAAGTAATAATACTAAAAAAAAATATGAAATATGCAATTTATAAGTATTCTTAATAGTAGTAATTACGCCATATTAGCTTCAATTGGCTATAAGATATTATACTAAAACGATCCAAATTCTAAGTGAACAGAAGAGCTCATTAAAAGAAAAACAACAAATATATTTTACAGGAATTTGTCAGCAGAGAAAAGCGTATATTTTACCCAGGCCTTTTGATTGTTTTTTGAGCATAAAAAAAAGGTGTTCAATTAAGAACACCTTCTTTATCAAAATTATAGAAATATTATAAGCCTTTGATGTAAGCAATAAGTGCCCACCTGTCGCCTTCATCAACAATTTTCTTTTCAAAGTTAGGCATTTCGTCACGACCAACCAATGTCTGGTAGTAAACTTCACCGTCAGCCTGAGCTTTAAACTTAGAACTAGCGAAAGAAGGAATTGCAGTTTTTAAACTTGCTGATTTAGGACCATCTCCTAATCCTTTTGAACCGTGACAGGATTTACAATGTTTGGCAAATAAATCCTTACCGATAGTATTAATTGAAGGATCACCAGCTTTAACAGTGCTCTTCATTGATTTGTATTTTGCGGGGATTGTCCAGGGACCACCTGCTTTTTGAGCCATTGCAACATTAGCTGCGATGAAAATAAGTGCTGTAATAATTACTGCAGCAAGTTGTTTTGAAATTTTCATGATTGATAGATTTAAGTTATGTTAAGTAGTATTGCAAAATTCATTCCAAAGGTAAGCACAAATTTGATTTGCATAGTAGATATATATAAAAATATTTATATTTATGCATATAATAGTCAGGTAAACTGTCAGAATAGGCCCAGGATCTGAGTTAACAATAGAGCTGTAATCAAGGTGATAACCGATACTATCATAATGAAAAGTCCGAATTTCCCAACGTTTCCTTCCGAATCATGAGCAATATAACCTGTAATTACGCCTATTACTGCAAATAAAATAAGTACAGCAGAAATAAAAGTATGGCCGGAGATAAGACTGAGGGCAACTATACCTGGCAGGCCTACCAATAAAATCAATCCGATAGTAAGGCAGCCTTTTGCCTGAATAAAATCAAAGAGTACAGAAAAAAATTTGATCAGGAAATAAATGATCAGCGCTATAAAAAGTAACATGGGGATTATAACCCATAGGTTTATTTCGCTTAATCGCAGGGCAGTTTCCATAAGTTCTGTAGTTGAATTTTAAATAGAAAGGGTGTTGAATTAAATATTCTTTACTACAAGCTTTTCCGAAAGTAATTATTTTGTTATTGCCTTGATCATCTCTTTAAACATTAACAAATGTATGGGTAACAGAAGATACCAGTACATCCTGCCACTTAATCCAAAAGGCATAAATGTGGCAGTCTGGTACAGATAGTAGCCATCTGTTTTTTTAATGATGCGGAACTCAAGCCATGCTTCTCCGGGTACTTTCATTTCGGCAAACAATAACAAGCGCATTTCTTCCCTGTCGGCAACCAATACTCTCCAGAAATCCAATGAATCTCCTGGATTTAATTCCGAAGCATTTCTTCTTCCCCGCCGAAGTCCAACACCACCTACCATTTTATCTATCATACCTCTTGCTTTCCAAATCCAGTCAGCATAGTACCAACCTGTTTCGCCTCCGATAGCAAACACTCTATCCAGTACACGAAGTGGATCGCCACTGATACGCCTAATCCGTCGATCGTGCAAAATTCCATAAGTAGGAACTTCCAGGCGCTGAAATAAATGACCTGGATTTTTCATAGAAACAGCATCCGTCCAACTCGATTGAACGTTATCCAGATTTATTCGCTCCAATGCACGCATGCATGCCTCCCTATATGTAAATGGAGGGATGTTCAAAATATCTTTAAGCCGGGTTTCCTTACAAACAACTTCTACCTTCATGCTGTTTACAAGGTTAACCGCAAGGTAATATGATGTTGATGTTACAAAGTAAAGCCAGTAAGATGAAATTCTGGGACTTATAAATGGAACAACATAAATGCGCCGTTTTAATCCCCTGATTTCTGCATATTGGAGCATCATTTTTTTATATGAAAGTATTTCAGCCCCGCCAATATCAAAAGTTTGATCATATGTAGCCGGATGGAGCATGCATCCCATCAGGTATTTTATTACATTACCAATAGCAATAGGTTGGCAAAGTGTTTTTACCCATGTAGGAGCAATTATAATTGGCATTTTTTCCATTAAATCCCTGATAATCTCAAATGAAGCACTTCCACTTCCAACAATAATGCCGGCCCTGAGTACCGTTAGGTGTTTGCCGCAGCTTTTTAGAATATCCTCGACATTCTTCCTGGATTGTAAGTGCCTTGAAAGTTTTTTGGAATTGGAAATACCGCTTAGGTAAATTATCTGTTTACAATTAGTTTTACCGATAAAATCAGAGAAATTTCCCGCTGACCTGGCTTCCTCTTTCATAAACTCTGTGATGGAAGTAGACATGGAATGGATTAAAAAGAAAGCCACATCAATATCCATGGATTGAAATGCAGAAGGAACCGGGTTCAGCAGATCAACTTCAATTCCTTGAATCCCCTGCATCGATGGTTCACCTGTCATAAGACGCTCCAGGTTTCTGACCAGGCAGGTGACTTCATGGCCTTCTTCAAGCAATTGTTGCAACAACCTTTTCCCAATGTAACCAGTACTACCGGTAAGCAAAATTTTCATCGAAGCTATTCAATCTAAATTATAAAATCCGTCAACACATCAATCTTCTCTTATGTTGATAAAATCGTTGAAAGATACCAAAAATTACTCATACAATGAGGAGTGGCATTCCGAACAGAACTCAGTTTTCCATTTTTCACCAATGCTGGTAGGATGTTCAAACTTAAGTGTTGAATTAAGATAAGCATTGGTGATTTTGCCTGTAGGGCCTTGTGCAATAATCGTATGACAGATTTCGCAGTTTTTGGATATGGTTTCTCCTTTGGTAGTTTTATGCCTGTCGGAATGGCAGCGGAAACAACCTTCCGATTCAAGATGACCTATATGATTGGGGTATTGGCTAGCATCAGCCCTCATATAAGGAAACGCATTCAGGCTATATTCCTGCTGGATGACTGAAATAGCCTTCAGCACTCGATCTTCATTCAATTTCAATACTTCAGGATGTTCATTTCTATAGTAATTCAGAACTTTTTCATGTATTTCACGCAGTGCTATATCTTTATCCTGGAAAGGCATTTTTAATGCTTCCATAGCAGCTTCTTTGAAAAAGGCCAAATTCTTTGGCAACAAACCGGTAACGAATGCATTATCAACATAATCGGGAGCTGACTTAAAAAGATGAGATGCCCGGTTGTGGCAATCAAGGCAATCCATGGTACGTACCTCAAGTGAATCCAGAGATTTTTTATCAAGCCGGTTTTCTTCATCCATGAAAATCTTAACTTCTCCTGTTTTTAGGTTAGTTAGTTTTACCCAGGGGATACTTTCACGATTACGCGTATTTGAAACATATTCTATTTTGAAATTTTTATTGATGTGCCAGTGTATTCCTTCTGAATTTCCCATTGATTTAAACTCAGGACCTATTTTCATAAGAAGTGACAAATTCCATTCGGTGTTGGCCGAATCTGCCAGGTAGGATCTTTGGACGCGGAGTTTCCGGGAGTAAAATTTTTCAGGCCAATGGCATTGTTCGCAGGTTTCACGTTCCGGTCGCATGCTTTGGATTGGAGTTGAAATTGGCCTTGGATATTTTTTAGCCATAACCGAATATACCTGGTACAATCCCGATAATTTTGATTTAACATACCAGTCGGCTCCTTTGCCAACATGACATTCGACGCATGTAACCCTGGCATGCGACGAATTCTGGTAAGTTACATACTCTGGCTCCTCCACCTGGTGACAAAGTTTACCGCAGAATTCAACGGATTCAGTATATTGGAAAGCCCGGTAACTTCCCATAGCTGAGGCAACCAGGAAAATCGTTGTAATCAGGAAAATTTTAACTACCGTTGCCCAATCTTTTCTTGTGTTAAGGTCAATAACAGGCCAGGAGTCATTGTCTTGCTGTAAATTCTTTTTCCTGCGGACAGAAATAATAACACCCAAAGGAATTAGAATTAGTCCTAATACAAGGAATGCAGGGAGTACAATATATATATACAGTCCGAGGTATGAGTTAGTTTGTTCAGATAAAAGTGAAAATAAATATAAAATGAGGATTAGAATCAGGCTATTAGCAGTTATGATAAAGCCTGTTAGACTAAGCCAGTTGTAAAATGCTTTTGGTTTTTTTGTGGACACCTAGAATAGAATTTAATTTTATTTTGGATGTTGTGGTAAAGATATATATAAATTATTAATTATATGCCAAGCTATTAGTAAATTGTAGGAGCATTCAATAATTGTTGTTCCGACATAAAAAGGCAAATTAGAATGTGCCTGGAAAATTAAAAGTGATACCTCATAAGTGATTGAGGATGAATTGTCTAAAACTTAATAAGCGGTAAAGGATTTGAATATAAATAGATTAGATATCCATTTGTTCAATATTAAGTTCCTAAAAGAGCCAGAATATAAAAATGAAGAAAGTCACCTTTACGAGGGGTGACTTTCAATTCGAATGAGATTATAAATGAGTTGTATCTGTCAAAATCAATAAGTTCAATTTTGCTTATCGATAAAGATATTATTCCTTTTTTTCTATTGCTTTAGAGGATTTACTAATCATAACAAGTTGTACAACTGCATACACATAGTGCCCCCAAACTCCCAACAACATAATAATGAGAGTAATAATCATCCAGAGAGGTGCTATAGGTGTCCATAATTCGCGTGAAGGACGGTCGGGACTGATAAGATGTTTAGGTAATCCCCAGTTATTGTCGGCAGATGCTTTAACATTACCTAAAATATCATCTTCCTCTATTGTAGCTACTACGGTTAGATTTCCCAATGAATCGCCTATGATATCAAGAGGGAACTCAGTAAATCCGGATCCGGATTCATCGAGAGATACTTCAGCAATTTTAAGCATGCTGAACATCTTGGGTACCGATATATTTACACTTTTGTCAACTATCGGGCTTTCAGTTCCATCAGCATTAAGCTGAGATCCTTCAACTTTTAAATAACGAACGGAATCTTCTTCGTAAAATGATACTTTTAGTTTTGCCGGTTTCAATCCGAATTCACTTTCTGAAGCTTCAAACTTATCGTTGCCGTCAAACATTGCTTTGATAGTAAGCATCTGTTCATCATTACGGATATATGAATTGTGTGCAGGAATTTTATAAACTGCAACACCATGAACATTTGTTTTTGATTCTCCTATCTTTAAATCCCCGTCTTTTTCAACCGAATAAAAAGTGACCAGTGCATTCGCAAGGTTTGTACTCCCTTCGTCATGTTTAACACTTATAGTGCTTTTTAGCTGGATACTGTCATCAGAAGTGTTGTAACATGTAAACCGTAAAACTGTAACTGCCGGACTTGTAGTATCAGCATTTTGGGCATATGCCTGTACCAAACCTGTTACAAGTAATATAACAAGTATGATTACTGGTTTTATCCTTTTCATAATATTTTCTTTAGATACTGTTAACGTTTAACTTATTGTAAATCTGTTACTTCAAATAAATGTCACCAGCTTCTTTAGGTTCTTCTTTGAGGTCAGAAACCTGAACGATGGGTATCATTTTTGAAGCCAGGGTGAAAAGCAGACAGAACAGTGCTACACCTCCTGCTGTAAGTGACCATTCAACCCAGGTAGCTGAATAATGCTCCCATGCTATTCGTGAATCTTGTATAGGAAGATAAGGTGACTCGAGAGTTGGAACTACAATCAGGTAACGGTTCAACCAAAGTGCTATCACAACTATGATTGCAGAAATAGTTATGTTATTGATTGTGCGGAGTTTCTTAAAACCTACAACAATCAATGGAACCAGAACTCCAACGTAATTAGAAAGGATAAATAAAGAATAGTAGTCTTTAAACAGAATGGAGATAAGTTGTTCATCATTTTTTTCCGAACCATACCATTTTGTGAGGTATTCGCTGAAAGTAAAGTATCCAAAGAAAGCAGCAAGTACAAGCATGATAACTCCCACATTAACGAAATGCTCTAACCTAATATGTTCTTCCAGGTGGTATGCCTTCCTGAAAAAATACATGGCCACTATTAGAACGCCTGTTCCGGAATAAACTGCAGCAATTACAAAATAAGGGCCAAAAATTGTACTATGCCAGCCGGGCTGTAAGGTCACACTGAAAATCCAGGCTAATACGGAGTAAACAATAATTGCGATTGCAATTACCATACCAGCCATAATATCGGTGGCTTTTTTCAGACGCATTTGCTGTTCAGGTAATCCGGTGTACCCAAGGGCCAGGATTTTATAAAGTTTTTTCTTCCATTGGGGAACTTTCAACTCATCAAAATCGCGCATTTTCGCTAAGTCGCGCAACAATGCAAGGTACAGGAAAAGTATACACCCAAATATATCTGTAGATATCGCAATAACGTCCCATGTAATTGGCGACTGTATACGACCGAAGATTATCAGGTTAGGAAGGCGGTCGAGGCGGCCGATACACATCATAATGAAACCCGGACCTATCAATAGGGAGATAATGGTTATGAACTCAGCCATCCGGATAATTGGTTTTCGCCAACTTGCATGAAAAAGATGCAGCGTTCCCGATATGAGCGCACCCGCATAACTTATTCCCATGAAAAATATAAAGTTTACGATGTATACTCCCCATACAACATTATCGCGCATTCCTGTTACAATATGGCCCCTCGAAACCTGCCAGTATAAGGCGAAGAATCCAAGAAGTACAACACCTGTAAGAAGTGTTATCCATAATTTGCCTAATATACTTGTATGCTCAATCTGAGGAGCAAATTCCCGAAGTAAAATTTTAGAACTAGCTGTATCGCTCATTATTTGGCCTCCTTATTTTTAAGGTTTTTTACATAGGGGGTATTTTCAAATCTTTTGGTGACCTCCTCATCAAGACCATCAAGTCCGCGTTCAAAAGGGAATTGCCTGTCGACAGGAGGCAAATAATAAACATTAGGGCGGGTTCCAAGGTTATCGAGATATTTATATCCGGATCGGTCGCGTATAAGTTCGCTGAATTTATAAGTTTCGGTGCCGTTGGTAACTACATCTTCATCAATATCGCCAAAGTAGATTACTCCCATTGGGCAGGCAGCCGCACAATAAGGTAACTTGCCTTCGCGGGCCAGGTCAGGGCAGAAATCGCATTTTGAAACTGTACCTTCAACTCCTGGAACACTTTTTTCAGGTGAATAAGGTTGATCTGATTCAAAAGCTTCTTCAGCCTTCCAGGCAAATACACGTGTTGAATACGGGCAGCCTGTCATACAGAACTTGCATCCGATACAACGTTCATTATCAATAAGTACGATTCCATCACTGCGTTTATATGTTGCTCCTACAGGGCATACACTTACGCACTGTGGATTATCGCAATGATAGCAAGGTTTCGGAAACCAGTAAGGCGCCGTTTTCTCCGAATCCTGCATCAGGTAAACCTTCATGAATTCCTGATCTTTGGAGAGGTTATGTCCTTTTTGACACTCTTCTACACATTTACGTGCATTTTTACATCTGGCCAGGTCTATAACCATCACAAATTTGCGTCCGGGAATACCCTCATGTGATTCTTTGCGCCCCACAGGGGCTAGTGTGAGGAAATTTTTATCTACTTCCATTACCTCACCAGAAGTAGTAAGTACCTTTATCTTCTCTCCTGATTCGCCTGAAGCGCTTTTACCAGTTGCTATTAATGCTCCTGCAGCAACAGTACCGGCACCAGCCAACAAACCCAACTTCAGGAAATTCCTGCGGGAGTTGCTGTCGTCTTTCTTTTTATTTTCCATGGTAAGCCATTTTAATGTTAAATTAAGTTTGTGATCAATTCCGAAAAGTGAGTTTTTAAACAAACTTCCGGATTTCAGTGTGATTCGTGAAAGCCATTGATCATGCTTTTAAAATTACTCACAAAAGTTGCTCCTATGGTGCAGAAATAAATATGAACAAACATAAAAAAGGATACAAAGAACCCAATTATTACATGGATAAAGTCATTTACTTTTATTCCACTGCCACTAAAAAATTTAGTCAAAACCACTTCCGGGTACAATAATGCCCAACCAGTTACAATAACAATAGGAACCAACACAAACATCGCAATTACATACGTAAACTGTTGTAATGGATTAAATTTACTTTCTTTAGTTACAGGGAATGGCGGTGTTTCGTGTTTGAAAATACCGAAAGTATAATAAATGAATTGTTTCACCAGCCTGGGAACTAATCCTTTAAAAGACAATTTGTAATACTTTCCGTTAGGAGTAATTACAGTTCCAATCAGAAAGCCCAGGTAGTTGATAGTCATTATTATTCCACTGATATTATGCATAGTTACTGCAATATCAAACCGAATAAAAGGATTTGCAGGATTTGTATATTGCATACTTACGCCACTGATGATCAGTAGTATGATAAGAATGGCATTTAAGGCATGCCATAGCCTGATCCACATGGGATATAAATATATTTTTCCTGACATTATTTCTTGCGTTTTATTATTCTCAATGATGCATGAATTAGGATTCCGGCAGCTACACAGCAAAACATTATTATACTTATCAAACCAAGGTAGTAATTACGGTTTGCACCGATTACATATCCTTCATTCATGATAACTCCGTTATAAAAACCGGTTTTACTGCGGCCTTCCTGCACTTTATATTTATAAAGGGAAGCCATCAGGATTGAATTGGTTGAATGGCATTCAACGCATCTTCTTACTGCTTTTGCTTTTGGCTGAATGTTATGAGCTACCAGGATTGAATCGTTGGTACGTGCATGACATTCGATGCAACGAACATTTTTAAAATGGAGTGCCTGGTTTGGTAACCATTCATGAGTTTTAAGAATGTTTGGATTCACTTTATCCGTGAGCATCTGGTATTTGGTGATATCGGCGTGGCAGTTCAGGCAAATTGCATTGTCATAGGCCACAATATCTCTGATTTTTTCTTCAGAACGGGCGTTGATTTTATAGCTATGCGGATTATGGCACATCCAGCAGTTAAAATCATCGCTATGCTTTGTTGAATGGACACTGGACTGGAATTCAGTCTCAATTTCTTCAAATTTGAATTTTGCGTATGCTTCATCTCCGCCATGGCAATCGATACATGCATACTTGGTTTCCATTCTCAATCGTCCCGGGTGAGGGAAGGTATCATAATCTTCGGAATGACAATCGGTGCATTTAAAAGTTTTATGATTTGACTCGTAAAACTCAGTACGATTTATAATTGTCTCGAGGTACATCCTCTTGGTAACTTCTGAACCTGATTCCGGGTTAGCATATTTATATTTTGATTGTCCGTGGCATTTCAGGCAATTCTCGTTGAGTTTAATAGTTTCATCTTTAGGTTTGTTTTGTGCTTTAATGGAAATGGACATCATTAAAACTAAGAAAGATGCCATTATAGAAGCTACAAGAACTTTCCGGATAAGACTTGTAAAAAGAGAAGTCATTTTATAGAAATTAAGTAGGGCTGAAAATGTAAAAGCAAAAAAAAGAAAAGGGTGTTCAGATCTAAACCGGAACACCCTTTATTGAATAAATTATTTTTTCAGGGTTCGGATGTAGCCAATAACAGCCCATCTGTCAGCAACATCAAGGATTTTCTTTTCGAAATTTGGCATTTCATCACGACCAATAAATGACATATAGTATAATTCACCATCGGTATTTTTCTGGAATGCAGCGGTTGAAAAATCACCGGTACTGGTTTTTAGGTTTGCAGCTTTTGGACCATCGCCCAAGCCTTTAGCAGCCATGACATGATTTGCAATGTTTGTTGAAATTTTCTTTTCCAACAGAGTTGATTGAAGCATCACCTGCTTTTACAGTGCTCTTCATAGTTTTGTAATTGGCCGGAATAGTCCATGGGCCGCCAGCTTTTTGTGCCATAGCCATATTGGCTGTAACAAAAAGAATTGCTGTGCAAATAATTGCGATAAGTTTAGATGAATTTTTCATTTTGTTTTATTTTAATTGGTTATAACTGTTTTGATGCAAAAAGCATTCCAAATAAGGGTGAGTGTATTAGAAATTCCAGAGGCGGGTAAGGTTAAATCCAATCATGAAACCACCTTTGAAGAAGTCATGGCTATTCCACATTACATCTTCCTGTTGCAGGATTCCCTGGGCTGAAGCAAGATAAATCTGGAAAGCATGTGTGCTGGTTGATATTTCTACACCAATTGAAATATTCGGTTTATCATAAATGATAGTGTTTTCATCAGCATCTTTTTTGTAATCATACATGCTTTTTATATCCAGTGGAAAATCGCCGGCAACAATAAATGAGCCTTGTGGTGAGAATTTATATCGACCTGCAAAGTTTAATGAAACTCTGTCGTGGTTGTAAACAGAATCAACGCTGTTGTAATGGGTAAATGCGCCGCCAACCTGAAGCGAAAGATGGTCGTCGAATCTGCGTGAAACATTCAGCTGTGTAAAGTACGACATCCGGTTTGAGAATTTATAATTCGGAGATCCTTCATTCTGATCCCATGTGGATTTGTCACTGGCATTAACGCCGATAACTTCGTACACCATCACAGTAACAGGGATGCTGTTCGAGCGTGTTTGCTCGATAATTTTATATTTTATCTGTAAATCCTGTAATCTTTTCATTTTTGTGGTACCAAGACCTACAGTTAATTTATCCGTAAAACTGTAATTCAATCCAACACGAATATTTGAAGCACCCCAGATTCCGAAGAAATCACTAGCGTATTTTTCAGTATCCATATAGCCAAACCGGTGTTGAAGTACGAATTCAAGGGTTTTTGAAGGTTGAATAGTAGTAGTGGCAGCATCAAACAATAAACCGCTTTCAAAAGCTGGTCTAACTGGACGCTCTGCCGGCTTTTCCTGCACAATTGTGTCCTCAGTGGCTTCTTCCTGGGCGAAAGCAACTGGTTTAATCATCAGCAATGTTAGAATCATCAGAGCGCTGATGCGTAGTGTAATAAATATATTTTTCATATTTTTTGTTTTTTCTGATTATAAATGAACTTAGTCGTTTTTAGCACCTGCATAAATCCATCGATACAAGAGATCGAGTTCAGTAGTTGTTATTGTTGCATACACAGCCATGCTTCCGCCTGGTTTGCAAACAAGATAAAGTCCACTTGTTTCAGGGCTTCCGGCTACCACATGAGCAGGAACTACTTCTGAGTATGATTTCCCGGTTGTAAGATTAGGGGCAGTACTACCTCCGTGACATGATACACATTTAGCATTAAAAAAAGGCTGAATGTCCTGTGAAAAACTGATTGTGTCATTAGCAGGAGGTGGTGGCGGGGGAGGTGTTGGCACGATAAAATCGTATTCGCAGGCTGAAAGTAGCAAAAGCAAGGTGCCTGATAGAAAAAATAATCGGAGAAGTCTCTTTTTCATTTGTGTTTATTTTTAGGTTTTAACTCAGACTTATAGTTCAGATTTAAAGGAATTCACTGTTTATTATTTAACAGTACAAAGGAATACTTTTCTTATGAAATAGCTTTAATATTAAATATGATTGTTTGACAATATTTTTTTGACACTTATCAGTTGCTGTATTGATATATGTCATTATATTTGTAGGCGAAACGGAAGGTGTTCAGTTATCTGTTTAATTCCAGATTCGCTGATATTTTAATCCCTTCAGGAAAAATTAAAACTCTAGCTGTGAATCAACATACGCAATATATTAAAGGGTGCAGTGTCTGTAAGGATAAAAGCGATATTTTTAGCTGTCTTTGTAAAGTAGAACTTGATCAAATTGATGAAAAGCGGATAGAAGTGCACTTTAAATCCGGAGAACTTATATTTAAACAAGGAACTCCAAATATGCATTTTCTCTGTTTAACACAAGGGAAAGTGAAAACATACATTGAAGGTTATAATGATAAAAATCTAATTCTTGGCATAGTAAAACCGGTCGAATATATATTGGGACCTGGTATATATGCTGACCAGATGCATCATTTTTCTGCCATGGCAATTGAAGATTCTGTTGCTTGTCTTGTTGACCTGGTTACGTTTAAATCACTTATACGCTCTAATCCTGATTTTGCTGAAGATTTTCTTAAGAAAGTTAGTTTACAATCTATTTACAATTATGAACTGTTCATCAGCCTTACCCAAAAGCAAATGCCCGGCAGGATTGCTGATGTGTTGCTGTACTTAAAAGATAAGGTTTACGAATCCAATCCTTTCCATACTTCTCTTTCCAGGCAGGATCTGGCTGATATGTCGGGTATGTCGAAGGAAAGTGCTATACGTATTCTGCGTGAGTTTAAAGACGAAAATATTATCCAGGTGAATGGCAATGATTTTGAGATTTTAAATTTAGATCATCTTAGCAAAATCAGCCATACCGGGTAAAGCGGTTTGTCTTTGGTGAGTTCGCATCACTCGGTCCAAGAATCATTTTTTTAAGTAAACTGGAGAAAGCTAAGTTGAGTGTAGGTTTAATGTAGAATTTTAAACCCCACTCAACTTTTTATATTCTTAGCTTTTTAGCAATTATCACTTTCCTTGCGATAACTTGTAGAATAAGCTGTCGTTACGGATAACTTCAACCGCTTTCAATAAGTCATCGTCTGTAGTCCCGATAATTTCGAAATAGGCATTCATATTATAAAGATTCCTTGCAATAAGTGCTTTAAGGACAATTTTTATCTGCAATCCCGAAGCTTCCAGGTCCTTATCATTTCGGGGAACATCTTTTGTTTCGGCATAAGCAACAAATTCGTCCAGCAATTTCTGATCATCAGTAAATCCCTTTTTGTACGCTGTTATATCAGGATACGCTTTTGACAAGTCTTTGCGATGTAAATCAATATATTGCAGACAATAATCATTGAGTAAACTTTTACGGAAAATATCAGTATAATATTTCGAAGCAAATGCTGTATCGAGTGGAATAAAATAATCAGGCATAATTCCGCCGCCACCATAAACAATTCGTTTGTTTTGGGTAAAATATCTGAGTGAATCAGGAAATTTAATACTGTCAGCATGATATAATTCGCCATGTTTGAATCTTTTGAACAGGTCTTCACCATATGCTTCATCTCCATCGTCGTAAGGTTTCTGGATACACCTGCCTGAAGGGGTATAATAACGGGCTGTTGTGATCCGAACCATGGAGCTATCAGGTAGCATAAAAGGACGTTGAACAAGGCCTTTGCCAAATGAACGCCTGCCAATAATCAGGCCCCGGTCCCAGTCCTGCACTGCACCTGAAACAATTTCTGATGCAGATGCTGATCCTTCATCAATAAGTACAACCAATTTGCCTTTTTCGAATGTGCCGCTCGAAGTAGCAACAAAATCCTGTTTCGGGCTGCGTTCGCCTTTGGTATACACCACAAGTTTTCCAGCCGGTAAAAATTGATCCGCAAGGTCATAAGCTACATTCAAATAACCACCAGAGTTGCCGCGAAGATCAAAGACAAGATCTTTCATTCCTTGTTTTTTTAATGCGTTGGCAGCATCAATAAATTCATCAGCCGACGTGGCTGCAAAGCGGGAAAGTTTGATATACCCAATATTACCTGATAGCATGTATGCTGCATCAATGCTGTTGATAGGGATTTTATCACGAATTATGGCGTATTCAATAAGTTCTTTACGTCCTTTACGATAGATTGCAACATCTACTTTAGTTCCCCTGGGACCTCGTAAGTGGTCGAGCACATATTGAGTGGTTACCTTACTGCCAAATGCATCCTCCTGATTGATTTTAATGATCTTATCACCTGCCTGAATGCCTAATTTATCGGAAGGCCCCCCGGGAACAGGCGAAATAACCATGATAGTATCTTTATAAATCTGGAACTGAATACCAACTCCATCAAAGTTTCCTACCAGTGGCTCATTGGTTTTTTCAACTTCATCTTTTGAAATATAAACTGAATGTGGATCAAGATCTTTCAATACTGCAACAATGGCATCTTCTGTTAATTTTGGCTCATTCACATCCTCAACATAATAATAATTTATAAGTTGCATCAGTGTATTAAACTTCATGGTTGTGGCCTTCGGATCAAGCGATTTCTGTTTTGACTGAGCTGAAATATTTATGCCTGACAAAAGCAGAAAAGAGATTAGAATGGTATAAGGAGCTAATTTCATAATTGTACAAATAGGTTAGAATAGAACTTCAAAATTACGTGAAATATTGCATAAATGCTGTTTAATTTGAAAATGGCTTCATCCATTTAACATTTTTTCTAATTTCTATTAGCATAGAATGAATATAAATTGTGTGGTCGTGATTTTAGTCACATATGAATTGATAAGAAGTGTTTAATTTTACATCTATTAATACAATCTTATTATAGTCTTTACGTTTCGTTTCAATCAATTTGAATTTTTAATAATAAAATCATTTAATTCTTAATTAATGAAAGTCTTTAGAATAAATGTTTTAGCTGGAATTGCATTGCTGGGAATTCTGCTCATTTCGTGTCATCATGAGCCGGAACTCATGCCCGGTACTCCTGAAGTTTGTTTCGATAATGAAGTAATGCTTATTATTAATTCGAATTGTAATGTTTCAGGCTGTCATGGTGGGGGCGATGCTCCTTCATTGTCTACTTACGAAGACGTTTTCAGGTATGTTACGCCTGGAAAACCAGTGGAAAGTCGACTTCACAAAGTAATTACTGCACATTCGAACCTGATGGGCTTAATGCCACCTGAACCAAAAACACGACTAACAAGTTCCCAGATCGACATTATAAGTATCTGGATATTACAAGGGGCCAATCATACAACATGCCCCTGATTTCCAACTTTAGTTAGCAGATAAAGGTTTCAATTACACATACCGAATCAAAAGTTGTATTTTAATGTGAAATATAACTGAAATTTAACAGAATATTTAATCCCTTGATCCTCAATGAAAACAGAAATAAAAGTAATACTTATATCCGCGCTGGCTCTTACACTTGCAATCAGTGGTTGTTATTATGACAATGAAGAAGATCTTTACCTGGGAAGCAGTACCTGTGATACTAGTAACGTAACATATTCAGCTACTGTAGCTCCGGTTTTTGCAGGTTATTGTAATTCCTGCCATAGCGGAAGTTCCCCATCAGGTAATATTAAAACTGATAGCTATACTTCTGTAATAACAAACATTACCCGAATCAGGGGATCAATTAATCACCAATCAGGTTTTCAGGCAATGCCACAAAGTGGTGGCAGCCTCTCAACGTGTGATCTGACTAAAATTGATATCTGGATCAGACAAGGAATGCTTAATAATTAACCTTTTATTCAAAACTTTGAGTTATGAAAAAAATATTTAAAATCGGGATTATTCTTGCAGTAACTGGAATTATCGCTGCATTTCTTGTATGGAAATTTTATATTAACAAACCTCACGAAGATATTGAAAAAGCGACTCCTGCATATTCAATGGCAACGGAAGAAATATGGAACCAGTATAATACTAACCGGGAAATTGCTGATTCGTTATATAATAATAAAGTAATTGAACTTACAGGGAGTATGAGCCGTATTGATAAAAATGATTCACTGGTTTCAGTAATATTTGTAATGGCGGCTGACTCAATGTTTGGTGATAAAACCATAGCTTGTCAAATGTACAAAAAGCACAATGATGAAGCCAATGCATTAGAAATTGGCGGGAAGGTGAAAATTAAAGGTGTTTGTGTTGGATATGATGATACAGACATTAAATTCAATAAATGTTCGATAGTTAAATAATTACTATTCCTTTCCGGAAAATGAGGTTAAGAAAACATATTATGATACGAAATAAAATACTTGCGATCTTCCTGATTATTGCAACTTACAGTGGGCAATTGTTTGCACAGGATCTGATGGACATGCTTAAGGACGAGACTCCTAAAACTACTTATACCTATGCAACTTTCAAAACAACACGTATTGTTCTTGGACAATCGATTGAAAATCCCGCAAAAGGCACACTTCAATTTCTGATTGAACATGATTTTGGCAGCCTGAATCAGGGGGCATATAATATGTGGGGGCTTGATGTTTCAACTATCAGGTTGGGTTTGGAATATGGAATTACAGACTGGCTAAGTGTTAATATTGGCAGGAGTTCATACGAAAAGACTTTTGACGGAGCTATAAAGGCTAAGATTCTCAGGCAAAGTACCGGGGCAAAAAATATGCCGGTTTCCATGTCATTTTATGGTGGAGCCTTTCTAAATTCACTGCACTGGGCTGATAATTCCCGCACAAACTATTTCTCGTCGCGCATGTCCTATATCGCTCAGCTACTGATTGCAAGGAAATTCTCAAATGCATTCTCGTTGCAGCTTACCCCAACATACATCCATAAAAATCTGGTTCCTTATCGTACTGATCGCAATGATCAACTTTCAATTGGTATTGGTGGAAGGTATAAAGTTGCACAGCGAACGTCTATTAATGCAGAATACTTCTACCAGATTCCCGGATTCGTTAATTCCTATTCGGTTTCGTCGACTGAAACCGCAAAATATGGCAATTGTTTATCAGTAGGTGTTGATCTTGAGACCGGCGGCCATGTTTTCCAGTTCAGGCTTACCAATGCACAGCCCATGTTTGATAGGGCATTTATTACGGAAACAACTAATAAATGGACTGATGGAGGTATTTTCCTTGGCTTTACCATTAATCGTGTTTTCACAATTGTAAAACCAAACTTGCCAAAAGAATAAAAAAAGAAATCATTTTTTAATATTTCATCGGATTCCCCGAGATGCGATTTATTGAATATAATATTATACAAATGAATTAGACAACTTCATTATTATGGAATAAAAGTTTTTGAGTTGAATTTATATTAGGGTCAATTTTATTGACACCATTCAAAAAATGGGGCTTTAACCACAGGGAAAATATGCGGAACAAATTGAAAAATATATCAGCGGGTCAGGTAAAAGTTAACCTCCTTCTTTCTCCAAGCATGATATTCGTTTTCGCAAGTAACAATTAATTTCACTTTAGTTACCGTATTAATACCGTCATAAGAAAAACTTTTGGTGCATGTATAGTTGTGTTTATCAATTTGATCTTCTTCATATGTATATAAAATGGTTCCTGACTGGGTAATTACTTTTAGCACCATATTGTTTATTTCTGCATTATTCTCTGCTTCCACTTCAATATATACGTTGCTTTTCGTAAGATGAATGGTGTCATTTTCCGCAGGTTTATTAATTGTGATTATTGGTGCAGAAGCGTCTTCATCATTGTCGGAGCATGATGATATAAATGTTGTCAAAACGAATATTGCACTTATCAGAAAGAGTGAACTGTAAAAATTTCGCATTTTCTTTATTTTTAGGATTAAATTAAAGATAATACTGAGTCTTGTTATAACTAAACCAAGGGAGATAAGATATATAACACATGATATATCGATAAGTTCATTAAACGCTACTGGAATTGCCGTACAAAAAAGCACTACTTTCGTAATGCAATTATTGTTGTATGGACAAGGAAGAAAAGCAGAGATTTTATGGAAGCATGGTATTTCCAGGGCTTTTAATCCTGGCTCTATGGTTAATTAAACTTATCGAAGTTGGCTTTCAGGTTTCTTTTGCAGATTACGGATTAGAACCGCAAACCCTAATTGGTCTGCGTGGAATTTTCTTTTCGCCTTTACTTCATGCGGATTGGGCCCATCTTTCGTCGAATTCGGTACCATTGTTTTTACTGTCTGCAGGCTTGTTCTATTATTATGGTAAAAAGGCCTGGACTATTTTCTTCCTCTGCTGGCTTGTTACAGGCATATGGGTATGGATATTTGCAGCTGAAACGGGAATACATATTGGCGCTTCGGGTGTTGTTTATGCACTTGCAACATTTCACTTTATGGGAGGGATATTACGTCGTGAACCCCGAATGATGGCATTTTCACTTTTAGTGGCATTTCTATATGGAGGATTGGTGTGGGGTATTTCGCCTGATTTTTTCCCGGGAAAGAACATTTCCTGGCAATCTCATCTTTTAGGCGGGCTGGCCGGAATATTAATTGCTTTTGCTTATCGCGACGAAGGTCCGCAGCGTAAAATTTATCAATGGGATGAAGATGATGAAGATGAAATTGAATATATTGAAGAGGAACCAATTACTGAGGATGAATACCACACGATAAATAAAACTATTGATGGTTTGGAGAATAATAGTGGAACTAAACACAACGGGCAGAATCAATTGAATTGAATTAAATGAATTTCTTTCTCATCACTACGACCGACAAAACACTAAAATCCAATTTGCGAAACATTAAGTTCTTATTTCGCAAATGATAAACACTATTTATTAGGAATTTTTATCATTACGCAAAAACCAGCTTGCTGTATCTTTGTTGTGTATTACAGAAGGAAATATAAATGGAAAAATCACCAAAGAAGGAAGTGTTTGCAGTTACCGGAATGATGTGTGCCGCGTGCGCCGGTAGTGTTGAAAGTATGATTGCCTCGCTGCCGGGAGTTAGTAGTGCTTCAGTTAATTATGCCGGTGCAAATGTTTATGTTGGTTATGACCCCGATACAGTATCACCAGCTGATTTTGTTAAATCAGTAGAAGCAATAGGGTATGGATTAATAATTGAAGAGGAAAACCTGAATGAGAAACTCGCTGATATTGAATTTAAACATTTTAATGAACTGAAAAAGAAGCTGTGGGTTTCTGGTATTTTTACTATTCAGGTATTTATAATGTCCATGTTTCATAGTATTCACATAGAAAACAAAAACTGGATTTTATTGGTTTTGTCCCTGCCGGTAATCCTGTTTTCAGGTTCCGAATTTTATTCGAATGCGTGGAAGCAAGCGAAACACCGAATGGTGAATATGGATACCCTGGTTGCACTCAGCACAGGGATTGCATTCATTTTTAGTTCGATTAATACTATCTTTCCGGAAATTTTTATTCGGGCCGGACTTGAACCTCATGTATATTTTGAATCAGCAACGGTAATTATTGCATTTATACTTGCAGGTAAATTCCTGGAGGAACGTTCGAAAAGCAAAGCGTCATCTGTAATCCGAGGCCTGATGGGGCTGCAACCTAAAAGCCTCACAGTCCTGAGAGACGGCACTGAAATGGAATTGCCACTTGCAATGGTGGTTCCAGGTGACCAGGTCATGGTACGTCCCGGCGACAGGATTCCGGTTGATGGTGTGGTTGAAAGTGGAGATTCTTACATTGATGAAAGCATGATTTCGGGCGAACCATTGCCTGTATTTAAAAACAGTGGAACTAATGTTTTTGCCGGTACATTGAATACGAATGGAAATTTGTCGATCATCGCATCAAAAACCGGAAAAAACACGCTACTGGCAGGTATAATAGCAATGGTTCAGGAAGCGCAGTCTGCTAAACCACCCATTCAGAAACTGGCCGATAAAATTGCTTCTGTATTTGTTCCGATTGTCCTTGGCCTTTCTGTAGTAACATTCTTGATTTGGTGGGCATTTGGACCTCAGCCTTCAGCAACATTTGCTTTCCTCACCACTATCAGTGTTTTGATTATCGCTTGCCCTTGTGCTCTCGGGCTTGCAACGCCTACCGCCCTTATGGCCGGAATCGGGAGAGGTGCTTCGCAGGGAATCCTGATCCGGAATGCTGAAAACCTTGAAACTGCATGTAAAATCAATGCCGTAATTTTTGATAAAACGGGAACACTTACTACTGGCAAACCAACCATTACCAATAGCAATTGGTTTAAGGATGATGAGAAATTGAAACAACTTTTGTATTCAATAGAAAAAAGATCAGGGCATCCACTGGCATATGCCATAGCAGCACTTTTTGAAGGAATGAAGATGCTTTCTCTCGAAAATTTTGAGGATATTCCAGGTAAAGGCGTCAAAGCTTCTTACCAGAATTACACCTGCCTTGTTGGGAATAAAGCGATGATGCTTGAAAATGGTATTCAAATTCCGGAAGGATCAGAGAATGAAACATCCGTGTTTTTTGCCTGTAATCTTGAAGTTGTAGCCTCATTTTCAATCGAAGACACTTTACGTGAAAATGCTTTAGAGGCTGTAAATAAACTGCAGAACGAAGGTATTGAAGTATTTATGCTTACCGGAGATAAAGAAGAAACCGCGGCGTTTATGGCCGAAAAAGCGGGAATCAGAAATTATTTTGCTGGTGTACTTCCTGCTGATAAAAATCATTTTGTAAAAGATTTGCAGCAAAAGGGATATAAAGTGGCAATGGTTGGCGACGGGATCAATGATTCCGCTGCATTAGCTGAAGCGGATCTTGGAATCGCCATGGCTACAGGTTCGGATATTGCACTCGATAGTGCGGGCATTATCCTGATGAAAGGTGATCTGCGTGCTGTTGCAGAGGCAATAAATCTTTCGAAAATAACGGTTCGGATTATCAGGCAGAATTTTTTCTGGGCATTTTTCTACAATATTATTGCAATACCAATAGCTGCCGGAGTATTATATCCGTTTACCGGATTCCTGTTAAGCCCGATGATTGCAGGAGCCGCAATGGCAATGAGTTCGGTAACCGTTGTAATGAACAGTTTGAGGTTGAAAAGGGTTACTTTGTAGTACAGATGTTCAAGGATTCAAATGCTTCGCGTTCAATGGTTCAATATTTCAATCGCGATAGTAGTGAAACTTTTAAAACAATAAAATACCTTAAAATATGATGGACAGATGCAATGTAAAGCTTCCCTAAATCAGAGACACTTTGATATAATGCCTTCGAATCTTTGAACGCCGAAGGCATTTGAACGCAACGCATTTGAACCTTGAAATTATATTATGGAACATACTCATTCACACTCTCACGAAAATAAGGCGGTCGCCAACCTGAAAATGGCTTTCTGGCTCAATGCTGTTTTTGCCCTGATTGAAATTGCCGGAGGAATTTTTACCAACAGCATAGCCATACTGTCTGATGCCTTTCACGATTTGGGTGATTCGGTTGCCCTTGGGCTGGCCTGGTATTTTCAGCGCTTTTCTACAAAGAAACGGGATGATATTTATACTTATGGATATAAGCGGTTTTCGCTGGTGGGTGCAAGTTTGAGTGCCATAATTCTTCTCATTGGATCGGTAATAATTATTTTCAAAGCAATCCCGCGAATCATCACACCTGAACTCGTTCATGTACAGGGCATGATGTACCTTGCCATTGTTGGAATAGTTATTAACGGGTTGGCTATGTTCCGGCTAAAAAGCGGGCAAAGTCAGAATGAGAAAGTTATCTCCATTCATTTACTGGAAGATGTTTTAGGATGGGTTGCAGTGCTGGTTGCCAGCATTGTGATGAAATTTTATGATATTCCAATCCTGGATCCGCTATTATCATTGGCAATCACGGCCTTTATACTTTTCAGGGTTTTCGGTAATATGCGACAGACATTCAGGATTTTTATGCAGGCAACACCTTCAGAAGAACAGGTCATTCATTTCAGAACTCAGCTTTCAACTATAAAAGGTATTGTTGATTTGCATGATCTGCATTTCTGGACTATGGACGGTTCATATAATGTTGCTTCACTGCATGTTAGCGTTGATCCTGATTTAAACTTTTCAGAAACTGAAATCATCAAGCAGGAAGTGCGCACTTTCCTGAAGAATGAAGGATTTGCACATACAACAATAGAAATTGAACCTGTTGGAAAACTTTGTGAGCTTCATGATTGTTAAACATTATTAATTTTGACTTTACGCTATTATAAACCTCTTATTTTTGCAATACTAAATAATTAAAGAATAAATGGAAACACTTCGATTTAAAACAAGCCTGAAATGCGGCGGATGTGTCAATGCTATAACTCCCGGACTGGAAAGTTTTAATGAAATTGAGAAATGGTCAGTTGACCTTGAAAATCCTGATAAAGTGCTTGTTGTTGAAGCCTCTGAAGATATTTCGGATAAGGTGATGGAGAGCGTAAAAAAAACCGGCTATCTGATTAGCCGGCTTTAAAAAGGAATAAATACTTGTCAGTTAAGCCAATCTTTTGGCAATAACATCCCAATCTACAAGTTGCCAGAAAGCATTCACGTAATCCGGGCGACGATTCTGGAAATCGAGATAATATGCATGTTCCCAAACGTCGCAGGTAAGTATTGGCTTTAAACCATCACGCATAGGGTTTGCTGCATTACCCGTTGATACAACAGCCAGGATCCCTTTGTCATTTTGCACAAGCCAGGCCCATCCTGAGCCAAACTGGTTTGCAGCGGCTTCGTTGAATTTTGTTTTAAACGCATCAAAGGAACCAAAATCGCGGTTTATCATTTCCAAAAGTTTTCCTGATGGAGTTGAATCGCGTTTTGCTGAAAAACCTTCCCAATAAAAAGTGTGATTCCAAACCTGGGCGGCATTGTTAAAAATTCCACCTTCGGCTTTTAAAATAATCTGTTCGAGGCTGGAGTTTTCGAAAGCTGTTCCGGGAATCAGGCCATTGAGTTTTGTTACATAAGCCTGGTGGTGTTTGCCATAATGAAATTCGATGGTTCGTGCACTGATAACCGGCTCCAGAGCATCAGCTGCATAAGGTAAGGATGGAAGTTGAAATGTCATGATTTTTGATTTTTAAAGGGTTTATATTTTGAAGGAGTATGTGTCGCAGAGGGATTGAATTTGTTAATCAATATTCATTCAATTGACAGACAGAAATCTATTTCATTAATATATATAAAGGTAATATATTATTTCGTAAACGTTGTAGAATATGATGTTTTATTTCCTTTTCCATCTTCAAGGAAAAGTGAGAATTTGTTTTTGCCAGGTTGAGCAACATTATCGAAACGATAAATCATCAACTTATACTTCGGATCCCATTCCACCAGAACCCATTGTCCGTTCACTTCGCCTCTGTAAGTATCTATTCCGGAAAAATTATCAGAAACAGTAAACTTTAAACTGGTTTTGCTCCTGTTGTTTTCAGATGATGGTCTGATAACCGGTGCCACAGTATCAACAACAATGGCATATCCATCGAATAAATTTGTAGTTGTGGTTACATACCCGTTTTCATAAGCGCCATCTGCTGAACTTCTCTTCCCATCCCTGTTAATACGGACAAGGAGTGCTTTGCTGCGCAGGTTCTGGGGTAGTTTTGATGCTTTTATTGAAACTTTAATTTTGTTTTGCAAAGGAACTTCAGGGTCGTGAAGATAATGAATATCTGAAAACATGCTCTTGTTACCGGGTGATTTTCGATACCTGAACGTTATATCTTCATAAAGACTGCCTGCAGGTATTTCAACTTTCACATCATCCGTTTGAAATTTATTGAACTTATTGTACCTGAATTTAACGGATGTATCGGCATCGGAAGCAGCCGGAATCTGCACAAATCCTTCCGGTTTATGTGATACAACCCAAAACCTTAGATTGATTGTATTTCCAGCCTGGTCGCCAACAGTAACTACTACTTCATGAGTCTTGTCATCCAAAAATGTCAGTATCCCGTTTTCCGGACCCGATTTGAAGAAACTCAATTGATTTCCGGGAAGTTTCTTCGATTTTACAATTAGGTTTCCTGAGTTGTAATTGGCAGCATAATCGATGGATGCATTTACATAACGGCTTTCAGCAAACGAAAAACTGTCGCAAACCATCGAAAAGAATTCATTATTGTCAAGTAGCATCTTCATGCTGTAAAACCCGTTGCGATTACTCTGACTCTGGTTAAAATCAAATGCCTGTACCCCGATACTGAATTTCCCCCAAAGTGAAAGCGTGTCCTTGGGAAGATGATATTCATCCTTTCCGGATTTTCTCACATTAAAACGGGTAATTTCGTTCGAAGGTCCGACGAAACTGTTATTATCTTCAGGGTAAATTTTAATAAAATCGATGTATGGAGGATACTTATCAGGGAAGTTGAATCCAAAAAGCAACGGGTTAATAATGTTCTCAGTTTTTGTATTTCTTAATTCGAAATGAAGATGCGCGCCTCCTGAAGACCCTGAATTACCGGTATAACCAATAATTTGTCCTTTTTTGACATAGAGGAAATCTTTTTTATGTGATGGGAAAAGATCAACAGCAAAACTCTTCAATTTATATTGATTGTTACGCACATATTGAGTAATTGTGTCGTTGTATCCCTGCATGTGACCATATACGGAAGTAAACCCATTCGGATGGTCGATGTATAAGGCATTCCCAAATCCGACAGGTGAAACTTTAATTCTCGAAATCACACCATCAGCCACGGCAAATACAGGAAAACCTTCTCTTCTTTGCACTGATAGATCAGTACCTGAATGCAAGTGATTAGACCGGATTTCGGAAAACGAACCGGTTATTAAAAGGTCAATGTTAAGTGGTGACGAAAAATAATCTTTAGGGATTGCTATCTGTGCAAACAAATTTGCTAAAGAGATGAATGTCAGTGTAATAAATAAAAGCAGTGATTTGATTTTCATTTTACAAACTTACTGCTTTGAAACGGGATAAACCAGTTGGGAAGTAAAAAAAGTGCCTAAAGTACTTAAAGTGCTTAAAGTACTTGGAGTTGAGACACTCGAAAAAAAAGTATCTAAAATACTTAGAGTTGAAATACTCAACCATCAAATTATAATTCATGTAATTCCGACACTCTAGGCACTCTAGACACTTTAGGCACTCTAGGCACTATATGAACTAAAGTCACTCAGGCACTTCTCATGTGAAAAATATATCGCTGAACCACAGCCAGGTAAACCGCCACACAAATCACACCCACACCAGAAATAATAAACATCGTTTTCATCCCAAGTGTGTACCAGATCAGTCCTGCCAGACTACTGGCAAGCATAGTGAAGATGCTGGCAAAGCTGGTGTAAAAACCAATTGCAGTTGCAGTTTTATCCTTTTCCGCAATGTTGCTTATAAGGGCTTTTGATATGCCTTCAGTTGATGCTGCATAAAGTGCATACAACCCGAACAATACGATAAACTGCCATGTAAGTAAAGCAAAGCCCATCATACTGTATACTAAGGCAAAAATAACTAATCCGAATATAAGGGTTCGTGCCAGTCCGAATTTATCGGCAAGTATTCCGATCGGGAATGATAGCAACGCATAAATAAGATTATAAAAAATATATATGCCTATCATATAAGTATCTGAAAACCCTTTGCTTTTGATGGAAAGCAGCAGGAAAGCATCTGAACTGTTGAACAGAGTGAACATCAGCAACCCGGCAACAAGTAGTTTGAAATGTCTCGACGATTCTTTCCAGTACAAAAGAAAAGTAAATAATCCGGGAGATTTCTTTTTGGTTGTTTCTGTGTGCTTATCTTTTAACAGAAAAGTAAGCAATATGGCTATTATTCCGGGAAGCACTGCAATGATAAACAGCCATTTGTATTGTTCAGGATAGAAATACAGGAAAATCAATGCTGCAAAAGGACCGACTGCTGCCCCGGCAGTATCGAGTGCACGGTGAAAACCAAAAACCTTTCCTTTATTCTCTTTGGTGGATTCATCGCTTAGCATGGCGTCGCGGGCTCCTGTACGTACCCCTTTCCCAAGACGGTCGAGCGTGCGTGCAAAAAATATCCATACAGGGAAAGTGAACACAGCCATCAATGGTTTGGAGATAGCGCTAAGCGTATATCCCCAGCGAACAAATGGAACCCTGCTTCCAAGTTTATCCGAATAATTACCAAAATATCCTTTGCTCAGACCAGCTGTAGCTTCGGCCACACCTTCCAGTATTCCTATTAATAATACCGAAAACCCAATCGATTGCAGGTAAACAGGCATTATCGGGTACAGCATTTCGCTGGCGATATCAGTAAAAAAGCTAACAAACGAAACAAGTAGGACCGTGCGGGTAAGGATAGAACGCATAATCAAATAAATTGTAAAACATAAATTTCGAATGCAAAAGTAACACCTTTTTTAGAAGCCTAACTAACAGTATTCCTTTACAATCTTAATTTATCCAGTCTAACAGGCATACTTATCTGTAACCAGGTAACCAGCCACCAGTAACCAGAAACAAGAGATTAAAAGTAAGCAACTAAAAATCTTCTTTTAATCTTTAATAAATCCGAAGTTAAATCCAACCATCTAAACTACTATCTTCGCGCCTTAGAATCCGTCAGATATCAATTCATGCCTTTTCAAACATTTAAAATTTACCTTTTTGCAGTATTATCCATGCTGTTCTGGGGCTTAGCTTTTGTTTGGTTTAAGATAGTCATAAAATACTATGAACCAGTAACAATCATCTTTTTACGCCTGGTGATTTCTGGAATAATACTGATCTCATTTTTGTTGTTAACCCGCTCCTGGCAAAAAATTAAGCGGAAACACCTGAAATATTTCTTCCTTCTTTCATTCACTCAGCCTTTTTGCTATTTCCTCGGCGAAAGCTTCGGGCTAAAACTTGTTTCGCCTACAATTGCCGCAGTGATTATTGCGACAATTCCACTTTTTAGCCCATTCGCAGCATATTATATGGTGCGCGAGAAAGTTACTTTCCCGGTAATAGCAGGTCTTATTTTTTCTTTCTTGGGAATACTGTTCCTGCTTTTTAATTCCGATCGTTCAATGAATGCTGTACCTGTCGGAGTGCTGTTTTTATTTGGTGCAGTTTTATCAGCTGTGATATATTCAGTCATAATCCGCAAAATTCCGGATGAATACAGCCCGGTAACGATTATAACTGTCCAAAACCTGATAGGTGCAGTGTATTTTTTACCGGTTTTCCTGATTTTTGATTACAAACACTTTATTACTGTAATTCCAAACCGCGAGCTTATTACTGCTATGCTGCAATTAGCCATATTTGGTTCCAGTCTTGCTTATATCTTTTATGTTACTGCAATTAAAGGAATCGGTGTTATCAGAACAAACACTTTTGCAAACCTTATCCCCGTAATAACCGGAATTTTTTCTTTTTTTGCACTTGGCGAGAGATTTACAGTACTCAAGATTGCCGGTATGGCCCTGGTTATGCTTGGAGTAATAATCGCTCAATGGCGAAGAATGGATCGGTTAGTGATTAAAAATTATCCTAAAAGAATTGAACCAAATGGAACATAATAGTTTAAAGGACAAATCCAGGTTTACTTCCACTTCAAAGGCGTTTTTAAATAAATAATAAACTATAACAACAGACATATGAAATAGCCATGATTGTTAAATCATGGCGAACCTTAGTTCACGAACACCCTTAAAAATAAGCAAGATGTGAGTAATTCCATCTTACCAAAATCAAAATAAAAAATAATAAGATGAAAATTTTAATTTTAGGTGCCGGACTGGTTGGTGGCCCTATGGCTCTTGACCTTGCCAGGAATGGCGAATTTGAAGTAACATCGGCAGATAGGAGTGAAGAAGCTCTTTTACGTCTCAGTGGCGTAGAAGGTCTTACTACAATTCAGGCTGACCTCGATAATGAAGGTGAACTTAAGGCCCTGGTAAAAGATCATGACCTTGTTATCAGTGCTGTTCCTGGTTTTATGGGATTTCGCACCCTGGAAAGGGTAATTGAATGCGGTAAAAATGTAGTCGATATTGCATTTTTCCCTGAAGATATGTTCCTTCTCGATGCGAAGGCAAAGGAAATGAATGTTACAACTATTTGCGATATAGGTGTGGCACCTGGAATGAGTAATGTGCTTATCGCTTATGGTGCTGCTATGCTCGATACACTCGAAAAAGGAATCACCTATGTTGGCGGTTTGCCGGTCGTTAGAAATTGGCCATTTGAATATAAAGCAGTTTTTTCACCTATTGATGTAATTGAGGAATATACACGCCCGGCCCGTTATATTGATGGAGGCAGGCTTGTTGTCCGCGAAGCGCTGTCGGATCCTGAACTGATTGATTTCCCGAATATCGGAACATTGGAGGCTTTTAACAGCGATGGCTTACGCACATTGGCTACAACAATAAAAGGAGATTACCTGATTGAGAAAACACTGAGGTATAAAGGTCATATCGAAAAGATGGCTGTTCTTCGCGATACAGGTTTCTTTGATAAAGAGCCTATTCTTATTAACGGCGCTATGATCAGCCCGCTGGAGTTTACTTCACTCTTACTCTTTCCTAAATGGAAGTTGCAGCCAGGTGAGGAAGACCTGACAGTGATGCGTATTATTACTGAAGGTTTGAAAGATGGCAAACGCCTGCGTTACACCTGGGATTTGTTCGACAAACTTGATAAAGTTACCGGAGTCCATTCCATGGCACGTACAACAGGGTATACAGCCACCATGGTTGCCAGGCTTTTATCAAAAGGTTTGTACAAACGGAAAGGCGTTTCTGCTCCTGAATATCTTGGAAAAGATGCTGGTATTGTAAAGTTCTTACTTGATGGGCTTAAAGACAGGGGAGTGGTTTACACGGAAACACTGGAAGTGATTGTATCCTGATCAGGTAATCAGAAGAATTATTATTTTAAAACTTCAATTCCAATAAGTAAACACGCTGTATTCAACAAATGCTTGCAATCGCCCGGGTAGATAAGATGGTGATTACCAAGCGGACTTTGCCGGAGCAGTTTTACTTCATTTTCGGTGAGTTTTACTTCAATTTGTGTGCGGCAGGCGCTGGGTGATTTTGGGCGGCCGATTATATTTGCCGTTGCAATAAATGCCTTACTCAGTTTATTATCAAACCGAAATATAGTAATCAATTCACCTTTGAAATTACCTTCAATGGCGGTGCCTTTCCCTGTTTCGAAGTGAGTCTTAACCGAAAAGTCCGAAACCAGGCTGGGAGCTATGGTGCAATGAGAAAACATACAAACTTCGTCAGTTACTTTATTGATATTCGCGATCCATGGGCTGATTCCTGTCAGTTCCTTGCAGAGCATCATTCCTGCAATGGCCGTAATATCTCCTTCGCAACCCGCAGGTAATCCTTCGTTATTAAATCTTGCCAGAGGTAAACATGCTGTAACACTATCCTTCTGCACCATCGGGAAACATTCAACTGTGATCGCATCCAGGTTCCGTTTCTGAATGGTATTCGTTAAGAGTTGACTAACTTTTGCAGTTTCGGTTAAATCGATTTTCGTGGAACCTGAAAATGAAGCCAGGAAAGGTTCAGAAGCTTTAAATTCAGAAAAATGTGCCAGTTCACTCCATGGAACAACGTTCAATTCAATGCCTAATTTTGACTCCAGTAATTCAGCCGGAATGGATGAAGAAATAAGCCAGTCCGAAACCTCTCCGATTTGCCCGAGCTTTTTTCCACGCAGGTTTTTTAACGCTTGTTTTACAGTAAAAAAGTCCTGAAGAAAGGTCTTAGTTTCGGCTTCTTCTTCATCCAGCAACAGGGATGGAATATGCATCTCGTTCAAATAGGCCTTAACTTCTGTTGCAGAAGCATAGGCATTATCATGCTGAGAACCGATCAGTAAGTAAAAATTTCCACTCGAAACCTGCTTCAGGGCATTTAGTTCTGAGCCACCCGACAGAAAAAACAAAATATCCGGATCGTTTTCGGTAAGCATATAATTGCCGGGTGAAATTAGTTTTTCAACGCGCTTAACGGCATTTTTAAATACGTTTTCCGGTGCGCCATTGAAGGCAAGGAGTTTAACTTTTAGTTTTGTCACAGTGTATAATTTTGAAATATTTGATTTGTAGCCAGTTAAAATGTTTGATTTTGGGGTGGTTTTATTATTTCAATATCCAATACGTTTTCGTTGGTTTTGATCTATTTCCTGTTTATCTTTTTCCAGCAGGTAGTTCAATGCCTGATAGACGTCAATAAATTGTGTATCGTATTTGTTTTCCAGTTCCTTCAATTTGTCTGTCAGGTCCTTATGTGTTAAAGCGTATTGCCTTATAAATACAAAGGCTCTCATTATAGCAATGTTTACTTCTATCGCTTTGGCAGAATTCAGTATTCCGCTTAACATTGCCAATCCTTGCTCAGTAAAAGCCAATGGCAAATATTTGCTATGCCTGCCTTTACCCGTTACTAAGATCACAATTTGTGATCTTAGAATTTGCCACTCATTTTTATTGAGCTGGAACATAAAATCAGCCGGGAACCTTTCAATATTTCTTTTTACCGCCGGATTCAAAACCCTGGTTTCTACTTTGTAAAGCTCTGCCAGATATAAATCGAGCATGACCCTTTGATCTCTTAATTCATAAATCTTACTTTGAATAAGTTGTAGCTGCATGTATTAAAAGGTGAATTTGGTAATGATTCTTTTAACAATAAATGCTTTCCTGATAATTGACAGATATAATTCCTGCGGTTCTCAATCCTTTTTCAGATGGATAAACCTTATTAATTCTATATTTATCACAAATATAACTAACAATTACTCTATAAGAATCTGCAAAGCATAAAAAAAGCCTCCATGCGAGGAAGCCTTAATTTAATAGAATACCGATCTTTTATAGTAGCGAGGACGAGATTTGAACTCGTGACCTTCGGGTTATGAATCCGACGCTCTAACCAACTGAGCTACCTCGCCATATTTGAGGGTGCAAAATTATCAAATTTTCTCAAACAAACAAGCCCCGGCAACGAAATAGCATATTTTTAGAAAACATAGTTTTGCTTGTATTCTTTTTGAATACCGAACACGGTTTAACAAGTACATTTTTAAAGCTAAAACGCTTTTTTGAATCTATGATTTTAAATTTCAAAAGTGCTAATACTCCAATGAATAAGTCACGAACAGTGTATGAATATCTATTTCTCGGTTCATTTACATCTTGTAAACCATCGCATTAATATTCATTCCTGCCCCTACAGACGCAAAAATCAGTAAGTCTCCTTCATTTATCTTATGGGGTTGCAGTTTATCTTTTAATATCAGGTCAAAAATTGTTGGTAAAGTTGCTACTGATGTATTACCCAGAAATGAAACAGTCATTGGCATTATATTTTGAGGCAGTTCAACAATATTGTAAAGTGCATATAACCTTTTTAATATGGCATCATCCATTTTTCCATTTGCCTGGTGGATCAGTACTTTGCTGATTTCACTGAGTTGTATATTGCTTTTTTCAAGGCTGTCTTTTATAGCCTGGGGAACGGTTTCGAGTGCATATTGATACAATTTCCGCCCATTCATTTTCAGGAATAAATCATTCTTGCTTTGATGTTCGGGGTTGAAAGATTTATTCATATGTAGCATTTTCGAATACAAAAATGTGTCTGAACGGGTTTTATGAGCCAGTATCCCGATAGGGGTATCACTTAGCTTCACTTCCATAACCACAGCTCCCGCTCCGTCAGCATACAGCATGCTGTCCCTGTCGTGCGGATCCGAAATCCTTGATAAAGCCTCAGCTCCTATAACCAGGATCTTTTTAGCGTCGCCCGACTTAATGAAATAATCCGCCTGGATAACAGCCTGCAACCAACCAGGACATCCAAATGCAATATCGTAAGCTATAGTTCCGGGGTTTTTAATTTCCAATTTATGCTTTACCCTTGCTGCCAGGCTGGGTACAAAATCAGACCTGTTGCTATCATGCTTCACATCCCCGAAGTTATGGGCAACTATTACATAATCTAATTCTTCTTTGTCAATATTTGCTGACTTAATAGCTTCAATAGCAGCAAAAAATGCAATATCAGAGGTAACCTTATGGTTACTAATATAATGTCTTTCAGCAATGGTGGTAATTTCAAGAAACTTATCGATTATTTCCTGGTTCGATTTTTCAAGTTTTTTCCCATCACTTTCATAAAATTCATTGACTAGGAAGTTCTCATTCTTAACCAGTTTTGAAGGAATGTAGCTTCCTGTACCTGTTATCACGCTGTAAATAATACTCATTCTTTAAATTCACTTTTAGGTTTAACAAACATTCTGATCCAAACGCTATTTGGCGTCTGTTTTTTGAATGAGAAATATAAAATAGGGGATTTTTTTTAAATCAGATCAATGTATTCTGCAGAAGTATAAAATTACAAATTATTTTGCAGGAATGTACTATTAATTCAAAAATAAAATCAATATTCATTCATGAAAAAAACCGGTTTTCACCGGTTTTTGCATTTTGGTTATTTTGGTTTAGTTGCCGTGTTTCTTTCTTCCCCAGCGAATCAGCACATCTTGCACATCCTTAAACCGGATGGGTTTTGACAGATAATCCACCATTCCTGCTTCAATAAATCTTTCCCTGTCGCCTGGCATTGCATTGGCCGTAATGGCAATAATAAATGGACGAACGTCTTCAGGGTATTTTTCAATAATGGCTTGTGTAGCTTCAAGTCCGTTCATTACAGGCATTTGCACATCCATCAGTATGATATCATAAGATTTGTGTTCCATTATTTCCAGTGCCTTGCGACCATTTTCAACTGCATCGATGGTATAACCCATTTTTCGCATCAACGTTACTACAAGCTCCTGGTTGGTGAAATTGTCTTCCGCTAATAGTATATTCAACGGAAGTTTATCTGAAAGTTTTTTGTCAACGCTGTGATCAGCGATATTTTTCTTCCTATTCCTGTTCTCCGACATCACACCCAATACGAGTTCGAAAAGATCGGTAAGTTTAACAGGTTTCGAAAGTTGAGCATCAAATAATCCTTTTGGCAGATCATTCACTTTTCCTACCGATGAAACCAATATAAAAGGCATATCGCCTTTAAATGGTATTTCCCTAATGGTTTGAGCTAATTCCACTCCATTTAAGCCAGAAGCCTGCATGTCGAGTATTCCCAGGTCAAAATAAGCGTCTTCAGTTTCGACAATACGTAATGCTTCTTTTGCACCTGAGGCTGTATAAGCTTTCATTCCCCAAGCTTCGAATTGTACAGTGAAAATCTGCCTTGAAGTAGGATCACTGTCTACAATCAGTACTTTGCTGCCTCTGAGTTCCGGAATCTGACCACGGATATAAAGTTTAGTTGTAGGCGTTTCAGCAATTCTAAGCTTTGCAGTAAAAAAGAAAGTAGCTCCTCTGCCTGGTTTGCTTTCGGCCCATATTTTGCCACCCATTAATCCAACCAAATGGCGCGCAATTGCAAGTCCCAGACCAGTACCACCATATCGTCGTGATACGAAGGTTTCTCCCTGGGTAAATGCTTCAAAAATTAATGATAACTTTTCTTGTTGAATGCCAATACCACTGTCTTTGACTGAGAACAGCAGCTCACAATATTCACTGGTTTGTGATTGCTTTTCAACTGAAATAAATATTTCTCCTTCGTCAGTAAATTTTATAGCATTATTGATTAAATTTCCAAGAATCTGTTTGATCCTTTTCATGTCGCCGATCATGTAAGGAGGAGCCTCAGGCTGAAGCATATAAAGTAAATCGATTCCTTTTTCGATTGCCTTCATTGCGTATATATCCAACGATTCTTCAATACATTTGCGAAGTTCGAACGAACTTTCATCAAGGATAAGTTTGTCGGCCTCAATTTTTGAGAAATCTAGAATGTCGTTGATGATAGACATCAGGTTGTCGGCACTTATCCTTAACGTTTCAAGGTAATTATGCTGTTCAGGCGTTATTTTGGTATCAAGCAATAAACTGGTCATACCCACAATTCCGTTCATCGGAGTGCGTATTTCATGGCTCATCATCGAAAGAAAATCGGACTTGATCATGTTGGCTTTTTCAGCCTGCCGTTTTATCTCTTCAGCTTCCAGTTCAAGTTTTTCAAAATCTTTCTGTTTCAGGAGGTCGGTTTGAATCCTTGAGTTTTCTGATTTTAATTTTTCCAGCTCTTGTCGCAGCGAGTTAATGTCGTTCGAATCCAAATTCATATTGATACAGCGTGTTAATAAATCAAGCAAATATAATGATTAAATTGTGGTTTTACTTTTTGTTGGAAAAATATTCTATTTTGAGTTTGACATTTGATCTTTTTTAAGAAAAGAAAAAACTGCTTCCGGTGAAGTAAGCAGTTATATTACAGATAGTTATCAGGCATAAATTAGGTATGATAAGTTGATGCATTTACACCTGCTTGTACTCTTTAATAATATCCTTAACACCATCCGGTGAAACACGTCCATACACTTTTTCGCCAACCATCACTACCGGGGCCAGTCCGCATGCACCTACACAACGCAGGCAACTGAGCGAAAATTTGCCATCCGAAGTGGTTTTTCCGACAGGGATCTCGAGAATGCGTTTAAATTCATCAAGAACTTTTTCGGCACCACGAACATAACAGGCTGTCCCCATACAAATACTGATAGGGAATTCACCTTTTGGTATCATGGTGAAGAACGAATAAAAAGTAACAACTCCGTAGACATGAGCCACAGAACAATTCAGGTTTTTGGATATAATTTCCTGTACTTCAGCCGGTAAGTAACCAAACATGCTTTGTGTCTTATGCAGCACATTGATCAGCTCACCCTTTTCATTGTTGAATTCTTTGCAGATGGCTTCTATTTGTTGAACCTTCTGATCGCTTATTTTTATATTTGCCATAACGATTTTTCTTTAAAAATTATTCTCCTTTTTATCCTTGCTATTCTTCTATTTCGGCTGGTTTACTCTTGTCGAAATATTGCGTATGTAGCAAATGATGTGCTTTCTCACTCATAGGCTTTCCAAGGAATTCGGTATATAAAGTCTGAATATAGGGGTTTTCGTGTGATTTCCGGATTGTTTTTCCTGAATCCTCGTTGTATAGCGCTTTCTGGCGGGCCATTAAAATGCTGGTATCACCGTGATGTAACGGTTGCCCGCCACCTCCAATACATCCACCAGGACAAGCCATAATTTCGATAGCATGAAATTCAGATTTACCGTCTTTAATATCCTGCAACAGTTTACGAGCATTGCCTAATCCATGAGCAATTCCGATTTTAATAGGAGTTCCGTCAAAATCAACAGTTGCTTCACGAATCCACTCCATTCCGCGTAATTGTTTGAAGTCAACTTTTTCCAGGTTTTTTCCAGTAAAAATTTCATAGGCAGTTCTTGCTGCGGCTTCAATAACACCGCCGGTTGTGCCAAAAATTACAGCTGCACCGGTTGATTCTCCCATCGGTTTATCGAAATCCTGGTCTGGTAGCAAGTTGAAATCGATATTGGCCTGTTTGATCAGGTGGGCAAGTTCACGTGTGGAAACGGCAAAATCTACATCCGGGTTTCCATCTGTTGCAAATTCATCACGCTGGCATTCGTATTTTTTAGCAAGGCATGGCATGATTGAAACCACCACCATATCTTCGCGTTTGATACCCAATTTATCAGCAAAATATGTCTTTGCAATGGCACCAAACATTTGTTGAGGCGAACGCGCTGTTGAAGGAATGTCACTCATTTCGGGGAACTGATGTTCGAAAAAGTTAACCCAGCCCGGGCAACATGATGTGAGAATTGGGAGTTTTACTGTTTTATCACCTTGCAGATGACGGGTTATACGGCTGAGTAGCTCAGTACCTTCTTCCATAATGGTAAGGTCGGCTGCAAAATCAGTATCGAAAACATAATCGAATCCCAGATTACGCAATGCAGTAACCATTTTTCCGGTAACTCTGGTTCCCGGCTCCATCCCGAATTCTTCGCCCAAAGCTACGCGTACAGCAGGTGCTGTTTGAACAATTACAGTTTTTGATGGATCAGCCAATACACGAATAACCTGGTTGGTGTGATCCACTTCGGTAAGTGCGCCTGTCGGGCAAACAGCTACACATTGTCCGCAATAAGTACAAACACTGTGGTCAAGGTTCATCTCGAATGCGGGAGCGACAACCGACATAAATCCACGGTTTACTGCCGAAAGTACTCCAACAGTCTGTACGTCGTTACACATCATTTCGCAGCGGCGACACATAATACATTTGTCCACATCGCGGATAATGGCAGGTGAAGTATCCTCTTTGTAATGCGATTGTTCGCCCTGGTATTCAATCTGGCGGATTCCCATATCCTGAGCCAGCGTCTGCAATTCGCAGCTTCCGCTTTTAGGGCATACAAGGCAATCGGTTGGGTGATCACTGAGGATAAGTTCAAGTACCGTTTTGCGGCTGTTAAGAACACGAATATTGTGCGTGCTCACTTCCATACCTTCATAACAATCAGTTGCACAGGCTGGTGCCAGGTTGCGCCGGCCTTTTACTTCAACAACACAAATACGGCAGCCGGCAGGATTGTTTGTAATATCGAAATCATGCAGATGGAGGTAACAAAGGGTCGGGATATTAATTCCAACTGATTTTGCAGCATCCAGAACGGTAGTCCCGGGGGCTACCTGTATATCTTTATTATCTATTTTTACGTTAATCATTTCCATGGTTTATTCCCCTTTCATTACTTGATAAACACTGCGTTGAATTTACATTTCTCGAGGCAGGCGCCGCATTTGATACAGGTTTCCTGATCAATTATATGAACACCTTTTCGTTCGCCTGATATTGCATTAACAGGACAGTTTCGTGCACATGCTGTGCATCCAACGCAGTTTTCTGCTTCAATTACATATTGAAGAAGTGCTTTACACTGGCCACTCGGGCATTTATGGTCAACGATATGGGCTAAATACTCATCATAGAAATTGTCCATTGTCGAGAGTACCGGATTCGGTGAGGTTTGTCCAAGACCACATAATGAGGTATCTTTAACTACATGACTAAGGTTACGAAGCAGATCAAGGTCTTTCATTGTTCCTTTGCCTTCGCAGATCTTTTCGAGCATTTCGTTCAAACGTTTGTTCCCGATACGGCAAGGAGCGCATTTGCCGCATGATTCTTCAACTGTAAAATCGAGATAGAATTTAGCGATCGATACCATACAGTCATCTTCGTCCATCACAATCATACCTCCTGATCCCATCATGGACCCGGCAGCTGTAAGTGAATCAAAATCAATCTGGATATCAAGATGCTTTTCAGTTAAACAACCTCCTGATGGTCCACCGGTTTGAACTGCTTTAAATTTCTTACCATCTTTAATGCCACCACCAATTTCGAAAATAATATCACGAAGCGTAGTTCCCATCGGAACTTCAATCAGTCCTACATTGTTAATTTTTCCGGCAAGTGCAAAAACTTTTGTGCCTTTTGATTTTTCACTTCCGATAGCAGCAAACCAGTCGGCTCCTTTGTTGATGATTACCGGTACATTGGCAAAAGTTTCAACATTGTTTACATTGGTTGGTTTTTCAAGATATCCTGAAACGCTGGGGAAAGGAGGTTTTATAGTAGGTTCACCACGTAAACCTTCCATTGAATGGATAAGCGCTGTTTCTTCCCCGCAAACAAAAGCTCCTGCACCATAACGGATATCAATCTCGAAACCGAAATCAGTTCCGAAGATATTTTTTCCGAGTAAACCAAATTCAACTGCTTGTTTCATGGCAATTTTGAGCCTTTCAACTGCAAGTGGATATTCAGCACGTATATATACAATTCCTTTTGAGGCACCAATGCAATAACCGCAAATGGCCATAGCTTCAATTACTGAATGAGGATCGCCTTCAAGAATAGACCGGTCCATAAATGCGCCAGGATCACCCTCGTCGGCATTACAAACAACATATTTCTGATCCGCCTGGCTTTTGCTGGTAATTTCCCATTTGAGCCCGGTCGGGAAATCCGCCGCCTCCGCGTCCGCGCAGACCACTCTTTTTCATTTCTTCGATAACCTGGGCAGGAGTCATTTCCGTTAAACATTTTGCCAAAGCAGCATACCCATCACGCGAAATGTATTCTTCAATATTTTCGGGATCAATAAAACCGCAATTACGTAAAGCGATACGCAGCTGTTTGCGATAGAAACCCATATGTTTCGAATCGGAAACATGTTTTTCGGTTTCAGGATTAATATACAGCAAACGATTAACCTGCCGACCTTTGATAACATGCTCTGCAATTATTTCAATAGCATCTTCAGGTTTAACCTGGGTATAAAAAGTATTGTCGGGCATTACTTTTACGATGGGACCTTTTTCACAAAAGCCGAAACAACCGGTAGTAATTACCTGTACTTCATTTTCAAGTCCTTTCTCAAGTACTTCTGTCTTGAGGTTGTGAAAAAGCTGTTCGCTTTCCGAAGCCCTGCAGCCGGTTCCTCCGCACACCAGCAGGTGCATTTTGTATTGTGTCATAGTGATTTCCTCCTGGATTTATTACTTGCCTTCAATATTTTCGTAGTTAACAGGGATAATGCCATCAAGGAGCTCACCGTTTTTTATATATTTTTCGATGATCTGATCAGCTTTTTTTGAATCAACATACCCAAATACAATGGGTTGCTGGCCTGGACGAGTTACTTCCACGGTAGGTTCAGCATAGCAATAACCCATGCAGCCGGTTTGTGTAACTACGGCCGGAATATTGCGTTTGTCAAGTTCATCTATGAAAAAGTCCATTACCATTTTTGCACCTGATGCAATACCGCATGTGGCCATGGCTACTCTAATCTGTACCATGCTTTCAGGTGTTTCACTCCGTTCGCGAAGACTCATTTTAGCTTCAACGTCGGCTTTAATTTTTCTTAAATCAGCCAGTGATGTGATTTTGGTCATTTGATTTAGTTTTACAATGATTAGTAAATCTCTTTTGCTTTTTAGGATGCTTTTATTTCTTCAAGGTTTTCACGTATCAGATCTTTCATGAATGCGATCACCTTAGGGTTGCTTATCGGTAAATCTTCCAGTGTTTCTTTTATTTCTCTTGTGTCAAAGTAAAAAGTACCTGAAGGTGTATTATGCTCATAGATGAAATCTATTGAAGGGTAAGAAGATGCAGTTAATACAAGCGTGCCGGGAATATCTCCTGTTGGCAATCTGTCAATATGTTTATAGCTGAATTCTACTTCAATTTCAGTTCCTTCACCCGGTTGAGAATGTATTCTCATGCTTCCGCCGGTACGTTCAGCATTTTGTTTAAGCAAAGGTAAACCAAGTCCGACCTTTCTGGTTGTTCGGGTGGTAAAAAAAGGATCTGTAACATGATTAACCATTTTTGCATCCATTCCTTTACCATTATCAGTGAACTTAACCATGTATTTGTCCTCATCGGGAATTTCATCAATCTGGAGTTTAATGATTGTAGCTTCAGCCGTAACCGAATTTTGCAGTATATCGAGTATGTGTAGCGCCAGATCTTTCATTCGATAATTACTTTACGCCCTTGCAAACCTTTTAAGGCAAGTTTTACTTCACTAAAAGTACGATGTTCCATTTCAAATGTAGTAAATGCTTTGCCGATGTTTTCCACATAATGAGCATCAGAATTTCGGATTATTGCTCTTCCAGTCTGTTTTCCCAGGAATGGAACAATAGATTGAACCTTGCAATTGGCTGAAATTTCAATGCCATCTATTAGCAGATCCGCAGGAATAAATCCTAGCTGGCTGATAATGCTGTAACTTGGCCTGTCGATATGAGCCGGTATAAAAATCCCACCTAAAGAATGTACTTTCTGTTCAACCTGTTCAATGGATTGGTCGAGAGCTGATATGAGCAGGTATTCTATTTCGTCGATTATCTGTTCGTTTTCATTCACAACAAGCTGGTAACCAAATTTTTGGATATTATTTGGAATAGGAGGGAGGTGTTTTTCCAGGTAAACCTGGAATTCCGACAATTGATCATCATTTTCAAAGAACGTTAGGCAGTGGACTTCTTCGCGGGTGGTAACTTCGGCACCCATTAGTACAAATATTCCTGCGGTTTCGGCCAGTTTGCTTATCAGTTTACAATGCCTGGTAGTGTTGTGGTCTGTTATTCCAATAATATCGAGGCCGTTTTCGACAGGCTTTCGCAATTATATTTGCCGGGCTCATCTCCAGGTCGCCACAGGGCGACAATACTGTGTGAATATGCAGATCTGCCCGGTACTTATTCATTTTTAACGGGTTAATAAATTAAATAATTTCCCTGTGGTTTCAAAAGCCTGATCAGTACTTCCTAAAACTGGAATCCCTTCTTCTTCAGCTTGTGCCAGCATATCGGCATCAGGAGTGTTTCCTTTTATCAGAATTACAGCAGCAAGTTCCTTTAGTGAAGCAATTGCTATAACATTCTTATGTGTTTGTAAAGTGATCCAGATTTTGCCATTATCAGCGTGTCCCATTACATCGCTCAGCAGGTCCGAAGTATATCCTCCGGTAATTTCACGATCTAAACCCTGGCTTCCACCAAAAATTTTCAGATCTAATGTTGTTATTATGTCTTTAACCTTCATAAAGGAATTGGTTATTTACGGTTTGAGAAAAATTTATCGTTGCCCCAGATACTTTTCAGCATTTCGAGCGATTCATCAGGTGTAAGTTCACCGGTCTGTTCCCGGTTTTTCTGGATAAAAATACATTGCCGGATATCGGCTTCTCCAAGCGCTATGTCATTTGCAAATGCCTGGCAATTTGGCGATCCGCAAGCTCCGCAATCAGTAAGCGGAAGGCATTGCAGCATCTGGCTCGATTTGTCCATTTTACGCATGGCTTCTTCCATATTTTCATCCAGTTTCATCATGCTGCGTGGATTTATGGATTGGATGCCGATTCTTCGGATAAGGTAATCGGTATATTTGAATATGTTATCTTTATCTGATAACTCATCTTTTGCAACCGGCGAATACGATTTTAACCGTTCAGTAACAAGGAATCGGTTTGCAGATAAAAGTACGCCGCCGGCACAACTTTCGTCACATGCTCGAAGTTCCAGGAAATCAATGTCTTTAATTTCGCCATGTTCGATTTTTTCAAGAAACTCAATAACATTGTGTATTTCGTCGATGGCAAGACTACGACCAGGTACTTGTGAGGCTTCTCCGTGGGTAAGTGTCCATTGCCAGGAGATTTTCGATATAGGCTTTTTGGGAATTATTACCTGATTGGTGGACCGGTCATTCCTGATGTATTTATAAACTTTATTGTAAAGCGTATCCATATTAATTACTCCTGTAATCATGGAATAATCTTCGCCAACCGGGCTTTTAATAGCTGCAATTTTTGCTGCACAGGGTGTAATATAAAAAACTCCGATTTCAGCCGGATTTATTCCTTTGTCAGTCAGTTCTTTGCGACAATACAATGCAGTTATGTCCAACGGGGGTTTTAACAGCATAATATTCTCTGTTAATGCCGGAAACTTTACCTGTACCAACCGTATAATTGCAGGGCAATAAGAGGAGATGAGAGGCTTTTTTCCTGGATGGGATTTTGCGTATGCTTTTACTTCATTCAGTAATAAATCAACACTTGTTTCAGCTTCGTAAATATGCGTAAATCCATTAGCAAGGATAGCTGTATAAATTTGATTCTGTGTTATTTCTTCAGGGAATTGTCCGAAAAAGACGGCTGGTACCAATGCAATACGATATTTATAGGACTGAATGCGTTTAAAGTCATCCTGGTCAATAAAAATTGCACTTACAGGGCATGCTTTGAAACATTCACCACAATCAACACAACGGTTTTCGTATAAAATAGCTTTCCCGTTTCGAACTCTGATAGCTTCCGTAGGGCAAACATTCATGCAATGCGAGCATCCGATACAGAGATCGTCACTAATTTTCAAAGCATGATGAAAATGTTTGCTATCCATTGTCAGGTCTTGTTCAGGTTAACAATTATAGTTAGTTGAGTTCCAACACCTACTTCACTTTGGATTTCTAGCTCGTCGGCATTGTTTTTAATATTCTGAAGTCCCATTCCAGCCCCAAATCCCATTTCACGAACTTTTGCCGACGCTGTTGAAAAGCCAGCCTGCATTGCTTTTTCAATATCCGGTATGCCCGGGCCTGTGTCGATCAACTGAATATGCACACGACTGGTATCAACTTCACAAATAACTTTTCCTCCATTGGCATGAGCAACAATATTTACTTCCCCTTCGTACAATGAAACTACAATTCGCTTTATAACCTGGGGATCAACATTAAGCTGTTTCAATATTTTCTTGAAGCTACTCGAAGCATCTCCTGCCTTTGTAAAATTCCCTGCTTCTATGTTGTATTCAAATTGCATTTGATGATAAACTTAATAAACCGGATTTATTCCATTCTGAAACAAAAGACCGCAAGTTTTATACATGGAATAACTGCATTGCATAATAACAATCCTGTTTTCTTCAGCCAATGCAATCATTTCAGGACTAGCCTTTTTATTTCGAACTAGAACTATGTTTTTTATGTCCGACATTTCTGAGGTCCGGATAGTTTGTATGTTTACAAGTCCTGTCAGTAGCAATAATTTCTCGCTGTCAATAGTTAAAACATCGCTCATCAGATCTGAAGCAAATACTGCCTGAACTTCTCTTTCGAGCTTATTCTGACCACAAATCACTTCTGCATTGAGAATTGTTGCAACCTCTTTTAATTTCATTATAAAATTTCCTTGTTTGATATTAAGTAAACGAGAATTTTACAGCTCTTAAGTAGTTTGAGTTTTGAGCGGCAAAATTACAAGTAATAAATCGTATAAACAAGTTAGTTGTTAATTAATTCACAATGTTAAATAAATAACAATAAATTTATAATTAGTCTAAATAACAGTGGTTTACATTTAAATATATCTATATTTATCGATATTTATTGGTTTAACATTTATCTAATTTATGACAATTATGGCGGAAACCCCAACGTATATAAAATGCAGAAGCCGCCCGGAATCGTGGCGGCTTCTGCAAAAAAATGTTCATTTTAGTAACGCTTACGAACTTTGTAATGTGTGTGAAGCAATTCGTGCGATTTATGTCCAAGCGGCTGAGTTAGATATTCTTTGTAGACCTCTAATATTTCAGGATTTTCGTGTGATTTTCGGATGGGTTTTCCCATATCTTCTGCATAAATGGCTTCGGCTCTCCGTTTGCGTATGGCTTCAGATGTTGGTATAGGTTGTCCTCCACCTCCAATGCACCCTCCTGGACATCCCATTACCTCAATGAAATGGTAACTTGCTTTTCCTGATTTTACAGAATCCATGAGTTGATTTGCATTTGCAAGTCCGTGAGCAACTGCAACTTTTAGTTCCACACCTTCGAGGAAACTCCATTCAGGTAGCGTGTTTTTAATTTTAATACTGGCTTCTTTTACGCCTTCCATACCTCGTACTGGTTTGATATTCAGGTTAGTAAAAGGAACTTCGCTTCCTGTAACTATTTCATAGGCTGTACGAAGAGCAGCCTCCATTACTCCGCCTGTAGTTCCGAATATTACTGCAGCTCCAGTCGATTCTCCAAGGATGCTGTCATAAGATTCATCTTCAAGTTTTTCAAAATCAATACCTGCCTGCTTAATCATCATCGCGAGTTCACGGGTAGTAAGCACGTAATCAACATCTTTGAAACCGGAATCACGCATTTCGGGTCGGTTACATTCAAATTTCTTGGCGGTACATGGCATTATGGAAACAACCACCATGTTTTCGGCTTTTATATTAATTTTATCGGCATAGTATGTTTTTGCCAGGGCTCCAAACATTTGTTGTGGCGATTTGCACGATGAAAGATTGTCAATCAGGTCGGGGTACATATGTTCCTGAAACTTTACCCAACCAGGTGAACATGATGTCATCATGGGTAGCTTGACAGTTTCGTCTTTATCAACGATGGCTTTTTTCAGGCGGGTAAGTAATTCAGTACCTTCTTCCATAATGGTAAGATCGGCTGTAAAATCTGTATCCAGAACCTTGCTGAACCCCATTTTTCGCAGAGCAGAAACCATTTTGCCCGTAACCCTGATTCCAGGTTCAAGTCCTAAATCTTCACCAAGCGCAACACGGGTTGCCGGGGCTGTTTCAACAACTACAAATTTATCAGGATCATAAATAGCGTTCCACACTTCTTCCATATAATTCCTTTCATACAAGGCACCGGTTGGGCAACGGTTAATACACTGTCCGCAATTTGTGCAAACCACATCATTCATCGGTTTATTCAGGAAGGTTGATATAGTTTGGTGGTCACCTTTATTTATAACTGCGAGAGCGCTTACTGATTGAAGTTCCTCACATGTGCGCACACATCGCTGACAACGTATACATTTGCTTGCATCTCTCGTTATAGATGGTGATGATATATCAAGGATTTTATCTCTTGTTTTTACGAGATCAATAAAGACATGATCACCAAAGCGATACTCCGAAGCCAATTCCTGAAGTTCGCAATGCCCGTTTTTAAAACATTTTGTACAATCTACATTGTGTTCTGATAATAAAAGTTCAATAATATGCTTACGTGCGATACGAACTTTCTCGCTGTTGGTATTTACCTCCATGCCTTCCGAAACAGGGGTGGCGCAGGATGCAGCCAGTAATCGTGCTCCTTTTATCTCGACTACACAAACGCGGCAATTGCCGGCAACGCTGAGGTCAGGGTGATTGCAGAGGGTCGGTATTTTAAAATTCAGAAGTTTGGCAGCATCCAGGATGGTAGTGCCTTCTTCCACTTGAATAGGTGTGTTATTTATTTTCAGGTTAACCATATATTTGCTCATGGTGTTATTCTCCTATCTTATGAGTTAAAAGTGCTTGATTAGTAAATGATTTCTTCACGGAAATTATCCACGATAGAGGTAAACGGATTTGCAACTGATTGCCCCAGACCGCATTTGGATGCAATTTTCATGGTAGCCGTCAATTTTTTCAGATCGTCGAGATAGGTTGGAGGGCGTTCGCCTTTCTTCACAGCTTCGATTCCTTTGAGTAACTGCTGGCAACCTACTCGGCAGGGAGTACATTGTCCGCAGGATTCTTCTGTAAAGAATTCAAGGTAATCGTGAAGAACATTGTACATCGAACGACTTGAGTTGAATATCATCATTGATCCACCTGTAGGAATTCCTTCAAAGCCAATGATAGTATCGTTGAATTTTTTACGCGGTACGCAATGTCCTGAAGCACCTCCTACCTGGATCGCTTTAGTATCGCCATCGCCAAATTCATCCACAAAATTCTTAAGCGGCATTCCCAACTCGAGCTCATAAATTCCGGCAATGGGTGTATCGCCTGAAACAGAGAACACTTTTGATCCTCTTGAGTCATTTGTGCCAAGGGCTTTAAATTGTTCCGGACCCATACGGCAGATTTCGGAGGTATAAACCAGGGTTTCGACGTTGTTGATTACTGTAGGTTTATCATTGTATCCGGCTACAGTTGGATAGGGTGGTTTGTTGCGGGGTTCACCTCGTTTGCCTTCCATCGATTCGAATAAGGCAGATTCCTCTCCACAAACATAAGCACCACTTCCCGAACGAAGATAAATATGGAAATCTACCTTCAAATTGTGGAGCTGCTGATTGAAAATATCAATCTTTTGTTGAAGGGTTTTCAGCATAAAATTATACTCACCTCTCACGTAAATGTATCCTTCGCGGGCACCAATAACGTAAGCACAGATAGTCATTCCTGCGAATATTTTCTCAGGAACTTTATCCAGGATTTCACGATCTTTAAATGTGCCTGGTTCTCCTTCATCGGCATTGCAGATTACATATTTTATTTCAGAATCTTCGTTTCGGCAGAATTTCCATTTCAGGCCGGTTGGGAAACCTGCACCACCACGTCCTTTCAGGCCTGAATCAATCATATCCAGGATAATGGTTTCGGGAGTTTTTTTTATCGTTTTTTCAACAACCTGAATAGGAGTGCATTTCTCATCCCATCCAAAGATTATATCTATTTTTTTTAATTGTTTCTGTTCCATGTGATTAGATATTTATTCCAGTATGTTAGATGGTTTTCTTTGCAAATTCTTCGATGATTTCGATTGCTTTATCGGGAGTAATCGAAGGAAATACTTCATCGTTAACCAGCATTACCGGTCCTTTGTGGCACCATCCAAGGCAATTGGCTGTTAAGAGTGTAAATTTCTTATTAGGCGAAGTTTCACCTACTTTAACCATCAAATGGTCTTCAATTGCCTTAATTACAGCATCTTTACCCTGCATATGGCACGAAATTGTTTTACAAACCCTTACGATATTTTTGCCGCGAGGTTTGGTATCGAGAAAGGTATAAAAGGAAGCAGTGCCATAAACGTCAGCAGCCGAAAGGTCTAATTCGCGGGCTACTGCAATCATTGCATCCTCCGATAGAAATTTTTCGCGGGCTACTACTCCCTGTAATACTGGCATTAAAGCATTGCGGGTCTTGCCATGCTTTTCAACCAGTTCATGAATTAATACATCAGTGTTTGTCATTGTAATTTAGTTTGGTTGTAATTACTTGATTCGTATTGCTATACATTGTTAATTGATTCACAATAGAGGCTGTAAAGATATATATCTTATATTTAAGTACGTCATATTCGTTCTATATTTTTAAGAGTTTTACGTAATTTATATTCTTTCTAAAAAACATATATTGACATATGATATTTGTTGAAAGGTATATAGAGTTTACTAACTAAAACGCAGAGTTTTATCCAGAAAAACTACTTTTGCATTCAGGAGGTAAAATGGTGTACAGATATTTTATAAAATTAGCTTACAATGGAACTGCATATGGTGGTTGGCAGGTGCAACCAAATACTGTAACTGTGCAGCAATTGATCAATGATGGATTGTCAGCGGTTTCAGGATCTGTGATGGGAATTACGGGATGCGGACGAACTGATGCAGGAGTGAGTGCGGGTTCTTTCTTTGCACATTTTGATCACAAGGATTCCTTTTCAATTGATGAATTACATCAGCTCACGTTCAGGCTCAATAGGTTTCTTCCGCAGGATATAGCTGTTTTCGAAATCAAACCGGTCTTCCCGGGTGCTCATGCCAGGTATAGTGCTCTATGGCGTGAGTATGAGTATCTGATTATGAGACAAAAAGACCCTTTTAATTTTCATCATGCTTACTTAGTTCATACTGACCTGGATATTGAAAAGATGAATTATTGTGCCACTTTGCTTTTAGGAAAACACAATTTCCAGTGCTTCAGCAAAGTGAATACACAGGTAAATAATTATTTTTGTGATATACAAGCTGCTAAATGGGTTCAAACTGACCATTTATTAAAATTCACAATCAGAGCGGATCGCTTTTTACGAAATATGGTACGTGCTATCGTTGGAACATTGCTTGATGTTGGGAGAGGGAAAATTTCAACAGGACAATTTCAACAAATCATAGACAGCCATGATAGGGGAGAAGCCGGGTATTCTGTTCCGGCAAAAGGACTTTCACTTACCGGGGTTGGATATCCGGAGGAAATATTTTCAGAAAAACCTATATCTTTCTCCCCCGAGAGGAAGGAAAAAATAATATCTCACTACTATATTGATCCCCTGGTTCATAAGCGTTCGGGCAATGAAACCAATGACTCAGCCATGCTTGACTGAAAAGTTTAGAATAATTTAAGGAATTTTATGATTGTTCATTAAACTTTAGATTCAATGAAGATGTTATATATTTCTTAAAAATCAAATTGGTATAAAATTCAGGAAATGCGTTTAAATTATCGAAATATAGGATTTGTTGTACTGCTTTACTTTTCGGTTACAGCTTGTGCACAGCAGCCCCAAAATAATGATCTTAAAGAATCAAATAAAACAACAATGGATACTTTTGAAATGAAGAAAACCGATGACGAATGGCGTAAACAGTTAAGTCCGGTCCAGTTTAATATTTTGCGTGAAAAGGGAACCGAACGACCTTACACAGGAGAATATGATAAGTTTTACGAGGAAGGTACTTATTATTGTGCAGCATGTGGTGCCGAGTTGTTTACTTCTAAGACCAAGTACAATTCAGGTTGTGGTTGGCCGGCTTTTTATGAACCAGCCGTAAATAAAAATATTATTGAGAAAAAGGATGTTAGCCATGGAATGGTGCGTATTGAAGTTATGTGTGCTAAATGTGGTGGACATCTTGGACATGTGTTTAATGATGGTCCTGCGCCGACTGGTTTACGATATTGTATTAATTCTGGAGCATTGAGGTTTGAAGCGGGGAAGATGAAGTGAAGAGTGAAGAGTGAATAATGAAAAGTGAATAATGAAAAGTGAATAATGAAAAGTGAATAATGAAAAGTGAATAATGTGTGGGGAATATTAAATATAAAAAGTGTTTGAACCACAAAAGGTTCAAAAGTAAAAACAAAAGGCACAAAATAGCTTAGAAATTCTTTTGTGCCTTTTGTGGTAAAAAATTATTGCTGTATTTCTATTCTTTGTTCTCCTTGTGATATTCCACTAATCCGTCGATTGGAGCCTGTATAAATTTTCCGGTTTTTATGCCAAACTCAAGACCGATGGAAGTCAGGATGTCGCTGTAATGGTATGCTACTGAACCTACAAAATGAACAGGTACATTCTTGTGTTTTACGTAACAACAGACCTGGTACTTGTAAAAAGCCCTGAAAGCTTCTGTGATAAGATTATATAAATAAGGATGATCACGGTTTTCGTTGATAAACCTGCTAAATGAAGCTAAGAAACGGCTTGGCGCAGGTTTAGTGTACACAGCATCAAGGATATTCTCGTTGCTCAACGTAAACTCTTCCCTGAATATTGCGTCTAACTCTTCTGGTAATTCTTTGTGCAGGTAGGCTATTAACAACTGTTTGCCAAGGTAAGCTCCGCTTCCTTCATCACCAAAAAAGTATCCAAGTGAGAAAATCCCATCTTTAATTTCTTTTCCATCGTAATAGCATGAATTAGAACCTGTTCCCAAAATAGCTGCAATCCCTTCTTCATCGCCGCATAATGCATGTGCTGCAGCTAATAAATCATGACTGATATTTAGCCTTGCATTCGGGAATACCTTTTCAAAAGCGGTTTCAACAATCATATTTTTTACAGGAGTTGAACAACCAGCACCATAATAGTAAACTTCACTTACCCCGTTATTGTCGATATATGGTTGTAGCTCTTTCCATAGGATTTCTTCTATTTCGTCACTTCCAACCAGGTAGGGGTTAAATCCGGATGTCTGAATCTGCTTATATTCTCTTCCTTCTTTTATCAGGCGCCAGTCTGTTTTAGTGGAGCCTCCGTCGGCAATTAGTATCATATTGTGTTTAGTTAATCGTTAATGGAAAATCGTGAATAGGAAATGGTTAATAGTTAATAGAAAATGGTTAATCGGAAATGGATGAATTCCTGTCTACTATTTTCTATTTCTCCATTTTCTATTTTCTGCTTTTTTTTTATCAGAGCTAAAAATTAATCAAGCCCAGCAACCGGGGGGCAAAAATAATAAAACCAATCACCGCAGCTACTATTGCGGAAATCAGAACAGCTCCGGCGGCAACATCTTTGGCTTTGCCGATTTCCTTGTCAAATTCGGGATGAAGTTTGTCGGTATAGATTTCAATGGCGGTGTTGATCCCTTCCATGCTTAAAACCAGTGCAATACATAAAAGGATGATAATCCATTCGGCTGCACTAATTCTTAATAAAACACCAGTAACTATAACAATGCAGGCAATAATTAATTCGATCCGTGCATTGGACTGGCTTTTAAAAAGAATTGCAATACCACGTAATGCATTGGAAAAACTCTTCATTAATTTTCGCACAGATCCTGAAATTTTAAAACTATTTACTATTCTGAACAGTTCGCATTTATCCTCTTGTAAAAACCCAATTATCACCTTTCGACAAACCATGGTTGAAATGGTAGCCACCTTCGTTAAAACCCACCAGCATTTCATGATCGGTTATTGCATTCTGAATAATAAAGCGGCTCATCATTCCGCGTGCTTTTTTTGCAAAAAATGATATCATAGCATAACTGCCATTGCTCTTATCTTTAAAAGAAGGAGTAATTATTCTTGCCTTCAGCTTTTTGGTATTCACCGCTGCGAAATATTCCTGCGAAGCGAGGTTAATCAATACATTGCTGCCTGAATCTTTAAGCGTTTTCTTAAGTTGTCCGGAAATTCTGTCACCCCAAAATTTATAAAGTGTTTCACCTTTTGGTGTGGCAAAAGAAGTTCCCATATCGATGCGATAGGGTTTTATGGTATCAAGTGGACAAAGTAAGCCATATAACCCGGAAATGATGCGGAGATGTTTTTGGGCAAAATCAATTTCCCCGGTTGAAAGTGAATATGCATCCAGTCCATCATAAACATCACCATTGTAAGCAAAAATGGCTTGTTTTTGTGTGGCAGACTTCCATGAAGCATATCGCTCGGCATTTAGTTGTGCTAATTTAGGTGAAATATCCAGCAAAGCACCAAGTTCCGTTGATTTAAGCTTGCGCAACCTGCCTGCCAGGTAATCCGCATCTTTCAAGAAAAGAGGTGAAGTGCTGATTTCAAACGGAGCATCGTTTTCGAAATTTAGTGATTTTGACGGTGAGATAATTGCGATCATGTTCAGATGCTGAATAAAATTATTTTATTAAACAATTGGAAGGGTGAGGGTTGACAAGGCGAGGTGATAATTGAATTATCCTGGAGGAAGCAATCTTCAAATGTAAATCTGAAGATAGTCTAAATCTATTTCGAAACGTGAGAAGTGATTTCTTTTAAACGCTGCTCGGGACTGAGATTTGTATATTTATCGCTCAGTTTATATACGACTCCGTGTTTGGTAAATACTATGCTGATCATGCCTATTGCAACAAATCCGGCAATAATATTTTCAGCTGTTTTACTGTTGATTTTAGCCAGTTTGCAATATTTCGACTGGGTAATTGTAGCTTCTGTTTCGAGGTAAGTGAGCAGGAATTTCTCGCTTTCAGTAAACCTGATAAATGTACCGGTTTTTAGGTTTTTCCACTTATACGCCTTTAGCCATACACTGTTTACCGGATAATTTTCATCTTTAACGCGAATATAGATGAGGTAATTTTCCTTTTCTACCGGCGCTGCATGAAGTATGCCTTTGATGGCAGGAACTAATATTTCGAGCACACGTTTCTGATTGACGGTCCATTCTTTAACTTCAAATGGGACAACTGGTTTGGTATACATTTCCGAAGCAGCCTGAACCATATAGAATTCTTCCTCGGAGCGAACGCCGGCGATGGAGCCGTTATCTTTTACACCAATCAGCAGCCTTCCTCCGTCAGTATTTGCAAAGGCTGCCAATGTCCGTGCTATTTTGCGCGAATCGTTGATCCCGAATTTAAAATCAAGCTGTTGATGCTCTCCTTCGGCAATCAGTTTTCGGATATAGCCTTCGTTAGGTTCGGCTTCGTGTGTTATGCGGGAGTGTTGCTGGGGCATAATATAAGGTTATTGGAATACGTAGTACCTAAATTTTAAAGGATAATGTGTTTTCTTTTTTTTAACGCGAAGACGCAAAGGTAACGCAAAGGACGCGAAATATCCTGTTCTGTTAAAATCCTTCTCCAATATCTGAATATCTAATTGAACTTAGTCAACAAATCTTTCATCATATCCTTATGAACCATGAAATCCATCATTTTGAGCTTTACATAGTCTTCATGAAAGAAGTAGTATCCGAAGTTTTTATTGTTTTCGATTCCACCTGTGCGGCTTCCGGAGCCTGAATCTTTTACAAGGAACCATGTTACTCCGTCTTTTTCCATATATCCAACTATGTGCATTCCATGGTCGTCGGTAGTGGTTTCGTTACTGAAACGGAACTGGCGGGCATTTTCATCAATGTAAGCTGATGGAATATCAAAAGTTGGAATCACTGCTGCATTGGCTTCGCGTGCCAGGAATCCGGCCTCGGAAACATCACCCCCAATTGCAAGGGTGTAACCTGCCTTAATGGATTTCTTGATTACACTCATAAAATCGTCGAGAGGAATATTATAATAATCCGAATCGTGCCACCAGTTATCTGGAACTTGGTATTCAACTTGTTTCCAATACGGTTTTTGCATATACGAAAGCACATCGCAATAGTCGTTTGGATTGATTTTCAGGATATTAGTCATGTATTCCTGAGGAGACATTACTTTTCCGTTGACAGTAACTTTTGTTGGAGGTTCACCGATGTAGTAATTCATAATGCTCCTGAAATTAGTAATTATGGCAGCTTCGTCCCAGATATTATTTTTTTTAACAAAATCAGCATAACTTTTCAGTTCGTCGAACATTTTTGAATGGTTGTGAAATGTTTGACCGGGTTTTAAACCACTGTAGGCTTCGAGTGGAACAATGCCATATTTACGCCATATTTTGGTAACTGCATTTCCTTCGGAACCTTCTCCAAAATACATATTTCCACGGGTTTTTACCCAGTTTTCTGCACGCTCCAGATATTCATAGTAAACTGTATAAATTTCAGAAAGACGAACTTCCTGTCCGGTTGTGCGATAAACTTCTGATTCCAGATATGATGTTGTTGAAAACGACCAACAGGTATTGGTATTGCCTTGTGAAACAGGAGTGTTATGCCAGTAGTATTTAAAATCATCCTTTGTTGCTGGAATGGTGAATGTTGACGGGTCAACTTTGAATGATCTGGATTGTTTAGGTGCAATCTTTTGGGATTCAAATTCTTCAATACCTTTCAGAATAGAATTTTGAAAGTATCCGGGTTCGTAGCTTTTAAAAGTGCCCTTATCTTTAGCAGGAGCTTGTGCAAAAGTTGTTGTTCCCCAGATGCTTAAAGAAATAAGCAGGATGGTTTTTTTCACAGATTTTATTTTTTTAGTATTGGTTAATATGCTGAATTTCTATATTTTTATAAAGAACCAGCACGAAATGGTATGCACTATTATGGATTACACAAAAACAATATTGTTTTTTCCTGTAATTTTTTCACAATAATGGCACAGAAGTCTCATTTGTTCTTTATCTACAACGGTAAACCGGCTTGGGACGCTCTCGATATTGGTGATGCAGTTTGGATTGACACATTTTACAATTCTTTGTATCTGATCAGGAACTTCAACCTGCTTTTTTGTCACAACTTCAAAGTTTTTGATTTCAATAAAAGTAGCAGTAGGTGCTACCAATGCTATTTTATTGATTTCGTTTGCATCAAAATAAGTATTGCTAACCTTAACAATGCCTTTTTTACCGAATTTACGGCTGTCGAGGTTATCGCCAAAAAGAACCTGGTTTTTATTGTTTTCAAGATTCAGGATATGCAACACCTTGAATACATTGTTGGCTGGAATATGGTCGATTACAGTTCCGTTTTCAATGGCTGTAACATTCAGATGACGTTGATCTTTATTCATTTTTTGAAAAATATTATCTTGGTTTCTAACATCATTTATTTGACACCTGCAATGGCTGCAAGTAAAGCCTGACGGACATAAACACCATTTTCAGCCTGTTTGAAATAGAACGCCTGCGGTGTTTCATCCACATCTTCGCTGATTTCGTTTACACGTGGTAATGGATGTAATATTTTCATATTAGGCTTACAATTGTGTAACATGGCTTTGTTAAGTACATAGGAGTTCTTGACTTTTTCGTATTCAAGCGGATCGCGGAAGCGTTCCTGTTGGATACGTGTCATATAAATGATATCGGCAAGCGGTATTATATCGCTGAGTTCAGTATATTGATGATAGGAGAGATTATTGTTCTTAATTGTCATCTTTACAGAACTGGGTAGCTTTAGGTCTTCAGGTGAAACCAGATGAAATGTAGCGTTAAAATTACTCATTGCCTGAACAAGCGAATGAACTGTTCGTCCGTATTTGAGATCACCTACAAAAGCAATACTCAGGTTATCAAGTGTTCCCTGCGTTTGCATGATGCTGTACATATCGAGCAGACACTGTGTGGGGTGCTGATTAGCACCATCACCGGCATTGATTACCGGAACTGACGAAACTTCACTGGCCCAGCGGGCGGCACCTTCACGCGGATGACGCATTACAATAATATCGGCATAACCGCTTACCATAATAATGGTATCCTTAAGTGTTTCTCCTTTTTTGACGCTTGTGGATCCACTGTCGCTGAACCCGACCACCCGGGCACCCAAACGGTTGGCTGCTGTCTCAAAACTCAGACGTGTGCGGGTTGAAGGTTCAAAGAAAAGTGAGGCAACGACATGATCGTTTAATAATTTCTGGTTTGGGTTTTTCTCGAAGTCGGCTGCGATTTCCAATATCCGCAGGTATTCTTCTTTGTTGAAATCGGTGATGGAAACCAGGTTTTTATCTTTCATCGTGTGCATATTTTTTTAGGGTCTAAAAGTACAAAATATCATTTGTAGGGAGGATACAATTGTTAATACTTAATCATAAAAAAAGCGGCCGTTGAAGGCCGCTTTTCAGAAATTATATTATTTAACGAGATTGTGTTTCTTAACAAATTCGTCGAGGATACCTGCCAGGTCGGGTTTCCCGATTTCCTGGAGGTCGTAACCTACCTTAACGCAAGGCTTGTTGATTTTAACAATGCGGTTAAGATCGATTGGAGTAGCTATAACCACAGCATCGCAAGGAGTGTTTGCAATTGTTTTCTCGAGGTCGCGGGTTTGTTCTTCGCCATAACCCATAGCTGGAAGCAAGGTACCAATATTTGGATAAATACGGAAAGTCTCAGCTAGTTTGCCAACAGCGTAAGGCCTTGGGTCAACCAGTACGGCAGCTCCGAATTTTTGTGCTGCAACTGTACCGGCTCCGATTTTCATTTCACCGTGTGTAAGTGTTGGTCCGTCTTCAACAACCAATACGCGCTTGCCACGGATCAGTTCAGGTTTGTCAACTGTAACCGGTGAGGCTCCGTCAATAACAATTGCATTAGGATTAATCTTAGCGATATTATCACGAACGATCTGAATGTTCGCCATATCAGCAGTATCTATCTTATTGATAACGATAACATCTGATATGCGTGCAACAACTTCGCCGGGATAGTAGCCTACTTCAGCTCCAGGGCGGTGAGGATCGGCAACTCCAACAGTGAGATCAGGTTTGTAGAACGGGAAGTCATTATTTCCACCATCCCATAATATTATGTCACACCCATCAGGATCAACTTCAGCTGCACGAAGGATTGCTTCATAATCAACACCTGCATAAATAACATTACCACGGACTACATGTGGTTCGTATTCTTCCATTTCTTCGATGGTGCATTTGTGTTTCTTCAAATCTTCAACTGTTGCAAACCGTTGAACTTTTTGAGCATTTAAATCTCCGTAAGGCATTGGGTGACGCACTGCAACCACTTTCAGCCCTTTTGCCATCAGTAATTCAACAATGCGACGTGATGTCTGGCTTTTTCCACAACCGGTCCGGGTAGCTCCCACAGCGATAACAGGTTTTGTACTCTTGATCATGGTTTCACCAGGACCAAGCAAAATAAAGTTAGCTCCACAAGCATTCACCAGTGCACTTACGTTCATAACGCGTGGATATGGAACATCGCTGTAAGCGAAAACACAATCAACCACATTTAAATCTTTAATCAGTTTTGGCAGATCTTGCTCAGCATAAATGGGAATTCCATTTGGATAAAGATCAGCACCAGCCAGTTCTTTAGGATACTTACGGCCATCAATGTCAGGAATCTGGGCTGCAGTAAAAGCAACTACATTGTATTCAGCTTTTCCTCTGAAAAATGTGTTGAAATTGTGAAAGTCGCGCCCTGCAGCTCCGATAATAATTACATTACGTTGCATAAAGGATTGTTTAAAGTTTAACAGTATGTTTTATGATAGTTAAAATACTGATGATGGCTGCAAAGATAAAGGTTTAAACTTGCTGGCAAAATTTTTTAATAACTTCTTAAGCCCTTGTCAATGCTCATTTATAGAATTTATAATTTTCGAATATATTGATACAGCTGGTTTATAGATTTTTAAATTTTTATAATTCAATGCCAGTGAGGTTTCCGGGGGGATATAAATTATAAACAAGCTAGAAATAAATCCGTATTCCACCTAAAAAACGTACTTTTGCAATCTTAATTTTATTTCCTGATGATAGAGAAGATATTGACTGATAAAGTTACTGAAGCCGTTAAGAACTTGTACCAATTTGAAGCAAGCGCTTCACAGATTCAATTACAGAATACACGCAAAGAATTTGAAGGTGATATTACACTGGTTGTGTTTCCATTTACAAAAGTTTCGCGTAAGTCGCCTGAAGCTACTGCTGCAGAAATTGGCGGTTACTTACAGGCTAACTTGACAGAAGTTGAAAATTATAATGTGATAAAAGGTTTTCTTAATCTCTCTATCAATAAGGAATACTGGCTTTCATTTCTTTCAGGAAATTACGAAGTTGAGAATTTTGGATTTCAAAATACCGGGAATAATCAGCCTGTGGTAGTTGAATATTCATCTCCAAACACTAATAAGCCTTTGCATTTAGGGCATATCCGTAATAACCTTTTAGGGTTTTCGCTTTCGCGGATATTGCAGGCAGCCGGTCATAACGTTGTTAAGGTAAACCTGGTAAACGACCGTGGAATACATATCTGTAAAAGCATGCTGGCCTGGCAACGATGGGGAAATGGTGAAACACCTCAAAGCAGCGGACTGAAAGGCGACCACCTGGTTGGGAAATATTATGTTGTTTTCGATAAGCATTTTAAAGAACAAATTGCTGTTTTAGTTGCTGAAGGCATGAATGCGGAAGAAGCTTCCAAAAAAGCGCCTTTAATTCTCGAAGCGCAGCAAATCCTGCAGAAGTGGGAAGCCGGCGACGAAGAAGTAATCAACCTCTGGAAAATGATGAACGGCTGGGTTTACGATGGTTTTGCCAAAACCTATCAGACACTCGGAATCGAATTTGATAGAACCTATTACGAGTCGCAGACTTACCTGCTCGGAAAAGAGTTAGTTGAGAAAGGTGTTCAGCAGGGTGTATATATTCGTCGTGAAGATGGATCAGTTTGGATTGACCTGAGTGCGGAAGGGATGGACGAAAAACTCCTGCTTCGATGCGATGGCACTTCAGTATATATGACGCAGGATTTGGGCACGGCCCAGCAGCGGTATGACGAATATAACCCGGAACAGCTTATTTATGTTGTTGGTAATGAGCAGGAATACCATTTTAATGTATTGAAAGTGGTTCTGAAACACCTTGGTTGTGCCTGGGCTGATTCCATTTATCACCTTTCCTACGGCATGGTTGAACTTCCTGCAGGAAAAATGAAATCGCGCGAAGGTACCGTTGTGGATGCTGACGACCTGATGCAGGAAATGTTCGATACTGCTGAAACCATGGCACGCGAACTTGGTAAAATTGAGGCTTTTGATAATGACGAAGCCAGGAATCTCTATCGAACTATCGGACTAGGCGCGTTGAAATATTTTATGCTCAAAGTGGATCCGAAGAAAAATATGCTGTTCAATCCGGCTGAATCTGTTGATTTTAATGGAAATACAGGGCCGTTTATTCAATATACCTATGCACGGATTAAGTCAGTGCTGCGCAAAGCAAATGAAGCTGGTTTTGAAGTTTCATTTAAGGAAAATACATCAGTTGAACTACTTAAGGGGGAAAAAGAACTATTAAAGAAACTTCATGATTTCCCTGCCATAGTTTCTCAGGCTGCAGATATGCATAGTCCTGCTGTTATTGCCAATTATGCTTTTGAGCTGGCATCGGAGTACAACCGCTTTTATCATGAACTCACGATACTTAAAGAGGATAACCTGATGAATCGGGGACTGAGGTTAAGTTTGTCGCAGTTTACAGCTAAAGTAATTGCCAATGCGTTGTGGATGCTGGGGATTGAAGTACCGGAAAGGATGTAGATAATCCGGAATTTACTATTACAGAATTGAAGGTCTAACCCCTTATTAAATCTGAATTTTCAAAAGAAAATCTTAATCAAAGAATTTCTGTCATACAACTATTTCTTCACCTTTCATCCCTTTATAGATTATAAAATACAAGTGAATTATGAGGACGATTTTATTTTCAATGCTGATTTTGACCTTTTCATTTCTTACTATCTCATGCAGTAAGGAGAAAACTGATACTCCTGGTGAATTCAAGCAGGTAAATCTCACTGAAAAACAGAAACAGCTGATCAATACCAGCAATGCTTTTGGGTTTGAATTTTTCAAAAAAGTCAATGGAATTTCAGGAAGTGATGCAAACATGATGGTTTCGCCACTCAGTGTGAGCATGGCTTTGGGCATGACCCGAAACGGCGCAGCGGGCAGCACACTCGAAGCTATGACCAATACACTTGGCTTTGCAGGGATGTCGGATACCGAGATCAACGAATCATATAAATATATTATAGAAATATTTGCGGGTCTCGATCCAAAGGTTAAGCTTCAGATTGCCAATTCGATATGGTACCATAATACTTTTAGCGTTGAGCAGCCTTTTGTATTGGCTAACCAGCAGTATTTTAATGCAAGTGTCACGCCGTTGGATTTTTCGGGTCCCACAGCGGTTAACACAATAAATAATTGGGTTAACGAAAAAACCAATAAACTAATACCAAAAATCATTGATCAAATCCCAGGAGAAGCCGTTATGTATCTTGTTAATGCTGTGTATTTTAAGGGACTATGGAGATTCCAGTTTGACAAGGCAAAAACGCTTCAAAAACCGTTTTATCTTTCGGATGGAACTGAAGTTCAGGCTCCTGCAATGAGTCAACACGAAACGCTTCCTTATTTCAATGGTTCAGGTTTTGAAGCTATAGAACTTCCATACAACCAGGGAAATTTCACCATGACTGTTATTCTGCCGGAGGCCGGTAAAAACGTTAACGATATTATACCACTTCTTTCGCAGGAAAACTGGAATTCATGGAGTGCTTTGTTTCTCAACAGAGATGTTCAGCTACAATTACCTAAATTCAAATATGAATATGAGGAGAAACAAATGAAACCTATCCTTTCCGACATGGGAATGGGTGTGGCTTTCGATCCGAACAATGCTGATTTTACCCGTATTAATTCAGATGGTGGATTGTATATTTCGCGGGTTCTTCATAAAACATACATTGCCACCGACGAAGAAGGTACTGAAGCGGCAGCGGTAACAGCAGTTGAAGTTGGAGTAACTTCGGTTGGACCTGATCAACCTTATTATTTTACGATTGACAGGCCATTTATTTACTTTATCCAGGAAAAATCTACAGGAACTATTTTGTTTATTGGAACGGTGATGAATCCGGGTTCACAATAAGAATTATTTACTAAGTTCAAATGTTTACAGCATTCTGCATAAGCTGTCAGCACAATATGATGCTAGTTTTATTCTAAGCCAAATACAGAAGGTTGTTATAGTTCCTGAAAAATTTCCTGCATAATTCCAGGAATTGCTTCTTAATCTCGGCTTTTGTTTTCAAAAAGACAAGCATAAATGTTTTGCTTCTTTAACTAGAACTTAGCCAATAATTATAAGGTTTCTGGATATTTTAATAAGGTTTATCGGATTTGTGCTTGTTATGTTAAAAATCCACTTTATTTTTACTGCTTCAATTTTTAGATTAATAGAAAATGAAAAAAATCACTTTATTTATTATTGGCTTGATGATTATTGGTGCATCGAATTTACACGCACAGGACGCTAATAAGAAATGGATAATTGGACTTGGAACAAACTTTGTTAATAATCCGGATAATAAGAAATATTTATTTAAAATCAATGAATGGAATTACATCCCATTCATTTCAAAAATAAATGTCGGGAAATATATTGTTAAAGGATTTTCAATTGAATTGGCTGCTTCTATAAATAAAATTACTAAAAATGCCGGAATGGATGTTGCAGAACTTTCTTATGTGGCTTTAGATGGTAATTTTAAATATGATTTAAACAACATTTTTGGTCAAACAGGTTTTTTTGACCCATATTTGCTCCTTGGCGGAGGATATAATTGGGTTGATAGTCAAGGAACTGGTACTCTTAACTATGGTGCTGGATTTAATATCTGGTTTAATGAAAAGCTCGGTTTAAATTTTCAAACTGTTGGAAAACATGTATTTGTCGATTTCCCTTTACATAACAATCATTGGCAACATTCTATAGGCTTAGTTTTCAAGTTTGGAGGAAAAGACACAGATGGTGACGGTATTTATGACAAAAATGATTCTTGTCCTAATATAGCGGGTTTAGCTGCCTTAAATGGATGTCCTGACACAGATGGTGATGGGATTGCTGATAAAGATGATGCTTGTCCTGATATAGCTGGTTTAGCTGCCTTAAATGGATGTCCTGACACAGATGGTGATGGTATTGCTGATAAAGATGATGCTTGTCCAGATGTAGCTGGACTAGCTATCTTTAATGGCTGTCCTGATGCAGATGGTGATGGGATTGCTGATAAAGATGACTTATGTCCTAATGATAAAGGAACTAAAATCAATAGGGGTTGTCCTGATACAGATGGAGATGGTGTTCTAGATAAAGATGATAAATGTCCAACTGAAGTTGGAACTGCTGCTAATAATGGTTGTCCGGAAATAATTCCTGCTGTGGCTGAAAAACAAATAGGCGATTTTGCGGGAACTATATTATTTAACTTTAATAAATCTAGTCTCAGAGATGATTCTTATGCTAAATTACTGAGTATTGTAGCTATTATGAAAGAAAATAGTTCCGTTAAATTTAGTATTGAAGGCCATACTGATAGCTCTGGACCAGCTAGTTATAATCAAAAATTGTCAGAAAATAGAGCTAATACGGTTAGAGATTATTTCATTTCCAATGGTATAGATGCTGCTAATATAACTGCAACAGGATATGGAGAAACTAAACCTATAGATACGAATAACACGAGCCAGGGAAGAGCGAATAATCGTAGAGTGGAAATTAAAGTTGTAAATAATTAATTTCTTAACACGTATAGGTATATTGTTCTGATCACGAATAAATTGATCAATAAATTACCCAAAGTTTTTATTTTTACCATTACCCGGTGTTAATATACCGGGTTTTTTGCTATTACGAAATGCTATTAATAATTCTGAAAAGCTTCTATCTTTCAACTATAATGATTTTCCTTCCTGCTCAGGTAATAAAAACTTAATCAAAATCGAATACTTAAATGAATGGATTGAAAATACGAGAAAGTCTGTTCTGTAATTGGTATCTGTATTCTATCATTAGGGTTAACGCTTAAGTTTCATTATGAACTAATGCATCCTGATAACTGTTCTATGATTTGTACATTTGCCCGAGTATAAATATCATTCACACATGGATTCCGAAGTACCCAAACAAAAAATTACCTTACCCGGTTTACGGAAGCTTTTCAAGCTTTACAGTTATATAAAACCTTACAAATACGAATATGGACTCGGATTGCTTTTCCTTCTGGGTTCGAGTAGTGCCAGCCTGATTTTTCCAAAATTATTAGGTGAGTTGGTTGATCTCGGAAACCAGGGAAAACTGGCCCAGGAAATAAACCGGATTGCCCTGATTCTTATTGCAGTTTTGGTAGGGCAGTCTGTATTTTCATATTTCAGGATTTTCCTTTTTGTGCGAGTGGCTGAAAAAACTTTAGCTGATCTTCGTCAACATACCTTTAATCATCTGATCCGCTTGCCCATGAAATTTTTTCAGTTTCGCAGGGTAGGGGAGTTGAACAGCCGTATTTCGTCGGATATTACCCTATTGCAGGATGCGCTTACCAGCACCCTGGCTGAATTTCTGCGTCAGATCATCATTATTGTTGGAGGTGTTAGTCTTATGATGATAACATCACTAAAACTGACACTCTTCATGCTTATGATATTACCTGTAATTATGATACTGGTGGTGCTTTTCGGTCGGTATATCCGTAAACTCAGCAAGCTTGCTCAAAAACAGGTGGCCGATTCAAACACCATTGTCGAAGAAACTTTGCAGGGAATACAAAGTGTAAAAGCTTTTACCAACGAGTTTTTCGAAATGTTGCGCTATAAAAAGAAAACTATTGATATTGCAGAAACCGGGATTAAAAACGGAAAGCTTCGCGGCGCGTTTTCATCGTTTACCATACTTGGGCTTTTTGGTGCCATGGTGGCGGTCATTTGGAAAGGAGCACACTTGCTTTCGACTGGTGAACTGGCTACCGGCGAATTATTCTCATTTGTAATTTACTCCATGTTTATTGGAGGAACTATTGGTGGCATGGCTGATGTGTTTGCCAGGGTTCAGAAATTTATAGGAGCTACCGAAGACCTGCTCGAAATTTTCAATGAGCCTGTCGAGAGGGTGGAGGAAATTGCATCGCTGCCGCCTGATCAGGTTCTTCATGGAAATATAAGGTTTGATAAACTTTCCTTTTTCTATCCTACACGAACAGAATTACATGTTTTGAAGGAAATCAGTGTAACCATAAAACCAGACACATTGGTGGCGCTGGTTGGTCCGAGCGGGGCAGGAAAATCAACCTTTGTTTCGCTTTTACTCAGGCTGTACGAACCTACCCAGGGGCATATCTTGTTTGATGAACGCGATAATCAAAGTATTCCTATTTCGGCTTTGCGAAGCCAGATGGCAATAGTGCCACAGGATATTTTTCTTTTTGGAGGAACCATCCGCGAGAATATAGCTTATGGAAAGACCGGTGCTACAGAAGAAATGATTATTGAGGCTGCCCGCAAAGCCAATGCCTGGGAATTTATCAGCCAGTTTCCCGAAGGATTGGATACGTTTGTAGGCGAGCGCGGTACCCAGCTTTCGGGCGGTCAGCGGCAGCGGATTGCTATTGCCCGTGCTGTGCTGAAAGATCCGAAAATACTGATCCTTGATGAAGCTACTTCTTCGCTTGATTCCGAATCGGAGCGCCTGGTGCAGGATGCTTTGGAAAAGCTGATGAAAGGACGGACTTCGATCGTAATTGCTCACAGGCTTTCAACCATCCGGCAGGCGGATAATATCCTGGTTTTAAATAACGGGCAGATTATTGAGCAGGGAACGCATGAGGAGCTGCTGCTTGTAGAAGATGGATTGTACCGGAATCTGAGTGGATTGCAGTTTGCGGGGTAGAAAAAGATAAAATGAGTATCGGGATAGATTAATAATCTTTTTTTTTTAAATGTACCCTCCCCAGCCCTCCCTAAAAAATAGGGAGGGAGTTGAAATATGCAAACTTTAAAGACTGCAATTCTGTTCGTTAAAGTCGGCCTCCCCTTAATTTAAGGGGAGGTGCCGACAGGCGGAGGGGTAAAATTTGTTTGCTAATAACCATTTTATTAATAATTCCCGATACTCTTAAAAGATAATGTTTATCAATTTTGATATTCTTGTTTAGCCTAAAAAAATCAGTGCAAGAATTATAAAATTATTATTTAACTATCTTTAATCAATTTCTAATTCTTTTGACATAACTTTGGTAAAGTCATATTTCATAATAGGGTTTCTGATAACCAAAAAAAAAGAAGATTCTGGAAACCAAAGGATAAATAGGTCATACTTAATTAGTCAACTGGTATGAGCAAACAAATCGTTTTAGTAACTGGTGCTTCCTCTGGTATTGGAATGGCAATAGCCAAAGAATTCATTAAAAAAGGCTTCAAGGTTTACGGAACATCCCGTTACGCGGAAAAGTCCGGAAACTTAGAGGACAAGGAAATTTCTTTCCTTCCCCTGGATATCACCGATGCTTTATCCCGCAAAAACTGTATTGAAAAAATTATAGCTCTCGAAGGACGAATCGATATCCTGGTGAATAATGCGGGCTATGGGCAGATGGGACCATTGATGGATATGCAGGTTGAAATATGGAACAAACAGATGCAAACCAACCTGGTTGGTCCTGCCTCACTGACACAACTCGTAGTTCCCTCCATGATTGTGAATAAACCGGGAATGGTCGTTAATATCAGCAGTATTTCCGGAGTTATGCCAAGTGCCTTTGCTGGTGCCTATTGTGCCTCCAAAGCTGCTATGAACGCATGGTCTGATACGCTCAGGATGGAGTTAAAACCTTTCGGAATCAGGGTGATAACCGTTCAACCTGGGGCTATACAGTCCAACTTCGGAAATTCAGCATCCCAAAACCTTGCTTTCTCTAAAGACCATTCTTTGTATGCTCCAATTACTGACTTCATTGATAAAAGGGCCCTGATTTCGCAAGAGGAAGCAACATCAGCAGAAGAATTTGCCCGGCGTCTGGTGAAACAACTATTAAAAAAACAACCGAAAGCCATTATCCGGATTGGTAAATCATCCTTTATCTATCCATTGCTGAAAAGATGGCTTCCTGATTTTATGCTCGACGGTATTATTTCACGCAAATTCGGTTTATTAAAACTGCGCAAAGTATTAAACCGGCAATAAATGATCCGTGGCTTTCCGGGTCATTAAAGCTAAGTTTTATCCATTTTTTTCGAAATAACTCTGCAATCCTCAACCTATATATCGATTTATTCCGTATATTTAAAGTTCCTATTTATTTCTTTTATCACTCCCTCTCTCCATCAAGATAAAAGACTCATTAAAGCTATCCTTTAATTTCTCGTATTATCGTTGAAGCATCTTTTTCATCTGAATTATTAATCCTAAAACCCAAATCAAAATGAAAAAATTTTTCTTTCTGATTTTGCTTCTCACAACTTTTTACTGTGGGACAAATGCTAGCAATCCTGTCTCTGATACTGACAAGGACAAAATCAAAGGTCAGGTAAAAGAATTAGTAAATACATTTTTTAAAGGATGTGAAGAGGTGAATTTTGACATGGCTATGAAGCCATTACTTGATTCACCAGATTTTATTTACATTAACAATGGAAGGGCTTTTAGTTATAAAGAGTGTGTAGATATTTTTAAACCAGTCTTCGCTACTTTTTTAAATCAAAAGATTACAATAGTTGATGAGAAATATTCATTTCCAGATGAATCAACAGTCTTATATACAGCAAATTGTACGTCTTTAACAAATTACAAAGATGGTCATGCTGTTCTTCAGGACCCAACCGTTATGTTATTTATATTTAAAAAACTCAATAACTCCTGGAAAGCAATATATGTGGTTGAATCTTACATTGAAAAGTATATTTCCGGCGAAAGTTCGAAAGGATTGAATCAATCAGAGCTACTAAATAAATTTGCTGGTAATTGGGAAGCACCTCTTGGTAAAGATACAACTCAATTTGTTCAATTTACAAATATGAAGGGGAAAAACATTTTGAGTCTTTATACAAAAGGCGTCACCAATGGAAAGACGTTTTATGAAGGCTCAGGGTTTTGGGGATATAATGCAGTAATAAATAAAATTGACCTTTCAGTCATTTTATCAGCAGGTTATATCTTTCATTATCTTGGTGAATTTACATCGCCCGATAAACTTGAATTAACCAATGTAAATAATTCATCCAGCAAGTTTATTTTCGAAATTGTTTCACCTGATGAGTTTAAAGAAACATCAATTGAAAACAATAACGTATCTGTTAGAATAGTCAAACGCGTAAAATAATCGGTCTACTATATTTTATTATTGTAACCTCCATCATCTAATCTCTCTGGGGTTAGTTCCCCGCAGTTTTGCTGCTAGAAAAATAGTTTTCAGGTAATACCTCGAAAACTCTGCTTCGAGGTAGTTTATTGATAAAAACAGATAGATAACAACCAAATACAATTAATACTAACTAACATGATCGGAACAATTATCGCAAGAAAAGCCGTGCGCAGAGCTTTTCAGGCTTTAAGTAACCACGACCTGGAAGGGTTCATGTCTGCATGGCATGATGATGGGGTATTGACATATCCGGGAGAAATATGGGCAAGTGGTACTTTTAACGGCAAACCTGCTGTTTCTGAATGGTGTCGAAAGTTCTTTGACCAATACCCTAAGATCTTTTTCGATGTACAGCAAATAGCAGTAAAAGAAATATTTGCACTAACCGGGACTAATGTAATTCTCGTACATTGGAATATTTATCTGACTAACAAGACAGGACGAGAAGGACAAAACAGCGGTGTAAGCGTCATTAGTCTGAATGCAGGGAAAGTAATCAAGGTTAAGGATTTTGTTTTTGACCTGGGTGAGAATTACCGTCTAAACTGGGGAGCTTAAATAACCCTAATTTTAATTGCATTTTTTCCGAGTTAAAATTCTGCAAACCATATATATACGAAAATTCGGCATATAGCAAGCGGGTATGCGCAAAAAGGCTTGTCACAATTTTTGCATCACACCTATATAGTTTTATCGTGAAACAAAACTTATCGTCCGTTAACCAGTTTCGTAAAACCGGCTCTTGATAGTTCCTGCTACCGGGACACGTAACGTTAGCCGGCACCACCACCGCTTTCTGCTGATACCCGCTGGCTGTTCGCACCCTCCCAACCTTCACCATCCTCTTCCTGTTCACCATCACTTTTGCCAGGCAAACATATCGAACCATATCAACCGAGCGCAGCGAGCTCACCGAAGGTAATCCCATGATTGAATTTATCTATCGGTTTATTGGTATTTTTCCCGACGGGTCCTCTTTCCATTTATAATACTTAGACTACCGGATTAGGTTAACCTATTATTTGGTTATATATATCTTATACCGCTTCATAATGTCCAAACAGGCTAATATGCTATCCTTTCCCTTAAATTTAGCCTGGATATTAAACCTCTCTTTTTTATGTTGTGGATGAAGCTGGAACTATCTTAAAAACCACCAATGAAGATGGTTTTGTTTCTATTAACGAACCAGTTTCAACAACTTCAGTATTCACTCTTTATCCTAACCCGCCAAAAATAAAATTACCATTTCAATTAACAGGATACTGCCCGGAGAAACATGGGTTAGTATTACCAGCATAAGTGGTCAACAACTGATTCAAGCCAGGTTCCAAAATCAGGATAAGTTTGATATGGAAGTAAGTACCTTAAAAAAAAGTATTTACCTGGTTAAAATTCAAACCAAGGCGGGGATTGAGACTAAAAAGTTAGTGATTCAGTAAACACCATTCAAAATCGTTTGAACCCTTCGCACCTATTAATCGTATTTACATTTTTCGCTTTTATGTCTTATCTTTACATCAATAAATCAATTCACCTGTCTTGAACGCGCTCAGACGTTTCATTGGTGTTATTCCTGTATGGGCTTTTGCGCTCGTATTCCTTGTTATTGTAGTTAATATTATATACCTGGTAAACATGTACCAGGTGAGATTTGTTGATATTGATTACAAGTTTGAAAAAGGTAAATGTATCATTTCAGAAGTGTCAGCCTGGGGCCCGGCTCAAAGAGCCGGACTGAAGACAGGAGACATTGTCCTTACCATTGATTCCATTCCGGTTTCCGGAGCGGAACAATTATATTGTACTCTATACCTTCAGGAGGCAGGAGACACACTTACTTGCAAAATTGTAAGGAATAATGAAGAATTGACCGCTGCCATCATCCCTACTTCTAAAATGCAGGAAGCGCCGGCCTTATACTATATAAAGTATTTGTTGATGATGCTTTTCAGTTGCGCTTGCTTGTATGTTCTTTATAAAAAACCAGGGGACCGGACTGCAGTGTTATTTTTCATTTATGCCCAAACCTATTCAGTGTTTCATATTGCGGAATTTCTTCCTTTTGCGAATCTTTTTGCAAATTTTGCCAGTATAATATTCTGGAATTCCGTTTATTTATCCGGCCCGGTTCTTATCCATTTTATCATGCTTTTCCCGCAACCATCCCTGGTCTACCGGAAGTTTAGATGGTTGCCGGTCCTGTTATACGGAACCGGGTTTTTAATTGCTTCATTATTTGTAATTTTTGGCATGCTTAGTATTTATCATCCTTCCGGTGAATTCTATGATAGGTTGTTAAGTAATATTAACCGTATCCATGTGTCATGGTTTCTTTTCACTTTTTGTATCTCAATGGCTATAGCCGTTTACCAGTTCCGGACAATAAAGAATACCGTTGCCCGAAACCAGATCCGCATGGTTATTATCGCGGCTTTTTTTGGATATTCGTGTCCTATGTCTTACGCAGTTTTTTATGATTATCTCCTTCACCTGAACTTTTTATATCCGTTCGTTTTTTATGATTTTTTCCAGGGAATCACAATAGTAATTATGATCATCTGCTTTCTGATAGCCCTTTTCCGATACAGGATCTGGGATATTGAGCTTTATATTAAGAAAGCCTTGCTATACCTTGTTGCTACTATGGTTATAATATTAACCTATTTTCTTCTGATCTTTCTCGTAAGTCAGCTGACAGAAGGCGGATCTGATATTACCCGCTTCCTGGCTCTGGCAGTTTCGGTCATTATCTTCCTGGTGCTGCGCGACAGGCTGCAACAACTTATCGACCGGTTCTTCCACAGGGAAACCTATGATACTGCCACGGTGGTAGCTACCTTTGAAGAAAAACTGGCCGGGATTTACAGGTTTGATGAACTTAAATCCGGGATTGGACAAAGCCTGGATGATATTTTTCATTTCAAGTCCCTGGTTTTCAGCCTTAAGAAAAATGAACTGGTATATGAACCGGTGTATTCACTCGGGTCAAATCAAATCCAGGTTGAAAAGGAATACAAAGTGACATACGAACTGGAACAAAGGCTGCAAAAATCCAATATCTTCTCGCCCGCTGAACTTGATCAAAAACTATCTGTTCCGGAAATGGATCATGGTGAATTGATAATTCCTTTACTGAAAGAAGATCAGACCTTTGGATTTTTTGTTTGCGGGCCGAAGAAGTCGGAGAAGACATATTCATTGCAGGATATCCGCGTTCTCTCACTGATTGCCAAAAGGGTTATCGCTTTATTCAATACAGCAGGTTTATATCAGAAAGATCTCGACCGCCAACTGATGCTGGAACGGGAACGGGCCAGGATTTCGCAGGATATGCACGACGATGTAGGTGCAAGCCTCACGCGTATCTCGATCCTAAGTGAGCTGGCAAAAAACAGGAGTGATAATCCTGCCGAAACCAGCCAATGGCTTGGTCAGATAAGCGATACTTCACGCAGTGTGATGGAGGAGATGAGCCAGATTATCTGGGCGCTGAATCCCAAAAATGATACACTCGAAGGACTCGTAGCTTACCTCCGGCGTTTCGCGTACGAATACCTGGAACCTACGGCGGTTAACTGCGTCTTCGACTTACCAGAGAAGTTGCCAGACAGGGCTTTAAGCGTTGAAGTCCGAAGGAATGTGTACCTTGTAGTTAGGGAATCGCTGCATAATGTGGTAAAGCATTCATTGGCCACGAAAGTGTATGTTTCGATGAAAATGAATAAGCACGGCTTCATTATTTCGATAGAGGATGATGGCCGGGGATTTAATCGCAACAGCCTCGAATTTCCCGGTAACGGGCTAATTAATATGGAGAAAAGAATGAAAGATATTGAAGGGGAATTCATGGTTAACTCCAAACCGGGCGAAGGAACCGTGATTGAAATGGTTGTGCGGATGAATTAATATCCCAATCTTTTGAGAGTCTGTTTTTAAATTGTTGTTATACATTCAGAAAGGGACGAGGGGCGACAAGGAGAGGGGCGAAGGGAGAAAATAACCTGGAAGATGCAGTTTTGAATTTAGATTTCTTCCGTCTTCTGACTTCCGTCTTCCGTCTTCTGACTTCCGTCTTCCGTCTTCCGTCTTCCGGCTTTTTCTGACCTAAATGTGAGGATAAAGTGAATTAAAACAGGGACTAACTTTTGCAATAAAAGGAATATAGCGTTCAAGCTAATTTACTACTAATTGGTGATACCATTCCTGGTAAGTTCATTGTAATTTAGCTTTTCAAAAAAGGATAATTCTCATGTCATACTCAGAAAACTCACATCAGGAAACCATCCGCATCGCCGTAGTTGAAGATGATAAAACGGTGAGGGAAGGACTGCAGATGCTGCTAAACGGCTCACCGGGATTTTCGTGTGTTGCAACGTACGGCAATGGGGAAGACGCAGTGGCTGATCTTCCCGCAGTTATGCCGGATGTGGCACTGATGGATATTAACCTGCCGGGCATTAGTGGAATCGAATGCATCGTGGCACTTAAAGAGCAAAAAATTCCCATTCAGTTTATTATGCTTACCGTTTTTGAAGATTCCGATGATATTTTTCATTCCCTTTCAGCCGGGGCCAGCGGGTATTTGCTGAAACAGACCCCGCCGGCCAAACTACTCGAGGCCATACAGGATGTGTACCGGGGTGGCTCACCCATGTCGGGTGAAATTGCACGTAAAGTGGTGCAATCGTTTCAGCATCCTTTGCCGGATTATGCTTCAGCTAATGGACTGACTAAAAGAGAAGATGAAATTTTGGGTTATTTGGTGAAAGGTTATTTTTACAAAGAAATCGCCGTAGAGTTATTTATCAGCGTGGAAACTGTGCGCACGCACATCCGTAATATTTATGAGAAACTCCAGGTCCGTACACGGAGCGAAGCTATTTTAAAATATCTGAATAGCAGATGAATATACTACACAATGGGGATTGATTCGCCCCCCTTGTTGCCCGTAACTTTGTTTTGTAAACCATTAAAAATGAGTTATTATGAAAACAAGGTTACTTATTTCGGTTATTCTTCTGTTTGTGATGCTTCCAAGTGTAAAATCGCAGTGGACGTACACCAACTTATCAGCTCCGAGAGACCGCATGGGTGCTGCTGTTCTTGGGACAAAAGCTTACATTGCCGGCGGTGAGAATAATGCCGGACAGGCAGTTTCAGCTATCCAGGTTTATGATGTAAAAAGAGAGGCCTGGGACACTGATATCCCGCTCAATTTATCAGCAGCACGAATGCATCCTGCCTGTGTGGCTGCTGGTTCTAAAGTGTTTTTTGCCGGGGGGATAGATATGAACGACGTAACACTTTTTTCGGAAGTTGATATCTGGGATACAGTTACAAAACAATGGACCGTTAATCATCTCAGCGTTCCACGGGTATTTTTATCGGCAGTCAGCAATGGCGAAAAGGTGCTTTTTGCAGGAGGTGTTGATGTATCAGGCCCGGGCCCTACGTTTGATGTAGTTGATATTTATGATGTAGCTACCGGGCTGTGGTCAGTAGAGCAGCTTTCAATTCCCAGGACAGGTATGGGTGCAGCAGTTGCAGGTAACCGTGCTTTTTTTGCAGGTGGTAATCTGGCAGAAACTTCCACAGTTACCAAGAGGATTGATATCTATGATTTTTCGACAGGAACCTGGAGTATTGACTCTTTATCGGAGGCGAGGGGTTTTCTTGCAGCAGTCGCTCTTGGTAATAAAGTGTTATTTGCAGGCGGAACAAATGCCGGCAATGAACCAAGCAGCAGGGTGGATATTTTCGATGTTTCGAACGGGACCTGGTCAACGGCTGAACTTTCTGAACCCAGGGCATTATTCCCTGATCCGGCTGCTGCCGCAATCAATACTAACCAGGCGGTTTTTGGCTGTGGCGGACATTTTGATCTTTATACCAATTCATGGTCAACCTTTTCCAATAAGATAGATATTTACAATAGTTCAACAAATACCTGGTCGTCAGGGAAACTTACGCAATCGCTTTGTCTTTATGCTGTTGCAGGACTGCAAAATCACTTCATTGTTGCCGGAGGTGCCTCTCCCAGTTATGCCCTTGTTGATAAAGTTGAAATATATAGCCCAACCCTTATCCATGTTCCTGCTGACTATCCTAAAATCCAGCTCGCTATCGATGCTGCTTCCGATGGTGATACTGTTCTTGTTGCAGAGAATACGTATTACGAAAATATCAATTTCAAAGGCAAAGCTATTGTCGTCGGGAGTAAATTTATTAAGGATGGAGACACCAGCCATATTTCCAAAACCATTATTAACGGCAGCCAACCGCTAAATCCTGATATTGGTTCGGTGGTAACCTTTAATTCAGTTGAAGATACTACTTCTGTTTTATGCGGATTTACTATCACCGGCGGAACCGGGTCAATTGAAACAATCGAATCTACTGATTGGAGGATAGGGGGAGGAATACGTATTTTAGCGTCAGGCGCTAAGCTATTGAACAATTATATTGAAGGTAACACTGTTTCCAATAATGGTGGGGTTATGGGAGGAGGCATAGTTTCAGGTAGAGAAGTTACAAATATGCCCTGGATTGTCCTGCGTAATAACAAGGTCAGGAACAATAAGGGGCTGAGCTCAGGAGATGTAGTAAATGGCGGTGGTGCTCTTCTTTGTTATAACTTAATAATGGCTGGTAATGAAATATCCTATAACGAAGCAAATGGCTCCTGGCAAGCTTATGGTGGGGGAGCATTCATTTATGGTGGTTTTGGGCCAATCAAAGTAAATATCAGGAGTAACCTGTTTACAGAGAACAAAGCAGTGTCTGTCAGTAATATCTCAACGGATACTGATGGCGGAGGTCTTGCCATTATAAATTGTTCAGGAATTGTGTCGGACAATATTATTTCCCACAACACGATAAAGTCGTCCCCTGGCAAAGTGGGATTTGGAGCAGGAGTATTGGTAATGGAAGTTATTGCCAATGATTTTGTTTTTGAAAATAACATTATTGACAGCAATACTTATGTCGGCGAAACTTGTACAGGCGGAGGAATGATTTTATACAATACCGGGGGAAAATTCCAAAACAATGTAATAATTGAAAATAAAGCCACCCGTGGAGGTGGAATCACTATCGCGAATAATCCCGGCGAACCATCTGTACTGATCAACAATACAATAGTCAGGAATGAAGCAGAAACCTTTGGCGCCGGATTGTATCTTGAGGATGCCAAAGCGGTCGTTATTAATACAATACTATGGGGTAATACTGCGCCTACTGATGCATCTATTTATCAGGTAGGAAGCACCCCCCTGGATGTCAGATATTCAGATGTGCAGGGCGATAATGTTTGGCCGGGCGATGGTAATATGAATGTTGACCCGCAATTCGAACCTGATGGATACCATCTTAAATTTGGAAGCCTGCTTCTGAATAAAGGCAAATCATCCGTGGAAATTGGTGGTGTAACCTACAACTGCCCACTGTTTGATATTGATGGAGATGCACGTCCTTATACAAGTACAGAACCTGAAATTGGGGCCGATGAGTTACAAACCGATGTCTCTATTGGTGAACCTATTTTGGCGAATGGATTATCAATCAGCCTGTATCCCAATCCTGCAAATCGGATAGTGACGATTTTCCTTAAAGACAAGACTGCTATTGAAGAAGTGGAAATTTATAACCAGACCGGGCAAAAAGTATTTCAGGGGAAACAGGTAAAGAACACAATGGATATTTCAAAGCTTAAGCCGGGAATGTATATAATTAAAGTGGTAACAAAGGAAGGAAATGGATGGAAGAAACTGGTTGTTGAATAAATTGCATCCAGAAAGTGGTAAAAATGGATAATCGCACTATGTGTGGGATAAATTATCGGTTTAATAGAAGTCCCAAGTCTCAGATCCCAAATTTCAAGAACCAAGACCTGCTCAACAACACCTCTTGGAATTTGGGACCTGGAATTTGGGTTTTGGGACTTAATAGATGCAGAAATTTATCCCATTTGCAGTATACTAACTAAGTTAGAAAATCCATACGAACAATCAACTGAATATTTTAACCGACATTATATGGAAATGAAAACAAAATTTTCGCATTGGCGGTTTTTGAGGCTTTTTATGTTAGCCCTACTATTTCCGCTCATCGGATTGGCTCAGCAGGTGGAGGTGAAAAACAAAAGTTTCTATATCGATGGGCAAAAATTTTTTGTAAAGGGAATTGGTTATCCTCAAGGGGAAATGCCTGGTATGGTACCCTGGGCAAGAACCTTTGATGCAGATCTTTTACATTTCGATATGAAACGAATACTGGCCGGTGGTTTTAACACTATCCGAACATGGAGTGCGTTAACAGCCCAGGAGCTTGATGTGATTCATCAGTATGATATAAAGATTATTATGGGCATCTGGATTGATCCTGCCGGGAATTTTGCCGACCAGGCATTTGTTGAACAGGCAAAAAAAATAGTGACTGATGTTCTCAGTTATTCCAGAAACTACAACAACATCATTGCCTACCTGATCATGAATGAACCGTTGCCCGAAGTTATTGCCGGCGCGGGTTACGATAAAACCGTTGCCTTATGGACACAACTGATTGATATCATTCATTCGCTGCATCCCAACCGGCCTGTAAGCATTGCCAATACCTGCAATGGCACGTATATCGATCCGGGGGTATTCGATTTCAGCGCTTACAATGTATACATCTACAGCCCTGTTACGGTGAACTACCTGCACCGGTACCGGGATTTTATCCAATACCTGTCACAACTGAAACACACTGACGCTCCATTGATCATTACTGAATACGGTTTGTCAGTTTCGCCTACCGGCCCCGGCAATTGGGAGTATGGCGGCAACAGCCTCAGTGAGCAACAGGAAGGAGATTTGTATATGTATAAGGCAATGGTAGATGGCGGCGCTGCCGGTTCCTGCATATTTAACTACAGCGATGGCTGGTGGAAAGGAGGCAATGAATTTACCCACGACGACCATGCCGAAGAATGGTTTGGTCTCGTGAATTACACCGGTTTGTCAGATAAATATGGACAGGTACGCCCGGTATGGAACGCCGTAAAAGCATACCAGTCGGCAATTATCACGCAGCCGCGTTCATCAGAAATATATCCTGCCAAAGTTCCTGTTGAAGTTTTCCTGAATGATACCATAAAGCGTATCGAAATTATGCTGGACAATCAACAGGTGTACCAACGCCAGGTATTCAATGCCTACCTGCTGGATACATTGTCATTCGATCTTCAGGACACAAAAGATGCCCTGTTGGTTTTTAACTGTTATGATTCAGGCAATAACCTTGTAAAGCGTGAAGAGAAAAGCATACTGATTGCCACAAAGGAATTAATATTGCCTTCCGTCAGGATCAGTATTGCCAATCCGGATTTATGGCAGGACGGTCGTGCCGATGTGAAGTACGAGATTAATAAATCGCCTGATTTTAACTGCAGTTCACGGCTTGATTATATTTTCTACCCGCATGTAGGATGGTATTATGGCAATCAATATCATCTGACCTTACCTGCCGGTGATCAATTTAACTTTACAATACACCACGCTTTATCGGACAGTATTAATATCTTCACTGTAGGGGCTGCATTTGATGTGACTTACAATGGTTTTACGAAACGCATAGTGAATCAGCTTACGCGATCACGGATCAATGAAATAGTGAATGGGGTGGAGGAGACATTGCCTGTAAGTTCATTCCTGAGCATATTTCCCAACCCTTTTTCCAGCTTCACAACACTTGAATATGAGCTGGAGCATGATGCAACCGTTCATTTAGCGATATATAACCATCTCGGGCAGCAAATTAAAACCCTGGTCAGCGAGCGTCAATCAAAAGGCGGGCAAAAGGTTCAGTGGAACGCCTCAGGTATGTCGGCGGGAGTATACTATTGCCGCCTGAAAGTAGATAAGCAGGTTATTACTAAAAAAATCATCAAATACTAAGTTATCCCTCTTACTCGTACATGCATAATCATCAACAGGCAATACTTTCCAAGTGATTCTCGTAGTAAAAATCAAACGGCTCGTAAAGTCAATTTTGAGTTCAAATTTTTAAAAAGAGGTAATCATGAAAAAACTAATAGCTTTTTTGATCGCGGTAATTGCAGCAAATATTGCAAGTGCCCAGGGTTGCCTGCCCGAAGGAATCACATTTACCACGCAAGCCCAAATTGATAGTTTTCAGATAAAATATCCGGGATGTACTGAAATTGAAGGAGATGTCACTATTTATGGGGAAAATATTTTGAACCTCGACAGTTTAAGTGTTATCCAATCTATCGGAGGTTGTCTTTTAATTGAGTACTGGTCTCCATCATTGACTAGTCTGAATGGACTGAATAATCTGGTATCTATCGGTGGTGACTTCAGAATTACAGGAAAAACAGCGCTGACAAATTTAACAGGTCTGGAAAACCTGGTATCGGTTGGTGGAACTTTTGAGATAGAGGAAACCAATTCTTTGCGATCACTCAATGGATTGGAAAACCTGAAGTCGGTTGGTGGATATTTCTTCATAAGAAACTGTTATTTAAATAGTCTTACAGGTTTAGAGAATTTAACTAATATAGGAGAATCTGTGTTTATTTATAGCAATAACTTACTGAGTAGTTTGTCGGCTCTTGAAAATCTCAGTTCAATAGGTAAAGTAATACATATATCGAGTAATCCCATGTTGACCAGCCTTGAGGGATTGGAGAATATTGAAGCTGCATCGATAACCGAACTCAGTCTTTATAATAATCAAACCCTTTCATCCTGCAACGTACAGAACATCTGTAATTATTTAGTCAGTCCCATTGGCGTTATCAATATATACTCGAATGCACCGGGGTGCAATAATCCACCCGAAGTAGCAAACAGTTGCAGCAACGCATTGTCGTGCCTGCCTTATGGCAATTATATTTTTAACAATCAAACCGATGTTGACAATTTCCAGAAAAATTACCCGAATTGCACGGAACTAAAGGGGGACGTGTTTATTGGGGGAGATTTAACCAATCTGAATGGCTTAAATAACATTGCCTCTGTCAGCGGAAACCTTGAAATCAATTACTCTTCCACCCTGACAAATTTAAATGGCCTTGGCAATCTCACTTTTGTAGGGGGAGATCTTACAATCAGAGGTGGTAAAACAATTTGGGGCGGCTGCATTTACCCGGCTTTAACAAGTCTAGCAGGACTTGAAAAACTGACTTCCATTGGAGGTGGCTTTTCCCTTTCCTGCCTTAAAATCAATGATTTTTCCGGGCTTGGTAACCTGAAAAGCATCGGGGGTGACTTTGATGTTCATTATACAGACATTAACAACTTTACAGGAATGGAAAACTTATCGTCAATAGGAGGTAGCTTCCATCTTGGATTTTTTGGGGGAGCTGACATGAACGGTATCTGGGGTAACAATCAGTTCCTGACCAGTTTTGCTGGCCTTAATAACCTGACTTTTATTGGTGGTAGCATTCAAATTTTGGGGCAACAATCTCTGACCAGTTTAACAGGGCTGGATAATCTGGATTCTATAAGTAGTGGTATTTTAATCTTCGGGAATCCTTCTCTAACCACTCTAGCCGGTTTGTATAATCTTACATTTATAGGGGGTTCTCTTGATGTTTCTGTAAATGATGGATTGACCAATTTAACGGGGCTGGATAATCTTACATCAATCGGGGGTTCTCTTAGTGTTTCTGAGAATAGAGTATTAACCAGTTTAAAAGGTATCGAAAATATCAGCTCAGAATCAATTGAAAATTTATATATCACTCGTAACCCAATGTTATATAACGGCGCAATAAAAAGCATTTGTGATTATTTAGCCAGCCCAACCGGTGATATTGAAATTAGTGAGAATGCCACTGGTTGCAACAGCCCTGCTGAAGTGGAAGCCGCCTGCAGTGCTGTTTCTGTTAATGATTTCATACTTGCAGATGGATTTTCAATTTACCCTGATCCGGCAACCAATAAAATTACCATTTCAACAAACAGGACGTTTCCCGGTGAAACCAGGATTAGTATTTTCAGCACCAGTGGCCAGCAATTGGTGCAGGCTAGGTTCCAGAATCAGAATAAGTTTGAGATGGATATAAGCGCACTGAAAAAAGGCATTTACCTGCTTAAAATACAAACCAATGCGGGAATTGAGACAAAAAAGTTAGTGGTTCAGTAAGTGCCTCACCTTATGCTCTTCTTACTTCCTCACAAAACTCCTCCAATGACTGTCTTCCCTATAATCAGCCAGCACCAATGTTGTATTTGAAAATGAATAGGATGTCATCAGGTTATTGAGTTCCTGCTTCATCATATTGATGCTGTTGGCAATTAATTCCGGATTAAAACCTTTGAGGCCAAGATCAATTACCATCTCCATGGAAACAATACGGCTGAGTACCTTGCCAAGTTCAACAAGCTTTCGTTGCGGGAGCTGTGTGTCGAGGTTAAAGTTCAGCAATTCTTTTATATGCTCAACCGATTTACCGGTAAGCGAATAGTTTTTCAGGAACTGAAAGAGGTTACTTTCTTTGGCCTGCTTCATTAGTTTTACAACCGATTCCGAAACCTGGGAGTAAAGCATATCATTCGATCCTTCAAAAATCTGGAACGGGCGGCTATCCACAATGGCACGACCGGCAATGTGATTCTGCTTGTACGCTTTGGCTCCGACCAACTGGAACAACTGTTGTGCTGCGTCCTGCATCAGGTCGGTCACCACGGTTTTCACGGAGTTGGCTTTAAGGCCATGAGGTGCCAGGTCCACTTCAACACCTGCATTATCACTGCTATGCGCGCATATGGCTGAGGTAATGGTATAGGCCGACTGTATGCTGGCTAAGCGTTGCTGAACCTGGTCGTAATTAAAAAGACTTTTTGCGCCGACGAAGCGTGTTTCACAATGTTTTATTGCTTCATCCAACATCCGTTTTATAAAGCCCATAGCCATTGCAGGTATTTCGAGCCTGCTGCGGTGTAAAGTATCGAGCATCATTGAGATTCCCGTTGTTTTTGGTTCGAGGCGGTATAAACGCGGGATTTTGACATCGATTTTATTCCTGCCATAGGGGATCATATACAACCCGAGATTTTCAAAATATTCTTCTACTTCAATCCTCTGACCGCTTTTATTATTATCGCTGATAAAAAAATCAATATCTCGCATCAAATCACCTCCGGGGGATTTACGGCGTGCTGTCAGCAGCCAGTAATCGGCAGTGCCGGTTAAACCTGCCCAGTGTTTTGTGCCTTTCAGATGATAATGGTCATCGCTCTCGGTGTATGAGGTTTGCATATTTAATGCATTGCTGCCAAAGTCGGGTTCGGTGATCATTAATCCTCCCATCTTCTTATCGGCAGTGAAACCTTTAAATATGGCTTGCTTAATTTCTTCATTGGCATATTTATTAACTGGTTGAAGAAAAAGTCCCCAATTAATACCAAAAGTAAGCCCTAAAGCCAGGGATTCGTATGATGCTGCTGACACAATTTCAATTCCTTCGTTTTCGTGTGCTCCCCGACCTCCATAGGCAGCAGGAATAAAAGCTAAAAACGGATCGGCAGAAAGAATTTCACGCATTATATAGGGTGGCAATCCACGCTGTGTTTCCAGCTGGTTAATATCAGCCCTTTGATGAAATACATTTTCTAAGGTGTTCCTGAAATTCTGAAGGAACTCATTGAAAGGCAGTTGTGCGCTTGTTGAGGGCTTAACATCCTCAACAAATTGATTGGAATATTCCATGGGGGGGATTAAATCAGCGATTGTAAATTCTATTATTCTGCAACATGTGTAACGCGAAAACTGACTGATAAAATAATCTGATTGCTTGAAATGCTGCAGGATTTTGAACAGGAAACGATTTTCCTATATGATTTTAACAATTGAACCTGCCGATTGTTTAACTCTATGTTCATAAAATATAATTGATGTTTAATCAGACACGATTTGTTTTATGTATGGTATCACGAAACCTGCTTCAATCAATGTCCTGCCTTAGTCGTAAAGAGATTTCTTTCCAACCGGAATCAAAATATCAATGTATTTTATATACTTTTGCCGGATATGAAGCGTTACTATTTTATTAAATTTGTGTTAAATGAATAAATCAATAACTACTCTGCTAGTAATCCTGATAAGCGGTACCTTATTTTCCTGTTCGAAAGAATCCGGTGATGGGGGGAATTCAACTATCTACGGTAAAATTATAACCTATAATTATAATGCGGAGTTTACCAACCTGAGGGGTATATACCCGGCGGCTGACGAAGATGTTTACCTGATATATGGCGAAGATCGCAGTTATAGCCAACGAATCAGAAGCAACTACGACGGCATTTTCGAATTCAAATATCTAAGGCCAGGTGACTATACCATTTATGTGTATTCTAAGGATTCGACGCTGACTTTGGTTTCTGGAATTTATCCTGTAATTCAAAAAGTAACTATTAAAGAAAAAAAGCAGACCGTACAAGCTGGAGATATGAAAATATTTAGGTAGACAATAAGTTACAATTGTTTAATAAAGCTATTAACAGTTAGATTTATTCCTCCAGTAAATTTTCAATAATCTCCGTAATGAATAACCTTTCAACAATGCTCTCCCAATTTATTCCTATCAGTCTGGAAGAGATGGATCATGTACATTTACTTAACAGGATTGATACGAAATATATGCTTCATGAAGATCAGTTGCAGGAATATCTTGAAGCAATATCAACCCAGTATAATGTACTTGTAATTGGCGGAAAATTTTATCATCCTTATGAAACTCATTATTTCGATACGCCTGATTTTCATCTTTTTCAAATGCATCACAATGGGAAACGAAACCGTTTTAAACTGCGTTGCCGCAGATATGTAAACTCAGGGATTTCTTTTTTCGAAATAAAAACGAAAACCAATAAAAACCGGACTATTAAAGACAGAATACAAATCGAAAATATTCCTGACACCCTGGATTCAACTCTGAATCAATATATCAGTGAGCATACGCCGGGTGATTACCAAAATTATATACCATCTCTGCAAGTCTATTTTGACAGGATAACACTGGTCAACAAGTCAGCCAATGAGCGACTCACGTTTGATATAAATCTAAGGTACAAGCGTAATGGATATGAAAAAAAGATTCAGAATATAGTAATAGTAGAAGTCAAACAAGACAAGAATTCTGAATCTCCCTTCAGGGAACTTATGAAAATGCAAAGGCAATCCCAAAACTACATGAGTAAATACTGCGTTGGGTTAACCTTTCTTCACAAAGAGTTGAAAACGAATAATTTCAAACATAAAATTATTGAACTTAATAGGCTTGGATATGAAATTCATTAAACAATTGCTTGCAATCATTTTCTTCCTGGGTATGCTCAACTGGTATACACCTGCTATAGCGCAGTTAAATCAGCCAGCTACTACAGTCACCAACCAGGCAGTAAATTCTGGCGATAACAAAGTACATTCTGCAATAAACGAAAAGAATAAAGACAATGAAGTTGTTGTTCTGAACAAGCGTTTCTTCTATGGCATAGGTTTCGATATTGCCACCATGCTGCTTATTTTCGGACTGATTTATTTTCCGAATTACAGACATAAGGAGTTCATGTTCACATTTTTCCTTTTTAACATCATTATTTTCATTATCACATTTGTGCTGAACAAAACAAATATTTCAATGGGTGCTGCCTTTGGACTATTTGCCGTTTTTTCAATGTTAAGATATCGAACCGAAGGCATTTCGATGAAAGAAATGACATATCTTTTAATCGCAATCGCTCTTGGGCTAATTAATGCTATCGGTTTGAACCTGTTGCCTATCCTGGTATTCAACTCGATTTTTTTCATCTTTATATTTGTGCTTGATCACCCAATAGTTTTCAAACAGGAATATTCCAAAACTGTTCTGTATGAAAATATCGATTTAATCAGGCCCGAAAACCATGAGCTTTTAATGGAGGATCTGAAAAAGCGCACCGGGTTCGATATTCATCGCTTTTCAATTATGTCTTTTGACTTTTTAAAAGATGCCACTTCTATAACTATCTATTACTACAAGAAAAAATAGATTGAAAATGCCTTTAAATCCGGTTCGATCACTTGTTATTATCGCATTCTTTATTGGTTTACTTTATTGTTCCCCGCTTAAAGGTCAGGTGAAAGATGCCGGTTTATGGACTTCTGCCGGTTTTGAATTCAAGGTTGTCAAAAAGATGACAGCGAGTATTTCAGAGGAAGTCAGGTTTAATGAAAATATAAGCGAAGTGGGTATGATACTTACTGATATAGGAGTGTCTTACAAGTACAACAAACACTTTCAGTTTGCAGTTGGTTACAGGTATTCTCAGAAGCACAAAGTTGAGGACTATTATAGTGTGAGGCACAGGTTTAATGTTGAAGTTAAATATGAAAAAAAGTTAAAACCTTTTCAGCTTCAGTATCGTATTCGTTTGCAGGATCAGTATTCCGATATTGGTAAAGCTTCTGATGGCTGTATCCCGGAATATTACCTGCGAAATAAACTCACTATGAACCTGGATATGGATAAGCCTTATTCTCCTTACATTTCACTAGAGCTCTTTTCGCCACTCAATTATCCACATATCAATGCTTTCAAAGGGATCCGCACAGCAGCAGGTGTGGAATATAAATTTTTGAAGCATCATAAAATTGACCTATATTATTTGGTTCAGAAAGAATTAAATGTGAATAATCCGGTTACCGATTTTGTTTTTGGATTAGGTTATTTTTATAAGTTATAAGATTTAAGTTATAAGATTTAAGATATAACATATAAGTTGTGAGATATAAGTTAAGGTGAAGTCAGGTATAGAATAAATTCAAAGCACTATTTCGGAAGTTTAGATCAAGATTGCCTGGTCAGGATAATGTTGATAGCTTTTTGGACTATGCCAGGGAAAAATATTCTTGCAATTCCTCCTGTATTGTTGTAATTTTAGTAGCGTTAAATCTAAAATTATGGCTACAGATTTCAAATGTCCCCATTGCCTTAATCTGTTAGATGTTGGCGATAATGTTGTGTTTTCGACGCGAAACAGTTGGGGAAAGCAAGGATTAATAATACTGCATCCTGAGTTAGGCAATTACTCCGTGATCAAGCACCCCGGGTTTGAAGTCCTGGAAGGTGAAATATTAGAATTTTATTGTCCTTTTTGCAGCAAGCAACTTTTATCCGCACGAAATTCGAACCTCGCCAGTATTTTGATGAATGACGAAAATGGAATTGAATATGAAATTCACTTTTCACGGATTGCCGGACAGCAGGCAACCTATAAGATTGTTGGTGAGAATGTTGATATTTTCGGGCAAGATGCAGCTGAATACTACGATGCTTTTAATGGTGGCAGCTGGTAACTAAAATGAAGGGTTTCACGTTTCTAGTTCCAGGATTTTGTGCTTTCGACTGATCACCCTTCGCCTTTTCGCCACTTTCGCCACTTTCGCCCTGTCGCTCCCTCGCCCCTTCTCCATTTCTCCCCCTCGCCCTTTCGCCCTATCTCTCGCTCACCTTCTCTTACTCTACCTTCTTTTGCTCCTCATTCCTCCATTCATCCTTCTCCTTACTTTCCCGAATCATATCCTCAGGATTATCTATTGCAGGTCCCTGAAGAAGTTGTTTCCAGTCGAATTTCTCATCAAAAGGATCCAACGCTTTTTGTGGATCAAATACGCGTGAATCAACAGGTAATGCTATATAAGGTTCAAAATCAGGTATATCGGTAAACATATCGGCAAGATCACTTGCTCCGGCATCATATTGGTTTAAGTAAGGTAACCCAAGCACATTCCAGAAGGTTTTAAAAATGCTTCCAAAACTATAATGTGTATGGCCTGCATAGTTCTTTTTGGAATACGGTGAAATCACCATCAGCAAACTGCGGTGAGCATCAATGTGGTCAACCCCGTTTTGTGCATCATCCTCTGTAATTACAATAGCCATGCTTTCCCAATAAGGAGTATGAGAAAGAAACTCGACTATCCGACCCACAGCAAGGTCGTTGTCGGCCATATAGCTTTCGCGGAAAGGATACCCGGCTTCGGGTCGTTCGCCAGCGCCATGATCGTTGGGAAGGATTACTGTGATTATCTGAGGTAGTGTCTCTTTACCAGGCCCCCATTTTTCTTCAAATTCTTTTTTGAAAATATCGACCCTGAACTGGTCGGGGATAGCCATATTATAGGTTGGATATAAATGTGAAGTATGATCATATAAAGTTGCCGGCAGAGGGAAATTAGCAACCTGCTTTATGCCGCCATATTTGTATTTATCGCTGTAGTCGGCAGGCTCAAACATTACGCTGAAACCAAAATTGTAATAGTTAACTTTTTTCCTTGCCAAGTGATCCCACATGGAACCTGCTTCGTTATAATCCTCCGGGTAAATGGCTCCTGAAGCGCCGTTAAACCCCAGGTTCCCCGGGGCATTCGAATTCTCCTTATATTCGCGGTTACCTCCGTAATTTGCAGGTGTGGTTGCTTCAACCCATTCGTTGGGATAAGTATTTGTTAGCCATCGATGCCCGTCGGCTGATACGTCGGAATCTACATAAAAGTTATCGCTAAAACTGAATTGTTGTGCCAGTTTCAGATGATTGGGCGCCACGGTTGCATTTTCTACTTTTCTACTTTTATCCCTATTGGTAAAAGTTACATTTCGGCCATACCGGGCAATTGTCGAATCTCCTTCAGCATTGCTTAATTGTCCTAAAATCTCATCGTAAGTCCGGTTTTCTTTCGAAATGAAAACGATATGTTTTATGGGGGATTCTTTCATTGCCGGGCTGAGAGGTACTGGATTGTTTTTACGCCAATCGAACTTAGCAGAGGTAAGTTCATCGAAAGTAAAATTATTTTCAATCACCTGCTGTGTGAGTTTTTTAAGTTCCGCGTCACCTGGGATATCAAATATTTCGACGGTTCCTTTCATCAGGCTTCCAATATAGCTTCCTTCCGGGCCAATTGTGAAAGTACGGCCTCCATTCGGACCGCTGCCAAATCCTTTGGCATTGGCAACAATAATTTTATTACCATCGGGCGAAACTTTGATTTTAGCCGGAAACCAACCTGTCGGAATATGACCTGCAACAGTTAATGTTTCAACATCGATTACTGCAATTGCATTAAGCCCTGACTCTGCTACATACAGTTTTTTGCCATCAAGTGAAACATCCAAACCAAAAGGAATAATTCCGCGAAGCTTTGCAATCCGTTCATCAGGGCAAAGTTTAATATGCTTTATTACAGTCTTCTTTCTGGCGTCGAGCACCGTGATATTATCGTTTGAACCGTTACTGATAAAAACATATTGTTTGGTTGCTACTATCGAATTAGGGCTCGAACCTCCTACAGCCGGAATTCCTTCCACCATTTGCCCGACAAGAGTTCCGGTTTTAATTTTGGAAATTATTCGTGGTTTCGCATTCTTCTTTAAACTAACAGCCCACACGGAAAATGACTCATCCGTATTTACAGGGCCAAGCCCGGGAATCTGAAGTGTATCATTGTAAATTCCTTTTTCTGCTTCATCCGATCCGTAAGCATAAGCAGGAAAATCGATTGTTCCGTTTTTCCATTCGCCTTTCTTTTTACTTTTTATCAGGCTATATTGATACATGCCAACATTGGCTGCATAAGCTGTTTTCTCATCAGGCGAAAGAGCAATTCCGAAAGGATAGCGTCCAACCGGAACATTGTACAAAATCTTTCCTTGTATGGGATCAATTACCAGCATCCGGAACCCAATCTGATCAACAGCATACAACCTGCTTCCATCGTGGTTCAGTACTAGATCTCCTATATAGCCATGTGTATAATCATAATCCTGATCTTTAAAACTGCAATCGATCGTACCTGTTTTATCACCTGTAGCTATATCAAAAATAAAAATCTTATTCTCCTGGCCACCTGCTACATATACCATTTTATTATCAGGTGAAATGGCCAGACCCATAAATACAGAAGCCAATACACCCTTGTCTGTTGCTGGTCCCGGTGGTATTTGTTGAATATCCGGATTTCCTGAATTCAGATTCCGTAAAATTGTTATGGACAGTGGCACTATTCCTGAGTTTGCGGTTACTGCAATGTTACCATCATTGCTTATCGCCAGCCCATAAGGATGAGGTGCTACAGTGAAGCATTTTCCGGTCGGTGTAATGATGCGGCCATTTGGAATAACGGTTTCCCCGTTTTTATCGATATGCGTGAATTTGTTGCCTGCAGGGGCTGTAATGACATATTCCTGTTTTTGAGCAGAGCTGCAGATACTTATAATGAGTGCTGTTCCCAGCAACACCAGTTTAATCATGTCCAGACTATTTAATTATGGTACTAATATGATTTGTTGTACCAGATGAAAATTATGTTAAAATTACGAAACACAATCATACTGTTTACGTTTTATTTTCTGTTTTTGTAAAGGCTTGATTATATTTGTATTATAAATGAAAAATCCCAGATATGAAACCTTATTCCAAAACAATATGGATTCTCCTTTTTTCAATTGCCATGGGTTACCTGGAAACCTCAGTAGTAGTATACCTCAGGGAATTATATTATCCGGAAGGATTTAATTTCCCACTAAAAGCAATGTCACCAAGCCTTGCTGTTACTGAATTATACAGGGAAGCTGCAACAATTATTATGATACTGGCAGTGAGTGTTTTAGCTGCAGAGAGGCGGTTACATCGGTTTGCCTGGTTCCTGGTTGTTTTTTCAGTTTGGGATATTACTTATTATTTATGCCTGAAGATTCTGCTTGGATGGCCGGCATCACTTCTCACAACCGACATTTTATTTCTTCTGCCCGGCATTTGGACCGGACCTGTAATTGCACCTGTTATTAATTCGCTTACTATGATTCTGCTGGCCATAGTTATACTTGGTTTCAAAGGTTGGAAGCCTGTTACTCATCTTTCGAATATGGTATGGATATTATTAATTACTGGTTCACTGATTGTACTGATTGCTTACATGAAAGATTTTGCAACTTTTACGATGGAATTCAGGCGTATGGCTCCTTCTGATCCTTCCAGGTACGATCAACAAATGTTTAAACTATCCACCCTGTTTATACCCCGATCTTTTGATTGGTTTTTGTATGGAATAGGGGTAAGTATGCATCTTATAGCTGTATTAATCATTTTGTTAAAGAAGGCAAAAGTAACGGCGCAAATTTTAGTTAAATAAATCAGTCCTTATTGAAATAAAAAAAGCCGGATAAAAACCGGCTCTTTAAAATTTTAATGACCTATCCCAATTTATCGGATAATTGATACTTTCTTCGAAACTACCTGCGTTCCTGTATAAATCTGGAGGATATACATGCCAGGTTCAAATCCCTGGGTAAGAATACGCAGGTTAGTACCTTTAGTTTGGTTACGGTAAACAACTTTACCCAAACTGTTGATTATGCGTACTTCGCTGAATTTTACAGGAGTTATAATATTGATAACATCGCTGGAAGGATTAGGGTATATCCTGAATGTAACTTCGCTGGTATTCTGAATTCCTAAAGTTATAAAGGTGGTTGTGCAGGTTTTAGGTGATTCGCCGAGTGAGTATACAGAAGTTACACAATAATTTTGCGATCCTGCTGCCACAGGACTATCATTGTATATCAGCGAAGTTGTGTTGCTAATCAGAGTATCGTTACGATAAATATTATAGCTGAGTGGAATCGTAGCTGGCTCAGACCATGAAAGCTGAACACTGCCATTATCGTTCTGAGCAGTGAGATTAGTAGCCGGATTAAGCGCATTTGCCGGATCCAGAATTCCTGCGTATTTATACATGCCCTTAGTAGTAGCATCTGTATTATATGTACCTGCCCATCCGCAATTTTTATTAACAAAATCAACAGCTAGGAACTGATCAGTTTGGGTTCCGGGGAAAGGTGCCCATGAGTGCCCGCCATCAAAACTGTAAGACGCTCCTATGCCCGTGCTCACCCATGTATTCTCAGTGCCGGGTACATAACAGAAATCAGAAATGCCTATATCTCCGGTTGAAGTAACAGCAGTCCAGGTGATTCCACCATCAGATGTTTCCGAAAATACGCCATCTGAGGTGCTTTTATCTTGGGCAAGCCCATGAAGGGCATCCCTGAATTCCACATCAGTATATGTAGTATTACCTAATGTGGTTGCACTTGCATTCCAATGCAACCCTTTATCTATACTTCGGTATACGCGACCCTCATTAGTTCCGAACCACGCATTATTTCCCACTATTGAGTAATAACCCACTACTCCAAATTCCCCGCTGGCAGGGTCTGCAATATTTGTGCCGGGAACAATAGTCCAGTTAGTGCCTCCGTCGGAAGTAGTATAGATCTCAAAATCTCCATTAATAGGGTCACCCATACAGAAGCCATCATTTTTATTGAAGAAACCAACTACATTTGGGAATGAAGCTGAATTTTTAAATGAGGCAGTTACCTGGCGTGCCCATGTACTGCCACCATTCTTGGTTACATAAATACCCTGGGCTTTGAGTCCGGTTTGTTTAAACATAGGGGCATAAGCAGTATCCTTACTTGTTGCAAATATCATAGAAGGTACAAGTCCCTCACAATTGTTGATGATCCCTGTTGTCCAGGTAGCACCTCCATTTATGGTTTTGGTGAATTCCTGAATTACAGCGCCGTAAGAACTTCCATCTGTAGCTGTACCCCACACAACATTTGAATCAACAGCATGCAAATATCCTATTCCCCTGGAAGTGGCATTAAATCCACTTGCCTCTGACTTCCATTCACTGATCCCAATATTTACATTCCGGTAAACCGTGTCAGTACCTGCAATTGCTTCAACCCGGAATTTATGAACGCCTATACCTGCTGCGGTTGTGCTCCATGGATATGTAATTGTTTTTTGGCTGGTATTGAAAACCAGCTTGTCATCAATATAGAGGTTTACTGAGTTTGGTGTGCCTGCTATAACGGAACATTTGATATCGAATGATGGGCCGAAAGGAACTGAATTATTGGGTTCAAGGTCAGTAAACCTTACAATTAAATTTGGATTACCTGGTTGAATACCATAAATAATTGCGTTGCCTGAATTGAAGTTGCCATTACCACTACTGAGTGCACCTATAGCATAATATCCATTCCCGGAACCTGACCACCCCCAATTCATATGGAATCTGCCGTCGGAACTCCTGTATCCATCACAAACCCAGGCATGTCCACCTGCAACAGGATCGCTTCCTGAATAATATACCGGACGTGAAGCATCCAGTTCTGACATCAGTATTGCTTTCCACTCAGTTGCAGTATGATTCGACATATATGCCATAGCTATGGTTTTATTATCATAATTAAAGTAATTAGTCAGGGCATAGGGAACATCTCCTGAGTAAGCAGCTGAGCCTTCTGGAGTTCCATAACCCATATTTACCGAAACACCTGCATGAAACATCAATGTAGCTATAGCATTAAAACTCATACTATTGGCGGTAGTACCCATAGAAGCAAAATCGTAGTTAGTAGCACTATAGTCAGCTGTTAGTGTTCCTAAAGGATGTACGTAGGTATGTGACCCGACACCGCTGGCGGGGAATTGATGATAGTTTATTATCTGAGACATTGCAGTTGCTACACAACCGGTGTATGCTTTACCAAGAGGACCATCAATAAAAGCAGGACAATAGAAATTGTAATAACTACCCTGGTCCCAGGTAGTGGTGAGTAATGGGCCAACATCAGCCGAAGGAGACTTAATTTTATTGTTAAGGATATTATTCCATTCAGCAAGTGATTCCGTGTTATCCAATTTTGCTTCTACAATTTGAGCAATTTCTTTACTATAATTTTCGAACCAGTAGCGCATTTCGGGGTTAGTGATATTTTCTTCAATAAAGCCTTCGTCGGATTGTGCCAAAATTGGAGTTGCAGCATCATCTGCTGAAACAACTACAAATCCGCCACCTGTATAGTTAAATACATAATATGTTGTTATACCGTTGTATGACTTATTGAAACTATTTGCAACACTGCGATTTGCTTTCAGAGAGGTAGCTGAGAGGTATTTGTTTGCCACCTGGCTCGCTTGTTCCTTGGTAACAGATTTACCAAAAGTCAAAGTTACAGCCAGTAGACTGAGTAGAAGAGTAGTGATTTTTCTCATTAGTTTTGAATGTTATAGACGACTTTTTTTTATTGAAATAAAATGGATATTAGTTAACGAGATTAATGTTCTTTTTAGACTGAAAAAGGAAAAAACTTATGTCTACTGCATTTTTGGTCATTTGAAATTCATTTAACCTGATATATATAAATGCAAAAGCCAGGTTTTATCTTGCAAATATAATTTATATAAGGTACAAATATTGAAGTTGCATAAAAAAACTTAGACAAAGTACTACTTCTTAATCAGCTGTAATCTGATTTGCTAAAAATTACTACCTTTGCACCCCTGCTTTAAGCAGCTATTTATCAATCTCCAAATAATACCTGAATTCAATGTTTGAAAGTCTAAGCGACAGGCTCGACAGAGCATTTAAACTACTTAAAGGCCATGGTTATATTACCGAAATCAATGTGGCCGAAACCCTCAAAGATGTACGAAAGGCATTACTCGATGCCGACGTTAGCTATAAGGTTGCCAAAGAATTTACCGATACAGTAAAAGTTAAGGCACTGGGTCAGAATGTATTGACATCAGTTTCTCCTGGTCAGTTGATGGTCAAAATTGTTCACGATGAGCTTGCTGAACTCATGGGTGGCGAGAAAGTGGAAATTAACCTCAAAGGAAGTCCTGCCGTAATTTTAATGTCGGGTTTACAGGGAAGTGGTAAAACTACTTTTTCTGCTAAACTGGCAAATTACCTGCATACTAAAAAAGGAAAAAATCCACTGTTGGTAGCCTGTGATATCTATCGCCCGGCCGCTATCGACCAGTTAAAAGTGTTGGGTGAGCAGATCGGAGTTGAAGTATATGCTGAGCCTGAAAACAAGGATGCCGTAAAAATTGCACGCAACGCTCTTAGCCATGCCAAAGACCATGGACATAATGTTCTGATAATTGATACTGCCGGTCGACTTGCGATTGACGAGGTGATGATGAATGAAATTTCAGCGCTCAAGTCAGCTTTAAATCCGCACGAAACGCTTTTCGTTGTTGATTCAATGACCGGTCAGGATGCGGTGAATACGGCTAAAACATTTAATGAAAGGCTTGATTTTGATGGTGTTATCCTCACAAAGCTAGATGGTGATACACGTGGTGGGGCTGCACTTACAATCCGTTCGATTGTAAACAAACCTATTAAGTTTGTAGGTATTGGCGAAAAGATGGATGCCATCGATATGTTCTACCCCGAACGTATGGCCGACCGTATACTTGGTATGGGTGATATTGTTTCCCTGGTTGAACGTGCACAGGAACAATACGACGAAGAATCTGCCCGAAAACTACAGAAAAAACTCGCTAAAGATCAGTTTAACTTTAATGATTTTATTGATCAGATCAGGCAGATTAAGAAAATGGGTAATGTAAAGGATTTGATGAGCATGATCCCTGGTATGGGAAAAGCCATTAAGGATGTTGATATCGATGAAAATGCTTTTAAAGGTATTGAAGCCATCATACAGTCAATGACACCTATGGAAAGAGAAAATCCTTCCATTCTTAATGGAAGCCGTCGCAAGCGTATTGCACAAGGTAGCGGAAACGAAATTCAGGAAGTTAACCGCCTTATCAAACAGTTTGACGACACCCGTAAAATGATGAAAATGCTTACCACCGGAGGTGCTCAGAAAATGGCACAGCAGATGAAAAACGCGAAGAGAAGGTAGAGTTTGTGAGAGGGTTGGAAGATTGAGTGACACTGAGAGTGGGAGATGGGGAGATGGGGAAAGTGGGAGAAGGGAGAACAAGTGTTGAAAGCTTAACTTCGAACCTTGAACATGAAGCATTTGAACGTTAAACGCGTAGCATTTGAAATTTGAACAAACTAAACTATTTTCTATTTTCCATTAACTATTAACTTTTTCCCTTAACCATGCAAATCATCGACGGCAAACAAATTGCTTCCGAAATAAAAAAGGAACTTGCAGCTAAAAGTGCTGCTATCATTGATAAAGGCGATCGTCCTCCTCACCTGGTAGCTGTTTTGGTGGGCGAAGATGCTGCCAGCCAAACCTATGTAAACAGCAAGGAAAGGGCATGCAAGGCAGTCGGTTTTACATCCACCATATACAGACTCGATGCTGATACTTCTGAAAAGAAGCTTTTAGAAATCATCGATTTCATTAATAATGACGATGAAGTTGACGGATACATTGTTCAATTGCCCTTGCCGGCACATATCAATGTTCAGAAAATAATCAGTAACATCAATCCACTAAAAGATGTGGATGGTTTCCACCCTGTAAGCCTCGGGCGCATGATGCTTGGCGAGCCTACCTATCTGCCGGCAACTCCTTTCGGGATTATGCAGTTGCTCGAACGTAGCAACATCGAAACGAGCGGGAAGCATTGCGTGGTACTGGGTCGAAGCAATATAGTCGGTACACCTATAAGCGTAATGCTTTCGCGAAAAGCAAATCCAGGGAATTGTACCGTAACAGTGTGTCATACAGGTACAAAAAATCTTAAAGAAATTGCTAAAACTGCTGATATCCTGATTGCTGCTATGGGTCAACCACATTTCGTGACTGCAGATATGGTAAAGGAAGGTGCTGTTGTAATTGATGTTGGCATTCACCGCATGGAGGATAATAGCGAAAAGGGATATCATATCATCGGTGATGTAAAATTCGACGAGGTTGCTCCGAAATGTTCCTTTATAACTCCTGTTCCCGGTGGCGTCGGACCAATGACGATAGTATCACTTTTAGTAAACACATTTAAAGCGTTTAATAAGGAAGTTTAGCTTTTTTAAAAAGTTAATAGAAAATAGAGAAATAGAAAATGGTACGTCCAATTTCTAATAATCATTTTTGAAAAACAACTGTTTTCAATTAACTATTTACCACCACCATTTTCTATTAACCATTTTCTAGTAACTATAAGATTGAAAACAGATCCAACTCAACACGGTAAATTACTCCCGCTTATGGAAGATTTCTACACCATTCAGGGTGAAGGATTCCATACCGGGAAGGCTGCTTATTTTCTGCGTGTGGGAGGTTGTGATGTAGGCTGTTATTGGTGTGATGTTAAAGAATCGTGGAATCCCAAACTTCATCCGCTTACAAATACAGATGAAATAGTAAATCGCGTGATTGGTAATCCGGCTGCAACTGTTGTTGTTACCGGTGGCGAACCTTTGATGTACAACCTTGATTATTTGTGTAACCAGCTCAATAAACAAGGACTCCAGGTTCATCTTGAAACTTCTGGATCGCATCCTTTTAGTGGGACCTTCGACTGGATATGCCTTTCACCTAAAAGGAAAAGCCCTCCGAAACCAGATATTTTCAGTAAAGCAAACGAACTAAAAGTCATCATTTTTGATGATACAGATTATGAATGGGCCGAAGAAAATGCAAAACTTGTCGGCCCCGATTGTTACCTCTGTCTCCAGCCTGAATGGAGCCGTATGCAGAATGTATTGCCCGATATTATTGATTATGTGATGAAAAATCCCCGCTGGCATATTTCGCTCCAGGCGCATAAGTTTATGCATATTCCTTAAATTGTAAAGTCTATTCGAGTAGACTTAAAGTGTGGCATAGTATTAGTGAAGTAAGTAATAGCTAATTCCATTTTTAAGAGGAAGTTGCGTATTTTAGCATTTCAATACAGGCGATTTATGAGATTTTCAGGTTTTTTATTGGTTTTGGTAATTTTTCTGGCAATGGATGTTACCTCCTATGCTCAGCAACCAGTCAATACCCACGCCGAAAAACAATTTGAAAAAGCTGCCCAGATGTATAACAGGCGTGATTATGCCGGTGCAATGCGTCAGCTTGATGATCTAACTCTGGATGAACCCAAATTTGCAAAAGCCTGGTTGCTGAAAGCTGATGTTTATTATGATTTGCAGGATTTCCCTAAAGCTGCAGCATCGTATAAAAAAGCCATAGAGGTTGACTCATTAATTTTCCCTCCCGCGTATTACATTTTGGCGAACCTGTATTTCGATATGGAAAACTATACCGATGCAAAAATAAACTATCTTAAATACCTGGTATTTAAACCTAAAAATCAGGCTGAACTCAAACGCACTGCAGATAACCTGGTTTTGTGTGATTTCAGGCTCAGGATGATGGCAAATCCTGTGCCTTATAATCCTGTCAATATTGGCCCGAATGTTAATTCTTCGGGTTATGAATATATAAATGCCGTTAGTATCGATGAAGGTCAGCTTTTTTTTACGCGAAAAGGCGCAGATCCAAAAAGCGATGAAAGCTTCTACCGGTCAGTTTCGGCCCGCTCGTCCACAGGACAACTGAACTGGAGCCCGGCAATCGAAATTGGAGCACCTTTAAATACTCCGGGAAACGAAGGCGCACTTTGTGTTTCGCCCGATGGTCAGACAATCATAATTACTTGCTGCAGCCGACGCGATTCTTATGGTACCTGCGATTTATACTCTTCACACAAAATAGGAAATAACTGGTCGGAGCCCGAAAATCTGGGAGAAAATATTAATACTTCAGCATGGGAATCACAGCCTTGTCTGGCAGCCGATGGACGAACTTTATTTTTTATTTCAACCCGAAAAGGAGGGTTTGGTGGCTCAGATATCTGGAAAACTATCCGCCAGGCCGATGGCATGTGGAGCCTGCCAGTTAACCTGGGAGATACAATTAACACTTCTGCCGATGAAATGGCGCCTTTTATCCATCAGGATGGGCATACTTTGTACTTTTCTTCAACTGGACATGAGGGTATGGGTGGAGCGGATCTTTTTGTTTCACGAATGGATTCTAAAGGTCATTGGCTGAAACCTGAAAATTTAGGATATCCGTTAAATACCAAGCTTGATGAGATTAACCTGATCATAAATGCAAAAGGCACTGAAGCGTTTATTTCTGCAGTTAGGAAAAATGGTTTTGGGAATACGGATATCTATCGCTTTGAGTTGCCAGCCCAATCCAGGCCATCTACCACATCCTATGTTCATGGCCGGGTGTTTGATAAAAACACATTAAGCCCTTTATCCGCTGCTTTTGAACTCATTGATATGAAAAGTAATACTGTGATAGTAAGCTCATCATCTGACCTGGTGACAGGCGAATTTGTGATGAGTTTGCCGGTTGATAAGGATTATGCATTGAATGTTTCGTGCAAAGGCTACCTCTTTTATTCGATGAATTTCAGCATTGGTCGCGATCACGATTCAGTAAATCCGGTTAAACTTGATATCCCGATGCAGCCTGTTGCGGTTGGAGAAAAGGTAGTATTGCGTAATATTTTCTTTGAGACTGATAAGTATGAATTGCTTCCCGATTCGAAAGCCGAACTGAGTAAATTGATTGATTTCCTATCGAAAAATACAGCTTTACATATAGAAATAGGAGGACATACAGATACAGAAGGTAGTGATACACACAATATGACACTTTCGCTGAACAGGGCAAAAGCAGTATATGATTACCTGATTGTCAATGGAATATCAGCAGATAGACTTTCTTTCAATGGATATGGAGAAACAATGCCTGTCGACAATAACAATACTCCTGAAGGACGGGCCAATAACCGCAGAACGGAGTTTAAGGTCATAAGTAAATAAAGTCCCAAATCTCAAATTCCAAGATCAAAATCCCAAGGACTCAAATCCGATATCCTATTTTCCTAGGCTATTGCTATCTCACATTATCGCATTAACACATTGTCGCATCAGCGCAATTATTTCGCCGTCCAGAAGCAGCGTACCGGTGAAATTATTTTTTCTTCTTTTTTTAGTTTCGTCATTGCTTTATCAACGTCTTTCCTGTCAAGGCCGGTTTTTTCTGCGATTTGTCCGGCATTCATTGGCTTTTCACTTTGTTTTAACGTTTCGATGATTTGATCTTCTGTGTTCATATTCAATGAATTAAATGGAGTTTAGATTCTTGGTTTTGAATTTGTAAAGTTAATAAATTGAGAAGATCTATGGAGATTTTATTGAACCACAAAAGGTACAAAAGATCTTTATTTTACTTTTTTGAGTCTTTTAGGTTTCAATTTTTAAATTTCAAATTCTATAACTTTCTGAAATTATTTATCATTCCTTTTGTATGAAAATTCACGAGTTCAGTCATGTAATTCTTAACCAAAAATTCACTACTTTTGCACTCTTATTTCTGAATATTACTCAACTACATGATAAACATAACATTACCAGATAATTCCGTAAGACAATATCCTGCCGGAACTACTGCCATGCAGGTTGCACTTAGCATCAGCGAAGGCCTGGCCCGCAACGTATTAGCTGCTAAGGTTGATGGCCAGGTATGGGATGCAACACGTCCTATTGACCAGGATGCAAGAGTTCAATTACTCACATGGAACGATCCGGAAGGAAAATCGGCCATGTGGCATTCATCGGCTCACTTGATGGCTGAAGCTATTGAATTGCTTTACCCAGGAGTAAAATTTGGCATTGGACCTGACATCGAAAATGGATTCTATTACGATATGGATTTTGGGGGAAAACAAATCACACCAGAAGATTTGACCCGCATAGAAACTAAAATGCTTGAACTTGCCCGCCAAAAGCAGCAATACCTGCGGCGTTCGGTTTCAAAATCCGAGGCTCTTGAATATTTTACCCAAAAGAATGATGAGTACAAGATCGAACTGATCACTGATTTACAGGACGGTGAAATTACCTTTTATGAAACAGGGCAATTTACCGACCTCTGCCGTGGACCTCATTTACCCGATACTTCACCTATCAAAGCTATAAAACTTTTGAATATTGCAGGTGCTTATTGGCGTGGTGATGAGAAACGCAAAATGCTAACCCGGATTTATGGAATAACCTTTCCAAAACAGAAGGAACTCGAAGAATACCTGGTATTACTTGAAGAAGCAAAGAAGCGAGACCACCGTAAACTTGGCAGGGAACTTGAATTGTTCACTTTTTCGCAAAAAGTAGGTCAAGGCTTGCCATTATGGCTTCCCAAAGGAGCACAGCTTCGCGAAAGGCTCGAAAATTTCCTCAAAGGACTCCAGCGCAAAGCCGGATATTTGCCTGTAATTACACCACATATCGGCAATGTTGAATTGTATAAAACCAGCGGACATTTCCAGAAATACGGCAAAGATTCTTTTCAGCCTATAAACACACCTATAGAGGGGGAGCAATTCATGCTCAAACCAATGAACTGCCCTCACCACTGCGAAATTTACAATGCAAAACCCCGTTCATACAAAGATCTGCCAATCCGGTTTGCTGAATTTGGTACCGTTTACCGTTACGAACAAAGTGGTGAACTTCATGGTCTTACAAGGGTTCGTGGATTTACACAGGATGATGCCCACCTGTTTTGCCGTCCTGATCAGCTTAAGGCTGAATTTATGGCAGTAATCGATATTGTTCTGCACATTTTCCGCATACTCGATTTTAAGGATTATACTGCTCAGATTTCGCTGCGTGATCCGGATAATAAAGAAAAATATATCGGTAGCGACGAAAACTGGGAAAAAGCAGAAAGTGCTATTATTGAAGCTTCTGCTGAAAAGGGATTAAACACGACAATTGAACTTGGTGAAGCTGCATTCTACGGACCTAAGCTGGACTTTATGGTGAAGGACGCCCTTGGCCGTAAATGGCAATTGGGAACCATACAGGTTGATTATAACCTGCCTGAGCGTTTTGAACTGGAATATACCGGTAGCGATAACCAGAAATATCGTCCGGTAATGATACATCGTGCTCCATTTGGTTCTATGGAACGTTTTGTAGCTGTGCTTCTGGAACATACCGCCGGTAATTTCCCTCTTTGGCTAACACCGGATCAGGTTATTGTTCTGCCTATCAGCGAGAAATATGTTGAATATGCAAAAAAAGTTGCACAAGTGCTTGAAAATTCCGAAATTCGCGCCCTCGTTGACGAACGCAATGAGAAAACCGGTAAGAAAATACGTGATGCTGAATTAATGAAGATCCCGTATATGCTTATTGTAGGAGAAAAGGAAGAAGCTGATAACACGGTTTCAGTGCGTAAACATGGTGAGGGAGATTTGGGAACATTCAGTATGAACAATTTTATTGCTCATATTGTGGAGGAAACCAGGAAGCAACTTGAGTAACGTATTGAAGATTTATATTTTTGAAAGAGTAAACCATATTTATTAACCAACAGGAAGGAGTTATAACCATAGCAACAACTAACTACAGCGGAGGCTCACATCAGGATCGCAGATTTCCACGTCGCGATAAAGAAGAGCTGCATAAGATTAACGAAAAGATTAAGTCGCCCGTTGTTAGGGTGGTCGGCGAAAACATTGAACCTGGCATCTATAATTTCAAAGAAGCTCTCACTTTAGCCGAAAATCTTGAACTTGACCTTGTTGAAATTTCCCCTACTGCTAATCCCCCCGTTTGCCGGATTGTGGATTACAAAAAGTTTCTTTATGAACTAAAGAAAAAGCAAAAGGAAATTAAGGCCAAAACGGCTAAAGTTGTAGTGAAGGAAATCCGGATGGGACCCCAGACGGATGATCATGATTTTAATTTTAAATTAAAACATGCTCTGAGTTTCCTCCAGGAAGGCGCTAAGGTTAAAGTAGAAGTCTTTTTTCGCGGTCGTTCTATTGTGTATAAGGATCAGGGTGAAATTATCCTGTTGAAATTTGCCCAGGAACTGATGGAATATGGAAAAGTTGAAAAACTTCCGTTGCTCGAAGGAAAACGAATGATCATGATCATCGCTCCTAAAAAAGCAGCTGTTTAAGCCTAATAGCCTATCAGTCTAAAAGCCTAACAGCCTAACAGTCTAAATACCTAATAATCACCATAAATAAATCAAGTATCATGCCTAAAATGAAGAGTAAATCCGCTGCCAAAAAGAGGTTCACCCTCACAGGTACCGGCAAGCTGAAAAGGAAGCATGCATACCACAGTCACATCCTGACAAAAAAATCAACCAAACGTAAACGTAACCTTGGTTACTCTACAATTGTCGATAAGGCAGATGCGAAAGCGGTACGTGATATGCTTCAATGCTAATTAATTAATTTTTTAACCTTACTTTCAGCCCCGTAAGAATCTGCTTAACAAGTAGGTCGCTGAAGTAAAAAAAACAAGTAAAATGCCAAGATCAGTCAATGCAGTCGCCTCGAGGGCCCGCAGGAAAAAAATCCTAAAAGCGGTTAAAGGCCAATTCGGTAGGCGCAAAAATGTCTGGACGGTTGCCAAAAATGCATACGAAAAAGGTGGCGTGTATGCATACCGCGACAGAAAAACCAAAAAACGCACTTTCCGCGCATTATGGATTACCCGTATCAACGCAGGTACCCGTGAGTATGGAATGTCGTATTCAGTATTTATGGGCAAGCTTCACGCCCGTAGCATCGAACTCGACCGCAAAGTACTTGCCGACCTGGCTATGAACAACCCATCAGCTTTCAAAGCGATAGTTGATTTGGTAAAGTAGTCCAACACGCAATACCACATGAAAAAGCCACCGATAAGGTGGTTTTTTGCGTTTGAGGAGAAATTGAAAATTGAAAATAGAAAATAGGGAAATGGGATGCGAAAAATGGAAATCGATTCTGATGTGAGGAGGCAGGTATTTTCAATTCTATATTTGAAAATAAGATAGAAACTTCCAAAAAAGGTTAAATCACCTCTTTTCCTATCTTTACGTAAAATACTTGATATGAAAAAACTTCTATTCCTTGCCGTTGTAATTATTCTGATAAGCTGCACTAAAAACCATAATCCACAAGTTCTGATTTCAACTCAACTTGGGGATATTGAAGCGGAACTGTTTGTCGACAAAGCACCTGTCACTGCCGGCAATTTTCTGAAGTACGTTGATTCAGGAAAATACAACAACGGCCTGGCCAGTTTTTACAGGGTTGTAAGACTGGATAACCAACCAGACAAAAAGATTAAGATTGAAGTCGTCCAGGGTGGTTTCTATGAAGATTCACTGATTGAGAAATACCAGTTTACTCCAATCACTCATGAAACTACCAAAGAAACGGGCGTTTTGCATAAAGACGGAGTTTTGTCCATGGCCCGTATTGAGCCGGGAACAGCCTCTTCGGAATTTTTTATTTGTATTGGCGATCAGCCTGCATTGGATTATGACGGCGAACGAAATCCTGATAAACAGGGATTTGCTGCGTTTGGCAAAGTGGTAAAAGGAATGGATATTGTTCGGAAAATTCAACAGCAGAAAGACAGCGAACAATACCTTGTGAATCCGGTAAAAATTATAAGTATCACAATCCGTAAATAACTTCAACTTTTGACACGGAACTTGTTAGTCTTCTGTTAATGTCTGTTCTGTCATCCACCTGTTAGCAATAAAGATTAACAAGCATCCTATCGCTACAAGTATCAATTGACCGGTACCGGGTTTGGTATCTTGTTCCTGAGCGCTGATATATGGAAAAAATGAGAAGTATTTCACTATCACTTTTGACTTTCCATCTGCTTTCAGAAAGACGGAATTGCCAATTTTTCGTGTATAGCTACTGATAATTTTACCATCAGGTAAAGTAAATGAATAACTGATTATGTAAGTATACCGGCCTCTGATTGTTTCGTTGCGTTCGCCGCCCTCCCTGCGGATATGGGTGATCACTGCAGTAGTACTTTCCCCCAATAAACCCAGCATAATATCTGTAAGTCCCCATACAATAAAAGCAAGTCCGAGCAGTGAAATAAGCAGGCGCGGTAAGATTTTCTTTGAGTTGGCTTCTGACATTTTAATGTTTATTTTTTTATAGTCTTCGTTGTTTTCAAAGGCTATTTACAGATTACGCTAAAATCATGATTTTTTATATTTTTCCGAAATGTTCGCAGGGAGACTAGAACGAATATAAGTTTCTACATCTAAATATTTCTCAGGCGTACAAAATACAGCAATATTTTCAGTTAAACCACCCCGTAGCATCACCGTATGACTGGCAGGAAGATATTTGACTTTTTTTATATTTCTCCACCTGATGAATACGTCCTGATTCGACTGTGCCAGAAAACCAGCTCCTGCCGCGCTTAGATTACCTGAAAATAATCCTGCTATGATTGTCAATAGGTTAACAACCCGGTTTTGTTTTGCTTGTTTTGCCAATGTATAGTTTCGAATCCCGGTTTTGTCTAATTCAAATCCAACATTATAATTTCCTCCCCAGATAATCCGGATGAAAAGATAGGTAAGCAGGAATAATGATGCAATAAGAATTAAAGCGTATGTCGCTTTCCAGATAATAAGAAAGATAATCAAAATTCCAAAAGGAATCCCGATTGCTATTCCCAATTGTTTAAGAATAATTGAATTGCGTAATATAGGAACACTTATTGTCCATTCTAGTTTATCTGGAGTCTCAGTCATTTTGGTTAAGTCTTAAAGATCTGTTTTAAAAGAAGAAGGAATATATTTATTGTGTCTTAAGTTCCGTGTTCCATGTTCCGGGTGCTCGGTTATCAACTTCGATTATTTTTGTACTATTGTTTTCAAAAATACTGTTTGAATGCAGCTAAGTTGTGAATCGGCTGAAACCTACTTGCCTGCTTCCTTCGCTCAGGCATCCCTGAACCCGGAACACGGCACTTTTATCTTGTTTAAGCTTCAAATCTATCTCTTTTAAACAATATTCGTAAACAAATCCAATCTTATTTAAGCAATGGACAATTGCATCTAAAGCAGTAATCCTCGTTGATATCATTCAGAGAGGCACAGGCATTACAAAAGATAATACTGTCACCTGATTTATTCTGCTTCTCATAGGAATTTAAACCTTTGTGATGCCTTACCCTGTCGCCAATTTTATAGTAGTTGTATTTTGTATCGTCATCGTCAGCGCTCGTAAAATGCATCTTCCCGTTGTCGGCTTTAATGGACACCGTGTATTCCAGGTAATCTATCCAACGCTTCTGATATTTATCGTGTCGGCGTTTTTGTATAATTTTTTTATCGACAATAGTCCCATCCCAGGTCGTACTTTTATTCCTGCCAATTATCTGGAATAATGCAATCAATAAGAACATGCTGCCAATCGTTAATCCGATATAAAGCGACTCCGGATTTTCCATTTCATCGCTGGATTCACCATATATATAAAATCCTGAAACAGCTGCTATTGCCAGTATTAGAGCAAAAATGGCAGAATAACTGTTGGCATTTTTTACATATTTTGCCATTCCCGGATCATTGATCTTTTGCGAATATCCATTTCGAATACTGTCATTCATATTACAATTGGTTTTGAAATTTTAAGTTGTATTTTTCAACGTTAAAAAGGAGCAATGTTCTGCCACCATTGAAAGAGCAATTTCATTTTAACTTCAAATATTCAATTGCTCTTTTTCCTAATATTATTAGTCAACTCTCATTGTTGCATCAACAGGGTTGAAAATGCCTTCCGGTCTGCTTCAATTTTTGTTTTGGTGCTCCAATTGCGATCCTTCAACCATTTTTCTGCTGTGCGTTGGAAAACCGGGGCCCACTTGTAGAATAGCCGGGCATCCTTTATCATGTCTTGTGCACCGGAATGGATGGCTTGTATTGCTGCTAAGCTTCCTGCATTAGGATTTTTTTTGAGTTCAAGAAGTGATTCTTCGTGTTTTCTTAAATGCACAGCATATGCTCTTTCCTGGTTCTCAAGGCTTACCGTTTCGGGAAAGTTGGGCGAAGCAGACGGCGTTTCAAGATGCACAGCTGACCATTCAGAGAAAGACTTTTCACCTTCTTCATCAACAAATTCGTGATGATATGAAAAGTTCCCATTCCTAAATCCGGAAAGCATAGCCGGAAGTTGTGAAGCAGAGGATTGACCTTTTTCCAAAGGGAAAATACTGACACAGGAATTGCTCTCCTCCAAACCATATACATCCAAAATTAACGCCCGGTATTCAGGTTTGGATTTATCTCCAGCATTATAAACTACGAACAAGATCGGCGAACCGGTAATACCTTTTAGCCACAACTCTTCCTGTGTGGCAACACCAGCCCATGCTCCTTCCAGGGAGCCACCTTCGATGGCTGTCATTTTTTTTGTGTCATTACCATATCCAAGTTTTATTAATTCCTCGCGATATTTTTCCTTTCCTTTGTCAGAACTGTACCATAATTGTATTAAACCGGCAACGGTTTTAGCGGAAATAATTCCTCCTTCATTAACTCCTGTAAAACCAAGGCGGCTTTTGGTATCTTTCAGTATCATTTCCTTGATCCTGAAAAGCCTTTCAAGCCTGAAATCAAAAGATGTATTATCCGTATATCCGAAACGGCCTCCGGTCAGGAGGTTTGCTCCTTCGAATTCCTCTATTAGTTTTATGTTTTCCTCTTTCAGCGCTTCAATTTTCGACTCTTGTTCTTTCCGTTTGCTAAATTCCAGCCGAAGATCTTCTTTTGTTTGTTTCCTGATCATATCAAGTGATGCTTTTCCCAGTTGGCTTACATCTACATTATTATCGACAGCATAACGTTTAATTGCATCATCCAGAATTTTAATTTCAAGTCCCCGCATCTGACTCCATACTTCGTCAAAATTCCCAGGTTCTACCTGGTAACCCCAAAACGGGATGCTGCTTTCAGCTCCGTTTATAAACACCTGGTAAGCGGCTTCCAGTTCCTCATCGCGCCATCTGTTCACTTGACGCTCAGTTATTTCTGCAGCAGTTTTGAACATTTTGGTTAGTGGGTATGTATTTAATATTTCCATCGAGAGTTCTTTGGCTGCTTTTTCAAGATCGCCTTCGGCCAGGGCAACCCCAACTTTTATTCCGGCACCAATCTTGGAACTATGTTCGGTTACCGCACCTAGTAATGCTTTTGCGTTACTTTCGCTTGAAACTACCTGGAATATTTTCTTGCCTGCCAATACTGCAAGATCCTGTCCAAAATCATCCATTTTGTTATCATTGTAACTCACTAAAAGCTTGGTGTAGTCATTCTCTTTCATAATTGCTTCAACAATATCCTGGGTCAGGCTCTTGTTATCTATACCCATATTTTTACTCAGAATCTGGTTCACTAATTGCTGTGTGGCCTGCCTGGTTAGTGCATCATTATCTTTTTCAGCCCATTGATTAACTGCGGCTTTGTAAGAAAAGTCATCAATCCTCTCTTCTTTGGTTGGTGCTGCTTTTGCATAAGGGCTGAAATGATAGGTTTCGAATTTTACATATGCGTCCTTTAAATTCACTTCCAATGGCTGAAAATAATCCCAACGCTTTCCATTAAAATAGCCAAGCCATAAGTCTCCCGGATGCTTTAGACTCTTAACTTCATTTTCTGTGAGTTTTAAAGTTATAATTACTGGTTTATTAAGCCTTTTTGATTCCTGGTCAATTGTTATTTCATAAGCAGCACCCAACTGTCCGGCTCTTTTATTATCATATGGTGGAACAAATTCAGGGTCTTTGAAAACCATTTTTACATTTTGGTCAAAAGTCCCTTTTGTTATTTCTACCTGAATCCCGTGCTGCTGCAAATTGCCTGCAACAGCATCCGTGTTATCCAAATTGGTTATAATATCGGAAGTAAAGTGTTTGGTTTTAATATCAATATTGGTATTATCAAGCCAATCTGTTGCAACGTAAATTGTTATAATAAAGGCAATTACCGCTAAAAAAACAATTAGCACCGTTTTGAAAAAACAACCTATAAAGCTTCGTTTTTTCTTCGTTGCCTTAGGCTGTTTTACTGTTTGGGTTTGCTCATTTCCGGCCTGCTGTTTTAAAGGAGGACTGTTCAGGTTTTTTGAACTGGCCTGACTTTCAGGTTTTTTATTGGTTAAGTCCTGGATTTCGCTCCCTGGAATAACTGAAAAGTCTGAAACTGACTTTCCACAAACGGCACAAAATTTTGCATTGGCTTTAATTGGTGTTCCGCACTGTTCGCAATTCGTAGCAGTTTGTTGCATCACTACTTTTGCTCCGCAATAAATGCAGAAATGCTTTCCAGGTATGACTTCTTTTCCGCAATTGTTGCAAAATGGCATAATAAAAGGAAATTATATAAATAATGTTTGAACTCTTTCAATTAATAACCTGATTGTAAAACTAGGATAATTTAAATTCTAAAAAAAAAACAAAGTGAAAAAATATAGATATTACTATTTTATTCATATCAGAATTTACTTCAATTTACAATTTATTTTTTATGCCTGCGACGATAAAATTCGTGGGTTCATGTCGCAAAATCTGAAACTATAAAAGCCGTGAAGGTAGTTTTCTCCTTACACTTCAGAAAATAAGGAGAGCACGTACGGGAAACTTCTGTGGCTGAGAGGTGGGGGGATTTTTTTTAAATTGTTGTCACTCGGTGGAAATACCAGCCAGCGAGGGGGAATTAGTAAGTGTCACATTAAAATTCGGAACAGGTAAACAAGTATATTGAGGGCAAAACTTGAAAAATAAGGAGATCCTGACAAGTCGGAACAACGAATACTAAAAATTGTTCCTTCCATCCTGGAACTTACTATTAATCTACTATTTCAAGGTCTACTTTTTCTACTTTTTTCAGATCCTTTTCATAATAGAATGATCCTGCAAAGAACAATAATGAAGCGGCTAACAACGCAAGAGGAAGAAATTTAAAAGCTGTTTGAATATCAGTGGCATCAGAGATTGCACCCATCACAATTGGCCCAAGTGAAGCGCCGAGAAGGTTTTGAATAACGACAGCAATTGCATAAGACATAGCTCTCAATCCGGGATGAACAACGTCTTGTGTAACGGCTGCGGTTGCTGCGATAAACGCGGTAATAGAAATACCCATGGAAAGTAAAATCAAATACTGAATTTGCCCGTCAAAAACGCTGAATGCCAGGAACATAAGAAAGGCTGATAGTAAAGATGTCAGGGTCGGAACTAAAAGCCGGGCGTTTATCTGTTTTTTTCTCCATCTATCGGTGATATACCCACCGAGCGGAGCCCCGATAATAGCAAAAAGCATTACCGCACTTGCCTTAATCCCGGCATTCTTTTCCAGAACTCCCTGCACCCTGTGAAAATAGGTTGGTAACCAAATGAGTAGGGACGTAGTAGTAAAAATAACTCCTGCCATTCCAAAATATGTGAAAATAAGAGAAGGCTTTGAAAGGAATTCCTTAAGCATGTCGAGGATGGACATTCTTACTTTCTTTCGCTCCGCTTTTTTATCTGCCTTCGTCTCAGTTTTTTCCAATCCTATCGTTTTATAATCTTTGACAAAGAAAAATAATATAGCTATGATCATACCTGGTATTGCAACAATTCCCAGCGCGTGCCGCCATCCCCATTGTGCTGCAATAATTCCGCCAACAGCGACACCTATTGCACTACCCAGGGGAATAGATGCATTCCATAAGCCCATCATGAGTGATCTTTTCTCTTGCGGATAGAGTGCCGACATCATCGCTGACCCACCTGGTGCGTAACCGGCTTCTCCAACACCGACAATAGTCCTGGTTGTAAAAAGTTGTTGGAATGATTTGGTGAATGCACCTAAAGCGGTGGCAATGCTCCATAATATAGCCATCATGCCAATTGTTTTACGTCGGCTCCATCGATCAACCAGGATGGATATGGGGAAGGTGAATAGAACGATTGACCAGTAAACGGCAGAACTAAGCATACCACATTGTGTATCAGTGAGATTCCAGTCGGCTTTAAGATATGGGAATAACGAAGCAATTACCATCCTGTCGATATAATCAAACATATACAGCAGGAATAATAGTATAAAAATGTAATTGGTATAACCTTTTGAAAAGAGATAGCCTTCGGGTTTAATCTGATTTTTCATGCAGCGGAAATTAGTTGTGATTGCTATGATCTAGTAAAACGAACATGTTTTCCTGACAAATATAATTACATTTAACAATATAAAACATCAGATGTTTGCAGAAACTTCAGAATATGTTTAGAATTAGTCTGGGGGGATATCTGTTTACGCTTTATATAGTTCTTACTTTTTTACTAATTACCTGAAACAAAGTTATAATTTTTCGTTTTTCTTTTGGAAAACTGCCAGAAGGGAATAATATGAAACTGCAGCAGCAGGCAAAGCCAGGATTAACCATGTGAGAATGGCATAAAGATGAAAAATGCCAACGGTTTTGATTCCTGAAATCACCCCATTTTGAAAAGCATGATTGATTTGCGCTATAGTGATATGTGCATCCTGGCTAAGCAGGTAAGCCCCAAACTGCATAAATGGAATTACAAGCAGTACCTGAAAGAGCGCCAGAATCCATTGTACCGATTGCACGACGAGCAGGTTCTGACGTAATAGCATAGTAAGTAACAAACTGAGTAAAGTGGTCATACCTATCACAGGGAATATCCCTGAAATAATTCCTATAGTTATTGACAGAGCTAATTTTTCAGCTGTAAGACCATCCTTGGGAACCAGCCGGAATGGTATGAGTATTTTGTTTGTGAAAGATTCTATAATTTTGATAGGCATGTTTGACCAGCGAAGTTCAGTTTTATAATGGTTGATTCATTTTCTAAAACAAATGTACAAAATGATAAACATGGTGAGATTTTATTTTTATGAAAAATATGTTTTTTGAAAATGATAAACAAATTCAACATTTCATCTGTATTTTCCGACAATTGGTCAACTTCTATTTTGAAAGTGGAATTTCTGAGCACAAATTTGCATCACTAATCAGAAATATACCATATGAAAACATTTATTACTGTTATTTTGTTTGGATTATTAAGCTTGCAGGTTTTCAGCCAGTCTATTATTTCAGGTACAGTTACAAGTAAAGATGGCTCCATCCCCGGGGCCAGTGTTTACCTCGAAGGAACTTACGATGGCGCTTCGACCAATGACAAGGGTGAGTTTAGTTTCAAGACTGCCAAAACAGGAAAAGTAGTACTAAAAGTTACATCAATGGGATTCGATCCTTTTACCAAAGAAGTTGAAATTGCAAAACTTCCGGTAAAACTTGAGATACAACTAAAGGAAGCTTTTACCCAATTAAATGCAGTTACAATCACTGCTGGTACTTTTGAGGCCAGCGATAAGAAACGAGCGAATATACTTACACCGCTTGATATGATTACAACTGCCGGAGCTGTAGGAGATGTTTATGGTGCTCTGCAATCATTACCCGGCACCACCACCAATGGCGAATCGGGAAAACTTTTTGTAAAAGGAGGCGACAGTGAAGAGTCACAAACTTTTATTGATGGTTCGCTGGTTTATGCCCCTTACACTTCGGCAGCTCCAAATATGTCTGTTAGAGGCAGGTTCAATCCATTTATGTTTCAGGGGACCATTTTCAGTACCGGAGGTTATTCGGCTGAATATGGACAAGCATTGTCATCTGTACTCCTGTTAAATACTAACGATATGCCAACAGAAGATCAGCTTGATCTCTCGATCATGTCAGTTGGACTGGGAGTTGCCGGCACCAAACTCTGGAAAACAGGGGCTGTAACTGCAACTTTATCCTATAACAACCTGAGCCCATATATGTGGGTTGTTCCTCAAAATTATAACTGGGTGAAATATCCTTCAAATACGGAGGGTGCTTTCAGCCTGAGGCAAAAAACCGGCAAAACCGGCATGCTGAAACTCTACGGCAGTTATACAAATTCAAGATATATAATTAACCAGGAAGACCTGAACCAAGCAGGGAAATTTTATGATTACGCCCTGGGCAACGATAATTATTTTATGAATGCTTCCTGGAAGAGCAGCCTTGGACAAAAATGGAATACAGCTACTGCAGCTTCGTTTACAAACAATGCTGATGATGTGGGCTACGACACAATCTCGTTTAATAAGTTGCTTCGCGGAGCTCATGTGAAAAATGTATTTTCGAATTTTTACAATGACAAGATCACATTTCGTTTTGGTGCAGAGTTTTTTAGTAAAACATATTCACAGAAATATACAACCTCTGCGAATTCGATTGAAAATAAATTTACAAATCATACTACATCTGCATTTGCTGAAGCTGAGATTTATCTTTCTTCAAAGTTTGTAACAAGTCTGGGCACACGATTCGAATATTCTGATTACCTGCATAAAGCGAATCTTGTTCCACGCATTTCTGCAGCTTATAAAGTTTCAAAGTCAGGTCAATTCTCGGTGGCTTATGGATGGTTTTACCAGGATCCTACCGATGATTATCTTTTATATTCGAGCCAAATGGGTTACGAAAGAGCCGACCATTACACTTTAAGTTACCAGACTTCGCAAAACGGCCGTACTTTCCGGGCCGAAATTTATTATAAAGATTACAAGGACCTGGCAAAGCTTAACAGCGATTCATTCTATCTTCCGGAAAGTTATTCAAACACAGGGAAAGGCTATGCCAAAGGAATTGATATTTTCTGGAGAGATAAAAAGACCATTAAAAACGGCGATTACTGGATCTCCTATTCCTACCTCGATACCAAACGCGATTACAGGGATTACCCGTATAAAGTGATACCCGGATTTGCCAGTAAACATAACTTTGCCATGGTTTATAAACATTGGTTTGGAGGTATCCGATCATATGCCAGCGCGAATTTTAAGTACTCTTCGCCACGGGTTTACAACAATCCGAATTCTGATGTTTTTAACGGGGAACATACAGAAGCTTACCGCAGTTTCGATGTTAGCTGGAGTTTCCTCTACCGCCAGAATATCATCATTTATGCCGCAATAACCAATCTTTTTGGCTTTAAGCAGGATTATGGTTATTCATTCGCCAGTATTCCGGATTCAGAAGGCATTTATAGAAGTGCTCCAATAGTCCCGGGTGCCGACCGGTTTTTCCTTGTGGCATGTTTTATTACGCTTTCGCGGAAGGGTGAGGCCAATCAGATTGATAAGATTGAATAGTGAAAAGTGAATAGTGAATAGTGAAAAGTGAATAGTGAATAGTGAAAAGTGAATAATGAACCAACTCATAGTTAATAAATAACCAATTTCTAAAAACAAATACCATGAAAACAACTATCATTTCCATCTTCATCATTTTCGCATCATTAACAGGCATGTCGCAGAGCAGTGATTATGCTAAAGCCATGGGCGATGCATTAAGCCAATATGCAAACTGTAAATCCATTGACGATTTTCAATCACTTGGCAACAGGTTCGGACTGATTGCCAATACCGAAAAATCGGAATGGCTCCCCTTGTATTACCAGGCACATTGCTATATTATTATGAGTTTTATAGAGCCTTCAGATGCAGTTAAAAAAGACAATTACCTTGATGTTGCTGAAAAGGCAATCGACAAAATGATGGTTTTGGTTCCTAGTGAATCAGAAGCATATACACTTCAAGGTTTTTACTATACAGCCCGTCTGGTGGTAAATCCAATGGAGCGAGGTCAGAAATACAGTATGCTTTCCGGACAGTCTTTAGGAAAAGCTCTTTCGCTGGATCCCAATAATCCACGTGCAAAAGTTTTAAAATTACAGAATGAAATGGGTACGGCACAGTATTTTGGCAATGACCCGAAAGAATTTTGCCCCCAGGCTACAGAATTGCTTGCCAACTGGGATAATTATAAAGTGAAATCTCCCCTTTATCCTTCATGGGGTAAAGACCAGGCTACCCAAATTGTGAATGGATGTAAATAAGGAAATATAATTCAAAAGCGAGTTTTAAATTTTAAAACCTTCCAAATGAGGAAATACTCATAAGGAAGGTTTATGGATTAATTTCTGTTAATTGAATAGGTGACATAATAAAGCTTATTTTGCTCGAAAAATTCACTATTATTCCTAATTTTACCAGACTTTGATAACACGCTGACATAACTTAATTCTTACTAGATAAAAGTGTAAATGAAAATTAACAGCCTGTTTTTAGCAAAACCTTTATCGATTATACAATTCATTTTCTTCAATGTTTTATTGGGAATTATAATTGTTGCCCTTTTCATGCGTGGAGCTTTCGATAGCTATCATAACTTTCTGTTAGGTGTTCTCTGGGCATTTATAATAAGTATCACGCAATGGACAGGACTTGGTTTGATTAATCAATTAATTGACCGCAGAATAAAATGGATTGAACAGCCTATACTTCGTTCCATTGTTGGAATTGTAACACTTGTAAGTTATTCCGTATTTGCTTTTGCGGCAGTTCAATTCACAATGCTTTATATTTTACACCGGACAGTTCCGGCTGATGCGTGGCACATGGTGTCACAATCCATTATTTATACGCTGCTGATATCATTTATTATTTCACTAATATTTACTGCTATTGGTTTCTTTAAAGCCTGGAAAAAAGCACTTATCAATTCTGAGAAACTGAAAACAGAAATGATGGCCTACAAATACGAATCACTACGTAATCAAATCAACCCTCATTTCCTGTTCAACAGTTTTAATGTTTTGAGTGATCTTGTTTATGCTGATCAGGCTATGGCTGTTAAATTTATAAACCAGCTTAGCGAACTTTTCAGGTATGTGCTCGACAGCAGGGATAAAGAACTTGTACCATTAACAGATGAACTGGCTTTTATGCATTCCTATGTTTACCTGCTTAAAACCAGGTTCGAGGATAAACTTGATTTGAAAATTGATCTTGAATCATCTTCTGATGAGCTGATTGTACCTATGACGCTTCAATTGCTGGTTGAAAATGCAGTGAAACACAATGAGGTTTCAGAAGCATTTCCTTTGCAAATCCAAATTCGCAGAAACGGCATTTACATTGAAGTTGAAAATTCATTACGCATTAAGAACGTAGGAGAGGACTCGAAAAATACCGGTTTGAAAAATATCATTCAACAGTTTAGCTATTTTACTGACATGCAGATTGAAGTAAGCAATACAGATGGGAAATTCCTGGTGCGTGTTCCAATATTAAAAGTTTCTGAGAAATGAACGTATTAATTCTTGAAGACGAATCGCGTGCAGCAAACTACCTTGAAAGGCTTATCCTGAAAGTGGCTCCTGAAATGAAAGTGATTGCCAAACTTGAGTCGGTTCGTGATGCCGTGCCATTCCTCTCTATCCATCCGGATATTTCCCTGATTTTTTCGGATGTTCAGCTTGCCGATGGTTTGAGTTTTGAGATTTTCGGACAGGTCACAGTTAAATGCCCTATTATTTTTACAACGGCTTACGATCATTATGCTATCGAAGCATTTAAAACAAATGGCATTGATTACCTGTTGAAGCCTGTAGAAGAAGAACGCCTGAAAAAAGCCATTGAAAAAATAAAATTGTTTTCGCCGGTACTTGCACTTGAAAAAATACTGTCAATAAGTAACAGTACAAATGGAAAGACTTATAAATCAAGGTTTATGGTCAAAGTTGGCGATAAGATAAAAAGTATTCCGGTCGAGGAAATTCTCGCTTTCTATAGCCTCGAAAAAGCTACATATATTCACACTTCAACCAACAGGGATTATTGCATCGATTACACGATTGACCAGATTGAAGCACTTCTCGATCCGGATTTGTGTTTTCGAATTAACCGGAAATATATAGTTTCAATCCAGGCCTGTTCCAATATACTGGCGTGGACTAACAGCAGGCTGCGTCTGAAAATTGAAGGAATTAACGATGATGATATAATAGTAGCCCGTGAACGAGTACAGGATTTTAAGGAGTGGCTCGACAGGTAGTACTAAATGGCCAGGGTTTTAAATGAAATAACCCCCGGATTCAGGCATCGAGGTTAAAAATCTATCTTCCCTCGGAACGCAACAGTTTTATGCAACAGGTTAGTTCCTTCAAAACAGTACTGTAAACCGTGGTTATTTTTTCGGATAATATGGATCGAATCACCGGGCTTGGTTTCCTTCATAAAATTAATTGATATTTTTTGAGGAAAATTAGTTGAATGGAAATCCGTCGGGAAAGTGTCCATCATCCAATCAATATAGCGTGTTGATGTAACATGATGGTTCAGGTCATAATCGAAGTAGCCTGAATGCACGGTAAATGAATCGCCTTCATTAGTGTGAGGAAGTTTTTCGGGTGATTCATTGAGGCCGTGTTTTTCTTTCAGATGAACAAACATCTCCGACTCGATTCCATTAATAATTTTAGGTTTTTTTGTCTGTGTATCAATAGCAAGCCATCCTGAAGTAGCCCTTGCGATAATATTTTGAGTCTTATCTCTGACAATAAAATCGCGGGTATAATGCAGTCTGTCAATCGTTTTTGGCCAGGTCTCGACTTCAGTTTCATGGTTCAGGAATAGCGGGCTGTTAATTTCAATCGTCAATCGACTGAGAACCCAAAAAAGTTTTTGCTCTTTAAGCTCGTCAAACCCAAATCCCAGGCTTTCAGCCGAATTAATTGCCGATTGGATAAGCAAATTGACGAATGCACCGGCCCGGACCCGGGCAAACATATCGGTATCAGCAGTAGTTATTTTAAACCTGGAATAAAGCGTAAGATTCTCTTCACTAAGTTCTTTCATCATATTATAAAAAGTAAATATACAATAATGAATGATTCCGTTAATCAGGATCATCATTTAATGTATAGGAATGTATATTTACTATTTTGTTAATTCAAAATCAGCTTCCAGGCAATCGGATGAATTGGTTCCTACGAATACTTTAAAATCACCTAGTTCCGACTTGAATTTCAGATCGGAGTTATAAAATGCCAGGTCGCTAGCTGTAAGTTTGAAAGTCAGTGACCTGCTTTCACCTGCTTTAAGGAATACCTTCTGAAATCCTTTCAGCTCTTTTACAGGGCGGGTTATACTGCCAACCATATCACGGACGTATAATTGTGCCACTTCTGCTCCATCGTACTTTCCAGTATTGGTAAGAGTTACAGAAACAGTGAGTGTACTGTTTGCTGATACTTTAGGCTTGTCCAGTTTCAAATCAGAATACTTAAAGGAAGTATAGCTTAGACCATAGCCAAATGGATAAAGCGGGTCGTTGGAGACATCCAGGTAGTTGGATAGGAACTTGGTAAACCAATCTCCTTTGGGCAAAGGCCTGCCGGTATTCTTGTGATTGTAGTACAAAGGTATCTGGCCTACATTCTGAGGAAATGTAACCGGAAGTTTGCCTGATGGATTTACCTTTCCAAAGACTACATCAGCAATGGCATTACCAGCTTGTGAGCCCCCAAACCATACATTTAGTATGGCTGGAATGTTCTGTTGTTCCCAGTTGAGCAATAAAGGACGCCCTGTAAAGAGCACCAAAACAACGGGTTTCCCTGTTTTTAACAAAGCCTCTAACAGTTCCTGTTGGCTTCCAGGCAGTGAAATATCGGAACGGCTGGCACATTCGCCGCTCATTTCGGCAGATTCTCCCATTACTGCAATTACTACATCACATGTAGAAGCTAGTGCCACAGCCTCATCCCTTAATTGCTGTGGAGAAAATTCAGGATCAATGCGTGACTTTTCTGAATAATTGATTATTTTATCCAACCTTGGATCATCCACAATATTACTTCCCCTGGCATATACAATCTCTGCCTTATTTCCAATTGCGTTTTTAAAACCCTCCAGAACCGTAATGGATTCCTTCTGATCAACTCCAACACTCCATGTACCAGCCATATTTTCACGATTATCGGCTAAAGGGCCTATAAGTGCAATTCTGCCCTTTTCCTGCAAAGGCAGAAGTTGGTTCTCATTTTTCAGGAGCACAAAAGTCTGTGTTGCAATTTCCCGGGCAGTATTCATGTGTTCTTTGGTGCTGATTTCTGTTTTGGCACGCTCCGGATTACAATATCGGTAAGGATCATCAAAGAGGCCAAGTTTATATTTGGCTTCCAGTATGCGGCGGCATGACTGATTGATATTGGCCTCAGTTATTTTACCTTCCTGTAATGACTTTTTCAATGTCGTGAGATAACCTTCGCTTACCATGTCCATATCCGTTCCAGCTTTGATGGCAAGTGCTGAAACAGCCTGTAAATCTCCCATACCATGTTCTATCATCTCCTCGATAGCAGTAAAATCAGTTACAACAAAACCCTTGAAACCCCATTGTTTCCGTAACAGATCTGTCATGAGCCATTTGTTTCCTGATGCGGGAATTCCATCAATCTCATTAAATGAACTCATGGCAGTCAGGGCACCGGCATCAAATGCAGCTTTGTAAGGTGGCAAGTATTCGTTGTACATCCTGAGACGGCTCATATCGGTTGTATTATAATCGCGACCAGCTTCGGCAGCACCATACATTGCAAAATGTTTGACACAAGCCATTATGGTATTATTCTTCGACAGGTCATCGCCCTGGTATCCTTTTACCATCGCCATGGCAACTTGCGATCCCAGGTAAGCATCTTCTCCAGCTCCTTCGGCAATCCGTCCCCATCGAGGATCGCGGGTAATGTCAACCATAGGGGAGAAAGTCCAGCAAAGGCCATCGGAAGTCGCCTCCACAGCGGCAATACGCGCACTTTTTTCAATCAGCGACATATCAAAACTGCCGGCTAGTGCCAATGGAATCGGAAATGTGGTGCGATAGCCATGTATAACATCCAAACCGAATATCAGGGGTATTTTCAGGCGGCTTTCCTCAACAGCAACTTTTTGAACATCCCGGATTTTTTCAACGGTTCGGAGATTCAATATAGCCCCAAAATTTCCTTCTTTAATTTTTCGTCCTATATCTGAAGTGGACGTCTGGCCTGTAATTACATCACCGGCACCTCCTAAATTTAACTGGCCTATTTTCTCGTCGATGGTCATTTTTTTCATCAGACCATCAATGAAAGTTTTCATTTTCTGATCATCGGCTGATAACTTGGTCTGTGAAAAAACTATTGCATTGCTAATTAAAAGAATGCATGTTAAAAGGATTGTTTTACTATTCATGTTTGCAGGGTTTATTGAATTAAATGCGATTTAATTGCTTTTTGCCAGATAGCATACCCGTCAGGTTTCATGTGTAACTGATCATCGAGGAAAATATCAGGCATAGGCTGCCCTTTTTTATCGAGCATCTTTGTCCAGATATCCACATAATCTGCATTAGGTTGCTTTTTTAAAAACTTCCGGATAAACTTGTTTGATACAATAATTTTATCTTTTAACAGCCAGCGACTGGGACTAGGTTTGATGGAAATATATGTGATTTTAACATCAGGCATTTTTTCCCGGATTATTTCAAATAATTGCACGAAACGGCTGTTTACTATATCTGAGGTAACGGTATCGGAATAAGCAAAATCGTTTTCACCACAATAAATAACAACCTGCCTGGGATGATAGGGAAATATAACATCATCGGCATAACGGATCACATCAGTGAGGCATGAACCGCCGAAACCCCTGTTAATAATAGTATATCCAGGGAAATAATTTTGAACATCAGTCCACTTTGTAAAAGATGAACTTCCTACAAAAAGTATGGCATGCTGTGTCGGAGGATTTATACTATCCTGGACTTTAAAATTATGGATATCATTCGCATAAGGATATTGGACATCCTGCGAAAATCCATTGAATGATCCAAAAAGTATAAGAAATATGAGGATTAGCTTTTTTTGTTTCATGATTAAGTGGATTCTATAAGCTATTCTGATTTAAGAATTGGGCTCCTTTGACTTATTCCATTTTCGTTAATTGCCTCGATGGTAAAGTAATATGGCTTTTCATTGTCCATTGTTTTTAACCAATATTCGTTGGCATTATAAACCATTATGCAATTGTAGAGTTTATCAGGCTCAGTTCCCATGTAGATATTATAGGCATACGCATTGTCAACAGGAGCCCATTTAATCCAGGCATTGCGTTTATCTTTTTTGGTGCGAAGTACAATGAAGTCCTTTACTACCTCAGGATTCTGCCCGGTTCCTTTGCCAAATACACGAAACCCGCTTATAGCAAATTTCCCTGTTGGCATATGGATATTTACAGTCGAAGGTAGCGTGTTTGAACCGGTTTTGAAAGTTCGACATAATCGTGAGGTATATCGGTTTTATTCGTGCTTTTATCAACCATGATGTTCCATTTCTTTCCATCAACTGATTCCAGAATTTTATATTGATGATAAACATCTAAAGATTTTCCCAGGAATTCTACATCCTGGTCGGCATAATTGATTTGAATTGCATTTACAGTGCAAATAGCACCAAGATCGGATTGGATCCACTCGTTGGCGTCAGCGCTGGAGGCACACCAGTATGTCTTTATACTTTCGTCGACGGCATTGTTGGCATTGTAACTTCCATAGGTTGAGGAAACAGTAACTGGTTTATCGTAATTCAGCAGCATCCAGCCTGTGAATTGGCTTTTAAGGTGATCTTCTTTTCCATCCGGCAGGTAGGTGGGATAATCGCCAAAGGCTGTATTGCAATACATTACATCATCTTTATCGAAACCGGTAGGCCATATACCGATTCGTCGTTCGAAATTATTTTTAACTGAAATGGCAATGGTTGAAACATGCCAGTAGTTTTGCCACTTATCCTGGAATGTGGCGCCATGACCTGCTCCACGGGCAAAACCTCCGGGTTTATAAGCTCAAGGGCATGGATTGCGGGTGAAATTCATTTCTGAACAGTGGATCGCTGCCTACAACCACACCATCGGCATACCCGCTGAACTCAGTTCCCGGGGCACCATACTGGAAATAGTATTTCCCGTTGTGTTTTGTCATCCATGATCCTTCGATAAAAGGGTCGAGAAAAGTATTGTCCATATTTTCGCCAAATCGCTGCCAGCCATACCGCCAGGGTTCGAGTAAATAGATTTCCCGACGTGCTGTTAGTGGTTGCATTGTTTTCCGGTTCAATTCAACTCCATACGCGGGATATTGATTGCTGCTGCCGTTGTACATGTAAAAACGGCCATCATCGTCGGTAAAAAAAGCGGGATCCCAACCGCCGATGGCAAAGGAATCTACCAGTGGTTTCCAATCATCTGCTTTGGGATTGGTACTCATCCAGATGGTAAAGTTATTGGTGTAAGTGGAACCAAAAACCAGCATCGTATCACCTATGATTCCAACGGCAGGAGCACAAAGTTCATCATACCCCTCATTCCATGGGCGCAGGAATTTCCGGGAAATAAAATTCCACTTTATCATATCATTGCTCCACCAATATCCCCACTGGTTGGTTGAAAACAAATAATAGTCGCCTTTGTAATTCACGATAACCGGATCAGCGGTTGCCCGGTGCCTGCCCCATTCGCTGAAATTCGGAATCGGGGTGTACCCGTAATCAATGTTTACGGGATTGCAGTAGGTTTTCTGCTGTGCACCCGATTTTATTACCATAAAAAGCATTAAACTGATTACAAGACAAAATTTAGCTATAGCCATCTCAAAGAGTTTTTAAAGATTAAAATTATTTCAAATTTTTTATGATCTATTCATAATAGGTTTAAGAATTATTGCTTTTTATCAAACGTATTATTTTGATAAAAACCGAATTAGGCACAAAGTACTATTTCATGGCTTTGCATTCTTCTTCAAGCTTTTTTAATCCACTTTGAATATCCGGTATTTGCATAAATAACTTCCAGATCAAACCTGTGCGGTAATTTTCGATCATCACTACCTGGGGAGCCTGGTTGAGGCCCATGTAAATTTCGGAGCACCAATTGTTAGTCAGATCAAATGCATCTTTAAATCCATATTCGCCCCAAAGGAAACTACCATAGTTGTAATAATAATTCTTCAAAGCTTTCATGGATTCTTCAGGCGTGTAAGGAAACGAACTGATGGCCCCTGTTGGTGCTATCTTTCCACAATCCTGATTTGGTACAGGTTCATCAGCTGAATAATCGAACGGGCCATCGCTTGCAGTCAATCCCCAGGCATTTTCGCCATAGCCTTTATAATGTTTTGGATTTTCAACACAATAACGGTAATTTATTTTTGCAATATTCTGATTGTTAGTAAAATAGTTGGTATACTTGTCTGTGATGAAATGCGGATCGTAACCCATATACGAATAGTGCGTGAAGAATAGAGGACCTCCGTTCGAAACGCCTACGTCAAGTTTAATTCCATAATAAGTTTTTCCATTGGTGTATTTTGATCCATCGATTGTTTGTCCCCAGTTTGAACGGTATTTTATCCCTGTACTGTCCTGGTTTGCCCAGCCGGAATAATACATGCTTACAGGAACCGGATGAGTAGGGGAGGCTATGGCTAGCAAATAGGTTACCATGGTTTCGTTCCATCCAATCAAATTATGATGGATTACCCAGCCCTGATCGGGCGACCAATGCCAGTATAAAAACTTGCTGTCAGGTTTTTGCCTGAACCAGTCCCATTCAGCTTTTTCCCAAATGGAGGTTATTTTTTTTCTGATTAGTTGTTCCTGCTGATTATCACCTGAAAAATACTGCCTGGCAGCCAATAAACCCTGCATCAGGAAAGACGTTTCCACCAGGTCTGCACCATTATCCCGATGACCGAAAAACGGAACTACTTTACCCGTTGTGCCATCCATAAAATGAGGGTAAACTCCATGAAAAGTTTCAGCCCTTTCTAAAAAGTTTACAATTTTAACAAAACGGGCAACAGATTCTTCCCGTGTAATAAATCCTCTTTCAGTTCCAACTAGTAATGCCATGATCCCAAATCCGGATGCACCGGTAGCGATCATATTCTGTCTTCCCGGGATATTTTCCCTTGCCATTCCGCTGTTGGGTTCAGCACCTTCCCAATAATAGCGGAAGGAGGCCTTCTGTATCATTGTCAGCAGTTCTTCATCAGAAATCTGTTTTGTAGACGCCGAAACCTCAGACGACAAGTTTGTCTCTTCATACATTGAGTTCAGGAAGGAAATCTTATAAAAATATTTTTTATTGGTTTCACCAGTAAAGTCTGCACAGCGGCTCACATAGGGCTGTTGTACACCAAAAGCTTTATACTCTTTTCTGTTTTCGGACCGATAAATTTTTACTAAACGGATATTTGGATCGGTGACTTTTTCCCAGGTTATGTCAACATGCATAGCAGAACCAATTGCTGCCGTGATTTTAGGAACTTCAGTGATTTTTTCTGCAGTTCTGGACGAAATAAATTCTATATCATCAATATAAATTGTGTTGCCCCGGCTCGCATTCTTACCCTTTTGTGAAAACACAATAGCAATATAATTTCCAGGATTTAATGAATCAAAATCTTCAATTGTGTTTAAAGGTATGATTACTTGTTGCCATTCATTCTGTTTCCCAGGCGGGATAGAAAAAGGGGAAGAGCAGCTGCTGTCATTTTTCATTATCTGAACATTAGGCAAATCATCAGTATTGGAATAAAATATCCAGAATGAAAGGTAATCAGCTCTTGAAAAATGATCCATTCCTCGTTTTTCCTGGCGGTATACAGTAGCTTGCCAAAAGCCATCGGAAGCAGATTTGTACTGTAATTCCAGTGAATTGCCTGGTGTGTGGAATATAGATTTACTTACCGGAAGTTTATTGTTTACATTTTTTATTGCAGAACCATTTTTACTTTTTGCCTGGCTGAAAAAATAATTTCCTGCCATAGAGCTATTGCTGAAAAAACTATAATTGTATTCATACTCCTGAGCACTTGCCATAAGTGAGATGAATAGACATAATATAAGTAGCTGGTTTTTCAACATAGTTCTTGTGTTTTCAATTTAAAAGCTATTATTTTTTTAACCACGGACTTTGAAATCCAAGTTTATTCAAGCCGTTTTGCACATCCGGAATCTGCATAAAAAGTTTCCATAATAAGCCACTCCTGTAGTTTTCAATCATGACCACAATCGGGCCCTGATCGATAGCAAGATGACTTTTAGCATACCAGTTGTGCGATTCACTGAAACCATCCACAAAACCATATTCACTCCAGATTTTATCGCCCAGATCGTAATAAAAATGCCTGAGAGCCTGCATTGAATATTCCGGTGTATAAGGGAAAGAGGAAAGTGCTGCGGTAGGCTGTATCACACCCAGATCAACTTCAGGGCAATGTGCCACGTATCCTTTAAAACTATCGCCGGCAGTCAGACCCCAGCAATTTTCGCTGTAACCTGTATACTTTTTCGGATTATCAATACAATAGGCCCTGTTGATCAGGGTATGGTTACGCCCTTGTTCAAAGTAATTGTTTCCAAGAGAATCAATTAAACCATGAGGGTCAATCCCCTGGAAAGTATATTGTTCAAAGAACAAAGGACCACCCATATCGTAATTTCCAAGCGGTAATTTAATTCCGTAATAGGATTTCCCGTTTTTAAATCCCGGGCTGCCAACCCACCCGCCATTATAAACATCTTTTGAAATAGCATGACGTGGTGACGAAGCTGCCATAATATAGGTGATCAGGCATTCGTTCCAGCCTGTGATCGGGAAATTCATATCAAAACCATTGTTCGGGCTCCAGTGCCAATAGAGTTTTTTCTCGCCGTTGGTATGCCAGTTCCAGTTAGCCGTGTTCCACATCTGGTCAATTCTCTTATGTAAATATTTTTCCTTTGGAATGTCGTTATTGAAATATTCCCGTGCACACAAGAATCCCATCAGCAGGTAGGAAGTTTCAACCAGGTCGGCTGCATCATCCAGGCGATCGAATTTAATGGTTTTACCGGTGCGACCATCCATAAAATGAGGATAGATTCCATGAAAACAATCGGCATTTGCCAGAAAATCAGCTATTTGTATCAGTCGGCCCACAGCAGTATCACGACTTATCCAACCTCTTTCGACAGCCACAATAGTGCTCATAATTCCAAAACCTGTTCCTCCAATAGCACAGGCATCGGGTCCAAAAGGAGTTTTACTGAAATTAGGTTCGTCCCATGCTTCGTTGATGTAATCCCAGTAATGTTCAGCTAGTACCGTGTTGCTGCGTTCCCTGGCAAGGCCACTGACAGGGTGCCCGTAATTCCAGAAAAACCGGAAGGTCTGGCGCTGAACAATATCAAGCAGTGCTGAATCGGATAAATTTTTGATGATTCCAACAACCGGGATTGAATTAGCTTTTGTAGTTTGAACATTGCCTTTTTTTTGCGCCTGCACAGTGACACTGACTCCAATGATCAGGTTGATTGCAATGATAGTTATCAGAATTTTTCGTTTCATTTTAAATGAAGCCGGACAGATTTCACAAACCAATCTTTTCATGTCAGAGTTTTTATAAACGTTGTCAAATGGTAGAGTTCCCTCAAAAAAAAAATCATGATGATCGACAAAGTAACTTTACAATGATATTTCCACGAAATTACTCTTCTGATTTAATGCATCTAGAAACTGATCAGCAGGAATAACTGCACCACCCTTGCGGTATTTGTTTTCTTCGTAAATGAAGTTAACAGTCTTCCCATTAATGGTAATGTTTTTAGGATTGAAGCTATCTTGTTTCAAAGCATAATGGAATACCACATCATGATCCAGAAAACGGATGGAGGCTGATAAACCATCCATTGATTGCGGAATTACCGGATCTATGATTACTTTTCCTACTTCGGTCCGTAATCCAAGCAAATGCGAGATTACAAGCGTTATAAAAATCCCAGGCCCGCTGGAATATACCCGCCATCCTCCTCTAAGTGTAATTTGCCCGGTTTTTATTTCATCGTAGCGTTCGTCGGCTTCGTAACGGCTCTTGAATGCAACATCGGAACTGCTGTAATAGCAGTTGGACTGACGAATATCTCCACAGGAAACAACGTCGCGATAGCCCACAGGATTTGCCTGGCGAAGTGCCTTTACAAACGCATCTGCATTGCCCAAAATCGCCTGTGATTCAGCATACCGGATATGTTCGTGTACATACATGATACCTATTTCACGACCAAAGTGAGTGGCGCTTTCAGCCCGCTGGAAAATAGTCTGAATTCCTCCCTTGTATTTTAAAGGACGATCCATAAGACGGGCGCCATCAGGGCCTTTCAGGTGTTACTCTATTATTTGTTGATGATGCAAAGCCTGTTCTTTAGTGAAAATCCCACTGATAATCCCACGATCCATCGGCAGTATGCTGTAACGAATTCCTGTTGTAGTGTCATTTGGGTGAAGCAATACACTTATGCTGCTATCTTTTTCAACTAAACCATACCCGGCAACAACTCCATCTTTCATCAGATACTTATTAAAATCGGATTTAATCTTTGAACAGATTTCATCCAGTTCTTTCGCTTTCTCTTTATTACCTGTTTGCGAATAAACATTTCTATAATCATTAAAAGCCTGGTAGTTCATTTCAACCGTCCAGCTCGAAATCATTCGTTCAGCTAATTCCTTGCTGACGGGTTGAAGTGAATCATTCCAGTCGCCACCACCAAAGGGAACCAGTGCAGTGCCTGGTATAAAGGAATCCACGATCATTTTAATAAGTCTGTCGAGATGTTCGCTCAGAGGCATTTTTTCGGCATAGGCAACTCCGTTCTCATGATAGTATGGCAAAATTTCATCGAGAAATTTCACATCACCGGTAACTTTAATATAGCGGCTCAGAGCTATAATACACCAGTAATAAACGTCGCCATGGCAATCGCCGGCACGAATGTTAAAATAACTGTCGAACATCCACCATTGAGGCCAGTCACCAACCGTATTCTGATTTGAGAAGATAGTTCGAAGCACTTGTTTTGCTTCATCATATTTTTGCAAAGTCAATAACAAGTCGAAAGGACCTTGCGAAACATCACGCGTTCCCCATGCAGCCCCGCCAAATTGCTCCAGCCCATGTGGCGTCAGAAAATGGGTAACAGCATTCATGCAAAACCAGGGCAGAATTTCCTGAATAGCCGCAGTATTTTCCTGGTTTCCTTTCAGCGAAAGGTTTAAACTCATATCATTCAAACCTGATTGGGCATCCAGGCAATCTGAATGCAAATTGTTTGTCGGCATTTTTAATTTTATCAATGTTCACAGTATTGCAAACTTCACCAATAAAGCTCATGCAAAAATCTGTTGTTTCGTTCACCGTGATCACAAAAAAGGAATTTCCGTGACTTTTATTACTGGGAAAAAGAGCTTCGTCACCGTGAAGTTGAAAATTCAGAATTGCTATTTACAATGATGCGGAATTGAGCCTGCGGAAATTTATCAATAGATCATGCTCCCTGCTTTGGGTTTTGAAATAAATTCACCGTTCTGCAGTTCCAGGAGCTATCGTCCAGCCATTACTTTCGTCAAAATGATTGGTAATGAGTAATTTAACATTTTTGCCGTTAAGAACTTTAAAATCCAGGTTGACCCGTGGAGAGGTTTTCGAAGTCCAGGTGCGCACCTGGAAAATATTTTAACCAAATTTATAGATCCAGCGGCAATGGTTTAATCCCATTTCAAATGCGGAAGGAACACCGAGCAAATACTTTCGACCTTCAATTTCAACGAAATATTCTCTGTCCTGTTTCGGGTGAATCGTTAAACTGGCTTGTGATGACTGAAAGAAAAATATTGAAATTGGTATTGCCCTGTGTAAGGTGCGAATTGAAAACACCAAACGCAAAGGCTGTTGTTGAAACAATATTTTCATCGGCTTGATAACCGGCTTCAGCCTGCATAATATGTCCATGGGGACGGTCGGCCAGAATTTCTTTGGCGCGAAGCATCACATGGTAGTTCTGACCATAGAAAAACGATAATAATTTTCCATTTTCTGCTTCACTGTGCCTCCTGTTCGTGATCAAAAAAACTGGTTTATTTCAATCTTCATCCAGATCTTCAACCGGTAAAAAAGCAGTTGTATTAAAGATGTTTCATTCAGGTGCTGATAAACTCGTTCTGATTCTGAAATCAGAATTTCATTCTGAAATTCCTTCATCAGATCTGGCAGTTGCTTTAAATCAAGTGCTGAAGTTGCCGTTGGGTGGTCGGGCAGATATGAAGCTATAAAAATACTGGTATGATGTTCTTTCGGAACAAGTTTAAAAGGTTTTTCCTGCAAGGCAACCATCGACAATTCACCGGAATATTCACCTCCAAGTTTTTCCGAAAGAAGTCCTTCCGGGATTCCGGTTTCGCGGAATGTTTTACCCAAAAACTGCATTCCATCTGTACTTGCTGTGAGCCGCGGTATTTTTACATGCCATCATCAGCCAAGGATTGCCTACTGATTCTTTCGTATTCTGGCGGCAACAAACCACAGAACCATATTGTTTGTCGTCAAGGATAAGACTTTCAAGATACTGGCTTACATAATATTCGTTTACCAGACCGCTGGATATGGGTTTTAATCCGACATCCTGCACATAAATCAGGTCAAGCTCAACCACATCGGTAGTTGTATTTTGAATTTCAATACTCCATTGCCAGCTCATAGCTTTTCTGCGAAAGCTGAAGCACTACAAACATATTCAAGTCCATCCCAACTGCCTTTTGCAATAAAAGCATTATCCTTTACCTGGAAAAGGCTGTTGCTTTCAGGACCTAACAAGGCTCTGAATTCAAATGGGTTATGTTCTTTTTCTCAGGTAAAGGTTAGCTCCTGATTTTGAATAAAGCGATGCAGCTTTTAGGCTAATCCGGATCGGATCAACTTCAATATGCTGAATTGAACCATTCTCAAGGAAATTGAAGGAGAGACCGGAGGAATTTTTAATTTTCATTTAGCTTAGTTTGATAGTAAGAATCATTTCACTCCTATGCTTGTGACTGTACATAAATGCAATGCGTTTTTCGTCACGAATTATTCTGACAGCATTTGCCATCAATTGTGGCAGAATTGATTTTTTTTACGCCAGGATCCTTCAAACACAATTTCTCCGGCCAGGTCACGATCCCCGTAAAGAGTAATTTTTAGTTGTGATGTTCAGTTTCCGTAAAACCAAGAATATCAGACGTACTATGCAGAATTTTCAACCCATCCGAAACTTCCATGCAAATTGGCGTAAGTATTCCGTATAAAGCAGGCCAAAGCATTTCTTTCTGTGCGTAAGGGATTGCAATCGTTTCACCGTTTTCAGGATGTGTGTAAGTGACTTTGCCGGTATGTTCTTCGTTGTAGTAATTCCCAACAAAAAGAATGGCAGACTTTTCATTTGTGAATCGTTCCCTGACATTGATATGATAATTATCAGAATCAGCCTGCCTGAGCTTTGCATCTGATTTTTTCAGAAGTGCTTCATACACCGGTTTTTGTCCTTCGGTGTCGAACCCGATCCAGGTTCCCAGGTGAATCAAATGTTCCTTTGCCAAGAGTTTTTGTAAATCCGCACGCAGAACCTCGAATGGTGCGGGCAATAATTTCGGCACCGGCCAGGGATTCTTCCGAAAAAATGCTTTGTGGATTGGCACACTTGATATCTTTCAGGTCATATACATCAATCAATGGAGAATCAATGGTTTCGCTTCCTGAAGGAGAAATGGAAAGTGCATCACGAATAATTGTACAAGGCTTCTGCGACATTTCACGATCGGGCAGGTATGGGAATAGTACCAGATTGCCACCAGCTTTGGTATAGTCAACAATGGTTTGCTGGTCCCCGGCATTCATTTCGTCGGTGCTGAATGCCCAAACCTGTTTATATTTTTTCAATGCATCAGCCGAAACTTTATTCAGGTCCACCATATCATAATCGATATTTAGTATCTGGAGCACTTTCAGCAATCCATCGAAATAGGCTGGTCTGTCGGATGGCTGATGCCCTGAATTTGAGTTCAGATTCTCCGGTTTCGGGCCGTTCAAGTTCCGTAGCATAATAAGGAGGATAGAAAAGAACACAAACCTCTGCTTTGCGTTTTGCATTAACAATAAGGCTTTCGGATGTATTTAAAAGTTGATTCATCCTTTTAACCAAAGGGAAAGCACTTGTGCGCTCTCCTTCCGGTGTCAGCGGGTTGAACCAGTAAAATGTTGACCCGGAATACCCTGTGTGCCTTGTATTTCGTCCCTGCGAAAACATATAGTAATTCCAACCGGTGAGGCCATTGGCAACACTAGCTTTGTAGAAAGAGTTCCATCTCACGCGGATTTGTTACCACATGATATTCGCGGGAACCACTCTGGAATTCGGCGGCAAAGAGTGGTTTGTTGCCTTGCATGGCATACGTAATGTCATTTATGATCCGGTCGTCGTGCATATTGCGGTAAGATAGGAATTCCGGAATATGATCCACTCCGAAAATAATCTCGCTCTTATCATGAAACAGATCCTCGTACATGGTGATATTAACCGGGAATTCATACCCGCTTCCATAAATCCAGCCGGGTAGATTGTGATACAAAGGAACTGTCACGCCTCTTTCCCTGGCCATTGCAGTCAGCATTCGCAGGTAATCGCCATAATAAGTCCGCCAGAAATTATGCCATTCATAATCGCGGCCACGGTCTCCTTTTGATAGCATAAGGAAGCCTTGCCGTCAGGAGGAAGTTCAACATGAGCAAAGTCCGGGTAATCGGTTCCCCAAAGACTGTTAAGTTCCTCGAATGCCGGCAAATTTTTTCTGTAAATAAGAAACGAAACGATCTTTCACTGCCTCACAATAATCAGCCTGGTGCGCCAGCCACGAGAAAACACCGATTTCATTGCAGATCTGCATCATAATGATCGGGCCGCCGTTTGATAGCTGTCGTTCGCTGATAAAAGGCATGATCTGATCGTACCAAAGTGTTACCTTTTCCAGGTATTTTTCATTAAAAAGGCTTATCCCGTCACTTGGGAACGATTTCGCCTTTGCTGTTTCGCATTTTAACTTCGGTGCCATATTGATCCATAAACCAGTCGGGTAAACCGGCTCCCCGGTACTCAGCCAGGATAAAAGGCCCCGGTTTTACGATGCAATGTAATCCGCGATCCTGGCAGCTCTGAATCCAGCCTTTCAGGTCATGTTCCGGACTTGAGGTGCCATCAAAATCAAAAACGCCCTCAACGGATTCATGAAATGCCCACGGAACATAAGTGCTCACAGTGGTCAGACCAGCTTCTACGGCTGCATCCAGGTGTTTGTCCCATAACTCGCGCTTAATTCTGAAATAATGGATCTCTCCCGAATTGAGAAAAACCTTTTTGTCGTTAAGGTAAAAGCTATCTTCTTTTATGGTAAATGTCATCTGATTTATTTTAGCAGTAATATTTTTGGTTACTGGTTACTGGTCGGATTCTGGTTACCGGAACCCGGAATATTTGAAATTTAACTGATTGTTGGTTTTGTGGAATTAGGCTCTCCATTTGCACGTTCTGCATTCCGTTTTTTGAGGATGTCCATGATTTCATGGGATCGTTTCTCGGTAAGTGTGTAACGGAGGATGAAGAAAATAGAGAAGATACTCAACAACAATGGAATTCCGATTTCAACCACTCGCATCATTAACAGTGTATATGGTGATTGTATGGTGAGCTGTACGATTTCGGTTTCAATAGTGTTTAGCTCTTTGTCTAATACATCCAATGGTAGATTTGTATTTATGTTTGCCAGCCTGTTATCAACACCTATATTGTTTTGGATGATTTTGGCATAGTGTTTCTCGCTTCTTTTTGTTTCCAGGGATTTGCCTTCCAGGTGGGCTAAAAGCTCAAATGAATTCAACCTTGCTTTTTCCAGCTTGGGTTTTAGTATCAGTGGAATAGCAGAAGTGATAATAGCTTTGGTTAAAGAATCATTAGTTTGAGTTCCGATATTTCCTAATCGCGATTGAAGCTTTTCCAATTCAGCTACCGATGCTTTTGTAGATGATATTACTTCCGACAACTTGTTTTTTCGCTGACTCATGTATTTAGCAACATTCTGATAGGTCTTCTCCTGTTTTTTTACTAATTCTTTTTCCAGGACTGTCACATATTGTTTTGAATCATCGATAGCTTCTGTAACTTGTTTTTTTGTGTTTTGAAGCAAGGTTGTTGCTGTTCCGGTCAGGCCCTGATCGCCTTGCCAGTATTTGATATCACTTCTTAATTCCCTGATATTTCCCTGCAGGCTATCCACTTTTGTAACCTGTATCTGGTCGAAAAGGGTAAGCACGATAAGCGCTCCTGCAATTAAACTGGCTAGAGCAGATCCCATTTTAATAAACCACCAGAAAACCGAATAAAAGCTTCCCTCAGAGCGATTCCCGGTATTTAATTCATCTTCATCACAGATGTCGCCCACCATGGAAGATCCCAGGGTAAAGAAAAATAGCATACCTGCTGAAAGCAGCATTGTTGGGATAAGTACCAGATAAGGATAGGTTGGGTTATAGCATACAATCTTTGACGCTTGCGCTGCAACCATAAGTAAAATGGCAATAGTGAGTGTTTTTCGTTTACCCAATCTCGGGCTTATCCAGTTAAGCGGGAAAACGGACAGCACCCCGGTAATGGCCCAAACCATGCCATTGATTGCGAGCAGGGTGGCACCGGCAACTTTGTCGCCGCCATAAATATAGAAGATCGGAATGTATGACCCGATCAGCGTGACAAAATTAAAGCCCATCGCAAGAGTAAAAATGGTCAGTGTAAGCATGATAAAATTCCTGTTGCTGGCAGTGCGTTTCATATCCGTCCAGAACGGTGTTTTTTTCTGTGTTTCCACTTTTTTAAATCCGGGTTCACGCAACTTTAAAAACCACCAGACTGAGAGCGGAATCAGGACTGCTGCGATCATCATGGATACATAGCGCATTCCATCTACTTCATTGCCTCCCGGGCCTTTAAAAATTTCCATGCTCGCAAGGACAAAAAGCCAGGGTGTGCCTCATGGCAAAAAGGTTACCTACAAAACTCTTGGCGCTAAAAAGACGGGTTCGTTCGTGATAATCAGTAGTCATTTCCATGCCCAGGGCTCCATGAGGAATCTCGAAGATCGTAACAGCGGTAAAAAATATAAGGAGAGAAATAAGAATATAGACAAGCTGAAATGCCTGGAAGCCTGAATCAGTCGGGAACCAGCTATGAACCAGTTCCCCTTTTGGTATCCACCAGATGACAACAAAAGAAATGGCAACGGCCATTCCACCAATCAGAATGAAAGGTCGGCGACGTCCCCAGCGTGTACGGGTATTGTCCGAAAGATGACCAATGATAGGATCCGAAAGTGCATCCCACAAACGGGGAACAATCATTATGGCTCCCAGCCAGAAAGCGCTTAATCCCAGGCTAATATTGCCCATCAGGCCAACCAGTATCCCGGCTATGTTGAAAAGGGCAATGGGAATAATGCCCCCGGTGCCGTAGGCAGCTAACTGTGAAAAGCGAATCTTGTCCTCTGACTTTGTGCTTCGGTCAACAGTAATTTCTTCTTCCATGTTAAAATCTATGAATTGAAAGTTAGTAATAAATATTCACTTCTGCAGGAATCTGCTTAACAGAAATCTCCTTTTCATTAAAATCTGTTGTATCTGATCCATTCACAGTCACTTTTACCGGCAGCTTAGAGCTATTGAAGTTTTTGATTTTCATTCCGTTAGCCGGAAGTTTTACATCGCCGGAAATTAAGAAACGATAGTGGTCGCTTTCTTTTTTTATCGAATAGGATATCTCGCCATAATAAGTAGGTAGATTTTCAATAGATATTCCTGCTGGCGCTTCAATCCAGTCCTGGTAAAGTGCTGAGGCTAAAACGAGAGATTGATCAAACTCATTTTCATACACAAACATGGAGCGGATGGCATTAATAAAGTCGCTGCCGACCCAGGTATGCGGCATATCGCCGATAAAGCCTGGGTGAGATTTATCTTTCCATACTACTTCAGCCCAATGATTCCACCCCTGTGGACGCTGATCGTTTAAAAAGAATTCAATCAACTCATGTGCTCTTTCAGGTTGATCCAGGCTAATAAATGAACCGATGAGGCGGTTTTCATAGGGAGTGTAATTCACCCAATCGAGTTTCCCGTCTCTCCGGTTTTTGAAAAATTCATAGTATTTATCAAAAGTATTGTAAACCTGTGGTTTTGGCAGGTTTTTCAGTTCGTTACAGGGTGTTAAAGAGATAGTTGTTGAAGTAGCGTCAAAATCGCCAAGTTCAACGCAACCAGGTATATAGTCGATTTTCCTCAATTTCATCACGAGTTGCAATGAATTGTAAAGATTTTCGCTGAAGGTATCACGAATTTTCTTAATCCGTTCATAATTTGCTGTTTCACCCAGAATTTTCTGAATCTCGGTTGCGTCTTTCAAACCTTTAATGGTAAAGAAATTATCCCAGTACGAGTGCATTGGTTTGGCTGAGTATCCTTCGTGGCTAATGGATTCAGGAACCAGGCCGTAAAAAGCACGCATACTGTCGTTACCATTTTTATACTGATCTGTTGATCGTTGGGCTATCAGCGATTCGATGTATTCAACTGCTTTAAGAGCGCTCTCATTTTTAGATTTCAGGAAAGCCGTATCGTGTGTGAAGTTGAAATATTCGCGGAGCAGGTAAATCATTTCCCCGTGGCTGTCGTTTTCAGGAACCGGGTCAGGACCACGGTGGTCAACCACGCAGGGAACTTTCCCATTTTCATATTGGTGTGCTGTGTACCAGTTAATAAAGTCTTTTACTTCTGTTACAATACCGGATTTCAGGAGTGCTGATGACGTCAGAGCACCATCTCGTATCCAACTGCGTTCGTACGATCGGGAACCTGGCTGGATACCTGCATTATCTCTATTAACCAAAATGTATCCTAAGTTTGATTTATATGTATTTACAATCCTGTCGGCCGATGGCGGCAGGTTAAATTTTATATGCCCGACTTTTTCCTTCCAGAATTCTGCTGATTTGGCAAATTCTTCTGCTGTATTTTCGATGCTGAGTTTGCCGTCAGGTGTGTTTTTACCATAAAATGGAACAGCAATAAATAACTCAGTTTGTTCTCCCGGACTGAGGTGCAGGGAATACTTTATCACTCCATTGGCCAGGTTGTTTTGAGCAACTACTGATTTGTTTAAAGGCATTTTCCCTTTACGGACCATTTCAACAATGTTCCCCTCGTCGGAATTGCTTGCACCAAATGAATCATATTTCTTTTGAAAGAGAATAACTTTATCATCGACCGATAAATAATTGCCCGCTTCTTCTTTGATGCATTTGATTTTCCCTGCACCGCCTGTCATATTAAGGAATTGGTAATAAGGATCTACCTGGTATGGCCTGATCAACAAATAAAATTCAAAATCTTTGGCTTGGTTCGACGTATTTTTAAAAGAGTAGCTGATATTTAACATCGAATTCTTATTGGCCTCTCCCGTTGCTGTAACTGCAGTTGTGAATTGCAAATCCTCTAACTGCCACTTCACTTCAGGTATAAAATCAAATTCACTTTTATTGTCAGGATTGCCAAGCGATTGAACGGTTTTGACATTACTCCAGTTATATAATGAATTACCCATCTTTATCATTGGCTCAATTGAGAAAAGGGCTTTATCCACTTCCACCATTCCGTCTTCGTTGATCATGGCTTCTTTCACATCATTATTTACGCCGGTAATAGTCCAATACGAGGCCTGTTCCAGGAAGTACCTTGGGAAATTGCCAACAGGAGAATTTTTAGCACTGTAAATCAGGAAATCATTCTTTGTTAAGGATTCTTTTATGTTCAGGAACTTTATTTCCCGAATGCCAATTCCATTAGTAGCATTGCTCTTTATGAAATTTATCTTTAAAAATTTTGCTTCTGCTTCAGGAAGCCAGATGAAACTGGCATCACTCTGATTAGATTGAACGGAATAGACTTTCTCCCAATTTTTTGCATCATTTGATAAAAGAATATCAAATCTTTGAGCGTAACTATTTTTTAGCCAGTTGATCTGTAAACCGCCGAATTCTCTCCGCGCCTTGAAATCTACTATTACACTCTGATCTTTAACACCTTTGCTTTGCCAGTATGTTTCAACTGAATTATCGCAAATAGATATTGCCGTATGATTTTTTACAGAGGATGTAGTTGTGACTAATGGCTTTGGATAGGATTGCGTTTCGGGCTGAAGCTTTTCAAATTTCAGATTATCCAGCCAAATGGTTCCTTTGCCTCCGACAAAGGATGCTATCGTGAATTCAATCCTGTCGATTCGTTTTAAATTCTGATCGCTGGTCGGGCCCCAGGCAAAACTGATATGCCTTTTTTTGATGGTGATCTTTTTCCACTCAGTAGGAAAATCGTAGTTGCGATTACTTATCCACCACACGTTATTCCCGGTACTGTCGATGAATTTTATTTCAAGGTTATTAGCCGGTGAATCGGCTTTGAGATAAAAGGTAAATTCGTAATTTTCGGGCAGGTCAATCGGGAAAAGTTTCTGTATTCCGCCATAACCGGTTCCGTGGAGGAAATCATAATCAAAACGGATTGCATTGCCTGTTATCCCTTTTTCATTTGATAAGCTGAGGTTAATACCATCGGATTGAATAAAATTCCAACCATTTTTGCTTTCAAAATCATCCAGTGTTTTTATCTGGGCTTTTATAGTGGAAGTTAAGAGTACCAAAATAACTGCCAGGATACTCCTGAAAAGCAAATTTTTCATAGCCAGGGTAAATTTATTTGATATACGCAAAGCCAAGTTTCTCCAAACCTTTCTGAATGACAGGATCTTTCATCACGTAATTCCACACCAATCCTGTTCTGAAATTCTCAATCATAATAAGCATAGGGCCTTCATCAATACCGATAAAATCATTGTTGACCCATTTTGCTGTAGGATTGAATGAATCGTAATAACCGTATTTCCCCCATAACTCTTTGCCATACTTTGCATTTATGGATTGTATGGTTGGCAGAACTATTTCAGGTGCAAATGGTAATGATGACGTAGGTCCGTAAGGAGCGATTGTTCCGTCTTCAGCAATAGTATAATCCGGGCTACTGGCGCCTCTTCCTGCATATCCTTCAAATTTTTTATTACCAAAATTGTACTGACTGCCAGGACCGTCGCATGCGGTAAAACCCCAGCATAGTGAATCATAACCAAGCCAGCCTTTAGGATTATCTATAGCATATTGGCGCTGAACATAAGTAGCACGCCGGGAGTTTTCGAAATAATCAATTCCTTTTTCCTTCATGTATTTATCTCCCAGTCCCCGAAAATCGATAAATGCCTGTGAAAACTGGTGTCCAAACAAAGGTGGAAATGCTACATGCGAGAGGCCTTTGTAGGTTGTTTCCCATTCGTAGGTCGATAACCATGAATCATAACTCTTATTCACATTTTCCATTCCGGTACCGGCAGCCAGGATATACAGGAAAAGTCCTTCATTGTAGCCGCTCCAGCCGTGGTTGAGCAATCCTTTTTCAGGTGTCCAGGCCATGGAAATTGCATTGGGATGTTTGGCTGTTGGCGACATGAGCATGAAACTCCAATCCATTCGTCCAAGCAAAACAGCTGAAAGCGAACGAATCTGTTTCTCTGTTTCATTGTCGAGATTATAATAGTTCCTGGCAAAGAGAATCCCCATCATAAGTATGCCCGTATCAATGGACGAAAGTTCACATTTCCATTCGCGGGTACCGGAATTCATTCGGAGGAAATGGTAATAAAATCCTTTATACCCGGTGGCATTGGTATCAGCACTCTGAACTGAATTGGCAAAGAAATTCAGTATATTCAGTGTAATTTCAGCTGCCTGTTTACGTGTGATCCAGTTTCTCTCAACGCCAATGGCAAAGGATGGAATTCCGAAGCCGGTAGCGGCAATACTGGCAGGAGCCCAGGTTGCGGCGCGGTCTTTCACAATTCCCTTATCCGGACTATGTTCATTTAAAAAGTAAAGAAACGTCTTATGCTGAATGGAATCAAGCATGGCTGATTCATCTGCTGTTATCGGGTAATTAATTTTCCCATGGGATTTGAATGTTACCTTCTGTGAGTAAGTACAACCCGAAGCCACAAAAAATAATGCAATCAATAATACTCCGGTGATGAGTTTTATCTGGTTTTTCATTTTTTCGTCTCCTTAAAATTTAAAGTGATGTGGATTTACTAAATAATATTATAATCCCTTCCAGACTGAGAGTGGTTTCCGTTTCATGTTATGATTAAAATCAATAGCTGAAACCTAATTTTGTAAGCCCCGCCTGTACTTCGGGAGCTGACATAAATAAATTCCATATCAAACCTGTGCGGTAGTTTTCGATCATTACTATTTCAGGTCCCTGGTCGATAGCCAGGAATGAACTTGCATACCAATTTTCGCTCACATCAAATGCATCATAAAACCCATAATCTCCCCACATACGATCACCGGCTATATAATAAAAGTACCTGATGGCATTCATCGATTGTTCAGGAGTATAAGGCAAAGACGAAACAGCTGCTGTAGGAGCAATTACACCAACATCGTTTGTAGGACTGCTTGCGGTATACCCGTTAGGGATATCACTTGCAGTTAATCCCCAGCATGAAGCATTGTAATTGGGATAATGTTTAGGATTTGTTACACAGTATTGCCAGTTAATCTTCGAATGGTTAACATTTTGTGTCCAGTAATTTGCATAGGCATCAGACAAGTTCCGCGGATCAAGTCCAAGGAAGGAATAATGGGCGAAAAACAATGGCCCGCCGTAGTCGTAACCTACCGGCAAAACATAACCATAAAAAGTTTTCCCGTTAATAATACCTCCGCTACGCGCATAACCTTCAGTATACACAGCTTTTGGAATTGTATGTGTCGGAGAAGCCGCCGCCATAACATAAGTGATAAGGGTTTCGTTGTAACCGCGAAGTGCGAAATTCATATCCCATGCATAATTGGGCGACCAGTGCCAATAAAGCACATTCTGCCCGCTGCGCCTGTACCAATCCCATTCAATGCCGTCATATAAAGCGTTAATCCGGGTTATCAGGCTGGCTTCAGTTGGTGTTACTGGATTAAGGTATTGTCGCATAGCTATCAGGCCCTGTGCCATGAAGGCTGTCTCAACCAGGTCGCCACCATCATCTTTAGTGCCAAAAGGAATTACGTGGCCTGTACTTCCATCAATCCAATGCGACCATGCGCCATGAAACCTGTCAGCGGTTTCCAGGAAAGTGATTATTTTAGTTAAATGTGTAATCCCCTGGCTGCGTGAAATAAAACCACGTTCCATTCCTACAATCAGGGCCATAACACCAAAGCCAGAACCTCCTGTTGTTACAGTGTTACCCGATGAATAGCGTTCGCGCGCCATTCCGCTCGTTGGATGCGCATAATCATAAAAATATTTAAAGGTCTGGCTTTGTACCAGTGTCAATAATTCGTCGTCGCTGATTAACGGGAATTTGAGTGTCGAATCCAAAGCAGTTGTGAACCAGTTGCTATATCCTGCGTATTTATTTCCAACTTTCGATTTAAGCGTTGAAGATATGTTAAAATAGTATTTTGTATAACCCTGCAACTTTTCAGTGCATTCCAGCTGTATTGATCTGTCGGAGTTGCTGAGAACAACGCTATAAATTGCATTACCAGCCACGGTAAACTTTGATTTTATATTTGTTGTATCAACAGGCTCTGAAAATTCGAGTTTAAGAATTGATCCCTCCACTGGTACATTATACACATTTAGGGGAATCATGAAATTCTGGTCATTCAGAGAAATTGAATTTAATGTAAATGATCCGCTTACAGTCGAAAACACAAAACTTGTTCCTGCAAAGGTTTCTCCTTTGCTGCCCTTAAGGGATTTCAGAATAACAAGTGTATACTGCTCTTTCAGATTCAAATCCTTAAAAGTCTTGACAATCACAGTTTTGTAATTATCTGCAAATCTGAAGTAGATATCGGGAACAACCACGTTTGAAGCATCCTTGATTAAAATATTATTTTTGACAGTGTTACTGTCGACTGCAACTGAGAATTTAATTGTAAAGTCAGCATCAACAGCAATATCAGAAGTTGCAGAAGAATTAGTTAATTCTTTATCCCCGGCCATGCAGCTGGAAATTTCAAGTGTGCCTACCGCTTGCTGAGTATCTTTTTTACAAGCCCAGTTAAGAGTTGATAATAAAACGAGAACATTAAGTAAGGAGGGGATAGACTTCATGGTTGTAAGATATTAATGGAGAAACAGCTTGATTGACGCTCCGGGGATAAGAGTAATTCTGAGATATCAGGAGGGATTAAACTCAAATATTCACCTAAAGTGAATTGATGATGCGGGATAAGTTAAGTAAGAAAGAGGGAAGTGCAGAAACAAATCCCCCTTTCAAAACTAATAACCACCAATCAAACAACTTATTTTTTTGCTGAATACAGTTGCATCACTTCATCAGCAGTAATTGCTTTATTAAAAATACGCATTTCATCATACAGGCTCAGATCAGATAAATGATCCCAATATATGAAGTTTGGCATTCCTGAAGCTATAGAAACAGGAGAGCAGTTAGTCCAATCAATAGGCCCTGCCAATGCAGCTGTTTTAACTACTGCCCCATTAATATAAACATTAGCAGTTGTACCTGAAACTGAGATTGCAATGTGCATCCAGGTGCCGAATTTGTCAGGTGTCACAGTCGTAATAGGACTAATCCATACTTCTGCTTTTCCGGTTCCGATATTGACACCTATGTTTTGACTGGTGCCACTATTTTCGCGGAAAATCCTGAATCCTTTATACCTGGTTGTATCATTGTACACAGCGTAAGGGCGAGCTATTGCGAAAATACCTGCCCTTGCAGGAGTGCTATTTATATTATACCAGAATGCAAGGCTGAACTCACTACCTAATAATCCTGTAGTTGGGAAATTGAGGTAGGCATCCGTGGCCCCGGCATATGCCAATTTGATTTTACCGGCAACATAAGTTGGGGATCCAAACTTGGTAGCAGCTGTATTAGAAATAAGCTCCATATTGTCACCATCGAATGGCATATAGAAAACTTCACCATCGTATAGCGGATGGTATGGAGTTGTTTTTAGAAAATGAACAGTTTCTGAACCTGTTTTCCCAGCCAGATCGGTAGCTGTAACTACCATCTCATGTTCCCCATCAGTAACTCCATCGTAAATGTATTCTTCAACTGCCCTTCGGTAATCTTTGAAACTGCTGAATGAAGCTATAGCTGTGCCATCAAGCTGTATAGCAATTGATGCAAGCTCAATGTCATCAGATGCTTCAACCTGGATTTTAATTGCAACTTTGGATGCTTCATCCCTTATCAAAGTACCTTCAATCGGGTAGTTTATTTTTACAACCGGTGCCTCTGTATCCGGACCCGGAGCAACAGCTGAAATCGGGTCGATACCTTTCTGACAGCTGGCCACGACCAGCAACATCAATACGGGAATTAATATTTTATTAAGAATTTTCATAACGTTTCTATGTTAAGTTTGATTAATTATCATTTCTGTTTCAGGATTGGGAGCAGATCCACCTGTGCCTGAGGATAAGGAAGGAATGCTTTGTCTGCTGAAAATGTCCTGCCTTCATAACTCAGTTCTTCTATTTTCCCGAGCCGGACCATATCATAAAAGCGGGTTCCCCATTCCATAGCAAGTTCAGCAAATTTTTCATCCATAACCTGTGCATTGGTAACACCTGAAATGGTAGCTAATCCGGCTCTGGTTCTAACAGCATTAACAGCATCATCAGCTGATCCTGCTGATCCTGTTGCACTTTGTGTAAGTGCTTCAGCATACATAAGCAGAACTTCAGCATACCTGATGCAAATCATATTCTGGTTTGTACCATAATCGGTACGTCCGGGTGTGAGTTGATCTGAAGGCAGATAGTGTTTACCGCTTGCAAACATTTCGCGGGCAAAATCATTGATAACATCACCTGAAGGTGTAGTGTTTGATACCCATGAAGGAACTGTTGTTGTTTTTGCGATTTCAGCAATTCCGCGGGGAGTAAAAAGAACGCTGGTTTCTAAACGGGTTTTCTCTCCTCTTCCAAGCATAAACTTGATATATTTCAAACTTGGTTCAAAAAATCCCCAGCCACCTGCTGCTCCTGATACCTTTGGAGTCCATCCTTCAGGTCCGAAGAATGCATATAAGTAGCCATAATTATCACCTACTCCTGATCCGAGATCAGAATATTGCATTTCGAGTAGGTTTTCATTGTTTAATTTACCTTTTAGTTTGAAAAGGTTATAGAAATCAGGTTCCAATGTGAATTTAGCCGATTTAATAATTTCGCCTGTAGCATCAGCTACTTTCTGATAGTTCTTTAATTCAAGATTTGCCAATGCTTTAACTGCCAGGGCGGTGTACTTGGTAACGCCGCCGGGAATGTCGGTGCGTTGATTAGGCCTCATATCAGTAAGGAAAGGCAGAGCTTCGTCTATTTGATCCGAAATATGCTGCATCACCTCATCTTTTGTTGAAAGGGGAGCAACATAGAGCGTTGTCGGGTCAGGATCCATTGGAATAGGAATAGCGCCCCAAATGCGTGATAAAGTTAGCAGCCAATATGCACGAAGTACTTTTACTTCGGCGATGTATTGATCAGCAAGTGCTTTGTTGCTTGCAAATTCCTTGTAGTATTGAATTTGTTCAATAGCCGAATTGGCATTAGTGATTTTTATATAATGGTTCTGCCAAACCGAATTGTACATCCAATAGTCTTTGTTGTAATTGTATTTATCGGTTTCGGAAAGGTCCTGTTGGTCACCCAGGCCGCCTGCATTTACATCATCACCACGTACTGCTATCAGAGGATAATTTTCCCATTCCGTAGCACTTAGTTTTACATAAATACCTATAAGCGGCTTAATCATATCGCTTGTTTTAGTATAATCGGTGCCCTCGGTATAGGTTTTGTTTTCTTCTGGTTCATTTAATTTTTTCTCGCAAGCTGTAACAACTATAAGTGCTGCCAGCAGTATTGCTATCTCAATATATAGGGATTTTCGTTTCATCTTTGTTACGTATTAGTGGTTAAAATTTAACATTCAGACCAACGGTGTAGGTTGATGGTACAGGATATGTCTGCGAATCAATTCCATTAGCTACCTCTGGGGAGAAACCGTGATATTTGAAGACAGTCAGAGGCCTGTCGGCAGTAAAGGTAATTTTGGTTTCAGGAAACTTTGGACCTAAAAGTTTTGTGTCTTTGATCCTGTAACCAACCTGAATGTTCTGTATCCTGAAAAAGGAGCCGTCTTCAACAAAGTAGTCACTCATTTTCTGGTTCCAGCCTTTGCGAAGCCCTGCAGATGAAGGATAAAAGTCTGAAGTGCCTTCTCCGTGCCAACGGTTATCAGCCAGGTCAGCATCCATATTTAACCCCGGTGTCCAGATGACTTCACCGCGTTTACGGTTTAGTACTTTGTTCCCGTTTTGGCCGTACATATTAACCGATAAATCGAAATTACCATAAGTTACCGCCAGGTTGATACCGTAAGTTAAACTTGGGAAATAGGAGCCCAGTATTACCCTGTCGTCATCATCTATCTTTCCGTCACCGTTCTGATCTTTATATTTTAAATCACCGGGTACAAGTCCATTTAGTATTGCAACTGAATCTGCATCTATTTCAGCCTGGTTTTGATAAACACCAATTACTTCGCGTCCAAAGAATGCCATTAAAGGTTCGCCAACCATGGAGCGTTGCCTGAATTCTGCACTTCCGCCATCAATATATGGCTGGCCGTAAAGATCCACAACCTCATTTTTCAGGGTTGATATATTGCCTCCTACGGAATAACTCAGCTTATCTGAAATCTGATCAAACCAGCCCAACGAAACTTCAAAACCCGAATTCCTGATTTCGCCGGCATTCTTAATTATAACATCCCTGGTACCGGGAACAGAAACTGGTATTACAGCATCTTTAGTATTCCTGATAAAATAATCTAAGTCTGCTGTAAGTTTATCCTTTAAGAATTTGGCGGTTATCCCGATATTTGTTTCCTGGGTAACTTCCCATTTTAATGTCGAAAAAGTGGAATTTGAAATAGTACCGTTGTAAACAACTCCTCCAAAAGGCCATTTTACTACATCTGATGTCATTGCACCGGTAGTAGCCTGTACATAATTATTTCCTAACTGACCCCAGCTTCCGCGTAATTTGAGGTACGAGACTGTACTGTTATTTTTCAGGAATTTTTCTTCACTTATTACCCATCCAGCTCCGACGCTTGGAAAATAGCCCCACTTTTCCTGGTATTTTGAACTCCCGTCAGCACGATAAGTTGCATATAAAAGATACTTGCTGTTATAATTGTATGCAATCCTGCCAAAATAGGAGAAACCGTATTGTCTGTATCCGCCGTCGCCAACTCCGCCCACAGGAATAACACCTGACTGGGTGATATACCATGATTGTTCAGGATCAATAGGGAAATCTTCGCCTGTTGCCTTTACCATTTGGTATCCGTCATCCCGGTATGATGTTCCACCCATAACAGTGATATTGTGTTTATCAATTTCCTTGGTATAGGTTAATACATTATCCCAGATGTGGTCGGAATAAGTCGAAAAAGCTTTGCTGACATCAGAAGTTAAGTTTGCAACTCCTTGTCCGATGTCATATGGTAAACCGACAACTCTTTGTTCGAGTGAGGTGTAGCTGTGGTTATAGGATGATTTAAAGGTTAGCGCTTTAGGAATAAGATAAAACTCCATATAGAAATTGGCAAGGGTTTTATTGATTCGTTGACGATCAGTATTGTAAGTAAGTGTAGGGAAAGGGTTTTGTGAATCCCTGTATCCTATATCTTTTGCATTGGCAAAATCAATAGGAGTAGCTACAGTGTTAAGCGGGTCGTAAACAGGCAGAATAGGTACGGCAAAATAAGCCTGGTTCCATGCGCCGGCTTGCTCCGAATATTTTGTTGCACTACTTAAAACTACATTTCCCCCAACTGTAAGCCATTTATTGGCTTTAATATCAACTTTGGCTCTCAGGTTAAAACGTTGGTATTCATTCTTCATATCCAGGATACCATCCTGCGAAAAATAGTTGGCTCCAATAGAGTACTTTGCTTTTGAACCTCCTCCACCAACATTGAAACTATGGTTCTGAATCTGGGCAGGGCGAAGAATTTCGTTGTACCAATCTGTATTAACATTAGGTACATTTGGATTTACACGGCTTCGTCCATAACGTTGCATAGCCAGGTCAATGGATGTTATATCTGCTGATGAACCTGATTCCATGGCCATGGTTGTGAATTGTTCGGCATTGGCCATCTTTACTACGTTCTGAGCATACTGGTAACCTGCATATCCTTCGTAGCTTATTTCAGTTTTTTGGTCATAATTACCCGACTTGGTTTCGATCAATACAACACCACTGGCAGCTTTCACACCGAAAATTGCTAAAGCAGATGCATCTTTCAAAACTGAAATCGATGTAATATCTGAAGGGTTGAGGAAGTCGATATTATCGAAGAACATCCCATCAACAACATAGAGTGGAGATTCATTGCTGACACCGGGGAAATAGCCGATACCACGTATTCTTACTGTCGAAGAATTACCGGGACCTCCGTTGGCAACGACCTGTAATCCGGCTACTTTACCCTGCAGACCCTGCATAGGTTGCGATGAAGGAGTTTTAACAAGATCAGCTGCTTTTACAGTGGTAATAGCCGAGGTAAGGTCCTTTACTTTTGTAGTTCCATAGCCGACTACAACAACTGCATCGAGTGTGGTTTGCGCTAATGATAATTGAACATCAATAACATTTTGAGCTCCGATGGCAACCTCCATTTTAGTATATCCAATAAATGATACTTCCAAAACTTTATCTGAAGAAGTGACAGTTAAGGAAAATTTGCCATTAATGTCAGTTGAGGTGCCCTTTGTCGTTCCTTGTATAAGTACGGAGGCACCAGGCAGCGTTTCATTTGTTAGCTTATCGGTAACAGTTCCGGTAATGGTTCGTTCCTGTGCGAATGCTGAAGTTTCCAATAAAGTCAACACCAAAAGCAGCAGTAAGCCTTTTGCCCAGGGAATAACCAGCTTTAGAGGTAGTGATTTTTTCATAACATTAAGATTAATTAAAATTAGGTTTGGTTGATGATTCGATATTTGGTTTGTAGCTGTATAACAGATTTATCGAATTTCCGCAATCGATTGTTGCGAGGTTAAAAGTACAAATAAAAAGGTTAATTTGCTAATTTGGCTCTGAAACTGACTCATCATGATTACTACATGAATCTGAAGCATGTTTCAGGTACCTATACAACAATTCATCAACAGAGTTGTTTAGCGGATTATATAATTAATATACTGATAGTTATAAAATCAATAATATGAACTTATTGTTTTAAAAAAAAGCTTTGTGATGAGGTACTGATTAAATGAATTCGGAATAAATATTAGAAAGTTTGTTTGAAAAATAAATATTTAAAGGATAGTATAATATGATTTTAATTGCTTTATTTGAAAAACAAAAATATGAAACCTGTCAGGCATGCTGTTGTATTTTGAAAGATGACAGTATTAAAACTGCATAATATATTCCACCAGGTTTTTATCGGAGGAAAGTGCAAGCCGTTTGCGAAGTCTGTACCTGCGGATTTCAACTCCCCTAATACTTATATTAAGTAAGGGCGCTATTTCTTTGGACGAAAGATTGAGTTTCAGGTAAGCACACAGTTTCAGGTCACTTTGGGTAAGGTCAGGAAAGGAAAGCTTCAGCCGTTTGAAAAAATTCTCATGTGCCTGGTCGAATAAAGCCTCAAAAATTTCCCAGTCGTTATCATTTGATATATTTTTATCTATCAAAGTTGTCAAACGTTGGAGGTAACGTGCCGGATACCGGGGCCCAAGTTCTTCTTTTTGTTTTTCCAGTTCACCTTTAATCTCGATCAATACCTCGTTTTTACGGATAATGGACAAGGTTGAATCAGCCAGTTGCATGTTTTTATGGGAAATTTCTGACTGAAGTTTATCATTCTGAAGTTTCATAATTTCCTGCTCTGAGTATTGTTTTTCCAATTTCCTTTTTTCATTGGCAATCTGGTGCAGATGTTCATGGTGTTTTGCCAAACGTTTGCGATAATAATACTGGCTTACCATAATTCCGCCTATCCCGATTAGTATATATAACATCATTGCCACAAATGATGCGTACCATGCAGGTTTAACTATAAACTTCATAGCAACCGGTTCAGCAACTGTTCCATTCGCATTTAATGTGCGAACCTTAAATTTATATTGCCCGACTGGTAAACGGGTATACATGGCTTCTGCTGATTCCGACCAGGGGCTCCAATTCATATCAATCCCTTCCAGTTCATACTGATAGAGTTTACGTGAACATGGATCTTTTAATGTTGAAAATGAAATTGAAATGTTATTGTATTTATTCCGGAGAGCAACAGGAATTCCTGATGGATCCAGTTCAAGTATGTTTCCATTAGCGTCGCTGCAAACGAAATCCCTGATAACAAGTTTTGATACCGGTGATTCTGATTTGGGTACAATATTCTTATTAAAAATGGCAAATCCGTTATCGAGGCATATCAGATGCAGATTATCTGTAAGCGGGACAATATTTTCATACTTATCAACCAACGAAAGGTTAAATTGACTTAAAATTAGCCGGTATAACATTACAGGATTATTCCCTTTAAGATTAATGAGTGCAGCTTCAGTTTTAGTTGCAAACCAGTATATATTTTCATCAACAGGCGTTATTGACACAGCTGCTTCAAATCCCTGTAGTTTACTGTTCATTTCAGTATAAGGAATTATCTTCTGCTTCAGGTCGTCCCAGGTAAAAAGCTGTTCACTGTTTGAAAAAACCACCCGGTTGGCAATTTTAAAAACCCTGATATTTGTGGTTGAAGGAAGCCCGTCTTTACCTGTGAAAATTTGATTTTCAGTCACCCTGGTAAGGGAATCATTCAGCCGGAGCCGGTACAAACCTTTTACTGAATGAGCGATCCAAATATTACCCAGGTGATCAACCTCTATAAATCTTGCTGGTTCCAGAAATCCTTCAACCTGGTGGCTGTAAACCCATTTATTTCCCGATTTTTTATAGATCACCAAACTGGTATATGTACTTTGAAGTAAATATTCTTCGCCTTTAACAAATATCTTCTGTAGCATATAGCCCCCGCTAACACTGAATATTTGTTTAAATGTGTTGTTTTCGACTGCATAAGTGCCACTGGTATGTCCGCAGAATAAAGTCCCGTCAATAACCTTTAACTGCCATACCTGGCCCTGTGAATTTTGAAGAAATCCGTTATATGTAAAGCTGTTACCTTCTTTTGAGTAAGTGAAAATTCCACGGTTGGTTCCAATATAAAGTATGTTTCCCTGCAGGGCTGCAGTATACACTGTACCTAATTCTTCATTCCTCCTGGGGTAAATGTCGACCGGATTGTTGAAAGAAACATTATCTATTCCATTATCCAGGCCAACCCAAATGCTTTGATTGTTGTCATTGTAAAGCGAAAGTACTGTATTGTTCTGCAGGTCGTTACCACTGTACAAATGATTTAGCACATTCCCCTCAAAATCCAATACAAACAAGCCTTTCACGATTGTGCCGAAGACTATTTTATCGCCGAACAATATCCCGTTGTTAATCTGGAACTCTTTCAACAAAGGATTGGCAGGTACATTCCATGGTTTGATCCCGTTTTTGTCGAAAAGAAATACTCCTTTGGATGATGTACCTATCAGAAATGAACCTTCTTTGAAAGGTATAATTGCTTTTACCTCAGTCCCGTAAAGAGTTTTACTATAATCAATCTGGACAAGTCTGTCATTTATAATTTCATACAAATCGCCATTTACGGCATGTGCAAATAGTCGGTCTCCAGCCTTTAAAAGAAAAACTATAGTGCCAGGTAGTTTTATCGGTTTTAATGTATGCTTATCGTAAACAAACAAACATGAGAATCCCTGAAAATAGACTTTATCCTGTGACTGTACAATTTTCCAGATTTCATGATTGTGCAGATTAAAGTTTTTTAACAGAGGAACCAGTGATGTATACTTTAGACCTTTTCGTGCATTTTTGGTCCAATAACCAAATTCTTCGACAGCTCCTGTATAAATACGATCATCATTCCCGACCAAAACCGAGCGTGTAATTTTACCTGCCGGCAAAGGAAAAACCTGCCATCGTACACCGTCATATTTCATTAACCCTGCATTATTGGCTGCATAAACAAAGCCTTGTTTATCCATATCAATCGACCAGTTCTGGCTTCCTGCAGCATACTGGCTTCGGCTATAATGCGTTACAAGACATGACATTTGAGCCACAGCAAACGTAGTTAGCAGAAATACAAGTAGAAAAGTGAAAAATAGAGAAAGCGTGTTTTTCATCTCTTTTATAAAGTGAAGGCATAATTTGTATGCTATCGCGGATAAAATTAATCTATTTCCGGTTTAATTGAGCAACCCCGGTCAAAAAGTGAATCAAGGGTTGTATAAAGAAAAGATGGCAAACAAAAGCCAGCACAAAAAGTTGTGGCTTTGATACTTATCGAAATTTTGAATTATTTATTTTTTTTACGACGAAGGCGTTCTTGTTCCAGCAATCCGAGTTCACGACCGGTTTGACCTGCGATAGATGTATTTTCCTCAGCTCGGCGGATCAGGTATGGTAAAATATTACGAACCGGGCCATATGGAATATATTTGGTTACGTTATAACCTTCATCAGCAAGATTAAAGCTGATATGATCGCTCATGCCATAAAGTTGTGAAAACCATATACGGCTATCATTGCGGGCAAGTCCTTTTTTTTCCATGAGTTCGGTGAGCAAACGGTTACTGTTTTCGTTATGCGATCCGCTAAAAACTGAAATCCTGTCGAGGTGCTCAAGTGTATAAGCAACTCCTGCGTCATAATTCTTATCTGTAGCGTCTTTATCCGGCTGAATAGGGGATGGGTACCCCTTTTCGTTTGCACGCAGGCGTTCTTTCTCCATGTACGCTCCGCGCACGAACTTTATTCCGAGGTAATAATTGCCTTCTTCAGCTTTGCGAAATGATTCTTTTAAAAAGTCAAGCCTGTCAGTCCGGTACATTTGCAATGTATTGTAAACTATAGCTTTCTCTTTATTGTATTTCTCCATCATTTCAGTTACAACCTGGTCAACAAATGGTTGATACCACGAGTCCTCAGCATCAATCATAATGGGAATATCATTTTCGAAAGCTGTTTTCGAAAGTGTTTCGACGCTATCTTTGAAAAACTGAATTGCTTTAGCTGTCTCGTCATCAACCGCATCTTTCTCCGAAGCCATTGTAAGAACTTCCTGTGATGCAAAAGCTGTAGGCTTAAAAACGGAGAACGGTATATCAGGATGTTTTCCAGCGTGAACAACCGAACGTAGTGTTTCCTCTAAGGTGCGTTGCATGGTTTCATGGTCTTTGCCCCCTTCAACGGAATAGTCGAGTATCGATTTTAACTTAAATTTATTTAGCAGTTGAACTGTTTTTTCGCATTCATCAAGAGTTTCACCTCCGACAAAGTGTTTATATAATGTTGGTTTTATAGCCCAGGCAATAGGCAAATGGATTTTAAGGGCAAAATAAGTCAGCGATTTTCCAACGTTTACAAGCCATGGGCTGGAAATGGTACTGAAAAGAACACGTGCCCGCCTGAGATCAGAATTGGTTTTGTAGCGAAAAGCTATCTCAGTATTGTCGAATGAAAGCATAAAAAGAGTTTTAAGGGTGCAAATGTATAAACCTTTTAACACGAAGTGAAAATTTACTGTTCAAGATGTGAATTTGTTATAGCATTTTACAATTTTCTCTTCAGGAAAATAGCTACCTTTGCCGCGGTTTTGATGAGACGATATTCTATGGATTTCATAACACCAAAAGAAAACAAACACACTACCCAATAACAACATGAACATTTCAAACTCAATATATTCAGGGGTCGGTGGTTGGTCACAGTTGCAGGAGATTGTTATAGAGTACAAGCAATCAGGAATTTATATTCTTGTCGACGAAAATACCCGGGAGCTGTGTTTGCCGCTCCTCAAGAGCAAATGCACTGGGCTTGAAGATGCTATGATTATTGAAATTCATAGCAATGAATCAAATAAAACGATTAGCAGTGTTGAGAAAATATGGCAGCAACTGGTTGTTGGAAATGCAGTTCGTAAGTCGTTGATGATATGCCTGGGCGGAGGCCTGGTGACTGATGTAGGCGGATTTGCTGCAGCTACTTTTAAAAGGGGGATAAATTTTATTCATATTCCCACGACCTTGCTTTCAATGGTTGATGCTGCAATTGGCGGAAAAACCGGGGTAAATCTCAATTCAATTAAAAACCAGATCGGCGTTTTTGCACTTCCAAAGGCCGTTTTCATATTTGAAGAGTTTTTAAAAACGCTTCCCGAAAGGCAAAAACTTTCGGGTTACGCCGAAATGCTTAAGCATGCTATGATTCATAACGAAAGCCTGTTTGAGAAATTTATTTTGTTGAATTCTATTGAGAAAGTTTGCAATCATGCGAATATCCTGGAATCAGCTTCGGTGAAAATGGAAATAGTAAACCAGGATTTCAATGAGACTGGTTTGCGCAAAGCACTTAATTTCGGACATACTATAGGCCATGCTGTTGAATCATATTCTCAAAAATACGATTCTGATCCGCTTCTTCATGGAGAGGCCATTGCAATCGGCCTGCTTTGCGAAAGCTTTATTTCAATGCGGATGTTTGGATTAAATAAGAATGATTTGAAACGCCTGGCAAACCTCGTCAGCTGGCATTTTTCACATTATCGTTTCAAGTCAAAACCGGGAAATGAGCTTCTCGCTTTAATGTGTCACGATAAAAAAAATGCCAGTAGTTCACAATTGAATTTTTCGCTGATCCAAAAAATCGGCGAGCCCGTTTATGACCAGTTTCCAGGAGAAAAACTGATTCTCGAAAGCCTTCATTTCTATATGAACCTGGAAGTAGGGTTTTTTGTCTAAATCCAATGGATTAAATTATTTTTTTTGATAATTAAAACCGAAATATTTTCTTTATCAAATGAAAAGGCGGAAGGCTTCCATTCATCCTGTAACCTATTATTACTAAATTTGCATTCTCTGACAAAATCTCTTTAAATGCGCTGTATCAAAAACAACCAGGATTTCGTTGATTGCAGGATTACCTTACCTTTAAGTAAGAGCATTGTAAATAGATTATTGATCATTAATCGACTTTCCGGTGGCTTAACAATTAATGGATTAGTGCCTGATTCGACTGATACCGTTGTTATGCAAGATTTATTACAGGAAATAAGCAGCAATACCCCCAAGCAGGATATATTTACAGAAATTAATGTTGGTAATGCCGGCACAGTGATGCGGTTCCTTACTGCTTTATTGGCTGTTACTCCAGGCAACTGGATTATTACAGGTACTGATCGTATGCAAAACAGGCCAATAAAACCACTTGCTGATGCATTGCAAAGCCTCGGCGCTGACCTCGATTTTAAAAGTAAAATAGGTTATCCTCCCGTACAAATTGTTGGAAATCCTCAACTGAAAGGTGGAACAGTACAACTTGATGCTGGTATCAGCAGCCAGTTTATAAGTGCTTTGATGATGTTGGGGCCTGTATTAAAAGGAGGGATAACTATTCATTTGATAGGTGAAATCATTTCCGCTTCCTACATCCGGATGACTCAGGCACTGATGCAAAAAGCTGGAGCGAATGTTGAGTTTACTGACAACACATTGGTAATAAAAGAGCAGAGATATAATAAAATTGATTATTCTTCTATTATTGAACCCGACTGGAGTGCGGCGGCTTTCTGGTACCAGGTTGCAGCTTTTACTCCCGATGCGCTCATTATCCTGAAAGGTTTGCGCAACGAAAGCGTTCAGGGAGATTCGGTTTTGCCAGTAATCTATTCTGGTTTAGGAATAAGTTCAGTTTTTACAGAGGAAGGATTATTGCTTACCAAATCAGTCCATACAGCTGTTCGTGAGTTTAATTATGATTTTACCGAATGTCCCGACCTGGCCCAGGCGGTAATTGTAACATGTGCCGCTTTGGGAATTAAAGGCCATTTTACAGGACTTAAAACATTACGGGTAAAGGAAACCGATCGAATAGAAGCTTTAAGGAATGAGTTGACAAAACTTGGGTATGGGGTGGATGTAGTTGATGATCAGATATTTTTAACCGGTACTATATTTTTAAATAAACACGATCATGATCCTGTTATAGTGAAATGTTATGATGATCATCGTATGGCAATGTCTTTTGCTACTCTGGCAATTTTACGTGAAGATATTTGCATCGAAGAACCTGAGGTTGTTAAAAAATCATATCCTGGATTTTGGAATGATTTGGCTAAGGCAGGGATTGTTTAAAATATAATTGTGTAAGAAAGACCTGTCAGTGTTTGGTCAGGAAGGAAATAGAAAATAGGAAATAGAAAATGGCGGAGAAAACCTGACATCGTTTGAAAGACTTGTCAGTTTTTGGTTAGAAGGGAAATAGAAAATAGAAAATAGTAAAATTCTATCTTACATTATACATCCTACGTCCGAAATCTGAAATCCGAAATCCCCAATCCGAAATCTGAAATCCCCAATCCGAGATCTGAAATCCCCAATCCGAGATCCGAAATCAAACATCCAAAATCCATTCTCCCACATTCTTTCAACATCCGGTTAATAACTTTGTGAAGGTAAACGGCTAATTTTTGATATTTTTGCTTTCGAAACGCACAAACACCCCTATTCATGACGGTAGACCTATTTATTCCTTGCTTTATCGACCAGATTTATCCTGAAACAGGTTTTAATATGGTTAAAATTCTTGAAAAACTTGGGGTTGAAGTTAAATATAACAATCAGCAAACCTGTTGCGGCCAGATGGCATATAACTCAGGGTTCTGGGAAGAAGCCAAAGCAGTAGGGGAGAAGTTTATCCGCGATTTTCCAAATAACCGTTATATAGTTGGCCCTTCGGCATCGTGTGCCGGATTTGTACGGAATTATTACGACGAAATGTTTTATAACTCGGCGCTGCATATTGAATACCACCAGCTGAAAAAAAACTTTTATGAGTTTACCGATTTCCTTGTTAATGTTTTGAAAATTACGGATGTAGGTGCTACTTTCGAACATGTAATCACGTATCATGATTCGTGTGCTGCATTACGCGAATACGGCCTTACCAATCAGCCTCGTGAATTACTTAAACATGTTAAGGGGCTCGAAATCAGGGAAATGAAGGAAACCAATGTCTGTTGTGGTTTCGGTGGTACTTTTGCTGTTAAGCACGAAGCCATTTCCACTGCCATGGCCGAGCAAAAAGTACTCCATGCTATCGAAACCGGTGCCGAATACATTGTAAGTACCGATTCATCATGCCTCATGCACCAACAGGGTTATATTGATAAGAATAACCTGCCTATAAAAACCATGCATGTTATTGATTTGTTGGCCCAAGGGTGGTAGAGCCGAATTCACTGGAGACATTAGATTAATAATACATCTGCAATAAAAATTTGCGTCGGATTCAGGGAGTCCTGAGCTTCCGCATTTTTACAAATTCCAATTAATACAATGGAAACAAAATATGTCCTGCAAATAGCAAATGAACTGGGAGTTCGTGATTTTCAGGTACTCAATACGATCAATTTGCTCAAGGATGGAGCAACTGTTCCATTTATAGCAAGATATCGCAAGGAAATGACGGGTAGCCTCGATGAAGTTCAGATAGCTGCCATTCGTGAACGGTATGAGAAAATAATGGAACTCGAAAAACGCCGTGAAGCAATTATTTCGTCTGTTACAGAACAGGAAATGCTTACACCTGAGTTGGAAAAGCTCCTGAAGGGTGCTTCGACCATGAGCGAACTCGAAGATTTATACCTTCCCTATAAACCCAAACGACGCACCCGTGCCTTTATTGCCCGCGAAAAAGGACTGGAACCATTAGCTAAAATTGTAATGGCACAACAGGATCCAGATCCGTATCGCAAAGCAAAAGGATTTATTAATGCCGAAAAAGACGTAAAAACTGAAGAAGAAGCTTTAGCCGGTGCCCGCGATATTATTGCTGAGTGGGTAAATGAAAATCAACAAAGTCGTCAACGTATCAGGAACCATTTCGAAAGGTCTGGTGAAATACTATCGCGACCTGTTCGTGGCAAAGAACTTGAAGGAATAAAATATGAGTCGTATTACGATTGGGCTGAACCATTGATGAAAGCCCCTTCGCACCGCTTACTGGCTATGTTTCGTGGCGAAAATGAAGGTTTCTTAAAGCTAAACATTGAACCTGATGCAGAGCAAGCCCGGGAAGCACTGAACAAAATATTTGTTAAGTCAGCAAATGAATCCTCCCGACAAGTGGAGGAAGCGGTAAAGGATGCTTACAAACGGCTTCTCCAACCCTCTATCGAAACTGAATATCGTCAGTTGGTTAAAGAAAAATCTGATCTTGAAGCCATTCGGGTTTTTGCTGAAAATTTAAGGCAGTTGCTTATGCTTCCCCCATTAGGGCAGAAAACAGTACTAGCTATTGATCCTGGTTTCCGCAGCGGTTGCAAGCTTGTCGTCCTCGACCGACAGGGACGTTTGCTTCATAACGAAACTATATACCCTCATCCTCCTCAAAGTGAAGTAAAGCAATCGGTTGCGAAAATCCAGAACCTTGTGAAAGCGTATAAAGTTGAAGCTATTGCCATTGGTAATGGAACTGCCGGACGGGAAACTGAGAACCTGGTTCGTCGTATTCCTTTCGATACGGACATTATCGCGTTAATGGTGAATGAAAGCGGTGCCTCAGTATATTCTGCATCAGCCGTTGCCAGGGAGGAATTTCCTGATTACGATGTTACGGTACGCGGCTCAGTTTCTATCGGCCGTCGCCTTATGGATCCTCTATCTGAACTTGTAAAGATCGATCCCAAATCTATTGGCGTCGGGCAATATCAACACGATGTAAATCAATCATTATTACAAAAAAGCCTCGAATCGGTTGTTGAGAGTTGTGTGAATAAAGTAGGTGTGGAGCTAAATACAGCAAGTAAGCAGTTACTTACCTATGTTTCGGGCGTTGGTCCTGTGCTTGCAACCAAAATTGTTGAATACCGCGATAAAAACGGAATGTTCCAATCGCGGGAACAATTGAAAAATGTTCCTCGCCTGGGTGAAAAAGTATTTGAACAGGCAGCTGGATTTCTTCGTATCCGTGAATCAGAAAACCCTCTTGATGCAAGTGCTGTGCATCCCGAGAGTTATCCAGTTGTAATGAAAATGGCTAAAAAAGCCGGGTGTTCTGTTGCTGAACTGATTAGTAACGCAGATTTGCGAAAGCAGATTAAACTGGAAGAATTTATTACCGATAAAGTTGGATTGCCTACATTAACCGATATTATGGCCGAACTTTCGAAACCTGGCCGTGATCCCCGCCAGAAATTTGAATTGTTCGAATTTGATAAAAATGTGAATTCTATGGATGATTTGAAACCTGGAATGATTCTCGATGGATTGGTAACTAATATTACCAATTTTGGGGCTTTTGTAGATATTGGAGTTCACCAGGACGGCCTTATACATGTAAGCCAGCTGGCAGATAAATATGTAAAGGACCCAAACACTATAGTAAAACTGAATCAAAAAGTCAGGGTAAAAGTTCTTGAAGTTGATAAAGAACGTAAAAGAATTCAACTCACGCTTAAAAATGTTCAATAATAACCTGGATTTGATAAATCATTTTAATATCTTTCTTGATTAGATTACTTGCGTTGGAAGAAGTTTTTTAAAACAGAAAAGGGAGACAAATTTTGCCTCCCTTTTCTGTTTTAGCTTTGATTTTTAATCAATCAAAAAATTAGTATCAATACTCTGCTTTCAAATCAACACGCCGGTTTTGGGCCCTGCCTGCTGCAGTTTTATTATCAGCAATTGGCTTGTTTTCGCCAAACCCGACGGCAGTCAGACGGTCCTCAGCAATACCTTTGCTCACCAGGTATTTCTTAACTGCAGCTGCTCTGTCCTGGCTCAGTTTGAGGTTTTTGTCATCATTTCCGACATTATCTGTATTCCCTTCAATCTGCATCTGCATTTTCGGATATTTGGTCAGAATTACAACTAATTCATCCAGCGGGCCTTCTGACTCTTTCTTTATTATATCTTTACCTGTAGCAAAATAAATTGCTTTCCCGATTTTAATTACCTGCTCTTTTTCCACCTGAGTCATTTCAGGACATCCTTTGTTGGCAATTGTTCCTGCAACTGTTGGGCATTTATCCTCTGCATCAGTAATTCCATCGCCATCGGTATCAGGGCATCCTTTAAGTGCAGCCAAACCTGCAACAGTAGGACATGCATCCTCTTTATCCATAATACCATCACCGTCTGTATCCGGGCAGCCTTTGAATTTGGCCAGACCAGCAACATCCGGGCAGTTATCATCAATATCGGCTATTCCGTCCTTATCTCTATCCGGACATCCTTGTAATGCTGCAGTACCTGCAAAATCAGGGCAGCGGTCTTCCAGATCAGTGATGCCATCGCCATCTTTATCCGGACAACCTTGCAATGACTTAAGACCTTTTACATCAGGACATTTATCGTCCATATCAGCAATACCATCCCCATCCCTGTCAGGACAACCTTGTAATGAAGCTAAACCATATACTTCCGGGCAGCGGTCTTCCTCGTCAACAATGCCGTCTTTATCCATATCTTTTTTGCAGGTAAACCTGTATTTTAATCCGGCATGGGGATGTATATAGGAAATACCCTCTTTATCTGTTGTGAAAACATAATCAGCTCGGGCATACAGGGCAAGATTATCTACGATTTTTAAATCTATACCTAAGCCCGTCTGAGCTTTTAAATCATTTGTTGCGTTCATTTGCTGATTACCAAATCCGAAATAAAAATAAGGTGTAACCCTAGCATCTTCCTTAATTACTCCACCCAGAAATTTAATCTGGCCATCAAGATCCAGGTACCAATAGTTCTTTGAAGTAATGGAATAATTTTCATATTCGCCTCTTGCCAGACTAAGATAGCCGGTAGTCAACTGCATATTGAAGTAAGGTGTAAGGTAGCGGCTTATGGAAGCTTCAATAGGGCCTCCCTGGAATTTCATGTCTTTGAACTGGTCTTTCAGCGGTAGGTTAATATTGCTGAAGCTGGCCCAATGTATTCCAAGACCGATAGCCCATGGTTTATCAGCAGTTTGTGAAAAAGATGAGATCCACATTCCAAGTACTAGCAAAATTGTAAGGATTTTTTTCATAAAGGGTGATTTTTGAGGTTAATAATTGTTGGTTACGTATTTTGAACAAAGAAAATAACAACTAAACAAGCGAGTTGTTAGTCTATATTTTTGCTTTTTGAACAAAGATTATGATACATGTTTTACTGAAAAGTTTGAATTAAATTTTATTACAGATTTTAATACTTTCCTGAGGGTTGGTTTTAAAATTAAACCTTTTTATTTTTTAAGTAAAGTAAAATTATAATTAATATGCTGATTTTTATAGTAGTGAATAGTGACCCGAGTTTACAAATAATTTTCCTTAAGCAAATGTAAGAAAAAATGTATTTAATTTTTACTTAAGCGTATTAAATGAGTTTGATAAAACATAAGGTTTTTAAACCGGTTCAAATAATTGTGTATTAACTCCGGATAATTTCGGACAATCACAGAATTGATTTATGAACTGGCTTTTAATAACACTGTATTATTTCTTCAATTTATTATGCACTGTTCATATTTTGCAGAAAACAACAAGGCATGCCAATGCAGAAAGTGTGCTGTTAAATATATTATTTATGAGTTTTATATTCAGTTGCTGCTTTCAGAAAAGCAAACATAAGTGGCATGCTGAGCGGACTTTCTGTATCCATTCTTTCAGGATGCCACTGCACTGCCATCAGGAAAGGTTTTCCTTCAGGATTAGCCCATTCCATGGCTTCTGCTATGCTGTCCGCGCTCCAGGCTACAATGCGTATACCGGGTGCTGGTTTTTCAATAGCCTGGTGGTGATTGGTGGTTACCATTCCTGTGTCTGCATTTGCAGTAAGTTGCAGGTTACTTCCTTCAATCAGTTTTACGGAATGGAAGCAGTGAAGATAATCCTCACACTGGTGTATCACATTTCCCGGATGATCGGTTGGAATGTCGATAATCAACGTTCCGCCCAGAGCTACATTTAATATTTGCTGTCCGCGACACACACCAAAAACCGGCATCTTCAGCCGCTGAGATTCTTTTATCAATGCCATCTCAAGAGAGTCGCGTCCAGGATTGGTTTCACACCTGGCGGAATCATATCCTTTCCCATAATAGTCAGGAACCACATCTTCGCCCCCGGTAAATATGATGGCATCACAGGCCGAAAGAAGTTTTAATGCTGTATCTATCTGCATTCCTTTCAAGTCGATAATTTCAGCCAGAGAATCTCCTCTATGCACCCAGTTTTTATAATTATCGCTGCCTGATGACAAGGCAATCCGTAGTGGTTTGTTATCGGATGATGATTTACATCCTGAAAAGAATGCAATGCCCGAAAGCAATAGTAATGTAGCAAGTATTCTCAATGATTTTCCGGCCATGTTATTATATCTTATTAATAAAGAAATTGTGTAAATATTCAATTTTGATTTCTTTTTCAAGGTATTTTTACTTTATCGCCCCTTCGCCCCATCTCTCCCTCGCCCCCTCTCTCCCTCTCTCCCTCTCCCCCTCTCTCCCTCAATAAAGCTAACTTACCTAGTACAGTAAATGCATCTCCTCCTTCTCCCTCCAACCTGCATCATACTTGTTTTCAACAAAGTAGATCAGCAGATCGGCATCATATTTATTATCGGCAAACCATATTTTTTTCTTTGCATCGTAACTATTTTTGCAAAAAAACCAAAGCCCATTATTTCCATCGGCATCATACGAATTACTTACTTTATAAACCAGTAAATCGGCATCGTAGCGATTCTCAACGACAAATACCTTAATGTCAGCATCATAACGATTATTGCAACTGAATACTTTTTGCGCATTAACTTGTATTGAAAGGGCGAAAAACAGAATCAGCAATCGGAATGAGAAATATTTTGGCATATCCTGTATTTTGAGATAAAGATAGAACTATTTCACAAAACTGTAATTCAGGATAATAAAAATGTGAAATGGTTTAAAAATTCAAATAAAAATCTTTTGTGAGCTCACGGTATTCATCGCTGTACACATTTTTTGATCTATAAATACACAATTCATTTTCTATAATTGCAGGATTTTCTTTTCTTGAAAATACTACCATTACACGATGGGGTGAATGGTTGATAGAACTTTTAACTCTTGTCACAATAAGCGGGTATAATGAAACTTTTAAAGCTTTGGTTGTCCAGTCTTCGAATGCATCAGCAGGTATTATAAAAGCAGCTTCCCCGTTTTTCTTGAGCAGTTTTGATGCGATTTCGAGTAAATCCTTAACAGGTAAGGTGTCATTATGGCGCGCCTGACTTCGAATTTTATCAGGCGCTTTCAGCGAATCAGTGAAAAAAGGCGGATTGCAGATAATCAGGCTGTATATATCCTCTTTATCTTCTGAAAAAGCCTGGAGTGAAGTGCCGAATATATGAATCTGACCGGACCAAGGGCTCAGATATGCATTCTGTTGAGCCAGGGCTGAAGCATGAGGGTCTATTTCAATTGCATCGATTTCAATTTTATGATTTCTTTGAGCCATCATCAACGCCAATATGCCTGATCCTGTTCCGATGTCCAGGATACGGCTTTCGCTGCCGCTTGGCGACCAGGCACCAAGTAATACAGAATCAGTGCCTACTTTCATGGCAGACTTGCTATCGTCGATACTGAAATTTTTGAAATGAAACATTTTTAAATAGTGAATAGTGAATAATGAATAGTGAAGAGTGAAGAGTATGGAGTAATGAGTAAGGAGTGGGGACTCATACTTGCAGCATCCAGAAACCAGAAGCCAGTAACCAGTAACGACTTATAAATACAAATCTATCAATCCTTCCGGAGCTTCAATAAAGACGGTTTTGTTCTTCCTGTCAATCTTTTTTACAATCTCATCAACTATTGGAATCAGGATTTCCTTGCCATTTAGGTCGATTGCCAATAAAGATTGTTGAGGCATTTCCAGCACAGAAGTCACTGTTCCGGTTTCACCGCGATTTGCATCGATTACAGTGTAACCTTCAATTTCAACAGAAAATAATTGTGAGCCTTTTTGTTTTGGCAACAATGCGATTGGTATAAAAATATCGCAACCGGCAAGAAGGGAAGCATCTTCAGTACTATCAACATCCAGAAACTTAACCATGGCCTGGCCTTTTGGCCTGAGTTGGAGAAGTTCAATAAAAAAAGGAACCAGGTTCTCATTAAGTTTGAGATACACTGATTCCAGTTTTTTTATTCGCGAAAGTATCTCAGTATCAATCTGGAACACTACTTCGCCTTTTGAGCCGAAAGTCCTGACGATCTTTCCCAGCTGGAAAAGTTCATCTAGTTTCATAAGGCAATTATGCTTTTTCTTCGGTTGCAGGTGCTTCGGGAGCAGCTTCTTCAGTAGCTTCAGGAGCAGCTTCAGCAACTACTTCAGGAGCAACTTCAGCAACTACTTCAGGAGTTTCTTCAACAACTTCAACAACTACCTCAGGAGCAACTTCAGCAACTACCTCAGGAGCAACTTCAGCAACTACTTCAGGAGTTTCTTCAACAACTTCAGTGACTTCTTCTTCAACTTCTTCTTCAGTTATACCGGCTGCTTTTTTAGCTTCGGCAGCTAATTTCTTAGCTAATGCATCAGCTTTAGCCTGGTTAACTTTAACTTCAGCAGCGAGGCGTTTTTTATCTTCGGTTTTAAGTTTCAGACCGATGTCGTTTTTAGCGCTCTCAATTTTACCTGTTTTCACAGTCTTCCATTCTTCAAATTTTGCCTGAGCCTGTTCTTCTGTCATTGCCCCTTTAGCAACACCTTTAAGCAAGTGGTGCATATAAGCCACACCGGTGTATCTGAGGATAGCTTCAACAGTTTCTGTAGGTTCAGCACCTGTTTTTACCCAATAAAGGGCGCGGTCAAAATCAAGCTGAATGTCGGCTGGCTTGGTGACTGGGTTATAGATTCCAATTTTTTCAATAAAACGTCCGTCCCGTGGTGCACGACCATCAGCAATCACGATATGGAAATAGGCCCGGCCTTTTTTACCAAATCGCTGTAATCTCATCTTTGTTGCCATGTAAATTGTATTTGTTAATTGATTAATTATAAAACCTTGTTATGTAGATAGTTATATTTATCTGCAGGTTTTTATTTCAAGGGTGCAAATGTAGGATTTATATTTTAATATTCAAAGCGTTAGAGCTCGGAATCCTAAAATAAATAAGGATGGATTCATTCATGCATTTTCACAGAGCGGTGAGTGGAATTCTGAATGCGGTAATACCGCTTGGTATCTGGCATTAATGACACGATAAGTATAAAAACTCCAAGTAACCCGAACCCGCCTTGTATTATTGAGCCGGCACTTAAAATCATCATTTGAATATCGATCCAGATAATTAGCATTATAGCCGTATAAATAGTATACGTCCATGCCCAGTGATAGCTTTTATAAATATTCAACACATTAATAACAGGCCATTTTGGTTTGAAAATCAATGGGAAAATCAGAAATAATGGAAAAAATCCCAGCAACAAAAAAAGGATAATACCTGGTATCAGAAAGTTTTGGAAAACAGTGCCTTCCAACATTTTAATTGGTAATTTGATGCTATCTCCCGAAGGATCATTCATGAGGTTGATCCCTCCATATATGCCACCAATTGACAAACTGGCAACAGCAAGAATTAAAATATATATTTCAACAGTTTTGCTTTTTGCTTTCATATTACCCGGTTTTCTGCATTGAATATCTTAACCTAAAATTATTTGCAATCTTTAGGTTATCTTGAGTTTGCCCAATTTCTAATTTATAAATCCATTCAGGTATGAAATTGAAATATAATTCTTCACTCCCATCTATCCTCAACATATAGAGATATTCCTTTTCGGGATAAGCAGAATTGGCTATTTACAGTGAAAAAGTTAATGATTATTTAACAAAGCTATAATTTTTCTTCACATAGTAACATAGTGCTCAACAATTATTTCAAAAAATGAAAACCTGAAGGAATCAAAAGGTTATTATTGCTGTTTTCTTGCTTAAGTATTAGGTTTCAGTACTTCCCGGTTTCAGGAATTGTTTTACTATAATTTATTAACACTATACTATAGTCTATATTAAAACCGGTATCTTAGCCAATTCCATTATCAAATGGTAAAAATCTGATAATCAAGCTTTACATGCCCAAATTTAGTCATCTTCACGTACATTCCCAATACTCATTACTCGATGGTGCTGCTGAAATACCAGCCATGTTCCGTAAGGCAGTTGCCGACGGAATGCCTGGTATAGCACTGACCGATCATGGAAATATGTTCGGTGCTTTTCAGTTTATAGCTGAAGCCGAAAAAATAAATGGTAAAAGTGCTACACCCACTATCAAGCCAATACTCGGATGCGAATTTTACCTGGTTGAAGATCGACATAAGAGGAAATTTACGGGTGGCGAGAAAGATATCCGCTACCATCAGCTGCTGCTTGCCAAAAATGCAACCGGATACAAGAACCTGGTCAAACTGGCTTCACTGGGTTATATTCAGGGAATGTATGGAAAATATCCGCGCATCGACAAGCAACTGTTGCTTCAATACCACGAAGGACTTATAGCCACTACATGCTGCCTGGGTGCTGAAGTGCCCCGGACGATCCTGGCAAAAGGTGAAATTGAGGGCGAAAAGTTATTCAAATGGTGGCTCGATATCTTTGGTGAAGATTATTATGTCGAACTGCAACGCCACGATATTCCTGACCAGAATGAAGTAAACCTGGTTTTACAACGGTTTGCTGCGAAGCATAATGTGAAAATGATTGCCAGTAATGACTCTCATTATGTGGAGCAGGAAGATTATAATGCGCATGATATCCTGCTTTGTGTAAACACGGGCGAGAAACAAAGTACTCCAACATTCCGCGAGTATGGCGATGGTGATGCAATGGTTAAAGGAAGGCGTTTTTCGTTTTATAACGATCAGTTTTTTTTCAAATCGACTGATCAGATGAGCCAGTTGTTTGCTGACCTCCCACAAGCCATCGACAACACAAATGAAATAGTTGATAAAATTGAATTAATCAAATTACAGCGGGATATTCTATTGCCTAATTTCCCGGTTCCTCCACAGTTTAATATACATACAACTTCCCTTTTTGTCGAACGGAAAGACACTTTTGGGCAAAAAGAAATCACTCCAGATGTTCGCAACCAATGGGAGTTCCTGAAACATCTCACTTATATCGGTGCGAAAATGAGGTATGGTGAAATTACGCCCCAGCTGCGGGAGAGAATCGATTTTGAGCTTCAGACCATTCACGATATGGGCTTTGCAGGATACTTCCTGATTGTGAGTGATTTTATAAAAGCCGGGCGCGATATGGGCGTTTATATCGGAGCAGGTCGTGGTTCTGCTGCAGGCAGTGTGGTTGCTTATTGTACGGCTATCACCAATATCGATCCTATGAAGTACAACTTGCTGTTCGAGCGTTTCCTGAATCCTGAACGTATCAGTATGCCGGATATTGATACTGATTTCGACGACCAGGGCCGGCAGAAGGTTATTGATTACGTTGTGCAGAAGTATGGTCAGAACCAGGTTGCCCAAATTGTGACTTATGGAACCATGGCTGCCAAAAGTAGCATAAAGGATGTGGCACGCGTTCTCGATCTCGACCTCAGTTTAAGTAATAACCTCACCAAACTGGTGCCGGATAAACCGGGTATCAAACTCAAAAGGGTGCTTACTGCCCCGCTCACTGCCAAAGATGCTCACAAAGGTGGCGAGAAATCCCTGGAAGAAAAAGAAGAGCTCCGTTCGGAAGATATGGATAATATCCGTAAAATCAGGGATATATTTAATTTTGCTGGAACCGATGTATCCATGCTGTTACAGAAAAAAGTGCTGGAGCTGGCCTCCAAACTTGAAGGTTCTGTGCGAGGAACCGGAATTCATGCTGCAGGAATAATTATTGCACCAACTGATCTTACCGAACTTATCCCCGTTTGTGTCGCAAAAGATTCACCTTTGTGGGTAACTCAGTTCGAAGGAAATGTTATTGAATCGGCCGGAGTAATCAAAATGGACTTCCTGGGTTTAAAAAACCTTACCATTCTAAAGGATTGTCTTCAGTTAATTGAAGAAAACCATGGTGTTAAATTAGATCTGGATACTATTCCGCTCGACGATACCGCTACATTCGAACTTTATCAGCGCGGTGATACGGATGGGACTTTTCAGTTTGAAAGTATCGGCATGAAACAGCATCTGCGCAATCTGAAACCCGATAAGTTTGAGGATCTCATTGCAATGAATGCCCTTTTTCGTCCGGGCCCTATAAAATATATTCCCAACTACATTGCCCGTAAACATGGCCGTGAGGCAGTTTCGTATGATCTTCCGGTAATGGAAGAAATATTGCAGGAAACCTATGGCATTACAGTGTACCAGGAGCAGGTAATGTTGCTTTCGCAGAAACTGGCAGGTTTTAGCAAAGGTAAAGCCGATGAACTGCGTAAAGTAATGGGTAAAAAGATCCGGGAGAAACTGGTTAAAATGAAACCTGAGTTTATCAAAGGCGGGACCGAAAATGGTCATCCCGAAGATAAGCTTAATAAGATATGGACTGACTGGGAAGATTTTGCATCCTATGCTTTTAACAAATCGCATAGCACTTGTTATGCATACATCGCATATCAAACGGCGTATTTAAAAGTGCACTACCCTGCCGAATATATGGCGGCTTTGCTTACCACCAACCTTGGGAATGTTGATAATCTCACAGCTTACCTCGATGAATGCCGGCGGATGGGTTTGAGTGTATTGGGACCCGATGTTAATGAATCAGGACTCAATTTCGCTGTTAATAAAAATAAGGAAATCCGATTTGGACTCAAAGCATTGAAAGGAATGGGCGATGCTGCAGCTGATTCGTTGCTGACCGAACGTGCTGAGAACGGACCTTATGCCAATATTTTTGATTTTATTAAGCGTGTAAACCTGCGAACAGTGAATAAAAGTTCGATGGAAGCTCTGGCCCAGGGTGGCGCTTTCGATAGTTTCGAAGGAATGCACCGGGCGCAATTCTTTTTTAAAGAAACGAACGAAGATATCACATTTCTCGAAAAACTTATCCGTTTCGGAGGTAGTTTCCAGGCCATGCAGCAATCGTCGCAGCAATCTTTGTTTGGAGACCTGGGACCTGTTGATGTCCCTGATCTGAAACTTCCCGAATGTAATCCCTGGTCGAATATCGAAAAGCTAAAACGTGAGAAAAATATAGCAAGCTTCTTTATTTCAGGGCATCCGCTTGATGAATATCGATTCGATATAGATACTTTCTGCAATGCTTCAATCAAAAAGTTGAAAGAAAATATGGCTGCCGCTGCTTCTCGTGATATTTTTATTGCCGGTATTGTTTCAAAAGTGCGGCACGAAGTAGCTAAAAACGGTAATCCTTACGGACGTTTCACACTCGAAGATTTTGACGAAGCAATTGAACTTGCACTCTTTAAAGAGGATTATCTGAAATTCAAACACCTATTGATTGATGATGCTATTGTATTTGTGAAAATAAAGGTAGCTCTGCGATATGGCACAGAAGACCAGTTCGAACCCCGAATCCAGAAGATTTCGTTGCTTAGCGATATTATGGATGAACTGGCAAAAGGGCTCATTCTTCAGATTCCACTCGACAATCTCAGCGGAATTCTTACTAATCACATCATTGATTCTGTTAAAAGGAACAAAGGAAACAGCAAGGTTCGTATCGAGTTTTTTGATTTTGCAAACAATTACAGGGTTGAAACGGTTTCGTCGCAGCATAAAGTAATTTGCAGTAATGCAATCAGGCAGCTCCGGAAAATGGATGGTATTAATATCAAAGTAAAAACATAAAATAATCTTTCAGATATTTTGATTTATAGTTTGGGGTGAAATTACTTATTAAAAAAATGTAATAAGTCCCACGTTTATAATTTTGGGGTCCAAGGACTATTTTGATATTTTTCTTAGAATTTGGGATTTGAAATTTGGGACTTAATGAATTCGGAAATATATCCCGATTGCTGATCAGCTTATTTATGAATTAAGAAATCGCCAACCTTTTCCCAGAATCCATTTTCCAGGTGACAATTTGAATGGCCGCGATCGGGAATCTCCCACAGTTCAGCTTCTGGCATTGCTGCTTTTAATTTACGTGCCTGTTCCAATGGAACTATCTTATCATCTTTCCCTTGAATCAATAAAAAATCCGCTTTTGCTTTAGCGATATTATTCACAGGAGCAATAGCATCAAAATCAAGTCCTGTACGCCATTTTACAAACTTGAAAAACAACCAGATAAAAGGAATGTATGGTATATGGCGATCACTGATTTGTTTTCGCATCACTTCCTGTGGATGAGCAAAAGCGCCGACTGTAACAACTTTTCGGATACGTTCATCGCGGCTTGCTGCCAAAATAGAGGAAGCTCCTCCAATTGACAAGCCAATGAGCATAATTTCTTTATTTAGCTGATTTTTATCTTTTATCACAAATTCAATGGCTGAATTAATATCCTCAGCAAACTTAACCATAGTCATGTGGTTTTCTTTATGACTATTTCCGTGTCCACGGGCATCAAAAGCCAACATATTGAACCCGCGACAGCACAATTTACGCATATAGGGAGCCATGCGTTCAATATTTCTTCCCCAGCCATGCACCAGAATTAAAGTAGGGAAATCGGGATTGGTGTTTACTTTCCATGCATACAGTTCTTTGCCTTTTATAGAAGGGAAACTGACTTCCAGAATTTCATTGCCAAGATCATTCGGAATATTATTATGAGGATTTACAGGAGTTTTAAACGCTCTGACAATTAAAAAGAGGAGTAAGACTGTAATGGCAAATAAACCAGGTAAAATGTAGTAAAGTAACATGTGGTGAGAATTATTCGTGCAAAACTAAAGAATCCGGAGCGTAATTCTTTGAATTAACTGAACATTTTTTAAATCGCAAAATAAAGTCCTTTCTGGAAGATTCCAATCTTAAAATAGACCCAAATTTTAAGTTGTACTCTGATTTTTTATTTTAAGACAGCATTAAAAATTGCGATTTGTCATGATTAAAATGTCTAATTTTGCATTCGAAAGAATAGAAAATAGAAAATAGGGAATAACGATTTTCCATTAACCATTTTCCATTAACTAATAACATTAACCATTAACAATCACAAATATGGAACTAGAATTCACAGATGCAAATTTTGCGGAGCTGGCTGAAAAATCAGATAAACCTGTAATTATTGACTTATGGGCTGAATGGTGTGGCCCTTGCCGGATGGTAGGCCCCATTGTAAAAGAAATAGCTTCAGAATACGAAGGAAAAGCGATAGTTGGCAAATTAGATGTTGATAGCAATCCTGTTACTACTGCTAAATATAGTGTCCGTAATATTCCTACTATTCTTTTTATGAAAAACGGCGAAATTGTTGACAAACAAGTTGGTGCTGTTCCTAAAAGTGTGTTGGTTGGGAAGTTGGAAAAACTTCTTGGATAAAAGGATTTAGTATTTCAAAGACCTCACCCCCTAACCCCCTCTCCTGAAAGAGAGGGGGAACTTTGCGAGAAAGATTAATGCTTTGATTTCCTGTTCCTACTTTTAGGTATTAAAGGAGAAACCCTGGATCAGGGTTTTGAATGTTTGATAGTTGATTTGTGATTTTTATAATATTCACTATTCATTATTCACTGTTCACTTACTTCCCATAATCCCCAAAGCCTAGCCCCCAAAGTCTTATGCAATACCAGATCGACCAGAGCCGCATCCCGCAATATCCAAACCTGGAGTTGTTGGCCCGGACTGTTGTTGAAGGATTTATTGTTGGGTTGCATAAGAGCCCGTTTCATGGATTTTCGGTTGAGTTTTCGGAACACCGCTTGTATAATCCGGGAGAACCTACCCGTCATATCGACTGGAAACTCTATGGTCGTACCGACCGTATGTATGTGAAGCGTTACGAAGAGGAGACTAACCTGCGATGCCAGGTAGTAATTGATAATTCTTCCTCTATGTTTTTCCCGGTTCGCGAAGTGCTGGATATAGATCATCCGAATAAAGTTACGTTCTCGGTTTATGCTGCGGCTTGTATCATGCAATTGCTGCGCAGGCAGCGCGATGCTTTGGGCCTGAGCTTTTTCAGCGACAAGGTGAGCCTTCATACACAGGCTAAATCCAATTCGGTGCATTATAAATTCCTGCTGGGCAAGATGGAAGAACTGCTTATGCCTATAACTCCCGAAGTTCAACGTAGCTCATTGGTAACTGAATCCCTGCATTTTATAGCCGAAAACATTCACAAACGTTCGCTGGTAGTGCTTTTTAGCGATATGTTTGATGCCGGCGCCGACAACGCCGCACTTTTTGATGCTTTACAACACCTGCGTTACAATAAGCACGAAGTGATCCTTTTCCATGTGGTGGATAAAGCCAAAGAACTTGATTTTGACTTCGATAATCGACCGTACCGTTTTATCGATATGGAAAACGGGGCCGAAATAAAGCTGCAACCCGCTGAAGTACGAAAAACGTATTCCGAAGCCATTGGCAACTTCCACCAGGAAATGAAACTGAAATGCGCCCAGTATAAAATTGATTTTATCGAAGCCGATATCAGTAAAGGATTTGAGCAGGTTTTGTTGCCCTATTTATTGAAAAGGGAAAGGATGATGTAGTCAATAAATTGGACTCAAATATAAATTTAACTTTCCTTTATAACCTTTCAATCCTTCTCTTTAAACAACAGTTTAGCATCTTTTTCTTTCCCTTTCTCCCACCAATCCTGGGGAATTACACTCCAATTGTTTAATGCTTTCGGATTCACCGTTTTTTCATTTTCAATCCATTTCATCAGGTAATACCGAAGATCTTTCGGGGTTGAATTAATTATTCTTCCGGCAATTTCATCCTTCGGAATTTTTGCGCCTTGCGTTAAATGCCCTCCTCCGCCATTACCCCGATAGGAATTCAATGCAACGGTATACGTCTTTTTTAAATCGAATGGTTTGCCATCAGCCATCGAGGTAATGGATATCCTTTCGCCGGCTGGCTTGCGAACATCAACCGTATAGTTGATACCGGCAGCCGAAGAATAATTATAATAAGCTGCTGCTAACTGCGGTGTTCCGCGCGATACGATATAGTTCCCCTTATCGTCACGATTAAAATTGAGCAGATCATCATCCGCATTTTTCATCTGGTTAAACCATTGTCCGTAAGAAAATTCGAGGTAATCTTTGATTTCCTGTCCGTTCATTTTTATTGTATACAGGAGGTTTTCGAACTTATACAGTTTGAACATATCACGAACATACACTTCGCCTTTTTTAATTTCGGCATTAAACGAAAGCGGGGCCGCAAACGACACATCGGCATCGGTAAGCTCTAGCTGAATATGCTGAATGAGATCAACAAAAGGGGAGTCGCCAAACAGCGATTCACGGGTTGAAATGGTTTCTGTAAATTCGCCTATTGGCTTGGCCACATAACTTTTAATATTCCTGATAACCGGTTCAAATTCAGCCATAAAGGCTTCGTCAGGTTTAAAGTTTTCGATATAAATTATATCCCCGCTGGTTTCTTTATCCCATTTACCTGTTTCAGTATTTTTATTTAGAACGATGGTCGCTTCAGTGGCTGTGCGTGAGGCATTTAATGTTCCCAGAATCAATACACTGTTTCCTGCGGCATCCTTCACTGCATAATTCCAGCCGTGATGATCGTGCCCGACAAATACCACGTCAAATCCCGGAACCTGTTCCGCAACCAGCTGGGAGGCGTTTTCATTACGCGGTATATCAGCACTTTGCCCTTCGTAGCCGGCTTCAACTCCTGCATGGAAAAGACCGATCAATACGTCGGGATGCTCTTTTTCATTTATAATTTCCACCCATTTTTTTGCACTTACAATCATATCCTGGAAATCAATACCGCTCCAGATTTTTTCAGGCAACCACATAGGAATACCCGGTGTAATAAGCCCAAGAACTGCTATTTTTACCCCGTTCCGGTTTATGATAGTGTAGGGTGTAAAATAGGGTTTTCCTGTTTTTGTATCTACTGCATTCGCAGCCATCCATGGAAATTTGAATTCTTTATTTAATTTATCATACACAGGATGTCCCGGTTCAATATCATGATTCCCAATTGTAGCAGCATCATATTTCATAAAATTCATTACGCTGGCACAGATATGTTCGGATTTGGTATCCTCGAAATTGTAGTAATATACAAGTGGCTGCCCTTGCAGAATATCGCCGTTATCCAACAGGATTACCGACTGGCTTTTATCAGCCCTCTGTTCTTCAACATAAGTATAAACCTGGGCTAGCGAGGTGTTTGCTGGCTTATCGTTAATAAAATCCCAGGGGAAAAGGGAACCATGCACATCGCTGGTTTCGATCAGTTTTAATTTAACAGTTTGTGCCAGGAGAGGCAGAACTGTGCTTAAAAAAAGTAAGAAGAATATTGAAACAATGCGAAAGTTTAGCGAAGGCTTTTTCATTATAAAATGGTCAGAGTTTGAATAATAATTTCGCGTAAATTTAGTGAAATTGAACCTTGGGGAGTGGTTTCCCGGTGAAAATATTCAGATATTTCCCTAGCATCATGTTTTCTGGAGAAAATTTATTGTAAGCCTATTTAAACCGGGAGGCTAGCAGCTTGCAAAACTAAATGTAAAGTCATTAATAATTTTCATCACTAACTGAAATATTCCTGGAATAAAATTGATTTTACAGTTTTTATTTAGTTCAATAATCATATGGCAGCATGTCTCCGATACGCTGTATAACCATATCGCCTTCCCAGGCTATGCCCAACTGATCGAAATATCCGTTCTTATCAAAATAAACTTTCGGCTTCAGAAAAACAATGTTAGTCAGGTTTGAGTAATAATATATCTGCAGGTTGTTCTTCCACGTAAGGGATTTCGTGCTGCTATTGAGAGGGCCAAGGAGAGATCTGTTATCCTGAACGACAATATTTGCATAGGTGAGATTTTCGCTAACTGAATCTTTGACTGTAAACCCGGAAGTTGTTAACCTATTGGCCCAAAGCTCCCTGAAGAAATGCATTCGCGACCCAAGATAGGCTATTTCCCTTTTTCTTTGATATAATTGTTTATGTGTTTCATCATTTATTAAATCTTCGTTAAATATATTACTCCCTTTATAAAAGAAGGAACTGTCTTTTTTATAATACTCAAATTTATCCAGGTAATAAGTGATTTTGTATCCCAAAGCCTTGTTGAAAATAATTAATGGGTTTGACGCATAAGCTTTCAGTGTATCATGGTCAGTGTCATAGTTAAAAGTAATATCATTTTCATTAATTATTAAGCAATCTTGCGCATTGGCTGTAGTTCCTAGAAATATACTTTTGAATAATAGTAGATTTTTCTTTCTGTGCCTGACAAGAGATTTGGAGGAAATAACAACCCCCGACACATTAAATGCCTTTGGTGTCATATAAATTTTTAATGGTTTATCAGTCGAAGAGACAGTCTGTGTAACAGAATAGTATCCCATACAACTTATAGTTAAAGGCATCAAAGAATTTTTTGAGATATCTAACTCAAAATTCCCATTCCGGTCTGACTGTGTCCCGACAAATGTTCCATCGAAATAGACTGAAGCAAAACAAATTAGGCTATCCGTTTTTCTGTCAATAATGGTTCCTTTAATAACCTGGTTATAAGCAGCTAAATTAAAATTGATAAACAGAAGTAATACAAGGATGAATTTTCTCACAGGAAAAAAGGTTTTATCATAAGCGAGGTAAAGTAATATCAGTGTTAGATGTTTGTCAATCAAATTTATAAATTCTGAAAACGTACATAAAAGCTTAGTTATACCACGAAATTATCTGATTTTCTGATGAGGGCATATTATTGAGCCGGTTTATTATTCATTTCTTTCAAAATTTCGATGATTTTATCCAATTTTTCTACTTCAATGGATTTTAACATAAGTGATAAAACTTCTATTTCTCGCTTCGCATCCTTATTGGTTTTATAATCGGCTTCTGCATGAAGCCTGTCTCTGTCGTTTTGCCGGTTCTGAGCCATCATAATAATGGGAGCTGCATAAGCTGCCTGGGTTGAAAAAAGGAGATTAAGCAATATAAAAGGATATACATCCCAATGATACATGAAGCCAATCACGTTTAATCCCATCCAGAGTACAACCAAAGCAGTCTGGATGATAATAAATTTCCATGAACCCATGCCTTTTGCTACAGCATCGGCAATACGGCCGCCAAAGCTTAATGCTTCATGATGTTTTGCATGCCAGTTTTTTTGTGTTTCCATATAGGGTTGGGGTTAATTAAAGTTAATTATTTGGAGATGTAAATTTTTCGAGAAATGTTGTAATTCTTTTTGGTAATTAACCAATTAAGCTTACAAAAAAGGTTTTTGCATATTGACTGTTATTAATTGTCGATAATATGCCGCAATTAGTAATTATTAAGCATTTATAAAATGAAAGACACTCCTGTTAAGCAACCTTTATAATCTTTTATTTTTCCTGTAGTTTTTCCATTTTCTGCCTTATATAAGGATCCTCCTTAATTGACAGGGCTTTTGTAAACATTTCGATCGCATTTGATTTATCATTTACTGCAATATAGTAATCTCCAAGTGAATCGTAAACATTAAAGCTTTCAGGATAGTTTTTAATATTTAGTTTGAAAAAATATTCGGACTGGGCATAATTTTTCATCATTAATGCTGTATAGCCCAAAGTATTTATATTATTCTCTGAGGGACTTACCTTATAGCCCATTTTTTCTGAAATATTCTTATAGTGATTCTCGATTTTATAGGGTAATGCCAAACTGGTATCAGCATAATCATTTTTGGTCAGGGGCAGATTATAATAGTTAAAGATAAAATGCAAAGCATCATATGTAGCTATAAGGGGTACGGAGGCATGATCGTCGTCATAGTAATATTTATCCTGGAAATTTAGTTCATTTTGTTTGTTGTTTCTCAGGCAGTTAGCCAGCTCCAGTATGGAACGGATCTGCAATGTGTTACTGGAAGTGTCCTTTTTTACCTTCACGGTATCCATGTCCTTCTCCATCGAATTTGAGATAGCTAAAAATAAACTGGTATTAGTGTATTTCTTCTTAGCTAAGGCTTTCTCTGTTTCTTTTAAAGAGCTTTGTTTATTCCACCACATACTGGGATCAATAGCAACATAAGCATTGAACAGATCAGTGTGATTTACCATGGTATTTATTACGGTCAACCCTCCTAAGGAATGGCCGACTAACATTCTGTAAGGCTCAACCGGGTAAGACGATTCAATGTACGGGATCAGTTCTTTTTCGATGAAGGAAATAAATTTTTCATTTCCTCCTGATGCCGGACTAAAAATACTATCCCGTGTGGGTGTTAAGTCCCTGTTTCTGTTTGGATTGATAATTCCCACTATTATCATCTCCGGACAAATTGTATTACCGTTAACATAACTCAATTGATGTGTCATGCCCACTAATGAATAGAAGTGCCAGTTGCCATCTAACAGGTATAAAACAGGATAACGCGTTTTTGGATTTCCTGTTCCCTGATCTGGTACGTAGACCCAAGCTGTCCGTTTTTCATTCAGAATTTTTGAATTTATTGTGTCGATAGTGCCTATAGTTATCTTATTCGACTGGGCATTTGCAAATAAGAAAAATGCGAATAGCAAAAAAGTTAGAAAAATATTTTTCATAGTAATTAGATTTTTCCTTCAACTTGTTAAACTAAGAGCTTCTGTCCTTCTTAAGTAATACTACTTTTATCCTGCAAATCGAAATTCCAAATCCTTAAATCTTTTTCTCTCGTTCCCTTGCTCCTTCGCTCCCTCGCTCCTTCGCTCCTTCGCCCACTCACTCCCTCGCCCTCTCACCCCCTCGCCATCTCGCTCTTTTGCCCACTCAACTCATCACCAATCCGGCTTTTCCACATTATTCATATTCCTAAGTATCCATGCTATTTTCCTGGAAATATATGGCGTTGGTTTATCCGGATGCCAGCGACGGGGGTTAGGCAGTACGGCTGCAATAGCTGCTGCCTCGGCACGTGTAAGGGTTTTGGCTGATTTATGGAAATAGTGTTGCGATGCAGCTTCAGCCCCGTAAATACCGTCGCCCATTTCGATAATATTAAGGTAAACTTCCATGATTCGCTTTTTCCCCCAAAAAATCTCGATCAACCCGGTAAAGTATAATTCAAGGCCCTTACGTGCATAGGTGCGCGACTGCCAGAGAAATGCATTTTTAGCTGTTTGCTGTGAAATAGTACTGGCACCTCGTATTTTTTTTCCTTTCGCATTAAGCTTTTGAGCTTTTTCAATGGCTTTTAAATCAATGCCATAATGCGATTCGAAATTGTTGTCCTCAGAGGTTATTACTGCAAGCACCAGGTTTGGTGAAATATTATCAAGCGAAACCCAATCCTTGGTTATGGCTGGCGTTTTATTTTCGGAAATGCTTTCGATTACGCGGGCCATCATAGTCGGAGTTGCCGGCAGAGGAATAAACCTGTAGAGTAAAGTAAAAACGATACTGCTGGCGAAAAAAAGGATCAGGCAAAATCGGGCAAACCGGAAACTGTATTTTTTAACTTGTTGAAATCGTGGTGTTTTGCCTTTTTGGCTCATTCTTTTTGCAATTTGAAAAACAATTTTATTCTTTTAGTGCAAATGTATTAATTTTTCAATATGTTTGCCAAACCTATCAGTGAAACACTTAGCAGTATTAACCTATTGATATTCAGCTAATAGGAATAAATATTTAGCAAATCACAATGTAAAAATATGGAATGAGCAATTTTATAGGAATACGCCACGAAGATAAATACGTGATGGAACGCAGAGCCCCGCTTACCCCAAAACATGTGGCGCGACTGATTAAAACCAAAAAACTTGACTTCGTAGTTCAGACTTCTGAAAAAAGAGTGTTCACGGATGAAGAATATATTCATGCGGGTGCAAAAATTGCCAAAGACCTGAAAAAATGCAGCGTCATATTTGGAGTTAAGGAAATGCCTGATTCGTTTTTTGAAAAGGACAAGACATACATTTTCTTTTCACATGTAATCAAAGGGCAGGCTTACAATATGCCTATGCTCCGGAAAATGATGGAACAGAAATGTAACTTAATTGATTACGAGCGGGTTGTGGATGAGCAGGGCAAACGGCTGATTTTCTTCGGGCGCTATGCAGGCCTGGCCGGAATGATCAATTCCTTATGGTCGATGGGTCTTCGATTGAAAGAAGCAGGGTATAAAACACCTTTTTCACAGATTAAACAAGCGCACCTCTATAAATCACTTGCCGAAGTGCGCGAAGTAATTTCGACAGTAGGGCAGGAGATTGCCGAAAAAGGATTGCCTGAGGAATTACGTCCGTTCACAGTGGCTTTCACCGGTTATGGAAACGTTTCACAGGGAGCACAGGAAATACTGGGCTTGCTTCCTGTAAAGGAAATTTCGCCCGAAAAACTGCTTTCTCTCAAACGCCGCAGCAAACTCCCGGATAACCTTATCTATAAAGTTATTTTTAAGGAAGAGCACCTGGTTGAGCCTGTTAATGAAAATTATGAGTTTGACCTTCTTGAATACTATGCTTCTCCCGACAAGTTTAAGAGCAGTTTCGAAAAATACATTCCGCATATCGATATGCTGATTAACTGTATTTACTGGGATTCGCGTTACCCGCGACTTGTAACTAAAGATTACCTGCAAAAACTATTTGCTTCCGGTATTCCTAAACTAAAGGTAATCGGAGATATTTCATGCGATGTGAATGGCTCAATTGAGTGTACCGAAAAAGGCACTGAAATTGAAGACCCGATTTTCGTTTACCATCCTGATACCCGAACTTATACGATGGGTCATAAAGGAAATGGTGTGCTGGTAATGGCAGTTGATATATTGCCGAGTGAGCTGCCGCGCGATTCGTCAGCCGGTTTTGCAGACGTACTGGTAAATTATGTGAAAGCTATTGCCGACTGCGATTTCAACGAGGACTTTTTAACCCTTGATTTACCTAATGCAATTAAAAGTGCCCTGATCCTCCATCGTGGTGAGCTTACTCCGCATTATAAATACCTGGAAGAGCATGTAAATGCATAATCATTAAGAAATTTACGATTGACGATTGACGAAGAACGATTGGGGTAACGAGAATAATTAATCGTAAATAAGAAATGAAATTAACAAAGTGTAAATGACAAAAAGTACGATTTCGGAAATGAGTTAAATCGTAATCGTACTTCGCAAATCTAAAATCGTAAATACTAAATAAATAAAACCACAATGAAGAAAGTCCTTATTCTGGGTGCTGGCCTGGTGGTCCGCCCTATCGTAAAACACTTGCTTAGCAAAGGAATCCAGGTTACTGTTGCAACACGTACCAAAAGTAAAGCCGAAGAAATGATTGCCGGCCATCCCAACGGAAAAGCTGTTGCCTGGACAGTTGATGATGAAGAATCATTAAGCCTTATGGTTTCTGAGCATGATCTTTCTGTAAGTCTGCTACCTTATCTTCACCATCTGCTTGTAGCTAAATATTGTCTTTTGCATAAAAAAAACATGGTTACCACTTCGTATGTTAAACCTGAAATGCAGGCACTTGATGCCCAGGCAAAAGAAGCTGGTATTATCATTCTTAATGAATTAGGTCTCGATCCGGGAATCGATCATATGTCGGCTATGCGCATTATCGACCATGTACATAACAAAGGCGGAAAAGTTGAAGAGTTCTATTCTATTTGTGGTGCCTTGCCTGCTCCTGAAGCTGCCGTTAATCCATTTAAATATAAGTTTTCGTGGAGTCCGAAAGGCGTTGTTATGGCAGGAAATAATGATGGCAAATATATGAAAGACGGCGTTGAAGTGTATGTTCCAACCCAGGATCTTTTCAAAAATCCGCTTCAGGTCAATTTCCCTGAAGTCGGAAAACTTGAAGTCTATCCTAACCGCGATTCAATTTCCTATATCGATATCTACGGTATTCCTGAAGTGAAAACCATTCAGCGCGGAACATTCCGTTATAAAGGCTGGTGCGAAACTCTACATGTAATGAAACAATTAAACCTGATCTCATACGATAAAGTAAACCTCGCTGGTAAAACCTATGCGGACTTTATAGCTCAGCAAATCGGGACAACCGACAGCAGTTATATCCGTCAGAAAGTCGCTTCATATCTGGGCATAGATGCGAATGCTTACGCTCTTGATGCTATGGAATGGCTCGGGCTTTTCAGCAACGAGCCTCTTAACCGCACCGAAGATTCTCCATACGAAGTTACAAGTGACCTGATGATCGCTAAAATGGAACTTGGCCGGAACGAACGCGATATGGTTGCCTTACAACATACTTTCCTCGCTACATATCCTGATGGAAAACAGGAAGTTATCCGTTCGCGCATGCTCGATTTCGGAACACCGGCAACCGATACTTCGATCGCCCGCACCGTTGCTTTACCAGCTGCTATAGGTGTTGAAATGATACTTGCCGGGGAAATCACTGTTAAAGGCGTCTTCCGTCCGGTTTTACCTGGAATTTATAATCCTATTCTCGATGCACTCGAAAAGCTTGATATCCGTATGGTCGAAGAATATGGACTGCCATTGAGCGAAAGGATAAGCTAAATAGTTTTCTGGATAATTTTTGAAAGGCAGCATTTGGATCTTCTAAATACCATATGCTTTTAGTTTCGAAAATTCAAATTCGATTTTAAAGTACATTCTTTAATTCACTCATTCGAAGGATTGTGCACGTGCATATGTTTGTAAGGGTTCTACAATTCTTCAACTTCTTTTAATTTCCATCTTTTGTGGCTCCACAGCCACATTTCGGGAGAAACAGCAATAGTCTTTTCGAGCATACTAGCATATTTTTCGATAATTTCGAAGCTTTCTATTCTGGAAGCGTTAGTTTCTATAATCTTGAATTCCAGGTTATAATGCCCTCTTTTTGTTTTGCTGAATGAAGGAAAAATTACAACCTGGTTGCTTTTTTTTGCAATCCTGTCAGCGCCAATTAAGAATGCTGTATCCTGATTCAGAAACTTAACCCAATGCATGGTACTGTCTTTTTGCGGACTTTGGTCCCCGATAATATAAGTGACAGTCAGAATATTATCATGTGCAAAAGTGTGAATAGTTTTATATCCTTTATTAGATTCAACACAAATTACCCCGAACCGTCCTCTGATAATTTTCATCAAAGAGTCAAAATATGCATTCGATTGTGGTTGATAAAAAGCTATCGCCTGGTGAGGAATGAATAAAGGCAAAAATGCAAGCCATTCCCAGTTTCCCTGATGCGCAGTATATAAAATAATACTCCTCTTCTGGTTAAAAAGTTCTTGTATAATCAATGGATTCTGAACTTTAAATCTTTCTTTTACCGACTTTTTACTGATAGTCAGTATTTTTATTAACTCCAACATTATATCACAAAAATGCCTGTAAAAATGTTTTTCGAGCGTTCTTATTTCCACTTCTGATTTCGTAGGATATGAATTCCTTAAATTAAGATGAACCACTTTTCTGCGGTATCTGGTCAAGTAGAATAATATAAAAAATGCTACATCTGAAAGAATATATAACATGAAAAAGGGCAATAATGAAAGTGCAAAAAAGGGGAAGAATTTAATGCGAGTGCTAAAATTCATTTTATCAGAATTAATGAGCAGAAAAGTTGGTGATTAGTTGGATTTCATTAGTGCCAAGTCTCGCCTGGTGTTGCTTATGCAAATGTATGGAAAGATTTTGATAGACAACACGACCATAAATCGGATAAATTTACATTTAGTTAGAGATATACTGCCGGTTAACAATGAACTCAATTTCTGTTTACAATTGAATGAGCGCCGATAAAACTGGAAAATGTAAGAGCTGAATTTATTTATTTTATATAATTAAATTGGTACCAATCCCTGACTTTTTGAATGATTATTAAAAATTAACAACAAGTTTTAATGAAATTTAACATAGTGCTATTTTTTCAAAAGCGATTATAATGTACTTGTTTACTTACTTTTGCACTTCAAAAATTAATTAGATGGCAAAATTTCTGAAATGGCTTGGGGGAGGAATAGGTTGGGCAGCCGGAGGCCCGATTGGTGGAATACTTGGGTTTGCGCTCGGTTCAATGATCGATAGTATGCAAAGTGGTGTATATGCTTACGAACCCCAACAAAATTCTACTTTCAATAAACCTCAGACAACGCCCAACGACTTTATTTTGAGCTTACTGATACTTGCATCTTCTGTTATGAAATCGGATAATAAAGTGCTGCGATCCGAACTCGACTTTGTGAAACGTTTTTTGCTACAACAATTTGGCAATGATGAAGCTGAACGCCAGTTGCTTATATTACGCGAACTTTTAAAGAAAGATTATGATATAAACCAGGTCGGAATTCAGATAAAACAATACATGGAATATCCTTCACGCCTGCAGTTAATGCATTTTCTTTTTGGTTTGGCGGCTGCTGATGCCCAGGTCCATGCTACAGAATTACATCTCATTACCCGAATAGCTGGTCTACTCGGAATAGCAAATTCGGATTTTGAGAGCATTAAAGCAATGTTTGTTAAAGACACCACAAGTGCTTATCGCATTCTCGAAATTACTCCTGATGCCAACAACGAGGAATTAAAAAAAGCCTATCGGCGCATGGCTCTCAAATACCATCCTGATAAAGTTGCACACCTGGGTGATGATGTTCAAAAAGCAGCAAATGCAAAGTTCCAGGAACTGAATGCGGCATATGAGCAGATTAAGAAAGAGAGAGGAATTGTTTAAAGGAGGGGTTAAGCGCTTGGTCCTGATAGCTATCGGGATGGGGATTAGAGAGTTAAAATGGGAAATAGAAAATAGAAAATAGTGTAAATCAAGCATAGTGAAATTGAAGTCGCGTTGTTCTCCCCTTTCAAAGGGGAGATGTCCGTAGGACAGAGGGGTACAAAAAAGTTGAAATGATTAATCTGAATTTTTTGTTGCAAAATTTACAGAACTCAACCCTTTCCAAAATCCAGTAAATCAATCTTTAATATCTGGGAAAGTAATATATAGAGCCCCTGATTATAGGTCTTGAATTCTTTTGGCATTTCAAAAAAACATTCAACAGCTACGGAAAAGAATTCCTGCAGATTTGCACTTCCGTACGATCTGAAAAAGTTATTTTCACCATTCTCAATCTTCTGCATCTCAATTGCTGCCAATGCTTCGAATGACTGCATAGTATCCCTGTCAATAAAATCATATTCATCATTATCAACGATGTTTTCGAGGCGCAAAGCATGCGCCATTTCGTGGAGTGCCAGGTTTCTGCCATCAGTAGGATTACTGAATCCCGACTTGAAATTCTTCCAGGATAATACAATGGCACCTCCTGCATTTACTTCTCCTTCATGATATTCACGTGATATTGTGGAGTAATATTCTTCAGCAAACAGGATAATGGTTTGAAAATGACTAAAATACACATCCGGGTATCCGTAAGTAATTTGAATGGCTGAAGCTGCAACCATCACACGCATTTCGTCAGTTATTTCCCTGATACTGCTTCCGGCCCTGAAATCTTTCAATCTGATAAACCTACATACCCGTTTTTCAAATCCTTTTCGTTTTTTTTCGTCGAGTATTTTATAAACAACAAAGTTATCAACTAACAATTTTCTTAAATCAGGAACTTCGTTTTTGTCAAAAAACACTTCACATTTACTTTTTGAAAATGAAGCAAAGTCATATTGGTTAAATAGGCTGAAAACAAAATATAAAATTGAAGCAGCAACTAATATTAAAACTATGGATTCCATGAAAACTCAATTAATTAAAGTGTGCAAGATACTCTAATTCTTAATTCAGGTGGATCAAAACAGGATATTTGCAAACTGAGACGGAGTAATAAATAGCTAAAACCATAATTATGAATGATTACCTTTGTGTCAAATATAACAGAGTTGATGGATTTTTAGTTCTCCCCCAAAAACGTTCAGGCAACTGCTAAATAAATTATGGAAATTACGAAAGATACTATTGCCGAAATAAAAACGCTTGCTTTTAAAAATAAGAAAGAAAATGCTACGTTTTTCAGGCAGGTTGGCGCCAAACCTCCCGGAAAAGTAGATGAAGCATTTCAAAACCTTCATGAGGAAGTATTCTCAGAAGTAAATTGCCTCGATTGCGGCAATTGTTGTAAATCGCTTGGTCCAAAATTAAATAGCGCCGACATTCGTCGTATTTCCAGTGTGTTAAGAATAAAAGCCTCAGCGTTTGAACAAAAATACCTTCGGATGGATGAGGACGATGACTATGTTTTTAAAATTATGCCTTGTGCTTTCCTTGCTGAAGATAATTCATGTATAATTTATGAGGACCGGCCGCGTGCCTGCCGCGAATACCCTCATACCGACCAGCGAAAGATGCATAAAGTTCTGGATATTACATTGAAAAATATATCAGTCTGCCCGGCAGTTTTTGAAATTGTAGAGAGATTAAAGAAAATGAAATTCTGATTTTTTTTAACTCAACAACTACCTGATGAACAATCTTTCATCAAAATTAAAAGGTTCTATTGCCTTGACCTTTATTTTCTGAGATTCTAAATGCCTGGGATTGACCAGGTAATTGAATTCATCCTGAACCACTGCCGAAGGTACTTTCAATACAGGATAAATCCCGTCCGAAACAAACCTGTCGCCAATCTCCTGGGTTGCATGTGTATGAGGTAATGACTTCCATTCAGCAGGAAGATCTTTAAAATTTATTTCCTGAATTTTAATACTATCCGGAATTTCAATGGAAATCAGTTTATAATCAAGAGGTAGATTGCCTAAAGGTGTATGAACGGCAATTTCGGTAGTACACAAAGCTCTTGATTCGCTAGTATAAACTATTGCTGTGCCTTTGCTGTTCCATCTTCCTCCGCTTTTTTCAGCTCCTTTTCCCGAAAGGTCATCAGCGAACTTCGATTTGCTTAACCTGAAAACGATCATGCCAGAATCCCGTATTCTATAGCTGTAAGTTCATCTCTTAACATATTGATACCAAAAGAATTATCCAACAGCATTTTAGGTTTTGTTTTTCCTAACACCAGGTTCTCGGTTTCGAGCCAGGTATTAAGCTTTTCTGTACTGCCAAATACTTCAATGCCCTTATTATAAAAAAGAGCTATCTCAATTATTTTTTCTGATTGTAACGGATCGAAAGTTTTTTTTTCAGCGCGATACCTTTGCATTGTACGCTCCGACAGATGCAGGTAATCTGACCATTCGCTCAAACTGAATGGACTTCTGTTGGCAAACTTGTCGAAAGCAGCAAATCCAATACCATTGCGCACCATTTTTATCAATGACAAAGTATTAATATCATCGATCGAACCGTATGTAACCATTGGATCAAATATTTCCATTGTTCCCATCTCTTATATATTTCCACAAAGATAAGCAATTTGTCGCAAATATAGCGACATATGTCTAAATAAATAATAATAATTTATCTAACTATATGATTAACATCTAGTTTAAATAATTTTTCAACGCAACAGATTAGAAAAATATGGCTGTTATTCGTATCGCAAAGCATCAATCGGATCAAGCTTAGCTGCTTTCACAGCCGGGATAATTCCAGAAGCCAATGCAACTACCAGGCAGAGTCCAACACCCCAGATTATCCAATTCCATGGTATAATAAAACTGGTGCCAATTGAAAGAGCCAGTGCATTACCAATAGCAATACCAAGAATAATTCCTACAATGCCACCAATCTGGGCAATTACAATTGCCTCGGCCAGAAACTGGTTCCTGATAGTTTTTTTAGTGGCACCAATGGCTTTCCTGATACCGATCTCTCGTGTACGCTCGGTAACGGAAACCAACATAATATTCATAAGTCCAATAGCAGCGCCCAGCAATGTTATCATTCCGATAATAATTGCAGCAAAACGGAGATAGCTTAAACTATCGAATAACATATTGGCCAGGTTGTCACTCTTTGAGATATCAAAACTATCTTCTTCTCCAATATTTACCTGTCGTATAATCCTAAAAACTCCGGTTGCTTCATCAATTGCGGCTTCGAGTCTTTCGCCGTCAGAAACATAAACGTTAATACTGTAGGAAGCATTGGGACGTGAAAACCTTTGCCGTGCATTATTGATTGGAATGAGGCAAATGTTGTCAGGATTGAAACCCAGACTTGATCCTTTTTCTTTAAGAATACCTACAACAAGGTATCTCCCGGATCCAATGGTCACATATTGCCCAACCGGATCTTCTTTGTTTTTAAATACATTTTTAATTACATCACTGCCTAAAATAACAACAGATGCCCCATAAAAGACCTCAGTAGGCGAAAGGTTACGACCCGAAACTATTTCGTTTCCGGATGTAACGATATAATTCTCATCGCAGCCTATCACCGGCACATTCGGGTTAGTTTTATTATTCGCATACTTTACAGTGGCAAGGTTAGTGGCATAAATATATACTGAGGGTACAGCAGGAAAGGTATATGATTGCTTAAATCGTAACGCTTCTGCATAAGAAATCTCTCTGAAATGCTTAGGCCTGCTGCTGTTATTTCCCATTCGTACCCGCATAGTTCGGTTGCGGATGGTAAAAGTGTTGGCTCCCATCATTTGAAAATTATCATTCAAATAATACCTGATAGCATCAATAGATGTTAGAATTCCAACCAAAGCCATAATTCCGAATGCGATGATCATAACAGTTAAGGTGGTTCGCATCATATGGCTTCGCACCGATTGCATCGAAATACGAAAATTTTCAAGTACAAGGCCGCTTTTAAACAACTTCATGATAAGTATTTTATAAGTAAAACTACAGTTCGATAGTTAGATTGCTGTATTACAAAACTTCAACAGCTGTAATGCTATTACAGAAAATATATGGTAAAATTAGGGATTTAATTTAAACCAGAAATAAAAAAAATAAAAGGAGGAAGTTTAATTCAAAACAAAGAAATTGCTGACGACATAAACAGAGACCAGAATAAAACTGAAGCACTCAGGTAAGCCAGCAAAAAACGGTTCGACGAATAATACCTGGTGGCTATAAATGTGCCTATAGGAATGGAAAGAAAAACCGGTGTCAGAAAAACTATTCCGAACATTCCGAATTTATTAACTATTTTGATGATCATTCGATTGCGCTTTGTAAACCGGCGGGCTGGAATGTATTTTGGTACAGTAATATTTAGCGAATTATAAACTTTTACCTTGAGTAGATGGAAATAATAGAAAAAATATCTTGAGTATAATTGAAGTATCCATTTGCTTAAAAAGAAAAACATAACAACTCCAACTATGCCACCAGCTGTAGTCGAAAGCCAGGTCTGAATAAAATTTAGTCCCAAGCCAAATGATAAGGCAGGAGCAAACAGAAATTTTATACTGCTTACCAAAAAAACTATTAGAATTTTCAAGAATCCTGACAAAGTAAATTATTTAGAATTATATAACGCAAAATCCGCTTTTATGTTGCGAAAAATCTGAAATAAGATCAGGATTTTATAAAGAAAATTTTGGAACTTTAATTGCGTTTAGTATACATAGATAGGAGTGAAATTTAATTAATCTGAATTGTTCAGGTATTTGCACAAAATATGCAACTTAAATCTCTTATTATCAGTTATATTAACTTAATAATGAAAGGGGTATTTATTTCTCTTTAGATCTAAAACAGAAGCAATGATAACTCTAATTTATATAGAGGATTCTCTTATACTTTTTGTCCAAATGCCAAGTCGCCGGCATCGCCAAGGCCCGGTACAATATATCCCTGGGCAGTAAGTTCATCGTCAATAGCAGCAACCCAAATTGTTGTACCTTTTTTGGGAAGCATTCGCTTTAAATATTCTACACCCTGAACACTGGCAACAACGGATACGAAATGTGTATGTGCAGGTTTACCATGCACAAGCAGTGATTTATACGAAGCAACCATTGATTGGCTTGTAGCAAGCATCGGATCAGTGATTATCAGGATTCGGTCTTCTATATCAAGACTGGAAACATATTCAATCTGAATAGCAAACTCCCCATCTTTCCTGTGTTCGCGGTAAGCAGAAACAAACGCATTATCTGCATTATCAAAATAATTGAGCATTCCCTGGTGCAAAGGCAATCCGGCCCTTAATATGGTTGCAAGTACAGGTGACGCTTTCATGACCTGAACTTCAGCAGTACCAAGTGAAGTAATCACTTCTTTGGGTTCATATTCCAGGGTTTTGCTGATCTCGTAAGCAAAAATTTCGCCTATGCGCTCCATATTCCGGCGGAAACGCATCCTGTCCTGCTGAATGGATACATCACGAAGTTCGCGAACAAACTGATTTACTAATGAATTTTTGCTCCCTATATTTATCACCATGCTGCTGACTATTAATATATAGATTAGTTCTTTGATTCCGAATCCTGACAAATTTAGGTACTTTGACCTATAGTTCTGACAAAATGAAATACTTTTTTTAACAGTTTTCTGCTTATGCGCCAAAATTTCAGGGCTATTCGAAAATGGATTGGGAGCATATTCATGGTATAGCGCTGATAGATAACTTTCTTAGCACCAAAACTGCTGTAAAATCTTGCCAGGCTTTCGTTGTTGGATCCTTCAAAGTCGAGGGTAAGAGGCTTCCCCGAATTTTGCTGAATAAACTGGTCTATTAACCATGGCATTGCATTTAGCTTTTTACCGGATACAGATAATGCCGAAAAAAGGAAAATGGCTTTGTTATGGCTGAATACCCATAAAATACCGGCTACCAATTGGTTGAATTCATCATAGGCACCCCACATCTCACCTTTTCCTTTATGAATGCTTTCGTATGCAATACGCTGGATGATAGAATACTGTTTATCATTTAAATGTGTCAATTCCTGGCCTTTATTCTCCCTGAAAAGTGAAATAATTTCTTCCGGCCTCACATGTTTTGCAATAGTGAGTTTGTTTTGTGCTGCTTTTTTCAGATTTCGCTTTAAATTATTTTGATATCCTGACGAAATATCAGTATACTCGCTGATTAAATCCAGCTCAAGGTTGATCATCGCTGATACATTGTCTCCCGAAGTTAATTTGTTAGATGTATTCAGGTTTAAATCAATGTACCTAAATTGAAAAGGAATGGTATTTAAAAAGTCTTTCAGATTCTCTTCTGATGAAAACAATTGGTAAAAAAGGCCAAGCTGCTGAGTGAAATATGGCTGCATTACATAATTGAAACCGGCTTTAGCTGAAACCGGCAAGGGAAAAACCTTCTCATATTCATTTTCAACAAGAGCGCACCAGCCAGGGCTAACAATATCGAGGTACCACGAAAATGCGTAAAGATTCCCGTTAACTGCATGACTGATACAATCGTCCCAGCTCGATTTATCAATCATATCATATTGCAGAAATCGGATCATGGAGTAAGTTAATAGTTAATTGAAAATGGAAAATTGTTGATCTTTGTTTACAGGTTTTAAAAAGACAAATGGCTAATGTTAGTTGAGCTGTGATGCCTTATTTCAATCCGACATCCAACATCCGAGATTGTCAATCTCTTTTCATCCCTTTTTCCGCCATTTTTATATATACATCAAGCCATCCGTTCCAATCTCCGGCTTCACTCAAAGATGTATTGTGCCATAACGGCATGAATGTACCACCCACTTTTTTCACTTCTTCAATCAGCTCATATATTGTTTCTATTGCTTTTTGAGAATCAAGTTTCATATAATCATGCAAGGTGCCATCCATTACTGTGAATGGATGTATCACCAAGTTTGTTTTTGAATCCTGGTCCAGATCAAAGAAAGGAAAAGGAGTACATATTGACGCTCTGAATCCGGGAACTTCGGCATAACCCATGGTATAATCATGAATTATGTCATTATTTATTAGGTTACGGTATGTTTCGGGCAATGCTAATTTAAGGAAATGCTGCCTGCTATATTCGACATCACGCTTCAGTATTTTTGATAGCCTTACTGTTTCCATTACCATAAGCGAAGGTTGAAATGAGGATGCATAGGAGGGGTGTATACCAATTTCGGCATAATCGGCCAGATATCTGATCAGGCTACGGAAATACCTGTTGTTATGGGGGATATTTTTATCATTTGGGCCATAATCAGCCAGTAGAATAAAATAAATCGCACGGTAATTGTATTTTTTCTGCAGTAGCATCTGTAATTCAAATGTGTCGAAAGGATCATGTTCAATTCGTAACAATACCCTTACTCTATGCTTTATTTCATCAAAATTCCTGCTTTGAAAGGATTTGTAAATTCCGCCTATGGCCCGTGTAATACCTTTGTTTTTGTAGGCGTATGCTGCATCAATGTCGATGGTAGGAATAAAATTATAAACAGGAGTTATAAATTTAAGATCAGCAAACCATTCATGCAAAATATCTTTCAGCCTGAGTGACCAGATGTTTACAAGCGGTTTATGCAGGTATCCCTGTTGATAGGCATCACTGCCTGAAGCCAGGAAACGGTTATGATTATCACGAATATGCGGAAGATATTCTTCATAACGGCTCACCAGATAGAAAGAAGCAGCAAACAGGTCAAAAGGCAATGCTGAGTCATCATCTAAAACCGGGAAAAAAACAATGCCGCCTTCAAAAGTAAAGTGCCTTAATTCCCTTGCTGCAATTCTGCTTTCGAAAAGCAAGCTGTTACATGCAAAAAACAGATATTTTTTATTTACTGTAACGCCATATGAAAACTTTGGACCATCAAACTGCTCAAAATAAGATGCATCGGTTGTATAGGATAGCTCAAGACCCAAAAGTCGTGTTAGCATAAGTTGCATTGTGAAATGCAGACGGTTAGTTTCTTTTGGAATCAGAATTAACAGCATCGTGAAAGGAGATATAAAGCAAAAATACGTTTTTTATTGTAAAGCATTTTTTAAAGATGTTTTTTGTAATTGATTCTCCGGTGTACCATATTATAAGTGAAATTCTGAATTCATTTCTGTATTTATGAAATCACTTATCGTTTTACTATTGATGCGTGAGCCTTATCAACTACAATTTTCACTAGGTCTTTTGTAAAATAAAACAGAATCCTTTTAAAAAGCTATTTAAAAGCATTTGAGCATGATGTTCTCTCATTTTTATTAACAAACCAACTCGCATTAGCCGAATTGTTTTACTTTTGAGTTTAAATATTTTCACCCTTCCGGAATTAAAACATAAGTTCAGTATTTCGGATTAATGAACTAATATTCTGTTAAATATGGATAATTTTATAGTATCGGCTCGTAAATATCGTCCTGTTACATTCGGCACTGTTGTAGGGCAAATTTCGATTACCGGAACCCTGAAAAATGCTATTCGTAATAATCAGCTTGCGCAGGCATTCCTTTTTTGTGGCCCACGTGGTGTAGGCAAAACCACTTGTGCCCGCATACTCGCTAAAACTATAAACTGCCTGCATCCTACTTCCGACACTGAACCCTGTAACGAATGTACTTCGTGTATAGCATTTAACGACTCTGCTTCATTTAATATTCATGAACTGGATGCTGCCTCTAATAATAGTGTTGATGATATCCGCAACCTGGTGGACCAGGTAAGGATACCGCCGCAAATGGGGAAATATAAAGTGTATATAATTGATGAGGTTCATATGCTTTCGTCAGCAGCTTTTAATGCTTTTCTGAAAACACTGGAAGAACCACCTGCCTATGCAAAATTTATATTAGCTACAACTGAAAAGCATAAAATTATTCCTACTATACTTTCACGTTGCCAGATTTTTGATTTCAAACGCATAACTGTTGATGATATTGCAAAACATCTTTTGTTTGTAGCTAACAGCGAAGGAGTTACTGCCGATCCTGAAGCATTGCATATTATTGCTCACAAAGCTGATGGTGCTTTGCGCGATGCCTTATCAGTTTTTGATCAGATGGTCAACCTCGGCGACCGTAATATAAGCCGCGAACTGGTGCTTGAGAACCTGAATGTACTCGACTACGAATATTATTTTCGCATTATGGAGTATATGCGAACCGGTAATTTTAAGGATACTTTGTTGATTATTAACGATGTAATCGAGAAAGGGTTCGACGGACAACATTTTATTACGGGGCTGGGCGAACATTTGAGGAACCTGCTCATGAGTATTGATCCTTCAACAGTAAAATTGATCGAAACCAGTGATGCAATACGTGCGAAGTATTCAAACCAGGCTCGTACCATTTCTTTACAACTTCTCATTGATTCACTTGATCTCATCAATAAATGCGATGTTACCTACAGAACATCAAATAATAAGAGACTTGCCCTTGAAGTTCCGCTGATCCAGATATGCAGGCTGAGCGGACAGATGCAGATGACGGCTGTTATAGAACCTCAAGCAATTATGCAGACACCAGCGGTTCAACCTGCTGAAATTCAGGCTACTGCTGTATCAACATTTATTTTAGATTCTGATCCTCAGACTAAGGCTGAAGATAAAACTGTAGCACCTTCTGAAATTTCCGATCAGGTTCCGCAAGCAGCTGTTCCTGAAACAACTCCATCGGTAGCTCAGGTTGATGCTCCAGAGAAAGCTGCTGATTCTAACTACCGAGGTTAATTTGCAGCCGGAAATTCAAACGGTATCTGAACCTGAAAATACTGCAACTCCTGAGCATGATCTTCCTGTTCAAACGCACCATAGATCAAGTTTTTCGATAAAATCAGTTATGCAGGCTGATCAGTTGTCTGGTTCGGTTAAAGCAGATATAGTTAAAGACAAAAACGAGACTTTTACCTTCGAACAGCTTGAAGAAACAATACTGCGTTTTGCTGAACTCAAAAAATCGGATTCAGCCTTATTTTACTCAGCTCTTACTTCCTTTAAATCAGTTTTGCAACCCGAAAACGTACTTCTGATGACTGTTGGAAATACTGTCCTGGCAAAGGAATTAAATGAACGACGCAATATCTTACTTGAATTCCTGCGCGAAGAATTGAAAAATGATTTTATTACATTGCAGGTGGAAGTAACTGAACAGCCTACAGAAAACAAAAAATATATGACTGACAGGGATAAACTTGATGCCATGGCAGTCCAGAATCCTAATGTTAACAAACTCAGGGATCAGTTGAACCTGGAATTAGATCTTTAGATTTTATTCTTTATTGTGAAAAGGGCGATTTTTAGCATAATTTCTTTAGAAACAAAATTTAACTTTCCTTTGCGTTACGTTAATTATTGAAATGTATAGTCTATGAAACGAGCCATGTTAATAAATTGTCACACAGAGGGATGACTATTTATGGCGAACCTTTAGCTCACGAATACCTTTGAAGAAAAACAAGGAATGAGTAATTCCATCTGACCCGTAAAAATTTAAAAATAAACAGATGAAACAACAAATTGCACGACTTATATTAAAACTATTTGGATGGAAAGTGGTTATAAATCTTCCTCCCGGGGGAAAGAAATTTGTTGTAATGATGGCTCCGCATACCAGTAACTGGGATTTTCTGGTTGGCTTCTTTGGTTATATGTCAATTGGTGTAGATGCGAAATACCTTATTAAAAAGGAGGTTTTTGTTTTTCCATTCGTCAGGTTGCTTAAAGCTATAGGGGCTATACCTGTTGATCGGAAAGCCAGCACGAATGTTGTAATTCAGGTTGGTGAAATGTTTAAAAATTACGAAAGCCTATATATTACTATTGCTCCGGAAGGTACCAGGAGCCTGAACTATACATGGAAGCGAGGCTTTTATTATATTGCAGCACATGCCCAGGTTCCTATAGCATTTGGTTTTCTCGATTATAAAAATAAAATTGGAGGAATTGGTGGTTGGTATAATACTACCGGTGATTATGATGCTGATTTGAAAGAGATTGAGAAATTTTATTTCGACAAAGAAGCTCGATATCCTGAGAAATTTAATCTTAGTCCGCAGAACCGGAAATAAGAATTCTGACCATTTTAAACTGTTGATGGTTTTTTGTTAACAAACAAATATTGCATCATGTTCTGACCACATTAATTTAATCATTCAACTTCATATCTTAGCATGCAACTCCTTACTCCATCTCATTTTACTGATTATGAACTTATTGATTCAGGCAGTTTCGAAAAACTGGAACGTTTCGGTCAATATGTGATAATCCGCCCTGAGCCACAAGCTATCTGGAACCGGTCGATGAGTGAAGCAGAGTGGGATAAAATGTCGTCAGCTGCTTTTAAACTGGAGAAAAACGATACCGAAAAAGGACGCTGGATATTAAAAAAAGGCATGCCCGAACAATGGCGTATCAGTTATACTTACAAACAAATGAATTTCAATGTGAGGCTTGGACTTACTTCTTTCCGTCACATTGGTGTTTTCCCTGAGCAGGCTCCAAACTGGGATTATATCTTTGACCAGGTTTCTTCTTCCAGAGACACGCATCCGAAAGTGCTCAATCTTTTTGCATATACCGGGGCAGCTTCCCTTGCTGCCCGTGCTGCCGGAGCAGAAGTTGTGCATGTTGATTCAGTGAAGCCCGTTATCAGCTGGGCACGCGAAAACATGGAAAACAGTCAGCTGGATAATATTCGCTGGGTAGTGGAAGATGCGCTTAAATTTGTACAGCGCGAAGTCCGCCGGGGGAACACCTATTCAGGTATTATACTCGATCCACCTGCTTATGGCCGTGGTGCTGATGGTGAAAAATGGATACTGGATGATAATCTGAATGAAATGATCATGCTTTGCAGTAAACTCTTGTTGCCGCAGCACAGCTTTCTTATCCTGAATATGTATTCAATCGGATTCTCAGCATTAGTAGGAAATAACCTGGTAAACAGCTATTTCGATAGGGGTGAAGGCAATGAATTCGGGGAATTGTATCTTGCTGACAAGTTTGGCAAAAAACTTCCATTGGGGACATTTTTAAGATTCAGCCGATAACTCCTTTTGGGTTTTATTTTCTGTGTTCACGACTTTCATATCTTGATTTTCTTCTGAGTTTATAAAATGGTTTAATAACATTTTTTCATTTAAATGATAGAAACTAAAAGACTTTTCATTAGGCCATTGACTTATGAGCAGCTTATAAAGTACATCAGGGCTGATGATTCTTTGGAAAAGGAATTGGACCTGAATAAAACATCAAGAACAATTTCAACTGAACTGAAAGAAGCCCTGGAACAAACCATTCTGCCAAATGTAGCTGATAATTCCAAGAACTATCTTTTCTCAACTTTGTGGACGGTTATTTTAAAAGCTGAAAATAAAATGGTGGGTGATATTTGCATCGTTGGCGAACCAAATTCAAAAGGTGAAATAGAGATTGGTTATGGATCTTATGATGCATTTCAGGGAAAAGGCTTTATGTCCGAAGCTGTTGGTGGTATTGTAAAATGGGCTATTACTCAACAATCAGTAAAAGCTATAGTCGCATCAACGGAGAAATCAAATATACCTTCCTCTAGAGTCCTTGCAAAGAATGACTTTGTAAAAACGGGAGAAACGGAGAATTTACTCCATTGGAGACTGGACCTGAAAAAGGGCGAATAATTTAAAATCCCTAATATCTGGCGATGTTTTTAAATTACAGCTAATCCACCTTAACAAAAGTAATTTATTACTATTTCTTCTCTTTCAAAAACAGAACCTGCAATTATGCAGGTTTTTTTGTAATTGCCTCTGTCTAAACAAAAAGAAAACTATCTTGTTCCATTCAAAACATATTTTGAAAAATGAGAAATCTGATAGCATTATTATTCTTGTTTTTTGCACTGGTTGTTGCCAAAGCTCAGAAAATAAAAATAGAGGACCCGGTTCATTACCTGGCTCTGGGAGATTCCTATACGATCGGGCAAAGTGTTGACGTACTTCAGCGATGGCCAAATCAATTAGCCGATAAATTAACAAACCTGGGTTATAGTGTCGCTGAAGTTAAATTTATTGCACAAACGGGCTGGCGCACGGATAATCTGAAAAATGCAATAGATCAGCAGCAGCCCCTGACCGGATTCAATCTGGTGTCATTACTTATTGGTGTTAACAACCAATACCAGGGAGGCAGTACCTCAGCTTATTACACTGAATTTAATGAATTACTCAAAACAGCCATATCGCTGGCATCCAATAAGCCTGAACATGTTTTTGTGCTTTCTATTCCTGACTATGCCTACACGCCCTATGGAGCAGGGAGTTTAACGATAAGTAATGAGATAGACCAGTTTAATTCAATTAATAAAATAATAAGCGAGAGTTACAAAGTTAGCTATATTGATATTACCCCGATCTCAAGGTTGGGTTTGCAACATCCTGAATTGGTAGCATCCGATGGCCTGCATCCAAGTGGAATAATGTATGCACAATGGGTCCAGGAAATTATGAAAAGTATTGAAAATAATCTTGATGTTCCGGAACGAAAAACAAACAATACTGGTTTCTCTCATACGTTGATCGAAAAACAATTGATACTGTTTTCTGAAAAGCAATCAGGCTCTGTATTTGTATACAATGCTAATGGCCAGATTATACAAACCGGCAGAATTTCTGCGAATTCGGCGGCAACAATTGATTTGAATGGAAAAGCTGCCGGACTTTATATTGTTTTAGTTGAGAGTAAAGGTAAAATTCTTTTCAAAGCTAAATTTGTCCTTGTTTAAAAATCAAAATCGAACTCTCTAATTTGCTTTTAATCAATTTTTTTTACCTGAAAATTATTTCCCGCTTTCAAAACTCCCGGTAGCAATCAGTTCGTCATACAATTCACCCCTCGAACGATGATAAACAAGTATGGTATACGTGTTTCGTGTTTGCGAGTGGTTGCCTTCGACCCAGGTTGCATCACCAACTTTCGAATTATTCGGCAGCATTACATATAAATAATTGTAATAGCCTTGCTTGAAAAGGATATTGGCCTCGTAAGCTTTGTGTCGGTAATTATATTCCATTTTATTTTCAGGTGTATACTGCCACCCGTTGAAACCACCGGCAACATATAGGTTGCCTGCAACAACAGGAGCGTCGTATGGAAGAGAGAATTTTACAATAGAATATTCGCCATAATTTGAAACGGAAGGTTCATCATCCGTTTTTAGCAGGAATTTCCCGTTGATATCATCATCAAAACTATATTCTTTAAAAGTGCGTCTTTCACTACCCCATAGCGTAACCATAAATACCGTATCCTCAGGAGAGATTTCCCTGATTTTTTCCGAAAGTAATCTTACGCTTTTTAAGTCAAACCTTCTGAATTCGTTAATTCCGTCAAAAAGGTTAGTTCCGTTATCAAATGAATAATCAAGCACCTCATTGCGAACCATATAAGGTTTTAGACCGGTAAGCGCATTATCCCAGCGCCAGTTCTGGAGAATAACTACTTTAATGTCCTGGTATGGGGCATCGATACGATAACCGCCCGTATTGATTTTGAAATCGACTTCCTGCTTTGTTTCATAATCTTCGGAAGTTCCTGCCCGCCCGATATTTGCAGTTATTGTGACCCTGGGATCGACAACCATAAATCTGCGGGTAAATGCATTGATTTCATTTCCGTGTTCATCGCGGGAGTAAACCCTCAAAATATAGTTTCCGGATTTCTTAATAATAAAACGATCGTTCGGAAAGAAAAAATCATAGTGGGTATAAGTGGTGCGTGTATTAAATGAAGGTTCATAGTTTTCAACCTGTTCTTCTTCCTGGCCTTCAAGGTATTCATTGGTCCAGATTTCAGATTTTTCCCAATTGGCATTGCAATGCTGAATTTTGTAATAATATTGGTTAAAATTTCTGTGCAAGTCATCAAAACCTACATGGAACTGTTCATCGCTGTTTAAGTTGATGATAGGATCAGCGAGTTCAAAACCAACCCGTGAAAGCTCTATGGCTTGTATGTATTTCTGGTACACATGATTGTCGTTACGCAAATAGTCGTCAGAATAAAAATCAGCAGTATCAGGCATAATTTCTGAATTTGCTGCAGATGTAGATTCTGCTCTTCCTGTTATAATGCAGGTAACAATAAGTAATGATGCAAAATATCGGATTTTCATATTTTCTTCCAGGATGAGAGATTTTATTCAGCAAAAGTAAATTTTCTGCAAGTATACTTTAATAACACAAATGATGCCGGAATATTATTTTAATAGTTAGTGATATTTATTTGAATGAAATTAATATCAAATAGGTTGTTGACTGAATTCCGACGTCATTAATTTTTCAAAAGTCTGTTGAATTATTATTGAATTTCTATCCTCATTTCTTAGCAGGGAAAAATATGTTTTTGAATAAAATACATTTAAATTTTTCTATATTTGCCAATTATTTACCATTCTCAAATAAGCATATACTTAACATTATGGCCAACACCATAAGAATTAAAAAAGGCCTCAATATCAACCTGGTAGGAGAGGCCAAGAAGGAGATTTCCGCGATTGATGCAGGACGTTACGCAATAAAACCAACTGATTTTTTAGGAGTTTTCCCACGTTTATTGGTAAAAGAAGGAGATACTGTTAAAGCAGGAACACCTCTTTTTATTGATAAGTATCGTGAAAACATCATTTTTACTTCACCAGTTAGTGGTGTAATTGAAGAAATCAGCCGTGGCGACAAACGAGTTTTAGAAGAAATCAGAATAAAATCAGGCGCTAAGCCTGAATTTGAGGATTTCGGTAAAGCCAATCCTTCAACAATTGATCGCGAGGCTATAATTGAAAAATTACTTAAGAGCGGAGTTTGGCCTGTAATCAGGCAAAGACCTTATACAATTATTGCCAACCCTGCTGACACATCCTAAAGCAATTTATATTTCCGGCTTTGATTCAGCGCCTTTGGCTCCTGATTATTCAATGATTGTAAAAGAAGGTATTTCTGATTTTCAGACTGGTATTGATGTGCTGGCCAAACTTTCCAACCAATCTGTACGACTAGGTTTACCTGGCGGGAAAAATGACTTTCCGAAAGTCAGCAACGCTGAAATCACTTATTTCGAAGGCCCTCATCCGGCAGGAAATGTTGGAATTCAGATACATAAAACCGATCCAATCAACAAAGGTGATATTGTTTGGATTGTAAACCCCCAGGATGTTATAATTATCGGCAGGCTGTTTTCAAAAGGTATTTACGATGCGTCTATTATTATCCCGCTTTGTGGTTCGGAAGTGAAATCCCCTAAATACTACAAAACATACAAAGGTGCTTCCATTCGTTCCATTGCAAGCGATAATGTTCAATCTGGTGCAGTCCGCTTAATTAGTGGGAATGCACTTACAGGTACACGCATCAAGCCGGATGGATTCCTCGGATTTTATCAAAACCAGGTTACAGTGATCCCCGAAGGAAATTACTTCGAGTTTTTTGGCTGGTTACTTCCCGGACTGAATAAGTTCAGCTTCTCAAAATCTTTCTTTTCATACATCACACCAAACCGGAAATACAAGCTCGATACTAATTTTCATGGAGCCGAGCGTGCTTATGTTATGACAGGTCAGTACGAAAAAGTACTTCCAATGGATATTTATCCAATGCAGCTCATTAAAGCCTGTCTTGCTGAAAATATTGAAATGATGGAAAACCTGGGGATTTATGAAGTGGATGAGGAAGATTTTGCTCTTATTGAATTTATTGATACATCCAAGACAGAAATTCAGCATATCATCCGTAAAGGCCTCGATCTGATACGCAAAGAGATGAGCTAAGGATGGGAAAGAGGAGATTGGGAGATTGGGAGAGTGGGATTAAACCAGGCGACAGAAACCAGAAACCATCACTTCCTGATCCGGATCTTAAAACAAACAAACCTAACTGAATAGAAACTACAATACATATAAATGAAAGCACTACGCAATTATCTTGATAAGATAAAGCCGCAATTTAAGGAAGGCGGGAAGTTTGAGAAACTACACTCAACTTTCGATGCATTCGAAACCTTCCTGTTTGTGCCCGATAAAACTACCTTTAAAGGAAGCCATATCCGCGATGCAATCGATTTGAAACGTACCATGTTTATTGTTGTCATCGCGCTGATTCCTGCATTGCTGTTTGGTATCTGGAATACGGGTTATCAACATTTTTTGTCACTTGGACAACAGGTTGACTATTTACAGATAATTGGTTATGGATTAATGAAAGTAATTCCAATTGTGGCTGTAGCGTATATCGTAGGGTTAGGTGTTGAATTTATTTTCGCTCAGTATCGGCACGAAGAAGTAAATGAAGGATTTCTCGTTTCAGGAATGCTTATTCCGCTTGTGATGCCTGTTGATGTTCCGCTATGGATGGTTGCTGTTGCAACAATATTTGCCGTTATAATCGGGAAGGAAGCTTTTGGTGGTACAGGGATGAATATTTTTAACCCGGCATTGCTGGCAAGGGCATTTATATTTTTTGCTTATCCATGCCAAAATCAGTGGCGACACAATCTGGACCGGAGGCTTAACAAAAGGCCAAGGTGTTATCGACGGTTTTTCGGGAGCAACACCTTTATCAAAAGCAGCCTCCGGAGCCATCGATCAGATTCCATCCTTTCATGATCTTTTCTTTGGTATTATACCTGGTTCGATAGGTGAAACCTCTAAGCTTGCTATAATTATCGGTGCTGCTATTCTTATTATCACCGGAATTGGCAGCTGGCGCATCATGCTGGCCGGATTGGTAGGTGGCGTAACCATGACACTGATATTTAATGCTTTTTCAGCCAATGCATATATGACCCTTAGCCCGCTTACACAAATTATGATGGGAAGCTTTCTTTTCGGTATGGTTTTCATGGCTACCGATCCTGTTACAGCTTCACAAACTAATCGTGGCAAATGGATTTATGGATTCCTTATCGGGTTTTTAGCCATCATGATTCGTGTTTTTAACCCTGCATATCCTGAGGGAGTAATGTTATCAATTCTTCTCATGAATGCCTTTGCACCGCTTATCGACTACTACGTGGTTGAAGCAAATATCAAGAAAAGGCTGAAAAGAGCAGCAACTGTTGTTAAATCTTAATCCTCACCTCCGTTATGCAACATACTAATAAATATATTTTTGTCTATTCCATCATAATGGTTGTGGTGATTGCGGTTTCTCTTACCGTTGTGGCTGTTATGCTGAAGCCATCGCAGGAAGAAAATATCCGCATCGAAAAAATGCAGAATATACTTGCTTCAGTGAATGTCCCGGTAATTGAAATTCCTAAAAAACAAGTAGGTGAAGTCTATTCAAAATTCATTAAAACTGCAATAGGCGTTAATAGCAAAGGAGAAGTCGTTGAAACAGATGCAAAAAAAGTATTTGCAATTGAAATGAGCAATGAACTGAAAAAAACTGTTGAGAAGCAAACCCTCCCGGTTTTTATTGCTGTTCTCGAAAACAATGATACTGCCTACGTTGTCCCTCTTCGTGGGAAAGGACTTTGGGGCCCGATATGGGGATATATTTCGTTCAAAAACGACTTCAATACAGTGTTTGGTGTGGTTTTCGATCACAAGGGAGAAACTCCCGGACTTGGTGCCGAAATTAACCAGGATTGGTTCAGGAAGCCTTTCATCGGGAAACAAATATTTGCTGAAGATCAGAAACTTGTATCAATTGATGTTGTAAAAGGTGGCGCAAAGCCTGGCGACATACATGGTGTTGATGCAATTTCGGGTGGCACTATAACCAGTAAAGGGGTTCAAAAGATGCTTCTCGATAACCTTACAAATTATGAAGCTTACTTTAAAAAACAAATAAAAAAATGAGCGAACTGAAAATAGCAAAAGAAAAGGAGCCCATGTTTTCGGCTAAAATACTCAAGCTGCTTAAAAACCCATTCAACCTCGAGAATCCGATTACCGTGCAGGTTTTGGGGATATGCTCAGCTCTTGCCGTTACCGTACAATTAAAACCGGCTATCGTTATGGCGTTATCTGTAACCATAGTTACTGCTTTTGCAAATTTGATCATATCAGCCCTTCGAAATACAATTCCTTCGCGTATCCGTATCATTGTGCAGTTGGCGGTAGTTGCTGCACTGGTTATTATTGTCGACCAGGTACTTAAAGCATACGTTTATGATGTGAGTAAAAAACTATCAGTCTTTGTTGGTTTGATCATTACAAACTGTATCCTGATGGGGCGCCTCGAAGCATATGCAATGGGGAATAAACCATGGCCTTCTTTTGTTGATGGTATCGGAAACGGGCTTGGCTACGGCCTTATACTTGTAATTGTTGCCTTCGTGCGCGAACTATTTGGCTCGGGTAAATTCTTCGGAATACATGTTATTCCCAAAGCATTTTACAATTGGGGTTATATGGATAACGGATTGATGATATTACCTCCGATGGCTCTTATAACAATAGGAGTTATTATTTGGGTGCAGCGAAGCCGGACTAAGGAACTACAGGAAAAATAGAGTATAGACCAGGGATCGATATTCAATAAAACCTGATTTACTCAAATCGTTTTAAAAATCTGATTATAGAAAATAAAACATATGGAAAATTTATTCAACCTCTTAGTGCGCAGCATTTTCATCGACAATATGATTTTCGCATATTTCCTTGGGATGTGTTCGTACCTGGCAGTTTCCAAAACAGTTAAAACTTCGGTCGGACTGGGAATGGCTGTAATATTCGTACTTGTTGTTACAGCTCCTGTTAACTGGCTGGTAGATTATTACCTTCTAAAACCCGGTGCTTTGGCATGGCTTAGCCCTGAACTTGCTGACCTTGATCTTAGTTATTTGAGTTTTATCATATTTATTGCTGTAATAGCCGCTATTGTTCAACTTGTCGAAATGGTTGTTGAAAAATTTTCACCTTCCCTTTACAATGCACTTGGAATTTTCCTTCCACTGATTGCAGTTAACTGTGCCATACTCGGCGTTGCATTGTTTGTTCAGGAACGTGAATATACTTCAATCAGCGAAGTTTCAGTTTATGCTCTTGGTTCAGGGATAGGATGGTTCCTGGCTATTGTTTCTTTAGCCGCAATCCGCGAAAAAATCGCCTATTCCAACGTGCCAAAACCTCTGCGCGGATTAGGAATTACTTTTATAATAACCGGTCTTATGGCCATCGCTTTCATGAGTTTCATGGGAATTAAAATCTAAAGAATTGTACTTGTTATGATAACACCTACCTTATTATTTCTAGGCACTTTATCAGGCCCGTTACTTGTCGGAACTACCATTTTCCTTCTTGTCATCATTATGCTTGTTATGATGTTGCTGGTGGCTAAAGCCAAACTTGCTCCATCCGGACCGGTAACCATAAGCATAAACAGTGAAAGAGATTTAGATGCCAGTGGAGGCTCCAGTTTGCTATCTACTTTGTCGGACGCTAAACTCTTCCTTCCATCAGCCTGTGGCGGTGGGGGTACATGTGGAATGTGTAAATGCCAGGTCCTTGAAGGAGGAGGTTCTATTCTTCCAACTGAAGTGGGTTTCTTTACTCGTAAACAAATACTTGATAACTGGCGTTTAGGATGCCAGGTGAAAGTACGCGAGAGTATGAAGATTGAAATCCCGAAAGAGGTTTTTGGTATTAAAAAATGGGAATGTGAAGTTGTTTCTAACCATAATGTTGCCACCTTTATCAAGGAATTTGTCGTCAGGCTTCCCGAGGGCGAAGAACTTGATTTTCAGAGCGGAGGCTACATTCAGATTGATGTTCCAAAAATTAATGTTGATTTCCGTACTATGGAAGTTGAAACTGAGTACCGCGAGGACTGGGACAAATTGAAAATGTGGGATTTGAAAATGAAGAATCCAGAGCCAATTTATCGTGCTTATTCCATGGCTAACCATCCAGCTGAAGGCAATATCGTTAAATTGAATATCCGTATAGCTACTCCACCATGGGATCGTGCAAAAGGCCAGTTTATGAATGTTAATCCTGGAATATGCTCATCTTATATTTTTTCGCGCAAACCCGGCGATAAAGTAATGGTAAGCGGCCCTTACGGAGAATTCCATATCAAGAGTACCAATCGTGAAATGATGTTTATCGGTGGAGGGGCTGGAATGGCTCCGCTACGTTCAATGATTTTCGACCAGTTTCTTACCAGGCACACTGATCGGAAAGCAAGTTATTGGTATGGCGCCCGTTCGCTGCGAGAGGTGTTTTATGAAGATGAACTACGCGATATCGAAAAGAAAAACCCCAACTTCAAATTCAACCTGGCACTGAGTGAACCAATGCCGGAAGATAACTGGTCAGGTTATACCGGTTTTATTCACCAGGTTGCACTCGATAATTACCTGAGTAAACACCCCGAACCCGAAGATATCGAATATTACCTTTGCGGACCACCTATGATGAATTCAGCTGTATTAAAAATGCTGGATCAGCTGGGTGTACCGCCCGAAAATATAGCCCTCGACGATTTTGGTGGATAAAATAACTAACCCGGCCTGCACGCCGGGTTTTTTATTAATTTCGCTTATCGAAAATAGTATAAATGATGGCATCTAAATAACATACATAATGAATTCATTGATCACAAAAGTCTCATTTTTTTCATTGTTTTGGTTGATGCTGCTAACATCATGCAAACAGCACAAAGAGCCTGTACTTGTTAAAATGGGCGGCGAAACACAGGGAACCTACTATGCAATAACTTATTACTCTGCTGATAACCAAAACCTGCAGCCATCAATTGATTCGCTGTTACACCGGTTTGATTCCACTGCTTCAACCTATAAACCAAATTCTATTATTTCACGGATGAATAATAATGATTCATCGGTTATTGCCGATGAAATGTTTAATATTATTTTTCAGAAATCAATAGAAGTTTCCGAAGAAACGGGAGGAGCATTTGATATCACCGTAGGACCGATTATTAATGCATGGGGATTCGGATTATCAAACCGTTTGAATATGAACCAGCATATCGTTGACAGCCTTCTTCCTCTGGTTGGGTATCATAAAGTAAAGCTTGATAAAGGTATACTGGTAAAAAATGACCCGCGTATCCGGATTGATTTTAATGCAATTGCGCAAGGCTATGCGGTAGATGTCGTCGGTTCTTTCCTTGATTCAAAAGGCATACAATCGTACCTCATTGATATAGGTGGCGAAGTACTTGCCCGTCGCACCAAACCAGGTGGGGAGAATTGGAGCGTAGCCATCGAAATGCCAACCAAAAATGCCGAGGATGAACGAATAATCCAGGCTGTGGTTTCTCTCCAGGACATGGCTATTTCTACATCCGGCAGTTATAGGAAGTTCTATGAGGAGAATGGCATACGCTATTCACACGAAATTGATCCTTCAACCGGGTATCCTGTCAAACACTCAACACTCAGCGTATCTGTTCTTGCTAAAGATTGCATGACAGCAGATGCTTATGCAACTGCATTTATGGTAATGGGTGTTGAAAAAGGTAAAAAGTTTTTGAAAAAACACCCTAAACTTGACGCTTACTTTATTTATTTAGGTCCCGATGGAAGTATGCAGACATATTATACAAAGGGGTTCAGGAAACTACTTCATAAAGAAGAATAAGTAAGATGCCCTCTAAAACTATAAGTCATTGTTCCTAGGTCTAAGTTCAGCTTACCAATTTAAAAACAATTTTTAATTTCTTAAACTCTTCTTAATATGAAATTTATTGCGATTATAGTATTGATTCTTTCCCTGAGTCATTCTCATGCACAGAACAGTGCATTAAATCTGATTCCACAACCTGTCGAAATCAAGCAGAATAGTGGTTCCTTTATTTTAACAAAAGGATCAACGGTTAGTTACAACAAACCGGAAAGCCGCGATATTGCCCTAATGCTGTTGCAGAAATTAAAGATTTCAACTGGTTTTGAAATGAAAGCACTTCACGGGAATAAAGGCACTATTCAATTGAATTTAAATCCGGTTGCTGATCAGCAACTTGGAAAAGAAGGCTACACACTGATTTCAACCTCAAAAGGTGTTGTCATCACAGCAAATCAATCTGCAGGACTATTTTATGGTATGCAGACTCTTTTACAACTTCTTCCAAAGGAGATAGAGAGCAAGGAAGTCGTTAAAATGAAGTGGACAATTCCTGCTGTAAAAATTATTGATTATCCACGTTTTGGTTGGCGTGGATTGATGCTTGATGTAAGCCGCCATTTCTTCACAAAAGAAGATGTAATGAAGTATATAGATGAAATGGCTCGGTATAAGTTCAATACATTTCACTGGCATCTTACGGATGATGAAGGTTGGAGAATTGAAATCAAGTCGTTGCCAAAATTAACCGAAATAGGAGCCTGGCGTGTACAACGTCATGGTCATTTTGGCGATCGCGACTTCCCAAAACCTGGTGAAAAAGCTACTGATGGCGGGTTTTATACCCATGAAGATATAAAGGAAGTAATCCAATATGCAAAAGAACGTAATATTACCATAGTTCCTGAAATTGATGTTCCCGGGCATAGTATGGCTGCTATTGCTTCCTATCCTGAGCTGAGCTGTAAAAAAGATACAAGTACCCGGGTTAGTCCCGGATCCCCGTTTTCAGAATGGTATGGCAATAATACATTTAAGATGAATATTGAGAATGCCTTGAACCCTTCGGATGAAAATGTATATGTGTTTCTTGATAAGGTCTTTACTGAAGTGGCAGCATTATTTCCCGGTCAGTATATTCATGTTGGAGGAGATGAATGTTACAAAGGTTATTGGGCCGCAGATGCAGGTTGCCAGGAGTTAATGAAAAAGCTGGGTATCAGGCACGTGGAAGACTTGCAGGGTTATTTTATGAATAGGGTTGAGGCAATACTGAAATCAAAGGGTAAAAAACTTATAGGTTGGGATGAGATTCTGGATGGTGGTATTTCGCCGGAAGCAACGGTAATGAGCTGGCGAGGTATAAAAGGTGGAATTGAAGCCGCAAAAATGGGACACGATGTGGTAATGACACCAACTACATTTGCTTACCTTGATTATACTCAGGGCGATCGAACAATTGATCCTCCGATATATGCAAGCCTGCGTTTAAAAAAATGCTATAGCTTCGAACCAGTTCCGGAAGGAGTTGATGCAAAATACATTTTAGGTGGTCAGGGAAACCTGTGGACAGAGCAGGTTCCTACACTCCGTTATGCACAATATATGACATTCCCACGGGCCTGGGCTTTGGCAGAAGTATATTGGTCGGCAAAAGAGAATAAAAACTGGGATGATTTTATTAAACGTGCTGAAAATAATTTTGATCGTTCCGATTTGGCTGAAATAAATTATTCCAGGGCCATATACGATCCAATTATTACTACAAGCCTTAAGGAAGGCAAACTTATTCTCACTATGGAAACGGAAGCTCCGGACCTTGATATTTTTTATACAATTGATGATGCTATGCCCGACAGTTTTACTTCAAAGTATGTTCAACCTGTTCCACTTCCTGAAGGTCCTGTCACTTTGCGTGTGGTTGCTTATCGTAATGGAGAACCAATAGGGCACTTGATTACTCTTAAGAGAGATGAACTGGAAAAGCGGACTACAAAATAGTCTTAAATTATAAATTATACTAAATGATCATATTAGATAAACCTTACATCTCTGAATTTCTGCTCGATACGCTTGAAAGAAATAAAATTCCGGTCATTCACAATACTGTTGTTTCCGAGTTTGCTCAGAAAAGAAATTTAAACTTGCTTTCTGAAGAAGATGCAATTAAGCTTTTCAATGGTTCAGGTAATCCTTTGCTTTATACCAATTCCGAAAATTCTATTAGCTGGATTGAGAAAAATTTGCAAAATACCAGTCTGCCAGGAAAGATCAAGTTGTTTAAAAATAAAGTTCTTTTCCGTGACTTGATCCGCGATTTATTTCCTGATTTTTTTTATAAGGGTGTATCGCTTGAAGAACTTGAAAGTATAGATGCATCTGGTTTTCCGCTTCCTTTTATTGTCAAGCCGGCAGTTGGTTTTTTTAGTCTGGGAGTATACAAAGTGGAAAAGCCGGAAGATTGGAATGAAACTGTAAAAACGATCAAAAAAGAGATTGATTTGATCAAAGATCTTTACCCGCCCGAAGTCTTGCACACCGGTGAATTTATAATTGAAGAATGTATAGATGGAGATGAATTTGCTATCGATTGTTATTTCAACGAAGATGGTAATCCTGTTGTTATGAATATCATGAAGCATATCTTTTCGTCGGGTGCAGATGTGAACGACAGGGTATATGTAACTTCAAAAGCAATCATCGAAAACTACCTGGAGCCCATTTCTAAATTTCTATCTGAGATTGGTAAACGCGTCGGACTAGCAAATTTCCCTGCACATGTGGAAGTACGTATCGATGAAAATGGAATTGTTGCTCCTATCGAAGTCAATCCGCTTCGCTTTGGAGGATGGTGTTCTACGCCCGATCTGGCATGGCATGCTTATGGAATAAATCTGTATGAATATTTATTCCAACATAAAGAGCCGGACTGGAACTCAATATTACAAGATAAAGATGGCGCAGTTTTTAGCAATATAGTATTAAACAACAGCACCGGAATCGAAGGAAAGAATATTCAATCGTTCGATTATAAAAAACTTCTGTCTGATTTCGAAAAGCCATTAGAACTCAGGAAAGCTGATTACAGCAAATTCCCATTATTCGGCTTTTTATTCTGTGAAACCAGGCAACAGAATATACAGGAATTGGAGAGGATATTGATGTCGGATTTGAAGGAATATGTTGATCAATAAGAATTACACCTTTAGGGTCATGTTACATTCTTAATCACATTCCTCGATTACTGTCTTTTTGTTTTTAATCTTCTCATCACGTACCATCCTGAGCAATTCTCTGATTCTGGTTCGCTTTACGGCTACATACGAAAAGAAATCCTTGACCTCAATCAGGCCGATTTCGTCTTTCTTCAGGTTCCCTTTCTGCATCAGGAAGCCTACGATATCCACTTTATTCAGCTTGTCTTTTTTTCCTTTGCCAATATATAATGTTCCCCATACAGGCTTTGGAGGTAAAATCCGGGTATCTGGCAATTCTACAATATTGAGTTCGTCTTTTATATATGCAGGCACTGTTTCGTCAGCACTTAATATCAGGTATGAATCTCCTTCCGCGTTCATGCGGGCAGTGCGTCCGTTGCGATGGATATAGCCTTCCTCATTAGCAGGCAAATGGTAATGAATTACATGCTTTATTTCTGGAATATCAAGTCCACGTGATGCCAGATCGGTGCAAACCAGTATATTGCAGCTTCCATTCCTGAATTTCCCAAGTACACGTTCGCGGATATGTTGTTCAAGCCCTCCGTGGAAATATTCATTTACAACCGAACTATCTGTTAGCGAATCGCTTACACGCTGAGCAGCTTCCCTGTGGTTACAAAATACCAATGTCTGTTCACCTCCTATTTGACATAACAGTTGGAACAAGGCTGATAATTTATCTTTATGATCTGATCTAACAATATTACACCTCAGTCCTTTTATAGTCTGGACTTCATTTAAGTAATCAAGTACAATTGGTTTTCTTATGCCCGTGAAATCAGGAATTTCGAGTGCTTTGGTAGCCGAAGTCAGGATGCGCTTATTTATAGCGTTTAATGTTTCAATAATTGACGACATTTCCTGCTGAAATCCCAGTTCAAGTGATTTGTCAAACTCATCGAGTACAAGTGTATGAATATTTTCTGTTGCAAAATTCCCTCTTGAAATATGATCCAGAACTCTCCCTGGTGTGCCAATAAGTATGGCAGGAGGTTCCTTTAGATTATTCAGCTCAATGCTCATTTTATGCCCGCCATAACAACAACTTACTTTAAAGCCTGTGTTCATCGACTTAAAGACATATTCTATCTGTATGGCTAATTCCCGTGATGGTGTCAAAATAAGGGTTTGAACTGTATTGCTGCCTTTTTCAAGGTTTTTCAAAACGGGTATCAGGAATGCAAGTGTTTTTCCTGAACCGGTAGGCGATAGTAAAATAATATCCTTGTGTTTGTTTATTGCCTCAATGGATGCCAGCTGCATGATGTTGAGAGCTTCGATATTCAGTGTTGAAAGTATTTTTTTGATCAATTTTAAGCTTTTAAAAGTATTTGGCGAAGGTACGATAAAACAGCTTGTGATTTCAGAACTGAGAGGTATGCAATTAGATTCAAGGATTTAGAGTATTGAAAAACAAATAAATAGCTAATATTCCTATCCCAAATTCCACTCCAGATTAAGATTCCTGATAATTTTTATTGATTTCTAACTAATATAAATGAAATGGGCTGCCAATTACGACAGCCCAACCATTTCCTTAACTATTTTCGATTAACTAATTCCCGATTAACTATTCTCACAAGAAGGACTTTCGTCACCTCCACAACCACACCCTAATCGTTGCCCGGTATTTGGGTCAACACTGCTGCACGATTTGGTGAATACTGAATCTTTAACGAAAAACATTTTTATTGCGATGCCTGCAAACGCCAGGCTTAAGAGAACAAAAGCAACAAGGATTAATTTAAGCATTCTGAATTTTTATTTTTAAGTTGAAAAGAATTAAAGTAAGCAAGATCAAATTATGTAGTGATTTCGACACACGCGTTATTATTATAAAAGATTCAACTGATTATCATCTGAATATGATTTAGGTTTTCTCCCCCTGTTTTTTTTATCACTCTGAATCTGTATGTTTTTGTATTGTTTGTATTTTAAACCAATATACCCGAGTTTAAAAAATACATAGGTGTTTGTTTTATCGAGTTTCAGATTTGAGAGTATGTTTTTATCCGTTGTCTTTCTGAATTTATTAACATAAACAGTTATCTCAGAAATATGTTTTGGCTCAGCCGATGATTCCAGGAATTCTTTTACCAATTCTTTTATAGTCCCGGTTTTAACTGTATCCCATTCTTTGAGAGCGTAGGTGCTGGTTTTGCCTATTGCGGCAACTTCTTCTATACTCAAAATAGAAGACCGCAACGATTCAATATTTGGAGGAATGCGTTTTGAGCGGGTTTTCAACTCTTTGCATATTTCGGTTAGTTTCATCGGACGTCCAACAGCAGCAAGTATACTAATAATATGTTCCGAAAGTTTAACCAGCGAATTTCTCCTGAAAATTATGTTAGTCTTATCGTATCCAAGGCCAAACTCTTCAGTCGCCATACGTTTGCAAATTTGCTTAAGCCGGTCGTTTACGATTTGTCCGGGTAGCACAAAATGGTTAAGGTATTCGAGAAGGTCAATCGAAATATCATTAATCATACGTACCGAATTGCGTTCTTCAATGTCATATATAAATGCCTTGAAATTGAACACTTCTTTGTATTTTCGGCTTACAAGGTAATAATGCTGGTAATTATTTTCGATACTCTGAGTGCTGATAAAATAACGCTGAAACATTCCGGAGAATACAAGTGAATAAAGTTTACCGGTATAGGTCAGATTCTCCTTCGTATTGATCTGATCAACCAGTTCCTGGTTTATAACAATAATTTCTTTTTTCAGATCCAGGCCATAATCAAAGTGTTTGTCGATATTTACAAAACGATGGCTTATCTTAGTAATGGCAGTATATACTTTGTCGGGTACTTTTTGTGAGATCTGGCGTACTCGTTCGCGTGTGATGCTGTAATGGTCGCCAATGGCTTGCAACGTACGTTTCTGAGATTTTTCAAGGAATCCGTAGTTATTGTTAAATATGTATTGTTCACGATCATTTAAAATATACTTGATCATGGTTTGCACATAACTGAATAAAGGGAAACTTTTCGAAATAAAATCATCCTTGTAAGATTCTGTTACATCCGAAGGGACTTTGAAATTCACATAACAGAAAAGTTTGAAATCCTCAAATCCGAGCAACGGCTCATTCATTCTCAAATCCTCAAGTGTAAGCCCGGAGATACTCAGATACTTCTTCGAAAGGTTTATTAACTCCAGGTCAGTTTTCAGTCCACAATTTCTTATGTCACGGAAAGTGTTCTGCTCCAGATAGTAATAGAGAATTTTGAACAATGTATCGAGGGAACCCTCAAGACATACATTTTTGGTTCTTTCTGAAAGGTTTTCCATCCTTTTCAGTTCCTCTATGTGATAATTAATAAGTTTTGATAATGGGGCCACGGCAATTTTGTTTTAATGTTAAACATACAAATTTAAGCAAAAAATTAGTGAATTTTACATAAAATACCTAAGAAATCAATAATTATTTTTAAAAAGTTGTCTGCAAATCTCGAAACATATTATTCCATTGGCTATTGATGCATTTAGTGATTCTGCGTAATTTAGGGTTTCAGATTTTGAAAACCTCGGAATATTAAGTGGCTCATTGATATATGGAATAAGTGATTCTGATATTCCATGTGATTCGCTGCCAATCAGTATGATACCCGGACGGGTAAATGTTTTTTTTGTGATATCGGGGCCTTCGAGTAATGCTCCGAATACCGGGATTTTGGAAGGTAGTTCACTAAAGTATTTTAAAAGGTCAGTATAAATGACATTTACCCTGCTGAACGATCCCATGGTAGCCTGGACCACTTTTGGGTTATACATATCAACACAGTCTGATGAACAAATAATTGAACTGATCCCGAACCAATCTGCTGTGCGGATCATGGTTCCCATGTTGCCCGGATCGCGGATGCCATCCAGGGCCAGAGTCATTGCAGTTAGTTTCGATGGCTCTGGTAATGCTGTTTCCGGAATTACAGCAATGGCCAAAACCTGGTTGGGCGTAACTAGGTCACTTACTTTTTTTAGTTCAACAGCGGTAATTTCCTGCACATTGATGTTCTTGCCTGATAACAGGGAAGCATTGTTCTCAAACCAGGCCGGCGTCGCAAATATCTGTTGGATTTGCAATGAACTTTTAAGCAGTTCGTCAACACCTTTTTCACCTTCGACTAAAAATGCCCGATGTAACTGCCTGAATTTTTTGATTTTCAGCGAGTTTAAGAACTTCGACTGGTTGTGTGAAAGCATACATTTTGTTGTTTAATCCAATACAAAAAAAAATCCCGGGTTTAGCCGGGATTAAATTAGCAAATATTTCGTTGCAATATGTTTTGATTATTCAGCTATAACTTCAAAATTAATTGCAATCTGAATCTCCTTGTGTAAACGGATGTTTGCGGTATAACTACCTGTTTCCTTAATAGAATCTCCGTCAACATGAATTTTCTTACGGTCGATATCAATCTTAAATTGATCGCGTAAAGCATCAGCAATCTGGATAGCATTAACTGACCCATATATTTTTCCGGTTTCAGCAGCTTTAGCACCAATTTTCACTGTAATGTTTTCGAGTGATTTAGCAACTAATTCAGCTTCCTTGCGGGTTTTCTGAGCTTTGAATGATTTCTGACGTAGGTCTTCGGCATTGATCTTCCGGTTTGGTTCGGTTGCCATTACAGCTTGTCCCTGTGGAATCAGGAAGTTACGGGCGAAGCCGTCTTTAACAGTTACCACATCGTGTGCGTAACCTAATTCGGCTACATCTTTTTTGAGTATAATTTCCATTTCAGCCTCCTACTATTTTAATAAGTCTGCAACATAAGGTAATAACGACAAGTGACGTGCGCGTTTAACAGCCTGGGCTACTTTGCGCTGATACTTGGTACTTGTTCCGGTTAACCGGCGTGGTAAAATCTTACCTTGCTCATTGATAAACTTGAGCAAAAATTCTGCATCCTTGTAATCAATGTATTTAATTCCGCTCTTTTTGAAACGGCAGTATTTTTTCTTTTTGACGTCAACCGTAATGGGAGTCAGGTATTTAATATCCGAATTTCCTTGTGTGGCCATTTTTCTGATTTTTTTGGGTTACAATTAAGCCTGTGCTTTTTCTGCAGCTTTCTCTGCTTTCTTGGCACGACGTTTAGTGCTGTATGCAACAGCATGTTTATCGAGGACAACGGTGAGGAAGCGAAGGATGCGCTCGTCACGTTTCAGGGCGATTTCGAAATCGTTGATCAGGTTACCTTCAGCATGAAACTCAAACTGGTGATAGAAACCAGTTGATTTTTTCTGAATAGGGTATGCCAACTTACGTAGGCCCCAACTGTCGTCGTTAATAATTGTAGCCCCTTTGTCAACAAGGAACTTCTGGAACTTGCTTACCGTTTCCTTCATCTGTTCATCAGATAAAACGGGAGTCATAATGAAAACGGCTTCGTACTGTCTAATCATTTGTTTTACTTTATTTTAGTTATTGTAATGCGTGATTTTTACAAATGGAGTGCAAAGGTACAAATTCTTTTTAAGTAACAAACATGTTGGCACATTTATCTTAAATAAATTAGATCATCATGTCTGCTGAATAACTCGTAGATGCTGATTATTCCTTAGGAATTAATTTTGTGAACCCCATAGTATCATTAAGGCTATCCTCAATAAAATTTGATTTCGCCCCATTTACAATATAAACCGTAATGCTTTTCTCAAAACAGATCCTTACAGCGTTAATTTTTGACGTCATTCCTCCTGTTCCCAGGCCATCGTCATTTTCTTCAATAAACTGATTTATCGATTTTAAATCTGAAATTTCAGTAATCAATTTAGCATCATTATAAAGTTTTGGGTTTTTGTCAAATAAACCATCGATGTCCGAAGCAATAATAAGTTTGTCGGCATCCATTAAATTAGCCACCATGGCCGACAATTTGTCGTTATCGCCCAAAATCAGTTCTTCAACGGCTACAGTGTCATTTTCATTTATAACCGGAATATAATTATGCGCCAGTAATTCGCTGATTGTGTTTTCTGTATTGGTTCGTGATACTTCGTTTTCAAAATCACGGTAAGTCATTAAACATTGCGCAATTTTGAGGTTGAAATCTCCAAATACCTCACTGTAGATCTGCATTAATTTGGGTTGGCCAATGGCGGACAAAGCCTGTTTGGATTTAACAATATTTTCCCATCCTTCAATATTCACAAATTGGCGGGCAGTAGCAATAGCACCTGAAGAAACCAGGATGATATCATAGTTTTCCTTTAATCTTTCAATTTGCCTCGCAATATCTTCAATTTTACCTCTCGAAATTTTCTTCGTCCCGGCGGTTAAAGTAGATGTACCAATCTTCACAACAATTTTGCTCTTCATCTTAATTTCGTATTTGTCCATTCCCTGTGATAAACCATTTATTAGTTACAAGTTGTGCCAAACCTACAGGGCCGCGAAAGTGAAGTTTTTGGGTACTGATAGCTATTTCTGCTCCAAATCCAAACTGACCTCCATCTGTAAACCGGGATGATGCATTGTGATAAACTGCCGCACAATCCACTTCATTCTGGAACTTTGTAGCTGCATCAACATCTTCTGTAACAATAACGGCCGAATGCCCTCCTGAATATTTGTTTATTGTATGTATTGCATTATCAATTGTTTCAACAAGCCCAAAGAGGATTTTGGGCGAAAGAAACTCCTGTTCATACATCAACTCATCATTCATCGGTTTGATAGTATCAAATGATTTAAAGAAATCTCCGTCGCCATAAACATCAAGTTTTATTTCTAATGCTTTTGTAAGAACCTGTTCAACTTTTGATTTTAAATTTTTGGTGCTTTTGTTAAATAATACTTTGTCAATTGCATTGCATACACTCAGCCTGCTTTTCCCATTGATAATAATATTCTGAGCCATTGTAAAATCAGCATCTGAATGCACATAAACAAAGTTATTGCCTCTTCCGCTGATAATAAGTGGGATGGACGTATTTTGCCTGATGTAATTGATTAAATCTTCGCCTCCACGTGGAATTATAAGATCCAATCTCAAATGGTTCTCTTTTAATATTTTTTGTGTTTCGACCCGGTCAATGTCTAAATAGGTTACAATATCTGCAGGCAAATTATTCATTTGCAGTGCCTGGGACCAAAGTTTTACCAGGAAAATATTGGTATTTTTCGATTCTTTTCCTCCTTTTAGATAGATTTTATTCCCTGCTTTAAAAGCATTTATGGCGGCCTCGATGGTTACATCCGGTCTTGATTCGTAGATGATCAGTATCCTGCCAAAAGGAACGCTCCTGTTTTCGACCTTCATTCCATTTGGATGATTGTATTGGTGAAGAATTTGTCCTTCAGGATCATCCAGGTTAATCACTTCATGAATGGATGCAACCATTCCATCTACCTTTTTTTCGTCGACTTTCAACCTGTCATCAAGGGTTGGATTAAGTTCATTTGAACCTGACAGATCAATTTTATTCTGTCGGATTATTTCAGATTTGTATTTTGAAATAAGCTCTGCCAGGTCGGAGAGGGTCTTATTCTTTATATCGGTTTGCATGATAAATGTATTTTTCTGGTGTGCGTTGGGAAATACCGATGTGGCTTTACACTTCTTTTTGCAGGCAACGCTGAGTTTACAAAAATACAAAACAATAAAACAGGTATTTAGTTCTGAAAACCGCACCTCAATCCGACTAAAACGCAATTTAATGCTATCCCTTCTGAAAATATAACCTTAGTCAAGCTTTAATTGTTCTCCATCCAGTATATTTAAGGGAATGTACTATTAAAATATTTTTTGGAGGATAAAATGTAAATAGGATTCTTATTCAGAAAGTTTGCGAAGAATTTTCAATGCTTTTTCGACATCCTTTTTTGCAACAAAAATATGATCATGGTAATAGGCTGCAACAACATTGCAACTTATTCCTTCTTGCGAAAGTGCAGCTGAAAAGGCGGCTGTCAAACCAACTGCTTCCAATGAAGAATGAACTGTCAGGGTAATCCAGCCTGCAACAAATGAGTATTCAAGTTTTAAATTATCAGCCAATTCTTTTTTAATAACTATGGTATTTCCTTCTTTCTCCCTGAAAATGAAAATGATATCCATAAGATTTACCAATGACAAATCATTCAGAACACAAAAAACATAATCACCCGCATTATGAATGGGTTTCATTGTTTTAAGTAATTTGTCAAGGTCGGTTTCGCCTGGCATCACAGTCATATAATAATTATAATCTTAAGGATGAATGTGTTAACTCAATAATTGTTAGGCTGATATTTTATTCTGATCCAGCATAGTCCTGCAAATAAACTCAGCTGCGTGACCGTCACCGAATACATTCGGAAAATCGAGAGCTCCTTTGTTTTGAAAATACTTCACAGATTCAATAATTTTAAGTTCATCTGCATCTGCAATTATTCCTGCCCCGTTTTCAATAATTTCGACCCATTCGGTCTCGGGACGTGCTACCACTAAAGGCTTTTTGAAAAAATAAGCTTCTTTTTGTACTCCACCTGAATCGGTTAGGACAAGGTTTGCGTTTTTCTCGAGCATGATCATTTCAAGATATGAAACCGGGGGAATAAGGTGGATGTTTTTATTGCCGGTCAATCTTTTATGTAGATCTTCTGGAAGTTTAGTTTCAATTATTTTGGAAGTACGCGGATGCAACGGAATTACAATTTTCAGATTCATATTTTCTGCAATATGGCACATGGCACTGATAATCTGGCGCAGGCGTTCAGGCGAATCGGTATTATTGTCACGGTGAATAGTACAGAGTACAAATTCGTTCTCTTTCAGGGCGAGAGTCTGCATAATATTTGTTTTCTGTCCGGCCATTTCCGAAAAGTGAACCAGGTTATCGAACATAATATCACCGCAATGAAAAACTCCCGGATGATCAGCCGAATAGGGAGTAGGATTTCCTGTTTTAAAACCTTCGTGTTCAAGGTTTTTAATCCCTGTTTTGGTTGGCACAAACAATAGGGTAGAGGAGTGGTCGCACATAATGCGGTTGATTTCCTCAGGCATATTCTTGTTAAACGAGCGTAACCCGGCTTCGATATGTACTATCGGGATATGAATTTTACCTGCAGCAATGGCTCCGGCCAGGGTCGAATTGGTATCACCGTAAAGTACAATAAAGTCAGGCTTTTCGGCCAGTAATACCTTTTCAATTTCCTGTATCATCTGTGCCGTTTGCTTGCCGTGTGAAGCGGAGCCAATATTCAGGTTAATATGTGGGTTTGGTATTCCAAGTTCTTCAAAAAAAACCTGCGACATGTTATTGTCATAATGTTGCCCTGTATGAATTATAATCTCTTCAATTTCATTTGAAAATGAATTCCGGATGGCACGGCTTAATGCGGCAGCTTTAATGATTTGAGGTCTTGCGCCAACTACGGTTACTATTTTAAGCATCGAAAATCTGTTTCTGGTTAGTTAAATACCTGTTTATCAGTCAAAAATTTCAGGTTTAAAAGCGTCGTGTTTAAAGTTTAAAGGTTCAATAGTGCTTGTTTGTCATCTCTCCCTCTCTCCCTCTCCCTTTCTCAGTCCCTAAATCCTAACCCCAAATCCCCAAAACCTTAGTATTTACATGATTCCTTCATCTGCAAAACTATAATAATTCCCGTCGCCGACAATGATATGATCGAGAACCGGCAGGTCTAGCGTGATCCCGGCTTCTTTCATTTTTTTTGTTAACTGAATATCCGCATCACTGGGAGTAAGCTGACCCGATGGATGATTGTGCCCTAAAATAATGGAAGTTGCGTTGTTATCAAGTGCAATTTTAAATACTCTGCGTTGGTCAACTACAGTACCTGTGATGCCTCCATCACTAATCCTGACAGTTTTAAGTACTTTATTTGCCCTGTTGAGCAGCAGAATGCAAAAGCTTTCATAATTCAGGTCACCGAGCTCTTTTTGAAAGAGGATAAAGGCTGTTTTACTGTCCTTCACCTGTGGTTTTTCATTAAGTGCCGAAGTTCCCCTACGTCGGCCAAGTTCGAGTGCTGCTGCTATAGTTATGGCTTTAGCTTCGCCAATACCTTTAAATCTTTGCAGATCCGAAATGGTTAGCCTGGCTAACTCGGCAAAGTTATCATTCACTTCATTCATAATACGCTTTGATAATGCAACAGCTGATTCATCCATATTCCCTGATCCAATTAGAATCGCTATTAATTCGGCATTGCTGAGAGCTGCCGGACCTTTATGCAGAAGTTTTTCTCGTGGTTTATCGTCTTCAGCCCAGTCTTTTATGGAAGTTTTTGAAGCTTTATCCATCAGGAATTATTTTTAAAACAAAATAATTAGAAAATGCTAAAATACAAAAGTATATAAAACAAAAGAGCCCCTGATAACAGGGGCTCTTTCCTGAGAAAAGATCTTTGAATTAAAGCGCATTCACTTTTTTAGTGAGCTTCGATTTTAAGTTCGCCGCCTTATTTTTGTGAATAATGCTTTTCTTAGCGAGTTTATCGATAAGAGAAACAAGTGAAGGAAGTTTTTCTGTAGCTACAGTTTTATCCTCTAAATCACGAAAAGCTTTAATTGAATTACGCATTGTTTTTGCATAATAGCGGTTGCGAAGCCTTTTCTTGTCGTTTGCTCTGATCCTTTTTAAGGATGATTTGTGGTTAGCCATAGTGAAACTTTAAAATGTTGTTAGTAGTCCGTAGGGGAATCGAACCCCTGTTACCAGGATGAAAACCTGACGTCCTAACCCCTAGACGAACGGACCATATCGTTTTTTGAGGCTGCAAAGGTAATACTTTTTTTCACCCGGGCAATAGTGGCGAAAAAAAAACTCAAAAATTTTTTAAAATTTACTAATAAAACTTATAGTTTGTTGATATACAGATAAATAAATAGTCATTTAATTGTTCTACATCAAAATCCGAATATGGATTTTTCGCAGAAACTATTGATCTTAATTGGATGAACAGGTAAATTAAGTTTGCATGCCACGAAAGAAAAGCAAAAGTAAAGAATATTAAGGAATAATATAATATATGCTAGGACTAAAAGACCATAATTTAATTTGAAACCGTACGAAAAAAGGGGAATAAGTACTGTGTTTAGAAAATATATGGATTTTGTCTTTTTTATCAAATATATCTAAAATATGCTATATATTAATGAAATGTTAATATAGAATTAATATAAATAACATTTTTAATTACTTGAATACGTAGGAGATTAATAAAGACCTAGTATCGTGATAATTAAAATTATTTGGTGATATTGAAAAATGTGTATATTTTGGCTCCTTCAAATGGCTAAAAAAAGTCTAACAATTAACCAAAACCAGAAAAATGAAAAGAAAACTACTCTTTGCTCTTTCGTCAGTACTGTTGAGTACGGGCCTTATGGCTGGTGGAATTATGACCAACACCAATCAAAGTGCAGCTTATGCACGTATGTTAGCCCGAAATGCTTGTTTAGGAATTGATGCCGTTTATTACAATCCTGCCGGGCTTACAAAGTTAAATAATGGATTCCATCTTTCTTTGAATAATCAATCCATATTTCAGACAAAGGATGTTGTAAATGATTACCCTTATTTACATGGTAGTCCTGATGCAAAGTTTACCGGTAATGTTTCGGCACCTGTTTTTCCTGGTGTTTATGCAGTTTATAAAATGGATAAGCTGGCATTTTCATTTGGGTTTAATCCGGTCGGCGGCGGCGGCGGCGCAACTTATGATACTGGGCTTCCGTCATTCGAAATGCCAATTTCAGATTTAGTACCAATGCTAGGCTCTTCTGGATTTGGAGTAACGGATTATAAAGCGGATATCAATTTCGAAGGTACGTCTGTTTATTTCGGTTACCAGTTTGGTGTTTCTTATGAAATTAGCCCTGCAGTTTCTCTTTTTGCCGGACTTCGTGCAGTTACAGCTAAGAATACATATAAAGGATCTATTACAAATATTATGGTAAATCCTAATTATAATGCTCCCGCAGTTCCTACTTTAACACCGCCTTCATTTACCGGGACTTTTATGAGAGCTGATGCTTTTGGGGCACAAATGAATACATATTTTTCTGATGCTTCAGCCGTATACACTGCTGGTGCTGCACAATATACAACTGCAGCTGCTGGTGCCGGGCAACTGACATCTGCAGGTTTAGGTGCATATACTTATGCACAGGCTCAGGCAGCAGGAGCTATAACCGCAGAACAACAAGCTCAGTTCGAAGGAGCATTAGCACTTGCAGGTCAGCCTATTACTACACCAATTCAACAATCGCAGGTCATTTATTCAACTATTGCAGGCCAGGCAACGGCTGGAGCTGCACAGTTTGCTGGGGGAGCTGCACAGATGGGTGCTCTTGCAGCAAGTACAGGAGATATGCAGGTTGATGTTATTCAAAAAGGTACCGGATACACTCCTATATTTGGAGCTAACCTTACATTCGCTGAGAAACTTACTATTGCTCTCAAATACGAAATGAAGACAAAAATTGAACTTACCAACGAAACCAAAGTGGATCAAACCGGAATGTTTCCAGACGGAGCTAAAACAAGAGCTGATATGCCTGCAATGCTTTCTGTCGGAGCTTCTTATCCTGTAACTGATAAGTTTGTTGCTTCACTTGGTTATAATTATTATTGGGATAAGAATGCTGATTACGGCAAGACAGATGCAAGCGGTAATCCAATAGCAAATGATATGATTATTGATAAAAACTATTATGAACTGGCTTTAGGTCTGGAATATAATTTTACCGAGAAGTTTTTGCTGAGTGCAGGTTATCTGTCTTCACAAACGGGTGTTTCCAAGAATTATCAGACTGACCTGAGTTACAGCCTTCCGTCAAATACTGTTGCTTTCGGTGGTAAATATATGATTACTCCTGCAGTCGGGTTAAACCTCGGTGGATTATATACTATGTATGGAGAAGATAGTAAAACCTATAGCCATATGCTTGGAGCTACAAGTATTCCTGTTACCGAAAAATACTCTAAAACAACATGGCTTTTAGCCGTTGGACTGGATATTAAAATTGGGAAATAGTATTTTCTGAATTGAATACAAAAAAAGTCCCGGCCTCACGACCGGGACTTTTTTAATGAAAACCATTTGTTACTTCTTGATAAATTTACCTTCAAATATCTCCTCACCTGAGTGGCATTTGAGAATATACATTCCGGGTATCAATTTATGCACATCAATTTTATTCGTCCTGGGATGACTTATAGTTTTAACTTGCCTTCCTTTTAAATCAATAATCTGAATCGTATCAAATATTACTTTGCCTTCAGTACCCATAGTTAGAAAATCTACAACTGGATTAGGACTGCATAAGATCCTTTTATTTTCAAGAGGCTCTTGAATTGAATTGGTATATGTGTCGAACAGCCACAAGTATGCCTCACCAAAAGCTTCACGCCAGAGTTTTTCATTATGTTGGCCACCGCTTACAATTTTATTAAAAATATTAGCCTGCACAAAACCAATATTTATCAGGGAATCATTCATGTGCTGCATTTCAGTAACCATTCCTGCACTTTCATCAGTTCCACAAAGTTGAAAAAAGCGCACATCATACTGTTTTCCTGTTTCGCGGGTAAAAGCCCAGATATCGTCAGAGAACCAATAGGATGGTGAAAATAATCCGGCTTTGCTAAAGGTTTCCTGGTATTTGAGTGAACCGTATTGTGAAATAAGCCCTCCCAGCGAGCTGCCCATAATTCCGGTATTTTTCCTGTCGGTTAACGTGCGGTAATGTTGATCAATATAGGGTTTGAGGGTTTCGACAATAAACTGCATATACTTGTCGCCATCGCCACCGCCATATTGTGGATTGCTCCAGGGAGTATATTCTCCTATACGGTCCACTCCGCCATTATCAATTCCTACCACTATAGGAACATGTTTTCCTTCAGCAGCCAATTTGTTAAGCGTTTCATCTACTTCCCACTCTCCTGAAAACGAAGTGGTAACGTCGAATAAGTTTTGTCCATCGTGCATATAAAGTACAGGATAACTTATTCCGGAGGTTTCATAATCAGGTGGAAAATATACCCATATCCTACGCGTTCGGTTTAGTTGCGGCACGTAAAAATCAGGACTCATTATTTTTACGTTGGCAGCAGCAGTCGAACTGTTTCCACCTCCTGCATCAGCCCAATTATAAATAGTAACATTAACCAAAGAACTGCTGTTGCTATATGTAAATTGACGATCCGGAATTTCTTCTCCACTCTGACCCTTTTCAACCGTTTCCCACGATCCGCGGGTAAATTTATATTTAATTACAGTTCCCGAAGGTTTCGCAGCTAATGTAATACTCCATTTCCCCTCTGCGTTCTTATGAAGCATGAATTCAGCCGATCCGGGTTGCCAGCCTGTAAAGTCGCCGGCAATATACACGCTATCCTGAGTGGGTGTGTACGAAGGCAACGAATCTGCAACAAATGTTACCTGGGCTGATATTTTTGCTGTCATTATGAATAAGCAAAGGAAAACAAGTAGAAAGTATTTTTTCATGGTATAAGGGGGCAAAGTTCCAATTAAGAATTTTATATGCAATTATAACAAAACTATTCGTGCTAAAGTAAATTTGTTCCGGTTAAAGATAATTAAATTAGAATTGAATTCCTGTATTAAAATGCAATTGAAATAGATATTTTGACGATTTAAATTTTATTTGTAATCTAAATTTAGTCTAAACTATAATACTGTTCTGAGTATTGCTATTTTTCTTTCTTTTGCAGTTAACAAAATGAATATTAAAATATATATGAAAAATCTCCCGTCTTCCTCCGAAAAACCAGGTATAAAATCGTTTCCGCGCAGTTTTTGGACTGTTATAACCATGGAGTTTTTCGAACGTGGATCGTATTATGGTGTCATGTCGGTACTATCAGTATACCTTGTGCTGAGTATTCCTGAAGGCGGATTAGGCTTTTCGAAGGAAAGTGTTGGCGTAATAAAAAGTACAATTACACCTTTATTGTATTTTTTACCAATTCTTGCAGGTGCATTGGCCGACAGATTCGGATACCGCCGCACACTGATGATGGCTTTTACGGTGATGAGTACCGGATATTTTTTTACAAGCCTTTCCACTTCATACGGAATGGTTTTTCTGAGTCTGATCCTTATGGCTATTGGAGCAGGTTTCTTCAAGCCAATTATTGCAGGTACCATTTCGAGGGTTACCGACGAAAATACTTCATCACTTGGTTTTGGAATATATTACTGGAGCATTAACCTTGGAGCCTTTATCTTTCCGTTGATTTTTGTGCCATACCTTAAAAGCATTGGCTGGAGTTATATTTTTGTAATGGCCGCCGTTGGAACGGGCTCAATGCTTCTGCTCAATATTTTTGTTTACCGCGAACCGCCAAAACCTAAAAACTCCCAACCATTATTTGACGTTTTTAAGGGAATCTTCCTGGTTCTGAAAGATTTCCGCTTTGTCCTGATGATAGTAATATATTCAGGGTTCTGGATTTTGTATTTTCAGATGTTTGATACTGTTCTCTGGTACCTGAAAGATTATATTGATATGACACCAGTAAATAAAGTGGTTAATGGTTTTCTTGGCTTATTCATGCAGAATCCTTCCTGGAAATTTGACGCTGAACATGTAACGGTTATTAACGCGGCATGTATTATCATACTGCAACTGGCTGTTTCCAAAATTGTCCGCAAAATTCCTGCACTACCCACTATGATAGTTGGTATTGCTATGGGAACTGTCGGGATGGCAATCCTATCAATCTCAACTTATGCATGGGTTTTCATTGCCGGAATTGTAATATTCTCTATCGGCGAAATGACCGCACACCCTAAATTTATCTCGTATGTCGGATTGATTGCACCTGCCGATAAAAAAGCTTTATACCAGGGGTATGCATTTCTGTATGGTGTAATTGGCAGCGGAATAGGAGGGATACTTGGTGCAACACTTTATGTACATTTTGTGGATAAACTGCATCAGCCTGGTGTTTTGTGGTTTATTTTCAGCCTGATTGGAGTTGCGACGATTATTGGACTTTTATTGTATAACAGGTTTATTTTACCCAAAGAAAGTAAATAGTAAATAGTGAATAAATGAATTGTAAATAGTGAATAAGCCTCGTATGTAACTCTAAAGGTATCGCTAAAGTTATAAAAAAGTGAATGATGCAATGCTCTAACACGCAACTCTCAACAATTAAAACCTATACAATGGAATTCGAACTAATTGATCACGAATACATCCAGTTGAACCAGCTATTAAAATTGCTTGGGCTGGTTGATACAGGCGGAGAAGCCAATCAAAGAATTGTAGATGGCGAAGTTAAGGTAAATAATACCATAGAATTCCAGAAGAGGAAAAAATTGCGTACAGGCGATAGTATACTCTTTGGTCAGATACTAATCACAATCAAATAAAAATCTGATTTTTATGAAACAATGGTACGAATCGTTATTTGAAAATTATGGCTTTAAATACGACAACGAAATCTTCACACAGGGTACAATAGGAGAATGCGATTTTATCGAAAAAGAGATCGCATCTGATAAAAACCTCAAAATCCTGGATATTGGCTGCGGAACCGGCCGTCATTCAATTGAATTGACGAAACGTGGTTACCGTGTAACCGGAATAGATCTTTCGGATTCACAATTGCATAGAGCAAGCGAAAAAGCTGCAGAACAAAAACTGGTCATTGACTTTCAGAAGCAGGATGCCCGGAATTTACATTTCAATAATGAATTTGATCTGGCTATTATGCTCTGTGAGGGAGCTTTTCCTTTAATGGAAACAGATGAAATGAATTTTCAGATTCTTCAAAGTGCTGCCAAATCTCTGAAATCAGGTGGGAAGTTGATTTTTACAACTTTGAATGGGTTATTCCCTCTTTTTCATTCTATAAAGGACTTTCTTGAATCAACAAAAGAAACAGGTAATGCTTCAACCATCGATAATTCGTTTGATTTAATGACTTTCCGTGATCACAATACTACCGTTTTTGAAGACGATAACGGAAAGCAGAAAGAATTGAAAAGCAACGAAAGGTATTATGTGCCTTCGGAAATTACCTGGTTGTTGAAATCACTCAACTTTACATCTGTTGATATTTTTGGAGCTACTCTTGGAGCTTTCGACAGACAGGATAAACTATCAACTGATGATTTTGAAATGCTTGTAATAGCAGTTAAATCTTAATTTTTTAGTATAAAAAAATCCCTGTGATTTAAAAAGCCACAGGGATATAATGTTTATGAATCACTCACATACCTAACAAATTGCCAGTTCAGCTTTTGTCTGGTAGATTTGATATTCCTGATTGATAGTATTCATAAGTTCTTTTACCGGGATAATTTTATTGGTGCGCCAAACATTACTACCTGCAAAAGCATAACCCCTTCTAAAGTTTCCCCTGAGTGCTGAAGTAAGTGAAGCAATAATACAATAAGGCGCTGTACTTATGTCGCAGGTGCGGATACAGTTCACCGGACAGGTTTTAGGTTGACGTTTGCCGGCCAAAACTTCCTCCAGAAATGGAGATTTTATAGCTCGACCCGGCATTCCAACGGGGCTTTTAATAATAATGACATCTTCTTTTTTTGCATCCAGATAAGCCTGTTTAAACTCATTGGAAGCATCACATTCATCCGTTGTTACAAATCTGGTACCCATCTGAACACCCGAAGCACCTAATTTTAGAATTTTAAGGATATCAGCACCGGTATATATTCCACCAGCAGCTATTACGGGAATTTCTTTTCCGTTTAGCAATCCAATCGGATCTACAACGGCAACTACTTCAGGAATTAGTTTTTCGAGAGAAAAATTTTCATCAAAAATCTGATCATTTTTAAACCCCAGATGGCCACCTGCTTTAGGACCTTCAACAATCACAGCATCAGGAAGATAATTGTAATTAGCCAGCCATTTGTTACAGATCAATGCAGCAGCTCTTGCCGATGAAACAATAGGTATAATGCGGGTTTTACAGCCTGGTGTAAGGTATTTAGGCAAATCTAGCGGAAGCCCGGCACCTGAAATAATAATATCTACTCCTTCTTCTATTGATGTCCGTACTAAGTCTTCGTAATTACTAAGTGCAACCATGATATTAACACCAATGATCCCGCTTGTTTTTTCTCTTGACTTCCTTATTTCCTGTCTGAGGCCTGTAATGCAATTTGCAAGATAATCCTGCGAAGGATCTTTGTATAACATGCCTAATCCGGCAGCTGAAATTACTCCAACCCCTCCTTCGTTAGCAACAGCAGATGCCAGACCCGAAAGTGAAATGCCAACTCCCATTCCACCCTGAATTATAGGTACAGGTATTATAAGTCCTCCGATATTTAATTCTTTCATCTGTATCATTTACACAAAATAATTAATGGGATTTGCTTTTACAGGGGAATTTAACCCGGTTTTTCAAAGATGACTTTATCTTTGAATAGTGTTTGAGAATACAAAAATACTCCTGAAAAAGAAGCACTTCTTAAAAATGGGTTGCAATGCCTTAAATGGGGGGGATTGTTGTGTCTTGGGACGAAATGCAGGATAATCAGGGATGAAATGCGTGTAAAATTGTATAATATCATAGAAATTTCATCCAAAGAGATGTATAAATCGGATGAGATGACGAAATAAATTGCAATAAAAATTGATTTATTTCGCTGAAAGGATCTTCCTGAATTTGGTTACATTCTGTCTCGAAATCGGGATTCGAAAATCAAGACCTTTTGCTTCGAGAGTGTAATTCGGAGATATTCCGGTTAATCGTGAAATCTGGTTTATATTAACCAGGCAGCAACGATGACATTTTTTTATATTGTGAAAATCGGATAAGATCGATTCAACCTTACTCAAGGTTTGCCTGATCATTTGTTTACGGATTACGGCTCCTTCGCGGTAAAATATTTCGATATAATTACTGGCAGATTGGATTAGAATTATATTTCTCAAATCTTCTTCAAAAATTTCTTTAGCATTATCTGATTCAATTTTAATGCGCTCATTATCTGTAATATGCGTGCCTTTTCGCTCTTCCGCCAGCCATTGACGACCACTATCGATAACATGAGCAACTTTGGTTTTAAGCGAATTATTATAGTTGGATAAATTGAAAAGTATTAATGGCAGTAAAGCTAATGCAGCTGATCTGAAAAATGTTAGAGATTCCATGCCAGATATTCTGAAAACTTTAGCCGTTAATGTAAAACCAACTATTAAAACAGCAAACATTCCCACATTCCAGATTATTTCTTTTCGGATAGTCCATCGGGCTGATTCGAAAATTTTCGGGAATAGTCCAGGTAAGAAAAGCGTGTTCAAAAAGAAAGTTGCCGCACTTACTAATCCAATAATCAGAACATAATATCCATCCTTGGGAGATGCCAGAAAATTTATTCCGAAAGGTTGGAAATAAAGCGTTATAAGCATAAATCCCATGCATACAAATGTAATTGTACGCAGGTTATGTTTAAAGTTATTGTTGAAAGGATATGGCTGATTCAGATTTTCAAACATCACCTGTGATTTCGTCAGCAAAAGTACAATTAATATACTTAATATATAGCTGTTGCGACTAGAATTGGTGTTTTTAAAATCCAATATTGAAAGGCTGAATGTGCTAAATCAATCATATGCAATACTTTGCATATAAAACTGTATCTTTTCTTTTACCGGATCCCGACAGGAGTCTGCCAATCCGGAAATTAAAGCAGGTGAATTGTTTGTACTATATTTTGTAAGTTATTTATTTTCATTTATATGTATTCCTCTTTGGTTTAAAATGTAAAATATTTTAGCGAAAAATTTAGTCCCATTCGCACAAAAAATGGTTTGAAGTGTTTTTAAATTAACACTTTCTATGACTTCCAATTGAAAATGTTCAACTTGCATTTCGAAAGTTGATTTATTTCGATCATGGCTTTATTAAAGTAAAACTAATTGATATTTATTCACCTAAAAATCTTAATTATGAAAATCACAGATTTTACCGAAAATGGTTTGGTGCTCAGCATACTTGACGAATTGAAAGAATCTATCGGTCCGGATAAAAACTTTTCGGACATCATAGACGATAACGGTAATCAATACGTAGACCTGGTTCAGGAAGGTGGTGGTGTGTTGGGGGTTGCACTGGTTGGATACGTGTATGTAATGGAACAAATGAATATCAGGTTTCTTAGCCTGGCCGGGACATCTGCCGGTTCAATAAACACTTTATTGATGGCTGCTGCCGGAAGAATTGACGAGACTAAAAGCACCTGGATTCTGGAATGCCTATGTAATAAGAAGCTTTACGATTTTGTTGATGGCGATACAGACGCTCAAGAGTTTATCGATGCATTACTATCTGATGTAAGCAATATAAAACTTGCTATAAAGGGTGCACAGGTTATTGATAATTTCCGCGACGATTTTGGTTTGAATCCGGGAAAAAACTTTCACGACTGGATGAAAAACCTGCTCAACCAAAAGGGGATAAAGAATATGGGAGACTTACAACAATTGCGTGATGCAGGTGTTAGCGAAGGTAATAACCTTCGGAACAGGTTGAGTAATTCTGTTTACAATTCGCAAAAAGGATTATTGGATCTGGCCATTATCGCCGCCGATATTACAACCCAGAGTAAAATTGTTTTTCCGGAAATGTCAGAATTGCTGTACACGAATCCTGAAGCTGCAAATCCTGCTGATTTTGCCCGTGCTTCCATGTCAATTCCGTTCTTTTTCCAACCATTCAGAATCAACAACTTGCCTACCGGAGTTGAGGCATGGAGAAAATGGAATAAAATGACCGGTCTCAATGCATCTATTCCAAATGAGGTTCTTTTTATGGATGGCGGCATAATCTCCAATTTCCCTATCGATATTTTCCATAATAATACTAAAGTGCCTGATGCACCTACTTTTGGAGTTAAAATTGGCCTTGATAAAGCTGAAGTTAATAAAAATAAGAAATTCTTCAGCCTGATAGGATCGGTTTTCAATACAGCGAGGTTCTCCTCCGACGATAATTTTTTACGTACAAACCCTGATTTTAAGCACCTGATTGGTTATATTGATACTGGAAATCATAACTGGCTCAACTTTGGATTAACAGATGAAGCAAAAATTGACCTTTTTATTAGGGGAGCTCAGGCGGCTGCTAAATTTCTAAATACCTTCGATTGGGTTAAATATAAAAAGATCAGGGAAGTTAAGAAAGAGCTTTACGCATAAACTTTATAGATGAATAATCACTGGTTTGGATCAGAGCGGATATTCTGCTAGTCTGTCGATATGATTTTGTAGATTTGCTGAAAATTTCTATTTTCATTTGCTCGTCGTTCATAATGAAGATTTTAATAATCCTTAAATTTTTATGATTTCAGCTAAGTCAGAAAAAAAAAATCCGGGGATTACATAATAGCAAACAAAATCTGCCCCAATGAAAAACTTATTCCTGCTGCTTTTTCTCATTGCTTTCTCTTTTTCTGAATTATTTTGCCAGTCAACTCTTTATGATGATTCCCGGGTTTCGTCTGTTTATATAGAGATTCCGCCGGATTCTCTTCATGTCATTATGACTGATGTGCTATCAGATCATTATTATATGGCCATGTTCATTTTCGATTATGGAACTGGCCGTGACACACTCATGAATGTTGGCTTCAGGTTACGTGGAAACACCTCCCGCGCTTCCCGGAAGAAATCTTTCAAAATAAGCTTTAACGAATATGTTGCTGGTCGAAGATACCAGGAAGTTAAAAAGATCAATCTCAACGGGCAGCACAACGACCCGACATTGATTCGCGAAAAATTATTTTATGATACCTGGGTAAATTCAGGGATGGTTGAACGACGTACAAGTTTTGTCCGAATGTACATTAATAATGTTTATTATGGTTTGTATACCAACCTGGAGGAATTGGATAAGGACTGGTTGCAAAAAGTGTTTGGTGAAAAGAGTGGTAATCTATATAAATGTACCTGGCCCGCCGACCTGGTGTATTTGGGAACTGATCAGCAAGCCTATAAAAACATTAATAGTGGTTCAGCCACCGGCGGACGTGCATATGATTTGCAAACCAATGAAGATGTTGATGACTACTCTGATCTGGTAGATTTAATCACCGCCCTGGATCAACCTGTTGATGCTGGTTTTGCGGAACAGATATCGCAAAAGATTAATGTAGACGGGTTATTGAAAGCATTTGCCTTAGATGTAGCTTCCGGAAACTGGGACGACTATATGTATAATAAAAATAATTATTTTCTTTATCATAATATTGGAACCGGGAAGTTTGAATTTATCACGTATGATACTGACAATACTTTTGGTGTCGATTGGGTTGGTCGCGACTGGGCAACCCGTAATTGTCTTGATTGGTTTACACATAGTGAACCCCGGCCTCTGGCAGTAAAATTACTTTCGGTCCCAGAGTTTGATCGAAAATTTCAGCATTATCTTGATACCATTGCCCGGCAAATTATAAATCCGGATTTTATATTCCCGCATATCGATTCACTGAAGATGCTTATAGCGGATGCCGCTATTGCAGATACTTACCGTACACTTGATTGGGGATACACTGTGCCTGATTTCAACAATGGATTCACTGCAACTATTGACGGGCACACACCTTATGGTATCAAACCTTTTCTAACAATCAGAACAGCCAGCATTCTGGATCAACTTACTATAACTTCGCTTGCTGAAGTTGAAAATGTGAATTCTCTTGTTTCACTCTATCCAAATCCTGCAAATGAGCATATTAACCTTCGGATAGAATCTTCAAAAATAGAAAGGAAAGCTGTTATTATTGACATGACGGGGAAACAACAAAAAACTTTTATACTGAACCCATGGCAGTCAGAAAAGGAGATAGGTGTTGCTGATTTATTGCCAGGTTTATACACATTGGTTATAGCTAATTCCGGAAGCCTCATCACCGCAAGGTTTATTAAAAAATGATAACCGTATTTCAATATTTTATTGATCTGAGGATCTGTTAAAAATTTTATCTAAAAAAGTTATCAAATTATTTGTTTAAAAAAAGAGCCGGAAGAAACAATATCTATCCGGCTCTTTCATCTTTTATGCTTTTAACCTTACCTAACAAAGCTTCTTACTTCGGAAGTGTAATCAATAGTTACAGCCCGCCATTCAATCAGCATATTTTGCCAGCTGTTATCGCCGTAAAGTTTTTCAAAAGCCTTCTTTGTGCCAGGATCTTTTGACCATTCGTCGTAGGAGTTAAAACTCCACAACATTCCAACATCTGCGCCATTTGAAGTATGGATTTGGTTATTATATACAAGGAAAGCGGTATTACCCATAGATTCATAGGTCTTTTTTAATTTCTCTGCTATAGCTTTAAAACGATAATATTCACCACGTTGAAGTTTTACAGCCCATACTTCGTAATATTTCGATGTTTTAAGCTTTTCCATTCCGTATGAGAGATCAGTATTATACTCCCATAATGTAGTTTCGCCGTAGGTGTCAACCAAGGGTTCAACGGTTGATGTCCAATCAGCAGCATGTCCGTTTTCTTTAGCTGGTCTTGAATCCAGCGATGAATAGGTTGTTGGACCGTAAACCCAAACATACCATCCTGCTTTTTCACCATATTCTACTTTGCGAAGACCAGCCTGGTATTGTCCTTCCGGATGATATTTGTTATCGTGCGCTTTAACAGCGGCTTCAAATTTGTCTTCCATACCTCGCTTAGGCATGATATACATGGTTTCGGTAACCATCGTGGGTTTGTCAGCTGCTGACTGAGCAAATGCACTGCAAATAAAAAATAGCGCAATAAATGTAAGTGTGAATGTTTTTTTCATGGTTTTTGATTTTTGGTTAATAATATTGTAAAGATAAATAAAAATATATTCTTATTTAGACTAAATAAAAATAAAAATTGTTAATCATTTGTTAATAAATAGCTGAAAATCAATGTTTATAGATCTATCAGGATTTTTAGATCAAATGAATTATTATGAAATCATAATATTTTTTGTGTTTTAAAAGATAGTATTCTAACTTAAATAATAAATGAAATTAAGAAAAGCAAAATTTTTCACGTCATAATTATTATAATTACTCTAACGAAAAGCAAATTTCAAAAATTTATGATTCTAATATATTTGAAAAAAAATAAGATAGTAGTAATGGCGATTAACAAGAACACAATAAATAGAGAATGGCTAATTCCTGGTTTGATTTAAACATAATTTTCAGAGGAATTGGGTACTCAATTCCAGATGCCAATCGTTTGCAAATTATATTTTTACAAAAACCTTACGTAGTTCTTTGGTTACCTGGCAGGCAAAATCCTCCAGTGCTTTATTATTCATATTGTTTGCTGCAGCATCAGGATTAATGATGGTGATTTCAACTTTCCCATCAATATGTTGTTGAACGATAACATTGCAAGGCATCATAATACCAGCTTTATCGTATGTATGTATTGCATTATGGGCAAATGACGGATTACATGCTCCTAATATCCGGTAAGGTCTGAAATCAACGTCTATTTTTTTCTTTAAAGTATCCTTGACATCAATATCAGTAAGAATGCCAAAACCATGTTCCTTTAAAATTTCAGTCACATGATTAATAGCATCGTCAAATTTCAGATCAGTTAATTTAGTGAAGAAGGGTTTCATGTTTTTAGTTTTATTAGATTAATTGATACAATGATGTTTTAGACGTCCTGGGCTTTATCAGTGAGCATAGGAACAAAGCGGAACGAGCCATGAGTTTCAGTTTTTATTTCAGTGTCGGATATTTTTGTGACAAGTGTCATGATCTGAATATCGTTTTTACCTACCGGAGCAACAAGTCTGCCTCCTATTTTCAATTGTGCTATTAATGCATCAGGAATAAAAGGAGCAGCAGCAGTAATCAATATTCTGTCGAAAGGTGCATGAGCGGGTAAACCTGCATAGCCATCACCGTAAAACAACCTGATTCGATAGCTAAGAGGTGGGTTCAATGATTTTAAATTATCGTATAAAAATTTTTGTCTTTCAATAGTAAACACCCGTGCACCCATTTCGGCCAGAATGCTGGCCTGGTAACCCGATCCGGTGCCAACTTCAAGAACCCTCATTCCGTTTTCTACCTGTAAAAGCTCACTTTGAAAAGCCACAGTGTAAGGCTGCGAAATGGTTTGACCTGAGCCTATTGGGAATGCTTTATCTTCGTAGGCGAACTCAAGGAATGAGGAATCGAAAAAATAATGCCGGGGAATAGCATTCATGGCATCCAACACTTTGTCATTCGTAATACCCTTTACTCGTAATAAATCAATAAGTTTTTTCCGTAATCCCTTGTGCCTGAAAGTATCGGTAAGTCGTGAAGATGTCATATTAGATTAGAGAATTATTATAGTTTGCGAATTTAACTAACTATACGGTCTAATTTGTAGTCGTAAGGTGAAATTATTTTTTTTATTCATATTTAGAATAAATTACATATAAGTTGATCAAATACCAAAAAACATTCATATATTTGCAAAGTTTTAATACAACCCACTCTGAATTTTCCTGATTTTTCCCGGTAATTATTTCAAGTATACCTTTTTCAGGTTTTCACATGATAGTATAATTTAATTCATACGATTTAAACTCCCAATTATTCTTCCAATCAATCCCATTCGCATGTACGATAAAAGCGAACTCGAAAGTAAGCTGCTCAATGAATTACGCGACATTGCAAAGCAGTTTAAAATCCGCAAAAGCGAAACAATGAAAAAACAGGATTTGGTTTACCAGATTCTTGACCTACAAGCCGCAAATCCCACACCCGACATTCTGGAAGCTGAAAAGAAAGCACGTGTTTTCCCCCCAAAAGGATCGCGTCAGCGTATCCCTATCGAGAAGCTGAAAGAAGTCAGGAAAGTTGAAAGCAAGCCAAAACAAGAGCCAGTTACTGATATAACCAAGGCAGTCAAAGCAGAGTTACCTGAAGTAAAGGAAGCAAAAGTTGCCGGTACTGAATCCAAAGTTGAAGTGAAACCTGTTGCGCCAACTGAACAACAAAAACGTGTTGTAACTCCTTACGAACCCCGACGAAGTTTTACCAAAGATACCAATAAGTCTGATGACGATACACCCTCGGTTAAATCATTCGAACGTCCTGAATCAACAAATGTTCCTGCATGGGAACTTCAGGAATTTCACGAACGCCGTCGTAGGGGCCGCCGTCCACAGGATAGGGACGAAAATGCAGTAACACCAGCAAATACTATTGATGGTGACGTGGCAACACCTGTTGTCGAGAAACCTGCCAGGAATAACGATTGGAAACCAAAACCAAGGACTTCAAATCAGGAAGATGATGCAGCTTTGAACGAAGAAAAATCGTCGATGCATGATGAGTTTATTCCTTCATTTGATTTTAAAGAACCTAATACGGAAATTCTGAGTCGTCATGAAATAGTACAGGAAGAAGAAGTTGAAGAGGTTTCGGTTGATAATGGCAATATGCAGGGAGAACAGTCCCGAACTAATGATATCTCAAGGGATATGCAGCGCTATGGACGTAATGATCGTAATGACCGTAACGACCGCCGGCCTCAACAACCACAGCAGCCGCCACGTGAAGAATACTCATGGGAGTTTGAAGGAATTGTGAGCTGCGAAGGCGTTCTGGAAATGATGCCTGATGGATATGGATTCCTGCGTTCTTCTGATTACAATTATCTGAGTTCGCCCGATGATGTTTATGTTTCACAATCGCAGATAAAACTATTTGGCCTTAAAACCGGAGATACTGTAAAGGGTACAATACGCCCGCCAAAAGAGGGTGAAAAATATTTCCCGTTGGTGAAAGTTGAAAATATCAATGGCAAACTTCCTGAGGAAATCCGGGATCGTATTCCTTTCGATTATCTTACACCACTTTTTCCTGAGAAGAAATTCAAACTTACCGGCCATCCCGGTTCGAGCATAAGCACCCGTATCATTGACCTTTTCAGCCCAATTGGTAAAGGACAACGTGGTCTTATCGTAGCACAGCCAAAAACAGGTAAAACCGTATTGCTGAAAGAGATTGCAAATGCTATAGCCTATAATCATCCCGAAGCATATCTTATCGTTTTACTGATAGACGAACGTCCTGAGGAAGTTACTGATATGGCACGCAATGTAAAGGCTGAGGTTATTTCATCCACTTTTGATGAGCCGGCTGATCGCCATGTACGTATTGCCAACCTGGTTCTCGAAAAAGCAAAGCGTCTTACTGAATGTGGTCATGATGTAGTTATTCTTCTCGATTCGATCACCCGTTTGGCAAGAGCTTACAATACAGTTGCTCCGGCTTCCGGAAAAGTGCTTTCAGGAGGTGTTGAAGCAAATGCGCTTCAAAAACCAAAACGATTCTTTGGTGCTGCCCGCCAGATTGAACACGGTGGATCACTTACTATCATTGCAACCGCACTTACGGAAACAGGTTCGCGCATGGACGAGGTTATTTTCGAGGAATTTAAAGGTACCGGTAATATGGAACTACAACTCGATCGCAAACTCTCGAACAAACGAATTTTCCCTGCCATTGATATTGTGGCTTCAAGTACGCGTCGTGATGATTTATTACTCGAAAAGGATGTTCTTCAGCGGCTTTGGGTTCTTCGTAATCACCTTGCTGATATGAATCCTATCGAAGCTATGGATTTTCTACGTGACAAAATGAAATTCACTAATACAAATGAGGAATTTCTGATATCAATGAATAGTTAATTTGGACAATCGATAACTGATTTAATTAAACTAAAAAAAAGAAGGCTGACAATTCTGTCGGCCTTCTTTTTTTTGTATTTGCCCATCCTAAAATAACGTGGGCTAGTTATTAATTTCTACCAGTTTACTTTTTCTCTTTCTCTGTCGGAGGGTTTGTTTGCTTGTGCTCCCTTATTTTATCCATAAGCATTTTCTGGAAATCGCGCTCGGCATCATATAATTTCAATACTTTAACTGCAGGAAGTACTGATTTGAATTTGCCATGATATTCTTTCCGAAGATCAAGAAATTTCTGAGCTTCAATTATTTGGTTATCAAGAATCTGATTGGCTTCACTTTCAGTTAGTTTGTCGATATCCGATTTTTGAAAACCACCGGATTCTTTGAAAGATTTCCTTAGTTCATGTCGTTTTGCATCGTATTCATTATATACTGGCCAGAAAACCTTAGCTTCATCAGGAGTAAGATTAAGTTGCTGTGTAATAAAAGCGATTTTTTGTGCTTCAATATTTTTGTGTTGGTCCCCGTGCTGTTTATCCTGAGCACCTTTTCGATGGGTTTGTGCTTCATACTGATTGTTTTGTATGTTCATCGACTGATGCTGCGCAACAAATTGATTTTCTTGTTGATCAAGATTGAGATTATCCTGTTGTGCATATGTTTTATTAGACGTTACTATGAACAATGATGCAAAAAGCAAAGAGCTGGCAGCAATTTTTACAAAATTTGTTTTCATGATTTTATGTTTAGTATTCATTTAAAATGTCAATTTCATTTTCATGTTCTTTAAGATATTCCTTAATTTCATTAACAGTAGGCTGATTCTTTGTCAATGCTTCTGTTCCAATATTACTGCTAACCGGATTTTCCAGTTCATTATCAATAGTAATATTATTTGAGAGTAATGCTTCCTGGGCATATGATTCATCATAAGCCATATTGATTTGTGTCCATTCGTCAGCAACCTGATTTGTTGAAGTATTTTTAGCAGGAATTACAAAAAACAGGAAAACAGCAACAACCACTGTGGCCAGAGCAGGAGCCCATATCAAAGGTTTACGGAATGTAGGAACCAGGACTTTTATTAACGACCTGTTTTCCTGCTTTTTGATACTATCAACAATCCTTGGACTCAATGAATCAAAATATCCATCAGGAACTCTAAATCTTGGAGCATCTTTCCTCAGCTTCTCGAGAGTTGGAGGAAGCTTTTCGGTTTCGTAAGGTTGATTTGATATGTTTTGTTTCAATTTCATGATATGTATATGACATTAACAATTCGTTAAAGTTTAATTTGAGGTAACAAATTCTTCGATTTTTTTTACTGCGAAATGGTATGATGCTTTCAGTGCTCCAACTGAAGTGCCTAATATTTCTGATATCTCGTCGTAACTCAGATCATCATAATACCGCATGTTAAAAACCAGTTGCTGCTTCTTTGGAAGCCTGATTATGGCCTCTCGCAGGCGTTTTTGTATTTCCTGCCCATCGAAATAAGGTTCGTCGCGCAATGATTTTACCATCATAGCTTCGGGTGAGGACAATGATAAATAGGAGCGGAGTTGTTTGCTTTTCAGGAAACTCAGCGATTCATTTACTGAAATGCGATACAACCATGTAAATAATTTAGAGTCTTCGCGGAAGGAATCCAGGTTGTTCCATACTTTAATAAAGATATTTTGTACCACATCATCTGCATCGTCGTGATCAATTACCAGCCTGCGCACGAAATAATATATCTTCTCCTGGTACTTCCGAACCAACAGGTTAAATGCGTAATGCTTCCTGTTAGCATCACGAAATAGTCCAACTAGTTCATTGTCTGTGTATTCGGGCATGGGTAGAAAGTGCAACTAAAAGTGTTTGGTGTAATTCGAATACAAAATACGGTAAAAAAGCTCTTTTAATTAGGATAATTCAAGACTGATATGCCCCGTTTCATCAATTGTTATATGACTACCAGCTGGCATAAAGGTTTAATATTAAAAACAACTGAAGTTCCAGGTCTGGATTTAAATGAGAAGGAATAAAATTACTGTACTGAATACAATGGGTGCTGTGAAGCGATTATTTATACAGTTGAATATCGGTAGTTTTACCTGATTCAATTATAAAACTTTGTTCAACGGTATATAAAGTTGAACGGGAATTTTTCGGTCGGAAAATAATCCGGTAGCTACCAGGCTGAAGATAAAGCGTTTCCAGTGTAAGAGATTCATTAAGTTCATAAATCCGGGTAAGCTTGTTTTTATCGTTCAACAATAAAGTGCCGTAGCCGTTGAATGATTTTCTGAAAACAGCAATTCCTGGTTCCGGTATTTCAATCGTCGTGGTATGACTCTGGTTTATTACTATGTCATTCAATGTTATACGAGGTAATGACAGCACTTCCATATCATATTTGCCTGTGATATACTTTTCAGTTTCTCCGAAATTTTGAATATTTAATGTTTGAAATGAACCGCTTTTTCTGATAATAGATTGTAATCCTTTGGATGCATTGCTAACGCCGGCCATTTTTAATTGCAGGTATCCCTGGGGTGCATCAGTAGCAACCACTGTATGTTTGCCAGGAGTAATGCGCAATGTGTCAATAACTACCGGTGGCAAAGTGTGAATATCAACACGATAGGTTATTAATGGGTCAATAACTAATGTATCGGGTAAACCCCGGTTATTCATGGTATGGATAAAATTATACTTTACTTTTCCGGAATACAGATCAGTGAACGTCATACCTGCATCGGTTTCAGTTGGCCTTCCTGATTCATCAAGCAGGTTAACCTGAAGGGTTGTTGAATTAAGTGCCTGCGAAATAACAACATTCAGAGCTTTTCTCAAGTCTTTTTCATTTGTAGCATCAAAATAGGTGCCGATACAATTAAAAGCCAGGTTGAAATCCTGCCCGATACCTATTATAAATGGTTTCAGGATGATCCCGTTTTTCTGCAACATCCTTGAAACTGCACAGGGATCCCCGCTGCATTCTTCCATGCCATCAGTGATAAGAACAACTATATTGCGACAGTTAGCACAAGGTGGAAAGTCTTTAGCTGATTGTTCGAGCGAAAAGGCCAGGGGAGTAGTTCCCCGAGGTGTAATAGTCCTGAGGCGGCTCTTGATTTTTCCGGTGTTTCCAGGTGCAAAAGCCACTTCAAGCTTAGTATCGCTGCAAACCTGGGGCGGATACTGGTATTGGTGACCGTAAACCCTTAAGGCAAATTCTGTATTTTTTAGGTTGGCAACACTATCCAGCATTTCGGAAACAATACGCTTGGCAATATTGAATTTAGTATCGCTCTGCCACCGGCCGAGCATACTTTGTGAAGCATCAAAAATAAACAGGATGCGGGTTAATGGGGTTGTTTTTTTTACTTCAGGGGGCTGATTCTGTGCGACTGAGTTATATGCCAAAGATACTGTTATGGCTATAAAAATGATCCTGAATTTATAACTGATTGCTTCTTTCAAAATTGTTAGGTATATTGTTTGTTTGGAAGTAACAGAACGTAAATAGTGGAAACCGTTGAGATTCATAACTCTTACTAAATACTATCCTCAGATTAAGAACGTGTAATTCCTGCTTTTATGATACCGGCCGCATTATTCTTTATAGCACTACTGATCTTCCATTGTTTATAAATTAGTAGCTAATTTATTCCTTTAGTGTTATAACAGCATCGAATGTTAATAATTTTGGAAAACATTTTACATTTCTTTTCGTTAACAAATAATATGCTTCTGTGCACCTGGAACATCTTAATTCTTTCACCAAAAACTTTTTAATGCTATTTCAAATACAATTGAATAATAAAATAAAATTCCTGATCATTTTGTTGATTCTGATATCTTCCATAGCGGTTCAGGCACAGGTTTCTTCGAAAATTAACAGAGCTGAGCAACATTGGGTTGATTCGGTTTTTAATGCACTTACACCTCAACAAAGGATTGGGCAGCTGTTCGTTTTAAGGGCAAATTCAGATATAGATTCCCTGGAAATCCAACAGCTTACTAGGTTGATAAAAGAGTATAATATCGGAGGATTATGTTTTTTTAAGGGAGGGCCGGTGAGGCAGGCGATTCTTACCAATTACTATCAAAAACTTGCCGTTACTCCACTCCTGATTTCTATGGACGCAGAGTGGGGGCTAGGAATGAGGCTCGACAGCACTGTTTCATATGCCCGGCAGATGACAATGGGAGCCATTAGAAACGAACAACTTATTACAGAATATGGGCGTGCCATAGCAGCACAACTTCGCAGAATGGGCGTTCATATTAGTTTTTCTCCAGTGGCCGATATAAACAGTAATCCTGCAAATCCGGTAATAAATATCCGCTCCTTTGGCGAACAAAAAGAAGATGTTGCCCGGAAATCAATACTATATATGAAAGCACTGCAAAGTGGCGGTATTATCTCAGTCGCCAAGCATTTCCCCGGGCATGGTGATACTGATACCGATTCGCATCACTCGTTGCCATTCATAGGTCATTCCGCAGCAACAATCGATTCTCTTGATATTTATCCTTTCCGGGAACTGATTAAGGCAGGTATAGATGGAATAATGGTCGCACACTTAAATATTCCAGCATTGGATGCTACAAAAGATATTCCCTCGAGTCTTTCTCCTTTAGTGATTGATTCGCTATTGCGTAAAAGTTTGAATTTTACAGGCCTGGTTTTATCGGATGCTCTGGATATGAAAGGTGTTTCCAATTATGGCGGTACTGGTTCAGTGGAGCTAAAAGCGTTGAAAGCAGGGAATGATGTATTGCTGCTTTCTGTTTCCGTTGATAAAGCTGTGGCTGAAATAATGCAGGCTATCGACAGCGGATATTACTCACAGGAAGATCTTTCAGTACACTGTAAACGAATATTAACCTATAAATATCGTGCCGGGCTTAATCGGTTTCAGCCTGTGAAAATTACAAATCTTTATAATGATCTTCATATGCCTGACGAAGTTAATCTGAATCTAGAATTATACAGGAATGCAATCACGGTTTTGAGAAATGAAAATAATATTATTCCTGTTAAACCTTTAGATACATTACGGATTGCATCTCTGATGATTGGTTATACCGATATAACGATGTTTCAACAACGCATAAACGATTATGCTCATGTTGATCACTATACACTGCCCAGAATTGTGGATATAAAAACAGTAGAGGCTACAATTAAATATCTGAAATCATATAACCTCGTTATTATAGGTATCAATAATACTATACCCTCTCCGGCACGTAATTTTGGTATTTCTGATGAAGCCATAGGTCTTGTTGATTCATTGTTGGCATCAAAATCGTGTATTTTGAATTTATTTACGCTTCCTTATAGTATTAATCTTTTCCGGAATATTGATAAAGCAAAAGCGCTTGTTGTTGCATACCAGGATAATGCTGATGCTTATGATGCAGTAGTACAAATGATGTTTGGCGCTTCTTCAGCCATAGGCCAATTTCCGGTGAGTGCGAACAGCGTTTTTCCTTTGCATTCCGGGCTCACGACCCAAACATTGGGACGTTTGGGTTATAATCCATATACCGATGAAGGAATTCTTCCTGATAACCTGGCTGCTGTTGATTCTATTGTTAAGGTTGGTTTGGATAAAAAAGCTTACCCCGGTTGCCAGGTTCTGATAGCAAAGAATGGAAATGTCATCTACCAAAAGGCATTTGGCAATACCGATTATCTGCATAACCAACCGGTTAAAAATGATGATCTTTACGACTTAGCAAGTGTAACCAAAGTAGCTGCAACTACACTGGCTGTTATGAAGCTATATGATGAGGGAAAGGTAAACCTGGATGATCCACTTTCGAAAACTTTAACATATCTTGAAAACAGCAATAAAAAGAAAATTACTATCCGCGAAGTAATGACTCACCAGGCTGGTTTAGTTGCATGGATACCTTTCTATCTCAAAACACTTAAAAATGGTTATCCTGATACTACATTCTACAAAACTACCTTTTCAGATATATTTCCGATTTGGGTTGCTGAGGGTATGTATCTGAGGAAAAACTATCGTCAGGTAATTCTTGATTCTATTATCAGTTCTCCTGTATCAGATAAAAAAGAATACAGGTATAGTGATCTTGGTTTTATCCTTATGCAACAGTTTGTTGAGCAGGTTACTGGAAAGAGTCTCGATGAATATATGGAAGAACAGTTCTATAAACCATTGGGACTGAAAACGCTTACTTATCATCCGCGCGAAAAATTTCCGCTGAGTCGAATTATTCCAACGGAAAATGATACTATATTCCGGCATCAGCTTGTGCAGGGTGATGTTCACGACCAGACTGCTGCCTTGTTGGGTGGTGTTGCTGGACATGCCGGATTATTTGGTACTTCGAACGATATGGCTGTGATACTTCAAATGTTGATTCAGGACGGTTCATATGGCGGCAGGCAGTACATAAAACCCGAAACGGTAGCTTTGTTTACAAAAAGGCAGTTTAAAGGCAACCGCCGCGGACTGGGATTCGATAAGCCCCAGCTCAATCCTTTGGAGCCGGGACCGGCTTGCGAAGAAGCTTCAGCCAATAGTTTTGGACATACAGGTTTTACAGGAACTTACATTTGGGCTGATCCTGATAATGACTTACTAATTGTTTTCCTGTCGAACCGTGTAAATCCTGACGTAGAGCCTAACAAACTGGTACAATTAGGAACCCGAACAGAAATTCAAGAAACACTTTATCGTGCGCTTAATAAAAATCTGAATTCCGGGCAACAATTGAAGCGGAAGCCTGCTAGCAATACTGAATAATCATTAATTCGTATTTGCTAAGAATGTGAAATTTAAGAGACACTATGTTTAAAGTTTCTGGTTCCTTGATACTGGTTTCTGAAACTAAAGATAACTCTGATAATCAGGCTTTTTCAGATACCCTGAAATAATCTGAAGCTGATATTTTGCCAACCAGAAAATAATAGTACCTTTGCGCCACTTTATGCACTGCGGATGTGGCGTAATTGGTAGCCGCGCCAGACTTAGGATCTGGTGTCGAGAGACGTATGGGTTCGAGTCCCTTCATCCGCACAACTAATTATAAAGCTGCTGAAAGGCAGCTTTTTTGCATTTAAAGTACCAGGAGTAATAAAGACGCAAATTCAATAACCTGGACGCTACAAATGTGACTCAGCTTTCGAAGCGGGATTATTCGCGCATAAGTTTTGTGAAGTACAATGCATGTTATAATTTTAGTATCTATTAGGATTGCTTATTTGGATCATAGGTTTACCCTATTATAAGTTGCAAGTGAGATCCTTTATCAAGTTGCTTGATTAGCAAAGAGGTAAAAAACTTGTGTATTTAGGTCAGCATTTTTTACTTACTTTTGAAAATAGTTAGCTCAGACTAGTGAGTGTAACAAATTGAATTATTTTGAATATCATCAACGAAATTTATATGAAACAAGACATGTCAATAATCATCCGCAAATAGGAATGATTATTAATGGCGAACCTTTAGCTCACGAATACCTTTGAAGAAAAACAAGGAATGAGTAATTCCATGTGACCCGAAAAATATAATACAAATACATGAAATCAATAAATCAATTTCTGGATTTTGAAATCCTTCACCTTGGCAAATACATTATTCGTGTTGACATGGTGATTTCCGTTCTTTTTATTTTAGTAGTTACAAGGCTGCTAATCTGGGTGATTAAGCGTCTTTTATTCAGGAAGGGTAGAGTTTCCAGAACTGAAATTGGTAATGTTTATGCACTTTACCAGATTATTAAATATGTGCTATGGATTATAGCAATTGGATTTATGCTGGATGCTATTAATGTAAAAGTCACTGTATTACTTGCAGGTTCAGCTGCTCTGTTGGTAGGTGTAGGGTTAGGTTTGCAGCAAACTTTTAACGATATTGTATCCGGGATTATCCTTTTATCCGAACGATCCATTAAAATCGGTGATATTCTCGAGATGGACGGTGATATAGTTAAAATCCAGAAAATCGGGTTACGCACTTCTATGGGGTTAAACAGGGATGAAATTTCAATTATTATACCTAATTCTTTGATTACCACCACTAAAGTAATCAACTGGAGTCATCAGTCGATGAAAACACGTTTTAAAATTAATGTAGGGGTAGCATATGGAAGCGATGTGGAACTTGTTTCAAAAATCCTGGTCGAGAGCGCATTGGAGCATCCTGATATTTCGGATAAAAAACTTATCGAAGCCAGGCTGGTTGATTTCGGAAACTCATCGCTGGATTTTCAGTTATTGTTCTTCAGCAATAATATTTTCAGGATCGAAAGGGTGAAAGGCGAAATCAGGCGTATTATCAATCGAAAATTCCACGAAAATAAAATAACAATTCCTTTCCCGCAGATGGATTTGCATATGAAACAAACATGACAAAATAAGCCAATTTTGACATAAAGGTGATTGTTATTATTTCGTCTTGAAGTTCTATTCTGAAAAATCGGGACAAGCAATGCAGAATATTGATAAACAAAAATATATCTGGCATTTTCTGTTTGAACTCAATATAATCAAATACTGACTAAGCCCTTGTTCGTTTTCAATTCTGACATTATTTAATCTGTTTCGTAAAATAAATCATTAAAAATACTACCTTTGCAGACTTATTTATCGTGCATTTGCTGGGATAATAAGTATCAGATAATCAATTTAATACAGAATATTCAAACTCATTTTTTTTATTACAATGGAAATTACCAGGGAAAATACCGGCGAATTAACCGCTACCATCAAAATGGTGATCAGTCCTGCTGACCACAACGAGAGTGTAACCAAGATTTTAAAAGATTATCAGCGCAAGGCAAATGTGCCGGGTTTTCGTCCGGGTCATGTTCCTTTCGGAATGATTAAAAAACTATACGGAGGAGCCGTATTTGCAGACGAAGTTAATAAACTGGTTTCCGACAAATTGCATCAATATATACAGGATGAAAAACTCGATATACTTGGTCAGCCTTTGCCTAACACTGCTTTAACACCTGAATTTGACTGGAAAGAAGGTCAGGATATTGAATTCTTTTTCGACCTTGGAATGACACCTGAATTTGATTTTGTACTTGACGAAAATATCGCCGTCGATTACCATGTTATCAAAGTCGATGATGCGATGGTTGACAAATACGTAGATGATATGCGCCAGCGTTTTGGCACTTTAATAAATCCCGAAGTTGCAAGTGAAAAAGATGTTCTCGCGGGCGATTTTGTTCAGCTTGATGCTGAAGGAAATGACTTTGAAAACGGGATTACTCATTCATCGAAAGTTGCAATTGATCTGATTTCGGATACAGATATTAAAAATAAACTTGTAGGCGCCAAGGTTGGTGACACCATAGTTTTCCATCCGCTCAAAGCAACAGGCAATGCTGTTGAAGCTGCATCAATGCTTGGGATTACTAAAGAACAAGTTGAAGAAATAGTATCTGATTTCAGGTTCACCCTTAACGAAATCAGCACCATGAGCCCTGCTGAATTGAACGAGGAACTTTTTGAAAAAGTGTTCCCTGAGGCTGGAATTAAAACAGAAGATGAATTCAGGAACCAGGTTCGCAACGAATCGGAAAAAGCTTTTGTAGCCGACAGTGATCATCTGTTCGCTCATCATATGCAGGAAAAAATGGTTGAGGCTGTTTCAATTACTCTTCCGGATGAATTTATGAAACGCTGGCTTATCGAAAGCAACGAAGGTAAAATTACTGCTGAAGAGATCGAACGCGATTATCACAAATATGCTGAAGGCATGAAATGGCAGTTAATCGAAAATAAAATCATCAAAGAATCCGGAATCGAAGTAGGCGATCAGGAAATTAAAGATTATGTAAAGGATTACTACTTACAGGGCTGGCGCACTATGCAGCTGACTGACGATCTGCTTAACAGGCTCGAAACCATTGCCGATTCATTTATTAAAGATAAGCCAAACGAAGTACGCCGCATTGTTGATTCATTATATGGACAGCGTGTTTCAGCATATGTTAAATCGAAAGTCAAACTTCTCGAAAAAGAAATCAGTTACGACGAATTTATTAAATTAGATGCCGAAAAACACTAAAAATATATGAATATGCACAACGAATTTCGCAAATATGCCGTTCAACACCGCGGTATCAGCAGTACCTCACTCAACAGGTATGCTTCTGTATCACAGGGTTATATATCTCCAACCATTATCGAAGAGCGCCAGCTTAACATCGCAACCATGGATGTTTTCTCGCGTCTGATGATGGACCGTATCATATTCCTTGGAGTACCAATTGATGATTATGTAGCCAATATCATCCAGGCACAGTTGCTTTTCCTCGAATCTGTGGATTCAAAACGTGATATCCAGATTTACCTTAATACACCAGGAGGTTCGGTATATGCCGGCCTGGGTATTTATGATACAATGCAATACATTGCTCCTGATGTGGCTACCATTTGTACTGGTATGGCTGCTTCGATGGGTGCAGTATTACTTTGTGCAGGCGAAAAGGGCAAACGTACTGCTTTGCGTCATTCACGTATTCTGATTCATCAACCCATGGGTGGAGCCGAAGGTCAGGCTTCAGATATTGAAATAACTACGCGTGAAATTCTGAAATTAAAAAAGGAATTGTACGATATCATTGCTTCTCATAGCGGGCAAACTTTCAAGAAAATTGAAAAGGATTCGGACCGCGATTATTGGATGACTGCCGAAGAAGCCAAGGCATATGGAATGATTGATGAGCTGCTGGTTAGAGAAGTCAAGAAATAAAAATAGAAGTTTATTTGCCTGAATTAATCCGGCAAGAGTAGAAAAAATCTACTTTTGCCGGAATTTTTTGTAACTTTACACATCGAAGGCTATTAATCTCATATTAGTCTTTTTAGTTGCCCTATTTTGTTCCTGATTGGATCATTTACAGGGTTTTTATAATTCATCGAAGAATATGACAAAAAAAGAAGAACGTTGCTCGTTTTGTGGAAGGCCTAAGCGTGATACAAATATTCTGATAGCCGGACTCGAAGCCCACATCTGTGATTATTGCATCGATCAGGCGAGAGAAATTATGCACGAAGAGGTAAAACATACCAAACAAACCGAAAACAAGTTAATTGATACGCCTAAGCCACAGGAAATTAAAGCTTACCTTGATAAATATGTGATAGGCCAGGATGACTCGAAACGTGTTCTGGCAGTTGCAGTTTATAATCATTTCAAACGTATTAATCAACCAGCAGCAATAACCAAGGATGATGTTGAAATTGATAAATCGAACATTATTCTGGTGGGTGAAACAGGTACCGGGAAAACACTTTTGGCCCGTACTATTGCAAAATTGCTGCAGGTTCCTTTCTGTATAGCCGATGCCACTGTTTTAACTGAAGCTGGTTATGTAGGTGAAGATGTTGAAAGTATACTTAGTCGCTTGCTTCAGGCTGCTGATTATAATGTTGCAGCTGCTGAAAAAGGGATAGTCTTTATTGACGAAATAGATAAAATTTCCCGCAAAAGCGATAATCCGTCTATTACCCGCGATGTATCAGGTGAAGGAGTTCAACAGGCTTTACTTAAATTACTCGAAGGTGCCGAAGTAAATGTTCCACCGCAAGGAGGTCGTAAGCATCCTGAACAGAAAATGATACTTGTTAATACCCGGAATATTCTTTTTATATCGGGAGGCGCATTCGATGGTATTGATAAAAAAATCGCTGCCCGTATGCAAACTAACATTATAGGATACTCAAACGACCGCGAGAAAGATGTTATTGACCGCCATAATCTTTTACAGTATGTAGCTCCCCAGGACTTGAAAAGTTTTGGTCTGATACCGGAATTGGTTGGCCGGTTCCCGGTAGTAACATATCTTAATCCGCTCAGTCGCGAAGTGCTTATCCGTATACTAACTGAACCGCAAAATGCACTTATAAAGCAATTTGTGCGTTTATTCGAAATGGATAATGTTAAGTTGACATTTACCAATGATGTGTATGAGTACATTGTAGATAAAGCGATTGAATTCCGGACAGGTGCCCGTGGTCTTCGCTCCATTCTTGAAGCTATTCTAACCGATGCCATGTTTGATATTCCCTCACAGACGAAACATTCCGATTTAACTATCGATAGGGCATATGCTTCAGATAAGCTTGGAAAAACGAATCTTGCACGGCTTAAAGTGGCTTAATTGTTCCTGCTTTTATGTTGGATCAGGTTTTTTTTTGGGGTAATCCAATAAAAATGCTTTTCCGGATGTTATTACAGTGGCACACTTATTGAATCATTTCAAAAAAAACTGTACCATGAAGTTCATATTGGTTAGTTTACTGGCACTGGTACCATTTCTTATTTCTGCTCAAGGCATTGTCAATCCGCATGATGACGAAGGTTATCATTGCAATTCCATTATAATTGATGGTGATACCATTCCGGTAATGTATTTAGATGAAGTTTATGTATGGGGCAATAAATTGTTTCGTAACTCTGCTGAATCGAGGCAATGGGAACGATTGGTACGAAATGTAAAAAAAGCATATCCTTATGCCAAACTGGCTGGTATTAAGTTTAATGAATACAACCAGAAAATAACAAACGTTAAAAGCGAAAAAGTCCAGAAAGAAATGATGAAACAGGCTGAGAATGAAATTCAGGATCAGTTTGGTAATGAATTAAAAGATTTAACGATTACCCAAGGGAAGATATTATTAAAATTAATTGACAGGCAGACCAATAATTGCTCTTACGATATTGTTAAAGATTTCAGGGGGAATTTCAGGGCGTTTTTCTACCAGGGATTTGCCCGCTTATTCGGTTACAATCTGAAAGTTAAATATGATCCCCTGGGTGCAGATGCTGATATTGAGCGAATTGTGCTGATGATTGAGAACGGTAGTATATAACAAATTAGCATTAAATAATTCAGATACACTTTAACATCACGAAATATTAAAGTCTATTTTTTTCTAATTTTTGATATTTCAATCCAATTATAATCTATACAGCCATCGGTTTTCAATTTCCAGTTTAATTCAACATCCAGAGGAAGTTGATTGTCATCAAATGTAAAGTTGTCAGGTAAAGTTGCTTTATCAAAATTGTATTGAGTTCCTTCAATATTAATAAAATATCCTCCACAACAAGGGCACATTCTCATGTCAGGAGCGGTTATGGTACCCGAGCTTTGAAATTTCTCTTTTTCACAACTAAAAATAAATAGTGTGGAAATCAGCAAGAGAAAGCCTATGGCTTTCATTTTGTTATGTGATTTTATAAGGTTATAATCACCATGTCGTCAGCTTGCTTTATCTTTAATAAGCCCGTCTTGACAAAGCCGAAATCTCATTCTCTCCCTCAAACATTATTGTCCGCTTCCTCTCATAACTGTAAGCAAGCGTATAGGCCATAATTTTTATATCCATTGCCAGTGACATATTTTCGAGGTACAGAATATCATATTTAAGGCGTTCAACCATTTGATCCACATTTTCGGCATATCCGTATTTAACCTGTCCCCATGAGGTAATGCCAGGCTTAACTTTTAATAATAACCTGTAGTGCGGAGCGCGTTCAGCAATCTGATCAATAAAATACTGTCGTTCGGGCCTAGGGCCGACTAACGACATATCACCTTTCAGTACCGAAAAAAACTGTGGAATTTCGTCGAGGCGTGTTTTACGCATAAATTTGCCGAAAGGTGTAACCCGGGGATCGTCCTTTGATGAAAGCATAGGTGTGCCATTTTCAGCACCTACCTGCATTGAACGGAATTTTGGTATCAAAAATTCTTTTCCGTTGATACCTACGCGTTCCTGGAAATAAAATGCCGGTCCTTTTGATGAAAGCTTAACTCCAATAATGCAAGCAAAGTAAACAGGTGATAAAATTATCATGGCAATACCAGACAGAACTATGTCCAGAAATCTTTTCGTGTTGAATTGCCAGGGAGGCATAAAATCGAAGGAGACCTGGATAAGTGGTGTTTGATAAATTGAGGTGGTCTTTACTGTGCCGAGAAGGAAGTCCTGCATATCCGGTATAACTTTAATGAGTACGTTCGAATCTTCTATTTCTGATATGATTTGTTCGATGGTATCATGTTCCGATCGTTCGGTAGCAATGATAACCTCTTCAATGTTCATTTCGTTGATCAGATGGCGAAGGTTGGAGAAATGTCCAAGGTTGGGTATGAATTCTTCGAGTTTATACCTGGGATATTTAACCGCATGAACAAATCCGACAAATTTATTGAAGGCTGCCTTGGGTTGGCTTTCAATTTCGTTATAAATAGAAATAGCATTTCCGTTGCTACCAACGATTATGGTGTTAAATCCAATAATCCGGTGTTTTAATTTGTACAGGTTACGCGAAGTGAGTATGAGCCTGAAAGTGACTGTTATCAGGAAATGTAAAAGAAAAAGTGTTATAAATAAATTGTAATAACTTTTGTACGATCGAATTACATCGTCGAGAATAAGAGCGAAAAATATAATGATCACTCCAATAATAGATATGAGTAAAGTTTGTCCCAGTTCACTCATTCGCGCTTTTCGATAAATATTGTGATAGGAACCCGAAATAGCATATAAAATAAGCCAGAAAACCGGTATTGCAATTATCCCGACATAAAATTTATTATCATTAAGTACAACCTGCAGCGTATCGTTCATTGCCTGTAACTCAGCTGATTTACGGAGGTAGAAAAATATACTCCATGCAATGGCAGCTGAAAGCAGATCGGCAATAACGAATTTGGTAGTTTGTACTTTTTTATTCATTATTTATTATTTAACTTTCAGAATACATTGAGATTTGTTGGTTTTTAAGTGTTTGATAAATAGATTGTTGTCAAGTTTTCTAAGCCATTTTTTTTATTGAGAATCAGGTTGCGGAATAGAATTATTTAAACCATATTCAACCTTTTCGAGTATCTGATGGGCTACTTTTAATGCCATGTAACCATCGTTAATTGTAACATTTGGAGTAGTATTTTCAATAATTGCAGTTGCAAAACTTGATAACTCAGATTGAATGGCATTGGTATTCAGAATTTCAGGTCTTTCAAAATGTATCTGTTTTGCTTCTTTTCCGTTTCCCGGATCCCAAACGGGAACAAATGGATTAGAATTTCCGGTATCTATACTTTTTAAAAACGCTACTTCTGTCTTTTTATTCAGAAAGTCAACAGAAATATAAGCATCACGCTTAAAAAATCTTGCTTTTCGCATGGGGCTTAGTGAAATACGGCTGGCGGTAAGATTAGCTACACACCCATTATCAAATTCCAGCCGGGCATTTACAATATCGGGAGTATCTGTTATAACCGGAACGCCACTTGCACTTATTTTCCTCAGATTGGAATGTACTGTATGTAACACAATGTCAATATCATGTATCATCAGATCCAGGATAACAGGTACATCAGTGCCACGCGGATTGAAATTTGCAAGCCTGTGCACTTCAATAAACATCGGATTATCAATGAACGGTAGAGCTGCGATCATGGCTGGATTGTATCTCTCGACATGTCCAACCTGTACTTTTACATTAGCCTCGCTTGCTATTTCAATCAGTTTAAGGGCTTCTTCAGGTGTTGCAACAATTGGCTTTTCAATAAATACATGTTTGAACTGTTGTAAAGCATGAGATGCATGTTCAAAATGAGAAACAGTAGGTGTTACTATATCTACTATATCAACTGCATTTATCAGTTCATTAATAGAATCAAAACTCCTGATTCCAAATTCTTTTGATACGGCATTAGCATTCAATTCATCTTTATCATAAAAACCTAAAAGTTCGAACTCAGGGATTTCGTTGATGCATTTAATGTGAATTTTACCAAGGTGACCAGCTCCAATAACTCCAATTTTAAGCATAGTTTAAGTTTTGTGCAAAAGTAGAGAAAAGCCACCCGTAAATAATGATAACTTTCAATTGTTATGAAGAAATAGTCGTGATAAAGGGCGCCAGATTTGTGAAATGGTTGTATGGTATCTGTATAAAAGTGATTTTTTTTTATTTTTTTTCTGAGTTATAAACAGAAAACAAGATTGATAGAATTTTCGTACTTAATTCAACTTAATTGCTGGGAATGTTGCCAATTTATTACTTTTGCCGCACCTGAAACAATTGAGTAATTTCAATTGCATTTGCGTTATTTGCTCAGATCCTGAAAATATTCAGATTGTCATACTTAACATTCAAAATATTTACACAAAACGAATAAAATGAAAAATACTGCATTTACTCAAATCCACGAAGCAATGGGCGCAAAAATGCTTCCTTTTGCCGGTTACAATATGCCGATTCAATTTTCGGGAATTAATGATGAGCATGAAACTGTGCGTACAAAGCTTGGCATTTTTGATGTTTCACATATGGGCGAAATATGGGTGAAAGGCCCTAATGCTCTGGCTTTTATCCAGTATGTGACTACCAATGATGCATCAGTACTTACGGACGGTAAGGTTCAATATTCTTGTCTTCCAAATGGTGAAGGCGGAATTGTAGATGATTTGCTGGTGTATCGTGTTGATGCTGAAACATACCTGCTGGTTGTTAATGCTTCGAACGTTGAAAAAGACTGGAACTGGATGAAAAGTCAGAATAAAGTCGGTGCTGTTTTGTATAATGCATCCGACGAAATTGCCCAACTCGCGGTTCAGGGACCTTTGGCATTAAAAGCAATGCAAAAGCTCACTGCAACCAATGTGACCGATATGGAATACTACACCTTTAAAAAACTTGATTTTGCAGGTGTTAAAGATGTGATTTTTGCGACAACGGGATATACAGGTTCGGGAGGATGTGAAATTTATATGGCTAACGAAGATGCTGTTGCAATTTTCAATGCTGTAATGGAAGCAGGTGCTGAATATGGAATTAAACCTATAGGGCTTGCAGCACGTGATACTTTGAGGCTCGAAATGGGCTTCTGCCTATACGGGAATGATATAGATGACACAACTTCGCCTATTGAAGCAGGTTTGGGGTGGATTACCAAATTTACTGATTCAAAGGATTTTATTAATAAAGATATCTTCCTGAAACAAAAAACTGAGGGAACAACTCGACGGTTGGTCGGTTTCGAACTGGTTGACAAAGGCGTTCCCCGTCATGGATACGATGTTGTGGATGCCGAAGGAAATAAAATTGGTGTTGTTACCAGCGGAACCATGGGTCCATCTGTTAAAAAAGGTATTGGGATGGCTTACGTACCTAAAGCTTATATGAAAGCCGGAAGCGAGATCTTCATAAGCATACGCGAAAAAGCATTGAAAGCTCAGGTTGTAAAGTTGCCTTTTTATAAAGGGTAGTTAGTGGAAAATGGCTCATCGAAAATAGTTAATCGAAAATAGTTAATGGAAAATAGTTAATCGAAAATAGTTTATAAACGTTTGTCTTAAAAGTGTTTTTGCCAGATTGACGAGATAAAAAGTGCAAATTCTTTCAACCATTTACTATTTTCTATTTTCTATTAACCATTAACTTGCGACCTCAATAGTGTGCCATAATATTTAAATTTTCAAAGCGCTTTTACTTAGCACCTCCACCATGAACAGCATTGAAGTTTGCCTTTCGCCGGCACTTTATAAGTATAAATTAACCACGGTTAATTATATTGTTGTAATTGTGGATGTTCTGCGGGCAACCTCTGCTTTCTGTGCTGCATTCGATAGCGGAGTTAAAACTGTTATCCCGGTTTCGGGACTTGACGAATTACTTGAGTATAAAAACAAAGGCTATCTGACAGCTGCTGAGCGAAACGGGGAAAAGGTAGACTTTGCTGATTTCGGGAATTCTCCTACTGTATTTTTACAACATAATTTAAAAGGCAAAGAACTGGCTTATTCTACCACAAATGGAACACAGGCTATTGAAATGGCTAAAAGCTCAGGAACTATAGTTGCAGCTGCATTTGCAAATCTTAATAGTGTATCTGAATGGCTTGTCAGTCAACATAAAGATGTTGTAATTCTCTGCTCGGGCTGGAAGAATACCTTCAGCCTCGAAGATACTCTTTGTGCAGGTGCAATTGTGGAATCACTTGAAAAATCGGGGGAATTTAAACATATTTGCGATGCATCTTATGTCTCATTATCACTTTGGCTATCGTCAAAAAATGATCTTTCAGAGATAGTAAAAAATGCAAGTCATTATAAACGTCTGTTTGCTATGGAACTGTATGATGACCTGCAACATTGTTTTAATCTTAATACCTCAAAAGCGGTGCCTGTATGGGATGGAAGAGGTTTCACAAATGTTTCAAAATAACATTAAATCGATAGCAATTAATTGTTTTACAGGAGCTTAAATGGTATATGGATTTAAGTACAAAAGAGATTTAGCAAAATCTTAATTAGAGATTTAATTAGTTGATTCCGAAAGTTATAAAGCAGTTTTCACCTGAGATCTAATTAATATAAATTGAGTAAATTAAATTCACTTTTTTATGAGAATGACGCTTACGCGGTCTGGCGCTTAAGTAGTTTCCGGCGATTTATAACAGGCCGGTTCTTTCTCACTTTTGCCATTCAAATGCAAAGTGTAATTGTGGGCTGGCAGGTTTATGATCTTACACATGACCCATTTTCACTTGGGCTTATCGGGCTTTCAGAGGCAATACCTTTCCTGATAGTGGCACTTTTTGCAGGTCATGTTGCTGATTTATTTAACCGGAAATTAATCATCTCAATTACCGCAACGGTTTATGTTTTATCTGCTTTTGTTTTGTTATATATGAGCTATATAATGCCTACCGTATATATAACTTCAGGAGTGCTGCCATTGTATATTGTAATTGCAATAACAGGTCTGGCCAGGGCTTTCTTTTATCCTGCACAAACTGCTTACCTGGCGCAGATTGTACCTCGTGCCCTCTATGCAAATTCATCCACCTGGAACAGTACTGTTTGGCATATCGCTGCCGTTTCGGGACCTGCGGCCGGTGGATTGATGTATGGATTTGTCGGAATACACGCTGCTTTTATATGCGTTGTTTTCTTTTCAGCTTTTAGCCTCATTTTTTTCTTTACATCCAAGTCTGTTCCCCTGCCTGTCAAGCTTATTAAAGAGGGTATTTTTACCAGTTTATCAACCGGCATTAAGTTTGTTTTTAACAACCAGGTTTTGCTTGGGGCCTTGGCACTCGATATGTTTGCTGTTCTTTTTGGCGGCGCTGTTGCATTACTGCCGGTTTTTGCATCCGAAATACTGCATACTGGTCCGCAAGGACTGGGTTTTCTCAGGGCTGCTCCTGCAGTAGGTGCAGTACTTATGGCCATGATACTGGCTTATTATCCCCCGATTCACCGTTCAGGAATCAAACTTTTATGGGCGGTTGGCGGATTCGGAGCCTGTATCATCTTTTTTGCTTTATCAGAAAACTTTTTGTTGTCAATTGCATTATTGGCCTTTAGTGGGATGTTCGATAACGTGAGTGTGATCGTACGCGGAACCATTTTACAGATGTACACGCCGGATGAAATGCGCGGGCGGGTTGCTTCTGTAAATAGTTTGTTTGTGGGATCTTCGAACGAACTTGGTTCATTTGAATCCGGATTAGCCGCTAAGATAATGGGTTTGATCCCTTCAGTAGTTTTCGGTGGAGCAATGACTGTTTCGATTGTGCTGGCAACGGCCAGATTCGCACCTAAACTCAGAAAGATGGAGATTAAGGGGTTGAAGTAGGGAGTGTGAATGAGATTGTGAGATGGAGCGATTGAGCGATTGAGCGATGAAGCGATGGAGAGTGGGAGAGTGGGAGAAGGGGAGATGGGGAGAAGGGGAGAATGTGACAATTCGACAATGCGACAATGTGACAATGAGTATAGTCACTATACTGGCAATGTGAATTGAAATCTGACAGGAAAGAAGGCGCTATCAATTATACCGTTTACCAAAGTGGAAACTTAGGTAGCCGGTGATAAATAATAAGTTTTTATCGCTGAATGCCATGATGGGCACTCTTTGCGGGAAAATATCTATGGCAGTACCTACTTCGATGGCTTTAATCCTGTCATTTGCAGAGCTGAATTCGAAATTAAAACCGCCTTTGAAATACATTCCGGGATAAAATTTGATTTTATCAAAGCCACTTAAGATAGGCCCACGGCCATAAATATCACATAAACAATCCGGATTTGCACCGATATACGGGAAATGTTTAACCGGATCGTACCGCTCGAGACTGGTTCGGTCAAGTATAATCTGGTTATCGACAACATTATAGTAAGCTATATAAAGAAAACTCGGTTTAGCTAATCCCAGGTCAAATCCTCCATAATAAAAAGCTCTTACTTCGACACCTCCCCAGTATGGTTTTCGGTTAAGAAGATGCTGGCTGCCTATGCCGGCACGAATAATATACAGGCTATTTAATTTGCCGTAAAAATAACTACGGGGATTGGCGAAATTTTCGTTGTAACGCCGAACCTGGTTTGGTGCCCGCATTTCGAGAAGATCGAATTCGAACATGCGGTTTTTATAGTATGTTTTGTTTGTACCAAAGCGAAAACCAAGGCCATAGCCCAGGGTGTGTAACATAACATTTCCTGATTTCTCTTTACGCAATAAAATCCCCATATCAACAGTATCAGCCTCTGCAAAATCTTGAGCCTTAACTATTGATGGTAATAAAAGTGTAAAAGTAATGAGGGCAATTGTGAAAAATAACCGCATAGTTTGTGCCTTTCTAAAATAAACAACTAAGCGACGAAATGGTTTCATTTTGAAGGATGAACAATTTATGCCAGAAACCGAATGTACTATTTTGTCTCAACACGATAATCTTTGTATTCTCCATAAGCAGCGCATTTTTCTGATGAGCCACAAGAAGAAAGCAGAATCGTTAGAATTACAATAGTTGCCAGAAGTGCTGCTAATTTCTTCATATGATATAGGTAGTGATTTCTATTTACGAAAATGTTTCTATTTACAAAAGTATTCACAAATTGCTTTAGTATAACATTCAAACTTCATATTTATTGTGTTTTATTAAATGCTGCCAGATAAAAAGTATAATCGGAAAGCTGAAAATGATCCTTTTTCAGTATAACATTATTAACATTAAACCCAAATTACACGTTTTATTCTGGTTTCACTTTGGTAAATTCTGCTTCGGAAACAATAGTGTCCTGGTGGATCAATGAAATTTTTATCCGCTCAGGACTAATTATTACCAGTTTGGCTTGCGTATTATTGGCTTTCGAATTGCCATAAATTATCAGGTTATTTTCTTCCGATGATGGATCATAGCTATATTTTGTTATCGTTGAATCGCTATCCAAAAGACGTTCCCCATGCATTCTCAGGTAATAAGCTCCATCAGTGGTAAATTCAATAGCAGCAATTGAATTGGTTGTATTTTGCCATATTCCTGTAATTGATGTATCATCCTGTTTCTTTTGTTGATTATTGCAAGCAGCTAGGATAATGATAGCAAAAACTAATGCTAAATAATTTGAAGCTTTCATATTCATAGTAAGAATTAATACTGGAAATCAAACGAATAAACTCTTTTTAAAGTATAGTGCCAATATTATAAATCACTGATTTCTACACAGAAAACTAATAGCTTATCCCCCAAAACCAGGGTTCCTCGGCAGCTTTGCGTTCATTAATCTGCTTTTCAATCAGTTGTGTATATTCAGCCATGTTAATTTTTTTACCTTTAATTTTTGCAGAAATATCCAACTCGGTAGTCAAAGGTTTGAGATCTATTTTATCGGCAGTTATAACAAGGGCGCCATTATTTACATCAACCTCCAGTATAATGCCGGGAAGCCCGGTAAAACGATCGGGACCGGCACTCACAGGCATATCCAAAGCAAACCAAACAACTGTATTTTGTTTACGAAGTGTGTCGTTTAACGAAGCATTCATACAAATATGACCGGCAACTTCTTTCATGTCATTCATTATTTTCCAGGCTGGCGGAACAATCGAATCCTGAATGAGATATGTTTTACTCATCAGAGTTATACCGTCATAAAGTGTTTTGTCTTTGAAATTACGTTTCATAAAAAAGGTTTCCTTGCGGTTACTCCAGCCTTCATTTCCTGGTTCAGCCTCTTCTTCTGAATTTTCGTATTTCGATTCATTAGAATTAAAATAGAGAAGAGTATAGGTTTTCCACTCCGAACGCGTTCCCCACATATACATACTGCGGTCGCGCTGTTGCTTGCTGATATAATCAACTGAGGCCATCATTTTAGCCCAGTTCTGAGTACGCAGGTATCTTATAGTTCCTTCCAGCTTTTGGGCTGTTACTTCAACGGTTTGAAAACTCAGAATAACTACAAAGGCTAGTATATATACAGGAATATTTTTTTTCATTAGATGTGATTTTATGCGGTTTGATCCAGGCTGAAGGTAAAATGATTAATCGTTACTATAGTTACAAAACTATTACTTACATGAAACGATTTTTCTGTATTTTATTCTCAAAACCTTTCATATTATAGGTGACACTAAGCATGAAATAGCGTGCCAGGGTGTTTGTTTTACTAGTTCCTACAATGTTTTTAAATGCATACTGATTAATATTAACGTTCTTATTGAAAATATCAAAGGCTGCCAAACGCATTTCAAATTTGTTCTTCTTACCCATAATCCTGCGTACCGAAGCATTCCATAATGGGATCGACTGGTCGAAACCAAAGCTTTCATTTTTATAAACGGAGTAATTAAAGTTACTTTCGAAAAACATCCGCGTAATAAATTGCCATTTCACTGAAGAACGAAGTACATAATTGTAATAATCCTGGTTATTTTCCACACTATTCTTATACCTGATTTTGCTGAAACCGCCGCTGCCGCCTACTGAGAGCACCAGCTTAGTGCTGGCAGTAAGATTAATGTTGCTTCCTAAATTATAGTTCTGCGATTTTATTTCATCGATAGTATCATTGATACGCGTCGGAGTATTTGACATGTTTGCGCCTCCATTGAGGTCGATTGTTAATTTGGTTTTAATAATCGGAATACTCGACCATAACCATGAACCCATGTTTGTACCCTGACTCATGTTTTCGGGAGTCGAAGTGGTAATCATACCTTTTTCCGGATCGAAGCGAGTGCTTTGGCTATATACAATTGGATTTTTGGTTAATCCATAATTTACATTAACTCCAATACTCGAAAATGAAGAAGGGTTCCAGTAATGAACTCCAAATTCAACATTATGTGCATTTTCGGGTATCAGATCAGGATTGCCGACTACCTGGTAGGCTGGATTACTCGTGTTTTTTATCGGTTGCAGATCATTGAAGTCAGGAGCCGAAATGTCATTTGAATATCCCAGATCCAGGCGCATATTGTTCTTGAATTCATAATTTACATTCACATTAGGGGTAAAGTTCGGGTACGATTTTGTAACCTTTTGATTGTTCCATGGAAGACCCTGGTCGAGTGCGTACAGTCCTGTAAGTTTTAACTGTTGTTCTGCCACGCCAACAGAAGCATTCAAACCATTGTACGAATACCTGAGCACAGATCCCAGGCGGTTATACATGGTCACCTGATCGTAGTATGTACTCAGGCTGTCAATCCGTTCTTCGGAGTCAAACGGATATGCTTGTCGGTTACTTTTATTGGTTAACTGACTAAAGTTGTAAAAGAATTCGAGGAACACTCTCTTTGATAAAGGTTCCGTATATAAGGCGCTTGATTTTAGTTCATTAACGTTTTTGTTGGTATTGATCATTTGCCTGATCTGCTCAGTTGGAGTGGTGGCTTCGAAAAATTTATTGATTGAGTTATAATTCTCTGTTCCATCGCTGAAATTACTGTTATAACCTCCGCTAAAGGCAAATGATCGTCCTTTCTTTTTGAACAGATGCCTGTATATGGCGGCAGAAGTAATTTTATACGTAGACAAATCAGTACTGTTATCAAGGTTTAGCGTATTGTAAGGTTCTAAATTATAGTCGCTGAAAAGCTGATTGTTTGTTTTATGATTACTGTTAGTTGAGAACCTGAAATTAGCTTTAATGATCAGTTTATTAGTAGAATCAAATTCCTGCTCAAAGCGTGTGGCAATGCTGTGGCTCGAGCGAAAATCGGAGTTTACCAGCGTGTCATACTGGGCAAAAGCATTTTGTTCGTCAATATATGTTTCCTGGTAATTTTTCTGTTCAAAATCAAGTTGAGTCTGATTATAAAAATAACTGGAGTTAAATTTGGTCTTTTTATTATCGTAATTAAAATTGGTTCCGGCTCCGTAATTTTCAGTTAAACCTTTCCCATCATAGTTGCTTACAGGTGAATCCTCGCTGCTAAAATAAAACATATGACCTCCGCTCCGGTTAAAACCGAAGTCGCCGTTATCAAAGTTACTGAAAGCGTTATTGCCTTTAAATTCGCCGTAATCTTCCCAGTTTACACCAGTTTGATTAATATTATTGCCGTATCCGATAAACGAAAGTTGTGATTTATCATTAAAACGGTTGTAGTTGGCACGGCCAGCCCACCTGCTTTCAGTTCCGGCAGCAATAGTTGCTTTACCAAATGATCCTTTTTTAAATTCTTCTTTCAATTCGAGGTTCATGGTCTTTTCCTGTGAACCATCGTCCACGCCGGTAAGTTTCGACTGTTCAGATTTTTCGTTATAAACCTGCACTTTCGAAATGGCTTCAGCTCCCAGGTTTTTGGTGACACTTTTCGGGTCGTCGCCAAAAAAAGTTTTTCCATCCACATACATTCGGGTTACGTCCTTACCTTGTGTACTGATATTTCCATCGGCATCCACATCTATTCCTGGTAAGCGGCGCAGCAGATCTTCAACAGTTGATCCAGGGGGAACTTTAAACGTGCTGGCATCATATTCAACTGTATCGCCGCGAATCCGTAACGGCGCTTTTGCGGCCCGGATTACAACCTCCATCAGTAACTGCGAGATAGGTTTCATTTCAACAACCTGCAGATCATTAATTGAAGTGGGAGAAGGCTTGACCATTATTTGCACTGGCAAATAGCTCATATGCTGAACTTTAAGCAAATAGTTGCTGTTTTTTACATTAGCAAATGTAAACTCTCCTTTATCATTACTAGTAGTAAAATTTACCAATGACGAATCGCCCGGGTTTAGCAACATAACAGTGGCAAACGGAACGGCTTCATGCAATGTGTCCTGTAAACTAGCTTTAATTGATGTACGGGATGGATTTTGGGCTTGTACAAAACTGCTGAAAAACGCAATGAATAAAAGAGGTAGAAGGTACTTGTATTTCATGAAAATATCACTTTGAATGTAAGTTCTAAATATTGAATGCAACAATCAAAGTAACGGCGAAATATTTGCAGGTGAATAATAAAAATATTAAAAATATGTTAAAATCGGTGTATAGGCTATTTTTGCATACCAAGTGCCTTACTTGATCTGCAACCTGAATTGCGAGTTTAAACTTTCTTTAGTGTAAAGGAGAAAGTAGAGCCTACACCTGGGGCGCTCCGGACATTAATGGTTTGATCGTGGGCTTCGATAATATGTTTCACAATGGCCAATCCAAGTCCTGAACCGCCTTCGGCCCGTGAACGGTGCTTATCGACGCGATAAAAGCGTTCGAAAAGCCGTGAAATATGTTTTTCTTCAATACCTGCTCCGTTATCTGAAATTTCGATCAGGTAGTTTTCGTCCATATCATAAAAACTGATTTTTGTTCGACCGCCTGAATTGCCGTACTTTATTGAATTCAGAATAAGATTGGTGAGTACTGTCCGTATTTTTTCCTTATCAGCACGAACAATCATGGTATCGTTATATTCGGCTGCAAAGAGCAATTTAATTTTGCGTTCAGTGGCTTTGGGCTCAAGAAATTCCATAACTTCTCTCACCAGCATGGTAATAGAGAAATTTGACAGTAAAGGAGTGGCTTCACCAGTTTCGAGGCGTGAAATAACTTCCAGATCTTCAACAATGGTGATCATCCGTTCAATATTTTTCTGCGATTTCTCCAGGAAGTCAAGGTTTATCTTCGGATCATGAATGCCACCATCCATTAGGGTTAGCACAAAACCTTGCAGATTAAAAAGCGGGGTTTTGAGTTCATGCGATACATTTCCGAGGAATTCCCTGCGGTACACTTCCATCTTTTTTAGTTCATCAATTTCTTCTTTGCGGTCGTTGGCCCAGTTTTCAACTTCTTCATTTACTTTTCCGATAATATCGCCATGGATGCTGGTAATCTGTTCTTTTTTGTCGTCTTTATTCAGCTTTTGCTTATGTATTGCTTTGTAAACCAGCTTTATGCGCTCGTAAATAAATTTTTCAAGCGCATACCTCAATATCAGGTACTGTATGATGAGAAGAAGTAAAAAAGTACCAACTATCAACAACCAGTAATGCTGTTTAATGTCAATTACCTCAAACATTACAAATATAAATACCGCCATCAGCGAGAGCATGATTGCCAGTGTAAATGCTAATCGTTTCGGGGTGGTTTCAGCCATTGGTATGAAAGGGTTTGGGGGTTAGGTTTTTGGGATTAGGGGATAGTGATTTACGATTTACGATTTACGATTTACGATTTATGATTAAATCTGTAAAAAGGCTGATTTGTACCTCGTCATTTGTCAATCGTAAATTTAAATTATCTAGGGTCAAACTTATACCCAACTCCTTTAATTGTTTTGATATGATCGGTTCCGGTTTTCTCACGTATTTTGCGAATATGAACATCGATAGTACGTTCACCAACTACCACGTCATCGTCCCAAACACGCATCAGGATATCTTCACGGGTAAATACCTTTCCGGGTTTTGAGGCCAGGATACTCAGGAGTTCAAATTCCTTGCGGGCAAGTTGAATCTCAGTGCCTTCAATCATAATCAGGTATTTCTCCCGGTCAATAGTAATGTCACCTGCCTGGAAAATATGAGATTCTTCTGTATGAACAGAAATACGTCGGAGAAGAGAATTTACTTTGCTAATCAGAACAGAGGGTTTTATTGGCTTTGTTATATAATCGTCGGCACCGGCATCCAATCCGAGTATCTGAGTGAAATCTTCGCTTCGGGCAGTAAAGAAAACAATAATGGTGTCTTTTAATTCAGGAAAGCGTTTCAGTTCCTGGCAGGTTTCGATTCCATCCATTTCCGGCATCATCAGATCTAGCAATATCAAATGAGGGACATCGGCTTTGGCCAGTTTAAGTGCATCGCGTCCATTCAGGGATGTAACAACTTTAAAACCTTCTTTCCTTAGGTTATAACCTACAAAGTCGAGAATATCTTCCTCGTCATCAACAAGGAGTATGGTATATTTAGATTTATCCATTGAATATTTTTCAGGATTAGATGTTATACTTTTTTAGTAAGTACAGAATTTTGTATTAAAAAGAGTTTCAAAGCAAATCATTCAGAGCCAATTTAGGATTATTCCTGTTTTTTCTGCAGTTTGCTGTGCTTTACCACATCAGCATCAAAGTAGAAGATAAGTTCTTCTGCCACATTCAGGATATGATCGCCAGTTCGCTCAAGCTTACGGATAATAGAAAGTGCCTCTAATATAAGCATAATGTCAGCTGGCTTTTCCTTAATGAGCTGGCTAATGATATTGTTTGCGTTATTGTTGGTCTTATCGAGTTTTTCGTCCATGCCAAATAAAACATTTACCTGGTTTCTGTCGCCTTGTTCGAAAGCATTCAGGGATTCCTTTAACATGGATTGTGCTGTAAAAAACATTTCCGGCAGATGGGTAGCTTGCAGAATATCTTCGGGCATCGGTCCTGTTGAATGTTCAGCTACTTTAGCAATTGCATTTGCATAATCACCGATACGTTCGAGGTTATAGTTAATTTTGAGAACTGATAATATAAAGCGAAGATCAATGGCTACAGGGTTTTTGAGCATAAGCACATTTTCGCTGTCCATATCAAGCTTCAGTTCAAAAGCATCAACACGTTTTTCATTCATACGAACTTCACGGGCAAGGTTTTTATCTCCGTTAATGAGTGAAAGCCTGGCTTTTTCCATCTGATTTATAACCAATGTCCACATAAGAATGAGATTGGTTCTTATCTGCTGAATATTGTTATCTATTACAGTCATTTTTATTAGGGTTTAGGTTTTAGGGAATGTGATAATGTTATAATGTGACAATGTGGTAATTTAATTGAGAGAATGTAAGGATCAGGAACGTGTGAATTTGAATTTTACATTTTGAAATCCGAAATCCGAAATCAAACATCCGAAATTTATTAACCAAAACGTCCGGTTATATAATTTTGAGTGCGTTCGTGATCAGGATTAAGGAAAATCTTTTTTGTCAGATTATACTCTATCAACTCACCCAGGTAAAAGAAAGCTGTTGAGTCGCTGATACGACCAGCCTGCTGAAGATTATGAGTTACTATAATAATGGTATAATCCTTCTTGAGTTCAAAAATAAGTTCTTCAATATGATTGGTTGATATCGGGTCGAGAGCAGAAGCAGGTTCATCCATAAGGATCAGCTTGGGTTGCACTGCAAGTGCACGTGCAATACAGAGTCGCTGTTGCTGTCCGCCTGATAATTCCATGGCTGATTTTTTCAACGAATCTTTCACTTCATCCCATAAGGCAGCCTGCTTTAAGGAGCGTTCAACAGTTTCTTCAACTTCTTTTTTATTATTCTGACCATTTACCCTTAATCCATAAGCTACATTTTCGTAAATTGATTTTGGAAATGGATTTGGTTTCTGAAATACCATTCCAACTCTTTTCCGCATTTCATCGAGCCTTATTTCTTTAGAGTAAATATTCTGGCCGTTTACTGTAACCAATCCTTCAACTCTGAATTGGGGTATCAGGTCATTCATCCTGTTGAAAAGGCGCAAAAATGTAGATTTCCCGCATCCTGATGGACCAATTAATGCTGTAACCGTGTTGGGTTCAAATGTCATGCTGATATCTTTCAGTGCTTGAAAATCATCATACCAGACATTTACATTTTTTGCTTCTGCTTGTATCATATTATATTTAGGCTTTAGGCTTTAGGAATTTGGGATTAGGGGTTCAACAGTTCAATGATATATTTTCTGGCTTTTAGTTTTTCTAGTTCATTTTAACTTTTTTCTGTATCCGTCGGCGTATGAGGCTGGCAGTAACATTTATTATTAGTACAATTGAAACAAGAACCAATGCCGTACCGTAAGCCATTGGCCTGGATTCTTTCATGTTTGTTCCACTGGTTGCAAGTACATAAAGGTGATACGGCAAAGCCATTACCTGGTCGCTAATACTGTGTGGTAGCCTTGGAAGGAAATAAGCCGCCACCGTGAACAGGATCGGGGCTGTTTCGCCTGATACTCTTCCGATTGAAAGAATCAGACCTGTCATAATATTTGGGAAGGCAACCGGCAGAACCACTTTTTGTATTGTTTGTATTTTAGAAGCTCCGAGTGCATAACTTCCTAAACGAAGACTATCGTCAACACTTCTTAATGCTTCTTCGGTCAGGCGGATTACAACAGGTAAAGCCAGCAATCCTAATGTTAAAGAACCGGCAAGGATGGAATCGCCGAATTTGAGATAGTTGACGAACAATGCCATGCCGAATAAGCCGAATACAATGGAAGGCACACCAGCCAGGTTATTGGTCATCATACGTATGATTTTCTTCAGCCAGTTTTCAGTTAGATATTCGTTGATGTAGATACCGGAAAGTACTCCAACAGGGAATGCAAATATCATACTTCCCAATACCAGGCATCCGGTTCCTACTATAGCCGGAAATATTCCTCCTCCCGTCATCCCATCCTTAGGCATGGCTGTCAGAAACTCCCAACTTATAACGCCGATTCCTCTGACAACTATAAATCCCAGAATGAAAACCAAAATGGCTACCACTATGAAACTCATTGTTCCGAAAATGGAGAATGCAATTCTTTGTTTTATTTGTTTTAAATTCACGGCAGGGATAAGAGGTTAATTGTTAATGTTTAATTGTCATTCGATGGTCATTCAATTGTTGAGGGTTGAGTTATTGAGAGCTGTGAGTTGGTTGAGTGTCATTCAATGGTCATTCAATTGTTGTTGACAAGAAGTGATAGTTAAACGGGTTATTTGAGTTGTCATTTGGTTGTCACTATTCGTTATTCACTATCCACTTTTCGTTATTCACTATTCGTTTTTCACTTTTTTTATGCTCTCCTGCTACGGTTCTTTATTATTTCTACGGTAAGATTAATGATTATGGTAAAAAGGAAAAGGACGATAGCAAGGGCAAACAAGGCGCTGAAGTGCAACCCACCATAAGGTGTTTCGCCAAGTTCGGCTGCAATGGTTGCAGGTATGGTACGTGCTGGTTGAAGGAACGAAGTTGGTACATTTGATGAGTTACCGGTTACCATCAAAACGGCCATGGTTTCACCAATTGCACGGCCAATTCCCAATATTACTGCCGTCGAAATACCTGATTTCGCATAAGGTATAACAACTCTTACCAGGGTCTGCCATTCCGAGGCCCCCAGTGCGAGGCTTGCTTCTTTTAATGCCCGTGGTGTTGTTCGAAGTGAGTCTTCGGCAACAGTTACTATGGTTGGCAGAGCCATAATTCCAAGTACTATGCTTCCGGCAAGTACAGTTTCCCCGACATCGAGCTTGAACAATTGCTGTATCAGGGGAACCAGAACAACAAGTCCGAAGAATCCGTAAACAACCGAAGGGATGCCGGCTAAAAGTTCAACAACCGGCTTTAATATATTACGCAATCGGATATCGGCTACTTCCGACATGAAAACAGCTGTTGCCATTCCAAAAGGCAAAGCAAATAAAATAGCGCCCAGTGTTACCATTAATGTACCGGCAATCATTGGCCATATTCCAAACTGAGGAATGGGTTCGGTGGTTGGATACCAATGTTTACCGAAAATAAAATCTTTAATGGTGATTTTTTTTACCGGAATAATTCGTCCTGCAAAATTTGCGGGTAACTGGCTCTTCGACAGATATAAAATAACTCCAGGGTTAGCTTTTACATATTCATTAACTTTTGCCGGAAGAAATTCTAAATCAGGACCGAGTTCTTCTTCAGTGAAAACACTGGCCAGGTCATTGATTGTTAAACGTATTATGCTGTCGTTATGCCCACCGAGTTGTTTCCAGTTTGTAATGTCTTGGTTAAAGATATCAGCCAGTTCATTGGAGGTGATAATAGGTATAGGATTTACCGGGCTTACAGCAATAACATAGTTTTTACCTGTAGGTGTGTGATTAAAAAGCCCGATGCCTTCCTTGAAAAGGAAAACTACAATGAGGATAACTGCAAGGCTCGTGATGGTGCTGCTGGAGAACAGTATGCCGGTCACAATTTTTTCGTATATTCTTCTTCCTTTAGTCATTAATTCTCAGAGTTTCCGAATTATTATAGTATGTATAGAAGTGAAACAGGGATTACCTTTTGCGATTTTATTTTGTTAATTCAATGGAACATATCCAGTTTTCAATACCAGTTGCTGTCCTGCAGGTGAAAGTACAAATTTAATAAAAGGACTTACTGTTTTTTCGACTGAGGTGAGGTAATAATAATATAGCGGACGACTGATAGGGTATGATTTATTTTTAGCTGCTGCTATCGAAGGAGCAATATACGTTTTCCCTTGATCATAAGAAACCTTAATTGATTTTATGCTTTTCTCGAGGTAGGCTAGTCCAACATATCCGATAGCACCTTTGGTTTGGCTTACACTCTGAACAACTGCTCCTGTTGCCGGCATAAGCAAGGCTGAAGATGCATAGTTTTTGTTACCAAGAACATGTTCTTTGAAAAATTCGTATGTACCTGAACTTGTTTCACGCGAATAAACAACGATTTTCTGATCTGCTCCGCCAACTTGTTTCCAGTTTGTGATTTTGCCGGTGTAAATGCCTTCCAGTTGTTCCCGGGTAAGTTGTGAAACTTTATTCGAAGGATTCACAATAACGGCCAAAGCATCATAGGCTATAATTATTTCTTTATAGGGTTTCCCTTTATCTCTGAGTTTTAATTTTTCATCCAGTTTTAAACTGCGCGATGCCTGGGCAATATCTGTAGTTCCGTTTTCGAGTGCTGCCAGTCCAACCCCTGAACCTCCCCCGGTTACCATAATAGCAGCGCTTTTGTTTTGCTTCATATATTGTTCTGCTTCGGTCTGTGTAAGTGGCAGGACTGTATCACTTCCTTTAATCTTAAGATTTTGCGCAAATAATTGATTTGCAGCAAGTAATGTGAACAGCACGATGATTGATTTTTTCATAAATTAATGTCTTTATAACGTATGTTAATTTTATGTAAAGTAACGACCCCTATATTAAGTACTAATTACTCCAATATTAAATAATTGTTAAGCCTTTTTTCCGGACCATGGCTTAATTTCTGAATATTAAAGTGTTAGTAACTATTTCAGATCAGATATTTCAGAAAATAAGTGTTCATTTTTATTGAATTTAGTATGATTCGATATTCCTGATAACCCATACTTTGGACAGAGTAAGATGAGGTAATGTAAGGGTATTCTGTATCCATAATATGATTTTCATAATCAACTTATGAAGATCCTTACCCGGGACTGAAACTCACACAGGGGTTGAATAAATAAAAAATCACAATAGAAAGCATTTCTTTTATAAACAGTTTAAATGAAACTGTACATGAAAGCCAAAAAAATACCGTGATAACAACTCGTTATCACGGAGGTAAAAATCAATTTAAAATAAAATTCAGGAATATTTACTTAATTGGCACATATCCTGTTTTTGTCACCAATTGTTGTCCAGCAGGTGAAAGTACAAAGTTCACATACGGACTTACCAATGTTTCAACTGATTTCAGGTAGTAATAATACAGAGGCCGTGTTATTGGATAGGTCTTGTTCTTAGCTGTTTCAACTGATGGTCCTATATAAGTTTTTCCTTTATCAAAAGAAACTTTCAGGCCTTTTACACTGCTTTCGAGGTAAGCTAAACCAATATATCCTATTGCACCTTTAGTCTGGCTTACACTCTGTACGATTGCTCCGGTTGCAGGCATAAGAAGTGCGGATGGAGTAAAGTTTTTTCCTTTCAGCACATGCTCCTTAATGAATTCATAAGTGCCTGAACTGGTTTCGCGCGAGTAAACCACCATTTTCATGTCATCACCGCCAACTTCTTTCCAGTTTGTAATTTTACCTGTGAAAATACCTTCAAGTTGTTCACGGGTAAGTTGTGAAACCTTATTTCCCGGGTTCACAATAATGGCAAGTGCATCGTAAGCAATAATGGTTTCCTTAAATGCTTTTCCTCCATCCTGTAATTTAATTTTCTCATCAAGTTTCAGACTTCTGGATGCCTGCGCAATATCTGTGGTTCCATTAAGCAGTGCTGCTATTCCAACGCCTGATCCGCCACCTGTAACCATAATTGCAGCACCTGAGTTCTTCTTCATGTACTGTTCAGCTTCCTGCTGTGTTAGTGGAAGCACAGTGTCACTACCTTTAATTTTCAGCTTTTGAGCGTTTACCTGGCCAACTGCTACCAGCACTACTAGTATAAGAATTAACTTTTTCATTTTCCTTTTTTGTTTAATTGTTATTATTAATCGTTAAATGCATCGATAATTAGAATTTATACTGAACACGTAAGGTGAAAACATTGTCTTTCAAGTCATTGGAAGTATCCAGCGTTCTGTTTAATCCTACCGGGGATAGACCGGTTTTTTCATTTTTAACAAATTCGTAATAGGCCGTTAATTTCACCTGCGAATTAAAACGGTAGTTCCATCCAATGCCCACTGTTGTGTATTTTATATCAGCTAAGCCAAGACCGGTATTATAGCCTGCACTTGATTTTGCAACAATATCCGTTCCACTGACTTTGGTATTAGGGTCGAGCCAGTCGTATTTTAGAACCAATTGGTTTTTGGTTTGTCCAATTCCCTGAATGAGATAAATATACCCGCCACTAACATTTCTCTTATAAGTGTCATAATTAATGAGTGAACCTGTAGATATGCTGGCGTTTACATTTTTTGCTCCAGGTTGCTGCCCTGTAATGTACTCAGCACGGATGCTGGTAATACCAATTTGTGATACAATGCTGAACTGTGCATCAAATCCAAGATATTGACGTTTTGCGAAACCGTTTTTATTAGATGCGGTTGAATCCACCAGGCCTGGCTGTGTAACGTCAATAACTTCACCGGGAGTGTAAACATATTTTGTTCCCTGGAATACATTTCCATTATAATATGAAATACCTCCTCCATATTTAAAAGTTTCAGCTGAATTCCCTTTGGTGAAGTAGAGATGACCTATAAAGTCTTTTTTTGAATCAAATTCTGAGTTTACGCCATTTCCATTAAAAATTCCGGCATCTAATTTAATCCAGTCGAACCTGGAACCTTTTTTTTGCTGCAGAGTGATCATTGCACCCAGGTCGCGTTCGCCTGGAAAAAGATTCTGGAAAATACGAGCACGTTCAGGGCTTTCGCGTAAACTTGATGAATAGGTTATTTCGTAACCAAACGGCCTGTTAAAAATTCCGGCAGTAAGTGTAACAAATTCAGCCCATGGTTCTTTAACTGATAAGTAAGCATCTTTCACAGCAACTCCTTTTTCGGTAGCATCAAGTTGAAGAACAAATTTTGAATGTTCATTTTCGTAAGCAAATTTTATTCTTCCGCGACGAACGGCAAAACGATTATCGGATGCAATTGGAAAAGCTCCGCCTGAATACGGTGTAACTGCACCTGCGGTATCGGCCAATTGCCATTGAGCCTGGATATATCCGGATATTTTAAGCCGGTTTATCAGTTCAATAGCGGTTTTGGAATTTTCCGCATCAACCTGAAGGGCTGAAATCAGGCTGTCATTGCCGGACTGTTGTGCATTTGCCTGTCGGATATATAACAGAGAGACTGCTGCAAAAGCTACAAATGTGATAAATAATCTTTTCATATGGTTGTTTGAGTTGTTTTTCGATGCAAAGGACTTATTAAATGATAACCATATTGTTATCGTAATATTATTAAATTGTTAAGCACTATTAGTCTGGATATTAATATGCAGGAAATCAGATATTTATAATTTGTTTGAAGCCGAATTAAATGTTAAGAAGGTTAATTAATTGTTATGAACACCTAATTTAGCTACTTGCCTGTTAGCTTGTAAACAACATATTTTGTTGGCATTAAAGATGGTTAGAATTCTGATTTCCATAAATAAGAGTAACAAAAAAACCGCCCCAGGTTGAGGCGGTTTTAGTATAAAAATAAGAATAGCAATAAAATTACTTAACTATCATTTTCATTGAGCTACTGTTTTTTCCATCACTTATCCGTACGAAATACATACCTTTTGGAAGTTCTGATGCATCGTATTTAATTTCATTTTTACCTGCCGGAAAATGATTCTGGGCAATAGAAGCTACTTTGTGCCCTATCATATCAAACAACGAAATTGTGACATTATTTGATTTTTCCAGGTATAGACTGATGGTTGCATCTTTCGAAACGGGATTTGGATATATTCCAGCCGAAAAAGCTTTAGAATTTTCTTTCAATCCGGTTTGTGGCCATATGGAACCTGATTTTAGTTCTGATTCAGGTTTCAGAAGGAAGTTAGGCTGAGCCAGGTTGAATGGATCTTCAACCATCAATAAATCATTGGTAGCCAGGGTATCATTTCCAAAAGTTTGTGTCATAAAGAAACCGCGTTCGAAAGAGCTGGCAAAGAATGAACCCATCCCTGACATCACACAACGTTGGATTTTCATATCTCCGTTGGTAGCATTGCCCTGAGCAGCAGTACCATCAATAAATAAACCTGTTGGCCAGCCTGAAAATATGGAATTAAAGGTGCTAAGCCTGGTGTTACGACGAAGGTGCATGGCTCGTTTGAAGTTTGCGTTTATTACAGTTGTAAGGTCGTATTTAGGACCAAAAACTGACATGTTAGCCATAATAACACTGGTTACAGGAGTGTTTGTTGAGCCTGTGGCATCATTATCCGATTCGAAACCATTTGATCCTGAACCCGGATCAGCTATATCCTTATCACGCAAGGATAAACAGAATTGCATCATTCCCGAAAAACCAAAATCGGTATCGAAGTCATCATCCCATCCACGGTAAGCAATAAGGTGCTTGCAATTAACCACTCCGCCGAACCATTCGTATGAGTCGTCACCGCTGTATGATACCTGAATATAATCAATCTGGGTGCCTTTACCAACGCCACCAAAAGTAAGTCCGTTAATTTCTTTGTCCGGAACGAAAGGAATACCCGGGAATTCGATACGTACAAATTTCAGGCTGCCGCTTTTATCGTTATCATCAGTGCCGCCATATTCAGAAGTAGGACCACCTTCGATGATTGCTGTTCCGCCGGCAGGATTTATTAATGCTTTGCCACAAAGGATAACACCACCCCAATCGCCATATCCACGATTACCGGGAGTAAAATTTGAAGTAAATACAATTGGCTTATCTATTGTACCTTCGGCCATAAGCTTTGCACCACGTTCAATGATCAGGGAACCTTTGGTGTCTTTGTCACCACGAATAACCGTTCCCGGTTCAATGGTTAAGGTTGCACCATCGCGTACATAATAGAAACCTTTAATAAGGTATATTTTATCAGCTGTCCAGGTTGTATTGGTAATTAATTCTCCTTCAACTGTTACATTTGGAGTGCCATATACTGTGTTCTGACAATCCCAGTTAGCCCAACCTGCTGTCCAATCGTTAGTAGTGCCGAAAGCACCACGATAAGGAACCTGTTCAAAAAACGGATCGTTAATTGTGTTCTGGCTGAAGCCGGCCACTGCCAGGCAAATCAGCATAAAATTTAAAAGTAATAATTTTTTCATGTTTTTTAGAATTTGATTTGATGCAAAAGTAGTGCGCCGGTTTTATGAATGTGTTAAGCAAGTATTATTGAAATTGAATCAAATTGTTATTGGGTAAATTGTTCGTATTTCTCTCTTTTTGTATAAATGACAAGCGTTTGCTGCATTAATACCCCGTTTATAAATGATAATACTATTTTAACATTTAGTTAATAGTAAGATTGGAATTTTGCAGTCAATTATTAAGAATAAAATATTGAAATAGATGCAAAACAAATACTTAATATTATGGCTGTTATTCTTTGCTACAACTGCATTAGCACAACAGACAGGGATTAAAGGAGTGATATCGGATAAAACCACTAAGGAAACATTGGTAGGGGCAACTATAGTAATACAAGGAACTACAACAGGATCAACCACCGACCTTGATGGAAATTATTCAATTACAGGATTAGCTCCCGGAAGTTACAATCTTGTTGTGTCCTACATATCTTACAAGACACAAATTTTAGAAAAGATTAAGTTCGTTAAAAATGAAATGCTTGAGCTTAATGTTGACCTGGAAGGGAACAGCGTCGCCCTTGAAGGGGTTGTGATTTCAGCCAAAAGCAAAACAGGAGGTAGTGAAATATCCATGCTCTCGTCGCTGAAAATGAGCAACCTGGTGGTAAGCGGTATATCCAGCCAACAAATTAACCGTTCGCAGGACCGCGATGCTTCGGAAGTTATCAGGCGTGTGCCGGGAATAACCATAATGGACGACAGGTTCGTTATGGTCAGGGGATTGAGCCAGCGTTATAATACGGTTTGGCTTAACAATGCATCTACTCCCAGTTCGGAAGCCGATGTGAGAGCTTTCTCATTTGATGTAATTCCCAGTTCGATGCTCGAAAATATTTTGGTATTTAAAAGCCCGGCACCTGATCTGCCTGCTGATTTCTCAGGAGCGGCCATCAAAATTTTTACAAAAAACAATGCGGATAAAAACAGTTTTTCCATAGCATATTCCACTTCATACAGACCCGGAGTTACTTTTAAGGATTTCAGTAATTACCGAATGAGCAAATACGAATGGTTGGGATTCGATGATGGGAGCAGGGCTTTGCCTGCAGACTTTCCCTCACATCTTAACGAAGTAACGGATAAAAACGAAATTCAACGTCTTGGAAGAGAGTTGGACAAAGTGTGGACGCCGGCATTAAGTACAGCCATTCCGGATCAGCGTTTCCAGTTTGGGCTCAGCCGCCGTTTCCTGATAAACAAAGTTTCGGTTGGAACTATCAACAGTTTAACCTACAGTTATACCCAGGATGTTAATGAGGTATTTCGAGCCGATTACCAGCAATATGATACAGTAAAAGACAGGTCGGATACCAATTACTATTTTAATGATGTTCGTAATAAGGCTACTGCCAAAATCGGGGCTTTGAGCAACTGGTTATTTGTTTTTGGCAAAAACCAGAAAATTGAATTCCGCAACCTCTATAACCACCAGGGCTACACCCAGGTAATCGATCGCAGCGGGCGCGACAACTACGGAGGGCTATCCATCCGCTCCGAAGAGTTAAGTTTTAGCAGCAGGAATACATATTCAGGACAATTGGCGGGGGATCACAACTTCAGGAATAACCAAACCCATTTCGACTGGACTTTAGGATATTCCTATGCCGACAAATACCAGCCAGACTTGAAACGACTTTCAAGTACGTTGGTCGAAGATCCGGATAATCAATATTATGGACAGTATGGAGTTAATTTTTCATTCTCTGCTTCTCCTGAATTATCCGGACGTGTATACCAGGACCTGAAAGAACATATTTACAACGGAAACTTTAACTTTACAAATACATTTACTTTTGGGAATTTCAAACCTGAGCTGAAAGCCGGAATGTATCTGGAAAAGAAAAACCGTGATTTTAATGCACGACTTATAGGCTATGCAATTTCAAATACTTCCAAATTCAACTGGGGACTGCCTTACGAGCCGGTTGATGTGATTTTTGCCGATACCAATATCAATACCACCACCGGTATTAAGCTGGATGAAACTACCAATAAAAGTGATTCCTATACTGCTTCTAACGATCTCCTGGCAGCATACCTGGCCGCTAACCTGCCTTTTACATCCAAACTGAATTTGTATACAGGTGTTCGAATGGAGAAAAACGACCAGGAGATGCACAGTTATTCAAGCGACAACGCCAGCCAGGAAGTGAATATTATTATTGATAAAACTGATTTTTTTCCATCGGCAAACCTGAGCTATAAATTTACTGAAAAATCACTGGCCCGCATTTCTTATGGACTTACCATTAACCGTCCTGAGTTTCGCGAAATAGCTCCATTTGCTTTTTACGATTTCGAAATGAAAAAGCTGGTGCGTGGTAATCCTGAACTTGTAAATGCCAGTATCAGCAATTATGATTTAAGGTATGAGTATTATCCAAGCCCAAGCGAAACATTTGTATTAGGTGTATTTTACAAGGATTTCAAAAAACCGATTGAAACCATCGAAATCAATTCAGGAAGCGGTAAAGATTATACCTTCCAGAACGCACTTGGGAGCTAAAAACTATGGTGTTGAACTTGAAGTACGCAAATCACTCGAAAGTCTGGCGAAAATGGATAATTTTCTCAGGTACTTTAAAAATTTCATGCTGGTTGCCAATGCTTCATACATTAAAAGTGAGATTAAACTTGATACTGACCAAATACTATTCAGCTGAGGCAAAACGACCTATGCAGGGACAATCACCATATATTGTTAACCTCGGAATGTATTACCAGGATAACGATCATGGTTTGATGGTGAGCTTACTTTACAATGTGATAGGGAAAAGAATTATAGTGGTCGGACTTGATACGCCTGATGTGTACGAAATGCCCCGCAATGTAATCGATCTGACTATAACCAAAAATGTGGGAGAAAATATCCAGATTAAAGCAGGTATCCAGGATATACTGAATCAGAAAGTTATTGAAAAACAATTTGTTAAATATACAAATCTCGAAGGAACCACGGTAAACCGCGAACAGTCAACCCTGGAATATAAACCCGGAAGTTTAATTTCGTTAGGTGTTGTTGTTAATTTTAATAAATAAATTTGTTCATTCGCGACCAAATGGCTTGAATGTTGTTAGTTTGAATAAGAATAAACCCACTATTATGAAAAAATTACTATTGTTGTCCATACTGCTGTTGACCATAACCAGTGTTTTCAGCCAGACACTCGAATACAGCGAAGGCTATTATTACAAAAACGGAATGTTATATACCGGAACATATACAGAGTATTGGCCTAATAAAAATGTAAAGCAGGTCCAGAATATCAGCAATGGCCTTGAGGATGGAATTACTGAAATATACTTTGAGAATGGTAAACTTCAGGAACAGCGCTCTTACCTTGAAGGACAAAAACATGGTCTTTGGACTACCTATGATGAAACCGGGGTCAAAATTGCTGAGGCCAATTACCGTCACAATAAAAAGGACGGCATCTGGCGCATCTGGGATGAAAAGGGGACGCTTCGCTATGAAATGTATTATTCAAATGGTGAAAAAACCGGTACCTGGCGAATATGGGATGAGAAAGGGAAGTTAAGTAGTGAACGGAATTATAGTGTTGAAAAATAAGGTTATTCTGTTTAAGAAGATTGTAGAGATTCAATTATGCTCAGTGTCAAGTGCTTAGTGCTCTGTAGCTTCTTTAAGATTAAGAGGTTGAGGACTTAATTTAGCTGGTGATTTCAAATTGCTGGAAGTCGGAAGTCGGAAGTCAGGAGAACTAAATAGATGCTTACTCTAACTTGCATTCTATGAATGAAAAATGAGTTGAAAAATTTTAATTGTCTTATGAAAGTGATACTTTTTTTGATATAAGAGTTTATTGAAAATCTTCTGACTTCTGACCTCTGATTACCGACTTCTGACTTCTAACTTCGGACTTCTGACCAATAAAAACCTATACTTTGCTTGAATTCATTAGATGAATCGTTTTATTACAAGAATCATACTTTTACTGTTCCTCTCTGTTTCATGTAAGCATGATCCAATACTGCCTCCTGCACCTGGAGATGTTAGTTATACAAAAGTTATAGCTCCAATCATGAAATCGTATTGTGCCTATTCAGGTTGCCATGTTTCGAGCAATAATGTTAATTTCCCTCTCGAAAAGTACAGTGATCTTATAAATTACGGACAGGTAGTTCCTTTTAAACCACTTGATAGCGATTTGTATGATGTAATCGCTCGTGGCTATATGCCTCTTGGAGGCAACAAAGTTTCGCCCACAGACCAGAAACTCATTTACGATTGGATCGTACAAGGAGCGCGGGATAATTGAAATGATTTTTATTATAGTTTAGAATCTTTGTATTTAAGGGAATTTTAAGGTTAGAAACTAAGCTAATGGCTATTTCAGGGTTAGCAATTTTTGGATTTCAACATTCTTGATCCTGAGCTTTATCCTACGTAACACATTGATAATATTCTTTTTACATTTACTTCATATGCTACAATTACTTTTGGGAAACTTATTTCTATGAAACCAAAAGTTCTATATAAGTCTTCAAAGAGTCTTAACCCTTCCGGTACAAAATCTTTCCACAGTATTCCGAATGTTTATTACTCCGGCAGATTGGTTCGCCATGCAGTAGCCAATTTTATTTCAAAGCAATTTCTTTCGTTGTTTGCCAATTTTTACCCTCTTGTAAAGCATTAAAATTTAATTATGAAGAAACAAAAACGTCAGCTTGATATACTCGTACTATCCGATATTCACCTGGGAACATTCGGCTGCCATGCCAAAGAACTATTGCATTACCTTAAAAGCATAAAACCACATATTGTTGTCTTGAACGGCGACATTATTGATATATGGCAATTCAGCAAAACATACTGGCCCAAAAGTCACATGAAGGTAATTAAGTACCTGATAAACTGGATAGGCAAAGGAGTGAAAACCTACTATGTTACCGGGAATCACGATGAAATGCTCCGGAAATTTGAAGGACTGAAAATGGGTTCCCTCAGTATTGTGAATAAAGTAGTTTTAAAACTTCCTGATGGGAAAAAAGCCTGGGTATTTCATGGCGATGTATTTGATGTAACCATGCAGCATTCGAAGTGGCTGGCAAAGTTAGGCTCGGTAGGATACGATATCCTGATACTGATCAATCGATTTTTCAACTTTATTTCCGAAAAGATATTCAATAAGGGAAAACTTTCTTTGTCAAAGAAAATTAAGGAAAGTGTTAAAACAGCAGTTTCATACATTAACAATTTTGAAAAGATAACAGCTGATATCGGCATAAGTAATCATTACGATTTTGTGATTTGCGGTCATATCCATCACCCTGAAATCAGGGAGATAAGTAACTCCGATGGTCATATAACATATCTTAATTCAGGTGACTGGGTCGAAAATTTATCAGCCCTTGAGTTTGTAAATGGCGAGTGGACGATTTATAGATTTAACGAAGCCGACAAAGAAGAAATGATGAAAGAAATGGAAGAAGAAGCTGCAGAACTTACCAATGATCAGCTATTTGACAATATGCTGCACGAATTTAACATGATGCGCCAGTGACGATATTGTATGCCATTCAGGGCACAGGAAACGGACATTTAAGCAGGGCCAGGGATATAATTCCGATTTTACAGAAAAACCACCAGGTTGACTTATTGATAAGCGGATCACAGGCTGATGTAGAATTACCCTATCCTGTGAAATACAGGTTTAAGGGTCTGGGTTTTATATTTGGCGCCAATGGTGGAATTGACCTGGTTGAAACCTATAAAAAAAATTACATAAAACGTTTGTTTACTGAAATAAACAGCCTGCCGGTAGAGGAGTATGATTTGATAATCAACGACTTTGAGCCTGTTTCAGCCTGGGCTTGCAAACTGAAAAATGTAAAGTGCATAGCCATCAGCCACCAGGCGGCGGTTTTAAATAAAAAGGCTCCCCAGCCTGTGGATACCGATATTATTGGCAAGGCTATTCTGAAAAATTATGCACCTGCTGATGCAAAATATGGTTTTCACTTTAGACCTTATGCCGAAAATATTTTTACCCCTGTAGTTCGCCGGCAGGTGAGGGACCTCAAAATAAAAAATAAAGGCCATTATACTGTTTACTTACCATCCTACGATGATAAACGAATTTTAAAGGTTTTAAAACAATGTGGTGATACCCAATGGCAGGTTTTTTCAAAACACAATAAACAGTTAATGGGATTCAGGAATATTACCATTCAACCTATCAATAACGAAGCGTTTATTGAAAGCATGGCTTCGAGCGAAGGGGTGCTGTGCGGAGCAGGTTTCGAAACCCCGGCCGAAGCGCTTTTTATGAATAAAAAACTGATGGTTATCCCGATGAAAGGACAGTACGAGCAACACTGCAATGCTGTCGCTTTAAAAGAAATGGGTGTGCCTGTTTTGAAAAGCCTGAAGCCTGACAACATTGATAAAATTAAAGACTGGATCGAAAAAGATTTAAAAGTAAAAGTGGATTATCCTGACAACACAGAAGAAATAATTAATAAAATACTTTTTGCTCATGGTTCGGTTGCTGATCAGCAACTTTCAGTTGAGAAACAGTATACAGTTAAAAAGTTCCGGAATCTTATCCTGAAAAAGATAATAGCTCAGATTTAAGTCGTAGAAATGAAAATTGAGGATAAGGATTTTGGCCCGGATTTTAAATGGGGGGTGTCGACTGCTGCGTATCAAACCGAAGGTGGATGGGATTCAGATGGGAAAGGCAAATCCATTTGGGACGTTTTTTCGAACACTAAAGGAAAAACATTTCAGGGTGAAAACGGGAATATCGCCTGCGATTTCTATCGGCGGTATACGCATGATATCATCCTGATGGCTAAGCTGAATATTCCTAATTTTCGATTTTCCTTGTCATGGAGTCGCATTATACCAAGCGGAACAGGTAAAGTGAACCCGTTGGGAATTGAATTTTACAACCGGGTTATAGATTTTTGCCTTGAACTGGGTATTGAACCCTGGATTACGCTCTATCATTGGGATTTACCGCACGAACTCGAAAAACGCGGTGGGTGGACCAACCGGGAAATAATAAAATGGTTTGGCGATTATGTGGAACTCTGTGTACGGTACTTTGGCGACAGGGTTAAAAACTGGATGGTTCTGAATGAACCGATGGTATTTACAGGCGCCGGTTATTTTTTAGGTGCTCATGCTCCCGGGCCGGAAAGGACTTAACAATTTCCTGGCAGCTATACATCACGCAGCCATGTGCCAGGCCGAAGGAGGACGTATAATTCGCTCAGTGGTTCCTGATGCAAAGGTTGGAACTACATTTTCATGTTCGTATATTCAACCTTTCGGCAGATTTGAGCGGGACGAAATGGCTGCCCAACGTGTCGACGCTCTTTTAAACCGGATGTTTGTCGAACCTTTAGCCGGACTAGGTTACCCGGTTAATGAACTGAAATTGTTGCAAAGGCTGGAGCCCTATATCAAGGATGGTGACGAAAGTAAACTTGCATTTAATATGGATTTTATCGGTGTACAGAATTATACCCGTGAACTGATTTCTCATTCGTATTTCACACCCTTGATCTGGGCTAAAGTTATAGGTGCGGATAAACGAAATGTCGAAACCACCGACATGAACTGGGAAGTCTATCCACAATCCATTTACGAAATGCTGATGAAATTCAGTAAATACAAGTGTTTTAAAGAAATAGTCGTTACCGAAAATGGCTCAGCCTTTCCCGATACAGTGGTCGAAGGAAAGATTCATGATGTAAAAAGGATTGATTTCCTTGAAAAGCATATTCACCAGGTTCTTCGGGCCAAACGTGAAGGTGTAAATGTAAACGGATATTTTGTGTGGAGTTTCACCGATAATTTCGAATGGGCCGAAGGATACAGACCCCGGTTTGGCCTGGTGCATCTGGATTTTGAAACGCAGGAGCGACTTGTGAAAGATTCGGGGCATTGGTATAGCAAACTTATTCATAGAAATTCTTTCTGATATGAGATGCAGACATTTTCTCATCCTGATGCCTCTTAAGGTCCAGAAACTTGTATTTTGTTATTTCAATTCTGCATATTCCTTAATATTCAGTTAACATTGATTCCGTATCTTTGCAAAATAAATCAAATAACTTTAAAAGACTCACCGAAGTCTTTATAATGAGCGTTAGGAAAATGGGAACCAAATGTTGCCTGGCTCACAAAAGAAAAAACAAAACATTTTACTGAAAGTTGTGTTAATAACGGCAACGTTATAGACTTTGATATTTCTACAAAACAATGGAGGACATTACCATGTACACACAGATAAACCCCGAATATATAATTGCTTACTTTGAGAAACCGATAAACTTATTCCGCCTGATCCGCATAGTTCAATACGAAAACTCGAAGCGAAGGCGAAACAGGCAATTTTCCCACTGTACTGCGTAAGCAAGATTAGTCTTATTTTTTTCAAAGTCATACTGATACTGAATATGCTACAGTTTTAAATTTTTAAAATGTAGCATATTCAACGAAGGTACTTAGTCTGTTTCTGAGGAGACCATGCTACCGCATTGCCTAATGGTTATTCTTAAATGAGGAGGATTATTCTCCTGATGTCTTAAAGGAATCAGTACAGCGGTTTTTAGTGAGCCTGTTTTTTATCTTATGCAAGATTTTAAACTTTTGTATCAGCTCTTTACCTGCAAGGAATAAGCCTAACCAAAATATATTTGAACTAATAAAAAGGATAGTGATAGCAATTGAGGAGGTTTTTAATCCTAATTTAAAAAATGGGATTAGAATAATTAGTCCCCAGAAAATATAGGATAAAAGGATCAGGCCTATGCCCAGTATATGGTTTTTTTTTAGGTTTTTGAACAAAATTATTGCATTTAGCTAGTTTAGAATCAATTAAGCTGGGTAGTAGTCTTTTGCATTTGTGAAGTATTATAAACTCAGTAAGCCTGAATAAAAATCTTCCGAAACAGATTGTCTTGATTGCCTGTACTTCATAATTATCCGACTGCAAGGTTTAAGGTAATCGGTGAATTCGAAGAAATCGCCCAATACCTGTGTTGATCCACCCAAAGCCATCTGATCTTCCTTTTCGGGGTATTCATAAGTTAGTTGTTTATCCATTTGCTTAATGCCAGGAGTTGACATAAGTTCAGCTTTCAGTTCAGCCTGGTATGTTTTCATAATGAATTATATTTATTTACAAATTTAACCATTAGTATTTTCGTTATTTACCCTGAAAGTAGAGATATTGATTTCTTAAAATGAAATTATAAATAATGTAACATATTGTTGATATTGAACTTATCCTTTGAATATTGAAACTGTTCATTCTTTGGAAAAGGAATTTATTTCCCGGGATTTGCTTTTTTATAATCCTTAATAAGTTCAGTATACCTGACATAAACATCATCAATTATCGATTCCCAGGGATGATAAATTGATTTGCGGGCACCTTTACCTGCTTGTTTTATGGCATGCTGATCCTGCATCAATTCTATGATCTTTTTTGTAAGGTCATCTGAATCATTCTCCACAAGGAATCCATTTACTCCGTCCAGGATATTCTCAGCCGAGGAACTGTTTTTTACCACTATAGATGGGATATCAAAGGCCGCTGCCTCCTGCATCACGAGCGGTGAGTTATCATAAACTGAAGGAAATACGAATAAATCGGAAGCTGCATACACACGCTGAAGGTCATTGCGGTTGGCTATTACTCCCAGGAAAACCACATGATCCTGTAAATTATATTTTTCAACTAGCTTTTTCATACCATTAGCTGCATATCCTTCGCCTACAAACACCATTTTAAATAATTTCCCCTTTTCTTTCAGTTTCTTTAACGAATCGATAATCATCCTGACGTTTTTCTCCCATCGGTGCTGGCCTACAAAAAGCATAACAAACTCGTCGCCACCGGCATGGACCATATTTAAGCCTTTTTTGCGGTAACTCATAAGTTTCATTTTTTCAGGTACAACCATATCAGAGCCATTAGGCATAATTTCATATGTGCCTTTGAAACCATATTCCAGGAGTGTTGATCCGGTTGACTTGTTTGGTACAAATACCAGGTCGGCAGAGTTATAGAAGTCAAGTGTAAAATTGACCAGAAAATCAATAATCAGGTCATTGTTGACTACTTTTTTAAAATCATCACGGTATTTCGTATGAAATGTAGTAACTAAGGGTACATTGAGTTTCTTTGAAATGTTTAATGCTAAATTCCCGCTTATAAACGGACAATGCGCATGAACCAGGTCGAATCCTACTTTTTTAATTTTCTTTTTAAATTTTATATCAATCAGTGGAAGTCCTAGCCGGTAAGGATTCATTCCCGGAAGTAACACCGATTTAAACCTGTACACTTTGTAGGGCATATGGTCCTCGTAATCACTTGCTTTGGGAGCAATGATCATACTTTTTCCATACTTTTCATTGAGCCAGCGTGCATAATTATGAGCAGTCATACCCACACCATCCATAATCGGGAAATAAGAATCGTTAAACTGACCGGTTGTGATTTTCATGTTTCAGAAATTTTTCACAAATATCAGTATATGAAAGCTAATTATCTCATAATTAACGATTTATTAATAGAAAATTATTATTTGTTTAATCACTAAAATGAATATTTCTAATACGAGAATTTGTGTTCATTAAAAATAGGCATGTGAAGACTTTTTTTATTTTCAATAAATAACTTTTCATCTCTCTTTTTGGTTTCAGTATAAGCCTAAGGGAGAATGAATAGGGAAGAAAAAGCTTCTCAGAATGGTAAATCAGGATCAAAACAAAAAAATATGAAATCTGAATAGTCTTAGAATGGGGCTAAAAATTTATATTTTCAGCTTCACTTAACAATTATAAAATTCCCCTGGTACCACTTATTAGAATTGGTAACAAGTTTTAGATGATACACAGCATCAGGCAGGCCAGGTTTTAAGTTAATTTTCACAAGGCCATTACCGGCTGATGTAAACCCGATGTTTTGCACTAATATACCGGTATTATTATAGATCTGAATTCCGCCAATATCCATATTCTCTTCGCCTGTATCAATAACCAGGTAGTCGGTAGCGGGGTTTGGATACAACCTGGCAAGGCTGTTGCCGGCAAGCATATTGTCCGTACTTAACGGAACAGCAGCAACTTTATTTAGCTCATTGTCCATCCAGGCCATGCGGTTTGTCATATACGTTTTTAAATAGGCAACTTCCTTTTCATAGGTATTCCGCGATTGGTAACCTGCAGTTTCGCGCCAAACAAACACTCCAAGTATGGGCCATTGGGTAAAATTCCGAACTTGTGCCTGGCTGAGAAGCACAGCACACGAATCGATAAAACCGTTTATGCTGGCTGTTGAAAGTTTATTCGTTCGGAGTTCCTGCCACTTTAATTTTACCCTGTATTTAAAGCGGGGATCGCTCCACAATTTTCCCCAGAAGGTCGGTATATAACCATCGTTCTGTATGAAAATCCAATCGCTTGTTGATGCACCATCTTTATAAGTTGAGTTGCCTGATGATTGGTCAAAATCCCATACAGGCCCGGCATCAAGTTTATTGCTCCTGTCCTTATGAAAATAACCACTCCAACCATATGCGTCGCTGTTTCGCATTGCTTCCTGGGTGATCAGTTCGGCAACAAATGAGTTGACATTGATATATTTTTCATAGCCATTTGCTGGATCGTTATAGTTTGCCGATAGCATAACATCCCGGAAGTCGTTGTCGTATTTTGTGATATAGGCAAGTTGTTCGGTGGTAACTTCATCCTCTTTGGGGTAATGGATAACACGATGCTGGCCAAAATCACCCGGGACAATGTTGTAGGTAGTAAAGCCGGTTACCTCATAAATATACCCGCCGGTTAAATTCTCGCCCGAATTATCCAGGTTTGTAAGTTTAGCGATATTAAGCCTGTTTTTAGTTCGTTTTATTTTTTCAATAAGCAGGTAGACTCCCATATATTTACCATTTACAAGCAGCTCACAATACCTGCTATGGCTCGACCATTCACCTGTGCTTTCCGAAATGTAATGAGCAAGTGCGTCTCTGATCAACGATCGGTCAATATATGTAGCAAGCAAAATCCAGTCGTTTTCGGCTGGTAAGCCCAAAAGCGAAACATCAATGTTATTGCCCGCACTATCGCGCGTTTCGAGAGCATAAGGCTTTTTATCAAAATTTTGGGTGGAATTACCGCGGAGTTCAATTCCAATCGAACCATCATATTCATTAAAAGCGTCGGTTATATTGTTGATCCCATTTGTGTTGGAAATAATACCCATATGGGCAGTCACTTTAGGCTCATCAACAATAGCTGCATTATTGCTGGTATTGATTACAATAATTGGCAGGTTTGAGGTTGTTAGATTAACCGACTGCGAAAGAGCATTTTTAGTAAATGCCAATAGAGAAAAAACGACAAAAACGACGAGTAGAGATTTTTTCAAGTGGGCGACTATTTTTGTTGCTGTTCAAAGTTCTTAGATTGGTATTAGCAAATTGTTTGCTTCGCAGTGTAACTGAAAATTTTAATGGCAAATTTTTCTACTTTATAAAGTTCATTAATATTGTCTTAATTCATTTCTCCACAAGGTTGTGACACTTCATAACCAACATTGAATACGCAAATATTCTTTTGGCTATTTGAGGATGCGAATGTACAGATATTTTTGACCAGGGTAAGATATTTTCACTGGCGCGAGTTAGTAGCACGCGCCAGTGAAATTTCCTATTATTTGCTCTTTTATAAAGTTACAGTTTTCCCGTCTTTATCCAACAGCACAGGGTCACCAATGCCAAGCTCTTTCAGTTTGTCAAATTGAGTGGCTTTATCCCCGACAATAAGGAAAATCAGTTTGTCAGGATGAATCAACTTCTGAGAAAGTGCTTTGTGCTCTTCAGTCGACATGTTTTGTATAACGGTTTCACGCTGTTTAACATAATCTGTAGGAAGATCATAAATAACAATAGGCTCAAGCATATTGTTGAGCTGTTGCAAAGTTTCAAATTTCCCGGCATTGCTTTTCAATAAAGAACTCTTCACCTGGTCGAGATCTTCCTGCGATATCCCATTCATATACTTTTTAATTTCATCTTTTACTATCTGGGTTGATTCGAAAGTTGAATTAGCCTGCACAGCTGATGATGCAATGAATTCTCCTACATAGGTATTCCCGTTGAATGTGGAACGAGCGCCGTAAGTGAAGGATTTTTGCTCACGGAGAATCATATTTAAAATTCCGCTGAAATCACCGCCAAGTTTATAATTTACAACAACAGCATTATAAAAATCGGGATTTGGGTAACTTGGCCCTGCATGTCCTACAAACACCTGCGATTGTTTCGCATTTGGGATATCAATAAAATAAATTCCTGGCTTGGCAGATGCAATTCCTGAAACATCCGGAATTTTTACTTCTTGCGCTTTCCAGCCTTTTAATCCATTGAATAATGCAACTGCTTTCTCTTCTGTTACATCTCCAACAATGGTTATTTTACATACTGTAGGTGAGAAGTTTAGATCATAATATTTTTTCAGGTCATCCAGCGTAATTTTATTGACTGACTTTATCGTTCCGGCAGATTCATTTGCCAGGATATTATCCGAACCGTAGACCAATTTACTAAATACGCTCTGAGCAATAGCCGTTGGAGATGTTTCAGTTCTTTTAAGTGCTTCAATCGTCTGGCTTTTTGCAAGCTCGAATTCTTTTTCATCCCACCGGGGTTCGAAAAGCATTTCTTTAGCAAGTGCAAATGTTTCATTCAGTTTACTGGCCAGGCATCCTCCTGAAATTGTAATCGATTCGTCGCTGCTGGTTACATTTATATTTGCACCCAGATCCTGTATTGCTTCCTGTAGTTCTACAGGAGTTTTTGTTTTAGTTCCCTGGTTCATTAATCGTGCAGTTAACGAGCCTATTCCGATCAGATCTGGATTGTCAAGAAGCATTCCACCTTTAAGAATAAGTGAAAACTGGACCAGTGGCAATTCACTCTGTTTAATTCCATAAACTGGTATTGCGTTTATGGTTTTATCTTTCCAGATGTTGGGAATTGTAACCACCGGATCAGGACCTTTAACCGGCTCAATTGTTCTGTCGATCAGCGAAGGAATTGGCTCATAAGGTGCATTAACAATATCCTTTTTCTTAGTGCCTTGTTTATCGATCGATTCTTCCTCCACAACCCATAATTTTGAATCAGGAGCAGCTAAATCTGCTTTATCTTTCGGAACAATGCTGGTGAGAAGATAATACTGCCCCTTGATATACTTGTTATAAACTCTCCAGATATCTGCTTTTGTGACATTCATCCGGTTATTGAAATCAATATTCATATAATCGGGCGAACCGGCATAGATATTATAATCGCCAAGTAGCCTGGCTTTACCCAGGACGCTTGCGCTTGAATTGTAAAAGTCGTATTCAATCCCGGCTTTCTGCCGCTCTACATCTTTATCTGTGAATCCTTCTTTTTCGAATCGCTGAAATGCTTCTTTCACTGCAGCTTCAACATCACCTAATTTTACCGTGGGGAAAGCAGTAACCGAAATCGTAAACGATCCGGTAATTTCGCCGCTGCGCTGGCGTGCCATTACCGAAGGGGCAAGCTTTTTTTCTTCAACAAGCACTTTATACAAGGGCGATTTTTTGCTCCCTGCAAAAATACGTCCGAAGAAATCGAGTGCATAAGCGTCTTTGGTGTATTGCTCAACCGTAGGATATTCCATTCCAAGCCGTGGAGCATTTGCAAGATTATCTTCACAATATGACCTTACAGTTTCGCTGAGTTTAACCGGCATTTTTGGCAAAGCTTCTGGTGCAGGTCCCGATTTTATTTCAGCAAAATATTTATCAATCCACTTTTTAGTTTCATCTATATTAATATCTCCAACAACAATAAGAGTTGCGTTACTTGGCGCGTAGTATTTGGCATGGAAATCATAAACGTCCTGGAGTGATGCTGCAGCAAGATCATCCAGTTCGCCGATAACGGTGTGTCCATATGGGTGGGTTGCAGGATACATCAGTTTGGTCGACATATACTGACTCTGCGAATAAGGCCTGTTATCGCCCTGGCGTTTTTCATTTTGTACCACATTTTGCTGCGTTACAAAAGTTTCCTGGTTTACTTTACTCAACAGGAAACCCATCCTATCGGCTTCCATCCACAAAGCCATTTCAACAGCATTCTTTGGAATAACTTCAAAATAGTTTGTCCTGTCGGTGTTAGTTGAACCGTTTATGGTACTTGCGCCGGCAGTCTGTAGTTTTTTGAACCATTGCCCCTGCGGTATATCCTGCGATTCGTTGAACCTGAGATGCTCGAATAAATGAGCGAACCCTGTTTTACCCTGTACTTCTCTAGCTGAACCGACGTGATAAACCAAATATACTGCCGCAATCGGATCGGATTTGTCAACCTGGAGTATTACGTTCATCCCGTTGGCAAGTACATATTTTTCGTAAGGAATCTTAAATTCTTTTTTCTTTTCCACGGCAAACATAGTTGTGTTAATGCAGAGAGCAAGTGCAATAAACATAAATGACATTTTGTGTTTCATAATTCTCCTGGGATTTGAATTTTTGATTAATATATTTTTTGGATAATATAAAGCAGTTATTATTCAATGTGTGAAACTGAATTCCGTTGCTTTTAGCCATAGCGGTACAGATAGTTTTACTGCTCAAACCTACATGAATTAATTTTAATTCGCAAGCATCCAATGAAAAATTTATATAAGTTCCCCCTGACCTTATTCTTAAAATTATTAGCAGAGGCAAAATACACTTTTCTGTCAGTTAAATTCGAGAATCATTATTTGATTATATCTTGATTTTAAATACGTATACTTGACGATTTATCGTCATTCAAATTACTCTTAATATCCAATTATCCAAAACAAAACATCCGGCAAACCCAGACCGCCTTTTATTTAACCAGAAGAAATTAAAAGTGAAGTCAATTCTTTTACAGTTATAAGTTCCATTCACTCACAACTCACAACTCACAACACATATCTTATAACTCATAACTCATAACTCATAACTCATAACTCATATCTCATATCTACTAACTCCTTCCTACGCCGAATTCCGACTCGCATTAATATTCCCATACAACGATCGCCTGACAATTTTTTCGTAGGTGCTTTCGAATTCAGATTTTTGTTCAATTTTCTGCAATGCATATTGCTGGATTACAAGCAAAGGCAATACAATATGTTCTCTTATCTCAATGGAACTGCGCGTTACAGGTTCTTCCTCCATTAAAATCCGGTAACCTGAAATAAAAAGGACCATTTCCTTTGATAATATATATTCTTCAAATAAAATATTCCAGAAATCCTTGTATTCCTCATCTTTGGCGATATAGGCTGTTAATTCGAACTGGCATTTGGATAAAGACATCATACTGTTTAGAATCAATGCTTTGAAGAAAGGTACTTCGCGGAATAATTTCTTTAATTCTTCTTCTCTGCCTTCCTGTTTTAAAGTATAAATGGCAGTTCCTATTCCAAAAAAACCAGGAATGTTTTGCTTCAACTGGCTCCATGAGCCAACAAAAGGTATTGCCCTCAGGTCTTTGAATTCAAGTTTCTTCTGGTTTCCTCTTTTGGCAGGCCTGCTGCCAATATTTGCCTGGTTATAATACCTTAATGTACTCTTGTTCTCAAGGTACGGGAGAAACATGTCGTGATTTTTAAGAGCTGTATATTTGTCAAAACTAATGTTGGCCAACTTCTCAATTAGTTGTCTGGAAGCATCGGAAATGTTGTTTTCTTTTGCAAAAAAGTTATTCGACAATCCGGCCGTAAGCAATTGCTCACAGTTAAAGATAAAGTGCTCTTTTGTGCCGTAGGTGCTTGTAATTGTCTGTCCCTGAACAGTGAGCTGTATTTCGTGGTTGGCAATTTTCTGACTTTGGGCAGCGTAGAAACGGTGGGTTTTGCCACCGCCTCGTGCAGGTGGGCCGCCCCGGCCATCAAAAAATATGGCTTTAATTCCGTTTTGGTTACACACCTCCGACAAATTCTCTTTTGTTTTGAAAATGGACCAGTTTGCTTTCAGGAAACCGCCATCTTTAGTGCCGTCGGAAAAACCAAGCATTATGGTTTGTTTATCCTGCCTTTCGTGCAAATGAGCTTTGTACTCAGGAATATCAAACAGTTCCTGCATGATAATTCCAGCGTTTTTCATACCTGCCATCGATTCAAAAAGCGGAATTATATCAAAAGTGATTTTCTCTTTCTCCCAGCCGCACCACCTGAAAAGCGCATAAACAAACAAAACGGAGAAAATATCTTCCGAATTGCTGATCACATACCTGTTACAGCCGTCTTCCCCGTTTTTCTGTTGTATAAGTTTAAGTTGAGCTATATTGGTAATTGTATCTTTAATAAGCTCATCCTCATAAAGATCCGGATTAATTTGTATTGCTTTATGAAGTAGGATATTGGTAAGCTCCTTTTTCGAAAGTTCTTCGAGGCTTTTGTTGATAATTTTTGCTCTCCTGAGTATTTCTTCAATTGTTTTATAATGCACACTGTGATCCTGCCTGATATCCAGCGCGGCAAAATGAGTTTTAAATATTTTAACTTTATCTATCAGGCTATCAAGGTCTTCGAGGTACAGGTTGTTGTACCTTTTTACCAGTAAAGTTTTAATATGAATAAGTGGATCTATAATTTCCTGGTATCGGATTGCTTTTGAAGCATCGAACATAGTGGTATAAATTCTAGCCCTTAGATTTGCGAGGGTATCTTCAACTTCACGAAAAGTAAGTTTTTGTTCCAGGTCTTTAAGATCATCATAATAGCATTTCATCAAAGTCATACGCAATTCATCAGCAACATTCATGGTTATGATGGCAGTAACAAAAGGATTACCATCTCTGTCGCCACCTGGCCAGAAACCAAGCTTGATAATATCAGGGTTGTCGAAATTGCTGTTCTGAATATCCCTTTTTATGTGGGAGTATAATTCACCAACGGCTTCATAATATAAATTCCGGAGGAAATAAATTATGTTTTTTGCCTCATCAAGAGGGGTCGGTTTTTTCGTATTTATAAGGGATGTTAATCCCAGCTGCTGTAAGGTGAGATCAATAGCATTAATGTTGTTCTCAGTAATAAGAGACCTTAGTTTACTTATAATATCCAATACCGAAGGAGGATAAAACTGGGTTGGATGCGCTGTAAATACAATTCGTGTCCCAAAAGTTGATAGTTTGTCAGATATGTTTTCCTCGTTTTTTTTATTGTCAATCTGGTGAAAGAAATCTTTAAGTGATAATTGAGCACCATCTTTTCGCAATTCATTAAAAGCAGCGTCTTCCACACTATCGAACAGCACAATTTGTCGCTCGACATACTGTATGACCCTGAACATAAAATCGATTTTGCCGTCTTCTGTTTTTATATCAGTATGCATGCTGAAAAAGGCTTCGAGTATTTCCTGCGGATCTTTCCCTGCCTGGAGACCCTGTTCGCATACCTGGTTCATTAACGGGATAAGTATTCCGACATTGCTTATTCCCTGAAATGGAAGATTCAGGAATAAACTGTTGAATACATTAAATTTATTCCTTACTGATTTATCAAACTCTATAGCCCTGGTTGGTTCATTCATACTATTCTTTCTGTGGATTTTAACATTTTAAAAATGCTGATTGGACAAAAATATAACATTCTGATATTAATGTTTTTGTCAATGGTTAAATCATTCTAAATGTCAACATTTAGAGATCAACTAAACGTTCCTTATATTTAACAATTGAAGACCGTTTTTGATTCATAGTCATAAAGTCGAACTTATTAACACTTTTTTACCAAATATATGAAGAACTTGATCCTGTTAATACATTTTGCTATTTACTTTTTACTGTTTCATGTAAATTAATGCTTTACATAGATTTAGTATCTGTTAATAAGTATTCATTTCTATAATTTGGAATTGGGAATTACCGACTTATATTTGTTCATAATTCAACCAATTATCACAACCAAAAATCATCCTTTTTCAGGATGATTATTATTAACTAAACCAAACCAATATGAAAAAACGATTACTATTATGGATGCTTCTTTTGACCTTTAGCGGAGCAGTATTCTCACAAGGTGTAACAACCTCATCTCTTGCAGGGACGGTTGTTGACGAAAAAGGCGAACCGGTGATGATGGCCAGCGTGCTTGCTGTTCACACTCCAAGCGGAACTGAATATGGCGCCGTTACAAATGATGACGGCAGATTCGAGATCCGCAACATGCGTGTAGGCGGACCATATAAAGTGATGGTAACCTTTGTTGGGTTCGAGACAACCTCAGTTGAGGATGTTTATTTGCAGTTAAATAATACTGCTTCCGTAAAATTAGTTATGACAAGTACCGCAGTTGAAATTGGAGGAGTAGTAATCCAGGCGAAGAGCCTCAACCGCGAGCAAACCGGTGCAATGACCAATATTGCTAGCAAACAGATCATAGCCTTGCCTACCATTACACGAAGTCAGCAGGACCTTACGCGAACTACCCCTCAAAGTGATGGAAATAGTTTTGGTGGCAGAAATAACCTGTATAATAACTTTTCGTTAGACGGCTCAATTTTCAACAACTCATTTGGACTGGATTATGCTACACCAGGCGGACAATCGGATGCACAACCGGTATCGCTGGATGCTATTGAACAGATACAGGTTTCCTTAGCTCCTTTTGATGTTCGTGAAGGTGGATTTACAGGTGCCGGTATTAATGCCGTTACCAAATCGGGAACAAACCAGATTAAAGCTACAGCTTATACTTATTTCAGAAATGAAGGAATGATCGGCGACAAAATAAAGGGCGTTGATGCACCTAATGTTGATTTTAGCACCAATCAAACCGGTTTAAGTATTGGTGGACCAATCATAAAGAATAAATTGTTCTTCTTTGTTAATGCAGAGTTGGAACGCGCCACTCAACTGGCTCATGGTTTTGTTGCCGATAACGGTCACAATACAGGTCAGCCTAATGTTACCTCTGTTAAAGAAGTTGATATCAAAGCTGTGCACGACCATTTATTAAGCGAATGGGGTTATGAAGCCGGTGCATACCAGGGTTATAACCATAAGAAATCGAACGATAAACTTCTTTTAAAACTGAATTACAATATTTCTAAAAACCATAAACTGGTTGTTCGTTATAATATGCTCAACGCATGGAAAGACATTCTTCCTCATCCGGAAGCTATTATCGGACGCGGACCTACAAGTTATCGTCTGCCATTTGAAAATGAATCCTACACTATCTATAATAAAATTCATTCATTTGTTGGAGAGTTAAACTCAACTTTCTCAAATACGATTTCAAATAAACTGTTGATTGGTTATACTATTTTCGATGATCATCGTCAACCAAAATCTGCTCCATTCCCTGTTATAGACATTGCGGACGCCAATGGAAACTTAGCTATTTCTGCAGGTTCCGAAATGTTTTCGACCAACAATATACTTAAGCAAAACGTGTTACAGTTTACAGATAATGTAACCATTTACAAGAACAAACACACTATAACGGCTGGTGTTAACTTCGAAAAATTCCATTTCGAAAATTCTTTTAACCTTTTCTACTATCCGTGGCATAATCAATGGGAAATTGGAGGTGTTCAGGACTTTTTGGCTTTAACAAAAGAAGATAAAGATTTTAATGCTGAAGTTGTTGAATCCAATAAAAAACCATTTCAAATGGCTATTGTAGATGTTGCACAATTAGGCATTTACGGCCAGGATGAATGGCAGGTGAACAATAAGTTCAAACTTACCATGGGTTTACGCGTAGATGTTCCAATTTACCTTTCAAATCTGGCAGTTACCGATGCATCGCAGGAAGCGGCTAATTTTGGTGGCTGGGTAGATAAAGATGGCAACTCAGTTAAACTCGATCCTGCCGTTTGGCCTAAATCAAAATTGATGTGGTCGCCAAGGGTTGGATTTAATTACGATTTTAAAGGTGACAACAGCCTGGTACTTCGTGGAGGAACTGGTATTTTCACCGGACGTATTCCTTTCGTATGGTTGGGTAACCAGGCCTCAAATCCGGGTATCTTCCCTGGTTACACTTTCCAGGTTAACTCAACTGCCGAAAATTTCAGTTTCCCACAAGTATGGAAAACTGACTTAGCCGTCGACTGGAAATTTGCCGAAGGCTGGATGGGATCATTTGAAGCGATCTATGGTAAAGATATAAACGCAGTGGTTCACCGCAACTACAATATGCTGCCTCCAACAGGAAGATTGAATGGACCTGATAACCGTGCCATATTTGGTGGTTTCAACGAAACCAATATTTACTCAGCCTCGGCTAATTCAATTGCTTTCCTCGAAGCAGGTTATATTGTTCTAGATAATGTAAAGGAAGGACATCAGCTCAGTTTAACAGGTAAATTAGCCAAAGACTGGACAAGTGGTTTGCACATAGACTTGGCTTATACGTACCAGGATTCGAAGGATTATACATCTATTCCTGCCGAAATTGCTGCGGATGCTTTCCAGCGTAATCCTGTAGTTGGCAATCCTAATATGCCTCAGCTATCATGGTCGAGGTATGGCTTGAAACATCGTGTTGTTTCGAGTTGGATGTATACGTGTGATTACAACTCAAAATCAACAGCGTCTACTTTCGGAATGTTCATCGAGGTAGGTAAGGGTAACCGTTTTTCATATACCTATGCAGGAGACCTGAACCTGGATGCCATTGCTAACAACGATTTGTTGTATGTGCCAGCCAGCCAGTCAGAAATTCACTTTGGGACAGTTGATGCAGAGGGCAATGGTGTTGCCGCTGACAATGCTGCAGCTCAATGGACAGCTCTTAGTGCCTTTATCGATCAGGATCCATATTTGAAAACCCGTAAAGGTCAGTATGCTGAACGTAATGGCGTTAGTTTGCCATATTACTCACAAATTGATTTCCGTTTTATGCAGGATTTCAATTTCAATGTGAAAGAAAGAAAGAACACCATTCAGATTTCACTCGACATTATGAACCTGGGCAACCTCCTATATTCAGGTTATGGCGTGCGTCAGCTGTTACGCACAACCAACCCGATCAAAGTTAATGGGTTAGATAAATACAATGAACCTTATTTCCAGTTTGATACCAACCTGAAGGATTCCTATGTAGATGACTTCTCGACCCGTTCGAAATGGCAGATTCAATTGGGGATTCGTTACATTTTGTAAAACACAAAGTTAAATTCTTTCAAAAGGCCATTTATCTTATGATAGATGGCCTTTTTTAAAAAGCAAGCTGCTCAAAATAAGAATTAACCTATATTTGTGATTATCCAAATATACTTGTAAAAACTAATAATTTTGTAACATGATCGAAGGAATTGAAGCTATACTCTTTGACCTTGATGGTACGTTGACAAATCCCAAAGAAGGAATTGTAAATTCAATTTTGTATGCTCTCGGGAAATTAAGAATCCAGGAAGAACACGTAAGCAAACTCGAATCTTTTATAGGTCCTCCACTACGTGATTCTTTTGCCAAAAGGTATAATCTCAATGATGCAATGGCTGACAAAGCCATGCATTATTACCGGGAGTATTATTCAGCGACCGGGATTTTTGAAAACATACTTTATCCAGGCATAATTGAGATGTTAGAATCATTAAAATCGGATAAGTACAAGCTGTATGTAGCTACTTCGAAACCCACAGTGTACGCTATCGAAGTATTAAAGCACTTTAACCTTGATACTTATTTTAATGCAATAATAGGGAGCCATTTGGATAATACCCGAACGGACAAAACAGAGATTATTTCCCATATTCTTTCGAGCTTTGGTTTGAATGCCAGCCATTCAGTGATGATAGGCGACAGGAAGCATGATATCATTGGCGCAAAAAATAATTCAATGAAAACGATCGGAGTAACATATGGATTTGGCTCACTCGAAGAACTTATTCTTCATAAACCTGACTTTATAGTTCATGATTGCGATGAGATCAAAGACTTATTTTTAGATTAAAACCTTAACAATAAGAAAGATGAAGAAGAAAATTAAAATTGTAGGGTTTGATGCCGATGATACACTTTGGGTAAATGAGCCCCTGTACCGGGAAACAGAAATGCTGTTCAGCGATATTTTAAAACCATATTTTCCTGCAACTGAGACCAACCAGGAATTATTCAAAACAGAAATGCAGAACCTCGAACTTTATGGATATGGCGCCAAGGGCTTTATGCTTTCGATGATTGAAACTGCGTTACGGATTTCTGACTATAAAATCACTTCTTATGAAATCAATCACATAATACGTTTAGGGAAAGATCTCCTTAACCAACCTATTATTCTGCTTGATAGCGTAGAAACAGTACTGAGGACATTGCATCCAAACTATATATTAATTCTGGCTACAAAAGGCGATTTATTAGACCAGGAACGTAAATTAAGAAAATCCGGATTGATTAATTATTTTCATCATATTGAAATAATGAGTGATAAACATGAAGATAATTATCGGAAACTTATACATCACCTTGATATAGAGCCACAGGATTTTATGATGATAGGGAATTCAGTAAAATCGGATATTCTGCCGGTTATTAATATTGGAGCAAAAGCTATCCACGTCCCGTATCACACAACCTGGCAGCACGAAAATAACCATGCTGAAACCGATCACAGTAAGTTTGTAACTGTAGATAAACTTGTTGAAGTTTTAAATATTCTGTAAGAATGTACAAAAATTTAGATTTAGAGAATTACAACAGGAAAGAACACTTTGAGTTTTTCAACCAATGTGACGAACCTTTTTTTGGAATTGTTGCCGAAATTGATTGTACAAATGCTTATAAACTTTGTAAAACAAAGTCAGTTCCATTCTTCCTTCACTATCATTTTCACGCTATAGTTGCAGTAAACCAAATAGAAGAATTCAGATATAGAATTAAAAACGAGGAAGTTGTAATTTTTGATAATATACATGTTACCACAACAATAAGCAGGGATTGATAACACTTTCGCTTTTTCATTTATTCCTTTTACACAATCGTTCGATGAGTTCTCTGATTTGGCGCAAAAGGAAGTGGAAAGGATAAAGGGTTCAACTGGCTTGAGAGTAAGTGAAAATACAAGCAGAATAGATGTAATTCACTTTTCAACAGTTCCCTGGATAAGCTTTACCGGCGTTACTCATGCCCGCAATTTTAAATATAAGGATAGTATTCCTAAAATAACATTTGGCAAATATTTTAGCAGAAACGACCGTTTGATAATGCCGGTTTCTGTAAATGTGCATCACGGATTAATGGATGCTTTTCATGTGGGGAAGTTTTTACAGTTATTTGAAAATCTTATGAATATTGAATAAGAATAACCTCATCTTTCTGCTAACCCTAGCTACCCATTGGAAGAAATTAATATGAGTGTAATTGATTGAGTTTTCATACCCGCAAACTTAATACTTGCTTTTTGGCTATATATTCACTATCTTTAACTACCAAAGGCTGGGGTAGTTGCTCAGGAATTCATTTAAATCCAAGTATTCCAGGTAAGTTGAACTTTAAAAATAAATTTTTATGGACCTGAACTGGTTAGTTATAATACCTGTTATCGTAGTAGTAGCAGTGATTGTTGTAATACTGATTATACAAAATCAGAAAGATGAGAAAGATCTGGAGAAGAAAATTATTGAGGAAGATGAAATATCAATCAAGGAAGACTCTGACAACGAAAATGAACCTATCGTTTAGCTGAATCTGATTTTTGCAATATTTTCAAAGTGTTGAAAGGGTAGTGCTCTCACGACTGGAAAATCCGGAAGCGATTAATTTTTAGAATTGTTCATTTATGAACGAAAAGAGTGCCTTCATCTCTCTTTTCTCTCTCTTGAAAACGAAAAAAAAAAGCTGCACTAAATAGTACAGCTTTGAATTTATATAGGGATAAAATGATTTTAACGTATAGTATTTAATTTGATATCAATTACTTCCTTCTCGCCCGGATTAATCTTTATATTTTCGACAAGACTGTTTTTGTAAGAGATCAATGATAATACCAGGTTATAATTACCAGCATCTACTCCATTTAGGGAGAATGAACCATCAAGGTCGGTATATGCTTTCAGATCGGTGCCCTCAACTGTAACGGCAACACCTGCCAACGATTCACCGGTTATGTTATCTATTACTTTACCTGTAATACTGGCTTTTGCGTTGGCTACAACCGGAGCATCTCCTGTTGCAAATACATTTGTGTTTAACAGTAGAACTATTCCTATTATTGCGATATTGAATATTCTTTTCATTGGTTTCATATTTTTGGTATCGCAAAAATACCCATGAGTGCATTACCTCAATATTACGCCTGTATTAAATCAATGTTAAGATTTTATCCTGAATACTTATCCATTTATACAAATCCGAATTTTAAATTTCACTCTTTTTTTACAGGCGAAAGAAACAGTCTGAATAAAAAGAATTTCTATAAATCCATCCTGTTTATCAAGTCCTTAACAAATACTGTGTCTTTTTTTAGCTTTTCCTGCTGTTGAATTATAAAAGGTGTTTCATCGAGCTTTCCAATTACAGATTCCATTTCGTTTTTATCTGCATAAATCATTTGCCTGAAAGGGTTATCATAATCTTTCTGTCTGGAATGCTTAATTTCAGCCTGTAAGGTCTTGCGGAAGTCCAGGTACCATTCGAGCATTTCCTTCAGTACTTTAGTATCGAAAGCCTGAACAGAGTAAATTTCTTGCAGTGAGGCAATAGCATGATCGAGTTTGTGACTTGCATAGGTCTTACCCTGGGAAACAAAAAACTCATGAACCTGTTGCCAGCTGATAATCTCGTAAGCAACTATTTTCTCTTTCATTTGAGTAAGCTCAACCGTAGGGATCATCTGTCCGCCTATATTCTCAAAATTTTGCCTGATGGAAGGCTTAGAGATAATCCCGAGGAGTTCTTTAGCCTTAATTCCAGGGGTTTTCCGGCAATGATCAATAATCAATTCAAGTGCATAATAAATAATAAAATCACGATAAGTTTGATATGCATCAGCAGGCTTAAGCAGTTTTACCGGCCTGCTGCTGTTTTCAAATGACTGGCTTTCGAGGAGTATAGATTTGGGCTTATCTGTTTGATTGCTCAGATATTGGCTGCCATGACTACAATATTCAGTTTCAGAAAAAGTTTTTCCAGGATGTTGTGTTGAACAAAAATGCTTACCAGCATTTAATTCCAGCAATTTCATTGCTTCGAACATCGAATTTACTGTATCAGGAGCCAGGTATTTCGACTCGAGGAATTGTGTTTTTTCGGTACGTTTGTCGCGGGCTTCGCATTTCCATGCGTTGCGTTCCAGGGCATACAGGTTGTACATCATCCAATAGGCCGGCATAATAAGTAGCTCGTTATTTGAAACATCATTGCTAACGAGCGAAAATGGGAAGGGGATGTCCAGTTCCGACGGGTAATCGGCTTTGGTTAAAATAGTGAAAGGAGCAAAGCGCGAATTATGTTTCAAACTGGTACATAAAGCTGGCCAGAATCCCCGTGCTGCGACTATTTCGCCATCGGCACCACGGCTGTTGTGGTTCGATCCGATGGTTGCACCAGCAGCTATATTACTCTGGCCTTCAATAGTGGCAGCAATCAGGAACGAATTGTTGTGATGTTGTTCATGGGCCGGAAAAATAAGGGAGTTCAGTACTTCGCAGCATGATATGGTGGAATTATCTCCCAGGAAAGAATTTATAAGCCGGGCTCCATACTTCAACTGCGAGTTTGGTCCAATGATGAACCTTACCGCTTTAACCCCATAAAAGATCCGGCAGCCCTTGCCAATAATTCCGTTTACAAGTTCACATCCTTCACCAATTTGAGTAATAGCTTCAGGTGATGAATTGATGGTCAGGTTTTTAAGTTTATTGGCTCCTTTGATATAGGCATCTGAACCAGTTTTTACATCTTTAATAATTCTGGAATTCTTAATAACAGTCCGGTCGCCTATGCTTCCATAATGTCCACGCTGATTGTCGAATTTTTTCTCAGTCATTTCACGGTAGCGGCGTTGCAGATCATCGTTTTGCCTGTCGTGGCTCCACAACCAGGCATCACCAGGCAACATGCCATCAAAAGGAAGTACGGCCCGGCCTCCGTTTTCGTTGCAGATTTCCATCCAAACTCTTACATCTTCAGGTTCTCCTTCAGTTAGGATTCCGTTCCCGAATTTGGCATGGCTGGTAGTCGACATTTCGTTTACATTGGTTATAATTACCTCATCACCAATGATATAATATGCCATATAATTTACGTTGTCGACCACAACATTGTCGCCAAAATCACAATTGATGATAATGCTGTTGTATAATCCTACCGGCATCCGCAAATCGTTGAATTCCAAATAGAAGGATTCAAGTTTGCCGATACGTACGAGTCCAAAGAATTTGCAGTTTTTAACCAGGTCAGGATTAAACTCTTCGGAAACCATGAGTGTATTCCAGTTGTCGCAGGTATTTCTGTTTCTGACCAGCACTTCAATTTCATGCGCATTAAGCTGCCTGTAGCGGCTGCTATTCGGATTCTGGAGATAGCGGAGGTAGTATTCGTCTTTGCCCTGGGGGATATATTCAGCTGGTATAAAATTGTGACCCAGTGTATTAAGCGGTTCTTTTCGGATAATGTTCATAAAGGTTTATTTGATTTTATAAAATTATTGAAATACTTGGGATAATAGGGGAAGTTTTTAAAATAAATTGGTAGTATTTTGCAAATGGCAGATAATAAGAGAGATAAGCTGATTAACTTTATGATGATTGCATATGGATAGCCTTAAGATTTTGAAAAAAAAAGAACCTATACCTGTTTTAAAGACTGTTTTGCTGTATTAGTGGTTGAAAGAGCAAAAAATAAAAATAGTATAAAAACATATGTGGCACTCATTTTTAGTTGTTCTGAGTTAACCTGGAGTTCAGTTATAAATTGCCAATAGATATAGTTAACATTTAGTTTCAATTAACTTGAGTTTTTAATAAAAGCTGGATATGTTTAGGAGCAGGGATTCCAACGATTTTAAGGTACTGTAAATAATTCGCAATCAAACATTTATTCGTTTTGCTGGTTTAATAACCTAACCAAAAACTAAAAACCATGAAAAGATTATTCACATTAACAATTATTAGTTTATTGGCCATAAGTGTCATGGCCCAGAGCAACCCGAAAAAATTGTATTTGCTTTTTGAGTTTATGCAGGTAAATGATGAGCATGGATCTGATTATATGAAAGTTGAAGATTTTTGGTCAGGAATTCATAAACAGCGGATTGCTGACAAACAAATTACCGGATGGGACCTTTGGTCGCTCACACCTGCCGGAACCAAACAAGGTTCACAATTTGTGACTGTAACGCTTTTCTCGAGTCTTAAAGACATGCTGCAACCTGGCGGATTTGATGATCTGGTTGCCACAGCAAAAAAAGTATATCCTAAAATGACGGAAAAGGAAATAAATGATATGCTAAATTTAACCGCACCATCGAGAGACATCGCCAACCAGGTTTACTTTGAGCAAGTTGATGTAACAACGGGAGACTTTCAGATGAAAATCGGAACTATGGCTACCTTTGATATTATGAAGCAATTGGATGATAGTTATGAAAAAACAGAATCCGAAATTTTTAAACCCTGGCATCAGAAATGGGTTGATGCCGGTAAAGTCGGAGAATGGAGCTTACTCCGTACTATATTGCCTGCAGGAAATGAATCATACGGAACCCATATGACCGTAAGTATGTTTAAAGATGCAGCACAACTTGCAACTTTCATGGAAGCACCAATGGGTGACATTGATTTCCTTACACAATCTGCAGTGAAAACAGGATTTGCTACAAGGGAATGGAAGGAAAAGAAAATTGCTACACTTATAAAAATGGTGCGATAATTTTATACTTCTTTTTAAATTATAGGGTATCCAAACTTATTATGTAAGTATTGGGTACCCTTTTTTTTATTTGATATTAAGCTATAAATAAACAGCCCGTAAATATAAGGATTGGTATTAAATCAAATGTAACGTCAGGTTGGAATGCTATTTGACAAAATTTCTTGCCAGCCTCAATGCCTCGTCAAGCCCTTTCGGATTTTTACCTCCGGCAGTTGCAAAACCAGGTTGACCACCGCCGCCACCCTGGATTGCTTTAGCCAGTTCACGAACGATATTGCCTGCATTCAGGCCTTTGGAAGCGATCAATTCGTCGGATACCAAAACGCTCAATGTTGCTTTCCCATCGTTTTCGGAACCGAGAACAAGAAATAGGTTGTCGATGGAAGAACGCATTCCGAAAGCTATGTCTTTGGCGGCTGTTGCATCCGCATCGATTTGTTTGGCAAGGAAATTTATTCCGTTAATTTTCTGAACCTGGCCAAGGAGTTCGTCTTTCAGTTTCAGTGCTTTTTCGTGGTTAAGCGCTTCGAGTGCTTTTCGCATCTCTGCATTCTGGTCTATTAGTTGCTGAACGGCTTTGAGAGGCTCAACCGGGCTTTTAACCAATTGTTTCAGGTTGGCTATCATCGCCTCCTGTTCATACACGTATTCTTCGGCTTTTGCAGCTGTAATGACTTCGATACGCCGGATGCCTGAAGCTATTGCACCTTCGCTTACTATTTTTACCAATCCTATTTGTCCTGTAGCTTTTACATGTGTTCCGCCACAAAGTTCCACTGAATTGCCATACCGAATCACACGGACTTTATCTCCATATTTTTCACCAAAAAATGCCAGCGCTCCCATATTTATTGCTTCGTCCATGCTAATAGCACGATGTTCGTCCAAAACTGCATTTTCGCGGACAAGGCTGTTGGTCATTTTCTCAATTGCGAGCAATTCGTCTTCAGTAAGTTTCTGGAAATGAGAGAAATCAAAACGGAAGTAATCTGGTCCTACAAATGATCCTTTTTGTTCAACATGAGTTCCCAGCACTTTGCGCAGGGAATAATGCAGAAGGTGAGTAGCTGAGTGGTTATTAGCAATAGCTGTTCTGCGATCAATATCTACCATAGCCCTGAATGTTGTTCCAGGATTTTCCGGCAGATTATCAACGATATGTACAATCAGGTTATTTTCTTTTCGCGTATCAATAACGCGGAGGTTTTCATTAGCGGAAGTGAGTGAACCTGTATCTCCTGACTGTCCGCCGCTTTCGGCATAAAATGGAGTCCGGTCGAATACCAGTTGATAAACATCTTTTCCTTTAGCCGTAATTTTACGGTAACGTGTGATTTTTACATCAGCCTCTGTAGTATCATAAGCAAGGAATTCAGTACTTTCAGAAGTTTCCAGTTCGTGCCAGTCATCGGTTGAGACAGTAGCATCGCGGCGTGAGCGGTTTTTCTGTTCTTCCAGTTTTATCCTGAAATTCTCCATATCCACATCCCATCCTAATTCACGGCTCATCAGTTGTGTAAGGTCAATCGGAAAGCCAAATGTATCATACATTTCGAATGCAAATTCACCGTTTATCACTTTCTGGTCAGGATGTGATGCAATATATTGGTTAAATTTTACGATTCCGGTTGCGAGTGTGCGCAGAAATGATGATTCCTCCTCGTTTATCACCCGTTGGATGAGTTGCAGGTTCCGGGTGAGTTCAGGAAATGCTTCACCCATTTGTGATTCAAGCACAGTAACAAGCTTGAACATAAGAGGTTCGCGCACATCCAGGAATGAATACGCATATCGAACTGCGCGGCGAAGTATACGGCGGATTACATAACCTGCTTTTACATTCGAGGGAAGTTGTCCGTCGGCAATGGCAAAAGTTACGGCACGCAGGTGATCGGCAATAACCCGCATGGCGACATCACTTTTTTTATCGCTGCCATAAGCAATACCAGTGATTTTTGCGATTTCGGTAAGCAGGGGTGTAAAGACGTCGGTGTCGTAATTGCTCTGTTTTCCCTGAAGCACCATACACAAACGTTCGAAGCCCATACCAGTATCAACATGTTTTGCGGGAAGCGGAACCAGCGAACCATTTGACTGGCGATTGTACTGTATAAATACATTGTTCCATATTTCAATAACCTGGGGGTGATCATTGTTCACCAGCTTATCACCAGAAATTTTTGCTTTTTCAGAATCATCACGGATATCAACATGGATTTCGGAACAAGGTCCGCATGGGCCTGTATCACCCATTTCCCAGAAATTATCTTTTTTCGATCCTCGGAGAATGCGATCCTCAGAAATGTATTTCTTCCAGATTTCAAGAGCTTCGGTATCTTCGGCCATTTTATCATTGGAATCGCCGCCAAATATGGTTACATATAGCTTGTCCTTGTCAATTTTATAGACTTTGGTAAGCAGTTCCCAGGCCCAGCCTATGGCTTCTTCTTTAAAATAATCGCCAAACGACCAGTTACCAAGCATCTCGAACATAGTGTGGTGATACGTATCGTGACCGACTTCTTCGAGGTCGTTGTGCTTTCCTGAAACACGCAGGCATTTCTGGGAATCAGTAACTCGTGGCCATTTGGCAGGTTCATTGCCCAGAAACCAGTCTTTGAACTGATTCATACCGGCATTTGTGAACATGAGCGTAGGGTCATTTTTTACCACCATTGGGGCTGACGGAACTATCTGATGTTGTTTCGAAGCAAAGAATCCAAGGAAAGTGCGGCGTATTTCGGTACTGGTCATCATTAAATGTAATTATTGTAGTTTAAATGCTTATTATTAGGTTGGGGTGTATTTAATTGTATCTTAGATGTTTAAATGGTACCAGGTAAAGGTAAACTTTTATAAAATCCTGCTTTTAACAAATGTTCACACTCGAAAAGGGTGCAAATTTAAGTTAAATAATTATTTTTGCCGTTACCGGATTGAAAGTAGCAATATAATTTAGTTGAAAATAACGATGAAATCTAATCTTTTTAATGTTCTTAATTCCAAAGTTCAGGGTTTATGATTTGCAAAGGTTTGAAATTGAAAGTATTCTCGAGATGAACCAGTTTGAACTTTGAACTTTAACCTGAAGCATTTTAACCCAAAACTCCTAAATCTAAACCCCTAAAGCCTTAAAATAAATGACCAAAATAAGATACCAGTTTAATACCAAATCACTTAAAATCGAGAAAGTTGAAATTTCGATGAAGGAGCGGTTGAAACGTGTTGCATCTTCTATGGCTTTCGGACTGGTATTTGGTGTATTTGTGATCGTATTGGCCTACAACTTTTTGTCATCGCCACGCGAAAAAGTACTGCAGAACGAACTTGAACAATATAAGCTTCAATATAAGATTATGAATGATCGGTTGGACAAGGTACAGAAAGTTCTTGCCGATGTCCAGGATCGTGACGACAATATTTACAGGGTAATTTTTGAAGCTGAACCCGTTCCTTCGGAGGTTCGGAAAGCCGGATTTGGTGGCGTGGACAGGTATAAACAGCTTGAACGTCTCACAAATTCCGAGATTGTAGTTAATACAGCCAAAAGACTCGACGAAATTACCAGCCAGCTTGTGGTGCAAAGCAAGTCGTACGATGAAGTATTTAAACTAGCAAAAAATAAAGAAAAACTTATTGCCAGCATCCCGGCAATTCAGCCAGTTGATTTCCATGATTTAAGACGCATAGGTTCCTTGTTTGGTTACCGTACGGACCCGTTTTATAAAGTAACTAAGTTTCATGAAGGTATCGATTTTACTGCTGCTATTGGAACTCCTATTTATGCCACAGGTGATGGTGTGGTTGAATTGGCTGATTATAACAGTGGTGGGTATGGAAATGAAATTATGATAAATCATGGATTTACTTATGAAACAAGGTATGCTCACCTTTCGAAGATTAAAGTTAAAAGAGGACAACATGTAAAACGCGGTGAAATTATAGGGCTGATGGGCAATACAGGAAAATCAACAGCTCCGCACTTGCATTACGAAGTTCTAAAAGCAGGTACCCCATTAAATCCGATCTATTTCTTCTTCAATGATATTACTCCGGCTGAGTACGAGGCTATGCTCGACATGTCGTCGAAACCGTCACAAACGCTTGATTAAAAATGGAATCTGTAAACTGGCAAATAGAAAATAGAAAATAGAAAAAAGGATCTGGATTCCAGAAACAAGAAACCAGAAACCAGGAGTCGGACATCCAAAATCACAACATTAATTTTTAATATCACTTTAATGACCCTTCGTAAAGAACCCATCGGAAAACTATACTACCGTATCGGCGAGGTGGCTGATATGTTTAAAGTGAATACTTCGCTTATACGATTTTACGAGAAAGAGTTTGATATCATTAAACCACATCGCAATAAAAAAGGAAACCGCCTGTTTACGCAAAACGATTTAGATCATTTTCATACTATATTTCACCTGATCAAAGAAAAAGGCTATACACTTGACGGTGCAAAGTTGCAGCTTAAGGGAAATCGTACTGTAAATAATGCTCCCGAGCAGGATATTAAAAATTCGTTGCTTCGGATGAAAAGATTTTTGCTTGAACTGAGAGAGCAATTGTAAAGCAATCAGAAATATTTTTTCTCAACCAGGAATTCTGTTACATATTCGTAAACACCTTCTTCGAGGGTATAAAATGGTGCCGGGTATTTAGCTGTTTGCAGAAGTTTAGTCATATCAGCTTCAGTAAAATACTGGTACTTTTCGCGGATATCGATTGGAGTATCAACAAATTCAATATTTTCAGGAACCTCGAGCGCTTTAAAAACAGCTTTAACAAGATGAAGGAAAGCACGTGCCTTGCCGGTTCCAAGGTTGTAAAGTCCGGATTGAGGTTTTGTTTGTGCCATGAAATACAAAACATCGACTACATCTTTTACATATACAAAATCGCGCAATTGCATCCCGTCAGCAAATCCTGAGCGGTGCGAACGGAAAAGTTTTACGCTGCCGGTTTCATGTATCTGTTTGAAAGCATGCAGGATAACCGAAGCCATGCGCCCTTTGTGATATTCGTTCGGGCCATAAACATTAAAAAATTTCATCCCGGCCCAGAAAGGAGGGGCTTTTTCCTGTTTTAGCGCCCATACATCAAAATCATTTTTCGATTCACCATAGGGATTTAAAGGACGAAGACTTTCAACAATTGAATGATCATCAATATAACCATGTTCGCCCATTCCGTAAGTAGCAGCAGACGAAGCATATACCAACGGGATTGAATATTGTGTGCAGGCTTCCCACACCTGTTTTGAATAGTTAAGGTTAAGGCGGTTAAATATTTCAACATCAAATTCCGTAGTGTCGGTTCGGGCTCCAAGGTGAAAGACAGCATCAACTTCACCCTGGTGTTTCTGTAGCCAGTTCATAAACTCGTCGCGGTGTACATGGCCGACAATAGATTTATGATCCAGATTATGATTTTTCAAGGGATTGCTGAAATCATCGACAACAATAATATTGGTTAATCCTTTGTTGTTGAGCTTGTTTACCATGCAACTACCAATAAATCCTGCAGCGCCTGTTACTACTGTATATGTCATAAGCTTTCTTTTTCTGATAACAAAGGTAAGGGAAATGGAGGAAATTCGTGCAGAGAGAGCTTTCTTTGAGTTATAAGTTATAAGTGTTGAGTTATAAGCTATGAGTAATAAAATCCTGATTCAATACTTTTCAAATCCCACATCTCATATCTCATATTATCTCATATCTCATATCTCATATCTCATATCTCATATCTTACTCCTTACTCTATCTCCACTTCACTCACAAAAATCCATGCTTTCTGACCTTCGCATGAAAGTCCGGGAGGGCAGATGCCGATATTAGTAGCTTTCACACGGATAAACTGCGTGGAAAGGTTTTTAAATGCTTTTAACAAGATTGCGGGGCCGTCGGGCCTGATTTCACCCGATTCAGCAGGGTAATAGGTTGATAAATGGTTGTAGGTTATTCCGTCTTTGGAAAAATAAAATTCAACTGCAACTGGAATCAGAATACTGTTTTCAGGAAATTTGAGAACATCAATTCCCATTGCATTAACTTGCTTCACTTCTCCAAGGTCAACAGTTACCTCAAAATCAGTACCTTCGAAACCCATCCATTGCTTATTGCTTGGATTGGATGAACCTATAAGGCCGTCGAATAATCCTGAAACCCCCAATCCGGGGTATTTCTGGCTGGGCTCTGATGTTAAATTTGCCGATTTCATTCCTTGTACAAATGTGTACATACGGATAATCGTTTGACTGGAATATTTTCCTGAAATACAAATAGCTTTCAATGTACAGTTGCTGCGAATGGTAAAAGGCGCAGTGTATTTGAGGGACGAAACTCCGGGATTGGTGCCATCAAGAGTATAGTATATTTCACTTTCTTTAACGGTGGTTGACAATTCAACCAGCTGAGGGCCCTGGAATGCACCATCGGCCAATGAGCAAGATGGTTTTGGAATATAAATATTCGTTTTCCCTGATGACGCTTTTGAGATAAACGCCTCGTAAACAGGTTTCCCTATCCATTCAACCGGGGTTTTTATCCCAAGAACCTTTGCAATAGTTGGAGCCGTATTAGCCTGATCATTAGGGATTTCAAGTAAAACGTTTTTTTTAATTCCGGGCCCGCTTATTATCCATGGAACCTCAATTTCGGACATACTTTCACCTCCATTTTTCAATCCGTTTCCACCATGATCAGAGGTAATGATAAAGGTTGTATTCGACGCCATTCCCATCTCTTTAACACCGGCAATTATTTTCCCGATTTCTGTATCAATCTCTGCTAAAGATTGAAAATACTCATGAGAGTTATAGCCTTTGCTTTGGCCGGTTTGATCCGGAAGTCCATAATAAATAAAAGTAAAAACGGGATTTTCCTTTTTCAGGTAATTTAGGGCAACAGAAGTTATCATTACCTGCCCCTGTACATATTGTTCTTTACTGATGTATTTCTTGTTTATACATGTGCCAAGCCATTCCCAGTCGTAGAACATGGCTGTAACGGCATTAGTCTTCTGTTTGCGTATAAGTGTGAAAATGGAAGTGAAATAGCCATCAGCATCCTGCACTGTCGGTTCAAATCCCTGGTTAACAAGGCTCCAGCTGTTTGATGTTATTCCATGTTGCTCAGGCCCGGCGCCTGTTAAAATGGTTGTCAGGTTCGGGGCGCTTAAGGTTGGCATAACCCCACGTGTTTTTAGGGAAATAACTCCCTGGCTGATAAGGTTGTTAATTTCAGGAGTATTTGAATATTGAAAACTTTCGGCTGAAACACCCCCGACACAAATCAGTATAACGCGTTTTGTGGATGAGGGCTGAGCCGAAATAGTATTTACAATAAATAGGAAAACAAGGGTAGTAAGGAAGTAGATGAATTTCATTTTTTAAAATTTGATTTTATAAAGGTAGTGTTTTTTTTAAATCTTACAAACAGCTATAATCTCTGATTCTATGCATTTGAGATGCGACGTTGATATTTAACGGCCTAACTAACAAAGATTCTCCTCAACAAAGAGGATTTGTATGCTAGATTTTGTAGTTTTGTTTCATCGATAGAGAAAAGCAGAAGGCGGAGGGGATTAAACAAATTTATGCTTCCTGGAAAGTTATTTTTTCTCAATATCGGCAATAAAACTTTTAAAAAAAACAATTTTGAACCCGAATAAGGACCCTGAAAGATAACTCATAGGAAAAACTTCAAAAGTGATATTTTTTTAAACGGGGTTCCTTTTATTCATTAGATAAATATTAAAATACTCCGTTCTCTGTAGATTAAATAGTTTATAATCAATTTATTAATAAACACTTATCAATCAAGCCATGAAGAAAATATTACTACTGATGATTGCCCAGTTCCTTTTTACGGTCTTCGCAGGATATGCTCAATCGAAAGCAAAAATTGAATTAAAGGACAATTGGTACTACCTCAATGGGCAGAAGTTTTTTATTAAAGCAATCGGTTATGAAATCGGCGCCCGTCCGGGTCAGCACCCATACGAGGATCCAAAGAATGATGACCTGGAATTAATGAAATTTGATTTGAAAGTGATCAAAGAAGGTGGCTACAATACCATCAGAACATGGAGCCAATATTCCGAAGCTCAATTGAAACTTGTTCAGGAATCGGGACTGAAACTGATTATGGGATTAGATGTTAATCCTGATGGGGATTATAGTGATCCTGAATTTATAAAGGTATGTGTCGATAAAGTGAAAAAGGTAGCGGTTTACGCAAAAAAGTATGATTGCATAATTACTTACCTGGTTATCAACGAACCTCAAACAGGTCATATCCATCAGGTTTCAGGAAAGGCGTTTGTCGACCTGATGAAAACCATGATTGATGTTATTCATAAAGAGCACCCTGGAATTCCTGTAACACTTTCGGCCAATGCTATGATCAGTGATTATATGGATGAAAGTATTTTTGATGTGTATGCCTATAATTGTTATGATCATTCAGAAGCTCAGACTGCAACCTTGGGCTTTAAAGATTATATTAAGGGTTTGAATGAGTTGAACGGATTAAATAAACCATTTATTACCACTGAATTTGGCTATTCTGTTTCACATAAAGGCTCTGGCAATTATGGAGGGAATACCCTGAAACAACAAAGTGACGGACTTATTTCTAATTATCGCGACCTTATTGATGCAGGGGCTGTTGGTATGTGCCCGTTTTATTATGCTGACGGCTGGTGGAAAGGTGGTGACAAAAATAACCATGCTTTAGATCAACCCGAAGAATGGTTTGGTTTCTGGGGCTATAGCGATTTGAATGACAAATATGGTTCGCCCCGTCCGGTATGGTTCGCTATGCGCGATTACATGAAAGGACTGATTATAAGTCCTAAAAACATCTCTATACATACCGGAACCACAATACCTTTAGAACTTTATAATGACAAAGATGTAAAAAAAGTTGTTGTCAAATATCTTGATAAAGTGATTTATTCTAAAAACATAAGCAGCGAAGGCTATTTTGCTGATCAATTGGCAATTAACCCGGTTGGAATAGAAGATATGGAACTTGCTTTCGAATTTTACGATAAAGACAACAAAGTGATTAAAAATGAGTCAATCAATATCCTGGCTTCAAAAACAGCTTTCGAATTGCCTAAGCTGACCATTGAGGTAACTCCCGGAAAAGATATAAATGAAGGAAAAATAGCAAGCGTCAAAACAAAAATAGAGTCTAAGGAAAATTTTAAATTGCTTGATGATTTGAAAGTAAGCTTTAATACTCACATTGGGTGGGAGGTTGGACCACAGGCATCAGTGTCAATCAAAGACCAGTTGGATAAAAAGACAATTACTTCTGAAAATTTCTTTCATATTCCTGACAATTGCTGGATTGTAAATGCGTCGGCAGGTATTTCTGTTAAATATGGAAAGTTTATCTTCAAAATTCACGACCAGAAAATAATATTCAGGGGCGATTGGGCTAAGGAGGTTGGCCGTAAATGATTTATAGAAGAAAGAATGAATTGTTTCGAAAAAAAGCTGAAGTAACGAAACTTTAAGATAAGGCATTAAATACAGTGGATGAAGTACATAATTTGTTGTCTTTATCGGAATAAAGCCGTTAATAAAAGCTGAAGAATATTTTTGATACTTTTATAAGGACTAAAATTGTAATAAGCTTTTAATTACTCTCCTCAGTAATTTTAGCCCATGCTTTCTTTGTGTTTTGAAAAGAGGCAAAGTGCTTTTTTACATTTTTATCGTAATGTGCCAGTTCCAGGTGAAGCTGTTCAAATTTCTGTGTTTCAAAATATTTACATAATTTGGGAATTGTGATATCTAATTTCGATTTCATATCACTGATAATAGATTCGTAATTTTCAGGCTGAGTAATATACATCAACAGTGGTTTGTACCGAATCCAGCCGATTGAAGCGTTAATAAACCTGTTTCTTGCTGATGGGTTTTTACCGTCGATAGGTAAAAAATTAATAGGAAGCACTCCGTTGAGCAGGTGATTATATGTTGAAAATCCATCATGGAAAGCGTAACAGGGCACTTTTAATACTTTCAGATCAGTGAGACAAGTACTCATAAAAGTATCTTCTCCTCTTGCTCCCGGTGGATTAAAAAAAGGTGGAATTTTGTTTCCTCTTTGGAAATTAAAACAAATATTGGCCCCGGAAATGAATTTCATTCCATGGATTTCCTCAACTTCTTTTACAGTTGATTTCCTGATAATGTCGTGATCACCAAATGTAATTCCGTTATTGGTAATATTATTTCTTTTTATATTCTCCCATGAGATAATATCGTTACTTATTGTTTCGATAAATAGTTTGAAATTATTCTCGGTCAGCGACTTATTAAATTCAATTGAAGGAATCGGTGAAATATAACCGCAATGATGACCATGTGTAATATCAGCATCATCGTTATATTTTAAATGTGTGCCCATAATACTTTGCCCGGTCCACGAAACAATTTTATATTCATCTTTAAAAACAGCCAAAGGATATTCGTCATCATCCAGGAAGATCAGTTTGTCCATTTTATGTTTCATTGCAAAATATAAAACTGAATTTCTCTTTTTTGCGTATCCTTCACCAAAAATCAACTCGGCTTCTTGGACATCGACTTTACCTGATGCAGTCAATTCAAGAATTTCTTTATTAATCAGGCTATCCCCTATAAAAGTTACTGAATCAATCAACTCAACCAATAAAGGATCAATGTTTTTATAATCCTTGACTTCAGTATTCTGATACTTAAGATCATAGGCCACAAACAGATGCAGACATATTTTTTTGTTAGTTATCAGCCCATGTTCCAGCCAATTGTTAATATGGGTTCGAAGAACATATTTGAAATTCTTCCGTCCGGTTACAAAACCAATACCTACATGTACATTCATAATAAATATTTTAAGGTAGTACTATTTCCGTTTCAGGCTATGTACAATAAGGCGTAGATGCCGGCGATTGAGGATACGCAACGCACGAAGTTGTGGGAATAATTTTTATAAAGATACGATTTTATTCGACAATAAGTTCGTCCGCAAATATCCAGCACGGCTCTCCTTTATATTCATGCCAATCGGGCAGTACTTTGGGACTGGTAGCCATAACTTTAATATATCTTACTTCCATTTCAGGGAATTTGCCTTCGGCTGCCTTTACTTCTCTTTCTGACGGGGAACTTGCATCAAACTTACTAGTGATCAGTTCTTTCCATGTTTTACCATCTTTCGAAGTTGAGAATACTACTTCATTAGGGAATAGAACCCAGTCGGAAGGTTTTTTAACGAAATTAAGTTTTACCGAGCTGATTTTAGTGGGTTGAAGCAAATCAACGACAAATTCCATATCTGTTCCTTCATATCCCTGCCACCCAGATTTATAGGAACTTGTGCCGGCTAACCCGTCGGTCATTGCCTGATCGGCATTGCCGGGATATTTAAATGAATAGGGTTTGATGATTGTAACCGGCTTGCCGGACGCCTTACTTACGATAATTTTGCGTTGGTTAATGCTTCCTGCCATTTTACTTTTATCGAAAAGTGCTGCCTTTACCAGTGTTGACTTTGATGCTTCAAATGGCTTATGATACAAGACAGAATTTGTATTCGGATCACTTCCGTCAAGGGTGTACCTGATTTCCATTCCATTGGTTTCGCTGGTAAGCACTATGAAATTGCTGTTATGTTCACGCTGGGTGCTGATATCCACTACAAAAGACCCTTTGCTGTATTTAACATTTAATGCATCCAGCCGTGGATACTGGTTATCCATGCGGTTAATAAAATCATCCCAATTTCTGCGATCCTGTTGCGACCAGGCAACTTCGGCAAGGGCAATCTCCCTTGGGAAAGCCATATATTCAACTTCCTCGGGTGTTTTTAAGAATTCAGTCCATATATTCCCCTGAACTCCAATGATATGCTGAGATTGTTCGAATGGAAGAGTTGCAGGCACCGGATTGTATGAGTAAACTGTTTTGAGCGTGAGATATCCTCCAATAGCTTCTGGCTCGGTTGCCGGATCGCCCTGGTAATAATCGAAATAACAATAATCGACAGGCGTCATTATAGCATCGTGCCCTTCATTAGCCGCATCAATTGCTGCCTGGATGCCACGCCAGGCCATTACGGTTGCCTCAGGAGCCAGCCCGCCTTCGATTATTTCGTCCCAGCCAATAAGCCGGCGATTTTTTGAAATAAGGAATTTCTCAATCCGTTTGATAAAATAACTCTGGAGTTCGGCTTCATCTTTCAAGCCTTCTGATTTTATCCGCGCCTGGCATTTCGGACATGTTTCCCACCGTGTTTTGGGCGCTTCATCGCCACCGATATGAATATAAGTCGAAGGGAAAATATCCATGATCTCAGTAAGAACGTCCTGTAAAAAAGTAAAAACAGAATCATTTCCGGCGCAAAGAATGTCATCCGAAACACCCCAATGGGTAAGAACCTCGAATGGACCGCTGTTACAAGCAAGTGAAGGGTAAGCCGCTAATACTGCCACCGAATGTCCGGGCATTTCAATTTCCGGAATTACTGTGACGAATTTTGATGCCGCGTAAGCAACAATTTCGCGCGCTTCAGCCTGGGTGTAGAACCCTGAATACGGGACTGAATCAATTTTATCCGTTTTTCCAATTTGTGTGCCTTTCCTTACAGAGCCAATCTCAGTTAGTTTTGGATATTTCTTGATTTCGATCCGCCAACCTTGATCTTCGGTCAAATGCCAGTGAAAAGTATTTAACTTATACATGGCCATAAGGTCAATGTACTTTTTTATGAATTCCACAGGGAACATATACCTGCCAACATCCAGATGCATTCCCCTGTACTTAAACCTTGGCTTATCTTTTATGTTCACCACCGGCAGGGAGTATGTTTTCGGCCCTGATCCCTGTTTTTCAATATCAGGAGGTAAAAGTTGAAACAAAGTCTGAAGGCCGTAGAAAAATCCGTTTGCAGATACCGCTTGTATTAAAATAGTAGTTTCCGAAATATCTATGGTATAGCCTTCCTGTCCCAGTGACACATCAGCACCCAGGGTAGTAAAAACAATGGAATTGCTTTTTGGAAAAGCAGGATTATAAGATTTTGAATTGAGTATGAGCCCTGAAGAAAGCCTGATTTTCTCGGCGAACAGATCAGCTATTTCTGTAGTTCCATTTGTTTCATCAATCAGGATAAGTGTACCGTTGTTAATGTTGAAAACTCCATTGCCTTCGGTAACCTGCATGGGAACCGGTACAATGTTTAATGATCCTGCAGTGAGGCCTTTAATAAATGATATCATTATAAATGTGACTATGAAGAGTTTAGCTTGTAATTTCATTGATTAATTGTATGATTATTAACAAAACTCAACTTGCTGATTTTAAATTGATTTCTCAAACTATGTAGATATAGGTATTAAAACCCTAATTGTTTTGATTGGCAAGCATGTCCCAATGATAAAGACATAATATCCAATGCAAAGGTATATTTATAGTGGTTATAAGAAGCTCTGATCAGGAAAAGCTTTACTTTTTAATCGATTGCAGAACAATCCGATGCATCTTGTCCGCATTGAGCTCCATTTGTTCTATCAGGCGAAACTGTACTCTTGCCCTGACGAGATTATGTTCAGGATACTGTGTGCGGAAATAAGTATCTCCATCAAGGAAATCAGTCAGGAACCTGAGCCCGATAATAAACGTCATAAACCTGGCTGAAAATGCAAGATTGTCGATTTCTGCTTCAGTAAGTGTAGAAAGGGTGTTTTTCAGAAATCCACGTGTGTACGCTTCGTATATCGGCAGGTTAATATTAACTTTCGAAAGATCCTTTTCATCTTCATTTGCCGTATTGGCTCCGGTTCTGATCGAGTCACCAAAATCGAACAAAATGCTTCCAGGCATCACGGTATCCAGGTCGACAATACATAAGGCGTGATCCGAACTATCGAACAATATATTATTGAATTTAGTGTCGTTATGTGTAATGCGAACAGGTAATTTCCCGGCTTTAATAAGAGCAGGAATGGTAAGCATTTGCTCAGTTCTTGCTTTTACAAATTCAATTTCCCTTGAAACATCCTTATTTCGGTTTGCTTTATCAGCTTCCACCGATTTGTTGAAAGTATCCAACCGTTTTTCCAGGTTATGAAAATCGGGAATGGTTTCAGTAAGTCTATCGGCAGGCATGTCAGCAAGAAGCGACATAAAAAGGCCGAAAGCTTTACCTCCCTCGTAAGCTATTTCAGTATTTTCAACCACGTTATAGGCATGAGCATTTTCGATAAATGTATAAAGCCGCCAGTATTGACCATCCGGATCGAGGTAGAAATTTTTTCCATCCTTGCAGGAAATTACTTCCAAAACTTTAAATGCCAGGTTTTCGTCTTCAGCAAGCTTTTTTGCAAGGTGATCAGTTACATCGCAAATGTTGTCCATGAGTCCTTCAACATTATTAAAAATGTCGTTATTTATCCATTGAAGGAAATACCCGGGATGATCAGGCGATTTTATTTTAATTAAATAAGAATCATTAATATGTCCGGTGGTATTCTTTTCATAGTCCAGAATTTCACCTTGAATATTGAAATGAGATACAATTTCTTTAATGTTTCGTTTCATACGACTACTTCCAGAGTTTTGCAGGGTAAACACCCGCTTCAATGAGCTTCGCTAGTTTTTCAATAACAAGGGGCTTGTCTTCTTTATAGGTAACCCCAAACCATTTGGCATCGCTACGTAACACTTTTACACTGTGCTGTTGCATTATTGATTAGGTTGTCGATCGCGAAAGGGATATAGAATTCAGCTTTAAGCGAATCTAGGTTGGTTTTTACAAAATCGCTGAACAAGGTTTCAGTCTGTTTGAAATATTCGGGAGTAAATCCCCAGAAATTCATCGAAACCAGGGTGTCTGGTTTAAGAAAAACAAGTGCATTATCATCATCTTTGAATGCAATGCCCCCTTGTGCATATTGAATGTGGTGGCGCTCGGTAACCGATACCAGGAACTGATTTTCATCTTCCATGCATATCCCGCGCGAAACTGTGCCATTTTCTGACATGGTATTCCCAACCTGGTATCCAACCAATGAGTATTGAGTTTGGGTTTCAGCTGTTAATGAATTCAGGTAATCAGCCATAGTCTGAAAGGCTCCTGAACCATAAAAATCGTCACCGTTAATCACTGCAAATGGCTCATGGATAAAATCCTTGGCCATCAGGACAGCATGTGCGGTTCCCCATGGTTTGGTTCTGTCGGGGGAAACGGCAAGCCCTTCAGGGACCTTGTCTATTTCCTGAAAAACATATTCAACAGGAATATGATGTTGCAATTTCGAAATGAAAATATCCTTGAAATCCTCTTCGAAGCTTTTACGTATGATGAAAACTACTTTTCCAAATCCAGCCCTGATAGCATCGTAAATGGAGTAATCTATAATGGTCTCGCCTGAGGGCCCAACCGGGTCAATCTGTTTCAAACTTCCATAACGGCTTCCCATTCCAGCCGCCAATACCAGTAATGTTGGTTTAGTCATTTTTATTAAATTTTGTTATTTAGTTTTTATTTTGTGTCCAATAGTTGCATAATAAATTATGAAAAGATAAATGGGCACCATTATCCATAAAGCAGGTTGAAATCCAATTGATTGGCCAAGTTTTGCATATGTAGGTGGGATAAGAGCTCCACCGGCAATTCCCATAATAAGTAATGCTGATCCAATTTTTGTGTATTTACCAAGATCATTAAGAGCCAAAGGCCATATTGCCGGCCACATCAGTGCATTTGCCCAACCGAGTAAGGTAACAAAGAATACAGCATTTGGAAGCAACGGAATATTGAACCCGGGAACATTATTCAACCATCCAAACAAAGCTGAAAAAATGTTATTATCAGTAACCGAAGATGTTGCAGCTCCCAAAGCAAACAAAGCACCAAGAATAGCTGACATTATGAGTGCTTTCGATTGGCTTATAACTTTAGGAATCAGCAGGATTCCAAGGATATATCCGAAAACCATAAAAGCCATTGTAAAGGCAGTAAGTTTTGGGGCATATTCCAGATGCAGTGACCTGCCAAATTGAGTGAGACTGTCACCGGCCATAACTTCAACTCCAACATAAACAAACAAAGTAATTATACCAAACAACAGGTGCCTGATTCTGAGAGCATCAGGTATTTGTTTTATAAACCCTTTCAATGTTTCGTGTTCGTCCTCTTCAATATCAATTTCATTGGGAAGCGATGAAAATTTTACCAAAATTGCAAACAAAGCTAACAGTATAGCCATAGCAGTATATGGACCAACAATTCTGGAAGCCAGCTCGTTGAGGAGAACTTCCTTCTGATCGAAAGTAAGTTGAGCCAGGTTGTTTTCGCTGAATTTTTCCATTCCATGCATTATCAGTGCCGTAAGAACAAGCGGACTGAAAACCCCGGCCATTTTGTTACAAATACCCATGATAGCCATTCGTTTTGCCGCACTTTCGCGCGGACCGATAATGGTAATAAAAGGATTTGTAGCAGTCTGAAGCAAAGCTAAACCGGTTCCTAATACAAACAATCCGGCCAGGAAAACTCCAAACTGACGGGTGTATGCTGCAGGAATAAAGATCAATGCACCTAATGCCATGATCAGTAAGCCGACAAAAACACCGTTTTTATATCCGATTTTTTTTAACACGAACGACGAAGGAAGAGCCATGACAAAATAGGCAATATAAAAAGCAAGTGTAACAAGACTAGCCTGAAAAGGTGTTAACTCACACGCCGTTTGCAGAAATGGCATGAGAGAACCGTTCAGCCACGTCACAAATCCAAAAATGAAAAATAATGCTCCAATGATGGAAAGTGACATGATGTAATTTTTACGGTCAACTGCCGTCGAAGTTGTGTTCATAGTCTTTTAGATTATTTGTAAGTATTTGACTGGATTTCTGTTTCTGTTAACGAAATGTGATTTATTTTCAATAAAATTTTATGTCAAACCAAATGTGTCTTTTTATTATTCATTTTTCACTCTTCACTCTTCATTATTCACTACTAATTACTCAACCTCATATCGCACAAATACTTCAATAGCCTCATATTCAGCCATTCCAAGTTTATCATAGAGTTTGGCAGTATTTTTATTCCTTTCTTCCGCCCGTTGCCAGAATTCACGTTTATCGGCACCCATAAACATGGCGCCATCTTTTTGCGACTGGTGCCTGAAAATAGCATTTCGTTTTATTACAACTTCTTCCGGACTTAGCGGGACGGCCATATCAACCATTTCAATATCCCATTCCTGCCATGCACCCCGATAAAGCCAGATGCGGCAATCTTTCATCCACTCCTCGTTTTTCATGCGCTCAAGAGCTTCAATAATGATGTCGATGCAAACCCGGTGTGTGCCATGAGGATCGCTCAGATCACCTGCAGCATATATCTGGTGAGGTTTCAGCGAACGCAGAAATTCCATTGTTTTGTGAATATCAGCTTCCCCAGCAGGTGCTTTTTTTACAGTGCCTGTTTCATAAAAAGGAAGATCAAGAAAATGTACATTCTTTTCCTGAAGCCCGATATAACGGCAGGATGCCATGGCTTCTCCCCGCCTTATTGAGGCTTTAACAGCTAAAAGTTCAGATGGCTCAATACTGCCCTTTTTCTTATTTTTATAAAAATCTGATGTTTTTTCATACAGAATCTCAGCCTTTTGCTCGGCAATATCATAGATTTTTTCATAGTTACGAACAAAGTCGATGTAACGGATAGCATCATCGTCACTCACGGCTATACTTCCCGAAGTCTGGTATGCTACATGCACATCATGCCCATGTTCAACAAGACGAGCAAAAGTTCCACCCATTGAAATTACATCATCGTCAGGATGAGGGCTGAATAAGGCCACACGTTTTGGAAAAGGCAAAGCCCGTTCGGGACGTGTCGAATCATCAACATTTGGTTTGCCTCCGGGCCATCCTGTTATAGTGTGTTGCAGATCGTTAAATACTTTAATGTTTATTTTGCTGAAAACCTGGCTGGTAATAAGGTCCGACAAACCATAATCATTATAATCACGTTCAGTAAGTTTAAGCAGCGGTTTACCTGTTTGAGTACAAAGCCATAAAACCGCTTTACGGATCATTCGGTCAGTCCACTCGCATTGTCCCACACGCCAGGGAGCTTTGAAACGAGTAAGATCGACAGCTGCAGGAGGATCTAATATAATGGTTGTATTAGTATGGTTTTGTAGGAAACTTGAAGGTATTACATCTGTAACAGGACCTTCAACAGCCTTTGCAACAATTTCGGCTTTTCCTTCGCCCCAGGCCATAAGGAATATTTCTTTTACTGATAATATCGTTCCAACTCCCATGGTAATGGCGTAATGAGGAACATATTCTTCGCCGTTGAACGAATCGGCTGCATCATTGCGGGTCATCCGGTCGAGAGCTACAAGGCGGGTTTTTGAATTATAGGTTGAACCCGGTTCATTGAACCCAATATGCCCTGTACGTCCGATGCCCAGCAATTGAATATCTATCCCTCCGGATTCTGCAATCTTTTTCTCATAACCACGGCAAAATGCTGCAACATCTTCCTGTTCAATGCTTCCGGATGGAATATGAATATTCTCTGCTTTGATATCTATATGCTTGAAAAGTCTGTCCCACATAAAATGGTTGTAACTCTGCTGATGGTCATGCTCGAGAGGATAGTACTCATCAAGGTTAAAAGTGATTACATTTGCAAAACTCAAGCCTTCTTTTTGATGATAACGTATTAGTTCGTTATAGACCATAAGAGGAGTCGAGCCGGTAGCTAATCCAAGAACCAGGTTTTTCCCGAGTGATTGCCGTTCTTTAACCAGTTCTACAATTCTTGCCGCTACTTCAACAGACCCTACTGAAGCTGAAGGGAAAACCTTAACAGGTATTTTTTCGAAACGGGTAACAAATGCATCATCATTCCACATCGAACTATTCGGTTCCGAAGAATATCCTTTTATGTCAGCTAATTTCATATTGATTTTACTATTTTACTGAAATTTTATATTCCCACAGCTTTGCAGGATTCTCTTTATTTAAAAGGTATGGCCTGATACGATATGACCAGGAATAATCTTTAGCAGGTATCAGATACTTTTGCATAGGCCAGGCTCCCCAGCTATCATCACCGCCAACTCCGCATTGTATGTAATCCAGGTTAAGGTCGGTAAATAACTGTTTCTGCAGCAGGTTACCGTGTTTTCCTGTTTGTACGAAACCTTTCAGGTCGTCGTAGGTATATGGCAAAGCACTGAATCCTAAGTTTGGTGAACCATCAAAATAAATCCCAACAGATTCTCCATCATTAATTGAAACCCATTTTACATCAGTCCGGTACCCATTTTCCTGCGGGCGTGCATAAGGAACATACATCTCATCAGTTGTTGAATGGTATTTTCCTACAAAGGCTGCAGTTTTACGATCCGTATAATTTTCAAAAGGTCCTCGGCCAAGCCAGTCCACCTGATTGAGGGAACCGATTAATCTCATATTAACACCGAGACGAGGAATCCAGGGTAACTCTTTGCCAACTTTCAGACTGTTTTCAACCAGGATATCACCTTTACCTGTAATAGTATAAGTTGATATAAGTTCACTGTTTGCATCAGGGAAACTATAGTTTACAGTAACCTTATTGGTTTTATCATCTGTTATATCAAGAACCACTGATTTGACAATCCTGTTTTCGCTGGCATCATACCATGGTTTGCATTTCTCAAACATTTTACTCCCAACATCATTATCCAAAGGTGCACGCCTGAAATTGGGAAGTGGCCCTTGTTCCAGAAGTTGCTTTCCCTGGTAAGTGAATGAAGAAATTGTACCGCTTGCTTTATCAAACACAATAGCAAATGTTTTTCCTGTAACAGTGATATCGTTTCCCGATTCAGAAGATGTAAGGGAAGGCAATGTTGACATTTTTAATGATGCAGGTGCGGTTGAATAAGGTAGCTCAAATTGCTCGGAAGCCAAAATATGGTCTTTCCCCAGCAAAGGCCGGTCGTCAGTAGTAACAAGGTAAACATTGAGATAAAACACTCTGCCTGGTTTTAGTGAGGGTGCTTTCCACGAAACAGCATAATCACGTGAATTTCCGGGAGTAATATTATCGGTTGCAAATGTTCCTTTGGAAATACTTATTCCGTTTTCTGTTACTTCCCATTTTATTCGTGTATTACTTAAATCCGTGAAAGCATACTTATTTGTCATTCTGAAACTTGGTTGCTTCAGGTCAATAGCGTTGAATTTAACATATTGATATACTTTTTTTACTTCGGATAGACCAGGATGAGGAACTCGATCAGGAAATACGAGTCCGTTGGTGCAAAAATTTCCATCGCTGGGTACGTCCTTTGGACCGAAATCTCCACCAAATGCCCAGAATTTACGACCGGTTGAGTCAAATTTCTGTAATCCCTGGTCGACCCAATCCCAGATAAAACCACCCTGAAGTTGTTCATTATTATCGATAGCATTCCAATAATCAATCAAATTCCCGGTACTGTTCCCCATGGCATGAGCATATTCACATTGGATAAGTGGACGATCCTGCTTTTTTGAAGCATAATCCAGTATACCCTGAACGCTTTCGTACATCGGGCAATAGATATCAGTATTCCATTCAAGTCCTGCACGCTCGTATTGAACGGGTCGGCTCAGGTCCCTGGTTTTAATCCAATTATAAGTTGCCTGAAAATTGCATCCGTTTCCGGCTTCGTTTCCCAAGGACCAGATAATTACCGATGGATGGTTTTTATCGCGTTCAAGCATCCTGCGTGTGCGATCGATATGAGCATTTTTCCATACCGGGTTATTACCTAATGTGCGCTCAGGTTTGTAACCCATGCCATGAGATTCAATATTTGCTTCATCAACCAGGTAAATGCCATACTCGTCGCATAATTCGTACCAGTATGGATCATTTGGATAATGGCAGGTACGGACGGCATTAATGTTATTCTGCTTCATGAGTTTAACATCCAGCAACATCATTTCTCTAGGAATAGTATTGCCTGTAACCGGATCAAATTCATGACGGTTTACACCTTTTAGCTTCACAGCAACACCATTAATAAGCAGTAATCCGTTTTTAATTTCGCTGGTTCGAAAACCGATACGATTGCTCAGGCTTTCAATGCAATTTCCACTCTGATCTAGTAGAGTAAGCGTAAGAATATATAAATCAGGTGTTTCTGCTGACCATTTTTTTACATCAGGAATAGATTTTTCGTAATGCAAGCTATCTTTTCCTGCAGCCTGATCAAGTGAAACAGTTTCGGATGAAACTGGTTTGATTGTGTTATTCTTATTGTACAGGTTGATTTGTAGCTTGTACTTTTTTATATCATCTGCTGATAATTGGTTGAAAAGCACATCAAGTTCCAGTTTGCCATTTGTATAATTATCTTTCAGATTGCCTTTGGCAAAGAAATCACGGATGTATGCCTGAGGTCTGGCATAAATATAGACATTGCGGTTTATGCCGCTCATTCGCCACATATCCTGGCATTCAAGATAAGAGCCATCGCTCCATCGGAAAACCTGGAGTGCCAAAGTGTTATTCCCATCTTTTAAATAAGTCGTCAGGTCAAATTCGGCTGGTGTTTTCGAATCTTTACTAAAGCCTATATACTTGCCATTGAGCCAGATATAAAAGAAAGATTTTACTGCACCAAAGTGAATAAATACACTTTTACCACTGAAACTCTGAGGAACAATAATATCGGTGAGATATGTACCTACAGGATTATAATCATATGGAACATGTGGTGGCAGTGGATTTTTTGTATAAAACTCATAGTCTGAGTTAACATAAATCGGGTAGGAGTAACCCTGTACTTCCCATGTTGAAGGAACATCAATCACTGCCCACGTCGATGCATCAAAACCAGGCTTAAAAAATCCTGACGGCACCAGTGTATAATTATCTGATAGTTTGAATTTCCATTTACCGTTAAGTGACTTGAAAAAAGCAGATTCGCCAGGAGTATTTGTAATTGCCTTTACTTCTGAGTCGTAAGGGATGTAGGTTACGTGAGGTTTTACAGTATTAAAAGAAGTAAGAGCCGGGTTTTCCCAGTCAGCTATTGATATCTGCTGAGCTTTTAAAACATCAGAATGGCTGATAAATATAATCAGTATCAGACAGATAGTAACCCGGCGTATTTTCATAAGTACATATTCTTTAATTAAACGCGAATTTTGAGAATTTACCTTTCGTATTTAACCAATATTTTTCCTCTAAAGAAGTCATGAAGGATTGTTTTTATCCTGGTTTATCGATGGAAGTAGAAAGTTGTTGCTTTCAACCTTTCTGAAAAACTTTTTCCATTACCATAGCAACAGTACCCATTAATCCTGCATTCTGGCCAAGACCCGAAGTAACGATCTGAGCATCACGACGTATTTTGGCTATAGTGTATTTGTTTAGGTTTTGTTGGATAGGGTCGACAATATAATTTTCAGCTTTGGTAAGTTCGCCACCAATTATAATGAGTTCAGGATTAAAAAGATGAATCAGCACTGCAATGCCTCTGCCGAGGTGCTCACCAATATTAGCCAGCAGCCCGATAGCAAACTGATCGCCACGCTGAGCTGCCTGTAATATTATTTCAATAGTAATTTTGCTGGGATCATTGCCAACCATGCTTCTTATAACTGTTGTTGCACCTTCACTGATTTCTTTACGTGCCCGTTTTATCATGGTTGATCCGGATGCCAGGGTCTCGAGGCAGCCAATTTTACCGCAATAGCAAAGTTGCCCGTCAGGATCAACCTGTATGTGGCCAAATTCACCCGAAAAACCTGAATTTCCCTTGTAAAGCTTGCCATTGAGAATCATCCCCAGGCCTATAAGCGCACCTATATTCAGGCATAATACATTCTGTTTGCCTTGTGCCAGGCCGAAAGCCTGTTCCCCAAGTGCCATTACTTTGGCATCGTTCTCCACAAAAACAGGATAATCGAAGATGTTTTCGAATTGGATGGTAGCCGGTTTTTCATCCTGAAGGTAACTGTAGCTGATGCCGGTATGCAAGTCTCTCAGGCCAGGAATTGCAATTCCAATACCCATCAGTTTCTTTTTATCTATTCCTGATTCAGTGATGAAATCATTTACTGCATCTTTAAGGCTCATCATAAAATCTGTTGAGACCTCAAGCCCTTCGTCAATCACTTTAATATCGACAACCGGTTGGTTATTGAAATTAAATATGCCTAATCGGATATGATGCTTGCTGATATCCACTCCCATAACATAACGGGCGGATGGATTAAGCCCATACAAATTTGGACGGCGCCCGCCACTGGAAGTGCCGATTCCCTCTTCAATAAGAAAACTGCTTTCAATTAATTCATCAATAGCCCTGGTTATGGTTGGTGTACTCATATGGATGATCTTACTCAGCTCAGGTATTGATTTACATCCATTTTGATATAATTCTTTTAATATCAATAATTTGAGATTGTTTTTCTTTGAAACGTTCGTTCTGGGATCTCCTGTAGTATTACCAAAAAGCAAGCTTCTCTTCATGATAGGAATATTAGTAATGGTTTAGTATGTGTTAAATGCTATTCAAATTTAACTTATAGTAAGAGCGTGTAAATTTACAATAATCATTAAGAATATTTGCAAACATAGTGAAAAAAATTAGTAAGATTTCGAAGAATTATATATAATCCTTAATCTTAAATGATAAATAATAGATAAAACGAAGCATATCAGGTAGATACAATCTATAAAAAGTTAATGATCTTCAATACATCAATATCTCTACTAACGGTTTAGATGCTATGGGAATTGAGACTGTAGTGATTTGGTGGAAGTGTATTTAAGAAATTTGTTAATATTCAAGCTTGAATACTTAGTTTTAAAAGTTTAATTTTATTGTTGAATTTACCTTTACAGAACTTGCATGACAAACGGTTTAAAAATTCAGGGTATTTTTAGTAGGTTTGTGCTTTCTTTTCAATTAATTTTTGTGGAATAGCGATTAGTTTAAGAGAATTTCAGGATGCTCAGTATGCACCTTGATGATTAATTCACCAAAGAGTGTATTCGCCCATGCAAACCAACTCCGGGTATAATCTGACGGGTCATCTTTATTAAATGATTCATGCATAAAGCCTTTACCTGCATGGGTAGTTTTCAGCATCATCAGGCAATTTTTTATTTCAGTGGGGTTGGTACTGGTTAAAGCTTGCATAATTATGGTCATTGGCCATATCTTGTTTTTCAATGTATGCGGACTACCTATTCCTGAAGCCGCTTTTCCCCTGAAATACCATGGATTGTCATCACTCAGCAGAAATTTTCGGGTGTTACAGTAAACCGGGTCGTTTACATCCATACAGCCAAGGTAGGGTAGGGCTAGCAGGCTGGGAACATTACTGTCGTCCATCATCAGGCGGTTTCCATATCCATCTGTTTCATAGGAAATCACTTTCCCATAATCAAGGTAGTCAGCTACCGAATATTTTTTCAAAGCTTCTTCGACTTCATTTGCCAGTTTATGGCTTTTATAAGCTAAAACCTTATTCCCGGTAACATTTTCGCATATTTCACTCATCTGGCGCAACGAGACTACAGCAAAATAATTGGAAGGAATCAGGAATGGGAAAATAGTTGCATCGTCGGATGGCCTGAAAATGGAACATATCAAACCTACCGGGCGTAACGGATTTCCCATCCCGTTTCCCGGCACGGTATCGGTTTGCCATGCAGTAACACGTTTGAATGAATATGGCCCGGGATTTTCTTTTCGTTGTTGCTCAACGAAAGTTGTATGAATCAACTCCATTGCTTCATCCCATTTGCTGTCGAACACTGAAGTGTCGCCGGTGGTTTTCCAGTAACGGTATGCAAGCCGGATGGGATAACATAATGAATCAATTTCCCATTTGCGTTCATGAATACCTGGTTTCATGTCAGTGATATCCGATTTCCATTCGCTTATCTCGTTTCCATGAAGGAAAGCATTGGCATACGGATCTTTCAGAATGCATTTCACCTGCCTGTTGATTACACCGGCAATCAGTTTTCGTAAAGGCTCATCCTGATTTAAGAGAGGAAGATAGGGCCATACCTGGGCTGATGAATCACGAAGCCACATGGCATCTATATCTCCGGTTATTACAAATGTGTCAGGCCTGCCATCAGGTTCAGTATACGTAACTGTAGTATCAAGTGTATTTGGGTAACAGTTTTCGAAAAGCCATGCCAGTTCCGGATCAGAAATATCTTTTTTAACCCTGGCAATTGTTTCTTCTACGGATTTACTTACAAAATTTCTTTTTGCTGCAACAGGACGCAGGCTGGTAAAATCCACTGATTCAGGCTTTATAGGATTGGCGAATAAATTGGTGTAACGGCTAAAAGTAAGTCCAGCTATTCCTATTCCTGTTGTTTTGATAAAATTTCGGCGTGTATCCATTTAGCTTATCGGAATTTGATTTTATTAAGTAAAAATATGCGAATTCAATCAATATGCAAAAATAATAAGCTTAAAATAAGGGACGTTATATAAAATAGAATAGCTGAACCAGATTAACTACGACAGAGTTCTGGTAAGGATTTAAAAAGTTTAGTCTGATTCATTGATATACGCGTACAATTTGTACTTTTATGATTTCAAACTGATTGGCTTTGGATCTTTATAATTAATATTGCCCCAATGAAATGTGACATTACCTTCAGCATTAATAAGAATTTATGAATAAGATGTAGCTGAAGGCAATGGTTATAATATGGGTAAAATATTAGCTTGGTTTGAACTACATATTAATGGAATTCAATGATATATAGAATAGCAAAAGCATTTTTTGTTTTAGGACTTGTATCGGTAATACACTTTGATCTGAAAGGAGCATCGATTTATTACGGATTGCCGGGTATACGGAACTATTCCCGAACGGAGTATGCCGGTGGTATTCAAAATTGGTCGTTTGGCGAAACCGAAAATGGTTTAATGTATTTTGCTAATAACGATGGACTTCTTGAGTATAATGGAGTAAACTGGACTTTGTATAAATCGATACTGGCATTTAACCGGGCTGTCTGTGCCGATGGCAACAGAATATATGTCGGAGCTTACGGAGAATTTGGTTATTACGAAGAAAATGATTCAGGATTATTAAAATACCATTCGTTAGTCTATTTGATTAAAGACAAGATAGGTGATTTTGATGAAATATGGCATATTTATAAAACTAGTTTTGGTATTGTATTTCAGTCGTTTAAGGCAATATTTATTTATCAGAACGGGAAAATAGACATTGTATATCCTCATTCTTCCTTCCATTTTTCGTTTTATGTCAATGGCATTTTATGGGTATTTGATGAAGAGATGGGCCTAATGCAATATAAGGATGGTAAATTGGGGCTTGCACCAGGCGGCGGGTTCTTTACCGGCATGCGCATCTGGGCGGTTTTGCCATTGAATGACAAGGAAATATTGATAGGAACCAGTAAAAATGGTGTTTTCAGGTATGACGGCGTCAAAGTAACTCCATGGAAATCAGAGATAAATGATGCCTTGAAAAAATACCAGATTTATTCGGCAAAAAGATTGAAAAATAACTATTTTGCTTTTGGCACTATTCAGAATGGTTTAATTGTAACGGATACAGCCGGAAAGCTTGTATTTGAACTTAACAAACAGAGAGGATTGCAGAACAATACGGTTCTTGATATTGGCCAGGATAACTCAGGGAATATATGGCTGTGCCTCGATAACGGAATTTCAATGATTGAGTTCGATTCTCCTGTCTCTTATATCCAGAACTATTTTGACATAGGAACAGGATATGCATCGGCAAGATTTGGTGACAATCTCTACCTGGGCACAAACCAGGGGCTATTTTATATTAAATGGAGTGATTTTAAAAATCCGTCAAAACAAAAGGCCAGTTTTAAACTGATTGATGGTACTGAAGGACAAGTATGGAATTTGATTGTTATTGATAATACATTATTTTGTGGTCACCATAATGGAATTTTTGAGATTTCAGGCAACCGCGCAACCCGGATTTCTTCTGCACCCGGAACATGGAATTTTTTAAAACTTAAAGGTGGCAATTTAATCCTTGCGGGCAATTATTTGGGGCTTTCTATACTGGAGAAACATAATGGCGTCTGGCAGTATCGAAATTCAGTTAAAGGTTTTAATGAGTCTTCGCGTTCTCTACAATATGATAAATCGGGCAATATCTGGATTAGCCATCCCTATAAAGGTGTTTTCATGCTTAAGCCTGATAGTGCATGGAACAATATTTTAGAGGTTAAACTGTATACTTCAAAAGATGGTTTGCCTTCCAATTGGTCGAATCTTATTTGCCGTATTCAAAATGAAATGGAAGTTGCCACAACAAATGGAATTTACGAATTAAATAATGCAACCGGACGATTTGAGATACAGAAAAAATATTCATCCTTTTTTAATACAGATAAGCAAATTGATTTTTTCTATGAGGATTCGGGACGTAATATTTGGTTTTATGCCGGCAAACAACTTGGGGTATTACGCATTCAGGAAGATGGCTCCTATAAAAAAATCGTAACTCCGTTTTCAAAACTGGCAAAAATGATTGTTCCCACGTTTGAACATATTTATGAGCTTGATCCGAATAATGTTCTCATAGGGATTGAAGGCGGATTTGCAAATTATATATCGAAATTCGATAAAGATTATTCAGTGCCCTGCACAATTTATATCAGCGATCTAAGATCCCGTGATACGGCTGAAGGTGTATTCAGGTTTAATAGTAAGATTGCAAAACAGGCTATAATTCCTGCTTTCAGGTATGTAAACAATACCATCTCAATTACTTTTGCAGCAAATAATTTCGAAATGCCGGGAGTCGATTTTCAGTATAGATTGATTGGCTTTGATAAGGATTGGTCGGAATGGACAACCAAGAATTTTAAAGAATATACCAATCTTCCAGCAGGGAAGTATACATTTGAGCTTCATGCCGGAAGTAACAACCAGCCCGGCGCCTCAGTATTAACTTACAAGTTTGTAATATTGCCACCCTGGTATCGTTCGGATATTGCAGTGGTTATTTATTTTGTCCTGTTCCTGCTGATTCTGTATCTTGGTCAGCGTTATTTATCGCACAGAATTGAGAATTTTAAGAAAAATGAAAAGCTTAAACAAAGAGAAAAATACCAGGGTCGTGTTCAGGTTTTAAAGGAAGATGCACTTATTGCTGAAAAGGAAATGGAGCGCCTGCGAAACGAAAGATTAAATCTTGAAATGATCCATAAAGAAAAGGAACTTGCCAATTCGACTATGCTTCTTATCAAAAAGAATAATATTCTGAATAAATTACAAACTGACTTACAGGGCATAAATTTATCATTGAATAATGATACGGCAAAAAACAATATATCCAATATCATCAGGCGGATAGATAAGGAAATGGACAATGATAAACAGTGGAAGGTGTTCAATATGCATATTGAACAGGTTTATGAAGAACTGTTTAAGAAATTAAAAGAAAGTTACCCTGATCTTACGCCGCGCGAATTAAGCTTATGCGCATACCTTCGTATGAATATTTCAAGTAAGGAAATTGCAACACTGATGAATATCAGTGCACGCGGTGTTGAAATAAGCCGTTACCGTATACGCAAAAAACTCAGGCTCGATCGCGACGCAAACCTTACAGAGTTTATGATAAATCTGTAATGGATTATTTATTTGGATTTATAGTTATCAGGATTTTAAACGGAAGTATGCATTAATCAAATTCTTTTTAAACCTAATCACTCAATGTAAACTTTAAAGGCATATTAAATTGCACTCTAACAGGTTTGCCACTTTGAGTTCCAGGTTTCCATTTTGGCATGGATTTCACTAATCGAATAGCTTCTTTACTCAAAGACTTGTCAGGACTTCGTAATATTTTAACATTGGATATACTTCCATCTTGTTCTATAATAAAAGTAATATATACGGTTCCTTGTATCCCTGATTCCCTTGCTTCCTGAGGGTATCTTATTTTTTCTGCCAAATATTTAAATCTTTCGGCATCACCTCCAACAAAGATTGGCGGGTTTTCAACCACCATAAAAACGTTTGATGAATCGATGTTATTGAAATGAGAAAGATCTTGATAATTTATTTTCACACTATCAGTGAACCAAACAAAGACAGTGCTATCCTGAATACATTTTTCATAAATAATCTCAAAATGTGAAATAGTTGGATTTTCTGACCTAATTGAATCCGAGATATTTTTTCTGATCACACTATATATACAATTCTTAGTGTAAAGATCAGATGCTTCTGTATCGCCAAGATTTTTTGCGTTTTTTAAATCATTACAAAAATTACAGGTATCGCCTGATAAATAAAAAGCAAAAGCCCTGTTGTAAAATGCATTATTTGTTGGGTACTCATTAATTGATAATGTCAGGAATGAGATTGCTTCTTTATAATTTTTAGATTCAAGTGCTTCCGTCCCTATCTCGTAGTTCACAACAGTGGTAGCTGACTGGCAGTAAACGAAGGGTGCAATAAGTATTATTACTGTTATCAAAAATAATCTTTTCACTAGCAGAATCTTTATTATTTTTCTTTAAATATTTGAAATTAAAAATACAGCGGATGAAACTTCACCCCATTTTTATTAAATTCCAGCGTTGGCATTGGAATTTTTATAAATCCAATAGTATTTAAAATAAGTTTCAGTGTTTTTGATTTTACCGGGATACGGCTTAAATCAATATCCGGCGCAATATAAAACTGCCTGTATCTTTCAGAATAAGGAACCGGAACACCGTTTACCTCCGAAGGATTACTAAAACCGCCGGTCATACCTTCGGCGCCATACCCGGCAGCTATATTTAGCCATTTAGGGAAACGGGTGTGCTGCAGTCCCAGGCTGCTGATATTTGCTGATAACCAATAGGTTTGACCATTATAATCTTTCACCATTTGCTGCAAAAATGTACTCCCCAGCTTATCAGGATTGTATTGTGCATAAGTGGTTGTATGGAACGAATATTTCATCACAAATTTCTGCTCGTGCCAGGCCAGTTGCTGGCTGATAAAAAGTGAGGTTCCCAATGTATTTGCAACCAGATCCATAGGTGAGGCGCCCCATTCTTCCGAAAACCCATCCATTATTTCAATAGAAGCTAAAAATACAAAACCGCTCATGCCCCCATACCAGATCGCTTTTTTCTCCGGTACGCCTGACCATCGCAATGCATTGTAACCTACAAGCCCGATATAATACGAAGCAGTTACGTGTGCAAATTTATCCATCTGAAGCCATTCTTGACTATCATTAAAAAAATGAAACGATGACTGCGGGTAATCCTTATACCATAAACTATATAACCCTGCAATGCTTCCGGCATAAAGCGACGCTCCTGCAACAGTTACAAGAGTAAGTCTTTTTTTGTTGAGCGTGTCGGATAAGTAGCTGGTTGTATCCTTTGACTGGGCAGCAGCAGGATTTCTAATTCCAGCCATATTGAGCAAGAGGAGAAGGATAATTATAGCACGGGAGTTCAGCACAAAAAGTTTAATAAATTAATGTGATATTTTGAATGGAGAGTGAAATGTATTCCATTATCCATCCACTATTTTCGATTAACTATTTTCTATTAACCATTAACCATTAACCATTAACTATTTCATTATACCTCTTTGATCCAGAGCCTGCTGGTATTTTGCAGCATTCAGGAGGTGTTCATTCATGGTTACGGCAAAATTATGATAGCCCGAGAAATCCTCCCTTGCACAGAAATACATATACTGGTGCTGCCTGTAGTTAAGAACAGCATCAATGGATGATATGGATGGTAAACAGATTGGGCCGGGAGGCAAACCGGTATATTTATAGGTGTTATAAGGTGAATCTACTGTTTTGTAGACGTTAAGCACCCGTTTAATACTAAAATCACCAAGAGCATAAACCAGGGTAGGGTCAGCCTGCAGAAGCCATCCTTTGTGCAGCCGGTTCATATACACTCCGGCAATATCCGGCTTTTCATCATTCCTGTTGGATTCTTTTTCAACTATTGATGCCAGTGTGATCACCTGTAATTCGTTGAGCTGTATTTCATTTAATCTTTCTTTCCTTTTGTCGGTCCAGAAGGCTTGATATTCCTTATGCATCTTTTCGATGAACTTTTCAGGGGAAATATCCCAGTATACCTCATAAGTATTCGGGATAAACATACTTATGATGTTGCTGGTTGTGAATCCTAAACTTTTCAGGTAATCAGCATCATCAAGCAGCTTAATTAACGAAACTGAGTCAAATTCAAGTTGCTCACCAATATGCCCGGCAAGTTCTTGTTTAATACGAATGTTGTTGAAGACCAGTTTAACAGGGTCTTGTTGTTTGGAACGCAATTTCGAAATGATTTGCCTGTTGTTCATTCCTTCCTTCAGAATGTAATGCCCGGATTTAATGTGGTCAGGATATTTCATAATGACAGCAAGGCGCTCAAATGATTCGCGATTTATTATAGTTCCTTTTACATATAATATTTTTTTTACATCCTGCCACGATGAACCGGATTTAATATTAAAAGCTTCCGAAGGTTGTCCGTTTAACCATACATTTGGTTTGTAAATCATCTGGTAGCCAAGATATCCGGCAATTGCACCACTTAGTATAAGAATTGCAATAATAGTCAAAATAAAATTTCTCCTTCGCGAACGTGATTTTTCTCGTTTCAGCCGGCTCGAATAGTAATTTGGCATAATGTCAGGTCTTTTTTCTTTATTAATGCGAATTCTTTATTTTTATTGCCTGTATATAACTATTTCCAGGATGGTAAGATTGCTCAAAAATAATATAACGATTTCTCTCGTCTTTACTCTTTTATCAATTGAAACATCAATTCATCTGTCCATTGCCCATTACGAAGCAACCAGTCTTTTTTGATGCCGCATGATATAAAACCAGCCTTTGTAAATAAATTGATACTTTCGATGTTGCTTTGTTCAATACTGCAAAAAACCTGGTGAAGGTTAAGCGTATTGAAACAATATTCAATTAAAAGGTTGAGTGCTTCAAATGCAAATCCATGCCGCCGCGACGCCTCATCAATCAATATTCCGATTCCGGCACGTTTATGGTATGGATCAAATTCAAAAAGGTCAATGCTTCCTATGGTTTTAATTTCAGAGCCTTCTAAATGCCAGTCGATCATAAGACGAAGTTGTCGTGAGGCAAAAATGTCCTTATCGGAATTCAGAACAAATTGCTCGATTGCAAACCTGGAAAATGGAGCCAGCGTATTGCTCAGGTGCCAGATTCGGGTGTCATTTTCCCAACGAAACAATAAATCAATATCAGCAGGTTCCGGTGCTCTGAGAAGTAGATTTGGGCCAATCATACAGGTTATATTTCGATTGTTCCTTCAAAAACCAGTTTTGCAGGACCAGTTAACTTTACATCTTTGAATGTGTCGCCTGTGCGGGTAAAGCTAACAAATAATCTGCCTCCGGCAGTATTTACATAAAAAGTAGTACCTCCATATTTTAAGGAAGCAGCAATAGCGGAAGCCGTTACACCGGTACCGCACGAAAGCGTTTCATTTTCAACACCTTTTTCATAGGTACGAACGTATAATTCTTTTTTTAAAAGCTTGGCAAAGTTAACGTTGGTTCCATGCGGCTCATACCTCGCATCGTATCGAATTTCACGGCCCGATTCAATAATATCGATATTGTCAGGATTGTCAACAAATTTTACCACATGGTAGGTTCCTGTATTTAGATAATATGAATTTTTATCCATACTATAAATCTCAGCATCCTGCATTTCAAGTTCAACAATCATTACTAATCCGTTATTATCCGTTATTTGAGCGTGATGAATTCCATCAGCAGCCATAAATCGGCATGTGTTTCCAATGATGCCTTTTTGATGAGCAAATGCCGTAATGCACCTTCCTCCGTTACCACAAAAAGTTGCCGGACTGCCATCGGAATTGAAATAATTCATGCCGAAATCGTAGCCTTCGCTGTGTTGAACAAGCAAAACGCCATCGGCACCTATGCCAAAGTGCCTGTCACATAGTTCGCTGATCAGCTGTTCGCTGACAGGAAAATGTAATTTCTGGTCGTCGATAATGATAAAATCGTTGCCGGTTCCTTCGTATTTGCTGAATTGTATTGTCATTTCGGTAACAAATTTAGTATTTTCCTTGTCAAATTGTCATATTGGATGAAGAATATGACATTTTTTATAATTCCTGGTAATTCATTATGTCTGAATACCTGATGGTTGTATCTGAACATTTGATCGATATGTTTGTTAAAATAATGATTAGCAATGAGTTATTTTATGTTTTTTCCATGGAATGAAGGTAATACATATATTGTTAACATTAATTAACATGGGGATAAAAACTAATGGTATTATCCTTGCGTTATAAAATTCACATTACTCAAAATGATGAGTCAAGAAAAATAAATTTAACGTATAATTATCAAAAACGAACGAAAAATGAAAAAGTACGCAGGTTTCTTTCTTATGGCAGTATTAGGAGGATTAATTTCTTTGGGTGGTTATACTCTCCTACAGAAAAATGTTGGTAAAATCCAGGGAGTTCCGCAACAAACAACACCGGTTCAATTAGCAAGCATGTCGGGATCAAATCCGGAATATCCTGATTTTATTGAAGCCGCAAATAAATCTATACATGCTGTCGTACATATCAAAACCGAATATGCCCGTAAAAATAGTATGTATGATAATTTCTTTAATTTTCATGATTTCTTTGGCGACAGTCAATATGGTCAGCAAGGCCCGTTGCAGGGAGCAGGATCGGGAGTAATTATTTCGTCCGATGGATATATTGTTACCAATAATCATGTGGTACAGGATGCCAGCAAAATTGAAGTTGTATTAAATGATAAGCGTTCATACGAAGGAACTGTGGTTGCAACAGACCCATCTACTGACCTCGCAGTTATAAAAATTAAAGAAACTGATCTTCCGTTCCTTACGTATGGTAATTCAGATGAATTGCAGATCGGGGAATGGGTATTAGCAGTTGGTAATCCTTTCAATCTTACAAGCACAGTAACAGCTGGGATTGTGAGTGCCAAAGCGCGCAATATAAATATATTAGGTACTCCTGATGGAACTTCAATAGAATCTTTTATTCAAACAGATGCAGCTGTGAATCGTGGAAATAGTGGAGGAGCCCTTGTTAATACACGTGGCGAACTGGTTGGTATTAATGCTGCAATAGCGAGTGGTAATGGGTTTTATGCAGGTTATTCCTTCGCCATTCCTGTTAACATTGTTAAAAAAGTGGTTGGCGATCTGATTGATTACCGTGAAGTTCAGCGTGCATTCCTGGGGGTAAGTATCCGTGATATTGATAGTAAATTTGCCAGCGAGCAAGGCATGAAGGAACTTCGTGGTGTTTATGTTTCAGAAGTAAACGAGGGAAGTGCCGCTAAAGAAGCAGGAATGCTAAACGGAGATGTTATTACTTCCATAAATAAAATAACTGTAAACAGTACCTCAGAACTGCTTGGCCAGATAAGCCTTTATCGGCCTGGGGAAAAAGTCATTGTAGGGGCTATCCGTAACGGAGCAGAAAAAACGTTTAATGTAACCTTGCGTAATCGCGCTGGCAATACCAGTCTGGTGAAAAACGAAATAAAAGATGTTGCACCCATGCTTGGGGCAAAAATGAAAATAGCTCCCAGTGATCTGCTTCGCAAACTTGGAATCGATCATGGAGTACAGGTAACAGAACTGGGTGATGGACTTTTACGAAATGCCGGTATCAGAGAAGGTTACGTTATAACCGAAATTGATAAAAAACCAATTCGCAATGTGGACGATGTAAACAATATCCTGGCCAGTAAGAACGGGGGTGTGTTGCTTGAAGGTGTTTATCCTAACAAAGTAAGGGCATACTATGGCTTTGGAATAAATTAGGTTTGTTGACCAGAGAAAAGAAAATATATTCCGGGTTTAAATATTTTAAAACAAACCCGGAATTTCTTTGTTTATATAAAAAAGAATGAAGATTAGCCTTCCAGCTTTGACTAAATACCGATATTTTATATCATAAGTTAAGTTTCACAAACGATTTGTGAATCATAACTGTGGAAAAAAAGATAATAAGTCATGAGACAATTAAAGATAACCAAGTCAATTACCAACCGTGAGACTGCCTCCCTTGATAAGTATCTGCAGGATATTGGAAAAGAATCACTTATTACAGCGGATGAGGAAGTTGAACTGGCACGAAAGATCAGGGGTGGTGATCAAAGGGCCCTTGACAAACTCTGTTTAGCCAATCTTAGATTCGTAGTTTCTGTAGCCAAGCAATATCAAAACCAGGGGCTTAGTCTTCCTGATCTGATTAACGAAGGGAACGTTGGGCTGATTAAAGCTGCAGGACGATTTGACGAAACACGTGGTTTTAAGTTTATTTCATATGCGGTATGGTGGATACGGCAATCAATTCTGCAGGCTCTTGCCGAGCAATCACGAATTGTACGTTTGCCGCTGAACCAGGTGGGGTCGCTGAATAAAATTAAGAAGGAAACTTCGCGCCTGGAGCAAAAATATGAGCGCATGCCTTCGGCCGAGGAAATTGCCGAATCACTCGAAATACCTGGTTACAAAATTGCTGCAGCCATGAAAATAACTACCCGTTATGTTTCGATGGACGCCCCTTTAGTTGATGATGAAGACACCAGATTTATTGATGTTTTTGTTGATGAGGATACTCCTTTTACTGATGCCGGGCTTATGCGCGAATCTCTTTCCCTTGAGATACAACGTTCATTATCAACGCTTACGGAGAAAGAAAGAGACGTAATTAACCTTTACTACGGTATTGGTGTTCCTCATGGGTTAACTCTCGAAGAAATAGCCCTGAAATTTGATCTTACACGCGAACGTGTTCGTCAGATCAAGGAAAAAGGAATTCGTCGACTGAAACACAATTCGAGAAGCAAATTGCTGAAATCATATCTCGGAGAATAAATAATCGCGAAATTTGCTGTAGCTGTATTGTAAGTGGGATAATTTTTTCATGTAATTTAATCCCAAATTCTAGGAAGGATCACAAAGAAGACCTTTGTTCCAAATCACGATAGGTATCGGGAATGGAACCAGGGTCTTTTTTGATTGCCTGATTTTAGCCCACGCTTAATAAAATAGCTTTTACCTTAAATTCAATGATTACTACTGAAATTGATCATATTTCAGATACTTCTGCATTCCGTCACTAATTAAGTGAAGATTTTCCTCATTATATTAATGGTACAGTAAAATAGTTTGTTAATGTGCATGTAACACTAAATCAATTTGTTACTATTGATTTATGATTCGGGTCACAACTATTTTACGAAAAGGGTATTACCTTTGTACTTTTCTTTTATAAATAAATAATAAGAAATGTGATACATCCAGATTCTAATATTATGAAAATTCTTGTAGCCGAAGATAATTTAATGAATCAGCAACTTATGAGCCGATACATGAGCAAGCTTGGATGGGATTGTTTAATAGTTGAAAACGGATTATTGGCTGCTGAAGCGTGCAGAGCCGAAGAATTTAATGTCATATTAATGGATATTGATATGCCTGTGCTTGATGGTATAGAGGCTACTCGTTACATAAGGGCTTTTAATAAACATATACCAATTGTGGCAATAACTGCTTATGCTGACGATTTGATGAGAACGGAATGTGCGGAGGCTGGTATGAATGCCTTTTTGGCAAAGCCTTGTTCGCGCGACGAAATACGTGAAGTTATAACAGAATGTATGGAAATCAGTGCCTATAAAGTAGCTGGTTGATATTTATAAACATATAATAATAGTGAGGCCTGATTTAGATCAGGCTTTTTTTTTATTTATTTTCAAGGAATTAACACTTGTGATTTGTATTTTTGCACACGTTTTAAATCAGGATCACTTCATTCTGCTTATTTACTTTCGGATACGCATCATTCCGGAGTAAGTTTCTTTTATTTATAAATACCTGATCGAATCGTATATACAAATCATCATGGCTGAAATAAAATACATTTTCACAACCGGCGGAGTTGCTTCTTCTTTAGGAAAAGGCATAATCAGCTCTTCACTGGCTAAACTGCTAATTGCCCGTGGATACAAGGTTGCTATCCAGAAACTTGATCCGTATATCAATATCGATCCAGGGACACTTAATCCTTACGAGCATGGAGAGTGTTTTGTTACTGACGATGGTGCCGAAACCGATCTTGACCTTGGTCATTACGAAAGATTTACCAACGTTCGTACGTCGCAGGCTAACAATGTAACTACTGGCAGGATATACCAGGCCGTAATTGATAAAGAAAGACGAGGTGATTACCTGGGAGAAACAGTACAGGTAATTCCGCATATTACTGACGAAATTAAATACCGCATTCAATTACTTGGTGCCAGTGGAAAATACGATTTTCTGATTACCGAAATAGGAGGGACCGTCGGCGATATTGAATCCTTACCTTATATAGAAGCAGTTCGACAGATGAAGTGGGAACTAGGTAACCGGTGCCTGGTTATACATCTTACTCTTGTGCCATATCTGGCTTCGTCTGGTGAACTTAAGACAAAGCCTACCCAACACTCAGTTAAAATGTTGCTCGAATCGGGAGTACAACCCGATGTAATTGTTTGTCGCACCGAAAAACATCTCAACCAGGCAATCAGAAATAAAATAGCGCTCTTTTGTAATGTAAATCCATCGGCTGTAATCGAATCACTTGATGTGGAAACAATCTATGATGTTCCCATGCTGATGCGCGACGAAAAACTTGACCAGGTTATACTCGAAAAAATGCAGGTTCCCATCCGCAATCAACCAAACCTGACACTATGGGAAGATTTTCTGCGTAAACTGAAAAATCCAATTGGCGAAGTACAAATCGGTTTGGTTGGTAAATATGTTGAATTGAGAGATGCCTATAAATCGATTACGGAATCGTTTATACACGCCGGATCTGAAAATCAGTATAAAGTAAATCTGAAAATGATTCATTCTGAATCTATTAACACAAGTACCTATAAACATTTATTAAAAGATCTGGATGGAATTCTTGTAGCCCCGGGTTTTGGCGAACGGGGTATCGAAGGGAAAATTATTGCGATCAGATTTGCCCGTGAAAACAAAATCCCATTCCTGGGTATCTGCCTTGGAATGCAATGTGCTGTAATTGAGTTCGGACGAAATGTGCTGAATTATAAAGACGCTCATTCAACTGAAATGAATCCTTCAACTCCATACCCGGTTATTGATATTATGGAGGAACAGAAGAAAGTTGATAAGAAAGGCGGAACTATGCGGCTTGGATCGTATCCATGCACATTGAAACCTGATACTAAAATATGGGAAGTTTATAAATCTACTGAAATAGTTGAACGCCACAGGCATCGTTATGAATTTAACAATACCTATAAAACGGAATATGAAAACGCCGGTATGATTCCGGTAGGTATCAATAAACAAAATGATCTGGTCGAAATTATTGAATTGAAAAATCATCCCTGGTTTATAGGAGTCCAGTTCCATCCTGAATATAAAAGTACTGTTGCCTCACCTCACCCGCTTTTTGTACATTTTGTTAAAGCTGCAATACAGTATAAAAAAAATCAGTCTAAGTAGATAGAGTGAATTTGTTGATTTGATTTAAACCAACTCCAAAGAGCTTCAGGTTTTCAATTCAAATGTTACAGCAGTACTTATCTAACATTTTGTATCTTTGCCGTCCTGAAAGCCCCTTCGGAAAGGTAAATTGTTGATTGTCAATATTTTTAGGGGAATAGCTTGTAATAAGTAACCAAGAACATATATAATAAATGAGTAAGAATAACATTATTGGTTTGGTAATCATCGTGGGATTATTGATAGGATACAGCCTATGGATGACTCCATCGAAAGAAGAAATGGCTGCCGCCAAACGAAAAGCTGATTCAATTAGCCTGGTGCAACGTACTGATTCATTGCAGTCCGCTATGAACCAAATGGTGAAAAAAGCCATTGCCGATTCCGTAGCAAAAACGAAACCTGTAGCTTCTGTTGTACAACGCTCTGATACTTCTGCAAATGGATTTTCATCTGTTTTAGTTAAGGATGAGAAGTTTTATACACTCGAAAGTGACCTGCTCAAACTGAAGATTTCATCTCGTGGCGGTCGCATATGGTCTGTTCAATTAAAAGACTATCAAACTTTTGATTCCTTGCCTCTGATCCTTTTCAAAGGTGATTCATCAGTTTTTGGGTTTGAATTTAATACCGAAGACCTTCGTACTTTGAATACTGCTGATCTGTTGTTTGTACCGGTTCTACTTGCAGGCAAAGATTCAATCCGTGTTTCGGGGAAAGATTCTATTCAGTTTGCATTAAGGGTTTATCCTGGAAAAGTTGATACCGCTTTTTCAAAGAGTTACATTGAATATGTGTATACTCTGAAAGGCAATAATTACATGGTTGGTTATAAAGTTAACTTTGTCGGAATGAAAGGTTATATCGCACAGAACACCCGCGATATGTCACTTCTATGGAGTACTAAGCTTCGGCAACAGGAAAAAAGCCTTAAAACAGAACAGACTCAATCGACCATTCACTATATGGATGTGGCCGGCGAAGTGGATTACCTCAGCGAAACCAAGGATGCAAAAGAACGGATATCGACTGCAGTAAAATGGGTTTCGTTCAAACAGCAATTTTTCTCTGCTACGCTGATAGCTTCCGATAAATTCGAAAGTGCTGATATTGAAACAGTAGGGTTCCCAGATGATAATACAGACCGGAATGTTAAAAGTATGAGTTCTGCTTTCATTTTACCTTATACCATTGAAAACGATCAGACATATGATCTTAAATGGTATTTCGGTCCAAACAAATATAAGGTTCTCAGGCAATATAAGATGAACCTCGAAAGACAGATTCCGCTTGGATGGAGCTTTTTCCTGATGCAATGGATTAACAGGTTTGCTGTAATTCCTGTGTTCAACTGGTTGGAATCAGCAAATCTGAATTATGGTATAATTATTCTTCTTTTGACCATTCTGTTGAAGATTGTGCTTTTACCGATTGCTTATAAAACATACCTGTCATCCGCTAAAATGCGGCTTCTTAAGCCTGAAATCGATGAAATTGGCCTGAAGTTTCCGAAAAAGGATGATGCCATGAAGAAACAACAGGCAACCATGGCATTATATAAAAAGGCCGGGGTTAATCCAATGGCAGGTTGTATTCCTATGCTTCTTCAGTTTCCTATCCTGATTGCACTGTTCAGATTTTTTCCGGCAGCTTTCGAATTGCGGCAACAATCCTTCCTTTGGGCAACTGACTTATCAAGTTATGACTCAATTTATTCGTGGACGACACAGATTCCCCTTATAAGTACTTTTTATGGAAATCACATAAGTTTATTCACACTTCTGATGACCATTTCCACCATTTTGTACACCAAAATGAATAATGATATGATGGGCTCAACCCAGCAAATGCCGGGGATGAAAACCATGATGTACCTGATGCCTATTATGTTCCTCGGTTTCTTTAACAATTACTCAGCCGGTTTGAGTTACTATTACATGCTGGCTAATATGTTTACATTTGCACAGATGTTTTTAATCCGCCGTTTTGTTAACGAGGATAAACTACACAAACGTATCCAGGAAAATAAATCGAAACCTGTTAAAAAATCATCATTCCAGAAACGCCTGGAAGAAATGACAAAACAACAGCAGCAAAAAGCAGTAGTTAAAAGAAAATAGAAATATAGAATATAATAAATAGTAAATCAGGGTAGCCCTGAAATTGAAAATCCGCAGCTAAAATCAATTGATCTTACTGCGGATTTTTATTTGGCCAACTTTTGCTATTGGTTCGAAACCAGGCACATATTTGCTAACCTGTACAAAAGGCGTGCCCCTACGTTTGCATCCCATTCATCCAGGCCAGGTGCAACTTCGTTAAGATCCAGGCCAATGATTCTCCGGCCCGAATTCACAACTCTCTCTATTAAATAAAGCGATTGTTCAAATTCAAGCCCGCCTGGAACCGGTGTGCCGGTATTCGGACAAAGTTTAGGGTCAAGTCCGTCAATATCAAAACTAAGATAAACATTTTCAGGTAATTGTTCAACGATTTGATCGCAAATTGCTGACCAACCTATGCCCTTATATAGCTGGTGCTTAATATCACGATTAAAAAATGTAGTGATGCGATGATCCGATTTAATCAGGTTTAGTTCAGTTTCGCAAAAATCACGTATCCCAACCTGAACCAATTTGGTGATCTGCGATATTTTAAGTGCATTAAACATAATAGATGCATGCGAAAATTCAAAACCTTCGTATGCCTCGCGCAAATCAGCATGCGCATCGATTTGCAGAATTCCGTATACCAGATTTTGTTCAGCAAGAGCCTGCATTAATCCAAGAGGGGAACTGTGGTCGCCACCCAATATGGCAACAATTTTGTTGTTATTCAACAATTTAATTGATTCAGTTTTAACCCATTCATTCAGTTCCTGCCCGGCAAGATTTATTTTATCACGAATGGATTGCATGGAAGCATCCTGAGCAACAATAATACCTTTAGAAATCTGATTGAGATAGGCTTCAACATTAAAACGAAGATCAGTATTCTTATTTTTAATTTCTTTATCAATTTCTTTCATGGCCATGCCAAGTTTCCAGGCATCCGGCACAAAAGGATCGAATAAATCAACCTGGTAAGAAGCCTCGAGAACGGCCTCAGGTGCCTGGGCAGTGCCGGCCCGGTACGAAACGGTTACTTCCCATGGAACGGGTAGAATGACAAGTTTAGCGTCTTCGGGTGTAAAAGGTAAGCCATAAATATTGCCATTTGAATAACTGATTCCGTTGGGATCGAAAGCTAAAATTTTATTTTGAATATTCATCGGCTGGAATTTTGAAGTAAAATTATGGAAAACAGAGCTGGCCAATATAAAGAGTGATTTTCGGTCGGAAGAAATTTGAAATCATTCAATCATAAAAAATAGCAACCTGACTTGGGAAGAAACTTAAGAAAGAAATTTCAGAAACATTTTCATCCCTTTTAGTTTTGCTTCATCCATCGGATAACTGATATCATTTTTAAGGTATGAAATGAGTTCTGGCTTAGTAATATGAATCTTCTCCGCTATTAAAAATGAATCCTCCCGATGATCAACACCCCAGGCAAGAGCCGCTTGAAATGATTTCACAAATTCAATGGGCAAAGGTTTGCGCGTAATCCATGCAGCAAATACAAAAGGTAATCCTGTAAATTTAATCCATTCCTCAGCCAGGTCATAACAGAATGGATATTTAAGCTTCAGCCCAAAAGTTTTGTCGCCTATAAGAACCATGCCTTCATCAGGAGACAGTTTATCTTTTAATTCAGTTAGGCTTTTCCATTGAGGAACAATTTTCCAGTATTTCTGCGCCAGAATTCTGACTAGATTAACAGAAGTTAGGCTATCATTATCAAGATATATCGTTTTGATGGTTTTTAATTCCGAATTTGAAAGAAGGAGCACTGATTTTACTTCCTTGTCAGCACCAATGCAAAGATTGCTCACTAGCTGGTAATCTGTTATTCCCGGCAATGCACCTGTTGGTATCAATCCAATGTCGGCTTCGTTGGCAATGATTTTACGTGCACATTCCGACGGCACATCAAGGCTCAGGTTATAGCCGGAAAGCAAACCGGAATGGGTTATGCCATATATAAAAGGTAGTGTGTTGTAATATGAGACCGCAGTAATACGTATAGGATTCATCTGTTATTATTTATTTTTTACGGGTCAGATGGAACTCCATGACAAAATAACAACATCCACCTATTTGCCAATATTGGCTTATTTTGTCATGTTCGTTTCATGAAGGCGAAAGTATAAAAATTCTGATTAATCACTAGTTGAATTTTATTCGAATAGTGACATTTTATTTAAAAATTAATTCTTACCTTTGCACCCCATTTTAGCAGTGTATTGCTTTTCTTTTTCCGGTAAGATTATCAATGTATCTGGCTATAAATCAACTCAATGTTTAACCGGCCGAACCGGAAGGCCATTAATTAGATTATTATTATGAGTAACGACGTTAAAGTTAACGACGAATTAGAAAATGTTAAAAATGCTGTAGAAGTTACAGCAGCTGATGCAGTTGAAACACCTGCTGCAGAAGTTGAAACAGTTGTAGAGGAAGTAGTCGCAGAAGTTCCAGCAGCAGAAGAAGTAATCGCAGAAGTTCCAGCAGTAGAAGAAGTAGTCGCAGAAGTTCCAGCAGTAGAAGAAACAGTTGCAGAGGTTCCAGCAGCAGAAGAAACAGTTGCCGAAGTTCCAGCAGTAGAAGAAACAGTTGCCGAAGTTCCAGCAGTAGAAGAAACAGTTGCAGAAGTTCCTGCAGCAGAAGCAGTAGTTGCGGAAGTTCCTGAAGTAAAGGAAGTTGTTGCAGAAATTCCTGAAGCACCTGCTGAACCAGTTGAATTTGATTGGGATGCTATAGGAAAGAAACATGAATCATATAAACCTGCTGACCGCAAGCGTTTAGAAGACATTTATGAAAAAACCCTCAGTTCAATCGGCGACCACGAAGTACTTGACGGACTTGTTGTCGGACTCACGAGTCGCGAGGTAGTTGTAAACATCGGGTTTAAATCTGATGGTGTTATTCCGGTTTCGGAAGTACGTTACAACCCTGATTTAAAGATTGGTGATACAATTGAGGTTTATGTTGAAAACCAGGAAGATATGGGCGGACAGCTTCAGCTATCCCACAAAAAGGCTCGTATACTCCGTTCATGGGAGCGTGTTAATACCGCTTTCGAAACACAGGAAATTATCAATGGTTTTGTAAAATGCCGTACCAAAGGTGGTCTTATTGTTGACATCTTCGGTATTGAAGCTTTCCTTCCCGGATCACAGATTGACGTTAAGCCTATCCGCGACTACGATCAGTATGTTGAGAAAGTTATGGAATTCAAAATCGTTAAGATCAATCACGAATACAAGAACGTGGTTGTATCGCACAAAGCACTTATTGAAGACGAACTTGAAGCTCAGAAAATCGAAATTATTTCGAAACTCGAAAAAGGCCAGGTTCTTGAAGGAATCGTTAAAAATATCACATCATACGGTGTATTTATCGACCTTGGCGGTGTTGACGGACTTATCCACATCACCGACCTTTCATGGGGACGTATCAATCATCCTGAAGAAATCGTTCAGCTTGATCAGAAAATTAATGTTGTTATTCTTGATTTTGACGAAAATAAAAAACGTATCGCCCTTGGTCTCAAACAACTTAGTGCACATCCATGGGATTCGCTCCGCGAAGATCTTAAGGTTGGTGATAAGATCAAAGGCCGCGTAGTAGTAATAGCTGACTATGGCGCTTTTGTTGAAATCGCTCCTGGTGTTGAAGGTTTGATTCACGTTTCAGAAATGTCGTGGAGCCAGCATCTTCGTACTGCACAGGATTTCCTCCGCGTTAACGACGAAGTTGAAGCAGTTGTTCTTACCCTCGATCGCGAAGACCGCAAAATGTCACTTGGTATCAAACAACTCATTCCAGATCCATGGACTGACATTGTTACCAAATACCCTGGAAGTTCGCGTCATACAGCTACCGTTCGTAACTTTACCAATTTTGGTATTTTTGTTGAACTTGAAGAAGGTGTTGACGGACTTATCCATATCAGCGACCTTTCGTGGAGCAAGAAAATCAAACATCCTGCTGAATTCACCAAAATTGGCGAAACTATCGATGTTGTTGTTCTTGATGTTGATGTTGAAAATCGTCGTTTGAGCTTAGGCCACAAACAACTCGAAGAAAATCCATGGGATGTATTCGAAAGCATTTTCACAACAGGATCAGTTCATAAAGGTACTGTTGTAAGTTCATCTGATAAGGGTGTAGTTGTATCATTGCCTTACGGTGTTGAAGGATTTGCTCCTACACGTCATGCTCAGAAAGAAGACGGTACAAGTCTTCAGGTTGATGAAGCTGAAGATTTCAAAGTAATCGAATTCTCTAAAGAGAACAAGAAGATCATTCTTTCACATGCTAAGATGCACCAGGACGCTAAATCAGCTGAAAGGGCAAAAGAAGACAAGAAAGAGGAAAGTGTAGAAATGACTACCAAACGCGCCGTGAAGAAAATCAAGGACAACCTTGAAAAAACTACCCTCGGTGACCTTGATGCTCTTTCGAACCTGAAAGCAGCTATGGAAAAGAAAGAAGAAGACGCTAAGAAAAAATAAGCTTCAGATTTCTTACTAAAATAATAGCCGGACTAGTTTTAAAACTGTCCGGCTTTTTTTTATACTTACATTTCTTATTCTGAAAGTTATTTTCAGGATGTAAGCTATTTGTTCATGTTGATTATATGTGCTTTTGTGACTTAAGTTGAAAATTGTTTAAGAAACACAAAAGGCATAAAAGAATCAATATTCTATATCCCTTTTGTTTCTTTTGTGGTAAGCTTTTCACATAATCAAAAGGCACAAAAGGTTCATTATTCAAGAAAAGTTCTTCCTTTTTCAAAGATCGATTATAGAGATGCCACTTGCGATTCAACCCAATCAACGGCTTTTGCAACAATCATTTCCTTCTCACCTGGTTCGTTATGAAGTTCGTGGAATAAACCTTTAAAAGTGAGAAAAGTAAGAAAGGAATTTGCATTCTGATAGAACTCCTCGCTTGCAGTAAACGAAGTTATCGGGTCAGTATCGCTATGCATTAGCAGCAAAGGGATTTGAAGCTTCGATGCATTTTGGATAGCCCATTCACCCGAATTTTTAATATTCATAAAAGTGCTCAACGAAACTTTCCCGTGAATAAGCTTATCGGCGTCATAGGAATTACAATCCAACTGGTCGTGACTAAGGTCTTTCGGATTTATTCCATTTGAAATGGCTAACTCAGGCAACAGTTTAACAAGTTTTGAAACAACCCATTGCAATATCGGCGCAGGAGGTTTAGTCAAACGTAGCCATGGACTTGAAGCAACCGCACAAATAATTTCGCCGGGAAACCGCAACGCATAATTTATTGCCAGGTTTCCGCCCATGCTTTGCGAATATAGCATTACAGGAATGCCCGGATGTGCTTTTCTACAATCCTGTAAAAGGAAATTTATATCTGCCATCATCTGATCAAGAGAATCAAAATGACCGCGTTTCCCATCGCTTAAACCATTGCCCCTGAGATCGGGAGCTACAAAAACAAAACCTGCTCTTTACAAAGGATTCAGCTACAAAAGCAAACCGGGCTCCGTGATCGGAAAGTCCGTGAAGCAGAAGAAGCAACCCTTTGGGAGGAGTTTCCGGGACCCACTTCCGAACGAAAAAACGGAAGTTTTGAGCATCGTTCAGATAGAATTCGCTGTATGTCATGGTGGTTGATTTTATTTATACGAAAGTAGGGAATTTAGTTAAAAGTATTTTGATAAGTTGAATTAAAGTCGGGAGTCAGAAGACGGAAGTCAGAAGTTATGCGGGTCTATAAATAAGTATGATAATTCTTTAGGTATTGTTATATTGCTTTTTATTAATTAACCAGGCTTCAGGGTTCCAATATTTGTTTGTTTTCTATGTGGTAGCAATTAATGTCGGCATTTGAAACTTCTGTCTTCTGACTTCCGACTTCCAACCTTATTCATAGATTTTATGTACAGCTTCGGAATTCATATTCCAATAAATCCGATCTTAGCATTTTAATATAACTTTACAAAAAAGTTCGTCTTTATGCTTCCTTTCACACTCACCATACTTGGTTGTAGTTCTGCCACACCCACCTCCGAACGCAATCCTACCTCACAACTTCTTGGGCATGGGGAAAAATTGTTTCTGATTGATTGCGGTGAAGGAACACAGGTCGCTCTGAGGCGAATGCATATTCATTTCCAGCGGATCAGGCACATTTTTATCAGCCATTTGCATGGTGATCATTTTTATGGGTTGATTGGATTGGTATCATCAATGCATCTGCTTGGCCGGACAAAAGCATTACATATTTATGGACCTCCTATGCTAAAGGAAATTATAGATTTACAGTTAATGGCCTCACAGACGACCTTGCTTTATCCGCTTGAATTTCATCTAACCCAGGCTGAAAAGCCCGAAGTGATTTTTGAAGATGAAAATATAATCATCAGCAGTTTTCCGATGATGCACCGGATTCCAACGAATGGATTTCTTTTTCAGGAAAAGCCCTATGAGAGGAAGATCCGTAAAGATGTTATTCAATTGCTAAAAATACCGGTTCACCTGATACCTAAACTTAGACATGGTGACGATTATATTGCGCCTGATGGAACTGTTCACTCTAACAATGTTATTACGATTGACCCTCCTTTACCACGGAGTTACGCTTTTTGTTCCGATACTGCTTATTTTGAAGATATTATCCCGGTTGTAAAGGGAGCAAGCCTTTTATACCACGAAACAACATTTATGAACGATCGTGTAGGAAATGCTACTGATAAATTTCATTCCACCACCGGTCAGGCGGCTACAATAGCGAAAAAAGCAAATGTGAAAAAACTCCTGATCGGGCATTATTCTGCACGATATGATGATCTGCAGCCTTTGCTGGAAGAAGCCCGTGCTGTATTTCCAAATACAGAGTTAGCGGTCGATGGATGCGTTTTTGAGATTTAAACCTTTTGGACTAAATTTAACACACATTTATTTTCTGCTACCCGCGTAAATCATATCAAGCAATCCACCTGATTGTTTATCACTGCTGAGCTCCCAGAACATTACTCCTCCAAGATTGTGTTCCTTAGCATACTTTGTTTTTTCGTAAACTGAACGCAGATTATCGAATGTTGCAAAAGTCCTGGTTGCCGCATTATATGCATAAGGGGCTTTTGCCTTGTTGTCCCAGTATTGTTGGTATCCGGCCTCAGGACCCAGTATTTTGTCAAAGTCCCTGTAATTGATATAAGCATTGAATTTGCCTTTCTGGTAAAGCCCGTTATTGATAGGATTAACTCCAGTGAATGTCCGCCCGTAAAAAGCCATCCCGATTACTACTTTTTGCATAGGTACACCTATTGAATCAAGAAACATAACGGCATTATCGGTTGATTCGCTTTGTTCGGGAGTTGAATATAAGGGAGTCAGATGTCCTGTTTGTTTACTGTTTCCATTTACTAAATCATAAGTCATTACATTTACGTAATTCACCAAAGGCATAACTTTGCTCCATTCAATGGATTGGGTCAGGTATCCTCTAAATCCACCGGCCGCAAAACTCAGTTCATAATCAGGACCAATTGTGTCGCGCAGTGTTTTTATAAGCCAGGTGAAATTCGCTCTGTCTTCGGGTAAAAACTGGTGCCGCGGAAGCGATTCAATGGAAGGATATTCCCAGTCAAGATCTAGTCCATCGACATTATATTCTTTAAAAAGCGCCAATACTGAGTGGGCAAACTCCTGCCTTCCCGTTTCAGTGTTAAATACTTCGCTGCAGGTTTTACAGCCGCCCCAGCCACCCAGTGAAAGAATAACTTTAAGTTTTGGATTCGTTTTCTTAAGTGCCACTAGCCTGGTAATGGCGATGCTATCCGTTGCATTATCAACAGTAAGATTATTCTCTTTCAGATGCAGGAAACTAAAAATAATATGTGTTAGCTGTTCAGTCTTATAGTTACCAATATTACTTCCATCGCCTACGTAATAGGCAATCACAGCCATCGGTTTATCTGACGATTGGCAGAATACCGGTTTGTAAACGAGTACTGAGCTGATAATCAGAGATGTAAAAATAATTTTAAACCTGGTGCTATTTTGCATTCTTGCTATTTCTTGAGAAAGGATTTATTAATTAGCTTCTTTTATTCAACCTGATGATTATATAAAGTGATGTATTCAAATGAATTGGTTGTCCATTTCATAAATTTCAGAAAATCAGACCATTTTATAATGATGGAAGCGGTATTGATGCAAGGATGGAAACTGATAGTGGTGCTTTTGAGCAGGTTGTGATCGAGGAAAACATGAACATGATGCTCAGTATCATTAATCAGACCGAAAGGAGTTACTGAGCCTGGAGTAACGCCAAGGTATTTCATCATCCGCTGATCAGATGCAAACGAAAGTTTGCCTTGTTTGAGCTGCTTTTCCAACTCATGAATCCCCATTTGTTGAGTGTGTTTTAGGATTACAAGGTAATGCTTATTGCCTTTGTGATTTCTGAATAACAGGTTTTTGCAGTGAGTGGCGTCCAGGTCCTTCCAGTATTTCATGGCTTCTTCTATTGTTGGAGCCGGCGGATGCTCGTGATATTCGAACGGAATGTTAAGTTCGTTGAGTAGTTGATATAGTTTTGGATCGCCGTTCATTTTTTTAAGGGTTTTGGGGAATAGGAGTTGGGGAATAGGTTTCATCGGTTGTAGGGTTCAAATGGCTATGCCGTTCAATGTTCAAATGCTTCGCCGTTCAATGTTCAAATGCTTCGCCGTTCAATGTTCAAATGCTTCGCGTTAAAAAGTTCAATGATTAAAATCAAAAATTACAATTCATAAATCGCACATCCGAAATCCAACATCCGCAATCCGCAATCCGCCATCCGACATCAATCAATCTTCCTCACCTTAATATTCCTGAACTTCACACCACTGCCATGGTTCTGCAGCCCGATATGACCTGTTTTTGAAATAGCGTAATCCGGGTAATCTTTCCATTTTCCGGTGGATTTTTTTAGTTCCCATTCGGGCGAATATGCCTGGAATTCAACTACTTTCATCCCATTGAGCCAGTATTCGACATGCCCTTTGTTGTATATAATGCGGCTGGTATTCCATTCGCCGACAGGCATCAGTTTTTTGTCTTTTACGGTAGTATACATGGCATAATCGGCACCCGTTTTCTGCCATTCCTCGAGTTTTTCTGGCCATCCCAGGTCATCTATTAACTGATATTCCGGTGCTGTTTCATAAGCAGCTTTGTATTTTTGCCCTTCCTGAACATGGTAAAAAATACCGCTGTTACCTTCTCTGCTTATGTTCCATTCCAAACTGAGTTCGAAGTTATCGAAATCTGAAACTGTAATAATATCACCTGCAGTAACACTACCACCTTCACCCTGACAAATCAGTTCACCATTGGAAACACTCCAGCAACTGAACATCTTGTCGCTGTTATACCCTTTCCAGCCATTAAGGGTCTGTCCATCGAAAAGCAATTTCCAGCCTTGCTTTATCTCTTTTTTTGAAAGAGAATTATTGGAATTACTTTTTGGATTTTGTGCTGAAAGATAGATAGGAATCAATAAAACAGCGAGAAAAGCTACTATGATTTTCATTTTATAAGGAGGAGTTTTGTGTATAAAAATTTATGATTTCAGGATTAATAAAGGCCAGCTTTATTTTCACTGATTCGTTTCAAAAGTACAAAATCCTGTGGAATGCAGGTTAGTTATAGATCAAATTCACCTGATGAATGCATCAGGCATTTAATGCTTTGTCGGGGTGAGTAAAAGCTATTGATTTTCATATATCATCAACTTGATTCTGATTTTCTATACGAACAGGTATTATAGAAAAATGTAAATTTCCGCAATCGTTTGCGGTACTATTTGGAGGTTAATTGTTTGTTTTCCATTGATAGTCATTGGATTAATCGTTAACTTTGCCTCAAACTTTTTATTAATAAATTACATCTCATGAACAAATTATCTACTTTTCTGCTTCTGCTGACTATACTTTCTTTTGGAAGATCAACTGTGAAAGCCCAGGCTCCGGCTCAATGCCAGGATGTCATGTTGCAGGCCTTTTACTGGGATTCCTATACCGATAGCAAGTGGACGACTCTTAATTCAAAAGCCAGTGAAATTGCTACCAATTTTAGTCTGGTTTGGCTTCCCCCCAGCGGAAACTGTTTAAGTCCTATCTAGTATGGGATATGCTCCAGTTTACTGGTTCGATCAAAACAGTGCTTTCGGTACTCAAGCTGAATTAAAAACCCTTATTAACTAACCTTAAAACAAATGGTACAAAAGCGATTGCCGATGTGGTGATTAATCACCGGTGCGGGAGTTTCCAACTGGACTAACTTCCCCATCAGAAACGTATAACGGGGTTACCTATTCAATGGGTCCTGCACAGATTTGCAGCACCGATGAGGTAAAGGATCAGCCTGATCAGGCCAAACCCACGGGTGCACCCGATACTGGTGACGATTTCGGATGGTGCCCGCGATCTTGATCATACAAGCACAATTGTTCAGGATAACGTAAAAGGATATTTGCAATTTCTGAAAAACGAAATGGGCTATTCCGGCTGGCGATATGATATGACCAAGGGGTTCAGTGCATCCTATATAAACGAATACAATACATCTGCTGGTAATTATTTCTCAGTAGGAGAATATTGGGATGGTTACGACTTGATCAAATCCTGGATAAATTCTTGTAACAATAATTCTACTTCTTTCGATTTTCCCGTGAAATATGCTTTAAATGCTGCCATGTGGTTCGGGGGAATGGATTTAACCAAATTAGTATGGAAATTAAACGGTACTACAGATCAACCTGCAGGTTTAATTCATAACCCGGATACCAAACGCTACGCAGTAACTTTTGTGGATAACCACGATACCTACAGAACTGATCAAGGTACAACGATAATTTCAAAGGAAATGTATCTGGCAGCCTATGCATTCCTGATGGGTTCCCCTGGTGTTCCCTGTGTATTCCTTCCTCATTGGAATGCAAATAAGACTAGCCATTTCCGCTATGATTGCAGCCCGTCGTGCCGTTCAGCTTCACAGTGAAAGTGCTGTTACTGTAAATCAGTCTGCCTCCAATATCTATGTGGCAACTGCTACCGGGCTTGGCGGTACATTAATTGTTAAAATTGGTAGTGGAAGTTACACAGCTCCATCTGATTACACCTTAGCAACATCCGGTACTGATTATGCCATCTGGACAAAGATCAGCACAATGGCACCATTTTTATCAGTAAGCCCTTCGGGAGGAACCTATTACAGCCCGCAAACAGTTACCCTGTCGACCAGCACAGGAGCTGATATCTATTATACCACCAACAATACAGCTCCGACCACAGCTTCCACATTATACACTATTCCACTTAGATATTTCGGGTAATACCACCTTACGGGCCATTGCATACAATCCAACAACCCAGTTGTACTCTGAAGAAGCCGTAAATACCTATACTTTTTCCAGTTTCCCGACCTCACTAACATTGCGCTTTAAAGTGCCAAGTGGCTGGGCTGCCTGTAAAGTTTATGTTTTTGAGGGAAACACTCCTTTGGCTGGTGGATGGCCGGGTACAGCTATGACACTTGAAAGCGACGGATATTATTCCTATAGCATATCCGGGTTTACCACCCTGCCAATTGGAATTGTCTTTAACAATGGCACAGGCACCTCACAAACTGTCGACCTGTTTGCCTCAGGTGATATTTGCTGGGATGCAGCTGACTTATCCGGTGGCAAATACACTGCAACCGAAGTGATCTGTCTGGGTACCGGGGTTAACAGAACCATCGAAAACAACTTTGGTGTTTATCCAAACCCAAGCCACGGACAATTCACTGTCGAAGCCGGGAAGAATGGACAACTTACTGTTTATAACCTTCAGGGTAAAATGTTATTGCAGAAAAATCTGGAAAAAGCAACAGAAAACCTGGATCTCTCAGAATATGGGCAAAGGAATCTATTTGCTTCGTTTTGAAGGGAAAGAGGGCAGGAGTTTCAGGAAGATTGTAGTGGAATAAACTAAAGGTGTTTTCAAACGAAAATAGTATTTATAATTCCATTAAATCCCTCAAAACCACCGATGCACAATAGCATCCGAATATAGCCGGCATATACGAAATAGTTCCGACATTGGATTTTTTGTTGGATTCACCTTCCTGTAGAATAACTGAACTCCGATCAACTACTTCGGGCGAGAAAACTAACTTTAATGCCTTTCCAGACACCCATTTTATGAAGGCGCTTACGCATGTAATAGGCTAATTTACAGTTGTATGATTCATCAATATCTGTAACACAGATTTGCGAAGGGTCGAATTTTCCTCCTGCACCCATGGAACTTACTACCGGCAAACCAAGTTGTACGCAATTATAAAGAAGGAAAACTTTTGGCGAAAGCGTATCAATGGCATCGACCACATAATCATAACCCAGCTGTAGAATTTCAAGTGTTCGCTCATCCTTGATATATTCATTCAGCACTGTGAGTTTAAGATTGGGATTAATATCGAGAAGTCGTTTAGCCATCACTTCACTTTTTGAAATTCCTTCAGTGCTTTTCAGAGCCGGCAACTGGCGGTTCCGGTTGCTGGTATGAACTGTGTCACCATCAATTATTGTCATTTTGCCAACACCGGCGCGGCAAATCTGTTCAGCAGCCATAGCTCCCACACCACCTAATCCGGCAATCAGAACATGCTTTTCGCTTAAAGCAATAAGTTTCTCTTTACCGATCAGAAGTTCGGTGCGGCTAAGCCATTGTGGAACTGACATATGGAATTTCTATTGAATTTGCGAAGATAATGAATATCCGGTTGATGGAATTTAGGTTTTAGTTTCAATTCATAGGTGGCTATTGGTATCTGGAATCAATATTTTTAATTGTATGCAATTTTATCATATGATCTGTTTTAGATGTTTTAAGTATTTGAATACCAGTATTATGTCATTATATTTGATTTTGAAAGTCTGACTATTTCAATAAACAAGTTAAATATACCAGAACAACCACCCGCATATTTTCCCTAATTTTGCCATCTTTCTGGTAAAAGATCATAGATTACCGGTCATGATGGAAATGGTTAATGTGAGTTGGATCGTTACACTGCTTGCCATTCTTGTGTTGTTTTTTGTCCAATCGGGTTATAAAGCATACATCGCTGTATTTGCAGTTCTGATTAATTCCCTGGTTACATCGTGGTTAGCTTTTCCCGCTCTTAGTGGACAAGTTAGTTGAGATACCCATTTTCGCAGGAACATTCCTGGGTGATATCGCCATCCGTATCGATGGGTTGTCGGCCTGGTTTATCCTGATTATAAATTTCACCTCGTTAACCGGTGTTATTTATGGCATTGGTTATCTGAAAGCTTATTCAAATCCGGCACCGAAGCTTACACTGCACTGGTCGCTTTTCATATTGTTTCATTTGTCGATGGTATGGGTTTGCATGCTACAGAATGGTTTTGCTTTCCTGCTTGCCTGGGAACTGATGTCGCTCAGTTCGATGTTGCTTGTAATTTTTGATCATAATAAGGCGAAAACCTTAAAAGCCGGGATTAACTACCTGGTTCAGATGCATATCAGTGTTGTGTTCCTTACAATTGGCTTTATATGGGTTTACAGTTCAACTGGCTCATTCAGTTTCGAAGCCATCCGTAGCTTTTTTCCAGTCGAACAATAATATCTGGCTGTTCCTGGTGTTTTTCGTCGGGTTTGGTTTGAAAGCAGGATTTATCCCTTTGCATAGCTGGTTGCCTCATGCGCATCCGGCAGCACCTTCGCATATTTCGGGGGTAATGTCGGGAGTAATTGTAAAGCTTGGTATTTATGGTATTTTCCGAATGATTACATTTCTGAATTCTGATTTTATTCTCCTCGGGGAAATTATTCTTTCGATTTCTGTGCTGACGGGTATTTATGGAATACTGAATGCTTCGGTTCACCGCGATTTTAAAAGAATGCTGGCATATTGCACCATTGAAAATATCGGGATCATTGGCATTGGAATAGGAATCGGACTTATTGGAATGGGAAATGGATCACCCGTAATGTATTACCTTGGATTTGGTGGAGCCTTACTTCATGTTTTGAATCATTCCCTGTTTAAATCTTTGCTGTTTTATTCGGCCGGATCGGTTTATCAGCAGTGCCATACGCGTGACATGGAACATTTAGGCGGATTGATAAAATCCATGCCCAAAACCGCTGCTATTTTCCTTGTGGGGGCTGTTGCTATTGGCGGACTTCCACCATTTAACGGGTTTGTTTCCGAATTTATAATTTATATTGGCCTTATTGAAGGTATTCACTCTAATAGCCTCAGCCAGATTTTACTTTTTGTTCTTTCATTAGCAGGGCTGAGCGTGATTGGCGGTTTGTCAGTGCTAACTTTTACCAAGACATTCGGCGTAATGTTTCTGGGTCAGCCGCGTACAGAACTTCAACATAAACCAAAGGAGGTTTCCATGCTTATGCTTGTTCCTCAGTATTTTATAATTGTATTAATGCTGAGCGTGGCTTTTATACCTCAATTTTATATGAGGATGATCGGAAATGCACTAATGGCGATAACACCTTTAAATGCTGATTTGAATTTAATTAACGGGTACGCTGACACAATTCAGGGAATAAGTTTGTATTCGCTTCTTTTGATTGGAATTGCTGCTGCAGTGTGGCTGGTTCGCAGCATTGCAATGAAACAACGTATTCAACGGTATGAAACTACATGGGGATGCGGTTATGTAGCAGCAAACAGTCGTCAGCAGTATACCGGGAAGTCATTTTCCAAGCCATTGAGTAAAATCCTTAATGCACTGCTTATTGAGAGAAAGCAATTTAAAGAATTAATACCAGGTGAAATTTTCCCGGCTAAACGGACCTATGTTTCGCATTATCATGATTTTTTCGAACGAAACCTGATTGGCCCAATCATTTCCCGATTGAACTATTCAGTCAATTATTTCAGTTTTATTCAGAATGGACGGATTCAGTCGTATGTATTGTATGGCATCGTTTTTATTCTTGCTATATTTATACTCACCTTATTTAATATTGTATCATGAACCTGGTAATAGCATTTATCCTGTTACCTTTTATAGGTGCACTGCTCATTCCTTTTTTTAAAGTGAATGGGAAAGGGATTGTCGCTTTTACTTTGCTAACAATAAATGCCTTGATTTCGGGATATTTTGCCGTGTTAAGCCTGAAAGGGTATATAATCGGTATTGATTTAACCGGAAGTTATGTAACCGGGCCAATCCCTCTCAGAATTGATGCTTTATCGGGTTGGTTTATCCTGATTATCAACCTGGTATTTGTTACCGGTGGTTTTTATGGGCTTTTTTATATGAAATCCTACAGGGAACAAAAGAACAACCTCACTTTGCATAGCATCGCATTTTTATTGCAACATGCTGCCATGATCAGTATTTGCGTGATTCAAAATAGTTTTGTCTTCTTGCTTGCCTGGGAAATTATGGCATTAACTTCTTTTCTGGTCATTATCTTTGAACATGAACATATTGCCACCATTAAAGCAGGGATAAATTACCTTATACAGGCCCATGTTTCAATTCTTTTTCTGATGATTGGCTTTATCTGGGTGGCATCTAAAACCGGGAGCTTTGATTTTCAGTCGATAACATCGTATTCGGCATCTATTCCTGAATCTGCTTCGTTGCTATTGTTCATATTCTTCTTTATTGGTTTTGCTATAAAAGCAGGGTTTGTTCCTTTTCATACCTGGCTTCCCTATGCTCATCCGGCTTCCCCTTCGCATGTATCGGGAATCATGTCGGGAGTGATAATCAAAATTGGCATCTTTGGCATACTAAGAATGTTACTTGTGGTAAAAACTGATTTCACTACAGTTGGATACTTCATTTTGATTATTTCGCTCATCTCAGGTTTGTATGGAGTGATGCTTGCTATCGTTCAACATAACCTTAAAAAGCTGCTTGCTTATCACAGCATCGAAAACATAGGAATTATCGGGATTGGAATCGGGATTGGATGCATCGGTATAGGAACAGGAAACCCTGTACTGTCCACTTTAGGATTTGCCGGAGCATTGCTGCATACATTAAATCATTCCCTGTTCAAATCCTTGTTGTTTTATGCTGCCGGAAATGTTTACCAGGCTACTCATACTATGGATATTGAGAAACTGGGCGGGGTCATTAAAAAGATGCCTCAAACTGCGGTGCTTTTTCTGATTGCAGCCATTGCCATCAGCGGAATTCCGCCGTTTAACGGTTTTGTTTCTGAATTCATTATTTACATCGGGCTTTATAACTGGCTTTCGGATGCTACAATGGTTTCGTTGCTGGCGGCTATTTTTTCTACTGCAGGACTGGCTTTGATAGGAGGACTGGCCATGCTTTGCTTTACAAAAGCTTTCGGTGTAGTATTCCTGGGAACTGAACGACAGGAACTTCCCGAATCAACCAGAGAAGTCCCTTTTTTGCAACTCCTGCCTATGTATATCCTGGCAGCAGTAATTATGCTGATTGGCATATTCCCAATGGCTTTTATCAATCTTTTATCCCAGCCTGTCGGCCTTTTTACCGGTTCTGCTACTTTTGCCCTGAATCCTGCACAAATCAATGCATTTAATGCCATTGAGCCCATAAGTTGGGCATCATGGTTACTCATACTGCTGGTAATCATTATATTTACTATCCGGAAATTTGCACTTAGTCACCGGAAAATTTCTACAGGCCCGACCTGGGGTTGTGGTTATACTGCACCCACATCCAAAATACAATATACTGCCAGCTCATTTGTACGTACTTACAGCAAACTATTTGCAGCTTTTTTGATGATAGGAAAGCATGAAGAAGAGATTCACGGAATTTTTCCTGCTGAAGGTAAATATCATACCCATCCTTACGATAAAATTGAGAAATGGCTGATTGACGATCCGCTGAAACTCAATAAATCATTTATGGGCCGATTCTTATTTCTTAACAACGGGAAATTACAGTTCTACATTTTATACGGGGTGATTTTTATACTTTCCGTATTAAGTATTCCTGTGATTTATCAAAATTTTACTTCATTCATCGACTTTTTAAAACATTTATAACATGCTGAGTGTATTTTTAATACTGATAGCGTCGATCTTCTTTACGGGAATCATCATCCGTACAAAAAGCCTGGCTTCGGGACGCAAAGGTCCGGGGATATTGCAACCATTGCGCGATGTTGTGCGATTGTTCCGTAAGGGCGTTGTGTATAGCGAAACCACCAGTTTTGTGTTTCAGATTGCCCCGACCATTTACTTTGCTTCCGTTGTAATGGCTATGCTGGTGGTTCCTTTTGGTCAATCGCGGGGAGTACTGAGTTTTAACGGCGACTTTATCTTTTTTGCTTATGTACTGGCACTGGGTAAATTCTTCAATATTATTGCAGCTATGGATACGGGAAGCAGTTTCGAAGGAATGGGCGCCAGCCGCGAAGCTTTGTATTCGATGTTTGCCGAACCTGCATTCTTTATTTTGATGGGATCATTTGCATTGCTTTCGGGGCACACATCATTCCAGGAAATATTTGCATCCCTGCATATTGGCTCCCAAATCAGTTATGCATTGGCTGCACTGGCTACTTTTGTTTTGCTGATGATCGCCATGATCGAAAGCAGCCGCATGCCTATTGATGATCCCAAAACCCACCTTGAACTCACGATGATACATGAGGTTATGATTTTGGATAACAGTGGTTTCGACCTTGGATTGATATTTACAGCAGGATATCTGAAGTTTGCTATTTATGGAGCACTGATAGTTAATTTGTTTATTGGGGTAATACCTTATGGATATGCAATTCCCGCTTTTTTTGTAATGCAATTCATGATGGCTGTAGCCATTGGATTGATAGAATCGTTTATGGCCCGTTTCAGGATGAGTCATAATCCTCAATTTATTGTGGCACTTACTTCGGTGAGTTTACTTATTTTCTTCGGGGTGTTGCTGATACTTCAAAAATTTATGTAAAATACTTTTAAACAGTTTGATACAATGATACATGTACTGTTGATTACTTTCTTGATAACACTTTTTTATATGGCCATTGCCAACCGGCTGATGACATATATCAAAGTGCTGGCACTACAGGGTGTTCTCCTGTTTTTCGTGGTTTTTATCCAGCTGAATGAGATTAATACGCTGAACCTTGTGCTGATCCTGCTTGAAACTATTGTGTTTAAATCACTGGCAGTTCCAATATTCCTGGGCCACTTGCTGAAAAGAAACAATATTACACGTGAAGCCGAGCCTTTTCTCCCGAATTTTGTATCGCTGGTTATCACCACTTTTATTGTTGTTATCACTATCTTGATTTCCAATACGATAAAGGATACGAACCTGGATAAAATATTCTTTGTGGTTGCCCTTTCAACCTTGTTTTTTGGGCTTTACCTGATTGCGACCCGGCGAAAAATCATCACCCACGTTATGGGTTATATGGTAATTGAAAATGGAGTCTTTGTGCTTTCACTGGCTATTGGTAACGAAATGCCTATGCTGGTGAACCTGGGAATTATGCTCGACATTTTTGCCAGCGTGCTTATCCTCGGTATTTTCCTGAATAAAATCGGTGATGTATTTAAAGATGTGGATGTGGATCAGTTGAGCAATTTAAAAGATTATTAATCGAGAAAACCTGGAATCCGATGATTGGAGTTTATCTGTTAGGTGCGTTGGCCATTGCTATCATGCTGTTTTTTACCAGGAATAAATTACTTGTTTATTCTATGGCAGGCCTTTTCCTGGTGTTACAGACGCTGTTTGCAATTTATACTTGCATGAACTTTTACAGTACTGAATTAATTTATTTTACCTATGATTCATTGGGTGTTATTTTGATTATCACCCTGAGTATTATTGCTATTCCGGCAATGATTCACAGTTATATTTATATAGAAAATCACCATGAAAATGCCCGGGCAAGATCCATTTACCTTGCCGCAATGGTATTGTTGATAACCGCTATAAGTGCCGGCTATCTTTCCAATCATATAGCTGTTACCTGGATTTTTACCGAGATTACAACTCTGAGTGCATCGGCACTTATTTATCACCATCGAAATAAGCTGGCACTCGAAGGCACCTGGAAATATGTTTTTATATGTGCCATCAGTATTACGTTTATTTTTATCGGGATACTTTTTCTGAGTCTTTCATTACAACATGCAGGTTCAGATGATCTTTCATTCAGTAACCTCCTGGCTAAAAGGGCCGAACTTAATCCTGTCTGGCTGAGGATGGCTTTCCTGTTTATTTTCACCGGTTTTACGGCTAAACTCGGCTTAGTTCCCATGTTTACCGCAGGCATTGACGCTAAAGATAAAGCTCCGGCGCCGGCAGGTGCATTATTTTCAAGTGTGTTAATGAATCTCGGATTTGTTGGAATTTTTCGCTTTTACATAGTGTTGGCTAATACACCCTTACTGCATTGGGCTCAGTTAGTGGTTGGTATATCAGCATTTTTATCGCTTTTTGTGTCAGCAGTTTATATGCTTAAAGTTAAAAATATCAAGCGAATGCTGGCCTATTCGAGTATCGAACATATGGGCATTGTGATGCTTGGGGTAGCCGCTGGCGGAATAGGCTATTATGCTGCAGTACTTCATATAATATTGCATGCATTTGTGAAATCAAGCCTTTTCTTTCAGTTTAATCAGCTTTACAGGGTTTTCCAGGATAAAAGCATTTACCATATCGGAAATTACTTTAAATACAATGCAACGGGCGCCATGGTGCTTTTGTTGGGTTTTATCAGTGCAACTGCAATGCCACCATCCGGGCTTTTTGTAAGTGAGTTCCTGATTTTTAAATCACTGTTTGATGCAAGCCAAATCCTCCTGCTGATTGCTGTATTGTTGCTTTTAACCATGATCATATGGGCTTTCGGAAAAAACATTTTCAAAGTTCTTTTTATTCCGGCAGTTGGTTTCGATGATTCGAATGTCGAAAAAATAAGTCCGTGGGAATCGGTTTCACAATTTATACTCTTGGCAACAGCCGTTTACCTGGGATTAAATCCTCCGGCGATTTTTGTACAGCTATTGAAAGACAGTGTGAGTTTGTTGCCGATGTGAAAATTAGTAAATGGTTAATGGTTAAAAGAAAATCGTAATACAAATCTGACTTTTAACCTCTTGCTTTTACTATAATTGAATTAATGCCAAACCATTTTCCTTTTTCTATTTACTATTAACTTTACTCAACAATGCATTACCTAACCATAAAAAATAATCAGTCAGTACCGGTTTCGGATATTCCTGAAGTTTCGTACAATGTTTTCCTGATTTTAAATACAGGCATGGTGGTTGAAACGCCCGGAAGGCATTGTGTGAATTATTTTGGTTTTCCGGAAGGTAAAAAAATAAAACTGATCTGCTGTATTGCCGGCGACATGGATCATGTGATTTATGTTTCATCATGTTTGGTAGACAATACTACTGAATATGCATCGTTCACTGCAAAGCATTTATGCTTCGAAAAATTTGAACGTGAGATTCATGAAAACTTCGGAATTAAATATACAGATCATCCATGGTTAAAACCTGTTCGATATCCGCACGATCGTTTTGATAAAAGCAGTACAATAGCCAATTACCCGTTTTATTCCATTGATAGTGAGGAACTTCATGAGGTAGGAGTGGGGCCGATTCATGCAGGAGTTATTGAGCCGGGCCATTTCAGATTTATCTGCAACGGAGAACAAATTCTGCATCTTGAAATACAGTTAGGGTACCAACACCGTGGAATTGAAAAGTTATTTCTGGAAAAGAAACAACTTAACCAGTTATCAACATTGGCTGAAAATATAACTGGTGATACAACCGTGGGTCATTCCATCGCTTTTGCTCATGCCTGGGAAAGTTTATGTGGTTTTGATGATTCCCACGATATTGCCTTTGCTCGCACTATCGCTCTTGAACTGGAACGGATAGCCATTCATACCGGCGATTTGAGTGCTGTTTGTACAGATATTGCTTACCAACTTGGCAGTTCGGTATTTGGCAGGTTACGTACTCCGATTGTAAATTTTATGCAGGAATGGTGTGGGAATCGTCTTTCGAAAGGATTAATCCGGCCGGGACAAAATAAATTTCCTTTTACCAAGGCACTTGCTGACAGGCTTAATCAGGTTCTTGACACTTTTGAACCTGATTTTACAGAGATGAACAAGGAATTGTCGGATTTGCCCAGTGCTTTGTCTCGATTCGAACGTACTGGTGTTGTTTCAACAGAAGACGCATCAAGTATAGGTGCAGTTGGAATGGCAGCCCGTGCGTCAGGAGTTATGCGCGATATCCGGATTTCACATCCTTACAGTTTGTATACTGAGTTAGACCATGATCCAATTGTGAAAAATCATGGTGATGTGTATTCACGTGTTCAAATCCGGAGAGAGGAAGTCTTTCAATCCATACAATACCTGCGGACTCTTATTTCCAATGTTCGAGAAGTATCTGATGCATCAGCAACCGAATTAAAAACTCCCGGGGCTAATTTGTTCACTCTCTCACTGGTCGAAGGATGGCGTGGCGAAATTTGTCATTGTGCTATTACAGGGCCAAAAGGTGAATTAAAGCATTATAAAATTAAGGATCCGTCATTCCATAATTGGATGGCTCTGGCACTTTCAGTTAGGAATAACGAGATTTCCGATTTCCCAATCTGTAATAAGAGTTTTAATTTGTCATACAGTGGACATGATTTATAAAGGATTTTGGGGTTAGGATTTGGGGATTAGGGACAGAAAATTCAAAATTCAAAGTTCAAAATGCAAAGTTCAAAGTGAACGTCGACATCACACATACAAATAAGAGCGACAGGATAACTGACCTCCATAAGCTCCATATACCTCTCAGGCACTACAATTACCCAAACATCCACAATAGAATGACCATTAACCATTTCCCATTAACCATTTTCTATTAACTATTTCCCCAATGTACAACAACTTCAGAATCCTCTACCACCAGGGTAAACAATTCATACCGGATGTAACCTCAGCCAAAGTGCCAGGCATATTCAGAGGCAGACCTGTCATCAATTCTGAAAAAGTGGATGAAACAGAGTTGCAGGCATTGTGCCCGGTTGATGCAATTGGAACAAATCCCGTAAGCATCGATTTAGGAAAATGTACTTTTTGTGGCGAATGTGCCATGCGTTTTCCTGAAAAGATCACATTTACAACCGACTACAAAATTTCAGCGAATGAAAGGGAAGGCTTGATTGTTAAAGAGGGTGACGGTAAACCGATTTCTATAAAACCTGAAAAGGTCAGGAATGAAATTCACAAGTTGTTTGGACATTCTTTAAAATTACGTCAGGTTTCAGCCGGGGGTGACAATAGCTGCGAATGGGAATTGGGAGCAGCAAATAATGTTCAATTCGATATGGGACGTTTCGGAATTGAGTTTGTAGCCTCGCCCCGTCATGCCGATGGAATTGTAATTACTGGCCCGATCACCGAAAATATGGCCGAACCACTTCAGATATGTTATGATGCCACTCCTGATCCTAAAATTATCGTGCTTGTTGGTACAGATGCTATCAGCGGTGGTGTATTTGCAGATAGCCCGGCGTTAGACAGGAGTTTTCTGGATAAATATCCAGTTGATCTTTATATCCCAGGTAACCCGGCACATCCGTTGACTATAATAAATGGTTTACTGGATTTGACCAGAAAGCTTAAGTAGATTGAAGTGAAAGAAAAGTGGTAAATGGGAAATAGAAAATAGTATTGGTTTAGATAAAAATCAGATTTTCAATATTTTATCCAATGTATTCGGATTTCTGGTTGTTGCCGGAATTCCTGTTAATTGCTCAATAAAACTATTTGGGAAACCGTAAGTGCCTTTATATAATTTAGAAATGGAAATCAGGTTCATTTTATTCTTATGTATGATCTCAACGTCATTGTTTTTCGAGGACAAAGGAAGAGTGAGTGGTTTCGGATATTCTTCCTTAAGAAAAGTGATATAGAATTTATTCGCTTTATCAGACTGTATAAGGCTGAACCCGGACCAATTTACAATTGCCTCAATATCAGTACGGCTGCACAGGATAACATCCGTATGAAAACCGAATTTTTTCTCTATCAGATTTTCAATATTTTTAATCAATTGATTGGCAGGCTGTTCCTTTGTTGTGAACAAAATATTTCCACTCTGAATGTACGTTTTAACGTCATCATACCCAGCATCAGCCAGACCCTTTCTTAATACATCCATTTTGATGATTTTCTGGCCGGAAACATTAATGCCACGCAGGAAAGCAACATATTCCACCATTGTTCAGGCTTGGATAATTATTAATAAATAGTAACGCGTTTGAAACAAATGAAAAATGTTTTTGTTGCATTGATTTTTTATTTTCAGGTACCAGCAGTATGGTTGATTTATGGATGCATCAAATTTTTAAATTTCTGACATTGAAATTAATTCTATAATTTGTTTAAACTATTTTGAACAATATTAAACAGAATCAGTTATATTAATCTAAACTTTAAAAATTATGCAAATGAAAAGACTAATGATGTATTCTGCAATTATTAGCCTGGGAATGATTTATTCCTGTGCAGGTCCCGAAGGAAAAAAGGCTAACATAGGAGAAGCTGATACCATTATAGCCAACACCGAAGGCGCTGATAAATACGCTATAGACCCTGTTCAGGGCGGTGTGGAGTGGAAAGGATTTAAGCCAACTGGTCAGCACAACGGAACACTGGCAATTAAATCAGGTACGTTATTCATGAAGGAAAATATACCTGTCGGCGGTGACTTTGTGATTGATATGCAAAGCCTCAAAGTTCTTGATATTCAAGACCCTGAATATAACGGAAAGCTTACCGGGCACCTCCGTTCAGCCGACTTCTTTGATGTTGATAACCACCAGGAGGCAAAATTTGTTATCACACAGATAGTGCAATCTGAAGCAAATAAACCCACCTATACTTTTACCGGGAACTTAACTCTTAAAGGTATTACTAAAAGCATTGGTTTTGTGACGGATATAATAACGGAGGGGGATACTTTTACAGGCTCTACGCCAGAATTTACAATCGACCGGGCTGCGTACGACATCAAATTCAAATCCAAAAAGTTCTTCAATGATCTACAGGATGATTTCATAAATGATGAGATTGCTTTGGTTATTAAAATCAGCGGTAAAAAATCAATCTGATTTCAATGCTTTACATCTGTTCAAAATACAAATGACCCCCAAAAAAGCCACTGCGAAAAAAGCAGTGGCTTTTTTAATGTTACACGTTTCAGTTTTGTGATTACTTGTATTTTTTAAAAACGGAACCAAGGTCTTTCAACACCCATCATCCCCATTGGTATCATGGCCAGTATAAGCAACAGGGCTATTCCCGACCAGATCAAAGTCTGTTTGTGTTTGGCCCCTGAATCAGTCCTGCGTTTCACCAAAATACTGCCTGTTTGAGTAAGGCCGATAGCTATTAAATTAACAAAAGCGTGTTCAACTGCCCAAAACCGAAGAACTGAATCCTTCATTGCGGCGCCAAAATCGCTAAGAGCTTGTGCTGTAACTGGACTTAAAAAAAAGTACATCACTAAACCAATTAAAAGTTGAAGGTGCAGGCTGCTTAAAAATACCAGTGCCCATTTTCGCTGAAAATGACTGTAATCCGATTTTGCCGAAAGACCTTTTATTGCAGCGGCGATAACAATTACTCCGGCGACGAGGATTATCCAGCGATTCCATGAGTGAAGAAAAAGTGTAATACTGTAAACTGAGTTCATTATTTTAGTTTTGTATATAAACCATTATTAGCATGCTTTTGTTTCGGATTAGTTATAATTTTGGATAAAGCTGAGTGTCTGCACACCCAAAGAGCGTCTGACACTTTAAACTAAAAAAGTGAAAAAATAATAGGGTATTCCCTTTCTGAAGTATCTTATAGATGTAATCCCAAAACTAATTTCTAATCCATAAATACTTTTAGCCATGAAAACCCTGATCCACAATGTATTGCGCCTTGGCATCATTATTTTATTCTTGTCAAGTTATGGCACAACAATCGCTCAAACCGAAAATGATTCATATGTTTCAGTAAACGGGGTATTGAAAGATGCCAAGACAAATGAACGTATTATTTATGCTACCATTACTGTTCCAGGAACTGGAATTGGTACCGTATCCAACTCTGATGGCGAATTTATTCTGAAAGTCAGCAAAGCCAGTAATATTGATGTTTTTGAAATTTCCCACCTTAGCTATGCAACCACCCGGTTTAAGATAAGTGAATCTTTGGGGAAAGAAAAGACTTTTTATCTGGAACCTCAGGCTATCTTGCTTAGGGAAATTTCTGTAATTCCAGGAGATGCTAGAGGTATTGTAGAAATGGCTTTAAGGAATGTCAAGAAAAATTACAGTGAAGTGCCCAATTCGATGACCGGTTTTTACCGTGAATCCATAAGGCAACGCCGCGATTACCTGTCAATCTCTGAAGCTGTGGTTGATATCTATAAAGCTCCTTATACCGCCATGCAAAACGACCAGGTGAAAATATTTAAAGGTCGTAAAGGAACAAATGTGAAAAAGGCGGATACTTTGATGGTACAGTTGCAGGGGGGGCCAAATGTATCGATGTTACTCGATATCGTTAAAAATACAGATCTTAGCATTGCATTGGATAACCTCGATAATTACCAGTTTGAATTTGCTTCGATGGTAAATATTGATGACAAACCAAATTGGGTTATCAGTTTTACTCCTAACATTATTAAGGAAGAGCCGCTGTATAATGGCAAACTCTATATTTCACAGGATAAAATGGCCATAACCAGGGCTGAATTTAGTCTCGATTTAGAAGATGCAGATAAAGCTGCACGCGTTTTTGTTCAGAAAAAACCTATGGGATTGATCTTTTTGCCAACCTCAACCAGCTACCTTGTTACCTATAAAGAACAATCGGGTAAATTCTACCTTGGTTATGTTCGGGTCGATCTTAAATTCCGCTGCGATTGGAAAAAGAGGTTGTTCAAAAATTATTACACTGTTATGTCAGAATTAGCAATTACCGACAGGCATGAGGATAATGTTACTAAATTTGCCAACCAGGGATTGTTCAGGTCCAATATGGTATTTGCAGACAAAGTTGATAACTTTACCGATCCTGATTTCTGGGGTGATAACAATATCATACAACCTGAAGAATCCATCGAAAGTGCAATTAAAAAGCTATCGAAAAGCATGAAGAAATAAATAATTAAATCCCGGATGTTGGATTTCGGATGTCGGAATGGATTAGTTCCATTCTGACTTTCGAAATTCAATACCCAAATCCCAAGCCCCGGATTCCACATCTTACACCACTTAACCCCCAACTCAACCCTCAAATGAACCTTACCGACTTCTATACACAGAAGAAAATACAAGGTGGTGACATCAGGGAATTTGAACGGCTTTTTGTTAAGTATTATGAGCCTCTTTGCCAGCATGCAAATAAAATACTCAGGGATATGGATACGGCAGAAGATATAGTGCAGGAGTTTTTTTATCAATTCTGGAAAAACAGGGAATCCTTCAACGTGAAGCTGTCATTAAATGCATACTTGTATCAATCAATCCGTAACAATGCATTGCATCATCTTCAACACCTCGCAGTTCGCGATACATATGCAAAAGAAGTTTATAACGATTTTCAGGAAATGATGTCGGCACAAAATCAGGAGGATGTTGAAATGCATGAGTTGAACAAAGTAATAAATGCAACATTACAAAAGATGCCAGAACGCTGCTCCAGGATTTTCAGGATGAACAGGTTTGAAGGGAAGAAATACCGGGAAATTGCTGAAATACTATCTATTAGTGTGAAAACTGTTGAGGCAGACATGGGCAAAGCACTTCAGTTTTTCAGAAAATCTTTGAAGGAATTTACCGGGGAGGAATTGAAGATTAGTGAATAGTTAATAGTGATTAGTGAATAGTGAAAAATGAATAGTGAAGGAATGGTATTGGTACAAAATGTTGAGAGGAGTTTAAAGTAGTACAGTAACTTGAAACCAGAAACAGCTTAACTTTCTCCAAGCCTCTATCTTCAAAAACACAGCAATATGAAAACAAACGAAAATATCCAACCTGAAGCCGAAACACTCGCAAAATACCTGAGTGGTGAGATGAGTGGGGATGAATTGAGTGATTTTGAAAGTGAAATTGCTGTTTCAGATTATAAAATTAGTATTGAAAACATGAAAAATCAATGGTCAGCCATGAAAGGATATAAAGAACCGCATGCTCCTGATGCTATTAAAGCCTGGAATAAACTTCATGCCAGGTTGGGTGAGGAAAAACTTATTCCAGCCAGGAATATTGAAACGAAGAGCCGGTTTGTACCATCACTTTTAAAAGTAGCTGCAGTTATTCTGATTCTTATGGGTGTAGGCGCTGCAATCTATCTCCAGATGAATCGTAAGTCTTCAGTTGAAATGGTTGAGCTAAATACAAATAACGAAGCAAATACACTTATCAAAACGCTTAATGATGGTTCAGTAATTTACATAGCTCAGAACTCCATGTTCTCTTTTCCTAAGGAATTTGAAAGCGATTCACGCAATGTTGCACTCAAAGGCGAGGCATTTTTCGATATTGCTTCAAACCCGGAGAAGCCTTTTATTATTGAAACTGATGAAGTTGTGATTGAAGTACTGGGTACCGCTTTTAATGTTAAAACAAAGAATGGCAAAGGTTTTGAACTTATTGTTGATAGGGGAAAGGTTAAAGTTACCCTCAAAAAGGATCCCTCACATTCGGAACTCGTTATAGCTGGCGAAATGATCAATACTGTGAAGAACAATCTTGTAAAAACGAAGTATATTGCAGGCTACGATCATACATGGTATAAACAGCGTATGCATTTTAAAGATGAATCACTTCAGAATATTATTAGTGTGCTAAATCGAAATTTCAATACTACATTTGTATTAGCTGAAAAAGAAACAGGGAACCGGAAACTTACAGTTACGTTTGATAACGAAACTCCTGAAACTATGACTGAACTCATCTGTGTGACCCTAAACCTGAAAAGCCAAAATATAAATGGGTCTGTTGTATTATCGGAAAATAAGGAAAACGCAAAGACGAACTGATCTTCGGCTATTTAGCGTAGATACCACTTTTATTACAGCCTGTATGATGATTACAGGCTTCCTGTTGTTTTCAGGAATTAAAGCTGTTGGACAGGAATCACTGTTAGACAAATCAATTACCATTCCCAGGCAGCACACCACCCTTTACAACGCACTCAACCAGATTTCGGAAAAAGCGGGTTGTCTTTTTATTTACGACAGCCAAATCGTTGAAAGCGACAAACGGGTTAAACTGGTTGCAGATAATCAACCTTTAAAACTTATCCTTGATAATATCCTTGCTAATCCTAATATTACCTACAAAGTAATCGGCCAGCATATTCTGATTTATAGTGTTAAAAAAGAAAAACTCACTTCAAGTCAGCCAAAACCATTGACTGCTGCCCACGACACTGTCAAAAATATTATTGTCAAAGGGCATATTTATGACAATGAGAACAAAACAGCCATTCCCTTTGCAACTGTAGGAATTCTTGAAGAAAATATCGGAACCATCACAAACACTGACGGGTATTTTGCGATCAAATTGCCGGCTTCTTATTCAGGGTCTATCCTGGTTGTATCGCATATGGGATATATGAGTCAGCGAATCCCGATTCAACTGATCAACGAACAGCAGGTTGATATTTTTCTTGATCGCAGGATTATTTCCATCCAGGAGGTTATCATCCGTTATATTGATCCTAATGCCATCATTAAAAAGGCCATGGATCAACGTGAAATCAATAATAACCTCGAGCCTGTTTATATGACTTCATTTTACCGCGAGGGAGTTCAGAAAAATAAAAAGTATATCAGCTATTCCGAAGCTGTATTTAAGATTTATAAGTCACCATATACACACGATGAACATTCCGATCAGGTTAAACTGCTTAAGTCACGAAAAATCGAGGCTACGAATCCGACGGATACTGTTTTTCTGAAGTTAAAAGCAGGCGTACAATCAGCCCTGCAACTCGATTTTGCTAAATGTGTTCCCGACTTCCTGGATATTGCATCTTCTGGGAATTACATCTACACTTATTCAGATGTCATTTCCTATGGCTCAAAGGATGCATACGCTATAACATTTGTTCAGAATAATGGGATTGATGAGCCGTTATTTACCGGCACACTTTATATCGATAAAGAGAATTTTGCATTTTTAGGCGCTGATTTCGAAATAAACCCACAATTCCTTGATAAAGCAGCTGCGAATCTGATTTTGAAAAAAAGCCGGAAACTGAATGTGAGCCTTGAGAAAATCAGTTATTCGGTAAGTTACACTCCCTTTAACGGAAGGTATTACCTTAATCATGCCCGATGCGATATTAAGTTGAAAACGCGCTTTAAGCGTCACTTATCATCTGACAATTTTAGTACGTTTCTCGAACTTGCAACCTGTGATATAGATACGGCCAATGTGGTTAAATTTTCGAAACAGGAAATCATTAAGCCCAACATTGTTTTCTCGGATGCACCTTTTACTAATGACGATACATTCTGGAGCGACTACAATATTATTGTTCCCGAAGAAAACCTGAGTGAAGCCTTATCAAAGATAATCGGGAAGATTGAGGAGATAAAGTGAAGAAATTATAAATGCGTTTATAGATCAGTCAAACCCAAACGTACTTGCTTGATATAACTATCCGCCGTTAATAAAAGCCAGTCCTTGATTGTTGAGTATGCCCTCAACCTTTTTTTTATAATTATAATTTGCAATTATATAGATTGTTATTAAATATTTTGTTTTACCTGATTATTCTTGGTACGGTTATTGTATTTTTTAATAGTAGAGAACAAAAGGTAGTTTTCTTTATCGCATAAAACTAAACGCCATGAAAACCTTGAAATCAATCACCAGTCTCATTCTTCTCTTCTTACTCGGATTAACAGCAACTGCCCAGGTAAATACAGAAGAGAAACTAAATCTGCCAGGCGATAATCTGAACCTGTATGCTGTAATGGATCTGTTCAGAGAATCGGAAACTCTCGAAGGTTTTGAACAAAACCTCAATGCCGAAGATTCAAAAATCAACAACCTTGACTTGAACAACGATGGCAAAGTTGATTACATCAAAGTAATTGATTATGTTGATGGTGAAGTACATACTATTGTTTTACAGGTGGCTGTTACCGAAAAGGAAAACCAGGATGTGGCTGTTTTCACAGTACAGAAAGACAAAAATGACCAGGTTCAGGTTCAACTTATTGGTGACGAAGAATTATACGGCAAGAATTATATTATCGAGCCCATTTATGATGATGTTTCATCGGGTTCAACTCCAAACCCTGGTTATACCGGAAATACAAATACAGTTCAGAAGCAAAAAGTTGTTGTTACTAAAACGACATATGTTGAAGTAGCAAGCTGGCCAGTAATTACCTACATATACGTTCCCACCTATGTTGCATGGCATTCGCCCTGGTACTGGGGATATTATCCTTCCTACTGGAGCCCTTGGACTCCTTATTACTGGGATTATTACTACGGGTATCATTCAAACTATTACACTCACTATTACGGATATTACCATCACAGTCATTACTACCGCTATCCTTACTATAACGATCATTATTACAACAGTTATCGTTCGTATTCTCATACAGTTAACCATCACTACCAAAGTGGGGTATATAAGAATACTTACTCGCATCCTGAAACAAGGGCACAAGGCACAGCTGACTTTAACAGAAAATATCCTGATGGCTACAACCCGGCTACAAAATCCGGTACTACCAACAATGCAAATCGTCCAACCACTAAACCGGGAGTAAGTCAACCCTCAACGCGTCCGGATGCAACAAATACAACTACCAGGCCAGGAACAACAAAACCGTCAACCAGGCCTGCAACAACAACTTCATCTACTAAATCAGGTAGTAATAATTTTTCAACCAGGCCTGCAACAACAGCTCCAACTGCTAAACCCAGTGGTACCAATTCGTCGAACAGGCCTGAAATAACTAAACCCGCAAGTTTCCCTGGTGTAAGCAAGCCGACAACAAAGCCAAGCAATCCAAGGCCTTCGGTCAATTCAAGTGCTAACAATCCGGAAGCCCGACCCACAAACACTGCTCCAGCGCCAAAACCCAGTGTCAACAAGCCGGCTACTCGGCCTTCAACAACTACTCCGGATTCAAAATCCGTGCCTCAAAGAACATCTACTGATACTAAAAAATCTAAATCCTCGTCCAACTCTGAAAGACCTATTAAATAGAAAGGTCTTAGACCGAAAGACTACTAATCTGCGAAAAGGAACTAAACTTATGTTTAGTTCCTTTTTAATTTTTTCGTAAATTTACATCAGTTAAGTTTATTTGTTTTAATGCTGAAAAGTATTGATTGTCAAACAGATAATGAATTTATTTTTTACTTTATCAAATTTTAGAACACCACTGAACACGATAGAGTTGATAGTTAAGTTAAATAAGTTATATGGAAAAGAAATTCTCATTGAATAAAAAAGATATTAATGTTCTTTTACTCGAAGGTATCCATCAATCATCCGTTGAATACTTTTCTGAATTGGGCTACACAAATATTGAATATTTTAAACGGGCTCTTGATGAAAAAGAGCTTGAAGAAAAGATTAAAAATGCTCATATTATTGGTATCCGCTCAAGGACAAACCTTACTAAGGAAGTTCTACATAAAGCGAAAAAACTGTTTTCAATTGGTTGTTTCAGTATAGGAACCAACCAGGTTAACTTAAAAGCAGCCAAACACCTGGGAATCCCGGTTTTCAATGCTCCTTTTTCCAATACACGCTCAGTTGCAGAGTTGGTAATAGCTGAAATAATCATGTTAATGCGTGAAGTACCTGCAAAAAGTGCTGCTGCACATCGGGGTGAATGGTTAAAACTCGCATCGAATTCATTTGAAGTCAGAGGTAAAAACTTGGGCATCATAGGATATGGCCATATTGGATCACAGGTTTCCATCCTCGCTGAAGCTATGGGTATGGATGTTTATTATTATGATATTGAAAAAAAGCTCAGTATCGGAAAAGCTACTGTTTGTAATACACTCACCGATTTATTAAAGATTTCGGATGTGGTTACTCTACATGTCCCCGAAACTGAACTTACCAGGAATATGATTTCGTTTTCCGAATTGGAAATAATGAAAAAAGGTTCAGTCTTGATAAATTTATCCAGGGGAACCGTAGTGGATTACATAGCAGTTGCAAAAGCATTACGGGAAGGACATTTGTCAGGAGTGGCTGCTGATGTATTTCCTGAAGAACCGGCTTCATCGGGCGAAAGATTTAATTCTGTTTTACAGGAGTTCGAAAATGTAATACTAACACCTCATATAGGCGGAAATACGCTTGAAGCTCAGGAAAACATCGGGATGGAAGTAGCTGAAAAACTGATACGTTACAGCGACAACGGATCAACTATCGGTGCGGTCAATTTCCCTCAGATTGCGCTTCAACCCAATACTGACAAACAACGTTTTTTGCATATTCATAAAAATATGCCCGGCTTACTAAAAGATATCAATAATGTATTTACCGGGAGGAATATCAATATCACTTCGCAGTTTTTGCAGACAGATCCGGAAATCGGCTATGTTATTATCGACACTGAAAGCCAGACTGATGACACTATTATTAGAGACCTGAAAAAGATTCCTCATACAATCCGGGCCAGGATGCTCTACTAAAAAAAATTAAAAAAGATATTTTCTGATTAGAAATTTCAAGTCCCAAATTTCAAGTTTCAAATTCCAAGGTCATGGTTTAAAACATGACTTTTTTTTATTCTTTTTTTTCTTGGGATTTGGAATTTGTGGCTTGGGATTTGGAATTTTTCTATTCTTACACTTTCACTTCTTTCCATTTCCCCTTTTTAAAATAATACCAGGCTAGCAAAGCAATCAGCGTTTCAGCAATGGGAATTGCAATAAATGCACCTGTTGATCTCAGCCCGATTCCTGTTGCTAAGAAATAAGCGAGTGGAATTTGAAATAGCCAGAAACAAATAAAATTAATTATGGTGGGTGTACGGGTATCACCGGCCCCGTTGAGTGCCTGTGTCATAACCATTCCTATGCCGTAGAAAATATATCCGGCACCCATTATTTGCAGAGCTTGAACTCCAAAAGCCACTACTGCTTCATCCTGTGAAAAGAAACGGATGATAGGATTGGCAAAAAACAGGAACAACACCATCACAAAACTCATAAAAATGGCGTTGTATTTTGCCGTGAGCATCACACTCTCTTCGGCCCTAAACATTTGCTTTGCACCCAGATTCTGACCAACAAGTGTGGCTGCCGCATTACTTAATCCCCAGGCTGGTAAAATAAAGAAGACTACATTACGAATGGCTATCTGGTAACCTGCCGAAGCTGATGTTCCGCCGGTTTCTGCCACCAGTCGGGCCAATATGATCCAGCTGCCACTGGCAATTATAAATTGTAGGGTGGCTGGCCAGGCTACTTTAATAATTGTTTTTATAATAGGAAGATCAAATCTGAAATGGCTCCACCTGAGTTTGATAATACCATCTCCTTTAAACAGATGATAACACTGATAAATAACCCCGGAACTTCGCCCTGTTACAGTTGCAATTGCAGCGCCTTTCAATCCGAAAAAATGAATTAGTATCGGACATAAGATTATATTTATAAAACTGGCGATCCATAAACTTTTCATCGCCATTGCAGCATCTCCGGCTCCCCTGAATATTCCATTTATTAAAAACAAAAACATAATGGCGGAACTACCTGCAAACATTATTCGGGTAAAAATGGTTCCTTCAGCTACCACCTCTGCACTGGCGCCCATCAGTGATAAAATATCGCCTGCATATACAGTTCCAATAATACTTATTAATAATGTTCCAATAAGTGAAACTATCAGAGATTGTGCACCGGCATGAGCGGCAGCTTCAGGGTTTTTTTCTCCGATACGCCTGGCAACAATGGCTGTAGCGGCGGTGCTGATTCCAATTGCCAGGGAATATACAAGGGAAACTACTGATTCGGTCAGACCAACTGTGGCAATAGCATTTTCGCCCAGTTTGCCAACAAAAAACATATCGACCAATGCAAATACACTCTCAAGACTAAGCTCTAGAATCATAGGGATTGCCAGCAAGAAAACGGCAGTCCGGATGTTTCCTTTGGTATAATCCTGTTCAGCTCCGTTTAGAGATTGCCTGATTAAAAGGTAAGCACGTTTGTAAATGTTCTTTTGATCTTGGCCTGACATTGGATGGAAATAAGCTATAATAGAAGTTGAAAAACCGCAAATTGTTTATTCATCTTAAAACTTTTCTTTAACGGGTTCCCTCATCTCATCTTTTTCATCTTTCAATTATATGAAAAAATCAGGAACAACATGGCAGCTGATCCTGATTTTTAATTAAACTCTATTTGCCAGGCATCAAATGCTCCGTAGATACCTATCTATTTCCTTAGCCACTTTTCGTCCGGAAGCTATTGCATTTACAACCAAACTGGCACCGCTAACCGAGTCGCCTGCAGCAAATACTTTTTGCCTGTTGGTCGATTGGTTTGCATTAACCTTGATATTATTTCTCTGGGTAAGTTCTAATTCCAGTTCCGAAAGTAATCCTTCAATCACAGGATGCACAAATCCCATGGCAAGTAGCACCAAATCCGCTTCAATTATCCTGCGTGTTCCCGGAATCACTTCCATCGAATGACGATTATCCTTATAAACCCATTCAACTTCCTCAACCTCAACACCTTTTATCTGATTGTTTTCACCCAAAAACCTAACCGTTGAAAGACCCCAGAATCGTTCGCAGCCTTCTTCATGCGAAGTAGTTGTTTTTAATACTTTTCCAAAATAAGGCCATGGATTGTCGTCTGCACGGTTAACAGGTGGTTTTGGCATAATTTCAATCTGCATAACGCTCTCGGCTTTCTGCCTGATCGAAGTGCCAACACAATCGGAACCGGTATCACCACCACCGATCACAAGAACTTTTTTGCCCCTGGCATTTATAGGATTTTCAGCTGCTGCAATCCGACCGTTATTTACTCTGTTTTGGGTTGTTAGAAAATCCATGGCAAAATGGATGCCATTAAGTTCCCGACCTTCAGCATTTAAATCACGCGGATGCATTGCCCCAACGGCAATACATACTGCATCAAACTGGTCGATAATTTCTTTTCCTGAAATGTCTTTTCCAATATTGATTCCTGTTTTTACCACTAGACCTTCCTGGATCATGAGATCAAAACGGCGATCTACTGTAGCCTTACTGAGCTTGAAATCGGGAATACCAAACCGCAATAACCCACCTGCTTTTTCATCTTTTTCAAAAAGAGTAACCCAATGACCAGCTTTATTTAAAAGATCAGCAACAGCCATTCCTGAAGGGCCGCTTCCAATAACAGCCACTTTTTTACCAGTACGGATTTTTGGAGGTTCAGGTTTAATATAACCTTCGGCAAATGCTTTTTCAACAATAGCTACCTCGTTTTCGCGGATGGTGACAGGTTCCTCATTAATATTAAGTACACAGGCATGTTCGCAGCTTGCCGGGCATATTCTTCCAGTAAACTCAGGAAAGTTATTGGTTGAAGCAAGCCTCATGTAAGCACCTTTCCAGTCTCCTTTATAAAGCAGGTCATTCCACTCAGGAATCAGATTATCGACAGGGCAACTCCAATGACAAAATGGAATACCGCAATCCATGCATCGTGACGCCTGCAGTTTCCTGTCTTCGCTGTTTAATACCTGTTCAACCTCACTGAAGTCATTAATCCTCTCATGCAGAGGCCTGTTTCCGGCATCTTTTCTCCGTATCTTTAAAAAACCTTTTGGATCAGCCATGCTAAATTATTATAAAATTCAATTATTATCAGATTGTTAATTGGCACCGAACTACAGATCAACTTCAACATCAGCAATTTTCTTTCTGAGCTCTTCGAGTTTTTGCTCGTGCATAACCTTTTTGTAATCGTAAGGTATGATTTTGATAAACATCGGAAGATATTTTTCAAAATCATCGAGTATCATTTTTGCCTTTTTACTTTTAGTAAAGTGAAAGTGTCTTGCAATAAGCCCGTTAAGTTCATGAACGTCAACTCGGTCCTCAACCAAGGAGAGTTCAACCATTCCCATATTACAGTAATAATCAAAATCACCATTTTCATCCAATACATAAGCAATGCCACCGCTCATACCTGCGGCAAAGTTGCTGCCGGTAGTACCAAGAACAACCACACGGCCTCCGGTCATATATTCGCAACAGTGGTTCCCGACTCCTTCAACTACAGCATTGGCGCCGCTATTACGAACACCAAAACGTTCACCGGCAACCCCCGAGATATAAATCTCACCCTTAGTAGCTCCGTAAAGAACTGTATTTCCAATGATTATGTTTTTGTCTGAATCAAAGGTTGAACCGGTAGGAGGGACCACAATAATCCTGCCGCCTGAAAGACCTTTTCCAAGGTAATCATTTGAATCACCTTCAAGTCGAAGTTCAACCCCAGGCATCAGAAAAGCGCCGAAGCTCTGCCCGGCTGATCCATTGAAACTGCAATTAATTGTTCCGTCAGGCAATCCTTCAGCACCATACAGAGTAGCAATCTTGCCCGAAAGCATAGCTCCGGTAGTCCTATCTGTATTATGTATAATTCTATGAATCAGAACAGGTTCTTTGTTAGCAAGTGCTTTTGCAGCTTCTGTAATCAACTCCAGATCAAGAACCTGATCAATTTTGTGATCCTGTACATCAACACAATGTATTGCATTTTCAGCTGATTCCCTTGGTAATGTGAGCAACCCGCTGAGATCAAGATTCTTAATTTTCCAATGATCGATATCATGATTTCTTTCCAGGAGATCCAATCGTCCAATGATTTCGTCCATCTTTCTGTATCCCAGCATTGCCAGTTGTTCACGAACTTCTTCAGCTATAAACCGGAAAAACGTAACCAGGTTATCTGCTTCACCGTGGAAGCGTCTGCGCAATTCCGGGTCCTGTGTTGCCACACCAACCGGACAAGTATTCAGATGGCATTTCCGCATCATAACACAGCCTAAAACTATAAGTGCTGAGGTTGCAAGTCCATATTCTTCAGCTCCCATCAAAGCTGCCATTATAATATCTTTTCCGCTTTTTAACTGGCCATCGGCCTGTAGCATCACTTTCCGGCGCAAGTTGTTCATTACCAGTGTTTGCTGGGTTTCGGCAAGACCTAGTTCAAGTGGCAATCCGGCATGTTTGATGGACGATGTTGGGCTTGCGCCAGTGCCGCCTTCGAATCCACTAATGGTGATAAGATCGGCTCCTGCCTTCGTAACCCCGGCAGCTATGGTTCCGATTCCACTTTCGGAAACCAGTTTTACACTTATCCTGGCCCTGGGATTAACATTCTTTAGATCGAAAATAAGTTGCGAAAGGTCTTCGATGGAATATATATCATGATGTGGCGGTGGTGAAATTAGGGTAATGCCGGGAATAGAATACCTTGTTTTAGCAATGATCTGATCTACTTTATGGCCCGGAAGCTGTCCACCTTCACCAGGCTTAGCACCTTGAGCAATTTTAATCTGCAACTCATCAGCATTTACCAAATATTCGGTTGTTACCCCAAAACGACCACTGGCAACCTGCTTGATAGCACTTCGGGCACTGTCGCCGTTTTCTAACGGAATAAAACGTACAGGATCTTCGCCGCCTTCTCCGGTATTACTTCGACCTCCAATACGGTTCATAGCAATTGCAAGTGTTTCGTGTGCTTCGCGACTGATTGAACCATACGACATTGCTCCCGTTACAAACCGTTTCATGATTTTTTCTACTGGTTCAACCTCTTCAATGGGAATCGGATTTTGCTTAATCTTTAACAATCCCCGTATAAATCCTGGTCGTGCTGTATCGGCATTTACCAGGTTGCTGTATTCTTTAAATTTCGAGTAGTTATTGGTTCTGGTACTCCATTGAAGTAATGCAATAGAATCAGGGTTCCATGCGTGATGTTCCCCGAATTTACGGTATGAAAAAACTCCTTCCGTTAACATTTCCGGTTGCTGCTCATGAATAAATGCTTTACGATGTGGAATCAGCACCTCTTCAGTAATTTCACTCATTCCAATTCCTCCGATCCGTGAAACAGTACCGGCAAAATATTTGTCAATAATGTCAGGGTGAACACCTACAGCTTCGAATATCTGGGAGGAACGGTAACTGCGGAGAGTACATATCCCCATTTTCGACATGATCTTGAGGATTCCTTTATTAATAGCATGAACATAGTTGTCCCTGGCATTTTGATAATCGAGCTGGATAGCTTTTTCTTTAACTAACTTGTCGATAACAGCGAAAGCCATATATGGATTGATGATGCTAGCCCCGTAACCGAAAAGTAGAGCGAAATGCATTACTTCACGTGGCTCCGCCGATTCAACAACTATATCAATCTGCATTCTCTTCCGTTTCTTAATAAGATGGTGGTGTACCGCTGAAACAGCTAACAAAGAAGGAATCGGTGCAGTGTTTTCGTCAATATCGCGATCGGAAAGAATAATATAGTTTTTACCTTCATCAACAGCCTTTTCCGCATCAATGCATAACTTTTCAACTGCCGATTCTAATCCTTTAGCGCCGTTATTTACATCAAAATGCATCGTAAGGTTGGCTGCTGAAAATCCTTTGTACCGAAGGTTTTTTACAACTTTAAAATAGGTATTGGAAATTACCGGGTTCCTGAATCGTACCATCTTTACATGATCGGGAGATGTTTCAAGGAGGTTTTGTTGTAATGAACCCAAATAACCTGCAAGTGTCATCACCAACTCCTCCCTTATTGGATCGATTGGAGGATTGGTAACCTGTGCAAATAATTGTTTAAAATAGTTGAATAACCTGTATGGCTTTTTTGAAAGTACAGCCACAGGAACATCGTTGCCCATGGATCCTATAGGCTCTTTCCCTGTTGCAGCCATTTCTCGTATAATCAGATCAGTATCCTCGATGGAATAATTGAAGGCAGTGATATATTTAGTATACTGATCTCCCATATCAGGTTTTACCTGCTGGCCGGTTTCAATATCTTCGAGATTGACTGTGTTTTGTGTTATCCATTCTCCATAAGGAAATTCGTCTGCTAACTTAGCTTTGAGTTCCTCATCATAATAAATCTTGCCTTCCTTTGTATCTACCAAAAGCATTTTTCCTGGTTTCAACCGTCCTTTCTCTCGTATTTCTTCAGGAGCGAAAGACTGAACACCAGTTTCTGATCCCATCACCATCAGATCGTTTGTTGTTATCAGGTATCTTGATGGTCGTAACCCGTTCCTGTCAAGTGTTCCTCCTATATACCGGCCATCAGAAAGCAGAAGTGATGCAGGACCATCCCAGGGTTCCATAAAACAGGCATGATAATGATAAAAATCTCTTAATTTGGTTGGAATAGGATTCTTGGCATTTATCGATTCAGGAATCAGGATTGAAATAGCATACGGTAGCGATTTGCCACTCATGACAAGGAATTCCAGCACATTATCGAGAGACGCTGAGTCGCTCATGCCGGGTTGAATAACAGGGAACAATCGAGATAGATCGCCTAATTTGTCGGATTTCAGAATAGATTCCCTGGCTTCCATCCAAAAGCGGTTTCCTTTTATAGTGTTTATTTCACCATTATGCCCCAACATCCGGAAAGGTTGTGCCAGATCCCAGCTGGGGAAAGTATTGGTGCTAAATCGTGAATGGACCAACGCTATTGCACTTTGCATGCGCTCATCCGTAAGGTCGAGAAAGTACTCTCCGAGTTGAGGTGATGTAAGCATCCCTTTGTAGATAAGTACTTTTGTAGAAAGGCTTGGGATGTAGAACATGTTCTTTTCAACCATGTCAGAATTGCGTACCATGTTCTCGATCCGCTTCCTGATAATATATAGCTTTCGCTCCATATCTTCCTGACTGAGTTCAGAGCCCAACATGATTTGCTGGATATCCGGTTCTGCGGCACGCGAAATATGACCAATAATTGAGTTGTCGCGTGGTACTTCCCTAAATGCTATCAGATTTACACCTTCTTCACTTATCACCTTAAGCATAATTTCCTTGCATTTTTCGGCATCGGAACGGTTTTGAGGAAAGAATACCAGGCCCGTTCCGAATTGACCTTCAGGTGGTAATGAATAACCCAGATCGCGGTAAAAAGTGTAAGGAACCTGTATAAGTACACCTGCACCATCTCCGGTTTTACTGTCGGAACCTTCGGCTCCACGATGGGTCATATTACACAGAATTTCCAGCCCCTTACTGATTATTGAATGAGATTTTTCCCCTTTCAGGTGTGCAACAAACCCGATTCCACAATTCTCGTGTTCAAATTCTGGTTGGTATAATCCCTGCTTTTGCGGCCGTTCTGTTTTCATAAGTAAGTACTTTTCGTTCTTTCAATGACTTTTATACAAAAAAAATGTCCCCTGGTTTTTCAGAGAACGGTCATTATCAATCCAATAATAACTACCATTCTCAACCGCTCAGGCGTGAATGTTTGATGAGATGAAATAAAAGGATGGATTTGTAATTAAGCATTTTTGCAACTTTTAATTGCAAAGATACGACTTATTTATTTTAGCCAAATAAAATTATTATATATGCAGGTGTAGTTTTAATAAGGGGAGTTCTAAAAAAAATGTATGATATTCTATTTAAGGTATTAGAAATTTAGGGCTGTAGTTACAATTTTATGTAAATTATTGAAAATATATGCAAATAAATATTATCAATTTATTGCAGATGAGTCTGGTTGTGGATACAAAACCTTGAAATCTTTTAACTATTAAGATTGAGAATAAAACTTAAACTTGTTCGCGATTTTTTTTTGCTTTACCTGTGAAAAACTTTGGTTTTTTCAGGAAAAAAGACAGCACATTTCATCATTGAAACAGAAATTAGTAAGCTTCGATAGTCTTTAATTTATTTTGATAGCTGGATAGAACAATTTTTTGTTGATTAATTTTATCACTCAATTCCTTTTGAGATGCATCATGCAGTTCAATATCCTTTGAATAATCCTGTATTGCAATATTGGCTTTCGAAATACTGTTTTGAGCTGAATTCAATTTCTTCAATTGGCTTTTTTTATTTTTTTGCAAATCCCTCAGCTCCGATGATTTGGTTTTTTTTGCCTCTACATCTGACATTGTACTCAGAAGGGTAGCAGCGTTATCAATTCTAATGTCCAGTATTTCAAGTTCCTTATTAATGTTCTTAATGTTATCATTTTGCGTTAAAATTTGATTTTTAGAGGATTGTATGCCTTTCTCAGATTTTTCTGTGTTTTTGCGCGATGATTTCATTTCTTTTTCAAGAGCCTTAAGTTTCTTTGATTCAACTGAAACCTGTTCTTTTGCAATTTCAATATATTGTTCTTTTGCAAAATTTCTGAGGTATTTGCTCAGTTTATCGTATTCAACCGAAGTAACACCCACAAAATTATCACGTGTTGTTTGAACGCTTACAAACAAACTGGTTAGTGTATCCTGGTCAAATATCTTGCTCATGATGTTAATACTTCCCTTGTAAAAATGAGGGAGTATAGCTCCGAATAAAGTCACATCATCATCTTCGACATATACTTTCGATTTTGTGCCCTTTTCAATTGCTTTAATCCATTCAGCTTTGATTACTCCAGCTTTGGTTTCAGGTATCCCAAGTGAAAAACCCGGGTAATACCTGCTACCAAGTTTCACACTGTCAGCAACAAGGGTAATAGGTTGCTGGGCTTTAACAACAGCTAGGCTGATAAAAATAAAAATGGTAAGGTAGAAATAAGGTTTCATGATGTTTGGTTTTTATATGACTTAAAATACTTTGATTCTGTATTTTGACCAGTTTAGCTAACTTAAACAAGTATCAGGCCGTTTTTTGATTCTTGCCTTTATCCGTTATTAAGTATTAATTGTATAACAATTGTATTTTCCTATATGTCAAGTTTGAGATTGACTGCTTCGCTTCAAGCGGATATTAATCTAGCTTTTTGATTAAAATATTTTTCCATCTCACTTTTATTCCGCCTCCATCGTGGATTTGCAATGCGATAAATCCTTTTCCAGATCCTATGATTTTATCATTCAGGAATACCATCTCTTTGCCATTAAGCCAAGTTGTTATTTCATCATTATTGGCGCGGATAACCATGGAATTCCAATCGTCGGCTTTCAGAATTTCTTCATCGTCGGGTTTTGGCAGTATGAGCCATCCCCGGCCATAAGATTCGTAAATACCACCTGTATGCTGACCAGGAGGTGCTACTTCCACCTGCCAACCGCTTATTTTTGTCCCCTCAATTCCTGAACGGATAAAAACCCCGCTGTTGCCATTGGCTTCAAGCTTAAACTGCAACGAAAGTTCGAAGTTATAGAAGGATTTATTGGTAGAAAGGTACCCGTATTTTTTATTTGGGCCACTTTCGCATATAAGTTCGCCGTTTTCAACATACCACTTCTCAGAACCATGTATAGTCCAGCCAGTAAGATCTTTAGCATTGAATAAACTTATATACTCCTGTTGACTTCTGACAGATGTCATAATCAAGAAGAAAACGACGACAAATATGCACCTTATTGTCATTTCACCTGTGTTTAAAATATACTATTTAACATTCATAATATTAGCTTGTTAACAAAAAATAGCTGACTGATCCATAGATCTTCCCAACTCCATAAATTAAAGCATTCTGGTAATTGTTAACAATAAAACCAGAGAATTACCTTTTTGCTCTGTTTTAGTCATGTGGTATAAAGTTATGCATGTAACATCACTCTTGATTTGCAGCTAAATTATGTCCCTTATATTGTCGAATGATTTCAACAAATATACAAAAACACCAAGTAAGCTGCTTTTAAAAATAGCATGTAATAATACGGATAGTGCTGGCAGCAAATTATTCAGTTACATTTAATGCAATATGACAGATGAAATTAATCGATTCAACAACTTAATAAATAGCATCTTGTGCACAAAAGGAAAGAGGAATTATTAACATTAGTTACTGAATTTTCAACTCAATAATTTCATCCGGTTTGCCTACCTTTGCACCCGCAAAAACGAAATCACATATTACCATATGGAAATACCCAGCAAATACGATCCACGGTTAATTGAAAATAAATGGTACAGCTATTGGCTCGAAAAAAAATACTTCCGTTCAGTTCCTGATGACAGGGAACCATACACCATAGTAATTCCACCTCCCAATGTTACCGGTGTGTTGCACATGGGTCATATGCTAAATAATACCATTCAGGATGTATTAATCCGACGGGCGCGTATGATCGGCAAGAATGCATGCTGGGTACCTGGAACTGACCACGCTTCCATTGCCACTGAAGCCAAGGTTGTTACCAAATTAAAAGAAGAAGGTATAGAAAAATCTGATCTCACGCGTGAAGCATTTCTGGAGCACGCATGGGAATGGAAAGAAAAACATGGTGGAATTATACTTGAACAGCTTAAAAAGCTTGGAGCTTCCTGCGATTGGGATAGAACCTGCTTTACCATGGACGAAGCCCGTTATGAGTCTGTTATCAAGGTGTTTATTGATTTGTATAAAAAGGGATTAATTTACCGTGGAGTACGGATGGTAAACTGGGACCCCCAGGCCTTAACAGCTCTTTCGGATGAAGAAGTTATTTTTCGCGAAGTACAGAGCAAATTGTATTACCTGCGTTATAAAGTGGAAGGTTCTGTTGATGAATGGGTAACTATTGCCACTACCCGCCCGGAAACTATTCTTGGTGATACTGCAGTTTGTTATCATCCTGAGGATGATCGTTTCAAACATCTGGAAGGCAAACGGGTGCTTGTTCCCTTGCTAGGCCGTTCTATCCCTATGATCAGCGATGAATATGTTGATCGTGAATTTGGAACAGGTTGCCTGAAAATTACTCCCGCACATGATGTGAACGATTACATGATCGGGCAAAAATACAATCTCGAAAGCATTGATATTTTCAATCCCAATGGCACCCTTAGTGAAAAAGCTGAGATGTATGTTGGCCTAGATCGATTTGCTGTGCGAGATCTGATTGTTAAAGATCTGGAAGCTTCCGGAAACCTGGTTAAAATTGAAGAATATGTCAATAAAGTAGGTTTCAGTGAACGTACCCATGTTGCTATTGAGCCAAAGCTTTCGATGCAGTGGTTCCTTAAGATGGCAGATATGGCTAAACCAGCCCTTGATGTGGTAATGAACGAAACAGTGAAGTTTCATCCTGAGAAATTTAGGAACACATACCGACACTGGATGGAAAATGTTAGGGACTGGTGCATCAGCCGGCAATTATGGTGGGGACAGCGGATACCTGCTTATTATTTACCAGATGGAAGTATTATTGTAGCTAGCTCAGCTGAAAAAGCATTAGGTAAAGCACTTGCTAAATTTCCAAAAATTACACTTTCTGATCTTCGTCAGGATGAAGATGTACTGGATACATGGTTCTCCTCGTGGCTTTGGCCAATTTCAGTATTCGACGGTATACGCAATCCTGAAAATGAGGATATTAAATATTATTATCCAACCAATGACCTTGTTACAGCACCCGAAATTCTATTCTTCTGGGTAGCACGTATGATTATGGCAGGGCAGGAATACCGCAAAGATATCCCTTTCAAAAATGTTTACCTTACCGGAATTGTCCGCGATAAACTTGGCCGGAAAATGTCGAAATCGCTTGGTAATTCTCCTGATCCTATTGCATTGATCGAGAAATACGGAGCCGATGGAGTACGTGTAGGAATGTTACTCACTTCGCCTGCCGGTAACGACTTGCCTTTTGATGAATCGTTGTGTGAACAGGGACGTAATTTTTCCAACAAAGTATGGAATGCTTTCCGCCTGATCAAAGGATGGGAAGTGGATAAATCATTGGCTCAGCCTATGTATGCTGCTCTGTCGGTTACCTGGTTCAGATCACGCTTTAACCAGGCACTTACCGAAATAAATGAGCATTATGATAAGTACCGTCTGAGCGATGCACTGATGGGTGCCTACAAATTGGTATGGGATGATTTCTGTTCCTGGTTCCTCGAAATGATTAAACCAGCTTATCAGCAGCCTATTGATGCAGCAACCTATAAATCAGCTGTGTCATTATTTTCGGATATCATGCAGGTACTACATCCGTTTATGCCATTCATCACAGAGGAAATTTGGCATTTGTTGCATCAGGATTCCAAAGGTAGCATTATGATTTCGCAGATGCCTAAGGTAAAATCATATGATGAGAAGATTCTATCTCATTTTACGTATACTTTAGAGATTGTAACTTCAATACGCTCAATACGCAAGGATAAAAATATTCCTCTTAAGGATAAATTGGATTTATTCATCCTTAAACCAAATCAGGAAATTCCGAATTTAATGTTTGATTCCTTAATTGAGAAACTTTGTAACCTTTCAGCAATCAGGTACGCTAACAACAAAGTAACCGGAGCGGCATCATTCCTGATCAAAGGAAATGAATTTTATATTCCGCTAGGTGATAAAATCGACACGGAAGCTGAAACAGAAAAACTGAACCTGGAACTGGATTACACCCGTGGTTTTCTGAAAAGTGTAATGGTTAAACTCTCGAACGAAAGATTTGTTGCCAACGCCAAGCCCGAAGTTGTTGATGTTGAACGTCGTAAAATGGCTGATGCTGAGCTGAAGATTAAAACGATTGAAGAGCAGATTGCTTTATTGAAGAAATAGTATTTTGGTGGTTAGAGTTTTAACCACGGAGGAACGGAGGGCATAGAGGAACACGGAGATATTTTTATTATCTCCTTTCTTTTGTAACTTTTGTTAGTTTTTGTAACTTTTGTGTTTCAAAAAAACCACAAAAGGCCCAAAAGTTTCTATAATATTAACTTTCATGCCTTTTTTTGCCATAAACCATAAAAGTGGAACAAAAAAATTCTGAATTTGATTTGACATCCTGTAAAAACTCCCTTAATTCTCCTCAGTGACCTTAGTGCGCTTTAGTGGTTTTATTTTATACAATATAATTTTAAAACTCATCAGAATAATACGCCTTCACCTTTTCCCTTAAATTATAATTCGACGACATTACTTCCCCATAAGCACCGGTTGAGCGGATAGCTATAATGTCACCACGTGAAGTTACTGGCATAACCAGAGCTTTTCCAAAACAATCAGAGCTTTCGCAGATGGGACCAACAACATCGTAGCGCTGCGAGCTTCCATTGGAATTAGTGAGATTTTCTATTTTATGATATGCCTGGTACAAAGCAGGACGGATAAGTTCAGTCATACCAGCATCGAGGATCATAAAATTTGTATTAACCCCGTTTTTGATATAAAGCACTTTCGATATCAGGCTACCACATTGAGCAACGAGTGTACGGCCCAGTTCAAAATGGATTTTTTGTCCGGGATAAACATCCAGGAAATCATTAAAAAGACCAAAGAAAGAAGCAAAATCTACAATCGAATTCTGATCAGGTTCATGGTAATCTATTCCCAATCCACCGCCAACATTCAGATTAGAAATTTCAATATGGCGCTGACTGAACCATTGCTGAAACTCATTTATCTTGATACACAGCGATTTAAATGCAGTTAGGTCAGTGATCTGTGATCCGATATGGAAATGCAATCCGATCAGGCGGATGTTTTTCAGAGTCTGGAGTTTTTCAACTATAGTTTCCAGTTCCCATTGGTTGATACCGAATTTATTTTCTTCGAGGCCGGTAGTGATGTATTTATGGGTATTGGCGCTAACATTAGGGTTGAGGCGCAAAGCGATTGGAGCTACTTTATTCATTTTGCCCGCTAGCTCATTGATAATTTCCAGTTCCTGCACACTTTCGCAATTGAAACTATGAATATTATTTTTGAGGCCGGTTATGATTTCCTCATCACTTTTGCCAACACCGGCAAATACAATTTTTTCATTCGGAAAACCAGTTTCGGCGGCCCTGGACACCTCATTCCCGCTTACACAATCAGCACCAAACCCAAAAGCATTTATTTGTTTCAGAATGATCGGATTTGCATTGGCTTTGAGAGCATAATGCACAATAAAACCATATCGGTCCGATTCCTGTTTCAGGCTCCTGAGGGTCTGATCAAGCAACTCCATATCATAATAGTAAAACGGAGTAGGAGTGAGGGTGAATTTATATAGTAATTCTTTCGAAAATATTGTCATGTTTTGGAAATGAAATAAAAAACTAGATTATTTTGGTGTTGTGTTCTTGAAGGTTAGAAGACGGGAGACATTAGCCAGAAGTAAGAATTAAGGATTAAGGAGGGCTTCATCTTCCGGCTCCCGACTTCGGTCTTCTGACCTTTTTATTCGAGGTTAAAAAGTCCTTTATTGAGTTCCATAAGTGTCTGCTTCTTGAGTTTTGTATCAACAAGAATAGAGATGTTATTTTCACTTCCTCCGTAGGAAATCATTCGTACAGGGATGTTTTTAAGTGCATCGAAAATAGCGCCGGCATAACCGGGTTTAGCTGCCGGGAAAAGTCCTACTATGCTAACAATGCTCAAATCAGTATCTACTTTTACATTTCCAAACGCTTTCAGTTCTTCAACAATAGAATCTATTTCATCAATGTTATCGATTGTGACTGACACCGCGACTTCAGAAGTTGTAATCATATCAATTGGCTTACGGTAACGTTCGAAAACCTCGAAAACGGCCCGCAGAAAACCATATGCCATAAGCATTCGTCCTGATTTGATGTTAATTGCTGTGATCCCATCTTTGGCCGCTACTGCCCTGAATCCTTCAGACTGGTTTTCTGATGAAATAAGTGTTCCGGGCGCTTCTGGCTGCAAGGTATTAAGCAGCCTGACGGGGATATTTTGAACTTTGGCAGGTAGAATGCAGGTCGGGTGTAGGATTTTAGCTCCGAAATAAGCTAACTCAGCAGCCTCATCAAAGGTGAGTTTTGCAATCGGTAATGTCGTGGTTACGATTCGTGGATCGTTATTGTGCATACCATCGATATCTGTCCAGATCTGTATTTCTCCAGCGCCAACGGCTGCTCCGACAATGGTTGCAGTGTAATCGCTGCCACCCCTTTTCAGGTTGTCAATTTCGCCAAAGTCGTTCCTGCTGATATAACCCTGGGTAATAAACAAATTACTATCAGGATATTTACTGAGTTCGAGTTTCAGATTTTCTGAAATAAATTTCATATCCGGTTCAGCATTTTCATTCATCCGCATAAAATTGAGCGCGGGAAGTAATACCGAAGGAATTCCTTTTTCTTCAAGCAGAAATTGAAAAAGTGCTGTTGAAATTAATTCACCCTGGGCAAGCACTGCTCTTTCTTCATTTATCGTGAAAAGATCACGTGTAAAGGATTTCAGGTAATCGAAATGGGTTGAAATAAGCTCTTTGCCTTTGAGTAATGAAAGTTCAGATTGGAATAATTCAGCAATTGCTATCTTATATTTTTCCTCCAAAGTCGCAATCAGTGATCCGGCATTTTCATTGTCTTTTTGATAAAGAGCCTGGCTGATTTCCGTCAATGCGTTTGTAGTACCGCTCATGGCCGATAGCACAACTATTTTGGGCTCACTATCGTTGATCAGGTTAATAAGCGCATTCATGCGTTGAGGAGAACCTACGGAAGTTCCTCCGAATTTCATTATCTTCATATTGGCAAATTGGTGTTTAGCATTTTTCAACTCAGTCTTTTAATTTAAGAAATATCATTTCAGCGATTTACGATTTACGAAGTACGATTTACGATTAGGGAGAACTCGTGTTTCGTCAATTTTCATTTGTCTTATTGATTTATAATTTACAATTTACAAATTAAGTTTGGGTGAATTCGTACCTCGTCAATCGTCATTCGTAAATATAGTTTGGTTAATCGTACCTCGTCAATCGTCATTCGTAAATCCTTTTATTTTCTAGTCCTTAAACACATACTGTATTATATTCGCTCCCATTTGTAATGCTTTCAGTCGTTTCTCGGGGGAATCCTTGTGGACTTCCGGATCTTCCCAGCCATCACCAAGGTCGCATTCGTAATCATAAAAGCATACCAGTCGTCCTTCCCATAAAAGACCGAACCCCTGTGGTGGTTTACCATCGTGTTCATGAATTTTAGGCAAACCATTCGGGAAATTATATTTCTGATGATAAATCGGGAAATCAAAAGGCAATTCAACAAATTCCAGTTCCGGGAAGACTTTTTTCATCTGTGGACGGATAAACTTGTCGATGCCGTAATTATCAGAAATATGCAAAAATCCACCGGCAATCAAGTAGTTGCGAAGATTCAATGCTTCCTGGTCGTTAAAAATTACATTCCCATGTCCTGTCATATCCAGAAATGGATAGTTAAATATTTCAGCGCTTCCAACTTCAACTGTTGCATATTCGCTGTTGATGTTGGTCTTCAGATTTTTATTGCAGAAATCAACCAGGTTGGTTAGTGAAGTTGGATTTGCATACCAATCGCCGCCGCCATTGTATTTCAACAGGGCTATCTGGAAAGTGCCCTGAGCTGAACTGCTCAACAATGCTAAACTTACAAAAGCTATGAGTAGGATATACTTTTTTATCATGTTTCGTTTGCAATATTTATTGTATGGCAAGCAACAATGGCTGCAGTTTCGGTACGCAACCTTGATGGGCCCAGGCTTACAGGAACAAATCCATTTTGAAAAGCAGCTTCCATTTCTCTCTTACTGAAATCACCCTCTGGTCCGATTAAAACGGTACAATTACCGGTTTGATATGCAGCTTTTAAATGTAATGTCTGATGTTCTTCAACGTAAGCAACAAACCGCAAGGCAGGAAGGTTCAATCTGATAAAATCATCAAACTTCATTGGTTCGTTCAAAACTGGTAAATATGTCTTAAGTGATTGTTTTGCAGCCGATAATATGATTTTCTGCAAGCGGTCGATCCGGATATTTACCCGTTCGGAATGTTCACAAATCAAAGGAGTTATTTCATCGATACCTATCTCAGTAGCTTTTTCGAGAAACCATTCGAATCTGGCGATATTTTTTGTTGGCGCAACAGCCATATGAAGCCTGAAAGGTCGTTTCCCATAATCTGGTGTTACGTTTGTAAGCATAACCGGGCAACTTTTTATATCCTGGGCTAAAATCTTACCTTCATACAGATTTCCGGTTCCATCAGTTAAATGCAACGATTCTCCAATTCGCATCCTCAATACTTTAATGCAATGGAATGATTCTTCACTACCGAGATTAATTTGGCAAGGTACTGGCGTTGAAACAGGAGCTATAAAGTAGAGTTGCATAAAGTTTAATTCGGTGCAAAGATACAAAACAACAGCTTAAGGAATGACTCCCCTATAACTTGTGCAGCCTGTATAATTAGGCTCGATGCAAGCTCACCTTTTTAAAGTTTTATTCAATAATTTTTTATTCCATAAAAGAAATAATCCTTCACCCGAAAAAATATCCGGATGAAGGATCATTTATTATAAGTATAGAGAATTAGTTAGCTTCCGTTGGAGCTATATGCGCTTTTTCTCCTTTAAACTCATAGCCTGCATCGGTTACAGCAGCTCCTATTGCGGCAATTGATGTTTTCGTTGAATCAAAACTAACCACAGCTGTTGAATCCAGGTGCGAAGCTTTAATTGAAGTTACACCGGCAATTTTAGTAACTTCATCCTGTATGGTGTTTTCACAGCCGGTGCATGTCATGCCATCAATTGCCAATGTGACAGTTTTGTTTGCTACCGCAGTGGCTGTGGCCTGTGCTGTATTGTCGGTGCTGGTTGATTTTCCTGTGCAACCTGCAATAAAGGCTGCTATAAGGGCTACAAAAAATAGATTTTTCATATAGTTTAATTTAGAGTTCAAAATTAATGGTTTTTGTAGTACAAAATGTACATATTTGAATTTTACTTTTAATTGTCAGAAGACGGGAGTTGGAAGTCAGTAGTCAGGAATTAGTAGTCAGGAATTAGGAGTAAGGAGTAAGGAGTAAGGAGTAAGGAGTATGGAGTAGAGTTCTAGGCTTTATTATAAATCACAATCAACAAATCCAGTATCATATCCAGAAGTCTCCTTGTCTAACTGCCGCATAATCGCTCTATCGCTCCGTCACCCAATCGCTCTTCGCTCTTCGCATTTCAGGCTATTCCTCCAGAGCAGAAATATCTCCGATATCCTGGCCTAAAATCCTGGCTTTAATTACCCGGCGCATGATTTTACCTGAACGTGTTTTTGGTAATGCTTCCGCAAATTCGACAAAGGCAGGCCGCGCTATAGGACCTATTTCTTTTTCAACATGCGTTTTTAGCTCTTCGGCCAAAGCCGGGTTGCCGGTAGCTCCATTTCGAAGTATAACAGTGCAATGAATAATATTTCCACGTAGATCATCTGGCAAAGCCACAGCAGCCGCTTCGGTTACCATTGGGTGGCTTACCAGGGCGCTTTCAATTTCAGCCGAACCCAGGCGATAACCGCTTACTTTGATTACATCATCAATACGGCCGATAATCCAGTAATAGCCGTCTTCATCCTTTCGGGCTGAGTCGCCTGCCAGGTACCAACCCTGAGTGGCGTATTTGCTCCAGTATTTTTCTATAAATCTTTCGGGGTCACCAAGGATGGTGCGTGCCATACCCGGCCACGGATTTTTAATAACAAGGTTACCTTCTTCACCTGCCTTAACTTCTATTCCGCTATCATCAACAATAGCCATTTCATTTCCGAAAAATGGTTTCGTCGCCGATCCTGGTTTGAGCGGCATACTCGGAATCGGGGTTATCATAAAACCTCCGGTTTCGGTTTGCCACCATGTATCCATAATAGGGCAGCGGCTTTTACCAATCACTTCGTAATACCATTTCCAGGCTTCAGGATTTATAGGTTCACCTACGGAACCAAGTAACCGCAGTGTGCTCAGATCGTGGCGTTCTGCCCAGGATGACCCGAAACGCATTAATCCACGAATTGCTGTAGGAGAGGTATAAAGTATGTTAATTCCGTATCTTTCAATCATGGACCACCAGCGGTTCGGGTAGGGATGATTTGGTGCTCCTTCATACATCATGATTGTTGTTCCATTGATTAAAGGGGCATAAACAATATAGCTGTGCCCTGTAATCCAGCCTGGATCAGCAGCACACCACCAGCGGTCCTCGGGTTTAATGTCGAATACATAACGGTGAGTGGTTGCAGTATAAACTGCATAACCTCCATGTGTATGTACCAAACCTTTAGGCTTGCCTGTTGTGCCTGAAGTATAAAGGATAAAAAGTGGATCTTCGGCGTTGGTTTTTTCGGTACAGCAGTGGGTGGTTGCCAGTGGCATACCCATCAGGTCGTGGTACCAGAAATCCCGGTCATTTTCCATATAACACTCTTCACCGGTACGTTTTACACTGATACATACCTCAATTGTAGCCGAACGTTTCATGGCTTCGTTAGCAATGGTTTTCAGTTGGGTTGCTTTTCCCCGCCTGAAACCACCATCAGCGGTGAGGAGAATCCGACTTTTAGCATCTTCAATACGTTCGGCAAGTGCTTCAACACTATAACCACCATAAACTACACTATGAACCGCACCTATTTTGGCACAGGCAAGCATAGCTATAACTAGTTCCGGTATTTGCGGCATATAAATAGTTACTACTTCGCCCTTTTTAGCTCCCATAGCGCGAAGTACATTCGAAAACTTGGTTACTTCACGGTTTAAAGCATGGTATGAATAAGTCTTTACATCACCAGGTTCACCTTCCCATATAATTGCCATTTTGTTTCGGGTAGCATTTTTTTGATGCCGGTCGAGTGCATTGTGAACTGATATTTATCTGGCCACCGGTAAACCATTTATAAAAGGGTTTATCGCTGTCGTCCAGTACCTTATCCCATTTCTTATACCACTCAAGCTTTTTTGCTTCAGCAGCCCAGAATTCTTCCCTGTTTTCAATTGATTTTTTATAAAGTGAATCGTAGTCTTTAACTAAAGCTTTCTTAATCACTTCTTTCGAAGGGTAATAAATTTTATTTAATTCAGATTCAGTCTGGCTCATGTTACCTTAAGTTTAAATTGATTTATTTGATGTTTAAAGGTACAATTTATTTTCAGGCTACAAATATAAATAAGTAGATATGTTTAAAAATTCAGTCTTAACAACAGTAAACGGTTGATTTGGATAAAATAAGATAAAGAAATTCAGATGGTTAAGCTATTGTTGCAAATCAGATCAACCGGTCAGCAATCATAACAAACATGATGAAAAGGTAGTACACATTTATAAGCACGAACGACTTGCCAACATTAAAAGGCTTTTTACGGCTAAGCAATGGTATAAAAACAATGACCAGAAGTATTGACAGGATTATAATAAGCGATACACTCCATAGTTTATCCTGTAAACGAAATAACGGCAATGCCAGTGCAGATACTGCAGTTGCAGCTATCCATACAAAAGTGAGTCGTTTAATCTGTTCATCAGTAAGTAGTTGCGTTAAAGATGGAAGATTCGCATTTTCATATTGCTTGCCGAGTTTTAGTAATAAAAGCCAGAAATGAGGAATCTGCCCCATAAAGAAAAAGAATCCAAGGGCAAGCGCTCTTGGATCGGTAAGGCTTCCACCACCGGCTACCCAACCTGCAAGCGGTGGTAAGGCGCCAACCATCGATCCGGGAACAGCGGCAAAGGCTGTAACTTTTTTCAATGGTGTATAGATAAGGTTGTACCATACAAATGTTGATACTCCGACTAATAATGTCAGTAATCCCGGTCCGAAATAAAGTACCAGGCAACCCGAAATAAAGTAAGCCAATGCAATAACAATTGCTCCAGGTGTGCCAATTCGTCCCGAAGGAAGAGGCCTGCCGGCTGTACGTTTCATAATACGGTCGGTTTCAGTTTCCTGTAACTGGTTTAGTGCCGAAGCTCCACAGGCGAGCAAAAAGATACCGATAAATGGTAAAACAAAGCCACGGTCGAATTCGCCGTGGCTAAGAATATAGCCTGTAAAAGTTGTAAACGCTACTGCTACTGATATTCTGACTTTTCCAAGTTCGCTGATAATTCTCAGCAATTCGCGTGTATTATTATTTTTCTTCACTTAATGTTTTAATGTATTCGACTATTTTATCAATTTCCTGATCAGTTAACTGCCCTTTGTAAGAAACCATGGTCCCTTTAGGAAACCCCTTTACTATATCAGCTTCAGGATCAAGAATAGATTTTTTAATATATGCCTCATCCACAGTAATTTCACGTTCTTTTCCGTTAGTTACAACTACAGTCTTGTGCCCGAAAATTCCTTTATACGTAGGTCCAACAATTTTAGTTCCGTCGGATGAATGGCAGGCTACGCAGCCTTTTTGTTCAACTAAAAGTTTACCTTCGGCTCCAGGCACAGCAGCAACAGTTGAATCAATCTTTGGTGGTGTGGCAGCATACCATTTATCAAATGAAGACTGATCTTCCACTTTAACCATGGTTCCCATATACGAATGCCTTAACCCGCAATATTCAGCACAAAAAAGATCGTAAGATCCTATTACCATTGGCTTAAACCACATATAATTTCCATCGTTACCAGGAACAACATCTTCCTTGATCCTGAATGCCGGAATATACAGGCTATGAATTACATCGAGGGACTTCATATTTAAAACCACTGGTTTATTGACAGGTACATAAAGTGTATCTGCCACTTTTCCGTTTGCATATTCAAAACGCCAGCTCCACATCTGGGCTGTAACGTTCACTTTCATAGCGTCTGCGGGTACTTTTCGTCCCGGAATGTATGAATGCCATCCGAGCCAGAACATATACATAACAAGTATAAGTGGTATAACGGTCCAGATGATTTCCAGTTTGTTACTTCCTTCAATTTCCGAAGCAACAGGATTCTTTTTCTTGTTGTATTTTACAAGGAAAATAATAATGACGGTGGTAATACCAATTAGGAAGAAAAGGGAGATTCCTATAATGATAGCAAAAGCTGTATCGACTCCACCCGAAAGGCTTGTATTTCCTGTGAACATAGTATTTATCGGTATAAATAATCAAAGAATGTAATAATAATCAGTACCGCATAAATGGCAAGCACGAGCGTAACCATAAAACGATATATCTTTTCGTCGAACTTCAGGTGCATGAAGTATAGCAACACAATTGCTGCTTTGACTGACGCAATTAGCATAGCCGCTGCTGTATTGTATGGGCCCAGGTGAACGCTGGTAATTGTGACAGTGAGCACAGTGAGCACTAAAAGGCTGAGTAGAACCAGGATCTGCGACTTATACGTTGAAATATGATTTTTTTCTTCGCTCATAAGGCTTAGTGTATTAAGTAGAACAATGGGAAAAGGAAGATCCAGATCAAATCGACAAGGTGCCAGTAAAGTCCCCCGTTTTCGAGCAACGAATAGCGGTTCTGATTAACTGTTCCGTTTTTGATTTTAACGAAAACAACACCTAACAAGGCTAACCCGGCAATAATATGCAAGGCATGAAGACCTGTCATGAAAAAGTACAATCCAAAGAAGAGCATATCGCCTTTACTCAGGCTCATCAGGAACTCACTACCAGGATAAATGTCGTGGTGAATTTTTGCTCCCCATTCGAAGTATTTATTTACAAGAAACACCACTGCCAGTAACATAGTAGTTGCCAGCAAAATCAGGGTAAGTTTTTTGTTGCCTAACTGTAAAGCTGTGATTGACATAGCCACAGTCATACTGCTTATTAAAAGTATAACAGTATTGATAAAGCCGATAGATACACTGAGTTCCTCATGCGCCAGGTGAAATTCAACCGGAAACCTGTAACGGTATACCGAGTAAACAATAAATAGTCCCCCGAAAAGGAGAATCTCAGTGAAGATAAACAGCCACATGCCTAGTTTTGACGCTACAGGATCGAAATGATCGGTATGTGCAACTTGATTTTGTTCCATAGACTGTTTATTTTGAAATTAATTCGTAAGGTTCATGCTCAATAACAGGTATTTCCTCAAAGTTTTCGAGCGATGGCGGCGATTGTATTTTCCATTCAAGAGTTCGGCCTCCCCATGGATCGTCCATTTCCTCTGGAGTTCCTTTTTTAGCGCGAAGAAGGTTAACTATTACAATAACAAGTGCTGTTACCATTATCCATGAACCAATCGTTGACAGTAAATTCAGGTCTGCAAATTGAGGAAGGTAATCGTAATAGCGACGTGGCATTCCCATAAAACCAAGGAAAAACATAGGCAAATACAAAGTATTGAAACCTATGAACAGCAATATAAGTCCACGGTTTGCAACCTTTTTATTATACATTTTTCCAAACATTTTCGGATACCAGTAGTGTAATGCCGCAAAAAAGGCAAGTCCTGAACCTCCGAATACTATATAATGAAAATGCGCAACCACAAACATTGTGTCAGTTAGATGCACATCGGTCGATACACTACCTAATACCAGTCCGGTTAGCCCACCGATCATAAAAATGAAGATAAAAGCCATAGCCCACCAGAAAGGTGGTTCCAGCGAAATAGATCCCTTATACATGGTTGCAGTCCAGTTGAATACTTTTATAGCACTCGGAATTGCTACCAGGAAAGTTAAAAAAGAAAATACCAAACGGGCAGTTTCACTGATACCTGAAGTAAACATATGATGTCCCCAAACCAGGTAGCCAACAAATGCTATAGCTAAACTCGACATTGCAATAGCTTTGTAACCAAACACTGTACGATGCGAGAATGTAACAATTATTTCGGTGATGGCTCCCATAGCTGGTAATATCATAATGTAAACGGCCGGATGCGAATAAATCCAGAAAAGATGCTGATATAAAATAGGGTCACCACCCTGGGCAGGGTCAAAAAATCCGATATGCAGCAACCTGTCGGCTACTACCATCATAAATGTAATGCCTACAACAGGAGTAGCCAGCAACTGAATCCATGCTGTGCCATATAACGACCATATAAAGAGCGGCATACGGAAGAATCCCATTCCTGGTGCCCTCATGCGGTGGATTGTAACAATAAAATTAAGCCCGGTGAGAATGGATGAAAATCCGAGAACAAATGCTCCGAATACAGATAATACAACGTTAGTATTTGTTTTCAGACTATAAGGAGCGTAAAAAGTCCATCCGGTATCAGGAGGTCCGTCGCCAGTAAATATTCCGAACATAATAATAGTCGCTCCTAAAATAAAGAGGTACCAAGAAAACAAATTCAATTTCGGAAACGCAACATCTTTAGCCCCGATCATAATCGGTATCATAAAGTTGCCAAATGAAGCTGCCAGACCGGGAATGATAAAAAGAAAAATCATTGTAATTCCATGCACAGTAAACAATGCATTGTATGTCGCAGGCCCCATAATCTGACGACCGGGAGCTATAAGCTCGAGTTTCATGAATATTCCCATTACTACGCCGGCAAGGAAGAAAAATAATTGCGAGTAAAGGTACAGCAAGGCTATACGCTTGTGATCAGTCGACAAAATCCAGGCGCGGATTCCTGTGTATTTACCTTGGTATTCGAGGTAGCTGGGCAACCGATGTGTAGAAGAATTTCCGGTCATGTATAAATGTTTGATTATTGGTTAACTGAATTTGATTTTTTTCTGCGACCACGGATCAGCAGATAAAGGAGCAAACTGACAGCGAAAATAATGGTCATTGTTGCTGTTATCCTGGTTACATCTAATGAATAGCGTTCTGATTTACGATCATACGAATAGCAATAGGAAAGCACTTTTATAATTGTTGGAGCTGATTTTCCTTGTCCCGCTTCATAAATAGCAAGTTTAAATTCAAATGGAACAAAACTTATACCTTTAAGGTACCTGGTAATTTTGCCTTGAGGGCTTAGCATAATCAAAGCACCCTCATGTAAAAATTCATTGTTCTGAAACTTAAAACCAAATCCTAGCGCTTTGGTAGCCCTGGCAATATTGGCACTGTCGCCAGTAAGAAATGTCCATCCCGATCCATCCTGTCCTTTCAGTTTTTTAAGATAAGTTTCCCTTTTCTTCTTGCCAAGATCATAGGTTTCGCGGCTATCAAAACTTATGGTAACTGCCTGGTAATCTTTCCCGAGTGCCAAACCGGTTGATGCCATAACTTCTGCCAGGCCATTCATCAGGGGGCTGCAAATACCAGGGCATCTGTAATATACAAAGCACAAAACAGTTGGTTTGTCGATAAGCTGTTTAAGGTTCACTAACTTCCCATTTTGATCAGTAAGAACAATGTCATTCGGAACATAATCTTCAAGGTGCTCAGTAATTCCGACTTCTAAATCTTCCTGTTTTTGTGAAAAAGCTGACTGTGTATTGATGAGTAAAACAATCAGCAATACGGGGATTGTAAACCACGAAATGGTTTTTTTCATTTTAAAATATATTTTGGCAACGATTTTTTAATTTGCTAATTCCGGGTTGAAAAAGGAATGCAGAACTTTTCGCAAAGCCAGGCAAACTTAATTAATTCTGAATTAACTCTTTATTAACAAAAGGGAAGCCTGTTTTGTTTAACAAAAAATTAACTTTTTTCAGGTATCATGCCTTTTAATTCAAACACAAAATGATTTAATACTAATGTGTTGAAAGTATGAATATTAACATTGATTTGACAAATAAATATGGATACAAACTATCCGTTAATGCAAGTGATGGTGTATACTTTCTTCAAGGTAAGGGTGATTTTTTGGAATGAGTGGTGCTTTTGCAAGAGCCTTACCGAAAGTGAACAGGAACAATCCTGCTAATCCGGCAAAAACTCCAATTTCAATTATTCCAAGAGATGGTGATTTTATAAATTCCGGCATCACCTGTTCGTAAATATCGGTGTATAGGCCAACAAGTAAAAGTATGCAGATGAAATAAACAAAGTTGATATTTTTATCCAACTTCTGGGGGAGCAAGCCAATAAAAGGAATAAACCAGTTGATGGCAAAGTTGAGGAAAATGAAAATCATCCAGCCATTATCCCAACGTTTTGCATAATAAATAGTTTCTTCCGGTATATTTCCGTACCATATGATCATAAACTGAGAGAAATACAGATATCCCCAAATGATACTCAATCCAAACATATACCGCGAGAAATCAAGCAGATGGTACTCATTCATATCTTTGAAATACCCTTTCTTATGAAGAATTATAGCTATAAGCCCTATAAGTGAAGTTCCGTGATAAAATGCAGCTCCAAAGTTTTTAAAGGCAAAAATGGCACTATACCAATGAGCGTCAATCGACATAATCCAGTCGAAGGATGCAAGCGAAAAAGTAAGAGCTAAAACAAATATGAAAACCTTCGACCAGAATTCCATTTTCTCGAATAACTCCCTGCTCCCAAGGGCATCTTCCTGTAATGAAAGTTTTCGGAGGTAGCGGGTGAGTAAAATCCAGGAACCAAAGAAAATCACAAGCCGGATCATAAAAAACGGAACGTTCAGAAAAGGAGCCTTATGAGCCAGCAATTCATCCTTTGCAACTAAATCAGGATGCGACCAGTGATATATGTCATGAAGACCAAAATACATTATCAGCATAATTACAGCAGCATAAGGAATATACGCCATTATAGCCTCCGGAATCCTTCGGAACATAGCCGACCAGCCCGATTGTGTAATATACTGAAGGCTGAAAAAGAAAGCTGCCCCTATTGTCAAGGATATGAAATAGTAGTTATCCATCAGCAGGTTAGCCCATGTCCGGTGAGTATCAGTAAGGAAACCATACACCAGCCCTATAACTCCAAGGCCCATCAAAGCATAGGTTATATAATAATATTTCTTCGTTAAAATAACTTTGGTATCCATACACGTGGAGCTTATTTATTGTTTTGAAGGGTGTTTTTAACGTAAAGTGCTATCTTCCAGCGGTCATCAGGCCTTATTTGTGGTCCGTGAGCACCCATAGTGTTCCAACCCATGGTTATTACATGATATACCTCGCCAATGGGAGCTGCATACATTCTTTCAGAAATAAGTGATGCCGGGGGAACAGTAAATTTTCCACTGGTATATAAGTGCCCATCTCCTTTACCAGTTATACCGTGGCAATTCTGGCAGTATATAGTGAACATCTCTTTTCCGCGCACCAGGTTAGTATCGCTGGCTTCGAGTTTACAGCTAAGTTCTATGCCGGCCAGTAAACGACCTTCGGGCGTTGCAGGATATTGGTAGGGTATCATTTCGCGAGGGATAGAGCCTAAGACCGGAAGTTGCATTGTGATCCCGTTAAATAGACTATCTGCAGGTGCATAAGTTTCGTATGCTAATGAATGACCCATATCAGGAAAATATTCATATCCTTTCTGAATACGTGTGCGGTCGCACGAGGCAAATACCAAAGCCGACAATGCAATGGCAGCTGTTAATTTAATCGGGATTTTACTTAAGTACCCCATATGAATGTGTTTTTTACGTATCATTTTAAAGTTCCTTTTCATATACTTCCGATGCACCGCTTGCTTTCAAAATTGCAGTCAGAGCATCAAATCCGGCTCCGGCAGTGCTTTTCTCGAACAGGATAATAAATTTATCATCTGTTGCACGTTCATCAGGAAGGATGTATTTTTTACCCGGATATATCTTTGCCCGTAATGAAAAGGTGAACAAACTCAGAATAGTAACTGTAAGGATAGTTAATATCAGAGTAATAATGATGAATGAAGGAAATGCATTGGTAGGTTTTCCTCCATAATTTATAGGCCAGTTTATCACTGAGGTCCAGTATAAAAATGAAAGTACGCCAACAACGGCAAGAGCTCCATAAATAAAAGCTGCTGTAGTAAACCGTGATTTGCGTTCTAGAGCATCAATAGCTTCCATTACCGGGTAAGGTGTATATATTTCATCGATAGTGAAGTTCTTGCTTTTCACCCCTTCAATACCCGCCAGCAGATCAGTTTTACTGTCGAAAACACCAATTAAATGTGTTGAATTCATAGTTTTTCAGGTATTTTAATGTTTTTCAGTAATCTCAGTTGGTTTCAATACACTCTTCACTTCACTGATGGCAATCATTGGCAGGAATCGGAAGAATGAAAGTACGCCAGTAGCGAAGATACCCAGAGTTCCAATGAAAATTCCCACTTCAATCCATGAAGGAGAATATGTGGTCCATGAAGATGGAAGGTAATCTTTAGTAAGCGAAGTAACAACGATGTTAAACCGTTCGTACCACATTCCCACATTGATTATGAGTGAGATAATAAACAAAACAGAAATATTGCTTCGAATTTTTTTCGACCACATCAATTGAGGGATAATAGCATTACAAGTAACCATGGCCCAGAACATAAAAGTATAATCTCCTGTGATCCTGTTATGGAAAAAGGTAAACATTTCGTATGGGTTACCACTATACCAGGCCATAAAAACTTCAGTAGCATAGGATGTTCCCATGATCATGGAAATGAATACCAGAATCTTGGCAATGGCATTCAAATGTGAATCTGTAACATAGTCTTCGAGGTGATAATACTTTCGGATAATGATCATAAGAGTCATTACCATAGCAAATCCAGAGAAAATGGCTCCGATAACAAAATAAGGAGGGAAAAGTGTAGTGTGCCAACCTGGAATCACTCCGCTTGCAAAGTCAGTGGATACTATAGAGTGGACAGAGACGACCAATACGGCAGCAATCCCTCCAAGTATATAACTTAAACCTTCGTAGCGTAACCACTCTTTAGTTGAACCGGTCCAGCCAAAAGCAAGGAAACCATAAATGGCTTTTTTAATTTTTGTTTTTGCCTTATCGCGGATTGAAGCAAAATCAGGAACCATGCCAAAATACCAGAACGAAGCAGATATAAGGAGGTAAGCACTGATGGCTATAAAATCCCAGAAAAGAGGGGAGTTGAAATTCACCCAAAGCGGACCCCGGGTATTTGGGTAAGGGAATATATAAAATGCCAACCATACTCGACCCATGTGAATGGCCGGGAAAATAGCAGCACACATCACAGCAAAAACAGTCATAGCTTCAGCAGCCCTGTTGATGGAAGTACGCCATTTCTGCCTCAGAATAAGAAGGAAAATCGAGAAAGCTGTTCCTGCATGCCCGATACCGATCCACCATACAAAATTTATGATGCCCCATCCCCAAGCCACTGAATTATTTACCCCCCAGGTACCAAGTCCATAACGAACTGTGTACAATATTGAGAAAATTCCTATTGCAGCCATTATAGAACTTAATGTCATAGCTGCTTTCCACCAGCCTGGTGTCTTATTATCAATTGGCGCAATAATGTCGCTGGTGATCTGGTGGTAATCCTTGTTGCCCAGTATCAGCGGACCTCGTACTTCTGCTTTATACATATTTAATAAGGTATTGCGAGTTAATATTTTATACTTTATTTGAGTTGTTAAGGTGTGAAGGACTAAAGACTAGGCCTTACTATTGCCTTCCTCCCTGTTACGAACTTTAGTTAAATACCCGACCGAAGGAAGAGTGTGAACTTCTTCGAGCAGGTTATAGTTGCGCTGGTCAGCGAATAAATCAGTTAGTTTAGCCTGCTTGTTATTCATATCGCCAAAAATAATTGCTCCAGCAGGGCAGGCCTGCATACAGGCAGTTTGAATATCCCCATCAGCAAGCGGACGATTTTCAAGTTTGGCCTGAAGTTTCTTTTCCTGGATGCGCTGAACACAGAAACTGCATTTCTCAACAACACCGCGTTCACGGACTGTAACATCCGGATTAAGTACCATTCGGCCTAAGTCGCTGTTCATATTGTAGTCGAAAGCATCGTTGGTAGCATAACGGAACCAGTTGAATCGGCGTACTTTAAAAGGACAGTTATTAATACAATATTTGGTGCCGATACATCTGTTATAAGCCATCTGGTTGAGGCCTTCGCTACTGTGATTTGTTGCTGAAACAGGGCATACATTTTCGCAGGGTGCATTATCGCACTGCTGACACATAACCGGCTGGAAATACACTGAAGGATTGGTTGTATCATCAGAATAATACCGGTCGATACGAATCCAGTGCATGATTCGGGTCATGGCTACTTGTTCCTTACCTACTACAGCAACATTATTTTCAGCCTGGCAACCAATAACACAAGCACTGCAACCTGTGCAGGCATTCAGATCAATTGACATTCCCCAGTGATGTCCTTCGAAAGTAACGGTTTTGTACAGCGTAACATTCTGCTGAACAATTTCTTCGTGCATCTCGTTGCCGGAATCAGGTTTTTCCTGCCATTCGGTGAGAGTGGTTTCACGCACTATGTTCCGACCTTCCATGGAATGGTGCATCTGCGACGAAACAATATTGTATTTTTTGCCGGTTTTGGTTACCGGTGTTGCTGCCATTGAAGTTTTACGGTTGTTGCCGTCCATTTTCATAAATGGAAAAACATTTATCCCCACACCATCAGCCACTTTTCCTGCTTTAACTCGTCCGTACCCATAGGCAATAGAGATTGTGCCTTCAGCCTGTCCTGGTTGAATAAATGCAACGAGTTCGAGACCGTCGGCAAGTTTAAGCATATCGCCTGTAACTACGCCTAGATTTTCAGCCATTTTGGGCGATATAGCCGCAAAATTATCCCAACATACTTTAGAGATCGGATCAGGCATTTCCATCATCCATGGATTATTGGCATGAATTCCACTACCCAGGGCAATGGTTTCGTAAAATGCAAGTTCGGTATCTGCTGATTTTACAGCTGCTGCCTTTGTTGCAGCTTCAGCAACAGCCTGTTTGTTGAATCCGGGTTGAGCCGAACCCGAGGGTATTTCAAAGGTTCCCTTTTGTAAAGTATAATTCCAGAAATCAGCTCCGGTTTTATATTCCGACTGCTTTCCTGTATAATTCTGAATCCAGTATTGTTTGAGGAATGCGTTAAAAAGTGTGGTGCTTCCGGCCCATTTAAGCAGACTATCCTGCACCTGGCGGGTTGTATAAATATTCCGGATAGTTGGTTGTTGCAAACTATAAAATCCTTTTTTAGGTTCAGCATCGTTCCACGATTCAAGATAATGATGATCGGGAGCAACTACTTTACATAAAGCTGCAGTTTCGTCTAATGAATTTGCGAAACTTACAGTCAGGGCTACTTTTTGAAGACCTTCCTGGAGTAGTTTTGGCTCACTGTAATTATATAAAGGGTTAACATTATAAAACAAAACCGCACCTACTTTACCTTCGTTCATTTCTTTTACGAGGGCATTCATGTCTTCATCCAATCCTTTCCGGATATTGAGTGAAGCCGAAAAGTCAATGGTGCTGCCATAGTTTTGCAGCATTGTGTTAATAGCATTAATAACAATCTGTAAACTTGTATCGTTAATTCCACAAACAACTATTGATTTGCCTATCGCTCCAAGGAGTTTGGTAGCGAGTTTTGATACATCAATTGCAGATGCCGGGGCATTATAGGTTATACCACCAGTGGCTTTTGCAATTTCGTTGTAGAGACTCAAAATGACCGAAGCCTGCTGGCTGGGTTTAATCGGGAAACCTGTAATCGGCATTGGCACCGGTAAGCGACATGCCTGATTCAAAAACAGTAAGTTGCGATAGCGTGCGTTTGTCTTTATTCAACCTGCGGCTTGCAGCAAAACGACGCGTGAATTCAACCGGCATAAGCCAGGTTCCGAGAAAATCGGCATCGAAACCAACAATAACATCGGCTTTATCAAAGTTATAATCAGGAATGGTCTGTGAACCGAATGTCAGGTTATTAGCTTTCAGAATGGCAGACGATGAAACTGCATCATAAGTTACCTGTTTTGCAGTCGGATATTTTTTTCTGAATTCTTCAATTATGGATAGGGTAGAAGGGCTGATGATGGTGGAAGTAACCAGGGCTATTTCTTTTCCAGTCAATGCTGCTGCAGTCAATTTCGATAAAACTTCTGCATCAAGTAAGTCCCAGGTAGTTTCTTTACCTTCAATCAAAGGTGTTTTGAAACGGGCTCCGTCATCATACAGGCTCAATACAGACCCTTGTACACGGGCACTTGTAGCTCCTTTACTTATGGATGAGAGATCATTTCCTTCAATTTTTATTGGACGACCATCGCGTACTTTTACCAGAATCCCATTATAATCCTGCCCGTCGAAATACGTTGAAGCATAGTGATTTGCCATTCCGGAAGTTACTTCCTCAGGTTTGTTCAGGTAGGGGATAGCCGTTTGAACCGGGTTTTTACAACTGGTTGCGATAGCTGCTGTAGCAAAACTGAAACCGCAGAATTTCAGGAAATTCCGCCGCGATGAGGTTTTGCCATCAATTTCTTCATCTATAAGATCGAGTAGCGAACGCGATGCATCCACATCTTTCTGACCAGGATTGGTAACGGGCAGATTTGCTTGCTCTTCCAGGCTCTTCCAATATTTCTTTTCCATTTATATATTGTAGTATAAAAGGTTCTTTTTTAAAATGATTTTTATTCCTGATTCTGCAAAACGACTATTTTAATAGTGACATTTTGCACAGTCGATCCCTCCGAGCCGCTCAGCTGTAATTTTTTTACCGGCTTTAGCATCGTCGTGAATGGCTTTGAACGATTCGTAATATTTGTTTGTTGTAGCCTGGATTCCGGTTGTGCGATGACAATTTACGCACCATCCCATCGAAAGGTCCGAAACCTGTTTAACTAAGTCCATTGTTTCAACTGGTCCATGACAAGTCTGGCATTCTACTTTTCCTGCTCCAACATGTTGTGCATGGCTAAAGAAAACATGATCAGGAAGTTTGTGTACGCGAATCCATTCAATTGGTTTGCCTGATGCTTCGGCTCTATAGATTTTGCTGATTTCAAATTTTCCTGATCGCATACCAGCTGTAACAACTTTGTGGCAATTCATACATAAATTTGCAGAAGGTAAACCTGCTGATTTGCTATAAGTTGCAGTTGAGTGACAGTATTGGCAATCAATTTTATTCTGTCCAGCATGCACTTTGTGCGAGAATTTGATAGGCTGATCAGGCATATAGTTTTGGGTACGGCCCAGGTTTATCCCTTCCTGGATAACCAGAGTGCCATGAACGCCTAGTCCGACTATTATTATCAAAACATGGATGATCTTGTATTTTACCTTTTTGAACCAGATCAGATCAGCAAGGGCCAGAGCCATCAACAATCCAAGGAACAGAAAAAGCAATAATCTGCCTGGAAATATTTTTTCCCAGATCATTCCTTCTTTACTAACCTTTGAAAGATAGGCTGAAATATCATAAATTTCTTTATCTGAAATCTGAAGCCCTTTATGAACTTCTGCCATTTTGCTTGAAGTCGGCTCCCTGAGAACCTGGTAAAGGTTTATTCCGTTAGGCTCTTGCCAGGCTTTGGCCAGATCAATGGCTGAAGGATTAAAGTTGAGCGAATCAGTTGCAATAACAGCATGGCAGGAAACGCAGTTCAAAGTTGTACCTTTTTCGAATGGGATTACACCCGAAAAAAGCCTTTCGCCACGTAAAATATCGTCGCGCCAGAAACCGTCTTTCTTAGTTATATCAACCGAAACTTTAATAGCTTCAGCAGGTTTGTACGTTTCTATGTAAGTGATCAGTTGGTCAAGATCATCATCCGAAAGGAACTTATGATCAGGCATAGGAATTTTCAAATTATCATTGAAAACCTTAACCGCAGTTGGATCCCCTGCTTTCACCATATCCTGTGATCCTGCGATAAATTTTTTCATCCATTTTTTATCACGCCTTTCAGCAACTCCCTTGAGACCAGGTCCAACCAGTTTCTCTTCTGTAAGTTTGTGACAAATGGCACAGTTTTTCTCAAAAATCTCCTTGCCTTTATTTTGTCCCTGCGAAACTGAACTGAACAGCAGTCCGGCCACTACAAAAAGCAATGGCGCTGTTAATCTTAGTGATATCAGTTTCTGTTTAATGGATGCTTGTAGGTGCATACGTGTTTACTGATTAATACGGTATATAAAATGACATTTGGGAGTATAGCTGAACAATACACCCTGGAGTCGTTTATTATTTAAAAATGTATGAAAGTAATCTGGAAAGTAAGTTTTTTATCATGCGTTCGGTTAATAATTTGTTTCTCACTTCAGAGGACAGCGAATTTAGCGAATTAGCCTATTGTAAACAATACTATTTTTTTTGTTTTTTTAACATTTTAATAATATGGAAGCATTCTAAATTAGCAAATTGTATGAAAATAATAATTAATACTCAGTAATACAAATGAATACATGCCGATTCCGATACGAAATATGAATTGCTTATTTACGGATTTAGGTATCACATTACCTGATTTATTTTATTATATAATATTAATATTTGTAGAGATGTCAAATAAAATTCTCTATTAAAAAATGAAGAAATCCCTATGTTGTCGAATAACCAAGGGGATTCTATGTGATTTGTCAGGAAAAGACATAAAAAAAAGGAAGAAAAAGTTCCTCCTTTTTTTAATGATAAATTCTGTAAATGAAAGGTTCAGACTCAAAACTAAATCCTGTAAGCATAAAAACTTCTGGATTCAGATAACTATTTTCAATTAACCATTTTCTATTAACTCAAGTGCTACCAGCTTCCGCCGGCACCTCCGCCACCAAAGCTCCCCCCGCCAAAGCCACCGAATCCACCTCCGCCTCCGCCGCCACTACCAAATCCACCACCACTGCTACTGCCGCCACCACCTATCATCCAGGGAAAGAATAATAGTCCTCCACCTCCGGAACGGTTAATAGTATGGTGGTTATTTTTGTTACGAGATATAAGCACAATTATTACGATGATTATAATAATAACAAAAATCGCTGATGATCCTTTTTTCTTTGAATAGCTGTCGGCGCTAAACTCTCCCTTTACCAGCGCCATCAATACATCCGTCGCCGCATTTATTCCTCCGTAATAATCGTTTTGTTTGAAATGTGATATCATTTCATTATTTACAATATCAGAAGCAGTAGCATCAGGCACTGATGCCTCAACGCCGTAACCGGTTGCAATAAAAGCTTCACCATTTTCGGAAGCTGTCTTTGGTTTAACAAGCACTATAAACCCGTTATTGAATTTACTTCCTCCAACGCCCCATTTCTGCCCTAATTGTTGTGCATAATCTGCTTTTTCGTAACCGCCTAAAGTTGGAACAATAACTACTGCAATCTGAACGGAAGTTGAATCGTTAAATGCAACCAGTTTCGATTCAAGACTTTGTAACTGATCAGGGGTCAATATGTTCGCATAATCATTTACCAGACGAGGTGGATCTGGTCTTTCGGGTATGCTCCCCTGAGCAAAAATAATTCCGGAAACGAGAAGTAATATTGCTAGAAGGAGTAAGGGTTTTATGGTTTTTCCGGATTTCATAATTTGCATTTAATTTTGATTTCGTTAATAGATGATTAACAATGAATTTTTAATTAAATGAAATTTCATCCGAAAGTTCATTTTTATCGTCAGTCTCATATGGGAAATATTTTTTAAGCTGATAACCTGTTTCAGCAATGGCTTCAACCAGGCCTTCGGTAAACTGGTTTTCACGGAAGTGATTCAGCATTTTATTTTTTATGTTATCCCAATAATTCTCAGTTACCACTTTATGTATACCAGTGTCACCAATAATAGCAAATTTGCGGTTCTTAACAGCAAGATAAATCAGTACACCATTCCGGCTTTCAGTTTTCTCCATCTCAAGTTTGCCGAATACTGCAAGGGCACGGTCTAATGCATCTCCTTTGCATGTATTTTCGATGTGTACACGGATTTCACCCGAAGTATCCAGTTCAGCATTCATAATAGCCTGCCGGATATCTTCCTGTTGTTCTTTGGTGAAAAAATTTCTAGCATTAGACATATCGATAGTACTTTGTATTATTAAGTTATTTAATTAGTCAATTGAAAAAAGTCAAACGCAAGAAAACAGAGATTTTGTTTATTTTAACCTCCTAAAGGTAACTCCTGTTTTCTTACATTGACTTCTTAAGTGGTTTATCTGCATGGCTTTGGCCAGTTCGATTGTATGTGGCGTATTCAACAAATACAGAAAAGGTAAATTTCTGAAAAGATGAGTTTAGCGATCTCAGGGAATTAAAACTCAACTTTTGGTGCATTTTCAGCGCCCGCCTGAGCTTCGAAATAAGGTTTCTTTTCGAAACCAAACATGCCTGCAAGTATATTGGTTGGGAAACTCCTTAAAGACGAATTGAAAAGTTGCACAGACTCATTAAAGTTACGTCTTTCAACGTTGATCCGGTTTTCAGTGCCTTCGAGCTGTGCCTGGAGTTGAAGGAAATTCTGATTGGCTTTTAAGTCCGGATATTTTTCAACAGTTACAAGTAAACGACTAAGAGCTGATCCAAGTTCATCCTGTGTTTTCTGAAATTGTGCAAGTGTATTGGCATCAAGTTTTGAAGCATCCAGGTTAATGGTTGGTTTAGTAGCACTTGCACGTTGCTCAACAACCTTTATAAGTGTTTCCTGTTCGAATTTTGCGTAGCCTTTAACTGTACTCACCAGATTAGGGATAAGGTCAGTCCGGCGCTGATAAGCTCCCTGTACATCAGCCCATTTTTTGTTTACATTTTCCTCTTTACTTACAAGCCCATTGTAAGTGCCTTTAATTGATGAGAACAGAATTACAACCAGTAATACAATTCCTCCTATAATGATCCATGATTTTTTCATCGTACTGTTTTTATTGGTTTTAGTTTTTGGGTTTAACTTCAATCAAAAGTAAATCATTTACTTTATAATATCAACACTTCGTTTAATGAAACCTGTTAATGCTTCGCCTTTGAGCAGATTCTGTGAAAGTAAAGCAAGGTCAACCAACTGTTTGATCGTACTTACTTTAGTTTCCGGATCTTCAATTTCGAGCAAATGGCTCATTAGTTTATGATTCGAGTTCAATACCAGGTTATAGCTGTCAGGCATGTTACCCATAAAGGAAAATTGGCCGCCGCCTCCCATTGCCTGCATGTCTTTCATTCGACGCATAAATTCGGGTTGCGTTACAGTTACCGGGATATCGTTTTCGCCCAGGTTTTCAACCGAAATATGATAGGTTGCTTTATCTACCTGTTGTTCAAATAATTCAGTCAGCTGCTTGGTTTGCTCTTCGCTAAGTTTCGAAGGTAGCGCATCTGCTTTGTTGATAAGCTTATCAGCTACTTCGGCATCTACGCGTACGAAATGGCTTTTTTCGAATTTCTGTTCCAGCGTATTAACAAAGTGGTTGTCGATAGGACCATCCAATACAAGAACATCATAACCGCGTTCGCGGGCATTTTGTACATAACTGTGTTGATCTTCAGGATGTGATGTATAAATTAATGCCAGGTTTCCATCCTTATCAGTCTGATTTTCTTTGATGAAGTTTTTATATTCCTCAAAAGTAAAGTACTTGTCTTCTGTATTTTTCAGCAGGCAGAATTTCTCAGCACGGTCGTAGAATTTAGGTTCCGAAACTATACCATATTCAATAAATAATTTAATGTCATCCCATTTCTTCTCAAACTCTTCGCGGTTGTTTTTGAAAATTTCTTCCAGTTTATCGGCTACTTTTTTCATGATATGGCCGGAGATTTTCTTCACATTCGAATCGCTTTGCAGGTAAGAGCGCGATACATTTAATGGAATATCAGGTGAATCGATCACACCATGCAACAGGGTAAGGAAATCAGGAACAATACCTTCGACAGAATCGGTTACAAAAACCTGGTTGCAATACAACTGGATTTTATCGCGCTGCACCTCGAAGTTTTTCTTCACTTTAGGGAAAAACAAAATACCGGTAAGGTTGAAAGGATAATCAACATTCAGATGGATATTGAACAACGGATCCTCGAAAGTCATTGGGTACAACTCACGATAAAAGCTTTTATAGTCTTCATCTTTCAGGTCCGAAGGTTTCTGTTTCCATAATGGATTGGAATTATTGATGATACGAGGCTTCTCAACCTCAATTTCTTTAGGTTCACCTTTTTCATCTTTTTCAGTTTCTGATTTCTCCCAGGTTTTTTCGTTTCCAAAACGGATAGGGACTGGCAGGAATTTACAGTATTTGTTCAGTAGTTCAAGGATGCGGTGTTCTTCGAGGAATTCGTTAGACTCGTCATTTATATAAAGTACGATTTCAGTTCCGCGATCTGATTTTTCAATCTCGTCAATGGTATATTCGGGCGAACCGTCACATTCCCAGCGAACAGCTTTGGTTCCGGCTCCCTTTTTGTAGGTTTTGGTTTTAATTTCAACCTTATCCGAAACCATAAAAGAAGAATAAAATCCAAGTCCAAAATGACCGATCAGATCCTCCTTGTTCGACTTCAGTTTTGTTTTTGAATTTTTTTACAAACTCTTCAGCACCCGAAAAAGCGATCTGGTTGATATATTTCTCAATTTCTTCGGCAGTCATCCCAATACCACGATCTTTCACTGTCAGGGTTTTGTTTTCCTTGTCAAGGATCACTTCAATGGTCAGGTCTCCAAATTCATCTTTGAATTTATCAAGTGCCGAAAGCGTTTTTAATTTAGTTGTTGCATCAACAGCATTGGAGATAAGTTCACGCAGGAATATTTCGTGGTCCGAATAAAGGAATTTTTTAATGATGGGGAAAATGTTCTCAGTCTGTACGTTGATTTTTCCGGTTTGCATAATATTATTGTTTTTATATTTTCTTTCCCATGGTTATCAAAGCATGTGCCATCGGTCGGCGACTGTCAATTTGGCACGATCAATGCTTTAATGTGATAATGTATTAATGTGTTAATGAGATAATGCGATATTGTGGTAACAGCATTGAAAACCTGATGTTTCCTAAATTATCAAGAATCCTTAAACTATTATCACGCTGAAGACGAGCTTAACTGAGCTAAACAAATACGAGATACCTGAATCTCCCAACGCCCTAAAGAATATTTTTCGTAATTTTACCGCGTCATCATTTTTATTCTTTAACTTCGCAATCTAAGTGAAACACTTAAAAATTTAAAGTTGTTTTATTTATGAAGTTGGCAAACAAGATATTATTTTACAAATCAAAATATATGAATGAAATAGAATGGGGAAGTCTGCCCTTTGCTTATCAAAAGACAAATTATAATGTTCGCTCATATTTCCGCGAGGGCGAATGGGGTAAAATTGAAATGTCGGATTCTGAATTTATTTCAGTCCATATGGCTGCAACAGGTCTTCACTATGGACAGCAAGCTTTTGAAGGCTTAAAAGCATATATGGGTAAGGATGGGAAAGTTAGATTGTTTCGTTGGGAAGAGAATGCAAAGCGTATGCAGGATTCGGCCAACGGCATTATGATGGCTGTTCCGCCAACTGAATTGTTCAAAGAAGCTGTATTTCAGGTTGTGCGCGCGAACCTGGAATTTGTTCCGCCTCATGGAACCGGTGCTTCTTTGTATATCCGTCCTCTGCTTTTTGGCTCAGGTGCCAGGGTAGGAGTGAAGCCGGCCGATGAATATTTGTTTGTAGTGTTTGTTACTCCGGTGGGACCTTATTTTAAAGGAGGTTTTAATCCTGTAAGCATTATGGTTTCGCGCGAATACGATCGCGCAGCTCCTAAAGGGACAGGCCGCTATAAGGTGGGTGGCAATTATGCTGCCAGTCTAACTGCTGGTGAAAGAGCTCATAAAGAGGGATTTGCTTCAGCCTTATTCCTCGATGCACGCGAGAAAAAGTATATCGACGAAGCCGGTCCGGCTAATTTCTTTGCAATAAAAGGAGATACCTATATAACCCCACTTTCTGAATCTATCCTTCCATCCATCACTAATAAAAGCCTGATGACCTTGGCTGAAGATATGGGGATGAAGGTTGAAAGAAGGAAAGTAGCCCTGGAGGAATTATCCGAATTTGATGAAGTAGGTGCCTGTGGAACAGCTGCGGTTATTTCACCTATCAGACGGATTGTTGATGTTGAAATGGGTACCGAATGGAATTACTGTCTGGATGGTAAAGCTGGTGAGAAATCTACGAAGTTGTATCAACGCCTGCTTGATATTCAGTATGGCGATGCTGAAGATAAATTTGGATGGTCTACAGTTGTTGAATAATAATCATCCCGAAATAAGAATAAAAAAACGTCGGAAAATTCCCGGCGTTTTTTGTCAAATTACTTTTCTCCAAGCATTTCAAATGCCGCATCCAGATAGGTATATACATCTGTAGGAGCAAAGTTCCGGTATGATTTACTGCGATCAGTGCCTCTACGAACAATAACGGCATTTAGTGAAGGTATAATAAATATATACTGCCCTAAAATACCGCGGGCATATACAACTTTGTGACCTTTGTAGGTCAGCATCCAGAACTGGTAACCATAATAGTTACAAGGATTACCATCTTCTCCCGCAATCCACAATGCAGGCGAAGTAGCTTGTTTCAGGTAAGCTTTCGAAACAATCTGCTTGTTGTTGAACTGACCACTATCGAGCACTATCTGCCCGATTCGAGCAAAATCCGTAGCAGTGCTGTTGAAGCAGCAATATGCTTTTTCGACACCACCGTCACGATCAAGGCTCCAGAATGCGGAATGTTCAGCTCCCAAAGGTTTCCATAGTTTTTCTGAAGCATAATCCGACAATGTTTCGCCAGATGCTTTTGCTATAATAAGTGCAAGCAATTCTGTATTGCAACTTTGGTAACTGAAGATTTTGCCTGGTTCACTTTTTACACTTAAACCCAGCACCTGATCTTCAAGTTGAGTGCCATAATATGCTTTTGTGGTTGGGGAAAACAGGCTTGAATATCCTTCGTCCCAATCAAGGCCTGAACTCATGGTCAGTAAGTCCTTGATTCGCAGTGTAAATCCATTGGTGCTTTTAAAATCAGGAAGGAAATCGGTAACCGGCTGCTCGACAGATTTAATTTTTCCCTCATCAACAAGGCATCCGATAAGTAAAGAAACAATACTTTTTGCTGCTGAAAATGAGTTGCTGCGGGTGGTATCACTAGTCCCATCCCAATATTCTTCATGTAGGATCTTATTATTGTGGATAAGTACGAAAGCAGTTGTACCGAATGAGTCAAATGATAATAGTTGAGATGGATCAATCTTCAACGAATTATAGAGAGAATCATGTTGCCACGGAATTGCTACTGCAACAGGTACAAGTCTGTTTTCAAATATAGTATAGTTATTGATTTTTGCATGACCATGTAATAGAGCACGCCAGGTATAGGATGGTGCAATTAGAATAATCAGCAGCAGAATTGCTGCAGTGTAGAATAAAATTCGAATCGTTTTTGCTTTCATAGTTGCTTATATCAAATTGTTTTTCAGTAATATAGCTTCCATCTCTTTTTGCATGCTTTGTGCTTCCAATCCTGCTTTTTCAGCAAAGTCGGTTCCATCTGTTGCGAATAATATGCTTCGTGATGCATTTATCAGGAGTCCACAATGATCATTCAAGCCAAATTCAGCAACAGCATTGAGGTCACCACCTTGAGCACCAACACCGGGAACCAGCAGAAAATGATCAGGTACAATTTTACGGATATCTTCGAGCATTTCGGCTTTGGTAGCCCCAACCACAAACATCATATTATCTGCTGTTCCCCAACTGGAAGAGCGTTCCAATACACGTTCGAATAGACGGGTTTGATTTTCATCCAAAAACAACTGAAAATCATCAGAACCTTTATTGGAGGTAAGTGCCAGTACAATTGCCCATTTGCCGGGGAAAGCCAGGAATGGTTTTACTGAATCCTCGCCCATATAAGGAGCAACAGTGATAGCATCAAAACTAAATCCGGAAGCTTGTTTATCGAAAACTGAAACAGCATATTGAGTTGATGTGTTACCTATATCACCACGCTTGGCATCTGCAATGGTGAAAACTTCATCCTTGAAATTTTCGAGGTAATTCATTGTCTTCTCAAGGCTTATCAAACCGTTAATGCCGCGACTTTCGTAAAAGGCCAGGTTAGGTTTAAATGCAACGGCATAATGAATTGTTGAATCTATAATTTCCTTATTGAACTCAAAAACAGGGTCTTCAGTCCAGAGAAGATGTTTTGGGATTTTATTCAGATCGCTGTCGAGGCCAACACAGAGAAAAGATTTTTTCTTTTGGATAAGTTTAAAGAGGTCGTTTCGGTTCATAAAAGGTGTGGGTTTTCAATTTAAACTTTGAACTAATCAGTCGGATTATTTTGAAATTTAACAAATCCAAAAACTTCTACAGCAGTATCAGTAAGCCGAAATACAATTGTATACCCTTTAAAAACCAGATCTCGGATAGTCACATCCTTAAAATAAATCGACTTTCGGAATCGATATGGATTTGCTGGTATTTCTTTGATTCTTTGAAAAAGGTCAGACTTAAATTTCCGGGCTCTTTTAGGACTATCCAGTGATATATAATTAAGTTGATTTTCGAGCCTGTTGACAAAAGTATCTTTAAATACGATTTTCATGCTGCTTTATACTTTTTTCAAGTCTTTCTTCAACTTCTTCAACCCCAATGAACTTAGCTTCGCCCGAAATAATTTCGTTAAGTTCTTTTTCAAGATATTTCTTATCATTGCTAAAGCTTGAACTTTCAATAACAATCTCAATTTCATCTTTACTGAATTTGCTTAAAAGCCACAATAGTTTTTCGTAAATTTTATCATTTACTTTTAATCTGATTGTATGCATATAGCTACTTGTTTTTACAAAGATACAAAAAGAAGATTTGTGTGGAAATCTTTTTAAATCCATTAATAAGCATGAATGGGGAAGGATTAGCAATAGCGTGAATCTCAAACGCTAAATTTTCGGACTCAAGTTCCAACAAATGTGTATATTATAATCAAAATCCACATCCAACATCCAACTTCGGACATTTGACATCCGACATTACTCCGTAACTTCTTTCAACCTCTCAGCATTTTCAGCTAATTGAAGTGCATCAATAAAGTCCTGGACTTCACCATCCAAAAAAACCGGCAAATTGTACATAGTCAGATTTATGCGATGGTCAGTAACACGGCTTTGCGGGTAGTTATATGTGCGGATTTTGGCCGAGCGGTCGCCCGACGAAACCATGGTTTTACGCTTTTTCGAAATCTCATCAAGGTATTTCTGGTATTCCCTCTCAAAAATTCGTGTGCGTAATACTGTCATAGCTTTCTCGAAATTTTTCATCTGTGATTTTTCATCCTGAATGGCTACAACAATTCCTGTGGGAGCATGTGTGAGCCTCACAGCTGAGTATGTAGTATTTACACTTTGACCACCAGGTCCTGATGAACAGTAAGTATCTTTGCGTATATCGCTGGGTTTAATATCTACATCAAATTCATCGGCTTCAGGCAGAACAGCCACTGATGCCGCTGAAGTATGAATGCGGCCCTGTGTCTCAGTATCTGGTACACGCTGTACGCGGTGAACACCTGATTCGTACTTCAACAAGCCATATACACCATCACCCTTTACTTCGAAAATCACTTCCTTGAAACCACCCATGGTGCCTTCTGTCATGCTCACTGGCTCAATTTTCCAGTTTTTGCGTTCGATATAGCGGGTATACATGCGGTAGAGGTCACCGGCAAAAATACTGGCTTCATCGCCACCGCTACCAGCCCTGATTTCGACAACAGCATTTTTTACATCCTGCGGATCGGAAGGAATGAGTAAAATACGGATTTCTTCTTCCAACGAATCGCGCTGTTCGGTGAGTGATTCCATTTCCTCCCTGGCAAAAGCACGCATATCCTCATCTTTTTCTTCATTCAGAATAGAATGGCAGGCTTCAATTCCTTCGACAAGCACTTTAAATTTCTTATATCCTTCAATAATAGGCTGAAGTTCCTTATAGTCTTTGCTGAGTTTAATGTATACTTTCATATCCGACATTACATCAGGATCATTGATTTGTTTCTCAATGCTAAGGTAACGTTCGTGTATGGCTGCAAGTTTATCTAACATATAGTTTTCTGCTTTTTGAGGGTGCAAAGGTACAAGAAATCGGGCTAAGTTTGGTAAGGAAGGTGAGATTTCATTTTTGAGTAAGGATAATGGAGTAGGGAGTGGTGTACCCAAAATCTACCAAACCGTTGTTAATTATTTTCCGGAATTTAATTCCAGAAGAATTAGTAAGAATATGGCACATCTTTATTTTGTAAATTAGTACCCAATTAAGCTCATTAACTAATTATGTTTAAACGACTGATTATTTGCACTTTTATTTTAGGATCAGCATTTTTTGTGATGGCTCAGAGTGATCCGGATACATTGAGCAATGGGGAAACGCCGGATTGTGAAACTATTGCCTACAATTCAACCAATCTGATCATGTATTTTTATACTATTCAGGATTATGACAGTATTGATATTGTATTAAATAATTGGCAATCAAACTGTGGCGTTAGTGAACCGATACTCCGGACAAGGATATTGTTTGCCATTCTCAAAAATACTTTCAGCGAAGCTTTATATGATTCAACCATTGTTGATGATGTGCTGAATTATACATTCAGGATGGACTCAGCAAATAGTGAACTTTATGAAAATTATAAGGAGTATTTTGGTTTTGTACCATTAAAAGGTGAATACGATTATTTTACACAAAGCATTGCCGATACATTACTTCTATGGACTTTTTACAATCCTATGGAATTACTTTTCAGTGAGTTATACTCCAATGTTATAACTGATCCGGTTAAAGAAATTCAGCTTGATACAAATTATTTTAATACTGATTTCAGATCATATTATTATAAGAGAGTGGATAAATACCGCTATAAAGCAGATTTCAATCTTAACTTTCTCACCGGAATCTGGATTCCTTTTAGTAATGCCTCATTGCTTGGCAATCATCCTCTCCTTGGGTGTCAGTTGGGAATTCATAAAGACAAAATGACTTATAACCTGACACTTGCATTTAAATTTATGAAATCGAAAAATGAATATACAATCATGCGGGATGGCAATATTGAAACAACTGATACATTTTTTGGTTGGTATATTGGCGCTGATATAGAGCGGGAACTTTTTAAGATCGGAAAAAATGAATTTGATTTACTTGCAGGAATCGGGTACGATGGTTTTCAATCAATAAATGTGAATACCGAAGATGATGATCCAAATAACGATGTTGGTCATTCCATTAATTCAATAAATACCAATTTTGGGCTGGGATACAGGCATTTTCAAACTAAAAGGACATATATAGGCTTGCAGGGGAAATATAATATTGTTAATTATGTAAATTCGGGCGGAACAAATCTTACAGGAAACAACCTTACTATTTCATTAGTTTTAGGCGGTTTTTTTAATGAGAGAAAGTATTACGAATTGAATGAACTAAGGTATATTGAATAGATTAATAACTTTTATGAGACTTTTTCCTTAAAATTAATTCAGTTCAATCAAATTTTGAATTGAATGACTTAGTGAATTAAAGAATATTCTTGTTTGTTTCTTTCAAAAGCTTATACTTTTAAGATATGGGCACTATTTTATAATTATTATTTGAAATAATAACGAATAATAATGTGAAAATCTTATATTTGCCTTCGTTTTAAAACCAAAATCATGAAAGAATCGCGCGCATGGTTATCTTATGCCATAATTACTACTGTTTTCTGGGGAGTATGGGGTGCCCTGATTGAAGTACCGCAAAAAGCAGGTTTCCCACCGACTTTAGGCTATATTGTTTGGGCTCTGACCATGATTCCATGCGCTCTGGTAGCTTTGTATCTGGTAAATTGGAAAATAGAAACGGATAAACGCTCTATAATTCTGGGCTCAGCAGTTGGATTACTTGGTGCCGGCGGACAACTTTTACTTTTCCAGGCTCTCAAAGAAGGCCCTGCATACATTATCTTCCCATTTATTTCACTTTATCCAATCTTAACAATATTGCTTTCAGTGATTATTCTGAAGGAAAAAACCTCTATTTTGAAATGGGTGGGTATCGCAACAGCATTGATAGCAATATATTTTCTTTCGTACCAGGAACCGGGTGCTTCTGATTCACGCGGGTATTTGTGGCTGATACTTTCGTTGCTTGTATTCGCTGCATGGGGGCTGCAGGCCTATGTTATGAAATTCTCAAATGAAACCATGAAAGCCGAAAGTATCTTCTTTTATATGGCCGTTACTGCGCTATTATTATCGCCTTTTGCCTGGTGGATGACTGATTTCAGCCAACCTATCAATTGGGGATTTAAAGGACCTTATCTTGCTGCTCTGGTGCATGTATTAAACTCTGTTGGTGCTTTAATGCTTGTGTATGCTCTTCGGTATGGTAAAGCAATAATCGTAGTTCCGCTTACCGGCCTCGCACCTGTTATAACAATCGTATTGTCTCTTATCCTTTATAGTGTAATGCCGGGCCCAATGCTTTTAATCGGTCTGGTATTTGCCGTGGTGGCCATTTTCATTCTTTCGTTTTAAACAAGCGCGATCAAATAACGTTGTTTTGCCAGGCTATTAAATTGATCATCCAGGAAAGGATAATCAGTTTAATCTGGCAATTCCCTGTATTCGCATTTGTTTTCATTGAGAATCAATAGCTCTGCAAATATTTACGGCAAGAGTCTTATCTTTGATTAACCAATTGAACCTTATCATGAAGAATTTGATTTTATTTGTTCTTATATTTTTATTCTTTCCCCGTATAAATGCACAGAAAAATTTAAGACATCCAATTGATACTGTTGGTTTTGCTACTAAAACCTGGCAGATGGATTCGGTTGTGAATAGGATTGACAGAATCTATGGCTCCTATATAGATTCAGCAAACAGGCTAAATATGCCGGATGAAAATACCGCATTAAGGATTGCTATTTGCCCTCACGATGATTATGCCTATGCGGGATTTTTATATGAAAGCGTAATCCCACATATTAAAGCTAAAACCGTTATTATTTTTGGTGTGGCGCATAAAGCTAAGAAGTTCGGTGTGGAACAAAAGCTGGTATTTGACAGTTTTGCCGAATGGGAAGAACCCTATGGGAATAGCAAGATTTCCCCTTTACGCGAAGAAATTATTAAAAATTTACCAAAAGATGATTACATAATTCACGACAGTTTGCAACAAGCCGAACATTCAGTTGAAGCCATCATTCCTTTCCTGCAGTACTATAATCGTGATGTTCAGTTTGTCCCGATCCTGATTCCTGCAATGGATTTTAGTATGATGCAAAAATATTCTCTTGAACTTGCAGAAGTTATAGATCAGGTAATGAAGAAAAATAATCTCAGGTGGGGAGATGATATAGCTCTTTTGATTTCAAACGATGCTGTCCATTATGGTGATGAAGAATGGGGCGGAACGAATTATGCAAAATATGGTTGTGATATTGAAGGATATAAAAAGGCTGTGAACCACGAGAATGAAATTATCAGTTCTTCATTGCTGCCGGTATTGGATACAACGAGTATTCATAAATTTATCGACTATACAGTTCAGCCCGGAGACTGGCACACCTATCAGTGGCCATGGTGCGGGCGCTACAGTGTTCCGTTCGGTTTATTAACCGGACACTACCTTAGCCAAATCCGAAACGAAGCAAATCTGGAAGGCATAAAAATAGGATATTCAACAAGTGTAGCACATCAATCCTTGCCTGTTGAAGACCTGAACATGGGTAAAACAGCTATCGCTACCCTGCATCATTGGGTTGGTTATGCGGCTATCGGATATAAGTAATTTTTGAAAATTATCCACCGGAAGGCATAGTTCATATAACTAATAAACAGAACTAAACCATTCTGTCAAAAGGAAATTTGCTGACCCGATAATCCGTTTTAAAACCTCAAAAATTAATTAGCTATTATTTTTAATGGTATGGAAATACATTTGTTTTTGAAAAGCCGGATATTTTTAGATTCAAACACGTTCATAAATCCCTGTCCCAATAATTTCGATGATTTCATAATACTTTTCAGCACAAGTATTTCGAACTGGTAATAGCAGTTGAAAAAATCAGCTATCGTCAATCCTGATTTATTAATTGAAAGTAAACCAACGGGATAAGCGTTTTACTATTTCTTACATTAATATCCAATAAGTAGTAAAGAGAAAAAACTTCCTTTACCTGATAATTTCCTGCATTGTGGGTTTAAGGCATTCGGCTATTCGCATCATTCCTAAATCGTTGGGATGAACACCATCAACAGTTCCTTCATGATCATATCCGATAAGGCTATCACCTTTCTGGTAATAGAGTTCATTGATACCTGATTCCTTCAGAAACCTGAATGCACGTCGCAATTCTATTCTTTTTTTTTCTACTTCTGAATCCTGCGGTTTTTGGAAACCATTTTCATAATAGTAACCTTCAACCAACAAAACCGGAACTTCAGGCTTTTTTTGCTTAAGCAATTTAACGAGTGCAACCGCCCGATCATAAATAAGTTCTGTATTTGTATTCGGGTTGCAGTCAATCACATATAATGCGGCATCGGCTTCACACATGGCTTCACCGACAGATAATTCGAAGGTACCACTCCCGCTAAATCCCAAATTGATAAAACTTCTATCTATTGCCCTTGAAAGAATATTGGTAAAAGCCATTCCCGGACGCGAGGCACAACCACCCTGGGCAATGCTGCTTCCATAATATACAACCGGCTTTTTGGTAATAAGGAAATTCTCTTTGGGCAGTGTTATCTCTGCATTGCTGTTAATCCCGATGGATAATGAATCAACGCCATCATACAAAGGAAGGTTCAGCAAATATTCTTTATAGCTTTTATCATCAGACTGCACAAGGGTGGATTCATTAGTTTTGCTTTTAGGACGACCGGTATTCACATATTTCCAATGGCCATCGATGTAGGCATATAAATCAACTCCTTTCACCCCGGTTGATGCCATGTGATCCATGGTATTGTCGCCCATTACTGTCCATCGAACAGCAATATTGGTAGCATTGGTTCTGAAACGGATGGATATTCCTGCAGAATTCTGACCAAGATCCCAAACATCTTTGCGCAATGAGTTTTTATATTTCTGAGGGAAGCGAACGTAGTTTTTTTCGGCATGGAACTTTCCAATAATTGCAAACTCTTGTCCGTCATAGTATGTAATTGAGTCCTGTATACCAGAAACTTCGCTGTTTGCATTTGCAGATAAATTTAAACAGGCCGTAAAAAGTTGGGAAATCATAACGAAAAGCATTTTTCCCATTACGCTTGAGCATAGGTTGTATTTGTTTGGTAGTTTTAAATTAGTATTTTCCATTTGATGATGTGTGAAAGCTGATACCTATCTACTGAACCTATGCTACAGAATACGCAGTTAAACCGCCCGAAATTATTTTAGGGCCGATGCGTCAAATGTAATCACTTCGAACGGTTTCAGCTTGAAAGTAGTGATTTTGCCAGCAGTTGCTTTTATTTTGGGTTTGGCGATGTCCGCTTTCCATGGACTTTGTAGCATGTATGCTTTAGTTGCCTTAGCCGGTAGTTCAAAAGCTTTGGCAATATCAATGCTGAAGGTTGCCGGTTTGTCAGAAGGATTTCTTAAAGTTATGGTGCCTTTGTTGTTGTTCCATGCGGCCCAGCCATAAACTTCTCCTTTTGCAGGATCACCGCCAACCCAATGGGTATCTGCGAGAATATCTTTATGTGCTCTTGACCACAAAATTGATTCAGCAAGTATATCCCATACATCAGCATTGAGTAAGCTCCAGCTAATGTACAATTCCTGAATGCCGGTTCCGCTGCCAAAATAGGAATGTATTTCGCTTCGGATGTCTTCCGTAGTGTGTTCCATCTCATTTTGATTTCCGTTTTTAGCAATACAAATTCCATGTAACATAAGCGAATTAAGTGGATATAATGGCGCTTTTGAAACAATATTCTCGTAGGTCATTGCATCACGATAGTTGCTCCATTGCTGCCGTTTGGTTCCTTGTCCTAAATAGTTTACATCATCGCTTCCACGCCAGATTGAATTACTGTACCAGAGGAAGAATGGTGAAGGCCAGGTGCCTACTGTCATATTTATAAACAATTCGGGGCTTGCAGCCCGCAACTCGCCTGTAAGGCGGAATAAGGCATCAATATCTTTCTCAAATTTATTTGCATTCAGGCCATTAGCCGCGCCTATTCCATCAAACTTAAAATAGCTTGCCCCGTTTTTCTGAATGCGGTTCATACAAACTTCCTTAAAACGTGAATAGTATTTGGGACCAGCCAGCGAAAATCCATTTTCATTAGTTTCAAACCCTTGGGTAGCTCCGTATTTTAAGCGTTCTGCTTTTTCCGGATTGTAGCCACCCCATGGTGAAATCCACATTCCAATACCTGATTTGTATTTCTTCGCTTCAGCTGTTAACGGATCGAAGCCGTTTGGAAATCCACTGTTGAATTGCCATAAGCTTGAATTGTCATCCCATCCATCATCGAAAACATATCCTGATAAGGCAACGCCACGTTTAACTGTCAGGCTGTCGCCAATATGCCGTATTACATCCAGGCAAGCTGTTTCGTTTAGTTTTAATTCCGAATATGATATATCGAACCATGAATTGTAGTGTGCGTATTGTACGTAAGGATGAGCCCTTTCACGTTCAACGTAATACAGGAAACCACGTCGCATCTGGTTTTTCGGAACAACACCTGTTGTTATTGTTGTGGAATAGGATTCAGTATTTGAAAGCCCGCTATAGCGAGGAAGGCGAAATTGAACCAGGTCGGTCTTCTCCTTTTGCTGCAGGGTTATTTTTGTCATGGGGTTTTCAGAGGCAAAAAAGAAATTACCGAAAGTTGCCGGTGATCCATCAACAGTTCCTGCGCTTACTTTTCCAGGTGTTTGAACCTCAAAGTAATATTCAGAAACATTTAAATCAGGCTGATTGGTTGAAAAAATGAATTGTTGTTGCACATAATTTGATCCGTCGCGCAGGATGGCAGTCCATTGCACATTCAATTTTCCGTCAATGGAAGTTAGTATTGCTTTAACAGCCTTACCTGCAAGTGTCTGCGACAACCGGACTGATTCCTTGTCAGGCATAAGCTTATACTCTACCGGGGCCGCCTTTAATTTAAAATCTGAACTTTTAAGTACCTTGCCGTCAACAATCATATAAAAAAGTTCCGAAGTGGAAAGATCAATGCTTGTCTTACCGCCAACATCAAAAAGTTTTCCGGGTGAAAGCTTGTTATCTTTGATCGTCCACGATTGTTTCAGTGCACTATTATTTAAGCTAATGCTTCCTGAATTTATAGTTAAAACTGCATCTCCAGGCGCTTTCCCTGGGTAATCAACAGCAAAAGCAGTTAATCCCATGGCTATAATCAGCAGAAGAATGATTGAAATCTTTTTCATAATTAAATTGTTTAGTTAATTTGTTTTTTCAAAATACAACAGCTGATCCAAAGCAACGCTTTGCTGATAGGTCTTACCTCCTTTTAGAATCTTTCCATCTGATGCTTTCCATTTCCCGATTGGAAGTTTAACATTTCTGTATTCTTTCCCTTTTTCGAGCATTGGTGCTACCAATAGATCTATCGCCAAGCATGAATTGATCTGTAACAGTTTCAAATCCCTGCCCGGGAAAGTCAAATTCCATGCTTTTTAATATGGGTTCTCCTGTTTTTGCAGCCTGGTGTGCCAACTGCATAATAAGAGGCGTAAATTTTGTTCGCAGCTCAACAGCAGCTTTTACAGCATTTAAATGAACGGAATCCAATACTCTCCATGGAGCAACTGAGAATTGCATCATAGGCATTAATGTATGACATTGTGCTGAGCGAACAATCAGGTCCTGGTCCAGTTTTGAATCATCTAAAAATGAAGTCCACTCCCCGCCGCCAATCATATCAGGGCACGAAAACGAATAGCCACAGAGACTTTCCAAAATCATATCGGGAATTAGTTTATTCAGGTCAACCCAGGTATGCGCTTTATCCTGAAGCCTTTGGACTAAAGGTTGTCCTCCCATTTTCCAGCATGCCCTGTATTCGTTTAAGGGGAAACGCAAACCGAATTGGGCAAACAATTCACATTGCTCATTGGGTGTAACATCTTTCATACTCAAACCATCAGCAGGATAAAAATACATATCGCCTGCATCGAATTTAAAACCATCAACCCCATAATCCTTCACCAGCCGATCCAACTGTTGATTGAACCAATTTACCGCTGCAGGATTTGAAAAATCAAGAACTGCCGATTGACCGTTCCACCACTCAACCATTAACGGCCTGGATTGAGATTGCCATGTATCATCTTTGGAAGACTTTTGCAGTAAAAAGCCTTTAGATTCTTTAAGCGTGTTGTAAATCATTGCCTGGTCCGCGCTAACAAACGGGCAGATCCACAACATAACCTTGAAGCCCATTTTATGCAATTTATCAACCATTTCCGCCGGATTCGGGAAACGTCCCGGATGGAATTTCCATAAACCATAATCTTCCTGCCAGGTATCGTCAATCATTAGTACTCCCGGAGGAAATCCATTATCGATGATACCCTGAGCATATTTCAGCACGTCGTACTGGTTTTGATTGTATGTCAGTTCGATCCAGGTATTATACTGTGGACTAGAAATTAACATGGTATCAGGCAATTTGCCATTTGCCGGGAAATACTTCTGGCGGACAAACCGCTGAACTTCTGCCAGCGAATTGCCAGACTTTCCCGTTACAATTTGGTTATAAGGATCAGAAATAATTATTTCATTACCTTTTAATTCAAATTTATAAGGTTGCTCGCTCCACACATATTGGCCTTTATTAGTGAGAATTAATGGTTGCGACTGGTTTGATTTATTATTTGCATAAAAATCCATAGTATAATCAGCACTGAAAGGCATCAGATACCCGTCATTTATTACACCAGCCCAAACCTTTTCATCTGCTGAAAGAGTCATCTTGCTGACTGTTTTATTCTCCTGCCCAAAGCAAGCTATCACTAATGTTAAAATGCAAATGAGCAAAGCAATCCGTGTTTTCATATTTTATTCATTGAATTAATTAACAAAATTGGAGATATTTATCGGGGCCAGAAATTCAACGCACCTCCAACAAGAGTCTCCTTTCGGGAATTGTATTCATAGGTCAATTTTAGCCGTAGTTCCGGATGCAATTCACCCCACATCGAAAATGTCATGTCTTTTCTGCTGAATATTTTGAGTGTTACTTCCTTGTCGATATTATTTTTCAACGTATCGGATAAAGTTTCTGCAAAATAATATTTAGCGGTGGAATCTGCCAATTCTACTTTAAAGGCAACCATTTCATTTGTACCTGAGTGTAGTTTTAGTTTATATTCAATGGGAATTGAATAAAGCGGAACTGAGGAAATGCTTTGTGTAATTGCTGAATTGAACATGGTGAGCAGGTTAAGCATCTCCTGTGGAATAACCTGATCAGCGTATGCTTTATTAAAACTGTTATTGTTTTTGATTATTTTGAGCGTATCCAATAAACTGCCATCCATTCTTATAGTTTGCAATTCCAGAGTATCACCATCAATCTGCACTTTTACAAAATGATTTACCGATTCGTAGCTTGCAAGAACTGATTTGTTTTTTACTACTTCGTATAATTCAGCGCCAGCCCCACCGGTAGTTATATAAGTTACCGGAAGATCATTCGAATCGTTGTGTGACCTTACCGGGTAAAATCTTTCATACAAATGAGAATGGCCCGCAAAAACAATATCAATTTTGTACCTGGCAAATAACTCAGGCCAGGATTCCCGTCCCCAGGCTGATCCATGGCCGCCCAGGTTGTAACAGGGACGGTGCATATAAACAAAATTCCATATCTTTGCGGAAGATGTAATATCCTTTATGAACCAGTCTTTCATCTCCTGGCTGTCAGGATAGCGATAATCGAGAGAAATAAAATGCGCTGAACCATAATCAAAAGAAAACCATTGTTTATCAACAGGTTGATTATCCCGCAAAAAATACCGGAACAATTCTCCGTCATCACCTTCCCCTTCATGATCACCCAGCGTACTTACTATAGGTGTCGATTCAGCTACACCATGGATTACAGAGAAGTAATAATCGTTCCATTGTTTGTATTTACCTCCGTTTTCAACTAAATCGCCCATGCTGATAATCAAGTCAGGATTAGCTCCACCGGATTCACTCATTATTTTTGAAAATATTTCGGGATTACTCCGGCTGTCACCCATGGCGACAAAAGTCAGATTCTCCTGATTATCTGCATATGTTCTGGTTCTGAACCATGATTTGTTATCTGGCGAAACAAGACGATAATAATAAATTGAATTCGGTCGGAGGCCAGTCAATTTAGCTTCATACAAATATGCATTGTTTTTAGTGCCTTTTAATGTGAGTTTAACTTGCCTTGCTTTTTTTGTATCCAACCTATATTCTATGGCATAATCAGAGATCTTATCTAATTCCCAGCGAATCATCATAGAGGTTAAACCGGGTTCAATAAGGTAAGGGCCTTTTAGGACATTTTGTGATTGAGCCTTCTGAAATGAAAAGCAATAGAGCAAGAAAAAAACAAGAAACGAACTTCCGAAACTGAATTTGAAATTCCACATAGTATTTTAAAAATCCTTTATTTGAACACGTAACTAGCCATCAGGTGCTTAATATCAGTTCAGTTGAACAATACATCCCCTGGAAATTTCAGGCAAGGTTACTTTTAGTGTACCATTTGACCATTTCCCTTGTAATTTCTGCGGCAAGCCCATAAATGGTATTAATACCGCATACGCTTTCCGCTTAGTATTATTAAAAGTGACAATAATATCTTTTGCTGGTATAGGATTAGCATTTATTCTTCCTTTTAACCCTGAAAAATTAGCCAGGAAAACTGTTGGCTTGGTATTAACTGAAGCTATCTGAACTGTGCAGACATCAGCATTTTCAATACTAATTCCAGGAAGAAAACCTTTGCTGTTATTAATCTGGCTCAATAACTGGTTTAAATCTTTGCTATCGTAAACCGGGCTTTTACCTTTTTGTGCTGACTTATTGTAGTTTTCTTTAAGAAAATGATAAAATGCACTTTCTGGATTTCCGTTAATATGGACAGCATTTGAAGAAATGCCGGATAATTCCTGCATCCGGGCCTGGTTTAAGGATGCCTCACGTTTATCATTATACTTTGCGGTTTCACCTGTCGAAATCAATGTGTTGCCTTTTTTTAACCATGATTGAAGTTGCGAATATTCAATATCACTTACACATTTTACATCAGGCAATATTAATATTTTGCAGTTGGCTGTAGCTAATGTACGGGGAGTGACTATTTCAAATTCTATATGTTCCCGCAGTAATAAATTCATCGTACCCAGGTATGCCGAGGTCCAATCTTCTGCAAAGTAACTACGTGTTTTAGGGGAAAAGTAAATTCCAACCGGCGACATTGATTTTCGGGGTGCATAAATTAATTTTTCATTTTCGCTTATCCATTTATACACCTTTGTTCGAGCTTCATAATCATTTGATCCCCCCATAACAAAACGGTGGGCATCCCAGCTATTGGTCCCTGCCATTACCTGGCTCATCGCGAGGTTTTCGATGGCATCAGCAGGCCGGATGCTGTCCTCTCCATCCCAGCTATAGCTTAGCATCCACGATGGTTTTCCCTCTGCAAAAGCTCTGAATGTATACATTCCGATCATATATTCCATCCAATCCAAAGGTTCGCGCTGCGCACTGTTATTGCCAACATTATACTCGTGGGCAATAACATCAACTATTGGATACATTTCGTATACATCAGCTCCGACACGTGCCACTTCTTCGCCAATTCCGGGATAAATTTCGGCAATGGTTTTACAAGAAGGATTGACGGATTTTACATTTTTGTCAATTTCAGCCATAAACTCTGTCATGCTGTTAATCCGGAAATCGACCCATGCAATAAATTCGGGATCATTCCAATCACCTGGTGTGAAATCAGTAAATGCATCAAACCCGGTTCGCTTTTTAAATTCAGCCACAGTATAAGGATCAAAACTTGCCCATGTATCTTCCCAATTATCAAAATGCGTCATCCAATAGGGAATATCTATGTAAACACCATCAATACCGGTTGCTGCAATCTGGCGGATACGTTCCATATAAATTTTTCGCCATTCGGGAGCGTAAGGCGAAATCCAGACATCCTCTGAGTTTTTGCTTATCCAGAATGCATCACCATAACCAAATACTGCCGGATCCCATCTCCGGTTGCGCTGCGCCCAGTCGGGATGATCGCGAAGGAATGTTCGGGAATTAGATGCCACACTATCAGTAATACACTCCAAACCTGCTGTGTAAACAAAAGCAAAATTATTTGCAGCATGTGCGCTGTCGGCCATAGCTTTAATGGCCTTTAATTTCCCTTCCGGGTAAAGAAAACTGGAGTATCTCCCGGTAATATCATTGTCCACTTCAATGCCGAACAGGTAGGTCTGCCTGGCACCGTTCATAATTTCATGAAGATGATCTATCTCACATCCATGTCCTGAAGTCCGCACGAAATGTGTCCAATCCTGTGAATATCCATTATTTATGGAAATAAGGGCAAGTAGGAGTAAGAAACTATTTCTGATTTTTTTCATTTTACTATATAAATTACCTGGGTTCGTTGGGCTGGTACATTAAGAATCATTTTATTATTCTCAACTATAACCGGTTGGTTGCTCACCAATTCGGTGGCTGATAATTTTCCGGAAAGTTTGAGTTCAGATATGTCAGGTGTAATAATACATTTTACATCCTGGTTACCATTATTCCTGACAGTAAAATATAAGTCACCGATTTTGCCAAAACGTTCAATCCGAACTGATGGAACATCGCCTGAGGCCAGAGTAACAGGCTGCCAACCTGCTGCAGCAATCAGTTTGATTATTGGAATATATTTCTTGAAAAACGGGCGGCCATTCTCAATCTTTTTTTTGTCCTGCCAATATGGATCATTTGAAGCATCAACACTGAAGAATGAAGGAAAGAATCCATACGCCATCAGTTTCTCGAAATAAAGTTCATAACCGCTGTAAGGTGCATCGGTAAAAGCCTTGTCATTCAAGCCTTCATTTAAAAGAAATACGATTGGTTTTTGAAATGAGATGGCTCGTTTAAAGTCAAGTGCGTCGGTATTATGATCGCCTGAATAGTACCAGCTTAATTCAGCCCCGAAAAGATCCAGGTTCGAAGCTGCAAATGGATTCCAGCCATGGCCATTACCCATTGCCAGCTTACCCTGCGAATGCATTTCATCAGAAATTTTCTTCATAAATTCAAATTCAGAAGTAAAATTCCAGATTGCAGGCCTTGCAATACCGGATGAAAACGTTAGCGGATAATCTGTATATTTAAAATGCTCATTTCTGTAGTTCAGATCATGGTGCCAGTTCCATTCCATGGAATCAAAATAAATTCCATCTACGTTCAGCTTTATTGCCGGACGGATTTCATCCTGCACAACGTATTGGTAACGGTTAAATCCGGGAAGATCGGGATTGCAATTAGTAGTGATACTTACTGCCCACCCTGAATTGAACCATGGAGTTTCCAGCCGACGGCTCTGCAATAAACCATTTTTATCTTCTGTGGCACTATTCCTGACGTATTGCTGGTGCTCTCCCGGGATCATATTGTCAGAAACCAGAGAGTCATAGGGAATATTCTTCCTGAGAATTGGCAATTGAATATCCCAGGGCTCAGTATATTGAAAGCTCAAAACTCCGGTTCCTTTGTCCGAAAGTATGGTCGGGAGTTTTTGGCCATCTTTAGTGTCTTTTGCATTCCATGCTGTTTCGTGAAAAGCAAACCCAAAATCTTCCCATTGGGGAATAGATCTGAGAGGAGTAAACGGAAGCCAGATGCCTTCGGTAACAACTCTTTTTTTGAAAGCTTCCGGATAAATTAAATAATATTTTTCTAACGCTGATCTCATTCCCCATTTCGAATCAAATGAAAAAGTGCTCAGCTTAAAAAATGCCCTGTTTGGGAATTTTTCGGTAAGAGGACTTGTCGCTACATCAAATTCGGCGAATAAACCTCTTTCTTTTTCAGCGCCAAGACGGTAAACCACTGGAATGGCAAGGTCAATACCCATGCCTTGTCCCTTATTATCAATATTAACTGCGCTTAAGGGATAAAATGACATAGTGCCCCGGCCAATGGCATCGCCATATCCACCGTCAGATAAGTTTTTGCCGTTAAAGGCGCCATCGGGAGGAGTAGTTGTATGCACTGGTATTGTATCAAAATACATTAAGCCCGATTTCATTTCGGTTGATTTATCAAGGCCATGAAACCATTCCCATTTTTGACCGTTGGCCGGAAAAGAAATTCGTAAAGTAACACAGGAAGGGCTTCCAGACAGTGTTTCTAATTCGCCGTTGATTTCAGTGTAATAACCCCTGTCAATTTCATGAAGTACAACCTGGTAATCAGAATTTTTATAGGTCGTTACCCTGGTATTTGATGAATTAGTAACTTCAAAAACTGGTATCTCGATAACTTTCGATAAAGGATCTGTGGCCAGGATATAATCAACGTGAACAGGTGAATTAGGCCATTCTGTCGTTGCTGCGCTTGCAGAAAAGCTAAGATAGCCTATGGCTAAACTTAGGATAAGCACTAGGCTGATTGAGAGTGATTTGAATTTATTCATTCTTTCAGGTTATTTACTCAATTACAAAATATTAATTTGATCAATCCCGAGAATAAACTACTTACAGTGTTTCGAAAAGATCATGTTAAAAGAAAAAGGATATAAACAATCATAGTTATACCCTTTTTCTTAACCAAACACCAACCTCAATACTGAATCAACAGAAATACCGCAGCCGCTGTCAAGAAATAAATTTTGAGCAAGGCATTAGCTATCTGATTCAGTATTACGGGTAATTACAAATCTATCGTTAAGAATATCGACTCAGGCGTCTGGGTTACCGGCATCCAGCCTACTTCGGTCCAGCCTTCATTGCTTTCGACGAGCCCGAAATTGACCTTTTTACTCATTGGCCCCAGGGCGCTTCTTTTAACGGAGAATTCAATCGCTTTCCTGCCATCAACATTTTTGAATGCGGAGAATTGAAAGACATCGGCAAATCCCAGAATCGCATTCCAGTTCCAGTCGTTGCCAGGACCTACATGTTGATATACATCACCCCATTCTCCTGGAACTGATCCCTCACAGAGATAATCGGCACCGGAACCGGCAGGGTACATCCACGATTTTAATCCTGTTTCCGGATTATTGTCGGTATCAAGGTATAAATCCATTACGGTCAGGGAGAAGTCAGGAGTTCCTTCTATATAGAAGTTAAGATATCCGGACGAAGCATATGTTTTGCAAGCCAGGATTGTACCTCCGGTATTATCTACGTTCTCGTGATTGTAACCAACATAAGCCCAATCTGTGAAATCACCGTCAATTTTTATATTTGGCCCGATGATAAGGACCGTATCAATAAAAGTACTTGTGGTTTCACCGGCTTTGGCCGTAAGTGTAACAAGGTATTGGCCTTTTGCCGGGAAAACGTGAGTCGGGTTTTTCAGAGTAGATGTTTCAGTCTGATCGCCAAATTCCCATACATATTCAGTTGCATTACTTGAGAAATTTGTGAAATTTACTTTGAAACCGTCAGCTATATAACTGAACACGGCTTTGGTTCCACTTGAAGTATCATCCTTCGTGCACGAAACGATTGAAAGCACTGACAATGCAATGCTTATCAGAATCCAGTTGTGTTTTTTCATCATTTTGTCTGTTATTAATTATTATTAGTTTTTCTTATTTCAACATGAATTAATTTTTTGAAACTACCTTAAGTTCATGAAGCAAATCATTAAACCCCGTTTGCTCATCCCATACATTTGTATTGGCAAGACGGACAGAGTATTCTACCCGGTTTTTCAACGTTTCTGATTTGTCGGCCAGTTTCAGATATAATTTGTATTCTCCCTGTGGAACTCCGGTTAATTTAATTGAGTTGTTTATGGTTAATAATCCGTTTGGTTTACAAGTACGCATATCGATCGGTAAATCGAACTGGTAAAGCTCACCTGTGCTTTTGTTTTTGAGCACAAGACTGGTCGTTTTGTAGTTGTATAACGGGGCATAGCCTTTATTAGTTATTTTAATTTCAGGCAACAGGTCGCCACCTGTACTGACTTCTTTGGGCAAGAGTGCACTAACCAGAACCAGCCTGTAGCCGAGATTTCGCTGAAACTCTTCAAAGCAGCCTGAGTTTCTCCAGGCAGCAAGAACCGGCTGGTACCAATCAAGATTGAGATAGGTCCACTTTAACAGTTGCATTTCAGTCCGTGCTGTTGCACAATCAGGGAAAGGTCCTTCGGGAGGACATGTTTCTCCGCCAGTAGGCACATAGAGAGCTTCTTTACTGATGTACTGCTTATCAACCTGTATATTACTGTAAGTACCATAATCAGTACCTCCGGCCAGGAAACAATCGTTGTGATGACCAACTCTTGCACGGTATTCGCTGCTGTATGCAATTGCTGATTCAATGGGAGCAGTTGTGTTAAAGATATCTTTTTTGGCTCCCGGAGTCCTTACCTGTACCATTATTTCTACAGGCAATACACTTAGTAGCTTGAACAGAACTTCTTTTTCATTTTCAACTGTTGCCAATCCGTTACTCGAACTATGCCACTCGCCCCAGGCACCAATAAAACCAGCCTGTACAAATGCAATCACATCTTTATTCTCCTCAAATACTGATTTGAGCTGATCGAGATGTTGTTTTACAATTGTTAAAGGAGCATCTGCTACAGCCATATCATCTGTATACGCGAAACGAAGAACACATTTAATCCCGGCATTACGCATATATTGCAAATCAGTACGAATTAGCTGAAGTTCCTGTTCACTTATGGGTTGATCCTTGAATTTGTCCAGGTAAAATACCCTCATCATCATCGATACATTTTCAGCCCTTAAATTTGCCAGCCACATCGGGTTCAGATTCTCACCTTCCGATTTAACATCTGCCATATGAATAAAACCACGTTCAGGATTTGCAAAAATAGTCGTCGATGGCTCGTATTTAATGGTAGTGATATTTGTATCGCCATCTCCACCTGGTTTTTTGCAGCCGGGAGCCATTAACAACGCAATGCACATCAGTAAGAGTGCTGGCAGGTATTTTATGAGTTTAATCTGAGCAGTCATGGGTATGATTCTGATTAGGCAAAACTGGCTTATTGATCTGAAATTAAACAACTAATGTCGGGAAATGGTTTACTTTGAATTGGATTAGTTTTGAATAAAAGAAGCAGGAAGAAAACAGTTCGGGTTTTAATCCTGCCTCTTTTCAACTATCAATTATAACCCGGATTCTGGATGAACAATCCTTTGCCTTCGCTAACCGTTTTTAAGGAGAATGGGAAAAGAACTTTATTATCATCTGCATAGGGTGATTGAGTTAACTCAATGCAGCGTGATACGAATTTTCCATGCCTGATAAGGTCGGCCCTGTATTGACCGTTTTCACACCAGTATTCATGACTTCTTTCGGTAAGGATCATGTCGTTAAAAGCTGATAATGAGCTGTAATCGGCTAATTTTATATCCTGCAAGCCAGCTCTCCTGCGAATTACATTAACAAGTTCAATCGCTTCTTCGTTTGGAGCCGACATGTTAGCTATAGCTTCCGCCTTTGACAACAGCACATCCGGATACCTGTATTGTATGATATCAACAGTTGACAATGCTGAAGATCTGGCATCATCAGGATTTACTTTCAAAGGAATAGGACCAAGGTCAATATTGTCGCCTGGATTACTCCTGTTGTACAATACACCATCCGTACCAGTATATTCTGCTATTAACATATCTCTGCGGATATCACCTTCTTCAAATGAGTCATAAAAATACCATGTGCTCTGAACTGTAGCCCAGCCGCCCATAGGATCATAGTTTGAAGGCAAAACCATCAGTTGCCATTGATTTTCGCTTGTACCCTCGTAATCGCACGGAATAGCCCAAATAACTTCTTTACTGTTTTTGGCACCGTTAAGCCCCCACATTCCATTATAATCAGCCTGAACCTCATAATAATGCATATCAATGATATCATCACAAAGAGCTTTTACTTTATCCCACTTTTTTTCATGCAGCATCAAACGAATATTCATCATTTTTGCAATTCCTTTGCTAAAACGGCCATACTCTGTTGCTCCCGGATCAGGCAAATCTTCTGCTGCTGCAATAAGATCATCTTCGATAAAGGCTACCATTTCATCATTTGAAAGCCTGGCAAGGGGCGTTTCCTGCATGGGGCTTTTCAACACATCTAGTGGAGCAATAACCAGCGGGCCATACATGTCGTATAAGTCATAAGCCAACATTCCTCTTGCACACCGAATTTCAGCTATTGCCTTAGCTTTTACAGCGTCGCTAACCTGCGATTGAGTAACCTGGTCAATAGCCAGGGTCATACGACTAATTTTATTATAATACCAGTCGTAGAAAAATACAGCCAATTCATCAGTTGGATGAAAATTCAGTAAATGGCCATAATACTGTATGTCAAACTTTCCTGAAAGGATTTCGGTAGTGGCGTCCAGACAAAACATAAGACCTCTTTCAGAAGTTGTATTAATGCCATCCCACCATGATCCTCTCAATGGATAGTAGCAGGACATTACAATTGCCTGAATATCTGCATCAGATTGAGGAAATATGCTGGGGTTAATTTCGGAGTAGTCAACAGTTACAAGGTCTTTGGTACAACCATTGATAAGAAAGACTACTATAAGAAAGGATATTATCTTTTTCATTTTCATGATTTTTTGTAGGTTAGAAAATAATATTTAGACCTAAAGTAAATGTTCTAACATAGGGATAAGCAGCCGTGTAAGAATCGGTTTCAGGATCGACGCCGGTATACGGTGTGATCACAAACAGATTCTGAGCATCTACATGTATGTTAGCCTGGCTCAGCACTTTGCCAACCCATTTCTTCGGCAGGTTGTATCCAAAAGTTATATTCTGCATACGGATAAACCAAGCTTTTTGAAGGAAAAAGTCACCCTGACCATAAGGAGACCACCCATAATATGAGCCGGGATGTGTTGTGGATGGTTTTTCAGGAGTCCAGCGGTCTTTAACAGTCCTAAGGCCATTGTAGCCATATGTATAAATTCCTTCGGCACTTACACCGTAAGCTGTATAGTTAGGATCGGACATCTGGCGGCCAAACATTCCATTGAAATCAAAACTCAGATCAAAATTTTTGTATCTGAACATATTGGACATACCTGCTATCAACTTTGGATCGCTTGTACCAAGAAGCTTAGTATCTGCATCATCAATTATGCCATCAGGAGCTCCTGTTCTGAGGAATCTACCATTTTCATCAACCGTTGGATTACCGTCTGCATCGCGTACATATCCGTTAATATCGGCAATTTTAATTGCTCCTGGTTTTAATTCCGGTTGTGCAGGAACAACATCTCCAACTTGCATAATTCCATCTGAAACTCTTGTATAAATGGCCCTGATGGGATCGGTTTCACTTTCATAGACAGAAGGTTTCCAGTCATCAGCTCTTTTGCGCCAGTTGTCATGATAGCTGGCAAATGTGAACATTGTTTTCCATTCAAAATCATTCTTATTCATGTTGTAGGTAGTCACCGAAAGCTCAAAGCCTTTGCTTTGTGTTTCGCCAACATTGGCCATTACTTCATTTATTTCATTATAAGAATTAATAGGCTTCATGGCCAGCAGATCAGAGATAACCCTGCTGTACAATTCGAATGATCCGCTGACTCTGTCCTTGAACAAACTGAAGTCGACTCCAAGATTTAACTCGGTGGTAGTTTCCCATTTCAGATCCGGATTTTCGAGGCGGGATAATGAAACTCCAATATTTTTAACTTCATCGCCTGTAAGATAGGCCGGGTATGCAGTATAAGAGGCAAAAGCGTTACTGCCAATGGATGCATTTCCAGTTTGGCCATAGCTTAGTCTTAATTTTAACATGGATACTACATCTTTAGCACCAGCAAAAAAGGATTCATCAGCGATATTCCATCCAAGAGCAACCGAAGGGAAGGTTGCCCATTTGTTATTCTCTGCAAATACACTGGCTCCGTCAGTACGCAATGTCAAAGTCATTAAATATCTATCCTTGAGGATATAATTTAATCGACCAAAATAGGAAGCCATAACATTATCTGTTCCAGCTGATCCAACACTCTTAGTGCCGGTTCCTGCATTAAGATTATTCCATAAGAATGCATCAGATATAAAATTCGTATTGCCTTCGCTGTTGTACCTGTCGATAAACTTCTCTTCGGAAACACCGCCCAGTATTACGAACTGATGGTTTTCACCAATTTTTTTCGAATAATTGGCAGTTGCTTCAATAAGATAGTTGTTTTTATCTGTATTAGCTATAGTAGCTTTACCGTTTTCAAGTTGACCGGCGAGGGTGGTTTTGGGCAGATAAGTCCAGCGGTTGGTCATACCACGATCCATACCTGCTTTGAGTTTTATTACAAGGTCTTTTACCGGCATAAAGTCAAGATAGGAGTTTAACATGGTACGTTCAACCCGACCCTGATCAGTGATTGTAAGCAATGAATAGGGGTTAGGCTGCTGCGAAAGTTGAGGATTCAAAGGATAATTTCCATTTTCGTCGATTGCCTGGATGTGCGGCCCTTGTTGTATACTGGCCCGGATAATACCGGAGTTTTCCCACTGGTCACCACCGAGGCTACTGTTCTGATTATTAATGCGGCTGAATGAAAAATTTACACCTACTCTAAAGTATTTGCTTAAATCCTGGTCGATATTTGCCCTGAAACTGTATCTCTGAAAACCTGAATTCTTTATAACACCATCCTGGTTAAAATAATTTCCGGACAATAAATACTTAGTAGATTTATTTCCACCGGAGATGGATAGATTGTGTTGTTGAATGCCACCATTCTGGGTTGTCAAACCCAGCCAATCTGTTCCTGCACCTACATTGTCGATGGCATTTTGAGTGTATAATTTATAAAAATCGCCACTAACCGGATTTGCTTTTGCTTCTTCTAAGGTCTTGTTTCCATAAGGGATAACGTTATTTTCAAAATTCCACTGTTCCCAGGCTGCTTCATTCCGAACCTGCATCCATTCATTTAATGGTAATACATCAAATGAGTTATTATACTTCTGAATAGCATAAGAAGTGGAATATTGTATTATCGGTTTTCCTTCTTTACCTCTTTTGGTGGTTATAAGTATAACTCCATGGGCTGCCCGTGCTCCATAAATGGCTGTCGCACTTGCATCTTTAAGTACTTCAATTGATTCTATATCGTTGGGGTTGAATGTATTTAAAATACTTTGAGTCCCGGCATCATACCTGGTTCCGTTGTCCGGTTGTTGAAGTTCAGCAATAGGGAACCCGTCAACAACGAAGAGAGGGGCATTGCTGGCATTAATAGAACCAGCCCCCCTGACCAGAATATCAAGTCCTCCACCAGGCTGTGCGCTGTTTTCCCGAACCATAAGTCCGGCAGCTTTACCTTTCAGAGTATGACCAATATCCGAGTTAGAAGAAATAATAATGTCGTTGGTTTTAACTGAAGAAATAGCTCCGGTTAAATCTCTCTTCTTTTGTGTTCCATATCCAACAACAATTACTTCATCCAGTGAAACAGCTTCAGATTCGAGCGAAACTGATATTTCTTTGCTTGTTCCGATTTCAACATCAATTGGTTTCATTCCAACATACGTAATATGCAATGAAATTGCATCGTTAGGTACACTCAGGGTGAATTTCCCCGAAATGTCAGTAGTGGTTCCAATAGTAGTACCCGATACTACTACAGTAGCTCCAGGTATGCTGCTACCATCCTCCTTACTGGTAACCGTACCCGTGATCGTTTTTTGTGCAAGCACAACCTGTATTCCTCCTAAAAGGAGCAAAACAAGTAGAATTGTCAGTTTTCTCATAGTGCGTGATTTTGGTTTGTTGGTTGATTGATTAAGTGATTGTTAATTTTTTTTATTTTTTTATTCAAATCTTAATTGATTTTGATGGTTTTTCAAGTAAACATGATTTATAAAGGCTCAAAAAAATTTCAATCTTATTGCTAAGTAGTATTCTTCATTTATTATTTCATTTAAAATTAGTCTCTTTCTCTGTCATTTGGCTATCTTAAGAGCTATTAAATTTACAATAATAATTAATAATAATTACAAACATAGTGAAATAAATTATTAAGATTTTTTAAGGTTTTATTTCGATTCCCTCCAACAGGTGGTAATCGTCATAATATCAGTTATTTAGATATGTTTATTTGTTGGATATTCTCTAAAATCATAATGCATTAGAAGAATTATTCCAGGTAAAAAGCCTTTTTACAAAGAGTTAAAGGTCATTTAGTGAATAAAACATTATGTATTATGCATACTTTGATCAAACTTAATTTTGATGATGTGTATTTTGCCCTATGTATGCTAATAAAGCACCCTGACTTAAACCAGGGTGCTCCTAAAAAGGAATAAAAAATAGTACTTTTCAATTAAGTACTTTATTCTTTTTTTTTGCATCTACTTCTTGCTACTCTTATTCATCATTACAACGATCTTTTCATTAAAATCGGGTAAAGGAGTTACCACATTCCCAACATCCGACCAGTCAGAATTCATAATACTCATCGAGAATGACATGGATTGGGAGTTTATTTTGAAAACTTCCCTCGAAATACCAAATTCCATTTTTATAGTGTTGCCTTCTTTGATAATATGCCCAGCTTTAACAGCTGTTTCACTGTCAAAACCCATGAATGGCCAACCCGGATCTCCATTTACCAAATCTACTATGCTGGGTGCAAACCATCCTCCATCATACAAATTCCCTTCACAGCCGTAATCAACACCCATTTCTTTCATTGAAAATCCGGTTGCAACTGAATTGTCAACATCCATGTATACACCAAATATATGGTCAATTAACCCGGCATCCTCAGCAATTGAGTCGAATTCAACATAGATATAGAGGTAATTAGCATCATAATCAACTTTTGCTGTATTAATTGCACCTTTACCTGAAAGCAAGAAATCAGGATAGGTTACTCCATTCCAATCGTCGAATGAGCCATCTTCAAGATCAATGACCGACGGTTTATCCACCCTTAAAACTGTATGGAAAATATATGATTTCCCTTCGAAAGTTCCGTTCATTGTTATAAGATAATTACCAATTCCTGTATAAGTATGTGACACTGAGTCACCCGGCACAACAGGAGATTGATCTCCAAAATCCCATGAGATATCAGTTGCACCTTCAGTAGCATTGGCGAAAGTTACCTTCAGCCCGTCGTAATAGGATCGGAAATCCAAAGGAGGGGTTTCTTCAAGGTTGTATTTGCCCTCCTTGCTGCACGATAAGGAGAATGTTAGCAGGAATGCAGCAATATATAATTGTATTTTTTTGAAGTTTTTCATCTTATTATTTTTTATTTTGATTTTGGTAAGATGGAATACGCCATGATTAATTAATATGATTATTCCATTGGGAAAGATTAACCAATCATGGCTATTTCATATACTTATATGTTAGGTTGACAAAGTTTGTTTGTACTGATTTCACTTGAGGGAATCGGGTATATCAGGTTTCTGTCACCAGCCTGGAAGAAAACTCCGGGTGCACTAAGGCCTGGCTCATTTCCTGATGGAACTCCGTTAAAGCTGTCAAGATGGAAACCCCAATAATTGCGGACTACATCTTTCCCGTTTCTCAAAAGGTCATATATCCTGTGTCCCTCAAAAGCGAGCTCAATGCGCCTTTCTTTCAACACAACATCAACAATTTCGCTGTTTGCTATTCCATTGTCAAACAGGTAGTCATCTATATTTCCACCATCAGGAACTATAAGACGATTTTCGAGCAATGTATTTAAATCGGAAACCGCACTGGCAACATCAGCTTTTTTTGCGTATGCTTCAGCCCTGTTAAGGTAGATTTCAGCCAATCGGAACATCACGGGTGAACTTAAAGTTGGTGAGCCATCCTGTCCCGAAAACTTACTGATATAAAACATGTTAACCCCGTTTTTAACAATAGGGGCATCTGTAACAATATATTTCCAGCGCTGATCAATGTCAACCATACCTGATCCATAACCCATATCGGAAAGAATTGAAGCACTTGCTCCTTCTTCGGCCCAGCAATTGTTCCCGTTATAAATCATGGATGCTACTGATCCGTTCAACTGATCATCAACCAGGTTATAAGGGATAAGCCAGATGCTTTCGGACCCTGATTTTGCATTAGCGAAATATCCCGGAAAGTTTTCCGGTGTTTCCAGCTCAAACATTCCTGAATTGATTAGTTTGTCAGAATATAAAATGCAGCTATCCAGTTCGCCTTTATACAGATACACGCGGGAAAGTTCAGCCCAAACCGAGTAAATGCTTGCAAACTTATGAATATCATTATTCCTTTCGGCAGGCATTTCCTCACTCATAACCGACTCGGCTGTTTTCAAACTACTGATAATGTAGTTATATGTGTCCTCAAGTGATGCTCTCTCCTTAGGCATATTGTCTTCTTTGCTTTCACGGATAATTACACCTGGTTGCGATTTATTTGCATCACTGTAAGGTTTGGCAAACATCCGCACAAGGTTATGGGTTGCAAATGCCCTCAGAAAATAACTTTCTCCCTTTAGCTGGTTAGTGAATGGATCATCCCCTTTCAGGTCAGCCATTGAGATGGCCACATTTGCTCCATAGACAATTTTATATGACATTTCCCAGAAAGAGTTAATGTTTGATTTTTCCGCACTTCTATCTTTGTACCTGAAGCTATTTATCAGGTCGTCCTCTGTTTTGTATGCGCAAACAATGTCATCGCTGGCAAAATCACTCAGCTGATAATACTGGCGGATATAACCATTATTGCCATCGGTTTGCATAAATATGGCATATAATCCATTAACAAGGCTTGAAAGCCCGTCAGAGGTCGTAGTAATCTGATCACTTGTAAGGGCATCCTGAGGTATAACATCAAGTTCACACTGCGTAAGTGTTAGAGTGATGATCAGCAGCCCGACGTATTTATATATCTTTTTCATATGATAAGTTTTTGTAGTGTTAGAAACGAACATTCAGGCTCAGTAGATACTGTTTGTTATTTGGGTATTTAAACTCAGCATATCCTGGTAAATTTCCACTGGCCGGATCAATTGAAACTTCGGGGTCCTGGCCCCAGAAATTAGTAAATGTGTATACGTTATCCATGGTAAGAGCGATCGTCATGCCGCTGAGTTTCATCTTTGATGTAATACTCTTTGGAAGATCATAGGAGAGAGTAATATTTCTCACTTTCAGGAAACTTCCGTCATCGATGTATCGTGTTGAAGGATCGAAAGAATTTCTTGCGTTTTGGGGAAGAGGCTTGGTAGCAATATCACCGGGTTTTTGCCAGAGTTTATAGTCATCACGAGGCATCATGACATTGAATTGCGTTTCCTGCAAATCACTATCGACATATCTCCTGAAATAATTAAATATTTTATTACCCCATAAAAAGGAAAAATTACTTCTTAGCGAGAAAGCCTTATATTTAAAGTCAGTGGCAAATCCTCCCTGGTATTTAGGCATAGGGCTTCCGTATTCGATATACCTTGCATCCTGGTATTCGTGGGTTGTTTGGCCATCCTTTCCTACCCATAGCATGGATCCATCAGCAGGATCAATGCCAAAATACTCTTTCGCATACCATGTGTATAGAGCGGATCCATCATGGTATATCTGGGTAACACCATATGAATTCGATGTTATAATGGTGTCATTTCCAAATCCGGACAGCTTATTTTTATTATATCCCATTGAGAAGTCAACCGACCAGGTAAAATCGTTGGTTTGAATAACAAGAGCATTCAGGCTTATTTCAACTCCGCTATTCTTATCGTTTCCGATGTTTTGCCATTGTGTCCTGAATCCACCGGAAGGAGGTAATGCTCTTTCAACTAATAAATCTTTGGTCATATTGTTATAAAAATTCACTTCAAGGTTGATTTTTTTAAATAAACCAATTTCAATTCCGGCATTAAACTGATCCGTTTGTTCCCATGTCAGATCGGGATTGGCCATCTGGGTAGGAACTGCCGCTGGTTGTCCATCGTATTGAGACGAAAAACTGAACATTTCCATATAACGGTACGGGCCAATATCTTTCATCCCTGTTTTACCCCAACTTGCCTTCAGTTTAAGGTTTGAAATTGTCTTTGAGCTCTTTAAAAAATCTTCATTGCTCATCAACCAGGCACCTGAAAGGCTTGGGAACTTTGCTGTTCTTTTATTAGGAGCAAATTGTGACGACTGATCTATACGATAAGATGCTGACAAGAAGTATTTGCCGGTATAGTTGTAGTTCACTTGCGATATTATAGATTGCATTACAGATTTAGTTGGATCACCACCAATCAGATACTGACCTGATGCAACCGAAGGAACTCTAAGCCCCTCAGGAATTCCCATTCCTGATCCCATAATGTAATCATTGTTTGATCCCTGGGCTTCAAATCCAACCAATCCGCTAAAAGAATGATTAACCTTATCAAAATTGAATTTCAATAAATTTGTAGTAATACCACTGTAATTTAAACTGCTTCGAGTACTGACAAAACCTGTTCCAAAATACGATAGATTGTCTGCAGCTGCTGCATAGTATTCCTTATCCATTACAGAGAGGGCACTGATCCTGTTTGTAGTGGAAAATGTTAGCCAGTCTAAAATCTTAATGCTTAAGTCGATATCGTAATCGAAACTAAAGGATTTACTGCTGAGTTCTGAATTTTCGGCAGCCTGGATCGGATTAATTTTGTCTTTGGACCATATGCCTTCGGCAGTTTTGAAACTTCGGGCGTTGCCAAACTCATCATAAGGGTTATCCCATGGCATGCTGGCATAAGCATAATAAATATTCATGTAATCCGTACCAATATTTTTTGACCCGCTCAAATTAATGTTATTGGTCAGGGAAACTCTATCGGAAAACTTATAAGTTGTATTTGCCCTGAGGTTTGCACGTTTGAAATTTGAATTTATAAATGTGCCTTCTTCATCATAATAACTTGCTCCTATGTAATAGGAAAGTTTATCGCTCTTGCCGGCAGAGGATAAATAATAGTTTTGAACTTTTGCTGGCTTGAAGGTTTCTGCTAACCAATCAGTATTCACATCCAGGATCGACTGTGGCCTGGCAGCAAGGAATTTCCTGTCATCAATAACATATAGATTAGGATCACGGTAATATTCCCTTTGATAGTCGTATAAGGTTTTGGTATCCATCATCCTTACATTTCCATGATCGGCATTACGCATTCCGTAAACTGCCTTAAATTCGAACTGGGGTTTGTTTAACTTGGCTTTTTTAGTCGTTACAACAACAACACCTCCATTGGCCTGAGATCCGTACATGCCGGTTGCCCCTGCATCCTTTAATACTGTTATAGTTTCGACATCGTTTGGATCAAATGTTCCTCCGATAATGCCATCAACCACGTACAATGGTCCCTGTGGTGCACTCATGGAAGAGATTCCCCTGATGCGAATTTCAGAACTTGACCCCGGGGCACCGGAACTATTGATGACCTGGATACCAGACACTTTCCCCTGGAGCATGGTTCCAACATCATTGGAAGTAACGTCCATCAGTTTATCAGAAGAAAGCGTTGTCACAGCACTGGTTATTTCAGTTCGTTTTTTTGTACTGTAACCCATCACTACCAGTTCGTCCAATGTAACAACATTTACAGTCAGCGCTACATTAATCTCTGCTTGTGCACCAACTAAAATCTCTTTTGCAGTATAGCCGATGAAGGAAAAAACTAGTATATCATTCGCTGATCTTACAGTAATAGAATAGTTGCCATCCACATCTGTGATGGTTCCCGAAGTAGTGCCTTTAATTGCAACACTTACTCCCGGAAGAGTCTGGTTGTTACTTTCGTCAGTAACCCTGCCTTTAACGGCAGTTTGAGCAAATGTGGACGAAGCCAGGCAAAATAGCGCCAGCATCATTCCAAACAGTTGCGCCTTTCGTAGTCCATTTCTCATAAAATTATTTTTTGGTTGAATTAAGTATTGGATATTTGTATATTAGATAATTTCTAAACTTTATCCCGGTTAAGGCTCATTATAGCCAGAGCTATTGCTTTCCAACCGGATACGCCATCAGAAGTAAGTACCTGCTGAAAGCTACCTCAAAACCTGGCTGACCAGGTTTTACAGTTCCAAGATCGCGGTTTTCTACATAATCGATGATTTTGTAGGATTGATCTGAAAGTCCTTTTAAATTTAATTTTCCTTGCCAGCTTTTAGCATAAAATGCATAAAACAGTGTATCAGCTTTACGGATAACATGTGCCTCAGGAACATCGTATCCAATATCATATACTCCACCCAGGTATTCGCCTTTCGATAGCATATGAGCTTTGTAAATCTGGATCCATTTACTCCATTCTTTTTCTTTTTCCGGCGACAAAACAAAATGCCCTTCGGTTACAAATGGATTGTCTTTGGGCCAGGTAAACTTAGTTCCGGGAACAGCGCCTATACCTATTGTACTCGCAAAATCATTCTGATTATCACTCAGCTCAACATGATCGCCGAAATATGCAGTATTGGGCGCTAACGCTTTATAGGTCATTCCTTTAGATCGTATCTGCGAACTTCCCACCGGGTCGGATGCCACAAACTGATTGGTGTACGGCATATTGTAAAATGACATGGCATCACCGCAAGGGCAAAGCTGAATCAACGCTCCAGGTTTTAGTTGGTGTGCCGTTTCATAAATTAACTTAAATAAACCGGGTACACTTTCAGGAGCATCATCCGGATTGCCAAGTTTGTGCAACGGGTTATAATCAGGTGGGCAGGCATTCAGATGCTGGCCATCAAGTTTAAGGCCGTCGAAGCCCCAATCCTTAATGAAAAGATCTACCATAGCTTTGGTATGATCAAGCACTGGCTGATAAGCAGGTGACATATAATAACTGTCCCACCAGCTGATCTTTTGCGGGCTGCCGTCAGCATTTTTCAGAATAATATCAGGTTGTTCGGCAAGTAGTTTTGAACCGGGGTCTACAGCCATGGGTGCCCACCACAATTGAGCCTTGAATCCGTATGAATGAATTACATCCACCAGTTTTTTCATATCGGCATCCCCATTTGGAAACCTATCTTTATTCGCATGCCAGTCGCCTTCGGCTTGTTGAAATCCATCATCCAGTGTAACCCATGTGAATCCAAGTTTTTTTACTTTTGGAAGAGTTCCAACGATTTCTGCAACCGTAAATTTCCGCATATATCCCCAGGCACACCACATCGGCTCAAATGCCAGTGGTTCTGATGCCGGCATCACAATTCCCTTTTTCTCCATAAAGGCCGCATATTGTTTCAGTGTAGAAAAACAATCGCCTTTATGAACTGTAACAAAAGTTTCAAGAGTATTTAGTGTATCACCCGGGTGAAGGATACTGGCAACTTCGAAAACATTTTCAATGGCTATTACTGCAGTATTTGTTGTGCTGTCCATTTTCACGGGAAGAGAAACCATTTTTGGCTTCAAGGCCGTGTGACCGATAGCAATTCCGGCATCTTTACGCCAGATATCCAGAACAGGGATTCCTCCTCCATAATCCGGATCGTTCATTCCGAGATAATTCCTTTGATAAAAACCTGATTTAACCGGAAGTATCCAGCTTTTGCGTGCTTCTGTTGAACTTGCCTGGAACGACCAGAAATCGGGAGAATCTTTTCTGCTTTCAATTTTATAAGAATGGTTTACCCATTTATTAATCAAAATATCGGTTCCCCCGGTATTGATGTATTGAACTTTATAAAATGCCAATCCCGGGAAGTCATTGTAGGTTTTAATAGTAAGAAGTTTATTGATCTTAAAATCTCCCGACTCTGCTTTACCGAGATATTGGTATGATTTTCCAGTACCTGCAAAATCATTAACTTTTTCGGATGTAAAGGTTTTCAGTTTAAAATTTTTAATTGTATCTCCATTTGCTTCCAAAAATTCTGACGACTGAAAACTTTTAATAAGTGGATCAGACACTGAATCATTACGTACTAAAGTCTGCATCTGCTCATTTATTTCAATGGTGAGAGCGCCACTTTTAACCGGCCCTTTCGAGGGTGAGCAGGAAACTCCTGTAACGAGTAATGCAATTACAGACAGTAAGAATAAAAAACTTCTAACGTTCATTTCCATAGTGTTGAATTTTTTTTGCATTCGACATATAAAGCTTTTTCAGAATATCTTCGCTTAGTCCGAAACCATTCATTGCCCAGTGGTAACCAAATAATTCGGACTCGTAAAAATGCTCATCGAGTGTTTCCAGCACCCTGAAGGTAACCTGGTACATTGGTTTATCCATGCCCATATCGGTGCCATATAAAAGGCGATCCTGGTATTTGTCATAGAACTGTTGCATATACCTTGGAATAGTAGCTGTTTCTGCATACCTGGCTGCAATATCTAAGTACAAATTCTTATACTTATCGAGAAGATGGCCTGCTTTCGACAAGTCGTAAGAGCAGTTTGCAAAATGACATGCTATAAACTGTGTTTTTGGGTTTTCCTTCACTGCATTTTCCAGAGAATTTAGAAGTTCTGCATGATCGAGCATTCCAGGTTTCAGCGTAACTTTCCATTCCATGGCATTCATTAGGCCATCATTAGTGCTGTCAGTCGGAAGGTACATCCAGTAGGGATCTGCAACATGAATATTGATTGGCAAATGCAGTTCTGCACACTTCTGCAGAAGCGGTTTCATCCGAACATCATCTATATGCATGCCATATCCGTGAACCGGTTTGGAGTAAGTTTCACCTTCGCCTTTATCGCCAAGCTCACCAACACCTTTAGCTCCCTTATTAAAACATCTTTCTAATTCTTTCACTGCCGCCGGGCCAAAGCCAGGTTTATCATATCCTGCATAATCAAATCCACACCATAATTCAAACCGGTCGGGGTATTTACCATATATGTTAACCAATGAATCAAATTTTGCCCCGGATGTTCCAGTAAGTATAATGGTTTTTGAGATTCCCACCTGATCCATTGTTTTTACCCAGGTATCCAGTTCAGCTGCCGATGTTGCATAAGGATGTGAGTGCATATCAATTACCGGAAATTTTGCTTTTGCAGGGATAGTAACCGGAATGGCATAAACAGACACTGGTCTGAAATCTTTCAACAGCAGTTGATTCGCGGCTTCTTTTTGCGAAAAAGCGAAAAATCCGAGTAAAAACAGGTATGTAAATAAGAGTAAAAATTTCTTCATTATTTTTTTTTATTTAATTCATTTCATGCTTACAAGCCTTATTTTTCGAATAATAAGTTCTTTAACAGCTTCAATGGCGGGTGGGAAGGTTTTGCGCAAATCGATTTCGTTAGTGTTGAAAAGCACATTTTTAAGTTCTTTCATAAAGGTATTTTTCGAATCGGTGGCAAGATTCACTTTTACGATTCCTCTTTTAATAGCTTCACGTAACATTTCATCCGGTATCCCTGAACCGCCGTGCAAAACCAGTGGAACCGCTGTAATAGCATTGATCTGACTGAGTCTTTCAAGGTCAAGTTTGGGTTCCTGCTTGTAAAATCCATGAGCAGTCCCAATTGCTACGGCCAGCGCATTTACTCCCGTTTGAGATACAAAATCACGGGCTTGTTCCGGTTTGGTAAAACCATCTGTATCATGATCCTGCCCGAGTTTGGCAATAAATCCTAGTTCTGCTTCAACATTTGCCCCATAGGATTTTGCCATTTCCACCACTTTTCGTGTAATACTTATGTTTTCTTCAAATGGTTTTTCACTTCCATCAATCATCACACTGTCGAAACCGGCTTCGAGGCATCGTAAAGCCAGTTCAGGGCTTGCCCCGTGATCGAGATGAAGCCATCCTTCAACACCGAATTGTGATAAGCCAGCACGTGCCAGTTTTGCGGCTACTTCGAGTCCAAGGTAATTGATAGAACTTTCCGAAAGCTGAAGAATTAAAGGCTCGTCCAATTCTTTAGCGGCCATAAGAATCCCGGCAAGGGTTTCATAGTTGTAGAAATTGGTGGCTAAAAGCGCTCTTCCTTCAGTTTTATATTGAGCTAATTTATCCTGTAGTGTCATACTTTATTTTTTGTCAGATTTGGTAATTGAAACGTGCAGTTCCATTTCATTCAGCAACCCAAGGTTGGCAAATGCACCTGTTCCTCCTGCCTTTGTGGTGGAAACAGCTCCTGTTAGAGCGCCATACTCAAGGCATTGTTTTAGTGAATAGCCTTTCGTGAACCTATGTATAAAACCTGCATTAAAACTGTCGCCTGCACCGATGCAATCCACAGGTTTATCATTTAAAATAGCAGCTTGGTGAAGCCATTCAGAACCGTTCCAGCCGAAAGCTCCATTTTCGCCGTCTTTCACTACAACAGTCAAATTAGGTGCATACTTTTTTATTGTAGCAATTCCTTCATTAAGTGAGTTGGAGGAAGTAAGAAATTGAAATTCAGCCCTATTAGGCATAAAAATATCAAGATTTGGGAGTAATTCCTTTAAATTGATATCCCATTTCTCGGCAGGATCCCATTGTGGATCAAGTGAGGTTGTAAGTCCAAAGGATTTAGCCTTTTTGAAAAGTTTAGGAAGATTATATCTTATACCAGGCTGTAGAAAAATGGATGAGAAATGTAAGTGGTTGGCTGTGGCAATGTGTTCATAATTAATGTCTTCCAGTTTCAGGTCTTCCATAGCGCCCGGGTAAGTAACCATGGCGCGGTCCTGGTCAAAATTAAGAACAATGGTTGCTCCGGTATTTAATGCGTCCGATTGAATTATAGTAGAAGTATCAACCCCTTTTGCCTGCAGGCTATTCAATACTGTAGATGCAAATCCGTCCTTACCGATCTTTCCTATAAATGAAACCTTTGATCCAAGTGAACTCAGGTTGCTGGCAAAAATGGCGGATGAACTACCCAATGTCAGATCAAGGCTACTGGCAAGAATCTCCTTGCCCATTTCAGGGAAACGGTCGATCTGGTTCAGGATAATATCCACGTTAAGTTCACCAACAACTATTACATCAAATGTCTTCATTTTGCTTTTTCGGATTTACAACAAATCATTTAAATTTCTAAGGTTAAAAGCTGCAAAATACTTGTCCATGGCAGATTCGATACCGGAAAGTACAATTTCCTCAGCCAGTATTCCGTGGCTTTCAAGATTGTAGTAAAGATGTGCTCTTGCAGCAAGTACATCGGTATTCTGCCAGATATACCTGCAACCGGTACTTATAAGCCATTCCTGTCGTTCCTGAGTTAAGGATTCAAAATTTCCAGAATCTTCACCTGGTTGAAGCCATTTTTTCCAGCGCCCCGATTCTACCACTGCTTTATGTAAAATTAATCCAATGTCGGAACAACGAGCAATTTTTTCTTCATTAAAATATTGTTTTTCGAGTTTTTCAAGTTCGGCTAATCCATTGTACTCCGATATGGTGAATTCAGGACCTACGTTAGCTGCTCCCATCCCAGATAGCGGATATGCTTCTGGGTTAGTAACTCCGTCAGTATAATGTCCTTTAATAACACTACCAAACTCACGGGCAACCTTTGTTAGCTCTTTAGCCATGTCGGGATCGAATGTCGTTGTATGTAAGTCAGTACCAACTTTACCAACAACAAAGCAAGGCCAAACGTAGCCCAAACTACGTTCGGCCAGGCCTTTCTTCACCAACCTCAGAAACTTCCGGAAGGTTTCCATGTCAGCCAGGCCACCATGTACTTCTTCAGTACCTACCTCAAAGGCAATCCGGGGATATCCACCCGAAATACGGAAGTGTTCTGTAAACTCAACCAAATCAAGTGTGTGTGCAGCCACTGTTTCAATTGAAATTTGCTGCCCTGCTGCAAGGGTAATATCTATTGTAGGATCAACATGTATGAGATCGTACCCAGCCTCAACTGAGGCTTCAAAGGATTTTTTTACCGCTGAAAAAGATTCATCAAAACTCCACTTTTCACGGGCATGCAGGTCTTTAAGCCATGGACCGCCGTGATCAACAGCTATTATGACCGGAACTTTTAAATTTAATCGTTCCGCCTCAAGTTTTATCGTATTTACAAATTCCTTCTGGTTCAGGTGAGTATAACCTCTGTCTGTATCAACCTGGTTCAAAGTAGCTGCGAATTTTATTGGGCTATTCCAGCGTTTCGCTGAACGTAATGCTGCTTTGATAACGGAAATTGAATTGGGGCATGCTGCAAAGATGGTCCTGTTAATACCATCCTGCATGGTTAATTCATCATTTCTCCGAAGGATATAATCCATCAAAGATATATTTTGAACTGCTGCCTTATTTCTGATTACCGGGTTCATTATTAATTGTTTAATAGGGATAGATGACAACGCCTTTTACTACCCTGGATATACTGCCACTAATAGATGGCATATCAGGATTCAGTCCCAAATGAAGGGATTTATAGAAACCTATCATCTGAGCTGGAAGTACCGAACAAACTGGTAAAAATTCTTCATCGAGCTTATTCTCACTTTCTGATAGTATAAAAATCTTATCAGGACGTACTTTCGGGTTTTCCGTTTCAATGAGCCCGGCTATATAAAGTGGTTTCTGTCCGGCAAGAAGTTCATTTAATAGGTCTATTTCATACTGCAGCACATAGGGCTGATTCGAAAAAAGAAGGAACACCAGCGTGCCGGAATTGATAACAGCTTTTGGTCCATGCCTGAATCCAAGGCAGGTGTCATTTTTGCATATAACTTTACCATCAGTAAGTTCCTGAACTTTAAGATGAGATTCGGTTGCTGTTCCATATAAGGGACCAGAGCCCAGAAAAACAGCCCGGTCAAAATTCATTTCAGCTATTTGCCTGAAGGCTTCTGCTTGACTGAGCAAGATCCGCCCGTATTGTTTGAGAATGCTTATTTGAGATTTAAGTTCATTGATTTCATTAATCCTGGCTATGATAAGACCGGTTAACAACATTCCTGAATAGCTCCCTGTCATCGCCAGACTTTTATCGTTGGCTTCGTCAGGGAGAACGAAAATGTACTTTGCTGACTTAGTACTAAGATTGGCAAGTGCACCTGTTGAATCGCAGGTTATGATAAGATGATAAACTTTCGGGCAGACCTGGTCAACTACCAGAGCGGCTGCAACACTTTCAGGGCTATTGCCTGAACGAGCAAATGAAATAAGCAAAACAGGAACATCGGAATTCATATAGTCAAGAGGATGTGTCACCAGATCGGTTGTTGAAACCGCAGTTGTATGCTTTTTAAAATGACGTATAAATGAACCAATAAGTGAAAGCCCTATAAATGCACTTGTGCCTGCTCCGGTAAGCACAATACTAATATCCTTGTTTGCTGTAGCCTGATCCAGGAACAATACCAATTTCTCTCTTTCCAATAATGTTTGCTCATACACTTTTTGCCACAAATCAGGCTGCCCCCAAATCTCTCTCTCTGTATGAACTCCACCTTTAGTCAGATGTTGTTCTGTAAATTCCGAATTATTCATAAGAATAAATTTACTTGTTATCTTTCGTTTGCTTTCGTTGCAAATATAAATACATTTTATATCGTTTCGACAAAGGTTATTAAATATTTATTAACTTTTTATTTCTAAGTTTTAAGGTTTCGAAGCCTTTAATTGTATATTTTTGTAAGCAAAGTCGCTTAATAGCTTAGATTTGTATAAAAATAAATAAGCCGGCCAGCACTTAAAGCTTGTTTATTGAGATTTGGTATTAATATAAAGTAAAAATGACACAATGAATCAACACAATACAGTTGATCGCAGGATGAAAATCCTGAAGAAACTTTCAATTCATGATCAGGTTTTTGTTAATGAATTGAGCAAAGAATTTAGTGTAAGCGAAGTTACTATCCGGAATGATCTTGAGCAATTGGAAAGCAAGAATCTCCTGATCCGCGCTCGTGGCGGTGCAATGAGCACTGTGCAGGTTGTTAGCCAGGACCTGCAGTTAGGGGAGAAGCATAAACTCAATATGCAAGAAAAAACAAGGATTGGAAAAGCAGCTGCAAAACTTATTAAGGATTCCGACACTGTAATTATTGATTCAGGCACTACCACACTAGAAATTGTTAAAAATCTTTCTGCTACACTTAATAATGTCACAATCATTACAAATGCCTTGAATATTGCTAACCAATTGGTATCAAACCCTAATATAAATCTTATTATTCCCGGTGGAGTTCTTCGAAAAAATTCGTTGTCGCTTATTGGGCCTTTAGCGGAAAAAAGTTTTAAGAACTTTTTTGTTGATAAGGTATTTCTGGGTGTGGATGGTTTCGACACAATGCATGGAATCTCGACTCCAAATATTGAGGAAGCTTCTCTCAATCAGATCATGATTGATGCTGCCCGCGAAGTGATTGTTGTAACCGACTCTTCAAAATTGCTTCGCAAAAGTCTTGCATTTATATGTAAACTTGACCGTATTGATATTGTAATTACCGATTCTGATATAACAGCAGATGATAAAAAAAGACTGGAAGATTCAGGGATTAATGTTATAATTGCTTAAGTATTTGTAAAATTGAACATCTACTTCTTATTTGCCGATTTTAATTTATAGAAAAATATAAGAGAAAATATTAATTAAATTATTTCATATTATATATAACTGATTATGAAACATGCTATTACGATTTTGGCTTTAACAATTGCTCTATTCAACTGCACATTATCAGAAGCCCAAACGAGGAACTTTACCTTTTTTGGAAGTTACAATCGTAGTTTCGGATTTTTGACTGGAAAAGTGAGTTCCGATTTACCATATCCATACACTGATGAAATTCAGAAACTTACATCCGGAAATGTCAATCAATTTGAACTTGGCACAATCTACCATTCTTTCGGATTAGGAATCGTTTATAATTCTTATAGCGTCGATGCTACAACTTCATACGACAATGCGGATGCAAACGGGGATAGTTTTTTAGAAAATGGAGTACTTAACGATGATTTAAAACTTAGGTTTACAGGTCTCGAATTACTTTATAAACATGTTTTGTTCAGTTCAAAATTTGATGCATGCTGGAAAATTGCCTTGGGAATGCAATCATACACGTTAAATAAAAATATACAGATTATGGGTGCATATCCCAGTAATAACAGCTGGCAAATAAGTGGAAATATCTTCACAACTTTGATAGGCATGGAAATTAATTACCCTGTTTGGAAGATGATACGTGTTGGAGCTGAAACTTCTCTGATACCCGGCAACTATAAGGATTTAAAAGCAGAAGGCTATTATACTGCAGGCGAAGATAATGTGTCCCGATTAAACGCCGGGTTGAAAATTACGGTAACGCTGTAAAAAGTTATCTGGAAATATGCCGGTTACAGAATATAAACTCATGCGGGGTTTGTATTTAATCAATTTCAATAAAATTTGGGAAAAGCGGGTTGTAATTATGATATGCCAACTTAATAGGTAAGTAAATATAAATGAAGATAATGCTAATACTCAAATATCTCAGATTTTGTAGCAATAGTTAGTTTTTTTCCTTTCCATGGTTCGCATCTGCCGATGACCTGAGCCTGAATTCCAAAACTTTCAGATATGGAAATAAGTTCATTTGCAACATTTTCAGGAACATATAGTTCCAATCGATGACCCATATTGAATACCTGGTACATTTCGCGTAATGAGGTGCCCGACTGTTCCTGTATCATCCGGAATAAAGGTGGAATCGGAAACAACTTGTCTTTTATAATATGCAGGTTTTCTATAAAATGAAGCACTTTGGTTTGTGCCCCGCCACTGCAGTGAATCATGCCATGAATTTCCGGCCGGTATTTTTCGAGTATTTCCCTGATTACAGGACCATAGGAACGGGTAGGGGAGAGCACCAGTTTGCCGACATTAACACCTTGCACTTCTGAAGGATCAGTAACCAAAAGATTCCCTGCATAAACAAGTTTTTTATTAATTGCGCGGTCGTAGCTTTCGGGATACTTTAAAACATAATCATGACCAAAAACATCGTGACGGGCTGAAGTCAGGCCATTACTGCCCATTCCACCATTGTAAGCGGTTTCGTATGTAGCCTGTCCGAATGATGCAAGTCCGACAATTACATCACCAGGCTGAATATTGTTTTCAATGATTTCGCTTCGGCGGACCCTTGCAATAACTGTACTATCGACTATGATTGTTCGTACCAGGTCGCCAACATCAGCTGTTTCGCCACCTGTAGAATGGATTCCGATTCCATTATCGCGCATCATAGCTAAACACTCTTCAGTACCTTCAATGATCGCACTGATAACTTCGCCTGGTATCCGGTTTTTATTTCTTCCAATAGTTGATGAAAGTAAAATGCCATTTGTTATTCCGACACAAAGCAAATCGTCAGTATTCATTACAACAGCATCCTGTGCAATGCCTTTCCAAACTGAAATATCTCCGGTTTCGCGCCAGTAAACGTACGCAAGTGACGATTTTGTGCCAGCGCCATCGGCATGCATTACACAGCAGTATTCAGGGTCATTACCAAGCAAATCAGGAACTACTTTGCAGAACGCATTCGGAAATAAACCTTTGTCTATATTTTTAATAGCGTTATGAACATCATCTTTTGTAGCCGAAACTCCTCTTTGTGAATACCTGTCGGTCATAGTGCAGATTGAGAATTAAAAATTGAGAAGCATTAGTTTTTTAATTGTTGCTGGTTTCTGGTTGCTGGTTTAGCACAATTTATTAACAGGAGATCACAGATATCAATATGGATAAATTAAATCGGATGTTGAAAAACGATTAACCATTTTCCATTAACCATTAACTATTTCCCTATTTAAAAATAATCTGCTTCTTCTCTTTGTCGATGGAATAAGTCCCAAATCGTTTCAGCACTTTTTCACTCATGATCAATGCTGCTTTTTGGTTTTTCAGGACTGTGGCTTCCAGATCAAAAACAGATTTAGTAGCAATATTTATTTCGCCAACTGTGAAAACAGATTTATCAGCTATTGAATTATTGCCCAGTATTTTCTCAGCATCACCAACAAAGTCAGTTTTACCAATTGCTCCTGATTTCAGCATTTTTAATGTTGCATCCTCTGAGAAGCTTAATCCCGGACCTTCTTCGCTTAATGTAATCTGTGTGGTATATCCATTTACTACCGCGCTGAATGTTAATGAATTATCAGCATTGGTTGCACATTGAACCACATTATCATCCGGATTTATCTGAATAACTACTTTCTGGCTTTGATTGGGAACTGCGTTATTCTGAGGTTGAGCAGGTATTATATTATTCTGAGCCTGAACAGGTAATGAATCATTCTTGGTCTGGGAAGGCACAATATTATTTGGTGCCTGGCTGGTAGCTGCCTTGGTCGGTATTTGGCTTGCCATTACTTTGTTCTGGGTTTTTGGAACAAAGTCTTTACTTATAATCCTGAACTCAGTACGTCGATTCAGTGCGTAAGCAGCTTCCTGGGCTGGTTTCGATGGCAGTGAATCAACAAAAGCTTGCGAAAGCAAGGTTCCTGCTTTGAACTCGAATCCATCTTTTACTACATCTTTAGCCAGTCTGCGCGGAACACGTTCACCATATCCTTTCGCGACCAGGCGATCAGGGTCAATACCACGTTCAATCAGATAGTTAACAACTGATTCGGCACGTTTTTGCGATAGTATATCATTACTCTCATCGGTACCCCGTGAGTCAGTATGCGATGCCAGTTCTATTATAATGGTTTCATTTTCATCAAGAGTCTTTATGAGACCCTGAAGCGAATCCTGGTATTGAGGTTTTAAATCCCATTTTGCGAGATCATAAAGAATGTCGGGGAGTACAACCGGCTTGTCAGGAATAGGCTCCAACCTGAAATCAATTGTAAAGTCTTTACTGCTTTCGAGACCAACAGTGGTTTCTTTTGCTTTTTTATTTAAATAATTCTCTTTCATACAGATTAGCTCATACGTGGTGTTGGGCTTAATCTGCGCTTTGTTGAAACTGTAGTGGCCTTTCACATCAGTTCGGGATTCAACAGATGTACCGTTCGATCCCGTTAGCTTTACTACAGCACCCGGGACAAATTGCAATGTTTTATCATCTTTAACAACACCTGAAAGTGTAAATAGAACCGGTGGATTTACAAATGAATAGATATCGTCGCTGCCTCTGCCACCTTTACGGTTCGAAGAGAAAAATCCGGCGTCTTCTTCAGGATTGAAAATAATTGCAAAATCATCACCTGGCGAATTAATCGGTACCTGGAGGTTCACCGGGTTAGTCCATTCACCATTCGAAAAAGTGGATCGGAAAATGTCGAGGCCACCCATTCCCGGATGTCCGTTGGATGAAAAATACAGCGAAGTATCGTTTCGCATAAATGGAAACATTTCATCATTTGGAGTATTAATTACAGGTCCTGCATTTAAAGGCCGTCCAAAATTTTCGGAAGTCGTTTTGCGGGTTGCAAACCAAATGTCTTTTCCGCCCTGGCCATTCGGCAAATTACTTGTAAACACTAATGTGAGTTCATCGGGACTGATGGAAGGATTGCCGAATACTGTAGTACTGTCGCCACCCAGGTTAAGAGCCACAGGTTCACCCCAGTTGCGGCCCGCCCGCCTCGAAACCATTATTTTACATCCCTGAAGCGATCCTTTATCGTTGGAACACCGGGTGAAATACATCTGGTTAAACTTGCTGTTTACTGCAGGATTGCCTTCATTTGCTTCAGTATTAATTATATTCCCTGTTTCCAGTTGAACCGGTGTCGACCATTGTCCTTTTGGATCCAGTTTCGAAATAAACAGGTCGCTGAAATTTTGACCGGTCCAGTTGTCCATATCTTTTCCTGTGGCTGCATCGCGTGTTGAAGTGAAAATAATAGTGTTATATAGTTTATCAGCATAGGTTGGGGCGAAATCTGATTCCCTTGAATTTAGAGCTTTCTCAGGCTTCATTTTTAGTTTTGTCGGATTATCAATCCATTCCTGTGCAAGTTTACATGAAAGCGAACCCGTAGCTCCCCGGGGATCTTTGGGCGCAGCTTCACTGTATTTCTCGAAATAGGGTATTGCTTCGTTGTATTTTTCATTCGACTTCATCGATTCGGCCAGGTAAAGAAAAACCAAAGGGTTGGATTCAGCATACTTTGTTTTGGCTAGTCTTTTATACCCTGCTTCTGCTTTCCTGGTATTATTGGTAATACGGTAGCATTCAGCCATTTTGAAAGATATTTGCTCTTTATCCGGCTTAGCTTTTGCCTTCGACAAGGCTTTCTTATACTTGGTCAGAGCAACATTGTACTGCATATTATTAAAAGCATCGTCGGCAGCTTTAAGGTATCGGTTTTGTGCCAGCACAGGAAAAGCAGCCAGACTGAAAATAAAGGTGATTATCAGGATACGTATTCTCATATTAAATGAAATGGGCTTAACGGGAATGTTGATTTTAGCAGACCTTAATAAAACGATAGGGTAATGAATTTATTATTCGGTTTTTACTGTGTTTGATTCAGACTGAGATGGTTCGGCTGCAGACACTGTATCTGATGAAGTTTCTGTTAATGGTGGTCCACTATCTTCCGAAACTTCAGGTTTAGGTTCAATATTCATTTCAGTATTTACCTGGGCTTTAGTGCGGTTAAATTCACGATTCACACTTTCCACCTGATCCTTAACCTTGTTATGCACCGCATCTATTTCATGCTGTATCGACGAAGTTTCTTTTTTAAACTCTCGTGTAATATCGTTAGATGCTTTTTTTAGCTGATTCATGAAACGACCGGCTTTGCGGGCCATCTCAGGCATTTTTTCAGGTCCAAAAACAAGAAAAACTACCAGCATTATGACCAGCAGTTCGCCACCACTTACATCAAGAAATAAAAGTACCGGTAATCCGGACATAGTTTAAGTTTTAGATTGTTCGACCTACAAAAGTAATAAACTACCTTCACTTATCGGTAAAATATATTCCCGGGATTTATAATTCAGTCAGGAACTTAAATATTAAAAATTTCAACCTTATATATTTGAGAGAATGAGTTTTTTAAAATGAATGAAAAAGTGACTTGTTTAGTGATTTTTACGAGTTTACAGTTTATTGGCATAACAAAGACAGAATTCCCTTTTTTATTTGGAAAAACCTTTAAATTAAGTTTTTTTTATTTTTTTGCCTGCCTTTTTCCCATTTTATATCCAAATTAAAAGGGCGAAATGAAATTAATCTATCTATTTTAAAGGAGTAAAGTTGTGTTTCTTATTCAGCTAATATTTATTTGCTGATGTTGAATTAAAAGTTAGTTTAGGTCTGGTAAACTTTCAATACGATGCTTTAAAAATGAGTTCTTAATAAGCATACCTTTACATGAAAATAGTTAAGTATGTTAATGGTAGTTTTGCTTCGATCATCACTTCTTACTAATCAGGAAAGAGATGAAATATTACTTCCTTTTGTTGTCAAAGATCCACAAAACATTCCAACAAATAAAAGTTTACTTTTTATTAGTTTGATTCAAATAAGTTGGATCCCACGTAATGTTGTTTACAGGTGCACCTGAGCAAATTGTAAATTTGAAGTGAGATTGTTAAAAAATCTTGTTAATTTACATTCGAAAAAATCATCTTTGACTTTTTTATGAAACAAAACTTACCCTCTAAGCATAGTGCCTTATCGATTGCCGGGATTGTTATAACCATGGGAATTGTTTTTGGTGATATTGGTACTTCTCCCCTTTATGTTATGAAGGCTATCATTGGGGGATCAAGAGGTACAATCGAGACTGATTTTATTCTTGGAGCCATCTCGTGTATTATCTGGACACTCACATTACAAACCACAGTAAAGTATGTTTTAATAACATTACGTGCCGACAACAGGGGAGAAGGCGGAATCATGGCATTGTATGCCCTTGTTCGCAAACGAAGGAAGTGGCTTTTTGCAGTTGCTATTATTGGCGGCAGTGCATTGCTGGCTGACGGAATTATTACCCCTTCAATTACTATTGTTTCGGCTGTTGAAGGCTTACACCTGCAGTTTCCTGATTTGAAGGTCCTACCTATAGCAATTGCTATTTTAACGGCTTTATTCCTGGTACAACAGTTTGGTACATCGGCAATTGGGAAATTATTTGGCCCAATGATGATCATCTGGTTTGGAATGCTTGCTGTGCTTGGTTTTACTCAGCTGATTCAGCTTCCGGTTGTCTTAAAATCTTTCAATCCATATTATGCGGTTCATTTGCTTTATCATTATTCGCATGGATTTTTACTGCTTGGCGCTGTTTTCCTTTGTACAACCGGAGCTGAGGCTTTGTATTCAGACCTTGGGCATTGCGGTATTGGTAATATCAGGGTTAGCTGGATTTTTGTAAAAATCAGTCTCATTCTGAATTATCTGGGTCAGGGAGCCTGGATACTGATGGCCCATAAACCAGGAATCACCTTAGCCAATCCTTTTTTCGCTATCATGCCGGTTTGGTTTCTTCCTTTGGGAGTAGTAATTGCAACTGCAGCAGCAATTATAGCAAGCCAGGCTTTGATAAGTGGTTCATACACTATTATCAGCGAAGCTATTCAGCTTAATTTCTGGCCCAAAGTTCGAGTTAGTTATCCTACCACACGCAAAGGCCAGATGTACATTTCCTCAATAAACTGGTTTCTGTTTGCTGCGTGTTTGGTGGTAATTCTGATGTTTCAAACTTCATCGAATATGGAAGCCGCATATGGACTGGCTATAACTATAACAATGATCTCGACTACAATGTTGATGATTTTCTACCTCCAGAAAATAAGAAGAAAACCCTGGATTATATTATTATTCCTGCTTGTTTACTTTACAATTGAAGGCACCTTCCTGGCAGCTAACCTGGCCAAATTCATTCATGGAGGATGGTTCACAGTATTACTGGCAGGTATGATTGCGTTTGTTATGTATGCATGGCAGCGAGGCAGAAGAATTAAAAACCAGTTTACACGGTTTGTGAAAATAGAAGATTATGTGCAAACCATTAAAGACATCAGTAAGGATACTACTATTCAAAAATACGCGACTAACCTGGTTTATATTACCCATGCTGATTATGCTTCGGATATTGAAACTAAAATTCTTTATTCAATTTTCAATAAAAAGCCCAAACGTGCTGATACGTATTGGCTTCTGCATGTTCATATTACGGATGAGCCTCATACAATGGAATATTCTGTCGATAAACTTATTCCCGGTGTGTTGATGCGGGTTGAATTCAGGTTAGGATTCAAGGTTCAGCCACGTATAAACCTGTTTTTTAAACATGTGCTTGAAGAACTTGTTGCAAAGAAAGAAATTGACCTTGAATCAGGTTATCCATCTTTGCGAAAACATCATATTCCTGCCGATTTTCATTATATCATCATCCGTCGTATACAGAACTACGACTTCGATTTCCCGGCTTTCGAGCAGTTTGTGATGGATGTTTACCGATGGCTTACCAAAATGTCAACTTCTGATATCCGTGCTTACGGACTAGATACCAGCAATGTGATTGAAGAAAAAGTTCCTTTTGTTGTTGAAACCGGTAAGCGAAATGTACTGAAAAGAGTTAATTAGAAATTGCTGAAACTTTTTAATTTAATCGATCTTGATGCTGAATGCAATTGGATTATCTGATTGAACTTGATCTTGAAAAACTCATTTTTATTCAGGCTGCTCAGCTACTTTGAACCTTTTTCAATCGAACACATCCTAGATTTGAATTTTCCACGCAAAAATCCCCATCAGTACTACTGCAACCCCACAAACTATAATTAATCCGGCATTTAACCTGGTAATTACCAGCGGTTCGAGATGATCCCTGTCAGTAAAAACTTCGCGTACTATATTAAAGTAATAATAAATTCCAACTATTGCCATCAGAATTGCAAAAATTGATATGGCCAGATAGCCCTGGCTTATCGATAGTACAAACACCTGGTATTTTGCCATGAAACCTGCAGTTGGTGGAAGACCTGCCATCGACATAAGTAAAATAGTCATAAACACAGCAATCCAGGGTTTCTTTTTATACAATCCCTGGAAGGCTGAAATTTGATCCAGGCCATTGGAAGCTCTTTTTACCAGGATAAAAATGATAAACAACGGAACCGTGGCCAGAGAATAAACAAATGTGTAATACAGTATAACCGATGCTGATGAATCGTGCTGCGAAAGCATTGCCAACATAATAAATCCGGTGTGTGCAATGGATGAATATGCTAATAATCTTTTAAAATTTCCTTGTTTTAATGCCACTACGTTACCAATCAGTAGCGAGAGGCCGGTCATAACCCAAAGCGCTTTTTCGAGCGGCACGGGCAAGGGCAATAATCCAATACCTAGTAAACGGTAAAAGGCAGCAAATCCTGCAGTTTTAACCACTGTTGCCATAAAGGCGGTTACCAATGTGGGTGAGCCTTCGTATACATCCGGGCTCCAGAAATGAAAAGGTGCCACCGCAACTTTAAAGGCTACCCCGATGATAATAAAAAGTAGTCCTATCAACAACATGGGCGGAAGGTTGCCGTTGAATTGAGCGATATAGATTTTGATTTCGGGAAGGTAAAAAGTAGCAGATGCGCCGTAAACCAAAGCAATTCCAAATAAAAAGAATGCAGTGGCAAAGGATCCAAGTAAAAAATATTTAAAAGAAGCTTCATTCGACTTGAATGAGAATTTCTTGCCACCTGCAAGCACGTATAAAGGGATGGATAAAATTTCAATTCCGAGGAAAAGCATGATCAGGTTCGAAAAGGATGTCATCAGGAATGCCCCGACCATTGCAAAAATCATCAATGCATATTGCTCTGCAACATGAAACTCCATCCGCTTATAATAGTCAATTCCAAAAAGAAAGATAATAATCGTTATAATAAGCATTGAAATATTGAAGGCAATCGAAAAATTATCGAAAATTACCATGTCGTGGAAATAAGCATAACCCAATCCCCAATCTTTGATTGATAGGTACAACGTAATCAGCAAGCCCGTAATAGCTGCAGGTGCCAGTATGGTCTTGTTTTTTGTCAATCCCAGGTACAAGAGTATTATTCCAAGAACTGTTGTAAATATTAGTGCGCTCATCTGTTGTAAGTGATCAGAATGTTTGTAAAATAAGTTTAAAGAGGTAATGCCGGAATAGCATCTGCCGCTGTAATAAGTAGATTCTGCATTGTACTAACTGATGTTTCAACCAGGTTAAAAACAGGTTGGGGATAAATTCCAAGTGCAAATATGATGGTAATCAGCGGAATCAAAACAAAGTAATCGATTCGGCGGAGATCGGTAATATTTTTAAAACCGGATTTTAATTCTCCAAGCATTACTCTTTGATAAGCATACAACATATAAATAGCTCCGAGTATCATGGTAATTCCGCCAAATAAAGCAAACCAAAAAGATTGATGAAATAATCCGGTAATAATCAGGAATTCTCCGACAAATCCGGCCGTCAAGGGAAGCGCAATGGATCCCAGCACTACAAGCAGCAAAAGAATTGCCATATTAGGAGCCTGAAGTTTTAAACCGCCCATTTGAGACAAATCAAGCATGCCGGTCTTTTCTTCAATAAGCATTACCATGTAGAAAAGTGCAACAATGGTTATTCCATGGCTAAGCACCTGGAATAGAAGGCCTTGTAATGCATAATAGTTCAGTACAAACATAGCTGCAACCATCAGAGAAATATGTGCCATGGAAGAGAAGGCTATAAGCTTTTTCAGATTGGTTTGCCGGAATGCAATTACCGAAGCATATATTACGCCTATGAGACTCAGGACTATAACCGTATTTTGCCAGAAGAGCACTCCTGAAGGAATTACCGGGAAAAGAAACCTCAAAGCGCCATAAATTCCCATTTTAGTCATTACTCCTGCCAATATCATTACACCCTGGGTCGGAGCCATGGTATAGGTGGAGGGTTGCCAGGTATGAAACGGGAAAACCGGCATTTTTATAGCAAAAGCTACGAAAAGTACCCAGAATAACCATACCTGTGTGTGTGCCGGAATATTCAGTTGATAAAGGACTGAAAAATCGGTTGTATGCATACCGGGAGTAAGAGAATACAGGTAAATAATTCCGAAAAGAAGGAACAAACTCCCTGTCAGAGTATAAATAAAGAATTTGAATGTGATATTTCTCCGGCCTTCGCCTCCCCAAAGTAGCAGGATAAAATAAAGAGGAATGAGAGTGAGTTCCCAGAAAATATAAAATAAAAATGCGTTTTGAGCCAGAAAAACACCTGTTAATGCTGATTGTGTGAACAGAATCAGGGCATAAAGTATAGACACCTGTTGCTGTTCGCGTTTCATGCCTGCCATGATTATAAAAGGGAACAACAGGCTTGTTAAGAGTAACATCACTAAACTTATCCCATCAAATCCTAAAGCGAAATTTATCCCAAGGAAACTTATCCAGTTTACTGAATAACTGCTTGCCGGATTCGAAAATATCAGGCTTACAGTAGCCACCAGATTAACAATTGCTGATGTCAGTGTCAGCTGTTTTACAATGGCAGCATTCCTGATTAGTAGCAGCAACAGGCCTGTAATAAAAGGAATCAAAAGAATGATAAGTACTATCATAGGGTTCAGACTATCAGGATAAAAATGATAAATAAAAGAATTCCAGCTACCATGGCAAAAAGGTAAAAACTCATATTCCCCTGCTGAAGTTTACGCAATTCTGATCCAATACGGGCAGTAACATTACCAACTTCGTCCACAGCAGGATCAAGAACCGTATTTTCAACCTTGTCGAAAAAGAAATCCGAAAGAAATCCAAAAGGTTTTTCAAAAACTGTTGCATATATTTCATCAATGTAGAACTTGTTGTAAATCAATTTGCTGAATAGGGGCACAGGTTCATCGTCTTTCGCCGGAACAACTGATTTACTGACAAATTTCCTATAAGCAAAATAAATAACAAGTATCAATAAAGCCAGCGAAACTGCAATCAGTCCAATCTCAGTTAAATGACTCAGCTCTTCTGAAGTCTTTGTAACAACAGCACTTTTGAGAAATGCGCTGAATTTTGAATCTCCACCAAAAAGCGAAGGGATATTGAGAAATCCGCCAAAGACCGAAAGAGCTGACAAAATAATTAAAGGAATCGTCATAACCTTTGGCGATTCATGCGGATGTGCTCCGGCAAGGCGTTGTTCGCCGAAAAATACAAGGTAAAGCAAACGGAACATATAATAGCATGTGAGCAGAGCTCCCCCAAGCGCCAGGATATAGAGAATTATATTGTGTTCAAAAGCTTTGCTGAGTATCAGGTCCTTACTGAAAAATCCTGAAAAAGGCGGTATTCCGCTGATTGCCAGCGTAGCAGCAAGAAATGTAAAATAGGTGAGGGGCATCTTTTTGCGCAGTCCGCCCATTTTACGGATATCCTGCTCACCACCCATTGCATGTATTACGCTCCCTGCTCCAAGGAATAAAAGTGCTTTGAAAAATGCATGGGTCGTCAAATGAAAAACAGCGCCCGAGTATGCTCCAAGTCCCAAAGCCAGGAACATATATCCTAATTGTGACACCGTAGAGTACGCAAGTACTTTTTTAATATCGTTTTGTTTCAATCCGAATATGGCAGCCAATATGGCCGTAAATAGCCCGATTGCTATAATGATATTGAGGGTAAAAGGTGCAAGGTTGTATAGAATACTCGAACGGGCTATCATGTAAACACCTGCTGTTACCATAGTTGCCGCATGTATCAATGCTGATACCGGAGTCGGGCCTGCCATGGCATCGGGTAACCAGGTAAAAAGTGGTATCTGGGCACTCTTGCCAACTGCTCCAACCAGTAATAAAATAGTAATCAACGTTATAACCGGCACTCCGGATTGAAATTCTTTTGCCTGAGAAAAAATTTCTGAAAATGTAACTGATCTGAATGTAAAGAACAGAAGTATGATTCCAAGAATAAAGCCAAGATCACCAATGCGGTTCATAATAAAAGCCTTACGGGCAGCATAGTTATATTCAGGATTTTTAAACCAGAAACCTATAAGCAGGTAGGAGCAAAGTCCCACACCTTCCCATCCAATAAATAGCACGAGGTAATTTGCTCCCATCACAAGCAGTAACATGCTGAAAGTAAACAGGTTCATCTGGGCGAAGAATGAATTTACACGTTCGTCATCTTGCATATAGCCAATGGAATAGATATGAATCAAAGCTCCGACACCGGTCACAATCATCATCATGGTAAGTGATAGATGATCGATCAGGAAAGCAAAAGGAATATCCATTCCTGCAATAGCTATCCAGTTAAAAAGAGTCACTGTGGCTTTCTCCTGATCCGAAGAGCGCAGTATAAAGAATAAGGCAACCGAAACAACAAAAGACAGTAGCACCATGGAACTGGCAATAATTCCGGCCTGTTTGTGTTTTAATCGCTTGTTAGCCAATCCTGTAACCAGGAATCCCAGCAAAGGGAAAGCCGGTACCAGCCAAGCAAGGTTTATGTATGGAATCTGATCTACCATTTCAAACGGTTCAAAAGGTTAATATCTACCGATTCAACATTGCGTTTCATCATTATAACTATCGAAAGGCCAACGGCAACTTCGGCAGCTGCCACTATCATGATAAAGAATACGAAAACCTGTCCTGAAGGATCGGAATGATATGCTGAAAATGCTGTAAGAAGCAGGTTCACGGAGTTAAACATAAGCTCAAGACACATAAGTATAGCTATGATATTTCGCCTGAACAATACGCCCATCATGCCAATGCTGAACAAAGTGGCGCTGAGAACAATGTAATGTTCTAAAGGGATGAGTTGTATTGCGGATGTAATTTCATTCATAGTAATCAGGGTTTTGGGGTTAGGAGTTAGGTTTTAGGGAAGTGCTATAATTAACCATTAACTAATAACCATTAACTTTTTTTTATTCTTCACTCTCAGAATGATCCCTTTTCCCAAACATCACCGCTCCAACCATAGCCGAAATAAATAAAACTGATGAGATTTCGAAAGGCAACAGGAACTCATGAAATAAGGTATTACCAACATGGGCGACCAATCCTATTTCGCTGGTAAATGCATATCTCGGGGTTATTACAAATGTCTGGCGGGTAGCAGCTATCAACACGAGGAAAAATATTCCTCCTGTTATTACAGCCATCAATCTGGTTATTTTTGATTTCTGGGGAATAATGGCTTTATTGAGATTCAGCAGCATGATCACAAAAAGGAATAATACCATTATGGCACCAGTGTAAACAATAATGTGAACCACAGCCAGGAACTGGGCATTCAGTAAAATATAGTGCCCGGCCATTGCAATAAAGCATATAATCAGGTAAATAACATTGTTGATCGGGTTTCTTGAAAACACAACCAGTAGTGCGCTGATCACCATTATTGCTGAAAGAAAGTAAAATAAAAAGACCATTATAACTTGGTTTAATTTCAGGTTTGGCAGAATTTACTTGTTATGTGCAAAACGTTTATTTTCCTTGAACTTAAGTACATTTACAGTTTGTCGTTTCGATATATCAATCCGTTTAGATGGATCAAGCGGCTCAAGCAGGATGTCTTTCCCATACACAAAAGGTTTACGTTTATATTGTGAAGCAACAATCCGATCGGTCAGGAAGATAGCTTCCTTTGGGCAGGCTTCTTCGCAATCGCCGCAAAAAATGCATCGCAGCATATCTATTTCATAAACTGCTGCATATTTTTCTTCACGGTACAGATGCTCTTCACCGGGTTTCCGTTCGGCTGAAATCATGGTAATGGCTTCGGCAGGACAGGCAACCGCGCATAGTCCGCAGGCTGTACAACGTTCACGTCCTAGTATCATCGCGTTTCAATACATGCTGTCCTCGGTATACTTCGCTGAACGGACGTTTCTGCTCAGGGTAACTTATAGTTGATTTTTTTCGAAAAAAATGTTTGAGGGTAATGGACATACCTTTCACAATGGCAGGAAGATAAATTTTTTCAAGAAAAGTCATCTTTTTATCCGAAGCCACTTTCGATCTGTTGGTTAAAGGTTGCATGGTTTTCGGATTAAGTGAGTTCGAAGAAATAATAATAAACTCCGGTTGCTACGATGTTGAACATGGCAATGGGTATCAGTCCTTTCCATCCCAGGTTCATCAACTGGTCGTACCTGAATCGTGGCAACGTCCAACGCACCCACATAAACAGGAAGATGAAAAAGAAAATCTTCATAAAAAAGAATGCTGTTCCCAAGAAGAGTAACTGCATTTGGCGAAAGCCCCAACTGGTCAATAAACGGCATATTGTACCCACCAAAGTACAAGGTTGCAATTACTGCTGAGGAGATAAACATATTGATGTATTCTGCAAACAGGTAAAATCCTAATTTCATTGAACTGTATTCGGTGTGATATCCTCCGACAAGTTCGGTTTCGCATTCGGGCAGATCGAAAGGAGCACGGTTGGTTTCAGCGAAAGCGCAGATTAAAAATAACAGGAATCCCAGCGGTTGATAGAAAACATTCCAGTGCATTCCATGCTGTTGCTGAACAATGTCCCGAAGGCTCAGCGAACCGGTTGTAACCACCAGCGCAACAATAGCCATTCCCATAGCCAGTTCATAACTTATCATCTGCGAGGCAGCCCTGATGGAGCCATACAAGGCATATTTATTATTCGAAGCCCAGCCTCCGATCATTATCCCATAAACACCAATGGAAACCATTGCAAATACATACAGAATACCAATGTTAAGATCTGCTATCTGCATCGAAAATTCGCGCCCGCCAATAGTAAGTGTTCCTCCCCAGGGAATCACAACTCCGGTCAGTAAAGCCGTGGTCATGGCGATGGACGGCCCTAGAATAAACAAAACTCTGTTTGCCGAAAGAGGAATTATTTCTTCTTTCATAAACATTTTTACTCCGTCGGCCAACGGCTGCAGCAAACCAAAAAGCCCGGCCCTGTTGGGACCACGCCTGTCCTGCATAAAAGCTGCTACTTTTCGTTCGCCATATGTTGAGTACATGGCAATTACAAGAGTAACCAGTAAAATTATAAACAGGAAAATAGTTTTAAATATATACAGTGTCCAATCCATCTTAGCGTATTGCGTTGCAAAATGAGAAATTAAGTTTAATTATATTGGATGTGTTTTATTTACTAGTCTCACTATCGTCGGGTATTTCAATATTTTCGTAATGGTTTTGTGAAATTACAGAATGCCTTTCAATTTTTCTTGGTCCTTCAACAATCCAATCCGATTGAGATTTATGTTCAAAGCGGCAATCGTTGCAGATAAATTCTTCCAATTCGCCGTATTTATCTTTCCTTCCAGTGACGCGAAGAATTTCTTCACCTTTCAACCACAATACCGTTTTTCCACAGCATTTTGAACATTCGCGATGCGCATCGAATGGCCTTGTAAACCAGACACGGCTTTTAAACCTGAAAGTTTTATCTGTTAATGCTCCCACCGGGCAAACATCAATCATGTTCCCCGAAAAGTCATTGTCAACGGCTTTCTGAATCAAAGTGCTGATTTCCGAATGATCTCCACGTGCCCAGCACACCATGCACCCGGCTATCAGTAATCTGGTCGGCAACCTTCACGCAACGATAACACAAAATACAGCGGTTCATGTGCAGTTTAATCAGGTCGCCTATGTCAATCGGGTCAAAGGTCCTGCGATCTTCTTCCGTGCGGGTTTCTTCAAGCCCGTGTTCATACGATAAATTCTGAAGATGGCATTCACCAGCCTGATCACATACAGGGCAGTCCAGGGGATGGTTGATTAAAAGGAATTCTGTAATTGCCCGGCGGTTGTCCATGACTTCGGGCGAAGTCCGGTTTTGAACTACCATTCCATCCTGGACAGGAGTTCTGCAGGAGGCAACAAGTTTAGGAATCGGACGATTATCTTTGAAAGAACCCTGGGCTACTTTTACAAGGCATGTCCGGCAATACCCACCGCTGCCTTCCAGTTTTGAATAATAGCACATGGCAGGCGGAACCACACTGCCGCCAATTTTGCGGGCAGCATTCATAATGGTTGTTCCGGCTTCGACCTCAACCTCAATGTTATCGATGGTTACCTTTAAAAGGGGCATTTCTGTAGTTTTACGTGATCTTCAAATTCTTCGCGGAAATGACGTATTGCACTGGCTACCGGCCATGCGGCAGCATCACCAAGCGGGCAAATTGTATTTCCTTCAATATGTTTTGAAATATCAACCAGCAGGTCAATATCTTTCATTGTTCCGTGTCCGGATTCAATGCGATGCAGTATTTTTTCCATCCAGCCGGTACCTTCGCGGCATGGACTGCATTGTCCGCACGATTCATGGTGGTAAAATTTAGCAAAAGTGAGCAGGTTTTTAACGATGCAAGTGGTTTCGTCCATCACAATAAATCCACCGGATCCAAGCATAGTACCTGATTGAAAACCTCCTTCTGACAAAGATTCATAACTCATCAGCCTTGGTTCGCCAGCCGCTGTTTTCAATATCAGGCTGGCTGGAAGTATAGGAACTGATGATCCGCCGGCAACTACTGCTTTCAATGTGTGTCTATCACGGATGCCACCGCAATATTCGTCGCTGTATATAAATTCTTCAACAGGCAGTCCAAGCTCAATTTCGTAAATGCCTGGTTTATTGATATGTCCACAAGCCGAAATTAATTTTGTTCCTTTGCTGTGTCCAATCCCAATGGCTGCATATGCGTCGCCGCCATTATTTATTATCCAGGGCAAAGCTGCTATGGTTTCTACGTTATTTACTACGGTAGGACATCCGTATAATCCAACTACTGCAGGAAATGGAGGTTTGATACGAGGATTTCCACGTTTGCCTTCGAGCGATTCGAGCAGTGCAGTTTCTTCACCACAAATATAGGCTCCGGCACCGGGATGGCAATACAGATCGAGTGAATAGCCGCTTCCCTTGATATTTTCACCCAGGAAACCGTTTTTGTACGCTTCTTCAATTGCTTTTTCAACAATCCGAAGCACATAAAACAATTCACCACGGATGTAGATGTACGATTTGCGCGCTCCAAGTGCATAAGAGCCAAGTATCATTCCCTCAATTAGCTGATGAGGATTGAGTTGGCCGATATGCCTGTCCTTAAAAGTTCCGGGTTCGCTTTCATCGAAATTGCAGACGAAATATCTCGGGATTATTCGTTTTTTTATCAATAAAGCCCCATTTCATACCTGTCGGAAAGCCGGCGCCACCACGTCCACGTAAACCCGATTTTGTTACTTCAGTAGTTACCTGGTCGGGAGTAAAGTTTTTAAGTGCTTTTTCGACAGAGGAATATCCTCCCAAGCTTTCTGTAAACCTCGAAACTGGCCAGACCGGGAACATCAATATTCTCAAGAAGTATTTGTTTAGCCATTGTTTACAGGTAAGGATTTGTATGCGAGTTTTTATTTTCAGACTGCCATTTATTGAGCAGTTCGTCAGCTTTCGGCATGGTAAGATTTTCATGATATTCGGTTCCAACTTGTATAACAGGTGCATTTCCACAGGCAGCAAGACATTCAACGGTTTTTAAAGTAAATTTTCCATCAGCGGTAGTTTCACCGGATTTGATACCCAGGCGATTTTCGAAATGAGCCAGAATTTCATCTGATCCTTTTAACCAGCAAGGTCCTGTCTGGCAGACTTCAATCACACAATTTCCAACCGGTTGCAGGTTGAACATGCTGTAAAATGTAGACACTTCATAGACCTCAATAGGTTGGATATCAAGTAATGAAGCTACGTAATCCATAGTTTCAGAACTGAGCCAGCCCTTATTTTCGGCCTGGGCAATATGCAATATTGGAAGTAAGGCCGATTTTTGCCTGCCTTCCGGGTACCGTTTAATGATCTTATTTACCAGATCAAGCGTTTCGCGGTTAAATTCAGTTGTTTTGAGTTGTTCTTGCATTTAAAAAATACTGGTTTCTGGTTACTGGTTTCTGGTCACTGGTTTCCTCGTCACCCCCTTCTCTTTCCTTCTGAGAGTGGGGGCAGGGGGTGAGTTTTTTTTGAAAATCCGACATCCGACATCGAAAATCCGAAATTCTTAAGCATCCAATTCACCCGCAATTACATTCATAGAACTCATTGTTAAAATGGCATCGGACAACATGGCTCCTTTTACCATTTCGGGGTAAGCCTGGTAATAAATAAAGCATGGACGACGGAAATGTAGTCGCGAGGCTGTTCGTCCGCCATCACTTACAAGATAAAATCCCAGTTCGCCATTAGCTGCCTCGACGCTATGATAAACTTCACCGGCAGGAATATCCGTTTCACCCATCACAATTTTAAAATGCCAAATGAGCGCTTCCATATTGTTATACACCTTTTCTTTCGGCGGCAACACAAATCTTGGGTCAGGAGCATAATAAGTTTCCTTGTCTTCCATTTTTTCTAGTTTAGCAAGAGCCTGCTCAATAATGGAAAGGCTCTGCCTCATTTCTTCCTGCCTGACCATAAAACGATCGTAAGTATCGCCATTTTGTCCTACAGGTATTGTGAAATCAAATTCTTCGTACGAACAATATGGATTCATAACCCGAACATCATAATCAACACCACAGGCTCGCAAGTTTGGACCGGTAAATCCGTAGGCAAGCGCGCGGTCGGCAGGGAAGGCACCCACATTAATGGTTCGATCCATAAAAATGCGGTTCCGGGCAAGGAGGCTTTCAAATTCATCTAATTTAGAGGGATAAGTTTTGAGGAAATACCTGATTTTGTCCCATGCTTTTGCGCTGAAATTTCGTTCAAAGCCACCGATCCTGCCCATATTGGTTGTCAGCCGTGATCCACATATTTCTTCATAAATTTCGTAGATAAATTCCCTTTCCTGAAAAATATAAGTAAACCCGGTGAGTGCTCCGCTGTCGACACCAATTACGCTGTTGCAGATAAGGTGATCGGCTATGCGGGCAAGTTCCATCACAATAATGCGAAGGTAATCAACTCGTTTTGGGGTTTCAATACCAAGTAATTTCTCAACTGTCATGTGCCATCCCATATTATTGAGCGGCGCTGAGCAGTAGTTTAACCTGTCGGTGAGTGGTGTAACCTGGTAAAATGGCCTGTGCTCAGCTATTTTTTCGAAAGCACGATGTATATATCCGATTGTTTGCTCAGTGCTGACAATAAATTCACCATCCATCAGCATAACGTTCTGAAATACGCCATGCGTTGCCGGATGAGTAGGACCAACATTAAGTGTGTTGTACTCTTTTGGCTCTTTTGTTTTAATGAAATCTCTTACCCAATAATCCGAGTCCTGTTCCTTTGCCATTTTTAATTTGTGAATTCTCTATATAATAAGCGTCAGTATTCGTTATAAGTTAATCGTTATAGGATAATCGTTCTTTTGAATAAACCCTTTTTACTATTTTCCATTAACTATTAACCATTTCCACTACTCATCGTCCAAACATACTATCATCTTTATCCTCCCTCGTCTGATCCTCAAGCGGGAAATCTTTTCTCATCGGGAACCCGACCATATCTTCCACATTTAAAATACGAATAAGATTAGGATGATCTCCGAACAGAATTCCAAAAAAATCATAAGCCTCGCGTTCCATCCAGTTGGCAGCAGGCCAGATTGTTGTTGCTGTCGGAACGGTTGGATGATCGATTTCAGTGGAAGTTTTTATGCGTATTCTGTGATTATTAATAAAACTATGCAAATGATAAACGACTCCAAGTTGTTGCTTTTCAGGATAATGCATTCCACAAAGGGTTGTCAGGAAATTATATTGAAGCTCACTGTCATCACGAAGAAAAAGGAGAATGTTCTGAATTGCTTCTTTTTGCACCGAAATATTAAGCAAATCTATAGTCAATTCATTCGATAGTATTGCATCGTTGAATTGATCTGAGAGCTTTTTTATGACTAACTGGTTTCTATCGGAATTGGACTGTGGCACTATAATGTATTTTGAAGAGATAAAAAATTAGAGATTCAGTTAAGGTATTGAATGGCTTTCAAAGATGCCTAAGTCATCCTGAAAATTATTCCATATTATATTGTTTCATTAAATCTTCGTATTCTTTTGAACTTCTTCTGCGTAACGACTCATTACCAACAAGTTCCTGTATTTTTATAATGCCATCGATAATTTGCTCAGGCCGTGGTGGACAACCAGGTACATAAACATCAACCGGGATCACCCTGTCTATGCCTTGCAGAACACTGTAAGTATCAAATATTCCTCCGCTTGATGCACAGGCTCCAACAGCGATTACCCATTTAGGTTCAGCCATTTGTATATATATTTCGCGAAGGACAGGTCCCATTTTTTTTGCCACGGTTCCCATAACCATCAACAGGTCGCTCTGGCGAGGCGAAAAACTTAAGCGCTCGGAACCAAACCGTGCCAGGTCGTAATGCGAAGCCATAGTAGCCATAAATTCAATACCGCAGCATGAAGTAGCAAAAGGCAAGGGCCACAAGGAATTTTTACGCGCCAGCCCAACTGCTTTTTCGAATGAAGTAGCAAAGAATCCTTGCCCTGAAATCCCTTCTGGAGTTTCGGCAACAGTAGGTTTTATAATTTGATTTTCAGGCACGTATGTATTGTTGACAGTTTTCATTAGCGTTTATCCCATTTTAAAGCACCCTTGAGGATTATATATATGAATCCGGCTAAAACAAGTGCCATGAATAAAAGCATTTCCACAAATCCTTCTTTGCCCAGTTCTCTTAAGTTAACCGCCCAAGGATACATGAAGATTACTTCTACATCGAACAGCACGAAAAGAATGGCGATAAGAAAATATTTTACAGGAAACGGGCTACGGGCGTTACCCAGGCCTTCGATACCACATTCAAAATTCTCAAGTTTCGCTTTTGACGAACGTTTTGGGCCCAGGATATGAGTCAGAATCATGGTGGTAATCACAAAACCAAGAACAACAAACGACTGGATCAGGATTGGCAAATAGTCTTCAGGCATCTTATTTAACGTATTGTGAAAACATTAACGATTGAGAATCTCCTTTGTTTGAAAAAGTATAAATTTAATTGAAAAAAGACATATTAAAGTTCTTTTTGCATAATAGATTTCGCTGGGGAAATAAATCCTGGTACTTATGCAAAGTTATTAAATTATATGCTGGCAACTTTAAAATGGTTTTATTAAGAGCATTTTAAGAAATAACCTAAATGTCTTACTTAATGTTTTTCCATAAATTAAACCAAAAGCCCGGCAGTTTACCGGGCTTTTAAGTTAGTGTTTCGTTAGTTTAAAAATTTATCTAACAGAACTTTGATCAATAAGAGTACTATTAGAGCTCCACCCATAAAAAGAAAGATGTGCAATCCACCGCTATGTTTTTCATCTTGTTCTGTTTTCTTGTCTTTGATATCTGTATTCATGGCATTGTATTTAAAGAATTGATTACATGATTACTACAATACTCTCACAGATGTTGATAACAACTATAAGGCATGGTAACCGGAAATAATATATTGTTTTGGAAAAAGGATGCGTTCTAGGAATATTCTCGCAACCTAAAATAGAATAATGGCTATATGCGCAGGGTGCCATTCATGATAAAAACCGGAACAGTGTTAAAATTATTGATCGACTCCTGTTTGCATAGATTATCTATTGTAACTGGAAGAGAAAATGTGTTACTGAGAATGAAAGTTTTATTGAAATGAAAAGAAATCCATTCGTTTTTATTCTGGATATTCTGATCGGTACCTTCTTTTCCCGGCATTAGGAAAGGGTCGAGAACAAGGGTTTTGTGAATTAGCGTTACATCCCATTTATACGTGTATACCTCAGGTAAATCAAGTTTTACCAGGCTTCCAAAGAAAAGTGATTGAGAAAGTAATAGGATTACAAAAAAGGAAATTAAGGGCTTCATGTAATGCGCTAATTTGAATGGCACAAAGTTACTAATTCTTTATCAAATATATGATGTTTATAATGTATAAACTTAAACTGGCAAACTATTAGAATTCTTGATTATGTAATTGAAGAAATTTTATCCTGGAACACTCTCTGTGAGATTTATTAGTATTGCTGAGCAATAATTGTTCAATTGTTAATACAAACATATAGCTACTTAAATTGTTCTCCTTATAAATCTTAGTGTCGGCTATACTAATTGATCAGTTTGCAGGAAGCAATAGTGTATAGGATTTTCTCAGCATTTTTAAGGATTAAAAAATAAATTCTACGTATGACTAATAAAGCAGAATTTGAAAAACGACGTAAAGTTGTAGTTGTTGGAGCCGGTTCAGTGGGAGCAACATATTGCTATGCACTTGCTCAGAGTGGATTAGCAGATGAAATTGTGCTTATCGACAGAAATAATGATCTTTTAAAAGGACAGGTTCTGGACCTGGTACATGGGCAACCTTTCTTTCCAACAGTTGATATCCGGGCTGGAACTGCTGACGACTATGCGGATGCAAAACTTGTGGTTATTACTGCTGGATCCGCTCAGCAACCCGGGGAAACCCGGCTACAATTATTGCAAAAAAATGCCTCGATTATAGGAAGCATTGCCGAAGATATTGCGGTACATAACTGCGAAGGTGTTATGCTTATTGTCAGCAACCCGGTTGATATATTGACATATGTTGCTTTAAAACGTTCAGGTTGGGATAGGAGCAGAGTTATAGGTTCAGGTACAGTTCTCGATAGTGCCAGATTCAGGCATCTGCTTAGTGATCAGTGCGGAGTTGACGTGCATAATGTACATGCGTATATGCTTGGCGAACATGGCGACAGCGAATTTGCGGCCTGGTCAATGACTCATGTAGCTGGAATAAGTATCGACGAATATTGCCAGTCATGCGGTAAGTGTACAAATTGGAATATTCAGCGCCGTTTAATTGAACAGCAGGTGCGCGATTCGGCCTATCATATTATAAACTATAAAGGTTCAACACATTACGCTGTAGGTCTGGCATTGGTAAAAATAACCGCTGCCATACTGCGCGGCCAGAGCAGCGTACTTACTGTATCAGTCCTGCTTAATGGAGAATTTGGACTTTATGACGTTTGTTTGAGTGTTCCTTGCATTGTGTCGGATGGAGGAGTTAACACTATTGTTAAAAGCCCCCTTAACGAAGCCGAAATTGAAGCATTATCCCATTCTGCTGATATTCTACGACAGTCTATTAACTCTCTTTGAGGATTCTTCTGACATGACATTAAAGCAAAGAGCCCCGTAATCTACAGGGCTTTTTGCTTTTTTTGAATATGTTGAATGATTATTTCTTCTTTTCAGCTTCTTTCAGCTTCCTCTCTTTGCGGCGATTCGACATCATGATAAAGTCGTAAGCCACAGGGGTAGCATTGAAAATGGATGAATATGTACCAACTACAATACCAACCAGCAACGCAAAGATAAATCCACGTATTACATCTCCCCCAAAAAGGAAGATTGCTAAAAGGGTAACAATCGTTGTACCTGCAGTATTAACGGTACGACCAAGGGTACTGTTCATCCCATGGTTCATATTATCTTCTAAAGTACGTTTTGGATAGAGTGCTATCCATTCGCGTAACCTGTCGAAGATAATAACAGAGTCATTGATGGAATAACCGATAATGGTGAGGATAGCTGCTATAAAGGCCTGATCAACTTCAAGGCTAAATGGTACTATGCCGTACCAGATGGAGTACATCGAAATAGTTATCAACGCATCGTGGAACAAGGAAGTTACACCACCCAGACCATATTGCCATTTGCGGAACCTGATAGCGATGTAAATAAAAATGGCTAATAAGGCAAACAATAAAGCATAAACTGATGATTGCTTGATGTCATCAGATATAGTAGCGTCAACTTTTTGCGAATTCTGAATCCCTATTGCCTCATTATTCGTACTGAAATCATGTTCCGAAATCGGTGTTTTATATGAACTAAGAAGTCCGGTATAAAGCCTGTTCTCAACAATTGAATCTGCTTTTTCCGACTTGTCATCAACCATAAATTTGGTTGTGATTTTTACCCTGTTCTTGTTTACTCCTATGGTTTTAACTTCAGGAGCTTCGCCAAATGTTTTTGTCAGTGAAGCCCTGACATCCATAGTATTAACATCCTGATCAACCTTTACAATATAGGAGCGTCCACCGGTGAAATCTACTCCAAAGTTAAGACCTTTGATTGCCAGTGAAATCATACCTATTATGATAACCGAGATAGAAACTACATAAAGTTTCTTCCTCATACCAATAAAGTTAATATTCACTTTCGTAAATGCGTTGATGGTATATTTATTTCCAAAAGTGATATCGACATTTTTATTTAGAAGAGTTTCGAAAACCAATCGTGAAATAAAGATTGCAGTGAAGAGAGATGTGAGAATACCAATAATAAGTGTTGTCGCAAATCCCTGTATTGGTCCTGAACCGAAAATATAAAGTACTATACCTGTGATAAGAGTAGTAACGTTACCGTCGATAATGGCTGAATAAGCATGGTGAAAACCATCCGTGATAGCAAGTCGTAAGCCTTTGCCTGCCCGAAGTTCCTCCTTGATACGTTCATAAATAATTACGTTCGCATCTACGGCCATACCAAGGGTAAGGACAATACCTGCAATACCGGGGAGTGTAAGTACTGCTCCGACACTGGCCAGCACACCGATCAGGAAGAATACGTTTGATATCAAGGCAACATTCGCAACCAAACCTGCTTTTGCATAGTAGAATTGCATATAAAGAAGTACCAGTATAAATGCAAGAATAAACGAAATCATACCTGCGTTGATGGATTCTTTACCTAAAGATGGTCCTACAATTTCTTCCTGTACAATACGTGCAGGAGCAGGCAGTTTACCTGCTTTAAGTACGTTTGCAAGGTCTTGTCCTTCTTCAACAGTAAAGTTGCCAGAAATAGAGGAACGGCCGTTAGGGATTTCATCATTCACATTAGGAGCTGAATAAACATAGCCGTCAAGTACTATAGCAACTTGTTTTCCAACATTATCGCGGGTAAGGTTACGCCAGATTTTAGCACCCGCGTTATTCATTCCCATCGATACTTCAACTTTTCCGTTTTGGTCGTAATCCTGACGTGCGTCAACGATTACATCTCCGAAAAGTGCTGCGGTATTTTCGCGGTTTGTCGATTTAAGTGCCATCAGTTCAAGAACTTCTGGGGCTTCTTTTTCAGGTTTGATGGCCCAGGCAAGCTTGCAGTTACGTGGGAACATGCCTTTAACTTTATGCAGCATCGCATTGATACGTGCAGTGTCTTTTATGGCAGCATAACCAACTGTAGCACGGTTGGTGGCATACATCTGTCCGTTTTGCTGGGCGTAGGCAGGTTGCAGGTAAGTAAATAAAGGATTCTCTTTTTGGTACCTGGCAGCCTGCTGATCTTTTCCGGTAGAAGTAGAATCTTGTTTCAGTTTTTCAGCCAGACTCGATTTCTTGATAGTATCAGCTTTTGCAACTTCAGTGGTTTCAGTTTTTGCTGACAATGAATCGGCAGTTTTCGCAGTAGTGTCAACAGTAATATCGATACCGGACAGGCGTTTGTTAGCTTCGTTGAAAATTCCGGCCAGCTCGCTGAATTTATAGGTTTCCCAGAATTCGAGCTTTGCAGAGCCCTGCAATAGTTTACGCACACGGTCAGGATCTTTGATACCCGGTAATTCGATAAGAATACGATCGCTGGTAGCTAATTTTGTAATATTGGGCTGGGTAACTCCAAAACGGTCGATACGGTTACGCAGAATATTAAAAGTACGGTCGAAGGCATCTGTACATTCCTGGCGGACAACCTGCAGAACTTCATCGTTGGTTGAATTTGGCCTTATCTTGTCGCGCATTTCCATACGGCCGAATATAGCCGATAGCTTGGCATTAGGGTCAATCTCTTTGAATGATTCGCCAAACAAGGTAACAAAGTCTTTCTGACTGTTTTTCTGTTTTTCATTAGCCAATGCCATAGCTTTGGTAAAAACAGGATTTGTACTGTTGCCAGACATTCCATTTACTACATCAGCAACGGAAACCTCCATTGTTACGTTCATACCACCCTTGAGGTCGAGACCCAGGTTAATTTCGCGGTCGAGACATTCTTTATAAGTGTACTTACGGAGAAGTATATTATAAACTGGTTGGTTTGCTACTGAATCGAGGTAGTAACGTGTACGGGCTTTTTGAATGGAATCGGAAAGCCTGGTTTCAATTGTGGCATCGTTTTTTGCTAATTGTTTAGCCAAAGCAATTGCTTGTTCGTTACTGGCGTAATTCCTGGCTTTCTTTTCTACTATTGAGGTTACAACAGTGAATGAAAGTTGGAATGCACAAACCAGGGCGAATGCTATTGCAAAGAAACGTATTGCGCCTTTATTCTGCATGTGTTTAGAATTTAGGTAGTTAGATAAACTTAATTTTTTGAGGCTGCAAAGATAGAAATCTATTGTCAAATAACAAATGAAGCATGAGAAAGAAATGGCCGAATTATGACCATCTTATCAACAAATGAGGCTATTTACATGTAAAGAGTAGGACTGTAACGGAATTGATAATTCTTTTTATAAGGTCACTTTACTGCATTGGCATTATTCCGACCTTTGTAAAATAAAGAAGTTAAACTCATTTTTATAAATTGAACTGTATGCTAAGAGCCATGTATTCCAACTATTTTAAAGTTATCAGTCCACTAATCGTTATTTTTATCCTAATAGTTTTTTCTTTTTCAGTCAGCGCCCAGAAGATGACACTGAATGTGCTAACCTATAATATCAGGTTGGCTACTCCCAACGATGCACCAAATACCTGGAATGCAAGAAAGCAGAAAGTATTTTCCTTAATCCGTGAGGCTAAACCTGATGTGTTTGGATTGCAGGAAGCACTCTATGAGCAGGTTAAAGATATGGAGTATGCATTTTCTGACTATGAAAGGGTTGGAGTAGGGCGCGACGATGGGAAAGAAGCCGGTGAATTTTCTCCACTTTTTTTTAATGAGCATAAATTTAAAATACTTTTATCAGGTACTTTCTGGCTTTCGCAAACACCTTCGGTAGCAGGCAGCCGTGGGTGGGATGCTGCATGTAACCGTGTGGTAACATGGGTGCAGTTGAAAGACTATAAAACGGGAAAAGCTTTTTTTGTATTCTGTACTCACTTCGATCATATGGGAGAAATTGCAAGACGAAATTCGGCTAAACTGCTCTTGCATGCAGTGGATTCATTATCCGGAAATAACCCGGCTATTGTATTAGGTGATTTTAATTCTAAACCGGATTCAGAGCCATACCTGATCATTACTGACATATCAAATCCTACACATTTGATCGATTCTCGCGAAAATTGTAAAAAACCTGCCGGACCAAAATATACTTTTACGGGTTTTAAAGTCGGTGCTCAGCCGGGAGATCAGATAGATTATATTTTTCTGAAAAATAAAGTTAAGGTTCTGTCATACAAAGTAAACAGTAAAAGCGATGGTTATTATTATCCTTCTGACCATTTGCCTGTGAGTGCGGTATTGAAATTTTAAAAATGTTAGATGTTAGATGTTGGATTTCGGATTTAGGATTTCGGAATGTGGATTTCGGAATGCGGATGGGTACTTAACTCCTTACTCCTTACTCCTTAATCCTGTAAATCTCACTAAAATACAATAGATGCAAAGTAAAATCAATTTAAGGCAGTTAATAGTTTTTCTGGTTCTGATTGCAATTTCGACACACAGCAAGGTATTGGCTCAATTGTCGGCTATTCACGATTATGCACGGATAGACACTGTTTTGCTGATCAGTGAAACTAGTGATACTCTGCTTTACCCATTTGCAGGAGGGTTGAACAGTTGCCAATTTATGAATATGGATATCAATCTGGATGGGATTGACGACCTCGTTTTGTTCGACCGTCACGGAAACCGGATTTTACCGTTTATAGTTTCAGCTTCCTCAAATTTAAAGTATACGCCTGAAATGGCTTCCTTGTTTCCACCTGTCGAGCAATGGATGCAGGCTATTGATTATAATAATGATGGTAAGAAAGATATTTTCACTTATACAACCGGTGGTATTAAAGTATATCGCAACGATTCAGAAACGCAACTGAAATTTAAACAGGTTACTGATCCCTATCTGCTTTCGCTCCAGGGGACAACACTCACCAATATTCTGGTTACATATGCTGATTATCCTGCTATTGCAGATATTGATAAGGATGGTGATATGGATGTACTCACTTTCTGGGGACTAGGTTCTTTTGTCGAATGGCACAGGAATACATCCATGGAGAGGTTTGGAAATGCCGATTCCCTGACGTTTGAGAAATCATCTTCCTGCTGGGGTCATTTTGCCGAAGGGATTGAAGATAATACTATAATTCTCGACACCTGTGTGAATAACGGCAAATCAATGCAATCTGCGGGAAATTCATCTGATGATCCAAAACATACCGGCTCAACTTTATTAATTAATGACCTGAACGGTGACGGACTTCCTGATCTGGCTGTCGGGGATGTCGATTTCAGTTCCCTGGTTCAGCTTACTAATGGTGGAACCCAGGCTGATGCTAAAATGACTTCTCAAACTACCAACTTTCCTAATGCTACTAACCCGGTTAATATGAATACTTTCCCGGCTGCTATGTTTGCTGATGTGGATAACGACGGGCAAAAAGACTTGTTAGTTTCTCCTTTTGATCCTTCTTTAACCAAAGGTGAAAATTTTAGAAGTGTTAGCCTGTATCATAACGCCGGAACTAATGCAATACCTGTCTATAACCTGGTATCAGAGAGTTTTTTACAGGATCAGATGTTAGACCTGGGTTCGGGAGCATACCCGGTATTTTTTGATTACAATGGCGATGGCTTAATGGATCTGCTGGTTGGGAATTATGGATATTCCGATTCGTGTGTTTTTTCACCGGTATACGGATTGCAATGTTATTTTACATCTAAAATTGCTCTTCTTCTTAATATTGGTACTGCATCCAATCCTGTGTTCCACCTTGTGGACAGGAATATTGCCCGCCTTGATACACTTCAGATGCAATCGTTAATTCCTACAGTTGCTGATATGGATGGCGACGGCGATATGGACCTGGTTTGCGGTAACTCAAAAGGGAAACTAGTATATTGTGAGAATTTTGCGCTTCCCGGACAACCAGCTGATTTTAAACTTGTTGATCCTGCCTGGCAAGGAATTGATGTTGGCGATTTTTCATCTCCCCAACTTTTTGATGTGGACCAGGATGGATTAACGGATCTGATTTGTGGTAAGAAGAAAGGAACCCTCAGTTTTTACAAAAATACCGGCACTCTGCAAATTCCACAGTTTACCCTGGAATCCGAACTGTTTGGAGGGGTGGATGTTACAAATTCCCAACTCTCGAATGGAGGCTACAGTGTACCTTGTTTTTATAAAGATAAGCAAGGAGATATTAAGCTCTATGCAGGTTCCGAGTTTGGGGATATTTTTATTTACGATCACATCAACCATAACCTGGGTGGTAATTTCCGGTTGCTGGGAACCTCGCCTGGCATCAAAGAAGGATGGCGCAGCGGCGTTGCAATTGGCAATCTGAATAATGATACCTTGACCGATATGCTGGCAGGCAATTATTCCGGTGGTTTGGGGTTGTTTTTCGGGAAACCGGAAAATACATTAGGCATTCATCAAACAGTTTCAAGTCCGGTTTCTAAGCTGGTCATAACTCCAAATCCGGCTTCAGAACAGGTTTCCATTACTTTTAAAAGTGATTTGGATATACATGCGGAAATGCTTGTTATCCAGGGCATAGATGGAAAAATTATCAGGAAATATCCGGATATAAATTTTCCAATGGTATTTGATGCATACGGATTAATAAATGGTGTTTACTTAGTTACAGTTCAAACAAATAAAGTTGTTGTTTCAGGAAAATTGGTGATATGCAGATGATTTCAGCTTTAAAGTTCCAAGTCCCAAAATCCAAATTTCAAGACCAAGACCACCAATGTAATTCTTTTTGAAATATGGAGTTTGTAATTTGGGTATTAATTGAAGCCAGGATTTCTCAGGTTTGCAGAATAACAACTAGAATATATACAGTCGTTTAACTATTAATTCTATTAAAAAACCAAGTATGTCATTAGCACAAAAATATGGCCAGCTGGCATTAGTGGCTGGTGCTTCTGAGGGAATTGGGGCTGCATTTGCCACTTTTCTGGCGAAATCAGGGATGGATCTGGTACTTGTTGCCAGGCGAAAGGAACCATTGGATAAACTGGCCGCATTACTTAGGAGTAAATACCTGGTAAATGTAAGTTGCATCTGCTGCGACCTGGCTGAATCAAATGCTGCAATACATCTCAAAGAAGAACTGCAGGGAAAAGAAATTAACCTGCTGGTGTACAATGCGGCTCTTTCTTTTATAGGTCCGTTTGAAAAAAACAGTCTTGAGCGCAACAATCAAATTGCGCTGGCTAATATGGTTACGCCGATGAACATGGTGCAGATTTTCGGAGAATCAATGCTTCAAAAAGGAAAAGGAGCAATTGTTTTAATGGCTTCGCTGGCAGGTTTCCAGGGGAGTGGATTTCTAGCTGCATATGCATCAACCAAGGCTTTTAACCGTGTATTGGCCGAAAGCCTGTGGTACGAATGGAAAAACAGGGGAGTGGATGTGATTGCCTGTTGCGCAGGCGCAACTTCTACGCAAAATTATATTGATACCAATCCTGAAAAAAATGGTTTTTTTGCTCCGCGGGTGCTTCGACCTGAAGAAGTTGCAAGTGAGTGTTTTAAGCATTTGGGGAAACAGCCGTCATTTATTACAGGCACTGGCAATAAAGTTGCAAGTTTTATTATGCAAAAGATCATGCCCCGAAAAATGGCCATTAATATTATGGGCGATACCACCCGAAAGATGTATCGTTTGTAATTTTAATAATGGTAGCTAATCTTCTTTTCTAATATATATAAGGGATAATTCTGTAAGGAACTTTATTAATATACTTTTCCCACAACTCTCCGTATTTTCTTGCACATCGCTTATCATCCGCCATCTGGCGGGGGAATAAAAGGGCTACATAATATAATGGATAAAGCCAGGGACAGAGTAAGGAAGGATGTCCCACGCAAAGCACAATACCGGTTGCCATTAGTATTTCGCCTAAATAATTTATATGACGGCTTAATCCCCAGAATCCATTCACCAACAAAGTTTTATTGCCGTCAGTAATGGTTTCGGGCGTTATGCCCAGGAAAATCCTTTTGGGGTCTTTTTTGAAAAAGTATTTCTGCATATTCGCTCCACGTGCCAGGCTCCAGCCTGAAAAGAATATTATAACATAAAGAACCAATAAGTAAATGGGCGTTTGAGCAGCTGGCAAATCAACAGTTGACCATAAAGGGATGGAATAAAAGTAAGGATAGAAGGCAATACATCCCCAGCCTAATTTAAAACCTACTCTTTCAGCAAAAAAATCATAGGTATAAAGGTGAACTTCTTCAAAAGTGAGATAGTCAATCAGGAAAAAAGTGAGCACAGCTGTAGAAAGAAAAATTCCTGTGGAAGCCGCGGCACCATAAAGGATGTAATGATGAGCCGCAAAACTCAGAATATTTAATTCCAGCATAATGGCTCCAACCAGGTACAACCACATTTTTGCGTCAATCCTGCCGCCCCAAAGCTGCGGATTCTCCAGTCTGCCAAAAAAGAAATCAGCTAAAAATGATTTTTTTACGGCAGGATATGGCAATACGATAGCAAGTGAAAACACCAGCCCGAAAGCAATGGCTCCTGAAAGACTATACCATCTGTACAGGTATAGCCAATCCCAGCTTAAAACGCCGGAATAGCATATCAGTGCCCAAACCAAAACAACGGTAACTAGTACCAGGAGTCCATTTAGCCTGTATCTTAGTTTCTCAGTGGTACCGGGCCTCGTGACATAGCCTGTAACCCAGCGACCGGGCATAAGAGCATTCAGAATAAAAATAAATATATATACTGTTAATGGAACCAAAAATCCAGCTAGTTTATCCATAAAGAAAGAGTAAATAAATTATGAAATTAATTTAAATCAGTTTATGAAGTTTTAGGGTAGTGAGGTAATTCACGCGTCATTTCTCATAATTCAACCAGCAAATTCTTTTTCAGGTAATCTGTTCTCAAATTCAGATTAAGCAGTTTGTACAAAATTCAGACCCTTAGCGAGCCGCGGAACCCCCTGGCAGCATAATAAGATTCTGCACCGTTGTGATACACGAAAACATGGTTGTAGCGACGATCGCAATAGATTGCCCCTCCGAGTTTTCTAATCTCAGAAGGTGTTTTAACCCAGCTCGATGTTTTCGTATCGAAATTTCCAAGTTGCTGCAACTCCCGGTATTGTTCTTCCGTTAAAAGTTCAATGCCCATTTCAGCAGCCATATCAATAGCATTATTTTCTGGTTTATATTCTTTCCTCGACTCCAGTGCTTCACGGTCGTAACAAAAACTTCTGCGGCCTTTAGGGCTTTCTGCTGAACAATCGTAAAACACATATTCGCCTGTTATGTTATCAAAACCAACAACATCCGGTTCACCCCCGGTTCTTTCCATTTCATTGAGCGACCACAGTTTTTCTCCGCCAACTGCCACATCCAGCTTTGCTTGTATCTTAACCCATTCAAGACCATTATGGCGATTCATGTTTTTCTCAAAACGGGCTTTTAATACACTGATTAGTTCTTCACGTTGTTCTGGTGACAACTCCGTTTTATTTCCCATTTTTATAATGTTTTAAGCTGATTTGCTTGCAATATCCTGCAATTGAATATGTGCTTGTCGGGATGAGCAGTTGCTTAGCCTTGCTGCAAACCAGATACTATCAACATAAATTCAGCTGTTTATCTGACAAAAATAAGAATAAAAGCAAGTTAAACGAGATAAGATAGTAAACTAATATCTTGTCCAAAATACTGAAATGAAATTTTTATAAATCCATCAGGTAAATAAAAGTGGTTTTGCCAGGTGATCAATAGTTAAAGCTACTTCCCCCTAAAAATTCCCTCAAAATGGATGTTGGCGGAATTTCTGTTGGTTTCAGTGGTTTCAGGTATCTGAAGAATCCCAGTAATCTAGTGGCTTCTGAATATTCCGGCTGATTGGGCTGAACTTCGAGCAGTATGGGTTCCGCATATGGTTTTAATACAGCAAGTTCGTAAAGCAAGGCTGAATTGAACATAGTGTCGGCTTCTTCCTGGAAAGGGAAAATATGTTTCTCTTCTCCTTTACGTACACTTGGCCAGCGGGAAATTGTATCCCTCGCTGAATATTTGCGATAACGGTAGTCTCGTACAATTCTACGGACCAAACGGTTATCGGTGGTGCTAATTCGGTTATGATCGTCTATATTTATAGCAGCCAGGGCAGAAACATAAATCTTAAACTTAGTTTCATCCGGAATTGAGTTGGTGAGTCGCGGATTTAAACCATGAATACCTTCAATAATCAGCACATTTTCAGGCTGCATATGCAAGGTTTCTCCATCATAAAAACGTGTACCGGTTTCAAATGAGAATTTAGGTGTTTCTATTTTTTCGCCATTTAAAAGTGCCAATAAATTTTCATTGAACAAACTGATATCCAACGCTTCAACAGCTTCATAATCATGATTGCCATTTTCATCAAGGGGAGTTTTATCGCGATCTACAAAATAATTGTCGAGTGATAAATTCAAAGGCTTCATCCCGTTAACAATCAGATGGATAGCCAATCGTTTTGCAAAAGTAGTCTTGCCGCTCGATGAGGGGCCGCTTATCAGAATGATCTTAACCTGGTTGTTTCTGGATAGGATATTATCTGCTATTTGACCGATTTTCTTTTCCTGTAAAGCTTCCGCGACTTTAATAAGGACTTCCGATTTTCCATTTGAGCAGGAATTATTCAGATCACTGATATTAGGTACATCCAGGATTTTAAGCCATTGCGAAAATTCCTGGAAGATTTCGAAAAGCTTATTCTGGATGATAAGTTCTGCAACTTTTGATGGGTTATCTGCCTTCGGAATTTGAAGGAGAATTCCATTAAAATATTTATTCAGATCGAAAACTTTTAAATAACCGGTTGAGGGAACCATATAACCGTAAAAAGCATCAATATGCCCATCCAATTTGTAATAGCTCGAGTAATTTTGACCTCTGTGCTTTAACAGATTGATTTTATCTGTCAGGCCCTGGGCTTCAAATTTCCGGATAACTTCTACGGTTTCTTCTTCCATACGGATAAAAGGGAGGTCGGCGTCCACAATCTCCTGCATTCTGAGTTTAATAGCGATTACATCCTGGGGTGTCAATTCGTAATCAGGTATTGTTACATTACAATAAATACCTTTAGAAACAGAATGATCAATGCGTAGATGCGAAGCCGGGAAAAGCTCATTTATAGATTTGTAAAGGACAAATGAGAGCCCCCTCACATACATCCTCATGCCATCAGGGTGCGTAATATCAATAAACTGTATGTTAACCGGGTGAAAAACAAGAAAAGTTAATTCTTCCAATACATTGTTAACCAAAGCACCTAGAATAGGATTCCCCATTTTTACGTCAAAGTCTTTGATCACATCATACAGAGAAGTTCCTTTGCTGATCTCTCGTGTATTACCTGAGTTTACACAGGTTATAGTTATTGTGTTGTTCATAATGGCACTTGGTTTAATTTGAAAAGCATTTTTCCCCTTATTCAACGCATATGTTTAATAGCAAATACATATTAATTAATAAACAATGGTCTGATTTGTAATTTCAATAATAAAGGTCCTGCTTACAGATTACCTGGAAAATATGGGTTGCTTCAATACAGGTTAAACCTTAAAAACAAAACTATTTTTCCCTATTTTTCTATTTTCTATTTTTCTAATTCCTATTTAACCAATAACTTCTTTTAAATATTGAGCTGTGTAACTGTTTTTATTCTCAGCAAGTTGTTCAGGAGTACCTTCAGCAATAATTTGTCCACCTCGTTCGCCTCCTTCGGGACCCAGATCGATCACATAATCAGCTACCTTAATAACTTCAAGGTTATGCTCTATCACAAGAACAGTATTGCCACGCTCAACCAGTTTGTTCAATACATTCAGAAGTATATTTACATCTTCAAAGTGAAGTCCTGTTGTGGGTTCATCCAGGATGTATAGTGTGCGGCCGGTATCGCGTTTCGAAAGTTCCGTGGCCAGTTTCACTCTTTGTGCTTCACCACCTGATAAGGTTGTTGACCGCTGACCTAACGTAATATATCCAAGTCCGACCTGGTTTAATGTGCTGATCTTTTGAAGTATGAATGGTATATTTTCAAAGAATTCAACAGCATGTTCAATGGTCATATCCAGCACATCGGTAATGGATTTGCCTTTAAAGCGTACTTCGAGTGTTTCGCGGTTATATCGCTTACCTTCACAAACTTCGCAGGGCACATGAACATCAGGAAGAAAATTCATTTCTATCACCCTGATGCCTGCTCCCTGGCATGTTTCGCACCGACCCCCTTTTACATTAAATGAAAAACGACCAGGCTTATAACCCCTGATTTTCGATTCGGGCAATGAAGAAAATAATTTTCGGATTTCGTCGAATACGCCTGTATAGGTGGCAGGATTTGAACGTGGTGTCCGGCCAATGGGCGACTGGTCGATTTCAATTACTTTATCAATCAGTTTAAGCCCGTCGATACTATGATAGGGCAGGGGTTTGTGCTCCGATCGGTAGAAATATTTACTCAATATCGGATACAGGGTTTCATTGATAAGAGTCGATTTGCCACTTCCGGAAACACCGGTAATGCAGGTAAAAACACCTAATGGAAGTTTCAGATCGACATTTTTCAGATTATTGCCTGTTGCGCCGCAGAGTGTTAGAAAACCATTTTCAAGAGCTCTGCGTTTCAGAGGTAGTGCAATTTTTTTCTTCCCTGAAAGGTATTGGCAGGTGATGCTTTTACAGTCCTGCAAATCTTTAGGTGAACCCTGGCCTACAACATGCCCGCCATGGGTTCCGGCTCCTGGTCCCATATCAATAACATGATCAGCTGCCAGTATCATATCCTGGTCATGCTCAACAACAATTACAGAATTTCCTGTATCCCTGAGGTTTTTCAATGACGCAATCAGCCTGTGATTGTCTCGCTGATGAAGCCCGATGCTGGGTTCATCAAGTATATACAAAACACCAACCAGTTGCGAGCCTATTTGTGTTGCGAGCCGTATCCGTTGTGATTCGCCTCCCGACAAGCTTCCGGAAGATCGGTTAAGTGATAGATAATCGAGTCCCACATTCAGGAGAAACGACAAGCGACTTTGAATTTCACGGATAATCTCGTGTGCAATTAGTTTTTGCTTTTCTTCCAGTTTTGGTTCCAGGTTGCTGAACCATTCGGAAAGGTTCACCAGGTCCATTCTCGAAAGCTCGGCAATATTTTTTTCGTTAATCTTGTAAAACAACGATTCTTTTTTCAGCCTCGAGCCATTGCATTCAGGACATTCAACTGAATTCATAAACCCTTCGGCCCAGCGCTTCAATCCTTCGGGATTGCCGGCTTCATTCTGGTTAAGAATATGTTGAACAATGCCTTCGAAATTGAGTGAATACGAGGATGTTACTCCCAGGTATTCGTTTTTAACCTTAATGACTTCCTCTGAACCATATAAGATGGTTTCGATGGCTGCATCGGGAATATCGGATAAAGGCGTGTCGAGCGTAAAATGATATTTATGTGAAATCGCTTCCAGTTGCCTGAAAATCCATGTAGGTTTATATTCGCCAACCGGGGCAATACCCCCTTTCCTGATGCTTTTTGAAGTGTCGGGAATAACTTTAACCAGGTCAATCTCTGAAATATATCCAAGTCCTTTGCATCGTGGACAATAACCATACGGTGAATTGTACGAAAAACTGTTAGGTTCAGGTTCGTCATAAGCTATTCCTGTTTCAGGATCCATCAGCAGACGGCTGTAAAAACGCGCATCTTTTGATATGATTTCCATCGCCATTAAGGCGCCTTTTCCCTGGCGCAGTGCAGTTTGGATGGAAGAAGTTAGGCGTGTCAGCGATTTTTCATTTACTTTAATTGTGTCGATAACAGCCTCTATATCATGTATCTTATACCTGTCTACTTGCATTCCGAAACTGATTTCGCTCACCTCACCATCAACACGGACTTTCAGAAAACCTTGTTTGCGGATTTGCTCGAACAGTTCACGATAATGTCCTTTCCGGGCACGCACCAATGGCGCAAGGATATAGATAGTTTTTTCAGAATAAGTTGAAAGTATCAGATCAATAATCTGATTGTCAGTATACCTGACCATTTTCTGCCCCGAAACAAATGAAAAAGCTTCGCCGGCTCTTGCATAGAGTAGACGCAGGAAATCATAAATTTCTGTAATGGTACCAACAGTAGACCTTGGATTCCGGTTGGTAGTTTTCTGTTCAATGGAAATTACAGGGCTTAAACCGGTTATTTTGTCAACATCCGGACGCTCGATATCGCCCATAAACTGGCGTGCGTAGGCCGAAAATGTTTCCATATAACGGCGCTGACCTTCAGCATAAATAGTATCGAAAGCAAGGGACGATTTTCCACTTCCGCTCAAGCCGGTTATAACAACTAATTTGTCGCGGGGTATAATAACGTCAATATTCTTAAGGTTATGTACCCGTGCACCATATACTTCAAGATAGTCCTGGTGTGTGGTTTCCGGTTCTTCAACCGGTAAAGGATTAATGCTGCCCTGATTCATACGTATTTGGAAGTTGATTCCATTAAAAAATAATCATACCTATTTAGGCAGCTTACTGGTAGTAATAGTGTCGTTAAAAATCTGTTCGGCATCATCAATTTCGGCCAGCAATTTATCAAACTCTTCAAAGCCTTTCTTCGGGAGTGTAAGAATATATGTTTTCTTCCCAGGATTGGTAAGCTTATCGCTTCTTAACCATGGATTAAACTCTTTGAGCAAGCGATAATTGATATTCATTTTTTGCGCAAACAACGGCAGTTTATTAATACTCGAATCTATTGAAATAGTGTAGGTTGGAATAGGAGGATAAAGATCTTTTTTGCGAATGTAGTATCCATATTCAGTAGGATGTTCATACAATAATTTCAATGCAATAATCCTGTAAACATACCTCATGGTTTCATCAGGCAGGTACAGATCGTAATAATTGCTTGAATTCTGTCGTTCAAGTTCTTTTGCAATCCGGCCTTCGCCAACATTGTAAGCAGCAGCAGCCAGTGTCCAGCTTCCAAATTTATTATAAGAGCCTCTCAGAAGCTTACATGCAGCTTCAGTTGCTTTCTCAAGATGGTATCTTTCATCAATCTGCTCTGATATTTCGAGGCCGTAATGTTTGGCTGTACCAGGAATAAACTGCCAGAATCCTGCGGCACCTGCCGGTGACTGAACATTGGCAAGCCCACTTTCAATTAATGCCAGATATTTAAAATCTTCCGGGATATTGTTCTTTTTAAGAATGGGAACAATGATATGGAAATACCGGTTCGATTTTTTAAGCATGAGTAAGGTTGAAGAATGCCAATAGGTATTAACCATCAACTCACGATCAAGTCCTTCGCGCACATAATACAAGCCTAGCGGAGCTTCTTCTCCGGCAAATTCAGCTTTATCAGGTAATACAAGCGAGAAGATTTTATTGCTGTGCTGAAATGCTTTCTGGTAATCAATATCTGATGCTGACTTTGCCTTATTCCTGGTATAGTAGAAACCTTCGAAAGCCGCAAAAGCAAGAAGTGCAAATATAAATATGATTCTTTTACTCATTTAAGATTGTTTAATTAGGCCGGTGGCTATTTTAACCACTGGTGATGGCAAGCGTTGGTGTCAAAATAACCTGGCATCTTTGAATAAAGGTGCAAGTATATCTTTTTCCGATAGCAAGGGATTTGTAATTCCCCATTCAATATTCAATTCAGGGTCATTCCAGCGAATACTGGCTTCGGAGGCCTTGTTGTAAACACCCGAACATTTGTAAGTGAAAATTGTATTGTCTTCAAGTGATACAAATCCATGTGCGAAGCCTTTCGGTATCCAGCATATCCACTTATTTTCTCCGGTGAGTTTCATCGAAACCCACTTGCCAAAAGTGGGGGAGTCACGCCTTATATCAACTGCGATATCAAGAACAGCTCCCTGTATAACTCTTACCAGTTTACCCTGAGCAAAAGGTTCGAGTTGATAGTGAAGACCCCTTAATACATTTTTCTGCGATTTTGATTCGTTATCCTGAACAAAAGGCTCTTCAATTCCGTATGCTGCAAATTTCTCAGCATGAAATGATTCGAAAAAATAACCACGATCGTCGCCATATACATCAGGCTTAATAATTATTACTTCAGGAATTGAAGTTTTTAATAGTTCCATGTAGTTTAAGGGCTTAGGCTTTAGGCTTTGGGTTTTAGGGTTATTGAAGTAAAGTTCTTCTGTCTTCTGACTTCGGTCTTCTAACTTCCTGCTTAAATATGAATCACTTCACCATAAGCAGCAGCAACAGCTTCCATAACGGCTTCACTCATAGTTGGATGTGGATGAACTGATTTAATTATTTCATGACCTGTAGTTTCAAGTTTACGGGCAACAACCACTTCGGCTATTAACTCTGTAACGTTTTCACCAATTAAATGTGCACCAAGCCATTCTCCGTATTTTGCATCGAATATAACTTTTACAAAACCTTCTTTTGCGCCTGCAGCACTAGCCCTGCCCGATGCAGTGAAAGGGAATTTGCCGACTTTGATTTCGTAACCTGCTTCTTTTGCAGCCTTTTCAGTCATGCCGACAGAAGCAATTTCAGGAGAAGTGTAGGTACAACCAGGTATGTTACCATAATCAATGGCTTCCACATGCATACCGGCAATTTTTTCAACACATGTAATTCCTTCGTGCGAAGCAACATGAGCCAGTGCAGGACCACTTACAATATCGCCGATGGCATAGTATCCATCAACGTTTGTACGGTAAAATCCATCAACAAGTACTTTGCCTTTTTCGGTTTTAATACCGGTTTCTTCGAGCCCGATTCCTTCAAGGTTAGTTGCAATACCAACTGCTGAAAGTACAATATCACATTCTACAATTTCAGTTGCTTTAGGGGTTTTAATGCTTACTTTGCATTTACCGCCGCTAATTTCAACTGATTCAACTGTTGAGGAAGTCATGACTTTCATGCCTGCTTTTTTAAAGCTGCGTTCAAGTTGTTTTGATACATCTTCGTCTTCAATGGGAACAACATTTGGCAGAAATTCAACAAGAGTAACCTCTACACCAATACTGTTGTAGAAATGTGCAAACTCAGATCCGATAGCACCTGAACCAACAACAACCATGCTCTTAGGTTTAGTTGTCAGAGTCATTGCTTCACGATAACCGATAATATGTTTGCCGTCCTGTTTCAGGTTAGGAAGTTCACGGGAGCGGGCTCCGGTTGCTATAATAATATGCGATGCCGTAAATTCTGTTGTTTTGCTTTCTGAATCTGTAACATCCACTTTTTTACCAGGCTTAATTTTCCCGAAACCTTGTATATGATCGACTTTATTTTTTTTAAGCAGAAACTGAATTCCTTTACTCATGCCATCAGCAACGCCACGGCTTCTTTTTACCATTTCAGCAAGATCAGCAGTAGCAGTTCCTTCAAATGTTATTCCATAATCGGATGCATGTTTCAGATAATTGTACACCTGGGCACTTTTAAGCAAGGCTTTGGTTGGGATACAACCCCAGTTAAGGCAGACGCCGCCCAGTTCAGATTTTTCAACAACTGCTGTTTTTAATCCAAGTTGTGCTGCCCTGATGGCTGCTACATAACCTCCTGGACCGCTGCCAATTACAATAACATCATAATTCATATGTAGTGAATTTTAAAATGAGCGGCAAAATTACCATTTTTAACCGGATTTTACCTGTTTTCTTTTGAAAATCTTACACAAAACAAAGTAATTCGGCTTTTTGTTTCCTTGATTTTGTTATAAGTTGTTAACAGATTAAAGTGCTTCCAATGGGGAAATAATACAAACAGCCTGCAATTTGCAGGCTGTTTTGCAATCTATAGATAAGAAAATATTATTCTTCCTCTGACTGTGCAGGAGGTTCAGTTTGCGATTGTGGCATTTCCTGTGAAGGTTGATCCATAATGGTATAGCCTTCAGGTACTTTAAATTTTTCGGCTGGTATTTTAGCCCCTAAATCTATTTTTTCTGCAATGATTTCCATCTGGCCCATCGAAATTTTAATCGGAATGTTTTTAAAATGGACTCCGGTAATACGATTTTCTAAGTTAGCACTGTCGGGAGCGATAGAATACTTAACACCTTCGGTACCGGCAACAGTTTCTTTGCCTTCGTCTTTATAATTGAGTTTGGTTTTAAGGGCAGCACTTAATGATGAAACGTTCATTTGTTCAAACATTTCCGGAGTAAGTATTGACTTATATGCATTTTTTGTAGCTCTATCCTGTCCGCCTGAAACATTTTCGATTTCATAATGATATACTACATTTCCGTCTCTGATATCAACAGTATGCTGGCGCATATCCATGCCCATCATATTCCCTTCAACCATAGTTTCGCGCATCTCTTTTTTACCGTAATCATCAAAATACAAGGTCTGGGTAACTTTAACACCCATCATATCCATAGGTTTGTATGTTACAATACCGCTTTTCTCACCATAAGGCTGATCAGCGCTGCCACCTTTACTACCTATACCACCTGAATTACAGGCCATCAAAAAGGTAAGGCCGATTACCTGTACCAGGATTAAAAATTTCTTCATTTGAATAATTTATTGGTTAGTATTTTTTTTTGCAAAAGTACGAAAATAAATAATTCAGGCTAAATATATTTAAGTATCTGATAATGATTGTTTTACTTATAATGGAGAGATTGTATAATATTTTGAATAACTTTTTCAAAGACTCATTTGATAGATAGTAAATCGATATGAATCCTACGTATGATGAATTGTTTCAGAAATCAATGTTAAATGCAGAAAGTTCAGCCTATGGGTAACTGCCTCGAAAATCCTTCCTGCAACGAAATAAAAGTTTCGGTAAATGAAATCTCAGGAATGGCTTGTATTTGTTCAACAATTACCTGTTTCAGGTGCTCATTGTTACGGGTAATGATTTTGATCAGCAAGGAGTATTTGCCCGAAATATGATGGCATTCAACAATTTCAGGGATTTTCTGAATTTTCCTGAAAACTTCGTTGTGAGTGCTTGTCGAAGTAAGATTTACCTGTATTCCGATAAAGGCACACGTCAGGTACCCCATGCTTTTGTGGTTAAAAACCAATTGTGATCCGGAGATGATGCCGGCATCCTTCATTTTGCGGATTCGCTGATGAACAGCGGTATGAGTGACCTTGCAATGCCGGGCTACCTCCACATACGACATGCGGGCATCTGTCATTAATTGTTCGACAATCCGTTTGTCGAGTGCATCAAGATGAAAGTTTGACTCCATGATTGGGTTAGGATTAGTTAAATATGAAAGTTAATTGTTCAAATAAAATTCAAAATTAAAATATTATTGTAATATTAGTTTCATAATGTTATAAATAGTAATGAATATTGAAACATATGGTAGTTTTGCATTGGTAAAAACAAGTGGAATTGTGACTTCTGATACTGTACTCAAAATGCTTTTCAAACTGAACCAGAAAACAGACTCCGAAAACTATAAAATTATTATACTCAACATAGCAATAATCAGTAATTTCACAAAAAAATAGTTCTATGAAACACGATCCTTCACGCGCAATTTTTGAAATGAAACAATTTGGTGAGTTTGGTGATGTTAATCCATCGATCACCGATTCAGCAACATATACATTTCTACAGGCCAAAACCATGTCCGATACATTTCATGGTGAAGCTGAGGGTTGTTTCCTGTACTCGCGACATTGGAATCCAAGCAATAAATACCTTGCTGATGTTTTAGCGGCAATGGAAGGCACTGAAGAAGGCTGGGTTACGGCTTCAGGTATGGCTGCAATTACCTCTGCTATTTTGCAGATTTGCAGCGCAGGCGATCATATTGTAGCCAGTGTATCCTCTTATGGTGGTACTTTCGCTTTCATGCAGAACTACCTGCCTAAATTTAATATCAAAACTACTTTTGTAGATATTACTGATCTTGATGCAGTTCGTAAAGCAATTACGCCTGAAACAAAGATTATCTATACAGAATCAATGACCAACCCGATGCTTCAGATAGCTGATATTCCTGCCCTGGCAGAAATTGCTAATGGGCACAATATAAAACTCATAGTCGATAACACTTTCACTCCGATGATTTTGCAGCCTGCTGCTTTGGGCGCTCATATAGTGGTTTACTCTATGACAAAATTTATCAATGGTAAGAACGATTGTGTTGCCGGCGCCATATGCGGATCGCATGAGTTTATTGGTTCTCTTATTGATGTAAACAATGGGACAGCTATGCTTTTGGGACCGGCACTTGATCCATTACGTTCGTCGAGCATATTGAAAAATCTTCATACGCTACATATACGAATGCAACAGCATAGTAAAAATGCAATGTATCTTGCAATTAAAATGAAAGCAGCTGGGTTACAGATCAGTTATCCCGGCTTATCTGAACATAAAGGCCATGAGACTTTTAAGCGTATCATGAATCCTGATTTTGGATTTGGAGGGATGCTTTCAATTGAAATGGGTACCAGTGAAAAAGCATCGCGCTTTATGGAACTGATGGAAATGCATGATGTTGGATATTTGGCTGTTAGCCTTGGTTATTTTAAGACATTATTCAGTAATTCAGGCAAAAGTACATCCAGCGAAGTTCCCGAAGATGTACAACACGATATGGGCCTTTCACCCGGGCTGGTGCGTTTCAGCGTTGGTCTCGACCATGATATTGAGCGCACCTGGAAAAGTATTGAGCATTGTCTCACAATGATCGATTAAAAGTATAATTTTTTATCTAAGTTGAGAAAAGAGGCGTTGCCGGTATCCGGTTTATGCCTCTTTCTTTTTAATATACCTGTAAATATACCAGGTTTATAAAAATACATTGCAATAAATAAGCCGTTTCAATAAAAAACTTAATTTTGGAGCAAAAGCAGGAGTAACTATAAAATATCTTCTATTGATAGTTCTGGATTCCTAGCAGAAATTAGTACTGGCTTATGTTTAAATTAATAATGCTTGCAGGTGCAGGTGGTTTTTTGGGAACAGTATCGCGATTCCTTACTTCGCGTTACTTTGCAGCTGTTTTTCCATCCAGTTTTCCATACGGAACATTTACTGTGAATATCCTGGGGAGTTTATTAATCGGGATTATTTATGGGATAGCAGAAAAAGGCAATTTTATTTCTTCTGATTGGCGGTTATTTCTCACCGTTGGATTCTGTGGCGGGTTTACTACTTTTTCGGCTTTTACTGCTGAAAATATTGCTATGCTCAGGGATGCTGAATACTTTAACTTTTTCTTATATACAGGAAGCAGTATTTTTATCGGATTACTTGCTGCATTTTTAGGAATTATGCTCATTAAAATACTTTGATTATGAAAACCAGCGATAATGTAAAAATTTTAAGAATTTATACCAGTTCAACTGATAAACTAAAGCATACACCTGTTTACGAAATGCTTGTATATGCTGCCAGGCGAAGCGGAATAGCAGGAGCTACTGTGCTTAAAGGAGTTATGGGATATGGCAGCAGCAGCGTTGTGCATTCAGCCAAATTCTGGGAAACTAACGATAAACTCCCTGTAGTAGTTGAAATAATAGATGAAAGCGTCAAAATTGATGCTTATTTTGAAATTATAAAACCTCACCTCGAAAACATGCGCTATGGTTGTTTGGTTACCATCGAAGATACACATGTATTGTTATCGAAGACAGGAAGAAAGAATCTGATTTTTTAATTGATACTATTCCTGATAGTTTACCGATCATTTCAGTTGCTCAAGGAACTTAAAAATCTTGGTATAAATACCCTGGTATTCTTTGTCAGTAAATCCAAGATGCTTTCCATCATCGATGGAAACCAGTTCATTTTTAATACCCGCTTTGTTCAGTAATTCATGTAAAGTTACAGCCTGTTCGTAAGGAACAACTGAATCTTTTTTGCCATGAATTGAGATAACCGGTGGAGTTGAAGATGTAATTCTTTTAACCGGTGAAAATGCATTTGAAATGGAGTCCATTCTTTTTGGATTTCCTACCCAGATGCTTGCGTAATTTGATTCCTGGTTTTGCTTTTTGTAGAAATTATCGACCCCGGCAATGTCAGTAATACCGAACCAATTTACTATTGCTTTGATTTTCAGGCTATCACCTGAATAGTATTTGTGGCTGCCCGGAATACTGTTAAGCAATCCGGTAATCAGTGCAAGGTGCCCTCCGGCAGATTCGCCCGAAATCACAACATGCTCAGTATCAATATTAAAGTTTTTTGCATGCCGTGAAATCCATTGGACCGCTTTCATGCAATCATCCACAGCAAGCGGCGCAGTACCTTTTCCAACACGGTATTCCAATGTTACAACATTCCATCCTTTTTGCAGGTATGGAATAATAAATGGAGTGATCTGGTTTTTTGTTCCGCCAAGCCATCCTCCACCATGAATATAGACAAGGGTCTTATGAACTACTGTATCCGGTTTCCAATAGTATGGTTCACCTATCCATTGGCCGTGGCTATAAATATCTAGTTTTTGTTCTTCTGCATCTCCATATTTTATATCGGTTGCTTCCGAATATTTGAGACTCCAGAAAGTGTTCTCATCCTGGATAGTTTGATTCTTATCCTGGCTATTCTTACAACCAAAGAGGATAACGATTAAAAGTAAAATGGATAATTTCTTCATTGTTTTTGATTTACAGTGACTGGAAATTAGATAAGACTTGAAAAACAAATTAAAGAATTGACGTACTCATATGACAAAGTATATACGGCCAATATTACTTAATTATTTAACATTACCAAAGGTTATGTTACTTGTTTGCCTTAACAATCCTGCCGTATAATCTTGGTGAATAAACTTCAAAGGTTTTCATGTATTGAATCATAGTTTGCAGAATTTCAACGTGAGTATCCCTTTTGCTCATAGCATTTTTAAACGAAAGAAATCCGTCGCCTCCTTCGGCTAAAAAATTGTTTGTCAAAACTTTATATGTTTTATCATCGGCAAGGGCTACACCTTTAATTTTGCAAGATACAACCCGGCTTCCAATGGGTAAAGTATCATTGTAGATCATTTCAACAGCTTTTGAAGCCTGTAATACGCCGTTGGTTTGAGAAGCAGCATGTTCAAATAAGCCTCTGATATCTGTGCCTTTTATCTGAATTTCAACAACCGTATTTGGAAATGGAAAGGCTGAAATTAAATCTCCTATTGTAACACCAGGACCTGAGATGTCTTCACGAAGGCCGCCACTATTGGTTATCGCAAAATCATTGGATGGATAGGCCTGAAGCATTGCATCAGTAACCATATTCCCTAAAAATGACTCTTCACCATACGATCTGGTAAGCGGTTGCGATATTGTGCAAATTTTTTTATTTATAATTTCATTGAGCTCTGTATTCCACTTTCTAATAGCCTGGCTGGTAGCGCTATCATCCACAATTTCATCATCAAACACAAAATCAAGCGAATTAGTAAAATGTATTATTTTATCCTGATCTTTATCGTATTGTATTTCCAATTTTCCGACTTCTATTCCTAATGCATCGGTTGAAACAATAATAGTTCCGTTCGAAATCAATGGCTGTGGCGTTCCCTGGTGGGCATGCCCGGTTATTAATATATCAATCCCTTTCACTTTTTGTGCGAGTTCAAAATCTTTTTGCAGATTCCGGGCTATATCATCACTTCCTTGCGATGATTGCCGGCCGGGGATTCCTTCGTGAACAAGTAAAACAATAATATCCACCTTAGGGCTAAGCAAGTCGATGTATTTCTGTAAATAGACTTCTTCATCTCGTGCCTCAATCCCTTGCATCATAAGATCGGCAACCGTATCGTAAAAAGCAAATTTTCCATGTAAACCGATTACCCCTATTTTTATACCGTTCTTGTTTAAAATGAGGTAAGGATTATTCCAGACTAATTTGTCAGAGTTTTGGATGAAGATATTGCAATTTAGTATCGGGAACTTAGCTTTTGTAAATTGATCAATCATGTTTTGCCAGCCATAATCAAATTCATGGTTCCCGATGCAGGCAGCGTCGATAGGGATATTATTCATAACGTCAATGATAGCTTCACCTTTTGTTAATGAACAGAAACTAGGACCTGTAAAAAAATCGCCTGCATCAAAATACAGTGTATTCGGGTTTTCTTTTTTTTCGTTTTTAACAATCGTAGCTATGTTAGCAAAGCCACCAATTTTTCGGGATTCACTTATCCAGCCAATTGTAAATGGTTCTAGATGTGAATGTAAGTCATTGGTATATAATATAGTAAGCTTACCTTCGGCAGAATTTTCACTATTGCTATTCTGTGCGAAACCCACCTGGAGTAATAAAAAGGAAAGTAGAAATATTACTAATTTATGTGGCATTGAATGATGTTTTTAGCTTTATACTTGAATTTTATTGATATTTTCTCTCTCCTGAGCATTTTAAGGTTTATTCCTTTATATCTTCTTCAATATCAGGGTACTGATCAATGGAAAACTTTGTCCTTTTGTAGTCAGAAGCAAGCTGCCTTTCAATTCATTATTCTCAATATTAAATGGAATGCTGACGTCTTTCTCGGCAATTGTATCCTTATTAAAAGTATTTCCTCTGAGCATGCCACTGATCAGAAAATCGGTCCTGATACCTAACTGTTGTCCAATCCAGCCCCGGTTTTTTGTGACATTACAATCCTCAAGTTCCGCTTCTCCAACCATTCCGGCTACATGTCCCAAACTATCTATAAACAGGCTTACCATCACGACATCGTCCCTGTAGATATATTGACCGTCTTTATCATACCTGATAATTATCCGTTCTTTGCCGGTATAGGTTCCTGCCAGAAATGAGGGCAGAACCTTATCGTTACAGGCGGTTAGAAATAAAATAGCAACAAGCAAAATTTCAAATAAAATCCGGGCATTATAATTTTCATGCTTCATGAATCTTGTTTTACCTGTAAAGATAAAAAGTATCACGAATCAATAGTATGAAATGAATTAAAATACTACAAGTCCAGCGTGTGCAGAAAATATTAAAATTAAAAAATTCAGAAAGCTTATTTCAGCTTATCTTTAAATACTTTCCTGAATTTTTCAAGTTTGGGAGCAATAACATATGTGCAATACGGCGCATTTCCATTTTCACTGAAATAGTTCTGGTGATAATCTTCAGCTTTGTAAAAAGCTCCGGCCGGACTGATTTCAGTTACAATGGGCTTATCAAATGCCTTCTCGGAATTCAGTTTGTCCTTGTAGGCTTCAGCAAGTTGTTTCTGTTGCTCATTATGATAAAAGATGGCAGACCTGTATTGTGTTCCCTGGTCGGCACCCTGGCGATTAAGTGTAGTCGGGTCGTGGCTGGCCCAAAATGCTTCAAGCAATTCGTCGTAAGTGATCACTGTAGGATCGTATACTATCTGGCAAGCTTCAGCATGGCCGGTAAGTCCTGAACAAACTTCATTATAAGAAGGATTTTTTATTTTTCCTCCTGTATATCCCGAAGTTACCGAAAGTACTCCTTTTAGTTCCTGAAAAACTGCCTCTACACACCAGAAGCATCCTGCTGCAAAAGTTGCTGTATCTGTTTTAATTCCGTTTGCGGATATATCCATTTGATTTGAGATTTTTGTTGTGTTGCTTTTGCAACCCGTTACTAAAAGTAAAGCTAAAAAAAGAAAAGTAAGTCGTTTCACGTTTAAGAATTTTAAATAACGGTTAAACAATATCAGCAGTAATAAGTTCAAGTTCGGCAAATCATTCTTTCTTAAAAAATGTTATAGACTATTATTCTACAATCTTTTTAAAAGCCAAAAAAGTTTAAAATTTATTTCACTTTTTCATTTGTATTAAAAATCTATTTACTTTTGCAAAAGTTCTTCATAACAATCACTTATCAAGAAAGGCTGAGGGAAATGGACCTTTGAAGCCTTGACAACCTGTCCGGATTTTTTATTGGACAAGGTGCCACATCCACCCGCCATTGGCGGATAGATAAGATTGGAATTAGTTTTGCGATATCGTATCCACTATATCTTCAAAGCTCTTCTGACTTATCGGAAGAGCTTTTTTTTGCTCTTTCCGGTAGCCTTTTCGGGTAAGTGATCATGAAATTGTTAATCAATAAATATCACATACCATGAACAAACTCACCCAGATTATTCATTCTATTCCGGTTGACGAATTAACCGGTTCTATTTCGGTACCTATTTATCAAACTGCTACCTATGTGCAGGAAGCTCCCGATGTAAATCGCGGTTTCGTATACGCACGTACCAATAATCCAACGCGTTCCGCCCTTGAGAAAATCATTGCTGAACTTGAAGGTGGTGTTGCCGGTTTTGCTTTTGCATCAGGTCTGGCAGCTATCGATTCCATTGTTAAAACATTGAAATCAGGTGACGAAATAGTTGCTGTTGATGATATTTATGGCGGAGCATACAGGCTTTTTTCACTTATATATCAGAAATTCGGTATTAAAATTCATTATGTCGATACCACTGATGCTTCAAATATCATTGAATTTCTGAATGAAAACACGAAATTGGTCTGGCTCGAATCGCCAACTAACCCAACACTGAAAATATCGGATATTAAAGCCATTGCTGAACTTGCTCACAAGGTGGGTGCTTTAGTTGTTGTTGACAATACATTTGCTTCGCCGATTGCTCAGAATCCAATTGAACTGGGTGCTGATTATGTAATGCACAGTGCAACCAAATACCTGGGCGGGCATTCGGATCTGCTGGCCGGACTGGTTGTGGTAAACAGCGAAAAACTGGCAGAAGAAATTAAATTCATTCAGAATTCATCAGGCGGAGTGCTTGGTCCACAGGACTGCTGGCTGGTTATACGTGGTATCCAGACTCTCGCCTTACGGGTGGAACGCCAATGTGAAAATGCTGTCAAAGTAGCTGACTTCCTGGCTTCTCATCCTGATGTGGACCATGTTAACTATCCGGGATTGCCATCACACAAAAACCATGAAATTGCTAAAAAACAGCAGAACGGTCTTTTCGGGGGAATGGTTTCGTTTTCCCTAAAGAACGATACCCAGGAAGCTGCCCAGGCTTTTATTACATCAACAAAATATTTTGTGTTAGCCGAAAGCCTTGGAGGAGTAAAAAGTCTGCTTAGTCAGCCTTCGCAAATGACGCATAAATCAGTTCCACTTGAAAAACGCCTCTCCTCAGGCATTAATGAATCCCTGATAAGGCTTTCATGCGGTATTGAGCATGCCGATGACCTGATAAGCGATTTGAAACAGGCATTTGAGAAAGTCAGGGGTTAAAAAAGATAGATGGTAAGGTGAAAATGGAAAATAGAAAATAGAAAATAGGGAAACAGAAAAGCCTGAATTTCATCTATCTTATTGTATATTTTCGACTTCCAGCTTCCAACTTCTGGCTTCCAGCTACCCATTTCAATCAAGTAAATAAAGTATAAAAACACTTACATGACATACGATAAGAAATTAATCATTGGCCTTTTTGGGTTTGGAGTAGTAGGAGAGGGGATTTACCGGGTTTTGAAGCAAACTCCGACTCTGCAGGCCGAAATTAAAAGGATTTGTATAAAACATCCTGATAAAAAGCGTAATGCTCCTGCTGAATTATTTACCACAGATGCAGATTTGTTGTTGAATGATTCAGAAATCAACGTAGTGGTTGAGCTGATTGACGATGCGGAAGCTGCCTGGCATATTGTTTCGACTTCGCTGGGTAGTGGAAAGGCAGTTGTTAGTGCAAATAAAAAAATGATCGCTGCTCACCTGGCTGAATTGCTTCAGTTACAGGTTGATAATAAAACTTCACTTTTGTATGAAGCCGCTGTATGTGGTAGTATCCCGGTTATACGCAACCTGGAGGAATACTACGATAATGATATGCTTAACTCAGTAACAGGCATTATCAACGGAAGCACCAATTATATTCTGACAAGGATGAATGAAGATGGAATGGCATATGATGATGCTCTTAAACTTGCACAGGAACTTGGTTTCGCCGAAAGCGATCCCACGCTAGATGTGCAGGGAACGGACGCGGCTAATAAACTGACTATTATCCTGAATCATGCATATGGAATAGTATCAGCACCCGGAGATATAATGTGCAAAGGTATTACCCAACTGCATCCGGCCGACAGCGTATATGCAAAAGAAAAGGGTTTAAGCATAAAACTCGTTGCCCGTGCAAACCGGGTAAATCATACTGATGTTGCTGCTTATGTTTTGCCAACTTTCGTTGGACCGAGAAGCCAGCTTTTTAATGTACGATTTGAGTTTAATGGGGTTGTAATCGGCACCAGGCTCGCAGATGAACAGTTTATTTATGGAAAAGGTGCAGGCCGGTATCCAACTTCATCAGCTGTGCTGAGCGATATTGCAGCTCTCCGCTATGGTTACAAATACGAATACAAAAAACTTCATACCGGGGTTGATTATTGTATTTCGAATGATCATGTGTTGCGGGTGTATGTAAGCTGTGAAAATATGAATGATATCGATCAACGGGATTTTATTGCTGTTGACGAAACGTATAACAGCCAAAGCCGGAAGTACATCACCGGTTCAATAAGTTTTGATAAACTCAGGAACGCTAAATGGTTGAATAATCCTGCCAATTCAGTTATTGTTTTTGAAGATTCGGGCGAAACAAAGTCACATCACCTGGAAGAACTTGAATAAACAGTTGTATGATCTGTTATTCATTTTGCCAGGTTTCCGAAAATTTAAAACTTAATAAATTTTTCGGTAAGAACCCCTGATCTCAGTTCAGTCCGGAAGTAATACACCCCTTTACCAAGAGGTTTGATATTGAGCTGAATTGTTTTAGTATCATGTTTTTCCTGCTGAACAAGTTTCCCGTTGATGTCGAAGATAGAAACAATACATTGCTCCGCTTCCGGCAATGTCACATTTATATTGTCTGACGCAGGATTCGGGTAGATATGAATGTTATTTAGCTTTGAAACATAGTTTATGCCGGTTGTATTTGCTGATTTGCCAAAAGCACGGATTTCATACAGGGAATTACCATATTCAGTACCTCTTTTTACACAATAAATTTTGATGTACTGCGCCGAATCTACGTTTGTATCCCAGAAAAAAGACCCACCATTGCCATTGGTAATATGAGCAACAGTATCGCTTAATATCGTGGTGTCGTTACCGCAAAGCACATAAAATTCTTTTGCGTAAGCGGCTTCCCATGATAATTCAATCCTGTTAATATTGTATTTTTTCTGAAGGTTAACAATAATCCATTGGTTATCGTTAAATCCTGAAGCCCATCGGGTTGACTCAAATCCATCAACAGCATAATTACCTTCTAATCCTGCCTTTTCGACAGAACTTACCCAAACAGGTTTGTTTAAACAGATGTTAGGTTGAGGAAGGTCTGATACTGTTACAGAGGCAGTTTTCGAATTGTTGATTTCGTTGTGTTCATCAATGGTGTTGTCAGGATCGGCAATAGCAGTAATTGTATAAGAACCAGTATTGGATGCAAGCCATGTGTTGTTCCCATCCGGGCCGCCATTAGCACAAATCATAAGCATTCCTCCGGACGGAATTGATTTATTATTCGTAACCGACCAGGTGGCATCAGCATCATTTACTTTAAAATCGACTTTGAGTGGCGTTCCTGCAGATGTAGCCGTCGTCCCGTAGTTTTTGACAGTAGCAAGGAAGGTAACTTTTTCGCCGGCTACCGGGTACCTGGGGATACTGTAAATATTAATAATTCTTAAATCAGGTTTAAGCGTGCCATTAATTAAATTGTAGGTCGCTGATAACGGAAGATTGTCGGAAGAACCTCCGACACTAACTTTATAATTACCAGTCTCAACAATATATTTATCTGTATTTACATCAAAAAGATAATAGTCTTCGCTTGTAATGGTAAAAGTCAGGGTTTTTGTCTCTGCGGCTTTCAGGTTAACGCGTTCAAAACCTTTAAGTTCTTTTTTGGGAACCCAAATGCTTGCTGCCAGATCAGACAAATATAGCTGGACAACTTCGTCGCCATCACGTGATCCTGTATTAGTAACGTCAACACTTACTGTAAGATCATCACCGAGTTGAACATCGGCTGACGAAAGTTGAAGGTTGCTGTATTCAAAAGTTGTGTAACTCAGTCCGAATCCAAAAGTATATTGGGGCGTTAAACCCAGTTCATCATAATAGCGGTATCCACAGTTGTAGTCGTCGTTAAAATTATCATTCCATACAGGCATCTGGGCATTATTGGCTGGCATAGTAACAGGAAGTTTTCCTCCGGGGTTGTAATCGCCAAACAACACATCTGCAATGGCATTTCCACCTTCCATACCGGGGTAAAATGCATATAGAAATCCTTTGATATCGTTGATACAGGAAGGAACAGCACATATTCCGCCACTTTCGAGAACAACGATGATGTTAGGGTTAACTTTAGCAAGTTCGCTTATTAATTTCTGTTGTTGGTCGGGCAGCTCAACTTTGAGGTTTTTCCTGTCACCACCAATGTCATACCCTTCACCTTCCATGGTACTGTCCAGACCTCCAATAAATACTACATAATCCGAAATCATAGCTAGTGTCCGCGCAGCAGCAAAACCCGAGGTGTCATTTGCTCTTATAGGACATCCCATTGTGTAAGAAATATTAGTTGCTCCGATTTTAGCTTCTATTCCCTGTCTGGGCGAAACACGGTAAGGAGGATTTACCCAGGAACTTCCGAAACCATCGAGTTGTGCTTTATTGGCGCTTGGTCCAATCAGCGCTATTGTTTTATTTGCCGTTTTATCTATAGGAAGAATATTGTCCGTATTTTTTAACAGCACAATGGTTTTTTGAGCGGCTTCGTATGCAATTTGTTGATGTTCTTTACTATTTACGTCAAGGTTATTTCCCATAGGGTAATAATCCATCATTCCGGTCATAAATTTGGTTTTCAGAACGTTTCTGGCGGCAGTGGCGACATCTTCATAGCTAATTGACCCCGCAGAGAGTAAATTTGCCAGGTCGTTTTTATAATTATCGGCACCCATACAAACATCGTTGGTAGCCTGGATTGCCATTTTTGAACTTATAATAGAACCCCAGTCTGACATAATGAAGAAAGGAAAGCCCCAGCGCTGGCGTAAAATGGTATCGAGTAAGAACTTATTATCCGATGCGTGGATATTGTTTACGATATCGTAAGTACTCATTAATGTGAAAGCCCCACCTTCCTGGATGGCCCTGCGGAAGTTTAATCCATAGTGATCCATGAGTCGTTCTTCTGAGACTATTTCGTTGTTATTAGACCTGTTATTCTGCCGGTTAACACAATTGTAATGTTTTACGGTAGCAAGCACAGGTGTACTCTGTATACCCTGAATGATATTTTCACCAACACGGCTGGCCAGATATGGATCTTCCCCGGCAGTTTCGGCGCTACGCCCGTTACGAGGGTCTCTGCATAAGTCAATACAAGGGCCGAGCTGCACGCCAGCACCATAGCCTCTGAATTCCTGGCCCATTGCCCTCCCGATACGGTACCATAAGTCTTTATCCCAGGTTGCGGTCATTGATATTCCTACAGGAAAAGCAGTTGCATCGCCAAATCGGTAGCCATGAGGTCCATCGGCCATCACAAAACCTGGAATTTCCGGGCTGGCGTTTGCCGGGGTAGTCATAAATCCATTGTTAATCAGCTGATCTATTTTTTGTTGCATCGACATTTGCGAAAAAATATTTTCCACTTTCTGATCAAGAGTTTGTGAAAATCCGGAGATTGGAAGTAAAAACAGAAGATAAAGTAAAAGTGTATCAATCTTTTTCATGGTAGCTTTTTTAATGTCTTATTCTTGTTTTGATATAGAATTCGACTGAATTTAGTAAAAAGGCAAAGATAGGATAAAGATTTTTAGCTCTGTTTTTAGACCGAAAAATAAGCTACCTCAAATTAAGACAGTTACTTTTAAATATTTTGACTAATTATCATCAAACTTTTCAAAAAGAAAAAATTAATCAAAAAGAAAAAATGCATTACAGGAAATTTCGATTTAAGTTATAAATAAATCTACATATGAATAATACCGGGAGAAGGGATCAATAAATCAGACAAAAAAATGTAGGACTTGATTTTTAAAAAGCTTTTTAGAATCAAAAAAAATGATTTCCTGGCAAATCAAAATAATATTAAATAGGTTTGTCCAACATAAAAGCGTACCTTTACCGACTGATTTTCAGTGAATTTCATCTAAAGAATACCGTTAAGGTTATGAGTGAAAAAAAACATAATAATTATGACTCTCCTGATGTAGGAAAACTACAGGCAGTTGAAATTGATCACAAGACTACCATTTATATTGCAAAAGACGCAGATCCTGTGGAAGCAAAGCAACGTTATTTATATAGGATTAATCCCAAAACGATAATTCTCTCCTAAAAGAAAATTAAGCCTACAATACAAGTTTCTGATTTTGGCACATTCATTCCGGAAGCTTAGCTTAATACAGACCAACAACAAGACTGCATCCAAGAGCCTAAGGCAAAAGTTGTGTCCGGTGATAAACCGGATTAGATGTTCAGGTGGCTGTTCCAAATTCAATTATAAGCTTTTAGGAATTTTATAAGGCCGTTCATATACTTCTGCTGGTCGTCATACATACACATATGGCTGCCGTTATCGCAGAGTAAGAATTGCGCACCAGGAATTTGTGTGCTCATCCATTTCATGTATTTCGGGTCCATAGTGTCGAAGGTTGCACCTATAACAAGTGTCGGCACATGCATATCTTTTAGCTGTTTGCTTACATCCCAATCCACCAGTTTCCCCCTGATACCGAACTCACTTGGACCCTGCATAATAGTATATAAATCGTTGTTTGTTTTGCTTAGTGAACGGGCCACAGGCTCGGGCCATTCAGCTAAACGTAAAAGGTGTTTTGAGTAATAATTTGGCAGTAACAATTCCATGTATTCAGGATTCTGGAAATCGCCTTCTCTTTCAATCTTTCTGATTTTTGCCAATACCAGGGGATCCATTTGCTTGGCAAGTACTTCGTCGGCATATTTTCCATATTCAGGACAACTAGCCATCATATTTGAAATGATCAGTCCTTTTATATTATCCTGGTATTTCAGGGAATATTGCATAGCCAGGATTCCTCCCCACGAGTGCCCGAGCAGGAAGAAATTACTTTTATCAAGGTTCAATGCCTGCCTGATTTGTTCCACTTCTTCAACATATCGATCCAAATCGTATAGAGAAGTATCGTTTGGATTGTCCGAATTTCCGCAGGCTAGCTGATCGTAGTAAATAAATTCGATGCCTTCCTTTGGTAAAAAATTTTCGAAACATTCAAAATATTCATGGGTGGCTCCCGGCCCTCCATTCAATAATAAAACCTTAATTTTCGGATTGTTGCCGAACCGTTTAGTCCAGACATTAAATGTTCCTTTCGGAGTCTGGATTGGGATCATTTTAACTCCTCCGGTCTGAATCCCTTGTTCCGGATTTTCAAAGTAAGATACCGGAATTGACTTTTCAGATTTATTTTGATCACCTGAACAAGAACTGAGAGCAATTACTAGAGCTAACGATCCGAATGAAAGTAACGTTTGAATTCTCATATTACTGGAAGTTAATAAGCATTTACTGTAAAGATATCCATTAATCACCATATAACAGTATCTCAAACCATGAAAAGATTGCATCTCTTTATGGTTTGACAAATGTAGCTCCGGATTGAAGCATTAGTAAGATATATAGCAATTAATGTTGTAAAGCTGCTAAGACAACAATTTCCCTGATCGAATTCAATCCAATCTCTTCTTGAAGAACAGTATGCGGGTTCCTGAAAACATATCCCGAAACATCATCCGCAACCTGCAGATTTTCGAAGGACTCAACAGTGCAATTAAAAACAAGGTCAAGAGTCTGGTATTCAACAGCTCCGTATATGTACTTATTGGTAAAAGTACCTGCAAAATCTATTTTATTTATATTCAGGTTTAATTCCTCTTTTATCTCTCTGATAGTTGCATTTTCTGCCGTTTCTCCCAAATCAACAAATCCGCCAGGCAGATCAAGCATTCCCGAAGCCGGATTATGTTTTCGGATAGTAAAAAGAATTTCACCCTTTTCGTTTTTGATAATGGCTGCCACCGAAGCACTCATGTTAATATAATACCTGAAATCACAGCTTTTGCACTTCAATGATTTTTCAGAATCGGGGGTAAATCCCGGACTGCCACATTTTGGACAATATCTGAAAACCTTCAAAGGGCTATATTTGCTGCTCATGTTCTGTAACCTTATTTGAGAAGTGCATCATACAATACTTCGATAGGATGCACTGCAGTGCGCCCTGTCCCATCTTTTATCTGGTGCCGGCAACTGGTGCCCGGAGCGGAAATAATTGTATGCTCAGGTGTTTTACGTACCTCGGGCAACAATACCAGTTCGCCCACTTTCATTGATACTTCATAATGCTCTTTTTCGTAGCCAAAAGAACCTGCCATTCCGCAACAGCCCGACTTAATTTCATCGATGGTATAATTTACCGGTAAGGATAACATTTCTTTGGTAGGTCCTGTTGAGGCAAGCGCTTTCTGATGGCAATGCCCATGCAGACGAATATGTTGTTTGGACTCTGCAAATTGTGATTTTTGGATATTGCCTTTTTCAACTTCACGCATAATAAATTCATCAAACACCAGGCAATGGGTTGCCATTTTAAGCGCATCTGCTTTTAGCGCATCACCTACAAGATCAGGGTATTCATCGCGGAAGCTCAATATTGCTGAAGGCTCTATGCCGATTAAGGGAGTTTGTTCACTAACAGAAGAGTGAAGTTTTGTGACATTTATTTTTGCCAGTTTTTGAGCTTTTCGAACCATCCCTTTCGATAAGTAAGCCCTTCCACTTTCAACATGGTCAGGGATTTCGACCTGATATCCAAGTTTATTAAGAAGCATAACAGCTTTGATCCCGATTTCCACATCATTAACATCTGTGAATTCATCAGCAAACAAATATACTTTGCCTTTTATTTCAAGGTTTTGTGCAGAAGAGAGTTTCTTTACCCAATTACGCAAAGTTATTTTATAAAGAGTTGGAATAGTGCGCTTTGGAGCAAATCCCAGAGTCTTTTTCATCAAACCTGAAGTAAAGGTGTTGGTAACAAAGAAGTTAAATACGGAAGGAACAATCATCCCGAGTTTGTTCAGTACCGATATATTGGCAATGATCCGGGTGCGTAATGGAATTCCATTGGCATCGTGCCAGTGTTGAAGAAATTCAGCTTTGTATCTTGCCATATCTACATTGCTGGGGCATTCGCTTTTACAGCCTTTGCACGACAGGCACAGATCCATAACCTTATAAATCTCTTTGTGATCGAAACGATTCTTTTTTTCGGAGTTTGTCAGGAATTCACGCAGAATATTTGCCCTGGCACGTGTGGTTGAATTTTCATCCTTTGTTGCCATGTAGCTGGGGCACATAGTGCCACCTATCACAGCGCTTTTCCGGCAATCAGCCGAACCATTGCATTGTTCGGCAGCATGCAGTATTCCTTGCGTTCCTGAAAAGTCGAAAATGGTTTCAGGCTCTTTAACAACTTTGACTGAATCGTAACGCAAGCTGCTGTTCATTCGGGGAGTGCGGGTAATCTTACCCGGATTAAATATTCCTTCCGGATCCCACGTTTCTTTAATACTTTCGAGCAAGGCATAGTTTTTCTCCCCGATCATCATCGGGATAAATTCACCTCTCAGGCGACCATCACCATGTTCACCACTCAATGATCCACGATACTTTTTAACCAGTTTGGCAGTCTCGAGTGCGACTGTATGAAATAATTCAACATCTTTCGGATCCTTCAGATTGAGAACAGGCCGAAGATGCAATTCGCCGGTAGCAATGTGAGCATAATAAACGCACTCAAGGTTCAGCCCAACAAGCATCTGCCTGAAGTCATTCATATATTCAGGCAATACCAATGGATTTACCGCGGTATCTTCAATAACGGCTACTGGTTTCGCATCACCAGGCAAATTAGACAAAACGCCTAATCCAGCTTTGCGCAATGCCCAAACTTTATTAACATCCTGGTTATAAACAAGAGGGAAATGATAACCATAACCAGCCTCCTTCAAATCATTTATAACTAAGTCTGCCTTTCTGTCAATCTCTTCTTTTGTTTTTTCAGCAAGTTCGATAAGCAACATTGCAGCCGGATCTCCCTGTATAAAAAAACGGTTTTTACGTTGCGAAATATTGGCTTTGGTTTGCTCAAGTATCACATGGTCCATCAACTCGATGGCCACCGGGCCGTGCTTCAGTGCAATGATATTTCCTTTAAAAGCTTCATCAAGGGAATTACAATGAACACAGATCAATGCTTTTTCTTTTGGAGGAAGGGGATCCAGGTTTAGTTTTATTTCGGTGATAAAGCATAAAGTGCCTTCGGAGCCTGCAATTAATTTACAGAAGTTAAACTCTTCATTGGATCCGGTAAATGGCTCGCTTTCTAGCAGTAAATCAATTGCATAGCCAGTATTTCTGCGATGAATAGACTTATCGGGAAATTGCGACCTGATTTCATCCTGGTTTTCTTTATTTCCAAGAATACTGAGGATGTTCCTGTAAATCTTTCCTTCAAGAGATTCGATGGAACACTTATATTTAAATTCGGATTTAGAGAGTTTGCCGAAAACTACTTCTGAACCATCACTTAATAGAGCTTTGACTTCGAGAGTATGATCGCGTGTGCTTCCGTAAACCAATGAATGTGAACCGCATGAGTTATTTCCAACCATTCCTCCCATCATGCAACGGTTAGATGTAGAAGTTTCAGGACCAAAGAAAAGCCCTGTTGGTTCAAGGATTTTATTTAATTCATCAAGAACTACTCCTGGTTGTACTCGAACCCAATGCTCTTCGACATTGATCTCCAGAACCTGGTTAAAATGTTTTGAAATATCGGCAACAATTCCTCCGCCTACTACCTGGCCGGCAAGAGATGTGCCGGCAGCACGTGGAATTAGTGAAGTTTTGATATTTCGGGCAAACGAGATCAGTGCCTTTAGATCGTCTAAATCAGCCGGACGCACCACTAACTGAGGCATCTGGCGGTAGGCAGAAGCATCGGTCGCATAGATAAGACGAGTGTATTCGTCAACATAAACTTCTCCCTTTAATGACGATTTAAGTTCGCTGAGTTTGTTGTGTGGGATTATCTTTGCTTCCATCTTATTCTTCTACCAGTTCTTTTAAGGGCTTAAAATAATAACGATCCCAACCGTCAACTATATTGTCGAATGCCTCATCGGGAATGTTAATATGGAGTAATTCCACATCAGTGGAATTTCCTTCATCATGCAACTTAATAGTTACAATTGATTTGTGTTCATTGGGAATTCCTTCTTCGTCTTCGAAATACCATTCCTGTACTATCTTCTTTCCGGGTTCAATTTCGACGTTTAATCCAGAAATTTCGCCATCCCACAATGAAAATTCAGTCCCTGCAACTGGTTCCATTACAGCTGTTGCGCCACTCCAGATTTCAATAGTAAGCGGGTTGGTTAAAGCTGTATAAATATCTTCAGCCGAAGCTTTTATATGATAGTGTTTCTTGATATTTTTCATGCGTAGTATTGTTACAATTTAAAAATGAATGTTAATTCCTGGCATCAATTGAAAAATGGGCATTGGCATTTCAACGGTATACAGTTCAGTCCCTTTATAATAAACGAATACTGGCTTTGCATAGCTGAAATCAGCCTGCAATAAAAGACTTACATGTTCGTAGATATGGTACTCCAATGATGCCCCGGTCAGCATGCCGAAAGTACGGTCCAAAGAACCAGTTTTCCAGAAAAAGATCTTTTGTTGAAACATGTTATCAACCACTCCGTAAAACTGATCAGGCGCAATTGCACTGTACATGCCTCCCATTAGTTTAAGAGAGGAGTAAAACTTTTTAGTTATGTTCACTTTATAATAGGCTCCGCCCATAAAAGTCCTGACAATATAAGGCCCGGATAATAAATCCACTGATTTCATCGAAGGATCATTCTGAGCATAGTCATCAGAATAATATCCTGATGCAAATCCAAAGGATTTGAATGAAACATCCATTCCGAATCCTAGCTTTGGAGTAATAAACCATGCTGCTTCTCCTCCGATACTCTTTCCCAATAAGGCGTATCCTCCTTTATCAAAATCATGTGAGGCGAACTGGCCCATGGGCAATGCAAACCCAATGCGTACACCTGCAAACGAATTGTACTTTTGTGCCTGGACTATTGTTAAACCTAAACAGCTTACAGTGAGAATGATAAGTAATTTTAAAGAGTATTTCATTAGTTCAACCAATTTGCATCCAAAAGTACGAAATTGTTGGCAGTTTTTGGATGCATTGTCAAGCAGAGCTTAACCAACGAAATAATGAGAACGTTATATTTTAAGAGTGGGAATAAATTGCTGTATTTCACACTATTGTATAAATAAATAAAAGGCAGATCGTCTTTCTCAGACTTTTCTGCCTTTCAACTGTTGAGCAAATAAATTCTTTATTTTTTATAAAAATCAGTGCTTTCAAATATTTTATCAGCCGATTTAGCGATAAACCCTGAATATAATTTGCCATCGGTATCCGGATACCTGATCGCAAACTCATAATAGCACGATGGAACCTCAAATGTGCCTTCAACGAAATCAACTGGAAGAAATCCGGCTCTGGTGCTGGACTGTTCAAGCAATTCCTCAGGCGTTCCTTTTATTTCCCCTCCTGAACTGTTTAATTGAAATCCTTTGTCTTTAACGAATTGGTTGACTTTCTGTATAGTATTATATTTCTTAAGCGAGTTGATACTTACTGTAAAATGATTGGTGACAAATCCATAGACATAAAGCCAGGCTGCATATTCTGACTCTTTTCGCAACATTTCGTAGGTTTCGAAGGATGGTGGCCCCCAGACATTACCGGAAAAAACCAGGTCATTGCCAAAAACAAGTTCATCAGGCACACGGGCAGCACACTGTTGAACAACAGATTGCAGCTTCGGACTGAAATGATCCGTCATCAATTGGCTAATGAAAACCCGTGGTGCATTCGTAAGTGATTTATGCTCGTAATGCTTGGCAGTCAAATGTTTATCCTCAAAAATGTAGTATCCTTTCTGTACATAACCTGCTTCCAGAAAAGGCCGGGCAAGCACATCTACATTAATCCTCGTATCAAAAAAAGTACGAAAGGCAATATGGTCGTTCTCCACTTTCTCGCCTTCTGCCGTAAAACTGTCATATACTTTTTTTGCTTCAGGATTCTGGGTAATGTAATCAGACCAGAGCCGGTCAAAAATTTCCTGTGGTTGCATATCTTTTTTTTTAGATTCTATCAGTTTTTGTTAAAGATTGAAGCAGCAATTATTATTGAAAAAATGCTTCTGCAAAATAAACAATATTAATACCAGCAAGTTCAAGTCTGGAAAGGTTATTTTTAACAAATTTATCAATTTCTTCTTCTTTATGCAATATGCCGTTCAGATTATTTAAAACCTGAACCTGTGGGTTGGTCAGGCCGCCCGATGGTAAATCAACCTGAATAAGTTTTCCATTTTTAACGTTAACATTTATAGGTATAAAGCCTATATGCATCGGAATTCGAACAACAAACGAATAGGCGGGCGAATAGCCAAAATTCCACTCCCAGGTTTTATACTTTGTTTCTGACAAATGTTGAATGGCATCTTTTTCATAAGACTGCAATTCGTACGATTTACTCCCGGGATAAAAATCAATCAGCCATGCAATCAATTTATTGATAAATTTATGAATGTCAATGTGTTCGGATAGGAGAGGAGCAATATTTCCTACATCGCTCCGGACTGATGCCATGGCTTTTCCATGATATTCTTTTACCATGGATAAACAATTTTGCAACGTATCAAGGTCAGTATTAAAAAGGATGGTTCCATGATGAAGGACCCTGTCATGGAATACATGCTCGGCATGACCTGAAAATTTTTGATTTCCGACAAAAAGGCTGTTTCTCTTATTTATATTAACTCCAATACCAAGGCTTAGCATAAAATTTACAATTATTGATGTAAACCGTTCAAAGTCAACCTGGTTAGCTTTATTTGTTTTTTTTATGAATGTAAAATTAATGTTACCTTTATCGTGGTAAACAGCTCCGCCGCCACTGATTCGTCTTATAACAGGTATTTGATTTCCACGAACATACGGGTAGTTAATTTCCGCATAAGCATTCTGATGTTTGCCTATAATAACGGATCGTTCATTTGTCCATATCATGCACAAATCTTCCGTTGCATACTTTACAAAATACTCCTCGGCAGCTAGGTTGAAGTAAGGATCAGTTAATGGCCTGGAAAATATCAGCATAACTGCTTGAATGAATTATGACGTTTTCTTTAAAAAACAAATAGGTTTTTAATCATGCAAATATAACATATCTGAAAAGATTTATCTTTACAATACAAAACATCCGTAAATCGGATACAAAAAAATGAATATGTCACTGAATATCAAAGTAAAAGAGACGTTACTCGCAAAGTGTATCGAAATCAAGGAAGAATCACAGGCTAGCACTCTTGCCGCCATGAATGATGCCCAGCAAAGTGCTAATGAGTACGGTGCTCCACGGGACAGGTATGATTCATTCAGGGCTCAAATGATGCGAAGACGTGATATGCTTGCTCAGCAACAAGCAGTGGTTGAAGAAGAATTGCGTTTTTTAAGACAAATAAATCCGGAAAGTATATGTTCCAATGTTGAATCCGGGGCATTGGTAAAACTTAATACGCAAACGCTTTATATTTTATTAGGTATTGGTAAACTTGAAATTGATGAAGGTACATTTTACATAGTATCACCAATAGTCCCCCTCGTAACAGCAATGAAAGATCTGAAGAAAGGCGATTCATTCACTTTTCGTGGAAAAACGTTAAAAATATTGGAAATTAGTTAATGTTACTTTATGTAAATTATAAGTGAATAGAAAATAGGAATTATTTATGCAAATAGCTAAAAGCTAATATTATGGTACCATTTTCCATTTTCCATTTTCCATTTTCCATTAACCATTAACCATTAACCATTTTCTATCTTCTGATCTACACCGAAAAATCAAAATTATCCTTTTTCGTTTTCTCATATATTCCACGGCTAAAGATATAAAGCCGGGCGGGCTTATGCGCAACCCCAACTTGTTTTTCGTTGAGAGGTATCAGGTACTTCATACTCAGAATTTTTTTCCTGAAGTTGCGTTTGTCGAAATTTGTGCCCAGAATTACTTCATAAACTTTTTGCATTTGTGAAAGAGTGAACTTTTCGGGTAAAAGCTCAAACCCGATAGGTTTATTTAGTAATTCATTCCTGAGATGTTCAAGAGCATCTTTCAGAATATCCATATGGTCCATTACCAGCTCATTCACTTCATTAACCGGGTACCAACTGGCATTATCACTTAATATTAGTTCAGAACTGAGCTGTTCCGAAATATTAATAAGAGAGTAATATGCAATGGTAACTACATGTTCTTCCGGATGATCGATCTGTCGAAGCCATTCCAGGTCACGAGGTTGCCGTTTCAGGCGGTCGGGCGAACCAAAACTTTTAAATTGTTTGAGGTAGATATCGCTGAGCCCTGTGTTTTCTTTCAGAATACGAGCTGCAGAAGTGTCCAGATCCTCATTTAAACTCATTAAATCACCGGGGAATTTAAGGTCAGCAAAGGAAGTCCCGTCAATAGTCATATTTCTTTCTATCAACAAAACATTCAAATTTGTAAAGTCAAATCCAAAAACCACACAATCGACGGAAACATTTGGAATCAGCCCTTCCTGCATATTGTTTATTAATTAGTTACACAGTTATAGAAATAAAAATAAGTCTTTTATTCTGCTATAAAATTAGGAGAATTTCGCAATTAAAACTGTTATTTATATTTTTATAACAGTTTCAATTTAAGTTGTTGGTATATAGGTTTTTACTTTTCAAAAATAACCAATCCTATAAATATTTTGGACTAGTAATGAACAGAGCGCTAAAAAAAGTAAAGCAATTCCTGATGTTTGGATGGATAGAAAATGTATTTTTGATAAATACTTCTAAAAAGTTTCAGTTTCTGACTTAACACAATACTTATGAATTCTTCTGGAAACAGGATTGTGTCCCTTGATATTTTCAGGGGACTTACTATCATGGCAATGATAATTGTGAATACACCCGGGAGTTGGAGTTATGCCTATCCAATGCTCCTTCATTCGGAATGGAACGGATGTACTCCTACAGACCTGGTTTTTCCGTTTTTTATATTTGCCATGGGCTTTTCGGCTGTGCTTTCAATTACTAAACGTTTACAAAAAGGCACATCCAAACAAAAACTTGTCTTGCAGCTTCTCAGGCGTTCAGCAATTATATTCCTGCTTGGGCTGGTAATAAACAGCTTTCCTTTCAATGATCTGGCAAACATCCGTATTCCGGGAGTCTTGCAACGGATAGCAATAGTAAACCTGGTTTGCGGACTCTTCCTGATTTATTCGGATATAAAAAAGATATGGTATGTTTCAGTAACCATATTATTAGGCTATTGGGCTTTGATGACCCTGGTTCCTGTTCCGGATTTTGGACCTGCCAATCTCGGGCGAACCACAAACCTGGCAGCCTGGCTCGACAGATTGGTAATTGGAAAACACGTCTGGGAATATACCAAATTGTATGATCCTGAAGGCATCCTAAGTACTTTCCCGGCTATTGTAAGTGGACTGATTGGTGTTCTTGCCGGCAATTCATTTACAAAATCTAAAAATGAAAGCGATAAACTTATTTATTTGCTTGTCTTTGGTAATATTCTGATTATAAGCGGAATGGTTTGGGATTTACTTTTTCCTATCAACAAACAACTCTGGACAAGTTCTTATGTGCTTTACACATCAGGACTTGCTATGGTTGTGCTGGGAATCATTTACTGGGTTGCTGATATAAAACGAATACGGCAATTTGCTCCACCTTTTCTTGCATTCGGGACAAATGCAATCATTGCATACTTTGGATCTGAAATAGGTGTTGGAGTGATAAATATGATTCAGATTAATACCGGAACTTCTAAAATTTCCTTATACGACTGGCTGTTTATTCAATACCAGTCATTTGGACTTTCGCCCATAAACGCTTCTCTACTTGGAGCAATTTTGTATACAGGATTCTGGTTGTTGGTAGTTAGTATCATGTACCGCAGGCATTTCATTGTGAAAATATAATATTGCCTTCGGGTAATTCTGATTTCTAATGGCATTGATTCAATTCTGAACTAACTTCCGGCATTAGCAGAAACAAAAAAAGGCTGTCCTTGTGGAACAACCTGTTTTATATATCTGACTCAAAAAGAGCTTATTTGCGTTTTTCTTTGATACGGGCTTTTTTACCCTTAAGATCACGAAGATAGAAAATCCTGGCGCGTCGAACTGCACCATGTTTGTTTACTTCAATTTTATCTATAAATGGTGAACAAACAGGTATGATTCTTTCAACACCAATAGTTCCCGAAACCTTACGTATTGTGAATGTTTCAGTAGCTCCTTCGCCTGAACGCTGCAGAACAACACCCTGGAAAAGCTGAATACGTTCCTTTTCACCTTCTTTGATCTTATAGTGAACTGTGATGGTATCGCCGGCTTTAAATGCCGGTAATTCATTCTTTACTACTAAAGTATCTTCAACGTACTGAATTAACTCCTTCTTACTCATTAGCTTATGTATTAGATGTGCGTTTTTCTCAAAAATGAGTGCAAATTTACGCTAAAAAATTGATATAAAAAAAGTTTGTTCCGGTTTTTTTAACAATCTTATGTTGATAAGCTGTAAATACGCCTCAGACCGCAAATGTATGAAATAATTTTATATTTGTAAGGATAAAATTGATCGCTCAGAGATGATTATAAACAATTGTAAATAAATACGTTATGATCGAAGATATCCAGAATATTTCTTATATCATTAATATACTCGGAGAAGATGAAAGTGATGGAATTACTTCTGTAACACCTCCGATATATCAAACCAGCAATTTTTATTTTAAAACAGTTGATCAATTCCGGACTGCGATTTCAGATGAGAAAAAGAGTCTTTTATATTCCCGTGGAAATAATCCTACAGTAAATTTGCTTTGCCGTAAACTCGCTGCGCTTGAAGGCGCTGACGAAGCTTTGGTATTTGGGAGCGGAATGGCAGCTATTTCATCTGCAATTTTGTCTAATGTTAAAACCGGCGATCATGTAATTTGCGTTCAGAATCCATATTCCTGGACAAATACGTTGCTAAATACCAATATTTTGCCCCGGTTTGGTGTTAGAGTTACCATGGTCGATGGAGGTTCAATTGAAGCCATCATTGAAGCTGCCCGACCTGAAACAACAGTAATTTATCTCGAAAGCCCCAATTCCTGGACCTTTGAACTGCAGGATTTAAAGGCTGTAGGTGAATTTGCCAGGATAAATGGAATTATTACGATTATCGATAACAGTTATTCAACTCCATTATATCAGCAACCCATAAAGCATGGTATCGACCTTGTTGTACATACTGCATCTAAATATCTGGGAGGTCATAGTGATGTGGTTGCCGGAGCATGCTGTGGCTCTAAGGAACTCATTGAAAAAATATTTGCCAATGAATTTCTTACACTCGGAGGAATATTATCCCCTTTTAACGCATGGCTTGTTTTAAGAGGATTGAGAACATTACCGGTAAGAATGGAACATGTTAGCAGGGTTGCCATGGAAATAATTGCCTATTTTAAAACACAACCCAAAGTCACGCGGATTTATTACCCGGTGATGCCGGAAAATAATCAATATGAACTTTCAAAAATTCAGATGAAAAAAGGGACTGGCTTATTCACAATTGAAGTCGACTCAACACCTGGAGCAATTGAATCTTTCTGTAATAGCCTTACATATTGGAGGATGGCTGTTTCATGGGGCGGATTTGAATCGTTGATCATTCCTTCATGTACATTTGTTCGCCCTGGATTGTATAGTACATTGCCTCCAACGCTCATCAGGTTTTCAGTCGGACTCGAAGATGCCGAAACTTTGATTCAGGATATTGACAAGAATATGAATTTGCTATAGGTGTTAAAAATAAATCCCCAGGGATAAAATCCAAGGGGATTAATTGTAAATGATTAAATAAGTTTCCTGAGTTCACAGAAGGGTATTCGCTTTTTATTATTTCTTTTCTTCTTCAGATTGTTCTTTAGCATCTTCAACAATTTCTGACGCTTTTTCTTCTGCAACAGTTTCAACTTTTTCAACTGCCTGTTCCTCTATTGGTTCAGTAACCGGTGGCTGGGATTCCTCTATTGAACTTCTGATTTTTGCTTCAAGTTTGTCAACAGCACCAGCAGCTTTATCATCGAGTTTTTCAATTATATCTTCAGCCTTGTCTTTCACATGTTCTCCAAAATCCTTAACTTTATCAGTTGTTTCTTTTGCTGCGGTTTTCATATTATCAACAACATCATCGAGTTTTTCAACTGCATCCTTGGTGTATTCCTTGGCTGTTTCCACCCCATGAGCAGCTTTGTCTTTCAACTCAGCAGTTTTTGCAGCAGTAGCCTCTTTCAGTTCAGAAGCTTTTTCAACTGTTGCATCTTTTAACTCAGCAGCTTTTACTGAAGTTACTTCTTTTGTTGTTCCAAAAAGCTTTTTTAGTGAGTCTAATAATCCCATAATAATGTTTTTTATATTGTTTGTGTTGGCAAAATTACAAAATATTTAGATGTTTAGCAATAGCTTTTCATGATCTATATACTGGAAATGACTAAATTACATATTAAATCATATCAGGCCGGCGTGATCTGGTTCGTTCAACAGCTTTCTCGTACTGCCATTTTTTAATTTCTTTCTCATTGCCAGAGGTTAGTACTTCCGGAACTAACCAATTATTATACTCGGCAGGCCTGGTATAAACAGGTGGTGATAATAAATTATCCTGGAATGAATCGGATAATGCAGATGTTTCGTCACTCAGCACTCCAGGTAACAATCGGATCACTGCATCTGTAACAACTGCCGCAGCTAGTTCTCCGCCTGTAAGCACATAATTGCCGATGGATATTTCACGGGTAAAATAATGTTCGCGAAGCCGTTCGTCAATTCCTTTATAATGGCCACACATTAATATAATATTGGCGCTCATTGAAAGTTTATTGGCTATAGGCTGATCGAAAAGGGTTCCGTCTGGAGTCATGAAAATAATCTCATCATAATTCCTTTTAGATTTTAATTTGTCGATGCAGGCGGCAATAGGCTGAATCATCATAACCATGCCTGCTCCGCCACCAAAAGGATAGTCGTCCACCTTACGGTGTTTGTTGTCTGAAAAATCACGAAGGTTATGGATATGAATCTCCGCCAGGCCTTTTGATTGTGCGCGTTTGACCATCGAGTGGCTGAATGGCCCTTCGAACATTTCAGGAAATATAGTTATGATATCAATACGCATGGAAAATCAAGAGATTAATAATGCAAAATTACATTTTTTTAAGTTAGCATTTCCAGACTACCCATATGCACAGAAACTCAAAGTGTAAATTTTTTTATATCAGATATTCAAATACTGCTTCAATTAATTTTTTCAAATTATTATAATAATTGTATTTTCAAGAATAATTTATCTAGGAAAAGCACAGCGATGTAAAGTTTTGAATTGGAACAATTTATAAAAGGAAAACAAAGTATATAGATTATTTGTTTAATCAATAAATCTCACTCTGCTACTTATTTTTGGCGACTTTACAGCTTTGCTGCATATTTTTATGAATGCTATAAGTTATATTAATACAGACATAAACTAAAGCTACAGGATGATCGTTATATTTGCACTAAATTTCAATTACACATGAAGAAACTAGTATTACTGTTAGTCTCATTGATCTTCATCACCACTCTAAGTGCTCAGGATGCTGGTTTATCAAATTATGTATTGTATTTTACCGATAAAGGTGTTGGTAAAATAACCTCGATAAACCCCTTAGATTATCTATCAGATAAAGCTGTTGATCGTCGGTTAAAATATAAAATTGCATTTGATGCGTCAGATATTCCTGTCAACCAACAATATATTACTGACGTTACCAATACCGGGGCTAAAGTTTTAACGCGATCCCGCTGGTTCAATAATATTGTTATTGAAGCAAATGCTGCCATGATAAGTGAAATTTCCGGGTTGCCATTTATTTTAAATATTCAACCTCTGGCAAAGAATCTGAAAAGTCAGAATTCGCTCGTATCATCTGAAAAACCATATTTTGAAGCAGAAACAATAAATTCCTGGATAGATCCGATTCCTAAAAAGGGAACCTTAGATATTTATAATTATGGTGCTGCCTATAACCAGATTAGCCAGTTGAAAGGACAGTATCTTCACAATTTGGGTTATAGTGGTGAGGGAATACTGATTGCAGTTATTGATGCCGGGTTTAATTCGGTTAATGTGATGCCTTGTTTTCAAAGTCTTTGGGCGAATAATCAAATTAAAGGATATCGTGATTTTGCTCAGCCGGGCAATGATGTTTTCGCAACAACCATGGCTTCTCATGGATCGAGTGTGCTATCCTGCATGGCCGCAAATGTAAGCGGGCAAATGGTTGGAACAGCCCCAAAAGCAGATTATTGGCTTTTGCGTTCAGAAGTAGGAGCTACTGAATCTATTATTGAAGAGTACTACTGGGTCACGGCTGCTGAATTTGCCGACAGTGTAGGTGTAGATTTGATCAACTCGTCACTTGGATATACAACTTTTGATGATCCTTCAACAAACCACACTTATGCTGACATGGATGGAAAAACAACGGTTGTTACCCTGGGTGCAGAAAAAGCTGCAAAAAAAGGAATAATTGTTGTGAATAGTGCCGGAAACTCTGGTGGATCCGCATGGCTGTATATTGGTGCACCCGCTGATGGTGACAGTGTATTTACAATAGGCGCTGTTGATGCGATAGGTGTCAAATCTTCTTTTAGTTCTATCGGACCGACATACGATGGTCGTATTAAACCAGATGTTGTGGCTCAGGGTACTGCAGCAGCAATTTATTCTCCCGCAGGCCTTGGATCCGGAAATGGAACGTCATTCTCATCGCCTATAATTTGTGGAATTACAGCTTGTCTGTGGCAAGCGTTTCCAAGCCTTACTAACATGCAAATTATAGATTTGATTAAAGCCTCCTCAAGCCAGGCAAGTTTACCCGATAATCTGTTAGGGTGGGGAATTCCTGATTTTGAAAATGCAAGTTCAACTCTTTCTTCTCAAAACCAATCTGTTGAGAAAAGACTTACTTTATTTCCTAATCCCGTAGTTGATAAATTAATTATTGGATTACCGGTTTCCTTACAGGGCAGTTATAGACTCCAGATAATAAATGTGGAGGGCAAGATTGTTTATTCTCTTCAGCGTAATGAAGGTTCAATTCGAAGTATTCAACTCAACGATTTAGAGTCTTTAAATTCAGGTATTTATTTTATCAAGGTATATGATCACAATTCGGTTTACTCTGGAAAGTTTCTTAAAATGTAAGATATCAATATTCTCTTCTTCGAGGATTCGATCCAATTGATAGATTTAATATTTCTCATGACTCATGCACGATCAGGGGAAAATGACATGTTTTTTTAATTTTCCAGAGGCCACTGAACACAATTTCGAAATATCAATAGTTCACAGAATTAGACTTTTCAATTTAGCTATTGAAAAAAGATACGGCATGAATACACTTCTGGCATAATTCCCTTTAATTATTATTGATATATTTAGACAAATTATATATATAATTTATTTTCAAAAATTATAATTCCTTTGTAACTTTCTTGGTCACAATAATATAAGTCAAAATACTTCGGATTTAACCGCTTTAGGATTTAAAATATTACAGCTAATGATTACTTGTTAGAGTTATTTTGAAAAATAATAGGGTTAAATAGGAGCTAGATTTCTGTTTTTAATTTCTTCCTGTTCATGTATGATGAAATGAAAGGAAAATTCCAACACCTTATTTCCCGGTAAGAATAGGAGTGAGAATAACGCTTTAAATAAAAGTAACCTGTGGTTTGAGATAGATATGTAAACAAATATAAAATAACATATGTAAAATATATAGGTTGACAAATGTGAATCGATGCATAATGACAAGTGTAATTTATAATTAACATATGTATACTTAAACATAATATCATTATAACTAACTCATATACAGTGATATGTACAATTGTAAATATTGATTTATGTTTGTGTGATTCACAATAGTAAAACACAGTGAAAAATAGAAAAATATTTAATTATATGTATCAATAAATCAGTATAATATGGTTTATATATAAATTCATACTTCAAGTAAATGATGCATTTCGTAATTATAATTATAATTTGTTAAAATAATTATAAATAGCTATATATCAATATGATAAAGCATTAATATGAATTGTTTGTTTAAATGTAAACTGACTAGTTAACAACATGAATTTTATTATACATTATTGATAACATAATTCAATACTTAGTATTACATTTGTAGATCTGTTTACATAAATTCAGTATACAAATGAAAGACAGGATCATCTTATTAATCAAAGCAAAGAATCTGACAGCTGCTCAATTTGCAGATGAAATCGGAGTTCAGAAATCAAGTATATCACATATCATCTCTGGCCGGAATAATGCCAGTCTCGATTTTATTCAGAAAGTACTTCTAACCTATCCCGAGGTCAATATGGAATGGCTTATGTTTGGAAAAGGCCCTTTATTTAAAACTAATGAAAGTACCCTCAATAGCAGTGATGATGGAGGTATGAACTCCATTCCACCTGTTGATTTAGCGCATGTAGATTTGTTTTCTGAGTTGATGCCTGCAAAGAGTGCAGATTTTCGCAAGGAAAATCACTTAAGCTCAGAAGAAATACCTGTTGAAAATGTGCAACAGGATGTAATGGAAAATGAAGCCAGAATGACTGAACCTAAAAATTCAGATACCAATTCCACAGAATTTGCTGTACGAAAAAACGAAAATGAAGAGGTGAGTACAGGGCACAGAAGAAATGCTACGAAAGCAATTTTGAAAATCGTAGAATTTTATTCGGACAATACTTTCAAGGAATATTTCCCAGGTTAATTAAGGTCTGTCGAAGTGTGAAAAGAAGAAGTTGGATTCAATCAGGGCATTTTCATCGCTGTCTGATCCATGCACAGCATTCTTTTCAATCGAAGAAGCAAAAAGTTTACGAACGGTTCCTTCAGCTGCCTCAGCAGGATTGGTTGAGCCTATAAGTTTACGGAAATCTTCAACGGCATTTTCTTTTTCAAGAACAGCAGCTACAATGGGACCTGATGACATAAAAGCAACCAGGCTGTTAAAGAATGGTCTTTCTTTATGTATAGCATAAAAAGCTTCTGCATCTTCTTTGTGCAAATGAGTAAGTCTCAAAGCTTTGATTTTGAATCCGTTCTCAATAAATTTTTGAAGAATCAGACCCGTATAACCTGCTTCAAATGCATCAGGTTTGATCATTGTAAAAGTTGAAATTCCAGCCATATAGTTCTTAAATTGTTGATGCTGCAAAGATAAGTTAATATTTATTAACGGTATCATCCATAAAGGTTAAAATAGTAAATTTGCAAAAAATTAAACTTACTTAACATTCGCATCTTGGGCCTTTCTGAATCTTCAATTTCCTATTTGATAAAACTCCTCGAAGAAAAGTCGGATGTACTTATCACCACGCATTATAATCCAGATGGAGATGCAATAGGGTCCTCACTGGCATTATATCATTTCCTTACTTCTCAGGGAATAAAATCAAAAGTGGTGATTCCTAACGAACTGCCTTCATTTCTTCAATGGATGCCTGGTGTAGAAGATGCTGTTATTTATATTGAGAATCCTGAAATCGCTGATAATTTATTAGCTTCTGCCGACCTTATATTTTGTATGGATTACAATGGATTAGGAAGGGTTAAACTCTTTACAGATCAACTTAGGGCTGCAAATGCTACGCGTATTCTCATTGATCATCACATTCAACCCGAAAATGAATTCGATCTTATTTTCTCGGTAATTGGTGTTTCTTCCACATCAGAATTATTATATCAGATCATTCAGCAAACCGGACTTGTTGCTTCAATAACAAAAGAAATGGCAGAATGTCTTTTTGTCGGCATTATGACAGACACCGGTTCGTTTAGTTTTGCATGTAATCGTCCGGAAACATTTGAGATTGCAGCTAATTTAATCAAAACTGGAATGGATGTGGAAAAGGTTCACCGTATGGTTTATGATACCTATTCCGAAAGCCGGATGAGATTGTTAGGCCATTGCCTGGGTACGAATATGAAAGTATTGATTGAACATGCAACTGCTTATATCTGGCTTACTAAGGAAGATCTTGAAAAGTATAATTATCAGCAAGGTGATACAGAAGGCGTTGTAAATTATGCCCTTAGTATTGAAAATGTGGCTGTTGCAGCTTTGTTTACTGAACGCGACGACAGGGTTAGAGTTTCATTGCGAAGCAAAGGAGAGTTTTCGGTGAATGAATTTGCCCGAGCACATTTTAATGGGGGAGGCCATCGCAATGCTGCCGGTGGTGATATTTTTAAAAATATGCCTGAAACGCTTGCCTGGTTTGAATCGTTGTTGCCTGCTTATAGTGGCGAAATTCACAAATCACTTGCTAACTATAAATAAGATTGTTACATGCACCAAAGGTTTTACTGTATAATTTTATTATTTATTATGCTGGGATTTAATTCCTGTGATAATAAAAAAAATGTAAGCAAATCAAATACGTTATCCCAGGATCAGGTTACCAAAAGATTACTTGAGGCCAACATTGCTGCTATTGAAGTTGAGAATAAACAGATCGATAAATTGATTGACAGCTTAAGATGGAATATGACTAAAACCACCACAGGGCTTAGATACGAGATCCTTGAAAAAGGAAATGGACCAAAAGCAGCATTTGGGCAAATGGTTCATTTTGAATACGAAGTTAAGCTTATGAACGGAGAAATTATTTATAGTTCAGTTCAAACTGGCCCAAAGGAATTCAAAATAGGAAGTGGTGGTGTAGAGAGTGGTCTTGAAGAGGGGGTTCTTTTGCTAAAGAAAGGAGACAAAGCCAGGTTGGTAATCCCTTCGTACCTTGCACACGGATTATCCGGTGATCAGGATCGGATTCCTCCTAAAGCCACACTAATTTATACCATTAAACTCATTGATTTAAATTAAATAAACCATAATTAAATAAACTGAAACACTAAAACGAAAATGAAAATCAGAACAATTATTACATTGGGAGCTGTAATCGCGACATTGATGATTACCTCGTGCTCAAAATACCCTGGATTTAAAAAATCCGAAAGTGGTATTTTTTACAAATACTATGTGGAAAGTAAAGATACCACTAAAGTTACTGAAGGAAGTATTCTGACCATGAATTTGAAATACCGGCTAAAAATAGCTGACAAAGACTCGGTTTTATTCAATTCAGCTGATAATCCCACCAGGCCATTTGAAATCAACCAGGCTAAATCAGAATTTAAAGGTGATATTTACGAAGCGTTTGGTATGCTTCACAAAGGTGACAGCGCTACATTTATTCTAAATGCTAAAGACTTCTTTACTAAAACTGCAAAATATCCACAGTTACCTGCAGGCATTGATAGTACAACAATGATTTATTTTGACGTAAAACTTCTGAATGTTGAAACTATGGAAGCACGTCAGAAAGCAGAAAAGGAAAAAGCAGAAAAATTAAAAGGTGAGGAGCCAGCGAAAATCCAGGATTATATTACAAAAAACAAGGTTACTGTTGCACCTTCAGATTCAGGAGTTTATTTAATCACCCAAAATCCGGGCTCAGGACGCAGCATTGCTAAAACGGATTTTGTAAAGATTAACTTAACGGTGAGTTCCATTGATGGAAAGAAAATTTTCTCAACTCTTGATCAAAACAGGCCTATTACATTTGAATATGGCAAACCTTTCGATACCAAAGGATTCGATGAAGCTATCGCTACTATGAAAAAAGGAAGCAAAGCAACTGTTGTTGTTCCTTCAGCCATGGGCTTTGGTGCTCAAGGGAAAAAGGATATGAGCGGAAAAGATATTATTGCTCCTTACTCACCAGTGGTTTACGATATCGAAGTGCTTGACGTGAAAACTAAAGCTGAAAATGAAAAAGCAGTTAAGGACGAAGAAGCGGCTAAAAAGAAAGCAGCTTCTGCAGCAATGTCAAATGAGCCGATACAAATCCAGCAATATTTAAAAGACAATAAAGTAACTGCAAAACCTACTGCAAGTGGACTGTACTATATTGAGAAAGTAAAAGGAAAAGGTCCTTTGGCTAAGGCAGGAAACAAAGTTAAAGTTCATTATACCGGTAAACTGATGAATGGAAAGGTGTTTGACTCATCGTTAGACAAAAAACCTGCAACTCCTTATGAGTTTACTTTGGGACAAGGCCAGGTAATTCCAGGTTGGGACGAAGGTATTGCCTTAATGAGTGCAGGCGGAAAAGCTACACTTGTTATTCCTTCGAAACTGGCTTATGGTGAGCGTGGTGCCGGAGCAGATATTCCTGCTTATTCACCACTTGTTTTTGATGTTGAACTGATTAGTATAAGCGAAAAATAGAGACTGATTTAAGAATAAAAAAATGAGGTGCTTAACGGTACCTCATTTTTTTTTGCTCCGGGCTATAAAATATGGATTCAGTAGTGAAGGCTTATTATACGTTACCGGCAGCCCGTTTTCAACCTGGTTAACAGTGCACCCTGCAAAAATAGCAACAGCATGTCCTGCGGCTGTGTCCCATTCCATGGTTGGGCCAAAACGTGGATAAACATCAGCACCACCCTCAGCAAGTGCACAGAACTTTAAAGAACTGCCTCTTGATATAAATGAAAGATCGGGATGTGAAATTTTTATTTCACTTATAAACATTTCTGTTTCAGCATTCATATGCGACCTGCTTCCTAATACCAGGAAATCCTCGGATTTTGAAATGCATGGTAGCCGTTCCGCCAATGTTTTTATTGAATAGAAGTTTTCAAAGTCAACTTCATTTAATTTTTGTACATTAAGTCGGAATGACCCTGATACACTTCCCCAGTATATAAATCCAGGAACAGGTGCGTAAACCACGCCAAATACAGGCTGCTGGTCATTTATCAATGCAATATTGACCGTGAAATCACCATTTCGTTTAATGAATTCTTTAGTGCCATCAAGTGGATCAACCAGCCAGAATTGCTTCCAGTTTTTTCGGATCTCATAGCTTGTTTGCGCACCTTCTTCGCTCAATAGTGGGATACCAGTATCGGAAAGACCTTCTGTTATGATTTTATGCGCAGTTTTATCAGCAATAGTTAACGGACTGTTATCGGATTTAAGTTCAACATCGAAAGGTCGCTCGTAAATATCCATTATTGCTTTGCCAGCCTCCAGGGCAATTTGCAATACTTTACCAATAAGCTCTCCGGTTATCTCCATACTATTTTCCTTTTTTCCTGTTTTCAATCAATTCTTTATAGCCAATCATTTCGTCACGCAGGCGGGCAGCTTCAATAAAATCCAGTTCCTTAGCTGCTTTTTCCATTGATTTCCTGGCTTGATCGTAGAACTTTTTAAGTTGTTCGTCATTCAAGTATTTAACAATCGGGTCGGCAGCTGTACTTATCGATTCTTTCTCCACATAAGCCTTTGGATCGGTTGTTTTGTATTCAATTGAACCCGAAAGACCTGATGCTTCTATATTTTTGATTATCTGGGTAGGAGTGATGTTATATTTGAGATTGTAAGCTATCTGGATCGCCCGTTTTCGGTTTGTTTCGTCTATTGTTCGTTGCATCGAATATGTCATTTTATCAGCATAAAAAATAACTTTGCTGTTTATATTTCGGGCCGCGCGACCTGCAGTTTGAGTAAGCGATTTTTCAGAACGGAGAAACCCTTCCTTATCTGCATCTAAAATAGCAACAAGCGATACTTCTGGCAAATCCAATCCTTCTCGCAAAAGGTTTACACCTATTAGCACATCAATTGCACCCAGACGGAGGTCACGAAGAATTTCAACCCTGTCGAGGGTATCAACTTCCGAATGAATGTATTTACATCGAATTCCAAGCCTGAGCATATATTTCGAAAGCTCTTCTGCCATGCGTTTGGTGAGCGTTGTAACAAGTATACGCTCATTTTTTACAGTGCGGAGCTCAATTTCATTTAACAGGTCATCAATCTGGTTTAAGCTCGGTTTAACTTCAATCTGAGGATCTAAAAGTCCGGTTGGTCTGATAAGTTGCTCAACAACTACTCCCTGTGATTGGTTAAGTTCATAATCTGAAGGAGTTGCTGTAACATAAATAATCTGGCTTAAGAGTGTTTCGAATTCTTCAAATTTAAGGGGGCGGTTGTCAAGAGCTGAAGGAAGCCTGAAACCATATTCAACTAAGTTTTGCTTCCGCGAACGATCACCACCATACATGGCCCTGATTTGTGGAACAGTTGCATGACTTTCGTCAATTACCATAAGAAAGTCAGAAGGGAAAAAATCAATAAGACAGAATGGTCGTGAACCTGAAATGCGACCATCAAAATACCTGCTATAGTTTTCAATGCCAGAGCAATATCCGAGTTCACGCATCATTTCAATGTCATAAGTAACCCTTTCCTCAAGTCTTTTAGCTTCGAGGTGACGCCCGATTTCTTTAAAATAATCTACTTGTTTTACCATGTCAGCCTGTATTTCCCATATGGCTTCTTTCATCTTTTCTTTAGATGTTACAAAGATGTTAGCAGGGAAAACAGTGATTTCATCCAGTGTTTCAATTGTAAGTCCATCCAAAGGATGAAAGGAGGAAAGGCTTTCAATTTCATCACCATAAAATATAATTCGATATGCAATATCAGCCGATGCCGGATATACATCAACCGTATCGCCTTTAACCCTGAATTTTCCACGGGTGAGGTCGAATTCATTTCGCGAGTATAAACTTTCGACAAGAGCATTTAACAATTTGTTCCTGCTTAATTTATCACCTTTCGCAATATGGATAACCTTGCTGTTAAAATCATCAGGATTCCCTATTCCATAAATACAGGAAACAGAGGCCACTACAATAACATCCCGCCGTCCTGAAAGCAATGCTGATGTTGCACTCAACCTCAACTTCTCAATTTCTTCATTAATCGAAAGGTCTTTTTCGATATAGGTATTTGTAACGGGAATAAAGGCTTCGGGCTGATAATAATCGTAGTAAGATATAAAGAATTCGACTGCATTTTCAGGGAAAAATTGTTTGAATTCGCTGTATAACTGGGCTGCCAGAGTTTTGTTATGGCTAAGTACCAGTGTCGGACGCTGAACCTGTTGTATCAGGTTTGCAATCGAAAATGTTTTACCCGATCCTGTAACACCAAGCAATACCTGGGCATGATCGCCCCTGACAACGCCTTCGGTCAGTTGCCTGATAGCTTCAGGTTGATCACCTGTTGGAACATAATCGGATGTTAGTTTGAATTGCATTGCAAGATGTTAGTGGTAAATTATGTAAAAATGCTTACAGGCAAATTTTATTTATTCATTAGATAGTTCAAATCGTGCAACAACCGGAAAATGGTCAGAGTAATCTTTATTTATTGTTCTGTGCTCTATAGTTCTTAGCTTTTCAGAATGGAAAATGTAGTCGATCCGGAGCATTGAAATAATTTGTGAATGTGTTTGGCCAAGTCCTTTTCCTTCCTCAACAAAAGTATCATCTAATTCATTGGCAATCTGCCTGTAACAGTATGAAACAGGTGTATCGTTAAAGTCACCGGTGAGAATGACAGGGTAGGGGGAGCTTTTGACAAATTTTGTAACCACATCAATTTGAGGTACTCGTTTCAGGTATGCTGATTTCATTTTACCGGCTATAGCCAGAAATCCCTTTTTGAATTTTTCGTTTGCAGCCTGTGCATTAGTAACTTCATTTACAAAAGTATAATCTTCCTTGCCAAATTTAATGGATTCAAGATGCATATTTATAATTCGTATGGTATCTTTCCCAATTTTCATATCACTGGATTGGCAAAAATTGACTTTACTATTTGGAAACTCAATTTTCTGAGGATTAAACAGTGGATATTTACTAAAGATAGCCAATCCGTAAGGAAAACCCTGGTTATCATTGTTTATTAGCTCGATACTACGGTATTCATATCCTATCAGTCGACAAATAGTATCTGCAAAATCAGCTCGTTTTCGTGGACCGTTATAATAGTCCTGAATGCACAGAATATCAGGTGATTCAGATTTAAACAAATCAAAAATCAATGACTTTGTTATTTTGCTTGATTCATTGCGCCAGTTGTAGAGATCAAAAAGCCTAACATTATAGCTCATGACTTTTAGGCTGTTCTCAAAAGAAAGTTTATTACCTGAACTTGAAAATTTTATGTATGTATTTATCTGGTTATACCCTAATAGTATGGTTATCAAGGATAATACAAAATATTTTTTCAAAAAAACGAGCCAAAAAAGTACAAAAAATAAATTACTTAGTAAAAAAACAGGGTAAACCAATCCTGCAAAGGCAATGGGCCAGAAATATTCAGGTGAGATATATAATGACAGGTATGATAATAAGAGCAATACAACGAAGATCAGATTAACCACCAACATGAACTTGCTTGCCGATGAAATCTTCCCCTTTGTTTTTGTTGCCGGTTTTTTCTTTGTGGTTGCCACTAAATTTGCACCTAAATTTTTATACTTAATATTTCAGGGAATGCTTACTCTTTTTTACTGCTGTTGAAAAGAATTTCTTTTTCTTCAGCCGAAAGACTCGTATATCCGCTTCGGGATATTTTGTCAAGAATAAGATCAATTTTTTTCTGTTTGAGCACTTTTTGCTTGTTATATTCCTCATCCGTCAGCGGCCTTCCGGTATTATGAACTGTTCGTAAAGGTTTTCGTCTGAAGGGGCTCAGAAGTAATGATTTCAATTGTAATAATCCAATTCTTTGTGCAACATCTTTACGAATAAATAAAATAAACAATGCTCCGGAAATAGCTCCGCCAATATGCGCAAAATGCCCGCCGGCATTACCCGATCGGATCATAAGTACATCAAGAATTACCATAAATATGGCAATATATTTGATTTTAACAGGACCTATAAATAACAGATTCACTGTGTAATCAGGCACTAGCACAGCGGTTGCAATGGTAATAGCCAATACAGAAGCGGAAGCTCCGATGGTAGTCGAAAGGTCGATTGTATCCTGAAAAACCGGGAAAATATTATAAGCCAGAATAAAAGTCAAAGCACCCGAAATACCTCCGATAAAATAGAGTGCATAAATCTGTTTTCCAGGCATAAACTCCATAAATATCTTCCCAAACCAGTAGAGCCAGATCATGTTGAAAAACAAGTGCCAAAAACTTTCCTGTACAAACATGTAAGTAATTATGGTCCAAGGTTTTAAAAGTAGATTAGGGATTGATGCAGGAACTCCTATCCATTGAAGAACGGAGTCAATCCAGAGCTGATCGCCACGAGTACCTGAAGGCTCAAAAAGAAAACCTAAGAGTTGAACAAGTGCCAATATAAACCACACCGCTACATTTGCAATAATGAGTTGCGAAAGAGCAGGTTTCATCTGAACCATACTTCTTAATCGTTCGCCGGCTGACTGATTGTAGTTCATTGTTTTATGAAATTCTGGTTCAAATCTTCGATTTTCTGATTTTCAGTAAATAGTGATCTAATGTAAGCAAAAAGTAGGATTAATCTATTGCATATAATTATTATGATGTCTGTTCTGATTCTTTTTCCAATACATTATAAGGAAAAATCCAAAAATCATTCCTCCCAGGTGAGCAAAGTGAGCAACATTGCTTCCTGTATAATAAACTCCTGAAAATAATTCGATAGCACCATATATGATAACAAACCATTTGGCTTTAATTGGTATGAAAAAATACAGGTAAATAAGTGAATTTGGGAAAAGCATACCAAAGGCAAGCAACAATCCGAAAACTGCCCCTGAAGCTCCAATTGTCGACATATTGTATAATTCATTAAGCTTTCCCATCAATGGGTCTCCGAAGTTCTGGTTATTTTGCAGTATCTGGAAACCTGTTTCACGAACCTGGTCAATCAGGTCAGGTGTTAAACTCATTTCGACATTGCGCACCTGGATATAAATTACCAATATTTGTATAAGCCCTGCCCCGATGCCTGTGATCATATAATAAATCAAGAACTTCTTTGGGCCCCATACTTGCTCCAGAACACTTCCAAACATCCATAATGCAAACATATTGAAAAGTATATGCGAGAAATTATCAGGAGCGTGCATGAACATATAGGAAACGAACTGGTACGTCGCAAAGTGTGGTGATGCAAAGTAATGCAAACCAAGGTAATCTGTAAGGTCAATTTGCATTGTGTTTCCAACTACAAGAGTAGCAATGTAAAACAGTGCGTTAATTATCAATAAATTTTTAACAACCGGTGGTAGAAATCCAAATCCAGTAGGGCTATATCTTTGATTACTCATATTTTTTTCTGCTTAATTCTAATTAATTCTGTCTATTATTAAACCATTTTCGATTAACCATTAACTATTTTCATCCTCTACTTCCCGATCAATTTATCAATTTCATGCACCTGGATAATCCTGAGCACCTTACTGCCATCAGGAGCCACATCAGGGACCTGGCAGGCGAAGAGTTCATCAATTAATTGTTGCATTTCTTCAATTTTTAATATTTTTTCAGTTTTAACCGCCATATTACCAGCAATTATCCTGGCAAGTTTAATGCGTTGATCATCTGATGAATCTGACCTTTCTTTTTTAATATCTTCCAATAATCCATCGATAAAATCTACAATCTCAGCCGGGGGCATATTTGAGGGTAAAGTATTTATAACAAATGTTCCTCCACCCATATTGGAAATCTCAAAACCAAGGCTATCAAGATCAGGTGTTAACTCATTTATAATTTCTGAATCAACCGCCGAAAGCTGAATGGTTTGAGGGAAAAGAACCCTTTGTCGCGTAATTGATTGCCCTTCAGCAATAGAACTTATCCGTTCAAAAATTATTCTTTCATTTGCTTTTTGCTGATCAACTATAAGAAGCCCTGATTTCACATTGGCTACTATAAAACGATTTTGTACCTGAAATAGTTTATTTGCTTCATAAATACTACTTTCAGGAAGAATGCCTGTTGGTTCATTTTCAGCTTGCTGAGTTGGGATTAACCTGAAATCCTTATTTTCTTCCTGTTCTGACTGCTTTGCCGGTTGATTTGCAATTCCTTCATACATCTTTTCCCATCCGTTTCGGTTAGGAGTCATGCCGGCGTTTGCTTTCAGGAAGTTTTGCGATTGCTTCCTGAAAGGATTGTAATCAGGATTTACTGTAATAGTTGGCTCTTTTGGTTCATAACCCTTTGGAGCAACAAAATCAAAGCTTGGCTCGGTATCGAAATCAATGGTCGGGCTGAGGCTGAACATTCCCAAAGCATGCTTAACCGAAGTGCGAATAGATGCGTACAATAGTTGACCATTCTGGAAGTTAACTTCAGTTTTGGTGGGATGAATATTGATATCAATAGTAGAAGGATCTACTTCGATATACAGGAAGTAGGAGGGAATGGCTGAATCAGGAATAAGTTCTTCAAAAGCCTGTTCCACAGCATGATGCAAGTAAGGATGGCGTATAAACCGGCCATTGGCGAAGAAATATTGTTCGCCCCGGGTTTTTCTGGCGGTTTCAGGTTTTCCGATATAACCAACAACCGAAACAAGCTCCGTTTTTGCTTCTACAGGTAAAAGTTTTTCGTTGATCGGATTTCCAAAAATATGTACTATCCTTTGCCTTAGATTTCCTTTCGAAAGTTGAAAAACAGGTTTGTCGTTGTTAAACAGTGAAAATTCAATATCAGGATGTACCAACGCTACACGTTGAAACTCTTCGAGTATATGACGAAACTCAACATTATCCGATTTTAGGAAATACCGCCTGGCAGGTATGTTATAGAAAAGATTTTTTACAATAAATGTCGTTCCCTGCTGGCAAGCAACAGGCTCCTGGTTTTTTACTTTAGTGCCCTCAATCAGGATACTTGTTCCAACTTCTTCGTCTATTTTCCTGGTTTTAAGCTCAACCTGCGCAATGGCAGCAATAGAAGCAAGTGCTTCGCCCCTGAATCCAAGGGTGCGGATTGCAAACAGGTCGTTTGCTTCCCTTATTTTTGAAGTTGCATGACGTTCGAAGCACATCCGTGCATCTGTTTCCGACATGCCTGAACCATTGTCAATTACCTGGATTAATGTTTTACCCGCATCTTTAACAAGTAATTTAATTTGAGTTGCACCTGCATCAACAGCATTTTCGAGTAATTCCTTTACCGCCGAAGCCGGGCGTTGTATTACCTCGCCGGCGGCAATCTGATTAGCAACGGAATCTGGCAACAGCCTGATCAGATCCGACATAGTTGTAATTTATTGGTAATGATTGAAATCGTTTTATATGATTGTTTTATTGTCATGAATAGGGCTATCAAAAAAAGATGTAATAGAGTATAAGCAAAAGTAGGAGAAGGAAAAATAACAAACGCATTGTCCTTGAGCGTTTACGAACCCGTTCATCCAGTTTTTTCCTGTTCATTCGCAACTGCATGCGCATCCGTAACTCACTCCCTGGTATTCCATCACTATATCCCGCCTTCAATTTATTTTCCTGCACTTCTTTTACAGGATCGTAAAAAACTGGCTTATACGAATATTTTCTTGGCTTTGGGGTTCGTATCCCTATTAATTTCATTATTTTCTATTCAATTTTAAATTGTAACTCCTGCCATACATCTTGCAAAAGTACCTCAAAAAAGTTATACTTTTGCACATTATCAATGCTTTTTGGTAATCACTTTTTAAATAACTGCATTTCAGAATATGCCTGCAAACATGACAGAAAATAATCTCGAAAACCTTATTGTTGTTGGCGATAAAGTACTTATAAAACCGGTTTCTACGAGAAGTAAAACCAAGAGTGGACTGTTTTTACCACCAGGTTATTCAGAAAAGGAAGAAATTCAACATGGATATGTGGTAAAAGTAGGCCCTGGAATCCCAATTCCTTATTTGAATGACGATGACAGTGAACCATGGAAACCTAAAAAGGATGAGCGCATTAGATATATTCCTCTTCAGCCAATAGTAGGAGATTTGGCTATATTTATGTTGAAAGGCTCAGTTGAAATCATTTATAACGACCAGAAATATTTGATTGTACCTCAATATGCAATCCTGCTTCTTGAAAGAGACAATACCGCAATTTAAAGGACATGCTATTGTATTAAAAATAAAAGTCCTCACCCGAAAGTAAGGACTTTATAAAACTATTTTATTAGTCAATGCAATCTTATTTTACATATACTTCCTGCCGGTTGGTTACAAGATAAACCGCTCCAAAGAGTACCGAAGTGTAGAAAAGATCACCCAGCATCCCGTTAAAGAGGAAAGGTAATCCTGCAATATAAGATTGCATGAGGCCTGCAACATTCATTGGATAAGGCATCAGGCCGGAAGTCCAGCTTGCGAAGTTAGTAACAAGGTAAAATAAAACTGATGCTGCCAATGAAGCAGAAAGCGTATTCACTACTGTTAGCCGGCGCTGCAAAATTAATCCAAAACCAACTATTGCAATGAAACTCAAATAAACGGGAAACATGGTTGAATGAAATCCTATAACGAGATCACTCAGTAACATGGCAGCAACCGGCACCAGGAATGCAAGATCCTTTCGTTTCAAAAAAGAACCGCCAAACAAAGCTATGGCAGCAATAGGAGTAAAATTGGGCCAATGAGGTATCAACCGCATCATTGCTCCTGCAAAAATCATTATTAAAACCACGTATAATTTGGGGGAAAGTGCAATTTTTTTCATATGATAAACCTGTTACTGTATTTCAACTGGCAAAAATAGCAAAAAGCATTGGAATTCTAATTTCTTAATGGACTAGTATTAAACAAAATTAAATATAAAATGTTTATTTAAGTATATGTAATTAGTTATCAATCGGATATAAATTTAAATATTTATTTTCCTGATTTCTAGGATTGAATTCTAAGTTTAGCATTTTTTTCTCAAAAAGCAACAGAATCTTTAATTTACAACATCTGATGCAATTGAAAAGTAAGTATTACTTTTACCCTATAATCAACATACCAAAAGCATCAAAATGAATAATTGGATTAAATCATTGATTTTAATATTATTAATACCGTTTATCATGGGTTTGGAATCGTGTCATGATCTGAAAAAGAAAGCTGATCTGATAATTTATAATACAAAAATTTATTCTCCCGATAGCCTTGCTAAAGGAGTTAATTGCATTGCCGTTAAGAAAGGCATTATAATTGCTGTCGGCACCGATACTGAAATCCGAAGCCGGTTTTGGGCACCTGAAAACATTAATGCTTCAGGAGCATTTGTTTATCCTGGTTTCACTGATGCTCATTCCCATTTTACTGGGTTTGCACTTGGCTTGCGATATGCTGACCTGACACAGGCTCATTCATTCGATGAAGTAATAGCAATTTTGCAAGGATACAGGAAATTACATCCCGAAGGGTGGATTGTTGGACGTGGTTGGGATCAAAATAACTGGCCGGAAAAATTATTTCCGGATAATACAATACTCAATAAAACATTCCCTGGTGTTCCCGTTGTTCTTACCCGTATTGATGGCCATGCAGTTCTTGCCAGTGATGCAGCAATCAGAGAGGCTGGAATAACAAATCCGGTTAAAAAAGGTGAAGCTGTTATTAAGAATGGAGAATTCACAGGTATTTTCCTGGAAGGATTGGCTGATAAATTAAGGAATGTTATTCCTTTACCTTCAAAAAGCGAAATAACTGATTTGCTGGTCACTGCCACCACTCTTTGCCACGAAGCCGGTTTAACAGCAGTAACTGATGCCGGAATCAATAAATCGGAAATCCTGCTTCTGGATTCTTTACAAAAAGACGGAAAGATTGCGCTCCGTATTGATGCCTGGATGAGTCCGAATGAAGAAAACTTCAACTATTTCATGAAGGATACTATTTATCATACTCCTTTTTTAAGAGTCGGAGCTGTTAAAATGTATGCCGATGGGGCGTTGGGATCCAGGGGTGCCTGTTTATTAAGTCCTTATCGGGATGATCCGCATAACCATGGAATGCTGGTTACGTCACCCAAAGAACTTGCAGCAGTATGTAAACGTGCCTATGAGCTTGGTTTCCAGGTGAACACGCATGCAATCGGCGATTCAGCGGTACGCATGGTTTTACATACATATGCTAAATTTCTGGAACCCGGGAATGATCGTCGATGGCGGATAGAGCATGTCCAGGTAGTAAATGAAAATGATTTTGAGTTGTTTGCAAAGTATAATATCATTCCTTCGGTTCAGGCAACACATGCAACATCCGATATGGATTGGGCTGGTCACCGGCTGGGAAATGCAAGGCTTAAAAATGCGTACGCATATAACCGGCTTCTTAAACAGAATGGATGGATGCCTAATGGCACGGATTTCCCTATAGAAAGAATTGAGCCACTTAACACCTTTTATGCCGCTGTTGCCAGGAAAGATGCAAATGGAGAACCTGCAAACGGATATATGATTGAAAATGCTCTTTCGCGGATGGATGCACTGAAAAGTATAACGCTATGGGCTGCTAAGTCATGCTTTACAGAGAATTTCAGGGGAAGTATTGAGGTTGGAAAAGCCGCTGATTTTACAATACTGAATTCAGATATTTTAAAAGTTGATGAAAATAAAATTCTGAAAACCAAAGTTTTGTATACGATTGTTGATGGAAAGATTGTGTACAAAGCAAAATAACCTTAGGCCATTTCCTGAGTTTTATTACAACTATAAATTACAACTCAGGATTCGTAAATCGTAAATCAAAAATCGTAAATCGTAAATAAATTATGTCACCACAAGCAATAGTAACCTGGCAAAGCGATATGGCTTTCGAGGCTTCAATTAACGGTCATCAAATCATTATTGACGCTGATGTATCATCAGGAGGAAAAAACCAAGGTCCCCGGCCCAAAATTTTATTACTGGCAGGTTTAGGAGGATGTACCGGGATGGATGTAATTTCCATTCTTGGAAAAATGAAAGTAGTTCCGGAGAAATTCTGGATGGATATAACTGCTGATCTCACAGATGAACAACCGAAAGTGTTCAAACAGATAAAGCTCATTTATTATTTTAAAGGAGATAACCTTCCGATTGACAAGCTCGAAAAGGCTGTTAATCTGTCGCAGGAAAAATATTGCGGTGTTACAGCAATGTTATCAAAAACAGCTGAGATGCTTATTGAAATTAAAATAGTTGATTAGTCAGCTACGACTTACTTTAAATTTTCTGTGACTTTATCAAATACATGGATTAATTCACTGAATATCATTGCAGTAGCGCCCCACATAAATTCACCCCCAACTTCAAATCCGGGTGCGTAAACCTGTATATTATTTTTAAATATGATGGTTTTGTTTACCATTTTATTTAAGTTTATTTCATTTAAAATATCAATCTCGATAATTCGTTGTACTTCAGTTTTGTCCGGGTAGAATTCAGGTCGGTGAGCACAGTAAGCAATGTAAGGATAGACAATAAAATTGCTGGGACGGACATAAAACCGGCTAAGTTGTCCTATAATTTCTATCTCGGAAGGAATAATTCCAATCTCTTCCTGCGCTTCGCGCAAAGCAGTATGCTTAAAGTCAATATCCGAATCCTCTGCTTTTCCACCTGGCAAGCTAATTTGGCCTGAATGGGCTCCGTCATATTCATTCCTGAGTATTACAACTGTATGAAGCCTGCTTTGAAAAGGATATAATAAGATAAGGACTGCACTTTCAACAGCGTGATCAGGAGTTATACCTGTTTTAATATCATTCCTGCGCATTTCCGGAGCCAACAACACATGCGCATCTGCGCCCGGAAGATCATATAAAAGTTCAGATTGGAGATACTTTAGAAAATCTCTGATTTTATTGTCCGATGTAAAATATAAACTCATTCTTATGAATAATTGTAGTACAAATTAAACTCTTAATGGCTTGTATTTGTTTTATATCTGAAAAATAAATTCTTTTGTGGAAATATTGATTTAGGGATGTAGTATCTTTGCAGTAATAGCAATTGGCATGAAAAAGCAACAACTAAAGTCTTTGGACTCTACTTCTGACACACTCACCAACAGGATGGAACTCATCCTTTTCAATGATGATGTTAATTCTTTTGATTTTGTTATTGAAAGCCTGGTTGAAGTTTGTAATCATGATCCTGCGCAGGCTGAACAATGTGCCATGATAGCTCATTTTAAAGGTAAATGTGGCGTTAAAACCGGTACTTTAACCGAATTAACCCCGATGAACAATGAACTTAACAGCCGTGGAATTTCTACTGTTTTAGCATAATTTTAAAAAATTGATATGAATAAGATTTCCAGAAACATTATTATAATCCTACTAGGAACAGCAATTATTTCCTGTTCGAGAGTTCCTATTACCGGCCGTAAACAGCTTAAACTGCTGCCCGACAGTATGCTTATGGAAATGGGCCAGTCGAACTATGCAACATTTTTAAAGGAAAACCCTGCGGTTAGCCCTCCAACCAGGCAATCGGCAGAAGTCACAACCGTAGGTGTTCGGATTAGCAAAGCTGTTGAAAAATATATGAAAGATAATGGATTGTCTAAAAATATCGAGGGCTACAAATGGGAATTTAATGTGGTTGACAGCAAGGAAGTAAACGCCTGGTGTATGCCTGGTGGAAAAGTTGTTGTTTATACAGGCATACTTCCTCTGACAAAAGATGACGAGGGTCTTGCAGTTGTGATGGGTCATGAAATTGCACATGCAGTTGCAGGTCATGGTAACGAGCGTATGAGTCAGGAATTGGCCGTGCAGGCTGCAGGCATTGGATTGCAGGTTTATATGCAACAAAAGCCCCAGCAGACTCAGCAGATTTTTATGTCGGCATTTGGAGTTGGTTCTCAATTAGGAATGCTTGGCTATTCGCGGCAACATGAACTCGAAGCTGATAAATTGGGACTTGTGTTTATGGCCATGGCTGGTTACGATCCTGAACGGGCAGTATCATTCTGGCAGGAAATGGCCAAAGTCGGCGGAGCTAAACCACCTGAAATTATGAGTACACACCCAAGCGACGAACGGCGCATAGCTCAGATTCAGGCTTTTATGCCGGAAGCTAAAAAATATTATGTGGCTGGTAAGCATTGACAGCAAAAGAGATTGAAAAACAATGATTTTATTCATTCTGCAGATAAAAGCTTGGTTTAATTTCAGACCCAGTTAATTCTGTAGTCTTGATTGAATAAATCTTGAAGTTTATTTGGGAATGCGCTGGTTCTATTATTAAAATGTATAATTTAGCGGTAAATCTTAAAACTTACACAAAGTAAAGATTCTCGATCTAAAATGTTTCATTTACATGTCCTGGTTACTGATAATCATACTTATTGTTCTCGGAGTTCTGTTTTTACTTCTTGAAATACTTGTAATCCCTGGAACAACCCTGGCAGGAATTGTTGGATTTGGATTGCTTTTCGTTGGTTTGTGGCAGGCATATGCCTCAAAAGGTATTATTGAAGGCCATATTACACTGGGAGCAACACTGGTAGCAACTGTAATTATTCTCTATTATTCCTTTAAAGCAGGAACCTGGAAACGCATGGCTCTCAAAACTACTTCCGATGGTAAGATGGATCAACTGCAGGGTATAAGTATTAAGGAAGGAGACATGGGGCTGTCAGTATCACGGCTTGCACCTTCAGGCAAGGCTATGATAAACAACGATATAGTTGAAGTTCATACTTATGGAGAATTCATCGACCAGGAAAAAGAAATAACTGTTATTTCAGTTAAGAATAACAAAATCATTGTAACCATTAAAAAATAAATTATATGGATCCTTTATTTTCAATTATTGCTATCGGTGTAGCCTGTTTAGTAGGGTTATGGATTATTTTTTACTTTATCCCGGTTGGATTATGGTTCACCGCTTTGCTTTCAGGTGTTAAGATTTCACTTCTTCAACTGGTATTTATGCGCTGGCGTAAAGTACCACCATCAGTAATTGTATCTGCACTAATCACTTCAACCAAAGCCGGATTAACACTTTCTCGTGATCAGCTTGAAGCACATTACCTGGCTGGTGGAAGGGTGAAATCAGTAGTAAATGCATTAATTTCTGCAGATAAAGCCAATATTCCTCTTGATTATAAATCAGCCACTGCCATCGATTTGGCTGGACGTGATGTTTTTGAAGCAGTCCAAATGTCAGTTAATCCTAAAATCCTGGATACGCCTCCTGTAGCAGCAGTTGCAAGAGATGGTATACAGTTGATAGCTAAAGCAAGGGTTACCGTTCGTGCTAACATAAAGCAACTGGTTGGAGGTGCAGGTGAAGAAACTGTCCTTGCCAGGGTAGGTGAAGGAATTGTTTCATCCATTGGTAGTACTGCATCACATAAAGAAGTTTTAGCTAATCCTGATACCATATCAAAAGTTGTACTTGCAAAAGGTCTTGATTCCGGGACTGCATTTGAGATTTTATCCATCGATATTGCTGATATTGATGTTGGTAAGAATATCGGAGCTATGCTTCAGATGGACCAGGCTAATGCAGATAAAAATATAGCCCAGGCACGTGCAGAAGAACGCCGGGCTATGGCTGTTGCAAACGAACAGGAAATGATCGCCAAGGCTCAGGAAGCCCGGGCAGCTGTTATTCTTGCCGAAGCCGAAATCCCAAAAGCAATTGCAGAAGCTTTCCGTACCGGTAATCTTGGATTAATGGATTATTATAAGTTCCAGAATATCCAGGCTGATACTCGTATGCGCGATTCAATTAGTGATCCTAACCAAAGTCGTACAGGTCAAACCGGGAAACAGGGCGAATAAATACAGTTTGAAACTGAAATTATTTTTAAAGCCCGGCAATTTTCCGGGCTTTTTTATTATCATTTTGGTTTTAATTTTGTTATAGACAGGAGACAAGAAAGGATTAGAAATGAAAATGCAGGAACCGACTGAAAATCAAAAATTCAGATTGCTTTATAAAGAGTTTTTAAGCTCGTGTAGTTATATTACCGAACGCAGTAACCGTTTATTGATTAAACAAGCATTTATTGATGTGTTAAGCCATTTTGGCGATACTAGGAATATACAGGGCGAATTTCAGCTTGCACATTCAGTAAATGTAGCGCGTATTATTGCTGATGACATGGGTTTGGATACAACCAGTATTTTGGCAGCCTTGTTACAACAATTACCTGTTTCCTCTAATATCGAGTCCGAAACATTTAAAAAGAAGTTTGGAATTGACACCTTAGATATTGTAAATAAACTTCAACTGATTTCGGGCATCCGGATGGATAAAATATCAATCATGCCTGAAAATTTCATACAACTTTTACTGAGTCTTTCAGGTGATATTCGTGTTTTATTGATAAAACTGGCCGACAGAATTAACCTCATGCGACATATTGGCTTGTTGTCTGCTGATGAACAAAAACAGGTTTCGATCGAAACCAATAATCTGTATTCTCCTTTGGCTCATAGGCTTGGTCTATATAAAGTTAAAACCGAACTCGATGACCTGGCTATGCAACACACCTTGCCTGATGTATACCATAGTATTAAGAAAAAGATAGAAGATACAGCCCAGGAGCAGAAAAAATATTTCGAAGAGTTTATTCTTCCTTTGCGCAAAAGTCTGCTTTCAGCCGGCCTTGAATTCGAAATTAAGGCCCGCACCAAAGCAATTCCTTCCATTTATTCCAAAATGAAGAAACAGGAAATCGAATTTGACGAAGTATATGATTTCTTTGCCATCCGGATAATTATTAAAAGCATTCACGAAAATGAGAAAGCTGATTGCTGGAAGGCATATTCACATGTAACGGACATTTATCCGCCCAACACATCCCGTCTTCGCGATTGGATTTCTGCACCACGGCCTAATGGGTATGAATCTTTGCATGTTACTGTCGAAGCTCCTGGCAACAAATGGGTTGAAGTTCAGGTTCGTACCCAACGTATGGATGATAATGCTGAAAAAGGGATGGCGGCTCACTGGAGGTATAAGGAACAAAAAGGAGTTAAATCATCTGCTGATGAATGGTTGAGGAATATACGATCTATGCTCGAAAACTATACTCCCGGCGATGATGAAATAGCCAGGTCTGCTGGAATGAAAGTTGTTTCTGATCATATCTTTGTTTTTACACCCGAAGGACACCTCAAAAAGCTCCGAACCGGTGCTACTATTCTTGACTTTGCTTTCGACATTCATACTGAAATCGGTCAGCATTGTTCAGGGGCAAAAGTTAATAAGCTATTTGTTCCACTAAAATATGTTCTAAAAACCGGGGATCATGTTGAGGTAATAACTGCAAAAAACCAAAAACCTACCATCGACTGGCTTAATTGGGTTACAACTTCCAAAGCAATAACTAAAATAAAACGTATACTTAAAGATGCTGAATTTTCACAGGCTGAAGCAGGTAAAGATATTTTATTGCGCAAATTGGGCCAGTTAAAGGTTGAGTACAACGATGATATAGGCAATAAGCTGGTATTGTATTATAAAGCTGCCAGCGCTCTGGACATGTTTCATGGCATTGCCGAAGGGAAATATGATATACAGAAAATAAAAGAAGCTTTGCTTCCAGTTGTTAAAACAGAGGAACCACGTACATCCGTGAAACCATTTACAAAAATGGATCCTTCCAGAAATAAAGCTGATAAGCAAAAACCTCTTATAATTGTTAATGACTCAACTCCACTTGCAGATGTTAAGTTTGCCCGTTGTTGTCAGCCTGTTTTCGGGGATGACATCTTTGGTTTTGTAACTGTATCGGAAGGGATAAAAATTCATCGTACAAACTGCACTAATGCTGCAGAAATGCTCGAACGATACCATTATCGCGTGGTACAGGCCCGTTGGGCTGAAGTTTCGGAACTTACATCGTATGTGGCAACAATTCGGATAAGTGGTAATGATCAGCCGGGGATTCTTAACGATATCACGAATTTGGTTTCAGGTGATCTTAAGGCTAATATCCGATCAATCAATTTGAATTCACACAACGGCAAATTTGATGGATCGATAATGGTGAACGTTGATGGTAAAGCACATCTCAATCTAATCATCGGAACGTTGGTTAGGCTTAAAGGCATTCGTAAAGTGAGTAGGGAGAACTAAGATATTTCAGGATTAGGATAAATCTGTTAATTGCCTTTGTTCTATTATCCGGAAAATTTAACTTTGAGGACTAGAATTTCAACTTTTATGCAATATCCCGGTTACAATTCTGGTAAAGTTATCTTGTCAGAAGGCGAATGGTTTCCTTTTAAAGTGCATAATCTGGTTAAACTCCAGGATGATGAATGGTATTATGTTTTGCAGGATATTAATGGGCTAAAACATTTCATGTCTGCTCATTATTATGAAAATTATGGTTTTAAACCCGGTGAAGAAATTTCATGCAAAATCGACAGGATCAATTGCACGGGAAGAATCTACCTGGAACCAAAGCATCCATTTTATACGGAAGGCGAAATATATGATTTTGAAGTGTTAAATATTTCAGATTTGAACAATGAAATAATGCTTATAGTTAAAGGATTTTCTGAAAATAACATTGAATTACCTGTTTTTAATCTGAAGAAAGTGGAAATAAAAGAGGGAAAAATGGTCAGATGCATTGTAAAAACTATTAAAAAAGGTAAGCCTGTCCTTGAAATTCATTCATTTTGTACCTAATTTATTTTTTATCATATTGTTATACAATCAATTAACTGTTATTTACAGTTATTAACAATTGTTCATAACTCATGTGTGTACTTTGTGAAGTGATTTCCATAAAAATGCTTGACAAAGGGGGGCAAAAAGTTGTAATTTTAATTCACCGGACGAGATCATGGTAACTGGCCTTGGAGATGCTGCCGAACTTCTGAGAAGGAGGGAAGTACTGATCCCAGAGAAGCTAAAGTTTATAACTCGCAAGAGTAATTTGCAGAAGCCGATTTGAAAGCTGGAATGTATGAAAGAGTCAAAGGGCATGTAACACCCTGAACAGATTGACCGCAAGGAATTGATGAACAGGTACGCCGCAAGGTGTTTAGAGCACTGGGATTGAGAATGTGAATCGGAAACGAAACACATAGGAAGCCTAAAACTGCTGAAAAGCAGGTTGCAAAACCTGGCAAGTAAAAAAGTTGTGACTCTCGTTGCAATAAGTTCCCAATGATACTCATCATGCAGGAGCGTAGCAGACAAAAACCGCAAGGCAATTGAATGTGAAATTCCCAGGATCGCCGAAGCGCGGCACACGGCAGGAAAAACAAATCTGGCAACAGAAGCGTTCACCGGGCCGAAGCCAGAGAAAGCACAAAGCCGCAAGGCGGAAAGGCTAATCAGGCGAGCCGGGGTTTCCAGGGACGTAAAAATTCCTGATACCTACAGAAGTTATCGAACCTATGGGCAAGATAGCAACAACGCTTCGAATGCAGGAACCGACAACGCGCAAGCGTGGCCACGACTGAAATCCTGAGAGGGACAAGGTCTGAAGCCCGGAATCAGCCTGAAAGTTCTTCCTCGTGAAGAAGACTAAAGTTTGAAACCAGTGCCGGAAAAAACAAAGTAGTGTGCTTGCACCTGCTTTGAACAACAACAGGGCATTGCTGCAAAGTTTTGCCAATCTGTGAAATCTGCGAAGCAAACGCCGGCCACAATCAACAGCTAAGGCTGCTGAAAGTGAAATGGGGAACTATCCGACAGGGTTGTTCCCCATTGCTTTTTATAAGGCTCTACCAGCACATCAAAGAAATAATATAGAATAGTCTGACATAGAATTATTAAGAAATTAAAACTTGTATGCAAAAATCAATCTCAAAAAAAGAACGATTTTCAGCTGTTATTAATTACTTTGAATCAGCTATGCCGGTTGCCGAAACAGAGCTGGAATACCAATCACCATACCAATTACTTGTTGCAGTTATCCTTTCTGCACAATGTACTGATAAACGGGTAAATATAATTACTCCTCCATTTTATAAAGTTTTCCCTGATGCTGAATCACTATCAAAAGCCTCGGTCGATCAGGTTTTTGAATTGATAAAAAGCTGCTCTTATCCCAATAACAAAGCCAAAAATCTGGTTGGGATGGCCAAAACTCTGGTAAATGAATTCAATGGGATTGTACCATCTGATATTGATGAACTACAGAAAATGCCTGGAGTTGGACGAAAAACTGCAAACGTCATAGCCTCTGTGGTTTTTAACCTTCCTGCAATGGCAGTGGATACGCATGTTTTCCGTGTTTCAAACAGAATCGGGCTGACTACAAACTCCCGGACACCTCTCGAAACTGAGAAACAGCTTGTAAAATATTTTCCTGAAGAAAAGCTCTCAATAGCTCATCATTGGCTTATTTTACATGGAAGATATGTTTGTATTGCGCGCAAGCCCAAATGCACTGATTGTGGGATTAATGATTTCTGTAAGTATTATTCAAAACTTAACTCGAAATTAGAATTATAGAAAGATCTAGCTTTTAAAATAATGAACTATATCAAGAATTGTCTGTTTAATATTAACAAATTTATGTTAAACAATCTGAATAATTAATCATTATGACTACATTAAAACCCGGCGATGCAGCTCCTCTGTTTACTGCAACCGATCAGCATGGAAATGTAATTTCCTTGACATCATTAAAAGGCAAAAAGGTTGTTCTGTATTTTTATCCGAAAGACGACACTCCCGGTTGTACCGCAGAAGCATGTAACCTGAGGGACAATCATTCAGAACTCATAAATAAGGGTTTTGTTGTAATTGGAGTAAGCCCTGACCCGCTGAAATCACATGAGAAATTCACTGCAAAGTATGAACTTCCATTTTCCCTCTTGCCTGATACCGATAAGACGATTATCCAATCATACGGTGTCTGGGGTCCAAAGAAATTTATGGGTAAAAGCTATGATGGTGTGTTTCGTACCACTTTCGTGATTGATGAAAAAGGATTGATTGAAAAAGTATTCACACAGGTTGATACTAAAAATCATACAGATCAGATACTTACTTCCTGAAAAGGCAAGAGATTAAAATAAGTTTAAAGCATTGAATGTCAAGCCAAATTTAATTATTTGCTTTGGCATTTTGTTTTGTTAATAAAAACATTTCCCAAACCATAAGTATATTTTTATTTCAAAATGAAACTAAGTAAATTTGCTCTTTAACAAAAAATCAAATTAAAATGGCAAAGGAAGATAGCAATCAGGAAAAACTAAATGTTCTGAAGCTTACAATGGATAAGCTTGAAAAAACATATGGAAAAGGTACGATTATGAAACTGGGAGACCAGGCTGTTGATGATACACCGGCTATCTCTACAGGATCGCTGGGTTTGGATATAGCATTAGGAGTAGGTGGATTGCCCAAAGGCAGAGTTATCGAAATATATGGACCTGAATCGTCAGGTAAAACTACGCTTGCATTGCACGTAATTGCACAATCGCAAAAAAAAGGAGGAATAGCTGCTTTTATTGATGCTGAGCATGCTTTCGATCGTTATTATGCTCAAAAGTTAGGTGTTGATATTGAGAATTTACTTATTTCACAACCTGATAACGGTGAGCAGGCACTTGAAATCACTGAAAACCTAATTCGATCGGGTGCTATTGATGTAATTGTCATAGACTCAGTTGCAGCGCTTACACCACGTAGCGAAATTGAAGGTGAAATGGGTGATTCGAAAATGGGTTTGCAGGCCAGGTTAATGTCGCAGGCATTGCGTAAACTTACTTCAACCATTAGTAAAACAGGCTGTTGCTGTATTTTTATCAACCAGTTACGCGAAAAAATTGGTGTAATGTTTGGCAATCCTGAAACTACCACAGGTGGCAATGCGCTGAAATTTTATGCTTCAGTCCGTTTGGATATCCGTCGTCAAACCCAGATAAAAGATGGTGATGTCGCTATCGGAAACAGGGTAAAGGTTAAAGTCGTAAAAAACAAAGTAGCTCCTCCATTCCGCCAGGCTGAATTCGACATTATTTATGGTGAAGGTATTTCAAAATATGGCGAAATTATTGATCTTGGAGTTGAAAGGAATATTATTAAGAAAAGCGGTTCATGGTTTAGTTATGGAGAAACTAAATTAGGACAAGGTCGTGATGCTCTTAAAAAATTACTTGCAGATAATCCTGAACTTTGTGATGAAATAGAAACTCAACTCATAGCAGCTCTTAAAGCATAATATACATTATCAGTATTTTACATTTTTAATGCATTATGGTTAAATGAAAACTCCGGATGAATTATCACCCGGAGTTTTTTTATATAATTAATTGAAGGCATAAGTTAAGAATTCAGAATAATACAGAAATCCTATTTCAGGATGCCATACTTCTTACTCAACAAATCTTTACGCATAACTTTAGCATCGCAATTGCACCCGCCTGAACAACCATGCTGGCTTATTTTTTCTTTTGAAGGGAAGAGGGTCCTGTAAAGGCTTACAAGTACAAAGCCAGCTGCAATTGCTACTATGATGTAGGTTATGATTTCCTGAATTTGCATGATTTGATTTGTTATAATAGCGCTTTAATTGATGGGAAATAATTTATCACCGATAACCAGGAGATAAAAAGAGTGAAAGACAGCAATATAATTGACCACACTACAGCAGGTATCTTGGTGACTTTATGCAGGTTAGTCGCATCTCCGGCTTTCTTAGGTTGTTTGATTGTTAAAACGAACAACACAATCGACGAAATTATTGCATCTGCAAAAACAATTACAGAATAAAAAGCCGCAAAAGTATAGATCAATGTTTTATTGTTGAAGTAAATTAATAACAAATTAAGCACTACAAATGTTCCGGCCCAGAATAATCCATACATATTTCTCAAGGATAGTATCATGATTATCAATGCAATACTTGTTAAAATAAAAAGTATGTAAAGATTATAACCTTTGTATAGTAAAAAAAGGCAAAGCCAGCCAGTCAGAGCTGAAACCGGGTAACCTGCCAGTGCAATTAGTGCCTGTGCAAATTTTCCTTTGGCTTTGGTAACAGTCGTTCCCGATGTATCAGCAAAAAGATTTACGGCAATTACTTCACCACTAAGTAATAATGTGACAAAGGCATGTCCTGCCTCGTGAACTAGAGTATTTACACTTCTGAAGTATTTTCCCAAAACCGGAATTCGGGTGAGTAGCAGGGCTGTTATTAGCAGGATGTAGAAAAGTATCTGATGATGTGAATTGAGCCAACTCATTGTATACTAATTAAAAAAGATTGAACCTATTTGAAACAGTGCCAGTGAGCCAAGATACGCCAATCCTGTGGTATAAACAACTACAAACATAGCCCATTTCCAATGTCCGGATTCGCGGCTGATGGCTGAAACAACACCTATACAAGGGAAATAAATGAGTATAAAAAGCATAAAACTTAATGCTACCAAAGGTGTGAATACAGGTTTTCCCTTATTGAGCCCTGTCGTATAATATTGATTTTGAAGTTTCTCAACCAATAATTGAGTGCCATTTCCATGGTCCTCTGTTTGATACAAAACACCCAGGGTTCCAACTACGACTTCTTTTGCAGAAACACCAGTAAGCAAAGCCACACTCATTTTCCAATCGAATCCTAAAGGATGCATTACCGGCTCAATAAAATGACCGATCCTTCCGATATAAGAGTTTTTTTGTTGGGCAACAGCGATTGAAAAATTAAGCGTCTTAATTTCTGAAGTAATATTTAAATTTATTGAATCCTTTTCTTTTTGAGATAAGGCCATGGATTGGCTGTTTGAGGAAATCTCTTTCCTTAAAACAGAAATTTGATTCTCTATGTGTTGCTTTTCTTCAAAATGCACTGGGAAATATCCCAAAGCCCAGATAATAATTGACGATATAAGTATTATCCCTCCAATTTTCTGAAGATATTGTCCGGTCCGGTGCCACATATGCCTTACAATACTTCTCATAGTTGGAACCCGGTAGGGGGGAAGTTCCATTACAAATGGTACATCTTTCTTCCGGAATATGGTCTTCCTGAAAATCAGAGCAGATCCAATGGCTAAAAGAACTCCTGTAAAATAAATTCCAAATAAAATAGTCCCTTGGTATGATTGGAAAAATGCCGTAATAAAAAGAATATATACTGGTAAACGGGCACTGCACGACATGAAAGGATTGATCAGCATCGTAATCAGCCTGTCACGGCGGCTTTCGATAATGCGGGTTGAAAGTATTGCTGGTACATTACAGCCGAAACCCATGAGCAGCGGAATAAATGATTTACCATGCAATCCAATTTTATGCATTGCCTTATCCATAATGAACACAGCTCGTGCCATATAACCAGTATCTTCCATTAACGAAATAAAAAGATATAATAACAGGATATTAGGTAAGAAAACGATAACACCACCTACACCTCCGATAATACCCTGAATCAGAAGATCTTTAAACATTCCGTCGGCCATATTCACCTGGATAAGAACAGAAACTTCCTGCACTATCCACTCAATCCATTTCATTGGATAATTGCCAATCTTAAATGTTCCATAAAATGTAGCCCACATTAACCCGATAAACACAGGTATTCCCCAGAACTTATGAGTTATAAAGGTGTCAATTATTTCGCTGTTTCTACGACGGGTCTGCGGATTTGCTTTCATTGTTTCAGCGAGAGCACCGGCAATAAAGCCATATTTTGCGTCTGTGATCAATGTTTCAGTATCTTCTCGCTGTTCAAGTTCTATCCTAGCCAGTTCGTATTCAACTTTCTCAAAGATTTCGCCTGGATTTTTAAGTTTTTTAGCCTTATTCCTGGCATCCGGATCTTTTTCGAGCAATTTTATCGCCAAAAACCGTGAAGATATTTTATTTAGAAAATCATTATTTTCAGGAATCCGTATTTTTTTCTGAACAGCCTTAATTCCTTCTTCAAGTGAGCTGCCATAATTAATATGTATATGCCTCGAAACCTGGTCGCTACCTTCACAAACCTCTATTATTTTAGAAAACAATTCATGAATTCCTTTTCCCCGTGATGCAACCGTAGGAATAAACGGAACCCCAAGCATCTGACCAAGATATATATAGTCGAGAATATCACCTTTCCGTTCAAGTTCATCAAACATATTCAGAGCGACTATCACCCTGATATCCATATCGATAAGTTGAGTAGTGAGGTATAAATTGCGTTCCAGATTTGACCCATCTACCACATTAACAACCACATCCGGCATGTTTTCATTAATAAAATCACGGACATAAAGTTCTTCGGGTGAGTATGCTGTAATTGAATAAGTTCCAGGCAAATCTGTGATGATAAACTCGTAACCTTCCTGTTCGAACTTGGCTTCCTTCGCATCTACAGTCACACCACTATAATTACCAACCCTTTCGCGTGAATTGGATGCATAATTAAAGAGGGTGGTTTTACCTGAATTAGGATTACCAACAAAAGCTACATGAATGATTTTATTCTTACCAGTATATTGGGAGTTTTCTGAATCTTCAGTCAGTGTTCCTGAATAGTTAATTTTCTGTCCAACGTTGCTAAGTTGGTCAACTTCTATCAGTTGGGCCTCGCTGATTCGAAGAGTAACATTATACCCTAAAATATTATATTCAACCGGATCCTGTAAAGGAGCCTTTTTAATAACTGTAACTTCTTTACCAATAACGAATCCCATCTCGGTGATCCTCTTCCGAAAGGCTCCACGTCCTTTAACCCTTAAGATAGTAGCTTTGCTGCCGGGTTCGAGTTCACTCAGGTTCACAGGTTATTGTTATTTAGATCAAATAAATATTAGTGCAAAGATACTATCTTTAAGTTATTCTGTTGCATTAAATATTATTAATACTGATTTAAAAAGAATGGATTATTTTAACAGATTATATAGACCTAGTATAGTAAATCATCATCCTGTTGAATGGGAAAAGCCAAAGCATGCAATGCTGGCATTAGGGCTGCAATGCGTGGTCCCCAATGTGTAATAAACAGTTTCCTGCATTCATGTACTGCATTTTGCTTTGCATATGTATGATTTTTCTGGTATAAGAGCACAAAATCTTTCAGATCCTGGTAAACATCTGCAAGATGTTCTGAGATACTTGCTTTCAGAGGAAAATTATCAGCATTTTCATAGGATAAAGTAAAAAACTCATCGTTACCAGGGAATACAATCAACAAGGAATTATAGATATTTTCCCACTGATCTTCATTTACAAACCTTTCGCCGAAGTATTCTTCATCAGCTTCAACAACAGGTAGGATTGCCCCTTTAAGATATAACAAGGGACAGATTTTAACATAATATTGCAAAACCTCATTCGGATTGTATTTTTCTGCTTTTTCAGTGAATAGACAAAATTCATTGGCAACCGTAAACATATCGATTACATTGGTAGAAGTTGAAGGATCAGGATTAGTTGCAGTTGTCATAGGAATTTGTTCTTTAATGAAAAGATTTTTACTGGCACCAAAGGTACTAATTTGATCTTTGATCCATGTTGATTCTCCTGATAAACTCAAAAAATTGCCACCTGAGTACATTTAATTATAGTACGATAATTTGCCACTAAAGTTTTTTGAGGATGAGCATTGGGATTTCTTAAGCACCGTTATAAGTGAAAACATACCCTTTGTTTTTAAGGGTTTCAGACATATACACAAAGAAAGCTTGGTTTGATGTTCTCTTGTCTTCAAGGTAACTTTTCCCTGAACCACTACTATTAGAATGAGAACGAATGATTTTAAATGCTGTGATAATTCCTGACCTCACTGAATACAATAGTGAATAATTTCAGTATGAAGACGAATCCATGATCTACCCTACAATTTAAAATGGAACATGAGGAGAATCGGATAAGGCGATTTTTTTTATTTTCTGGTTCCTTTGATTTTAGATTCTGCTTTAGGCTTTGCAGCCGTATAATTATCAATTAAATGTGTGATAGCGAAAAATGGTTTTCTGAAGATCATTCTCGGACCTGCCCATCGCATTACCTGGCGCATTTGCTCACGCATTACGGGCGAATAACAATGAACCGGACAATGCTTGCATACCGGTTTTATTTCGCCATACATGCAGGATAAAAGGCGTTTTTCGGCATATGCTGAAAGTGTTGAACATTCCTTACATAAAATACGTTCGCTGTTATGATTTTTCTGGCAATACATTTTAATCATTGCCTGAACAATTACTGATTCTCTTTCGCGACGGGTCTTAAGGAGGAACATGGCAATTAGATTTATTCCCTGATCATAGTCAGAAGCATTATAAACCGTTCATTAGCATTTACAGCATGAGGAATATTTGCAGGCATTATAATACTCTGATCAGCAGTTAGTTGACTGGGTTTACCATCAATAACAACTTCTGCTCTTCCCTGCAGTACCTGAACCATTGCATCAAAAGGAGCTGTATGTTCGCTTAGTTTCTGTCCTGCATCAAATGCAAATAAAGTGATGTTGCCTTTTTCTTTTTGAATAATTTTTTTACTCACAATTCCATCAGCCTGATAACTGATAGAATCAGCAAATATAAAAGGAGTTCCGTGTTCAATTTTTTCGTTTTCCATTGTTTGAGTTAGTTAATTGTTAAAAGGAAAATAGAAAATAGTTATGCATCTGGGTAGATAACAATGAGGTTTAAATAATTCAGAATGATTGCATTATATATTATTGAATTTTAACCATTTTCTATTTAACCATTTATTATTTTCTATTCATTAAACCCATTCTTCATGAAGAATATCTCCTTTAATGCCAACAACAATTTTCTTTATCGGGATATTCCGTCCTGATTGCTGAACAGCCATCTTGGCCATTTGTATCAATCCGCCACAACAAGGAACTTCCATAATAGGAACAGTTAGCGTATTGATTTTCGCATTCGAAATCATTGTTGAAAGTTTATCGAGATAAACCTCTTTATTGGTATCGAGTTTCGGACAGGCAATAGCGAGTGATTTATTTTTAAGCAGACGATCATGGAAATCACCCATGGCAAATGCCACACAATCAGCAGCTAACACAACATCGGCTCCCTGAAAATAAGAAGCCATTGGATTTACAAGATGGAGTTGTACCGGCCATTGACGAAGCTCAGATGGGGCAGGTGCAGATAAATTATTCCCTAAAACAGCAGCAGTTGCTGCCGAGGCATTAACTTTATCCATATCAATCCGAAAGTCGATGGTTTTAGAACTTCCACATCCACAGGAACTTTCATTTTCAGGTTTAACATGATTTAAGGCTTCATTCATTGTTGGGAAAATTAAAGGTGAAGTATTTGATGGGTTAATATTGGCTCCGGGACTAAGATCGATATTATTCGTTTTGATAAATGCTACAGCTTCCTTCAGAAATTCATGTTCGTTGTGATCGCGCAGATGTTCCAGGTGAGCAAGAATGGTATTACGGCCTTGTTTTACAATAGTTTCCATAACAACAGTTTCGTTGTAAGGCTCAGCTTCTCGTTCGATAATTTCAATGGCACCTTCGGGGCAATGGCCTAAACATGCGCCTAATCCATCGCAGAATAAGTCGCTGATTAACCGGGCTTTGCCATCTATTATCTGCAAAGCTCCTTCATGACAATTTGGGATGCATAATCCACATCCGTTGCATTTCTCTTCGTCAATTTGAATAATCTTTCTAAGCATATGTATTCACTTTTGTTTTAAGGTCTGATATTTTGGTATTGGTTAAATACTCAACAAATTCATTGGTCAATTTATCGGGTTGTCCACCAAAGATGCAATTTATAAAAGGACATTGGTTTTCGGAGATCCCACAATACTCGCAGTCAACCTTTCCTTCGATCAGTTGATAAATTTCAAGCATACTTATCTCGTCAGCTTTTTTTCTAAAAATAAAACCTCCGCCAGGTCCCCGATTCGATTCAAGGTATTCATTTTTGGCAAGTACTTGTAGAATTTTAGCAAGATGATTTTGCGAAACATGAAGAATTTCAGATATTTTTTTAGCGTTAAGCCTTTCTGAAGATGAAGCAATCAGGGCCAGGCTGTGAATTGCCAGGGAAGCTGCTTCTGAAATATGGACTAATCGGCTCACGTTATATAGGAATTTAAGTATTTGATTGCGCAAATATACAACTAATTTTACCTTTTGCTTTAATAAGTAAGTAAGAATTGGGTTAAATTTATCGTCTGAGTAGGGCAGGGGCTATTATTCCATGAGGTCTGCCAGAGTGTTTGATGAAAGATGGTCGCGGAAAATATGTGTCATTTTGGAAACGACTGTCCCCAAAATGCACTTTTCAAAGGGACAAACCTGCTTTTCGTGTGGACAACTAATCACTTTTACCTGTCCTTCTATTGCTTCATAAATTTGTAACAAGGTAATTTTGTCCGGCTCCATATTTAGTTTAAAACCACCAGAAGGTCCACGGTTTGAGAATAAAAATCCTTCTTTAACAAGCCGTTGCATAACTTTAGCTACATGATGACGCGACGAACCAGTTATATCCGCAATTCTCTGAACATTTATAGTATCGCCTGCACGGGCTACTAACACCATGCCATGCATGCCTATTGAAGCAGCTTCGGAATATGAAACAATTTTAGCCATTTTGTTATACAAGTATTTAATTGCTCAAATGTCGGTATTATTGTTTTAATGGCATTACTGACAATGCAATTTGAAGCAATTCTAAATAAGTGTTATGGAATGGTTTTTGATTGACTTATACCCAAACTTTGATAATACTCTAATGCGAGCAAAAAAAACTCTTTTTATAGCCTCAATCTGCTTCCTCATTTCATTTTCTTCGTGTGATGTGATGCAGCAGGTATCACAAATAAATAATCTTACTAAATGCGATTTCAGGCTTGAGTCGGTGCAACAACTTAAGCTGGCAGGTATAAATGTTCAAAATGTAGAAACTCTATCTGATCTGAACATGTTTGATGCTGCTAAGCTGGCTTCAGCGGTGGCATCCCAGCAATATCCACTTGATTTTACACTGAATATTGAGGCTAAAAATCCTAATTCTTCAGATGCAGGAATGACACTTATTGACTGGATTCTTTTAATTGACGATATAGAAATGACACGTGGAACACTGGATAAACCTGTTACTATACCTGCAAATAATGGGATTGCTATTATTCCGATGCAAATGCATGTTGATTTGCAAAAGGCTTTGAATGGAAAAAGTTCTGATGCAATTATCAATTTTGGAATGAACCTCGCGGGTGCCGGTAATACTCCTACGCGGTTTACACTGCAGATGAAACCTACTATTTCAGTTGCTGGTGTTCCGATCACTTATCCCGGATATATAAATGTAAAAACGGAATTTACAACAAAATAGAAATAATAATAAACTTGGATATTATGAATAAAACTCGAATTTTACACTACATAGCTTTGATTCTTGGATTTCAAGCTTCTGCTTTTTTCATTTTTTTCCTGATATCTGATGGAGTCGCAGATCTCATTAATGGCAAATACAGTGTTATTCCTATCTTGATAATGATGATTTTTACAGTGATAGGTTATTTTTGGGCTATTTCGAAACCAACGCTTGGGAGTTTGATTATGATTTCCGGAGGAGTTGTAATGGCTCTTTACCTTATAATGCTGGGAGGAATGGTAGGAATTAAAATGGCTTTGGTTTACGGATTGCCGTTTATTATTCCTGGAATAATTTTTTATTTTGTTGGGAAAAGAGAAAAAGAGTCTCAGCCTGATATGGATATATAATTAAACCCCGGTAGCAATATCGGGGTTTTTGCTTTTAATATGTTTATTGGAAATATGGCCTATTAATTTTTCAAGGTGTTTTGCCAATAGTAAATTTACTCTATATTTGTTAAAGTCTTTACAGACAGAGGAATCATACTAGCTGATTCAAAGATGAATTGTATTTTATTATAAGATCCTGAAAAAAATTCATCATATGGAGAATAAATCAAAGCTAAGCAGATTTTTATATTTCCCGGTAACGAAAATATTTATTGGCCTGGTTACAGTTGTTGTTGCAACTTTATTAGTACAATTTGGTGCTGAGGCTATTTTAAAATTTACAGTTCTTAATAACGATTTGAAAAGCCTGATCGTTTCTGTATTGGTAGCGGCAGCAGCTTTGACCACCTATTTATATTTGTTTAGATTTTATGAGAAGAGAAAGATTCAGGAGCTATCAACTTCTCATTTTTGGTATAATTCGTTAACTGGTGCTTCTATTGGTTTCCTGATACTTTCCCTGGTAATACTTGTTATTTATATTGGGGATTCGTATACAATTCTTTCAGTGAATCCAATTTCATATTTGATTCCGGCACTGGCCATAGGGATTTCAAGTGCTTTCTTTGAAGAAATTTTATTCAGGGGCATCATATTTAGGATCACAGAAGAAAAACTGGGATCCATTTGGGCGCTCATTATTTCTTCATCAATCTTTGGGTTTGGACATCTTGCGAATGAACACAGTACTATTTTTTCAGCTATAGCTATCACTATTGAAGCGGGATTATTACTTGGAGCTGCATATATTTATTCGAGAAATTTATGGCTACCAATATTTATTCATTTTGCCTGGAATTTTTCAGAAGGAGGAATTTACGGAGCTGTTATTTCAGGAAATGATTTGAAGAAGAGTTTGATAAGCAGCAAAATCGCTGGTCCTGATCTTCTAACAGGTGGCGCTTTTGGTCCTGAAAACTCTTTACAGGCAGTTCTTATTGGATTGGGAGTTGGAATTTTGTTTTTATGGATGGCAAACAAACAGCATAAACTGTTAAAACCTTTCTGGCAGAAGTAAAATATTGGTAATCAAAGATCTTACATATTTTATAAATAGAGTTTTTCAAGCTTTTTAATTTTCTATTAATTCTCCCAATTCCATCCAGAGTAAAGTTTTTTCATCAATTACCTGAACAAGGTTATTATATTTGATTGAAAGTTCAGTCAGGCTGTCTGCAGTTTCAGTACCTGAATTCATTCGTTCCATTACAAGGTCTTTTTCTGATTCCAGTTCGTGTATATTTCTTTCAAGATTTTCAAATTCTTTTAATTGTTTATATGTTGGTTTTGAAGATGTTGATCTAGCTTTAATTGCCGGTTTTTCTTCTTTCAACGGTTTTTCAGTGCGCTGAGCTATTTTCTGCTCTTTAATGCGCCACTGGTAATAATCCGTATAATTGCCATAGAAATCCTTGATTTTTCCCTGGCCTTCGAATACAAACACATGGTCGCATAATTTATCCAGTAGAAACCTGTCGTGAGAAACAATCAAAACGCATCCGGCAAAATCCTGCAAGAACTCTTCAAGCACTTGTAAAGTATAAATATCCAAATCATTGGTAGGTTCGTCGAGGATCAGAAAATTTGGATTTCTGATTAGTTGAAGCAGAAGATATAAACGCCTCCGCTCGCCACCACTCAGGGCACTGAAATAAGCTTGCTGAACAGGATACGAAAAATCAAAGTGCTGCAGGAACTGTGATGCAGACATGCTTCCGTTTTCGAGTTTAATTTCCTCTGCTACATCTTTAACAATGTCAATTACACGCTTATCTTCTTCAAGTTGCAGACCGTTTTGTGTGTAATAACTCATAACCACAGTCTGTCCTATTGAAATTTTTCCTTTGTCGGGAGTTAACTTACCAGAGATAAGGTTTAATAACGTCGATTTTCCGGTACCGTTCAATCCCACAATACCTATTTTTTCGCCACGTTTAAAAATATAGGTGAAGTCATCAACAGCTTTAAAATCACCAAAATTCTTGCTCAGGTTATCAATTTCTACAATTTTACCTCCAAGTCTATTCGTATTTACGCCAAATTGTATGTTTTTATCTTCCCGCTTAAATTTTGCTTTATTTTGAAGATCATCAAAAGAAGAAATCCGCGCTTTTGATTTGGTTCCCCGTGCTTTAGGCATCCTGCGTATCCATTCCAGTTCAGTTCGATACAGGTTTTTTGCTTTTTCTGTCGACAAGTCTTCAGAAAGCTGCCGTTCGGCTTTTTTCTCAAGATAATAAGTATAATTCCCTTTGTAGGTCAAAATTGAATTCTGGTCCATTTCAAGGATAGTATCACACACATTATCGAGAAAATACCTGTCGTGGGTAACCAGCAGCAGACTGAGTGATTCGCGCGAAAGATAATCTTCGAGCCATTCAATCATCTCAAAATCAAGATGATTGGTTGGTTCATCCATAAGTAACAGATCGGGATTACCAAGTAATGCACGTGCCAAGGCAATTTTTTTTCGTTGCCCGCCCGAGAGTTTCCCGACTAATTGCGACAAATCGTTAATGGCAAACTGTCCCAGAATTTCCCGTGCGCGTGTTTCGTAGTCCCAGGCTCCAGAAACATCCATCTCAGACATGCTATGGTTCAATAGTGAATCACTTTCAGGCCCTGGATTATGTTTAAATTCTTCAAGTGCGAACTCGTAATCGTGAATTACTTTTATTAAACCGGTGCCGGTCGCGAAGATTGTATCAAGAATAGTTTTACTTTCGTCAAGCTGGGGATTCTGTTGAAGGTAGTCAATTCGCAAATCCCTTCGGGTTGCAATATTTCCTGAATCAGGAGCCTCAAGTCCGGCCAGGATGTGCATGAGAGAGCTTTTACCAGTGCCATTCCGGGCAATCAGGGCTACTTTCTGGCCTTTATCGAGACTGAAACTGATGTTTTTAAAAAGGACTTTTTCGCCGTATGCTTTTGATAAATTATCGACCTGGAGATAGTTCAATGAAGGGAGATGTTAGGTAGGAATTCTTTTGCAAAAATAAAAAGAAAGGCTGAATAATGATGGATGAAAAAGAGGGAACACTTTTATATTGGGATAAATGCAGACAGTGTTCAAAAAAAAAGCTTCCGTGAGGAAGCTTTAATAGTAATTTTTCGGTGCTGAATTATTGCATCTTTACATCGATTGCCTTAGGACCGCGGCGGTCTTCAACAACTTCAAAAGTTACAAGATCATCATCCTTGATTTTGTCGATCAGCCCTGTAACATGTACAAAAACTTCTTTTTGAGTTTCATCATCAACAATAAAGCCGAATCCTTTTTGTTGATTGAAAAATTTTACTTTTCCAGTAGACATTGTAATGGGTATTAGTAATTATTTAATTGATAGTTAAATGCAAAAATAGGATATATTTTTATAAATTGATACTTTTAAAGAATAAATTTTTAAGTTAATGATTTTCAGTATATTATATATTATATTTCAATATATATAAGCTGTTCAAATCTCAAAGTGATTAAAATAAAGTTAATTTGGAAGGATTTTGATGTCTGTTTTAAACTCATTTTTGCATTAGCCAATGAGCTGCTTTTCTTGCATCTTCTACTGTATTTCCACAAAACAACAAATCTGGCTTAAACCCGGAACACACTTCTGGTCGAGATGGATCATTAAAAAGTGCACACTTCAGATCTTCCGTAAGTTGCACACATCGAACGCCTGCCGGTTTACCCGTAGGCATACCAGGTATTGGTGAGCTGATCGAAATATGGATACAGCAAACAGCACAACCTGACCGGCATTCCATGGCTTGGAGATAAGAGATATATTTATAATCTTAAACTGAAATTTTTTAAAAAATTAGCAAATGCCTATCCCAACTGTGGACCTGCTGCTACAAGCTTCTTCCCTTCATCGTTATCTGTATATTTCACGAAATTATCAATGAAGCGTTTTGCAAGGTCTTTTGCTTTTTCGTCCCATTCGGATGGATCTTCATAAGTATAACGAGGATCGAGCACAATTGGATTAACTCCATGTAATTCAGTTGGTACTTCAAGGTTAAAGATTGGGATCAACTTTGTAGGTACATGGTCAATTGATCCATCCAGGATTGCGTCGATAATTCCGCGAGTATCTTTAATAGAAATTCGTTTTCCACTTCCATTCCATCCGGTATTTACCAGGTAAGCTTTTGCCCCTGATTTTTCCATTCGTTTCACCAGTTCAACAGCATACTTGGTAGGGTGAAGTGTTAGAAAAGCATTACCAAAACATGCCGAAAATGTGGGTTGTGGTGTTGTTACTCCAAGTTCGGTGCCTGCAAGTTTGGCTGTAAATCCTGAAAGAAAATGATATTTTGTCTGTTCTGCAGTAAGTTTCGAAACCGGAGGCAAAACACCAAATGCATCTGCTGTCAGAAATATGACTTTACTTGCATGTCCACCTTTTGACACAGGTTTTACAATATTGTCAATGTGGTAAATAGGATATGATACCCGTGTGTTTTCAGTTTTGGAACCATCCGAAAAATCAATACTCCCATCTTCAAGAATAGTTACATTTTCGAGTAATGCATCGCGGCGTATAGCATGATAAATATCAGGTTCGTTTTCTTTACTCAGGTTAATGCATTTTGCATAACAACCACCTTCGAAGTTAAAAACACCTGCATCATCCCAGCCATGTTCATCATCGCCAATAAGAGCACGCTTTGGATCGGCAGAGAGGGTTGTTTTACCCGTTCCTGAAAGTCCGAAAAATATGGCAACATCTCCATCTTTACCCATATTTGCTGAGCAATGCATTGCTGCAATTCCCTGTAAAGGCAGGTAATAATTCATCATGGAGAAAATGCCTTTCTTCATTTCACCTCCATACCAGGAACCCCCGATAAGAGACATACGTTCCGTAAGGTTGAAAACAACAAAATTTTCAGAATTGAGACCTTGTTCTTTCCAATCGGGATTAGTAGTCTTCGAAGCATTCATCACAACAAAGTCTGGCGCAAAATTTACCAGTTCTTCATCCGAAGGGCGTATAAACATATTTTTCACGAAATGCGCCTGCCAGGCAACCTCAACAATAAAGCGAACTTTGAGTCTTGTGCCAGGATTAGCTCCGCAATAGGCATCCATTATGTACAATTTTTTACCTGACAACTCTTTCTGGGTGACAGCTTTTAAATGATTCCACACTTCGGTTGAAACGGGTTTATTGTCATTTTTCCCGATAGTTGACCACCAAACTGTATTTTCAGAAACTGCATCCTGAACAATGTATTTATCTTTGGGCGAACGACCAGTGAATACTCCTGTATCTACATTTACAGCTCCCAGGTTTGATAATTTACCGCGTTCGAATCCAACAAGAGATGGATCCATTTCATGCTGAAAAAGATCTTCGTAGGACAGATTGTAATAAATCTGTTCAACTTCCTTAATTCCATATTGCGAAAGATCAATACTTAGGCCTGGCCTGTTAACTGCAATTGCCATGTGATTGTTACGTTTTAGTTGAACTGTTGTGGGTTGGTTTGAATAATCAGGAATATTTTCGCATTATAATAGTAACATATTTATATATGAATGGGTGGACAAATATATAAAAAAAGGCATAAAAAAAAAATATGCCTAATTTTTATTCAATTCCTAAAAGACTGATTGGTTCTCTCTTTCCAGCATACCTTTTAAGCTTTTGTGAAAACAAGTACACCATTTTGTCCGCCAAATCCAAAAGAGTTAGAAATTGCTGCTTTAACCTGTAGTTTCCTGGCCAAATTAGGGATAACATCCAGATTACATTCAGGATCTTTAGTTTCATAATTGATGGTAGGAGGTAAAATTCCGTGATGGACTGCCAAAATTGTAGCGGCTGCCTCAATTGCACCCGCCGCTCCAAGTGTATGACCGATCATTGATTTTATTGAACTTACAGGTGGGATTTTTAAAGAGTCAAAGACCTTTTGAATAGCAAGAGTTTCTGTTTTATCATTCACTTTAGTAGAAGTTCCATGCGCATTGATATATCCAATATCTTCCAGAGATAACCCGGCATCTTTAATGGCAAGCTGCATCGCAGAAGCCGCCCACAGACCATTAGGCTCAGGAGCAGCGATTGAATAAGCATCAGTGGTCATGCCAAATCCGTTCAATATTGCCAAAGGTCTTGCATTTCTATTTTCAGCATGTTCGAGGGTTTCCAGAACCAAAACACAAGCACCTTCACCCATCACAAATCCATCCCTGTTCAAATCGAAAGGCCGGCTAGCTGATTCAGGGTTCGCGCTGGAAGTTGAAAGCACTCCCATACTTGCATAAGCATCTAAAACGAAAGGTGTAATAGTAGATTCAGCACCACCAGCAAGTATTACATCTGCCATACCTCCCCTTAATAATCCAAGAGCAATTCCGATTGAATGTGTGCCTGTGGTGCATGCAGCAGAAACTCCCAGGTTTGGACCATGAATTCCCAGGACCATTGCTGCGTTGCAAACAGGCATGTTGGCTATAACCCTTGGCACAGTTAAGGGGTTTACAGATCCAGATCCCATTTTTAAAAACCGGATATGCTGATCTTCGAGGTTTGTCATATCGCCGGCAGCCGATCCGATAACGCATCCGATTCTGTCCCTGTCTTCGTTATTCATATCCAACCCGGCATCTTTCACCGCTTCAATAGCTGCGCTTGTGGCAAGCTGCGATACACGGGCCATTTTACGAGATTCTTTCCGATCGAAATAGTTCTCCGGATTATAAGTCAATACTTCGGAACCAACCTGACTTTTATAGCCTTGAGGATCAAATGCCTGAATCCGCTTAATTCCCGATTTACCTGTTATCAACGAATTCCAGAAATCTTCCTGATTACAACCAATTGAAGTAAATACTCCAATGCCTGTAACGACTACTGCTTTTTTTTTATCCATAACTACGAAGTGTTCAATTTGTACTTATACAAAGCTACACAAAAGCCAAAAGTAGGAAAACTCAACCAACCAACTCAATATGATTTGCCAAAGGTTTGTTAAATCTATGTTAATTAAAATATTTAAATAACTTTTTAGGAAAAAGAACTTAATGTCCGTTTCAATAATACTTTTAAAAAAACAAGCGGAGGCCAAATTTTAACAATACTTACTTTCTCTTTTTATTCTGACCCTTAAATGTTTTATCCCCTTTGGTCTTTGGCTTTTTATATTTTAAAGCTAATTCCCTTTTATACGAACCACCCTTGTTTGTTTTCTTGTTTTTTTCTTTCTTTTCGTGAAAACCAGGTGCTAGCTCAATCTTTTTATAGTTACGGTTAGGATTTTTAGTATCACCAGATGTTGCTCTTTCTTCGGGTGTTTTTTGATTTGAAATCTCTACTTCTTCAGGAAAATTAATAAGGGGAATTTTAAGAGACATTAAGGATTCAATAGCATCTTTTGACGGTTCTTCTTTCTCTGTATAGAACAAAATAGATTTTCCTGGCTGTTCAGCTCTGCCAGTCCTACCGATTCGGTGCATATAATTTTCAGGGAAATTAGGCGTATCAAAATTTATTACATGAGTAATTTTATCGAGGTCAAGACCGCGTGCCATTACATCAGTAGCAACCAACATCCTGTTTTTGCCAGCATCAAACTCTTCAATAGCCTTAAACCTGTAATTCTGGGTTTTATTAGAATGTATTATTCCAATTTCGGAATTATGTTTTTCCTGTAAGGCTGCAAATAATCTGTCAGCATTATTTTTATTTGAAACGAAAATCAATACTTTTCCAAATTCACTCCTGTCGCTAACCAGGTGCGATAGTAAATTTACTTTGGTATAAAAATTAGGTACTTCGTAACATTGCTGTGAAATATTATCCAAAGGAGTACCACTTAACGCAATTGAAATCTTGGCTGGGGTAATAAAATCATCGTCGATCAGGGCGGCAACTTCATCGGTCATGGTTGCTGAGAACATTATATTTTGTCGTCGTGCCGGCAGAAGTTGAAGGATATTTGTCAGCTGATAACGAAATCCAAGGTCCAGCATAACATCAACTTCATCGATCACTAATTTATTAATTCCTTTCAGCTGTAAAGCACCACTTAAAGCCAAATCATACAAACGTCCCGGAGTTGCTACTAAAATATCGGTTCCCAGGGCAACACGTTGCTTTTGTGTATTAATATTAACACCTCCATAAACACCTAACACCTTAAAATTGGTATATTTAGCAAAACTTTCAGCCATTTCAACCACCTGGATTACTAATTCACGTGTGGGAACCAAAACCAAAACTCTCGGATTAAGTTGTTTTGAAAACTTTAAATCCTGTAAGATTGGCAGCATATAGGCTAATGTTTTTCCAGTACCTGTTTGTGCAATTCCAACCACATCTTTACCCGAAAGAATAACAGGAAATGCTTCAGATTGAATTGGAGTGGGTGTGTCGAATCCGAGGTCAGTAACCGCATTCAGCAGTAGTTTCGACAGGTTTAAATTCTCAAATGTATTCATTAAGGAGGAGGAGTTCAAATGGTAATTGGAAAATGGTTTATCAATATTACTTAAAGGGAACTATTTTTAAGTTTCTATTAACTATTATAGAAGAATTGATAAAGTGCTCAAAGATACGACTTTCCGGCCATATGATTTTATAATAGTTCATTTTAGTAAGAACATATCAAAAATTAAGTGAATCAATATTTTAGTTAAACCCTGGCTGAAAGAATCTGTTCTTTTAAAAAATTTAATTTATCCAAATGGAATTTCTTTTTTGAATCGCTGAGGATCCAAAAGATAACTCCGCTTATTATTGCAGCAAAAAAGCACCATACAGAAGTCAGATATTGTGTGTAAAAGATGGCTGTAACCAAACACGATAAAAACATAAGTATACCCATCAAATGAGTTCGTCTGATGCTTGAGATAAATAGAGGTGTTAATGTGGCAATCAGGTAGAGAAAAAAAACTGGTATTGCTATTAATTTAGGGAAATCGGAAATGTACTTTATATGATAACCCAAAATCTCAGGAGTTACATTCAGAAACACCAGACAAAAAGTATAATATATTGATACCGATAAACCGGTAAACAGCATAATCTTCAAAATTTTTCTTTTTCGGGCGTTATGTTCCATTAGCAGGACTGAGAGAGGGATAATTACAGGCCAGAGGACATCTGCCATTATTAAAAACAAATAAGTTGCAATTCTCTGAATATCTGCAAATTCAGAGTTGGGAATGGTTATCCATAAAATGCCTTCAGTAAATTGTTGTAACCCGAAAAACAAAGGGATACTCGCAAATAATAGCTGCGAAGGTTTATGAACTTTTGTAACAACGGCGACACCTATAGCAGAAATAATGACACCGCCTGCGAAACTTGCTTCTGAGGAAAAACACATTGTATTATACCTTTAGTAGAAATCAAAAAAAACAAATTATACTGAAAACCCTTTATGTAATGAAAACTGTGATGAAAGATACAACCTTTAAGGGGTTTATAGTTTTTAAAATTTCAGCATTTAATTATACATTGAGTTCATATAATTATTAAAATATTGTATTAAAGAATCAGATAACTGAAAACGCTTTGATACCCAGCAAATAGAAGGCAAAGGCTATAAATGTTTGAAGTAAAAGGATAATAAAAAAAGCCAGCCCAGATAAACTATGGGGCTAGCTTGCAAGCAGAAAATAATCTTTTAATCAATGAAAAATTACTTTATAAACTTATGTTGAATTGGTTCCTGACCTTTGATGTTTATCTTAAGCAAATATATTCCTTTGCTAAGGCTGCCTGAAGCAACGCTGATGCGATTACTACCCTTTGAGAGTGCTATTGATTGAGAGCGAATAATGCGGCCTTGCACGTCCATTATATCAATCACAGCAGTTTCAGAAGCCGAGGCATTCATTTCGAGATAAAGAGTTTCGCCTGCAGGATTAGGATATGGATCACCAGCTAATTGATTTGATTTTCTGAGAGCATCAAGCCCCAGGTAATAAATTGCAGATTCATTAATTCTAAAATCGATGTTTACATCCGGAGAACTTTCTGTAAGAGTCACTGTTATTACCTGGGTTGTTTTTCCGGGCATTTCTGCCTGAACGGAGTATTCGCCATAAGTCAGGTTGTAAAATTCATAAGTGCCGTCACTGTTCGTGAAAGTGTAAGCAATAGGTGAACCACTGCTGTTTAATAGAACTACTTCAACATTAGCTGCAGGAATGCCTTCAGCTTTGGAGAGACTACTCCAGGTTATTGTTCCTGTAATTACTGCATCACCCAAACTCCAGTACATTGAAGGTACAAGATTTATAGGGTACCATGCATTCGGTTCACCGGTATTAATGGTAGTAGCTCCTTGCCAGGAAAGTGAACTGGAATAGTAGGTTGGCATATAAGCAAAGAAATCAGATGAACCCGGGGTCAGCATCGCATAAATGTAATATGATCCGTAAGGAACTCCTCTAAAATAATAGGAACCGGCTGAGTCAACGTTTGTTTCAGCATAATAAGAATTGGTAGGGCTTATAAGCCAGACTGTGCCTTTATCTGCCAGATTATTTCCTGCCATAACAATTCCTGAGACAGTATAGTTCCCAATAACGTTTCCTGCAAAAATATCCATGCAATAGGTGCTTTTACAAATACCTGGGGAATCCCATATTGTAAGACAGACATTGTAGACACCTGGATCAGCATAACAGTGGACCGGATTGAGATCTGATGATCCGGTTCCATCACCAAACGACCACTTCTGGTTTGTGTTTCCTGGTTCAGAAGTATTAATAAACCTAAAACTCAAACAAGAAGATGAAGTTATTGAATCATCAGGTATTGCAATGAATGATGCCTGGCAGGCAGGTTGTATGATATCGACCCATATTTCCTGGCAGGATTGGTTCCAGCAGTTGTTCAGGCTGTCGCCAATTGTAAGGCAAACTATATAGATTCCCGGGTTTAGATACGTATGAAAGGGATTAGGTTCCAACGATTGCCCGCCATCACCGAAATCCCATAAAATAAAGTTATAGTTGCCTTGTGAACCATTCTGAAAATAATAAGAATACGAAGAAGAGTCGGGCAGAGCATAAATTATAGCTTTGCATGATGAACTGTCAATTCCGGGGAATATCATCTGGCAACTGATACTTTTACATGTATCATTTGCTGAATTATCGATGCCGATAGTTGTGAGGCATACATTTATGGCTGCTCCAGTATTTAAAAAAGTATGTTCAACCTGTTGACCGGTGGCAGTGGTTCCATCTCCTAAATCCCAAAAATAATTTGCTCCACCACCTGATTTTAAATTACCTGAAAACGAATAGGTTGAACCATCATTTGAATTGGCTTTAAAATAATTTTCACACGGAGAAGGGTAATAAATATAGACTTCCTGGCAGGAAACAAAAGAGCAGGATACACCATCGGCTCCGATCGAAGAGGTTGTCAGGCAAACATTATGACCAGTGTTTGCATCACTGAAGAGATGGAAAACCTTTTGCCCTGTGGCAGTGGTTCCATCACCAAAGTCCCAATTCCATGAATTAATCTGGTAATTTTTAGAATAACCTTCGAATGAATAACCCAAACCTGAAGAATCTGGCTGATACCAGAAGTAACTCATGCATGGCGATGGAAAATGAATAAATACATCCTGGCAGGAAACAGTGTTGCATATAGTACCATCAGAGCCTATTCCGGTAGTTGTTAAACAGACAGAGAAACTTGTTTCCAGGCTTGCAAAAGTATGCGTAACAGTTTGTCCTGTGGCCGTGGTTCCGTCTCCGAAATCCCAAGTCCAGGAATCAGCCTGTCCATTTTTCAAATAACCGTTAAAAACTACCGATGCCCCAAGAGAATCGTTGTAATACCAGAAAGAGTTCTCGCATGGGGCAGGAATTGTTTCACCAATTTGCAGAGGTAAACAAAACTTATCGCTACATAAAGTATCACTACTATTCACAATACGCAGACAAACATTATAGAATCCGGGTTTATTAAATTTATGAAGTAAACTCTGCTCTGTTGAGTACGTGCCATCACCAAAATCCCATAAATAGTTTAATAGATTGAGACCACTTGAAGTGTAGCTGCCATCCATGAAATAAAATGTGAGCGAATCATTGGACGCTGGTTGAATTTTGAACAATGCCACACACTCCCTTGGCTTTTCGTCACAAATACTAAAGTCAAGTGTAAGATTCAGGAAATCAGGATAAAAAAATCCCACACTGGTTACCATCGTTCCGTTGCATTCGTATGTACTCACAGAAACTGCCATATAGGATGAACCCGTTTTATATGGAATTTCAACGATATATAAGCCTTTTTCATCAGTGACTACCTTATACACATTTCCACTAGTATTGAGACTATCAACCGAAATGATCATGATTTGTCCTGAAATTGCAGCACCAGTATTATGATTGAAAACGTGCCCTTGTAGCGTTATTAAAGTCTGCTGAGCTGAAGTAAATACTACGGCTGCCATAAGCAGAAATATGGTGAGGTATAACTTTTTCATAAAGTAATTTTTTATAATTATTTATCTCAACAAGGCATTTATAATGTAATATAGGTACAAAATTACTATCAAAAGTTGCTTTTGATTATTAACTATATAAATAATTTATATACAGGAGTTTTCGGAGTTAGCTCCATAAATAATTTGTAACTTTTACTCATAAGCATAAATAAACATTTAGTGACTTTCCCAAATGTGAGGTTAGCCTGGAGTCATTTTTAAGATCATTAAGGTATGTTCAGTAAAAAATAATTTAGAACTGATCATTCAGACCCTTTATTAACCTGATTATTAATCTATCTTCCAACAATTACAAAATCAGGGCAGATAAAGCCATATTAGCTAACAACGTAATCAGTACGGCTATTGAAAAAAGGAACCCAAGTGCAAGGTATTTAAAAATAGTTTTGCCCCACTTCTGACCATAAAGCCTTTTCATTGCAATTAATAAATAAATCATTGTCCAGATTACTGCAATAATGGTAAAAATATCAGTATTAAATATCCTGTCAAGGATATACTTGCACAGGATAAGCAGAAGAAATACCAGGCTGAAATAGTGTAAACTTAGTACCGCATGATCTACAAAATAAAATTGTTTTCGCCGGATATATAAGAACTTGAGGAGCAAAGCAAAAACAGGCAAAAGGAAAAATAACATTTTGGGTATATTATGAAGAAATGTTGCGAAAACTTTCTTCAAAAATTCTTTTTTACCCGCATCTCCTTTCAGATTAATTTCTAATAATCGTGCAGTGATAATACGCTCAAAATAACCTGCTTTTTTCTTATTGTCATGCGATTTCTGCCATTTAATATATTCTTGCGGAGTAACTTTATTCTTTAATAATGAATCAATACCGGAAGTGACAGTTATGGAATAATTAGTGTTGGAATCATTTAGCACCACAAATGCTTTTTTGTCCGCTAGAGAATTTGTTTTTGGTGGAGATGATACATTCTGTAACTTAGAAATTGAGTCGCTTATATTCAGAACAGCCTGTTCCAATGAATCTTTCTGCATTGCCTGACTGACTGAATCGACAATAAATGCAGCGGAATTTCTGTTGCTTTCATTTGATTCAAATACCTTATCTACATTATTGAAATAGAAAAACAGGAAGAAATATACAAAACTACTGAAAAGGTAAAGCCTGATAGGATGAAACTGGCTTCGCTGTTTACCTTCATTATAGCTTTTTGTAAGTTTCCCCGGCTGGAAAATTAATGGCAATATGGTTTTGAAAAACCGGGAGTCGAAATGTAAAAAATCGCTAAAAAACTCATACCCCAACTCTCCAAAGGATTCTTTATGATCATGATAACGTTGACCGCAGAAATGGCAGAATTGCCCCTCAATTTCAGTTGAACAGTTTTTACATTCGTGTGCAGGATTTTCTTCCATAGATTTCGGATAAAGCTCTTTAAATTATTTCGGTATAATTTCTCAACCTTGTTCATACAGATATGGAACAAGTAATTCCTGAATCTTCAAAACAAATATAGTAAATCTACTTCACAATTATCCTGATTTTATCTAGTTCTGCTTTTACTAGAGTATGCTTTATAAATCATGCCCGGGATATACAACTCCACATTCTTTCCTGATCGAATCCATCATGCCGACCAGTTGCAGGCTGTCATTCCAACTCCACAAATCACTATGTTTTTTTCCGCTAAGTATACATTTAGTAGCTTCTTCTGCTTCATATTCATAGCCGTTTCCTTTTACTTCAAATTCAAATATTTTTTCACTACCATCATGATTTATCAATTTCACATTACCCGGGCAAAACCATAAATGATCGAGTTGGATTTTTCCCTTAGTCCCATGAATCTCTGCAATAACAGATGCTTTTGCGAGGAAAGATGAATACATAACCGATAACGTATCCTTATCATATTGGAAGGTGTAACTGCAACTGTTATCAACTCCCTGAGCACTTAATCCTGCAATGGCTGAAAAGCTTTTCGGTTCCCCTAGAAGAAGCAATGAAAGGAAAATATTATAAATTCCGATATCTAAAATGGATCCGCCGCACAGATCGATGTTGAAATGCCTGTGTTCCGGTCCATTTTCGGATTTAATTGAAAAGAAAGCAGTTAGCAGTTTTACTTCTCCGATTTCGCCTGAAGATATCAGTTCTTTTGTTTTGATAATATTGGGAAGAAAACGGCTCCAAAGCGCTTCCATCAGGAAAAGATTCTTCTCTTTCGCTTTTTCAATCATTATACTTTCTTCTCTATGATTTACTCCCATAGGCTTTTCGCAAAGCACATGTTTATTATGATTGAGTGCAAGAAGCGTATTTTCCAGGTGAAGATTGTGAGGTGTTCCGATATATATCACATCAATTTCAGGATCGTTGACAAGTTCTTCATAACTACCGTAAGCTTTTGGAATGGAAAATTCTGAAGCAAATTTCAAAGCTGTTTCAATGTTTCGGGAACCAACAGCATATAACTCGGAATCAGGCACTACCTGAAGTGCAGTTGCAAATGTATGCGCTATCCGCCCCGTACTTAAAATGCCCCACTTAATTTTTTTGCTTTCCATTTTATGTTTTTTGTTTTGATTAATCAGTAAGCTGAGATTCCAATATATTTTATCGCATTAACTTATTTAATTTTTAACTTCAATTCTATTAGTTTTATCGCATTTACAACATCATTTTCATGTGTCATTTCTATGGATATACCACGTGTTGTATTAAATCTTTTTGCATTTTTGAAATTAGTTTTTATACTTTCAGGCAGATCGCTTTGCTCAATAATCGGTTCAGCTTTATCGCCAAAATAAAATGCTATCCTGAAACTATCCTCGAGAACCCGGATCCAGAATATTGTTTTTCCCTTTTTCAATGTTCGGAAAAGCCAACTTTGGCCATCATTATAGAATCTCCAAACTTCAGTAACGTCGCTGTAATTATTATACAAGTAATTCAGAATCTGTTGCCAGAGAATACGTTTGTCTCCGATTATCGAAAATACCAGATCATTGGTTGGAGTAACCGATTTATCATTTAATACGATTGGTTCCATAAGCGAATAATCTATATTTTACATATGAGTTTGAATTGCTTTTCAAATATAATTTATTTTCCATTAATAAATTCCATGCCATTAATAAAGTAAAAGAGACCACCAAACTGGCAGTCTCTTTAATATTAGTATACCGGTATCAAAAGGTTTTAATTTTTCTGATTTTCAGTCATGTGCTTATTATAAATTTTCACAACCTTTTCAACATCATCGTGGGTAAATTCTTTATTATCGATTCGTTTAACAAGTTCAGGATAGTCAGAAAAATATTTTGAAGCGAAAGTCCTGAACGTATTGTTTAATCCAAAAACCGTTGGGGAAGGACTTGTAACCGCCAGGATAGTTGCTGTCTTTTCATCTTTACGCAGGGCCAGGTAATTGAAAGTAGGCAAGTCCTTGCCGGAAATAAAAGAGGAGTAAGGTGAAAATGCCCCTTCTTTATTTACGGAGATTCCTTCACCGGACAAATATAAGTTAGCATATCCTTCGATAACTATAATCACAAATCCTTTTGACTTTTTTGTAACCTGGATTCTTTCCAGGGAGCTTATTGCTCCCCCTTTTGTATGAATCGAAATCAGCCGGATTGAATCACTCTTGATTTCTATTTCCTTCGATTTCTCAGTGCCTTTGAAATCTACAGTTTTATCACCTGAACTTTTTGGACTACTAACATACCCAGTAAGAATGTCTCCATTTATTTTTGTAATGCTCCCAAGGTAGAATTTTTCGGCAAAACCGCAATTCAGGATTAACATAAAAGCTATCAGAGTTGAAATACGTTTAAAGTTCATGATTAAAGTTTTTAGATATATAAATAAAATAGACGGCAAATATATATTAATTATGAAGGGAAAAAGAGCAATGAATATAAATAATAGGATCTGATGATTAAACTTTAAATAAAAGAGGCCACCTTCCGGCAGCCTCTTTCACAAACTATCAATTAAAAGCAGTATTATTTCTTCTTTCCTGCTTTTTTACCTTCGTCTTTTTTATCAGCTTTTTTGGCTTTTACAGGAGTGGAGCTATCTTTAATAGCAGCCTGTGCAGCAGCCAAACGAGCAATTGGAACACGGAATGGTGAACAGCTAACGTAGTTCATTCCAACTGTATGGCAGAACTCAACTGATGATGGTTCGCCGCCATGTTCGCCGCAAATACCAACTTTCAGGTTCGGACGGGTTGAACGTCCTTTTTCAGTTGCCATTTTAACCAATTGACCAACACCTTCCTGGTCCAGAACCTGGAACGGATCATATTTCAGGATGTTTTTCTCCAGGTAAACAGGTAAGAATTTACCTGCATCGTCACGTGAATAACCGAAAGTCATCTGCGTTAAGTCGTTGGTACCAAATGAGAAGAATTCAGCTGATTCAGCCATCTTATCTGCGATCAGAGCAGCGCGTGGAACTTCAATCATGGTTCCTACCATATAGTCCATGCGATCCTTACGTTCAGCAAATACAGCTTCTACAGTATCGCGAACGATTTTTTCCTGCATCTTCATTTCGGTAAGTGTACCGGTAAGGGGTATCATAATTTCAGGATGTGTTTTGATGCCTTTCTTTTTCAGGTTCATGGCAGCCTCGATAATAGCACGGGCCTGCATTTCCGAAATTTCAGGATATGTATTTCCCAGGCGGCATCCGCGGTGGCCAAGCATTGGGTTGAATTCGTGCAATGATTCAACTTTTTCTTTAACCGCTTTTGCTGAAATGCCCATTTCTTTAGCCATTTCTTTCTGGTTTTCTTCTTCGTGAGGAACAAATTCATGCAAAGGTGGATCGAGTAAACGAACAGTTACAGGAAGACCTTCCATGGCTTCGAAAATACCTTCGAAGTCTTTGCGTTGCATCGGAAGCAGTTTTGCAAGAGCAGCACGACGACCAGCTTCATCATCAGCAAGGATCATTTCGCGCATCGCTTTGATCTTAATACCTTCGAAGAACATATGCTCGGTACGGCAAAGGCCAATACCTTTAGCACCGAAGCTACGGGCAACCTGTGCATCGTGAGGAGTGTCGGCATTGGTACGGACAAGCATACGTGAATGTTTGTCTGCCATTTCCATCAGTTTGCCAAAATCGCCACTAAGAGCAGCTTCCATGGTTCCGATTTTTCCTTCGTAAACTTCGCCGGTTGAACCGTTGAGCGAAAGCCAGTCACCTTCTTTAAATTTAAGCCCTGCAACTTCTAACGTGCGGGTTTTGTAATCAATTTTAAGGCTGCCTGCACCTGATACACAGCATTTACCCATACCACGGGCAACAACAGCTGCATGTGAAGTCATACCGCCACGGGCAGTAAGAATTCCTTCAGAAACATTCATGCCTTTAAGATCTTCGGGTGATGTTTCGATACGGACAAGAATAATTTTGTGGCCTTTTTTAGCCCATGCATCAGCATCATCTGCAAAGAAAACGATCTGACCCGTTGCAGCACCTGGTGAAGCAGGTAAGCCCTGAGCAAGCACTTTTGCTTTTTTCAAAGCTGCAGTTATCAAAAACAGGGTGTAACAATTCATCCAGTTTGTTTGGCTCTACACGTAAAATGGCTGTTTTTTCGTCGATCAGTTTTTCCTGGCTACATATCAACAGCCATTTTTACCATGGCGGCACCGGTACGTTTTCCACTGCGGGTCTGAAGCATCCAGAGTTTTCCTTCCTGGATGGTGAACTCCATATCCTGCATATCTTTATAATGTTTCTCCAGTTTTTTCTGGATATCAAATAGCTCTTTGTAAAGCTTAGGCATAGTTTCTTCCAGTGAAGGGAACTTGTTTTTACGGTCCTTTTCGCTTACACCTGTAAGTTTAGCCCATCGTTTGGAACCTTCAATTGTAATTTCCTGTGGTGTACGGATACCAGCAACCACGTCTTCGCCCTGAGCATTAATAAGATACTCGCCATTGAAAATATTTTCACCAGTACCTGCATCGCGGCTGAAACAAACTCCGGTAGCTGAACTATCGCCCATGTTACCGAATACCATAGCCTGTACGTTAACGGCTGTTCCCCATTCTTCAGGAATGTTGTTCAGTTTGCGGTACAGAATAGCACGGTCGTTCATCCAACTGTCGAAAACTGAAGTAATAGCGCCCCAGAGTTGTTCCCATGGATCGCTTGGGAAATCATGACCGGTTGATTTTTTAACTGCTTTTTTGAAACGATCAACCAATACTTTCAGGTCCTCGGTTGTAAGGTCATTATCAAGTGTAACACCTTTTTCTTTTTTCAGGTGGTCGATGATTTCTTCAAACGGATCTTCGTCTTCTTTCGAAACCGGTTTTAAACCTAATACTACATCGCCATACATCTGCACAAAACGACGGTATGAATCCCAAACGAAACGCTCGTTGCCGGTTTTTTTAACAAGACCTTTAACAGATTCATCATTCAATCCAAGATTTAAAATAGTGTCCATCATTCCGGGCATTGAAGCACGTGAACCTGAACGAACTGAAACAAGACAAGGGTTTTTACTGTCGGTGAATTTCGAACCCATGTGTTTTTCAATATAAGCGATGCCGTCTTCAACTTCGCTCTTAATCATTTTTAGAACCTTTTCTTTGCCTTCCTTGACATATACGGTACACATCTCGGTAGTAATTGTAAATCCCGGAGGAACCGGAACACCAATGAGGTTCATCTCAGCCAGGTTAGCACCTTTGCCACCAAGCAGGTTTTTCATCGAAGCATCACCTTCAGCTTTTTTATTGCCGAAAGTATAAACACTTTTAACTTTTGATTTAGCCATAACAGATTGCTGTTTTTGTATTTATGTGTTAATAGTTATAAGTCTGGTGATTTCAGTTTGAAGGGTGCAAAAGTACGAAACTTTACTAAATATTTATTTGGGGTTTTACTTAAAGTTGTTACTTATTTACTTTGCAATTGTTAAAAAAAGCTAATTGACTGTTGGTTTAGGCTCAATATAATTTCCTTAATAAAAAATAAAGGACAATGGTTCAAGCCCAAAAGCCTAAGAAAGTTGCAATATATCGTCCAGAACCTTTGAGAAAATTTCATTATTAATTTTGCAACAAGAAATATTTTGCAACATTTGCTTAGGGCTCTGAACCAGCATACCCGGAACAATTTCGGGTGTAAGTTCTCTAATAAAAATGGGTGCACCTGTTTCTGTCAGCTCAGGGTGAAATTGAACTGCAAAAACATTGTTTCCATATCTGAAAGCCTGTACAGGAGTAACGGTGCTTTTGGCCATCATAATGCCACCTTCGGGAAGTTCAAAAGTATCAAAATGAAAATGCATTACATTCAGTTCACCTGAAAAGTGCCTGAAAACATTGTCCTTTTGTGCTTCCCGCGAAAATTGAACTGGCCAGAAACCCATCTCAGGTACTGGATTTTTATAAACATGAGCTCCCAGAGCACTCGCAATCATTTGTGAACCAAGGCAAATTCCAAAAACGATTTTTCCTGAATGGATTACTTCTTTAATAAATTCTATTTCAGCATGAATCCATGGATATTGATCTGAATCATGAACACCCATTGCACCTCCCATTACAACCAGCCAATCAAAATCCTGAAGCGAAGGCAACACCGGATTTAAATCAAAACGGGTAAGAGAAGTAGTAATATTGTTGTTTTTGGCCCAAATGGCTATAAATCCTAAATCTTCGAAATGATTATGCTGGAAATAATGGATGTGCATATTAAGGGTTGTGATTGTGAAGTGCAAATTTATAAATTAACATCTAAACCTGACAGGTTTCAAAAACCTGTCAGGTTTAGATGCCGGAATTATTAACTTTGTCCACTTATATCCCACAAATGAAAGTTACCGGCTTTACTTTTATACGCAATGCCCTGATTTATGATTACCCTGTTGTTGAAGCAATTCGTTCCATTTTGCCGATTTGTGATGATTTTGTAGTGGCTGTTGGAAATTCGGATGATGCAACACTTGAATTGATTGCTAAGATAGACCCTGAAAAAATCCGGATCATTGAAACCACCTGGGATGACTCCATGCGTGAAGGTGGAAGAGTTTTAGCTATTGAAACAGATAAAGCGTATAAGGCAATTACAACTGATACTGATTGGGCTTTTTATATTCAGGGTGATGAAGTAATTCATGAAAAATACCTGGAAATAATTAAAAGTGCGATGCTGAAATGGAGAGATCATCCTGAAGTAGATGGTCTTCTTTTCGATTATCTTCATTTTTATGGTTCGTACGATTACATTGGTTCGTCGAGCAAGTGGTATCCGCACGAAATCAGGATAATTCGTAAAAACGAAAACATTTATTCATATCGTGACGCACAGGGATTCAGGAAAGGAAATAATCAGAAACTTCAGGTTAAGCCGGTTGATGCCTGCATGTATCATTATGGATGGGTTAAAGATCCATCGGCTATGCAGCGGAAACAGGAGAATTTCCATAAACTCTGGCATCCGGACACATGGCTCGAAAAGAATGTGGTAAAAGCAGATGAATTCGATTATTCCGGGATTGATGCTCTTGAATTATTCAAAGGAACCCACCCTGAAGTTATGAATGAGCGAATTAATAGCAAAAACTGGAAATTCGATTATGATATAGCTTTTAGCAACCTGAGTATGAAAGACAGGTTTAAATTATTGCTCCGGAAATTCGCAGGTACTGAACTTGGCTATAAGAATTATATTAAAATCTGATCTTTTCATTCAGATTTTTTTATTAAATATTACATCTTATTACGCAGATAATGAGCGGTATGTGAAGATTCTATTTTTAATAGATTTTCCGGAATTCCTGCGAATAAAACGAATCCGCCTTTTTCACCTCCTTCAGGGCCCAGGTCAATTATCCAATCAGCAGTTTTTATTACCTCCAGGTTATGTTCTATTACGATAACCGTATGTCCTTTTTCCATCAAAGCATTGAATGCGGACAGTAGTCGGCTGATATCATGCATGTGCAAACCAGTAGTAGGTTCATCAAATATGAATAGGGTAGGAGAGTCGTTACTACCTTTGGTTAAAAAAGATGCAAGCTTGATACGTTGTGCCTCACCGCCCGAAAATGTATCCGATGATTGCCCCAGTTTAAGGTAGCCTAATCCAACGTCAGCCAAGGGCTTTAACTTGGATGCAACACGCGCTGCGTGAGTGTTTTTCTCAGATGTATGAGCAAAAAAATCAATTGATTGTTCAATAGTCAGATCCAGTATATCAGAAATGGTTTTTTCGTGGAATTTAACATCCAGGACTTCATCCTTGTATCTTTTCCCTTTACAACTGTCACAGGTTAAATGTAGGTCAGCCATAAACTGCATTTCTACAGTAACAATTCCTTCGCCTTCGCATTCTTCACATCGGCCACCTTCGACATTAAAAGAGAAAAACCCTGGCTTGTAAGCGCGTAATTTGGCTAAAGGCTGTTCAGCAAACAAACTCCGGATATCGTCAAAAGCTTTTACATAGGTAGCTGGATTTGACCTGGATGAGCGTCCAATAGGGTTCTGGTCAATTAGCTCAACCGCCGTTATAAGGTTATAATCTCCTTCAAGCCGGTCGAATTTACCTGTCCTTTCACCAAATCCACCGTATATTTTTTTCAATGCAGGATAAAGAATTCGCTTTATCAGGGTAGTTTTCCCCGAACCACTCACACCGGTTACAACGGTAAAAGCTTTTAATGGAAATTTAACATCCACACTTTTCAGGTTATGTTCGCGAGCTCCTTTTATTTCAATATAATCATTCCATGGCCGACGGCTTACAGGCAATTGAATAGATCTTTTTCCTGAAAGATATTGTCCCGTAAGGCTTATTTCATCTTGTATAATTTCGTCAAATGTTCCCTGGAATACCAATTCTCCACCATGGCTTCCTGCCAGAGGTCCAATATCTATTACCTGGTCGGCAGCTTTAATGATTTCTTCTTCATGTTCTACAACAATAACCGTATTACCCATATCACGAAGTCCTTTTAAAACCTTAATAAGCAGGTGTGTATCACGGGGATGCAAACCGATACTTGGTTCGTCGAGGATGTACAGCGAACCAACCAGGCTGCTGCCCAACGAGGTAGCAAGATTAATACGTTGCGATTCACCGCCTGAAAGGGAGTTTGAAAGCCTGTTAAGGGTGAGATACGGTAATCCAACGTTACAAAGAAAACCTAACCTGTTTTTAATTTCAATAAGAAGTCGGTCAGCAACTTTATGCTCATATTCAGTAAGTTGGATATCACTAAAAAACACAAGTGCATCTTCAATAGGAGTTAATACCAGGTCGGTAATGGATTTGCCGTTAATTTTAACATAATTAGCATCTTTCCTGAGTCGTGTACCGAGGCAATCCGGACAAACTGTTTTTCCCCGATACCTCGAAAGCATTACCCTGTATTGAATTTTATAGGTCTGGCTTTCAACCATTTCGAAGAAAGAGTTAATGCCTTCGAAATATTTATTCCCTTTCCACAATAACTTCCGCTGTTCCTGGCTAAGTTTATAATAAGGTTCATGCACAGGGAAATCAAACTTATGAGCGTGTGTGATCAAGGTATGTTTATACTCACTCATTTTCTCTCCCTTCCAGCAGGCTACTGCATCGTTGTATATAGAAAGACTCTTATCGGGGATCACCAGGTCTTCGTCAATTCCTATCACACTGCCAAATCCTTCACAAGTTTTACATGCTCCAAAGGGATTGTTAAAACTAAAAAGATGAATCGACGGTTCTTCAAAGGTGATGCCATCGAGCTCAAAACGGTTAGAAAATTCAAGTTTCTGGATCTTGTCATCCAGCCCAAGGCTTACCAAAGTAGTACCGTTGCCTTCAAAAAAAGCTGTTTGAGCTGAATCTGCAGCCCTGGAAGAAAGATCATCATCCTCAGGATCGATTGTAAAACGATCAACCAGGATAAACATGTCCTTGTATCCAAAACTTTCGATATTAGAAAGTATATCTTCTATTTTAAATATGTTTTGTTTATAAAGAACTCTGCTGAAACCTTGTTGAAGAATAACGGTAAGGTCATCTTTCAGGGTTCTGTCCTGTTTTGGAGATAACGGGCTGTAAAGCATCACCAGCGTTCCTGAAGGTTGATCAATAATTGCATTAACAACATCGGTAACTGTATGCCGTGTAACTTGCTTGTCCGATATGGGCGAATATGTTTTTCCAATTCGGGCAAAAAGCAATTTTATGTACTCGTAAATTTCGGTTGAAGTGCCAACTGTGGAGCGGGGATTGCGTGTATTTACTTTTTGCTCAATGGCAATGGCAGGCGCAATTCCTTTTATATAATCGACTTCAGGTTTGCTCATTCGTCCAAGAAACTGGCGGGCGTAGGAACTTAAACTTTCCACATACCTGCGTTGCCCATCTGCATAAAGAGTATCAAAAGCGAGTGAAGTCTTACCCGAGCCCGATAAGCCTGTGATGACAACCAGTTTGTTGCGTGTAATTGCTACAGAAACATTTTTAAGATTATTTACCCTGGCACCTTTTACAAGGATGTATTTTTTGGGGTCTAATTGGTCGATGTCGTAAGGTATCATATCTTATTGTAGTAAAAATGGCAATCAGCCTGTTTGATAAATTTTGGATTAACTGTTTGCCGGGCTGCAAAGCTACTTACAATTCAAACAATTTATACTGCAAAGGGATTTTTGATTGTAAAAATCTCTTATTGCAGAATGTGTTTTCAATTCAATTTAAAAAGGTGCATATATCACATTATCAATTCTATATATAATTTTTTTGAAAACTGAAACCACATATGTTTTTGATAAAAATATTATAATTTTATGGTTGAATAAACATAAGTTGTATATTTGCCCTTCAAATAGTAAGAATGTTGTATAAAACATATTACTTTTCAACGCCTGATACATTAACCTATAACTAAAGACCATATTATCGACAGATTTCTACGCTACTAAACTCGAATTAATTACTAACCAATAAGGAGGTAACATGTCAACCCCCATTGTTAGCGATCAGGAGCTTATAAGCAACTATCTCGCCGGTAATGAATATAGTCTTGAGGTTCTTATCAACAGGCACAAGCAAAAAGTTTACTCATACATTCTGTTAGTCGTCAGGGATAAACATCTGGCTGATGATATATTTCAGGATGCCTTTATAAAAGTTATAAATACGCTTCGTTCAGGTATTTATAAGGAAGAAGGCAAGTTTATTCAATGGGTAATGCGCATTTCACACAATCTTATTATCGATCATTACCGCAAATCGAAACGATTGCCGGTTGTGGATAATAATTCAGAAGATGGTGATATTTTTGACAACCTGAGAATTGTTGATGATTCCATTGAAGATAAAATGATTGTAGAGCAGATTTATGAAGATGTTCGTAAACTTATAGACTACCTTCCTGATGAACAACGTGAAGTATTGTTGTTACGACATTACAGCGATATGAGTTTCAAAGATATTGCCGAGCAAACAGAAGTAAGTATAAATACAGCTTTGGGCCGTATGCGCTACGCACTTATCAATTTGCGGAAACTTATCGACAGCAAAGAAATCATTTTGAGTGTGTAAGCCAAAAAATTTTATGTTTATACAATAAGAGATTAATTTTGACGTTTTTTGGGTATAAAGTTCAATTAAACCCAAATAGATGATAAAAATCTCTACACTCCTGAATGATTCTTCACAGTCAGCCAACAAAATAAAAAGCAGGGACTTGGTACCTGGTCCCCAGGCAGTGAAGATGCTGATTAGTTATTCAAAAGCTTTACAGGTTTTTCAATGCTCTGATTTTAAAACCTGTTATATTGTCCTTAACTAATCCTACAAAAAACAAATTACTTATTAGATCCCGCTTCTGGCGGGATTTTTTTTTACCTATTGATACTATTTATTAATTCATAGTCGAATTTTTTTTAACTTGATATTCTGAATCCCAATCCTTTTTAAAAATAAATATTAAGATATTTTAACAGTCTTTGAAATTTCTAATGTAATCAACGTAAATTTGCGCCTTCTAAAAATATTACTCTAACATGGCAGGAAATAAATATGCTGTAATTGGAATAGGGCAGTTTGGCAAAGCTATTGCAAAAGCTATTTCAGCAAAGGGTTATGAAGTAATGGCAATTGACAGTGATCCGGAAATAATTGACAGTATTGGCGATGATGTTGCTTATGCTGTTGCACTTGATGCGACTGATAAAAGAGCATTACAGGGACAAAGCATTGAAGAGTTTGATGCTGTGGTTGTTGCAATAGGTTCCGATTTCGAGCAGAGATTGCTTTGTGCTTCTATACTTCTCGATTTGAATGTTAAACGAATAATAACCAGGGCCAATGGGGAAGCCCAGCGAATCATTCTCGAAAAAATGGGCATAACCGAGGTTCTGTCTCCTGAAGAAGAAGTTGGAATTATTGTTGCTGAACGTATGCTTAATCCCAGCATTGTGAGTTACTTACAATTGCCTGATAACCATCGTGTAGTAGAATTACTGAGTCCCAAAAACTGTATTAACAAAACTTTTGGCGAAATAGACCTTCGGGATAAATATAAACTGAGTTTAATTACTGTAAAAGAAGAGCTCAGAATAATCAAGGATGGCAAAGAAACCATTGAACATCATATTATTGGTGTTCCGGATTCGAAACAATCATTACAGGCATCTGACAGGTTGGTGCTTTTCGGACACATCGATGATATCGACAGGTTTCTTGAAATCAACACATAAAACATGCTCAGAGACAGGATCTTCCACATAAGGGAATTCATTAATATCCGGCTCTACAAACATAAAGCCTATGTAATCAAGTATTTACATTTGGCTAGTATTGTAGTTTCATTAGTTGCGATTACGGCAATAATTTATCAACATGGGTTTCCAAAAACACCTGATTCCTTTCTACTTACTGAATCCATTATTGAAATCAGCCTGCTTTTCTATATATTTAAATTTCTTATAAGGATATTTTATGACTTTCATCCTGTTGATTTCATGAAAGAAAACAGGTTTGAAGCTATTTTATTGTCGTTAGTTGCTGTAGATCAGATAGTTAAAATGTTTACAGGCACTCATATGATTCAACAATTTGTAATTGGAATTGGATTTCCCGGAATTCACACCTATTATAACCTGTTTATTCAATTCTATTTTTTTCTGATTATCACTGTTGAATTGGGGAAAGCTGGAAGATTTATTGAGTATATACATATTGGCCCTTCTGGATTACTTACATTATCATTCATTTTCATCATCCTTGCAGGAACTGGATTATTATTATTGCCCGAAATGACTGTTTCAGGCATTAGTCCGATTGATGCATTATTTACATCAACCAGCGCATGCTGCGTTACAGGGCTTGTAGTTGTTGACACCTCAATTTGCTTTACGCTAAAAGGCAAAACAATCATTATGCTCTTAATACAGGTTGGCGGCTTAAACATCATTTCATTTGCGACTTTGTTTGCAACTTTCTACCGTAATTCAACAGGTATCAAAATGCAGTCGCTCATTAAAGACCTTGTTTCTACAGACAAGATTAGTAATACCAGAGAGCTGTTACGCAAGATTTTTCTTTACAGTATTTTTATTGAATTAGCCGGTGCTGCGTTACTTTTTATTACCTGGCCTAATGAACTTTTATTCAGTGGAATAGGGGAGAAGCTTTATTTTTCTCTTTTTCATTCTGTTTCCGCATTTAATAATGCTGGTTTCGGGTTGTTTACTGATGGCCTGTACGACATTTCCGTTAGGCATGCCTATAATCTGCAATTTGTAATAGCTGCTCTTATTTTTCTTGGAGGCATAGGATTCATTGTTCTTGAAGATGTTTTTGGAATACGAAACATCAGGGAACGACGCAGGATAAAATGGAAACGACTTCAGGCGCACTCGAGAATTGCGCTTTATACTTCAGGAATACTCATATTGGTTGGAGCAATTGCTTTTTTTCTGATTGAATATAAAACGTCACTAACAGGATATGGCATTTATGGGAGCATTGTTTCCTCTGTATTTCAATCTGTAACCTGCCGGACAGCAGGCTTTAACACCATAGATTTTACTCACCTTGGATTACCCATCTTAATCTTCATGATGTTCCTGATGTTTATCGGAGCATCACCCGGTTCGACGGGAGGTGGGATTAAAACAACAACTTTTTCTGTGATTCTTCGTTCTGCAATCAGTACTATAAAAGGTCGTAAGAATGTTGAGATTGTGAAGCATACTATTTCAAGTGATACTATAAGCCGAGCTTATTCCATCGCTTTATTTTCGATTTCATTAATCTTCATTTCAACTTTCATGTTGTCAATAACAGAACCGGATAAAAGTTTCATAAGCCTTCTTTTTGAAGAAATATCAGCTTTCGCTACTGTTGGTTTATCGACCGGAATTACATCATCCTTAAGTTTTGCAGGTAAATTTATCATTATTCTAACTATGTACGTTGGAAGAATTGGAACCCTCACCTTAGCTCTGGCTATAACTAAACGGATTGTATATACTAAATACCGTTATTCCGAGATCAATGTGTTGGTAGGTTAATTTCCCCCTAACTGTAAGAGATTAATGCCCTCAAATCAGGAGGCTCCACTGTAATACTCTTTATGTTTTTCTATCCGATCAAATTACTCTTGCCACCAAGACATCCTGAATTTTCAATGGCATATCGAAATGAATATTCAAAATACTTATTTAATATAAAATAGAAAAGAGAGGTGACTAGACCTCTCTCTTCAATGTTTTTTAATTATTCGTAAGAAATGAATGCAGTGTGATTTATTCAATTGCTAAAGTATAATTACTTTAAATATAAAATTCAAAATCAATGTTAAAAGATGTTAAGAGAGCATTTCAACTATTCATCAGCATCTTTTTCTCCACTTTTTTCTTTGTCATCATCGTCTTCACTTTCTGCACCTTCTTTCATATCAAGAGCTGAATCAAAGAAATCCTCATCCTTATCTGATTTGGTATCAATTTTTACCGGGACTTTAATAAGGTAGCTTGCTTCTTCAGTATCAATGGTAATGGCAAAGAAAAAAGCCCCACCGGATAATGGCACTTTAATTGTATGATTTATCCAACCTAGTGGGTATTTTTTGCGAATGGCTTCCATAAGTTCCGGAGTGACATTAGCAAAATTGATTATCAGTTTTTTACGGTTAGTCTGCATTGTCTGGGATGATTTTTATTGAAAAATTTGGCAATTATACGCAAGAAAAACAAAACAAACATATTGTTTTTGAAAAATTAATAAAAATTCATCGTTTTATGGCATACTATTTAACTTTTTTGAGAACTAAAGCAGTACGGTTGGTTGAATAAACACTTAATTTATTGGTTGATGTATTTTCATCAAATCGTGAATTATAAAGCATTTCTTCATTAATTCTGCCATGTCCGCCAAAATTCACATTATCAGTGTTAAGAATAATTTTATATTTACCAGCTTCAGGCACTGCAAATTCATACCCCGGAATAGAACCATGTGAGTGGAAATTGAAAAGAAATATTAAACCGGCTCTTTCATATACAAGGCATTTATTGGTTTCGTCGCAATTCACCTGGTTGGCATAAAGAGTACTTAGAAGTTTTGCCTCTTTTATTGTCTTTATTAAAGCGCGGTCAAAATCCGACAGGTAATGATACCTTAGCACCGGATTATCCTGGAGCGACCATTGTCTGCGGGCATGTTTATAACTCCAGTCATTTCCTTCGCGTGGGAAATCTATCCATTCAGGATGTCCGAATTCGTTGCCCATAAAATTCAGATAAGCCTGTCCTCCGAGCGAAATAGTAATGAGCCTGATCATTTTGTGTAAAGCAATCCCCCGTTCAACTACAATGTTCTCGTCGGACGATTGCATGTTAAAGTACATCTCCTTATCCATCAGTCTGAAAGCTATTGTCTTATCACCTACAAGTGCCTGATCGTGCGACTCACAATAGGTAACTGTTTTTACATACGGTAGCCTGTCATTAAGCACTTTCCACATTTCGTTCATGCTCCATTGTTCATCCGGAACATCTTTTAAGTATTTGATCCAGAAATCAGGAATTCCCATTCCCAGCCTGTAGTTAAAGCCAATTCCTCCATCTTCAATCAGAGAAGCTAAACCGGGCATTCCAGAAACATCTTCTGCTATTGTAACAGCATGAGGATTTATTATATGTGCGAGATGATTGGCAAGTTGCAAATATGTAACAGCATCAAATTCCACTCCCTGGTTAAAATATTTATCCAGGGTATCAATAGTTTCATCGCCATGATGAAAATATAACATGGATCCAACGCCATCAAATCTGAATCCATCGAAATGAAATTCCTTCAACCAAAAGCGTATGTTCGAAAGCAGAAACTGCAATACTTCTGTTTTACCATAATCAAATAGCTTTGAATCCCAATTAGGGTGTTCGCCTCTGGTTCCGGCATGAAAATACTGGGTTTCGCTGCCATCAAATAAATTCAGGCCTTCGTTCAGGTTTTTTACTGTGTGCGAATGTACAAGATCCATTATTACAGCTATTCCCATACTGTGGGCTGTCCTGATAAGTGTTTTAAGGTCTTCGGGTGTACCGAAACGTGATGAAGGGGCAAAGAAACTGGAAACGTGATAGCCAAAAGATCCATAATAAGGATGTTCCTGAATAGCCATTAGCTGAACAGCATTATACCCGGCTTTTTTGATCCTGGGAAGAATTAATTCAGTAAATTCATTATAGGTTCCAAGACCTTCTTTCTCCTGAGCCATACCTACATGGGCTTCATAAATAAACAAATCGCCCAGTTTCAGGATATCAAAATGGTCTTTTTCCCAATTAAATTTGGGCGAGAACCAAAGTTGACCACTAAAATTTTTTGTATCCTCATCCTGTACAACCCTGCGGATGTATGCCGGAATTCGTAACAAATCGCCTATTGCACTTTTAACCAATACTTTAACTTTACTTCCATGAGTAAATACTGTTTTATAATATTCAGCATTTAGCTTGATTTCCCATATCCCATTATCAGTTTTTTGAAGTGGATGTGAATATTGGTTCCAATTGTTGAAATCACCTGTTAAAAAGAGCCCGTGAGCAGCAGGTGCCCATTCGCGATATACCCAGCAATTCTCCGAAGGAATGAAGTGTATTCCCATAAACTCATATGCAGATGCAAATTCCTCAATTCCTTTCGAAATAGATTCAATATAACCGAGTTTTGAAGTAAACCTGTTGTGCCTGGCTATAATATCATTTGTTGCTGGCTCAAGCCAGGGATCCTGAACTACTATTTTGGGTAATTTTTCTGATTTTTCCATCATTTTCGGTAGATTTAAAAAATGCAGGTGATTACATTTATCACTGCAAATTAAGATATTTTTCTATTTAAACAGAATTAATTTTGAAAAAGTAAATCCAATAAAATCCCTCTATTTTACTGGATAATAAATATTGGTTTGCAATTTATCAGAGTCAGCTTCAATGTTAGGATTCGTAATATATTCTTCCCAGCCCGGGCCGTTTACCTCCAACTCATTGTTAACAATATAATTTTGTAGTGCTGTATATGCAGATGAAATCATTTTATAGGGCCCTGAAAACTTAATCATTACAACCCTTTGTGATACGTTTACCATACAATTTAAGCCATCAGGAACTACCACAAACGCAGGAATCGGTAAACCGACTTCAATATCAAAGTTACGGTTGGTATAATTATGAAAAATTGCAACAGGATTACCAATAGGGGAGAGGCTTTTTGATTTCAAAAAGAGAGAAAGCTTTTTATACAAATCTGTAATTTTCAATGTCACGGTTGCAGGTCCGGAAGTATCGCGAACTGAGATCAGAATCCTTGCCGGAATTTTGTAATCAGCTATTTCAAACCCATAAACCCTTAAAGTATCCTGCACAAGTTGCTCAAGTTTGTTTAAGCCTTTATCTAAGTCAGGACCAATCAAGTAATCTGAAAACAAGCCAATCCATCGTGAAACCGGATTCAGACCAAGGTCGCTGTCGAGACTAACTATAACATCTGTATTTAGATTTTCATTTATAAAAAAGAATTTTCCTGTTGATCTGCCCTTTTCAGCAAAATCGTAAACTACCTCAAGGGAATCAGGATATACACTTGAAACGATTGATATTCCACCATTTCCAACATTTTTATCATTGCTCATCCATGTAAAAGAAGCACCTACACCTGATTCAGGACCAGAAAAAAGGACTTTCGCATTTGTATCTGTAATCAACCAGGGAGACCACTTAGTCCAATTTTTTAATGTATTAACCTGGCTAAAAATGGTTCTTTGCGTTCCACTTATTAATAATCTTCGTTCCACATGAATATTCCTCGGAAGTAAAAACCCCAAGGCTACTACAACTGCAGCTACACAAAGTATAATGAAAAGAATTCGACGAAAAATTTTCATTGAAAGAGCATTAATTAGTTGAGTAAAAATACAAAATATAAATCAGATTAAATATATACACACTAAATGCGAATGTTAATAAAAATGTATTGTTTTATCTTGTTTGTGGAATGATTATTGATTAATTTTGATTTAAATACTTTAAAAACAATTCTATGAAAAAACTAATTTTTATAACCGTTGTAGCACTGACACTCTTTTCAATTTCCTGTACGAAAGATATGGGTGGTAACGCGGATATGTCGACCGTTGATTTTAATGTGCAGAGTTCAGAATGGCTTGTATTTGGAATCGAGGGAGAAGTAGGATATGGATATGCTGTCGATCTCGATTTTCCGGAACTTACTGATAATGTTATTCAAAATGGTATGGTAAGTTTATATATGAAGGTTGATAATGCATGGATCCCGGTTCCGGTATATTTCTACAATCAATATTACACTGACCAAGGTGATCAGGTATTATTTCAGGGAGGTTATTTCTATCGGATGAGAAAAGGCGTTTTTTCAATTGATTATTATGAAAGTGATGGATATACTTCGAATCCCGGAACACAGATTTTCAGGCTTGTAATCGTTCAGCCAAAATAGTTTTAATCAATGTTATTAAAGCTTCGCGTTGCGGAGCTTTTTTTTTGTAAGTTAGTACCTTAAATTATCGCCTTGAACAATCAAAATGGATAAATCAACAATCTCACAATAAACTAATGGAGCAGGAAACTAAAATTGAATGTCCGAATTGCGGAACCGAAATTAACGTAAATGAAATTTTAGCTCATCAGCTTGAAGATGATCTGAAGAAAAAATATGCAGCTCAAATAGCCGAAGAAAAGAAAAAATATGATACTGAACTTAATGTACTTAATCTTCAAAAAGAAGAGTTTGAGAAGAAAAAACAAAAAGAAAATGAGCTTTTTCAGGAAAAATTACAGTCGAAGCTGAAAGAAGAACGGCTGATATTGGAGAAACAACTTAAAACTAAAATAACGGAAGAACAATCGGAGCAGGTTTCTTTGATGCAAAAGGAGCTCCTCGAACAATCCGAAAAACTTAAAGAACTTAGCAGGAGCAAAGCTGAAATTGAACGACTTAAGCGTGAGAAGGATGAAATGAAAGAAAGTGTCATGGCTGAAGCTGAGCGTTCATTGAATCAAAAACTAATCGAAGAAAAAGAGAAGATCCGGAAAAATGAACAGGATCGTAATGAATTGGCAATTAAAGAGTTGCAGAAGCAATTGGAAGATCAAAAGCGCCTGACAGAGGAAATGAAACGCAAGCAGGAGCAAGGCTCGATGCAATTACAGGGTGAAGTGCAGGAATTAGCGATTGAGGAGTGGCTGGCTGCAAGTTTCCCCCTCGATACCATAGAAGAAATAAAAAAAGGGGCCCGCGGGGGAGATTGCATACAGACGGTAAACACACGAACGCGCCAGAATTGTGGAACTATTTATTACGAAAGTAAGCGTACAAAGGATTTTCAGCCAAGTTGGATCGAGAAGTTTAAAAGCGATATCCGCGACAAAGGTTCCAATATAGGTGTGTTGGTAACTGAGGTTTTGCCTTCGGATCTGGACCGTATGGGCTTAAAAGAAGGTATCTGGATATGTACATATGAGGAGTTCAAAGGTTTGTGTAAAGTTCTTCGCGAATCGATTATCCAACTGAGCAATGTCGTATCATCGCAGGAAAACAAAGGTGAAAAGATGGAGATGTTGTACAGTTACCTTACAAGTAATACATTTCATATGCAAATTGAAGCCATTGTGGAAGGATTTACCCAGATGAAAATGGACCTGGATTACGAGAAACGTTCAATGCAAAAAATATGGAAAATGCGCGAAAAGCAGCTGGAAAAAGTAATTGATAATACTATTGATATGCATGGTTCAATTAAAGGAATAGCCGGAAAAGCAATACAGGATATCAAACAACTCGATATGCCATATACAGATTTACTTTCGGAAAGTACTGATATATAAAAGTTTGTCTGTCAATTATTTATCTTAAATATGCATTTAATTACTTGTTATGAAAAAGGTATTAATCCTCATAGCGTTTGTCACTTTTTGTATAGTGGCAGAAGCTCAGCAAAAAGATCCTTTCCAGTTAGTTGATTTACATATCCACTTAAAAGGAGGTTTTACTATTGATGATGCTATTTTAAAATCGACCAATGAAAAAGTAAAATATGGAATAGCAATTAATTGTGGAATCGGATTTCCAATCCAGAACGACATCCAGCTTGATTCTTTCGCAACTGGAATGAAAAAGTATTCTCAGTTTTATATCGGGATGCAAGCTGAAGGCCGTGAATGGGTTAACCTTTTTTCAAAGGAATCTATTGGGAAATTCGATTATATATTTACCGACGCCATGACATTTGTTGATAAAAAAGGCAGAAGAAACAGGATTTGGCTAAAGGATGAAACCTGGATTGATGATGAACAGCAATTTATGGACGATCTCGTAGACCTGATCGTTAATATAATTAGTAACGAACCAATTGATATTTATGTGAACCCGACATATCTACCAGAACAGATTGCCGGGAAATATCAGGAATTGTGGACAGAATCAAGAATGGACAAAGTTATTCAGGCCGCTAAAAATTTCAAAGTCGCTATAGAAATAAATAACCGCTTTGAAATACCTTCGTATGAATTTATTGTCAAAGCAAAAATGGCTGGAGTAAAATTTACAGTTGGAACAAATAATATTGAGGGTAATTTTCCCGGACCAACTTATGCTAGAGAAATGATTAATAAATGTAATTTATTAGAATCTGATTTTTTTATACCCAAAAGATAATTGTTGGATTAAAGGTGTGGTAATTCAAATGCAAGGATGCTTGATTCTTTTTGAATATTAAACTAATAGAGTATTTGTAATTAGTTTAATAATAGCTCAATCAATTCAGCCCATAATTAATATTATGTTAAATAGAAAATATAAAATAATAGGAGCCGGTTTTACCAGGCTCCTATTTATGACAAATATGAATATTACATATTATTAAGCTTATCGTTTACTCCCAGTAATTTTTCCTGCATGTTCAAGCGGGTATATATTTCTTTAAGAGAAACAAGAGTTGATTTATCTTCTGGCTGAAGCGTTTGGCATTTCTCCAGGTATGGTAATGCAAGATTGAGATAATTATTACCATCTGCAAGCATTTTATCATACTTGGCAGTTTCATTTATTGGTAGTTTATTTGCTTCGTTAATTACTTCACCACCTTTATTATAATAGATTGCGCCTAAATTAAATAATGCATCAAAATAATTAGGATCTACATCTATTGCTTCTTTATAGCCATCAATAGCAGCATTGAAATATTTTGTTCTTTCTTCCTCAGGCAGTTTAGTATCGTTTTTCAACAAATCATACGTTACCCCTATCGCATATAAGATAGAAATATTTTTTGGCTCTTTCTCTTTGGCAAGCATTAGACTTGAAACAGCTTTTGCATGATTGTTAGTCGAAATATAAATATTAGCTTCTGTAATTATAAGATCACTGTTTCCAGGATACAAGGTTTTTCCAATATCTAAAACGCCAGTTGCTTTTTCGAGGTCACCTTTTTTTGTATAAAGGCTTGCTAAAGAAGTATATACACTAACTTCTTTCATTTGTATATCAACAAGAAATTGATATTGTTCAATAGCCTTATCAATAAATGTAGGATCTAAAGCTGCCTTCTTTTCTAAACACAGGGCTTTGGCATAGTTAGCTAAAGTATCAATAGTATGATTATTTTTATTGATACTGATTGCATTTTCAAAGTAAGGCAATGCACCATCATAGTCATTCTGTTGAAAAAAAGTTATACCTTGATTAAAGTATTCACCAGCAATTGCAACTAAACGACTATTAATGTCAGTTTTGAAATCTTCTTTGGTATCCAGTTCGCGTGCTTTGGTGTAAGCTGCATAAGCTATATTAAGAGCATCTGGCGCCAATACGGCTTTGGCAGGAGACACCTGGATATCTAAGTAAATACCACCTCTGTAATACCAAACTTTGGCATCTGTTTCAGCTTCGGGATAAGTAATTGCTTTGTCAATAGCTTCTTTTGCCTTTACTAAATCCGGTTTCTGCCAAGCACTGTATGCTGAGTTACGGTCTCTCTTAAATTGAGCGAAAACTGAAGTCACCAGCATAATTAGGGCAAATAAAATAAGAGTTCTTTTCATTTCCTTAATTTTTTGATTTGAATTTTATTTAATTGATTGTTTTAATTATTTATTATTTATTTATCAGTTATTTATAATTCTGTATTAGGTTCAGGTGTTGTTGTTTCTTCATCAGATTCCTTTGTTTCATCTAATTCAGAAGATTCATCTCCATCTAACATTTCTATTTCTTCAATTTCATCATCTTCTAATTCTAATTCAACTTTTGCTACAGCAGCAATTCCATCATCCTCTTTCAAATTAATAAGCCTTACTCCTTGTGTTGCCCTTCCCATTACTCTCAGATCACTTACACCCATTCGTATAATAATTCCTGAAAGATTAATAATCATTAGGTCGTCAGTATCGGTAACATTTTTAATAGCAATTAAATTTCCGGTTTTTTCAGTAACGTTTATGGTTTTCACTCCTTTTCCGCCTCTGTTAGTAACTCTGTAATCTTCAAGATCCGAACGTTTACCATAACCTTTTTCGGAAACAACAAGTATAGATTCTTCTGTAGTATTTACACAAATCATGCCAATTACTTCGTCGTTCTTCCCTCCTAGCGTTATACCCCTTACTCCTGTAGCTGTGCGGCCCATCGGTCGGACAGTTGATTCGTTGAATCGGATAGCTCTGCCACTACGCAAAGCCATCAGAACTTCACTTGTACCATTGGTTAGTCTTGCTTCGAGCAACTGATCGCCTTCATTGATATTAATAGCGTTTATTCCGTTAAGTCGCGGACGTGAGTACGCTTCGAGTGAGGTTTTCTTGATTGTACCTCGTTTAGTACAAAGAATAATGTAGTTATTATTCACATATTCTGCATCCTTCAGATCTTTAAGATTGATGATTGCCCTGACTTTATCATCCGATTCTATATTCAGCATGTTCTGAATAGCTCTGCCTTTGGAAGTTTTTCCACCTTCAGGTATTTCATAAACCCTGAGCCAGAAAACTTTGCCCTTTTCAGTAAAGAAGAGCATATAGTTATGAGCTGTTGCAATATACAGGTGTTCGAGGAAATCTTCATCACGAATATCCGAACCTCTTGCGCCGCGTCCGCCCCTGCTTTGGCGGCGGTACTCTGATAGCGGGGTACGTTTCATGTAACCCATGTGAGATATTGTAATCACAACTGCTTCGTCAGCAATAGTATCTTCAATTCTGAAGTCTTTTGCGCTTAGTTCAATGCGGGTTTTGCGTTCATCACCATATTTTTCCCGTATTTCAGTTAGCTCAGTCTTAATTATTTCAAACTGAAGAGTTTCATCAGCAAGAACACTAAGATAATATGCAATGATCTTCATCAATTCAGCATATTCTTCTTTAAGCTTATCTCGTTCAAGTCCGGTAAGACGCTGCAAACGCATATCAAGGATTGCTTTTGCCTGGAGGTCGCTAAACGAGAAACGTTCAATTAATTTTGCCCTGGCTTCATCAGGAGATGCAGCTGCCCTTATAAGAGCAATCACTTCATCAATATTATCAAGAGCTATTAACAGGCCTTCCAGAATATGGGCACGTTTTTGTGCTTCAGCAAGCTCAAACCTGGTGCGCCTTAAGATTACTTCATGACGGTGATCGATAAAATGACCAATCAGCTGTTTAAGGTTTAACTGGTACGGACGACCTTTTACCAACGCTATTGCATTGGTACTAAATGATGTTTGGAGGGCAGTATACTGATAAAGCTTATTTAGAACAACATTGGAAACGGCATCTTTCTTCAGTTCATAAACGATACGAAGCCCGTTGCGATCGCTTTCGTCACGTATGTCATAAATACCTTCAATTTTTTTCTCGTTAACCAGATCCGCTGTTTTCTTAATCATTTCAGCTTTGTTTACCTGGTAAGGTATGGATGTAAAGACAATTGCTTCACGCCCTTTTTCATCAGTTTCGAAAGTGGATTCACCACGCATTACCAAACGCCCGCGACCTGTTTCATAAGCTTCGCGTACACCTTCATAACCGTAAATAATCCCGCCTGTGGGGAAATCAGGGGCCTTAATATGTTTCATAAGGCCTTCAATAGTAATTTCCTTGTCGTCGATATAAGCTATACAGCCGTTTATGATTTCAGTAAGATTATGTGGTGGGATATTGGTAGCCATACCTACTGCAATACCCGATGTACCATTAATTAGCAGGTTTGGTACTTTAGCAGGCAGAACTGTAGGTTCCTCCAGTGTATCGTCAAAATTCAGTTTGAAATCAACAGTATCTTTATCAATATCAGCCAGTAATTCTTCTGCTAATTTACGCAACCTGACTTCGGTATAACGCATGGCAGCCGGGCTGTCACCATCAATAGATCCAAAGTTACCTTGTCCGTCGACAAGCGGGTAACGCAATGACCAATCCTGGGCCATACGTACCATTGCATCGTAAACAGAGGTATCACCATGTGGGTGATATTTACCAAGTACTTCTCCGACAATACGGGCTGATTTCTTATATGATCTGTTCGAAAGTACTCCCAAATCAAGCATTCCGTACAATACTCTTCTGTGAACAGGTTTTAAACCGTCACGTACATCGGGAAGTGCACGCGAAACTATTACCGACATCGCATAATCGATGTAGGCACCCTTCATTTGTGTTTCTATATTTACAGGTATGATTCTTTCCCCGTCCTGAATGTTATCCATTTCTTAATCCCTTCATTTATAACGACTTAAGTTATCGCTAATATCTCTACGAAAGTACAATTTTTTTTTATATAAAAAAGCTAATTCTCAGCTTTTTAACTCCTGTTTTTAACATTCAATTGTTCATAATATCAAATTACTGAAAATGAATGTTTAAGCATAAATAATCTTATCATTTATTCAAACTATTTAAGAACTTGTGCGTTTATATTGTAATTTTGGGGGGAATTTAATAAATAATCACCTAGTATAAAAAAGGACTGGCACTAACATGGAAGCAAAGTTTTCTCAGAGAGTTAAAGATGTTTTGTCTTTTAGTCGTGAAGAGGCTATCAGACTTGGAAATGAATATATTGGCGTTGAACACCTTCTGTTAGGTATGATAAGAGAAGGAGAAGGATTGGCTGTACGAATTTTGAGTTATCTGAATGTAGATATGGCTGATTTGCGCCGTACAATCGAATCAGCAATTGCCAACCCGGCAAGCCATAATAAAGTGAATGATAATCTGCCCCTGGTTAAACAAGCCGAGCGGGCACTTAAACTTACGTATCTGGAAGCTAAGCTTTTTAATAGTGAATTAATTGGAACAGAACATCTTTTACTTGCTATTTTGAAAGATGAAGATAACTTAGTTACCCGATCGGTTAAAAAATATAATGTGGATTACGATTTATTTAAAGAAGAAGTGAAATCATATTTAATAACAGGCGAAGATTCATCGCAATCACAGACCGAAAGAGAAAGACTTTTTGGCGAAACAGATGCTGACCCGAAGGATGAGCTTTCAGGAAGTTCACAAGATGACGATCCGGATGAAAGCGGTGGCATTGAAAATCTGCGGAAAACCGCAGATAGCAAGTCGAAGACCCCGGTGCTCGACAATTTTGGGCGGGACCTAACAAAAGCAGCAGAGGAAAACCGCCTCGATCCTATAGTCGGGCGTGAAAAAGAACTGGAAAGGATTTCTCAAATCCTGAGTCGGCGGAAGAAAAACAACCCCATTCTAATTGGTGAACCTGGTGTTGGTAAATCTGCCATTGCTGAAGGGCTGGCTTTACGAATTATACAGCGTAAGGTATCCCGCGCATTGTTTAATAAAAGAGTTTACACACTCGACCTGGCTTCGTTGGTAGCAGGAACTAAATACCGCGGGCAGTTTGAGGAAAGAATGAAAGCCGTTTTGAATGAACTTGAAAAAAATCGGGATATAATCTTGTTTATTGACGAAATCCATACTATAGTTGGTGCAGGGAATGCAAGTGGATCGTTGGATGCAAGCAATATGTTTAAACCAGCTCTTGCCAGGGGTGAAATACAATGTATAGGAGCAACTACACTTGACGAATATCGTCAGTATATTGAAAAAGATGGTGCTTTGGAACGCAGGTTTCAAAAAATATTGGTGGACCCTACTTCGCCGGAAGAAACAGTAACCATTTTAAACCAGATCAAGGAAAAATACGAAGATCACCACCTTGTAAAATACACACCTGAAGCTATTAATGCTTGTGTTACACTCACAAACCGTTATCTTACTGATCGTTGCCTTCCTGATAAAGCTATTGATGCATTAGATGAGTCGGGTGCCCGGGTGCATATTTCGAATATGCATGTTCCGATTGAAATTATTACAACTGAAAGCCTGATTGAAGAAATAAGGCTAAAGAAAATGAAAGCTATCAAAGGTCAAAAATACGAAGAGGCTGCCCGTTTTCGTGATGATGAGCGTAAAGCACAGGCTCAGCTTGAAGCGCTGAAACAAAGCTGGGAGGAAGATTCAAAAATAAACCGCCAACTCGTTACAGAGGAAAATGTTGCTGAAGTGGTTGCCATGATGACAGGAGTTCCGGTTCAGCGTATAGCTGAAAACGAGGGGTCGCGATTGATGAATATGGAACAGGAATTGGGCGGATCTGTAATTGGTCAGGAAAATGCGATTAAAAAGGTAGTTAAAGCTATACGCCGGAATCGTGCAGGACTGAAAGACCCGAATAAACCAATCGGAACATTTATATTTCTTGGTCCTACAGGAGTTGGTAAAACTCACCTGGCAAAGATATTATCACGATATCTTTTTGATACAGAAGATGCCTTAATCCGCATTGATATGAGCGAGTACATGGAGAAATTTGCTGTATCGAGGCTCGTAGGAGCACCTCCGGGATATGTTGGATATGAAGAAGGTGGACAATTGACCGAAAAAGTTCGCCGCCGCCCCTACTCTATCGTATTATTGGATGAAATTGAAAAAGCTCATCCTGATATTTTCCATATCCTGCTTCAAGTACTTGATGATGGTCAACTTACTGATAGTCTGGGTCGTAGAGTGGATTTCAAAAATACAATAGTGATCATGACTTCCAATATTGGCTCCAGGCAGCTCAAGGATTTCGGAGCAGGTGTTGGTTTTAGTACAAGTGCTCGTCAATCGCAAAGCTCGAGTATTGCTCAGAGTGTGATCGAGAATGCACTGAAAAAGTCATTTGCCCCTGAGTTTCTCAACAGGATTGATGATGTAATTATTTTTGATTCGCTTGAGCGTGAGGATATTCATAAGATTATTGATATCGAACTGGCACATCTTTTTGATCGTATCCGTGCCATGGGTTATGACCCACGGATTACCGAAAGAGCAAAAGACTATATTCTTGAAAAAGGCTGGGATGATCAATTCGGTGCCAGGCCGCTTAAAAGGGCAATTCAGAAATACGTAGAAGATACGCTTGCCGAAGAGATTATTCTTACTAAACTAGTTGCAGGAGATATAATCAATATTGATTTTGATCCTGAAATTAAGGACATGAAAATAATAGTTGATAAACCTGAATTACCGAAACTTCAAGAAGGAAAGTCTACGCTAAAACTTAAAGAATAGCTCTGATTAGCAATTTTTTAAAAGAAGGCGCCTTGATAAATGGCGTCTTTTTTTTGTACTTTGAAATTTTTAATTTAGTTGGGTTAAAACTATTACCCAATTTCTATTTCACTATTAGCTTTACTTCTCACCGTCCCACTCTTTAAAGAACTGATCAAGGTAAGAAATCATAAATGCATGCCTGCTTTCAGCCATTCTTTTACCTGTTGGGGTGTTCATCCTATCCTTCAATAAAAGAAGCTTTTCATAAAAATGATTTAACGTGGGTGCTTCACTTTTTTTATACTCTTCTTTGCTTAGGTTTAGATTTGGACTTATTTCCGGGTTATAAATTTCTCGTCCTTTGAAACCTCCATAATTGAAAGTTCTGGCGATCCCAACTGCGCCCAGGGCATCAAGCCGGTCAGCATCCTGTATAACGTCCAGTTCAGGCGATTTAAACTGTTGTTGTTGCTTGCCCCCTTTAAATGAAATATTATTAATTATATTTTCAATATGAATAATAACAATTTCCTCAACATCAAGAGATTGTAGAAAATATCGCGCTCTCTGCGGACCAATTTCTTCATTGCCATCATGAAACTTAGAATCTGCTATATCGTGTAACAAAGCTCCGAGTTCAACAATGAACATATCCACTTTCTCATATTGAGCAATATGTTTCGCTGTTTTCCAAACACGGTAAATATGCCACCAATCATGCCCACCTTCAGCATTCGCTAAAGAAGCTTTGACAAAATCAACCGTACTTAGTATGATTTCAGATTTATCTGCCATTAGAAATTTTTGGTTGTAGAATTTGTGTATCTATATTAAACATCAGTTTAAACGTAGCCAAGCTTTTCAGCAAGAAATATTAATAACAAACACAATGAAAATGCAATAGTTGGTGCAACAATCCACATTACAAAGAACTTCCTGACCTCTGTTTTTTTGAAAATGTTTTTTGTCCCAAGTTTTGCAACACCAATCCCAAGTATTGCTGCCACATTTAATTGAACTAACGATGTAGGAATACCATGAATTAAAGAAGCTAGCAAGAGTAAGCTGGCAGAAACAAAAGCTATAATTCCTGCCTCAAATTTTCCAAATAGCACAATTTCCTTCCCTGTATTGTTTAATATTTTGTTCCCAAATATCGAACTCCCTATAGCAAAACTTGGAGCTACCATTAATACCGATAATATCATAATCAGGATGAAATTCCTATCACCAGTAATATGAAGTTCGTTAGCAGTCATGGTTGCAATTGGTCCGGCAGCATTGGCAACATTGTTTGCACCAATTGAAAAAGCAACGTAGAGCGACATAAATAAAATTATCCCATTGATAAAATATTTTCTGTTCAAGTTTGTTGAACGCGACATAGTGAGCCCTCTCCTTCGCATCGGCCGGTAGATATATTTCCCAAAGATAAAGCTTAGGAAAAAGGCAATTATTGGCAGAATAAACCAGGTAGGGATAACGTCAAGAAAAATTTTATGAGTATTAGCTTCATGGAAATATAAACCTGCAGCCCAAACAGCCATAACTGTTGACTGGCTTGTGGATTGAGGAATTCCAAATAAATTGGCTATAAGCAATGATATAGCTACTGAGAAAAGGATAATTGAAACAATCAAAAAAGTCATTACATCAGGGTTTATCAAATCCTTTCCTACCGTCGATGCCGTTTGTTTCCCTGCTATAATTGCTCCAAGGAAAACCATAATACCAAATAAGCCCGGAATGAGGCTTTTGCGTATAACGTTGGCACCATATGCTGCTGAAAATGCCGGGCCGGTACCGCTCCCTCCCATGGTTATTGCCAAAAAAATGGCAGCTAGAAAAGGGATTAACAAATGACTTAACAGAGGCATAAGAAAACTCTTAGAAGGTAATTGAATTCAAAATACTGATTATCAGAAAGTAATACAATTTGAAAGGCTTGCAATTTTCTGTAATAAAAGTATTACAAATAATTGATATTAAATCAACTTGTCTATGCAAAAACTGCTTTACATTACCATCCACACATTTTATTATTATTGACAAAAAAAGAGCGCTTCCAGACTGGAGACGCTCTTTTCATGCTTGATTTGGTTAGTTGGTTAGAATTTATATGCGTTATCTTCAATCAACTTGTCTGCAATTCGTCTGCGGGCTTCTTTTACATTTACTCCGGCAACCTGGGTGAGTATTTCGATTGCAGCATTTAATTTTTCTGATTCTTCAGCATTTGCAAATGAATTAACAGCATCACGTGCAGATTTACGAACTAGATCAGCGGTATCGTAAACATATACATCAAGCATATCGCGGATAATTCCAGTATTGCTCTTCATACTTTCAAGTTTCTCAACCCGGAGAGCCAGCGATTCTGCAATATAAGTTTCCATTATCATTTCTGAAATATTATTCATCACTTCCTGCTCTTTCATCAGTTTCTTATCGAAATAAGTAGTTACTCCATGAATCGCGATAAGTATAACTTTTTTAAAATTAGCAAGATAGCGACGCTTTTCGGAATAATAACTTTCACCTTCCACTTTGCCTGAAGTAATAGTATCAAGGTTATTATAAAGCTGTTCAGCTGGTCCGAAAAGATCGAATTCACCTTTCTGTGCACGTTTGATAGCAGTATCTGCTATGATAAGCCGGTTAATTTCATTGGTTCCTTCAAAAATCCGGTTGATCCGCGAATCGCGGTATCCGCGCTCCACATCCATTTCGGCGGAATACCCCATGCCACCATGTATCTGAACGGCTTCATCAATTACATAATCCAATGCTTCAGAACCGTATACTTTCAGAATTGCAGCTTCAACAGCGTAATGGCTGATACCTTCGATAGTAGCACGACCATGATCCATTCCTGAAGCTTTATTGATTACAATCAGATCGTCAATATCCTTGCTTACACGATAGGTTGCCGATTCGGCTGCAAAAGTTTTAATTACCTGTTGAGCCAGTTTATGTTTTATAGCTCCGAAAGTAGAAATCAGCACACAAAATTGTTTACGCTCATTAGCATATTTAACAGAATCGTTAATTGCTTTCTTGGATGCACCAATAACATTTGCTCCCAGTTTGATACGCCCCATATGCAAAATGCTTAATGCAATACGGAAACCTTCACCCTGTTTTCCGATCATATTTCCGACAGGAACTTTTACATCATTGTAGAATATCTGTGCTGTTGAAGATCCTTTAATACCCATCTTTTTCTCGTCGGGAGCAATAACAACGCCAGGCATATCTTTTTCAACAATAAAAGCACTTAGTATACGATCGCTTCCAACTTTTGCGAAAACAGTCTGAATATCAGCGAAATTCGCATTGGTGATCCACATTTTCTGCCCGTTGAGGATATAATGTGTGCCATCGGCCGAAAGTACGGCATTGGTTTTCCCTGCATTGGCATCACTACCTGCACCCGGTTCTGTAAGGCAATAGCATCCGATAAGTTCACCGGTAGCAAGTTTGGTAACATATTTATTGCGTTGTTCCTCATTTCCGTAATATGCAATTGGCAAAGTTCCGATTCCGCAATGAGCCATAAAAGCCACGGAGTATGAATATCCTGCTCCTATCTTCTCGGCAGCAAGCATTTGTGTAACAAACGATTGGCCAAATCCACCTACATCTTCGGGTAAAGCAATCGCTAACAATCCCAGCTCACCCGATTTTTCGAGAGTTGAACGCATAAGTTTAATATCGGGGCTATCAATCTGGTCCAGATTAGGATAAACTTCAGTTTCAAGAAAATCCTGGCAGGTTTGAGCAATCATCAGTTGTTCGTCATCAAATTCTTCAGGGATAAAAACATCTTTGGCTTCTACAGTGTCGACAAGGAATTCACCGCTTTTTAATACTTTCCTGTTTTCCATTTAAAAAAAATGTTACGTTTAATTGTATTTAATTGTTCTTGATTCAAATGCTTTATGCAGGATGAAATAAACCTTCTGATACCCGAAATAGTAAGTATTCCAGGCTAGGAAATTTTGTTCTGGAAATTGCCCCGGATCTGAAAATCGGGCGAAAAGTACAAAAATACATCATCCGGATTTCTATATGTTAATAAAAATTTAATTCTATTCGATATGTTATAATGGAAAACAAAAAAAGAACGCCCACTAGTGAGCGTTCTTTTTAGTCAATTCCAACTTAATCAATGTTATAGGCCAAACTGAGGATTCAGTTCAGCAGTTTATTGCATTTACATTTTGAAATCATTTACATCCTTAGGGTGACAATTGTTGATAAAACTAACAGACGCAATATTTTCGGATCTTCCTTTGCGTATAAAGATATCTGCTGATTTTACATAAACATCACTTCTGTTTGCATCAAAAAGTAGCATATACCCGATCAAAACATTGGCCGCCATTTCGACCATTCGCCTTGCATGGAAGTCAAAATATTCATTATCAACGAATTCACTAACTTTTTCTACAGTTTTTGCAAATTGTTCCGTCATTTTTTCGAGTGTACCTTTCAGATATTCAAGTTCAGGTTTAACCTGTTGCTGAGCGCGCTCACGCATATTAGCAAGGTATGCACCATTTCCAACATATCGAATTGCAGCAACAACCTGAAGCTGAGAAGTTCCTTCATAAATCGTAGTAATACGAGCATCTCGGTATATCCGCTCAATAGGGAAATCTTTCATATAACCAGTACCACCAAATATCTGGATGGCATCATAGGCAATCTGGTTGCATTGTTCGCTTGAATAAAGTTTTACTAAAGGGGTAAACATGTCTGCAAGCTTCTGGTATACTTTAGCCTCCTGGCGTTCTTCTGTTTCCAGCTTACGCTCATGAGAAGTAAAATTATATGCTTTGTAAACATCAACATACCTGGCTGTTTCGTAAAGTAACGTGCGCATAGCATCGATCTTTACTTTCATGTTGGTCAGCATTTCGAAAACTGCCGGGTATTTTATAATGGATTTGCCAAACTGCTCACGCTCGTTTGCATATTTGAAAGCTTCGCGATACGCTGCTTCAGCAATTCCCACGGATTGTGAACCAACACCCAAACGGGCTGAATTCATCAGCGACATTACATATTTGATAAGGCCAAGTTTGGTATCACCTATCAGTTTTGCCGGTGCATTATGAAATACAAGTTCGCAGGTTGGTGATCCTTTAATACCTAATTTATTTTCGATACGACGAACTGTAACAGCCTGGTCGTTGCGATCGTAAACAAAAAGTGACAGACCACGGGCATCAGAAGTTCCTTCTTCGGAACGTGCCAATACCAGCGAAATATCAGCATCACCGTTTGTAATAAAACGTTTTACGCCATCAAGCATCCAACGGTGTTTATGGATATCGTAAGTAGCTTTTAACTGAACAGCCTGCAAATCGGAGCCGGCATCAGGTTCAGTAAGATCCATGGCTGCGGTTGCACCTTTGTGAAAACGGGGTAGAAATTCAGCTTTTAATTCATCCGAACCAAATTCGTGAATAGTTTCGGCACAATCCTGTAAACCCCAGATGTTAGCAAAGCCTGCATCGGCACGGGATACTATTTCGCCTGACATTACATAGGGAACAGTTGGTATGTTAAGACCATCATATTCTCTTGGAAGTGTAAACCCAACCAGGCCGGCTTTCACCAAAGCATCATAGTTCTGCTGAGTACCACGGGCATATTTAACTTCGTTGTCAATAAGCTGCGGACCTTCTTTATCAACAGATTCTGCGTTAGGGCCAATAATTTCGCCGCTGATTTCGCCAATGATTTCCATTACTTTATCGTAATTATCAATGGCATCTTCGAAATCTAAGGGTGCAAAATCGTATTGCTCTTTCTGGCTATAGCCTGACTCTTTCAGTTTCACAATTTTCTCCATCAGAGGATGGTTAAGATGAAACTTCAGATGGGGATTGTCGTTATAAAAATTTTCCATTATGGTCGGTAGATTTACTTCGAGTTTTTCTTGTAATATTTGATCATTTTCGGAATTACATCCGCTACATTTCCGACTATGGTAAAGTCTGCAATGCTATTGATTGGAGCACTGATATCAGTATTTATAGATATGATCTGTGCTGATTGATCCATTCCAGCCCTGTGTTGAACAGCGCCTGAGATTCCACATGCAATGTAAAGCTTTGGACGAACGGTAACACCTGTCTGGCCAACCTGGCGTTCATGTTCAACAAATCCGGCATCAACAGCGGCGCGTGAAGCGCCAACCTGTGCCCCGAGGATATCAGCTAAATCAAAAAGAAGGTTAAAATTTTCTTTTGATCCTACACCATATCCTCCTGAAATAATAACCTGGGAGTTTTTAATGTCGATCTTGCTTTTTTCGATATGACGCTCAATAATAGTAACTGCAAAGTCATCATCTTTCAGAATGCTCTTGGCATCAATCTTATGCAGTTTTCCTTTGAACTTATTCGAAAATATTTCCTTTTTCATTACTCCTTCCCTCACGGTAGCCATTTGAGGACGTGTTTCAGGATTAATGATGGTTGCTATAATATTTCCACCAAAAGCAGGTCTGATCTGGTATAAAAGGTTTTTAAATTCCGTTTGGGTTTTATTTTCGAAGTGATCACCAATTTCGAGGCTGGTACAATCGGCTGTTAGTCCACATCTTAAAGCAGAGGCTACGCGAGGCGCAATATCACGACCAATACTTGTTGCACCAAAAAGTGCTATTTCTGGTTTTTCTTTCCCAAACAAATCAAGTATAATAGAAGCGTGCGGAAGAGTAGTGTATGGAAAAAGTCTTTCTTCATCGGCATAATGTATTACATCGACGCCAAATGGATACAATAAGGCTTCCAGATTTTGTACTTTATGACCTATTACTACTGCCTCAAGTTTTATATTCAGGTCGGTGGCCAGTTTTTTCCCTTTCGACAAGAGTTCGAGACTCACATCAGCGATTGATCTTTCTTCGGAAACTTCGCAATAAACAAATATGTTGTTCACGTGCTATCTTTATTAATCAGTAAATTTTATTAATTATTTTAATTAGCCTATAATGTGGCTATTGATCAATTCCTGCATTAGGGTATCAATTTCCTTATCGGAACTACCCATGACTTTGGAATCTTTATGTTGAAAAACAACATTTTCGATCTTCTTTACTTTGGTTGGTGATCCAGACAGTCCAAGCATTTCATTTTGTGCACCCAAATCATCGGCAGTCCATTCATCAATAAGCAGATAGGGCCTGTTGGAATACAATTCAGTGTAGTCCTTTGTTTCATTCTGTAATTCAGTAACAGTGCGGGCATGCTTATATTTCATTATCAATTTGGCTATCCGCTGGCGGCAAACCGGTGCGGAACCATGAACCGTAATTGCAGCTGGTAAAGTTGAGTTAACTACTTCCACACCCATTTCGAGCCTTCGCTTAACAATAATCTTTTTTGCATCCACCGAAAGAATTTCCTCAGCATAGGTTATCTGAGGTATTCCCAATTTTTCAGCTGTCTGCGGACCAACCTGGGCGGTATCACCATCAATAGCCTGGCGGCCCGAAATCACGAGGTGATAAGGAGCAAGCTTTTTAACGGCAAGTGATAAGGCATAAGAAGTAGCAAGAGTGTCAGAACCGGCAAATTTACGGTCTGTGATCAGGTAACCCCTGTCGGCACCGCGATACATGGCTTCCCGAATAATTTCGGCAGCCCTGAAGGGTCCCATTGTTAATATAATTACTTCTGCTTCCGGAATTAAATCCTTTATGGTCAGTGCCTGTTCGAGAGCATGAAGATCTTCGGGATTAAAAATTGCCGGCAAAGCTGCCCTGTTAACGGTGCCATCTGCTTTCATGGCATCTTTACCAACATTCCTTGTATCGGGAACCTGTTTGGCTAACACAATTATTCTAAAGCGCATAAACGTTGTATCTGGTTATGATCTGTTTTTAAGCAGGTCAAAAAGTATTTTGCGATGGGGAATTACGGCCGCAAATTTACACTTTTAGAAATTAACTCCAAGGGAAATTCTGTAATATAGACTGAATCAATACTTTAAATATGCAATAAAATACATATCTAATTAAATATGAATAGGTTATCGGGTTGTGTTTAGAAAATGGTAAATAGAAAAAAGAAAATAGTTGAAGCGAAATACGTGTATTATGAAGGCAAGGTTTATGGGAAACCTGAAAGCATCTGTAAGTACTCTTAACTTTTTGGATGAAAGTTAGATAAAAGAAATAAGAAGCTAGTCTCTCCCCTATTTTCTATTTTCCATTAACTATTAACTCCAATCTAAAGATCCAGTACCTGAACTATTAATTCAGCAATATCGAAGTTTTTAACATCCTCTTTATTCTTGTATTTCAGTCCATCTGTGAGCATAGTCATACAGAACGGGCAGGCTGTAGCGACTATTTTAGCATCGCTGCGTAGAATTTCTTCTGTACGTTCGATAAATACTTCCTTTTTGCCCGGTTCAGCTTCTTTGAACATCTGGGCACCGCCGGCCCCACAACAATAGGAAAAACTTTTATTTCGTTCAAGTTCAACAAAGTCGTTGGTAAGCTTTTTTAAGATACTCCGGGGTTCAGCGTATATATCGTTTCCCCGCCCAAGGTAACAAGGATCATGATACGTGATTTTTGTATTGGAAAGCATTGAGGTATCAAGTTTAATGCTTCCGTTTTCTATATATTTATCCAGGAATTGAATGTAATTGATAACTTCATAGTTGCCTCCGAGATCGGTGTATTCGTTTTTAAAAATATTGAAGCAATGTGGGCAAATAGTTATTATTTTCTTCACTTCATAGCCATTCAGGATTCCGATATTCTGTAAAGCCTGCATTTGAAATAGCATTTCGTTGCCGGCCCTGCGCGCTGGGTCTCCGGTACATGATTCCTCTTTACCTAAAACAGCATAGCTGATATTGAGATGAGTCAGTATTTTTGCAAAAGCGCGTGTTACTTTTTTATACCTGTCGTCGAAGGCGCCTGCACAACCAACCCAGAAGAGGTATTCAGGCTTTTCGCCTTTGGCAAATAAGTCGGCCATTACAGGAATTTCTATTTTCTTTGTTTCCATTGTTTTCTTTTAATGAAATTTTCTTTTTATCATCAACTTGTAACCACTAAGGCACAAAGGTCACTATGGGTCACTAAGAATTGAAGATAAAGGTTATTAGAGCAAACTTTTACATGATATAATAACTGAGTGTTTCTTTGTGTTTTTAGTGCTTAAGTGGTTTACTTCTAATAATGCTTTATAGAGTTTTTATTTCCAGGTTATCAGCCCAGAGAAGACGATCTTCCGGCGAGAACTGCCAGGGAGCTCCATTATTCTCGATGTTACTGAACATGGTTTTAAGCCCACTTGGAGCGCTATTTTCTTCCATAACAAGGTAACGCCTCATATCCACGATCAAAGTCGGGTGATTGATATTTACAGGGCATTCCTGGGCACATGCATTGCAGGTGGTACATGCCCAGAGTTCTTCTTCCGAAATATAATCGCGCAGATATGATTTGTTGTCGCTATATTCTTTACCAACTTTTATTAAACCGGGACCCTTTTCTTTCATCCGGGCACGTAAGTCCATAAAGATTTTGCGGGGACTTAACATTTTTCCGGTTGTATTTGCCGGGCAAACTGAAGTGCAACGACCACATTCAGTACATGATAGCGAGTCGAAATAGTTCTTCCAGGATACATCTTCGACATCTTTAACCCCGAAACGGCTAATTGGCGCATCTGAAGCCGGTGCATCAAAAGTAGCATTGGGATCGAGCATCAGCTTTACTTCGCGAGTTATATCGTCCATGTTTGTTAGCTTTCCGAGCGGCTCAAGCCTTGAAAGGAACGTGTTTGGAACCGAAAGGAAAACATGAAAATGTTTGGAATAAGGTAAGATATTAGCAAAGATAAAGATCAGAAGAATATGAGTCCACCAGAAAACTTCGTATGCCAGATTTAAACCGTTTATTGACAGTCCGCTGAATAACAGAGCAGTTATTGATCCTACCGGGTATATGCCGTAAATGGTTTCACCAGTTGCAAACTGAAGTTGTACATATGCTGCATTCATTCCCATCAGCGATAGCATCAGTAATAAAATCATACTCAAAGCAATATTGGCATCCTGGTGCGATATTTTCTTCATTTCGATACCTTCGAACCGACGGATGTGAAGAAAAATCCTGCGAACAAGGAATACTATTATTGAAACAGCTACCAGCAAAGCAAATACATCTCCCGAAGCCATGATAATATTATGCAGAATGCCTAATACTTTCAATGATTTCTCAATTCCAAAAAGCCCATCGATGATCATTTCGATACTTCCAAAGAGAATTACGCAAAAACCCCAGAAAACAATAGCATGAAAAAAGCCAATTACCGGACGACGAAAAATTTTAGTTTGCCCTATGGCTACTTCAAGCATCACCATAAAACGTTTGCCAAAATCACGGATGGGGAAATTGGCTTTGGTAAATTTAAAGTAGCTTATAAGCCTGTGAATGGTGAAGGTAAAAATACCTAACGTAATCAGGACTGTAAGCGCAAAAATAATTTGTTTTGCCATAATTATCTAATTTACAACAATTTAAAATGTCCTTAAAAACAATTCACTCAGAATATACTTTTAAGGACATCATTGCTATTTTATGTGAAAACTGATTATTTCGACTTCATTTCCTTTACGGCTTCAACCAGTTTAGGAAGCACTTTCTGAGCATCACCAATAATTCCGTATTGTGCTGCTTCAAAAATCGGTGCATCTTTATCGGTATTAATTGCAACGATAAATTTGGATGAACTTACTCCAGCCAGATGCTGTGTTGCACCTGAAATTCCAATGGCAAAATAAAGGTTTGGAGCTATAATTTTACCGGTCTGGCCGGTATGTTCGTCGTGCGATCGCCAGCCTTCGTCGGATACCGGGCGTGAGCAAGCTGTCGCAGCACCCAGCAGATCAGCCAGTTCAACGAGTGGCCCCCAGTTATCAGGCGATTTCATTCCACGTCCTCCTGAAACAACAATATCAGCATCGGTAAGGAGGAGTTTACCCGATTGTTTCTGAACTTCCTTTACCTGTATTTTCATCAGACTGCTATCCGGTTGAATATCCGATTTTTCGTAAACGAAAGTTTTTGGTGATTCAACAAGTTCAAAAGAGTTCTGAGCAAGCGTCAGAATTTTGATTTCCGATTTAATTACTACATCTGCAAAAGCTTTTCCGGAATAAACCTTTTTATAAACAACAAAAGGGCTTACACTTATTGGTAATTTGCTTACACCTGAAGCAATACCTGCTTTAAGCCTGACTGAGAGCCTTGGAGCAAGTGCTTTACCTGAATTATTATTTGCAAGAACTAAAACCGTGGAGCCCATTTTGATCGCAACTTCAGCAATCATGCTGGTATAAGCCTGATCATCGAAAGCTTTTATCGAATCATTTTCGATACTGATGATTTTTTCAGCGCCATATAATGCTAATTTTTCGAGTTCTGATGCTTCAACTTTACCAACTGATAATGCTATAACTTGTTTTCCAAGCATTTCTGCAACTTTGGAAGAATAAGAAACTAACTCAAAAGACAATTTTTTAAATTTCCCATCCCAATTTTCGAGGAATACTAATACTGACATATGATGATTTGTTTTTAGCCTGGTTAATGAAAAGAATATTAAAAAACTTTAGCTTCGTTCTGAAGCAACGTTATGAGTTGACCTGCATTTTCGGCATCAACATATTTACATGCAGCTCTTGGTTTCGGCATTTCATAGTTAATAACCTCGGTCAGATTTTCAATTGACAGAGGTTCAACAACTTTAATGGGTTTCGAACGCGCCATCATAATTCCACGCATGGCAGCAATGCGTGGCTCTTTTGCAATTCCTTTTTGCACAACAGCAACAAATGGCGATGGAACTGTGAGAATTTCCTTCCCACCATCAATCTCGCGGGTTATAACCGGAATACCTGCCTCAATTTTAACAGTAGAAACACCCGTAACAGAAGGATATCCCAGAAATTCAGCAAGCATCCCTCCTACCGAAGATCCGTTATGATCGCTTGATTCGATACCACACATGATAATATCAAAGTTTTCGTTCCGTATGGCTTCTGCAAGCTGGGAGGCAATGGAATAGGCATCACCAGCTTCCATATTAACCCGTATAGCATCATCAGCTCCAATGGCCAAGGCTTTGCGCAAGGTTGGATCTGAACCAGCCAGCCCCACATGGCCAATGGTAACAGATTGAACGCCGTTTGCCGCATCATCTTTTAGCTCAAGGGCACGGGTGAGTGCAAGTTCATCCCAGGGATTAATAACCCATTGGATCCCGTTTACATCAAGCTTTTTTGAATCGTCAACAAATTTTACTTTTGTTGTGGTATCAGGTACATTGCTGATACAAACTAAAATTTTCATAATCGAAGAATTATTTACTGTAACCGAATCGAACCGTAATTAAAAAGCTCGTTTTCATAAGTAACGGCCAAAAATATAGAAGATCAGGTTTATTTATTCATTAGATATTAATTTCTGATTGACAAATTTAACAATATTTATATACGGTCCAAAAAAACATTGAAGGATTATAGCATATCTTTGATATAGAATGATAGAGTATTGAATAACAACATATTACATACTACGCATTAATTTATTGACTTTAAACGGAAGCCTAATTTAACAGAATGTTATATTTACTAAATTTGTAGGGTGAAATACAACAATTCTAAAAAACAACACAAGAAAACCTTTCTCAGGATACCAACATTCCCGGGCGGAAAGGATTCTTATCTGCAATTTATCAAAGAGAACATAGTTTATCCTGAACTGGCTCTTAATAATAAGGTTGAAGGCTATGTTTACATAGTTTATACTGTTGATAATATTGGTGAGATTATAGATGTAGAAGTGACAAAGGGTATTGGTTTTGGCTGCGATGAAGAAGCCGTCAGGGTTATCCGTATGATGAAATATGAGCCTGCCCGAAATCGCGGTGTTAAAATGAAAGCAGAAATGAAAACCAGAATTCATTTCAAACTTCCGGAAACTATCAATCCAGGTAATCAGGCAGGTATTCAACTAAACTATACTTCAACCGCCCAACAAAAATCAAACAGCCCGGAACCAAAGCCCCAGGCTGTTTATAACTATTCAATCAATCTTGGATCAGGTTAAGCTGAACGAATTATCTTATTTATTTATGGTTAAGATTTCGAGGGCAGGAATCTATTTCAATTCTATTCATCGATTTTGCAATTGTCAGGATGATCGTGGCAATCACGGCAATCGAGGCTTTTATTATACATTTCCATAGCCCGGGCACTCATACCCATACTCGAAAATCCTCCATCGTTAAACAGGTTCTGCATTGTTACTTTGCGTGTCAGATCGCTGAAGAGTGTAAGACAATAATCAGCACATTCATCGGCAGTTGCATTGCCGAGAGGCGACATCCTTTCGGTAAAATCCATCAAACCGCCAATTCCTTTTACACCACTTCCAGCAGTAGTTAATGTAGGCGATTGTGAAACTGTATTAATACGGATATGTTTTTCGCGGCCATAAATATATCCAAAACTGCGGGCGATACTTTCAAGTGCAGCTTTAGCATCAGCCATATCATTGTATTCGAATAAAGTGCGTTGAGCTGCTACATACGAAAGTGCAACTATTGAACCCCATTCATTCATTGCATCAAACTTTTTTGCTGTCTGAATAACCTTATGGAATGAAATCGCAGAAATATCCATCGTTTTCAGGTAGTTTTCATAACTGACCGAATCATAGGGGATTTTCTTACGAACGTTTGGCGACATACCGATTGAATGCAAAATAAAATCAATTTTCCCGTCAAAATGCTCCATGGTTTTGGTGAAAACATTTTCAAGATCTGGAATGCTGGTTGCATCAGCAGCTACAATTAACGAGCCGGTAGCTTCAGCAAGTTTATCGGTATCGCCTAAACGAAGTGCCATAGGTGTATTGGTAAGAACAAACTGTGCACCTTCTTCATGGGCTTTTTCTGCCACTTTCCATGCAATAGACATGTCGTTTAAAGCACCGAAAATGATACCTTTTTTGCCTTTAAGTAAATTGTATGCCATTGTATTTGTTTTAATTAGAGTATTTATTAAGAGTAATTATTTAAGTAAAAATCTTGCACTATTGAGATTTATTTTAACAAATGATTCATTCCTTTTCGAACTTCAAATAAGAAATCCAGGCCTAATGTAGTTAAAAAATGTATTCCTAATTCTTGAAATTTAGTAATTCACGCGCTGTAACTTTAGCCGACTCAGTGATAGTTTCATCACTAAGCATCCGCGCAATCTCATTTACACGATCTTCGGCTGACAACAATCTTATACTTGAAATTGTAGAAGTATCGCCATCCTGTTTGTACGCCAGTAAATGGCTGTCGGCTTTTCCAGCAATCTGGGGAAGATGTGTAATTGCAACAACCTGCATATGTTTCGACATGGAACGCATAATACTGCCCACCTTACCAGCTATATCACCTGAAACACCATTGTCAATTTCATCGAACAGCACAGTTGGAAGCAGGCTGCGGTTAAGAACCAGCGATTTTAGCGCAAGCATCAGGCGCGATAATTCCCCTCCCGATGCAACTTTCTGTATTTCACGGATTTCACCTCCTTTATTAGCTGAAAAGAGAAAAGTAATTTTATCAGTTCCTGTTGCTGAAAAATGCGCCAGGGATTCTTGTTTAATTTTAAATAATGACGATGGCATTCCCAGGTTTTCCAACACATTGTGCATTTCGGTCTCAATTGTTGGTATCACAGCCATTCTTTGATTAGAAAGAACAGCAGAAACTTCTGAAAGTTCAATTTCTTTTTTTGCCAAAGAAATATTTAGTTCTCCTATACGCGTTTCCAGCGAACTGATATTAAACAGCTTATCGGAAATTTCATTCATAATTGCTATAAGCTCTGAAATGGATTTAACCCTGTGTTTTTGTTCCAGGTGATACAGCATATCCAATCGTTGACTGATTTTTTCGATCTTTTCGGCATCAAAATGAACCTGGTCGGAAAACACCCTGAGTTCGTTAGTGATATCTTTTATTTCGATAATGCTTCCATTGATTCTCTCCGCCAACGGAAGTAAATGATGACTGAAGCGCGAGGCCTGGTCAAGAAGCTGCTTTATTTCCGCCAGTTTATCGCTTACATTTATTTCATTATCTGCAAGAATCCCAATGGCTGAAAATGTCCTGGTTTTTATTTCTTCTGCATGCGTCAGAATTTCAAGTTCCTCTTCGGCTTCCTGTTGCTCATTAATGTTAAGATTAGCTCTTTCTAATTCTTCAAACTGAAAACTAAGAAAATCCTTCTCATTCACACTTTGTTGTTCCATCCGTACACATTCATCCAGTTCAGTTTTCAGGGAATTATATTCACCAAATAATTTACGGTATTGAACAAGAATTTGTGGTTTTCCGGAATACGAATCAACCATTCCGAGCTGAAAAGCTGCATGATTTAGCTCAAGAGTTTGATGCTGTGAATGAATATCAACTAAACTCTCACCTATTTCTTTAAGAATATTCAGATTTACAGGTGTATCATTAATAAATGCTCTTGATTTTCCCTGTGGATTAATTTCTCTGCGAAAAACCGAAGTAGGCTCATAATCAAGGTCATTCTCTTCAAAAACAGAGTTAAGGTTGTACCCCTCAATTAAGAAACTTCCCTCAACGATACATTTCTGATTTTTATTCCTTAGAACAGAAGTATCAGCACGTTGTCCAAGAATCAGTGAAAGTGCACCTACCAGAATTGATTTCCCTGCACCGGTTTCACCTGTAATACAAGTAAATCCTTTGTGAATGCTTATTTCGAGTTTCGGAATAAGAATGAAATTTTCTACTGACAAATGCAGGAGCATGTCTTGTTGTTTTGCTTTTAGAAATCAAATATAAGAAATCGAGTTGAATGAAGCTTATTTATTTTGGGTCATGATCTGCTGATACCTTGAAGAATTAGCCGGATCAACTTCTTTCATGATATTGATAATCCTGGTTTTATCCATCGGAGCAGCTTGCGAATAAATATTTATAAGCTCATCCCTTTTTGCATCAAGAAATAATTGAGTAATATACAGACCTGTTTTTTCGCGGTTAATTTTTTGCAGGTTTTCGAGACAATCATTTACTCCGCTACGTCCCAGGTCCATATTTTCTGACATAATGTCGAGCCCCATGCGATGATATGAATATAGCCCTTCGCGAAATTGAGAATATGTATTATTCAGCAGGTTTTCAACCAGCCAGTAACGATTCTTGAGATTTTCGAATGCTTTCCATCCACGTTCAGGTGAATTTTGGGCTGCATTAACAACAGATCTGGCTTTTTCGTAGTATTGTGTACCACCAAATTTCGAAAATGAGTCAGCATCAAGTCCTAACATCACATATAAATAATATGCAACCATCGAAGTCAGGTTCGAAGTATAGGTGTCGTCACTAAAGACAAGAGGCTCGAATTCAACATATTTGAAATCAAAATCTTTATCTACCAGATTTAGTAAATTGGTATTGTAGGAAGTTTTATAAACCGGACGCTGTAAAACCACATTTACCTTGGCTTTGAATTGATCACTCGATATGCGGTCGGTAATGGTAATCAGTATTGAGCATTCAATCCGCTCTTCTGTTTTATAAACAAAATTTGTCCATTTCCGATTATTTACAAACTCATAAAGCTCAGTTTGCAAGGTCTGGAAAACTTTTTTCTCAGTTCCTTCAACCTGGGGTGAGTTTACGGAAATCTGGCACATGAACTCCTGGGCATGGGCAAAAGCTGGTGAACAGATAATCAAAAAAATAATCAGTTTGCGGATCATGAAGGATAGAAACTAAGTCTGAATTTATAGAAGTTCTTGCTGAATAAGATCAAATAAATCAACAGCAACTTCAGATTTGGTTTTCAATTCAAATTCGTGTATAACTTGGTCTTTGCTGATTATGGTAACTTTATTGGTTTGAAAACCAAATCCGGAACCTGAATCATTCAGTGAATTAAGAACGATAAAATCGAGGTTTTTGGTATGCAGTTTAGATTTTGCATTATCGATTTCGTTGTTTGTTTCGAGAGCAAAGCCGACAAGCAGTTGTTTATTTGATTTACGTTTTCCCAGATCTGCAAGAATATCTTTGGTTTTCAGCAGGTTAAGATGAAAGGCAGCTTCCTTTTTTTTGATTTTTTCCGGCTCAGGATTTTGAGGAGTATAATCGGCAACTGCGGCAGCCATTATCGTAATATCAGCTTTTACAAACAATTCAGTACAACTGGCATACATTTCGGATGCTGAGTTTACTTTAATTACACGGATTGAAGGATGATCAGGATACTCATTTACAGGGCCCGAAACGAAGATGACTTCTGCTCCTCGTGCGGCAGCTTCATGTGCCAGGGAAAAACCCATACGGCCGGAAGAATGATTGCTTATAAACCTTACAGGATCTATTTGTTCAATAGTTGGCCCGCTTGAGATAAGTACTTTTTTACCTGATAATGACAGTTGTTTTGAGAAATAATTCAACAATATCTCAATAATATTCTCAGGTTCTTCAAGCCGGCCCATTCCTGTGAGGCCGCTTGCCAGTTCACCAGAGTGGGGAGCAATTAGAATATTGCCATGCGATTGCAAGATAGAAATATTTTGTTGCGTCGTTTTATGATGGTACATATCCACATCCATTGAAGGGGCATAAAACACAGGACAACGGGCGGCAAGATAAGTAGCAAGCAATAAATTGTCGGTAATACCTGTCGCCATCTTAGCCATAGTATTAGCGGTGAGTGGAGCAATTACAAATGCATCCGCCCAACTTCCTAACTCGATATGACTGTGCCAGGTACCGTCAGCAGGACTGAAAGGTTCAATCGAAACCGGATTTTGAGAAAGTACTGATAATGTGAGTGGAGTTACGAAATCGCATGCTTCCGCAGTCATCACAACCTTAACTTCAGCTTCTTCTTTTATCAGCAGCCGAATCAGGATGGGAATTTTATACGCAGCGATTCCTGCAGTAATTCCAATCAGTATTTTTTTACCTTTTAGCATCCTTAAACGGAAAAAGAATTACCACTCTTTTTCTTTATCTTTCATAGGATTGCGCGAAAATATCTGATCCTTCAGGAATTCGTTTGTAGCAATCAAAGAAGGTTTGGGTAGGTTTTCGTAATATTTAGCAAGTTCAATTTGCTCGCGATTTTCAAAAACTTCCTCAAGATTGTCACTTGGAGTGGCGAATTCTTCTATTTTCGAGTTCAATTCCTCTTTTATTTCCTGAGAAATCTGGTTAGCGCGTTTAGCAATTATAGCTACCGATTCGTAAATGTTTTCAGTTGGATCATTAAGTTCCGACATATTACGGGTTATTGTGGTAGTTTCAATTTTTAACTTTTTGATATCCATATGTTTTGTTGTTTGTTTCGGGTTTAATTGTTTAACTCTTTTGAAATATTCTTTTTAATTGCCAATGCCTTTTCGCTGTATTCTCCAGTAGGGAAACCCGCAATAAGTTCATCGAAAGCCTCTGAGGCAGCATTTAACCTCTCAGTACGTTTATCGTAAACGCTGTTAATGGCATATTGGTATTTTGATTGAAGAATTGAATACAGTATTAATTCTTTTGATTTGGTATCCGGATATTCTTTTAAAACATTATTCAAAGATACAACAGCCGCTTTGTAATCCGACATTTTATAATACATCATGGCAATATCAATTTCTTTCTTTTCGAGTTTTGCTCTTAATTCATCGATAAGTTTATTGCAATCGGCTATACGTTCGCTTTTAGGGTATTGGCTAATGAATCTTTGAAGCGATGCAATTGCTTCAATCGTTGATGTTTGATCAAGTGATGAACGTGGAGATTCAAGATAACTGCAATACGCACTCAGGTACAAAGCTTCCTCAGCATAAGCACTTGTAGAGAAGTTAGTTGAAAATGATTTGAAATAGTATGTAGCAAGTATGTAATCTTTTTGCTTGTAGTAACAGTTAGCTGTATAATAAGCTATTTTTTCTGCTTTCTCAGTACCTTTAAAATAGGCTTGTATCTGCTCAAATAGCTGTTGGGCAGGGCTGTAATTCGCTTTTTCATAATATTCAAGCGCTTTCGTGTATTTAAGTTCATTATCTGAACTTTTAAGCAGTTTCTGGTATGGACTGCATGACATTACCCCCATAGATAATATCATAACTATAAAAATAACCGATTTTCTGATCATGCTGCAAAAGTACATATTTTAACCTGAATTATAAAATGATATTGCTTATACTACTGTGATTATAATAGTTAAATATTATTAAAATATCGATTATAAACTGGCTTTGTAGGTTTCCAGGCAGCGATTACGGGCATATGCATGTTCTAAAATTGGTCGAATATATGAAATAGTTCCATATTCAGGAATCCATTTTTTAATATAAACATGCTGATTGTCAAACTTTTCAGCTTGTGTAAGCGGATTAAATATTCGGAAATAAGGTGCAGCATCACATCCGGTGCCAGCAGCCCATTGCCAGTTGCCATTATTAGACGACAGTTCAAAATCGAGTAGTTTTTCCGCAAAATATGCTTCTCCCCATTGCCAGTTGATTAACAAATGTTTCACTAAAAAGCTTGCAGTTACCATCCTAACCCGGTTATGCATGAATCCAGTTTCGTTAAGTTCACGCATTCCGGCATCCACCAAGGGGTATCCGGTTTGCCCTGAGCACCATGCCTCAAAGTTTTGTTCATTATTTACCCACTGAATAAATTGGTATTTGGGTTTAAATGGTTGATGAACAACATAAGGGAAATGCCATAAAATCTGCATAAAAAATTCCCGCCATATCAACTCTCCCAGCCAGGCGGCATTAATTTCAAAAGCTTGCGCAACCAATTGCCGAATGCTTACCGTTCCAAATCTCAGATGCACGCTAACTTTGCTGGTTGTATTCAATGCCGGGTAATCACGCGTTTTATCATAAGAGGCCAACACAGTTGAATTGAGTTGGTAAGGCTCAAAAACGTTTTTTATTTCAGTAAAACCAATGTCAGTCAAGGATACAGTCTTTTTCTCCTTAGTTTGAACAAAATTAAACAGATAGTTTTCTGATTTCCAATTATATAAATGAGCAGGTTCTTGCTTTACTTTTTCGAGCCAACGATGGCTATAGGGAGTATAGATGGTATAAGGTTCACCTGATAGTTTAGATATTTCATTTTTCTCAAATATTACCTGGTCTTTAAATGTCTGGAATAAAACTCCTCTTTCAGCCAGAATCTTTTTTATCATCAGATCACGCTGAATAGCATATGGTTCATAGTCGTGATTAGCACAAACCCTGTTTATCGTGTAGGTTGATAATAGTTGATCAAAGACTTCAACAGGGTTGCCATGAAATACTTGTATTGATGTTTTATAAGGTAAAAGTAATTGGTTCAACTGTTTAATTGCCTGATAAATAAAACTCACACGCTTATCGGAAGCGTTAAGATTCTGCAATATCTTGTTATCAAAAATAAAAATGGGCAATACACTAAAACCCGAAGTGAGAGCTTTGAAAAGTGCTGTATTATCATTTAATCTCAGATCGCGTCTGAACCAAAAAACTGCAATAGGTTTAATAATATACATGACTTTAGAACAGGACTGCAATTTACAATATTTTTAGAGGCTTTTAGTAAATTGTTTCAATAAACAATCGTCGTTCTTGGAAAGTTTAGTAGTTTTGCAAAACGAAAAAATAATAATAATTTAAATACTGATATTGTGGATCTTTTTGAAAAACGTGTTCGTAATCTCGGACCACTTGGAATGTATGCCAAACAAGCTGACGGATATTTTATGTTCCCAAAACTTGAAGGTGAAATTAGCAACAAGATGATTTTCAGAGGCAAAGAGCGTCTAATATGGAGCTTAAATAACTACCTGGGTTTGGCTAATCATCCTGAAGTTCGAAAAGCTGATGCGGATGCCGCTGCTAAATGGGGTATGGCTTATCCAATGGGAGCACGCATGATGAGTGGCCAAACCATTTATCACGAGCAACTTGAGCGTGAACTTGCAGCATTCGTGCATAAAGAATCGTCGTTTCTGCTTAACTACGGATACCAGGGAATGATTTCAGTTATCGATGCCATGGTCGACCGTAATGATGTGATTGTTTACGATAGTGAAGCACATGCTTGCATATTGGATGGAATGCGCCTGCACATGGGCAAGCGATTTGTCTATCCTCACAACAATTTGGAAAACCTGCGAAAAGGGCTCGAAAGAGCAACCAGGCTTACTGAACAAACCGGTGGTGGAATTCTTGTTATTACCGAAGGTGTTTATGGTATGTCAGGGGATCTTGGAAAAATAAAGGAAATTGTTGAATTGAAAAAAGAATTCAATTTCCGCCTGTTGATTGATGATGCACATGGATTTGGCACCATGGGTCCAACCGGAGCAGGAACTGATGAACATTTCGGCGTTCAGGATGGAGTGGATTTGTACTTTGGTACATTTGCCAAAGCTATGGCCGGAATTGGCGGTTTTATTGCTTCAAGCGAACCAATTATTGATTTCCTGAAACACAATATGCGTTCACAGATTTTTGCCAAATCGCTTCCTATGCCAATGGTTATCGGAGCTTTGAAACGTCTGGAATTGGTTCGTACGCAGCCGGAACTCAGGACAAAACTCTGGACTATTGTCGAAGCTCTTCAAAACGGACTACGTGAAGCAGGATTCAATATCGGAAATACGGAATCACCGGTAACTCCAGTAATGCTTAATGGTACTATTCCTGAAGCAACGAATGTTACTGTCGAAATGCGCGAAAAATATAATATCTTTTGCTCCATTGTTACCTATCCGGTTGTTCCTAAAGGTGTGATACTTCTCAGGCTTATTCCTACAGCCGACCACACACTGGAAGATGTTAGGTATACCATTAAAGCATTTAAAGAAATTAATGCAAAATTGGTACAAGGTGTGTATGCAAACACTGCTTTTGCAGATATTTCAAACCTTTAAATTCCATATTAATTACTATTCTGAATGCCCGGTTTTTTCGACCGGGCATTTTTTTTATTTCAGGCAAAGTCATAGATTTGTAAACAATACAACGTTCGTAAATGCAAATAGAAAAACGAAAATCATTAAATATTATCATTAATTCGACAGCTTTTTACCTACTGTCGTACTTGGTGGTTATGATGTTATTTCAATTTACAACAGTTGTTACATCTAATATATTTAATATTCCTACCACGCTGTATTACAATAAAATAAGTTTTAATGCCATGCCTGATTCGTGGACTTTTGATGCAGTTAAGGTTATTTATAGCTCCGGTAATATTGTCTTATTCCTGATTTCGGTTTCATTTCTGGTTGTAATAATCAAGGCAATGGAATTTAATGGATTGCTCCGACTATTTTTTCTTTGGGGATTTGTTCATTCTATTTCTATGCTTTTTGGTTCATTTATAATTGGAGCATTTAATTTTGACGGATTTGGGATAGTGTTAAGCTATCTGTATTTAGCTGATACCGCCAAAATGCTTCTATTGTTCATAGGACTTCTAATACTTATTGCTATTGGAATGGGTATGGTGAAAATCTTCTTATTTTCAGCAAATATTTATTTTCAGTTTTTGTCACCCAAAATGCGCCCTTCTTTTAGACGAGATCAATTTATAATACCATTTATTATATCCACACTTTTTTTACAAGTCATAAAATACCCTCTCTCATTATATGAAACCCTTATGTTATTTATCCCACTTTTTATTCTTATGCCTTTATACTGGGGGATAGGCCGTTATCCTGTATTTTATTTTGAAGAGATAGAAAAAACAGTAAAAATTAGTAAAAGGCTGGTTTTAATTACTTTTGCAGCATTAATTTTTTATAGGGTAATATTAGGAATTGGAATAAATCTTGGCTAAAAAACTTCATCAACTTATGGATAACGTGGGATCAATATCTGTGGCCCACTGATATATTCCGCCCTCAAGTACATAAATATTTCTATATTTCAGTTTCTCTGTCAGGTATAAATACGGCGCCTGGCTCTTAACACCATATAAACAATAGATTATAACCGGTATGTCTTTTGCAATCAAATGACTCATGTCAGGAAAATCAATCTGTTGAATATTAATTGCACCTTCAATATGACTTTCAGCATATTTGTCTGCTTCTCGCATATCTATCAATTGAAACGTCTCATTCCTTTCCATTTTTTCTTTAAGTTCAAATGTTGTTATGTGTTTCATTTGTTTATTTTCTTTTTTTATTAATAAGGTGAGATTCAATACGCCGTGAAAGTAATCATATCGATTGATGTACATTTCCCTGCTCATGCTTATTTCACAAGGGAAAATCATATAAATAAAAATTTAAAGAACATATTATTTATACAAAGATAAGAAAGGGATGGGAATAAAAAAGAGGAGTGCAAAGCACTCCTCTTTTAAATTTCAACCAAGGTTGAAATTACTTTACTTCCTTGATAAGGCCTTTAGCGATTGAATCAGCATGAGCAGCTTCAGCAGCAGCCATGGCTGTTGAGTCAGCTAAACGAGCTTGTTCAGCAGCTACGTTGGTTAGTGAATCAGCAAGAGCTATTGAATCTTGACGAGCTTTTTCAGCTTTTTCTTCTGCACTGGGTCCGCAAGCTACAAAACCTACCATACCAGCAATCACAAACATTGCAAATAATTTTTTCATATCTAAGTTTAATTAAAAAACGCTGCAAAAGTACAAGCTATTATAATACAAATCAAACTTTATGTAAAAAAAAATTAAGTTTTTTTAACATATGGTATATTGTGCTTATATACAGTATGTTATATAAATTTATTTTTACAAAAAGATATTAACAGTTCTCTTAAATCTGTTAATAACTACAATTTTTTGTTGTAAAGACGAAAAAATGCATATAATCTTCTTCTTATTTACCAATTAGAGCATCAAAGAAAATAAAAATCAACTTCAAATAGCAGCCAAAGGAAACGTTGTTTGGATTGTGAGAAAGCACGGTTCTTTAGTTCAATTGGATTACATTTGCAATTCTTAAAAAATGGTATCTGTATGTTAATAAATAATCTGCCTAAACTTCCTTTCGATGAGCCGGTTATTGTTTTTACAATACTGATTACTATTATACTTCTGGCTCCAATTGTCTTTAGAAAATTTCGGATTCCCGGGATAGTTGGCCTGATTGTTTCTGGTGTGATTATTGGCCCGCATGGATTAAACCTGGTTGAATTCGGTGAAAGTATTAAACTGCTTAGTACCGCCGGGATGCTTTACTTAATGTTTTTGGTAGGCATAGAATTAAACTCAAGCGATTTAATGCGCAACAAAAACAAGAGTTTAGTTTTTGGAACACTTACGTTTTTTGTGCCTTTTGTCTCCGGATTTATAATGGCTTACTTCATTCTTTCATACAATCTTTTAGCTTCATTACTTACTGGAATTATTTTTTCAACACATACGCTTATATCCTACCCTATTGCCAGCAAACTGGGAATTACCAAAAGTGAAGCTGTAACAGTTACAATCGGAGGTACGATCATTGCAGATACTTCTGCTCTTATAATACTCGCTTTTATTTCAGCCGCAACTGAAGGCACTTACACTTTCCTTTTTTTAATACGAATGATTTTTTCGATTTCAGTATTTTCTTTTTTAATACTGTGGGGGGTTCCCAAAATCAGCACCTGGTTTTTTAAGAATCTTGAAGGAGAAAGTGGCTCACAATATATTTTTGTGTTAGTAATACTATTTATTTCAGGACTTCTGGCAAAAGTTGCAGGCGTTGAACCTATTATTGGAGCATTTCTTGCGGGACTGGCTATGAATAGTCTTATTCCTCATACATCGGCCTTAATGAATCGTATTTCTTTTATCGGAAATAATTTTTTCATTCCTATTTTCCTGATCAGTGTAGGGATGATGGTTAATTTAACCTTTATTTATCAAGATTTTGGGGCGCTACTCTTTGCAGGTGCACTGGTGGTTGTAGCCATAGCTAGTAAATTCTTGGCAGCCTTGATCATGCAATTGTTTTATAAGTTTAATAACTCTGAACGGCAACTAATTTTTGGTTTAAGCGTTTCACGAGCAGCTGCAATAATTTCTATAGTTATAGTCGGTTATAATCTCAAACTGATTGGATTGGATGTTTTAAATGGAGCTATTCTTATTATCCTGGTATCTTGTTTTTTAGGCTCCTTTATAACTGAAAGGGCAGGACGAAAACTTGCCATAATTGAGTCGAAAAAAAATCCTGTTAAATTCGAACTCCCAGAAAGAATTTTGGTTCCTGTTTCAAACCCTGAAACCATTGAGCGATTAATAGATTTTGCAATACTGATTAAAGAATCAAATTCAGAATATCCTGTTCACGTGCTTTCAGTGGTTCCTGATGATGCATTTGCCGAAAACCAAATTTTTCAGAACAACAAAATCTACGAATCAGCGATCTCACATGCTGCTGCTGCCGATACTAAATTAGCACTTGTTGCACGCGTGGATTTGAATGTTGCAAACGGGATTTCGCGCGCTGCAAAGGAATTAATGATTAGTAAAATTGTGCTTGGATGGAATGGCAAAATTACCACTACAAATTTCTTTTTTGGAAGCATAATAGAGAAATTAATAGGAAGTACTGAACAAATGGTAATCGTTGTCAAAGTTTCTGATCCAATAAATTCCACGAAACGTGTTGTAGTTATAATTCCCGAAAATGCTGATTGCGAGGCTGGTTACATAGCATGGTTAAATGTACTTAAAATAATTGCTACCCGAACCAATTCCACTTTACACTTTATTGGTTCTGAAAAATCGATTTCCGGAATCCGAACTATTCTAATTGTTGATGGTTCAAACATTAAAATAGAATACGAAGTTTCGGATTCAGCACATCCCCTGGTTGATAGAGCCCAAATGAGTAATAATAAGGATTTGCTGATTATAATTGCAGCCAGGCGCCGTACTTTGTCATACACACATTATTTGGAACATATGCCCCGCGACCTGGCACGGCATTACGAAAATAAAAATTTTATAATTATTTATCCTGAACAAAGAGCTGCTGAAATACAGGCGTTTTCGGCTTCGCTAGACGGACTTGAAGTATCAGCAATTCAGGAGAATACAGAAAGATTTACAAACCTGAGTTATTCTAAAAAGAATGCTCCTAAAAGCCGACATGATTCACTCACAGAATAAATCAGGTTATGAACTCGTTTAAATTTACTAAATTAGAATAATTTTTCAATTGGAATGAACATACAGATACCTTTAGCTGAGATTCTCAGGCCCAAAAATGCTGATGAATTTATCGGACAACCTCATCTGATGTCCGAAGGAACTGCATTCAGGAGAATGATTAACGGAGGTTCGGTACATTCAATGATTTTCTGGGGACCACCGGGTGTAGGCAAAACAACCCTGGCACTTATTATTGCAAATGCAACCGGAAGGCAATTCTATACATTAAGTGCAATAAACTCCGGTGTTAAAGATATCAGGGAAGTAATTGACAGGGCCGGTAAAGATGCTTCACAACCCATCCTTTTTATTGATGAAATTCATCGTTTCAGCAAGTCGCAACAGGATTCACTCCTGGGAGCTGTAGAAAAAGGTACTGTTATCCTGATTGGTGCAACCACCGAGAATCCTTCATTCGAAGTAATATCCCCTCTACTATCGCGTTGCCAGGTATATATACTGAAACACCTTGAAGAAGATGATCTTCTGGTGATTATGAACAAAGCTATTGTAACACTTAGTGGAATTCATGATGTTAAAATCAAAATCCTGGAGCATGAAGCTTTGATAAGGATTTCGGGCGGTGATGCCCGTAAATTGCTTAATGCAATTGATATAATTGTTACTTCTTTGGTTACTTCTGGCAAACCAATTGAAATTGATAATGAGAATACATTAAGCATCATTCAGCAAAACCTTGCGCTTTATGATAAATCAGGTGAAATGCACTACGATGTAATTTCTGCATTCATAAAATCCATGCGTGGCAGCGATCCGAATGGAGCTGTATATTGGCTGGCCCGTATGATTACTGCCGGTGAAGATCCGCTCTTTATTGCAAGGCGGATGGTGATTCTGGCATCCGAAGATATTGGAAATGCAAATCCAACCGCGTTGGTGCTGGCAAATAATTGTTTTGATGCGGTAAATAAAATCGGGTTTCCTGAAAGCCGTATCATTTTGTCTCAAACTGCTATTTATCTGGCATGTTCGCCTAAGAGCAATGCCTCTTATATGGCAATTGAAGGCGCTATGGCGGCAGTTCAGCAATATGGCGACCTTCCGGTGCCTTTGCATCTTAGGAATGCGCCTACAAAGCTTATGAAAAATATTGGGTATGGCAAGGATTACAAATACGCTCACCAGTATGATGGCAACTTTGTGAATATTGAATTCTTACCGGAAAAAATTAAGGGTATAAAGTTGTTCGATCCCGGGCATAATGCAAGGGAACACGAAGCCCGTGAGAAACTGAAGAAAAACTGGGGCGAAAAGTATGGCTATTAAATGCATTTATTAAAATGAAAAACTTAAAGAACATGAATATTCTTAACGAAATACCTTTGCTAAAATATACTGATTCCGGAAATTTCTTTCTGCTTGCCGGACCCTGTGTGGTTGAAGATACCGAAAGCCCGGTTGAAATAGCCCGAAGGCTGGTTGAATTGTCGGATAAATATCAAATTCCTTTTATTTTTAAAGCATCCTACCGCAAAGCTAACCGCTCAAAGAGTTCCTCCTTTACCGGCATTGGCGACGAAAAAGCACTTGAAGTACTTGCCAGGATCAGTCAAATGTTCCAGGTTCCGGTCGTAAGTGATATTCATAGCGAAAACGATGCCCGTTTGGCCGCAAAATATGTAGATGTACTTCAGATACCGGCATTTCTCTGCAGGCAAAGCGAATTGCTGATAGCTGCCGGCGAAACAGGGAAAGTTGTAAATATCAAGAAAGGCCAGTTTTCGTCAGCCGAAACCATGCACTTTGCAGTTGAAAAAGTGAGGGAGACCGGAAATAATAAAGTGATGCTGACTGAACGGGGTACAACCTTCGGGTACACCGATCTGGTAGTTGATTTTCGGAATATCCCGGTAATGCAGCAAGCCGGAGTACCAGTAATACTCGATGTTACACATTCGCTTCAACAACCTAATCAACCTGCCGGAGTAACCGGTGGCAGACCCGATCTTATTCCTTTAATGGCTAAACTTGGAGTAACTGCAGGCGTTGAGGGGTTATTCATGGAAACACATCCTGATCCATCGAAAGCCAAGTCGGATGGTGCAAATATGCTCAGGCTTGACCTGATGGACAACCTGCTTGGAGAACTTGTAAAATTGAAGAAGGCACTAAGATAAAATAAATGAGATAATTCAAACCCGGAAATATTTTCTGATTTAAGAACAGCGGTTAACGATTATTCACTCCTTATTTTATTTTCAAATAGCTCATGAGATCGCTTTGCTAAGTTTTTGATTTTAGATCCAGACCGAAATCATATCCAGTAACTTAACTTCATAAATTCTCACTCCTTATTCTTAAATCATTTCAAATCATATTGTTTTCCCCGATCAAAGTCTATTTAACATACGCTTCCATTCCCGGCATTACCCATCCCAAAAGCAGACCATAAACGTGCTGGGCCAGAAAAATCATAACGAAACCTACTGCAATTGTAATCACAATAAATCTTAACTTTTTTTCCAGGGTAATATCGAACATTTCCTGAACACCATACCAGAAAATATAAAGGATGTAAACGATAAAAATATAAATTCCGATTGGAATCAGGATTCGCAATAATGGATGAAGGTATATGAAAAATGTTACTATAAAAAGTGGAGTAAAAGTATATACAACTAATTTTAAAATACGGAGGTAATCTGTTTCAATTCCAAGTTTTGGTAAGGTGAAATTGAGCATTGTGGCTGCAAGAAGTATTAACAGATATGGAATTACAATCCATGATAAAAGATTAAACAACAACAAAACAGCAAGGTTTAAAGAAAAACCAAGCACGCCTTTTGCAATAAAAAATAATCCGATATCACGTCCGATTGCACTAAAAATAATGATAGGGAAAGCAAAGTTCCACATCAACTCTTTGGGCGTTTCCTGCTCGTCTCTGATTGCTTTCCATTCTATGCTTGGAATCAGCGAAACGCGCATAGCCTTGATAACTAGCTCTTTAAACTTCATTAGTATTTGTAGATCAGTAGCATTAGTAATACTTGTAGAGGGTTACTCTAAAACTACGCGTCTGAGTGTACCTGTATTGTTGTCGATGTTAATTTTATGGATGCTTGTCGCAGGTAAAAAAGTAACTACTCCAAATTGATTGATTAAAAACCTGGTTTCAATTTTCACTTGCCCCCCAACATTTACAGTCACATTTGCTTTATCAGGTATTCGGTAATATAGTCCATGTGAAACGCGTTGGCTGGAATTCTGTTTTTCTATTACTGCTTTTAAGGCATTTGTTTTATTGATGCTGGTCGCATTTATCTGAATAAAGTCCCCTGATGTGGCTGTTTTTGGAAGAATTCCTTTGCTTATTGAATATCGGCACAATGTTTCGCTTGGATTATTTTTATCAACCACATAATAAAACGTGAATGTTTCTTTCGATGTGCTTGTTACGCCTTTAAACAGTTCAAGATAATCTTTTTTCATGTTGTTCATCTGGTTATACATAAACTCCATGGTTCCTTTTTCGTAATTAACTTCCTGGTAGCCATTTATCAGGTTGAACATACTTTCATCAAGTTTAAGGATAAATTCAGATGCTTCCCGTGCTTTTTGTTCAACAGATTTTGCTGCTGATGTCTTTCTGAAAAATTTTTGTTCAATAATTGTAGAGTCCAGACTTATTCGCTTAACAACTGTATCCATCCGTTCAAAAACACTTGGATTTGTTATTTCCGGAATATCTATTCTTGTAGGGGAAAGGTCTTCTGTGCGCTGTTTTTTATTCACTTTATCCTGGCTTGAGGTTCCGATTCCTGAAATAACTCCTTCGTCTGACAAAAACAGTTCAATAGCTTTCCTGATCCTTCTGCTTTTGAAGGTATCTGAATGAAAGTAGTATTCTGATGGATCAGGTTCATTGTAAGAAGTCAACCTGATGTCTTTAAGCTCATATTCAGTACTGTTAACAGAAGTAACCTGCGACAAACCCAACATTTGATCAGCATATTCAGCGAAGGGTCCTTTAACTTTTTGTATTTTATTTACAATGATATCGACCTGAATGACCGTTTGTGGTAAGGAATAAAATAACCCATCCGATTCAGTCGGAATTGCTGAAGCGCCTACTTTACTCACATTGATTTGTGCTTTAATTCCGGTAGCACAAAATATAAGTAAAGCAGTTATAAAAATATTTTTTATCATAACTGCTGATATTGATAATTCAAAATTACGGTAAAATTATCTAATACAATAAAACGGGTCAATATTTCATTTATTGCCCGGAAATATTGTGGGAACAAGGTACATGCTGATTAAAGTCGGGCACTGCTGTAATAAGATTGTATAACTTTAAAGCAATGAAACATGATTTCAAAAAGAAAAGTAATCAGAGATGCTATCCAACTACTTAATGAACAGTAGTTCACGATATTTGGGTAAAGGCCATAATTCATCATCTACCAGCAGTTCGAGTTTATCTACATGATATCTGATTTTTTCGAAATATGGAAGTACTTCTGTATTATAAATTTCTGCCTTTTCAACAGTATTGTCAATTCGATTTGCTTTTTTTCGCTTATCAATCATTTCGGAGACTAATTGTCTTACAATCGAAATATGTTCAGAAATCTCTTTAATGTTCTGCATCTGGCTGTTCGAAAGTTTCACAAAAGTCTTGATATCAAGTACTTCTTTGAGTCCTTTAACATTTTCGACTAAGGTGTTCTGGTAGCGGATTGCAGTAGGAATAATATGATTGTGAGAAAGGTCGCCGATAATTCTCGATTCGATCTGTATCTTCTTGATATAGTTTTCGAGGTCAATTTCATAACGGGCTAATACTTCCCGTTTTGTAAGCACATCATGCTCTTCAAACATCCGGATCACATTTTCATCTGTCATGATTTTTAATGCTTCAGGTGTTGAAGGAATATTCGCAAGACCACGTTTTGTAGCTTCAGCTATCCATTCTTCTCCGTAACTATTACCTTCGAACCGGATGCGTTTCGATTCCTTGATATATTTTCGCAGAATTTTGTAAATAGCATCATCCTTATTATCTCCCTTTTTGATTAATGCATCAACTTCGATTCGGAAAGCTTTTAATTGTTCAGCCAATGCCAGGTTTAATGCGATCATAGGCTTTGCACAATTTGCCGAAGAGCCAACGGCCCTGAATTCAAATTTATTGCCGGTAAATGCAAAGGGTGAAGTGCGGTTACGATCGGTATTATCGAGGAAGATTTCAGGGATTTTTGGAAGATTCAGTGAAAATTCCTCCTGAACACCTTCGGATGAATTTGTATTCAAAACACTTTTCTCAATTTCATCTAATGTTTGCGACAATTGCGACCCAATAAATACCGACATAATTGCCGGTGGAGCTTCGTGAGCACCAAGCCGGAGATCATTACTTGCTGAAGCCACTACTGAACGTATCAGAGCGGAATGAGTATCAACTGCTTTAATAATATTGACAAGGAAAGTAAGAAATCGGAGGTTTGCTTTTGGTGTTTTCCCTGGGGAAAGTAAGTTTTCGCCAGTATTAGTCATCAACGACCAGTTATTATGTTTTCCCGAGCCATTTACACCTTGGTAGGGCTTCTCGTGAAGGAGTAAGGTGAGATGATGCCTCTTCGCTACTTTTTCAAGGATATGCATGAGCAATTGGTTGTGATCGACAGCCACATTGGCTTCCTCAAAAACAGGGGCACATTCATATTGGCTTGGTGCAACCTCGTTATGGCGAGTTTTTACAGGAATTCCAAGCAAATGAGCTTCGTACTCGAATTCACGCATAAAATCCATCACGCTTTCCGGAATTGTGCCGAAATAATGATCCGAAAGTTGCTGATCTTTGGCTGAAGCATGACCAAAAAGCGTCCGGCCACACAACGCCATATCAGGCCTTGCATGATAAATGGCGGTGTCAACCAGGAAATACTCCTGCTCCCACCCTAGCGTAGCAATTACTTTTGAAGTGTTTTGATCGAAATATCTACATACTGCTGTTGCTTCTTTGTCAAGAGAATGCAATGCCTTCAGCATGGGTGTTTTATAGTCGAGTGCTTCGCCTGTATAGGAAATAAATATGGTTGGGATACACAGAGTATCATCCATAATAAACGCCGTAGATGTGGGATCCCAGGCTGTGTAACCACGTGCTTCGAAAGTATTTCGGATTCCCCCGCTTGGGAAACTTGATGCATCTGGTTCCTGCTGAATAAGTTCGTTGGCTCCAAAATGCTCAATAGCTTTGCCTTCGGAAGTCGGCGAAAGGAAAGAATCATGTTTCTCGGCTGTTGCACCTGTTAGCGGATGAAACCAATGCGTATAATGTGTTGCACCTTTCGAAATGGCCCAGGATTTTATAGCTGTCGCCACCTGGTCAGCAATCCGCCTGTCAATTTTTTCGCCTTTGTTTATCACATTTTGCAATTGCTGGAATGCTTCTTTCGACAAGTGCTGGCGCATAACTGCCTGGTTAAAAGTGTTCTCTCCAAAATAATCAGAAACTTTACCATGCATTTCGATTGTGCGCTTCGGACGCGAAATGGCTAATTCAAGGGCTTTAAAACGGATGTTCGACATTGTATTGTATATTTAATTTCCAGGTCACAAAAGTATCCATTTAATCTGGCGGGATTAACGAAACATGTAATAATTTTTGAGTATTTATTCAATAACTTTCTTCCTGACTCGTAAAAGCCAAAGACCGATAAAAGTATACAAACCATTGATAATCAAAAGCTCAAAACCAAACTTATATCCATCCAGAAGAAATACTGAATTATCACTTAAGAAATAACAGAAAATGGGTGAGCTGATAGCCAGGTAAGGAACATATTTATCTTTCACCTGGAACCGGGTAAATAGTCCAAAAGAATAAAGCCCCAATAATGGCCCATAAGTATATCCGGCAACCGTAAAAAGCTTGTCAATTACCGCCCTGTCGTTTATGGCCCTGAAAAGTACGATTACCACTAACAGAAGAAGTGCAAATGAAAAATGAACTTTGTATCGTAAACGTTTTTTCTGTTCTTCATTCAGGTCATCCCGTTTATTCAGGCCTAAAAAATCGATAGTAAAAGAGGTTGTCAGTGAAGTTAATGCACCATCAGCACTTGGGTATGCGGCTGAAATTAAACCTATTATAAAAACAAGTCCGGCAAGTGGCCCCAGGTATTTAATAGCAATCATAGGGAAAAGATCGTCAGAACGTGTAGGCAATTCAATTCCGTGTTTTGTTGAAAAAATGTATAAAACTGCTCCCAGGAACAAGAACATCAGATTTACAAAAACAAGCACTATACTGAATGAAAACATATTCTTCTGAGCATCGCCTATGTTACGGCAGCTCAGGTTTTTCTGCATCATTTCCTGGTCAAGCCCCGTCATGACGATTGCAATAAATGCCCCGCTTAGTATCTGCTTCAGAAAGAATTGCTTGCTGTGCCAGTCGGTTACAACAATGTCAGAATAATCGCTTTTCCAAACGGTAGAAATCAAATGGCGGAAATCAAACTGTAAATCCTTACTGATCAGGTAAATAGAAAGTCCTACAGCCAAAAGCATAAAAGTTGTTTGTAATGTATCTGTCCAGATAATGGTTTTTATTCCACCCTTTAAAGTGTAAAGAATGATCAACGCAATAAAAATACTGACAGTCACAATAAATGGGATATTCCAGGCATCGAAAACAAATACCTGCAATACATTTACTACAAGGAACATACGGAATGACGCTCCAATGGTTCGTGATAATAAAAAGAAAAATGCCCCGGTTTTATACGACCAGAATCCAAACCTTTGTTCGAGATAAGAGTAAATAGAAGTAAGGTTGAGCCTGTAATACATTGGCATAAGAACAGTTGCAATAACAGTATAGCCAATAAGGTAACCAGCGACAACCAACAGGTAGCTGAATTGTGTAGCGCCAACCCAACCAGGAACCGACATGAATGTAACTCCCGAAAGTGAGGCCCCAATCATTCCGTAAGCTACTACAATCCATGGGGAAGCTTTATTCCCGATATAAAACGATTCGCTGTTTGCTTTTCGGGTTGTTATCCAGGTTACTGCAAAAAGCAATATTGTGTATGCCAGAAAACTGATAAATATGAGTGTAGGTGTCAATCTAATTTATTTATATATTGTTATTCAACTATTTATCTATACTTATTATGCTTTAAGCGAAAAATTGTGTTTTATAAATTCAGCGAATGAAATCAGGTCTGGGAATGAATAATCGAGGATTCCGGCACTTTGAAATGCTGTTTCTTTATCCGCTCCAATCAATACTGTCATCATCCCAAGCCTGTGACCAAAAAGTATATCGCTGTGTGAATCGCCAACCATTATACTTTTTTTAAAGTTAATTTCAGGAAATTGCTTTCTTGCTTTCAATCCGAGTCCCAACAGCTGGTTTACGGGTAAAACTGCGTGTATTTCTTAAATCCGGGCTATAAAATATCGCATCAATCCGGCCTCCTGTTTCGGTAACTTCTTGAAGCATCTTTTCATGTACCTGGTTTAACTGCGAATTAGTCATCAACCCTCTTCCGATTCCTTGCTGATTAGTGACAACAATAATTGGTTTAAAATATGCAGCGAAAATTTTCAATGCTTCTGTAACACCTTGAATAAATACAAATTCATCCGGGTGCTTTACATAATCATCCGGAATGCGCTGATTTATAACACCATCCCTATCCAGAAACAATGTCCATCCTTGTTCTATTGATAGTTTATTTCTCATTCTTAAATGCTATCATTGACTGGGCTTTTGTATAATCTTCCGGAATGCCCATATCCAGGAATTCAGCCTCTGTTTGAAATGCCATCATTTTAAGCCTGGAACAAGATACTTTTAAAATATCCTTCTCCAATGAAAATTTCTTGTTCTGGGAAATTGTCAAATATATGTCTGTCAATCAGGTAAATACCACCGTTTATCCATCCGCCAGCATAATTAGGTTCTTTCTCCTGAAAATCAGTAATTCTTCCATTCACATCAGTATGAACCAATCCATATCTTGCGGTTTCTGGCATATGTTTAACTAGCAATTGTAATATCAGCTTTCGATTGAAAATGAAGCTTCTCCATTTCCTGCAGATCAGGAACGAAAATATGTATCTCCATTAACTACAAATACTTGATCCTGAAGACATTGTTCAAATGCAAATTTAACAGCGCCACCGGTTCCCAAAGGCTCCGTTTCAATTGCATATTTAATTATAATTGAAAGATATTTCTCGCCAAAATAGTTGATTATTTGATCTTTACGATAACCTACCGAAAGTATAACTTTATTTATCCCCTGACTTACCAGATAATCAAGTACATAGGTTAAAAAAGGCTTTCCGTTGACAGGGGCCATACATTTTGGAATACCAGGCAAAACAGTTTGTAACCTGGTTCCCAATCCACCGGCAAGTACGATCGCTTCCTTTGTGTTCATTCGTAAACTAATCTTTAAAAAGCTTTTCTTCAACAAGTTCACAAATGATATGACCCAGTGTAATATGAGTTTCCTGGATTCGTGGAGTATCTTTTGAAGGAACATTGAGCAGGTAGGTGCATTTTTCTTTTAACTGTCCTCCATCCTGACCGGTAAATCCTACTGTGATCATTCCCAGTGTGTTGGCTTCGCTGAAAGCTCTCAGGATATTGATTGAATTTCCTGATGTGCTAAGTCCTATCAGGATATCACCTTTACTGCCCATTGCCATCACAAGCCGTGCAAAAACTTCATCGAAACCGTAATCATTAGCAACTGCGGTCACATATGAAGAGTTTACATGCAATGCTTCTGCAAAAAGAGGATGCCTGTCGAAATAAAACCGGCCCGATAATTCAGCAGCCAGGTGTTGCGCATCTGCTGCGCTGCCACCGTTTCCGCAAAAAAGAACTTTACCTCCATTTTCATAACAATGGACGATCTGATTCACAACTTTTTGTAAGGTTTCAAGCAGTTCCGGATCATTTAAAACATTGGTTTTTAGATCGATAGAAGATTGTATTATTGCTTTTATTTTTGATTCCATATTCTGAATTAATTTCTTTTTAAATTGATGTTCTGAGTTTTCTAAGAAGTCCAGGTTACCAGGCCACCGGAAGTAAATTCATACCTTTCAGTATAACCACCAAATTGCTTTAGTGATTCAATAACGCGAAAACGTGTATTTCCGGGACAATAGAAAAACATATATCCTCCTCCTCCGGCACCTGAGATTTTGCCACCTGTTGCACCATTCTGAATTGCAGTTTTATATAATTCATCTAATCCCGGGTTGGTTATTCCCGATGCCATTTGTTTTTTATATTTCCAGCCAAAATCCAGGATTTTACCGATTTCATCAAGTTTCCCACGCAAAAGAGCTTCTTTCATCATTATAGCCTGTTTCTTAAGCTGATGCATGGCTTCAATTGCTGTTTTATCCTGATCCAAAACATTCTGTTGTTGCCGCTGAATGATTTGTGAGGAATGACGACTGGTATCGGTATAATATAAAACCAGGTTATGCGAAAGCTCATCAAGATATGAATCTTTGATCCTCAATGGATTGACTATAACTTTGTCTTTATAAAATTCCATAAAATTGATTCCGCCAAACGTGGCCGAATATTGATCCTGCTTCCCTCCTGCCATTTTGAGATCGAAGCGTTCAATTTCATACGCCATTTGGGCAATATCATATTCACCAAGTGGAAGTTTGAGCCATTCGACAAATGCGCCTAAAATAGCCACTGCCAGAGTGGATGAAGTACCAAGTCCGGATTGTTGAGGAGCATCAAGGGAAGTTATAAGCCTGAAGGATAAATTTTTACCAGGATAATTCTTAACTATCCTGTTGTAGATTCCTGCATGAATATCAAATATTCCTTCTGGCTTTATTTCAGAGTTTTGGGTATAAACTTTAATCTGACTTCCATCAGCGGTTTCAAAACTGACCTTTCCATCATCGGTAGGCTCAATGGTAGCATAGGCATATAAATTGATGGTTGCATTCAGAATTCCACCTCCATACAGATCAGAGTAAGGCGATACATCGGTGCCGCCGCCTGCAAGGCCTAGTCTGAGGGGAGCTTTACTTCTGATTAGCATGAGTGGTATCTGGTTAAAGGTTAATGGAGAAATAGTTAATGGTTTGTTTTTGTTCTGGTTGAATGCATTTTTTGGAAATAGAATTAACTATTTTCTATTTTTCTATTTTCTGATTAACTTTTTCCTGAAGCAACTAAATCTATTCTGTCAAGCAGAATCTCCCAGCTAAATCGTTTTTTCTCATTTGCAGCATTAGCGGAGAACTCTTTTTCTTTGTTCTCATTAAAAAAACGGAACAAAGCCTCACTTATTTCATGCACATTCGGAGAAACCACGTAACCGACTTTCCCATCCGGGACCATTTCGGACAAACCACCTACATTTGTAGTAAGCATAGGCTTTTCAAAATGGTAAGCAATCTGCGTCACACCACTCTGTGTTGCATCTTTGTAAGGTTGAGCCACAATATCTGAAGCACAGAAATAATTTACAATATCGTCATTTGCAATAAATTCAGTCCGGAGTATGATTTCATCTTTTAAACCAAGCTGATCTATGAGTTCTAGATATGGTTTGCTCATCAACATAGAACTCACCGGCAATAAGCAGTTTAACATGTAACTTGCGGAAACGTTCATCAGCAAATGCTTTAATTAATAAATCAAGACCTTTGTATTCGCGGATGAAACCAAAAAAAAGGATATAATGAATTCCTTCTGCAAGGCCTAATTTCTTCTTTGCCTGACTTTTTGAAACAGCAGTACCAAAATTATCATACAAAGGATGAGGCGAAAACATTCGGGGCCGAATCTTGTCAAAAGTATTTAGATCATTAAGAACAGCTCTCGACATGGTAATAAATCCGTCGCAACTCTTTACAAAATATCGCGAAAGGAGTTTAGCTCCTGGCATTTTTTCATGAGGTATTATATTATCCGTTATAGCAATAACTTTGCTTTGATTATTACGCCTGATAATCCTTGCTAATGTTCCAAGGCAAGGTGCCATAAAAGGCATCCAATAGCGTATAATAATGATATCGGCCCTTAGTTTTTTTATTTCAAGCCCTACTTTGATCCAATTGATTGGATTTATTGAATTGACAGCAACTTTAATATTCAGGTCCGATGGTGGCTGGTCTGTTGAATATTGCGTCTTTCCCGGGAAAAGAAACCCCGGGTACTGAAGGCTGAAAGTATAAATGGTAACTTTATCGCCACGATCCTGGAAAGCCTTTGCCAGCCTTTCGTTGTAAGTTGACATTCCTCCGCCCCTGAATGGATATGCTGTACCAATTATGATCACATTGCGTTTTTCCATCCTAAAGGCTTACGAATTGAATATCAGAATGATTTAGAGAAGTTCAGTCTCGATTAAATAATGATTTCTTTCAGACGAATTGCGTGAAACCATTTCGGCAAGGAAACCAGTCAGGAATAATTGAGTACCAAGTACCATACTTAACAGGCCAAAATAGAAGAGAGGGCGATCTGTCATTCTGTACTCAGCCAGGAAGAATTTGGCGTAGGCAAGCACACCCGCAATAGCAAAGCCGATAATAAAAAGTAACATCCCAAGCATCCCGAATAAGTGCATGGGTTTTTTCCCGAATTTCGAAACAAACATGATCGAAATCAGGTCGAGAGGCCCGTTAACAAAACGATTTACGCCGAATTTTGTAACTCCGAACTTACGTTTGCGGTGTTCAACAACCTTCTCTCCTATTTTGGTAAATCCGTTCCATTTTGCAATTACCGGAATATAGCGGTGCATTTCGCCATAAACTTCAATACTTTTAATAACATCCTTTTTATACGCTTTTAATCCACAATTATGATCATGAAGTTTCACTCCTGACATCATACTGGTCATGGAGTTATACAATTTTGAAGGAATATTTTTTGTAAGTGATGGATCATGACGTACTTTTTTCCAACCCGAAACAAGGTCAAATCCCTGTTCTTTGATCATGGAAAACAAGCCCGGAATTTCATCCGGGCTATCTTGTAAATCAGCATCCATGGTTATTACAACATCGCCTGCAGCCGCTTTAAAACCTGTATTCAGAGCTGCAGATTTGCCGTAATTCCGTCTAAATTTAATACCTTTTATCCTCAGATCACTTTGATGTAATTGCTGAATAACATTCCATGAATTATCATGACTGCCATCATCAATCAGCAGTATTTCATACGAATAGTTATTTGCCAGCATTACTCTCTCAATCCATTGACAAAGCTCAGGCAAAGACTCTTCTTCGTTAAGTAATGGCACTATTACCGAAATGTCCATAAACAGATTTATATTACTCCTCCAGAAGTATTTTCGAAAACATCAGGATTTTTTTTCATGATCGCTCCAACAATTAGAGCAATAATTCCATTTACTACTGTGCCAATTAGAAAATTCTTAAGCGTTGATGCAATAGAACCCGCACTGGCTGCCTGAACATCTAATTTATCTAATTGCTCCGCTATTTTTTCTTCTGACATTTTACCTGCCAGATAATTCTCCATCCAGGTCTTTTGAGACTCCATTATATTTTTATAATAGTCAGGTTCTATAAGCTTGATGAATAAAAGAGTAAAAAGTGTTGAAAATAATGATGCAATAACCAAGGTTATAAAACAATAAAGGAAAGCATCGCGAAATGATATAAAACCGCCAATTTCAGTTCTGTATTTTTTTAACAATATAACTAACACTATAATGCTTATTGCTAATGCTATAAGCATAATTAAAATAGGCATCATAATACCTACGGGCTTAATATCAGCAACATACATAATGAGAAAGACAACAATCGAAATGGCTCCGAGAATGAGTCCAGACTTTAATGCTGAATTAAAGAGTGAGTTTTTTGTTTCCATAAGACTAATATTTTTGGTTAGGTTAAATGCAAAGATAAGAAACTTGGTTAATGACCATGAAAAATCTGTAAGATGTTTTTTCGATCATTAAAAGTTGTACTATTTGCACTCGGGTAAGTCTTATACGACCAGCTCCTATTGAACTCCCCCAGGACAGGAATGTAGCAAGGGTAAATGGTTGAGCGGTGCGATATAAGTAGCTTACCCTTTTTTTATGCCCTGAAAATTGAAATATATTTTAATTCAACATATTGGTTTTAAGATAATTATAAAATATATTTCTTCTGAAATCACACAATTTAAATGTCTGAACAAGCTAAGTTTAATTTCAACTTGAATAAAAATAAGGAAGCCACTTCTTAAAAGGTATAACTTTGCAATAAATCAAGTGTTTAAAATCCAGTATCTAGTATTATTGTCCTTGATAAATTTTGATCAGGTTTATAAAAACGAAAAATGGATTTATATTTTCAATCATGGCTCTTCTAATTAAAATACATCCTGACAATCCGAGTGAACGCCAATTGCGAACTGTAATTGAATGCCTGCGTGACGGTGGCATCGTGGTTTATCCAACTGATACAATTTATGGAATTGGCTGCGATATATTTAAGAATAAGACTGTTGAAAAAATTTGTGACTTAAGAGGGATTAAGCCTGGAAAAGCTATGTTTTCTTTTATTTGTTCCGATTTAAGCCAGTTGTCTGATTATTGCAAACCCATTGAGAATCATATTTTTAAAGTTATGAAAGCGAATCTTCCCGGAGCTTTCACATTTATATTGAATGCCAGCAATAACGTCCCAAGACATATACAGAGCAAACGCAAAACGGTAGGAATCCGAATACCTGATAATCCAATAACACTCGAAATTGTCCGATTACTCGGAAATCCAATTATGTCGACCTCTGTTCATGATGATGATGAAATTCTGGAATACACAACCGATCCTGAATTAATTTATGAGAAATTTTCAAATAGTGTTGACTTGGTAATTGATGCAGGTTTTGGAGGGAATATACCTTCAACTGTACTCGATTGCACTGAGGGTGATGTAAATATCATTCGCGAAGGAAAAGGAGTTCTGAGGTTTTAGGGATATTCTATTTGAAAAAATCTGCTTAAGATTGGATAAAAGAGAACGCTGCTTCATTAGTAAAAAACCACAAAAAGGTAATTTTGGGATATTGATCACTTATACTATACTACAAACGAAAATGTAAATATCTGAATTCCAATAACAAGAAAAATATTTTTCATTTTAAGTTGCACAATTGGATGAAAGATGTACCTTTGCACCCTCAAAATCATGAAAATGATTCGCTAGCTCAGCAGGTAGAGCACATCCCTTTTAAGGATGGGGTCTTGGGTTCGAATCCCAAGCGGATCACAACAAATAATCAAAAGTCGCTAATTTTATAGAAATTAGCGACTTTTTCGTTTTATACATACTCCTCCTCCATTATAATAATTGATGTTACAGCTCTTAATGGTAACAATTACTTTTTCTTTATATTTTAAATACTTCACAATTATCCTTTTTTTTGCTGAATTTTGATAAAACAATTAACAATCAAGAAGGATCAGTAATATTTCTAAGATCCGATTTGGTCACTTTACCCTTTTTTGCATTGTTATGAGAACAAAATGTTTTCTGCCATTATTATAAAAATGATTCAGACTCAATATTACTTTTTCGCATTAAGGCTATTAAAATAAAACCACAGCCATGAATGCATCTAATTATCCAGCTCAGGACATTTCGACTGCAAAGTCTATCTCATCAGAAAAAAAATTCAGGTTTTCATTTTCGTCATTTCAAAAAGCGATTAAGTCGAATTCCGAAGTGAGAAAGCAGATTGAAGACATCGTAGATTTAGGATTATTTGATTATATGCTTAGGCGAAATACAATATTTATTCAGTCAGTTCGTGAGAAGGCCGAAGCTGAAACCATTGAACTGATGATGCGGTTTACCAGTGGTGCTGATGATTATCAGAAATTAAAGAAAATGATTCATAGGAACCGATTAATCCGCACTTTGGCAATTATGGACCGGAAAGCTCAGTTGGAATTACTTAATAAATTTAAGAATTCTATGGTTGGTGCTAAATGAGTTTTTAATACACCTTTCTTTAATTAACATTAATTAATCACCTACTAATGTGAAAATAGAGGTATTAATTTATTAATGCTTAGGACAAACATTTTATAAGTTAAAGGTTGTTATCTGAATAATAAAATAATAATGCAATTTGGCTTATCAATTATAAAATTATCCAAACTAGCAATTCATTCTTATAGATAGATTCAAGAAATATCCTCTTTATATAAAACAGGGTTTTTATAATGGCACTATAAAAAACTGACCATTTAATGGTTTAACAATCAGAATAGTATTTTTCGTTTTGATATTAATTTCACAAATTAATTTATTGTGAAAAAGTTCCATGTTTTATTTCAATCATATTGACATTAATAGACTTGATACTTCCAATTTTCAACTTTCGTAAAATATATTCTGTTTTTTATGGTGATGCATTAATTTATTAGAAATATGCTGTAACAAATCCAGTAATTTTTAACTATATTTGTAGTATTCAGACAGTAATATTATGGAACCTGACAATTTACCCTCCCAGATGAATTCTACTGAAAAAAAATACAGAGAGTTGATACAGGAAGCTGATGACTTTTTTAAAATAGAACTGTTAAGACAAGCTAATAATCGATACAAAAAAGCATTAAGCTTTAACATTCAATCCGATATAGTTGCATCCCGAATTTCTGAATGCGAAAGGATGTTATCATTTGAACGAAAAGTAACCTACATTCTTATCTCAATTGGTGTGTTTTTAATATTTTCTTTTTTATTGCTATCAATTTAATCTGTACAAAATAAATTCAAATTTTCTGAATTGGCGAACCAAGAAGGTATTTGTCTTATTTTAATAGGAAACTATTAATCCAGAGGTGAAATATAGATGTATGAAAAATAGGCTTTTCCTGAGATATTCTTTTAACAAAGGATTACTTACACTGAGACTATAAATAAAATTATAGAGGAAGCAATCTTATTTTATATTTAATCATAATTCTCATTTTAAACACTTTTTTTAAAAAAAAATTTAAGATAAAAATTTAGAATAATAATTTTAAGCTAATAATTTTCTTGCTTCGCTAAATTGGAATTTATATGGTTCAAAATGGGACTGTTTTTAGAAATATAAATTTGAGATAAATGATATATATGGATGATTACATGAATGTTATAAATCGAGGCACAGAATTTGATTTCTTTATTGTGTGCCGATCTACTAAGTTTTAATTCGAATAGTAATTGTTGCTTTAAAAAAGAATTAACTTTTAGGGAAACACAAACTAGTTATTACTCTCCGCTACTTATTTTTCTTGTCTACGAAAATCATATTTAACTGTGATTATATAATACTTTTATGATAAGAGAAAACGAAAAAGTAAGCACGTCAATGTTTAGAATTATAATAATGATTCTAACCATTATTACCTATTTTATATCTGTAAGGGTAGCTCAATATTACATTTCCCCCTCCATTGAATACTCATCTGAATACTTAACTTTATTATTGTTATTGTTACCTGTCTGGTTTATTGGATTATCGAAGACTGCACTTTTACTGATTTATCGGGTAAACCATTATCCCAAACTTTTCGTACAAAGTGTTAAATTCATTATAATTGCCAGTGGCATTTTATTTGGTTTGGTGAGTTTATTGAATTTAACTGGTATCAGTAAGGAGTTTATATTCATTTTTGGGATTATTAACCATGCAGTTATTTGCATCTCTTACGTTGCTGCGAATCAATACTACATGAATCGTCGTAGAAAGGGTATTAATTTGAAAAACATAATTATCATTGCTGACGAAGAGAATGAAAGTTTCATTGAGAAAATCACCACTAAAAGAGAACTTGGATATAAAATAACAATGATTATCTCGGATTCCCAGAAAATTTATGATAAATATAGCTCAAGTATTAAAGTTGTTAAAAAGACTATGAGTATGTCCTGCCTTATAAAGTCTCAGATTGTAGATGAGGTCTTTTATTGCAAAAATAACTTTAACTCGAATGAGATTAACCATATTATGGCAGCTTGTAAAGAAGTCGGTATTGTTTTCCGCCTTAGTTCACAACTGATAAATAATTCAGCAAAACCTAACGAAATACATCATTTTGATCAAACTCCTTTTATTACTTATCAAAACAAACCAGCCAATGAATTTGCACTGAGTTGGAAGTATATATTTGATTTTACTTTCTCTCTTATTGTCGTAATATTGTGGATGCCGATATTTATGATAATAGGTGTAGTGATTAAATTTACCTCTAAAGGGCCTATAGTTTTTAAACAAAAAAGAGTTGGGCTGCATGGTCGTGAATTTTATATATACAAATTCCGCACTATGATGGTCGATGCTGAGAAGATGCAAGCTGGGCTTATGGATCAGAACGAAGTGAGCGGACCTGTGTTTAAAATAAAAAATGACCCACGTATTACCAAAGTTGGAAAGTTTCTTCGTAAAACAAGTTTGGATGAATTGCCACAATTCTTCAATGTAATAAAAGGTGATATGTCGCTTGTTGGCCCCAGACCTCCAATTATGAACGAAGTAAATCAGTACAAGCCCTGGCAGCTTCGTCGCTTATCAATGCGTCCTGGAATTACCTGCACATGGCAGATTTTACCTCATCGTAATAAAATATCTTTTGAAGACTGGATGAGACTTGATCTTCAGTATATTGATAACTGGTCATTGCAACAAGATCTCCTGTTAACATTTAAGACGGTTCGTGCTGTGATAATGGGAAGTGGACAATAGGAATAATTTACTTTATTGGTCTGGTCGGTCGTATCAATTATTCTTAATCAATGATTTATTTTATGCTAACTGTTTCCCTTTTAAGATCGAATGGGCAAACTTGTTTTATTGGGAATATGTCTGAAAGTGAAGTGGTTATTTATATCTTAAATACATCAATTGAAGCCAGAATTGTTTCTTAAATTTTGTAAATTCGCAGTTAATTTTTTATTTAAAAAAAGTCTTAAACCTTATTGTTTTATGAAAAAATCTACACTCATTACTGTGTTTTCTACTGTTGTTTTTTTCTTCGGTTTTCACCTAGTTGGGTGGGGGCAGTCATTATGTGGCACAAAAACTGTCGGAGTTGGAGGTGATTACACAACTCTTACTGATGCAATTGCAGATTTAAACTCAAAAGATCTTTGTGGCCCTTTGATTCTGAATTTGAAAGATGCAACATATCCAGATGAAATATTCCCGATTATAATAAACTATAATGCTGGATCAAGTTCCACAAATACAGTTACAATAAAACCTTCTACCGGAGTGTCTCCTGTAATTATATGTAATTCATTTAAAGTCCCTATTATTTTGAATGGCTCTGACTATGTAATGATTGATGGTTCCAACCAGGATGGCGGTAGCAGCAAAGATTTGACAATAACTAATACTTTTACTGGTGATACTTCCAACAGTGTGATTATTTTTGAAGACAATGGATCCAGGGGTGCTACAAACACTACCATAATGAATTGTATTCTAGGAGGTACATCCACGGTAGCAAGTAGTTTTGGTTTATATTTAAATGATGATAAAGGTGGGAATTTTCAAAATACTTCAATTTTAAATAATGCGATTAAAAATGCCAAAATTGGAATCCGAATTGCTGATGCCAATAACGGTATAATTTCTGGTAACATCATTGGTGATCTTATTGAACCAGTTACTCAAGGTGGTATTGAAATTTCGTACTGCGATAATACATTAGTTACAGGGAATGATATTTTTGGGGAAATTGAAGGTAATACAACCTATCTTCAGTATGGTATTGCAATTATGGCAAATACAACCAATTCTAAAATTACAAAGAATAAAATTCATGATTTTATTTATACAGGTTCTCTTGGGGTAGCTTGTTGGGGTATAAAATATGCTGCTGAAGGAAATTCAATTACTGAAATTTCCAATAATCTGATCTATAATATTAAAAGTGATGGAGACCTGGTCTCAGTTGGTAATATAAATTGGATACCTTCCGGCATTTCAATTTTTTCCGGAGGGAATATTCAGATTTATTATAACGCTATTAATATGACAGGAAATGTTCTTGGCATAGGTCCTAATAACAACTTTGCAGGTAGCAGTGCTTGTATTATGATTGATACTGCAGTAACAAATTTGGATGTGAAAAACAATATCTTTAAAAATTCAATGACAACTGCATCAGGCACCGGTGCAAATAAAACCTATGGAATTGTATCATATTCAACAAATACAGCCTTTGTAGACATAAATTATAATGATTACTATATTGATGGATTAAATCCAAATATCGGATATTTATTCGGAGATATACTTACTTTAGCTGACTGGCAGACTGCTACCTCTAAAGATGCCAATTCAATAGCTACTGACCCAGGGTTCATTTCAGACATTGATCTGCATCCAAGCTCAAGTGGGCCCAATAATACAGGGATTTCAATACCAGCTATTATTACCGATTATGCCGGAGCTACACGTTTCGACCCACCTGATATGGGTGCATATGAATATTTGATTCTGGCAACAGTTATTACTGATAGCGCAACCAATGTCACCACCAATTCAGCCCAGTTAAATGGAACTGTAACAGCAAATTATGCTTCGACTGATGTGTACTTTGAATGGGGATTAACTACATCATATGGAAATATTATTCCTGCTATTCCTGCTAATGTTGACGGAGGATTGGCAACAGCAGTACTAGTCGAAATAAGTGGCTTAGAACCAAATACTACGTACTATTATCGTTGTGTTGGTGCTAATGGAGCTGGAATAACTTATGGTAATGTTCAGTCTTTCAATACTTTATGTACTCTGCCTGGAGATGCCGGATTAATTTCAGGAATTAGTTCAGTTTGCCAAGGCACTCTTGGAGTAACTTATTCTGTTGAAGTAATTAATGATACTGAATATTATAACTGGATAGTCCCATCCGGAGCATCTATAGTTGCAGGTGACAGTACAAACACCATAACTGTTGATTTTAGCATAAGTGCCGAATCGGGAATCATCTCTGTTCAGGGAGTGAATTTGTGTGGTGATGAGGGAACTTCTTCAAGCCTCAACGTAGAAGTAAATCCAATACCACCAACACCGGTAATTTCGCAAACAAATAGTATGCTTACCAGCGACGCCATTTCGGGTAATCAATGGTATTTGGACGGAGTAATTATCCCTGGTGATACTGCACAAACAATTGAAATTGTTGACAATGGAGATTATTCTGTAATTGTGACATTGAATGGATGCAGTTCTGAAATATCAAATATAATTACGATTATTAATGCAGGACTTACAGATAATGTTGCGGTTCATAATGTTAGTGCTTTTCCTAATCCCAGCCATGGGCACTTTACTGTGTCCGTTACTTCGGCTAAGCCGGATGTATATGATATGAGGATTTTGAACGTTTTGGGCTCATCTGTTTATGAACGCAAAGCACTTGTAGTGAATGGAACTTATAAAATGATTGTAGACGTGCCAAATTTGCCTCAAGGAGTTTATTCCGTTGTTTTCAAAGCAGTTAACCATCAAATAGTTCGAAAAATAGTAATTAATTAAAAGTTTCATTTAATCAATATTCATGATTTGAGAGGCTGTTCATCCTAGAGCAGCCTCTTTTTTTGAACTCTTCTCGGACAAAAATTAGGTGATTAAATATTTTTTATAGACTTGATTGAAGGAATCAATAGCAATTTATAATGTCAGCTATAAAATGGAACATGAAGAATATTTACTTTTAATTGAAGGTTTTAACAATATGTAGAACTTAACATTCATTAATCTATAAATATCATAATGAACATTTACGCAACAGCTAAGTTGAATATTGAGAATCTTAATTTAATGTTATGATTTATTCAGGAATAAATAAAATGCAGAAAGCTATTCATTAATCAAAATCAGGAGAACCATTTGGAATGAATAATAAAAACAGTAGGCATTGCAATAAAACAGAGTTATGTAATTTAGTTATAATATTCCTCATAGAGTTATGTTAAAACTTCATTCTCAATTTTTAGCTAATTGCAGCTATCTGCTCATCTGGGGCATCATACACTTGTTTGAGAGCTTGAGCCACAGCCTTTTTATCTTTCCATACAACAAACTTCAACGAGTTGCGCAATTGATGTACGATACAGACCTGAGTTCTGGCGGATGGAAAAACAGCACTGATTGCATCCGTAAATCCTTTCAGGTTGTCGGTGCTGGTGATAAGTACTTCTTCTACTCCACGACTTTTCAGGTTCGTTAATACGCTCATCCAAAAAGAAGCACTCTCATTCTGGCACAGCCACATACCCAGCATTTCTTTGTAGCCTTGGTTATTAAGGCCTACAGCAATCTGAACTGCTTTATCAATGACCTTGCCATCCTGGCGTACTTTAAACACAATCGCATCCATCCAAACTACCATATAAACCCGATCCAGACTCCGGCTTTTCCATTGTTCTATATGATCAATAATACGATCGGTGATGTGAGAGATTGTTGCTTCACTCATTTCAACACCGTAAAGATCCTTGATGTGACCCATCACTTCCTGATTTCCAGTAAATATTTTATAATACTAAATATAAGTAGTATTATAAGGAAGTGAACTTTATTAAAAGTATCGAATGATTTCCCCTGATAAACAAAAGCATATTGTATTTGTAAATATTACCCAAAGCTATTAGAATTTTATTTGTGTAATACTATCATTTATATCCTTTCTTGTTAGTTTTATTTCATAATTTAGCAGTCAAATTATTACTTAGGAAATCTAAACTCAAATTATTGTTATGAAAAAATCTAAACTCTCTGCCATATTCGTTATGGCTTTCATTTTTTTTGCCTTTAATCTGGTAGGCTTTGGGCAGACTTATACGTGGCTAGGTGCTGATAATGCTGCTTGGAATGATGCCGCAAATTGGAATCCCACTCGCATAACACCTTCGTCTACTGACGTTCTTCAATTTAATGATGGAACTACTAAAACGGTAACGGCAGTTCCAACTGAAACAGTTGGTCAGATATTGCTGTCAAACGGTACGGTTATAAATCTCCAATCTGCTGCCGCTGTAACTCTGACTATTTCAGGTTTAGCTGGTACAGACCTGGATATTCCAGCAGGATGTGCACTTAATTTAGATACAGTTAATGCCATTACCATCAACCTACCAACTGGTTCAACAGGAAGTATAAGCGGAACAATAACATTCTCTTCAACTGTTTCAACAGCACACCGCTTGACCGCTGCTGATAATAGTGCAATCACATTTAATAATGGCGCTACTTTTACAGCAGGAACATTTTTTACTGGTAACGCTTTTGGCACAACTAACCTTAATTCGATTGTTTTTGCTTCAGGGTCAACTTACGTTGCTCAGGCTGGTAGTAATCCATTCGGTGCTAGCCAACCGAGTAGTGTTGTCGTTTTCCAACCTGGGAGCTTATATAAGGTAAATTCCAATTTAACTCCCTCATTGTCAGGAAGAACCTATGCGGATCTTGAGATTAATTTTGTAGGAGCTGTGCTCAACTCTTCTGGTGGGGCTGCAACTTCAATAGACAATTTAACGATCACTAATGGAACATTGAATTTTGGTATGACTGGGACACCCGGGCATTCAATAAAAGGAAATATCAGTGTGGCTGCAGGAGGAATTCTCAATTTTGCACCTGCTTCTGCAGGGACAGTCAACCTGAATGGAACTTCAATTCAAACCATAAGCAATGATGGCACTTTGACTTTTGGTGCAAATAGCACTATTGCTGTAAACAACAATACTTTTGTGAGTTTGAGTAGCCCGTTGACCTTAAATAATCTTTCTCTTACTAATGGTATTGTCAATACCGGAGCTAATACACTAAATATTAATGGTGTTATTACGGGAGGATCAATTACTTCGTATGTAGATGGCAAACTTGCGCAAGTTTATAATACTGCTGGTTCGAAAGATTTTCCAATCGGGAAAGGAGGAAATTACCGACCTTTAGCCTTGAATTATATATCTCTGGATGCTCCAAGCACTGTTACTGCCGAACAATCAGAATCGGCATTAGGAGGAACCCTTCCCGCAAATACAACTCTCTTTACAGATCGTTTCTGGACGGTTACTCAATCTGGTGCAACAGTATTTTCATATGATATTACACTAGACGGTACCGGATTTACACCAACAGCTACGCCTGTAATACTAAAAAATGATGCAGGAACAATTTCTTCACTTACCACATCGGAGACTTCTCCTTATTACACAGCAACTGGATTAACAAGTTTTAGCGATTTTGGATTGGGTGATGCACTTCCAACTATTATTGCTCCAACAACCCAGGCTAGTAATATCACATTCAGTTCTGTAACCGGTTCTGGTCTGACTACCAGTTGGACGAATGGTGATGGATCAAATCGAATTGTTATAATCAACACTTCAAATAGCTTTTCTAATCCTTCCGATGGAACCGACCCTATTGCTGATCCAGTATACACAGGTGCAGGTGAACAGATTGTTTTCAATGGAAGTGGAAGTTCTGTTTCGGTCACCGGGCTTAGTAATAACACGATCTACTGGTTCAGGGTTTATGAATACAACGGGACAGCTTCAACCACCCTGTTCAATGCAACTGAAGAAGTTGGCAATCCAGACAGCCAGGCAACAGAATCAGTGACGACAATATGTGGCACTAAAACTGTTGGAGTTGGAGGCGATTATCCAACTCTTTCTGCTGCTATTTCAGATTTAAATTCAAAAGATCTCTGTGGAGCTTTAAATCTGACATTGACAGATGATACTTATCCGGATGAAATATTCCCAATAATCATAAATAATAATGCAGGTTCAAGTTCCACTAATACAATAACAATAAAACCTGCTCCTGGTGTATCTCCAAGTATAACATGTGACACCTACCCATCCCTATTTGTATTGAATGGATCTGATTATGTTATCCTTGATGGTTCAAACCAGGTTGATGGAAACAGTAAGGATTTAATTCTTACAAATACATACACTGGTGACACGTCAAACTGTGTTATTAGATTTGTTGACAATGGAATTAGAGGTGCTACTAATAGTACAATTATGAATTGTATTCTAAGAGGCACTTCCACAGTTACAAGTAGTTTTGGCATATATTTAAACGATGATTTTGGTAGGTATTTTGAAAATACATCTATTTTAAATAATACGATTAAAAATGCTAAAATCGGGATCCATGATTGCTGACTCCAAAAACAATATTATATCAGCCAATATTATAGGTGATGAAACTGAACCTTTAAAACAAGGTGGTATTGAAATGTCATTCTGTGATAATACTGTCATTACCGGTAATGAAATCTTTGGTGAAATTGCAGGAAATCCAAATGAATTACAATATGGAATTTCTGTTAATGCATTTTCTACAAATACTAAAATTCTGAAGAACAAAATTCATGATTTTTATTATACAGGATCCAATGGCGTAGCTTGTTGGGGAATTAAATATAGTGCAGAATCAAATACGCCAACCGAGATTTCCAATAACCTGATCTATGATATTAAAAGTGATGGAGATCTGGTATCCGCGGGTAATATTATTTGGATACCTTCTGGAATCTCAATTATTTCAGGAGGTAATGTTCAGGTTTATTTTAACTCCATTAACATGACGGGCAATGTTCTTGGGACAGGCCCTAATAATAGTTTTGCAGGTAACAGTGCTTGTTTTATGATTAATACCGCGGTAACTAACATGGATGTTAAAAATAATATTTTTAAAAATTCCATGACTACCTTTGCAGACACGGGGGCAAATAAAACCTATGGAGTAGTTTCATATTCTGCAAATACTTCCTTTGATGATATTAACTACAATGATTATTTTATCGATGGTCTTAATCCAAATATTGGATATCTATCGGGTGATATGCTTACTTTGCCTAATTGGCAGGCTGCAACTTCCAAAGATGCCAACTCGATAGCTACCGATCCAGGTTTTATTTCAGACACCGACTTACACCCAAGCGTGAGTGGACCTAATAACATAGGGATTGCAATACCTGGTATAACAACTGATTATGCTGATGCTATACGTTCTAACCCGCCTGATATTGGAGCCTATGAATATTCAATATTATCAACAGTTGTAACTGATGATGCATCAAATATTACCGCAAATTCAGCTGATTTAAATGGAACTGTAATTGCAAATTATGCTAACACAGAAGTATCCTTTGAGTGGGGACTGACAACATCTTATGGAAATAGTATTGCAGCAACTCCTGCTAATGTTAGTGGAGTATCTGCAACAACTGTTATGGCCAGCATAACTGGTCTGGATGCGAATACTACATACCACTACCGGTGTGTTGGTGTTAATGAAGCTGGAATAACTTATGGTGATGATCAGTCATTTCTTACTGTCAATACTGGAATTAATGATAATATAGCATTGCAGAATGTTAGTACTTATCCTAATCCGAGCCATGGGAAGTTTACGCTCTCAATTACTACCTCAAAAAAAGAAGTTTATAACCTGAGAATATTGAATGGCATGGGCATCACGGTTTATGAACGCAAAGCAATATTGGTGAATGGAATTTTGAAGGAAGTTGTTGGGGTACCTGATTTACCTTTTGGAGTTTATTCAGTTGTTCTGTATTCTGCAAACAGCAAGATAATCAGGAAAATAGTAATTAACTAAAAATTGTACAGTTATAATTTAATTATAAGGGGTTGTTCCATTAGGAGCAGCCTTTTTACTTTTAAATACTCCAGGTTTTAGTGCAATTACTTGTCGTTTTAAGTTAACTCTGAACTCCAAATCGTCATTCAATAAATGCTAAACTCCTAGCAGAGCTAGCTGAAATATTTCTAAGAAATAAAGCTGCATATTGATAATTTGGCTGAAGGTATTCAAGGGCTATAATTTTAACTAATTTAATGACATAAGCAATAAATGTGATTGATTCCATATACTTTGGAGTTTATATAGATATGACATGGTATAAGAGAATACTCTTTGAATATGTAATGAAATCTGTTCATCAATATATTAATATATGGACAGTATTTTTTTTATAGCATTTTGATATTTAATATCATAAAACTATTATAAAAAGTTGGAATAGATCTTCTTGTATCTTCTTAATACGTCTTATTCATAACAAGACTATATTTCATGTAGCTGAAGCATCAACTTTGTACTTTCTACAAAGAGCTGAAAGGATTTAATAGTCACTCTTTGAATTGTAAAAATATTTTACTATCCCATTCCTCTAAATCTCTATTTCTCTAAAAATATTACTATAAACTTATTTATTGATAAAGGTTGAATATCAATCATTTATAAAGGCATAAATTTAACCACATTGTAATTGTTTATAACTTTTCAGCTTCAAGCAGGTTTCCAGAAATTTGATTAATCTACTTTTGAAAATCTAAAGAGCAAAATTGAATGAATAATTCAATGAATTCTACCGACGTAATCGAACTCCAGATATCAACTCGGTTTATCTTTTGTACGCTAATACTTGTAGCACTCTATTCCTTCTTGATTTTCGGATAAATAATAACTGAAATAAGTTTATTTCAAGTCTATAGAAGATTGATTTAGAAATTAAATCAAGATTAATGTAGATAAAAGTATTATGGTTATATATAATCTTAAATTGAGATAGGCAATGTAAGTAACAATTAAGAGTATCCAATAAACCATCTGCCTTTTCTAGTGCATTTAATCAGATACACACTTGTATTACACATACTTCTTCAACTAGTTGGTTAGCAATCTAACTTATTCTTTTTTACCAAACCTTTTCAAAATAATACAAGAGGAAGGGTCATTTAATCACTGAATAAAATAACCCTTATACTACTCAAGGTTAAATTGAATTTGCTGAAAAAAAATTATTTGTAAAAGTGAGTTATTTATAGAATAAATACATGTTTAGTTAGTGCCTAAAATATTTTCAATAAAAAAAATTTTTATTTTAAAAGAAGTAAAAAAACTACTAAAAGAAAAAATGTAATTAAAATCAAAAAAAACATCTAAATTGAAAAATACAATGACTAATATATCAAACGCAAACAAATCTACAATCATTTCCTTTGTAACTTTAATTTTAATAATAGTTTCATCTCAAACGCTTGTCGGAAAGAACTATTACTTCTCGACCTCAAGTGGAGATGATGCACGGACGAGCACACAAGCACAAAGCTCAACTACCCCCTGGAAGACTATTAATAAATTAAACTCTTTTTTCTCAAGCCTCGCTGCAGGAGATTCCATACTATTCAGAAGAGGTGATACATTCTATGGATCAATTATAGTTTCAAAATCTGGTATTTCTTCTTTACCTATTGTTGTTAGTGCTTATGGCACAGGGAATACACCAGTTATAAGTGGGTTTTCAACACTCACTTCATGGACAAATGTGGGTGGCGGAATATATTCTAAGGTTATTTCTTCTGAATCTGCTCCAACAATGGTATTAGTAAACGGTATACATTATGCAATGGGGAGATATCCGAACACAGGATGGTTATATTTCGAAACTCATAGTGGAACTACTTCAATTACAGATAATCAATTACCTACAACTCCAAATTGGACTGGAGCAGAAGCTGTTATAAAAAAAAATAATTGGACAGTAGATAGAAATCCAATAACAAAGCATTCAGCTCAAACATTAACTATCACTAATACTGGAGCTCTTACAGATACTTGGGGTTATTACATACAGAATAGTCTTTCTACTTTAGATCAATTTGGGGAATGGTACTATAATCCAGCTACTTCAACTTTTTACATGTACTTTGGAACAGTTGATCCGGCAACTAAAACAATACAAGTATCTACTAATGATAATGTCATCTCTTTTTCTTCTGGTTATAATTATATAAATATTAATAACCTATCATTTATAGGAGGAAATAAACTGGGAATATCTATTAAATCGAGCAATTACATAAATGTTAAAAACTGTAATATTGACTATTCTGGTAATGTCGGGATTTATATTTATTATTCGAATAGTTGCACAGTAGAAAATACCACGGTAAACCATTCTAATGACAGGGGGATTTATTCAGGATCAACCTCTAATAATACAATAATAAGAAATTGCATCATAAAGAATACTGAACTAATCTTTGGACATGGGATAAGCAATTACATGAGCGGAGTTGGAATCTTTGCGTTCCAAGGGGATAACATATTGCTTGAAAATAACGCCATTGACAGTTCAAGCTACTGTGCTATTAAAATGGGTGGAAATAATCAGATAGTAAGAAATAATCTTCTAAATCATTTTGGTCTAACCAAGACAGATGGAGGAGGCATATACTATGGTAGTGAATCATTGTATTCAAATATGATTATTGATGGCAATATAATCATGAATGGGACTGGCGGTGTTGATGGTAAGCCGCTAGGGTCATTAATTGGTGGAGCCAGGGGAATCTATATAGACCAAAATTCAACACTTCCTATTACTATTAGCAATAATTCAGTAGCAAATTGCATGGCTCATGGAATTTTTATTCATTCCAGCAATCATATAAGCATTATAGGAAATACTGTGTATAATTGTAACTATGCTATTGGATTTCAAGAAACAGATGATTTTTCTACTTTGATCAATAATTTAAAAGTAGCTAATAATATTTTTGTTGCTAAAGAAACCACGAAATTAACAGTATTGGGCAGACTTAAAGCTGGGAGTACATACAAAGGCCTTGGAGTGTTTGATAATAATGTTTATGCCAGACCTATTAGTGAACCAGCAACTATTAAAGCATTTGTGACTTTATGGGATGGAACCGCTTTTAATTTATCCTCATGGAAAACAATATCTGGTCAGGATGCCAATTCCAGAACTTCTCCAATCAGTATTACAAATACGTCTGACCTGAGATTTGAATATAATGAAACTAACACAAATAAAGTTGTTGCATTAAGTGTACCATATATCGATGTTTTTGGCACTGTCTATTCAGGTAGTATCACCATTTTTCCACACAAGTCTGTTGTACTTATCAAAAGCCAGAGCAATACTACTGGAACAAATTCTATTCCTACAATTCAGAACCAAAATTTTTCAATTAATCCAAACAGTTCAACTGGTGCTACTGTTGGAACTGTCGTAGCGTCAGATCCTGATGCCGGACAGGCTCTTACCTACTCAATAATTTCAGGGAATAGCAACGGTGCTTTTGCAATCAATTCTTCAACCGGAATAATCACTGTCGCCAACTCCAGTGCGTTAGCAAATGTTGCAGGGAGTATTGATTATTCTTTATTTCAATCTACAACACCACCAAGTTCTTCAACAAACATTTTAGGAAATGGAACTGCTCCTTACGAGATAGGGATGAAGTTCTCCAGTAATATAAATGGCTATATAACCGGATTTCTTTATTATAAAGGTGTCGGAGCCAAAGGAACCCATATCGGAAACTTGTGGAGTATTGGTGGTGTTAAGCTGGCATCTGCTACTTTTACCGGGGAAACAGCTTCTGGCTGGCAAACTGTAACACTAAATACTCCTGTTGCCATAACAGCGAATACAATTTATATTGTTTCTTATTTCAGTCAGAATGGTGATTTTGTATTTTCAAGAAATTATTTCGCAACCAACATTGTAAGTGGACCATTGACAGCCCTAGCCTCGACAGCAAGTCAGAGTAATGGGGTTTTTTTACAAACAACTTCTTCAGCCTTTCCTACTCAATCTAATTTACAAACTAATTATTGGGCAGATGTGATATTTTCTTCTGCAACCGCTACTTCTACTGTTTCTGCATCTACTTCTACTTCTCCTTTTGCACTTGTAGTAAAAGTTCAGGATAACGGAATCGGAAACCTTAGTAATCAGGCTACTATAACTGTATCTTTAAATGATGTTAACAATGCCCCGGTTATTAACAACCAATCATTTTCCATTGCAGACAACTCAGTTTCCGGTACTACTGTTGGAACAGTTGTAGCGTCGGATCCTGATGCCGGACAGGCGCTTACCTACTCATTAATTTCAGGGAATAGCAACGGTGCTTTTGCAATCAATTCTTCAACCGGAATAATCACTGTTGCCAACTCCAGTGCGTTAGCAAATGTTGCAGGGAGTACTGATTATTCTTTATTTCAATCTACAACACCACCAAGTTCTTCAACAAACATTTTAGGAAATGGAACTGCTCCTTACGAGATTGGGATGAAGTTCTCCAGTAATATAAATGGCTATATAACCGGATTTCGTTATTATAAAGGTGTCGGAGCCAAAGGAACTCATATCGGAAACTTGTGGAGTATTGGTGGTGTTAAGCTGGCATCTGCTACTTTTACCGGGGAAACAGCTTCTGGCTGGCAAACTGTAACACTAAATACTCCTGTTGCCATAACAGCGAATACAATTTATATTGTTTCTTATTTCAGTCAGAATGGTGATTTTGTATTTTCAAGAAATTATTTCGCAACCAATATTGTAAGTGGACCATTGACAGCCCTAGCCTCGACAGCAAGTCAGAGTAACGGGGTTTATCTGCAAACAACTTCTTCAGCTTTTCCTACTCAATCTAATTTACAAACTAATTATTGGGCTGATGTGATATTCTCTTCTGTAACTACAACTCCTCTTTCGTCGTCTATATTTCTATCTACAACACCACCAAGCTCTTCAACAAACATTTTAGGTAATGGAACTGCTCCTTACGAGGTTGGAATGAAGTTCTCAAGTAATACAAATGGTTATATAACCGGATTTCGTTATTATAAAGGTATTGGAGCCCAAGGAACCCATATCGGAAACTTGTGGAGTATTGGTGGTGTTAAGCTGGCATCTGCTACTTTTACCGGGGAAACAGCTTCTGGCTGGCAAACTGTAACACTAAATACTCCTGTTGCCATAACAGCGAATACAATTTATATTGTTTCTTATTTCAGTCAGAATGGTGATTTTGTATTTTCAAGAAATTATTTCGCAACCAACATTGTAAGTGGACCATTGACAGCCCTAGCCTCGACAGCAAGTCAGAGTAACGGGGTTTATCTGCAAACAACTTCTTCAGCTTTTCCTACTCAATCTAATTTACAAACTAATTATTGGGCTGATGTGATATTCTCTTCTACTACATCAGGCTCTCCACTAAATACTTCGTTTACACTTGTTGTAAAAGTTGAGGATAACGGGACCGGAAATCTTAGTAGTCAAGCTATCGTCACCATTAATCTGAATACTGTCAAAATGGTTAATGTACTCAAAATCATAAGTATTCCACCAGATTCTGTTTCTGTTGGATTACCCTATTCTTATGAGGTTTACGGTTCATCAGGAAATGAAAACTTGATAAGATATTCAGTCGAAAATCTTCCCAATTGGCTTCATTTTTCTGATAATAAAAATGGCACTGGCGTATTCAAAGGAATTCCTGATAAAAGAGATATTGGTTCTTATGAGATAATTTTAAATGGAAAAGATAACTTACATGAAGTAAAACAAACTTTCACGATAGAAGTAAAATCAACTATATCGAAAGAAATTAGTCAAAAAGACAGAGGCATCGTTATCTATCCGAATCCGGTTACAAATGGAATTCTAAATATACGATTTGACGAACGAGTCCAGGAAAAATTTGAACTGTTAATATATGAAATGTCGGGAAAATTGCTTATAAAGAAACAATTTGAGCAGGTAAATTCATTATCGCTTGATTTATCTCCATTTCCACCTGGAGTCTATCTAATAAAATATCTTTCACCTGATTTTCAGTTTTCGGATAAATTTATAATTAGATAAATGCGATATAGTATAAAAAATAGTTGGTAAAATCTTTATCAAAGTTATACCTGTGAGCGGTTTCAATTATTAGAATTGAAACCATTCTCAATTTTAATAATTGAATAAAAAAATATTGAATTTGTAGCTCTTCACAAATTATAAAATGGGTCAAACAAAATGGCTAACAGCGTTATCATGTAAAAAGCATTGTTATTGTTAAGATTTTGTTCTGCTTAAACCTGAAGAAATAGTTACGTTTTAAAACAGAACAGTTTTATATGATTTAAAGAAGGCTTTCTTTTTATTTTGAAATTTGTCTGAAAGAATTCCCCCTATGGCAAGTTTTACAATCAGATCAAGTAAATTTACTCATTGAAGGAACATATTTAAGAGAGGACCTCTGTCTCATGTTATATCGGGATGATGCTATAACATTTACTTAGCTATATTTTTTAACAGATGAAAAATGAGAGGTAGAAATAAAAGAATATCTAACGAATTTCTTAAGCCTCAGAGTACTGATTGAAAGCATCACATGGATGGACACAGGGTAATATTATGCGTTGCTAAGAAAGGATGCAAAGGAGTTGTCAAATTGCGATGTATAGTCCATATTCAGCGTATGTGTAAAATATGGCTTACACAAAATCCTCAAAGTTTTGCTTGTATAGAGCTTTTGAGCTTCATTAGTGTAATACATAAAATTGATGATAGAGCAAAATAGGGATATTGGATTGTTAGTATGATTCATTGGCATTAAAAGCATAAGGATTTTATTATTGAAAAGAGTTTCAATCCACTAACCGGAAGGTTCAGTATGCAAAAAAAATGTAAATCATTCTTTAAATACCATTAAAAGAGCATTTCCAAATATGTTTCAATAATTAGATAATTCAAGAATCCTTAAAAGTATCAATGGGTTGGAGTCTTATTTTGGCCATCTAAAAGGCAATCTCTCAATGCATAGATGAGTTCATTTCCGCATCTTAAGAACTTCATTAAATGGTATATGTATTCTAGGAAAAAAGCTAATAGGCAACCTATTGAGTTATTCTTTAACCTTATGATCGAAAAACTGAATTTACAAAGTTTGTAAATCCATTTCGAATACTTGACAATAGGTTCATGTGTTCATGAAAATTTCTGCAATCTTTATACCTGTATTCTTATAACCTTGATTAGTATTAGTTATTGTTTAATGTTAAACGAATGCTTTGCTTTTCAGGTAGCATATTCTTTAAATCGTTGATTACGAAATAGCTGCCTAAAATAAACAATAAAAAAAAGAATATACGTTAAACAAATTATTTAATCATATACTGATCTAATACCTGAATATGAAATTAGTACAAAGGAAATAACCAAATATTCATTATGAGCCTATAGATTCATTGAAGGTACTAATGCACTTGTTTAATTATTAAATTAAAAGTAGCCATATTCAATTAGTGAATTGATTGTGATTTCTAATCTACCGCTATTTTTTTATTGCTAGAGAGTTTAGGAGTTCTGAAATCATAAAACACTAGGTAAAATGACAGCTTTCTTAACAAAAACCAGAATATCTTTTCTCTGACTAAGCTTATTTTTTGTTTAAAATAAATAAGCTTAGTCAGAGAAAAAGAAAATATTTTAACTTTGACCTCAAGTTATCCTGAGCAAGGGAGTAAAATAATGATTAAGAAAATTAAATTATGAAAAAGAAAATTTTAATATCTGGGGGAGCGGGTTTTATCGGCGCAAATGTATCTATAAAATTACTTAGCAAAGGATATGACGTTACAGTTATGGATAACCTCTCAGAACAAATACATGGCAAAGATATGGATAGGTCATTCTTATATAACTTGATTAAAAATAAGGTAAGTTTTATTCGTGGTGATGTCAGAAACAAATACGATTGGGAGAAAGCATTGAAAGGTCAAGATGCAATTATCCATCTGGCAGCTGAAACAGGAACAGCACAATCTATGTACCAGGTATATAAATATATTGATGTAAATGTTTCGGGAACTGCTCTGATGCTTGATATTCTGGCGAATAATTCTCATAATATTAAAAAAATTGTTATTGCATCGTCTAGAGCTGTTTATGGAGAAGGTTGTTACTGGTGTACTGAACACAAAGAGGTTTTTCCTGCTACAAGGAATGAAAAGGAATTGATTAAAAAGCAATTTGAATGTCTTTGTCCTATATGCAATGGCCAATTAGAATTGATACCTACACATGAAGAAGCAAAAATAGATCCTCAGTCTGTTTATGGTGCTTCAAAATATCAGCAGGAACAATTGCTTTTTGTTTCTGCTAAATCACTTAACATAAATGCAGTTAGTATGAGGTATCAAAACGTTTATGGTCCTGGGCAATCACTTTCTAATCCTTATACAGGGATATTGTCAATATTCTCCACGCAAATTAAGAATAATAATCCGATTAATATTTTTGAAGATGGAAAAGAAAGCAGAGATTTTGTATATATAGATGATGTTGTTAATGCTACAGTTCTTGGATTGGAAGATGACGCTGCTAATTTCAATATTTATAATGTTGGAACAGGTGTTCCTGTTTGTGTCAGTACAATAGCAAATAAATTGATAGAGTTATATGGAATCGATGTTCCTCTTATTATTTCTGGTAATTTCAGGTTAGGAGACATCAGGCATAATTTTGCTGATATATCAAAAATAAAAAAAGAACTGGGTTATTCTCCTGAATATAGTTTTGAGTCCGGAATTAATAAATTTGCATCCTGGGTTAATTCTCAGGAAATTAATAAGGATAGTTATAGTGAAAGTATAATGGAACTGAAGGCTAAGGGGCTATTTAAATAAGTCTGGAATCCCAATGTTTGATTTTTGTTTTAAAATATTATTATATAATTTACTAAATAGTTGAATTCATAACTTAAGCAATTAAATCATTTATAAAAGAGCTAATTGTTCTTCTGTGCTTTTCAGGTAATTTCTTTGATAAATAATTGTATTGATTTTGTAAAACTTGATTATCTGTAGTTGCAGTAATAATTATCGAGTTATTTTTGTTGAAATGCTGAAATTTAAGCACATATGGATTATTTGTGATGATCTTAGTTTGAGAACTCAATGCTTCAAAACATCTTATAGAAATGCCAGACTGAGAAGGATGCACACAATCCACAGTAAAATCCGAATTATGTAATACATCTGTGTACTCCTGATAACTTAATGACTTAAAAAAAATATACTTATAGTATTTCAAATAGAGAAATGGATTCCTAACTATGTTTTGTAGAAAAGTAAAAATATTCTGCTCATAGATATATACGAACTTTTTATTTTTGGGGAATAGATTAAATACTTTATCAACAAATTTTAAACGATCAGAATGGTTTCTTAAAATAGCTGAGATATCATATTTAAATTCTTTGTTTTTTGAGTTCTCTGGCAATGACGTGAAAAGTTCAACAATTGGTAGATTGTAATTCTCTGAATCGCGGTAGTCAAAAGTATAAAACTGATTGACAAACTTATACCATTTCAAAGGAGCAGAATTGTACTCAAAAGAATCGAAATTATATCCAACTACTTTTGTCGATATTTTAGATAGGTTTTCAATTAAAAGTTTACTCATTCCCCGACCTTTTATAATGAGAACAATATCATAATTAGAAACATTCAAAAAGTTGCTAGTGATAAACTTATTGGTAATCTTTAACAACAAAGGAATTTTAAGCTTTCCCATTATTTTCCCGATAACTGAATCAGGATATTCATGATTACTTACAATTACGTCATAACCACGATTTTTAAGTTCTTTTCTTATTACGTTAGTATAGGAGTAAAACGTCTTTGGGATAATTAATAAACACTTCTTATGATCATTGCTTTGAACCATATTTTATCTGATTAATGGAGAATCTTTTATAAAAAGTACAATTATTATCAAGAGCAAAATTAGTTCTTTTGAAAATAATCAGCCAATTTTAAAGTAATTTCTGCAAAAAAAACTTGGTGCTTCAGAATTTCAGGAAGCTTTACAGAAATAATTTGGAGTCACTACTTGATTATCAATTTATATATTTTGCAGGGTTAATAAGAAAGGTCGTTATTCATTGTATTTAGTATATTCATTATTTTAATTTGTTGAAAGAGTCAACAAATAAAATTTATAAAATTAGATAATTAGCAGAACTTTATTAAGAGCTCAAAAAGGTTAGGCTATTGTTTTTATTTAACTAATAATACGATTGGCCAGAAAAGAAAATCCTACGAATATTCAGAATATTCTATTCCTTCATGGATAATTATTAATCGTCTATTAAACGGAAAAATCATCACTAATTAAGGGGTATAGATCATGACTGAAAATGAAGACATGAAAGTAAAATATAAGAAACAGTTTTGTATCTTGATGAGAAAGTGATGTAAGATCCTTTGTTTTGCATCACAGTGGTTTGATAAGGAGCCATTTTTCAGTAATGATGATTGAAAAACGAAAAGCTATTGAAATCCAATCAACAAAGTAGTTCATGTTGATTATCAAGTTTTTACGATTATCTTTCTAATTTGATTATTTATTTTTAAGAATAATCAAGTTACTTTTTACTTAGATATACATAAATATATACAACATTTTTACTCGTATAACTTCTGCAATTTTACCCTTAGATTGAACTTGGATAAACTTGGAAACTTTCAAAGCTCGTACTACTATGTCTACAAACTCCCCAACTAGTAACACTAAGTATTTATTTCCCATACTTGTTTCTATAATCTCAGTTTTTTTATTTTTGATAATTACTGAAGTTAAAGCAGGAAACAATTATTACTTTTCCTCCACTATTGGAGATGATTCGAGGTCAAATATACAAGCTCAAAATCCGCTCACACCTTGGAAGACTATAAACAAATTAAATTCTTATTTCGCCAATCTGTTAACAAGTGATTCTGTGCTATTTAGGCGTGGTGAGACTTTTTATGGCTCTATTAAAGCAACAAAATCTGGGTCTTCCACCAAACCAATAACACTTGGTGCATTTGGTACAGGAGCAAAGCCAATCATCACCGGCTTACAAACAATAGCAGGTTGGACTAACACAGGTGGGGGAATTTATAGCAAAGTGGTAACTGTTGAATCATCGCCAAACCTTCTTTTGATTGAAGGTGTTCAGTATGCAATGGGGAGATATCCTAATACAGGATGGTTATATTACGAATCACATAGCGGATTAACTTCAATAACAGACAATCAACTTCCTTCTACACCTAACTGGACTGGTGCGGAAGCTATAATTTGTAAGAATAACTGGACTATTGATAGAAACCCAATTACTAATCATTCAGGAACAACACTAATGATTAATAATGGGTATAGCTGGGGATTAACAAACGGATATGGATATTTCATACAAAAAAGTCTTTCCACTTTAGATCAGTATGGTGAATGGTATTATAATACTGCTAACTCTACTTTGTATGTGTATTTCGGTGCGGTTGATCCTACTACTAAAACAGTTGATTTACCTATTGTTAATAACGGAATAGCGTTTACTTCTGGTGTTGATTATATTACCTTATCTAATCTTGCTATCAAGGGAACAAATAAAATAGGGGTAAATATTGACCATAACGATTTTATAACTGTTAAGGATTGTGATATTAATTTCTCAGGTAATTCAGGTATAACGCTTTATGTTGCTGACAATACAACAATACAGAATAATACTATCAATTATTGCAATGATTGGGGGGTTATCACAGCAGCATCATCTGATAATGTTGTAATGATAGGAAATACAATAAGTAATATTGAAACCATTTTCGGGCAGGGAATAAGTAATTACATGAGTGGTAATGCCATATTTTCAATTCAAGGGGAGAATATACGGATAGAAAAAAATACAATTAACAATATAAGTTACTGTGGTATGCACATTGGTGCTAATAATCAGATTGTCAGAAATAATTACATTGCTAATTCCATGCAGACAAAACAGGATGGCGGTGCTATTTATTTAGATGCTACTGATTTAACAGCTGGGGTGACTATTAATGGAAATGTTATAGTGGGAACTATTGGTAGGCCAGAAGGAAAGCCTATTGGGTACACTTCTGGTGCAGGAAATGGAATCTATATTGATCAGGGTAGTTCATACTTTACCAGTATTGATAGCAACTCAATATCAGGATGTAAAGGGCATGGAATATTTATACATGCAAGCCA
>CAWDHU010000027.1:0-15658 GCA_963802185.1 uncultured Bacteroidales bacterium
GGTTTTTTCATTTTTTATTTTCCGGTTTGTACAGTTATTTTTTCATTTTTTATTGCTGATGGTATACAAACTGTCAACGTACTATTCTCCTTGTTCCAGTTCCACTCTGCTGTTTCCATCTTTACTGTAAGCCAATCAGTGTCTGGCTTTAATCTGAATGATTTTATTTTTTATCCTGAAACCGAAACCGAAACCGGAAGAGCTTCTTTCAAATGAATCTGATAGATCATATTTCTGTTTTCAGGGGCATAACCATTTTCTATCTTTTCGCTGTAGATAATTTCAATTCTATCCTTATAACTCGGGCACTGCACCGATCGTTTTATAAATACATCTTCCTTGTAATTATTGGTTTCGCCATCATCTTCATAAATGTCGGATTGTGCCTTTTTGTTCACGGCAGCAGGGAAAATATCAAGAATTAATGGGTAATCGCTCTTTTCGTTGATATATTGCATTATCGGCATCTTGTGGAAACTATAGAACCACTTTTAACAAACATAGGAATGGTTTTTAGTTCCACAGGGAATTCAATCCATTGTTTTCCCTGAAAAACAGTTTGCGGATTATTGAAATCAATCCATTCTCCATCAGGCAAATAAACTTTTTTAACAGCAGCTCCTTGTTCCATTACCGGGGCAATCAATAGTGAAGGGCCAAACAAAAATTCTGAATTCAAATCAGCCGTTTCTTTATCATCCGGATACTCAAGCATCAAGGCACGCATAATTGGTAATCCATTGTCGTGTGCTTCGCGGACACAGCTATATATGTAAGGGAATAACCGATATTTTTGTTCAATTGCATTTTTGCATAGTTGTTCTGCTCTTGCCCCAAAGAGCCAGGGTTCAACAGCATTATTTCCTTCATGATGGGCGCGGCTGATGGGATTGAAAACTCCAAACTGCATCCATCGTACATATAACTCACTCATAGCATCATAATCCTTAATATCGCCGCAATAGCCCGAAATATCACAACTCCAGAACGGAATACCCCCCATTCCTGCAGATAATGCCATAGGCAGCTGCGCTTCCAGATTTTTCCAGCCATCCAGAATATTGTTTCCATCACCTGTATCGCCTGACCATCCGAAAGCATAACGTTGTATTCCGGCAAAAGCAGCACGGGTCATTTGAAAAATACGTGTGTTGGGATTTCGTTTTTCGAATTGTTCGGTTACCACTTTATCCCAGGTAAGCCGTATACGTTGTGGATTTCGTTGTGCTTGCCCAGGTAATGTTTCATAATGAGACGGTCGGTGCTTTCTTCGTTGCACCAGGCCGGTTCGCCCATATTTGTCCAGAATCCGCGGACACCATCGTTAAGTGCTTTCTGCTGGTAGTTTCCCCACCAGTCTTCAACGTTGGGGTTTGTAAGTCAACTACCCCGCAGTTTCCGCCCCACGGCCAGGGCATGTCGTAGGTTCTGTCTGTACGGATGTCGGAAGCAAAGAAATCCTTCGCATCTGCTTCGCGCCATTGTGAAAGTTTTTGCCAGATTCATCGGCATGCCAGTCGGTGGATTGTCTTGTGAAATTACCGGTATCCTGCGAAACAATGACTTTGAAATCCATCAATTTTAAGGTCGGCAACCATTTTTATGGGATCTTTTACCTGTCTTTGCGATTCCATTCGAAATCCTGTAGATGGGTGTGTCCAGCCTATATCCTGGTAAATAATATCACAAGGTATCTGGCGGTCGCGATAGCCTTTTGCAATTTCACGGGTGAGCTTTTCATTGGTGAGACAGTCCTCTGCATTGCGAAATCCCAGTGCCCATCCGGCGGCATAATCGGCTTGCCGGTCAGATCCGTATGTAGGAGGCTGATAATCTGTTTGTATGTGGGCCCAAAAATGAAATAATAGATCATTTCGCCGCCGGGAGCTGACGAAATGAGTAATAGTTTGCTGATTCTACTTCCAAAGTCAAATTCGTTTTAAATGTATTGTCGAAATAAATACCATAACCGCAGCTACTCATGAAAAACGGGATGCTTTTATATAGTGGATCTTCATTAAGACCATAACAAGGCTTGTCGCTGTTCCACATTTTGAAACGGCTTCCAACCCGGTTAATTGGTCCATTTTTCTCTCCAAGACCATAAATCCGTTCACCCGGTCGGAGCGTTTTATAGCTTGATATTGTTGATGAATCTTTCTCGAATCCTTTGTTTTGGAAGTCTTCCATCAACAATTTCTGGTATTTGTCGAAAATGCGAACCTGAAAGGGTGATTTATTAATCCTGACAATCAGGTCGCTTGTATAAATTTCGAAACTCTGAGGTTGTTCTGAAATATTGAGTTTTTCCTGATCATTTCCGGTTTTTATTACTGCAAAAGATTCATTCTCCCGTTTAAAGTCATCCAGATCGTACCAGATTTTCAATATACCAGACTCTATTTGTTCCAGTTGAACTTTTATGTTGTTCTCACAGAAGAATATTGCTTTGTTCCCTTGTAATTCGAAGGAAATACACTGGCCTGGCTGAGATTTATCCTGTGCATTAGCTTTTGATAAAATCATGACTGCAAAAAATATTAAAGGGATTAAGGACTTGTGCATCAGGCTTGTTTTTAAGGTTTTTAATATTCAACTACGATCATACTCCAGTATTTTAATTCCGGCAGTATAAAACTTACTTTGTTCCCGCTTTGAGCGAAGTTAAATGATCGTGAAGTTGCCCCGATTATATCCGGTGAAGCAACCCACATTTTTTTAACCACAGCATCGCTTGTAAAAACCAGCTGAGCATCTTTAATCAGTGCCGGTGCAACCTGAGATTCCTGTATTATCTCTCCAACTGGTAGTTTTTGAGTCTTTGAAGTTGATCAGATGTATTACCTGGATGTTCCCTGCCTTTTTACCAAAACAAGCAACATACCCCTGGCTTGCAGGCCATTTTGTTAATGAGATTTTGCCATCAATAGAACTGATTGAAACATCATTAAAAGCGCCACCATCACGAAGCAGGTTTTGATAAGCTACCAGGAAATCATAATAGGACGTCAATGCCTTTTTCAAATCATCCTTCATGGCAAGGTTATTATTAGGAAAATATTCCTGGCCAAGCATATGTTCTCCCAACTCGAGGTGAGCTCCACCAAAGGCAAATATTACAGCATTGGCCAGCAGAACAGAAGGTGTATTGAAATAACCTTTGTTATAAGCCATATCGTAATTTATATAGGCAGCCAGAACTGTATTTTTGGTATTGTTGCTGTATACATTGTTTTGTTTTATAAGGTTTGCTAGGTCGTTGTAGCTGTCGAAAGGGCTCCATACTTCTGTATATAGGAAATCGGACGAAGCTTCTGCTATTCCTTGCTGTCCATATTGTGAAACAGCATTCATCACGATATTTTTCTCCGGCTCATCTGTTTTGATTGCATTTATAAAGGGTTTAAACGTTTCTGACAGATTAAGATAAGCCCCGTCGTATGTATAATGCCCTCCCCAGTCACCGAGCTGATCCATATGATAACCATCAAAATCAAGGTATTGATATACCTTTTTGTTTTCATTTTCAATATATTTCTGCCATTCGGTATTGGAAGGGTCAAGTAAATAAATGTTGCTCAGAAAAGGTGCGGAAAGCCGAAGAAACTCTTTAGTGGTATGGGTATTGTCTTTATAAATGTACCATTCCTTCTGAACACCATCTGCTTCAGCATTTTCCCATGCACCGTAAACCAAATTGTAAAACATGGCTTTCATATTGAAGCTGTGGGCACTACTGATGTATTTCTGCAAGGTATTAAAGTAAACATCCGAGTTGCTGATATTTTTCCATGTGTTTGGAAGAATTGATCCTATTAATGGTAAGGGTTTATGATGCTTGTTATGCCAGTCATAAAACTGAATTCCGTTGATATGGTACCTGTTCAGGTTGCTGAGAACAGCATCAATTTCATCATCATTTGATAAGGGAAATTTGGATAAAAAACCGTACCGGGGGAATTTTTTCCAGCTTGAAGACACATCAATTCCTATAGTTGAATAAATTGTTTCGGTGCCATTTTCGTTGGAATATACTTCAGCAATATAGCCTGTGAAATCTGTTGACGGGGTTGTCCATTTCCATGTAGATCCGGCTACTGAAGCTTCTGAAAGTATGGTGTTTAAATGTTTGTATCTCACTTTTGCTGTAGCAGGAAGCGTGGAATTATCGAGGGTAAAAATTACTTCATCACCTGGAATGTAAACAGCTTTATCAGTTGATATGCTAACATTTATGTACGATGGTGTAACCTGATTGACAGGTGGAACAGGTGGTTCTGAAGTTGAATCACTATCAGTTTTTGTACATGCAAAGCTTGTACCTGCAATAACAATTAAAAAACAAAAGTGTCTGAGCTTCATCTGCCGATTTTTCAATATTTTTAATATAAGGAGTGAGTGGAATTTCTGGTTGCGAATAAGGTAGTATTTTATACCCATTTGCAATAATAGCATAAAATGAAGCAGAAAAACAGAGGGCTGCCGGATTATTTGGCAGCCCTTATAATCAATCCAACCAAACCTTACTTTTTACCGGCAATACTTATGTTAAGTGTTTCAATGTTAGCTGTGATAACATAATTTCCATCCGAAGTAATACTCCACTTATTGTCGTCGGCAGCGCCCCCTACATGCCTGTACATATGTGTATCATCTACACGCATATACATGTCCTGGCCCCAATCGGTATTGCGGTTAACAGGGAATTTAAATTCGCCGGCAACCATAGGTCCTGAGTATGTAAAAATACAGCCATCAGTAGCATCTTCAGTAAGTTCAATGGCTTTATCAATACTCCATCCTATTGGAGTTGCACTGCCAACCATGAAGAGTTTTGTACGGGACATAGATATAGTGTTGTCAATTATATTCAGCTTGATGACATAAAAGCCTTTTTTTGTTATTGTCCATTTACTATCATCCGGATCACCACCATGGTGGAGGTACATGGTTGAATCAGTCAGTTTCATAAACATATCCTGGCCCCAGTCGGAATTTCGGTTTACCGGAAATTTAAAATCTCCTGGTTTCATCACACCAGTGTAAGTAAAAATGGCAGGATTATCCGGATCCTGTATTAGTTCAGTTGCGGCACTAATATCCCAGCCGTTCGGAGAAGCATCCCCAACCATATAAATATGATCATAAACAGGAACATCGAGTTTTACCGTCTTTATTGTCAGTTCCAGCAAACTTACTTTGATATTATACACTCCTGCCTCGTTTACTTTAAAGGCATTATCTGGTTCGCTGTCGCTTGTGCGGTATACGAGATGATTATCATCGCTACCGCGGTTGTACGATGGGAGTATCTGGTCTAATGTGGTTATGAATTTATAGCTGCCAATGCCTAAAGCACCTCTGAAGGCAAACACAGTAGGATCGTCAGCATCGGGAGTTAAAGCTATGGCTTTACTTGCATCCCATCCGTTAGCAGTAGCATCGCCCAATATATACAAGGTTGTACTGACTGGTTCGTAAGGTTTTACTTTAATATCTATTACCTGCGATGTTTGTTGGCTAGTAGGTGAGGAATAAATTGTAGCAATAACCCGTGCCTCAAGAGTAAAACCAACCCCTGCAACAGCTCCATATTCTTCGAGGAGGCTGCTGTTTAGCTGAGAAACAGAGAAGGATTTAGCATAGACAGCTTTGCCCATGTCGAATGTATGTGGATTGGCAAAATTGTTACCTGCTTTATCAATTTGCAAAACATATGAAATTGAGGCTCCGGTTCCATTATTTGTTCCGGTTGTCCAATTTAAAGTTAGAGCAACATTAGCACCATTTATCTGGGATAGAACTATATCGGCAGATGTAGATGAAAGAGAAAGTTCTCCAGCCAGTATAATATCGTTACCTTCTTCTTTTTGGCAAGATGTAAAGAAGATCATCATTCCTGTAAGAACCATTGCGAAAATATGGCCCACACCAGATCTCAGCATGTTAGTACCTTTAACAGGGATGGTAAATATGTTATGTTTGTTCATCTCGTTCGATTTTTATTTATAAAATTAGGTTAACCTTTTCCTGGTATCAATACCCCAGATTTTGGGTTAGATTAGGATTAGCATCACGTTCTTTTTGTGGTATTGGGAAGAGCAGGTATTTTTGACTCATATTCGATTTTCCAATCGAATGCAGGAAACTGATGCCATATTGCCCATTGTTCACCCGGATGAGGTCGAACCAGCGAAGGCCTTCAAATGCAAGTTCCATGCGCCTTTCGTGAAGAACTTTTTCGCGGAAAGCATCTTTTGACAAGCCAGATACTTCTGAAAGTCCGGCTCTTTTACGTACTGCATTGAGAGGTGCCTGAGCTTCGACAGTTCTTCCAAGCTCATTCAATGCTTCTGCTTTCATCAGTAAAACATCAGCATAACGCAGTACCGGGAAATTCATCGGGCTATTATCATAGGAAGGTGAAACAGATTTAGATACCAGGAATTTACGCAGGTTATAGTTTGTCATTGAATATGATTTCTGATAGTCATTACCATCAAACTGAGGGCAATCCTGGGTAGAACACAGTTACATCTTTTCTCAGATCGCCAGGTTCATAGGAATCTATGAATTCCTGGGTGGGTTGGTTCCATCCCCAACCACCAGCAACCATATCTGATCCGCGTGGTCCGGTAAATGTACTGAGCCATGAAGCCTGGTTTTCATTCGACCAGAAATCCTGCCCGGCATTACTTGTATATTGTATTTCAAACAGCGATTCAACCGAATTTTTATCCGAAGGATCAAAATTGCTGGCGTAGTTAGTGTTAAGTGCATAACCCAGCGTTGTTACTTCATTGCAATGATCAACGGCCAATTGCCAGTTGCCGAGGGTAAGATGAACCTTAGCAAGCATTCCTTCAGCTGAACCTTTCGAAGCACGACCCAGATCGGATCCACTGTAGCTTTCACGGGTCGGCAGCAGTTCAATAGCCTTGGTAAAGTCAGCGATAATCTGGTCGTATACTTCTGATTTCGGCGTCCGGAAAGGCCGCAGGTCGTCACCAGGTTCAACAGGCGATAGGACCAAGGGCACATCACCAAAGAAGCGGACCAGGATAAAGTAGTACTGGGCCCTGAGAAAATAAGCCTCACCCAGTACCCTGTTTTTAATTGCTTCGTTGATTGCCATACCCGGAACCTTTTGAAGAATGATATTGCAGCGGAGGATTCCCGGCCATGGACCACGCCAAAGATCGAGTACTCCCTGGTTGTCAGTTGCAGTTACAAAATTTGCCTGGTCTTGTGTTTCCTGGCCATCGGAGCCACCACCGGCACCAACAATGCTGTTTCCAGCCATTATATCAGGTGTCCACAGGCGCATATTGTACAATTTTGGCCATTGCAAGGGCTGATAGGCACCATTGATAGCTGCAATGGCATCATCTTCTGTTTGGTAGAAATTCTCAGTGTTAACAGAGTATTCCGGTGATTTCACCAGGAAGTCCTTACTGCACGATGCGAAAAGTGTACTGAAAAGGATAAGTGCAAAATATATTTTGTTTTTCATAACGGATCGTTTTTTAAAGATTAGAAACCAATGTTAATACCTAAACTATATGTAGCAGTAACCGGATACACATTGTTATCGATGCCACTGGTGCCTACTTCAGGATCAAAACCTGTATATTGGGTAAATGTGAACATGTTTAATCCTGAAGCGTAAACTCTTACCGACGACATATGAGCCTTATCGGTTAATGAAGAAGGCAGAGTATAACCCAGGGTAAGGTTTTTAATTCTCAGATATGAACCATTTTCAACATAGCGATCGGAAGGTCGTGTGTTTTTATTCGGATCATTGAATACGGCTCTTGGCACAGAATTGCTAGTACCTTCACCAGTCCATCGATTTAGAGTTTCAGTAGTCTGGTTTTGTGCAACTGACATCGCTTCGGTATACAAACGGTTTGCATTGAATATTTTGTTACCGGCAACTCCCTGCAGGAACAAACCCAGGTCGAATCCTTTGTAAGTAATTGAGTTGTTGAGGGCAAACATAAATGTAGGGTTCGGATTACCTGTGAAAGCACGGTCGAGGTCATTTATTACTCCATCATTGTTCAGATCTTTGAACCGGATATCACCGGCAGAGGTACGACTGTATGGATCATTACCCGGAACCTGAACAGCATGGTTATCAGCTTCTTCCTGCGTCTGGAAAATGCCATCGACAATAAATCCATAAAATTCATTAACGGGATGCCCTGCCTGGATAAGAGCCAGGTTGTAATTTAAACCAATGCTGCCACTTGTCATAGGTACAGTATCGTTTAAGCTTTTGACCTTATTCTGGTTATAAGAGAAGTTAAACGAAGAATTCCATGTAAAATCTCCGACAAGGTTACGTGAATCGATTGTAAATTCGATCCCCTTATTCTCCATTTCACCTGCATTGATATATGGAACATACACATCAGAATACCCGGTTGATACAGGTACCGACATAGGAACAAGCATATTGTCGGTATTTTTAATATAAGCATCAATAGTTACCTCAATCCGTGATTTAAACATTGAAGCATCAATACCTATATTTGCCTGTTTCTGTTCCTCCCATTGTACATTTGGATTAGGCATTATTAGCGGAACAACTGCGTTAACAATTGAATTGTCAAAATTGTACTTAATGGTTTGGAGTGCTGATGCAAATGAATAGTTCCCTATCTCCTGGTTGCCTGTGACACCGTATCCTGCCCGAACTTTCATTGAGTTTATAAAAGTGACAGATTCCATAAAATTCTCTTCAGAGATTCGCCAGGCTACACTACCTGAGGGGAATAAGCCCCATTTGTTACCTTCGCCAAATCGTGAGGAGCCATCGTAGCGGACTGTTGCGGTAGCCAGGTATTTCCCGTTATATGAGTAATTTGCTCTTCCTATATAGGAAAGCAGGGACCATGAACTTGTATTTCCACCAAGAGTTGGCTGTAATGTTCCGTTGTCCATTTGCTGGGTAAGGTTGCTTGCAAAGGATATTTTGGAGCCATTCAGGTAGTGATATTCATTTTCCTGTGCACTGATACCTGCCATTAAAGCAATGTTGTGTTTGTCAATCGCTTTTTCGTATGTCACTGTATTATCCCATAACCAGGTTAAGTTTTTGTTATACTGTTCAAACAGGTATGAGTTTTCATTAATACTCGAATTCCAATGGTAATCGGGTGCCCAGGTGCGGGAGTTCCAGAAATTAGCTTGTAAACCGAAAGTAGATTTGATTTTCAGGTCTTTAATAATTTCATATTCTCCGTAAAGGGATCCTATAATGTTATATCCTAATGTAGAATTGTCGACTGTTTTTGCCAGGCCAATAGGGTTTACAATGTCGCCATCCCACATCGGTTGCTGGATTGGACCCGAATAAGTGCCATCTTGCTGGTAAAGAGGTTGTGTCGGTAAAGCCAGCATGGCATTGCGGATACTATAATTGCCACTTTTTTTAGTATCGTTGTTGAGTGTAAGGCTGTTACCAAATTTTAATTTATCAAAAACCTTAGTATCACTATTGAATTGTAATGTTAGTTTTTTATAGCCGGTATTAGTAACAATGCCATCCTGGCTGAGATAATTACCGGAAACATACACGTTTGTCTTTGCGCTGCCTCCTGAGTAGGACAGAGAAAAATTCTGCATTGGAGCCGGATTGAACATTTCGCCAAGCCAATCAGTCCCTTCGCCTAATGAAGCTGGATCAGCATAAGCGGGATTTTGTGGAAGACCTGCATTTGCCATAATATCATTATGTAAAGCAGCAAACTCACTTGCGTTAAGCATGTCGACTACATGGGTGGCATTCTGCATTCCAAAAAAGTAATTGAAGTCCAGGTGCGATTGGTCGCTTTTGCCACGTTTGGTTGTAATGATTACTACTCCATTAGCACCCCTTGAACCATAAATAGCAGTTGCTGATGCATCTTTGAGTACCTGCATCGATTCAACGTCGTTCATATTCAGTGTATTGAGCCCGCTTGAAACAGGAACACCATCAATTACCAGGAGAGGGTTGTTATTGTTTATGGTCCCTACACCCCTGATACGAATAGTTGCATCACTTCCCGGGGTTCCTGATGAAATAACCTGAACACCGGCGGCCCTGCCCTGTAGCGCATCACTGACACTGGGAACAGCCAACGACTTTATTTCCTTGGTTGATACCAGTGAAATTGAGCCTGTAAGGTCTTTCTTCCGTTGTGTGCCATACCCGACTACAACAATTTGCTCCAATTCAGTTATATCCTGCACCATGGCAACATTTACTTCTGTGTTTCCCCCAACTACAATTTGCTGTGGCTTATAACCTACAGATGTGAATACCAGGACTGTTTCCCTTGATGGTACCTGAATTGTAAATCTGCCATCAATATCACTGATAGTACCGGAAGCAGCGCCCGTAATGCCAATTGTAACACCATACAATGGAGAGCCATTGGCTGCATCGGTCACTTTTCCGGTAACCGAAATGCTTTGCGCCATACTATTTCCTGAAACAAAAAAGAGGAACAGGAACAGTGCACAATACCGGATTAAATTTGAACTGTGTTTTTTACTCATTTTGATTAGATTTGGATCATTGGTTAATTTGTTTGATTTGAGTTTAAATGGATACTTATTTTTTACCTGAAGAATGGAGTTTCAATTTTAGGAGAACTGAAATCTGAAAAATATAAGATCAGATGTGTGAAAGTTGTTTTTAGTGTTTCGAAAGTCAAATCTACAACCATAATATACCTTTATTTATTTGTATATTTAAAATGTAGTGACAATTGCACGGTCAGATGTCACAATTAATTGATAAAGAGTATGATATGATAAATAAGATATAAAAAAATGTAGTAGATTTATAAATAAAAAAGGGGCTTCCGGAATGCCGGGAGCCCCTTTTTAAAAAATAGATCCTTTGTTATTTTGAAGAAGTTCCTATTTGCATCACCCTGTCTTCAAACTCATTTCGTGGACCAACAGCCTTATTTCTAAGTTTCGTCCGGTAATTGTAAATAGTAGATAAGGAATAACGCAGGAAATGTGATATTTTGACGCTGTCCCTGATTCCCAGCCGGATTAAAGCAAATATCCGGAGTTCTGTATTTAGCAGTTCACCCTGTTTAATCTGAGTATCTTCATGATCAACCAGCAAACTGTTAAATTCTTCAACAAAAGTGGGAAAGAGCTGAAGGAAAGTACTGTCGAAATTGGTATAAAATAATTCCAGCTCATCTTCAATAAACTGTTTTGATTTTATGGCATATAATAAATCCTGTATTTTACCCGCAGCAGCGGTTTTATTTAGCAACCGCCGGTATCCATCCAGCTTATCGATGTAGAGTGAGCATTGATCCATGTACCTGCCGATATACTCCTCTTTAATCAGGTTTGCTTCTACTAAGGTTTCATTCGTATGGTTAAGTTGATCATTTGTTGACGATAGCTCATGATTCAGATTATTTAATTGTTCATTGGCAATACTAAGTTCTTTCCGGGCTGCCGAAAGTTTCCTCATTTGCCGGTAAACCAATAAAATGGCAACCACTAAAAACAAAGTCAAAATACTGATACTGACCAATGACGTTACCAATTGTTTCTGACGGGCTTCCGTTTGATTTTGATATGCCTTGTCAATAATAGGTAGCATCTGCGAAATTTCGTACGTCCTCAAACGGGCATTGCAAAAAAGAGCATCTTCGAGCGATCGCCTGATATATTTATAGGCTCTGTCCACATCTCCGTCTTCGTATAACAGAAAGGCCAGTCTTCGGAGCGAAATGTATTCTTTATTGGCAGATTGAATATCATATATGGCAGAAATGGCCAGCCATTGTTTTTCCCGCTTCCGGTCGTTTCTGCCATTATATGCTGATGAAATACTGTATGCAATTATAGCCTTTGTATGTAAATCATTATTTATGGTAGGATAATAATTCATCAATAATTCCAGGGCCTCATCATATTTTTTTTGCACTATCAGTTGGTCCGATTTTACCATAATATGTGTAGCGGAACTGGGTGGGTTTACAACTAGTAATGAATCACGGTAAGCTGCAGTCAATTGATTGTACCTGATATTTTCCTGGCTCGATACAGTATAATCAGCCATATAACCATAAATCGTTCGGTATATATGGAAATAATATGCTTTTAAGTCGGGTGTTTGGCTGATATCTATCACACTCAAAATATCCATAGCCTCTTTATATAAGCCGTTTAAGCCCAGGATAGCTGCTAAATTTAAACGGGCATTTGTTAAATCATGCCGGTCATTTAATTTTTCAGCAATCTGGAGCTTTTTCCTTGCATAAATCAGGGCTGAATCCGATTTATACGATTTGTATTCGTCATACAATTGTCCGCATATTTCATATTTCTGAAGGTCAGTGGATGTATATTTCAGAAGGTCTTTCAGTTTATTCAGTTTTTGCTCTTTAAGATTCGAGTAATATTGGTTATTATCAACGGTTTTATCTAAAACCTTCAATAACGAATCCATATCATTATTTCCGAAGAGTATTACCGGAAACAGTACACAAAGTATAATGGCAAGTACTTTCTTTATTTCTGAAAGAGGAGTTGACATTTGTACATGAATGCTCTTCTGGTTGCAAAAGAATTCTTGCCATTGTGTTCAAACGGAATTTCATTTTTGAAAAGTAGCTGTAAATACTTACCGATCGTTTAGAAATATATGCTGAAAATACAGAAAGTGAATACATTTCTTCTTCTTTTGGTGTTTGAAGTAGAAACATATCATCTGTATTATGCATGGTTTGCGTTTCTATTTGAGGAAATGAAGAGTAACAAAAATATAAACTTTTAATGATAATACACTAAAAGTTACTTTATGAGTGAATGAGAGCCTGAAATGTTATTAATCTTCTATATCTCTATGGTCTCCGGTTCAATAGTCTCTTCATGAAAATTCCGGAACAATATCCTGATCAAAGTCGGATAAACAATCAGCAGTAAAGGCAGTGCGATAATAAATCCACCAATTACTGCAATTGCCAAAGGCTGATGAAGCTGGGCCCCGATTCCGATCCCGGAAGCAATGGGCAGCAGGGCCACAATGGCGCCTAGAGCTGTCATCAGTTTAGGCCTGAGCCTTGTAGAAATGGCATAAACAATTGCCTTATCCACTTTGTCGGATTTCAGGCTATGCGAGAATTGCAGGAAAGTAAAAATCGCATTTTCGCCAATGATTCCCACAATCATGATGATCCCGGTATAGCTTCCAACATTAAGAGGCGTGTGTGTTATATAGAGCGCAATAAGGCTGCCCGCCATACCCAAAACGGAGATAAACATAATAAGCAGGGCTATGCGTATTCGTTTGAAAAGAAAGATCATAACCAGGAAAACCAATAAAACAGCCGAGATCAGTATAAGTAATAATTCGTCGAACGACTGCTGCTGCTCCTGGTAAGCGCCTCCGTAACTGATGTGATAGCCTTGCGGAAGATGTACGCTGGTTTTGATTTCGTGCTGGATATCTGCCATTACGCTACCCAGGTCGCGGTTATCAAGACGGGCTATGACAGGTATCATTGCCTGAAGATTTTCACGTTCTATTTCTGCAACACCTGGTTCAACCTGAATATCTGCCAGGTTCGAAAGTGGTTGTAAATTGCCGTTTGGCAGAAAAACCGCACTCTGTCTGAGCTTTCCGAGAGGCGTTTCTGAGGCATCAGGGTATAACATTCGCACAGCAGTTAGCTGCTCTTTTTCATAAATATCGCCGATCAGCAGTCCTTCGAGCTGGGTTTGCACCTGGTTTTGAAAATCGGCAGGAGTAATACCAAACTGGGCTAAACGCGTATTATTTGGTTCAATATTTACCGAAGGCCCGGCAACCGTGATGCCATCAAACACATCTGCTGTTCCTTTAACATTTTTAACAATAGCGGCTGTTTGACTGGCCAGTTCCTGTAACACTTTAGGATTGTCGCCATAAATTTTAACCTCAATGGGTTGGGTTGAAGCCATCAGGTCGCCCAGCATATCGCCGATTACCTGCCCGAAATCAATTTGTAAGGCAGGTTGTGTTGTTTCAACTTTTTCACGGATAAGGTCGATTACCTCGTTAGTTGAACGTTTCCGGTCTTTTTTAAGCTGAATCAGATAGTCGCCATCGTTGGGCTCTGTGATAAAGAAACCCATCTGAGTGCCGGTTCGTCGTGAGTAGGAAGCGATTTCGGGAATGGAAGGGAATATTTTTTCCACTTCGCGTAACATACGGTCGGTTTCCTGCAACGAAGTTCCCGGAGGCGATTTATAATCAAGAACGATCGAGCCTTCGTCCATTTCGGGAAGGAAACCGGTTTCGAGCCTTTGGGAAATCAGATATGCAGAAACCACCAGCAAACCTGCAAACAGGAAACTCAGAACCGGCCGGTGAACGAAATAAGCAATCCATTTGCCTTCGTGATGAACAGCAGCGTGTTTCTGGAGAAATTTTCCATCCTTTCCTGAAAAAAGCAGGTAAATAACCGGTAATCCAATCCATGTAATTAAGAACGAACATACCAGTGTGATCATCATAGTGTTGGCCAGTATTTTGAAGTAAGCACCGGCAACGCCGCTTAATAATGCAAACGGGAGAAAAATAACAATAGTACTGATGGATGAGCCTACCATGGCCGGGAACAGGAATCGTATGGATTTCGACAAGAGTTCCTTTGTCGGGGTTTCGGGATGTTCTTCGTGTGTGCGGTGAATCTGTTCCACCACCACAATGGCATCATCGATGATTAACCCGATGGAAGCAGCAATGGCACCCAGGGTCATGATATTGAAGTTGTATCCAAATACATGCAGCATTACCAGCGTGAGCGAAATTGTAAGTGGAATTGTAACCAATATTACTGCGCTGGCTTTAACGGAACGGAGGAAGATTATGGCAACGATAATCGCAAGCAACAAACCGATCCACAGGCTGTCGCTGACGCTACGAATGGAATCATTTACAAAATCAGCCTGTACGTAATACGGTTTCAGGGTTACGCCTTTGGGTAATATTCCGTTGTTGAGTGCAGTTACCTTTTTTCGTAATGTCATCCGTTACCCGAATAAGGTTGGCATCAGGCTGTTTGACCACGGCCACCAGTGAAGCATCTTTCCCATCGGCATTGATACGTACATATTCAACTTTTTCGGCAATTTTTACTGTGGCGATGTCTTTCAGTAGAATAACCCGTTTGCTGTTGTTGCTGATCACAAGGTTTTGCAGTTGACTCAAGGTTTTCGACGGCAGCATCTGTAACGGTGAGATATAGCCTGTTAAAATCGGTAAGGTAGCCGTTGCTTGTCAGAAAATTAGTCTGGCTGAAAGCTGCGTCAATAATGGCCGGGGTGATTCCCAGCGCACTCATTTTTTGCGGATTGAGTTCGATATGATATTCCTTGGTTCTGCCGCCTATTACACGCACTTCCGACACGCCTTCGACCTGCGACAAAAATGGCTTAATCGTATAATTGGCGAGCTGGTTCAGTTCAATATTACTTCTGCCGTTGGCTTCAATTACATACCCGATCACCGGCAGTATCGAAGGATTCATTTTTTCAACAGTGATTTGAGTTCCCGGAGGAAGCTCATCTTTTACCTGGTTAATCGATGATTCTATTTGCTGTTTGCTCAGGTCAATGTTGGCATTCCAATCCATAAAAG
>CAWDHU010000028.1:0-12883 GCA_963802185.1 uncultured Bacteroidales bacterium
GATAAATGTGTCATGGGTTCATTAACTATGACTTCGGTGCGAATTGGGTAGAAGGATTGGCATTCATTTTCAATTTAATTGCAGCCTTTTAACTGCTTAATCTGACTTCTTCAGGTTCAATACTCACTTCGCTGTGCAGATATCAGCCTGCGTGGCTTAAGTCCAAGAGCAAGCCAACATAGACTGGAGCTCTGTGTGGAGGAACAATTCCATGATCAAGAGCCATTTGGTTTACAAGCCATCTTTTTTACTTTTTTCGAGGTGCAGATGATTAATACAGGGCTGTGAGTAAAAAGTTAAAAAATCACCACGGAAGTTTGCGATTCCTGTCGCAATAGCTCTGGCTTTTGTGCCTCGCAGCCTAAGGAGCACTCCTTTAACAGCTTCTCTTTCAATTGATAGGTTGACTCTCTACTTCGTGGCCGGAACTTGCATGGCACGTTCTTTTTTGTTTGTAGTTTCGGTTTGTGCAATAGCCTGTGTGCTTCATCAGTATCAGTCAGCTTTAAGGATTTGATTTCTCGTATTTGAATTAAAAGAGAGGATGAAGTCTTGAAATAGAAACGAGTTTGCTTGGTTACTATAGCATATCTGGTTCTTTACGCTGTTTTCTGTCTGAAATAGACTAATGAATCGGTCTCATCAAGCGCTTCAAATGCTGTCATTTTTTGAAATAATTTCAATGTATCGATTTGTGATTTCTTTATCACAAGTTATTTTTTCTCTTCTTAAATTAGTAACGGATAAACTGTCGATCGGATAGTAAACTGTTTTTCCAAACCGATTCATTGAGTTGAAAGACCGGAACTATACAGTGATATCATAGAATACAGCACAAATATTCCTATGATCGTATATTTAAAAGGTATTTTCATGGTGTTTCAACTCTTTTTTTCATGTTTTCTGCCGCCCTTTCTACCTGTAAAAGAAATGCTTCGAGCCGCGATTCTATAATCTGGGGATATCCCATTCCATCGCATTCAATAGTCAGGAACGGGATATCGGTTGTTCATTCAAATGTGATGGAATTTCTAAATCAGCTTCAGTTTATCTTTAACTTCTTTTTTACTTCCCAGGTTAGTATCAGGATTTGTAACTGCTTCACCGATTCGTGTTTGCAGGCATCCAAACGGGCCAATATTTATAATTCCGCAATATTTTTCGTAACCTAGGCCAAGGCGGTTCCCAAAGTCAGCGCAGGCTCTCCGGTCGATTCGAGCGGTAAAACGTGCAGGCTGTGTTTTATCAGGTTCACAATATGGGTTTTATGAACTTCGCAATACCCTGTCTGCGATAGAATTTTCTGTACACGGGCTTCCACCACGGTTATATATTGCTCCCTGATAAGCCTGTTTATGCTGTCGCCGGGTGAAAAATCAGGACGATCGACACCTTTGCGCCATGCATAATCAAGGTATTTAACCCATTCGGAAATATAAGCGTCTTTCAAAACAAATCCGTGTTTGCCAAAATAGTGGTTCAGCCATTTATGTGCAAACTGGTTGTGCCTTACAAATATTTCGCCGGTTAGGAATATACCGTGATTCAGATAGGAATCCGGCATGGGACGTGCTCACGGATATATTTGCTGAAACGCTTCAGTTCGGTAAACAGGTTTTTATAATCGTTGCTGAAAACAGCAATAACTTTTTGAAACTGATCGTAAAAAATATTCAATCCTTCATCAGGATTTTTTGCATTGGCTAATATTCCTGTCGCGACATCTTCGAGCACATCGTTTAGAATTATAGCTTCCATCGATCTTTTCAGGAATCCTTTCGAAAGTCCAAGATAACCTTCCTGGCTGACAAGAGTAAACATAGCTACATCGCGATATCTCCTGATTTTAATAAGATTGGTAAGGAAAACCGGGTATTGAGCAACGCGGCAGGCACTTGTTCCGCCAATATTGAAAAATGCGGATTTTTTTCCTTCATGCCCGTTTTTGATTACGTAATTCATCAGTGTTCCTGCGAGCAGAATAAGAGGCAGGCATTCCTTGCCGGAGGTATATTTTAAACCGGTTTCAACAACTTCGTGATCCATTTCGGGCATGGCAATGGCATTGTAGCCTAAACTCCGAAGACTGGCAGCGAATAGAAGCTGCCGCCATATCGCCAATGCATGGAACAACTATCTGAACATCAGGATGCTTTAAGGTTATATTTTTGCCCTTCTGAATCAATAAAGAAGAGATTACGACCTTCGGTTACAATTTTGGACGGTTTGAACTTTCCGTTAGCTTTCGAAGAATCAACATCATGAAATTTTTCTGTAATTTTTAATCACATCCAGAAAAGCATCGATGCGTGTATTTACGCCGGCATCAGCGGTGTGCTGGTCGAGTTCGAGTGTGAGCGAAGGCTTGTCGCCCATAATTTCCCTGAACAGTGGTACCAGGATTGAATCGGGCCCGCACGAATAATTTGTAATATAAGCAGCATACAACTGTGGATGTTTCCGTATAGCATGGGCTACCCGCAATTCTTTTTCCTGCTTCCCACGATTGGTAACTACTGATATCTTCGTTTAGGCAATTCAGAATGTCAAAAGGAATTACGTCGTACCCAAGGGACGCGAACTTTTGCGGGATTCCTTTATTTGCGATTTCAGAAAATGCATTGTAATCGCGGCCTACAATTACAATGGCTGCTTTATCAGGATTTGCTTCGAGTCGGCCAGGAAATCATCACCCATTTTCAGTAAATCATCATCAGCTTTTTCCTGTGTCTTACCGCAAATTCAAACGCATACTTGCAACAATCTTTTTATCTTTTAATACCAAGTTGTTTGCCAATATCAATAAATGTTTTTTTAGCTGAACGATATCCTTTTGCAAAGTTCAGGTAGGGGTGAAGCAGCTTGTTTTCAAGGCCAGGGTTTTTAAAAGCCTGGCTAAGATAATTCGCTTCCTTGCTGATAAATACGCAGGTTGCATTGGAGTCTTTGGGGTGATGTTCGCATCCCGGAACAAGCATTTCGTAAAGTTCGGGAATAAAAATATAGTCAGATTTTTATGAAGGAGATTGTAAAACAATCCATGTGCCAGTTCAACAGGATAGCAAAACGAAGAATGCTGGTTTTCGAAACCATTCTTATCGACATAATCCGGCATTATGATTTTGAAGCCCAACGAAGTAAAGAATGCCTGGTACAAAGGGAACAAGCGGTTTAACCGTAAAAGTGAGGTTTAGTCCAATTGTCTTCGCATTTTCAGGCAAACCGGGCGAATCCTGTTTTTCAAATATCCTGTTCATCCGGCGGGTGACGAAATCATTTTTTTGCCAGTTGACTTCGGTATGAGTAACTTTATCGTAATATTTATTGCATGCTCCCCCAAATGAGAATTTCTTCCCGTCGATCACAAAAGTCCTGATTTCACACTTGCGGTCGCAGCCGTTCAGCTTATCCTTGCAAATAAAAGAATTGCCTGAGGCAAAATCCCTGTTTATCAAATCGTTTAAACTGAATTTTCTCTTTTCGAGCGATCCATCCTCGATCTCTTCTTTATTTTTCAAAGCGGTTCCAAAAGCTCCCATAAGCCCGGGATGAGGCGGAACGACGATCTCTTTACCGGTGATGGCTGCCATCGCAATAGGGATGGCTTTGTTGTAGCAAACGCCGCCCTGCATAAATATCTTTTTCCCGACAGGTCTTTTGCCTTTTACGCGGTTCACATAATTCATGCAGATGGAATAGACCAGTCCGGCAAGAATATCTTCCCTGGCGAAATTCTCCTGCAATGCCGATTTAATATCCGAACCAATTAATGCAGCACATTGGTCCCTGAAATTCAGTGGATTAGTGCGTTGCATAGCTCCGGCTTCAATCTCTTCCAGTTTGATTTTTAAGGATTCAAAGGCGGCTTCTTCTATAAAGGAACCTGTTCCTGCCGAGCAGGCTTCGTTCATGGCATAATCTGCAGGAACTTTATTGTTGATATAGGTGTATTTGGCATCCTGGCCACCGATCTCAAAAATGGTATCCACATCCGGATCGAAAAACACGGAAGCCCGGGCATGAGCCGATATTTCATTGATAATCCCCCTCGTATCCGGCGTGCAATGCAGTCAGATGACGTCCTGATCCTGTAACTCCAAGTCCAATGATACTGATATCATCATTCACCTGTTTTCGAAGCGAATCATACACTTGTTTTGATGCATTTATCGGGTTTCCAAGTGTATAAATATATTCGGTAGCCATGATTCGGCAATCCGAAATACGAATTATGACTGCTTTGGTTGTGGTTGATCCGACATCAATTCCAAGTATGCATTCTTCTCCGTTATCTGTAACCAGTTCTCCATTTTCCTTGAAATGAACCAGATGAGCAAATTCCGAAAGCGGCTTATGAAATGTAAAAAGGCTTTCATTTTTTACAATAATCTCATCCTTTGATTGAAAGCGGGTATTTCGTTATAAATTCCATAGAGTGCTGCTCCTAGGGCTTCAAAGTGTGGGGCTTCTGCAGGAATATAGATGTCAGGATGTTTTTGTTTCAGGAATTGAATAACAGCTTGGTTTTGAGCTACACCTCCAACGACCATAAACTTGCCGCCATGAACTTTTTTGAGAAGCTCTTCCGATTTTTCAGCTATCATCAAGGCCAGGCCCGATGCTACCTGGTCCTTTGGAATTCCTTTGTTAAGCGCATGAGTGCAGTCGGATTTGCAGAAAACCGAGCAACGGCCGGAAACTCTGAAAGGAGTAGAGTTGAGTGAGATATCGACAGCTTCATCAACGGATAAGTTCATCCGGCTGATTTGCTGCATGAAAAATTCGCCGGTACCTGAAGCGCATTGGTTCTTCGAAATCAATTTCCTGATCTTTCCCTGTTCATCAAGTGCATATACAACGAATGTTTCGGCTCCCAGGCTTGCCACAGCCGAAAATTGCATTCCCCGGTCCAAAAACATTGCAACTGCATATTCAGTAGCCTCCGATTCAGAAATAGTTTTTAGGGTAACGAGGTTTCTGAATTTCCGACCGGTTATTACTACCTGTATTCCTGTTCCGGCGAAATGCTCCAGGTTTTCAAGGAAAACTACTTTCGGATTTCCTTCGTGGTTGATTGATTTATATTCCTGAATTTCAACAGTGTTCAGTTTGTTAACATGAACTTTTACAAACGAAACGGTTGAAGCGCCTAGACAAACGCCAAGAACATCAGTGTTTTTGAGATTTTTGAGATGATTTGTAGCGGGAATGGAGTCTGTTTGCCTGTCGTTAATCAGGATAGTGGAATTTTCTGATACCATATTTTCTGAAATGAATGGATTAAAGTATTTTTAAAAGCAAACATTTAAATCTGAAAAGCTACTATAGGAAATTGACTTACACAAATATAAGGTGCATTTTAGCTGTTTGATAACAGACAGGAAATAATTTTGGATAAAACTTTTATTAGTGGAAATTGTATCAGTATAAGTGTCAGATATACAATTTGATGCGATATTTATAATCGGTTAATTAATTCTGTTAAATAACGGAAATTGTTTTGCATTCTTGAATAGAAAAATAAGAAATTTGCATTTAAGGATATTTAAAATAAATGCTTTTAACAGCTGATTTAAAATGCTTTACACTATTTTCACAAAAAATATTAAATAGTTTTGATTTATTATTGAATAAATGTAATAGTTATGTATTTATAACATATCTTTGCGGAAAATCAAAATAAAATTAAAACATCATGAGTAAAGGAACAGTAAAATTTTTCAATGATTCCAAAGGATTTGGATTTATTAAAGATGACGCATCGGACAAAGAATATTTTGTACACGTTACCGGTCTGATCGACGAGATCAGAGAAAATGACCAGGTATCTTTTGACCTTCAAGAAGGTAAAAAAGGATTAAATGCAGTAAATGTTAAAGTGATTTAATATATTCAAAACATTATTCTGTAAAGCCCCGCTGTGAAGCAGGGCTTTTTTTTTGTGCCCTGATGAATCCAGTTGCATATGAATCAGCTTTAAAGCCTGAGAAATTATTGTATTAATATTATTTAAAATTTTCATAATATCCTTCCCCGTCGAAAAAGCAGGGCCATTCATCGAAATAATTTTTTTTGGCTTAAATTCCATTTTACCTTCGTTCGTGAAATTCAAAACTCTCGTATCATGAACCGTTTTAAAGTACTTATCGTAATTGCAATAATCCTGTTTGCAACAGGATGCAGCGATTATTTCATGATTTGTTCCCTGAACCCGTTTTACCTGGATAAAGATGTAGTTCTGCTGCATGAAATTGAAGGCAAATGGGCAGCCAATCCGGTACTGACGAAGCATAAATCGGATAATAAAGATAATCCAACTGTCTGGAAACAGGCGGACACTACTTCCTTTTGGAAAATTGAACGGTATATGTCGAAAGAAACCGTAAAAACTAAAAGGGGAAAGGATTCAACTGTTTATAAACCAATGAATGGTTACACAGTAAAACTTATCAGCAGCCAGACCGACTCTGCCATTTACGAATTCCAAATGGTTTTGTTCAAGGTGAATAATAACCTTTATGCTGATTTTATGCCTGAAGGAAACTCCGGCCTGGAAAATAGCCGGTTTGCAACCGAAAGTTACTTTAAAGTCCATACGTTGGCAAGAGTGGCTTTTCGTAACAAGCAATTTGTGGTTTCATGGCTGGGACCCGGTTGTGTGCGGGATATGATAGAAAATAAACATGTTAGGTTAAACTTTAAATGGGTAGATAGTTCCGGCCGGTTGCTTCTTACTGGTACATCTGAACAGCTGACTGCTATGATTGATCGCTATGCGAGCGAAACTCGCTTTATCGATTGGGAAAACCAATCTGCAATGTTGACTTTAAACCGAATTAAAAAGTAAGAGCCATGAAAAAGATAAATTTCAAGAAACACCTCATAATAGCAATGCACCTGCTTTTCTGGCTGATCTCCGTAAATATGTGGAATATCATATTCAATCCTGGCGTTGAGTCTGTATTTGTTATCAAAGGGAACCAGGTTTCCTGGTCGGATTTGGTTATGGTTAACTGTTTGTTTTATCTGTACTGTATCCTGCCATTTGCATGGTTTCTGAAATCGACACGAAAATGGATTAAAATTGTTCTTACCATCATTTTTCTCATACCTATATTCTATCTCATGTTTTTAATGAGCACTCCGGTTGATGAAAGAGAAATAGAAGATTTATTGCTGAATTTTTTTATCTCAGGTTTTCTGTATACCCTGTTTTTCCATTTTACTATAGCCGCCGCTGTTTATTTCAACCTCAGGGTTTTGATTACCCGCTTCCTGAGCCGGAGTAAATTTGGTATTTACCTTATTAGCACAATCTTATTGGTATGTATAACATCGGTAGTGAATTTTGCTTCATTCGACTATTGTATAGATCTCCTTTTTTCGAAATTGTTCTTTATTTCGTACTTCAAAGTTTGGGAACTGCTTATTATTGTAACTGCTTACCTTGTATTTACAACGATTGTTTTCCTGGTATGGCAATATGCGGCTATGCTGATAGCTAACCGGGAGAAAGCGCAAAATGAACTTCGGGCATTGAAAGCACAGATTAACCCTCATTTTCTGTTCAACAATCTGAATACTATATATTCGATGGCCTCAAACAGAGATGAACGTACCAAGGATGTGATATTGAAACTTTCAGATTTCCTTCGGTATGTACTTTATGATACAACCAGTGAATCTATTCCTTTGGAAAAAGAAGTGGAAATTATCCGTACGTATGTTGAACTCCAGAAAGAACGTGTGAATCCGTTGATCACACAGGTAATATTAACCATGGAAGGCAACTTCGGGAGTGCAGATATTACTCCTTTATTATTGCTACCATTGGCTGAAAACTGCTTTAAACACGGTATAGGGAAGGAGCCGGGAAAGATTCTGATTTATATCGGATTCAACGGGAAACAACTTCAGTTTACTACCGAAAATACGATAGCCCTGCGCGAAAAATCCGGTAAAGAAGAAAATGGCGGAATTGGGATCAAAAATGTTGAAAAACGTTTAAATTTGTTATACCCCAACCGGCATTCATTGCATTTCGAAGAAAAGGATGGGATTTACAAAGTTGAATTGAAGGTTGATCTTCAGGCACGAAAGGATTAAAAACTGGATTTTTGAAACAGGATTTTTTCAACCAAATAAAAAACCACCGGCAATGAACTGCATTATCATTGAAGACGAACCCGCAGCACAATCTATCCTGGAACAACATATTTCCCTATGTCCCGGTATTCAATGCTGCGGGGTTTTCGGCGATGCATTTGCAGCCCAGGCGTTTCTTGATAAAAACACTGTTGACCTGATGTTCCTGGATATCAACCTGCCCGAAATGTCGGGAGTTAGTTTTCTTCGTTCATTAGTGAATCCGCCACTCGTTATTTTTACAACCGCCTACCCTCAGTATGCCATCGATGGCTTTGATCTTGAAATTGTTGATTTCCTGCTGAAACCTTTTTCATTTGAGCGTTTTTGCAAAGCAGTAAACAAAGCCAAGAACCGCATCAGTAGCAAAGAATCTATACCCGCTGTAAACAGGATAAGCGTTAAAACTGATAAAAGGATTTACCAGCTCACCATCGATGAAATTTTATTTGTTGAAACCTGTGGCGATTATGTTACCATCCATTGCCCGGACAAAAAGCTTACTGTTCACGGGACGCTGAAAAGCTGGGAAGAAAAACTGAAAGGATTTTCATTTATGAAAGTTCATCGCACCACCATTGTTAACCTTCAAAAAATCGACCATATCGAAGGGAACCAGATTTATACCGGTCGTCATATTCTGCCAATAGCTGAACCCTACAAAGCGCAACTGCTTGAGATTATGTTTAAGCAACCTTCCTGACAGGCTTTGTTTATAAAATAGGTTTTGGAATTTTAGGAAAAAATTCCCTTCTTCATCGAAAAATCAAGGACATTCATCGAAATAATTTTTTTCTCTTTTCAATCGATATTAACTTCGTTTGAGAGATAAATAATCCTTGTATAGTCTCAGAATACTCTTCGTAACTGAATAATCCTGTTCTTCCTCATAAATGGCTGACAATACCTCCTTGTGGTAAATTGTCCGTTTTTTTAAAAGAAATGGTAAAAACGTAATTGGGAACGTGTCAAATGCGGAGTTGAATTAAAACGATGTTAAACGACAGGGTATGAAAATAAAAATCTTGAAATTCTTGCTACTGTGCTCATTTCTTATTGAGGCACAAATGCTCTTTGCCCAGGACAGCGCAAGGTATTTTACAATCAGGGTAATTGATTCCCAAACGGGCCGGGGTGTACCATTGGTAGAATTCCAGACATCAAACCACTTGCGCTATTATACTGACAGCAAAGGTATCATTGCTTTTCATGAGCCTGCCCTGATGAATCAAATGGTTTCTTTTAAGGTGTTCAGTCATGGATATGATTGCCCTAAAGATAGACTTATCCTAAACACTTTGCCTGGCTCCACCAAAGTTGTAAAGATCAAACGACTGAATATTGCTGAGCGACTTTATCGCATCACTGGCCAGGATATTTATGGACAAAGCGCTCGCCTTGGTTTGCCAGGTCCGATTAAAAATCAGGCGCTCAATGGAAAGGTAATGGGCCAGGATACTTTCATTGAAACTCTTTATAAAGGTAAACTTTACTGGTTCTGGGGAGATACTGACGGTCCGGCTGGTTTCAATGGAGAGGCTTCGGGCGCAATCTCAGAGTTGCCAGGAAAAGGCGGACTTGACCCTGATACCGGGATTGATTTAACATACTTTGTAGATGATAACGGTTTCACAAAACATATGTGTCCGTTTGATGAAAATACCTTGGTATGGATACAATGGCTGGCTGCATTGACTGATGAAAAAAAGAATGAACGATTGTATGCATTATACACGGAAATAAATCAAGACGGTACACAAGGGGAGAATGGTTTAGCTGTGTTCAACGATTCATCAGAGAATTTCGAAAAAATTAAAATTTTTGATGAATGGTATGGGAAGAATCATCGTAGTGGCCATCCCTTTATTGTTAAAACCAAAGGTCAGGAATACATATATATAATTAATTTCGCAGGTATTGAGCGTGTCCCGGCAGACATCAGGCATCTTGCCGATCCTTCAAGCTATGAACACTTTGAGTGTTTCGCTCCTAATTTGGTTCATGACTCAACTGCACCATTGTTGGAAAGAGATGCCGCAAACAGACTTGTGTACGGTTGGAAATCGAATACAGGGCAGTTTAACCGCGAACGCCAAAAGGATCTTATCAAATCAGGAAAAATGAGCACAGAAGAAGGCCTGTGGCAATTCCGGGATATCAGGACAGGAAATGCTATTCCTGTCGATCCTGCGTCTGTCTTTTGGAACAGTTACCGGAACCGCTGGGTGATGATCGCATATGAATTTGCAGGCGGAGTCTGGTTTTTTGAGGGAGACACCCCGACCGGCCCATGGGTATATGGAAGAAAAATCGTTTCACACGAAAATTATGATTTCTATAATGTTGCACAACACCCCTTTTTCGACAAGGAAAACGGCCGGTTAATCTATTTCGAAGGTACCTATACAACAGGCTTTTCAGGAAATGCTAATCCAACTCCATTGTACGATTATAACCAGATGATGTATCGGCTGGCGATGGATGATAAGAGACTTTCGCTTCCGGCACCTGTATACCTTGTTCTTGATGAGCGCAACAAAGAACAATATCTTCTGCGGGAGGGGATTGACTCGCTTCAGCTATGGAAAAATATAAAAAGCATTCCTTTCTTTGCTATTCCAGTTTCAGCCAGAAACGCCATAAACAAAGAGTTTGTCCCAGTATATTCCAACGTATCGGCACGTAGCCCTATACTCACAACTAAATGTCCTTCTTCTCGGGAAGTGAAACCTCTCTTTTATTCGTTGCCTGTAGTGCCCATTCCACATTATAAACATGATCCTATATCCGGAACATGGAAATGCAAAGCACTTATGCATGACACCACGTATGCGGAATTCGATCTGACGCTGGAGAAGGATGGAGAAGTTATTACAGGAAGCTATGATGTAGAAGGATATTTCAGAAATGATTCGTTAGCGTTCACATTCCGTATTGTAGATTATGCTGGGTCCGGACGATTGCAGAACGGAAAATTATCCGGGGTATACAGGAAAGAAGATGGTACAGAAAAAGGCAACTGGAGTGGCATACGTACGCAAATTCCTAAAGAAGATACTGTATCCAGTTCTGTGGTCTATCTCTACGAATATCAAAAAGTTGGCAGTGAAGAGTGTATCTATTCGGTTGATCCTAATCTGTCAAGTGCATCGTTAACACGCGCAGCACAGCCCGTTTGCCGAGTGTGGCTCAATCCATCATCAGTGATTGCTTTGGATTATAAGGCTAAGCCAGGACGAATGGAAAAGTAAATAATTTCGATCTTTTCATTACAGCAGGTTTAATTTGGCAGACAATTTCATCTGAATCTTATTAAGTACTCACTAAAAAATCAAGATCATGACAGACAAAAATTATCCTGGAGTTTTTCAAAATGTTAAGCCTAACAGGAACTTTTTACTAACCGTTAAATTATTTTTCGACAACATGTCTTAAAAATGAAGTGTATGAAAAATTTTGGTTTGACTATCAAATACCTGGTAATAGGTGTTTTATTAATTGCTTTTTCAGCTTGCCGGGCCTTGTATTACAACATCCCGGATTTAACTGATAATGAAATATTTCCTTACCGCGAAATAAAGCACGACAAGGATAATCAATTCACATTTAAAACAACCTCAGGTCCCTTATCGTATGGTGAAAAAATATTCGTTGATGACAAAGCATTGGGAGCTAAACTTGTAAATTTGAATGAGTTTTGTGATTTGACCAAAACGGCAGCCTACCTGATAATCAGGAATGACACAATGATATATGAATATTACGGCGATGGGTACGGGAAATCTAAAATCTGTAATTCATTTTCGGTTACCAAAGCATTTTTATCCACATTAATCGGCATTGCAATTGACGAATCCCGTATCAAAAGTGTTAATGATTCCGTTTCGCGGTACGCCAGTGAATTCAAAGGTTCGGAAATCGGAAATATCAAAATCCGCTGTTTATTAAAACATACTTCCGGTATCGAATTCAAGGATAATAATCTCAATCCTTTTTCGGATAATGCCCGGTATTATTATGGGAAAAATCTCAGGAATGATATTCATCATTTAAAATTAAAACAAGAACCAGGTAAGGAGTACAACTATAACAGCGCAAACAGCCAGTTACTTGCGCTGGTTTTGGAACGTGCCGTTGACACAACATTGTCGTTTTATATGGAGCAGAAAATCTGGACAAAAATCGGGATGGAGTACGACGCAACCTGGAGCATGGATAAAAAGGGATCCGAAGGAATGGAAAAAGCATTTACCGGATTAAATGCCACTGCCATTGACTTAGCCAAACTCGGGCGATTGTATTTACATAATGGCGTTTTTGAAAAAGACACTGTGCTCTCGGAATCGTTTATCCGGGAAGCGACTAAAAGAGATCTTTCCGAAGGTGGCCGCAGGGATTATCAATTTAATTTTGCTCTTGGTCCTGAATTGTATCACAGCTTTTTTGCAGTAGGTTTATACGGCCAGCTTATATATGTTTATCCTGAAAAAAATATCATTATTGTTCGCTTGGTTGAATCCGATATTCATTACAATCCTCCGTTCATTTATGAAAATACTATCCAGGTTATAGATCAATTATAATAAATATTTAATGCCATCTGACCCATCCACTTTTTGCAGGCGTAAATATACCGGTATGCTTTCTTGAACATGACCAATATGATTTTATTATAGTAGATGGGAACGCAATGTCGCTGTATATTTTTGCAAGGTTTTGTTTTTTGTTTGAAGCATCG